>NZ_AP021868.1:0-4229996 GCF_009617955.1 Cobetia sp. AM6 | reverse complement strand
GCGACCTCACATCCAGTTGTCGAAGGGGCGGCCATTGTATAGGCCAAGCCACGAGTTATCCACACGACATCTGCCGCAAAAAGCACTGTGGACAACATCGGTATTCTTCAAGTATCCGCATCGGGACAGGCTGGGGAGTATCCGCGCACAAGATTTCGACTGTGGACAAGACGACAGTTATGCACATGGCCATGCACAGGCTGAACGCAGGTTGCCCACCACTTATCGCCAGAGCTGTCCTATCGACATGCAATTGAGCAAGATAGGAAAAAACAGGTTATCCACAGCAACTGCCTTCCTTAATAGTTATTGGTTATTCAGAACTACTTCTCTGTAGTAATGACAGCAGCCCCGCGATCTTCGGATCACGCGAGGTGTGAGGGGCTGTGATCGCGTCGGCAGAATCCCGGGTTATCCACTGCGACTTTTCGGCGCGCCTGACACGCAAGGGTCGTAAGTGCACAACCGCTCGTCAGAAACGCGAGTCCTTGAGGCTCACGACCGAACACAGGACTTGCACCCTTCCCGCGCATCGCCATGGCGGGCGATGCCGATCACTCAGCCCCACTGAGCGCTGAAAAAGCGCTGATCGCTTGCCTGGCGAGCGGTGCCTGTAGGCTCAAGGACGCCAAATCGAATTTTTTTGTGCCCGAAGGCCTGTCTTGCACGTGATCCGCGTGAGACACGAAGCGCCATATGGCGGGCGGCGTAGACGATATCTGTCGTCAAATGCCGCGAACGGGCTGTGGACAACTTCCAACGCGACATTGCAAGCCACTTGCAGATTCACTAGAATCCCTGCCCCTGACCAATCTGCCCTGTCCTCATGTGGATACAGGGCAACATTCGTTGACCTTTTCCAAACAACCACGTGGGAAGAAGCAGCTATGAAACGCACATTTCAGCCGAGCGTCCTGAAGCGCAAGCGCACACACGGTTTCCGTGCTCGTATGGCGACCAAAGGTGGCCGTGAGGTCATCCAGCGTCGTCGTGCGAAAGGCCGTAAGCGTCTGAGCGCCTGATCGAGGCCCGGATGTCCCGTCAGGGATTTCCCCGGCAGCTTCGCTTGCTGACTGCCGGGGATTACCGGCACGTCTTCGATCACACCACCCTCAAGGTACACGGCAAGGGGCTTCTGGCCCTGGCGTGTCCGAATGACCTGGGACATGCCCGCCTGGGGTTGGTGTTCAGCAAGAAGAACGTGCGCCGTGCCGTAGATCGCAACCGCCTCAAACGTCTGACGCGCGAATCCATTCGCCTCCGCCAGCAGCGCCTTCCGGCCGTCGACATCGTCGTACTGGCCAAGCGAGGCGTGACCGAGCTGGACAACGAGACTCTGCATCGCCAGCTGGACGGCATGTGGGCTCGTCTGGAGAAGGACGCCAGACGCCAGAAAGCGGCCAAGTCAACGCCACCTGCCTGACGCGACACCTGCCCGGTGCGTCCGGCATGTGGCGTTTTTTTCGTTATACGCCCTACCGTTCGTGACCGGACTCATCTGACTCCCCGCCAGATTGATTCACCCTCCAACGGGTATACACCATGGACGTCAAACGATTACTCCTCGTGATTCCGCTTGCGGTTGTCGCCTATCTGATGGTGGTCCAGTGGAACAAGGACTACGACCAGCCGGCTGCGGAAACACAGGCTCCCCAGGTTGCCTCTCAGGCCGCCAATGCCACTGCGCAAGGCCTTGAAGCCCCAAGCAGCAGCACGACTGCCAATGGCGATACCGGCCTCTCCACGCCGGATAGCGCAGCAAGCACCCCGAGCAACAACCTGATTGAAGTCAAGACTGACGTGCTGGACCTGCGTATCGATCCGCAGGGCGGTGACGTGGTCTATGCAGCGCTGCTCGAGCACAAGCAGAACAACGCTTCCGAGTCGCCCTTCGTGCTGCTGTCCGACAATCAGTCACGCAGCTACGTGGCCAAGTCCGGCCTGCAGCTGGATGGCCACAAGGGCCGTATCGCCTTCTCTGCCGACAGCAACAGCTACAGCCTTGCCGAGGGTGATGACAGCCTGCAAGTGGACCTGAAGGCCGACATCAATGGTGTTGCGGTCATCAAGCGCTTCACCGTCAGCCAGGACAGCTACCAGATCAAGGTCGACTACCTGCTGGACAACCAGTCACAGCAGCCGGTCAATGCTCGCTTCATCGGTCAGCTGGCCCGTGACAACAGCGCGGACCCGACCTCCGGTGGCGGCATGGGCATGAAGTCCTATCTGGGTGCGGCGTTCTCTTCTGAAGAGAACCACTACCAGAAGGTCGATTTCGAAGACATCCAGGACGGCAGCTTCAAGAATGTCGACGTCCAGGGTGGCTGGGTGTCCATGATCCAGCACTACTTCGTGTCTGCCTGGGTGCCGGCTGACAACCAGAAGAACCTCTACTACGCCAACGTCGACAAGCAGAACCGCAATGTCGCCGCCTTCGCGAGCCCGACGACCCAGATCGCCGCGGGTCAGCAGGCTGAGCTCGGCGCGACCCTGTTCGTCGGCCCGAAGGATCAGGACCAGCTGGAAGCGACCGCTCCCTACCTGGAACTGGTCGTCGACTTCGGCTGGCTGTGGTTCCTGGCCAACCCGCTGTTCTGGCTGCTGGAGCACATCCACGCGCTGGTCGGCAACTGGGGTGCCTCCATCATCCTGCTGACCGTTCTGGTCAAGGTCGTGCTGTTCCCACTGTCCGCGACCGCGTACCGCTCGATGGCCAAGATGCGCAAGATGGGCCCCGAGATGCAGCGCATCAAGGAGAAGTACGGCAGCGACCGCCAGAAGGTCTCGCAGGAGATGATGAAGTTCTACCAGACGGAGAAGATCAATCCGCTGGGGGGCTGTCTGCCGATCGTGATCCAGATGCCGGTCTTCATCGCCCTGTACTGGATGCTGATGGAATCCGTCGAACTGCGCCACGCGCCGTTCATGCTGTGGATCCAGGATCTGTCAGTGAAGGACCCGCTGTTCATCCTGCCGATCATCATGGGCCTGACGATGTTCATCCAGCAGCAGCTGAACCCGACGCCTCCGGACCCCACCCAAGCGAAGATCATGAAGATGCTGCCGATCGTCTTCACCTTCTTCTTCCTGTGGTTCCCGGCAGGTCTGGTGCTGTACTGGATCGTCAACAACACGCTGTCGATCGCTCAGCAGTACGTCATCACTCGTCAGATCGAGAATGCCGAGCCAACCAAGAAAGGCGCATGATGCCTTTCAGGTTCGCCTGACATGACTCACCCACGACCCTCGCCTCGGCGGGGGTCGTGGCGTTTCAGGCCCTGATTCCGAGGGCTGCGCCGACACTCCCGCCGCAAGGCGCCTTCCCCGTCACCCCGCTTGCTGTCACGGGCCTCCAGCCGCGACAATAGCGGCCATCTCCTTCATCTTCATTCCGGCTTCGCGCCCGAGGTTTGTGCATGTCTACCGCCTACCAGCCTGACTCCATCGCGGCCCTGGCCACTCCGCCCGGCCGTGGTGGCGTCGGCATCATCCGTGTCTCCGGTCCGGCCTGTCAGGCCATCGCCCAGGCCATGCTGGGCCAATGCCCGCCGGCACGCCGTGCCCACTATGGCCCCTTCATGGGACTCGATACCCAGGGCAACCCCATCGCCCTCGACGAAGGCATCGCGCTCTACTTCCAGGGCCCGAATTCCTTCACCGGCGAGGACGTGCTGGAGCTGCAAGGGCATGGCGGCCCGGTGATCATGGACCTGCTGCTGGAGCGCTGCGTGCAGCTGGGCGCACGTCTGGCACGCCCCGGTGAATTCAGCGAGCGCGCCTTCCTGAACGACAAGCTGGATCTCGCCCAGGCCGAAGCCATCGCCGACCTGATCGACGCCAGCTCACGCGCGGCGGCCGAGAATGCACTGCGCTCGCTCAAGGGCGAGTTCTCGACGCGCGTCAGCGCGTTGGTGCAGCGCCTGATCGAGCTGCGCATCTACGTCGAGGCCGCCATCGACTTCCCCGAAGAGGAAATCGACTTCCTGGCCGACGGCCATGTCGCGGCGCGCCTCGATGAAGTCAAGGCCGAGCTGGTAGGCGTGCGAGCCGCTGCCAACCAGGGCGCCCTGATGCGCGAGGGCATGACGGTGGTGATCGCCGGCCGCCCGAATGCCGGCAAGTCGAGCCTGCTCAATGCGCTGACCGAGCAGGACACCGCCATCGTCACCGATATCGAAGGCACCACCCGCGACGTGCTGCGTGAGCACATCCATCTCGACGGCATGCCACTGCATATCATCGATACCGCCGGGCTGCGCGACACGCCGGACGCCGTCGAGCGCATCGGCGTGCAGCGCGCCTGGGACGAGATCGAGAAGGCGGACCGCGTCCTGCTGCTGGTCGATGCCGCGACCACCTCGGCGACGGACCCGATGGAGATCTGGCCGGAATTCGTCGCGCGCCTGCCGGACCCGTCCCGCCTGACGCTGGTCCGCAACAAGATCGACACCAGCGGCGAGACGCCGGGGTTGACCGCCATCACCGCAACACAGGATGGCGATGCCGAGCTGGCACGCCACCAGGCCAGCGTGGTGCGCATCTCGGCGCGCGACAATCAGGGCCTCGATGCGCTGCGCGATCACCTCAAGGACATCATGGGCTTCACCGGCACCGCAGAGGGGCGCTTCAGCGCCCGCCGCCGCCACCTGGATGCGCTGGAGCGCGCTGGCGTATCTCTCGACAACGGCGACGCCCAGCTGCATGGCGCCGGCGCCGGGGAGCTGCTGGCCGAAGACCTGCGCGCCGCCCAGATGGCACTGTCCGAGATCACCGGCGAATTTTCAGCCGATGATCTGCTCGGGGAAATCTTCGGCAGCTTCTGCATCGGCAAGTGATCGCACCGAAGTGATCGCGCCGAGCTGACTCTCGCCCGCAGCCGGCCTCTCTTGCCGACAGTGCTTGCGTCTGGCTGTCTCCCTCTCGTTATACTGCCTCTGCCGACCCCTCCGAGTGGCGGAGGCGGGCAGGGGCAGACCGGGAGCCGACATGGCGGGACGCGCGACATCGAACAGACCGCAGGATGCCCATCGCGAGTCCCGTGACTCCAGCGCCTCTCCCCCGCCGGCCCCCGCCGATGAACTGAGCACCGGGCCTCTCCCCGAGGCCCCGTTGCGCCACCTGCTGCTCGACTTCTTCACCCGCCATTGGCCCCGCTATCTGCTGGCCATCGCGTTCCTGATCGGGGTCGCGGGGCTGAATCTGCTGTTGCCGTGGGCGATCGGCGCCACCATCGATGCGTTGCGTGATGGCAGCTTGGACCACGAGGCCTTGCTGAGCCGCCTGTTGTGGCTGGTAGGCGCAGGGCTTGCGCTCTATGCACTGCGCTATGCCTGGCGCGTGACACTGTTCGGCACCGCCTATCAGCTGGGGACGGAGCAGCGTGATGCCTTCCATGCCAAGCTGACGCGCCTGGACCCCGGCTTCTATCAGCGCCATCGCACCGGAGACCTGATGGCGCACGCCAGTCAGGACATCGATGCCGTGGAGATGGCCGCCGCGGAAGGCGTGCTGTCCAGCGTCGATGGCGCCATGACCTTCGTGCTGGTGCTCGGCATCATGCTGATCGCCATCGATGTGCCACTGACGCTGCTCGCCCTGTTGCCATTTCCCTTCATGGCCTGGGCCTTCGCACGCATCTCGCGAAGGATCGGAGAGCGTTTCCGCGAATCGCTGGAGCGCTTCTCGGACCTGAATGACCAGACCCAGGAAGCCTTCGCCGGCATTCGCATGCTCAGAAGCCATGCCTTGCTGGAGGATGAAGGCGCAAGATTCTCGCAGCGTGCCGCCGCCGCCGAAGCCGTCGATTATCGCGTCCAGAAGCTGGAGGCGGCCTTTGATCCGGTGGTGTTCATTGCGCTCTCGGCGGCGACGCTGCTGACGCTGGGTGTGGGTAGCTGGCGCTATCTGGATGACGCCATCACCCTGGGCCAACTGACCAGCTTCACGCTCTATCTGGCGCAGCTGATCTGGCCGATGTTCGCGCTTGGCTGGTGCCTGAATATCCTGCAGCGCGGCGCGGCAGCCGCACGGCGGCTGGCCACCTTCCACGCCGCGCCAGAAGCCCTTGAGGACAGCGGCACTCTGAACAAGGTAAGTGTCCATTCACTATGCCTTGAGATCAATGAATTCCACTACCCGGGCAGCCAGCAACGTGCCCTTGGCCCCCTCTCTCTTCAGGTGGCGGCAGGGGGCAGTCTGGGGATCGTCGGCGCGACCGGCAGTGGCAAGTCCACCTTGCTGCGTCTGCTGTCGCGCAGCTGGCCTCTGACGCCTGAGCAAGGGGTCTTGACGCTCGGTGGCAGAGAAGCAAGTAAGTACACACTATCGGCCTGGCGCCAGCAGTTCTCACTGGTCCCCCAGGACCCGTTCCTGTTTGCGCTCTCGGTAGCCGACAATGTCGCCCTCGCCTGCCCCGAGGCCTCCGACGAGCGAATTCGAGAGGCACTACGCGCGGCAGCCTTCGAGGAAGATCTGCGCCGCCTCCCCCAGGGGTTGGAAACGCTGGTGGGTGAGCGAGGCATCACGCTCTCTGGCGGCCAGCGTCAGCGGCTGGCACTGGCACGCAGCCTGCTCAGCGAGGCGCCGATCCTGCTGCTGGACGACACCCTGTCGGCGGTCGACCAGGTCACCGAACGCACCCTGCTGAAGACTCTCGCGCGCCTGCAGCAACCCGATCATCACGGCCTCAAGCGCACGCTGATCATCAATTCCCATCGCCTGTCTGCCGTGCAGGCCTGCCAGCAGATCCTGGTGCTCGAGGACGGGTGCATCCTGGAACAGGGCGATCACGCCAGTCTGCTGGCCGCCCGCGGCGCCTACTGGCGCCTATGGCAGGCCCAGCAGGTCAACCGCGAAGACGATGCCAAGGCGGAGCGCTCATGAGCCACGATGCCGCGACACGACCCGACACCCTCAGCGGCACTCGCCTGCTCAGCCGACGGCGACTGGCATTGCTCTGGCAACCGCTGGGCAGGCGCCGCGCAGAGGTCCTGCGCGCGCTGTTGATCCTGATCGCGGCGACCGTACTGGATGTGCTTGGCCCGTGGCTGACCCAGCGCTATCTGGATGACTACCTGATTCCCGGCAACCTCGCCCCCGAGGCCCTGGCCGGATTGGTGGGCATCTACGTGATCACCCAGCTGGGCGCCGCCGCCGGACGCTATTTCCAGCAGCTGCGCTTTGCCCGTCTGGCCCTCGCCAGCGTGCGCGATATCCGTGAGCGAGTCTTCACACATCTGCTGCACCAGCCACTATCGACCCTCGACAATATCGCTGCCGGTGAATTGGTGGCCCGCGTGACCAACGACACCGAGTCGCTCAAGGAGCTGTATATCGGGGTGCTGGCGACACTGATCGGCAATGTGGTGCTGTTGATCGGCATCCTGTCGGCGATGGCCCTGATGGATGGCACCCTGGCGATGATCGCGACGGCGCTGGTGCCGCTCTCCATCGGCATGATCTGGCTGTATCAGCGCTTCTCCGGGCGCGCTGCACGCGAGGTGCGCCGCCTGCGTGCCTTGCAGAATGCCAGAATCGCCGAGGCGATCGGCGGCATGAGTGTGCTGCAGGCAAGCGACCAGACCGAACGCTTCAGTCAGCGCTATCACCACCTCAACGTCTCCCAGTATCAGGCGCGCATGCGCACGGTGCGTGTGTCGGGGCTGCTGTTGCGTTCGGCCATCGACCTGATGGCGATGCTGATCACGCTCTCGCTGGTCGCCGTGTTCGGGCTGCGCGAACTGGGGGGCGGTGCGGAACTGGGAGTGCTCTACGCGTTCATCGCCTGGTTGGGGCGCATCAGCGAGCCCCTGATCCAGATCACGCAGCGACTGCAGGTCTTCCAGTCGGCGCTGGTGGCGACTGGCCGGCTGGAAGAGGTCCTGGACCGGCCACGCGAGACGCCTGAGCCAGACACGCGCACAGCGCAGGCAGCCACGCGTCGGCACTCGGACAACACCGTGATAGCGAGTGGTCACTATCAACTCGAGCAGCTGACCTTCCACCACCAAGGTGCGGAGGGTCCGGCCCTCAATGGACTGATGCTTGCCATCGAGAGCGGTGAGTTTCTCGGCGTGGTCGGCCCGACGGGCAGCGGCAAGTCCACCCTGCTCGATCTGCTCAGCGGGCAGCGCCCTGCCCCGGCGTCTCAGCTGCTGCTGGATGGTCGTCCGCTGATGGAGTGGTCGGCTCAACAACGCGCTACCGCGATAGCCGTCGTCCCGCAGGAGCCCTTCATCCGCGCCACGACACTGCGCGACAACCTGCTGCTGGGGCGTGAAATCAGCCAGCAGCACCTGTCACGGGTTCTGCACAAAGCGCATCTGACGCCGCTGGTCGATAGTCTGCCGCTAGGGCTCGACACCCTGCTGGGCGAGCGCGGCCTCAGTCTCTCCACGGGTGAGCGCCAATTGCTGGCGCTCGGACGTGCACTGGTCACGACACCACGCGTGCTGTTGCTGGATGAGGCCACCGCCAGCATCGATAGCCATACCGAAGCCCTGTTGCAGCAGGCACTGCATGAGCTGCGTGGCGAAGTGACCTTGATCGTGGTGGCACACCGGCTTGCCACGGTGCGTGATGCGGACCGCCTGCTGGTGCTGGAACAGGGCTGCATCACCCAGCTGGGGACCCACGATGCCCTGATGGCAGAACCCGGCCTCTATCGGCGGCTATGGCGGGAAGACATCGCACACTGATCAGGCCAACGGCCCCGACAATACAAATACCCCACGATGCAAAGGGCCCCGCGATCTAGACGCCCCACTATCTAAACACCCACAATGCAAACGCCCCCACAGGCATGGCCTATGGGGGCGTTGTCAGTCCGAGCTCTTGATATGGCGCTCAGCGTTCTGCGTTCACCTCAGCCATCACGGCTTGCGCGGGCCGCGTGGCTTGTTGCTCTGAGTCTTGCCAGAGCTGTCCTTGGCAGGCGCTGTCTTGCCTGAATTCGTCTTGCCAGCTGCTGACTTTCCAGAGCTTTCCTTGCTGGCGCCGCCCTTGGCAGCCTTGCCTCTCATGGCATTGCTTTCCTGCTTCTCACGCAGGGCACGCGCTTCACGCGCATCCAGCGGCTTGCCGACATCCTTGTTGTCTTCAGGACGCTGCTTGGCCGCGTACTTTCTGGGCAGTTTGGTCGTGCTGTTCGGGTTGACCTGACCATCACGACCAATCGCCGGCGTGCTGCGCATGCTGACCCGCGTGGAGCCTTCGCGGCGGCCCTTACCCGGCACGCTGGAGGACCAGTCGCTCCAGCTGGCAGAATCCTTGCCCGCTCCCTTGCCTGCCGTCTCGCCCTTGCCACGCGGACGAGTCGGCTCGACAGCGGCCGTCGACTTGCGCTCGGCAGGCTTCTCGCTGACGCGCTTCTGGCTCGGCGCGGAATGCCCATGGACCTCATCCTTGACCTGCGCCTTGATGCTGGTCTTGGGCTTGGCAGTCGCGGAATGACGCTTGCCCTTGGCCTTGGGCGTCGCACTGTCATTGCGCACGCGAGGCTTGGCCCAGCCTTCACCGCGCTTGAGCTTCTCGCGCTTGGGCTTGGCCTGGGTCACCTCGACATCGCTGTCGCGCTTGACCTTCTGGTTGAGCTTGCGCAGCGACAGCAGGCGCTCACGCGGCATCGGCTTGGGCTCGTTGCGTTCGCGGGCGACCTCCTCCGACAGCCACCACAGGCCCTTGTGCTCGACGGCAACCGACTGCGGAGCCGGCAGCGCGCCCTTGAGCACCTCGACCACTTCCTGCATGGCGGTGGAGAACTGACGATCGAACTGCCACGGCGGATTGATCACCAGCATGCCGGAGCCGTACATGCCGTGCTCGCCTTCCGGTGAATCGATCGTCAGCTCACTGCGCCACATCGGTGCCGGCGAATGCTTCTTGAGACGCTCGAGCAGATCATGCTGACGCCCCGCCGGCAGCAGCGGATACCAGATCATGATGGTGGCATGACGTGACTTGCGCAGGGTCTCGACCACGACCTCGGCGACATCACGATAATCATTCTTCAGCTCATAGCTGGGGTCGATCAGCACGGCGACGCGCGGCGTGGTGACCGGCACGGCCGCCAACAGACCGGACAGACCATCCTGCTGACGACGCATGACCTTGCCGAGGCTGTCACGCTGCACCGGCGCCTGATCGAAGTGGTAGATCTCGCCCGGATGCAGCTCATAGGCCAACAGGCGATCGCCGCGGCGCAGCGACTGGCTCAGCCACCAGGGCGAACCGGGATAGACGCTCAGCTCGCTGGCGCTGCCCTTGGCGGCATCCGGCTGCATGTCCGCCAGACGTGACAGCCAGCGAGCCAGCGGCTTGTCAGCTGACGGGGTCTTCGGCTCACCCGCATCGGTCAACCAGCGATCACGCACCTGCCACAACGGCAGAACGCCCTGCTCGTATTCGCGCAGCTGTTCCGTCTCGCGGGCCGCCAGCGGATACCAGCCACGACCGGCGTGAGTATCGATAAACGTAACAGGAGATTCTTTACGTAATAGTTGCTCGGCCAGGGTGGTGGCGAGCAGGTGCTTGTGCAGGTCGGCAAAATTGCCAGCGTGATAGGCGTGCTGATAGGCGAGCAAGAGCGCCTCCTTGATACGGCGATATCTGCCACATCCAGCGAGGCAGCAGATAGAAATCGGGGGGCGGCGACGAGAGGAAAACCAGACAAGGCCGCCGAAGGGGCTGAAGGATAGCAGAGATGATCACTTGTCACCCCAAAAGCCGTGCTTGCCAAGCAACGAGGCCCACGCAAATGCGCAGGCCTCGTGGTCATTCACCGTCATGTCGCCATGACAGCTGATGGGTCTCAGCTTTCCATCGGCGTCAGCGTGATCTCGACGCGACGGTTCTGGGCGCGCCCGGAGGCGGTGTCGTTGGATGCCACCGGGCTGGCTTCACCATAACCGCGCATGTTCAGACGGTTGAAGGCGATGCCACCACTGGCCAGATAGTTGCCGACGGCCTGGGCACGCAGCTCGGACAGGTTCTGGTTGTAATTGCTGGCACCGGTGGAATCGGTATAGCCCGCGATGTTGACGCGAGTCTCGTCGTATTCCTTGAGCACGGTGATGACGCCATCCATGACCGGCTGAATCTGGCCGGACAGGGTGCTGGAGTCGGAGCCGAAGGTGACGTTGGACGGCATGTTGAGGATGATCTGGTCGCCGACACGGGTCACGCTGACACCGGTGCCCTGCAGCTGATCACGCAGCTTGGCTTCCTGAACATCCATGTAATAGCCGATACCACCGCCCGCGGCGGCACCCGCAGCGGCGCCGATCAGCGCCTTGTCGAGACGATGGTTACCACTCTTGGTCGCCCCGGCGATTGCGCCGACGACCGCACCGATGCCGGCACCCTTCGCCGCACTGGAGGTCTGCTGCTCATTGGTATACGGGTTGGTCGTGGAACAACCCGCCATCGCGACGGCGGCTGCCAACGGCAGGGCCAGGAGTACAGACTTCTTCATGGTAACGCTCCCTATCTACACACTCATTAAAGGCAAGACGACAATTGCGCAAATAATCGTCATGCCTCCGATAATGCCTGATCAATCAGGTGTCGAACATGGCCAGCAGGTCATTGAGGAACAATAAGCCCTGCGGCGTGGCGCGCAACAGCACGTCATCCTCAACGATGAGCCCGCGCGAGCGCGCCTGGCTCAGGCCCGGCTCCAATGCCTCGCGATCCAGCCCGGTCGTGCGACGCAGATCCTCGAAGCTGACACCCCCGGTCAAGCGCAGTGCATTCATCATGAACTCCAGCGCCAGCTCATCGCGGTCAATTTCCTGCTGACCCGCCACGAACCCGCGAGGGTCCTGCATCCTGCGCAAGTACGCTTCAGGCTGACGACTTTTCCAACGGCGTTGGAGTTGCAACTCGCCGTTCAAGTTCCCTGCCGAGTCGGTCTTCAACAACGTCAACTTGCCGTGCGCGCCCGCTCCGATGCCCAGGTAATCACCGAATTTCCAGTAATTGAGGTTATGACGCGCGCTGCGCCCTTCAAGGGCATAGGCGGAAATCTCGTAACGACGGAAACCGGCAGCCTCCAGCTCGGCGTGACCGTGATCCTGGATATCCCACAGCAGATCATCTTCCGGCAGTACCGGCGGGCGCGAATAGAACTCGGTATTCGGCTCCAGCGTCAATTGATACCAGGACAGATGGGTCGGCTTGAGTGCCAGCGCACGCCGGATATCATCCAGCGCGGTCTCCAATGTCTGGCCCGGCAGGCCATGCATCAGATCAATATTGAAATTGTCGAAGCCCGCCGCCCGTGCGCTGGCCACCGCGCGCCCGGCTTCTTCAGCGGAGTGGATGCGCCCCAGCACCTCGAGCTGCTCCGGCTGGAAGGTCTGCACGCCCAATGACAAGCGATTGATGCCGGCGGCACGATAGGCGGCAAAGCGGCCCTGCTCCAGTGTGCCGGGGTTGGCCTCCAGCGTGACCTCGCAGTCGGCAGAGAACGTCATGCGCGCCCGCAGGCCATCGAACAGTCGCTGGTAAGCCGCCCCGCTCAGCAGACTCGGCGTGCCGCCGCCGATGAAGATGCTGTGCAATTCACGCTCGGGCTGGCCCTGCAGCAACTGCAGGTCCTGATCGAGATCGGCCAGCAGTGCCGTGATGTATTCCTCTTCAGGCAAGCCGGCATCACGCCCGACCCCGTGGGAGTTGAAGTCACAGTAAGGGCACTTGCGCACGCACCACGGCACGTGAATATAGAGCGACAGAGGCGGCAGGTTCGCGGCGGACATCACGCCTGACCGCTCTGCGCTGCAAGCGCCTCGAGCAACTGCTGCATCGCACGTCCCCGGTGGCTGAGACGGTTCTTGGTCTCGGCATCCAGGGCCGCGGCGGTCATGCCATGCTCCGGCAGCCAGAAAAGCGGGTCATAGCCGAAGCCACCCTCGCCTTGTGGCGCGTCAAGGACACGTCCCTCCCAACTGGCCTGAACGATGATCGGCACCGGGTCTGCCGCATGGCGCAGATAGACGAGCACGCACCAGTAGCGCGCCGTACGCGCTTGCTCAGGCACGCCCTCAAGCGCTGCCAACAGGGCGGCGTTGTTGTCACCATCACCGCTACCTTGCTGACGCCGCGCGGCAAAGCGTGCGGAATAGATGCCCGGCTCCCCGCCCAGCGCATCGACTTCGATCCCGGAATCATCGGCCAGCGCCGGCAGGCCGGTGACCTCTGCGGCGTGGCGCGCCTTGATCAACGCATTCTCGACGAAGGTCAGCCCTGTCTCTTCGGCGTCACTCACTCCCAGCTGCCCTTGAGGCATCGGTTCGATCCCCAGCGGTGCGAGCAAGTGGGAAAATTCACGTAGCTTGCCGGCATTGCCACTGGCCAGTACGAGAGAAGAAGCGGACATGTGAATCTCCGGGGTAGGAACAACGAGAATGCGGCCGCGTGTGAGTCACACGGGCGAGGCGCTTGCAGCACCCCATTCTAGCGCGTGAGTCCGGTGCGTACACGCGAGGGGTCTGCGCCAGGCACGACTGAGATCCATGGTGTCATGGGCCGATGTCACTCATGTGCTCAACTTGAAGACTGACAGGCCGATACAGGCTATCTGCCTCAGCGCGGGCTAATGCCTGTGCAGGATTTGTCTGTGCCTCGCGGCTCAAGCAAGTAAACATCAACCGAAAAAAACCCGTAACTCGATGTTTTGTATAGCCTTTAAGTGGGAAATAAAAGAAATGGGCGTTATGCCATCTAACACTATGCGCAGCGCCAGCCCCCAGGTGTCACTCGACTAGACTTCAAGACAACCATCGAATCACCGTGGATTCATGTCTCCGCCTCAGCCTGCTGATGATGAGCCCCCCAAAACGCTTGCGACAGGAGCGCCCCATGACTGCTACCAGAGTCCTGTTCGTGACAAGCCCTTCACCGCAGACCGAACTGTTCGTCGAGTACCTGCAAGAGACACTGAAATGTGTCGTCGAGGCCTGCCACCATGAAGCCCCACTGCCGTCATCTCCCAGCCTGGTGCTGATCGACAGCACCCAGTGCAGTCTGACCCAGATGATGCGATGGAGCCATATCGACAAGATCGCTGCCTTCAATGTCGAACATGAAGACGATGCCATCTCACTACTTCTGAATATTCCTTTCAGCGGGATCTTCTATCGCCAGGACAGCCTTGAACAAATCAGCAAGGGTATCGGCAAGATACTCGAGAATGAAAACTGGCTGACTCGCAATATCATGCAGACGTTGATTCGTCATTATCGTCAACAACAACAGATTGCCTTCCAGCCTGTCATGGGACTGACACAACGAGAACTGGAAATATTGTCACTCATAGCGTCACAGCAAAGTAATGCAGATATCGCGCATAGATTGATGTTGAGCCAGCACACCGTGAAGTCTCATTTATATAACATCTTTCGCAAGATCAGAGTCCACAACCGCCATCAGGCGATCCAGTGGGCCCACGAGCACCTCAACCTTTACATCCCCAAGCGCACGACGGAGCCGGAATCCTGAGGCTCAGGTGACGCTGGACGAGCATCTCTTCCAGCAGTTGGATCTGTGAGGTCACCACAGCGACAGAGCATGTCTCACGTCGGCTACGCGTAGTAAGCGCTTCACTTTTCAAGAGTGAAATGACTCATGCGCAGTACTGCGTCGCATTCCTGACACCCCTCGAATGCGGGGATACAAAAAGACAAGCCCAGTTACATAATGACATTAAAGAGAAGCCTTCAAGCATTAGATCTGTGGTACCTTTGAACCAGTGAAAAGCTTGGTAAAAAAAGCGCAAAGGTCTGGTTTTCATTGCACTCTCGAGAAGGGTCATCATGACCGGCGCTAATTTCATCAGGTTTACGTACTGTTTTTCCTATTCTTTTTCTGGGTCAAATCAGGACTGGAGGGGAAGGATAAACTGGTTATTTTAGCAAGTACTGATTAGAGGTTGCCTTATCCCCACTATCGCGCAATCCTATAAAGGTGCTCAGCGCGTAATGCCCGACGTGAATGAGTGCAGTGCTACACGACTCACCCAACCACACTTCAGATATGGCTCCGCCAAGAAAAATCGGTACGACAACTCAGAGGTCTCGCACCATGATTACAGGGAACGCAATGGTGCTGCTGGTGACTGACTGCAATCCGCAGTCAGCGCTTTTCATGGATTACATTCGCCAGCAGCTTGAGTGTCAGGTGGCTTCCGCAAGCCCCGACGAGGATTACACACCCGGGCAGGCAGAAAGAACGATAGTGCTGCTGGACACCGACCACGTCGATGAAGGCACGATGCAACGCTGGGATGCAGATGCCAGCCAGGATGCCAGCGCAGAGCTGGCCGCTATCAACATCAGTGATGAAGAGGAAGCTGCCAGCCTGCTGGTCAGCACCCATCTTCAAGGCGTGTTCTACCGACAGGACAGCCTCTCACTGATCAGCAAGGGCATCGCGAAACTGCTGGAAGGCGACATGTGGATGTCCCGACCGCTGATGACCCGCCTGCTGGATTTCTATCGCCGTCAGCAGCTCAACGCCTATCGCCCGGTCTGTGGTCTGACCCAGCGTGAGGTGGAAATCATCGGCTTGCTGGGCACGGGTGCCTCGAATACCGAGATTGCTGACCAGCTGTTCGTCAGTGAACACACGGTCAAGTCACATCTCTACAACATCTTCCGCAAGATCAAGGTGCATAACCGCATTCAGGCCATGAACTGGGCACGTCAGAACCTGGCAATGCCTGTCTCGCGCACCCCACGCATCGCTCGCAGAGCACAGATGTCGTGAACGGTCGGGGCATGACAAGCCGCCAGGTGGTCGCCTGGGGACTGACATGCTTCAGTCTGTCGCCCGCCTTCGCGCAATCCGCGCCGGAGGCGGTGCGACCCGAGGTATCCGTTGCCAGTGAAGAGCAGCAGGCTCGCCGTCAGGGGGAAGATGGGGTCGCCATCCAGCGCACTCGTCCCACGCTCTCCGACGGTCTCAGCGGCGTGATGATCGATCGCACCATGACCATGATCGGCAAGACCTTCTTCCGCCAGTTCAGCCAGCAACGCCTCGATAGCCCAGCCATCCGCAACACATCCCTCAGCATCCATGAACGCCCCTCAGCACGCTGGGGCAGCCTCATCTGGATCACCGAAGGCAACAACGTTCTGTATGAAGCGACGCTCCCTCCGCGCCTTAATGACGTGGATATGTACGCCAGCGCCGCTGTATCAAGCGTCTCCGACCAGTTCCTGCGTCGCAAGGTCATGGAAGCCCTGCGCAACGACCCGGACATGGCCGGTGACGAATTCTGATGTATTGAAGACCGACATAATAAATGGGCTCCGGACACGGAGACCCTGACAATACGCAAGGGAACAGGGGAACATCATGAAGCATCAGACACTCGCGGTGTCGTTGCTGTTGTCGGCGATGCCGCTATATGCCGGTGAACTCATCTATCAGCCCATCAACCCGAGTTTCGGTGGCAACCCTCTCAATGGCAGCTACCTGCTTGGCAAGGCCCAGGCCCAGGACACCCATGAGGATCCTGATGCCTACTCTTTCGATAGCCTCTCCGATACCGAAATCTTCATCAATGACCTGCGCAACAGCCTGGTCTCTGATGCCATCACCGACGCCGTAGAAGCTACGGAACCCGGCCGTTCCAGCGTGATCGACAGTGCGCAGCTGCGCATTGAAGTGGTCAGCAACGGCAATGGCGGTTTCTCCATGCAGGTGCTTGACCGCGCCACAGGTGAAACCACCGTCATCAACCTCGGCACATCAGGCAATACATTCTGATCCGCTACTGATGAAGGGTTTCGTCCAATGAAGATACTCACTCCCATGCTGGCCGTTGCCAGCCTGGCGCTTGCAGGCTGTGCGCCGATGGTCGCCAATACCCAGGGTCTTGAAGGGGTGCCCAGCACCTTGATGCCAAGAACCGCCACCTATCAAGACCTGATCAGTCTGCCGCCTCCCGCCGGGCGTATTCCGGTCGCCATCTATGACTTCCGTGACCAGACGGGCCAGTACCGGCCTGCCCCTGCCAGTACCTTCTCTACGGCGGTCACCCAGGGTGGCGCCGCCATGCTGAGCGCCGCATTGTCGGACTCCGGCTGGTTCATCCCACTCGAGCGCGTGGGACTGCAGAACCTGCTGACAGAGCGCAAGATCATCCGCGCCAACATGGAGCGCACGGGACAGAATGATCTTGCCGCGTTGCAAGCCGCCAACCTGCTGTTCGAGGGTGGCATCATTGCCTTTGACTCCAATGTCAGAACAGGCGGGGCGGGCGCGGAATACTTCGGGATCGGCGCCTCTGGTCAGTATCAGGTGGACCAGGTGACGGTCAATCTGCGCGCTGTCGATATCACCACGGGGCAGGTCATCGCCAACGTCAATACCAGCAAGACGATCTACTCACGCGAGCTGAGGGCGGGCGTCTATCGCTTCATCGATTTCAGTCGCTTGCTGGAGATGGAAGCGGGGTATACCAGCAATGAACCCGTACAGATGGCGGTCATGTCCGCCATCGAATCTGCCGTGATTCACTTGATTGCGCAAGGCGTCGAACGCCAGCTCTGGGTTCTCCAGGACCCGGACAGCCTTCAGACATCAGAGCTGATGGATTACCTGCAAGCCCCGACCCCGATGTTGTAGAGCCAGCCCACATTCAAGACCCCGTAGAGAGCATCTTGGTATTCGCGGTGTTTATCTTTCCCTCAAAAGGCAGTCACCTCACAAGAGGTGGCTGCCTTTTTTCGTGTCTGCGCAAAACATAAGAAATAAATAAAACAACAAAGCATGAAATATCATGCGCCTAATACCGTCAACAGTAATACCTCCCTGAACGGTGCTGAAAATCTGGCCACCCTTTGTCATTACTCACCGCTATTGGGCAAGACATTATAAGTAGCAAGCTCTAGCCCTCATAAACCCGAAAAGGACTGATGGTGATGGCCTCGATAAAGACCAATAGTTAGAGCACTTAGACGGTCACCTGGATGGACTCACGCCATGGCTTCGGCAAAGCATCAACAAAGAAGAATGCTACAGGCCTGCCTTTTCTTCTCATCACTGACATTCAGCTTGTGGGTGTTGGCCAATGACCTGGCGACCACCTCCGAATTGGGAAGCAGCCACTCAGTGGCCGTCATCGAGCAATCTGGCACGTACAACACAGCGATGATCGCTCAGCATGGCAATGGCAACGCCTCATTGATTGACCAGAGCGGTGCCCTGAATGAAGCAGGTGTCGATCAATATGGCAATGGAAACACGGCATACACGCTGCAAGAGGGTGCCCTGCATGAAGCCAGCATTCTTCAGCATGGCCAATATCATGATGCGCTGATCATTCAGCAAGGTGTTGGGCAAAGCGCCAGCATTCAGCAGACAGGCATCGGGGGAAGCGCCACGCTTCTACAACAGGCCAGTAGTCAGGTACCGGCAAGTATCACTCAATATTCACGGGGCCATATGCGTGTCCAGGTCATACAACAGTGATCTTTACCACGATGGCTCGCATGACATCGCTCTATGACGATGATGCTTGTGAAGGTGGTGGCTGAATATTCGCTTTCGTCGAATCGACAATATGGATTTTGCTTAGCCAGGAGGTGTTCTCGCTTTCATGTAGTCAAAAGTCCTGCATGACGAACACAACCTTCTGGAAAGGGCACAAAAGAGCAGTAGCAGTACAACATGATGTCGCGGATCACGAAAAACCAGACCGTCATCATGTCAGGGGATGCACGACCAGAAGAAAATCAATAATAAAAACACAACTCAAAAAACGATCTACACAAGGGAACAAACCATGAAAATCCAAATGAGCTTGCTGGCTGCCGCTGTCGCTTTCTCTTCACATGCGATGGCAGTGGACAATGCTTCCGACATCGATCAGACCGGTTTCGCCAATGGCGCGACGGTCACCCAAGGTGATCGCAATGGAAACCCGTTCAACGCCGGAGAGCATACCAGTGATATTGACCAGACAGGGGCCTTCAACGGCGCCACTGTCTACCAGAGCGGCGTCGCGAGCATTGCCAGTGTCAACCAGCAAGGCCTGGCCAATATGGCGGATGTCCTGCAGAGGGGGCAGGCACAGATAGCAACTGTCTACCAGGATGGCCGCCGCAACCACGCTGATGTCGACCAGAAAAGCTTCAAGAACACGGCCACCATCACCCAGGAAGGCCTGCGCAACAACTCCGTCTCCAAGCAAGGCGATAGCGGCCCGAACTCAAGTGGTCGTTTCAATGAGTTGACCGTGACCCAGACAGGCGCCTTCAACTCGTCCATTGCCACGCAAAGCGGTAGTCACGAGAAAGCGACCGTGACCCAGATGGGCCTCGGCCATGATTCGGATGTCGAACAGAGCGGTGACTACAACGTCGCTTCCGTCAGCCAGAGCGGCATCTACCATGACTCCAGCGTGTTACAGAGCGGGAAGTACAGCAAGGCACGTGTCATGCAGACGGGGGCCTTCAGTGACTCGGACATCGCACAATCCGGCAAGCATCAGCGAGCTCGTGTCATGCAAAGCGACAAGTCACACGATTCCGATATCAATCAGGCGGGTGGCTACAACCGTGCCAGCGTATCTCAGTCTGACTTCCACAATGACTCCGAGATAGACCAGTACGGTTACGGTAACCGTAGCATGGTCATTCAGAGCGGTGCCTTCAATGATTCTGATATCAAGCAGGCTGGCCTGGGCAATCTGGCCATGACTGAGCAAAGCGGCTTCAACAACGATGCCAATGTCACGCAGGTTTGGGCGGTTGATAACGAGTCCTATATTACCCAGACCGGTTACAACGACAGTGCGACCGTGCTGCAGGTAGGCGGACATAACGAATCCACCATTCTGCAGCAGGCTGGCGGCTTCATGAGCTTTGCGCCGAATACTGCCAATGTGACGCAGACTGGTTTCACCAACTCTTCCACCATCACCCAGACTGGCGGTGGCAACGTAGCCAACGTGATGCAGTACTGATCACGCCCCAGCCAGGATGTCTTACAGAACCCCGCGCAAGCGGGGTTTTTCGTTTTTCCGCTCGGTGGATCCCCATAATGAAAAAGGCCGCTGACAGGGTTGTCAGCGGCCTTCCAGTACCAGCCGCGAAACATCTATCGCAGCGGCAAGTTACTTCTTTGGCGGTGTCACGACATTCTCCGGGAAGGACTTGCGATAACTCTCAAGGCTTTCATCCACCATCTGACGGCCCTTGCTGACCTGCTTTTTACCGCTGGCGATCCGCGCCTTGCCCTTCTTGATCTGACCATTGCCCTTGTCGATCAGCGCCTGGCCCTTGGCGATATTGGATTCGCCATCATTGACCAGATTCTCACCACTGACGATCTGCTTCTCACCCGCGGCCACCAGAGACTTGCCGCTCTCCCAATTATCGGCCAGCTGATCACGCACCTTGGCGACGGCCTTGGCTTCCTCAGCCTGACCGCGCATGAGATCAGCGGTTGTCGGCTGGCTGGAGCAGCCCGCGAGCAGTGCCAGACTGATGGCAGCGGCGGCGGTATTTACGCATTGTTGGCGCATGATATTTCCTTTCCAGATGCATAGCTTCCCAACCAAAGCCAAGGCTCACTCGGGAGCGCACTATGCAATACAAAAAAGGGCATGGCGGTCATTCCGCCATGCCCCATGACAACGATCGCTCGTCTCAATGCAGCCTGAGCTGCTCACGAATCAGGCGAGCCAAGGTGACATTGGCGTTGGGCGCTGTCGTGTCGATATGGACCAGCTGACCATGCTCTTCTGGCGCAAATGGCTCGCGATTGGCCAATTGCTTGTCGAGCACTTCCAGACCCGCTTCGGAAGCCTCGCCACTGCGCTGACTACGCTTGATGATGCGCTTGCGCAGCGTCTCGTCATCGGCCTCGAAGCTGATCATCAGCACCGGCAGGCCACGGGCTTCTGCCTCATGACGCAGACGATCACGCTGCACCTTCTTCAGGCAGGTGGCATCGATGCAGACGGGGATGCCCGATTCCAGCAGCGTGGCTGACAGATTCGAGAGTCGCTCGTAGGTCGCATGGGTGGCCTGGGGGGTATAGATGCCGCCATTGAGCCCGGACTCGGTATCGGCATCCGCCGCAAAGCCATACAGACGCTTGCGCTCCACATCGCTGCGAATGCGTACACCGCCCAGTTCACGCACCATCTCTTCGGTGAAGCGACTCTTGCCACTGCCGGAGACACCCACACCGATGATCATGTAAGGGAAGCGGATCTCGCTATAGCGCTCCGCCAGCCCGATATAGCGCTCGTACTCGGCCAGCACATCGGCGCGATCCGCTTCACACAGGTCAGGCTGGTGATAGCGAATCATCGCCACCTTGGCCCGGATCAGTGCGCGATAGATCTTGTAGTACGGCAGCAGACGCACCAGCGAGTAATCGCCGGAGAGCTCGAGATAACGGTTGAGCGCATGATGGGCAAAGGCCTGCTCATCACGCGCTTCGAGATCCATCACCAGGAAGGCCAGGTCACAACCGACATCATTCCAGCGCAATTCTTCATTGAACTCGATGCCGTCAAACAGCAGGGCACGGCCTTCATGGCGCACGGCGTTACCCAGATGGATATCGCCATGAGTCTCACGCACGAAGCCTTCCTGCCAGCGACGCTCGAACTCGGGATTGAGGCGCTGGAAGGTCTCTTCGGTCCACTGCTTGAGCAGCGCGAGTCGCTTGATGGCCTCGGCATCATCACCGAGGCGCGGACGAATCAGCTCGAACTCGTTGTCGATGGTACGACTGACCATCTGCGGGCTACCCAGCTCGCTATCGCCCTGGATGCGCTCGGCCTGCTCGTGGAAGGCCACCAGCTGGTCGACCAGATCGTCCAGCAATTCCAGCGACAGCTCGCCACTGGCCTGCAGGGCGCTGAACAGATGGCGATTGGAGAATTGGCGCATCTTGACCGCGTACTCGAAGACAGCACTGTCGTCTCCGATGCGCGGAGCCTCGGGCGTGCCCGAGATCGCCACGGTATCCAGGTACAGCGTCGGTGCCAGACGGCGGTTGAGGCGCACTTCCTGTTCACACAGGAGCTTGCGGCGCTCAAGGGTCGAGAAATCCAGGAAGCTGCCGAAATCCAGCGGCTTCTTGATCTTGTAGGCGTAGTCGCCGGTCAGCACGATCCACGAGATATGCGTCTCGTGCACTTCGATATCCTTCACGGGGTGATCGAAGCAATCGGCTGTGTGAAGGGCTCGAATCAAGGCCTGGCTCAAGGTCATCTCCGCTAAGGCAAGCTGGCTATAAGGTCATTAGCGCAATCGCTATCGTTGGCGACAAGTGTACCGGATGGCAGCCCGCCCGGCAGCCTGCCGAGCGGGTTCCTGTCTGCGTTGGCCAACCCGCGGACTCAGGTACTGTCTTGCGTCGCACTCAGTTCGATGCGGACATCTGCGCAAAGACCCGCTCGGCCGCATCCAGCGTGGCCTGGATATCAGCATCGGTATGCGCCGCGGACATGAAGCCGGCTTCATAGGCGGACGGCGCCAGATAGACACCTTCGGCGAGCATCGCGTTGAAGAAGGTCACGAAATCCTGCTGACGGCAGCGCGTGGCGGAGGCGAAATTGCTGACCTCTGCGTCATCGGTGAAGAAGACACCGAACATGCCACCGGCATGCTGGGTAATCAGACGGATGCCTGCCGCCTTGGCACGGCTTTCCAGGCCTTCACACAGCATCTCGACCTTGCGTGAAAGCTCGGCGTGGAAGCCGGGCGCCTTGAGCTTGCGCAGCAGCGCGACACCAGCGGCCATCGCCAGCGGATTGCCTGCCAGCGTCCCGGCCTGGTAGACCGGCCCCAGCGGCGAGAGGTGGTGCATGATCTCGCGCTTGCCGCCGAAGGCACCCACCGGCATGCCGCCGCCGACGATCTTGCCCAGGCAGGTCAGGTCCGGCGTGATGCCGTAATGCGCCTGAGCGCCACCCAGGGCGACACGGAAGCCCGTCATCACCTCATCGAGGATCAGCACGCTGCCGTGGGCATCGCACACTTCACGCAGGCTTTCGAGGAAGCCCGGAACCGGCGGGATGCAGTTCATGTTGCCGGCGACCGGCTCGACGATGATACAGGCGATCTCGTCACCCAGCTCGGCGAAGCAACGACGCACGCCCTCGGCGTCGTTGTAGTCCAGCGTGATGGTGTGCTCGGCCAGCGAGGCCGGCACGCCCGGGGAGCTGGGCTCGCCATGGGTCAGCGCGCCGGAGCCGGCCTTGACCAGCAGCGAGTCGGAGTGACCGTGATAGTTACCCTCGAACTTGACGATCTTGTCGCGGCCGGTGAAACCCCGCGCCAGGCGGATCGCCGACATGGTGGCTTCGGTGCCGGAGTTGGTCATGCGCACCATGTCGAGGCTCGGCAGCATCTCGCAGATCAGCTCGGCCATCTCGGACTCGATCTCGGTGGGCGCACCGAAGGACAGACCACTCTCGAGACGCTCGCGCACGGCGCTGAGCACATCTTCATCGGCGTGGCCGGTGATCATCGGCCCCCAGGAACCGACGTAATCGATATAGCGCGTGTTCTCCACATCGAACAGATACGCGCCCTTGGCATGGTCGATGAACACCGGCGGACGATGCAGCCCCTTGAAGGCGCGGACCGGCGAATTGACGCCACCTGGAATATGACGGCTGGCGCGTTCGAACTGGGCAGCGGACGTGGTCATGACATACCTCTTGATAAGCGGCGAGCGGCCATCGGCCGCGAAAATGGAGAAAAGGGGGATCAGACACAAAGACGCTGTGGATAACGTGAATGCAGCTTGTCCACAGGCGATGAAACGGCCCGATAGCCTCGGGGCGGCAAGGGGGTGTGGATAACCCGAATGCCATCGATGGCGACAGCTTAACGCGACTCACGGGTGAGTTGCAGCCGCGCGAGCGCAAGGGGTGCCGGCATCGAAAGGGGCAATAGCGCTATCGCCAGGGCAGAAACTGGGCCTCAGGTAGCGCGCCTTTTCGCCCACGCTGCTGGCCATCGACGAGACTCTGCCAGGTGGCCTGCTGGGCAGCCTGCCATGCCGATGGCAACGCCATGCCGCGCGCCAGACGCACCGCCAGGTGCGAGGCCAGCGTGCAGCCGCTGCCATGGAAGCTGCCCGTCAGTCGCGGGCAGTCCAGTGCGAGCGTGGCGTGGTCACGGCGATACAGACGATGGATCACCGACGGCTCAGCCAGCGAATCAGTATCGCGCTCGACAGGATCAGTACCGGTGACCAGCACGGCCCCGGCACCTGCCGCCAGCAGATGCTCGGCAAGTCGGCCGTCGCCCGTCCCCGTGGGGCAGGCCGCCAGCCGCGCAAGCTCCGCGCGGTTGGGCGTGAGCACATCCACATGCGGCAGCAAGCTCTCACGCGCCTGATGGATCAGCGACTCGGTGGAAAGCTCCAGCCCGCCGCCCGCCTTGAGCACCGGGTCCCACACCACGGGCAGCCCCGGCCAGCGCTGCTGGAGTTCCTCGATCAGCGTCACGCACGCCGTGAGCGCCGCTTCGCTGGCGAGCAGACCGATCTTGAGCGCGCCCGGGCGGAAGTCCTCACACAGGGTGCGGGCCATGGCGAGCATCGACTCGCCCGATTGCGGGATCACCGCCTGCACATTGCAGGAGTTCTGCACCGTCAGTGCCGTCGGCACCGTCAGCGCCCAGCCGCCACCGGCGCGGATCGCCTCGCTGTCGGCGATCAGACCCGCGCCGCCACTGGGATCATGCCCCGCCAATACCAGCACGTAGGGCAGTTGCGCTGAGCACTCGGTCATGGCTGAACCATCCCTCAGAACGGTTTGACGATGACGCAGATGACGATCACCACCAGCATCAGCACCGGCACTTCATTGAAGAAGCGGAAATAGCGCGAGGTTCTCTTGCAGGTGTCGGTGGCGAACTGCTTCAGATACAGGCCACAGGCATGGTGATAGCCGACCAGCAACACGACTATGGTCAGCTTGAGGTGCATCCAGCCCATGCTCATGAAGCTCGGCACCAGCGCCAGCAGCCAGATCCCCAGCACCAGGGTCGCGATCATCGACGGCATCATGATGCCGCGATAGAGCTTGCGCTCCATGGTCTTGAAGTACTCGATGGCCTTGTGGTCGCCGGCATCACGCGCCTGGGCGTGATAGACGTACAGCCGGGGCAGATAGAAGAGGGCAGCAAACCAGCACACTACGGCAATCAGATGGAAAGCCTTGATCCACAGATACATGAGGGAGCTCCGTCAGTCAGGGTCGGGAAGGTCAGAAAGTGGACGCGCGGATGATGCAATCGGATCGCCACGATGGCATGTGGCACCGCCAAGGCCCATGCGGTATGCGGTCGCGGCAGGCGCGCGCAGAGCGAATTCACGCCTGAGAAGCAGGTGCCACGCCACGCTTCAGGGCGTATAGCGATAGTAGCTCTCTATTGCATCCCGCGTGATGATACCTGAAATCTTGCGAATCATCGGTGCCGTGGTGTGCTCGACATAGAGGGCATCGACATCGCTGGGCAGCAGCCGCTCATAGGCCTCGGACAAGGTAGCCTGCAGGTGGATGGGCGCGAGATCCAGACGCTGAGCGGGGATCTCGAGCAGGTCGAGCTCCTCCTGCTCCCGCCAGTGCTCATCCATCAGCACACGCACCAGATCCGCCGCCGGCAGCGCGACCATCGGCTTTTCCGGCGTCGAGCGCGTGACCACCAGCCAGACCGGCTTGCTGTCGAGCAGGGCGCGAGCACGTTCACGCGTGATGCGGCGCGGCACGCTGACCAGCGAGCGCTCCATCACCGCCGGCACCGCCACCCGCGACAGCGCCTGCATCAATGGCTGCTGGAGCGGATGCAGGCCCTGCGCCGTCAGCGTCGAGATGAAGAAGCCCTGGCAATGGCACAGCTGGCGACAGGTCAGGCCTGCCACCACCACCGCCAGCATGCCGGGCAGGATGATATTCGGCGAATGCGTCAATTCGAGCAGTGCCATCAGGGCGGCCAGTGGCGCCTGAAGCACCGCGCCCATCATCGCCGCCATGCCGAGCAGGGCGTAAAGCGCGATGTCCGAGGCCTGGTCCGGCAACAGCCAGCCGCCCAACATGCCCATCAAGGCCCCGGCAGCGGCGCCCGCCACCACCACCGGGCCGATGATGCCGATCGGCACGCCACAGGCCACGCATAGTGCCGACAGCACCAGCTTGCCGATCACCAGCGCCAACAGGATATCCAGCGCCAGCTGGCCGTCGAGCAACTGGGCCAGGCTGTCATAGCCGATGCCTTGCACCTGGGGATACCACCACGCCACGGCGGCCGTCGAGACCCCGACCAGCGCCATGCGCATCCCCCATGACAGGTGTGCCACGCGCGCCTGCTGACGCGCCAGATGCACGAAGCCCCCCGCCAGCAGGCCGATGACCAGCGCCGTGACGATGACCCAGGGCAGGTCGAGCAGGGAATGCAGCAGCAGAGACGGCACCGCGAAGGCCGGCGCCGAGCCGTAGACCATCTGCGTGACCACCGCGCCGGTGGTCGAGGCCAGAATCACCGGCATGAAGCCTATCAGGGTGTACTCCATCATCACCACTTCCATGGCGAAGATGACCCCTGCGATCGGCGTATTGAAGGAGGCGGAGATGCCCGCCGCGGTGCCACAGGCGACCAGCACGCGCAGGCTGTTGTTGGGCAGCTTGAGGCGCTCGCCGATCCAGCTCGAGGCGCCGGCGCCCAGGTGGATCGCCGGGCCTTCACGTCCCGCCGACAGACCGCCGAGCACGCTCACGACCCCGACCACGACCTGATTGAGCCAGGCACGCAGCGGCATCTTGCCCTGATGGTAGGTCAGGCGCTCGATGACATGACCGATGCCCAGCTTGCGCTGCGCCGGATGCTGTCGCCCCAGCACGATGCCGATCACCAGCACCGCCAGCAGCGGCAGCGAGGCGCGCACCCAGGGGGCAAGCCCCTCGAAGTTCTCCGGATTGTCATCGGGCATGAAGCCCAGGGCACCGGCGCTCAACAGCAGGCGGAAACCGACCATCAATGAGCCGGTCAGCAGCCCTGCCACCAGCCCCAGCAGACACAGTTGCGGGAGTGCATCGACCGCCGCCAGCTTGCGCCGAAAATTGTCGAGACTGGGACGAGGCAGATGCGGACGCGTCAGGCGTGACACTCACGACTCCTTGAAGGCACTGGCAATGACAGAGGACATCCATGTCGGCAGCGCATTACTGCCCGCCTGACACCTGTGTATCATATCGATTGCGAACCGTCGCGACCGTGCGCAATCCGACAACCTCGGCACAGCATGGCGCAACGCCTGTCTCGCGCACAGGCCACCAAAGGTCGCAGCAGCAGATCGGACACAAGATTACATCTCGCATCAACAGGACACCGCCCGAAGGCGGGGAGGCAGCATGATCAAGGTAGGTATCGTCGGCGGCACCGGTTACACCGGAGTGGAACTCCTCAGGCTCCTGGCCAGCCACCCGCAGGTGGAAGTGACCGTGATCACCTCGCGAAGCGAGAAGGGCGTGCGTGTCGACGAGATGTACCCCAATCTGCGCGGCCACTACGACACCCTCGCGTTCAGCGAGCCGGATGCCGAGGTGCTGGCCGCCTGTGACGCCGTATTCTTCGCCACGCCTCACGGTGTCGCTCACGCCCTGGCCGGCGATCTGCTGGCACGCGGCACGCGTGTCATCGACCTGTCCGCGGACTTCCGCATCAAGGACGCCGACGTCTGGGCCGAGTGGTATGGCCAGCCGCATGGCGCGCCCGAGCTGCTCGGCGAGGCCGTCTACGGCCTGCCGGAAGTCAATCGCGATGCCATCCGCGAAGCGCGCCTGATCGCGGTGCCGGGCTGCTACCCGACCTCCGTGCAGCTGGGGCTGATCCCGCTGCTGGAAGCTGGCCTGATCGAGACCGACAACATCATCGCCGACTGCAAGTCCGCCGTCTCCGGCGCGGGTCGCGGTGCCAAGGTCGGCTCGCTGCTGTGTGAAGCCGGCGAGTCCATGAAGGCCTACGGCGCCTCCGGCCATCGTCACCTGCCGGAAATCACCCAGGGGCTGGACCTGGCAGCCGGCAGCGCGGTCGGCCTGACCTTCGTCCCGCACCTGACGCCGATGATCCGCGGCATCCACTCCACCCTCTATCCGCGTCTGAGCGGCTTCAGCGGCACGCTGGAAGATCTGCAGGCGCTGTTCGAGCAGCGCTACGCCGATCACCCCGCCGTCGATGTCATGCCGCTGGGCAGCCATCCGGAGACGCGCAGCGTGCGTGGCACCAACCTGTGCCGCATCGCCCTGCATCGTCCGGGCAACGGCGACACCCTGGTGGTGCTGTCGGTGATCGACAACCTGGTCAAGGGCGCATCAGGTCAGGCCATCCAGAACCTCAACCTGATGTTCGGTCTCGATGAGATGATGGGGATCGGCGCGCCGGCGATGATGCCCTGAACCGCCAGCGTACGCCCGCAAGGCAGCACGTCAGACAAAGTTGACCCTTTTGCTCGGATATAGGGATAATAGGCGTCATTCCGTTCTCTATACCGTGCCGGGCGCTGTCTCCAGCGTCCGGCCTCCGACTCCTTCCAGGAGGCCCGCATGAGCGAAGCACAAAGCTTCATCCCCACGCCGTTGTACCTGTCCGAGCGCGCCAGTGCCCGGATTGCAGCGCTGCGCGCGGAAGAAGCCAACCCGGAGCTGCGTCTCAGGGTCTACGTCACTGGCGGCGGCTGTTCCGGCTTCCAGTACGGTTTCGATATCGCCACCGATCTGGCCGATGACGACACCGTGGTCGAGCTGGGCGAAGCCGCCATCGTGATCGACCCGCTGTCCTACCAGTATCTGGTCGGCTCGACGATCGACTATGAGGAAGGTCTGGCGGGCGCCCGCTTCATGATCCAGAACCCCAATGCCACCAGCACCTGTGGCTGCGGGTCTTCCTTCATGGTCTGATCATTGAGGGTCTGACCAGGGAGCGTCTGACCAGGGAGGGCTGACAGGCCCGCACACGACATTGGCGTCTTGCTGGCGCCTGATCGCCCCCTACCGGTTCCCGGTAGGGGGCGATTTTTTTTTCGTCATCTCAGTGGCTTGCAAGCTTCCCTTCGCCGCATGGCAGCAGCGGGAGACTTGACGGGGTCCGGTGTGCTCGTCAATCTAAAAACGCTATACATCCTAAAATCTAAATATAAAGAGGAATGTAAAATGCGCAGATCTCACCTGCTGGCCTCTCTCTCTGGCCTCGCGGCCGCCACCTTCATGGCCAGCGCTGCCCATGCCGTCACCCTCAAGGCGGCGACCGACCCGAGCTTCGTGCCCTTCGAGATGCTCGACCAGGAAAGCGGCGAGATGGTCGGCTTCGATATCGACATCCTCAATGCCATCGGCGAGCGCGCCGGCTTCGATATCGACCTCAAGACCATGGACTTCAATGGCATCATCCCGGCCGTACAGACCGGTAGTGTCGATGTCGCCATCGCCGGCATCACCATCACCGAGGCGCGCGAGAAGATCGTCGACTTCACCGATCCCTACTATGACTCCGGCCTGCAGATTCTGACCTCGGCCAACAACGGCGACATCGAGGATATCGAGGGCCTGGAAGGCAAGAAGATCGGCACCAAGATCGGCTCCACCAGTTACGACTACCTCACCGCCAACCTTGGTGACTCCACCATCACGCCTTACCCGGGCAGCGCCGACATGTACATGGCCCTGATATCCGGCAGCGTCGATGCCGTCTTCTACGATGCCCCCAACGTCGGCTACTTCGCCAAGACCAAGGGCAATGGACGCGTCAAGACGGTGGGGCCGCTCTATGAGGGCCAGCAATACGGCATCGCCTTCACCGAAGGCAGCGAGTGGACCGAGGCCGCCAACAAGGCGCTGGCCGAGATGAAGTCCGATGGCAGCTATGCCGAGATCTACCAGAAATGGTTCGGCGCCATGCCCGGCGACAGCCAGTAAGCCGCTTTCGACTCGCCTCAGACACCCCACGTCGCGTAGTGCAGATCATCATCACGACATTTCGGCAGCGACAGCCTGCCGGAATGTCGGTCGTCTCGAACCTCCGGCGCGCCCAGCAGCGCATGAGAGGTTCGTGCCAAGGAGCCCCCCGTGGACGTTCAGTTCCAGTTTGATTGGCAGGCCGCACTCAATTCGGTGCCCTACCTGCTCGAGGGCATTCCCTGGACCCTCGCCATTTCCTTCGGTGGCCTCGCCATCGGCTTCGTGCTCGGCATCCTGTTCGGACTGCTGAGCCTGTCTCCCAGCCGCATCCTGCGCTGGGTCGCCACCGCCTATATCGAGATCTTCCGTGGCACCCCGGTGCTCGTCCAGGTGCTCTTCATCTTCTATGGCCTGCCGCAGATCATCGGTGGCCCCATCGATGCCCTGACCGCCGGCATCGCCGCGATCGCCTTGAACTCGGCCGCCTATATCTCGGAAATCGTGCGCGGTGGCGTGCAGTCCATCGCCCGTGGCCAGCGGGAAGCCGGCCTGTCACTCGGCCTCTCCACCCCGCAGACCTTCCGCTATGTCATCTGGCCTCAGGCGCTGCGCCGCATGATTCCCGCGCTGGGTAACCAGGGCATCGTCTCGATCAAGGACACCTCGCTGTTCTCGGTGATCGGCGTCGGTGAGCTGGTGCGTCAGGGGCAGATCTACATCGCCACGACCTTCAATGCGCTGGAAACCTACTTCATGGTCGCGCTGCTGTATCTGGTGATCACCCTCAGCCTGTCATTTGGCTTGCGGATGCTCGAGCGCCGCGGGTTGGTGGGCCAATGATGTCTCTCTGCCCCCCACGCGCGACGGATATAGCCGCGCCCTCTCACCTTCAGCCTGATCTCATTTCTCTGACGACCTTCCGGCATGCAGCGCCGGTTCGGAGCGCCCCATGACTGCCATCGTGAAGATGCACAAGCTCAACAAGCATTTCGGCAGCCTGCATGTCCTCAAGGACATCGAGCTCGAGGTCGCCCAGGGGGAGGTGGTGGTGATCATCGGGGCCAGTGGCTCCGGCAAGTCGACACTGATTCGCTGCGTGAACGGCCTGGAAGAGTTTCAGGACGGCAACATCGAGGTGGATGGGCATTCGCTGATCCCCCACGGCAAGAGCCACAGGGCGCTCAAGGCGATACGCACCGAAGTCGGCATGGTCTTCCAGCAGTTCAACCTCTTCCCGCACATGAGCGTGCGTGACAACGTCAGCCTGGCCCCCATCAAGGTGCGCGGCACCTCACGACCGGCGGCCGAGCAGCAAGCCGATACGCTGCTCGAGCGGGTCAATATTCTCGAGCAGGCCGACAAGTACCCGGGGCAACTCTCCGGCGGCCAGCAGCAACGCGTGGCCATTGCCCGCTCATTGGCGATGGAACCGCGCCTGATGCTGTTCGATGAGCCCACCTCGGCACTGGACCCGGAAATGATCGGCGAGGTACTCGATGTCATGCGCAAGCTGGCCCGCGAAGGCATGACGATGATGATCGTCACCCATGAAATGAGTTTTGCCCGTGAAGTGGCAGACCGGGTGGTGTTCATCCATCAGGGCAGCATCGTCGAGGAAGGCACGCCAGAGCAGGTCTTCGATACGCCGCAACATCCACGTACCCAGAGCTTCCTGGCCCGCGTACTGTCCCACTGAGCGCCTTCCACAAGGCTCGCTGAGCCACTGGTCAGACAAGCGTTGAGCACGTGAAGACCCTACCCGCTGCCATGCGTGCAGCGGGCATGCCCCGACCGTCAGGTCGGGGCATTTTTTTTGTCCTCAGAGGCCCTCGCGAGCCCTGCGGATCGCCAAACGATGAAAAATCTTCTCTCCCCGCGCCATCTGTCGGCATTTCGAGAAGAAAAAAACGAATTTTTTTGGCCCCGGCCATCCCCTTGCCAGGTCACGCAAACACGCCTTGGCGCTCGAAGGAATGACGCTTTCCCCGCCTGGCAGTCCTCGCTGAGGCGTCGCTTTAGCGTGTGAAAAACAGGGATAAATCAGGGGCCTAGCCGGAAAACCACACGAGGATAACGTGCACCGTGAGCCGCTGGGACAGCGTTCAGGCAGTCTCAGCGGCCGACACGGGCAAAACAAGCGAAAAAGTATCCACAGGCTGGGGCGTGTAACGTCATTGGCACCATTGGCGAGGGCTGTAGCCATTCACGCACCACTTATCCCATGACTGTCTACAGCCTTGGGCAGCGCAGGAAATCGACATTTGCCTCTGTGGACATTTTCCGGCATTATCCGCGGCCTTCTTGCCGTCAGACCATGCAGCACTAGGGGTTGTGGGTAACAACGCCACTTGTGCACAGCAGGGCAGAAAAGTCGGGTACCAGCTCGGTATGAATCAGGGGATAATCGGGGCTGTGGACAAGGCCGCATTTCATCCACAGGAAGCGACCGGTGGCGTCCTCAGGTACTCCGCATTTTCTCCCCAACTATATCAACATCGTAAGCTTTTGATTTGTAACGGATAAATTCGATTTCCCACTGATTTTGTCCACAACAGTAGTTACAACATCAACAGAACCCCTTTTTCTTTTCTTTATATAATCTTGTTATCCGGAAACCCGAAGGACGGACCGAGACCTCACGATCGACCTGACGTGAACTCGCCGAATCCGAAGTGTTCGGGATAACGAACGGCTGTCTGGGTAGCGCATCCCTCGCCGGAAAATCGACGCGTCGTATCCGCAAGACTCGTGAATCGCCGCGGCGTGGATTGATGCCCCAGAAGAAACAACCCGGGCATTCGCTCATGGCCTGCCAGGGCAAGGCGCTGTGGAAAACTCCTGACGCTTACCCACAGGCGGTTTATACTGTGCGGCCCGGACGTCATCCTGCTGGCTTGCAAGCTCCCTCACCGGTCGAGCACATGCCTTCGGCGACGGACATCATTCGCCATGCCGTCTGGCAGTCCTTGATTCATCCAGGCATCGATTCATCGCCCTGCCTGGCCGATTTGCCTGCTTCGCCAACCAGCGAACAGCGCTTCACCCAAGTTTCGTGATACCCCGAGGTGCCAACGTGGATTACCCGAACCGCTTTGACGTGATCGTCATCGGCGGCGGTCATGCCGGTACGGAAGCCGCACTGGCTGCTGCCCGCATGGGCCGTCAGACCCTGCTGCTGACCCATAACATCGAGACGCTGGGCCAGATGTCCTGCAATCCCGCCATCGGCGGGATCGGCAAGAGCCATCTGGTCAAGGAGATCGATGCGCTGGGCGGTGCCATGGGCCTGGCCACCGACATGGCGGGTATCCAGTTCCGTACCCTGAATGCCCGCAAGGGGCCGGCAGTGCGTGCCACTCGCGCACAGGCTGACCGGGCGCTGTACAAGGCCGCGATCCGCAACGTGCTGGAAAACCAGCCGAACCTGACGCTGTTCCAGCAGGGTGCGGAAGACCTGATCGTCGAAGGCGAGACCGTGCGGGGTGTCGTCACCCAGACCGGGATCCGCTTCCACGCCACCACGGTGGTGCTGGCGACCGGGACCTTCCTCGGCGGCGTGATCCACATCGGCCTGGACAACCATGCCGGTGGCCGTGCCGGTGATCCGCCCGCCAATGGCCTGGCATCGCGTCTGCGTGAACTGCCGTTCCGGGTCGATCGCCTCAAGACCGGCACCCCGCCGCGCATCGATGCCAAGAGCGTCGACTTCAGCAAGATGGAAGCCCAGCCGGGCGACACGCCGCGTCCGGTGATGTCCTACATGGGCAGCCGTGAGATGCAGCCGGAGCAGGTCAACTGCTACATCACGCACACCAACGAGCGCACTCACGAGATCATCTTCGCCAATCTCGACCGCTCGCCGATGTATTCCGGCGTCATCGATGGCATCGGGCCGCGTTACTGCCCGTCCATCGAGGACAAGGTGCATCGCTTCGCCGACAAGAACAGCCACCAGGTCTTCATCGAGCCGGAAGGCCTGAATACCCATGAGCTGTATCCCAACGGCATCTCCACCTCGCTGCCCTTCGATACGCAGCTCGAGGTGGTGCGCTCGATCCGTGGCATGGAGAACGCGCACATCACGCGTCCCGGCTACGCCATCGAGTACGATTTCTTCAATCCCCAGGACCTGCATCACTCCTTGGAGACGCGTTTCATCAAGAACCTGTACTTCGCCGGTCAGATCAACGGCACCACCGGCTATGAAGAAGCCGGTGCCCAGGGGCTGCTGGCGGGCGTCAATGCCGCCTTGCGCGCCACTGACGACGAGTCCTGGCATCCGCTGCGTGACGAGGCCTACACCGGTGTGATGGTCGATGACCTGATCACCCTAGGCACGCGCGAGCCGTACCGCATGTTCACCTCGCGTGCCGAATATCGCCTGCTGCTGCGTGAGGACAATGCCGATCTGCGTCTGACCGCCAAGGGTCGCGAGCTGGGCCTGATCGATGACGCCCGCTGGGAAGCCTTCGATCGCAAGCGTGAAGCCATCGCCCGCGAGACCGCGCGTCTCGAGAGCACCTGGCTGACGCCGAAGAGCCCGGAGCTGGCCCCATTGAGCGACAAGCTCAGCTCGCCGCTCAAGCGCGAAGCCAGCCTGATGGAGCTGCTCAAGCGTCCGGAGCTCGAGTATCCGGATGTGGCAGGTCTGAAAGGGGAAGGGGTCGACGACTGGCGCATCGCCGAACAGGTACAGATCACTGCCAAGTACGCAGGCTATATCCAGCGTCAGCAGGAAGAGATCGACCGCCTGCGTCGTCACGAGCACACCGAACTGCCGACCAGCCTCGACTATGATTCCGTCGATGGTCTCTCCAACGAGATCAAGCAGAAGCTCAACGAAGCGCGCCCGGCGACGCTGGCCCAGGCCGGTCGCATTTCCGGTGTCACGCCGGCAGCTGTCTCTATCCTGTTGATTCACTTGAAGAAGCGTCAGCTGATCAAGGCGGAGACACCCGCAGATGCCGCAACGACTGACACGGGAGTCGCGCAATGAGCCAGACGCTCAACGAGACACAGCGTGAACGTTGCGCTCAGCTGCTCAGTCGTGGTGCCAGCGCCATGGGAGTGGCGCTGAGCGAGGAACAGCACGCCCAGCTGATGACGTTGCTGGTGCTGTTGCACAAGTGGAATCGCGCCTATAACCTCACCGCGGTACGTGAGCCGGAGGCGATGGTGACTCGCCATCTGCTCGATAGCCTCAGTGTGCTGCCTTATATCAGTGGGCCACGCCTTCTGGATGTCGGCGCTGGCCCGGGCCTGCCCAGCATCGTGATCGCGATCATGCGTCCCGACATCGCCGTCGTGCCGCTGGATTCGAATGGCAAGAAGGTGCGCTTCCAGATTCAGGCCGGCCATGAACTGGGCCTCAAGAATCTGAGCCCGACCCAGGTCCGTATCGAAGCCTATGATGGCGCGCCGTTCGAGCAGATCATCTCGCGTGCCTTCGCCGATACCGATGCCTTCGTCAATCTGTCGGCGGCCGTGCTCGCCGAGGGCGGCGAATGGCTGGCCATGAAAGGGCGCATCCCCAGTGATGAGATTGCCCGCCTGCCGATGGGTGTCTCGCTGGTCGAGACATTGGTGCTGGAAGTGCCGGGCGAGGAAGGGGAGCGTCACCTTCTGCGCCTCAAGCGCGACTGATAAAGCGCCTCAAGGCGTGCGCAGGGATTGTGCCGGGCGCAAAAGGCAGGCAGCCTGATGTTTTCACGAGGGCAGATCATTGATCTGTCCTCGTGAGCATGTGGCTGGTGCCAATGGCCCCGCTTCTCAAGGAACCAAGGAAGTCGCTCGTGACCAAGATCATCGCGCTGACCAACCAGAAGGGTGGCGTCGGCAAGACCACCACTGCCGTCAATCTGGCGGCGTCGCTGGCGGCACTCGATCGCCGCGTTCTGCTGATCGATCTCGACCCGCAGGGCCATGCCACCATGGGCAGCGGCATCGACAAGCACGACCTCGAAGGCAGCGTGCTGGATGTGCTGCTGGGCGAACTGCGTGCCAGTGACGTGATTCTCGATTGTCCCGATGCCGGCTACGCCCTGTTGCCCGGCAATGGCGACCTTACCGCCGCCGAGGTCGATCTTCTCGGTGTCGAGGGGCGTGAGCGCCGCCTCACGGAAGCTCTGGCGCCGATCGCCGCGGAATACGACGTGGTACTGATCGACTGCCCACCCTCGCTCAACATGTTGACCGTCAATGCCCTGACCGCCGCCCATGGCGTGCTGATTCCGCTGCAGTGCGAGTTCTATGCACTGGAAGGTCTGTCAGCGCTGCTCGATACCGTCGAGCAGATTCAAGGCAACGTGAATCCGGCCCTCGACGTGTTCGGGATCGTGCGTACCATGTACGACGCTCGCAACAGTCTGACCCGCGATGTCAGCAAGCAACTTTCCGATTACTTTGGCGATACCCTGATCAAGGCGACCATTCCGCGCAACGTGCGGGTGGCGGAAGCGCCGAGCCACGGCCTGCCGGTGACCAAGTATGCGCGTCTGTCGCGTGGCAGCCAGGCCTATCGGGTGCTCGCCAAGGAATTGATTCGTCGTCTCTCGCTGTAACTTCACCGAGGAAGGTCCATGACGCGTAAGCGTGCCCTGGGAAGGGGCCTGGATGCCCTGATTGGCGCCGGAAACCGCCGCCGCCATGTCGAAGCCGATATAGAAGCTGTCGATGGCGACGCCATCGATGCGTCACCGGATGCCGCGCTGGCCGCGAATCCGGCCGCTGCCACGGCGGAATTGCCCAGCGAGCGCCTCGAGCGCTTGCCGCTCGGGCAGCTGCAGCGTGGCAAGTATCAGCCACGGCGTGACATTCAGCCGGAAGCGCTCGAGGAGCTGGCGGATTCCATCCGGGCTCAGGGCGTGATGCAGCCCATCGTGGTGCGTCCGGTGGGGGAGGGGCGCTACGAGATCATCGCCGGCGAGCGCCGCTGGCGTGCCTCGCAGCTGGCGGAGCTGGATACCATCCCCGCCGTCGTCCGCGAAGGCATCAGCGATGAGATCGCGCTCGCGCTGGCATTGATCGAGAATATCCAGCGCGAGAACCTCAATCCGGTCGAGGAAGCCCTGGCGCTCAAGCGCCTGCTCGAGGAATTCGAGCTGACCCAGCAGCAGGTGGGCGACGCGGTCGGGCGTTCACGCGCCCAGGTCACCAACCTGCTGCGGCTGCTGACGCTGGAACAGGAAGTGCAGACCCTGCTGGAGCGCGGTGAGCTCGACATGGGGCACGCGCGTGCCCTGATCGGCCTGACTCCGGCACGTCAGCGCAAGCTGGCCCATGAAGTCGTCGAGCGCGAGCTGACCGTGCGCCAGACCGAAGCGCTGGTGAAAAGCGTGCAGAAGGGTGAGCAGCCCAAGTCGGCACCGGCGCGACCGGACGCCGACATCCAGCGTCTGGAAACGCGCCTCTCGGAGCAACTGGGCGCTGCCGTCAATATCCGTCACGGCAAGAGCGGCAAGGGCAAGGTCACCATCTCCTACACCAGTCTGGATGAGCTGGACGGCATTCTCGGCCATATCCACTAGTGGGTGAGCAGGGGAGGGCTGACCGCGCGTCACACCTCCCCGGGCGGCAATTTTCCGCGTGACGGATCACGATCCTCTTTCGCGCCCCTGTGACTCATTGTCGCAGGGGCGCGAAATGCATCTGACATTCAAGATATTGAAGGATGTTGCTGACGTCAGGTTGTGATTCATGCAACCCTGTGTCGCTCGCACCGCAAGCGACTGTCAACGTAAGCAAACTGTCATCGGTTTCCCGCAAGATAGTGAGGCTTTGGTCGTAAGCTTGCGAAAGATCAAGGAATTTAGCTTGTCGTTTGGTTGATGGCGGTGAAGCGCTCCCCTATAATCCGGCGAGTTTGCTCCCGGGCTGTGTCCAGCGCAGCGCCAGAAATGGCGAAGGCCATCATTGCGAGACACAGGTCCAAGATGCACAAGACGACACCCGCTGCTCTACAACGCCCTCAGGTGGCTCGATTGCTCTGGGGCCAGGCGCTGGTCATCGTGATTGCCGTCTTGCTGGCGGGAGTGATGAAAGGCAGTGGTGCGGCGCTTTCCGCGCTGTGTGGTGGGCTGGTCTGCCTGCTGCCCAATCTGTTTTTCGCCTGGCGTTCACTGCGTGTGACCGGTGCACGCTACGCCCAGGCAATGGTCAAGGCCTTCTATCAGGCCGAGGCCGGTAAGTTCGGTTTGACGGCCGTATTGTTTGCGTTCTTCTTCATTGCAGTGCCGCCCTCAAACCCCGCTTTATTTTTTTGCGCTTACGTGGCGGCAATGGCGGTTCACTGGCTGGGCCCCTGGCTGGTGAAGCGAACACCGTACACACGAACCTGAGGCAGAGTCATGGCAGGCACCAACCCGAGTCCCTCCGAATATATTCAGCACCACCTGCAGAATCTGACGTACGGCAACCACCCGGAACACGGATGGTCACTGGCGCACAGCGCTCAGGAAGCGGCCGACATGGGATTCTGGGCCATCCACCTGGATACCATGGGCTGGTCGATCGGTCTGGGCCTGATCTTCCTGTGCCTGTTCCGCAAGGTCGCCAAGTCCGCCACCACTGGCGTTCCCAGCGGTCTGCAGAACTTCGTCGAATTGATGGTCGAGTTCGTCGATCAGTCCGTGCGTGAGACCTTCCACGGTCGTTCACGCCTGATCGCACCGCTGTCACTGACGATCTTCTGCTGGATCTTCCTGATGAACCTGATGGACTTGATCCCCGTAGACTGGCTGCCTGGCGTTGCTGCCAAGGTCGGTGAGATGTTCGGCGCCGATCCGGCTCACGTGTTCTTCAAGGTGGTGCCGTCCACTGACATCAATGCCACGCTGGGCATGTCACTGTCCGTGTTCGCGCTGATCATCTTCTATTCCATTCGCGTCAAGGGCCTCAAGGGCTTCCTGGCCGAACTGACGCTGCACCCGTTCAACACCCCGAACAAGCTGGCACAGATCGCGCTGATTCCGGTCAACTTCCTGCTTGAGTTCGTGACGCTGATCGCCAAGCCGATCTCTCTGGCGCTGCGTCTGTTCGGTAACATGTATGCAGGCGAGCTGATCTTCATCCTGATCTCGCTGGTCGGTATCTGGCAGCTGCCCCTGCACTTCCCGTGGGCGGTCTTCCATATCCTGGTCATCACCCTGCAGGCATTCATCTTCATGATGCTGACCATCGTCTACCTGAGCATGGCCAGCGAAGACCACTGATGTAATTCGCCCCACGCCATCCGTGGCGTGGGGCAAGATTTCCGAGCTCTGCTCACACCCTCAACCCTTGACTTAAACTTGACTAAAACTGGAGTTCCACAATGGAAGCACAAGTTCTTGGCATGACCGCTATCGCCGTCTCCCTGCTGATCGGCCTGGGCGCCCTGGGCACCGCCATCGGTTTCGGTATCCTCGGTGGTAAGTTCCTGGAAGGCGCAGCGCGTCAGCCGGAAATGATCCCGCAGCTGCAGGTCAAGATGTTCATCGTCGCTGGTCTGCTGGATGCCGTGACCATGATCGGTGTTGGTATCGCGCTGTTCTTCACCTTCGCCAACCCGTTTGTCGGTTAAACATCGGCTGGCCTCCGGCCTACCGTGTTTTTGACCCAACAATCGTGAAGCGAGAGGTGCTGGCGTGAATCTGAACTTAACCCTGATTGGTCAGGCCATCGCCTTTGCGGTCTTCGTTTATTTCTGCATGAAGTATGTCTGGCCGCCGGTCACACAGGCTCTGGCAGAACGTCAGAAGAAGATTGCAGATGGTCTGGATGCTGCCAGCCGTGCTACCCGTGACCTCGAACTGGCGCAGGAAAAAGCCACCGAGACTCTGCGGGAAAGCAAGGATGAAGCAGCACGCATCATTGAGCAGACCCATAAGCGCTCCAACCAGATGATCGAGGAAGCACGTGAAACTGCACGTGCGGAAGGCGAGCGTCTCGTTGCGCAGGCCCGTGCCGAAATCTCCCAGGAGATCAACCAGGCCAAGGACGAGCTCCGTGGTCAGGTCGCTGCTCTTGCAGTGGTTGGCGCCGAGCGCATCCTGGAATCCTCCATCGACGAAGCCAAGCACCGCGAGCTGATTGACAAGCTCGCTGCCGAGCTCTGAGGAGACTGATTCCATGGCTGAAACGTCTACCTCCACCGCGGCTCGCCCGTACGCCAAGGCGGCGTTCGAGTTTGCACGCGGCCAGCAGGCGCTAGAGGCCTGGTCCGGCATGTTGTCGACAGCGGCGCTCGTCGCTGTCGACGCAAACGTCAAGGCGGTGCTCGACAACCCCAAGCTCTCCACCGAGCACAAGGTTGGCACCTTCCTGGACGTGTGCGGTGAGGCGCTGGATGACAGCGCCCGCAACTTCATCCGGACTCTCGGTGAGCAGGACCGCCTTGCGGCCCTGCCCTCCGTGGCCGAATTGTTCGAGGCCCAGAAGGCCGAGCAGGAACAGCGTGTCGAGGTGACCCTGGTGTCTGCCTTTGCACTGGAGAGTGAGCAGGAAGAAAAGCTCGCCACTGCCCTGCGCAAGCGTCTGAACCGCGACATCTCCATTACCACTCAGGTGGATAGTACGCTGCTCGGCGGCGTCATCATCCGTGCCGGAGATACCGTCATTGACGGCTCCGTGCGCGGCAAGCTGGCCCGGCTTTCCGAAGCACTGAACTCCTGAGTCCGAGGGACATGGCATGCAGCAACTGAATCCTTCCGAGATCAGCGACATCATCAAGCAGCGTATCGAAAAGCTTGACGTCGCATCCGAAGCCCGTAATCAGGGCACCATCGTCAGCGTCTCCGACGGCATCGTGCAGATCCACGGCCTCGCAGACGTCATGTTCGGTGAGATGATTGAATTCCCGGGTGGCGTCTTTGGTATGGCGCTTAACCTTGAGCGCGACAGCGTCGGTGCTGTCGTTCTGGGTGACTACCTCCAGCTCGAAGAGGGCATGACCGCGCAGTGCACCGGTCGTATCCTCGAAGTGCCGGTAGGCCCGGAAATGGTCGGCCGTGTGGTCGACGCGCTGGGTAACCCGATTGACGGCAAAGGCCCGATCGACGCCAAGCTGACTGACGCGGTTGAGAAGGTCGCTCCGGGTGTCATCGCCCGTGAGCCGGTCGACCAGCCGGTGCAGACAGGTCTGAAGTCCATCGATGCCATGGTGCCGATCGGCCGTGGTCAGCGCGAGCTGATCATCGGTGACCGTCAGATTGGTAAGTCCGCCATCGCGATTGATGCCATCATCAATCAGAAGGGCAAGGGCATTACCTGCGTCTACGTCGCCGTCGGCCAGAAGCAGTCCACCATTGCCAACGTCGTGCGCAAGCTCGAAGAGCACGGCGCGATGGAACACACCATCATCGTCGCTGCTGGCGCTTCCGACCCGGCTGCCATGCTGTTCTTGGCACCGTACGCCGGTTGCACCATGGGTGAGTACTTCCGCGACCGCGGTGAAGACGCGATGATCGTCTATGACGATCTGACCAAGCAGGCATGGGCGTATCGTCAGATCTCCCTGCTGCTCAAGCGTCCGCCGGGCCGTGAAGCCTACCCGGGTGACGTCTTCTATCTCCACTCCCGTCTGCTTGAGCGTTCCGCACGCGTCAACGCCGATTATGTCGAGCAGTTCACCAAGGGTGAAGTGAAAGGCAAGACCGGCTCCCTGACTGCGCTGCCGATCATCGAGACCCAGGGTGGCGACGTGTCTGCGTTCGTTCCGACCAACGTGATCTCCATCACCGACGGTCAGATCTTCCTCGAGACCAGCCTGTTCAACTCCGGCATCCGTCCGTCCATCAACGCGGGTCTGTCTGTTTCCCGTGTCGGTGGTGCTGCTCAGACCAAGATCATCAAGAAGTTGGGTGGTGGTGTGCGTCTGGCACTGGCTCAGTACCGTGAGCTGGCAGCTTTCTCCCAGTTCGCCTCTGATCTGGACGAAGCGACCCGCAAGCAGCTCGAGCATGGTCAGCGTGTCACCGAGCTGATGAAGCAGAAGCAGTACTCTCCGATGTCCGTGGCCGACATGGCGATCTCGCTGTTCGCGGCCAACGAAGGCTACCTGGATGACGTCGACGTCGCCAAGGTGCTGGGCTTCGAGAAGGCGCTGCTGGACTTCATGCGCTCCGAGCACGCGGATCTTCTGGACAAGATCAATCAGTCCGGCGGCTACGATGACGAGATCAAGAATGGTCTCAAGGCTGGCGTCGAGAAGTTCAAGGCGACTCAAAGCTGGTAAGTGGCATGGCCCGGCCAGTCCGGGCCCTGTCGTTTCCCTTCGGGTGGCATGAATAAGGCAGATCGCTATGGCAGCTGCAAAAGAGATTCGCTCCCAGATCGGGAGCATCAAAAATACGCAAAAGATCACCAGCGCCATGGAAATGGTGGCTGCGTCCAAGATGCGTAAAGCGCAGGATCGCATGGCGGCCAGCCAGCCTTATGCTCATCAGATCCGCAAGGTTGTAGGACACATCGCCCGGGCCAACCCGGAATATCGCCATCCGTATCTGATGGAACGCGATGTGAAGCGTGTCGGTTATATCGTGGTCTCCAGTGATCGCGGCCTGTGTGGTGGCCTGAACGCCAATCTGTTCAAGGCTGTCACCAAGCATGCGAAGAGCTGGCGCGATCAGGGTGTCGAGGTGGACTTCTGTGCCCTCGGCTCCAAGGCCGGTACCTTCTTCCGCAACTACGGTGGCAACCTGCTTGCCGCCAAGTCCGGTCTCGGGGATTCCCCGGGTACCCAGGATCTGATCGGTAGCGTCAAGGCCATGCTGGACGCATTCGACGAGGGCAGCCTCGACCGTCTGTACGTGGTGTTCAACGAGTTCGTCAACACCATGACGCAGAAGCCGGTCGTGCGTCAGCTGCTTCCTCTCGAAGCTGATCTGAATGACGAAGAAACCGGTCCCACTACATGGGACTACCTGTATGAGCCGGATGCCGTCTCGTTGCTCGACAAGCTGCTCAAGCGCTATGTCGAGGCCCAGGTCTACCAGGCCGTGGTCGAGAACATCGCCTGCGAACAGGCAGCGCGAATGATCGCAATGAAGAGTGCGACCGATAACGCCGGCGACCTGATCGACGACCTTCAGCTGGTCTACAACAAGGCCCGCCAGGCAGCGATCACTCAGGAAATCTCCGAGATCGTATCCGGTGCCGCCGCCGTCTGATGACAGCGTGGCAACAGGCAAGCAGGTTTCAATCGCAGGTTTAAGAGGAACCAGGAATGAGCGGACGTATCGTACAAATCATCGGCGCGGTGATTGACGTCGAGTTTCCGCGGGACGCAGTGCCCAAGGTCTACGACGCCCTGAACGTCGCCGATAGCGAGACCGTACTCGAAGTCCAGCAGCAGCTGGGCGACGGCGTGGTCCGTACTATCGCAATGGGTTCGACCGAAGGCCTCAAGCGCAGTCTCGCAGTTGAGAGCACCGGTGCTCCGATCTCCGTGCCGGTCGGCACGGCGACTCTGGGTCGCATCATGAACGTGCTGGGTCAGCCGATCGACGAAGCTGGCGACGTGGGTGCTGAAGAGCACATGCCGATTCACCGTGCAGCCCCGAGCTTCGCGGAACAGGCAGCGTCCAACGAGCTTCTGGAAACCGGCATCAAGGTCATCGACCTGGTCTGCCCGTTCGCCAAGGGCGGCAAGGTCGGTCTGTTCGGCGGCGCCGGTGTCGGCAAGACCGTCAACATGATGGAGCTGATCCGCAACATCGCCACCGAGCACAGCGGTTATTCCGTGTTCGCGGGCGTGGGTGAGCGTACTCGTGAAGGTAACGATTTCTTCCACGAAATGAAGGAATCCAACGTTCTCGACAAGGTTGCCCTGGTCTATGGCCAGATGAACGAGCCGCCGGGTAACCGTCTGCGCGTGGCACTGACCGGTCTGACCATCGCCGAGAAGTTCCGTGACGAAGGTCGTGACGTTCTGCTGTTCGTCGACAACATCTATCGTTACACCCTGGCGGGGACCGAAGTGTCCGCACTGCTGGGTCGTATGCCGTCCGCGGTAGGTTATCAGCCGACTCTGGCGGAAGAGATGGGCGTCCTGCAGGAACGCATCACTTCTACCAAGACTGGCTCGATCACTTCCGTGCAGGCCGTCTACGTCCCCGCGGATGACTTGACCGATCCGTCTCCGGCGACCACCTTCTCGCACCTTGACGCGACAGTCGTACTGTCCCGTCAGATTGCCGAGCTGGGTATCTATCCGGCCGTTGACCCGCTCGACTCCACCTCTCGTCAGCTCGACCCGCTGGTCGTTGGCGAAGAGCACTACAACACTGCCCGTAACGTTCAGGGTGTGTTGCAGCGCTACAAGGAGCTGAAAGACATCATCGCCATCCTCGGGATGGACGAGCTGTCTGACGAAGACAAGCAGACCGTGGCACGTGCGCGCAAGATCCAGCGCTTCCTGTCACAGCCGTTCTTCGTTGCGGAAATCTTCACCGGCGCGCCGGGCAAGTACGTGTCCCTCAAGGACACCATCCGCGGCTTCCAGGGTATCCTGGACGGCGAATATGACGCACTGCCGGAGCAGGCGTTCTACATGGTCGGCACCATCGACGAAGCTGTCGAGAAAGCCAAGGGCATGTAATTTCCCTGTTCAGGCATGAGGAAACAGGTATGGCTATGAGCGTCCATTGCGACATCGTCAGCGCTGAGAAAGGCATCTTTTCCGGCCTGGTCGAGCGTCTCGTGGCTGCCGGCAGTGAAGGTGACCTCGGCATCATGCCGGGTCACGCTCCGCTGCTGACCGAGCTGCAACCCGGCCCGATTCGCGTTCAGCGTCAGGGTGGGGCCGAGGAAATCTACTACGTCAGTGGCGGATTCCTTGAAGTGCAGCCGAACCTCGTTTCAGTCCTCGCCGACACCGCAGTACGTGCCGACGATCTGGATGAGGCGGCAGCCCAGGAAGCCAAGGAAGTGGCCTTGAAGGCCATGAACGACCAGGCTTCCGAACTGGAATACTCACGCGCCACGGCCGAACTGGCCGAGGCGATGGCCAAGCTGCGCACCGTGCAGCAGATGCGTCGTCACACGCGCTGAGATGCACTGGGCCATGACGGCCAGTGACAGGAAAGAGGCGACCTTCGGGTCGCCTTTTTTTGTGCTCATCACCCGGGAATGGACAGTCTTGCCGCTGGGGTAGCCTGGCGCGATTCAAGGTTGAGCGTGCTCATCCGTCAGCACCTTGAGCGCTGAGCCGCTTGGCTGAGAGCCCTTGCGGGAGCACTGATACTTTCTCGGGTCTGTTCTCGGCGACAGTCCCGTGGGTAAACCTCGTCACTGGCAGGTCACGGATCAGCTGCTATCATGGCGCCACTATTTTCAGGGCTTCAGGTATGAAGACCCGCTTTCTACAGGAGTTCACCGATGAGCAGCGCAGAGCGTACCGACGTCGTCATTCTTGCCGCAGGCCAGGGCACCCGCATGCGTTCCAGATTGCCGAAGGTGCTGCACCCGTTGGCAGGCAAGGCAATGGTGCGTCATGTGGCTGACACCGCTGCAGGCCTGGACGGTGCGCATCTGAATGTCGTCATCGGTCATGGTGGTGAGCGCGTTCAGCAGCAGCTGGCCGATACCGGCGCCAGCTTTGCGGTGCAGGCAGAGCAGAAGGGCACCGGCCACGCCGTGGCCCAGTCACTGGACGCCATCGGTGATGGCAAGGTGCTGATCCTGTATGGCGATGTGCCGCTGATTCGTCGCGAGACCCTCGAAGCGCTGCTGGCCGAAGTCAGTGAGCAGACTCTGGGCCTGCTGACGGTGATTCTGGAAGACCCGACAGGTTATGGCCGTATCGTGCGCGACGCCGAAGGCCGCGTCAGCGCCATCGTCGAGCACAAGGATGCCACGCCGGAGCAGCTGGCCATCCAGGAAGGCAACACCGGTATCCTCGCCACCACCGGTGCCCAGCTCAAGCGCTGGCTGCCGGCGCTGTCCGCCGACAATGCCCAGGGCGAGTACTACCTGACCGACATCATCGCCATGGCAGCCAGCGAAGGCGTCAACATCGCCACCGCCCAGCCGGCGGCGGTCGAGGAAGTGCAGGGCGTCAACAACCGCCTGCAGCTGGCCGATCTCGAGCGTGCCTTCCAGCGTCGTGAGGCCAACCGCCTGATGACCGAAGGCGCCAGCCTGGCCGACCCGTCACGCATCGACGTGCGCGGTAAGCTGACCATCGGCACTGACATCAGCATCGATGTCGGCTGCATCTTCGAAGGCGACGTCACCCTGGCGGATGATGTGGTCATCGGCGCCCACTGCGTGATCCGCAACGCCACCATCGGTGCCGGTGCCAACATCGCGCCGCACAGCGTCATCGACGGCGCCGTGCTGGAAGGCGACAACAACGTCGGTCCGTTCGCGCGTCTGCGTCCGGGCACCGAGCTTGCGCGTGGCGCACGCATCGGCAACTTCGTCGAGACCAAGAATGCCCAGGTCGGTGTCGATGCCAAGATCAATCACCTGAGCTATGTCGGCGATGCCACCCTCGGTGAGGCCGTCAATGTCGGCGCCGGCACCATCACCTGCAACTACGATGGTGCCAACAAGTTCCGCACCGAAATCGGCGCCAATGCCTTCATCGGCTCCAACTCGGCGCTGGTGGCACCGCTCAAGATCGGTGCCGGTGCCACCGTGGGTGCCGGTTCTACCTTGAGCCGCGATGTCGCCGAGGGCGCGCTGAGCGTGGCGCGTGGCAAGCGTATCGACAAGCCGGAATGGCCGCGTCCGACCAAGAAGTGATCGGCAGTTGTGGTAGCGATGCTTGCCCCTGAGGGTAGATGAGCATCACCGGCGGGGAGGCACCGACAGGTGTCTCCCCGTTTTTCGTCACGGTCGATTGTGCTGGACGGCCTGCCGGGAGTGAATCGCCTCATCCTCTATCGTCTTTCACTTGATGTTTCGATTCATCTCTCTTATCTTTCGGTTCGAAACTTTATGGGAGTCCCCGATGTCAAAGCGACTGACACCGCAACGGCGTCACCAGATCCTTGATCAGCTGGCGCGTGACGGTGAGGTCAGTGTCGAGGCACTGGCGCGGGAGCTTGCCACCTCGGAGGTCACCATCCGCAAGGACCTGGCCTTCCTCGAGAAGAGTGGCCTGCTGCTCAGACGCTATGGCGGCGCCGTGGCCATGCCGCGTGAGCTGCTGGTGCATGACGAGCCGGTCAGCGCCGCCAAGCAGGCCATCGCCCGTCTCGCCGCGAGCCGTATCCGCGCGCACCAGCGCATCATCATCGACAGCGGCACCACCACGGTGGTGTTGATTCCCGAGCTCAAGGGCCGGGATGACCTGATCGTGATGACCAACTCGCTGAGCGTGGCCAATGCCATCCGCGAGCTGGAAAACGAGCCGGTGCTGCTGATGACCGGTGGCACCTGGGACCCGCACTCCGATTCCTTCCAGGGCCAGGTGGCGGAGCAGGTGCTGCGCAGCTATGACTTTGATCAGGTGTTTCTCGGCGCGGATGGTCTCGATCTCGAGCGTGGCACCACCACCTTCAACGAGCTGATCGGCCTGTCGCGCGTGATGGCCGAGGTGTCGCGTGAAGTGGTGGTGATGGCGGAATCCCACAAGCTGGGCCGCCGCATTCCCAACCTGGAGCTGGCCTGGTCCAGCGTCAGTACCCTGATAACCGATGACGCGTTGCCTGATGCTGCGCGTGACCAGATTCGTGCTCATGGCGTCGAGGTGTTGATCGCCCCGCTCATCGAGCCAGCAACTGCATAAGGAGATCGCTCATGTGTGGCATCGTCGGCGCCGTCGCCAGTCGTAACGTCCAGAACATCCTGCTCGAGGGCCTGCACCGCCTCGAATACCGTGGCTACGACAGTGCGGGCATGGCCGTCCTCTCCGAAGAGGGTCGCCTGAACCGCGTGCGTGCGCTGGGCAAGGTCGGGGCGCTGCAGAGCCGCCTCGAGGAAGCTCCGCTCAAGGGTCGTGTCGGCATCGCGCACACCCGCTGGGCCACCCATGGCGCGCCGAGCGAAGCCAATGCCCACCCGCACCAGTCCGGCGATAGCCTGGCCGTGGTCCACAACGGCATCATCGAGAATTACGAGACCCTCAAGCGCGAGCTGGAAGGCCAGGGCTACGTCTTCACCTCCGAGACGGACACCGAGGTGGTCGCTCACCTGCTGGCGCGTGAATACACCCTGAGTCAGGACCTTCTGACCGCGGTGCAGAAAGCCGTGGCGCTGCTCGATGGCGCCTTCGCGCTGGGCGTGGTGCACCGTGCCCAGCCGGACGTGCTGATCGGCGCGCGTCAGGGCAGCCCGCTGGTGATCGGTGTCGGGATCGACGAGCACTTCCTGGCCTCCGATCAGCTGGCGCTGCTGCAGGTCACCGATCGCTTCATCTACCTGAAGGAAGGCGATCTGGTGCGCATGACCGCCGAGCAGATCGAGATCTTCGAGCAGGGCGAGCGTCTGGTCACCGAGGCCAACGAGCGTCCGGTGCAGACCTTCGAGCACGCGCAGGATGCCGCTTCCAAGGGCGATTACCGTCACTTCATGCTCAAGGAAATCCACGAGCAGTCGCGTGTGCTGGCCGCCACGCTGGAAGGCCGCCTGAACGGTGATCACGTGCTGGTGCGCAGCTTCGGCAGCGAGGCGGAAAACCTCTTCCGCCAGGTCAAGCAGGTGCAGATCGTCGCCTGTGGTACCAGCTACCACGCTGGCATGGTCGCGCGTTACTGGATCGAGCGTCTGGCCGGCATTCCGGCGGCGGTCGAGGTCGCCTCCGAGTTCCGCTACCGCCCGGTGGTGGTCGCCGATGGTACCCTGTTCGTCACTCTGTCCCAGTCCGGCGAGACCGCCGATACGCTGTCCGCGCTGCGTTATGCCCAGTCGCTGGGAGGCTTCCTCGGCAGTCTGGCGATCTGCAACGTCCCGGGCAGCTCGCTGGTGCGGGAATCAGACCTCAGCCTGATGACCATGGCCGGCCCGGAAATCGGCGTCGCCTCCACCAAGGCCTTCACCACCCAGCTGGTCGGCCTGATGCTGCTGACACTGTCGCTGCGTCGTGTGCGTGGCGGTGATGAGGCGGGTGAAGCCGAGGTGGTGCGCGAGCTGCGTCAGCTGCCGTCGCTGGTCACCAAGGCACTGGCCATGGACAGCGAGATCGAGCGTCTCTCCGAGGCCTTCGCCGACAAGCACAATGCGCTGTTCCTCGGGCGTGGCACCCAGTTCCCCATCGCACTGGAAGGCGCCCTCAAGCTCAAGGAAATCTCCTACATCCACGCCGAGGCCTATCCGGCGGGCGAGCTGAAACACGGCCCGCTGGCACTGGTCGATGCTGACATGCCGGTAGTGGCGGTGGCGCCGAACGACGAGCTGCTCGAGAAGCTCAAGTCGAACCTGCAGGAAGTGCGCGCGCGTGGCGGCGAGCTTTATGTGTTCGCTGACGAGAACATCAGCCTTGAAGAGAGCGAAGGCGTGCGCGTGCTGCGCATGCCGCATGTCAGTGAAGTGCTGGCGCCGATTCTCTACACCCTGCCGCTGCAGCTGCTGTCCTATCACGTCGCCGTGCTCAAGGGCACCGATGTCGATCAGCCGCGCAACCTGGCCAAGAGTGTCACGGTCGAGTGATCTGCGATGCAAGATGGCTGCGCCATATCTGGCGCAGCAGCAGATGAGCCCAGTCTCATTGTGCCAACGGCAGCCTCAGGGCTGCCGTTTTTGGTATCCTGTGCGCCTGCCTTCTTATCCCCTTCCGTCCGCTGCGCGTTCATCGCCCGGCGCACGCACGTGACCTGCCATGACTGATCGCGACGCATCGCTTACCCGCCTCAACAAGTTCATCAGCGAAACGGGCTTCTGCTCGCGACGCGAGGCGGATCGCTACATCGCCGAAGGACGAGTGACCATCAATGGTGTCGTGCCCGAAATGGGCACCAAGGTCGCGCCGGGCGATGAGGTGCTGGTCAATGGCAAGCCATTGAAAGCCAAGCAGGAAGCGGTCTACCTGGCCTTCAACAAGCCGGTGGGCATCACCTGCACCACCGAGCGCCATGTCGACGGCAACATCATCGATTACATCGGTCATCCCAAGCGTATCTTCCCGATCGGTCGCCTCGACAAGCCCTCCGATGGCCTGATCTTCCTGACCAGTGACGGCGATATCGTCAACAAGATCCTGCGTGCCGGCAATGCCCACGAGAAGGAATACGTGGTGCGGGTCGACAAGCCGATCAACGGCGACTTCCTCAAGCGCATGGCCGCTGGCGTGCCGATTCTGGACACCATCACCCAGCCGTGTCGCATCGAGCAGATCTCGACCTATGTGTTCCGCATCACCCTGACCCAGGGCCTCAACCGTCAGATCCGTCGCATGTGTGAGGCGCTGGGCTATGAGGTCTTCAAGCTCAAGCGGGTGCGCATCATGAATGTCAGCCTGGACGGGCTGGGAGTCGGCGAATGGCGGTATCTCACCCAGCGCGAGATGGCGGATATCCAGCAGATGATCGAGGGCTCCAGCGGCACTGAGGAAGCCTCGCGCCTGGCGGCGGCACCGCCTCCTTCCCAGCACGCGACGGCCGCGCGCCATCAGCGCGCCGCCCAGGATACGGACGCTGGCCGGCGTAGCGGGACTCGACGTCATGAGGGCGGCAAGAGCGGATCCGGCCAGCGCAGCCCTGATAAACGCGAGACACGTCAGCGCGGTGCTGATCAACGCCGTGCGGGCCAGCGTTCAGGAGCCAAGCAGGAGGGTGCAGGGCGTCGCGAGCGTTCTGACGAGCGCACCACGGGGCGTGGCAATCAGGAAGGCAGAAGCGACGGTAGAAGTGCCAGCAGGAATGCCAGCAAGAGTGCGGGCGGCGCCGGCAAGCTTGCCAGCGGACTCAAGCCGCGCACGCGTGGCAATGCCAGTGATGGCCGCAATGAGCGTGGCGCGGCCAACAGCAAGGGCTCTGTCAACAAGGCCTCTGCCAACAGCAAGACCGCTGCCAACAAGGGCGGCGGCAGCAAGAGTTACGGCAACACGAGCTCGGGGAAAAACAGCTCGGCTGGCAAGGGCGCCTCGTACAAGGGTAGCGGTCCCTCCAATGGGGGACGCGGTCGCCGCTAGTGAGCCGTCTGCACCTGCTTGTCATGCGCCGGTGAGGCAGGCTGTGCAGTCTGAGGCGTGCGGCGATGGTAGCGGCCCAGCACGAAGGACAGTGTCGCGAATGCCAGTGCCGAACAGATGACCTGTGGCCAGGGGTAGACCAGCGCGGCGATCGCGATCAGCAGCAGGTCGAAGGCGAAGGTGGTGCGACCGGCATGGATGCCGAAGCGTCGCTCCAGATGCAGTGCCAGAATGTTCAGGCCGCCCAGCGAGGCGTTCTCGCGAAACAGCAGCGTGATGCCCAGGCCGATCAACAGGCCTGCGGCTATCGCCGCGACCGGCAGGCTGACGGCACCCAGCGGCAAGCTGACCGCCAGCACATCGGACAGCACGGAGAGCAGGCTGACGCAGCCCAGCGTGCGCAGGGTGAAATTCAGCCCCAGCTGTTTCCAGGCCAGGCCGTAGAAGGGCAGGTTGATCAGGAAGAACAGGCTGCCGAAGCTCAGTGCTGTCAGGTCGGCACCCAGCAACGACATGCCGGCAGTGCCACTGACCAGCAGGCCACCGGCCTGCAGCAGGCGTACGCCAAGCGCCACCAGCAGGCAGCCCTCGATGAGCGTGATCAGGCTGCGCAGGGTGATGGCATTTGCCGCGCGAGAGCGGCTGCCGCTGGCGCGCAGAATGAGTCGTTGGAAAGCAGTCATGACAGGCTCCGGGGTATGGGCAGTCAACAAGAGTGTCTTCCGGCGCGGCTTGTGGCTGGCTGGAAGCGGAGTCAGGGCGGTGGGTGGACCGCTTGCTGACGTGTCATGCAGGATGCGGACCATAGCACGCCGTGATGACAGTTTTTATTGTGCTTACGTCGCTCTGGCAGACGATATTCTTCGGCTTATTGGCTCTTTGACCCTTATATTCCTCTAGTTCTGGCCTCTTCATGCACCATTTTCATGCAGCCTCCGCACCGTCGGATGCCTCGCACTCGGCGGGGCATCTTCATCTCGGGCTCGCGATGTGGGCCAATGACGACTGGCGCGGCAGCCTGCTGCCGGGCAGCGGCCCGCGGGAACATCTGGCGGATTACGCCCGGGTCTTCGATAGCGTCGAGGGCAATACCAGTTTCTATGCCCAACCCACGTCTGCTGCCATCGCCAGCTGGGCACGTCAGGCGCCGGCCAATTTTCGTTTCTGCTTCAAGTTGCCGGGCCGACTGACTCATGAATTGCGCCTGCAGGGCATCGAGCAGGAGCTGGCGGAGTTTCTCGATTGCCTGGCGCCGATAAAGGACCGCCTCGGTCCGATCATGATTCAGCTGCCGCGTGACCTCGGGGCGGAAGTCCTGCCACGCCTCGAGCAATTTCTGCAGTCGGTGAAGGGAGCAGGGCTTGCCTGGTCGGTGGAGCCCCGCGACCCGGTATTCTTCGCCAAGGGCGAGGCGGAACGACAGTTGAATCGCTTGTTGATAACTCACGCAGTCGATCGCGTGATGCTGGATGTGCGTCCACTCTTCAGTGGCCCCACCACCGCGCATCCGGGCCTTGCGGTGGCGCGCGCGGAAAAGCCTCACCGCCCATTGCATGTGTTCTCCAGCGGACAACATCCCGTGGTGCGCTTCATCGGTCATTACGATGAAGCCACCAACCGGGCACTGTTCGCTCCCTGGGTAGAGCGACTTTTCTTGTGGATAAGTCAGGGGAAAAGCCCGTTTCTCTTTGTACATACACCGGACAACAAGGCAGCGCCCGCGCTGGCACGCCTGCTGGCCAATCAGGTGCTGGCGAAACTGGACCGCCCCTTGATCGGGGCCTTTCCGGGAGAGGGGCAGGGCAGCCTGTTCTGACGCTCCACCTGGCCGTGAGGTTTCTCCTGTGAGGCCATGGTCTGATGGTGGCTTGCTGGCAGATGGCCCCTCAATCGAGTAGCTTTAGCCACATGTTGCCGTTACCTCGGCGATATTTACCGGAGATGGGCAGTCTGCCCGTTCCGGCGTGCCTATCGGCACTTGCCTGTCATTCCCCACGACCTATCCGGTCAGCGTGAATGCCGGGAGCACCACAGCAGTGATCCTGCGACGCCATCGTGTTGGCCACGGATGATCCGTCCGCATTGGCAGCATGATGCAACAAGCACAACAAGGTGTCCGAAGTCGCTACCAGCGACTGGCACCCTCGCGACGAATCAGGGATTCACATGTCATCCAAACCGCATTCCCACGCACAGTGGTCTTCTCGCCTGGCCTTTACCCTGGCTGCCGTCGGTTCTTCCGTCGGTCTGGGCAATATCTGGAAATTCCCCTACATGACAGGTGAGAGCGGCGGCGGTGCCTTCGTCCTCGTCTATCTGATCTGCATACTGCTGATCGGTCTGCCGATCCTGATGTCGGAATGGCTGCTGGGTCGCCTGGGGCAGAAGAACCCCATCTCGACCATGAGCCACATCAGTGCCCGGCTCAAACGCAGTCCCGCCTGGGTCTTGATCGGGGTGGCCGGCGTGCTCGGCGCCTACCTGATCCTGTCCTTCTACAGCGTCATCGGTGGCTGGGCGCTGGCCTTCATCGCCGACGCGGCCAGCGGCAGTTTCGAAACCCTGACCTCTGACACGGCCGGTAGCCTGTTCGGCGGTCTGCTGGGGGACCCGACCACACTGCTGGCCTGGCACAGTGCCTTCATGCTGATGGTGATCCTGGTCGTGGCCGGCGGGGTCGCCGGTGGCCTGGAGCGTGCCGCCAAGATCCTGATGCCGCTGCTGGCGGTGATGTTGATCGTGCTGGTCGGCTACGCTGCCACCACCGATGGCTTCGCTGATGCCGCCGCCTGGCTGCTGACGCCGGACTTCTCCAAGCTCGACAAGGATGGCGTGCTGGCGGCCATGGGGCATGCCTTCTTCACCCTGTCACTGGGCATGGGCATCATGATGGCCTACGGCTCCTACCTGTCCGATGACGTCAACATCGGGCGTACCGCGCTGGTCGTGGTGGTGCTGGATACCGTCATCGCCCTGCTGGCCGGTCTGGCCATCTTCCCGGTGGTGTTCTCCAACGGCCTCGACGCCGCCGCGGGCCCGGGCCTGATCTTCCAGACCCTGCCGCTGGCCTTCGGCCACATGCCGGGCGGTGAAGTCTTCGGCGTGGTGTTCTTCGTGCTGCTGGTATTCGCGGCCTGGACCTCAGGCATCTCGCTGCTGGAGCCCATCGTCGAATGGCTGGAAGAGAAGACGCCGATGTCGCGCGTCGGCTCGGCCTGGGTCGCGGGTATCGCCACCTGGCTGCTGGGCATCGCCACCATCCTGTCCTTCAACCTGTGGAGTGACGTGGCGCCGCTGGGTATGTTCGCCAAGTTCGAAGGCATGACCATCTTCGACCTGCTCGACTACGCGACCAGCAAGCTGATGCTGCCGCTGACCGGTCTGGCGACCATCGTCTTCGTCGGCTGGTTCATGGGCCGTGACGAGGTGCGCAGCCAGCTCAACATGAGCGACTCGGCCTTCTCGCTGTGGAGCTTCGTGGCGCGCTATATCGCCCCGATCGGTGTGGTCGTGGTGTTCGCGTCCAGCCTGTAGGTCTAGTGAGATCTCGAGAGATATAGAGAGATCTCGTGAAACACTTGCCATGACATGCCTCAGGCCTGTCATGGCAGGCAATGCGAAAGGCCCGCCATCCGGTGGGCCTTTCCTGTTTCTGAGCCTGGAGAATCTCAACCCGGTCGCGTGCTTGCCTGGCAGGCGTCATGGCTGGGTAGCGCTGCGCTGCGTGGCCGTCGTCTGTCATTCGTTTGACATAGAAGATTCATCCTTTCCGAGAGGGAAAGTCGCCATCAGGCGTGAGCCTGGTTTCAGGTATTGAGAGGCGCATGGCGGCGGATACGCACTGAAATGGTGCATCAAGGATGATGGCGGCACGCGATAGAGGAGAAATGTGACAAACAGAAGAAGAGCGGTGGGGCGGAAAATGAGGTGAGAAAAAACGAATATTTCGGGATTGATGAGCAGGACACCGGGCATGACAGCGCAGAAGGCACTTCAGTCAGGGGGGATGATGCTGAAATTGCGCCAGAGGGGGGTACGACCATGCTCGAAAGAGATGGTGGAAGGTGTCGCATGGAGCCCGAACCCTGGCGGATCAGAGCGTGAAAACATCACTGATCGGCGGGGAGCGTATCGCCTCCCCGCCTGGAATCAGTGGGTGTCGATATCGCTTTCAGTATCCATTTCCAGCACTTCGATGTCGCTTAAATCCTCGCTTAGGCGCTTGATTTCGTTGTGCAATTCTATTCCACGACGGGCGCGGAGATGGCGGACTGCGCTTTGTTTCTTGCGGGCCTGATGTTCGTCGGCACCGAGAGTCATGAAAATATCGAGAAGCTCTTTCTTGAGCGTATCTACCTGCTCTGAATTACGCATGATTCGACCTCCATGGCATCCAAAGGATGTGGGCTTTCACTGGCGCCACACCGTTTTACTATAGCTCACTTGACAAAATTGTGACTATCGCCTGCCTGTGCAGGCGACACCCCTGGGGGGATGACGTAAGCTCAGGCATGCCCATGAAGTCTGCAAGGAGTGTGCCGTGAGCCATGCCATCTTCGACGACCTGAGGAGCCGGATGGAGAATTTCCGCCGCTCTGAACAAAAGGTCGCACGCTATGTCCTTCGCCATCCGGAGGAAGTGATTCACATGCGGATCGTCGATCTGGCCAGCGAGTCATCGGTCAGTGAGCCGACGGTCGTGCGTTTCTGTCGGGCAATGGGCTTTGCCGGCTTCCAGGATTTCAAGCTGCAGCTGGCGCAACGCCTCGCCACCGGCACCCAGTTCGCCCAGTTCTCCATGAATGACTCCGACAGCGTGGCCGAGTTCTCGCACTCGCTGTTCGATTCCACCATCGGCACCCTGCTGTCGGTGCGTGACCGTCTGGACGCCGAAGCCGTCGCGCGCGCCATCCACTCGCTGGCCTCCGCCAGCCGGGTCGAGTTCTACGGCTATGGTGCCTCGGGCGCCGTGGCTCACGATGCCCAGCACAAGTTCTTCCGCCTGCAGATCTCCACCGCCGCCTACACCGACCCGCACATGCAGAACATGTCAGCGGTGACGCTGGGGCCGCGCGATGTGGTGGTGGCCATCTCCCAGACCGGCCGCACCAAGGCGCTGATCGCCAGCGTGCGTCTGGCGCGGGACGCCGGCGCGACCGTCATCGGGCTGTGTCCGAGTGGCTCGCCACTGGCGGATGAAGTCACGCTGCCGCTGCACATCGATGTGCACGAAGACACCGAGATCTACACCCCGATGAGCTCGCGTATCGCGCACCTGGTGATCGTCGATACGCTGGCGGTCGGAGTCGCCAAGGCGCGCGGACCCAAGCTCAAGGAGCAGCTGGAGGCGGTCAAGAAGAGCCTCGCCACCCTGCGCATCGACGACCACGACTTCGATACCCACTGAGCACCGCCCGGGCATCATCTGTCTTGAAGGCAAGTGCAAGGTACGTATGTGCAAGGAAGGCCGGCGCGGGGAAGAGCAGGGCAGGCCGCTGTGATAAGGTGGATGCCTGAACAGGGGCAGCGAATCTCACGCTGCTCCGCTCCTCGACTCCTCTGCCCTGTGGTGAGCCCTGCATGTCCGAATCGCCCCTCCTCGATCACCTCAACACGCATCAGCGTGAGGCCGTGTCCGCGCCGCCGGGCAACATGCTGGTACTGGCGGGGGCCGGTTCCGGCAAGACCCGCGTGCTGGTTCACCGCATCGCCTGGTTGATGGACCAATACCAGTTCTCGCCCTACGCCATCCTGTCGGTGACCTTCACCAACAAGGCCTCGCGGGAGATGCGCACGCGTCTCGAGGCGCTCAATGGCAGCAGCCTGCGCCACATGTGGGTCGGCACCTTCCACTCCATCAGTCACCGTCTGCTGCGCACCCACTGGCAGGAGGCGCGCCTGCCCGAGCACTTCCAGATCATCGACAGCGATGACCAGCTGCGCATGGTCAAGCGGCTGCTCAAGGAGCACAACGTCGATGACGAGCGCTGGCCGCCCAAGCAGGTCCAGTACTTCATCGCCGGCTGCAAGGAGGAAGGTCTGCGCGCCCATCAGGTGCAGACCCATGGCGATGCCTACATGGGCAAGATGGTCGAGATGTATGAGCTCTATCAGCTCGCCTGTGAACGCGGCGGCCTGGTCGATTTCGGTGAGCTGCTGCTGCGCTCGCTGGAGCTGCTGCGCGATACGCCGCACCTGCTGGCGCATTACCGCGAGCGCTTCGCCCACCTGCTGGTCGACGAGTTCCAGGATACCAACACCCTGCAGTACGCCTGGCTGAAGCTGCTGGCCGGTGATCGCGAGTGCATGACCGTGGTCGGCGATGATGACCAGTCCATCTACGGCTGGCGTGGCGCGCGGGTCGAGAACATCCAGCGCTTCACCGAGGAGTTCGCCAACACCCGCGTGGTGCGTCTGGAGCAGAACTACCGCTCCTCCAGCGCCATTCTGGAGGCCGCCAACGCCCTGATCAGCCACAACGGCGGGCGCATGGGCAAGGAGCTGTGGACCGACAGCGGTCGCGGCGAGCGCATACGTGTCTACGCCGGCTTCAATGACATCGACGAGTCGCGCTATATCGCCGATACCATCCGTGAACTGGTCAATGAGCATGGCTACAGCCGCGACGAGATCGCGATCCTGTATCGCTCCAATGCCCAGTCACGCGTGCTGGAGGAGACGCTGATCCGCCAGGGCATGCCGTATCGCATCTATGGCGGCCAGCGCTTCTACGAGCGTCTCGAGATCAAGAACGCGCTTGCCTATCTGCGTCTGATGAACAACCGCGAGGACGATGCCGCCCTGGAGCGCGTGATCAACGTGCCGGCGCGTGGCATCGGCATGCGTACCGTCGAGCAGCTGCGCGAGCGCGCACGCTACGGCAACCTGACCATGTGGCAGGCGATGAGCGATGCGGTCTCCGATGGCGCCCTCAAGGGACGCGCCGCCACCGCAGTGCGTGCCTTCGCCGACATCATCGATGGCCTCGACAACGACACCGCCGGCATGGCGCTGCATGAGCTGGTCGAGCACGTCATCCATGTCTCCGGCCTGCGTGAGCATCACGCCGCCGAGAAGGGCGAGAAGGGCCAGGCGCGCCTCGAGAACCTCTCGGAGCTGGTCAACGCCTGCCGCGCCTTCAGTCAGGGCGAGCGCATGGACCCGGAAGCCCCCAGCGAAGGGGCCGAGGCGCTGGAGCCCTTCCTCGCCGAAGCCGCGCTGGATGCCGGCGATCACGAAGCCGCCGAAGGCGAGGAATGCGTGCAGATGATGACGCTGCACTCCGCCAAGGGGCTCGAATTCCCGGTGGTATTCGTCGCCGGGGTCGAGGAGGGGCTGTTCCCGCACAAGATGTCGCTGGAGGAGCCGGGGCGTCTCGAGGAAGAGCGTCGCCTGTGCTACGTCGGTGTCACCCGTGCCATGCAGCGCCTCTACCTGACCTACGCCGAGCTGCGTCGCATGCACGGCAAGGAGACCTTCCAGCGGCCGTCGCGCTTCCTGCGTGAATTGCCGGAAGAGCTGATGGAAGAGGTGCGTCTGCGTGGCCAGGTCTCGCGTCCGGTCTCGACCCAGCGCGCCACGCCGAATCGCCGTCCTTCCGGTCCGCGTCAGGAGAGTGTCGAGGCCAATGGCGACATGCCGGCACTCTCGCTCGGCAGCCTGGTACGGCATCCGCTGTTCGGGGAAGGCGTGGTCATCAATGCCGAAGGCCAGGGCGAGCGCGCGCGCGTGCAGATCAGCTTCGAGGGCGAAGGCGACAAGTGGCTGGTGCTGGGCTTTGCCAAGCTGGAAGTGCTGAGCTGATCCTGCATTGATGGCAGACGCAGCCATGAGGCGCTGACTGCAGGCGCTGGCAAGAGGTGTAGCGCGGGGCAGGGGGCGCGGTATTCGTTCGCCATTACGGCCTTGGTGCAGTTGTGGGCCATCCATGGGTCGCGGCATAGTGGCAGACATGCTGTCTTGATGCCGCGTCATGCATTGCCCACAACTCGAACAAGGAAAGTCCCATGCAACGCCGCCGTTTTCTCTCTGCTCTGGGGGCCGGTGCTGCCGGTCTCGCCGCCGCGCCTTTCGTGTCCACCGCCAATGCCGCCGAGGGCGAGACCATCCACTGGAAGATGGTCACCTCCTGGCCGAAGAACTTCCCGGCACTGGGCACCGGTGCCAATGAATTCGCCAGCCTGATCGGTCAGCTCTCTGGTGGTCGCCTGCAGGTCAAGGTCTATGGCGCCGGCGAGATGGTACCGGCGCTGGAAGTCTTCGATGCCGTGTCCTCCGGTACCGCCCAGATGGGCCACTCGGCCTCTTACTACTGGAAGGGCAAGGTGCCCGCGGCCCAGTTCTTCACTGCGGTGCCCTTCGGCATGAACACCACCGAGACCAACGCCTGGCTGTATCATGGCGATGGCATGAAGCTGTGGGACGAGATCTACTCGCGCCACAACCTCAAGCCGCTGGCGGTGGGCAACACCGGCACCCAGATGGCCGGCTGGTTCAACAAGGAAGTGAACAGTCTCGAGGACATGAAGGGGCTGAAGATCCGCCTGCCGGGGCTGGCGGGCGAAGTGATGAATCGCATCGGCGCCAGCGCGGTCAATCTGCCGGGCAGCGAGATCTTCACCGCGATGGAAACCGGCGTGATCGATGCCACCGACTGGGTCGGCCCCTACAATGATCTGGCCTTCGGCCTGCATCAGGTGGCCAAGTATTACTACTCGCCGGCCTGGAACGAGCCTTCCGCCATCCTCGAAGGCACCGTCAATCTCGAGGCCTGGCAGGCATTGCCGGAAGACCTGCAGCAGGTGGTGATCCAGGCGGCCAGAATCGCCAATCACGCCATGGTGGATGAATTCGCGCTGCGCAACGCCACTGCGCTGACCTCGCTGGTCGAGGAGCACGGTGTGGAGCTGCGTGAATTCCCCCAGGACGTCTATGCGGCGCTGTTCGATGCCTCCAACGAGGTGCTGGACGAGTTCATTGCCAAGGATGAGGACGCCAGGCGCGTCTATGAGTCCTACCGCGCCTTCCAGCAGCAGGTCGCGCCCTGGTCGCGTATCGGTGAGCAGGCTTATCTGGATGCGCGTGGTCGGGTGCTGGGCGAAGCCTGAGCGAGTCTCTTTCCGACTGCCTGCCTGACTGTCTGAGCGCGTGACTGATTGTTGACGAAAAAGCCGCCCCAGAGGGCGGCTTTTTCTTGGCGTGTGGCTGACAGGAAGAGAGGCGAGGCGCCTGGCTCAGTCCTGCTCAGGATCAGTCCTGCTCCTCGATGATGGCGGTGCTGGCCTGCTCCGGTACGGCGCGGATGCGGCCATTGTCATCGAGTGCCACCATCACGTAGCAGGCTTCGGTCACCTTGGTCAGCGCGTGTTGATTGCGCTCCTGCGGCGGGCGGATCCAGACCTCGACGGCGAGCCTGATCGAACTGCGCCCGACCTCGGCCACCTGAGTGAAGATATTGACCACCGAGCCGATACGCACCGGCGACAGGAAATCGAGGCCTTCGACGGCCACGGTGGCAGTGCGTCCGTGGGCGACGCGCCCGGCGGCCAGCTCACAGGCCTCGTCCATGCGGTGCATCAGCCAGCCGCCGCTGATGTCGCCATAGAGATTGGTGTCCTGGCGTTGGGCGATCAATTTTAGCGTCAGTGTGCCGTTCGGCGTCGGGATATCATCCAGAGCTTGCATGTCATGACTCGCTATCTTGTTGTTATAAAATGGTCATTTCATTTCTGCACCCTTGCGTCTGAAAAAGGTGCGTCTTTTGGCGCAGGGCGCTGCCTTGCATAGGACGCCTCCTTGTACAGGGCACTGCCTTGCACAGGGGGCCTTATACAGGGCACTTCGGCAATCGCCGAAGAAAGTCACCGGGGCCATCGATAGCATCAGCGCGACGCAGACCATGGCGGATGAGCCGCAGCGGCTTCATCATCTCCTGTATCCTACTCCGGCGGACAAAGCACTGTCCTCACTGACGATGGACTGTCAGGAGATTTTTTGCGCTGCAGCATGGAGTATCGTTCCTCAACGCAGCAATGACGGATACTCGCTGTCTTTCGCCATGCTGCACGGGCCGCCTTGATCCACCGTCGCATGCCCGTCGCCACGGGCGTGGCAAGCAGTGGCCAGCTCCGTGTCGCATCGTCATCTTGTTCATTCTCTGGTGGGAAGTCGCCATGTCAGTTTCCGTCGGGTCGCTTGTTCGTTCAGGCTTTCGCGCCGTGTTCGCGTCGCGTCGCGGGTCATCCGCGTCCTCCTCATATGTGCCTTCCTCCTGCGCGCCCCGTCTGCGCTCAGGTCTGCCGTCGCTGCGGCTGATGTCGCTTGCCTGCCTGCTGGGGCTCTCGACGCTCTCGGCTCCGGCACTGGCCGACAAGGTGCCCGAATATCGCCCGGTGTCCGGGGTGGTGGGCAACCTGACGGCGGTGGGCTCGGATACCCTGTCGGTGCTGGTAACGCGCTGGGCTGCCCAGCTGCGCCGCTATCATCCGGGGGTGCGCGTGCAGCTGCAGGCAGCGGGCTCCTCGACGGCGCCGCCGGCATTGATCGCCGGCACCACTCGCATCGGGCTGATGTCGCGCCCGATGAGCGATCAGGAGCGTCAGGACTTCACGCGTGAATTCGGCTATCCGCCGCTTGGTGTGCCCGTGGCGCTGGATGCGATGGGCATCATCGTGCATCGCAGCAATCCGCTGGAGGAGATCAGCATCGCGCAGCTGGATGCCATCTTCTCCGCCACGCACAACTGTGGTGGCCAGGCAGCCAATCGCTGGGGCCAGCTCGGGCTGAGTGATGAGTGGAATGACCGCCAGATCACGCGCTTCGGGCGCAGTGCCACCTCGGGCACCTACGGCGCCTTCCGCCGTATCGCGCTGTGCGATGGCGACTTCCGCCTCGATGTCAGTGAACAGCCGGGCTCGGCCTCCATCATCGGTGCGGTGGGCTCCTCGCCCAATGGCATCGGCTATGCCAGCTTCAGCACTTCTTCGCCGCTGGTGAAGCAGCTGTCCGTCAGCCGTGAGGCGGGTGGCCACGCCGTCTTCCCGAGCCGGGCCAGCATTCGCGATGGCCGTTATCCGCTGACCCGCGCGCTGTACATCTACGTCAATAGGGTGCCTGACGAGCCGCTCCCGGCGCTGGAGCAGGCCTTCCTGTCATTGATCATGTCGCGCCAGGGTCAGCAGGCCATCCTGCGTGGTGGCTATGTGCCGCTGCCGGAAAAGCAGCTGCTGCACTGGCGTCAGCAATTGGGGCTGGAGGATGTGGATGCCCTTTGATTCGCCTTTGTCATCTCTCTGTCATCACTTGGACATAATCTCGGTGCCATACCCGCTTCATGCGTCTGCGGAGTCGACACTCCAGGGCGCGAATCCTTTCGTGGTGATATTTCATGTCGGCAGTTGATGCCTCCCGAATGCAGCGTCGTCGTCTGCGGCATGACCGTCTTGCCAGTCTGTGGCTGACAGCGGCCGGGCTGGGCGTGATGGTCATCGTCGTCGTGATGCTGGCCTATCTGGTCAGCGTGTCGTGGCCGCTGCTCAAGCCCGCCAGCGTCACGTCGCTTCCTCAGCAGGCGCTCGAACAGCAAGTGAGCGACCAGCAGATGCCTGCCGCGCAGACCGATCCTGACTGGCTGAGCGCCTTGCCTGACATGCCGCTTGCCGCGCGTGACGGGCTGCCTCCCGTGCTGGCCAGTGACGATTCGACGGCGGATTCGCGTACCTCGCCGCTGGCGGGTGTCTGGCTCGCGGATGATCGCCTGCAGGTGGTTCAGCAGTCCGCCGCTGGCGTGCGACTGCGCGGCAGTGCCATCGAGGTTCCCGCAGGGCTTGAGCGCCGCCAGGCAAGCCTGATGCTCAGCCGTGACCAGCTGTGGCTGCGCATTCCGTACGAGGAGGGCGATGGCCTGTGGCTGGCGCGCCTGGCCTTGTCGGCGTCGCACGCTACCGCCGGCGCGCTGGGTGACGATGCAGCAAGCCAGACGCCGCTCTCCGAGTGGCAGCAGCAGTGGTTGCCGGGCACGGCCAGGCTGTCTTCGCAGCAGGGGCGTCTGCTGGTCACCGCTGACCGCGATGGCTTCACCCAGTGGCAACTGAGCGAGGCCTCCACCGGGACCAAGCCGCTGGCGCGCAAGCTGGCACATCACGCTATGGCCTCTTCTGCCTCCGCGTCATCGCCGGCGATCACCGCGATCAGCGTCCTGCGTGGCGGCAGAAGCCTGATCGTCGGAGACGCCGCCGGTGGCCTGAGCCATTACCTGTTGCCGGCGCATGCGCAGCCGCTGGTCAAGGCCGGCGTCTTTGACAGTGACCTGTCGGCGCCGGTGGTGACGATGGCTGCCGCCCATCACAGCCTCGGCTTTGCCGCGCTGGACGCCAACGGCCGCCTTGGCCTCTATCTGGCCACCAGCGAGCGTCGCCGTCAGGTGCTGGACTGGCTGGACGCCGCCCGGGTCGCGGCTGGCGTGACGCTGGAATTTGACAATGATGACCGCCGCTTGCTGGCATCGGCGACCCGGGAGGCAAGGCTGCCCGCTCAGGAAGCGTCGCTGGGGGCGCTCGGCAAGGCCTATGCGGGGCTTGCGATACACGACCCGCATCAGGCCGTCGGGCTCGACGCCATCTTCGGCAAGGTCTGGTATGAGGGACGCGCAGCGCCGGAGTGGATCTGGCAGCTGGAGAGCACCGGTACCCACGAACCCCGTCTGTCGCTGGTGCCCATCATGTGGGGCACGCTCAAGGCGGCGCTGGTCGGGCTGCTGTTTGCCGTGCCGTTGGGGCTCGGCTGTGCCATCCATGTCGCCTGCTTCATGGCGCCGCGCCAGCGTTCCCGCATCAAGCCGCTGCTGGAGATGATGGAGGCGCTGCCGACCGTGGTGATCGGCTTCATCGCCGCGCTGGTGGTCGCGCCCTTCGTCGAGCGTGAGCTGATGGCGGTGTTGCTGGGGCTGGTCCTGATTCCGCTGGGCACCATGGTGGCCGGCTTCCTGTGGACCCTGTCGCCGCGCGTATGGCGTAATCTGCTGCCGGAAAACATGGCGGCCTTCGGGCTGTTGCCGCTGCTGTTCGTGCTGCTGTGGCTGGATGTGACCATCGCCGGCCAGGTCGAGCAGTGGTGGTTCGACGGTGACCTCCGCCAGTGGCTGTTCAGCCACTACGGCATCGATTACGCCCAGCGCAACACCCTGGTGACCGGCATGGCGCTGGGGCTGGCGGTGATGCCGACCCTGTTCACGCTCAGCGAGGATGCCCTCTCGTCGGTGCCGCGCGGTCTGGCCGCAGGCTCCGCGGCGCTTGGCGCGACGCCATGGCAGAGTCTGCGCCGCGTCATCCTGCCTGCCGCTGCGGTCGGGCTGTTCTCGGCGATGATGATCGGCATGGGGCGTGCCGTCGGTGAGACGATGATCGTGCTGATGGTGGCCGGCAATACGCCGCTGGTGGATGCCAGTCTGTTCGAGGGCCTGCGTTCACTGGCCGCGACCCTGGCCATCGAGCTGCCGGAGGCCGAGGTCGGCAGCAGCCACTACCGCTTGCTGTTCCTCGCTGCCCTGGCATTGTTCGTCTTCACCTTCGTGGTCAATACGCTGGCGGAAGTGCTGCGACAGCGCTTCACGCCGCCCAATCAGGGGAGCTGGGGATGAGTCACCCTGACACCAATCGCGCCAGCTCCTCACTGCTGCGCCCGCGCGAGCCGCTGGTCGGGCGCCTGCAGCGCTACTGGCGCGACGGCGGCCCGTGGGGCTGGCTGAATGCCATGGCGGTCAGTGTCTCGCTGGTGCTGGTGCTGGGCCTGCTCAGCCTGCTGGTGGTGGGCTCCTTCAGTCACTTCTGGCCCTCACGGCTGGTCGAGGTGGAGCTGACGGCGCAGCCGGGCCAGAGTCCCACGGCGCTGACCACCACGCGCGGTGAGCCAGCGGCCGACAATCGCCATCTGCTCGGCGAGCTGATGCACGAGGAGATGCGCCGTGTTACCTCGGGCGAGGGGGATGACGCTCGCCAGCAATGGTGGCTGCTGCAGACATCCTCACGTGACGGGGCCGCGGCCAGCTGGCAGTGGCTGCCGGAGACGCTGCTCGACAGGATGACCTTCCCCAGCCAGGCGCTGATGCTGGAAATGCGCGATGGCCGCACTCTCTACGGCATGCCACGGGCGCTGAGTGACCCGATGACAGGGGAGATGGACCACACGCCCGATGTCGGCGACGGACCTGTCCGGCCCTTGTCCGAGGACGCCGAGCCGCTGTTTGCCCGCCTGAAGATGATCGAGAGCGAGCGCCGCCAGTTGCAGGCACTGCGCCTGGACAGTGAAGCCTTGAGCAGTCGCTATCAGGCGCTGCAGCAGTCGCTCGAATCCCGGCGCAGCGCCACTGCTGACGGTGACCCGGCGCGGACTCAAGAGGACGCTGAGCTCGAGCAGCAGATGCAGGAGGAGTTGGAAGAGGTGCGCAGCGCCTTCATCGAGCGTGAAGGTCAGCTGAGTGCCCTGCGGGATGCGCTGGCGGGCGGTCAGTTGCTGCTGGGCGGCAATGGCGGCTACGAAGGCCGCATCGCGCTCGATGATATCCGCAATGCCTGGCGGCCCAATGCGATGGGCTTCAGCGGCCGGCTGATGATGACGTTCAAGCGTTTCCGTGACTTCGTGGCTGGCGCGCCCACCGAGGGCTTCGGTGGCGTCTGGCCCGCCATCTTCGGCACCGTGCTGATGGTGGTACTGATGTCGATCATGGTGATGCCCTTCGGCGTGATGGCGGCGCTCTATCTGCACGAGGTGGCCCATCAGGGACGCCTGACGCGCCTGACGCGCATCGCGCTGCGCAACCTGGCCGGGGTGCCCTCCATTGTCTACGGCGTGTTCGGTCTCGGTTTCTTCGTCTATGGACTGGGCGCCGGAATCGATGAGCTGTTCTATTCCGAGCGGCTGCCGACGCCGACCTTCGGGACCGGCGGCATTCTGTGGGCCTCGCTGACGCTGGCCCTGCTGACCTTGCCGGTGGTGATCGTCGCCACGGAAGAGGGGCTGGCGCGCGTGCCGCGTCGTCTGCGCGAAGGTGCGCTGGCGCTGGGGGCGACACGCCTGGAAACGCTCAAGCGCGTGGTGATTCCGGCTGCCTCGCCGGCGCTGATGACGGGGCTGATTCTGGCCGTGGCGCGTGCGGCGGGCGAAGTCGCGCCGCTGATGCTGGTCGGGGTGGTCAAGCTGGCCCCGGACCTGCCGCTGGATGACAGCTTCCCGTGGCTGCATCTGGACCGAAAATTCATGCATCTGGGGCATCAGGTCTATGATCTGGCCTTCCAGAGCAGCGACGCCTTCAGCAGTCGGCCGCTGGTCTACGCGACCGCGCTGGTGCTGGTGGTCGTGATTCTATGCCTCAATCTGAGTGCCATTCGCCTGCGTCACATGCTGGCACAACGTTACAAGGGAGCCACCGAATGAGGCGTGACTCTGAACAGCCCAAGCCCCAGTTGTTTCTTCAGGAGACGCCTGCGCGGCCGGCTGAGGACATCTGCCTGGAAACCCGTCACCTGAGCCTCGATTATCAGGCACGTGTCGGCAAGGAGAACCAGACGCGCCGCGCCCTGGAGGACGTCAGCCTGCAGATCGCGCGCAAGCGCGTGACGGCCTTCATCGGCCCTTCCGGCTGCGGCAAGTCGAGTCTGTTGCGTACCTTCAATCGCATGACCGATCTCGACGAACAGTCACGTCTTTCCGGCAAGGTACTGCTCGAGGGCGAGGACATTCATGCGCGCGGCGTGGACGTGCCGATGCTGCGCCGCCGGATCGGCATGGTCTTCCAGACGCCCAACCCCTTTCCGATGTCGGTCTACGAGAACGTGGCCTTCGGACTGCGGCTGGTCGGCGAGAATGACAAGCGCCACCTCGATGACAAGGTCGAATCCTGTCTGCGCTCCGCGGCGCTCTGGGAAGAGGTGAAGGACCGCCTGCACGACAGCGCGCTGGGGCTCTCGGGTGGCCAGCAACAGCGGCTGGTGATCGCGCGGACGCTGGCGGTCGAGCCGGAGGTGCTGCTGCTGGATGAACCGGCCTCGGCGCTGGACCCCATCTCGACGCTCAAGATCGAGGAGCTGATCCGTTCGCTGCGCTCGCGCCTGACACTGATCATCGTCACGCACAACATGCAGCAGGCCGCGCGGGTGTCAGACGATACCGCCTTCCTGCATGAGGGCCGCCTGGTGGAATTCGCCCCGACCGATCAGCTGTTCACCAACCCGCGGCGCCGCCAGACGGAAGACTACATCACGGGGCGTTTCGGTTAGCGCGCTCATGCGCGAACGTGCAGCCAGGTAGCCCTTTCGTCCTGATATTGCTGACGATGGCGGCCAGATAGCGCCTTTGCGCCATGGGTGAAACATAACTGCAATCAAGTGTCGGCATGCTGAGGGGGAGCCCGCTGTGTCAGTCAGTAGTGGGCCATACTTGTCACGTCATTCATGTCACGCCCCCTGACTCGGTGGGCGACTTTCCGGGAGAGGGAAATGGATATCACCAGCGATTCGCACGGCAAGCATATCTCAGAGCAGTTCAATCACGAGCTGGATGCACTGAAGACACACCTGCTGGCCATGGGCGGACTGGTAGAGAAGCAGCTGCAGGATGCCGTCACGGCATTGCTGGAAGGCGACAGTGAAACCGCCACGCGGGTGCGCGACAACGACAAGGCTGTCAACGACATGCAGCTCAAGATCGATGACGAGTGCACCCGGGTGTTGGCCCGCCGTCAGCCGGCGGCCTCCGACCTGCGCCTGGTGCTGGCCGTCATCCGCGCCACCTCCGATCTCGAACGTATCGGTGATGAATCGAGCAAGATCGCACGCAATGCCATCTCGCTGGTCGAGAATGGCCAGAGCCCGCGCGGCATGGTCGAGGTGCGTCACCTCAGTCAGCACGTGCGCAGCATGGTGCGTGACTCCCTGACGGCCTTCGCGCGCTTCGATACCGACCTTGCCCTCAAGGTACTGCGTGAAGACGCCTCGGTGGATCTGGAATATCAGAGCGCGATGCGCTCGCTGATGACCTTCATGATGGAAGACGCGCGCCAGATCACGCCGGTGCTCAATGTGATGTGGATTCTGCGTGCGCTGGAGCGCATCGGTGACCACGCCGACAACCTGGCCGAGTACGTCATCTTCCTGGTCAAGGGCGTGGACGTGCGTCACACCGATACCCATGATCTGAAGCCGCAGGACCTGGACAAGAAGTGAGCTGACGCGCTTCCCTGCCCCTGTGTCGCCTCTTTCGCCCCGCACCTGCCCACCGGCAGGCCGCGGGGCGATTGCGTCGTGGGAGCGCGAGCGGTGTCAGGCGGCCGACAGCTGCGCCGCGCAGGCGGGAGTGCTAGGGTGTGGCTCCGGTCAGCCCGCTGGCTGGCCGGTTCTTTTGAGATGACGAGGACGTCGCATGATTGATGCCGTATCGGCGCTGGTCCGCGGGACCCGCATGGTCTATACCCCCGGGCTGCGCCGCTTCGTATTCGTACCGCTGGCGATCAACCTGGTGCTCTACAGCATCACGCTGTGGGTGTTGTTCAACCAGTTCGGTGGCTGGATCGATTACTGGATGCTCAAGGTACCGGCGTGGCTGGACTGGCTCAGCTGGTTGATCTGGCCGGTGCTGGTGGTGAGTCTGTTGCTGGTGGTGTTCTTCACCTTCAGCCTGGTGACCAACCTGATCGCCGCGCCCTTTTACGGCATTCTGGCCGAGAAGGTCGAGCATCGTCTGGATGGCACCCTGATCGATGATGATCGCGGCCTGATGAAGATCGGCGTCGACTCGCTGGGGCGTGAAATGGCCAAGCTGGGCTACTTCATCCCGCGCATGATCGCGCTGTTCATCATCGGCTTCATCCCGGGCCTGAACCTGCTCTCGCCGCTGTTGTGGGGACTGTTCTCGGCCTGGAGCATGTCGATCCAGTACCTCGACTACCCGATGGACAACCATCAGGTCAGCTTCGGTGACATGAAGCAGCGCCTCAAGGCGCGCTGGTGGCCCTCACTGACCTTCGGCGCCGCGGTGTTCGTCATGACGCTGGTGCCGCTGGCCAATCTGCTGTTCATCCCGGGCGCCGTCGCCGGGGCGGTACTGATGTGGCAGAGCCACTACCGTCAGTTGCCGGCGCCGCGTCGTTGAGACAGCCTGTCGCAGAGCTGGCTTGTCGCTGAACTGACTCGTCGCTAAGTTGGCACGTCGCTGAAATAGCCGCAGCGTCGTCTGATTGACCAAACGAAACGCCCCGCAGTCGCCTCCTTTCGAGGTGGCTGCGGGGCGTTCTGCGTTGGGCTGGCGTCCGGGTCAGATCATCACTGAATCAGCCCATCACTGGGCTAGCGCACTGCTGGCCTGGGGAGCGCTCGCCTGGCAGGCGCGCTCGTCGGGGAAGCGACAGCGGAAGCGCGCACCCTCGCCGGGGTGGCTGTCGATCTCCAGATGGCCCTGATGACGAATCAGCACATGCTTGACGATGGCAAGCCCGAGGCCGGTGCCTCCCGTGGCGGTGCTGCGGCCCTTGTCGATGCGGTAGAAGCGCTCGGTCAGGCGCGGCAGGTGGACCGGGTCGATGCCGTCCCCGTCATCTTCCACCTCGACCAGCAGGCCCTGGTCATCCGCCTTCCAGCGCAGGGTGATATGGCAGTCTTCGGGGGTGTAGCGCACCGCATTGAATACCAGATTCGAGATCGCGCTGCGCAGCTCCTGCTCCTCACCGCGCAGAGACACGCTGGCATCGGCCTCGATGGAGAAGGTGTGGCGCCCCTGGGACAGGCCTTCGGCGTCGTCGCGGATATGGCCGAGCAGGGCGCTCATGTCGATGCAGCGACCGTTGTCGGACAGCTCGTCGGTTTCCAGGCGTGACAGGGTCAGCAGGTCCTCGACCAGGTGCTGCATGCGGTCGGTCTGGCTCTGCATCTGGCCAAGCCCACGCTGCCAGCGCGGTGGCAGGTCATCGGCGTAATCGGAGTAGGTCTCGAGATAGCCGGCCAGCACCGTCAGCGGCGTGCGCAGCTCATGGGAGACATTGGCCACGAAGTCGCGGCGCATCTCTTCAAGACGATAGAGGCGGGTGACGTCACGCAGCATGACCAGACGCTCGTTGTCACCGAACAGGGTGATGGAGATCTGCAGCGTCAGGTTGTCAGACAGCGGCGACTGGAGCGTCAGCGGCTCGCGGTAGGCCAGCCGATTGAAGTAGTCGATGAAGACGGGGTCACGCAGATAGTTGGTGATGTGCTGACCGCGGTCGTGGCTGGCCTTGAGACCGACCAGCTGCTCGGCCGCGCTGTTCCACCATTCCATGTCACCGTGGTTGTCCAGCATCACCAGGCCGTCGCGCATGGCCTCGGAGGATTCCTGGATACGGTTGAGGATGCTGCGCAGTCGCTCCTGAGCCTGACGCTGGCCCTTCTGGTAGCGGTAGAGACGATCGAGCAGGTCTCCCCAGACGCCATCGCCGGGCGGCGGCTCTTCATGGGGATTGGTGATCAGCCAGGTGTAGAGGCTCTTCAAGTGCTTGAGATGGACGAACAGATACAGCGAAAGACCCAGCGCCAGGCCCCAGCCCAGATGGCCCAGCAGGCCACCGATCAGGCCGAAGCCACCGGCAAGGTAGCCGAGGCGCCATAGCTCGTTGGTCCAATAGCGCATGAATCCCTCAGGCCTGAGCGCTGAAGCGGTAACCGGTGCCGCGGACGGTCTGGATCAGATGCTGATGGCCTGTGCCCAGCGCCTTGCGCAGGCGACGGATGTGCACGTCCACGGTGCGCTCCTCGACATAGACGTTGCCGCCCCATACCTGGTCGAGCAGCTGGCTGCGCGTGTAGGCACGCTCCTGATGCGTCATGAAGAACTGCAGCAGGCGATATTCGGTCGGGCCGACATCCAGCGAGTTGCCGTGGGCGGTGACGCGGTGGCTGGCCGGGTCGAGCATCAGGCCTTCGACTTCCACCGCCTCCTCGACCCCCTTGGGAGTGGTGCGACGCAGCACGGCCTTGAGACGGGCGACCAGCTCGCGCGGCGAGAAGGGCTTGGTGATGTAGTCGTCGGCACCGGCTTCCAGGCCTTGAATCTTGTTGTCTTCCTCGCCCTTGGCGGTCAACAGGATGATCGGCAGCTCCGAGGTGGTCTCGTCACGCTTGAGACGCCGTGCGAGCTCCAGGCCACTGGTGCCCGGCATCATCCAGTCCAACAACAGCAGATCGGGCTTTTCATCGACGACGATGGCGTGGGCGTCCTGGGCATTGTCTGCCTCCAGCACGCGGTAATCCGCCATTTCGAGGGCAACGGCGATCATCTCGCGAATCGAGGATTCATCGTCGACAATCAGTACGGTCTTGGAGCTCATCGCTAGATCCCATGCAGCAGTCGGCGCACGCGCCAGAATGACAAGTCGATGACGATTACAACCCGCTTATATGACAACGAGATGACAACTGCCAGCATGGCAGCTTGCACGCAAGCCTGCCAGCCGCCTTGGAGGCGCGGCAGGCAGGCATGAACCGTGGGCTGGGGAGCAATAGAGGGCAGGGGTCGCTTTAAATTAAATAATACTAATGTTTATGCAGGAGTCAGCTCATCGGCCAGGTCGCCAGGGCGATACCGGCGAAGATCAGCAGACCCGTCCAATGATTGTTGAGGAAGGCCTGGAAGCAGGGCGCACGCTCCCGCTCACGGATCAGGCGTTGCTGCCAGACGAAGGTGACGGCGGCGGCAGCCAGGCCCAGCCAGTAGAAGATGCCCAGCGCCAGCTGCAGGCCGATGCCGATCAACACCGCCAGCATGCCCAGCTGCAACAGGCCGATCATCAGCTTGTCGGCACGCCCGAACAGCACGGCGGTGGACTTGATGCCCACCTTGAGGTCGTCGTTGCGATCGACCATCGCGTAGGCGGTGTCGTAGGCCACCGTCCACATCAGGTTGGCCGCGAACAGCCACCAGCCGTAGGTCGGTACCTCCTCCAGCGTCGCGGCGAAGGCCATCGGAATCGCCCAGCCGAAGGCGGCGCCCAGCACCACCTGGGGCAGATGATGGAAGCGCTTCATGAACGGATAGCTGGCCGCCAGCAGCACGGCGACGATCGACAGCAGCACCGTGGTCAGGTTGGTGAAGCACACCAGCACGAAGGCGGCCGCGACCAGCCCCCCGAACAGCGTCAGCGCCTCGCGCTCCGAGATGCGGCCCGAGGTCAGCGGCCGGTCTCGCGTGCGCTCGACATGCTTGTCCCAATGGCGATCGGCGTAGTCGTTGATCACGCAGCCGGCGGCGCGCATCAGATAGACCCCGGCGATGAAGATCAGCAGGGTCGTGCGCTCGGGAATGCCATCTGCCGCCAGCCACAGTGCCCACAGGGTCGGCCACATCAGCAGCCAGGTGCCGATGGGGCGGTCCAGCCGTGTCAGGGCGAGGTAGTCGGCCAGTCTGGAAGGACGCGAAGCGGCGGAAGTGGATGACGCGGTCATCGGGGCTCCTGGGCGAGTGGTAGTGGGCAAGGGAAGAGAGGGAAACGAGGCCTGTCGGCCGCAAGGCTCAGGCCAGCTGCAGCGCGTGCTGGAAGGCCGGCGTGAAGCCCTCCTGCACCAGCACCTTGAAGCGACCATGCGAGAACATCGAGCGGCGCATCCACAGGCTGGTGGTGCGGGCCAGCGGTCTGGGGCTCGAAAGCACCAGCGGGGCACGGCTGACATCGATGGCGCTGCGGGTCAGGTCGGGCTGGCGAAACAGCCAATGGCCCAGCGAGCGCTCGCCCAGCGTCGAGAGGCGATGACCGTGGGCCAGGTCCAGCGCCGCCAGCGAGCGTGCGATCACCCATGGCGTATCGCCATGACAGAGTGCCACTTCGCGTCGCCAGACATGCCGGCGTGGGCCGATGCCCAGCAGGCGCGCCTCATCCAGCCGCGCGGGGCCGGTGTCCTGCAGCAGCAGGCGCACGCGCAGGCCCTGGATGGGCTGGCCATCGCGTTCATCCTGCTGCTGCATGGCGCTGGCAAGACGCTGGGTCAGCGAGTCCGTCGAGGAGAGCCACGCCCACCAGCCGGCCGGCATGACACCCTGCAGCGCGGCAGCCGGCTGCCAATGACGGCGCACCGCCGCCGAAGCAGCGGGTGCGGCGCGCGTGGGCGAAGGCCAGCGAGGCGCAGGCTGGCACAGGGACTCGGCTGACGAATGAGGCGCCTCACAGGTGGAGGTCTGTGGCGTGAGCGCTGCGCGATGAGGCTCGCCTGCTGGGCATCGGACCACGGTGAATTCCCTGTCAGGATGACGAAATGGCGAGTCTAGCATGGCCGGGCGGCAAGGCCTCCCGCTCAGGCATGCCTGCACTGCTGGCGGGCTGGTATGCTGGGCGCATTCATCGGCGTTCATGACGGACGCTGTTGGCGCTCTTTCATCAGCGCTTCCCTCGGATCGATCTCAGGAGATGGTGCCATGCGCGACCCACGCACCCTTGTCATCATTGGTACCGGCATGGCGGGCATTGGTCTGGCGCGCGCGCTGCGTGCGCGTGACAAGGACAGCCGGCTGATCCTCATCAGCCAGGACAGCGGCCACGATTACGCCAAGCCGATGCTGTCCACCGCCTTCGCCAAGAAGATGTCGGCCACCGACCTGTCGCGTCAGGCGCCGGTGGCGCTGGTGGACGAGCTGAATGCCGAGCTGCGTACCCATCAACGCGTCACTGCCATCGACGGTGATGCCCGCCAGCTATGGCTGGGCGAGGAGTGTCTGGCCTATGACGAGCTGGTGCTGGCACTCGGTGCCGCGCCGCGTCGTCCCTTCCCCGTCGCCGCGGAAGTGGCCTCACGCGTGCAGAGCATCAATGACCTCGACGACTATGCGGCCTTCTGCGCGACGCTGGCGAAGGCCCGCGAGCGTGGGGAAGACGGGCACGTGGTGATTGTCGGTGCCGGACTGGTCGGCTGTGAATACGCCAATGATCTGACGGCGGCCGGCCACCGCGTCACGCTGGTCGCGCCTGAGGAAACTCCGCTGGATGGACTGCTGCCGCAAGCACTGGGGCAGCGTCTTGGCGCGGCGCTGGATGGACTCGGCGTGACGCGCCGCCAGGGCGAGATGGTCGAGACCATCGCCGCAAGTTCAGGCGAGGAGGCCGAGCGTCAGGCCGCGCCGGTCGAGGTGCGCCTGCAGAGCGGTCGTCGCCTGACGGGCTCCGTGGTTCTGCTGGCCACCGGGTTGGCGCCGCGCATTCGTCTGGCGCAGGCCGCAGGCCTGAGCGCCGGCGGCGACGGCATCCGTGTCGACCGCCACCTGGCCACCTCACAGCCGCATATCTGGGCGCTGGGCGATTGCGCCAGCGTCGAGGGCGTCAATGCCATGTATGTCCAGCCGCTGCAGATGGCCGCGCGCACCCTGGCAGCCAACCTGTGTGGTGAGCCAAGCGTGCTCGACTGGAAGGCGTGGCCGGTGCTGGTCAAGACACCGGCCTTGCCGGTGGTGGCCTATCCGCCGCGTTCGGCCGTGGCGCGCTGGGAAATCAACGGTGAAGGCGATGACCTCGAAGCGCGTGCACTGGATATGAACGAACGCTTGATTGGATATGCGTTGACAGGCGCCGCCGTTCGCAGGAAAGTCGAGCTAGCGCGGCAGGCGCCGCCGTTGCTAGGCTAGGCGATGCCATGATCGATGGTCGTAAATCCCTTGCTGCCAGCGCGGTCAGGCACGATAGTGAATGCTCCGTCAGACATGCTGCTCAGCGGGCGTCGTCTGACAGAATGCTGCCATCGACAGGTTTGATACGGCAAAGCTTGCCGGGAGCGGATTGCGTCGCCGCCATACGCCACCGCTAGCAAGTGCAAGAACAACAATGGAAACGGCGGCTTGGCCGCCCGTGCAGAATGCCAAACCAGGAGGGCTTTTCATGCGCAAGCCAGAACTCGCTGCGGCCATCGCCGAGCGTGCGGATCTATCCAAGGACAAGGCCAGTCAGGTACTGAACGTGATTCTCGACGAGATCACTCATACCGTGGCCAAAGGCAATGACGTCTCACTGATCGGTTTCGGGTCATTCACCGTGCGTCAGCGTGCGGCGCGTACCGGCAAGAACCCTCAGACAGGCAAGCCGCTGACCATCCCGGCCAGCAAGACCGTTGCCTTCAAACCCGGCAAGTCGTTGAAGGATGCAGTGACCAAGTAACCTCGGCTCGTGCTTCAGCGCAGACCCGGGGTGGCTGTCGCCATGGCTTTCAAACGTCGTCATCAAAAGCCCTGTCGGCTGTCATGCTGATGCCACCGGTTCCGCCCTGCGGGGCCGGTGGCATTTTCATATGGCCTGCGTGACCGACGCTTCGCGATTCAAGGAATGACACCATGAAGCTCAAGATATTGCTGTGGGTGCTGGGTCTGCTGCTCAAGCGGGCCTTCAAGCGCGACCCCGAATTTCGTGCCGAGCTGGAAAAGCGTCCGCTGGACTGGGGTGTCGCGACCGAAGACATGAGCATCGCGCGTCACTACCGCATGTCCCACGCGGGCGTCACCACGGGCAGTGGCCTGCCGGTGGATACCGAGCTTGAGCTGCGCTTCGCCGATAGCGACAGTGCGGTGGCCTTTCTGCTCAAGCCCTCGCCGCGTGCCTTTTTGCAAGGCCTGATGGACCAGCGCGTGCGGCTGGTCGGCGATTCGGCCCAGCTCAACCGCTTGCAGTCATTGCTCAAGCGCATTCGCTGAATGGCCCTGTGCCGTACCTGCATGAACGAAAGACGCCCCGCTGAGAGAATCAGCGGGGCGTTCTGTTTTGTCACTAGCTGTTGCCACGAGCAGTTGTCGCGAGCCTTTACTTGCGAGGGGCTTTTCGAGAAGACCCTCTCAACGCCCTCGAGGCGTCACAGCAACTGCTTGAGGCCCGGAATGCCTTCGAGCACCTGATCGACCACGCCATCGCCGGCTTCTTCGCGCGCATAGCTCAGCGTCTCATCGGCCACGCCGCGCGCCTGGTCCATGTTCAGGTCCAGCCCCATCAGCTTCTGGCCCAGTTCCAGCGCACCGCCACCGCTGCCGCCGGTGAAGGCGCTGACGGCGCCCATCAGGCCGCCCATGAGGCCACCGCCACCGGACTCGGCGGCTTCCTCGCCTGCGCTGCCGATCAGGCCTTCCGCCCCCGGAATGGCGCCCAGCAGTGAGGCGGCCGGGCCATCCGGCCCCTGCTCACGCACGAACTTGAGAACCATGCCGACCGCCTGCTCGGCGATTTCCGGTGACAGCCCGAGGGAGCCAGTGACGCGTTCGATAAGAGGATGCATCGGTATTCTCCATGAAAGCCAATGAGGTCAGGAGTCTTCAGAGTGGCACGTCGCGGCGATTCGACATTCGACGCGCCTGCCAACGCTTGCATGCGCCATGGCTCTCGGACACGGCAGAACGGGGTGTTATGCTAGCGATATAAATCTAAAGTCTAATGCGCTGCCCGGCGCCCTGGTCACGGAACACTTCATGACACGCTCTCTCCTGGACTCCCTCATGCACTCCCTGCGTCGTCTGTGGACGCTGGATGCCTTCAGCTATTCGCTACGCATGTTGATCGCGCTGGGTGGCGTGATGGCGGTGGGGTTCTGGCTCGACGAGATGGCGGTGGTGATTCCGCTGTTTCTGGGCGTGATCGCCTCGGGGCTGGCGGAAACCGATGATCACTGGCGCGGCCGACTGCGCGCGCTGGGCATGACGCTGGCCTGCTTCAGCATCGCCGCCGTCTCGGTGGAGCTGTTGTTCGGCATGCCGCTGCCCTTCGTGATCGGGCTGGCGCTGGCCACCTTCGCGATGCCGATGCTGGGCGCCATCGATGCCCGCTACGGCGCCATCGCGCGCGCCTCGTTGATTCTGGCCGTCTACACCATGATCAGCCTCGAGCAGCAGCATGGAGATGGTCAGATCGCGGTACTGGAGCGCAGTCTGCCCGAGTGGCTGCGGGAGCCGGGCCTGGGCATCAATCTGGTTCAGCCGTTGCTGCTGGTGGTGGGGGCGTCCTGGTATGGCCTGCTCTCGGTCGTGTGGTGTGCGCTGTTCTCGCGCCAGCCGCTCAAGCACAGCATGGCGACGCTCTACCGTGAGCTGGGGCGCTACCTGATTCTCAAGGCGCAGCTGTTCGAGCCGCTGCGCAATGTCGACCAGTCTGCCCGCCGTCTGGCGCTGGCCGAGCAGAACGGCCGCGTGGTGGTGGCACTCAACCAGACCAAGGAGATGGTCTTCCGGCGCCTCGCCGGGCGGCGCGATACCACCAAGCTCGACCGCTACCTGCGCCTCTACTTCATCGCCCAGGACCTCCACGAGCGCGCCAGCTCCAGCCATTATCCCTACGGCCAGCTCACCGACGCCTTCTTCCATCACGACATCCTGTTTCGCTGTCAGCGCCTGCTGGAGCAGCAGGGGCGCGCCTGTCGCGGGCTCGGCAAGGCGCTGTTGATGCGCCAGCCCTTCGATGCCAGTGACAGCCAGCAGGCGCTGGAAGACCTCAACGCCTCGCTCGTCTATCTCAAGCAACAGCAGCGGCCCGAGTGGCACCATCTGATGCAGGCGCTGGAAGCCCTCGCCAGTAACCTGCGCCTGATCGAAGGTCAGATCGCGCGCCTGAATGATCTCGAAGCCGTCAGCAATGAAAGCGACAACAGCCTGCTGGACCGCTCGCCCCACGGCACGCGCGACATGTTCGAGCGTATCCGCAGCCACCTGACACCGCGCTCGCCGATCTTCCGCCATGCACTGCGCCTGACCGCGACGCTGGTGGCCGGCTATGGCGTGCTGCTGGCGGTACACCCGACCCAGGGCTACTGGATTCTGCTGACCGGGCTGTTCGTGTGTCGACCCAGCTACGGCGATACGCGCCGCACGCTGGCGCAGCGGATTTTGGGCACGCTGATCGGTCTGGTCGCCGGCTGGGCGCTGATCAGTCTGTTCCCGGCGCCCACGATCCAGGCCGGTATCGCCGTGGTCGCGGGGGTGCTGTTCTTCGCCACCCGTGGCTCGCGCTATACCCTGGCCACCGCCGCCATCACGCTGATGGTGCTGGCGTGCTTCAACCAGGTCGGCGATGGCTTCGATCTCATCTGGCCGCGCCTGTTCGATACGCTGGTCGGCGGCCTGCTGGCCGGGCTGTCGGTGGTGTTGATCCTGCCGGACTGGCAGGGCCGCAAGCTCTATCGCCAGGCCGGCGTCAGCCTCAAGACCAGCGGCCGCTATCTGGGCGAGGTGCTGTCCCAGTACCGCCACGGCAAGCGCGATGATCTGGCCTACCGCCTGGCACGCCGCAATGCCCACAACGCCGACGCGGCCTTCTCCAATCTGCTGGCCACCGCGCGTAAGGAGCCCGGCCACTTCCGGCGCGATGTCGAGCCGGGCTTCGGCTTCCTGCTCCACGCGCACACCGTGCTCGGCTATCTCTCGGCGCTGGCAGCGCATCGTGGTGAGCTGGAATCGACCGCCTCGGCCAGCAGCGGCATCGAGACGCTGCTGCGCCATGGCGAGCGCCTGAGTCAGCAGCTGACGGCGTTGGGGGAGCAATTGGAGGCGGGCGGCGAGATCGCCGTCACGCTGGACAGCGAAGATGAGATCGCGGCACTGGAAGCCGAGGTCGAGCAGGTTGAATCCACCACCGGACGCCTGGCGCTGTCACAGCTGATTCTGGTGCTGCGGCTGTTGCAGCCGCTGGAAAGCGCCGGTACCCAGCTGATCAAGGCCAGCCGCGCCAGCTGACCTGTACTGGCTGACCTGTCCTGACTGACCTGTACTGTAAGACAAGTGCTGTAAGACAAGTGCTATCTGAGCGACTGGCGCGGCGGGCCGAGTGATCGAGTGTCCGGGTTGAATACGTGAGGGCGCCAGGTGAGCAGCGGGCGGCGCGCTCAGACGGCGCCGTATTGCCCGGCCGCCTCGCCCAGCCAGCGGCGAATCAAGGGCTCCGCGGCCTGCGGGGCCTCGCTGAGGATGGCATCGGCCAGCGTGGTGGTCGGGGCGATCAGGTCACTGTCACGCTCGAGATCGGCGATCTTCATCCCCGCCAGCCCCGTCTGACGCGTGCCCAGCACTTCGCCGGGTCCGCGCAGTTCCAGGTCTTTCTCGGCGATCTTGAAGCCGTCGGTGGTCTCGCGCATCACCGCCAGGCGCTGCTTGGAGTGCTGCGACAGCGGCGGATGATAGAGCAGCACACAGAAGCTCTCGGTGCTGCCACGCCCGACACGGCCACGCAGCTGGTGCAGCTGCGACAGGCCGAGACGCTCGGGATTGTCGATCACCATCAGGCTGGCATTCGGCACATCGACCCCGACCTCGATTACCGTGGTCGCCACCAGCAGGTCATGCTCGCCGTCCTTGAACGCCGCCATCACCTCGGCCTTCTCGGCTGCCTTCATGCGGCCATGGACCAGGCCGATGGACAGCTCCGGCAGCGCCTCGGTCAGCTCGTCACGCGTTACCTCGGCGGCCTGGCAGGTCATCACCTCGGATTCCTCGATCAGCGTACACACCCAATAGGCCTGACGACCCTCGGAGCAGGCGGCGCGGATGCGCTCGACCACCTCGGGGCGGCGCGGGTCGGCCACCGCGACGGTCTGCACCGGGGTGCGTCCCGGCGGCAGCTCGTCGATCACTGACAGGTCGAGGTCGGCGTAGGCGCTCATCGCCAGGGTGCGCGGAATCGGCGTGGCGGTCATGATCAGCTGGTGCGGTGTCAGGCCACCGGCTTCCCCCTTCGCCCGCAACGCAAGACGCTGATGCACGCCGAAACGGTGCTGCTCATCGACGATCGCCAGCCCCAGGCGCTGGAAGGTCACATCGGCCTGAAACAGCGCATGCGTGCCGACTACCATGCGGGCCCGGCCATCGGCGATGGCGGCCTTGGCATCCAGCCGTGCCTTGCCCTTGAGCTTGCCGGCCAGCCACGCCACCTCGATGCCCAATGGCTCCAGCCATTCGCGGAAGTTGCGATAGTGCTGCTCGGCGAGAATCTCGGTAGGCGCCATCAGGGCCGCCTGACAGCCGCCGCCGATCGCGATCAGCGCCGCCAGTGCGGCGACCACCGTCTTGCCCGAGCCCACATCGCCCTGCACCAGACGCAGCATCGGCACTTCGCGCGCCAGGTCGCGGCGCACATCTTCCAGCACGCGATGCTGGGCGCCGGTCAGCGAGAAGGGCAGCTGGGCGAGAAAGCGCGTGCTGAGGCCGCCACTGGCGCTCAGCGAGGGCGCGCCATCCTGCTGGATACGCGCGCGCACCTGACGCAGGCTCAACTGGTGGGCGAGCAATTCTTCCTGGGCTAGGCGGCGCTGACTCGGGTGCACGCCGTCGCTCATCTGGTCGACGGGCGCATCCGGCGGTGGCTCGTGCAGAAAGCGCAGGCACTCGATCACGCCGGGCAGGCGAAAGCGCGTGCGCAGCGCCTCGGGGATCAGGTCCGGCAGCTCATGGGGCGTTTCCTCGAGCTGCTTGAGCGCCTGGGCGATCAGGGCACGCAGGCGCGCCTGATTGAGGCCTTCGGTGGCTGGATAGATGGGCGTGAGGTGGTCTTCCACCGGCGCGGCACCCTGGCCGAGCAGGCGGTATTCCGGATGGTAGATCTCGAGACCGGTGGCCCCGGCACGTGCCTCGCCGAAGCAGCGCACGCTGTGGCCACGCTGGAATTGCTGCTGCTGGGCGGGGGAGAAGTGGAAGAAGCGCAGGCTGAGGATGCCGCTGCCATCGCGCAGGCGTACCAGCAGGCTGCGGCGACGGCCCTTGACGATGTCACAGGCCGTCACCTCGCCTTCCACCACCGCCTCCATGCCGCTCTTGAGCGTGCCGATGGGCGTGACGCGGGTCCGGTCCTGATAGCGCAGCGGCAGGTGGAACAGCAGGTCTGCGACGCGCTCCAGCCCGAGGCGCGACAGCTTCTCGCTCAGCGCGGGGCCGACGCCGCTCAGGCTGTCCAGCGGTTGGGCCAGCGCGCCGGTGGCAAAGACACCGGCGCTGGCGGGCCCGGCAGATGAGGCTTCCGTGCCCGCCCTGCTCATGCCGGTTCGTGGCTCTGGGAAGCGGAGCCCTGCATGCCGTTCTCATTGCTCTGGCGCGCACGATTGGAGCACTCGGCGATCGCCTGGCTGATCACGTCGATGGCCTTGGGGCGCGGGAAGCTGGCACGCCATGCCAGCGCCACGCTGCGGCTGGGCGCCGGGTCCTTGAAGGGCCGCGTCTCGAGCACGCCGCTCTCGTAATGACCGGTACCGGTCGCCGAGTAGGGCAGCACGGTGATACCGAGGCCGGAGGCGACCATGTGGCGGATGGTTTCCAGCGAGCCGCCTTCGGCGATCAGCGTATTCTCGGGGTTGTTGATCTGATTGCCGATGGCCGGGCAGGCCTCGAGAATCTGATCACGGAAGCAGTGGCCCTCGCCGAGCATCAGCAGACGCTCGTTGATCAGCTGCTCCTTGGCGATGCTGTCCTGCTCGAGCAGGGGGTGGCCGGCCGGCAGCAGGACTTCGAAGGGCTCTTCGTAGAGGATCTTGGTCAGCACGTCGGTCTCGGTGAACGGCAGCGCGACGATGATCACGTCCAGCTCGCCATTGCGCAGCTTGCGACGCAGGTCGCCGGTCATGCCTTCCTCGATGTAGAGCGGCATCTTCGGCGCACGCCGCGTCAGTTCCGGCACCAGGTGCGGGAAAAGATACGGTCCAATGGTATAGATGGCGCCGATGCGCAACGGGCTGGAGAGCTGATCCTTGCCGGAATTGGCCAGTTCCTTGATCACGCTGGACTGCTCCAGCACGCGCTGAGCCTGCTGAACGATCTTCTCGCCGAGCGGTGTGACCTGTACGGTGGACTTGGAACGCTCGAACAGTGCGACTCCCAGCTCTTCCTCAAGCTTCTTGACGGCCACCGACAGGGTGGGCTGCGAGACGAAGCAGCGCTCTGCGGCGCGTCCGAAATGACGCTCCTGGGCCAAGGTTACGATGTAGCGGAGTTCTGTTAGAGTCATGATTCCTGCCCGGAACTGGCATCCTGGGATGCGGTGGGTACCGATTCGTTTTACCAAGGAGCATGGCAAAGGTGAAGAAGACGAGTCTCATCCTCGGTTGTGGCGACGTTGGCAGCGCGCTGGCGCGCGAACTGCTCAAGGCCGGTCAGCACGTCATTGGTGTCAGGCGCGATGTGTCCAAGCTCGCGGATCTCGGCATCGAGGCGCTGGCCTTGGACATCACTGCCGAAGGTGCACTGGCCAGCTTGCCAGATGCCGACACGGTGGTACATGTGCTGAGCGCCGACCGTTTCGACGAAGAGGCCTATCGCGCCGCTTACGTCGACGGCATTCGGGCGCTGGTGACGGAGCTCGAGTCGCGCGCCAAACCGCCGACCCGCGTGCTGTTCGTGTCCTCGACCTCCGTCTACGCCCAGAAGGATGGCGAGGAAGTCGACGAGCAGTCGCCCACCGATGCCACCAGCTTCTCGGGCCAGTTGATGCGCGAAGGCGAGCAGGCACTGCTCGATTCCTCGCTCAACGGCACCGTGGTGCGCTTCTCCGGCATCTACGGGCCGGGCCGCGACATGCTGATCCGCCAGGCGCGTGATGGTCGCATTGCCGCCAGCAACCCGCCACTCTACTCCAACCGCATCCACCGTGACGACTGCGCGGGCGTGCTGGCGCACCTGATCGCGCTGAGCCTCGAGGGCAAGCCGGTCGAGCCGATCTATCTGGCCACCGACTGCGATGGCGCACCGCTGCACGAAGTGATGGCCTGGCTGGCGCGCCAGCTCAAGGTCGAGTCCACCGAGGTGATCCAGTCACCGCTGCGGCGTCGTTCCAGCAAGCGCTGCGGCAATGCCCTGTTGCTCGAGAGCGGCTACACCTTCCGTTACCCGACCTTCCGCGAAGGCTATGCCGAGGTGCTCAAGGAGCACGGCGTGACGGTGCCGAAGAGCGAATTGTCGGGCCGCTGATCACCGCCGCTTTCACTTATCCACACGCGGTTGCGCCTCGAGCCGTCTGACCGGGTGTGGATAAGTTGCTCGCCGAGACTGGCTGACGAGCGGCCAGTTCTCGAGTGATGAAGCGCCTGGTCAAGTGCCCAGGCGAAGCGCCAACTGACAGTGCCCGCCCCGGAATCCCGGGGCGGGCACTGTCGTCTCTGCGTCAGCCACTCCTCGCGGATGACCTGCCATCGTCAGTGAGCGGGTGCTCAGTCACCGATGACCATCACGCCTTCGGCTTCGAAGGCCACGCCCTTGGGCAGCGCCTTGACGCCGACCGCGGCACGCGCCGGGAAGGGTGCGGTGAAGAACTCTTCCATCACCGCGTTGACGCGCGCGAAGTCGTCCAGATCGGTCAGGTAGAGGTTGAGCTTGACGATGTCGCCCAGGCTGCCGGCGGCTTCTTCGCACACGGCATTCAGGTTGGTGAAGACCTGACGCGCCTGCGCCTCGATACCGCCTTCGACGACTTCCATCGTCTGCGGGTCCAGCGGAATCTGGCCGGACAGATAGACGGTGTTGCCCGCCTTGATCGCCTGGGAATACGGACCGATGGCAGCAGGGGCCTTGTCGGTGTTGATGATCGCGCGATTGCTCATGACATGCTCCTTGTGACTGCGCTCAAGCCTTGCCGGTTGCGAGTGTTGTGCGGTGGCGGCCTTCAGCAGCGGGTTACGATTGTGGTTATAGGGTCTCGCCGTCCACGGCGAGTTCGGTCGCGGTCAAGGACCTGAACTGCAGTCGGCCTTGGCCGCGACACGGGTGTTCAGAAGAACGTGTCCGATGGCCGCTCTGCGGCAGCCTTGAAAACAAAAACCGCGCCGCCCGCCAGTGGCGGACGACGCGGCCAGTACGGTAGATCAGCTGAGGACGCGGGTGATTCGCTCCACGTGCAACAGGTTGCGCATGCGCTTGATGATGCGCGCCAGATGAATGCGATCACGCACGGCCAGCGTCAGATTGACGATGGCCAGATGGGCGTCGCGCTCCTCGATGCCGATGCGCTCGATATTGGCTTCGGCATCGGTGACCAGCTCGGCCAGCTCGGCGATCAGACCGCGCTGGGTCTGTGCCTCGATACGCAGCGCCACCGTGAAGTCGCCTTCGACCTGATCGGCCCAGGTCAGCGGGAAGACGCGTTCCGGATCGCTGGCCAGTTCGGTGATGTTGCTGCATTCCTGACGATGGACCACCAGCCCCTTGCCGGCCGACAGATGGCCCATGATCGGCTCGCCGGGCAGCGGGTGACAGCAGCGCGCATAGCTGGTGACCATGCTGTTGCCACCGCTGACCTGCATCGGGCTGTTGCCGCTTTGCTCCGCCTGGACGTTGCCGTCCTTGGCCGAGAACTTGGGTTGCTGCGCCGTGGTGCTGGTCGTGTCGCTCAGAAGGCTCTGGGCCACGCTGTAGGCGGCGCGGGTGCCGAGTCCGATGGACTCGAGCAGATCATCACGCCCGCCTTCCAGCTCCAGCTCTGCGGCCAGCGTATCGAGACGCCTGGGCGGCAGTTGCTCGAGGGAAGAGTCCAGCCCGGAGAGCGCCTTGTTGAGCAGACGCTGACCCAGGGTCACGGATTCGCTGCGCTGCTGATGCTTGAGGTAATGGCGCACGGCAGAGCGCGCCTTGGCCGTGGTGACGAAGTTGAGCCACGCCAGATTGGGCTTGGCGCCCGGCGCGGTGATGACTTCGACGGTCTGGCCACTCTCCAGCGGCGAGGATAGCGGCGCCAGATGACGATCGATGCGGCAGGCGATACAGCTGTTGCCGACATCGGTGTGCACCGCATAGGCAAAATCGACCGCCGTCGCGCCGCGCGGCAATTCCATGATGTCGCCCTTGGGGGTGAACACGTAGGTATCGTCGGGGAAGAGGTCGTTCTTGACGTGCTCGATGAACTCGAGCGAGTTGCCGGCATGGCGCTGCATCTCGAGCAGACCCCGCACCCATTCGCGGGCACGCGCATGGCTGCCGGCGCCGATGGGGCGGTCGGTCTGGCCGGCCTTGTACAGCCAGTGCGCCGCGATGCCGTTGTTGGCCATCGCTTCCATCTCGCGGGTACGGATCTGTACCTCGATGGGCATGCCGTTCATGCCGAACAGCGTGGTGTGCAGACTCTGGTAGCCGTTGGCCTTGGGGATCGCGATGTAATCCTTGAAGCGACCCGGCACCGGCTTGTAGAGATTGTGCACCACGCCGAGGATGCGATAGCAGCTGTCCACGTCATCGGTGATGATGCGGAAGCCGAACACGTCCATCAATTCATTGAAGGGCTTCTGCTGGTCACGCATCTTGCGATAGATGGACAGCAGATGCTTCTGACGGCCGATCACCGAGCCGGGCAGCTGATCGCGCTCCAGCGCGTTCTGCAGACTGGCCTGGATCTCGCGCATCAGGGTACGACGATTGCCACGCGCGGCGGTGACGGCACGCTTGATGCGTTCGGAACGCATCGGGTGCAGCGCCTGGAAGGAGAGGTCTTCCAGCTCGACGCGGATGGTGTTGATACCAAGACGGTTGGCGACGCGGGCGTAGATCTCGAGCGTCTCACGGGCGATGCGACGCTTCTTCTCGGGGCGCAGGGCGCCGAGGGTACGCATGTTGTGGAGGCGGTCGGCCAGCTTGACGATGATGACGCGGATGTCCTGGGACATCGCCAGCACCATCTTCTGGAAATTCTCGGCCTGGGCGACGGCCTTGTCCTCGAAGGTGATCTGGGTCAGCTTCGAGACGCCATCCACCAGCAGGGCGACGGGTTCGCCGAACTGGCCTGCCAGTGCCTCGAAGGTCACGCTGGTGTCTTCGATGACATCGTGCAGCATGGCGGCCATCAGGCTCTGATGGTCCATGTGCATGTTGGCGAGAATGTTCGCCACCGCCAGCGGGTGGGTCACATAGGGCTCACCGGAACGCCGGCGCTGGCCATCGTGGGCCTGCTCGGCGTAATAGAAGGCGCGCCTAACCTGACGGATCTCTTCCTCGGGAAGATAACCGCCCAGGCGGTCTGCCAGGTCATCGATCGTGAACATTCAGCGGCCTTGGCTCAGAGTGATTCCGGGCCCGCACCCCGCGCTCCGGCCGCGAGGGCGGGAGTGGCAGAGGTGCGGAAGCACACATGCAGTCGGCAGGTTGAGCGTGGGCTCAGTCTTCGATCTGCGGCATTACCGGCTTGCGCTGGATCGGAGCTTCGACCGGCTCGTTCAGGATGTCACGACCGACCAGACCGGCCGCCACTTCGCGCAGGGCGAGGACGGTGGGCTTGTCGTTTTCCCACGGCAGTTGGGCGTTGCGGCTGCCGCGTGACAGCTGACGGGCACGACGAGTGGAGATCATCACCAGCTGGAAGCGGTTGTCGACGTTCTCGAGGCAATCTTCTACGGTTACGCGAGCCATGGCGGTGCACCTATCAATAGCGGGATATTCGGGGTTCGCTGTCGGCGTGTAATCAGCGCAGAGTGCCGCGACCGCTAGGGGTCACTTACCCTGATCATCTGACAGTATCTCGCACACGACGCAAGCACAATGCCGCTGAGCCGGCCCGCCAGGGGCGAGACGGCTCAGCGGCCAATGATTCTGAAAGGGAATCGAGTCTACTCGACGCCGTTGTTGCATGACAAGTCAGGCGCGATCAACTCCTTCGCCTGGCGCGTCTGTCGGCGGCGTACGCGACCACAGCGCGCATGATCAGCACGAAAGCCGGCAAGTCCTGCCCGACTGTCAGGCTGTCCGAACTGCTGTCAGAACGGCCGACCGCGCGGCTGACTGAACGGCTGACTGAGCATCTGACCGAGCAGCGGGATTCCCGCCGCCGTCATCAGTCGGCCAGCAGGGAGTCGAGCAGTGCCGCGTGGCGATGCTGCACGCGCGGCAGGCGCGCACGCTGGGCATTGACGAGTCCGCACAGCTCGTCGAGAGCCTGCTCGAAGTCATCATTGATGACGATCAGATCGTATTCGTCGTAGTGGGACATCTCGCTGACCGCATCGCGCATGCGACGCGCGATCACGTCCTCGCCATCGGTACCGCGACCGGACAGACGCTCGAGCAGCGCTTCACGCGACGGCGGCAGGATGAAGATGGAGACGGCTTCCGGCACCTGGGCGCGCACTTGCTGGGCGCCTTGCCAGTCGATCTCGAGGATGACGTCCTCGCCCTTGCTCAGGCGAACTTCGACCGCCGGACGCGAGGTACCATAGAAGTTGTCGAAGACCTGGGCGTGCTCGAAGAAGTCGCCCTGCTCGATCATGGTCTTGAAGTGATCGACATCCACGAAGTGGTAGTTGACGGCATCCTGCTCGCCCGGGCGCTGGCCGCGGGTGGTGTGCGAGACGGACACGCCGATACCGTCCATGCGCTCCAGCAGTGCCTTGACCAGGGTGGTCTTGCCGGCGCCGGACGGCGCGGAAATGATGTAGAGCGTGCCACGTGCGTTGCTGGCCGCCGAGGAAGATGCTGAAGAAGTCGAAGACATGGAAGTGATCCGCTTGCTGTCGCTGAATCGCGGCATTATCGCATAATCCACCCCGCTTCCGCTGCACGCGCGCGTGACAGTCCCGTGATGCAATGTTGCAGCTCGGGCATCACAGTTGTCGTCGCGAAGTGGCTGGGTTGGCGTGGCGTTATCTGCAACAATGGTCGTATATTTCAGTTATCACTCAAGCGTCGGCCAGTTCTCGCGCCGGCCTGGGGTCTTGAAGGGACACACGGTTTGCCGCCGCCACGCTGGCCTGAGCTTGCGCACTCCCGTGATTCCCATCGCGCCTTGCCAGACGCGTACATAAGTCGATAGAGCAGCGCCAGACGTGCCGCAGGCGTCCGCCAGAGAGGCCGCGCACGAGCGCATCACCCGTTACCTGTCCCGCGCGCCATTCATTCCCGCCTTCCGGCTGATGATGAATGGCGCGCGGTCTTTTGCCCTGCGTAGCGCCAGCCATGCGCGGGCAATGTCAGCCGTGGCCTGCCCTGACAGCGGCGCCACGGCTGAGTACGGCCACGGGTGATACCCCCCCTTTTCAAGTTTCAGGAGACCCGGACATGTCTGCCTCCCCCGTTGCGCGCCATCCGCGCATCGCCGAACTGGCGCTGGCGCTCGGTGCCTTTGCCATCGGCACTACCGAATTCGTGATCATGGGCCTGATGCCCAACATCGCGGCGGACTTCAATGTGTCCTCGCAGCAGGTCGGCTACGCCATCAGTGCCTATGCGATGGGCGTGGTGGTCGGTGCGCCCCTGATCTCGGCGCTGGGCGCACGCCTGCCGCGTCGCGGGCTGCTGATCGGCCTGATGCTGCTGTTCGCGGTCAGCAACGTGGCCAGCCTGCTGGCACCGTCGCTGACCAGCTTTGCCGCGCTGCGCTTCATCGCCGGCCTGCCGCATGGTGTCTATCTGGGCGTCGCGGCCCTGGTGGCGGCGGATGCTGCCCCCGCCGGCGAGCGCGGACGGGCCGTCGGCCGCGTGATGATGGGCCTGACGGTGGCGATTCTGATCGGGGCGCCAGCGGCGACCTGGTTCGGCAGCCTGTTCGGTTGGCATTCCGCCTTCCTCGTCGTCGGTCTGCTGGCGCTGGCCACGGCGCTGCTGGTGCGCGGCTTCGTGCCCTATCAGGCCGGCAATCAGGACGCGACCCCGCTCACCGAGCTGGCAGCGCTGATCAAGCCGCGAGTGCTCTATACCCTCGGCATCGCCTGCATCGGTTTCGGTGGCATGTTCAGTGTCTACAGCTATGCGGTGGAGACGCTCAACGTCCAGGCCGGGCTGTCCCAGAATCTGGTGCCGATGGTGCTGGCCGTCTTTGGGGTAGGCACCATCATCGGCAACCTGATCGGTAGCCGTGCCGCGGACATCGACCTGATGCGCACCATTCCTGCCGTGCTGATCTGGAGCGCGCTGGTGCAGGGTGGCTTCTACTTCGCCGCCGATGGCGTCTGGAGCGGCATCCTGTTCGTCGGGCTGGTCGGTACTGGCATCGGGCTGGCACCGGCGCTGCAGATGCGCCTGATGGATGTGGCGGAAGACGCCCAGACCATGGCGGCGACGCTCAATCATGCGGCCTTCAACATCGCCAATGCGCTGGGCGCCTGGTGTGGCGGCATGGCCTTCGCCTATGGCCCGTCGCATTCCTCCATCGGCCTGGTCGGGGTGGCGATGGCCATCGCGGGCTTGATCGTCTTCCTGCTCGGTCAGCGTCATGAACGCCGCGAGCTGCAGACGGCTTCTGCCTGATGTGGGCCTGAAGCGAGATTGTGAACGCGAGGCCAGGCAAGTGAGACAAGAAAGCCCGTGAGCACAAGCCGCAACGAAACAACGCCGCCCTTCGGGGCGGCGTTTTGCGTTTCAGTGGCGGAAAGTCTGTGGAGCGGCGCCGGCACGTCAGCGACAGGGCAGCGTCAGCGCTGCTGACGTGCGCGCGTCGGCGACATGCCGAAGTAATCGCGGAAGCAGTGGCTGAAGTGGGTGGTGCTGACGAAGCCACAGGCCACGGTGACCTCGGTGATGCTGGCATTGCCCTGTGTCAGCAGCTGGCGTGCCCGCGTCAGGCGCAGCTCCAGATAGTAGCGCGAGGGCGTGGTATCCAGATGGCGGGTGAACAGGCGCTCGATCTGGCGGCGTGACAGCGTCACGCAGTGCGAGATCTCGCTCATGCTCAAAGGCTCCTCGAGGTTGTTGCTCATCAGCTCGAGGATGGTGCGCAGTGCCTCCGGGTGCTGGCTGTCCGGCGCGGGCAGCGTCTGGTCCGGATGCCAGGGGCTGGGCGTCGCGGGGCGCTCGCAGGCGAGAATTTCCTCGACACTGCGCGCCAGGTCATCGCCGTGACGCTGGCGCATGGCTTCCAGCATCATGTTCAGGGCGCTGCCGGCATTGGTGCAGCTGAAGCGCGCCGCTTCCACCACCAGCGGGGCACGCGACAGCTCCAGCTGGGGGAATGACTCGCTGAACAGCGCCGCATTCTCGGGATGGATGGTGCAGCGATGGCCCGCCATCACGCCGGCGGCCGCCAGGAAGTAGCTGCCATTCCACAAACTGCCGAGGCGACAGCCCTGGTGGTCGGCTCGCCGCAAGACCTCGCTCAGCAAGGGAATCTCGTCCAGCTGCACCCGGTAGCCGCCGCACACGATGATCATGTCGATCTGTGCCTGCCCCAGCGACTCGAGCCCGGCGCTGGCCATGATGTCGATACCCAGATCACTGCGCACGCTGCCCGCTGTCACCCCGAAGGTGTGAATGCGATAGAAGGGGATATCGCGGAGCAGGTTGGCCGTGACCAGCACATCGAGGGCGCTGGTGAAGGCGGGCATCGAGAAATGCTCCAGGAGAATGAAGGCGACATTGAGCGGTGCGCTCTGGGCACAGGTCACGTCCTTGAGCAGATGCTGGTTGCGACGCTTCATCGCGGGGGTGAAGTCGCGGCGACGGGGCGAGGTCATGGCTTGCGTTCGTTGCAGGGGCCGCGAGCGGCAGTGGATCGAAGGCGACCGGCAGGGCGGCCACCGTGAGACTCCATCCTCGCAGCTGCGCGCTCCCGCGGCGAGCCTCTCGCTGGCGGTTACGGGGTGGCAGGCATGTAATGAGGCTGTTGGCTTGATGATACGTCGCGTTACATGGGTGTAAAAACAATCACTTGTGTCATATTCGGCGCTTTCTCGCCTGTTAGACTGCCCCGTCACTCAGATCATGCCCCGAGGCTGACTAATGACGGATACCACCCGGACTGCCTTGTCCGGCTCCGCAACCCAAGCAGCTCCCCTTTCCGATCACGCCGCATCTCTTGCTGATCACACCACATCCTCTCCCGATCAAGCCGCAGCACTTCCTGATTCCGAGCTCACAGCGCTCAACAGCTCCCGCAGTCTGGACTGGCCGGTCTTCCTCCTCAGTGGAGGCGTGATGGCGCTGTTCGTCGCCGCCGCGCTCATCGACCTGGACGGCGTGTCGGCCCTGATCAATCACGCCTTCGACTTCTCGACCACCTACTTCGGTGCCTATTGGCAGGGCTTGATGATCGTGACCTTCCTCGTCGCCGTCGGCATGACCTTCGGGCGCACGGGGCGCGTGGTATTGGGCGGGTTGGCGACGCCTGACATCTCCACGCCGCGCTGGATGGCGACCATTCTGTGCACCCTGCTGGCCGGTGGTGGCGTGTTCTGGGCCGCCGCAGAGCCCATTGCGCACTTCGCCTCGCCGCCGCCCGTCTTCGGGCCGGAGGCACCGGTCGGGAATCTCGATGCCGCCTACAATGCGCTGGCGCAGAGCTTCATGCACTGGGGCTTTCTCGGCTGGGCGGTGCTGGGCAGCCTGACGGGTGTCGTCTTCATGCACCTGCACTATGAGAAGGGCTTGCCGCTCAAGCCGCGCACCTTGCTTTATCCGTTGCTCGGAGAAAGCGTGATGCGTGGGCCGATCGGCGCGCTGGTCGATGCCTGCTGCGTGCTGGCCGTCATCGCGGGCACCGTGGGGCCGGTCGGGTTCCTCGGTATCCAGGTCAGTTACGGGCTCAATGCGCTGTTCGGCATTCCCGATACCTATGCGACGCAATTGGTGCTGCTGGCCATCCTGACCCTCGTCTACACCCTGTCCGCCGTCAGTGGCGTGATGCGCGGCATCCAGTTCCTGAGCAGTGCCAACGTGTTGATCGGCGGCGCGATGCTGTTCTTCATCGTGCTCTTCGGGCCGACCGAATTCCTGCTCAAGGCCTTCCCGCTGGGCATGGTCGACTACCTGGACAATATCGTGCCGATGGCGGTCTTCCGCGGCGACAGCGGCTGGCTGGATAGCTGGACGCTGTTCTTCTGGGGCTGGTTCATCGGCTTCGGTCCGCTGATGGCGATGCTGGTCGCGCGTATCTCGCGGGGGCGCACCCTGCGCCAGATGGTGCTGTTGATCACCATCCTGTCGCCGCTCGCGACCTGTGTCTGGTTCACCATTCTCGGCGGCAGCGGCCTGGCCTTCGAGCTGGAAAACCCGGGCAGCGTTTCGGGCCCGTTCAGCGGCTTCAATCTGTCGGCGGCCTTGATCGCCATCACCCAGCAGCTGCCGTTCGGCTTCATCATGTCGGTGCTGTTCCTGATTCTGTCGGCGCTGTTCGTGGCCACGACCGGGGATTCGATGACCTACGCCATCTCGATGGTGATGAGCGGGCACGACAACCCGCCACGCAGCGTGCGTGTGTTCTGGAGCCTCATCATGGGTGTCGTGGCGGCGATCCTGATCTCGATGGGCAATGGCGGCATCAATGCGCTGCAATCCTTCATCGTGGTGACCGCGGTGCCTGTCTCGCTGGTGCTGTTGCCTAGTCTGTGGAATGCCCCACGTATCGCGCGGCAGATGGCGCGTGAGCAAGGGCTGTAACTGGCTGATGTGAAAAAGGCCGCCCACTCGGGCGGCCTTTGCATGTCGTCATGCACGGATCAGTCTGGCATGGCCCGAAGATGGCAGCCGAGGGAGGTCATGAGTTGTTATCACCGATGCCCGGATGTAAAACGGCTGTAGGCTTGGTGATACGTCGCGTTACATAGGTGTAAAAACAACGGCTTGTGTCATAGTTCAGCGTTTTACGGCTGATACACTGCACCGTCACTCAGATCATGCCCAGAGGCTGACTAATGACGGATTCTTCCCGGACTGTTTCGTCCGGCTCCGCCACACCGGTAAATCCCCCCGCTGAACCCGCACACACCCCGCAAGGTATCGACTGGCCCGTCTTCATCATCAGTGGTGGCGTATTGGCAGTGTTTGCCATCGCCGCACTGGTGGATCTCGACGCTGTCTCCGCGCTCATCCAGAGTGCCTTCGGTGTCTCGACCCAATACTTCGGTGCCTACTGGCAAGCGCTGATGCTGGCGACCTTCGTCATCGCCATCGTGCTGACCATCGGCCGTACCGGACGGGTGCGCATGGGCGGGCTGGCGGCGCCGGATATCTCGACGCTGCGCTGGATGGCCATCATCCTGTGTACGTTGCTGGCGGGCGGTGGTGTCTTCTGGGCAGCGGCAGAGCCGATCGCTCACTTCACCTCGCCGCCGCCGGTGTTCGGCGCGGATGCTCCGACAGGCAATGCCGATGCCGCCTACAACGCGCTGGCGCAGAGCTTCATGCACTGGGGCTTTCTGGCCTGGGCGATGCTCGGCAGCCTGACCGGCATCATCTTCATGTACCTGCACTACGAGAAGGGCCTGCCGCTCAAGCCGCGCACGCTGCTCTATCCGCTGTTCGGCGACCGCGTCATGCGTGGCCCCATCGGTGCGCTGGTCGATGCCTGCTGCGTGCTGGCAGTGGTGGCCGGTACCGTCGGCCCCATCGGCTTTCTCGGTCTGCAGGTCAGCTATGGCCTCAATGCGCTGTTCGGCATTCCCGATACCTACGCGACCCAGCTCACGCTGCTGCTCGTGCTGACCGTCATCTATACCCTGTCGGCCGTCAGCGGCGTGACCCGTGGCATCCAGTTCCTGAGCAGCACCAACGTCCTGCTCGGCGGCGCGCTGCTGCTGTTCATCCTGATCATGGGCCCGACCGGCTTCCTGCTCGAAGCCTTCCCGCAGGGCCTGGTGCGCTACGTCGGTGACTTCGTCGCCATGTCTTCCTTCCGGGGTGACGATGGCTGGCTGAATGGCTGGACGCTGTTCTTCTGGGGCTGGTTCATCGGCTATGGCCCGCTGATGGCGATGTTCGTTGCGCGTATCTCGCGTGGCCGCACCCTGCGTCAGATGGTGCTGTTGATCGCAGTCATTTCGCCGCTGGTCACCTGCCTGTGGTTCACCATTATCGGTGGTAGCGGTCTGGCCTTCGAGCTGAGCAACCCGGGCAGCGTCTCCGGCCCGTTCACCGGCTTCAACCTGCCGGCAGCGTTGATCGCCATCACCCAGCAGCTGCCGTTCGGCTTCACCATTTCGGTGCTGTTCCTGGTGCTGACCACGCTGTTCGTCGCCACCACCGGCGACTCGATGACCTACGCGGTCTCGATGGTGATGAGCGGCCACGACAATCCGCCGCGCGGCGTGCGCGTGTTCTGGAGCCTGATGATGGGCGTGGTCGCGGCGCTGCTGATCTCGATGGGCGATGGCGGCATCAATGCGCTGCAATCCTTCATCGTCGTCACCGCCGTGCCGGTGTCGCTGATTCTACTGCCCAGCCTGTGGAACGCTCCGCTGATTGCCCGCCGCATGGCGCGCGAGCAGGGCGTTTGATCAGCCCCCACGTTCGAAAGCCATGAGCGTGTCGCACCATCAAAAACGCCGCCCCGAGGGGCGGCGTTTTCGTGTCTGGCGATCAGTCGTCAGTCATCAGACGCTGACGTTCAGCGTCACATCGATGTTGCCACGCGTCGCGTTGGAGTACGGGCACACCTGGTGCGCCTTCTCGACCAGCGCATCCGCCTCGGCCTTGTCCATGCCCGGCAGGCTGATATCCAGCGCCACCTCGATACCGAAACCGGCCGGAATCTGGCCGATGCCCACCTTACCGGTGATCTCCAGGCCTTCCGGCAGCGTCACGCCGTCAGTGCTGGCCACGTGCTTCATGGCACCGATGAAGCAGGCAGAGTAACCCGCCGCGAACAACTGCTCCGGGTTGGTACCTTCACCGCCACCACCGCCCAGCTCCTTCGGCGTGCTCAGGGTGACATCCAGCGCCCCATCGGAAGAACGCGACTTGCCCTCACGACCCCCCGTGGTAGTGGCTTCTGCACGGTACAGCACTTGTTCGATAGACATGCCTGACTCCTTGAGCGGAAAAGCCCTCAGTCGAGGGATGGAAACAAGATGGCGCCTGTCGGGCAGAGTTTCAATTGCTGAGCGGCGGGCGCCAGACATTCACAGCAGGTGCGCGCGATAGCTCTGCGGGTTGAGCGTCAATTGCGGGTAGAGGTCACCCCTCAAGCAGTACATGTTGGGTTGGGTTAAGAAGCTAAAGATGCGGAAAAGATGGTAGTACTCAGGATTGGCTTGCGAGCATTTGAGTTCATTTGGCGTGATGAAAAAAGCGCACTCTTTGGCAAATGCCGTCGTCTTCACCTCGATCCAACGCTCTCGTCCATCCGCATCAAAGGACAGGACGTCATAGCCCAAGCCATCGCCCTGGGTTTCCGCCACATGTTCGACCTTCTCGGCCAGCGATGTGTGGCCTTCTTTTCTAAGGCGCATCTTCTCAAAGGCCACCACAAAGCGCTCGCCGGCACTCCCCAGTGCATGGTTGCGGGCTTCTCGCGCTAAGTAGTCGCGCTTAACCGGCGTGGGCGTCGCGTAACGCTGTTTGGCTTCCTGCACGCTGGTCTGAGGTGCCTTGGATTGCGGTGGCGTGACAATGATGGAGGTATCTTTGGGGGCCGGCGCATCAATGACCGGCCGGTCTGCTGCATTGCGTGCTGCCTGATCGAATAGCTCAGTACGCAGTAGGTGGCGCTCAACAACATCGACCAGCATGCCCTGATAGTTACTCATCGGCTTGTAGCCGTTGATATAGGGGCAGTCGGCATCGCGCAGCACGGCACTGATATTTTGGTGCTTAAATTCGATAGAAGCTTTTGAGCGATTATTTAATTTCTCGGCAAGCTCACGATTGTGGTCCGTTTTCACGTAATGCTGGCCGCAAAGTTCTGCAACCAGCATCTTCTTGTACGTTTCGACAATCGCTGTGACTTCTTCACCACTCCATGGTTCGGGTCTGCTCATCCGGCTAACTCCTTTGGCGGGATATCACTCGATATTCTGAATCTGCTCACGCATCTGCTCGATCAGCACCTTGAGCTCGACGGCACAGCGGGTGGTGTCGGCGACGACGGATTTGGAGGAAAGAGTGTTGGCTTCGCGGTTGAGTTCCTGCATCAGGAAGTCGAGGCGGCGGCCGATGGGGCCCTTTTGGGTGAGCTGACGACGGACTTCGCCGACGTGGGTGTCGAGGCGGTCGAGTTCTTCGTCGACGTCGGCCTTCTGGGCCATCAGGGTCAGCTCGGCTTCCAGGCGTTGCGGGTCGAGGGTGGCGCGGACTTCTTCGAGGCGGGCGAGCAGGTTCTCGCGCTGACGGGCGAGGATGTCGGGCATCAGGCGACGGACTTCGGCGACGTGGGTGTCGACGCCATCGAGGCGTGCGCTGATCAGCTCGGCGAGGCGTTCGCCTTCGCGGGCGCGGCCTTCGATGTGTTCGTCCAGCGCGCGCTTGAACAGGCTGAGGGCATCGGCCTTGATGCGTTCTTGATCGGCACCTTCGCGCACCAGCACACCGGGGTAGTCGAGCAGGGCGAGGCGTGAGGGCTGCGGGGCGTCCGGGCAGTGCTGGCCGACTTCGGCGAGCACGCGGCTGAGTTCACCCAGGCGTCTGGCATCGACGGCGAGGCTGTCGGCACCGGCTTCGGCGTCAAAGCGCAGCGAGAGTTCGACCTTGCCGCGGTTGAGGCGCTTGCGCAGACCTTCGCGGAAGGCGCTTTCCAGTTCGCGCAGGCTGTCGGGCAGGCGGAAGTGCGGTTCGAGATAGCGCTGGTTCACCGAGCGCAGCTCCAGCGTCAGGGTGCCGTAGTCGGCTTCATGGGTCTGGCGGCTGAAGGCGGTCATGCTGTGGACCATGACGTGCTCCTTGTCGGTTGGCTGTCAGAAGAGGGGCGGTGCATGAGCGACCGCGCTGATAGCCTGAAGTGTACGCGTGCCGCTCTTGAGCGCCCAGTGATCAGGAGCAGGTCCGGCCCGCGCGGTGCGAAGGTCGTCGCCCGTGGCTGCGGCGTGTAGACTCTGGCCTCCCGAATACTGCTACAAGGAATCCCCATGAGCGAAGCCAACGTGACCCGTCCCAGTGGCCGTACCCCGGAGCAGCCGCGCGAGATCCGCCTGACCCGTGAGTTCACTCGTCACGCCGAGGGTTCGGTGCTGGTGGAGTTCGGGGAGACCCGCGTGCTGTGCACCGCCTCTGTCGTGGCGGGCGTGCCGCGCTGGCTGCGCGGTTCCGGCAAGGGCTGGCTGACCGCCGAGTACGGCATGCTGCCGCGTGCGACCCATACCCGTAATGACCGTGAAGCGGCGCGTGGCAAGCAGGGTGGCCGCACGGTGGAGATCCAGCGTCTGATCGGCCGTGCGCTGCGCGCCGCGGTGGACCTGAAGAAGCTGGGCGAATACACCATCACCATCGATTGCGATGTGCTGCAGGCCGATGGCGGCACGCGTACCGCGGCGATCACCGGTGGCTGTGTGGCACTGGTCGATGCGCTGCAGGGCCTGCAGCGTGAGCGCAAGATCAAGACCGACCCGCTGGTGAGTCTGGTCAGCGCCGTCTCGGTCGGCATCTACAAGGGCGTGCCGGTCACCGATCTCGACTACCCGGAAGACAGCAAGGCCGATACCGACATGAATGTCGTGATGGCCGAAGGCAAGGGGCTGATCGAGGTGCAGGGCACGGCCGAAGGCGCGGCCTTCGATCGCGCCGAGCTCAATGCCCTGCTGGATCTCGCCGAGCGTACCGGTGAGCAGCTGTTCGCCGCGCAGCGCACCGCACTCGGCATGCCGGCCGACGCCTGAGCCCTGCGACACGGCGCTGTGTCATGAGTGCCATGTCATGAGTGCTGTGTCGTGAGCGCTTGAGGCCAGACAGAAAACGCCCCCACCGCTTGCGCGATGGGGGCGTTTTCGTCAGTGCCCGAAGGCACATCATGCGACTGGCAGGGTGGCCCGAGGCCGAACGCTCAAGGGGTGACAGCGTGCATCACAGCTCGAGGTCGTACTCGACGATGACCGGTGCGAACTCGCTGAAGGTGGCATCGGTGTCGATCCAGGCGTCCTTGATGTGACGACGCAGGTTCGGGTCGATGACCTGATAGTCGAGGCGCCAGCCTTCCTGACGGGCGCGCGGCTGGTCACTGTCCAGCGCTGGCCACCAGGAGTACTGGTCGGCATCGCGATTGACTTCGCGGAAGGCGTCGATGAAACCGATCGGGCCGAAGACCTGATCCATCCATGCGCGTTCTTCCGGCTTGAAGCCCGGCGTCATTTGATTGTCGGACCAGTTGGCGAGGTCGACAGTCTTGTGGGCCACATGCCAGGTGCCGCAGATCATGTAATCACGACGCTTGCGGCGCAGCTTGCTGAGGTATTCCTGATACTGCTCCATGAAGGCGCCCTTGGCAGCCGGATCACTTCCGTCAGGCATCAGGAAAGAGCAGATGCTGAAGCGGTCGTAATCGGCCTGCAGGTAGCGGCCTTCGTTATCGCACTGCTCGAAGCCCAGTCCATACATGATGGCCTTGGGAATCTGGCGGCAATAGAGGCCAACCCCTGAGAAGCCGTCTTTTTCGGCGTCCAGGAAGTAGCCTTCGTACCCTTCCGGGTAGAGGATGCTGTCGTCGAGCTCGAAGCTCTTGGCCTTGAGGTTCTGGATGCAGACGACGTCGGCGTCCTGACTGGCAAGCCAGTCGAGGAAGCCGCGGCTGACCGCTTCTCGAATACCATTGACGTTAACTGTAGCGATTTTCATACGTGGTCCCTGGTTCGTCGCGCCTGTATGATACCCGAGCTTTAGACGATTTGGTAAATGGCTAACGAATTCAAAGGTGATATCGGATGCAGGACTACCAGCGGGAGTTCATTGAGTTTGCCATTGAGCAGGACGTGCTGCGGTTTGGCGAGTTTACGCTCAAGTCCGGGCGGGTGAGCCCCTACTTCTTCAATGCTGGTCTATTCCGCTCCGGACAGGCCCTGGCACGTCTGGGACGCTTCTATGCGCGTGCCATCGTCGAATCAGGCCTGGAGGCCGATGTGCTGTTCGGCCCGGCGTACAAGGGTATCCCGCTGGGTGCCGTGACGGCCGTGGCGCTGGCTGATCATCATGATCGTGACATGCCGTTCACCTTCAATCGCAAGGAAGCCAAGACCCACGGTGAAGGGGGCTCGTTGGTCGGCGCGCCCCTCGAAGGCCGCGTGATGATCATCGACGATGTCATCACCGCCGGCACCGCCATCGGCGAAGTGATGGAGATCATCCACGCCGAGAGTGCCAAGGCGGCGGGCGTCGTGATCGCACTGGACCGTCAGGAGCGCGCTCCCGATGGTCAGGGAGGCCTGAAGGCGAACAGCGCCATTCAGGAAGTGGAGGCACGTTTCTCCATGCCCGTGGTCAGTATCGTGACGCTCGACCAGGTGCTCGAATATCTGGAACAATACGCACAGCAGGAACTGTCTGGGCATGCGGTCGCGATTCGCGACTACCGTGCGCAATACGGTCTCCAGGGCGCCTGAGAGCGTTCATGACCCGCGCAGCATTACCTTCCCAGTCACGTACAGAGGTGCATACATGACAGCTCACCGTAACATTCTCGGCCTTTCGGCAGCCATCCTCGCTGCCAGTCTGTCCGCCCCGGCCATGGCCGGCAACGCTGACCTCAACCTGAATAGTGAAGCCGTTCAGGGCGAAATCAATGGCGAGATCGGCAATGGCGTCCAGCTCGGCGGCGGTATCCTGTCCAGCGATGACCACGACGACGTCACGGCCGGTCACGTCCAGCTGCTGGGCACCGAGCGCACCAGTGAATACGACGTGGGCCTCGGCGCACGCTGGAGCCAGTACGACACCGACCACGGTGACGGCGGCGGTCTGGGCCTCGGCGGCTACGGCTACTACTACCTGCCGGGCGCACCGCGCGTCTCGCTGGGTGGCTACGGCTACGTGACCCCGGACGTGGCGACCAGCAACGACCTCGAGCACAGCTACGAATACGGCCTGCGCGCACGGTATCAGGTCATCGACAACGTCGAAGGCTATGTCGGCTACCGCAAGGTGAAGGCCGACTTCGAGAACCGTGACGAACGCACACTGGATTCCGGCCCGCTGGTCGGCATGCGTCTGCAGTTCTGAGGGTGGTTCTCGGCAACGCGTGCTCCGCGTGAGTCACGCATTGCGGTAAGATGGCGGGCCCTTCGGGGCCCGCTTTGCGTTGTCATGGCCAGGTGAGCATCGCCGGCCAGCCCCCTGTTTTCGCCTTCTGCCGCGAGTCTGCTCATGCTCGATATCGTGCTCTATCAGCCCGAGATTCCGCCCAATACCGGCAACATCATCCGGCTGTGTGCCAACACCGGTTACCGCCTGCATCTGATCGAGCCGTTGGGGTTCGAGCTGGATGACAAGCGCCTGCGCCGTGCCGGTCTCGATTATCATGAGTGGGCACGTGTGCAGCGCCATGCCAGCCTCGATGACTTCGTGGCGAGCGTGAGACCTTCGCGGGTCTTCGCGCTCTCGACGCGTGGTCGCACCGCGCCGCATGAGGCCAGCTTCCAGGCCGGTGATGCGCTGGTATTCGGCCCCGAGACACGCGGCCTGCCGCAGGCGATGCTCGACAGCCTGCCCCGCGAGCAGGTGTTGCGCCTGCCGATGCTGGCCGACAGCCGCAGCATGAACCTGTCGAATGCCGTCGCCGTGGTTGTCTACGAAAGCTGGCGTCAGCTGGATTTTTCCGGTGCCGTACAGCTCGATTGATCAAACGCATCGTGTTTGAGATGACCTACTTCCCCTCGCCCAGCAGGACACCGTGATGACCGAGATCCGTGATCGCCTCGCCAAGCTCAACCCCCGCCAGCAGGAAGCCGTGCGCGCCATCGATGGCCCCTGTCTGGTGCTGGCCGGTGCCGGATCAGGCAAGACCAGCGTGATCACGACCAAGATCGCCTATCTGGTGCAGGAATGCGGCATGAAGGCACGCAACATCGCCGCCGTGACCTTCACCAACAAGGCGGCGCGCGAGATGAAGGAGCGTGTCGGCAAGATGCTCAAGGGCCGCGAGGGCCACGGGCTGATCGTCTCGACCTTCCACACCCTCGGCCTGACCATCATTCGCGGAGAGCTGAAGACGCTGGGCTACAAGCCGGGCTTCTCGCTGTTCGATACCGATGACGCCAAGGTGTTGATCAAGGAGCTGATGCACAAGGAAGCCGACACCGACGCCGAGCAGATCAACGCGGTGCAGAGCCAGATCTCCACCTGGAAGAATGACCTGATCCTGCCCGGGGCGGCGCTGTCGCATGCCGAGGATGAAGACGCCCAGTACGCCGCGGTGATCTACGAGGCCTACAACCGGCACCTCAAGGCCTACAACGCGGTCGACTTCGATGACCTGATCCTGCTGCCGGTGGTGCTGTTCCGTGATCACCCCGAGGTGCTGGCGCGCTGGCAGCGGCGCATCCACTACATGCTGGTCGATGAGTATCAGGACACCAATATCAGCCAGTATCTGCTGGTGAAGATGCTGATGCAGGAGCGCCAGACCTTCACGGTGGTGGGCGACGATGACCAGTCGATCTACGCCTGGCGCGGCGCGCGCCCGGAGAACCTCGTCACCCTCGGTGAGGACTTCCCGCGCCTGAACCTGATCAAGCTGGAGCAGAACTATCGCTCCACCGGCATCATCCTGCGCGCGGCGAACACCCTGATCGCCAACAATCCCCACGTCTACGACAAGACGCTGTGGTCGCAGATGGGCGATGGCGACCCGATCCGTATCATCATGAATCGCAACGAAGAGGCCGAGGCCGAGCGCGTGGCGGGCGAGATTCTCACGCGGCGTATCAAGGAAGGCGCCGAATGGCGTGACTTCGCGGTGCTCTATCGCGGCAACTTCCAGGCGCGCCTGCTGGAGCTCAAGCTGCAGCACTACCAGATTCCCTACAAGCTCTCCGGCGGCACCTCCTTCTTCGGGCGCAACGAGATCAAGGACGCGATGGCCTACCTGCGTCTGCTGATCAATCCGGCGGACGACAACGCCTTCCTGCGCATCGTCAACGTGCCGCGGCGGGAAGTCGGGCCGGGCACGCTGGAGAAGCTGGCCAACTACGCCACCGGGCGTGGCGTGTCGCTCTACGCCGCCTGCAGCGAGATGGGCCTGCGCGAGCAGCTGAGTGAGCGTGCGCTGGACCGCCTCGGCCGCTTCACCCACACGCTGGACCGCGTGCGCCGCGAGATGGATGCCGGCCAGTCGATCAGCGCCATCCGCGAGCTGTTCCGCGAGGTGGATTACGAAGGCTGGCTGTATCAGAACGCCAGTGCGCCAAAGATCGCCGAGCGGCGCATGGCCAACGTCTGGATTTTGGTCGATCAGCTCGAGAAGTCGATCAGCGGCAATCCGCAGGAAGAGGTGGAGGAGCTGGAGGGCAGCGAGGCGATGATCGGCGATACCGAGACCGGCGATGTCGCGGCGGCCATCTCACGCCTGGTGCTGCGCGACATTCTCGAGCAGCAGGCCGAGGAAGATGACTCCGACCGCGTGCAGCTGCTGACGTTGCATGCCTCCAAGGGTCTGGAGTTCCCGCATGTCTACGTGCTGGGGCTGGAGGAAGACCTGCTGCCGCACCGCAACTCCATCGAGATGGAGACAGTGGAGGAGGAGCGCCGCCTCGCCTACGTGGGCATCACTCGTGCCCGCCGTACATTGGTGCTGACGCTGGCGCGCCAGCGCAAGACCTACGGTGAGATGATGGACTGCGTGCCGAGCCGCTTCCTGGATGAGCTGCCCCCGGAAGACCTCGAGTGGGAAGGGCGGGCCGACAAGCCGCAGGATCAGGAGAAGAAGGTGGCCCGCGGGCGGGATGCCATCGCGGGCCTGCGTTCGCTGCTGGGCTGATGTTTACTGTCGGGTGCTGTGCGCTGAGACTCAGCGCACGGAGTCGAGCAGATAATCCACCGCGGCCTTCACTTCCTCATCGGAAAGCGCCGGGTTGCCGCCCTTGGCCGGCATGGCATTGAAGCCTTCGATGGCGTGGGTGTAGAGCGTCTCGTCGCCCTTGGAGAGTCGGCCTTCCCAGTCGCCGGCCTCGCCCAGGCGCGGGGCACCGGCGGCGCCAGTGGTGTGACAGGCCATGCAGATGCCACCGTAGACCTTCTCGCCGTCTATCGCGCTGGCGGCACTGGCTTGCCCACCAGAGCCGCTGTCCCCCGGCTGCGAGCTCGCTGCCGAGCCATCACCGGCGCAGGCATCGCCCTTCACGCATAGCTCGCCCACCGGCTTGAGTCGCTCGGCAATCGCCTCGCGGGAGTTGTCTGCGGCCTGTGCGGACGCGCTGACAAGCACGCTGAACAGCATCGCGCTCAATGAGAGTGGCAGGGAAGAGCGCTTGAGGGGAAAAGCAGCTGGCCGGCGAGCTTGCATGGCGTGCACCTTTTGGGGCTGTGTATCGAGCCAGTATAGCGCTCGCCGGAGGCGCAGCAACCGCGTGGCTGGCGGGATATCTCGACATCGTAGAATCAAGACGTTACCATAAGTGCGCCTCGGTTCACTGCAACCCTGGCATGCGCGCCCATAGCTCAGCTGGATAGAGTACTGCCCTCCGAAGGCAGGGGTCGCAGGTTCAAATCCTGCTGGGCGCGCCAACGAATTCCCGTCACCGGCGCCATTGCCGGTCGACACCCGAAAAGCCCTCGTACCTCACGGTGCGGGGGCTTTTTGCATTGCGGCGCGCACCAGCGGCGCAGGCGACTTTCTTTGACGTCATCAAACGAGTGTTCTAAAACGGGATGAGCTACGCTGGCGCTTCTCCGCGCGCCGGTCGCTATCGCCTGGTACGCCATACTCGTGGCTGTCTGCCTTCGCTGCTGGCTTCGCCGGCCCTCACTGGATGTTCTCATGACGACTGCCGCCCCTGTTGATCCTGCTTCGCCTGAATCTGTTGTCTCGTCTGCTGGCTCGTCTAATGAGAGCAGCGAGACTGCCACTCGGGAAATCACGCGCATGCAGGCGCTGCTGGAAGACCAGCGCGCCGCCTATGGCCTGTCGCCGATGCCCAGTGCCGACGAGCGCCTGGCCTGGCTGACCTCGCTGCGTGATGCGCTCAAGTCACACGAGGAGGCCCTGATCGCGGCGATCAGCGCCGATTTCGGTCACCGCAGCGCCCATGAGACGCGTCTGGCCGAACTGGTACCGAGCTACGAAGGCATTCGTCATGTACGCCGTCACCTCAAGGGCTGGATGAAGCCCTCCAAGCGCCATGTCAGCGCTGCCTTCCAGCCGGCCTCTGCGCGCGTCGTCTATCAGCCGCTGGGCGTGGTCGGCATCATCGTGCCCTGGAACTATCCCCTCTATCTGGCGATCGGCCCCTTGATCAGCGCCCTGAGTGCCGGCAATCGGGTGATGATCAAGATGAGCGAGTTCACCCCCGAGACCGCCGAGGCGCTGCGCGTGATGCTGCTCGATGCCTTCGATGAGGAGCAGGTGGCCGTGGTGATCGGTGAGGCCGATGTGGCGGCGGCCTTCTCGGCCTTGCCCTTCGACCACTTGCTGTTCACCGGCAGCACGGCGGTCGGCAAGCATGTGATGCGCGCCGCGGCGGACAACCTGACCCCCGTGACGCTGGAGCTGGGCGGCAAGTCGCCGGTGATCATGTCGCGTGAGCTGATGGCGGATGAGGCGCAGCGTCGTGAAGCGGCGGGGCGGCTGGCCTTCGGCAAGGGCATGAACGCCGGCCAGACCTGCGTCGCGCCGGACTACGTGCTGTGCAGTGAGGACCAGGTCCCGCTGCTGGTCACGGCGCTGGGCGAGGCCTTCCAGCGCTTCTATCCGCGCTTCTGCGAGACGCAGGACTATTCGCGCATCATCAATCAGCGTCAGTACCGGCGCTTGCGAGAGGTGCTCGAGGACGCCCTGGCGAAGGGTGCGACACTCAGGCCTCTGGTCGACAGCCCCGACTGGAATGACCCGGAGCTGGTCGAGAAGCGTCTGATGCCGCCGCTGGCGTTGCTCGATGTGACGGATGAGATGCGCGTGATGCAGGAGGAAATCTTCGGCCCGCTGCTGCCGATCGTCGGCCTGGCGGACCCGGGGGCAACGGATGAGGCGGAGAGCGAGACGAGTGTGAAGGGCACGTTGCTGGAGGCACCGGAGGATGCGCTATCCGTCGCGATGGCCTATGTGAACGCCCGGCCCCGGCCGCTGGCGCTGTATTACTTCGGCCACGACAAGCACGAACAGCAGCGGGTCACCGAAGGCACCCATGCGGGCGGAATGTGTCTGAACGACACCCTGCTGCATGTGGCCCAGGATGACATGCCGTTCGGCGGTGTCGGGCCATCCGGGATGGGCCATTATCATGGCAAGGAAGGCTTCCAGACGCTCAGCAAGGCCAAGGGAATCTTCGCCAAGGGACGCATGAATGGCGCGCGACTGATGTATCCGCCCTATGCCGATGGGCCGACAGCGCGCGCCATCCATGGTCTTATCCGCCGCCTGCTGATGCGCTAGGCGATATCAGCGGTGCAGGTCGCCGGCACTTTCCGGCTGGTAATGCAGCGCCTCGATACGCACCTCGTGCAGGCTGCCATCCGGCAGCCGCCACTCGATGAGGCTACCGACCTTGAGGCCGAGCAGGGCAGCCCCCAGTGGCGCCAGCACCGACAGGCCGTCCTGCTGGTCGGGCAGCGCATGCGGATAGACCAGCGTGCGCACCAGAGTCTGCTGGCGGGTCAGGTCCGTGAACTCCACGCGGCTGTTCATGCTGACGATATCGGCGGGCACCTCGTGAGGCTCGACGACCTCGCCGCGCTCCAGCTCGTCCTCAAGCTGTTCTGCCACCTGACGGTCGGCGGCGGCAACGCGATCAATCAGGCGCTCGAGGCGTTCGGCGTCCAGGCGATTGATGATGATCGAGGGAAGTGTGGCCATGAGACCTCCTGTCAGTCGTGGTGTCAGCCCCTTGCGAGCAAGGCCTTGCTGGACACCAAAAAAACAGCCCTCCGCCGGGAAGGGCGAAGGACTGTGTGCAGAAGTCATCATATAAACTTCGCTCGGCGATGGATAGCCCATTCAGGCAACTGAGGTCAGCGCGAGGACAGACCCGCTCACTCCCGCGTCAGGCGCTGGAGCTGACGAACAGCCAGTCAGTGATCTCGTCGCGATTGAGCACGACCAGCTGCTGGGCGCGCGGAGACTCTTCCAGATGGTCCGGATTGATGCCCAGCTCGCGCAGGACGTATTGCACCAGAGCACCGCGTGTCGGCAGGTGCAGCTCGCCATCCACCATGCCGTGGTCCTGCTCTATCAGGCCGCGCTCGGCGGGCGTCAGGCGCGGGTCGGCGCCCAGCTTCAAGGTGACGCGCGTCTCCCAGCCTTCATCGCACTCGCGCTGGCTGCCCTCGAGGGCTTCACCGAACAGCTCCGGCACCGCGCGGAATCGAGACAGCACGAAGTCACGAAAAGCCCGGTTCTTCTCGCAGAAGGCGCGCACATGCCAGCGGCCAGCGGCGTAGACCAGCGTATGCGGACACAGGATGCGCTCCTCCCCCTGGGGAGAGTTGAGAGAGGCATAGGTCACCTCGAGACGCGCGCCCTGACTGGCGGCTTCAATCAAGGCCCTGACCACCGGCGGACTGGCGCTGCGTGACGGCAGGCGCAGGGCCTCGGTGTTTGCCTGGCCTAGCCCCAACCCGGTGAAATGCGGATTCAGATTGTCGTGATTGCCCAGCAATTGCAGGTATTCATCGACCTCACCCCGCGTCAGCATGGGGCAGAAATTCGCCGACGGACGGTAGCCCTTGATGACGGGGTCATACTCGAGATTGTTCTCGGCGACCGTCTCGCGGTAGGTCTTCATGACGCGCGAGGCTTGCTGTCTGGCGATACCGAAGGCGTTGCCCAGATGACGCGAAGTGACTCGCCCCTCCCACAAGGCGATGATCTCGATCAGGCGGTAACGCGCCAGCGTGTCCCATGGCAGGACTTCGAGGCGTTGCTTGATGCTCATTGCTGAATCCTTTCATACGGGTCTTCTGGAGCGTATTCGTGACGCATTGCACACACCTGGCTTGGCAATGGCGACACATGGCGAGTGCTCACGAGGATCGGTAAGAGGACCCTGCTCCGGGTGGCGTGTGGCGAACAAGTCTTCGTTAACTGCAGGATATGCATAAAGAAAGCTCCGGCAGAAGATACCTGCTCCGTTGCGTTGACCCTAGTGACTGCGCATCGACGTCTCGTTTTTGCGTCGTCCAAACGCGACGCATCATTAGAATTCGACGATTTATCCTCGCTCGGTGACGTGTGATTGCGCGCTATCAATAGATCAAGACATTACGTTGCGCAGGGGCGTTGGCCGCGTGTGGCATGCTCTGAATGAAGACGCTATATGCGCAACACGAATATGCCTCATATAACCCTCATTTAAGTGTTAGAGATGCCTCAGGCCAAGGTATCGCGCAAAGTTCCCTTATTCTGCGAGCCCTAATAGCGACGCACTTCCTGCAATGACATTCATAAGTATTAGATAGATGGTCATGCTGCCCTTTGCGGCAACAGCGAAAAGTGCTCAAACGCAAAAGACCCGCCGAGTTGGCGGGTCTTTTGCGTTTGAGCACGATGCCCCCTGCCATCAGGCAGGGGGCTGGCTGGGCCAGCTTACTTGCTGGCGCGCTTGCGCTCGTTCTCTTTCAGGTACTTCTTGCGGATACGGATGTGCAGCGGAGTGACTTCCACCAGCTCATCGGAATCCAGGAACTCGATCGCCTGTTCCAGGGTGAAGCGAATCGGCGGCGTCAGCACGATGTTTTCATCGTTGCCGGTAGAACGCATGTTATCGAGCTTCTTGGCCTTGGTCGGGTTCACGACCAGGTCGTTGGCGCGGTTGTGGATACCGACCAGCATGCCTTCATAGACTTCGGTACCGTGACCGATGATCAGCTTGCCACGTTCCTGCAGGGTGTACAGGGCGTAGGACAGCGCCTTGCCCGGCACCATGGAGATCATGACGCCGTTGCGACGCTCGACGCCTGCGCCTTCCTTCAGATCACCGTAGTGATCGAAGCGGCTGGTCAGGATGCCGGTACCGGAGGTCAGGGTCAGGAACTGACCACGGAAGCCGATCAGACCGCGAGACGGGATGATGAAGTCCAGACGCACACGACCCTTGCCATCCGGGTTCATGTTGGTCAGCTCGCCCTTGCGGTAGCCCAGCTCTTCCATGATGGAGCCCTGGTGCTGCTCTTCACAGTCGATGATGACTTCTTCGTACGGCTCCTGCTTCTTGCCGTCGATTTCCTTGATGATCACTTCCGGACGGCCCACGGCCAGCTCGAAGCCTTCACGACGCATGGATTCGATCAGAACGGAGAGGTGAAGCTCACCACGACCGGAGACGACGAACTTCTCCGGAGTCTCGCCCTGTTCGACGCGCAGTGCGACGTTGTGGATCAGTTCCTGGTCCAGACGCTCACGGATGTTGCGGCTGGTGACGAACTTGCCGTCCTGACCGGCGAACGGAGAGTCATTGACCTGGAAGGTCATGGAGACGGTCGGCTCATCGACGGTCAGCGGCGGCAGCGCCTCGACAGTGGCGGTGTCGCAGATGGTGTCGGAGATCGCGAGGTTCTCGATACCGGTGATGCAGACGATGTCGCCGGCAGTCGCCTTGTCGGTCTGCACGCGGTCCAGACCCATGTGAGTCATGACCTGGCCGATCTTGCCCTTACGGACAGCGCCTTCCTTGGTGATGATGGAAACCTGCTGACCCGGGCTGACGGCGCCGCGCTTGATGCGACCCAGACCGATGACGCCGACGTAGCTGTTGTAGTCCAGTGCGGAGATCTGCATCTGGAACGGACCGTCCAGCTCGACCTTCGGCGGCTCGACGATGTCGACGATGGACTGGAACATCGGGTCCATGGTGTCTTTCAGGTCTTCCGGATCCATACCGGCAATGCCGTTGAGGGCAGAGCAGTAGATGATCGGGAAGTCGAGCTGCTCGTCAGTCGCGCCCAGGTTGTCGAACAGATCGAAGATCTGGTCAACGACCCAGTCAGGACGAGAGCCCGGACGGTCGATCTTGTTGACGACGACGATCGGCTTCAGGCCCTGGGCGAATGCCTTCTGGGTCACGAAGCGAGTCTGCGGCATCGGGCCATCGACGGCATCGACCAGCAGCAGCACGGAATCGACCATGGACATCACGCGCTCGACTTCGCCACCGAAGTCAGCGTGCCCAGGGGTATCCACGATGTTGATGTGGTAGTCGTTCCACTGGATCGCGGTGTTCTTCGCGAGAATGGTGATGCCGCGCTCTTTTTCCTGGTCGTTGGAATCCATGATGCGTTCCTGACCCTCGGCCTTGCGGTCCAGGGTGCCAGACTGACTCAGGAGCTTGTCGACCAGGGTAGTTTTACCGTGGTCAACGTGGGCGATGATGGCTATGTTGCGAAGTTTCTCGATCACGACGGGAACCTGTGCGGAAAATGGGCGCTCGCGTACCGGGCGCTTGTGATTTGGGGCGCATTATAGGGGGCATGGCATGCCTCCTGCCAGCATCGTGCATTCACGAGGCGAGTCAGCGAGTGCCTTCAATTGGCCTGAAGTGCCCAAATGGTTGTCTCTCAAGTCTTTTCCGCGCCCTTGTCGCGGATGAAAAAAACTTGTGAGTCGAGGTAAACATGAGGATGAAAGAAAGAAATGACCGCAATGTGATGCTGACGTGATCATCGGGTGTGAGCGGAGAAATCCCCGGGATTCAGTGTTTTGCACCAATGTGGAGCAATGGCGTTTTTTGGTGCACTCAAATGATGAATCTGCACTGCGCGGCAAGAATTTTTGCACCTTGTCGGCCCATCTTTGGTCGGGTTTTCGTGCTGCATGCATGAAGATGGTGATGTTTTTTTTCAGTATATTCATTAGCTTACTGAAATGACCGATGCGGCGTGCGCCATTCTGGCACGCTCGCTGCATTGTTAGAGCATCCTGTCTGATGGCTGGCATAACGACGCCGACCATGAGAGAAAAGGCTTACAAAATAGAGCAATAACCCCAGACAACGCTGACACCAACTGTAACCAGAGCCGCCGGCTCCATCGGAGAATTACCATGGCTGAGAAGACACTTGCCCTGATTGAAGAACACGAAGTCAAGTGGGTTGATCTGCGCTTCACCGACACCAAGGGCAAGGAGCAGCACGTCTCCATCCCGGCGCGTACAGTGGATGAGGAATTCTTCGAGAACGGCCAGATGTTCGATGGTTCCTCCATCGAAGGTTGGAAGGGCATCAACGAATCCGACATGATCCTGATGCCGGACGACGGCACTGCCTTCCTCGACCCGTTCACCGAAGACACCACCCTGGTGCTGCGTTGCGACGTCATCGAGCCGGCCACCATGCAGGGCTATGAGCGCGATCCGCGTTCCGTCGCCAAGCGCGCCGAGGAATTCCTGAAGTCCACCGGTCTGGGCGACACCGCCTTCTTCGGTCCGGAGCCGGAATTCTTCATCTTCGACGAAGTGCACTGGAAGAACGAGATGAACGGTTCCATGTTCAAGATCTCTTCCGAAGAAGGTGCCTGGGCGACCGATTCCACGCCGGAAGGCGGCAACCTGGGTCACCGTCCGCGTTTGAAGGGCGGCTACTTCCCGGTCCCGCCGATCGACAGCTTCCACGATATCCGTGCTGCCATGTGCAACACCCTGGAAGCCATCGGTCAGGAAGTCGAAGTTCACCACCACGAAGTGGCGAACGCCGGCCAGAACGAGATCGGCGTCAAGTTCAACACCCTGGTCAAGAAGGCCGATGAGGTTCAGGAACTCAAGTACGTGATCCACAACGTGGCTCACGCCTACGGCAAGTCCGCGACCTTCATGCCCAAGCCGCTGGTCGGTGACAACGGTTCCGGCATGCACGTTCACCAGTCCTTCTGGAAGGATGGCGACAACCAGTTCGCCGGTGACGAGTACGCGGGTCTGTCTGAAATGGCCCTCTACTACATTGGCGGCATCATCAAGCACGCTCGTGCCCTGAACGCCTTCACCAATGCGTCCACCAACTCCTACAAGCGTCTGGTGCCGGGCTTCGAAGCGCCGGTCATGCTGGCCTACTCTGCCCGCAACCGTTCCGCTTCCATCCGTATCCCGTACACCGCCAGCCCGAAAGGCAAGCGTGTCGAGGCGCGTTTCCCGGATCCGACGGCCAACCCGTACCTGGCGTTCTCCGCGATGCTGATGGCCGGTATCGACGGTATCAAGAACAAGATCCACCCGGGCGACGCGATGGACAAGAACCTCTACGACCTGCCGGCCGAAGAAGCCAAGTCCATCCCGACCGTGGCCGAGAGCCTCGAACAGGCCCTGACCGCGCTGGACGGCGATCGTGAGTTCCTGACCCAGGGCGGCGTCTTCACCGACGACATGATCGATGCCTACCTCGAGCTGAAGGGCGAAGACGTCCAGCGCCTGCGCATGGCGACTCACCCGCTCGAATTCGACATGTATTACAGCGTCTAAGTACAGCAGCGTCTAAGTACTGCAGAGGTTGAGGCAGCCATTCGCTAGCCACGCCATCTGACGGAGTGCCTTCCAGGTGAAGGCCATCCCCGGACGATGACGACAGCAGGGCCATACCGACAGGTGTGGCCCTGTTTTTCGTTGTGGTCCTGTTTTTCGTTGTGGCCCTGTTTTTCATTATGGCCCTGCTTCGTTCTATCTCTTTGCTCTGATCCTTTGCTCTGCCCCTGATCCTTTTCCCTGAGATCCGCCATGCTGCTGACAGACCTGCAGGGCGCGGTGGTAGCCTTGCGTGACAGTCAATGCACACAGGCGTCTTGTCGAAGGCCCCAAATGCTGGCATCAACGCGGTAAGCTTTGTAACTTGTTAGCCTTGTCTTCAGGCAGCAGGATCGCCTGTCGATAGACCCAACCCGCTGGAGCTGCCTGCGGCTTCTGGCCTCCCATGACTCTCTTCAGGAATCTTCGGATGTGGCCCTTCGTATCCTCCCTGCGCGTCGCGAACCCCGCGACTGACTCGCGTGCACTGCCAGCAGCGCGCCCCGAGCCACTGCAGTGCCTGCTGCTGGCAGCGACGCTGATGCTGTCCAGCCTGTCGTTCGATCTACAGGCGGCCCAGGTCTATCGTCACGTCGATGCCAACGGCAACGTGGTCTTCAGTGATCAGCCTGCGGGCGGCAGCAAGGTGCAGCTGACGCCGCTCAGCGTGGTGCCGTCGACGGAATCCCTGCCGCCGCGACGCAGCACGCCGTCGCGCGTGAGTTCTTCCTCATCCAGCGAGAGTACCCGCACCCGGGCGCCTGCGGTGGATGTGGCCTTCCGTGGCTATACCACCTTCACCATCCAGAGCCCGTCCAACGAGGAAACGCTGCAGACCGGGCAGGCGGGCAATCTGGCGGTGCGCCTGGGAATCGAGCCCAAGCTGCGCCCGGAAGACAAGGTGCGCGTGACCGTGGACGGTGCGCCGTCTCAATCCGCCATGCACAGCACCGTCTTCATGGTGCCGGCGCTGGAGCGTGGCAAGCATGTCATCCAGGCGGAGCTGCTGGATTCCACCGGCCGCGTGCGCCAGACCAGCGAGCCGAAGGTGGTCTATGTGCAGCGCGCCAGCGTCAATCTGCCTCGCAACCCCAACAACCCTGCCAACGCTGGCGGTGGTTAGCAGCGTCTGGGCGGCCTTTTTCTTCGCGCCTTTCTCCTTCGCTGACAGGCCGCCTTCGGGCGGCTTTTTCGTGTCTGGGCCAGTCGATGTCGGGCCGCCTGGCGGTGAAGTGAGGCAACGCGGATTCGAGCGCGATTTTCCGCCTGCACCATTTTGGTGCCAATATGAGGGGCCAGAAATGGTTGCACAGCATCGGACGCCGTGTTCTCGGTGCCTGCACCAGACTGGCGCGGTTATTGCAGAACAGGGAGACGTACTGCAGATGGCGAACAAACCCATGCATCAACGACTGCTCGAACACCTGAACACTGCCGTGGTGGTGCTGGACTCACAGCTGCAGATGGTCTGGATGAATCCCGCCGCGGAGACGCTGCTGGCGGTGAGTCTGGTGCGTGTGAAGGGCAGTACGCCCGACAACATGACCGGGCTGGATGACACCCTGATCAATGTGCTGCGCAAGGCGCTGGAGGAGCAGCACCCCTACACCCAGCGTGAGGCCGAGATCATCAACGCGGCCCATGAAGCGCTGACGGTGGATTTCACCGCGACGCCCATCAGCGCCAATGAACTGCTGGTCGAGATAGAACCGCGTGACCGCCTGATGCAGATCTCGCGCGAAGAAGCGCTGATCGCCCGCCAGGAGGCGGTCAAGGTGCTGACGCGTGGTCTCGCGCATGAGGTCAAGAATCCGCTCGGCGGCATTCGTGGTGCCGCCCAGCTGCTCGAACGTGATCTGCCCGAACCGCAGATGGTGGAGTTCACGCGCATCATCATCGAGGAGGTGGACCGTCTGCGTGATCTGGTCGATCGCATGCTCGGGCCGAACCGGCCGCCGTTGCAGGCGCCGGTCAATGTGCATGCGGTGACCGAGCGGGTGCGGGCCTTGCTGCAGGCGGAAGGCAGCGCCATCACCTTGAGCGCCGACTACGACCCGAGCCTGCCGGAGGTGATCGGCGATGAAGGACAGCTGATCCAGGCGGTGCTCAACATCGCGCGCAATGCCACCCAGGCCCTCAATGAGCAGCCACAGCCCGATTCACCGCAGCCTGACGCCGCCCCCTACGAGATCACGCTGCGGACCCGCGCTCGCCGGCAGTTCACGCTGGGCCATGAGCGCCACCGGCTGGTCTGCGAGCTGGCGATCATCGACAACGGCCCCGGCATCCCGGAGAGCCTGCGCGAGACGCTGTTCTACCCGATGGTCTCGGGGCGCGCCGAAGGCTCAGGGCTCGGGCTGTCGATCGCCCAGGGCATCCTGCACCAGCATCAGGGGTTGATCGAGTGTGACTCGCGCCCCGGCCATACCGAATTCCGATTACTCATTCCGCTAGCCGGCACTTCTGGAGATCACACATGAGCGAGACTGCCCGCGTCTGTATCGTCGATGACGACCGTGCCATTCGCTGGGTGCTGGAGCGCGCTCTGGCACAACCCGACCTCGAGGTGGAAACCTTCGAGCGTGCCGATCAGGCCGAAGCCAGCATCATGCGTCAGTGCCCGGATGTCCTGATCACCGATATCCGCATGCCCGGAACCGATGGTCTCGACCTGATGGCGCGCGTGCGCGAGAAGTACCCGGACCTGCCCGTCATCGTGATGACGGCGCATTCCGACCTCGACAGCGCCGTGGCCTCCTATCAGGGCGGCGCCTTCGAATACCTGCCCAAGCCGTTCGATGTCGATGAAGCGCTGGCGCTGGTTCGGCGCGCCGTGGCACATGCCCGGGAATCCAAGGCGCCCGCCGCCGTGCCGGAAGGACTGACCAAGGAAATCATCGGCGAAGCGCCGGCGATGCAGGAAGTCTTTCGCGCCATCGGCCGCCTGTCTCAGTCGCATATCACCGTCTTGATCAACGGCGAGTCCGGTACCGGCAAGGAGCGCGTGGCCCAGGCGCTGCATCAGCACTCGCCGCGCGCCGCCAAGCCGTTCATCGCGCTCAACATGGCCGCGATTCCCAAGGACCTGATGGAATCGGAGCTGTTCGGCCACGAGAAGGGCGCCTTCACCGGCGCCACGGCGCTGCGCCGCGGGCGCTTCGAGCAGGCCGATGGCGGCACGCTGTTCCTCGATGAGATCGGTGACATGCCCGCCGAGACCCAGACCCGCCTGCTGCGCGTGCTGGCCGATGGCGAGTTCTATCGTGTCGGTGGCATCACGCCGGTCAAGGTCGACGTGCGCATCATCGCCGCGACGCACCAGCACCTGGAAAAGCTGGTCGAGGATGGGCGTTTCCGTGAGGATCTCTTCCACCGCCTCAACGTGATTCGCGTGCATCTGCCGCGCCTGTCGGAGCGTCGCGAAGACATTCCGCGCCTGATGAGCCACTTCCTGGGCGAGGCCGCGCGTGAGCTGTCGACCGAGCCCAAGGTGCTGACGGAGGCCGCGGAGAAACACCTGACGCGCTTCGACTGGCCGGGCAACGTGCGCCAGCTCGAGAACACCTGTCGCTGGCTGACGGTGATGGCCTCGGGGCGTGAAGTGATGATCGAGGACCTGCCGCCGGAGCTGCGCGATGCCAGCGGCACCGAGGCGGCCTCCGGCGATTGGCGTGGTGCCTTCCGCGAGTGGGCGGACCGCGCACTCGCCGCCGGCCACACCCATCTGCTGGAAGAGGCGGTGCCCGATTTCGAGCGCATCCTGATCGAGACGGCTCTCAAGCATACCGGTGGCCGCAAGGGCGAAGCCGCCGAGCTGCTGGGCTGGGGCCGCAACACCCTGACCCGCAAGCTCAAGGTGCTGCTGCCGGCGCTGGCCGAGGACTGAGGAAGGCCTGAGCGGGCTGGAGACAAGGAGAACAGGGTGCCACAATCCCTGTTCTCTTTTTTTATGCGCGTCATTCACCTGTTATCTGCTCGCCGGCGCCAGTACTCGGCGCCTGCCAAGGAGTTGCCTGATGTCATCGATGAGCTGGGAGCGACTGCTGGAACCGAGTCGCCTGCATGACGCACCGGGCACCGTATCGCGTGAGATGGGGCGGACTCCCTTCCACAAGGACCACGACCGCATCGTGTTCGCGGGCTCCTTCCGTCGCCTGGGGCGCAAGACCCAGGTGCACCCGCTGACCGACAACGACCACATCCACACGCGCCTGACCCACTCGCTGGAAGTCGGCTGCGTCGGTCGCTCGCTGGGCATGATGGTCGGCGAGAAGCTCAAGGAGCAGTTGCCCGACTGGATCACGCCGTCGGATCTCGGCGTCATCGTCCAGACCGGCTGCCTGGGGCATGACATCGGCAACCCGCCCTTCGGGCATGCCGGAGAGTACGCCATCCGTGACTGGTTCGCCGCCGAGGCCGCCAGTGATCACGGTCGGCTGGCCGGGCTGAGCGATGCCGAGCGCGAGGACCTGCTCACCTACGAAGGCAATGCCCAGGGCTTTCGCATCGTCACCCAGATCGAATACAACCAGTTCCATGGCGGCATGCGCTTGACGGCGGCGACGCTGGGCACGCTGCTCAAGTACCCGTGGACGGTGGAGCACGCCACGGCCGGCGGCAAGTTCGGCTGTTATCAGAGCGAGCGCGTGCTGCTGGATCAGGTCGCCGAGCGTTGCGGGTTGCTGGCGCGGGCCGATGGCCGCTGGTGCCGTCACCCGCTGGCGTGGCTGGTCGAGGCCGCCGATGATATCTGCTATGCGTTGCTGGACCTGGAAGATGGCCTCGAGATGGGCATCCTGCAGTTCGAGGAAGTGTTCGAGATTCTCACCGGCATCAGCGGTGGCGAGCCGCGCGAATATCAGGAGATGGTCGCCCGCGGCACCTCCCAGCGTCGCAAGGTGGCGGCGTTGAGAGGCGCGGCGATGGAGCGTGCCGTCAATGATGTCGCCGAGGCTTTCGTGCAGCGCGAGACGGAACTGCTGGCCGGCACGCTCAGTGAAGACCTGCTCGACCTTTGCCACCCCGACCTCGGCTGGGGCGTGCGGGAAGCCAAGAATCTGGCGCGCCAGAAGATCTTCCGCAACGAGCGCAAGGCCAAGCTGGAGATCGGTGCCTACACCACGCTGGGTATCCTGCTCGAGGCCTTCATCGGCGCTGCGCATGAGCTGCATACCAAGGGGCGCTCCAGCTTCAAGCATCAACGTGTGCTGGCATTGATCGGCGAGAACACGCCGACCAAGGACTGGGATCTCTACCGCAGCTATCGGCGCATGCTCGACTTCATCGGCGGCATGACGGACCACTTCGCGGTGGATCTCGCCCAGGAGATGGGCGGCCGTCTGCGCGGCGACTGAGAGCGAGGCGCCATCAGCCCGATCATCTCAAGCCTGATTACACCCACCAGGGAACGGCAACGGTGCCGTTCCCTGGTGGATGCCTGCTCTCCGGTCTGACAGCTGCTGCCTTTGCTGCGCCTTCCCTGCGTCTTACCCCTCTGTGGCTGCCCACCTCTGCGCTGCCTGTTCTGGCTGTGCCTTCCCTGCTGATTTGCCTGTCGCTGCCAGCCCTGTCGTCGTGCTTCCTGCTTCTCTCTTGGCCTGAACGCCACGGCCTGCCAAGCGCTAATAAATGACTTGCTTGCGTTAAATTAACTTTACGTAGGCGCTTGGATCATTGTACTAGGATTGTACGCAGTGGGGATGCGTGTATCGCAATCACTCATGATAAGCTGTTATCATTCATGGCAATAACGATAAATGAGGCTTATATATGAGCAAGGAAACCCGAAAGGTATCCGCCAGGGCGGCGGGGGATCGGCCGGAAAAGCCCTTCGACATGATCGACAAGCCGACCTTCTTCGGCTCGATCTTCCTGCTGTTGGCAGTGACGCTGCCCCTGGTCATCTTCCCCGAGCAGGGCGCGATGTGGGTATCGGCGGCCAAGAACTTCGTCACCAGCAAGCTCGGTGTGCTCTATCTGCTGCTCGGCGTGGGGGCCGGCGGCTTCATGATCTACATCATCTTCAGCGACATCGGCCAGATAAAGCTCGGTGATGCCGAGGAGAAGCCCGAATTCTCCATCGTCTCATGGGCGGCGATGCTGTTCTGTGCCGGTATCGGGGCCTCCATCCTGTACTGGTCGATGATCGAGTGGGTCTACTATTACCAGTCGCCCCCGTTCCATGTGGAAGGCCAGACACCGGAGGCAGCGGAATGGGCCGCGGCCTACGGCATCTTCCACTGGGGCCCGCTGGCATGGGCGATCTACCTGATTCCCGCCGTGCCGATCGCCTACTTCTACTACGTGCGTCACCACAGCGTGCTGAAGATTTCCGAGGCGCTGATGCCGGTGCTGGGCGAAAAGCTGGCGCATGGCTGGCTGGGCAAGCTGATCGATATCAGCTTCATCTTCGGCATGCTGGGCGGCGGTGCGACCACCCTGGGTCTGGCGGCACCGATGATCAACGAGGGGGTGCACGAGCTGTTCGGGGTGCCCAAGTCGCTGACCACGCAGATCGTGGTGCTGCTGGTGTGTACCGCCCTGTTCGGCTACAGCGCCTACGTGGGCCTCAAGAAGGGCATCAAGCTGCTGTCAGACATCAACTTCTGGCTGGCGGTCGGCCTGTTGCTGTTCATCTTCATCGCGGGGCCGACCCTGTTCATGGCCAATACCGGCCTGGATGCGCTGGGCCGCGTGATGAGCAATCTGATCCACATGGCCACCTGGCTTGAACCGTTCGCCGAGTTCAAGGGCTTCGAGGACACGCACTTCCCGCAGGACTGGACCATCTTCTACTGGGCCTGGTGGCTGGTGTTCGCGCCCAGCGTGGGGCTGTTCATCGCGCGTATCTCGCGGGGCCGCACCATCCGCGCCATGGTCGCCGGTTCGATGTTCTTCGGCACCATGGGCTGCTTCCTGTTCTTCATGGTGATGGGCAACTACGGCCTCTACCTGCAGCTGTCCGGTGAGCTGGACGTGGTCACCATCCTCAATGACCAGAGCCCGACCGCAGCCATCTTCGCGATGCTGCACACGCTGCCGCTGGACTACGTGGTGATCTTCGCCTTCACGCTGCTGGCGCTGATCTTCACCGCGACCACCTTCGACTCCATCTCCTACATTCTGGCCGCTGTGGTCCAGAAGGAAGTCGATGAAGAGCCGATGCGCTGGAACCGCCTGTTCTGGGCCTTCGCCCTGTCGTTCATGCCCATCGTGCTGATGTTCATCGGCGGGCTGGAGACCCTGCAGACGGCCTCCATCATCGGGGGTGTGCCGCTATTGGCAGTGGCCTTGATGCTGTGTATCTCCATCGTGCGTGCCGCGCACTATGACCTGCGCTACCAGCCCGATTACACGGTCAAGGAAATCAACATCGAGGAGTTCCCGGCAGACGACCCCTGGACCGAAGACGGCACTTGGGAAATACCCGACGAGGACGTGCCGGCAGCAGGCAAACCGCGGCAGGACCCGCCCAAGGATCATATCGAAGGCGACCCGCACAGCCGTCCCTCGCGCCTGTGAGGAGATGAGCCGGCCGGCCAGTTGAAAGGCCAGTGTCAGACGACAAGACGCCGCCCATTGGGCGGCGTCTTGTCGTTCATGGCAGGAAAGGGCGTACGCCCGCAAGGCGTCAGCCGGTTTCCTCGAGTGTCGCGCGGCGCACTCGGCGCGGCGTCAGTAGCGGTGGCGTCGGGTCGTTGTCGCTGCTGTCGAGCGCCAGATGGCGGAGGATGGCGGCACCGATGCGCCGCGAGCTGTCCGGGATGCCCTGATTGCCGAACAGGCGGTTGAACTCGAACACGAGCGGATGGCCATCGACCATCGCGATATCGAAGCCGGCATGATCGACACTCAGTGCCTCCGCCAGGTGCAGGGCCAGGGCAATGGCGGGCGCCGGGATATTGTCGTAGGCCGTCTCGCCGCCCTGACTGACATTGGAGCGATAGCCGCCCAGCGGCGTGACGCGCCAGTAGGCGGTGATGACTTCGCCACCCACCACCACGATGCGCAGGTCGCGGTCGATCTCCAGGCGCGGCTGGGCATACAGCACCGGATGCTCCGCCGCATGCGCTTCCAGTTCGCCACGCGACTGGATCAGCTTCACGCCGACGCCCATCGAGCTTTTGACTTCCTTGACGATCAGCGGGTAGCCGAAGCGCGCCTCGATATCGTCGATTGCCTGACGGCTGGCGCCGCGAATCTCGGTCGGCGGCACGTTGTCCGGGCAGATGGCCTGAAAGACGCGTGTCTGCTCGACCTTGTCGTGGCCGATCGCGTAGCTGGGCAGGCTGGGGAAGATGCGTTTGCCGAGGCCGTAGACCAGGGTGGTGATCTGCCAGTATTCGGGAAACAGCAGGATATCGGCGGCGCGGATCTCGTCGAGGTGATCCAGCATGCGCTCCGGCTTGATATAACGAACACCGGGAATGCCGAGGGTACGAAAAGCGTCGAAGGTGATGAGTTTCATGCGGGATATGTCGCCAAGAGCGCCATCATTGCGATAGCGCGATAAGGTTGCCAAGGCTGGACCGGCGCGTATTTAACGCCGGGCGGGGCGCCTTGGCAAGCCTTTGTCTGGCGCTGCCATGCTCCGAGGGGCCGGAGCATGGCAAAGGATCAGCTGGTGGCGAGACGCTCGGCCTGAACGCGGTCGAGAATCGCCTCGTTGATGCGCTGCTTGAGGGCGTCATCCAGGGTCGGGCAACCTTCTTCGGGAGCCATGCAATGGGTGCTCAGCCACTCGGCCAGGCCCTCGCCATTGACGACTTCGGGGTCATTCTCGCGCTGGGTTCCCTCGCGCACGATCTGCCATCCCGGCAGTGCCAGCAGCCCCTTCACCGGCACGTCGACACCGCATTCACGCTTCAGCCAGGCGGCCGTCCAGTCGCGTGCGGTACGTGTCTCGCGTAGTGGTTTGCGCTCGCGATAGCCCGGGAAGTACAGGCGACCATCCTTGAGCTTGACCTCATCCTTGAGTGCGCCCAGCGCATCCAGCGGACGCGAGCGCGCCTTGGTGCGAATGGCGTAGGCGCCGGCGGGGGTGACCACCAGATGATCGATATGGAAGCCATCGGCCGGCACGTCGTGATAGACCATGCTGGTCAGCTGTTCCGGGCGGATCAGCTGGTCGAGTTCCTGACCGATGGACAGCTCGCAGGCCAGCCCCAGCTTGAGCTTGCGGATACGCTGGAAGTGCCGCGTCAGGCGCAGCGCGAACACCAGCACCAGCAGCGCACAGGCCAGACCGTAGGCGGCCCACTCAAGCCAGTTCTGTTCTTCGCCGAACACCATGCGCCCCATGCCGTAGACCAGCGGACTCAAGGTGATGAGCGGCCCGAGCGCCCCGTCGAGAAACAGCGCCTGGAAGGCCTCGTCGAGACGGTCACGCAGGCTCTGGCCCGGTTCACGCAGCTGGCGGCGGGTCAGTGGCGACTGGATGCGCCGCTCATGCAGGCCGCGCATGCCCAGCACCACCAGCGCGATGGCACCCAGAGGGGTAAGGAAGAAGACAGGTAACAGGTATTCCAGCCAATCCATTGGGGTGTCCTATCGGTGAGAGACGGGCCTACTGGTCAAGTCGAGCGTACTGGTCAAGTCGAACGTACTGATCGGGCCGGGCGCACGCACCATCAATGGCCCAGCGCACGCGGCAGCGGCGTGAGCGGGATCTCGACCTCGCCCTGTGAGGTACTGGCGTCACCCAGCACCGGCACCGCGCTGTCATTGATCCAATACAGGCGACCCTCGCTGCGCACATCGGCTTGCAGCGCATAGTGATGGCCTTCCTCGATGGCATTGCGATCGTACTGCAGGCTGACCGGGAAAGGCCCTTCACGCAGGCCGCCATAGCGGGTACTGGCAATCAGCCCGGCCTCGGCATCGGCGCGGGAGACATCCACCAGGCGCACTTCCAGCATCGCATCCGGCGGTGCCGTGAAGGCCTGCTGCGGCACCACGCGCGCCTCCAGCTGCGTGAAGTCCGGGCCGGTCATGCAGCCACCCAGCCCGAGCGTGGCCAGCAGCAGGCCAGAGAGCGAGAGCGTGCGAGCCGAAGGCCGGCGTGGCGTGATGAAGTTCAGCATGGAAATCCCTTGTGCAGCGAGATGGAAGGCAAAGGTGCGCGCAGCAGGCGTTCAGCCACCGGCCAGCTTGACGGTATAGCCCATCCGCGTGAGTTCAGCCTTGAGCGTCTCGCGGTGATCGCCCTGGATCTCCACGATGCCATCCTTGAGGCTGCCGCCAGTGCCGCACTGCTGCTTGAGAGTCTTGGCCAGGGCCTTGAGTTCCTTCTCGGCGAGCGGAATCCCGCTCACGGTGGTCACGCCCTTGCCCTTGCGACCGCTGGTCTCGCGACGGATACGCACCACGCCATCGAGGCTTGCCAGGCGTTCACGCTCGGCGAGGTCGGCACATTCGCACTCGGCTTCGGCACGCCGACACTCAGGGCAGGTTGCGCCATGTTCGGTGGAATAGACAAGCCCGGACAGTTGATCCTTGAGCGAGGCCATGATGTCTCCTGCGATACGGTGATGAATGATCAATGCCAAACGGAATCTCGAAAGGATACCTGCGTGCGCGAGAGGCTGGCACCCTGAGGCGCATAAAAAAGGCGACCCCGAAGGGTCGCCTTTCTCTTCATTCCCTGCCTGCTCGCGTGCGGGCAGGCTGGCAGGGAGGCCTTGGCGGGTGCCGCCCGATCAGTTGATCTTCGGGTCCAGCTCGCCACGGTTGTAACGCTCGAACATCGCTTCGAGGTTGATCGGGTCGATCTTGCTGCCATGACCGGCGGCACCGAAGGCTTCGTAGCGGGCGATGCAGATGTCGCGCATCGCCTTCACGGATTCCTTCAGGTACTTGCGCGGGTCGAATTCAGACGGGTTCTGCGCCATGAAGCGACGGATGGAACCGGTAGAGGCCAGACGCAGGTCGGTGTCGACGTTGATCTTGCGCACGCCGTGCTTGATGCCTTCGACGATCTCGTCGACCGGCACGCCGTAGGTTTCCGGAATCTTGCCGCCGTATTCGTTGATGATTTCCAGCCAGTCCTGCGGCACGGAGGAAGAGCCGTGCATCACCAGGTGAGTCTCGGGGATGCGGGCGTGGATTTCCTTGATGCGCTGGATGGACAGGGTGTCACCCGTCGGCGGCTTGGTGAACTTGTAGGCGCCGTGGGAGGTGCCGATGGCGATGGCCAGGGCATCGACGTGGGTCTTCTTGACGAAGTCGGCGGCTTCTTCCGGGTCGGTCAGCATCTGGTCGTGGTCCAGCTTGCCTTCGGCACCGATGCCGTCTTCTTCACCGGCCATGCCGGTTTCCAACGAGCCGAGGCAACCCAGCTCGCCTTCGACGGACACGCCACAGGCGTGGGCCATCTCGACGGTGCGACGGGTCACATCGACATTGTATTCGTAGCTGGTCGGGGTCTTGCCGTCTTCGCCCAGCGAGCCGTCCATCATCACCGAGCTGAAGCCCAGCTGGATGGAGCGCTGGCAGACTGCCGGCGAGGTGCCGTGATCCTGGTGCATGACCACCGGGATATGCGGGAATTCTTCCACCGCAGCCAGGATGAGGTGGCGAAGGAACGGCGCGCCCGCGTATTTGCGTGCGCCGGCGGAGGCCTGGACGATCACCGGAGAATCGGTGTGATCGGCGGCTTCCATGATGGCGCGCATCTGCTCGAGGTTGTTGACGTTGAACGCCGGGATGCCGTATCCGTACTCGGCTGCGTGGTCCAACATCTGGCGCATGCTGATCAATGCCATGACATCACCTGTCTTTTTGAGGAATCGAGTGGAGAAGCGTCGGGTGCCCCCCGTCAGCTGACGGGGAGCGACCTTGTGGCCGTGACTCTAAGCCTGCGCCAATGAGGACACAGGCGGGTTCAGCTTGCTGCGGCTTCCAATGCCGCAACGGCCGGCAGTACCTTGCCTTCCACGTATTCGAGGAAGGCGCCGCCACCGGTAGAAATGTAGGAGACGCGCGACTCGACGTCGTACTTGTCGATGGCCGCCAGGGTGTCGCCACCGCCGGCGATGGAGAAGGCGTCGCTCTCGGCGATGGCCATCGCCAGCTGCTCGGTGCCGTTGGCGAACTGTTCGATCTCGAACACGCCGACCGGGCCGTTCCACAGAATGGTGCCGGCGTCCTTGAGCAGTGCACCGAAGCGCGAGGCGGTTTCCGGACCGATATCCAGGATCATCTCGTCGTCCTGGACGTCGGCGACGGCGCGCACGACGGCTTCGGCCTTGTCGGAGAACTCGGTGGCGACGACGACGTCGGTCGGCAGCGGAATCTCGACCTTGTCCATCAGCGCGCGAGCGGTATCGAGCAGGTCAGCCTCGTAGAGGGACTTGCCGACGTTGTAGCCGGCCGCCGCGATGAAGGTGTTGGCGATGCCGCCACCGACGATCAGCTGATGGCACTTGTCGGACAGCGCCTTGAGCACGTCGAGCTTGGTGGAGACCTTGGAGCCACCGACGATGGCGACCATCGGCGCACGCGGTGCGGCGAGTGCCTTCTCGAGGGCTTCCAGCTCGGCGGCCAGCAGCGGGCCGGCGCAGGCGTCCGGTGCGAAGCGTGCCACGCCATGGGTCGAGGCCTGGGCACGGTGCGCGGTGCCGAAGGCATCCATCACGTAGACATCGCACAGCGCGGCGTAGGCGCGGGACAGGGATTCCTCGTCCTTCTTCTCGCCCTTGTTGAAGCGCACGTTCTCCAGCAGCACGACCTCGCCTTCGGCGACATCCGGTGCCGTGTCGAGGTAGTCGTTGATCAGGCGCACCGGGCTGCCCAGCAGCTCGCCCAGATGTGCCGCGACCGGTGCCAGCGAGAACTGGTCTTCCGGCTCACCCTCGGTGGGGCGGCCCAGATGACTCATCAGCATCACGCGTGCGCCGGCGTCGCGTGCCGCCTTGATGGTCGGCAGGCTGGCACGGATGCGCGCGTCGCTGGTCACCTGACCGTCGCGGATCGGCACGTTGAGATCTTCGCGGATCAGCACACGCTTTCCGGACAGGTCGAGGGCGGTCATCGTTTGCACGTTCATGACGGGTTCCTTGGTCGTGAATCGGTGGAGAGAGCTTCCCTCGCCAGAGGCGTTGTCATCTCGCAGGCGTGCCAATGGGTGGCGACGTCCAGCATGCGATTGGCAAAGCCCCATTCGTTGTCGAACCAGCACAGCATCTTGATCAGCCGGCCGCCGGCAACACGGGTCTGGGTCGCATCCACGATACCCGAGCGCGGATCGTGGTTGAAGTCGATGGAGGCCGTCGGCTCCTCGCTCAATCCCATCAGGCCCTGCAGGCGTTGGGCGCAGGCCTCGCGCAGCAGGTCATTGACCTCATCGGCGCTCACGTCACGCTTCACCTCGATGGACATGTCCATGCAGGACACGTTGATGGTCGGCACGCGCAGGTGCAGACATTCGAAGCGTCCTTCCAGATGCGGCATCAGGCGGTTGATGCCCTTGGCCAGGCCGGTGTCCACCGGCACGATCGAACTCATCGCCGAGCGCGTCAGGCGCAGGTCCGTCTGGTGGTAGGCGTCGATCACCGGCTGGTCGTTCATCGCCGAGTGCACCGTGGTGGTGACGCCGCGCTCCAGTCCGAAGGCCTCTTCCAGCACCGTCAGAAGCGGAATCAGGCAATTGGTGGTGCACGACGCCGCCGAGACGATGCGCATGCCGCTGCCTGCCTGCCCCGCCTCGGCGGGGGCCAGCGCCGACTGGTTGATGCCGCACACGATGGTGGCATCGACATCGGCGTCGGTATCGCCGGGCTGGGAGAACAGCAGCCGGCCGGCGCCTGCCGCCAGATGCCGCTCGGCGGTGGCGCGGTCCTTGAAGCTGCCGGAGCACTCCAGCACCAGGTCAATCCCCAATGCCCGCCAGGGCAGGCAATCTGGATTGGCCTCGGACAGGATGCTGATCGCATGGCCGTTGACGACCAGCTGGCCGTCGCGCTGTTCCACCGTGCCGGGGAAGCGGCCGTGGGTGGTGTCGTAGCGGGTCAGATAGGTGATGGTGTCCAGGTCTGACAGCTCGTTGATCGCGACCACTTCCAGCGGCAGTGCCTCACCGCGTGCTTCACGTTCTACCAGCGCTCTCAGCACACACTGACCGATGCGTCCGTAGCCATTGATGGCCACTCGCAAGGGAGCGTTTCCCTGGCGTCGGGACGCCTTGTCTCCCTGGGGAGCGTCGGCGGTGGGCAGAGGCGGCTGGTGGTTCAAGGATGTCGTGTTCCGAGTGTTTTTCAGGGGGTCCATGGTAGCGCATCGCTTTGCTGGGCGGAGGGAGCGAAAGGCGCGCAAGCGCCTGATTTCTGGTTTTTTTCGTCTAAGGACGCGTAGTCACACTACCCAACTGGCGGGGTTGTGTAGTCGCCGTCTGCGCTGTCTGTCGTGGGCATGATCGCCGGAGAATGACCGCTCATGCAGGATGAATCGTGTCATCAAGCCGCGACTCGTGTGAGCCACGTCGACTACAGGCGACAGCCGGTGACGCTTGAGGGCTCCCCGAGTGTCGCACAGACGAAAACGCCGCCGCTCCCAGCGGGAGGCGGCGGCGTCGATCTGCATCCCACTCCGTCATCGACGGGGTGGGTCAGGCGGTGATCAGCCCAGCAGCTTGTTGGCGCGTTCGACCACGTTCTCGACCGTGAAGCCGAAGTGCTTGAACAGGTCGCCAGCCGGCGCGGATTCCCCGAAGGTCTCCATGCCGATGATGTCGCCGTTCAGGCCGACATACTTGAACCAGTAGTCACGATGACCGGCTTCGATCGCCACGCGTGCGGTGACGGAAGACGGCAGCACGGATTCGCGGTATTCCGCGTCCTGCGCATCGAACAGGTCGGTGGCCGGCATGGACACGACACGCACGGCGCGACCGGCGGCTTCCAGCTCGGCGGCGGCATCCATCGCCAGGCCGACTTCGGAGCCGGTGGCGATCAGGATCACTTCCGGCTGGCCGTTGGCGGCGTCCTTCAGCACGTAACCGCCACGGCTGATGTTGGCCAGCTGGGCCTTGTCGCGGTTCTGGTGCGGCAGGTTCTGACGCGACAGGATCAGTGCGGTCGGGCCGGAGTGACGCTTGATGGCTGCATCCCACGCCGCCGCGGTTTCCACGGCATCCGCTGGACGCCAGGTGGACAGGTTCGGCGTTGTGCGCAGGCTGGTCAGCTGTTCGATCGGCTGGTGCGTCGGGCCATCTTCGCCCAGACCGATGGAGTCGTGGGTGAAGACGTAGACGGCCTGCTGGCCCATCAGGGCAGCCATGCGAACGGCGTTGCGCATGTATTCCATGAAGATCAGGAAGGTCGCGCCGTAGGGGATGAAGCCGCCGTGCAGACCGGCACCGTTCATGATCGCGCCCATGCCGAACTCACGCACACCGTAGTGCAGGTAGTTGCCGCTGAAGTCTTCGCGGGTGATCGCCTGGGCGCCCTTCCAGAAGGTCAGGTTGGACGGGGCCAGATCGGCACTGCCGCCGAGCAGTTCCGGCAGCTGCGGGCCGAGCTGGTTCAGGCACTCGAAGGACGCCTTGCGCGAGGCCGGGCTGTCGCCGGCGGCCTGGGCATCCTCGATCATCTTCTCGCTGGTCAGGGCGTGCGGCAGCTTGCCTTCCAGACGACGGGTGAACTCGGCGGCCAGTTCCGGGTGTGCTTCGGCGTAACGGGCGAAGCGTGCATCCCAGTCGCTCTCGAGCTTGGCGCCGCGCTCGCTGGCGTCCCAGCCCTGATAGATGTCTTCCGGAACGTGGAAGGGCGCGTGGGTCCAGCCCAGCTTCTCGCGGGTGGCAGCGACTTCGTCGTCACCCAGCGGTGCGCCGTGGCAGGACTCGGTGCCTTCCTTGTTCGGGGAGCCGAAGCCGATCACGGTCTTGCAGATGATCAGGCTCGGCTTGTCGTCGTGGCTCTTGGCCAGCGCGATGGCGGCGTTGATCTCTTCCGGCTTGTGGCCGTCGACGTTGGAGACGACGTGCCAGCCGTAGGACTCGAAACGCTTGGCGGTGTCATCGGTGAACCAGCCTTCGACTTCGCCATCGATGGAGATGCCGTTGTCGTCATACAGGGCGATCAGCTTGCCCAGACCCAGGGTGCCGGCCAGCGAGCCGACCTCGTGGGAGATGCCTTCCATCATGCAACCGTCACCCAGGAAGCACCAGGTGGTGTGGTCGACGACGGTGTGACCCGGACGGTTGAACTGCGCCGCCAGTGTCTTCTCGGCGATCGCCATGCCGACGGCATTGGCCAGGCCCTGACCCAGCGGGCCGGTGGTGGTCTCGATGCCCGGCGCGTAGCCGTATTCCGGGTGACCGGCGGTCTTGGCGTGCAGCTGGCGGAAGTTCTGCAGGTCTTCAAGGCTCAGCTGATAACCCGAGAGGTGCAACAGGGAGTAGAGCAGCATGGAGCCATGGCCGTTGGACAGCACGAAGCGGTCACGATCGGCCCAGTTCGGGTTGGCCGGGTTGTGCTTGAGGTGGTCGTTCCAGAGCACTTCAGCGATGTCGGCCATGCCCATGGGGGCGCCGGGGTGGCCAGACTTGGCCTTCTGAACGGCGTCCATGGAAAGTGCACGGATGGCGTTGGCCAGGTCAAAACGGGAAGGCATGCAGTAGCTCCTCGCCTGCGGGCGTCAAGAGTGGGGCAATGAATCACGGCGTGCTGCGCCGGACGCTCAGTGCATCCCGAGAGCCAGGGCATGCTGCTGCCTGGGTCTCCTTCAGGACTGTGCGCCTGAAACAGTGCGCCGGAAAGGACAGTGCGTCGCGTGAACCTTGTACGCGCGGACTCGCGTCCGAGCGTGATCTCCGGGCGGGTATTGTCACCGAGATGACAGGGCGCGGCAAATCGCATCCGGGATGTGCGCTCGTCCAAAGGTGGCAACGGCTTATTACCCTGTGTGCAGCGCTTGTCGCAAAAAGGTCTCGATTGGACGGCCCCACGGGCCCCATTGCGCTAGGAACTCACATAAGTGGCGTGTAAACTCGCCCCCCCGAGGCTCAACCGCCCGTGTTGAGCTTCATCGTGCGCCGCAAGCGTGTTTCTACTCGGTCGTCAACGCAGTCTGCCGTCAGTGGCCGAATCATCCCCGCATCCGAAAAGAGGGTCGAGGACCAATGAGCGAATACTCACTCTTCACATCCGAGTCCGTGTCCGAAGGGCATCCGGACAAGATTGCCGACCAGATTTCCGACGCCGTGCTCGATGCCATCATCGCGCGCGACAAGCAGGCACGCGTCGCGTGCGAAACGCTCGTCAAGACAGGCGTTGCCATCGTGGCCGGTGAGATCTCCACCAGCGCGTGGGTGGATCTCGAGGAGCTGGTACGTCGTGTCATCACCGATATCGGCTATACCTCTTCCGACGTCGGCTTCGACGGCGAGACCTGTGGTGTCCTCAACCTGATCGGCAAGCAGAGCATCGATATCGCCCAGGGCGTCGATCGCACCAAGCCGGAAGATCAGGGCGCGGGCGACCAGGGCCTGATGTTCGGCTACGCCACCAACGAGACCGACTCCTTCATGCCGGCGCCGATCCACTATGCTCACCGTCTGGTGGAGCGTCAGGCGGAACTGCGCAAGAACGGCATGCTGCCGTGGCTGCGTCCGGATGCGAAGAGCCAGGTCACCTTCCGCTACGACGAAGCCGGCAAGCCGGTCGCCGTCGAAGCCGTCGTGCTGTCGACCCAGCATGACCCGGAAGTGTCCCAGGAAGACCTGCGCGCGATGGTCAAGCGCGAGATCATCGAGCAGGTGCTGCCGGCCGAGTGGCTGTCCGAGACCACCGAATACCACATCAACCCGACCGGCAACTTCGTCATCGGTGGCCCGGTGGGTGACTGTGGTCTGACGGGTCGCAAGATCATCGTCGACACCTACGGCGGCATGGCCCGTCACGGTGGTGGCGCCTTCTCCGGCAAGGACCCGTCCAAGGTCGACCGCAGCGCCGCCTATGCCGGTCGCTACGTGGCCAAGAACGTCGTCGCCAGCGGCCTGGCCGACAAGTGCGAGATCCAGGTCTCCTACGCCATCGGCGTCGCCGAGCCGACCTCCGTCTCGATCAACACCTTCGGCACCGGCAAGATCAGCGATGCCAAGATCGTCGAGCTGGTGCGCGAGCACTTCGACCTGCGTCCGTACGCCATCACTACCATGCTGGACCTGGCGCACCCGATGTATCAGCTGACCGCTGCCTACGGCCACTTCGGTCGTGAGCCGTTCGAGCACAGCTACAGCTGGACCGACGTGAGCGGCGAGCAGAAGACCGAAACCTTCACTGCCTTCCCGTGGGAAAAGACCGATCGTGCCGCTGGCCTCAAGGCTGCCGCTGGCCTGTAAATCCGCTAGTTCGACAGGCCTGGCAGGTGGCGGACGTCTCGCCCCTCACAGCCCGGTGTCATGACAAGAAAACCCGCCTCGGCGGGTTTTCTTGTCTCTGGCCCTCCTTCGGACAGCAACAGGAGAGATGCCCAGTGGCTGATCTACGCTATCTCAAGGGCTACGCCCCCGAGATCCAACAGCAGGCGAGTGAACTGCTGGCGTCGGGCAAGATGGCAGCCTTCTTTCTCGGCAAGTACCCCGAGCCTCATCAGCTGCAGGGCGTGCGGGCGCTGCATGACTACACCATGGCGCTGAAGAATCAGTATCTGCGCAGCTCGGCGCCGATCAGCAAGGTGATCTACGACGACCGGATTCACGTCATCGACAACGCCCTGGGGCTGCACACCTTCGTGTCGCGGGTGCAGGGCAACAAGCTCAAGGCCAAGAACGAGATCCGTATCTCGTCGCTGTTCCGGCGGCTGCCGGAGCCACTGCTCAACATGATCGTGGTGCATGAGCTGGCGCATCTGCGCGAGAAGGCCCACGACAAGGCGTTCTACCGGCTCTGCTGTCACATGCAGCCGGAGTATCATCAACGTGAGTTCGAGCTGCGTCTCTATCTCTGCCACCGTGAACGCCACGGCGATCTCTGGTAGCCATGAGCCGCTCTGGTAGCCATGAGCCGCTCTGGGCAGTCACGATGCGTTCTGGCGGCCACGCGGCCGCTCACGCGACAGAAGAACTGGAAAGAATGACAAGGACGTCATGCCATCAGGGGTATCGGCGCCACTGCAAAGGACCGTTTTCGGATGCTCAATCTCGCTGCACTGTTCATCACCATCACTGCCGTGTGCATGTGGTTCAATCATCGCGTCCTGCGCCTGCCGCCGACCATCGGCGTGATGGCCATCGGCCTGGTGCTGTCGCTGGGCGTGATCGGGCTCGATCACTTCGCGGTGACCACCGTCGTGGCCGATACCGCGGAAGACTGGCTGGGGCGCATCAATTTCAACAGTCTGCTGATGGACGGCATGCTGTCCTTCCTGCTGTTTGCCGGCGCGCTGCACGTGGACCTCTCGCGCCTCAAGGCCTATCGGCGCTCCATCGGCCTGCTGGCCACGCTGGGCGTGCTGATCTCGACGCTGGTGATCGGCTCCGCCGCCTGGTGGCTGTTCCAGTGGGCCGGTATCGAGGTGCCCTACCTGTATTGCCTGGTGTTCGGTGCGCTGATCTCGCCCACCGACCCGATCGCCGTGCTCGGCATCATGCGCAGTGCCGGCGCGCCTGCCGACATGGAAATCCGCATCGTCGGCGAGTCGCTGTTCAATGATGGCGTGGCGGTGGTGCTGTTCACCGCACTGCTGAGCGCGGCGTCGGCCGGCAGCGGTGAGGTCGAGCTCGGCCACATGGGGCTCTTGTTCCTCGAGGAAGCCGGCGGCGGCATCCTGCTCGGGCTGGCGCTGGGCGCGCTGGTCTACCAGCTGATGCGCAGCATCGACCAGTATCAGGTCGAGGTGATGCTGAGTCTGGCGCTGGTGCTGGGCGGCTATGCGCTGGCCTCGGCGCTGCATGTCTCCGGCCCCATCGCGATGGTGGTGGCGGGGCTGATCATCGGCAACATGGCGCGTGATGGCGCCATGTCCGACAACACCCGCCGCTACCTGGACGGCTTCTGGGAGCTGGTCGACGAGATTCTCAACGCGGTGCTGTTCGTGCTGATCGGCCTCGAACTGGTACTGATGCCGATCACGCTGACCTCGATCGGCATCGCGCTGGTGCTGGTGGCAGTGATTTTGCTCTCGCGCCTTGCGCTGATCGGTCTTCCGCTGAGCCTCCTGCGCCGCTGGTACACCTTCCGCCCCGGCACCACGCGCGTGCTCACCTGGGGCGGCCTGCGCGGCGGTATCTCGGTGGCGCTGGCACTGGCGATTCCCGAAGGCGACTTCCGCGAGCCGCTGGTGGTCACTACCTACATCATCGTGTTGTTCTCGATCCTCGTGCAGGGGTTGAGCATCGGCAAGCTGGTGACCGCGGTGGTCGGCGATCGCAGCCACTCGGGAGAGTCGAACGACAAGCACTGAGTCAGAGACTGCCAAAGCAAACGCCCCTTCACTGGCAGCAGTGAGGGGGCGTTTGCGTTTCGGTCGCGAGGCGCCAGCCAAGGGCGGCTCGCCTGCGGGTCAAAGGGCCGCCAGGCCCCGGGCAAAGACACCGCTGAGGAGCTTCACCTCACCCGCTTGCTTCGCGCGAGCGACAGCGGGCTGGCGCATCAGGGTCAGCAGCAGGTCGCGCCCCGCCAGCAGCGGGTCGACCACCGGCAGGCCGATCTCTGACGCGATGGCATCACGCAGCGGCCCCATCGCAGCGCAGCCCAGTACGATGCTGCCGGCACCGCTGGCTCTGGCGTGTTCACAGCGCTCCAGCAATGCCGCGGGGGGAGTGCGCGCCTCGGAAAGCGCGAGTACCGGTACGTCACAGGCCAGCAGCGCCTTGCACAGGGGGCGCATCGCATAGCGCTCCAGCAGCTGCTCGGACATCGGCAGCGTGCTGGTCATGCTGGTGACGATGGCAAAGGAGGGCGCCGCCAGCGTGGCCATGTGCATGGCGGCCTGGGCGATGCCGATCACCGGCACGGGGCTCAGTTCTCGGGCGGCCTCGAGGCCGGGGTCACCGAAGCAGGCCAGTAGATAGCCATCGGCGGGCGGGGTCTCCAGCAGGCCCTCACGATCACGGGCGATCAGCGCCAGCAGCGCGACCACCGCCATGGCTTCCTCGACGGCGGTCTCGATGCTGGGGGCGCCATGCTCGGCAGTCAGCACCTCGAGGTGGATGTCCCGGGCGAGCTGCCGTTGCAGCGAGTGCGCCATCTGCTGACTCATCGCCTGGCTGGTGTTGGGATTGATGACCTTGAGACGCAACATGGCGGGCTCTCTCATGATGGGGGGCTCGTGATGGACTTTCGCGTGACGGCGCGCGCCGGATGCAGGGCCGTGCGAGCGGAGCACACAAAACACGAGCAGCATCCGTGCCAGCCCGGTAACACCTGCTGGCGCAACGTTCGTTTCATTGGCGGTGCGCTGCTGTGGTGCATATGGCTAATACAGCAGAAGTTGATGGTGCCTGATGTCTCAGGAGTTGCCACGCACATGACGTTGCTGGCAGGGGTGTCACGCAGATCGGGCCTTGGGGAAAACGCTTGGAGATTGAAAATCCGCAACAAGTGTTTCACTGGCACGCTTGTTGATAAGGGGAGGGTATGGCGAGGCATGACGCCTCGTGACTGGCCCATGGCCCACAAGCCCCTCTGGAGACAACAATGACACCCCAGACTCCCCCTGATCTGAGCAACGCGAGCAAGCGGCTCATCAATGCGGACCTCGCCCCCTGCGAGCAGAACTGGAACTGGTACAACATCTTCTCGTTCTGGATGTCCGATGTGCACAGCGTCGGTGGCTACGTCTTCGCCGCCAGTCTGTTCACCCTGGGGCTGGCCAGCTGGCAGATTCTGGTCTCGATGCTGGTCGGCATTCTGGTGGTGCAGGTGTTCGCCAATCTGATCTCGCGGCCCAGCCAGCAGACGGGGGTGCCCTTCCCGGTGGTCTGCCGTCAGTCCTTCGGCATCTATGGTGCCAATATTCCGGCGATCATCCGCGGGCTGATCGCGGTGGTGTGGTACGGCATCCAGACGTATCTGGCGGCGCATGCCTTGATGCTGGTGCTGCTGCGCTATGTGCCGTCGCTGGAAGGGCTGACCGAGACCCAGCTGTTCGGGCTCTCGCAGCTGGGCTGGTCCTGCTTCCTGTTCATGTGGGTGCTGCAGGCGCTGGTGTTCTGGTGGGGCATGAATGCGGTGCGGCGCTTCATCGATTTCGCCGGGCCAGCCGTCTATGTGGTGATGTTCGCGCTGGCGGGCTGGATCGTCTGGCAGGCCGGCTGGGACAACATCAGCTTCACGCTGGGCAGCAAGACGCTCTCTGGCAGCGACGCCCTGTGGCAGATGGTGATCGCCGCGGCGCTGGTGGCGGGCTACTTCGCGGGGCCGACGCTCAACTTCGGGGACTTCTCGCGCTACTGCGCTACCCCCGGGGATGTGAAGCGCGGCAATTTCTGGGGCCTGCCGGTCAACTTCCTGCTGTTTGCCGTCATCACCGTGGTGGTGGTGTCCGGTACGCAGCCCATCTTCGGCGAGATGCTGCATGATCCGATGGAGACCGTCGCCCGCATCGACAATGGCGTCGCGGCAGCGCTGGGCATCCTGACCCTGGTGCTGGCGACCATCGGCATCAACATCGTGGCCAACTTCGTGTCACCGGCGTTCGACTTCTCCAATGTGGCACCGTCCCGCATCAGCTGGCGCATGGGCGGCATGCTCGCCGCCGTCGGCTCCATCTTCATCACGCCGTGGAATCTGTTCAACAACCCGGAGATCATCCAGTACACCGTGGGCATCCTCGCCGCAGCCATCGGCCCGGTGTATGGCGTGATCCTGTTTGACCACTATCTGGTCAACAAGGGCGGCATCAACACCAAGGCGCTGTTCACTGACAGCGCGGAAGGCGAGTACTTCTTCGAGAAGGGCGTCAACGTCGCGGCGGTCAAGGCGCTGCTGGTCTCCTCGGCGGTGACGCTGATCATCAGCTTCCTGCCGCTGGGTGACATCACCCACTTCACGCTGTTCATCGGCGGTCTGATGGCGGCAGGGCTTTATGGCATCTTCTCGGGGTACTGGCTGGGAGATGCCGCCTCTGCACGCATCTATGTGCCGGCCGGGGTACGCCAGAAGATGTCATGACGCTCAGGCCGTGACCTGGTATTGCCTTGGCCTTACCTTTACCTTCAGCGCCCTGCTGTCGCCATCGAGGTGGATGACGACAGCAGGGCGCTTTCGTTCGTGTTGCCGGCGCGTTCGTGTTGCCGGCACATTCGTGTTGCCGACACCTCTTTGCCCTTGTTCCGCCTGGCTGGCCTGATGACACAGCACATTGTTCTATCAGGCAGTCGGTAATCTTGCGTTTACTGATCAACTCTTTATTCCAGTGAGGTGTGCTCTGCGCGCGGTGTAACATTGGTTGATGCTACCGAGTGTCGAGGATGGAACATGCTGCTTCATGAACATCTGATATTGCCGGGCAGGGACGGTTCGGATATCGAAGCGCAGCACTATCGCACGCGAATCAATAATACCTTCATCATGTTCGCCATGGCGTGCTTCGCCTGCTTCCTGCTGTTTGACTATTTCCAGGTGCCGTCTGCCTGGCAGGCGTTGTGGGTGGGGCGGCTGATCATCTTCCTCTGCTGCCTGCTGTGCATCCTCCAGCTGCGCCGCGGCGGCGTGCATTCGGACAAGATCCTGCTGGCCGGGGCGATACCCGCCAATCTGTTCTTCTGCTTCGGTGCCGCGCTGATTCCGGATGCACTGACGCTGACGTTGTGGAACCTGAGTTTCTCGACCTGCATGCTGATCGCCATGCCCGCCTGGCTGGTGTGGGGCTGGCGCTACCAGCTGGCCAGCAGCCTGCCGCTGATACTGTGTTATGTGCCCATCTATGTGTGGCTGAGTCCCTTGTCGTTGACGACATTGGCCGGTGCGGGTGGTGCCTACATCCTGGGGACCCTCTTCATCGCGCCGGCACTGGCGCATGCCCGAGCCTCGACCTTCCATCGCACCATCCGGCTGCAGCGCACGCTGGAGGCGCGCAATCTCGAATTGCACGACATGAATCAGCGGTTGCTCACCCAGCAGAACGAGCTGGAATACCGCGCCAATCATGATCTGCTGACGGGGCTGCCCAACCGTCGTTTCGGCTTTGATTTTCTCGAGCGGATGCTGGCCGAGAGCACGAGCACCCGGCAATGCGTGTCAATCCTGTTCGTGGATGTCGATCGTCTGAAGCACGTCAACGACAGCTTCGGGCACGCCGAGGGTGATCGCCTGATCCAGCTGGTGGCCCGGAGTGTCGCCCAGGCGGCCGGTGAAGACGGACTGGCATGCCGTCTGGGCGGCGATGAATTCCTGGTCGTGATGCCCGGTGCCTGTGATATGGCCAGCCAGCAGGCGACGACCCAGCTGATGCGCCATCTTCAGGAACAACGCCTGGAGCAGCAAATTCCCTTCCCGGTCGAGGTCAGCATCGGGCGCGTCACCCACGACCCGGTATTGCAGGGCGATGTGGATGTCGATGATCTGATCCATATCGCGGATGACCGCATGTATCGTCAGAAGCGCGCTCGGCGGCGGGCCATGGCGGGCGCCAACGACCCCCAGGCGTGAGAAAGCCCGCGATCTTCCCTTCTTTCATGCTGCAAGTGATTGATGGCAATGGCTGTCATCGCTTTTTCATGTCGCTGTTACGGGTATGTCATCGCCTCCCCTCAGTCTTGCTGGGCAACGACAGGGGCCATCTGGGCCTCGCCTGTCGATTCCGCCTGGCAACCCAGAGGTGACTGACATGACCGCTCCGCAATCGGTTCCCCGTGCTGAAATGCCGCCTGCTCCCGACGCTCTCGGTCAGGTTCGCACGCTGTTCATCTCCGATGTGCATCTGGGAACCCCGGACTGCCAGGCGGCGCTGCTTGCGAAGCTGCTGCGTCGCGTGCGCCCCGAACGCCTGTATCTGGTCGGCGATATCGTCGACCTGCTGGCGATGCGCAAGCGTGCGGTGCTCGACAAGGACCAGCAGGCGCTGGTGGCGCGGGTGCTGCGTCTGGCGCGCAGTGGCTGCGAGGTCATCTACATTCCCGGCAATCATGATGCCGCCTTCCGTCGCCTGTGCGGCCTGAAGCTGCACAACGTGAGCATCGAGCGGCGCGCGATCCATACCACCGGCAGCGGTCGTCGCCTGCTGGTCTCCCACGGCGATGAATTCGACACCCATGTGCGCATCGCGCCGTGGCTGCTCAAGCTGGGCGATGGCATGCACGGCTTCATCCTGTCGCTCAATCGCTGGTGCAACCGCGCGCGTGGCATGTTCGGGCTGCCGTACTGGTCGCTGGCCAGCGCGCTCAAGCGTCGTAGCGGCACCGCCCAGCGCTATGTGGCCCAGTTCGAGGAAGCCGCCATGCGTCAGGCGCGCCTCGAAGGTCTGGATGGCTATGTCGGGGGGCACATCCACCAGGCGGGCTTTCGGGTCGAGGAAGGCGTGCTCTACTGCAACGACGGCGACTGGGTCGAGCACTGCACCGCGCTGGCGGAAGATGCCGAAGGCGCGCTGCACCTGATCGACTGGCAGGGCCAGATCCTCGAGACGGCGCCGCGCCATCTGATGCCGCGTCAGGCGCCTGCCGCGACGCCCGACGCCGTCACGCCCGAGATGGCCGGCGCCTGAGCCTCACCCCAGGCCGCTGATCGCCAGCATCCATGACAGATACAGCGGGATGATCAGCGGCGCCGCCAGGGTGGTCAGCATCACCGCGATCGCGCCCTTGGCCGGCTGGATATTCAGTTCGATGGCCAGCACGACCACATTGGCGGCCATCGGCACCACGCCCAGCAGCAGCAACACCTGCGCCAGCACCGGGTCGAGGGCGAACAGGCTGCCCAGCAGCATCACGCTGCCCAGACTCAGCAGCGGCCACATCACGAAGCGCAGACCTGTCGCGGCCAGAATGAAGCGCGGGTCGATCTCGCGCAGGCTGACACCGCCCAGCGTCATGCCGATGATCATCATGCCCAGCACCGTGTAGCTGTACTTGAAGTAGTCGAGTCCCTCCATCACCGTCCCCGGTACCTCGAGCCCCAGCGTCCCCACCAGCAGGGCGGCCAGAAAGGCGTAGATCAGCGGCAGACGCACGATCTTGACCAGACTCTGGCGCATCGAGAACTGCCCGCGCGCACTGACGTAGAAGCCCAGCGTGAACTCATACAGCGTGATGCCGAGCAGGCAGAACAGGTACTGGGTCACGCCTTCCGGCGGCAGCAACAGCATCGCGACCGGCAGGCCGAAGTAGCCGGTATTGCCGGTGCCGGAGGAGAAGGCGAGCAGGGCGGCTTCCTGCGGCGGGAAGAACTTCGCGGCCAGCGGGCGCACCAGCAGGCAGATGCTGCTGGCCAGCGAGAACAGTCCCAGCGTCAGGCCCAGATCACTCAGCGATGGCTCGCCGAGCACCAGCCCGCGGAAGAAGGTCAGCGGCGCGATCACGTAGATCAGCAAGGTGGCGATGGGGCGCGGGTCGATCGCGAGGCGGCGTGCACAGAGGGCGCCGAGGGCGACGAAGGTGATCAGCATCCAGAGCGGTTGCTGCAGATCGATGTGGTCCATCACGGTTCCTTGTGAAGCGTCATTGTCCTTTTGGCTCATCATGCCGTGTGGCCCCTGTCAGCGTCATCCCATGAATGACGCGCATTGCGTCTTTCCTTGATCAGGCTGCGGATCGCGTGGTTGCGCGCCGGGTGAGGGACAGGACTAAGGGGCAGGACGCCACTGTCAGCAATGGTTATAAACACGCATTTTCTTATATGAATGGTATTGAAGTTGAGGCGAAAACCTTTCATTGGCCGGGGTCGGCGGTGGCGGTCAGAATGCTCGACATGCAGTACAGGGGCGGTGGCGTGACGCGCCGGACGTGTATTGCTGCACGCGCACCGCGAAGTGTGCGGCGATAACGACATCAATGCCGGACACGACGACCAGGAGGGCCGCCCCATGAGTGCAAGCGAACATCCGTCAGGGATCAGCTTCGAATTCTTCCCGCCGAATACCGAGGCCGGGCGTGAAAAGCTCAAGGGGGTTCGCGATCAGCTGGCGGCGCTGGAGCCGGAGTTCTTCTCCGTCACCTATGGCGCGGGTGGCTCCACGCGTGAGCGCACCTTCAACACCGTGCAGTCGGTCAGCGCCAGCGGCATCTGCACCGCGCCGCACCTGTCGTGTGTCGGCAGTGACCGCGGCGAGCTGCGCGAGATCCTGGCGCAATATCGTGAGCAGGGCGTCAAGCGCCTGGTGGCGTTGCGCGGTGACCTGCCCTCCGGGATGGGCTCGCGCAGCGAGCTGCGTTACGCCAACGAGCTGGTCGAGTTCGTGCGCGAGGAGACCGGCGATCACTTCGAGATCGCGGTGGCGGCCTATCCGGAGTGCCATCCACAGGCCGACAACTACCACAGCGATCTCGAGAACTTCGCGCGCAAGATGCAGGCCGGCGCCGATATCGCCATCACCCAGTACTTCTTCAATGCCGATGCCTACTTCCACTTCGTGGAGCGTGCGCGTGCCGCCGGCATCCAGCAGCCGATCATCCCGGGGATCATGCCGATCACCAACTACACCCGGCTGGCGCGTTTCTCCGATTCCTGCGGGGCGGACATCCCGCGCTGGCTCCGCCGGCAGCTCGAGAGCTATGGCGATGACAGCGAGAGCCTCCAGGCCTTCGGCACCGAGGTGATCTCGCGCATGAGTCAGCGTCTGCTGGATGGCGGCGCGCCGGGCCTGCACTTCTATACCCTCAATCAGGCCGAGCCGTGTCTCAAGGTGCTGGAAAATCTGGGGATCTCTTCTCGTTGAGTCACGCGCGCCGGGCGTGCGCGACAAGTAATTGGATGAGCGGCATTGAATGTGGCGTCGCTCGCCCTGAGGTCTGACGGGTAGCCGCTTGTGACAGCGGCCCGCAAGCCACTCAAGGCGTCGGCAGTGACGCCGGCCTCAGTGATGGAGAGATTGCTCATGAATCACGAGACACAGCACACGGCATCCTTTACGACCTCGTCCAGAAAGCCCCTCAAGACCGCCGCGACGGTGGCGCTCGGCGCCTGGTTGTTCGGCGGCGTCGCCCAGGCCGCCACCGAGGTGGAAATGCATCGCGTCAGCAGTGATGGCGTCGGTGAGTCCGTCGGCAGTGTCATGGCCGAGGATACCGATGATGGTCTGCTGCTGACGCCGAAGATCGAGGGGCTCGAGAGCGGCATCCACGGCTTCCACCTGCATGCCAATGCCAGCTGCGAACCGGCCGAGAAGGATGGCGAGACCGTCGCCGCGGCCGCGGCAGGTAGCCACTTCGATCCAGAAGAGACTGGTACCCACCAGGGCCCCTACGGTGATGGCCACCTCGGTGACCTTCCGGCGCTGAGCGTCGATGCCGATGGCAAGATCTCGCTGCCGGTGCTGGCACCGCGCATCAAGGAAAGTGATCTCAGCGGCCATGCGCTGATGATCCACTCCGGCGGTGACAACTACACCGATACGCCCAAGCTGGGCGGTGGCGGCTCGCGCGTCGCCTGCGGTGTGGTCGACTGAAGAGTGGTCGACTGACCTGTGATAAATGATCTGTGATCAATTGATCATCCTGCCGAGATGACATGAAAAAGCCCCGCCAATTGGCGGGGCTTTTTCATGTCGCAGCGCTACAGCAGATGTCAGTGCAGCTTGCCGGGGTCCAGAATGCGCACCGGCTGAACCTCATCGCTTGCCGGCGTCTCGCGGGGGTCGCTCACGCGCGTGGAGATCTCGGCGAGGGTCGGCGGTTCCTCGATGGCTTGCTGTTCGAAGAAGTCGCAGGACACGCAGTCACGGTAGCGGGTCTCGTTCTGCTCCCAGGTGCGCAGGCGGTCCATTGCTCCGCAGCGCGGGCAGACGGCACCGGCGATGAAGCGCTTGATGGTAGACATGGTGCCTCCAGTCAGGGTCAGGGTAGGTCTGGCAATCCCGCCTCGGGCGGATGATGCGCCATATGATACGCCCCCGACCGGTAAAGGTCAGGGGCGCATGGTCAGCAGCTCGTGGTCAGGCTTGCGCCATCACGAGACGGGGCGAGATCAGGCCGCCTGGGCACCGATGCCGGAGTGACGCAGCAGGGCATCGACCTGCGGGTCACGGCCACGGAAGGCGCGGAACAGCTCGGCGGCGTCACGCGAGCCACCGCGTGCCAGTACCTCGTCACGGAAGCGTTGGCCAGTGGCGGTATCGAAGACCGCGCTTTCCTCGAAGGCGCTGAAGGCGTCTGCCGACAGCACCTCGGCCCACTTGTAGCTGTAGTAACCCGCGGCGTAACCGCCGGCGAAGATATGGCTGAAGCCATTCTGGAAGCGATTGAACTCGACCGCCGGCACCACGGCGACCTTGCTGCGCACCTCGTCGAGCAGCGCCTGGACATCGCTGGCCGACGGCTTGTCGAGCTCATGATGCAGGCGGAAGTCGAACAGCGAGAACTCCAGCTGGCGGACCATGGTCATCGCCGCCTGGAAGTTGCGGGCTGCCTGCAGGCGCTCGAGCATGTCATCCGGCAGGCGCTCGCCGGTGTCGACGTGACGTGCGATAAGATCCAGCCCTTCACGCTCGTAGCAGAAGTTTTCCATGAACTGGCTGGGCAGCTCGACGGCGTCCCAGGCCACGCCATTGATGCCGGAGACTTCGGCGACTTCCTGGCGGGTCAGCATGTGATGCAGACCGTGCCCGAATTCGTGGAACAGCGTGACCACTTCATCGTGGGTCAGCAGCGCCGGGCGATCGCCCACCGGGCGGGTGAAGTTGCAGGTCAGGTAGGCGACCGGCAACTGCAGGCTGCCATCCTCGCGGCGACGACGCACGCGGCACTCATCCATCCAGGCGCCGCCTCGCTTGCCTTCACGCGCGTAGAGATCGAGATAGAAGCCGGCGATCGGGGTGTCATTCTCGATCACCTCGTAGTAGCTGACGTCCTCGTGCCAGACCGGTACCTCGCGCTGCTTGAAGGTGATGCCGTAGAGGCGGTTGACGACCTCGAACAGCCCGTCGATGGCCTGCGGCGCCGGGAAGTAGGGGCGCAGCTGCTCCTGATTGATCGCGTAGCGCGACTCGCGCAGCTTCTCGCTGGCATAGCCGACATCCCACGGCTGCAGGTCGTCGATGCCGAGGCTCTCGGTGGCGTAGGCCGCCAGCTCGTTGAACTCTTCACGCGCCTGCGGCACGGCGCGGGTGGCGAGGTCATCCAGGAAGGCGATGACCTGCGCCGGCGAGTCGGCCATCTTGGTCGCCAGCGACAGTGAGGCGTAGTCGTCGAAGCCGATCAGCGCGGCCAGCTCCTGACGCAGGGCCAGAATTTCCTCGATCACCGGGCCGTTGTCGAACTCACCGGCGTTGGGGCCTTTCTCCGAGGCGCGCGTGACGAAGGCGGTGTAGACCTCCTCGCGCAGCTCGCGGTTGTCGGCATAGCTGAGCACCGGGAAGAAGCTCGGGAAGTCCAGAGTGATGCGATAGCCTTCCAGGCCCTTGGCTTCGGCATTGGCCTTGAGCGCTTCAAGGCCGCTTTCCGGTACGCCCGCCAGTGCCTCTTCACCGACATCCTTGTGCCAGGCCTGGGTGGCATCCAGCACATGGTTGGAGAAGGTGTTGGAGAGCTCGGACAGGCGCGCCTGGATCTCGCCGTAACGCTGCTTCTTGTCTTGCGGCAGGTCGACACCGGCGAGACGGAAGTCGCGCAGGCTGTTGGTGATCGCCTTCTGCTGGGCTTCATCGAGTCTTGCGAACTCATCGCTGTCCGCGAGGCGCTGATAGGCCGCGGCCAGGTCGCTGTTCTGACCCACCCAGGTGGAGTAGGCCGACAGCTTGGCGAGACAGGCCTGATAGGCCTCACGCAGCTTGGGCGAGTTCATGGTCGAGTTGAGGTGCGAGACCGGCGACCAGGCCTGGCTCAGGCGATCGCCCAGCGCTTCCAGCGGCGCGGCGAAGTTGTCCCAGCGCGTGTCATCGCGGGTGGCCTCGATCAGGCGTTCGATCTCCTGCTGGTTGTGCTCCAGCAGTTCGCTGATCGCGTCCTCGACGTGCTCGGCCTTGAGGGTGTCGAAGGGGGGCAGGGTATTGCGTTCCAGCAGGGGATTGATCGACATCATGTACCTCGCGTCATTCGGGTGGGCGGCAGCGGTAAGCGGTAAAGGAGAACTTGCGCATCGATTGCGCCGTGAAAACGGCGTCACCGCTGCCGCGGGGATACCTAGAATGTGAGGCCTTGGCGCGTGTTATTCAATCTATCGCCTCGATAGGCGGGCGTTGCCACGCGCATGTCGCATTGGCCGAGGCCGGTACGGCTGCTATCTTGCTGGCCTTGCCCCTGAGTGGGGCCCGTATCCTTCCCCCATACCGAGACCACGAGAGCAGACATGAGCGAAACCACCGAACGCTGGGGCAGTCGCCGAGCCTTCATTCTGGCCGTGACCGGCGCCGCCGTAGGGCTGGGCAATATCTGGCGCTTCCCCTACATGACCGGCGAGAACGGCGGTTCCGCGTTTCTGCTGCTGTATATCGGTTTCGTGCTGTTGCTGGGCCTGCCGGTGATGATGGCCGAGATCATGATCGGGCGCGCCGGACGTCGCGGACCGATGCAGGCGCTGGCCCATCTGGCCGTCAGCGGTGGGCGCACCCCGCACTGGCGCTGGCTGGGGCTGTTCGGCGCCATCACCATGTTCTTCATCCTGTCGTTCTATTCGGTAGTGTCGGGCTGGTCGATCGAGTATCTGGTCGATTCGCTGAAGGGTGACTTCAGCGGCATGAGTCCGCCGGAGATCGGCGCCTCCTTCGGTGCCTTCCTGGAAGACCCGGTCACGATGACCTTCAACCACACCGTCTTCATGCTGATGACGATGAGCGTGGTGGCCGCCGGCATCTCTTCCGGGCTCGAGCGCCTCAACAACCTGATGATGCCGCTGCTCTACGTGCTGTTGCTGGCGCTGGCCGGTTACAGCATCAGCACGCCCGGCTTCGGCCCCGCGCTGAACTGGCTGTTCATGCCCAACCCGAGTGCCATCACGCTGGACGTGATGCTCAATGCCATGGGGCATGCCTTCTTCACTCTGGCGGTCGGGGCCTGTGCCCTGATGGCCTACGGCGCCTACATGCCGGAGCGCCAGAGTCTGCCGACGGCCGCGATCGCCGTGGCGGCACTGGATATCGGCGTGGCGCTGCTGGCGGGTATCGCCATCTTCGCGGCGGTCTTCAGCCAGGGCATGGACCCGGCCTCCGGCCCCGGCCTGATGTTCGTCAGCCTGCCGATCGCCTTCGCCAATCTGCCGGGCGGCAGCGTGCTGCTGGCGCTGTTCTTCCTGCTGTTGCTGCTGGCGACCTGGACCAGCTCGATCAACATCGCCGAGCCCATCGTCGAGGTGCTGGAGGGCTGGGGTCTCAAGCGTCGCCACGCGGCACTGGTGGTCGGTGTCTCGGTATGGGCGATGGGGCTGTTGTCGGTGCTGTCCTTCTCGAGCCTCAAGGACGTGCACGTGCTGGGCGAGATGAATGTCTTCGATGCGGTGACGACGATTCCGCCGGACTTCTTCCTGCCGATCGGCGGGTTGCTGATCGCCATCTTCGCGGCCTGGGTGATGCCGCAGAATCGTGCGCTGGCAGGCCTCGGCACCTCGCGTGGCTTCTTCCGCACCTGGCGTTGGGTGCTGCGCTGGATCTCGATTCCGCTGGTCGTCGTCGTGCTGGGCTGGAGCTTCTTCAAGTAAGCCCGCTTGCGCAATCGGTGCGTGAATCTGCCGTTGAGTCAGCTCGCGGCGTGGTGAGATGCACGGGGAGCGACGAGCCTGAAAGCGGGGCGTCGGGACGGGGTGTCGAAAACATCGCAACGCGAGTCAGGCCGTTGCGCTATTGGCATCCCGGTGTTTGGCGCAGTAGGCTGGTTGCCTAATTCAGGAGGTAAGGCATGAGCATTAGATCCTTCAAGGGCCTGACGCCGCGACTGGGCGAGCGGGTTTTCGTCGATCCGGCCAGTGTGGTGCTGGGTGATGTCGCCCTCGGGGATGACAGCTCGGTATGGCCGCTGGCGGTGATTCGCGGCGATATGCACCGTATCCGCATCGGTGCGCGTACCAGCGTGCAGGATGGCGCGGTACTGCATATCACTCACGCCAGTGACTTCAATCCGGGCGGCTATCCGCTGGAAATCGGCGATGACGTCACCATCGGTCACAAGGCCGTGTTGCATGGCTGCACCATTCACGACCGCGTGCTGGTCGGCATGGGCGCCATCGTGATGGACGGCGTGGTAGTGGAAGATGAAGTCATCATCGCGGCGGGTGCGCTGGTGCCGCCGGGCAAGCGTCTCGAGGGCGGGCATGTGTATGCCGGCAACCCGGCCAAGGCACTGCGCCCCATCAAGGACAGTGAGCGTGAGTTCTTCACCTATTCGGCGGTGAACTACGTCAAGCTGAAGGATCAGCATCTGGCCGAAGACTACGCTGACTGAACCTCCCTCGCACAGAGCGGCAGACGCAGCAATGATCACTCCCCCGTTGGCTCAGGCCGGCGGGGGAGTGCTCGTTTCAGGGCCGGATTCTCCGCAAGCCAGGGGCGGTTTTTCACAAGCCAGGGTCGGTTTTCCACGAGCTTTAGAAGGCAGATGTGGCAGTGGCGCGCACAAACCAGGACAAGCCATTGTTTTTCATGAAATGCTTGCGTCATAATCTGGACGTATATCCAGTGCCAGCGTGTGGCGTCTGGTCCAGTGACATCGTCGAGGGCTCGCGACCCGTATTTCATGGCCAATTTTCGTACCCATATCACCGTAGCGGCCTTTGCCGGCGGCATCGTCGCGGCGGCGGGCTGGCAGGGCGGCCTGTGGTCGCTGGCGGAGGGGGTTCCGCTGGCGAGCCTGACCACCTTCGGCGGTATCCTGCCGGATATCGACTCCGACAACTCGCGTGCCATCCGTATCCTGTTCACGCTGTTTGCGGTGTTGGCGACCATGGCCTGCGTGCTGTTGCTGCAGGACCGCCTGCTGGCGGGGCCGCTGATGATGGCGGGCGGCGCCACCTATCTGGGCGTGCGCTATGTGGCCAGCGCCATCTTCAAGCGCTTCACCGTCCATCGCGGTATCTGGCACTCGCTGCTGGCGTCAGTGCTGTGCTCGCTGGGCGTGACGGCCGCCAGCCTGCATGTGCTGGGCCAGAGTGAAGAACAGGCCTGGTGGCAGGGCGCGGCCCTGTTGTTCGGCGCCATGATCCACCTGCTGCTCGATGAGATGTATAGCGTCGACATGGTCGGCGCACGCCTGAAGCGCAGCTTCGGCACCGCCTTCAAGCTGTTCGATTATCGTGAGCCGGGCAACTCGCTGGCGATGGTGGCGGTGATCGCCGCCATGACGCCCTGGCTGCCGCCATTGTCGGTACTGGTGGACATCATGCATCTGCAGGGGCCGCTGTCCGTGTTCGGTGCAGGCCTGTCACGGCTGATGGCCGGCGTCTGATGCCGTCTGGCTGAAGGCCGGCGCGAATCTCAGTTGCTGTTGTGATGCATCAGGCACGATAGGGCTCGGCACTCAGGCCGTGCTTCTTGAGCTTGTCGTAGAGTGTCTTGCGCGGCAGCCCCAGCCGTTCGCAGGCCATCACCACCTGACCTTTGCTGGCCGCCAGGGCTTCGCGAATCAGCGCGGCCTCGAACGCCTCCATGCGTTGCGGCAGCGATTGCGCCTGGGTGGCTGCCTTCACGTTGTGCTCCAGTTCCCCCAGCTCGCCTGATTCCCTCGGTGCTCCTGATGCATCCCGCTCGCCCGTGCCGGCGGTGATGCCTTCTCTGTCCGTCTCTCTTGCGACTTCCGTGCTGTTCACGGACGGGCCACTCGTGCCCGCGGTGAGCGGTCGCCCTTCCGCCATGCTGTCGCCGATGTTGCCCTCCAGCCCGCCCAGCAGCACATGGCGTTCCGCACAGTTTCTCAATTCACGCACGTTGCCCGGCCAGTCATGCGCCAGCAGTGCCTGCAGGGTGGTGGCGTCCAGCGGCGGGACTTCCAGACTGGTGCGTTCGCTGGCCAGGATCGCGAAGTGCCGAAACAGCTGCAGGATATCCTCGGCATGCTCGCGCAGTGGCGGCAGATACAGCGTGACCACGTTCAGGCGGTAGTAGAGGTCTTCGCGAAACTCGCCGGCGCTGGCCGCTTCGCGCAGATCCCGCTTGGTGGCGGCGATGACGCGGATGTCGATGGGGCGTGGTGTATTGCTGCCGAGTCGCTCGATGCTGCGCTCCTGCAGCACCCGTAACAGTTTGATCTGCAATGACATCGGCATCGATTCGATCTCATCGAGAAACAGGGTGCCGCCGTCGGCGTGTTCCAGCTTGCCGATACGGCGCTCGCTGGCACCGGTGAAGGCGCCTTTCTCGTGGCCGAACAGTTCCGACTCGATCAACGTCTCCGGCATGCCGCCACAGTTGAGTGCCACGAAGGGCTTGCTGGCGCGGGGACTGCGCTCGTGCAGACAGCGGGCGACACGGTCCTTGCCGGCGCCGGTCTCGCCATACAGCAGGGTGTCGGCATCGACCGCCGCCAGGCGTGATACCTGAGCATCCAGGCGCTGCATGATGTCACTGCTGCCGACCAGTCTGGGGCCGGCGCTGTTGCGCTGGGTATCCAGCTGTTCGCGCAGCGAGCGGTTCTCCAGCGTCAACCGGCGGGCGGCCACCGCACGCCGCACGCCATCGAGCATGCGCTCGCGATCGAAGGGCTTCTCGATGAAATCCCAGGCACCGGCCTGCATGGCCGCGACGGCGGTGTCGATGTCGCCATGCCCCGTCATCACGATCACCGGCAGCTCGTCATCCACGGCATGCGCCGCGTGCAGCAGGCTCAGGCCATCCATGCCCGGCATGCGAATGTCCGTGATCACCACACCTTCGAAGGGCGCTTCGGCGCGCAGGATCGCCAGTGCCTGCTCGGCACTGGCCAGCGGGCGAGTGCGGTAATCGGCCAGCATCAGGCTCTGGCTCAGGCTGTCGCGCAGGTGCGGTTCGTCATCCACCACCAGCACCTGCATGTCGGTATTCGTGACGTCGCTCATGACGGCTCCTGTGAATGGTTGGCGGTGGGTGGCATCGGGGATTGTGAGGGCATCGACGGCTGTGAGGGCATCGCCAGTGAGTGCATCGAGAGTGCCGGCAGCGTCAGCCGGAACAGTGCGCCGCCCAGCGGCGAGGGATGCGCCTCGAGGGTGCCGCCGAGGTCGGCGACGATACGCGCGCTGATCGATAGCCCCAGCCCGAGTCCCTGGCCGTCGGCGCGCTGGGTATAGAAGGGTTCGAACACGCGTACCAGTTGCGATGGCTCGAGGCCGGGGCCGTTGTCGTGGACTTCCAGCACGACCTGATTGCCGGCGCTGCCCGCTTGCTCATGCAGGTTGAGCTGGATGCTGGGGGGCTCCGTGCGCTCGGGGGGCATGTCGGCAAGCGCATCCAGTGCATTGCCGATCAGGTTGACCAACACCTGCTCCAGACGTACCGGCTCGGCGCGCACTCGGGCCAGCTTTGGACTCGCTTCGCGAATGAGGGTCACGCCGAGAGCCTCGCAACGTGCATGCAGCAGGCGCAGGGCGTAGTCGAGGCTGGTGGTGAGATCGATGGCCTCCAGGCGGTCACCGCTCTTGCGTGAGAACTGACGCAGCTGTGCGCTGATCTCGCCCATGCGCTGGGTCAGCTCGGTGATCTGGCGCAGGTTGCTCTCGACCTGGGAGGTCTGGGCGCGGGCGAGGAAGGCGGTCGCGTTCTCGGCATAGGCGCGGATGGCGGCCAATGGCTGATTGAGCTCGTGATTGATGCCGGCGGCCAGTTCCCCCAGTACCGCCAGCTTGGCGGTCTGGATCAATTCATCGCGCGTCTCGCGCAGCTCGCGTTCGGCGCGGGTGCGCTCCTCGACTTCGGCACTCAGGCGCGTGTTGCTGGCGGCGAGGTCGCGGGTGCGCTCGACCACACGTTGCTCGAAGGCATCGCGTGCCTGGGCGAGCTGTTCGGCCTGGGCACGGCGTTCGCTGACATCGAAGACCGTGACCAGCCAGCGCGGACCATTGGGGCTGGGCAGCGGCGAGCAGGAAAGCTCCAGTGGCACCGCGACACCTTCGCGCAGGCCATGCACTTCCAGTGGGCCGACGGAGCGGGCCTGGGTCAGGCGGTCCAGCAGGTGGCGCTCGGCTGGCAGGAACAGCTCGCGCAGATCACGCCCTTCGCGGGCGCTGGGCTGGCGGGGTGAGTCGCCCGGTGAGGCATCGGTACTCAAGGGCGAGCCGAACAGCGCGATGGCCGTCGGATTGAGATACACCAGCCGGACCCGCTCATCGAGGATGCACAGGCCAGCCTGAGTGCGGTCGATGATGCCGCGCACCCGTTGCTGGCTGCTGGCGAGATTCTGGCGCTCGCGCTCGGCGAACAGGCGACGCTCACGCAGGATGCGCAGTCGCTGCCAGCCCAGCCCCGCCAGCAGACACAGCAAGGCATAGCCACCGGCCGCGAGTCCGGCCGCTTGCCAGATGCCGCTGCGCAGCGGTGCCAGTGGCTTGAGCACATGCAGGCGCCAGCCGATGTCCGGCAGTGGCTGGGACAGGCTCAACCAGGCGTGCTGCCAGAGATCCCCCGGTGTCAGCTGCAACAGTTCGATGGAGGTCGTGTCGCGGCGCGACTCAAAGGGCGAGCCCAACAGCTCCGGCAGCGCCTCGCGATGATGCAGACGCAGCGGGCGCAGGCGCTGATTGGCATAGCGCTGGGTGTCGAGCAGCCGGTTGCGTGTCTCCTCGCTGAGTGGCTCCAGCGTGCGTAGTACCCGCTGCGCCTGGCTGGCGATGAAGATCACGCCATGCGGATCAGTGACCATGATGTCGGCATTCTGGTCGAGCCACGCCGCCTCCAGCGCCTCTATCTGCACCTTGACCACGGCCACGCCACGTCGACCCTGGGGGCTGGTGACGGCAGCGCTGAAGAAGTAACCGCGCTCACCGGAGCTGGTGCCCAGCCCGTAGAAGCGCCCCTCGCCGCCATTGATGGCGTCTTGCCAGTAGGGGCGGAAGCGATAGTTCTGGCCGATGAAGGTATTGGCGGAACGCCAGTTGCTGGCGGCGATGGTGGTGCCGGTGTCATCGACCAGATAGAGGTCCGAGATGCCGGCCAGCTCACGCATGCGGTCCAGTCGCTGATTGAGTGCCACTTCCGCGCTGGGGTCTTCTGGGTGATCGAGAAAGGCGCGCAGCTGGTCATTTTCTGCCACCAGTCTGGGCAGATAGGCGTGGCGATTCAGCTGGCCACGCAGACTGGCGGCGGTCAGACGCAGTTCGTTGTCTGCCTCATGCCCCAGGCGCTCCAGACCCTGGCTGCGCGCCATCGAGACCGCCTGCCACACGCATAGCATCAGCCCTAGCGGTAGCGCGACCGCCAGTACGAGACGCCACAGCTGGGGCAGGAGCGTGTCCTTCATCGGCAAGCCTTCATGTTCAGGCCCTCATCTCAAGCACTGCATATCCGGAACTCCATATTCAGCCAGAGCGTCATGACTGAGCGTCATGAGCCATCCGGCGCCGCCTGGGCACGGCGCAAGGCGCGCTGGGCACGAGTCTCGGCGCGCTCCAGTTCCAGCAGCGAATCCTCGACGAATACCAGATGCTCATGGGCGGCGTTGCGCGCATCTTCGGCTCGGCCTTCCATGATCGCCTCGAACAGGCTGCGGTGCTGCTGGATCAGGCGCGGGCGTGATTCCGGCTTCTCGAACAGGTGGCGCAGGTTGGCCACGATGCTCTTCTCCAGCAACTGGAACAGGCTGCGCATCGAGTGCAGCAGCACCACGTTGTGCGCGGCCTCGGCGATGGCGAGGTGGAAGGCGGCATCGGCACCGGCCTCGCGCTCCGGGTCACGTCCCTCGAAGCTCTTCTCCAGGTCCTCGAAGCGCTGGCGCAGCATTGCCTTGTCGGCAGGTGTGGAGCGCATGGCGGCGTAGTAGGCGCTGATGCCCTCCAGCGCATCGCGAAATTCCAGCAGGTCGAGATTGAACTCGCCGTGGCGACCCAGCAGCGCGCTGAGCGGGTCCGACCAGGCGCGCGCCAGCTCTTCAGAGACATAGGTGCCGCCGCCCTGGCGTGAGGTCAGCAGTCCGCGCGCGGCCAGCTTCTGGATGGCCTCCCGCACGGAGGGGCGCGAGACCTCGAACTGCTCGGCCAGGGTGCGCTCCGGTGGCAGGCGCTCGCCGGGTTTCAGGCTGCCTTCGATGATCATGCTTTCGAGGCGCTCGGTGAGTACATCGGCGATACGGGGTTGGCGGACGGGGGCGTAACGCATGGAAGTGTCCTTGCGGCAAAGGTGAAAGGCGGCGCCGAACGCTGGAAAGCCAGAGCGCGGCATGCAAGAGAGGGGCGCTTGCGGCGCTGCCGATGATCAGTGTGGCCCGTGGGCATTCCACGCCACAGCCGACATTGGTCTTACCAATATGTGTGATAACCACGCCTCGCGTGGGAGATGAGTGCTATCAATAATTGGTAAGACCAATTTTACGCAATGAAGCTGCTTTGACCAATGTCTAGATACCTTGTACTACATGATGTTTGACCCCTTTCGAGGCGACGCCTAGATTATGCCGAAGCACAGCAGGGTAAATTGGTATGACCAATTTATCGGAAGGCCTGACCCAAGGGTGCGCCAACCCCCCGAGTCCTTCACTGCCGTGCCAGACAACAATCACAACAATTCGCCTGCGGAGTTTCCGTCATGTCCGAGCCACTGCTGGCCTTGCTGGCCTTCACCCCTATCCTGCTGGCGGGCATCCTGCTCGTCGGTCTGCAATGGCCCGCGCGTCGCGCCATGCCATTGGTCTTTCTCGTCACCGCTGCCATCGGCTATTTCGTGTGGCAGATGTCGCTGACGCGCATTCTGGCCTCCACGCTGCAGGGACTGATGGTGACCGTCTCGGTGCTGTGGATCATCTTCGGCGCCATCTTCCTGCTCAATACGCTCAAGCATTCCGGGGCGATCGCGGTGATCCGCGGCGCCTTCACCACCGTCAGTCCCGACCGTCGCGTACAGGCCATCATCATCGCCTGGCTGTTCGGCAGCTTCATCGAGGGGGCTTCCGGCTTTGGTACGCCTGCGGCCATCGCGGCGCCGTTGCTGGTCGCCATCGGCTTCCCGGCGCTGGGGGCGGTGATGGTGGGCATGATGATCCAGTCGACGCCGGTATCATTCGGGGCGGTGGGCACGCCGATCGTGATCGGTGTGAATGCGGGCCTCGACAAGGCCAATCTCGGTGAGCAGTTGCTGGCGAACCATTCCAGCTGGGAGGCCTTCCTGCAGCTGATCACCTCGGAGGTCGCCATCGTGCATGGCATCGTCGGCCTGCTGATGCCGTTGTTCATGACCGTGATGATGACGCGCTTCTTCGGCGCGAAGAAAAGCTGGAGCGAGGGGCTGTCGATTGCGCCGTTCGCGCTGTTCGCCGGCCTGTGCTTCACGCTGCCCTACGTGGCGGCGGGTATCTTCCTCGGCCCGGAATTCCCGTCACTGATCGGCGCTCTGGTCGGCTTGATCCTCGTGGTGCCAGCGGCGCGTGCCGGTTTTCTACTGCCGAAGGACAGCTGGGATTTTCCGCCCGAGGCCGAGTGGCCCAGGCATTGGCTGGGTGACCTGACGCTGGAGCGTGATGACGTCGAGGCCGCCGCGGCGGGCAGAAAGCCGCTGCCTCTGTGGCTGGCGTGGTTGCCCTATGGGCTGATCGCGCTGCTGCTGGTCGCCTCACGCGTATCGAGTGACTTCAAGGGCTGGTTGGTCAGCGTGCAATTCAGTGCCACTGACCTGCTGGGTGCCAGCGGTATCTCCGGCGCGATACAGCCGCTCTATCTGCCGGGCGGCATCATGGTCTTCGTGGCCCTGATCACGCTGCTGCTGCATCGCATGGCCTCTCGCCAGCTGGTGGCGGCGGCCAGCGAATCCTGGCGCACACTGGTCGGCGCCGGCTTCGTGCTGGTGTTCACCATTCCGATGGTGCGCATCCTGATCAACTCCGGCGTCAACCTGAACGACCTGGCGTCCATGCCGGTGGTGATGGCTGACGTGGTGGCTGACAGCCTCGGTCAGGCCTACCCGTTGTTCGCCTCGGGCATCGGCGCGTTGGGGGCCTTCATCGCCGGCTCCAATACGGTCTCCAACATGATGCTGTCCCAGTTCCAGTTCAATGTCGCCGCCCAGCTCGGGCTGTCGGGAGCGCTGATGGTAGCGCTGCAGGCGGTCGGGGCCGCGGCCGGCAACATGATCGCTATCCACAACGTCGTGGCGGCCTCGGCGACCGTCGGTCTGCTGGGGCGTGAGGGTCGTACCCTGCGCATGACGGCGATTCCGACCGCCTACTATCTATTGGCCTCCGGCGTGCTGGGCATGTTGGCGTTCCACCTGGTGGGTCTGAGTGATCCGCTGCTGCCGTAAGCGTGATCCGTGTTGACTGATACCCTGAAAGACATCCTGACTGACTGATAAAGAGACTGGCCATGACCGCCGCTGCTGCCCCTGACTCCACTGCTCACCCTGCCATGGGCGGGCATGCCTCTCCCCAGGCGCGTGCCGCTGCCTATGACGCTCTGCGCGAGGCGTTGGCACAGCACATTCCCGGTGAGCGCCTGATCCATGATCCGCTGCGCACCCTGGCCTACGGCACGGATGCCAGCTTCTATCGGCTGGTGCCGCAGCTGGTGGTGCGGGTGCATGACGAGCAGGAGCTGGGGCATGTGTTGCGCGAGTGCCGGGCGCGCAAGTTGCCGGTGACCTTCCGTGCGGCAGGGACGTCGCTGTCCGGTCAGGCGCTGACGGATTCGGTGCTCATCCAGCTGGGTGGTGAGTGGCGAGGGGCGCAGGTGCTGGAGCAGGGCAGTCGCATCTGCCTGCAGCCGGGGGTGATCGGGGCGCGTGCCAATCAGCTGCTGGCCCCCTTCGGGCGCAAGATCGGCCCGGACCCGGCTTCGATCAACAGCTGCATGATCGGCGGCATCGCGGCCAACAATGCGTCCGGCATGTGCTGCGGTACGGCACACAACAGTTATCGCACCGTCGAGGACCTGCGCGTCATTCTCGCCGATGGCACCTGCCTGGATACGGCGTCGCCGGAGAGCGTGCAGGCCTTTCGCGCCAGTCATGGTGGTCTGCTGGCGGAGCTGGAACGTATGGCGGCCAGTGTGCGCGCCGACCCTGAGCTAGCCGAGCGCATCCGCCACAAGTATCGGCTCAAGAACACCACCGGCTATAGCCTCAATGCGCTGGTCGACTATGCCGATGGTCTCGAGATCCTCAAGCATCTGATGATCGGTTCGGAAGGCACGCTGGGCTTCATCGCCTCCATTACCTATCGCACCGTGATCGAGGAGCCGCACAAGGCGGCGGCGCTGGTGTACTACCCGAACATCGATGCGGCCTGTCGCGCCACCATGCTGCTGAAGACGGCGCCGGTCGCGGCGGTGGAGCTGATGGATCGCGCGGCGCTGCGCTCTGTCGAGGATGCACCGGGCATGCCGGACGTGCTGCGCACCCTGCCGGAAGAGGCGGTCGCGCTGCTGGTGGATGTGCGGGGCGCGCATCATCAGGAGCTGGAGGCGCGCATGGCCGAGGTTGCCCGCGTGCTGGAAGGCATCGAGACCTGCGAGTCGTGGGCCTTCACTCAGGATGCGCAGCGTTATGCGCTGTACTGGAAGATCCGCAAGGGGCTGTTTCCGGCGGTCGGCGCAGTGCGTGACCTGGGGACCACCGTGATCATCGAGGATGTCGCCTTCCCCATCGAGCGGCTGGCGGAAGGCGTCGGTGCGCTGACGGAGGTCTTCCAGCGGCATGGTTACTCCCAGGCGATCCTGTTTGGCCACGCGCTGGAGGGCAATCTTCACTTTGTCTTCCCGCAGGGCTTCGAGCGCGAAGGCGAGGTGGCGCGCTATCAGGCGCTGATGGATGACGTCGCGCAGCTGGTGGGGCAGGAATATGGTGGCTCGCTCAAGGCCGAGCATGGCACCGGTCGCAACATGGCGCCTTATGTAGAGCTTGAGTGGGGCAAGGATGCCTATGCCCTGATGTGGCGTATCAAGGAGGCCTTTGATCCGGACAACCTGCTCAATCCGGAAGTGATCCTGACGCGCAATACTCGCCTGCATCTGGAAAACCTCAAGCCATTGCCAGCGGCGGACCCGCTGGTGGACCGCTGCATCGAGTGCGGTTTCTGTGAATCGGTCTGCCCGTCGAAGAACCTGAGCCTGACGCCGCGCCAGCGCATCGTCATCCGTCGGGAGATCGCACGCCTGGCTGCGCTCGAGGCACCGGATGATGCACAGCGCGACCAGCTGGCAGTGCTCAGGAAGGAATACGCCTATCAGGGCATGGAGACCTGTGCGGGCGATGGCCTGTGCGCGACTCAGTGTCCGGTCGGTATCAATACCGGTGATCTGATCCGGGGGCTGCGTCATGAGGAGAACGCCGGTGCCGATCATCCAGGCAAGATGAAGGTGGCGCATTGGGCCGGTGAGCACTTCACACGTGTCACCAGCGGCATGCGTGGCGTGCTCAGGCTGGCGGATGGGCTGCATGGTGTCGTCGGCACGCGCAACATGCGTCGCCTGACCCAGGCTGCTCGCAAGTTGTCCGGCGACAGGGTGCAGCAATGGACTCCCAGCATGCCGGCCGCCGCTCCACGTGATTATCTCAAGCATCTCGCACAGCCACTGGGGCGCAGTGCAGCGCCCAATGGGCATGTCGTCTACTTCCCGTCCTGCGCCACGCGTGTCTTCGGGGTCGCTGCTGCTGATCGCGATCCGCGCAGTGTCACCGAGATGGCGCTGGCCTTGATGGACAAGGCAGGCTTCGAGGTCGTGCTGCCGAAAGGGGTGGAGGCGCTGTGCTGTGGCATGGCCTTCCAGTCCAAGGGGCAGTTCGAGGCGGGAGATGCCAAGGCCGCCGAGTTGGCAACGGCGCTGGTGGAGGCGAGTGACGGCGGACGGCTGCCGATCTTCTGTGATACCAGTCCGTGCCTGGCACAGGCTCTGGCCTATGCGCGCGAGCATCTCGAGGTGTCGCTGACTCTGGTCGAGCCGGTGCAGCTGGTGCTCGACTATCTATTGCCCTATCTCTCGATCACACCGCTCAAGGCGAGAGTCGCGGTGCATGTCACCTGCTCCAGTGTCCGCATGGGGCTGGCAGAGCAGTTCGTGGCGCTGGCGCGGCAGTGCGCCAGTGAAGTCGTCGTGCCGGAAGAGATCACCTGCTGCGGCTTCGCCGGCGACAAGGGCTTCAGTACACCGGAGCTCAATGCCTCGGCATTGAAGGGACTGAAGGAGGTAGTGGCCGATTGCGACTACGGGGTTTCCAACTCGCGCACCTGCGAGATAGGGCTGAGTGAGCACTCCGGGCTCAGCTATCAATCGATTCTCGGTCTGGTCGATAGAGCATCGGCACCAAGGCGATGGGAGGTGTTCGACATGCATGACACCCTGATGACAATCTCTTGAAAAAGCCCTTGCCCTCACGGCGGTTCGTGCGTAAAGTACGCATCCGCTGCCGGGGACGCATGGCGTTACCAGCGGTGAAAAAGGTTTGCAGGTGATTGTTTTGCTTGATGTTTTTGAAGTCCACTTCGACATCATCGATTGACAATACCGGGCGATTCGCTAGAATACGCCGCACTCCTTACGGAACAGGTGATCGAGCAACGCTCCTCACCGCTTGATGATGCTTAGAGGCAGTCGACTGACTCATCATCAAGTGCTTGACTTCTCAAGCGTTCCGGGTAGAATATGCCTCCTCGCTTAACAGCGACGCTCTTTAAAAATTTGATCAGGTAATTCGTGTGAGCGCTTGCCGATGAGTGGTGACAAGGTCACCAAATATCGGAGCAAGCCTCTCACGAGAAGTTTGACTCTGAACCAAGTTTGGTCTGCTTAACAGACTATCAAGCTTTCAACTGAAGAGTTTGATCATGGCTCAGATTGAACGCTGGCGGCAGGCTTAACACATGCAAGTCGAGCGGAAACGATCCTAGCTTGCTAGGAGGCGTCGAGCGGCGGACGGGTGAGTAATGCATGGGAATCTGCCCGATAGTGGGGGACAACCTGGGGAAACTCAGGCTAATACCGCATACGTCCTACGGGAGAAAGCAGGGGATCTTCGGACCTTGCGCTATCGGATGAGCCCATGTCGGATTAGCTTGTTGGTGAGGTAATGGCTCACCAAGGCGACGATCCGTAGCTGGTCTGAGAGGATGATCAGCCACACTGGGACTGAGACACGGCCCAGACTCCTACGGGAGGCAGCAGTGGGGAATATTGGACAATGGGCGAAAGCCTGATCCAGCCATGCCGCGTGTGTGAAGAAGGCCTTCGGGTTGTAAAGCACTTTCAGCGAGGAAGAACGCCTTGGGACTAATACTCTCGAGGAAAGACATCACTCGCAGAAGAAGCACCGGCTAACTCCGTGCCAGCAGCCGCGGTAATACGGAGGGTGCAAGCGTTAATCGGAATTACTGGGCGTAAAGCGCGCGTAGGTGGCTAAGTCAGCCAGGTGTGAAAGCCCCGGGCTCAACCTGGGAACGGCATCTGGAACTGCTTGGCTAGAGTGCAGGAGAGGAAGGTAGAATTCCCGGTGTAGCGGTGAAATGCGTAGAGATCGGGAGGAATACCAGTGGCGAAGGCGGCCTTCTGGACTGACACTGACACTGAGGTGCGAAAGCGTGGGTAGCAAACAGGATTAGATACCCTGGTAGTCCACGCCGTAAACGATGTCAACTAGCCGTTGGGTCCCTTGAGGACTTAGTGGCGCAGCTAACGCAATAAGTTGACCGCCTGGGGAGTACGGCCGCAAGGTTAAAACTCAAATGAATTGACGGGGGCCCGCACAAGCGGTGGAGCATGTGGTTTAATTCGATGCAACGCGAAGAACCTTACCTACCCTTGACATCCAGAGGACTTTCCAGAGATGGATTGGTGCCTTCGGGAACTCTGAGACAGGTGCTGCATGGCTGTCGTCAGCTCGTGTTGTGAAATGTTGGGTTAAGTCCCGTAACGAGCGCAACCCCTATCCTTATTTGCCAGCGAGTAATGTCGGGAACTCTAAGGAGACTGCCGGTGACAAACCGGAGGAAGGTGGGGACGACGTCAAGTCATCATGGCCCTTACGGGTAGGGCTACACACGTGCTACAATGGCAAGTACAAAGGGTTGCAATACTGCGAAGTGGAGCCAATCCCATAAAGCTTGCCTCAGTCCGGATTGGAGTCTGCAACTCGACTCCATGAAGTCGGAATCGCTAGTAATCGTGGATCAGAATGCCACGGTGAATACGTTCCCGGGCCTTGTACACACCGCCCGTCACACCATGGGAGTGGACTGCACCAGAAGTGGTTAGCCTAACCTTCGGGAGGGCGATCACCACGGTGTGGTTCATGACTGGGGTGAAGTCGTAACAAGGTAGCCCTAGGGGAACCTGGGGCTGGATCACCTCCTTATCGACACTGTCTACTGCTCGCGGCAAGTGCTCACAACGAATTACCTGATCTTATTGCTGGCTTAGCCGGCAGTGGCAAGCGTGCTCATCAGAGCGCGCTTCTCACTGTTCTCTGAACAGCCGCTCTTTAACAATGTGAATCATGCTGACGATAGATATGTGCGCCAAGCGCATGTCTATCAAACGATATGTCGGAGAGGTCCGACAGATTCGTAATCCTTGACAGACCCCTTGGGGTTATATGGTCAAGCGATTAAGCGCATACGGTGGATGCCTTGGCAGCCAGAGGCGATGAAGGACGTGATAGCCTGCGATAAGCGTTGGCGAGGTGGCAAATACCCTGCGACCCAACGATTTCCGAATGGGGAAACCCACTCACCATCAGGTGAGTATCTATAGGCCAATACATAACCTATAGAGGCAAACCCGGGGAACTGAAACATCTAAGTACCCGGAGGAAAAGAAATCAACCGAGATTCCCCAAGTAGCGGCGAGCGAACGGGGACCAGCCCTTAAGCGTGACAACTGACAGACGAACAAGCTGGGAAGCTTGACGATACAGGGTGATAGTCCCGTAGTCGAAGTCTGAGTCACGTGAAATCGAGTAGGTCGGGGCACGAGAAACCTTGACTGAACATGGGGGGACCATCCTCCAAGGCTAAATACTCCTGGCTGACCGATAGTGAACCAGTACCGTGAGGGAAAGGCGAAAAGAACCCCGGCGAGGGGAGTGAAATAGATCCTGAAACCGTATGCGTACAAGCAGTGGGAGCACCTTCGTGGTGTGACCGCGTACCTTTTGTATAATGGGTCAGCGACTTATATTCTGTGGCGAGCTTAACCGTATAGGGGAGGCGTAGGGAAACCGAGTCTTAACTGGGCGACCAGTCGCAGGGTATAGACCCGAAACCGGGCGATCTATCCATGGCCAGGGTGAAGATTGAGTAACATCAATTGGAGGCCCGAACCCAAGTATGTTGAAAAATGCTGGGATGAGCTGTGGATCGGAGTGAAAGGCTAATCAAGCCCGGAGATAGCTGGTTCTCCTCGAAAGCTATTTAGGTAGCGCCTCACGTATCACCGCTGGGGGTAGAGCACTGTTTCGGCTAGGGGGTCATCCCGACTTACCAACCCGAGGCAAACTCCGAATACCAGTGAGTGCAGCGTGGGAGACACACAGCGGGTGCTAACGTCCGTTGTGAAAAGGGAAACAACCCAGACCGTCAGCTAAGGTCCCAAAATCCTGATTAAGTGGGAAACGATGTGGGAAGGCTCAGACAGCTAGGAGGTTGGCTTAGAAGCAGCCATCCTTTAAAGAAAGCGTAATAGCTCACTAGTCGAGTCGGCCTGCGCGGAAGATATAACGGGGCTAAATCAGGTACCGAAGCTACGGGTTCATCCTTATGGATGAGCGGTAGAGGAGCGTCGTGTAAGCCAATGAAGGTGGATTGAGAAGTCTGCTGGAGGTATCACGAGTGCGAATGCTGACATGAGTAACGATAAGGGGAGTGAAAAACTCCCCCGCCGGAAGACCAAGGTTTTCTGTTCTACGTTAATCGGAGCAGAGTGAGTCGGCCCCTAAGGCGAGGCGGAAACGCGTAGTCGATGGGAAACGGGTTAATATTCCCGTACCGGATGTGGTTGCGATGGGGGGACGAAGAAGGCTAGGTGAGCCAGGCGTTGGTTGTCCTGGTGAAAGCATGTAGGCCGAGGAATCAGGCAAATCCGGTTCCTCTGAGGTCGAGATGCGAGACGAACTGACCACGGTCAGGAAGTCATCGATGCCACGCTTCCAGGAAAAGCCTCTAAGCTTCAGATCACATGCGACCGTACCCCAAACCGACACAGGTGGTCAGGTAGAGAATACCAAGGCGCTTGAGAGAACTCGGGTGAAGGAACTAGGCAAAATGGCACCGTAACTTCGGGAGAAGGTGCACCGGTTCGAGTGAAGGACTTGCTCCGTAAGCTCTTACCGGTCGAAGATACCAGGTGGCTGCAACTGTTTATTAAAAACACAGCACTCTGCAAACGCGCAAGCGGACGTATAGGGTGTGACGCCTGCCCGGTGCCGGAAGGTTAATTGATGGGGTTAGCTCACGCGAAGCTCTTGATCGAAGCCCCGGTAAACGGCGGCCGTAACTATAACGGTCCTAAGGTAGCGAAATTCCTTGTCGGGTAAGTTCCGACCTGCACGAATGGCGTAATGATGGCCACGCTGTCTCCACCCGAGACTCAGTGAAATTGAAATCGCAGTGAAGATGCTGTGTACCCGCGGCTAGACGGAAAGACCCCGTGAACCTTTACTATAGCTTTACACTGGATGCTGATGTTGTCTGTGTAGGATAGCTGGGAGGCTTTGAAACCGCGTCGCCAGATGCGGTGGAGCCAACCTTGAAATACCAGCCTGACATCATTGGCGTTCTAACTCAGGTCCGTTATCCGGATCGAGGACAGTGTATGGTGGGTAGTTTGACTGGGGCGGTCTCCTCCTAAAGAGTAACGGAGGAGCACGAAGGTACCCTCAGCACGGTTGGAAATCGTGCATTGAGTGCAAGAGCATAAGGGTGCTTGACTGCGAGACAGACACGTCGAGCAGGTACGAAAGTAGGTTCTAGTGATCCGGTGGTTCTGTATGGAAGGGCCATCGCTCAACGGATAAAAGGTACTCCGGGGATAACAGGCTGATACCGCCCAAGAGTTCACATCGACGGCGGTGTTTGGCACCTCGATGTCGGCTCATCACATCCTGGGGCTGAAGTCGGTCCCAAGGGTATGGCTGTTCGCCATTTAAAGTGGTACGCGAGCTGGGTTTAGAACGTCGTGAGACAGTTCGGTCCCTATCTGCCGTGGGCGTCGGAAGTTTGAGAAGAGCTGCTCCTAGTACGAGAGGACCGGAGTGGACGAACCTCTGGTGTTCGGGTTGTCATGCCAATGGCATTGCCCGGTAGCTACGTTCGGAAGGGATAACCGCTGAAAGCATCTAAGCGGGAAGCCCCCTTCAAGATGAGACTTCCCTGAGGCCTTGCGCCTCCTGAAGGGCCCTTGAAGACTACAAGGTTGATAGGCTGGGTGTGGAAGCACAGCAATGTGTTGAGCTAACCAGTACTAATTGCCCGTGAGGCTTGACCATATAACACCCAAGGGGTTTGCTTAGGCAAACCGCCGGGATTGCGACAGGATCGAGACATATCGGTCAGCATGATTCATATTGCGAGTCACGAGGCCACAAACCTTGAGACTCAGGCATCGCAAGATGCCACCGTTTCGCCTGACGACCATAGCGAGCGTGAACCACCCGATCCCATGCCGAACTCGGAAGTGAAACCGCTTAGCGCCGATGGTAGTGTGGAGTTTCTCCATGTGAGAGTAGGTCATCGTCAGGCACTTATCCCGAACCGCCCCTGTAGCCTTGCTGCAGGGGCGGTTCTCTTTGTGCGCAGGAAAACTTGGCGCAAAGGAAAAGCCGTGAGCAGAAAGACGTGCATGGAAGAGTGGTGCGAGAGAAAAGCCCTCCCAAGCTGCGCAAGAAGAAAGTCTTTGGCTCATCATCGTGCTGTGATGGTTCTGCCATTGATGGAAAATGATGTGCGCTCTTTCTTTATCCCTGGTTTTGCCAAGCATCGCCCCTGCAGCTTTTGCTGTGGGGGCGTATTTTTGTGCGGCTAGAAGCAACTCGCATGAACCTGTCAGCGTCGGAGTTCATCAGAGGGATGCTCATTTCCATCATGTCTGGGCCGGGAGTGGCGTCATTCGGGATATTTTCTGGGCGCAAGACTGGGTTTTTTGCGTGCGCCGCCAGGTGAAGAAAAGGGTGCTAAAGACGAGTCTTGTTGCCAGAGATCGGCTGGCTGGATTGCTCCAGGTGCCAGAATCAGGGGTGTGAAGGCGAAATCTGGCCTGATCTTCAAAAAGCCCTTGCCCTCACGGCGGTTCGTGCGTAAAGTACGCATCCGCTGCCGGGGACGCATGGCGTTACCAGCGGTGAAAGAGGTTTGCAGGTGATTGTTTTGCTTGATGTTTTTGAAGTCCGCTTCGAATTCATCGATTGACAATCCCGGGCGATTCGCTAGAATACGCCGCACTCCTTACGGAACAGGTGATCGAGCAACGCTCCTCACCGCTTGATGATGCTTAGAGGCAGTCGACTGACTCATCATCAAGTGCTTGACTTCTCAAGCGTTCCGGGTAGAATATGCCTCCTCGCTTAACAGCGACGCTCTTTAAAAATTTGATCAGGTAATTCGTGTGAGCGCTTGCCGATGAGTGGTGACAAGGTCACCAAATATCGGAGCAAGCCTCTCACGAGAAGTTTGACTCTGAACCAAGTTTGGTCTGCTTAACAGACTATCAAGCTTTCAACTGAAGAGTTTGATCATGGCTCAGATTGAACGCTGGCGGCAGGCTTAACACATGCAAGTCGAGCGGAAACGATCCTAGCTTGCTAGGAGGCGTCGAGCGGCGGACGGGTGAGTAATGCATGGGAATCTGCCCGATAGTGGGGGACAACCTGGGGAAACTCAGGCTAATACCGCATACGTCCTACGGGAGAAAGCAGGGGATCTTCGGACCTTGCGCTATCGGATGAGCCCATGTCGGATTAGCTTGTTGGTGAGGTAATGGCTCACCAAGGCGACGATCCGTAGCTGGTCTGAGAGGATGATCAGCCACACTGGGACTGAGACACGGCCCAGACTCCTACGGGAGGCAGCAGTGGGGAATATTGGACAATGGGCGAAAGCCTGATCCAGCCATGCCGCGTGTGTGAAGAAGGCCTTCGGGTTGTAAAGCACTTTCAGCGAGGAAGAACGCCTTGGGACTAATACTCTCGAGGAAAGACATCACTCGCAGAAGAAGCACCGGCTAACTCCGTGCCAGCAGCCGCGGTAATACGGAGGGTGCAAGCGTTAATCGGAATTACTGGGCGTAAAGCGCGCGTAGGTGGCTAAGTCAGCCAGGTGTGAAAGCCCCGGGCTCAACCTGGGAACGGCATCTGGAACTGCTTGGCTAGAGTGCAGGAGAGGAAGGTAGAATTCCCGGTGTAGCGGTGAAATGCGTAGAGATCGGGAGGAATACCAGTGGCGAAGGCGGCCTTCTGGACTGACACTGACACTGAGGTGCGAAAGCGTGGGTAGCAAACAGGATTAGATACCCTGGTAGTCCACGCCGTAAACGATGTCAACTAGCCGTTGGGTCCCTTGAGGACTTAGTGGCGCAGCTAACGCAATAAGTTGACCGCCTGGGGAGTACGGCCGCAAGGTTAAAACTCAAATGAATTGACGGGGGCCCGCACAAGCGGTGGAGCATGTGGTTTAATTCGATGCAACGCGAAGAACCTTACCTACCCTTGACATCCAGAGGACTTTCCAGAGATGGATTGGTGCCTTCGGGAACTCTGAGACAGGTGCTGCATGGCTGTCGTCAGCTCGTGTTGTGAAATGTTGGGTTAAGTCCCGTAACGAGCGCAACCCCTATCCTTATTTGCCAGCGAGTAATGTCGGGAACTCTAAGGAGACTGCCGGTGACAAACCGGAGGAAGGTGGGGACGACGTCAAGTCATCATGGCCCTTACGGGTAGGGCTACACACGTGCTACAATGGCAAGTACAAAGGGTTGCAATACTGCGAAGTGGAGCCAATCCCATAAAGCTTGCCTCAGTCCGGATTGGAGTCTGCAACTCGACTCCATGAAGTCGGAATCGCTAGTAATCGTGGATCAGAATGCCACGGTGAATACGTTCCCGGGCCTTGTACACACCGCCCGTCACACCATGGGAGTGGACTGCACCAGAAGTGGTTAGCCTAACCTTCGGGAGGGCGATCACCACGGTGTGGTTCATGACTGGGGTGAAGTCGTAACAAGGTAGCCCTAGGGGAACCTGGGGCTGGATCACCTCCTTATCGACACTGTCTACTGCTCGCGGCAAGTGCTCACAACGAATTACCTGATCTTATTGCTGGCTTAGCCGGCAGTGGCAAGCGTGCTCATCAGAGCGCGCTTCTCACTGTTCTCTGAACAGCCGCTCTTTAACAATGTGAATCATGCTGACGATAGATATGTGCGCCAAGCGCATGTCTATCAAACGATATGTCGGAGAGGTCCGACAGATTCGTAATCCTTGACAGACCCCTTGGGGTTATATGGTCAAGCGATTAAGCGCATACGGTGGATGCCTTGGCAGCCAGAGGCGATGAAGGACGTGATAGCCTGCGATAAGCGTTGGCGAGGTGGCAAATACCCTGCGACCCAACGATTTCCGAATGGGGAAACCCACTCACCATCAGGTGAGTATCTATAGGCCAATACATAACCTATAGAGGCAAACCCGGGGAACTGAAACATCTAAGTACCCGGAGGAAAAGAAATCAACCGAGATTCCCCAAGTAGCGGCGAGCGAACGGGGACCAGCCCTTAAGCGTGACAACTGACAGACGAACAAGCTGGGAAGCTTGACGATACAGGGTGATAGTCCCGTAGTCGAAGTCTGAGTCACGTGAAATCGAGTAGGTCGGGGCACGAGAAACCTTGACTGAACATGGGGGGACCATCCTCCAAGGCTAAATACTCCTGGCTGACCGATAGTGAACCAGTACCGTGAGGGAAAGGCGAAAAGAACCCCGGCGAGGGGAGTGAAATAGATCCTGAAACCGTATGCGTACAAGCAGTGGGAGCACCTTCGTGGTGTGACCGCGTACCTTTTGTATAATGGGTCAGCGACTTATATTCTGTGGCGAGCTTAACCGTATAGGGGAGGCGTAGGGAAACCGAGTCTTAACTGGGCGACCAGTCGCAGGGTATAGACCCGAAACCGGGCGATCTATCCATGGCCAGGGTGAAGATTGAGTAACATCAATTGGAGGCCCGAACCCAAGTATGTTGAAAAATGCTGGGATGAGCTGTGGATCGGAGTGAAAGGCTAATCAAGCCCGGAGATAGCTGGTTCTCCTCGAAAGCTATTTAGGTAGCGCCTCACGTATCACCGCTGGGGGTAGAGCACTGTTTCGGCTAGGGGGTCATCCCGACTTACCAACCCGAGGCAAACTCCGAATACCAGTGAGTGCAGCGTGGGAGACACACAGCGGGTGCTAACGTCCGTTGTGAAAAGGGAAACAACCCAGACCGTCAGCTAAGGTCCCAAAATCCTGATTAAGTGGGAAACGATGTGGGAAGGCTCAGACAGCTAGGAGGTTGGCTTAGAAGCAGCCATCCTTTAAAGAAAGCGTAATAGCTCACTAGTCGAGTCGGCCTGCGCGGAAGATATAACGGGGCTAAATCAGGTACCGAAGCTACGGGTTCATCCTTATGGATGAGCGGTAGAGGAGCGTCGTGTAAGCCAATGAAGGTGGATTGAGAAGTCTGCTGGAGGTATCACGAGTGCGAATGCTGACATGAGTAACGATAAGGGGAGTGAAAAACTCCCCCGCCGGAAGACCAAGGTTTTCTGTTCTACGTTAATCGGAGCAGAGTGAGTCGGCCCCTAAGGCGAGGCGGAAACGCGTAGTCGATGGGAAACGGGTTAATATTCCCGTACCGGATGTGGTTGCGATGGGGGGACGAAGAAGGCTAGGTGAGCCAGGCGTTGGTTGTCCTGGTGAAAGCATGTAGGCCGAGGAATCAGGCAAATCCGGTTCCTCTGAGGTCGAGATGCGAGACGAACTGACCACGGTCAGGAAGTCATCGATGCCACGCTTCCAGGAAAAGCCTCTAAGCTTCAGATCACATGCGACCGTACCCCAAACCGACACAGGTGGTCAGGTAGAGAATACCAAGGCGCTTGAGAGAACTCGGGTGAAGGAACTAGGCAAAATGGCACCGTAACTTCGGGAGAAGGTGCACCGGTTCGAGTGAAGGACTTGCTCCGTAAGCTCTTACCGGTCGAAGATACCAGGTGGCTGCAACTGTTTATTAAAAACACAGCACTCTGCAAACGCGCAAGCGGACGTATAGGGTGTGACGCCTGCCCGGTGCCGGAAGGTTAATTGATGGGGTTAGCTCACGCGAAGCTCTTGATCGAAGCCCCGGTAAACGGCGGCCGTAACTATAACGGTCCTAAGGTAGCGAAATTCCTTGTCGGGTAAGTTCCGACCTGCACGAATGGCGTAATGATGGCCACGCTGTCTCCACCCGAGACTCAGTGAAATTGAAATCGCAGTGAAGATGCTGTGTACCCGCGGCTAGACGGAAAGACCCCGTGAACCTTTACTATAGCTTTACACTGGATGCTGATGTTGTCTGTGTAGGATAGCTGGGAGGCTTTGAAACCGCGTCGCCAGATGCGGTGGAGCCAACCTTGAAATACCAGCCTGACATCATTGGCGTTCTAACTCAGGTCCGTTATCCGGATCGAGGACAGTGTATGGTGGGTAGTTTGACTGGGGCGGTCTCCTCCTAAAGAGTAACGGAGGAGCACGAAGGTACCCTCAGCACGGTTGGAAATCGTGCATTGAGTGCAAGAGCATAAGGGTGCTTGACTGCGAGACAGACACGTCGAGCAGGTACGAAAGTAGGTTCTAGTGATCCGGTGGTTCTGTATGGAAGGGCCATCGCTCAACGGATAAAAGGTACTCCGGGGATAACAGGCTGATACCGCCCAAGAGTTCACATCGACGGCGGTGTTTGGCACCTCGATGTCGGCTCATCACATCCTGGGGCTGAAGTCGGTCCCAAGGGTATGGCTGTTCGCCATTTAAAGTGGTACGCGAGCTGGGTTTAGAACGTCGTGAGACAGTTCGGTCCCTATCTGCCGTGGGCGTCGGAAGTTTGAGAAGAGCTGCTCCTAGTACGAGAGGACCGGAGTGGACGAACCTCTGGTGTTCGGGTTGTCATGCCAATGGCATTGCCCGGTAGCTACGTTCGGAAGGGATAACCGCTGAAAGCATCTAAGCGGGAAGCCCCCTTCAAGATGAGACTTCCCTGAGGCCTTGCGCCTCCTGAAGGGCCCTTGAAGACTACAAGGTTGATAGGCTGGGTGTGGAAGCACAGCAATGTGTTGAGCTAACCAGTACTAATTGCCCGTGAGGCTTGACCATATAACACCCAAGGGGTTTGCTTAGGCAAACCGCCGGGATTGCGACAGGATCGAGACATATCGGTCAGCATGATTCATATTGCGAGTCACGAGGCCACAAACCTTGAGACTCAGGCATCGCAAGATGCCACCGTTTCGCCTGACGACCATAGCGAGCGTGAACCACCCGATCCCATGCCGAACTCGGAAGTGAAACCGCTTAGCGCCGATGGTAGTGTGGAGTTTCTCCATGTGAGAGTAGGTCATCGTCAGGCACTTATCCCGAACCGCCCCTGTAGCCTTGCTGCAGGGGCGGTTCTCTTTGTGCGCAGGAAAAGAAAGCCCGGCTCCCCCAGGAGTCGGGCTTTTTGCGTCCAATGTGCAAATACGGTGCTGAGAGACTGACAGCATGAGGCGCCAGGCAAAATGCCGTAGTCTCTGAACACGACTCTTCGATGACGGGCTGGGCGATGGATGAGCTGATGTTGGTGGGCGTCATGATGGCGTTGCTGGTACTGGGTGGTTCCTTGATGGGGTGGCTCAGCATGCTGCGCATCAAGGCGCTGGAGCAGCGACTGCGCGATATGGAGGCCAGGCTTGCTCGCGAGCTTCCTGCTCATGGCGCTCCGGTTATGCACACCCCCTTGCAAGAAGGGGGTGTGGACAAATCGCCTGGCGAAGTGCCGCCCCGGGAGGGGCTGGCAGCATCCGGTGCAACGCCATCGATCAGCGACTCGCGGACCACTGCATCATCCAGTGGCGGCCACTCACTGTCCTACCGGCTACTTCAGCGCTTGTTGCATGGCGCTGCCTCCAGTCGTTTCGTCGAGAAGGGGCAGGGCGCAGATGCTGCAAGCAAGGCATCAGAGGTGCTACCGGGGGGCATGTCACGTCTGCTGACGGTCCTTCAGGAGCACTGGATGATTCTTGTGGGTGCCTTGTCTCTGGTGATGGCAGGCATCCTGCTCGTTGGCTACTCCCTTGAGCAGGGCTTGCTGGGGCCGGGGGTACGGCTGGCGCTGGGACTCGGGTTCGGCCTGAGCATGACGGTATTGGCCGAGTGGCTGAGACTGCGTACGTCCCAGTCATCGAGTTTGACCGGCGCCGTCAGCGGTGCCGGCAGTCTGGTGCTCGCGGCGAGCCTGCTGGCTGGTCACTTTCTGCTTTCGCTGGTGTCCATGCCGGTCACCTTCGTACTGCTGGCAGCCTTGAGCCTGTGGATGCTGGAGCGTGCGCGGCACCATGGGCCGTGGCTGGCAGCATTGGGCATGTTGGGCGGATATGCTCTGCCCTTGGCGCTGCCCATTCACCAGCAGTGGCAGGAAGCCTCGACCTTGCTGTTGCTGGGGTATGCGGGTGTGATCGCGGCAGCGTGTCGTGTGCTGTACCGGCAGGTCGCGGTGAGCTGGCTGTATTGGGGCGGCCTGGTGGGAGCGCTCACCTGGTGGTTGCTGTTGATGCCCTTCGGTATCTCCTCTGGCACGACACTGTTGGTGGGACTGTTGCCCTGGGTGGGTGGTGTCTGGCTGGCCGTGCTGGCGTTGGGGTATCTGTGGGAGCGGGTGTGGGAGCCATCCACGGGCGCCGCAGATAAGGATGAGCGACAGGCGAAGGCCTCACTTGCGACCTGGTTGCCCTGGCGCGCATCTCTTGAGCTGCGTCGGCACTGGCTCGCCGGAGGCCTTGTCTCAGTGAGCGTCGTGCTGGGACTCTGGCTGCCCTGGCTGGGCAGTCTCGTGCATGGCGTCTCCTTTGACTCATTGGTGGCGCCTTCCGATATGGCCGGCTCCGGTGTGTCCCTGTGGCATCGGGGGTGGCTGGCTAGCCTCATGCCGATGCTGGTGATTGCCTGGTCTAGTCGCCGCCATGCGGTGCTGTGGTCGATGGTGGTTGCTGGCAACGGACTCTGGTTGCTGGTGTGGGGGCTTGCTTTGACGGCACCGCTGTCGAGCAGCGCGATGATCAGCCCGCTGATACTGAGTGTCGGCCTGTTATCGCTGGCGCGTTGGCGACCGCGTCATGATGCGGGTGAAAGAGCAGAGAGGCCGCTTGCAGCCTGTTGGTGGGCATTGGCGACCATGGTGCCGCTGCTGGCGTGGGCTCTTGCCCTCTGGCAGGACGTCATGCCATGGGCGGCCGAGGCGAGCGATGCAGGGAGGCTGATCAACACAGAACTGGTCAACACAGGGCTGCCGCCATTGATCTGGGGGCTGGTGTGCTGGGCAGGTGCCATGCGCTTCCAGGCGCGTGAAGGCGCTCAGCTTGCCGCAGGACTGTGGTTGCCGGCGCAGGCCGGGATATTCCTTGCCCTGGTGGCAGTGCTGGAGGGGCCATCGCTGACCCTGGCGCTGGCGCTGCAGCTGTTGGGTTTGACCGCTTGTGAATGGCGCTGGTATCGCGAGGGGCATACCGCGGCGCGCTCCGTGTTTGCTGAGCTGTCACGCTTGCTGGCGTGGGGTGTCGTGGCTCGCTTGATGTATGGCATGGCGCATGACGACTATGCCGATATCGCGCACTGGCCACTGCAGATACTGCTGCCGGTATTGGCCTGTGTTGCCATGACCAGTCTCGGCATGCGCCACCGCCCGCGGACACAGCGCTGGCTGGAAGGTGCCGTTGTCCAGCTTGCCGTCGCGACGGTGGTGATGGAAATCCGCTATGTGTTGACCGGTGGAAAGCCCTTCGAGGGCAGCCTCACCCTGGCGGAGCTTTCCCTGCAGGTATTGGCGCTGGCTGGGGTGGCGGCAAGCTATGCCTGGCGTGCTCGTGGCGACGGTGCTGAGGCGTGGGCAGGGACGCAGCTGTATCGCGTGTTGGCGCTGGTGGTCGGGGGAGCGGCCGTGGTCCTCTGGAGTGTCGGCGTGCTGGGCATCTTCAATCCGCTCTGGCACCCGGCGGATGTCGGGAGCTGGCCGCTGGTCAATTGGCTTCTGCCGGCATACGGCCTGCCTGCACTCGGCGCCGCAATGCTCTGGCGCATGACATCCAGACGCGCATGGGATGCGGGAAGTGCCGCGACACGCTCACAAATGCGCGGGCTGAGCGAGGTGCTCGGCCTGCTGTCAGCAGGATTGTGGTTGGCGCTCAACTTGCGTCACTGCTGGCATGGTGCTGAGCTGGGGCTATGGCAGGGCATCGAGCAGGCGGAGCTATATGCCTACAGTGTGCTGATGCTGGTCGTCGCGGCGGCGCTGGTCGTGAGTGGCGCCAAGGTGGGGCAGCAGCACTGGCAGCGTATCGGCCAGGGCATCCTGATCCTCACCGTGATCAAGGTGGGGGTATGGGATACCGCCACCCTTGAGGGACTGTGGCGAGTAGGTTCATGGCTGGGGCTGGGCAGTGTCCTGATGCTGCTTTCCGCCTTGTTCAATCGCCTGGCGGGGGCGGGAATGCGTGCCGGGGAGCGGAATTGACGAAAAGAGCGTTATCTTTGGTCGTTGTTCTTGGCTCGCAAGCCCATGAATCCGATAGAATGTGCGCTTTTGCACAGGGACAGGCCTCCGCATGACCATCCGTGATCTCATTCGTCTGCTTGGAGATGGTGGCTACCACTCCGGAGAGGCCCTGGGCGAAGAGCTCGGGGTGTCGCGTACGGCGGTCTGGAAGCAGCTCAAGAAACTTGAGGCGCTCGACATTCCGCTGGAAGCCATCAAGGGGCTTGGCTATCGACTGGCCAACCCCATCGAGTTGCTCGATGGTCAACAGATCATCGAGGCGCTGCCGCGCGAGACTCGCAAACACCTGACGCGCCTGTTCGTCGAGGAGTCGGTGGACTCGACCAATACCTTCATCCGCGAGCGCTTTCGTCAGGGAGCCGGCCATGCCGAGGTCTGTCTGGCGGAGGTGCAGTCGGCTGGGCGTGGCCGTCGTGGGCGTGAGTGGGAGACTCCCTGGGGCCGCAGCCTGGTCTTCTCGCTTGGCTGGCGCTTCGAATCAGGCGCCGCATCGCTTGAGGGCCTGAGTCTGGCGATCGGCGTGGCGGTGGCGGAGGTGCTCGAGGCCGATGGCCTGCCCGCGCGCCTCAAGTGGCCCAACGATGTCCTGCTGCAGATACAGAAGGATCAACCCAAGATCGCCGGCATCCTGGTCGAGGTCACAGGTGATGTGTCCGGTCCCTGTGATGTCGTCATCGGTATCGGCATGAACATCGAGTTGCCGGCCTCCCGACGCGAGGCGATCACTCAACCGGTGGCTGCGGTACGTGACATCATTCCCGGTGCTTCACGCAATCGCTATGCCGCGCGTCTGATGGAGTCATTGCTGGCACTGTTGCCCGAGTTCGAGTCGCAGGGCTTTGCCGGATGGCAGGCGCGTTGGAATGAGCGCAATGCTTTCAAGGGGCGTGATGTGGTGATTCTGCGCGGAGACAGGCGAGAAGAGGCCGTGGCAGAAGGTGTCGATATCAATGGAAATCTCGAGGTGCGCATGAATGGCGAAACCATCACTCTCGCCGGTGGCGAGATCAGTCTGCGCGCCGTCTCATGATTCTGGATCTTGATATCGGCAACACCTTGTCAAAATGGCGTCTCAAGGACACCGTTTCCAGCGAGATCCGCTCGCGCGGCGCCGTCTGGACGCGAGAGGAGTGGCGGCCGGGCGCGGATATTCCTGACCTGGATGTCGTCACGGCCGTGCGCATCTCCAGCGTGGCGCGCAAGCAGGTGCTGGATGAGACGGTGGAGTTGCTGCGCAAGCAGGTCGGCGTCGTGCATGTCGCGCACTCGACGCGGGAGGCGCTGGGCGTCACCTGTGGCTATGAAGAGCCGCAACGGCTGGGCGTCGATCGCTGGTTGGGCGCACTCGCTGGCCATCATCTCACCGGGGGCTGTTGCAGCGTCGATTGCGGTAGCGCGATCACGGTGGATTTCGTGCTGCCGGGTGGCAAGCATCTGGGGGGGTATATTCTCCCGGGGCTGCGTCTGATGAAGGAAAGCCTCAAGCTGGGCACGCGCAATGTGGCCATCGACCCGGATACCGAGGTGGATACGTTGCTCGCGCCGGGTCGCAATACGGTAGAGGCCGTCAATCACGGCATCTACATGGCGGCCGTCAGCGCGGTCAATCGTCTCTATGCCGAGGTCTGCGATCGTGAAGGGGTAGCCTTGCCGCTACTGCTGACCGGCGGTGACGCGCGAGTGGTGGCGCGCGGTCTGCGGGTGCCGCATGCGCTGTGGCCAGACATGGTGTACGCCGGCCTGGAAGCGCTGTATCCATTGACCGCTGCCGAGCGGGCAGGGCGCCTGTCAGGTGCGCCCGACCAGCCGCGAGTGCCTGATCTAGAAAAACTTCGCTCAGGGCTTGCGCTCACCCAGATGCTTTGACATACTACGTCCCGTTCTGAGGCGATACATTCCCTCAAGCGCTTGAAGTAGAATGAAATCAAGCACTTGACAGCGTATCCCAAGCGACGTAAGATTCGTCGTCACAGATGGTGGGGTTCCCGAGTGGCCAAAGGGAGCAGACTGTAAATCTGCCGCGAAAGCTTCGAAGGTTCGAATCCTTCCCCCACCACCAGATTCGCTTATGATGCCGCGTGCATCAGGGCAGCAAGAGTTGGAAAGCGGGCATAGTTTAATGGTAGAACCTCAGCCTTCCAAGCTGATGACGCGGGTTCGATTCCCGCTGCCCGCTCCAGTTCATCTCGCCAGTCGAGATTGCGCAAAGGTTTTGCTCGTGTAGCTCAGGGGTAGAGCACACCCTTGGTAAGGGTGAGGTCGGCGGTTCAAATCCGCCCACGAGCTCCATACAACGGAAAGGCGAGTCGCAGTTTGGCTCGTCTTTTTCGTTTCCGACGACCTCCCAGGTCGCGGTCAAAGATAAGGCTTGTCAGTTTGGGTTGTCTCAGCTATGATGGCGCCCGCTGTTCATTCAGCCTTGTTTTTAGTCTCTGGAACACGCAAGTGTTACAGGCCAGTAGCTCAATTGGCAGAGCAGCGGTCTCCAAAACCGCAGGTTGGGGGTTCGATTCCCTCCTGGCCTGCCATCCTTCCCCAGGATGGTATTCGACTTCTTACCGATTCTCGATTCTAGCGATCGCTGCACCCTTGAGGAGTCTCTTTGATGAAACAGAACGCCGAGGTGCAGGAAGCGCGCCACGACGGGTTCAAGTGGTCGGTCGTTGTCATTCTTCTTGTGCTGGCTGTTGCTGGCAACGCCTATTTTGCTGACCAAGCGCTGCTTTATCGCGTGCTTGGCGTCGTCGTGCTTGGTGTTGCAGCGGCTGCTCTGGCGATCACGACCAACAAAGGCCGTGATGTTGTCGAGCTGGCAAGTAGTGCGCGCCGCGAGATCCAGCGCGTCGTTTGGCCGACCCGACAGGAAACTGTCCAGACAACTGCCATCGTGCTGGGTGCCGTGCTTATCGTGGGCCTGTTGCTATGGCTCATCGATACCACCCTCGGCTGGCTGATGTCCGGCATCGTCAGTTAACGGAGTTTCCATGTCCAAGCGTTGGTATGTCATACACGCCTATTCCGGTTTCGAAAAGCAGGTCATGCGTTCGCTCAATGAGCGTGTGAAGCTTTACGCCATGGAAGATCACTTCGGTGAGATTCTCGTGCCGGTCGAAGAAATCGTCGAAATGCGTGACGGCAAGCGCCGCAAGAGCGAGCGCAAGTTCTACCCGGGCTACGTGCTGGTCGAGATGGACATGAATGATCAGTCCTGGCACCTGGTGAATGAAACCCCGCGCGTCATGGGTTTCATCGGCGGAACCCCGGAGAAGCCGGCAGCGATTACCCAGAAAGAAGCCGACGCCATGCTGCGTCGCGTTCAGGATGGCACCGACAAGCCGCGTCCGAAGACTCTCTTCGAGCCGGGTGAAACGGTGCGTGTCACTGATGGTCCGTTCGCGGACTTCAATGGCGTAGTCGAAGAAGTGAATTACGAAAAGAGCCGTCTGCAGGTCAGCGTGCTGATCTTCGGGCGTGCTACGCCGGTGGAGCTCGAGTTCTCCCAGGTCGAGAAGGACTGATCTCAGGATCATCATCTCACCTGTTTGAACACGAGCATCACGGCAACACGACGGGTCGCCTGAGGCGGCCCGGTTTTACGGGGAGCCGCAAGGCGCTACCACCCATACTGGAGTCCTATCATGGCCAAGAAAGTACAGGCTTACATCAAGCTGCAGGTTGCAGCCGGTAAAGCTAACCCGAGCCCGCCCGTGGGTCCTGCCCTCGGTCAGCACGGTGTCAACATCATGGAGTTCTGTAAAGCGTTCAACGCCGCTACCCAGAACGTCGAGCCGGGTCTCCCGACTCCCGTGGTCATCACTGTCTACTCCGACCGTAGCTTCACTTTCGTCACCAAGACGCCGCCTGCGGCCGTCCTGCTGCTGAAAGCGGCTGGTCTGAAGTCCGGTTCTGGCGAGCCGAACAAGAAGAAGGTCGGTACCGTGACTCGCGCTCAGCTCGAAGAGATCGCGACCACCAAGGAGCCGGATCTGACAGCTTCCAACCTGGACGCTGCTGTTCGCACCATCGCCGGTACTGCCCGTAGCATGGGCCTGAACGTGGAGGGTCTTTGATCATGGCCAAGATTTCAAAGCGCGCCCAGGCGATCAACGCGAAAGTTGAATCCGGCAAGGTCTACAGCGTCGAAGAAGCTGTTGCACTGCTGTCCGAGCTGTCCACAGTCAAGTTCAAGGAGACCATCGAAGTCTCTCTGAACCTGGGTGTTGACCCGCGTAAATCCGACCAGGTCGTGCGTGGCGCTACCGTGATGCCGAACGGCACCGGTAACGACGTGCGCGTCGCTGTCTTCACCCAGGGCGCCAACGCTGAAGCAGCGAAGGAAGCCGGTGCAGACGTGGTCGGCATGGACGACCTGGCAGAACAGGTCAAGAAAGGCGTGATGGACTTCGACGTCGTCATCGCTTCTCCGGACGCCATGCGTGTCGTCGGTCAGCTGGGCCAGATCCTCGGTCCGCGCGGCCTGATGCCGAACCCGAAAGTCGGTACCGTGACGCCTGACGTCGCGACTGCCGTGAAGAATGCCAAGGCTGGTCAGGTGCGTTTCCGTACTGACAAGAACGGCATCATTCACGCCGGTATCGGCAAGATCGACTTCAGCGCTGACTCCATTCAGGGTAACATCGACGCCCTGGTGGCCGAAGTCAAGAAGCTGAAGCCGAGCACTTCCAAGGGTATCTACCTGAAGAAGATCACCCTGTCCAGCACCATGGGCCCGGGTCTGACTGTCGATCACGCCAAGTACGCGTAAGGCAGTCTCAGAATGTTTCACTTTGCGGTCCCCGTGCTCAGCCGCGGGGCGCCGTCAAAGACCGCAGGCGCTGGCCTTGTCACCTCGGTGACGGGGCCAGCTTAATCGCGCCGCGATGCTTGCATTGCGCGTAGCCTGCGCAGATGGTGTCCCAGCCCTGCTGGTGGCAGCCATCCTCCAAGACTCTCCCGCGCAGTTCTGGTGAGAGAGATGGTAAACCACTGGGGAATTCGTTCCCCGGCACGAAATGGAGTCAACACCGTGGCTTTAGGTCTCGAAGACAAGAAGGCAATTGTTGCTGAGGTCAGCGAAACCGCCAAGGGTGCTCTCTCCGTAGTCGCTGCCGACTCTCGTGGTGTAACTGTTGGCGCAATGACCGAATTGCGCAAACAGTGCCGCGAAGCGGGCGTCCAGCTGCGTGTTGTTCGCAACACTCTGGCTCGTCGTGCGCTGTCCGGTACCTCTTATGAGGTGCTGAACGAGTCCTTCGTCGGCCCGACTCTGCTTGCATTCTCCATGGAACACCCGGGCGCTGGCGCTCGTCTGTTCAAGGAATTTGCCAAGAAGGTCGAGGCGTTCGAAGTCAAGGCATTGGCCTACGAAGGCGAGTTCATCCCGGCGGCGAATATCGACCGTCTGGCATCTCTGCCGACCCGCGATGAAGCACTGTCCAAGCTGCTGTCTGTCATGAAGGAAGCTTCTGCAGGCAAGCTGGTCCGTACTATCGCAGCACTGCGCGATCAGAAGGAAGCCGAAGCCGCCGCGTAAGCAGCGCTTTGACCTCCTGGCTGTCTCGTGCAGCCTGAATCGATTTCCGTTTGACCGAGCATCTTTGCTCCGCAAAGTTTAGGATTGCTAAAATGGCACTGACCAAAGAAGACATCATCAACGCCGTCGCTGACATGACCGTCATGGAAGTGGCTGAGCTGATCGAAGCAATGGAAGAGAAGTTCGGCGTTTCCGCCGCTGCCGCCGTCGTCGCTGGCCCGGCCGCTGCTGGTGAAGCCGCTGAAGAACAGACCGAGTTCGACATCGTTCTGACTGCTGCTGGTGACAAGAAAGTCAACGTCATCAAGGCTGTTCGTGAACTGACTGGCCTGGGTCTGAAAGAAGCCAAGGCAGCTGTCGACGGCGCTCCGGCCACCCTGAAAGAAGGCGTGAGCAAGGAAGACGCTGAAGAAGCGAAGAAGAAGCTGGAAGAAGCTGGCGCGTCCGTGGAACTCAAGTAACTCGTGTTCCAGGCTACGCACGCTGCGTAAGCTTCCTGGCTGGTGGCGGACTCCGCCACCAGCCTTTTTCTGTTGCAAGACGAATTATGACGGCGAGCCAGCCCGCAAGGGAGGCTTGCCGTCCGCGCCTGATGGACATCGCCGCGCCATCAGGGATGAGCCGACCACGCATCGGTCACCCAAGGTGAACAAGCTGGGGAATACAGATGGCTTACTCATACACTGAGAAAAAACGCATCCGCAAGGATTTTGGCAAACTGCCCCAAGTGATGGATGTGCCTTACCTGCTGGCCATCCAGCTTGATTCCTACCACGACTTTCTCCAGCAGGACAGGGCGCCAGAACAGCGCCTGGAAGTCGGCCTTCACGCTGCCTTCAAGTCCGTGTTCCCGATTGCCAGTTTCTCTGGCAACGCAGCGCTCGAGTATGTCAGCTACCGCTTCGGTACGCCGGCGTTCGACGTCAAGGAATGTCAGCTGCGCGGAGTCACTTACTCTGCACCGCTGCGCGTGAAAGTGCGCCTGATGATCTATGACAAGGAATCGTCAAACAAGGCGATCAAGGACATCAAGGAGCAGGAAGTCTACATGGGGGAAATCCCCCTGATGACAGAGAACGGTACCTTCGTCATCAATGGTACCGAGCGTGTCATCGTGTCACAGCTGCATCGCTCGCCGGGTGTGTTCTTCGACCACGACAAGGGCAAGAGCCACTCGTCCGGCAAGCTGCTGTACTCCGCACGTGTGATTCCTTACCGCGGTTCCTGGTTGGACTTCGAGTTTGATCCGAAGGACAACGTCTACGTCCGTATCGACCGTCGTCGCAAGCTGCCGGCTTCCGTTCTGCTGCGTGCCATGGGCATGACCAGCGAAGAGATTCTCGGTACGTTCTTCGACACCACGATGTACCACATCGAGCGCAGCGGCTTCTCCGTTGAGCTGGTGCCGGCACGTCTGCGTGGCGAGACCGCCGCCTTCGACATCAAGGATGCCGACGGTAGCGTGATCGTGGAGGAAGGTCGTCGTATTACACAGAAGCACGTCCGTCAGATGGAAGCCTCCGGCCTCGAGCGTCTCGAAGTGCCGATGGACTACCTGTACGGCAAGGTGCTGGCCAAGGATCAGATCGATCCGGCCACTGGTGAGCTGGTCTGCGAAAGCAACAGCGAGATTACTCCGGAACTGCTGGAGAAGATGGCTCAGGCCAAGATCACCCAGTTCGAAGTCATCTACACCAACGACCTGGATTGCGGTCCGTTCGTGTCCGATACCCTGAAACTGGATACCACGCGTAACCAGCTCGAGGCGTTGGTCGAGATCTACCGCATGATGCGTCCGGGCGAGCCGCCCACCAAGGATGCAGCAGAGTCACTGTTCCAGAACCTGTTCTTCAGCGAAGACCGCTACGACCTGTCGGGCGTGGGCCGCATGAAGTTCAACCGTCGCCTGCGTCGCGAAAGCGATACCGGCAGCGGCGTGCTCGATCAGGACGATATCCTGACCGTCATGAAGGAGCTGATCAGCATCCGTAACGGCAATGGCGATGTCGATGACATCGACCACCTGGGCAACCGTCGTATTCGCTCTGTGGGCGAAATGGCGGAAAACCAGTTCCGTGTCGGCTTGGTCCGCGTCGAGCGTGCGGTCAAGGAGCGTCTGTCCATGGCCGAGAGTGAAGGCCTGATGCCGCAGGATCTCATCAACGCCAAGCCGGTTGCGGCGGCGGTGAAGGAATTCTTCGGTTCCAGCCAGCTCTCCCAGTTCATGGATCAGAACAACCCGCTGTCCGAAGTGACGCACAAGCGCCGTGTCTCCGCGCTTGGCCCGGGTGGTCTGACCCGTGAGCGCGCCGGCTTCGAAGTTCGTGACGTTCACGCCACGCACTACGGCCGTCTGTGCCCGATCGAGACGCCGGAAGGCCCGAACATCGGTCTGATCAACTCGCTGGCGACCTACTCCAAGACCAACAGCTATGGCTTCCTCGAGACGCCGTACCGCAAGGTCGTGGATTGTCAGGTCACCGACGATGTCGTCGATCTGTCCGCGATCGAGGAAGGCGATTTCATCATCGCCCAGGCCTCCGCGACCGTCGACGAGAACGGCCGTCTGGTCGACGACCTGGTTCAGGTTCGTCACCGTGGCGAGACCACCTTCATGGCGCCGGAAAAGGTCACCATGATGGACGTGTCTCCGCGTCAGGTCGTCTCTGTCGCTGCCGCACTGATCCCGTTCCTCGAGCACGATGATGCCAACCGCGCCTTGATGGGTGCGAACATGCAGCGTCAGGCCGTTCCGACTCTGAAGGCTGACAAGCCGCTGGTCGGTACCGGCATGGAGCGCTTCGTGGCGCGTGACTCCGGCGTCTGCGCCGTGGCACGTCGTGGCGGCGTCATCGATTCCGTCGATGCCAAGCGCATCGTCGTACGTGTGCGGGAAGAAGAGATCATCGGCGGTGAAGCCGGCGTTGATATCTACAACCTGACCAAGTACGTGCGCTCGAACCAGAATACCTGTCAGAACCAGCGCCCGATCGTGCGTCCTGGCGACGAAGTCGCCATCGGCGACATCCTGGCCGACGGCCCGTCCGTCGACATGGGTGATCTGGCCCTGGGTCAGAACATGCGTCTGGCGTTCATGCCCTGGAACGGCTTCAACTTCGAGGATTCCATCCTGTTCTCGGAGCGTGTGGTGCAGGAAGATCGCTTCACCACCATCCACATCCAGGAACTGACCTGTGTCGCGCGTGACACCAAGCTCGGGCCGGAAGAAATCACTTCCGATATCCCGAATGTCGGCGAATCCGCACTCTCCAAGCTGGATGAGTCCGGTGTCGTCTACATCGGTGCCGAGCTGAACCCGGGCGACATCCTGGTCGGCAAGGTCACGCCGAAGGGCGAGACCCAGCTGACGCCGGAAGAGAAGCTGTTGCGTGCCATCTTCGGCGAGAAGGCGTCCGACGTTAAGGACACCTCTCTGCGTGCCCCGACCGGCATGAAGGCCACCGTCATCGACGTTCAGGTCTTCACCCGTGACGGCGTCGAGAAGGATCAGCGTGCGCTCTCCATCGAGCAGATGCAGCTGGCCGAGGTCCGCAAGGACCTGCAGGAAACCTACCGCATCGCGGAAGAGGCGACCTTCGAGCGTATGCAGCGCAACCTGGTCGGTCAGGCCGTCAACGGTGGTCCGAAGCTCAAGAAGGGCGACGTGCTGACCGATGACTACCTGGAAGCACTGCCGCGCCAGGAGTGGTTCAAGCTGCGTCTGCAGGACGAGTCTCTCAACGAACTGCTGGCTCAGGCCGATGAGCAGCTCGAGATCCGTCGTCGCGAGATGGACGAGCGCTTCGAAGACAAGAAGCGCAAGCTCACCCAGGGTGATGATCTGGCACCGGGCGTGCTCAAGATCGTCAAGGTGTACGTCGCCGTGAAGCGTCGTATCCAGCCGGGTGACAAGATGGCCGGTCGTCACGGTAACAAGGGTGTCATCTCCGCGATCATGCCGGTCGAAGACATGCCGTTCGATGGCAATGGCGAGTCGGTTGACGTCGTGCTGAACCCGCTGGGTGTACCGTCGCGCATGAACGTCGGTCAGATCCTCGAGACCCACCTCGGCATGGCCGCGCGTGGTCTGGGCGTGAAGATCGAGCACATGCTGCGCGAAGAACGTGCCGAGCAGGTCAAGCAGATCCGCGAATTCCTCGACAAGGTGTACAACACCGTCGGCGGTCGCCAGGAAGACCTCTCCGTGCTCAGCGATGATGAAATCATCACCATGGCGCACAACCTGAAGAAGGGCGTGCCGATGGCAACGCCGGTCTTCGATGGCGCCAAGGAACACGAGATCAAGCAGTTGCTCACGCTGGCCGGTATCCCTGATTCCGGACAGATGGACCTCTACGATGGCCGCACCGGCGAGAAGTTCGATCGCAAGGTGACCGTCGGTTACATGTACATGCTCAAGCTCAACCACCTGGTGGATGACAAGATGCATGCGCGTTCGACCGGCTCCTACTCCCTCGTCACGCAGCAGCCGCTGGGTGGTAAGGCGCAGTTTGGTGGTCAGCGCTTCGGTGAGATGGAGGTCTGGGCCCTCGAGGCGTACGGCGCTGCCTACACCCTCCAGGAGATGCTCACGGTCAAGTCCGATGACGTGGAAGGCCGTACCAAGATGTACAAGAGCATCGTAGATGGCGATCACACCATGCAGGCGGGCATGCCCGAATCCTTCAACGTGCTGGTGAAGGAAATCCGCTCGCTGGGTATCGACATGGAGCTGGAAGGCTGACGCCGAAAAGCCACAAGTATTGACGGTCCGCAAAGCCTGGTGTCAGCAGCCAGGCTTTGCCCATGACAACTCCGCAACGGAGCGACCCATGAAAGATTTGGTGAAAGTTCTCAAATCGCAGGCGCAGTCCGAAGAATTCGACGCCATCAAGATTACCCTGGCGTCTCCGGACATGATTCGCTCGTGGTCTTTTGGTGAAGTGAAGAAGCCTGAAACCATCAACTACCGGACATTCAAGCCGGAACGTGATGGTCTTTTCTGTGCCAAGATCTTTGGCCCGGTGAAGGACTACGAGTGCCTGTGTGGCAAGTACAAGCGGATGAAGCATCGCGGCATCATCTGTGAGAAGTGTGGCGTTGAAGTGACCAAGGCGGCAGTGCGTCGTGAGCGTATGGCTCACATCGAACTGGCGAGCCCGGTCGCGCATATCTGGTTCCTGAAGTCTCTGCCGTCCCGTATCGGCATGCTGCTCGACATGACTCTGCGTGATATCGAGCGCGTGCTGTACTTCGAAAGCTTCGTGGTCATCGACCCGGGCATGACGACCCTCGAGAAGGGTCATCTGCTCAACGATGAGCAGTACTTCGAAGCGCTGGAAGAATTCGGTGATGATTTCGACGCCCGCATGGGTGCCGAGGCCATCAAGGCGCTGCTCGAGGACATCGAGCTGGAAGAAGAGGTCGAGCGCCTGCGTGAAGAGATTCCGCAGACCAACTCCGAGACCAAGATCAAGAAGCTGTCCAAGCGCCTCAAGCTGCTGGAAGCCTTCTACTATTCCGGCAACAAGCCGGGCTGGATGATCATGGAAGTGCTGCCAGTGCTGCCGCCGGACCTGCGTCCGCTGGTACCGCTGGACGGCGGCCGCTTCGCGACCTCGGATCTGAACGATCTGTATCGTCGTGTGATCAACCGCAACAACCGCCTCAAGCGTCTGCTCGACCTCAATGCGCCGGACATCATCGTGCGCAACGAGAAGCGCATGCTGCAGGAATCCGTGGATGCACTGCTCGACAACGGTCGCCGCGGTCGCGCCATCACCGGTTCCAACAAGCGTCCGCTGAAGTCGCTGGCCGACATGATCAAGGGCAAGCAGGGTCGTTTCCGTCAGAACCTGCTGGGCAAGCGCGTCGACTATTCCGGTCGTTCCGTCATCACCGTCGGTCCGACCCTGCGTCTGCACCAGTGTGGTCTGCCGAAGAAGATGGCGCTTGAGCTGTTCAAGCCGTTCATCTACGCCAAGCTGCAGGCCTCCGGTCACGCCAGCACCATCAAGGCCGCCAAGAAGATGGTCGAGCGCGAAGCCCCGGAAGTCTGGGATTTCCTCGCCGACGTCATCCGCGAGCACCCGGTGCTGCTGAACCGTGCCCCGACTCTGCACCGTCTGGGTATCCAGGCGTTCGAGCCGCTGCTGATCGAAGGCAAGGCCATCCAACTGCACCCGCTGGTCTGCGCTGCGTACAACGCCGACTTTGATGGTGACCAGATGGCTGTCCACGTACCGCTGACGCTGGAAGCCCAGCTGGAAGCGCGTGCGTTGATGATGTCGACCAACAACGTGCTGTCGCCGGCCAACGGCGAGCCGATCATCGTGCCGTCCCAGGACGTCGTGCTGGGTCTGTACTACATGACCCGCGAGAAGATCGGTGCCAAGGGTGAGGGCATGGCCTTCGCGAACCTGGGTGAAGTCGAGCGTGCCTTCGGCACGCACAGCGCTCACCTGCACGCGATGGTCAAGGTCCGTCTGACCGAGACGCTCAAGGACGAAGAGTCCGGCGAGCTGTACGAGAAGACGTCCCTGCACGACACCACCATCGGTCGCGCACTGCTGTTCCGCATTCTGCCGAAGGGCATGCCGTTCGAGCTGATCAACCAGGTGATGAAGAAGAAAGCCATCTCCGGTCTGATCAACGAGGCGTACCGTCGTGTCGGTCTGAAGGACACCGTCATCTTCGCTGACCAGCTGATGTACACCGGCTTCCGTCTCGCGACCTGGTCCGGCGCCTCCATCGGCGTCAACGACTTCGTCATCCCGGACGCGAAGAAGGTCATCATCGACGCGGCCGAAGACGAAGTGAAAGAGATCGAAGACCAGTTCTCCTCCGGTCTCGTGACCGCGGGCGAGAAGTACAACAAGGTCATCGATATCTGGGCGCGTGCCAACGACCGTGTCGCCAAGGAGATGATGGCAGGTATCTCGAAAGAGACCGTCGTCAACTGGAAAGGCGAAGTGGTCAATGACGAAGACGGCAAGCCGATGGAGCAGGACTCCTTCAACAGCGTCTTCATCATGGCCGACTCCGGTGCGCGTGGTTCCGCCGCACAGATTCGTCAGCTGGCTGGTATGCGTGGCCTGATGGCCAAGCCGGATGGCTCGATCATCGAGACGCCGATCACCGCCAACTTCCGTGAAGGTCTGAACGTACTCCAGTACTTCATCTCCACGCACGGTGCCCGTAAGGGTCTGGCGGATACGGCACTGAAGACCGCCAACTCCGGTTACCTGACCCGTCGTCTGGTCGATGTTGCCCAGGATCTGGTCATCACCGAAGCGGATTGCGGCACTCAGGAAGGTCTGATTCTGCACCCGGTCATCGAAGGCGGCGACATCATCGTCCCGCTGTCCCAGCGTGTGCTGGGTCGTGTCGTGGCGCAGGACGTGATCGATCCGGTCTCTGATGAGGTCCTGATCGCACGCGGTACGCTGCTCGACGAAGCCTGGTGTGCACAGCTCGATACCATGGGCGTCGATGAGATCATCGTGCGTACCACCATCGGTTGTGAAACCGTGCACGGTGTCTGCTCGGCCTGTTACGGTCGTGACCTGGCGCGTGGCCATCAGGTCAACGTCGGTGAAGCCATCGGTGTCATCGCGGCACAGTCCATCGGTGAGCCGGGTACCCAGCTGACCATGCGTACCTTCCACATCGGTGGTGCCGCTTCGCGTGCCTCCGCCGTGGACAGTGTCCAGGTCAAGCATGGCGGCAGCGTGCGTCTGCACAACATCAAGTCGGTCGAACGTGCCGATGGCAAGCTGATTGTCGTCTCGCGTTCCAGCGCACTGGCAGTGGCGGATGACCACGGCCGTGAGCGCGAATTCTACAAGCTCCCGTACGGTGCTGAGCTGTCCGTGCGTGACGGCGACCCGGTGGCCTCTGGTCAGTCCGTCGCCAAGTGGGATCCGCACACTCACCCGATCGTCGCGGAAGTCGCGGGTCAGGTGCAGTTCACGGACATGGAAGATGGCCAGACCATCAACCGTACCACTGACGAAATGACCGGTCTGTCCTCCATCGAGGTCATCGAAAGTGCTTCACGTCCGTCCGCGGCCCGTGACAAGCGTCCGATGATCATGCTGGTAGACGGTAGCGGCAAGCACGTGACACTGCCGGGCTCCAACACGCCGGTCCAGTACCTGCTGCCGGGCAATGCCGTGGTGTCCGCCGAGAATGGCGCGGCCGTCGGCGTGGGTGACGTCATCGCACGTATCCCGATGGAAGCGTCCGGTAACAAGGACATCACCGGTGGTCTGCCGCGTGTTGCCGACCTGTTCGAAGCACGTCGTCCGAAAGAGCCGGCCATCCTGGCCGAGATCTCCGGCACCGTGACCTTCGGCAAGGAAACCAAAGGCAAGCGTCGTCTGACCATCACGCCGGTGGAAGGTGATCCGTTCGAGCTGTTGATCCCGAAATGGCGCCAGATCAGCGTCTTCGAAGGTGAAACGGTCGAGAAGGGTGAAGTCATCTCCGATGGCCCGAGCAACCCGCACGATATCCTGCGTCTGCTCGGCGTCGCGGAAATGACCAAGTACATCACCACCGAAGTCCAGGAGGTCTATCGCCTCCAGGGTGTCGGCATCAACGACAAGCACATCGAAGTCATCGTGCGTCAGATGCTGCGCAAGGTCGAGATCACCGATTCTGGCGATTCCACCTTCATCACAGGCGACCAGGTGGAATACGCCCGCGTCGTCGAAGAAAACATGCGTCTCGAGGCCGACGGCAAGTTCCCGGCCAAGTTCGATCGCATCCTGCTCGGTATCACCAAGGCGAGCCTGGCAACTGAATCGTTCATCTCCGCGGCGTCCTTCCAGGAAACCACGCGAGTTCTGACCGAGGCATCTGTCACCGGCAAGCGCGATTATCTCCGTGGTCTGAAGGAGAATGTCGTGGTCGGTCGCCTGATTCCGGCGGGTACTGGCCTGGCCTATCACGACGAGCGTCGCCGCCGTCGCGATGGCCTGCCGCTCGCACCGGCCCCGTCGGCACAGGACGTCGAGCAGGAATTGGGCGCTCAGCTCACTGCCCTCGACGCGGACGACGACGACCTCTGAGGTCTTGCGCCCCGCCGTCTATGACGGCGGGGTTGACGCCCTTGTGGCCCAAGCCCTAGAATATGCAGCCTTTAACAGTAGGGCAGGTGCATCCTGCCCTGTTGTTGGAAGGCAGTACAACCCATTGGAGCAAGCAAATGGCAACCGTTAACCAGCTCGTGCGCAAGCCGCGCAAGCGTCAGGCGTCCAAGAGCGACGTCCCTGCGCTGCAGGCATGTCCGCAGAAGCGTGGCGTGTGTACCCGTGTATACACTACTACCCCGAAGAAGCCGAACTCCGCACTCCGTAAGGTTTGCCGTGTTCGCCTGACCAACGGCTTCGAAGTCACTTCATACATCGGCGGTGAAGGTCACAACCTTCAGGAGCACTCTGTTGTTCTGATCCGTGGCGGTCGTGTGAAGGATTTGCCGGGTGTCCGTTACCACACCGTTCGTGGTGCACTGGATACCTCTGGCGTGCAGAACCGTAAGCAGGGCCGTTCCAAGTACGGCGCCAAGCGTCCGAAGGCGTAATTCAAAGTTTAATATCGGTCTGATAAGAGTAAGGTCGGGCGTCGCGTCCAACGCGAGGCGTCCCGGGTTTACCTGAAGGACCCTTCTACTGAGGGCTTATCATGCCTAGAAGACGTGTAGCAGCTAAGCGCGAAATCCTGCCGGATCCGAAATTCGGAAGCGAGCGCCTGGCCAAGTTCATGAACCACCTGATGATCAGCGGCAAGAAGTCTGCAGCTGAGCGCATCGTTTACGGTGCTCTCGATCGTGTTGCCGAACGCTCCAATGACGAGCCGCTGGACCTCTTTGACAAGGCGCTGGAAGCCATCCAGCCGATGGTCGAAGTGAAGTCCCGTCGTGTTGGTGGTGCAACCTACCAGGTGCCGGTTGAAGTTCGTCCTTCCCGTCGTCAGGCACTGGCCATGCGTTGGCTGGTGGACGCTGCGCGCAAGCGCGGCGAAAAGACCATGGTGCAGCGCCTCTCTGGCGAGATCCTGGATGCCGCTGAAGGCAAGGGTTCTGCTGTGAAGAAGCGTGAAGACGTGCACCGCATGGCAGAAGCCAACAAGGCCTTCTCCCACTACCGCTTCTAAACAACGGGGATACTCACCGTGGCACGCAAGACTCCACTTAAGCGTTACCGCAACATCGGTATCTGTGCCCACGTCGACGCCGGTAAGACTACCACTACCGAGCGCGTCCTGTTCTATACCGGCCTGTCTCACAAGGTCGGCGAAGTCCACGATGGTGCTGCCACCATGGACTGGATGGAGCAGGAACAGGAACGTGGCATCACGATCACCTCTGCGGCGACCACCTGCTTCTGGCAGGGCATGAGCAAGCAGTTCGACGAGCACCGTATCAACATCATCGATACTCCGGGGCACGTTGACTTCACTGTTGAAGTCGAGCGTTCACTGCGTGTTCTCGATGGCGCGGTCGTGGTGCTGTGTGGTTCTTCCGGTGTCCAGCCGCAGACAGAGACTGTCTGGCGTCAGGCCAACCGTTACGAAGTTCCGCGCATGATCTTCGTCAACAAGATGGACCGCGCTGGCGCGGACTTCTTCATGGTCGTCGAGCAGGTGCGCAAGCGCCTGGGCGCGAACGCCGTCCCGATCCAGATCAACTGGGGTGCGGAAGACGAGTTCAAGGGCGTCATCGACCTGATCAAGATGAAGGCCATTGTCTGGGACGAAGACAATCACGGCATGAACTACGAGCTGATCGACATTCCGGCCGAGCTGCAAGATACAGCTGCCGAATGGCGTGAACACATGCTCGAGTCTGCTGCTGAAGCGTCCGAAGAGCTGATGGACAAGTACCTTGAAGAAGGCGAGCTGTCCGAGGAAGAAGTCAAGGCTGCGCTGCGTCAGCGTACCCTGGCCAACGAAATCTGCCTCGTGACCTGTGGTTCTGCCTTCAAGAACAAGGGTGTCCAGGCGGTTCTGGATGCGGTCATCGAATACATGCCGTCTCCGCTTGAAGTCAAGGCCATCGAAGGTGAGCTTGACGACAAGGACGGTACCATCGAGACCCGCGAAGCTGACGACAAGGCTCCGTTCGCGGCGCTGGCGTTCAAGATCGCGACCGATCCGTTCGTGGGTACCCTGACCTTCATCCGCGTCTACTCGGGCGTGCTGAAGTCTGGTGATGGCGTCTTCAACTCCGTCAAGAGCAAGAAGGAGCGTGTCGGTCGTATCGTCCAGATGCACTCCAACTCTCGTGAGGAGATCAAGGAAGTCTATGCTGGCGATATCGCCGCATGTATCGGTCTGAAAGACGTGACCACCGGTGACACCCTGTGTGACCCGGATCACAAGATCGTGCTTGAGCGCATGGAATTCCCTGAGCCGGTCATCTCCGTCGCTGTCGAGCCGAAGTCCAAGGCCGACCAGGAAAAGATGGGTGTTGCACTGGGCAAGCTGGCCCAGGAAGATCCGTCCTTCCGCGTCGAGACCGACGAAGAGTCCGGTCAGACCATCATCTCCGGTATGGGTGAGCTTCACCTGGACATCCTCGTCGACCGCATGCGCCGCGAGTTCAATGTCGAGGCGAACATCGGCAAGCCGCAGGTGGCTTACCGTGAGACCATCCGTACCAAGGTCGAGCAGGAAGGCAAGTTCGTTCGTCAGTCCGGCGGTCGTGGTCAGTTCGGTCACGTCTGGCTTCGCATTGAGCCTCTCACTGCAGAGGACAAGGGCGACGACGAAGAAATGACCTTCAAGTTCGAGTCCGAGATCGTCGGTGGTGCGGTTCCGAAGGAATACGTGCCGGCCGTCGAGAAGGGCGCCGCTGAGCAGCTCAAGAATGGTGTCATCGCCGGTTATCCGATGATCGACGTCAAGGTCACGCTGTTCGATGGTTCCTACCACGACGTCGACTCCAACGAGACTGCGTTCAAGGTCGCCTCTTCCATGGCGATCAAGGCCGGTGCCCCGAAAGCGGGTGCAGTGCTGCTTGAGCCGCTCATGAAAGTCGAAGTCGTCACGCCTGAAGATTTCATGGGTGACGTCATGGGCGACCTGAACCGTCGTCGTGGCCTCGTTCAGGGCATGGATGATTCTTCCACTGGCAAGATCATCAATGCACTGGTGCCGCTGGGTGAGATGTTCGGTTATGCGACCGACCTGCGCTCACAGACCCAGGGCCGCGCAAGCTACTCCATGGAGTTTGCGAAATACGACGAAGCACCGAACAGCATCGTCGAAGCCGTCATCAATCAGAAGTAACCGATTAGCTAACGAAAGAGGTTATAGCAGTGGCTAAGGAAAAATTTGAGCGTTCGAAGCCGCACGTCAACGTCGGCACCATTGGTCACGTCGATCACGGCAAGACCACTCTGACTGCGGCTCTGACTCGCGTCTCTGCAGAAGTCTTCGGTGGTGACGCGCGTGCGTTTGACTCCATCGATAATGCCCCGGAAGAGCGTGAGCGTGGTATCACCATCTCCACCGCTCACGTGGAATATCAGTCCGAAGTGCGTCACTACGCGCACGTCGACTGCCCGGGTCACGCCGACTACGTCAAGAACATGATCACCGGTGCTGCCCAGATGGACGGCGCTATCCTGGTCTGTTCCGCTGCTGACGGCCCCATGCCGCAGACTCGCGAGCACATCCTGCTGTCCCGTCAGGTCGGCGTTCCGTTCATCGTTGTCTTCCTGAACAAGGCTGACATGGTCGATGACGAAGAACTGCTCGAGCTGGTCGAGATGGAAGTTCGTGAACTCCTGAGCGAGTACGACTTCCCGGGCGACGACACTCCGATCATCATCGGCTCTGCCCTGATGGCTCTGGAAGGCAAGGACGACAACGGCATGGGTACTACCGCCGTTGCCAACCTGATCAAGGCCCTGGATGCGTACATCCCGGAGCCGGAGCGTGCTATCGATCAGCCGTTCCTGATGCCGATCGAAGACGTCTTCTCCATCTCTGGCCGCGGTACCGTCGTCACTGGTCGTATCGAGCGTGGTCTGGTCAAGACTGGCGAAGAGATCGAGATCATCGGTGTGCGTGACACCACCAAGACTACCGTTACCGGTGTCGAGATGTTCCGCAAGCTGCTGGACGAAGGTCGTGCTGGCGAAAACGTCGGCGCCCTGCTGCGCGGCACCAAGCGTGATGACGTCGAGCGTGGCCAGGTTCTGGCCAAGCCGGGCTCCATCAAGCCGCACACCAAGTTCGAAGCCGAAGTCTACGTCCTGTCCAAGGAAGAAGGCGGTCGTCACACTCCGTTCTTCAAAGGCTATCGTCCGCAGTTCTACTTCCGTACCACTGACATCACTGGTACCTGTGAGTTGCCGGAAGGCGTCGAGATGGTCATGCCGGGCGACAACGTCCAGATGGTCGTGTCTCTGATCGCTCCGATCGCCATGGAAGATGGTCTGCGTTTCGCTATCCGTGAAGGCGGTCGTACCGTCGGCGCTGGCGTCGTGGCCAAAATCGTCGAGTAAGGTTCTCCTTACCTGACACAGAAGGGGGCCCTGATGGGCCCCCTTTTCTCGCATGTTTGACACCTGATGTCAGTCTGCCTATAATGCGCATCCTTTGAATGCGTGGGTGACGGCCTACGCCGTCGACATCCATTGGAGTTTTGGGCAATGCAAAACCAGAAGATTCGCATCCGGTTGAAAGCATTCGACCACCGTCTGATCGACCAGTCCTCTGCAGAGATCGTTGAAACTGCAAAGCGTACCGGTGCTCAGGTTCGTGGCCCGATCCCGCTGCCGACCCGTCGCGAGCGTTACACCATCCTGGTCTCTCCGCACGTCAACAAGGACGCGCGTGACCAGTATGAGATTCGTACCCACAAGCGCGTTCTCGACATCGTCGAGCCGACAGAGAAGACTGTCGACGCGCTGATGAAGCTTGACCTGGCTGCCGGTGTGGACGTCCAGATCAAGGTTGACTGATACCTCACTAGTCACTGCGGCCCAGCGCTCTCACTGATAGAGCAGCAGCCGCCACGCCGGGATGGCGTCATACAATGTGCTAGTGGAATGCTCTGGAAAGGGCAGCCATAGCGGGTGACAGCCCCGTACACTAAAGGAGACTGAACATGTCTATCGGTTTAGTCGGTAAGAAGGCCGGGATGACCCGTGTCTTCACCGAAGCTGGCGCCTCTGTGCCGGTTACCGTGATTGAAGTTGAGCCGAACCGCATCGTGACCATCAAGTCTCTCGAGACTGACGGCTACAATGCTATTCAGGTGACAACTGGCTCTCGTAAAGCCAAGCACCTCACCAAGGCAACTGCTGGTCAGTATGCCAAGGCGGGTGTTGAGGCTGGCCGTACCCTGATGGAATTCCGCCTGAACGAAGGCGACGAAGCTCCTGCAGTGGGCGGCGAACTCACCGTATCCCTCTTTGAAGCTGGTCAAAAGATTGACGTGACCGGCACCTCCAAGGGTAAAGGTTTCCAGGGCGCAGTTAAGCGCTGGAACTTCCGCACCCAAGACGCTACCCACGGTAACTCACTGTCGCACCGCGCGCCGGGTTCCATCGGTAACTGTCAGACCCCGGGCCGCGTCTTCAAAGGTAAGAAGATGGCTGGCCAGATGGGCAACGTCCGTTCCACCGTCCAGAGCCTGGAAGTGGTCCGCGTCGACGCTGAACGCAATCTTCTGCTGGTCAAGGGTGCCGTTCCAGGTGCTCCGGGCGGCGAAGTGATCGTGCGTTCCGCTGTGAAAGCTCGCTGAGGGGAATTAACCGATGAATCTTAATCTTGCAGGTGCAGGCGGCGCAGTAGACGTCTCCGATGCCACCTTTGGTAAGGACTTCAACGAGGCTCTGGTTCACCAGGTCGTCACCGCCTATCTGGCTGGTGCACGTCAAGGTACCGTGGCTCAGAAGACCCGTTCTGACGTGTCCGGCGGTGGCAAGAAGCCGTGGCGTCAGAAAGGTACTGGTCGTGCACGTGCCGGTACCATCCGTTCCCCGCTGTGGCGTTCTGGCGGTGTGACCTTTGCAGCGCGTCCTCAGGACCACTCGCACAAGGTCAACCGCAAGATGTATCGCGCTGCCATGCGTTCCATCCTGTCCGAGCTGGTCCGTCAGGATCGCCTGGTCGCGGTCGATGCTATCAGCGTCGAAGCTCCGAAGACCAAGCTGCTGATCGCCAAGCTCCAGGAACTGGGCCTTGAGAAAGCGCTGATCGTCACTGAAGAGCAGGACGTCAACCTGTACCTGGCCGCGCGCAACATCCCGTATGTTGACGTCGTCAATGTCGCTGGCGCTGACCCGGTCAGCCTCGTCGGTTACGACAAGGTGCTGATGACTGTCGCTGCCCTGCGCAAGTTCGAGGAGAACCTGGGATGAATCAGGAACGCGTATTCAAGGTCCTGCTTGGTCCTCACATGACCGAGAAGGCCGCGGTCGCTGCCGAGAACAACCAGTACGTGTTCAAGGTTGCCAGCGACGCGACAAAGCCCGAAATCAAGAAAGCCGTCGAAGCGCTGTTTGGTAAGAAAGTCGATCGTGTTCAGGTTCTGAACATGAAAGGCAAGACCAAGCGCACCGCTCGCGGTGTTGGTCGTCGCGCTGGTTATCGCAAGGCCTATGTAACTCTGGCCGCCGGCGAGACCATCGAAGACTTCTCTGGCGCCGAGTAAGGCAGGAGTACGGAACATGGCAATTGTTAAGACAAAACCTACCTCCGCCGGTCGCCGCCACCTGGTAAAGGTCGTCAATGACGAACTTTTCAAAGGTCGCGCGTACGCTCCGCTGCTTGAAAAGCAGTCAAAGTCCGGTGGTCGTAACAATAATGGTCGCATCACTACTCGCCACATCGGCGGTGGTCATCGTCACCATTACCGTCTGGTCGATTTCAAGCGCAACAAGGATGGCATTCCGGCCATCGTTGAGCGTCTGGAGTACGATCCGAATCGTAGCGCGAACATCGCGCTGGTGAAGTACCTTGACGGCGAACGTCGCTACATCATTGCACCGAAAGGTGTCTCTGCTGGCGATCGTCTCGAGTCTGGTGTTAACGCACCGATCAAGAAAGGCAACGCTCTGCCGCTGCGCAATGTCCCGGTGGGTTCCACCGTTCACTGTGTAGAGCTGAAGCCAGGCAAGGGCGCCCAGATCGCTCGTAGTGCAGGTACCAGTGCCCAGGTCGTGGCACGTGACGGTAACTACACCACGCTGCGTCTGCGCTCTGGCGAGATGCGTAAGGTGCTGTCCGAATGCCGTGCAACTCTCGGCGAAGTGGGCAACTCCGAGCACAGCCTCCGTCAACTGGGCAAGGCCGGTGCTAAGCGTTGGAGAGGCGTGCGCCCGACTGTTCGCGGTGTCGCGATGAACCCGGTCGATCACCCGCATGGTGGTGGTGAAGGTCGTACCTCTGGTGGCCGTCACCCGGTCAGCCCGTGGGGCGTCCCGACCAAGGGTCACAAGACTCGCAAGAACAAGCGCACCGATAAGCTTATCGTCCGTCGCCGCAAGGCCAAGTAACAGATATTGAGGGGTAACGGCTGTGCCACGTTCACTGAAGAAAGGTCCTTTTATTGACCTTCATCTGCTGAAGAAGGTTGAGACAGCAGTGGAAAAGAACGACCGCAAACCGATCAAGACCTGGTCGCGTCGTTCCATGATCCTGCCGAACATGGTCGGGCTCACCATTGCCGTCCATAACGGTCGCCAGCATGTCCCGGTTCTCGTTTCTGAGGAAATGGTCGGTCACAAGCTCGGCGAGTTTGCTGCCACCCGCACATACCGCGGGCACGCTGCAGATAAAAAAGCCAAACGGTAAGCCAGAGAGGATTTAAGAGATGGAAGTAGCTGCTAAGCTGCGCGGCGCTCGTTTATCCGCCCAGAAGGCCCGTTTGGTGGCTGACCAGGTGCGCGGTAAGCCGGTCGCCGAGGCGCTGAATCTGCTCGCTTTCTCACCGAAGAAGGCCGCGAAGATTGTTCGCAAGGTTCTGCAGTCCGCGATCGCGAATGCGGAAGAAAACAACGGCATGGACATTGACGAGCTTCGCGTCTCGACTATCTGTGTCGACGAGGGCATGACGCTCAAGCGCATCCAGCCACGTGCCAAAGGCCGTGCGGATCGTATCTTGAAGCGCACTTGTCATATCACCGTCAAGGTAGCCGAGAAGTAGGAGACGACCAATGGGTCAGAAAGTTAATCCGACAGGTTTCCGACTGGGTATTGTCAAGGATCATACCTCTGTCTGGTACGCCGAAGGCGCTACCTATGCCGACAAACTGAACAACGATCTGCAGGTGCGTGGATTCCTGGAAGAGCGTCTGAAAAGCGCTTCCGTGAGCCGCATCAGCATCGAGCGTCCGGCAAACAACGCCCGTATTACCATTCACACCGCCCGTCCGGGTATCGTGATCGGTAAGAAAGGTGAAGATGTCGACCGCCTTCGTCGTGAAGTTTCCGAGATGATGGGCGTTCCCGTCCACATCAACATCGAGGAGATTCGCAAGCCGGAACTCGATGCCAAGCTGGTTGCTGCCAATGTGGCAGGTCAGCTCGAGCGTCGTGTCATGTTCCGTCGTGCGATGAAGCGTGCTGTGCAGAACGCAATGCGTCTGGGCGCCAAGGGCATCAAGATTCAGCTCTCTGGTCGTCTCGGCGGTGCCGAAATCGCCCGTACCGAATGGTACCGCGAAGGCCGCGTTCCGCTTCACACCCTGCGTGCTGACATTGATTACTCCACCTTCGAAGCTCATACCACCTACGGCATCATTGGTGTCAAGGTCTGGATCTTCAAAGGCGAGATCCTCGGTGGCATCGAAGAGGTGCGAGCCAAGGCGAAGCAGCCCGCGTCCGCACCCAAGAAGAAAGGCAAGTAAGGGGGTAATCGATGTTACAGCCCAAGCGTATGAAATTCCGCAAGATGCAGAAAGGTCGCAACCGTGGCCTGGCGCATCGCGGAAGCAAGGTAAGCTTTGGTGAGTTTGGCCTGAAAGCCACCGGCCGTGGTCGTATCACCGCTCGTCAGATCGAAGCTGGCCGTCGTGCCATCACTCGTCACGTCAAGCGTGGCGGTAAGATCTGGATCCGTGTCTTCCCAGACAAGCCGATCTCCAACAAGCCGTTGGAAGTTCGTATGGGTAAAGGTAAGGGTTCTGTCGAGTACTGGGTCGCTCAGATCCAGCCCGGCAAGGTCCTCTACGAGATCGAAGGTGTATCCGAAGAGCTGGCCCGTGAAGCATTTAGCCTGGCCGCTATGAAGATGCCGATCTCCACCACCTTTGTTAAGCGGACGGTGATGTGATGAAAGCCCAAGAACTCCGTGAAAAGTCAGTCGAGGCGCTCCAGGAGCAGTTGTTCGAACTGCTGCGTGAGCAATTCAATCTGCGCATGCAGAAGGCAACAGGCCAGCTGAGCCAGGTTCACCTGCTCAAGCAGACTCGTCGCCAAATTGCTCAGGTTAAGACTGTGCTCAACCAGAAGTCAGGTGAGTAAAATGGCCGAAGAAACTAAAGCACGCACACTCACCGGCAAGGTGGTGAGTGACAAGATGGAAAAATCCATCGTTGTCATGGTCGAGCGCCGTGAGCGTCACCCGATCTATGGCAAGTACCTGAGACGCTCCACCAAGCTGCACGCCCATGATGAGGCGAATCAGGCTCGGATCGGTGACACCGTCTCTATCGCCGAGACTCGTCCGCTGTCCAAGAAGAAAGCCTGGACCCTGGTCGAGGTGGTTGAACAGGCCAAGGGTTAATCCCTAGGCCAGTTCCCACCAGGCAGTCAGATTAGGTTTGGAGAAAACCGATGATTCAGACTCAGACAATGCTGGATGTCGCCGACAACAGTGGCGCGCGCCGGGTGCAATGCATCAAGGTGCTGGGTGGTTCACACCGCCGTTACGCTCGTGTTGGAGACATCATCAAGGTCACCGTCAAAGAAGCTATCCCGCGTGGCAAGGTCAAGAAAGGCCAGGTCATGAAGGCAGTGGTCGTTCGTACCAAAGCCGGTGTCCGTCGTAATGACGGTTCCGTGATCCGCTTCGACGGTAATGCGGCCGTTCTGTTGAACAACACCAACGAACAGCCGATCGGTACCCGTATCTTCGGCCCGGTTACCCGTGAACTTCGCAGTGAGAAGTTCATGAAGATCATTTCCCTGGCGCCCGAAGTGCTGTAAGGAGCGGAAGCGGATATGCAAAAGATCAAACGTGACGATGAAGTCATCGTCATCGCCGGGAAGGACAAGGGCAAGCGCGGTACCATCAGCAAGGTGCTGAAAGGTGAGCGTCTGCTCGTGTCCGGTGTGAATATGATCAAGCGTCACACCAAGCCCAACCCGATGCTGGGCACCCAGGGGGGTATCGTCGAGCGCGAGGCTCCGATTCACGCGTCCAACGTGGCCATCTTCAACCAGGAGACCGGCAAGGCGGATCGTGTCGGAATCCAGGTACAGGAAGACGGTACTAAGGTACGCATCTTTAAGTCGACTCAGAAGCTGATCGACGCCTAACGCGAGTCGGGTACAACATGGCGAACTTGAAAGAACGTTATCAGAACGAAGTGGCCGCCCAGCTTAAAGAGCAGTTCGGCTACGCCAATGTGATGCAGGTTCCCCGCATCACCAAGGTGACCCTGAACATGGGTATCGGTGAGGCCACCGCTGACAAGAAGCTGATCGACAACGCGTTTGCCGATCTCCAGATGCTTTCTGGTCAGAAGCCCATCGTCACCAAGGCACGCAAGTCCATCGCTGGCTTCAAAGTCCGCGAAGGATGGCCGATCGGTGTTAAGGTGACCCTGCGCAGCGATCGTATGTGGGACTTCCTGGACCGTCTCGTGAACGTGGCTATCCCGCGCGTTCGTGACTTCCGTGGTCTGAACCCGAAGTCCTTCGATGGCCGTGGAAACTACTCCATGGGTGTGCGTGAGCAGATCATCTTCCCGGAGATCGAGTATGATAAGATCGACCGGATTCGTGGCCTGGACATCACCATCACCACTAGCGCCAACACCGATGATGAAGGTCGTGCGTTGCTGGGCGCGCTGAACTTCCCGTTCAAGAAATAAGGGTGGATCATGGCAAAGAAAAGCATGGTTGAGCGCGAGCTCAAGCGCACCAAGCTGGTCGCTAAGTACGCCGCCAAACGCGACGCACTGAAGACCATCATCAACGACGTCAACGCTTCTGAAGAAGAGCGCTTCGACGCACAGCTGAAGCTGCAGCAGCTGCCGCGTGATGCCAGCCCGGTCCGTCAGCGTAACCGCTGCCGTATCACTGGCCGTCCGCACGGCTACTACAACAAGTTCGGCCTGAGCCGCAACAAGCTGCGTGAAGCCGCTATGCGTGGTGACGTGCCTGGTCTGACCAAGTCCAGCTGGTAACACCACTGCAAGAATTCAGGAGCGCAACGTAAATGAGCATGCAAGACACTCTGGCGGATATGTTCACTCGTATCCGCAATGCGCAGATGGCCACCAAGGAGACGGTTACCATGCCGTCTTCCAAGCTCAAGGTTGAAGTGGCCCGCGTATTGAAGGAAGAGGGTTATATTTCCGAGTTTGCCGTCGCAGAAGGCGCCAAGCCGGAACTGACCGTGACCCTCAAGTACTTCGAAGGCAAGTCGGTTATCGAGAGCATCAAGCGTATTTCCAAGCCGTCCCTGCGCCAGTACAAAGGCAAGGGTGAGCTTCCGAAAGTCGCAGATGGCCTGGGTATTGCGATCGTTTCCACCTCCCGGGGCGTGATGACCGATCGTGCGGCCCGTCAAGCTGGTGTCGGCGGCGAAGTCCTCTGCACCGTATTCTAGGAGTTTGGAATGTCCCGCGTAGCCAAGTATCCGGTTAAATTGCCGAACGGCGTCGAGGCAAAGCTCGACGGCGACAAGCTGACCGTGAAGGGCAGCAAAGGCCAGCTGGAACTGACCGTCCACCAGGACGTGGTCATCTCTATGGAAGAAGGTCAAATGACCTTCGCTCCGTCCGAGACCGCCAAGAACTGGGCAATGGTTGGTACCACTCGTGCTCTGGTCAACAACATGGTGTCTGGTGTTTCCGAAGGCTTCACCAAGTCTCTGGAAATCAATGGTGTGGGTTATCGTGCCCAGGCCAAAGGCCAGACAATCAACCTGACACTGGGCTTCTCACACCCGGTCGACTATGAACTGCCGGCAAGTGTTACGGCTGAAACGCCGAAGAACACTCAGATCGTCCTCACGTCTGCTGACAAGCACGCTTTGGGTCAGGTCGCCGCAGAGATTCGCGCATTCCGTCCGCCGGAGCCCTACAAGGGCAAAGGTATTCGGTACAGCGACGAAGTCGTCCGTCGTAAAGAAGCCAAGAAGAAGTAAGGCAGGGTTATGAACGCGAAGAAAGAATCTCGTCTCCGTCGTGCCCGCCGCGCTCGTGCGAAAATCCGCGAGCTGGGCGTGTTTCGCCTGTGCGTGAACCGCACCCCGCGTCACATCTACGCGCAGATCATCTCGCCGGATGGCGGCCAGGTCCTGGCCACCGCATCCACGCTCGACAAGAGCCTGCGCGAAGGTTCTACCGGTAACTCGGACTCCGCCGCCAAGGTGGGTGCTCTGATTGCCGAGCGCGCGAAGGAAGCGGGTATCAAGCAAGTGGCTTTCGATCGCTCCGGGTACAAGTACCACGGTCGCGTGAAGGCCCTGGCCGATGCCGCACGTGAAGGCGGCCTGGAATTCTAAAGGGTTTTACGATGGCGAATATCGAACAGAAGGGCGGTGACCTGCAAGAGAAGCTCGTGCAGATCAACCGCGTCGCCAAGGTAGTCAAGGGCGGCCGTATCTTCGGTTTCACCGCTCTGACTGTCGTTGGTGACGGCAATGGTCGTGTTGGCTTCGGCCGTGGCAAGGCGCGTGAAGTGCCGGTCGCGATCCAGAAGGCAATGGACCAAGCTCGTCGCAACATGATCAAGGTTGACCTGAAGGGCCACACCCTGCAGTACCCGGTGAAGGCTCGTCACGGCGCATCCAAGATCTACATGCAGCCAGCGTCCGAAGGTACCGGCATCATTGCCGGCGGTGCGATGCGTTCCGTGCTCGAACTGGCAGGCGTCCATGACGTCCTGGCCAAGTGCTACGGTTCCACCAATCCGGTCAACGTGGTGCGCGCGACCATCAACGGTCTCGCTGCCATGAAATCTCCGGAAGACATCGCCGCCAAGCGTGGCCTGTCTGTCGACAAGATTGCGGGGTAAGGCACCATGGCAGCTAAGATCACGGTAACCCAGATCCGCAGCACCATCGGCGTCCTCGAAAAGCACAAGGCCACTATGAAAGGTCTTGGCCTGCGCCGCATCGGTCACACTGTCGAGCTGGAAGACACCCCCGCGGTACGCGGCATGATCAACAAGGTTCACTACCTTGTCCGTGTTGAGGGAGAGTAATCCATGAAATTGAATACCCTGAGTCCGGCCCCGGGCTCCAAGCACGCTGCAAAGCGTGTCGGTCGTGGTATCGGCTCCGGTCTTGGTAAGACCGGCGGTCGTGGCCACAAGGGCCAGAAGTCCCGTTCCGGTGGCAGCGTCAAGCCGGGCTTCGAAGGCGGTCAGATGCCTATGCAGCGTCGCCTGCCGAAGTTTGGTTTCACTTCCGCGAAGTCTCTGATTTCCGAAGAAGTGCGCCTGAGCGAACTGGCACTGGTAGACGGCGAGATCGTCGACCTCGAAACGCTGAAGAAGGCCAACGTGCTTCGTGATTCCACGAAGTTCGCGAAGGTCATGCTCTCCGGCGAACTGGACAAGGCAGTCACGGTTCGCGGCATTAAGGTCACCAAGGGTGCCCGTGCTGCGATCGAAGCTGCCGGTGGCAAGGTAGAGGACTAAATGGCTAAGTCAGGAAACGTACCGGCGATGCAGGGAAGTGGGTTGAGCGAACTCTGGGCGCGTTTGCGCTTCGTGTTCATCGCCATCGTGGTGTACCGAATCGGTGCACACATCCCCGTTCCCGGTATCAATCCTGACCAGCTTGCTGCCTTGTTCAGGGAAAACCAGGGCACCATCCTGAGCATGTTCAACATGTTCTCCGGTGGTGCACTGGAGCGAATGAGTATCTTCGCGCTGGGCATCATGCCCTACATATCCGCGTCGATCATCATGCAGCTCCTGACGGTGGTCTCGCCTCAGCTTGAGCAGTTGAAAAAGGAAGGCGAGGCCGGCCGTCGCAAGATCAGCCAGTACACGCGCTACGGCACGGTAGTACTGGCCCTGGTCCAATCGATCGGCATGGCAGTCGGACTGGTCGGAAACGGTGTCGCCTATTCCGCTGACTTCAGCTTCTACTTCACCGCCGTGAGTACGTTCGTGGCTGGTGCGGTGTTCCTGATGTGGCTGGGAGAGCAGATCACCGAGAAGGGTATCGGCAACGGGATCTCACTGATCATCTTTGCTGGTATTGTCGCCGGGCTGCCGAGTGCCATCGGCCAGTCTTTCGAACTGGCGCGCAATGATGGTGCCTGGAATGTGCTTCCGCTGCTGGCGCTGACGCTGCTCGCAGTCATTACCGTTGCCTTCGTGGTGTTCATCGAGCGCGGCCAACGCCGCATCACGGTGAACTATCCGCGCCGTCAGGTTGGCAACAAGATGTATGCAGGTCAGAGCAGCTACTTGCCGATGAAGGTCAACATGGCCGGGGTCATCCCGCCGATCTTCGCGTCAAGCATCCTGCTGTTCCCTGCGTCGATGGGTCAATGGTTTGGCCAGAGTGAAAGCATGCAATGGTTGCAGACGGCATCTCAGGCTCTCGGGCCGGGTCAGCCACTGTATATCTTGCTTTTCGCTGCCGCTGTAGTATTCTTCTGCTTCTTCTACACGGCGCTGGTCTTCAATCCGAAGGATGTTGCTGACAACCTCAAGAAGTCAGGAGCGTTTCTGCCGGGTATTCGCCCAGGCGAACAGACCGCCCGTTACATCGATAAGGTGATGACTCGCCTGACGCTGTTCGGCGCCCTCTACATCACCCTAGTCTCCCTGATGCCTCAATTCCTCGTTGTTGCATGGCAGGTTCCGTTCTATTTCGGCGGCACCTCTCTGCTCATCGTGGTCGTGGTGGTCATGGACTTCATGGCCCAGGTGCAGTCGCATCTGATGTCAAATCAGTATGCGTCGGTGATGAAGAAGGCCAACCTCAAAGGCTATGGCAGCGGTGGCATGATGCGCTGATTGCGCAGCCCCTGTTAGCAAACTGGAGAGAACGATGAAAGTTCGAGCTTCCGTCAAGAAAATTTGCCGTAACTGCAAGATCATTCGGCGTCGTGGCGCAGTGCGGGTCATCTGCACTGAGCCCCGCCACAAGCAGCGTCAGGGTTAATTCCCTCGACCCGCTTAGCTGAATACAAGCTCGGGTGCTGGCATACCCCCCTTGTTCCCAATGGGATCAAGGGGTATGCTATTGCGCCCTTTGTGGATGTAAAATCCGCCGCTAACCTTTCGGAGAAAACTGATGGCCCGTATTGCTGGCGTCAATATCCCGGACAACAAGCACGCGGCGATCTCGCTGACTTATATCTTCGGGATTGGCCGTACGCGTGCACAGCAGATCTGCGCCGCTCTCGGTTTAGAACCGAGCGTCAAGATCGCTGATCTGTCTGTTGAACAACTGGACCTGGTTCGTGCCGAGGTGGGTAAGTACACCGTCGAAGGCGACCTGCGTCGTGAGATCACGCTGAACATCAAGCGTCTCATGGACCTCGGTTGCTATCGTGGCCTGCGCCATCGTCGTGGTCTTCCGTTGCGCGGTCAGCGCACCAAGACCAACGCACGTACACGCAAAGGTCCGCGTAAACCGATTCGCAAGTAAACGAACTGGCGTTTAGACAGGAAACATCTAATGGCTAACCCGAGTAAGCGCAAGAAGGTTAAAAAGCAGGTAGTGGATGCCATCGCGCATATCCACGCCTCTTTTAACAACACTATCGTGACGATCACAGACCGCCAGGGCAATGCTCTTTCCTGGGCAACTGCCGGTGGTTCGGGTTTTCGTGGTTCTCGCAAGAGCACCCCGTTCGCTGCGCAAGTCGCAAGTGAACGTGCAGCGACCGCTGCAGCCGAATATGGTGTGAAGAACGTCGACGTGCTGGTCAAGGGCCCGGGTCCGGGTCGTGAGTCCGCCGTGCGTGCTCTCAATGCCGCAGGCTTCCGCGTGCAAAGCATCACCGACGTGACCCCCATCCCGCATAATGGGTGCCGTCCGCCGAAGAAACGCCGCGTTTAAGGAGACAGACTCATGGCTCGTTATATTGGACCGAAGTGCAAACTGTCTCGTCGTGAAGGCACCGACCTCTTCCTGAAGAGTGGCGTGACTCCGTTCGAGAAGAAGTGCAAATCCGAACAACCCCCGGGTGTTCATGGCCAGCGCCGTCAGCGTCTTTCAGACTACGGCCTGCAGCTGCGTGAAAAGCAGAAGGTACGTCGCATGTACGGCGTGCTGGAAAAGCAATTCCGCAACTACTACAAAGAAGCCGCTCGCCTCAAGGGTGCGACCGGTGAGGTTCTGCTCCAGCTCCTCGAGACTCGTCTCGACAACGTCGTCTACCGCATGGGCTTCGGCTCCACGCGTTCCGAGGCACGTCAGCTGGTCAGCCACAAGGCGATCGCCGTGAACGGCCGTACCGTCAACGTTGCTTCCTTCAAAGTGAAGGCTGGCGATGTGGTCACCGTTCGTGAGAAGGCCAAGAACCAGGCTCGCATCCAGCAGTCTCTGGCACTCGCTGCCAACCGCGGTGATGTCTCCTGGGTCGACGTCGACTCCAAGAAGATGGAAGGCACTTTCAAGGCTGTCCCCGAGCGTGGCGACCTGTCTGCCGATATCAACGAAAACCTGATCGTCGAGCTGTACTCCAAGTAATGTAACGCCGGGCCGATTCGTCGGCCCGGCTGGAGTACCCAGATTATCCGTTTGGCAGCCTTAAAGGTGTTCTTATGCAGCGCTCAGTGACAGAGTTTCTCCGTCCTCGCGATATCAAGGTCGAGGAAGTCAGCGCCCATCACGCGCGAATCGTCCTCGAACCCTTCGAGCGTGGTTTCGGCCACACCCTGGGGAATGCTCTGCGTCGCATCCTGCTTTCTTCCATGCCCGGCTGTGCCGTCGTGGAAGCTGAGATCGAAGGCGTTCTGCACGAGTACAGCGCCATTGAAGGGGTGCAGGAGGATGTAATCGAAATCCTGCTGAACCTCAAGGACGTGGCCATCAAGATGCATGGTCGCGACGAAGCTGTGCTGGCGCTGAACAAGAAGGGCCCGGGTATCGTGACTGCTGGCGACATCGCTGGCGACCACGATCTCGAAATCGTGAATCCGGATCACGTCATCGCTCACCTCAATGATGGTGGCGAGCTGAAGATGCAGCTCAAGATCGCTCGTGGCCGCGGCTACGAAGCGGCAGATGCTCGCATCTCTGCTGATGACGAATCACGTGCCATTGGCCGCCTCCAGCTGGATGCGACCTTTACCCCGGTTCGTCGGGTCTCCTATGCCGTCGAGGCTGCGCGTGTTGAACAGCGCACCAACCTCGACAAGCTGGTGATCGACCTGGAAACCGACGGCACACTGGATCCGGAAGAAGCGATCCGCCGCTCCGCAACTATCCTGCAGGAGCAGCTGGCCGCCTTCGTTGATCTGGAAGCAGACAAGGAACAGGAAGTCGAAGAAGAGGAAGATCAAATCGATCCGATCCTTCTCCGTCCCGTAGACGATCTTGAGCTGACTGTTCGCAGTGCGAACTGTCTCAAGGCCGAGAATATCTATTACATCGGTGATCTCATTCAGCGCACCGAAGTTGAGCTGCTGAAGACCCCGAATCTCGGCAAGAAGTCCTTGAATGAAATCAAGGACGTGCTGTCCGCGCGTGGTCTGTCCCTCGGCATGCGGTTGGAAAACTGGCCGCCCGCAAGCCTGAAGGACGACAAGGCTTCCGCTTAAGGAAGCCCGGTCGGCTCAAGCCCCAGACTGGTAAGGAATCACAACCATGCGTCATCGTAAGAGTGGTCGTCACCTGAACCGTACCAGCTCTCACCGTGAAGCCATGTTCAAGAACATGTGCATCTCTCTGGTAGAGCACGAAGTCATCAAGACTACCCTGCCGAAAGCCAAGGAACTGCGTCGTCATATCGAGCCGCTGATCACCCTGGCCAAGCAGGACACCGTTGCGAACCGCCGTTTGGCGTTCTCTCGCACGCGCTCCAAGGAAGCGGTCGGCAAGCTCTTCAATGAGCTCGGCCCGCGCTACACCTCCCGTCCGGGCGGTTACCTGCGCATCCTGAAGTGCGGCTATCGCGCCGGTGACAATGCCCCGATGGCATTCGTCGAGCTGGTCGATCGTCCGGTTGCCTCCGAGGCAGCGGGCGAAGAGTAAGCTTCGGCTTGCTTCGTCCACAAGAAAAGGCCAACCCTCACGGGTTGGCCTTTTTTTATGCCTGGCAGTTGGCCGGGTGACACGGGCGTGTCATTTGCCGAACGGTTCACCTCGCCCCGGGGTGTGTTGAGAGTGTGCTGGGGCGAGGTGAATCAGAGGAGCGGAAGGGACGTGAGCCGGCGCCTAGCTGCTGGTCTCGGCCTTCTTCTTGCTGCTCGAGGTGGCACTGGTGGCTTTCTGGCGCTCCAGCAGCGGGGCCAGGAAGCGACCGGTGTGCGAGATCTCCTGCGTGGCCAGTTGCTCCGGCGTGCCTTCGGCGATGATCTGGCCGCCGCCTGAGCCGCCCTCCGGGCCGAGGTCGATCAGCCAGTCGGCGGTCTTGATCACATCCAGGTTGTGCTCGATCACGACCACGGTGTTGCCGTGATCACGCAGACGGTGCAATACGACCAGCAGCTGGCGAATATCCTCGAAGTGCAAGCCTGTGGTCGGCTCATCGAGAATATAGAGCGTCTTGCCGGTATCGCGCTTGGCCAGCTCACGCGCCAGCTTGACGCGCTGGGCTTCACCGCCGGACAGCGTGGTCGCACTCTGGCCGAGGCGGACATAGGAGAGGCCGACATCCATCAGCGTCTGCAGGCGGCGGGCGATGGCCGGAACCGGCGAGAAGAACTCCAGCGCCTCCTCGATGGTCATCTCCAGCACTTCGTGGATGTTCTTGCCCTTGTACTGCACTTCAAGCGTCTCGCGGTTGTAGCGCTTGCCCTTGCAGACATCGCAGGGCACGTACATGTCGGGCAGGAAGTGCATCTCGACCTTGATCAGGCCGTCGCCCTGACAGGCCTCGCAGCGGCCGCCCTTGACGTTGAAGCTGAAGCGGCCCGGCTTGTAGCCGCGGGCGCGTGCTTCCTGGGTGCCTGAGAACAGCTCGCGGATCGGCGTGAAGATGCCGGTATAGGTCGCCGGGTTGGAGCGCGGCGTCCGCCCGATGGGGCTCTGGTCGATATCCACCATCTTGTCGAACAGGTCCAGCCCTTCGATGGTGCCGTAGGGCGCGGGCGTCAGGGTGGTGGCCCGATTGAGCTCACGCGCCGCCAGTGGCATCAGGGTGGCATTGACCAGCGTCGACTTGCCCGAGCCCGAGACCCCGGTGATGCACGTCAGCAGGCCTGTCGGCAGCGTCAGCGTCACATCCTGCAGGTTGTTGCCGGTGGCACCGGTCAGGCGCAGCACCTTGTCAGGGTTGGCCGGAAGGCGGTAGGGCGGCACGGCGATCTCGCGCTCGCCACTCAGGTATTGCCCGGTCAATGAGCCAGGCGTGGCCTCGATCTGCTCCGGCGTGCCCTGGGCGACGATCTCGCCGCCATGCACGCCGGCGCCCGGGCCGATATCCAGCACATGGTCGGCGGCGCGAATCGCGTCCTCATCATGCTCGACCACGATCACGGTGTTGCCCAGGTCGCGCAGATGGATCAGCGTCTTGAGCAGACGATCATTGTCGCGCTGATGCAGGCCGATGGACGGCTCATCGAGGATGTACATCACTCCGACCAGGCCGGCACCGATCTGGCTGGCGAGACGGATACGCTGCGCCTCACCGCCGGACAGGGTGTCGGCGCTGCGCTCCAGGGTCAGATAGTCGAGGCCGACATTGACGAGAAATTCGAGGCGCGCCTGGATCTCATGCACGATCTTGGCGGCGATCTCGCCCTTGCGTCCCGGCAGGCTCAGCTTGCCGAACTCTTCCCATGCTTCACCGATCGGCTGACGCACGACCTCGGAGAGCGTGCGGTCATCGACATAGACGTTGCGTGCTTCACGACGCAGGCGCGAGCCGTCGCAGCTCGGGCACGGCTGGACCGCCAGATAGCGGGCGAGGTCCTCGCGCACCATGTTGGATTCGGTCTCGCGGTAACGGCGCTCCATGTTGGGCAGTACGCCCTCGAAGGGGTGCTCGCGGGTCACCTTGCGGCCACGGTCATTCACGTAGCTGAAGGCGATGTCCTCGCGGCCACTGCCATTGAGCACGGCGTCACGCGCTTCATCGCTGAGCGACTCCCAGGCCGCTTCCAGCGCGAAGCCGTAATGCTCGGCAACGGCCTGCAGCTGGCTGAAGTAGTAGACGCTGCGACGGTCCCAGCCCTTGATGACGCCTTCGGCCAGTGACAGCTCAGGGTGGCTGATCAGCTTCTCGGGATCGAAATACTGCTTTACGCCGAGGCCGTCACAGGTCGGGCAGGCGCCCGCCGGGTTGTTGAAGGAGAACAGGCGCGGTTCCAGCTCGGCCAGCGCATAGCCACACACCGGGCAGGCGAAGCGCGAGGAGAAGACGAGGTCTTCCTGTTCGCCATCCATGAAGTGCAGGCGTGCGCTGCCGTCGGCCAGGTTCAGCGCGGTCTCGAAGGATTCGGCCAGACGCTGCTTGAGGTCTTCGCGCACCTTGAAGCGATCGACGACGACGTCGATGTCATGCTTCTTGTTCTTCTCCAGCGGCTTGAGGTCATCCAGCTCGACGATCACGCCGTCGATGCGTGCCCGCACGAAGCCCTGGGAGCGCAGCTCTGACAGCAGCTGGAGGTGCTCACCCTTGCGGCCACTGACCACGGGAGCCAGCAGCATCAGCTTGCTGCCTTCCGGCAGGGCGAGCGCCTGATCGACCATCTGCGAGATGGTCTGTGCTTCCAGATCAATCGCGTGGTCCGGGCAGCGCGGCGTACCGGCGCGTGCATACAGCAGGCGCAGGTAATCGTAGATCTCGGTAATGGTACCGACGGTGGAGCGCGGGTTGTGGGAGGTCGATTTCTGTTCGATGGAAATCGCCGGTGACAGACCTTCGATATGGTCGATGTCCGGCTTTTCCATCATCGACAGGAACTGACGTGCGTAGGTGGACAGTGATTCGACGTAGCGCCGCTGTCCCTCGGCATAGAGAGTGTCAAAGGCAAGTGATGACTTGCCGGAACCGGAAAGTCCGGTCACCACGATCAGCTTGTCACGCGGCAGTTCGACATCGATGTTCTTGAGGTTGTGGGTGCGCGCACCCCTCACCTGAATCCTGTCCATTGCCACCTCGGGCTGCGTCGATAAAAGCAACGATTATAAGGCGCGGGTGAAACACCCGGCAAAGGCTGCATGCTTTCAAAGCCGCCAAGCGGGCCTTAGAATATGCAGTCCATTGGTGGGCGACCACCGTTGGACGTCACATCTCGGCGACCCACGTGGTCGGCCTCCCTCTTCTTGACTGTCATGCTCCGGAGCCCGCCGCCGCCCATGAAAACCTCTCGACTGCTCGCGCCGGAACGCCGCGCCATCGTCGGCCTTGCCAGCCTCTATGCGACTCGCATGCTGGGGCTGTTCATGGTGTTGCCGGTGCTGGCGCTCTATACCCGTGACCTCGCCGGAGCGACGCCGACACTGGTCGGTGTGGCGCTGGGTGGCTACGGGCTGACCCAGGCATTGCTGCAGATTCCGTTCGGCTGGCTGTCAGACCGACTGGGGCGCAAGGCCGTGATCGGCTTCGGGCTCGGGTTGTTCATTCTGGGCTCGCTGGTCGCGGCGACGGCCGACAGCATCGAGATGATCATCCTGGGGCGCTGTCTGCAGGGCAGCGGCGCCGTGGCGGGAGCGATCATGGCACTGCTGGCCGATCAGACCCGGGAGGAGGTTCGCACCATGGCGATGGCCTCCATCGGCATGTCGATCGGGGTCGCCTTTGCACTGGCGATGGTCGCAGGGCCATTGGCCGCAGATGCCTTCGGCCTGTCGGGGGTCTTCTGGTTGACCGCTGTGATGGCCGTCGCGAGCCTGTTCGTGCTCTGGAAGCTGGTGCCAGCTGCGCCCAGGCGTCAACATCAGGATGTGGGGCTTGATAGGCGCCAGCTCAAGGGTATCCTCGCGAATTCCGCATTGTTGCGCATGGATGTGTCGATCTTTGCGCTGCACATGATCCTGACCGCCTGCTTCGTGGCCATTCCCCAGCAGCTGGTCAATTTCGGCATCGCCCCGGCGCATCACGGCTGGATCTACCTGCCATTGATGGGGCTGGCCTTTGTCGCCATGCTGCCGCTGGTCATCGTGGCCGAGAAGTATCGGCGCATGAAGCCCGTCTTCCTGGGGGCCGTCGCGACCATCGCGACAAGCTTGCTGCTGCTGGGAGTCGATGGCATCGAGCATGCCGGGCTTGCGATGTTCCTCGGCCTGCTGTGGTTGTTCTTCGTCGCCTTCAATCTGCTTGAAGCGACCTTGCCGTCGATGATCTCAAAGCTGGCCCCGGCCGGTGCCAAGGGCACGGCGATGGGGGTCTATTCCACCAGCCAGTTCCTGGGCGCCTTCGTGGGCGGTGTCGGGGGCGGCTGGTTGACCGGGCATTTCGGCCTGAGTGGCGTGTTCTTCGCCATGGGGCTGGTCGCCATTCTGTGGCTGGCCGTGGTGTGGGGCATGCAACCGCCGCGACATCTGGGCAGTGAAGTGATCGGCCTGTCACCCGAGGCCTCTCAATTGTCGGCCGTCGAGCTGCAGACACGCCTGCTGGCGATCGCCGGCGTGGAAGAGGCGCTCGTGGTGCGTGAGGAACGGGTCGCTTATCTCAAGGTCACACGCGATACACTGGATGACAAGGCGCTGGCCCGTTTCACTCGCCAGCGTGATGACGAAACTCCGGCAGGCGCGGAAGTGCCTGCCAGCTGAACCCTGACATCGGCAACACATTGCCGGTGCACTCGATACCTTCTCCGGTGCCCATGGCGCGCCGGTCTATTTGCAGGAGTAATCTTCATGGCTCGTGGCGTAAACAAGGTCATTCTGATCGGTAATCTCGGTCAAGACCCGGAAGTTCGCTTCACCCCGTCCGGTAGTGCGGTGTGCAACCTGAACCTCGCGACGACGGACACCTGGAATGATCGCCAGAGCGGTCAGCGTCAGGAACGTACCGAATGGCACCGTGTGGTGATGTTCAACAAGCTGGCTGAAGTGGCCCAGCAATACGTCAAGAAAGGCTCACGCCTGTATATCGAAGGCCGCCTGCAGACGCGCAAGTGGCAGGATCAGAACGGCAATGACCGTTACAGCACCGAAATCGTGGCCAACGATATGCAGATGCTGGATACGCGTGGTGAAGGTGGCGGTGGCAACTTCGCTGGTGGTCGCCCGCAGCAGGCGCCTCAGCAGGGTGGCCAGCAACCGGCCGCAGCCCCCCAGCAGGGTGGCCAGTTTGGTGGTCAGCAGCCGGCCCCGCAGCAAGGTGGCCAGTTCGGTGGTCAGCAGCCAGCCCCTCAGCAAGGCGGTCAGTTCGGTGGTCAGCAGGCGGCCCCTCAGCAGGGCAACAACTTCGGTGGCCAGCAGCCTGCCCAGCAGAACAACTCCCAGAACAACAATTTCGGTGCGCCGCCCGCGGGCAGCTTCGATGATTTCGATGATGAAATCCCGTTCTGAATAAAGTTTTTCGCCTGTGCGCCGATAGAGCGCGCAAGCGATAACGATGAAAAGGCCCTCGTTCAGCGAGGGCTTTTTTTTGAATCAACCATGAGATGTTCGCGATATTTTCTTATGTAAGCGACTGTTTTTCATGAATTATCGCCGATCATGAGAAATGATTCCGAGCGCGACATCCAGTGGCTAGTGCCGCGCGTAAGGGAGGTTGAGCGCCAGTCCATTGCGGCTCATACATGCGTTGCAAACGAGCGTTGTGCAAAAAACGCTTCATGGCCGTATTCTCTTGGTATCTCGCCGTTGGACTGCCAGTGTTGTCGGGTGGCAATCCATGGCCTGAGAAGCCTGTCGTGGTACTCCAGAGGGGGTGCTGGCGACATGACGCCGTTGTCGGATTTCCGCCCCTATCTTGCCGACTGTGGCATGCCCCTGATGATTGAGGTTATTCATGCATGGCAGTTATTCCTATCCACTGGTCGCCCTGTCAATCGTGGTTGCAGTGCTGGCTTCACATGCAGCGCTGCAGTTGATTCGTCAGGTCGCGCTGGCCCCTTCGCGCGCCACCAGCCTCGGCTGGCTGGTGGGCGGAGCCGTGGCGATGGGGCTGGGTGTCTGGGCCATGCATTTCATCGGCATGCTGGCGTATGAAAGCCCGGCTTCGGTCACCTATGCGCCCGGCCTGACGGCGTTGTCGGTGCTGATCGCGATGCTGGCCTCGGGGCTGGCACTCTGGGTGAATACGTTGCCACGCCTGACGCCGATGCTGTTGATGACCAGCGGGACCATCATGGGCGGCGGCATCGCCACGATGCACTACACCGGCATGGCGGCGATGCAGATGCACATGCCATACCGCTATGACCCGCTGCTGTTCGCAGTGTCCATCGTGGTGGCGGTGGTGGCCGCGACGGCGGCCCTGTGGCTGGGAGGCTTCTTCTTGCGCCAGCGCCGCCCCAATCGTATCTATCAGGCCCTGGCGGCCGGTGCGATGGGTTTTGCCATCGCCGGCATGCATTACATCGGCATGGCGGCGATGGAGATGATGCCGCTGACCACGCCCATCATCTCTCCCGCCGGGGTGGGCATGAACTCCGGGCAGAATCTGTGGCTGGCCCTGGCCATCGCGATCGCGACCCTGGCCGTGCTGGGGCTGGCACTCCTGGCCATCAGTGCCGAGCAGCGCATGCGTCGCAGCCGTCATTACCGCTCGCGTCTGGATGGCCTGCTGGAGTATCGGACCCGGGAGCTGCGTCATGAGCGCGATCAGGTGGCGGTCATGCTGGATTCCATCGATGAAGGAGTGATCAGCCTCGATCGCGAGGGCCATATCCAGCACATCAATCCCATCGCTGCCGAACTTTGTGGCTGGGACCCGTCGTTGGCCCGCGGTCGTCCCTGGGCGCGCATCTTGCAGCTGCGTCATGAAGGTACGTTGCAGTCGGTTGCCAGCCAGCTGGAAGGGGTCTTGCAGCGTGGTGAAGTGGTGCACATGTCCAGCCAGACGCTGCTGGTGGCACGTGATGGCAGTGAATGTGCCGTGGAGCTCAAGGCCTCGCCCGTGCGGCGTCGCAGTGGGGATGTCGAGGGGGCCGTACTGGTCTTCCGCGACATCAGCTATCGCCAGGCCATGATTCGGCGCCTCAACTTCCAGGCGCATCACGACAGCCTGACCGGCCTGCACAATCGCACCGCCTTCGATGACTCTCTCACCGCGGCGCTGGCCGATGGCGGCTTTCACCAGCTGCTGTACCTGGATCTCGACTTCTTCAAGGTGGTCAACGACACCTGCGGTCACGCGGCCGGAGACACCGTATTGCGCGAGCTCTCCGCGCTGATGCGAGCCCATGTGCGGGAAACGGATGTACTGGCACGCCTGGGGGGCGATGAATTCGCCGTGCTGCTCTATCGCTGTTCTCGCGAGCAGGCCATCGAGCGTGCCGAAGCGCTGTGCGCAGCCGTCAGTGCCTATCGCTACTACGATGAGGGGCGGCCATTCCAGTTGGGCGTCAGTATCGGGGTCGCGCCGGTCGAAAGTGGTGTCCAGGCCTCCGAAGTCCTGCGTCAGGCGGATGGGGCCTGCTACATGGCCAAGCAGAGCGGGCGCAATCAGGTGCATGCCTACCATGACGGAGATGCGGGATTCGAGCGCGCCCAGCGCGAGGTGCAATGGCTGCCGCTGCTGCACGAGGCGCTGGAGAATGATCGCTTCACGCTGTATATCCAGCCGATCCGCTCGCTGAGTGATGCCACCAGCAAGCCCTACTATGAGGTGCTGCTGCGCTACGTCAACGACGCGGGCGAGCACCTGGCCCCGGCGCACTTCATGGCGACGGCGGAGCGATTCGGCCTGATGCCCGAGATTGATATCTGGGTCGTCACCCAGGCGCTGCAGGTGCTGGAGTCCGATGATGGCCGCATCGAATCGGATGCCGTGCTGGCGATCAACCTCTCCGGTCAGAGCATGGGTGACCTGCGCATGCGCGATCAGCTGGCGGCGCTGGTCACGCAAAGCTCCGTCATGCCACAGCGGCTGTGCTTCGAGATCACCGAGACGGCGGCCATCAGCAATCTGGCCCAGGCGCGCGAGTTCATCTACAGCATGCGACGGCTCGGCTGCAGCTTCGCCCTGGATGACTTCGGCAGCGGCATGTCGTCCTTTGCCTACCTCAAGGAGCTGCCGGTCAATCAGCTCAAGATCGACGGCGCCTTCGTGCGCAACCTGACTCGCGATAGCCTCGACGCCGCCATCGTCTCCGCCATCTGTGGCATCTGTGCCCAGATGGGCATCATCACGGTGGCAGAATATGTCGAGCGTCTTGAGCTGATCCCCGCCCTCGAGCTGATCGGTGTCGACTTCGTGCAAGGCTACGGCATCGGTCGTCCTCACCCGATCGGTGCCCCTTTGATCTCCATCACTCCACGCAACAACGGGCCTGCAGCCAGTCTGCAAGGTTGATAGAATGACACCTTTGCATCGTCGCCTCTTGCGGCGATGCGCCTGTTTGCTGGAGCCTGCCTGTGAAACTCTTGCTGCTAGATGCCGGGCATTGTCTTGGCCTGGGTCTGATTCGTGCGGCCGGTACGCGCGCCGATCTTGAGCTCAACGCCGTCGAGTCTGACCGTATTGGTGCCGATGACATCCGCGCCAGCCAGGCGGATGTCGTCATCGTGCCGCCGTTCGCACGCCCGGCCGATTCCGCACCTGCCGAGGTGATGGCGCATGCCGAGGCGGTGGAGCAAGTCCTGGCCGCCTGCATCGAGACCGGCACACCGCTGGTGTGGTGCGTGGCAGATCAGATGTTCGAGCAGGGCGGCGAAGGCTTGCTCGACGAGGACGAGGTGCCCTCGCCGATCGATACGGCGCTGCGCCGCGTCATCGCGACCGGTGATCGCATCCGTGCCGAGCTGCCCAATCACCTGATCGTGCGTCTGGGCCCGCTGTTCGGTCCGGAAGGGCGCGATGCCTGGTTGCCGACACTGATCGAGCGTCTGCTGGCGGGGGAAGAGGTGCGTGCCGCCGAAGATGTCATCCTGTGCCCGACCAGTGTCGATGCCGTGGCGATGGCGTTGATCGGCATGCTCCAGCAGCAGCGCTGCGGTGCGGATGCCTGGGGGGCCTATCATCTGGCCGGCACCGAGCCCATCAGCACCTACGCCTTCGTCAGTGTCGTGCGTACCCAGTTGATCACCCGGCTCGAGGGGCTGGGCGAGACGGTGGCCGCAGGCCCGCTCAAGGCGCTGACCCTCAACGCCGGTACGCCGCTGCGGCGCGTGCTCAACTGCCGTCGCGTGCTGGACACCTTCGGTGTGCATCAGAAGCCGTGGCGCCTCGAACTATCCCGCCTGATGGATGACTGGATCGCGCAGCGCGCCTCCGGCTCATCTCGCCCTGATTCGATCTGACCTGTGGAGACTGTGCCTGTGAATGCGCTGCGTAGCGTGCTGTTTTATGTAGGTTATTTCATGGCGTTGCTGCTCAGCGCCGTGGTGCTGGTGCCGCTGGCGGCCTGCCTTCCGCTACAGGCGCGCTACCGTGTCCTGCATAGCTACAACCATATCGTGCTGTGGTGGTTCCGTCTGACCTGCGGCGTGAAGGTGCAGGTGAGCGGGCGTGACACCTTGCCTGAGGGGGCCTGCGTGCTGCTGGCCAATCACCAGAGCGAGTGGGAAACCATCTATCTGCAGGTGGCTAAGCGTCCGCTATGCACCGTACTCAAGCAGGAGCTGCTGAAGATTCCGGTCTTCGGCTGGGGGCTGAAGCTGCTGGAACCGATTCCGCTGGATCGCACCCAGCCGTCCAAGGCGCTCAAACAGGTGCTGTCAGTGGGCACTCAGCGCCTCAAGGACGGTTTTACCGTGCTGATCTTCCCGGAAGGCACGCGCATCGCGCCGGGGACGCGCAAGAAGTTCAACAAGTCCGGTGCCGCGATTGCCTGCCGTGCCGGCGTGCCGGTGGTGCCGGTGGCGCACAATGCCGGTGAGATCTGGCCCAATGACAGTTGGATCAAGCGCCCGGGCACCATCCATGTCGCCTATGGCCCGGCCATCGAGACGGCGGGGCGCAAGCCGGATGCGGTGATCGCCGATGTCGAGGCCTGGGTCGAGACCAAGCTGCAAGAAATCTCCAGCGTCCAGCGTCCGCCGTTGGAAGAGGAGGCGGCGGCCGATAGCGTCGGCGCCTGACAGCTTGTCGCGCTTCTGATGCATCCGGTGCCCGCCAGCGAGTACCGGACAGCCACCAAAAAGGCCGCCCCGAAGGGCGGCCTTTTCGTGTCTCACACCAGCGCATATCTGCAGAATGCATGTCTGCTGAACGCGTGCTGAATCAGTCCTGGAAACGTTCCAGAATCAGGCAGGCGTTGGTGCCACCGAAGCCGAAGCTGTTGGACAGCACACGGTCGATCTTGACGCCATCACGACGGGTCGTGACGATGTCGAGGCCTTCGGCGCGGTCATCCAGCTCGCTGACGTTGGCAGACGCGGCAATGAAGTCGTTCTCCATCATCAGCATGGAGTAGATGGCTTCCTGCACGCCAGTGGCGCCCAGCGAGTGACCCGTCAGCGACTTGGTCGAGCTCATTGCCGGGCTGGCGGTGCCGAAGACTTCCTGGATGGCCTTGAGCTCGGCCACATCGCCCACCGGCGTCGAGGTGCCGTGGGTGTTGATGTAGTCGATATCGCCATTCACGGTCGCCATCGCCTGACGCATGCAGCGTGCTGCACCTTCGCCGGACGGTGCCACCATGTCGTGGCCATCGGAGGTCGCGCCATAGCCGGTCACTTCGGCGTAGATCTTCGCGCCGCGTGCCTTGGCGTGTTCCAGCTCCTCGAGTACCAGCATGCCGCCGCCACCCGCGATGACGAAACCATCACGGGTCTTGTCGTAGGGACGCGACGCGGTTTCCGGCGTGTCGTTGTAGCTGGTGGACAGGGCGCCCATGGCGTCGAACAGGCAGGACAGGGTCCAGTGCTCTTCTTCACCACCACCGGCAAACACGATGTCCTGCTTGTTCAGCTGGATCTGTTCCACGGCGCTACCGATGCAGTGGGCAGACGTGGCACAGGCCGAGGAGATCGAGTAGTTGATACCCTTGATCTTGAACGGCGTGGCCAGACAGGCAGAGACGGTCGAGCCCATGGTGCGAGTGACGCGGTAGGGACCGACGCGACGCAGGCCCTTGGCGCGCATCACGTCTGCGGCCTCGACCTGGTTCGCGGAGGAAGCGCCACCGGAACCGGCGATCAGGCCGGTACGCTCGTGGGAAACCTGCGCTTCGGTGAGACCGGAATCGGCAATCGCCTGCGCCATGGAGATGTAGGCATAGGCCGCAGCATCCCCCATGAAGCGCAATTGCTTGCGATCGATGTGGTCTTCGAGATTGATGTCGACAACGCCGGCCACGTGGCTACGGAAGCCCAGCTCGGCGTATTCCTCTTTGCGGCGGATACCAGAACGTCCTTCGCGGAGCGATTCCAGGACCTGCTGGCGATCATTGCCCAGGCAGGAAACAATGCCCAGCCCGGTGACTACCACTCTACGCATGGGAGCCTCCCGTTCAGAAGTTCGCAGTGGAGGTGAACAGACCGACGCGCAGGTCGTTGGCCTGATAGATGTCGCGACCGTCAACTGTCACTGTACCATCGGCGATGCCGAGGATCAGCTTGCGAGTGATGACTCGCTTGATGTTGATGGTGTAGGTCACTTTCTTGGCGGTCGGCAGCACCTGGCCAGAGAACTTGACCTCGCCGCAGCCCAGCGCGCGGCCACGGCCCGGATTGCCCAGCCAGCCGAGGTGGAAGCCCACCAGCTGCCACATGGCATCGAGGCCCAGGCAGCCCGGCATCACCGGATCACCCGGGAAGTGGCAGTCGAAGAACCACAGGTCCGGAGAGATATCCAGCTCAGCAATCAGCTGACCCTTGCCGTGGCTACCGCCTTCCTCACTGATGTGAGTGATGCGATCCAGCATCAGCATGTTGGGAGCAGGCAGTTGCGCATTGCCCGGGCCGAAGAGTTCGCCCTGGCCACAGGCCAGCAGCTCGTCGCGAGTAAAGGAGTGTTGCTTGGTCACTGAGTCATTCCGAGTAGCGGGATGGTAATGCCGTACGAGGCACCTGAGCGCCTGAATGGGGCTAGTCTAATGGCTGGCACCCCTGAATGCACGTGGGGGCCAGACTAAAGGGCAGCAAGGGCGGGTGCAAATAAGTCCTACAGCTGGGGGGAAAGTGGTCGATAGGAGCTAGTGTGTGATTCGCGCGGGATCCCCTTTGCCGGCATCGGTCGCAATCCGCTGGAGTCGTGCCGAGAGTGGCCCGCTGCCTGCAAATGCAGGATCATCCCCGATGACCCCTTCCACCGAGAGCTGCTTATGTGGCCGCAAGCCCACTTCAATCGGCCCCTGATCATCGGGGCGCTCGTTGCCTTGACAGCGCTGCCCTGGTTGCCGGGGCTCGAGCTGCGTCTTGCCGCGTTGCTGCCTGCCGTTCTGGCGGGGCTGGACATCGCGCGCCAGCGTCGTCGCCAGCTGCTGCATCGTCAGCTGCTGGAAGCCGCCGTGCACCTGAGCAGTGATGGTCTGGTGATCAGTGATCGCCACAATCGGGTGCTGGCCGTGAACGCCGCCTTCAGTCATATCACCGGTTACGCACCGGAAGAGATCATTGGTCGCAACCCTTCCCTGCTGTCTTCCGGGCGCCATGACGAGGAATTTCACGCCCGTTATCGCCAGGCGCTCGAGGTCAATGGCCACTGGGAGGGCGAGGTCTGGAATCGGCGCAAGCAGGGGGATGAATACCCCGAGTGGCTGCGGGCACGCCGTATCGAGCAGGGCGGCGACGTCTTCCATGTCGCTCTCTTTACCGATATCACCCGCCACAAGGCGCGCGAGCAGGACCTGCAGCGCCTGGGGCTGGAAGATGCCCTGACGGGCCTGCCCAATCGCCGTCGGCTGGGCGACCTGCTGGTCAGTCGCCTCAACGGCCTGCGCGCCGGGGAGGCGATGGACCTGGCACTGATCGATATCGATGCGCTCAAGAGCATCAATGATGCCCTGGGCGCGGAAGGGGGCGATCGTCTGCTGCAGCAGTTCTCCCAGCGTCTGACGGCGCTGGCGCGGGGCGGCGTGGTGGGGCGCATCGGCGGCGACGAATTCGTGATTCTGCGCTCTACGGCGGGTGGCGAGCATACCGCCTGGGTGGATGAGCTGCGTCAGGTGCTGACCAAGCCCTTCGAGATCGGCGATCAGGCGCTGCACCTTGCGCTGTCGATCGGCAGCTGCCGCGCCCCGGAGGATGGCGCTGACGCCGATGTGCTGATGCAGCGCCTGGAAAGCGCTCTGTATGCCGCCAAGCGACATGGCCGCAATACCGATATGCGCTTCCAGCCCGCACTGGATGCGGGCGGTGACCTGCAGCTGGGGCTGGCGAATGACCTGCGGGTCGCCATCGAGAGCCAGGGGCAATTGCAGCTGCACTATCAATGTCAGCACGACGCCAGCACCGGCAAGGTCGCGAGTGTCGAGGCGCTGTTGCGCTGGAAGCACCCGCTGCGAGGGGCCATCTCACCGGCCGAATTCGTGCCGCTGGCCGAGCGCCACGGCCTGATGCTGCGCCTGGGCAACTGGGTACTGCGCGAGGCAGTACAGCAGCAGGCCAGCTGGCGGCGTGCCGGTCACCGCCTGTGCATCTGGGTCAATGTCTCGGCCTTGCAGCTGATCCAGGGTGGCTTTGAGGCCTCGCTGGCGGGCCTGTTGATGGAGTATGACGTGCCTGCCAGCTCCATCGGGCTGGAGCTGACGGAATCGGTATTGCTGGATGAGCGTGCCGGCGACGTCTCACGGCGCCTGGCGGCACTACGCGCTCGCGGTCATCTGATCGCGGTGGATGACTTCGGCACCGGCTATTCGTCACTCGCCTATCTGAAGGACCTGCCGGTGGACAAGCTCAAGCTGGACCGCGCCTTCATCCGCAGCCTGCCCGGCGAGCGTGCGGATGCCGCCATCACCATGGCGGTGCTGGCGATGGCCAAGGGCCTGGGCATGGAGATGATCGCGGAAGGCGTCGAGACCGCTGAGCAGCGTGAATATCTGGTATCGAATGGCTGCGGCTGGATCCAGGGATTCTACTTCTCGCGGCCGGCACCCGCGGGGGAGGTCATCGAGCGGCTCAATGGCTACGAGGCCGGCAATCTGGCCATCAAGGCCGCCTGAGGCGCTCAGGCGCGCTCGGCATGGCCATGCAGGCGTGCGATACCCAGACACAGGCCGCCCCAGATCAGCGCCTGCGCCGGTAGCAGCCAGTCGGCGAGGGTCACACTGGCGAGCTGCGCCCCGCCGTAATAGGACAGCGGCGCACTGATGGCACCGCCAGCCGCCGCAAGCCGGGGCCGCTGCCACAACCAGCGCAGCGCATGATGGATCGTGGTGGCGAACAGCGGCCACAGACACCACATCCAGACAGGCAGGGGCAGCCAGTGCGCCCAGTCAGGCGTGTCCGAGGTGATGGTGTAGCCGCCGGCCAGTGACAGACTGCCATCCACTACCATCCCCAACGCCACGAAAGCGGCCAGCCAGCGCAGCTCGCGCAGTCGCTCACTCCTCGGCACGATCAGCCACAGATGCACGGCCAATATCAGCGGCGTGGCCAGCAGGGCGACCGTCGAGCCGCCCAGCACGCAGCAGAACCAGCCGAGTTGGAAAAGCCCGGCATTGAGCAGTGCTCCAGGGCGCTCGGACAGCATGTTCAGGCGTCCCAATCCTGGAGTCCCGCCTGTACCGGACGCGCCCCCGGCCCCCCCAGCAGCAACTGACAGGTGCCGATGGTGCGCTCGCGGAAGCCCCCCTCGCAGTACGCCAGGTAGTAACGCCACATGCGCACGAAGCGCTCGTCGTAGCCCTGCGCATAGACCTCCCCGAGACGCGCCTCGAAGCGCTGCCCCCAGGCCTTGAGCGTGGCGGCGTAGTGCAGGCCGATATCCTCGAGCTGCAACAGGTTCAGCTGGGTGTCCTGCTGCATGGCGGTGAGTATCGCCGCATGGGACGGCAGGAAGCCGCCGGGGAAGATATAGCGCTTGATGAAGTCCATCTCGCGGCTGGCGGCCACGAAGCGCTGATCGCGAATCGTGATGGCCTGCAGTGCGATCAGGCCTTCCGGTTCGAGCAGGCGCTCGAGGGTCTTCAGATAGGTCGGCAGATACTGATGGCCGACCGCCTCGATCATCTCCACCGAGACGATACGATCGAAGCGGCCTTCCAGTGCCCGGTAGTCTTCCTTGAGCAGCGTGATGCGATCTTCCAGCCCTTCCGCGGCGATGCGCGCCCTGGTATAGGCGTGCTGCTCATCGGAAATGGTCGTGGTGGTCACGCGGCAGCCACGTGTTCTTGCGGCATGGATCGCCAGACCGCCCCAGCCGGTGCCGATTTCCAGCAGGTGATGCTGTGGCCCCAGTTCCAGCAGGTTGAACAGCTTCTCCAGCTTGTGGGTCGAGGCCGCTTCCAGGCTGGCCGCGGGATAGGGGAACACTGCCGCGGAATACATGCGGTGCTCGCGATCGAGAAACAGCTCGAAGAGATCATTGCCGAGATCGTAATGTGCCGAGATGTTGCGCTTCGAACCCGCCAGCGTATTGCGCGCCAGCGCGTAGGCGACGCTCAGCGCCCACTTGGACAGGCGCGACGTCCCGCTGTCCACCGAGTCATTGACCTGTTCGAGGTTGTAGGCGAACAGGCGCACGAGTCCGACCAGATCATCCGTCTCCCACTGGCCATCCATGTAGGCCTCCGCCGCTGCGACGGTGCCACCCAGCGCCATGCGCCGCCACGCGCGTGAGTCATGGATACGCAGCGTGACGTTGCGCGCGCCGCCCTTGCCCAGTAAGTGGCGCTCACGGCCTTCCAGCACCGTCAGGCTGCCACCCTCGAGCTTGTCGAGCATGCGCAGCAGGCGTGGCCGCAGCAGCCGCGTCAGGCGGTCCGCCGGTGCCTGTGTCGTGGCCAGTGTGGGGGGAGCGGGTTCGAATTGGCTCATGATGAGTTCCTCATGATGAAGACGGCGAGCGCGGATGGTCGAAGATCGGCACGCGCTTGAGCGCCAGACGCAGCGCCTCGAAATGAATGCCTGCGACCGTCTTGAGCGTCATCCAGGGGAAACGCAGCAGCAGGCGATGAAAGGCGCGCGGGGTAGCCGGTTCCAGATGCAGGCTCAGGCTGGCATCGAACAGCGAGTACTGCGCTTTCCGCGCCGTATCCCCGGTGAGGGGATGGTTTTCCATGTGCAGCAACAGCTCATCCGTGCTGGGGTCGTTGAAGCGCCAGTGATAACGCATGCCCATCGGCATGAAGGGCGAGACATGCATACGCTTGTCGAACTGCGCCGCCTGCATGCGACGCTGCGGGTCCGTGCGGGCGGCATACAGTACGCGCTCTCCCCAGGGGATATTGGTCACCTCACCGAGCACGGCCCCCAGCTGGCCTGAGGCGTGATAGAGGTAATAGAGGCGGATCGGATTGAAGCCGATCCCGAAGTGGCGCAGTTGGGTCAGCAGGAAGATGCGCCCCTGCGGCAGCGGCGCGTGATCGCCATTGCGGGCAAGCTCGCGCTGGCAGGCGGCTCGCACCCGTTCCTCGAGTGGGCCATCGGCAATGTCGTGGACCGCGGCCGGCAGATGGTCACTGTCGCGAAAGGCCAATGGTGCGGCATGACTGGCGCTCACCAGGCGCTTGCCGGCCATCAGTGCCGGCAACTCATCCAGTGCCAGCCACGCCATGGCGACGCGATAGCGAAAGGCATGCTGGCGCGGCGCGTGGCGACGGTGGCGCAGCGTGCCATAGCCGATGCGGCTGGCGGGCGCCTTCAATCGTCTGCCTCGCGCGCACCCAGTGCCTCGGCGACCCGCAGCGCACTCCATACGCCATCCTCGTGAAAGCCATTGCGCCACCAGGCGCCACAGAAATGGGTTCGGCCCACCGCGCCCTCCGCCTTGGCCTGCGCGCCGGAAATCTGCGTGAAGCGTGCCTTGGCGGCTTCGGCGGCCAGCGTGAAGCGCGGGTGGTCATAGGCATAACGGCCCAGCACCCGAGCGGGATCAATCGCGTCGCTGTCATTGAGCGTGATGCAGAAGGTCTCGCGGGGCGGGTGCTCGCGCTCATCAAGGCGTTGCAGGATGTTCATGTCGTAGGTGACGCTGGCCCGCTGGGCGTCGTCGCGTCCATCGAGGCGGTAGTTCCAGCTCGCCCAGGCCGCCTTGCGCCTGGGCAGCAGCGAGGTGTCGGTATGCATCACCACCTCATTGCGCTGGGTCGTGATCGCCCCCAGCACCGCGCGCTCCTGCTCGCTGGCATCGCCGAGCAGGGCCAGTGCCTGCGGCGCATGACATGCCATCACCACCTGATCGAAGCGCTCACGGTGGCCATCGGCATGCTCAAGCGTCACGCCGTCGGCGTCACGCAGGACCCGGGTGATCTTGCTGTTGAGGCGAATGCGCTCGGCGTAGCCTTCGGTCAGCGGCGCGATATAGGCGCGCGAGCCACCGATCAGCGTGAACCACTGTGGGCGGTCATTGACTGACAGCAGGCCGTGATGGCGGAAGAAGCGCACGAAGAACAGCAGCGGGAACTGCGCGATATCCGCGATGCTGGCGGACCAGATCGCCGCGCCCATCGGCAGCAGGTAATGCTCACGGAATACCTGCGAGTAGCCATTGGCATCCAGGTAGCTGCCCAGGGTCGCGCCCTCGGTGAGCTTGCCGTTGTCCAGATCGGCGGCAGCCTGCTTGTTGAAGCGCAGGATGTCGCGCAGCAGGCGATAGAAACGCGGGCGCAGCAGATTGCGCTTCTGGGCGAACAGCGACAGCAGGGTATGGCCGTTGTACTCGAAGTCCTCGGCGGTGGTGTGCACCGAGAAGCTCATCTCGGTGGGCTGATAGGCCACGTCGAGGCGTTCCAGCAGGCGCTGGAAATGCGGGTAGGTGCGGTCATTGAAGACGATGAAGCCGGTGTCGATGGCCCAGTCGCTGCCATCGGCGCACTGCACATCCATGGTGGCGGTGTGGCCGCCCAGGCGCTCGGCTGACTCGAAGACATGCACTTCATGCTTGCGACTCAGGTAGTAGGCCGCTGACATGCCGCTGATGCCGCTGCCGATGACGGCAATCCGCTGGCGGGGTAGAGACGCTGTCGCGTAGGTCGTTGTCGTGTTCATGCCACTCCAGAAGAAGAACGCACCATGTCGTCATGAGCAGAAGCGTTGCCGGGTATTCGGCGCGGGCAGGTCTCGCCGGTCTTGTCTGCCGCGCACTCAGTCGCGGGTCATGCGTAGACCGATGCTGCGTCGCAAGGGGGCGGGCAGGATGCCCAGCAACTTGACCAGCAGCGTGAAGCGTCGCGGGAAATGGATGTCGAGCCGATGACGCGCGAGCCCCGCCACGATCGCCTCGACCGCCTGATCGACAGTGACCTGCATCGGCATCGGGAAGTCATTGCGCTCGGTCAGCGGTGTCTTGACGAAGCCGGGGTGAATCACGCTGACATCGATGCCCTGGTTGTCGAGGTCCAGTCGCAGCGACTCCAGGAAGTAGCTCACCGCGGCCTTGGAGGCGCCATACGCCTCCGCGCGTGGCAGCGGCAGGTAGGCCGAGGCACTGGAGACCGCTGCCAGCTGCGGCCGCTCACCGCCGTCTGCCGCTGCCATGCGCAGCAGCGGCAAGGCGCTTTCGATCACATCCACGGCGGCCTGGAAATTTGTCGCGAACACGCGGTGGACCAGGTCTGCCTCGAATTCCCGTGCATCCAGATATTCGCAGGTGCCAGCGTTGAGCAGTGCAAGGTCGAGTCCACCAAAGCTGGCCTCTATCTGACTGGCCGCCGCGCGGATGGCCTCACGGTCGGTTAGGTCGAGCGTCACGACCAGCGCTTCCCCGGGGCCTTGCTCGGCATCGGCTGCGATGGCCTCCAGCTTGTCGGCGGAGCGCGCGCTCAGGGCGACCCGGTGGCCATCCGCCAGCAGCCGGCGCGCCAGCCCTTCGCCGATGCCGGAGCTGGCACCGGTCAGCCAGATGCGTTTGCGAGCCTTTGTGGACGTCGATGCGGTCGTCGATGTGGTGCTCGAACCATGACTGGCCATTTCCCCTCCTTGGCATGTGTGTGTCTGCGTGCCTGACTGTCTCTGCGTGCCTGACTGTGTCTGCGTGTCTGCGCCTTGCCTGCCTGGCCTGGCAAATCTGGGTGGCACTGACTCAGAGAACGCCGGGCGTGTCCGTATGGATGTCGCCAGAGCTCAACCCTCTTGCTGCTCAGTCCATACGGCGCTTCAGCAGGCCGATCACGTTGCGCAGTACGGGCACCTGCTCGTAGAGCAGCTCACCGGCATCGAAGAAATCACGGTGCTGGATGACCTTCCCGTCTCGGAACTCGAGGCGTGAGGCGCCCTGCACGCTGATGTCCTTGCCCCCGTTCAGACGGGGATGGCGATAGGTCATCGTCCAGCTGAGCCAGGCAAGTCCCTGTTCATTGCCTTCATCCGCATTGCCTTCATCCGCAGGGCCGGCGTCTTGCGCAGGCACCGGCCCCAACGGGTGGTGAAAGACGAAGTCGATGGCGGCGACATTCATGTACAACCCTGAGAAATAGGCGTTGAGTGCCGTCAGACCGCGGACTTCATGCAGGGGGTCGCGGAAGACGATATCGTCACTGTAGACTGATTTGAGCAGTTCTGTAGAGGTTTTGTCCAGCTTTTCGTAAAGACGACATACCCGAGTCAGGGCCGGGCTCATCTCGTCGGGTAGCGATTGCATGGCAATGCTCCTGAAGGGGAGGGATGCAAAAGCGGCCTGCTGAAGATCAGCAGGCCGCTTGAGGGGTCATTCGCTTTTTGACAGCGCCTTGAAGGTATCCAGCGCCCGCTGGCGGGCGGCCTTGTGGTCGACGATCGGTCGTGGATAGCCCGTCTGTTGGCAGTCATCCGCACTGGGCTGGTGGCGCCGCTTGGCCGGTAGCTCGGCCAGCTCCGGCACCATGCTCGCGATGAACTCGCCGTCCTTGTCGAAGCGCTGGCCCTGGGTGGTCGGATTGAAGATGCGGAAATAGGGCGCGGCATCGGTGCCGGTGGAAGCCGCCCATTGCCAGCCACCATTGTTGGCGCCCAGCTCACCATCGACGAGATGGGTCATGAAGAAGGCCTCGCCACGTCGCCAGTCGATCAGCAGATGCTTGGTGAGGAACATCGCCGTCACCATGCGCAGCCGATTGTGCATCCAGCCGGTCTGCACCAGCTGACGCATGGCGGCATCGACGATGGGGTAGCCGGTACGGCCCTCGCACCAGGCGGCAAAGCCTGCGTCGTCATCGCGCCACTGTAGGGCCTCGGTATGACGCTGGAAGGGACGGTGGCGATTGACGCGCGGGAAGCCGACCAGGATGTGCTGGTAGAACTCACGCCAGATCAGCTCGTTGACCCAGCTGGTCAGGCCGACATCGCCATCGGCGAGGCTGCCGTTCTCTGCCAGTACGGCGGCGTAGCATTGGCGGGCCGAGATCATGCCCAGCGCCAGATAGGGCGAGAGCTCGCTGGTGCCACGGGTGGCGGGGATATCGCGCTGCTCGTGGTAGCGGCGCGCGCGGAAGGTCAGGAAGCGTTCCAGGCGCTCCTGCGCGGCCTCTTCGCCGGCCGGCCACAGCTCGGCGTCCAGCGCTGTCGCCGGCTCGCCCTTGAGCGTCTCGGGCAGTGGCGGGATGGCATCGCCGTGGAGCTCGCGCCCCTGGGCGTCGCGGGGCGTGGCTTGCACTTCAGGTGCCCCATTCAGCGCCAGACGACGGGAATCGACTTCCTTGTGCCAACGCTTGGAGAAGGGCGTGAAGACGCCGTAGTAATCGCCCTTGCCGGTCAGCAGCTCGCCGGGCGTGAAGGCCAGCATGTCGGTATAGCGATGCAGGCGGACGTCGCTTTCGGCAAGGCGCTCGCGCACGCGCCGGTCGCGCTCACGCTCATTGACGGCATATTCGTCATTGAAGTGCAGGGCCTGGGCACCCAGCTGATCGCACAGCGCGGCCAGCGCCTCGGGCACCTCAGCGAAGGTGTCGCAGTCGAGCACCTTGAGCGGGATGTGATAGCCGGCGAGTGCCTGTTGCAGGACATGCAGGCCGCGGCGCAGGAAGTCGAGCTTGTTGGCGCCGTGGCCGTGCTCGACCCACTGCGCCAGGCAGGGGGCGACGACGGCCACGACCGGGCCGCGTGCGGCGGCCTGCGAGAGAGCGGTGTTGTCGTGTACGCGCAGGTCACTGCGCAGCCAGACCAGCTGCAGGGGAGCCCCCGCTGGCGCGGAGGCGGGGGAAGAGGCGGATGGTGAGTCAGATGACATCGGGGCTCCTTGGCGATCGGTGAAACCAATGCCGAGCAGGAGCCTGCGATCAACGTGCCATCAAGGACCTCAGGCGAGCGACCGCCTGAATCGGGTCGGCCCCCAGGCCTTCAATGGGCCCGTCTACCAGCTCCTGCTGGCGAATCTGGGCGGCCGGGCCAGCGATGGCCAGCGGCACGCTCAATTGTTCTGCGACTCGCGGCAGCTGACGGCGCATGACATCCGAGCGCTCGGCCTGGGTGCCGACAAGTACCACGGCCTGTGCCTGCAGGCGCTCTGCGGCCAGCGGCAGCTCCGCCAGCGGCAGTGGGCCATCCAGCAGGCTGACGTGATAGCCGGCGTCGCTGGCGACCAGCGCGAACAGCAGCAGCCAGCTCAGGCCCGGCTCTTCCGGCAGGCGCGTCAGCGTGATGTGCGGGGCGTGACGCTCCTGATTGGCAAACACCAGCCGGGCACCGATGCGCGAGCGCAGGAAGCTCTCGAAGAAGCACTGGGCCAGGCGGGTGCCGAAGGTGGCGGTACCGCGCTCCTCGAGCTGCTCGAGCAGCGGACGCCACAGGCGCTCGACCACGCTGCTGACCGGGTACAGCGCCAGACTCTGGTTGTACAGCTCGGCCAGGCGCGCCTCGTCCTGGGCGTCGATGGCGGCCAGTGCCAGCTGCTGCTGGCCACTCCAGCTGCCTTCGTCCGGCATCGGCGTGCTTTCCGGCTGCGGCTGGTCGAGCAGCTCGCGTACCTGGCTGACAGGTACTCCGCGGTTGAGCCACTGCAGGATGTGTTCGATCCGCTCGATGTCCTCGCGGGCATACAGGCGATGCCCCTTGGGCGTCCGGCGGGGCTCGATCAGTCCGTAGCGGCGTTCCCAGGCTCTCAGCGTGACCGAATTGACGCCGGTCAGGCGAGAGACTTCGCGGATCGGAAACAGCGGCGAACTGGCAGTTTCCGTGGCCTTGTCAGTCATGAATGGTGTTACCTCTGGCGGTGACGAGGCATCCCGGGTGAAGCACAGGTGAGGACGACATACAGGGTAAAGTTGAAGTGTCGTCACTTGGGGCGCTGTGGGATACCGGCAATGCATCTTGTGCACTAGCTGTACATGTGGGCATCAGGATGGCGCAGCCGCCCGAGCCTGACAAGAGGCAAGCTGCGTCGCATCCCCGGTGCGCATGTTTTGAAGGTGCATCACAGCGCCTTTGACGCCGAAGGTCCCGTCATGAAATCGGCCGTCTAGGCGTTGTCCTGTTGCTCCACAATCTGGATCAAGGCCTCGACAAAGGCCGGATGTGCACCCACCGGGTCAAGCAGACTGATGGGGCAGTCGGGGTGCTGGCGCTGCGAGTCTTCCAGCATGGCGGGCACGTCCTCGCGCAGATGACGGCCGGCCGCGAAGAACAGCGGCAGGATGTCGATACGCGCGGCACCGTCTGCCGCCAGGGCATCGATGGTGTCGGTCAGCAGCGGATCGCACAGTTCCATATAGGCCAGACGCGTCGGGCGCTTGAGGCGGGAAGCCAGTGTGGCTTCCAGTGCCTCGAAGGGCTCGCGCCAGCGCGGGTCACGTGACCCATGGGCCAATAGAATCAAGGCGTTGTCGTGATCTGTGGACGTAGTCATGCAGCTATCCTGTGGGCGATGAGGGGTCGTGGCAGCGTATCAGCTGTCGGCGAGGGTGTTGAGCAGCTGTTCGGCTACCTCGTGCCCTGACAGCCAGGCGTCCTCGACGCGCGGGCCACGCAGGGCGTCTCCGGCCAGCCATAGCCCGGATGACCCTTGGCCATAGCCCTTCTGGTCATAGACATTGTGGACATGGGCATTGTGGCCGGCTGCCGCTGAGGTCTGCGGCAGCGTCTGGGTCGGGTGAGCGTAGCGCCAGCGATGCGCCGCAAGGGTGACCTTGCCCTGACTCCAGCCCGGCGCCAGCTCGCGGAGCTCCGGCAGTGCCTCGAAGGCCTGCCACAGCAAGGTCGCGACTTCCTGTGGCGACTTCTCGAGATTCGCTCGGCTCCAGCCGGCGGTCGCCAGCAGGCTCAGGGTCTCCCGGGCATGCGTCGGTGCCTGGCGGCCGGGACGCGAATGCTGGCGCATCACGCAGCGCAGCGGACCATCATCACCGCGACTGACCAGCAACCCTTGCCAGTCAGCGTCGCCCCCCAGCGCGGGTAGCGGCGTCTCCAGAGTGGCCATCAGTGTCCAGGTCGGCGCCATCTCCACCTGCGCCAGCGCCTCACTCAGGGCCGGGGCCAGCGAGTCCTCGGCGAGCGCCGCCCCCTGGGCGTCGGTGCCGGCCGTGCTCAGCAGGGCGCGTGCCTGCGGCGCCGGTGCGCTGATCACCACGTGATCGAAGGGGCCGTGCTGAGCACTGTCGCTGTCCTCGAGCCGCCAGCGCTTGCCTGGCGCTGTGTCATCGTCCGCGATCAGGCGCGTGATGCGCGTTTCGCTGTGCAGGCTGGCGTGGGCCGGCAGCTGTTCACTGAGGTGGCGGCTCAGGGCGCTCATGCGCGGACTGGCCACGTAGCGTGTGGAATCATCGCGCAGCCGCTGCCATTGGCTCTCGTCAGATGGCGACTTGCCGAGGCTCAACAGTTTCTCACCCCAAGTTGCGACGACGCCTGCGGCCCGCCACTGCTCGAGCGCGGACTGGAAGCGTGGATCACGCGCCGTGAAGTATTGTGCGCCGATGTCGATGGGGCCTTCGCTCGTTCGGCGACTGGCCAGGCGTCCGCCGGGGCCGCGTGCCTTCTCGAATATCGTCACCGCATGGCCCTGTGCGGCCAGTCGGGGGGCGGCTGACAATCCGGCGATACCGGCACCGATGATGGCGATGGACGATACTGGCATCTGGAGGCGACTCCTGCGCGGGCGGTGTTCAGGGGGGGCGGGTCGTCATGTGACCCGACAGCAGATACGCTAAAGTTAACTTCTTGCGCATAATTGTACAATATAAGTATAGATTTATGGCGGAAGTCGGCACACTCGATGCTTCATCGCCGAGGAGGGCAACATGCGAATATTGATAACAGGTGCAACGGGGTTCGTCGGCCAGGCGCTGTGTCAGTCACTGGCTGCGGCGGGCCACTCGCTGGCGGTCGTATCGCGCCGCCCGGAGCGTGCTGAGCGCCAGTTTGCCGACCTGGGGCTGACGGTGGTCGCGGCGGATTCGTCACTGGCCTTCAAGGGTTGGCAGCCTGAGGGCATCGTCAATCTGGCGGGGGAGTCGATAGCCGGACGGCGCTGGAGCGAGGATCACAAGCGTGAGCTGCGCCGTTCGCGGCTGGAGACCACCGAGCATCTGGTGATGCTGTGTCAGCAGCTGGCCGCCGAAGGCCATCCGCCGCAGGTGATGGTGTCCGGTTCGGCGATGGGCTATTACGGCGCACAGCCCAAGGCGGGCGAGCCGGACGATGTCGAGATCGACGAGCAGGCGACGCCCCACGACGATTTCAATCATCGCCTGTGTCGCGACTGGGAAGCGGCCGCCATGCCCGTCACCGAATACGGCGTGCGACTGGCCATCATCCGCACTGGCCTGGTGATGGAGGCCGATGGCGGCACGCTGGCCAAGCTGCTGACGCCCTTCAAGCTCGGGCTCGGGGGGCGGCTGGGTGATGGGCGCCATTACATGCCGTGGATCCACCGCCACGACATGATTCGCATCATCGAGCGTTTGCTGGCGGATGACAGTCTCAGCGGTGCCTTCAATGCCAGCGCGCCGCATCCGGTCACCAACATGGGCTTCACCCACGCTCTGGCTCGCGGTCTGGGGCGTCCGGCGATCCTGCCGCTGCCGGCCAAGGCGGTTGAACTGGGGCTGGGGGAGATGAGCACCCTGCTGCTGGAGGGCGCCCGCATGGTGCCGGCGCGTCTACTGGCTGCCGGTTTCACCTTCGACTACCCGACCCTCGACGTGGCCTTCGCCGATATCCTGTCACGCAAGTGAGCCTTGGCAGCAAGGCGACGCTAGAAGGGCAGCGGCGCTTCCAGCACCAGTGGCGGCGTCTCGCTGTCGCTGGCTGGCGGAATTATCAGGCGCGCCGCATGCAGCAACAGGCGGGGGCTGGCATTGAGTGCCGCTCCGCGCGCATAGAAGCCATCGCCGATGATCGGATGGCCGAGCGCCAGCATATGCAGGCGTAGCTGGTGTGAGCGCCCGGTATGCGGCGTCAGCGCTACACGGCTGGCGGCGAGGGTCTGAGGCGTACCATCCGGGCGCTGGCCCTCGAGCGTCAGACGCCGCTCGACCCGATAATGCGTCAGTGCCGACTTGCCATGCGTGAAGTCGACGATCTGACGCGGGCGGCGTGGCCAGTCACAGCGCAGCGGCAGGGCGATGCTGCCCTCGGCGGGCGTGAGATGACCTGCCACCACGGCCAGATAGCGTTTCTCGATGGTGCGCGACTGGAAGAGCCGCGACAGCCGCCGTTGGCCCTCGACGTTGCGCGCCACCAGCAGCACACCGGAGGTCGCCACATCCAGGCGGTGCACGGCGCGGGTATCGTCGCTCAGCTGGCACAGGCGCGAATGGACACTGTCGAAGCGCGAGGGATCACGCCCCGGTACCGAGGGCAGCTCGGCCGGCTTGTCGATGGCCCACCAGTCATCGCCCGTAGCCAGCAGCGACAGCCCCACCTTCGCGACACGCTCGCCTTCCTCGGCCAGGCGCTCTCCCTGCCAGCTCTGCCCTGACGCTGTCTCGTCGCTCTCTGGATATGATCTCGCCATGAGGGTGCTCTGTAGTAATGAAACGATAGGATGAAACGATAGGGGTGAAGCGGAAGTGATGAAGCGTAAGTGACGGACCGCGAATCGCGACGCGCAAGCGATGGCATCGTCGCGGCCGCTGGTCGATCTGGCAAGTCCAGCGGGCCATTGTCGCTGGCGCCCACGGCAAAACGCCCCACCTGCCGATGGCAGGTGGGGCGTTTCAGGTGCATCACTGACGCCTGCGGTCAGCTCAACGCTCGTGGGCATCCACGGTGACGATGACGCGCACGCTGTCCAGACGCAGGCGGGTGGTCTCGATGGCGCCATCCAGCGCGGCACGCTCCTGACGCAGCGCTTCGAGCTCTTCCTCGCGCACGGCCGGGTTGTGGCTGGCCAGGGCTTCCAGGCGCGCCAGTTCGGCACTGAGCTGCTCGCGCATCTGCTGCTGGGCCTGCTCGACGATGGTCGGCAGTTCGCGCTCGGCTTCCTGCTCGGCATCGCTCATCAGCTTGCGCAGCGTGGCGTGGCTCTGCTTGATCAGGTCACGCGCGACCGCCTTCTTGACCGGCTTGAGGTTCTTTGCCAGTCCGCCGAAGGACACCTTGTCGGACAGGTTGCTGCCGGTTTCATCCAGCAGCACGCGGATGGCGGTCGGCGGCAGGAAGCGGCCCAGGCGCAGGCCGCGCGGCGCGGTGGACTGGGTGCGGAACACCACTTCCGTCATCAAGCGGCCACCGGGAATCGCCGGGTGCTTGAGCAGCGCCAGCGCGGTGTTGCCCATCGAGCCGTCCAGGATGCGGACCAGCATCTCGCGTACCAGCGGGTGCTCCCACGACAGATGCTGCACGTCTTCGCGTGACAGCGCGGTGGCGCGGTCACTGGTGACGCTGAAGCCTTCCTCGCCCTTCACCAGCCCCGGCAGACCGTCGAGCATGTGCGGGCCTGGTGCCAGATAGGTGATGCCGTCGCCGAGGTCCCGGCTCTCGATGCCGAAGATGTCGAAGGCGCGCTCCAGATAGCCGGGCAGCGCCTTGTCGTTGTCCAGCGTCTCGATGGCGGCGATGACTTCCTCGGCGCGCTCGTGACGGCAGGCATTGAGTTCCAGCAGGCGGTTGCGGCCGGACTGACGCTCTTCCTGCAGGGCGTCGAAGCGCTCGCGGGTCTGCTCGATGATGCTGTCGATCTCTTCGCTGTCGAGCAGGGCTTCTTCCAGCTCGTCGCCGAACTGGGCGTAGAGCTCGCTGCCGATGCCGTGCGGCGCGCTGAAGGCATCCATGCCGTCACGGTACCAGCGCAGCAGCTGGGCGCCCGGCGAGCCTTCGAAGACCGGCACGTGAATCTCGATCGGGAACTGCTGACCGATGCGGTCCAGACGCCCGATGCGCTGTTCGAGCTGGTCCGGGTGTACCGGCAGGTCGAACATCACCAGGTGGTGGCAGAACTGGAAGTTGCGACCTTCCGAGCCGATTTCCGAGCACACCAGCAGCTGCACGCCTTCCTCTTCGGAGGCGAATGCCGCGGCGGCACGGTCGCGCTCGACCAGGCTCATGCCCTCATGGAAGACCGGTGCATGCACGCCGCCCAGCACGCGCAGGCCTTCGGACAGCTCACGCGCGGTATCGGCGGTATGGCAGATCACCAGCGCCTTCTCGTTGCCGAGGTCGGTCAGGGTTTCCAGCAGCCACATGACGCGCGGGTCGATCTGCCACCAGGGCTCCGCGTTCATGCGGTCATCGGGCAGGGCGCGATACATCTCGTCGAGGAACAGCACCACCTCGGGGTGGTTCATGCCGGTCTCGATCAGCAGGTCATCGAGGTAGTCCTCGTCACGCTCCAGCTTGCGCACCACGCGACGGTAGGAGGAGGGCAGCTCCAGCTCGTGGACGTGCAGACGACGCTCGGGGAAGCCGGCGACATGGGTGCGTGAGTTGCGGAACATCACGCGGCCGGTGCCGTGGCGGTCGAGCAGCTGGTCGCGCAGCTGGCGACGCGCGCTGTCGCGCTGGGCATCGTCGGCATCGCTGTCCATCAGGGTGTCGAGCAGGGCGCGGCTGTCGCTGTCATCCAGCACGCTGGCGAGGCTGTCGAGGCCGGACTGGTCGGCGGGCAGCGCTTCCAGGGCGTCGATGGCGCTGGCGACGGCCACATAGCCCTGCTCCTCGGCCTTGAAGCGCTCGATGTCGTGATAGCGCTCCGGGTCGAGCAGACGCAGGCGCGCGAAATGGCTCTCGAGCCCCATCTGCTCCGGCGTGGCGGTCAGCAGCAGCACACCGGCGGTCTGGCGAGCGAGGGATTCGACACAGGCGTAGCCCGGACCGACCTTGTCTTCGCTCCAGTCGAGGTGGTGGGCCTCATCGACGATCAGCATGTCCCAATCGCAGGCGGCTGCCTGGACCTGACGCGACGGGTTGGCGAACAGCCAGTCCTGGCTGGCCAGAATGATCTGGTTGCCTTCGAAGGGATTGCGTGTGCCGTAGGCCTTGCACTGTTCCTCGTCGAGCAGCGAGACATCCAGCGCGAAGCGGCGCAGCATCTCGACCAGCCACTGGTGGGTCAGGCTCGCCGGTACCAGGATCAGCGCTCGGCTGGCGCGGCCGCTGAGCAGCAGGCGATGCAGGATCAGACCGGCTTCGATGGTCTTGCCGAGGCCGACTTCATCGGCCAGCAGTACCCGTGGCGCGTGACGGCGCGAGACTTCATCGGCGATGTACAGCTGGTGCGGCACCAGATCGACCTTGGGGCCGGACAGGCCCAGCGCCGGGCTCTGCTCGACACGATGGAAGTGGCGCAGGGTGCGGTAGCGCAGGTCGAACCAGTCATTGCGGTCGACCTGGCCGGTCAGCAGGCGGTCACGCGCCTGATTGAACTGCATCTTGTCGTTCAGGCGGGCTTCGGGAAGCTCGATGAGCTCGCCGGCATGCTCGCCGCTGCGCTCACAGATGTAGACGATCTGGCCGCGCACTTCCTTGAAGTCATCGACGATCAGCCATTCGCCATCGTCGGACTGGATGCGGTCGCCATTGCCGAAGGCCACCCGGGTAAGGGGCGCTTCGCGCAGACTGTAGGTGCGGGTTTCTTCGCTGGCGGCAAAGAGCACGGTGACGGTGCGGAAGTCGACATTGAGGATGGTGCCAAGGCCGAGATCAGCCTCGCCGTCACTGATCCAGCGCTGACCGGGAATGAAGTCGCTCATGAAGCCTCGGGGTAGGACAAAGACGGGAATCGGGAATACAGGGGCGCGGTATCTTACCGGATCAGACGCCGTGGCTTAAGCGCCTTTTCTTGCGGCGAGCGTCTTTGTCGCACCGAGCGAGGCCACCAGGGTGTCGCACTATGGCCGTGACGCCGGTAGCAGGGCGTCCAGCTGGGCGCGGCTCAGCTCGCCGATATGACGCTCGATCAGCTGTCCGTCGCCATCGAAGACGAGGGTCGCGGGCAGTCCCTGCGCCTCGGCCAGCGCCATCAGTTGCATGGCGGGGTCGAGCAGCGCGTACTCGAGCGTCAGCTGTTCGCTTTTCAGAAAGCGGGTCACCGCCAGTGCCTGCTCGCCCTGATTGGCGAGTACCACGGTGACGCCGGGTCTCTGATCAGCCTCTGCCAGCAGTGGCATCTCGCGCCGGCAGGGCGGGCACCAGGTGGCCCATAGATTGACGATCACGCGCTCGTCCCGGATGTCATTCAGTGCCACGGGGCGGCGGTCCAGATGATTGAGGGTGATGGCAGGCATCGCCTCGATGGCGGACTCGTTGCCCAGCGGGTCGAGTTGCTTGAGGCCGAGGAAGGCGGTCAGCCCCAGGGTCAGACTGCCCAGCGCGATGACCTGGCGAATCGCGCCATGCCGGCGCAGCAGCCACAGGCTGGCCAGGGTCGCGGCCAGCATGCCGCCGAGCAGGTGGTAGCCCGGTTGCCACAGCTTGAGGATATCCAGCGGTGCCTGCTGATAACTTGCCCAGTGCAGCGCGACATGAGTGAGGCGCGCGCCGATCACCCAGCTGACCAGCATGTGATTGAACCAGCGCGCGGGGCTCAGCGGGGGAGAATCGTGAGCGGGCGCGGTCGTGCCCCTGGCGTGCATGCGTGCCAGCAGACGAATCAGCAGTGAGAACTCGATCAGCATCACCAGGACTGCCACGAAGGCATAGAGGCGTTCGACGGAAATCAGGGCAGGGCCCAGGGCGATGGCATCCATGCGGTTATCCTCTGGCGGTGTCCGGGGGGAGCGTTCAGGGCAGCAATGCCTGTCGGCCTGTATGTGGCAAGCGCTTGGCAAGCGCTCGGCAGGCGCTGCAGTCGCGAGGCTCGAGTATGCGATAATCGACGGACTTCGACATCCACGCCTCGCGCGCTGAGCATTGCTCTGCCGCCGAGGACGCTGCAAGGATATCCCCATGCTGTCACATCATTATGACCGTAGCCGTGCGATCGCCGTTGCCAGTCAGGCCACTGGTCTGATCGCCATCGTCGCGCTGGAGACCTGGCTTGGCGATGCCGCCCGCCCTTGGCAGGGGCTGGTGTTCGCCCTGATGCTGGCCTTCGGTCTCGGCCTTGCCCTGCGCAGTTACTACCTCAAGCAAAAGGCCCGCCGCGACCGTGAACGTGCTGGTCGCGAGCGGGCCCGCAAGGCGAGTGACAGCTGGATGTCCGACTGACTCGCCGCTCGATATGGCTCAGTGCGCGCCATGAATCAGTAACTCTGCAGGCGGTAGCCGTCGCGCTCCATGCAGTATTTCAGCAGTGTCTGCTTCTCGTTGGCGGACTTGTCGGTCAGGCCAAGCTCGTACTGGCAGCCCGCATAGGTATTGTGGGCTTGTGTGCTGTTGGCACCTGGCTTTTCCCATTGGGCGCGCGGGCTGGCGCAGGCGGAGAGCAGTGGGGTCAGCAGCAGGGACAGCAAGGCAAGACGCAGTGTGTGCATGGGGCATCCTGAGGGATGTAGCGCGTTGGGAAGTGCGTCGCAGATGCGAGCAAGCAGAAGCAGGCTTGTGAGGCAGGAAAAACCTTCCAGCATCAAAAAAGCCGCTAATCAGTGATCAGCGGCTTTTTCATATGTCTGGTCGGAGTAGCAGGATTCGAACCTACGACCTCTGCCTCCCGAAGGCAGCGCTCTACCAAGCTGAGCTATACTCCGATGCGTCGTGAGCTTGTCTCGACGGAGGTGAATTATACGCAGGCAGCTTTGCTTTGCAAGCCCTTGAGGTCAAAAAGTTTTATCTGAGTCTCAAGGGGCAATTCCGCTGTCGAGAAGCGCGCTTCTCTTTACCTCGTCCTGCCGGCGCTTCTCGCCACGTTGGCGGCGGTTTTCTGCTGTCATGATGGACTGACTGACCAGCTGACCGACGACCTGCCAGGCAGGCCATCGTCATGCGGGTATCAGGCCTGGCGGCCGACGCTCAACAGCGCGATGCGCTCTAGGCTGTCGCGGAATTCGCTCTCCGGCAGTGCCTTGAGCTCGTTCAGAGCGTTGTCGGCCATCTCCTGGGCACGGCTGCGGGTATAGTCGAGGCCACCCGTGAGGCGCACCACTTCCAGTACCTCGTCGAGCTGCTCCAGCCCACCTTTCTCGATGGCGCCGCGCACCAGACTGGCCTGCGCCGGGCTTCCGACCTGCATGGCGCGAATCAACGGCAGGGTCGGCTTGCCTTCGGCCAGGTCATCGCCGACGTTCTTGCCCATTGTCTCGGCATCGCCCTGATAGTCGAGCAGATCATCGATCAGCTGGAAGGCGAGGCCCAGGTAGCGGCCATAGTTCTGCAGCGCGCTGACCTGTGCCGGGGTGACGGTGTCGTCGGTTTCCCTGGCCAGAATCGCGCCGGCATGTGCGGCCGCCTCGAACAGCATGGCGGTCTTGCCGTGGATGGTCTCGAAGTAGGCGGCTTCATCAATGTCGGCGTTGCCGATATTGGTCAGCTGCAGGACTTCCCCCTCGGCGATGGTGCAGGTGGCGGCGGAGAGAATCGCCATCACGTCCATCGAGCCGACTTCGACCATCATCTGGAAGGAGCGTGAATAGAGGAAGTCACCGACCAGCACCGAAGGCGCATTGCCCCAGGTGTCATTGGCGGTGGAGCGGCCACGCCGCAGGCTGGATTCATCCACGACATCATCGTGCAGCAGAGTCGAGGTGTGCATGAATTCGATCAGCGCGGCCAGATGGACGTGTTTCTCGCCTTGATAGCCCAGCGCGCGGGCTGCCAGCAGCACCAGCACCGGGCGCAGGCGTTTGCCACCACTCTGGATGATGTACTGACCGATGGTCTGGACCAGCGGCACGCGCGACTCGAGCTGCGCGAGGATGGTGCGGTCGACGGCGGCGAAGTCATCTGCCACTGCCGCGTGAAGGGTCGATGCGTCGGCTTGCATGAGATCGTCGTGCCCGTAGCGAGAGGTGAGGCCGCCGTGGCGTGCCGTTTGGCGGTAATGCTATGGGGCACCCCTATGGCCGTCAAGGCGTGCACCCGCGCAAGGACGCTGGCTGGCGGCCGATTGGTCGCGTAAACCTTGACATTGCTTGTCGGTCGCGGCACGTGGCGCTATAATACGCGGCCGTGACTCATCCCGCTCCCTGTCAGATGGCTCCAGAAGGGGCGCCACTCGCAGCAGGCCACCCAAGAGCACACCCTTGATGAGTCCGATGGAGAGAATCATGTACGCAGTTATCAAGAGCGGTGGCAAGCAGTACCGCGTTCAGGAAGGCCAGACCCTGAAGCTCGAGAAGCTTGAAGTCGCGACTGGCGAAGCTATCCAGTTTGACGAAGTCCTGATGGTCGCTGAAGGCGACGACATCAAGGTCGGCGCTCCGCTGGTTGAAGGTGCCAAGGTTTCTGCCGAGGTCGTGTCTCACGGCCGTGGCGACAAGGTCACCATCATCAAGTTCCGTCGCCGGAAGCACTCCATGCGTCGTGCGGGCCACCGTCAGTGGTTCACCGAAGTCAAGATCACTGGTATCTCTGCTTAATTGCAGCGCTACCCACCATAGGAGAATTATCCAATGGCACATAAGAAGGCGGCGGGCTCTACCCGCAACGGTCGCGATTCTGAATCCAAGCGCCTTGGTGTGAAGCTGTTCGGTGGCCAAGCGGCTATCGCCGGCAACATCATCGTGCGTCAGCGCGGCACCCGTTTCCACGCTGGTACTGGCGTCGGCATCGGCAAGGACCACACTCTCTTCGCTCTGGCCGACGGCCACGTGAAGTTCGAGACCAAGGGTCCGAAGAACCGCAAGTTCGTCAGCATCGTTTCTGCCTGAAACGTCTGACAGCTTACGCAGACTGCTCGATGCCCCGGTGTCGCATGGCAGTCTGCAAGGAAGCCCCGCTCAGGCGGGGCTTTTTTGTCGCATGACGGCCCGGGTCGTCGTCAGGAGAGAGCAGCATGCAGTTCCTTGATGAAGCGTCGATCATTGTAGAGGCCGGACGTGGCGGCAATGGTTGCCTGAGTTTTCGCCGTGAAAAATACGTGCCGCGCGGTGGTCCCGATGGGGGCGACGGCGGGCACGGCGGCAGTGTGTACCTGATCGGGGATGACTCGCTCAATACCCTGATCGACTTCAAGTTCCAGCGCTACTATCAGGCGGAGAGCGGCGATGCCGGTCAAGGCCGCCAGATGGCAGGCAAGGCGGGCGAGGACCTGATCGTCAAGGTGCCGGTCGGCACCACCGTGATCGACGAGGAAACCCTCGAGATCATCGGTGACGTGACGGAAATCGGTCAGCTGTTGCTGGTCGCGCAGGGCGGACGTCGTGGTCTGGGTAACATCCACTTCAAGTCCTCGACCAACCGCGCGCCGCGCCAGACCTCCAAGGGAACCTGGGGCGAGCGTCGCAACCTGCGCTTCGAGATGAAGGTGATGGCAGATGTCGGTCTGCTCGGCATGCCGAATGCCGGCAAGTCGACGCTGATCCGAGCCGTCTCCGCCGCCAAGCCCAAGGTCGCCAACTACCCGTTCACCACCCTGGTGCCGAACCTCGGTGTCGTGAAGATCGGTAGCCACCAGCACTTCGTGATGGCCGATATCCCTGGTCTGATCGAAGGCGCTGCTGACGGCGCTGGCCTGGGTCTGCGCTTCCTCAAGCACCTGACGCGTACGCGCCTGTTGCTGCACGTGGTGGACATTGCGCCCTTTGACGAGAGCGACCCGGCCTATGCGGTCGAGGCGATCCTCAAGGAGCTCAAGAACTTCTCCGCGGCACTGACGGAGCTGCCGCGCTGGCTGGTGATCAACAAGATCGACCTGCTGCCCGAGGACGATCGCGACGCAATGGTCAAGGACCTCGTCGAGCGCCTGGGCTGGGAAGGCGAGCTGTTCGTCGTCTCCGCGGCCAGCGGTATCGGTACTCAGGAGCTGGTGCAGGCCGCTCACCGCTGGCTGGGCGAGCAACGCCTGCACCTGGCAGAAGATCCGGAAGCTGCCGAGGCACATGCCGCCCTGCTGGCGCGCATGGAGAACGAGTCGCTGGAGCGCGCTGAAGAGCGCCTGACACGTCGCAAGCGCAAGAAGGATGACGAAGAAGAGGACGATGACGACTTCAATGACGACGATTACGACGTCGAAGTCGAATACGCGCCCTGAGGTATCAGTTCGTCCGGTGGCTGTCCTGCGCGGCAGCCACCGAGTGACGAGCGACCCGCTTCGCGATTCACGCCCCGCCCCGAACCTCATGGTCTCGCGGCGGGGCGTTTTCGTTGTCGGGGCCGGCGAGGAGTGATGACAGCGGGCTGGCGGGAGCAGACAATGGCAAGCAGGGAGGCAGAGCCTGCCGGGCGAGGGATTACATGACAGGAGAGAGCGCGGTGTCGGAGCAGAAGGTGGCGGAAGTGGCGGAACTGGGTACTCAGACGGGGCGTGAGGCCTTGGCCAATGCACGACGCGTGGTGGTCAAGATCGGCAGTGCGCTGCTGACCGATGACGGCCGCGGGCTGGATGATGCCGGCATCGGCCGTTGGGTCGATCAGATCGCGGCGCTGCACGCGCGGGGCGTCGAGGTGATCGTGGTGTCCTCCGGGGCGATCGCGGTCGGCATGTCGCGGCTGGGCTGGTCGGCTCGCCCCAGCGGCGTGCATGAGCTGCAGGCGGCAGCGGCGGTCGGGCAGAACGGCCTGACCCAGTGCTATGAAGAGCATTTCCATCGTCATGGCCTGACCACGGCGCAGATTCTGCTGACCCACGATGACCTCTCCAACCGCAAGCGCTACCTGAATGCACGCTCGGCGCTGCGCACCCTGGTCGACCTGCGGGTGGTGCCGGTGATCAACGAGAACGACACCGTGGTCACCGACGAGATCCGCTTCGGCGACAACGACACCCTCGGCGCGCTGGTCGCCAACCTGCTCGAGGCCGATGCGCTGTTGCTGCTCACCGATCAGGAAGGCCTCTATGATGCCGACCCGCGTCATGACCCGGCGGCCAGCCTGATCGAGGAAGCCCAGGCCGATGACCCGGTACTGGTCAAGGTGGCCGGCGGCGGTGGCGTGCTCGGACGTGGCGGCATGGCGACCAAGGTGCGCGCGGCGCGTCTGGCGGCGCGCAGTGGCGCATTGACCGTGATCGCCTCTGGTCGTCAGCCCGAGGTCATCACCCGGCTGGCTTCCGGCGAGCGCTTCGGCACGCTCCTCTTGCCGGAGCATGCGCCGATCGCGGCGCGCAAGCGCTGGATCGCGGGGCAGCTGCAGGTGCGCGGCACCCTGACGCTGGATGCCGGCGCCGTCAATGTGTTGACCACGCGTGGCTCCAGCCTGTTGCCGGTGGGCGTCAGGAAGATCGAGGGCGCCTTCAAGCGCGGTGATCTGGTGCAGTGCGTCGATGAATCCGGCCAGCGCATCGCCAAGGGCCTGGTGAATTACAGCGCCGAAGATGCCGGACGGATTCTCGGCCTGCCCAGCCATCAGATCGAAGCCACGCTGGGCTATATCGAGGCGCCGGAACTGATCCACCGCGACAACCTCATCGTGCTGTAGCGCCCATGAGGCCTGCTCCCTGGCTCTGTGCCCGACTCCTGCGCAGGCAAGCTCAGACTGGCGATATGCGCTCGGGTCATGCTAGACTCTGCCGTCCTGTCGGGTGCTGGTCCGCCCCGATGGCGAAGGTTTGACGGGGCTTCCACGTCAAGTCGCTGATTTCTCGAAAGTCTTCACATCAGTGTCGAAAGGCGAGAGATGATCGGACTCGCTGTCGCGGTGCGACAACGTCTTCCAAATTCAAGTTCATGAGTACGCGCCTACGGGTGGACTCATAAGGAGCATCAAAGTGGCAAATTCCAAGCAAGCACGTAAGCGCGCTCGTCAGGCTGAAGTTCGTCGTCAGCACAACTCCGCACAGCGTTCCGCCGTGCGTACCAGCATCAAGAACGTGCTGAAGACCGTCAAGACTGGCGATCACGCTGCTTCCATGGCCGCTTTCAATGTCGCGCAGAAGGTCCTCGACCGTTACGCCGACAAGGACATTCTGTCCAAGAAGAAGGCCGCTCGTCTGAAGAGCCGTCTGAACACTCGCGTCAAGGCACTGGCTGTCTAAGACGTGTGAGTGTGAAAAAACCGGCTTCGGCCGGTTTTTTTGTGTCTGTCTGTCGAGTGGATGACATCGGTATCAGGTCAGGGAAGCGAGAGGGGTGTCAGGGTGAGCAAGCCGCAGGATGAGTCGCCCGCAGGCGAGAAGGAAGTCAGGGGAGAAGACGGCAAGGCCGAGGCCGCCGCGCAGTCGGCTTCACAGGCGAGTGCCCAGGGCGAGACCCGCTCGGGCGACAGCCTGCCGGTGCGGGGTGGTCTGTTGCGTTCCGGGTTGATCGTCAGCGTGATGACGATGCTGTCGCGCGTGCTGGGCCTGGCGCGCGATGTGACCATCGCATCCCTGCTGGGCGCCGGCAGCGGGGCGGACGCCTTCTTCGTCGCCTTCAAGATCCCCAACTTCATGCGCCGCCTGTTTGCCGAGGGTGCCTTCAACCAGGCCTTCATTCCGGTGCTGTCGGAGTATGCGACTCGCCGGACGCGGGAAGAGGTCCGCGAGTTGCTGGACGCCGTCAGTGGCAGTCTTGGTGTCATACTCGCGTTGATCACCGCGCTTGCGATGCTGTGCGCACCCTGGCTGGTGTGGGTCTTCGCGCCCGGGTTCGGTGACGATGCCGGCAAGCTGGCGCTGACCGGCGACATGCTGCGCCTGACCTTCCCGTATCTGCTGCTGATCTCGCTGACCGCCTTCGCAGGCAGCGTGCTCAATACCTGGAATCGCTTTGCGGTGCCGGCCATCACGCCGGTGCTGCTCAACCTGAGCCTGATCGGTGCGGCACTGTTGCTGGCCCCGCGCTTCGAAACACCCGCCATGGCGCTGGCCTGGGGGGTGCTGATCGCAGGTGGCGTGCAGTTGCTGTTCCAGGTGCCGTTCCTGCTGCGGCTTGGCCTGATGCCCAAGCCCTGGCCGAATTTCGCCCATGAAGGCGTGCGCCGCATCCTCAAGTTGATGACCCCGGCGCTGTTCGGTGTCTCGGTCTCGCAGATCAATCTGCTGCTGGATACCGTGCTGGCCTCGTTCCTGGTCACCGGCAGCGTGTCGTGGCTCTATTACTCCGACCGTCTGGTCGAGTTGCCGCTGGGCATCATCGGCATCGCCATCGGGACGGTGATCCTGCCGGCGCTCTCCAAGCGCCACGCCGAGCAATCACTGGAGCACTTCCAGAAGATGCTCGACTGGGCGCTGCGTTCGGTGCTGTTGATCGGTGTGCCGGCGGCGCTGGCGCTCGGCGTGCTGGCCGAACCCCTGCTGATCACGCTGTTCCACTACGGCGCGATGACCGACAACGATGTGGTGATGTCGGCCCAGAGTCTGCGTGCCTACAGCTTCGGTCTGCTGGCCTTCATGTTGATCAAGGTGCTGGCACCGGGCTTCTATGCACGTCAGGACACGAAAACGCCGGTCAAGATCGGTATCATCGCGATGGTCGCCAACATGGCCTTCAACCTGGCGCTGATCGTGCCGCTGGCGCACGCCGGGCTCGCGCTGGCCACGGCGCTGTCGGCCTTCCTCAATGCGGGTCTGCTGGCACGCGGCCTGTATCGTGATGGCGTGCTGCGCTTCCAGCCCGGCTGGGGACGCTATTCGCTGACCCTGATCGGCGGTTGTGCCCTGATGGGTGGCGGCCTGTTGTGGCTGTCACCGGACTGGACCACCTGGCTTGGTTGGGGCCTGTGGGAGCGCTGTGCGATGATGGGAGCGCTGGTCGTCGGCGGTGTACTGGCCTATGCGGTGTGGTTGGGGCTGTGCGGTGTCCGCCCGCGGCATTTCCGCATGCAGAGCTGAGTCTGCTGCCCGGGTGCCACGCAGGTTGGTGCCCTCGGTTCCAGCTGTTTTCTCCCTGGCGGGGCAACGGTGGCTGTCAGCGCCGTGCCCCTTCGCTATAATCGACCACTTTCGGCGGCTTGTGTGATGCACGCATGGACTTGATCAGAGGACTCCACAATCTCGCCCGCCTGCGCAAGCAGGATGGCAGTCGCGGCTGCGTGGCCACCATCGGCAATTTCGATGGCGTGCATCTCGGCCACCAGGCGATTCTGGAGCAACTTCGCGAGCGCGCGGCGGCCTATGGCCTGCCCGCCACGGTGGTGGTGTTCGAGCCGCAGCCGCGTGAGTTCTTCGCGGGTGACAAGGCGCCGCCGCGGCTGACGCGTCTGGCGGACAAGGTGCGTCTGCTGGGTAGCCATGGCGCCGAGCGCGTCCTGTGTCTGCCCTTCAATGAGACGCTGCGCTCGCTGTCGGCACGTGAGTTCATCGAGCAGGTGCTGATCGATGGGCTCGGCGTGCGTCATCTGGTGGTCGGTGACGACTTCCGCTTCGGCTGCGATCGCGCCGGAGACTTCGCGCTGCTGGAGCGCATCGGCGCCGCCGAAGGCTTTGCGGTGGAGCATACCCGCACCTTCGAGATCGCCGGTGAGCGTGTTTCCAGCACCCGCGTGCGTGAGGTGCTGGCCGCAGGCGACATGGCGCTGGCCGCCCGGCTGCTGGGGCGTGCCCACCACTGGCAGGGGCGCGTGGTCGCGGACCGCCAGCTGGGCCGCACGCTGGGCGTGCCGACCGCCAACCTGCCGCTGCCGAATGCGCCGCTGGCGGTCTCCGGCGTCTACGCGGTAATGGCGCACCTTGCCGACGGCCGCGACTGTCCGGCGGTGGCCAACATCGGCTGGCGCCCGACGGTCGGTACGCCGCGGCCGGTGCTCGAGGTCCATCTGCTGGACTTCGCGGAAGACCTCTATGGCCAGCCGATGCGCGTCAGCTTCTGCGCCTTCCTGCGCGGTGAACAGCGCTTCGATGGCCTGGAAGCCCTCAAGGCCGCCATCTACGCCGACATCGCCCTGGCGAAGCGCTTCTTCGCGCTGGCCGCGGGCGAGACGCCTGCCGGTGATGAGCAGGCGTTGCTCGATTGCATGACCTCGATGGCTGACCTGCCGCTGGCCAGCCGTCCGCTGAGCGCACTGATGACGGATGCGCCGACGGCACCCTTACACGGCACTGCTGAGGTGTCTGATTCCACAGCTCGGGAAGCCCAGGCTTCCCGCCCCCACGACGGCTGACCCGAAAGGCTATGAGCGACTACAAGCACACTTTGAATCTGCCCGATACCGACTTCCCGATGCGCGGCAATCTCCCCAAGCGTGAGCCGGACCAACTGGCACGCTGGAACGAGATTGACCTCTACGCGCGTCTGCGTGAAGCAGGCAAGGGTCGTCCGAGCTTCGTGCTCCACGACGGCCCTCCCTATGCCAACGGCAATATTCACATCGGTCATGCCGTCAACAAGATTCTCAAGGACATCATCGTCAAGTCCAAGACGATGGCGGGCTTCGACGCGCCTTACGTGCCGGGTTGGGACTGCCATGGTCTGCCCATCGAGCACAAGGTCGAGACGACCCATGGCAAGCATCTCGAATCCGAGAAGGCGCGCCACCTCTGCCGTGAATACGCCGGCGTGCAGGTGGAAGGCCAGAAGCACGAGTTCATCCGTCTCGGCATCGTCGGTGACTGGGGCAACCCGTATCGCTCCATGGACTTCGCCAATGAAGCCGGCGAGATCCGTGCGCTGGCCGAGATGGTCAAGGGCGGTTATGTCTTCAAGGGCCTGAAGCCGGTCAACTGGTGCTTCGACTGCGGCTCTGCGCTGGCGGAAGCGGAAGTCGAGTACGCCGACAAGACCTCTGACGCCATCGACGTCGCCTTCGCGGCAGACGATAGCGCGGCGCTGGCCAAGGCCTTCGGCCTCGAGTCACTGAGCAAGCCGGCGGCGATCGTGATCTGGACCACCACCCCGTGGACCATCCCGGCCAACCAGGCGCTCAACGTTCACCCGGACTTCGTCTACTCGCTGGTCGACACCGGCGAGCGCCTGCTGGTGCTGGCCGAGGAACTGGTCGAGGACAGCCTGGCGCGCTTCGGCCTGAGCGGCGAGACGCTGGCGACCGTCAACGGCGCGGCGCTGGAGCTGATCAACTTCCGTCACCCGATCTACGATCGTCTGTCGCCGGTCTATCTGGCCGACTACGTCGAGACTGGCGCCGGTACCGGTATCGTCCACTCCGCGCCGGCCTACGGCGAGGATGACTTCCATACCTGCCGTCGTTACGGCATGAGCTTCGACGAGATCGAAAGCCCGGTGCAGGGCAACGGCGTCTACGTGCCGGACCTGCCGGAATTCGGTGGCCAGTTCATCTGGAAGGCCAACCCGAACATCGTCGCGCGTCTGGAAGAGCTCGGCGCGCTGATGGCGCACGAGAAGATCTCCCACAGCTACATGCACTGCTGGCGCCACAAGACCCCGGTTATCTACCGCGCAACGGCCCAGTGGTTCGTCGGCATGGACATTGCCGGCACCGACGGCGTGACCCTGCGTGACAAGGCGCTGTCCGCCATCGAGGACACCGCCTTCATCCCGGCCTGGGGTCAGGCGCGCCTGAAGAGCATGATCGCCAACCGTCCGGACTGGTGCATCTCGCGTCAGCGCAACTGGGGCGTGCCGATCCCGCTGTTCCTGCATCGCGCGACGGGGGAACTGCACCCCGACAGCGTGGCGCTGATGGAAGCGGTCGCCGATCGCGTCGCCGAGCACGGCATCGATGCCTGGTGGTCACTCGACAGCCAGGAGCTGCTGGGCGATGAGGCCGAGAACTACGAGAAGGTCACCGACACGCTGGACGTGTGGTTCGACTCCGGGACGACCCACTGGCATGTGCTGCGTGGCTCGCACCCGCATGGTCACGAGCAAGGCCCGCGTGCCGACCTGTACCTGGAAGGCTCCGACCAGCACCGTGGCTGGTTCCACTCGTCACTGTTGACCGGCTGTGCCATCGACGGCCACGCGCCCTACAAGGCGCTGCTGACTCACGGCTTCACCGTGGATGCGCAGGGTCGCAAGATGTCCAAGTCCGTCGGTAACGTGGTCGCGCCGCAGCAGGTGATGGACAAGCTGGGCGCCGACATACTGCGCCTGTGGGTGTCCTCCAACGACTACTCCGGCGAGATGGCCGTCTCGGACGAGATCCTCAAGCGGACCGCCGATGCCTATCGTCGTATCCGCAACACCTCGCGCTTCCTGCTGTCCAATCTGAACGGCTTCGAGCCCGAGCGTGATGCGCTGGCCTTTGACGACATGCTGGCGCTGGACCAGTGGGTGGTCGATCGTGCCGCCCAGCTGCAGGCACGTGTCGAACTGGCCTACGAGGAATACCGCTTCCTCGACATCTATCAGCAGGTGCTGACCTTCTGCTCGCGTGAGCTGGGCGGCTTCTATCTGGATGTCATCAAGGACCGCCAGTACACCACGCAGCCGAACTCGCGTGCGCGTCGTAGCTGCCAGACGGCGCTGTATCACGTGATCGAGGCACTGGCACGCTGGATGGCGCCGATCCTCTCCTTCACCGGTGAAGAGATCTACGCCAACATCCCGGGCCCGCGCAAGGACACCATCTTCCTCGAGACGGCCTACACCGGCCTGACCACCCTGGCGGATGATGCGGCCATGGGGCGTGAGTTCTGGGAGCAGGTGCTGCACGTCAAGCAGGCGGTCAACAAGACGCTGGAAGGCGCGCGCAACGCCGGTCTGGTCAAGAACGGCCTGGCGGCGGAAGTCACTCTCTACGTCAACGACGAGCTCAATACGCTGCTGGCAAGTCTCGGCGACGAGCTGCGCTTCGTGATGCTGACCAGCGGCGTGACCCTGGCGCCTCTCGAGGCGGCCGGTGAGGCGGAAGAGACCGAAGTGTCCGGCCTCAAGGTGGCGGTCAAGGTCAGCGAGAATGACAAGTGCGAGCGTTGCTGGCACCACCGTCCGGAAGTCGGCACCCTGCCGGAACATGCGACGCTGTGCAGCCGCTGCGTGACCAACCTGCCGGATGGCGAAGGCGAGACGCGTCACTTCGCTTGATCGCTGATGCGACCGCGGCATCGTTCAGCCTCCGCTGAGCGCTGATATCGAACGCCGGGCTCTGGCCCGGCGTTCGTGTCTTGCCGGTCGCAGACTCATTTCACGACAGGAAGGTAACATGACGTCTTCTTCACAAGGCCCCGCGACGGATACCCCTTCAGCCGGCAGTGAGCCGATGCGCTCGCCGCTGCGCTGGCTGTGGCTGTCGCTGGTGATCGTGGTGCTGGACCTGGCCACCAAGTGGCTGGCCAGCAGTTCGCTGGTCTATGGTCAGGCCAACGAAGTGCTGCCGATCTTCAATCTGACGCTGCTCCACAACACTGGCGCGGCGTTCAGTTTTCTGGCTGGCCATGATGGCTGGCAGCGCTGGTTGTTTGCGGGCATTGCGGTGGTGGCAGCCATCGGCCTGAGCATCTGGCTTGCGCGCCTCAAGCGTCACGAGACCTTCACCGCGCTGGGCATCGCGCTGGTGCTGGGGGGCGCGCTTGGCAATCTCTATGATCGTGTCGTGCATGGCTACGTGGTGGACTTCCTGTCCTTCCACTGGGGCAATGCCTTCTTCCCGGCCTTCAACGTGGCGGACGTCGCCATCAGCCTGGGAGCCGTGGCACTGATTCTTGAATCTTTCCGTGGCCGCTCCGAATGAGCGCCACAAGCGAGGTCAGCATGAGCGAGCATCGTATCGCCGATAACATGGAGGTCAGCCTCCATTTCCGTCTGCGTCTGGAAGACGGCACTGAGGTGGACTCCACCTTCGACAAGACACCGGCCACCTTCCAGGTGGGTGACGGCAATCTGCCGCCGGGCTTCGAGCGTTCGATCATGGGCATGGCGGCGGGCGAGACCGGCAGCTTCACGATCACCCCGGAGCATGCCTTCGGTCAGCACAATCCGCAGAACGTCCAGACCGTGGCGCGCAAGAGCTTCGATGAAGAGATCGAGGTCGGCATGGTGATGTCCTTCGCCGAGCCGTCGGGTTCGGAGCTGCCGGGCATCATCCGCGAGATCGATGAGCGTGACGTCAAGGTCGACTTCAATCACCCGCTGGCCGGGCGTACCCTGACCTTCGAGGTCGAGGTACTGTCAGTCGCCCCCGCGACCACGCACTGAGTCTTCTTTCCAGAGGTGCGCTCCCCGTGAGCGCGCCTCGCCATCAAGCGGAGCCTGTTATGCAGATCAAGCTGGCCAACCCGCGCGGTTTCTGCGCCGGAGTGGATCGCGCCATCGATATCGTCAACGGGGCGCTCGACGTGTTCGGGCCGCCGATCTACGTGCGTCACGAGGTGGTGCACAACCGTTTCGTGGTCGACTCCCTCAAGGAGCGCGGCGCCATCTTCGTCGAGGAACTGCACGAAGTGCCGGATGACGTCATCGTCATCTTCTCGGCACACGGCGTCTCGCGTGCCGTGCAGGAAGAGGCCGAGCGTCGCAACCTCAAGGTCTTCGATGCCACCTGTCCGCTGGTGACCAAGGTGCACATGGAAGTCCTGCGCTATGCGCGCAAGGGCCAGGATTGCGTGCTGATCGGTCATGAGGGCCACCCGGAGGTCGAGGGCACCATGGGCCGCTATGACACTACCAAGGGTGGCACCATCCATCTGGTGGAAGACGAGTCCGATGTGGCGCGTCTGGAGGTCAAGGACCCGGCGCAGCTGGCCTTCGTCACCCAGACCACGCTCTCGATGGATGACACGGCGCGCGTGATCGACGCGCTGCGCGAACGCTTCCCGGCGATTCAGGGCCCGCGCAAGGATGACATCTGCTACGCGACCCAGAATCGTCAGGACGCCGTGCGCATGCTGGCGGAAGCCTGCGATGTGGTGCTGGTGGTCGGCAGCCCCAACAGCTCCAACTCCAATCGCCTGCGCGAACTGGCCGAGCGCATGCAGACCCCCGCCTGGTTGATCGACGATGCGCAGCAGATCGAGGCCAGCTGGCTCGAGGGTATCGGCAGCATCGGCATCACCGCCGGGGCCAGTGCCCCCGAAGTGCTGGTGCAGGGCGTGATCGACCGTCTGATGGCGCTGGGAGCCTCGGCGCCCGAGGAGCTCGAGGGCCAGGAGGAAAACATCGTCTTCTCCATGCCCAAGGAGCTCAAGGAGCGCTTGATCGCCTCGGATCAGATCCGCGAGCTGTAACGCCTTGTAAGTTTCTGCCAATGAAGAAGCCGCGACCCTGTCGCGGCTTTTTTGTGCGCGCCATTCGCATTTTGCCATTCAATTCAGCAGTTTCTTGTATAAGCAACGGCATTCTTGAGCACGATCGTTGATCAATCTGGTGCGTATTGAAAAAAAATGTAATGCGCAGTTACCAAAATGATACATAATAGAGGTATGGTTCGTACTCTGGAGAATTCCCCATGCCACGACTGTTCTCGGTCATCGGTGTCAGCAGTGCAGGTGCACGCCGCAAGCCGAGACCGGGGCGCGGGGCAGCTGGCAGGCGTCGGGCCAAGGGCTTCACCCTGATCGAGATGATGATGGTGGTCGCGATCATCGGCATTCTGGCGGCGGTCGCCATTCCCTCCTATCTCGGTTATGTGGAGCGCAGCTGGCGCTCGCATGCCCAGCAGGCACTGGGGCAGCAGGCCAGACAGCTGCATGGCTTCTACTACCAGAATTTCTCCGAGGCGCCCGTGGGGGATGATGACCAGCCGACGGATGGCGTCAGCCGTATAGAGGACGGCGGTGGCAATCTTCGCTACCTGATCACGTATCGCAGTCTGTCTGCCTCGGTCTTCGTCCTGCAGGCGACGCCTCAAGGGGCACAACTCAATGATGACTGTGGCGTGCTGTGGATGGACCAGGACATGAATACCGGTGCCGAAGGAGGAGGTCGGTGCTGGTGATGGTGGGCCCCAGAAGACAGACTCGAGTCCGGCACGGCCGGTCGACCCTCAGCGGCAAGGAGAAGTATCTCTCATGCGCCAATCCCGTGGTTTCACCCTGATCGAGCTGGTCGTGACAGTGGCGATCATTGCCATCATCGCGACCTGGGCGGTGCCGGCCTGGCAAGGCCTGGTGCAGCGCTCTCAGGTGGAGTCCGATGTGCGTGCCCTGACCCATGCGCTCGGCATGGCGCGCAGCACCGCCACCACGCGCGGTGTGGATGTGAGTGTCTGTCCCTATGCGCCGAGCGTCGCCACCCCCAACCCCACGACCTGCGATGATGACTGGGCGAATGGCTGGGTCGTCTATGTCGGGAATGCTTCCAACTTCACCCTCGACGACCGCCTGTGGATCCATCAGGACAGCAATGCGGTTGCCCAGTCGGGCGGCGCCTCCAGGATCACCTACAACGATCGCGGCACGCTGACTAGTGGCAACAGTACGCTGGTGTTCTGTGCGGCATCCGATGCTACCTCTGTGGTAGTGGCGCCTTCAGGCCGTGTACGCCTTGAATCAGGAGGGGACTGCTCATGACAGCATCGTTGATGATCACATCCCTCAAGCAAGCCCTGCAGCCGCGAGCGCTGAGGAAGACATTGCTGTCTCGCCTGCAGCGGCGCCGTTCCGCTCGGCATTCACAGCGCGGCGTCGGCCTGATCGAGGCGCTGGTCGCGGTCATGCTGCTGGGGGTTTCCCTGCTGGGGCTGGGGTTGTTGCAAGTTCAGACGCTTCAACATCAGCGGGTCAGTTACAGCAATACCGTGGCACAACTGCTGTCGCTGGACATGGCTGAGCGTATCCGCGCCAACCTTGAGGCCATCGATCAATATGATGATGCCGATACCACCAATGCGCCCGCGGATGGATGCAGCTCGGACTGCGTGCCCGCAGAGCTGGCGGACCAGGACATCATTGATTGGCGTGACGCCATCATCGGCTCCACGCTGACCAGCGGCGTCGGCAGCGTGGAAGTCGACGAGCGTGTTGTCGGCGGCGCCGGCATCGGCGTTCACGATGTCAGTGTCCAGGTGCAGTGGAGTGACCCCATCAGCGGGGGAGTTGACCAGCAGACCTATCGTTTCGAGGTAGAGCCATGAATCGCTGTTCCCCTGCATCGGTCCGCCGACGCTTGGCCCCCGACACCGCTCGTCCGCATGGCTTGAAACGCCAGGCGGGCGTGGGGCTTGTCGAGCTGATGATCAGCCTGGTGCTGGGGCTGCTGATCACGGCGATGGCCGTGCAGATGTTCTCGACCTCACGCAGCACCGTGAGCACCCAGGAGGCGCTTTCCTATCTGCAGGAATCGGCCCGCTACGTGTCCTTCCGGCTCCAGCCGCTGATGCGCAATGTGGGCTACGCAGGCTGTGCCAATAGCCGCGATATCACCAATGCCAGCTCGGTGGATGCCTCCCATGACCTCACGGCGCCCTTCGGGGGGCAGCAGCGTACCCAGCGGGGCCTCAGCTATTTCAATCTGACGTTCGTCGCTGCCAGCAAGGACGGCAATGAAACCACGCTGACCAGCAGCATGACGTCGCTGGGCGGCCCGCTGTCCGTGCGCAACGGTAGCGAAGATGCCTTCGTGGCCAACGAGTATGCACTGGTCAGTGATTGCAGCAGCACCGATGTCTTCAGGGTGTCGGGCACCACCCAGGGCAATGTGGAAACCAACGACACCCTGTCACGTTCCTACGGCAGCTCTCAGTCCTCGAATGCCTATCTCTACCCGGTGCAGGCCTGGGAGCTGCGGCTGGATGACCAGGCCAACGATTCTTCGGTGCGTGCACTGTATATCGACCGTATCGATGCCGCTTTCGCACGCGAAGAACTGGCCTCCGGCGTACAGGGCTTCGATGTCAGTTTCAGCCTGGATACCACCGGCAATGGCAGTGTCGATCGTGTCAAGGTGCCGGCCGCCACGGTGCGCAGCGAAGGCCGTTGGGATGAGGTGCGCCGTATCGAGATCGCACTCACGCTCGAGAGCCTGCCGGGAGTGGTGCCGGGCGGGGATAACGATGGGCGTTTGACGCGAACCTTCAATCTCACGTTCACACCGCGCAATCTGCAACTGAGGGGCAGCTGATGAATACATCGTCTTCAACGTCCAGAGTCTGCGCGGTCACCCGGGGGCCAGCACGTCAGCAAGGCATCGCCTTGCTGATCGTGTTGATCATGCTGGTCGTGATCGGCCTGCTGGCCGTGACCGGGGTCGAGGACAGTCAGCTGCAGACACGCATGGCCGTCAACAGCCGCAACTTCGAGCAGTCCTATTACAACGCGGAAACCAGCCTGAGCATCGGTGAGCGCGCGCTGCAGGAAAGCCTGGAGGATGGCACCTGGAGCCTGGACAGCTTCGATGACTCGGCTGGCCTGATGCTGGCACTGCCCGAGGATGCACCGCCGATCAACCCGCTCTCGGAAGCGGATTGGCAAGCCAGCGGTATCCAGACGCTGGACAGTGATACCGGTGCGGTCATCGGGGCCTATGTGATCGAGTATCTGGGCAAGGTCGGCGAGCCGCCGCTGAATGCCAGCAACGAAGTGAATGCGGTGGGCACGCGCCTGGATGCCTTCCGTATCAACGCGATGGGCACGGGGGGCGGCAATGGTGCCTCCTGGACAGTAGTGCAAAGCGAGATGGAACTGGGCCCTTACTTCTGAGAGGAGCATGAATATGCGTTATCTGCTGAGTGGTGCCCTGTGCCTTGTCGCCTTGCCCTGTCTGGCGGCCCCCGGGGAAATCGCCCGCGCCCCGGTCACGGAAGCGACCGGGGTTCAGCCCAATATCCTGTTCATTCTGGATGATTCGGGCAGCATGGCCTGGGAAGACACTCTCAACAAGGGGGTGGAACAATGGGGTCTCCAGCCGGCTTCCTCGCTGATGGGATACACCGGGGTGTATTCAAAGAGCAAGAAAGAGATAGAGAACAATCATGATGCCGATGATCGTATCGTTGACTCTTCGGACCTTGGCGGGGCGGCCGGGGCCTGCATGGGCTTCAATGTCATGGCCTACAACCCTGCGCTGACCTACACCCCGTGGGCGGGGGCAGACCGACTGGGAATCGCCTATCAAAACATGAGCCTGTCGAAAGTCCGTGAAGATCCTTACGAGCCCACCAGCTCGGCAAGTATGAAGGATGATGTCTACTACGTTCGCTGGGACGATAATGGCGATGGGGACTATGACTATGGTGAATGCGGCCTCTATAGCAACAAATCGGGGCGCTGGCATCTAGACGAAGATCATGTCGTTGAAGTGGCAGATCTATCCGCAGATCAGCAAGTCAATTTCGCCAACTGGTTCACCTACTATCGCGACCGAATGCTGGTTGCCAAATCCGCCATGGCTGGTGTGATCGATGCCAACGAGTCACGAGTCGGCCTGCGTACTATCCAGGAGCGCAATGATCGTGATATCGCCGATATGACCGACTCCGGCGAGCGTGACGCATTGATGAAAGAGCTGTTCACGGCTACCCCTTCCGGTGGCACCCCTCTGCGTACCGCGCTCAAGAATGCCGGGGAGTATTACTCCAGCACTGGTCGTTCCGCGCCCATTCTGAGTGCGGATGAGGGCGGCATGTGCCAACAGAACTATTCCATTTTGATGACCGATGGCTACTGGAATGGCTCCAGCCCCAGGGTCGGCAACGTCGATGGTGGCAGCGGCGACTTCATCAGTGCCAGTCACCGTGACAGCTATTCCAATACGCTTGGCGATGTCGCGATGAAATATTATCGCGAGGACCTGCGGACTGACTTGATTGACAGTGTGCCTACCATACCGGGAGTGGATGAAAACTCCGCTCAGCACATGGTGACCTACACCGTCGCTTTCGGTGTGGATGGCTCGCTGTCCGAGAACCCTGCTGATCTCGAGTCTGCCTTCACCTGGCCGCAGCCTTCCGCCAATACCAATACCACCATCGATGATCTGCGCCATGCGGCCTGGAACGGACGTGGTGAATATCTCAGCGCCGCCAATCCGCAGGCATTGATTGATGCGCTGAACAATATCGCGCAGTCCATCGCAGGGCGCGCGGCCAGCACCGGTAGCCTGGACATCAGCAGTGGTGGGCAGACCAGCGGCGCTTATGTGATTCAGACCATCTATGATCCCGCCGATTGGTCGGGCGATGTCGTTGCACGCAAGATCGGCACCAATGGCGCCTTGAGCGCCACCTCGGACTGGTCCGTCGCGGAGTGGTTGCGTGACGATGATAGCCGTAGCTCCAGCCGCAAGGTGATCACCTACAACCCGGGGATCTCCGAAGTGGATGAGAAGGCGTTCTTCTTCAATATCGAGGAGGCCGGATCACTGGAGGCCGAACAGGTACTGGACCTCGTGGGCTTCCTCGATGAGACCCTGCTGTCAGAAACGCTGTTGGCAACGCTGCGGAGAACCGTCCGGGATGATGACGACGACGACGACGACGACGACGACGACGATGACGATGATGACGACGATGATGATGGCATTCTTGGCGGTGTCGGCTCAGTGGTTGGAGGCGTCACCAGTGGCGCGGCCCAACTGACGGGACGCGTCCTGGACACTACCGGTACCTTCCTGAAGCTGGATGGCGCTGACCTTGGCGTCAGAACGTCGGATCTCGAGAACCTGATCGGTTATCTCAAGGGTGACGATGCCTACGAAGGCACCTTGTTCCGCGAGCGTGACGACAACTATCTCGGGGATATCGTGCATGCCTCGCCGGCGATCGTCGGACCGCCTTCGGCCAGCTATCGCAATGACATGGAAGTGTCTTCGTACCGCTCCTTCAAGACGCTGTATGAGGACCGCCAGAACATGATCTACATCGGTGCCAACGACGGCATGCTGCACGCCATCGACATGGAGACCGGTGAAGAGAAGTTCGCCTACATGCCGTATGCCGCCTTCAGCATCGAGAGCGGGCGCGGTATTCGCCAGCTCGCTGATCAGAACTATGTGCACCAGTACTATGTCGATGCCACTCCGGTCGCGCGTGACGTGCATGTCCAGTTGGGGGATGAGGATGCGCCCGGTTGGCACTCGGTCCTGCTGGGTGGGCTGGGCGCTGGTGGCAAGGCGGTCTACATGCTGGATATCACCGATCCTGAAGGCTTCGAGTCATTGGGTGAATCCAACGGCACCTCGCCGGCCGAGATCGTGCAGTGGGAGTTCACGCACGAGGACCTCGGCTATACCTTCAGCGATATTCAGGTAGCGCGTCTGGATGACGGCAAGTGGTATGCCATCTTCGGCAATGGCTACAACGCCGACAGCGATGGGCGTGCCAAGTTGTTCATCGTGGACCTGGAAGACCCCGACAACTATGCGCTGCTGGATTCTCAACAGGGCAGCAATGCCGGTGGGTCGTGCACCTCTGGCAGCAGCGACTGCAATGGCATGTCGAGTCCTGAGCTGGCCGACGTCGATGCCGATGGCATCACCGACTGGGTCTATGCCGGCGATCTGCATGGCAATGTCTGGGTGTTCGACATGCGCGAGTTCTCGCTGAGCAACATCGGCAGCAGCGAAATGTCGCGTCTGTTCCAGTCATGTGCCGTTGCCTTGAACAGCACGTCATCGACCTGTCCAGCTGCTTCCCGTCAGCCCATCACATCGCGGGTAGCCGTGGCACGCAGCGGTGTCTTCAACAGCACCGTCGATACGCCGTACCTGAATGTGTACTGGGGCACCGGACAATTGCTGACGCTGCAGGATGCGGTCGATACCTCGACGCAATCCTTCTACAGCGTGCTGCATACCGGGTCCTCGACTCGCCGTCATCATGGCCAGCTGGAAAAGCAGAGCTTCTCCAATATCAGTGGCGTGAGTGACGCGCGAACGGTCACAGGGGTAGGCGTCGATTATTCCAATCAGAACAACAATGGTATGCAGTATGGCTGGTACCTGGAGCTACCGGACTCCGGTGAGCGTCTGGTGACCATCCCGGCTGTCCGTGGTGATCTGATTGTCTTCAATACCACCATCCCGGGCTCCAATGGCCCCTGTACTGGCGGTGCCAGTGGTTGGCTGAATGCGCTCAGCTTGCGCAACGGCCTGCAGCCGGTACGCAGTTACAACAATGTGCAGCAGGTCTTTGATTACAACGCTGATGGCGAGGTCAACGCGAGCGACAACGTCAACAATCAGGTCGTGCTCTCGATCAAGACAGAAGGCGAGCCCACCTCACCGAAATTCCTGGGTGATACCCAGTATGTCGGTCAGGGTGGCACCAATCAGGTGGTCGAAATGGCCATGGACTTCGGGATCGATGGGCTGGAAGGCCGTAGTGCCTGGTATCAGCTGCGCTAGGAGAGAGACCATGAAGACATCACGACTCAAGCTGACTGGTAGTGGACTGATGCTGGCGGCGGGCTTGCTCTTCACGAGCTGGGGCTCCCAGGCCCTGGCGGAAGATACCCCGATTCCGCTGGTCATGGAGCAGAGCGTCACCGGCGTCATCGACGAGCGAGAGGGGGATCAGCTGCTCGTCGACGACATGGGGTTCGTGCTTCAGCCGGATAGCCGGATACTCAATCGCAATGGGCGCGAGCTGAAGGCCTTCCACCTCACGCCGGGGCAGGAGGTCGAGGTGCGCTTCGACCCGCGTGGTGAGCCGAAGCAGGTCATCGACATCACGCTGCTGCGTCGGGGGCGCTGATGATCAGGCGAACAGGGGGGGCTCGGGCACAAGGCGGCTTCGGTCTGCTGGAACTCATGATTGCCGTGGCCATCATTGGCATTCTGGCGGCGATCGCCTATCCCAGCTATCAGGATCAGGTGGAGCGTTCACGTCGCACCGACGCTACCACCGCCTTGCTGGCGCTGGCCCAGACCCAGGAGCGCATCATGGCAACCTGCGGTGAATACGCGACGGCCAGCGTGACAGCGGCGACCAGCTGTGGAGATGCGCTTGGAGGTGGTGGCGGTGGTATCGGGCTGGGCCAGGCAGATGCCGTCAGCGAGGAAGGCTTCTACAACCTGGCCGTCGCAGGGGATGCAGACAGCTATACCCTGACCGCCACTGCTACCGGCAGTCAGGCCAATGATGCGGACTGCGCCACCTTTACGCTCACGGAGTTGGGAGTGAAGGGAGCGGCAGTCCTTGAGGACTCGGAAGACACTGACAGCAGTGATTGTTGGTAGCCACTGACAGCCGACATTGCATGGCAAGCGCCTGAAGCCTCGATCTACGATGATCGGGGCTTTTTTTGTCTGGTGGGTGAGGCTCAGTCGAGAAATATGGAATAACGGTGATTATGGGGAGTTTTCGGAATGATGGGTAATCTTGTGTAACATAATGATTCCATCTGTGGTTCATAGACGTTAAATTGCCCAATTTCACGCCTTGCAGGGTGCTTTGGCCTGCGTGGCTTTCAGGGGTAAGACGATGCAGCTTTTTCCTGCACTTCGGCATGGATGTCAGCAGGGCCGCCAGCAAGGCTTCACGTTGATTGAGCTGATGATCACGCTGGCCATTCTCGTGATCACGATCACGATTGCCGTCCCCGCCTGGCAGGGGGTGGTCGCGCGCAACGCCGTCACCGGCACGGCCGAGACGCTCGTGACTTCCATCAACTATGCGCGTAGCGAGGCGGTGGCCAGCGGCAACGACATCACGCTCTGCCCCCTGAATGCGCAGGGTGACGCCTGCATGAATTCCACCAGCTGGAGCAATGGCTGGGCGGTGGTGCAGGGCAGTCAGGCCGAGGCACGGGCGTCGCTGGGCGATGACCTGTTGCGCGTGTTTGATGCCGCCATCACCGTGCAGGCGGGTGTCGCCGGTGTGACTTTCGATGATCAGGGCGCGACCTCTGATTCCACCTGGTTGTTGATCTGCGATCAGTCGGGCGGGCAGGGCCATCGCCAGCTTGAATTGACTCCCATCGGACGAGTATTGACGGAGACTTATGGCAGCGATGACCAGAGTTGCTGAGCTTGGCGTGTCCCGTGCAAGCGGTGGCCAGCAAGGTACCAGCCTGCTGGAGGCGTTGATCGCTCTGCTGTTGATGGGGCTGACATTGCTGGGGTTCGGGCTCATGCAGATGGAAAGTCTGCAGGCCAACAATGAGAGTTACGCGCGTACCGAAGCCCGTATTCTCCTGGTCAGCATGGCAGAGCGCATTCAGGCCAATCCCGATGGCGTGGATGACTACGATGGGCTTTCCACTGCGGGGGCAGGTAATCCGGGCGGTTGTCCCTGCAGTGTTGCCGAGCTGGCGGCCCGTGATGTGGCGGTGTGGGCGGACAGGCTTGAGGACAGCAGTCTGAACGCGCCGGTCGGGTCCATCGCCAGCAGCGGCAGTGACCTTCTCACCCTGACCCTCGGCTGGAGCGGTGCCGCGCAGCTCGGGCAGAACGAAGACAGCATGGACGCCGATGCTCAGGCGTTGAGCGAGACCCTACAGATACGAGTGGTGCCCTGATGTCGTCGAAAGCCTCCCTCCCGCTGCGAGCCTTCGCGTCGCGCTCGCCTCGGGCGCCGCGCTCGATTCCCTCACGGCATGCCCAGCAGGGCGTCGGCCTGGTCGAATTGATGCTGGCGCTGGTGCTGGGACTGTTCATTTCCGCCATGGCGCTGGAATACTTTCTGGCCTCGCGCTCTACCCTCAACACCACGTCTGCCGTGTCCTACCTGCAGGAGTCTGCACGCCACGTCACACGCCGCCTGCAGCCATTGGTGCGCAATGCCGGCTTTTCCGGCTGTGCGTCGGTGAGCAGTGTCAGTGATGGTACCGGCAGCCATGCGCTGTCCGATTCTCCTCTGACGGCCGAGTCCGACACGGTGGCGGGGATCACCTACGACCGTCTGGCCTTGCAGGTACCGGCGCTGGGAGCGCAGCGCGGTTGGCAGCTCGGGGCGAGCGTCGCCCAGGGCGATACCTCGCTGACCCTGGAGGACTACACCTCCGGTACGCTGGAGACGGATAGCGTCGTGCTGATCAGCGACTGTGAGAGCGGCGACATCGCACGCCTCTCGGACGATGGCAACAACTCGCTCGATCTGTCGAGCGCCGTCGAGCACGGCTATGGCGGCACCATACAGACCCAGGCATATGTCTATCCGCTGCAGCGTTGGTACCTGTTGCTGTCACAGGCCGATGACGACTCCCCCGTTAGGCTCTGCCTGAACGGCGAGGATGTCGATGGCGATCCGGCAGCAGGCTGTGGCGAAGAAGTGGCACGATACGTCGAAGCGCTGGACCTGACCTTCGATACGGCCTCCGGCAGCGGTAGCGCGAGTCGCTTTGCCGTGGAGCGCAGCGTGGCGGAAGTGGAAGCCGCGAACGACTGGAGCAGCGTCAGACGGATCCACATCAGCCTGACCCTCAAGACGCCCCCGACGATCAACGTCGAGGGAGAGGGGGGCGGTGAGTTGCAACGCACCTTCGATATCACCCTGAGCCCGAGGAATATCGGTCTATGAACCAGGCAAGTTCTCCCAGGCCGCCACGCCAGCAAGGCATGGCATTGCTGGTCGTGCTGATCATGCTGATCGTGGTGGGCGTGATGGCGGTGACAGGCAATGAAGATACCCAGTTGCAGACCCGCATGTTGATGAATACCCAGTTCTACGACAACGCCTACGCGGAGGCCGAGAGCCTTCAGCAACAGGCGGAGAGTCGTCTGCTCGAGGGGGAGCTGACCCTGGATGATTTCGATGGGGACGGCTTCTACGACGTGACGGCGGGGGAGGACCTGGACTTCGATCCTCTGCAGGCAGACGCCTGGGAGGGGGAAGGTGTCTTGAGTGGTGATGCGGCTGACAACGGCAACTATGTCATCGAGTATCTCGGAGAGACGACGGAAGGCGTTCTGAATGACGATAACCTGAGCAGCAGTCAGTTGTTGAATGCCTTCCGCATCACGGCCGCCGGTTGGAGTCTTGAGAGCGCAGGTGACCCTGATAGCAAGAAGCGTGCACTGGCAGTGGTGCAAAGCGAAATCATGATGGCCGATTGAAGGGAATCTATCGATGAAATCGAAGCATTCACCCCGCCGCAGCGGCTTGCGTCGTATTCACCTGCCGGTCTTGCTGTCAGGCGGACTGCTGGTCGCCTTGCCCGTGCTGGCAGACAGCGACACACTACTCCAGTTGCCCACCACCCAGAGTGTCGGCGTCACTCCCAACGTACTTTTGCTTTTGGATGACTCAGGGTCGATGTCATTCGAAGATACCTTCGAGGGCGGGGATTCTACGCAGAAATACAATCTTGTTTATACTTGGGATGAAGTATGTGAAACGACTACCACCACTATCACTAGTAATGGAAGCGGAAAGGAAAAGAAAAAGGATAAGGATAAGGATAAGGATAAGGATAAGGATAAGGATAAGGATAACGGAAAGGGGAATGGAGGTACCCAAGTGGTATCTGTCACTACCTGTGAAGATGCTTTCATGCCGCGTAGTGATTTAGGTAGTTCTTATTTCTGTTCTGAAAAAAACAAGCAGGCGTATGATCCTCACCAGACCTATCTTCCTTGGAGAAAGGGTGATGGAGATGAACGCTATGATGATATGGATCCGACTGCTGCCTGGATTGACTTCAATTCAGGAGATGATTCCAGCAATCTGGTTGACCTCACCGACCCAGACTTGAATTACCGTTACTACACAGGGGGCGACTGTGAATTAGATTCTGAGGTAAAACTCTCTGATGACAGTCTGTCTGATCAAGAAAAAATCAACTACGCCAACTGGTTTACTTACTATCGTGACCGTTTGGGCGTCGGTAAGGCCGCTGCCTTGGAATTGCTGGCAGGCACTGATTTTCGTACTGGTTTTTTGACTATCAACCCAGACTCTGTGACTGCCAAGCAGGCTGAAGTTGATAGTATATATGATACATTGATAAATGAAGTCATCAATTCTATCGGAACAATAGTTTCTGTAATAACGAATTCTGATAATAGCAATGAACATCTGGATGAGGTGAAGGATGCTATTGTCGGGTCCAAGATCATACCCGACACTGCATCCAATTATAATTCCTATCGTGGGACGCCATTACGTGAGGCACTTCATCGTGCTGGTAAATATTACCAGGGTGATTACAGGGATCTCGGGGATTCCCCCATAGTCTCTGCAGATGAAGGTGGCATGTGTCAGCAGAATTTCACGGTTTTAATTACTGATGGCTTCTGGAATTCGGAAGATTCGGACGATTCTGATGACTTGAGGAATCTGGTTGCAGGATCGAACGGAGATTATAATGGTGATGGGAGATCCTGGTATATATCGAAATACTGGAAGGGTGGAAACACAACCCTGGCAGATGTCGCTTATTATTATGCCAATAACGATTTGCGTAAAAATCTGGGCAGTGGGACCTATGAAAAACAGGTGATGACGACGTATACCGTCGCTTTCGGTGTGGACTCCGACAGTGATGAGTGGAGCAGCAATAAGCGTGTCACCGAAAGCAGCTCCAGCACCATCGATGACCTGGAGCAGGCGGCCATCGATGGCGGTGGCTCCTACTTCAATGCCTCCAGCCCGACGGACCTCGTCTCGGCCCTGGCGGCGATCGCCTCCGAGATCGTCGCGGTGGGCAACAGTGTCAGCGGCCTCTCCACCAACCTGACCACGGCCAGTGTCGAGACGGATAGCCAGCTGATCGAGAGCCGCTATTCCGCCTCGACCTGGACGGGCGATGTGGTGGCCTCGTCGGTACAGGAGGGCAAGGACGTCGAGGATGACGACCAGGTCTGGAGTGCTGCCACCCAGTTGAGTGAGGCATTGGAAGAGAAGGATGGTGTTGAGTCGCGTACGGTCTTCACCATGTCCGGCGGCAACGGAGTCGAGTTCACGACCGACAACGCGGGCCGTCTGAGCTCCAGCCAGCGCAATGATCTCGCGCGCATGGAGGTCGGTGGCAACTCCACCGATGACCATGTGGAGGCAGCGATCGAATGGTTGCGGGGCAGCGATGAATACGAAGGCGATGGTCTGCGCAATCGCACTGGCGTCCAACTGGGCGACATCATCGGCTCGTCGCCTGTCGTCGTGACACGTGACGACTCGACGACAGAGGGCAGTGTCTTCGTCGGGGCCAACGACGGCATGCTGCATGCCTTCGACCTCAAGACCGGCAACGAGCAGTTCGCCTATATTCCGGAACTGCTCTACAGCGAAGAGGACGACGCAGGGCTGGGGTATCTGACGGACCCGGGCTATCAGCATCGCTACTATGTCGACGGTGAGCTGCGTCTGGCCAGCCTGAATGGTGAGGAGTGGCTGGTATCCGGTCTCGCCGGTGGTGGGCGCGGCCTGTTCGCGCTCAATGTCACCAAGGTCGTGGCAGGCGAAGACTTCGACGAAGATGATGTGGTGCGCTGGGAATTCGGTGCCAGTGACGATGATGACATGGGGCATGTCTACGGCAGCGCGCATATCGTCACTCTCAACAACGGCGACAGCGCGGTGCTGGTCGGCAACGGACTGGAAACGACCGATGAGAACGCTGCGCCGACGTTGTTCGCGCTGGAGCTTGATGGAGTCAATGCCGGTGGCGTGATCGCCAAGCTGTCCCCCAGCGGAGTGACCGGCGGATTGGCAAACCTGCAGGTCGCGGACCTCGACAGCAATGGCACCGTCGATTTCGCCTATGGCGGAGACCTGCAGGGGCGGCTGTGGAAGTTTGACCTCAGTGACGACGACAGCAGCAAGTGGAGTGTCACGCGCCTGTTCACGGCCTGTGCTACCAGCCTGACCGGCGGGGAGTGCCAGACGGACGCGCTGCAGCCGATCACCGTCAAGCCGACACTCAGTCGCTACTCCGGCGAGACGCACACCATGACCTCGCCCAATCTGCTGGTGTCCTTCGGGACCGGCCAGGACATGTATGCCGACGCTGAAGATGAAGCCTGGGTCACGCAGAGCCTCTACACCGTGCTGGATACCGGCGGCAGTCATACCAGTCTGACACGCAGTGACCTTGAGGCACGCAACTTCGTCAGCGGAAGCTACACCAACGGCGAGCTGACAGGCCGGACCCTTGGCGGCGACAGCTTTGCCTACTATCCCAGCCAGCTCGAGGATCAAGACACGGATCGCTTCGGCTGGTATCTGGATCTGGACGCCTCCGAGCAGGAAGAGCTGGTCGAGCCGGCCAATCTGCTCTCCAACCTGGTGGTCTTCTCCACCAGCACGTCCAGTACCGGAACCAACTTCTGTGAAAGTACCGGCGGTGGCTGGCTGGTCGCGCTGGACACCGAGACAGGCCTGCCGACCTACGACGATAGCGAAGGCAGCTACGTGACCATCTTCGATTTCAATCAGGATGAGGCCTTCAGCGCTGATGACCTGGTCGGCACCCTCGTTGATGACACCGTCGCCGTCGGCAATGTCATCGTCAGCGTCAAATTGAGCGGTACACCGACGTCCAGTGTCAGTGTCGGCGATACGGTCTACGTGGGCACCAGTTCGCTGGGCAGCGAGGAGGGCGGTGTCTCCTCCTATGATCTCAACGTGTCCAGCTCGACGGACACCGGCCGTGTCTCCTGGTATCAGCTGCGCTGAGCCCGTCTTGGACATGAGGCAAGGATGACACGCTGCGCCGCCACGCCTTCCCCGGGTGGCGGCGCCTTGCCTTTCATCAGGGTTTACTTCCTTCAGGCAGGCTTACCCAGTGCCTTTTGGCTGAGTCTTGCGCCCGAGTCTTTCTCCCAAGCCTTTCGCCCTCGTCTTTCACTCAAGCCCCTCATTCACGTTCTTCAAGGAAGCACTTCATGGCCAGTCTTCTCTCTTCCCGTTCGCGCCTCTCTCGGCGCCGGTACGCCTCAGGCTTCACGCTGACGGAGATCATGATCGTGATCGTCATCGTCGGCATTCTCGCGGCGATCGCCTACCCGAGCTATCAGGATCAGGTAATCCGCTCGCGTCGTGCCGATGGGCAGGCGGCATTGATGTCATTGGCTCAGGCTCAGGAGCGCTACATGGCGCGTTGCGGCGGCTACGCGACCAGCATCGCCGGCGACAGTGATTGTGATGAGGAAGGACTGGGGCGTGCCACCGAGTCGCCGGAAGGCTATTACACCCTGAGCCTGGAGGATGGCGCCACGACCACGCGCTTCACGCTCATCGCGACCGCGGTGGCGCCTCAAAGCGCCGATGCCGACTGCCCCGCGCTGACCCTCACCAATACCGGTGTCCGCGATACGACCGGCGATGGCGATTGCTGGTAGCCGTGAAGCGCTCGGCTCTGCACGATGCTGGAGACTCTGCTCAATGCTGGATTGCACGCGGCTCGCTTGCACCGCCTTGCGGGCGGCGTATTCTTGATCCCTTTCCCGGGCTGATGGCAGGAGCGAACAGGCGTGAATGACTTTGTGGTGGTAGGCGGTGGCGTGATCGGCATGCTGACCGCGCTGGAGCTGGCGGATGGCGGTGCCGAGGTCACGCTGGTCGAGCGAGGCCAGTGTGGGCGTGAGGCGTCATGGGCGGGCGGCGGTATCGTCTCGCCGTTGTATCCGTGGCGTTATAGCGCGCCGATCTCGCGCCTGTCTGCCTGGTCGGAAGGCTTCTACCCCACGCTGGCCGAGCGCCTGATCGAGACCACCGGCATCGACCCCGAATATCGCCAGCAGGGCCTGCTGTACCTGAATGTCGAGGATGCCGAGCAGGCACTGGCCTGGTCCCGGGAATATACCAAGCCGCTGACGCGCGTGGACGCCGACTTCGTCTATGACAAGGCTCCGGCGGTCGCGCCCGGCTGCGAGTCGGCGCTGTGGATGCCGACGCTTGGCAGCATCCGCAATCCGCGTCTAGGCAAGTCACTGCGCGCCGCGCTCGACGCTCACCCGCGCGTGCGGCTGCTGGAGAATGTCGCGGTGCAGGGCATTCTGCTGCAGGACGACACCGCCATCGGCGTACAGACCGCCAATTCGGTGCTGTCTGCCGGCCAGGTCGTGGTCTGCGGTGGTGCCTGGAGTCGAGAGATTCTGAGTGAGGCGGGGCTTGCGCTGCCGGTGCGGCCGGTACGCGGCCAGATGGTGCTGTTCAAGGCGCCCAAGGGGCTGGTGGAGCGCGTGGTGCTCAAGAATGGGCGCTACGTGATACCGCGGGGCGATGGCCGTATCGTGGCCGGCTCGACGCTGGAGGAGGTCGGCTTCGACAAGGCGACCACCGCCGAGGCGCGCGAGTCACTGATCAAGAGCGCCTGCGAGATCATTCCCGCGCTGGCGGAGTGTGAGGTCGAGCACCACTGGGCGGGACTGCGCCCCGGTTCGCCGACCGGTACGCCCTTCATCGGTGCCGTGCCTGAACGCCGCCACCTGCACGTCAATGCCGGCCATTACCGCAATGGGCTGGTACTGGCGCCGGCCTCGACCCGCCTGCTGGTGGATCAACTGCTCGGGCGCACGCCGATCATCGACCCCGCGCCTTACCAGCCCGAGGCCCTGCTGGCCGAGATTGCCACGCTGGATACGTCGTCAAATGCCGGTGAGACCCGCTGGGCCTGAGGGAGTGCGTGTTGTGGTTCGCCATCGAGCATCTCGTCTCGGTGGCGAGTCATTTGCGCGGTCCTTCGTCGAGGAAGTGCTGCTGGTGTTCCTGGCAGCAGAAGTGCAGCGCCTCATGGCGGATGGCGTCATTTTCCGGCAGATGCAGGTCGCAGTAGGCGCAGCGCACCATGTTCTGCGCCTCGCGTTCGGCGGGGCTGTCGTTGCCGTAGTCGTCCTGGCTCAGCTTCCATTGGCGATACATGCGGTAAAGGCGCAGGCCGGCCCAGAACAGGGCGACGAAAACCAGCAGACGGATGATCAACAGGCTCATTCCTATATGACTCCCAGATGAGGCGGCGCGCGTGGCTTTTGCCAGCGGCGCGACCTTGCGGGACAATGGCGGCCAACATGATGACAGGTGGGCCGGTGCACGGCTCAGTGATCTGAGCCAGATGTCTGGCCACAGTGTACTGGCCCCTTATCGAACCGCCAATCGAGAGATCCTTACCGCATGCAAGATCTGACTCTGGTGATGGCCCAGCTCGACCCGCTGGTCGGTGATATTCCCGGCAACACTGCGCGTGCCATCGAATCGGTGCGTGAAGCGAGTCTTGAGCACAAGGCCGATGTCGTAGTGCTGCCCGAGTTGTGTCTTACCGGCTACCCGCCGGAAGACCTGCTGCTGCGCGAGTCCATGGAATCCCGCCTCGAGGAGGCGCGCGCCCAGATGGCGAAGAAGGTCGCGCCGGGCGTGATGGTCATCGTCGGCTACCCCGGCATGCGTGACGGCAAGCGTTACAACCTGGCCGGCGTGCTCAAGGATGGTGAGTGGATCGCCGAGTATGCCAAGCAGGCCTTGCCCAACTATCAGGTCTTCGATGAGCAGCGCTATTTCACGCCGGGCAGCGAGCCGTGTGTGGTCGAGTGCCGTGGTGCCCGTCTGGGCATCGTCATCTGCGAAGACCTGTGGGACGGCGCGCCGGTCCGTCAGGCACGCGATGCCGGAGCCGAGATTCTCGTCAGCCTCAACGCCTCGCCCTATCACCTGGAGAAGCCGGCCGAGCGCAATCAGCTGTTCGCCGAGCGGGCAGCCGAGGTCAATTGCCCGCTGGTCTACGTCAATCAGATCGGCGGTCAGGATGAGCTGGTCTTCGACGGGGGCTCTGCCGCCATCGATGCCGACGGCAAGACCTGCGTGCAGGCGCCATGGTGGGATGTCGGCCTGATGCCGGTGCAGTTCCTCAAGGCAGAGGGTGGCAACTGGGTGCCGCAGAGTGGCGAGATCGCCGAGCTGCTGTCGCCGGAGGAGTCACTCTACTGTGCGCTGGTCACCGGGCTGCGTGACTACGTCAACAAGAGCGGCTTCAAGGGTGTGGTGCTGGGGCTTTCCGGGGGCATCGATTCCGGCCTGTCGCTGGCCATCGCCGTCGATGCGCTGGGCGCGGACCGCGTGCACGCCGTGATGATGCCGTATCACTACACCGCGGACATCTCCAAGGAAGACGCCGCCGAGCAGGCCAGGCTGCTGGGCGTGAATTACGAGGTGATGCCCATCGCGCCGATGGTCGAGGCCTTCACCGAGACCCTGGCGGAGAGCTTCGCCGGCAGCGAGCGCGACACCACCGAGGAGAACCTGCAGTCGCGGTGCCGTGGCGTGCTGCTGATGGCCATCTCCAACAAGAAGGGCCTGATGGTGCTGACCACCGGCAACAAGAGCGAGATGGCGGTGGGTTACGCCACGCTCTACGGCGACATGGTCGGCGGCTACAACGCGCTCAAGGATGTCTACAAGAGCTGGGTGTTCCGTCTCGCCAACTGGCGCAACACCATGGGCCCGGCGATTCCGGAGCGCGTCATCACGCGCCCGCCGTCCGCCGAGCTCGCCGAAGACCAGCTCGACAGCGATTCGCTGCCGGACTACGACACTCTGGATGCGATTCTCACCCACTATATCGAGGGTGACATGAGCGCCGAGGCGATCATCCGCTCAGGCTTCGAGGAAGAGGATGTCTATCGCGTGGTGCGTCTGGTCGACCGTACCGAGTACAAGCGTCGTCAGGCACCGGTAGGCGTGCGCGTCACGCCGCGCGGCTTCGGGCGGGACCGCCGCTACCCGATCGTCAATGGCTGGGTAGCCGGCGAATGACGGATTGCGGATTCTTTGCGCAAGACGCTGAAGGCGCCTGAATCCGACGATTCTGGCCATGCTGGCAGCACGAAAAAGCCCGTGATCGATGATCACGGGCTTCTCGATGGTGACGCCTGCCGGTCGTCAGACCGTCAGGTCGTCAGCCTTCACGTAGCGCGGCTCGAAGGTACGACCATCCAGACGTTCGTTGTCCGGATCATTCTGGATCAGCACCTTGAGCGTCTCGCTGGCACGGTCACGCAGACCGAGGCCCAGATAGCCCTCGACCATCACGGCCAGCGCATCGCGGGTGGCAGGAGTGTTAGGGTAGTGCTCAATGACCCACTCGCCACGCTTCACGGCAGCCAGATAGGCCTGCTTGCGCAGGTAGAAATCGGCTGTCTGCAGCTCGCCGCGCGCCAGTACGTTGCGCAGATAGATGATGCGCTGACGGGAATCTGCCGCGTAGGTGCTGTTGGGGAAGCGACGTACCAGCTCACCGAAGTCGACATAGGCATCGCGTGTCGCGCCCAGGTCACGCTTGGAAATATCGATCAGATCGAGGGATTCCAGGCTGAAACGACCCGCGCTGTACGCTGCCAGTCCACGCATGTAGTAGGCATAATCGACCTGCGGGTGATCGGGGTGCAGGCGAATGAAACGGCTGGCCGCGGCGCGTGCCGCCTCCCAGTTGTCGACCTGATAATAGGCGTAGATCAGCTCCAGCTGCGACTGTTCGGCGTAGCTGCCGAACGGGAAGCGAGTATCCAGGGCTTCAAGTTGTTGCACAGCGGAGTTGAAGCGGCTGGTATCCAGGGAAACCTGGGCCTGACGATACAGGTCCTGCTCCTGAAGATCCGGTGCCGGCTCGTTGGACGCACAGCCAGCCAGCAAGGTGCTGGCCAGGGCGAGGGCAGTCAAGGGAAGGGCGCGCATCGGTTTCCTCATCTCGGGCAATCCATGGCGGGCATGCTAGAATCCGCCGATCCGCACTCACTATAAAGCAAAGGCCCTTTCGTGCGAAACGGCCTCAGAGAGCAATATGGCAGACACCATCAACCGCGAAGAGCGGATCCCGGAGGCGATGATTGGCATGCGCCTTGACCAGGCCTGCGCCGAGATCTTCTCCGACTATTCCCGCGAGCGTCTCAAGCACTGGATCAAGACCGGTGCGCTGACCCTCGACGGTGCCGCCGTCAAACCCCGCGAGAAGGTCTATGGCGGTGAACGTCTGGCCCTGACCGCCGAGCTTGAAGAGGAAGTCAGCCACGAGCCGGAAGATATCGAGCTCGAGATCGTCTATGAAGACGACGACGTGCTGGTCATCAACAAGGAGCACGGCATGGTCGTGCACCCGGGCGCGGGTAACCACGATGGCACGCTGCTCAACGCCATCCTGCATCATTGTCCGGGCAATTCCATGATGCCGCGTGCCGGTATCGTGCACCGTCTCGACAAGGACACCAGCGGACTGATGGTGGTGGCCAAGTCATTGACCGCCCAGGCGGACCTGGTCGAGCAGCTGCAGGCCCGTACCGTATCGCGCGAGTACGATGCCGTCGTCACGGGCGTGCTGACCTCCGGTGCCACCGTGGATGCGCCCATCGGGCGTCACCCCAAGGACCGCAAGCGTCAGGCCGTCACTCACAGTGGCAAGCCGGCGGTCACCCACTTCCGCGTGGTGGAACGTTTCCGGGGTCACACCCATATCCGCTGCAAGCTGGAAACCGGGCGTACCCACCAGATTCGCGTGCACATGGCGCACCAGCGCTATCCGCTGGTCGGAGACCCGGTCTACGGCGGGCGTCTGAAGCTGCCGCCGGGGGCCAGCGACCCGCTCAAGGAGCTGCTGCGTCAGTTCCCGCGTCAGGCACTGCATGCCCGTCGTCTCGCCTTCATCCACCCGATCACGGGCAAGGAAGTCGAATTCCGCGCCGAGATGCCGGGCGACATGCTGGTGTTGATCGACTATCTCAAGGAAGACATCGCTCGCTGAGGCGGCAGGCTCGCGCGACACGCCGCACAAGGAGAGGTTATGCACGACGAGAGTCTACGCCCGACCCTGATACTGCCGGACTGGCCCGCGCCGAGCCCGGTGCAGGCCTTCGTGACCACGCGTGAGAGCGGCCCCAGCCAGGGGCCGTATGCCGGCTTCAATCCGGCGCTGCATGTGGGTGATGACCCGGCGATGGTGGCGCAGGTGCGTGAGCTGCTCGCCGCGGAGGTCGATGATGGGCGTCCGCTGGCGTGGCTGGATCAGGTGCACGGCACTCAGGTGGTGGATGCCTTCGATGTCTGCCATGGCGAGGACCGGCCGGATGCGCCGCCACGGGCGGATGCCTGCATCAGTACCGGCACCGGGCAGGCCTGTGTGGTGATGACGGCGGACTGCCTGCCGGTGCTGTTCTGTGATCGGCAGGGCACGCGCGTCGGCGTGGCGCATGCGGGTTGGCGCGGGCTGGTCGAAGGCGTGCTGGAAGCCACCATCGAGCGTCTCGGTGATGACCCCGGCGAGCTGATGGCCTGGCTGGGCCCGGCGATCTCCAATGCGCAGTTCGAGGTCGGCCCCGAGGTGCGTGATGCCTTCATCGCGGATCTGCCCGAGGCCGATGATGCCTTCGAGGCCAGCCCCTACCGGCTCGGTCACTACATGGGTGATCTCTACAAGCTGGCACGCCTGCGTCTCGAGCGTGCCGGGGTCGGTCATGTCAGTGGCGGGCACTTCTGTACCGCCTCTGAATCACGCTTCTATTCACACCGGCGTGATGATGGCGTGACCGGACGCCTCGCCACGGTGATCTGGCTGCGCTGAGGCGCTGATCAGGAATCTCTGGTCGGGGCGCTGGTCAGCGTATTCCGCAAGCTCGACATGCAGTACCCACAAACGCCCCGTTGGCCTGATGTCTCAGGTTGGCGGGGCGTTTCTGTGTGTGGCAAAGCTGATGACCGGCGGGGGCAGCGGGAATCTGACCTGGATCAGGCAAATGCCACAACATGCTGCAGCGCGGCGAATCCTGCCTTGAAAGCCGTGCGCCAGCCCCCATCTTGAGAGTCAGATACGAAATGTTACAGGCGAAGCTCCTGAGAAAAGGAGTACCGCCATGACTCTCAAGAGAAGGCACCATGCGCATCGACAAACTCACCAGCAAGCTGCAGAACGCTCTGGCGGATGCCCAGTCGCTCGCCGTCGGGCGAGGCCACAATGAAATTCACCCGCAGCACCTGCTGCTGGCACTGCTGGAAGACCGCGATGGCGGGCTCAAGGCGCTGGTCAACAAGGCGGGCGGCGATGCCACCAGTCTGATGAGCGGCCTCAAGCGCCAGCTGGATGACCTGCCCACCGTGTCCCAGTTCGACGGCAATGTCGCGCCCTCGCAGGCCCTCGGCAAGCTTCTGAATCTGGCCGATCGTGAAGCGCAGAAGCGCGGCGATCAATACATCGCCTCCGAGCTCGCGCTGCTGGCCGCGCTGGAGCTGGGTGGTGATCTCGGCAAGCTGTTCACCTCCTCGGGCATCAAGAAGCCCGCCCTGACGTCCGCCATCGATGCGCTGCGCGGTGGCGAAGCCGTGGGCGATGCCGATGCCGAGAACAATCGCGAGGCGCTCAACAAGTACACCCTGGATCTGACCGAGCGCGCGCGGGATGGCAAGCTCGACCCGGTGATCGGGCGCGATGAGGAAATTCGCCGCACGATCCAGGTGCTGCAGCGTCGCACCAAGAACAACCCGGTGCTGATCGGTGAGCCCGGCGTCGGCAAGACCGCCATCGTCGAAGGGCTGGCCAGCCGTATCGTCAATGGCGAGGTGCCGGAAGGCCTCAAGAACAAGCGCGTGCTGTCTCTCGACATGGGCTCGCTGCTGGCGGGGGCCAAGTTCCGCGGCGAATTCGAGGAGCGCCTCAAGTCGGTGCTGAAGGAGCTGGCGCAGGAAGAAGGCCAGGTCATCCTGTTCATCGACGAGCTGCACACCATGGTCGGCGCGGGCAAGGCCGAAGGCGCGATGGATGCCGGCAACATGCTCAAGCCGGCGCTGGCGCGTGGCGAGCTGCACTGTGTCGGTGCCACCACGCTTGACGAGTATCGTCAGTACATCGAGAAGGACGCCGCACTTGAGCGCCGCTTCCAGAAGGTGCAGGTCGACCAGCCCAGCGAGGAAGACACCATCGCCATCCTGCGTGGCCTGAAGGAACGCTACGAGGTGCACCACGGGGTCGACATCACCGACAGCGCCATCATCGCCGCCGCGCGGTTGTCCTCGCGCTACATCACGGACCGCCAGCTGCCGGACAAGGCGATCGACCTGATCGATGAGGCCGCGTCACGCATCCGCATGGAACTGGATTCCAAGCCGGAGGAGATGGACCGTCTCGACCGCCGCCTGATCCAGCTCAAGATGGAGCGTGAAGCGCTCAAGAAGGAAACCGACGAGGCGGCGCTCAAGCGTCTCGGCGCGCTTGAAGACCAGATCTCGGAGCTGGAGCGGGAATACGCCGACCTCGATGAAGTCTGGAAGGCCGAGAAGTCCAGCATCCAGGGCGCGGCCCAGTTCAAGGCCGAGCTGGAGCAGGCGCGTATCGATCTGGAGCAGGCGCGCCGCGCCGGCGACCTCAGCCGCATGTCGGAACTGCAATACGGCGTGATTCCGGGGCTCGAGAAGCAGATCAGCGAAGCCGGCGACGGCGAGGCGGATACCTCCGCCCACGTGCTGCTGCGTTCCAATGTCACCGAGGAGGAGATTGCCGAGGTCGTCTCGCGCTGGACCGGCATTCCGGTCGCCAAGATGCTCGAAGGCGAGCGTGACAAGTTGCTGCGCATGGAAGAGGCGCTGCACGAGAAGGTGATCGGCCAGGACGAGGCGGTGATCGCGGTGTCCAATGCGGTGCGTCGTTCACGCGCGGGGCTGTCGGACCCGAATCGTCCCAACGGCTCCTTCCTGTTCCTCGGTCCGACCGGTGTCGGCAAGACGGAGCTCTGCAAGTCACTGGCCAACTTCCTGTTCGACACCGAAGAGGCGATGGTGCGCATCGACATGTCCGAGTTCATGGAGAAGCACTCCGTGGCTCGCTTGATCGGCGCGCCTCCCGGCTATGTCGGCTATGAAGAGGGCGGCTATCTGACCGAGGCCGTGCGCCGCAAGCCGTACTCCGTGCTGCTGCTCGACGAGGTCGAGAAGGCGCATCCGGATGTCTTCAACATCCTGCTGCAGGTGCTGGAAGATGGCCGCCTGACCGATGGTCAGGGACGTACCGTCGATTTCCGCAACACCGTGATCGTGATGACCTCCAATCTGGGCTCGGAAATGATCCAGCGCATGAGCGGCCTCAATGGCGAGCTGGCGGAAGATGAGGGCAGTACGGAAAGCGCCGACGAGCGTGCCGAGCGCAAGGCGGCCTTCCAGTACGACGACATGAAGACGGCGGTGATGGAAGTCGTCGGCAATCACTTCCGCCCGGAGCTGATCAACCGCATCGATGAAGTGGTCGTGTTCCACGCGCTGGGACAGGCGCAGATCGCCTCCATCGCGGGCATTCAGCTTGAGCGTCTCAAGGCGCGTCTGGCCGAGCGTGATCTCGGCTTCGAGATCACCGACCCGGCAATGGCCTTGCTGGCCAAGGCAGGCTTCGATCCGGTCTATGGCGCTCGCCCGCTCAAGCGCGCCATCCAGAGCCGCATCGAGAACCCGCTGGCCCAGGCTCTGCTGGGCGGTGACTTCGTGCCCGGTGACATCATCCATGTCGGCGAAGAGGGCGGGGAGCTGACCTTCACGCGCTGATTCGTGCGCCCGTGAGTGACGCCCTACCGTGACGGAAGCACGCCCTTCCGCTTGCGGTGGGGCGTTTTCGTGTCTGCCGCCTGGGCGCAAAAAGACAACTCGGTGTGAGGCAGGCTGAAATTCACGAAGCAGAAAATTGCGAATTTATCGCCATTGGTGAGGTTTTACGCACGCTTATGGCCGGATTCGTTGTTATCGGTGTGGCATTTGGCGCAGGTGGCGCACACTGGCGTAAGGTTGAGTTGACAGCCCCTTGCGGCTGTTGGACTCTTGACCATTCCTGATTGCGGGCGCGGCCATTCGGGCGACCCTCGAAGCGCCGCGTGAAGGACAGACGCTGAGTCGCTGTCCGCCTGTCAAAGGATACGCCGGTCCGGGTACGCCAACCGTACCGACCGGCCATCAGCCCCGACCGCATCCAACCGATGCGACAAGAGTGCAGGCCCTAACCGGGCCGCAGACGCCAGGGTTTGGCATCAGGTGCCGCAATTTCTGCGGTAGCGACATTCAGGTCGCACTCGATCCGGCTTGCGCATTGCCGCCGGACGCACTCGAGACCTCCAGGGGAGAATAACCAAGTGGAATTGCTTTCCGGCGCTGACATGATCGCCCGCGCCCTGCATGACGAGGGCGTGGAATATATTTACGGCTATCCCGGTGGAGCGGCGCTGCATATCTATGACGCCCTGTTCCGCCAGGACAAGGTCCAGCACATTCTGGTCCGTCACGAGCAGGCCGCGACCCACGCCGCCGATGGTTACGCGCGCGCCTCCGGCAAGCCGGGTGTGGTGCTGGTCACCTCAGGCCCGGGCGCGACCAATGCCGTCACCGGTATCGCCACGGCCTACATGGACTCGATCCCCATGGTCGTGCTGTGTGGTCAGGTCGCCAGCCACCTGATCGGTGAAGACGCCTTCCAGGAAACCGATATCGTCGGTGTGACTCGCCCGATCGTGAAGCACAGCTTCTCGATCAAGCACCCGAGCGAGATTCCCGAGGTGATCAAGAAGGCCTTCTATCTGGCCTCCAGTGGTCGCCCGGGGCCGGTCGTCATCGATATCCCGAAGGACATGACCGCCCCGACCGAACGCTATGAGTACAGCTACCCCAAAAAGGTACGCATGCGCTCCTATAGCCCGGTCACCCGTGGCCACAGTGGCCAGATCAAGAAAGCCGTCGAGCTGATGCTCAAGGCACGTCGCCCGCTGTTCTTCACCGGCGGTGGTGTGGTGTCCGGGCGTGCCAGCGAAGCGCTGACTGACCTGGTGCGCCGCCTCAACTTCCCGATCACCACCTCGCTGATGGGCATCGGTGCCTACCCGCAGGGTGATCGGCAGTGTCTGGGCTGGCCCGGCATGCACGGCTCCTACGAGTCGAACAATGCCATGCACCACACCGATCTGATCATCTGCATCGGTGCGCGCTTCGATGACCGCGTGACCAATAACACCTCGAAGTTCTGCCCGACGGCCAAGATCATCCATGTCGACATCGACCCGAGCTCGGTCTCCAAGACCGTGCGCGCCGATGTGCCGATCGTCGGTCCGGCCGATGCCGTGATCAACGAGATGATCAGCCTCGTTCAGGGTCGCGAGCTGGCCAACCCCGATGCACTGGAGGCCTGGTGGTCCCAGATCGATGGCTGGCGTGCCGAGCGTGAAGGCAAGCTGTATGAGCCGTCCGCCCCGGGTGAGCCGCTCAAGCCGCAGCAGGTGGTGGAAGCCGTGCACCGCGCGACGCGTGGCGAAGCCTTCGTCGCCACCGATGTCGGTCAGCACCAGATGTTCGCCGCCCAGTACTACAAGTTCCAGCGCCCCAACCGCTGGATCACCTCCGGTGGTCTGGGCACCATGGGCTTCGGTTTCCCGGCGGCCATGGGCATCAAGATGTCCTACCCGGAAGACGATGTGGTGCTGTTCACCGGTGAAGGCAGCTTCCAGATGATGATGCAGGAGTTCTCGACCTGTAAGCAGTACGGGATCGGGGTCAAGATCATCAACCTCAACAACCAGTCGCTGGGCATGGTGCGTCAGTGGCAGGACCTGAACTACAAGTCCCGTCACTCGCATTCCTATATGGAGTCGCTGCCTGACTTCGTGCAGCTGGCGGGCGCCTATGGCTTCCGTGCCATCAAGGTGCACACGGTGGAGGAGCTCGAGCCTGCGCTGGAAGAAGCCTTCCGCAACAAGGACGAGCTGGTGTTCCTCGACATCTATGTCGACCCGCGTGAACACGTCTACCCGATGCAGGTGCCTCTCGGCTCCATGCGTGACATGCTGCTTACGAAGACGGAGCGGACCTGATGCGCCATATCATCTCCATTCTGATGGAAAACGAACCGGGCGCGCTGTCACGGGTCGTCGGCCTGTTTTCACAGCGCAACTTCAACATCGAGACCCTCAACGTGGCCCCGACCGAAGACGCGACCCTGTCCCGTCTGACCGTCACCACTGTCGGTGAAGATCGCGTCATCGAGCAGATCACCAAACACCTCAACAAGCTGGTGGATGTGGTCAAGCTGGTGGATCTCACCGAGGGCAGCCACATCGAGCGCGAGCTGATGCTGGTCAAGGTCAAGGCGCTGGGCGCCCAGCGTGACGAGATCAAGCGCACGGCGGACATCTTCCGTGCCCAGATCGTCGACATCACGCCGAGCCTCTACACCATCCAGATCACCGGCGACGGTGGCAAGCTGGATGCCTTCCTGGCGGCGATGCAGCCGGTGGGCGTGCTGGAAGTGGCACGTACCGGTGTCTCCGGCATCGCTCGCGGTGAGAAGGTGTTGAGCCTGTAAGACGGTGGTGGTGGAATCGCAAGACAAGAACGGCGCCCCTCGGGGCGCCGTTTTCGTTGGCTCGCTATCAGGTATCAGTCAGCGGGTCGCTGCGGCGAGCCGGGTAGTTGCTCCCACAACGCGCGCACCAGCGGGTGACGCAGGCGTTTTTCCTGTACGCATAGGCCGACCTTGTAGGGGGTCAGCGGCGGATCGACATCAAGGATGCGCACCTGGTCGGCCAGCGGCGAATTGTCGAGCACGATCTGTGGCACCACGCCGATCCCGAAGCCCAGCCCGACCATGCTGACGATGGCCTCGTTGCCGGCGACCTGGGCATACAGGCGCGGCTTGATGCCGCGTGTATGGCACCAGGCATCGAAGCGCTCGCGCGCCAGGCCAGTCTCCGACAGGATCATCGGCACGCGCGTCCAGTCGATGTGGTCGTCGCCCGCCGCCGAATCGTCCGCCTCGCCGATGCCTTCCAGTTGCTGGCCGGGGCCATCACGACGCGGGGCAATGAAGCGCAGCGGTGACTCGGCGAAGTCGGTGAAGGCGAGACGGGAAGGCAGCACGTCGGGGCGCGCGGCGATCGCCAGGTCCTCGTGCCCCATCAGGACACGCTCCAAGGCCACGGCGGGGTCGCCGGTATGCAGCTTGAGCTCCACATGCGGATGGCGGGCACGAAAGGTGGCCAGAATCTCGTAGAGAAAGCTGTAGCTGGCGGTCACCGAGCAATACAGGGAGAGCTCGCCGCGCAGTTCATCGCTGTCTTCCAGCAGCGACTGGCGAATGTCATCCCATTGACTCAGGAGTTCGCGAGCATGACGACGGAAGCGTTCACCCGCCGGTGTCAGCGCCACGCTGCGGTTGTCGCGTTCGAACAGGCTGACGCCCAGCTCTTCCTCCATGGCCCGGATGGCGCGTGACAGGGCAGAGGCGCTCAGGTGGCAGGCTGTGCTGGCGCGCCCGAAATGCAGCGTTTCGGCGAGGGTCAGGAATTGCTTGAGTTGACGATTGTCCATGCCGGAGTCCGCTGTCGGTGAGTGCTGAAGGGGGAAATGCCCCGCGTTGCGCAATATGGCATATTGTGGTGCAAATATAGCATTTTACGCAATGTCGAGGTGCAGGTAAGGTGGACTCATCGCCGCGCAGGAGGAGGACGGCAGACCTTGATCCAAGGCGCACGACCTCCCCAGGACGCAGAGCGGCCGAGACAGATGGCCGTCGGCGCTGGACACTGTCATACGCCTTTCCCCTGCGGGAAGGGTCGCAAGAACAACAGACACTCTTTCAAGATCTCACGCCATCCCGCTGACGGGGTGAGCCGCCAGGAGCAATGACGATGAAACTCTATTACGACAAGGATTGTGACCTCTCCCTCATCCAGGGCAAGAAAGTGGTCATCCTCGGTTACGGTTCCCAGGGCCACGCCCACGCGAACAACCTGAAGGAATCCGGCGTCGACGTCACCGTAGCCCTGCGTCGCTCTTCCTCCAGCTGGGCCAAGGCCGAAGCGGCTGGCCTGAAGGTTGCTGAAGTCGAGGAAGCGGTCAAGGCTGCCGACCTGGTCATGATCCTGGCGCCGGACGAGAACCAGAAGGCCATCTACGAGAACCAGGTGGAACCGAACCTGAAGCAGGGCGCGACCCTGGCCTTCGCTCACGGCTTCAACGTCCACTACAACCAGGTCGTTCCGCGTGCTGACCTCGACGTCATCATGATCGCGCCGAAGGCACCGGGTCACACCGTGCGTTCCGAGTTCGTGAAGGGCGGCGGTATCCCGGACCTGATCGCCATCCACCAGGATGCGACTGGCCAGGCCAAGGACATCGCACTGTCCTACGCGGCAGGCGTCGGCGGCGGTCGTACCGGCATCATCGAGACCACCTTCAAGGACGAGACCGAAACCGATCTGTTCGGTGAGCAGGCTGTCCTGTGTGGTGGCGCGGTCGAGCTGGTCAAGATGGGCTTCGAGACCCTGACCGAAGCGGGCTACGCACCGGAAATGGCCTACTTCGAGTGTCTGCACGAGCTCAAGCTGATCGTCGACCTGATGTACGAAGGCGGCATCGCCAACATGAACTACTCCATCTCCAACAATGCGGAGTATGGCGAGTACGTGACCGGCACCGAAGTCATCAACGAGCAGTCCCGTGTCGCCATGCGCAATGCACTCAAGCGCATCCAGAGCGGTGAATACGCCAAGATGTTCATCCAGGAAGGCAACACCAACTACCCGTCCATGACGGCCCGTCGTCGCCAGAACGCCGAGCATCCGATCGAGCAGACTGGTGAGAAGCTGCGCGGCATGATGCCGTGGATCACTGCCAACCAGCTGGTCGACAAGTCACGCAACTGATCCTGCCTATTGGATCCGGCGTGAAATGAGCGGGGCGCTCTCCATCAGGAGGGCGCCCCGCTTGCGTTGTTGCTCTATAAGCGCTATCGAATGGGAGAGGGAAGTGACAGTCGACGGTGAGGCCGCTAGGGTGTCACCACTATTCGCGCTCACTGGCAGGTGTAGAATGTGGTTACCCTGCCACGACGAGGCATGATGCAAGGAATCCCATGACTGACGAAAATCGACATCCCGGCGCAGAAGAAGCCCCCGAAGCGCAGACACGCCGCAGCAGTTCAGTGCTGGACAAGGTAGTGGAGGAGTTCACCGACGACAGCGAAGTCGTGGAAGAAGCCATCGAGGACGGCAAGCCCGTTCGTCGGCGTGGCATCTATCTGCTGCCCAACCTGTTCACCACCTCCGCGCTGTTCTCCGGCTTCTTCGCTGTGGTGTGTGCGCTGAACGGGGAGTTTGCCAACGCCTCCATCGCCATCTTCGTCTCGATGGTGCTCGACGGCCTGGACGGTCGTGTGGCGCGCCTGACCAATACCCAGAGCGCCTTCGGTGCCGAGTACGACAGCCTCGCGGACATGCTGTCCTTCGGCGTGGCGCCGGCGTTGGTCACCTTCAGCTGGATTCTGCAGGATGTCGGCAAGATCGGCTGGATCGCCGCCTTCGTCTACGTGGCAGGCGCTGCGCTGCGTCTGGCGCGCTTCAATGTCCAGATCGGCTCCACCGACAAGAAGTGGTTCATCGGTCTGCCGAGCCCGGCAGCGGCGGCACTCGTGGCCGGCTGCGTATGGACCATGCACAACTTCGACGCCGAGACCTTCGCCTTCAAGTCGCTGATGGTCTTCGTGGTTGCGGCTGCCGGTATCCTGATGGTGTCGAACATCCGCTACTACAGCTTCAAGGAAATCGACCTCAAGGGGCCGGTGCCCTTCGTGGCGCTGCTCGCCATCGTGCTGGCCTTCGTGGTCATCTCGCTGGAGCCGTCCGTGATGCTGCTGGGCCTGTTCGGTTGCTATGTCGCCAGTGGCCCGATCATGGCGCTGGGGCGCAAGCTGCGCGGCAACAAGTAAGCGTCAGCTGTCAGCAGTGTGATGATCGATATTCGGCCCCGCCATTCCTGGCGGGGCCGAATGCGTTGCTGGCCGGGGGAAGATGTCAGCAAGCAACGGCGCGACGAGGACAAGAAGAAAAGAGAAGCAGTATGGGGAGGGGAGAGAAAGGCAGAGCAGAGATGTCAGCCGTATGTCCCGAGAATGACAATCTCTTGAAAAAGCCCTTGCCCTCACGGCGGTTCGTGCGTAAAGTACGCATCCGCTGCCGGGGACGCATGGCGTTACCAGCGGTGAAAGAGGTTTGCAGGTGATTGTTTTGCTTGATGTTTTTGAAGTCCACTTCGATATCATCGATTGACAATCCCGGGCGATTCGCTAGAATGCGCCGCACTCCTTACGGAATAGGTGATCGAGCAACGCTCCTCACCACTTGATGATGCTTAGAGGCAGTCGACTGACTCATCATCAAGTGCTTGACTTCTCAAGCGTTCCGGGTAGAATATGCCTCCTCGCTTAACAGCGACGCTCTTTAAAAATTTGATCAGGTAATTCGTGTGAGCGCTTGCCGATGAGTGGTGACAAGGTCACCAAATATCGGAGCAAGCCTCTCACGAGAAGTTTGACTCTGAACCAAGTTTGGTCTGCTTAACAGACTATCAAGCTTTCAACTGAAGAGTTTGATCATGGCTCAGATTGAACGCTGGCGGCAGGCTTAACACATGCAAGTCGAGCGGAAACGATTCTAGCTTGCTAGAAGGCGTCGAGCGGCGGACGGGTGAGTAATGCATGGGAATCTGCCCGATAGTGGGGGACAACCTGGGGAAACTCAGGCTAATACCGCATACGTCCTACGGGAGAAAGCAGGGGATCTTCGGACCTTGCGCTATCGGATGAGCCCATGTCGGATTAGCTTGTTGGTGAGGTAATGGCTCACCAAGGCGACGATCCGTAGCTGGTCTGAGAGGATGATCAGCCACACTGGGACTGAGACACGGCCCAGACTCCTACGGGAGGCAGCAGTGGGGAATATTGGACAATGGGCGAAAGCCTGATCCAGCCATGCCGCGTGTGTGAAGAAGGCCTTCGGGTTGTAAAGCACTTTCAGCGAGGAAGAACGCCTTGGGATTAATACTCCCGAGGAAAGACATCACTCGCAGAAGAAGCACCGGCTAACTCCGTGCCAGCAGCCGCGGTAATACGGAGGGTGCAAGCGTTAATCGGAATTACTGGGCGTAAAGCGCGCGTAGGTGGCTAAGTCAGCCAGGTGTGAAAGCCCCGGGCTCAACCTGGGAACGGCATCTGGAACTGCTTGGCTAGAGTGCAGGAGAGGAAGGTAGAATTCCCGGTGTAGCGGTGAAATGCGTAGAGATCGGGAGGAATACCAGTGGCGAAGGCGGCCTTCTGGACTGACACTGACACTGAGGTGCGAAAGCGTGGGTAGCAAACAGGATTAGATACCCTGGTAGTCCACGCCGTAAACGATGTCAACTAGCCGTTGGGTCCCTTGAGGACTTAGTGGCGCAGCTAACGCAATAAGTTGACCGCCTGGGGAGTACGGCCGCAAGGTTAAAACTCAAATGAATTGACGGGGGCCCGCACAAGCGGTGGAGCATGTGGTTTAATTCGATGCAACGCGAAGAACCTTACCTACCCTTGACATCCAGAGGACTTTCCAGAGATGGATTGGTGCCTTCGGGAACTCTGAGACAGGTGCTGCATGGCTGTCGTCAGCTCGTGTTGTGAAATGTTGGGTTAAGTCCCGTAACGAGCGCAACCCCTATCCTTATTTGCCAGCGAGTAATGTCGGGAACTCTAAGGAGACTGCCGGTGACAAACCGGAGGAAGGTGGGGACGACGTCAAGTCATCATGGCCCTTACGGGTAGGGCTACACACGTGCTACAATGGCAAGTACAAAGGGTTGCAATACTGCGAAGTGGAGCCAATCCCATAAAGCTTGCCTCAGTCCGGATTGGAGTCTGCAACTCGACTCCATGAAGTCGGAATCGCTAGTAATCGTGGATCAGAATGCCACGGTGAATACGTTCCCGGGCCTTGTACACACCGCCCGTCACACCATGGGAGTGGACTGCACCAGAAGTGGTTAGCCTAACCTTCGGGAGGGCGATCACCACGGTGTGGTTCATGACTGGGGTGAAGTCGTAACAAGGTAGCCCTAGGGGAACCTGGGGCTGGATCACCTCCTTATCGACACTGTCTACTGCTCGCGGCAAGTGCTCACAACGAATTACCTGATCTTATTGCTGGCTTAGCCGGCAGTGGCAAGCGTGTTCATCAGAGCGCGCTTCTCACTGTTCTCTGAACAGCCGCTCTTTAACAATGTGAATCATGCTGACGATAGATATGTGCGCCAAGCGCATGTCTATCAAACGATATGTCGGAGAGGTCCGACAGATTCGTAATCCTTGACAGACCCCTTGGGGTTATATGGTCAAGCGATTAAGCGCATACGGTGGATGCCTTGGCAGCCAGAGGCGATGAAGGACGTGATAGCCTGCGATAAGCGTTGGCGAGGTGGCAAATACCCTGCGACCCAACGATTTCCGAATGGGGAAACCCACTCACCATCAGGTGAGTATCTATAGGCCAATACATAACCTATAGAGGCAAACCCGGGGAACTGAAACATCTAAGTACCCGGAGGAAAAGAAATCAACCGAGATTCCCCAAGTAGCGGCGAGCGAACGGGGACCAGCCCTTAAGCGTGACAACTGACAGACGAACAAGCTGGGAAGCTTGACGATACAGGGTGATAGTCCCGTAGTCGAAGTCTGAGTCACGTGAAATCGAGTAGGTCGGGGCACGAGAAACCTTGACTGAACATGGGGGGACCATCCTCCAAGGCTAAATACTCCTGGCTGACCGATAGTGAACCAGTACCGTGAGGGAAAGGCGAAAAGAACCCCGGCGAGGGGAGTGAAATAGATCCTGAAACCGTATGCGTACAAGCAGTGGGAGCACCTTCGTGGTGTGACCGCGTACCTTTTGTATAATGGGTCAGCGACTTATATTCTGTGGCGAGCTTAACCGTATAGGGGAGGCGTAGGGAAACCGAGTCTTAACTGGGCGACCAGTCGCAGGGTATAGACCCGAAACCGGGCGATCTATCCATGGCCAGGGTGAAGATTGAGTAACATCAATTGGAGGCCCGAACCCAAGTATGTTGAAAAATGCTGGGATGAGCTGTGGATCGGAGTGAAAGGCTAATCAAGCCCGGAGATAGCTGGTTCTCCTCGAAAGCTATTTAGGTAGCGCCTCACGTATCACCGCTGGGGGTAGAGCACTGTTTCGGCTAGGGGGTCATCCCGACTTACCAACCCGAGGCAAACTCCGAATACCAGTGAGTGCAGCGTGGGAGACACACAGCGGGTGCTAACGTCCGTTGTGAAAAGGGAAACAACCCAGACCGTCAGCTAAGGTCCCAAAATCCTGATTAAGTGGGAAACGATGTGGGAAGGCTCAGACAGCTAGGAGGTTGGCTTAGAAGCAGCCATCCTTTAAAGAAAGCGTAATAGCTCACTAGTCGAGTCGGCCTGCGCGGAAGATATAACGGGGCTAAATCAGGTACCGAAGCTACGGGTTCATCCTCTGGATGAGCGGTAGAGGAGCGTCGTGTAAGCCAATGAAGGTGGATTGAGAAGTCTGCTGGAGGTATCACGAGTGCGAATGCTGACATGAGTAACGATAAGGGGAGTGAAAAACTCCCCCGCCGGAAGACCAAGGTTTTCTGTTCTACGTTAATCGGAGCAGAGTGAGTCGGCCCCTAAGGCGAGGCGGAAACGCGTAGTCGATGGGAAACGGGTTAATATTCCCGTACCGGATGTGGTTGCGATGGGGGGACGAAGAAGGCTAGGTGAGCCAGGCGTTGGTTGTCCTGGTGAAAGCATGTAGGCCGAGGAATCAGGCAAATCCGGTTCCTCTGAGGTCGAGATGCGAGACGAACTGACCACGGTCAGGAAGTCATCGATGCCACGCTTCCAGGAAAAGCCTCTAAGCTTCAGATCACATGCGACCGTACCCCAAACCGACACAGGTGGTCAGGTAGAGAATACCAAGGCGCTTGAGAGAACTCGGGTGAAGGAACTAGGCAAAATGGCACCGTAACTTCGGGAGAAGGTGCACCGGTTCGAGTGAAGGACTTGCTCCGTAAGCTCCTACCGGTCGAAGATACCAGGTGGCTGCAACTGTTTATTAAAAACACAGCACTCTGCAAACGCGCAAGCGGACGTATAGGGTGTGACGCCTGCCCGGTGCCGGAAGGTTAATTGATGGGGTTAGCTCACGCGAAGCTCTTGATCGAAGCCCCGGTAAACGGCGGCCGTAACTATAACGGTCCTAAGGTAGCGAAATTCCTTGTCGGGTAAGTTCCGACCTGCACGAATGGCGTAATGATGGCCACGCTGTCTCCACCCGAGACTCAGTGAAATTGAAATCGCAGTGAAGATGCTGTGTACCCGCGGCTAGACGGAAAGACCCCGTGAACCTTTACTATAGCTTTACACTGGATGCTGATGTTGTCTGTGTAGGATAGCTGGGAGGCTTTGAAACCACGTCGCCAGATGCGGTGGAGCCAACCTTGAAATACCAGCCTGACATCATTGGCGTTCTAACTCAGGTCCGTTATCCGGATCGAGGACAGTGTATGGTGGGTAGTTTGACTGGGGCGGTCTCCTCCTAAAGAGTAACGGAGGAGCACGAAGGTACCCTCAGCACGGTTGGAAATCGTGCATTGAGTGCAAGAGCATAAGGGTGCTTGACTGCGAGACAGACACGTCGAGCAGGTACGAAAGTAGGTTCTAGTGATCCGGTGGTTCTGTATGGAAGGGCCATCGCTCAACGGATAAAAGGTACTCCGGGGATAACAGGCTGATACCGCCCAAGAGTTCACATCGACGGCGGTGTTTGGCACCTCGATGTCGGCTCATCACATCCTGGGGCTGAAGTCGGTCCCAAGGGTATGGCTGTTCGCCATTTAAAGTGGTACGCGAGCTGGGTTTAGAACGTCGTGAGACAGTTCGGTCCCTATCTGCCGTGGGCGTCGGAAGTTTGAGAAGAGCTGCTCCTAGTACGAGAGGACCGGAGTGGACGAACCTCTGGTGTTCGGGTTGTCATGCCAATGGCATTGCCCGGTAGCTACGTTCGGACGGGATAACCGCTGAAAGCATCTAAGCGGGAAGCCCCCTTCAAGATGAGACTTCCCTGAGGCCTTGCGCCTCCTGAAGGGCCCTTGAAGACTACAAGGTTGATAGGCTGGGTGTGGAAGCACAGCAATGTGTTGAGCTAACCAGTACTAATTGCCCGTGAGGCTTGACCATATAACACCCAAGGGGTTTGCGCAGGCAAACCGCCGGGATTGCGACAGGATCGAGACATATCGGTCAGCATGATTCATATTGCGAGTCGCGAGGCCACAAGCCTCGAGACTCAGGCATCGCAAGATGCCACCGTTTCGCCTGACGACCATAGCGAGCGTGAACCACCCGATCCCATGCCGAACTCGGAAGTGAAACCGCTTAGCGCCGATGGTAGTGTGGAGTTTCTCCATGTGAGAGTAGGTCATCGTCAGGCACTTATCCCGAACCGCCCCTGTAGCCTTGCTACAGGGGCGGTTCTCTTTGTGGTGAGAAAAGTTGTACTCAGGAAAATTGGCGCGTAGAAAGTCCACGGATGGCCACCTCATGGGAGGCCTGTACTAAGGGCGGTCATGAAAAGCTCGTCAGGCACTTGTCCCGCACCGCCCCTGTCGCCTTGCTGCAGGGGCGGTGCTGTCTGTGGCAGTGCTGTCTGTGGCAGTGCATAGGGGGTGCAAGGCGCCCTGCTGAGGAAGGGAGGTACGCAGGGATCCGCCTGTGGACAAGCGGAATCTGGGAGCGGCACCTGAATTATCCACAAGGGCTTGTCGAGCACGAGGAGTGTCCAGGGGCAGGCAAGCCTTGCGGACAACTTGGGTACAGCCGGCTGATGGTAGCGGCTGATCAGGCGTCGCGGGTTCTGCACCTCAGGGTTGCTCATGTTTTTTACGGTCGGGCTGAACTAAAGCCCAATCGGCGACTCTGAGTATGTGAGTTTCGACGTTCCCTTGCTTAGAAACTTGTCTGTGCTATCCCATCAGCAGACTTTTTGCGATCTGGCGCTCCTGCCTTGCAGTCGAGCAGCCTATCCGCCGGTCACTTCCCCAGTGGCCGGTTTTTTTATGCCTGTCATTCTGACGGTGCCTTTGTGGTCTTCGGCGAGCTGTTGCGAAGCCTCCGGTGACCCTCTGCAGCGAGACACAAAAAAGCGGCCGGATGAGTGATCATCCGGCCGCTTTGGCATCTGATGTGGCCCTCACGGAGTGAAGGTCACGTCAGTGAGAGGAGCGTCTTAGCTGTTCTGCTCGATGCCCTGGATGTGCCAATCGGCGCCATCACGCAGTTCACGGACCAGGTGCCAGGTCTCGTTGAACTCGTTCTGCTCGCCATTTTCATCCAGCACGCCGTGGAACAGGACCGTCGCTTCCGCCTGCTTGCCAATCTCCTGCACGCTGCCCAGTTCAGCAAACAGACGCACGATCTCGGTACGGTTGTTGGCCGGTTGCTGAGCGCGCTCTTCACGCAGCAGATTGTAGAGCTCTGGCGTGACGTACTCCTGAATGCGCGGCAGGTCGTTGTTGTCCCAGGCGCGCTGCAGCGTCATGAAGTGTTCCTTGGCGCCGCCGAGGAACTGCTCCTTGTCGAACCAGGCCGGTTCGCTGGTCGGGGCACCGCCTGTCAGGCCTGCCCCGATACCACCGGCCGGAGCCAGCGACTCGCCTTGCGGCTGATGCGCTTCACGCGCCTGCACATTGCGCGGCTGGTCATCGTGGCGTGTAGAGGAACCACCACCACTACCTGCCGGCCCGCCGCTCGCCATGGCGGCCTTCTTGCGCGCGCTGAGGAACTTGAAGGCGATGAAGGCGATCACCGCGATGATCAGGAAGTCTGTCATGCGCAGACCATCGAAGGCGCCGCCGAAGAACAGCGATGCCAGCAGGCCGCCTGCCAACAGGCCTGCCAGAGGTCCGGCAAACTTGGACAGGCCGCTGGAGGGCTTGGACTTCGCTGCGGTGCTGCTGTTGGTGGCCTTGTTGCTGCCAAACAGTGAGCTGGAGGATTTTCCGCTGTCAGCGGATCGTGAGTAGCTACCGAAACTCTTGCCGCCGCCGAGGCGCTTGGCCTCTGCGTGTTCGACGCTCAGACCGAAGCCGAGCAAGCCGACCATCAGCATGATGAACAGATGGCGCATGTGGGATCTCCTTGGATGCGCTAGCGTGTAAGTGGAAGCTCCATTCTAGCCTTAGAATCGTCGTGGGAGGACCAATGGACGACGAAAAGTCTCAACACCTGATGGCGAGGCGATCATTGTTGTTGCTGATCGATTTCCAGGCTCGCCTGATGCCGGTTCTGAGTGGCGGAACCGAGGCCATCAACAGTGCCATCTGGCTGGGCGGAATCGCCCAGGCGCTGGAAATTCCCGTCTGGCTGACCGAGCACTGCCCCGACAAGTTGGGCGCAAGTGCTCCGATGACGCATCTACTGAGCGAGCGCACCCGCTGCTTTACCAAGCGCAGTTTCAGCGCGCTGGATGCGCAGGACTTTCGCAAGGCATTGGAGCAGAGTGGCTGTGACCAGTTGGTGGTATGTGGTGCCGAGGCGCACGTCTGTGTGATGCAGACCGTGCTGTCCCTGTGTGGCGCAGGCTATCGAGTGGCGCTGGTCGCCGATGGGGTCGCCAGTCGCCGCCCGCGGGAGGCGGCGCTGGGAGTGGCCCGCTGCGAGGCCGCGGGCGCCAGTATCGTCAGTGCCGAAATGGTGGCGTATGAATGGCTTGGGTGTGCAGATCACGTCCTGTTCGGCGATATTCATCGCCGTTACCTCAAACCGCGTGCCGCAGAACATCTGACTTTCCCGGGGCTGGGCGGATGAGGCGTTAAGTGACCCGGCGGTCACGTATCAGGCGCGTGCCGCGTCGGCCTCACTGCGCGTGAAGACCAGCGTATCGCCCTCAGAGGCGGCATTGGAGAAGCGATAACCGGCCACGTCGAAGTCCTTGAGGTCTTCGGCTGTCTCGATGTCGTGCTTGAGCATCCAGGCGCTCATCAGGCCGCGTGCACGCTTGGCGTAGAAGCTGATGATCTTGGACTGGCCATTCTTCTCATCCTTGAAGACCGGCGTCACGATGCGGTGGCGGAACGCCTTGGCATCGATGGCCTTGAAGTATTCATTGGAGGCCAGGTTGACCAGTATCGGCGTGCCGCTGTCTTCCACCGCCTGCTCCAGTGCCGGTGTCAGTGTCTTGCGCCAGTAGGCGTAGAGGTCCTTGCCGGCCGGGTTGCTCAGACGCGTGCCCATCTCGAGACGGTACGGCTGGATAAGATCCAGCGGGCGCAGCAGCCCATAGAGGCCGGAGAGAATGCGCAACTTGTGTTGTGCGCGCTCAAAATCTTCCTCGTTGAACGAGTCCGCCGCCATGCCTTGATAGACATCCCCCTGGAAGGCCAGCACCGCCTGTTTGGCGTTATCCGGCGTGAAGGGCGGCTGCCATTCCTGGAAGCGAGCGGCATTGAGGCCGGCCAGCTTGTCGGAGAGCTTCATCAGGCTGGCGATGTCCTGCGGCGACTGCTCGCGCAGGATGTCGATCAGCGGTTGAGCCTGCTCGAGAAAATCGGGTTGGCTATGACGGGAGGTCACGGGGGCGCTGTCGAAATCCAGCGATTTGGCGGGCGAAATCACACTCAGCATGTAGACCTCCTGGCAGGGAAAGGTCTCAGTATATCAGGCAGACAAGATGGCCCCGAGTCCGCCAGGACTATCGGGGCCATAGATTGCACTGCGTGACGCCAGAGGCATCAATAGCGGCGGATCAGGAAGACCCCCGCGAACAGCAGCAACACGCCTGCCACGCGCCCCAGCGAAAGATCATGCTGCGGGAAGGTCGCCCAGCCGAAGTGATCCAGCACTACCGAGGCCGTCAGCTGCCCCGCCAGAAAGGTCGCCATCATGGTGGCAGCGCCCAGCTTGGGCACCAGTATCACGCTGGCCGCGACGAAGAAGGCGCCCAGCAGACCGCCGGTCCAGCTCCACCAGGGGGCTGCCTTGAGGGCACCGACGCCCGGCATGGGCAGGCGCATGGCCAGCACGATGACGACCAGCGCGATCGAGCCGACCACGAAGCTGACCATGGCAGCCATGAGCGAACTGTGGGTCTGCAGGGCCAGCGTGGAATTGACGCCAGCTTGAATCGGCATCATGGCACCGGCGGCGACAGCCATGAGGATCATGCTCAATTCAGCGGGATTCATGTGGGGTCCTTGGTCACGAGCAGGCCGGTCATGATGACCGGCCTGCTCGGGGTTGTGTATCCGCTACGGGTCAGTGGCGATTCAGGGGCACGGGTTGGGCGCGGTGTTGTGGATCATCTCGATCTCGGCCAGCACTTCCTCACTCAGCTCCACCTCGAGGCTTTTGATGTTGCTTTCCAGCTGGGTCATCGTCGTGGCACCGATGATGTTGCTGGTCAGGAACGGGCGAGTGTTGACGAAGGCGAGAGCCATCTGGGCCGGGTTCAGGCCGTGACGGCGCGCGATGTTCACGTAGCAGGCGATGACGTGCTGAGCCGGCTCGGCGTTGTAGCGCTGGAAGCGCTCGAACAGCGTCAGGCGAGCGCCTTCCGGACGGGCGCCGTCCAGATACTTGCCGGACAGTGTGCCGAAGGCCAGCGGCGAGTAGGCCAGCAGGCCGACATCTTCGCGATGCGCGAACTCGGCCAGGCCCACTTCGAAGCTGCGGTTGACCAGGTTGTACGGGTTCTGGACGCTGGCCACGCGCGGCAGGTTCAGGCGCTCGGCCAGGTTCAGGCACTGCATCACGCCCCACGGCGTCTCGTTGGACAGACCCACGGCGCGGATCTTGCCGGCGGTGACCAGCTCGCCGAGGGCTGACAGGCTTTCTTCCAGCGGCGTCATGTCTTCCTCTTCGGTCGGCTGGTAGCCCAGCTTGCCGAAGAAGTTGGTCTTGCGGTCCGGCCAATGCAGCTGATAGAGGTCGATGTAATCGGTGCCCAGGCGACGCAGGTTGTCGTCACAGGCGGCGATGATCTGCTCTCGCGTCAGGCGTGAACCACCGCGCAGGTAATCCATGCCCGGGCCGGTGACCTTGGTGGCGATCTTGACCTGATCACGATTGCCGCGTGCCGCCAGCCAGCTGCCGATGTATTCCTCGGTACGGCCCTGGGTCTCACCATTCGGGGGCACCGGGTACATCTCGGCGGTGTCGATGAAGTCGATGCCAGCGTCGAGCGCGCGGTCCAGCTGCTGGTGGGCATCGGCTTCGCTGTTCTGCTCGCCGAAGGTCATGGTGCCAAGGCATAGCAGACTGACGTCGATGCCAGTACGGCCAAGAGCTCTACGTTGCATGCAGGATTCCCCTATCGGGTAGGTGTCAATGTAGCGGGCAGGACGAGTGCTTCCAGCACGCGCGTGGCGCGCGGTTCGCGCGCGCACTTTACCCCAAGGATGGCGCACATATTAGCAGCGTAACAAAAACCCACAAGGCGGGCTTGAGTCCCCCCGATTGCGCGAGTATGCTTGGCGCCCCGCTGTCAGGGGAGCAGTCTTTCTAGGCCGCCCGCAAGGGCAAACTGACAGTGTTGGCAAGGAGAATAGCGTCGCGGGCTCAGGATCGGGCCAGGACACGGCGTCACCCCTCTTATTCTGTATCAAGGTTACTCGTCATGCCGCAGGCCCCAACCCTGATGACTGGACTGAAATACCGCCTGGCGGAGCGTCTGTTCCACGCCTCCTGGCTGTCCGGCTCTCAGCAGAAGCATCGTCTGACCATGCGTCTGTTCAATCACTGCGCCAATGCCGGTCACACCGGTGCGTTGTCATTGTACGGGCACATGCTGTTCCAGCGCGGCAACTCCGCTCAGGAAAAGGCCAAGGGCGCGCGTTTCGTCATCAAGGCCGCGCAGGCCGGCGACGTGCATGCCCAGTATCAGGCGGCGCGTATCTATGAGTATGGCTGTGCCCAGTATCAGAGCGATCCGGCCAAGGCCGTGACCTGGTACGCACGTGCCGCCGAGTGCCGCCATGCTCTCGCGGCCCAGCGCCTGGCGCGTGCCTATCGTGAAGGCTCCCTCGGTCTGGCGGTCTGCCCGCACAAGGCTGAGCAGTGGGAAGCCCACGCCCGCACGGGTGGTGAGGCAGACCTGCACTGAGCTGATGTACTGACCTGATGTACCAGCTGCTGTACTGCCCTCGCTGCCACTGACAACGCCCTCTTCGTGAGGGCGTTGTCGTCTCTGGCCCTCCCGCGCGCGTCTCTTGAGCGTGATGCCAGCGTGATGGAGCAGATCGACCTGATGCCTGCGTTGACAGCGTCGCGCTCAGGACTCGCCAAGCAGGGGGCAATTCCCGTAACCTGAGGACATTCAACCTCTTCTCGCCCGGGCCCTGTCTGCCTGAGATACCTTGGGAGATTCGTGTGACGCTGCCTATTCTGCTCGATATTGAAGCCTCCGGCTTTGGCCGTGGTAGCTATCCGATCGAGATCGGGCTGGCGCGTGCCGACGGCAGCAGTTGCGCCTTCCTGATACAGCCTCTTGATGAGTGGGTGCATTGGGACCCGAAGGCGGAGCTGTTGCACGGCATCTCACGGGCACGGCTGGCACGCGAAGGGCGGCCAGTGCGTGAGGTGGCGCAGTGGGTCAATGATGAGCTGGGTGAGGCGGGAATCGCCTATAGCGACAGCTGGGGCTACGACAATACCTGGCTCTCGCTGCTGTTCTATCATGCCGGCATGCTGCCGCGCTTTCGTCTCGAGGCGCTCAGACGGCTGCTCGATGAGGAGCAGCTGAATTGCTGGGCGGAGCTCAAGGAAGCGGTGATCGCCGAGGGTGGCATCCAGCGCCATCGCGCCGGAGACGACGCCCGTCTGCTACAACTCACCTGGCAGAAAGCCCAGTCGATCGGGCGCAGCGAATAAGCCTCTGCCAGGTGCCTCGGGGCCTACGCCTGGCGGCATGAGCGACACTGCTGTCAGGCCGGGTGTTGTCAGGTCAGATGTTGTCAGGCGGAACAGCGAGCACGAGATAGCGCCAATAAAGCCAAAAAAGCGGCAGCCCAGTGGGCTGCCGCTTTTTCATGCTGGCGCTTTTTTCATGCTGATATCATCAGCGCCATGACGAGGCTCAGGCGCCCGTCACCGCCAGCAACACCTTGCCGGTGCTGGCGTTGTCCTGCACATAGGCATGCGCGGCATCGGCTTCCTGGATCGGCCAGCTCTTGTCGATATGCGGGCGCAGCTCACCCCGTGCCAGGCGCGGCCACACATGCACGTAGAGCGCATCCAGCACCATGCCCTTGCCATCGGGGGAGCGCGAACGCAGGGTCGAGCCGATCAGGCGCTGGCGCTTCATCAGCATGCGACCCAGATCCAGCTCATCCATGCGCCCGCCCATCAGGCCGATCAATACCATGCGGCCATCCTGCTTCAGCACCTGCTGATTATCAGCCAGATAGCCGCCGCCCACCGGGTCGAGAATCATGTCGGCGCCGCCCCAGTCGTTCACGGCCTCGACGAAGCTGCCATCGTGGCGATTCCAGCCGGCATCCGCGCCGAGGCGCAGGCAGGTCTCCAGCTTTTCCTGGCTGCCGGCGGTCACGAAGCACGGATGCCCGAACAGCCCGCACAGCTGGATGGCGGTGGTACCGATGCCGCTGGCACCGGCATGCAGCAGCACGCGCTCCTTGTGCTTGAGGTTGCCCTCGATGAACAGGTTCAGCCAGGCGGTGGCGAACATCTCCGGCAGCGCGGCGGCGTCTCGCAGGCTATAGCCCTCCGGCACCGGCAGCACCTGCAGGGCGTTGACGACCACTTCCTCGGCATAGCCGCCACCGGACAGCAGCGCACAGACCGGATCACCGACCTTGAAGCGCTCGACGTGGCGGCCAACTTCACGAATGGTGCCACTGACCTCCAGTCCCAGGATCTGACTGGCACCTTCGGGTGGCGGATATTGGCCGGCACGCTGCATCAGGTCGGCGCGGTTGACGCCGGCCCAGGCCACCTCGATACGCACCTCGTCCGAGGCGATCCCGTGCGGGGCCTCGGTTTCCTGCCAGACCAGTGATTCATTCTCGACGGCTATCGCAAACATTCGCTCTCTCCTTGGCGTGGCAGTCGCGCTGCCTGTTCGTACGCGGATGATCTCCGTGCCGGGGCGCATCGGCCGCGGATCACGTGGGCGACTGTCATCTCACTGTACGGGGACTGTGACGCATCTGTCATGAAGCGGCGCGAACCTGACGTGATATCAAGCCCCATGATCCAGACATCGCGTTCCGCACTCCGTGCGGCCAAGGAGAGAGCATGATCGATACTGCCCGCGTCATCGCTGCCAAGTATCCTGCCTTTGCCAAACGTCACCCGCTGATCCGGCGGCCAGCTCTGGCCATGCTGCGGCGCCTGGTGCATGAGGGCGAGATCAATGCCTTCCTCGGCGAGAACTCGGACCAGCGCGGCTTCGACTTCATTGACCGCGTGCTCGATCACTTCTCCTTCGGCTACTCGGTGTCCTCGCGGGAGCGCGAGAACATTCCGGCCTACGGGCGTGTCGTCATCGTCGCCAACCATCCGCTGGGATCACTGGACGGCCTCGCACTGCTCAAGCTGGTCGGCGAAGTGCGCCGCGACGTCAAGATCGTCGCCAACGACATCCTGATGAAGGTCGAGCCGCTGGCACCCTTGCTGCTGCCGCTGGACAATCTCAGTCGCCGTGGCTATCGCAAGAGCAGTGGTCAGATCTGCGATGCGCTGATGAATGAAGAGGCCGTGATCATCTTCCCGGCCGGCGAGGTCTCGCGTGCAGGCCCGACCGGGCCACGCGATGGCAAGTGGCTGTCGGGTTTCCTGCATTTCGCGCGCAAGACCAACGCGCCGGTGCTGCCTATCCACGTCAGCGGTCGCAACTCGACGCTCTTCTATGCGCTGTCATCGATCAACCGCAGCTTCGGCACGCCCCTGCTGGCCCATGAGATGTTTCGCCAGCGCGAGCGTCAGCTCAAGCTGCGCATCGGCGAGCTGATCCCGTTGGAGCGCCTCGACAGTGATGCCCTCAATACCAACGCCAAGACGCGCCTGTTGCGCAAGCACCTGTATCGCATCGGGCGCGGCAAACGTGGCCTGTTCGTGACCGAGAAGGCCATCGGCCATCCGGAGGAACGCCAGGCGCTGCGTGAGGAACTGACGCCCTGTGAACTGCTGGGCGAGACCCGCGACGGCAAGAAGATCTATCTGTTCGATGCCTTCCCCGGCTCCAGCGTGATGCGCGAGATCGGGCGACTGCGCGAGATCAGTTTCCGGCGGGTCGGCGAGGGCACCGGCGAGCGGCGCGATATCGATCGCTATGACGCCCACTACCGGCATCTGGTGCTGTGGGATGACGCCGATCTCGAGATCGCCGGTGCCTATCGCATCGGAGAGGTACGCAAGATCATGGCGGCACATGGCGAGAAGGGGCTCTACAGCCCGACCCTGTTCCGCTTCACGCCGGAGATGTTCGAGCGCATGCAGGACGGTCTGGAGCTGGGGCGCAGCTTCGTGCAGCCGCGCTACTGGGGGCGGCGCAGTCTCGATTACCTGTGGCAGGGGCTGGGCGCCTATCTGCGCTGTCATCCCGAGATTCGCTGGCTGTTCGGCCCGGTCACGCTCTCCAACAGCTATCCGGAGGCCGCCAGGGCACTGATCGTCAGCTACTACCGTCACTATTACGGGGATGATGAGGGGCTGGCGCGTGCGCGGGCACCGGTCGCCCAGAGCGTGCCGGGCAGCGCCGCCCATGAAGCGGAGCGGCTGTTCGATGGTCAGGATGCCGATGGCGATTTCCGCCGCCTGCGTGCCCAGCTGGATGCAATGGGCGTGACGGTGCCGACGCTCTACAAGCAGTACGCCGAGGTCACCGAGCCCGGTGGCACCCGCTTCCTCGATTTCAGTGTCGACGCCGATTTCGGTTACTGCATCGATGGCCTGGTGATGGTCGATGTCGAGCAGGTCACCGCCAGCAAGCGGGCGCGCTATATCGGCAAACCCGTTCAGCAGCAGGCCGCCTCGGCGGAGGATGCCGTTGAGGTTGTTGGTGAGACGGCGCTGAACTGAGGTGGCGCCCTGCTGAGATAGCGCGTTGAGCTGAGACGGCCGCTCGCAGAGTCACTCCCCATGGCGCCGGCGTCATGCGCTTGATGGGGAGTGACGCGCCAGCCTGTCAGGTCTCAGGTCTCAGGTCTCAGGTCTCGGGCGCCAGACGCTTCAGCAGGGGCGTGATCTCGCGCTCGCTGATCAGGCGCGCGCGAGTGTCTGCATCGAGGAAGCCCGCCTCGACGGTGCGGTCCAGAAACTCGAGCAGGGGCGCGAAGAAGCCGTCACTGTCGAGGACGGCGATCGGCTTGGCGTGAAAGCGCAGATACTGCCAGGTCCAGGTCTCGAACAATTCCTCCAGGGTGCCAATCCCGCCGGGCAGGGTCACGAAGGCATCCGCCAGTGCGGCCATCTGCGCCTTGCGCTCATGCATGTCCGCCACCTCGATCAAGCGCGTCAGACCGGTATGCGCCTTCTCGTTGCGTACCAGTGCCTGGGGGATCACGCCGATCACCTCACCGCCCGCTGCCAGCGCGGCATCTGCCAAGGCCCCCATCAGCCCGGCGCGCGCGCCTCCGTAGACCAGTCCCCAGCCGCGCTCGGCGATGGCCGTGCCCAGGGCTTCGGCCAGTTGGCGGTGCTGTGGGGAGACGCCCTCGCGGGAGCCCAGATAGACACAGATGCGATGCATGTTGCTCTCCTGAATGTTTCTCGGCGGCGCTCACTGCTGGCTGCCGTGCCTTGATGTCATGTCCTTCCTATCCTACGCGAGTTGTGCGGCGACGCTATGACGCCGGTGAGGAACTCGGCATTGCCCCGTGGCCAACGAGGGCACGTGCTGACTTTCGGCGTTGTCGCCTGCATTCGCGGGCCTGCTCTGCTACCCTTGCCGCCCCCGCAGGCGACGGCTGGCGGGCGCTGGCGCCCCGTGAGCTTGCATCGGGATGCATCCCAACTCATCGCGACGCCGCCTTCGGCGAGCGTGGACTCATCGCGACGTCGTCTTCGACGGACGCGGAACAACAAGGCAGGAGAGGCAGATGGCGCAGGTGCGCGGACGCTTTGCCAGTCGGCTGGGCTTCTTGATGGCCGCCGCTGGTTCGGCAGTAGGACTTGGCAACGTATGGGGCTTCCCGTCCCAGACGGCCAACAACGGAGGCGGGGCCTTCGTGGTGATGTATCTGGTGCTGGCCTTCCTGCTGGCATGGCCGGCCTTGATGGCTGAGCTTGTCATCGGCCGCCATGGTCAGGCCAACATCGTCACCAGCATGAGCCTCGGTCGAGGCATCACCAAGCGCTTCGGCGCGCTGGCGGGCTGGGCGGGCATGCTGACCGCCAGCCTGATCCTGGCCTTCTATGCCATCGTCGCGGGCTGGCTGCTGGGCTATACCGCCGCGCCGGTCAGCGAGGCGCTGGGCATGAGTTCCGCCGCCAGCTGGCTGACCACCTTCGACTTCACGCGCAATGTCTCGCTGACGGCGGTCTTCCTCGCGTTGACGATGGCGATCGTAGTCGGCGGTGTGCGCGGCGGGATCGAGAAGTGGTCCACGCGTCTGATGCCGCTGTTGCTGATGCTGCTGGTCGGGCTGATCGGCTACGTGCTGACTCTGCCGGGCGCCGATGAAGGCCTGAGTGTCTATCTGACGCCGCAGTGGGACCGCATCTTCGATGCCGACCTGATGCTGAGCGCGATGGGCCAGGCGTTCTTCTCGCTGTCTCTCGGCGTGGGGGCGATGCTGATCTACGGCTCCTATCTGGGGCCGGAGCAGAACCTGCCGCGTCTGGGCGTACTGGTGACGCTGATCGATGTCGGCATCGCCTTCCTCGCCGGCCTGCTGGTGATTCCGGCCATGTACGCCGCGCGTCATCTGGGTGTCGAGATCTTCGATGCCGATGGCCTGCTCAAGAGCTCGGACACCCTGCTGTTCGACACGCTGCCGGCGCTGTTCGGCCAGATGGGCGGCGCAGGTGACGTCTTGATGGTGGCATTCTTCGCGCTGATGAGCGTGGCGGGCATCACCTCTTCCATCTCGATGCTGGAAGTGCCGGTATCCTTCGTGGTCGAGCGTGGCTGGCTGGGTCGGCGTGCCGCCACCCTGACCGTCGGTGCCGCCATCATGGCCATCAGCCTGACCATCGCCGCCAACTTCGGGGCACTGTTCGGCCTGGTGATCATGTTGACCACCCAGTACAGCCAGCCGCTGGTCGCGCTGGTGATGTGCCTGCTGGTCGGCTGGGCGATGTCGCGCCATGCGCTGCTCAAGGAGATCCAGAGCGGGGCGCCGGACATCGAGTCCAGACTGTTCTGGAAGATCTGGCCGTGGTACGTGCGCCTGATCTGCCCGTTGTGCATCGCGCTGGTCTTCGCGCACTCGCTGTAGGCCTGACGCTCGTCCGACGCAAGAAGCCCGCCAATTGGCGGGCTTCTTCGTCTTCTGCCTTCAAGCCGACGGCATCGGCTCGATCGTCGTCAGGGCTCAGGGCAGCTCGGACAGCACGTCGTAATGGGCATCGACCCAGTGACCGATGGCGTTGCCCTCGGCGTAGGCGAGATGCTGGGCGTACTGGGTGTGCAGGCAGCGCACCTGATTCCAGTCACGGATGCCGCCGACGCCACGTTCACGCATCAGGTCGGCGAAGCCCTGGGACTCGATGGCGCTGCGCTCGGCCTCGCTCATGAAGCTCCAGCGTTCGGCGACGTAGGCCTCATGGCTGGCACGATAGCGCGCCAGCAGTTCCTCGTCGGTCTTGAGGCGTTCTTCCAGCCCCTTGATGACGCCTTCGGCCTCGATGCGTGACAGCGAGATCTTGAGGCGTTCATCGCACAGCCAGTAGAGGGTCGGGAAGGGCTTGCCGTCCACCAGCGAATGCATGCGCAGCACCAGCGGAGTGCCCTCGCCATCGGTGGCGGCCACGGCCTGGATGCCGCGCGGCTTGCGCCCGAGCTGGCGCTCGATGATCTCGAGCTCCCGCGCGTCGGGACTATGATTGGTCAGGATCACCATGCTTGCGGTCAGGCTCCAGCACACACTTGTTGGACCGGGATACGGCCCGGAAGAAAGCCTGGTTGAGCTGCTGGGGGCTCGGCACATAGCCATGCCACTCACGCTCGCAGTAGTCACTGCCGCGCGCCATCAGCTCCGGGGCCAGACGATTGAACCAGCCATCATAATCGTAGGGGTCAAGGCCCGGCAAGCTGATGTGCGGGTAGTCGGCGAAGCGCTCACTGAACCAGTGCTCCAGCGCCGCCTCGACCTGCGCATGCAGCTCGGTCATGTCCGGGTAGATCCACTTGCTGTAGCGAATGCCCATCGGGCCTCCTCGCTGACGCGGTGCTGTGGCGGGTGCTCGTCATGGAGAGTCCATCATGCAGTGCCTGGCCCGTGGTCATCAGTCGTCACGGGCCAGCGGGGCGAACTGACCATTGCCCAGCTCACACAGTAACGCGGGGGCGAGCGCTATCTCCAGTCCACGACGGCCGCCGCTGATGAAGATTTCCGCCTGTGTCGCGGCGCTGTCATCGACCCACAGTGGCAGGCGCTTCTTCTGGCCCAGCGGACTGATGCCGCCGACCACATAGCCGGTGGCACGTTCGGCGGCCTCATGCGCGGCCAGCGCCGCCTTGCGTGCCCCGCAGGCGCGTGCCAGTGCCTTGAGATCGAGCGTACCGCTGACCGGCACCACGGCGACCACCAGCGGCTGACGTGCATTGCCGCCTTCCAGCTGGCAGACGAGGGTCTTGAAGACCTGGGCGGGCTCAAGCCCCAACGTGCGGGCGGCCTCTTCCCCATAGGCGGGGGCGCGTGGGTCGTGGGCATACTCGAGTGTGCGGTGCGGCTTGCCCTTGAGCAGCTTGAGCGCGGGGGTCATGCCGGCACGCTCCCCTCGGAGGCTGCGCTATGCGTCCCGAGTGCCCGGGCGGCCTCGCGCAGGGCCGGGACATCCAGTTCGGCGCTGTCGGTGTGTTCGTGCACATGGCTGACCAGGGTCGCGCGCAGCTCGCCCTCGATGGGCAGCGACTGCTTGGCACGATGATCGAACTGCACCAGCACGCAGTGGCCGCGTGCGCCGCAGACGCCGCTTTGCCACGCCTCCTGGGTCACGGTGAAGGAGCTGCCGCCGAGGCGCGACAGCCAGGTGCGAATCTCCACCGGCTGGCCGTATTGCAGCTCGGCGAGGAAGTCGACCTCGATGCGCGCCATGATCAGCGGCCACTTGCGCGGGTCGAGGTCCGGCACGAAGACGCGGAACAGGTCATTGCGCGCCCACTCGAACCAGGCCGGCAGGCGCGTGTTGTTGACGTGCCCGAGGGCATCGGTGTCGTAGAAGGCCGGTTCCAGCGTCTTGAAGTACATGTCATCGCTCCTGGGCATCCATGCGGCATTTCAGCCTATCAGGAAGCTCAGGCGCTGGCTGTACGTCGTGAGGCTAGTCGACGTTGCAACGGCGTGAACACGCCCAGCCACGCCGTCGCCACGATGAAACCGAGCAGGGTGCCCAGGCCGACCCCCATGCCGGGGTAGCTGAGCGAGATCACCAGCGCATAGCACAGCAGCGAGCCAAGGCCGGCCGGGTAGTGCTTGATGACGGTCGCGACGGCCACTGGCCCCTGGGTGAGATGCAGAATCACCAGCAGCGGGTACATGGTGACCGGGAAGGCCGCCACCAGGCCTGCCCACGAGGGCGGCAGCAGATGGGCCAGTGCGGTGATGCCGAACACGATGCCGGCGGCCAGTCCGGCGCGCGCCAGCAGCGAGACCCAGGAGAAGGGCGACTTGCGCGCCGTGCTCTCCGGTACGCCGCGATAGAGGCGCATGCACAGCACGATGGCGATCAGCGTCACGATCACGCCGCTGACGCGCGTGAACTCGAACTGCGCCAGCACCAGACTGGCGAGCAGCCAACCCAGCAGGCCGCCCAGGGTGCCATTGATGACGCCGCGCAGTCCTTGTGCACGCCCGCATAGCCAGTAGCCGACCCCCAGCGCCAGCGTCGAGGAGAAGCCGGCCAGAGTGTAGACGGCGCTCTGGCCGGCGAACTCGGGGGAGATCTCCACGCCGATGAAGCCCAGCGTGATGGCCGTGCCGAGCGGGTAGCCGGACAGCAGCCCGGCCATGCGCGTCGAGAGACGCTCCGCGATCAATGACAGCCCGATCACCACCGCCACCGAGATCAGCAGCTTGAGCAGTTGCAGGCCCAGCTCACCCTGAAGCGCTGCGCTCATTGGGCGGCGTCCCAGAACTGACGACGCACCAGCGAGATCTTGCCCACTGCCTTGCCGGAGGCCTGATGACGATGGGCCTCGGCGACCTCGCTGAAGTCGAACTGGCGCTCATCGAGGCGCACCTTGAATTCGCCTTCCTCGACCAGTTCCACCAGCTTGCCCAGCGCCTGGCGCTGCTGCTCATGCCCGATGCCCGCGGTCAGCGGCAGCAGGATCGACAGCACTTCCAGACTGCGGCTGCCGGCGTGCAGCGGCGAGAGATCCACCGTGGTGCGCGCATTGATGGTCACGATGCGTCCGCCCAGCTTGCTGGCGGCGAAGCTGGCGGCCAGGTTGTCGCCGCCGACGCAGTCGAAGACCAGATCGAAGCCCTCGCCCCCCGTCAGACGGGCCACGTAATCGGCCACGGCTTCCTCGCGGTAGCGAATGACGTGGTCCGCGCCGCAGTCGCGTGCCGCCCGGGCCTTGTCATCGCTGGAGACCGTGGTGGCGACTTCCGCGCCGATGCAACGCGCGATCTGCAATGCCACATGGCCGACGCCACCGGCGCCGCCGTGGATCAGCACGCGCTGCCCCGCTTCCAGCCGGCCACGCTCCACCAGTGCCTGCCAGGCGGTGATGAACACTGCCGGCAACGCGGCGGCTTCCATGAAGCTCAGGCGGCGCGGCTTGCGGGTGATCAGGCGCTCATCGGCGAGCATGTAATCCGCCAGCGCGCCCGGATGAGCGGCGACACCGCCGGCGAAGCCGAGCACCTCGTCGCCGGGCGAGAAGGCCAGCACGTCATCGCCGACGGCATCGATCACACCGGCCACGTCGCCGTGCAGCACGCAGGGTGCTGGCGGCAGGAGAGGCACCTGGCCGCTGGCCAGCTTGAGATCCAGTGGATTGACGCTGGAGGCAGCGACACGAATGCGCACCTGGCCGGAGCCGGGAGTGGGTAGCGGGCATTCGGTCGCCACGAAGTCGGCATCCGGGCCGGGATTGCGCAGCACCATGGCATGCATGGAAGCGAGCATGAGACGTCCTCGTTGATACGGGTTCCGGCCAGTGTGGCCAGTGAGCGCCACACCCTACCCATTGCGCTGCGTTGCGGCAATCCGACTTGGGTGGTTTCAGCCGTCCAATGCACGGAATTGCATGATCGACAACGAAAAAGCCCCTGCCGATGGGCAGGGGCCTTGGGTCATGCGGCGGCTGACGGCTGTGTCAGGCCCGCCTGGGCGTGATGGGGATCACGCGTTCTGGCGCTTGGCCTCCTTGTCGACCGGTGCGATCTCGCCGGACTTCAGCTTGGCCATGTACTGGGCCAGCTCACGCTTCACGACCGGCATCAGGTAGTAGAGGCCGATGATGTTGGCGATGGACATGGCGAAGATCATGGCGTCGGAGAAGTCGATGACCGGGCCGAGGCTCATGGAGGAACCGATGACCACGAAGGCGAGGAAGATCAGCTTGTAGACGATCTCGGAGCCCTTGCTCTCACCGAACAGGTAGGTCCAGGCCTTCAAGCCGTAGTAGGACCAGGACAGCATGGTGGAGAAGGCGAACATCAGCACCGCCAGGGCCAGCACATACGGGAACCACGGGAAGGCGGTCTCGAAGGCGTAGGAGGTCAGCTGGACGCCGCCGAGGCCTTCGACCTGATAGGCACCGGTGATGACGATGACCAGCGCGGTCATGGTGCAGATGACGACGGTATCGATGAACGGTTCGAGCAGGGCGACGATCCCTTCGGTCGCCGGCTGGGAAGTCTTGACGGCAGAGTGGGCGATGGCCGCGGAGCCGATACCGGCTTCATTGGAGAAGGCAGCACGCTTGAAGCCCTGGATCAGCACGCCGACGATACCGCCGCCGACCGCGACCGGTGCGAAGGCACCTTCGATGATGGCGCCGAAGGCGGCCGGAATCGCACTGAAGTTGAAGCCGAGGATGATGAGTGCCGCGATCACGTAGATGACAGCCATCATCGGCACCAGCTTCTCGGTGACACGTGCGATGGACTTGATGCCGCCGATGATGACCATGCCGACGATGGCGGCCATCACGAGACCGAACAGCCAGCCGTAGCCGACCAGGAAGCTGGCATCACCGCCGGTGACGTTGACGGCCTGCTGATAGGACTGGTTGGCCTGGAACATGTTGCCGCCGCCGATGGAGCCGCCGATGGCACAGATGGCGAAGAAGATCGCCAGAATCTTGCCCAGACCCGTCTTGCCGTTTTCCGCGAAGCCCTTGGACAGGTAGTACATCGGGCCGCCGGAGATGGAACCATCCGCGTTGACGTTGCGGTACTTCACGCCAAGCGTACATTCACAGAACTTGGAGGCCATGCCGAGCAGACCGGCCAGAATCATCCAGAAGGTCGCGCCCGGGCCGCCCAGCGAGACGGCGACCGCGACGCCGGCGATGTTGCCAAGGCCGACCGTGCCGGACAGCGCCGTGGCCAATGCCTGGAAGTGGGATACCTCGCCTTCATCCTTCGGGTCGGTGTAGTCGCCCTTGACCAGACGAATGGCATGGCCGAACAGGCGGAACTGCACGAAGCCGAAATAGAGCGTGAAGATGACGGCCGCGATGATCAGCCAGCCGACGATCAGCGGGAACTGGGTGCCGGCCACCGGCACGGAATAGAAGATGGTCGAGACGATCGGGTTGACGATCGGTCCGACGATGTCACTGATGGCCTGGTCCATGCCTTCGGCACGGGCAGAGCTTGCGGCCATGAGGGCTGCCATCGCGGCAGCCCAGGGGGCCAGGGAGCGGAATCGACTCATGAGAGGTAACCTCGAAAAGCGAATTGTCGTTATTGTCTGGTGCGAATCTCTGCAGGCGGCGGGTGCGGGAGGCGCCTGTCTCAGGGAACGATGGTGACGGGCACCGAGGCCTCTTGAATCAGATGGGCGGTGACGCTGCCGAAGATGCGTGAGCGCACGCTTTCCCCCTTGCGGCCGACGATGATCTGCTCGGCATTCACTTCACGCGCCAGCAGGCTGAGGATCTCGGCGGCATCGCCGTGGCGGACACGCCCCTCGACCTGATAGCCCTCCTTTTCCAGCTCGCTGATGGCAGGCGCCAGCACACGCTCGCGGGCCAGCTTGATCTCGTTCTCACGGCGACTGGCACGCTGGGCGTTCTCCTCCGGCGTGTTGAAGCTGTAGGGCGACCATTCGACCACGTAGCAGAGAATGATCCTGGTTTCCGCGCCCACCAGAGAGGCGACGCGCTTGGCATAGGCAATGGCACTGTCGCCGCCCGGGGTTCCATCCAGTCCGACAATCAGGGAGGTGGTCATGGAGCTTCTCCTGAAGCTTGCTGGTCGTCGTGTCGCGCCAGCGGATTCTTGTTGAATTACCGTTTTGTTGCGGTTGAAAGAACTTTACTCCTCGCCCACACAAGAAATCCCTTCGGGTGTATCGCTTCACAAAACGATGATTAAACGAAATGGCGTCAGTTACGCGTTGACGAGTCTCAGGTTTCCGCTACGCCATTAGCCGGTGATGACGATATTCGCTGAGAAAACTGCTACCCATGGCTGTCAGCAATGCCGAGAGCGGGACGAACTGCCCTATGAGGGCGCCAGCAGGGTCACCATCAGAATCGCTGTCAGTAGCAGGGGCGGGAGTGAAGAGGGTGTGACCAGGGAGTGACGCAGGGGCAAGGAGTAGGAGTCGCAAGGAGTAGGAGTCGCAAGGAGAAGGAGCCGCAAGGAGAGTGCGGGCAGAGATAGAGCACAGCGGACAGGAACGGGCGGGAGCGGACAAGGGAATAGAGCAGGCAAGAGAGGGAAAGCAGGAGAGGGAAAGCAGAGCAGAGGGCGGTGAGGGAGGAGAGCAGAGAAGAGGGCGGTGAGGAAGGAGAGCAGAGGAGAGAAAAACGCAGCGCTGCTCACCAACAGCGCTGCGGGCGCTCGACAATCGACCGCGGCTAGATCAGCCGCTGATGCGTCAGGTCTTGCCAGGCGGCTTCGATGGGCCAGGCCAGTGGCTGACGCAGGTGTTCCGGCAGCGCCATCAGGGCGGCCGTGGGACTGTCGTGTTCGCGCATGCGCAACCAGCAATAGGCCCAGGCGCAGGCGTCATCCGGGCCCTGCGGCACCGGGCGTGCCGGCATCTGCATCAACAGGAACAGCGCTGCCTTGGGTGCCCACAGCGGCGCACCGCCCTCGGCGGCCCACTGCTCCAGCGTCTCGCCATCGGGATTGCTGGCGGGCTGGCCAAGACTTGCGACGCGCGCGGTATCGGCCAGCAGCACGGCGAGACGCTCGCTGTCGCCACGGCCATGGGTCAGCCAGGCACGCAACAGACCGGGCAGCCCGCGCTGGGCCTGTGGGTAAAAGGTGTCTTCAGACATGCACAAAGCCTTATGCTGTAGTTGGTCCACAGGTATTCTTCTCGCCGCCCTCGGGCGGCGTGAGTCGAGAGCACTGCTCGCGTTGCCTGCCAAATTTGCCCGCCACAGGGAGACTCCATCTTGCCATTCGATTTCATCACCCCGCTCGATCGACGCCAGTATCCTTCCCAGAAGTGGGATCGCTACGCCTCGGACGTCATGCCCCTCTGGATCGCCGACATGGACTTCAGTGCCCCGCCCGCCGTGACGCGAGCGCTGGCCGAGCGAGTGGCGCACCCGGTCTACGGCTATGCCAAGCCGTCGGAGGGCCTCGATGACAGCCTGTGTGACTGGAGTCGCGAGCATTATGGCTGGGAGGTGCCGCGTGACGCCATCGTCTGGTTGCCGGGCGTGGTGCCGGCCTTGCACCTGGCCAGTCTGGCGTTGACCTCTCCCGGCGCGGGTGTGGTCACGACGACCCCGATCTACCCGCCCTTCCTCAAGGTGGCCCAGAAGACCGGACGACTGGCGCAGATGGCGCCGCTGGCAGAGCCCGAGACGCAAGGCGGCCCCTGGCGACTGGATCTGGAGGCCCTGGAAGCGGCCATCACGCCCGAGACCGAGCTGCTGCTATGGTGCCACCCGCACAATCCTACCGGCCGCGTCTGGCGCGAGGAAGAGCTCGAGGCGCTGGCGGAGCTGGTCGAGCGTCACGATCTGCTGGTGGTCTCCGATGAGCTGCATGCTGATCTGGTGGTGGACCCGACGGCCCGCCATATCCCGCTGGCCAGCCTGAACGAGCGACTGGCGGCGCGCTGCGTGACCCTGTGGGCGCCCTCCAAGACCTTCAATACCGCCGGGCTTACGTTCGCCTGCGCGGTGATCACCGATCCCAAGCTGCGTGCACGCTTCACCGGCGCCGCCAATGGCTTGATGCCCGATACCAATGTGCTGGGCATGGCCGCGACCGAAGCGGCGTGGCGCGAGGGCGAGCCGTGGCGTCAGGAGTTGCTGAGCGTGCTGCGTGACAACCTCGATCTGCTGGAAAGCCATGTGGCACGTTGGGACGGCGTCAGCATGTCGCGCCCGCAGGCCACCTATCTGGCCTGGCTGGATATGCGCAAGGCAGGGCTCGGGGAGTCTCCGCAGCAGACCCTGCTCGAGGAGTGCGATGTCGCGCTGTCGGATGGCGCAGACTTCGGCTGGCCGGGCTTCGTGCGCTTGAACTACGGCACCACGCGCGTGCAGCTGGAGAAGGCGCTGCAGCAGATGGATGAGCGACTGCAGAAAGGCTGAGTTCGGTAGAGAGGCGAAATTGATCTGGGTCAGCCTGCGGCGTTTCGTTGGCAGCTATCGCTCATCGCAAACTTGAATTGAGAATCATTATCGTCAACTCTGAAGCTAGGCCGCTCATCGGGAGGGGCTTGTCATCAGGAGATGCGACGATGAGACATGAGGTGGCAGAGACGCCGCGACAGGGGCGGCCAGCAAGCAGGGATGCAGGCGTGACGGCCTGTCGTGAATGGTGTTGTCAGGGCGGGAGCCTGCGCCTGGCGCGTTCATCGCCGCCATCTTCCCGCTGCCGTGCGCCCGCGGCGTCATCTGCCACCCCGTCTGCGCCAGACGCTGTGATGTCTGCGGGCCAGGAACTAGAGGTGGACTTTCCGCCCAGCGTGCGCGAATCGCGTGCTCGCCCCTCGCTTCTCAAGGGCTGGAGCCGTCGTTAGCCCTTGAATCGGCGCGACGGCTGGCCCTCAATGACAAGGCCCCGCTTCCTTTACCGGAGGCGGGGCCTTGTCGTCTGCGTGACGTGATCAACTCATTGATACGGTCAGCGCATCAGCACGATCAGCGCACCAGCACGATCAGCGCACCAGCACGATCAGCGCACCAGCACGATCAGTACATCAGCACGATCAGTACATCAGAGCGAACAGTTGGCGGCGGAAGCGCACGGTTAGCTCATGGGTCGCACCGAGGGCGTCGAAGACACGCAGCAGCGTCTTGCGTGCCAGATCATCGCCGTACTGGCGATCGGTCTTCACCAGGCTGATCAGGGCATCCAGCGCCAGCTCGTAATGGCCATCCGCCAGATCACGCATGGCGCGCTGATAGCGGGCTTCGCTGTCGTCCCGCTCGATCATCGCCTGCACCTCTTCGGGAGAGGGAGCCTCGGCGATGAAGTCGATGCGCGCACGTACGCCACGCGCCTGGGCACCGTCACGGTCTTCCGGCTTGAGGGAGTCCAGCAGCTGACGGGCCTCTTCACCATTGCCTTCTGCGACCAGCACCGAGGCGAGGTGGATGCGGTATTCCGGTGTCTCGGGGGATTCCTGCGCCAGCTGCTGATACAGCGCCTTGGCGGTGACGAGGTCGCCGCTTTCCAGTGCAGTGGCCGCCTGCTCCGCGAGGCTGGGACCTGCCCCTGCCGCCGGCTGGACCTTGTGCTGCTCGAGGAACTGGCGAATCTCGGCTTCCGGACGTGCGCCGGTGAAGTTGCCTGCCAGACCGCCCTGGATGACCAGCTTGACGTCCGGCACCGAGCGCACGCCCAGCTGAGCGGCGATGTCCTGCTGTTCCTCGGCGTTCAGCTTGGCCAGGATGAAGCCGCCCGCATATTCACGCGCCAGCTTCTCGAGGATCGGTGTCAGGACGAGGCAGTGCTCGCTCTGCGGCGACCAGCAATCCAGCAGTACCGGTACTTGCTGTGAGGCTTCCAGCACCTGCTGAAGATTGCTCATGTCCACATCGATGATGTAGGTGTTGGCGTCTTCTGCCTGGCGCGGTGCACTGGCGGCACCGCCGCCGACCACCCCTTGTGGCTGGGCGGCGGTGGTGTCATTGCCGGTCAGTGGCTGGCCGGTATTGGGATCGATGATCATGGTGCATGCCCCGAAATTCTGTCTGCGATTCAAGGCTCGCGCGCGAGCCGGTTGGCCTGATGATGCGGCCCGTCGCAGTGGAGTTCAAGGCGCTGCCGGACACTTCCTGGCGCGAGCGCCCCGGGCGCATCGGTTCACGGCAGCAGGGTGTCGCCGGCCAGGCTGGCGATGCAGGCGGCTTCGCTCTCGCTGAGCGGCATCACGGACAGGCGTGCGCGGCGCACCAGGTGGCTGTCCGCCAGCTCGGGCCGGGCTTTCAGGCGCGCGATGGGCAGGGTGGTGCGCAGCGGGCGAAGGTAGCTCAGACGCGGGGCGACCCAGCGCGGAGGCTTGTCGGCATCGATATCTGCCACCTGACGTGGGTCGAAGCCCTTGTGCTCGGGGTCACTGGCCGTCGGGTCGGGCAGGGCGAGCTCGCTGACGACGGCCAGTCCGACCACCGCAGTCACCTTGCAGCTGGAGTGCTGGATGAGCACGACATCACCGAGCTGCATCTCGCGCAGGAAGTTGCGCGCCTGATAGTTGCGCACGCCATCCCAGAGCGCCGGTGATTCGCGGCGCAGGTCATCCAGCGAGAAGGCATCGGGTTCGGTCTTGACCAGCCAGTGGCGCATGCAGGCACTCCCTTGGGACTGACGTGATGAGTGTGAAGGGGCCCGGTGTGGATAGGGGTAGCCAGGCCCGAGAACCGGCTTCCTCGCCATCATCGCACAGGAATTTCACGCATACGAAAAAGGCCTGATGCATGGCATCAGGCCTTTCGAATTCTTGGTAGCGGGGACCGGATTTGAACCGATGACCTTCGGGTTATGAGCCCGACGAGCTACCAGACTGCTCCACCCCGCAACACTGGGTACTGCCTTTGCTCCAACTCTGACGCATCAGAGGTTGGTAGCGGGAACCGGATTTGAACCGATGACCTTCGGGTTATGAGCCCGACGAGCTACCAGACTGCTCCATCCCGCAACATCACGTTGGTGTCTGACCGGCAATTACCTTGATAGGCAACGACTTGTCAGTGGTAGCGGGGACCGGATTTGAACCGATGACCTTCGGGTTATGAGCCCGACGAGCTACCAGACTGCTCCACCCCGCATCAACGTGGGGCGTAGTATAAGGATATACAGTGCTGCGTCAACCGTTATCCCGTAATTGACGCAAACTTCTCGTGTCCGGTGAGTCGTCATCAGCCCGTCTGCGTACCTCGAGCGATTATCGGCATCTTGTGTGAGAGATCTGCTACATACATTCCCGCTGCATCCTGTCCATACTGAGGGTGACGCGCCTCGCGCAGGCGGATGGCAGGCGTCACAGAGTGCACGATTGTCATCAGGCTGTTAGAGACGCGGGTCATTGTTGTCGTTGCAGGCATTCTCGTTTTCTCAGGGCGGGGGTGTCCGCAGATTCGCCAAGCTGTGCCCAAGCCAAGGACACAGGACGTTCCAGGATTAGGGAGACACAATAAGATGACACAAACAGCACCCGTCGCATGGGTTACCGGTGGTACCGGTGGCATTGGTTCCGCTATCTGCCGCGAGCTGGCGAACCAGGGGTATCAGGTAATTGCGGGTTACAGGAACAAGGAAAAGGCAGAGGGGTGGCTGTCGGAACAGCGCGCTGCCGGGTTCGAGAACATCGCACTGTCCGGCATCGAGCTGGACAACTTCGAAGCCTGTCAGGCAGGCGTCAACGAAATCCGCGAGCGCTTCGGTCCGATCGCAGTTCTGGTCAACTGCGCCGGCATCACGCGTGATACCTCCATGCGCAAGATGAGCTATGAGCAGTGGCGCGAAGTCATCAACTGCAACCTCGACAGCGTCTTCAACACCTGCCGTGCCGTCATCAATGACATGCTGGAGCACAAGTACGGCCGCATCGTGAACATCTCCTCCATCAATGGCCGCAAGGGCCAGTTCGGGCAGGTCAACTACTCGGCCGCCAAGGCGGGCATGCATGGTCTGACCATGGCGCTGGCGCAGGAAACCGCGACCAAGGGCATTACCGTCAACACCCTGTCACCGGGCTACATCGCCACCGACATGATCATGAAGATCCCCGAAGAGATCCGTGAATCGATCCGCGAGACCATCCCGGTCAAGCGTTATGGTCAGCCGGACGAGATCGCACGTGCGGTCGCCTTCCTGGCCGACGAGAAATCCGGCTTCATCACCGGTGCCAACCTGGATATCAATGGCGGCCAGTTCATGGGCTGATGCCCTGCGCTAGCGCGAGCCAGTGCAGGGTTGGCACCCGGCCCCTCTGGCAAGAGAATGAAAAAGCCCCCGTCTCTATCGAGACGGGGGCTTTTCGTTGCCATGACTTCAATCTTGCGAGCGCGTCGTCACCAGCTCAAGAGCACTGGCTCAGTGATTGAACAGCGCATCGAAGCGCGGCAGTTCGGTCTGCCAGGCGTCCCAGTCCAGCGGACCATTGGCAAGCAGCGCATCCAGCACCTCATCCAGCTCTTCTTCACGCTCCATGCGCTCGCCCAGCTGCTGGTTGATGCGCGCGACCTGCACGGTCAGGCGGCGTGATTCATCTTCGCTGCCCAGCGGGGCCTCGAACAGAATGGCCAGGTGGACACGCAGCTCGGCCAGGCGCTCATTGGCGGCGCTGCAGTTGCTCGGCAGGGCCTGGCGCATCTGGTTGCGCGCCGCATTGGCCTGACGGCTGTTGTCGTCGAAGGCCGAGGTGTTCGGCAGCTCGACATCCTGCACGTCGCCGTTGCGCGCGCTGGCATCCGCCACGGCGTGCTGTTCGAGCAGATCACGCCATTGCTGCCATTCCTCGCGCAGTTGAAGGGCGTGCAGTTCATCCAGACGCTGCTCGCGACGCTTGAGAATGCCGGTCCAGCGACGACGCATGCCGTCACCCCGCTTGCCGCGCGGCAGCGGGCCGAGGGTGTCGGCTTCCTTCAGAGCGTCATCGAGCAGGGCGGCGTCTTCCAGTGTCTCCGGCTCCCAGCTGTCGAGACGTTCGATCAGCGCCTGCCACTGATCCAGGCGTGCCTGCTCGCGGCTGTCGCGGTCTTCGCGGTCCTGGTCACGCGCGGCGAAGATGCGGTCGCACGCCGCGCGGAAGGCGGCCCACAGGCGTTGTTCTTCGCCCTTGGGCGCGCGGCCCATCTCGCGCCAGCGACTCTGCAGGGCCTTGGCCTGTTCGGCGCGGGCACGTGCCGGCGAGTCCTCATTGGCCAGTGCCTCGACGGCGTCGACCAGTGCCTGCTTGGCGGCGGCGATCTGGCCCGCGCGGCTGTCGATCAGCCCCTGCAGTGCCGTCAGTGCTTCACCGAAGCGGTGCGACAGCTGGCGACCGGGGCCTGCGGGCACCGGCGTGTGGCGACGCCATTCCTCACGGGCGCGATCACGGATCTGGCGCAGGGAGTCGGGGTCGGCATCGTCCATGGCGTGGCCGTTGAGCGATTCGAGCTGCTCGCAGAGCGCTTCGCGCATGGCCAGATTGTGTTCACGCAGCTGCTTGCGCGATTCGCGGTAATCCCGCAGGCGCAGCTTGATGGCGTCAGAGGCGGTGCGGAACGCCTGGCTGGCATCGCGGCTGGCGGCCGCATCACCCAGCTCGCGCCATTGCTGAATCAGCTGCTGGTGCTGGCGGTCGCGCTGCTCATCGCTGATGTCATCGCGCTCGCTCAGGGTGGTGATGGCCTCGAGCAGCTGCTCGCGCTTGGGCGCCGCGACGAAGTTCTGCCAGTCACGGAGTTCCGCGACCCGCGCGCCCAGCTGGCGCAGGCGGGTCTGGCGGGCATTGTCGAGCTGGCCTTCGGTGCGATCGCGCAGTGAGCGATGCAGGCGGCTGGCCGGCTTGAGCTTGCCGGCATCGAGATCCGCTTCCAGGCGAGCCAGTTCGGCATCCAGCGCGTCCAGATCCAGGCTCGCCTTGCCGTCGGCCGCGCGGGGGGCGTCGGCTGACTCGGCGTCTTGTGCTTGGCTTCCATCGAGCGCGTCCTGCTCTTGCGCTGCCTCTGTCGGCTCTTCCGGCTGTGCCGCACTGATCGCCTGACGCACCGCACTCAGGCTGGCGGTCTGCGGCAGACCCGCAGGCCAGGCCACTTCGCTTTCCAGACGACGCAGCTGGTCGATGTCATTGTCGACCAGCGCGGCATCCAGCTCGCCCTGGCACAGCTGATGGCGATGCCAGGCATCGAGGGCATCCTGCAGCTGCTGTTGCAGGCGCTGCTGACGTTCGAGCAGTTCGGCCGGGGCCGAGAACTGGTCGGTCAACTCGCTCCAGCGTTCTCCCTGCAGACGGCGCTGGGCCTGCAGGCTGGCGAAGTCGTGGTCATTGACGCAGTCGCGGCTGTAGAGGTCTTCCCGCGCCTGATCCACGGCGCTGAGAATCTCTTCCAGGTGCGTGTTGAGGTTGGCGCTCAGGCGCTCATGGGCGCGAATGGCTTCCTCGCGGGCCTCATGGTCACTGATGACCTTGTGCGCCTGCTGGCGCGCCTCTTCGAAGCGCTGTTGAATCTCGTAGTCCGCGGCCGGCAGACGCTCCCACTCGCGCAGCAGCGAGCGGTAACGCGAGGGCACGCTGTCTTCCCACGCCTGACGCGGCAGCTTCTCCATCTGGCGCAGCAGGTTGTCGCGGCTGGCGGCCAGCGCGTCGGCCTGCTGGGCATCGGCACGGCGCTGGGCGAGGGTGTCGCGCGCCTGACGCTGCACGTGGCGGTCACGCTTGGCATCGCGCACCAGACGCTCGAGGCCGGCCTGGCTGGAGATGCGGGCGGCAGCGGCATGGCGCACGGCGGCGATGGTGTTGTGGCAGGCCTGATGGATCAGCGCCTCTTCATCTTCCAGACGGCTCAGTGCGGTCAGACGCAGTTGCTGGTTGTCGCCGCGGGATGCCACGGCGGACAGCAGTTCGCTATCGTCCAGGCGCTCGACCAGCTGTTCACGGCTCAACAGTGAGGGCGCATCCTGGCCGCCGCTCAACAGTTCGATCAGGCGCTCGCGTACCAGGCCATCTGCGCGGTCGAGCAGCGGCAGCAGACGCTCGGGAGATTGCATGCGCGTCAGGGCGGCATGGCGCACTTCCAGGGCGTCATCTTCGAGAATCAGGGTCTCCAGGATCTTGCGCTGGTCTGGAATCTCCGGATCAAGCTGGTCAGTGGCAGCGGAGCGAATGGCAGGGTTGGCGTGTTGCCAGCGAGGAGTGAACAGGCGGCCAGTGAGGCGGGAGAGCAGTCCGGTCATGAGAGAGCGGTTATCCAGGCAAAAAATAGAGGGGCGCAACAATTGGCCGCACACTCGGCGGGTGCAATCGGGTGGGCACGACGGAGTGGGCGGAGTGACGGCGCATGAATTTCGTCACCCCGCTATCTTACCAGTCACAGCCCCCCGTTGTGTGGTATCGCATGTCGATCGATGTGCCTTATTGCACGCGCGCGGCGGCGTACAGGGCGACCGGCGGCGGGTGACAGGTCGGCAAGGGAGGCACGTCGTAGGCTCGCGACACCTGACAGTGCCTGCTGCTGGCCGTATCATCAGTTGCAGCACTGTGTTCGCTCACATAGTTTTGTACGTTACCGCTATGCCATTCAGTGTCTGTCATTCATGCTCGGCGCCTATCAAGCAGTCGCTGTGCCGTGTGCGACGGCGAGCTATGTTATTCAGGTGGCCTTTCCAATCGAGGGTCGCCTTGAGGATGCCGTGAACAGCACGTGCATCATCAAGAGTGTCGGAGGGCTTCGACACTCCTTACGCAACCGGAGTCAGGTCATGAGTCTCAGTACGGACAGGGCCCCTCAGGCCTTCACCTTCAAGGGCGGCATGCTGCCGATGACGGTCATGGAGCTGGTCAGCGGTGATCCGGAGCAGATCCGTGCTCAGCTGGCCAGCAAGCTCAGCCAGTCGCCGGCCTTCTTTCAACATACGCCGGTGGTGCTGAGCGTCGAGAAGCTCGACGAGCCGCATCTGGCGCTGGAGCGCATCTGTGCCGTCTGCCGTGGCCACAAGCTGCTGCCGGTCGCGGTGCGTGGCGGTGGAGACCCGGTGCGTCAGTCCGCCTGGGCGTTGGGGCTGGGGTGGTTCCCGCCGCAGGAGAATCGCGGGCGCTCCCTCGAGTCCGTGCCGCCGGTGGCCGCTGAACCGGTCGCCGAGCCTGCCGAGGCAGTCGCGGACAGCGCGGCCGAGAAAGCGGAGCCAGCCCACGCCAGCAAGGTGTATCGCGGCACGGTGCGCTCGGGCCAGCAGGTCAGCGCACCGGAGGGCGATCTGGTCATCATCGGCGCGGTGAATGCCGGCGCCGAGATCCTGGCCGCCGGCAGTGTGCATATCTATGGCGCTCTGCGTGGCCGCGCGCTGGCGGGTATCCATGGCGATCGCAACGCCAGCATCTACTGCAAGGAACTGCACGCCGAGCTGCTCTCGGTAGCCGGAACCTACAAGCGACTCGATGACATCGACAATCGCCTGCTGGGTGCCAATGTCGAAGTCGTGCTTGAACACGACCAACTCTGTATCGCACGACTCGGCTGACCCCAGTACTGTGTTCTGAACGATATCCAATATTTACAGGTGATCCTCGCTCGGCGAGGGACTCTCAGCAAGGAAGATACCTTTGGCCAAGATTATCGTAGTGACGTCAGGCAAGGGCGGAGTCGGCAAGACGACCAGCGCCGCCGCCATTGCCACCGGACTGGCTTTGCGCGGCAACAAGACCGTAGTGATCGATTTCGATGTGGGCCTGCGTAACCTGGACCTGATCATGGGCTGCGAACGCCGTGTGGTCTATGACCTGGTCAACGTCATCCAGGGCGAAGCCAATCTCAAGCAGGCCCTGATCCGCGACAAGCGCATCGATAACCTGCACATCCTTCCGGCCTCCCAGACCCGTGACAAGGACGCGCTGACGCTGGAAGGCGTCGAGAAGGTGCTCGACGCGCTGCGCGAGGAGTTCGATTACGTCATCTGTGACTCGCCGGCCGGTATCGAGCGCGGTGCCCAGCTGGCGATGTACTTCGCTGACGAGGCCGTGGTGGTGACCAACCCGGAAGTCAGCTCGGTACGTGACTCCGACCGCATCATCGGCCTGCTGTCTTCCAAGACGCGTCGCGCCGAGAATGGCGACACCCCGGTGCGTGAACACCTGCTGATCACCCGTTACCATCCGGCGCGCGTCACCGGCGGTGACATGCTCAACCTGACCGATATCCAGGAAATCCTGTCGATCCCGCTGATCGGCCTGATTCCGGAATCCGACGCCGTGCTGCGCGCGTCCAACCAGGGTGTGCCGGTCACGCATGACCAGAAGAGCGATGCCGGCCAGGCGTACGTGGATTGCGTGTCCCGCCTGTTGGGCGAGGAAGTGCAGCTGCGTTTCCATGAAGTCGAGAAGCGCGGTCTGCTGGCCAGAATGTTTGGAGGGGGGCGCAAGTGAAATTACTGGATTTTCTGAAGCGAGAGCGCAAGAAGACCGCCAATGTCGCCAAGGAGCGGCTGCAGATCATCGTCGCGCACCAGCGTAGCCAGCGTGACCAGCCGGATTACATGCCGATGCTGGAGCGTGAGCTGCTCGAGGTGATTCGCAAGTATGTGCAGGTCGACCAGGATGCCATCAACATCTCGCTGGACCGCGAAGACGACTGCTCGGTGCTGGAACTCAACGTCACTCTGCCGCGCCCCGGCGAGGCCTGAGTTCGCGGGGCGTCGGGTGCTTGCTACCTGAGGCGTTGCCGAGCGGGCACCGCCTGCGACGTCCCGAGCCAGCCCATGCCCATTGCCTGCCAGAGCACCGTGCCAGCCTTGCTGGAGACGGTGCTCTGGCACGTTCATTTTTCGACCGCCCGCGTGGAGACATCCTGTGGCAGAGCCCACCTTCCTGTGGCACGACTACGAGACCTTCGGCGCTGACCCGCGCCGTGACCGTCCTTCGCAGTTCGCGGCCATCCGTACCGATGCTGACTTCAATGAGATAGGCGAGCCGCTGACCCTCTATTGCAAGCCGGCCGATGACTTCCTGCCCCAGCCGATGGCGTGTCTGATCACCGGCATCACCCCGCAGCAGGCCGAGCGTCGCGGCATCCCCGAGGCCGAGTTCGCCGGGCGCATCAATGACGAGATGAGCGTGCCGGGGACCTGCACGCTGGGCTACAACAGCCTGCGCTTCGATGATGAAGTCAGCCGTCATCTGTTCTACCGCAACTTCCTCGACCCCTACGGGCGTGAGTGGCAGAACGGCAATTCACGCTGGGACCTGATCGATGTCGTGCGCGCCTTCCATGCCCTGCGCCCGGAAGGTATCGAATGGCCCAAGCGAGAAGATGGTGCGCCCAGCTTCCGTCTGGAGCACCTGACGGCGGCCAATGGCATCGAGCACGCCGGCGCGCATGACGCGCTGGTGGATGTACGCGCCACCATCGCGCTGGCACGCCTGCTCAAGTCGCGCAATGCGCGGCTGTTCGATTACCTGCTCAAGCTGCGCAACAAGCGCCATGTCGCCAGCCTGCTGGATATCGGCGCACGCAAGCCGATGCTGCACATCTCGCGTCGCTATCCGGCCTCGCGGGCCTGTGGCGCGCTGGTGGTGCCGCTGGCGGAGCATCCTTCGAATGCCAATGGCGTGATCGTCTATGACCTCTCGGTCGACCCGGCGCCGTTGATGGAGCTGTCACCGGAAGAGATTCGTGCCCGTGTCTTCGCCAGTGCCGATGACCTCGCGGAAGGTGAGGAGCGGATTCCGCTCAAGGTCATCCACCTCAACAAGAGCCCGGTGCTGCTGCCGGCCAATGCGCTCAAGGATGTGTCAGGGCCGCATGAGGGCGAGTACGGCGAGATCGCCGCGCGCTTCAAGATCGACCCCGCCCAGTGTCGCGTGCACTGGAAGTGGCTGAAGGACAACGCCGGTGTCGGCGTGAAGGTGGCGCAGGTGTTCGCCGAGGCGCCGCCGGCCGGCCCGGCTGATCCGGACTTGATGCTCTATTCCGGCGGCTTCTTCTCGCCCGCGGACCGCAAGGAGATGGAGCGGGTACGTGCTACCCATCCCGAGGCGTTGGACGATACGCCGTTTGCCTTCCAGGATGGCCGACTCGAGGAGATGCTGTTCCGCTATCGCGCGCGCAGCTACGGCTACACGCTCAACTCCGCCGAGCGCGAACGCTGGGAGCAGTGGCGTTGGGAGCGCATGAACGATGAGCAGGTCGCGAGCCTGACCGTGAAGGGCTTCGTCAGCGAGATCCAGCGGCTGGCCCAGAGCGAGCAGGACCCGGACCGCGTGCAGATTCTCGAAGAACTGGCGATGTACGTGGAAGGCATCATGCCGCCGCAGGCCTTCGGCTGATGACGGGCTAGCCGGCCCGCTGTGCTTGCCGGCAAGGCATGAATGAACAAGACCCCGACGCGGTTATTGAACTGCACCTCGTCGGGGTCTTGTCGTTTCAGGCGCCCGTCCGGTGAGGGCCGGCGCCTTGTTTGCCCGCCAAGCCGCTGGCGGGCCGGCGAGACTCAATGCTGAGCATTGCCGCTGGCCTCGGCTGAGGGTGCCGCCAGGGTCGCGCCTGTCTCGGCGCGCGGCGCCTCGGGCAGCGGCGGCAGGTCCAGTTCGGTAAGGCGCTGGTCGAAGTCGCTGGGCGTGCCGGGGTCGAAGGCCAGTTCCAGCGCGCTGGAGTCATTCAGCTGCTGCCAGATGGCGCGGATATCCTGCGCGCTGACCTGTTCGACGGCCGCGACCAGTTGCTGGCGGCGGTCAAAGCCTGTCCAGCCGAAGCTCAGCTCGCTCCAGTTGCGCGCTGCCAGCTCGGACAGCTTGCGGGGCTTCTGGGTCAGGCTGTCGACGACGGCGTCACGGTAGCTGGCAAGCGCGGCCTCATCCAGTGACTGCACGCGGCTGTCGAAGCGGGTGAGGAAGGCATCCATGCGCGAAAACAGCGTCTTGCTGTCCTTGGACGGCGACTGCACCAGCAGGCTCAGCCCCGGCGCATCGAGCATGGGCGAATAGCGTGCGGAGACGATATAGCCGAGTTGCTCCTCGGTGCGCAGCTGGCTGTAGAAGGGCGCTTCGAGCAGCTGACCCAGCACCGCGATGCGTGCCTGGGACTGCAGCGTGCGGTCCTTGCCCTGCAGGTAGCGCAGGGCGCCGGCATCGCCGCGTGTGCTGTCCGGGCGCAGTAACGTGTGCTGGGTGACCTGACGCACTTCCAGGTCTGGTACCGCCTCGCGCGTGATGCGCGGCGCAAGCCCGTTGATCACCAGCTGGCCGGTCTCGCGGGCCTGGTCGGCGGTCAGGTTGCCGGTCACCATCGCCTGCACGTGCAGCTTGGCAAGGAAGCGCTTGCGGAAGCTGTCCAGTGACTGGGCGTCGATCTTGTCCAGGGCCGCCAGTTGTTGCGCGGCGGTGCTCGGCAGGCCGACCAGCGTTTCGCTGAGGCTGCGGCCCAGGCGCGTGTAGAGCGGTGCCTGGACGCGGTTCTGCAGGCTGCGACGCAGGCGTTGAGTGATGCGCTCCAGGGTGGCGGGGGCCATCTCGTCATTCACCAGCTGGTCGAGCACTTCGCGCATTTCCGGCTGCTGACCATCGCGCCAGCCACTGAACTGCAGGGTGATGCCGCGCCCATGGGCATAGACCAGCGCATCCTGCCCTGCCAGACGTGCCGGATACAGACGCGCGTTGAGGCTGTCATTCAGCCACGCCGCCAGCACCTGACTCATGGCCTGATCATCCACCGAGCGACTGACGTCGGGATTGAGCAGACCGAAGCGCCATTCGGCCTTCGGCACGCCGAAGCTCGCATCGCCCTGATACCAGAGCTCGGCACCGGGCTCATCGATCAACTGGCTCGGCTTGCCTTCGGGCAGATCGAGTACGCGGAAGTCCTTGGCCAGATAGGGGTTGGGACTGGGCAGCGCCAGCTGGCTGGCCAGGGTCTCGTCGCCGGCTGGTTGAGCAGCGGCATCCGCCGTCAGGCGCGTCAGGGTGTAGGGCGCCTTGAACCACTCGCCCTGTTGATCCCCCTCCACCTGCGGGCCGGAGTAGACCTCCAGCAGGTTGTCGGGTGTAAGACGAGCGAGGGTGTCCTTGATCAGGTCCGGGTCGAAGTCCTGCATCAGGTAGGGTGCCGCCAGCACGTCCTCGATCGGGTAGCGCGTCATCATCATCGCCAGATTGCTGGCCAGATTGACCGGCGAGCTGCGCTGCTGGAAGCGGAAGCTCTGCTCGCCCAGCTGTGCCTGTTCGGTATAGCGCCAGTCGTTGATGCCCTCATCGCGGATCAGCGCCAGGTAGTCGAACAGCGCGGCACGGATCTCCGCCTGATGCTGCGCGCCTTCCGGGGTCAGGCTGATGTCGACGCTGAGCAGGGCATGCTCGCCATCACTGAGGCCACCGCCGGCCGAAAGGCCATCTGCCCAGCCCTTGTCCTTGAGCACTGCCAGCAGACTGCCTTCGCCCTCATGACCGATCAGGTTGGCCAGGTAGCTGACCGGCTGTGAGCGGTAGTGGGCAATCGGGTCGTCGATGGGGAACATGAACGACAGCTTGCGCTCCTGCTTGAGCGCCTTGACCTCAAGGCGTGCCGGCAGCTCGTTACCGCTGGCCAGGGGCGTGGTGATCTCGGGGCGCGACAGCCCGCGGTCGGGCACATCACTGAAGTTGTCACGGGCCAGCTGTTCGAGCGTTTCCAATGACTGCGGCCCGACCAGTGACAGGCGCATCACGTTGGCGCCGTAGTGAGCCTGATAGAAGTCGACCAGACGCTGGCGCAGGCTGCCGGCCTCGGTGTCCTTGAGGGTCTCGAGGCTGCCGACACTGAAGCGGTTGAAGGGGTGTTGCGGGTTGAGGGCCGCCTCGACAGCCTCATAGATACGCCGGCCATCGTCCTGCAGGCGCGCCTGATACTCGGAATTGACCGCATGGCGCTCGCGGTCCACGTAGTCGGCGTTGAACTGTGGGGCGACGAAGAAGCGCGCAAAGCGCGGCAGTGCCTCATCGAAGGCATCCGGGTCGATGTCGAAGAAGTAGTTGGTGTCCTGGCTGGCGGTGAAGGCGTTGTGCTGGCCGCCATGCTTGGTGATGAAGTCCTGGTAGGCATCCGGCTTCGGATAACGATCGGTGCCGAGGAACAGCATGTGCTCCAGGAAGTGTGCCAGCCCCGGGACATCGTCGGGGTCCTGGGCGCTGCCGACTTCGACATCGACGGCGGCGGCGGCCTTGTCGGCCTTGGCATCACTGACCAGCAGGACCTTGAGGCCGTTGTCGAGGGTCAGGCTGCGATAGAGTCGCTGGTCGTTCTCGCTCTTGATGACGGGGCTGGCCTGCTCGGCTCTGGCGGGCGCCGTGCTTGAGGCGGAGTTGGTGGCCGGCGCGAGGGACGACGCGGGCGCAGAAGTCGGGCGGGTATCGGCATGGCTGATGGCCGGCGCCAGACCACTCATGACGATGGCGGCAATGGCCGTGCTCAGTGCAAGAGGGCGAAATCCTGAAGGCAGTGACATCTTCTCTCCTGATTCATGCCACCGCTGCTCGGGCAGGTGGCGCTGACTCGGTGATGGTTCTCATTGGGCGAACATGCGCGCGAGGCGGTAGAGCGATGCAGTGCCGCCATCCTCGATACGTGCCGTCGGCGCAGGCGGATTCAGGTCAGCATCGGGCCGGTGGGGTGGGCGACGCTCCACTCCTGATGCTCGGGGTCGTTGACGAGGCGTGCGACCGGGAAGGCGGCCAGGCTGGCGTTCGGCGACAGCATGCTGCGTACCGTCTCCAGCGGCGTCTCGGCATTCAGCCAGTCGCGTACCTGATGCGGCGCAATCACGGCGGGCATGCGATCGGTCAGGCGTGACGTGACCCCGGCACACTCGACACTGATCAACGCGAAGCTGTCGCGACCCTCGGGGGGCAGCCCCTCCATCAGGGGGGCGCTGAAGTGGCGCGTCCACAGGGCGGCCAGCAACAGCGGGGCGCGGGTCGGGTGCGTGACCAGAAACGGCTGCTTCATGCGCGGTTGTTCCTTCCACACATAGACACCGCCGACGGGGATCAGTGCCCGCTGGCTGATGAACGACTCGCGGAACATGCGTCGCGTTTCCAGCGACTCTGCCCGCGCCACGTGCGGGGCGTGGTCCATGATCTCCAGCCAGCTGGGAGTCAGGCCCCAGAGTGCCGGCACCAGGCGCAGGCGGGGGCCTTCCATGCGCAGCATCGAGGCGGGCATGCGCGGGGCGCGATTGGCGCTGACCAGCAGTTCGCTGCGCAACTGGCGTTCGAGCGCGGGAGTCGCCAGCGACCCGAACAGTTCGTCGGGGGGCAGGTCAGCGGGGTAGGGGGGGATATACAGACGACCGGCCACGAGAATCCTTTGAGGCGATGAGGCGAAGGGAACATGCAGCGGCAGCTGCTGCCTGAGATGGGGTGTGGATCGCGCTGCACGCCACGGATGCCAGCATGCCACACCTTGGTGGTGCTTGCGTTTGTGCTCAGTCTCGATATGCTGGACGGAAACACTGTTCGATTCAATGACCGATACGGGGTGCTCCAAGAGATGACCGCAAGGCGTCGCAACCCTTTGCCCACCCGTGCTGTCCGAACACACACCGCGTCAGATTCGCTACGCGGTAACGCATCTCAAGCATCAGAGGAATTCGATGGCCCGTCCACGTCAGCATGCACCGGAAGCGCTGCATGCGCGGGTAATGGAGACCTGCGATGAATGGCTCAAAGAGCAGCCCGTTCACGCCCTGTCTCTGCGCAACCTGGCTCGCGAAGTCGGTTGTGCGCCCAGCACCCTGCTCAAGCTTTATGGCAGCTTCGGCAACCTGCTCCAGCACGTCAATCTGGCGACGCTGGACAGGCTGCGCGATGCGATAGCCGGACAGGAGACGCCGAGTCCTTCGGAGCGCCTCAAGGCCCTGGCGCGCGCCTACTGGGGCTTCGCCCAGCGCGACCCTTATCGCTGGCAGCTGCTGTTCGACTTCCCGCTCGCACAGGAAGGGGAGCTGGACCAGCGTCAGAACGTGATGATCGAAGGGCTGTTCGAACGTGTGGAGGGGGCCTTGGTCGAGTACGCCCCACGCGTCGAGTCCGTCGAGGCCAAGCGCATGGCGCGCACGCTGTGGGGTAGCGTGCACGGTCTGGTGCAGCTGGGCATGAACGAGCGTCTGGGACTCTGGCAGGGGCAGCCACTGGAAGTGACGGAGCTGCTCGATCAGTTGCTGGACACCATGTTGGCGGGGCTCAAGGTGCGCAGCGAGGCTGCGTGTGCGGGGGATGCCACGGAAGCTGGCAAATGAGTCGAGAACTGCTCCGGCGACCCCGTTTTGCGCCCTTCTTCTGGACCCAGGCCCTCGGGGCCTTCAATGACAACCTGTTCAAGAACGCCTTGCTGCTGCTGATGACCTTCGTGGTCATCGAGCAGCGGGGCTGGGACACCGGCATCGTCAACAACCTGGCGGCCGGTCTGTTCATCCTGCCTTTTCTGCTGTTCTCCGCCTGGGGCGGCCTGTTGGCTGATCGCCTCGACAAGCAGCGCCTGATCGTGCGGCTCAAGTGGCTGGAGCTGGCCACCATGAGCGTGGCGGCCGGCGCCTTGATCTTCGAGGCCTGGGAGTTGCTGCTGGCGTTGCTGTTCATGATGGGCACCCAGTCGGCGCTCTTCGGTCCGGTCAAGTACGCCATTCTGCCCCAGCACCTCAAGCCGGATGAGCTGGTCAGCGGCAATGCCTGGGTCGAGCTGGGCACCTTCCTCGCCATCCTGATCGGTACCCTTGCCGCCGCGGCCTTGATAGCACTGGGCGGCGAGCTGGCACGCTGGGCGCTCTCCGCGTCACTGGTCTCGCTGTCCCTGCTGGGCGTGATGGCGGCCGGCAAGATTCCGCCGGCACCCTCCGCTTCACCCGGCCCCGTGCCGTGGCGTCCGCTCTCCGGCAGCATTGCGGTGATGCGTGAAGGGCTGAGCAATCGCCGGCTACGCTGGGCGCTGCTGGGCATCAGTGCCTTCTGGTTCCTCGGCGCCAGCTATCTGACGCAATTGCCGGCCTATGCGCGCGATATCGTGCATGGGGCTGAAGGGGCGACCTCTGCCTTGCTGGCGGCCTTCGCCATCGGCATCGGGCTGGGGTCGCTGGCCTGTGAGCGTGTCTCGCGCGGGCGTCTCGAGACGGGACTGGTGCCCTTCGGCGCGTTGATCATCTTCGCTGGCGGGCTGGATCTTGCCCTGCGCCCGGCACTGGCCGAGGCACAGATGGCCACGCCCTTGATCGAGCTGCTGGGCATCGCCGGTTTCTGGCGCATGTGGCTGGATCTCGGTGTCATCGGCTTCGGCGGCGGCCTCTATATCGTGCCGCTTTACACCCTGCTGCAGATTCGCAGTCCTGAAGATCACCGCGCGCGCATGATCGCGGCCAACAACGTGCTCAATGCCCTGCTGATGGTGCTGTCGGCCGGTGCCGGCATTCTGGTGCTGGGCGTGATGGGGCGCGATATTCCGGACTTCCTGCTGCTGCTGTCCCTGATCAGCGGGCTGATCGCGGTGGTCTGCATGCTGCGTGACCCGCGGCCCTTCCTGCGCCTCAATATCTTCATCCTCATCCACCTGATGTATCGCCTGCACCTCAAGGGGCGCTGGCGGATACCGGCGGAAGGGGCGGCGCTGGTGGTGTGCAATCACGTCAGCTTCATGGATGCGCTGATTCTGGGCGGGGCCAGTCCGCGCCCGCTGCGTTTCCTGATGGATGCCGAGATCTATCACTCGCCGTGGCTGAAGTGGTTCTTCCGCATCGCCGGGGCGATTCCGGTGGACTCCTCGCGCAAGGACCCGGCAGGGGTGCGCCGCTCGCTGGAGGAAGTCGGCAAGGCGCTGCGCGAGGGAGAGGTCGTGATGATCTTCCCCGAGGGCAAGCTGACGCGCGACGGTGAGGTCGGTCGCTTCCGGCGCGGGCTGGAGTTGATTCTGGCGCGTGATCCGGTGCCGGTGATTCCGATGGCGCTGGGCGGTCTGTGGGGCTCCTGGTTCTCCCACGGCGGCGGGCCTGCCTTCGCCAAGTTTCCGCGGCGCCTGCGCGGGCGGGTAGAGCTGTGTGTCGGGCGTACCTTCGACCCTGTCGGCACCAAGGCGGTGGAGCTCGAAGAGGCCGTGCGTGACCTGCATCGCAAGGCGACACGCCTGGCGCGCTCCCGCTAGCCCCTCACTTTTTTTCAGTGCTGCATGAAAATGCCGCCCATGCCGACACGATCGTCAGGCAGGGGCGGCATTTCACGTTCTGGCGACCAGTGGATAGCCGCTGGCGTCGAGCTCGGCGTCGCGTCAGTCGCTGGACTGCTCGGAGGGAGCGGTGTGGCGCGTGACCCAGAAGCCGAAGCCGCCGATGGCCCAGGCGCCCAGCATGACCAGCGGCACCGCCAGCATGTCGTCGCCGCTCAGCCACAGGCTGGCCAGGGCGCCATAGAGGCCGCCGCCGAGATACAGCACCGTGCCGGAGATGGCATTGGCGGCACCATGGCCACGTGTGAACAGCGACTGGTAGTCGGCCATCACGTTGGGCGTGATCATGCCGCCGGCGCCCAGCACGAACAGGATGCCCGGAATCAGGGTGGCGACCTGGACGTTGTCGGTGATGACCAGCGAGATCAGCCAGGTGATGCCGATCCCCTGCATGCACAGCGCTACCTGAACCAGCTTGCGCGTGCGCAGATGCTTGAGGCCGAAGTGGTTGAGGCGGTTGCCGATCAGCATTGCGCCGACATTGGCGCCGAAGGCCAGCGCGAACTCACCGGAGTTCAGTCCCAGCACGCCCTGATAGAGATAGCTCGCGTTGGTCAGGAAGGTGAACATGATGCCGGGTCCGCACAGCAGCAGCATCAGGTGCCCGGGGACGCCGCGCGTGGTCAGTACCGTGCGATAGCTGGCCAATGCGCCGCGCAGGCTGAGCGGTGAACGCTCGCTGGCAGGCAGGGTCTCCGGCAGCCACTGGCGAATGGCGACTCCGGCGATCACGCCATAGACGGCCAGGCCGATGAAGACCATCTGCCAGGTGCTCAGCGCCAGGATGAGGGCGCCGAGGCTGGGGGCGACCAGCGGTGCTGCCATCAGCACCATCATGACGTTGGTCATCAGGCGTGCGGCGTCCTTGCCGGTCGCGACATCGCGCACCACGGTGCGAGAGACGCCGCCGGTCATGCCGGTCGCGATTCCCTGCAGGACACGGAAGACCATCAGCCATTCCAGGCTATGCGTCATGGCGCAGCCGAGACTCGCGATCAAGAACAGCACGATGCCGCCCAGCGCGATCGGGCGACGGCCCAGGCTGTCCGACAGCGGGCCACCACTCAGCTGACCGAAGGCGTAGCCGGCCAAAAAGAAGGTGATGGTCAGACCGAGACGGGAGTGATCGACACCGAATTCCGCGGCCATGGCGGGGATAGCGGGCAGGAAGGCATCCATCGATAGCGGGGCGAGCGCCACCATCAGGGCCAGCAGCACGGTGAAGTGAGGTTGTCGATGCAGGGCGGGTGTCGTCGTTGGGGCGGAAGCTGAAGTCATGAGGGCCATTCGAAGGTTGTGGGGCATTGCAGCGGGAACGGTGAGTCAGCCTGCTCTGGCGCAGGTCCGTGACGTCTGGCGCTGGCGGGCAGCGCGAACGCGCACAGCATAGCGTGGGTTCGGGCCGCTTGCGTGTCGTGGTCTGCAACACCGTATTGCAGCTGGTTCTTGCACCTGAGCAGCTGTGTCTGAGCACCTGCAAATGAGTACCTGGGCGAGTTGCCGTGCCCCAGACGCGACAGGCCCGCCAATTGGCGGGCCTGTCGTCGAGAGTGCCGTGCTGCGTGGCAATGTGGGTGGGCGTCAGCTGCGCGTGGTGCGAGCCGCCTGCCAGCAGCGTGCCGAGGTGATCTGGTTGTCCTTCACCTGCTGGATCTCGATGCGCGTGGTGCCGATGGCGAGACTGGCCGGGGCATCCGGGAAGGATTCCAGATGTTCCAGAATCAGGCCGTTGAGCGTCTTGGGGCCGTCAGTCGGCAGCTGCCAGCCGATGGCCTTGTTGATCTCGCGGATGTTGGCGGTGCCTTCGATCACGTAGCTGCCGTTGTCCTGCGGGTGGATCTCCTGATGCGTACCGGCGACATCGGTGGTGAACTCGCCGACGATCTCCTCGAGGATGTCCTCCAGCGTCGCCAGCCCCTGCACATCGCCATACTCGTCGACCACGATGCCGATGCGGCGCTTCTGCTTCTGGAAGTTGAGCAGCTGGGTATGCAGCGGCGTGGATTCCGGGATGAAGTAGGGCTCGCGGGCTTCCTGGATGATGGAGGCCTTGGTGACCTCGTCCAGCGACAGGAAACGCGCCGCATTACGCAGGTGCAGGATGCCGATGATGTTGTTGATGTCGCCCTTGTAGACCGGCACCCGCGTGTGCTGACTGGCGCGGATATGGCTGAGGATTATGTCGAGGTCATCGTCCAGGTCGATGCCGAAGATCTCCTGACGCGGCACCATGATGTCATCGACGGTGACGTTCTCGAGATCGAGAATCGACAGCAGCATGCCCTGGTGGCGACGCGGGATCATGCTGCCGGCTTCGTGGACCACGGTGCGCAGCTCGTCACGGGTCAGGCTGTCGGCGCCGCCGCTGACATCGCGCACGCCGAACAGGCGCAGCAGGCCATTGGAGATGCCATTGACCAGCCATACCAGCGGATAGAGCAGCTTGAGCAACGGTTCCAGCACCAGCGAGGCCGGATAGGCGATGCGCTCCGGGTTCACGGCGGCCATGGTCTTGGGCGTCACTTCGGCAAAGATCAGCACCACGATGGTCAGCACGGCGGTCGAGACGGCCGGGCCCGAGACATCACCGAAGTAATGGATCGCGATGATGGTCGCCAGCGAGGCGGCCAGGTTGTTGACGAAGTTGTTGCCGATCAGGATGACGCCGATCAGGCGGTCCGGACGGGAAAGCAGGCGGGTAACACGCTTGGCGCCGCGCTCACCGCCCTTGGCGCGGTGACTGAGACGGTAGCGGTTGATCGACATCATGCCGGTCTCGGAACTCGAGAAGAAGGCAGACAGGATGATCAGTATGACCAGTAGGCCGAACAGCAGCCCCAACGGGGTGTCGTCGCTCAAGAGTGAAGGGTCCTCGGTGGCGGATTTAGGCGCATGATACTGACACGCTCGCTGCAATGCATCAGGCGCAGCGAGCGATCTCTGTCGGGGTGGCAGGGCTTAGTGGGAAAATACCACTTGCAGCACGAACTTGGTGCCGAAGAAGGCCAGCGCCAGTACCAGGCAGCCGCCCAGTGTCCAGCGGGCGGCACGCTGGCCGCGCCAGCCCAGCACGTGATGCCCGAACAGCAGCACGGCGAAGATGATCCAGGCGCCGAGGCTGAGCACCGTCTTGTGAGCCAGGTGCTGGGCGAACATGTTGTCCAGATAGATGGTGCCGCTGATGATCGACACGCTGAGCAGGATCATGCCGGCCCAGATCAGCTCGAACAGCGCGCGCTCCATGCTGGTCAGTGCCGGCAGCACCTGGACGATGCCGCGGGTATGGCGCTTCTTGAGCGCGTGCTGTTGCAGCGACAGCAGTCCGGCCTGCATGGCCGCGATGCTGAAGAAGGCCAACGCCGCCACCGAGGTGAAGATGTGGGCGACCAGACCGGGGGATAGCGGGTTCTCGGTGGTGGCGCTCGGCAGGTTCATCACGCCGAGCACGCAGGCGGCGGCGACCGGGAACAGCGCCGCGCCCCCGGCGATCACCGGCTTGAACAGGCTGGCGGTCACCAGCAGCAGGCAGATGGCCCAGCTGACCAGCGACGCGCTCTCGAACAGTCCGAGGTGCAGCGCGCCACCGTGGTTGAGCGTGACCCAGACGATGACGGCATGGCAGGCGACGGCGATCAGCGCCAGACTGCGCACCAGACGCGTGCGTGCCGGGACGCGGCGTGTCAGGGTAAGGCCCTGCCAGAGGCCGGCGCCGAGATAGAAGATGATGGCCAGAAAGGCAAAAGGCAGAGCCTGCATGTGCTGTTGTCCAGGTGCCGGAGGGTAGCGGGAGATCAGGCCTCGCTTGAGGCACTGTCTATCTGCAGAGACTATACCGAATGCGCCGCCGGGATTGCATCCACTCGCGGTGTCCTGTCGCGTGCTCTCGCGGGCGATGAGGCCTGCGCGGCGACAGACTCCGCATTGCATGACGATTGTCGGCGCTGCTTCCTTCATGCATGTCATCGCCAGGATGGCGACTTGCAAGTCTTGCATGCATGGAGACACGGCCGCCCTGTGCGTATAATGCGCGACAGGATAACCATTCACGCGCTGGGGCGTCATGCCGTGCGCCGGTCACGAGGTGGCTTACGCCCTCGTCCCCGCAGCGCGGACCCCAGACGTCCCTAGCCGGAGAGGCCCATGTTTCAAAGTTTGAGTGATCGCCTGTCGCATACGCTGAAGTCGATTACCGGCCAGGCCAAGCTGACGGAAGACAACATCAAGGACACCCTGCGCGAAGTGCGCAAGGCGTTGCTTGAAGCCGATGTCGCGCTGCCGGTGGTCAAGGCCTTCATCGAGCGAGTGCGCGAACGTGCCGTCGGTCAGGAAGTGTCCAAGAGCCTGTCGCCGGGCCAGCAGTTCGTCAAGATCGTCCAGCAGGAGCTGGAAGCGATCATGGGCGAAGCCAATGAAGGTCTGACGCTCAAGGGCAGTCCGGCCGTCATTCTGATGGCAGGCCTGCAGGGTGCGGGCAAGACGACCACCGTCGCCAAGCTGGCACGCTACCTGCGCGAGCGCGAGAAGAAGAAAGTGCTGGTGGTTTCGGCCGACGTCTATCGCCCGGCCGCCATCGACCAGCTGGAAACGCTGGCCAAGGAAGTCGGGGTCGATTTCTTCCCCTCCGACTCCTCCCAGCAGCCGGTGGCCATCGCCGAAGCGGCGATGAAGCACGCGCGTATCCAGTTCCACGACGTGGTGCTGGTCGATACCGCCGGTCGCCTGCATGTCGATGCCGACATGATGGACGAGATCGCCGCCCTGCACCGCAGCGTCAATCCCGACGAGACGCTGTTCGTCGTCGATGCGATGACCGGTCAGGATGCCGCCAACACCGCCAAGGCCTTCCATGAAGCCTTGCCGCTGACCGGTGTCGTGCTGACCAAGGCCGACGGTGATGCGCGTGGCGGTGCGGCCCTGTCCGTGCGTCACATCACCGGCAAGCCGATCAAGTTCATGGGCATGGGGGAGAAGGTCGATGCCCTCGAACCCTTCCACCCGGACCGTATCGCCTCGCGCATCCTCGGCATGGGCGACATGCTGTCGCTGATCGAGGAAGCCGAGCGCACCGTCGACAAGAGCAAGGCCGAGCAGCTGGCCAGCAAGGTCAAGAAAGGCGAAGGCTTCGATCTCGAGGACTTCCGTGACCAGCTCCAGCAGCTCAAGAACATGGGTGGCATGGGCAGTCTGATGTCCAAGCTGCCGGGCATGGGTCAGCTGGCGGAAGTCGCCCAGAGCCAGGCCAGCGAGAAGGAGCTGGGCAAGCTGGAGGCGATGATCAACTCCATGACGCCCAAGGAACGCCGCAACCCGGACCTCATCAATGGGTCGCGCAAGCGCCGCATCTGCATGGGCTCCGGTACCCAGGTGCCGGACCTCAACCGTCTGCTCAAGCAGCACAAGCAGATGGCCAAGATGATGAAGAAGGCCGGCAAGAAAGGTGGCATGCAGAAGATGATGCGTGGCATGTCCGGCATGATGGGCGGTGGCGGTGGTCCTGGCGGCCCCGGCGGTATGGGTGGCATGGGCGGTATGGGTGGCCCCGGCGGCATGGGCGGCGGACGCTTCCCGCGTCGCTGATTGCTGACCCGATGCCCGATGCAGCGCTGATGGGACATGGGCGCTGACACCAGGAATTGTGCTCCGTGGCACGTCCCGTGTCGCGGAGCGTGTGCATGGCCTTGGAAAAAGGTTTCCAAGGCTTGCCAATTTCCGTAGAATGTCGCCTCTTCGTGTGGACCCTCCATGCGAAGACGAGTTCTGTGGCACGATTTTCACTTCAACACGAAGGACAGATTACGCAATGGTTACCATTCGTCTGGCACGTGGTGGCGCCAAGAAGCGTCCCTTCTACCACCTCGCTGTGGCTGATTCCCGCACAGCCCGTGATGGCCGCTTCATCGAGCGCGTCGGCTTCTTCAACCCGGTCGCTCGCGGCCAGGAAGAGCGTCTGCGCGTCGATCTCGAGCGCGTCGCTCACTGGCAGCAGCAGGGCGCACAGGTCTCTGACCGTGTCGCTCAGCTGATCAAGGAAGCTGGCAAGCAGCAGGCTTGATTCCAGGATGCCTACTCAACCGAACAACCCGCAGCCGACCGCAGCGTCATCGCATGACGATGATGTCGTGGTAATGGGGAAGCTTACCAGCCCCTATGGCGTCAAAGGCTGGCTCAAGGTGTATTCCTACACCAGCCCGATTGACGGCATCTTCGATTACGCTGGCTGGATGCTGAAGCTGGACGGGAAGCAGATTCCCGCCCGCCTCGCTCAGGCACGTCGCCATGGCAAGGGCCTGGTGGCACAGCTCGAAGGTATCGACAGTCGTGAAGCAGCACAGGAGCTGGCCGGGGCGGAGATTCTCCTGCCCAAGCAGCACCTGCCGCAGCTGGAAGTCGGTGAGTACTACTGGCATCAACTGGAAGGTCTCGAGGTGGTAACGCTGGATGGCCAGCGCCTCGGGAAAGTGAGCACCCTGATGGAAACCGGTGCCAACGACGTTCTGGTGATAAAGCCGAACGACGACAGCATCGATGAGAAGGAACGGCTCGTGCCGTACCTTCCCGATCAGGTGGTTCGCGATGTGGATCTCACCACTGGGCGCATGAGCGTCGACTGGGATCCCGAATTCTGATGTTAAGCACAGAGAGCTGACGCCTGTGTGGATTGGTGTAGTGAGCCTGTTTCCGGAAATGTTCACGGCGATTACCGCCAGTGGCGTGACCGGCCGAGCGGTCGACAAGGGCCTGCTCGAGGTCGATTTCTGGAATCCTCGCGACTACGCCACCGACAGGCACCGTACGGTCGATGATCGTCCCTACGGCGGTGGTCCCGGCATGTTGATGAAGGTCGAGACCCTGCGTGGCGCCATTCGTGACGCCCGCGCCGCTGGCGGTGACAACGCTCGTGTGATCTATCTCTCCCCGCAAGGCCGCAAGCTGGATCAGGCCGGTGCCCGCGAACTGGCGACGCAAGAGCGTCTGATCGTGGTGGCCGGACGTTATGAAGGCATTGATGAGCGCGTGGTGGAAGAGGAGATCGACGAGGAGTGGTCGATCGGCGATTACGTCCTGTCTGGCGGGGAACTGCCGGCCATGGTCCTGATCGATACGGTGGCACGCCTGGTGGCGGGCGTACTCGGGCATGAAGCCAGCGCGGAGGAGGATTCCTTCACCGATGGCCTGCTCGATTGTCCGCACTATACCCGCCCTGAAGTCATCGACGGCAAGCGGGTGCCGGATGTTCTGCTCAGTGGCAATCATGCCCTGATCAAGCGCTGGCGGTTGCAGCAGTCTCTGGGACGTACCTGGCTCAGGCGTCCGGATTTGCTGGAGAGTCGCACGTTGACTCGTGAGGAGCGCAAGCTGCTCGACGAGTTCATCGCGCAGCACGCCCGGAAAGGTAAGGCCTGACCGCTGCGAACCGAAGGTTCGCTGTCAGGAGAAGGCCGCCACCGTGGCGGAGGTGCGGCACGGCCCGGAGTCATCTTGCGGGAGTTCCGTGGCGCGTCACACACAAGGTCGATCCCCGTGTTCAAGGCCGTTTGCGGTGCCGGGGTCATGACGAACATCAATCCCAGGATTGATGCTAACGAATTTGGAGCTAGCGATGAGCAGCAAGAATAAACTGATCCAGGCGATCGAAAACGAGCAGATGGCCAAGGAAATCCCGGCCTTTGCACCGGGCGACACCATCGTCGTCCAGGTCAAGGTCGTCGAAGGTACTCGCGAGCGTCTGCAGGCCTTCGAAGGCGTGGTGATCGGCAAGCGTAACCGCGGTCTGAACTCCGCCTTCACCGTCCGCAAGATCTCCCACGGTGTGGGCGTCGAGCGTACCTTCCAGACTTACAGCCCGCAGGTTGCCGCTATCGACGTCAAGCGTCGTGGTGACGTCCGTCAGGCCAAGCTGTACTACCTCCGTGAGCGTAGCGGCAAGTCTGCACGCATCAAGGAAAAGCTGGGCTAAGCGCTCCGCATTCCCTGACTGCAGAACTCGGCAGTACTGCGGGGGAGCGAATTGCCACTTGCTCCTCCGCCATATGAAGACCCCGCCATGCATCGCATGGCGGGGTCTTCGTGTTTGTGCACCAGGGAAATCCGCTATGACTTGCTGCGGGTTCATTTCATCGTCAGGGCATCACGGTAGAATCGAGGCTCACGCAGGCCAGGTGCCGCGGTACATGACGGCCACGGCGAGCGCGGATGGCGCGTCATTGAGGACGGGGAAGCGGGAATGATGGACGACGATGCGTTGGTCGAGGCCTTTCTCGATACGTTGTGGCTAGAGCGCGGTGCCAGTGACAATACGCTCGGCGCCTATCGCGGTGATCTCACGGCCTGGCGGCGCTGGTTGGCCGATCAGGCGGAGACGGGCGCTGACACGGTGCCCTTGCTGAGCGTGGCACCGCAGCAGGTGCAGGCCTTCTGTGACTCTCGGCGTGAGTCGCATGCGCTGCGCTCCACGGCGCGTATGCTGTCGGCATTGCGGCGCTTCTATCGCTGGGCGCTGGCCGAAGGCATGATCGAGGCGGACCCGCTGCATGAGGTGCGCCTGCCGCGCGTGATTCCCAGCCTGCCGGGCACGCTGGATGAGGAAGAGGTCGAGCGCCTGCTGGAGGCACCGGATCTCGACACGCCCATCGGGCTGCGCGACCGCACCATGCTCGAAGTGCTCTATGGCGCGGGGTTGCGTATCAGCGAGCTGGTCAACCTGAGTGTCGATGCGCTCAATCTGCGCCAGGGTGTCGTGCGTGTCACCGGCAAGGGCGATCGTGAGCGGCTGGTGCCGCTGGGCGAGGAGGCCTGTGACTGGTTGTCACGCTGGCTGTCCGTTGGCCGACCTGCGATGATGGCCGACCAGACGCGTCCGGCACTGTTTCCCGGCCGACACGACAAGGCCATGACGCGACAGACCTTCTGGCATCGTATCCGGCGTCACGCCGTGACTGCGGCCATCAGCAAGCCTCTGTCACCGCATACGCTGCGCCATGCCTTCGCCACGCACCTGCTCAATCACGGTGCCAACCTGCGTGTCGTGCAGCTGTTGCTGGGACATCGTGATCTTTCCACGACCCAGATCTATACCCATGTGGCCCAGGCGCGTCTGGAGCGTCTGCATGCCGAACATCATCCGCGTGGCTGAGTGTCCATCCCTCTGCGCGCGGACGCCAAGGAGTGTTTGATGAGCAAGTCTTTCCGTCGTCCGCAGGCCCTGTCCCGTGCGATCCGCCTCCTGAGCGCCGGCGCCATGCTGACGCTTGTGGCGCCATTGGCCCAGGCTGATGCGCTGGATGATCTGCGCGACAAGCTCGTCGTCAATGGCCAGCCGCTGCCGGTCGAATCACTGGCCTCAAGCCCCATCGACGGCCTCTATGAGGTGCGCCTGACCAGTGGCGAGAACTTCTTTACCGATATCGACGGCAAGCATCTGATCGTGGGTGAGATGTACCGCAACGATGGCGACAAGGGGCTGGTCAATCTCAGCGAGCAGAAGGCCAATGGCGAGCGCCTCGAGCTGCTGGCCGAGGTCAGTGAAGATGATATGGTCATCTTCCGCCCGGCGGGTGAGGTCAAGGCGGTGATCAGTGTCTTCACCGATACCACCTGCCCGTATTGCCGCAAGCTGCACCAGGAAGTGCCGGAGCTCAATGCACGTGGCATCGAAGTGCGCTATCTGGCCTTCCCGCGCGGTGGCATGCGCTCGCAGGGCGCGCGTGAGCTGGCGCAGGTGTGGTGTGCGGACAATCCCACCGAGGCGATGAACCAGATCAAGAATGAAGGCGAAGTGCCCAAGCAGGCGGCCAGCTGCGATGCACCGGTGCAAAGCCAGTATCAGCTGGGCACGCGCATGGGGGTGCAGGGCACCCCGGCCATCGTGATGCCGGATGGCCAGATGGTGCCGGGCTACCTGCCGGTGGAGCGTCTTGCCAGCATGCTGGGCATCGATGGCTGAACCACAGGCGACAAGACTGCGCGTTGACAGGGCGTCCTGCCTTGCTACCGTGGTCACGACAGACGTACGTGCAGGATGTCTGGATAATAGACCGACGTGAGATCGGCAAGGCCGTCGCTGACAGTGGCGCGGCCCTCAAGGCTGGATACCGTAACAAGAGAGGAAAGCGACGTTGAAACCGGTGAAAGTAGGAATCTGTGGTCTAGGGACCGTAGGCGGCGGCACTTATAACGTGCTGATTCGCAATGCCGATGAGATTGCGCGTCGTGCTGGACGCCCGATCATCGTCGAACAGGTCGGCGCACGACGCGACAATCCTGACTGCGATATCACCGGCGTCAGCCGCACGCATGACATCTTCGAGGTCGCGCGCAATCCCGAGGTCGACGTGCTGGTCGAGCTGATCGGTGGCTACGATGTCGCCTATCAGCTGGTGATGGAAGCCATCGCCAACGGCAAGCATGTCGTGACCGCCAACAAGGCGCTGATCGCCGTCCACGGCAACGAGATCTTCCGTGCCGCGGCCGAGAAGGGCGTGATGGTGGCCTTCGAAGCCGCAGTGGCCGGTGGCATTCCCGTCATCAAGTCGCTGCGTGAAGGTCTGGGTGCCAACCGCATCCAGTGGCTGGCTGGCATCATCAACGGCACCGGCAACTTCATCCTCAGCGCGATGCGTGATGAAGGTCGCAGCTTCGAGGACGTGCTGGCCGAGGCGCAGGCGCTGGGTTATGCCGAAGCCGATCCGACCTTCGATGTCGAAGGCATCGATGCCGCGCACAAGCTGACCATCCTGGCCTCGATCGCCTTCGGTGTGCCGCTGCAGTTCGACAAGGCCTACACCGAAGGCATCTCGCGCATCACGGCCGAGGACATCGAGCAGGCCGATAACCTGGGCTACATCATCAAGCATCTGGGCATCACCCGCGCCACGGCCAAGGGCCTCGAGCTGCGCGTGCATCCGACGCTGATTCCCAAGGAACGTCTGCTGGCCAACGTGCATGGCGTCAAGAATGCCATCGAGGTGATGGGCGACGCTGTCGGCCCGACCCTTTACTACGGCGCCGGCGCCGGTGCCGAGCCGACGGCCTCTGCCGTGGTCGCGGACCTGCTCGACGTGGCGCGCGATATCGCCACCGACCACCGCTACCGCGTGCCGTATCTGGCCTTCGCCGAGATCAATCAGCACGGCGATACCCTGCCGATCCTGCCGATGGAAGAGATCGAGACGGCCTGCTATCTGCGTCTGCACGCAGTGGACCGCCCGGGCGTGTTGGCGCGTGTCGCGTCGATCCTCTCCGAGCAGGGCATCTCCATCGAGGCGATCATCCAGAAGGAAGCCACCGAAGGGGAGCTGGTGCCGATCATTCTGCTCACGCACCGTGCGCGCGAACTGCACATGAACGAAGCGATTCGCCAGCTGGAAGCGCTGGTGGATGTCGCCGGTTCCGTGGTGCGCATTCGTGTCGAGGATCTCGACGACAACGCCTGATCGCGGGCAAACGGGGCGGGGCTATCGACGGTGATGGCACCGCCCCGCTGGGCAGCCGGCGCAGGCCGGAAGAGCAAGAATCATAACGGTGGCAAGAGCCACGGGAAGACACGACATGCGTTATATCTCCACGCGCGGCCAGGCGCCGGCGCTCGGTTTTGAAGATGTGGTTCTCACGGGGCTTGCCAGTGATGGCGGCCTGTACGTGCCGGAAACCCTGCCGCAGTTCAGCACCGAAGAGCTGACGTCGATGGCCGGTGAGTCCTACGCGGAAATCGCCTTCCGTGTCATGAAGCCCTTCGTCGATGGCGCCATCGATGACGAGACCTTCCGTGACATCGTGCGCGAGACCTACGCGACCTTCAGTCACGATGCAGTCGTGCCGCTCAATCAGCTCGACAGCAACCATTACCTGCTGGAGCTGTTCCACGGCCCGACACTGGCCTTCAAGGATGTCGCGCTGCAGCTGCTGGGGCGCCTGCTGGATCACTTCCTTGCCAAGCGCGGCGAGCGTGCGGTGATCATGGGCGCGACCTCCGGTGATACCGGTTCTGCCGCCATCGAGGGCTGCCGAGCCTGCGATCATGTGGATATCTTCATTCTGCATCCGCACAACCGTGTCTCCGAAGTGCAACGTCGCCAGATGACCTCCGTGCTGGCGCCCAACGTCTTCAACATCGCCATCGAAGGCAACTTCGATGATGCCCAGGCGATGGTGAAGGCCAGCTTCGCCGATCAGGACTTCCTGAACGGCACGCGCCTGGTCGCGGTCAACTCGATCAACTGGGCGCGCATCATGGCCCAGACCGTCTACTACGTGGCCGCCGGTGTGGCGCTGGGCGCTCCGGCGCGTCAGGTCAGCTTCACGGTGCCGTCGGCTAACTTCGGCAACATCTTTGCCGGCTATCTGGCCTCGCGCATGGGGCTGCCAGTGCGCCAGCTGGTGATCGCCACCAACGCCAACGACATCCTGCATCGCACCATCTCCTCCAATGACTTCTCGCGTCAGGAGCTGAAGGCGACGCTGGCACCGTCGATGGATATCGTGGTGTCCTCCAACTTCGAACGTCTGCTGTTCGAGGCCTATGGCCGCGATGGTCAGGCGATCCGTGAGCTGCTCGAGCACTTCTCGCGTGAACCGGCAGCACTGGCGGATGCCCCGTTGGCGAAGCTGCGTGAGCTGTTCTCCAGTCACAGTGTCGATGACGAGACGATCCTCGAGGTCATCCGTGAGGCGCACCATCGCACCGGCGAGATTCTCGATCCGCATACGGCAACCGGCTATCGTGCGGCTGAGGTCTGCCGCACCGATAGCGCGACGCCGATGATCACGCTGGCGACGGCGCATCCGGCCAAGTTTGCCGAAGCCGTGGCGCGTGCCGGCTTTGCTGGCGTCGATCTGCCGCCGCATCTGCATGACCTGCTGGAGCGCGAGGAGCGTTACAGCGTACTGCCGGCGGAGTTGGCGGCAGTGCAGGACTTCGTGCGCGAGAATCGCCGCGGGTGATTGCAACAACTGCCGGTTGGCCCGCTCGGGGTGATCGGCAGTCATCTTTTCATGGCCGTCATGTCTGCAGTCCGCTGCCGAGATGACGGCCATGTCGTTTGTCAGGAGTTCCTCATGTCTGTCACTTCCCCCGTGTCGCCCCCATTCTCGCAAGATTCCATGAGTCGTCCGGACGAGCGCACGCTTGCGGCCAGCATTGCGCGGGTCATTCAGCCGCGCGTGCGTGACGAGCGTCTCTATCAGCAGGGCATCGCGACCGGGCTCAGCGAATTGCAGGCACGTGTGCTGGCAGGACGCCTGACGCTGGAGAGCTGCAAGGCGCCCCTGGAGGCGCTGGTCACGCCGGCGCTCCGGCATATCGAGCATCCCGAACGGCTGGCCGATGGCCGGCGCGCGGCAGAGCGCATCGCGCGCGCCGTCGCCGAGGGGGAGCATATCGGCATCCTCACCGACTATGACGTGGATGGCATCACCTCGCATGTGGTGATGTTGCGCACGCTGACCGAGCTGTTCGATGTGCCCTACGACCGCGTGCACAGTCTGATCGGCCATCGCATCCATGATGGTTATGGCATCAGTCTGCCGCTGGTCGAGCGCATCATGACGTTGTCACCGCGTCCGTCTCTGATCGTGACCGCGGACTGCGGCTCCAGTGATGAGGCGCGTCTGGCGTTGCTCAAGGAGGCGGGAATAGAGGTCGTGGTGACGGATCACCATGCGTTGCCTCAGGAAGGGCCGCCGGCTTCCGCCTACGCGACCGTCAATCCGACACGAGATGACTGCGCCTATCCCGATGCGACCATTGCCGGCTGCATGGTCGCCTGGCTGACCATGTCATTGACCCGTAACGTCTTGATCGAACAGGGCAGGTTGCCGAGCGATGCCCCCAAGCTGTCGCCGTGGCTGTCGTATGTGGCGCTGGGGACGGTGGCGGACTGTGTGTCACTGGGGGGGAGTGCGATCAACCGCGCGGTGGTCAATCTGGGCCTCACGTTGATCAACCGCATGCAGGAGCCCTGCTGGCGCGCGATGGCAGAGCGGCTCGGGGCGGATAGCGTGCCCTTCAATGCCGAGACGCTGGCCTTCCAGATGGGGCCGCGTATCAATGCCCGCTCGCGTCTGGATGACCCGTACGCCGCGCTGCACTTCATGTTGGCGCGGGAAGATGACGCGGCGCAGCGTGCGCTGGAAGTGCTCGATCAGGACAACCAGTCCCGCAAGGCGATCGAAGCCGAGATGGTCGAGTCGGCGCGTGCCCTGGCGCTCACCTCCTTGCGGGAAGGACATCAGGTGATCGTGGTCCACCTGGAGGATGGTCATCCCGGGGTGCAGGGCATTGTCGCTTCGCGTCTGGTGCAGCAGTTTGGGCGACCGACCGTTGTGCTGACACCAGCCGCGGTGCCCGGCATGTTGACGGGCTCCGGGCGCTCCATCGAAGGATTGCACCTGCGGGATGCGCTGCAGCGCGCCCATGATCTCGCGCCGCAGTGCCTGCCGCGCTTCGGTGGGCATCGCGGCGCCGCCGGCGTGGGCTTGCCGCTGACGGAAAAGGATACCTTCACTCGTGCCCTGCAACAGGCAGCCGCGGAGCAGTTGGGGGAGAGGGCGCTCAATCCCTTGATTCTCAGCGATGGTGAGCTGGTGGAAGGGCAGTTGAGTCTGGAGACGCTGGATGAGCTCGAGCGTCTGGCGCCCTTCGGGCGTGAGTTCGAGGCGCCTCTCTTCGAGGGCAGCTTCCTGGTCGAGAGCCTCAGGCCGGTAGGCGCTGATGGCACGCACCTGTCATTGGAACTCTCGCTCGGGCGTACGCGCCTCAAGGCGATCTGGTTCCGTGCGCTGTCACCGGGGGAATCACCGGCATTTGGTGTGGGGGCCTCTCTGAAGTGTGCTTACAAGTTGTCGCGCAATCGCTGGCGGGGGAGAGAGTCACTGCAGTTGATGCTGGAGCACGCAGTGCCTGCATGAGCTTGTTTGAATTGACAGCGATATCTGGCCAAAAAGCCCTTGCCATCAAACCGATTCCTGCGTAAAGTACGCATCCGCTGCCGGGGACGCATGGCGTTACCAGCGGTGAAAGAGGTTTGCAGGTGATTGTTTTTCTTGATGTTTTTGAAGTCCGCTTTGAATTCATCGGTTGACAATCCCGGGCGATTCGCTAGAATACGCCGCACTCCTTACGGAACAGGTGATCGAGCAACGCTCCTCACCGCTTGATGATGCTTAGAGGCAGTCGACTGACTCATCATCAAGTGCTTGACTTCTCAAGCGTTCCAAGTAGAATATGCCTCCTCGCTTAACAGCGACGCTCTTTAAAAATTTGATCAGGTAATTCGTGTGAGCGCTTGCCGATGAGTGGTGACAAGGTCACCAAATATCGGAGCAAGCCTCTCACGAGAAGTTTGACTCTGAACCAAGTTTGGTCTGCTTAACAGACTATCAAGCTTTCAACTGAAGAGTTTGATCATGGCTCAGATTGAACGCTGGCGGCAGGCTTAACACATGCAAGTCGAGCGGAAACGATCCTAGCTTGCTAGGAGGCGTCGAGCGGCGGACGGGTGAGTAATGCATGGGAATCTGCCCGATAGTGGGGGACAACCTGGGGAAACTCAGGCTAATACCGCATACGTCCTACGGGAGAAAGCAGGGGATCTTCGGACCTTGCGCTATCGGATGAGCCCATGTCGGATTAGCTTGTTGGTGAGGTAATGGCTCACCAAGGCGACGATCCGTAGCTGGTCTGAGAGGATGATCAGCCACACTGGGACTGAGACACGGCCCAGACTCCTACGGGAGGCAGCAGTGGGGAATATTGGACAATGGGCGAAAGCCTGATCCAGCCATGCCGCGTGTGTGAAGAAGGCCTTCGGGTTGTAAAGCACTTTCAGCGAGGAAGAACGCCTTGGGACTAATACTCTCGAGGAAAGACATCACTCGCAGAAGAAGCACCGGCTAACTCCGTGCCAGCAGCCGCGGTAATACGGAGGGTGCAAGCGTTAATCGGAATTACTGGGCGTAAAGCGCGCGTAGGTGGCTAAGTCAGCCAGGTGTGAAAGCCCCGGGCTCAACCTGGGAACGGCATCTGGAACTGCTTGGCTAGAGTGCAGGAGAGGAAGGTAGAATTCCCGGTGTAGCGGTGAAATGCGTAGAGATCGGGAGGAATACCAGTGGCGAAGGCGGCCTTCTGGACTGACACTGACACTGAGGTGCGAAAGCGTGGGTAGCAAACAGGATTAGATACCCTGGTAGTCCACGCCGTAAACGATGTCAACTAGCCGTTGGGTCCCTTGAGGACTTAGTGGCGCAGCTAACGCAATAAGTTGACCGCCTGGGGAGTACGGCCGCAAGGTTAAAACTCAAATGAATTGACGGGGGCCCGCACAAGCGGTGGAGCATGTGGTTTAATTCGATGCAACGCGAAGAACCTTACCTACCCTTGACATCCAGAGGACTTTCCAGAGATGGATTGGTGCCTTCGGGAACTCTGAGACAGGTGCTGCATGGCTGTCGTCAGCTCGTGTTGTGAAATGTTGGGTTAAGTCCCGTAACGAGCGCAACCCCTATCCTTATTTGCCAGCGAGTAATGTCGGGAACTCTAAGGAGACTGCCGGTGACAAACCGGAGGAAGGTGGGGACGACGTCAAGTCATCATGGCCCTTACGGGTAGGGCTACACACGTGCTACAATGGCAAGTACAAAGGGTTGCAATACTGCGAAGTGGAGCCAATCCCATAAAGCTTGCCTCAGTCCGGATTGGAGTCTGCAACTCGACTCCATGAAGTCGGAATCGCTAGTAATCGTGGATCAGAATGCCACGGTGAATACGTTCCCGGGCCTTGTACACACCGCCCGTCACACCATGGGAGTGGACTGCACCAGAAGTGGTTAGCCTAACCTTCGGGAGGGCGATCACCACGGTGTGGTTCATGACTGGGGTGAAGTCGTAACAAGGTAGCCCTAGGGGAACCTGGGGCTGGATCACCTCCTTATCGACACTGTCTACTGCTCGCGGCAAGTGCTCACAACGAATTACCTGATCAAGTTAGTTTATCGAGTAGTAGTGTCGGGTCTGTAGCTCAGTTGGTTAGAGCGCACCCCTGATAAGGGTGAGGTCGGCAGTTCAAATCTGCCCAGACCCACCAAAAGCTTCGTGCTTTTGTCGACACGGTTTTGCCGACTTTGGGGCCATAGCTCAGCTGGGAGAGCGCCTGCCTTGCACGCAGGAGGTCAGCGGTTCGATCCCGCTTGGCTCCACCATGAAAGTCCGGTTCAGCTTCTACTACCTGATAACGCTGCACAGTCCACAGTGACAAGCATATCGCCTTCCTCGTGAAGGTTGTGTGACTTCTCACTGTTCTCTGAACAGCCGCTCTTTAACAATGTGAATCATGCTGACGATAGATGTGTGCGCCAAGCGCATGTCTATCAAACGATATGTCGGAGAGGTCCGACAGATTCGTAATCCTTGACAGACCCCTTGGGGTTATATGGTCAAGCGATTAAGCGCATACGGTGGATGCCTTGGCAGCCAGAGGCGATGAAGGACGTGATAGCCTGCGATAAGCGTTGGCGAGGTGGCAAATACCCTGCGACCCAACGATTTCCGAATGGGGAAACCCACTCACCATCAGGTGAGTATCTATAGGCCAATACATAACCTATAGAGGCAAACCCGGGGAACTGAAACATCTAAGTACCCGGAGGAAAAGAAATCAACCGAGATTCCCCAAGTAGCGGCGAGCGAACGGGGACCAGCCCTTAAGCGTGACAACTGACAGACGAACAAGCTGGGAAGCTTGACGATACAGGGTGATAGTCCCGTAGTCGAAGTCTGAGTCACGTGAAATCGAGTAGGTCGGGGCACGAGAAACCTTGACTGAACATGGGGGGACCATCCTCCAAGGCTAAATACTCCTGGCTGACCGATAGTGAACCAGTACCGTGAGGGAAAGGCGAAAAGAACCCCGGCGAGGGGAGTGAAATAGATCCTGAAACCGTATGCGTACAAGCAGTGGGAGCACCTTCGTGGTGTGACCGCGTACCTTTTGTATAATGGGTCAGCGACTTATATTCTGTGGCGAGCTTAACCGTATAGGGGAGGCGTAGGGAAACCGAGTCTTAACTGGGCGACCAGTCGCAGGGTATAGACCCGAAACCGGGCGATCTATCCATGGCCAGGGTGAAGATTGAGTAACATCAATTGGAGGCCCGAACCCAAGTATGTTGAAAAATGCTGGGATGAGCTGTGGATCGGAGTGAAAGGCTAATCAAGCCCGGAGATAGCTGGTTCTCCTCGAAAGCTATTTAGGTAGCGCCTCACGTATCACCGCTGGGGGTAGAGCACTGTTTCGGCTAGGGGGTCATCCCGACTTACCAACCCGAGGCAAACTCCGAATACCAGTGAGTGCAGCGTGGGAGACACACAGCGGGTGCTAACGTCCGTTGTGAAAAGGGAAACAACCCAGACCGTCAGCTAAGGTCCCAAAATCCTGATTAAGTGGGAAACGATGTGGGAAGGCTCAGACAGCTAGGAGGTTGGCTTAGAAGCAGCCATCCTTTAAAGAAAGCGTAATAGCTCACTAGTCGAGTCGGCCTGCGCGGAAGATATAACGGGGCTAAATCAGGTACCGAAGCTACGGGTTCATCCTCTGGATGAGCGGTAGAGGAGCGTCGTGTAAGCCAATGAAGGTGGATTGAGAAGTCTGCTGGAGGTATCACGAGTGCGAATGCTGACATGAGTAACGATAAGGGGAGTGAAAAACTCCCCCGCCGGAAGACCAAGGTTTTCTGTTCTACGTTAATCGGAGCAGAGTGAGTCGGCCCCTAAGGCGAGGCGGAAACGCGTAGTCGATGGGAAACGGGTTAATATTCCCGTACCGGATGTGGTTGCGATGGGGGGACGAAGAAGGCTAGGTGAGCCAGGCGTTGGTTGTCCTGGTGAAAGCATGTAGGCCGAGGAATCAGGCAAATCCGGTTCCTCTGAGGTCGAGATGCGAGACGAACTGACCACGGTCAGGAAGTCATCGATGCCACGCTTCCAGGAAAAGCCTCTAAGCTTCAGATCACATGCGACCGTACCCCAAACCGACACAGGTGGTCAGGTAGAGAATACCAAGGCGCTTGAGAGAACTCGGGTGAAGGAACTAGGCAAAATGGCACCGTAACTTCGGGAGAAGGTGCACCGGTTCGAGTGAAGGACTTGCTCCGTAAGCTCCTACCGGTCGAAGATACCAGGTGGCTGCAACTGTTTATTAAAAACACAGCACTCTGCAAACGCGCAAGCGGACGTATAGGGTGTGACGCCTGCCCGGTGCCGGAAGGTTAATTGATGGGGTTAGCTCACGCGAAGCTCTTGATCGAAGCCCCGGTAAACGGCGGCCGTAACTATAACGGTCCTAAGGTAGCGAAATTCCTTGTCGGGTAAGTTCCGACCTGCACGAATGGCGTAATGATGGCCACGCTGTCTCCACCCGAGACTCAGTGAAATTGAAATCGCAGTGAAGATGCTGTGTACCCGCGGCTAGACGGAAAGACCCCGTGAACCTTTACTATAGCTTTACACTGGATGCTGATGTTGTCTGTGTAGGATAGCTGGGAGGCTTTGAAACCGCGTCGCCAGATGCGGTGGAGCCAACCTTGAAATACCAGCCTGACATCATTGGCGTTCTAACTCAGGTCCGTTATCCGGATCGAGGACAGTGTATGGTGGGTAGTTTGACTGGGGCGGTCTCCTCCTAAAGAGTAACGGAGGAGCACGAAGGTACCCTCAGCACGGTTGGAAATCGTGCATTGAGTGCAAGAGCATAAGGGTGCTTGACTGCGAGACAGACACGTCGAGCAGGTACGAAAGTAGGTTCTAGTGATCCGGTGGTTCTGTATGGAAGGGCCATCGCTCAACGGATAAAAGGTACTCCGGGGATAACAGGCTGATACCGCCCAAGAGTTCACATCGACGGCGGTGTTTGGCACCTCGATGTCGGCTCATCACATCCTGGGGCTGAAGTCGGTCCCAAGGGTATGGCTGTTCGCCATTTAAAGTGGTACGCGAGCTGGGTTTAGAACGTCGTGAGACAGTTCGGTCCCTATCTGCCGTGGGCGTCGGAAGTTTGAGAAGAGCTGCTCCTAGTACGAGAGGACCGGAGTGGACGAACCTCTGGTGTTCGGGTTGTCATGCCAATGGCATTGCCCGGTAGCTACGTTCGGACGGGATAACCGCTGAAAGCATCTAAGCGGGAAGCCCCCTTCAAGATGAGACTTCCCTGAGGCCTTACGCCTCCTGAAGGGCCCTTGAAGACTACAAGGTTGATAGGCTGGGTGTGGAAGCACAGCAATGTGTTGAGCTAACCAGTACTAATTGCCCGTGAGGCTTGACCATATAACACCCAAGGGGTTTGCTTAGGCAAACGCCGGGATTGCGACAGGATCGAGACATCTCGGTCAGCATGATTCATATTGCGAGTCGCGAGGCCAAAAGCCTTGAGACTCAGGCATCGCAAGATGCCACCGTTTCGCCTGACGACCATAGCGAGCGTGAACCACCCGATCCCATGCCGAACTCGGAAGTGAAACCGCTTAGCGCCGATGGTAGTGTGGAGTTTCTCCATGTGAGAGTAGGTCATCGTCAGGCACTTATACTGAACCGCCCCTGTAGCCTTGCTGCAGGGGCGGTTCTCTTTGTACGCAGGAAAATTGGCGCAATAGAAAGCCGTGTGCAGAAAGACGACCAAAGGAAACGCCCCTGTCACTGATGTGGCAGGGGCGTTTTTGCATTCTCGGCACTTTGATCAAGCGGGGTAAAGAAGAGCAAAGCGGCTGTGGAAAACTCAAGATTCGGCAGTGCAGGAGCTACCCACAAGACCTCGCGACAGCTGCTTTCCCCCCCCCCCAGTGGACTTGCCGGGTGACCCAGGTCTCGGAGCCGCAGGACGGCATGTCATGAGCGCTATCGTTGCGAGCCTTGCGAGAGCCGTCTGGTGCGCTTTTGATCAGGAAACAGTCACGAAAAAAGCCCTGCCACACAGGATGTGACAGGGCTTTGAGATGATTATCTAGCGCGATTGCCTTGTGCAATCAGCTTGCTCGATTTCAGCGACTACAGAGCAAGTCCTGGAGTGTGTTTCATGACTTGGCGAGCCAGAACCACCAGACAATGGCGGCGATCAGGCCGAACCCTAGCAGATTGATGGCCATGCAGATCATGCTGACGCTCCTTGTGAGGTGGTGGCGGTATTCTCTGGGTTACTCGTTGCGGATCCAGCTGCGCTCGGGGGCGTATAGCGACGCAGACGATTGGCATTGGTCACGACGGTGACCGAGGACAAGGACATGGCCAGTCCTGCGATTACCGGCGACAGCAACATGCCCGTGAAGGGGTAGAGGATGCCTGCGGCAATCGGGATGCCGATCAGGTTGTAGCCGAAGGCTCCTACCAGGTTCTGCTTGATGTTGCGCAGGGTGGCCTGGCTGATCGCGATCGCATCCGCGACCCCGCCCAGCGACGGCTGCATCAACGTGATACCGGCGGTCTCGATGGCAACGTCGGTACCTTCGCCCATCGCGAAGCCGACATCGGCCAGCGCCAGCGCCGGCGCATCATTGATGCCATCGCCGACCATGCCCACCACATGACCTTCCTGCTGCAGCCGCGCGATCTCGTCGTGCTTGTCATCCGGTGAGACGCCGGCACGGTAATCATCGATACCGGTCTCGCGCGCCACGGCGGCTGCCGTGTGAGGGTTGTCACCGGTCAGCATGATCACCTTGAGGCCGATGGCATGCAGGCGAGCGATGGCATCGCGGCTATCGTCACGCAGCGGGTCGGCCAGCCCGAAGACGGCGAGCAATTGATCGTCGCGAGCCATCAGGATCAAGGTGCGCGCATTGTCTTCCAGAGACGTGATCTGCTCGCTGAGAGGAGCCAGGCTGATGCCGGCCTCTTCCAGCATGGCAGCGTTGCCCATGCGCCAGGTGCGTCCTGTATCATCCTGAGCCTGAATGCCGCGTCCGCTGATGGTCTGGTAGTCATGGAAGGCCTTGCTGCGTGAGGCATCGGGGCGTCTGGCTTCGATATGTGCCAGCAGTGCCGCGGCCAGCGGGTGCTCGGAGCCTCGCTCCAGTGCATATGCTGCATCCAGCACGGCTTCCTCGTCTTCCCCTTCGAGGAGTGAGACCTCGGTGACTTCCGGCTTGCCGCGCGTCAGGGTGCCGGTCTTGTCGACCACCAGCGCGGTCAAGCGACTGGCGGTCTGCAGTGCCTCACCGCTGCGTACCAGTACGCCATGTTCCGCCGCCTTGCCGACGCCGATCATGGTCGAGATCGGCGTCGCCAGACCCAGCGCACACGGGCAGGCGATGACGAGTACCGCCGTCGCGACCACCAGCATATGCACGCCGGTCGGCGCAGGCCCGAAGTTGAACCACACCAGCGCAGCGACGATGGCGATGATCATCACGCTGGGCACGAACACGCCGGAGATGGTGTCAGCCAGCCGGCCAATCGGCGGGCGCGAATTCTGTGCCTGACGCACCTGGCTGATGATGCGCCCCAGGCGAGTCTCGCTACCGACGCGCTCGACCTCGAAGACCAGACTGCCACGCGTATTGAGCGTACCGGCGGCTACCTCGTCGCCGATACCGCGTGACACGGGCAGTGGCTCACCGCTGAGCATCGATTCATCGATATGGCTCTGGCCCTCGATGACCCGGCCATCCACCGGGATGCGCTCACCGGGGCGAATGCGCACCTGGTCCCCGCTGCGGACCTCGTTGATATCGATCTCGCGCTCTTCACCATCGCGGATCACGCGAGCCGTGCGAGTCTGCAGATCCAGCAGCGCACGCAGCGCCTGCTGAGTGCGGCCCCGGGCGCGGACTTCCAGCGCCTGCCCCAGGCTGATCAAGCCGATGATCATGGTCGATGCTTCAAAGTAGAGCCCGCGCGCCGCCGGGGGCACGCTGTCGGGGAACAGCAGCACGCCCATGGAGTAGATCCATGCCGCTCCGGTACCGAGCGCCACCAGCGTATCCATGTTGGCCTGATGATGCGTGAAGGCCTTCCAGGCGCTGGTGAAGAAGCTGTGTCCTGCCGTGGCGAGCACGCCCAGCACGGCGACGCCGATCGCCAGCCACACCCCGCGCTCGAGCCCGTCGAAGCCGGGATGATGGAAGAACATGCTGATCATCAGGGGGATGCCGATGCCCAGTGACAGCACGCTGTCACGGACACGAGAGCGATATTCCTGATCGGCGTCCTCTTGCTGTTGCTGCTCACCGGCCTGCGCGTCTTCCACCAGGCTTGCCCCGTAGCCGACGCCTTCGATGGCCGAGACGATCTCGTCGGGAGCGAGGCGGCTCGTGACCTGGGCGGTGCGCGAGGCGAAGTTGACCTGCGCCTGCTCCACTCCATCCAGGCCATCCAGTGCCTTCTGGATCGTCGCCACGCAGCTGGCGCAGGTGACGCCGGACAGTGAGAACTCGGCGCTTGCGCTATCGGCTGGCTGGCTCTCAGTCGCTGCTTTGTTTGCAGTACCTGACGCGTTCGCAGCGCTTGACTTGCTCGCAACGGCCGGCGTATCAGCAGCCGGCGCGGCTTGAGCTTCATCCTCCTCGGCGGGGGCCTCAAGCGAATAGTCCGTCTCGAGGATGATTCTCTCGAGCAGCCCGCGCGGCAGACAGGTGTCCACGTTGAGAGTGTCTTCTTTCGGCGTGCCACTGACTTGCGCGGTGTCATCCCAGTGCTGGATGGCCTCGCGCAATCTGGCGACGCACTTCTGGCAGTGCATGCCGTACACCGACAGATCGTGATGGGCGCGTTCCGGCAGGGCTTCCTCCTTGAGGGGGTAGCCGCAGTCGTCCGCGACTTCCTGCAGTGCCGTGGATAACAACTGGCTGTGCATCAGCAACAGCTCTGCATCAGGTGCGCCGAGCAACTCGGCCTGCGGGTCCTGCGCCTGCAGGGCACGACGAATCCTGCTGACACAGCCCTGACAATGGATGCCTGGCGCCTGCAGAAGGCGTGTCTCGGGAAGTGATGTAGTCATCATGATTGCCCCCCGTCGCGGCGTTTGGAAGTGGAAGCGGTGTCGGGCATGTCCTGCGGAAAGCCTTCGATCAGACAGCACACGCTGTTGCCGTCCGGCACGCCATCCGGAAGGTCCTGCCAGCAATCCAGCGCATGCTCCATGCGCTCTGCGAGGGCTTCCAGCTCACGAATGCGCTCGCGCACTCTCGGCAGGTGCTGTCGCAGCAGGTCACGAACCAGCGGGCACGGCGAGTCGTGCTGGTCCGCCTGCTCAAGAATCTGTTTGATGTCGGCAAGGCTGAAGCCCAGCTGGCGTGCCTGACTGATGAATTTGAGGCGTACCAGCGCCTGCTCATCGAAGCGCTGGTAGTTGTTGACGGGATCACGTCGGGCCGTGATCAGCCCCTGGCGCGTGTAATGGCGAACGGTTTCGGCGGTGACGCCCCCCGCGCGGGCCAGTTCAGCGACTTTCATTGCATCATCTCCTGGTGATCAAGAGTGGCGGAGAGAGCATTCGGCTGCCCTGAAGGTCTGTCGGCAGCCAATGTTCCGTGACTGATCATCAGTGTAAGACTTATGTGTTGCACATAGGTCAAGCGAGCCGATACATACGAAAAAGCTGATGTTCGACCAATAGGCTAGAGGGGGGAGCAGAGGGGGCTGTCGTGTTTTAAACGCTGGCGACAAGGCACTAAATCGTCGTCAGGTCATGGGCTTAGCAGCACGTAACAGTGCAGACATGAATGAAAGTTCCCTGAATACTAGAAATCTCCCTATTCAAACAAACGTTCGCCCTTGACTTGAACGCACGACTCGCCCAAAACGTAGGTGACAGAGCTATGCATCAACGAATGATAACAACAACATGCGGCTCTCCAGCCACCTGCAATGGGACGCCATCCATAATGAAAAACAAGATGAACAAACTCACCCTCGGGGTCGCTCTGGCAACGGCAGCCACGGCTTATGCCGGTGGCGTTCACGCGGGGGCCTTCCAGCTGAACGAGCAGAGTGTCAGTACCCAGGGCACCTCCTTCGCCGGGCGCGCCTCGAATGCCAATGATGCCTCCACCGTGTTCGGCAACCCGGCCGGCATGTCCTTCCTGGATCGTGCCCAGATCACCGGCGGTGTGACCTATCTGGACGTCAATACCGATATTGATGTCGCCACCGCGAATGATGCACTCGGTCGGCCAGTCTCTGGCGGAGATGACGGCGACATGGTGCCGGGAGCGGCAGTGCCTTCCTTCTATTACGTGCAGCCGATGAATGACCGGGTAGCACTGGGCTTCGGGGTCTACGCGCCCTTTGGTGTGATCACCGATTATGGTTCTGATTTCCGCGGCCGTTATTTCGCCAATTACAGTGAAGTCGAGGTGGTCACCGCCCAGCCGACCATCTCCTACCGCATCAATGACAAGTGGGCCATCGGCGCCGGTGTGACCTACAACAGCGTCAAGGGTGAGCTGACGTCGAATACTCTCGATGCTGGCACAGGCGATGGCAAGGTCAAGATCAAGGGCGACGATGCCGCCTGGGGCTACAACGTCGGGGTCATCTTCCAGCCGGTGGACAGTACCCGTCTCGGTCTGTCCTATCGCTCCAAGGTGGATTACAGCCTGGAAGGCGAGGCCAAGTACAACAATGTCTTCACTGGCACGGGCTTCGCGAATACCGAGCAGGATGCGTCGCTGGACGTGACTCTGCCGGAAAGCATCGACTTCTCCGTGACGCACAAGCTGGATGATCGCTGGACGCTGATGGCGGGCGTGACCTGGGTGCACTGGAGCCGCTTCGATGAGATCGCGGTGGAAGTCGACAACATGAGCGACATCGTCGAGGAGCAGGGCTACGAGGACAGCTGGCAGTACGCAGTGGGCCTGAGCTATCAGCTCAATCCGCAGTGGGTGCTGCGCACCGGCATGGCCTTCGATGACAGCCCGACCGTGGACGAGCATCGCAGCGCGCGTATCCCGTCCGGGGATCGCACCATCTTCTCGCTGGGGGCCGGCTGGACGCCGATGCCGGAGCTGACCATCGACATGGCCTACACCTACCTGTGGGAAGAGACGGCCACCGTCAGCCTGAGCGAGCCCAACCGTGGCACCTATGAAGCCGATTACGAGAATGAAGCGCATGGCTTCGGTCTCGGCGCGACCTATCGCTTCTGAGTACGTAAGCGGCTGAAACCCTGAGCTGGTCTCGGGACAACCGATACAACCGATACAGCCGATACAAACAAACGCCCGGTCCTATGACCGGGCGTTTTTTGTCGTCCCTGCCGGGTTCATCAGGCAAGGGCGGAACTATCGCCTCAGCGCGAGCATTGGCGAACCGTCACCAGCGTCTGACATGTCGATCAGAAGTCGTAACGCGCCAGGAACATCAGCTGGTCGCGGTCGGCGCTGTACTCGCTGCCGTCTGACTGGCGGCTGTTGTCGAAGCGATACTCGGTGGCCAGCGTCAGGTCCTTGACCCGCCAGGCCGCGCCCAGAATCTGATAGGCGTAGCGTGCTTCGCTGTCGGCGTCCTCCAGGTGATTCAAGCCACCGTAGAGCTCGACACTGTCATTGCCCCAGATGACCTCCTTGAACTTGTAGTTGACCACGAATTCCGCGCCGCGCGCCTTGTCGACGAAATCTTCCGAGGAGTCCAGGGTGCTGCCGGCGATGTGGTTGCGATATTCCCCGCCGACGAGGGCGATGTACCAGTTGCCCGGTGACCAGTGACCGCCGAGCAGCCAGGCATCGATATCGCCGTTCTCGCTGTTGCCGCTCTCGTAGTCGCTCAGCTCCGTATGGTGGAAGACCCCGCCCACCGTGAAGTCCTCGTTCGGGTGCCAGTTGAGCGCGGCTTCATAGCTGTAGTCACGCTCATACCCCGAATACTCGGTCTCGGTGGTGAAGACGCCATCCTCGAAGAGTGAGGTCTCGTTGCTGTGCTGGCCATCATGGCCGAGCTGGTAGAGCAGGCCGACAGTGACGTCGTCGAAGCTCTTCTTCCAGTAGAGCGAGTTGTCCGGCCGCCCCGTGCCATGCAGGCCGCCGTCACCGCTGCGGCCTTCGAAGGTGCCGGACGCCTCGCCACCATTGATCCAGAACCAGTCGGTGTTGACGGCCACCATGTCGTACCAGGGGCCATACTGCTTGCCGACCGTGAAGCTGCCCCATTTCTCGTGGGCCGCTCCGGCATAGAGCATGCGCTTGTAGTGAGCATCGGTGCCGTCCTTGAACCAGGGATCGAAGCCCCATTCGGCGCGGATGATGGAGCTCCAGCCCTGCTCGAACTGATGCTCGTGGATCAGGCGCACCCGCGAGCCGCCGTTGTAGATCTCGTCGTGTGCGCCATCCTGGATCACGGCAAACGCCGCCAGGCGGCCACTGAACTCGACGCGGTCGGTATCCGTCTTGTAGACCTCGATGGCCTGGGCCATGGGGCTCATGCTCAGCAGTCCCGTACCGAGCAGGGCTGCGCCAATCGCGTGACGCAGTCGTGAGTGAGTGTGAAGGGGGATGCTGGCTGTTGTTGTAGGTTGCATCGTCATCCTGTGCATGTCTTTCCATCGGTGTGGGTCATGCCGGAGCATCCTGCTCCGGCCTCGGTCGGGTGCAAGCACCCGGTTGGCAGCCAATGTCGATTTGTGTGAGCGACTCGGCTGCCCTTGCCCGGGGCGAGGCCGGGCGCTCATCGCCACCCTTCAGGCAGGCAGTGATGAGGCCCTGCGCCTTTTCTCAGGCAAAGCGGGGTCTTGATGGGCGCCGCAGCGCCCATCAGTCATGTCGTCTTTTCAGGGGGTCAGTGGTGCGTCTGTCCCAGGTCCGGGGCGAAGGCAGCCTGCATCAATTCACACGTATAACGCTCACGGGGTGCCTCGAAGATGGCGTGGGTGCTGCCGCTTTCCACCACCTCGCCTTCCTTCATCACGATGAGATGGTCTGACAGCGCACGCACGACCGCCAGGTCATGGCTGATGAACAGATAGGTCAGGCCATGGCGCGCCTGCAGGTCGCGCAGCAGGTCGATCACCGTGACCTGTACCGAGCGGTCCAGCGCCGAGGTCGGCTCGTCCAGCAGCAGGAATTCCGGCTTGAGCACCAGGGCGCGGGCTATGGCGATGCGCTGGCGCTGACCACCGGAGAATTCATGCGGATAGCGATTGCGCATGCCGGGGTCGAGGCTGACCTCGCTCAGGGCGTCGCAGACCCGCGCATCGCGCTGGGCGCGATTGAGCTCGGGGTGATGCACGCGCAGGCCTTCGCTGATGATCTCGCCCACGGTCAGGCGCGGCGACAGGGAGCCGAAGGGGTCCTGGAAGACGACCTGCATGCGCGAGCGCAAGGGGCGCATGCCCGACTTGTCCAGCGGCATGATATCGACGCCATCGAAGCTGATCTGGCCCTGGCTCTTGAGCAGGCGCAGCAGGGCGCGACCCAGCGTCGACTTGCCGGAGCCGGACTCGCCGACGATGCCGATGGTCTGGCCGCGTCGCACCTCGAGATCGATGCCGCGCACCGCCTCGAAGGCGACCTTGGGCCCGAACAGCGGACGCTTGATGGTGAAACTGACACGCACATCGCGCGCCGACAGCAGCACCGGTGCATCCGCGGCCACCGGCGCCTTCTCACCGGCCGGTTCGGCATCGATCAGCATGCGGGTGTAGGCGTGCTGCGGGCTCTCGAAGACGTCGTGGGTGGCGCCGGTTTCCAGCAGCTCGCCGTGACGCATCACGCAGACGCGGTCCGCGAAGTGGCGCACGATGCTCAGGTCGTGGGTGATGAACAGGATCGCCATGCCGTAGCGCTGTTGCAGCGACTTGAGCAGCCGCAGGATCTGCGCCTGCACCGTGACATCCAGCGCGGTGGTCGGCTCATCGGCGATCAGCAGGTCCGGCTCGCAGGCCAGTGCGATGGCGATCATCACGCGCTGACGCTGGCCACCGGACAGCTCGTGGGGATAGCTGTCGATGCGTCGCGCCGGCTCCGGAATGCCGACCTGCTCGAGCAGTTCCAGCGCCTTGTGGCGGGCCGCGCGGCCCTTGAGGTCACGATGCAGTGCCAGTACCTCGATGATCTGGCGCCCGATGCGGTGCAGCGGGTTGAGCGAGGTCATCGGCTCCTGGAAGACGGTGGCGATGCGATTGCCGCGCAGCTCGCGCATGCGCCGCGTCGAGGCGCTCAGCAGGTCTTCGCCGCGCAGGCGGATGGCACCCTTGATCTCGGCGAGTTCCGGCAGCAGGCGCAGGATGGCGGTGGATGTGACTGACTTGCCGGAGCCGGACTCGCCGACCAGCGCCAGCGTCTCGCCCTTGTTGAGAGTGAAGCTGACGCCCTTGACGGCGGGTACCGCGCCATCCGGCAGCTGGAAGTCGACCTTGAGGTCATCGATCTCCATCAGCGGCGGCGTGCCAGGCGCCTCGGCCGCCAGTCCCAGGCGAGTCAGGGTGTCGGCGCGGGCCTGGTCGGCGGCGTTGCGTGCTGGCGGCAGGCTGGAGGAGGTGCCGGAGGTAGAGGGTGAAGAAGTCATGATCAGCGCTCCGGTTCAGCGAGTCTTGGGGTCGAGGGCGTCACGCAGCCCATCGCCGAGGAAGTTGAGGCAGAACAGGGTCGCGGCGAGGAAGGCCGAGGGCACCAGCAGCATCCAGGGGGCGGTCTCCATCATGTCCTTGCCTTCGGAGATCAACACGCCCCACGAGGTCAGCGGTTCCTGCACGCCGAGGCCGAGGAACGACAGGAAGCTTTCCAGCAGGATGACCTTGGGCACCGTCAGCGTGACGTAGACGATCACCGGTCCCAGCGCATTGGGGATCAGGTGGCGGGTGACCACCTGCAGGTCGCGCACCCCCAGCGCATGCGCCGCCTCCACGAATTCACGCTTCTTGAGTGCCAGCACCTGGCCGCGCACGATGCGCGACATGTCCAGCCACTCCACCGCACCGATGGCAGCGTAGATCAGGAAGATGTTGCGACCGAACACCACCATCAGCAGGATCACCAGGAACATGAACGGCAGCGAATACATGATGTCGACGAAGCGCATCATCAGGTTGTCGGTGCGTCCGCCGAAGTAGCCGGAGACGGCGCCGTAGAGCACGCCGATCACCAGGCTGACGAAGGTGGCGACCAGCGCCACCGACAGCGAGATCTGGCCGCCATGCAGGGTGCGGGTCAGCAGGTCGCGGCCGTTGACGTCGGTGCCGAAGACGTGGCCGGAGGCCAGGTCCGGGCCGGTGCCGATGGCGTTCCAGTCGACTTCATCGAGTTCGAAGGGCGTCAGCCACGGGCCGATCAGGCAGGCCAGCACGATGACGGCCATCACCACCAGGCTGCACATGGCAGCGCGGTTCTGCTTGAGACGACGCCAGGCGTCGCGGGTCAGGCTGTCGCCTGCCGGCGCGGCAGGGGGCTGGCCGTCGAAGGCACTGGCACCGCCGGTGCCGTGGGGAGCGGGAGTTGTCTGTGACATGTCAGGGCCTCGGGTCAGTCGTCGTAGCGGATCTGCGGGTCGAGCATGCTGTAGAGCAGATCGACGATCAGGTTGAGCAGCAGGATCAAGGCGCCATAGAAGACCACCGTGCCCATCACCAGGGTGTAGTCACGATTGAGCGCACCCTGCACGAAATAGCGCCCGATGCCGGGAATGCCGAAGATCTGCTCGATCACCACCGAGCCGGTGATGATGCCGGCGATGGCCGGGCCGAGGTATGAGACCACCGGCAGCATCGCCGGTCGCAATGCATGGCGCAGAATCACCTTCCACTCGCTCAGGCCCTTGGCGCGGGCGGTGCGGATGTAGTGACTACCGAGCACCTCGATCATGCTGGCGCGCATCATGCGGGCGATGTAGGCGATCTGCTGGATGGAGAGCGCCACCACCGGCAGCAGCAGGTTCTGCCAGGCGCCACCGTTCCAGCCGCCGGCCGGCAACCAGCCGAGCAGCACGCCGAACACCAGCGCCAGCAGCGGGGCGATCACGAAGTTGGGCACCGCGATTCCCGCCAGCGCAGTACTCATCACCACGTAATCCGCCGTCGAGTTGCGCCGGATGGCCGCGATCACCCCCAGCGGCACCCCGATCAGCAGCGCGGCCAGAATCGCCCACATGCCCAGCTCCAGACTGGCCGGAAAGCCCTGGCTGATCAGCTCGCTGACATCGAAGTCCTTGTACTTGAAGGACGGGCCGAGATCGCCCTGCACCAGATCGCCCAGATAGCGCAGATACTGCATCGGCAATGGCTCATCCAGGTGATAGGCCGCGCGCAGGTTCTGCTCGATTTCCGGGGGCAGGCGGCGTTCGCCATCGAAGGGGCCGCCCGGGGCGACCCGCATCAGGAAGAACGACAGGGTGATCACGATCAGCAGGGTGGGAATCGCCTGCAGCAACCGTTTGAGGGTGTAGCTCAGCATCCAGTGCTCCGTCCGGGCCGCTGCCCGGGTGTGTCGTTGTTATTGGTGACTGTGGTCTGTCAGTGCGAGGTATCGAGCTGCAGATAGCGACTCGGGTGCACGTCCAGCGCATTGGGCGCCCAGCCGCTGATGGCGGGGTCGACCAGGCTGGAGGTGACATAGTCGTAGAGCGGCAGCACCACATCGTGGTCGAGCAGATACTGCTCGGCGTCGTGGAGCTGGCGCTGGCGGGTGCCGACGTCTCCTTCACGCGCCGCCGCCTCGATCAGCGCATCGTAGGTCGGCGAGCTGAGCCCGGGCGCGTTGGAGGTGTTGTCGCTGCTGAAGGCGTTCAGGAAGTCGTAGGCATCGGCGATGGTCGCGATCATGCCGTAACGGCCGACCTCGAAATCGCCCAGCGCCAGATCGCGGTAATGCACCGCGGCCTCGGTGTTGGTCAGCGTCACCTTCACGCCCAGCGGTTTCCACATCGCCCCCAGGGCCACGGCGATCTTCTTGTGATCTTCCAGGGTGTTATAGCGCAGGGTCAGCTCAAGCGGGGTATCCGGGCCGTAGCCCGCGTCGGCCATCAGCTCACGCGCCTTCGCCATGCGCCGGTCCATCGACCAGTCAGCGAAGTCGAAGCGCGCGCCCTGATGCTCACCCAATGCCTTCGGCACGAAGTGCCAGGAGGGAATCTGGCCCATGCCGAGAATGCGCTCGGTGATCACCTCACGGCGCGTGGCCAGATTCAGCGCGCGACGAATGCGCTGGTCGGCCACCGGCGAGCCCTCGCGCAGATTGAAGACATAGAAGTACTCGCCGAGGATCGGGTAGGTCTGAAGGGCAGCGGCCAGGTTGTCCTGAATCCAGGTGTAATGGCTGGCGGGTACGCCGTAGGCGATCTCGACTTCGCCGGCGCGGAAGCGATTGAGCGCGGCATGACTCTCCTCGATGGGCAGGTAGACCACCTCATCGAGCGCGACCGTGTCCGCCGCGTGATAGCGCGGATTGGGCGTCAGGCGAATCTCGGCCTGGGGCGACCAGGTCTTGAGCACGAAGGCGCCCGAGGTGGCCATGTTGGCCGGCCGCGTCCAGTCAGCGCCCTTGGCCGCGATCACATGGCGTGGCAGCGGGGCGGCTTCGCTCATCGCCAGCGTCTGCTCCAGCGTCGCCGAAGGGTGGCTGAGGCTGATGGTGAGCGTCTGCGCATCCGGCGCGGCCACGCCAAGCTTCTCCGCGGGCAGCTCACCGGTATTCACCGCGCGGGCATTGACGATCGGGTAGTAGAGCGTGGCGTTGTGGGCCGCGGTGGCGGGTGTCAGCAGGCGGCGCAGCGCGAAGACGGCATCCTCGGCGGTCAGCGGCGTGCCGTCTGACCATTCGAGCCCCTCGCGCAGATGAAAGGTCCAGCTCAGCCCATCGGCGGACGACTCCCAGCGCTCCGCCAGCCCGGGAATCAGCTCGCCATCGGCGGAGTAGGCGATCAGCGGCTCGAACAGATCACGCGTGATACGTGTCTCCCAGGTGCCGTTGGTCTGTTGCGGGTCAAGTGACGCCGGTTCGGAGCCATTGGCGATGCGCAGGATCTGCTCGCTCTGGCTGGTGGATTCTGCTGCCACGGCGCTGCCGGAAGCGCCAAGGGAGAGGGGAAGAACGGACAGCAGCAGGCCTGCGCTGAGGCTTGCCGCGCATTGCATCGGTGAGGTGGGGGACATGCATGAACTCCTTGTCACGCCCGTGGGGCGCGACGTCATCTTCTGGTGCCATCCTTGGCAGATGCCACGCTCCTGCCCTGCCGGACACGAGCGTGGACCCATGACGATCTAGAGAGCGGCGAGCCAGCTCAGAGGCTCACAGGGCTCGCCTCACTCGGAGAACGAGACCCAGCGCGAGCGGTGGGTATCCTCGATGTTGTTCTTCCAGCCGCTGAGCTTGGGGTTCACCAGATTGCGCGACACGTAGTAGTAGATCGGCAGCACGGCGTAGTCATCCAGCGCCTTGCGCTCGGCGTCCTGCATCAGTGCCTCGCGATCCTCCATGTCGAGCGTATTGGCGGCCTCTTGCATGTCGTCATCCAGCGCACTGTTGGAATAGGCGCCGTAGTTGTTGGGCACGCCGCTTTCCAGCAGGTTGAGGAAGTTCTGGGCGTCGTTGTAGTCGCCTATCCAGCCGGCGCGGCCGACATCGAACTTGCCCTGGCGCATGTCCTCGTAGTGCACCGCGACTTCGGCATTCAGCAGATTGACCTTCACGCCCAGCGGCTTCCACATCGCGGCGGCGGCGATGGCCACCTTCTTGTGGTCTTCGCTGGTGTTGTAGCGCAGGGTCAGCTCCAGCGGGTTGTCCGGGCCGTAGCCAGCCTCTTCCATCAGGGACCGGGCCTTCTGCATGCGCTCATCCATCGACATGTCCTTGAAGGCCATCTCCTGGATGTCGTAATGGTTCACGCCGGTGGGCACGAAGCTGTAGGCCGGCACTTCGCCGGTGCCGAGAATCTTGTCGGTGATGATGTTGCGGCGGATGGAGAGGTTGAGCGCCTCGCGCACGCGCGGGTCTGCCGTGGCATGGCCATCGCGCGAGTTGAGCACGTAGTAGTAGATGCCCAGGTAGGGCGCGACGTGGGTGGCGTCCGGCAGGTTGTCCTTCAGCCAGCCGTATTGCTGGGTCGGGAATTCGCGCGCGATGTCGATCTCGCCGGCGCGGAAGCGCTTCAGGGCGCTGTTGCGCTCCTCGATGGGGTAGTAGATCACCTCATCCAGCGCGACCTCATTGGCATCGTGGAACTCAGGATTCTTGAGCGCGACGATGCGGGTCTGTGGCTGCCACTCGCTCAGCTCGAAGGCACCGTTGGAGACCATCTTGCCGGGGTCGGTCCAGTCCTTGCCGTACTTCTCCACCACATGTTTGGGCAGCGGGTAGGCGGTGTAGTGCGACAGCTGATCCAGGAAGTAGGGGGTCGGGCGCTCGAGAGTGATCTCGAGGGTGTGATCATCCACGGCACGCACGCCGAGGGTGTCCGGCTCGGCCTCGCCGCTGTTGATGGCCTTGGCATTCTTGATCGGATACAGGATGTAGGCGTAATCCGAGGCATTTTCCGGCGTCATGATGCGCTTGAGCGCGTACACGAAGTCCTCGGCGGTCACCGGCTCACCGTCTGACCACTTGCCGTCCTCGCGCAGCGTGAAGGTATAGGTCTTGCCATCGTCGGAAATCTGCCACGACTCGGCCGCGCCGGGGATGCGCTCGCCATCGGCGGCTTCGGTGACCAGGCCCTCGAAGAGGTCGCCCACCACGTCATTTTCCCAGGTACCGGAGATCTGCTGCGGGTCCAGCGAGGCCGGTTCACCCATGATCGCCAGCTTGAGCGTGTCGGCCATGATGCCCTGGGAGGCAACGATGCCCCCGGCCAGCAGCAGAGAACCTGCCAGGCGTTTGAGCGCGAAGCGTCCGGGGAGCGCCGGGGTGTGAGAGGGGGAGTACAGTCGTGCCATGATAGGGAGGCTCGCTATTGTTGTTAGGGGTAATACGAGTGTCGCCTTCTACCATCGAATCTTTTCCTGCCCGCTGTCCATGTTAAAAAATAGATGGCTTATGCATGCATTCGATAAACGTCATGCAAGGCGTGGAAACTCGGGCCATTCGGGGCTGACGGGCCTTTGAATCACTTTGGTCGTATTCGTCGCCTGCCCGCTGAGGGCGGCATGCCTGGCAGCCGAGAGCCGTCGCTTGCCCGCTGGCCACGGATGATGGGCCGGGCATGGTCGCCACGCCGGGAAATGGCTACAATATCGGGCTTTGCGCGCTGTCGGTCTGCACATGCACCCTCGGGTGGCATGTGGCGGAGCCCGTCGCTTGCGACAGGATCGCCGCGCACCCATTCACGCATCATCGCCTCAAGACAGGACGACCATGCAAGAGATCAATCCGATCACCAACCTCATCAAGGGCCTGTCCGAAAGGGCAGAAGTCCTGAGGGGGTACCTTTGACTATGCCGAAAAGCAGGATCGGCTAGAGGAAGTCACTCGCGAGCTCGAGAATCCGGATGTCTGGAATGACCCGGACTACGCGCAGAAGCTCGGCAAGGAACGTGCGTCGCTGGAGCTGGTCGTCAAGACCCTCGACGACATGAGCAACGGTCTGTCCGACTGCTCCGACCTGCTGGAAATGGCGGTCGAGGAAGAGGATGAAGGCACCGTGGACGAAGTCGTCCGCGAGCTGGACCAGCTCAAGGCCAGTCTCGAGAAGCTCGAGTTCCGTCGCATGTTCTCGGGTGAGATGGACGCCAACAACGCCTACCTCGACATCCAGGCAGGCTCCGGCGGTACCGAAGCGCAGGATTGGGGCAACATGTTGCTGCGCATGTACCTGCGCTGGGCCGAGCATCACGGTTTCAAGACCGAGATCGTCGAGGCGAGCGCCGGTGAAGTCGCCGGCATCAAGTCCGCGACCATCCACGTCGAGGGCGATTACGCCTTCGGGTGGCTGCGCACCGAGCTGGGTGTCCACCGTCTGGTGCGCAAGAGTCCCTTCGACTCCGGCGGCCGTCGTCACACCTCGTTCGCGTCCGTGTTCGTGTCGCCGGAAATCGATGACAACATCGAGATCGACATCAACCCGGCCGACCTGCGCACCGATACCTATCGCTCCTCCGGTGCCGGTGGTCAGCACGTCAACACCACCGACTCCGCGGTACGTATCACCCACGTGCCGACAGGCATCGTGGCGGCCTGCCAGACCGAGCGCAGTCAGCACTCCAACCGTGATCGCGCCATGAAGATGCTGAAGGCGCGGATCTACGAAGCCGAGATGCAGAAGCGCAACGCGGCCAAGCAGGAACTCGAGGACTCCAAGTCCGATATCGGTTGGGGCAGCCAGATCCGCTCCTACGTCCTCGATGACCAGCGCATCAAGGACCTGCGGACCAGCGTCCAGTCGAGCAACTGTGACAAGGTGCTCGACGGCGACCTCGATGACTTCATCGTCGCCAGCCTCAAGATGGGGCTCTGAGCGCGAGTTCCCTCGCGGCCCAGCGCCTATTCGCCTCCGCCGGTATCGCCGGCGGAGGCCACGAATCCCCGTATCGCGGTCAGCACTGATGGTCACAATCGTCAGGCTGACCATGATCTGTCGTGGCCCAGGCCATGACCCTTTGACACGAGACAGGCCCCTCCATGTCGACAGAGCAGACCCCCGCCATTGATGAGCAGCAGGCCGCCGAACAGGCTCAGGAAGAGAACCGCCTGATCGCCGAACGTCGCGCCAAGCTGAACGCCCGCCGCGAGCAGGCCGCCGCCGAAGGCAAGAGTGCCTTCCCGAATGATTTCCGTCGTGACAGCCTCGCCGCTGACCTGATGGAAGAGCTGGGCGAGAAGGACAAGGCCGAGCTGGAGACGCTGGACCGCAAGGCCGCCGTCGCCGGGCGTATCATGCGCAAACGTGGCCCCTTCATCGTTCTGCAGGAAGTCTCCGGTCAGATTCAGCTCTACGTCGACAAGAAGGGCCTGCCGGAAGCGCTGCTCGAGGACATCAAGAGCTGGGATATCGGTGACATCGTCGGTGCCAGTGGTCCGGTGCACAAATCCGGCAAGGGCGATCTGTACGTCATGATCGAAAGCGCCCAGCTGATGACCAAGAACCTGCGTCCGCTGCCGGACAAGTTCCACGGTCTGTCCGATCAGGAAATGCGCTATCGCCAGCGTTATGTCGACCTGATCATGAACGAGCAGTCACGCCGCACCTTCGCGCTGCGTGCCGGCATCGTCGCCTCCATCCGTCGCTTCCTCAGCGATCGCGGCTTCATGGAAGTCGAGACGCCGATGCTGCAGCAGATTCCGGGTGGCGCGACCGCGCGTCCGTTCATCACGCACCACAATGCGCTGGACATGGAAATGTACCTGCGCATCGCGCCGGAGCTGTACCTCAAGCGTCTGGTGGTGGGTGGCTTCGAGCGCGTGTTCGAGATCAACCGCAACTTCCGCAACGAAGGGCTGTCGACGCGTCACAACCCCGAGTTCACCATGCTCGAGTTCTACTGGGCCTACGCGGACTACCGTGACCTGATCGCGCTCACCGAAGACATGATCCGCACCGCGGCCCAGGAAGTGCTCGGCACCACGCAGATCACCTGCCAGGGCAGCGAGTACGACCTGAGCCAGCCGTTCATCCAGATGACCATGCGTGAGTCGATCATCAAGTACGGCGATGGCATCACCGAAGCCGACCTGGCCGATTACGCCGCCGCGCGCGCCACGGCCGAGCGTCTCGGCATCCAGGTCAAGCCGATCTGGGGTCTGGGCAAGCTCGAGACCGAGATCTTCGAGGAAGTCGCCGAGCACCGTCTCGACCAGCCGACCTTCATCACCGAATATCCGGCCGAGGTCAGCCCGCTGGCGCGTCGCAACGATGCCAACCCGCACGTGACCGATCGCTTCGAGTTCTTCGTCGGTGGCCGCGAGATCGCCAATGGCTTCTCGGAGCTCAACGACGCTGAAGACCAGGCCGAACGCTTCCAGGCCCAGGTGGCCGAGAAGGACGCTGGTGATGACGAAGCCATGTTCTACGACGCCGACTACGTGCGCGCGCTGGAATACGGCATGCCGCCGACCGCCGGTGAAGGCATCGGCATCGACCGTCTGGTGATGCTGCTGACCGACAGCGCCTCCATCCGCGACGTGCTGCTGTTCCCGGCGATGCGTCCGCAGCAGGGCTGAGCAGTCGGCCGCCAGCCCGTCACGATGAGGGCACTCACAACGCCTCCGATCCCTGATCGGGGGCGTTGTGGTCTCTGGCTCACACGAATGACTGACGACGAGTGCCTCGCGGGGCATGATCGGTGCCGATGAGGCAAGGTGGCGCTTGGCTTTGTTGCCCGCGAGCGGCCATAATGGTCGGCGTCCAGTCTGCTGGCGCCCTGGCACTGCCAGGGTGACGCACTGGGCGCCTCGAGGCTCACCCGCATCGCGTGCCTGCTTTATGAGCGGCGCTGCCATCCACGGTGTGTCCTGTCTCGGAATTGTCCCTGAATGTCCTGGAGAGTGCAGAATGAAGCTGCTTAACCGTTCCGCCCTGAGCGTCAAGCCGACCCAGGCGTTTGTCGACTGGATCAACTCGCTGGAATCCGAAGGCGAGGGAGGCGAGGATCTGGCGCTGGAGGATGTCAATCAGGAGAGCACCGTCTACCTGATTCCCGAGATGGACACGCGTGAGGCGCTGGACGGCTTCGTCTCCGAGCGCTGGCTGGACGTGCTGGAAAGCGAGCTGCGCGCCTGGGAAGAAGACACCCGCCATTGGCCGGAGCCGATGGACAAGGCACTCTTCGAGCGCTTCCTGACCGTCGAGCACAGCTATCTGGCGGTCGACCTGGACGACGAGGCACCGCTGGAAGTCAGCGAAGTCGATGACGAGCTGCTGGCCGATTTGGACTGAATCTCCGGTGTGATCGCGCCGATTGGCCGATTGTCAGACGCGTGATGACCGCCGTCGCCGCACTTTCCGCAAGAGCTGTCAGCAAGCGCCGTCAGCAATGACTGTCAGTGATGGCGACAGACGCTACAATGGCCTCGGGCAAAATGCCCGAGGCCATTTGCGTTGTGGCGATCGCATCGTCACCCTCAATTTTCCGCATGTCCGTCGTGCGGCTTCCCCCCCTTCAAGGAGATTGCGCATGAGCATCCAGACCCAGATAGACACCAAGCTCGCGACGCTTGACCCGTTGATGGTCGAAGTCGTCAACGAGAGCCATATGCATAGCGTGCCGGCCAATTCCGAGACCCACTTCAAGGTCACGCTGGTCAGCGATCGCTTCAGCGGCCTGTCGCGGGTCAAGCGTCACCAGCAGCTGTATGCCTTGCTCAGCGAAGAGCTGGATGGCCCGGTGCATGCACTGGCACTGCACCTGTACACCGCGCAGGAGTGGGCGGCACGCGGCGGCGAGATTCCGGATTCCCCCAACTGTCTGGGCGGCGGCAAGCACTGACCATGACCCCTGAACCGCAACGCCTGCAATATCTGGACGCGATGGGACTGACCGCCTGGGTCGGTCGCTATCAGCTACCCAATGCCTTGCCCACCCAGGCGTGTGACTGGCCCGAGCCGCAAGCGGCGGAGGCGGTCGCGCCCCAGGCGCGCCTGCACGCGCTGATCGATGAGGCGCCGCGTCCGCCTGCTGCCCACCAGACGGCGGAGGCCGGTCATGGCTCCTCCGCTCAGGCTGGTGGCATGGCCGGCAGCGCTTCACCACGCCCGGCAGGGCCTTCTCCGGCCTCGAGTGCGCGCGCCTTGCTGGGCATGGCGCCGGCGGCGGTCGAAGCCCCCGTTGCGGCTGCCTCGCCGACGCCCGGCGCTGCCGAGACCAGCAGCACCGCCTCGTGGGGGACGCCGCCGACGCAGGTCACGGCCGAGGCACCGGCAGCAGATGAGGCAGTGACACCGCCAGCGGCAGACAAGCCGCCACTGCGCTTCAGCGTTCAGCTGGCGGCGCTGGAAGGACGCTGGTTGATCATGCTGCCCGGTGACGAGGCACCGCATCTGGAAGGGGAAGCCTTGCTCAAGGCGTTGTGGCGCGCCGCCGGTATCGAGGCGGCATCAGGGCTTTCCTTCAGCCACTTCCGCTGGCCGCTGTTGCCCAACCTCAAGGCCAGTGCGCCACTCGAAGAAGCCCGCGAAGGATTGCATGCCTTCCTGAGTGGCCCGGCGCGGCGCGGCTGGCAGCCGGAGCGGCTGTTGATCTTCGGCAGCGATGAGGCCAGCGAGACGCTGCGCGAGGTGCTCGGCATCACCGCTTCCGAGCGCGGAGAGGCGACTTCAAGTCTGCTGAACCTGCCGGTCTGGCAGGGGCCGGCACTGCCGGCGCTGGCGCGCTCCAGTGAGGCCAAGCGCAATCTGTGGCCGCTGTTGATCCGCTGGGGACGCGAGTGGCAGTCGGCATCGCCGCAGACGGACGCCTCATGAGCGAGTCAGCTGCCCGGCGCCTCGAGCTGCGTGAGCTGGCCGATGATCAAGCGACTCTGCTGGCGCTTGAGGCCATCGAGGCCAGCCAGGCACACGGCCTGAGCCAGTCACAGCTGGTCGATGTGCTCAACGATGACGCGCGCTGCGTGCTGGGCGCCTGGTGGCAGGCCTGTGAGTCGTCGGACGGTGAGTCGTCGGCCGCGGAGCTGATCGGCTTCGTGGTGCTGGCGCGTGGGCCCTTCGAGGCCGAGATCGAGGCGATCACCGTGCACGCCGCGCAGCGCGGGCAGGGCGTCGGTGCACGCCTTTTGGCCGCCGCCATCGCGCGGGCGCGTGACTGGCAGCGTGACTCGGGGCTTGAGCGTCTGCTGCTGGAGGTGCGCGCCAGCAATGCCGCCGCCGCAGCCCTCTATGCGAAAGCCGGTTTCACCCGGGATGGAGTGCGCAAGGGCTACTATCCGCTGGCGGACGGCGGGCGTGAAGATGCCTGGCTCATGTCGCTGCCGCTGGAGTGATCCTGGCTCTTCTGTCTTGGGCTCCGGCATCGCTCTGGTGCTGGCGCCGATACGAAAACGCCGCCGACAGTCTCCTGTCGGCGGCGTTTTCATGAGGCCCTGTTCATGAACTCTTGTTCAAGCGCTCCTGTTCAAGAGCCATTGTTCAAGAGTGCATGTTCACGCGGCCCAGCGCGCAGGACGCGCGGGAGCATCAGGCGCTCTGGGTTTCGCTCTCGGTCTCGCTGAAGCGTGCGACCAGTGCTTCCAGACGCTGTGCCCACTGGTCACGCTCTTCCTGCAGTTGAGCGTTGGTCTGGCGCAGCTGCTCCAGCTCTTCGCCCTGACCTGTCTTGGCTTCGGTCAGGCGCTGGTTCTCTTCCTTCAGCTCTTCGACTTCCATCTTCAGCATCTCGATGCTGTCGATGGCCTGGCCGACTTTCTGCTCAAGTTGGGTAAAGAGTTCGGTGCTCATGCTATCTCCTTGTCGAGTCACGGTCGTGGCCCGAGGGGGTTCGTTGAGGGCGGTAAAGGTATGCGGTAAATGCTGGTGCGATGAATATCGGCCATGTCGGGAATCCTTGCCGGATGGCGCAGCGATACCCGCCTGCAGGCAGACTACGACGCCGCCTGAGTCGACACAAGTGGGAAGGTGGCTCAGGCGGGCGGATGGCGCCGATACAGGCGGCCATGACTGTCGCCGGCGCGGCTTTCCCGGTGCAGCTGCCAGTTGGCGGGCACCACGGGGTCGAGGCCGGATTCCACTTCCAGATAGATCATGGCGTCATCGCTCAGCCAGCCATGCGCTTCGAGCAGCGCGCAGCTCGCGGCGGCCAGCTCGAGCCGGAAGGGCGGGTCGAGCAGCACCAGATCCATGCCGCCGGTAGCGGGAGTGGCCGTCTCGAGCCAGTGCAGGACATCGCCGGTCACCACCTGCGTTGGCAGGTTGTCGCCGTTGGCGAGGGTCGCGAGATTGGCTTCGAGCGCACGCGCGACGCGGCTGTCGCGCTCCACGAAGGTGACATGCGCCGCCTCACGCGACAGCGCCTCGAGGCCCAGCGCGCCGCTGCCGGCATAGAGATCAAGCACGCGGGCGCCGCCGACATGAAAGCCCAGCCAGTTGTAGAGCGTCTCACGCACGCGGTCGGGCGTCGGGCGCAGACCCGGTGCGTCGATCACGTTGAGCAGGCGGCGCTTGAAGCGCCCGCCGATGATGCGCAGGCGACCTGGCCCACCGGCGGCCTGGCCACGCTTGCCGCTCTGTTTGTCAGCGCGCGAGGGCGCGTTGGATTTGCCCCGTGCGGGGCCTTGGGAGGATGCGCGTTTTTTCATGCCGCGAGTCTAGCATGTGCGACGCCGGATGCCGCGCGGTGCGTACCTTCAGCCCCGAAGGGATGGTAGGATGACGCCACTTTCACGAGTTCAGGACTGTCTCGCCATGTTCGGTTTTTTCAAGCGCAAGAAACACAAGGCTCAGGAGCAGAAAGCCTCCGAGCAGCAGGCCCTCGAGCAACAGGCTCTTGAACAGACACAAGACGCCACGCCCCACGAGCAAGCCGATGCCGAGCAGGCAGCGCGGCTCGAGGCGAAGCGTCTCGAGGCCGAGAAGGTAGAGGCAGAGCGCCTTGCCGGTGAAGAGGCGGCTCGGGTCGAGGCTCAGAAGGCCGAAGAGCAGCAGGCCGAGGCTCAGAAGCTCGAAGAGCAGAAAGCCGAAGCTGAAGCCGAGCGCCGTGCCTCTGAGCAGGCGGCTGCCGACCAGGCCGCCAAGGCAGAGGCAGAGGCCGAGCGCATCGCCCAGGAACGCGCAGCGCAGGAGCAGGCCGCTCAGGAGCAGGCCGCCCGAGACGAAGCCGAGCGTATCGCCCAGGAGCAGGCCGCTGCAGAACGCGTCGCCGCCGAAAAGGCCGCCCGGGAAGAGGCGGAACGTCTGGCTGCCGAGCAGGCCGCCCAGGCAGAGGCCGAGCGTATCGCTGCCGAACAGGCCGCTCAGGCCCGTGCGGAAGAAGCCGCCAGTGAAGCGCGTGCCGAAGAGGCGCGTATCGCGGCTCGCGAGGAAGAAGAGCGTCAGGCCGCCGCGCAGCTGGCCGCCATCGAGGCCGAAGAGCAGGCCGCGCTGGAACAGGCTCGCCAGGAAGAAGAAGCACGTGCCGCCGAGGCTGCCGCTGCTGGCGCAGACGCCGTGGTCGAGGATGACGCTGCGCGTGATACGGCCCGCGATGGTCGGGAAAAGCCGCGTCGTGGCTTCTTCGCGCGCATCAAGGCCGGTCTTGGCAAGACACGCGCCAATCTGACCGAGGGCGTCGCCAGCCTGTTCCTCGGCAAGAAGCAGATCGATGATGAGCTGATGGAAGACCTCGAGACCCAGCTGCTGATGGCAGACGTGGGCATCGAGGCGACCACCGAGATCATCGACAACCTGACCGCGCGTATCTCGCGCAAGGAATTGAAGGAGCCGCAGGCGCTCTATGAAGCGCTGCAGGAAGAGCTGCGCGTGATGCTGGCGCCGGTCGCCAAGGACCTGGAGCTGCCGGCCAAGGGCAGTGGTCCCTTCGTGATCCTGATGATCGGCGTCAACGGCGTCGGCAAGACCACCACCATCGGCAAGCTGGCCAAGCGCTATCAGAGCCAGGGCCGCAGCGTGATGCTGGCGGCGGGCGATACCTTCCGCGCCGCGGCGGTGGAGCAGCTCAAGGTCTGGGGTGAGCGCAACAAGGTGCCGGTCATCGCTCAGCATACCGGCGCCGACAGTGCCTCGGTCATCTATGACGCCCTGGAAGCCGCCAAGGCGCGTAACGTCGATATCCTGATCGCCGATACCGCGGGCCGCCTGCACAACAAGAGCCACCTGATGGAAGAGCTCAAGAAGGTGCAGCGCGTGATGGCCAAGCTGGATGTGTCCGCGCCCCACGAGGTGATGCTGGTGCTGGATGCCGGTACCGGCCAGAACGCGCTGTCACAGGCCTCCACCTTCCATGAAGCGGTCAACATCACCGGCCTGACGCTGACCAAGCTGGATGGGACCGCCAAGGGCGGCATCATCTTCGCGCTGGCCAAGCAGCTCAATCTGCCGATCCGCTATATCGGTGTCGGGGAAGGTGTCGATGACCTGCGTCCCTTCGCGGCTGATGACTTCGTCAGTGCCCTGTTTGCACGTGCTGGCGATGAGGCAAGCGAAGAGGCCAACGCCGAGTCGCGCGAGGCATGATTGCCTTCGAGCATGTCGGCAAGCGCTATGGAGGGCGCTTCGATGCACTGGCCGGGCTCGACTTCAGGGTCGAGCGTGGCGAGATGGTCTTTCTGACAGGCCATTCCGGTGCCGGCAAGAGCTCGTTGCTCAAGCTGATCATGCTCCTCGAGCGCCCCTCGCGTGGGCGCATTCTGGTAGCGGGGCACGATATCGGGCGACTGCATACCTCCCAGGTGCCGTATTACCGCCGCCAGATCGGCGTGGTCTTCCAGGACCACCAGCTGCTGACCGACCGCAACATCTTCCACAACGTGGCCCTGCCGCTGATGATCCAGGGGGTTCCGCCGCGTGAACAGGCGCGGCGGGTGCGGGCGGCGCTCGACAAGGTCGGCCTTCTGCATCGTGAGAAGGCGCTGCCGATCGAGCTGTCCGGTGGTGAGCAGCAGCGGGTCGGCATCGCGCGCGCCGTGGTCAACAAGCCCGCGCTGCTGCTGGCCGATGAGCCGACAGGCAATCTGGACCCGGCACTGTCCGCCGATATCATGCGCCTGTTCGAGGACTTCAATCGCATCGGTACCACGGTGATGATTGCCAGTCACGACCTGGCGCTGATCGCCCGCCTGCACCATCGCACGCTGGAGCTGTCCGATGGTCGTCTGATCGCCGACAAGGATGCCCGATGAGCCCCCCGCGTTCCCGCAACGAGTCTCCCTCTTCTTCACGCGAGCGTGGCCAGTCCCGCGCCGAGACGCGTACCCGCAAGTCCGCCGCGCAGGCGCCTGAATCACCGGAGGCCGCCGAGCGTGCGGCGCGCAAGGGCGCGCGCTCCAGTCGTGTCTCGGTCGAGAGCCGCTACCGCAGCTGGCTGCGTCATCACGCTGCCATGGCGCGCGACAGCGCACGCCGCCTGCTGGTCGCGCCCATCGCCAGCCTGCTGACCATGCTGGCCATCGCCATCGCACTGACGTTGCCGGCGGCGCTGTGGCTGGCACTGGACAGCGCACGCCTGCTCGACAATGAGCTCAATGACAGCGCCCAGCTCACCCTCTATCTCGAGACCTCGGTCGACGAGAGCCAGGCGCTGACGCTGTCGGACTCGCTGCGCGACGCTGCCGGTGTCGGGGGAGTGCGGCTGATCACCGCCGCCGAGGGCATGCAGGAATTCGCCCAGGCGCTGGACCTCAAGCGCTCGCTGAGTCTGCTGGATGACAACCCCCTGCCGGCCAGCATCGTCATCACGCCGCTGGACACCACGCCGGAGTCCGTCCGCGCCCTGGCCATGCGCCTCGAGGGCGAGCCGGGTGTCGCCAGCGCACGTCTGGATCTGGCCTGGCTCGAGCGTCTGCGCCAATTGGGTGAGCTGGGTCAGAAAGTGACGCTGGGACTCGCGTTACTCTTCGGGCTGGGCGTGTTGCTGGTGGTGGGCAATACCATCCGCCTGTCCGTGGAGAGTCGCCGCCAGGAGATCGAGGTCGTGACCCTGATCGGAGCGACCCACGCCTTCGTGCGGCGTCCCTTTCTCTACAGCGGTGCCTGGTACGGTCTGGGAGGAGGGCTGCTGGCCTGCGGAATCCTGGCACTTGGCGGCAACTGGCTGGCGGCACCCGTGACGGCCCTTGTACAAAGTTATGGCGGCAACTATGTGTTGCCCGCGCTGGGCGTTGCAGGGGGTGCCACGCTGCTGTTTTCGAGTACAATATTGGGCTGGATAGGGGCCTGGATCGCGGTCGGACGTCATCTGGCGAGTATTTCTCCGCGCTGATTCCGATTATTTTTCGCGGTTTTCAGCCAGTGTTTCTGCCCAGGAAGGTCAAAAGTTACGTTCCGACAACATTCCTGTCGGGCGTCAGTGAAGGGGGCTGGTGGGTGGTTAAACGCACCACACACCCGACAGCGTTACGAAGTGCTACTCGTCATGACAATTGTACACGCCATGTACAGCTATTGACGGGAACCTGTCCCACCCTTCACAGTCTCACTACTTGCATGCGTGTTAGGCAACCATGGAGACATCTGCACTATGAGCACCAGTCTTCAGCCACTTGGCCACCTGTCACCGGGTCAAGATCTAAACGGCTATATTCAGTCGGTGAACCGTATCGCTGTGCTTACTGCCGAAGAAGAGCATGAGCTGGCCCTGCGGTTGCATGAAGAGAATCATCTGGAGTCGGCCCGTCGACTCGTCATGTCGCACCTGCGCTTCGTCGTGCATATCGCGCGCAGCTACAGCGGCTATGGCTTGCAGCAGGCGGACCTGATCCAGGAAGGTAACGTCGGCCTGATGAAGGCGGTCAAGCGTTTCGACCCGCATCAGGGCGTACGCCTCGTCTCCTTTGCCGTGCATTGGATCAAGGCCGAGATTCACGAGTTCGTGCTGCGCAACTGGCGCATCGTGAAGGTCGCGACCACCAAGGCTCAGCGCAAGCTGTTCTTCAACCTGCGTGGCGCCAAGAAGCGTCTTGCCTGGTTGAACAACGATGAAGTGGATGCCATCGCGGGCGATCTGGACGTCAAACCTGCCGTGGTGCGTGAGATGGAAAGCCGTCTCTCTGCCCACGATGCAGGCTTCGACGCCGGCCCCAGCGATGACGAGAGCTCTGCCTATCAGGCGCCGGCCAACTATCTGGAAGATCACAGCCTCGATCCGGCTGCCCAGGTGGAACAGCAGGACCTGGAAGACGACTCCCACGGTCGTCTGCTCAAGGCGCTGGCGGCACTGGATGAGCGCTCACGCGACATCCTCCAGCAGCGCTGGCTGAGTGACAACAAGTCGACTCTGCACGAGCTTGCCGACATCTATGGCGTCTCTGCCGAGCGTATCCGTCAGCTCGAGAAGAACGCGATGAAGAAGCTGCGTGAATCGATGGGTGACATGAGCGAAGGCTTCGCTGCCTGAGCTTGATGACCCCATGACATGAGCCCGTGATTTTCAGGCTCGCTGTCACGTGAAAATGCCCCGCCGGGTTTCCCGGCGGGGCATTTTCGTTGAGGGAGAGTGGATCCCGAGGAATCCGTCGTTATTGGTTGAACACTGCAACACAATGTTTCATTCTGTCACACTAAGACATGAAACATTTCTACTGGTGACCCCGTGGACCCGACCTCCTCGCACGTCAATGGCACACATTCGCTGTGGCGAATCTTTGGGCTCAATGCAGCCTTGATGGTGGTATTGGGTGGCCTGTTTCTGGCCAGCCAATGGTTTGATGTGCGTGAACAGGAAATGCGTCGCCTGGAGCTGCTGGATACCCAGCTGCATATCTCCACCGAGCAGCTGATCGCCAATGTCTCGCGCGAGATGATGGTGCTGGAGCGCGTGTTGAGCAGCGAAGGCAAGGAGCTGTGGCGTGGCTCGCTGGATAGCGCGCTGGGCCGTCATCCCTCTCTGGTCTCGCTGATGGTGGTGCCGTTTGCCGATTACCGCGGCAGCAGCCTGCGTCAGATCGGCGTGGGGCGCAGTTGCAGCTGGCAGCTGACCCAGCCGGAAGCCCAGGCGCTGCCCGGGCGCAGCAGCCTGCTGTTCGGCTCGGCACTGCCGCTGGCATCCGGTCAGCCGGGCTTGCCGTTCTACCGTCACATGGATATCGAAGGCATGTCCTGGCTGCTGATCGGCTGCCTGGACTTCTCCGAGGCACGCAGCCTGCTGGCCAACCCGAATTCCGATGATGGGCAGCGCCTGCGCCTGTTCTCCACCAACGGTCTGCTGCTGTTCTCGAGCCCTCAGGAGCATGCGCTGGGCGTGACCGGCAAGCTGCCGCTGTCCTCGATGGCCAACATGGGCAAGTACATCTCCGAGCGTGGTGTGCGTCGCTATCATGTGCCGGGCTTCGACGGCCGGCCGCGCATGGCGGCGGGCAGCTATATCGCACCGCTCAAGCTGTTCAGCGTCGTGAGTCAGCCGCTCTCCAGCCTGTGGTGGCTGTGGTGGAATCGTATCTGGTTCGGCATGCTGCTCGGCGGCATCTTCCTGGTCGTGCTGGTGGTCGTGGTGGCGCGTGCCGAGCGCAAGCGCGCTGAGCGCCACGATGAGCTGGAGGGCGCACTCGAGTCGATGACGGCGCGCTCTCGTACCCTGGTGACGCTGATGGATAACCTGCCGGGCGTGGTGTATCGCATCGAGGTCAACACCGGTGTGCTGACCTTCATCAGCAACGGCTCGGCCGAGCTGTTCGGTCGCTCGGCCGAATCACTGGTCGGCGCCGGCATCACCCTGACCGAGCTGATCCATCAGGAAGACCGTCAATCCGTCAGCGCCGCCCGCCACTGGGCGATGTGCGCGCAGATGCGCCATGAGCAGGTCTTCCGCATCATCGCTGACCATGAGCGCTGGGTGCTGGACCGCAGCGTGATGATCGAGGGCGAGGATGGCGTGCGCTACTGGGAAGGCCTGCTGCTCGACATCAGTGCGCACAAGGAATCCGAGCGTCAGCTCGATTTCCTGGCCCGTCATGACGCCCTGACGGGGCTCTATAACCGCAAGGCCTTCATGGCGGCGGCCGACGAGCGCGTCGCGGCGGGTGGCTTGATGATCTACGCCGATATCGACCGTTTCTCGACCGTCAATGATGGTCTGGGCCATGAAGCCGGTGATCAGCTGCTGGTCGCGGTCGGCGAGCGTCTGCTTCGTCTGCTGCCGCCGGGCGGTCTGGTGGCGCGTCTGGGGGCCGATGAGTTCGGCCTCTATCTGCCGCATGGCAATGATGATCCGGCGCAGGTGGTGGAAGAGATCCAGCAGAAGGTCGAGCGTCCCTTCACGATTCTGGGTCGCCCGCTGATCATCAGTCTGACGGCAGGCTATGTGCTGTCCGAGACCAATGGCGATGCCCAGGCGCTGATGCTGAATGCCGATGTGGCGCTCTATCACGCCAAGTCGCGCGGCGATCATGCGCTGCGCTGGGAGTCGTCGCTGGACAAGCATGTCGCCTCGCGCATGACGCTGGAGCAGGACCTGCGTCAGGCCATCGGCAGCGAGCAGCTCTATCTGCATTACCAGCCGCAGCTGGATAGCCAGGGCGAGCTGCAGGGTGTCGAGGCGCTGCTGCGTTGGCGGCATCCGGAGCTGGGCATGATCTCGCCGGCCCAGTTCATTCCGCTGGCCGAAGAGACCGGCTTGATCTTCCGCCTCGGACGGTTCGTGCTCGAGGAAGCCTGCGCCCAGATGGTGCGCTGGCAGGACGCCGGCCTTCACATGCCGCGCATGGCGGTCAATCTGTCGGCGCGCCAGCTGACCTCGGGCTACGAGAACGAAGTCTTCGGCGTGCTGGAAAGCCAGAAGCTGTCGCCGACGCGGCTGGAAGTCGAGGTGACCGAGACGCTGCTGATCCAGGACATGGAAGGGGGGCTTGCCGTGCTCGGCGCGCTGCGCGAGCTGGGCGTGCGTGTGGCGCTGGATGACTTCGGGCAGGGCTATTCGTCGCTGTCCTATCTGTCATCCCTGCCGCTGGATGTGCTCAAGGTCGACCGCAGCTTCGTGATGAAGATAGATGCGGTCGCCGGCTCTGACGGTGGTATCCGCTGTCCCAATCAGCAGGCCATCCAGCTGGTCGGCGCCGTGATCAGCCTGGGGCACTCGCTGGGCCATGAGATCGTCGCCGAGGGAGTCGAGACAGACGTGCAGTTCGAGGAGCTCAAGCGGCTGGGTTGCGACACCTATCAGGGCTACCTGCTGGCGCGGCCGATGTCCGCCGAGGCCATACTGGAGCGCTTCAGCGTCAACGCCTGAGGTGCCGTCCGTGCAGCCCGACCCCATCCCACCCCACTCGGTGGTGACATGAAAAGGCCTGACCCAAAAAGAACGCCCCGCCTGCAATGACTGCAGGCGGGGCGTTCTTTTTGGTGCGACTCATGCGTGCGAGGCAAGACCCTCAGACGGCAATGCGCTCCTGACTGCTCAGCAGCAGGTCGCGGCTCAGCAGCTGCCACTGGTCTTCCCAGTGCTCGGTCGGGCGCTTGCGATAGTCGCTGCGCACGTACTGGCCGATACGACCTTCCGCACACGCCAACAGCAGGTTGGCCGCTGCCGTGACGGTGATGGCCGGTCGCAGTCCTTCGCGAGGCTCGGCTTCGCGCAGTACCTGCTTGATCTGCGTCTCGAGACGCTCGAACAGCTGCGCCATGCGCGTGCGCAGGCGTGCCGTCTCGCCGGTGAGGGCATCACCATTGAGGAGGCGACACAGCCCCGGGTTCTTCTCGGCAAAGCCCAGCAGCAGGCTCAGGATATGATGCACCCTGGCATGCGCGGTGTCGTTGTCCTGAATGATCAGCGCGATACGCTCGAACAGCGTGCTCTCGATGAATTCGATCAGTCCTTCGAACATGCGTGCCTTGCTGGGGAAGTGACGATAGAGCGCCGCCTCCGAGACACCGACCTGTCGTGCCAGTGCTGCAGTCGTGATGCGTTTGCCGCTGTCCTCTTCCAGCATCAGAGCGAGTGCCTGGAGGATCTGTTCGCGACGTGATTGTTTTGGATTCGCCTGCGTCATGGAATCTTGTCGTTTATCGCGGCCTGCAGCAGTGTGCTACGGGCGGGTCCGTGTCCTGAGGCATGTCGCTTGCCTCGCGCGAAACACCGGGGCCGAGCCCCGGCTTGTCACCTTACGCCTTGTCAGTGTCCGCTTCCGCGTTGCTGATCAACGTGCCGACCCCGGCATTGGTGAAGATTTCCAGCAGGGTCGCATGTGGCACGCGGCCATCGATGATGTGGGCACTGCGCACGCCTTGTTTCACGGCGTCCAGTGCACAGCTGATCTTGGGCAGCATGCCACCGTAGATGGTGCCATCCTCGATCAGGCCATCCACCGCCTCGGTGGTCAGGCCGGTCATGACTTCGCCTTGTGCGTTCATCAGGCCAGCCACGTTGGTCAGCAGCATCAATTTCTCCGCGCCCAGTGCCTCGGCGACCTTGCCGGCGACCAGGTCGGCATTGATATTGTAGCTGCGACCCTCGGCATCGACCCCGATGGGTGCGATGACGGGAATGAAATCGTTGCGTGTCAGCAGTTCGATCAGGTCCGTGGAGACATGCTCGACTTCACCGACATGACCAATGTCGATGATTTCAGAGGCATTCATGCCCGGCGTCTGGCCGCTGACCTTGAGCTGGCGGGCGCGAATCTGGCCGCTGTCCTTGCCGGTCAGGCCGATGGCCTTGCCGCCACTCTGGTTGATCAGGTTGACGATGCCCTTGTTGACCAGGCCGCCCAGTACCATCTCGACCACGTCCATGGTCTCGGAATCCGTGACGCGCATGCCATCGACGAAGCGCGATTCGATGTTCAGCTTCTCGAGCAGCGCGCCGATCTGCGGGCCGCCGCCATGCACGACCACCGGATTGATGCCGACTTCCTTCATCAACACCATGTCGCGAGCGAAGGAGTTGATCAAGGCTTCTTCGGTCATGGCGTTGCCGCCGTACTTGACCACCACGGTCTTGCCCGAGAACTGCTGGATATAGGGCAGGGCTTCGGACAGGACCTCGACCACCTGATGCGGGTCGCGGTTGGCGTGGCTCATCAGCGTATCACTCCACAGAAAATGGTCCGGAAAGAGAGTCCGGACACTGTCACTCGAAACGGTCTTTCAGCGCGCGCGGTGCGCGCTGTCATGCAAATCGGTTGCTTCAGGCACCTGATGCGCCCGGATGAGCGGCTGCAGTGCCTGGCAAGGCGAGGGCGGCGATCAAGCGGCAGACCGCCGCCCCCGTTGCGGCTCATGCCATCCTGTCGATGGCGAGCGAGTGCGGGATCAGAACGGTGCCTGGATGCTCGGCTCGGCCTGCTTCAGCGCGGCGCGGAAGCTGTCCTTGATACGCTCCAGTGCGGCTTCCGACTTGCCTTCGAAGCGCAGCACCAGCATCGGCGTGGTGTTGGACGCGCGGCACAGGCCCCAGCCATCGGCGTAGTCGACACGAATGCCGTCCAGCGTGGTCTTGACGCCGTCGCTGCCGAAGTCGCCTTCGCTGGCCAGTCGCTCGACGATAGCGAACTTGTTCTCGTCGGTCACTTCCACATTGATCTCGGGGGTGCCGAGGTCCTGCGGGAAGCGGGCGAAGAAGGTGTCGGCATCGACATCCTGCTTGGCGAGGATTTCCAGCAGGCGCGCAGCGCCGTAGATGCCGTCATCGAAGCCGAACCAGCGCTCCTTGAAGAAGATGTGGCCGCTCATCTCGCCGGCCAGTGCCGCGCCGGTTTCCTTCATGCGTGCCTTGATCAGCGAGTGGCCGGTGCGCCACATTTCCGGCGTGCCGCCGGCTTTCTCGATCACGGTCGCCAGGTTGCCGGTGCACTTGACGTCGAAGATGATGCGCGCGCCCGGCACACGTTCGATCAGGTCTTCCGACAGCGCCATCATCAGGCGGTCCGGGTAGAGGATCTCGCCCTTGGGCGTCACGACGCCGAGGCGGTCGCCGTCACCATCGAAGGCCAGGCCGATGTCCGCGCCGGTTTCCTGCATGGTCTTGATCAGGTCCTGCAGGTTTTCCGGCTTGCCCGGGTCCGGGTGGTGATTCGGGAAGTTGCCGTCGATCTCGTCGAACAGCGGCACGGTGTCGACGCCCAGGCGACGGATCAGCTCCGGGCCCAGCTCGCCGGCCACGCCGTTGCCGCAATCGACCACGGCCTTGAGCGGACGCTTGACGACCACATCACCGGTGATCTGCTCCAGATAGCGCTCACGCACGTCCTCTTCACGCAGGCTGCCTTCGCCTTGCGCCAGATCGCCTTCCTGCAGGCGACGATAGAGGTCGGTGATGGTGTCGCCGGACAGGGTCTCGCCGGCCAGCACGATCTTCAGGCCGTTGTAGTTGGCCGGGTTGTGGCTGCCGGTCAGCATCACGCCGGAGCGGGTGCCTTCCAGGATATTGGTGGCGTAGTAGAGCACCGGTGTCGGCACCATGCCGATGTCGACGACATCACGGCCGGCATCGCGCAGGCCCGCGATCAGCGCCTTGGACAGGCGCGGGCCGGAGAGACGACCGTCGCGCGCGACCACGACGGTGGATTCACCGCGTGCCGCGGCTTCGCTGCCGATGGATTGGCCGATGGCGCGCACACCGTCCTCGGTGAGGGTCTCATCCACGATGCCACGGATATCGTAGGCGCGGAAAATTGAAGCGGGTACCTGACTCATGGTGCATCCCTGTCGGTTGAATCAATCGTGAAGTCGCTTGAGGCGTCATGCGTCTCGAACGCTATCGCTGCATGACGATCAGTGGGGAAACCTGCCGGGCTTCCTTTTAGCCGGAAGCCCGGCAGCCGGCGCAAGCCTGCCGCTCGGCTGCCCTCTGGCATGACGGGTCAATCAGTGGCGACCGGAGTGGCCGAAGCCGCCTTCGCCGCGCTGGCTGGCCTCGAATTCAGAGACTTCCACCAGCTCCGCCTGTACCACTGGCACTAGCACGTACTGTGCCAGACGCTCGCCGGGTTCCAGCACGAACTCGCTCTCGCCGCGGTTCCAGACCGAGATCATCAGTTCGCCCTGGTAGTCGGAGTCGATCAGGCCGACCAGATTGCCCAGCACGATGCCGTGTTTGTGCCCCAGACCGGAGCGCGGCAGGATCATGCCGGCCAGTGCGGGGTCGGCGATATGGATCGCCAACCCGGTGCGCACCAGCTCACAGGCGCCCGGCGCCAGGGTCAGCGGCGCGTCGAGCAGTGCGCGCAGGTCCATGCCGGCGCTGCCGGGAGTGGCGTGATGCGGCAGCGGGTAATCGCGAACGCGCTCGTCGAGAATCTTGAGTTCGAGCCGGGGGCGGGTCATCTAAGGTGCTTCCTGATCGTCGGTGACAGTCGGTGTAACGGTCTGGATGGCAGGGTCGAGGCTGACCCTGTGCTGATGGAGTGCCAGGGCGCGCTTCAGAATCGCGCGCGCCAGTTCCGTCTTGGGACAGGCCGCGATGGCCTGTTCGTGTTGCGTGTTCGTGTTCTGATCGAGCGGCTGCCACAGCAGGGTGGCGGCATTGCTGTCACTGCCGAAGCCAAGGCCCGGCGTGCTCACATCATTGGCGACGATCATGTCGAGCTGTTTACGCGCGAGCTTGTCGCGTGCATAGCGCAGCACGTCGCGGGTCTCGGCGGCGAAGCCGATCACCAGTGGCGCCCGCTGACCGGCGGCGCGGCGTGCCTGCGTCTGGGCGGCGATACCGGCGATGATATCCGGATTGCGGATCAGCGTGACCTGCATCTGCTCCTCGCCCGACTGCTTCTTGAGCTTGTGGTCGGCGACCGTGGCCGGGCGGAAGTCGGCGACTGCCGCGCAGCCGATGAAGAGGTCGCTCTCGCTGGCGGCTGCCTCGGCGGCGGCCTGCATGTCCAGCGCGGATTCGACATCGATGCGCTCGACGCCGGCCGGGGTCGCCAGCGCCACCGGGCCACTGATCAGGCGCACGCTGGCGCCCAGCGCCGCGGCCTCGGCGGCCAGCGCATAGCCCATCTTGCCGGAGCTGTGATTGCTCAGATAGCGCACCGGGTCCAGCGGCTCGCGGGTCGGGCCGGCGGTGATGGTCACCGTCAGGCCTGCGGCCGGCAATGACATCTCATTGCTCTGGAGGCTGGGGTCACTCTGGCTCATGAGGTCGCTCTGGCTCATGAGGTCGCTCAGTGCCGCGACGATCTCTTCCGGCTCCAGCATGCGGCCCGCGCCCACGTCGCCACAGGCCTGTTCGCCGCTGGCGGGGCCGAGCAGCGTCCAGCCGTCGGCTGTGAGCTGGCGGGCGTTGCGCTGGGTGGCGGGGTGCGCCCACATGGCCTGATTCATCGCCGGGGCCATCACCCAGCGCGCGCTGTTGGCCAGGCACAGGGTAGTGAGCAGATCATCGGCATGGCCATGCACCAGGCGGGCCATCAGATTGGCGGTGGCAGGCGCGATCAGGATGACCTCCGCCCAGCGTGCCAGCTCGATATGCCCCATGCCGGCCTCGGCCTCGGGGTCCAGCAGGGAGGTGTGCACCGGATTGCCCGACAACGCCTGCAGGGTCAGCGGTGTAATGAAGGCTTGAGCCCCTTCGGTCATGGCGATGCGCACCTCACAGCCCGCCTTTTTCAACAGGCGGGTGATCAGAGCGGCCTTGTAGGCCGCGATGCCGCCACTGATGCCCAGCAGAATGCGCCGTCCGGCGAGTGAATGCATGGTGTGTCCTGCGTCCCTGATGCGTCGATTGCTACGCTCGCGCGTTTGCCCTCTACCATATCACCGTGATGCAACCTTGCGTAGCGCCGCTGGCCCGCGACGCCGAGTGTCGCCAAGCGCTCGCTTCATGGGGCGGGGGCTCCTCTCGAGTGGCATGCAGGGGCCAGACGCAGGCTCTCGGGGCGACAAGCGTTGATGCTCACAATGGCGAAAGAGGCGGCATCTGACCACGCTTCTCATGCTTTGGACTGTCAGCCATTCGGGGCGACAGGCGATGGGAGAAGAGTGCATGGGGATTCGAGAGTGGCCGGTCGGGGAGCGTCCGCGCGAGAAGCTGTTGTCGTCAGGGGCAGGGGCCTTGTCAGATGCCGAGCTGCTGGCCATCTTTCTGCGCGTGGGCATAAAAGGACGCTCGGCGGTGGATCTGGCGCGCGACCTGCTGAATACCTTCGGCGGTCTCAGGCCGCTGCTGGAGGCGACCCAGCAGGACTTCTGCGCGGCGCGCGGACTGGGTGACGCCAAGTACGTGCAGCTGCAGGCTTCGCTTGAGCTGTCGCGTCGCCATCTGGAGAGCCTGCTGATGCGCGGGGCCGCCCTGACATCGCCCCTGCTGGTGCGGCGCTATCTGTCCTCGCATCTGCGCGATCTGCCGCATGAGGTGTTCGCCGCGCTGTTTCTCGACAGCCAGCATCGCGTCATCCGCTTCGAGACACTCTTCACCGGCACGCTGGATGCCGCCGCCGTCTACCCGCGCGAGGTGGTCAAGCGGGCGCTGGCGCTCAATGCCGGCGCCCTGATTCTCGCCCACAACCATCCCTCTGGCGTCGCGGAGCCCAGTGAGGCTGACCGACGCATCACGCAGCGCCTGGAAGAGGCGCTGGGGCTTTTCGATATTCGCGTGCTGGATCACTTCGTGGTCGGAGACGGCGAGGTGGTCTCGTTTGCCGAGCGCGGCTGGCTCTAGTTGGGGTGTCGAGGAGGCTGAGGCGCTGAGTGCTCGATGACGGCACAGCCCCCGCCAGATGCGGTCGCCGCTGGCGTGAGAAATGCGCAGGGATTGCAAACCAGGGCACTGGTTGTGGTAATGTTGCGCCTCCCGTATCACCCACCACAGAATTCGCGACCACTCTGGCCGACATTGGCTGAGTGAAGCGTTTGGCTGAGAAGCGTCTGTACCGATGTGACACGTCGGGCATGGGCGTGCTGGCGAAAAAAATCCGTATAGGACGTGCTTTCACGTTCCTCTTCGGGTAAAATGCTGCGCCTGCACGTTCCAGCACCCGAAAGCTTGTCTTCCGGAACGGACGTAAACACTTTGAAATCAGGGCATGAGGCGGCGCCTGCCACTTCCGGTTTGCCCGACAGGTTTTGAACAACTTAGCCAACGCAGCGGTTGGAGGCTCCAATGTCCAAAGTATGTCAGGTTACCGGCAAGCGCCCGGTGACTGGTAACAATGTTTCTCACTCCCAGCGCAAGACTCGTCGCCGGTTCCTGCCGAACCTGCACACCCACCGTTTCTGGGTTGAATCCCAGCAGCGCTTCGTCAAGCTGCGCGTCTCTACCAAGGGCATGCGCATCATCGACAAGAAGGGTATCGACGAAGTCCTCAAGGACCTCACTGCACGTGGCGAGCGCTTCTAAACACTAGAAGACAGCCCCTGTAGCAATGGCAACCGAGCCGAGGGCAGCGCTCTCAATCGTTCGGTGAATGCGACTGTGGAAGGAAACTGAAAATGCGTGACAAGATCAAGTTGGTGTCAAGTGCCGGTACTGGCCACTTCTACACCACCGACAAGAACAAGCGTAACACTCCGGACAAGCTTGAATTCAAGAAGTACGATCCGGTCGTTCGCAAGCACGTGATGTACAAGGAAGCCAAGATCAAGTGATCTTGTCTCCCGCCAGCGTGCTGTCGGAACCCTCGAAAACCCGGTCCTGACCGGGTTTTCGAGTATCTGGATGTCGCTGTTCTGGGCATCCTGCAACAGGGTGGCGGCTTCTGTCGTCACCCTGTTGTGCGTCTGGCGGTCAGTCGAGGAGAGAACATGCCCGAATTACCGGAAGTCGAGACGACCCGTCGCGGTATCGCGCCGCTGGTCGAGGGCCAGGAGGTCACCGAGGTGATCGTGCGTCAGCCGCGTCTGCGCACCCCCGTGCCCGGCGAGCTCGCCGAATGGCTGGTGGGTCAGCGTTTCGGCACGCTTGCGCGTCGCGCCAAGTACCTGCTGTTGCCGATCGCCGATGGCCATCTGCTCTGGCACCTGGGCATGTCCGGCAGCCTCAGACTGGTGCCTATCGGCACGCCGCCACGCACGCATGATCATGTCGATGTCGTGCTCGGCAACGGCCATGTGCTGCGCTATCACGATCCACGTCGCTTCGGCTTCGTCGACTTCGTGCGCGGTGACCCGCATGCCGATACGCGCCTGGCGCGACTCGGGCCGGAGCCGTTGTCCGATGCCTTCAATGGCGAGCACCTCTTTGCGCGCTCCCGCAAGCGCCGCGTGGCGATCAAGCCGTTTCTGATGGACAACGCCAACGTGGTGGGCGTGGGCAATATCTACGCCAGTGAGGCGCTGTTCATGGCCGGTGTCGACCCGCGCCGTCCTGCCGGTGAAGTGACGCGCGAGGAGTGCGAGCGCCTCGCCAACGCCGCCAGCAGCGTGCTGGCCGCGGCGATCGCCCAGGGCGGCACCACGCTGCGTGACTTCGTCGGTGGAGATGGCAAGCCGGGCTACTTCGCGCAAAGCCTCAACGTCTACGGGCGGGGTGGCGAGCCATGCCGCGAATGCGGCCACGAGATCATGAGTCTGGTGCTGGGCCAGCGCGCCAGCTGCTTCTGCCCGTATTGTCAGCGCTAGCGGCGAGCCGCATCAGACCACTGCTTGACCGGGGGCTCCGTGACCGGGGCCGCCATGACGACTAGAATAGGCCCGTTCGGGCGCGTCCTGTCGTCGTCCTGTCCCTTCCTCTGCTTTCTGGATATTTCCCGTGACTGAACGTCTGCGCCTGAAGAAGAATGCTGATCGCCGCCTCAAGGCCGGCCATCTGTGGCTGTACTCCAATGAAGTCGATACCGTCGCGACGCCGCTCAAGAACTTCGAGCCGGGCGCCCAGGCCATCATCGAGGCCAGCAATGGTCGTGCGATGGGTGTTGCCTACGTCAACCCGAACTCGCTGATCTGCGCGCGCATCGTGTCGCGCAACCCGGAACAGCGTCTGGATCGCTCGCTGCTGGTGCACCGCTTCAACCAGGCGCTGTCGCTGCGCGAGAGCCTCTATGACAAGCCGTTCTATCGTCTGGTCCACGGCGAAGGCGACCTGCTGCCGGGCCTGATCGTCGATCGCTTCGGCGACGTGCTGGTCTGTCAGCTCAACACCTTCGGCATGGAGCGTCTGGCGGAAGTGATCGTCGATGCGCTGCTCAAGGTCGTCAAGCCGACAGCCATCGTGTTCAAGAATGATTCCAGCGGTCGCCGCCAGGAACAGCTCGAGCGCAATGTCGAAGTCGTCTACGGCGAGCTGCCGGAAAGCGTGCTGCTGGAAGAGAATGGCGTCCAGTTCACTGCGCCGGTGCTCGACGGCCAGAAGACCGGCTGGTTCTACGATCACCGCGCCAACCGTGCCTGGTTGAACCGTCAGGTCGAAGGCAAGCGCGTACTGGATCTGTTCAGCTACGTCGGTGGCTGGGGCGTGCAGGCGGCGGCGCATGGCGCCAGCGAAGTGCTGTGTGTCGATGCCTCCGGTGCGGCACTCGAGCGTGTCTCTGACAACGCCGTGCTCAACGGTGTCGAGGATCGCGTCTCCATCGCGGAATCGGATGTCTTCGAGGCCCTTTCGGCCCTGCGTGCGGAAGGCGAGCAGTTCGACGTCATCATCGCGGATCCGCCCGCCTTCATCCGCAAGCGCAAGGACATCACCAACGGCGAGCGTGCCTATGCACGCCTCAACCGTGAAGCCATGCGCCTGCTGGGTCGTGACGGTCTGCTGATGTCCGGCTCCTGCTCCATGCATCTGGCGCCGGAGCGCCTGATGGATGTGGTGCGTGGCGCCGTGCGTCACCAGGACCGCCACGGTCAGGTCATCTTCCAGGGCCATCAGGCCAGTGACCACCCGGTGCACCCGTCCATCCCCGAGACGTCCTACCTCAAGGCCCTCGGTGTGCGCGTCTATCGCGACTGATGGCTGTGCCATCCGGCATCGACGACAACGCCGCCCTTCGGGGCGGCGTTGTCGTCTGTGGAATGTGAGTCGTCTGTGGCTTGCCTATCGACTTCAGCTCGCTTTTGGCTAATCGTCCATGGCTCATGGACTCTGATAGTCTGACGGCATGTATAGACGACTGACATCTCATCACAATCTCGTGCTGCTCGATCACTGGCGCAACCTGCTGGAAAGCGAGGGTATCCCCTGTGAGCTGCGCAATCGCCTGCTCGGCTCGGCCGCGGGTGAGTTGCCCGTGCTCGACTGTGAGCCCCAGCTGTGGGTGGCAGAGCGTGACCTTGCGCATGCCCGCCGCCTGCTGGCGAGTATCGAGGCCGCGCCGGCCCTGCCGGATTGGCAGTGTGCCTGTGGCGAACATCTCGAGGGCAGTTTCAGCGAGTGCTGGGCGTGTGGGGCAAGCGCGCCGCAGCAGCCCGCACCACAGGCGCGTCCGCGTGATGAGGACCCGGAGTTCGTGGCATGAGCAAAGGCACCCTGAAGGCGAGCGACGCGCCGCCGTTGACGCAAGATTCCCCCGGCTGGGCACTGCCACGCCCGTTCCTGTTGCCGATCAGCGTGAAGAAGAAGGCGCTGGATGGTTATGGTCACGTCAACAATGCCGAGTATGTGCGCTGGCTGGAGGACATCAGCTGGGCACACTCCGAAGCGTTGGGGCTTGGCCTGGCGCACTACCGTGAGCAGGACCGCGGCATGGCGGTCCACCGTCACGAGATCGACTATCTGGCCAGTGCGCGACTTGGCGATTCACTGATGCTGGCGACCTGGCTGGTGGATTGCGATGGTCGCCTGAGTCTGACGCGTCGCTTCCAGCTGCGCCGTTGCTCGGATGGCCAGACGCTGCTGGAGGCGCGCACGCGCTTTGTCTGCATCGAGCTCTCGAGTGGACGGGCCCGGCGCATGCCCGGCGCCTATCGTGAATGCTATTCGGCGGCGCTGGTGAGTGAGGAAACTGCCAGTCAGCGATGATTCCTCGCATTCCACTGCATCATTGGTGTGTTTTGGTGAATCTTGCTGGTATCTGATTGGCGAGACGCTGACGAGTCTGCTGTGCTTGTAGCAGGCGTCGTGATGACGTCAGTGTATTCCGCCAGCAGTGCAAGGAGTCCGCCATGCAGATCGCCGTGCCGAAAGAAATCAAGAACCACGAGTATCGCGTCGCCCTCACACCTGCCGGTGTGCGTGAGCTGATCGCCCAGGGCCATGAGGTGATCGTCGAGTCTGGTGCCGGGGAGGGCAGTGGCTACCCCGATGCCGAATATCAGGGCGTGGGCGCGCGTCTCGAGTCGGACGTCGAGCGAATCTTTCGCGACGCCGAGCTGATTCTCAAGGTCAAGGAGCCGCAGCCGGCCGAGGTGGCGCGGCTCACCCGCGGCCAGACCCTGTTCACCTATCTGCATCTGGCCGCCGCTCGTGAGCTGACCGAGAGCCTGCTGGAGAGCGGCGTGACGGCCATCGCCTACGAGACCATCACGGATGCCGACGGAGGCCTGCCGCTGCTGGCGCCAATGAGCCGCGTCGCCGGGCGCATGGCGATCCAGGCCGGCGCGCACGCGCTGGAGAAGGCGCAGGGCGGCATGGGCGTGCTGTTGCCCGGCGTGCCCGGCGTGCCGCCGGCGCGGGTCACGGTGATCGGCGGTGGCGTGGTGGGGGAGAACGCGGCACGCATGGCGCTGGGGCTGGGCGCCGAGGTGGTGATTCTCGATACCTCACTGGCGCGTCTCGAGACCCTGGATCATCGCTATCAGGGCCAGATTCGTACCGTCTATTCGACCTCCGAGGCGCTGGAGGAAGCGGTGCGGCAATCGGCATTGATCATCGGTGCCGTGCTGGTGCCCGGCGCGGCGGCCCCCAAGCTGATTCGCCGCGAGCATCTGCGCAAGATGACGCCGGGCGCCGTGCTGGTGGATGTCGCCATCGATCAGGGCGGCTGCTTCGAGACCAGCCAGGCGACCACCCACGCCGAGCCGACCTACGTGGTGGATGGCATCGTGCATTACTGCGTGGCCAACATGCCCGGCGCGGTGGCGCGTACCTCGACCCAGGCGCTGACCAGCGCGACGCTGCCGTATATCGTGCGCCTCGCCAATGGCGGCTATCGCGAGGTGCTGAGCCGGGACAGCCACTTTGCCGCGGGCCTCAATGTGCACGCGGGGCATTTGATCCTGCCGGAAGTCGGCGAGGCCTTCGACATGCCCGTCACTGCACTCGCCGAGGCGCTGGCGAAGGAGTGAGCCGGGCGCGCCGGCCCTTACGAAGGCTGCACGCCTCAGGGTAAGATGTGGGACATATAGCGACAGGTCATGGCGGCTGCGTTCGAGGGATTCGAGCGGGCGCTGCCGCGACCTGTCGTGATCCATTGTGAGCGAGTGCGGCCCCGCGGCACGACCTCCCGACCCAGACGCCCAAGAAGTGCATCCATGACCAAGACCCGCGTTCTTACCGGCATCACGACCACCGGCACCCCTCATCTCGGCAACTATGTCGGCGCCATCAAGCCTGCCATCGAAGCCAGTCAGGACCCGACGGTCCAGTCCTTCTACTTCCTCGCCGACTTCCACGCCCTGATCAAGTGTCAGGACCCGAAGCGCGTGCAGGAGTCGCGTCGTGAGATCGCCGCCACCTGGCTGGCACTGGGCCTGGACACCGACAACGCCATCTTCTATCGCCAGTCGGACGTGCCGGAAATCCCGGAACTGATGTGGCTGCTCAACTGCGTATGCGCCAAGGGCTTGATGAACCGTGCGCATGCCTACAAGGGCGCCGTGGCCGAGAACGAAGAGAGCGGCATCGAGGATCTCGATCGCGGCATCAGCATGGGGCTGTTCAGCTATCCGGTGCTGATGGCGGCGGACATCCTGATGTTCAATGCGCACAAGGTGCCGGTGGGGCGTGACCAGATCCAGCATATCGAGATGGCGCGCGACATGGCCGGGCGCTTCAACCACCTCTTCAAGGGCAACTACTTCACCATGCCCGAGGCGGTGACCGACGAGAAATCCCAGCTGCTGCTGGGCCTCGACGGCCGCAAGATGTCCAAGAGCTACAACAACACCATCCCGCTGTTCGGCACCGAGAAGCAGCTGCTCAAGAGCGTGCGCAAGATCAAGACCAACTCGCTGGAGCCGGGCGAGCCGAAGGACCCGGATACCTGTTCGCTGTTCCAGATCTATTCGGCCTTCGCCACCGAGGCGGAAGTCGCCGCCATGCGTGAGCAGTACGCGGCCGGCATCGGCTGGGGCGACGCCAAGAACCAGTTGTTCGAATACCTGAATGACCACCTCAAGGCGCCGCGCGAGCGTTACGTCGAGCTGATGGAAGACCCGGCGCATGTCGAGGCGATCCTCAAGCGTGGCGCCGAGCGGGCCCGCGAAGAGGCCGCACCGATGATGGAGCGCCTGCGTCGCGCCGTCGGCCTGGGCAACTTCCTCTAGGTCGTCCGTCCACGCTGCTCGATCGGCCCCCGTCATCTTCCCGGATGGCGGGGGTTTCTGTTACTGGCACCGTCGTTTCAGAGGGTGACGTCATCGGGGCTGGCGGGCTGATGGCACCCGGGGCGTGATGTCAGGCATATATCTGCAGGGAATGAAAAGCGTGCTGGAAATTCATTCACAGCTATAAAGCGACGCGTTAGGCTTGCCGCATAAAAGCTTGAAGCATGCTGAATACACAAGGGGGTACGACATGAGTCAACACGCGATGCCGGGCAAGGCCAGTGAGCCTGCCCAGCCATCTACCACTATCAACCCTCGCGCCGTCTGGGCGGGTGGGCTGCTGGTCATTGCCTCAGTGCTGCTGAGCCTGGTCGCCGGCTGGCGCCAGGGTCTGCTGCTGCTGATCGGCGGCGCGCTGGGCGTGGTGCTCTATCACGCGGCCTTCGGCTTCACCTCCGCCTGGCGAGTGTTCATCACCGAGCGTCGTGGCCGCGGCCTGCGCGCGCAGATGCTGATGCTGGCGATTGCCGTGGTGCTGTTCTTCCCGGTACTGGCGGCAGGCAGCCTGTGGGGCCAGGACGTCTCCGGCTTCGTCTCGCCGCTGGGCACCTCCGTCGTGGTCGGCGCCTTCCTGTTCGGCCTTGGCATGCAGCTGGGCGGCGGCTGCGCCTCGGGCACGCTGTTCACCGTCGGTGGCGGCAATGCGCGCATGGTGGTCACCCTGATCTTCTTCTGCGTCGGCTCGGTGATCGGCACCGCGCACTTCAGCTGGTGGCAGAGCCTGCCGTCGCTGCCCGCCGTCTCGCTGGTGGACAGCTTCGGTGCGCTGGGCGGCATCATCGTCAGCCTGGCGCTGTTCGCCATCATCGTGCTGGTGACGCGCACGCTGGAGAAGCGTCGTCACGGTGAGCTCGAGAAGGCCGCCGTGACCGACAGCCAGCCGCGCGGCCTGTCACGTTTCCTGCGCGGCCCCTGGCCGCTGCTGGCGGGTGCCGTGGCGCTGGCGCTGCTCAACTTCGCCACCCTGGCGCTGGCCGGGCGTCCGTGGGGCATCACCTCGGCCTTCGCGCTGTGGGGCACCAAGGTCTACACCACGCTGGGCTTCGATGTCAGTGACTGGGGTTACTGGCAGGCGGCAGGCAACGCCAAGGCGCTGGCGGCGCCGCTCTACACGGACATCACCACGGTGATGAACATCGGCATCGTGGTCGGGGCGCTGGCGGCAGCGCTGCTGGCCGGCAAGTTCGCGCCGAAGTGGAACATTCCGCTGCGCTCGCTGGTGGCTGCCGTGCTGGGTGGTCTGCTGCTGGGCTACGGCGCGCGCCTGGCCTTCGGCTGCAACATCGGCGCCTACTTCGGCGGCATCTCCTCCGGCAGCCTGCATGGCTGGCTGTGGCTGGTGATGGCCTTCGCCGGCAACATGCTGGGCGTGAAGCTGCGTCCCTTCTTCGCCCTTGCGCCGCGCAAGCCGGCATCGCGTGCCGATCTGGCCTGAGCCATTCCCCGTACGTGACCGCGAACGCCTCGCTCCTTCCCCGTCAGGGGGATGAGCGGGGCGTTTCTCGTCATGCAGTACCCTTGTCTGCGCAACGCACGCCGACCTTGCACAGGCTGCCGGAGATAGCACCGCGCGTGCTATCATCATGCCTTGTTCGCACGTGGAAACTGCACGTCGAAAGGTCCCTCGGACGCCCGGTTGCCAGCAGGTCTTCTGCGGTGCTTCAGCGGGCATGCTGCGCTTGTCTGCCGGCATGCCGAGAAGCTTGCCGAGCGTGAGGTCGTCCCCACTGATTCAAGAGTCTCGCCATGACGGATACTTCCAAGCGCGCCCTGTACGTTCCTTACGCCGGCCCGAGCCTGCTCGAGATGCCGCTGCTCAACAAGGGCAGCGCCTTCAGCCTCGAGGAGCGTGTCAGCTTCAATCTGATGGGCTTGCTGCCGCAGAATGTCGAGAGCATCGAAGAGCAGGTCGCGCGCGTCTACAGCCAGTATCAGCAGTGCGCCACCGACCTCGACAAGCACATCCTGTTGCGTTCGGTGCAGGACGACAACGAGACCCTGTTCTTCCGCGTGATCGAGGAGCACCTCGAGGAGATGATGCCGATCATCTACACCCCGACCGTCGGTCAAGCGTGCGAGGAGTTCTCCAACATCTACCGCAACCACCGCGGCCTGTTCATTTCCTACCCGGACCGCGAGCATATGGATGACATCCTGCGCTCCGCGACCAAGGACAACGTCAAGGTCATCGTCGTCACCGATGGCGAGCGTATCCTCGGGCTGGGCGATCAGGGCATCGGCGGCATGGGCATCCCCATCGGCAAGCTGTCGCTGTACACCGCCTGTGGCGGCATCAGCCCGGCCTACACCCTGCCGATCTCGCTGGATCTGGGCACCAACAACCAGAAACTGCTCGACGACCCGCGCTACATGGGCTGGCGTCACGAGCGCGTCACCGGTGATGACTACAACGCCTTCGTGGCCGAGTTCATCACTGCCGTGAAGCGTCGCTGGCCGAAGGCCATGATCCAGTTCGAGGACTTCGCGCAGGCCAACGCCATGCCGCTGCTCGAGCGTTACCGCGATGAAGTCTGCTGCTTCAACGACGACATCCAGGGCACCGCCTCCGTGGTGGTCGCGACCCTGATGGCGGCCTGCAAGGCCAAGGGCGAGAAGCTCTCCGACCAGCGCGTCACCTTCCTGGGTGCCGGTAGCGCTGGCTGCGGTATTGCCGAGATGATCGTGGTGGCGATGGTCAAGGAAGGCATAGAAGAGGCCGAGGCCCGCAAGCGCGTCTTCATGGTCGATCGCTTCGGTCTGCTGACCAGCGACATGGAAGGCCTCTACGACTTCCAGAGCCGTCTGGCCCACGATATCGACAGCGTGGCTGACTTCGGTGACCGCGGCCTGCTGGATGTGGTCAAGGCCGCCAAGCCGAGCGTGCTGATCGGTGTGTCCGGCCAGCGTGGCCTGTTCAGCGAAGACGTGATCCGTGCCGTGCAGGCCGGCTGCGAGAGCCCGCTGGTGATGCCGCTGTCCAACCCGACCTCACGCGTCGAGGCGACACCGGCGGAAGTCATCGAGTGGACCGACGGCAAGGCGCTGGTCGCCACCGGCAGCCCGTTCGCACCGGTCGAGCACAACGGCCACACCCACGCGATCGCCCAGTGCAATAACGCCTACATCTTCCCGGGTATCGGTCTGGGTGTGCTGGCATCCAACGCCTCGCGCATCACCGACAACATGCTGATGGCCGCCGCCAATGCGCTGGCCAATAACGCCCCCATCGTCCTGAAGGGCGAGGGTGCGCTGCTGCCGTCACTGGGCGACATCCAGGACATCAGCCGTCAGATCGCCTTCGACGTGGCGCGTCAGGCCCAGACCGATGGCGTGGCGCTGACCTCCAGCGACGAGATCATCCAGGCCAACATCGAGAAGAACTTCTGGCAGCCGCGTTACCGCGCCTACCGTCGCAAGGCGTTCTGATCGCGCCTGCGCCGTCAGTGAGCGCATGAAGCAGATTGCATGAAACAGGTTGCATGAAACAGAGTGCGTAAATGAAGAAGCCCCCGCAGGCCATGCCTGCGGGGGCTTTTGTGTTGCAGTCAGCGCTGCGGTGAGCGGCTGGTGGGTTACAGCATGCCGCGCAGCACGTAGTGGAGGATGCCGCCGTGACGGTAGTACTCCAGCTCGTTGTCGGTATCGATGCGGCACAGCGCCTCGATCTTCTGCTCACCCTTGTCGCTCTTGAAGGTGACCTGGACCTTGCCACCGGCCGTCAGGTCATTCAGGCCGCTGATGCTGATTTCCTCATCACCGGTCAGCCCCAGTGACTGGCGGCTCTCGCCTTGCGGGAACTGCAGTGGCACCACACCCATGCCGATCAGGTTGGAGCGGTGGATACGCTCGTAGGACTCGGCGATCACCGCGCGCACGCCCAGCAGCAGGGTGCCCTTGGCGGCCCAGTCACGCGAGGAGCCAGTGCCGTACTCCTTGCCGGCGACGACCACCAGCGGCGTGCCTTCCTCGGCATACTTCATGGCGGCATCGTAGATGGCCATCTGCTCGCCGGACGGCACGTGGCGGGTCTCGCCGCCCTCGACGCCATCGAGCATCTCGTTGCGGATACGCACGTTGGCGAAGGTGCCGCGCATCATCACTTCGTGGTTGCCGCGACGCGAGCCGTAGGAGTTGAAGTCCTTGACCTCGACCCCGTTCTCCTTGAGGTAGCGACCCGCCGGGCTGTCCGGCTTGATGGCACCGGCCGGAGAGATGTGGTCGGTGGTCACCGAGTCGCCGAGCATCGCCAGCACGCGGGCATTCTCGACATCCTGAACGGCTTCCGGCTCACGCTGCATGCCTTCGAAGAACGGCGGATGCTGGATGTAGGTAGAGTCCTTCCACTCATACACTTCGGCTTGTGGCACGTCGATGGCCTGCCAGGTCTCGTCGCCGTCGAAGACCTCGGCGTACTCCTTGCGATACATCTCGGTACGCACCTGCTCGACGGCCTCGGCGATCTCGGCCTGACTCGGCCAGATGTCCTTGAGGAAGACGTCATTGCCGTCAGTGTCCTTGCCCAGCGGCTCCTTGGAAAGATCGACCCGCACGGTGCCGGCGAGGGCATAGGCGACCACCAGGGGCGGCGACGCCAGCCAGTTGGTACGCACGTTGGGATGCACGCGACCCTCGAAGTTGCGGTTGCCCGACAGTACCGAGGCGACCGTCAGGTCACGTGTGTTGATGGCGTCCTCGACCGGTTCCGGCAGCGGGCCGGAGTTGCCGATACAGGTGGTGCAGCCATAGCCGACCAGGTTGAAGCCCAGCTCGTTGAGGTCATCCTGCACGCCGGCAGTCGCCAGGTAGTCGGTGACGACCTTGGAGCCCGGCGCCAGTGAGGTCTTGACCCATGGCTTGCTGCTCAGGCCTTTCTCGCGTGCCTTGCGCGCCACCAGGCCAGCCGCCAGCATCACGCTGGGGTTGGAGGTGTTGGTACAGGAGGTGATGGCGGCGATGACGACATCACCGTGATCGAGGCGGAAGGTCTCGCCATTCAGCTCGCTGTAATCGCCGTTCTTCACCTCGCTCTGCTTGTCGTAGCTCTGCTCGACATCGACGGCGGTCTGGCCACCTTCGGACAGCCACTTGCCGTCCTCGATGTCCGGCACTTCACCCAGCTGATCGCCGAGGATCTTCTCGAAGGTCTGCTTGATGTCGGTGAGGGCGACGCGGTCCTGCGGGCGTTTGGGGCCGGCGAGGGAGGCGACGACCTCGGTCATGTCCAGCTCGAGCGTATCGGAGAAGACCGGCTCGTGGCCCGGCTCGCGCCACAGGCCCTGCTCCTTGGCATAGGCCTCGACCAGCGCGACCTGCTCATCGGAGCGACCGGACAGACGCATGTAGTTGAGCGTCTCGTCATCCAGCGGGAAGAAGCCACAGGTAGCACCATACTCCGGCGCCATGTTGGCGATGGTCGCGCGGTCGGCCAGCGGCAGGTCATCCAGGCCGTCACCGTAGAACTCGACGAACTTGCCGACCACGCCACGGCTTCTCAGCATCTGGGTGACGGTCAGCACCAGGTCAGTCGCGGTGATGCCTTCGTTGAGCTTGCCGGTCAGCTTGAAGCCGACCACTTCCGGAATCAGCATCGAGACCGGCTGGCCGAGCATCGCGGCTTCCGCCTCGATACCGCCGACACCCCAGCCCAGCACGCCGAGGCCGTTGATCATGGTGGTGTGGGAATCGGTGCCGACCAGGGTGTCCGGGTAGGCGAAGGTCTTGCCATCTTCCTCGCGGGTGAAGACGGCGCGGCCGAGATATTCTAGGTTCACCTGGTGGCAGATACCGGTGCCCGGCGGGACGACGGAGAAGTTGTCGAAGGCCTGCTGGCCCCAGCGCAGGAACTCGTAACGTTCGCGGTTACGCTCCATCTCGATGCGCACGTTGTCCTTGAAGGCGCTCGGATCGCCGTAGTGGTCCACCATCACCGAGTGGTCGATGACCAGGTCCACCGGAGTCAGCGGATTGACCTTCTCGGGGTCGGCGCCGAGCTTCTTGACGGCGTCACGCATGGAGGCCAGGTCAACCACACCGGGCACGCCGGTGAAATCCTGCATCAGCACGCGCGCCGGACGATAGCCGATCTCGTGGGTGCTGGAGGCGGTCTTCTGCCAGTCGGCCAGCGCCTTGATGTCTTCCTTGGTCGCGGTTTCACCGTCCTCGAAGCGCAGCTGGTTCTCCAGCAGCACCTTGAGCGTGAAGGGCAGTCGCGTCAGGTCGCCAAGCGTGTCGGCCGCCTTCTTGAGCGAGTAGTAGTGATAGCGCTTGTCTCCGACTTCCAGCTCGGAGAGGGTGTCAAGCGAATCCAGTGACTGAGAGCGCTGGGAACCCATGATTCTCCTCCTTGTCGTTGTCTTCACCGGCCAGACTGCTGAAGTGTCGTTCAACAGGCGCGTCAGGTGCCTCGGCCGGATGCGACGCGTCGCGAGAGCGACTGCCAGGTCGCGGATGGTTGCCTACATAAGGCTATGGTCATCATGTGACAGGAATTCAAGCGCACACCATCATCGAGGATAGTGTGAAGCAAGGAACCCTGCGTCGCGTTCGCTGCCATAGAGTTTGCCGCCACGACTCTCGCGCGGCGTGAATGCGGCCCCTAAAGTATCCGGGACAGGGGTATCCGAAACGGTGACATCCAAGACGGTGGCACCCCAGACGGTGCCCCTCGCAACGTCCGTCGCGTTCACCATCAGGCACAACGGAGGCTGTCATGAACGAACAAGGGCGCAGGCCGAGCGAATCCGGCGAGCTGCCGGAAGATGATGAGGTTCTGGATGCGGCGGTCGAGCAGTGGCTGGCGGAGCATTCCTCGGGGCAGTCCGATGAATGGCCGGGCCATGAGTTGCTGGAAGACAAGCAGGAAGGAGTGGTCAATGAGGCGCTGCATGAGGCGGAAATCAACTGCCCTTACTGCGACACGCCCTTCACGGTGTTCCTGGATCTGGACGAGGGCAGTCTGACCAACATCATCGACTGCGAGCGTTGCTGTCAGCCGATCCAGGTGCGCCAGCAGGTCGACCCGGTCAGCGGTGAGCTCGAAGGGCTGGATATCGGCCAGGATGACGACGTACTGTGACGGCATCTCTGACGGCATCTCACCTGCGCGGCACGCTGGCGCCGGCAGGCATCAGTGGCGCAAAGTGACAGGCTTGCAGGAGCAGGGCGCGGCAGATGCTGTATTCTGCAGCCAAGGTCACTTATGATCCCGACACCCGCTGTTGGCGTCATCGAGCTGCCATAGGCAATCTCTATGGTGGTGATTGCAGCAAACATTTGGCATCTGCTACACGTGGCGATTAGTCTGTGTGGCGATTCATCACAAAGGCGGCCCGCTGCCTTTATCATCATTATTCCTCAGGAGATCACCATGAGCGTATTGGTCGGACGTCAGGCCCCGGATTTCGAAGCCGCAGCAGTGCTGGGCGACGGTACCATCGTCGACAATTACAAGCTGTCTGATTCCAACGGCAAGCTGCGCGTGCTGTTCTTCTGGCCGCTGGACTTCACCTTCGTTTGCCCGTCTGAAATCATCGCCCACGACAACCGTCTGGCGAAGTTCAAGGAACTCGGCGTCGAAGTCATCGGTGTGTCCATCGATTCCCAGTTCACTCACCACGCATGGCGCAAGACCTCTCCGGACGCTGGCGGCATCGGTGAAGTCGGCTTCCCGATCGTGGCCGACGTCAAGCACGAAGTCACCCAGGCATACGGCATCGAGCATCCGGAAGCTGGCGTCGCTCTGCGCGCTTCCTTCCTGATCGACGAAGACGGTGTCGTTCAGCACCAGGTCGTCAACAACCTGCCGCTGGGCCGTAACGTCGACGAGATGGTCCGCATGGTCAAGGCCCTGCAGTTCCACCAGACCAACGGCGAAGTCTGCCCGGCAGGCTGGGAAGAAGGTCAGGAAGGTATGAAGGACACCGCTGAAGGTGTTGCCAAGTACCTGGCAGGCCACTCCAGCAGCCTGTAAGTCGCCGCCTGGACGAGATCAGCTTACGCGTTCGCGCTGACTGATCCCGCGACTGCCTTTCGAACCTTCGGTAATGAGTGTCTCGAGAGGTAGGCGAACCGGAAGCCGTCGCCCCTGGCGGCGGCTTCCGCGCATCTGGGCAATGCCATCCTGCGGGCTCGTGCTTGAGCATAAGCTTCTGCGATGCCGGTCTGAGTCCGGTGCTGAAAGCTGGCGGCGTCTGCGCTACTCTGCGCAGTCCTTGTTCGCCTCAACCAGCCCGGCGAGCCAGCGAGTACAGCGAGTACAAGTGCTTCCAGCGGGAAGCCTGCACGGGCGCCAGCGGGCCCGGATCATCACGCCGTGTCTTGAACCATGTCGATCGCATGCGCCGTCTGCAGCGTTGTCGGTATCGTTCAGTACATTGATCGCCAGCAGCCGCCATTGCTGCTGGTGAAATCCTCCGCCTTCATCTGTCACTGAGGTCATCCATGAGCAATGTCCGTCACGAACGTCTGATCATTCTCGGTTCCGGCCCGGCGGGTTACACCGCTGCCGTCTACGCTGCACGTGCCAATCTCAAGCCGCTCCTGATCACCGGCATGCAGATGGGTGGTCAGCTGACCACTACCACCGACGTCGACAACTGGCCCGGCGACGATGCTGGCGTGCAGGGGCCGGAGCTGATGGAGCGCATGCGTCGTCACGCCGAGCGCTTCGAGACCGAAGTCCTGTTCGATCACATCAACGAAGTGACCCTCGGCGAGCGTCCGTTCCTGCTCAAGGGTGACAACGGCAGCTACAGCTGTGATGCCTTGATCATCGCCACCGGCGCCAGCGCGCAGTATCTGGGCCTGCCGAGTGAGCAGCAGTTCATGGGCCAGGGCGTCTCGGCCTGTGCGACCTGCGATGGCTTCTTCTATCGCAATCAGGAAGTCGTGGTGGTCGGTGGTGGCAACACCGCTGTCGAGGAAGCGCTGTACCTGTCCAACATCGCCTCCAAGGTCACGCTGGTGCATCGCCGCGATAGCCTGCGCGCCGAGAAGATCCTGCAGGACAAGCTGTTCGACAAGGTCGAGAACGGCAACATGGCGGTCGAATGGCACCACACCCTCGACGAAGTGCTGGGCGACAACTCCGGTGTCACCGGCGTGCGTCTGCGTCATGTCGAGAGCGGCGCCACCAAGGAATTGAGCTCGATGGGCGTGTTCATCGCCATCGGCCACCGCCCGAATACCAGCCTGTTCGAAGGCCAGCTCGACATGCAGGGCGGCTATCTCAAGGTACAGTCGGGCCTGGAAGGCAATGCCACCCAGACCAGTATCCCCGGCGTCTATGCCTGTGGCGATGTAATGGACCACGTCTACCGTCAGGCGATCACCTCCGCCGGTACCGGCTGCATGGCGGCGCTGGATGCCGAGCGTTATCTGGACGGCCTCATCGCCTGAGATCGCCCTGTCTGTAGCAACACTGTCTGATTCGAGAAAGTCTGATTCAGCGCTGCCCGACCGGCCCCGCAGCCTCGCTGCGGGGCCGGTTTGCGTTCAGGGCCCTGCCAGGTCTGCGCCGGGAGAGCTGAGTGCTGCTGACAGCTCAGTAATGGGGCGGCAGCTCGTCGTATGGCTGCGCACTGAAAGGTGCTGTCGAGTCTGCATCGCCTTGCTGCTCGCGCAGGGTGCGTAGCTGGCTGGCCATCAGCGCGGTGAGGCGCTCGAGGGTCTCTATCTGACGCTGCTGGGTGATGATGGTGCGATCGAGGGTCTCGAGCCAGTCATCCTGATGCGCGAGGCGCGATTCCAGTGCTTCCAGTCGGGCTTCCAGGCTGGGATCAGTCGAGGTTGTCATGCATCTGGGCTCCAGAGGGTGAGGGAATGGTCCGCGTGGGCAGTGGGGGAAGAGGGTGAGGTGGCCGGCGATGGATGACGACTCCTGCCACGACTCCTGCCACGATTTCTGAGCGATGGCACGCCGAATCATCGCTGCGGTCGTTGCCTGGATCGTTGTCGAATTACCGCAAAGTGTTGAAGGATTGTCACTGAGTTGCCTCAGACGCATCAGGAAGAGGCGTGATAGACTGTTGACAGTGCGATTGACTTATTTTTCGTATATCGCACCCATTGACGGCCTTCGATTGCCTGCGCTTCGCGCGTCATTGACAGGGCCGGTTCCATCGACTGATGTGGAGTTACCTGCATCACGAGCCACGACGTCGCCAGAGCGATGCACAGGCATCTTCGCGTGTATCAGTGACGGTGACGGGCACCGCCGTGAGGCGCTGCATTCAGGCAGTTTCCCGACTGACGATAGCTGCTGTAACCCTGTCGTGCGGTCAGGTGCTGTCCATTGCGATCAAGGGCAGAACATTCTGATAGGGATCATCCGAAGCACTCATTTCTGTCCTCGCGTTACACCTCCACCCATTACCTAGAGAGTTTATCTTGATGAGTTCCAAGACGTTCTTCCGTTGTTTCATCATCAGCCTGCTGCTGGCACTGCCGGCACCGTTGCTGATTGCTGTCTTCATCACCCTGACCGGCGGCCAGCTGGCCGACACCCTGAGCCAGGCGCTTAGCGTCGAGGGCTTCGAGCTGGCGTACGCGGCTGCCGTCGCGGCCGTGTTCATCCTGCTGTTGATCGCGACGCTTGCCATTCCGGTGCTGTCTCCGCGCTCTGCAGTACTGGCTGAAGTCGAGGACGACGATCGTGAGATCGGCGAGGTCAAGTGGTTCAACGTCAACAAGGGCTACGGTTTCGTGACCCGTGAAAGTGGTGAAGATGTCTTCGTTCACTTCCGTGCCATTCGTGGCAAGGGCCACCGTACCTTGGCCGAAGGTCAGAAAGTGCGTTACCACGTCATCAGCAATGAGCGTGGCCTGCAGGCGGATGACGTGACGGTCATCACCTGATCGCTGACTCGCTCAGCGAAAGACGACAACGCCCCGCAGGCTAGCCTGCGGGGCGTTGTCGTTTCATGGTCTGTCTCACCAGAAGAGGCGGGTCACTCAGCCCTTGTCCGGCCAGGTGAAGGCCTCTTCGCTGCCGTCGGCCATGACGCGGAAGAAGCGGTCCGGCTCATCACCGGGCTGCCAGCTGCCCAGCGAGCAGCGCGTCTCGACCTGCAGGGCCCTGGCGGCGGCGCGTGCGCAGTCGACATCGCGCGCCCAGGGGGTACTGGCGCTGTCGAACCACAGGCTGGCGAAGCCATCGGCGACCTTCTCGACCACCAGCACCGCGATCTCGGCGCCATCACGCGTGAGGCGCGTACGGTGCTGCAGCTTGCCGGCCGGCTGGAAGACGACGACCTGACCGAACTGCTCGCCCAGCCAGGCGCCCAGCGCCTCCAGGCTCAAGGGCTTGAGATAGATCTCGATGTCCGGATATTGCTCATCGGCGTCATTGTGCGGGGTGTCGCTCATGCCGTGGTCTCTTGGGTCGCGGGGACAAACAGGTATTCCAGGATGTGCTCGTAGGCGCTGGAGAGTCGGTCCAGATCGCTGGCCATGACGCGTTCATCGATCTTGTGGATGGTCGCGTTGACCGGCCCCAGCTCGACGACCTGAGTGCCGAGCGTGGCGATGAAGCGACCATCGGAGGTGCCGCCTGAGGTGGACAGCACCGGCTTGCGTCCCAGCGCGCGTTCCACGCCGTGCACGGCGGCATCGACCAGCGCGCCTTCCGGCGTCAGGAAGGGCTCGCCGCTCAGGTTCCACTCGATCTCGACATCCAGACCGTGCTTCTCGAGGATCTCATAGGTGCGACGCTTGAGGTCATCGGCGGTCAGCTCGGTGGAGTAGCGGAAGTTGAAGACCACTTCCAGCTCGCCGGGGATGACGTTGGTCGCGCCGGTACCGCCACGGATGTTGGAGATCTGGAAGCTGGTCGCCGGGAAGAAGTCGTTGCCGTTGTCCCAATGCTCGGCGGCCAGGGCGGCCAGCGCCGGGGCGGCTTCGTGGATCGGGTTGCGCGCCAGATGCGGGTAGGCCACATGGCCCTGGACGCCCTTGACGTGCATGACCGCACCCAGCGAGCCGCGACGGCCATTCTTGATCACGTCACCGGCGTAATCGGTGGAGGACGGCTCGCCGACGATGCAGTAGTCGAGGCGCTCGTGATGCTCGCGCAGATACTCGACCACCGCACGGGTGCCGTGAACCGCCGGGCCTTCCTCGTCGGAGGTGATCAAGAAGGCGATGCGGCCTTCGTGGTCCGGGTTGGCGGTCACGAAGCGCTCGGTGGCGGTCAGCATCGCGGCCAGCGAACCCTTCATGTCGGCGGCGCCGCGGCCACACAGGAAGCCGGCATCATCGATGCACGGCGAGAACGGCGGATACTGCCAGTTGGCTTCCGGGCCCGTCGGCACGACATCGGTGTGGCCGGCGAAGGCCAGCACCGGACCATGATGGCCGCGCACCGCCCAGAAGTTGTCGACATCGCCGAAGGGCAGTCGCGTGATGGTGAAGCCCAGCGCCTCGAGGCGTTCGATCATCAGGGTCTGGCAGTCCAGGTCGTCCGGCGTGACCGAGGGGCGTGAGATGAGATCGAAGGCCAGCTCCAGCGTCGGAGACAGATCGGCGGGGCGTGGCGGAAGCGGTGCGTTTGAATCAGTCATCATGGGCCATCGCTGCAGGCGTCATCGCGAGGAGCGACAGCGCGAAATTCGGGGGGAGAGACGAAGTGTCTTCACGCCGGCTCGGACACTGCTGCCCGAGCCGGGAAATGCCACGACGGCCTGCCAGAGGTGCAGCCCCTGACAGGCCATCGTCACGCGCCTCAGTTGTGGGCGTGCAGGGCATCGTTGAGCGCGATGGCGCTCTTGTTGGTGCGGCACTCGACACGGCCGGTGACGGAGTTGCGACGCAGCAGCAGGTCGTCCTGGCTCGCCAGCTCACGGGCCGCGACCGTCTCGACTTCCTGGCCTTCGTTGTCGAAGACCATGACCTTGGTGCCGGCGGTGATGTAGAGGCCAGCTTCCACGGTGCAGCGATCGCCCAGCGGGATGCCGATACCGGCATTGGCGCCGATCAGGCAGCCTTCACCGACCTTGATGACGATGTTGCCGCCACCGGACAGGGTGCCCATGGTGGAGCAACCGCCGCCCAGATCAGAACCCTTGCCGACGAAGACGCCCGCGGAGATGCGGCCTTCGATCATGCCCGGGCCTTCGGTGCCGGCATTGAAGTTGCAGAAGCCTTCGTGCATCACGGTGGTGCCTTCGCCCAGGTAGGCGCCCAGGCGCACACGCGCGGTATCGGCGATACGAATGCCGGTCGGCACCACGTAGTCGGTCATCTTCGGGAACTTGTCGACGCAGTCCACGGACAGGGTGCGACCTTCCAGACGGGCCTTGAGGCGACGCGCCGGCAGCTCTTCGATGTCGATGGCGCCTTCACTGGTCCAGGCGACATTCTTGAGCAGACCGAACATGCCGGTCAGATCGATGCCGTGCGGACGCACCATGCGGTGAGACAGCAGATGCAGCTTGAGGTAGACCTCCGGCACGCTCTGCGGGGCGGCGTCTTCCTCGATGAACATGGCGACCAGCGGGCGCTGGCTGGCGGCCAGGCTCTCGGCCAGTTCGGCCTGGGCGCTGTCACCGGCGTCGCGCAGGGCGCTGGCCAGGGCGGCGCAGTGTTCCGGCAGGAAGCTGGTGGCGGTGGTGCCAGCCGGTGCGTCCAGTGCCTTGCGAGCGGCGTCAGCAACGGCAGCGGTCGGCTTGAACAGCGGGGCAGGATAGTAGACTTCCAGCCAGTCGCCGGTGGTGTTCTGGGTGCCGATTCCGAGGGCAAGGCTCAACATCGTGTCAATCTCCGGGGTGTCCAGTGGTGTAAGGAGTAACTCAATCCTGCGGTTCGTAGACCGCCTTGTCATAGCCGATCACCAGATCCATCTCATTGTCGGCGGGATGACGCTCGAGAATGGGACGCTTGATCAGGGTCGGGTGCTCCAGCATCAATGCGCGTGCCGAGTTGGCATCGAGGCTGTCACGTTGTTCATCGCTCAGGTTGCGCCAGCTGGTGCTGCGCTTGTTGAGCAGGCTGCTCCAGGCGGTCTGCTCCAGCCAGGATTCCAGCAGGCTGGCGGAGAGGCCATCCTCGCGCAGGTCATGCCAGCGATAGGGCACGCCCCGGTCGTCGAGGGCGCGGCGCGCCTTGCGGCAGGTATCACAGGTCTTGATGCCGTAGAGCACGTGCATGGCGGTCTCCTTGAGCCAATCCACCCCGCCGGGCGGGGCTGTCATCCAGTGTTGGGCTGCTGTCAGCCCGTGCAGGCCTGGCGCTCAGCGCAGGCGTTCGACGAAGCGACGCAGGCGCTGGGCGGCTTCGACGGTCTGTTCCAGTTCGGCCACCAGCGCCAGACGAATGCGTCCGGCGCCCGGATTCACGCCGTCCACCTCGCGCGCCATGTAGCTTGCCGGCAGCACGCCGACCGCCTCTTCGCGCAGCAGTTCGCGGGTGAAGGCGGCGTCGTCACCGCCCGGCACGGCGGGATACAGGTAGAAGCTGGCTTCCGGAGTCGGGAAGTCCATCACCGGCGCGAGGATTTCGGTCACGGCGGCAAACTTCTCGCGGTAGGCATCGCGATTGGCCAGCACGTGGGCTTCATCATTCCAGGCGGCGATGGAGGCGTACTGGTGATGCAACGGCATCGCGCAGCCGTGATAGGTGCGGTAGTGACGGAAGCGACGGATCACCTCGCCATCGCCGGCCACGAAGCCGGAGCGCAGGCCCGGCAGGTTGGAGCGCTTGGACAGCGAGTGGAAGACCACACAGCGCGCGTAGTCATCTCGGCCCATGGCGGCACAGGCCTGCAGCAGGCCCGGCGGCGGCATGGACTCGTCGAGATAGAGCTCCGAGTAGCACTCATCGGAGGCGATCAGGAAGTCGTGCTCGTCGGCGAGGCGAATCAGCTGCTGGAAGTCCTCCAGCGGTGTCACGGCGCCGGTGGGATTGCCCGGCGAGCAGACGAAGACGATCTGGGTATCACGCCACACCTCGGCCGGCACCGCGGCGTAGTCGGGGCGGAAGCCATTCTCGGCGGGGCAGGGCAGGTAGGTGACCTCGCCGCCGGCCAGCAGCGTCGCGCCTTCATAGATCTGATAGAAGGGGTTCGGCACCAGTACGCGCGCCGGACGCGTGCTGTCCAGCGAGGCCTGGATGAAGGCGAACAGTGCCTCGCGGGTGCCGGTGACCGGCAGGACCTGCTGGTCGATATCCGGCGTGGCGTTGAGCGAGAAGCGCTTCTCGAGCCAGTCGGCGATCGCCTGGCGCAATTCCCCCAGGCCGCCGGTGGCGGGGTACTTGGCCACGCCCATGATGTGCTCGCGCAGGGTGTCGAGCACGAACTCGGGCGGCGCATGACGCGGCTCGCCGATGGTCAGTGCAATCGGGTCCAGGGCGGGGTTGGGCACGACGCCCTCGCGCAGCTTGGCCAGGGTTTCAAACGGGTAGGGCTTGAGCTGGTCGAGATCCGGGTTCATGCACGTTCCATGGGTGATGGCCGTGGCAGCCAGGCTGCCGGCCGAGCAGGGAGGAAGGCGTCCGCGAGTCACCGGACTGCCATGCAGGTCGACTCGCGATTATAGGGAAGCCGGCCGGTCCCCTCAATCGCGGGGTGCCGGCCGGCGCTTTCCCTCTGTACTCTCGTCACGTGCCGTCACGCGCCGTCACGCGTCTCAGCCGCGCTCACCGACCTCGAGGACTTCGGTGAGGGCGTCACGCAGGCGTGTCTGGCGCTCGGGGTCGGTGATGGGTTCGCCGGCGCGGTCGGTGATGAAGAAGATATCCTCGACGCGCTCGCCGAGGGTGGCGATCTTGGCGGCATCGATGGCGATCTCGTGCTCCATGAACACGCGGCCGATGCGCGCCAGCAGGCCCGGGCGGTCCGAGGCGATCACTTCCAGCACGCTGCGGCCGTTGGTGTAGTCCTGACTCAGCGTGATGCGCGGCGCGATGCGGAAATGCTTGAGCTGGCGCGGCGTGTGGCGATTGACGATCACCGAGTAGTCATCCGGGTCATCCAGCTCTTCGACCAGATGGGTACGGATATCGGCCAGGCGTGCGGCGTCGCGGATCGGCTCGCCGTCATCGTCGAGCAGGATGAAGGTGTTGAGCGTCCAGTTGTGGCTCGAGGTGGCGATGCGCGCATCGTGGATCGAGAGCCCCAGCTGCTCCAGCGCCGCGGCGGTGGCCGCGAACAGGTTGTCCACCGAGCGAGTATGGATGAAGACCTTGGTGCCGCCTTCGGTCATCTCCTCGGTGGGCGCGCTGGTCAGTACCAGCGGCAGCGGCTCGCCATGCTCGTCGAGCTGAGGGGCCGCCTGGCGCGCGAGGATGCCCTGGGTGTGCCAGGCCACCTCGCTGGGCGCGTAGCGCACGAAGTAGTCGTCGCCGAGGCTGGCCCACAGCGCTTCGGCGTCAGTGCGGGTGGTGCCCATGCCGGCCAGCAGGGACAGCGCTTCCTCACGGGTCTCGGTGATCCACTCGTGGCGCTCCGGCGGATGCTCGAGGCCACGGCGCAGCGCCCGGCGCGTCTCCATGTGCAGCTGGCGCAGCAATGCCGCACGCCAGCCGTTCCACAGCGACGGATTGGTGGCGTTGATGTCGGCCACCGTCAGCACGTAGAGATAATCGAGGTGCGTCTCGTCGCCGACGATCTCGGCGAAGCGGGTGATGATCTCGGGGTCGGCGATGTCCTGCTTCTGGGCGGTCATCGACATCAGCAGGTGATGGCGCACCAGCCAGCTCAGGGTGCGGGTGTCGCGCGGGCTGAGGTCATGACGGCGCGCGAAGTCCTCGACTTCCTCGGCACCGATCTCGGAGTGGTCGCCGCCACGGCCCTTGCCGATGTCGTGATAGAGCCCGGCGATCCACAGCAGCTCCAGCTTGGGCAGCTCGCGGATCAGGGTCGCGGCGACCGGGAATTCCTCCTCGGCATCGGGGGCGCGGAATTCCTGGGCGACCTTGAGCAGGCGCAGGGTATGCGCATCGACGGTGTAGACGTGGAAGAGGTCGTGCTGCATCAGTCCCACGGCACGCCCGAAGGCCGGCAGGTACTTGCCGAGGATGCCGTAGCGCGCCATGCGCTTGAGCACGCGGGGCACGTTGCCGCCGCAGCGCATCAGCTCCATGAACAGACTCTGGTGGCGTACGTCGTCGCGGAAGGCGTCGTCGATCTGGTGGCGATGATCACGCAGCGCGCGGATGGTATCGGCGCGCACGCCCTCGATCTCCGGGTGCTGCGCCATCAGCAGGAACAGCTCCAGCAGCGCGGCGGGGCGGCGGCGGAACACGCCTTCCTCGCGCAGGCTGATGTAGCCGCTGCGGATCTCGAAGCGCGGATTGAGCGGCACGATGTTGACCGGCTCATCATGGCGCAGGATGGCCTCGTCGAAGTGCTGCAGCAGCATGTCGTTGAGGCCCGCCAGGGCGGTGACGTGGCGGTAGTAGCGCTTCATGAACTGCTCGACCGCCAGATGCTCGGGCGTGTCGCGGAAGCCGAACAGTTCGGCGATGGTGCGCTGGTGGTCGAACAGCAGCCGGTCCTCGGCGCGCCCGGCCAGCATGTGCAGCGCGAAGCGCACCTGCCACAGGAAGGCCTGGCCCTGGCTGAGAATGCGCAGCTCGGCATCATTCATGAAGCCCAGCGCGACCAGGTTGTCGTAGCGCTCGACCCCGAAGTGACGCTTGGCGACCCAGCCGATCATCTGGATGTCGCGCAGGCCGCCGGGCGACGACTTGATGTTGGGTTCGAGGTGATATTCGGTGTTGGCGAACTTGTGGTGGCGAGCAATCTGCTCCTGCCACTTGGCCTCGAAGAAGGCTTCGGCCGGCCACAGACGGTCGGTGGCCAGACGTTCGCGCATGGCCTCGCGCAGCCGCTGAGGACCGGCGATGACGCGGGATTCCAGCAGGTTGGTGATCACGGTGACATCGGCGCGTGCCTCACGCTCGCAGTCACTCAGCGAGCGCACGGACTGGCCGATCTCGAGACCGATGTCCCACAGGAAGGTGATGAAGTCGGACAGCGCCTCACGATAGGGCGTGTCGTCGTCCTGCTCCAGCAACAGCAGCAGGTCGATGTCGGAATGCGGGTGCAGCTCGCCGCGGCCGTAGCCGCCCACGGCGAGCAGGGCGATTCCGTCATCCGGCCAGGTCTGACGCTGCCAGGCGATGGCCAGCAGGCGGTCGATGGCGCGGGCACGACCATGGATGAGGTCGCGGATGTCGGCACCCGCCTTGAAGCGAGCCTCGAGGCGCTCCTGTACCTGTGCCAGAGCCCGCTTGAACAGCGGGATGGGTGTCTTCGTCGTGGCCAGCTCGCCGTCGAAGGTGACGGCATCGTAGAGCGCTTCACGCTCGACGAAGTGATAGTGGTGCAGGAGCATCTTGATCAACCCTCGAGGAAGGAGAGGTCCTCTTCCGTGCGACGTGTCAGTACCTCGACGCCGGTGGTGGTGACCAGCAGGGTGTGCTCCCACTGGGCCGAGAGGCTCTTGTCCTTGGTGACGGCTGTCCAGTCGTCCTTGAGGACCTTCACCTTGTAGCCACCGACATTGACCATCGGCTCGATGGTCAGGCACATGCCTTCCAGAAGCTCGGCGTCAGCACGGGCTTCGTAGCCGTCATAGTGCAGCACCTGCGGGTCTTCATGGAAGCCGGCGCCGATGCCGTGGCCGCAGAAGTCACGCACGACACTGTAGCCTGCCGCTTCGGCATGCTTCTGGATCGCGCGACCGATTTCTGACAGGCGTACGCCCGGGCGTACCAGCTCGATGCCTTTATAGAGGCATTCCTGGGTGACGCGGCACAGACGCTCGGCCTGGATGCTCGGCTCGCCGACGATGTACATCTTCGAGGTGTCGCCGTGATAGCCGTCCTTGATCACGGTGATGTCGATGTTGAGGATGTCGCCTTTCTTGAGCTTCTTGTTGTCATCGGGGATGCCGTGACAGACCACGTGATTGATCGAGGTGCAGATCGATTTCGGGAAGCCGTGGTAGTTGAGCGGCGCCGGAATGCAGCCCTGAACTTCGGTGATGTGGTGGTGCGCGATGCGGTTGAGCTCGCCCGTGGTGACGCCGGGACGGACATGCTCGTCGAGCAGCTCCAGCACTTCAGCCGCCAGACGGCCGGCGACGCGCATCTTGTCGATTTCTTCAGCTGTCTTGATGGGAATGTTCATGAGGACTCGAGGCAGGAGATAAGAGGGATGAAACGCCGCCAGGCCGCGCGTGACGGGGGAATGGCGCGACGCATCGCATGCCGCGTCGGGCAGTGGCGACTTCATATCGTGGTCGAGCTATGGTATAAAGCCGCGCGCTTTCCTGCAAATTCTCCTCGATCGGCCACCTCCGGGCGCCTGGCCGAGGCGAGATTGAAGGACTGACGTACATAACCCCAATCCACACACGTTCCGTCACATGGTCCCGGGTGCCGCGCAAGCGGTCGGATCCATGGGGGACGTGGAGGCCCAACCCGATATCCAGGAGATATTCACATGGCGCAAGTCAACATGCGCGATCTGCTCAAGGCAGGCGCACACTTCGGTCACCAGACCAAGTACTGGAACCCGAAGATGTCCAAGTTCATCTTCGGCGCTCGCAACAAGATCCACATCATCAACCTCGAGCACACCCTGCCGGCGCTGAACGAAGCCGTGTCAGTGGTCGAGAAGATGGCTGCCAATGGCAACAAGATCATGTTCGTGGGCACCAAGCGCGCTGCCGGCAAGATCATCAAGGAAGAAGCTCGCAAGGCTGGCCAGCCGTACGTCAACCATCGCTGGTTGGGCGGCATGCTGACCAACTTCAAGACCATCCGTCAGTCCATCAAGCGCCTGCGTGAAATCGAGCAGATGCATGAAGACGGTACCTTCGCGAAGCTGACCAAGAAAGAAGTCCTGATGGCCACTCGTGAGCAGGACAAGCTCGAGCGCTCCATCGGCGGTATCAAGGACATGGGCGGCCTGCCGGACGCAATGTTCGTGATCGACGTTGACCACGAGCGCATCGCGATCAACGAAGCCAACAAGCTGGGCATCCCGGTCATCGGCGTCGTCGATACCAACTCCAACCCGGACGGCGTGGACTACGTCATCCCGGGTAACGATGACTCCATCCGCGCCATCCAGATCTATGTCCAGGCAATTGCAGGCGCCTGTGGCAAGAACAAGGAAGAAGAGCTGGCCGGTGAGTTCGTCGAAACTGCTTCTGAAGAAGACGCAGCAGAGTGATCCTGGCGGCTTGATCTGACTGTCACAAACGCTGCGCTACACTAAGTGCGGCATGGCCTAGCCAGGTGGCAGTCAGGTCAGGCAATGAGGGGGCCACGGCCCCCTCATTTGCGACCGTTCAGCGGTCGTGACCGAATTCCCGTATTCAAAGACGTCGACACGACAGAGGTTTCATCCCATGGCAGCTATCAGCGCATCTATGGTCAAGGAACTGCGTGAGCGTACTGCGCTCGGCATGATGGAATGCAAGAAGGCTCTTACCGAAGCCGGTGGCGACATCGAGCTGGCGATCGAGAACCTGCGCAAGAACTCCGGCCTGAAGGCCGCCAAGAAAGCTGGCCGCGTGGCCGCTGAAGGCGCCATCGTCATCAAGGTCGCCGACGACGCCAGCTACGGCGTGATGGTCGAAATCAACTCCGAGACCGACTTCGTCGCTCGTGATGACAATTTCAAGGCCTTCACCCAGCTGATCGCCGATCGTGTGTTCGCTACCAAGAACACCGACATCGCTTCCCTGATGGAAGGCGAGCTGGAAGACACCCGTGGTCAGCTGGTTCAGAAGATCGGTGAGAACATCTCCGTTCGTCGTGCCGAGCTGGTCGAAGCGCCGGCTGGCGGCGTCGTCGGTGGCTACGTCCACGGCGGCCGCATCGCTGCGCTGACCCTGCTGAACGGCGGTACTGGTGAAGCAGCCAAGGACGTCTCCATGCACGTCGCAGCCGTCAATCCGGTCTGTGCACGTCCGTCCGACATGCCGCAGGAACAGATGGACGCTGAAAAGGCCATCATCCTTGCTCAGCCGGACATGGCAGGCAAGCCGGCGGAAATCGCCGAGAAGATGTCCCAGGGTCGTCTGAAGAAGTACCTGGCTGAGAACAGCCTGACCGAACAGCCGTTCGTCAAGGATCCGAACCAGACCGTCGCCGAGTTCGTCAAGGCAGCCGGTGGTGAAGTGGTATCCTTCGTACGCATGGAAGTCGGTGAAGGTATCGAGAAGGAAGAAGTCGACTTCGCAGCTGAAGTCCGTGAGCAGGCCAGCCGCGCGTAAGGGCTGACTGTTTTCGCTTCTCATGATGGCGTGCGCATAGTCGCACGCCATCGTGTATCTGGCCCCCGCCTTCGGGCCGCCCCGTTCCCCGTATGTCAGTATCAGGAGAGATTCGCATGGCCACCATTTCCGCTGAACGCAATGCCAAGTACAAGCGCATACTGCTCAAGCTTTCCGGTGAGGCCCTGATGGGCGATGGCGATTTCGGCATCGACCCCAAGGTGCTGGATCGCATGGCGCTGGAAATCGGTCAGCTGGTGGGCATCGGCGTCCAGGTCGGCATCGTCATCGGTGGCGGCAACCTGTTCCGTGGCGCAGCCCTGCAGGAAGTCGGCATGGAGCGTGTGACCGGTGACCATATGGGCATGCTGGCGACCGTGATGAATGGTCTGGCGCTGCGTGATGCGCTGGAACGCTCCAACATCCGTTCACGCGTGATGTCTGCCATCCCGATGAGTGGCGTGGTAGAACATTATGATCGCCGTACCGCCATCCGTTATCTGACGTCTGGCGATGTGGTCATCTTCTCCGCCGGTACCGGCAACCCGTTCTTCACCACCGATTCCGCTGCCTGTCTGCGCGGTATCGAGATCGACGCGGATGCCGTCATCAAGGCAACCAAGGTGGATGGTGTCTACGACAAGGACCCGGTCAAGTTCCCGGATGCCGTGAAGTACGACAGCCTCAGCTACGATGATGCGCTGGACCAGAAGCTTGGCGTGATGGATTTGACCGCCATCTGCCTGGTACGTGACCATGACATGCCGGTGCGGGTGTTCAACATGAACAAGGCAGGCGCGCTGCTCAACCTGGTGGTGGGTGGCAAGGAAGGCACGCTGATTGATAGAGGGTAAGACTGTGATCAACGACATCAAGAAAGACGCCGAATCACGCATGAAGAAGACCATCGAGTCCCTCGGTGCCGCCTTCGGCAAGATCCGTACGGGTCGTGCGCATCCCAGCATCCTGGATGCCGTGACGGTCGATTACTATGGTAGCCAGGTACCGCTGAATCAGGTGGCCAACATCACCACCGAAGATGCGCGCACCCTGACTGTCGTGCCGTGGGAAAAGCCCATGGTGCCGAAGGTCGAGAAGGCCATCATGACTTCTGACCTGGGTCTCAACCCGTCCACCGCCGGTGACGTGATTCGCGTCCCGATGCCGATGCTGACGGAAGAGACGCGTCGCGGTTACACCAAGCAGGCGCGTGCAGAAGCGGAAAACGCCCGCGTGGCGCTCCGCAATGTGCGTCGTGACGCCAATGGCGACATCAAGAGCCTGCTCAAGGACAAGGACATCTCCGAAGACGATGCACGTCGCGGAGAAGACGAGATCCAGAAGCTGACCGACAAGTATGTGGCGGAAGTCGACAGTGCTCTGGAGCACAAGGAAACCGACCTGATGCAGGTCTGATCGGGTCTGCCGCCGGCGTTTGCCGGCGGCATCCGGTGCTCGTAGCGAGACCCCATGACGTCACCGAATTCCCCCTCCACGCCACGCCATGTGGCGATCATCATGGACGGCAACAACCGCTGGGCGAAGTCCCGCGGCTGGGCTGGCATACGCGGCCATCGCGCCGGTGCCGAAACCGTCCGCAGTACCATCCGTCGCGCTGCCGAGCAGGGCGTGGAAGTGCTGACCCTGTTTGCCTTCTCCAGTGAGAACTGGAAGCGCCCGGCCAATGAAGTCAGTGCGCTGATGGAGCTGTTTCTGCTGGCGCTCAAGCGCGAGGTCAAGAAGCTTCATCGCCACGATATCCGACTCTCGGTCATCGGCGAGCGCAGTCGTTTTTCCAATTCGATTCAAAAGCATATCCAGAGCGCCGAAGACATGACGCGCGGCAATCGCGGCATGCACGTGGTGATCTGCGCCAACTATGGCGGCCGTTGGGATATCGCCGAGGCCGCTCGCCGTCTGGCGGAGCAGGTCGAGCGCGGCGAGCTCAAGGCCGCGGACATCGACGAGTCACGTCTCGGGGCGGAAGTGTGCCTGAGCGAACTGCCGGAGGTGGATCTGTGTATCCGCACCAGCGGTGAGCAGCGCATCTCCAACTTCCTGATCTGGCAGCTGGCCTATGCCGAGTTCTATTTCTCGCCCGTGCTGTGGCCTGATTTCGATGCGGCGGCCTTCGATGAAGCGCTCAGCGCCTACGCCCTGCGTCAGCGTCGTTATGGCATGACCAGCGAACAACTCGACGCCGAGGGGCTCTAGTGCTCAGACAACGAATCATCACCGCGCTCATTCTCGCGCCGCTGGCGCTGTGGGGGCTGTTCGGCCTCGACGGTGCTGCCTTTGCCACCTTCACCGGCGCTGTCGTCGCGTTGGCCGCCTGGGAGTGGTCCAACCTGTCTGGCGTGCGTGCCGGCCTGGCGCGCCTGCTGTTCCCGCTGGTGCTCAGCGTGCTGATGCTGCTGGTCTGGCAGTTCGATGGCGCTCTTGCGCGTTGGCCGCTGTATCTGGCCGCACTGGCATGGCTGGTCAATCTGCGTTGGGTGATGCGCTATCCGGCCGCCAGTCAGGAATGGCAGGCGACCGGCGTGCGGTTGGGCGTCGGCGTGCTGGCACTGCTGCCGACCTGGTTCGGCTTCGTGCAGCTCAAGGCCAGTGGCGGTGAGTGGCTGCTGTATGTGCTGCTGATGGTGTGGGCGGCGGATATCGGTGCCTACTTCTCCGGCAAGCGCTTCGGCAAGCGCAAGCTGGCGCCGCGCGTCAGCCCGGGCAAGTCCTGGGAGGGCGTCTATGGTGGTCTGGTGGCCACCGGCCTGCTGGCGACCGGCTATGCGCTGGCGGGGCTGGCCGACTGGCTGCCGCTGCTGCTGGTCACGCTGGGCGTGACGGCCGTCTCGGTGCTGGGTGACCTGCTCGAGAGCATGTTCAAGCGCCAGCGTCAGATGAAGGACTCAAGCCATCTGCTGCCCGGTCATGGTGGCGTGATGGACCGCATCGACAGCCTGACCGCGGCGGTGCCGCTGTTTGCCCTGCTGTTGCCGTGGGTGCTGGGAGGTGGTGCGTGAGCACGAATGTGAACGTGAGCGTGAGCCACGAGACTCCTCATGAGGCGCCTGCGTTGCAGCGCATCACCATCCTCGGTGCGACCGGCTCCATCGGGTCCAGCACTCTGGATGTGATCGCGCGCCATCCCGAGCGTTATCGGGTGCATGCGCTCAGCGCTGCCACGCGTCATGAGGCGCTGCTGGAGCTGTGCCTGACGCATCGCCCGCAGGTGGCGGTGATCGCCTCGTGCGAGGCGGCTGCGTGGCTCAGTGAGGCGCTCAAGGGCGTCGAGAGCTATCAGGGCACGCCCATCGAGGTGCGCCATGGTGAGCAGGCGCTGGTCGACATCAGCGAGGCGCCTGAAGTCGATAGCGTGATGGCCGCCATCGTCGGTGCGGCTGGCCTGTTGCCGACACTGGCGGCGGTGCGGGCCGGCAAGCGCGTGCTGCTGGCCAACAAGGAAGCGCTGGTGTGTGCCGGGCAGCTGTTCATGGATGCGGTGAAGCAGCACGGGGCGACCCTGTTGCCGATCGACTCCGAGCACAACGCCATCTTCCAGTGCCTGCCGGCCCAGCATCGTGATGGCCTGGCGCCGATCGGTGTCGAGAAGCTGTTGCTGACCGCCTCCGGCGGCCCGTTCCGCGATGATGCCGAATGGCCTGCCGAGCGACTGGCCACGGTGACGCCGGACGAGGCCTGCGCGCATCCCAACTGGTCGATGGGGCGCAAGATTTCCGTCGATAGCGCCACCCTGATGAACAAGGGCCTGGAGCTGATCGAAGCCTGCTGGCTGTTCGCCTGCGGGCCGGACGACATTCAGGTGGTCGTGCATCCCCAGAGCGTGATTCACTCGATGGCGGCCTACAGCGATGGCTCGGTGCTGGCCCAGATGGGCAATCCGGACATGCGCACGCCGATCGCCTATGCACTGGCATGGCCGGAGCGTATCGATGCCGGCGTCGAGCCGCTGGACCTGTTTCAGGTCGCGCGCCTCGATTTCCGTGCCGCCGACGAGACGCGCTTCCCGTGTCTGCGGCTGGCGCGCGAGGCCATCGCGGCGGGCGGCACCTGGCCTGCGGTGATGAATGCCGCCAACGAGGTGGCCGTGGCCGCCTTCCTTGAGGGTCGCCTGGCCTTCGATCGAATCCCGGCAGTGGTGCAGGCCGTCATGCAGGCGCGTCCGCCACTGGCGGTGGATGGCCTCGAGGTGATTCTCGCCGAAGACGCGGCGGCGCGTGAGCTGGCTGCCGCCGAGTTGGCCCTCGCCGGGCCCTGAAATCCTATCTTGCACTGTCTTGTCACTTTCTTCGTGAGCGTGGCAAGGCAGGCTGCCCATCTCGGGCACCAATCTCCAGGAGCGCGTGATGGGTGTGATCCAGAATATTCTTGCCGTGATCGTCGTGTTGGGGGTGTTGATCACCATCCATGAGTACGGTCATTTCTGGGTCGCGCGTCGTTGCGGCATCAAGGTGCTGCGCTTCTCCATCGGCTTCGGCAAACCCTTCTGGTCGTGGACCGATCGCCACGGCACCGAGTACGGGGTCGCCGCCATCCCGCTGGGTGGCTACGTCAAGATGCTGGATGAGCGCGAAGGGCCGGTCGATCCGGCCGAGCGTCATCTGGCCTTCAATACCAAGTCGGTGTGGAAGCGTATCGCCGTCGTCTCGGCGGGCCCGCTGGCCAACTTCCTGCTGGCCATCGTCGCCTACTGGGCGCTGTTCGTCGCCGGTACCACCACGGTGGTGCCGATGGTCGGTGCCGTGGCACCGGACTCGCCGGCTGGCCGCGCCGGCCTTGCGCCGAAGACCGAGATCGTCGCCATCAATGGTCAGGCCACTCCCTCGTGGGATGAGGTCAACCTGCGCTTGATCGGTGCGATCGGCGATGACAGCCTGACGCTCACCACACGTGCCGAGGGCGCCAGCGCCACGCGTGAGCAGTCCCTCGACGTGACACGCTTCCTGGTCGATCAGGATCCGCCGCGTCCGCTGGTGACGCTGGGCATCACGGCCTGGCGTCCTCAGTTGCCGGCGGTGCTGGGACGTGTACTGGACGGTGGCGCCGCTCAGGCGGCAGGCCTGCAGGCCGGTGACCGCATCGTCAGTATCGATGGCACCCTGGTGGTCGACTGGATCGATTTCGTCGAGCGCGTGCGCGGTGCGCCGGGCGAGACGCTGTCGGTGCTGGTGGCGCGTGATGGCAAGGAAGAGACGCTGTCACTGACCCCCGCCAGCAATTCGCTCGATGACGGGCGTGTCGTGGGGCAGGTCGGCGCCGGTGTCGAGAACGTCAGCTGGCCCGAGCAGTATCAGCGCGAGCTCAGCTTCGGACCGCTGGCGGCCGTCGGACAGGCCGTCGGCAAGACCGGCGAGATGACGGTGCTGACGCTGGATTCGATCCGCAAGATGCTGGTCGGCCTGATCGCACCGTCCAACCTGTCTGGCCCGATCACCATCGCGCGTATCGCCGGCGACACGGCGCGCTCCGGCCTCGAGGCCTTCCTCGGCTTCATGGCCTATCTCTCCATCAGCCTGGGTGTCCTCAACCTGCTGCCGATTCCGGTGCTGGATGGCGGTCACCTGCTGTTCTATCTGGTGGAAGCCGTGCGCGGCAAACCACTTTCGCAAGAGGTCCAGAATGCGGGGCTGAAGATCGGCATGGCGCTGGTCGGTTCCCTCATGCTGATGGCCATCTACTTCGATCTCATGCGTCTTTGGTGACGGATTCGGGGGGCCATCAGCACGTGATGGCTCCCGCAGGATGAACCGAATCTGAACTGTCGATGCCCATGGGGGTCAATTCATTGCACGGGCTGGTCAATGCGATCAACTCCCGTCATCATGCCCACACGACTTCGGCCCCGATTGCCGATCCTCACTCGTAGCTGTCTTGTCAGTTGCAGGGGGTTGTGTATAAGGTGCCTGTTCACCCAAGCGGGCGGAATCCAGAGAAGCGAAGCGACTGCATGAAACTCAAGACCATTGGATTGGCAGCTGCGCTGCTCGGGGCCAGTCAGGGCGCCTTGGCCGCATCTTTTAAAATTTCGGACATCCGGGTAGAGGGCCTCCAGCGCGTGTCTGCGGGCACCGTCTTCAACGCCTTCCCCGTCTCCGCGGATCAGAATGTGGAAGAAGAGGACCTGTCCTCGGCTGCGCGTCAGCTGTTCGACACGGGCCTGTTCGACGACATCCGCCTCAAGCGTGATGGCGATGTCCTGATCATCGATGTGGTCGAGCGTCCGACGATCTCCAAGATCGAGATTGACGGCAACTCGCAGATTCCCGACGAAGACCTGCGCAAGGGCCTCAAGGAAGCAGGGCTGGCCGAGGGTCAGGTTCTGCAGCGCTCCACGCTGGAAGAGATGCAGCGTGAGCTCGAGCGTGTCTACCAGGCTCAGGGCCGCTACAGCGCGCGTATCGAGACCTCCGTCGAGGAACTCGAGCGCAACCGCGTACAGGTCAACATCGACGTCAAGGAAGGCGCGATCGCCAAGATTCATCAGATCAACATCGTCGGCAACGATGCCTTCGATGACGAGACCCTGCGCGAACAGCTGGAGCTGGAAGACAAGCCGAGCTGGTTCTTCGGCTGGTTCTCCGATGATGAATACTCGCGCGAGAAGCTGACCGGCGATATCGAGACCCTCAAGTCCTGGTATCTCGATCGCGGTTACGTCAACTTCCAGGTGCGCTCGACCCAGGTGTCCATCTCGCCGGACAAGTCCGAGATCTTCGTCACCATCAACGTCGATGAAGGCAAGCCGTACAAGATCGGCAATATCGGCTTTGCCGGTGACCTGAAGATGAAGGAAGAGCGCGCCCGCGATCTGGTCAAGCTCGCCCCGGATGCTCTCTATTCCCAGCGTGATGTGACCGCTTCCAGCGAGGCGCTGCGCCAGGCACTGGGTGCCGACGGCTTCGCCTTCGCCAAGGTCAACGCGGTGCCGGAGGTCAACGAAGAGAGCGACACCGTCGATCTGACCTTCGCGGTCGACCCCGGCAAGCGCGCCTACGTGCGTCGCATCAACTTCAAGGGCAACACCACCACCGCAGACGAAGTGCTGCGTCGTGAGATGACCCAGCTGGAAGGTGCACCGGCCTCCACCGACAAGATCAAGCAGTCCAAGCAGAAGCTTGAGCGCCTCGGCTTCTTCAAGCAGGTCGATGTCGACACGCGTCCTGTCGCCGGCGAGCCGGACCAGCTGGACGTCAACTACAACGTCGAGGAGCAGCCGTCAGGCTCGATCTCGGCGTCGGTCGGTTTCTCCCAGGGTGACGGTGTCATCTACGGGGTGGGCCTGTCGCAGAAGAACTTCCTGGGCACCGGTAACGAAGTCAACATCAACGCCCAGAAGTCGGACGATTACACCAACGTCAGCTTCGGCTATACCGACCCGTACTGGACGCTGGATGGCATCTCGCGCGGCTATAACATGTTCTACCGCAAGGTGGACTACGACGATGATGACGACGTCGCCAGCTACGCGACCGACAGCTTCGGTGGCGGGATCAACTTCGGTTACCCGATCAATGAGCTGTCACGTCTGAACTTCGGCGGCGGTTACGAGTTCGTGCGCGTCAAGGACTTCGACGACAGCCCGGCGGAGGTCACCCAGTTCATCGAGGATGAAGGCGAAGACTTCAACCTCTACAAGCTGACGGCCAGCTGGTCTCGCAACAACCTCAACCGTGGCATCCTGCCCACGGCGGGCAGCTCTCAGCTGCTGTCGCTGGAAGTGGCGGTGCCGGGTTCCGATGCGGATTACTACAAGCTCCGCTACAAGGGATCCAAGTTCTTCGAGCTGAGTCAGGACTGGTCACTCAAGTTCCGTACCGAGCTGGGCTATGCCAACTCGTTCTCCGGCGATACCTATCCGTTCTTCAAGAACTTCTATGCCGGCGGTCTGGGCAGCGTGCGTGGCTACAGCTCCAATACCCTGGGGCAGGCCACCACCGAACAGAACGATGGTGACGACGATACCATCGGCGGCAACATCCTGATCGAAGGTGGGGTGGACCTGATCTTCCCGATGCCCTTCATCAAGGACAAGCGCTCTGTGCAGCCGTCGTTCTTCGTCGATGCCGGTAACACCTATCTGACGTCGTGCTACGACGTGAGCTCCAGTGACACCAGCAGCTGTGAAAGCGGCGTCGACTTGGGCGAGCTGAATTACAGTGCCGGTATCGGCCTGTCGTGGATCACGCCGGTAGGCCCGCTGACCTTCAGTGTCGCCCAGCCGATCGGTGACGATGACGACGATGACACCGAGATCTTCCAGTTCTCGCTGGGCCAGACCTTCTAAGGCCGTACGAGGCCGCACCCGCTTGAGCCGGTGCGGCCTTCGTCACGGCCACCGGCGGCGCTGTCCCTGTTCCGTCGCCGGTCCTCGCACCGTCGGTCGCTGAGTCATCAGTGACTGAACAACAGGCCTACAAGGAGTTTGTGTGATGCGTAAATTGACCCGCGCCCTGTGTCTGGCTGGTGGCCTTGCCGCCATGGCGACTCCGATGCTGGCACAGGCCACCGAAGTCGCGGTCCTCGACTGGCGCCAGGCGCTGTTGAGTTCCGACTCGGCCAAGATTTCCATGAACCAGCTCAAGAATCAGCTGGCCGGCAAGCAGGACCAGGCCAAGGCACTCGCCAAGGAACTGGAATCCCTGCAGGCCAAGCTGCAGAAGGACGGCGCCGTGATGTCCGATTCCGAGCGTCAGTCCGTGCAGCAGCAGCTGCGCCAGAAGGGCGGCCAGTTCCAGCAGCTGCGTGGCCAGGTCCAGCAGCAGCAGCAACAGGCGGAGCAGACCTTCCTCAAGCAGTCCAAGCCGAAGCTCGACAAGGCCATCCAGCAGGTCGTCGACAAGCATGGCATCGAGCTGCTGGTCGACCGCAATGCGACGGTCTACAGCAAGGACGGTATGGACCTGACCAATGAAGTGACTCAGGTGTTCAACTCGCTCAACTGAGTGCATCCCGCGCGCGCAAGCGTGCGGGGTGTGTTGCATCCGAGCATGCCAACGCGAATGCGAGCCAGAGGCGCTCAGCGCCCAGAGACAGAATGAAAAAGCGACAATTCTCTTACACTCTCGAGGATCTGGCTCAGCGGCTGGGCGCTCGTCTCGTCGGTGACCCGGCTGTCCGGGTCACCGGCCTGTCGACGCTGGTCGATGCTGAGCCCGGCGATATCGCCTTCCTCGCCAATCGCGCCTACCTCAAGTATCTCGGGGAAACCGCCGCGACTGCCGTGCTGCTGCATGAAAGCCATCTTGAAGAGTGCAAGGGCAATGCCCTCGTGCTGGACAATCCGTATCTGGCCTACGCTGAGCTGTCGCGTCTGTTCGATCCGCTGGCGGTCGAGCCTCAGGCGAGCGTGCATGCCAGTGCCGTCATCGACGAGACCGCAACCCTGGGGGCCAATGTCGAGGTCGGCCCGCAGGTCGTGATCGGTCCGGGCGTCAGCATCGGCGACAACACGCGCATTCACGCGGGTTGCGTGATCGGGGCTGACAGCGTGTTGGGCGAGGGCTGTCTGCTGCACCCCAATGTCACGCTCTATCATGGCGTGGTGATCGGGGCGCGTGCGGTACTCCACAGCAGCTGCGTGATCGGCGCCGATGGCTTCGGCTTCGCCCACGATGGTAAGGGCTGGCACAAGATCGCCCAGCTCGGCGGCGTGCTGATCGGCGATGATGTCGAAGTCGGCAGCTGCACCAGCATCGATCGTGGCGCGCTCGGCGACACCATCATCGGCAATGACGTCAAGATCGACTCCCAGGTCCAGATCGCGCACAACGTGCAGATCGGTGATCACTCGGCGCTGGCGGGCTGTGTCGGCATCGCCGGCTCCACCAAGGTCGGTCGCTACTGTCTGATGGGCGGTGGCGTGGGTCTGGCGGGCCACCTGGAAATCGCCGATGGCGTGCAGGTGACCGGCATGAGTCTGGTGACCAACTCCATCACCAAGCCGGGCGTCTATTCCTCCGGCACTGGCGCGATGGATAACGGCCTGTGGCGCAGAAATGCCGTACGTTTCAAGCAGTTGGATCAGTTGGCGCGACGCTTGAATCAGGTCGAGAAGAGTTTGAAGGACAAGTAGTACTGCAAGCCCGGGTAGTACCTGTCCAGAGCAGAGTCTCGCACCTGCTTGGCGCACTGTCGGGCAATGAGCGGCTGCCAGCCACGCGCAAGGACGCTATAATGCGCGCCATTGCCCGAACGGCGGTCCGGACCGTCATTACATGCCTGCCCGCGAGCGGCAGGCATTTCGTTATTTCAGAGGTTGCAAGCCAATGGTTATGGACGTCAACGAGATCCGTGAGTATCTCCCGCACCGCTATCCTTTCCTGCTGATCGATCGTGTCATGGACCTGACCCTTGGCGAGTTCATCGTCGCGCGCAAGAACGTCAGCATCAATGAGCCGTTCTTCAATGGTCACTTCCCGGAGCACCCGATCATGCCGGGCGTTCTGATCGTGGAAGCCATGGCTCAGGCGGCGGGTATTCTCGGCTTCAAGACCGTCGACAAACGTCCCGCCGATGGCTACATCTATTATCTCGTCGGAAGCGACAATGTGCGCTTCAAGCGCCCGGTGATGCCGGGTGACCAGCTCGAGATCAGCGCCCGCGTGCTGCGCGAAAAGCGTGGCATCTGGAAATTCGCCTGTCAGGCCAAGGTCGACGGCGATCTGGTCTGCGAGGCCGAAATCATCTGTGCCGAGAGGAAGGTCGCTTGATACATCCTACTGCCATTGTCGATCCCGGCGCCCGCCTGGCCGATGATGTCGAGGTCGGCCCGTTCTGCGTGATCGGGGCTGATGTCGAGATCGGCGCTGGCACGGTGGTGGGGCCGCATGTCGTCATCAAGGGCACCACCGTCATCGGTGAGCGCAACCGTATCTTCCAGTTCGCGTCAGTGGGCGAGGACTGTCAGGACAAGAAGTACGCCGGTGAGCCGACGCGTCTGGAAATCGGGGATGACAACGTCATCCGCGAGGGCGTGACCCTGCATCGTGGCACCGTCCAGGATGCCAGCCTCACGCGTATCGGCAGTCGCAACCTGTTCATGGCCTACTCGCATGTCGGCCATGACTGCATCATCGGTGACGACTGCATCATGGCCAATCAGGCGACGCTGGGTGGCCATGTCCATCTCGGCAACCACGTCATTCTGGGCGGCCTGTCGGCGGTGCATCAGTTCTGCCATATCGGTGAACATGCCATGGCGGGTGGTGGCTCCATCATCACCAAGGACATCGCGGCCTTCGTGATGGTCAATGGCCATCCGGCGGAAGCGCATGGCCTCAACAGCGTCGGCCTCAAGCGTCGTGGCTTCAGCCGCGAGACCATCTCTGCGCTGAACACGGCCTACAAGACGGTCTTCCGCCAGGGGCTGACGCTGGCCCAGGCCCTCGAGCAGCTGGAAGCCGAGCCACCGCTGGCCGAGCGCGATGTCTTCATCGCCTCGCTCAAGGCGTCCACTCGCGGCCTGACTCGCTGAGCATGCGCATCTACCTGGTAGCCGGGGAGCTCTCCGGTGACATCCTCGGTGCCAGCCTGATGCGCGCGCTCAAGGCTCGCTATCCCGATGTCGAGTTCCGTGGCATCGGCGGCCCGCGCATGCAGGCCGAGGGCTTCGACAGCCTCTACCCGCTGGAAACCCTGTCGGTGATGGGGCTGGTCGAGGTGCTCAAGCATCTGCCGGCGCTGATCAAGGTGCGTCGCCATCTGTTGCGCGACGCCCTTGAGTGGCAGCCCGACGTGATGATCGGCATCGATGCCCCAGACTTCAATCTGGGGCTCGAGCTGCGCCTGCGCAAGCAGGGCATCACCACCGCGCACTACGTCAGCCCCTCCGTGTGGGCCTGGCGTCAGGGGCGCGTGAAGACCATTCGTCGCGCCGTCGATCGCATGCTGACCTTCCTGCCCTTCGAGGCCGCCTTCTATCGTGAGCATCAGGTGCCGGTGACCTTCGTCGGCCATCCGCTGGCCGATGAGTTGCCGCTCGAGGATGATCGCGCTGCTGCCCGTGGGCAGTTGGGGATCGACCCGGAAGTGCAGCTGCTGGCGGTATTGCCGGGCTCCCGCGCCAACGAGATCCGCTTTCTCGGCGAGACCTTCCTGGCCGCCATCGAGCGTCTCTGTCAGCGTTATCCCGGCCTTGAGGTGGTGATCCCGGCGGCCACGCCGCTGCGGCGCACCGAGCTCGAGTCCCTGATGGCGGAGCGCGAAGGGCTGGATCGCAGTCGCATCCATCTGGTGGATGGCCAATCGCGTGAAGCGATGACCGCCGCCGATGCCGTGCTGCTGGCTTCCGGCACAGCGGCGCTCGAGTGTCTGCTCTGTCATCGCCCGATGGTGGTGGCCTATCGCATGGCGCCGATGACGCATCGCATCGCGCGGCATATGGTCAAGACCGAGTGGATCTCCCTGCCCAATCTGATCGCCCGCGAGACGCTGGTGCCGGAGCTGATCCAGGACGCCGCCACGCCGGAGTCCATCGAGGAAAGCCTTGCGCCATTGCTGTCGCGTGCCGCCGGTGACGTCGCCCGCCAACGAGAACTGCGTGAGCGTTTCACCGCCATGCATCGTGAACTGACCTGTGATGCCAGCGCCGCGGCCGCCATCGCCATCGGTGAACTGGCCGGACGCTGATCCCGCGTGTCGCCGCCAGACATTGCGCTACCCTTGATTGAATCACTTCGACAGGCAGATCGCATTGGCGCTCTGCCTGTTGTCTTACGCCTCGAGATATCATGACCGACTCTGCCGACAGCCACGCCACCACGCCTTCTGCGCGCAAGCGTAAACCCGCCGATGATTTTCCGCCGCTGGTGATTCCCTATCAGGGGCAGTTGCTGGCCGGTATCGATGAGGTCGGGCGTGGGCCGCTGGTCGGCCCGGTGGTGGCGGCAGCGGTGATTCTGGACCCGAATGACCCCATCGAGGGCATCACGGACTCCAAGAAGCTCAGCGAGAAGAAGCGCCTGGCCCTCTACGAGCAGATTCGGGCCCGTGCCTGGGCGTGGGCGATCGCCGAGGCCACCAGCGACGAGATCGATGAGCTGAACATCTATCAGGCCACGCACCTGGCCATGCGGCGCGCCATCGATGCACTGGGCGTGCGCCCGGAATACCTGCTGGTGGATGGCAATCGCCTGCCGGGGCACGAGATTCCCGGCATGGCGGTGGTGAAGGGCGACCTGCGCCACGCCGCCATCGGCGCGGCCTCGATTCTGGCCAAGGTGCATCGCGACGCCCAGATGGCGGCGCTGGATTCACGCTTCCCCGCCTATGGCTTCGCGCGTCACAAGGGCTACCCGACCCGCGAGCATCAGGCCGCCATCGAGGAACATGGCATCCTCACCCTGCATCGCAAGAGCTTCGGGCCGGTCAAGCGGCTGTTCATGTCGGGGCACGTGCCACAGGCCGTGCCACCGGACGCGCTGATCGCGCTTCCGGCCCCGCAGGCAGCGACGCCAGAGCCGAGCGCGATGTTGAGCGATGCAAGCGAGACGAGCCAGCAGCCCACGGCAAAAAAGCCGCCAGCCGTGGTCTGACTGATGCCAGTGAGACCACGGCATCCCCGTCAGTCGAGCCTGCCCGGGCGGATGCTGCGCCTTCAGGTGCTATGCCTTCAGACGATGGCGCTGACAGGCTATCCTTGAAGCCCGAGCCCGAGCCCGAGCCCGAGGCCGAGGCCGAGGCCGAGCCCGAGCCCGAGGCCGAGCCTTCAGCCTCGCAGCCGCCGGCGGCACCCGCAGCGACGACAGTACCCGCCGCAACCGAATCCTTCATCGTCACGCCGACTTCACGAGCCGATTCCATGACCACGCCCTTTGTTCACCTGCGCGTTCACACCGAGTTCTCCCTCGTCGATGGTCTGCCCGGCGTCAAGCCGCTGATCAAGGCGACCGCCGCGGCGGGCCAGCCGGCTGTCGCGGTGACTGACGAGGCCAACCTGTTCGGGCTGGTCAAGTTCTACTCCAATGCGCGCGCTGCCGGCATCAAGCCGATCATCGGGGCCGACATGTGGCTGATCAATCCCCAGGATGCCACGCGCCCGTATCGCCTCACGCTGCTGGCGATGAACGACACCGGCTATCGCAACCTCACCGAGCTGATCTCGCGCGGCTGGACCGATGGCCAGAAGCAGGACCGCGCCTACCTCGAGAAACAGTGGATCTTCGAGCAGGCCGAGGGCTTGATCGTGCTGTCCGGTGGCCGTGAAGGCGAGATCGGCCGTCATCTGCTGTCGGACCACGAAGACAGCGCCCGGGCGCTGCTCGGTGAATGGAAGGCGGTGTTCGGGGATCGCTTCTATCTGGAGCTGACCCGCACCCAGCGTCAGTACGAGGAAGAGTGCCTGCACCTGTCGGTGGCGCTGGCCGAGGCCACCGATACGCCGGTGGTCGCCACCAATGATGTGCGCTTCCTCAAGCGGGAGGACTACTGGGCCCACGAGACGCGCGTCTCCATCGGCGAAGGCAAGGCGCTGGATGACCCGCGGCGCGAGACCCGCTACAGCGATGAGCAGTACCTGAAGAGCGCCGAGGAGATGAGCGATCTGTTCTCCGACATTCCCGAAGCGCTTGAGAACAGTGTGCTGATCGCGGCGCGCTGCTCGGTGACCGTGCAGCTGGGCACCTACTTCCTGCCCGAGTTCCCGGTGCCGGAAGGCATGACGATGGACCAGTTCTTCCGCAAGGTCTCGCATGATGGCCTGACGGAGCGCCTCGACAAGCTGTATCCCCACGCCAAGCATCCGCGCGACAGCGAGGCCTGGGCCGAGATCGAGCAGCGCTACCGCACGCGGCTGGACTTCGAGCTCGACATCATCCTGCAGATGGGCTTCCCCGGTTACTTCCTGATCGTCATGGACTTCATCCAGTGGGGCAAGGACAACGGCGTGCCGGTCGGTCCGGGGCGTGGTTCCGGTGCCGGCTCGCTGGTGGCCTACGCCCAGAAGATCACCGATCTGGACCCGCTGGAATATGACCTGCTGTTCGAGCGCTTCCTGAACCCGGAGCGTGTCTCCATGCCCGACTTTGACGTCGATTTCTGCATGGAGAAGCGTGACCGCGTGATCGATTACGTGGCCGAGCGCTACGGGCGCAACGCGGTCTCGCAGATCGTCACCTTCGGCACCATGGCCGCCAAGGCCGTGGTGCGTGACGTGGCGCGTGCCCAGGGCAAGCCCTACTCGCTGGGTGACAAGCTCTCCAAGCTGATTCCCTTCGAGGTCGGCATCACGCTCGAGAAGGCCATCGAGCAGGAGCCGCAGCTCAAGGAATTCATCGACAACGACGAGGAAGCCCAGGAAATCTGGGAGATGGCGCTCAAGCTCGAGGGCACCACGCGCGGCACCGGCAAGCACGCCGGGGGCGTTGTGATCGCGCCGACCAAGCTGACCGACTTCGCGCCGCTGCTGTGTGATGAAGACGGCAGCGGTCTGGTGGTCCAGTTCGACAAGAACGACGTCGAGGAGGCCGGGCTGGTCAAGTTCGACTTCCTGGGTCTGCGCACCCTGACCATCATCGACTGGGCGACCGAGATGGTCGACAAGATCCGTGAGCGGGAAGGGCTGGCGCCGCTGGATATCGATGATATCCCGCTGGATGACGCCAAGACCTTCGACATGCTGCAGAAGGCGGAGACGACGGCCGTCTTCCAGCTGGAATCCCGCGGCATGAAGGAGCTGATCAAGAAGCTCAAGCCCGACTGTCTGGAAGACATGATCGCCCTGGTGGCCCTGTTCCGTCCCGGCCCGCTGCAGTCCGGCATGGTGGATGACTTCATCAACCGCAAGCACGGTCGTTCCGAAGTGTCTTATCCACACCCGGATTACCAGCATGAGCTGCTCAAGCCGGTACTGGAGCCGACCTACGGCATCATCCTGTACCAGGAGCAGGTCATGCAGATCGCGCAGGTGCTGGCCGGCTATACGCTGGGTCAGGCCGACATGCTGCGCCGCGCGATGGGCAAGAAGAAGCCGGAAGAGATGGCCAAGCAGCGCGCCGGCTTCATGGAAGGCTGTGCGGGCAAGGGCATCGACAAGGACCTGGCCGGCAACATCTTCGACCTGGTGGAGAAATTCGCCGGTTACGGCTTCAACAAGTCGCACTCGGCGGCCTATGGTCTCGTCTCCTACCAGACCGGCTGGCTGAAGGCGCACTATCCGGGGCCGTTCATGGCCGCGGTAATCTCGACCGAGATGCAGACCATCGAGAAGGTGGTGCCGCTGATCGAGGAGTGCCGTCATATCGGTCTGACGGTCACGCCGCCGGATGTGAACATCGGCGGCTACAAGTTCACCGTCGACCTGGAAGGGCGCGTCGTCTACGGCCTGGGCGCCATCCGTGGCGTCGGCGAGGGCCCGATCGATGCCATCGTCAGTGCGCGCGCCGAGGGTGGCCCGTTCAGCGACATCTTCGACTTCTGCAAGCGTATCGACGCCAAGAAGATCAACAAGCGCACCCTGGAAGCGCTGATCCGCTCCGGCGCGCTGGACAACATCGGCCCGTCGCGTGCGGTACTGATGCTGGCGGTGGAGGATGCGCTCAAGGCCGCCTCCCAGAATCACGCCAACAATGATGTCGGCATCACCGACATGTTCGGCGACGCCTTCAGCGAGCCGGAAACCGATGTCTACGCCGGCTATCGCAAGGCGCGCGAGTGGACCGACAAGGAGCGCCTCACCGGCGAGAAGGACACGCTGGGGCTCTATCTGACCGGCCATCCCATCGATGAGTATGAGGGTGAGCTCAAGCGCTTCATCAATGCACGCATCAGTGACCTCAAGCCGTCGCGTGAGCCGCAGCGCATCGCCGGGCTGGTGATCGCCATGCGCACCATGAAGTCCAAGCGAGGCGACACCATGGCCTTCGTGACCCTGGATGACCGCACCGGACGCATCGAGGCCTCGATGTTCGGTGAGCTCTACGATCAGGTGCGCAACAAGCTGGTACCTGACAGCGTGGTGATCGTCGAGGGCGAGGTCAGCCAGGATGACTATTCCGGTGGTCTGCGTCTGCGCGGCAAGGACGTCACGCCGATCATCGATGCGCGGGCGCGCTTCGGTGAGGCGGTCGAGATGAGCATCGCCGCCGAGGACATCGGCGGTCGCTTCACCCAGCAGCTGACCACCTTGCTGACGCCGCATCTGGCCAGCGAAGGCCTGCCGATGCGCCTGCGTTATCGCAATGCCGCGGCGGAGGCCTGGCTGGAGCTGGGCGAGCAATGGCGCGTTGCGCCCAGTGATGAGTTGTTGATCCAGCTGGGTGAGGTGGAAGGCCAGCGCGGTGTGCGCCTCAAGTACCGTGACTGAGGTGCTGGCCCGCAGGATGGTGCCTGCCTCGCCAAGCGGCGGGGCAGGCGCAGCACCGAGATGAGTGGCGTGGGCGCAGAGTTAATCCACGCCTAACAGGCGGGCAAGGTTTGCACCTGTCGAACAGGGTGCGATAATGCCTGTCCATCTTTTCCGTACCCAATTCCATGCCGACTGTGACCGCCGCGAGCCACAGATCGCCTGAGCGTGTGCTCAGGGGGAGTGACCCGGCCGACTCGCTTTCCTGGCTGCCCGAGACGACGAACGAAACGCCTTATGAATCCCAATTATCTGGACTTTGAACAGCCGATCGCCGAGCTGCAGGCCAAGATCGAGGAACTCCGTCTGGTCGGTAACGACTCCCAGGTCAACCTGTCTGACGAGATCGCTCGCCTGCAGGAAAAGAGCACCAAGCTCACCGAGTCCATCTTCAAGGACCTCGGCGCCTGGCAGGTATCTCAGCTGGCACGTCACCCGCAGCGCCCGTATACCCTCGACTACCTCGAGAATCTGTTCACGGATTTCGATGAGCTGCACGGCGACCGCCACTACGCGGACGATGAAGCGCTGGTCGGCGGTATCGCGCGTCTCGACGACAAGCCGGTGATGGTGATCGGTCACCAGAAAGGCCGCGACGTGAAGGAAAAGGTGCGTCGCAACTTCGGCATGCCGCGTCCGGAAGGCTACCGCAAGGCCTGCCGTCTGATGGAAATGGCCGAGCGTTTCAAGATGCCGATCCTGACCTTCATCGACACCCCGGGTGCCTATCCGGGCATCGGTGCCGAGGAGCGCGGTCAGTCCGAGGCCATCGCCTACAACCTGGCGGTGATGTCTCGCCTGAAGACTCCGATCATCTCCACCGTCATCGGTGAGGGTGGTTCCGGCGGCGCACTGGCCATCGGCGTGTGTGACGAGCTGAACATGCTGCAGTACTCCACCTACTCGGTGATCTCGCCGGAAGGTTGCGCCTCCATCCTGTGGAAGAGCGCCGAGCGTGCCGCCGATGCCGCTGATGCGATGGGCATCACTGCCTCGCGCCTCAAGGAGCTGGGCTTCGTCGACAACCTGATCAAGGAGCCGCTGGGTGGCGCGCACCGCAACCCGCAGTCCGCTGCCGACAGCATCAAGGCTGCGCTGGGCGAAGGTCTGGAGCGTCTTGGCGCCCTGGATACCGATGCCCTGCTGGAGCGTCGTTACCAGCGCCTGATGAGCTACGGCGCCCCGGCATGATCCCGGTGCCTCTCGCGTGATGCGCGATCGGCTCATGCCCGCGTGACCAGGACGCCTCCGGATTCTTCCGGGGGCGTTCTTGCGTTCAGGGTCGGCGTTTTCTTCTCCACTTCCTTTTCTCCTCCACTTCCTTCATCCCTTCGTGACAGGAGCCCGACATGTCTCTGTCCCCTTCACTGGCTTCGCTGTGCCTGCGTGCTCAACCGCTGAGCGAGATGGCGGAGTCGCGCGCACTCGTCGCCGTGCGCGAGGCGCTCGAGGCCAGCGATGCCAGGCGCACGGTGTGGATCGCGCTCTCGGGCGGGCTGGATTCGGTAATGCTGGCGCGGCTGGCGGCACGCGCGGTCAAGGACTGCCCGCGTCGACTGCGGTTGGTGCATGTTCATCACGGCCTGCAGGCAGCCAACGATGATTTCGAGCAGCTGGCGCGCAGGCTGGCCTCGCGTCTCGGGCTACCGCTGAGCGTGCGTCATCTGGCGCTGGCGGAGACAGCACTCAAGTCGCGAGGACTGGAGGCGGCAGCGCGCGAAGGGCGGCTGGCGGCACTGAGCGCCTGTCTGGTGGCGGGGGATAGCCTGTGGCTGGCGCAGCATCAGGATGATCAGGCCGAGACGCTGTTGCTCAACGCATTGCGTGGCAGTGGCGGGCGCGGGCTGGCGGCCATGCCGCCTGAGAGGGCGCTGGCCGTGGGCGAGGCGTCCCCCGGGCGAGGCCTGATCGCCCATGAGCGGGCACGACTACTCCGGCCGCTGTTGGGCATCCCGCGCCATGAAATCCAGACATTGGCGCGCCAGCAGGGCTTGCAGGCTGGTCACGACTGGTGCGAAGACCCCAGCAATGTCGATCAGCAGTTTGATCGCAACTACCTGCGCCACAGTGTCGTGCCGCTGCTGCAGGCGCGCTGGCCGCAGGCCGTGGCCAGCCTGGCGCGTTCGGCGCAGCAGTTGCAGGAAGAGCAGTCACTGCTTGATGAGCTGGCGGCCGAGCTGCTGGCGAAGGTTCAGGTGTCAGGCGCGGAGTGCCTGGCTCAGAGACAAGGACAGGAGCAGGGGCAGGGTCTGAATCAGAGACTTAATCAGGGTCTGGATCAGGGGCGGGAGCAAGAGACGCAGCTGTCACTGGCGGAGCTGGCAGGCCTGAGTGAGTCACGTCAGCGGCTGGTCCTGCGCCATCTATGCCAGTCGCGTGGCTGGCCGGTGCCGCCGCGGGGTCGCTTGATGAGCCTGCAGCAGTTGATCGCCGTGCCCCCCGTCTCGGTGGCCGAGGTACGCTGGGCCAATGCCGAATATGCTGTCAGCGTGCGCGCGTGGCGCGGCCAGCTGTGGTGGCAGGTGTCAGATACCGTTATTGAGCAGGGTGTGTGTCATCGACAAGGCGATACCGGCTACGCGAGAAGTGGTCGCCAACCCGGCGGGACGCCTTCCTCTGAGTGGGATGCTGAGGCGCGCAAGGCATGGCGGGCGCTGGGAAGGGATGAGCAGCATGTTGCCTTCACCTCACGTCAGCCGGGAGATGTACTGCGAGTGGCAGGGCGGGGGCGGCGCGATCTCAAGCGCTTGCTGCAGGAAGCCGATATCCCGCCGTGGCAGCGTGACCAGTTGCGTGTGGCACGCATGCACGACGGGACTGTCGCGGGGCTATGGCATCCCTCGCGGGGCTGGTGGCTACTGGCCGCACTCAAAAAGCAGTGAGGCCAGCGAGCGGTCTCGCCGATGTCTTGCGCTGTGCTCGCTCAGGCATCGGCCAGTGTCAGTGTCATGCCGGCGGCTTTCTGCAGCTCGCTTTCCTGACTGAGGTCATCGTTGATCAGGCTGTGATCGCGATACTCCTCGGTCAGATTGAGCGTCAGGTCGTCGCCTTCGGCGCTGAGATGCATGCCGAGCACCGGCGCTTCCGAGCGTGAATGGTTGAGCATCACCGCCATGCGCAGCAGACGTGCCAGACGCGCTAGACGCGGTTGCTGCGGCTCCGGCAGCGCCGCCAGTTCGTTCTTGGGGAACTTGCGACGGTGGGCGCGGACCAGGAAGGCCAGCGCGCGCTGTTCCGGACGCGAGAAGCCGAGCAGGTCGGAATGCTCGAGCAGGTAGGCGCCATGGCGATGGAACTGGCTGTGGGAAATCGCCTGGCCGACTTCGTGGAGGTCAGCGGCCCAGCTCAGCAGCTGACGTGACGTCGCCCCCAGCGCCCAGTCGCCGGCGACCTGATCGAGCAGCTGCAGGGCGGTGTCGCGCACATTGCTGGCGTGGCGGGTATCGATGCCGTAACGACGCTGCAGCGACTCGATGGCCGACAGACGCGAATCCTCCGGCGTGTTGCGCCCGATCAGATCGAACAGTACGCCTTCACGCAGCGCGCCGTCGGAGTAACGCATCTGCTCCAGTCCCAGTGCCTCGAAGACACCGCACAGGATGGCGATGCCCGCCGGGAAGACGGTGGCGCGATCGCTCTTCAGGCCCGGCAGGCTGACTTTGTCGAGGCGCTTGAACTCCAGCAGTGCCGCGCGCAGCTTGTGCAGCCCTTCACGTGTGACCACGCCATGTGGGGCCCAGCCGTGCGCTTCCAGCACGTTGGCAGCGGCCTTGATGGTGCCCGAGGAGCCGACCGGGTCATCCCAGCCCATCTCGCGATAGGTGCGCTGGATGCTGGCCAGTTCCGAGCGTGCGGCCAGCTCGGCGCGGCGCATGCGTTTCTCGCTGATCTCGCCATCCTGGAAGAAGGCCTTGGTATAGGCGACGCAGCCCATGTGCAGGCTTTCCAGCAGCTGGGGCTCGAACTGCTCACCGATGATGAACTCGGTGGAACCACCGCCGATATCGACGATCAGGCGCTTGCCGTGCACATCGGCCAGTGCATGCGCCGCGCCCAGATAGATCAGGCGGGCTTCTTCGCGCCCGGCGATGATCTCGATGGGATGCCCCAACAGGGCCTCGGCACGCTCGATCAGTTCTTCACTGTTATGCGCGGCGCGCAGGGCGTTGGTGCCCACGACCCGCAGATGGTCGGCCTCGATGTCATCGATGAAGGGCGCGAACTGGGCGAGGCAGTTGAGGGCGCGCTCCATGGCTTCTTCGCTGAGCATGCCGTCTTCGTCCAGTCCTGCCGCCAGCTGGACCTTCTCACCCTGCTTGGCCACGACCTGCAGCTGCCCCGCCTGGTGGTTGGCCAGCAGCAGGTGGAAGCTGTTGGAACCCAGATCGATGGCGGCCAGCTTCAGCAGCGGGGCCTCATTGCCGGCACTGCCTTCATCAGAGGCGGTGGGTTGCGGGTGCTGGGAGGGTGCTGATTCACTCAAGGGCGGAGTCCTTTACGGCGGGTCATTCATGGCAGGCATCATGCACTGCCTCCTTCACGCCAACTCCTGCGACGGCTTCCTTGCGTAGCGACCATGGCGCAATGAAGTTGTCGTGAGCGTGGGCGGTCACCGGACGCGAGCCTGCTGCGGAAAGATGACGCTGGCAGCAGGTCGCGGCGGCGACTCTCGCAAGATTGCGGCGACTGGCCAGAGGTGTCAAACCGGTGGCACACACGGCGCCATCACCACGAGGGGCTGGCGGCACATTCAGCGCATGGGGCATGCTATTCTAGCGGCGTGATATGACAGAACGACGAAGTCGCGGGTCATCATCACGCTCAATGAGTCGCAAGCCATCACGCAGCACAATCAGCAAGACCAACCGGGTCTGGGAGATAACGTCGCGATGAGCGAACGTGTGGTACCGATTGCAGAAAGGGACTTCGAATCCGTGGTGCTGGAGAGCGAGCATCCGGTGCTGGTGGATTTCTGGGCTTCCTGGTGCGGGCCGTGCAAGAGCGTGGCACCGACACTGGAATCCCTGGCCGAGGAATACGAAGGGCAGCTCAAGATCGTCAAGGTCGATGTCGATGAAGCCCCTGAACTCGCCGCCCGCTTCGGCGTGCGCGGTGTGCCGACATTGATGCTGTTTGTGGGCGGCAATGTCGAAGCCAGCAAGGTGGGCGCCATGCCGCGCGCGCAACTGGCAGCCTTTCTGGATGCCAATCTGTGAATCGGGCCTTGCCGCCGTCGGGTGCCTTGAGCCGTCAGTGAAAGCGCCACGTCAGCGGCGGCTATTGCAGCGCTGGCTGGCCGGTGGTGAGCGCTTCAGGCAGCGCCGGGAGCGCCACCAGGCCGCCGGGGCTTGCGTTCAGGGGCCGGCTTGACTACCATCGAGGCGTTCGCCTGATTACACGCTCTCTGATTGCGTCATGTCGACCGTCCCACGGTCCCCCAGTTGTCAGCCAGCCCTCTGGTAATGCTGCCCGCGACACGCCGGCCAGCCACCAGGCGATTCATACCGCTAGATTCCATATCGAGAAGACTTTTCTGTCAGGAAGCATGACGCTCCGTGTCCATTCGACCGGTCCGTCGTCGCTGGACATCCGTAGCTCGACACTCCGTTGCTGAATTCGTTGTTCGGCCGTGGTGAGTGATCTTTCCTGAACTTTTGGCACCTGTCTTCATCCAGCTCAGGCGCTTGCCTCCGGGAATGCTGTCGAGTTCTGTCTGCACCTTTGCAGTGCCGGTCCTTGCCTTCTGCCCGTCTTCTCGATTCCCTTCTTATCTATCAGCCCTGCTGACCTGAGCCACGTTCAAACAAAGCCGATGAATCTTACCCAACTCAAGCAAAATACTGTCCCCGAACTGCTGGAACTTGCCCAGACGATGGGCATCGATAATCTGGCACGTTCGCGCAAGCAGGACATCATCTTCGCCATCCTCAAGAAGCACGCGAAAAGCGGTGAGGACATCTACGGCGACGGCGTTCTGGAAATCCTGCAGGACGGCTTCGGCTTCCTTCGCAGTGCAGACTCTTCCTACCTCGCGGGCCCTGATGACATCTACGTTTCACCGTCCCAGATCCGTCGCTTCAATCTGCGCAAGGGCGACACCATCTCCGGCAAGATTCGTCCGCCGAAGGAAGGGGAGCGTTACTTCGCGCTGCTCAAGGTCAATCAGATCAACTTTGACCGCCCCGAGAATGCCAAGCACAAGATCCTGTTCGAGAACCTGACGCCGCTGTTCCCGCAGTCGCGCCTGCTGATGGAAATCGGCAACGGTTCCACCGAAGACATCACCTCGCGCATCCTTGATCTGACCGCACCGATCGGCAAGGGCCAGCGTGGCCTGATCGTCTCGCCGCCCAAGGCGGGCAAGACGATGATGCTGCAGAACATCGCCGCCTCCATCACGCGCAACAACCCCGAATGTCACCTCATCGTGCTGCTGATCGATGAGCGTCCCGAGGAAGTCACCGAGATGTCGCGCACCGTGCGTGGCGAAGTCGTGGCCTCCACCTTCGATGAGCCGCCGGCCCGTCACGTCCAGGTCGCCGAGATGGTGATCGAGAAGGCCAAGCGTCTGGTCGAGCACAAGAAGGATGTCGTCATCCTGCTCGATTCCGTGACCCGTCTGGCGCGTGCCTACAACACCGTGGTGCCGTCTTCCGGCAAGGTGCTGACCGGTGGTGTCGACGCTCACGCGCTCGAGAAGCCGAAGCGCTTCTTCGGTGCCGCGCGTAACATCGAAGAAGGCGGCAGCCTGACCATCCTCGCCACGGCGCTGGTCGATACCGGTTCCAAGATGGACGAAGTCATCTTCGAGGAATTCAAGGGCACCGGTAACATGGAGGCTCACCTCGACCGCAAGCTGGCCGAGCGTCGTGTCTTCCCGGCTCTCAACATCCGTCGCTCCGGCACGCGTCGTGAAGACCTGATCGCGTCCGAGGATGAAATGCAGCGCATGTGGATCCTGCGCAAGCTGCTCAACCCGATGGAAGATGTGGCGGCCACCGAGTTCCTGATCGATCGCCTGAAAGATACCAAGACCAATCTCGAGTTCTTCGAGGCCATGAAGCGCCGCTGATCGACACTGGCCCAGCCGGTTGGCTTGCCATGTGCTTGCCAGGACGCCCACTTCCCGCCCGGGAAGTGGGCGTCTTGCGTTGCTGACCTGCCGAGTGCCGGCTGGCAATGGTATGCTCGGGGCTTGATCAAGCCGAGCGGAAACTCCCATGCAGTATCGAGACTTACGCGATTTCATCGCGGCGCTGGAAGAGAAGGGCGAACTCAAGCGCATTCGTGCCGAGGTGGACCCCTATCTGGAGATGACCGAGATCTGCGATCGCACCCTGAAGGCGGGTGGTCCGGCGTTGCTGTTCGAGAACGTCAAGGGCCACAGCATGCCGGTGCTGGGCAATCTGTTCGGCACGCCGCGGCGCGTGGCGCTGGGCATGGGGCAGGAGTCCGTCGAGGCCTTGCGCGAAGTCGGCGAGCTGCTGGCCTTCCTCAAGGAGCCTGAGCCGCCCAAGGGCTTCCGGGACGCCTGGGACAAGCTGCCGATCTTCAAGCAGGTGATGAGCATGGGGCCGAAGAAGGTCAAGCGTGCGCCCTGTCAGGAGATCGTGCTGGAAGGGGATGAGGTCGATCTCGACATGATTCCGATCCAGCACTGCTGGCCTGGGGATGCCGCACCGTTGGTGACCTGGCCGCTGGTGATCACGCGCGGTCCGCACAAGGAGCGCCAGAACCTCGGCATCTATCGTCAGCAGAAGCTCGGCAAGAATCGCCTGATCATGCGCTGGCTGGCACACCGTGGCGGCGCACTGGACTTCCGCGAGTGGCAGAAGGCCCATCCGGGCGAGCCCTTCCCGGTCGCGGTGGCACTGGGTGCTGATCCGGCCACCATCCTCGGCGCTGTCACGCCGGTACCGGATTCACTCTCCGAGTATGCCTTTGCCGGTCTGCTGCGCGGCTCGCGCACCGAGCTGGTCAAATGCGGCCTGTCGGATCTCGAAGTCCCGGCCAGCGCCGAGATCATCCTGGAAGGCTATCTGTATCCGGATGACGTGGCGCCGGAAGGCCCCTACGGTGATCACACCGGCTATTACAACGAGGTGGAGACCTTCCCCGTCTTCACCATCGAGCGCATCACCCATCGGCGCGACCCGATCTATCACTCCACCTATACCGGGCGTCCGCCGGATGAGCCGGCGATTCTCGGCCTGGCGCTCAATGAAGTCTTCGTGCCGATTCTGCGCAAGCAGTTCCCGGAGATCGTCGACTTCTATCTGCCGCCGGAAGGCTGCTCCTACCGCATGGCGGTGGTGACGATGAAGAAGCAGTACCCCGGCCACGCCAAGCGCGTGATGATGGGGGTCTGGAGCTTCCTGCGTCAGTTCATGTACACCAAGTTCGTGATCGTGCTGGATGATGATGTCGATGCCCGCAAGTGGGAAGATGTCATCTGGGCCATCACCACGCGCATGGACCCGAGCCGTGATACCGTTCTGGTCGACAATACGCCGATCGATTATCTGGACTTCGCCTCGCCAACGGCGGGTCTTGGCTCCAAGATGGGCATGGACGCGACCAACAAGTGGCCCGGCGAGACGGACCGCGAGTGGGGCGAGCCCATCGTGATGAGCGAAGAGATCACATCCCGTGTCGATGAACGCTGGGACAGTCTGGGCATTCTGGACTGATTCCGCGACAGACCATCAACACCCATGCATTTACCCTGTCGTTGCGCGGCGCGCTGGCGGCAGGCATCAGATAACAAGAGGATACGATGACGGCGCGGACCCTGACCTGTCATGTCGAGAGTGTGGAAGATCTGACCCCGGACGTGTTTCGTGTGCGCTTCGCCGCACGTCCCGAGGCCCTGGCGCACGCGCCGGGCCAGTATCTCGAGATGAAGCTCGATGACACCACCTGGGTACCGTTCTCCATCGCCAATGCCGCCAGTGATGATGGCGTGCTCGAGCTGCATATCCAGCATTGGCCGGAGCGCAGCAATTCCGCGCGTCTGCGCAGCCTGCTGGTCGCGGCCAATCAACTTGAGCTGCGTCTGCCCAGTGGCGAGTGCGTGCTGGACCTCGACGACCCCAGCCCCATCGTGCTGATCTGTGCCGGCACCGGGTTCTCGCAGATGCACGCCATGCTGCAGGCGGCGTTTGCACGTGGCCTGACCCAGCCCATCGAGCTGTGGTGGGCGGCGCGTGAGCGGCGCGATCTGTACCTGGAGAGCGCGGCGCTCAACTGGGCCGCCAGTCAGCCCAACTTCCGTTATTTCCCGGTGCTGGAAGAAGCGCCGGAAGTCGGTGATGCCCACCATCGCGCGCTGGAAGCGGCCGGTGTCGAGGCCGCTTTCAATGGCCATCTGGGACGTATCGACGAGGCGCTGCGCAAGCACGCGGGCAGCATGGCGGGCAAGCGCGTCTATCTGTCCGGCTCGCCGGGCATGGTCTATGCCTGTGTCGATGCGCTGACGCCATTGGGTGTCGAGGCCAGCGCGCTGAGCTCCGATGTGTTCAGCTATGCGCCACGCGAGCCGCTGCTGGACCCGGCGCTGGTCTCTGCCTGAAGCAGCCTGACATTGCCTGAAGCAGCCTGACATTGCCTGAAGGAGTCGAGTGAATGAGTCAGTCCCCGATACTGATCACCGGTGGCGCGCAGCGTCTGGGGCGCTATTGTGCCGAGCGACTGATCGATGATGGTCATCCGGTCATCATCAGTTATCGACGCGAGCGGGAAGAGCTCGACGCCCTGCGTGCGCTGGGCATTCGCACCGTGCAGGCGGATTTCTCCAGCGAGGCAGGCATCCAGGCCTTCATCGCGGCGATTCGTGAGCTGACTCCGACATTGCGGGCGATCGTGCACAATGCCGGCGACTGGGCGCCGGATGGCGACGGCGAGGGGCAGGGCGAGCTGTTCGAGCACCTGTTCCGTGTCCACATGCAGGCGCCGTACCTGATCAATCTGGCGCTGCGCGATCTGCTGGAAGCCGGAGTCGAGACGCAGGCGGACATCGTCCACATGAGTGACTTCGTGGTCCAGAAGGGCTCGCGCAAGCATGCGGCCTACGCGGCCAGCAAGGCGGGACTCGAGAACCTGACCTTGTCGTTCGCGTCGATGTTCGCGCCACGCATCCAGGTCAACACCATCGCGCCGGCGCTGATCATGCTGCGCCCGGACGATGATGATGACTATGCCGAGCGTGCGCGCGCCAAGTCGTTGATGCAGCAGGTACCGGGGCCTGGCGTCATCTGGCAGGCGCTGCGCTACCTGCTGGATAGTCCCTATGTCACGGGCACGACCCTGCCGGTGGATGGTGGCCGCCACCTGCGCTGATAGCTCCTGTCAGTGGTCTTTCGGCCATCGCTTTCGACTTCCGAGGCATGACATTCGAGACCTGAGCACTGCACAAAAAAGCCCCCGCTTTTCAGCGGGGGCTTTTTTTCGTTGCTGCGACCGTTGTTGCGATCGTTGTTGCGATCATTGCTACGACATCCTGCACTAGCGAAGCGCTTACAGGATGTGGCGGCCTTCGACCGGCGTCAGCTGACCCTTCTTGAGGGTCGGCCCCATCTGGTTGCCGGAGGGAGCGCCCTGCGGGCTTTCCAGCGTGATCACCAGGTCGCTGTCGGGGAAGGCGGCCAGATACTCCTTGGGCACCTCGACCTTCATGGTGCCGGAGTGCGGCAGGATGCCCAGTGACATCGGCTCCTTGCCATCCTTGGCCATCAGCCACAGCTCGCAGACCTTGCCGGGGGCCGGCGCTTCGGGCCTGACGGCCTGCACCATCATCTCGCCCGAGTGGGAGGCGTTGACGATCCAGCCGGGGCTGCTGTCAGAGTTGTTGACCACGAACACGTAGTCGCTCTCCATGCCCGCGTTGTGCCCCAGGCTGAAGGTCAGGGTGACCGCCAGCGCCAGGCTGAACGCCGTGGCGGTCATGCCCTGCCACAGGCCCAGGCGACGCCACCAGGGCTGACGGGCGGTGCCCGTCGCCTCGGCGATGCCTTGCCAGACATGGGCTGGTGGCGTGACGGGGGGGAGCTGTTCATTGAACACGTTGAGATGCTCGCGCCAGCGCTCCACATCACGTTGCAGGTCGTGGCTGACGGCCAGCAGTGACTCGAATGCCGCGCGCTCGTCGCGTGTCAATGTGCCGAGCGCATATTCGCCCGCTGCGGCTTCGCGCAGTTCCGGGTCGCTCAGATCAAATGACTCATGCATGTCTTCAACCTCTCGAGTCCACGACGGACCCAGCTCTTGACGGTGCCCAAGGGCTGGTCCAGTTGATTGGCCAGATCCTGGTGGGTGAGGCCTTCGAAGTAGGCCAGTTCCAGGGCGCGGCGTTGATCGTCATTCAGCTCGGCCAGGCACTGGTGGAGTTCACCACTGTGCTGGGCCAGGTCGACATCTGCCTCGATATCACTCCGCCCCGGCATGGCGGCGATCAATTCATCGCTGTCATGCTCGCTGGGTCGCTGTCGACGTATCCAGTCGATGGCGATGTTGCGGGTCATGGTGCCGAGCCAGGTCATCGGGCGGGCGCGGCCGGCGTCATACTGGGCGGCGGCGGCCCATACCCGGATGTAGACCTGCTGAAGACAATCCTGCGCGGATGCCTCATGTCTCAAGATACGCAGCAACTGAGCGTATAGATGCGCACTGGTCGCTCGATAGAGCTGATCCAGTGCCTTGGCATCCTGCCGGGCGCATCCCGACAGATACTCAATCAGTGCATCATTTCGGGAATCCTGCATGCATGCATTCCAAGCTGTGGGCGCGGTGTCAGGCACCGCTGGACGAATGCGCGTTGCCGATCATGTTGCTCGACAACCAAAGATTATACTGATGCCTCTTCAGGCTGATAGCCCTTCTTTATGCGTGCGGGCAACGGTTTGTTGCCGGTTCACGCTTGCGCAGGACGATCTGGAGTGCAAGGATAGGCCTATCACCATTTTCATTGTCACTACTGGATACCGGCCCGACCCATGAATCAGACCACCAGCCACCGCCCGTTCACTGTCGCTGCCTGCCCTTCGGGCCAGGTCGTGACGGCGGCGTGTGCGGCCGGCTATTGGTATTGGTTTACACAGGGGCGCGCCTGAGGTTACGGCGCGCCTGTCTCGTACGGGCTGCCACCACCTTGAAGAACCCCCGGTCGCAGCCACGGCCGGGGGTTCTTGCGTTTCGGGCCTTGCGAAATCCATGACGAGAGGCATGTCACCCTAACGTGCCGACAATGATTGCAGCATGAATGACGAGAGGAATGACCATGCGCACCACTATCCTGACTACCCGCTTTTCTCTTGCCTCCGCTCGGGTCGTGCATGGTTATTGGCGCTGGCGATTTAGCGGCGTCCTGCCTCTTTCCGCTGTCACCGCGGGGCAGGGCGAGCAACACCGGGGTGACGATTCGCGAAGTCCCTGTCTGTCAGAATGAATATTGCGTGATGGAGCCAAGGCTTCATCACAGGAGAGAAGACCATGAACGCCAGCCTTGAACGCGTGTTGACCGCCAACCCGCACACTGCCGACGCTACTGCTGACCCCTTGACTGCCGAGAACGCCACCGTGACCCGCTCTGATGCCGCCCAGACACCGACCACACCCGGACGCATCAGTCGTGAAGCCCTGCCCAGCGCCAGCGAATTGCGCGAGCAGCTGCCGGTGGACGCCGACCTGGCCGGCCAGATTCGCCAGCATCGCGATGAGATCAACGCTATTCTCGCCGGCGACGATGATCGTCTGCTGGTGGTGGTCGGGCCGTGCTCCATCCATGATCTCAAGGCCGCGCGTGAGTACGCCCAGCGCCTGGCGGTGATCGAGCCGCAGGTGCGTGATCGCCTCAAGCTGGTGATGCGTGTCTATGTCGAGAAGCCGCGCACCACGGTGGGCTGGAAGGGGCTGGCCTATGATCCGCATCTGGATGGCAGCGATGACATGGCCACCGGCCTGCGTCAGGCACGCGAGCTGATGCGCGAGATCAACCAGCTGGGCCTGCCGGTGGCGACGGAGCTGCTGCAGCCGCTGACCGCCGCCTACCTGGAAGACCTGCTCGGCTGGGCGGCCATCGGCGCCCGTACCACCGAGTCGCAGATCCATCGCGAGATGGCCTCCGGCCTCGGCTGTGCGGTGGGCTTCAAGAACGGCACTGACGGAGGCGTCGAGGTCGCCGTGCAGGCCATCGGGGCGGCGGCGCATGGGCATCGCCATTTCGGCATGGATGACAGCGGACGTCCGGCGCTGATCGAGACCGCGGGTAACCCGCATACCCATGTGGTGCTGCGTGGCGGCCATGGCCAGCCCAACTATGACGCTGCCTCGGTGGCCGCCTGCCGGCGTGAGCTGGAAGGCGCTGGCCTGACGCCGCGCCTGATGGTCGATTGCAGCCACGCCAATTCCCGCAAGGACCACCGCCGCCAGAGCGAAGTGATGCTGGATGTGCTCTCTCAGCGTCTGGCGGGGGATGATGCCTTGATCGGCGTGATGCTCGAAAGTCACCTCAATGAAGGCAAGCAGGCCTTGCCGGCAGCGGAGAAGCTCTCCCAGCTGCGTCATGGCGTGTCCGTCACCGATGCATGCCTTGGCTGGGAAACCACCGAGCACCTGCTGAGCCTGGCCGCCGAGCGCCTGCGCGAGGCCTGAGATCAGGCGCCAGACTCGCGCCTCGATGGGAGGATGACGTCGCGCTTGCCTGATGTTTGCTGAATTTGTCGGCTTGTCCTGAAGTCCCCAGCGCCCAACGGTCGAAAGCCCGTTGGGCGCTGTCGTCTCTTGCCTTTGTTGCCCGTTCGTCACGGAATTGTCATCGGGCTCGCGTATCACTCTTGTTGCCTTCGGCATGCCCTCAAGGGGCATGCCTGAACAGAACAACCCGAAACCTGACTACGGGGAAGCGACATGAGCAAGGAAATCGAAGACCATCGCCTGCTTAATCCCAGCAGCAACGAGACGTTCTCATCCGTCATCGAACGACACATCTCGCGTCGTCGTGTCTTGCAGGGCGGCCTGGGCATGGCGGCTGCCAGCATGCTGGGTGGTTTCGGTCTTGCGGGGCTGAGCACCACGGCCAACGCCGCCAGCAGTGCTGCGGGCGAGAAGACGGCTCTGGCACTGGCCTTCGAATCGATCAAGGGTTCACGCACGGATGCAGTCGTGGTTCCCAAGGGGTATACCGCACAGGTGCTGGCGCCGTGGGGCACGCCGCTCAATGCCAAGGCACCCAAGTGGAGCAAGGATTTGGCGATGACGCCGGAGATCCAGCTCAACACCGTCGGCATGCATCACGATGGCATGCACAACTTCGCCTTGAGCGACGACACGGCCTCCAGCAACTTCCTGCTGGTCATGAACAACGAATACATCGATCAGGATGCTCTGTGGGCACCCAAGGGCGGTGCGACCAACGCGGATTCCGGCAAGCGTCCGGCCGATGAAGTGCGCACCGAGATCAATGCCCACGGCGTGACCATCGTCGAGGTCAAGAAGGCCAGCAACGGCAAGTGGGAAGTGGTGGGCGATTCGCGCTACAACCGCCGCTACACCAGCGCCAGCGAAATGAAGCTGAGCGGCCCGGTGGCGGGCAGCGATTACGTCAAGACGGCCTTCTCGCCGGATGGCATGCGCACCCGTGGTACCAACAACAACTGCGCCAACGGCTACACCCCGTGGGGCACCTACCTGACCTGCGAAGAGAACTGGCCGGGTTACTTCGTCAAGCGCAGCGATCGCCAGCTCGATGACAACCGCATCGGCATCGAGACCGAGCGTGGCCGCTATGGCTGGGAAACCGCCGCCGGGGATGCCAGTGAAGTCGATGGCGAGTTCGCGCGTTTCGACAACACGCCGACGGCAGACAGCGCCGACAAGGATTACCGCAACGAACCGCGGACCTTCGGCTATATCGTCGAGATCGACCCCTACACCGGCGAGCAGGCCATCAAGCGCACCGCGCTGGGCCGCTTCCGTCACGAAGGTTGCTGGCCGGGCAAGCTGGTCGAGGGTGAGCCGGTGGTCTTCTACTCCGGTCACGATTCGCGCAACGAGTACATCTACAAGTTCGTGTCGGACGCCAAGTGGGACGCCGCTGATGCCCGTGGCGCCGGTGACTTCAAGGACCGCCTGGCGATCGGCGACAAGTACCTGGACAAGGGCACGCTGTATGTCGCCCAGTTCTCCGCCGATGGCACCGGCACGTGGCTCAAGCTGACGCCGGACGCCGTGACCAAGGATGGTCGCACCCTGGCTGAGGCACTGGGACTGGCGGCCGATGACCTGGCTGGCATCATCATCCACACCACCGATGCGGCTGACCTGATGGGCGCGACCCCGATGGACCGTCCGGAGTGGGGCGCGGTGGACCCGGTGTCCGGTGAGGTCTACATGACGCTGACCAACAACTCCAAGCGCACCGAGGAAGGCACTGACGCCGCCTTCACCAACGATGGCACCGCCATCGAGGAGCCGGGTGTCGGTTACAAGACCGCGCCGACCAACGCGGCCAATCCGCGTGGCAACAACGAAGCGGGTCAGATCATCCGCTGGCGTGAAGCGGGCGATCACAAGGCCTTCGATTGGGAGATATTCGTGTTCGGCGCAGCGGCCAGCGATGCCGACAACCTGTCCGGCCTGACCGAGATGAACGAGTTCGCCAGTCCCGATGGCCTCTACTTCGATGGCCGCGAAGGTCAGGACAGCATCCTGTGGATCCAGACGGACAATGGCTACGAAGGCATCACCGAGGTCACCAATGACCAGCTGCTGGCGGTCGTGCCGGCAGGACTCGAGCAGGCCGAGGGTGACGCGGCCGTGATCGGTGCCGACAACCAGGCGCAGCTCAAGCGCTTCGCGGTGGGCCCGAACGGTTGTGAAGTCACCGGGATCTTCACCACCCCGGACAAGACCGCGATGTTCATCAACATCCAGCACCCGGCCAACTGGCCGCAGAGCGATGACGCCACCGCCGCGACCGATGGCAGTGTGCGTGCCCGCGCCGCGACCGTGGTCATCCAGCGCGAAGACGGCGGCCAGATCGGCGTCTGATGAAAGCCGCGCGTCAGGTGTGAACGCGAAGCCCCCGTATCGATGATACGGGGGCTTTTTCATGCGCCTGAACCTGGCCCCGCTTCGCCTGAGGACGCTAGTCGACCAATGGGGTGGAGAGGGAGCCAACGACAACGGCCCCCACGCAAGCGTGAGGGCCGAGAGTCCATGAGCTTTGTTCTGTCCTGACCTCGTCGAGCGCGATCAGGCCTTGGCGGCATAGGCGAACAGCAGGGTTTCCTGCACGCTGATCGGTTCCGCGTCGCCGGCATCCAGCTGGGTGTAGTGGCCATCGCTTTCCAGACGCCAGCTCTGGCAGTTGTCGACCAGATAGGTGTCCAGGTCCTTGCGGATACGCTGGGCCAGCTTCTTGTCGAGCAGCGGGAAGCAGGTCTCGACGCGGTGGAACATGTTGCGCTCCATGTAATCCGCGCTGGAGCACCAGGTTTCCGGCTGACCGGCATTGTGGAAGTGGAAGGTGCGCGTGTGCTCGAGGAAGCGACCGATCACCGAGCGTACGCGGATGTTGTCGGAAATCCCCGGCACGCCCGGGCGCAGACAGCAGACGCCGCGGATGATCAGGTCACACTGCACGCCAGCCCGCGAGGCGCGGTAGAGGGCTCGAATCAGCTTGGGCTCGGTAAGTGAATTGCATTTGATGATGATGTGGGCGCGCTTGCCTTTCTCGGCGTTGCGCGCTTCACGGTCGATCATCTCCACCATGCGCTCATGCAGCGTGAAGGGCGCGTGCAGCAGCTTCTCGATATTGCGCTGCTTGCCCATGCCGGTCAGTTGCTGGAAGACCTTGTGGACGTCCTCGCAAAGTGTCTCGTTGGCGGTCAGCAGGCTGTAATCGGTATACAGACGCGCCGTCTTGGCATGGTAGTTACCGGTGCCCAGGTGCGCGTAGTGACGCAGTTCGCCGTGTTCACGTCGCACGATATGCAGCATCTTGGCATGGGTCTTGTAGGCCATCACGCCGTAGATGACGATGGCGCCGGCTTCCTGCAGGCGTGAGGCCAGCTGCAGGTTGTCGGCCTCGTCGAAGCGCGCCCGCAGCTCGATCACCACGGTGATCTCCTTGCCCTGACGTGCGGCTTCCACCAGTGAGGAGACGATGTTGGAGTCGGCGCCGGTGCGATAGAGGGTCTGCTTGATGGCCAGCACGTTCGGGTCACGCGCCGCCTCGGCGAGCAGGTTCTCGACCGGGGAGAAGGACTGGAAGGGGTGATGCAGCAGGATGTCCTCGCGACGGATCGCATCGAACAGGCTGTTGTCGCCCTTGAGTGCCTTGGGGATGCCCGGAGTGAACGGGGCGTAGAGCAGGTCCTCGCGGCCGACGTCGCCGATGACTTCCATCAGGCGGTTGAGGTTGACCGGGCCCTTGACCTGATAGAGGTCACGCGTTTCCAGATCGAACTGCTTGAGCAGGAAGGTGTAGAGCGCTTCCGGGCAGTTGTCGGCCACCTCGAGACGCACCCCGTCGCCGTAGCGGCGTGCCAGCAGCTCGCCACGCAGCGCGGAGGCCAGGTCGGAGACATCCTCGGCATCCACCGAGAGATCGGCGTTGCGGGTCAGGCGGAACTGATAGCAGCCCTTGATCTTCATGCCCGGGAACAGCTCCTGGGCGTGAGCGTGAATCATCGAGGACAGGAAGACGTATTCGGTGTACCCCTGCTCGACGAGGCCATCCGGGATGCGGATCAGACGCGGCAGCGAGCGCGGGGCCGGCAGGATGGCCAGGCCACCTTCACGACCGAAGGCATCCTTGCCTTCCAGCTCGACGATGAAGTTGAGGCTCTTGTTGACCAGGCGCGGGAACGGGTGCGACGGGTCGAGACCGATCGGGCTGATGACCGGCTGGATCTCTTCCTCGAAGTAATCGCGCACCCAGGCCTTCTGGGCATCGTTCCACTGATTGCGGCGACGGAAGCGGATGTGCTGCTCTTCCAGCGCGGGGATCAGGTCCTCGTTGAGCATGCGGTACTGGCGTTCGACCTGCTCATGCGTGATGCGGGAGACCTCATCGAGCACCTTGCTCGGCAGCATGCCGTCACAGCCGGGGTCGGTGCGATCGAAGGCGATCTGATGCTTGAGACCCGCCACGCGAATCTCGAAGAACTCGTCCATGTTGGACGTGAAGATCAGCAGGAACATCAAGCGGTTGAGCAGCGGATGCGAGGTATCCTTGGCCTGCTCGAGTACGCGGATGTTGAACTGCAGGTTGGACAGCTCGCGATTGAAGTACAGCGCCGGATCAGCGAGATCAGCCTCGGGGGAGGGGGTGGCCTTGGCATGGATACCGGTACGCGTCCGGTTGACGCGCAGGGGCAGCGGTTCCTGAGCCGGCGGCTCATCCGCCGCCAGCTCGATCTCGCCTTCCCGTGGGGTGGATGCTGCCTTGGGGGCAGCATCCTTGTCGCGACTGTCAGCGACTTCCGGCAGGGTCGCCGTGTTGTTGTCGGTGTCTTGCTTGGGCGTCTGTTCCATCATCAACTCCATGATCCCGGTCAGCCGCATCCGCAATGGCCGGGGTTGTCAAAGGCGGTTTTTCTGCGCCAGCAATTCGGCCGCCTGGCGAGCAAAATAGGTGAGGATGCCGTCGGCACCCGCACGCTTGAAGCACATCAGCGACTCGAGAATGACCTTGTCGGCATCCAGCCAACCGTTTTGGAAAGCCGCCATGTGCATGGCGTACTCACCGCTGACCTGATAGGCGAAGGTCGGCACTTCCAGCTCGCGCTTCACACGCGTTACCACATCAAGATAGGGCATGCCCGGCTTGACCATCACCATGTCCGCACCTTCGGTGATATCCATGGCCACTTCGTGCAGCGCTTCATCGCTGTTGGCGGGGTCCATCTGGTAGGTCTGCTTGTCGGCCTTGCCCAGATTGCCGCTCGAACCGAGCGCGTCACGGAACGGGCCGTAGTAGTTGGAGGCGTACTTGGCCGAGTAGGCCATGATGCGCGTGTTGATCAGGCCTTCCTGTTCCAGCATGGCGCGGATGGAGCCGATGCGGCCATCCATCATGTCGGAGGGCGCGATGACATCGGCACCGGCTTCCGCGTGTGACAGCGCCTGCTTGATCAAGGTCTCGACGGTGCGGTCGTTGAGCACGTAGCCGTCTTCGTCGAGGATGCCGTCCTGACCGTGAACGGTGTAGGGGTCGAGCGCGACATCCGTGATGACGCCCAGCTCCGGCAGCGCTTCCTTCAAGGCGCGCACGCAACGCTGCACCAGGCCGTTGGCATTGTAGGATTCTTCGGCATACAGCGTCTTGGCCTCGGCATCGACCACCGGGAAGAGCGCGATGGCCGGCACGCCCAGTGCGTGGACGGCGCGGCATTCTTCGACCATGAGGTCGATGGACAGGCGTTCGACGCCCGGCATGCTGGGCACGGCTTCACGACGCTGGGAGCCTTCGAGAACGAAGACCGGCAGGATCAGATCATCGGCCGTCAGCTGATTTTCACGCATCAGGCGGCGAGAGAAGTCGTCCTTGCGCATACGGCGCATACGAGTCGCAGGAAACTGGCGCGGGGTACGTTGGCTCAAGAAATGCTCTCCGGGTCGGGTGGTCCGCTCCCGTGATGGTCGCAGGCAGTCTAGGTCTATAATATTTCATTAATATTACAGTGATGCCAGCGGTCATGGGGCAAGGCCGGTCACGTGAGGTGCCAGCAGGGGCTGAACATGACGACAAGGCGTCTTTCGGGCGACGAGAAGGCCTGGCTTGCGGCCTGCAAGTGGGTGGCCCGTGGCGGGAGCCGTCGTCCCTGTGGCAGGGTCAATTGAGTATATCAGCGTTGACTTGTGGCCACAGGTGCAGGAGATGTGTCGCGGTGTCGCGCCTCATGCACGGCCCTGATGGGGCGGGTGTGGGGCCTGACAGACCCCGCCGGACAACCGCGGCAAGCCTCCGGCACCAGAGCCTTGATGACATGCGAGTGGATGAGGAGCAGCACTTGAGTTGTGCCAGGGCCGCCCATAGTCTTGAGAGGATGCGCAGTGACATGCCTCGCCTGCACGCCTGTCACTGTCTGCCGCGTGGCGGTCGCGCATCTTCGGTGCCGCTGAAGCGTCTCGCGCCTGGCATGACGCCGGGCATGAAATCAGGCTCGGCATTCGAATCAGTCACGCGCTTGTATTAGTCTTTTCTGACCTGTCCGGCAATCGCCGCGCACAGCTCATCGTCAATGGAGTAACCCATGACCAAGCAGGTAGCCCTGATCCTTTCCGGTTGCGGTGTCTTTGATGGCTCCGAGATCTATGAAACTACCCTGACGCTGCTGCGTCTCGATCAGCTGGGCATTGCCTATGAGTGCTTTGCACCGGATGTCGCGCAGCATCACGTGATCAATCACGGCACTGGCGACGAGATGGAGGAGACCCGCAACGTGCTGGTCGAGTCCGCGCGTCTGGCACGTGGCAAGGTGCGCCCGCTGGAAGAGCTGTCAGCGGACGACTTCGATGCGCTGATCCTGCCCGGTGGCTTCGGCGCCGCCAAGAATCTGTGTGACTTTGCCGTCAAGGGTGAGGACCTCGAGCTCGTCGCGGGCCTGCAGGACGCGGTGCAGCCCTTCCACGCGGCCGGCAAGCCGATCGGCGTGATGTGCATCGCGCCGGTGATGGTGCCCAAGCTGCTGGGGGAAGGCATCTCGGTCACCATCGGCAACGATGCCAGCATCTCCGGGGCGATCAGTGCCCAGGGCGGCCTGCACAAGAGCTGCGAGGTGACGGACATCGTCGTCGACGCCGCCAACCGTGTCGTCACTACCCCGGCCTATCTGCTGGCGGAGCGCATCAGCGAAGCGGCCCAGGGCATCTTCAAGCTGGTCGAGCGCATCGATAGCTGGATCGAGGACGACAAGGCGCGTGCCGCCGAGCAGGACTGACCTCGACACGCCAGAGCGGCTGTCGTGAAAGAGCGCGCCTGGTGTGAGCAAGTTCCCTGGAAACACAAAGCCCCCAGAAACAGAAAGCCCCAAGAAACAGAAAGCCCCGCCGGTGACCCGGCGGGGCTTTCTGTTTTGATGCTGTGATTCTGAGGCACTGTTTCTGGCGCCCTGTTTCTGATGCCCGATTGCTGGCAGCCACGTTCAGGGCGCTTCCTGCGATGCCTCATCGTCTGAGGCCGCACGACGGCGCTTGAAGAGGCGCGAGGCCAGAATGCCAACCTCGAACAGCAGCCACATCGGAATCGCCAGCAGCGACTGCGAGATCACGTCCGGCGGTGTCAGCAGCATGCCGACCACGAAGCAGGCGATCACGATATAGGGGCGCTTCTTGCTCAGTGCCTCCACCGTGGTCGCGCCGGTCCAGATCAGCAGGAAGGTGGCGATGGGGATCTCGAAGGCCACCCCGAAGGCGAAGAACAGCTTGAGGACAAAATTCAGGTACTGATTGATGTCCGTCATGATCGCCACGTTCTCGGGGCCCGTGGTGGTGAAGAACTGGAACAGCAGCGGGAACACCACGTAGTAGGCGAAGGCCGCACCGGCATAGAACAGCAGGATGCTGGAAGCCAGCAGCGGCAGGGCCAACGCCTTCTCGTTCTCATAGAGGCCCGGTGCGATGAACGCCCAGGCCTGATAGAGCACAGCGGGAATCGCCAGGAACAGCGCCACCACCAATGTCAGCTTGAAGGGTGCCAGGAAGGGCGAGGCCACTTCGGTGGCGATCATCTGCGAACCCGGTGGCAGCAATGCCATCAGCGGTTCGGCGACATACAGATAGATCTGGTTGGAGAAGCCGTACAGCGCAGCGAAAACCACCAGCACCACCAGGGTGGCGCGCAGCAAGCGCGAGCGTAGCTCGATCAGGTGCTCGATGAGCGGCGCATGTGCGGCGTCGCCCTGACCACCTGACGGTGAGGCATGTGGATCACTCATCAGGAACGTGGCTCTCGTGATTCACGGGTGTCGGAAGCAGTGCTCGGCTCGGTGGCCGGCGCACCATTCTCGGCAGGGCGGGGGCTGGTCTCAGCGCCGGAGGCGCCTGCATCGTGGGGCTTGCTGGACTCGGTGATGCCGCGCTCGACATCGCGTGCCTCGTTGCGCGCATGAGCGAGCGTCTCATCGAGCTGCTTCTTCTGCTCGTTGAGCGTCTGACGCAGTTCCTCGGCTTCCAGCTGGGCACTGATTTCCTGCTGAATGCCCGAGACACTGCGCTTGATGCGTCCCAGCCACAGACCCGCAGTGCGGGCGGCCCGGGGCAGACGCTCCGGGCCGAGCACGATCAGCGCCAGCAGCGCGATCAATGCCAGTTCAAAAAAGCCGATATCGAACATGCGGGTTACGAGCGCTTGTCAGCGGTATCGCGGCTCTCGGCCTCGACATCGATGGTGTCGCCACGCTTTTCCTCATGCGCGACCTTCTGCTGGGCAGTCGGCTCGTCGCTCTTCTTCTCTTCTTCCTTCATCGCGCCCTTGAAGCCCTTCACGGCACCGCCGAGATCAGAGCCGACGTTGCGCAGCTTCTTGGTCCCGAAGATCAGGATGATGATGCCGAGTACGATGAGAAGCTGCCAGATACTGATGCCACCTAACATGGGAAATTCTCCATTTGGGCCGCTGACACCGGGTCATTGGGCCTTGAGACTTGCAGGGTGCTGGCACCGCTGCCGGAAAGCCGACTTGCGCCGGAAGAATACGGGTCCTTCACTGGCCGCGAGCGGCCTTTTCATCATGGCCGGAAACACCGAAGCGGCGTGCCAGCTCATCCAGCACTTCCTGATGATCCAGCCCCAGATGCGACAGCATGACCAGTGAGTGGAACCACAGGTCAGCGGTCTCACCGATCACGGCACGCTGCGAGTCCACGTCGTCGTGAGCGAAATCCTTGGCGGCCAGTACGGTTTCGGTCGCCTCTTCGCCAATCTTCTCCAGTACCTTGTTGAGGCCCTTGTGATGCAGGCTCGCGACATAGGAGGAGGTCGGGTCAGCGTCGCGCCGTTCTGCCAGTACCACTGACAGACGGTTGAGAATATCACTCATGAATCATCATTCCTGAAAGCTTGGGTCTTGCGTTAAGTCATCGAGTTCTGCGCTGACGGCACACCTTGCACGGCAAACGGCACGGCGTGGGCAGGCGACTCAGGATGCAAGTGTTATATGTCATTCATATTGCACTGCGTCCCATGGGGCGGCAAGTGTCGTTGCGCGCCGGGCCAGTCAGGCCATCATGTCTGCCTGCGGCTAGCGCCACAGCAATAACACGATTCCCAGTCCTGCGCCCACCAGTACCGCCACGGGCTGGGTCTCCGCCCAGGCCATCAGGGGCTGCCAACCGAACGCGCCGGCCACCAGCAGCAGGCCCGCGCGCAGCCGCCAGCTGGTGCTGGAGGCGTGATTGACCCGATCGCGCAGCGTGGTGATGGCTTCTGTCTGGCGTTGACGGGCGCGATGCTCGTCCTCGATGCGCTCCATGGCCTGGAAGGCCATCGCCGGCAGCTGTGGCAGCTGATGCGACAGCTCCGGTGCCTGCTTGACCATCTCGGCCCAGAACGCCTTGGGGCCAGCGCGCTCCTTCATCCAGCGCTCCAGATAGGGGCGGGCGGTGGCCCACAGGTCCAGGTCCGGATACAGCTGGCGGCCGAGGCCCTCGATGTTGAGCAGGGTCTTCTGTAGCAACACCAGCTGCGGCTGGACTTCCATGTTGAAGCGGCGCGCGGTCTGGAACAGCCCCAGCAGGACCTGGCCGAAGCTGATGTCCTTGAGCGGCTTCTCGAGAATCGGCTCGCAGACGGCGCGGATGGCCGCGGCAAACTCGTTGGCGCGCGTGCCTTCGCCGACCCAGCCGGACTCGATGTGCAGCGCCGCGACCTCGTAGTAATCCTGGCGGAAGAAGGCCAGCAGGTTGCGGGCCAGATAGTCCTGGTCCTCGCGGGTCAGGCTGCCGACGATGCCGCAGTCGATGGCGATGAACTGCGGGTCGTGCGGGTTCTCGCGCGAGACGAAGATATTGCCGGGGTGCATGTCGGCGTGGAAGAAGTTGTCGCGGAATACCTGGGTGAAGAAGATCTCCACGCCGCGTTCGGCCAGCTTCCTGAGGTCGGTGCCCTGCGCGGTCAGCTCCTCGATATCGGCGACCGGAATGCCGCGGATGCGTTCCTGCACCATCACGCGGCGGCGCGTCAGTGGCCAGTGGATGGCCGGGACGTAGAGCAGCGGCGAGTCGAGGAAGTTGCGCTTGAGCTGGGAGGTGTTGGCGGCCTCCTTGTGCATGTCGAGCTCGTCGAACAGCGTCGCCTCGTAGTCGGCGACGACCTCGACCGGGCGCAGGCGACGGGCTTCTGGCGAGACCTTCATCAACAGGCGCGCGAACATGTAGAGCAGGCCGATGTCCTTGCGCATCACTTCCTCGATGCGCGGGCGGATGACCTTGACCACCACGTCCGAGCCATCGTGCAGTCGTGCGGCATGTACCTGGGCGATGGAGGCGGAGGCCAGGGGCTGGGCCTCGAATTCGGCGAAGGCTTCCTCGACCGACATCTCGAGTTCCTGCTCGACCAGCTCCCGCGCGACCTGGTTCTCGAACGGCGGCACCTGATCCTGCAGACGCTTGAGTTCGTCGGCGATGTCCGGCGGCAGCAGGTCGCGGCGCGTCGAGAGCATCTGGCCGAACTTGATGAAGATCGGGCCCAATGCCTCGAGCGCCAGACGCAGACGCTCGCCACGCGTGCGTCTGCCGATGGGGAACAGACGCAGCGGCGACAGCTTGAGCAGCGGGCGCAGCAGGGCCGGCACGCGTCCCGGCGGCACCAGGTCGTCGAGGCGGTAGCGGGCGATGACCCACAGGATGCTCAGCAGGCGATAGAGTCTCACGACGGCTGGCACTCCCGCTCGGCAGGTTGATGGGAGGTGGCGGCCTCGAGATGACGGCGCAGCCGCGCCAGACGCGCTTCGGTGCGATCCAGACACTGGGTCAGCTCGGTCAGCTCGTCGCGGGCGACACGCATCTGCGCCTGACCGGGCAGCCAGCGCGCCTCCTCGGTGAGGTACTCGCGCAGGTCCAGCTCCAGCTCGCGGCGGCTGATCAGGCCGAAGCGCCCGAGGCTGCGCAGGCCGCTGGCCAGGCTATGGCCGGGGGCTTCGCCGAACCACTCGCTGAGCGCGCCTTCCCAGTCCAGGTCGAGGTCCATCACCAGATCTCGGGCGCTCTCCAGCAGATGGATACGGCCACGCACGGCGAGGCGGCCCTCGAACATCAGGCGCTCGATGGATTCACCGGACAGCAGGGCGGCGGCGGTCTCCATGTCGAGCTCCACCACCACATCGCCATCGCTCTCGTTGGCCTGGGGCAGGCGCAACAGGTGCAGGCCCTGCAGGTCGAAGTGCACCAGCAGGTCAAAGGCGGGGCGTTCGACACGCACCAGCAGGCGTCGGCCTGCCAGTGCATTCAGGCGCGACGTCGAGGCCGGGTCGCGAGCAAGCAGCTGATTCAGCGTCCGCTCAGCGGTCGCCAACAGCAGGGGGGTCAGCAATGCCATGACAGCCTCAGAGCTTGATACCGCGGTGCAACGCGACGATGCCGCCCGTCAGGTTGGTGTACTCGACGCGCTCGAGACCGGCCTCTTCCATCATGCCGGCCAACGTCTTCTGGTCGGGGTGCATGCGGATGGACTCGGCCAGGTAGCGGTAGGAGTCGGCGTCGCCGGCGACCATCTCGCCCATCTTGGGCAGCAGCCGGAAGCTGTACTGGTCATAGGCGGTGGAGAGCAGCGGATTTACCGGCTTGGAGAATTCCAGCACCAGCAGACGGCCACCCGGCTGGAGGATGCGCTGCATGGAGCGCAGGGCCTTGGCCTGGTCGGTGACGTTGCGCAGCCCGAAGGCGATGGTGATGATGTCGAAGGTGTTGTCCGGGAAGGGCAGGGCCTCGGCATTGGCCTGCACGTATTCGACGTTGCCGCCGACGCCACGGTCGAGCAGCTTGTCGCGGCCGACGTTGAGCATCGAGGCATTGATGTCGGCGAGCACCACGCGGCCTTTCGGGCCGACCAGACGCGAGAACTTCAGCGTCAGGTCACCGGTGCCGCCGGCGATGTCCAGCACCGACTGGCCGGGACGGGCGCCGGCACGCTCCAGGGTGATGCGCTTCCACAGACGGTGGATGCCGAACGACATCAGGTCATTCATCACGTCGTACTTGGCGGCGACACTGTGGAAGACATCCGCGACGCGGCCTGCCTTCTCGTCCACGGCAACTTCCTGATAACCGAAGTGAGTCGTACGCTTGTCCATGACTTCCCCTGTTGTGACGCCGCCGTGGCGACGTCAGCACAATATGGTGAGCTTTCGCAGTGGCTCGATTGTAACCGCTGGCCAGCGGGCTGTCTTTTGGCAAGACGTCGACTCGGACATCTTGCCGCGCCCAGTGGCATCAGTGGCTTACAGCTGGTTGAGCGGAATGCCCAGTGGTTCACGCGAGGCGCCGGCCTCTTCCAGCTGGCGCAGGTAGTAGGCCCACATGGCGTCGCGGCGATTGGCCAGTTCCCACAGGTATTCCCAGGTATACAGGCCGCTGTCATGGCCATCATCGAAGTGCAGCTTCAGCGCGTAGCGGCCGCTCTGGGTGATGTTGGTCAGCCCGACGTAGCGCATGCCGACCTGCAGGGTTTCCTGGCCGACACCGTGGCCACGCACTTCCGCCGATGGCGACATCACGCGCAGGAATTCGGTGCTCAGGCGGAAGCTCTGGCCATCGGCGTAGCCCAGCTCCAGTTCGCGCTCTGACTTGTGGTAGTGCACGCGCGTCGGTACCGGGGCCTCTTCGCCATCGCGGGCATGGCGCTCATTGAGGCGGTAGTCGCGCTGCTGGCCGCTGGTATCAGCGTCGTGGGACGCGGCGGCGTCCTTGGGAGTGTCGTGGCTCATCGGGGCATCCTCGGGCTTGCATGCCGCGCGGCGGCGTAGGGCGCAGGGCGGCATGGCGAAGGCAGATAGGCGTCGAGCGCGGCGCTTGGCCGGTCGATGTGTCTTGTGCGCATGATGCACTGACGCCCGATCCGGGCCAAGCCGGATCGGGCGTCAGAAGTCCCCTCAGGAACGGGACTGGCTTCCATGAGGGGCTGTCAGGCGCGTGAGCGTGTCGTCAGAGGATGTAGCGCGACAGGTCTTCATCACGCGCCAGATCACCCAGACGGGCATCGACGTAGGCGGCATCGACCTTGAGTTCGCCGGGCTGATCGCCACCCTCGTAGGAGATCTCTTCCAGCAGACGCTCCATCACGGTGTGCAGACGACGCGCGCCGATGTTCTCGGTGCCTTCGTTGACCTGATAGGCGATCTGCGCGATGCGCTCGATGGCGTCATCCGCGAAGCTCAGCTCGACGCCTTCGGTCGCCAGCAATGCCTTGTACTGACGGATCAGGGCGGCGGACGGCTCGGTCAAGATGCGCTTGAAGTCTTCCGGTGTCAGGGCGTTGAGCTCGACGCGGATCGGCAGACGGCCCTGCAGCTCCGGAATCATGTCCGACGGCTTTGACAGGTGGAAGGCACCGGAGGCGATGAACAGGATGTGGTCGGTCTTGACCATGCCGTGCTTGGTGGACACGGTGGAACCTTCGATCAGCGGCAGCAGATCGCGCTGCACGCCTTCGCGGGACACATCGCCGCCACTGCCGGATTCGCCACGCTTGGCGACCTTGTCGATCTCGTCGAGGAAGACGATGCCGTTCTGTTCGACGGCCTCGATGGCACGGCTCTTGAGGTCTTCATCGCTGACCATTCTGGCCGCTTCTTCCTCGTGAACCAGCTTGAGCGCTTCCTTGACGGTGATGCGACGGCTCTCTTTCTGCTGCTTGCCCATGTTGGAGAACATGGACTGCAGCTGGCTGGTCATCTCTTCCATCCCCGGTGGGGTGGCGAAATCGAGACTCTGGCTGGCCGGGCTCAGCTCGATGTCGATTTCCTTGTCATCCAGCTGGCCTTCGCGCAGCTTCTTGCGGAACATCTGGCGCGTGCTGCTGTTGTTGGCGGCAGCGTCGTACTCTTCGCCACGCACACGCGGCAGCAGGGCGTCGAGGATGCGCTCTTCGGCGGCATCTTCGGCCTTGTCGCGCACTTCCTTCATGGCGTCTTCGCGCACCAGCTTCATCGCGACCTCGACCAGGTCGCGGATGATGGATTCCACGTCACGGCCGACATAGCCGACCTCGGTGAACTTGGTCGCCTCGATCTTGAGGAAGGGCGCGCCGGCCAGCTTGGCCAGACGACGGGCGATCTCGGTCTTGCCGACACCGGTCGGGCCGATCATCAGGATGTTCTTCGGCGTGACTTCCGGGCGCAGATCGTCATCGAGCTGCATGCGGCGCCAGCGGTTGCGCATGGCAACCGCCACGGCGCGCTTGGCTTCAGGCTGGCCGACGATGTGCTGATCGAGGGCGTTGACGATTTCCTTCGGGGTCATCTGGGACATCTCAGGACAGCTCCTCGATGATGGCATTGTGGTTGGTGAAGACGCAGATATCGGCCGCGATGGAGATGGACTTCTCGGTGATCTCGCGGGCGGAAAGCTCGGTATTCTCGATCAGGGCGCGGGCAGCGGCCTCGGCGTAGTTGCCGCCGGAGCCGATGGCCAGCACGCCGTGCTCGGGCTCGACCACGTCACCGTTGCCGGTGATGATCAAGGAGGCGTGCTTGTCGGCGACTACCAGCATGGCCTCCAGCTTGCGCAGGGCGCGGTCTGAGCGCCACTCCTTGGCAAGCTCCACTGCGGACTTCACCAACTGGCCCTGATACTTCTCGAGCTGCGCTTCGAAGCGTTCGAACAGTGTGAAGGCATCGGCGGTACCACCGGCGAAACCGGCCAGTACCTGATTGCGATACAGACGACGCACCTTGGCGGCGTTGCCTTTCATGACAGTGTTGCCAAGGGATACCTGGCCGTCACCAGCCAGGGCGACCTGGCCGTTGCGACGCACGGAGACGATCGTGGTCATGGATAACTCCTGAGAGAGCATGCCGGCGATTGGAATAAGGTGAACGGGGCCGGGCATGGCATTTCTGGGCAGACGAGGCCGTGGCCTCGTCGCGTAAAACGGGTGGTGATCGTCAGCCTGGCGCTTGCCACTGCTTGCCGCGATCCTGCACCGCCTGATGGGCGGCACGCGGGCCTGATATCTCACCGGAATGCTGTAGATGGGGGCGCCGATACGGGTTTCAAGTCATCGGCGACTCAGCGTTGACTGCGATCGGCCCTGGTCTGCGCCCTCATGCAACGGGCCCGCTCAAAAATGAGCGGGCCCGTCTGTCGCAAGGCTCACGCCTGGCTTACTGCAGCTTGATCAACAAGGGCTCGATGCCCTGGGTGTTCATCAGGTCCTGGGCGCGATTGAGCTCGCGGGTGTCCTTGTAGGGACCGACCTGCACCCGGTGCCAGACGGTGCCGCCGGAGGCGTTGACGTCACTGACCTTGGCCAGCAGGCCAAGGTCCTTGAGCTTGCCGGCCAGCTTCTTGGCATCGCTCATCTCGCGGAAGGACGCGGCCTGCAACATGTAGTTGGTCAGCGAGGCCTCGGACTTCTTGGTGCTCTCGGCGCTGCCCGGACGCGGCGTGGACTTGTACTCATCCACCTTGGGCGCGATCACCTCGGTTTCCGGCAGCAGGGTGTAGAACTCGAAGGTCGGCATGTTGCCGGCGGACTCTTCGGGGGCTTCCTTCTGCTGCTGGTTGCCCTGTTTGGCGGCTTGCTGCCCGTTCTGCTGTCCGTTCTGCTGCGTGTTGGCCTTGGGCACGATGGCCGCGACCGGCAGACGCGGGGCCTGTTTCTCGAAGTACTGCGCGAGAGCGAAGCCGGCGATCAGACCGATGATGCCCCACAGCCAGCTGGGCAGACCACGACTCTGGCTGGCAGCGGGTTGCCGACGGGGGCTCGCCCCCTGGCGGGAGGCGGGCTTCTTGTTGGCGGGGCGGCGAGCAGCCATGGCTTACATCTCCTCGGGAGCGCTGACACCCAGCAGGGCCAGGCCGTTGCGGATGACCTGAGCGGTCGCCAGACCCAGCGCCATGCGCGCATTGCGGGTCGCGTCGTCCTCGACCATCACCTTCACCGCGTTGTAGCAGGTGTGGAAGTCGGAGGAGAGGTCCTGCAGGTACTGGGCGACCTGCTGCGGCTCGCGCACCTTGGCGGCGTGGGCGACGACGTCCGGGAACTGCGCCATGCGATTCATCACGGCCTTTTCCTGGTCGCTGGTCAGCAGGGTGAGCTGCGCCATGGCCAGGGCTTCGTCGAAGGGCTTCTCTTCGCGGCTGGCCTTGCGCAGCACGCTGTGCACTCGGGCATGAGCGTACTGGATGTAGTAGACCGGGTTGTCATTGGACTGGGAGCGCGCCAGGTCGATGTCGAAGGTCAGCTGGGAGTCGGCGCGACGTGCCGCCAGGAAGTAGCGGGTCGCGTCGCGGCCGACTTCCTCGATCAGGTCGCGCAGGGTCACGTAGCTGCCGGCACGCTTGGACAGCTTCACTTCCTCGCCGGAGCGCATCACGGTGACCATCTGGTGCAGCACGTAGTCCGGCCAGCCCTTGGGAATGTCCGCCTGCAGAGCCTGCAGACCGGCACGCACGCGGGTCACGGTGGAGTGGTGATCGGCACCCTGCTCGTTGATGACCTGAGTGAAGCCACGCTGCCACTTGTCGAGGTGGTAGGCGACGTCGGGCAGGAAGTAGGTGTAACCGCCGTCACGCTTGCGCATCACGCGGTCCTTGTCATCGCCGAAGTCGGTGGTGCGCAGCCACAGGGCACCGTCGTCTTCATAGGTGTAGCCGTTGTCGACCAGGCGCTTGACGGTCTCCTCGACCTTGCCGTCGCTGTAGAGCGAGGACTCGAGGAAGTAGACGTCGAATTCGACGCCGAAGGCCTTGAGGTCGAGATCCTGTTCGTGGCGCAGGTAGGCGACGGCGAAGACGCGGATGGCCTCCAGGTCATCGGGGTCCGCGGCGCCGGTCACCTGCTTGCCATCGGCTTCGACGGTATCGCCGGCCATGTAGGAGGCGGCCAGTTCGCTGATGTAGTCACCGCGATAGCCATCGGCCGGCCAGCTGGCATCGTCCGGGCCCAGACCCTTGGCGCGCGCCTGGACGGAGAGCGCCAGATTGTTGATCTGGGCGCCGGCGTCGTTGTAGTAGAACTCGCGGGTGACGTCGTGGCCGGTGGCGGCCAGCAGGCGGCACAGCACGTCGCCGACCGCGGCACCGCGGCCGTGACCGACGTGCAGCGGGCCGGTCGGGTTGGCGGAGACGAACTCGACCTGAACCTTCTCGCCGGCACCCACGTCGCTGTGACCGAAGCTGTCGCTTTCGCTGAAGACGCGACGCACGATATCGGCTACCGCACCGGTATCAGCGAAGAAGTTCAGGAAGCCGGGGCCGGCGATCTCGACCTTGGAGACGGCATCGGAGGCCGGCAGCGCCGCGATCAGCTTCTCGGCCAGATCGCGCGGCTTCATGCCGGCGGCCTTGGACGTCATCATCGCCAGATTGCTGGCGTAGTCGCCGTGGCTCTTGTCCTTGGTCGGGTCGACCTTGATCTGCGGGCTGGCGTCGGCGGGCAGGGTGCCGTCGGCCTTGAGGGTTTCCAGGGCCTGGCCCAGCAGTTCGATGATCGTCTCTTTCATGGAATATCGGTCTCTTCACGGCTCGGGTCGCACCGCGTGCCATACAGCAGGCGGTTGCAGGCATCAGGCCTGCGGGCAATGGGGGGAGTGCGGATGTCGCTGCACGATGGCGGGCATTATCACCGATCCTGCGGCTTGCATAAACCGTCGTGATCAATCGCGCCGCATTCCGCGCCCTGCAGGGATAGTGGTCAGTTCATCGCAAGCGGCGTGAAGGGCTGCCACGCCGCTTGCGTATCGCTCAGGCCATGCCGATGGGATCGACATCCAGCGACCAGCGCAGGCGGCGCGCGTCGCGGTCCTGCTCGCAGAGCGTCACCAGCCAGGCCGCTGCTTCATGCAATGGGCCGCGTTTCGCACAGCGCAACAGCAATTGGGCGTGATAGCGATTCTGGCGGCGCTCCATCGGCGCGGGAACCGGGCCGAGGCAATCCACCTTGAGATTGGCAGCCTCGACGTGCTGGCGCAGGGCGCCACCGACCTTCAATAGCCACTGCTCGACCTGCTGCTGGTCGGTGGCCTCGGCGCGCAGCAGCGCCAGATGGCTGAACGGCGGCAGCTGGGCAATGCGGCGCTCCTCGAGCAATTCCCCCGCCAGCTGCGGGTAGCCGGCCTGAATCAGCGTCAGCAGGTTGGGGTCTTCCGGGTGGCGGGTCTGGATCAACACCTCACCGGGGCGCTCGGCGCGTCCGGCACGCCCCGCGACCTGCACCAGCAGCTGCGCGGACTGCTCAAGTGCGCGGAAGTCGGCGGCATAGAGGCCGCTGTCGGCATTGACCACCACCACCAGGGTGACGTGGGGAAAGTGGTGGCCCTTGGCCAGCATCTGGGTGCCGACCAGCAGGCAGGGCTCACCACGCCGGATCACCGCCAGTGCCTCGCTCATGGCGTCCTTGCGCTGGGTGCTGTCGCGGTCGATGCGCAGCACCGGCACGTCGGGGAATTTCTCGCCGAGCAGCTCTTCGGTGCGCTCGGTGCCCGCGCCCTGCGGGCGTACATCCCCGCTGCCACAGGCCGGGCAGGCATCCGGCAGTGGGCGGGTGCGCTCGCAGTGGTGGCAGGTCAGCTGGGGCGGATGGCGATGCAGGGTCATGCGGGCATCGCAGTTGTCGCATTCGGCGATCCAGCCGCAGGCATGGCAGGTCAGGGTCGGCGCGAAGCCGCGCCGATTGATGAACACCAGCACCTGATCGCCCTGGGCGAGGCGCTTCTCGATCGCCTCCAGACTCTGGGTCGAGAGGCCGCCCAGCGTCATGCGGCCGCGCAGGTCGACGGGATGCAGTCGCGCCGGCTGGCTGCGTCCGGCGCGCTGATGCAGGTGCAGATGCGTGAAGCGGCCCTCGCGAGCATGGCGCAGGCTTTCCAGAGACGGCGTGGCGCTGCCGAGCACCACGGGTATGCCTTCCTGCTTGCCGCGCACCAGCGCCAGATCGCGGGCGTGATAGCGCAGGCCGTCCTGTTGCTTGAAGGAGCCATCGTGCTCCTCGTCGACGATGATCACCCCGAGTCTGGCCATCGGCGTGAAGATGGCGGAGCGGGTGCCGATCACGATGCGCGCACGGCCGCTGCGGGCGGCTTCGAAGCCATCGAGGCGTTCACCATCGCTGACGCCGGAGTGCAGCATCACCTGCGGCACGCGGAAGCGTCTGCGGAAGCGCTCCAGCGTCTGGGGGGTCAGGCCGATCTCGGGCACCAGCACCAGTGCCTGGCCGCCGCGGTCCAGCACCGCCTCGATCAATTGCAGGTAGACCTCGGTCTTGCCGGAACCGGTCACGCCCTCCAGCAGCGTGGGCGAGAAGCGGCTCAGGCCTTCATGCAGACGCGAGAGGGCGCGACCCTGCTCATCATTGAGGGCCAGGCCGGGTTCGGCGAGCACGCCCTTGTTGGCCTGCTCCGGCGTGGCGCCGGTCACCGGCTCCTCACGCGATTCGATATAGCCGCGGCCGCGCAGGGTCTCCAGCTGCTGGCGGGTGAAGCCCTGGGCGGTGATGGCGCTGTGCACCAGGCCATGACGATGCTGAGCAAGCAGCTCCAGCAACGCGATCTGGCGGGTGGCTCGCCCCAGGCTTGCCGGCTCGGTGGCGCGGCCCTTGTCGGTCAGCGTCCAGCGCTCACGGGTACGCGCCTCGAGGGCGCGCCCCTGACGCAGCAGCGAGGGCATCGCCTGGGCGAAGGTGTCGCCGAGCGAGTGCTGGTAATAGCGCGCGGTAAACTGACATATCCACAACCAGTCGGCCGGCAGCGGTTCGTCATCGATGACTTCGCTGACAGGCTTGAGCTTGTCGATGGGGAAGCTTGAGTCGCTGCGCAGCTCGGCGATCACCCCGACCAGCTGGCGACGCCCGAATTCGACGCGCACGCGCAGGCCCACCTGCCAGCCGTGACGAGGCGGCTGGCGGGATGGCAGGTAGTCGAACAGATCGCGCAGCGGGCCGGGAATCGCGATGCCCAGCACACGTCCCGGCAGGTGAGTCGCAGTCTTGTCGGTAGTGTCAGGCACGCAAGGTATCCGGATATGAGGTGATATGAGGCGTTCAGTAAAACGGGGATATGCCGTGGCACGCAGTCTACAGAGTGTTGCCCGCAATAAACGGCACAAAGTTTGGTCTTGCGGCAGATGACTGGTAAAATGCGCGGCCTTCCGTCGGAAACGGCGGAATGACCGGTTCAATCCAAAACCCGTGTACGGTGCCTGGCAAGTGATCAGGTGGCGGTGCACAGCGACCTGAGGTTACACATCATGAAACAGGGTATCCATCCGGACTACCAGCGCCAGACCGCAACTTGCTCCTGCGGCGCGCAGCACGAAATCGGTACCACTTCCAAGCAGACTTTCGCGCTTGACGTGTGCTCCGAGTGCCACCCGTTCTACACCGGCAAGCAGAAGCAGGCTACCACCGGTGGTCGCGTCGAGCGCTTCAACAAGCGTTTCGGTGCTGCCATCAAGCGCTGATACCTTCAGCTGCTTGTCGCTTTCATGGCGCTGCGCATCTTGCAGCGTCATGGACGAAAAACCCGCTCACGAGCGGGTTTTTTTGTGCCTGTCATTCAGGCCACTCTGAAGAGAGCGCGATCACGACAGCCGGCCCGGTATGCCCTTGTCGTGATGATCTGGTCGTGATGGTCTGCCGTGATGGTCTGCCGTGATGGTCTGCCGTGATGCCCTTGCGAAGATGTCGCCCCTGCGCTGCGCTTGCTGAAAGGAAAGATTGTTTCCGATTTGGCACTTTTTCTGCTCTGCCTCTGCATCAAGTGCGCCGGAATGGCGGGTTGCGTCAGTGAACGGTCGAAAATCGAGGATCTTGCGCGAATCGTGGCGTCATCTCGGGCCGAAATCGGCGTGAAAGCCGGTCAGCGATAAGGAAAGGTTTATGGCTGGGTAGGGCATCCATAACGTTAGACGAATGGCTAAAATATTTTTTAAACGAACGTTTTAAAGTCATGCATAACAGCAAGTTGCGTCGGTTGTTCAGAGGTGTCTTTTTCTATATTCTGGAGCAGCCAACCCCCCGCCAAAATACCGGATGACACGCATGTCTGATGCCATGAAGAAAGCAGCACTGCAATATCACGCCGAACCGATTCCCGGGAAGCTCTCCATCGAGCTGACCAAGCCGACCGAGACCGCCAAGCACCTGGCGCTGGCCTACAGCCCGGGCGTTGCCGAACCGTGCCGCGAAATCGCCGCCGACCCGGAAAATGCCTACCTGTACACCGGCAAGGGCAACCTGGTCGCGGTCATCTCTGACGGGACTGCCATCCTTGGCCTGGGCAACCTGGGGCCGCTGGCTTCCAAGCCGGTCATGGAAGGCAAGGGCGTGCTGTTCAAGCGCTTCGCTGGCATCAACTCCGTCGATGTCGAAGTGGATGCGGAAAGCCCGCAGGCCTTCATCGACACCGTGCGCCGCATCCACACCACCTACGGTGGCATCAACCTGGAAGACATCAAGGCGCCGGAATGCTTTGAAGTCGAGCAGGCGCTGATCGAGCAGTGCAACATCCCGGTCTTCCATGACGACCAGCACGGTACCGCCATCGTCACCGCGGCCGGCATGCTCAACGCCCTGGATATCGCCGGCAAGAAGCTGGAAGACGCGCGTATCGTCTGCCTGGGCGCCGGCGCTGCCGCCATCGCCTGCATGAAGCTGCTGGTGGCCAGTGGTGCCAAGGTCGAGAACATCTTCATGCTCGACCGCAAGGGCGTGATCCACAGCGGCCGTGATGACCTGAACCAGTACAAGGCGATGTTCGCCACCGAGACCGAGCTGCGCACGCTGGACGACGCCATCGATGGCGCCGACGTCTTCGTCGGTCTGTCCGGCCCGAACCTGCTCAAGGCAGAGCAGCTCAAGAAGATGGCCGCCAACCCGATCGTCTTCGCCTGCTCCAACCCGGATCCGGAAATTCATCCGGATACCGCTCGCGAAGCACGCCCGGATGTCATCATGGCGACAGGTCGCTCCGACTACCCGAACCAGGTCAACAACGTGCTGGGCTTCCCGTTCATCTTCCGTGGCGCGCTGGATGTGCGTGCGACGCGCATCAATGAAGAGATGAAGCTGGCCGCCGTTCACGCCCTGAAAGACCTGGCGCGTGAGCCGGTCAGCCAGGATGTGCTGGATGCCTACGAGATCGACAGCCTCGAATTCGGCCCGGGTTACATCATCCCGACGCCGATGGATTCGCGTCTGCTCGAGCGTCTGCCGGCCGCCGTGGCCCAGGCGGCCATCGATTCCGGTGTCGCACGCAAGCCGTACCCGGCGCACTACCCGCTGACCAGCACGGATCAGGTCTACGGTTAAGCGTCAGCGGTCGAATGGCCGGTTGGCGGCGTCGCTGAAGCGACGCAAGACATGAAAAAGCCCTCGTCGGAGATTCCGGCGAGGGCTTTTTGTTGGTGGCTGCTTTCAGCCTAGAGCCATGAACCGCGAGCCACGAGCCACCAGCGAGTAGCGCCTGGGCAGGCAGGCGTCAGGCCTGTGCTCAGAAGCTGTAGAGGATGGAGGCCGCCGTGGTGGTGTCGGTCTTGGCATCCGACTCGTCGGGCGGGTTGGTGTTGTTCTCGATCTCGTGCGAGAGCTTGAGAGCGAGGCTTGCATTGATGGCGACCGTCAGCGCGGTATAGCTGCGACTGATCACGTTCTCGCGCGTGGCCTCCGCCGAGAACTGCTGCTCGAACTTGGAGGTGTCGGAAAGCTGCCAGCGGTAGTCCATCGCGCCATAGCCCAGCAGGTAGTTCTCGTGATCCCCCGCCGTGATGTCATCGAAGCGATAGCCCGGCCCGGCCTCGAGGGAGAGGTTGTGCTCGGGGCCATCCAGTATCGTGATGCCCTCACCGACGATGGAGGTGACCTGGTGGTTGTAGCCGGAGAAGCGCTCCTTCTCCCAGCGCAGCAGCCCGAAGGCGTAGTGATCATCGCTGAGGTCATAGCGCTCGCGCTGGCCGACCAGGTACTTGTCGGTCGTGGTCTCGCCACTGCTGGAGACATGTTTGGCCTCCACACGGAAGGTGTGGGTCCAGGGCTTCAGGTGCCAGGAGAGGCTGGTCTTGCCCAGCAGGGTCTCGCTGTTCGAGTTGCCCGACAGCTTGGTGAAGCCCAGCTCGGCCTGGCCGCTGAAGGGCTCAGAGTCCTCGCTGGCGGGTGGCGGTGCATAGAAGAGGTCGTCTGCGACAGCCGTGTCGAGGGGAAGCAGGGCCAGGCACAGAAACGCGGTCCTGCGCAGTGTGGGCAATGGGTGAAGCATGCGAACTCCGGCATGTTTGAGGCATGACATCATCATCGGGAATGTGGCTTGCGAGATGACGCTTGCTGAGCGAGGCGGCCTGGCGCGTCATCCGGACGCTACCAGTGGATCGCGATACGGGGGAGCCTTGCGAATGCTCAGATGGCAGAAGAGCGACCAGCGGCCGCTCTTCCTTGGGCTCTCCCCCTGCCGATGAGGCTGGCAGGCGAGGTCTGGAGATCAGATCAGAAGATGGCCTCGAAAGTTCCGGTACCTTCCGAGCCGCTTTCCTGCTCCAGCTCCTTGCGGATGGTGCGTTCCTTGTAGGGCGGCAGATTATCCTTGCGGAACAGCTCACTGATGCCGCCGGACTGACCGCTGCGCAGGCGCTTGCCAGAGTCCGGGTCGATGGTCGCCGTCACGATGTTTTCCGGACGCTCCATGGTGGAGGACGGCATGCCCTTGAGGGCGCCGCGCATGTAGTCGACCCAGATGGGCAGGGCGGCCTGGGCGCCATACTCGGCCAGGGTGTCGTTGGAGTCCTTGCCGACCCAGACCGTGGCCACCAGCTTGCTGTTGAAGCCGGAGAACCAGGCATCACGCTGGTCGTTGGTGGTGCCGGTCTTGCCGGCCAGGTCATCACGACCCAGCGCCAGGGCGCCACGGCCAGTACCGCGCTTGATGACATCCTGCATCATGTCACGGATCAGATACATGGCTTCAGGGGAGGCGACACGCTCGGCCAGCGGGTACTGGCGACCGTCACGATTGACGGTGACCATACCCGGCGCACAGTTGGCGCAGGCAACCGGCGGATGCGCTTCATAGTCGGTCTCGTCATCGCCACGCGTGATGGTATCGATGTACCAGGGCTCGACACGGAAGCCGCCATTGGAGAGCACGGCATAGCCGCGTGCCATCTCCAGCGGGGTCAGCGAGGCGCTGCCCAGGGCCAGTGACAGGCCATTGGGCAGCTCGTCACGCTGGAAGCCCAGCTTGACCAGGAAGTCGAGGGTCTTGTCGAGGCCGACCGTCTGCAGCAGACGCACGGAGACCAGGTTCAGCGAGCGATACAGGCCAACGCGGATACGGGTCGGGCCGGTGAACTTGCCGCCGGCATTTTCCGGACGCCACACCTTGCCGCCATCCTGAAGCACGACGGGGGCGTTGTTGATGATGGTCGCCGGTGACATGCCGGCCTGTTCGAGCCCGGACAGATAGACGAACGGCTTGAAGATCGAGCCTGCCTGACGGCGTGCCTGGATGGCGCGGTTGAACTTGCTGGCGGAATAGCTGAAGCCACCTTGCAGGGCGAGGATGGCGCCACTTTCCGGGTCCAGCGAGACGATGGCGGATTGCGCGTCCGGCAGCTGGCCCAGGCGGTAGCCGTCGTCCTGCTTGATCACGCGTACCAGATCACCGGCCTTGGCGATCTCGGCGGCCGACCCCGGCACGCCACCACGCCATTTGGCGCTCTTGTACTCACGCGCCCACTTCAGGCCGTCCCAATCGAGGGTCACGACCGTGGCGTCGGCCAGCAGTGCCTTCATCTGCTTGCCGGTGCTTTCGACCACGATGGCGGCCTTCAGTGGGCCGTAATCCGGGGTGCGGTCGAGCACTTTCAGCCAGTTCGAGACATCACGGTCGATGCCGGCGATGCGCTTCTCGCTCTTCTGGGCCGCCTGCTTGGCGGTTTCCAGCACTTCCGGTGACTTGGAGAGTTCTTCCTCGAGGCCGGCCTGATCGGTCTGGTCCTGGGCTTCCGCCAGGGAGGCGGCGATGTCGGATTCCTCGACCCCGCGCCAACCGTGGCGGGTATCGTAGGCGATCAGCCCCTTGATCAGCGCATCACGTGCCATTGGCTGCAGCGAGCTGTCCAGCGTCGTGGTGATGCGGACGTTGTCGGTGTAGGCCTTGTCGCCGAAGCGGTCGACGGCGAAGCTGCGTGCCATTTCCGCGACGTAGGGTGCCTGCACTTCCGGCCGGGAGTAGTGGCGTGCCGCGGTGATCGGTGCCTTGACGGCTTCGTCATAGGCCTGCGGCTCGATGTAACCCAGCTCCTTCATGCGCAGCAGGATCCAGTTGCGACGGATCAGTGCGCGCTGCGGGTTGGTCAGCGGGTTGAAGCTTGACGGCGCCTTGGGCAGGCCGGCCAGCATGGCCTGCTCGGCCAGGGTCAGCTCATCCAGGGACTTGTCGTAGTAGGTGCGCGCAGCGGCGGCGATCCCGTAGGCGCGATGGCCTAGGAAGATCTTGTTGACGTAGAGCTCCATGATCTCCTGCTTGGAGAGGATCTCTTCCATCTGCAGCGACAGCAGAATCTCGCGAATCTTGCGCGTGAAGGTCTGGTCCAGCGTCAGCAGATAGTTGCGCGCCACCTGCATGGTGATGGTGCTGCCACCGGACTGGATGCTGCCGCTGGAGGCCAGCTGCACGGCCGCGCGCGCCAGCCCCTTGGGGTCGATGCCCGGGTGGGAGAAGAAGTTGCTGTCCTCGGCGGCGAGGAGGGCGTCGACGAAGGTCTCGGGGATCTCGTCGTAGGTGACCGGGATGCGGCGCTGGTCACCGTATTCGCCGATCAGCTTGCCATCGCGGGTATAGATGCGCAGCGGCGTCTGCAGCTTGGTATCCTGAAGCTGATGGACGTCGGGCAGGCCCGGCGAGAAGTACAGCGAAGCGCCAACGATGGCCAGAAGTCCCGCGGCACATAGTGATAGCAGCAGCCAGAACACTGGCGAAAGTAGTCGTCTCAATAGCTTCATGGGCAAGACAGGGTCCGTGGGTAAGAAAAGCGAGTGGCTGCGCGGGGATTGGCAATTCCATTGCTGGGGCATTATAAGTAGCGGGTTCAGATGCGGCCAGCGTTGAACCCTGACTTGCGCGTCTGTTGTGTTATTCTGGGAAACATAATGTAACATCCTGGAATGATAGAGGGTGTCGCGGCAACGTCGTCAGGGAACCGGCGGCCAGCCAGTCTGGCAAGATCGTCATCAGAGCAGGGGAACGCCAATTGCTGGGACTCAAATCCGCCGGCAAGGGACTCATCGGGGTCGATATCACGTCGGCCACGGTGAAGCTCCTGGAGCTGTCCAGGCAAGGAAATCGATACCAGATCGATAGCTATGCGGTGCGTCCACTCAAGGAAGGCGCAGTCGTCGAGCGACGTATACGGGACATGGACGAAGTCGTGCTGGCCATCAAGCGCGCGGTCGAGCAGGCACAGCCGCGCTCGAAGCGTGCCGTGGTCGCGGTTCCCGCGAGCGCTGCCATCACCAAGACACTGAGCTTCCCGGCCAATCTCGCCGATGACGAGATCGAGCAGCGCATCGCGCTCGAGTCCGAGAAGCACTTTCCCTTTCCGCTGAACGATGTCGCGTTCGACTTCCAGCATCTGGGCGTCAATCCGCGCAATCCCGATCAGCAGGATCTGCTGCTGGTGGCGTGTCGCAGCCTGGACGTCGATCAGCTGACCTCGGCACTGTCCCAGGCCGGCCTCGAGCCAGCTGCCGTCGATGTCGAGACTTTCTCCCTCGAGCGCGCCTTCGGCGAGCTGCGTCATCAGTTGCCGCCGACCTACGACAACGAAGAGTGTGTTGCCGTCGTCGATATCGGTGCGACGATGACCGCCTTCCACGTCATCCAGAATGGCCGCATCGTCTACAGTCGCGACGCCGTCTTCGGTGGGCGTCAGCTGACGGACGAGATCATGAATCGCTTCGATCTCTCCAATGATGAGGCGGGCCTGGCCAAGAAGCGTGGCGGTCTGCCGGATACCTATGACAGCGAAGTGCTGGGTCCGTTCCGCGAGACGCTCATCCAGCAGATCGCACGCTCACTGCAGCTCTATTACACCGCCGGCAAGCGCCGCGAGGTGCAGCGTATCCTGCTCGGGGGCGGTACGGCCGCCATCGTCGGGCTGCGTGAAGGCCTGGCGGAGCACACCGGGCTTGAAGTGATCATGGCCAACCCCTTCACTCACATGAGCGTCAATCCGCGCGTCGACATCCAGGCGCTGGCGGGCGATGCCCCGGCGATGCTCACGGCCTGCGGTCTTGCGATGAGGAAGCGCTCATGACCATCGAGATCAACCTGCTTTCCTGGCGTGAAGACCGGCGTGAGAAGCGCAGCAAGCGCTTCATGGGCATACTGGCGCTGGCGGCTGTCATCGGTATCGGTGGCGGCTATGGCATGAGCGAGTATTACCAGAGCCAGCTCGAGGCGCAGCAGCAGCGCCATGCCTTCATCGAGAAGGAAATGGCCCGCCTCAATCGTGACATCAAGGAAGTCGAGGATATCGAGGCACGCCGCACCCAGATGCTCGACCAGATAGAGCTGATCCGCAGTCTGCAGTTCTCGCGTCCGGAAACGGTACGGGTCTTCAATCAGCTGGTGACGTCTCTGGTGGACGGCGCCTGGTATCAGAGCATCAGTCGCAGCGGGCGCCAGCTCAAGGCGAATGGCACGGCGGAAAGCACGCGTCAGGTCTCCGGCCTGATGCGCGCCATTGCCTTGTCGGATTCCTTCGGCACCCCGACGCTCTCCGATGTGCAGAGCAATGACGACGATCAGCGCAGCTTCAACATCATGATTCCGGAGCGCCCGATGGGGTCGGCGCTGAGCGCTGCCGATGCGGAAAATGACAAGAAAGGAGGTCGGCGATGAGTTTCATCGATGCTGAAATCCGCCGCCTCAAGTCGACGGATTTTCGTGATCTTGACCTGAAGGAAGCCGGTATCTGGCCGGTCACGCTGCAGGCCGTGCTGGCGCTTATCGTGCTGGGCGCCCTGTTCTGGGCGTCCCATTGGTTCCTTGCGGCGCCCAAGGCAGAAGACCTCGAGCGTCTGCGTGCCCAGGAAAATCAGCTGCTTCAGCAATTCGAGAGCAAGGCGTTCAAGGCCGCCAACCTGCCGGCCATGCGCGAGCAGATGGTGGAGCTGGAGTCCCGCATGGGGCAGCTGCTGGAAATGCTGCCCACCGACGCGGAAGTCCCGGCGCTGCTGGATGACATCAGCGAGACGGCGATCAACAACCAGCTGGCGGTCGAATACATTCGTCTGAAGCCGGCGGAGAATCGCAACTTCTACGTCGAGCAGCCTTTCGATATCAAGGTGCGCGGCGACTATCATCGTATCGCAGCCTTCATCTCCGGGGTCGCGGGGCTTTCACGCATCGTGACGCTGCATGATTTCGTGCTGACGCCGGTCGCCAACAGCGATGATCTCGAGCTGTCGCTACTGGCCAAGACCTACAATTATCGCCAGACCCCGGCAACGTCAGGAGGCAAGCAATGAGCCTGATGACACGTCGAAACACCGTGATGGGAAGTGCGTTGCTGGTCACTCTGCTGGCGGGTTGTGGGGATCCGCAGCTGGGCGCGCTGGAAGGGGAGCTCGAGTCCTTGAGGGGGCGTCCTTCCGGCAAGGTGCAGGAGTTGCCGCCGCAACCCGAGTATCATCCCGTCACCTATGACATGGCGGATGCGCGTAGTCCTTTCCAGTCACGCCTGCCGGAGCCCGAAGAGGAGTTGACGGCCGTCGACAACGGTGTGCGACCGGACCTCGATCGCCCTCGTGAACCCCTGGAAGCCTGGCCGATGGAGCAGCTCAGCATGGTCGGGACGCTGGATGTCGATGGCGCGCGTTCGGCGTTGATTCTGACGCCGGAGCAGGAAGTCCAGCGTGTGCGGGTCGGCAACCATATGGGCAGCAACTTCGGCAGGATCACCCGTATCGGTGATACGCAGATCGATATGGTGGAAATCGTGCCCAATGGTCAGGGCGGTTGGATAGAGCGGTCTCGCGCCATGGCGCTGAAAGAGCCCGTGTCGCAAGGTGGTTGAGATCACTGGCGTTGGCAGTAGCCATATTGTCACGGAAGACGAACGGTCGACCCGCAAGAGTTGGCGACCGACACCATAACGCTTCGATAAGAATAAGGCGCGATCAGCCCGACGGTTGAACGGAGCCACGGCGAGACAGGGGACTAGGGAACATGACGCGATTGCAACGAATGAGTCTGCTGGGGCTGGCGGCAGTCGGTAGCCTGATGGCGAATGTGGCGATGGCTGCATCGTCGCTGCAGGACCTCAACTTCACCGCCCTCGGGGGCGACCGTATGGAGCTCAAGCTCGACTTCGTCGGCGGAGTGCCGGAGGTCAAGGGTTACCGTATCGAGACGCCGCCGCGCATCACCATCGACCTCCTGGATACCAGCAGCCAGCTCGACAAGCGTCGCTTCGATCTGGGGCTCAGCGGCGTGGACGAACTGGTGGCGCTGGAGGCCGGCTCGCGCACGCGTCTGGTCATGAAGCTCAACCAGTCCAAGCCGTACGTCACGCGCACCGAGGGCAACAGCCTCTACGTCATCATCGGCGAGCAGGGCGGTGCGCCGGGCGCTCAGCCTGCGGCTGCCTCCCAGGCGAACGCCGCCAACGTGCCGCCGGACAATCGTGCCCTGGAAGTGGCCAGCGAGCCGGCCGTCAGTGGCATCGATTTCCGTCGTGGCACGGACGGTGAAGGTCGCGTCGTGATCAACTTCAACCGCTCCAACGTCGAGTCGCGCGTCACCGAGCGCGGGCGCAAGATCTACGTCGACATCAAGGGCGTGAAGCTGCCGCCGGAGATGAATCAGGTGCTGGATGTCGGCGATTTCGCCACGCCGGTGACGCGTATCGATCCGCAGCGTACCCGTGATGGCGTGCGCATGGTGGTGGATGCCAGTGGCTACTACACCCAGCTGGCCACCCAGGCAGGCAACGAGCTGGTGCTCGAGGTCAAGCCGCTGACGCGCGAAGAGCAGGCGGAGCGCATCAAGGACAAGTTCCCCTACACCGGCAAGAAGATCTCGCTCAACTTCCAGAACATCGAAGTGCGCTCCGTGCTGCAGATCATCGCTGACTTCACGGGGCTCAATCTGGTCGCCAGTGACAACGTCACCGGCAACGTGACCCTGAACCTGAAGGAAGTGCCCTGGGATCAGGCGCTGGATCTGGTGCTCAAGTCCAACGGTCTGGCCAGTCGTCGCATGGGCAACGTGCTGATGGTCGCGCCGGCCGAAGAGCTGGCGGCACTGGAGCGCAAGGAGCTCGAGGCGAACCAGCAGGTCAAGGAGCTGGCGCCGATGACCACCGAATACATCCAGGTGCGTTATGCCAAGGCGGCGGACCTGGCGGCGTTGCTGCGCGGTGAAGGCGGTATCGGTCTGCTGTCCGAGCGGGGACGCGTGATGGTCGATGAGCGCACCAACACCATGCTGATCCAGGATACCCGCGATACGCTCGAGTCCATTCGCGGCACGCTGGAATATCTCGATATCCCGGTGCGTCAGGTGCAGATCGAGGCGCGCATCGTCATCGCGCGCAGCAGCGTCTCCAGCGAGATCGGTGTCAACTGGGGGCTTTCCAACAGCAGCAACGGCAAGTTCGGCCTGGAAGGCGCGTCGACCGGTACGACCAGCAACGGTGGTCTGAGCGTAGATCTGGGTGATGACAGCAGTCCGGGAAGCACCTTCAGTTTCGGTTACCTGTCCGGCGATATCCTGCTGGACCTGGAGCTCTCGGCGCTGGAAAGCGAAGGCAAGAGCCAGACCATCTCCCAGCCCAAGATCATCACCGCCAACCAGAAGAAGGCCGTCATCAAGCAGGGGCAGGAAATTCCCTACGAGGAGGCGACCTCCAGCGGTGCGACCAACATCGAGTTCAAGGAAGCGGTGCTGGCGCTGGAAGTGACGCCGCAGATCACGCCTGACAACCGCATCATCATGGATCTGTTGATCAACAATGACGATGTCTCCGATGACAGCTTCAATGGCGAACCGGCCATCGATACCAATGAAATCGAGACGCAGGTGCTGGTCAATGATGGCGAAACCGTGGTGCTGGGTGGCATTCTGACCTCCGAGCAGATTCGCAGCGTCTTCAAGACGCCCTTCCTCGGGGACCTGCCGGTGATCGGGAATCTGTTCCGCTATACCGAAGAGTCCAACGAGAAGGTAGAATTGCTGGTATTCATTACCCCGAAGATCATCGAGGACGGCCTGGCGGTGCGCTGATGCATGTGATTCCCAACGTATTCCTTGTCGGCCCCATGGGGGCCGGCAAGAGCACTATCGGCCGCCTGCTGGCGGCCGACTTGCATCGTGAATTTTGCGATAGCGACCATGTGATTGAAGACCGCTGCGGAGCCAGCATTCCGTGGATTTTCGACGTCGAGGGCGAGTCCGGCTTTCGTGAGCGTGAGCAGGCTGTCATCGATGAGCTGACCTCGCTCAGGGAAGTCGTGATGGCCACCGGTGGCGGCGCCATCATGGCGGAGGCCAATCGGCGCGTACTGCGCGAACGCGGCACTGTCGTGTATCTCTACGCGCCTGTCGAACAGCAGCTCAAGCGAGCCGGCCGTGATCGCAATCGTCCGCTGTTGCAGCAGGATGACCCCGGGCGGGTGCTCAAGCGCCTGTTCGAGTTGCGTGACCCGCTCTACCGCGAGACGGCCGATATCATCGTGCGTACCGATCGGCGCAGTCCTCGGGCGGTCACCAACGAGATCCGTCGCCGCATCAAGGCGCTGGCGGACCCGTTGCACGCCCCTGGCTAGTCTCATCAGCGCCTGGTGGCCCTGGCGGGCATCAGTCGCTGTCATCTGTTTCGCCCAAGGAGAATTCTGATGTCCCTGGCACCTGCTCATCGTCTTGATGTCGCGCTCGGCGAGCGTAGTTACCCCATTCATATCGGGCCGGGCCTGACCGCACGTGGTGATCTGATTCGTGAGCACCTTGCGGGGCGTCAGGTGATGATCGTCACCAACACCGTGGTGGCACCGCTGTATCTGGACGCACTGAAGGCCTCGTTGGGCGAGGGGCTCGATATCCGCGAGGTCATTCTCGACGACGGTGAGCAGACCAAGCACATGGCCAGCATCGGCCTGATCTGGGATGCCCTGCTCGAGGCCGGCTTCAATCGCCGCTGCACCTTGATCGCCCTCGGTGGTGGCGTGATCGGTGACATGACCGGCTTCGCGGCGGCCTGCTATCAGCGGGGCGCGGCCTTCATTCAGGTGCCGACCACGCTGCTGTCGCAGGTGGATTCCTCGGTGGGCGGCAAGACCGGCGTCAACCATCCGCGTGGCAAGAACATGCTGGGCGCCTTCTGGCAGCCGCGTCTGGTGCTGATCGATACCGCAAGTCTCAAGACATTGCCACAGCGTGAGCTGTCAGCGGGCATGGCCGAGGTCATCAAGTATGGTCTGCTGTGGGATGAAAGCTTCCTGAGCTGGCTGGAAGACAACATGACGGCCTTGATGGCGCTGGATGAGACCCTGCTCGGTGAAGCCATTCGCCGCAGCTGTGCCATCAAGGCGGATGTCGTGGCGCAGGACGAGACCGAGCAGGGCGTGCGTGCGCTGCTCAATCTGGGGCACACCTTCGGGCATGCCATCGAGACGGACCAGGGCTATGGCGTCTGGCTGCACGGCGAAGCCGTCGGCACCGGCATGCTGATGGCGGCTGAGCTTTCGGCGCGCATGGGCTGGCTGTCGAGTGCGGATGTGGAGCGTGTCTCGCACATCATCGCCAAGGCAGGCTTGCCGCTGGCGGCTCCGGAAGACATGGGCGTCGAGGACTTCCTCAAGCACATGCAGCTGGACAAGAAGAATGTCGATGGCCGTCTGCGCCTGATCCTGCTTGAGCGTATCGGCCGAGCGGTGATTACCGAAGAGGCGCCAGCCGGTGTGCTGGCCGACATGCTGGAGCACTGGCCGCGCAGCTCTCGCTGACATCCCGGCCAGCCAACGGCTGGTTCATGGGCGCTGCACGACCACGCAAGCCGTCACCCTCTGGGTGGCGGCTTTTCTTTTGGCGGGTGTCAGCGCGCCGTGACGGAGTCATTGGTGGAGCGTGATTCCTGAATTGGTATGCCGTATGCGTAATCGGTATGGGGTAAATCGAATAAAAACGCTGTTTTTTATTTAACCAATACTAAAGTTGCAAGGCGAAATTCATGGGGCATGTCTACCCGCTAAGCGCTTGAGCCTACAGGGTTTTTTGGTTGAAGGTTCTTCTAACCTTCGGTTTTGTCAGGTTTTTTTGGTCGATGGGCGACCTGTGGAGAATTGCGCAGGCGGGAAGCTGGGGGATATGCTCGAGGGAAATCTGGCGTCGTGTAGCGACACTGATGGCGCCACTATCGGCAGGTATAAAAATAAAGATAACCGATAACTATAACCGGGAAAATGCTTGAAAAAAAGCATCTGGACACATGATTTCTCCGTGAGGCACGCCCCATGAACAAAGGTCTCCACCATCCGGGAGAGTTCCGCGACAACTGCGGCTTCGGTCTGATCGCCCATATGGAAGGGCAGGCGAGCCACGAATTGCTGCAGACCGCCATTGAATCCCTGACCTGCATGACCCACCGTGGCGGGATTGCCGCTGACGGCAAGACCGGCGATGGCTGTGGCCTGCTGCTCAAGATGCCGGACGGCTTCATGCGCCAGATCGCTCGAGAAACCCTCGGGCTGGAACTGGGCGCTCGCTATGCCGTCGGCACGCTTTTCCTGCCCGATGATGACGCGCGTGAACAGTCCGCGCGTGACGCCTTCGAGTCGGCGCTGAGCGCGCGCAATCTCGAGGTGCTGGGCTGGCGCGACATGCCGGTGGATGACAGCGTGTGCGGCCCGATGGCCCGCGACTGCCTGCCGCGCATCCGTCAGGTCTTCGTCGGTGCCGCCGACGAGCGCACCGACATCGCCTTCAATGTCGATCTGTTCATGGCGCGCCGTTATGCCGAGCAGGCGCTGAAGAGTGAAGAGGACTTCTACGTCTGCTCGCTTTCCGGCAAGGTCATCTCCTTCAAGGGTCTGGTGATGCCGGAAGACCTTCCGCGCTTCTACAAGGACCTGGGCGACCCGCGCCTCGAGACCGCGATCTGTGTCTTCCACCAGCGCTTCTCGACCAACACCGCGCCGCGCTGGCCGCTGGCCCAGCCGTTCCGCTTCCTCGCCCACAATGGCGAGATCAACACCATCGAGGCCAACCGCGGCTGGGCCAACGCGCGCAAGGAGAACTTCGTCTCCGAGCAGCTGCCCGAGATCGCCGAGCTGGACGAGATCGTCAACACTGTCGGCTCCGATTCCTCCAGCATGGACAACATGCTGGAAGTCCTGCTGACCGGTGGCATGGATATCTATCGCGCCATCCGCATGATGGTGCCGCCGGCGTGGCAGAACGTCGAGCAGATGGACTCCGATCTGCGTGCCTTCTATGAATACAACTCCATGCACATGGAGGCCTGGGACGGCCCGGCGGGCATCGTGCTCACCGACGGTCGCCACGCCGTGTGCATGCTGGACCGCAACGGCCTGCGTCCGGCGCGTTGGGTCATCACGCGCAATGGTTTCATCACCCTGGCCTCCGAGATCGGCACCTACGATTACAAGCCGGAAGATGTCGTCGCCAAGGGGCGCGTCGGGCCGGGTCAGGTGCTGGGTGTCGATACCGAGACCGGTGAAGTGCTGCACACCGATCAGGTCAGTGAGCGCCTCAAGGGCGCGCATCCCTACAAGCGCTGGCTGCGTGAGAACGCCAACTATCTCGAGTCGGCACTGACCGAGCTGGCGCGTTTCCAGCCGATGGATGCCGATCAGCTGGACGTCTACCAGAAGATGTTCCAGGTCAGCTTCGAGGAGCGCGATCAGCTGCTGCGCCCGCTGGCCGAGAGCGGTCAGGAGGCGGTCGGCTCGATGGGCGATGACACGCCGATGGCCGTGCTGTCGCGCCAGAACCGCGTGCTGACCGACTACTTCCGTCAGAAGTTTGCCCAGGTCACCAACCCGCCGATCGATCCGCTGCGCGAAGCGATTGTGATGTCGCTGGAGACCTGCTGTGGCGCCGAGCTCAACATCTTCGACGCGACGCCGGAGCACGCGCATCGCCTGATCCTGACCACGCCGGTGCTGTCACCGCGCAAGTTCAATGCGCTGGTCAATCACGAAGATCCGGCCTTCACCTCGCAGACGCTCAAGCTGCACTACGATCCGGCGCAGGACTCCCTCAAGCAGGCGCTCAAGGGCCTCTGTCAGCAGGCCGAGGAAGCGGCGCGCAATGGCAAGGTGATCCTGGTACTCAGCGACTGTGGCTTGAAGAAGGGGCAGCTGCCGATCCACGCCGCACTGGCGACCGGCGCCATCCATCATCACCTCGGTGCGCTGGCCCTGCGCCCGCGCGTCAACCTGGTGATCGAGACCGGCTATGCGCGTGACGCGCACCAGATGGCAGTGCTGTTCGGGGTGGGCGCCACGGCGGTCTACCCGTACCTTGCCTATCAGGTGATGGCTGACATGCATCGCACCGGCGAGCTGTCCGGCAACCCGGCAGATGCCCGCGAGAACTATCGCAAGGGCATGCAGAAGGGCCTCTACAAGATCCTGTCCAAGATGGGCATCTCGCACATCGGCTCCTACCGTGGCTCGCAGCTGTTCGAGGCGGTCGGTCTCAACAGTGAAGTCATGGACATGTGCTTTACCGGCATGGCCTCGCGCATCGAAGGCGCCGGCTTTGCCGAGCTGCAGTTCCAGCAGGAACTGCTGGCCCGTGAAGCCTGGCTGCCGCGCAAGCGCATCAAGCAGGGCGGACTGGTCAAGTACGTGCATGGTGGCGAATACCACGCCTACAACCCGGATGTGGTGGTGAAGCTGCAGCAGGCCGTGCAGCAGGGTGACTACGGCAAGTGGAAGGAATTCGCGCGCCTGGTCAACGAGCGTCCGGTGGCGACCATTCGTGATCTGCTGACCCTCAAGCCGGTCGCCGAGCCGCTGCCGATCGAGGAGGTCGAGTCCGTCGAGTCACTGCTGCCGCGCTTCGACAGCGCCGGCATGTCGCTTGGTGCACTGTCTCCCGAGGCACATGAAGCGCTGGCCCAGGCCATGAACGAGGCCGGTGGGCGCTCCAACTCCGGTGAGGGCGGTGAGGACCCGGCGCGTTACGGCACCGTGCGCTCCTCCAAGATCAAGCAGATCGCCTCCGGTCGCTTCGGTGTCACGCCGGCGTACCTGGTCAATGCCGAGGTACTGCAGATCAAGGTCGCACAGGGCGCCAAGCCCGGTGAGGGCGGTCAGCTGCCGGGCGGCAAGGTCAACGACCTGATCGCACGTCTGCGCTACGCCGTGCCGGGGGTGACACTGATCTCGCCGCCGCCGCACCACGATATCTATTCCATCGAGGATCTGGCGCAGCTGATCTTCGATCTCAAGCAGGTCAATCCGTCGGCGCAGGTCTCGGTCAAGCTGGTCTCCGAGCCGGGGATCGGCACCATCGCCACCGGTGTCGCCAAGGCGTACGCCGACCTGATTACCGTCTCCGGCTATGACGGTGGCACCGCGGCCAGCCCGATCACCTCGATCAAGCACGCCGGTTCCCCGTGGGAACTGGGGCTGCCCGAGGTGCATCAGGCGCTGCGCATCAACCAGCTGCGGCACAAGATTCGTCTGCAGACGGATGGTGGCCTCAAGACCGGCCTGGACGTGGTCAAGGCCGCGATCCTGGGCGCCGAGAGCTTCGGCTTCGGTACCGCGCCGATGGTCGCACTGGGCTGCAAGTACCTGCGTATCTGTCACCTGAACAACTGTGCCACCGGTGTCGCGACCCAGCACCAGGCGCTGCGTGACGAGCATTTCCGCGGCACCGTCGAGATGGTCAAGCACTACTTCCGCTTCATCGCCGAGGAAGTGCGCGAGCTGATGGCACTGCTGGGCGTGCGTCAGATCACCGACCTGATCGGTCGTACCGATCTGCTCGAAGTGCTGGAAGGTGAGACCAACGCGCAGCGTCGTCTCGACCTCACGCCGTTGCTGGGCAATGACTTCGTGCCCAAGGACGCGCCGCAGTTCTGCCAGGTCAGCCGCAACGAGCCGCATGATCCCGGTGCCAAGAACCTCGAGATGCTGGCCGCGATGGAATCTGCGATCGACAGCCGCAGCGGTGGCGAGTTCAGCTTCCATGTCACCAACTGCGATCGCTCGGTGGGCGCGCGTGTCTCGGGTGAAATCGCCAAGCGCTATGGCGAGGCCGGATTGGCGGGCTCGCCGCTCAAGGTCAGCCTGACCGGTGTGGCAGGCCAGAGCTTCGGTGTCTGGAACGCGCACGGACTCGAGATGCATCTGGAAGGCGACGCCAACGACTATGTCGGCAAGGGCATGAACGGCGGCAAGCTGACCATCGTGCCGCCGCGTGGTTCGCGCTTCGAGAGCCACAAGACTGCCATCATCGGCAACACCTGCCTGTACGGCGCGACCGGCGGGCGGCTGTATGCCGCGGGCACCGCCGGCGAGCGCTTCGGGGTGCGTAACTCCGGTGCGCACGCCGTGATCGAAGGCGCGGGTGATCACTGCTGTGAGTACATGACCGGCGGTCTGGTGTGCGTGCTGGGCGAGACAGGCGTCAACTTCGGTGCGGGCATGACCGGCGGCTTCGCCTACGTGCTGGACGAGAATCGCGACTTCGTCGACAAGTACAACCACGAGCTGGTGGAAATCCACCGCATCAATACCGAAGCCATGGAGGCCTATCGTCGCCATCTGCGCGAAGTCATCGAGGAATATGTGGCCGAGACCGGCTCCGAGCGCGGGCGCGACATCCTGCGTGATTTCCCTGACTTCGTGCGTCACTTCTGGTTGGTCAAGCCGAAGGCGGCAAGCCTCAACGGCCTGCTGGACCAGTCACGGCGTCAGCCGGAGTGATCGCACCCCTCACCCCAGCATGCCTCGGGTGAGGGCCCGCACCGCGACGGTGCCCGGATTTTGAAGGAGGATTCATCATGGCCAATCAGCTCGCCAACGACTTCCAGTTCATCGATGTGGGTCGTCAGGACCCGCAGAAGAAAGATGCTCGCGTGCGCGCACGTGAGTTCAACGAGATCTATGCCGAGTTCAAGCCGGTAGAAGCCGCCAGCCAGGCACATCGCTGCCTGGGCTGTGGCAACCCCTACTGTGAGTGGAAGTGCCCGGTACACAACTACATTCCCAACTGGCTGAAGCTGGTCTCCGAGGGCAATATCCTTGAAGCCGCCGAGCTTTCGCACCAGACCAACTCGCTGCCGGAAGTCTGTGGTCGCGTCTGCCCGCAGGACCGTCTCTGCGAGGGCGACTGCACCCTGAATGACGGCTTCGGTGCCGTCACCATCGGCTCGGTGGAGAAGTACATCACCGACACCGCCTTCGCGATGGGCTGGCGCCCCGACATGTCCAAGGTCAGCTGGACCGACAAGCGCGTCGCCATCATCGGTGCAGGCCCGGCGGGTCTCGGTGCCGCCGATATCCTGGTGCGCAATGGCGTGCGTCCGGTGATTTATGATCGCCATCCGGAAATCGGCGGTCTGCTGACCTTCGGTATCCCGGAGTTCAAGCTCGAGAAGGGCGTGATGACGCGCCGCCGCGAGATCTTCGAAGAGATGGGCATGGAGTTCCGTCTCAACGTCGAGGTCGGGCGTGATGTGACCTTCGATGCGCTGCTCGAGGAATACGATGCCGTCTTCCTCGGTATGGGTACCTACAACGCCATGAGTGGCGGCTTCCCGGGCGAGGATCTGCCGGGCGTGCACAAGGCGCTCGACTTCCTGATCGCCAACGTCAATCACTGCCTGGGCTTCGAGAAGGACCCGGCGGATTACGTCTCCATGGAAGGCAAGAAGGTCGTGGTGCTCGGCGGCGGTGATACCGCGATGGACTGCAACCGCACCTCCATCCGCCAGGGCGCGGAAAGCGTGACCTGTGCCTACCGTCGTGACGAGGCCAACATGCCGGGCTCACGTCGTGAGGTGACCAATGCCCGCGAAGAGGGCGTCGATTTCCTCTTCAACCGTCAGCCGGTGGCAGTGGTCGGCGATGGCAAGGTCGAAGGCGTCAAGGTCGTGCGCACCCGCCTGGGTGAGCCGGATGCCAATGGTCGTCAGCGTCCGGAAGTGGTGCCGGGTTCCGAAGAGATTCTGCCGGCGGATGCCGTGGTCGTGGCCTTCGGCTTCCAGGCAAGCCCTGCGCCGTGGTTCGCCGACTTCGACATCGCCGTCGATGAGCGTGGCCGCATCGCGACCAGCGCCGAGCGTCATGCCTTCCAGACCACCAATGCCAAGGTGTTCGCTGGCGGTGACATGGTGCGCGGCTCCGATCTGGTGGTGACCGCCATCGATGAAGGTCGCCGTGCCGCTGAAGGGATTCTTGATTTCCTGGAAGTGTAAGGGTCATGTGACGTCACGCATCAGGCCCGCCACGGCGGGTCTGATGCGTTATGGCGGGTGCATCGGATGGCGACGCGAGATGGGCAGGTGGTGGCATTCAAATTGAGCCGGAGCAGCCTTTCCGCTAGACTGGCGACCCATCCTGATCCGTTCCCCCGGATCTCTCCTACAGCTCACGTTTTCGGCAGGTTTCCATGACACGATTTATCTTCGTGACGGGCGGCGTTGTGTCCTCGCTTGGCAAGGGCATCGCATCCGCTTCGCTGGCGGCTATTCTCGAGGCCCGTGGCCTCAAGGTCACCATCCTCAAGCTGGATCCGTACATCAACGTCGATCCGGGCACCATGAGCCCGTTCCAGCACGGCGAAGTCTTTGTCACCGAAGATGGCGCGGAAACCGACCTCGACCTCGGTCACTACGAGCGTTTCATCCGCTCGCGCATGACCCAGGGCAACAACTTCACTACCGGTCGCGTCTACGAGCACGTGCTGCGCAAGGAGCGCCGCGGTGACTACCTCGGCGGAACAGTGCAGGTCATCCCGCACATCACCGACGAGATCAAGCGTCGCGTGATCGCCGGCGGTGAAGGCTATGACGTCGCACTGGTCGAGATCGGCGGTACCGTGGGTGACATCGAGTCGCTGCCGTTCCTGGAGTCCATCCGTCAGCTGCGTGCGCAGCTGGGTGGCGAGCGTGCACTCTTCATGCACCTGACGCTGGTGCCGTACATCAAGACGGCCGGCGAGACCAAGACCAAGCCGACCCAGCACAGCGTCAAGGAGCTGCGCTCCATCGGTATCCAGCCGGATATCCTGATCTGCCGCAGCGAAGTCGAGATCGAGGAAAGCGAGCGTCGCAAGATCTCGCTGTTCACCAACGTCGAAGAGCGTGCCGTCGTCTCCCTGCAGGATGCCGACACCATCTATCGCATTCCGTTGATGCTCCACGAAGCCGGCCTCGACGAGATCGTCTGCGACAAGTTCCGCCTGGAGGCCAAAGAGGCCGACATGTCCGAGTGGGTCGCGGTGCTCGACGCCAAGCTCAACCCGCTCAAGACCATCAACATCGCGATGGTCGGCAAGTACATGGAGCTGCTCGACGCCTACAAGTCGCTGAACGAGGCGCTGATCCACGCCGGTATCCAGGGGCGTGTGAAGGTCAACGTCGACTTCATCGACTCCGAGGAAATCGAGCGCAACGGCACCGACCGTCTGATCGGCAAGGACGCGGTGCTGGTACCGGGCGGCTTCGGCGAGCGTGGCGTGGAAGGCAAGATCGCCACTGCGCGCTTCGCGCGTGAGAACAAGGTGCCGTATCTGGGCATCTGCCTGGGCATGCAGGTTGCCGTCATCGAGTTCGCGCGTAACGTGGCAGGCTGGAGCGATGCCAACTCCACCGAGTTCACCCATGACACCCAGCACCCGGTGGTCGGTCTGATCACCGAGTGGCTGACGCCGGAAGGCAAGATCGAGACCCGCGACGCGGCGTCTGATCTGGGCGGCACTATGCGCCTCGGCGGCCAGGCCTGCAGCCTGCTCAACGGCTCCAAGGCGCATCAGGCCTATGGCAGCGACGAGATCGTCGAGCGTCACCGTCACCGCTATGAGGTCAACGACCAGTTCGTGCCGGCCCTTGAAGAAGCGGGCCTGATCTTCTCCGGTCGCAGCGTCGACAACTCTCTGGTCGAGATGGTCGAGCTGCCGGATCACCCGTGGTTCGTGGCATGTCAGTTCCACCCGGAATTCACCTCCACGCCGCGTGATGGCCATCCGCTGTTCACCGGCTTCGTGAATGCCGCGCTCAATCACAAGGCGGCGCGTACTCGCGGCGAGTGATAGGGTGTTGAGCGGGCGCCACCTCGGGTGGCGCCCGTAGGTCTTCTCCGCGGTGGTTGCATGTCTTGATGTTCGCCAGAGCATCATCAGGCAGACTGCCGATGGACAACGATTTGATGGACGGTGCAGAGATGAGCAACGAACAACGCATGATCGAATTTGCGGGTCTGCAAGTCGCCAACGATCGTCCGATGACGCTTTTCGGTGGCATGAACGTGCTCGAATCGCGGGAGCTGGCGCTGGAAGTCGCCGAGCAGTATGTCGAAGTGACGACACGCCTGGGCATGCCGTACGTCTTCAAGGCCAGCTTCGACAAGGCCAATCGCAGCTCCATGCACTCCTACCGTGGTCCCGGGATGGAGAAGGGGCTCGAGATTCTGGCCGAGATCAAGTCGCGCTTCGGTGTGCCGATCATCACGGACGTGCATGAGCCGCATCAGGCGGCAGCCGTGGCGGAAGTGGCCGATGTCATCCAGCTGCCGGCCTTCCTGGCGCGGCAGACGGACCTGGTCGTGGCCATGGCGCGCACCGGCGCCGTCATCAACGTCAAGAAGCCGCAGTTCCTCGCGCCGCACGAGATGCGCCATGTCGTCGCCAAGTGCGGTGAAGCGGGCAATGACCGGATTCTGCTGTGCGAGCGTGGCTCCAGCTTCGGTTACAACAACCTGGTGGTCGACATGCTCGGCATGGCCGAGATGAAGGATAGCGGCCTGCCGGTATTGTTCGATGTCACCCACTCGCTGCAGCGCCCGGGCGGGCGAGCCGATTCCGCTGGCGGGCGTCGTGAGCAGGTCTTCGATCTGGCACGCTCCGGTGTCGCATTGGGGCTGGCGGGTCTGTTCCTCGAAGCGCATCCGGACCCGGACAACGCCAAGTGTGACGGCCCCTGCGCCTTGCCGCTGGATCAGCTCGAACCCTTCCTGCGCCAGCTGCAATCGCTGGATGCACTGGTCAAGGGCTTCGCGCCGCTGGACATTCGTTGAGCAGGACTACTGGCCGTTCACCCCTGTGTGAGCGGCCTTTTTGCACTATGGGCAAGATGCCCGTCGTGGTGTTTCAATCCCCCGTGTAGAGGACGACACAAGATGGCCAATATCGTCGAAATCCGCGCCCTTGAGGTGCTCGATTCCCGTGGTAACCCGACCGTACAGGCCGAGGTCGTGCTGGAGGGTGGCCAACGCGCCAGTGCCTGCGCTCCTTCCGGTGCCTCCACCGGTTCGCGTGAAGCGCTGGAATTGCGTGATGGCGACAAGAGCCGTTATCTGGGCAAGGGCGTGCTGAAGGCAGTCGAAGCCGTCAATGGCGCGATCCGCGAGCGCCTCGTGGGCATGGATGCACTCGACCAGCGCGCGCTGGACGATGCCATGCTGGCGCTGGACGGTACCGAGAACAAGGAATCGCTGGGTGCCAACGCGATTCTTGCCGTCTCTCTGGCGGCTGCCAAGGCGGCAGCGCAGGCCAAGGGCATCGAGCTCTACGCTCACATCGCTGAGCTTTACGGCCAGCCAGGCCAGTACTCCATGCCGGTGCCGATGATGAACATCATCAACGGCGGTGAACATGCCGACAACAATGTCGACATCCAGGAGTTCATGGTCCAGCCGGTCGGCGCGCCGACCTTCCGTGAAGCACTGCGCACCGGCGCCGAGATCTTCCACGCGCTGAAGAAGGTGCTGCAGGGTCGCGAGCTGAGCACCTCCGTGGGTGATGAAGGTGGCTTTGCACCGAACCTGGCGTCCAACTCCGAAGCACTGGCCGTCATCAAGCAGGCCGTCAGCGATGCAGGCTACACCCTGGGCACCGATGTGACCCTGGCGCTGGATTGCGCGTCTTCCGAGTTCTACAAGGACGGTCAGTACAACCTGTCCGGCGAAGGCAAGAGCTTCGACGCACGTGGTTTCGTCGACTATCTGGCCGGCCTGGCCGCGGAATATCCGATCGTCTCCATCGAAGACGGCATGGATGAGTCCGACTGGGAAGGCTGGAAGATGCTGACCGACGAGTTGGGCGACAAGGTGCAGCTGGTCGGCGACGATCTGTTCGTCACCAATACGCGCATCCTGAGCCGTGGTATCGATGAAGGCATCGGCAACTCCATCCTGATCAAGTTCAACCAGATCGGCTCACTGTCCGAGACCCTGGATGCGATCAAGATGGCGCAGGCCGCCGGCTTCACCGCGGTCATCTCCCACCGCAGTGGCGAGACCGAAGACACCACCATCGCCGACCTCGCCGTCGGTACCTGTGCTGGCCAGATCAAGACCGGCTCTCTGTGCCGCTCTGACCGTGTCGCCAAGTACAACCGTCTGCTGGTGATCGAGCAGCAGCTGGGTGACGTGGCTTACAACGGCCTGAAAGAGATCAAGGGTCAGTAATCGCCTGTGATGTGAGGGCTCAGCGCCCAGCATCGCAGAGGTAACTTGCAACGGGGTCGTGCCTTCTGGCACGGCCCCGTTGTGCATTGCAGGCGATGATTGAGTGCGTTTGAGGGGGATGCAGGAAACAGGCCGTTTTCAGGCACTGATTTCGTGTAAGCCATCTCTTACAAATCCCGCAGGACAATCGAGACACTGGCTGCGAGTCGCCTGCGGACATGAACGTATGTTCTTCAATATCTATTTGATTTTATTGATGATATTTTCTTTGACGGCCTGTTCAGATATAGCGGGTTAAGCGGTTTGGCTAGTTGCCTCGCCGGCGAATGCTGCCCAGAATGGCTGCATGGACGTGAGGGTGCGGCGGGACACCGCAGTCTCGGCAGGATGCCAACGGGATGATCAGAAAAGACTTGATGGCGAGACAGGACGTTTCGCCCCGCTGAGCAGGACGCTCGGCGGAAAAGGACCTGACATGGACGTCGGTAGCAGAGAGCTGCATATCTTCGCTTGAAGGAGTCAGGCGAGAAATGCTAGGGAAGCAAGGATAGCGGGCATGACACCGGAGTGTGTCAGGATCAGGATGATCCGTCGGCGATGGGAAGCGCCACACAGGCAGGAAGCACGATAACGACACGGAGTGTCGAAGAGCCCCAGGCTCTGATATGCAGTCAGGAAGCTTGCCCTTCACAGGAAGTGACGGATGACGGGACATCATCCGCGTCAGGAATGATGGGGCAGAAAGCGGCAGCATCAAGTGGCAGGAAGCCACGACAAGGATGGTCGGACAAGGAATGTCGTGAGGCTGTCAGCTGCACAGGCAGGGAGCGGTACAGGCAGGACGCCGGGCAATGCATGGGCAGGACAGCAGGACAGGCAAATATCTGCACTAACGGGCATTGCGGTGGGACAGCTGCGCGAGCAGTGCTGCAATGCCCGCCACGCGTGACGGTGCGCCCCGAATGACAGGATGTCGTGAAGGGCAGGGACAGCACTCAGGAGTGCGATCCAGGATGGATCGACAGGGACACGCTTGGAGCGGGCGACCTTACGGGGTCGCCCTTTTTTATGCCCGGATGTCAGGGGGCTGAGCTCCTGACATGAGCTTGAGTCTCCGACTTCAGGCACCGACTTCAAGCATCAGAGACAGAAACGGCAGCGGCTCCCGAGGGAATCGCTGCCGTTTCTGTCGTGAGACCCGGGCTTGCCCGGTCAGGGCGGGCAAGCCGCTTGCCACGTGAGATGCGGGTTGCTTGAGGGGCTTACTGCTCCAGATACTCAAGCTTGCCATCGACACCATCCCACTTCTCGGCGTCTTCCATGGCGTCCTTCTTCTCGCTGATGTTCGGCCAGACTTCGGCCAGATCGGCATTCAGCTCGATGAATTCCTTCTGGTTCTCCGGCACTTCATCTTCGGAGAAGATGGCTTCGGCGGGGCATTCCGGCTCACACAGCGCGCAGTCAATGCACTCATCCGGGTTGATCACCAGGAAGTTCGGGCCTTCGTAGAAGCAATCCACCGGGCAGACTTCCACGCAGTCGGTGTATTTGCAGCGAATGCAGTTCTCGGTGACGATGAATGCCATGCAGGTCTCCTGACGCGGATTGGCGTCTCTCTCGTAGGTCGTGGTCCAGGCGCCCACCATGTGTCATCTCGGCGACATCATGGTCTTCAGGTTATAAGCGGCGCAGATGTTATAAGGCGTTATTCTAGTGGCGCTCTGCCGCCCCCGCAATCAGCAGGGGCGGATCGTTTTGGAATGGTGCTATGCCCGAAGGTTGCTGTCGAGCCTTGCCGCGCATTCTCGGGCCTTGCCACTCATTCTCGGGCCGGGCACGCCAACGCTGGCTCGGTGTGACGGCGCTCAGCGCTGACGGTGCCATTCGTAGATCAGCTCCAGCGCTCGCTTGGGGCTCAGATCATCCGGGTCTAGGCCATTGAGGGCCTCGACAACCGGATGCGGCGGTGCCGCGAACAGGTCATTCTGCTGCGGTACCGGCTGGCCCAGCGCATCCTCGCGCGCCACCTGCGGACGATCGACTTCCTGCTGCTCCAGGCTGGTCAGCTTCTCGCGCGCGCGCAGGATGACGCTCTGCGGCACCCCGGCCAGCTGGGCCACCTGCAGGCCATAGCTCTGGCTGGCAGGGCCTTCCTCGACACGGTGCATGAAGACGATGCCATCGCCGTGCTCAGCGGCCGTCAGGTGCACGTTGGCGACGGCATCGGCATGCTCGGGCAGCGCCGTCATCTCGAAGTAATGGGTCGCGAACAGGGTGAAGGCACGCGTGCGCGCCAGATGCTCGGCGCTGGCCCATGCCAGTGACAGGCCATCGAAGGTCGAGGTGCCGCGGCCGATTTCATCCATCAACACCAGGCTCTCATCAGTGGCGTTATGCAGGATGCTGGCGGTCTCGGTCATCTCGACCATGAAGGTCGAGCGGCCGCCGGCCAGGTCATCCGAGGAGCCGATGCGCGTGAAGATGCGGTCCAGCGGGCCGATGCAGGCGCGCGACGCCGGCACGAAGCTGCCGGTATGCGCGAGCAGAGCGATCAGTGCCGTCTGGCGCATGTAGGTGGATTTACCGCCCATGTTGGGGCCGGTGATCACCAGCATGCGCCGCGCATCATCGAAGCGCACATCGTTGGGAACGAAGGGATGATCGCTGACATGCTCGACCACCGGGTGGCGTCCGCCTTCGATATCGATGCCCGGGGTCTCGCTGAGTTCGGGGCGCACGAAATCGAGCGAGGCAGCGCGATCGGCGAAGGCGGTCAGCACATCCAGTGACGCCAGTGCGCGGGCCGTCTGCTGCAGGCCATCCAGTTCGGTATTCAGGTCATCCAGCAGGTGCTCGTACAGCAGCTTCTCGCGCGCCAGTGACTTGGACTTGGCAGACAGCGCCTTGTCCTCGAACTCCTTGAGCTCGGGGATGATGAAGCGCTCGGCATTCTTGAGGGTCTGGCGACGGATGTATTCCGGCGGGGCCTCGGCCGATTGCGAGCGCGGCAGCTCGATGAAGTAGCCATGCACGCGGTTGTAGCCGACCTTGAGGTTGCTCAGGCCGGTGCGCTCGCGCTCGCGGGTCTCGAGTGCGACCAGATACTGGCCGGCGTTCTCGGACAGGCCGCGATACTCGTCCAGCTCATCGTCGTAGCCATCGGCGATCACGCCACCATCGCGCAGCACCACCGGCGGATTCTCGACCAGCGCCTCGCTGAGCATCGCGGAAAGTGCCGGGAACAGGCGGATGGCATCGCGCAGGTCATCGATGGCGCTGCCTTTTTCGACGCTGGCGAGCACGGCGCGCAGCTCGGGCAGAGTGTTGAGGCCATCGCGCAGGCGTGCCATGTCACGGGGGCGTGCGCTGCGCAGCGCGACACGGGCGAGGATACGCTCCACATCGCCGATGCGCTTGAGCAGGCCTTGCAGCTCGAAGGGGTAGTCGCCATCCAGCAGACGTTGCACCGCCGCCTGACGCTGGCCGATCTGGAGCTGATCGCGCAGCGGGCGGTTGAGCCAGCGCTTGAGCAGGCGTGAACCCATCGCGGTCGCGGTGACGTCCAGCACGCTGGCCAGCGTGTTGTCGCTGGTGCCGCCCAGGTTGGTGTCGATCTCGAGGTTGCGACGGCTGGCGGCATCGATCACCACCGAGTCATCGCGGCTCTCGACGGCCAGCGCGGTCACGTGGGGCAGGCCGGTACGCTGGGTGTCGCGAGCGTAGTCGAGCAGGGCACCGGCTGCCGTGACGGCGCGCGTCAGGTGGCTGCAGCCGAAGCCGTTGAGGTCCTGGACGCCGAACTGATCGCACAGCAGGCGCAAGGCAGTCTCGTGATCGAAGTGCCAATCGCTCTGGCGGGTCAGGCCCGGGCGCGAGGCCAGGCTGGCGGGGAGGGTACGGCTTTCGCCGACCATGACTTCGGCAGGCGACAGACGCTGGATCTCGGCCAGCAGCTCGTCATCACCATTGACCTCGAGCACGCTGAAGCGACCGGAGGAGAGCTCGAGAGCGGCCAGGCCCCAGGTCTCGCCATCACGATGCAGCGCCACCAGCAGGTTGTCGCGGCTGGCATCCAGCAGCGCCTCATCATGCAGCGTTCCCGGGGTGACGATACGTACCACCTTGCGCTCGACAGGCCCCTTGCTGGTCGCCGGGTCACCGATCTGCTCACAGATGGCTACCGATTCGCCCATCTTGACCAGGCGTGCCAGATAGCCTTCGGCGCTGTGGTAGGGCACCCCTGCCATGGGGATCGGGGAACCGCCGGAGCTGCCGCGCGCCGTCAGCGTGATATCGAGCAGTTGTGCTGCGCGCTTGGCGTCCTCATGAAACAGTTCATAGAAGTCGCCCATGCGATAGAACAGCAGCACGCCGGGGTGCTCGCGTTTGATCTTCATGTACTGCGTCATCATCGGCGTCATCTGGGGCGCGCTGTTCTTGGCCATGGCCATGGACTTCCTTGACTGCACTGCAATGGGAAAAAGCACACATGCGAGAGCACGGCATGCGGGATGCGCGATATTCTACGGACTGGCGCGGCCGGCTCCAATGCCTGTGATGTCTCATGCTCGCTGCCCTTTTCACCCGATGACCTCCACAAGGAGAAAGTTCGTGAGCCGATTGACTGGTACGACCCCCGAGGCTGCGTGCGCGAATGCCCTGGCTGAGCAGTTGCAGGCGTTGGCAGTCGCGCGCGGCGTGCGCATCACCACCGCCGAGTCGTGCACCGGGGGCGGGGTGAGTGCGGCGATCACGGCGATTGCCGGTAGCTCCAGCTATTTCGATGCGGGCTACGTGACCTATTCCAATGCCACCAAGCAGCGCCTGCTGGGGGTCAGTGAGACATCGCTTGAAACATTCGGTGCCGTCTCAGAGGCGGTCGTGTGCGAGATGGTGCGGGGCGCCTGTCGCGAAAGTGGCGCTGAGCTGGGGGTGGCGATCAGCGGTGTGGCCGGCCCCGGCGGGGGAAGTGACGAGAAGCCCGTCGGCACCGTATGGCTGGCGTGGGGGAGCGAGGCGCGCCAGCAGGCACGCTGCTGTCACTTTCCCGGCGACCGGCAGGCCGTGCGCGACGCCGCGGTGCGGGAGGCATTGCAGGGCTTGATCGAGCGCGTGGAGGCCTTGCAGATCGGCACCGAAGACGCATGAGCCCGATGCAAGCCCCGCGTTGAGGGTGCTGCCTGAAAAAGCGCATCACCGGACTGGCAGAGTGACGCAACTTGCGGCATTATACTGTCCATGTATACAGGGTTTTGCCACGACACCTCAGCCGCTAGTCTGACGGTGTCTGCTCAGCTCTCAGTGATAGAATTCTCTATTCCAGGTGGCAGCCCGTGTGGCTCCGCCGTTCGACAGGAGGCCACATGGCAAAGGACGACAATCGTACCAAGGCGCTGAACGCGGCGCTGTCCCAGATCGAGCGCCAGTTCGGCAAGGGCGCCGTCATGCGCATGGGCGATGCCCCGCGTGTGGCCATCCCGTCGGTTTCCACCGGTTCTCTGGGGCTGGATATCGCACTCGGCATCGGCGGCCTGCCCTTCGGGCGCGTGGTCGAGATCTATGGCCCGGAATCCTCGGGCAAGACGACACTGACCCTCTCGGTCATCGCCCAGGCGCAGAAGCAGGGCAAGGTCTGTGCCTTCATCGATGCCGAGCACGCACTGGATCCGTCCTACGCCGAGAAGCTGGGCGTCAATCTGGACGAGATGCTGGTCTCCCAGCCGGACACCGGTGAGCAGGCGCTCGAGATCGTCGACATGCTGGTACGCTCCGGCGGCGTTGACGTCATCATCGTCGACTCCGTGGCGGCACTGACGCCGCGTGCCGAGATCGAAGGCGAGATGGGCGACTCCCACGTCGGCCTGCAGGCGCGTCTGATGTCCCAGGCGCTGCGCAAGGTGACCGGTCACATCAAGAACGCCAACTGCATGGTGGTGTTCATCAACCAGATCCGCATGAAGATCGGCGTGATGTTCGGTAGCCCCGAAACCACGACTGGCGGTAACGCACTGAAGTTCTACTCCAGTGTGCGTCTGGATATCCGTCGCACCGGTTCCGTGAAGTCCGGTGATGAAGTCACCGGTAACGAGACCCGCGTCAAGGTCGTCAAGAACAAGGTCGCGCCGCCGTTCCGTCAGGCCGAGTTCCAGATTCTCTACGGCAAGGGCATCTATCACGCCGGTGAGGTGATCGATCTGGGCGTGCAGTGTGGTCTGGTCGGCAAGTCAGGCGCCTGGTACAGCTATCAGGGCAGCAAGATCGGTCAGGGCAAGGCCAATTCCGCCCAGTACCTGGAAGACAATCCCGCCATCATGGAGGAGATTGAAACCCAGATCCGTGCCCAGTTGCTGGCAGCGCCGGAAGCCAAGGAAGAGCCGAAAGAGACCGCGGCCGCCGAGAGTGAAGACGACCTGGATATCGATCTCGACTGAGGTTCGTCCAGAAGAAAGAGCAAGAGCGCCAGCCGCCAGGCTGGCGTCATCGCACCGTGTCGTTTCCGACCCGGTGAGATGACCCCAAGGCGCCCGCCCCGATGACTCGGAGGCGGGCGCCTTGCGTTCACGTCCATCGATGTCCTTCTGCTCAACCCCGGGGAGCATGACCATGCACGATGACAGCGCTGAAATGGGTGGGCCTGAGTATCAACCGCTCGACTCAGGCGCGATGACGCCGCAACGGCGTGCGCGCAATGATGCCATCGCGCGTCTGGCGCGCCGCGAACATAGCCGCCGCGAGCTGCACGACTATCTCAAGGAGCGTGACTACCTGCGGGCGGTCAGCGATGACGAGTTGGCAGAGCGGCAAGCCGCTGGCGAGGAGGGCGCACAGGCGGCCTTGAGTCGCGATGAGGTCGAGCTGCTGATCGAGGAGGTGCTGGAGCGCATGGCCGAGGAGGGCCTGCAATCCGATGAGCGCTTTGCCGCCAGCTTCCTGCGGACGCGAGTGCTGCGCGGGCAGGGGCCGAGGCGTATCCAGCAGGAGCTGCGCCAGCGTGGTATCGATAGCGAGACGCTCAATGCCGTGATGCGTGCCGCCAGTGACCCGACGCCGGATGCCTTCGGTCATGTCGAGGCGGTGGATTTCTTCGAGCTGGCGCGCGAGACGCTGGCCAGGCGCTTCTCCGGCCCCGGCGAGGGGCACAAGGAGCGCGCACGGCGCGAGCGCTTTCTGCTCCAGCGCGGCTTCGACTATGAGCAGCTGCGCTATGCCATGGAGTCCGCCTGGAGTGATGAGGGGGAGGAAGGCTAGCTGGCGGGCGACTGTTTGGCTCTCATGACGCGCAAACCGGCGCTTCAGGACATTTCCCCCCCTTTAGCTTGCGCGAACAGGCGTTATACTAGGTCGTCTTGCGACGGCACGGGGCAGGCGCCTTCTTTCATGCTTTTCATTGCACCTCCATGCATACCCACATGGATGAATATGCAGAAACCATGCGGAAGTCATGCAGAAGACCCCCGGAGCGTCTTTACGCACATCGCTACGGAACCTCTATGAAAAGCGCAGAAATCAGAAACGCCTTCCTGACCTATTTCGAGAAGCAGGGCCATACCATCGTTCCCACCAGCTCCCTGGTGCCGAACAACGACCCGACCCTGCTGTTCACCAACGCCGGCATGGTGCCCTTCAAGGATGTCTTCCTGGGCCGTGATCCGCGTGGCTACAGCCGTGCGACCTCTGCGCAGCGCTGCGTGCGCGCCGGTGGCAAGCACAATGACCTGGACAACGTCGGCTATACCGCCCGTCACCACACCTTCTTCGAGATGCTGGGCAACTTCAGCTTCGGCGACTACTTCAAGCGCGAAGCCATCCAGTTTGCCTGGAAGTTTCTGACCGAAGAACTCGGCCTGCCGAAGGAGAAGCTGTGGGTCACCGTGCACGTCAGCGATGATGAAGCCCGTGACATCTGGTTCAACGAGGTCGGCATCGATCAGAACCGCTTCTCGCGTCTCGACGAGGACAACTTCTGGCAGATGGGCGACACCGGCCCGTGCGGCCCGTCCTCCGAGATCTTCTATGACCACGGCGAAGATGTCGCCGGTGGCCCGCCGGGCAGCCCGGACGAGGATGGCGATCGCTACATCGAGATCTGGAACCTGGTCTTCATGCAGTTCGACCGTGACGCCGAGGGCACGCTGCACCCGCTGCCCAAGCCGTCCATCGATACCGGCATGGGCCTGGAGCGTGTCGCGGCCGTGATGCAGGGCGTGCACTCCAACTACGAGATCGATCTGTTCCAGAATCTGCTGGCCGCCGCGGCCGAGATCATCGGTCACGACAACATCGCCACGCCGTCACTGCGCGTGGTGGCTGACCACATCCGCTCGTGTGCCTTCCTGATCGCCGATGGCGTGCTGCCCTCCAACGAAGGCCGTGGCTACGTGCTGCGTCGCATCATCCGTCGCGCCGTGCGTCACGGTCACAAGCTGGGGGCGCGTGGCAGCTTCTTCTACAAGCTGGTCGCGGCTCTCGACAGCGAGATGGGCGATGCCTATCCGGAACTGCGCGCCGCACGCGAGCAGATCGAACGTGTGCTGCTCAAGGAAGAAGAGCAGTTCGCGCGTACGCTGGAACATGGCATGAAGCTTCTGGAAGAAGCCATCGCTGACCTCGAGGGCAATACCCTCGACGGCGAGACCATCTTCAAGCTCTACGACACCTACGGCTTCCCGTATGACCTGACCGCCGACATCTGCCGCGAGCGCGAGCTGATCCTCGATGAGGCAGGTTTCCAGGCGGCCCTGGAAGCACAGCGTGATCGCGCCCGTGCCGCCAGCAACTTCGGCGGCGACTACTCCGCCAACCTGGTGCTGGAAGGCGAGACCGTCTTCACCGGTTACGACCAGCTGGAAGGGGAAGCCACCGTCACCTCGCTGTTCGACGCCGAAGGCAATGCCGTCGAGCAGCTCGAGGTGGACACCAAGGGCATCGTGGTGCTCGATACCACCCCGTTCTACGGCGAGTCAGGCGGCCAGGCCGGTGACACCGGTTATCTGCATCTGGATGGTGGCCGCTTCCAGGTCAGCGATACCCAGAAGCAGACCGGCCATCACCTGCACCACGGTGTGCTGATCGAAGGCGCTCTCAAGGTCGGTGACAAGGTGCGTCCGCAGGTCGATGCCGAGCTGCGCGCGGCTTCCGTGCGCAACCACTCCGCCACGCACCTGCTGCACGAAGCGCTGCGTCTGGTGCTGGGCGAGCACGTTCAGCAGAAGGGCTCGCTGGTCACGGCCGAGCGTCTGCGCTTCGACTTCAGCCACTTTGAGGCGATGACGGCCGAGCAGCTGTCCGAGGTCGAGCGCATCGTCAACGCGCAGATCCTGGCCAACGCCGAGACCACCATCGAGTTCATGAGTCTCGATGAGGCCAAGGCGCGCGGCGCAGCGGCACTCTTCGATGCCAAGTATGGTGAGGAAGTCCGCGTGCTGACCATCGGTCAGGATGCCTTCTCCATCGAGCTGTGCGGCGGGACTCACGTCAAGCGCAGCGGCGACATCGGCCAGATGCACATTCTCGCCGAGACCGGCATCGCGTCCGGCGTGCGTCGTATCGAGGCCATCACCGGTCGCGCCGCGCGTGACTTCCTGCTCGCGCAGGAAGCGACTCTGGCTCGCCTCGGTGAGCGTCTCAAGGCCAAGCCGGAGCAGGTCGAGGAGCGCGTCGGCAGCCTGCTGGAGCGCAACCGCGGCCTCGAGAAGGAGCTTGAACGCCTCAAGGCCAAGCTGGCGTCCGCTTCGGCCAGCGACATGCTCAGCGACATCGCCAATGTCCAGGGCATCAAGGTGCTGGCCAAGCAGGTCGAAGGCGTCTCCGGCAAGGAGCTGCGTGGCCTGATGGATGACCTCAAGTCCAAGCTCGGCTCCGGCATCCTGGTGCTCGGCGTCGCGGACGGTGACAAGGTCAGCCTGATCGCCGGTGTCACCGACGACCTGACCTCGCGCGTCAAGGCGGGTGACCTGGTGCGCCACGTGGCCGAGCAGGTCGGTGGCAAGGGTGGCGGTCGTGCTGACATGGCCCAGGCCGGTGGCAGTGACGCCGCCTCGCTTCCGGGCGCACTGGCCGGTGTGCCATCATGGGTAGACGCCCAGCTGGGCTGACAGTACAAGATGAAGGCCGGGCTCCTCTTGGGGAGACCCGGCCTCTTTTTGGGCTCACATGAGCTTCATGTGGGGACAACGCAAACGGACACGGATAACGGAAACGCACATGGCGCTATACGTTCAGAAGTTCGGAGGCACTTCGGTCGGCTCGGTGGAGCGGATCAAGGCCGTCGCCGAGAAGGTCAAGCGATTCCGCGATGAAGGCCATCAGATTGTCGTGGTCGTCTCTGCCATGAGTGGCGAGACCAACCGACTGATCGGTCTCGCCAGCGAGATCAATGATGACCCGACACCGCGCGAGATGGACATGCTGGTCTCCACTGGCGAGCAGGTCACCATTTCCCTGCTGGCCATGGCGCTGCAGAAGATCGGCGTCGACGCGACCTCCTACACAGGGGCGCAGGTGGGAATCCGCACCGATAGCGCGCACACCAAGGCGCGTATCCAGCACATCGATACCGATGACCTGCGTGAAGACCTCGACGATGGCAAGGTGGTCGTGGTGGCAGGCTTCCAGGGTGTCGATGAAGAGGGCAACATCACGACGCTGGGTCGTGGTGGCTCTGACACCACCGGTGTCGCCCTGGCTGCCGCACTGAAGGCGGATGAGTGCCAGATCTACACCGATGTCGATGGTGTCTATACCACTGACCCGCGCGTGTGCTCCAAGGCACGTCGTCTGGAAACGGTGACCGTCGAGGAAATGCTGGAAATGGCGAGCCTGGGCTCCAAGATCCTGCAGATCCGTTCGGTGGAATTCGCCGGCAAGTACAATGTTCCCCTGCGTGTGCTGTCTTCCTTCGAGGATGGCCCGGGTACCCTGATCGTCGCTGAGGAAGAAGACAACATGGAAGAACCGCTGATCTCCGGCATCGCCTTCAATGTCAACGAAGCCAAGCTGACTCTGCTCAACACGCCGGATATCCCGGGTGTCGCTTCCAAGATTCTGGGCCCGATCGCCGATTCCAACATCGAAATCGACATGATCGTCCAGAACGTCTCTCCGGACGGCAATACCACTGACTTCTCCTTTACCGTCGCCAAGACCGACTTCAAGGCGACCCAGCGCATCCTGACCGAGACGGTGATTCCGTCCGTCGGTGGTGGTGAGATGCGCGGTGATGACAACATCGCCAAGGTCTCGCTGGTCGGTGTCGGCATGCGTTCTCACGCGGGTGTCGCCTCCAAGATGTTCCGCGTACTGGCGGAAGAAGGCATCAATATCCGCATGGTCTCCACTTCAGAGATCAAGATTTCCGTCCTGATCGACGAGAAATTCATGGAGCTGGCGGTTCGCTCTCTGCACACCGCTTTCGGCCTGGATGCAGAAGCGATCAGCGACGAGACTGCCTGAGTCTCACCACGGAGCGTGCAGCAAGGAAGTCGTAAAGACACCGACAATCAATGACTTGGCCAAGTCGTGAAGCGTCGGTGCCCAGGCCGGGGATGTTGGTCTGGCAGACGTGCGGCACGTGAAGTCGATAGCGCCCGATGCATTTTCTGTCATTCTTCTGAATGTCAGTCTGTGCATCGGGCGCTTTCATTCAACGTGTCTATCGGGTGTGATGAAGGTATGGCATTGGCCGTCGGAGCATGCATAGCGCATAATTCGAGCTTCATGCATCAGGGTGGTCGACTTGTCCCGGTCGATCGCCGCCTCCACATCCCGTTGAAGTCCCAGCTGTTTTGAATTTCTGACAAGGAGATCAGTCATGCTCATCCTGACCCGTAGAGTGGGTGAAACTCTGATGATTGGAGACGACATCACTGTCACCGTTCTCGGAGTGAAAGGTAATCAGGTGCGTATCGGTGTGAACGCGCCCAAGGACGTTGCCGTCCATCGAGAAGAGATCTATCAGCGCATCCAGCGTGAGAAAGAAGACAATGGCGATGCCATCGCCTGACGGCATGCTGCGCCTGCACGTCGCACGACCCTGCACGACCCGATGAACGCCAGCCATTGTCCCCATGGCTGGCGTTCGCGTGTGTGGGCCTGGCGCAGGCGAGGGTGGCCCGCCTACTTCATGAACAACGGCGTACTTACTCCATGAGCAGCGGCTCATGCGGGGTGATGAGAGGGTAGCTTGTTCAAGTCTGTGTTCCGTAAGGGAAAAATTTGGCTTTTTTCTCAAAAAGGGGGAGACAAGCCGATTCTGGTTCGGTAATATGCCCGCTCCCTCGAACGAGACGCGACGACAGGCTAGCCATCGTCATGTTCTGGTTCATGCGGGGAGATTGCTTGGGGGCGCGCAGCCTCGAGCCTGTTGTCGAGTGGTGATGAGATGTTCAGCATCGAAGCCAAAAAATCGACACAGGGGCTGGACAAAGCCCAATCAAATGAGTAAGATATGCGCCGTACCTGATGAGGAGAGGTGGCCGAGTGGCTGAAGGCGCTCCCCTGCTAAGGGAGTATAGGGTTTATAGCCCTATCGAGGGTTCGAATCCCTCTCTCTCCGCCATTAGGTACAAATGCAGTAAGATGCGCCCTTAGCTCAGCTGGATAGAGTACCTGACTACGAATCAGGCGGTCGGAGGTTCGAATCCTCCAGGGCGCGCCACTGCAACGCAAGACATGAAGTTGGAAAGACGCAGTACTCGCACGATAAAGTCCTGAAGTCATTTGAAATGCTCAGGCCACAGATTTCAAGGTTTATGCGCCCTTAGCTCAGCTGGATAGAGTACCTGACTACGAATCAGGCGGTCGGAGGTTCGAATCCTCCAGGGCGCGCCAATTGAAAAACCCGCTTCACTGAAGCGGGTTTTTCTTCGTCTGAAGAAAAGTCAGGCACTGAAAGAAGCCAGGCTATTGAGCCAGGCTATGAGGCAAGATCAGCGCCGAGTGATCGCCGCCTGCACGGCCCCGATCCCCACATTGCTGATGACCTGAGTGTTCTACCGCTTTCCTTGACTGTGATGTCACGCCTTCGGGCGGACGATCGCCAGGGCGCCCTTTTCGCGAGGGGCGCCCTTTTTTTGGTTCACTGATCGGGGCAGCGAACGGATCGGGTGTTGGTCGGTGCTGATGTTCAGGTTCAGGCTCAGGCCGGGGTGGTCGCGGCTTCCGTTTCCGATGCCTGGGGCGATCCCGATGTCTGAGTCGGTTCCGGCATGCGAGTCACCGACGTCAGAAGGCTTGGCGCCAGCTCCAGCGCAGTGCCGGCCACCAGGCCGGTGAAGAACTCGGCGCGCCCCTTGTGGCGCTTGATGGCCTGGAAACGGCTTTCGGCTTCCGCGTTGCCGCTCTGGCGCATCATGTTCATCCACTGCTTGAGCAGCGGCACCATCACCTTGTCGGGGAGGTGGGCGCAGCGCTCAGCATGGGAGAGCAGCACCTGCGCACGCTGCGTCCAGTCCGTCTCGGGCAGCAGCTCTCCGGTCGCCTGCCAATGCTTGATGCGCGCCGCCAGGAAGGGGTCAGCCAGGGCGGCACGCCCCAGCATGACATCGCGACAGCCGGACAGGGAGCGCGCCCGCCAGTAGCAGTGCATATCCCAGATATCGCCATTGGCGACCACCGGAATGGAGAGCTCGGAGGTGATCTTGCCGATCCATTCCCAGTGCGCAGGTGGGCGATAGCCTTCCTGTTTGGTTCGCCCATGCACCACCAGCTGGGTCGCACCGCCTGCCTCGGCTGCCTGAGCGCAGGCCAGCGCCAGGCGCCGATCATTGAAGCCGAGACGAATCTTGGCGGTGACCGGTACGCCCGTGCCCTCGAGTGCCTTGCGCACGCCTTCCACTGCGCGGAAGACGCGTTCCGGCGAGCGCAGCAGTGCCGCGCCACCATCATGTCGATTGACGGTCTTGGCCGGGCAGCCGAAATTGATATCGACGCTTGGCGCACCCAGACGCGCAGCGACCCGGGCATTGATGCCCAGTGCCTCGGGGTCGGCCCCCAGCAGCTGCAGGGCGACCGGGGTCTCGTGTCGTGTCTGTGCCGTCTGTGTCGGGGAGGCGTCGAGCAGCTCCGGACAGATGCGCTTGAAGACGCGCGGCGGTAACTTGACGTGGGTCACGCGCACGAATTCCGTCACGCACCAGTCGTAGCCGCCAAGGCCGGTGAGACATTCGCGCGTGATGTCATCTATCACGCCTTCCATCGGCGCGATGCCGATGCGGCCGGCCCGCGCGAGGGCCTGTGGGGTCAACGATGGTGTCATTGCAATTGCCGTGGAATCAGGCACTTTAGAGCGACCAACAAGCATTGAATGCAGCTGCATGGGCATACCGACAGAGGCTATCGGCGGCGGAGCCTATCCGTCGTGCCGTGTCCGGCGTGACCGAAGACATTGGCGTTCAGCGCAGGCGCTGCGCCGTAGTGCGGCTCGATAACGAGAAAGACTCGAGGACACTGGCATGCAAGAGAATGATCTGCTCGGTGAAGGCTTGAACCTGATGGTGTTCGGGATGGGGTTCGTGTTCGTGTTTCTAAGTCTGCTGGTGGTCGCCATGATGGCGATGGCCAGGCTGGTGGATCGCTTCGCGCCTGCACCAGTGCCCGCTGCGCCAGGTGCTGCGCGGGCGCCGGCTGCCCCGGCACCTGCGGCAGAGGACGACAGCGAACTGACGGCCGTCATGGCCGCGGCGATTCACCGCTTCCGGCAGGACCAGCACCGGCACTGACGCTTTCGCAGCTTCGCCTATAGCGTCTGGGCTCTGCCGAGCGTCTGACCACTGCCGAGAATAGCAGGCGGCGATTCTATCACGAGCAGTACGGTGGGTAGACCTCCCCCCGAGTGCAATATTCTGTGTTGCAGGCCGACGCAACAGGCTGCCTGCAGCGCGCGCAGAACTCGATATCCACAATATAAAGAACAAGGGATCACTCATGGACAAGCAACCGCTGGGCATCACGGATGTGGTACTGCGCGACGCGCATCAGTCACTGTTGGCCACGCGCATGCGCCTCGATGACATGCTGCCGATCGCCGCCAAGCTGGACGACATCGGCTTCTGGTCGCTGGAGAGCTGGGGCGGCGCGACCTTCGACGCCTGCATTCGCTACCTGGGCGAAGACCCCTGGGCACGCATTCGTGCCTTGAAGGAAGCGATGCCCAAGACCCAGCAGCAGATGCTGCTGCGCGCCCAGAACCTGCTCGGCTATCGTCATTACGCCGATGATGTGGTGGATACCTTCGTCAAGCGCGCCGCGACCAGCGGTGTCGATGTCTTCCGTGTCTTCGATGCCATGAATGACCCGCGCAACCTCGAGCGTCCGCTCAAGGCGGTGCTGGATCAGGGCAAGCATGCCCAGGGCACCATCTCCTACACCGTCAGCCCCGTGCACACCCTGGAGATGTGGGTCGAGCTGGCACAGAAGATCGAGTCCATGGGTGCCCAGTCACTGGCGATCAAGGACATGGCAGGCCTGCTGACGCCGTACACCGCCTTTGAACTGGTCTCGCGCCTCAAGGCGAGCCTGTCGATCCCGATCCACATGCAGTGCCACGCCACCACCGGGCTTTCCACCGCCACGGCCCTCAAGGCCATCGAGGCGGGCATCGACAACGTCGACACCTCCATCTCTTCCATGTCGATGACCTACGGCCATAGCCCGACGGAATCCGTGGTCGCGATGCTGGCGGGAACCGAGCGCGATACCGGGCTCGATCTCGAGAAACTCGAGGATATCGCCGGCTATTTCCGCGAAGTGCGCAAGAAATACGCGGCTTTCGAAGGCAGCCTGCGCGGTATCGACTCGCGCATCCTGGTCGCGCAGGTGCCGGGTGGCATGCTCACCAACATGGAAAGCCAGCTCAAGGAGCAGGGCGCCGGTGACAAGCTGGATGACGTGCTCGCCGAGATTCCGCGTGTACGCAAGGACCTGGGCTATATCCCGCTGGTGACCCCGACCTCACAGATCGTCGGCACCCAGTCGGTGATGAACGTGATGATGGGCGAGCGCTACAAGTCGATCTCCAAGGAAGTGCAGGCGCTGCTCAAGGGCGAATATGGCGCGGCGCCGGCGCCCTTCGACAGCGAGCTTCAGTCCCGCGTGCTGGAAGGCGGCGAGCCGATCACCTGCCGCCCGGCCGACAACCTGACGCCGGAGATGGAGCGTCTGCGTGAGGAGCTCAAGGGCAAGGCCAGTGAAGAGGGCATCACCCTGGAAGGCGGCGAGCGCGAGACCGATGACGTGCTGACCTACGCGCTGTTCCCGCAGATCGGCCTCAAGTTCCTGCGCAACCGTGGCAACCCGGATGCCTTCGAGCCCGCCCCGCAGGCTGTCGATGACAAGGCGTCCAAGGCTGCAAGTGCGCCGGTCTCCAATGCTCCAGCCGTCAGTGCTCAAGCCGCGTCCAGCGGTCCGCAGACCTACACCCTGAACGTCAACGGCAAGCAGTATGTGGTCGAGGTCGCCGAAGGCGGAGACATCACCCAGGTGCAGGCCAGTGCGCCAGCGGCGCCTGCTCCGGCAGCCGCAGCGGCGGCACCTGCCGCACAGGCCGCCTCCGGTGAGCCGGTGAGTGCGCCGCTGGCGGGCAACATCTTCAAGGTCAATGTCAGTGTCGGTGACAGCGTGGCCGAAGGCGATGTGGTCATCATCCTCGAGGCGATGAAGATGGAGACCGAGATCCGTGCCCACCAGGCCGGTACCGTCTCCGCGGTGAAGGTCAAGGAAGGCGACAGTGTCAGTGTCGGCGACGTTCTGATCACCCTCTGAGCCGGTGTGTCCGGCCCGTCGTCATGCGCGGCGGGCCGGTCGGTGATGCTCCTCTGCAAGGCGACACGACATGGACAAGATACTCAACCTCTGGCACGGCTCGGGGCTCTACAACATGAGCTTCGGCCAGCTGGCGATGATCGTCATCGGCCTTGGCCTGCTTTATCTGGCGATCCGCAAGAACTTCGAACCCCTGCTGCTGGTGCCGATCGGCTTCGGCGGCATTCTGGCCAACATCCCGGAAGCCGGGCTGGCGCTGTCTGCCGCCGAGCAGGCGGCCCATCTCGGCAAGCCGGAGCTGTTGGCTTCGATGGCCAATCTGCTCAACGTCAACATCGCCAGCCTGCCGCTGGATGAGGCGCGCCACGCGGTGGAGCAGGCGCTGCATGGCGAGATTCCCGCCGCGCTCAAGCAGCAGGCCAGCAACATGGCGCTGGATGGCGGCTTCTCCAACGGCATGCTCTACAGCTTCTACAGTGTGGCGATCGCTTCCGGCATCGCGCCGCTGGTGATCTTCATGGGCGTGGGCGCGATGACGGACTTCGGCCCGCTGCTGGCCAATCCCAAGACCCTGTTCCTCGGCGCGGCGGCGCAGTTCGGCATCTTCGCGACCCTGCTGGGCGCGGTGGCGATGACCTCGATGGGCCTGATGGACTTCAGCCTGCAACAGTCGGCGGCCATCGGCATCATCGGCGGTGCGGACGGTCCGACCTCCATCTACGTCGCCAGTCTGCTGGCGCCGGAGCTGCTGGGCGCGATCGCCGTGGCGTCCTACTCCTACATGGCACTGGTGCCGATGATCCAGCCGCCGATCATGCGCGCGCTGACCACCGCCAAGGAGCGCAGCCTGGTCATGACCCAGCTGCGGCCGGTGTCCAAGACCGAGAAGATCCTGTTCCCGCTGGTGCTGCTGATCATGGTGGCGATGCTGCTGCCGGACGCCGCACCGCTGCTGGGCATGTTCTGCTTCGGTAACCTGATGCGCGAGTGTGGTGTGGTGGAGCGTCTGTCGGATACCGCCCAGAACGCACTGATCAACATCACCACCATCTTCCTGGGACTGTCAGTGGGCTCCAAGCTGCAGGCCGACAAGTTCCTGGCGGTGGAGACGCTGGGCATTCTGGCCCTCGGCGTGGTTGCCTTCGGTATCGGCACGGCCTGCGGGGTACTGATGGCCAAGCTGATGAACAAGGTCTCCAAGACACCGATCAATCCGCTGATCGGGTCGGCCGGTGTCTCGGCGGTGCCGATGGCGGCACGTGTCTCCAATAAGGTCGGGCTCGAGTACAACCCGCATAACTTCCTGCTGATGCATGCCATGGGGCCGAACGTGGCCGGCGTGATCGGCTCGGCGGTTGCCGCGGGGGTGATGATCAAGTACCTCGGCTGATCGTCTTTGCAGCACTGATACGACAACGCCCGCCATGGCTACCATGGCGGGCGTTGTCGTATCTCGGGCCTTCATCAGCGGCGCTTTATCTTGTCTCGGCCGAGGGATTTGAGGGCGTGGCAGAGACGGTGCGCTGATTCGGCTGCATGCGCGTCTGCGGGTCGTGGACGGCCTGCCAGAGGCTTAGCAGGGCGGCGCGATCGACAGGCCGGCTGGGCAGCCGCTGGCTGTCCTCGAGCCCTTGCCATTCCCCTTGGGCGCTCTGGCGTGCGAGGGCAAAGCGGAAGGGGTGATAGCCGGGTGAGCCCAGGCGTGTATCGGTCACTGCCAGCAGCGTCTCACCTTCCGGGGTCCGCTCGCGGCTCGCGCGCAGATAGGGCGCCGCGAACCAGCGCAGACGTTGGCCGTCCTCCAGCTTCGCGACCTCGGCATCCAGCGTCGGATGGCGCGGATAATCACGGCGTGCGAGAGACGCCAGCTGCGCGTCGGAGTCGAACACGCTGACCATCCATTCGTGATCCGCCTGCGGCGTGGTTGCGCTGACACGCCACAGCAGGCTGTTGAAGGGAGTCGGCTGCACCATGCGCGGAGCGTCGGCGAAGCCCTGGCTGGCCAGCAGCGGCGCCACGCGATGTTCGACCCAGCTCTTGGCGGCCAGTCCCCAGCCCAGATAGAGGCTCGAGAGCATGAGGCCCGCGCTCAACAGATGCCCGGTGCGACCACGAATCGCCACCCACAGGCCGGTGATCAGCAGCGGCAGGGTGTAGAGCGGGTCGATGATGAAGATGCTGGCCAGACTGATGGGACGGCTGGGCCACGGCCACAGCAGCTGGGTGCCGTAGGTGGTGAAGCTGTCCAGCAACGGGTGGGTGACCAGGCACAGCACGCAGTAGGCGATCAGCCGCCCACGGCCGAGGCTCGCCAGACGTGGCAGGCGCGCCAGCAGCCAGCCGAGCACGATGCCCAAAAGCGCCAGCACCGGCAGGGAATGGCTGAAGCCACGGTGATGGGTGTAATTGGCGACCGCGTCGCCGTAGTCGATCATCACGTCGAGGTCGGGCAGGGTGCCGAGTGCCGCACCGCCGAGCAGCGCATAGCGGATGGCCGCGCCGCGTTTCGGGCCGGGCAGGCGGCGAATGGCCGGCGTCATGACGGCGCCGCCAACGACGGCCCCGAGACAGATCTGGGTGAGGGAGTCCATGCGTGGGCTACCTGTGAGGAAGAAGAGAGCGGGAGGCGTGGGAGCAGGCGTCAGTCATCTGCGCGGATCGCCGCCAGGGCGCCCGGCTCGGCCCAGCGCGGGCCGGCATCCAGCACGCGTGCCTGCACCGGACAGTCATCACGATGACAGCCGGGCAGATAGCCGCAGCTCATCAGCAGCTCGTTGACGATCTCGGGGCCGGTGAAGCGGAAGGTCTTCTTGAACAGCTTGACCCAGGCTGACAGCGGTTGTGGATGGTGGGCATCCAGCCAGGCACTGAAGCTGCCGTGGGAGTCCTTGAGCTGCATCACCACGCCTGCGTTGTGGATCACGGCATTGATCTTGAGTCGGTTGCGAATGATGCCGGCATTGCTGAGCAGGCGCGCGCGGTCCTCGTCCCCGTAGGCGGCGATGCGCGCGATATCGTAATCCTCGAAGGCCTCGCGGAAGGCCGCGCGCTTCTTGAGCACCGTCAGCCAGGAGAGGCCGGCCTGATTGATCTCGAGCACGAAGCGTTCGAACAGCACCCGGTCATCGCTGACCGGAAAGCCGTATTCATGATCATGATATGGGCCATGAATCGGGTGCCGGGGAGCATTCTCGCAATAGGTGCTGGCGGTGACGACGTCGGCCATCAGTCCTCCTGTACCGCGAAGCGGCCGCTGCCGAGAAAGACGATGGCCAGGGCGCTGGTGAGGAAGAAGCCTTGCAGCTCCAGCGCCCAGCCGCCGGAGGGCGACAGGCTCAACAGCTGGCCCATGTGCGCCACGGCAAAGGCGAACAGCATGTTGGCGACCACGATCAGACCGGCGATGCGCGAGTGCACGCCGAGCACCAGCATGATGGGCGCGATGATCTCGCCAATGTAGACGCCATAGGCCACCACGCCCGGGATGCCCAGATTCTCGAGCTCGCCGGCGATCCAGCTCAGCGTGCCGCCATCACCGAGCAATTTCGAGAGGCCATGAAACAGCAACAGCAGGCCCAGCATCAGGCGCAGTATCAGCTTGCCGAGGTCGTCATTTTCGAGAAATTGCACGGTAGAGCTCCTTGCTCAGCGGTCGTCGGGCTTGCTCAGCGGTCGTCGGGATAGAAGGCGGCTGTCTCAGGCGTTGGGGTTGTCCACCAGAATGCGCGAGAAGCGCACGATCTCGGCATTGCGGTTGGACCAGCCAAGGCGCTCCCAGAAGCGATGAGCGTCATGGTTGTCGTGCAGGGTATCCAGATGCACCTTGTCGATGCCTTCGCAGGCCAAGGCTGCCAGACAGCGATCGACCAGCGTGCTGGCGATGCCCTGGCCACGCATGTCCGGCGCCGTCATCACATGCTGAAGATAGCCGCGCTTGCCATCATGGCCCGCCATGGCGCAGCCGACCAGGCGCTCATCGAGAAAGGCCAGGTGGCTCATGCCGGGATTGCGCGCCAGATAGCGGGCGACAGGGGCATGGCGGTCGGCATCGCGGATGACCACGCCCGGAGTCGCCTCCATCATGGCGATGAAGGCAGGGTGGTCTTCCGGTGTCATCGGGCGATAGGTCAAGGTTGGCATCGTGTTTCCTGGCAAGCGGCGGTCGTCGGGGATGCCATATCCTATCAGTCCCGCGGGATATCGAAATGCCCCGGCTGCGCCGCGACACGTGCCAGCCACGCCTGTATGGCGGGATAGTCATCCAGCGCGAAGCCGCCTTCATCGGCAACATGCGTATAAGCATAAAGGGAAATGTCGGCGATCGTGAATCGGTCCCCGACCAGCCAGTCATGCTCGGCGAGATGGTGCTCCATCACGCGCAGGGCACGCTTGCCGCCATCCTGCTTGGCGGCGTACTCGGCGCGGCGCTCATCGGTGAGGCCAAGGTAGCGATTGATGAAGCGGGCGGTGGCGATGTACGGCTCATGGCTGTACTGCTCGAAGAACTGCCACTGCAGCACCTTGGCGCGCAGGAAGGGGTCGCTCGGCAGGTAGTCGCTGCCATCGGCGAGGTAATTCAGGATGGCATTCGACTCTGACAGTGTCTCGCCGCGATGCAGCTCCAGCAGCGGAATCTTGCCATTGACGTTGCGGGTCAGGAATTCCGGCGTGCGGGTGTCGCCGGCCAGAATATCGACCTCGATGTAGTGATGATGGCGTTCGAGCAGGTGCAGCAGCAGCTCGACCTTGTAGCAGTTGCCGGAGCGGCGATCACCGTAGAGTGTCAGCATGCAGGGAGCGTCCTGTGCGAGCGTGGAATTGGCGTCTCGACAGTCTAGCCAACCTCGCCTGCATGAACAGTGATTATTCGAACAGTGTTCGATGCTCCGGTGTCATTCGCGTGCTCCAGGCGCAGGCTGTGGATCAGCCGAGGATCATCACCACGCAGGAAGCGGTCAGCACGCCCATCACGCGGTTGAAGATCTTCCAGGCGCGCTCGGTATTCAGCAGACGCCCGATGGCGGTCCCGAAGCCCGCCCACAGCGAGATGCACGGCAGCGCGACCAGTTCCGCGAAGCCTGCCAGCAATACGGCGTTGAGCAGTGCCGGGCCTTCCTCGGGCAGAAAGCTTGCCATCAGCGCCATGCCCATCACCCAGGCCTTGGGATTGGCGAACTGGAACAGGCACGCCGCGAGGAAGGTCATCGGACGCGCATCCTGCTGGCTGGCGAAGTCAGGGGGCGGAGCGGTGGCGATCTTCCAGGCCAGGTAGAGCAGGTAGGCACTGCCCAGCACCTTCAGCAGCGTCTGCACGATGGGATAACGCTCGAAGACCAGCCCCAGCCCCAGCGCGATGGCGATGAACAGCACCAGGCAGCCGATCAGGATGCCGAAGATATGCGGTAGGGTGCGCCAGTAACCATAGTTGGCCCCCGAGGCCGTCAACATCACGTTGTTGGGGCCGGGTGTCAGGGTCATCGACAGCATGAAAAGCGTGGCGGGGGCCAGAAAGGCGAGGGATTCCATGGGTGTCCTTCAGCGTGGTGGGCGTTGTCGAGGTGGCGTGTCTGATTGTATGGATTCAATTTTCGGATGCCGGCACATTCCTGTGTTTTGTGGCTTGTTGGCGGCATGTTTTGAGCATAATCTGATGACAATTACCGTCAACAGGTTTTTTGTCACCATGACAATGTGGATTCCGACCCTGGACCCCGCCATGCCGCGTTACCGTGCGCTGGCGGAGGCCATCCGTCTCGATATCGCCGCGGGCCAACTCAAGGAAGGCGAGCGACTGCCGCCTCAACGGCGGCTGGCGGATGCGCTGGGCGTGACCATCGGCACGGTGACGCGAGGCTACGCCGAGGCCGAGCGGAGTGGCCTGGTGTCGGCGCGTGTCGGGAGCGGCACCTACATCAACGGCGCCACCCGGAGCGCGCATGGATCCTTCAGCAGCTTCGGGCATGCTCTGCGTGCCAGCAAGGCCTATGGATTGGCGCCAGAACAGGAGGGCGCGCTGCCGGCATCCGGCGTGATCGATCTCACCATGAGCCTGCCACCGCCTCACCCCGCGCGGCAGCAGGGAATGGCGGCGGCGCTGACCGCGATCAGCCAGTCACCCGAGGCCTTGCTGCGCAGTGTCGAGTATCAGAATGAATTCGGCGACGGCAGCCACCGGCAGTTGCTGGCGAGCTGGATGGGCGAGCTCGGCATGCCGGTCGACCCCGAGGAGCTGATGCTGACCCAGGGCGGCCAGAATGGCATCACGCTGGCGCTGTCGGCGCTGCTGGCGCCCGGAGATGCCGTGGTCACCGGCGCGCTGACCTATCCCGGCTTGATCGTCGCCAGCGCCGAACGTGGCCTCAAGCTGTTGCGGGTGCCGCTGGATGATGACGGCATGGATGTCGAGGCACTGGCGCGGCTGTGTCGTCAGCAGGCACCCAGAATGGTCTATGTGATGGCCGAGCAGAACAATCCGGGCGCGGCGCAGTTGTCTCATGCACGGCGCGAGGCCCTGGTCGCCCTCGCACGCCAGCATGACTTCTGGATTCTGGAAGATGGGGTGCAATATCTGCCCGACGAGGAGTGCGGTACGCGGCTCTATCAGATGGCGCCGGAGCGCACCCTGTATGTCTTCAGCACCTCCAAGTTGCTGGCTGGCGGCCTGCGCCTGGGCGTATTGCGGGCGCCGGTGGAGGTACTGACCCGCATCGGCGCAGTGCTGCGCAGCCACAGCTGGATGGTGGCGCCGCTGTTGATGGAGACGGTCTGCGCCTGGCTGACCAGCGGCAACGCGACACAGCTGGTGGAGTGGCAGATGGAGGAGATGCGCGCGCGCCAGCGACTGGCCCGCACGCTGCTGGCGGAGTGGTCGCCGGCGGCGCGGCCGTCCTCGTTCGATCTGTGGCTCGAGTTGCCCGAAGGGCAACGCAGTCAGGCGATGGTCGCGTCATTGGCCGAGCGGGGGGTGCACGTCACCAGCGCCGAGCCCTTCTGTGTCGGCAATGAGCCGCCACCGCAGGCCATCCGGCTGTGCCTGAGCGCTGCCGAGAGCCGTGAGGCGCTGACCCACGCGCTGGAAATCGTGCGCGAGCAGCTGCAGGCGCCGCCTGCGCTGCGCCCCATGACGCTCTAGCACATCGCCGCTCTCACTCCCGGCGGGTGCCGGACTCCTGCGCCAATCGGGCCTGCTTGAGCGGCACGCCCCAGCGATAGCCGCCGAGTCCGCCATCGCCGCGTACCACACGATGGCAAGGCGTCAGCAGAGCCAGCGGATTGGCGCCACAGGCATTGGCGACGGCGCGGCTGGCGGTCGGTCGCTCGAGCGCCTCGGCCAGCTGGCGGTAGGTCAGGGTATCGCCACTCACGGTGGCGTTGAGCCGCTGCCAGACGCTCAATTGAAAGGCGGTGCCACGCACATCCAGCGGCAGTTCGAGCAGCAGCGCATGGCTGGTCTCCGGTTGCTCACACAGAGCGAGCAACCGTGCCCCCAGTGAGGCATGCAGCAGGCGACTGGCCGCGTGACCGCTGCCGTCCTGCTCGTCTGTCTCTGTCTCCATCTGCTGCCAATTGGCTTTGGGCAGGCGTGCTTCCAGCGCCTGCTGGCCCGCCTCACGACTGTCGCTGAGCTGAATGACGACCACGCCACGCGCGCTGAGTCCTGCGCTCAGCCAGCAGGACTGCTCCGGTATCCCGAAGCGACACGGCCAATGCAGGGCCAGCAGGTCTTCTCCCTTGCCGCCGGAGCGGCGGGCACTGGGCGTGATGCCGTCCCTGCGCGCATAGGCGCGGCTGCTGGAGCGATAGCCGGCGGCGATGATCGCCTCGGTCACGCCATGGCCTTCCTCCAGCAGCGCATGGAACTGCATCTGACGCAGACCCGCCGAGTACTCGGAAGGTGACAGGCCCAGCAGCGCCGTGAAGCGGCGCTGAAGATGCGAGGCACTTATCCCGTGCTCCGCCGCCAGGCTTGCGAGTGTCGGGGTGGGCTCGCCTGCGGCGACGGCCCGCTCCAGCTGCCGACACACCGCCAGCGGCCAGGGCGAGACGGGGGCTGGGGCAGCTTCTACAGATGTCGAGCGGGCGGCAGTGGAGGCGCGTGAAAGTGGTGTGTTCGATTCCGGCATCGTCGGTGCTCCAGGCGTGGCCCTGACGGGATGGCGAGCCTGCTTGTCGGCGTGAGGGCGATCAGGCTTTTCGGACTGCTCAGGATGACAGCGCCGACAGGCGCGCATGCCTGCGGCTCGCGCCGCGTGGGCGTCGGCAAACAGGCGCAGGTTGTCGCGGCGTGGCGCCGGGGATGGGCAGCCGATGCGACAGAAGATGCCAGTGGTGATCACGCCGTAGCGCAGTGCCTCCCCGGCGATCGGGTGGCGCGCCAGCAGGCGCTGCCAGATGGCCTCATCGCACCCTTGAGCGTCGCCAGCGGCAGGTGGTGCCGTCATGCCTGCCGCTGTCTTTTCGCCGGACACTGATGTCATCGTTCATCTCGCTGTGCAAGGTTCACGATCAGTATCGCCATCCGCTCGGGGCGGTGCACTCCGTATCTTGTGCTGACTGTCAGGATTGCGCTCGCAGCGCTTGCCGGGAGTCGCTCAGAACTCGATGGATTCCTGGCGCTTCTCTTCTTCTTCGGCCTGCTTGCGCAGCTTCTTGCGGATGGCGGCCTTGTGGAAGCGCAGCTTCTGTTCCTGGGTTTCCAGGTTGAGTGGCGGCACCGGCACCGGCTGGCCGTTGGAGTCGACCGCGACCATGGTCAGATAGCAGCTGTTGGTATGGCGAATCAGGCGACCCTGGATGGATTCGGCGACCACCTTGATACCGATTTCCATCGAGGAGCGGCCGACATGATTGACCGAGGCCAGGAAGGTCACCAGCTCGCCGACGTGGATCGGCTGCTTGAAGCGCACCTGATCGACCGAGAGAGTGACGACGTAGCTGCCGCTGTAGCGACTGGCACAGGCGTAGGCGACTTCATCCAGCTTCTTGAGGATGGCGCCACCGTGCACCTTGCCGCTGAAGTTGGCCATGTCGGGGGTCATCAGCTCGGTCATGATCAACTGATGCTGGCCGGGCAGAGCTTCGTTGAGGGCGGTCTGTTCTGGCTGGTTCTCGCTCATTGGGGCGTCCTTCAGGCACGGGCCTGTCAGGTGAGTGGGAGCTGTCAGGGGCTCTCAGGTGAAGCAATGGCTCTGGCTTGCCGCGCAGAGAGGGATAATGGCTAGTCTGCGGGATTCGTGACATCTTGGCACCCCGTGAGCGGCATATCAGCTATCTATAAACGACCTTGCCCCCACAGTCACCTGTGGGGGCAAGGAAGCTTGCGGGGTTATCGGTAAGGCTACTGAATCGCTGGCTGAAAAGGCTAGCTGACGCCGCCGTCAGGCAGGTATCAGAGCAGCGTCAGACCCAGCGAGATGATGATGCCGGTCACCAGCAGCTGCACCAGACAGAAGCCCATGATGTCCTTGGCCTTGAGGCCGGCGATGGCTAGCACCGGCAATGCCCAGAAGGGCTGCAGCATGTTGGTCCAGGCATCGCCCCAGGCGACGGCCATGGCAACGCGTGACAGGTCGGCACCCAATGCCTGGGCGGCGGGAATCATGACCGGTGCCTGCACGGCCCACTGACCGCCACCGGAGGGCACGAACAGATTGACGATACCGGCACTGATGAAGGACCAGAACGGCAGGCTGTCGGCGGTGGCAATCGACACGAAGCCTTCGGACAGCGTGGCGGCCAGCCCCGACTGCACCATGATCGCCATGATGCCGGCGTAGAAGGGGAACTGGATGACGATGCCTGCGCCGCCCTTGATGGCTTCATTCAGGCTGTCCAGCAGCTTGCGCGGCGTGCCATGCAGCACGATGGCCAGGAACAGGAAGCTGAAGTTGATCACGTTCAGGTTCAGTCCGCCGCCACGAATCACGAAGTGATCCACCAGCCAGGCGAGGCCGAACAGCCCGACGACCCAGGCGAGAATCGGCGAGTTCTCGAGACGCTCGGCGGGACGAGGCTGGTCGCTGATCTCGGTGTGCTTCTCCTCGAGCAGGGCCGGGTCCACGTACACGCTTTCCTTCTCGAAGGGCATCATGGCGCGATTGACCAGCGGCATGATGATCAAGAGCGCCGCGACGATGGCGATATTGAAGAAGGCGAAGATGGTGTCCGAGGTGGGCACGATGCCGATGCTGTCCTCGGTGAAGTGGCCCGCGGTGGCGATGGTCAGCGGAATCGAGCCCGAGATGCCCGCATGCCAGATCACGAAACCGGAGTAGGCACTGGCGATCAGCAGGCGGTAATCGACCTTGATCATTTTGGCCAGCTGCTTGGCGAACAGTGCCCCGATGACCAGCCCGAAGCCCCAGTTGATCCAGCTGGCGATCAGCGACACGAAGGTGACCAGCATGATGGCGCTGCCGGGCGTTCTGGCCAGCGAGGCGATGCTGGCCAGGCCTTTCTTCACCGGCGGGGTGTTGGCGAGCATGAAGCCTGAGATCAACACCAGCAGCATCTGCATCGAGAAGGTCAGCAGATTCCAGAAGCCATCGCCCCAATAGCGCATCACCTCGGTGGGGGAGCGCTGTTCGATGAGCATGGCGGCTGCCGCTGCAACGACGGTCAGCAACAAGACGAAGATATAGGGGTCAGGCAGATAGCGCTCAACCAGCTTGACGGCTGGCCGTGATAGCGATTGCAGCATGTGAGAGTCCCTGTTGGCTTTTTATCAGTATGGGAAACGGGTTGGCACGCTCACATTAGTCCATTCGCTATCAGGAGAATATCGCGCGATGGTCGAGTGGCACGCCAATGCCAGCGGCAAGCCTTTCAGCGCTGCATCAACCTGCTGGAGGCGTCAACTGGCATGGCATCAGCGCCAATGATGGCGGCGATGATGCAGGTAGTAGCCGCCGAGCACGGCAGAGCGCACGCTGGTGAACAGCAGGAAGGCCAGCCACAGTCCATGATTGCCGAAGCCTTCGAGCAGCGGCCACAGGCCGATGAAGGCCAGCAGGGACACCACCAGCGTATTGCGCATTTCACGCGTCGCCGTGGCGCCGATGAAGATGCCGTCCAGCAGGTAGCTCCACACCGCGACCAGGGGCATGGCGACCATCCAGGGCAGATAGACGGTGGCCAGGGCGCGGACTTCGGGAATGTCGGTCAGCAGGTGGATCAACGCCGGCCCGCAGAGCCAGAGCAGGCCGCTGGCCGCTGTCGCGGTGATCAAGGAGAAGCGGGTTGCCGCGCCCACGCTGCGCGCGAAGCGTTGCCAGTCGTTCTGGCCGACGGCTCGCCCGACCTCTGATTCCGCCGCCTGGGCGAAGCCATCCAGTGCATAGGACGTCATCATCACGAACTGCAGCAACACCGCATTGGCCGCCAGAACATCATCCCCGAAGCTGGCACCCTGCGAGGTGAAATAGGCCGTCGCGCCCAGCAGGCACAGGGTGCGCACGAACAGATGCTGATTGACGCGGATCAGCGCGCCCCAGGCGGGGAGAGACAGCAGCGCTGCGCGATCACTGCGCCCCGGCATGCGTCTGAGCTGGCGGGCGACCAGCCACAGGCCCGTGGCCAGCGCACAGTAGTCGGCGATCACGCTGGCCAGCGCCACGCCATCGCTGGTCATGCCCAGCCCGGGCACGAAGGCCAGGTCGAGCAGGATGTTGACGCCATTGGTCAGCACGAGGATGCCGAGCGTGACGCGCGAATTACCAAGCCCCAGGAACCAGCCCAGAATCACGTAGTTGATCAGCACCGCCGGCGCCGACCACAGCCGGATGCTGGCGTAGTCATGGGCCAGGGCGCGCGTGGTCTCGCTGGCCTCCATCAGCGATAGTCCCAGGGTGATCAGCGGCGAGCCGGCGATGATCAACACCAGCCCTATGGCGAGTGCCAGCCCGATGCCCTGGCCCAGCAAGGTACGCAGGCCATCGTGGTCTTCACGGCCATGGGCCTGTGCCGTCATGCCTGTCGTGCCCATGCGCAGGAACCCGAAGCCCCAGTACAGAAAGCTGAAGAGGACCGCGCCCAGCGTGACCGCGCCCAGATACACCGCATCCTCGAGATGCCCGACCACGGCGGTATCCACCAGCCCCAGCAACGGCACGGAAATGTTGGAAAGGATGATGGGCCAGGCCAGGCGCCACATATGGCGATCGGCGGAAGGCAGTGTGGCGGTCTTCAGGGAAGGTGCGGGCATGTTGGGTCCGAATGAGGGGTGAAGGTAACGTCAGCCGGGAGCGGTCGCGTTGATCAGGATAAGGCCTGGCAGGGCTGGGCGTAATGGCGCTGGAGCGCTAATCTAGTTCTGGTGACTTGATGGCAAGGCCTGCCATGCGCCAGCAGAGAGCTCCACTGGCGCGAAGACCCATAACAGGGACGCATGGAGCGTCCGGACGCAAGGGAACTGACTATGAAACGCACGATTCTTCAGCGAAGCACGCGATTGCGCACTGGGCTTGCAGCAGCTGGCATGACGCTGGTGCTGGCGACGCCGGTGCAGGCCATCGAGCTGCCCAGCGAGCAGGGTGACGACACACCCAGCGCAGGCATGATGGTGGCCGATGCCCTTATCGGGCGTCCACTGTTGCTGGCCACGACCGTCGTCGGTGCTGCCATCTTTGTCGTGTCGGCTCCCTTCGCGGCCATGGGGCAGAATATCGATGAGACGGCGCGCGTACTGGTCGCGACTCCGGCGCAGGCGACCTTCGCTCGCTGCCTCGGCTGCAAGACCACGCGTGTCGATTGGGATTGAGGATGTCCTGATCGCGGCTGGTGAGCACGCGCCGCTCATGGCTGGACACGACAACGCCGACCTTGAGGGTCGGCGTTGTCGTATCTGAAGGGTGGTGAAAGCGGCTGTTAGTGCGCGGTTTGCCTGGCGTGGTTATCGGCTGCAGGCGGCAGTGAGTTGAAGCACAGCACGCGTTTGCGTCCGGCGCGTTTCGCCTGGTAGAGCGCATTGTCGGCCATGTTGAACAGCGCGTCGGTGGCCTGGCTGTCATGCGGCGCGTTGGCGACCCCGGCGGAGAAGCTCAAGCCGGTCAGCGGCCCCAGCGTCTCATGCTCGAAGACTTCTTCGTGGAAGGCTTCGAGAATGGCTTCGACACGTGCGCGTGACACCGCTGCGCTGGCACCGGGAATCAGGATCACGAACTCTTCGCCACCGTAGCGACAGGCTTCATCGGAGCTGCGCAGCGACTCACGTATCAGGTTGGCCAGGCGCGTGAGGACCTGATCGCCCATCTCGTGTCCGTAGGTGTCGTTGACCTGCTTGAAATGGTCGAGATCCAGCACCACCAGGGACAGCGGGTTGCCGATGCTGGCCTCGGCCAGTTTCTGGGGCAGCACCTCATCGAGGTGACGACGATTGAAGAGGCGCGTCAGCGTATCCTTGCGCGCCTCATGTGCCAGACCCCGCTTCAGCTGCAGGTCGGCCAGTGCCAGCATCACCAGGTGGCTGACATCTTCCGCCAGGGGCTGCAGGCGCTCCAGGCTGTCCTCTTCCGGCGGGATCAGCAGCACGAATTCCCCCACCTGGCCATCCCCGACCGTCAGCGTCTGCTTGAGGTGACGAGCGTCGGTGGGCGGTGACCCCCAGTTGATATGCATCGTCTGATTGATGTCATTCGGGTCATGCAGGGTCACGTTGCCTTCGCAGCCGGCGAACAGGCTGGGCAGACGAACATTGAGCTGGGTGATGATCTCATCGAGCTGGGAGCAGGTCAGCAGGCATTCCGCGAGGTGATGGATCTGGCTGCGGCTCTCGGAGAGTCGCGACAGCTTGAGGTTGGCGGCCTGCAGGTCGCGCTGGGCACGCTTGCGATCGGTGATGTCGTGAACGATGGAGAACAGCAGGGTGCGGCCGTTCAGGTCCACCGGGCCGGTAAAGATCTCGACATCACGCAATTCACCGTTGGCAAGCTGATGGCTGGCCTCGAAGTGGTTGTCGGTACGGTTGACGACCGCACGGATGCGCTTGGAGAGCGACTGGCTGGCCAGCACGTTGATACGGCCCAGTGGCATGCCGCACATCTCGCCGATGCTGTAGCCATAGAAGTCGGCGGCGACCGGGTTGGCATCGATGATCTCGGCAAGCTCCGGGTCGATCAGCAGCTTGATGGCGTTGCCGGTGCTGAAGACTTCCTGATACAGGGTCGCATTCTCCTCGAGCAACTCGATGGCGCGGCGGCGGTCCTCGATATTGTTGATCAGTACCAGGGTGCGCTCCTCGCCCTCCAGCGGCGTGAGGGTGACTTCCGCCCAGAACATCTGCCCCGTATCAGTCTGCATGTGGTATTCGTCCTGGAAGCTGCCGCCTTCGCGCTGCAGCTGGCCCCAGGCACGCTTCATGCGACTGATCTCGTCCAGTGAGAACAGCCCCCACAGCGATTGCTGGAAAAGCTCGGCATCACTCTTGCCCAGCAGGGCATGCATGGCCGAGTTGGCATCCGCGATGGTGCCATCCCGGTCGGCGACGATGATGCCCACCGGGGCGGAGTGATAGATGGAGCGCAGGCGGGCACGGCTGCTGATCAGGCGTTGCTGCTGCTCCTTGATCCAGTCGATATCGCTGTGAGTACCGATCATGCGCAGGGGCCTGCCATCCTCGGCACGTTCCACCACGCGTCCCTGATCGAGAATCCACTTCCATTCACCGTTGCGCGTCAGCATGCGGTGCTCGTTGCGATATTCTGCGCTGTGGCCTTCAAAGTGCTGTTTCAGGTCGTCGAGGGTGCGCGGCATGTCATCCGGGTGGATGCGTGACTTCCATTCATCGAAGCTGCTGCCGATCTCGTGTTCCTGGAAGCCGAGCGTCGCCTTCCACTGCGGAGAGTAGAAGACGTGATCGGTATCCTGCTTCCAGTCCCAGACGCCGGCGCCTGAGCCTTCCAGCGCGAACTGCCAGCGTTGTTCGGCCTCGCCCAGGGCGTCACTCATCTTCTGCAGCTGCTGATAGGGGTAGACCATGCGCGATGAATAGATGGCGTGATAGATCATCGCGTAGGCCACCACCTTGTACAGGTGGCCGAGCAGATTGAAGACATCGAAGGCAGTGGCATAGAGCGTGAAGCACAGCTCGGAAATCCCCGTGGCCAGCGCCGCGACCGCCAGCCAGCCGGCATTGGTGCCTTCAGGCAGTCGGCGCGCGCCGAGCAGAAGTACCGCGGCCAGCACAGCGCTCAGCGCCAGGGCCCACTCGTAGCCGATCTTCCAGGCGGTCAAACCGCTGCCGACGATGAAGGTCTCTGGCAGGAAGTCGAGATGAAAGAGGCCTATCCAGCTCACCGCCAGCCCGATGGCGAGCGTCAAGCCAAAGGCCACGGGCAGATAGCGGCGCGGTACGGGGCGGGCCGTCAGCAGGCAGGGGGCCAGCAGCGCGATGATGAAGGCGGTCCGCCCTGCCAGCCAGAAATGGATGGCCTTGCTGACGGAGGCTTCGCTGACGAAGTCGGGCATGCCGTCATAGCTGAAGATATGCACCATGTCGAAGAAGGCGGAGAGCATGAAGGCGCACCCCATGACCAGAAAGCTGGTCGGCAGCGTCCGACGGTGCCCCTGGAAGATGGAGACGGCAGACATCAGAGCGACCAGTATCGCGCCCATTTCCAGCAGTGAATGCGGGACGAGGTACTGTCCGACCGAGCTGAACAGCTGCGGACGCGGCACCACGATCAAGACCACCATGATCGCCAGCATGACAAGCAGCATCCCCGTGCCGGCATTGGGCAGCTGTGTGCGTGTCCCCAGGAAGGGGCGCTTGAGAACGGTAGAGAGAGAGCGAGAGGACATGGGCAATCCGTGCGCGTGAAAGGGTACGACAGTGACTTTATCACTACAGGATAGAATAGATTGTTTACATTGCCCTAACAGAAAATAACCTGGCGTAGCGTTTGGTATTAATTGCGTAGCCGTTTAGGCAGGGGCCGAGAGCAGGTTGGTAGCCACGATGTTGTCTGGCCATGGTAGCAGCGGGGCCGGCAGGGAGGACGGCGGGGAGGACGGCGGGAGCAGGCACTGGCGGGTAGAGCGGGAGGTCTTGATCGCGAACGAAGTGTGTCGCCAGCCGGCGTCTTTGCCCGTCGGCGCCTTTGCCAGTCGGTGTTAGTGCCAGTCGGTTACGTTACCTGTTGGTGTCTTGTAGCAAGAGGCGCCGCGTTGGCGAGTCAGGCGCTGAAACGCCTGTCAGGGCCGAGTCTGAGGAAAGGGCTTGAGGAAAGGGCTTATGGAGAGGACTTGAGGAAAGAGCTTATAGAGAGGGCTTGCGGAGAAAGCAGGAGGTGTCAGGCAAGAAGCAAGCAGCAGCCGTCACGACGGATGTGGCGCAGTACAGGCCATGTCATCGTCATGACGGCTGCCGGAGCAGGCGGCAATCAGTTGCCGAGTGCGGCCGTGATGATGTGGTACTTGTCCATCAGCTCTTCCTGGCTTTCCTTGTTGGCCGGGTCGAGCGGGATGCAGTCGACAGGACAGACCTGCTGACATTGCGGCTCATCGAAGTGTCCGACGCATTCGGTGCACAGGTCCGGGTCGATGACGTAGATCTCTTCCCCCGGCGAGATGGCCCCATTGGGACATTCCGGCTCGCAGACGTCGCAGTTGATGCACTCATCAGTGATGATCAGGGCCATGATGCTGTCCTCAGCTTGTGGCGGTGTCGTCGTCGGTAGCGGAGAAATGCCGGGCGAGGGTCTCGGCCACCAGCGGATGCACCAGACGCGACACATCACCGCCATGACGCGATATCTCGCGCACGATGGTCGATGAAATGTAGGAGTTCTGTAATTCCGGGGTCAGGAACAGGCTATCGACGTGCGGTGCCTGGGCCCGGTTCATGTTGGCCAGCTGCAGTTCGTACTCGAAGTCGGAGACCGCACGCAGGCCGCGCAGAATGATACGCGCATTCTGCTGCTCAAGCAGCTCTGTCAGCAGGCAGCTGAAACCGATGACCTCGACATTGTCGAGATGCGCCAGAATCCGGCGTGCCAGATCGATGCGCATCTCCAGCGGCAGCGCGGGGCGTTTGCTGGGGCTGTAAGCCACCGCGACCACCACCTTGTCGAACAGGCGCGCGCCGCGCTCGATCAGGTCGGTATGGCCATTGGTGATCGGGTCGAAGGTGCCGGGATAGACGGCAATGTTCTTGGGCATGACGAACTCGAGCTCTGTCGGCAGCGGGTCAGCCTGGTGACCGGCTGCAGTGGACGACGAAGGATGAGGAGCCGCAGAAGGCCGGGGCGCAGTGGCTGTCGCGCCGCCGGCTCCCTGGTACGCCGAGTGTAGAACCCCTCGCGCGGCTTGCCAGTCGCGGGAGGGGATTCGTCAGCGAGTGCGCAACCCGGGAGGGGTAGCCAGCCGGTCTTGCAGCGAGCCTGGCTTACAGCGAACCGAAGGGGTTGTCGACCTTGAGCGAGACGGGCTTCGCATAGCCGGGGATACGGATCTCGCGATCCGTGATCTCCAGCTCCGGACCTTCGAGCACGCCTTCACCGAAGCGATAGGTCGGCGTGAATTCGCCGCGCTGTGCCTTGTCCAGATAGTCGGCGCGACGCTGCTCGCAGAGACCGCTGCGCTCACGCCAGGCAGCCAGTGCCGCCTCACCATGCCGCGCCGCCAGCAACTTCAGTGTGACGTCTGCCGACAGCACCACGCCACTGGCGTTGTTGCCACCGAAGCCCTTGGCATTGATGAAGGCGACGTCTGCGGTGAACTCGCGCGCCTCGCGGCGGATGTCGAGGTGGCTGTGATGCACGTCATCGGCGATGGCATCCAGCGTCGGGATACCCGGCAGGATGCCGGTCGCCATGCTGCCGAGCGCCGACACCGCCTGGTCGCCCGCGGCGCTGCCCTGGCTGTGGCCGACGAAGGATTTTACCGCCACCACAGGCCAGGCCTGAATGTCGTTGGCGCGAGCCACTTCATTGAGCACGTGGGACTCGGTGGTGCGGTTCTTCGGCGTGGAGGTGGCATGGGCGTGCACGAAGCTGCGCTGGCGCACGCCTTCATCGCCGACGATATCGCGCGCCAGCGCCACCGCCTTGCTCAGGGTGATGTAGTTGCCGACGCCGGGCGCCGAGATGGAACGCTTCCAGCCGTCGGCATTGACGAACACGTCCGGCACGCTGCCGATGATGCGAGCGCCGGTGTCCAGCGCCAGATCATCCGCCATCAGGATCACGAACTGGGTCGCTTCCGCGATGGTGAAGCCACAGTTGCGCGCGAACGGGCGACAGGCCTTCTGGTAATCGCTGTCGGTAAGCACTTCCAGCGCGTCGAGGGCCTTGAGGCTCTCGTCATCGGCCAGGGCGCCCATGCTGCGGAAGCCCTCGATGACCTCCGGCGTGATCGGCGCATCGGCGGTGCCGACCATCACCACACGGCGACGGCCGCTGCGGATGTCGTTCAGGCCCAGCTTCAGGTTGTAGAGGAAGCTTGCGCAGGCGCCCATCGCGGCACCGGCGCCACCGACATTGCCCAGCACATAGGCATTGAGGAAGTCGGCGGGCATCTGGGCATAGCCCAGCGGCATCTGTTTGGAGGTGGCGCGCTCGCCGGCCACGAAGGACTTCATCAGTCCGCCCCAGCCTTCGGCGTCCATCTGGCCGATGGAATTGCCGGCGTAGACGGCAATATCGTCCGGATCGAGGCTATCGCGCAGCGCATCCCAGTCCAGGCCGCTGTCGCCGAGGCAATCGCTGGCACCGAAGATGGTCATCGACAGGCCGCGCGGGTGATGCACGCTGCGATAGAGCTGCTCCGGCGCGAAGCCGCTGGGCAGCTGACCCGCGGCACGCACCAGCGCCTGACGATGATCGGGCAGCAGGACATCGAATTCGCCGGCCGGTACCGTGACCTCGACATGACGGTTGTCCAGCTCGCGGATCTGCCAGTCAGCGGGCGGCTGTTCCGGCAGCTGGCGGCTGCGCAGCGTGAAGGTCAAGTCCTGGCCCAGCGTCAGCTTTGACTGACGATTGGCAGGAATGCCTGTCGCGTTGAAGCGCTCGTCTTCAATGCGACGAATCAGGGTGTGGGTCAGCACCTGGTCTGCCAGACGCTCCGCAAGCGCCTGAGCCTCGGCGGGCTGGCCTTCGGCATCGAACCACTGGCCCTGATCATCGCAGCGGGCGAGGTTCATGAGCGACGCGAGCCCCAGCAGGGTCTCTTGACGGTCTGTCTCCGGCAGGGAGTCGAGCACCGTGCGTCGGAACGCCTGATGGCCCGAAGTTCTGCCGGCGGCATTGACGCCGCCCATGCCGACGATCACCGGTAAGTGTGACAAGCCGCTTTCCTCGTAAAAATACTGTGAGTCGTTGGTCTGGGCGATACCTCTGCGGATATTCGTCCAAATGATGGGCGGATGATAACACCCCCTCAATACAGGCGTCATGCACCCCCGCCTCTACGCGGGCGCGCCAGCGAGCGCTTGCTGCGAACACTGTGCGATATCTCTGCGCTCAGTGCGAGTCCCACTGGCCTGTTTTTGTACTCGTCATGGCGCGGGATGATCGTGATTAAACGTTTGTTTGATTTTCGAATCGCAAGCTGCCATTCTGTCGTGGCTGTTTGAGTTGGTGTAGGCGCGTGCCGCGAGGCAGGCGCCTTTTTTTGTGCCCAGGCCTTCCTGCGCCGCCGGCCCCGGATGGGCTGTACGCCATATGGCGCAGCCCGATGCAGGCGCATCTGCTAGACTCCGCGCGTGATTTTCCTGCCCGTTGCTATCGGAACTGCTGATGTACGCCAACTCCCGCCAGATCGATTCTCCCCAGACCGGCCCCCACGAGGATATCGAGCGTCGCGTGCGCCGTGCGATGGCGCATCCGCTGCGCAAACCCGTGGCGGAGCATACCCGCGAAGCGTTCCTGCAAGCGCAACAGTGGTTGTCGGCTCAGGCGAAGCCCCTGTGGCTGGACAGCGGCTGCGGCGTCGGGCGATCGACTCGCCAGCTGGCACTGGCGCATCCGGACCATGCCGTCATCGGCGTGGACCGCAGCGAAGACCGTCTCAGCCGCAAGCATGGCGAGCTGCCGGACAACGCCTTGCTGGTGCGCGCAGACCTCGTCGACTTCTGGCGCCTGGCGCTCGCCGCGGGCTGGGCACCTGCGCATCACACCCTGCTGTACCCCAATCCTTATCCCAAGGCGCGCCATCTCAAGATGCGCTGGCAGGGCCACCCGGTATTTCCGATCATCATGGCGCTGGGCGGTCAGCTGGAGCTGCGCACCAACTGGGAGATCTACGCTCGGGAGTTCGCCCAGGCCATCGGGTATGCCACCGGTGTCGAGGTGACAGCGCACGCCTTCGAGCCGCAGGGCGATTATCTGACGCACTTCGAGCGCAAGTATCACGAGTCTGGCCAGGCGCTGTGGCGACTCGAATGCCAGCTTGAACACACGCCCGAGCGCTACCCGCTGCAGGTCTGACGCGACTCACGTCGGTGGCAGGTTCTGGTTGGCGATAGCGGCGTGGCTGTTGTGGAAGGTGTCGCGCAGTGACTGGCGCAGCCAGCTGGCCGCGGGGCCACGAGGGCTGTCGCGGCGCGAGATCAGTTCGATATCGATGTCGGCGGTGGCGCCCAGCGCGCTCAAGTCCAGAATCTTCAGGCGCTGCTGAAAGGGGGGGTAGTGGGCGATATGGCGCGGAACCTGTGCCCAACCCAGCCCGCGCGTCGTAAGCTCTGCCATCGCATAGAAGCTGTTGAGCTGCCAGAAGCGCTGTGAGCGTGGCCCCTCGTGGCCGGGTTCCAGTTGCTGACGTTGGCCGATCATCAGCTGGCGGTGATCGGCCAGATCACTGTGGGTCGGGCTCTCGAGCTGCGCCAGCGGGTGATCGCGTGCCACGATCAGCACCTGCTCCAGTCGCCCCAGCGCCTCGCGCTCCAGCGCCATGACACCCAGCGGCTGATAGAACAGGATGCCGAGATTGGCCTGGTGCTGCTCCACCCAGCGGGCCACCTCATCCTGCGCGCCATTGAGCAGATTCAGCGTCAGCGTCGGGTATTGCACCGCCATCTTTTCCAGTACCGCCATCACCGGCGGCATCTCTACCAGCGCTTCATCGATCGCCAGCGTCAGGCTGGCTTCCAGCCCCTGGCTGAGGGTGCGGGCGCGTGCTTCCAGGCGCTGGCATTGCATCAGCACGCTGTTGGCTTCATGCAGCATGGCCTCGCCCGCGGGCGTCAGCACCGGCGTACGAGGGCCGCGATCGAACAGCTCGCAGCCCAGGTCCAGCTCCAGATTGGCGATGGCGGTGCTGACCGCGGATTGCGCGCGACCCAGACGCCGCGCCGCCGCCGAGAACGAGCCCGTCTCCGCCACGCAGCGCAGCGTCTGCAGTTGCTCCAGTGTCCAGTTCATTGCCTCGCCTCGCGCCTTGATCCATCTGAATAATAGATGGATACCAACTTTAAACCATCTTGTACCTCTCTAGAATGCCTCCTCCATCCGCGTCGTTCAGCCCGTCCGGCATCACACGCGGTGATCGAGAGGAGGTATGACATGCGTTCCAAGAAAGAACGTCTGGCCCAGGCAGGATTGCTGGAATTGGGCGGTATCCTGCTCGTGGCGCCGCTGTCGGCACTGGTCACGGGGAATGACCTGGCGAGCATGGGCAGCCTGGCGGTGGTGATGTCCACACTGGCGGTGATCTGGAGTACGGTCTGGAACTGGATGTTCGATCGCTGGGTGCCGACCCGCCAGCGCAGCGCGACCCAGCGCATCGCTCAGGCACTCGGCTTCGAGCTCGGCCTGGTACTGGTGACCGTCTTCATCGTGGCCGCCTGGCTCGACCTGGGACTGTGGCAGGCATTGCTGCTGGATCTGGGCTTCGTTGCCTTCTTCCTGGTCTGGGCCATGATCTTCAATCCGTTGTTCGATGCCGTGATGAGTCGTCTGCTGGCGCGCAAGGCCGCGCGTGAGCAGCAGCTGGCCCCCCACAATACGAGGTGATTCGATGAGTTATGTCTTCCTGGCAGTGGCCATACTGGCGGAGGTCATCGCGACCAGTGCGCTCAAGGCCTCCGAGTCCTTTTCGCGATTCGGCCCCAGCGTGATCGTGGTGGTGGGCTACGGCATCGCCTTCTATTTCCTGACGCTGGTACTGCGTGATCTGCCGCTGGGCGTGACCTATGCGGTGTGGTCCGGGCTCGGCATCGTGCTGGTCACCGTGTTCGGTGCGGTGGTCTATCGCGAGATGCCAGACCTGCCGGCCATCCTGGGGTTGGCGATGATCGTGGGCGGTGTCGCCGTCCTGCATCTGTTTTCCAGCGCCAGTCCTCATTAAGCTAGGGGCATCACGGCGCCTCCCGGCTGTGACATGGATGCTCACCGACGACGTCACTGGATGCCTCATGCCCCTATTTCGCACTGCACCGACCTCTGCGCGACCCTCCCGACTGTCTCCCCTGTTGCCCTTGCTGAAGGCGGCGCGCCCCGCGGCAGCGGGCAAGTCGCTGCGTTTCACGCGCTCGCTGCGCCGACTGGCCATGGCGGCCGGTGCGACGCTTGTCGTGGCGGGGCCGGCGCAGGCGGCGGGCTTTGACAACCTGACGCGACTGACTGACAAGGGCTTCATCGTCAGTGCCCAGGCGCGCATGCTTGATACCGGCGAGACGCTGGCCTCGGTCAATCCCGACCAGCAACTGACGCCGGCTTCGCTGTCCAAGCTCTATATCGCCGGTGCGGCGCTGGACCGTTTCGGCCCGCAGTACCGTTTCTCCACGCGTCTGCGCAGCACGGGCACGATCAGCGGCGGCGTCTTGACCGGTGACCTGGTGCTCGAGGGCAGCGGCGACCCGGCGCTGACCAGTGAAGAGCTGTGGCGTCTGACCGAGGAGCTGCGTTTTCGGGGCATCCGCCGCGTCGAAGGGCGCCTTTTGATCAGCCAGTGGCGCTTCGGGCCGGTGCCCTGCATCAGTACCGATCGCTGCAATGCCTCGCGGCGTTCCAGCAATGCCTATGATGCGCTGCTGTCGTCCGCGGCCAGCAACTATGCCAGCTGGTGCGTGAAGGTGATGCCGGGTGCGGGCAGTCAGGCGCCGGCGCGACTGGCCAGCTGCGACACCACCCAGCCCACCGAGATATTCGACAACCAGGTCACCACGGTCGGCGCGGGGGGCAAGAGCGCCATCAATGCCCGCCGCACCACCAGCAACGGTCGCGATACGCTGGTCGTCACCGGCACCATCGCCGCCGACAGCCAGCCGCGCAGCATCTACCGCGCCGTCTCCAATCCTGCGCTGTACACCGGTGAGCTGATGCGTGACATCCTGGCGCGCGCCGGGATCACGGTGACCGGCGGGGTGGACATCACCTCGACGGCGCCGCCCTCCAGCGCCGCGCAGCTCGGTAGCGTCGAAGGCAAGCCGATGCAGGAGTTGCTGACGCGCATGCTCAACTACTCCAACAACTTCATGGCGGACCAGCTGACGCTGGCGCTGGTCGGCGGCAGTCAGGCCACCTTGCGCCAGGGCGGCGCCAAGCTCGAGACCTTCGCCAGCGCGATTCCCGGTCACGGCCCGCTGACGATGTATTCCGGCAGCGGCCTGACCTCCCAGAACCGCACCAGCGTCAGTGGACTGGTGGCGTTGCTCGACAGCATGTATTACCGCCCGGCGCTGTTCCCCACCTTCGTGGCGGGCCTGCAGGCACCGGTCAATGGCCCGATGCGCTTCATCCGCCGTGGCAGCGAGACCTTCCGCAATCACGTGATGGTCAAGACGGGCACGCTCAACAACCCGGTGCCGGTGCGCGCCATCTCGGGATACTTCCGCACGCAAAGTGGCCGCTGGGGCGCCTTCGCGGTGATGGTCAACGGTCGGGCAGCGGTGCCTTATCTGTCCTGGCCGCAGGTGCTGGATCCGGTCGCCGAGGACCTGACCGCGATGATCGAGCGCAACTGAGCTCCTGATCGCGAGCGCAAGACACGAAAGCCCCGCCAATCGGCGGGGCTTTCGTGTTCATGGCCTGAGTGACAGACACAAAAAACCCCGCCCGAAGGCGGGGTGGTCCTCCACACGCCCGGCATGGCTGAGGGGAGGGCACTCGGGACGCTCGACAGGGCGCAACGAGATAACAAGAGCATAGCGTTGTGTGACGGCGTTGGCTAACGCCAAAATCGCTATTGCACCGCAACAATCAAGGACTTGAAGCGTTTTTGGCGCTGCGAGGGCAAATTTTCCGTCGCGGGTCGTGCGTCGAGTGTCTTCAGCGCGTCGGGTCGAGCAGCACACGACCGCTGACGCGTCCGTCGATCATCGCCTCGGCGCGTTCGGCGAGGCCTTCCAGGCCGACCGTCTCGAGCTGCATCTGGGTGTGCATCTCGTCCGGCAGGTCGGCCAGACGCTGCCAGACCTTTTGCCGGCGTTCGGCGTTGATCATGACGCTATCGACGCCCAGCAACGAGACACCGCGCAGGATGAACGGCATCACGCTGGTGGGCAGGTCGGCGCCCGCCGCGAGGCCCACGGCCGCCACCTTGCCATCGTAATTCATCTGCGCCAGCAGATTGGCCAGCACCTGGCCACCGGCGGTATCCACGGCGCCTGCCCAGCGGCTCTTCTCCAGCGGACGGCCCTTGTCCTCGAAATCACTGCGCAGATGGACTTCGCTCGCGCCCAGTGACTCGAGCCATTCGCGCTGCTCGGCCTTGCCGCTGACCGCGTGAACCTCGAAGCCTTGCCCAGCCAGCATCTGCACGGCCCAGCTGCCGACCCCACCGGTGGCGCCGGTGACGATCACCGGGCCCTGCTCGGGCGTCAGGCCGGCCTCCTCGAGACGCATCACGCATAGCATGGCGGTCAGGCCGGCGGTGCCGAAGGCCATGGCCTGCTCGGCGCTCAGATTGGCGGGGCGCTTGACCAGCCACTCGGGCTTGACGCGCATGCGCTCGGCCAGGCCGCCCCAATGGCGCTCGCCCACGCCCCAGCCGGTCAGGAGGACCTCATCGCCCGGCTGATAATCCGGCGAGTCGGAGGCCTCGACGCGACCCGCGAAATCGATGCCCGGCACGAAGGGCAGCTCGCGAACGATCTTGCCACGGCCAGTAATGGCCAGCGCGTCCTTGTAGTTGAGTCCGGAACGCTCGATGGCCACCGTGACAGGCAGGTCAGGTAGCTGATCATCGGAGAGGTCGACGACTCGAGCGCGAGGTGTCTCTTCGTGCAGCATCAGTGCGCGGGACATGGCTGTCTCCTTGTGGATGGCGTTGGTGTTGGCGGTCTTCCTGCTTGAAGGTGTCACGGCGTCTGATCGAGACGCGTCATCTCACAGTGCCTGCAAGCGACGCTGTGGGGAAGTCTCGCGATATCGACATTGGGATGAGACTGACGCAACCGGGGCCAGCCGGAGGTGCGGCTGGCCCCGGTAACAGGAGGTGCTGACTAGATGAAGCTGCGCACGGTGGCCAGCCCGACCAGCGTCATCAGCACCGTGTAGGGCAGCGCCATCCACACCATGCGCCCGTAGGAGAGCCTGACCAGCGGCGCGATGGCGGAGGTGAGCAGAAACAGGAACGCCGCCTGGCCGTTGGGGGTCGCAACGCTGGGCAGGTTGGTGCCGGTGTTCACCGCGACCGCCAGCGCATGGAAGTGCTCGCGGCTGATATTGCCGGCCACGAACTCGTTCTTGACCTGGGTGATGTATACCGTGGCCACGAAGACATTGTCCGAGATGGCCGAGAGCAGGCCGTTGGCCAGAAACAGCGCGCCGGCCTGTTCCTCGATGGGCAGACTCAGTACCCACTGGATGAACGGCTGGAACAGATGCTGCTCGTGGATGACCGCGACGATGGTGAAGAACACCACCAGCAGCGAGGTGAAGGGCAGCGATTCCTGGAAGGCGCGGCCGATCTGATGCTCATCGGTGATGCCGTTGCCGGCGGTCAGCAGGATGATCACCGCCAGCCCGATCAGCCCGACTTCTGCCATGTGCAGTGCCAGCGCCAGGACCAGTAGCACGGCCACCACGGCCTGCACGATCAGCGCGGCGCGTTCCCGCGGCGTGCGCCGTGAATCCTGGTGATGGTCATAATCCTCGAGAATGCGTCGTACGCTGGCGGGAAGGCGCTGGCCGTAGCCGAACCAGCGGCCACGCTCCAGCAGCACGCACAGGGCGAGGCCGGCGAAGAAGGTCGGCACGGTGACCGGCGCCATGGCGAGGAAGAAGTCGATGAAGTCCCATTCGGCGGCCTTGGCGATCACCAGATTCTGCGGCTCGCCGATCATGGTGCTGACGCCTCCCAGCGCGGTTCCCACCGCGCCATGCATCAGCAGCGAGCGCAGAAAGCCGCGGAAATCCTCGAGGTCTTCACTGTGCACGGCCTCGACGCTGACATCGTTGGCATGGTCATGCTGGGTATCGAAATGCTTGCCCGAGGCCACCTTGTGGTAGACGGAGTAGAAGCCCACCGCGATGCCGATGATCACCGCCGTCACCGTCAAGGCATCGAGAAAGGCGGACAGCAGGGCGCTGGAGAGACAGAACATCAGCGACAGCCAGGTCTTGGAGCGCACGCCGAGGATGATCTTGGTGAAGGCATACAGCAGCAGCGGCTTCATGAAGTAGATGCCGGCCACCATGAACATCAGCAGCAGGATCACCGGCAGGTTGCGCTCCATCTCCTGCATGATGGCCTCCGGCGAGGCCATGCCGATGACGACGGCCTCCAGTGCCAGCAGGCCACCTGGCTGGAGGGGATAGCACTTGAGCGCCATCGCCAGCGTGAAGATGAACTCCCCCAGCAGCAGCCAGCCGACGATCACGCCACCTTGCGGACCGCTGAACCACAGCAGCAGCGGATTGGTGATCAGAAACAGGCACATCAGCTGCTTGTACCAGCGTGGCGACTGGCCGAGGAAGTTGCGCGCCAGTCCGCGGCTGAGCGTCTGGCGTGTGTCGTGTGATAGCGAAGGCATGGGCAGTTCCCGGCGTTGATTTGTTGTTGTTGGAGGACGGGATCGGCAATGCCGCTTCAGCGCGTGCTTTGCTATCATCGCCGCCGTCATCGAGCGCCTGGCGGTATTAGAGCACGCCCGTCGATGAGGTCTCGGGTAGCCTTTGGTCGTGAAAATCGCGCAGGCAGCGCTGCGCTGTCGCTGGCCGGTGTGCTGCGAGCTCTCCCGAGGCGTGTTGCTGGCAGACGTCGTCCGATTGAAAGATCGGCCTTTGCAGCCTCCGTGCTGCTTCTGTACGAGACCCGAAGATGAAATCACGGCATACCGGCTTGACCCACCTCAAGCATTCCGCGCGTTACTCGCTCAAGGGCCTCAAGGCCGCCTGGAGCAACGAAGAGGCCTTCCGCCAGGAGATCGTGCTGTGCGCCTTGCTGCTGCCGTTTGCCTGGTGGATCGGTGACTCGCATGTCGAGTGGCTGCTGCTGGTCGGCTCCACGCTGATCGTGCTGATGGTCGAACTGCTCAACTCGGCGGTGGAATCCGCGATTGACCGCATCGGCCCGGAATTCCATGAGCTGTCCGGGCGCGCCAAGGACATGGGCTCGGCGGCGGTCATGATCAGCCTGATCTTCGCTGGCCTGACCTGGGGCACCTTGCTCTACGACAAGCTGTTCGGCTGAGCGACCAGCCCCGACCACATCAATGAAAGGGGTCGGCGGGCAGGCCGTGTCATGTGCCTGCGGCCTCCGTTATGCTGAGGGCTGGATCGAAGGAGACGACCATGCCCCAGCCATCCCCCGCGCAGTCCCGCCCACTGTTGCCCGCTGATTTCCTTGCGCCGTCATCGCTGCTGGCCGAGCAGTCGACTGACAGCCGTGCCACGCTCGAGAGCGCCTTGTGCGCCGCCCAGGAGCGTCTCGAAGAGAGCCTGACCCAGGCTGAGAACCTCAGCGAGATGCGTGGCGATGACAGCTCACCGCTGGCGACCTTCCTGGCCCTCGATGAGCGTCAGCGCAGCCAGCTGGGACGTCTGATCACGCTGTCCGACTTCGCGCTGGAGACGTTGTGCCGCCGCCCTGAACTGCTGTCCGAGCTGCTCGAGAGTGGCGAGCTGGAGCGCGCCTTGCCGGTCGCCCAGCTCACTGAGCGTCTCGCTGCCGGCCTCGCCAGCGCCGAAGATGAGAAGGCGATGCAGCAGGTGCTGCGGCGCTTCCGCCAGCTGCGCATGCTGGGCATCGTGTGGCGCGACCTCAACGGCGCCGACATGTGGCAGACCGCAGCGGCGGTCTCGCACCTCGCCGAAGTCACTCTCGAGGGCGCGCTTGGCTGGCTGGAAGCCTCGCTTGAGCCGCGTTACGGCCGCCCCGCGCCGGACCGCTTCGGCGAGCCGCAGCGGCTGGTGGTGCTCGGCATGGGCAAGCTGGGCGCCGGCGAGCTCAACCTCTCCTCCGATATCGACCTGATCTTCGCCTTCCCCGACAAGGGCGAGACGTCAGGTGGCCGCAAGTCATTGGATCATCAGGAATATTTCACGCGTCTCGGCCAGAAGCTGATTGCCGCGCTGGACGCGATGACCGCCGATGGCTTCGTGTTTCGCGTCGACATGCGGCTGCGTCCGCTGGGGGACGGCGGGCCACTGGTCGGCAGTTTCTCGATGCTGGCCAGCTACTATCAGGATCAGGGCCGCGAATGGGAGCGTTACGCGATGCTCAAGGCGCGCCCGGTGGCGGGCAGCGTCGCTGCCGGCGAGCGCCTGATCGCGCATCTGCGGCCCTTCGTCTATCGCAAGTATCTGGATTTCGGTGCCATCGAGTCGCTGCGCGAGATGAAGGCGATGATCAATCGCGAGGTCAAGCGGCGCGGGCTGTCCGACAACATCAAGCTCGGCTCCGGCGGCATTCGCGAGGTGGAGTTCGTCGCCCAGGCCTTCCAGCTGATTCGGGGCGGACGTGAGTCGGAATTGCAGGTCACTTCACTCAAGCAGGCCTTTGCGCGCCTGCCAGCCCTGGGCTTGCTGCCGCAGGCGGTCGTGGATGAGCTGGTGCCGGACTACGTCTTCCTGCGCGATCTCGAACACGCCCTACAGGCCCAGGCCGACCGCCAGACCCAGACACTGCCGCTGGACCCGCTGGGCCGCGAGCGTCTCGCGCTGGCCATGAAGCTGCCCGATTGGGAGGCGCTCACCGCGCGCCTGGAGGAGGTGCGCACGCGCATCCGCCATCACTTTGACAATGTGATCGCCGCGCCGGAAGACGACGAGGCCGAGCAGGGCGAAGGTCAGCAGGCGCTGGATGAGTGGCGAGCACTGTGGCGTGGCGAGCTGACGGCCGAGGAGGGCGAGGCACTGCTCGCCGAGAGCGGCTTTGAGAGTGCGGCCGAGAGTTTCCGGCGTCTCGACAGCCTGCGGCGGTCACGTGCAGTGCAGGGCATGCAGCGCATCGGCTTTGATCGCCTCGATGCACTGATGCCGCCATTGTTGCAGGCGCTGGGCTCGGCGGCGGGCGACCCCGAGAAGCCCGGCGAGCACGATGCCAGCCGAGTGCTGGAGCGCGTCTTGCCGCTGATTGAGGCGGTATTGCGGCGGACGGCCTATCTGGCGCTGCTGCGCGAGAATCCAGATGCGCTGGCGCAGTTGATGCGCCTGTGTGCGGCCAGCCCGTGGATCGCCGAGCAGCTGGCGCGCTATCCGGTGCTGCTCGACGAGCTGCTGCACCCGCATAACCTGTACTCACCCGCCGACAAGACGCGCCTCGCCGATGAGCTGCGCACTGCGCTGTCGCGCATTCCCGAAGATGATGAAGAGGCGCTGCTCGAGGCCTTGCGGGTGTTCCGCCACGCCCAGGTGTTGCACGTGGCGGCCTCCGATATCGCCGGTGCCCGCCCGCTGATGAAGGTCAGTGACTATCTGACCTTCATCGCCGAGGTGGTGCTGGAACAGGTGCTGGCGATGGCGTGGAAGACCCTGACCCGCAAGCATGGCTTCCCCATCGGGCGCGATGGCCAGCCGATCACCGGCGACAGCCTGAGTGGCAGCTTCGTGATCGTCGGCTACGGCAAGCTGGGTGGCATCGAGCTGGGCTATGGCTCGGATCTGGATCTCGTCTTCCTGCATGATGCGGCCAGCAAGGGCCAGACGGACGGCCCGCGGCCGCTGGACAACCCGCTGTTCTTCACGCGTCTGGGGCAGCGCATCATCCACCTGCTGACGGCGGTGACGCCGGCCGGTGCGCTCTACGAGGTCGACATGCGCCTGCGCCCGTCGGGCAACTCGGGACTGCTGGTCTCGAGTCTGGCGGCCTTCCGGGATTATCAGCTCACGCAAGCCTGGACCTGGGAGCATCAGGCGCTGGTGCGCGCGCGGGCCGTGGCGGGAGACCCGGCGCTGGCGCTGGCCTTCGAGGAGGTGCGCCGTGAGGTGCTCGGTCAGCAGCGGGATGAGAAGACGCTGCGCCAGGAGGTGATCGCCATGCGCCACAAGATGCGTGACCACCTGGGCAGCAGCGCCAAGGACCGCGAGGCCGGCCAGTTCCACCTCAAGCAGGACGCCGGCGGCATCGTCGACATCGAGTTTCTCGCCCAGTACTGCGTGCTGGCGCTGAGTCATCAGGTGCCTGCTCTGCTCGAGTGGAGCGACAACATGCGGCTGCTGGAAACCCTCGAGTCCTGCGGACGGCTGCCGGGCGAGCAGGCCGGTGAGCTGCGCGAGGCCTATCTGGCCTATCGCGATGTCAGTCATCGCCTGGCGCTGGAGAAGCACGGCAGCCTGATGCGGCTGGAGCAGCACCCGGTGATTGCCGCCCACCGTGAGCGGGTCATCACCCTCTGGCAGGCACTGCTGGGCGAGGACCAGGTCAGTCACGAGGGAGTTTAACGCCAAATCAATGCTCGCAATCCCCTGTCGCTGTCCCCAAGAAAGGGTGCACCAGACAACGTTGACAGGGGAGGTCAGCATGATGGAGTGGATTGCGAATCACTCGAAAACCATCTCGGCGATTGCCAGTATCGGCTCGTTCTTCATCTGGCTGGTCTACGCGCAGCTGCTGTATCACAACTTCCGTCGCCAGCGTCGCCCGCGAGTGCTGATCAATCGCGGCAAGTCCAAGGGTATCGACAGTCTGTGCATCGTCAGCAACATGAGTGCCGAATCGATCTTCATCGAGCACATCATCGCCAGGCTGGATACCAGTCATGGCAGCCTGCTGATGGATGTCACCGAGTTCGAACGCAGCTATCAGGAAGGTGACGAGCAGGGTAACAATCAGCAGGACGGCGACAGCGAGCAGTCCGCGCAGGAGGCTTCCAGCAGCAGTGAATGGCGTATCTCCGATACCACGCGTCAGGGGCCGCTGGGCTCGGGCGACTTCCTGCATATCGGGACTTTCTCTGAAGTCATCGAGCGCATGGCGCGCCGCAATGGCATCTCGCTCGATGGTCACTGGCCCAGCAATGAGCAGCTGGAATTCCAGCGCCTGACGCTGAGCATCATCGGTATCTATGGCAGTGAGGACCATCCGATCGGCGTCGAGCGTGCCTTCCGCCTGCACGATGCCAATGGAGAATGTGCGCTGGTACCGGAGCGCTGGGATTCCAATCGCCTGTCATCACGCAGGCAGCGTCACAAGTTGCGCAAGCTTTTGAATCGCATCAGTGGGGAGGACATCAGCGAGCAGTCCACCTTCCAGCCCCCGAGTGACGAGGAGTCGCGCAGCAAGGCTTGATGAGCGCGGGCGCCTGAGCCCAGAAATCCATGAACCACCGGGCGCATGAGCCCAGGGATGCATGAACCATCGGACAGATGAGTGCCCGGGCGTACGCCAGCGGTGGCTTCACACTGTCAGGGCGACGAGGATGGGGTAGGCTTTCCAGAGCCCCATTCACGGAGAGTCTTCGGATGCAGGAACGCGTCACGCCCTTTCAGCTGTTCATCCTGGTGCTGTCGATCTATGTGATCGGCGCCATGGTGGTGGACCTTGTTTTTGTGCTGTCACCCCAGGTCCAGCGGCTGCTGGAATACATGGACTATGTGGTCTGTCTGTTCTTCTTCATCGATTTCTGCAAGCGCTTCGCCAGTGCCAAGAGCAAGCGCGAGTACATGAAGTGGGGCTGGATCGACCTGCTGGCCTGTATTCCGGCGGGGCTCTTCCAGGGCGCGAGGCTGTTTCGCGTGGTGCAGGTGTTGCGGGTGCTGCGCGCCATCAAGTCGATGGAAATGATCTGGAAGCTGCTGTTCCGCAACCGGGCCGAGGGGGTCTTCGCCTCGGCGGCCACCGCCACGGTGCTGCTGGTGGTGTTTGGCGCCCTGACCATGCTGATGGTGGAGACACCCAATCCCGACAGCCCCATCAATACCGCCGAGGAGGCGCTGTGGTGGGCGGTGGTGACGGTGACCACCGTCGGCTATGGCGACTACTATCCCATCACGACGCTCGGTCGCGTGGTGGCGGTGCTGCTGATGGTCGGGGGCGTGGGGCTGTTCGGGAGTTTCGCCGCCTATATCAGCTCGATCTTCATCGAGGATGACAGCGAGCAGGAGGCCCGGGCGGCGCGTGCTCAGCGCGACATGACGCGGGCGCTCTATCATCAGATCAGCGAGCTGACGACGGAGGTGCGCGAGCTGCGTGAGCGGCTGGATCAGGTCGCGCAGGAGCGGGGCGAGTCGCTGGCTGAGCGCGAACGCCACCGCGAGGCGCTGCATCGCCAGGTGAATGAGGAGATGGAACAGCGCCTGGGGGATGCCGCCCCGCCTGACAGGGAGGGCCCTGCCGGCGAACGTTGAACCGGCAGGCAGGCAACAAAAAGCCCCTGACACCGTGAGGTGTCAGGGGCTTTTTGCGGACTGTCATCAGGTCTCAGGCAAGCAGACACAGGCGCTGCGACTGCCGTGCATGACGCAGGCGATGATCAGTCGAAGTTGCGCGAGTAGAAGATCTCGAGCATTTCACGACGCAGACGGCCTTCGATGTTGGTGGCTTCCTCGAAGGTCAGCTCGCGACGCGAGGTGCCGAAGAGATAGTTGTCCAGTTCGAAGTCCTTGAGCAGCATCTTGGTGTGGAACATGTTCTCTTGATACACGTTCACATCGACCATCTGGTAGGCACGCTTGGTGTCTTCCGCCAGGTAATCCTGGATGGAGGTGATGTCGTGATCGATGAACAGCTTCTTGCCATCCACGTCGCGCGTGAAGCCACGCACGCGGTAGTCCATGGTCACGATATCGGAATCGAAGCTGTGGATCAGATAGTTCAGCGCCTTCAGCGGGCTGATCATGCCACAGGTCGAGACATCGATATCGAGACGGAAGGTGCTGATGCCGTTGTCCGGGTGGGACTCGGGATAGGTGTGCACCGTGACGTGAGACTTGTCCAGATGGCCGACGACCGTTTCCGGCAGCGGGCCCGGGCCCGGCGCGGTCTGGGACACGTCCTGCTCTTCCAGCTCGTGCTCGGCGATCAGGATGGTCACGCTGGCACCATGCGGCTCATAGTCCTGGCGTGCGATGTTCAGCACGTGGGCACCGATGATGTTGGTGACATCCTTGAGGATCTGGGTAAGACGCTCGGCATTGTAGAGCTCATCGATATAATCGATATACGCCGTGCGCTGCTCTTCGGTCTGCGCGTAGCAGATGTCGTAGATATTGAAGCTCAACGAACTGGTGAGGTTGTTGAACCCGTGAAGGCGGAGTTGATCGCTCACGTCCAGGCCTCCTTGAAATGGGAGGGTGGTATGACATCCGATGTGCCATTGCAATGGGGCAGAGGCAGGCATCGGGCCGAAGAGGACATCTCGAAAGGCCCGTCCCGAGCGCTGGCAGCATGACTCACAGGGAGCATTGCGTACCATCTTTGCCACGAGACGACCGGTGAGACGACCGGTTTGAGGGGCGTATTATGCACAGGCAGGGCTGACACGCCAGCGACAATTCCCGCCGATCCTGGCGAGACGTCGTCAGTGGTGCGCTCCCTCCCGCTGTCGGTGGGGCCTTGAGCGGCGGGAGGGCGAGGCGTGATCAGGCCGCGATGTCGATGACTTCGTAGGAGTGAGTGATCTCGACACCCCCGGCGCTCAGCATCAGGGAGGCGCTGCAGTACTTCTCGGCGGACAGCTCGACGGCACGCTTGACCTGGGATTCCTTGAGGTTGCGACCGGTGACCACGAACTTGACGTGAATCTTCGTGAACACGCTCGGCACGCTATCGGCGCGCTCGGCGCTCAGTTCGGCGTGACAGTCGGTGACCTGCTGGCGGGCCTTTTCCAGAATCTGGATGACATCGAAGCTGGTGCAGCCGCCCAGACCCATCAACAGCATTTCCATCGGACGCGGACCGGTGTTGCGACCGCCGTTGTCCGGATTGCCGTCCATGACCACGCTGTGGCCGCTGCCGGATTCGGCGAGGAACTGTCGACCATCGGTCCATTTGATGCTGGCGTTCATTGCCATGTCGGAACTTCTCCTTCTGATAAGTCGTTGATGCGCCACCGGCCCGGAGCTAGTGGCTATAAAGGCCAGGAGCTATAGGAATAAGGGCGCGGTGAGCACGATGGCGCACAGGGTAGCATTGTCATCGCCGTGCCCGGAGGAACGTCCAGCGCTGAGCTTATATCGCGCTGGCTCAGGCCCTGGCGTGGCTCAGCAGCTCATCCAGCTCGGCCAGACGCTGTGGGGTGCCGACATCGATCCAGGCGCCGCGATGATGCAGGCCGCGCACCTCGCCATGCTGCATGGCCTCACGCAGCAGCGGCGCCAGCTTGAAGACGCTGTCGGGGCCCTGATAGGCCGGTGTCTCGGCAATGGCGCGGCGGATCAGGCGTGGTGACAGCCACGACACGCCGGAGAAGGTCAGGTGGGTGCCGGCCTGCTCTTCCTGCTCGTCTTTCTCTTCCTTCTCGTCCTGTTCGTCGCTCTCGGCGCCGGCTTCATCCTTCACTATCCCCGTCGGGGTGAGCAGGAAGTCTCCCTCGGGATGATGTGGCGGGTTATCCACCAGCACCAGACCCGCCAGCGCCTGCGGCTGGTCGGCAAGCGGGGCCAGTGAATGGCTCGCCAGCGCCTGGATGGTCAGCAGCGTGAGGTCGACGTCACACCAGACATCGCCATTGATCAGCAGGAAGGGCGTGTCATCGCCTGCGTCCTGCGTCAGCGCATCGGATAGTGACAGGGCGCGAGCGATGCCGCCGCCAGTTTCCAGCGGCGTCTCCTCGCGCGAGAAGATCAGCGTCAGGCGGCGCTTGCGGCCCTGCCAGCAAGCCTCGAGCTGGCCCTTGGCATTCGGCTTCGCGGCGAAGTGGCTCAGAATCCTGTCGGCCAGGTGGCCGACATTGATGACGACCTTGTCCACATCGATCGCTTCCAGACGCAGCAGATGGTGCTCCAGCAACGGCAGCCCGGCGACTTCCAGCAACGGCTTGGGGGTGTGGTCGGTCAGCGGGCGCATGCGCGTGCCGAAACCGGCCGCTAGAATCATCGCGCGCATCAGTGGCTCCCCGGCTGGTTATCGGCATTTGCTGCGCTTTCCTTGCTTTCCCCACTTTCCTTGCTTTCCCCACTTGCCGCAGCGCTCTTCGCGGTGTCAGCGGCGGCCGCATTGCGTTGCAGGCGGGCGGCGCGATCGGCGAGTGCCGCCAGCTCATCGTAATCATCGAGGTTGATCTCGGGGCGCTCGCCATTGGCGAGGCGCAGATCGCGCGCCTCGCATTCCTCGGCCAGCCGCAGCGACAGCGCCGGCGTCAGCACCTCATCCAGCCAGTGGGTGAAGGAGATCAGTTCCGGGCAGAAGGCCAGACCTTCGCGCAGGTGACCGAGGAAGCGCGGCATCAGCGTCAGGTAGCGAGGCTTGGCGTCCCGCAGTGTCAGGCGCGCGAAGATGCCGAGAATCTTGAGATTGCGCTGCACGCCCATGCGTTCGACGCTCTGGCGGTATTCCAGCGGGCTCGGTGCCGGCAGGCCGGCCGCGGCGTAGCGTGGCAAGGCGGCCAGACGCGCCTGCTCGATCCAGCGCGCCATGGCGGGTTCCGGCCAGCGCCAGTGACGGTCACGCAGCAGCGAGATCAGGTCGTAGTTCTCGGGGCCGCTGACGGCGTCTTGAAAATCGATGATCCACAGCCGGGTCTGGTGCTGGGATGCCGACTGATGCAGGAACAGGTTCTGGGCATGGAAGTCGCGATGCACGCTCACCACCGGTTGCGCGCTGGCGGCCGCGAGCAATTGCCCCGTCAGCTTGTTCCAGGCGGCGTAGCGGCGGTCATGCGGCATGTCGAGCAGCTGGCCGAGACACCACTCCGGAAACAGCTCCAGTTCGGCGGACAGGCGGGCGTCGTCATAGGCAGGCAGGTTGCCGGGCGGCAGTTGATGCAGCTGCTCGAGCAGCCCGATGGCTTCGCCATAGTAGTGGTCGGCGTGCTCGGTGCTGGTCAGGGCGGTCATCAGCGGGGTGTCGCCGAGGTCTTCCAGCTCCAGAAAGCCGAGTGCCTCGTCGAAGGCGAAGACCTCGGGAAGCGGCAGGCCGGCGTCGCGCCATTGGCGGGCGATGGCGACGAAGCCGTGGCTGTCTTCCTTCTCGGGCGGGGCGTCCATCAGGATGCGCGCCGGCGTGGCCGGATCGAGTTCCTCGAGGTGCAGACGGAAATAGCGGCGGAAGCTGGCGTCGTCAGCCACGGCGCTCATGCGCACGGCCTCTGGTGTGAGGTCGTGGCGGGCGGCGGCCCAGGCGTGCAGCGCCTGGCGGCGGGCGTCGGATGTCATGGGGCTTGGGCTCCTGTCGGCGTGTGCGCGGGGCCGGCTGTCAGTTGACGCCTGTGCCGCGGCCCCGCATGCTGTCGTGTGGTGACGAGAAGGCAGGCGGAACCGGCAAGCAGGAAGGCCGGTTGCTGGGCCTGTATAATACCGATTCCCCCAGCCAAGGACACAGAGCAGCCATGGCCCAGCGCAGCCATTCATCCCATCCGGGCAAGCCGACGACCGCTCCCGGGCGACGTCAGCGTCGCTTCGCGACTCCCTCTCTGTCTGCTCATTCCCGGCAGGCACCGATAGCCCGATTGGGCGATGACCGCCCGGTCTGGCAGCTCAAGCCACTGGTTTTCCGTCTGTTGTGGACCTTGGCGCCTCTGGCCGCCGGCGCCCCTCTGATGGCACAGGCCGCTCCGCCCGAGCCCCTGTCAGCCAGTCAGCTCGACTGGCAGCCCTATGATGAGGTGCCGCAGGGCAAGCTGTGCTCCGGGCGCTATGTCACGCCGGCCTACCGTATCGAGGCGGGCGACACGCCGGAGCAGGTCACGACCTCGGCCGACAAGGCCAACTACGGCAACGATGGCGTCGCCACCCTGATGGGGGAGGTGGTGCTGCGCCGCGGCGATTCCCAGCTGGAATCGCCCGAGGTCAGCGTCAACGAGGCGCGTGACACCGCCACTGCCAAGGGGCCTGTCACCTATCGCCAGCCCGGAGTCCTGCTGCGCGGCGACGACGCGCGGGTCTCGCTCAACAGCGATGCGGCCAGCGTCGACAACGGTCACTACGTCTTTCATGAGCAGCACGTGCGCGGCGACGCAGTGCAGCTGGCGCGTCTCGAGGATGGTCGCTACCGCCTGAAGGATGCCAGCTTCACCTCCTGCGAGCCGGGCAACAGCCTGTGGCGTCTGGTCGGCAGCGACATCACCATCGATCAGGACTCCGGCTGGGGAACGGCCAAGCATGCGCGCATGGAAATGGGCGGCGTGCCGGTCTTCTACTGGCCCTACGTGCGCTTCCCGGTCGATGACCGTCGCCACACGGGCCTGCTGTGGCCGCAGTTCAGCTACACCAGCTCCAGCGGCTTCGATTACGCCCAGCCGATCTACTTGAATCTGGCCCCCAATTACGATGCCACCCTCACGCCGCGTTACATCTCCGAGCGTGGCGAGATGCTGGAAGGCGAGTTCCGCTATCTATTGCCGCGTGGCGAGGAAGGCAGCATCGAGGGTGCCTGGCTCGCCGATGACGATGGCGGCAGCGACCCCGACGATGACGAGGAAGATCTGATCGGCGAGGACCGCTGGTACATCAACTACCAGCATGCTGGCCGCTATGATGCCCGTACCGACTACCAGTTGAAGTACGGCGCCGCCTCCGACGGCAATTATTTCGACGACTTCGGGCGCAATTTCGGGGAAACGGAAACCGATAGCCTCGAGCGTCTGGCACAGCTCGATTACCACGGCGATGTCTGGGACCTGCAGTTCAAGGCGCAGGGCTACCAGCGCATGGACTACCCGCTGGATAACGATGACAAGCCGTTCTACCGTCTGCCGAGCCTGACCGCGGATGGCCGCTGGAGTCAGTCCAACGGCTTCTACGAAGAGTGGAATTCCAACGCGACCTACTTCTGGCGTGATGTCGATGAGACGGATACCGACATCGACGAAGACCAGGCCGCCAATGGTTCGCGCCTGCGTCTGGCGCCGGCGCTGGGCTGGCGCAGCGATCAGAGCTGGAGCTTCATCGAGCCGCGCGCGCAGCTGGTCAGCCTGTCATACAGCCTGGACTACGGTGACCGCGAGACCGACCGCAGCACCAGCCCGTCCGCCACCATCCCGGTGCTGTCACTGGACAGCGGCCTGATCTTCGATCGCGAGACCGAATGGTTCGGCGACGGCTATACCCAGACACTGGAGCCGCGCCTCTATTACGCCTACGTGCCGGAGGTCGACCAGTCCGATCTGCCCGACTTCGACACCTCGGAAGACGCCTTCAGCTGGAATCAGCTGTGGTCGCCGTACCGCTTCAGCGGGGGTGACCGCGTCGGCGATACCAACAAGGTCTCCTACGGCGTGTCGTCACGCTTCATCAGCGATGAAAGCGGCCGTGAACGCCTCAAGCTGGGTGTCGGCCAGTCGAGCTACCTGTCGGACCGCAACATCGACATGGACGGTGATCCGGACAAGACCTCACGCTCCGACTTCGACAGCTACTCCGACTACTATCGTGCGACGCGTGACCGCTCGCCGGTGGTCTTCCAGGCCGATGTGGTGCTCAACGACCAGTGGACCGCCTCCCAGGCCGTGTTCCAGGATTTCGATCGTGGCGTGACCGAAAGTGCCCAGACCTCGCTGCGTTATCGCGCGGAACAAGGCACGGTACTGAACTTTGGCTTCAATCGTGAGATCGAAGGCTTCGTGCCTTACGACGATGAGGACGCGGATGACGTGCTGGGCTATACCCGCAACGAGTGGGATTTCTCCTTCGCGACGCCGATGAGCGAGAGCTGGTCGCTGCTGGGCCGCTACATGTATGACAGCACCAATTCCCGTTCACTGGAGAAGGTGTTGGGCGTGCAGTACAACGATTGCTGCTACGGCGTGCAGGTCACCTGGCGTGAATGGCAGGATGACAACGACACCGCCAACACCATCTCGGATGACGAAGAGAAGAATGGCATCTTCCTGACCTTTGAATTCAAGGGGTTGGGAGGCGTTGGCCAGAGTGCTGACAGCTACCTGGAACAGGCCGTACCGGGCTATCGCAACGCGGGCTTCTGAGTCGCCGCGCCAGGCCGTGAATGACGCCAAGGCGCCGCCGCAGGGTGGCGCCATCAACATTTTTACGCCGAGAGAACATGTGATGCGCAAGACCCTGATTGCCCCGCTGGGGCTGGCATTTGTGCTGGCGAGTCTGCCGGCCGGTGCCGCCGAGTTGCTCGACCGCGTGGTTGCCGTGGTCAACAAGGACGCCATCATGCAAAGCGACATGGAGCAGCGCGTCACCCAGGCGAGTCAGCAGTTGCAGAGCCGTGGCATCAACCTGCCGCCGCGCGACGTGCTGGAGCGTCAGGTTCTTGATCGTATGGTCAACGAGCAGATTCAGCTGCAGCTGGCGGAGCAGGCCAATCTCAGCATCGATGACACCCAGCTCAACGCCACCCTGCGCGGCATCGCCAAGGACAACGGCATGAGCCTGGAAGCCTTCGCGGACAAGCTCGAGCAGGATGGCATGTCACTGGCCCAGGTGCGCGATCAGGTGCGTCGTGAGCTGCTGGTGCAGCAGATCCAGCAGCGCAGCGTCGCCAGCCGGGTGCGGATCTCCGATCGTGAGATAGACCGCTATCTCAACCAGCAGAATGTCGGCAGCGACGTCCAGTACCATCTGGCCCACCTGCTGGTGGCACTGCCCCAGGAGCCGACGCCGGATCAGGTCAAGGCCGCGCGCGCCAAGGCCGACAGCCTGCGTCAGCAGATCGAGCAGGGCACCGATTTCGCCCAGCTGGCTGCCGCCGAATCCGCCGGCAGTCAGGCACTGAGCGGCGGTGATCTCGGCTGGCGTTCCGGCGGTGAGCTGCCGACGGTGTTCGCCGATGTCATTCCGAACATGCAGGCCGGTCAGGTCTCCGAGCCGCTGCGCAGTGCCAGCGGTTATCACCTCGTCAAGCTGATCGAGAAGCGTGGCGCGGGCAAGGCGTTGATCTCCCAGACGCGCGCACGCCACATCCTGATCCAGCCCAACCCGAACCTCAGCGATCATCAGGCGCTTGAGCGTGCCGAGTCCATTCGCCGCCGTCTGCTGGGAGGCGAGGATTTCGCCGCGCTGGCTCAGGAATTCAGCGACGACAAGGGCAGCTCTCTCAAGGGCGGCGAGCTGGGCTGGGTCAGCCCGGGCCAGACGGTCTCCTCCTTCGAGACAGCCATGAATGGTCTGGACGTGGGCGAGATCAGCCAGCCGGTCAAGAGCCGCTTCGGCTACCACATCATCGAAGTCGAGGAGCGTCGCCAGCAGGATGTGACCAACTCCAGCCAGCGTGACAAGGTGCGCAAGACCCTGTTCCAGCGCAAGCTCAATGATGAGCTCGAAGCCTGGCAGCAGCAGGTGCGTGCTGAGGCCTATGTCGACAACCGTCTCGATGAGCAGTAAGTCCGAGTGGAGCAGCGAGACACCGTCATGAATTGTCGCGAAGAGATTGCGCCCGACATCATCGCCCTGACCGCCGGCGAGCCGGCGGGTATCGGCCCGGAACTGCTGGTCATGCTGGCCGGTCAGGCGGAAGCGTTCCCCGCACAGCTGGTCGCCGTGGCGGACCCCGCCTTGCTGGTCAGTCGTGCCCGCCTGCTGAGACTGCCGCTGGTGGTGCATGAGCTGGCGCCGGGTGACCCGCTGCCGCCGGCCCGCAATGGTGAGCTGGCCGTGTGGCCGGTGCCGCTGGCAGTGCCCAGCGAGCCGGGCGTGATCGATGCGCGCAATGGCGATCATGTGCTGGCGATGCTGGATGTCGCCATCGCCGCCTGCCAGGCGGGGCATGCCAGCGCGATGGTGACGGCGCCGCTGTCCAAGGCCGCCGTGATCGAGGCCGGGCATGCGGGCTTCACCGGCCACACCGAATACCTGCGCGATGTCTGCGGGGTCGAGGAAGTGGTCATGATGCTGGCGTGCCCCGGGCTGCGGGTGGCGCTGGCCACCACGCACCTGCCGCTGCGCGAGGTGGCCGATGCCATCACGCCCGAGGGCCTGACGCGGGTGATGAAGATCCTCGCCAAGGACCTGACGCGCTACTTCGGCTGTGCCGCGCCGCGCATCGCGGTGTGCGGGCTCAATCCGCATGCCGGCGAGGGCGGGCATCTGGGGCATGAGGAGATCGAGGTGATCTCCCCGACGCTCGACGCCCTGCGCGCGACCGGCATGCAGCTGGATGGCCCGCTGCCGGCCGACACCTTGTTCACGCCGCGGCATCTGGAGGGCGTGGATGCAGTACTGGCGATGTACCACGACCAGGGCCTGCCGGTGCTCAAGTATGCCGGCTTCGGTGAAGCCGCCAACATCACGCTGGGCCTGCCGATCGTGCGTACCTCCGTGGATCACGGCACGGCGCTGGACCTCGCCGGCAGCGGACGTGCCGACGTCGGCAGCCTGTTGCAGGCCGTACGTGTCGCCATCGAGATGGCAGCCGCCGCGCGAGCCTGAGATAATCCCCGCATCACTCGGGCGTGACCGCATGGCGGCACGTCAGGCGTACGCCACAGCGTGGCGTCTCGCTACCCCAGTCATTCGACCATCGAGGATGGTCTCGCCGCCCCGGTCTGCCTGTGTCCCTGCAGGCCATGGCGGCGTCTTGTTGTCGGGAATCCCGACGGATTCCCAGGAGGAAGGTCAGTCCCATGTCCCAACATTTCCCCGCGCATCGCGCTCGCAAGCGTTTCGGTCAGAACTTTCTGCAGGACCTTGGCGTCATCTCTCGCATCGTGAATGCCATTCGTCCCGCGGAAGGCGAGCGCCTGGTCGAGATCGGCCCGGGGCAGGGTGCCTTGACCGGCCCGCTGCTGGAAGCGGCAGGCAAGCTGGAAGTCATCGAGCTGGACCGTGACCTCATCCCGGGTCTGCGCGTGCAGTTCTTCAACTACCCGGACTTCGTGATCCACGAAGGCGATGCCCTGCGTTTCGACTTCCCGGAGCTGGTCGGTGATGGCCCGGCACTGCGCGTGGTCGGCAACCTGCCGTACAACATCTCCACCCCGCTGATCTTCCACCTGCTGGAAGCACGCGGCGCAATCTCCGACATGCACTTCATGCTGCAGAAGGAAGTCGTCGAGCGTCTGGCCGCCGAGCCGGGTGGCACCGACTGGGGCCGCCTGTCGGTGATGACCCAGTATTACTGCGCGGTGGAAAATCTGTTCCTGGTGCCGCCGAGCGCCTTCTTCCCGGCGCCGAAGGTGGATTCCGCCATCGTGCGTCTGGTGCCGCACCGTGAATTGCCGCATCCGGCCAAGGACGAGAAGCTGCTCGCCGTCATCGTGCGCGAAGCCTTCTCCCAGCGCCGCAAGACGCTGCGCAACAACTTCAAGGGCCGCATCGATGCCGACCAGCTGACCGCGCTGGGCATCGATCCCTCGCGTCGTCCGCAGACACTGACCGTCGCTGAGCTGGTGATGATCAGCAACCACCTCAGTGAGCAGGGCATGACGGTGGACAAGGCCGACAAGGCACCGAAGAAGCGTCCACGCAGCAATGTCGGCCACGGTGCGCCGGCAGCCGACAGTGCCAGTGGTAGTGATGGGAATAGTGACAGTGGCGAGCGCCTCGATGCCGAGAGCGATGCCAAGGGCGACGCCCGCAACGCCAGCGACCACGACGCATGAGTAGCGTGGCGGACATCCGTATCGACGCCGTACCCGAGTACTGCGCCGACGAGAGTCGTCCGAGCGAGAACCGACACGTGTTCCGCTATACCATCACCGTGCACAACGGGACGGATGAGACCGTGCAGCTGCTGGCGCGCTACTGGAAGATCACCCAGGGCAGCGGCGATGAGCAGGAAGTGCGTGGCAAGGGCGTGGTCGGCAAGCAGCCGCTGATCGCGCCCGGCGAGAGCTTTCGCTATACCTCGCGCGCCGTGCTCGACATGCCGGTCGGCGTGATGCAGGGGGCCTATACCTTCTGTGACGCGACCCATGCGCGCACCTTCGAGGTCGCCATCGCACCGTTCCGTCTCGCCGGTCCGCATCAGGTTCACTAGGGTGGCCGCGTGACGCAGCGTTTCGTATTCAGGACAGCAAGTCAGGCCGCCACGGCGGTCAGGGAGTGGGCATGACGCAGTGGGCGATTGGCGATTTGCAGGGCTGCCATCAAGAGTTCGAACTTCTGTTGCAGCGCCTCGATTTCACGCCGGGGCGCGATGTGCTGTGGCTGGCGGGAGACCTGGTCAATCGCGGGCCGGGCTCGCTGGAGTGCCTGCGTCTGGTCAAGTCGCTGGGCGATGATGCGCGGGTGGTGCTGGGCAACCATGACCTCCACCTGCTGGCGGTGGCCGAAGGCTTCAGCCGTCACAAGCGCTCCGATACGCTGACGCCGATTCTCGAGGCGCCGGACCGTGAGGAGCTGCTGGACTGGCTGCGTCGTCAGCCGCTGATGGTGGATGCGCTGGTCGGCAATCGCCGCACGGTGATGAGCCATGCCGGCGTGTTGCCGAGCTGGACGCTGGACCAGGCGGCCGGTTATGCCCGCGAAGCGCACGCCGTGCTGGCGGGCGACGACTATCGAGGCTTTCTCGGCGAGATGTACGGCAATACGCCGGACCGCTGGCAGGAGGATCTCGAAGGCACGCCGCGCCTGCGCTGCATCGTCAATGTCTTCACGCGCATGCGCTTTCTGTACAGTGATGGCCGACTGGATTTCGCGGCCAAGGAAGGGCTGGATAGCGCGCCGGAGGGGAGCCGTCCCTGGTTCCAGTACCCGCGTCCCGAAGGGGCCTGGGATGATTCGCCGCGCCTGCTGTTCGGTCACTGGGCTGCTCTGGAAGGCGAGACGCCGGCGGCGCGTCAGGATGTCGAGGCGCTGGACACCGGCTGCGTGTGGGGCGGTGGCCTGACGGCGCTCAATCTCGAGACGGAAGAGCGCGTCTTCGAGCCGGCGCTGACCTCGCGCTGAGCGCCCTCCCGTCGCCAGTGACAGCAGGTCTGCCGTCGCTGGCGAATGCCTTTCCCTTACTCAACAAGCGGAGTCCGCATGAGTTTCGAACATCTTGATCTCGCAACCCTCAGTGACTGGCGCCAACGCGACCCGTCGCTCGTGGTACTCGATATCCGCGATCCGCTCAGCTTCACGCAGGGGCGTATCCCGGGCAGCCGTCATCTGGACAACGCCAGTGCCGCTGCCATTCTGGAAGACACCCCGCGCGACAAGCCGCTGGTGGTGGTCTGCTATCACGGCCATTCCAGTCAGCAGGCCGCCGCCTGGCTGGCGGGGCAGGGCTTCGAGAAGGTCTATTCCCTCGATGGTGGCTTTACCCAGTACCAACTGACGCATGGCGATGACGTCGAGAGCGGTAGCTGACGCCGCCTGCACGTGACTGCCATCACTGGCCTTACTTCCTCGCTTTCCTCATTCAGCTTTGTATCTCGTGCCGCAGGGCAAGGACATTCGCATGACTCAGACGACGCCTTCTTCACTGACCGATTCGCGTGACCGCCTGTTGAGCGGGCTTGAGGTCTATCGCGTGGGCGGCGCGGTGCGTGATGCGCGCCTGGGTTGGCCGTGGCACGAGTGTGACTTCGTGGTGGTGGGCGCGACGGTGGAAGACATGCAGGCGCGTGGCTTCCGGCCGGTCGGGCGGGACTTCCCGGTCTTCCTGCATCCGCAGACCCAGGAGGAGTACGCGCTGGCGCGTACCGAGCGCAAGTCCGGCCACGGGTATGTCGGCTTCAGCGTGCATGCCAGCCCCGATGTGACGCTGGAAGAGGACCTCATTCGTCGCGACCTGACCATCAATGCCATGGCCGAGCCGCTCGACAGCACGCCGGGGCAGGGCGAGGTGATCGACCCCTACGGTGGCATGGCGGATCTCGAGGCGCGCGTGTTGCGTCATGTCTCGAGCGCCTTCAGCGAAGACCCGTTGCGCGTATTGCGCGTGGCACGCTTTCTGGCGCGCTATCAGGGGCTCGGCTTCACGGTCGCGGAGGAGACACGGCAGATGATGGTCGCCATGGTCGAGAGCGGCGAGGTCTCGCATCTGGTGGCCGAGCGGGTCTGGAAGGAGACCGAGAAGGCGCTGGGCGAGGCCAGTCCCGAGGCCTACTTCCAGCTGCTCGATGAGCTGGGGGCGCTGACGGTGCTGATGCCGCCGCTGACTCGCGATGCCGCACAGCTCACAGCGGCACTGGCGCGGCTGGATCGCCTGCCGCGTCAGCTGGTCGATGAGGCGGAGATGGTCTGCTGGCGCATGGCGCGCCTGGTGGAGCACCTGTCACGCGACGAGATCGATGCCCTGGCGCAGGACTTGCGCCTGCCCAGCGCCGTGCGTGACGCCGCCCAGCAGGCACGTCTGTGCCGGGAATTGAACGAGGCCTCGCGGCGGGAAGGTGGCGTGAGCGCAGCCGATCTCAAGGCCTGGCTGGATGGTGTCGATGCCTGGCGGCGTGGCGAGCGCCAGTCGGTGCTGGTGGCCCTGCTGGCCGTCGAGGACAAGGGGTTGGCAAGGCTGGGCAATGCCGTCTGGCAAGCCGCGACGGCGGTGTCGCCGCAGTCTCTGGTCGAACAGGGCCTGAAAGGGGCGGAGATCGGGCGTGCGCTCAGTGAGCAGCGTCAGCAGGCCATCGAGCAGGCGCTGAGCGAATGGCAGGCCATGCCGGAAGTGCACGCGCCTCATTGTGGCTGCGGACACAGTCACTGATCACCTGCCCGCTGCTGAGCACCTGCTCTGAGCAAATGATCCGAATATATGACCCCGAAAGCCCCGGTCCTGCGCCGGGGCTTTTGCGTCGTGGCATCAGGAAGGGTTTTGTGAGGGCGAGCGTGCTTGTTTATGGGCAGTGCGTGTTTTTCATGAGCAGTGCGCTGCGTGTGAGCAAAGCATGCTTACAGGCGCGGCTCGCTGCCATCGCTCAGGCGGCGCAGATTCAGCGCATGACGAATCACGATCAGGCTGGCGAAGACCAGAATCACGCCGCTCATCTGCGGCGCCAGCCACAGGCTGAACAGGGGCGCCGCCAGCCCGGCCACCAGCGAGGCGATGGCCGCCGTGCGCAGTCGCCAGGCCAGCCCGACCCACAGCGCGGCGCAGCTCAAGGCGACGCCCGGCGCCAGCATCAGCAGCACGCCAAAGGCAGCGGCCACGGCCTTGCCACCGCGATGGCCGCGGTGCCACAGCGGCAGGCTGTGGCCGATCAGCACGGCCAGCCCGATCAATCCCAGTGCCCAGGGCGGCAGCGAGAGCGCCAGCCCCAGCCAGAGTGCCGGCATGCCCTTGGCGGCATCGAAGACCAGCACCAGGGCGGCGGGCAGCGCGCCATGCAATCGCAGCACATTGGAGAAGCCCGGATTGAAGGAGCCCGCCAGGCGTGGGTCGGGCAGTCCCAGTCGCTGACAGATCCACACCGCGCCCAGCACCGAACCGCTGGCATAGGCCACGGCCATCAGCAGGCTCAGCTGTTGCCAGGCGGCCAGTTGCGCGGCCCACTCGATCAGGCCCGTCAGCATGCTGTCGACTCGCTGCGTGCCCGAGGTGTCGCACACAGGCAGGGAGAGAGGGGCAGGCAGCTTGGCCAAGCAGGGGCCGGGTGCAGTAGAATCAGTCGCATGATGGCGGGGCCTTGGGCGTCGTTTTTATTCGTTCATTCGACAAGCATAGAGGTAACGCCGTGGATCGTGTGCTGATCGAGGCTCTGGCCGTGGAAACCGTGATTGGTGTCTATGACTGGGAGCGTACCATTCGCCAGCGTCTGGTGATGGATCTGGAAATGGCCACGGATATTCGTGCCGCAGCTGCCGACGATGACCTGACGCACACCCTGGACTACGCCGCCATCAGCGCGCGCATCCAGACCTTCGCCGAAGAAAGCCAGTTCGAGCTGGTGGAAACCTTCGCCGAGCGCCTGGCAGCGCTGCTGCGTGAAGAGTTCAGCATTCCCTGGCTGACCATGACGGTGCGCAAGCCGGGCGCCGTGCCGGAAGCCGCCGCCGTTGGCGTGCGCATCGTGCGCGGCAGCCTCGAGACCGTCTCGGATGCGCCGGCATGAGTCTGGTACTGATCTCCATCGGTAGCAATATCGAGCGCGAGCATCATGTGCGGGTCTGCCTGGATGCGCTGGAGGCGACCTTCGGCAACCTGACGCTGTCCTCCGTCTACGAGAGCGAGCCGGTGGGCTTCGTCGACGGGCGCAACTTCCTCAATCTGGTCGCGGGTTTCGAGAGTGACTGGAGCGTCGGCGAATTGCAGGCCTGGTGCAAGCAGCTCGAGCTGGCCAATGGTCGCCTCAAGAACAGCGCCAAGTTCAGTCCGCGCACCCTGGATCTGGACCTGCTGACCGTCGGTACCCTGACCGGGGAGGTCGATGGCGTGATGCTGCCGCGCGATGAGGTCGATCGCAATGCCTTCGTGCTGCTGCCGCTGGCCGAGTCGTTCGGCGAAGAGCGCCACCCCGTCACCGGCGAGGATTACGCCTCGCTGTGGAAGGCGTTCGTGGCCGCCGGGCGCGCTGAACAGCAGCCGTTGTGGTCGGTGGACTTCAGCTGGCGTTGCCGGATGATCTCTCGCGCCGATGCCACGGTCTGACACTGCTCTCTGATGTCTCGGTCTGACACCATCAGGCGCTACCTTGCCGGTGTCAGTGTCCGGCGGTGAGTGTGACCGGCCCCTCAATGACAACGCCCTGCCGATTCTCATCGGCAGGGCGTTGTCGTCTGGCAGGGCGCTGGCGTCTGGCAGGGCTCAGTCCTGCGCTGTGCTCGGGGCAGCCAGGCTGTCCAGCGGCCAGCGCGGCACGGCCTTCATCGGGCCGGTGTCCTGCTCGCCAGCATTCAGGCGCTGCGCGCCCACGTAGGCGATCATCGCACCGTTGTCGGTGCAGAAGCGGCCGCGCGGGTAGTAGGCGCGGGCATTGCGCTTGGTCAGCTCATGGCTCAGACGCTCACGCAGGCGGGTGTTGGCACTCACGCCGCCGGCGACGACCAGACGCTTGAGGCCGGTCTGGTCCAGCGCGCGACGACACTTGATGACCAGGGTGTCGACCACGGCTTCCTCGAAGGCGCGTGCGATATCGGCGCAGTGCTGCTCATCCAGGTCATCCGCGGCCTTGGCCTTCTTGAGCGTGACCATGGTGTGGGTCTTGAGGCCGGAGAAGCTGAAGTCGAGGCCCGGGCGGTCTGTCATCGGGCGCGGGAAGCGATAGCGTTTGGGGTCGCCCTGTTCGGCCAGCTTCGCGACCTGCGGGCCACCGGGGTAGGGCAGTTCCAGCATCTTGGCGGCCTTGTCGAAGGCTTCGCCGGCGGCGTCATCCACGGACTCGCCGAGCAGCTCGTATTCGCCCAGTCCGCGCACCGCGACCAGCTGGGTGTGTCCGCCGGAGACCAGCAGCGCCACGAAGGGGAATTCCGGTGCATCGTCTTCCAGCATCGGCGCCAGCAGGTGGCCTTCCATGTGGTGGACGCCGAGCACCGGCACTCCCCATGCCTTGGCGAGCCCATGCGCGGTGGACGCGCCGACCATCAGTGCGCCGACCAGGCCCGGGCCTGCGGTATAGGTGATGGCATCGATGTCAGCGGCCTTCAGCTGCGCTTCGTCCATCACCTGCTGGATCAGCGGCAGCAGCTTGCGAGTGTGATCACGCGACGCCAGTTCCGGCACCACGCCGCCGAACTCGGCGTGCATGGCGATCTGGCTGTAGAGGGCATCTGCAAGCAGGCCCTGGTCCGTGTCGTAGATGGCGACGCCGGTCTCGTCGCAGGAAGTCTCGATGCCGAGCACACGCATGGCTGACTCTCAGGAAATATCAGAAGTAGAGGGCGGCACGGCCAGCGAGGCTGCCTGAGCGAGCCCGAGAGGCGTGTGTGCCGTGAATGCGCGACATTCTACTGGCTGTGAGCACGGGTGTCGCGCCAGCTGGCGTTGAGGCAGAGAGGATTTCCGGTTTCCGCGTTTGCAAAGCCGGGGGCGGGTGTCTAGAATATGGCACTCTGCAAGACTGGGTCGTGCATCCGACCACCCCGCAAAAGCTCCCCGAATCGTGATTCCAGCCAGCGACGGCTACCCTCACCGGTGGTGTCGCAGGCGACTGATTGATGCTGGATCGACCTGCAGGTGGCGGTTTACCGTCGCTGGCTGGTGGCTCCTGAGGAGTGGCTGCACCGGATGTGCGTTCAAACCGAACTCATGATCTCAAGGTAGGTGAGTGTTTAATGCCTTCAGTTAAAGTACGTGACAACGAGCCGTTCGACGTCGCCCTGCGCCGTTTCAAGCGCTCCTGCGAAAAAGCCGGTGTTCTTTCCGAAGTGCGTCGTCGTGAGCACTACGAGAAGCCGACAGCTGTTCGCAAGCGTCAGCAGGCGGCCGCTGTAAAGCGCCACGCCAAGAAGGTTCAGCGTGAGCGCAAGCGTTTCGAGCGTCTCTACTGATCCGTACTTTTGGGGAGTGATAGTCTGCTCTCTGGAAGGACACCAAGCGGCTGCCTCACGGTGGCCGCTTGTTTTTGTCTCTAGTGGTCCGTTTGTTCTCGAGCCGTGTGCCGTTGCCTGGCGCATGTCGCTAACTCGAGGAATGGCCTGACCCGAAGGTAGCCGCTCACTTTGCTGAGCCGACACTATCTTGCGGTCAGTCCGTTTTTCCACGACTTCTGGCGAATCATGGCTGGTCTCATCCCCCAAGGCTTCATTGACGATCTGCTGGCCCGCACCGACGTGGTCGAGGTGGTGGGTGAGCGCGTCCAGCTGAAGAAGGCCGGCAAGAGCTATGTCGGCCTCTGCCCGTTCCATCAGGAAAACTCTCCCTCGTTCAACGTCATCCCGGACAAGCAGTTCTATCACTGCTTCGGGTGCGGGGCGAGCGGTAGTGCGCTCAAGTTCCTGATGGAGTTCGATCGCCTGCCGTTCCCCGAGGCCGTGGAGCAGCTGGCCTCGCGGCTGGCGCTTGAAGTGCCTCGCGAAGGCGGCAACCAGAGTCCGCACGAGCGCCGTGAGCGCCAGCGTCGCGAGCAGGCCCGCGAAGAGGGCGTCAATCTGCTCGAGGCGGCCGCGGACTTCTATCGTCAGCGCCTGACGGAACCGGCCGCGCAGCCGGCACGTGAGTATCTGGAAGGCCGTGGTCTGTCGCGTGAGGTCATGCGCGACTTCGGCATCGGCTTCGCGCCGGAAGGCTGGGAGCACCTCAAGCATCACCTGAGCAAGCTGGGTGTCAGCGAGGATGTGCAGATCGAATACGGTCTGCTGATCCATCACGAGGAAAGCGGTCGCCGCTATGACCGCTTCCGCGATCGCGTGATGTTCCCGATCCGTGACTGGAAAGGCCGTACCATCGCCTTCGGCGGTCGCGTGATGGGCGATGCCAAGCCCAAATACCTGAATTCTCCCGAGACTCCCGTCTTCCACAAGGGACGCGAGCTCTACGGTCTGTTTGAAGCCCGTGAGGCGAATCGCAAGCTGGAACGCATGCTGATCGTCGAAGGCTACATGGACGTGGTGGCACTGGCGCAGTACGGCATTCGCAATGCCTGCGCGACCCTGGGCACCGCGACCAGTGAGGAGCACCTCAAGCGCCTCTATCGCCTGGTCGATGAGGTGGTGTTCTGCTTCGACGGCGACAAGGCCGGTCGGCAGGCGGCGCGCCGCGCGCTGGAGACCGTGCTTGAGGTCATGATCGATGGCCGTCAGGCGCGCTTCCTGTTCCTGCCGGAAGGCGAGGACCCGGATTCCCTGGTGCGCAGCGAGGGTCAGGAGGCATTCGAGAAGCGTGTCACCTGCGCCTCCGGGCTCTCCGAGTTCCTGTTCGAGCAGGCCGCGGAAGGACGCGACCTCAAGCGCATGGAGCAGCTCGAGCGGTTCGTGACCCAGGCGCTGGAGTGGATCTCGCGCGTGCCCGAAGGGGTGCTGCGCTCGCTGCTGCTCAAGGAGCTGGAGCGGCGCAGTGGTCTGGAGCGTGAGCGGCTGGATGCCATGCTGGTGGAGCGCGCCGCGGCGCGTGAAGCTCAGCAGGCACGGCTGCGTCAGCACCAGCAGCTACGACAGCACCCTCAGCAACAGCAGCGTTCGCAACCGCAACAACGTCAGCCCGGCGCGACACACTCGGCACCGCGCTCAGCGCCCGCTGCCAGTCCTCAGGACGGCGCGACGCTGAGTGACGCGCAGGACGAGTGGTCGTCGCTGGAGGCGATGGCAGATGCCGGCTTCGGCGACAGCGAGCCCGATGGCTGGCAGCCGGATGACTGGCAGTCGCATGGCGAGATGCCTGCGGGCCAGGGCGCTCAAGCTTCGCGCGCGACGCCGGCCAGGTCTCAGAAGCGCACCTCGGTCAGCATGCTGACGCGCCTGTTGCATCTTCTGGTGCACGAGCCGCAGCTGGTCGCCGAGCTGCCTGACTCCAATGAGTGGATCGAAGGAGCGGGCGAGCCGGCCGACAGCGAGGATGCGCAGCTGTTGAACGATGTGGTGCGTCTCTTGAAGGCGGGGCAGTATCGTTCGCCACAGGTGCTGTTGGCGCACTTCCTCGGTACCGCACAGGGGCCGAGGCTTGAGCAGCTGGCGGCCCGCGAATTGCTGATTCCGCGTGACGTGCGCAGCGAAGAGCTGAAGGGGCTGGTGGAGCATTGCCAGCATCAGCAGGCGCGCACCACGCCGGAAGCGGAATATCAGGCCTTGCTGGCCAAGGAAAAGCGTGGCGAGAAGTTGTCGGCAGAAGAGAAGCAGCGGCTGATGGCCCTGCTGATGGAGCTGGCAACACGGCGCTGACGCAGTCTCGGTGCCAGGAAGGCCGACAATGGTGGAAATGCCGTGAGAGCTGAGGCGATGGCGCAGGAAAATACGCCCCATGGCCTTGAAAGACGCACTCATGCCCACTATTTAATGAGGTAGCTCCCGATGCGGACTGCCGCAACGTAACCGATAACGCTAACACACCTGGATGGTCCGGCAAATACGCCGCTGGCAGCATCTCCTGATGGCACGCTATACTGGTGCGCTTGATGCTCTCTTCGTCCCTATACCGGCGCCATGCTCACTCGCTGAGCCGCGTCGCGTCCAGGTGCTTCATTCTTCTTCGTCGAGATAGGGGTTCTATGGCTGGTAATGCGCAGCAGCAGTCGCGTCTCAAGGAGTTGATCGCGCGCGGCAAGGAACAGGGTTACCTGACCTATGCCGAGGTCAACGATCACCTGCCCGAGGATATCGCTGATCCCGAACAGGTGGAAGACATCATCAGCATGATCAACGATATGGGCATCAAGGTCGCGGAAGAAGCGCCCGATGCCGATACCTTGATGATGTCTGATTCCTCCACTGACGAGTCTGCCGCCGAAGAGGCCGTTGCCGCCCTCGCCGCGGTGGAAAGCGATGTGGGACGCACCACCGACCCCGTCCGCATGTACATGCGTGAGATGGGCACCGTGGAACTCCTGACCCGCGAAGGCGAAATCAAGATCGCCAAGCGGATCGAGGAGGGCACGCGTGAGGTGATGTCGTCGCTGGCATTCTTGCCGGGGGCAGTCGACTCCATCCTGGAAGCCTACGACGGCACTCTGGGCGAAGACGGCGGACGTCTGTCCGATCTCTTCTCCGGTTTCATCGATCCTGACGAAGGCGTGCCGGGTGTCGCTGAAGTCGAAGTCGAGGAAGTCGAAGAGATTCCCGAGGGCGAAGAGTCCGAAGGCGACGAAGACGAAGACGACGATTCCGCCTCTGAAGGTGGCCCGGACCCCGAGCTGGCCCGCGTCCGCTTCGAGCAGATCCGTGAGCAGAACGAGGCGACCAAGGCCGCCATCGAGAAGTACGGTTCCGGCTCTGCCGAGGCGAAAGCCGAGCAGGATCGTCTTGCCGAGCTGTTCTCGCCGATCAAGCTGGTGCCCAAGCACTTCGAGCGTCTGGTCGGTCAGGTTCGCGTGTCCGTCGAGCAGGTGCGCGAGCAGGAAAAGGTCATCCTGCAGATCTTCGTCAAGCGCGGCAAGGTGCCTCGCAAGAGCTTCATCAAGGCCTTCCCGGGCCACGAGTCCGACATGGACTGGTTCGACAGCTTCATCGGTGGCAGCAAGAAGTACGCCGACAAGCTCGAGCCGTTCCGTGCCGACGTGCTGCGTGCCCAGCGCAAGATCGCCTTCGAGCAGGACATGGTCCAGCTGCCGGTCAGCGAGCTCAAGGAAGTGAACCGTCGCCTGTCGATCGGTGAAGCCAAGGCGCGTCGTGCCAAGAAGGAAATGGTCGAGGCCAACCTGCGTCTGGTCATCTCCATCGCCAAGAAGTACACCAACCGTGGTCTGCAGTTCCTGGATCTCATCCAGGAAGGCAACATCGGTCTGATGAAGGCCGTGGACAAGTTCGAGTACCGTCGTGGTTACAAGTTCTCGACCTACGCCACCTGGTGGATCCGTCAGGCGATCACTCGCTCCATCGCGGATCAGGCGCGCACCATCCGTATTCCGGTGCACATGATCGAGACCATCAACAAGCTGAACCGTGTCTCGCGTCAGATGCTGCAGGAAATGGGTCGCGAGCCGACGCCGGAAGAGCTGGGCGAACGCCTCGAGATGCCGGAAGACAAGGTGCGTCGCGTGCTCAAGATCGCCAAGGAGCCCATCTCCATGGAGACGCCGATCGGTGACGATGATGATTCGCACCTGGGTGACTTCATCGAGGACGGCACCATGGTCTCGCCGATCGACTCCGCCACCGGCGAAGGTCTGATCGAAGCGACCCGTGGCATCCTGTCCGGCCTGACCGCACGTGAAGCCAAGGTGCTGCGCATGCGTTTCGGTATCGACATGAACACCGACCATACCCTCGAGGAAGTCGGCAAGCAGTTCGATGTCACCCGTGAGCGTATCCGTCAGATCGAAGCGAAGGCGCTGCGCAAGCTGCGTCACCCGTCACGCTCCGAGTCACTGCGTTCCTTCATGGAAGAGTGATCTGAAGCGCTCGGGGCCGCGCCTCGACTGCTGGCCCCGTTGACAAGATAACGCCCGCCCCCATGCGAATGGGGGCGGGCGTTGTCGTTTGTGGGCTTTACGTTACGGGTCTTTCTCTACGGGCTGTGCCGCCTTCAGGCTTGTCTTTACGGACCTTGCCACCTTCGAACTGCGTCGTTCCAGAGCTGCGTGATGTGCCCTGGGGGCTATCAGGCGCCGTGGCGCAACTGGTGAGACGAAGGCGTTGCCGCCACGCTGAAGACGACACGGCCCTTGATGCACTGACGGGAGACCGGCCCCATCTGCTCGCTGCTCAAGCCGTCGGGGTGCTCGCCGCGTAGCCACAGGCGGCCGTTGTCATCGATACGATGCAGGCGCTTGACCAGCTGGCCCAGCCTGGGGTGCTCCACCACGACGGTGGCGCCGGGCGTCAATCGCCAGCGACTGGGCCAGCGCATGCTGATGATGAGGCTGTGCTGCGGGAGACGAGGGGCAAGACTATGACCGTGCAAGCGGTAGCTACTGAACCAGCGCATGTGAGGCTCCTTGAGAATGAGGGCATGACACGGTCAAGATCCTGTCGGTGCCTTCCTGTGGCAGTGGCGATAGTTGAATTGTATCCACTGCTTAGTAAAATATAATCATTCTCATTTGATGTCCAGCCGTTTTCCGTCAGTGCCTCGCGCAATGGCTATCGAGAGACGCCTGTCTAGCGCAGCCTGTCGAGAGAAGACTGTTGAGCAGAGCCTGTTGAGAGTAGAAACGAAAAAAAGCCGCGGCTCAGGTGAGCAGCGGCTTTTGGGAGAGTCACGGGTCTGTCTGTCTCTTGCGCTTCATGCTGTGCTTCATGTCTTGTCACGTCACTTTGCGTTGTTTCATGGGGCAGGGCGAAGTGACGGCCATGCGACAGGTCATGCTCGCAGCTCGGCAAGAGGGTTTTGCTGCCGGGCTCAGTCGTTGGCGTTGAGCTCACGCAGCAGGGCGCGGCGCTGGCGGCCCATGCGGATCGCCAGCAGCACGATCTCGATCACGGCGATGGCCATCAGGGTGTAGCCGAACAGTTCGGTGACTTCCTCGGCGGCATTCTTGACCGAACGCAGGTAGGAGTCCCCCATCAGGGTTTCCCAGAATTCCGAGCGGCCGTAGAGGCGTGAGAAGACGTAGGTCGCCAGGAAGCCTGCGCCGAACAGGCCGAACGCGAAGCTGCGTCCGAAGTGCTCGAACTCGGCAATGAAGCGGCTGCGGTTGCGCCATACGCCGATGATGACCGGGATCGCGACCACGCTGACCAGGAACTGCCAGCTGCCATCGCCGATCATGCCGTCGAGCAGGGCGTCCTGCTCACGGATCAGGGACGCCGCGAACAGGCCGAACAGCAGCAGGCTGATGGTGCGCAGGTCCGGCAGGCGTGAATGCACCAGCCACATGGTGGCTGCGCTCAACGCCAGCAGAGTGCTCTGCATGTGTTCTGTCCAGCTGGCTTCGCTGAAGCCGACATCACCGAAGTGGTGGGCATCATGCATGACCAGCGACATCATCGCGGCCACCAGCGGCGCATAGATGGCCAGGCGCAGGCAGGCTTGCATGAAGAGCGAAGTGGGCTTGCGCCCATACAGCGGCTGTTCGGCGCTGATGGGGAGCGGGACAGCGTTATGGTGCTGGGTATGCGAAGTCAGGCGAGACAAGGGACTCTCCGGACAGTCCATGGACTGCCTGTCAGGGTGAGGGTGTTGTTTGCCTGCTCATTATAACGATGCAAAGGTGCTCAGTTAATATTCTGGTAAGAAAACTGTGAGATTCCATTTCAGCATCGATGTTGCGCCGAGCGGAAATGTTCGTCAGCTCTGACGTAACCGATCACGCTCGGCTTCCTCGACGATCCAGTCATGCACAGCCTGGATGCGGCCATCATCGAGGGTGCCGTGGGGATGGACGATGACATAGCGCTTGCCGGTCAGTACCCGCTGCGCGAAGGGCGCGATCAGCGTGCCGCGCGACAGCTCGTCGGTGATCAGCGTGCGCCTTGCCATCGCGACTCCCATGCCGGCGATGGCAGCCTCCATCGACAGGTGGTTGCGGTTGAAGGTATAGCCACGCTGAACGTTGATCTCGGGCGCGCCGATGCTGGCCAGATAGAATTCCCACTCGGCGTGGTCGTGACTGCCGCGCCAGGCGGTGATGTCGTGCAGCAGCGGATACCAGGCGAGGTCCTCTGCGCTGCGCAGCGGCGGGCGGCCGCGCATCAGGCCGGGATGGCAGACGGGGAAGATCTCCTCTTCCATCAGGTCGGTGACCTGCATGCCCGGGTAGTGGCCGTCGTTGAGGTCGACCGCCAGCTCGAAATCACCCTCGCGCAGCGGAGAGTCACTGTCCTCTGCGCGCACGTGCAGCTCGATATCCGGAAAGCGTGCCTGCAGGCGCGGCAGCCGTGGCGCCAGCCATTTGGAGAGAAATGACGGCACCGAACGCAACCTGAGCACACCGCTCATCAAGCCGCTGCGCAGCCGTTTGACCTCCAGTCCCACCGCGCTATAGGACTGCTCCACCACGCGCGCCAGTCGCGCGCCTTCTCCTGTCAGCTCGAGTCCGCGTGAACGACGCAGAAACAGCTTGAAGCCCAGCCGCTCCTCCAGCTGCTTGATCTGCTGACTCACCGCGCCGGTGGTGACGTGCAGTTCTTCCGCCGCACGCGTGAAGGAGCCGTGACGCGCGGCGCAGGCGAAGACCTGCAGCCAGGCATGGGTCTGACCATTCAGGTGGCGCAGGCTCGGTGTGGTGGCGGGCGTGCCGGTCGCCGTCGGCGGCACGACGGGGCCAGTACCAGGCGTGTTGTCGAGGGAAGACGTCATGGGCGGGTCTCATGCAAGCGCTGGAGGCAGATAGTGAGGGAGAAGCCGCGATGGCCAGATACAGATGGTGGTGATAGCTAAAGGCATCAGGGCACAAGGTGGCGCGAAGAGCATAGTTTACGCCGTTTTTGATGCATAGGGTTTAGTCAGGCTAAACCCACGACCAATATTTATGGTTTGTCGCGTCCCGCCCCCATCCATCATCATTGCCTCATCCACTGGCAGGCGCTCAGGCGCGGCGAGTTTCCGAGATGAGGTGTTGTCATGTCCATCAGTGTATTTGATCTCTTCCAGGTCGGTGTCGGCCCCTCCAGCTCGCACACCGTCGGCCCGATGCGTGCTGCCGCGCAGTTCGTCGAGACCCTGCGCTCGCGTGACCAGCTGGAGCGCGTGGCGCGCATCGAGGTGCAATTGCATGGTTCGCTGTCTGCCACCGGCGTGGGCCACGGTACCGACAAGGCGACCATCCTCGGCCTGATGGGCGAGCTGCCGGAAACGATCGACCCTGCGATCATCGACCCCTGCATCGAAGAGCTGCTGGAATCCCAGACACTGCTGCTCGACAACCGCATCGCGGTGCCCTTCGTATGGGTGCGTGACATGCAGTGGCACGATGCGCCGCTGCCGTATCACCCCAATGCCATGCGTCTGATCGCCTACGGCCATCGCGATGAGCTGTATCGCAATGTCTATTACTCGGTGGGCGGCGGTTTCGTGGTCGACGAAGTCGAGGCCGCGCGTGACCCGCTGCTGGAAGACGAAAGCCTGCGTCTGCCGTACGAATTCAACACCGCCAATGAGTTGCTGGCGCTGTGTCGCATGCACAAGATGCGCATCAGCGAGCTGATGATGGCCAACGAATGTGCGCTGCGCAGTGAGACCCAGGTGCGGCGTGGGCTATGGCGCATCTGGGAAGTGATGAACGAGTGCATCGACAACGGCCTGACGCACGAAGGCGTGCTGCCCGGCGGTCTCAACGTCAAGCGCCGTGCCAAGCGTCTGCATGCGCGTCTGCTGGATGTGGAATCCAGCAAGTCGATCATCACCTCGACCTTCTCGGCGATGGACTGGGTCAACCTGTTCGCGCTGGCGGTCAATGAAGAGAACGCGGCCGGTGGTCGCATGGTGACGGCGCCGACCAATGGCGCGGCCGGCATCATTCCGGCGGTGCTCAGCTATTACATGAAATTCCAGGAAGATGCTCGCGAGGAAGACGTGGTCGATTTCCTGCTCACGGCAGCCTCGGTGGGCATCCTGTGCAAGAAGAACGCCTCCATCTCCGGCGCGGAAGTCGGCTGTCAGGGCGAGGTGGGTTCCGCCTGCGCCATGGCGGCCGCCGGGCTTGCCGAGCTGATGGGCGCGACGCCGGAGCAGGTCGAGAACGCGGCGGAAATCGGTCTCGAACACAACCTGGGACTGACCTGTGACCCGATCGGCGGCCTGGTGCAGATTCCCTGCATCGAGCGCAATGCGATTGCCTCGGTCAAGGCGATCAATGCCGCCCAGATGGCGATGTGTGGCGATGGCGATCACTTCGTCTCGCTGGACAAGGCGATCCGCACCATGCGTGACACCGGCCGCGACATGCAGGACAAGTACAAGGAGACCTCCAAGGGCGGTCTCGCGGTCAACGCCATCGAATGCTGATGCGCCTAGTGGCCACTGACAGGTTCACCGGCTCTGACTGAATAGAACCTGTGCGATATGAACCTGTGTGATGTGAATCTGAGTCGAACTGCCATGACTTTCCGCCGGAGGCCAGCCGCCTCCGGCCAAACCCGTTGTCTCTTGTCAGGTACATGATCTCCGGCCAGAGGTCATGATCTCGGCAACCCTCGTTGACGCCTCTTCGGCGCGGTATTCCGCGACGGACAGGCGTCTTTTTTTATGGCGGAAATAGCGCTCATCTCGACGGTTCGGCTCGGGCTGGTGGGGGAATCTGCCGGCCTCGAGATGTCTCGGGAGGGCTGCGTTGTAAAGAAGTCGCTGATATATCGGCTATTGGTCGAGTGAGCGCGCTTGCTGCTGGCAGCGCGCCTCTCGCTATTCTAGTTTACGTTAACGTCAGTTGCGCTGATCGCAACGATGCCGCATATCAAGGGCCTGTGGATAGTGCCTGTTGATGCTGCGTGCCGATGACGAGCCGCGATGTTGCGGGCATCCGCGCTGACGAACAGCCCTCATGTCTCTTGGAAGACACAGACCACCGGCTTGCCGGTCAGGACGGAGTACTGACATGCCATCACCGCCCATTCAGGGGCCGCGTGCCAGCGGGGGCGCATCAGCGACAGCCCCGATTCTCGAGACGCGTGGCTTGAGCAAGGACTTTCGGGGTTTCACGGCCGTCGATGACGTCAATCTCCAGGTGCAGGAAGGGCATATCCATGCCCTCATCGGCCCCAATGGCGCCGGCAAGACGACAGTCTTCAATCTGCTGACGCGCTTTCTGCCGGCTACCCGCGGCGAGATTCTCTATCGCGGCAAATCCATCACTCGCATGAAGTCGCATGAGATTGCGCGCCTGGGGTTGGTGCGCTCCTTCCAGATATCGGCAGTGTTTTCCCAGATGACGGTGCTCGAGAACGTGCGGGTCGCCCTGCAACGCCCCCAGGGCACCTCGTTTCATTTCTGGAAGCCGGAACGCAGCCTCGACAGCCTGAACGAGCAGGCGCTGCATCTGCTGGAGCAGGTAGGGCTGCGCGATGATGCCCACCGTGTGACCGCCAGTCTGCCCTATGGCCGCAAGCGCGCGCTGGAGCTGGCGACCACGCTGGCGCTTGAGCCCACGCTGATGCTGCTGGACGAGCCGACCCAGGGCATGGGCGCCGAGGATGTGGACCGCGTGGTCGAGCTGATTCGTGTCGCGGCGCGGGGCCGTACGGTGCTGATGGTCGAGCACAATCTGAGCGTGGTCAGCCGTCTGTGCGATCGCATCAGCGTGCTGGCGCGCGGGCGGGTGCTGGCGGAAGGCGACTACGCCAGTGTGTCGGCCAATCCCGAGGTTCGCGAGGCGTATCTGGGCAGTGAAGCGCCCGAGTCCACGGCGGATGAGCACAAGGAGGTTTCATGACGGTGGTTATGGAGCAGGCGACGGACAGGCAAGCCTCGGCGGCCGACTCGCCGCTGGGGGAAGAGCAGCTCTGCCTGCGCGAGCTGAACGCCTGGTATGGCGAGTCCCATGTGCTGCATGGCGTCAACATGACGGTGCGGCGCGGCGAGCTGGTGACCTTGCTGGGTCGCAACGGGGCCGGACGCAGCAGCACGCTGCGCGCGATCATGAACATGGTCGGCCGGCGCAGCGGCGAGATCCTCATCAAGGGGCAGGACAGCATGGGGTTGGCGCCGCATCGCATCGCCCATCTCGGTGTCGGCTTCTGCCCCGAGGAGCGTGGCATCTTCGCCAGCCTGAGCGTCGAGGAAAATCTGCTGCTGCCACCGCTGGTCAGGAGCACAGGACATGACCAGGGCCGGAGCCAGGGCCAGGGCCAGGGCCAGGGCATGTCGCTGGACGAGCTCTATGCGCTGTTCCCCAATCTGCATGAGCGGCGCACCAGTCAGGGCACGCGCCTCTCCGGTGGCGAGCAGCAGATGCTGGCGTTGGCGCGCATCCTGCGCACCGGGGCGGACCTGTTGCTGCTGGATGAGATCACCGAGGGTCTGGCGCCGGTCATCAACCAGAAGCTGGCCGAAGTGCTGATGATGCTGAAGGCGCGCGGCATGACCATCGTGCTGGTGGAGCAGAACTTCCGCTTTGCCGCACCGCTGGCCGACCGTCATTACCTGATGGAGCACGGCACCATTCTGGAAGAGATCAGCGCGGCCGAATTGCCGGCCCGCCACGAATATCTGCACAAGGTACTGGGGGTCTGAGCTCCCGCTCGGGCTGAGCTGCACAGGGCTGGCCGCCATGCACAGCCTTGCACTCGCCAATCTGAAGTCCGTACGTCTCGCCACAACAATCACAATATTGCCGGGTAATCCGGTCTGGAGATGTCATGCACGCCACCGCTTCATCCAACGCCACTGCTACATCCAACGCCACCGTTTCATCCAACGCCACCGTTTCATCCAACGCCACCCCTGCCGCGTCACCGTTGTCACGCTGCATCACGGCGGCCACTCGCCGGCGCCTGTTGCCGCTGTCCGCGCTCATGATGGGGTCACTGCTGTCGGCGGGAATCGCGCAGGCCGATATCAGCGATGGCGTGATCAAGATCGGCTATCTGGCCGACATGTCGGGCATCTATCGTGACCTGGCAGGCCCGGGCGGCCTCGATGCGCTCAAGATGGCCGTCGAGGACTTCGGCGGCAGCGTCAACGGCATGCCGATCGAGGTATTGAGTGCCGATGACCGCAACAGTGCCGATGTCGGTGCCAATACGGTGCGCGGCTGGATCGATCAGCAGAATGTCGACATGGTCGCCGGGCTGGTGGCCTCATCGGTGAGCATCGCGGTGACGCGGATTCTCGCCGAACAGGACACGCTGGGTATCGTCTCCGGCTCGGCGGCTTCCAGCATCACCAATGAGCATTGCACGCCCAATCATGTCCACTGGGTGTATGACACCTATCCGCTGGCGCACGGCACGGCCAAGGCGATCGTCGATGAAGGCGGCGACAGCTGGTTCCTGCTGACCGCGGACTACGCCTTCGGTCATGCCCTGGAAGGCGATGTGGAAAAAGTGGTGAACGAGAATGGCGGTACCATCGTCGGCAAGGTACGTCATCCATTCCCGACCAGTGATTTCTCCTCCTACATCCTGCAGGCGCAGGGTTCCGGGGCCAAGATCGTCGGGCTGGCCAATGCCGGGTCGGACACCGTCAACGCGCTGACCACGGCGAGCCAGTTCGGCGTGGTGCAGGCCGGGCAGTCGCTGGCGGGGCTGTTGATCTTCCTCAATGACGTGCATGCCCTGGGGCTTGAGGTGGCGCAGGGGTTGCAGCTCACCACCGGCTGGTACTGGGACCTCAATGACGAGACACGCGCCTGGTCCCAGCGCTATCACGAGCGCAATGAGCGCATGCCGACCATGGTGCAGGCCGGCATCTACTCCAGCACCCTGCATTACCTGAATGCGGTCGCGGCCACCGGCAGCGATGACACCGCCATCGTGCGCGCCAGAATGGGTGAGACGCCGGTCAACGACATGTTCGCCAACAACGGCACCATCCGTGCCGATGGGCGCATGGTGCACGACATGTATCTGGTCAAGGTCAAGGCGCCCTCCGAATCCCAAGGCGAGTGGGATGTCTATGACGTGATCCGCACCATTCCCGGCGCTGAAGCCTACCGACCGCTGGCGGACAGCCAGTGCGAGCTGGTCAAGGGCTGAAGCCGAACGTCAGTCGAGTCGCTGAGGCGTATGACATGGCGCTGCCGGTCGGATGATCGGCAGCGCCGAGCGGCTGACGCGAATGGGCGCTGAAAAGGAATGTGCGGATGACCATGATTTTTGGAATACCCCTGATGGTGCTGTTCGGCCAGCTGATGCTGGGGCTGATCAACGGTGCCTTCTATGCATTGCTGAGCCTTGGGCTGGCGGTGATCTTCGGTCTGTTGCGCATCATCAACTTCGCGCATGGTGCCCAGTACATGCTGGGCGCCTTCGCGGCGCTGCTGGGAGCGCAATATCTGGGGCTCAACTACTGGACGGCGCTGATCGTGGTGCCGCTGGTGGTAGGGGCCCTGGGCATCGTGGTCGAGCGTCTGCTGCTGCGGCGCATCCAGCATCTTGATCACCTCTATGGTCTGTTACTGACCTTCGGGCTGGCGCTGATCTTCGAGGGCACGCTGGTGAATCTGTTCGGTGTCTCGGGGTCGAGCTATCCGATCCCCGAGGCGTTGAGTGGCGGCTTCAAGCTGAGCTTCATGTTCCTGCCCACCTACCGCGCCTGGGTGCTGGTGGCGGCGTTGGTGGTCTGCTTCGGAGTCTGGTTCCTGATCGAGCGCACGCGCCTCGGTGCCTATCTGCGCGCGGGAACCGAGAACCCGGAGCTGGTACAGGCCTTCGGCATCAATGTGCCCTTGATGGTGTCGCTGACCTACGGACTCGGCGTGGCGCTTGCCGCCTTCGCCGGCGTGCTGGCCGCGCCCCTGTATCCCGTCTCGCCGACCATGGGCTCGAGTCTGCTGATCGTGGTGTTCGCGGTGGTGGTCATCGGCGGGATGGGCTCGATTCTCGGCGCCATCCTCACCGGGCTCGCGATGGGGCTGATCGAGGGGCTGACCAAGGTGTTCTATCCCGAGGCCGCCAATACCGTGATCTTCGTGGTGATGGTGATGGTATTGATGCTTCGCCCTGCCGGGCTGTTCGGAAAGGAGGCCTGACATGGCCGTACTGCAACAGGATCACCAGGCCGCGCGTGCAGGCAGCGCGCCGCGCAGAATCACCCCGCTGAGCATGCTGTATCTCGTGCTGTTCCTGCTCGGGTTGTTGGCACCCTGGGTCGCCTATCCCGTCTTTCTGATGAAGATTCTGTGCTTTGCGCTGTTCGCCAGCGCCTTCAATCTGCTGCTCGGCTTCGTGGGGCTGCTGTCCTTCGGGCATGCCGCCTTCCTGGCCACGGGCGCCTATATCACCGGCTTCTTGCTCGCGGAATACCCGGGCCTGAGTCCGGCGCTGGGCATCGTGGCCGGTACGCTCGGCGCGGTAGTGCTGGGGACGCTGTTCGGGGCGCTGGCCATCCGGCGGCAGGGCATCTACTTCGCGATGATCACGCTGGCCCTGGCCCAGATGATGTTCTTCTTCTTCATCCAGGCGCCGTTCACCCACGGGGAAGATGGCCTGCATGGCGTGCCGCGCGGTGAGCTGTTCGGCGTGTTCGATCTGGCGAACAACCACACCCTCTATTACTTCGTGTTCGCGATCTTCGTGGCGGCCTTTGCCCTGATCCGGCGCGTGGTGCATTCCCCCTTTGGTCAGGTGCTGAAGGCCATCCGCGAGAATGAACCGCGCGCCATCTCGCTGGGCTATCACACCGATGCCTACAAGCTGGTGGCCTTCGTGCTGTCGGCGGGGCTGGCAGGCCTGGCGGGAGCGACCAAGACGCTGGTGTTCCAGCTCGCCTCGCTGGGTGATGCCAGCTGGCACATGTCGGGGGAGGTGATTCTGATGACGTTGCTGGGCGGCGTCGGCACGCTGCTCGGGCCACTGGTGGGCTCCGGGCTGGTCATCGGGCTGCAGCACCAGTTGGCGCAATCCGCGCTGGGGGATTGGGTCAGAGTGATTCTTGGCGCCATCTTCGTGGTCTGCGTGCTCAGCTTCCGCAGCGGCATCATCGGGGAATGTCAGCGCTGGATCGCGCGTCGTCAGCAGCGGGAAGATAAATGAGTGGCGAGGCGGCGAGAAGGAAAAGCGAGAAGCACGAAGGGAGATCAACAAGAAGGAGTGAGCGGCCCATCGTGCTCTGAAGCAAAGACATCAATGACTTGCCGATGACTTCAGGCATAAAAAAAGTCCACCCCAAATAGGGTGGACTTAAATGCCATTGTATATCGAGGGGGATACGCCGGTCCCGGATCCTCGACTCAGCAATGAGCACGCCATGCGAGATAGCCGCCATTTGCCATCTCGCTGTATAGATTGCATGCTCGATGCCAGCTTTTTGGTATTCCCAATAAAAACAATGGCTTGAGGTATTGGTGCCTGTTTGTGGGCTGCCAAGTGGCGGTCAGATGGCTCGCGGCGTGCGCGCTGCTGGGCGATTCATGGTGCGTTGCAGCATGGTTGTGCACCAAATGCGTGCCGTTTTTCGAGCATATCCGTACGTCATCAATAACTTATGTGGCTTGCGGGTGTGGATAGCGGGTGTGGATAGCGGGTGTGGCTAGCAGGCATCGTCTGCCCGCTGGCACTGTACCTGTACCTCGCCGCCTGCCAGACGCACAGGCCACACCGTCAATGCGAGTGTGTCGTCGTCCAGGCATTGGCCATCACTGAGTCGATAGCGCTGCTTGTAGAGTGGCGAGATCACCAGCGGCTCTCCGGCGTGATCACCCAGCAGGCCGCGGGCAATCACGTTGGCGCCTGACACCGGATCATGATGGTCGATGGCGAACAGCGTGAGGTCATCGCTGTCGGCTGTGGCCGGCAGCGTGAACAGGGCGATCTGGCGGGCCTGGCCGTCCGCCTCAAGCCAGGCGGCCACGCCGGAGCCCGGCACCAGGTCCTCGCGCTGGCAGAGTGTCACCCAGCGTAGCGGCGTCTGTGCCGCGGCAGAGGTGTCCTGTGTTGTAAAGGACGGGCTGGAGAGCGGATCGGTAGATGTCGTGGCGAGTGCAGGCGATGTCATGAGCGTACCTCCGTGGCCAGGTGGGTCGTTGACTGAGGTTGATGTTCTGCCACTGCTTCGCGGGCGCCACCGTCGCTGATGATCAGATTGCCACTGGCCAGTTCATCGCGGCTGGCGGGGCGAATCTGGTCGCGCTCGACGATATTGACCACGTCAGGGTCCGGGCGCTGGTCATTCACGTAGCTGCGGAAGCGCTTGAGTTTCTCGGGGCTCTTGAGCGCATTGGCCCATTCGCATTCATAGCGGTCCACCACCTGCTGCATCTGCTCTTCGAGGGTCTCGCCGAGCCCCAGACTGTCCTCGAGAATCACCTCTTTCAGATAGTCGAGGCCGCCTTCGAGGCCCTCGCGCCAGACGGAGGTGCGCTGCAGGCGGTCGGCGGTGCGGATGTAGAACATCAGGAAGCGGTCGATGGTGCGGATCAGGCTCTCGTCATCCAGGTCGGTCGCGAACAGCTCGGCATGACGCGGGCGCATGCCGCCGTTGCCGCAGACGTAGAGGTTCCAGCCGTTCTCGGTGGCGATCACGCCGACATCCTTGCTCTGGGCCTCGGCGCATTCACGGGTGCAGCCGGAGACGGCGAACTTGAGCTTGTGCGGGGAACGCAGGCCCTTGTAACGGTCTTCCAGCGTCAGCGCCATCGCCATGCTGTCCTGCACGCCATAGCGACACCAGGTGCTGCCGATGCAGGATTTCACCGTGCGGGTGGACTTGCCATAGGCGTGACCGGTCTCGAAGCCGGCGGCGATCAGCTCGCTCCAGATGTCCGGCAGTTCATGTAGCTGGGCACCGAAGAGGTCGATGCGCTGGCCGCCGGTGATCTTGGTATAGAGGTTGTAGCGCTTGCCGATCTCACCGATGGCGATCAGCTTGTCCGGCGTGATTTCGCCGCCGGGGATGCGCGGCACCACGGAATAGGTACCGTTCTTCTGCATGTTGGCCATGAAGGTGTCATTGGTGTCCTGCAGCGGAATGTGCGAGGACTCGGTGATCGGCGCGTTCCAGCACGAGGCCAGAATCGAGCCCACCGCCGGCTTGCAGATCTCACAGCCCAGGGCATCCGGATGGCGGCCGTGGCTGGCCATCAGCTCGGCGAAGGTCTCGATGCCTTCGACGCGCACCAGCGAGTAGAGCTCCTGACGCGTGTGCGCGAAGTGCTCGCACAGTGAGCGGTCGACCTCGACGCCACGACTTTCCAGCTCGGCATCCACTACCTTCTTGAGCAGCGCCGCACAGCCTCCGCAGCCGGTGCTGGCCTTGGTGCAGGCCTTGATGGCGCCCAGATCACTGTTGCCGGCATCGATGGCGCTGCAGACATCGCCCTTGGAGACGTTGTGGCAGGAGCACAGCGTGGCGCTGTCGGGCAGGGCATCCGCGCCCAGCGTGATGGCTTCGCCACTGGCATCCGGCAGGATGAGTGCCGCCGGGTCCTTGGGTGCCGTGATGCCGTTGGTGACGTACTGCAGCAGGGTGTCGTAGCGCGAGTTGTCGCCGATCAGTACCGCGCCCAGCACCTGCTTGCGGTCCCGCGAGACGATCAGGCGGCGATAGACGCCGTCGGCCTCGTCACAGTAGCGATAGCTGATCGCGCCCTCGGTTTTGCCGTGTGCGTCACCGATGGAGCCGACATCCACGCCCAGCAGCTTGAGCTTGGTGGACATGTCGGCGCCCTGGAAGCGGAAGCTCTCCTGAGAGGCGCTTGCGGCATCGCCAGCGCTGGCGGCCAGCAGGGACGCCACGCCGCGGGCCATCTGATAGCCCGGCGCGACCAGACCGAAGATGCGCGATTGCCACAGGGCGCACTCGCCGATGGCGAAGATTTCCGGGTCTGAGGTGCGGCATTCGTCATCGATGATGATGCCGCCGCGCTCGCCGATCTCGAGGCTGGCGCTGCGTGCCAGCGCGTCCTGAGGGCGGATGCCGGCAGAGAACACGATCAGGTCGGTCTCCAGATGCTCGCCATCGGAGAAGTTCATCCGCCACTGGTGGTGCTCGCCGGGCACGATGTCGGTGGTGGCGCGATTGAGGTGCACCCCCACGCCCAGCGCAGTGATGTGTTGCTTGAGCGCAAGGCCGCCATCCTCATCCAGCTGCACCGGCATCAGGCGTGGCGCGAATTCGACGACATGCGCTTCCAGGCCGAGTGACTTGAGGGCATTGGCGGCTTCCAGCCCCAGCAGGCCACCGCCGACCACCACGCCATGTGTCTTGCCATCGGCGGCAGCGCGAATCTGATCAAGATCCTCCAGGGTGCGGTAGACCAGACGATTGCTGGCGGCGGCCTCGCTTCCCGGCTCACCGAGGCCCTGGATGGGCGGCACGAAGGGGGTCGAGCCGGTCGCCAGCACCAGGCTGTCGTAGGGGTAGCGCCCGCGCGTGGTGATGACATGGCCGCCATCGCGGTCGATGGCGGTGACACACTCGTCGAGGTGCAGGGTGACGCCCGCCTTGCGGTAGTCGTCGGCGGTGCCGAGCGCGAGAGATTCGGCATCACGCCCGGTGAAATACTCCGAGAGATGCACGCGGTCGTAGGCGATGTGGCGTTCTTCGCCGAAGACATGAATCTGGTAGTGCGCGGTGGCACCCAGTGCGATCAGCTGCTCGACGCAGTGATGGCCAACCATGCCATTGCCGATGATGATCAGGTGTTTCATGCGGCCTCCTCGAAGGTGTCAGGGGTGTTGTCGGTCTTGTCTGTGGTGTCGCGATCACGATGCTGGTCTGTCATGTCTTGAGTGCCCGGCTTGCCGCTGGGGTCATCGGGCGCCGTCGGCGGGCCGTCCTGGGTCAGTCCTGCCAGGGCTTCTGCCGGCATCAGCAGAAGGTCTTCGCGAATCCGGGCCAGTGGCGTGCCGGCCTTGAGCGCTTCGAACAGGGCGTTGCCGGCACTGACGTCGCCGTAGAGCACCACGCCGACCAGGCGCTCCTCGCGCAGCAGCAGTCGGCGGTAGTCGCCCAGGGCGTGGTCCTGATAGACCAGCACCTCGTCATTCGGCTGGGGGGCAAGCTCGCCGCAGCTGTAAAGGTCGATGCCGCTGACCTTTAGGCGCGTCGCCAGTGGCGCATTGCGATAGGGCGGAGTCGGTTGCGCGAGAAGCTGGCGGGCGAGCACTTCGATCTGTGCCCAGATGGGCTCGATCAGGCCGAAGGTCTCGCCAGCCACCTCACAGCATTCGCCCAGCGCGTGAATGTGCGGATCGCTCGTGAGCAGATGGCCATCGACCTGGATGGCGCGCTGACAGGCCAGCCCTGAAGCACGCGCAAGCTCGATTTCGGGGCGAATGCCGGTGGCGGCGATGGTCAGTCCGGCGTGAAGTTCGCGGCCATCCTTGAGGCGCACGCCGCTGATGCGGCCCGCCGGGGACTCGAGCCACTCTTCGAGGTGCGCGCCAGTGATGATGTCGAGGCCACGCTCGCGAAGCTCCTGCTCCAGCAGTCCGGCCGCGACCTCATCCAGTTGACGGTTCATCAGGCGCTCGCTGCGCTGCAGCAGCGTCACCTCAAGGCCACCCTTGCGCAGGCCCTCGGCGGCCTCGAGCCCTAGCAGCCCGCCGCCGATGACCAGTGCGCCGGCGCCCTCCTGCCGTCCGGCAAGACAGGCGGCCTGCATCTGCTCGACATCCTTCAGATCGCGAAAGCCCATCAGTCCCGGCGGCCAGTCATTGGCGGACGACGCCTCTGGCAGGTGAGCGGGCAGAGGCAGGGGCAGCGCCGGGCGTGAGCCGGTCGCGATCACCAGCCGCTGATAGGGGATTCGGTCGCCGCTGGCGGTCTCGACACAGCGGGCGGTGCGATCGATCTGGCTGACGGGGTCGCCGCTGATTCGTGTAATGCCGTGCCGCGAGAACCAGTCGGCCTGCTGGCTGATCAGGCCTTCGGTTCGTGTCTCGCCGGCCAATAGCGGCGAGAGCTGAATGCGGTTGTAGGGGAGGTGGGGCTCCTCGCCGATCACCGTGACCGGCCAGGGCAGCTGCTGATCAGGGCTCAGCGAGACCAGCTGTTCCAACAGCTTCTGCGCCGCCATGCCGTGGCCGATGATGACCAGTGCTGGCGTAGGCTCGCGGGTGGTAGATGACGGATGCATTCTGCCTCCTTGCGCTGACGTTCTGGACGCATAAAAAAAGCGCCTGCTTGCCGCCGTGATGATCACGACGTCAAGCAGGCGCCTTTGCCTGGAAGATGAGGGCTAAGCATTGGATAGCGAGTTGCAGTGTCAGGTGACGATGTCGCTGTCACCCACAACTGCGGCAGGTCTGGCGGACCGTTGGCTGCTGCATGTCACTCATCGGAGTGATGCGCTGCGAGACCTGCGATTCGGGGTCGTCATTGACCCAACCTGCCGATACTCAGGCGAATTCGGTGCCGCTTCAGAGAAAGCCGCTATTTTTCATTCACTTGCAGTTGCAGATACTCGAGGCGAGGTCCTGGCATGGTCGAGCCGGTCGCGGTTCAGGGAGGCATCAAGGCAGGGATTGGTGCAGTCGCATGCGCTGATGCACATGGCTGGTGCGTCAGCGGTGACTGGCGCTGGCCGTCTCGCGCTGTTCGCCTCCTGCTTCGGTAGCTTATGACGGCCAAGTGATTGTTATTTCTGATGATTGGTCAGGGTTGGTCTGTTAAGTGCGTCTATCAGGTCATTGGTGTGATACCTGATTGAGGGTTCGTGACTCGGCAAGCTTCACTGTTGCGAGACTCGTGAACCGGCCAACGGCGGCTCTTCAATCATGCACGCCATGTCGACGTCTCGAAGACGAGATTGCGCACCCATCGGCATGACGAGATCGTATCCACCATCAGTTTCCATTGTCAGTCTGCAGGGCAGACCAGGACTGACAACGACAGGCAAAGGCGCCTGATGACCGCACATTACGTGGCGGGTCATCAGGCGCCTTTTTTCATGCTTACTGCACCAGGGAGTGATGTCGATGCAGGCCAGCAAGCCCCAGAGCACAAGTGAGTCTTCCCCCTGTAGCGCCTCGACGACCTGCCCGTATTGCGGTGTCGGGTGTGGCGTGTCACTTGAGCTGGAAACCCGGGCGCAGGAGAGCGGTGAGCTCAAGCGCAGGATCACCGCCGTCAGCGGCGACAACGACCATCCGGCCAATTACGGGCGTCTGTGCGTCAAGGGGTCTGCGCTTGCCGAGACACTGTCATCCAGCGGCCGTCTGACGCAGCCTCAGATACGCGATGCCGCAGGCGTGCTGCGAGAGGTGAGCTGGGATACGGCACTGGAGCTGATCGCCGCTCGCTTCGGTGAGCTGCGCAGCACCCATGGTGGTGACAGCATCGCCGCCTATCTGTCGGGGCAGCTGTTGACCGAGGACTATTACCTCGCCAACAAGCTGTTCAAGGGCTTCATCGGTACGCCGCACCTGGATACCAATTCGCGGCTGTGCATGGCCTCGGCGGTCGTGGCGCACAAGCGTGCCTTCGGGGCAGACGCCGTGCCTTGCAGCTACGAGGATCTCGAGCGTGCCGAGCTGGTGGTGCTGGTCGGCAGCAATCTGGCCTGGAATCACCCGGTGCTGTTCCAGCGCCTCAAGCAGGCGCGTATCGACAATCCCTTGCTGCGTATCGTGGTGATCGACCCGCGCCTGACCGACAGCTGCGAGATCGCGGACCTGTATCTGGGCATTCGCCCCGGTAGCGACGCGCGCCTCTTCAATGGCTTGCTGGCCTATATGGCCGAGCGCGGACGCACCGATCGCCTCTATCTGGAGGCCCACACCCAGGGTTTCGATGCGGCAATCAAGCAGGCGAAGCGTGACGATTGCTCGCTTTCCGCGATTGCGCGGGATTGCGATATCGATGTGGAGCGTCTCGAGACCTTCTATTACTGGTTTGCCACCCAGCTGCACGTGGTCACGCTGTTCTCCCAGGGCGTGAATCAATCGACCAGTGGCACCGACAAGGGCAATGCGATCATCAATTGCCATCTGGCAGGCGGCAAGATCGGGCTGCCGGGGGCGGGGCCGTTCTCCATCACCGGGCAGCCCAATGCGATGGGCGGCCGCGAAGTCGGTGGCCTGGCGAACCAGCTGGCGGCACATATGGATTACGACACGCCGGGTGCGCGGGCGCTGGTCAGCGAGTTCTGGCAGGCACCGAACCTGCCCGAGGGGCCTGGTCACAAGGCGGTCGAGCTGTTCGCGGCGCTGGGGCGTGGCGAAATCAAGGCGCTGTGGATCATGGCGACCAACCCGGCGGTGAGCCTGCCGGATAGCGCACGAGTGCGTGCAGCGCTGGCGGCCTGCCCGCTGGTGATCGTCTCCGAGTGCATGGCCGACAGTGACACTCTGGCGTACGCCGATGTGGTGCTGCCGGCCAGCAGCTGGAGCGAGAAGGATGGCACCGTCACCAACTCCGAGCGCTGCATCTCGCGCCAGCGTGGCCTGCTCACTCCGCCGGGCGAGGCGCGTCATGACTGGTGGCAGCTGGCGGAGGTCGGCAAGCGCATGGGCTTTCATAAGGCTTTCGACTACTCGGGGCCCCACGCGATCTTTCGTGAGCACGCCCGCCTCTCGGGGTTTCGCAATTCTGCGCCGCGTCTCAAGGCCGGTCGCAAGCCATCGGCGACTTCCTCGGTCAAGCGCCTGTTCAACATCGCGCCGTTGGCGGAGCTGGATCGCGCGGGTTACGACGCGCTCAAGCCGATCCAGTGGCCGGTACGCCGCGGGGACAAGGGCGAGCTGATCGGCACGCCGCGCCTGTTCGAGGATGCCACCTTCAATACCCCCAATGGGCGCGCCCGCCTGGTGCCCGTAGTACCGCAATTGCCGCAACAGGCGCTGAGCGATGCGGCGCCGCTGCGCCTCAATACCGGGCGTATTCGTGATCAGTGGCACACCATGACGCGCACCGCGCGCAGTGCTCGCCTGATGAATCACCGGGCCGAGCCTTTCGTGGAGCTCCATCCGCAGGATGCGGCGACTCGTGGCTTGCAGGATGGCGGTCTCGCGCAGCTCAAGGGGCGTGATGAGCAGGGCGGGCTGCGTGGAGATTATCGGGCTCGCGTCCGCATCAGCAGTGGTCAGCGTCGCGGGGAGGTATTCATTCCGATGCACTGGAGCGACCACTTCGCGAGTCATGCCCGCGCCGGTGCGCTGCTGGCGGGGCTCGTCGATCCCTTCTCCGGTCAGCCGGAATCCAAGCATGGCGCGGTCGAGGTCGAGTCATTGCCGTGCGAGTGGCAGGCCACCTTATTGATCGCCCCCTCCATCCTGGCCGGGCGTGAGGATCTGGCGGATGCCGTGGCCCAGCTCGATGGACGCTACTGGGCGCGTATTCCGCAATCGGCATTGGTGCGCTACCAGCTGGCAGGTCAGGGCCAGCCGGATTGGCAGCATTGGTGCGAAAGCCATCTGGGTGTCCCGGCGGGGCTCTGGGCACAGGACGCCGCCCAGGGTGGCATCAGCGCAGCGGGCTTTCGTGATGGGCGTCTTGTCTGGTGGCTGAAGGTGATGCCGGGTGACGCATACCTCGATCGCCAACCCAATATCGCCTGGCTGGGCGAGTGCTTCACATCAGAGCAGCTCTCCGCGCATGAGCGGCGCAGCCTGCTGGCCGGCCGTCTCTCCGGGCAGGCGGATGTCGGGGCGATGGTCTGCGCCTGTCATCAGGTCGGCGAGCTGACCATTCGCCAGGCCATCCAGTCCGGTGACGGTTCCGTGGAAGCCCTGGGCGCGCGACTGGCCTGCGGCACTCGCTGCGGTTCCTGCCTGCCTGAACTCAAACGTCTTGTGGAAGAGGAGCGATCCGATGAGCGGACTGATTCGTTGGAAATGGCGTGACCTGATGTCGGTATCCAGCAGTGCAGAGTCTCTCGGGATTCTCATGGCACGGCTGACCGACGGCCTGGTGTCGCGGCGCGAGTGGCGTGGCGAGAATCGGCATGCGCCAACGCGCAGCGATGCCAACGGGATTTCTCCCGCCTGGGAGGCGTTTCTTCCGGGGCAGGTCGCGCTGGTGGGCGCGGGGCCGGGGGACCCGGACCTGATGACGCTCAAGGCTTGGCGAATGCTGAATGCCGCGGATGCGGTGGTCTATGACCGCCTGGTCGGCGATGAGATTCTCGCTCAGCTACCGGTTCACTGTGAGCGCTACTACGTCGGCAAGGCCTGCGGCAATCATAGTGTGCCGCAGGATGAGATCGGCGCGCTGATGGTGCGCCTGGCAGGGGAGGGCATGCGAGTCGTGCGCCTCAAGGGCGGTGACCCCGGTGTCTTCGGCCGCATGGGGGAAGAGCTCGCGGCCCTCGATGATGCCGCCATCACGCGTCATATCGTGCCGGGCATCACCGCGGCTTCCGGTGCGGCTGCCGCTCTGGGGATGCCATTGACGGATAGGGCGCATGCACAGCGTCTGCGTTTCGTGACCGCTCAGCTCTGCAGCAAGAGCGAGCAACCTGAATGGCAGCAGCTGGCGCGTCGCGATGAAACGCTTCTCTTCTATATGGGGCTCAATCGTCTCGAGGTGATCTGTGATGAGTTACAGCGTCATGGACTGCCGGCGGACTGGCCGATGATGCTGGTCGCCAATGCCAGCCTTCCCGAGCAGCAGACGCTTCACGGCTCGCTCGGCAATATGGTGAGTCGTCTGGCCGAGCATCCATTGCCGACACCCTGCCTGATCATCGTGGGCAGTGTCTGCCAGATGGCGGCGGGGCGAGAGAGTGAGCTGGCCGATGCCGTCGCGCAGGCAGAGGCTCACATGTCTTGCAGGGAAGCTTTTGAAGAAGCTTGTTGAGAGGGGGGGGAGGTGCGCTTGATGGAGTGGTACTGAAAGCGCCGGTAAATGAAGTGGCTGTATAGAGGGCTCCCATCTTGAACCCATTATAGATGTCGTCCTGTTGGCGCTAGATTAAGTGCATAGGCCCGTTTTGCACTGTTTTGGACATTGTGGCCAAAAAGCCCTTGCCCTCACGGCGGTTCGTGCGTAAAGTACGCATCCGCTGCCGGGGACGCATGGCGTTACCAGCGGTGGAAGAGGTTTGCAGGTGATTGTTTTGCTTGATGTTTTGAAGTCCGCTTCGAAATCATCGATTGACAATTCCGGGCGATTCGCTAGAATACGCTGCACTCCTTACGGAACAGGTGATCGAGCAACGCTCCTCACCGCTTGATGATGCTTAGAGGCAGTCGACGGACTCATCATCAAGTGCTTGACTTCTCAAGCGTTCCGGGTAGAATATGCCTCCTCGCTTAACAGCGACGCTCTTTAAAAATTTGATCAGGTAATTCGTGTGAGCGCTTGCCGATGAGTGGTGACAAGGTCACCAAATATCGGAGCAAGCCTCTCACGAGAAGTTTGACTCTGAACCAAGTTTGGTCTGCTTAACAGACTATCAAGCTTTCAACTGAAGAGTTTGATCATGGCTCAGATTGAACGCTGGCGGCAGGCTTAACACATGCAAGTCGAGCGGAAACGATCCTAGCTTGCTAGGAGGCGTCGAGCGGCGGACGGGTGAGTAATGCATGGGAATCTGCCCGATAGTGGGGGACAACCTGGGGAAACTCAGGCTAATACCGCATACGTCCTACGGGAGAAAGCAGGGGATCTTCGGACCTTGCGCTATCGGATGAGCCCATGTCGGATTAGCTTGTTGGTGAGGTAATGGCTCACCAAGGCGACGATCCGTAGCTGGTCTGAGAGGATGATCAGCCACACTGGGACTGAGACACGGCCCAGACTCCTACGGGAGGCAGCAGTGGGGAATATTGGACAATGGGCGAAAGCCTGATCCAGCCATGCCGCGTGTGTGAAGAAGGCCTTCGGGTTGTAAAGCACTTTCAGCGAGGAAGAACGCCTTGGGATTAATACTCTCGAGGAAAGACATCACTCGCAGAAGAAGCACCGGCTAACTCCGTGCCAGCAGCCGCGGTAATACGGAGGGTGCAAGCGTTAATCGGAATTACTGGGCGTAAAGCGCGCGTAGGTGGCTAAGTCAGCCAGGTGTGAAAGCCCCGGGCTCAACCTGGGAACGGCATCTGGAACTGCTTGGCTAGAGTGCAGGAGAGGAAGGTAGAATTCCCGGTGTAGCGGTGAAATGCGTAGAGATCGGGAGGAATACCAGTGGCGAAGGCGGCCTTCTGGACTGACACTGACACTGAGGTGCGAAAGCGTGGGTAGCAAACAGGATTAGATACCCTGGTAGTCCACGCCGTAAACGATGTCAACTAGCCGTTGGGTCCCTTGAGGACTTAGTGGCGCAGCTAACGCAATAAGTTGACCGCCTGGGGAGTACGGCCGCAAGGTTAAAACTCAAATGAATTGACGGGGGCCCGCACAAGCGGTGGAGCATGTGGTTTAATTCGATGCAACGCGAAGAACCTTACCTACCCTTGACATCCAGAGGACTTTCCAGAGATGGATTGGTGCCTTCGGGAACTCTGAGACAGGTGCTGCATGGCTGTCGTCAGCTCGTGTTGTGAAATGTTGGGTTAAGTCCCGTAACGAGCGCAACCCCTATCCTTATTTGCCAGCGAGTAATGTCGGGAACTCTAAGGAGACTGCCGGTGACAAACCGGAGGAAGGTGGGGACGACGTCAAGTCATCATGGCCCTTACGGGTAGGGCTACACACGTGCTACAATGGCAAGTACAAAGGGTTGCAATACTGCGAAGTGGAGCCAATCCCATAAAGCTTGCCTCAGTCCGGATTGGAGTCTGCAACTCGACTCCATGAAGTCGGAATCGCTAGTAATCGTGGATCAGAATGCCACGGTGAATACGTTCCCGGGCCTTGTACACACCGCCCGTCACACCATGGGAGTGGACTGCACCAGAAGTGGTTAGCCTAACCTTCGGGAGGGCGATCACCACGGTGTGGTTCATGACTGGGGTGAAGTCGTAACAAGGTAGCCCTAGGGGAACCTGGGGCTGGATCACCTCCTTATCGACACTGTCTACTGCTCGCGGCAAGTGCTCACAACGAATTACCTGATCTTATTGCTGGCTTAGCCGGCAGTGGCAAGCGTGCTCATCAGAGCGCGCTTCTCACTGTTCTCTGAACAGCCGCTCTTTAACAATGTGAATCATGCTGACGATAGATATGTGCGCCAAGCGCATGTCTATCAAAACGATATGTCGGAGAGGTTCGACAGATTCGTAATCCTTGACAGACCCCTTGGGGTTATATGGTCAAGCGATTAAGCGCATACGGTGGATGCCTTGGCAGCCAGAGGCGATGAAGGACGTGATAGCCTGCGATAAGCGTTGGCGAGGTGGCAAATACCCTGCGACCCAACGATTTCCGAATGGGGAAACCCACTCACCACCAGGTGAGTATCTATAGGCCAATACATAACCTATAGAGGCAAACCCGGGGAACTGAAACATCTAAGTACCCGGAGGAAAAGAAATCAACCGAGATTCCCCAAGTAGCGGCGAGCGAACGGGGACCAGCCCTTAAGCGTGACAACTGACAGACGAACAAGCTGGGAAGCTTGACGATACAGGGTGATAGTCCCGTAGTCGAAGTCTGAGTCACGTGAAATCGAGTAGGTCGGGGCACGAGAAACCTTGACTGAACATGGGGGGACCATCCTCCAAGGCTAAATACTCCTGGCTGACCGATAGTGAACCAGTACCGTGAGGGAAAGGCGAAAAGAACCCCGGCGAGGGGAGTGAAATAGATCCTGAAACCGTATGCGTACAAGCAGTGGGAGCACCTTCGTGGTGTGACCGCGTACCTTTTGTATAATGGGTCAGCGACTTATATTCTGTGGCGAGCTTAACCGTATAGGGGAGGCGTAGGGAAACCGAGTCTTAACTGGGCGACCAGTCGCAGGGTATAGACCCGAAACCGGGCGATCTATCCATGGCCAGGGTGAAGATTGAGTAACATCAATTGGAGGCCCGAACCCAAGTATGTTGAAAAATGCTGGGATGAGCTGTGGATCGGAGTGAAAGGCTAATCAAGCCCGGAGATAGCTGGTTCTCCTCGAAAGCTATTTAGGTAGCGCCTCACGTATCACCGCTGGGGGTAGAGCACTGTTTCGGCTAGGGGGTCATCCCGACTTACCAACCCGAGGCAAACTCCGAATACCAGTGAGTGCAGCGTGGGAGACACACAGCGGGTGCTAACGTCCGTTGTGAAAAGGGAAACAACCCAGACCGTCAGCTAAGGTCCCAAAATCCTGATTAAGTGGGAAACGATGTGGGAAGGCTCAGACAGCTAGGAGGTTGGCTTAGAAGCAGCCATCCTTTAAAGAAAGCGTAATAGCTCACTAGTCGAGTCGGCCTGCGCGGAAGATATAACGGGGCTAAATCAGGTACCGAAGCTACGGGTTCATCCTCTGGATGAGCGGTAGAGGAGCGTCGTGTAAGCCAATGAAGGTGGATTGAGAAGTCTGCTGGAGGTATCACGAGTGCGAATGCTGACATGAGTAACGATAAGGGGAGTGAAAAACTCCCCCGCCGGAAGACCAAGGTTTTCTGTTCTACGTTAATCGGAGCAGAGTGAGTCGGCCCCTAAGGCGAGGCGGAAACGCGTAGTCGATGGGAAACGGGTTAATATTCCCGTACCGGATGTGGTTGCGATGGGGGGACGAAGAAGGCTAGGTGAGCCAGGCGTTGGTTGTCCTGGTGAAAGCATGTAGGCCGAGGAATCAGGCAAATCCGGTTCCTCTGAGGTCGAGATGCGAGACGAACTGACCACGGTCAGGAAGTCATCGATGCCACGCTTCCAGGAAAAGCCTCTAAGCTTCAGATCACATGCGACCGTACCCCAAACCGACACAGGTGGTCAGGTAGAGAATACCAAGGCGCTTGAGAGAACTCGGGTGAAGGAACTAGGCAAAATGGCACCGTAACTTCGGGAGAAGGTGCACCGGTTCGAGTGAAGGACTTGCTCCGTAAGCTCTTACCGGTCGAAGATACCAGGTGGCTGCAACTGTTTATTAAAAACACAGCACTCTGCAAACGCGCAAGCGGACGTATAGGGTGTGACGCCTGCCCGGTGCCGGAAGGTTAATTGATGGGGTTAGCTCACGCGAAGCTCTTGATCGAAGCCCCGGTAAACGGCGGCCGTAACTATAACGGTCCTAAGGTAGCGAAATTCCTTGTCGGGTAAGTTCCGACCTGCACGAATGGCGTAATGATGGCCACGCTGTCTCCACCCGAGACTCAGTGAAATTGAAATCGCAGTGAAGATGCTGTGTACCCGCGGCTAGACGGAAAGACCCCGTGAACCTTTACTATAGCTTTACACTGGATGCTGATGTTGTCTGTGTAGGATAGCTGGGAGGCTTTGAAACCGCGTCGCCAGATGCGGTGGAGCCAACCTTGAAATACCAGCCTGACATCATTGGCGTTCTAACTCAGGTCCGTTATCCGGATCGAGGACAGTGTATGGTGGGTAGTTTGACTGGGGCGGTCTCCTCCTAAAGAGTAACGGAGGAGCACGAAGGTACCCTCAGCACGGTTGGAAATCGTGCATTGAGTGCAAGAGCATAAGGGTGCTTGACTGCGAGACAGACACGTCGAGCAGGTACGAAAGTAGGTTCTAGTGATCCGGTGGTTCTGTATGGAAGGGCCATCGCTCAACGGATAAAAGGTACTCCGGGGATAACAGGCTGATACCGCCCAAGAGTTCACATCGACGGCGGTGTTTGGCACCTCGATGTCGGCTCATCACATCCTGGGGCTGAAGTCGGTCCCAAGGGTATGGCTGTTCGCCATTTAAAGTGGTACGCGAGCTGGGTTTAGAACGTCGTGAGACAGTTCGGTCCCTATCTGCCGTGGGCGTCGGAAGTTTGAGAAGAGCTGCTCCTAGTACGAGAGGACCGGAGTGGACGAACCTCTGGTGTTCGGGTTGTCATGCCAATGGCATTGCCCGGTAGCTACGTTCGGACGGGATAACCGCTGAAAGCATCTAAGCGGGAAGCCCCCTTCAAGATGAGACTTCCCTGAGGCCTTGCGCCTCCTGAAGGGCCCTTGAAGACTACAAGGTTGATAGGCTGGGTGTGGAAGCACAGCAATGTGTTGAGCTAACCAGTACTAATTGCCCGTGAGGCTTGACCATATAACACCCAAGGGGTTTGCTTCGGCAAACCGCCGGGATTGCGACAGGATCGAGACATATCGGTCAGCATGATTCATATTGCGAGTCGCGAGGCCACAAGCCTCGGGACTCAGGCATCGCAAGATGCCACCGTTTCGCCTGACGACCATAGCGAGCGTGAACCACCCGATCCCATGCCGAACTCGGAAGTGAAACCGCTTAGCGCCGATGGTAGTGTGGAGTTTCTCCATGTGAGAGTAGGTCATCGTCAGGCACTTATCCCGAACCGCCCCTGCAGCCATGCTGCAGGGGCGGTTCTCTTTGTGGTCAGAAAAAGTTGTGCTCAGGAAACGTTGGCGCAAGAACTGCCGTGCTGGGGTAAATGCGTACAGCACAAGACATAGCCACATGAGCTATATGAGCTATATGAGCTATATGAGCTATATGATACAAAGATGCCTCTATCATTATCGTGATAGAGGCATCCTTGTATATGGATCAGTATCACTGGGAAAGCGTGCTGGCTCTCTATTGAGTGTACTTGATCGACAGGCATTCCACGCTGTTGAGAGATATCTTTATCGGGAGATATCTTTACTGTTGCAGCACCTGCTTGGTGTCTGCGCTGTCATTGAATATCACTCATTGAAGCTATCCATGAACAGGCGCAAGGAGGCGGCATGTCGAGGGGCTTTTCATATTCGTTATCAAGACTTCTATTGGCAGGAATGATGGCTCTTTTGTTGGGGCTGATGTCGTCAGAAATGGCATCTGCCGGGGAGCGAGAGAGGAAGATAGAGCGCTGTCAGTTCATCAAGGACAAGATCGAATATTATACCGATAGGCGTCGCGGCGGCGGGTCGTCGGGCCAGATGCGAAGTTGGCAGTCCCAGCGCAATGACTACAAGCAGCGCTACCGGGATGAAAACTGCACGCGCGTCAGGACAGCACTGAAGTGACTCCCCTATTGACGCGATAATAGTGAATCGCAGTGCGCTATTCTCAGCGCTGTAGGTTGTAGGTTGTAGGTTGTAGGTTGTAGGTTGTAGGTTGTAGATAGACGCAGCCAAAAATGACAATGCCCCTCTTGAGACATTCTCAAGAGGGGCATTGTTGTTCAAGACGATTCACTCAGGACAATTCGCACAGGGCGATTCGTTCAGGGACGTTTGCGCAGGCGTGTCAGGCCTTCCTGGGCGCTGGATGCCACCAGTTCACCGTGTCGGTTGTAGAGGCTGCCGCGAGCGAAACTACGTGCGCCTCCTGCCCATGGGCTATCCATCTCGTAGAGCAGCCAGTCATTGACGCGTACATCGCGGTGGAACCATAGCGAGTGATCCAGGCTCGCCATTTGCAGTTCGGGCGAACCGAACTGCACACCATGTCCGCCGAGGCCTGTCGCCAGCAGATTGAAGTCGGAGCTGTAAGTCAGCAGGTAGCGATGCAGGGCATCATCTTCCGGCAGCTCGCCTGCCAGTCGGAACCACAGCCGCTGGCGTGGCGGTGGGCAGGCATCATCACTCGCCAAGCTAGGCGCCTTCAGGCGCAGGAACTCGATGGGATGGCCTTCGTAGCGCTCGATGCGTGCTCCCTGTTCGATCAACTGCTCAGGGGGCTCGATATCGGGCATGGCGAGCTGATGCTCGAAGCCTGCCTCCTTGCCATGGAAGGAGGCGCTGCAGAAGAAGATGGTCTTGCCATTCTGGATGGCACTGATGCGTCGGGTCGTGAAGCTGCCGCCATCACGCACGCCATCAACCTGATAGATGACAGGCTTGTGGGCATCGCCCGGGCGCAGGAAGTAGCCATGCAGAGAGTGGACCTGGCGTTCGACCGGTACCGTGCGTGTCGCTGCGGACAGCGCTTGTCCGAGTACCTGTCCACCAAATAGCTGAGGGAAGCCGAGGTCCTGACTGTGCCCTCTGAACAGGTTCTCTTCCAGGGTCTCAAGACCCAGCAGGGTGACCAGTGCCTCAAGAGGCGCAGTAGCTGTTTGGGTCATGGATCTATCCTTGTACTGAGGGGCGGGCGCTCGGAGCAGTGCCAGACCGCACACGGTGGCAATGCAGGAGGAAGCGCGAGCGCCAAGCCGTTATCATGGTGAGCGAAACAATGGCCTCAGGATACCGGAGAACAACGGTGAGTGACGAGTTGGCGATAGCGCCGCAGGCCCGGAGTGGGCCACGTGGGGATCATTACTATATGCACCGAGCGCTGGATCAGGCGCGGCTGGCATTCGAGGCTGGCGAGGTGCCTGTCGGCGCGGTGGTGGTCAATCCCCAGGGCGACATCATCGGCACTGGCTACAATGCGCCGGTCAGCACCCCGGACCCGACGGCACATGCCGAGGTGCAGGCCTTGCGCGCGGCGGCGGCCCGACTCGGCAACTATCGTCTCGACGATTGCACGCTGTATGTGACGCTGGAGCCCTGCATGATGTGCAGTGGTGCCTTGATCCACGCGCGGGTGAAGCGGGTCGTCTACGGGGCGGCAGAGCCGAAGACCGGCATGGTGGAATCGCGTGCCAATCTGTTTGCACAGCCCTGGCATAACCATCACGTCGAGGTGGAAGGGGGGCTATTGGCCGCTCAGGCCAAGCGCTTGCTCAAGTCCTTCTTCGCGGAGCGGCGCGGTGAGCTTCCGCGCTGATCCTTTCATGCTGAACCTTTCGCGCTGAACCTTCCGCTCAGATCCGCCCGCGCAGATCTCTCCGCGTTGCTATCGTGTTGGTCTCCATGAGCCGTCAGGCGGCGACCTGAACCTGATTGCGACCACTGGACTTGGCGCGATACAGCGCCTCATCCGCTGCCTGCAGCAGTGCATCCAGCCGCAATGGAGCGCGCGCCACGCATGCCATGCCCACGGATACCGTGACGACGCTGTCCGTGGCGGGCTGCGGCAGTCCTGCAGCCTGCACGGCACGCCGCAACTCTTCCGCCAGAGTGCGGCCCACCGCGCGCGGGCATTCCGGAATGCACACCACGAACTCCTCGCCACCGAAGCGCGCCAGTATGCCGCCGGCAGACTCCACGGGCGCCCGTGAGACGGCGGCAATCTTCTGCAGGTAGCGATCTCCCTCCAAGTGCCCCAGTTTGTCGTTGATCGTCTTGAAGAAGTCGATATCCAGAATCATGACCGTCAGAGGCATCTTGCCGCTGAAGCTCTGCACCTGCTCGAGGAAATAGCGACGATTGGGCAGCTGGGTCAGCTCGTCGTGACGCGCCAGCCATTGGATCTCGTTCTGCAGTCGCTCTCGCCGCACCATCTCTTCGCGAAGTGCATCATTGGCATTCTTGACGATGCCGTGCTCCTGCGAGACGCGGCGATACATGTAGATCACGAGGAAGAGCAGGTAGGCCAGCAGCATGCCCGTCAGCAACGTCACTTCCGGCAGACGGCCACGAGTGGCCGCCAGGAATTGCTGTGTCGGCTGCAGGCCCAGTGTCAGGTCGGTGGCGGGCAGTTCGATGGGGATGCGATGCCCCCAGGGCGCCAGACGACTTTCCGGGCCGACATGGATATAGATGTTGCCGCGCTCTGACAGGGTGACCGCAAATGCCTCATTGCGTGCCGTGTCCATGGCCCTGTCGAGCAGAGGGGCTAGATCCACCACCATGGCGATCGCCCCCAGGATGGTGCCATCACGAGGATCGCGCACCGGCAGGTAGGACACCATGCCCTTGCCGCCCTGAATCAGGTCGATGATGCCGGTATGGCCCTCGATGCCGAGTTCCAGCGGGTTGCGCAGCGGAGTGTCCGGTTGAGCATCCAGCAGGCGTACGCCCAGCACATCATGATTGCGGCCCTTGTCCGGGAAGACGCGCGAAACCACGCTGTCCGGATCGATGAAGGCGATGTTCTGGAAGTAATCGAAATCCTTGTAATAGCTGCGTGCCAGGCGCTGCCATTCTCCGCGCGTCGGTGTCTGCCCCATCAGGCTCCAGAAACCGGCGAAGCGCCGCATCGCATTGAGCTGGTCGTTGATCTCGCGAGACAGCTCCGTGGCGATCTTGTCGCCCAGTACGTAGGTCGACTGGTTGATGCGATTGTTCTCGTCCTGGCTCTGCTGCTGCCAGGCGAGCAGACAGACCAGGGTGATCGAGGAGGAAATGATCAGCGGTATGAGATTGCGGCGCCACATCTGCATGAATGCCGGCTGTAGATCGATCCATTGAGCGATCAACAGCAGACTGACGAAGCTGGTCAGCGTGATGCGTTCCGGGCCTGCCAGCACCATGCTGGCGACGGAAAGACTGGCGTCGGACATCATGGCAAACAGCAACAGCAGCGTGACTTGCGTCAGCTGGATGGCAGAGCCGAATCCCAGTCGCATGCGCAACAGGGCGCAGGTCGTGAGGCCGAAACAGGCGAACAGGATCAGGATAGGCGGGCGGATATTGGCGATGTGCCAATCGCCCGGCAGATTGATCAGCAGGTCTCCCCAGTGGTCCACCCCCACCCAGCTTTCCGGTAGCAGGAAGGTGCAGATCAGCAGGATATTCAGGATCAATGAGGCGCTGAGGAACAGCTGACTGAGGGAGGTATTGCGCCAATGCCAGGCAGCCTGGCCGGCGGCTTGCAGGGTCAACATCATCAGCAGCAGCGCATTGGCTTCATTGCCGGCAGACGGCCAGAGCCCCAGCAAGGCGATGCCGAACGCGATCAGGCTTAGCGACATCAAGACGAGTCTGCGTGTCATTCCCTGTCCTTAGAGGCTCTTGATGCGTGGTGAAGATGCGTGCACTTGAGGCACCGGAGTGCTGACGGTCCGAACTCCATCCTCAGAGAATCGGAGGCACTGTATCGAAGGGATTGCTGTCGCCTTCGTCGTCGGTAATCGGACGCTCATCCAGCTGATAGAACTGCTGCTGGCTACGGTAAACATAATTCAGTATTTCATAATAACGACGGATATTGCGGACATAGATGACAGGTTCTCCGCCGCGTGCATAACCATAACGGACTTTCTGGTACCACTCACGATTCTGCAGCAAGGGCAGGGCTTCGCGGACATCTTTCCAGCGATTCGGGTCGCCGCCCTTCATCTTCACGATCCGTCTGGCGTCAAACAGGTGACCCAGGCCGACATTGTAGGCTGCCAGCGTCATCCAGGTGCGATCCGGTTCCTTGATCTCGTCCGGCAAGCGTCCCTTTATACTCACAAGATAGCGTGAGCCACCATCGATGCTCTGAACGGGGTCCAAACGGTTGGCGATCTTCATTTCGCGCGCCGTCACATTGGTCAGCATCATCAGGCCGCGCACCCCCGTGGGAGAGGTGGCCTTCGGCTGCCAGTGCGATTCTTGATAGCCCGTGGCGGCCAGCAGTTTCCAGTCGATACCGGTTTCGCGCGCGGCTTCCTTGAAGGTGTCGATATAACGCGGCAGGCGGTCGCGTGCCTGGCGGATGAAGGTGCGTGCGCCGACATACTCGAGATAGTCATCATGGCCGAAATAGCGCTCGACCAGTTGATCGAGGGTGCCATCCTGGCGACGTGTCTCGAGAAAATCATTGGCGGCGGTCAGCAATGAGATGTCGCCATGCGCGGGGAAGGCCCAGGCCAGGGTCAGCGGATCGCCCACGTCGAAGCCGTTCTCCACATTGGGGAAGAACAGGCGATTGAGCTTGAATTGATGGGCATAGACGACCGCCGCATCCAGCTTGTCTTCCTCGATGCGTTGCAGCAGGTCCGCCACCTCAAGCTCGCCGGTTTCCTTCCAGCTGAGCTCGGGGATATCCTGCTGGACTTCGCGCAGTACCAGGCTGGTGCCGGCGCCCTTGATGACGCCGATGCGCTTGCCGACCAGATCCTTCAATTCCTTGGGTGGATGCATGCCGCGCCGATAGACCACCATCGCCTGCAATTCGAGGATGGGGCGCGAGAAGCGCAGGTCCTGTTCGGAGAGATCCAGCGGCAGGGTCGCGGCCGCAAGATCGGCCTGATCATTGAGCACGCTCTGGGTCAGGCTCTCGATATTGTGCTCGGAATCCATCGACAGACTCACGCCAAGATAATCGGCGAAGTCCCGTGCCAGCTCGTATTCGAAACCGGTAGGCCCCTGACGGCCACGATAGAAGGTCGTGGGGGTATTGCGCGTGGCGACCTGAATGAAGTCGCGCGCGCGGACATCGTCCAGCCGCGTGGGCATCTCGATGAGGGTACGCTCGGGCAGTATCAGCAAGGCGAGGGCCAGCGCCGCGACGAGGAAACGCCGCGCGTGGCGCAGCAGCTGTCGCACGGGCGGAATGAGAGAAGAGGGCGAAGTCTTGAGCATGCGTCAGCATCATTCACGGCAGGGCTTCCACCATACCGGCAGCTCAACACACTGTCATCCAACGCATGTCGCCTGCGGGCTTCGTTAAGGCTCGCCTTTCACGTATGATATGCGCTTGCTGCCGCCGTTTGGCGGTTGTCCGTTCACGCTGCTTCAGAGGCTTTCCCTGACCATGCTCGAACTGCGAGGCGCGCCTGCCCTTTCCGCCTTCCGTCACACCCGTCTACTGGCTGCATTACGCGAGCTGGTGCCGGAGGTGGAATCTCTTCATGCCGAGTACCTTCATCTGGCCGAGGTCGATGGTGAACTGAGCAGTTCCGATCGGACAACACTGGAGCGCCTGCTGGACTACGGCCCCACTCGTGACGAGAGCGCTCCGGAAGGACATCTCTTCCTCGTCATCCCCCGCCTCGGCACGCTGTCTCCCTGGTCTTCCAAGGCCACGGATATCGCCGCCAACTGCGGCCTGCCGCAAGTCCGCCGCCTCGAGCGTGGCATCGCCTACCGCATCAAGCTGGACGCGCCCCTGAGCGAAGAGCTCTTCGCCACGCTGTCCTCCCGACTGCACGACCGCATGACCGAGACGGTATTGACCCGTACTCAGGACGCGGCACGTCTGTTCCAGCATCAGGCACCTGCCAAGCTTGCCCATGTCGACATCCTCGGCGGTGGCCGCGAAGCCCTGGCCAAGGCCAACGGTAGCCTGGGGCTGGCGCTGGCCGATGACGAGATCGATTATCTGGTCGAGTCCTTCAAGACTCTGGGCCGCAATCCTGCCGACATCGAACTGATGATGTTCGCTCAGGCGAACTCCGAGCATTGCCGCCACAAGATCTTCAATGCGGACTGGACCATCGACGGCGAAGCGCAGTCGCACTCGCTGTTCAAGATGATCAAGAACACCTACCAGCATCATCCGGATGGCGTGCTGTCCGCCTACAGTGACAACGCCGCCGTGATGGAAGGTCCGACTGCCGGGCGTTACTTCCCGACAGGCGAAGGCCACATCTATCGCTACCATCAGGAACCGATCAACATCCTGATGAAGGTCGAGACCCACAACCACCCGACCGCCATCGCCCCTTATCCGGGCGCCGCGACCGGTGCCGGTGGCGAGATTCGTGATGAAGGCGCGACCGGTGTCGGCTCCAAGCCGAAAGCGGGTCTGACCGGCTTCAGCGTCTCCAACCTGCGTATCCCGGGCTTCGAACAGCCGTGGGAGCACGACTACGGCAAGCCGGAGCGCATCAAGACCGCCTACGACATCATGCTCGAAGGCCCGATCGGTGGCGCTGCGTTCAACAACGAATTCGGCCGACCCAACCTCAACGGCTACTTCCGTACCTACGAGCAGGATGCCTTCGGTGCCGGCGGTATCGAGCGTCGCGGCTATCACAAGCCGATCATGCTCGCCGGCGGTTACGGCAACATCCGCAGTCAGCACGTCGAGAAGGGCGATATTCCGGTCGGTGCCAAGCTGATCGTGATGGGCGGCCCGGCGATGCTGATCGGTCTGGGCGGCGGTGCTGCCTCTTCCATGGCCTCCGGCAGCTCCAGCGAAGACCTCGATTTCGCCTCCGTGCAGCGTGACAACGCCGAGATGGAGCGTCGCGTGCAGGAAGTCATCGATCGCTGCTGGGCGCTGGATGACAAGAACCCGATCTGCTTCATCCACGACGTCGGCGCGGGCGGTCTGTCCAACGCACTGCCGGAGCTGGTCAAGGATGGCGGTCGCGGTGGCCTGTTCGACCTGCGCGCCGTGCCGAGCGCCGAATCCGGCATGAGCCCGCTGGAAATCTGGTGCAACGAATCCCAGGAACGTTACGTGCTGGCGGTGGCGCCGGAGAATCTGGCCACCTTCGAAGCCCTGTGCGAGCGTGAGCGTTGCCTGTACGCCGTGGTCGGTGAAGCCCTCGAGGAGCACGAGCTGATCGTCAAGGATGGTCACTTCGATACGCGTCCGGTCGATCTGCCGATGGACGTGCTGTTCGGCAAGCCGCCCAAGATGTCACGCAGCTTCGAGCGCCAGACGCTGGAACTGCCGGCGCTGGGTCTCGACAACCTCGACCCGCGCGAAGCGATGACCCGTGTGCTGCAGCTGCCCACCGTCGCCTCCAAGAAATTCCTGATCACCATCGGCGACCGCTCGATCACCGGCATGGTCGCGCGCGACCAGATGGTCGGTCCGTGGCAGGTACCGGTGGCCGATTGCGCCGTCACCACCAGCTCCCTCGACAGCCATGTCGGTGAAGCGATGGCGATGGGCGAGCGTACCCCGGTCGCGTTGATCTCGCCGGCGGCGTCCGCGCGTCTGGCCGTGGCCGAGGTGATCACCAATCTGGCCGCCGCGCCGATCGCCAAGCTGTCTGACATCAAGCTGTCCGCCAACTGGATGAGCGCTGCCGATCACACCGGCGAGAATCAGGCGCTCTACGAGGCCGTCCACGCCGTCGGCATGGAGCTGTGCCCGGCGCTGGACCTGACCATCCCGGTCGGCAAGGACTCCATGTCCATGCGCACCGCCTGGCAGGACGAGAACGGCGAAGACAAGTCGATCACCGCGCCGCTGTCGCTGGTGATGACAGGCTTCGCGCCGGTCACCGATGCCATGCGTACTCTCACGCCGCAGCTGCGTCGCACGCTGAATGGCGAGGCCGTGGAGACGGACCTGATCCTGATCGATCTCGGCCATGGCGCTCACCGTCTCGGTGGCTCCGCGCTGGCGCAGGTCTATGGTCAGGTCGGCAACGAAGCGCCGGATCTTGCCAAGCCTGAAGACCTCAAGCACTTCTTCGAGGCCATCCAGCGCTTCAATGTCGAAGGCAAGCTGCTGGCCTATCACGACCGCAGCGACGGTGGTCTGTTGACCACCTTGATGGAAATGTCCTTCGCGGGACGTGTCGGTCTCGATATCTCCCTCGACTGGACCGCCGCCGAGCCGGGTCAGGCCACCGGCGCGCTGTTCGCCGAAGAACTGGGTGCCGTGGTGCAGGTGCGTCGCGAGCATACCGAGTCTATCCTCGCCGAGCTCAAGGCCGTGGGCCTCGAGCACAGTGGCGTGATCGCCACGCCGCGTGCCGATGAGCAGATCAACATCACGCTGCTGGGCCAGAACCTGCTCTCCACCACCCGCGCCAGCGCCGAGCGCCTGTGGGCCGAGACCAGCTATCGCATGCAGGCCGCACGTGACAACGCCGATTGCGCCAAGAGCGAATTCGAGTCCATCAACGACGTGCGTGATCCGGGCCTGACCGCCCAGGCTACCTTCGACGTCAATGAGGACATCGCGGCGCCGTACCTGAACACCGGTGCACGTCCGCGCATGGCGATCCTGCGCGAGCAGGGCGTCAATGGTCAGCTCGAGATGGCGGCAAGCTTCGATCGTGCCGGTTTCGAGGCCGTCGATGTCCACATGAGCGACATCCTCGAAGGGCGTGTCGATCTGGACACCATGCGGGGGCTGGTCGCCTGTGGCGGTTTCTCCTACGGTGACGTGCTGGGCGCCGGCGGCGGCTGGGCCAAGTCGGTGCTGTTCAATGCGCGTGCGCGTGAACAGTTCGAGCGCTTCTTCAACCGTGACGACAGCTTCGCGCTGGGCGTCTGCAACGGTTGCCAGATGCTCTCCCAGCTCAAGGAGCTGATCCCGGGTGCCGAGGCCTGGCCGCGCTTCGTGCGCAACGAGTCCGAGCAGTTCGAGGCGCGTGTCGCGATGGTCGAAGTCGAGAAGAGCGCCTCGCTGTTCCTCGATGGCATGGAAGGCTCGCGCCTGCCGATCGCCATCGCGCATGGCGAAGGGCGTGCCGAGTTCCGCGACAGCGCTCACCTGCGCAAGATGCAGAGCAGCGGCCAGGTCGCGCTGCGTTACGTCGACAACTACGGCCAGACCACCACGCGCTATCCGGCCAACCCGAACGGCTCGCCGTCCGGCATCACCGGCCTGACCACCGATGATGGTCGCGTGACCATCATGATGCCGCACCCGGAGCGCGTGGCGCGTGCCGTCACCAACTCCTGGCGTCCGGACGACTGGCAGCAGGATGGCGCCTGGTTGCGCATGTTCCGCAATGCCCGTCGCTGGGTTGACTGAGCGACGTGACGCGCCAGCGACTCGGCCTCCTCGGTCGATGAGGCTGGCGCACGCCACCAGTGGCGAAATGCAGTAACGGGAGACGCCTTCGTGGTTCACGCCACGAGGGCGTCTTCTTGTTTATAGACATGCCGAGAGCACCGTGGTGCGACTGGCTCAACAGCGGATTCCACCGTTGAGCAGGACACTCGGCCCGGCATGCGGCAGGCTGGCGTCATCGTGATGTCGCCATCGCCATCGCCATCGCCATCGATGATGATGCCTGCCTGACAGGCATGGTGTGTTCCGTGGCCGCCGCACTGGGCGCAACCCGTGGTCGCGACTCTTGCTCACAACCCCTGACCCTCCCACAACGACAGCCCTGACATTGCTGTTCGCTGGCAAAGGAAGCTTTGATGAAACTGAAATGGTCGCTGTTACCTCGCTACTCCGTCTTCGGGCTCTGTGTCCTCGGCTTGCTGGTCTGCCTGGGGCTGTCGGAGCTGACGCCCTGGATATGGCCGCTGACGCTGCTGATGGCCTTTCTGGTCGCCGTCGGCATCTACGATATGCAGCAGCCGGATTACGCCGTGCGTCGCAACTATCCGGTGATCGGCAACATGCGCTACCTGTTCAAGGCGCTGCGTCCGGAAATGCGTCAGTACCTGTTCGAGTCGGACACCGATCAGCTGCCGTTTTCCCACAAGCAGCGCGAGCTGGTCTATGCGCGTGGCCGTCAGCACAATTCCTCCCAGCCGTTCGGCACCTTGCTCGATGTCTATTCCGACAGCTATGAGTTCATCGGTCACTCCATGCAGACCTCGAGTGTGCCGGACCCCAAGGGCTTTCGTCTCAACGTCGGCAACTCCCAGTGCTCGCATCCCTACAATGCCTCGCTGTTCAATATCTCGGCGATGAGCTTCGGCTCCTTGAGCGCCAATGCCATCCGCGCCCTGAACAAGGGCGCCAGGCTGGGCAACTTCGCCCATGACACCGGCGAAGGCAGCATCAGCCCCTATCACCGCGAATTCGAGGGCGATCTGATCTGGGAGCTGGGCAGTGGCTACTTCGGCTGCCGCGACGAGGAAGGGCGCTTCGATGGCGAGAAGTTTGCCCGTCAGGCGGCCAGCGAGCAGGTCAAGATGATCGAGATCAAGCTCAGCCAGGGTGCCAAACCCGGCCACGGGGGCGTCTTGCCGGCCAGCAAGATCAGCGAGGAGATCGCCGAGACGCGCGGGATTCCGATGGGCAAGGACTGCATCTCGCCCTCCAACCACGGTGAGTTCTCCACACCGCTTGAGCTGTTGAGCTTCATCCAGCGCCTGCGCGAGCTGTCGGGTGGCAAGCCGGTGGGCTTCAAGCTGTGCCTCGGTCAGCCGTGGGAGTTCATGGCCATCGTCAAGGCGATGCTCGAGACCGGGGTCGTGCCCGATTTCATCGTCGTCGATGGCAGTGAGGGCGGCACCGGCGCTGCGCCGACCGAATTCACCGACCACCTCGGCACTCCGCTGCGTGAAGGGCTGCAGTTCGTCCACAACTCGCTGGTGGGCGCAGGGCTGCGTGATGAGGTGCGCATCGGGGTCAGCGGCAAGATCATCAGTGCCTTCGATATCGCCTGCGTGATGGCGCTGGGCGCGGACTGGGTCAATGCCGCACGCGGTTACATGTTCGCGCTGGGCTGCATCCAGTCACTGAGCTGTCACACCAACAAGTGCCCGACAGGCATCGCCACCCAGGATGATCTGCGCCAGAAATCGCTGGTCGTGGAAGACAAGGCCGATCAGGTGCGTCACTTCCACCACAACACCCTGCATGCGCTGGCCGAGATCCTGTCGGCGGCGGGCCTGCACACGCCCTGGCAGATCACCCCGGACCACCTGGTGCATCGTGTCTCCGAGAATGAGGTCAAGCTGTTCTCGCACCTGCATCCCTTCCTGACCAAGGGCGCGCTGCTGACGCAAGGGGATGACTATCCCTTCTATCGCCGTGTCTGGGCGATGGCCCAGGCCGAGAGCTTCCAGCCGCGATCGCTGTCAGAGGTGTCGGGGGCCAAGCGCGAGTAGACAATCGCCACCTCTGCGACCAAACGACCGTTCAACAACCGGGCGCAGGCAGTCACACTGAGACGTAGCGAGTCATGCCCGCGGGCAGCTCGACGAACGCAGTGTGGTTGCCTGCGCCTTTTGGGTTTATCACTGGATGAGTGCCATCGCTCGGCACTGTCGTGAAATCGTTCGAGCGCGTGCTTGCTCGTATCCGTCGCAGGGAGACCGCCATGTCTGACGCTACCCACCTCACGCCTGAACGTTATGTGACCCTCTCGATCAGTGAGCATGTCGCCGACGTGCGCCTCAATCGCCCTGACAAGCACAACGGCATCGACTGGAAGATGATCGATGCCCTGCTGGCGGTACAGCAGGAGCTGCATGCCCGCGCCCGGGAATCAGGCCTGCGCGCCATCGTGCTGTCGGGCGAGGGGCCCAGTTTCTGTGCGGGGCTGGATATCGCCGCCATCATGGGCGACGCCGCCCGCGTGCCGCAGTTGCTGGTCGCGGGGGCCAATGGCTGTGCGCCGCAGCGCAATACCGTGCAGCAGCTGGCGCTGGGCTGGCGAGATGTCGGGGTGCCGGTCATCGCCGCCTTGCATGGCAATGTCTTCGGTGGCGGCCTGCAGATCGCGCTGGGGGCGGACATTCGCCTGTGTGATCCTGATGCGCGCCTGGCGGTGCTCGAGATCGACTGGGGCATCATTCCGGACATGGGCATCAGCGTCACCGCGCGTGGCGTGCGACCGGACTGGCTGCACGAGCTGACGTGGAGCGGGCGCAAGGTCGAGGCCAACGAGGCGCAGAGTGCCGGCCTGGTCACGCGCATCATCTCCAGCCCACAGGAGGAGGCGTTGGCCCTGGCGCGCCAGATTGCCGGGCGCTCTCCCAGCGCCATCCGCGCGATCACGCGTCTCTATGACGAGGCCCTCGCTGCGCCGGAAGCCGAGGCGCTGGCGCTTGAGGCAGAGCTGCAGTCCTCGCTGCTGGGGCGCGCGGAGCAGACCGAGTGCATCAAGGCCAAGCTCGAGGGCCGCGCGCCACGCTTCTGATCCTGACGGGTCAAGACTTACGGGCCAAGGTTGGCGGGCTCAGGTTATCCACACCCACTTTGCCGCTGCAGTCGCTGATGCGGATAATGGGGACATTGTCCCTTCTTGCGATTCGGCGGCCCCTTGATGTCAATGTTCCTGTCAGCCCTCACGCCCTTGTCAGCCCTCACGTCCCTGGGCCTGCCTGCCGGCAGCGCTCCCACTCATGTGTCTTGCTGGACGGCGCTGCATGTTTGAGCTGCGTCCGTATCAGCAGGAGGCGGTGCGGCGTACCGTCGAGCACTTTCGCCGCAGTGATGAGGCGGCGGTCATCGTGCTGCCCACCGGCAGCGGCAAGTCACTGGTGATCGCGGAGCTTGCGCGTATCGCGCGTGGCCGTGTGCTGGTGCTGGCGCATGTGCGCGAGCTGGTCGAGCAGAACCACGCCAAGTACGAATCCTATGGCAAGGACGCCGACATCTTCAGTGCCGGCCTCAAGCGCAAGCAGGCCTCGCGTCAGGTGGTGTTCGGCTCGGTGCAGTCAGTGGTGCGCAACCTCGATGCCTTCACGCCGGCTGAGCCGGCGACTGATGCTCAGGCGGCACCCTTCACGCTGCTGGTGATCGATGAGTGCCATCGGGTCTCGCTGGAGAAGGACGCCAGCTATCGCAAGGTCATCAATCACCTGCGCGAGCACAATCCGCGCCTCAAGGTACTGGGACTGACGGCGACGCCGTATCGTCTCGGTCAGGGCTTCATCTTCCATCGTCACTATCACGGCATGGTGCGCGGGGATGATGACTGCTTCTTCCGTGATTGCGTCTTCGAGCAGCCGCTGCGCCTGATGGTGCGGCAAGGCTTTCTGAGTGAGCCGCGGCGTGTCGACGTCGCGGTGGCGCGCTATGACTTCTCGCAGCTGGCGCCGGGCATTGGCGGCGGTTTCCAGGAGGCGGAGCTCAACGAGGTGGTGCAGGGCTCGCGCGCGACGCCGGGCATCGTGCTGGATATCGTCGCCCAGGCACGCGAGCGGCGCGGGGTGATGGTGTTCTGCTCCACCGTTGAGCATGCCGAGGAAGTCACGGGGCTGCTGCCCGAGGGCGAGGCGGCGTTGATCACCGGCGAGACACCCGGCGAGGAACGCGAGCGGCTGATCCATGCCTTCAAGGCCCAGCAGCTCAAGTATCTGGTCAATGTGGCGGTGCTCACCACCGGCTTCGATGCGCCGCATGTCGACCTGATCGCCATCCTGCGGCCCACGGAATCCGTCAGTCTCTATCAGCAGATCGTCGGGCGCGGCCTGCGTCTGAGCCCCGGCAAGACGGACTGTCTGATTCTCGACTACGCCGGCAATCCCTGGGATCTCTACGCGCCGGAGGTGGCGACGCCGAAGCCGGCCGGCGACACCGAGATCGTGCAGGTCGAGTGCCCGGTGTGCGGCAATGCCAATCTGTTCTGGGGACGCAAGGATGGCGAGCTGGTGGTCGAGCACTTCGGGCGTCGCTGTCAGGGGCTGGTCGAGTCACCGGAGGGTGAGGGCAGGCCGCTGGTGCAGTGCGACTTCCGCTATCGCGCCAAGGCCTGCCCGCAGTGTGGCGAGGCCAATGACATCGCCGCACGTCATTGTCATGCCTGTCAGGCACGGCTGGTCGACCCGGATGACAAGCTGCGCGATGCACTCAAGCTGCGTGACGCACGGGTGCTGCGCGTCAGCGGCTGGCAGCTGGAGGAGGCGCGCAACGGGCGCGGTCTGCCACGCTTGAAGGTGACCTATTACGACGAGGATGGCACCGATCTGTCCGAGTGGTTCGCGCTCGAGACCTCCGCCCAGCGTCACGCCTTCCGCTTGAGCTTCCTCGCGCGTCATCTGCGCGCGCCGGGCAGTGACTGGGCACCGAAGGACATCGCCGAAGTGCTGGCGGGTGAGGAGCGTCTCAAGGCGCCGGACTTCGTCATCGGGCGCAAGAGCGGGCGTTACTGGCAGATCCGCGACAAGCTGTTCGACTATGCCGGGCGCTATCGCACCGGAATCGCCGCCGGCTGAACGGCGCGCTGGCCGCTGCGTGATCCGGTCGCGTGGCGCATGTTGTCAGGGACACGACGTCGCGGGGATGCTGATCGGGGCCTCGGGTTGCTAGACTGGCGGCTTCATACGCCTCAGGGAGAACTCACAAGGTGAGTGCCACCGATACCTCGGCCAGGCTGGTGTCCGGCTTACGCCCCACCGGACATCTGCAACTCGGACACTATCAATCAGTGATCCGGCGCTGGACCGAGCTGCAATACCATCACGATGCCTATTTTCTGGTCGCCGACTGGAACGCGTTGGCGGTCAGCGGTCACGCGCCTCACGAGATCGAGCAGTACAGCTGGGCGATGGTGATCGACTGTCTCGCCTGTGGGGTCAACCCCAAGGTCGCTACCCTGTTCATCCAGTCGTGGGTGCCGGAGCTGACCGATGTGCACATGATCCTGGCCAGCGTCACGCCCAAGGCCTGGCTGGAGCGTCTGCCCAGCTACCGCGAGATGGTCGCCGGGCTCGGTGAGCAGCAGGGCGCCAGTCTGGCCATGCTCGGTGCGCCCCTGATGCAGGCGGCCGACATTCTGGCGCTGCGGGGGCAGGTGGTGCCCGCCGGCCCCGAGCAGCGTGCGCATATCGAGTTCACCCGTGAGGTCGCCCGGCGCTTCAATCATCGCTATGGCCGCGATGCCGGCTTCGAGGAGCAGGCTGAACGCGCCATCGCCCGCCTGGGCAAGAAGAGCGGCCGCCTGTATCGCGAATGGTTGAGCGACTATCAGGAAGAGGGCGATCTCGAGGCCTTCGAGCGCGCGCGCGGCCTGCTGGCCGAGACCAGCAAGCTCAACCGCAACCAGCAGGAGCGCCTGCTCGGCTATCTGGAAGGCGGCGGGCGGCGCATCCTCGGCGAGCCGGAACACTGGCAGGGTGAGGTCGAGCCGCTGCTGGGCATGGAGCTCAAGACGCACAAGGCCGCACGGGAAGACGCCATCTTCCTGCGCAGCGGGCGCGACGATATCGCGGCCTGCGTGCGCGAGATGCCCACCGACCCTGCGCGCGTGCGTCGCAAGGACCCCGGCGACCCGCAGCGCTGCCCGCTGTGGACACTGCATGAAAGCTTCACGCCTGCCTCGGACCGCCAGTGGGCGGAGGAGGGCTGCCGTGATGCCAGCATCGGCTGCCTGGACTGCAAGGGCTGTCTGATCGAGCATGTCGACGCGGCGCTGACGCCGATTCGCGAGCGTGCCGAGGCGCTGGAAGGGGAGCATGGCAAGGTGCGCACCATGATGACTGAAGGCGCCGAGCGGGCCCGCGACACCGTGCGTGACACCCTGGATGAGCTGCGGCGCGTGATCGGCCTGACCTATCGCTAGAGGCGGGCGGCGTCGAGCGCGGCCCCGGCGTATCACCGGCGGCGTAAAGACTTGGGGGATGGGGCGCGAGCCGCTAGAATGCCCGTCCCCCAGACCCACCTTTACCCGCCTCCTGCAGGAGATGTCATGAGCGACCTGCTCGATGGCGCCAGTTTTGCCCTCACCGATGGGCATCAGCCCGCACCTCTCGTCACGCCCCCGACGGCGGCGTCGACGGTGCTGGCGCGCGTCAACGACACCGCGCTCACCGAGATGCCGCAGGACCTGTACATCCCGCCGGAGGCGCTGCGTGTCTTTCTCGAGACCTTCGAGGGGCCGCTGGATCTGCTGCTCTACCTCATCCGTCGCCAGAACCTCGATATCCTCGCCATCAATGTCGCGGCCATCACCCATCAGTACATCGAGTATGTCGAACTGATGCACGCCATGCAGATCGATCTGGCCGGTGAATACCTGCTGATGGCCGCGATGCTGGCGGAGATCAAGTCGCGCAGCCTGCTGCCGCGTCAGCCCAAGGCGAGTGATGAAGACGAGGAAGAGGACCCGCGCGCAGAGCTGATTCGCCGTCTGCAGGAATACGAGCAGACCAAGCTGGCCGCCGAAGGGCTGGATGAGATGCCGCGTCAGGGCCGCGACTGGTTCGTGGCCACGGCAGACCTGCCCGAGCTCGAGACGCGCGTGGTGCACCCTGATGTCGATCTGTCGGAATTGCTCGGCGCGTTGTCCGGCCTCCTGCGTCAGGCGGACCTCGTCCAGGCGCACACCATCTCGCGTGAGGTGATGTCGACCCGCGAGCGCATGCTGGCGATCATGAACCTGTTGACCCATGAGCACTTCACGCCCTTCGAGAAGCTGTTCACGCTCGAGGAAGGGCGTGCCGGGGTGGTGGTCAGCTTCATGGCGATTCTGGAGCTGGCCAAGGAGTCGATGATCGAGATCGTCCAGAATGCGCCGCTGTCACCGATTCACGTGCGCGCCCGCACGCCGGAACCGGACCCCGAGGATGACGAGGACTGGCTGGCGCTGGAATTCGCCGACGAAGACGAGGTGGCGGCCGATCAGGGGGCGTTCGATGACGCAGCGTATGATGACGCAGCGTCCGATGATGCGCAGACGTCACCTTCCTTACCCCCATCCGACGAGCAGGAGAACGCGGCGTCATGAGTTTGCGCGATGTCCCGCTGGACCAGATCATCGAAGCGGCCCTGCTGGCCGCCGGCGAGCCGCTGACGCTAGAGCGCCTGGCCGGTCTGTTCGATGAGTATTCAAGCCCGACCAGGCCTGCGCTGCGTGAGGCGTTGGGCAAGCTGGAAGCGCGTCACCCGGCCGACAAGAGCGCGCTGGAGCTGATCGAGACCGCCAGTGGCTGGCGGCTGCGCGTTCGCCAGCAGTATTCCCCCTGGGTATCGCGACTGTGGGAGGAGCGCCCGCAACGCTATTCGCGTGCCTTGCTGGAGACCCTGGCACTTGTGGCCTATCGTCAACCGGTGACCCGCGGCGATATCGAGCAGGTGCGTGGCGTGACGGTCAGCTCCTCGATCATGCGCACCCTGGTCGAGCGCGGCTGGGTGAGAGTGGTCGGCCACCGTGATGTGCCGGGGCGTCCGGCGGTATTCGCCACCACGCGTCAGTTCCTCGATGACTTCGGCCTCAAGACGCTGGAAGAGCTGCCGCCGGTGCATGAACTGAAAGGCTTCGAAGGACTCGAACAGCTCGAGGCAGACCTGTATGATGTGCCGCCCTCTCAGACCTTGCCGCTGCCGGATGACCCGGACGGCGAGACGGAGGAGGCGCCGGCAGACGGCGTTGATGCAGGAGCTGATCCAGAGCATGAGACAACGCCTGAGTCAGCACCTGACGCAGAGACTGGGGGAAAGACTGGGGAAAAGACTGAACCAGGCGCTGAGGCAGGGCTTGAGTCAGGTCTTGAGACCGACACCGGCACCCCGGTGCCCGATGACTGGCAACCGCCGGACGTCACCGCCGAGCAGCTGGAAGAGGCGCTGAAGATGCGCGCACTCGACACCTCCGGCGCCTCGGCTGACACACCGAACACAGCAGCACCCTCCGCCTCACAGGCGGAAAATGACCACGCCGGGATGGCGTCCACCGGCTCGGGGTTCGACTTCGCCACACTCGAAGCGCGCCTCAGCCAACGTTTGCGCGGTGCAGACGAGGATGACGACGCTGCCGATGCGCAGCCGCACGACTCCTCCGCTGCCGGGACCGTCGATGATGACGACCCTGCGTAGGCGAAACTCCTATAGATGAAATGGTTCATGTCATGAGCAAGACAGACTCTGATAAGCGCAAGACCTCTCGCCCCGGCAGCAGCCAGGCAGGCAACAAGCAGGCTGGCGGCAAGCACGCCGGTGGCAAGGCCGTGACCGGCAAGGCCTTCGCGGACAAGAACTTCGCGGACAAGAGCGCGGCAGATGCTGCCGACAAGCGTGGCGAGCAGGCTCGCCCGACCCGTGATACCGGCAAGTCCACGCGCGGCAGCAAGGCCAATGTCGGCAAGAAGCCGGCCGCCGCCGACGCGCCGGAACTGCGTCCGCTGCCGCCGCAGGCCAAGGGCGACAAGCTGGTCGAGGACGAGAAACTGCAGAAGGTGCTGGCGCGCTCCGGTCTCGGCTCCCGCCGTGAGATGGAAGTCGCCATCAGCGCCGGTCGCGTCAAGGTCAACGGCAAGGTCGCCCAGCTGGGTGATCGCGTCGGCCCGCGTGACCAGGTCAGCCTCGATGATCGCCCGCAAAGCCTGAAGGGCGCCGAAGAGACGGCGCGTCGCGTCATCATGTACAACAAGCCGGAAGGCGAGCTGTGCACGCGCAAGGACCCGGAAGGCCGCCGCACCGTCTTCGAGCGTCTGCCGCGCCTGAAGGGCGAGCGCTGGATCGCGATCGGTCGTCTCGACATCAACACCAGCGGTCTGTTGCTGTTCACCACCGATGGTGAGCTGGCCAACCGCCTGATGCACCCGTCGACCCAGATCGAGCGTGAGTACGCCGTGCGTGTCATGGGTGAGGTCAAGCGCGAGCACGTCGTCAACATGGTCAATGGCGTGATGCTCGAAGATGGCCCGGCGCGTTTCACCGATGTGCAGGAATTCGGTGGCGAAGGCATCAACAGCTGGTTCCACGTCGTGATCATGGAAGGCCGCAACCGTGAGGTTCGCCGTCTGTGGGACTCCCAGGGCCTGACCGTCAGCCGTCTGAAGCGCGTGCGCTACGGCAATATCTTCCTCGACAAGCGCGCTCGCGCCGGTGAGTGGGTGGAGATGGAGCAGAGCGAGATCGATGAACTGTCCACGCTGGCAGGTCTCGAGCATCGCAAGGCGCCGGCCCTGACGCCGGACGAGCAGAACCGCTGGAGCCGCGACAAGCAGAAGCGTCGTCCGGTGCGCGCCATGAAGAAGCCGCCGCAGCGTACGCGCAAGCCGCGCTGATGGCGCAGTCGGTGAGGGCGGCGATGCGCCGTCATGCACTGATATGGCATAAGCTCGTGGACATGCCACAAGCTCGTGCGACCTAAGTGGTAACCCGCAAGCCCGCGCCCATCGCGGGCTTGCGTGTATCTGGCACAGGGGCTGGACCGGGCTCTGGCGCGGGCGTTTCGCGAGGTGCCAGCGGACAAGCTGGTCATTTACTTGAAGTTTTTTTGCAAAAGGCTTGCGTCGAAACGGGATCGGCGGTATCTTACGTCCCGCTTCGCAAGGGTCGTTAGCTCAGTGGTAGAGCAGTTGGCTTTTAACCAATTGGTCGAAGGTTCGAATCCCTCACGACCCACCATTCTCTGGAATGGTCTCTTGCAAAGCACCCGGCGGCGGGTCGTTAGCTCAGTGGTAGAGCAGTTGGCTTTTAACCAATTGGTCGAAGGTTCGAATCCCTCACGACCCACCATCCGCCACCCAGTTTTGGGTCGTTAGCTCAGTGGTAGAGCAGTTGGCTTTTAACCAATTGGTCGAAGGTTCGAATCCCTCACGACCCACCAGATCTTGCCCCGTGCCTTCATTGGCGCGGGGCAATTTTTGTTACGCGAAAGGAAAGAGTCCGTTGCCCTCAAGTCGACTGGAGCCGCGATCGCGCCAGGCGTATCCTTGTGGGCGAGCCAAGGCTCATGTCCGCCCAGTGCGGACGACGCTGCGGGCGATAGACGCCCAAGGCACACGCCGCAGTCTGGGGAGCCCAGCTGCAGCGCTGGCAGGGCCGCCACGGGCCGTTCGTGTCCGGGCCGAGTCCTGACCCACTCAGCACAGGGGGAGCCCCTGTGGGCTAGGTGAGAGACACATGAACAGCCTGACTAATGCCATGCCGGGTCGTGAGGCCCACAATGCCGTCCGTGAGCAGGTGCGCGAGCATCTGGCCCGCGCTTACTGCCCGACGCGCCCCGCCGCCGAGGATGCCGCGCTGATCGACGAGATCAAGCAGCTGCTCATCGAGCGTGATGCCGCACTGGTCGCGCATTACTACTGTGACGACGCCATCCAGCAGCTGGCCGAGGAAACCGGCGGCTGCGTCGCCGACTCGCTCGAGATGGCACGCTTCGGCGCCCGCCATGAGGCCTCGACACTGATCGTCGCCGGCGTGCGCTTCATGGGCGAGACCTCCAAGATCCTGTCGCCGGAGAAGCGTGTGCTGATGCCGACGCTGGAGGCGACCTGCTCGCTGGATCTCGGCTGCCCGGAAGACGAGTTCGCGGCCTTCTGTGATGCCCATCCCGACCGCACCGTGGTGGTGTACGCCAATACCTCGGCGGCCGTGAAGGCGCGCGCCGACTGGGTGGTGACCTCCTCGATCGCCGTCGATGTCATCGAGCACCTGCATGCCCGGGGCGAGAAGCTGATCTGGGCGCCGGACAAGCATCTGGGCGCCTACGTGCAGAAGCAGACCGGTGCCGACATGCTGCTGTGGGACGGCGCCTGTATCGTCCACGACGAGTTCCGCGCCCAGGGCATCAGTGACCTGCTCAAGGTCTACCCGGACGCCGCGGTGCTGGTGCACCCGGAATCACCGCAGTCGGTGGTCGAGCTGGCCGATGTGGTCGGTTCCACCTCGCAGCTGATCAAGGCCGCCGTCGAGCTCGAGAATCAGCAGCTGATCGTCGCGACCGATCGTGGCATCTTCTTCAAGATGCAGCAGGCCGCGCCACACAAGCAGCTGTACGAGGCGCCGACCGCCGGCAATGGCGCGACCTGCAAGAGCTGTGCGCACTGCCCGTGGATGGCGATGAACGGCCTGGAGAATCTGGCCGCCGTGCTGCGTCGCGATCCGGCGGAAGCCAATGCCGAGGAAGTCTTCGTCGATGATGACCTGCGTGAGCGCGCCCTGAAGCCGTTGACGCGGATGCTGGAATTCAATCGCGGCTGAGCGCTGACGCTGATCGCCACCGATTGCTGCCTGCATGAACCAGAACCGCCGCTCCCGATTCCCCGGGGCGGCGGTTTTTGTTTGCCTGGTGCTGCGAGAGGGAGCGTGCCTCAGAACTCCTCAATGGCGTTGCGATAGCGCTTGAAGTCTTCCCGGCGTGAACTGATACGGTTGGCCATGCTGAAGTCGCCGTTCTTGCGCGCGGCCTCGTCGGCCAGCTTGAGCTGAGCGAAGGCCTTGTCCATGCGGCCCTCCAGCTGGTCGAATTCGGCGCGATACAGGAAGGCCTCGGCGGTGTGGCCGCTGCGCCCACTGGCTTCGGAGGCCAGGCTCCAGACCTTGGGGTCATCGGGATGATCGCGGCGCATGTCCTCCAGCTGCTGGCGCGCGGCGGCGGGGTCCTGTTGCAGCGCGACTTCCGCCATGGCCAGTCGGGTCGGCAGGTAGTCGGGTTGCAGGCGCAGCAGGCGTCTGGCGCGCCGTGTCGCTTCCTCATAACGCCGGGCATCCCGCGCGACCTCGACCGCACTGGCGCTGATCAGGGTCAGGTCAGGATGCTTGTCATGCAGGCGGTCCAGCGCGGCCAGTGCCTTGTCGACCTGGTTGTGCTCCGCCGCGGCCAGCGCCTGATAGTAGGCAATCGCGTCGGGGTCGGGGTTGTCTTCGCGCAGTGTCGTCAGTCCCTGCTCGGGCTGGCGCAGGTTGAGCGCCAGCAGGGCGCGGGCGCGGATCATCGCGTAGGCGAGCTGCGCGAGCGGGTCGGGAGTCACCTTCTGCATGGCGTCGGCACGCGCCTGGGTGTCGCCGATACGCGCCTCGGTCACCGGGTGCGTGAGCAGAAATTCCGGTGCATTGCCGCCCTGCAGGCTGGCCATGCGTTGCATGGCGCGGAACATGCGCGGCATGGCTTCGGGGTCGAAGCCGGCGCGTGACAGCGCATCGATGCCGACGCGGTCGGCCTCCTGCTCGAAGCGGCGCGAATAGGCCAGCTGATCGGAAATGGCAGCGGCCTGGGTGCCGGCCATGGTCGCGATGCCCGCTGAACCGCCTCCGCCCGCCGCGATCACCATGCCGGCGAGGAAGCCGGCCAGCGTCGGCAGGCGTGTCTCGGCCTGGCGCTCCATGTTGCGCGCGAAGTGATGCTGGGAGAGGTGGCCCAGTTCGTGGGCGAGTACCGAGGCGAAGGCGTCGCGGTCCGGCGCGAAGGCGAACAGCCCCGTATTGACGCCGACCACGCCGCCGGGCACGGCGAAGGCGTTCAGCTGGCTGCTGGCGACCAGCGTGATGATGAAATTGCGCTCATCCAGCTCGCTCCACGGCGCCAGTTGACGCACGATGCTACCGATCCAGTCCAGAGTGATGGGATCATCCCATTCACGCACATGGGCGCGGAACTGACGCAGCCAGGCGCGACCGATACGATATTCATCGTTGCTGGAGATGCCGCCACTCGCACTCCCCAGGTCCGGCAGTCCATAGTCGTTGTGGGATGCGGCCGGCGCACTGGCGACCGGCGCGCCCATCAGCAACAGGCCGAGCAGGGCGCTCGACAGGGTGGCAAGCCCGCGGCGTCCGATGCGGACGCGTCCGCTCAAGGGGGGCAGCAACGACATGCAGGCAATCCTCTTCGATATGGCGCAAGGTGCGGTCGGCTCGCAGGATTGCCGGGCGCCGCACTGGCGTTGACGGCCCTGCGCGAGTCCGGGCAAGACGCAGCCGCGCAGGGCGGAAAGTTGCTTTGTCAGGCAAGGTGCCCTTAAATCGGGGCGTTTTCAAGCTGCACCCTCCATGGTGTGCGGCAGAACATCATAACGAGAACGGAAGGGCAGATGGCATTCGAACGACCTGGCGCTGAGACTGCGAATCCGATGGCTGACTCCACGGCCGATACCCACCTGCAGAAGCTGGATGCGCGCGGCCTGCACTGTCCGTTGCCGCTGCTGCGCACCAAGCTCAAACTGGCTGGCATGAGTGCCGGCGAGCAACTCGAGGTCCTCGCCAGCGACGCAGGCGCCTGGGGCGACATCCCTGCCTATCTGGCGCTGAGCGATCACGCGCTGGTCTCGCGTGAAGAGACGCCAGAGGGCGATTATCGCTTCGTGATCAAGGCGCTGTGCGAGGAAGATCCGTCATGACCATGAAGACGTTGTTGCGTGGCTGGATCGAGCGCTATTTCTCCGACGAAGAAGCGGTGGTGCTGTTTCTGGTGCTGGTGCTGGTGTTCGCCGCCGTCATTCTGCTCGGCAGCATGCTGGCGCCATTCTTCACCGCCCTGATCGTCGCCTTCCTGCTGCAGAGCGGCGTGAGCTGGATGGAGCGTCGCGGCCTGCCGCGCCTGGCGGCGGTCAGCCTGATGACGCTGGTGTTCATGGGCATCATGCTGGCCAGTGCGCTGATCCTGCTGCCGCTGGTCTGGCATCAGCTGGCCAATCTGATCCAGGAGATCCCCGGCATGTTCGCCTCCGGGCAGCGTTGGCTGGGCGAGTTGCAGGAGCGCTTCCCCGGCCTGATCACGCCGGAGCAGGTCCAGCAGTGGGTCGGCGCCGCCGGACGTGAGCTGACCCAGTTCGGGCAGCGCGCGGTATCGCTGTCGCTGGCGTCGCTGGGCAACCTGATGGGCGTGGTGATCTACCTGGTGCTGGTACCGATCCTGGTGTTCTTCATGCTCAAGGACCGCGAGCGGCTGGTGGACTTCACGCTGGCGCTGCTGCCGCGCAAGCGCCTGCTGATGAGCCGGGTCTGGAACGAGATGGATGACCAGATCGCCAACTTCGTGCGCGGCAAGGTGATCGAGATCGTCATCGTCGGCGGCGTCAGCTACGTCACCTTCGTCGCCTTCGGGCTGCCGTATTCGGCGCTGCTGGCGATCGTGGTCGGCTTCTCGGTGCTGATTCCCTACATCGGCGCGGCAGGGGCGACCTTGCCGGTCGCCGCCGTCGCCGGTTTCCATTACGGGCTGGGCGACACCTTCATGTACGTGATGATCGCCTACGGCATCATCCAGGCGCTGGATGGCAACGTGCTGGTGCCGCTGCTGTTCTCGGAGGCGGTCAATCTGCATCCGGTGGCGATCATCCTCGCGGTGCTGTTCTTCGGCGGCATCTGGGGCTTCTGGGGCGTGTTCTTCGCCATCCCGCTGGCGACCCTGATGAAGTCGCTGCTCTATGCCTGGCCGCGCCGGGCGCGCGCCGAGGAGAATCGGGTCGCGGACAAGAGCGCCTGATCGAAAAAGCCCCGCCAATCGGCGGGGCTTTTTCATGGCTGAGGCGGCTGGCGCACAGGCGCACTCTGCTCAGCTGTTTCTCCACGAGCTGCTGTCACGCGGGCTGCTGCCACTCGAGCTGCTGCCACTCGAGCTGCTGCCATTCGAGACTAGCGGTCAGCGTTGAGCTCGCGGGCGGCTTCCAGCACTTCCTCGACATGGCCCTTGACCTTCACGCCACGCCATTCGCGCGCCAGATTGCCGTCGGCGTCGATCAGGAAGGTGGACCGCACCACGCCGAGACTTTCCTTGCCCATGAATTTCTTCATGTGAATGACGTCAAAGATCTTGCACAGGGTCTCGTCCGGGTCGCTGATCAGCTCGAACGGGTAGCCCTGTTTTGCCCGGAAGTTCTCGTGGGTGCGCAGGCTGTCGCGGGAAACGCCGAGAATCACGGTGTTGGCCGCTTCGAATTCCTCGAGGTTGTCGCGGAAGTCACCGCCTTCGGTGGTGCAGCCCGGCGTGTGGTCCTTCGGGTAGAAATAGATGACGGCTTGCTTGCCCTTGAGGCTGGCCGGAGTGACTTCGGTGTCACTGGTGGCCTGGGCGGTAAAGTCGGGAATTGGCTGACCGAGGCTGACGCTCATCGTGCTCTCCTGGCGATGACTGACGGCCATGTGGCGGCTGACAGTGCTGAATGATGAAAAAAACCGGCAGTGATGGGCATCGCGCTTGCCCGCTTCTGCGGTGTGTCCTGCATTACACGCAGGGCGTCCTGACTTGTCAAAGACAGGGCAGAACTCTTGTGTTTCACCGTCTTGGCGACCGGCGCCATCGCGCCCATCCACCGTGCATCTGCCCCGTGGACAGGCGAGGGAATCCACCGCTTTGCACAACCGGTGCAGATGGCGTCTGTACAGGCTTCGATGGTCTTTGTAACATCATCACCCTTGACGCGACTCGCGTGTCGGCGTGCCCACGCAATCAGAGTCCGGCGTCAACCAATTTATGTCAGATGTCTGTCCCCGAGATCCGTTGTTTCAACAGCGCAGGGACACGCCTGGCGCATCAGGCACCAGAGGAGAATTCGAGGGATGATCACAGGTAGCATTGTCGCACTGGCGACCCCGATGAAGGCCACCGGCGAGATCGACTGGGACGCCCTGCGCCAGCTGGTCGCCTTCCACCTCGAAAATGGCACCGATGCCATCGTCGCCGCCGGCACTACCGGCGAGCCGACCACCATGTCCTTCGCGGAGCACTTCGATGTCATCCGCTGTGTGGTCGAGACGGTCGCCGGCAAGATTCCGGTCATTGCCGGCACGGGCGCCAACGCCACCTCTGAAGCGGTCGAGCTGGCTCGCTACGCCAAGGAAGTCGGTGCGGATTACTGCCTCTCCGTGGCGCCGTACTACAACAAGCCGACCCAGGAAGGGCTCTACCAGCACTTCAAGGCCGTCGCCGAGCAGGCCGGTATCCCGGTCATTCTCTACAACGTGCCGGGTCGTACCTGCTCCGATATCTACAACGAGACGGTCTTCCGTCTCGCCGAGCTCGACAACATCGTCGGCCTCAAGGATGCCACCGGCAACCTGGAGCGTGGTCAGGAACTGATCGACCGCCTCAAGGGCACTGACTTCGCGCTCTACTCCGGCGATGACCCCACGGCCTGCGACTTCATCCTGATGGGCGGCCACGGCGATATCTCGGTGACGGCCAACGTCGCGCCGCGCCTGATGCACGAGATGTGTGAAGCCGCCGTGGCCGGCGATGCCGAGCGCGCTCACCAGATCAACACGCGCCTGATGCCGCTGCACTCCGCGATGGGCGTCGAGTCCAACCCGATCCCGGTCAAGTTCGCCATGCATCGCATGGGCCTGTCGCCGGAGTCCGGCGTGCGTCTGCCGCTGACCTGGCTGTCCGAGCAGTACCACTCCACGGTCGAGGAAGCACTGCAACTGGCCGAGGTGCTCAACTGATGAGTCAGCGTTTCGTGCCACTGGCCCTGCTGACGGCGCTCGCGGTCGCAGGTTGTTCCAGTGATGGCTACTACTACGATCGCAACAGCGAGTATGCCGATGCCAGCATCGCGCCGCCGCTGGAGCTGCCGGACACGATCAATCGTGGTGATTACCAGGATTCCATGCCGGTGCCGCAGGCCAGCAGTGACTTCCTGGCCAGCGACGACTTCGAGGCACCGCGCCCCCAGCCGCTGGCGACCAGCGAGCAGGGCGGGCGTGAGTTCGTCGCCATGCGTCAGAGCGGCGATGCCCGCTGGCTGGCCGTGAACGCCGCGCCGGCAGCGGTGTGGACGCGTCTGCAGTCCTTCGTGCGCGACCAGGGCCTTGATGTGCAGAGCATCGATGCCGGTAAGGGCGAGATCACCACGGCCCAGGGCATCATCAGCGTCAGCCAGGGGCTGCGTGCCGATGCCTCCGAAGTGCGTTGTCAGCAGGGCGGCGATGTCGCCGGCAGCTGCCTGAACGCGCTGAGCGGCTATCTGGCCGCGTCTTCCGCCGATAGTGGTGTCTCGCTGGCGGCCCAGTCGCTCAGCCGTGATGACCGCGTGCGCCTGGAAGGCCGCGATGGCACCTGGCAGGTCGATCTGGCGCTGGACACCGAGCGCAGCTGGGCCGAGCTGCTCTATCAGCTGCAGAAGAACTTCAACACCGACTACCAGACGCTGACCGATCAGGACCGCTCGCGTGGCGAGTTCATGGTCGATTACATCCCGCGTGAAGAGCGTGATGGCGGCTGGTTGGGTATCGGTGGCGATGGTGATCCGGTACCGATGGTACTCAAGCTGCGCGCCGAGAATGACCACACCCTGGTCACGGCGACCCGTGCCGATGGTGAAGAGACCACGCCGGCACTGGCGCGTGAGCTGCTCGACGCCGTGGCGTCGACACTGCGCTGAGCATGTGGCTCGACACGCCTTGCGCCGCCTCATCTGACGACTCGTCGGGTGAGGCGGCTGCGTCGTTTCAGATCCCCCTCCCGGTGGCAGGCAGTGGGGCGCTGGCGGCCGCCCGTGGGCCGAGTGGCGACGCTCAGGGCGTGATGGCGATGGCGTCGCTGGGCAGCGGCAGCAAGGGCAACGGCACGCTGATCCGCACTCGCGAGGCACTGGTGCTGGTCGATTGCGGCTTCACCCTCAAGGAGACCGAGGCCCGCCTGGCGCGCCTCGGGGTGCATCCCTCGCAGCTGGACGCCGTGCTGGTCACGCATGAACATGGTGATCACCTGAGCGGCGTGGGGCCGCTGGCGCGTCGTCATGGTGTGCCGGTGCATCTGACCACCGGCACCTGGCTTGCCGGGCGTGCCAAGAAGCTCGGTGCGCTGCCGAGTCGCCATCTGATCACGCCGCAGCAGGAGTTCGCGATCAAGGATCTCGAGATTCTGCCGGTCACGGTGCCCCACGATGCGCGCGAGCCGGTGCAGTTCGTGTTCAACCGGCGCGGTGAGACGGCCACGCGTCGCCTCGGCGTGCTGACCGATCTCGGCCATGTCAGTGAGCATGTGCTGCAGTGCTTTGCCGATTGCGATGCGCTGGTGATGGAGTTCAACCACGATCCGCAGATGCTGGCCAGCGGGCCGTATCCGCCCAGCCTCAAGCGGCGGGTCGGGGGGCGGCTCGGTCACCTGGCCAATGCCCAGGCGTGTGCCGCCTTGCCCTATCTGGGGCTGGCGCGCCTGCAGCGGCTGGTGGCCTCGCACCTGTCGGAGAGCAACAACCATCCGTCATTGGCCCGGGAGGCACTGGCCCCCTGGCTTGCGGATGACGATAGTCGCCTGATCATCGCCGCGCAGGACAGCGGCTTTGGCTGGCAGGCCATCGCCTGATATTCATGACGCCCGGTCGCTTCGCGATCGGGCGTTTGTGATTCTGGATGAGCTGACCAGATGGACAGCTCTCGAATCACGCCATACACCAACGCCACAGTCCTTCTCGACTGGGCGTGACAGACTCAAGCGTGATCGATTCATCGTCGACCGCCTCAACACTCGACGCGTCTAGCGTCATCAGGGGGAATCTCATGGAAAAGCGTGAAGAGCTCTACGCTGGCAAGGCCAAATCCGTCTTCGTCACTGACGACCCGGATCTTCTGCTGCTGGAATTCCGCGACGATACCAGCGCCTTCGACGGCAAGCGTATCGAGCAGCTGGATCGCAAGGGCATGGTCAACAACAAGTTCAATGCCTTCATCATGGAGAAACTCAAGGCGGCCGGTATCCCGACCCACTTCGAGCGTCTGGTCAGCGACAACGAATGTCTGGTCAAGCGTCTCGACATGATGGCGGTGGAGTGCGTGGTGCGTAACATCTCCGCCGGTTCACTGGTGCGTCGTCTGGGGGTCGAGGAAGGCATCGAGCTCAATCCGCCGACCTTTGAGCTGTTCCTCAAGAACGACGAGAAGGGCGACCCGATGATCAACGAGTCGCTGGTCGAGACCTTCGGCTGGGCAGAGCCCAAGCACCTGGCACGCGCCAAGGAACTGACCTTCCAGGTCAACGACATCCTCAAGCAGCTGTTCCTCGACGGCGGCATCCTGCTGGTCGACTACAAGCTCGAGTTCGGTGTCTTCAAGGGTGAGGTCGTGCTGGGTGACGAATTCTCGCCGGACGGCTGCCGTCTGTGGGATGCCGAGACGCGCGAGAAGCTCGACAAGGACCGCTTCCGTCAGGGCCTGGGCGGCGTGATCGAAGCCTATGAGGAAGTCGGTCGCCGTATCGGTATCGATTTCTCGGCCTGAGCCTGAATCTGGGGCAAAGTCTGAGGTGATGCACTGACGCTCTGACGTCACAGACAGCGCATCAAGGAACGGCCCCCTGCCAATGGCAGGGGGCCGTTCTTGTTTGGCAGGCGCCAAGTGTCTGGCCGGGAACGTAGCTGTGAGGAAAGAAGCGTGGCGCTTCAGGAGGCGCGCAGGCTGGCCAGGTCGATCACCTGGCGGGCGACAGCCGCGAGGGCGTGGTCCTGGCCTTCATCATCCAGGCTGCCATCCTCGTGGAAGGCGCTGGCGGCACGCGAGACCGCGATCTGCTGGGGCGCGACCAGCATGCCGAGGTTGTTCAGGTACAGGCGCACGAAGGGCAGCGCGCGCATGCCGCCCATGGCACCCGGTGAGGCCGAGACGATGCCGACCGGCATGCCGCGCAAGGCGTCCATGCCGCTCTGGCCATCCGCCGCCGGGCGTGATAGCCAGTCGAAGGTGTTCTTGAGCAGCGGGCTGAAGAAGCCGTTGTATTCCGGCGTCGCCAGCAACAGCCCCTGATGGCTGGCCAGCATCTCCTGCAGGCGGTCGGCGCTGGCGGGACGGCCATTGGCCTCTTCGCTGTCGCCATCGTAGAGCGGCATCGGGAAGTCGTTGAGATCGAGCAGACTGACCTCGGCACCTTCCTGCCGGGCGTGGTGTGCCAGGCGCTCGATCAGGCGTCGATTGACGGAGGCCTTGCGGGTACTGGCGGCAAAGGCAAGCAGACGGATACTCATGCGGCGGACTCCCGGTGAAACGAGTGGAGATGAAGGAACGCACGCCCAGTATGGTCAGGTCTCGTGACGGTTTGCCAATCCAATCTGGCATTGTCTTGATCTGGCGCGCGCAATCCTTCGATCCGCTTCATGCAAGGCGTTGACCCCCATTGGCAAGGCGCTGCCCTGGCTCGCGCAGGGGCTTGATCAGACGGCCACGATGGCCGCGACCTCCATCGTCAAGGAACCATCGGGTTGTGTGCGGGCCGTGAAGCGCACATCCACGTCCACCAGCCGCACGCCATACTGGCGCTTGCCATCGGCGGGTCTGGCGGCGTGATAGGCGGGGCGCGGGTCCTGGGCGAGCACTTCCTCGATCAGGGCGCGCAGCGTGGCGCTGTCGGCCCGGGTCGCCAGTGTCTGCTCGGCCTGTGCGCTGAAGGCGACGGCGTGACGTGGCGGTGGCGCAGGCGCGTAGCCGGCACGCGCCTCGGGCACCGCATCAACCCACGGCAGATACGGCTTGATGTCCATTACCGGCGTGCCATCGAGCAGGTCGTGACCGCGCAGCAGCAGGCGCACGCCGTTGCGCTTGCCCGACTGCTCGCCATCCGGCGTGGTATTGGCCGCCGTCTCGACGCCTGCCAGCTCGACCACCGACTGCCCCAGTCGGTTGGGACGGTGGGTGCTGCGCGAGGCGAAGACCCCAGTGCGCGCATTGCCCCCCAGGCGCGGCGGGCGGATCAAGGGCGTCCAGCGTGTGGGGCTGGCGTGGAACAGGAAGTGGATCCACAGATGGCTGAAGCCCTCGATGTCGCGCACGCAGTCTGGGTCATCGAAGGGTGGCAGCAGGTGCAGGATGGCGGTGGCGTGGCGCGCCAGCCCCGGCTGGCGGGGAATGCCGAACTTGTCCGGGTAGCAGCTTTCGATGATGCCCACAGGCTGCATGGCCTGTTGCCCCATCGCCGCGGCCTGCTCACGCAGATGTGGGGGCAGCAGCGGCAGGCGCCTGGCCAGTGCGGCGTCGCTCATCGGGCGCTCGGCCGTGACGGCGGTCGGGTGGGGGCTGGCGGGCTGATCGGAAGAGGACATGGCAAGACCGTGGCTGAGGCTGAAGTGATGATGGCGCAGAATGTCGTGTGACATTCCAGGTCGCCATGATGCCATGCCCGTCGTCGCTCGGCATGACTGGTCTCACTGGGTCGGCTTGTGTAGTCTGCCGCGAGAGCAGCGCCGCATGGCGCTGAATCGTGATGCTGGCGACGGGGCGTGAATGCCCCGCGCGACTCTTGAGGGCAATTTTGATCATGTCAGACCCTATCGCCATTGCCGCTGCCGACGGCCTGCCGTCGACACTGGACCTCGACCGCCTAGCACTGGCGAGCCAACAGTTGATCGAGGCCGGTCAGGCGCTGGACGCTGCCGGGCAGGTACCGGCCACCGGTGGCAACTTCTCCTGTCGTCTCAGTGATCGCCTGATGGCGGTCACCGCCTCGGGCTGCCACAAGGGCCGCCTGACCAGTGGCGACATTCTGGTCAGCGATTTTGCCATCAGGCTGCAGGGCACTTCCCGCAAGGCCTCTGACGAGGCGCGCCTGCATGGCCAGCTCTACGAAGACCTGCCCCACGCGCAGGCGATTCTGCATACCCACTCCAGGGCCGCCACCGTGCTGTCGCTGTGCCATGAGGGCGACACCCTGAGCCTGGAGGGTTTCGAGCTCAACAAGGCGCTGGAAGGCGTCAAGAGTCATGAGACGGCGGTACGTCTGGCCGTCTTCGACAATACTCAGGATATCGATGCGCTGGCGCTGGACGTGCGTGCCCGGCTGGCCGCCGATGCCGGTCTGCACGGCTACCTGATCCGCGGCCATGGCCTCTATACCTGGGCCAGCAGCATGACGGCCTGTCGCCGCCATGTCGAAGCGCTCGATTTCCTGATGGGTTGTGAACTGGAACTGAGGAGACAGCGATGAGCTTTCTGGCCATCTACGCCGAGCAGGACGCCTCGCGTCCGCAGTTGATCACCAATGATGGCGCGCAGATCGCCAGCGAACTCGAGGCCGAAGGTATTCGCTTCGAGCGCTGGACGGCGGGCTGCGAGATGAGTGATCCCACCGACCAGACGCAGGTGCTGGCGGCCTACGCCGACGATGTCGCGCGTCTCAAGTCCGAGAACGGCTTCGTCACCGCCGACGTGATCGGCCTGACGCCGGATCACCCTGACCGCGACGCCCTGCGCGGCAAGTTCCTCGATGAGCACCGCCACGCGGAGCACGAGGTGCGCTTCTTCGTGCGCGGCAGCGGCATCTTCTATCTGCATCTGGGCGAGCGCGTGCTGGCGGTCGGCTGCGAGAAGGATGACCTGATCGCCGTACCGGCCGGCACGCCGCACTGGTTCGACATGGGGCCGACGCCGGATTTCACTGCCATCCGCCTGTTCACCAATCCGGAAGGCTGGATCGCCAACTTCACCGACAATGACATCGCCGCCCGCTTCCCGCGTCATGAAGCGCTGGCCGAGCACTTTACCCAGACCGCAGCCCCGCATTCCCAGGAGTCCGCATGATTCGCGCCATCGTCACCGACATCGAGGGCACGACCGGCTCGATTCGCTTCGTGCATCAGGTGCTGTTCCCCTATGCGCGCGCCAACCTGGGCGATTTCGTGCGTGCCAACGCCGAGCGTGAGGATGTCGCCGAGCAGCTGGCCGCCACCCGCGAGCTGGCCGAGGCGCCGGAGGCCGATCTCGAGGCCGTGATCGCCATTCTGGAAGGCTGGATCGATGCCGACCGCAAGGCCACGCCGCTCAAGGCGCTGCAGGGCATGGTCTGGGCACAGGGCTACGCGGACGGTGACTTCACCGGCCATGTCTATCCCGATGCCGTGAAGGGGTTGCGTGACTGGAAGGAACGCGGCCTGTCCTTGTATGTCTACTCTTCAGGCTCCATCCAGGCCCAGAAGCTGCTGTTCGGGCATTCCGATGTCGGCGATCTGACTCCGCTGTTTGCCGGCTACTTCGACACCACCACGGGCCCCAAGCAGGAAGCCGAGAGCTATCGCCGCATCGCCGGTCAGCTGGGCATTCCGGGTGCGGAGATCCTGTTCCTGTCGGATGTCGTCGCCGAGCTGGACGCCGCCGCTGCCGCCGGCTTCCATACCTGGCAGCTGGTGCGGGAGCCGGACATGGTCACGGGAGATCACCCGCGGGCCAGCCGCTTCGATGAGGTGTCCTTCAGCGGCTGAGCAGGACGCTTCAGTGACAGGTGTCAGCCGTGAGCCTGTCAGGTTTTCCATGAATACATCGTCCTCGTTCGAGGACACAAGGAGGACGAACGATTGCACAGCCAGACCGATAGCCGTGAAGTGGCCAGGGAGCGTGTTCATATCGTGGCGGCGCAGCCGCAGCATGCCGCGGATCAGGCCGAGGTGTTCTACCAGGCCGTCATGCAGGGCGCTGCCGGTCATTATGATCTGGCGCAGCGCCAGCAGTGGGCCGCGCGTGTCCCGCGCGACGCCGAACGCTGGGCCGCGCGTCAGCATCGCTTCGAGGTGCTGGTCGCGGAGCGTGATGGTCGCTGCATCGGCTTCTGCGAGTACGCCCCCGAATGGCCGCTGGCGCGCATCGAGATGCTTTACGTCTATCCGAGTCTGATGGGGCAGGGCATCGGCAGCCAGTTGCTGGCGGCGGCCGAGCGCGACCTGCGTGAGCGCAAGGTGCGCGTGATGAGTCTGGAGGCCAGCTTGACGCTGTCGCCGGGCCTGGCCCGCCGTGGCTGGCACAGCCTGGGGCTTGAGCACGTCAAGCGCGATGGCATCTGTCTCAAGCGCGAGCGCTTCGAGAAACGTCTCGACGAGTGACGCGTGCGTCACGGTGATATCGGAAATGAAGACGCCCCCGCCGGTCGCCCGGTGGGGGCGTCTTGTGTCTGGCATGTTGTCGCGTCTGGCATGGTGTCGCGTCTGGCATGGTGTCGCGTCTGGCATGGTGTCAGGCATGCCGCGTGATCAGACGATCAGGCCATGGTGTCGACGATGCCGCCTTCCACGCGCAGTGCGGCGCCGGTGGTGGCGCTGGCCTGCTCGGAGGCAGCGTAGACGCTCATGTTGGCGACTTCCTCGGGGCTTGCCAGGCGCTGCAGGATGGAGGTCGGGCGGGCCTGCTTGACGAAGTCGGCCTCGACCTCCTCAAGTGCCTTGCCTTGCTCCTCGGCGTTCTGCTTGAGCATCTCGAGCACGCCCTCGGAGCGGGTCGGCCCCGGCAGGATGGCGTTGACGGTCACCCGAGTGCCGGACAGCACCTTGGCGAGCCCGCGCGAGACGGACTGCACCGCGGATTTGGTCATGCCGTAGTGGACCATCTCGCTGGGGATGTTGAGCGCCGATTCGCTGGACAGGAACTGGATGCGGCCCCAGTCGCGCTCCTTCATGCCGCGCGCATAATGGCGGGACAGGCGTACCGCCGACATCACGTTGACCTGGAAGAACTGCTCCCAGGTGTCGTCGTCGGTGTCGAAGAAATCCTGCGGGGCGAAGATGCCGACATTGTTGATCAGGATGTCGGTGTCCGGCACGGCGCGGATCAGCGTGTCGCAGCCTTCGCGTGTGCCCAGGTCCGCGGCCACGCCCTGTACCTCGCTGCCGGGCGCCTTGTCTCTGAGGCTGGCGACGGCCTCATCGACACGCACCTGGGTGCGGCCGGTCAAGGTGACGCTGGCGCCTGCGCGGGCAAGCCCTGTGGCGATGGCGAAGCCGATACCGGCAGTGGAACCACTGATGATGGCGCTGCGGCCGCGTAGATCAATCTGCATGCAAACCTCCTTGCAGGGAGCGACGGCGACGAGAGCCCAGGCGGGTGCCTCGAGCCGTGTCGCTTTCGTCATCCGAGTGTGCTCATTGCGTGGCGATGCCGAACGCGCAATGCAAGGGGGGGGAGTGGCGGTGCAGATCAGATCTTGCGCAGATGCATGTGGCGCAATACCCCGCCGGGGCCGAGGTCGCGGTCCTCGAGTCGCTGCACCGCATGGCCCTCCAGCAGGTTGTCCAGCGGCACATTGAGGTTGGTCGCCACCAGCCGAGCCAGAGGATTGAGCAGACGACGCAGTCGCCCGGCCGGGCGATTGCCGCGCAGGCCCTTGTCGAGCAGCGACAGCTCGCCATCACTGGCCAGCACGCGCAGCGCTTCATCGAAGGCGCGCTGGGGCTGGGGCACCACGGCGATGATCAGGTGGGCGATGACGACATCGAAATAGCCATCGGGGAAGTCGAGCGCCATGGCGTCGCCCGGCTTGACGTTGGCATCGAAGCCCAGCGTCTCGGCACGCTCGCGACAGCGGCGCAGCATGGCGGGGGAGGCGTCGATCACCTCGAGTTCGATGTCACGGGGCAGGAAGGGCAGGTCGAGCCCGGTGCCGCCGCCGAGCAGCAGCACGCGGGTGCCCGCCTGGATATCGAGAGTCGCGATGGCGTCGCGCCGCGCGGAGCGCAGGATGCGGGCGGCCACACGGTCATAGATCGGCGCGTAGAGACTCCAGCGGCGCGTCTGCCAGCCGCCGCCTGATGCCCTGGGGGCTTCAGGTGGCGGCTGATGAGGAGATGGCGGGGACATGGGGCGCCTCCCTGGCGGCATGGCAATGTGTCGTGACAGATGGGCCGGCGTCAGTGGCGACCTCTGCAGGACAGGAGCTGGCCAGCAGGAAGGCATTCACCTGTCGTTGGCTAGCGGGTCTCGACAGTGTAGATGCGCATCGACAGGTCGATGGAGGTCACGTCCTTGGTCAGTGCGCCGATCGAGATGCAATCCACGCCGGTGGCGGCGATACCCGGCAGGGTCGCCTCGCTGACGTTGCCGGAGGCTTCCAGCACGGCCGGCTTGGCATGCGCCTTGTTGCGCGCCACGGCCTCGATGAGCTGATCGTTGTCGAAGTTGTCGAGCATGATGACGTCGGCACCGGCATCCAGCGCCTGGGCCAGCTCCTCGAAATTCTCGACTTCCACTTCGCAGGTGACGTCGGAGGCGATGTCGCGCGCCTCACGTACCGCCGCCGCGATGCTGCCACAGGCGGCGATATGGTTTTCCTTGATCAGGAAGGCGTCATAGAGGCCGATGCGATGATTGTGGCCACCGCCGCAGCTGACGGCGTACTTCTGGGCGACACGCATGCCCGGCAGGGTCTTGCGGGTATCGAGCAGGCGCACGCCACTGCCCTCGACCAGCGAGGCATAGTGGCTGGCGCGGGTCGCGGTGCCGGAGAGCGTCTGCAGCAGGTTGAGCGCCGCACGCTCGCCGGTCAGCAGCGAGCGTGCCGGGCCTTCCAGCTCCAGGAAGGGCGCGTCGGCCTCGAGGCGATCACCGTCGCTGGCCAGCCACTTGAGGCTGACGCGCGGATCGAGGCGCCGAAACAGCTCATCGACCCAGGGCACACCGCACAGGATGGCCGGTTCGCGGCTGATCACGCGCGCCTTGGCCCACTGGCGCTCCGGAATCAATTCGGCGGTGATATCGCCACCGCCGACATCCTCGGCGAGCAGGCGGGCGGCGCTGGTACGGATATCCTCGGCGAGGGCGTCGTGGAAGTTCATGCGCGTCTGATCCTTGTACGAAGAGTGCTGCCGGAGCCGGGGTCTGTGCGTGTGCCAGGGCAGTGGCACAGACCCGTGGCTGCCGAGCATGCCATAATGTGCGCCATTATAGGAAAAGCCACGCGAGCGGTCAGTCCCCGCGTGCGACGACCTTCCCGTCTGGAGTCTTCGATGCCCCCCTTGTCCTCTTCCCCGCGGTCGGGCCACCTGACGCGTCTGGCGGTCACCCCCGAGCACTGGCTGGAGAGCGCCCGTCAGGTGCCGTCTCCCAATCACAATGCTCGTCCCGAGGGAGAAGTCTCGGCGCTGGTGCTGCATTCCATCAGCCTGCCGCCCGGACGCTTCGGCGGCCCGGCCATCGAGCAGCTGTTCACCAATCAGCTCGACCCCGGTGCCCATCCCTACTTTGCCGATATCCATCAGCTGCGCGTCTCGGCGCACGTGCTGATCCAGCGCGACGGTCGCCTGGTGCAGTTCGTGCCCTTCGATCGTCGTGCCTGGCACGCCGGGCGCTCGCGTTGGCATGACGGTCAGCGTGAACGCGTCGAACTCAATGACTTCACCATCGGCATCGAGCTCGAGGGCGATGAGGTGCATCCCTATCGTGATGTCCAATATCGCACCCTGGCACGCACCGTGGCCGGCCTGATGGCGAGCTATCCCGCGCTGACGCGCGAGCGCATCACCTCGCATGCGCGGATTGCGCCGTTGCGCAAGACGGATCCTGGCCCGGCCTTCGATTGGGCTTACTTCGATCGCCTGCTGGACGACATTCAGGACTAAGGTCGCAGGTGTCTCGCGATGGTGCATTGCAGCATTGTGTGGCGTCTCCAGGCAGGAAACGCCCAGTGGCGGGGCGCGTTGGTAGTTTTACTACATCACGGCTATCGAGGGCGGCTCAGTCTGGCGTATGAGTCCCGACCGCAAGGCGCATGAGGCCAGTGCTGCCGCGGGGCAGCCAAGCATTGCACCTGCCCGGTGAGTCTTGCTGCCCTGAATTGGCACGCGGGGGTGTTTGCGGTATCTTTCACGCCAAATGACTGCATCTTGTGCCCTGCTTTGGCGCAGGATGCGCGTCGAGATTGACGGCCGGCAAGACCCGGTCACGACAGGTCTATCGGAGATGCGACCCACTCAGAAGGTCGTGCCCACACTGAAGAGCGCCACTGGTTTCGATATCGCTGTTCGTCGAAACGTTTGACAAAAAATTTCTTCACTCGGAGAGACGTCTATGAGTCTGGAGGCAAGAGAAGATCTCGATCCGATCGAAACCACGGAATGGTTGGACTCCCTGGAATCGGTTCTGGATCGTGAGGGTGAGGATCGTGCCCAGTACCTGATGTCACGCCTGGCCGACCGCCTGCGTCGTGATGGCCATCAGGTGCCCTTCTCGGTGACCACGCCCCATCGCAACAGTATCCCCGTGCACCGCGAAGCGCGCATGCCGGGCGACCTGTTCATGGAGCGTCGTATCCGTTCGCTTATCCGTTACAACGCCATCGCTCAGGTGATCCGCAACAACCGTGCCCACAAGGGCCTGGGCGGTCACATCTCGAGCTTCATGTCCAGTGCGACGCTTTACGACGTAGGCTTCAACCACTTCTTCCGTGCACCGGAAGGAGATTTCGAAGGCGATCTGCTTTACATCCAGGGTCACGTGGCGCCGGGCATCTACGCCCGTTCCTTCCTGGAAGGTCGTCTCAGCCAGGAGCAGATGGACAGCTTCCGTCAGGAAGTCGACGGCAACGGCCTGTCTTCCTATCCGCACCCGTGGCTGATGCCGGATTACTGGCAGTTCCCGACCGTCTCCATGGGTCTGGGCCCGATCCAGGCGATCTACCAGGCGCACGTCATGAAGTACCTCAACTCGCGTGAGTTGAAGTCCATGTACGACCGCAAGGTGTGGTGCTTCATGGGTGACGGCGAGTGTGACGAGCCGGAATCCCTGGGTGCCATCTCGCTGGCTGGCCGCGAGAACCTCGACAACCTGATCTTCGTCATCAACTGCAACCTGCAGCGTCTTGACGGTCCGGTGCGCGGCAACGGCCGCATCATGGACGAGCTGGAAGGTGTCTTCCGTGGTGCCGACTGGAACGTGCTCAAGGTCACCTGGGGTCGCTTCTGGGATCCGCTCTTCGAACAGGACAAGAAAGGCATCCTGCAGAAGCGCATGGACGAAGCGGTCGACGGCGACTACCAGAACTACAAGGCCAATGGCGGCGCGTACACGCGTGAGCACTTCTTCGGCAAGTACCCGGAGACGGCCGATCTGGTCAAGGACATGTCAGACGACGATATCTGGCGTCTGAACCGTGGTGGCCACGACCCGTACAAGGTCTACGCGGCGTATCACGAAGCGGTCAACAACGCCAATGGTCGTCCGACCGTCATCCTGGCGCACACCGTCAAGGGTTACGGCATGGGCATGGGCGATGGCGAAGCGGCCAACGAAGCCCACCAGGTCAAGACCATGGAACACGAAGCGCTGAAGACATTCCGCGATCGCTTCGGTATTCCGCTGACCGACGAGCAGCTCGAGGAAGTGCCGTACTACAAGCCGGCGGACGACAGCCCGGAAATGAAGTACATGCACCTCATGCGCGAACGTCTGAACGGCTACCTGCCGCAGCGTCGCACCGAGTATGAAACGCTGGAAATCCCGCCGCTGGACGACAAGATCTTCGCGTCCCAGCTCAAGGGTTCCAACGGCCGCGAAGTGTCCACCACCATGGCCTTCGTGCGCGTGCTCAACGGCCTGGTCAAGCACAAGACCCTCGGCGAGCGTGTCGTGCCGATCATTCCTGACGAAGCGCGTACCTTCGGCATGGAAGGCATGTTCCGTCAGCTGGGCATCTACACCGCGGCAGGCCAGAAGTATGAGCCGGTCGACAAGGGTCAGATCATGTATTACCGCGAGGACCAGAAAGGTCAGGTCCTCGAGGAAGGTATCTCCGAAGCAGGCGCCATGTCTGCGTGGGTGGCGGCGGCAACGTCCTACGCCAACCACAACCTGCCGCTGATGCCGTTCTACGTCTACTACTCGATGTTCGGCTTCCAGCGCATCGGTGACCTGGCGTGGGCCGCAGGCGACCTGCAGGCACGTGGCTTCCTGGTCGGCGGCACTGCCGGTCGTACCACCCTGAACGGTGAAGGTCTGCAGCACCAGGATGGCCACAGCCATATCCTGGCCTCGACCATCCCGAACTGCCGCACCTACGACCCGACCTACGCTCACGAAGTGGCGGTCATCGTGCAGGACGGCATGAAGCGCATGTTCGAGCAGCACGAGCCGGTCTTCTACTACCTGGCGGTGATGAACGAGAACTACGAGCAGCCAGCACTCGAGACGGTGCCCGCAGAGGACATCATCAAGGGGATGTACCTGCTCAAGGAAGGCGGCAAGGACGGCAAGGCACGCGTTCAGCTGCTGGGTTCCGGCACCATCCTGCGTGAAGTCGAGGCTGCCGCCGAGATGCTCAAGCAGGACTACGGTGTCGACGCCGACATCTGGAGCGTCACCAGCTTCAACGAGCTGCGTCGCGAAGCGCTGGAACTGGATCGTCAGGCCTTCCTCAAGCCGGAAGAGACCCCGGCCAAGCCGCACATCACTCAGTGTCTGGAAGGACGTGACGGCCCGGTCGTGGCTGCCACTGACTACATGAAGCTGTTTGCTGACCAGGTTCGTGCCTGGGTGCCGGCTGACTATCACGTGCTCGGTACCGACGGTTTCGGTCGTTCCGATACCCGCGAGAAGCTGCGTCACTTCTTCGAAGTCGACCGCAACTTCGTCACCGTCCAGGCCCTGAAGGCGCTGGCGGATCGTGGTGAGATCGACCGCAAGGTGGTCGCGGAAGCGATCAAGACCTACGGCATCGACCCCAACAAGCCGAATCCGCTGAACGTCTGAGCGGAGATCGCGGAACAGGCGAGCGGCACTCCCTCCTCGACATCATGATGATGCGCAGGTGATTCGGGTGTCGCTCCCCGTGCACGTTTTGGAAGGAGCACGATCTTGAGCAGCGAAATCATCAAGGTTCCCGACATTGGCGGTAGTTCCGATGTCGAGATCATCGAGATAGCGGTGGCGGTGGGAGATGTCATCTCCGCCGAAGACACCATGATCACTCTTGAGTCCGACAAGGCCAGCATGGATGTGCCGGCACCGAAGGGCGGCAAGGTGGTGAAGATTCTCGTCAAGGAAGGCGACACCGTCTCCGAAGGCGACGATATCCTGGAGCTGGAAGCCGAAGGCGGTGGTGACACCTCCTCTGACGCTTCTGACGAGCAGGAAGCGCCGAAGGAAGAGGCTCTCAAGCAGGAGGCCTCTGAGCAGCAAGCGCCGAAAGAGTCCGCACCTGCGCCGAAGGCCGCTTCCGGTGGCACCCAGACCGTCGACATCGTCGTGCCGGACCTGGGCGACTCCGAAGCCGTGCCGATCATCGAGATGGCCGTCTCCGAAGGCGATGAAGTCGACGCCGAAGATGCGCTGATCACGCTGGAATCCGACAAGGCCAGCATGGACGTCCCGAGCCCGCACAAGGGCAAGATCGTCAAGCTGACCGTCAAGGAAGGCGACAGCGTCGCTTCCGGCGACGTCATCGGTCAGATGGAAATCGCCGGTGAAGGCGGTGACAGCGCGTCTGATTCCGCGCCGGCCGAGCAGGCTTCTTCCTCCGAGTCCACCTCTGAAGACACGTCTTCCGAGGCACCGGCTGCTGAAGAAGAGCCGGCCTCCGGTGAGCCGGAGCGCAAGGAATTGCGTGTCCCGGATCTCTCCGGCAGCGACAGCGTGCCGATCATCGAGATGGCCGTGGCCGTCGGCGACGAGGTCAACGAGGAAGACGCGCTGATCACGCTCGAGTCCGACAAGGCGACCATGGACATCCCGAGCCCCTACAAGGGCAAGGTGGTGGAGCTTTCCGTCAAGGAAGGTGACACCGTCTCCGAGGGTGACCTGATCGGTTACATCGAGGTCGCGGGTGCCGCGCCTGCGCCGAAGGCTGCCAAGTCCGAAGCGCCGGCCGCTCCCAAGGCGGAGAAGAGCGAGCAGAAGCCGGCTCCGACACCGGCCGGTGCGCCGAGTCCGGAAGCCCAGATGGCCGCTCACAAGCCGAGCAAGGGTGCCAAGGTCCACGCAGGACCTGCGGTTCGCCTGCTGGCACGTGAGTTCGGTGTCGACCTGGCGGACGTCTCCGGCAGCGGTCCGAAGGGCCGTGTGGTGAAGGAAGATGTCCAGGCCTACGTCAAGCAGATGATGCAGAAGGCCAAGTCCGCACCGGCAGCCCCTGCCGCGCAGGCCACCGGCGGTGCCGGTATCCCGCAGGTGCCGGATCAGGACTTCAGCCAGTTCGGTGAGATCGAAGAGAAGAAGATGGGCCGCCTGATGAAGGCCGGTGCCACCAACCTGCATCGCAGCTGGCTCAACGTCCCGCACGTGACCCAGTTCGATGAAGCCGATATCACCGAGCTCGAGGCCTTCCGCAAGTCCATGAAGGCCGAGGCGGAAGCGGCAGGTGCCAAGCTCACGCCGCTGCCGTTCATGATCAAGGCGGCGGCTCACGCGCTGGCCAAGTATCCGCAGTTCAACGTCAGCCTCAAGGCCGACGGTGAGACCCTGGTGCACAAGAAGTACGTGCACATCGGTATCGCGGTGGATACGCCGGACGGCCTGATGGTGCCGGTGATCCGCAATGCGGATCAGAAGAGCCTGCTGGAGCTGGCCAAGGAATCCGTGGAACTGGCCAAGAAGGCGCAGACCAAGAAGCTCAAGCGCGAAGAGATGACCGGTGGTTGCTTCACCATCTCGAGCCTTGGCTCCATTGGCGGTACTGCCTTCACACCGATCGTCAACACGCCGGAAGTCGCCATCCTGGGCGTCTCCAAGGCGCAGATGAAGCCGGTGTGGGACGGCGCTGCCTTCCAGCCGCGTCTGATGATGCCGCTGTCGCTGTCCTACGATCACCGTGCGGTGAACGGGGCGGATGCAGCGCGCTTCACGGCGTATCTGGCTCAGGTGCTGACCGACGTGCGTCGCATGCTGCTCTGATGATGCCTGTGGCATGAAGCGCGGGTGCCGTGACCTTCCTGGAAGGTGAAGGCGCTCCTCGCTGACAGAACGGCCTCCTTCGGGAGGCCGTTTTTTTGTGCATGTCCGTTGGCGTGGCAGGGCGGCGACCGCTGTTGCTGCCCTGCACAACATGCGATGCTTCACGCCAACCTGCCGCGATCTGCCGCATCGTGCTGGCACGACCCGGAAAGGCCGGTTCTCGCAACACACAAGGAGCAAGACAATGGAATGGTTGATGGACCCTTCGGCATGGGTGGCCCTGGCGACCCTGACCGCGCTTGAGATCGTGCTGGGCATCGACAACATCATCTTCCTGTCGATTCTGGTCGCGCGGCTGCCCGAGTCCCAGCGTCAGCGCGGGCGCATGATCGGCCTGGGCCTGGCGATGGGCATGCGCATCGTGCTGTTGATGTCGCTGTCGTGGCTGATGTCGCTGACCGCGCCCCTGTTCAGCGTGGCCGACTTCAGCTTTTCGGGACGCGATCTGATTCTGGTCTTCGGGGGCCTGTTCCTGCTCGGCAAGAGCACCCACGAGATCCACGCCAACCTGGAAGGCGAAGACCCTGCCGAAGAGGGCGCGAAGAAGGGCAGCGCCAGCTTCATGGCAATCATGGTCCAGATCGCCTTGATCGATATCGTCTTCTCGCTGGATTCGGTGATCACGGCGGTGGGCATGGTCGATCACCTGATGGTGATGGTCATCGCCATCGTCATCTCGGTGGGCATCATGATGGTGGCCGCCAAGCCCATCGGCGATTTCGTCGATCGTCACCCGACCATCAAGATGCTGGCGCTGTCCTTCCTGATCATGGTCGGCATGATGCTGATGGTCGAAGGCTTCGGTGTCCACGTGCCCAAGGGCTACATCTACGTGGCGATGGCCTTCTCGCTGGCGGTGGAAATGCTCAACATCCGTCTGCGCAGCAAGCGCGCCAAGGCAGTGCGTCTGCGTCGCAGCAGCCAGGCGGAAGACGTCACCGAGTGAGACATTGGCACAGCAACGGCTGACATGACTCAGCCTGATCACGCCACGGCGACTGAGCAAGGTGGCCCGGCGTGAGTGGAAAGACGCCCTCTGCGACCGCGTGCCGCAGGGGGCGTTTTCGTATCATGACAGCCGTGTATGGCAGGTCGGCAACCGGCGAGGAGGGCGACAGGCCCTCCTGCGCGCCAAAACAGTGCCAAAGGGCGGCATACGCGCCTTTGGTGTGCTTGTGCCGGCGTCGTGTGAACGGTATCGTCAGCTCTACATTGCATGGCGATGACATAATGAGATCATCCGTGCGCGCCGTCGTTCTGCGCAGCACATATTGGTCCGCTGCCCATATTCATCCTGGTCATCGATACGCTCGATGCGTTCGGCCCTCATGAGGTAGTCGAGCGTCTCGACGCCGCGAGTTTCGCCGCTTCACCTCGATCGTGTCGACGACCAGAGCGCCTTGGATGGCTATCTGCCGCCGAGGGCAAGGTGCACCAGCGCCAGATGACCCTTTACACCCGTTTGATGCTTTTCATTTGCACACTCAAGGAGCAGTACCGATGCGTTTGATCCTGTTGGGCGCCCCCGGCGCCGGCAAGGGCACCCAGGCCCAGTTCATCTGCGAGCGTTTCAACATCCCGCAGATCTCTACCGGAGATATGCTGCGCGCCGCGGTCAAGGCCGGCAGCGAGCTGGGACTCAAGGTCAAGGAGATCATGAATACCGGCGGACTGGTGTCCGACGAGATCATCATCGCCCTGGTCAAGGAGCGCATCAGCCAGCCCGATTGCGAGAACGGCTTCCTGTTCGACGGCTTCCCGCGCACCATTCCGCAGGCTGACGCCATGAAGGAAGCGGGCGTGAAGCTGGACCACGTGGTCGAGATCGCCGTCGCTGATGAAGAGATCGTCAAGCGTCTGTCCGGTCGTCGTGTGCACCCGGATTCCGGTCGTGTCTACCACATCGAGTACAACCCGCCGCGCGAAGAAGGCAAGGACGACGTCACCGGCGAAGCCCTGATCCAGCGTGAGGACGACCGCGAAGCCACCGTGCGCAACCGTCTGTCCGTCTATCACGAGCAGACGGAACCGCTGGTCGAGTACTACTCCAGCTGGTCTGCCACTGGCGATGCCCAGGCACCTGCCTACCACCGCATCGAAGGCGTCGGCTCCGTCGACGACATTCGTGCTCAGCTGGTCAGCGCGCTGGAGCACTGATTGCCTGGCACGCCTCAGGTGGCTCAGCTGCAACAGATCTGATCGCGCTGGTGAAGCCGGCCGCCTGACGAAGAACGCCCGTAGACATTGTCTGCGGGCGTTTTTTTGTTCTTCGCCTACTGGCGCGAATCAGGAATCAGGCGTTGCGGCAGGCCGCTTGCCGGCGTGGGCGTGGGGGTTGCAGCAGGAGTGACGCCCGCGGCCGACACCAGCCGTGGACAGCCTGCGTCTTTTGCTGCCCGCGGGGGACGGGTAGAATCGCGTCACATTTTTCTGACGACGAACCGCCCATGACCACGCTTCTGGCCATCGATGCATCCTCTTCCGCCTGTTCCGTTGCCCTGTGGCAAGACGGCGTTGTTACTGCCGAGCGCTGTGAGGCTCCCCGTCAGCACACCCAGCGCATGATGCCGATGATCGAGGCGCTGCTGGCCGCTGCCGATCTGACCCTCAACGACCTCGATGCCCTGGCCTATGGCCACGGACCGGGCTCGTTCACCGGGTTGCGCATCGCCGCTGGCACCATCCAGGGCCTCGCCTTCGGTCTCGATGTGCCGGTGATCGGCGTCTCGACGCTGGCGGCCCTGTCACTGCAGGCCCACCGCCTGCATCACGCGCGTTTCGTGCTGCCGATGCTGGACGCACGCATGGGCGAGCTCTACACCGGCGCCTATCGCGTCGTGACGCGCGCTGACGGCGAGATAGAGGTCGAGCAGGTGCTACCCGAGCAGGTCTGCGCTCCGGGCCTGCTGGAGCTGCCTGCGGCTCTGCGTGAGCATGACTGGCTGGCGGTCGGCTCGGGACTGGTGATGCACGACGAGCTGCCCGAGAGCGTGCGTGCCAGCCTGGCGCTGCAACTGCCCGAGCCGCAACCGGATGCCGAGGCCATGGTGATGCTGGCCGCCCAGGCATATGCCCGCGGTGAAGCGGTGTCGGCGGTCGAGGCCCAGCCGGTCTATCTGCGCAATGAGGTGGCATGGCGCTGATGGCGCCAGGGATTGCCATCTCGTTGTGTCATCGTGGGTTCAGCCAAGGCTGACATAAGATTCGCGCATCATCATGTCGCGCCCGACACTCGCGGCGCGGCTTGACGCAAAGCGTTGTTCTGTCACTACGGCACGTGCAGTGCCACAGACGATGTCTGTCGTCCGTGTGGGCCACTGAGGCCCGTCTCTCTTAAAAGGATGTTTCATGGAACTCATGCATGTGGTGGCGTTGGCCGTCATTCAAGGTCTGACGGAATTTCTGCCGATTTCCTCCTCCGCCCACCTGATTCTGCCCTCCCAGGTGTTCGGCTGGCCGGACCAGGGGCTGGCGTTTGATGTCGCGGTACACGTCGGTACCTTGCTGGCCGTGGTGATGGCCTTCCGCAAGGATGTCGCCAATATTCTCGCTGGCTGGTTTGGCCAGTTCAGCGGCGGCGGCACGCTGGCGGCGCGCCAGACCGAAGACAGCCGTCTGGGCTGGGCGGTGTTGCTGGCGACGCTGCCGGCCGTGATCTTCGGCGGCCTGCTGGGCGATGTGGTGGAAACGGCCGGGCGCTCGATCGCGGTGATCGGTACCACCACCATCGTCTTCGGTCTGCTGCTGTGGTGGGCGGACGTCAAGGGCGCACGCACGCGTGACCTGGCGACGCTGACGCTCAAGGGCGCGCTGATCATCGGCCTGTTCCAGGCGCTGGCCCTGATTCCCGGCACCTCGCGTTCGGGCATCACCATCACCGCCGCGCTGCTGCTGGGCTTCGAGCGTCAGAGCGCTGCGCGCTTCTCCTTCCTGCTGTCGATTCCGCTGATCGTCGCGGCCGGCCTGCTCAAGGGCCTGGAGCTGATCGAGACCGGCAGTGAAGCGCAGCTGTTCGATGTCGCCCTCGGCGTGGTGCTGTCCTTCGTCTCCGCGCTGGTGTGCATCAAGCTGTTCCTCAAGGCCATCGACAGCATCGGCATGTTGCCCTTCGTCATCTACCGCCTGCTGCTGGGCATGATGCTGTTCGGCATGCTGTTGCTGCTGTAAGCCATGCGCGCGATGACGTAAGCTTGTCTCCTGACGGCGTCGCTCTTGCGGCGCCGTCGGCGTTTGTCAGCCTGATCGCATGCCATGCGAGTTTCCCTTTTCCTGCGTTCACCGTTTCGCTTCACCGTTTCTCATAGAGCCCATCCATGCTGCCACCCGAAGACTCCCTCGCTGCCCATGATGCAGCCGCCGATGCCGCTCCCGTGATCGCCATTGCCCGTTCACGGCTGCAAACGCGCCCGGAACTCGCCACGCTGGCGGCACATTTCGGTATCGCGCTGCGGGAAGATGACGAGATGCCGGCGCTCAAGCTCGAGGTGGCGCTGGACGAGCAGGGCGCACCGCGCCTGGTGATCGCCGGAGACGAGCGTGAATACGGCAAGCCGCTGTGCGTCGATTTCGTCGCCGGTCGTGCCGATCATCGCCGTCGTTTCGGCGGGGGGCGCAACCAGCTGATCGCACGGGCCTGTGGTCTGAACCGAGGCGTACTGCCGAGCATCGTCGATGCCACTGCAGGGCTCGGGCGTGATGCCTTCGTGCTGGCGAGTCTCGGGGCACCGGTATTGATGATCGAACGCGTGGCGGCCACGGCGGCGATTCTGGTCGATGGCCTGACCCGGGCACAGGGCTGTGCGGATGACGAGATTCGCGACATCGCGCTGCGCATGCAGGCGCTGCACGGTGATGCCACGCGGGAGCTCGGGGAGCTGGTGACGCAGTGGGACCAGCCGCCGCAGGTGGTGCATCTCGACCCGATGTACCCGCACCGTGACAAGTCGGCCCTGGTCAAGAAGGAGATGCGCGTCTTCCGCGCCCTGGCCGGTGATGATGCGGATGCCCCGGCGCTGCTCGAGGCGGCGCTGGAGGTCGCGACGCATCGCGTGGTGGTCAAGCGCCCACGCAAGGCCGAACCGATCGGCGGGCTCGCGCCGAGCCATGTGGTCGAGGAAAAGACCAGCCGCTACGACGTCTATGTGAAGCAGGCGCTGCGCTGACGCCTGACGATGGCGTCAGCGATGTAAAAGCCTCCGCCAAACGCAAAAGCCCCCGCTCGCGATGTGATCGCGGCGGGGGCTTTTTTGCGCCAGGGGCCTCGGCCCATCATCTCATTCGCGCTGAGAGGAGGTGTCGGGCGCCTTGCGGTCTGCTGATGCGGTTTCGTCAGCGGCCTCGTGGTCGTCGAGGGCTGGGTGCTGCTCCTCGACCATGCCTTCAGTCGGGGCGTCGCTCTCTTTCTCGGTCTCGTTCTCGCTGTCGCTGTCGCGAAGGCGCACATGCTGCAGGCGGTGGCGCAGGGCGGGATCGAACAGGTCGCGGCCGTGCACCTGCAGGTCTTCCAGCGCTTCGCCGAAGCATAGCTGGCCGCTCTCCAGCCAGATGAACTCCAGCTCCAGCAGGGTATCGAGCAGGCCGCTGAACAGACGCTTGTCGAAGAACTCCGGCGCATTGAGGCCCGACAGCAGGGTCAGGCGTTCGGCCAGGGCGCCGGAATGGCTCTCGAGGGACTCGCGGTCCAGCGTGCCGCTGCCGTGCTGCAACAGGGCGGCGATCAACAGATAGCCGCGTTCCAGCGTCGGTTGTACCGGCTGAGCCAGCAGGCGCAGCTGCTCGGAAGGCTCCTGACTGGCCACCGGACGGGACCAGCGCTCCGGAGTGTCGCCAGTCGCGGCTTGATGCTCCAGCAGGCCTTCCTCGCTCATCAGAGCCAGCGTGGCGGCGATATCCGCCTTCAGCTCAGGGGCCTCGGGGACGAACAGCTCGCGCACCAGCAGCGGCCAGGCGGGACTGATCTGGTCTTCCAGTGCCTCGAGGGTGTACTGGGCCGTATTGCGGAAGGCGAAGGCGATCAGCGCCGGCAACGCCAGCAGGTGCAGCACGTTGTTGCGATACCAGGTCAGCAGACTGGCCTGCTCCGGGGTGGCGATCACCAGCTCGCCAAGACTCTGCGGGCGCAGGGTGACCAGCCCCAGATGGGCACAGTGTGCGACCCACTCTTCCGGCGTGCCCTCGGGCAGGCTGTGGTCATGGCGACCCGGCAGCTTGTCGGCCAGACGCACCAGCATCGCCAGCTGGCGTTGCAGCAGGCTGGCCTCGATGGCGTGGTGGGCGGTGGACAGCAGCACCAGCGCCGTCAGCGAGACCGGATTGAGCGCGGCGGCGGCATTGATGCGCGTGGCGATTTCATGCCCCAGTTGCGGCACCGCCTGGGTCAGCCATTCCGGGCGGCGCTGATGACGGCTGGCCTTCCAGTCCGGCGCGGTCTCATCCAGCCATTCGCCCAGCTTGAGCGGCTCGCCGATGTTCAGGTAGACCTTGCCGAAGGGCTGCTTGAGCTGGCCGAGCACGCGGATGAGGTCCAGCGGTGATTCCTTCTTCTTGCTGGCTCCCGACAGTTCGCGCTGATAGCTCAGGCTCTCGAAGACCTTCTCGTAGCCGATGTAGACCGGCACGAAGGCCACTTCGCGGCGCGTATCACGCAGGAAGGAGCGCAGGGTCATCGCCAGCATGCCCGGACGCGGGGGCAGCATGCGGCCGGTGCGTGAACGCCCCCCCTCGATGAAGTATTCCAGCGGGTGGCCACGGGTGATCAGCTGGTGCACGTACTCGTCGAAGACGGTGGCGTACAGGCGATTGCCGCGGAAGCTTCTGCGCAGGAAGAAGGCGCCGCCACGGCGCAGGATCGGGCCGATGATCGGCATGTCGAGGTTCTTGCCCGCGGCGACGTGGGGTGTCATCAGGCCCTCGTGGAACAGCACGTAGGACAGCAGCAGGTAGTCGATATGGCTGCGATGGCAGGGCACGTAGATCAGCTCGCAGTCGCCGGCGATCGCCTTGACCTGCGACATGCCGCGCACTTCGACACCGTCGTAGAGCTTGTGCCACAGCCGCTTGAGGGCATGCGCCAGAAAGCGCTGCACCGGATAGCCCATGTTGGAGGCGATCTCGCGACCATACTGCAGGGCGCGCTTCTCCAGACGTGCCGGTGGCTGATTCTGCTCGCGTGCCAGCTCGCTGATCACGTCCTGCACGGCGGGCGCCTTCTGCAGGTTGCGAATCATGGTGTGGCGGTGGGAGAGGTCTGGCCCCAGCAGGCGGGTACGTACGCGGCGGAAGTGCACGCGCAGCAGGCGCGAGATGCGGCGGTGCGCCAGCGCCGAGTCCTGCGGGCCTTCCCTGAGCGCTTCGTGCAGCTTGAGCGGCTGGCCGAAATGCACATCCACCGAGCGGCCATGGGCCAGAATCGCGATGGCGCGGCGCAGCACGCCCGTCACCCGCCAGCTATCGGCGGAGATGAACTTCCAGAAGCCGAATTCCTTGCCCGGGGCACGCCCCCAGAACACGCTGACCGGCACCAGCTGCACCTCGACATCACTCGGGGCGTCTTCCAGCGCGGCGATCAACTTGGCCAGGCGGCGTGACAGCAGGCTCCTGTCGCTGCGCGAGCGACGCAACAGACGGAGACGGGAGTGGCTCAGGCGCAGGTCGCCTATGCTCAGAGGCAGGGTCGGCGAGGGCAGGCCGCGTGCCTCGCACAGCTGCTCGACCACCAGCTCGTCGGACAATGCCTGGTAGGGGAAGACGTAGACCACCGGCAGCGTCGGGTCGAGGTTCAAGGCGCTGTGGTCCAACGCATTGATGTCGGGCTCCACCGCGCGCAGCTCCACCCACTTGTCCAGCAGACGGCGACTGACATTGCGCAACGGGCGCAAGACTAAGGTGACTGGCGACATGGTGAGGCTCTCGCAGGTGTGGACAAGGACGGACTACCGGAAACGACAATCTGTCGGCGTTCACGAATAAAGCATCGGGACGATGAATGAGGGTTGATTGCGACGTTTTCATGGTCTGGCTGGTAGCGTTCAGCGCAAGCATGATATTGAACATTATACGCATTCTGCCCGCAGACGCCGTGGCAGAGTACTTGGTGGCAGAGTACTTGGTGACTGAGTGCGTAGTGACGAAGCGCACAGTGGCAGCATCTGGCGGTGCACCGTCATGGGCATCGCCATCTGTATCGTGCCGTGCAGGGAAATGACGGGAGGCAAGGCATGCTGGGAATGTGGCGATCAGGCAATCGATTCACCTTGCTGCCGGAAGGCGCGCGTTTTCTGCCCAGCATGCTGGAGGCGGTGGAATCCGCGCGCCATTCCATCCTGCTCGAGCTGTATCTGGCCGAGAGCGGCCACCTCAGTCGCGTCCTGATCGATGCGCTGTGTGGCGCGCGCCGCCGCGGCGTGACGGTGCTGGTGCTGCTGGATGGCTTCGGCTCGCTGGGCCTCGAGGAAGCTGACCGCCAGCGCATGATCGAGGCCGATATCCAGCTCAGGATCTACAACCCGCTTTCCTGGTGGCGGCTGGGGCGCAATCTGACGCGTGACCATCGCAAGCTTCTGGTGGTCGATGGGGAGGTGGGCTTTACCGGCGGCTTCGGTGCGGTGGATGTCTTCGCCGAGGCCTGGTCGGAAGTCGCGATACGCATCGAGGGGCCGTGCATCAGTGACTGGGTGCGCCTGTTCGCACGCGTGTGGGACTCCGCGGCCAGTCGTGGCCATGGCAGTCGGCTGGCGGTGCGCAGCATCAATGTGCGGGCGTGCCGGGTCGAGGGCTATCTGAGCATGCGTGGGCGGGTGGTCTGGGGGCATGGTTTCCGCTATCAGGCCATCCGTCATTCCCTGCAGCATCAGGCCAGCAGCTCACGCAAGCGGCTGTGGATCTGCACGCCATACTTCGTGCCGACCTTCAGCATGCGGCGGCGTCTCAAGCGTGCGGCGCGTAGGGGTGTCGATGTCCGACTGCTGATCGCCGGCCAGCATCATGACCACCCGGGCGTGCGTTCGGCGGGGCAGCGCTTCTATGCCGGGCTGCTCAAGGCGGGCGTGCGTATCCATGAATTCCAGCCCCGCTTTCTGCATGCCAAGTTCTCGCTGGCGGATGACTGGGTGACGCTGGGGTCGTGCAACTTCGATCATTGGAGCCTGCAGTGGAATCTGGAGGCCAATCAGGAGGTGCAGGACCATCGCTTCGCCGCCGACGTCGCCACGCTGTTCGAGCATCACTTCGCCCACAGTGTCGAGATCACCCAGGCCGCCTGGCAGCGTCGGCCGTTGATGCAGCGCTGTCGCGAGTGGGGCTATGGCACCCTGGATAGCCTGGTGACGCGGCTGCGCTGAGCGGCTCGCAGCTGTCAGACACGGCTGCGTGGAACCAAAACGCCGGACGACCCATGAGGTCGCCCGGCGTTGTCGTTTTCAAGGCTGCATGGCGTTAAGAGCGCCATGGCGGGATCAGCGCTTCTTGCCGCCGCCCTTGCCACCGTTCTTGTTGCCACCCTTGCCAGCGCCCTTGTTGCCGGCGTGCTTGCTGCGCGGAATGCCGGCTGCGCCCGGTGCGGCGGAACCCTTGCGACGCGGCGACGGCTTGGGGCTTTCCGGCGGGACACGGTAGAGCAGGTAGAGGTCCAGCAGCAGTTCCGGCAGCTGGTTGACGAAGCGCTGGGCACCGATCGGGTCGGCGATCAGCTCACCGATCTCCGGGTCTTCATCGTCGAAGACGCCGGAGATGGCCATGAACGGCAGCAGCAGTTCGGCGGCCGCCTCTTCCTGGGTGCCGAACCAGGCCTCCTCGTCCATGAACACGCCTTCCATGAAGCCGGCACACCAGTCACCGATCGGTGTCTCGACCGGGTCGGCACCGCCCAGTTCCAGCTCGAACAGCAGTTCCGGCAGCACGCCGTGCTCGAGGGCATCGATGGCGTTGGCGCGCATCTGCTCGAACAGGGAGACGACTTCCGCTTCCTGCTGCGGGCTTTCGTAGCTTGGCTGCCCCTGGAAGAGTTCCGGCAGCCACAGGCTGGAGGGCACTTCGCGCGGTGCGATGGCCAGTGCCAGCATGAAGCCATGCGCACTGATGATATCGAGAGCTTCCGGGCCGACGATGTCGGACTCGAGGAATTCGTCGAGGATGTCGAGGGATTCATCATCCAGCAGCGGCTGGGTCTGGACAGGCTCGGCCATGGGGGAGTCTCACGTGCGATAAGGGGAGAAGTCGAACAGTGCCGCCTGGCTACCTGGGTGAACCAAGGGGAACCGGGCAGGCGTGAATGGCGCTAGTGTATCATTTCACGCCTCGAGGAGTGGTACGCTCGCTCGTCATCGGCTCATCCATGCCTTCGCTCTGCTGTCTGGTCATCGTGTCATGTCATCATCCACTCGTCGTGTCGTCAGTCGTCATCGCTTTGCGCCCGATCATGCTCTGGCCTGCCTGGGGGAGACCCCCGCGACGCCACTGCCGCTGGCCGATGCCGCCGCGCTCGAGGCGCTGACGGCGCCTGCCCTGCACGCGACGCTGGAGGCGCAGGTGCTGGCATGTCTGGCGCGCGCACGCACCCTGTTCCCCGAGCTGCGCATGCCGTCGGTCTCCTGCCGTCTCAAGGGGCGCACGGCGGGCACGGCGGATTCGGCGCGCCAGCGGCTGCGCTTCAATTGGCAACTGCTCAGCGAGAATCGCCATCACTTCCTCAGCCAGACCGTCCCCCATGAGGTCGCGCACTGGGTGGTGATGGAGGTGGTCGAGCGCGCCGGCAAGACGCGTGTCAAACCGCATGGCCCCGAGTGGCAGCAAGTGATGACCAACCTCTACGGCATCCCGCCGGAGGTGACGCATCGCATGGATGTCTCGACTGCCAGCCCGACGCCCTGGGCCTATGGTTGTGGCTGCGATACCGCGCACTATTTCAGCTCGCGACGCCATGCCAATGCCCAGCGCGGTCACCGCTATCGCTGTCGGCGCTGTGGCCAGGAATTGAGCGGTCCCTTGAATGACCCGGCGCGCAATGCGTCGACTGCGCGTTGAAGCGCATTTCGCTCGCCTGCGCGTCATTGCAAAGTGCGAGTCGCGCCAGGAGGTGTCTTTTCAGGCGGTTTCTGTCCTCCGAACGTCGCTGTGACCTTGGTGTAATTTGTTGATAAACAGTTGAAATAATTAGTAAAAATTTATCTACCAAGGTCTAGTGTGTGGCCCCCCCATCCTTGGGTTTAAGCTGAAACGGACTTGTCCCGACTCGCCAGTGCGTCACGCATGTCGCGAGCCGCCAGCCAATCCGTCAGAGGTCACGCCACATGAGCGAACATGCCAAGGTTCATCCGGTCACTCCCGATGTCGCCGCCCACGCCTGGGCAGACCGCGAGCGCTATCAGGCCATGTATCAGCAGTCCGTCGAGGCGCCGGAGACATTCTGGGCCGAGCAGGCCCAGTCACTGGACTGGTTCGATGCGCCCTCGGTGATCCGCAATACCAACTTCGGCCCCGGTGATGTCGATGTACGCTGGTTCGAGGACGGCAAGCTCAACGTGGCGCACAACTGCCTCGATCGCCACCTCGCCGAGCGTGGCGATCAGGTTGCCATCATCTGGGAAGGGGATGACCCGAACGAGTCCCAGTCGATCACCTATCGCGAGCTGCACGCGCGTGTCAGCCAGTTTGCCAATGGCCTCAAGGAGTTGGGCGTCAAGCGGGGCGATGTGGTCACGCTGTACATGCCGATGATTCCCGAAGCCGCGATGGCGATGCTGGCCTGTACGCGCATCGGTGCCGTGCACTCGGTGGTGTTCGGCGGCTTCTCGCCGGACGCGCTGGCGGGGCGTATCGTCGATTCCAGCTCGCGCATCGTGATCACCGCCGATGAGTCACTGCGGGGTGGCAAGCGTGTGCCGCTCAAGGAGAACGTCGATGAGGCGCTGGAGCGTGATGGCACCGACTGTGTCGACCACGTGCTGGTGGTGCGGCGTACCGGCGGTGAGGTGAACTGGGGCAGCCGCGATGCCTGGTTCCATGAGCTGGTGGACCGTCAGTCCAGTGACTGCCCGGCCGAGGCGATGGGCGCGGAAGACCCGCTGTTCATCCTCTACACCTCCGGCTCCACCGGCACGCCCAAGGGCCTGAAGCACACCACGGGCGGTTATCTGCTCTATGCCGCGATGACCCATCGCTACGTGTTCGATTATCACGATGGCGATATCTACTGGTGCACGGCGGATGTCGGCTGGGTGACGGGCCACAGCTACATCGTCTACGGACCGCTGGCCAATGGCGCGACCACGCTGATGTTCGAGGGTGTGCCCAGCTATCCGACCCACGGGCGCATCGGCGAGGTCGTCGACAAGCACCAGGTCAATATTCTCTATACCGCCCCGACCGCCGTGCGTGCGCTGATGGCACACGGTGACAGCGTGATGGACTCAAGTTCGCGCACGAGCCTGCGGCTGCTCGGCTCGGTGGGCGAGCCGATCAACCCCGAGGCCTGGGAGTGGTTCCACCGCGTGATCGGCAATGGCAATTGCCCGCTGGTGGACACCTGGTGGCAGACCGAGACCGGCGGCATCATGATCGCGCCGCTGCCGGGCGCGACCGATCTCAAGCCGGGCTCCGCCACGCTGCCGTTCTTCGGTGTGCAGCCGGCGCTGGTCGACAACGAGGGCAATATCCTCGAGGGCGCGACCGAAGGCAACCTGGTGATTCTCGACAGCTGGCCGGGGCAGGCACGTTCGATCTGGGGCAATCACGAACGCTACGTGCAGACCTACTTCTCCACCTATGCGGGCATGTATTTCACCGGTGACGGCTGTCGTCGCGACGAGGATGGTTATTACTGGATCACCGGGCGCGTCGATGATGTGCTCAACGTCTCTGGCCACCGCATGGGCACCGCCGAGATCGAGTCCTCGCTGGTGGCGCATGAAGCGGTCGCCGAGGCCGCCGTGGTCGGCTATCCCCATGACATCAAGGGCCAGGGCATCTACATCTACGTGACGCTCAACGACGGTATCGAAGCCAGTGATGAGCTCAAGAAGACGCTGACCCAGTGGGTGCGCAAGGACATCGGTCCGATCGCCTCGCCGGATGTCATCCAGTGGGCGCCGGGGCTGCCCAAGACGCGATCCGGCAAGATCATGCGCCGCATCCTCAGAAAGATCGCCGCCAACGAGACCGACGGCCTCGGCGATACCTCGACCCTGGCGGACCCGTCAGTGGTGGACGACCTGATCGAGCAGCGCGCCAACCGCTGAACGCGTCGAGTACCGGTCATCGAGGCCTGACAAGACACGCAGCGACAGCGAAGCGCGGGAGCCTGGCTCCCGCGCTTTTTTGTGCGCCTGTCCGGGGACATCTGTCTGTTCGTATTCCTGGCCCGCGCTTTTGCGCTGTGCGAGACGTGAAAGGTTGGCCATCGAGGAGGCGCTGGCTTGATAATGACGCGCCAGCGCATGTGCCCGCGGAGTCCATTCGCGCCTCGCTGCGCATTTCCCCAATCAATTCATGATCAAGGCCGCCCCCATGTCAGCAGGCAAGTCGGATGCATCCTGCCCCGCCTCTCAGCCAGCCAGTTCTCCCGCCGCGTCGTCCAATGAGGGCGAGAATCGTCCCCGCGCCGTCATCCTGATGTGCCTGTCGGCGATCTCGTTCGCGCTGATGGGGGCGATGGTCAAGCTGAGCGGCGACCTGCCGCTGTTCGAGAAGGTCTTCGTGCGCAACCTGGTCAGTCTCGGCGTGGCGGTGGTGATGGTGCGCATGGCGGGCGCGCGCCTGCTGGGCCACTGGCATCACCAGCCGATGCTGATGGCGCGGTCACTGATCGGCCTCGGCGGCGTGATGAGCTTCTTCTACGCCATCGATCATCTGCTGCTGGCAGATGCGACTATTCTGAATAAGCTATCGCCGTTCTTCGTCAGCCTGTTCGCCGGCCTCTTCCTGGCCGAGCGCCTTGGTGGCTGGCGGCTGGTCGGCATGCTGGTCGCCTTCTCTGGCGCGGCGCTGGTCATCAAGCCGCAACTGGCATTTGCCGAGGGCGGGGTGGAGGCATTGTTGCCCGCCATGGTCGGGCTGGGTTCGGCAATGCTGGCGGGGGCGGCCTATACGCTCATCCGTGCGATGAAAGGGCGCGAGGCCTCGGCGACCATCGTGCTGCATTTCTCGCTGGTCTCCAGTGTGGTGACATTGGTGCCGATGTTGATGAATCCGGTGATGCCGAGCGGCCCTCAGGCGCTGGCCTTGCTGGGCATCGGCATCTTTGCGGCCGGCGGTCAGATTCTGATGACCACCGCCTATCGCCTCGCACCGGCGGGGGAAGTGTCGATCTATTCCTATCTGACCATCGTGTTTTCGGCACTGGCGGGCTGGGCCATCTGGGGGGAGGTGCCGGATATCGCCAGTCTGATCGGCTTCGTGCTGATTGCCGGTGTCGCATTGATCGGCTGGCATGCCAGTCGCGTTGCGGGTAGGGTTGTCTGACTCACCATCCCCAGGATGCTGTCAGAATCAGCGCACGGATTGTTCGCTCGCCGGGCATCAATCCGTGCGATACTCGTGTTCCCCGAGCGAAACATCAGTACATCTTCCGATGGTGGGCTGCTTTGTTAAACGCACGTTTTATGGGGTAACATGCCAGAAAATAACGGCGATTGTTGACCGGCCAGGAAGGTCGGTGATGATCACCATCGGGGTTTTGGAGGAGACTCAATGGCCTTTGCCCAGAAGTTCATCGTTGCAGACGATCACCCGCTCTTTCGTGCCGCACTGACCCAGGCGCTTAGACAAGTCGCCTCTCAGGCGGAGATCGTCGAGGCTGACAGCATGGAAGCGACCAACGAAGTCGTTGCCCGCCATCCCGATGCCGACCTGATCCTGTTGGACCTGCACATGCCGGGAGCCCACGGCTTCTCCGGTCTGATCCAGTTGCGTGGCCAGACACCGGACATCCCGGTGGCGGTCGTGTCCGGTAGCGAGGAGCCCTACGTGGTGCGCCGCGCCATCGATTATGGGGCCTCCGGCTTCATTCCCAAGTCCGCCAGCCTCGACGTCATCGCCGAAGCCATCGGCGAGATCCTCGAAGGTGAGGTCTGGCTGCCGACGGACATCGCCGAGGCCATGGGCGAGTCTTCCGAAGATGAATCGCGCTTCGCCGAGGCGATCGCGTCACTGACGCCGCAGCAGTTCCGCGTGCTCAACATGCTGACGGAAGGTCTGCTCAACAAGCAGATCGCCTATGAGCTGAATGTGTCCGAGGCCACCATCAAGGCCCACGTGACCGCCATTCTGCGCAAGCTGGGCGTGCATTCGCGTACCCAGGCCGTCATCGCGGCCCAGCGTCTGGAAGTCGAGCCGCCGAAAGTCCGCTCCTGATCCTGCGTCAGCGCTTGAGCTGAGGCTCTCCTCGAGAGTCTTGCCTTCAAGCCACAAAAAGCCCGCCCTGTCGCTGACAGGGCGGGCTTTTTGCGTCATGGATAAAAGAGTTAAGGACGAAAGAGCGACAGGCCAGCCCGCCTGATCAGGGGGCTGGGTCATCCGTCGCGGCGTCGGGGGCATCACTCGCGCCACTGGTGTGCTTCTCGGCGCGGTTGGCCTGCAGGGTGCGCGTCAGCAGCGCACGCAGCGCGGCGGGCCGCACCGGCTTGAGCAGCAGGTGATAGCCCGCACGGCGCACTTCCTCGGCGACCTCATCGGTGCGGTCAGCGGTGATCACGATGCCCGGCACCGAGCCCGCCAGACGTTCATCCAGCGCATCCAGCGCCATCAGGCCAGTCACCTCGTTGTCGAGGTGGTAGTCGGCGAGGATGGCATCCGGATCACCATCCAGGTTGCGGATCACCGACTTGGCGCCGCCGATCGAGGTCGCCGTGAATACCTCGCAACCCCAGCCGGACAGCATCGCCTTCATGCCCTCGAGAATCAGGCTCTCGTTGTCGATGCACAGGACGCGAGTGCCGGTCAGCTTGTTGCCGGCGCGCTTGCGAGCCGGCACGGCATCCGGCAGCTCGGCCGCCGGCAGCTCCTTGCTGATCGGCACGCTGACGGCGAAGACGGTGCCGATGCCGACCCAGCTGCGCACCGTGATCGGGTGGTCGAGCACCCGGCTCATGCGTTCGGCGATCGACAGCCCCAGGCCGAGCCCCTTCTCGCTTTCCTTGTGACGCTCGGTCTGATCGAGGCGCCGGAATTCCTGGAAGATCTCGGTCAGCTTCGACTCGGGAATGCCGGGGCCGGTGTCCCAGACCTCGATGCGAATGCGATCGCCCAGACGGCGGCAGCCCAGCAGCACATGGCCCTGGCGGGTATAGCGCACCGCGTTGGAGAGGAAGTTCTGCACGATGCGTCTGAGCATCTGGCCGTCGGAATCCACCGCCAGCTGCGTCATCACCACTTTCAGGTCCAGTCCGCGGTCTTCCGCCATCACCTCGAACTCGGCCTTGAGCGGCTTGAGGATGTCGGAGAGGCGGAACACGCTGCGGCGTGGCGCCAGTGCCCCGGCATCCAGCTTGGAGATGTCGAGCAGGGTGCTGAGCAGTTCCTCGGCGGCCTGCAGCGAGTTGTCGATGTGATTGGTGGTGGTCTTCATCTCGCCTTCGACCTGCTGGGCGAGGGCAGAGGTGAACAGGCGCGCCGCATTCAGTGGCTGCAGCAGGTCGTGACTGGCCGCGGCCAGGAAGCGTGTCTTGGAGGCGTTGGCATCCTCGGCCAGCTGCTTGGCCTGACGCAGTGCCTGCTCGGCCTCGGCGCGCACGCGGTTCTCGGTGCGCAGGGCCTCGTTGACCTGTGACAGCTCCTGGGTACGCACGCGCACGCGCTCCTCCAGGTTCTCGTTGGTCTCCTTGAGGGCGATCTCCGCCAGGCGTCGCTCGGTGATGTCCTGATAGAGCGCGAAGAAGCCGAGGATGTTGCCCTTGGTGCTGAAGTGCGGCGTATAGGTGACCAGCATGTAGCGCACACCGCCTTCCGGGGCTTCCAGCGAGATCTCGAAGGAGACCCGCTCACCGGACAGCGCGCGCGTCATCCACGGCGCGCGTTGGCGATAGATGTCTTCTGGCATCGCCTCTTCGGCGGGCTCGCCGATCACGGCGGTACGGTCGATGCCCATCACCGCTTCATAGGCACGGTTGGTGAAGAGGTAGCGACACTCCTTGTCGAAGTAGGCGATCAGCGCCGGCACGTTGTCGGTGTAGATGCGGATGTTGTTTTCCGAGCGGATCAACGCCTCTTCGGTGCGCTTCTGCTGGGTGATGTCCTGATAGGTGTAGACGAAGCCGCCACCGGGCATCGGGTTGCCCTGGATCTCCATCACGCTGTCATCCTGGCGATAGCGCACGTAGCGGTGCGGCTCGCCGTTGCGGATGGCATCCAGCAGCTGGTCGACGTGTTCTTCGGGGTCGCCCGGGCCGTATTCGCCGTTGTGGGCGTTGTAGCGGAAGATGCGATCGATCGGCGCACCGACCCGGATCAGGTTGTCAGGGAAGCGGAACATGTCCAGGTAGCGCTGGTTCCACACCACCAGGCGCATGTGCTGGTCGACCACGCTGATGCCCTGGTGGATGTTCTCGATGGTCGCCTGCAGCAGGGCGCGATTGAATTCGAGCACCTGCGAGGCTTCATCGACGATGGAGATGACATCCGAGATGCCGATGCCGCGACCCTGCAGCGCCGAGTTGACGACGATGCGTGCCGAGGAGGCGCCGAGTACCGAGGCCAGGAAGCGTTCGGTGAACTGGATCAGGTCGATGGAGGCGCGTGCATGCAGCTCCAGCGGCTGGCCGCTGCGGCGTGCGTAGTCCTCGAAGGCGCGCTCGACCTGCTCGTGGCTCAGGAAGCGTTCGCACAGGACGCGCAGGTCCGAGACGGAGGTGGAGCCGGTCCAGGGGCGCGAGACGCTGGTCTGGCGGGTCTCGACACTGTCGACGAACAGCGAGGCCTGGATGCGCTCGACCACGCGCTGCGGCGTCATCTGCGAGACGAAGATGTAGCAGAACAGGTTCAGGCCGAGCGACAGCATCACGCCGTGGGTCAGCGGGTCATTGAAGCGGAAGCCGAACAGGCCATGCGGCGACAGCCAGTCGATGCCCAGCGGCCCTTGGTTGACGATCTCGGCCGGCATCAGACCCGCCTGTGCCAGTGCCGGCACGAGCAGGGTCCAGGCCCAGACCGCGAAGCCGACATTCAGGCCGACGATGACGCCGAGGCGGTTGCCACGCTTCCAGTAGAGGCCACCCATCAGCGAGGGCGCGAACTGGGCGACGGCGGCAAACGACAGCAAGCCGATGGCCGAGAGGGTGCTGTATTCGGCGATCAGCAGATAGAAGCCGTAGGCCAGCGCCAGGATCATCACGATGGTCAGACGGCGCGCCAGCAACACGATATGGCTGTAGTCGCGTGCCTCGGTATCGAACCAGCGCAGGCGGAACAACAGCGGAATCACGATCTCGTTGGAGATCATGATCGAGACCGCGACGGCGGCGACGATCACCATGCCGGTGGCGGCGGAGAAGCCGCCGATGAAGGTCAGCAGGGTCAGCCAGGTCTGGTCCGCCGCCATCGGCAGTGCCAGCACGAAGCTGTCCGGTGACACCGAACCATCGGGGAACATGGTCAGGCCGGCGGCGGCGATCGGCAGCACGAAGAAGGAGATGGCGACCAGGTAGATCGGGAACATCCAGCGCGCACGCCGGGCGTCATCGTGGTGGGTGTTCTCGACCACCGCGACGTGGAACTGACGCGGCAGGCAGAAGATCGCCAGCATCGCCAGCAGCGTCTGGGCCCAGAAGCCGGTGCCGAAGGTCTGGGTCTCCAGCTGCTGTTGCAGCTCCAGATAGGTATCGGCCTTGGTGAACAGGTCGCCCAGGCCATTGAACATGCCCCAGGTGACATAGACGCCCAGGGTCAGGAAGGCGACCAGCTTGACCAGCGATTCGAAGGCGATCGCCTGCAACAGGCCGACATGGTGCTCGGTGGCGTCGGTATGGCGGGTGCCGAACAGGATGGCGAACAGCGCCATGATCGCCGCGACATAGAAGGCGGTATCGCCCAGCCAGGCGGTCCGCGTGACATCGCTGGTGTCGGTGAGTACCTGATAGGCACTCGAGACGGCCTTCAGCTGCAGGGCGATGTAGGGCAGGGTGCCGACCAGGGCCACCAGCGAGGCGAACACCGCCAGCGACTGCGTCTTGCCGTAGCGCGAGGCGATGAAGTCGGCGATCGAGGTGATGTTCTGGCGCTTGGCGACCCGAATCATCTTGAGCAGGATCGGCCAGAACAGCAGACAGGCCAGAATCGGCCCGATGAAGATGCTCAGATAACTCCAGCCGCTGGTCGCGGCCTGCCCGACGCTGCCGTAGAAGGTCCAGCTGGTGCAGTAGACCGCAAGCCCCAGACTGTAGACCGCTGGGCGCCGATTCGGCGACCCGTGTTTCTTGGCGTTGCGATCCCCCCGCCATGCAATCGTGAACAGCACCGCGATATATGCGAGTGCCACTGCGATCAGCCACCAACCCTGGAACATGTCGCTCTCCTCTCTGGAAGCGCCATTCTACGCAGCCCCGCCACGAGTCCCAAGCACTGTGCATGACAGACTCGGCGTCTTGAGAGTCGTGGGGAAGAGGCTGTGTCTTCCATTGCCACGCAGATGCCTCGCTGGCGGCCCTCAAGAAGTGGTAAATGGCGTCTGCACAACGGGCCTTTTTTCCGGCATCGGCCAATGTCATGCGCGCAATACGCCGCAGCTTTCGCCGATCATTCTTCGCCCATTTGGCCAATAGACCAAGGGATTGCATCTTTAGGATATGAATCAACTTGTTGATTTCAAATGAATTGCATCGTTCTCAACTTTGCTCCATCAGGGGTGGCTGACATTCTCGACTAAAGTCAGCCTGCAGCGTTGCAGGGCCTTGTCTACTGTCAGATTCGAGTTGCCAAGTTTCCTGTCATGCCTTGAAAGGCGCAGGAAATACCCATCAACCGCCGAGAAAGGATCATCCGCTGACGGGTGGTCATCGATCTCCGGATCGCCAATCACTCCACTTCGCCAATCACAATAACAATGCGAGAACACCATCATGAAGGAAGCGAATGCCAAGGCGTATTGGTCCGCCAATATCAAACTGATCATGGGCTATCTCGTGGTCTGGTTCGTGGTGTCCTATGGATGCGGGATATTGCTGGTGGACGTGCTGAACAACATCCAGTTCTTCGGTTTCAAGCTGGGCTTCTGGTTTGCGCAACAGGGGGCGATCTACTTCTTCCTCGCGCTGATCATTCTGTATGCCCGGTCGATGAACAAGCTCGATGAGCGCTTCGATGTTCACGAGCAATGAGTCAGTGACACGCCGGGCACAGGCCGCTCGTCGTGACGCGCCGTTGTGTGAATAAGAACAATATGATCGACATCGCCAAGGACACTGCCAATGGATGTTCAACTGCTGACCTATCTGTTCGTGGGCGCGTCATTTGCGCTCTATATCGGGATCGCGGTGTGGTCGCGCGCCGGTTCCACCAAGGAATTCTATGTCGCCGGGGGTGGCGTTCACCCCATCGCCAACGGGGCAGCGACCGCCGCTGACTGGATGTCGGCGGCCTCGTTCATCTCGATGGCGGGCATCATCGCCTATGTCGGCTATGACGCCTCCGTCTACCTGATGGGCTGGACCGGCGGCTACGTCCTGCTGGCCATGCTGCTGGCGCCGTATCTGCGCAAGTTCGGCAAGTTCACGGTGCCGGACTTCGTCGGTGACCGTTACTACTCCAGCGTCGCGCGCACCGTGGCGGTGGTCTGCGTCATCTTCATTTCCTTCACCTATGTCGCCGGTCAGATGCGCGGTACCGGCATCGTCTTCGCGCGCTTTCTCGAGGTGGACGTGAACGTCGGCGTGGTGATCGGCATGGCGATCGTCTTCTTCTATGCGGTACTCGGCGGCATGAAGGGCATCACCTATACCCAGGTGGCCCAGTACTGCGTGCTGATCTTCGCCTTCCTGGTGCCGGCGGTGTTCCTGTCGATCATGATGACGGGCCACGTGCTGCCGCAGACCGGTTTCGGCGGCACCCTGGTCGATGCCCAGGGCAATGACACCGGCGTCTATCTGCTGCACAAGCTCGATCAGGTGGTGACCGATCTCGGCTTCCGCGAGTACACCGAGGGTTCCAAGTCCACCATCGATGTCTTCTTCATCACCGCCGCGCTGATGTGCGGTACCGCGGGTCTGCCCCACGTCATCGTGCGCTTCTTCACGGTGCCGACGGTCAAGGATGCGCGTATCTCCGCCGGTTGGGCGCTGTTCTTCATCGCACTGCTCTACACCACTGCGCCGGCCGTGGGTGCCTTCGCGCGGGTGAATCTGGTCGAGACCGTCAACGAGACGGCCTATGAGGAGCTGCCGGGCTGGTTCTACAACTGGGAGAACACCGGGCTGATCGGCTGGGTCGACAAGAATGGCGACGGCATCATCCAGATGCGTGGCGGTGATCCCTTCGCGGGCAAGCCGAGCTACGAAGGCAGCGCCGACAGCCAGGCGGCCCGCGGTGAGTACGGTCAGCGTCTGGTGAGCAACACGCCCACCGACAACGAGAGCGAGGTCTACATCGACCGCGACATCATCGTGCTGGCCAACCCGGAGATCGGCAACCTGCCGGCATGGGTCATCGCACTGGTGGCGGCAGGTGGGGTGGCGGCAGCACTCTCGACGGCGGCCGGTCTGTTGCTGGTCATCTCGTCGGCCATCTCGCATGACCTGCTCAAGAAGACCTTCAAGCCTGATATCAGCGAGAAGCAGGAGCTGATGGCGGCACGCATGGCGGCGGCCGTGGCCATCGTGATCGCCGGTTACTTCGGTATCAATCCGCCAGGCTTCGTGGCGCAGGTGGTGGCCTTTGCCTTCGGGCTTGCGGCATCGAGCTTCTTCCCGGTCATCCTGCTGGGGATCTTCTCCAAGCGCATGAACAAGGAAGGTGCCATCGCGGGCATGCTGGTCGGCCTGGTCTTCACCTTCAGCTACATCGTCTACTTCAAGTTCATCTCGCCGGAACTCAACAGCGCCGAGAACTGGTTGCTGGGTGTGTCGCCGGAGGGGATCGGCTCGCTGGGCATGGTGCTCAACTTCGTCGTCGCGGTCATCGTCTGCAAGATGACCCCGCCGCCGCCCGAGCACATCCAGCATATCGTCGAGGACATTCGTGTTCCGCGCGGGGCCGGAACAGCAGTGGATCACTGATTCAGGCAGCAGGGCCTGTTCGCGCAGCACGCAGCATCGGCGCGAACAGGCCCCCGTTTCCCGAAGCCCCGTCTTGCACCTGCAGGCGGGGCCTCGTGGTTTGAGGGCTCGTGCATCGATCAGCGCTGCACGCGCATAGGGGAGTCGCTGTCATGCAAGCGTCACTGGTGGATATCGCGTTCGAGGAGCCGCCGTTCAGTCTGCTGGATGAGCGTCTTCGGCAACGGCTGGCCGAAGGGGTGGACCTTCACTATTTCGAGGCGCTGGCGCAGCCGCTGGTGCCGGGGGCCGTCGGTGAGGCGGTCTACATCATTCACAAGGGCGAGGTGGCGGAACTGGCCGCCGATTCGGCACTGCCGGACGCCGCCACGCTCGACAAGGCGCAGCGCGAGGGGCTGGATGCCTGGGTCAGTCTGCGCATCGGTCATTACACCGCGGGGGACCTGTTCGGGGCGCTGACGCTGCTCAATGGCCATTGCCGCACCCGTTTCGTCTGCGAGCAGGAGACGCTGTGCTATCAGCTGCCCGCACAGCTGTTCTTCTCGCTGTGCGATGAGTGTCCTGCCTTCGGTGAGTACTTCCAGCACAGCCTGAGCGACAAGGCGCGGCTGTTGGCGGCGCAGCGTGACACCCGTCAGGGCGCGAGTCGCGACCAGGCGGGCTTCATGCTGGCGCGGGTGATGGACTGCATGCGTCCGCCGCTCAAGCTGGCGGCCAGCGCCAGTATCGAGCAGGGCGTCAAGGCCATGCAGACGGCAGGGGCGGACAGCCTGATCATCACTGTCGAGGGGCGTCAGGGCGTGGTGACGCGCACGGACCTGCTCAATGCGCTGGTGATCCAGGGCTTGGCTGCCAACCATCCGCTCGCCTCGCTGGGCAGCTTTGCGCTGGTGGCGGTCACGGCGGAGGAGTATCTGTTCCAGGCGCTGGTGCAGATGACCCGCCACCGGGTCGCGCGGGTCGTGGTCAAGGAGCGCCTGACGCCTGACGCGGCGGTCGTCGGGGTCATCGAGCTGACCGACGTGTTGGGGTTCTTCTCCAATCGCAGTCAGCTGGTGAGTCTCGAGATCGAACGCGCCTCTGACATGGTGGCGCTTGAGCAGGCCAGTGCGCGTCTGCCGGAAATGGTCAGGGCGCTGGCGATGCAGGGAGTCCACATGCGCCATGCGATGGCGCTGTTGAGTGCGCTCAACGGACGCCTGATCGAGCGCACCTTCGCCATGCTGGTGGCGGAGGAGCACCGGGCCTCGAGTTGCCTGATGCTGATGGGCAGCGAAGGGCGCGGCGAACAGATCCTCAAGACCGATCAGGACAATGGGCTGATCATCGCCGATGGCCACCAGTGGCCCGAAAACGAGGACACCCTGCAGCGCTTCAGTGACGCCCTGGCGGGTCTCGGCTATCCACCATGCCCGGGCAACATCATGGTCTCCAATCCGGAGTGGGTCGCCACCGAGTCGCGCTGGCGCGGCAAGATCGCACGCTGGTGCGCCGGACGCGATGGCGAGGCGCTGATGAATCTGGCCATCGTCTTCGATGCGCGCGCCAGCGGCGGCAATGAAGCGCTGGTCGACAGCTTGCGCGGACACCTGGTACGCCACGCCACGCGCGATGAACTGCTGCTGTCGCACTTCGCACGCCCGGCGCTGCATTTCTCGACCCCGCTGACGCTGTTCGGCTCCTTGCGCTCGCCGCGACACGGCATCGATATCAAGAAGGGCGGCATCTTCCCCATCGTGCATGGCGTTCGCACCATGGCGCTGGAACGCGGAGTGATGGCCACCGGCACCTTCGCGCGGCTTGAGGCGCTGGTCAGTGATGGGCGTATCGAGGCCAGCGACAGCGCTGACCTTGCCGAGGCGTTGTCCCTGTTTGCCGAGTTGCGTCTGCGCCAGCAGCTGCGCCATCTGGAAGAGGACGAACACGGCGCGAGCGGGGCTAGCGACGCGCGCAATGATGGCCAGGACCAGACCACGGCGGCGCGGGAGGCGGGGAGTCGCAACCTGATCATCACCCAGTCGTTGTCCTCGTTGGAGCGTGATCTATTGCGCGATGCCTTGAGTCGGGTCAAGGACTTCAAGCAGCGGCTGTCACATCGTTATCACCTGGAATACTGAACCGGCCTCAAGGTCGAGGGGAGGTGGCATGTTCGAACAACTGAGACGCGCCAGTGATCGTCGTCGTCATGCGCAGGGCGAGTTCGCCGAGCTCTTTCGTCCCTGGCATGCCGCCGAGCGAGGCGGGGAGCGAGTGGCGCTGGACTGCGAGACCACCAGTCTCGATGTCGGCCACGCCGAGCTGGTCTCGCTGGCGGCGGTGCGTTTCGATGCGCGCCATATCCATACCTCCAGCGCGCTGTCGCTCTATCTGCAATGCCCGCAAGGGCTGCAGGGCGACTCGATCCGCATCCATCGTCTGCGCGGTATCGATCTGCATGGCGGAGAAGCGCTGGGCGATGCGCTGCGACAGCTGCTGGAGTTCATCGGCAATCGTCCGTTGGTGGGCTGGTGCATCGACTTCGATGTCGCGGTGATCAACCGTCACCTGCGGCCACGCTTCGGCTTTGATCTGCCCAACCAGCGTCACGATCTGGCGCGCGATTACGCCCGGCGCTGCAAGCATGAGCAGCCGGACGCCGCCCCGGACCTGCGCTTCGAGGCGATGGCTGATGCCCTGGGCGTGCCGGTGATCGGTCGCCACAGCGCGCTGGGGGACGCCGTGACCAGTGCGCTGATGGCGCAGCGCCTGATGCAGGCACCGCTGTCGCCCTCGCTGGCCAGTCAGGCCTGAGCGAGGCTTATGTCAGGAGCTTATGGCAGGGGCTTGTGTCAGGGGCCTGGGCAGGCGCTGAGTAGGTGCTGGATGCGTGTCAGGCCCAGTATCAGACGCCTCATCAGCCGACATCATCCTCAAGGCTATTATTCCAAGGTCTGTTGCCGGAATGTCCAATGGCCGGGCTCACTGCCTTTGTCCACACTGGCACCCATACGACACGCCCACTGCGGCGAGAGGTCGACTCTGATTACACGCCAGTGCACTACCGGCCAGCAGGACGGCCAAGCCATGCAGGATGCAAGACCGAGCAGCTTTGATAACCATAATGAAGCGGCGACAGCGAGCAAAGGCCATGCGTGACAAGGACCTGCTGTCAGCCAGCCTCTGTCAGGCCTGAGGACGGCATCATTCTCTTCAGGATCGTCATCACTGCGCCAGGTGATGACTGTCGGGCCCCGGGCATCTGCTCGGGGCCCGGCTTCAGATAAGGCATCCGCCCACGATTGCCTTCCTTATGACTCAGGGGTACTTGCCCACGAGGTGCGACATGCTGATCGCGACCAATACGCTGTTGATTCTTGGCCTGGCCATCGTGCTGTTTGCCTACGGCCTCTATATTCGCCGGACTCAGGACATGCGCGGTGTGCTGATGTTCTGGTCTCGCAAGCTTGCGCTCACTGCGCTTGAATTCAGACTGCAACGCTTCGGTATCCTCGTGATGCTGGGCGGGGTGGTGATCCGCTATCTGGAAGTGCTGCGCCTTTTCTAGCTTGCACGGACGTCCTGCAAGCGCCGCTGTTCCCCACGGCGCATGCCACACGCCAACGCCCGCTGACTGCGGGCGTTGGCGTATCTTGCGTCGGCGTCACGCCACCTTTTCAGATAGGGGTAGGCCGCCCCGCCTGAAGCACGCTGCCTCTGTGACCGTCTACTGGCCAATGCTAGACTGTGCGCCCTTCCAAACTGCCAGCCTGATGCCCCATGTTCACACCCGATAGCGAGCTTTCGTCCAGCCCCACTGATGCGGCCACTGCCAAGCGCGAACTGAACAAGTTGCAGAAGCGCCTGCGGCGCAATGTCGGTACCGCCATCACCGATTACGGCATGATCCGTGATGGTGACAAGGTGATGGTGTGCCTGTCCGGGGGCAAGGATTCCTACACCATGCTGGATATCCTGATGAACCTGCAGCGCAATGCGCCGGTGCAGTTCACGCTGGTGGCAGTGAATCTCGACCAGAAGCAGCCCGGCTTCCCGGAACATGTGCTGCCGGCATGGCTCGAGTCGGTGGGCGTCGAGTACCACATCCTCGAGCGCGACACCTATTCCATCGTCAAGGAGAAGGTGCCGGAGGGCAAGACGACCTGCGGGCTGTGCTCGCGCCTGCGTCGTGGCTCGCTGTATGGCTTCGCCGCCGAGATCGGCGCGACCAAGATCGCCCTCGGTCACCACCGCGATGACATCCTCGAGACGCTGTTCCTGAACATGTTCTTCGGTGGCAAGCTCAAGACGATGCCGCCCAAGCTGCTCTCCGATGACCAGCGCCATATCGTGATTCGCCCGCTGGCCTATTGCCGTGAGTCCGATATCGAGGCCTATTCCAACGCGCGCGAGTTTCCGATCATTCCCTGCAACCTGTGCGGTTCGCAGGAGAATCTGCAGCGTCAGGTGGTCAAGGAGATGCTGCAGGACTGGGAGAAGAAGCATCCGGGGCGGCTGGAAACCATGTTCCATGCCGTCACCTCGGTGGCGCCGTCACATCTGGCAGACCGTGACCTGTTCGATTTCGCCGGCCTGGATGAGCAGCGTGACCGCTTCCAGGCCTCGCGCATCGATGCGCTGGACATGAGTTCCGAGCAGGCCGGCATGGCCGATGATCTGTTCGAGGCCGAGCGCCGCGTCAAGCCGCTGGCCGACTCGGCGGCCTCGCTGGGGCATGAGCTGTAAGCCACGCGCCCCTGGCCGTCGTCAGACATCATGAACGCCACCTCGCTTGCGGGGTGGCGTTCTGCGTTTCAGGTGGTCGGCCTTGATGGATGGCGCATCTAGCGTGAGGCAGGGTTGAAGGCCCGCGACCATTGTCGTCTCGCTTGCTGGCGCGACAGTCCGCATGCTTTGGTCATGTCAGGTGACTGAAGGGCAGGGAGGCGGCGATGGGCAATGATGTGGACAGTGACGAGCGCGGCAATGGCCAGCAGGGCCAGCGACTGGCGGCGACCGTGTTGCATGGCTTCGATGAATATCGATCACGCTTCAAGCAGATCTCCAGTGATGCGCGGCGGCGCTTCATCGAGGCCGACTGGCGTGAGGCACAGCAGGCCTCCGCCGCGCGTATCAACCTCTATGACGAGAAGGTCGCCGCCACCATGGAGCGGCTGGAGCGCGCCTTCGAGCCCGACCGCCTGTGCGAATGCACCCTGTGGGGCGAGGCCAAGCGGCAGTACATGGCGCTGATCGATCAACGCCTCGACTACAAGCTGGCCGAGACCTTCTACAACTCCATCTTCTGCAGCGTGTTTTCCCATCGTCACATCCGCGATGACTGGATGTTCGTCTCGCCATCCCGCCAGAGGCCGGCACGCCATTCCGGCTTGAGCATCAGCCATCGTGTGCCGGTCGAGGGTGACTGGGCCGGGGCACTCGAATCCGTGCTCAACGAGGCGCCGCTGGGGATCGCCTTCGAGCATCAGGGGCGCGATGTGACGCTGGGCGCCGAGATGTTGCTCGCGACGCTGCCTGAGGTGGTGCGCGATGCGCCGGACGCCGCCTTCGAGATGCTGCGCAGCGTCTTCTATCGCAACAAGGGGGCCTATCTGGTCGGGCGCATCGAGGGCGGCGGCCAGACCCTGCCGCTGGTGTTGCCGGTGCTGCATACCGAGCGCGATGGCGTCTATCTGGATACCGTGATCATCGAGCCGGAAGAGGTTTCGATCATCTTCTCCTTCACGCGGGCCTATTTCCAGGTCGAGATCGAAGTGCCCGGCGAGGTGGTCGGGTTCCTGCAGACCCTGATGCCCGAGAAGCCCATCGGAGAGCTGTACGCTGCCATCGGCTTCTACAAGCATGGCAAGACCGAGCTGTTCCGCGGCCTCAACCAGCATGTGGCGAGTCGCTCCGATCAGTTCATCATCGCGCCGGGCGTGCGCGGCATGGTGATGGCGGTCTTCGTGCTGCCCAGCTACCGGCTGGTGTTCAAGCTGATCAAGGACCGCTTCGCCCCCGGCAAGGACATGAGTCGTGATCAGGTGCGCGAGAAGTACCGTCTGGTCAAACGCCATGATCGGGTCGGGCGACTGGCCGATACGCAGGAATTCTCGAACTTCACCGTCGGCAAGGACCACTTCGACCCGGCCTGCCTCGAAGAGCTGCTGGAGGTGTGCAGCTCCTCGATCAGCCTGCGCGGCAACAAGGTGCTGATCCGTCACTGCTATACCGAGCGCATGATGACGCCGCTCAACCTGTATCTCGAGGAGTGTGACGCCGAGGAAACCCGCGCGGTGCTCAATGATTATGGCAATGCGATCAAGCAGTTGGCTGCCGCTGACATCTTCCCCGGCGATATGTTGCTCAAGAACTTCGGCGTCACGCGCCACGGGCGGGTGGTCTTCTATGACTACGACGAGATCAGCTACCTGACCGAGTGCAACTTCCGTGAGATTCCCGAGGCACGTTACCCTGAGCAGGAGCTGGCCAGCGAGCCCTGGTATTCGGTGGGGCCCAACGACATCTTCCCCGAGGAGTTCGGCCCCTTCCTGTTTGCCGATATTCAGCTGCGCAAGCTGTTCTACGAGCTGCATCCCGAGATCTTCCAGGCCAGCTGGTGGCGTGGCCTGCAGGACGCCATCGCGCAAGGGCGCGTGATCGATGTCTACCCTTATCGCAACAAGCGGCGCTTCGGTGTCGATCGCAGTCAGGATTTCATCGATGACTGAGTGTGATCGCCATGCCCGCTGTTCGATCCTGTCCAACGCCAGAGAGAGTGCTAGATGAGTGAAGGCTTCAAGGACCCCGGTGCACGTCACGGACGCCATCTGGTCGTGTTGAGTGGCGCCGGCATCAGCGCCGAGAGCGGCCTGCGCACCTTCCGCGCCGAGGATGGCCTGTGGGAAGAGCATCGTCTGGAAGACATCGCGACGCCGCAGGCCTTCCGACGTGACCCCCAGCAGGTGCTGCGCTTCTACGATGACCGCCGCACCCAGGTACGCCGCGCCAGGCCCAACGCGGCCCACAAGGCGTTGGCTGAGCTGGAGCAGCACGGCTTTCGCGTCTCGGTCATCACCCAGAACATCGACGACCTCCACGAGCGAGCGGGCTCGCGCGAGGTCGTGCATCTGCATGGCGAGATTCTCAAGGCGCGCTCCAGCGTCGACCACGGCCTGCGCTATCCCTTGCCGCGTGGCGGCATTCGCCTCGGGGACCTGTGTGACAAGGGCAGTCAGCTGCGTCCGGACGTGGTGTGGTTCGGTGAGGCGGTGCCGCTCTACGCGGTCGCCGAGGAGATCGCCGCCGAGGCGGACCTGCTGTTGATCGTCGGCACCTCGCTCAAGGTCATGCCGGCGTCCAACCTCTATGCAGCAGCACCGCTGGACGCCCCCATCGTGCTGGTCGACCCGAATGCCGATGAACTGGCCGAGCCCGGCGTGCTGCCGCTGGCCGAAAGTGCCGGTCAGGCGGTGCCGCGCCTTGTGCGCCATTGGTTGTATCAGGGCCACCTGGGGCTGCCTGATACGTTATGATGCGCGCCTTCAGGCCTGCCATGGGAGGCGGGCCAGCAATTTCCGGGAAATCGATGCCCCGGGCGACCGAAAAGTGAAAAGCATGTTCGAGACGCTGAATCGTTTCTTCCCCTTGTGGGCGCTGGTCTTTGCCGGCATCGCCGTGGTGGCTCCGACGCCGTTCGTGGCGCTCAAGGACACCATTCAGCCTCTGCTGGCGCTGATCATGTTCGCCATGGGCCTGACCCTGTCGCGTGACGACTTCATACGCGTGGCACGTCGCCCCGGCCCGATCGCGCTTGGGTTGCTGCTGCAATATAGCGTGATGCCGCTGGCCGCCTTCCTGATCGCGCGTCTGCTGGGGCTGGACCCGGCGCTGACGGTGGGCATGGTGCTGGTCGGCGCCACGGCAGGGGGAACCTCCTCCAACGTGATGACCTGGCTGGCCGGCGGACACGTGGCGCTATCGGTCTCGATGACCATGGCCTCGACGCTGCTCTCCATCGTGATGACGCCGCTGCTGACCTGGTGGCTGCTGGGCACCGATATCAACGTGCCGGTCAGCGGCATGTTGCTGAGCATCGCCAAGCTGGTGGTCGCCCCCATCGTGCTCGGCGTGGTCGTGCACCACTTCGCGCGTGATCTGATCCGCGAGTGGGAGTCGGCATTGGCGAGTCTGGCCATGCTGGCCATCGTGCTGATCATCGCCATCGTGGTCTCGCTCAACGTCGGGCGCCTCGCCACGCTGGGCCCGCTGGTCGCGTTGGCGGTCGTGGCACACAATGCCATCGGCCTGAGCGCCGGCTATGGCCTGTCGCGTCTGTTCGGGCTGGATGAGCGCACTTCGCGCACCATCGCCATCGAGGTCGGCATGCAGAATTCCGGCCTGGCGGCGTCACTGGCCAGTCAGTTCTTCTCCGCCACGGCGGCCCTGCCGGGGGCGATCTTCTCCATCTGGCACAACGTCTCGGGGTCGCTGCTGGCTGGCTACTGGAAGCGTCGTCCGCCCAAGTTCGTGACCGGCAGCAAGCACCGCTACGAGGTCTGATCCCGCGAGTTGGCCGCCTGAGCTGTGATAGAGGAATAGGAGAAAGGGACGCGCATGCTAGAATGCGCGTCCCTTTTTCTTTGGTTCTGACTGCTCATCATGTGTGATTCCCGCCCCCCGCCGGCTGATGGCGACGATATCGCCGCCTGTGCGCCTCAATCTGCTTCCGCTGTCGCCTCCAGCGTCGATGGCGACGCTGTGGCAATCGATACCGTCGCGCCAGGCGAAGGCAGTGGCATCACCACGCTGCCCAGTGGCGAGCCGGAGGCGTGGCATGGGCGGCATCCGCGCCGCGAGTTCAAGGCGCGCGGCAGTCAGGTGATTCGCTGTGAGGCGTGCCGCCTGCCCAGGCTCAATTGCCTGTGTCCCTATCAGGTCACCGCCGAGTCGCGGATCAAGTTCTGGCTGATCACCCACCCGCTGGAGCATTACAAGCCGACCAATACCGGGCGCCTGATTTCGGATGTGCTGGCGGGCACCGAGGTCTTCAGCTGGTATCGCGTCGAGCCGGACCCGCGCCTGCTGGCGCTGCTGGAAGATGAGCGCTATCAGCCCTTCATCATCTTCCCGGATGACCAGCCCGATTACGCCGACCGCGTGGTCGACGTGAATGCCATCGCCGGCGTCGGCGCCGATGTGGCAACGCATACCGCCAGTGGCGAGGCGCGCATTCCGGTGTTCATCCTGCTCGATGGCACCTGGCGTCAGGCGCGGCGCATCTTCCGCAAGAGCCCTTATCTGGACGGCCTGCCGGTCCTGCCGCTGCACACTCAGCGCCTGACCCGCTATCACCTGCGCAAGCCTGCCTCCGAGGCGCACCTGTGCACGGCGGAAGTGGCGGCGGAGCTGCTGCGTCAGGCGGGGGAGGAGAACGCGGCCAGCGTGCTGGATGACTACTTCGACGCCTTCAACGACTGCTATCGTGCCAGTCGCATCCACTATGTGCTGGAGCCGACCGCGCCGATGCGCCGCCTGCTGGCGCGCCGTGACGCCACTACCGGCGAGTCATAGTCGAAGCGCCACAAAGAAAACGCCCCCGTCGGATTCCTCCGGCGGGGGCGTTTGCGTTCAAGGTGATGCTCTCGGCCTTCTGGCGGCTATCAGCGCCGCCAGAAGGCCGGCGTGAACAGCACCAGGATGGTGAAGATCTCCAGGCGTCCCAGCAGCATGGCGAGGATCAGGATGCCCTTGGCGGCCCCCGGGATATCGCCATAGTGGGTCGCGACCTCACCCAGGCCCGGCCCCAGATTGTTGAGCGCCGAGCCGACCGCTGACCACGCCGTCACCTGGTCAAGCCCGGTGGCCAGCATGCCCAGCATCATCAGCACGAACAGCATCAGGTAGACGGAGAAGAACCCCCACACCGCTTCAGCGACACCTTCGGAGATGCGCATCTTGCCGACCTTGACCGACAGGATGGCATTGGGGTGGATAAGACGATGGATCTCGCGCACGCCCTGCTTGAGGATCAGCAGGATGCGGATGACCTTCATGCCGCCACCGGCGGACCCGGAGCAGGCACCGATGAAGGCGGCGATGAACAGCATCATCGGCAAGACGCCCGGCCAGCCGGTGAAATCGGCGACGCCGAAGCCGGTGGTGGTGGCCACCGAGACGGCCTCGAACAGGCCGTGGCGCAGCGCCTTGCTGTCATCGTAGCTGCCGGTGAGCAGCAGGCCGGCGATGGTGACGCAGGTCAGGATCAGCAGCAGGATCAGGAAGAAGCGTGTCTCCGGGTCGCGCAGATAATGACTGATGCGCCCCTCGCGCCAGGCGGCGAAGTGCAGGCCGAAGCTGATCGAGGACACCACCATGAAGAACACGCAGATCATCTCGATGCTGGCGGAGTCGAAGTAGCCGATGCTGGCGTCGTGGGTCGAGAAGCCACCGACCGCGACGGTCGAGAAACTGTGGCCCAGGGCATCGAACCAGCTCATGCCGGCCGCCCAGTAACTGGCGAAGCACACCAGCGTCAGCGCGGCGTAGATGTACCACAGCGCCTTGGCCGTCTCGGTGATGCGCGGCGTCAGCTTGGAGTCCTTAAGCGGGCCGGGAATCTCGGTGCGGTAGAGCTGCATGCCGCCGATGCCGAGTGTCGGCAGGATCGCCACCGCCAGCACCACGATCCCCATGCCGCCCAGCCATTGCAGCTGCTGGCGATAGTAGAGAATGGAGTGGGGCAGCAGATCGAGCCCCGTCATCACCGTGGCGCCGGTGGTGGTGAGCCCCGAGAACGACTCGAACATGGCATCGATGATGGTCAGGTTCGGGTCTTCGGCGAGCAGGAAGGGCAGCGAGCCGAAGGCCCCCAGCACGGTCCAGAACAGCACCGTGATCAGGAAGCCATCGCGATTGCGCAGCTCCTTGCGGGCGTGCCGATTGGGGTAGAAGAGCGCGAAACCGGTCAGCAGGGTGATGCCCATCGCCACGGCGAAGGCGCTCAGGGTGTCGTCCTCGAAGACCCTCGAGATCAGCATCGGCGGCACCAGCGTCAGGCTGAACAGCATCAGCAGGATACCGAGGATGCGAGAGATCACGCGTAGGCTCATGCGGCGCCTCCCTGGTAGAGGCGCTGCGTGGCGAGGCCGCCGAGTGACGTTCGGGGCGGACGCGAGCGGGGGACGGAAGTCATGGAGGCCGGCATCAGAAGAAGGTCAACCCGACCTGGAACAGACGCTCCACCTCGCGGATGCGACGCTTGTCGACCACGAACAGGATGACGTGGTCGTTGGATTCCACCACCAGGTCATGATGCGCCACCAGCACTTCCTTGCCGCGTACCACGGCACCGATGGTGGTGCCCTCCGGCAGGTTGATATCCTCGATGCGTCGGCCCACCACCTTGGAGGAGCGCTCATCGCCGTGGGCGATGGCCTCGATGGCCTCCGCCGCACCACGGCGCAGCGAGTGGACATTGACGATGTCACCCTTGCGCACGTGGGTCAGCAGGCCGCCGATGGTCGCCTGCTGGGGCGAGATGGCGATGTCGATCTCGCCGCCCTGCACCAGGTCCACGTAGGCCGCGTTGTTGATCAGCGTCAGCACCTTCTTGGCGCCGAGTCGCTTGGCCAGCATCGACGACATGATGTTGACCTCGTCGTCGTTGGTCAGCGCGCAGAAGATGTCGCAATCCTCGATGTTCTCCTCCAGCAGCAGACGCTTGGAGGTGGCGCTGCCGTGCAGGACCACGGTGCGATCGAGGCGCTCGGAAAGGTCGGTGCAACGCGCCAGCGAGTGCTCGATGATCTTGACCTGATGACTGTGCTCCAGCGTCTCGGCCAGACGCTCACCGATATGGCCGCCACCGGCGATCACCACCCGGCGGAAGTTGCGATCGACGCGTCGCAGCTCGCCCATCACGGTGCGGATGTCCTTGCGTGCCGCGATGAAGAACACCTCGTCATCGGCCTCGATCACGGTGTCACCGCGCGGGATGATCGGACGATTGCGACGATAGATGGCGGCGACGCGGGTATCCACGTTGGGCATGTGGCGACGCAGGAAACCGAGCTCCTGACCGACCAGCGGCCCACCGTAATAGGCCTTCACCGCGACCAGCTGGGCGACGCCATTGGCGAAGTCGAGCACCTGCAAGGCGCCGGGGTATTCGATCAGGCGGCGGATGTGGTCCGTCACCACCTGCTCGGGGCTGATCAGCACATCCACCGGAATGGCGTCATGCGAGAACAGGCCCTTGCGGGTCAGATAGGCGGTCGAGCGCACACGCGCGATCTTGGTCGGCGTGTGGAACAGGCTATGGGCGATCTGACAGGCGATCATGTTGACCTCGTCAGAGTTGGTCACCGCGATCAGCATGTCGGCATCCTCGCCACCCGCCTGCCGCAGGATCTGCGGATAGCTCGCCGGCCCCGTGACCGTGCGGATGTCGAGTCGGTTGTGCAGCTCTCGCAGCCGTTCGCTGTCGGTATCCACCACCGTGATGTCATTTTCTTCATGGGCCAGGTGTTCGGCGAGCGTTCCGCCGACCTGACCTGCGCCCAGAATGATGATTTTCATGTCCGGCTCGTCCGCTGTTGCTCAGTCGGCACAGGATAAACCAGTGCCAGGACGGAAGACAGCCGCGCCCCGAGAGTCGGGGCGCGGCTGTTCGGGAATGTCAGGCGTGGCGTCTCATGTCATCACGGACGTCGCGCCGACACGGCTCACCTGGCTGTGGTCAGGCGCTGGCCTTGGTGATGTGGGCCAGGTAGAAGCCGTCGTGACCATTGACCTGTGGCAGCATCTGGCGGCCAGCACCGGAGACACGGCCCCAGTCGGCCTTGATGGTCTCGGCCTTGGCGTCCGGCGTCGCGGCCAGGAAGCGGTCCATCACGCGGGCGTTTTCCTGGGTGATGATGGAGCAGGTGCCGTAGACCAGGGTGCCGCCGGGCTTGAGCATGCCCCACAGATTGGCCAGCAGCTTGCCCTGCAGGCGCGCCAAGTCGCCGATGTCGTTCGGGCGACGCAGCAGCTTGATGTCCGGGTGACGACGGATGACGCCACTGCCGGAGCAGGGCGCGTCGAGCAGGATGACGTCGAAGGCTTCGCCGTCCCACCAGTCGCGTTCGCTGGCATCGGCACATACGACGCCGGCACCCAGTTCCAGACGCTCCAGCGTCTCTTCCACGCGCTCGAGGCGCTCGCCGTCGATGTCGATGGCGGTGGCGTCCAGGCCCGGGAAGCGCTCCAGCATGTCCGCCAGCTTGCCGCCCGGCGCGGTGCAGGCATCCAGCAGGCGCACGCCTTCACCCTCGGCGTTGATGGCCGTCACGGCCGGTGCCAGCAGCTGACCGGCCAGCTGTGCCGCTTCATCCTGCACGCTGACCAGGCCTTCCTCGAAGCCCGGCAGGGCGCTGACGTCGCAGGCGCTGGTCAGGGTGATGCCGTGCTCGGCGAACGGGCAGGCCACGCCTTCGATCTCGGCTTCCGCCAGCTGGGCGAGGTAGTCGTCGCGGCTGATGGCGGCGACATTGACGCGCAGCGTCATCGGCGCCTGGGCGTTGTTGGCCTCGGCAATGGCCTGCCAGTCGTCCGGCCAGTTGCGCTGGAAGGTATCCAGCAGCCACTGGGGGTGGGACAGGGCGACGGCGGGGTCCTTGTCGACCTCGGCTTCCAGCGTTTCCTGCTCACGCTGGAAACGACGCAGACAGGCGTTGAGCACGCCCGTGGCCCAGCCCTTGCCCAGGCCACGGGCGGCGCCAGCGGTCTCACCGACGGCGGCATGCGGGGCGATGCGCATGTACAGCAGCTGATAGAGGCCGAGCAGCAGCAGGGCGTGGATGTCCTGATCCTGCGACTTGAAGGATGACTTCAGCAGCTTGCCCGCCAAGGCATCCAGACGCGGCAGCTGACGGCAGACGCCGAAGCACAGTGCCTTGTAGAGGCCCTGATCACGCCCGGCGACGCCGGACGGCAGGCTGTCCAGGTTCAGCGAGGTACGCGCGGCCAGCACCGGGGCCAGCGTCCGCGCAGCCGCGACACGCACCGCAGCGCCCGGCGAGGCCGGTGCATTGTCAGGCTTGCGACGGGCGCCGCCATGCTTGTGAGCGCCGCCCTTGCTGCGGGCCGGCGGCAGGGAGTTGCGCTTCTTGCCGTTGCCCTTGGAGGACGGGTTGTCTGACTGGCTCATGCGGAAGTCTCGGTCTGGGAATCGGTATCAGGGGCGTGATCTGCGCCGAGGACGAGGCCCTCGGGGAAGCGCGCAGCACGGGAATTGAGCAGGTCCTTGACGGACAGCGGCTTGGCGCCGGGCAGCTGGGCGCGAGTGATCTCGAGCACCTCATGGCCATCGCCGCAGGCGATGCGCAGGCAATCCTTGCCGGGTGCCAGCAGGGTGCCGGGCGTCACGCTGTCGGTGAGGCGTTGCTCACCGGTGCGGGACATCCACAGGCGCAGCGGCTCGCCTTCAAGGCGGGTCCAGGCCACCGGCCACGGATTGAAGGCGCGGATGCGCGCGTCCAGCTCGGCGGCAGGGCGGGTGAAGTCGAGTTCGGCCTCGGCCTTGGAGAGCTTGGCGGCGTAGGTCACGCCCTCATCCGGCTGGCGGGTCGCGGGCAGGTCGCCGGCGGCGATGGCGTCGAGAGCCGTGACGATGGCCTCGCCACCCTGGGCCGCCAGCGCATCGTGCAGCTCGCCACCGGTGGTGCTGGCGGTGATCGGGGTGCGACGGATCAGCAGCATGTCACCGGTATCCAGGCCGGCATCCATCTGCATGATGGTGACGCCGGATTCGCTGTCACCGGCTTCGATGGCACGCTGGATCGGCGCGGCACCGCGCCAGCGCGGCAGCAGAGAGGCGTGGATGTTCAGACAGCCCAGACGCGGAATATCGAGCACCGCCTGCGGCAGGATCAGCCCGTAGGCCACCACCACCATGATGTCGGCCTCGAGGTCGCGCAGGATCTGACGATCGGCCTCGTCCTTGAAGTTGAGCGGCTGATGGACGGGGATATCGTGCTGGAGCGCCAGCTGCTTGACGGGGCCCGGGGTCAGCTTGCGACCACGCCCGGAGGGGCGATCAGGTTGGGTGTGGACACTGATGATCTCGTGGCGACTGCCCAGCAGGGCGGACAGACACTCGGCGGCGAAATCGGGGGTGCCGGCAAAGGCGATGCGCAGGGCTTTCGACATGTGCTATGACTCATGTAGGAGCACGGAGGCGGCCGTGCTCAAGGTGCTGACGGTTGCGGCAGGACGGCCAGCGCGACAGACGCGGCTGATGGACCAGTAACCGCACGAAGGCCGAGGGGATGCCCTCGGCCTTCGTGCGGTGCCGCCATGCGCTCAATATCGGCCGTGTGGCCGAGCGTGAGAGATCAGGCTTCTTGCAGCTTGTGACGCTTCTGCATCTTCTTCATCACCCGATCACGCTTGAGCGGGGAGAGGTAGTCGACGAACAGCTTGCCTTGCAGGTGGTCGTGCTCGTGCTGGATGCAATGTGCCAGCAGGCCATCGGCTTCCAGTTCGTAGGCATCGCCGTTGCGGTCCTGAGCCTTGAGTCGTACCTTCAGATAGCGCGGGACTTCGGCATAATATTCAGGAATCGACAGGCAGCCTTCCTGCATCGGTTGCTGTTCGTCACCGATCGGGGTGTATTCCGGGTTGATCAGCACCAGCGGCTGGGACTGATCTTCGCTGACGTCGATGACGATGAGACGGCGATGCTCGTCGACCTGTGACGCGGCGAGGCCGATGCCGCGGGCGTCATACATGGTCTCGATCATGTCGTCGATCAGGGTCTGCAGCTCGGCGTCGATCGTGTCGATCGGGGCGGCAACGTTGCGCAGACGCTCATCAGGGAATTCAAGGATTTCGCGTTTGGCCATGGCTGGTGTAATTACCGTTGTGCTGTCAGAAAGGATTTGCCTGATATTGTAGTGTGCGCAAGCGAGGAACGGAACCGAATGCCGTCAATGCTGCTACTATCGCGGCAATAGTCAGGATTGATCTGACATGGCGATGGACAGGGGTCAGCAGCCACCAGGCGCGGGGCAGAGCGGGTCTGCGCGGTGCGGAGTTCAGAACAAGACCATCACCACCGAGCGATGGGTGGCAATAACGCAAGGGACGCAGGAATGGGCATGAAACGACTGGTCGGCAATGCCGTCTTTACGGCACTCCTCGGCATGGCGACGCTGGGGGCAAGCGCAGGGATGTCGCTGGCACAGGCAGCAACCGTGCGTGATGACGTACCTTCCACCTACGTGGTGGTGCGTGGCGATACGCTCTGGGACATCTCCGGGCGCTTTCTGCGTGAACCCTGGCTGTGGCCGGAAGTCTGGCGCGCCAATCCGCAGATCAAGAATCCGCACCTGATCTATCCGGGCGATCGCATCTCGCTCTACTACGAGAATGGCGAGCCACGTCTGCGACTGGAGCGCGGCCAGGGCGGGGTCGTCAAGCTGTCTCCCCAGATCCGCAAGATTCCCAAGCGCGAGGCGGTGCCGCCGATTCCGCTGGAGAAGATCTCGGCCTTCCTGAAAGAGCATCGCGTGATTGACCCGGCGCTGCTCACCGATGCGCCCTATATCGTGGCCGGGGATGACACCCGTCTGATCAGCGGGGCCGGCGATACCATCTACGCCCGCGGCAACTGGTCCGCCAATGACACCTACAGCGTCTACCGCAAGGGCCAGCGCTATCTGGACCCGGATACCCAGGAGTTTCTGGGGCTGGAGATGATCAGCATCGGCGACATCAAGCTTGAGCGCCGCGAAGGCGATATCGGCGTGCTGCGCGTGCTGTCGGCCAATCGCGAGATTCTCAATGGCGATCTGCTGCTGCCGGCGGACGGTGGTGCGATCACCACCAGCTTCCAGCCGCAGCCGCCCGAAGAAGATGTGGGTGGTGTCATCCTCGCGGCCCCCGATGGACTGCGCAACATCGGTCGCAATGACATCGTGGCGCTCAATCGCGGCAGTCGTGAAGGCATCCAGCCGGGGTACGTCTTCGGTATCGAGCGCCGCGGCGAGACGATCACCGACCCCGTCACCGGCGAGCCGATCACCCTGCCCGGTGAGGAAGGTGGCCTGGTGATGGTATTTCGTATCTACGACAAGGTCAGCTACGCGCTGGTGATGCAGGCCGGCCGCCCATTGAGCGTCGGTGACAAGCTGCTGGAGCCCCACGGCTGATCGAAAGCCCCTGTCATCCGCAAGCATCGGCGTGGTGAAACGACTCGTCGTGCTGAAGTGAACAACCAGGGTGAGTCAATAATCCGCTCGGGAGGTGTGGCGTGTCGATCGATGTCGAACAACGCGGCCCCTCGCGGGCGGATTTCGTCTTTCTGGCGCGCCTGCCGGGCTTTGGCACGCATACCGCGGCCAAGCTGCGTGAGCGGGCCGACTGGCCGCAGGGCTGGCTGGCGGTATTGCCGCCACGCCTCGCGGCACCGCTGCGCCTGTGGTGCGAGCGTCCCGAATCCTCGCCACTCCATGCGCAGGTGATGGCAGACCTTGCCTGGCATGCGCCGGCACAGGGCTATCATCTGCTCACCCCCGCGGACCCCGAGTGGCCAGCCATGCTCGATACCCTGCCGGATCCGCCGTTGGCGCTCTGGGCGCTGGGGCGGCAGTCGCTGCTTGAGTTGCCCATGCTGGCCATCGTCGGCGCACGCAAGGCGAGCCAGGCAGGCCTGCGGCATGCGCATGACTTCGCGGCTGAGCTGGTCTCACGTGGCTGGAGTGTCGCCAGTGGACTGGCACTGGGAGTCGATGCCGCGGCGCATCAGGGAGCCCTGGCGGCGTCAGCGCGTCTCGGCGCGCACGACTATGCGGCCAACCCCTCGACGCTGGCGGTGCTCGGCTGTGGGGTCGATGTGGTCTATCCCGCCCAGCACCATCATCTTCGTCAACGGCTGCTAGAGGGCGGCGGTCTGCTGCTCTCGGAGCATCCGCCTGGCACCGGCGCGCATGCGCGTCATTTTCCGCGCCGCAATCGGCTGATCACCGGCCTGTCACTTGGCGTGCTGGTGGTCGAAGCCACGCTGCGCAGTGGCTCGCTGGTCAGTGCCCGGTTGGCGATGGAGCAGAATCGCGAGGTGTTCGCGCTGCCGGGACGCATCGATGACATCACCGCCAGCGGTTGTCTGGAGTTGATCCGTCAGGGGGCGACGCTGGTACGCGATGTCGATGACATGCTGGCGGAGCTCGAGCACCTGCTGCCGGCTCACTCGGCCGGGCAGCCGTCAACGCAGGCCCGGGTGGTGTCATCCAGGCAGTCCGCTGCCGTCTCTGCGGCCTCTCGCTCCGCCACTTCGGCTCGGCAAGCGACAACCTCCGCCACCTTCGCGACACCCACGACATCACTGCCCTTGCCGTCCTTGGCGCTGCCAGCGTCACGCGCTGCCACGCCGCCTGTCAGTCAGGAGGCGTCGCCATTGTGCTTTCTGGGGGCCGTGCCGCTGGCGCTGGACAAGCTGGTCGAGCTGAGCGGCACCTCGGTCAGCGAGCTGAGCATGCAGTTGCTGGAACTGGAGCTCGAGGGGCGAGTCATGCAGGCACCGGGTGGCTGGAAACGGCTCTGACGTTCTGAGCAAAAGTCGCCGGCCTGGCAGTGATGATCCGGGAGGCCGGCAACCTGAACTCATTTGCCCTGGCTGACCGTGCCGCTCTCGGGCTGCCAGGCATTGAGCGCCGCGTCACGCATGGCGCGCTTCTCGCGCTCACTGGCACTCCAGTTGCCATCGTAGAGCACGCCTTCCCACTCGCCGTAGGTCGGGTTGGGCAACAGCACGAAGCGACGGCCGAACTGATCCGCCTGGCGCGCGACCTCGGCATTGCGTGCGCGGGTGGTGGACTGCTGGAAGGCCTGATCGAAATCACCGAGGTTATCGCCCATCAGCAGCGCGATGTCATGTCCCTGCGTGACCCGCGCGCGGCGCGCGGTCTTGTCGGAGCTGTCGGTGCGCGGCATCACGTGCTCGGCATTGGCCTGCGGGAAGCCCAGCGCGGCAAGATTGGCGATGGTGGCCTGCTTGCCGGCCGCCTTGCGGTTGGTGATGTAGTAGACATCGACGCCGCTGGCGTGTGCGTAGTTGAGGAACTCCACGGCGCCTGGTGAAGCCGTGGAGACGGCATCATCCACCCAGTCAGCCCAGCTCTGGCTGTCGTAGGTACGGCCTTCACGCAGTGCCCAGCCGCCGTAGCTGGTGGTGTCGAGCACGGTGTCATCGACATCGACGACCACCGCCAGCGGCTTGTCCTGCGCGTGGCGACGCGCCAGCGCCAGATTCAGGCGGTCGTGGGCCACGTTGAAGGCTTGCAGTGACAGGGCATGAAACTCCGCGCTGCGCTGTATCCACAGGGTCGCCAGCATGGCCTGGTCGCTCAAGGGCGCCTGTGCTGCGGCATCCTGCAGCGGGGCAGGGCGTGGCGCCGGCGCGGTCGGCGTCTGGGTGCCAGAGCTGGCACAGCCTGCCAATGCCAGCAGTAGAGCGGCTGAGGTGGTCAGTGAGAAAGCGCGACGCATGGATCACATCCTTGTCTGAAGAAAAGGGGGAGGCAAAGTGGGGGTGAAACGCCATCAGGCCCAGTGCTGGAGACTGTCCAGCAAAGCGTTCAAATGACCTCGATAGTCTTTTGAAACAAGCCTTTGCGTCAGTTTCGCAATACCCTGAGGGTGATGGACCCGTTCATCATGCCGTGAACCGGGCGGTGCGCCTATGCCACCCCGACGCGACGCCGTGTTGCGTCGATGTGCAGCGTCGGTCTCGCGCCGGTGAGCGTGCTAGAATCGCCGCCATTGTGTTGCCGCAGCTAGGAGTTCGAGCAGATCATGAATGTCAGTGATGTTTCGCTGGATCAGCGTGCCCTCGACGGCGCCGCTGCCTGTCTTCGCAATGGGGGCATCGTTGCCTATCCCACCGAGGCCGTCTGGGGGCTGGGGTGTGATCCCGACGATGGTGAGGCCCTGGCTCGGCTGATCAAGCTCAAGTCCCGCGACGCCGCCAAGGGCTTGATCCTGATCGCCGGTGATATCGCCCAGCTGGAACCCTGGTTGGCGGGAGTCACCGTCGAGCAGCGTGAGCAGCTGCTGGCCAGCTGGCCGGGACCCTATACCTGGCTGGTGCCTGACAATGGCCGTGCGCACCCCTTGCTGCGCGGTGAACACGTCAGCCTGGCCGTGCGCGTGACCGATCATCCGCTGGTCCAGGCATTGTGCGCCGCCTTCGGCGGCCCGCTGGTGTCGACCTCGGCCAACCGTGCCGGCGAATCGCCTGCCATGACCGCAGACGAGGTGCGTGACGCCTTCGGCGATGCGCTGGTCAATGACGTGATCCTCGAAGGACCGCTCGGCGGCAATCCGCGCCCCAGCACCATTCGTGATCTCGCGACCGGCAAGGTACTGCGCGCCTGAGCAGCAGGATCGCCCCTCGAGTTGATCCAGATCAGTGCCGCGTCATCCAGACGCCCAAGAGGGGCATTTTCCGACCTGCCGAGCGCAGCGTGTCGCGGTAAGCTGGCAGTTCACCGCCAGCAGCGGCCAACGACGGGTGTCGCCCCGTCATCATTCATTCCCGTTCTACCGGAGGCATCGTGGCCCACGCCAATCTCGAAGACGTCAAGGTCTACCTGCTCGATCTGCAAGACCGCCTGTGCGAGGCGCTGCAAGCCTGCGATGGCCAGGCAAGTTTCCGTGAAGACAGCTGGGAGCGTGCCGAGGGTGGCGGTGGTCGCTCACGGGTCATCGAGAATGGCGGCGTGTTCGAGAAGGGTGGCGTCAACTTCTCGCATGTCTTCGGGCATGAATTGCCGGCTTCCGCGACGGCGGTACGTCCGGAGCTGGCCGGTCGCAGCTTCCACGCCGTCGGGGTCAGCTGGGTGCTGCATCCGCACAACCCGCACGTGCCGACCAGCCATGGCAATGTGCGCTTCTTCATCGCCGAGAAGGAGGGCGAAGCACCGGTATGGTGGTTCGGGGGCGGCTACGATCTGACGCCGTTCTACCCGCATGAAGAAGATGCGCGTCACTGGCACCAGACGGCCTACGATGCCTGCATCGCCTTCGGCAGTGATGTCTATCCGCGTTACAAGACCTGGTGTGACGAGTACTTCTACCTCAAGCACCGTGACGAGACGCGGGGCGTGGGTGGCCTGTTCTTCGATGACCTCAACGAGTGGGGCTTCGAGCGCTGCTTCGCCTTCCAGCAATCCGTCGGCGACAGCTTCCTCGAGGCGTATCTGCCCATCGTCGAGCGCCGCCGCGACACGGCCTATGGCGAGCGTGAACGCAACTTCCAGCTCTATCGTCGCGGGCGCTACGTGGAGTTCAATCTGGTCTGGGACCGCGGCACGCTGTTTGGCCTGCAGAGTGGCGGACGTACCGAGTCGATCCTGATGTCGATGCCGCCGGTGGTGCACTGGGAGTACGGCTACGAGCCCGAGGAAGGCAGTGCCGAAGCGGTGCTGTATCGTGACTTCCTGCATGCCCGCGACTGGCTGGGCGAAGAGGCCTGATCGCCGCATTGACCTGACGCTTTTCTGTGATTGACCCGGAGTCCTGATGTCCCGTTACGCTGTATTCGGCAACCCGATTGCCCACTCGAAATCCCCGTTGATTCATCGCTCCTTCGCTGAGCAGCTCAAGGACTCGCTGAGCTACGAGGCACGGCTGGCGCCGGCCGATGACTTCGCGGCCGGTTGGGCCGAGTTCGTCGCCGAAGGCGGCCAGGGGGCGAATGTCACCATGCCCTTCAAGGAGCAGGCCTTCCGGCTGGTCGATGTGCTGAGCCCGCGTGCCCGTCGCGCCGGCGCCGTCAATACGCTGATGCTCGGCAAGACCGGTCAGCTGTACGGCGATACCACCGATGGTGTCGGCCTGACCCGTGATCTCGAGCGTCTCGAGGCGCCGCTCAAGGGTGCGCGCATCCTGATTCTCGGCGCGGGTGGCGCCGTGCGTGGTGTGCTGGAACCTCTGCTGGCCAAGCAGCCGGCGGCATTGGTGATCGCCAATCGCACCGCCGCCAAGGCCAGCGCGCTGGCCGAGGACTTCGCCGACCTGGCGGGGCAAGGCTGCCTGCTGTCCGGTGGCAGCTATGCGGCCATCGAGGGTCAGTTCGATCTGGTCATCAATGGCACCAGCGCATCGCTGGGCGGCGAGCTGCCGCCGTTGCCGGATTCGCTGTTCTCTCCGCAGGCGCTCGCCTACGACATGATGTATGCCGCCGAGCCGACCGTCTTCATGCGCTGGGCCAGCGAGCGCGGTGCGCGGGTCGAGGATGGTCTCGGCATGCTGGTGGAGCAGGCGGCCGAGTCCTACTTCCTGTGGCGTCACAAGCGCCCGGAGACGGGGCCAGTGGCGGATATGTTGCGCAGGATGCTGGCGGAGGGATGATCCGCGTGCGCTTGCCGGGCATGCACGTCGATTCAGATGGCCGCCAGACGGCCAGCCAGATGACCAGCCAGATGACCAGCTAGCCGACCAGTCAGACGACAGACGATGAAAAAGGAGCGGGGGACTCGACAGAGTCGCCCGCTCCTTTTTTGTTGGCCACGGTCCAGTGTGCTCACGCTTCTCTGGTGGCGCTCAGCTGCTCTTGACGGGGGCCGTGGCACAGGATTCAAGCCGATATCCGTACTGATAGACGCTTTTCAGTCTGAGCCCACGGCTGCCGTTCAGTCCCAGCTTGCGCCGCAGGCGGCTGACGTGGGTGTCGACCGTCCGGGTCGAGATATCCCCGTTGACCCCCCAGATCATCTCCAGCAGATAGGCGCGTGAGTAAAGCTCTCCGACGTGGCGCAGCAGCAGGGAGGCCAGCTGATATTCGCGCTGGGTCAGGGCGACCGGCTCCTCGCCGCACCAGATGGTGTGTTCATCCGGCTCGATCCGATATTGATCGCTGATGGCCACCTTGGGCTGCAGGTAATTGGTGTCGGAGGTGACGAAACGCCTGCCCAGCGCTTCCACACGCGCCGTGAGCTCGGCAGGGCGGATCGGCTTGGCCAGGAAGTCATCGGCGCCATGCTGAAGCGCATGCACGACATCCTCCTCCCCCTGGCTTGCGGTGATGAACAGGATCAGCCCCCGCCAGCCGTGCTCGCTGCGCAGTGTGCGCGTCAGCTCCATGCCGCAGGCATCCGGCAGTTGCCAGTCGATGATCAGCAGGTCGAAGCTGCGCTCGCGCAGTGCGCGCAACAACTGGCTGGCGCGCTCGAAGCCTGCCAGCTCATGTCCCTGGGCCTCGAGACACAGGGTCAGGTAATCACGTTGATCATGATCATCTTCCAGAATGCCGATTTGCATGTCGCTGCCTCCCCGCGTGGGTATCGCAAGCAGTCTACGCGTCTCTTGCGTGAGACCGCGTCACAATGGTTCACGTTTGGCAGGACGATGGCGACATATACTCGTGTTCATCCCCTCTCGCTGCTTCATGGCGCGGTGCCGCTGCTGGCCCGTGAATGGCGAGGATGAAACGAGACGGTGAATCTCCGGCCGTCATCCATGGTTGTCCATGACCCCTGGAGTCTTCCCATGCCGCTGCTCATTCTCCTGCGATGTCTCACCACGGCGTTACCCCGCATGCGCCACTGGCTTCTGTTGCTGATACTGTCGTTTTGCCCCTTCGCCATGGCCCTGGAGGCACCGCAGGGGCCGGTGGTGCTGCGTGTCACCGGGGATGTCACCCATGCCAACGCCGGAGGCGAGGCACATTTCGATCGCGCCATGCTCATGGCGCTGACGCAACGGGAAACCGTGACCACCACCCCCTGGCATGATGGCGAAGTGAGCTTCAGCGGTCCGCTCGGTTCGGCGCTGATGGAGGCGGTGGGCGTCGAGGATGGCACCATGCGTATCGTGGCGCTCAACGACTACGCCGCCACCGCGCCGGTGCAGGACTATTTCGATCATCCGGTGATACTGGCCATGGAAGTCGATGGCAAGCGACTGCGTGTACGCGACAATGGCCCCATCTTCATCATCTACCCCTTCAGTGAGCAGCCGGATCTCCTCAACGAGGAAATCATGACCCGCTCTGTCTGGCAGGTGAAGCGAATCGACATCGAACGCTGAACCCGCCTCTTCTGCTCCGTTTCATGAGCGCTGCCAGGATGCTCGTGCATGAATCCACTCCGTTCTCTGCATTTCAGAACCGCCATCGCCATTGCCGCGACGTTGTTCTTCGTCTCGGCATTGGTGACTGGCGTTCTGGTCTATCAGCGTCAGCAGGCACTCGAGCACAAGCTGCGTGAGAATCTGATCTGGGCGGTCTATCAGTTCGACAGGGAAGTGCGCGAGCTGCGCATGGTGGTGGCCGAGGAGCAGAAGACCCCGACGCCGCCCGCCTTGATGGATGACAGCGAGCTGCTGTTGCGGCTCGACATCCTCTATAGCCGGGTGCAGCTGCTGCAGAGCGGCCAACTGGGCAGCATGCTGGCGGGGATGCCCGACCTGCATGCCCAGCTGATGGCCATGCTGCCCAGAATCGAGGTGCTGGACAGCGCCATCATGGACCTGGCGAGTCGTCAGGAGCGTGATGCGTCCCTCTATGTGCAGATACTCAGCCGGCTTGCCTCGCTTCAGGAGCAGACCGGCGAGCTGCTGCTGAATATCAATGCCGAGGCCGCTATCCAGCGCACCAAGGAGCGCTCGGAACTCCTCAACCTGTATGCCCTCGCGCTGTCGCTGGTGCTGCTGATGACCCTGAGCGGCATCGTGCTGGTGGTCGCGCTGATCGTCGAGAGTCGTGGACGGGCCTACAAGACCCGCAAGCTGGAGGAGCGCACCCAGGAGCTGGATGGCATGGTGCAGCTGGCGCAGGCGGCCAGTCGTGCCAAGTCGGAATTCATGGCGATCATGAGCCATGAGATACGCACCCCGCTCAATGGCATGGTCGGCGTGTCGGACCTCATCGGCGAGGAAGTCTCGACCCCGCGTGGCCAGCAGTACCTGACGATGCTGCGCCAGAGTGCCGAGAGCCTGCAGGCCGTCATCAATGATGTGCTGGATTATTCCAAGATCGAAGCCGGCAAGCTGGAGCTGGATCAGCGCTGCTTCTCGCTGCCCGAATTCCTCGATTCCCTGGCCGCGCATTACCATCGCCAGACAGGCAGTGCCGGCAAGGGATGCTCGCGCATCTTCCTCGAAGAACGTGCCGATGACCTGCCCGTCTGGGTCAAGGGGGACGTCAATCGCCTGCGTCAGGTACTGACCAACCTGCTCAACAACGCCTTCAAGTTCTGTCCCCAGGGCACCATCCGGCTGAGGGCATCACTGGAAGACGGCGAGACGCTTCATTTCGAGGTTCACGACAGCGGTTGCGGGATCGCCGCCGACCAGGTGAGTCAGTTGTTTGCCCCCTTCACCCAGGTGGATACCTCGATTGCGCGTCGTCATGAAGGCACCGGGCTCGGGCTTGCCATCTGCAAGCGACTGGTGGAGGCGATGGGCGGCGAGATCGGCGTCGAGAGTCATCTCGGGCTCGGCAGCCGCTTCTGGTGCCGCGTGCCGCTGCCGGTATTGACCGCCGCTGAGGCTTGCCCGCAGCAGGCGGTGGGAGACACGCCCTTGCCCCACGCAAGCGTGCTGGTGGTGGAAGACAACGAGGTCAATCAGTCACTGGCGCGGGCCATGCTCGAGTATCTGGGGCAGCAGGTCACGGTGGTGGAAGACGGTGAGCAGGCACTCGAATGGCTGGCGCAGGTTGGCAACGATGTCGATCTGGTGTTCATGGACATGCAGATGCCGGTGCTGGATGGCGTCGAGACGACACGTCGCTGGCGTCAGCACGAGTCCGAGCAACCCGCCAGCGCTCGTCTGCCGATCATCGCGATGACCGCCAACGTGATGCAGGAAGATGCCCGCCGCTGCATCGAGGCTGGCATGCAGGGGGTGCTGCACAAGCCGTTCACGCGTGATGATCTGCATCGGGTGCTGCAGCAGTATCTGGTCCAGACCTCTGATTCGCAGGAGCCTGATTCACAGAAGTCTGATTCGCAGCACAAGGCGCTCGAGCCAGACAAGTCAGAGGCTTCGGCTGGCGAGCGGACTACCGTCACGCAGGCACCAGGCGATGATGGCGTCAGCTCGTCAGCGACTGAAGATCAGGACGCGCAGATCGACGCTGCTCCGGCGTTCGATGTGGCAACTGACGACTCAGGCGCGCGCGCTCTGCCCGATGCCGTGCCTTCCTTGCTGCAACACGCGACCTGTCAGGAGCTGCTCACGACCCTGAGTGGCGAGGCCTATTCACGACTGCTGAGCAATTACCTGACGCGACTCGAAGGACGCCTCGACGTGATGGTGACCTTGCTGAAGCAGATGGATCTCACCGAGCTCAAGCGCGAGGCACACTCCCTGAAGGGGGCGTCAGCCTCGCTGGGATGCAGCGGCATAGCCAGTGGTGCCAAGGCGCTGGAGGAGGCGGTGATCAGTGAGGACCTGCCCGAGGTACACCACTATGTCGCCACGTTGCGCTCCTTGAGTGTGCCGACGCGGGATAGCCTCCTCGCAGAGGGCTATCTATTCTCCTGACGGTATTGGGACGTGATGGCGTAATAGTCAGCCGACAGCATTCACTACCGTCCTTCTTGTTCTCCCGTTCCCGCCTTCTCTCGCTCTCTTCACCCTGTCCTTCACGATTCATCCTGGCCTTCTCTACATAGACGCCACCCATGGTGACATGGGTGGCGTCTATGTAGTGGGGAGTTGCGGCATTCCCGCTGTCTGTGCTGCGCTGTGGCGGGACGCCAGTCTCCTCAATGGACGGCGGAGACGTGGCGCTGGCTGAGTGCATTGACGGCGCTGGGCGGGCAGCGGCTCCAGGCATTGAAGTCGCTGACGGGCATGGGGCGCGCGAACAGATAGCCCTGGCCGATATTGCAGCGGGTATCGCAGAGGTAATCGCGCTGTTCCGCGGTCTCGATGCCTTCGCCGACCACGGCGAGATTCAGACGCTGGCCCAGCTCGACGATGGTACGCGTGATGGCGCGCGCTTCCGGGTGGCTGTCGCTGCGCCCGACAAAGCATTGGTCGATCTTCAATTCGTCGAACGGCAGGTTGTAGAGCTGCATCATCGAGGAGAAACCGGTGCCGAAGTCATCCAGCGCCAGGCGATAGCCGCGGTCGCGAATGGCGTTCAGCAGGTGGCGAGCGTAGGTGAGGCAGTCGATCCCGCAGCTCTCCGTGAGTTCCAGCGTGATGGAGTGCGGATCGACATGATGCTGACTGGCCAGCGCATCCAGCGTCTTCAGAATGTCACGGGTGCGTAGCAGCTGGGGTGACAGGTTGAGCGCGAGGTCAAGGTGAAGGCCCTGGGACTGCCATTGGCCCTGCTGGCGGAAGCCATGCTCGATGACCTGCCAGGTGAGTGCCTCGATACGGTTGCTGCGTTCCGCCAGGGCGATGAACTGGTTGGGCATGACCATGCCGCGCAGAGGATGCTGCCAGCGCACGAGAGCCTCCGCGCCGCTGAGCCGGCCGCTGGCGAGGTCGATCTTGGGCTGATAGACGAGATGCAGCTGGCGCTCGGTCAGAGCATCATCCAGCTCATCGAGTGACAGCGGATTGCGTTGCTTGTCCAGCTCTGCCAGCAGCGAGGCCAGGTGCATGATGTCGAAGGGCTTGCCGAGCTGGCCCAGCATCTCCAGGCCGCTGCGCTTGCCCCTGGCGACCATCGCTTGCATGTCGTCGTTGTGACAGGCGCTCATCAGGATGATGCCCGCCTCGACATTGCGTTCGCGCAGATAGCCGAGCACATCATCGCCGGTGAAGTCGCCCAGTTCGTAGTCCACCAGGATGAGGTCCGTCTCCAGACAGGCGGGATTGCAGGCGATGTCCTGCAGCCCTTCGCTCTGCGTGCAGTCGAAGCCATGGGCGGAAAGCAGCCCGCTGATGAGTTCACGAAAATCCGGATCGTCGTCAATGATGAGTGCGTGTCGAGTCATGTAAGGCATCCTCAAGCGAGTGTCGGGAATACGCTCGCGCCGCTGTGCATGAAGTGTCTGCATGAGCAGTGCGCAGGCGAGCAGGTGATCCCAGATTAGCAATGCGGTTACATGACTCGCGGATATCGACACATTTGACGGCTTCTTTTTACATTCAGGCTGCCAAGCCGGTAAAGCGAGGAGCTGGTAGAGCGTTAGATAGCCAACAGAGATAGATCAGAGGACAGACTAGTGAGAGCAGAGCCAGAGAGTAGAGCCAGAGAGTAGAGGGCGGCTGGATAGAGGTCGCCACACGCTCGCGCAGCCCCGGGTTGCCTCCGGGGCCGCGCGAGCGTGTGTTACCTGAGGATGATGACGCCACCCTAGGCTGGCGGGGTCAGCGCAGTCGATCACAGTTGGGCTTCTCGCCGGCGGCGCGGGCCTGCTGATAGGTCGGCAGAGCGGTCTCGAGGCGCTCGTTGAGGGCCGCCATGCGCTGTTCATCACTCGGGTGCGTCGACATCCACACCGGCGGTTGCGCGCCACCGGCAGCATTCATGTTGGCCCACAGCTTGATGCTGGCGCGCGGGTCGAAGCCGGCTTCGGCCATCAGGTCCAGCCCCAGCAGGTCGGCTTCGGACTCGTGGGAGCGCGAGAACGGCTTGAGCACGCCATATTCCGCGCCCATGCCCAGCAGGCCCATGAGCTGATCGCCACCGGTGCCCTCGAGGCCGGCCAGTGCCTGGGTCAGTGACAGCCCGGCGGAGGTCAGCGATTGAGTCGAGACACGTTCGTTGGCGTGGCGCGCCAGCACGTGGGCGATCTCGTGGCCGATGACGGTTGCCAGCTGGTCCTGATTCTCGGCGACCTCAAGCAACCCGGTGTTGACGCCGATGTAGCCGCCCGGCAGCGCGAAGGCATTGGCGGACTCATCCTCGAATACCTTGACCTGCCAGCCGCTGATGCCATAGCTAGCGGGCACCTTGGCGGTCACCGCATCCGCCACGCAGCTGACGTAGGCATCCTGACGCCCTTCCACCACCGGCAGCTCCTGCTGGTACTTGCTGAAGCTGGCTTCCCCCATCTTCTCCAGTTCCTGGTCCGAGTAGAGGGTCAGCTGGCTGCGGCCCAGCGGAGAGCTGGCGCAGGCACTCAGGGTGACGGACGCCGCAAGGGCCGCCAGCGGGAGCAGACGACGCAGGGCGCGGGGAGATGAGAGATCGAGCAATCCTGGCATTGGGGCCTCCTGGCTAGATGACGTGACAACCTTCGAGCGCACGGCAGGGCGACGCTGAACGTGCAAGAAACGTGCAGACAGCATAACCGGATAGGCGCAGTGGTGCAGTCAGCGAAATGATACGTTGCTGAGATCACAGCATCGTCAGGCCAGGCGGCCCCGCTGGGCATGAGATACTGGGTTTGATCTGATGGGCCTGCCACGGCTCGGACCCCATGTATCTGACAGGGAATCACCATGTCGCCAGAGTTTGAACGCCGCCTCTCGCATCTGCTGGACCGACTCGAACCGATGCTGCCGCCGACGGCTGTCGAAGTGGACTGGACACGCGATGTCGCCGCCTTGTGGACCCGCCACCCCCTGGGAGGGCGACTGACGCCGATCGCGCCGCGTGACGCCCTGACACTCGAGGATCTGCTCGGCATCGCACGCCAGAAGCGCGAGCTGCTGGCCAACACCCGCGCCTTCCTCGCGGGCAAGCCGGCTAACCACGCGCTGCTGTGGGGCGCCCGTGGCACCGGCAAGTCATCGCTGGTCCGCGCACTGCTCAATACCCTGGGCCGTGAGGGGCTGCGCCTGATCCAGATCGATCGCCACGACCTGCCGGCACTGCCGGCGCTGGTCGCCGAGCTGGCCCAGCAGCCGCATCGCTTCATCGTCTATTGCGATGACCTGTCCTTCGAGGGCAGCGATGACGCCTACAAGGCGCTCAAGAGCGTGCTGGATGGCACCCTGACGGGGCCGCCGGAGAACGTGCTGCTGTACGCCACCTCCAACCGTCGTCATCTGCTGCCGGAGCACATGAGCGACAACCAGGCCACCCACATCGTCGATGGCGAGCTGCATCATGGTGATGCAGTGGAAGAGAAGATCTCGCTGTCGGACCGCTTCGGTCTGTGGCTGGCCTTCCATCCCTTCAATCAGGACGCCTATCTGGAGACCTGTCAGCATTGGGTGGAATGGCGTCTCGGCGCGGGCAGCTTCGATGAGGCCGCGCGTGGCGAGGCGCTGCGCTACGCCACCCAGCGTGGGGTGCGCAGCGGGCGTGCAGCCTGGCAGTTCGCCAATCTATGGGCGGGGCAGAAGACGCTGGAGGCGTGAGCGCGGTGCTTGACGCCCTTGAGATGATTGCGGCGCTTGAGGTGCTTGAAGCGCTTGAAGTGCTCTGAAACGTCAGTGCTCGCGACATGAAAAAGCCGCCCCTGCAGATGACTGCAGGGGCGGCTTTTTCATGGGGCAGGCTGGCGGATCAGATCCGCTCGCCTGCCATCACGCACAGGCGCAGCTCACGCCATCAACGGCGCTGCTTGCGTTCCTTGCGAGCTTCCTTGGTGCGCGCCAGTGAACGCTCTTTCGCGCGCTCGCGGTCATCAGCCCCCTGGGCGCCATCGAAGGGGTTGTCGCCGGAGCGGAACTCGAAGCGCATCGGCGTGCCCTTGACCTTGAGCACCTTGCGGAAGGTGTTGGTCAGGTAGCGCTTGTAGGCTTCCGGCAGACGGTTGGTCTGGTTGCCGTGCACCACGATCAGCGGCGGATTGGCGCCACCTTGGTGAGCCATGCGCAGCTTGATGCGACGGCCGTTGACCATCGGCGGCTGGTGCGCCTGGGTGGCGTCCTGCAGCAGGGTGGTCAGACGCTTGGTCGACCAGCGGGCCACGGCGCTTTCGAAGGCGCGGTCGATGGACGGGTAGAGGTCACCCACCGCAGTGCCGTGCAGCGCGGAGATGAAGTGCAGGTCAGCGTAGTCGGCGAAGCCCAGACGACGCTTGATCTCGGAGCGCATCTTCTCCTTGGCTTCGCTTTCCAGGCCATCCCACTTGTTGACCACCAGCACCAGCGCGCGGCCGCTGGTCAGCACGAAGTCCAGCAGGTGCAGGTCCTGCTCGACCAGTCCCTGGCGGGCATCGAGCACCATAACGGCGACGTTGCACTTCTTGATCGCTTCCAGCGTCTTGATGATGGAGAACTTCTCCACCACTTCGCGCACGTTCTTGCGACGACGGATCCCGGCGGTATCGACCAGCAGGTAAGGCTTGCCACGACGCTCGAAGGGAATTTCCACGGCGTCGGTAGTGGTGCCGGCCTGGTCATAGACGACCACGCGCTCCTCGCCCAGCAGGCGATTGACCAGCGTCGACTTGCCGACGTTCGGGCGACCGATGATGCCGATGCGCACGCCGCGATCGTCCAGCTCCGGGTGCAGGTCCTCGTCTTCGCCTTCCTCGACTTCGGGGTAGGGCGAGAGCACCTCTTCCAGCAGTGTGGTGACGTTGCGGCCGTGCTCGGCGGCGATGGCGCGCGGGTCACCCAGACCCAGGGTCCAGAAGTCGGACTTGCCGATCTCCTCGTCCATGCCGTCGGTCTTGTTGACCACCAGCCAGGTCTTCTTCTGGTTGACGCGCAGGTGATTGGCGATGGCCTCATCCGCCATGTTCAGGCCGGCGCGCGCATCGACCATGAACAGCACGATGTCGGCTTCGTCGATGGCGGCCAGTGACTGGCCGGCCATCATCAGGTCGATGCCTTCCTCGTCACCGCTGATGCCGCCGGTGTCGATGACGGTGTAGGGCTTGCCGCCGACCTTGCCGGTGCCGTACTTGCGGTCACGGGTCAGGCCGGGGAAATCGGCGACCAGAGCATCACGGGTCTTGGTGAGGCGATTGAATAGCGTCGACTTGCCGACATTCGGGCGGCCGACCAGGGCGATCACGGGGTTCATGGAATCTCACAGCATTCGCAGGGATAGCATCGATGCCGGCCCCGTACGGTCTGCTTCGAACCATGATGGCTGGAAAGCACCTTGTGCAGGCAGGGCGATAGCGATGATATCGGACTTGGGGCACTGGATGACGACGCAGGCGTCGCATGCATCCAGTATGGTCCGCCGACAGGGGGTTAGCACTGTCGGCGGAAAGATCTCGTGGCTGAATCAATGGCTGCGTCGTGCGGCAGGCCTGATCAGCGGGGGCAGCATTCTAGCATTGACAGGGAGTTGCTACCAATGGCGTATCAAGACAACGGCAGCCAGGTGGCTGCCGTTGTCTTGATGAGGGCTGAACGAGGGCTGAACGAGGCGCATGTCAGATTGCGGGGCAGGCTGACGTGTGCGCTCGATCAATGGCTTACGGCGCTTCGAGATCCAGCGCCGTCAGCTCGCCATCGTTGGTGTAGACGTAGATGCGCTTGCCTTCGGTCAGCGGGGTGATGCTGATGCCATCGCCCCCCACGTCATAGCGGCCGGCCATCTCGCCGCTCTGGGCGTCGATCAGGTGCACATAGCCTTCGTAGTCACCGACCACCAGCTTGCCATCGACGAAGGCCGGAGAGGTCAGCCAGCGGCCTTCCAGGTCTTCGGACTTCCACAGCACGTTGCCCGTGTTGGCATCCATCGCCAGCACATGGCTGGCATTGTCGATGCTGAACAGGTAATCGCCGACCACGATGGGCGTCAGATAGCTGGAGGACGGCTTGTCCCACAGCGGCTCGCCGTTGCGGGCGTCCAGCGCGATCAGACGACCGTTGTAGCTGGTGACGAACAGGCGACCATCCTGGGTCAGCACCGGCTGGCCATCGAGATCGACCAGCTGGTCCACCTCGGTACGCCCGGCCGGCACGGCGACGCGCAGGTCCCACAGTTCCTGACCTGAGCGGTTGTCGAGCGTGACCAGCTTGCCGTTGGCGAAGCCCGCGAAGGTGACCGGCTGGATGACCCGCGGCGCGCCGGTGCCACGCAGCGTCAGGGCCGGAATCGTGGCCGAGTAGGCCCACTGCTCTTCGCCGGTGAAGCGATCAAGCGCGGTCACGGTGCCATCGACGCTCTGCACCACGACCAGCTCGTCGTTGTACTGCGGCGCGGCCAGCACTTCACTGGAGACACGCGTGCTCCATTCGATGCTGCCATCTTCCTGGCTGACGGCACTGACCTTGCCATCGCGCGTACCGACGTACAGGCGAGAGGCATCGGCATTCAGTGCGCTGGTGATGCCAGCCGGCAGCCGTGTCTGCCAGATGTCGTCGCCACTATCGGCAGCGAGGGCTTCCAGCTCACCGCCTTCGGCACCGACGAACAGCTTGTCGTTGGCGAAGATCGGTGACAGCGGATAGTGGGCACGGCCAAGGCCATTGCCGACCGATTCGCCCCAGACGGAATCCAGCGCGACCTGGCGATCGAAATCGACCAGCTCCTTGGGCGCATATTCCGGTTGGGCACTGCTGGCGCAACCGGCCAGCAGACTCACGGCCAGCAGCGAGGCCGGTACGCTCAGACGACGAGTGACGCTCATGAAGAAGACTCCGCAGCCAGATCGGCGAGTTTCAGGTCGAGACCGTAGACCGGCTGACCACTTTCCTGCGACAGGGTGCTGGCCTGCTGATAGGCGGCGATGGCCTCATCGCGCTTGTCCTGTGCGGCCAGGGCATCGCCACGCACCGCAGCCGCCTGCGCTGCCAGCGGCGCCGGCGGGCTCTTGAGCAGGGCGAGTGCCGCGTCGTTGTCGCCGCGCTCGACATTGATGCGCGCCAGACGCAGGCTGGCCAGCCCCTGCAGGTAGCTGTCATCGCTGTTGTCGATCACGCTCTGCAGCGCCGTGGCGGCTGCATCGAGATCGTTGGCCTTGACCGACATGCTGGCATCCAGCAGGTGCGCCATCTGGGTGTAGAGGCTGTCGCCGTGCTTGCTTTCCAGTTCGCCGATCAGCGTACGCGCCTGCTTGACGCCGGCGTCTTCCAGCTTGGGCTGGCTGACGAGGCTGATCAGTTGCTGGTAACGCACGGAGGCCGCTTCGGACTGGCTGGCTTCATAGTTCTGCCAGGCCTTGAAGGCAAAGACACCGGCGCCGGCCAGTACGACACCGGCAATCAGTGACTTGCCGTTCTCGCTCCACCAACGCTTGATGGCTTCAAGCTGTTCTTCTTCGCTTCTGAGCTCTTCCGCCACGGGCGGTCTCCTTGACCTGGCCGGCATGCCGGCACTTGCATTCGTGAGGCGGAGAGCTGGCTCTCCGCCCGATATTCATTGGCAGTCTCAGGCGCCGAAGACGCTGTCGAGACGTTCGCCCAGCGCACGCTGGTTCAGTGTTTCCTGGTCGCGTTCCTCGCGCAGGAACTTGAGCGCCACCGTGCCTTCGATGACTTCATTCTCACCGAGAATCAGCGCGATGCGTGCACCGCTCTTGTCGGCCTTCTTCATCTGGCTCTTGAAGCTGCCGCCACCGCAATGCAGCACCAGACGCAGATTGGGCAGGGCGGTGCGCAGCTCTTCGGCCAGACGCATGGCTTCGCCTTCGGCCTGCTCGCCCATCGACATCAGATAGACATCGACGGTCTCGCGGACGTCCTGCGGTACCAGTTCCAGTGTCTCGAGCAACAGGATGAGGCGCTCGACGCCCATCGCGAAGCCGACCGCCGGTACCGGCTTGCCGCCCAGCTGTTCGAACAGGCTGTCGTAGCGGCCGCCGGCACACACGGTGCCCTGGCTGCCCAGCGCGGTGGTGGTCCATTCGAACACACTGCGCGAGTAGTAATCGAGGCCACGCACCAGGCGCGGGTTGATGACGTACTCGATGCCGGCGGCGTCGAGACGTGCCTTGAGGCCCTCGAAGTGTACGCGGGATTCTTCATCCAGGTGATCCCCCAGGCGCGGCGCGGCGTCGACGACGGCGGCCATGTCCGGGTTCTTGGTGTCGAGGATGCGCAGCGGGTTGCTGTTCAGACGACGCTTGGAGTCTTCGTCGAGGACATCCAGGTGCTGTTCGAAGTATTCGACCAGCAGGTCACGATAGGCGGCACGCGCTTCGAGGCTACCCAACGAGTTGAGCTCGAGCGTGACGTGCTCCAGCAGGCCCAGCTGGCGCCACAGACGTGCGGAGATCAGGATCATCTCGGCATCGATGTCAGGACCTTCCATGCCGTAGGCTTCGACGCCCACCTGATGGAACTGACGATAACGGCCCTTCTGCGGGCGCTCGTGGCGGAACATCGGGCCGGTGTACCACAGACGCTGGATCTGGTTGTGGACCAGGCCATTCTCCATCGCCATGCGCACGCAGCTGGCGGTACCTTCCGGACGCAGGGTCAGGCTGTCGCCGTTACGGTCGTCGAAGGTGTACATCTCCTTCTCGACGATGTCGGTGACTTCGCCGATGGAGCGCTTGAACAGTGCGGTCTGCTCGACGATGGGGGTGCGGATCTCGCGATAGCCGTACTGGCCCATCAGCGCTTCCACCTGGTGCTCGAAGTATTGCCATACCGGTGACTGGTCCGGCAGCAGGTCGTTCATGCCACGAATGGCCTGGATCTTGGTACTCAACGTTCTCTCCTGAATCCTTGCGCGTCTCCCCACGGCGCTCGCATGAGGTCATGCAGGCGGGTGGGGAGACGAAGGCGCGTCAATCACGACGCGCAAGCCAGCTGAGACAAGCTCAGCTCTGGCGGATGATAGTGTCGGCCTCACGGGCCTCTTTTTCCGCGACCTTGTCACGGATGAGTCGCTCAAGATCGTCAACCAGGGTGTCATTGGTCAACTTGCTGGCCGGCTTGCCGTCCAGGTAGACCAGGTTGGCGGGGCTGCCGCCGGTCAGACCGACATCGGTCTCCTTGGCTTCGCCGGGGCCATTGACGACACAGCCGATGACCGAGACGTTCAGCGGCGTCATCACGTCTTCAAGACGTGTCTCCAGCTCGTTCATGGTCTTGATGACGTCGAAATTCTGACGCGAGCAGCTGGGGCAGGCAATGAAGTTGATGCCCTTGGCGCGCAGCTTGAGGCTCTTGAGCATGTCGAAGCCGACCTTGATTTCCTCGACCGGGTCCGCTGCCAGCGACACGCGGATGGTGTCACCGATGCCGTCCATCAGCAGCATGCCCAGGCCGATGGAAGACTTGACGGTGCCAGAGCGCAGGCCGCCCGCTTCGGTGATGCCCAGGTGCAGCGGCTGTTCGATACGCGCTGCCAGGTCACGATAGGCGGCGACGGCCATGAACACGTCGCTGGCCTTGACGCTGACCTTGAAGTCCTGGAAATCGAGGCGATCCAGATGGTCGATGTGGCGCATGGCAGATTCGACCAGCGCCGCCGGCGTCGGTTCGCCGTATTTCTTCTGCAGGTCCTTTTCCAGCGAGCCTGCGTTGACGCCGATGCGGATCGGGATGCCGTTGTCGCGTGCGGCGCTGACCACGGCACGCACGCGGTCTTCACGACCGATGTTGCCCGGGTTGATGCGCAGGCAGTCGACGCCAAGTTCCGCCACACGCAGGGCGATCTTGTAATCGAAGTGGATGTCGGCGACCAGCGGAATGTTGCTCTGCTGCTTGATGCGACCGAAGGCTTCGGCGGCATCCATGTCCGGCACGCTGACACGCACGATATCGGCACCGGCATCCTCGAGGCGCTTGATCTGCGCGACGGTGGCGGCGACATCGTTGGTGTCGGTGTTGGTCATGCTCTGCACGGAAATCGGTGCATCGCCGCCGACGGCCACATTGCCGACATGAATCTTGCGCGAGACGCGGCGCTTGATGGGGGAGTGACTATGCATGGGATTCCGGATCATTCACCGAGGGTAAGTTTGGCGACACTGCCGCGCGTGACGCGCGTGAGGTCGACCGCTTCATTCATGTAACGCAATTCGACGCCAGAGGCATTGCCGATGGTCAGCTTGAAGGGCGGCTCGCCTTCCAGCGTCGTGCTGGTGCCGGCCTCGTTGTTGCCGCGCAGCAGGCGCTTGCCATCGGCATCACGAATGTCGGTCCAGGAATTGATGTTGAACGTCAATTCGAGCTTGCGCGGGTCTGCCGCCGGCGCAGCTTCTTCTGCTGCGCTCTCTTGTGTGGTGTCGGCACTGGCATCGGCGACAGCATTCACGTCAGTGGCAGCGGCGCTATCCGTGGCAGCGCCAGACGCTGATGTGCCAGTCTCTGCAGCGCCCGGCGTGGCTGCGGTTGCGCCTGTATCGAGCGCGTCAGCACTCTGCGCTGTCGTCTCGGAAGATGCTCCTGTCTCGACGGCAGACGCATCACCGGTGGCAGTGGAGAACGGCGCCGCTTCACTGGCAGAGGACTGCGAGAGCGAAAGCTCGATGGAGCCATCGGCGTTCACGACCGGTGCGGCGCTGTCCGCATCGCTGCCACCTTCGAGGGCGGAGGTTTCCGCCGGCGAGGTGCGGCCATAGTCGCCACTCTGCCACCACACGTAGCTGAGACCGATCAGACCGGCGATGACCAGCAGGCTGACGAGGCGGAACAGATACTTGCCCATCTTGCCCGGCGGGCGCACCGACGGCGTGGAACTGGGGGTGTAGCGCTCGGCTTCGGTGGTGCCGAACTGGGCATTGTACTGCCCGACGATCGCCTTCTCGTCCATGCCCAGCAGGCGGGCATAGGCACGCAGATAGCCGCGACGGTACGCGGCGATGGGAATCTGGTCGTAGTGGTCGCGTTCCAGGTCATCGACCAGGCTGGGGCGCAGGTTGAGCTGTGTCGCCACCTCATCACGCGACAACCCCTGATGCTCGCGCTCCAGCTTGAGGCGCGTGCCAGGTAGTGCATCACTGGCGTGCTGATCAGGGGCGGGTTGATGTTCGCTCATGGCGCATCCTTGTAAGGAAAAACTGTCTACCGAACGCACATCCGGGCGCTCTTCCGGTACTGCGGGAACTGCTCCTGACACTGATGCTGGAGCATGCTGACTGATGCTGTCGCGCGATTGGCCGGGTGCTGCACGACTCGTCGATCATCATGCGAGTGAGCAGCGTGAAAAGCGATGACCTCCCATGCCAATCGACGCGCACGAACACACGTTCGTCCGCGTCGGCACTATACCAAGCCCGCGCCGAGATTTTCACCGGCATTTCGGTCTTCTCGGTCCTGCTTGCAGCGACCCCGCCCGTGAGGTGGCGCCATCAGCGGCGTCGTTGCGCCTCGCTCAGGGAGTGCGAATCACCGCGCGACCGGATTCCCGTGTCATGACCTGCTCCAGCTGGCGGCTGTAGAGATCTGCCAGACGGCTGTCGCCGCGAGCCGTGGCCACATCGACGGCCAGGGCGAGACTGTCGCTATCGGTGCCTGCCAGACGGAAGTAGCGGCTCAGTGCCGACTGGGCGGCGTCATTGTCGCCGGCGTCATGCGACATGCGTGCCACCGCCAACCAGGCCTCTGACTCACGCGGGTTGATCTTGACGGCGCGCTCGAAACTCTTCGCGGCCTCGCTGGTCTTGCCCAGCTGCAACTGACAGCGCCCCAGATTGGTATAGAGCTGGCCACGATTGTCGTAGGTCAGGTCTTCCGCCGCGATCTCGAGTTGCCGACAGGCCTCGACGTATTCACCGCGAGAGTAGAGAAAGGCCGCGTAGTTGTTGCGCGCACGGGTAAAGGACGGATCGCTGGAAATGGCCTGATTGAAATAGTCATCGGCGAGCACGTTCTCACCCTGGCGCTGATAGATCATCGCCAGCCCGGCCTTGGCCTCGGCATTGCTGCTCTGCAGCTTGAGTGCCTTCTGGAAGGCGCTGTCGGCGCGTTGCAGCTGATTACGACTCAGATAGGCCTCTCCGAGTTCCACGTAGGCGTTCGAAGCCTTGTTGTCATCCGGTGGGGCGTAGGGGTCGTTGGTTTCCACGCGTGTCGCGCAGCCTGCGAGGGTCAGGCCGGCAAATCCGAGGCACAGCAGCAGGGCTCTGGTGCGGCGAGTGATGCCGCGAGCAGCGGTGCGGGTGTGGGAATCATGCTGGCAGGGGCCCTGTGTGACAGTGCCATGGGCGACAGTGCCCTGTGCGACAGAGTGATGGGCGACAGGGTCATGCTCATTGGTGCGATGACGGGGCAGACGACTCGGCATGCAATCCTCGCGTGAATGAAGGCTCATGATGTGCCTGCGGGCGAGGGTCGCGGCAGGCAACAAAAGCGCCCCCATCAAAGCGCCGCACCTGCCACAAGTCAAGGTGGCAGGGCGGCGCGTGGCTATGGCGATAGCGTCAGGTCAGGGCTGGCAGCCGCTCAGTCGGCGTCGAGCTGGATGGCGTTGATGTAACGCTCGGCGCGACGGGTGCGGTCCTTGACCTGACCGACCAGCTGACCACAGGCGGCGTCGATGTCATCGCCACGTGTCGCGCGCACCGGTGCGGTGTAGCCCAGCTCATAGAGACGCTGCTGGAAGCGCATCACCTGGTTGCGTGACGGCTTCTCGTAACCGGAATGCGGGAACGGGTTGAACGGGATCAGGTTGATCTTGCACGGCAGCTCGTCGAGCAGCGCGGCCAGTTCCTCGGCGTGCTGGATCTGGTCGTTGACGTCCTTGATCAGGGTGTACTCGATGGTGACGATACGCGCGTCGTCACACTTGGCCAGGTAGCGATGGCAGGAGTCGAGCAGCGCGCGGATGTTCCACTTGCGGTTGATCGGCACCAGCACGTTGCGCAGTTCATCGTTGGCCGCGTGCAGCGAGATCGCCAGGCTGACGTCCATCTCGTCGCCGAGCTGGTCCAGCTTGGGCACCACACCGGAGGTGGAGAGGGTGACGCGACGCTTGGACAGGCCATAGGCGTTGTCGTCCAGCATCAGCTTCATCGCCGGCACGACGTTGTCGTAGTTCATCAGCGGTTCGCCCATGCCCATCATCACCACGTTGGTGACCGGACGCTTGCGGGTGTCCTTGCGGTCTTCGGCGCCACGGGTGGCGACCCACACCTGGCCGATGATCTCGGCGGCGGTCAGGTCACGCTCGAAGCCCTGCTTGCCGGTGGAGCAGAAGCTGCAGTCCAGGGAGCAACCGACCTGGGAAGACACGCACAGGGTGCGACGGTTGCCGTTCTCGGACGGGATCAGCACGGTCTCGACATAGCTGCCATCGCTGACTTCCAGTACCCACTTGCGGGTGCCGTCCTTGGACTCGCCTTCATAGACGATGCCCGGCGCACGGATCTCGGCGACCTGCTTGAGGCGTTCGCGCAGCGGCTTGGCGAGGTTGGTCATCTCGTCGAAGCTGTCGACGCCTTCCTGGTGAATCCATTTCATCACCTGGGTGGCGCGGAATTTCTTCTCGCCGATGCTCTCGAAGAAGGCTTCCATCGCCGGGCGCGGCAGGCCCAGCAGGTTGGTGAGCTTGACGGCGGCAGGGGCCGCGGCATCGGGGGCAGTTGCAGTGGTATCAGTCATGGTATGGGCCGGTCGTGTCAGGGATGGGCAGGCGTTACACAAAGGATAGACGTCTGCAGGGCGACGCTGTCAGCGGAGGTGGCGATGGCTCGCAGACCTCAAGAGGCTCTCATCATCAGCGCAGTGCGCGTGGGCGTCACATGGCGTGGGGAGAGGGCGCTGCAGCGGCTTTCAGAAAAGCGTATCGGACCTGCTCAAGCGTCGAATCTGCTTCAGGGGGTGCATGCTGTCGCGCGACGCTTCAGCACGTCCGATACCACGACGGCCCCGCCTCGCAGGCAGGGCCGTCGTGTCATGCACGGCTGGGAGACGCGTGCCCCGAAGGGCCGGGCTTCTCAGTCGTACAAGGCGAAATCAACCGCGCGGGCAGATTTCGTTGTCGCCGAAGAAGTAGGCGATTTCGCGAGCAGCAGATTCCGGCGCGTCAGAACCGTGAACGGCATTGGCGTCGATGGAAGTGGCGAAGTCTGCACGGATGGTGCCGGCTTCTGCTTCCTTCGGGTTGGTAGCGCCCATCAGGTCGCGGTTCTTGGTGATGGCGTCTTCGCCTTCCAGCACCTGGATCATGACCGGGCCGGAAGTCATGAAGCCGACCAGCTCACCGAAGAAGCCACGTTCGCTGTGCTCAGCGTAGAAGCCTTCGGCCTGTTCCTTGGACAGGTGAACCATCTTGGAAGCGACGATCTGCAGACCGGCCTTCTCGAAGCGAGAGTAGATTTCGCCGATCACGTTCTTGGCAACGGCATCCGGCTTGATGATGGACAGAGTACGCTGAGTCATGGTGAATCTCCTGAGACAAGCTTTGAAGAGCCGCACGGCAGATGCCGAACGGCGGAAAACGGGCTCTGTCGGCATGCGCGCGACAAAAGTGGGCGGCATTATAGCGGCAAGTGCCACCGGCTGCATCCATCATGCCTGAGTCGCATGACGCGCAGATGGCAAGCGCCTCGTCGGCATGGGCTGGCGAGGCGCTGAGGGTCGGCTCGGACGTTGTGCCTGGCCTGGACGCTGAAGCTCTGTTTACAAGCTGAAGCCAGTCTCAGACGCTGAAGCCTGGCCTAGACGCTGAAGACTGGCCTAGACGCTGAAGCTCTCGCCACAACCACACTCGTCCTTGACGTTGGGGTTGTTGAAGCGGAAGTAGCGGTTCAGGCCGTCCTTGACGTAGTCCACTTCGGAGCCGTCGAGCACGGTGAGGGCTTCGGTGTCGACATAGACGGTGGCGCCGTGATCGACGAAGACGGCGTCTTCCTCGTTGACCTCGTCAGCGAAGTCGAGCACGTAGCTGTAGCCGGAGCAGCCGCTGGGCTTGACCGAGACACGCAGGCCAAGGCCGTGGCCGCGCTCGGCCAGCACGACGCGGATCTGGTCGGCGGCGGAGGAGGAAATCGACAGATGTGCCATGAGCAGTCTCCCGGGTCAGGCGCGCAGCGACGTCAGGGCATGCCTGAGTTCGCCGAGCGCGGATTCGATGTCGGCAGCGGTGGTGAAACGACCGAAGCTGAAGCGCAGTGATGCCAGCGCCAGCGGACGGGGCACCCCGATGCCGGTGAGGACGAACGACGGTTCGACACTGGCGGAATTGCAGGCCGAGCCGGTGGAAATCGCGATGCCGCGCAGCGCCATCAGCATCGCCTCGCCATCCACGCCCTCGAAGGCGAGATTGACGATGTTGGGCGCGCTGACCTCTATATCGGTATTGAAGTGCACGCCTTCAAGGCCGGCAAGCCCGGTGACGAACTGATCACGCAGCGCGACGAGGTGCTGGTGATCGGCGTCGAACTGCTCGGCGCTCAGGCGGTAGGCCTCGCCCATGCCGACGATCTGATGGGTCGGCAGGGTGCCGGAACGCATGCCGCGCTCATGGCCACCGCCGTGGATCAGGGCATCGACCTTGATCTGCGGCTGGCGACGCACGTACAGCGCGCCGATGCCCTTGGGGCCGTAGGCCTTGTGGGCGGACAGTGACAGCATGTCGATGGGCTGACGGCTGACATCGATCTGCACCTTGCCGGGGGCCTGGGCGGCATCGACATGGAAGGCCGCGCCATGCGAGTGGGCGATGTCGCCCAGCGCATCCAGGTCATTCAGGCTGCCCAGCTCGTTGTTCACCGCCATCAGCGATACCAGGATGGTGTCGCTGCGCAGGGCGTCGCGCAGGCTGTCAGGGCTGATGCGGCCGTCAGGCTGCGGCGCGATGCGAGTGACCTCGAAGCCTTCCGCTTCCAGTGCACTGGCGGTATCCAGAATCGCCTTGTGCTCGATGGTCGAGGTGATCAGATGGCGGCCACGCGCGGCATTGGCACGCATGTAGCCGGTCAGCGCCAGGTTGTCGGCTTCGGTGGCACCGCTGGTCCAGACGATCTCACGCGGGTCGGCACCGATCAGTTCGGCGACCTGACGACGCGCGCCCTCGACGGCCTGCTCGGCCAGCCAGCCCGGCATGTGACTGCGCGAGGCCGGATTGGCGAAGGTGCCGTCCTGCGTCAGGTGACGCATCATCAGCTCGGCGACGCGTGGGTCGACGGGCGTGGTGGCGGCATAGTCAAGGTAGATCGGCTGGGACATGGTGACTTCCTGAAGACACGACAGACAGTGATGACGGTGAACGTGATGAAGGCGATCTCGAAGGCGATGGGGCGCGGCGAGCATCGCCTCGGCTGGCCGTGCTCAGCCTGGCTGGCAAACGCCGCTCAGCTGCCTTGCATGACGGTGATCGGTGTCGGCTCGCACGCCTTGCGCTGACGACTGGCGATCTGGCGAATCTCTTCGCGCGCGACCAGGTCGGCCAGGCTGATGCCGTCGAGAAAGCCGTGGATCTCGTCGGACAGATCACACCACAGATGGTGCGTCAGGCAGGTATCACCGGCCTGACAGTCCGACATTCCCTGACAGCGTGTGGCATCGACTGACTCGTTGACGGCGTCGATGATGCACGCCACCGAGGTGGTCTCGAGTTCGGTATCCAGCAGATAACCGCCACCGGGGCCACGCACGCTCTTGACCAGACCTGCACGCCGCAGACGCGCAAACAGTTGCTCGAGATACGACAGCGAGATGCCCTGGCGTACGGAAATATCGGCCAGACAGGTCGGGCCGCAACTGGCATGCAGGGCCAGATCGAGCATCGCGGTGACGGCGTAGCGTCCCTTGGTGGTCAGGCGCATGACAGAGTCCGTGAGCAGATGGAGCCTGCGACGTTGAGGACGAGGCCGGGCGTAGTCGCCGCCTCTGGCGAGACGGCGTATCAATGCGCCCCATTATGGTGGGGTGGTCTGGCGGGGTCAATCCCGACTGAATTGGTCAACTTTAGCCATGCTGACGTTCAGCGGGCTCCTGCGTATCGCTTGCCTGCTCGGTCGGCGGCTGCTCAGTCGGTGCCTGCTGGGGCGAGGTCTGCTCGGAACTGGAGGCTGCCCGGGCCTTGGGTGAGGTACTGCCCTGGGCCGCGGCCACGTCAGCGACGGTGGTCTCGCCGCCGCAGGGCCCCAGTTCATCGATCAGCTGGGCGAAGTCAGCGTCGTCGAGCTCGGGCAGGTGCCCGGCGCGATAGCTGGCATCCAGCTTGCGCAGCGTGCCGCACATCTGTTCGATGCGCTTGTCCACGGCATGCATGTGATCGAGCATCGCGTGCATGGAGCGCGCGACCGGATCGGGCATGTCCTGGCCCATGCCGTAGGCATCGAAGCCGAACTTCTCCTTCATGGCCTCGCGGCTTTCCGGGTCGACCGACGGCTCCTCTGCCACATCCGGCTCGGCGCGCTTGACGATCTTGCCGGGAATGCCGACGACGGTGGCGCCGGCAGGCACTTCACGCGTGACCACGGCATTGGAGCCGACCTTGGCGCCGGCACCGACGGTGAACGGGCCGAGAATCTTGGCGCCGGCACCGACGATGACACCATCGCCGAGGGTCGGGTGGCGCTTGCCGGCGTTCCAGGTGGTGCCGCCGAGGGTGACGCCGTGATAGAGGGTCACGTCATCGCCGATCAGGGCGGTCTCGCCGATCACGACGCCCATGCCGTGGTCGATGAAGAAGCGGCGACCGATGGTGGCACCCGGGTGGATCTCGATGCCGGTCAGCCAGCGCATCAGGGTCGAGCCGGTGCGCGCCAGCCATTTGGCGTTGTGGCGCCATAGCCAGTGATTGATGCGATGGGCCACCAGCGCATGCAGGCCCGGATAGTTGGTCAGGACTTCAAAGAAGTTGCGCGCTGCCGGATCACGGGCAAACACGCTATCGATGTCTTCACGCAGTCGAGTGAACATGGCGTGTCCTCAGGAAGTGCGGTTGGCCGTGTCGGCTTGTGCCAGGCGAACCTGCTTGTCCACCGCGGAAAGAATGCCGCGCAGAATGTTGATTTCCATGCTGTCCGGACGCGCGCGTAGATAGAGGCGACGCAGGCGTGCCATCAGCTGGCGCGGCTGTTCCGGATCGAGGAAGTCGACGCTGATCAGTGTCTTCTCGAGATGCTCGAACAGGCGCTCGAGGTCGGCATGGCTGGCCAGCGGGCTGTCCCAGTCGATGCCGAACGGCTGGTCATCCTCGGCACGCGGCGTCTCGCCGGCGGCTTCCTGTTCGGCCAGCCACGCCTGGCGGCACTCATAGGCCAGCACCTGCACCGCCGCGGCCAGATTCAGCGAGCTGAAATCCGGATTGGTCGGGATGTGCACGTGGCGGTGGCAGCGCTGCAGCTCTTCATTGGAGAGCCCGGAATCCTCGCGGCCGAAGACGATGGCCACACGGGCATCCGGCAGGCGGGCTTCATCGGCCAGGGTGGCACCGAAGGCGCGCGGCGTGATCATCGGCCACGGCAGGTTGCGCGAACGTGCGCTGCAGCCGACCACCAGACTGCAATCCGCCACGGCCTCTTCCAGCGTCTCGTGCACCGAGGCGCTGGCGACGAGTGCATCGGCACCCGAGGCGCGTGAGGCGGATTCCTGGCATTGCACCTGACATCGCGGCGCGACCAGTGCGAGATCGGCCAGGCCCATATTGAGCATGGCGCGGGCTGCACCACCAATGTTGCCGGGATGGCTGGTGCCAATCAGGACAATGCGCAGACGTTCAAGCATGAGGACTTCCAGGATAGCAATTGAAGGGCGGGTCGGCCGACGCGGCTGGCGCAGTGCGTGATCCGCATACGCAGACTCAGCGATAAATCGCGCGTCAGGACCCGATATCCTAGCATGAAGCCGCGTCAGGGAGCAGTTTACCGCCGGTGTTGAGGGCAAGAGCGGCGCGAGGGAGGCGCGGGCGGGCAGGGCGCAAGGAGGCGGCGCGCAGGCAGAGGGTGGTCGCAGGCAATGGCAGCTCGAGCCGAGCTCTGATAGACTACGCCGTCCCGTCATGTCGCAACATGTGTTCGCCCTCGCTGGCGCCGCGTGCTGTGGCGGCTGGCAGCCTGCATACATTGCACTATGCAGCGCGCCCCGCGCCGTATCAGGATTCCTGTACGGGCTACATGACCGCCTGATCTGATTGCACCCAGTTTCGCTCGATCCGTGTTGCGCCGCGTTGATGTCTCACGCGCCGTGGCACCCGTTCTTTAACAGCTCCCGACTCGTCAAGGCCTTGATCATGCATCCGATGGTCCAATTTGCGCTGCGTGCTGCACGCGGTGCCGCAGAGCAGTTCGTTCGTGCTCGTGAACGTATCGAAGTCGCCCGTGGCGACAACGATCTCGACACCTTCATTGCAGACACTGCACGTCGCGCCGAAGCGCACATCGTGCGTCAGCTGGAGCGCGGTTATCCGCAACACGGTCTCTCCGGCCGTTATACCGACCATCGCGATGGTGAAGGTCAGGGCTCTGACTACCACTGGCGCATCGAGCCGGTGCACGGTTACTCCAACCTGGCATCCGCGGCCTCCGGCTTCGCGCTGTCCGTGGTCTGCCTGTTCAAGGGTCGTGCCGAGCACGCCGTGGTCATCGCACCGTTCACTGACGAAGAGTACATCGTCAGCCGCGGGCGTGGCGCCCAGCACTCCGGTCACCGTATCCGCGTGACCAACGCCACCGCCATCGAAGGTGCGCGTCTGGCGATGGGCCTGCCGGAAAGCTGGCAGCGTCCGCGTCACCTGCCGACCTACCTCTCCATCGTTCAGCAGGTCGGCCCGCAGGTCGAGATGCTGCGCACCAGCGGCTGTGCGCTGCTGGACGTGCTCGAGCTGGCCTCCGGTCGCGTCGATGCCGTCTATGTGCTGGGTCTGGATGCCGGTGACAGCGAGATCGTCAGCCTGTTCCTGAAGGAATGTGGCGCGCTGGCAGGCAGTGCCGACGGCACACCGGTCGTGGTTGCCGAAGGCACCCTGATGGCCGCTGGCGCACGTCTGTACAAGGCGCTGGCGCAGACCATGCAGCCGCACCTGTAAGGCTCTGCAAGACGACGTGACCTGACAGCCCTCGGGGCCGTCTGGAGAACGAAAAAAACCCCACCTCGCATGAGGTGGGGTTTTTTTGTGCCTGGCGATCCGTGCCTGGCGATCCGTGCCGAGCTGAACGAGCGGAGGCGCTTACGGCGCGCCGTCCTCGAACTGCTCCTTGGGCGGGGGGATCAGATCCACACGCTTCAGGCCGACCACCAGCAACAGCGCCGCTGCCACGTAGATGGACGAGAAGGTCCCCGCGACCACACCGATGATCAGTGCGATGGCGAAGTTGTGGATCATGTCACCGCCGAGGAAGTACAGCGCCAGCAACACCAGCAAGGTGGTGCCGGAGGTGGACAGCGTGCGTGACAGCGTCGCGTTGATGGCGTCATTGAAGATCGACGGCATGTCATCGGTACGCGATTTGCGGATGTTCTCGCGAATGCGGTCGTAGACGATGATGGTGTCGTTCAATGAGTAGCCGATCACGGCCAGCACCGCGGCCAGTACCGTCAGGTCGAAGTCGAGTCCGAACAGGGCGAAGATGCCCAGCAGGATGATGACGTCGTGACCCAGCGAGATGAGTGCGCCGAGGGCGAACTTGTACTGGAAGCGGAAGGCCACGTAGACCATCACCACGGCCAGGGCGAGCAGCATGCCGAGACCGGACTGGTCACGCAGCTGATCACCGACCTGGGCGCCGACGAACTCGGCGCGGATCAGGTTGACGCTGTCACCGGTGGCCTGCAGATGCGCCACGATGTCATTGCCGATGCCGGCTTCGAAGCTCTGCTGCAGACGCACCAGAATCTCGTTGCTGGCACCGAAGGTCTGGACCGAGACATCCTTGTAGCCGGCGGCTTCCAGTGTCTGGCGCACGCTGTCCAGCGCCGGTGCCGCCTGGTATTTCACTTCCACCAGGGTGCCGCCGGTAAAGTCGAGGCCCAGGTTCAGGCCATGAATCACAAGGGCGCCAATGGCCACGATCGTCAGCACGATGGAGACGATGTAGGCCGCGCGCCGCTTGCTCATGAAGTCAAACTGTCGCATCACGATGGCCCCTCAGATCCAGAGTTTCTTGAGTGTCTTGCCGCCAATGGCAAGATTGATGATGCCGCGCGAGACCATGATCGCCGTGAACATCGACGTCAGGATGCCGATGGACAGCGTCACCGCGAAGCCCTTGACCGGGCCACTGCCGATGGAGAACAGGATCACCGCGACCAGCAGGGTGGTGATGTTGGCATCGACGATGGAGGTGAAGGCGCGCTCGAAGCCGGTGTGCACCGCCTGATGCAGCGGCATCTTGGAGCGCATTTCCTCGCGGATACGCTCGAAGATCAGCACGTTGGCATCCACCGCCATGCCCAGTGTCAGCACGATACCGGCGATACCCGGCAGGGTCAGGGTGGCGCCCAGCATCGACATCGCGGCAATCAGGATCGCCAGGTTGGCGGTCAGGGCCACGTTGGCGACGACACCGAAGGCCTTGTAGCGCGCCAGCATGAACAGCACGACCAGCAGCAGGCCCAGCTCGACGGACAGGATGCCGCGCGAGATGTTCTCGGCACCGAGGCTCGGGCCGATGGTGCGTTCCTGCACGAAGTAGATCGGCGCGGCCAGTGAGCCGGAACGCAGCAGCAGCGACAGCTCCTTGGCTTCCGTCGGCGAGTCGAGGCCAGTGATGCGGAAGCTGTTGCCCAGTGCACTCTGGATCGTCGCCAGGCTGATCAGCCCCTTCTCGGTGTACGGGATGCGCTTCTCGACCTTCTCGCCGTCTTCCATCACGGTGCGCGTGCGGGTCTTGTGCTCGATGAACAGCACCGCCATGTTGCGGCCGATCGCGGCACGCGTGACGCGGTTCATGATCGAGCCACCGGTTCCGTCCAGGTTGATGTTGACCTGCGGACGGCCGCTTTCATCGAAGCTGGTGCTGGCGCTGGAGACGCTGTCCCCGCTGATGATCACGTCCTTCATGATGTTGGCGGTGCGGCTCGGCTGGTTGCGGAACGCGAAGCTCTCCATCTCGCTGGCCGGCGTGTCGCTGGCCGCTTCCAGACGGAATTCGAGGTTGGCGGTGGCACCCAGTACGCGCTTGGCGGCGGCCGTGTCCTGCACGCCCGGCAGCTCGACCACGATGCGGTTCGGGCCCTGGCGCTGAACCAGCGGCTCGGACACGCCCAGCTCGTTGACGCGATTGCGGATCGTGGTCAGGTTCTGGTTGACCGCGTAATCCTGAATCTCCTTGACGGCGGCGGCGGTCAGGGTGAGGTCCAGTACGGCCCCACGCTCGACATCGCGCTCGTCGTATTCGAAGTTCTGGAAGTCGCGCGAGATCAGTGAGCGCGCCTTCGAACGGTCTTCCTCATCGGAGAACGTCAGGCTCAGGGTACCGTCGTCGACTTCGCTGCCGCGGTAGCGGATACGCTCCTCGCGCAGGGTTTCCTTGATGGCGCTGGCGTTGACTTCCAGGCGCTGCTTGACCGCGGCGTCCATGTCGACTTCCAGCTGGAAGTGGACACCGCCACGCAGGTCAAGGCCCAGCTTCATCGGTGAGGCACCGAGGCTGGCCAGCCACGACGGCGTGGCGTCGGCCAGGTTCAGCGCGACGATGGCGTCATCGCCGAGCGTCTCGCTGATCAGTTCCTTGGCGCGCAGCTGCTGGTCGTTGCTGGTAAGGCGAATCAGGCCGGTGGAACCGTTGAGTTCCCCGGATTTGGGCGTGATGCCGGCGTTTTCGAGGGCACTGGTGGCGCGATCGAGGTCTTGCTGGTCGATGGCCTCGGCGCCGCTGGCGGCACTGATCTGCACAGCCGGGTCTTCGGGGTAGAGATTCGGCAATGCGTAGATCACGCCGACGGCAAGTACCAGGCAGATCACCAGGTACTTCCAAAGCGGATAGCGGTTGAGCATGGCAGCCCTGTCCTTGGTGGAGCGGGAGAGAAAAGCATGCTGCCGGCACAGGGGCCGGCAGCAGGAGGGATCAGATGGACTTGATGGTGCCCTTCGGCAGGACTGCAGCCACGGCAGATTTCTGCACGTTGACTTCGTTGCCTTCGTTCAGCTCCATGGTGATGAACTGCTCGCTGACCTTGGTGATGCGGCCAACCAGGCCACCACCGATGACGACTTCGTCACCCTTGGCCAGATTGCTGATCAGGTTCTTGTGTTCCTTGGCGCGCTTGGACTGCGGACGCCAGAGCAGGAAATAGAAAATGACCACGAAGCCGACCAGCATGACGATCTGGCCGATGGCGCCGCCGCCGGCGACAGCCGCTTCGGCTTCCGCGTGTGCGGCAGGAATCAGGAATTCCAGCATGTGTATCTCCAGAGGTTACGAGTGAACTGTTGTTATGCAATGAGCGTGATTCAGGCTCTTCTTCACGTCTGGCTCGAGTCGAATATCAAGACGACCGGAGGATTTGGCCCCCGGTCGTCATTCGCCTCGATCAGTCGGCCAGCGGCGGCACCGGCAGGCCGCGCGCGGCATAGAACTGTTCCACGAAGTCCTGCAATGTACCCGCTTCAATTGCACCGCGCAAACCAGCCATCACGGTCTGGTAGTAGCGCAGATTGTGGATGGTGTTGAGCATCGAGCCGAGCATTTCTCCACAGCGATCAAGGTGATGCAGATAGCCGCGCGAGAAATTGGTGCAGGTGTAGCAATCGCAGTCCGGGTCCAGCGGTGAGGTGTCACGCTTGTGGACGGCGTTGCGGATCTTGACGGTGCCCGTCGGCGTGAACAGGTGGCCGTTGCGCGCGTTGCGGGTCGGCATCACGCAATCGAACATGTCGACGCCACGCCGCACGCCCTCGACCAGGTCTTCCGGCTTGCCGACGCCCATCAGATAGCGCGGCTTGTCTTCCGGCATCCACTCGGGGAGGTAGTCGAGAACCTTGATCATCTCGTCCTTGGGCTCGCCCACGGACAGGCCGCCGATGGCGTAGCCGTCGAAATCGATCTTCTTGAGGCCCTCGAGGGACTTCTCGCGCAGATCCGGATACATGCCGCCCTGGATGATGCCGAACAGCGCCGACGGCGAGTCGCCATGCGCGTCGTAGGAGCGCTGCGCCCAGCGCAGGGACATCTCCATCGACTTGCGCGCTTCATCATGGGTGGCCGGGTACGGCGTGCACTCATCGAAGATCATCACGATATCGGAGCCCAGCGAGCGCTGCACCGCCATCGATTCTTCCGGGCCCATGAAGACCTTGGAGCCATCGACCGGTGAGCGGAAGTGAACGCCCTGTTCGGTGATCTTGCGCGTCTTGCCCAGCGAGAAGACCTGGAAGCCGCCGGAATCGGTCAGGATCGGCTTGTCCCACTGCGCGAAGTCATGCAGATCGCCATGCGCTTCGATGACTTCCGTGCCCGGGCGCAGCCACAGGTGGAAGGTGTTGCCGAGGATGATCTCGGCGCCGATGTCCTTGATGGACTCCGGCGTCATGCCCTTGACGGTGCCGTAGGTGCCCACCGGCATGAAGGCCGGGGTTTCCACGGTGCCGCGGGGGAAGGTCATGCGGCCACGACGTGCACGGCCATCGGTCGCGAGCTTTTCAAAGCTCATGAAGCATTCTTTACGCATGGTGCTCTCTTTGCTTGGCGGCGAAACAGGCCGCAGCTGGTGTGTCGATGCCACTATGCCGCAGCATAGCGCGGGGCGCGTTAACTGCGCATGACACGGCCCTCGGCGAATGCCGGGGCCATGTCAGAAGGGGGGGGATTCAGGCGCGTTCCAGCAGCATGGCATCGCCATAGCTGAAGAACTGGTAGCGCTCTTCCACCGCCGCCTGATAGGCCGCCATGGTGTGCTCGTAGCCGGCGAAGGCCGAGACCAGCATCAGCAGAGTCGATTCCGGCAGATGGAAGTTGGTGATCAACAGATCCACCACCTGCCATTCGTAGCCCGGGTAGATGAAGATGTCGGTGTCGCCGGAGTAGGGGGCCAGCTCGCCAGCGTGGGCCTTGGCGGCGCTCTCGAGGCAGCGCACGCTGGTGGTGCCGACGGCGACCACGCGACGGCCGGCAGCGCGGGCACGGGCGATCTTGTCGCAGGCTTCCTGGCCGACCTCGATCCACTCGCTGTGCATGTGGTGCTCGAGAATGCTGTCGACGCGTACCGGCTGGAAGGTGCCGGCGCCCACATGCAGGGTGACGAAGGCGGTCTCGATGCCTTTCTCGGCCATGGCGGCCATGATCGGCTCATCGAAGTGCAGGCCCGCCGTCGGGGCGGCCACGGCGCCATCGCGCTTGGCATAGACCGTCTGATAGCGCTCGCGATCCGACAGCTCGTCATCCCGAGTGATATAAGGCGGCAGCGGCATGTGGCCATGCTGATTGAGCAGCTCGATCATCGGCGTCTCGCCGTGGAAGCGCAGCTCGAACAGCGCCTCCTGACGGCCTTCGACCACGGCCGTGATGCCACCTTCGAAGATCAGCTCGGTACCCGGCTTGGGCGACTTGCTGGAGCGGATGTGCGCCAGGCCGCGATGGGCATCCAGCGGGCGCTCCAGCAGCATCTCGATCTTGCCGCCGGAGGCTTTCTGACCATGCAGGCGCGCGGGGATCACGCGGGTGTCGTTGAACACCACGACATCGCCGGGTTCCAGCTGCTCGAGCAGATCCGGGAAGCGGCGGTGCACGATCTCGCCGCTCTTGCCATCCAGATGCAGCAGACGGCAATCGCTGCGCTGCTCTGACGGGTAGCGGGCAATCAGCTCATCCGGCAGGCTGAAATCGTAATCGCTGCGCTGCATCGGGCGCGCGTCGGAAGATGTGGCAACGCCCGAGGCATCACCGGAATCGATACGTGACATGGCCAACCTGACACTCTGATAGCACGAGGCGCGTGGTGCGCTCCGTGGCATGCGTACATGCACAATGGGGAGATGCCGCCCTGAGACACTGACGCTCTCGTCGCGAGCGCATGACTCCCTTTCTGCGGGTGGGGCAGTCAGGTGCGACACTCTCGAGGCCTTGGCTGTCTGGGCAGACGAAAAAGGTCGCTCATGATACCCAATGCCATCGTCCACGCGAAGACCCGTTTGCGGGCGACACGCCTCAGCCCACTGCGGCGTGGGGTGTGAGGAAGCGCTCCATGTGTCTGATCTGACGCCAAAACTCGTTGACCTTGGCGCAATGTCCCGTATAATTTCGCTCCGTTGCCGGTGTGGCGGAATTGGTAGACGCAGCGGATTCAAAATCCGCCGCTTAATAGGCGTGTCGGTTCGAGTCCGACCACCGGCACCAGAATTGAAAAGTCGCTTTCGAGCGGCTTTTTGCGTTTCTGGCTCCAGCCGATTCATCTTCCTCGTGGTTCTTCGCTCGCGCTCAGTCTGTCTCTACCCCTGTCCCGAATACTTGTCCTTTCTTATCTTTTCACGCTTCGCCTGTCACGGCGCTGGCAGCTGCTTGTCTTCGCTCTGTACGTGACGGCAGGGGCCCAGACACAGGAAAGCCCCGGACGAATGTCGGGGCTTTCCTGTGTCTCGTGCATCCAGACGGCGGCTCACGCCTGATGTGGAACGCTCTTCACGCGTCGATAGAGGCTGTTGCTGGCGAGGGAGGGGGCGAGGAGTGCAATGCGGGTGTTCTGGATCGCGAGTTCCTGGCGCAGGGTAAACCACATGCCGACGTATTCATGGCAATCCTGGCAGTGCACCAGGTGGTCGGCCGATGGGGTGTGGTACTGATACTCCATCTTCAGGCCGGAGCATGCCGGACAACACAGTGCGGCTTGAGCTTTCCCTTCCATGTCTCCTCTCCTTCTCAGCAATTGACTGAATCTGGTGAGGTGCAGCGTAGTGGTCTCTTTCCTTGAGTTCGCAAACCTGCCAGACATCAAGGCCCATGAATCAACCGCTCAGACTCATGGATCTTGCTGGCCGGGGAGTGAAGCTTCCCATGCTTGCGCGTCATCCTCTGACAGGGCCTGTCCCTGGCTGCACTTCCTGTGCACTTGGCCCGTCACTACGCTGAACCTGCCGCTCTTCCTGAGCAGCGATCGGGCGCTACTGACCCGCAAGAATCTTGTACACCTTTCAGAAACTGACTGAATTCGGTGTCATTCAGCGTAGTGCTCTCTTTCCCTGAGCTCGCAGGCTTGCCAGTCATGAAGATTCGTAAACCTACCCGCTCAGGCTTACGAATCTTCCTGGCTAAGGAGCGAAGACCCCAAGCCTGCGCGTCATCCTTTGACAGGGCCTGTCCCTGGCTGAACTTCCTGTGCACTTGGCCTGTCACTACGCTGAACCTGCCGCTCTTCCTGAGCAGCGGTAGAGACGTTACTGGTTGTCATAAACTTGTACAACATCTAATTTGTTGCACAAGTTTTCAAATGTGTGAATTTCTGTACTTTATTATGTTCTCATATAAATCCATGCACGACGGCCGCCTTCGAGGGCGGACTGTCCAGCCTGTGTGACATCTATCGTGAGGGGCATGTCCAGGTCGTCCATATGGCCTGCTGCCGCATCAGCACGGCGCTTGATACACTCGACTGCGTCTGCCCGAAGACTTGGTGGGAGTCGTATGTGCCCGATGCTCTCATCCCTTGAGCAGCGCCTGATGGGGAGGGCGGGCCCCATCGCGAGCGCCGGGCTACTATCAGGTGATCCCCCCCCCAGGTGTATGTCCGAGGCCGGCGCAGTGTCGCTTTCACCAATTGACTGGAACATGGAATGACCTTCATGCATTGGATGCCGCTGAATCTGTGGTTGTCACTGGTTGCGCTATGCGCGATGGGGGCGATGTCGCCCGGACCGAGTCTGGCGATGGTGTTGCGCCATACCCTGGGCGGCGGGAGGAGTGCGGGGGTCGCCGCCGGTATCAGTCATGCGCTGGGAGTCGGGTTGTACGCCGCGCTGACTGCCTGGGGGCTCGGCGCCTTGATCGTTCATTACCCGGGGGTCTTCCAGGTGATCATGCTGCTGGGTGCAGTCTATCTGGCCTGGTTGGGGTTCAAGGCGCTGCGGGCAGGTCGCGGTGGAGCGCTGGAGGCGCAGGCCGTCACGACGTCCCGTTCCATGGCGATACGCGATGGTTTCATGGTGGCGCTGGCCAACCCCAAGTTGATCCTGTTCTTCGTGGCGCTGCTCAGTCAGTTGATCACGCCGGAGATGAGCGAGATGGGCAAGTGGCTGGTCGTCGTGACGGCCATGGGCATCGACGGGCTCTGGTATGTGCTGGTGGCACTGGTGCTGTCGCACTCGCGGGTGCTGCCCTGGTTGCAGGCGCGCGCGATGTGGATCAATCGACTGACGGGCGTGGTGTTGCTGGGGCTGGCGTTGCGGGTGGTCTGGGGGCTTTGAGACAGCCTGTCAGCCCGGTGAGGATCTGGCGCTTCTTGAGAAAACGGCCCTGGCACCTTTTGTCAGGGCCGTTTTGCATGCGCGTTTTGCGGGTTGAGGCGTTTGTAGATAGAGGTGTTTGTCGATAGAGGCGTGTGCACCGATGGCGTTACTCACTGAGCGACATCATCTCGGCGTAGTCCTTGATCGAGACCTCAAGGCTCGTGTCAGGTCTCGCCAGGAAATGCAGTGTCAATGGCAGCTTGTCGCCTGCAGTGAGTGGCTGCGTCAGCCCGATCAGCATCAGGTGGGGGCCGCCGCCGGGAGTCATCGTCAGCGGCGCGTCAGAGGAAATCGCCAGTTGCTCGATTCTGTGCATCTGCATGCGCTCTTGCGTGACTTGCATGCTGTGCAATTCGACCGTGGCGGCCATCGGCGTGCTGGCGCCTGTCAGCGCGGCATCGCCCTTTGCGATCGAGAGTGTCAGGTAGGCGGCCCCGGTCGTGGCACCCGGTGGCGTCGGTAGCGCAAAGGCTTGCTCGACATGAGGGATGGCGGACAGGGGCTCCCGCGCAGTGGCGTGAATGGTGGCAAGGGAGAGCAGGGCTAGCGTCGCCAGCCATCTGCTGGCGGTGGTGGCGATGGTGCGAAGGGCGGTCAGGCCAGCCGATATCTGTCCGGCGCGTCGCGGCGCGCCATGTCCCTGGCGAGGTTGCCTCATGCTGTGCGCATCTCCTGTCTGGGTGTGTAAAGAGAATGACCAAGGGAGCGGTCCATGATGCCAGTGTGGTGTTTTCTGACGTCGATGGCCTCTAGTGTAGAGGCTATTGCAGAGGGTTCTGTTTTAGGTGATTTGCACGAATGCGAGCGTCACCTGTTGCCCGGGTGTGAAGGCAGGTGTCCGGGCCGCAGTTGAAGGCAGCTTCGTCGCATTCTGCTACCGTGGGACGCATTGGTCGATGCCATCCGGCGGTGTTGGTCGTCGCGGATGGCTATCGAAATGATTCAAGGACAGGCAAGGAACAGGGAACGGTGATCCAGGACGAAATCATTCAGCTGGTCGATGCGCAGAATCGCCCTTGTGGCACGGCACCGCGTCGCTTGATGCGACGTTACCGCTATTGGCACCGTGCGACCTATGCCTTCGTGCTCAATGGCCGCGGTGAGCTGTGTATCCAGAAGCGTACCCTGAGCAAGGAAGTGTTCCCCGGCTATTTCGATCTCGCCAGTGGGGGGGTTGTCGGGGCTGGTGAGGCCGTGCAGGTGGCTGCTCGTCGCGAGCTGGAGGAAGAGATCGGCGTGCGCGGCGCGCCGCTCAAGCATTGTTTCGATTTCTGCTACACCGACGCGACCAACCATGTCTTCGGCAGTGCATATCTGGTGCATTACGATGGCCCGCTGACGCTTCAGGCTGAAGAAGTGGCGGACGCCTTCTGGGTCACGCCGGCCGATGCGCTTGCGTTGCATCCTTCAACGCCTGATAGCCGTATGGCCCTTGAGCGCCTGATTCGTGAAGGCTTTCTGAGTGAGAGCCTGAGCCGATGATCTTCGCTTTTCCTTGTCGAGCCTGCGCAGCAACGTCGCTGGCCCTGCGTCATCTGGCGTGTGCTGCCCATCGTGATGGCCGCATCTCCTCCTCCCCACTTTGTTCTGGAGTCTTTGCATGAATGCCAAGGTATCGCCACAGCAGCTGGAAGAGGTGGAAGCCGCATTGTCGACCGTGCTGGCGGGCAAGCCGCGCCAGATCCGTCTGGCGCTCTGTTGTCTGCTGTGTCGTGGTCATGTCCTGATCGAGGACTTGCCGGGGCTGGGCAAGACGACGCTCGCCCAGGGGCTGGCGCGTCTGATCGGAGCGGACATGCAGCGGGTGCAGTTCACCAGCGATCTATTGCCCGCTGACATTCTCGGCGTCTCGGTATTCGACCCGCGTGAGGGCAACTTCCGCTTCCATCCCGGCCCGGTATTCCACTCGCTGGTGCTGGCGGATGAGATCAACCGTGCCACGCCCAAGACGCAGAGCGCATTGCTGGAGGCGATGGAAGAGCGTCAGGTGACGGTGGAGGGCGAGACCCGTCGCCTGCCAGAACCGTTCTTCGTGATCGCGACCCAGAATCCGCTCCAGCAATCCGGCACCTTCCCGCTGCCGGAGTCCCAGCTGGACCGCTTCCTTATGCGGCTGTCATTGGGCTATCCGGAACCCGCAGCCGAGCGCGAGATTCTCAAGGGCAATGCCGGGCGTCAGCATATCGAGGCGCTGCGACCCTTGTTGCCCGTCTCGGTGCTCAAGGAGTGGCAGGCCGCCGTGGATCGTGTGCGTCTGTCTGATCCGCTGCTGGATTATCTGCAGGCGCTGGTGGCGGCGACGCGCAGCTCACCGGAAGTGGCCTATGGTCTCTCGACGCGAGGGGTGTTGGCGCTGGCTAGTGCTGCGCGTGGCTGGGCACTGCTGGCAGGGCGTGACTATGTGCTGCCGGAGGATGTGCAAGCGGTCTGGGCGCCCGTCGTGGGGCACCGCCTCAGCGAAGGCAGTGTTGCCGAAGGTGAAGCCGCAGCGCGCCATCTGCTTGGGCAGGTGGCGGTGGTGCCTGCATGACCCAGGTGGCGAAGCCCGGCGCATGGACGCGCGTGAAAGCCCGCATGCTGCGCAAGATGTCGATTGGCGGAGGCGAGGCGCTTCATCATGCGCGCTTGATGATCTTGCCGACGCCCTTTGGGCTGTTCTGGGCGGTGCTGGTGATCCTGCTGCTGCTGCTGGGTATCAATTACGAGAACTCGCTGGCGCATGGCCTGTCCTTCTGGCTGTTCGCCGTGGCAGTGGTCAGCATCTTTCGCAGCTGGCGCAATCTGGCGGGCGTGCGAGTTCAGCTGATCGCCGACGGCGAGGCGTTTGCAGGCAATACGTTGCGCGTCATGGTGCGTCTCACCGGTCGGGCTCGCTCGCATGCCATCGATGTGCGACTGGGAGAGGCGCGTCAGCGACTCGAGATCCATGACGGCGAAGGCAGTGCGCCGCTGGAGCTGGCGGCCTTTCAGCGTGGCCAGTTCTCATTGCCGACGCTGACGCTGGAGTCGCGCTGGCCACTGGGACTGGTGCGCCTGTGGGCCTGGGTCGCGATCGACACGCCGGTCCTCGTCTATCCACAGCCAGAGCTTCCCTCCACCCCGCAGGGCAGTCGTCGCACGCTCGAGCAGATAGAGCAGGGCGATTTCGCCGGGCTGCGCCGCTATGTGCCGGGCGACGCGCCAGCGCATATCGCCTGGAAGCACTGGGGGCGCAGCGGAGAGCTGGTCACCAAGCGCTTCGAGACACCTGCGCGTCCCTCGCTGTGGCTGGATTACGAGGCCTGTCGTGGCGACATGGAGCAGCGACTCTCGGAGCTCACGGCACGCGTGCTGGCGGCGGAAGGAGCCCAGGCGACCTATGGTCTGCGACTGCCGGGCCAGACATTGGCCATCGCCAGTGGCGGGGCGCATCGTCGTCGAGTGCTTGAGGCGTTGACGCTGTTCGGCGGCGAGCACAGGTTGCCATGGTCCGCCCAGCTGGCGGCCAGTGAGGCCGCCGAGCGAGCCGGCGCGAGTCGTCCCTTGAGTCAGGAGGGCAGCGCATGAGCCTGTCGACAGCCAAGGCCTCCCCGGGACGCGCCTCCCTAGGCCGCTCCTCAAAGGACGAGCTTTCCCGTGGCACATCTTCTACTTCCTCCAGCGCCAGACGACGCTGGTGGCAGCGCAAACCGCTGACGCCTGATCAGGCGCTGGGCTGGCTTGAGCTGCGCCATCTGTTCATCGGCCAGTGTCTGGTGCTGGCGCTTCATGTGCTGTGGATGCCGGTATGGCTTGCCCTGCCGGCCTTGCTGGCGGCGTTGTGGCGCTTTCAGCAACTCCGGGCGCGAGTTCCGCGCGCTGGCATCCTGTTGCGACTGGCGGCGGTGGCAATGATCGCGGCGGGTCTGTTTCTCGAATACGGCCAGATGCTGCGCCTGGAGGCGATGATCGGCCTGCTGGTCGGCATCTATCTGCTCAAGCTGCTGGAGACGGACAGCCTGCGCGATGGACGCGTGGTCTGCGGGCTGGGTTTCGTGGTGCTGGCAGCGGCCTTCCTGCATGACCAGGGGCCCTTGATGGCGGCGGCCTCGGTCATGGCCGCGGCGTGGCTGGTCGGCGGACTGGTGTTGATCGCCGGTGCACGCGAGCGTCGCGAGGCCATGCGGGAGACGGCCTGGCTGATGGGGCTGTCCCTGCCGCTGATGCTGGGCTTGTTCGTGCTCTTTCCCCGCTTGCCGCCGCTGTGGAACGTGCCCCAGCTCAACGAGGCCACCACGGGGCTTACCGACAGTGTCTCTCCCGGCGATATCGCCGCCCTGGGTCGCAGTGATGCCCTGGCGTTTCGGGCGCGTTTCGACAACGGACTGCCGGCGGCCTCCCAGCGCTACTGGCGTGTGTATACCCTGAGTCTGTTTGATGGCGTGCGCTGGTCGCGCGCCACGCCGGAGCGTCTTCAGGAGGCACTGGGCGGGCCGGCCGAGCGCTACGTTCAGCGCGGGACGCGTATGGAGGGGGGAGTCGCGCGTCATCGCTATGAGCTGCTGCTGGAGCCGGACCCGCGCCCCTGGCGGCCGAGTCTCGGCGCGCCACTGACGACCAGCCGCGAGGCCCGTTACCTGATCGACGGCACCCTTGAGGGGCTGGCGTCACTCAATACCCGCGAGCTGCTGGAGATGTCTTCCTCCGGCGCGCCACCGACAACGGCTCCGCAATGGATGCAGCGCCTTGATCAGCTGTTGCCCGATGATGGCAACCCGCGTGCCCGTGAGTTCGCTCGCGATCTGATGCGGGAGTCGGGGGGAGATCCTCAGGTCTTTCTGCAGCGCCTTTTCCAGTATTTCAATCGCCAGCCTTTCCGCTACACCCTGACGCCACCGCGCCTCGAGGGGCTCAGCCGTGTCGATGATTTCCTGTTCGACAGCTTGCAGGGCTATTGCACCCATTACGCTTCTACCAGCGTTTTTCTGGCGCGCGCTGCCGGACTGCCGGCGCGTATGGTCGCGGGTTATCTGGGCGGCGAGGCACAAGGCGATGGCATCGGTGGGCCGCAGGAATTGAGCATCCGTCAGTATGACGCCCACGCCTGGGTCGAGGTGTTCTATGCCGGTCGCTGGCATCGATTTGATCCCACCGCGGCGGTGGCTCCCGAGCGAATCTCGCAGGGGGCGCTGAGTCTGCAGGGGCAGCCGGGCTTCATGGCCGATGCTGGCTTGCGCGCCTTCACGCTGAATAATTCATTGCTCAGTGATCTAAGACGGCAGTGGGAGCGTTTCGAATACCGCTGGCAACGCAGCGTGGTGGGGTTCCGTCTCGACGAGCAGCGAAATCTCTGGAAGCGACTGTTTGGTGACTTCCGCTGGGAGTGGCTTGTCTGGGGTGTGCTAGGGCTGCTGGCCAGTGTGGTGCTGGCAGGCGTGGCACTGGTGTTGTGGTCGGGCCGTGAGGTGTCAGCGCACGCAGGTGTGCGAGCCTACCGCAGATTGGTGAAGCGGCTGGAGCGTACGGGCCATGGCCCCCACGTTGGCGAGGCTCCCGGCAGCCACTTGCGGCGTATTGCCCAACAGCAGCCGCAAAATGTAAGAGTATTGTTACATTTGGCAGATTTGATTGAACAATGGCTATACAACGATGCTACGGTATTAGCGAGCTCTCATGATCAATCACGACCCTTGCGTAATATCCGGCGCCAGTGGTCTGTGGAGTCTCGCAAGATTCGCTAAACCGAAATGACGAAGTTTGTGAATGCGAGTTATTGATTAATAGAGGTTTTTAGAAATTAGACATTTCATCCTCATGGCGCGACGACACTACTGAAAATTGCTAGGTTGCAGTAAGTGATGTTGTGTATCAAAATGTAACTATCCGTTCTTGTCGATCATGCCATTGCCCCCTTCGCAGCATGATGCAGCACCTTTCCCCAGCAGGAGTATGTCCCCATGGTCCAGGTCATCCGCACAGAAGGCACAGTACTTGTTGTTTCCTCCTCCAGCGAGGCGCAGCGTGTCGTCAATGGAATGACGCTTGAACCGACAGCCACTCTGGTCGCACCGCAGGGCGCGATCGTGGTGCTGGAAGACGGCACCCAGCTTGTGGTGCCGCAGGGGGCGCCGATCGGCGTTGAGGTGTTGCTGGCCGAGTCGCGTGGGGAAGCGCCTGTTGACCCGGCAGTGGAAGCGTTGCGCGAAGCGATCGCTCGTGGCGAAGACCCGACCGCGATTCAGGAAGCTCCCGCAGCCGGTGAGAGTGGCGGTGCGCCGGGCAGCAGTCGTAGTGGTTTCCTGGATGCCTCTGGGGTGGGGCGTGAAGGGCGTGTCGAACGGACCTCCTATGAATATGAGGGCGGCTTTACCGACCCGGAATTCAATGATGAGGACGAAGATGGCCTGGGGCTGGATCTTGATCCGACACTGCCCACAGAGGTCGTGCTGTCCTTGTCGGTCGATGCTCCCGCACTGACCTCCGACACCACGCCGACCATCGTCGGCACCACCGATGCCGAAGACGGCAGCACCGTCACCCTGGTCATCACCGACAGCGACGGCAACGAGCAGACCGTCACCGCGACTGTCGAGAACGGCACCTACACGGTTGACGCCGAGACGCCGCTGAGCGAAGGCGAGTACAGCGTCGAGGCCTCGGTCACCGACCCGGCCGGCAACACCGCGGCCAGCAATGACGTGGGCGAGATCGACGCAAGTGCGCCGGCGCTGACCGTCGATGCACCGGCGCTGACCTCCGACACCACGCCGACCATCGTCGGCACCACCGACGCCGAAGATGGCAGCACCGTCACGCTGGTCATTACTGACAGCGACGGCAACGAACAGATCGTCACCGCGACCGTCGAGAACGGTACCTACAGCGTCGATGCCGAGACGCCGCTGAGCGAAGGCGAGTACAGCGTCGAGGCCTCGGTCACCGACCCGGCTGGCAACACCGCGACCAGCAATGATGTAGGCGAGATCGACGCAAGCGCGCCGGCGCTCACCGTTGATGCCCCGGCACTGACCTCCGACACCACGCCGACCATCGTCGGCACTACCGATGCCGACGATGGCAGCACCGTCACGCTGGTCATCACTGACAGCGACGGCAACGAACAGACCGTTACTGCCACCGTCGAGAACGGCACCTACAGCGTCGACGCCGAGACGCCGCTGAGTGAAGGCGAGTACAGCGTCGAGGCCTCGGTCACCGATCCGGCCGGCAACACCGCGACCAGCAATGATGTAGGCGAGATCGACGCAAGCGCGCCGGCGTTGGCCGTCGACGCTCCCGCACTGACCTCCGACACCACGCCGACCATCGTCGGTACTACTGATGCCGAAGACGGCAGCACCGTCACCCTGGTCATCACCGACAGCGACGGCAACGAGCAGACCGTCACCGCGACTGTGGAGAACGGCACCTACAGCGTCGACGCCGAGACGCCACTGAGCGAAGGCGAATACAGCGTCGAAGCCTCGGTCACCGATCCGGCCGGCAACACCGCGACCAGCAATGATGTAGGCGAGATCGACGCAAGCGCGCCGGCGTTGACTGTCGATGCTCCGGCACTGACCTCCGACACCACGCCGACCATCGTCGGTACCACTGATGCCGAAGACGGCAGCACCGTCACCCTGGTCATCACTGACAGCGACGGCAACGAACAGACCGTTACTGCGACTGTCGAGAACGGCACCTACAGTGTCGATGCCGAGACGCCGCTGAGCGAAGGCGAGTACAGCGTCGAAGCCTCTGTCACCGATCCGGCCGGCAACACCGCGACCAGCAATGATGTAGGCGAGATCGACGCAAGCGCGCCGGCGTTGACCGTCGACGCTCCCGCACTGACCTCCGACACCACGCCGACCATCGTCGGTACCACTGATGCCGAAGACGGCAGCACCGTCACCCTGGTCATCACTGACAGCGACGGCAACGAACAGACCGTTACTGCGACTGTCGAGAACGGCACCTACAGTGTCGATGCCGAGACGCCGCTGAGCGAAGGCGAGTACAGCGTCGAAGCCTCGGTCACCGATCCGGCCGGCAACACCGCGACCAGCAATGATGTAGGCGAGATCGACGCAAGCGCGCCGGCGTTGACCGTCGACGCTCCCGCACTGACCTCCGACACCACGCCGACCATCGTCGGTACCACTGATGCCGAAGACGGCAGCACCGTCACCCTGGTCATCACTGACAGCGACGGCAACGAACAGACCGTTACTGCGACTGTCGAGAACGGCACCTACAGTGTCGATGCCGAGACGCCGCTGAGCGAAGGCGAGTACAGCGTCGAAGCCTCGGTCACCGATCCGGCCGGCAACACCGCGACCAGCAATGACGTGGGCGAGATCGACGCAAGTGCGCCGGCGTTGACCGTCGATGCCCCGGCACTGACCTCCGACACCACGCCGACCATCGTCGGTACCACCGATGCCGACGATGGCAGCACCGTCACCCTGGTCATCACCGACAGCGACGGCAACGAGCAGACCGTCACCGCGACTGTGGAGAACGGCACCTACAGCGTCGACGCCGAGACGCCACTGAGCGAAGGCGAATACAGCGTCGAAGCCTCGGTCACCGATCCGGCCGGCAACACCGCGACCAGCAATGACGTGGGCGCCCTGATTGGCGGCGATTCTGGAGAGGTAACGGAGGATGGCGTTACCGAAGCTTCCGGAGCGCTTGTCGATGTCGAAAGTACTGATGTTGTCGCTGGCACCCAAAGCGATGATTACGGCACTTTCAGCGTCAACGAGGCAGGGGAGTGGTCATACACCCTCGATAACGATGCCGCTGTCGTTCAGGGGTTGAATGAAGGTGACACTGTCAGCCAGTCGTTCGTGGTCGAGCTCAGCGATGGTTCGACCACCACGGTCGACATCGTCATCACTGGCGTGGATGACTCGGCGCCGACCATCACCTCGCTGGATGACCAGTCGGTCACTGAGGCGACCGGCGGCACCGTCACTGACACCTTCCAAGTGGAAGCGGATGCCGGCATCGCCAGCGTCACCGTGAATGGCACTGATATCACCGGCGCGTCCGAGGCCGATCCGGTCGAGCTCACCACCAGTGAAGGCACCCTGACCGTGACCGGCTACGACGCCGACAGCGGTGAGGTCACCTATAGCTACGTCGAAGATGGCGAGAGCGAAGATCACACCGGCGGCGATATCACCGACAGCTTCACCGTCGTGGTGACCGACATCACCGGGCAGAGCACCAGCGACAGCCTGGACATCGCGATCGTCGACACCGCGCCGACGGCCAATGACGATGCGCGCAGTATCGACGAGGACGCCACCGCTCTCGACGGCAACGTCATCAGTGGCGACAACGACACCGCCGATACCCTGGGCGCGGATGCCACGACGGTCACCGGTGTTGACGGCAGTGCCGTCACGGCCGATGACGCTGCCGTGGTCGAAGGCACGTACGGCACGCTGACACTCAACAGTGACGGCAGCTACAGCTATGTGCTCGACACCACCAGTCCGGCGGTCCAGTCGCTGAATGATGGCGACACGGAAGAAGACACGTTCACCTACGTGATCACCGACGCCGATGGCGACAGTGATACTGCCACGCTGACCATCACCGTCGAGGGGTCCACCGACGGCGTCCCGACCATCACCGATATCAGCGGTGATGAGGCGGACCACAGCCTCACCGAAGCCATCGGCGACTCCGTCACCGGCAGCTTCACGGTCGCCGCCACTGCCGGCATCGATACCGTCACCGTGAATGGCACTGACATCACCGGCGCGTCCGAGGCCGATCCGGTCGAGCTCACCACCGATGAAGGCACCCTGACCGTGACCGGCTACGACGCCGACAGCGGTGAGGTCACCTATAGCTACGTCGAAGATGGCGAGAGCGAAGATCACACCGGCGGTGACATCACTGACAGCTTCACCGTCGTGGTGACCGACATCACCGGGCAGAGCACCAGCGACAGCCTGGACATCGCGATCGTCGACACCGCGCCGACGGCCAATGACGATGCGCGCAGTATCGACGAGGACGCCACCGCTCTCGACGGCAACGTCATCAGTGGCGACAACGACACCGCCGATACCCTGGGCGCGGATGCCACGACGGTCACCGGTGTTGACGGCAGTGCCGTCACGGCCGATGACGCTGCCGTGGTCGAAGGCACGTACGGCACGCTGACACTCAACAGTGACGGCAGCTACAGCTATGTGCTCGACACCACCAGCCCGGCGGTCCAGTCGCTGAATGATGGCGACACGGAAGAAGACACGTTCACCTACGTGATCACCGACGCCGATGGCGACAGTGATACTGCCACGCTGACCATCACCGTCGAGGGGTCCACCGACGGCGTCCCGACCATCACCGATATCAGCGGTGATGAGGCGGACCACAGCCTCACCGAAGCCACCGGCGACTCCGTCACCGGCAGCTTCACGGTCGCCGCCACTGCCGGCATCGATACCGTCACCGTGAATGGCACTGACATCACCGGCGCGTCCGAGGCCGATCCGGTCGAGCTCACCACCGATGAAGGCACCCTGACCGTGACCGGCTACGACGCCGACAGCGGTGAGGTCACCTATAGCTACGTCGAAGATGGCGAGAGCGAAGATCACACCGGCGGTGACATCACTGACAGCTTCACCGTCGTGGTGACCGACATCACCGGGCAGAGCACCAGCGACAGCCTGGACATCGCGATCGTCGACACCGCGCCGACGGCCAATGACGATGCGCGCAGTATCGACGAGGACGCCACCGCTCTCGACGGCAACGTCATCAGTGGCGACAACGACACCGCCGATACCCTGGGCGCGGATGCCACGACGGTCACCGGTGTTGACGGCAGTGCCGTCACGGCCGATGACGCTGCCGTGGTCGAAGGCACGTACGGCACGCTGACACTCAACAGTGACGGCAGCTACAGCTATGTGCTCGACACCACCAGCCCGGCGGTCCAGTCGCTGAATGATGGCGACACGGAAGAAGACACGTTCACCTACGTGATCACCGACGCCGATGGCGACAGTGATACTGCCACGCTGACCATCACCGTCGAGGGGTCCACCGACGGCGTCCCGACCATCACCGATATCAGCGGTGATGAGGCGGACCACAGCCTCACCGAAGCCACCGGCGACTCCGTCACCGGCAGCTTCACGGTCGCCGCCACTGCCGGCATCGATACCGTCACCGTGAATGGCACTGACATCACCGGCGCGTCCGAGGCCGATCCGGTCGAGCTCACCACCAACGAAGGCACCCTGACCGTGACCGGCTACGACGCCGACAGCGGTGAGGTCACCTATAGCTACGTCGAAGATGGCGAGAGCGAAGATCACACCGGCGGTGACATCACTGACAGCTTCACCGTCGTGGTGACCGACATCACCGGGCAGAGCACCAGTGACAGCCTGGACATCGCGATCGTCGACACCGCGCCGACGGCCAATGACGATGCGCGCAGTATCGACGAGGACGCCACCGCTCTCGACGGCAACGTCATCAGTGGCGACAACGACACCGCCGATACCCTGGGCGCGGATGCCACGACGGTCACCGGTGTTGACGGCAGTGTCGTCACGGCCGATGACGCTGCCGTGGTCGAAGGCACGTACGGCACGCTGACACTCAACAGTGACGGCAGCTACAGCTATGTGCTCGACACCACCAGTCCGGCGGTCCAGTCGCTGAATGATGGCGACACGGAAGAAGACACGTTCACCTACGTGATCATCGACGCCGATGGCGACAGTGATACTGCCACGCTGACCATCACCGTCGAGGGGTCCACCGACGGCGTCCCGACCATCACCGATATCAGCGGTGATGAGGCGGACCACAGCCTCACCGAAGCCACCGGCGACTCCGTCACCGGCAGCTTCACGGTCGCCGCCACTGCCGGCATCGATACCGTCACCGTGAATGGCACTGACATCACCGGCGCGTCCGAGGCCGATCCGGTCGAGCTCACCACCAACGAAGGCACCCTGACCGTGACCGGCTACGACGCCGACAGCGGTGAGGTCACCTATAGCTACGTCGAAGATGGCGAGAGCGAAGATCACACCGGCGGTGACATCACTGACAGCTTCACCGTCGTGGTGACCGACATCACCGGGCAGAGCACCAGTGACAGCCTGGACATCGCGATCGTCGACACCGCGCCGACGGCCAATGACGATGCGCGCAGTATCGACGAGGACGCCACCGCTCTCGACGGCAACGTCATCAGTGGCGACAACGACACCGCCGATACCCTGGGCGCGGATGCCACGACGGTCACCGGTGTTGACGGCAGTGTCGTCACGGCCGATGACGCTGCCGTGGTCGAAGGCACGTACGGCACGCTGACACTCAACAGTGACGGCAGCTACAGCTATGTGCTCGACACCACCAGTCCGGCGGTCCAGTCGCTGAATGATGGCGACACGGAAGAAGACACGTTCACCTACGTGATCATCGACGCCGATGGCGACAGTGATACTGCCACGCTGACCATCACCGTCGAGGGGTCCACCGACGGCGTCCCGACCATCACCGATATCAGCGGTGATGAGGCGGACCACAGCCTCACCGAAGCCACCGGCGACTCCGTCACCGGCAGCTTCACGGTCGCCGCCACTGCCGGCATCGATACCGTCACCGTGAATGGCACTGACATCACCGGCGCGTCCGAGGCCGATCCGGTCGAGCTCACCACCAACGAAGGCACCCTGACCGTGACCGGCTACGACGCCGACAGCGGTGAGGTCACCTATAGCTACGTCGAAGATGGCGAGAGCGAAGATCACACCGGCGGTGACATCACTGACAGCTTCACCGTCGTGGTGACCGACATCACCGGGCAGAGCACCAGCGGCAGCCTGGACATCGCGATCGTCGACACCGCGCCGACGGCCAATGACGATGCGCGCAGTATCGCCGAGGACACCTCTGACGCCCTGACCGGCAATGTCATCAGCGGGTCCGGTGACAGCACGGATGCCGATGCGGCCGCCGATGCCCTGGGCAGCGACACGCCGACCACGGTCACCGGTGTCGTGAAAGGCACTCTGGAAGACGATGACGCGCTTGCGGCAAACGTCAACGACACGACCGGTACCGAGATCGCCGGCAGCTACGGCACGCTGACCCTCAACAGTGACGGCAGCTACAGCTACGTGCTGGACAACGGCAATGCCGAGGTCCAGTCACTGAACGATGACAGCGACCCGCTGAGCGACGTCTTCACCTACGGCATCACCGATGCCGATGGCGATGTCTCCCGCACCACGCTGACCATCACCGTCACGGGTTCCACCGATGACGCGCCGACCATCACCGGCATCAGCGGCACGGACGACAACAGCGTCACCGAAGCCACCGGCGACACCGTCACCGGCAGCTTCACGGTCGCGGCCACTGCCGGGATTGCCACGGTCACCCTTGCCGGCGCCGATGCGGATACGCCGGTCGACATCACCGGGGCGAGCGAGGCCGACCCGGTGGTCATCGAGGGGAGCGAAGGCACCCTGAGCGTGACCGGCTATGACGCCGACACCGGCACCGTGACGTACCGCTACGTCGAGGATGGCGAGACCGAGGATCACTCGGACGGCGACATCACCGACAGCTTCGCGGTCGTGGTCACCGACATCACGAATGCCAGTTCCACCGAGAGCCTGGACATCGCGATCGTCGACACCGTCCCGACGGCCAATGAGGACACCGGCACCATCGCCGAGGACACCTCTGACGCCCTGACCGGCAATGTCATCAGCGGGTCCGGTGACAGCACGGATGCCGATGCGGCCGCCGATACTCTGGGCAGCGACACGCCGACCCTGGTCACTGCCGTCGACGGCAGCACCGTCACGGCCGATGCCCCGGCGGTGGTCGAAGGCACGTACGGCACGCTGACGCTCAACAGTGACGGCAGCTACAGCTATGTGCTGGACAACAGCAATGCTGACGTCCAGTCGCTGGATGACGGCGCGTCACTGGAAGACGAATTCAGCTACACGATCACCGATGCCGATGGCGACGCCTCCAGCACCACGCTGACCATCACCGTCACGGGTTCCACCGATGACGCGCCGACCATCACCGGCATCAGCGGCACGGCCGACAACAGCGTCACCGAAGCCACCGGCGACACCGTCACCGGCAGCTTCACGGTCGCGGCCACTGCCGGGATTGCCACGGTCACCCTTGCCGGCGCCGATGCGGATACGCCGGTCGACATCACCGGGGCGAGCGAGGCCGACCCGGTCGTCATCGAGGGGAGCGAAGGCACCCTGAGCGTGACCGGCTATGACGCCGACACCGGCACCGTGACGTACCGCTACGTCGAGGATGGCGAGACCGAGGATCACTCGGACGGCGACATCACCGACAGCTTCGCGGTCGTGGTCACCGACATCACGAATGCCAGTTCCACCGAGAGCCTGGACATCGCGATCGTCGACACCGTCCCGACGGCCAATGAGGACACCGGCACCATCGCCGAGGACACCTCTGACGCCCTGACCGGCAATGTCATCAGCGGGTCCGGTGACAGCACGGATGCCGATGCGGCCGCCGATACTCTGGGCAGCGACACGCCGACCCTGGTCACTGCCGTCGACGGCAGCACCGTCACGGCCGATGCCCCGGCGGTGGTCGAAGGCACGTACGGCACGCTGACGCTCAACAGTGACGGCAGCTACAGCTATGTGCTGGACAACAGCAATGCTGACGTCCAGTCGCTGGATGACGGCGCGTCACTGGAAGACGAATTCAGCTACACGATCACCGATGCCGATGGCGACGCCTCCAGCACCACGCTGACCATCACCGTCACGGGTTCCACCGATGACGCGCCGACCATCACCGGCATCAGCGGCACGGACGACAACAGCGTCACCGAAGCCACCGGTGACACCGTCACCGGCAGCTTCACGGTCGCGGCCACTGCCGGGATTGCCACGGTCACCCTTGCCGGCGCCGATGCGGATACGCCGGTCGACATCACCGGGGCGAGCGAGGCCGACCCGGTCGTCATCGAGGGGAGCGAAGGCACCCTGAGCGTGACCGGCTATGACGCCGACACCGGCACCGTGACGTACCGCTACGTCGAGGATGGCGAGACCGAGGATCACTCGGACGGCGACATCACCGACAGCTTCGCGGTCGTGGTCACCGACATCACGAATGCCAGTTCCACCGAGAGCCTGGACATCGCGATCGTCGACACCGTCCCGACGGCCAATGAGGACACCGGCACCATCGCCGAGGACACCTCTGACGCCCTGACCGGCAATGTCATCAGCGGGTCCGGTGACAGCACGGATGCCGATGCGGCCGCCGATACTCTGGGCAGCGACACGCCGACCCTGGTCACTGCCGTCGACGGCAGCACCGTCACGGCCGATGCCCCGGCGGTGGTCGAAGGCACGTACGGCACGCTGACGCTCAACAGTGACGGCAGCTACAGCTATGTGCTGGACAACAGCAATGCTGACGTCCAGTCGCTGGATGACGGCGCGTCACTGGAAGACGAATTCAGCTACACGATCACCGATGCCGATGGCGACGCCTCCAGCACCACGCTGACCATCACCGTCACGGGTTCCACCGATGACGCGCCGACCATCACCGGCATCAGCGGCACGGACGACAACAGCGTCACCGAAGCCACCGGTGACACCGTCACCGGCAGCTTCACGGTCGCGGCCACTGCCGGGATTGCCACGGTCACCCTTGCCGGCGCCGATGCGGATACGCCGGTCGACATCACCGGGGCGAGCGAGGCCGACCCGGTCGTCATCGAGGGGAGCGAAGGCACCCTGAGCGTGACCGGCTATGACGCCGACACCGGCACCGTGACGTACCGCTACGTCGAGGATGGCGAGACCGAGGATCACTCGGACGGCGACATCACCGACAGCTTCGCGGTCGTGGTCACCGACATCACGAATGCCAGTTCCACCGAGAGCCTGGACATCGCGATCGTCGACACCGTCCCGACGGCCAATGAGGACACCGGCACCATCGCCGAGGACACCTCTGACGCCCTGACCGGCAATGTCATCAGCGGGTCCGGTGACAGCACGGATGCCGATGCGGCCGCCGATACTCTGGGCAGCGACACGCCGACCCTGGTCACTGCCGTCGACGGCAGCGCCGTCACGGCCGATGCCCCGGCGGTGGTCGAAGGCACGTACGGCACGCTGACGCTCAACAGTGACGGCAGCTACAGCTATGTGCTGGACAACAGCAATGCTGACGTCCAGTCGCTGGATGACGGCGCGTCACTGGAAGACGAATTCAGCTACACGATCACCGATGCCGATGGCGACGCCTCCAGCACCACGCTGACCATCACCGTCACGGGTTCCACCGATGACGCGCCGACCATCACCGGCATCAGCGGCACGGACGACAACAGCGTCACCGAAGCCACCGGTGACACCGTCACCGGCAGCTTCACGGTCGCGGCCACTGCCGGGATTGCCACGGTCACCCTTGCCGGCGCCGATGCGGATACGCCGGTCGACATCACCGGGGCGAGCGAGGCCGACCCGGTCGTCATCGAGGGGAGCGAAGGCACCCTGAGCGTGACCGGCTATGACGCCGACACCGGCACCGTGACGTACCGCTACGTCGAGGATGGCGAGACCGAGGATCACTCGGACGGCGACATCACCGACAGCTTCGCGGTCGTGGTCACCGACATCACGAATGCCAGTTCCACCGAGAGCCTGGACATCGCGATCGTCGACACCGTCCCGACGGCCAATGAGGACACCGGCACCATCGCCGAGGACACCTCTGACGCCCTGACCGGCAATGTCATCAGCGGGTCCGGTGACAGCACGGATGCCGATGCGGCCGCCGATACTCTGGGCAGCGACACGCCGACCCTGGTCACTGCCGTCGACGGCAGCGCCGTCACGGCCGATGCCCCGGCGGTGGTCAAAGGCACGTACGGCACGCTGACGCTCAACAGTGACGGCAGCTACAGCTATGTGCTGGACAACAGCAATGCTGACGTCCAGTCGCTGGATGACGGCGCATCACTGGAAGACGAATTCAGCTACACGATCACCGATGCCGATGGCGACGCCTCCAGCACCACGCTGACCATCACCGTCACGGGTTCCACCGATGACGCGCCGACCATCACCGGCATCAGCGGCACGGCCGACAACAGCGTCACCGAAGCCACCGGCGACACCGTCACCGGCAGCTTCACGGTCGCGGCCACTGCCGGGATTGCCACGGTCACCCTTGCCGGCGCCGATGCGGATACGCCGGTCGACATCACCGGGGCGAGCGAGGCCGACCCGGTCGTCATCGAGGGGAGCGAAGGCACCCTGAGCGTGACCGGCTATGACGCCGACACCGGCACCGTGACGTACCGCTACGTCGAGGATGGCGAGACCGAGGATCACTCGGACGGCGACATCACCGACAGCTTCGCGGTCGTGGTCACCGACATCACGAATGCCAGTTCCACCGAGAGCCTGGACATCGCGATCGTCGACACCGTCCCGACGGCCAATGAGGACACCGGCACCATCGCCGAGGACACCCCTGACGCCCTGACCGGCAATGTCATCAGCGGGTCCGGTGACAGCACGGATGCCGATGCGGCCGCCGATACTCTGGGCAGCGACACGCCGACCCTGGTCACTGCCGTCGACGGCAGCGCCGTCACGGCCGATGCCCCGGCGGTGGTCGAAGGCACGTACGGCACGCTGACGCTCAACAGTGACGGCAGCTACAGCTATGTGCTGGACAACAGCAATGCTGACGTCCAGTCGCTGGATGACGGCGCGTCACTGGAAGACGAATTCAGCTACACGATCACCGATGCCGATGGCGACGCCTCCAGCACCACGCTGACCATCACCGTCACGGGTTCCACCGATGACGCGCCGACCATCACCGGCATCAGCGGCACGGACGACAACAGCGTCACCGAAGCCACCGGTGACACCGTCACCGGCAGCTTCACGGTCGCGGCCACTGCCGGGATTGCCACGGTCACCCTTGCCGGCGCCGATGCGGATACGCCGGTCGACATCACCGGGGCGAGCGAGGCCGACCCGGTCGTCATCGAGGGGAGCGAAGGCACCCTGAGCGTGACCGGCTATGACGCCGACACCGGCACCGTGACGTACCGCTACGTCGAGGATGGCGAGACCGAGGATCACTCGGACGGCGACATCACCGACAGCTTCGCGGTCGTGGTCACCGACATCACGAATGCCAGTTCCACCGAGAGCCTGGACATCGCGATCGTCGACACCGTCCCGACGGCCAATGAGGACACCGGCACCATCGCCGAGGACACCTCTGACGCCCTGACCGGCAATGTCATCAGCGGGTCCGGTGACAGCACGGATGCCGATGCGGCCGCCGATACTCTGGGCAGCGACACGCCGACCCTGGTCACTGCCGTCGACGGCAGCGCCGTCACGGCCGATGCCCCGGCGGTGGTCGAAGGCACGTACGGCACGCTGACGCTCAACAGTGACGGCAGCTACAGCTATGTGCTGGACAACAGCAATGCTGACGTCCAGTCGCTGGATGACGGCGCGTCACTGGAAGACGAATTCAGCTACACGATCACCGATGCCGATGGCGACGCCTCCAGCACCACGCTGACCATCACCGTCACGGGTTCCACCGATGACGCGCCGACCATCACCGGCATCAGCGGCACGGCCGACAACAGCGTCACCGAAGCCACCGGCGACACCGTCACCGGCAGCTTCACGGTCGCGGCCACTGCCGGGATTGCCACGGTCACCCTTGCCGGCGCCGATGCGGATACGCCGGTCGACATCACCGGGGCGAGCGAGACGACCCCGGTCGTCATCGAGGGGAGCGAAGGCACCCTGAGCGTGACCGGCTATGACGCCGACACCGGCACCGTGACGTACCGCTACGTCGAGGATGGCGAGACCGAGGATCACTCGGACGGCGACATCACCGACAGCTTCGCGGTCGTGGTCACCGACATCACGAATGCCAGTTCCACCGAGAGCCTGGACATCGCGATCGTCGACACCGTCCCGACGGCCAATGCCGACACCGGCACCATCGCCGAGGACACCACTGACGCCCTGACCGGCAATGTCATCAGCGGGGCCGGTGACAGCACGGATGCCGATGCGGCCGCCGATGCCCTGGGCAGCGACACGCCGACCACGGTCACCGGTGTCGTGAAAGGCCGCCTGGAAGACGATGACGCGCTTGCGGCAAACGTCAGCGACACGACCGGTACCGAGATCGCCGGCAGCTACGGCACGCTGACCCTCAACAGTGACGGCAGCTACAGCTACGCGCTGGACAACAGCAATGCCGAGGTCCAGTCACTGGACGACACCAGCGACCCGCTGATCGACGTCTTCACCTACGGCATCACCGATGCCGATGGCGATGCCTCGCGCACCACGCTGACCATCACCGTCACGGGCTCGACCGATGCCGCGCCGGTCATCACCGGCATCAGCGGCACGGACGACAACAGCGTCACCGAAGCCACCGGCGACACCGTCACCGGCAGCTTCACGGTCGCCGCCACTGCCGGGATTGCCACGGTCACCATTGCTGGCGTCGATGCGGATACACCGGTCGACATCACCAATGCGACCGAGGCCGACCCGGTGGTCATCGAGGGGAGCGAAGGCACCCTGAGCGTGACCGGCTATGACGCCGATACGGGCACCGTGACCTACCGCTACGTCGAGGATGGCGAGACCGAGGATCACTCGGGCGGCGACATCACCGACAGCTTCGCGGTCGTGGTCACCGACATCACGGATGCCAGCACCACGGACAGTCTCGACATCGCGATCGTCGACACCGTCCCGACGGCCAATGCCGACACCGGCACCATCGCCGAGGACACCACTGACGCCCTGACCGGCAATGTCATCAGCGGGGCCGGTGACAGCACGGATGCCGATGCGGCCGCCGATGCCCTGGGCAGCGACACGCCGACCACGGTCACCGGTGTCGTGAAAGGCCGCCTGGAAGACGATGACGCGCTTGCGGACAACGTCAACGACACGGCCGGCACCGAGATCACCGGCGACTACGGCACGCTGACCCTCAACAGTGACGGCAGCTACAGCTACGTGCTGGACAACGGCAATGCCGAGGTCCAGTCACTGAACGATGACAGCGACCCGCTGAGCGACGTCTTCACCTACGGCATCACCGATGCCGATGGCGATGTCTCCCGCACCACGCTGACCATCACCGTCACGGGCTCGACCGATGCCGCGCCGGTCATCACCGGCATCAGCGGCACGGACGACAACAGCGTCACCGAAGCCACCGGCGACACCGTCACCGGCAGCTTCACGGTCGCCGCCACTGCCGGGATTGCCACGGTCACCATTGCTGGCGTCGATGCGGATACACCGGTCGACATCACCAATGCGACCGAGGCCGACCCGGTGGTCATCGAGGGGAGCGAAGGCACCCTGAGCGTGACCGGCTATGACGCCGGCACCGGTGAGGTTACCTACCGCTACGTCGAGGATGGCGAGACCGAGGATCACTCGGGCGGCGACATCACCGACAGCTTCGCGGTCGTGGTCACCGACATCACGGATGCCAGCACCACGGACAGTCTCGACATCGCGATCGTCGACACCGTCCCGACGGCCAATGAGGACACCGGCACCATCGCCGAGGACACCTCTGACGCCCTGACCGGCAATGTCATCAGCGGGTCCGGTGACAGCACGGATGCCGATGCGGCCGCCGATGCCCTGGGCAGCGACACGCCGACCACGGTCACCGGTGTCGTGAAAGGCCGCCTGGAAGACGATGACGCGCTTGCGGACAACGTCAACGACACGGCCGGCACCGAGATCACCGGCAGCTACGGCACGCTGACCCTCAACAGTGACGGCAGCTACAGCTACGTGCTGGACAACGGCAATGCCGAGGTCCAGTCGCTGGACGATGACAGCGACCCGCTGATCGACGTCTTCACCTACGGCATCACCGATGCCGATGGCGATGTCTCCCGCACCACGCTGACCATCACCGTCACGGGCTCGACCGATGCCGCGCCGGTCATCACGCTGGCTGACAAGGAAGTGACCGAGGCCACGGGTGAGACGGTCACTGACACCTTCGAGGTAGAAGCGGATGCCGGCATCGCCAGCGTCACCATCAATGGCACGGATATCACTTCGGCGTCGGTGGATAACCCCATCGTGATTCCGGGCGCGACTGATGACGAAGGCACGCTGACCATCACGGGCTATGATGCCGGCACCGTGTCCTACATCTATGTGGAGGATGGCACGGCTGCGGATCACTCGGCTGGCGACGATAGCGTGTTCGACAACTACGCCGTGGTCGTCACTGACCTGGCTGGGCAGAGCACCAGCGACAGTCTTGACGTCAAGATTCTGGATACCGCGCCGACGGCCAAGCCGGATGAGCGCGATATTGATGAAGATGCGACGGACGAGCTCACGGGCAACGTGATCGACGGTGCCAATGACAATGAGGACATCCTGGGTGCAGATGCGCCGTTCATGGTCTGCAAACTGAACGATACCGGAATTGCCGACGGCGGCAGTGCCACGGTCATGGGTGACTACGGCACGCTGACGCTCAACAGCGACGGCAGCTATACCTACGTTCTGGATACCACCAAGACGCAGTCTCTGGCAGAGGGCGAACCGGCGGAAGACGTCTTCACCTATGTGCTGGAAGACAGCGATGGCGACTATTCCAGCACCACGCTGACCATCAATATCACGGGCTCGGCCGACGCAGTGCCGGTCATCACGCTGGCTGACAAGGAAGTGACCGAGGCCACGGGGGAGATGGTCACTGACACCTTCGAGGTGGATGCGGATGCCGGCATCGCCAGCGTCACCATCAATGGCACGGATATCACTTCGGCGTCAGTGGACAACCCCATCGTGATTCCGGGCGCGACTGATGACGAAGGCACGCTGACCATCACGGGCTACGATGCCGGCACCGTGTCCTACACCTATGTGGAGGATGGCACGGCTGCGGATCACTCGGCTGGCGACGATAGCGTGTTCGACAACTACGCCGTAGTCGTCACTGACCTGGCTGGGCAGAGCACCAGCGACAGCCTTGACGTCAAGGTTCTGGATACCGCGCCTGTCGCCAATGACGATACCTACACCATTCGCGAAGATGATACGTCTCCGGATGGTGAGCCGGTGATCAACACCAATGTCATTTTCAGTGTTGTCGGCGGCGGACAGGATGAGCTGGGCGCTGATGGCGTGACCATCACGCATCTCGATGGAATTTCACTGGCAGACAATGAGGGTAGCGTTACCGTCGATGGCAGCTACGGTAGCTTGACCATCAATACCGATGGCACCTTCAGTTATGACCTTGATGATGCGCGCGCTCAGGCACTGGGTGCCGGTGACCTCGTCAAGGAAGTATTCGAGTACACCATCCTGGATGCGGATGGTGACTCGGATACCGCCGACATCACCATCAATGTCCAGGGCTTGAATGACAAGCCGGTGGCCTATGACGACGGCCCGATCGTGGTTGAGGAAGATACTCCGGTCAGCGGCAACGTCCTGAACAACGACGTCGACGCCGATGGTGATGAGTTGAGCGTCGTCAGCTTCACTGTTGACGGGGTTATGTACGACCCGGGCAAGACAGCGGATCTTGGCGAAGTTGGCACACTGCTGATCAATGCTGACGGTACCTTCACCTTCACGCCCGGTGAGAATTACAACGGTCCGGTACCCGCCACCACCTATGTGATCACGGATGGCACCGAGTTCGATGAAGCCATTCTCAGCTTCGAGGACGTCGCAGCGATTGATGACCCTGTCGTCATCAGTGCCGATGATGGCGCTGTTGCCGAAGATGGTGTGACGGAAGCTTCAGGGACGCTGACCGCGACCGATGTCGATAGTGATGCGCCGACGTTCACGCCGGCCACTGACGACAGCAGTCTCTACGGTACCTTCGCCGTCGATGCCGACGGCAACTGGACCTATACGCTGGATAACGACACTGCCGCTGTGCAGGGGCTGACATCTGCCGACACGATCAATGAGCAGTACATCGTGCAGCTCAGCGACGGTTCCAGCACGACAGTGGATATCGTCATCAAGGGGACTGATGATGCGCTGCCGATCATCAGTTCACTGGAAGACCAGTCCGTCACCGAAGCGACCGGAAGCACGCTCACCAATACCTTTACCGTGTCAGCTGCAGCAGGTATCGCGGCAGTGACGATCGCTGGCGTGGATATCACGGATGCCAGCACCACACCGGTAGTGATCCCCAACCCAGATGGCGAAGGCACGCTGACCATTACGGGCTACGATTCCGGCACCGTGTCTTACACCTATGAGGAAGATGGCACTGCGGCTAATCACACAGATGGCGATGACAGCGTCTCCGATGGTTTCACCATCGTAGTGACGGATCTGGCAGGCCAGAGCACCAGTGACAGTCTCGATGTCACGGTGCTGGATACGGCGCCGGTAGCCAACGCTGATACGCGCAGCATTGGCGAGAATCGCAATGCTGCCGTTGCCGGCAATGTCGTGGATGGCACATCGGCGACTGCCGATACTCTGGGTGCCGATGCGGTAACCGTGACTGCCGTCATCGCCGGAACGGAGACTGCCCCGGTGAGCGATGGCGCGGCGGCCGTGATCACGGGTGAGCACGGCGAGCTGACCCTGGCGGCGGATGGCTCCTACAGCTATCAGTCAGCACGCGACGACCTGCAGTACCTGGCGGCCGGTGAGTCGGTCACGGACGTCTATACCTACGTGATCACGGATGCTGACGGTGATACCGCCACTACCACGCTGACCATCACCATCAAAGGTAGCAACGATGCGCCGGAGATAAGTGTCAGCAGTGGCGACAGTGCAGCCGCCAGCCTGACGGAGACGGATTCACCGCTGAGTGCCAGCGGGACTCTGTCGGTGGATGACGTGGATCTCAGCAACAGCGTGACGCCGAGCGTCACCGGCGTCTCCAGTGATGGCGACACCGGTACGCTGGACAACGATGACCTGCTTGCGCTGCTGGGCGTGGATACCGGGGCCATCATCGATGACGAGAGCACTGAAGGTACGCTCAACTGGTCCTTCGACAGCAGCGCTGCCGGGGAAAGCTTCGACTACCTGTCTGCAGGAGAGTCGCTGGTCCTGACCTACACCGTCACTGTCACGGATACGGCGGGAGCGACAGCTACCCAGGATGTCACCATTACCATTCAGGGGACGAATGATGCCCCGGTGGTGACTGCGACTGAAGGCCGCGTCAGCGAAGAAGGGCTCGAAGGCGGTATCGCCGACAGTGATGCGGCTGATGGCTTCACGGATACCACCGATGCCACCACCGTCACCGGTACGGTTTCCGTCACGGATGTCGACAGTGACAGCGTGTCGCTGGTATTGACGGCTCCTGCCACGGCCATCACCTCCGGTGGCAGTGCGGTGACCTGGTCCGGCAGCGGCACCCAGTCAATGGTGGCAACCGATGCTGATGGCAATGAAGTCGCGACGGTGACCATCGATGACAGCGGCGCCTATACCTTCACTCTGAGTCAGGCGGTCGATCACTCGGGTGATGGTGAAGATGTCCTGTCTCTGGACTTCGGTGTGCTCGCAACGGATAGCGAAGGCGCCAGCTCCACCGGCACGCTGACCATCGGCATCGAGGATGATGCACCCGAGCAGCAGGAAGCGCAGAGCTTCTCGTCCACCCTGGTGGATACCAATGTCACAATAATGCTGGATATCTCGGGTTCAATGAGTACGAGTGATGGAGTTGACAATAGCACTCGTCTTCAGAGTGCTATTAATTCGGTCAAGGTGCTTCTAGATTCTTACGATGATTTCGGTGACGTGATGGTCAACCTTGTTGTCTTCCAATCTTACGCATCGTATGCGCCTGGCTGGGTGACGGTCGAAAGAGCTTCATTGTTATTGGATACATTGGAAGCCGGTGGTGCTACCAATTATGATTCTGCTCTTGATACGGCAATGTGGAATTTTAATGCAGATGGTGCTCTTGAATCGGCACAGAATGTGTCTTATTTCTTCTCCGATGGCATACCTAATCGTCCTTCTGGAAGTGCTGGGATTTCAGCTGGTGAAGAAGTCGAATGGCAACAATTTTTGATCGATAATTCAATTAAGTCTTACTCAATTGGTTTGGGAGGGTCTGTCAATGAGAGCAATCTTGATCCTATTGCCTATGATGGCTCTGCTGTTGAGAACCTAGACAGTACCGTCGTCACCAGTTTCTCGGACCTCGATGATAGTCTGGCCGCGACCGTGCAATCGCCTGTCAGTGGTCAGCTTGTCTCGGGCAGCTCCGTGGATGGCAGTCTGTTGGGAGCGGATGGCGGTTATCTGCAATCGGTCACCGTGGATGGCACGACCTACAGTTATGACCCGGTTACCAACACCGTGTCTGCTACGGGGTCGGACAACAGCAGCTACGATGCGGACAGCCTGGAGTTGATCATCTCGACGGACCTGGGTGGCAGCATGCTGTTCAATCTGGGGAGCGGTGACTTCAGCTACACGCCCCCGGATAACGTCAGCGAGCGCTCCACGGACAGCTTCGATTACGTGACGGTCGACAATGACGGGGATACCAACGCCTCAAGTGTCAGTATCGATGTCGACAAGCTGGCCGTGGTCATCGGCACCGATGGCAACGACACCCTGACGGGCGATGGTGATGGCCCGTTCTATGCAGACTATCTGGTTGGCCAGGGCGGCAATGACACCCTGAGCGGTGGCGAGGGCAGTGATCGTCTGGAAGGCGGCAGTGGCAATGATACGCTGCGGGGCGGCACCGGCAACGATATCCTCTCTGGTGGTGAGGGCGATGATCTTCTGGTCGGAGGTGCCGGCAATGACATCCTGACCGGCGGCGATGGTGCCGACACCTTCCAGTGGCTGAGCGGTCATGACATCAACAGCGAAGGCGGCATGGCGACGGATACCATCACCGACTTCAGTGTCGCGGATGGCGATGTCATCGATCTGTCCGATCTGCTTGAGTCCAACGATGATGCCGATACGCTCTCGAGCTTCCTGCACTTCGAGTCAGACGGAGAAGGTGGCACCAATATCGAGATCAGTGTCGATGGATCCGACGGCAGCAATATCACGCAAGAGATCAATCTGCAGGATGTCGACCTGACATCAGGTGGCGACACGGATACGCAGATCATTCAATCTCTGCTCGACAGCAACAGTCTCAAGACGAACGTCGACGGCTGAATCGATGTGATAGGGGAGATGGCTTAGGCTGTCTCCCCTTGCTGTATTAGACTTTGCCGTAGAGACATCTGCGAAGTGCCCTACTAAGGAGGACAGGTTGAGCGATCAACCCACGCCATTAAGACCGGAGCCCGTTGGCGAGAGGGAGGGCGACCCCCTTCTCAATGCGCTGGTCTTCATGGCGCGTTACCACGGCAATCCCAGATCTGCAGCAGTGCTGGTCGATGGCCTTCCCATGGAGGAAGGCCGTCTTCCCCTGGCGCTTGTCAGTCGTGCCGCGGCACGTGCCAGTCTGAGTGCCAAACTGGTCAACCAGCAGATCACGGCCATCAGCGACATGCTGATGCCGTGCATTCTCATACTCAAGGAAGAGCGTGCTGTCGTCTTGCTGGAGGTCGACAACGACGCAGGCAAGGCCAGGATTCATCAGCCTGAGGCCGATGGTGATGAGCTGGTGGACATCGAGTCACTGACTGAGCGTCATGATGGGCGTGTCGTCTATCTCAAGCAGGAGCACCGCTTTGATGAACGCGCACCGGAAACGCTCAAGCAGAGCGATGGCCATTGGTTCTGGTCAACGCTGAAGCTGTCGCGGCCGATCTATCGTGACGTGATTCTGGCGTCGATATTGATCAATCTGTTTGCCGTTGCATCGCCACTGTTCGTGATGAACGCCTATGACAAGGTCGTGCCCAACCTGGCCTTCAACACACTGTGGGTCTTGGCGACGGGTATGGCGATCATCATGGTGTTCGACTTCGTGATGCGCCAGACACGTGCCTACTTCATGGACACGGCCGGCAAGAAGTCCGAGGTGTTGCTGACCTCGAAGCTCTTCTCCAAGACCATGAACCTGCGGATGGAAGCGCGTCCCGGCTCCGTCGGTGGCTATGTGAAGCACCTGCAGGAGTTTGATTCGATCCGCGAGTTCTTTACCTCCGCGACCCTGACCACCCTGGTCGATCTGCCGTTTGCCCTGCTGTTCCTGCTGGTGATCTGGATCGTGGCGGGGCCATTGGTTCTGGTGCCCTTCGCCGCGCTCGTGATCCTGCTTGTCTACAGTCTGGCGATCCAGAAGCCGCTGCGCAGCAGCATCGAGCAGGGGTCGCGCCTGGCGACGGAGCGCAATGCGCGCCTCGTCGAAGCGGTCTCCGGCCTCGAGAGCCTCAAACTGGCCAATGCTCAGGGCGAAACCCAGCGCCGATATGAACGTGCCGTCGGGCAGATCGCGCATTGGGGGGTGAAAAGCCGCAACCTGACGACCTCTGTCAGCTCGTTGAGCATGTCGCTGACACAGGCCACCACGGTGGCGCTGGTCGTGTTCGGGGTCTATCTGATCGCGGATGCACGCCTGTCTGTCGGTGGCTTGATCGCCGCGGTCATGCTGTCCGGGCGAGCGTTGCAGCCGCTGGGGCAGTTGGCGTTGCTGATCACACGCATCGGCCAGACTCGCAGTGCCATGAGTGCGCTTGAGCAGATCATGGCATTGCCGGAAGAGTCGGAAGATCGTCGTTACGTTCACCGCGAGCACCTGCAGATGCGCATCGAATTCGACCGCGTCGGCTTTGCCTATGCGCCGAACACGCCGCCAGCCGTGTCGGATATCTCACTGACCATCAACCCAGGTGAGAGGATCGCGATCATTGGGCGTATCGGTGCTGGCAAGAGTACCTTGCAGCGTCTTGTCTCTGGCCTGTATCGCGCCACGGCGGGCAGCGTTCGAATCGATGGACTGGATCTCAATCAGCTGCATCCCGCCGATGTACGTCGGCATATCGGCCATGCGGGCCAGGACAGTTCACTGTTCTTCGGCTCCATTCGCGACAACATCACCCTCGGCCAACCACATGCCAGTGACGTACAGGTCGAACTCGCGGCTGATGCCTCCGGTGTGACCGAATTCACTCGTCATCACCCTGAAGGACTGGACCGTCAGGTGGGTGAGGGTGGGCGCATGCTCTCCAGCGGTCAGCGTCAGACGGTCTTGCTGGCACGCGCACTCTTGATGCGTCCTCCGCTCTTGCTGCTCGATGAGCCCGGTTCGCACATGGATAACCGCGCCGAGCTGCGCCTGCGCAGAATGCTCAAGTCCCTGCCACGCAGCCAGACGCTGGTGCTGGTCACTCACAAGAGCAGCATGCTCGACGTGGTAGACCGCGTCATCGTCATGGAAGGAGGGCGCATCGTCGCCGATGGTCCCAAACAGCAGGTGCTGAGCGCCCTGAATGAAGGCCGTGTCGCCGGGCGCAAGCAGGAGGTGAATCGTGGCTAAGGCACCGATTGAGCAGCGTGACCTTCACCATCTCGACGATGTCAGCTCGGCCGTGTTGCTGGCGACTCCCTGGAAGTCGCGCATCCTGATCTGGATGGTGCTCGCATTCGTGGTCATCTTCATCATCTGGGCTAGCCAGGCGAGTCTGGAGGTCGTCACGCGCGGGTCCGGCAAGGTCGTGCCCTCGACGCACTTGCAGGTCGTCCAGAACCTGGAAGGCGGTATCGTGCGCGAGATCTATATCAAGGAAGGTCAGGTCGTCTCGGCGGGGGAGCCACTGCTGCGCATCGATGACACCAGCGCAGGTTCCGATCTGCGCGAGCGTGTCTCGACCCTCGATGGCCTGCAGGCCACCATCATGCAGTACGACACCGAGCTTGATTCCATCGAGGTCAACGCCTCCGCGGATGCCTGGAAGGATCAGGTGAGCGTGAAGAATATCGAGTTGCCCTTCGACGAAGAATTCAAGGCGCGCAGTCCCGCTCTGGTGTCGCGTGCGATGACGGCATATCGCACGCATCTGAATCAGCTCAACAGTGGCCTCAATGGCGCGCGTGAACAGATTCTGCAGAAAGAGCAGGAGTTGCGTGAGTTGAGATCGCGCATCAACAGTCTCGAGCGCAGCTATCAACTGTCACGTCGCGAGCTCGGCATGACGGCCCCACTGGTACGAGAGGGCGTGGTCTCTCAGGTGGACCTTCTCAAGATCCAGCGTGAGGTCAACGACCTGCGGGGGGATCTTGAATCGGCGCGCCTGGCCGTGCCGGGCAAGCAATCGGAGCTGGATGAGGCCATCTCGAATCGGGTCGGCGTCGCGCAGGAATTCCGCTCACGTGCCGCGGAAGAACTCGCCAAGACCCAGGCAGATCTGGGTCGCTTGCGTGAGGGGCGCACCAGTCTTCAGGACCGACTCGATCGTACTTTGGTGACCTCTCCGGTTCAGGGCGCCATCAAGACGCTGAATATCAATACCATAGGCGGCGTCATCGAGCCCGGGGAAGACCTGATGGAGATCGTTCCCATCGAGGATCAGCTGCTGGTTCAGGCGCGAGTCGCTCCCAAGGACATCGGCTTCCTGAGAATCGGACAGCCGGCCGTCGTCAAGTTATCTGCCTACGATTTCACCATCTACGGTGGGTTGGAAGGCAAGGTCGATCAGATCAGTGCGGATACTGTGCAGGATGAAGAAGGCAACAGTTTCTACGAGATCAAGGTGCTGACGGAGCAGAACCACCTTGGCAGTGACTCGGATCCGCTCACGATCATCCCGGGCATGCAGGCCAGTGTCGATGTGATCACTGGCAATCAGACCGTACTGCAATATCTGATGAAGCCGATTCTGCGCGCCAGGCAAGGTGCCTTGCGTGAACGTTGATCAAGGATTTGATGGATTCGAGGGTAACTCATAATGAAAAAGACACTCTTGGCGTTGAGCATCGCCGCAGGGATGGGGTTTGGCGTTCAGGCTTCGGCTGCGACTCTTGAAGAGGCCGTATCCCGAGCGGTAATGGAAAACCCGCGCACGCGCGTTCAGGTTTCACGTCACATCCAGCGACTCGAAGAAGCGGAAACCCAGCGCGGGGCGTATCGCCCGACGGTGGATCTGACCGGTCGTCTGGGATATGGCAAGTTCGACTCGGAAGATGACGGCGTCAATGACGATGACGACTGGCACGATTACACGCGCCTTGATCTGACCATCCGTCAGCTGCTCTGGGACGGCAACACGACAATCGAGCGCATTCGCCAGGCCGAGACAGAGGCGGACTACCAGCGCCTGCAGGTCGCGGCCGAGGCCAATGACATCGCGCTGGATACGGCCGGTGCCTATCTGCAGGTCATGCGTGATGAGCTGATTCTCAAGTATGCACAAGCCAATCTCGAGGCTCACCGTCGTATCTCGAATGATATCGGGCGGCGTGCGGAATCCGGCCTTGGTGCGCGCAGTGACGTGCGTCAGGTGGATGGTCGTCTGGCCAATGCCGAAGCCAGCGTGCTGTCATCGATCAACAATCTCGAGGATTCCCGCTCTGCCTATCTGCGTCTGGTGGGCGAGATGCCGTCGGACCTCAGCATGCCGGGCATCGACACCAGCCTGCTCAGCGAGGATGTCGAGAGCGCCTACGTGCAGGCCAATCAGCGCAACCCGCTGTTGGCAGCAGCGCGGGTCTCCATTGATGCTGCCCGCCATGAAGTGAACGCCGAGAAGGGCGATAACTACCCCGAGTTCAGTCTCGAGGGCAATCGCACGCTGGACAATGATTATGATCAGGACAAGAGCAAGTCAGACGACTGGAGCGTCGAACTGGTCATGCGCTACAACCTGTATCGTGGCGGACGTGATCAATCCGAGATCCGCGGTCGTCAGGCAGCGCTGGAAGCGGTCGAGCACGACAATGATCGCGTGATGCGCGATGTGCGTGACGAGATTCGTCTGGCATGGAATGCCCGCGAGAACCTCAAGCGTCAGATAGATTACCTGGAAAGTTATGTGCGTGCCGCGACCGATACCCGCGAGAGTTATCGCAAGCAATTCGATATCGGGCGCCGCACATTGCTGGACCTTCTGGATAGCGAGAGTGAGCTGTTCACCTCTCAACAGAACCTGATTCGCGCCCGTTTTGATCTGGAAACCGCCAACTATCGCCTGCTGTCGGCGACCGGCGCTCTGCTGGATTCCATGAATGTTGCCGTCCCCGTCCAACAACAGGGCTAAGCCACCCACGGCGCTCCTGAACCCTGGGTGCGCCGTTGCCATGCTGATGGTTGATGAGGAAATCAGATGAGTCTTTCGCGCCGCCTGTTTACCTTGATGTTGCTGGTATTGTTGGGGTTCTCCCTCGGTATCTTCTTCATCCAGGTCAACAACACCCGTGATGCATTGGCCGAACGACAACGCGTCGAACTCTCGAATCTCGCCCAGAGCCTGAGTCTCGCGCTGGTGCCACATGTAGAGCTTGGCGATGCCGCCAGTGCCGAAGCCCTGATACGTGCCACGGTGGATGGAGGCCATGTGCGCGATGCCAGGCTGGAGAGCGTGGCCATCGCGACACCCATCGCTTTCAATGTCGTGCGCGAGAGTCTGGCCCCGCAGTGGTTTCGTGACCTGATTCCCATGCCGGTGGAATCGGCGAGCCGCGAGCTGCCGGGTGGCTGGGCGTCGCTGGGCACGATCAGCCTGACCGGCGAATCCGCCCAGGGCTATGACCAGCTCTGGCAGCTGGCCAAGCGTCTGGCGCTGTGGCTGTTGCTGGGCGGCCTGATCACGCTGCTGATTGCCTCATTGGTCATGCGCCGTCTGCTGCGCCCGCTGGAGCGCCTCTCGTCTCGCCTCAATGAGATGGAGACACAGCGCTTCGACGCGCCGCTGGAAGAGACCAGCGTGGCGGAGCTCAAGGGCATCACCTCGGCGGTCAATCGTCTTGGACAGCGCCTGCAGACCCAGTTCGAGGCTCAGGCCGCGCAGTTGGCGCGTCTGCAGCGCCAGGCGGAAGAAGACTCGGTATCGGGGCTTGGCAACCGCGGCTATTTGAATCGAGCGGTCGATGAGTGGCTGAGCGAGCCGATGGGTGGCAGCTTCGCGCTGCTGCGCGTGTCGCATATCGAGGTGGTGTATCGCGAGCAGGGCTACAAGGGGCGTGACGCCCTGGTGAAAGCCATCGCGCGCAAGCTTGAAGATCGCGAACTGGCGGGTGAGGCGATCATTGCCGCGCGTCTGGCCAATAGCGATTTTGGCCTGTTGCTGCCGGAAACCGACGAGACTCGGCTTCAGGAGTTTCTCACGCTATTGGCGGAGGACATCGACAACCTGCTGGATGCCAATCCGCTGGTGGATACTCCGCCGGAGAACTGTGCCCTTGGCGCCGTTCGGCGTGAGCCGGGCATGCAGCGTACCCAGATGTATGCCGTTGCAGATGCCACGCTTCGTCAGGCCATAGAGCAAGGATCGGGCGTGGAGCTGGCCCCTGCGGGCGGCCGTGCGCGTCCGCGAGGCGAGTGGCGCGAGATCATCGAAAAGGCCCTGGATTCCCCCAAGGGACTCGATTTCGTCGCTCAGCCGGTGTTGCTCAATGATGGTGGTGAGCTTCACCGCGAGCTGTTTGCCCGTCTGCGCGATGGTGATGAACTGCATCGTGCGGGTGATTTCCTGCCCGTGATTCGCCATTTCCGCATGGGGGCGCAGTTCGATCTGCGCGCTCTGGAGTGGCTGGCGTCCTATATCGACAGGATTGAAGTGCCCAGGCTGGCGCTCAACCTGACCGAAGAAACCTTCGACGATGAAGCCAGTTATATTGGTCTGCTCAACTGGTTGGCGGCGCATCCGCGCCTGTGCAAGCGTCTGGATATCGAGGTGTCCGAAAGCATCGCCCTCAGGCATCAGGAGCGTATCAAGATGCTGTTCCGACATGCTCGTCGTCTGGGGGCGCGGGGCGGCATCGACCGCTTCGCCCGAGAGCTGAAGGAGCTCAGCTATCTGTCGGCGCTGCGGCCTGATTACGTCAAGATCGACCAGGCGTTCTTCAAGCGTGAAGACGTCGACACCGAGCTGTTGCAGAGTCTGTGCATGACCGCGCATCAGGTCGAGTCGCAGGTCATCGTGACCCGCGTCGAGTCCGAGGCGGATCAGGAGCGGGCGATGTCGCTGGGCGCAGATGGCTATCAGGGCTTCGTGTCACCGGCAGTCGATGTCATGGCAAGGCTCGCCAATCCAGCAGAAGATATGCCTCGCTAAGTGACATTCAGGGTGCCTCGACATGAATCATCGCCGCTGGTGGGAGGGTCTTGCGGTCGGGGTGCTGCTGGCGTTGTCGCTCGGTGCGGGTCTGGCACAGGCGGTGGATTCCCGCCAGTTCATCCAGATCTACGGGACAGGTGGCTGGAATCGTGTGCAGCAATGGCAGCAACTGTTGCAGCGTCTGGAGGGCGCGCCGGTCAGGCGTCAGTTGAGCGAAGTGAACGATTTCTTCAATCGTCTCAACTTCACCGATGACCTCAGCGTCTGGGGAGCGACCGATTACTGGGCGACGCCGCAGGAGTTTCTGGGGGCAGGGGCCGGTGATTGCGATGACTTCGCCATGGCCAAGTACCTGACTCTACGCGAGCTTGGCGTACCGGAAGACCGCCTGCGTCTGCACTACGTCAAGGCGCTCAGCCTAAACCAGTTCCACATGGTCGTGACCTATCAGGGCGCCAATACGCGCAATCCTGATGTACTGGACAACCTGAACAGTTCCATCCTGCCGGCCAGTGAGCGCACGGACCTGCTGCCTATCTACAGTTTCAATGGCAGTGCGCTGTGGATGAGCAAACGTCTGGAAGGGGGCAAGCGCATCAGCGACAGCCGAGGCCTTTCAAGTCTGTCTGATTGGCAGAAGCGCCGCGCACAAGGGGTGCTGAGAGTGCCGCGCCACAAACGACCATGAGCCCGGCGGCGTAGGCCCCCTCGAGGAATGATGGTTGAGCTCTGCCAAGCACTACCAAGCACTACCAAGCACGACAGCACGACAGCACGACAAGACACCCCGTGACCTTCCGGTCGCGGGGTGTCTTGCCATTCGGGCGTTGCAGGCCAGAGCCCTTGCGAGCTTCACCGTGCAGATTGCGGGGCGCGCTAGCGGGGCGTATTGCCGCGCAGGTGCAGGATCTCGAGCAGATTGCCGTAGCGATGGCGACTCGGCATCGTGGCCAGCCCCGAAAACAGCAGCCAGAACATGCGCCGGCCACGTGTCAGACGATGCGTATGCTGCAGCAGGCGTGACAGTAGCTGGCTGTCATCGAAGCCCTTGAAGTTGGGCGTCATGCTGACCTGTTCTCGCACCAGTACCGGGGCCATCTCCAGGCGATAGAGCTTTTCCAGTTCCTGGAAGCTCAGCCCCTGGGCTTCGACGACTTCTGCCATGTGCTGATACTCGGCTTCACGCGGTTCGCGCTCCAGCCACAGTGGAGACAGCGCCAGCCAGATGTCCTGTCGGCGCTCGAGCAGGGCGGCCACATCGGGGGCGAGGTGAGCGTTCTGATCGTTCATGAAAACATCCTGGGCAGAGCCTGTCGGACAGTGCGGCTGGCAATCAGCGGCGAATGCAGGACGGCAGTGGAATGGCAGTGTGCGAAAAGGCCTACATGATACGGCAGCCGCCGCGGCTGGCTCCAGTGATATGCAGGCAGATGGCGGATCATGACGGCAGGGCGGACAGCGTCGCCGACAGCCGCTAGAATAGCGCCCATGAGCTGGCACTGAGCCTGCTTTACGGGATTCGAACGCCCTATTTCACGATACGCTTCACCATCCAAGGACGGCCATTGCCTGCTGTCAGGGTGAAGCGAGTATCGCATCGGCGGGTACACGCCGGGCCAACAGCAAACGAGGTTCTTTACGTGATCATCAAACCCAAGGTTCGTGGCTTCATCTGCACCACCACACATCCCAAGGGCTGCGAGCAGAATGTCGCCGAGCAGATCGCCATCACCCGCAAGACAGTCGGTGACAAGCGTGACGGTGGTCCGAAGAAGGTGCTGGTGATCGGTTCTTCCAGTGGCTATGGCCTCGCGGCACGCATCACGGCAGCCTTCGGTTATGGCGCCGATACCCTGGGCGTGTTCTTCGAGAAGCCGGGCACCGAGAAGAAGGCCGGCACCGCAGGCTGGTACAACTCTGCCGCCTTCGACAAGTTCGCCAAGCAGGAAGGCCTCTACAGCCAGGCCATCAACGGCGATGCCTTCTCCCACGAGACACGCGCCAAGGCCATCGAACTGATCAAGGCCAACATGGGTGAAGTCGACCTCGTCGTCTACTCGCTGGCCTCTCCGGTGCGCAAGCTGCCGGACAGCGGTGAAGTGAAGCGCTCCGTGCTCAAGCCGATCGGCGAGACCTACCGCGCGACTGCCATCGACACCAACAAGGACACCATCATCGAAGCGGAGGTCGAGCCGGCCACCGAGCAGGAAATCGAAGATACCGTCACCGTTATGGGTGGTCAGGATTGGGAGCTGTGGATGCAGGCGCTGGACGACGCCGGCGTGCTAGCTGAGGGCGCCCGCTCCGTCGCCTTCAGCTACATCGGCACCGAGATCACCTGGCCGATCTACTGGCACGGTGCGCTGGGTCGCGCCAAGGAAGATCTGGACCGCGCCGCCGGCAGCATCCACGAGAAGCTGTCCGCCAAGGGCGGTCGTGCCCACGTGGCCGTGCTCAAGTCCGTGGTTACCCAGGCCAGCGCCGCGATCCCGGTCATGCCGCTCTACATCTCCATGGTCTACAAGATCATGAAGGAGAAGGGCCTGCACGAAGGCACCATCGAGCAGCTCAACCGCTTCTACGCCGAGCGCTTCTATGGCGAAGGCGAGATCGCCACCGACGAGTCCGGCCGTCTGCGTCTTGACGACTGGGAGCTGAAGGACGACGTCCAGCAGGCCTGTCAGGAGCTGTGGCCGCAGGTCACCAGCGACAACCTGTTCGACATCACCGACTACGCCAGCTACAAGCAGGAATTCTTGAAGCTGTTCGGTTTCACCCGTGACGACGTCGACTACGATGCCGATGTCGCCACCGATGTCGAGTTCGATGTCGTTCAGATGTAAGAGCGCCTCAATATAAGCGCGCCTCGGCATAAGCGCAGAGGTCTTGGCAGCTCGCTAAACGCTGCCCACTGAGACCTGAGCGCTGCCCGCTGAGCACTGCACGTTGAGCACTGACGACGCCATCCTTCGGGGTGGCGTCGTCGCGTTTGGCGGCCTCATCTCGAGCGTCATGCCAGTGAGGGCCAGGCACAAGTGCCAGAGGCATGGCACAATATGGCGCCACCCTCACGCGACGGACCTCGACTCACACTCATGCCCGTGGATTCACTGGTTTCCCCCCAGGCCCAGCAACGCCAGATAGGCTTCGTGCTGCTGCCCGGCTTCTCGTTGTTGTCCCAGGCCTGTGCGCTGGAGCCCCTGCAGGTAGCCAACCAGCTCGCGGGGCAGACACTCTATCGGGCCGTCACCTTCGCGCTTGACGGGCGTGGCGTGGCGTCCGCGGCGGGCTTGAGTCTCTCGCCGGACAGTCTGGTCGCCAGCGATTCGCGTCATCTGGACGCCCTGTTCGTGTGCGGTGCTCAGCCGGCGGGCGAGGCGAGCCTGCAGGAGGTAGCCTCGAATCCCGCGCTGCTGGCCTGGCTCAAGCGACTGGCCGAGCGTGGCGTGATGCTGGGCGGCATCTCCACCGGCACTCGTGAGCTGGCCCGCGCCGGGTTGCTCGATGGCTATCGTGCGACGATCCACTGGCAGCGCGCCGAATCCTTCCGCCGCGACTTCCCGCAGGTCAACGTCTCCCATCAGCTTTATGAGCTGGACCGCGATCGTGTCACCTGCGGCGGTGGTACCGCGGCGATGGACATGATGATGACGCTGATCGCTCAGCAGCATGGTCGTGCGCTGGCCGAGAAGGTCTCCGAGCACTTCGTCTGCGAGCGCATCCGGCTGGCGGACGAGCCGCAGCACGTGCCGCTCAAGAACCGTTTCGCCCATGCGCCCCAGCCGCTGGTGGAGGCCGTGACGCTGATGGAGGCCAATATCGAGGAGCCGCTGTCCACCCACGAGATCGGCGAGCACCTCGGCATCTCGCGGCGTCAGCTGGAGCGGCTGTTCAAGAAGCATCTGCAGGCGGTGCCCAGCCGCTACTATCTGGATCTGCGTCTGGCGCGTTCGCGCCAGCTGCTGCGCGAGAGCGATCAGCCGATCGGTGAGATCGCGCTGGCCACCGGCTTTTCCAGCGCCGCTCACTTCTCCACGGCGTTTCGCAACCATTTCGGGCGCAGCCCCCGCGACGAACGTCTCATGTTGCAGGCCTGACACCTGCCCTGGATGACAAAAGTCGCCTCCTGACATAAGTCGTCGTCCTTTCGCTGAAAGTCTTTGTCATCTCGCCTCCCTATACTCGAGTGTCATGACCCGTGGCTTGCCGATCATCGGCCGGCCACGCCAAGACCCCGCGATGAGGAAGAGACGATGACCCAGCTGACCCGTGCCGATTTCGACCATGCCATGGTGCCCAACTACGCACCCCAGGCTGCCATTCCGGTACGCGGCGAGGGTAGCCGTCTGTGGGATCAGGAAGGTCGCGAGTACATCGACTTCGCCGGTGGCATCGCCGTCACCTCGCTGGGTCACTGCCACCCGGCGCTGGTCAAGGCGCTCAAGGACCAGGCCGACAAGGTCTGGCACCTGTCCAACGTCTACACCAACGAGCCGGCACTGGCGCTGGCCAAGGCGCTGACCGAGCGCACCTTCGCCGACAAGGTCTACTTCTGCTCCTCCGGTGGTGAGGCCAACGAAGCCGCGCTCAAGCTGGCGCGTCGTTTCGCCCACGACACCCATGGCGAGAAGAAGGACAAGATCATCTCCTTCCGTCAGTCCTTCCATGGCCGCACCTTCTTCACCGTCAGCGTCGGTGGCCAGCCCAAGTATTCCCAGGGCTTCGGGCCGATTCCGGGCGGCATCCAGCACGCCGAATTCAACAATCTCGACTCCGTGCGCGAGCTGATGGGCGATGACACCTGCGCGATCATCGTCGAGCCACTGCAGGGCGAGGGTGGCATCATCCCGGGCGAGCAGGCTTTCCTGGAAGGACTGCGTGAGCTGTGCGACCAGCACGATGCGCTGCTGATCTTTGATGAAGTCCAGAGCGGTGCCGGGCGTACCGGCCACCTGTACGCCTACCAGCACTTCGGTGTGGTGCCGGACATCCTGACCACCGCCAAGGGCATCGGCGGCGGCTTCCCGCTGGGCGCCATGCTGACCACCGATCGCATCGCACCGGCCATGGCCATCGGCACTCACGGTTCCACCTACGGCGGCAACCCGCTGGCGTGTGCCGTGGGTCTGGCGGCGCTCGAGACCATCGACACCCCGGAAACCCTCGACGGTGTCGCGCACCGCCACGCGTTGCTGCGCAACGGCCTGGAAGGCATCGCCAAGCGTCACGGTGTCTTCAAGGAAGTGCGTGGCATGGGCCTGTTGATCGGTGCCCAGATGGCGCCGGACTACGCGGGGCGTGCCAAGGACATTCTCAACCTGGCGATGGAAGAAGGCCTGATGGTGCTGATCGCCGGTCCTGACGTGCTGCGTCTGGCGCCGTCGCTGGTGATCAGCGAAGAGGAGATCCAGAGCGGTCTCGACAAGCTCGACCGCGCCGTGGCGAACTTCGTCGCCGCCTCTGCATCTGCATGAGCAGCGCCATGAGCAGTGCCCCGATGCTGGTGGTGCGGCCTGCCGAAAGCCGCGATCTGCTCGCCCTCGAGCGGCTCGCGGCCACGGCAACGCCTCGCCTGACCAATCTGCCGGCACATCGTGACCGCCTCGAGGAGCGCATTATGCGCTCCCAGCGCAGTCTGCGCGCCGAGATCGACTTCCCGGGCGACGAGATCTACTGCTTCGTGCTGGAAGATCTCGATACCGGCGAAGTGGTCGGTACCGCCTCGCTGCGCGCCGAGGCTGGCGCGCGGGAGGCTTACTACACCTATCGTCAGGAGACGCTGATCCACGCCTCGCAGCAGCTCAACGTGCGGCACGAAGTGCAGACGCTGTCGCTGTCGCATGAGGTGTCGGATGCCACGCTGCTGTGCGCGCTGTCGCTGGATGCCCGCTACCGCGAGACGGATGCGGACAGCCTGCTGCGCCGCGCACGCCTGATGTTCATCGCCCAGTACCCGGAGCGCTTCGCCACCGAACTGGCGGTGGCCTTCCCGGGCTATCTGGAAACGCGCGACGAGCGTCAGGTCAGCCCGTTCTGGGACAGCGTCGGTCAGCACTTCTTTGATCGTGATTTCAATGAAATCAATCAGATGGCAGGGGTGCGCTCCAAGAGCTTCATCGCCGAGGTCATGCCGCCGTTCCCGCTCTATCTGCCGCTGCTCACCCCCCAGGCGCGCGCCGCCATCGGGCGTGAGAACCCGCGCCATGAGTACGCCATGCAGGAGATGCTCGCCGAGGGCTTCTCGCGCTCGCGTCATGTCGACATCTTCGATGCCGGCCCCTTGCTGCTGGCGGAGTGCGAGCGTCTGCACACCTTCAAGCAGTGCGGTTGGCATCCGGTGCGTATCCGTCCGCAGGAAAGCCTGCCGGATGCGGTGCCGGCGATGGTGGCCAACCAGCGTCTCGGCGATTTCCGCTGTGTGCTGGCGCGCTATGCCCTGACGCCGACCGGCCAGCTGATGCTGACGCCACAGCAGGCCGAGGTGCTGGGCGTGGAAGAGGGGCGTGCGGTGCTTGCCGTGCCGATGCCATTGCCGACGATGGATGAGGGAGAGTTGTAATGCGCATTCGTCCTATCGCTCGACACGATATCGAAGGCCTCAAGGTATTGGCGCGGGAAACCGGTGTCGGCTTCACCTCGCTGCCGGACAATCATGAGTTTCTCAGCGCCAAGATAGAGCGCACTCTGGCCGCCTTCGAGGGCCGCGAACCCAGCGATGATCGTCTGTACTTCTTCGTGCTCGAGGATGATCGCGATGGCAGCATCGCGGGCTGCTGTGCCATCGAGGCCTGCGTGGGCACCGACGCGCCGTTCTATCACTATCGCCTCGGTTCGCTGGCGCACTCCTCGGTGCAGCTCGATCTGCATCGCACCCTGGATACGCTTACGCTGTGCTCCGACCACACCGGTGATGCCGAGGTCTGCTCGCTGTTCCTGCGTGAAGGCTGGCGCAAGGACCGCAACGGCGCGCTGCTCTCCAAGGTGCGCTGGCTGTTCATGGCCCAGTTCCGCGCGGCCTTCCCCGACAAGGTGCTGGCCGAGATGCGCGGTGTCTTCACGCCCGAAGGGCGCAGCCCGTTCTGGGAGTGTCTGGGCAGCCACTTCTTCCCGATGGACTTCAATGAGGCCGACCGCCTCACCGGCATGGGCCAGAAGAGCTTCATCGGCGAGCTGATGCCCAAGTTCCCGATCTATACGCCGTTTCTCTCCGAGCCCGCACGGGCCGCCATCGGGCAGGTGCATGAGCACACCCGACCGGCGGTGGCGATGCTCAAGAAGGAAGGGCTGCGCTGGGAAGGCTACGTCGACATCTTCGATGGCGGCCCGACGGTCGAGGCCTATATCGATGATGTGCGTGCCGTGCGTGACAGCCAACTGGCGAGTGTCGAGGTCATCGCGGGTGATGCCCCGGCCTGCGAGCGTCCCGCCGTGATGGCCGCCACCACCGGCATGGCCGACTTCCGTGCCAGCTGGATCAGTCACGACGTCACCCGGGACGACTCCGGCGCCTGCCATGTGCGTCTGCACCGTGATGAGGCCGAACGCCTCGGCGTCACCGGCGGTGACACGCTGCGTGTGCTGGCCGGCTGAAGCGTCCGCCACGGGCATCCGCTTCTTCGCGCCACCTCGCAGGCGCACACCGCCTTGCGTCCTTTTGCCATCAGCGGGGCAGATCGCCAACTGCCCCGTGATCTCCTTGTTCAGCGTCGCTCGCGCGGCGCGCCCTTTCGATGAGGCATGCCATGACCACTCCGAATTCGACTCCCGCCACACTCAACGTGCGTCAACAGCTCTTCATCGACGGCGCGTGGCAAGCGGGCGAGGCCGCATCCTTCACCAAGACCGACCCCGTCTCCCACGCACGTCTTTGGCAGGGCGCCGCTGCCACTGCCGAGCAGGTCGAGCAGGCCGTCGCGGCAGCGCGTCAGGCATTCCCGGCCTGGGCACGTCTGGGCTTCGAGGCGCGTCTGGCGGTGGTGGAGCGCTTCCGCGATCAGCTGGAGCAGCATCGCGAAGCGCTGGCGGTCAGCATCGCCAGCGAAACCGGCAAGCCGCTGTGGGAGGCGCGCACCGAGGTCGGCGCGATGATCGGCAAGATCGCGATCTCGGTGAAGGCCTATCATGAGCGCACCGGCGAGCGTGCCAGGGATGTCGCGGGCACCCAGGCAGTCCTGCGCCACCGTCCGCACGGCGTGATGGCGGTCTTCGGCCCCTACAACTTCCCGGGCCATCTGCCCAACGGCCACATGGTGCCGGCGCTGCTGGCGGGCAATGCCTGTGTGTTCAAGCCCTCCGAGCTGACCCCGGCCACCGCCGATCTCACCCTGCAGTGCTGGGAGGCCGCGGGCCTGCCGGCCGGCGTGATCAATCTGGTGCAGGGCGCGGCGGAAGTCGGCCAGGCCCTGTCCCAGTCCGAGGGCATCGATGGGCTGCTGTTCACCGGCAGTGCCAAGGTCGGCAAGCTGCTGCACCGTCAGTTCGCCGGTCAGGTCGGCAAGCTGCTGGCGCTGGAACTGGGTGGCAACAACCCGCTGGTGGTGCGCGATGTGCAGGATGAAGCCGCCGCGGTACTGGCGATCATCCAGTCGGCCTTCGCCTCGGGCGGTCAGCGCTGTACCTGTGCGCGACGCCTGATCGTGCCGCAGGGCGAGGTCGGTGATCGTCTGATCGATACACTGGCCACGGCGCTGCGTGAGTTGCGGGTGGCGGGTCAGTTCGCGCAGGACGCCCCCTTCTATGGCGGCCTGGCAAGCGTCGCCGCGGCCGAGGGGCTGCTCAAGGCGCAGGACGATCTCGAAGCGCGGGGCGGCAACGTCATCGTGCGCATGCAGCAGGTGGAAGAGGGCACCAGTCTGCTCAGCCCGGCGCTGATCGATGTCACCGGCCTTGCGCTCGAGGACGAGGAATTCTTCGGTCCGCTGCTCAAGATCCATCGCTACGCCGATTGGGACGACGCCATCGCGCTGGCCAATGACACCCGCTACGGCCTCTCGGCCGGGCTGATCGGGGGCGATCGCGCTGACTGGGACGACTTCCTGCTGCGCATTCGCGCGGGCATCGTCAACTGGAACCGCCAGACCACCGGCGCTTCCGGCGATGCGCCCTTCGGTGGCATCGGCGACAGCGGCAACCATCGCCCCAGCGCCTATTACGCCGCCGACTATGTCAGCTATCCGGTCGCCTCGATGGAAGCCGAGGAGCTGGCGCTGCCCGCGAACCTGCCGGCCGGTATCCGTCTGTAAGGCCGTCCGTTCGGGCACCGTTGCCGCTTACCCATTGTTGACCACGACGCCCGCCGTGCCTGTTTGCTGAGCTGGCAAGGCGTCGTGGCAGGAGACCTTCATGTCCGATACTCCGTATCAAGAGATCAATTTCGATGGCCTGGTCGGCCCGACCCACAACTACGCCGGTCTGGCGCATGGCAACGTGGCCTCGATGCGCCACGGCGGGCTGGCCTCCAACCCGCGCGAAGCCGCGCTGCAGGGCCTCGACAAGATGAAGTCGCTGGCGGATCTGGGTTATGCACAGGGGATTCTGCTGCCGCAGCAGCGCCCGGACCTTGGCGCACTGCGTGATTTAGGCTTCACCGGCAGCAACGCCCAGGTGTTGAAGGCGGCCAGCGAGCAGGCCCCGCAGCTTCTGCGCGCGGTGTGTTCCGCCTCCAGCATGTGGACGGCCAACGCCGCCACCGTCACGCCGTCACGCGACAGTGGTGATGGCCGCGTGCATTTCACGCCGGCCAACCTGCAATCCAGCTTCCACCGCTACCTGGAGCCCGCGACCACCGGGCGCATCCTGGGCGCCATCTTCGCCGACGATGGCCACTTCGCGCATCACCCCGCGCTGCCCGCGACCCCGGCCTTCTCCGATGAGGGCGCCGCCAACCATACGCGGCTGTGCGATGGCCACGGCGGGCCGGGCGTGCATCTCTATGTCTATGGCCGCCAGGCCTTCGGCGGTGATGGCGTCGAACCGCGTCGCTATCCGGCGCGCCAGACGCTGGAAGCCAGTCAGGCCGTCGCGCGTCAGCATGGCCTGAGCGAAGGTCAGGTGGTATTCGCCCAGCAGCACCCGGACGCCATCGATGCCGGTGTCTTCCACAACGATGTGATCGCGGTGGGCAATGGCCCGGTGCTGTTCTATCACGAGCTGGCCTTCCGCGATGAAGAGGCGGTGCTTGACGAGATTCGCGCCAAGCTGTCCACGCCGCTGATCCCGATCCGTGTGCCATTGGAAGCCGTCAGCCTCGAGGATGCCGTGTCGTCCTATCTGTTCAACTCGCAGCTGCTCTCCAGCGACGATGGCAGCATGACGCTGGTGGTGCCGGGCGAGTGTCAGGAGAACGAGGCGGTGTGGAACGCGCTGCAGAACGCGATTCTGGCCGGCCCGAACCCGATCGGCGAAGTGCTGGTCAAGGACGTGAAGCAGAGCATGCGCAATGGCGGCGGCCCGGCCTGTCTGCGTCTGCGCGTGGTGCTCAGCGACGCCGAGCGCGCCGCGTTGTCCGGGCGCGTGATGATGAGCGACACGCTGCACGCCGAGCTGGGTGACTGGGTCAAGCGTCACTACCGTGACAGCCTGACACCGGCAGACCTCGCCGATCCGCAGCTGGCCGAGGAGACACTGACGGCACTGGATGAGCTGACGCGGCTGTTGAAGGTCGGCAATGTCTACGCCTTCCAGCGCTGATCGCCCTTGCTGAAGTCCACAACGACACAGCCCCCATCGGTCTTGCCGGTGGGGGCTGTGTCGTTGTGGATTGGTGATCTGAAGTCTGAAATGTGAGAGGCGAATGCCGTGGCGCGACTCAGGCCAGCTGTGGCTGAATCACGCGCGTGGGCTCGCGACGCACCGGCCAGTGCACGATGGCGGCCAGCAGACCGAAGATGCCGCTGGAGATCCATAGCAGGTCGTAGCTGCCGGTCAGCTGATAGACCACACCACCGCCCCAGGCCCCCAGGAAGGCACCGACCTGATGGGCGGCCAGCACCATGCCGAACACGAAGGCCTGACGCTTCTGACCGAAGTAGAGCGCGACGGCCTGACTGGTCAGCGGCACTGTCGACAGCCACAGAATGCCCATGATCGCGCCGAAGGCGTAGAGCAGCATGCTGCTGGGCGGGATGACCACCATCGCCATCACCAGCGCGGCGCGGCACAGATAGATCAGCATCAACAGCTGCGGCGGGTGACGGCGGCCGCCCCAGGCACCGAACAGGATGGTGCCGGCGATATTGAGCGCGCCGATGATCGCCAGCGTGTTGCCGGCCACGTTCAGGGGCAGGCCGCAGGCGACCACGAAATTGGGCAGGTGGGTGGCGATGAAGGCGACGTGCACGCCGCAGACGAAGAAGCCGCCGGCGAGCGCCAGAAAGCGTCGGTCCTGCAGCAGCGGACCCTGGCTCGGGATATCCTCCGCCGGTGCCTCACTGCCGGCCGGCGGGCGACGCAGTAAGGGCAGCGCCATGGGAATCAGCAGCAGACAGCTGGCGCCGAGAGCCAGCATGGCGATCTTCCAGTCGATCAGTACCAGCATCGGGGTCGCGACCGAGTAGATCAGCTGCCCGAAGGAGCCGCCGGCCGAGGCGATGCCCAGCCCGATGCCACGATGCTGAATGGGGACCACGCGCGTGACGGCTGCCAGCACCAGCGGAAAGGTGGTCGCCCCGATGCCGATGCCAGCCAGCACGCCGGCACCCAGCATCCACACCGTCGGGGTCGGCCAGAGGGCGGTGACGCCCATGCCGACCGCGTAGCACAGGCTACCGACGAGGAAGACGCTGAGCGTGCCGAAGCGGTCCGACAGCTTGCTGGCGATGGGTGCGGCCAGCCCGAAGACCAGATTCTGGATGGCGAGCGCGAATGACAGACTCCCCATACCCCAGGTGAGTTCGCTGGCCATCGGTGGCAGCATGAAGCCCATGGCCTGCCGCGCGCCGGTATTGATGGCGAGAATCAGCGCTGCCAACGCGATCGCTGCCTTCCAGTTCAGTTGCATGTCTGGCCCACCCCTGTCGTTATCATTGTGCTGCGGACTCCACTGCCTGTGGGCGGAAGATCACCTTGAGACCTTGGTCTCTATATTCCACTTTATTCTCATGGATGGGCGCATCCCGAATACGTCAACGACGGTAGCAGAAGCGACAGCGCAGTCGTTGCTTGTCACGTACGGTCGTGGCGCGGACGTCGTCGATCCCGCCACCTCAGGAGGTAGTGATGCATATCGGTCTGCTGCAATGCGATGACGTGAATCCGGCCCTCATCGAGCGGCACGGCAACTATCCCGCCATGTTCCAGGCCCTGCTCACGCGCAGCGACCCGGATATCCGGCTCAGCGTCTGGCGCTGCCTGGATGGCGAGTTTCCCGAGCAGCTGGATGCCTGCGATGGCTGGCTGATCACCGGGTCAAAACATGGCGTCAATGATGGGCTCGCCTGGATCACGACACTGTGTGAGTTCGTCCGGCGCGTGCATGCGGCAAAGCTGCCGCTGGTCGGTGTCTGCTTCGGCCATCAGGTGATCGCCAGGGCCTTGGGGGGCGAGGTGGAGAAACATGCACGCGGCTGGGGTGTCGGCCTGTCGTTCAATCGTGTCTGCGCGCGACGCCCCTGGATGCAACCGCCGCAAGCAGGGCTGGATCTCATCGTCAGCCATCAGGATCAGGTCAGTGCCCTGCCTGCCGATGCCCGGGTGCTGGCGGACAGCGCCTTCTGCGCCTTCTATCTGATCGAGGTGGGCAGCTGCCTCGGCGTGCAGGGGCATCCGGAGTTCAGCCCCGCCTATTCACGTGACCTGATGAGGTTGCGTCGCGAACAGATCGGCGAACATCGCGTGCGCGAGGGCGAAGCCTCCCTGAGTGTCGCACCAGACAGCGCCGTGATGACGCAATGGATGCTGGCCTTCATTCGCCACTGGCGTTGAGGCCTGACCAGCGCAGGGCGCTTTTTCACGAGCCATCAGGAACCGGCAGCAGCCATCAGGAACCGGCAGGGGCTGTCAGCTATCAGGCGCCGGCAGGCATCGGTGACGAATCGTGCCCGGCTTGCGTGGAATCCACTGCCGATCGCACCCCGCGAAACGCTATACTGTCATGCATGTCACATGCGCTGTTTACCATGGCGGGTGTCATACCCCGTCCTGGTGACATGCCCCGGTCTCGCGACACTACACTGTTTCCCGTTTGGCACCATGGTGCTGAGTCGTGACCTGTAGAATTTCGCCATTCGGGGTATGCCAATCGCGCAGCCTGCCCGACATGCAACGTGCCGTTCGCCCCCTGACACCGGACACACGCAGCGTCAGTCTACTGACGCCATGTTGAGTCATGCCGTCGCGCCGCTCTGTATCCCAGCTCTGTATCTCAATCCTGTCCCTGCTTCATGCTCCTGAGGAGAAGCCCCTTGGCCAACTTCACTCTGAACGGCAAGGCCGTCAGTCTCGAGGTCGATCCGCAAACCCCGCTGTTATGGGTGCTGCGTGAGCACCTGGGTCTGACCGGCACCAAGTTCGGTTGCGGCATCGCCCAGTGCGGCGCCTGTACCGTGCACCTGAACGGCACAGCGGCGCGTACCTGTGTCCTGCCGGTTCTGGCCGCCGAAGGTGGTGACATCGTCACCATCGAGGGGCTGGCCGAGAACGATGACCACCCGCTGCAGCAGGCCTGGGTCGAGGAGCAGGTGCCGCAGTGCGGTTACTGCCAGTCCGGCCAGATCATGCAGGCCGCCGACTTCCTCAAGAATACGCCAGACCCCACCGATGAGCAGGTCACCGCCGCCATGGCCGGCAACCTGTGTCGCTGCATGGCCTACGTGCGCATCCATCGCGCAGTGAAGCGTGCCGCCACCATCGCCAATGAGCGTGCCACCAGCCAGGTGAGCGGTCAGCAGACCGACGCCACGGCCGCGACTGCCGGCGTCGGCACCTTCGATCCGCGTGCCACGGCAGGCACCGTATCCCATTCTGCTGTCGAGGAGACGTCTCATGGCAAGGTTTGATGACAAGCTGGCCGCGCATCAGCGCGAGCTTGCTGCCGCGCACAAGACTTCCTCGAGCCGCGGCGGTATCACGCGGCGTGGCTTCCTGATCGGCAGTGTGGCGGGTTCCACCATGCTGGCCTTCGGCGTGTCCGGCGCGGCGCTGGCTGCCGGGGCAGACGGCAAGGGTTCGGCCAGCGAGACGCTGTCCGCCGGGGCCTTCGAGCCGACCATGTGGTACGCCATCGCCACTGATGGCACCGTCACCGTGCATATCACCAAGTCCGAGATGGGCCAGCACGTCGCCACCAGCCTCGCACGTCTGGTGGTCGAGGAGCTGGAGGCCGACTGGGACAGCGTCAAGGTCGATTACGTCGACAGCGCTCCCAAGTGGGGCTACATGATCACCGGCGGCAGCTGGTCGGTTCACCAGAGCTACCAGCCGCTGTCACAGGCCGGCGCGGCGGGGCGTATCGCGCTGATCGAGGCGGGCGCTCAGCAGATGGGCGTGGCGGTCGAGAGCTGCAAGGCGCGCAAGGGACGCGTCATCAGTGGCGATCAGTCGCTGGGGTATGGCGAGATCGTCGCGGCGGGGCTGGAGCGCAGCTTCTCCGAGGAGGAGCTTGCGGCCATCGAGCTCAAGCCGGCCTCCGAGCGTCGCGTGCTGGGCACCAAAGGCAACGCGCTGGACGTGCCGCCCAAGACCAACGGTCAGGCCGTCTACGGCATCGACTACACCCTGCCGGAAGATATCGAGGCGCGTGTCGGCAAGACATTGCATGCGCGTCCGGTGATGCCGCCGAGCCGCTTCGGCTGCAAGGTCACCGCCGTCGATGACAGCGAGGCCCGCAAGGTCATCGGCTATCGCCAGACCATCGAACTCAAGGACCCGTCCGGCATCTGTCAGGGCTGGCTTGCGGTCATCGCCGACAACTTCTCGGCGGCCATGCGCGCCACCGACCTGCTCAAGGTCGAGTGGAGCAAGGGCGACAGCTATCAGGTCGACGAGACGGCGATCCAGGCCGAGGGCCAGCGTCTGGTCAGCTCGCCGAGCCGCGACAATGGCTCGCTGCTGGTGGATCAGGGCGACCCTGCGCCGCTGCTCGAGAATGCCGCCACCACGGTGGAATCCACCTTCACCACCTCAAGCGTGCTGCACTTCACGCTGGAACCGGCCAATGCGCTGGCCTACGAAGAAGATGGCCACTGGCACATCCACTGCGGCAACCAGCAGCAGTCCCTGCTGACCTCACTGGTCACCAAGGCGCTGGAGCTCGAGGAAGGCAAGGTCACCCATCACCAGCTGTATCTGGGCGGTGGTTTCGGGCGTCGTCTGCACGGTGACTACGCCGTGCCGGCAGCGCTGGCCTCCAAGGCCGTGGGGCGTCCGGTGAAGATGATCTTCACGCGCCCCGATGACAGCCGCTTCGATTGCGTGCGCTCGCCCTCGGTGCAGCGTCTGCGTTCCGGTCTCGATGCCGAGGGGCGTGTCGTGGCCTCCGAGCACGCCGCCGCCGCCGGCTGGCCGACGGCAGCCTTGATGCCGGCCTTCATGGCAGAAGCCATCGAAGGTGGTGGCAAGCTGGATTCCTTCTCCATCAGCGGCGCGGACCATTGGTACAACGTCGGCACCCAGCGTGTCTGGGCGCAGCAGAACAAGGTCGCTCACGAGGCCTTCGTGCCCGGCTACCTGCGCTCCGTCGCACCGGGCTGGACGCTGTGGGCGGTCGAACAGCATATCGATGAGCTGGCGCTGGCCGCCGAGCAGGACCCGGCCGAATTCCGTCTCGCACTGCTGGACGCCGAAGGCCGCAATGCCGGCAAGGCGCCGGTCAGTACCGGCGGCGCCGAGCGTCTGCGCAACGTGCTCAAGCGCGTGATGGAGAAGTCCGGCTGGAGCGAGCGCGACAGCCTGCCGGCAGACACCGGCATGGGTGTGGCACTGAGCTTCGGTCAGGAACGCAGCATGCCGACCTGGGTGGCCTGTGTGGCACGGGTCAAGGTCGATCGCGCCACCGGCGAGGTCAAGCTCGAGAAGCTGACCAGCGTGGTCGATGCCGGAACGCTGGCGCATCCGGATGGTGCCATGGCACAGCTGGAAGGCTCGCTCCTGTGGGGCGTCTCGATGGCGATGCACGAAGGCACCGAATACCGTGAGGGCGGCCCGGTGGCGCAGAATCTGGGCGCCTACCAGCCGCTGCGCATGCATCAGGTGCCGCAGATGGATCTCGAATTCGTCGACAGCACCGAGATGCCGGTCGGTCTCGGCGAGCCGGGCACCACGGTGGTCGCACCGGCGATCGCCAACGCCATTCAGCATGCGGTCGGCGTGCGCCTGCGTGACCTGCCGATGCGTCCGGCGGCGCTCAAGGCCGCGCTCAGCGAGGCCTGATCCTCACCGGTGAATGCCTCTGATACCCGCCACTCCGGCATGCCCGGGTGGCGGGTTTCGTGTCTTCAGACCGCGCGCAGGCTTCTGATATGAGAGATTATTGATGCAACACCTTGATCTTGAAGTGATCCATCAGGCGATCGACTGGCTGGCACCCGCAGATGGCGAGCCATCCGCGCGCCCGATCTGGCTGTGCACGGTGCTGGCCACCTTCGGCTCCTCACCGCGTGAGCCGGGTACCTGGCTGGTGGCGCGCGCCGATGGGCAGCATCGTGGCTCGCTGTCCGGCGGCTGTGTCGAGGAAGACTTTCTGGCGCGCCTGGCTGACGGGGAATTCACCGCGCCCGCCCAGGTGATCCGCTATGGCGAGGGCGGCCACCAGGGCGCGGGGATCGCCTTGCCGTGTGGCGGCATTCTCGACGTACTGGTCGAGCGCTTCACGGCCTGTGACGCAGACATCGCGCATCTCGAGGCGTTGCGCGCGGCGCTCGAGGGCCAGACGCCGCGTCTGCGGCACGTGATGCTGGAGGGGGATGGCGCGCGTACGCTTCAGCACGACAGCGGGCTGGGGGAGCGGGTCGAGCCACTCAAGGGCCACGCGGGTGAGGCGTGCGGCTATCAGCTGCGGGTCGGGCCGGTGGCGCGTCTGCTGCTGGCGGGCCTCTCGCCGGTGGCGGAAGCCTGCGCCGCCTTCGCCGTCAGCCTCGGCTTCGAGGTGATCATCTGCGAGCCACGCGAGGAAGTGCTGGCCGACTGGGATGCCCGCAAGGCACCGCTCGAGGGCGTCAGCCTGCGCCGCGAGCTGCCGTCACGCTTCATCGCCGCCGGCGGCTGTCATGCCGCCACCGCCGTGGTCGCGCTGACCCACGACCCGCGTATCGATGACCTGGCGATGATCGAGGCGGTACGCCAGCCCGCGTTCTATATCGGCGTGATGGGCTCGCTGCGTACCTCAACGGCGCGTGCCGAACGGCTGGCGCGCAGCGGTGGACTCAGCGCCGAGGAGATCGCGCGCATCGTGATGCCGATCGGGCTGAATCTGGGCAGCAAGACACCGGCCGAGATCGCGCTGGCGGTGATGGCCGATATCGTGCGCATCCGCCGTGGCCGCGCTCGCGAGAGCCTGTGAAGGCGCTCAGGGGGCAGGCAGAGAGGTCGCCCATGAATGAGTCGATCATTCTGGTCATGGCCGCGGGGCAGAGTCGCCGCTTCGGCAGTGACAAGCGTCAGGCGCGTCTGGGAAATGGCCAGACACTGCTGATGGCGACGCTTGCGCGGGTCATGTCCTGTGAGGTGGACTGGCGTCTGCTGCTGCGTGAGGACGATGATCCCGCCGCACTGCTGGGAGATGACTTCGCGCGTGAGCATGCCGGGCGGTTCTGGCGTGCGCCGCAGGCGGGCAATGGACTCGGTGCCAGTCTCGGCGATGCCTTCCGTCAGCTCAGTGATGAGGCTGGATTGGCACATGTGCAGGTGGCGGCGGTATGGCTGGCGGACATGGCGCAGATCACGGCGCAGACCTTTCATGTCCTTCGGGCCGAGGCCCAGGCCGATGGCGTGCATATCGTGCGACCGAGGCTTGAAGGCGAGGGCGGCCCCGGGCATCCGGTGCTGTTCGGGCGGACGCTGTGGGCAGAGCTTGCGGCGCTTGAGGGCGGCGAGGGCGCGCGCGAGATGATCGCGCGACATCGCGAGGCGCTGCGTGAGGTGGCAGTCGGTGATGCCGGTATCCATCACGATATCGACACGCCAGCGATGCTGGAGCTCAGGGGCTGAGACAGAAACTGAAACTGAATGACTGAGGCCGAGGAACCGCGTGCGCTGGAAACAGGCCTCTCCAGACAGCAAAAAGCCCCGTCACCATTAAGTGACGGGGCCTTTTGCTGTCTGCGTATCGCGTTACAGCGTGCGCATATCCAGCAGCTTGATGCTCTGGATGCGCGGCTCGCCCCAGCTCAGGTCGAGCACCCACTCGGCGTCGAAATGCGTGTGCAATACGCTGCCATCGCGCATGGCGGCGCGGTGCTCACCGCCCATGCGCAGGGTGGCGCTGTCGAGGCTGTTGCGCTGGGCACGCACCCAGCCGAGTGCATGGCCATTGACCAGCAGCTCGCTGCGACGCTGCTCCCAGTTGGCCAGGTACTCGCTGCCGGTCAGGGTTTCATCCAGCAGCTGGATGGAAGCCTCCTCGCCCAGCAGTTCCGCCAGTTCGATAGCAGGCGCCATGCGGTTGAGCATGGAGAACCAGCGGTGCGCGAAGTTTTCGAGTTCGGCCTCGAGGGCCAGATCATTGAAGGTATCGGCGTACATGGCACCTGCTCCCGAGTGGGTAAATATTGATGGGCATTATGCCGAGAGTCGTGAGCAGTAAACATGGCACGAACGGAATGGCAGTGTTGCCAACGGGGAGTCAATGCTTCAGCGGTTGCCGAAGCCGCGACGCCCCGTGGCGTTTGCCTGTTCTCGATCTCTCGGGAGAGTGGTCGTATCAGTGGATGGCTCAGTGGCCGTATCAATGGTCGTATCAATGAATGCGGCGGCCTGACTCGGAATGGCTGCCCGGCGTGACAGCGTCCTGATGCGATTCACGTTTCTCGACCAGGCGGCGGATACCGACATAGAACAGCGGTGTCAGCAGCAGACCGAATACGGTGACGCCGATCATGCCGGAGAACACCGCCACGCCCATCGCCTGGCGCATCTCGCTGCCGGCACCAGTGGCCAGTACCAGAGGCACCACGCCCGCGGTGAAGGCCACCGACGTCATCAGGATGGGACGCAGACGCAGGCGACAGGCCGTCAGCACGGCGTCCAGACGACTCTGGCCAGCATGCTGCTGCTCACGAGCGAACTCGACCAGCAGGATCGCGTTCTTGCACGCCAGCGCTACCAGCACGATCAAGCCGATGCGCGTGAAGATGTTGTTGTCGCCCCCCGTCAGCCAGACACCGGCCAGCGCCGACAGCAGTGTCATCGGCACGATCAGGATGATCGCCAGCGGCAGCGACCAGCTCTCGTACTGGGCGGCCAGCACCAGGAATACCAGCAATACCACCAGCGGGAAGATGTAGATCATGGTGTTGCCGGCCAGTACCTGCTGGTAGGTCACCTCCGTCCACTCGTAGCCGATGCCCTGTGGCAGGTTGCCGGCCAGCACTTCCTCGATGGCGGCCTTGGCCTGATCACTGGAGACGCCCGGCGCCGGCGAGCCGTTGATATCGGCGCTGACGAAGGTGTTGTAGTGCATCACGCGGTCCGGGCCGGTGGTCGGTGTCACCTTGACGAAGCTGCCCAGCGGAATCATGCGGCCGTTGTCGCTGCGCACCTTGAGGTTGCGGATGTCATCCGGGTCGAGACGCGCCGACTGCTCGGCCTGGGCGCGCACCTGATAGGTACGCCCGAAGCGGTTGAAGTCATTGACGTACAGCGAGCCCATGTACACCTGCAGAGTCTCGAAGGCACGTTCCACCGGCACGCCCATTATCATCGCCTGCTCGCGATCCAGATCGATGTCGTACTGCGGCACCTGGATGCGGAAGCTGGAGTAGACACTGCTCAGACGCGGGTCAGCGTTGCCCTTGGCGGTGATGGTCTGCACGGCGGAGAACAGCTCATCGAAGCCCTTGTTGCCACGGTCCTGCAGCTGCAACTTGAAGCCACCCGTAGTGCCCAGGCCCAGAATCGGCGGCGGCGGGAAGACGGCGACGAAGGCCTCGTCGATCCCCGCGAATTTCTGGTTCAGCTGAGCGGCGATCGCCTGACCGGAAAGCTCTGGCGACTGTCGCTCATCGAAGTCCGCCAGGGTCGCGAACACGATGCCGGAGTTGGAGGCATTGACGAAGCCGTTCACGGAGAGCCCCGGGAAGGCCACGGTGTGCGCCACGCCCGGTGTGTCCAGCGCCAGTGCCTGCATCTCGTCGATGACCTCGGAGGTGCGGTCGAGGCTGGCGGCGTCCGGCAGCTGGGCCATCGCGACCAGGTACTGCTTGTCCTGCCCCGGGATGAAGCCGCCGGGCACGCTGTCGAACAGCTTGCCGGTGGCGCCGAGCAGTACGACATACAGCAGGCCGACGATGACACCGAAGCGCAGCAGCTTCTTGATCAGGCCGGTATAGCCGTTGGCCATCGCACTGAAGGCGCGGTTGAACGGCGCGAACAGCCAGCGACCGAACAGGCCATCGATGACGCGGGTCAGCCAGTCAGGCTTGGCACCGTGGGGCTTGAGCAGCAGAGCCGACAGCGCCGGTGACAGCGTCAGCGAGTTGAAGGCCGAGATCAGCGTCGAGATGGTGATGGTCAGCGCGAACTGCTTGTAGAACTGACCGCTCAGGCCGCTGATGAAGGCCGTCGGAACGAACACCGCCGTCAGCACCAGCGCGATGGCGATGATCGGGCCGGTCACCTCACGCATGGCGATCTGGGTGGCCTCGATGGGCGAGTGACCCAGCTCGATGTTGCGCTCGACATTCTCCACCACCACGATGGCGTCATCGACGACGATACCGATGGCGAGCACCAGTCCGAACAGCGACAGCGTATTGATCGACACGCCCATCAGCTGCATGACCGCAAACGTCCCGATCAGCGAGACCGGCACCGCGATCAGCGGAATGATCGAGGCCCGCCAGGTCTGCAGGAACAGGATCACCACGATCACGACCAGCAGGATGGCCTCGAACAGGGTGTCGATGACCGCCTCGATGGAGCCACGCACGAAGACCGTCGGGTCGTAGACGATGTCGTAGCTGACGCCATCCGGGAAGGCCTCGGACATCTCGCTCATGCTCTCGCGCACGGAATCCGACAGCGCGATGGCATTCGAGCCGGGACGCTGGAAGATCGGCATCGCCACGGCGTCCTTGCCATCCAGCTGCGCGCGCAGCGAATAGCTGTCGGCGCCCAGTTCGACACGCGCCACATCCTTCAGGCGTGTCAGGCGGCCATCTTCATCGACACGGATGACGATGTTCTCGAATTCCTCGGCGCTCTCCAGGCGGCCCCGCACATTGAGCAGGCGCTGGAACTGGTTGTCGTCAGGCGAGGGCTGGGCACCGACGGAGCCGGCGGCGACCTGCTGGTTCTGCGCACGCAGCGCACTGATCACGTCACCGGCAGACAGGCCCCGCGCCGCCACGGCGTCCGGGTCGAGCCACACGCGCATCGAGTACTCGCCGGCACCGAACAGCTGCACGTCGCCGACCCCCTCGAGACGGGCGAGATTGTCCTTCAGGTTCAGGCGCGCGTAGTTGGACAGCCACAGCTGGTCATAGCGGCCATCCGGGGAGGTCAGGTGGACCACCATCGTCAGGTTGGGCGAGGCCTTCTCGGTGGTGATGCCGAGCTGCTGCACCTCCTGCGGCAGGCGCGGCGTGGCGCGGGCCACACGGTTCTGCACCTGCACCTGGGCCTTGTCCAGGTCAGTGCCCAGCGCGAAGGTCACCGTCAGGGTCAGGTTGCCGTCGGAGGTCGCCTGGGAGTCCATGTACAGCATGCTTTCGACGCCGGTGATTTCCTGCTCCAGCGGCGTGGCGACGGTGGCACCGATGACTTCGGGGTTGGCACCCGGGTAGTTGGCGCGCACCACCACTGTGGGCGGCACGACTTCCGGATACTCGGAGATGGGCAGCTGGAACAGCGACAGCATCCCGGAGATGACGGTCAGGATCGACAGCACCGCGGCGAAGACCGGGCGCTTGATGAAGAAGCTGGAGATATTCACGAACGGCCTCCGGCTGCCTGACGGTCAGCCTCGGCCAGTGTCGCGGCGTCCTGATCGTTGTCCTGATCCAGCGGCTGGGCGGTCTGCTGCTGCAGGCGCGAGATACGCGCGGCGAGTGCCTTGAGGGCACCGTCATCGGGCATCTCGACCAGCTTGGGGGTGATCGGCATGCCCGGACCTGCCTTGGCAGGCCCCGCGGCCAGCACGCGGTCACCGGCGGCCAGGCCATCGGTGACGGCACGCAGCGGGCCGAAGCGCGGGCCGGTGGTGATGCCGCGGTAGGCGAGGGTGTTGTCCTCGGCGACCACCAGCACGAACTGACGGTCCAGATCGGTGCCGATGGCGCGTTCCGGAATCAGCACGGCATCACGGATCTCGGGCGAGGCGAGACGCAGGCGTGCAAAGGCGCCCGGACGCAGGGCGGCATCATCGGCGCTGAAGGTGGTGCCGATCCGCAGGGTGCCGGTATCGATATCGACGCTGTTGTCGATGAAGTCGAGCTCACCGTGGAAGGGGAAATCCTGCTGACCGGCCAGCTGCAGTTCGACCGGCAGGTGGTCATCGGCGCTGACGTTCGCGAAGTCCTGGTTCCAGGTCAGCTCGCTGATATCGATATAGGCGTCCAGCTGGCGGGTCTCGACCAGCGTGGTCAGCACGCTCTGGCCAGCCTGCACGGTGTTGCCACGCGTGATGCGCGCATTGGACAGGCGGCCGTCGATCGGGGCGCGGATGGTGGCGTAGTCCAGATCCAGACGGGCACGCTCGAGCTGGGCGATGGCGCCCTTGAGCTGTGCATTCAAGCCGGTGGCGGTAGTGCTGCGCGAATCGGCTTCCTCGCGCGAGATCAGGTGGCGCTTGACCAGACTGGCGGCGCGACCGGACTCGCTGCGGGCATTGGCCAGTTCGGCCTTGATGCGTGCGACTTCCGCTTCCAGACGCTGTACCTCGGCCTTGAAGGGGCGTTGATCAAGGCGCACCAGCGGCGTGCCGGCGCTTACCTGACTGCCTTCGGTGAACAGCACTTCTTCGACTTCGCCGCTCACGCGTGGGCGCAGTTGCACGCGCTGGGGAGATTCCAGACGTGTGGTGTAGGTGTGCCAGGCCGCGACCGGCTGCGACTGGGCGGCGACGACTTCCATCGTCGGGGGAGTCTGTTGCGCGTTGCCGTTTTCTTCACTGTTGCCCTCGCTGCAGGCACTGAGCGCCAGAAGGCCGCCAAGGGTCAGTAGCAGGGAAGAAGCGATACGAGAAAGGCGCGCCGGACGTAAGTTCAGTCTCGACATGGGAATTTTCCGTTGCAGGATAGTTGGCTCGGCATCCTAGAGAGCCGGCCTGCGACGGATAAGCCCCTTGGAGCACACCGCTTTGATTCTGAATATGCACCAATTGTGCAGATGGCGCGCTGGCTGACTGCTGCGCTTGAGCAAGGGTCAACGCAAAAGCCCCGCGGCGAATGCCAGCGGGGCTTGTTGTCGTACATGTCACTTGCGTCTGCTGCCGCTCAACTCACTGTGCAGGCATCTCGGCACAGGCATCACGGCATGGCTGGCATGCCGCTTGAGGAGACCTTACTGCTTCTCGCCGAAGTACTTGGTGTGGATGGTGTCGTAGGTGCCATCGGCCTTCAGCTCGGCCAGGGCGCCGTTGATCTGCTCGGCCAGGTCCTTGTCACGCTTGCGCATGGCGATACCGAAGCCGTCGCCGAAGTACTTCTTGGGCTCGGTGACCACTTCACCGACGGCCTTGTAGTTGCCGTTGCCGCCGTCGATCAGGGTGGACTTGCCAACCGGGAAGTCGAGGAAGGCGATGTCGAGGCGACCCGCTTCCATGTCCAGCACCAGGTCATCGGCGGTGGTGTAGCGCTTGACCTCGGCATTCTTGCCGTAGAGATCGGTGACGTAGTTGTCCTGCAGGGTGCCGCGCTGCACGCCGATGGCCTTGTCAGCCAGGGCTTCCTGGGAGGTGGCGCTCAGCTCGCTGTCGGACGGGGCGAACCAGGCGGACGGCGGGGTGATGTAGGTGTCGGAGAACAGCACCTTCTCGCGGCGTTCCTCATTGATGGTCATCGAGGACATGATGGCGTCGTACTTGCGCGCCATCAGGCCGGGAATGATGCCGTCCCACGCCTGGATGACCCACTCGCAGTCGCGGTTGATCTTCGCGCAGATGGCATTGCCCAGTTCGATATCGAAACCGGTCAGCTCACCGTCGGGCGTCTTGTATTCCATCGGCTCGTAGGGCACGTCGACGCCGATGCGCAGCGATTCGGCCGCCTGAGCGCCACCGGCCATCAATGCTGCACCCAGCAGGGAGATTCCCAGAAGCTTCTTCATGTCAGTCCCATCCATCATTGTTGTTGGTCATACTGGCTGATCAGTGGCATCAGACACTCCCTCCTGAACACCAGCCGTCTGAGCCGCGGACATAAGGGGGCGTGTCATGCCAGTGGCTCCACACTAGCCCAGACCGAGGCTGTGGTGAAGAGGTTCAATGGACAAATTCAAACGGTCGTTAAACGAGATGAATTCCTGCCGTTATATCCTGATATAAAAAAAGCGCCCTCCAAAGGGCGCTTTTGACGTTCAGCTTAACGGTTTCAAGTGTGCCAGCAGGCGTTTCTCCAGTTGCCGGAATATGGCAATGATGGTGAAGGTCAGACACAGGTAGATGGCGGCGACGAACAGGAATGCCTCGAAGGGCGCGTAGAAGCGTGCGTAGATGTCACGCGCGGCGCCGGTGAGGTCCAGAAGCGTCACCACGCTGCAGATGGCACTGGCATGCAGCATGAAGATGACTTCATTGCCGTAGGCCGGCAGCGCCCGGCGGAAGGCACTGGGCAGAATGATGCGACGCATCATCTTGCCACGTGACATGCCGTAGGCACGCGCTGCCTCCATCTCGCCCTTGGGGGTCGACTGGATGGCACCGTGGAAGATCTCGGTGGTGTAGGCCGCGGTATTGAGCACGAAGGCCAGCAGCGCCGGCACGAAGGGATCACGGAAGTAATCCCACAGCCAGGTCTCCTGGATGCTGGGCATATGCACACTGGTCACGCCCAGCGAGATGTCGAAACCGTCGAAGAACACCACGCCGTAATAGATCAGATAGAGCTGGATCAGCAGCGGCGTGCCGCGGAAGACATAGGTGTAGAGATAGACCGGCATCTTCACCCAGCGACGACGCGAGCCGCGCAGGATCGCCAGCGGCACGGCCAGTATCAGGCCGATGAGCAGCGCCAGGCACACCAGCTGCACGGTGGTGACCAGCCCTTCCCAGTAGTGCCACAGGGTGGTCGCGGTGAAGATGTAGTTGTCGCTCAGCGCATCCTCGAGCATCTGACCCAGCTGGGCGATGACGCCTGAGGGGCCTGCATCGTTCAGTTGTTCCATGCGCTGGCCTCCCCGAATCCGGCGTTATAGCGCTTCTTGAGACGTGCCAGCCCCCATTCGGACACGGTGGCGATCAGCAGATAGCCCGCCGCAACCGGCAACAGGAAGGTGAAGGGCTCGTGGGTCGCCTTGGCGGCCTCACTGGCGACACGCACCATGTCGACCAGCCCGATCACCGACACCAGGGCGGTGGTCTTGAGCAGTACCATCCAGTTGTTGCCCAGCCCCGGCAGGGCGTGGCGCATCATCAGTGGGAAGCGAATGCGCTTGAAGACCTTCCAGTCGTTCATGCCATAGGCACGCCCGGCCTCGATCTGCCCGGCATCCACCGCCATGAAGGCGCCACGGAAGGTCTCGCCCATGTAGGCACCGAAGATGAAGCCGATGGTGACGACGCCGGCAGTGAACTCATCGACATTGACGAAGACGTCGATGTCGTAGCTGTCGTACAGCCAGTCGGTGACCATGTTGATGCCGATCTGGCCACCGAAGAACAGCAGCAGCATCAGCACGATGTCGGGCACGCCGCGGATGATGGTGGTGTAGAGCGTCGCGAGCCAGCGCAGAGGCGTGGAGCGCGACATCTTGGCCGTCGCCGTCAATAGCCCCAGCGCGATGGCCAGCAGCTGGGCCAGCACGGCCAGCTGCACCGTGACCCAGGCACCTTCCAGCAGGCTGGGCCCGTAGCCTTGTAGGTCAATCATGGGAAATCTCCCGTGAAGCGCCGAATAACCCGTTCAGCGGCTTACTGGTGGTTGTCGGACGCAGTGGCGGCGCTGGCGAAGTACTTGTCGTTGAGACGCTTGAGCGTGCCATCGGCCTTGAGTGCTTCCAGGGCACCATCGATGGCCTTCTTGAGGTTGCGGTCGCGCTTCTTCATGGCGATGCCGAAGCCGTCGCCGAAGTACTTCTTCGGCTCGCTGATGGCGCTGCCGGTGTTGACGAAGTTGCCGTCGTTGGCATTGACCAGGGTGTCCTGACCGACCGGCAGGTCCAGGAAGGCGACATCGACGCGGCCGCTGTCCATGTCCAGCACCAGGTCATCGAGCTTGGTGTAGCGGCGCACTTCTGCCGTGCGGCCGTAGAGGTCGGTGACGTAGTGATCCTGCAGGTTGCCGCGCTGCACCCCGATCACCTTGCCCGCGAGCGCCTCGGCATCGAGGGTATCCGCGCCCGCCAGCGGGCTGTCCGCCTTGACGAACCAGCCGGACGGCGGAGTGAAGTAGGGCTCGGAGAACAGCACCTGACGCTCACGCTCCGGATTGATGGTCAGCGCCGACATGATGACGTCGTACTTGCGCGCCATCAGGCCCGGGATGATGCCGTCGAAGTCCTGCTCGGTCCATTCGCAGTGAGTGGCGAGCTGGGCGCAGATGGCGTTGCCCAGTTCGATCTCGAAACCGGTCAGCTCACCGCTGGGCAGCTTGTAGCCGAAGGGCGCGTAGGGCACGTCGATGCCCAGGCGCAGCGGGTCCGGCACATCGGCCGCCTGGGCGGCGCTGGTGGCGATGGCGAAGGTGGAGAGGCCGAGGGTGAGACCCAGCAGGGCACGTGTCGCGAACTGTTTCATTACTTGTCATTCCTGAAGTCTTGGACACCTCGAGGCTTGCCGTTGGCATGGCGCTCGCGGTGCTGAATCATGTGCCGGTCACGGGATCACCGTGCCGGGATGTGCCACAGGCCGAGCGGTAGGCTCAGCGATGGGCCAAGGACCATTCATCAGTACTGGTGATCAGGGCGCTTTGTCAGTACTTGGGCGCCAGGAACTGCTTGAGGCGCTCCGACTGGGGATTGCCCAGCACGTCTTCCGGCTTGCCGGCTTCCTCGACCAATCCCTGATGCAGGTAGACCACCTGGCTCGAGACATCACGCGCGAAACTCATCTCGTGGGTCACCACCACCATGGTGCGGCCTTCCTCGGCCAGGTCACGCATGACCTTGAGCACGTCACCGACCAGTTCCGGGTCGAGGGCCGAGGTCGGCTCGTCGAACAGCATTACCTCCGGCTCCATCGCTAGTGCGCGTGCGATGGCGCCGCGCTGCTGCTGGCCACCGGACATCTGCGCCGGATAGTAGTCGGCGCGCTCGAGCAGGCCGACGCGGTCCAGCAGACTGCGTGCGTGGGCGATGGCTTCCTTCTTCGGCTTGCCGAGCACGTGGATCGGCGCCTCGATGACATTTTCCAGCAGCGTCATGTGCGACCACAGATTGAAGCCCTGGAACACCATCGACAGGCGCGCGCGCATGCGCTCGACCTGACGCCAGTCCATCGGTTCGCGGCCACGGCGGCTTTCCTTGAAGCCGATCTGCTCGCCATGCACGAAGATGTCGCCGCCGTCCGGCTGCTCCAGCAGGTTCATGCAGCGCAGAAAGGTGCTCTTGCCGGAACCGGATGCGCCGATCAGGGTGATGACATCGCCCTTGCGTGCTTGCAGTGACAAGCCCTTGAGCACCTGATTGGTGCCGAAGGACTTGGTGATGTTGCGGACCTCGAGAGGCAGCGCGTCGCTGCTCGGGCTCTCGGCCACGGAAGATCTCATGGTCATGCAGTTACTCCAATCCGGACGTTGCCAGCCCTGGGGGCAATGACACGCCACGAGTCCGCCGCGGGGCGGTCGGGCTCGGGATACAGGTTCGTTGCCGACATGGCACGGCTGCCTGGCACTGCTTTTCACTCTCGCTCGCTGACGTGCGCGACGCAGACGTGATGAGGCGGCAAGGCGTGGCACGGGAGGAGTGGCGGAGAATGCCGTCAGGGGCATGGCCAGTTCCTCACGATCAGTCCGATTGATCGTCGTTCTCGCTGCCAGTGACCGTCTACAACAGGCGAAAAATGCCTGTGCTTGCATGTCGTGGACGGGAAAGGGGGCCGATTCTACCAGCTCGACGCAGGGTTCACCGCTATCTGGCGTGGAGGAATGTTACGACTTTGGTGGAGCCTGCAGGGACGCACGCGGATGCCGTCCGGCCGTGGGGGAGGAGTCTTCATGATCAAGGTCGCCTGTTGTCGTTGTAGTAAGGCTTTCGTCAGTGCAATCGCGCCGGCGTCGTGCTGCGCCCTGAGGGGGATGGACGGGCAGAACGCCGGCGCTTGTGGCTCAGTGCCGGTCTGTTCAGTGTCTGGTGACTCAGTCTGTCGGTGTCGAGCTCTCGGCCAGCAGCAGGGCGGCGCGGGCGCCTATCTCCACCTTCGCGTTGGGGAAGACCACCCGCAGTGGCGTATCGCCGATGATGCAGGAGCCAGCAGCGGCGTCTTCGGCCACCACGCTGCCGGGGGCGAAGGCGGTGAAGTTGGCGACATCCTCGCTGAAGCACAGCGTGAAGTCGGCTGACTGACGCATCAGTTCCACTTCCACCGTGAAGTAGTCGATGGCCTCAGGGTCTGCTTCGGCGGGTGCCGTGCCGGTCGCCAGCGCCGCGAGCAGGGCTTTCATCGGTGCGAGTGCTGCCATGTCGTTGGCGCCGAACGGGCGAACCTGACCCAGCTCCAGCGTGAAGGCGTCGGCATCATGGTAGTGGCGCGAATAGTGCGAGAAGGTCCAGCTGTGCTGATGCTGGTGCAGCACGGCCTGGATGCCGGCGGCGCTCAATATCGGCCACTGCGATGCGCTGATGGCGTCGCCATCACTGAAGGGCACCACCGCGAAGCGCGGATAGAGGCTGTCGCGGATGGCGGTGTGCATGTCGTAGTGCAGGCGGCGCGTGCCCTCGGCCAGCGGGAAGCGAGCATAGAAGGTGTCCACGGCCGCCATCAGCTGACGCGCGCGCGCCGGCTCATCATCGGATGGACAGTCGTTGCCCGTGACGCTGGCCTCGGCGCGCTTGAACAGCCGATTGAGATTGGTGGTGATGAAGCGCTCGCCACTGCGGATGGCAGGCAGGTTGCCCAGAATCAGCAACAGCGGCGCCCCGACGATCAGGTGGCCGCTCTCCAGGCCCGCGATCAGCTCACCGAGCAGCTCGATGGGGGCGGTCTCGTTGCCGTGGATACCGGCGGAGATCACGCACGGGCGCGCCCTGGGCCCCGTGACGTCGGGGGTGATTTCCAGCACGCCGGGTGCGACGATCTCATAGCGGCCGCCGGGAATACGACCCATGCCACGGGCGCTGGCGTGGCCTTCGAGTGTCAGGTCTAGCCAGTCGGCAATCACGAGGCAGTCGGCTCCTGGCGAACATTGGTGGATTCGAAGATCTTGTCGGCGCTGGCCGCCACGAAGCCCTGATACAGCTCGCCATCGGCATCGGGGTAGCGGCGCGCGAATTCGTAGTAGCAGGTGGAGATCTCATGCTCCTCGCCACCGGCGAAGGTGAAGGTCTGGCGGTCGGCGAGGGTGGAGGCCTGCTCCAGCAGCACCTCGGGCGAGCCCTTGATGCGCCCTCCGGCCGGATTGATGCCAAGGCCCAGCGACTCGACGCGCGTCAGCACCTTGTCGAGAGTGTCGTGATGGCTGAGCGCGTTGACGCTGATGGTGAAGTGGTTGGCGCGCAGGCCGATGATCGACAGCCAGGCCGCATACTCGCTCTCTTCCATCAGGCGCTGATACTGCTCGAAGCTGGGCGCTTTCCACAGGCGGCCTGACCACAGCACGGAGGGCTGGATGGCGGCATCCGGCGAGATCTGGCTGACCAGGCCATCGATGATCGCCTGGGCGCGCTCGGACAACTCATGGCATTTCAGCTCGGAGAGGAAGACACGCGGCATGTCGGGTGACGGCGGCAGATAGCCGAAGGCGCGCAGCTTCTTCTCGCGGAAATCATAGGGCGCGAAGCGGGTATAGCCCAGCGCCAGCAGGTGAGGTTCCAGCGCGCTCAGGGTGATCGGCCCGCGGTCGAAGGTGCGGAAGGCGACGTGGTCGTTGACGATGGTCTCGCCGTCAGCGATGAAGGCATCCTGGATCTTTTGGGCCTGGGGCGTCATGGCGACGTAGTCATCCCACAGGGCGCTGAAGAACTGCTGGATATCCATGGCACGGGCTCCCTCTGAACTGAGTTGCCCAGTGCAGCGAGGCGTCACTGGCACTGGGCGACAGCATCAAACGATTGGCATCAGGGCAGCGTACTCGACGAGGCGCTACCCCGGAAGATTGTCAGCTCACCATTGGCGAGCCACGCGCGCGTGACAAGATGCGAGGTCGGTTGGATGAAAGCGGCTGTCCGCACCATATAAACGTCACGCGCCGGTTTAGACCTTGGTGTCAGGCCTTGGTGTCAGGCCTTGGATCTTGGGACCGGGTTCGGTGTCAGCTATCGGTGTCAGCGTTCAGTGTCATCAGGAGAGGGGCAGGCATCGCCCTGTTCGACCTTGATCAGCGCGTCGGTCGCGAAGCCGAGCTCGGCGGCCTGCTCGACCAGCGCCTGATAGGTGTCGTCATCCAGCTGCGGCTCACGCGCCAGTATCCACAGGTAGTCGCGATCGGCGCCGGCCACCAGCGACCATTGATAGTCGTCATCCAGCGCCAGCACGTTGTAACCGCCATAGAAGGGGCCGAAGAAGCTGACCTTGAGGGCCGCCGTCTCGCTGCCCTGAGTGAAGTAGGCACGACCTTCGGCCTGGCTCCATTGCCCTTGCTCGGCGTTGTAGCCGCGATTGATGACGCGCACGCCGCCGTCCTCGCGGGGCGAATATTCGGCGCTGACGCAGCTCAGGCCCTCCTCGAAGCTGTTGGGCAGGCGGGCGATCTCGTGCCATTCGCCGTAGTAACGTTCGAGCTCGAAATCCTCGACGGGCTGGGTGCCGGAGGGGACTCCGGCGCAGCCGCCGAGGAGACCGAGACCGATTAGAGAGAAGGCAAGATGCGGCAGGCGTGTCATTGGCAGGCTCCATGCGCCAGGACGCCCCATTGATGAGTCGTGGGGCGTTCTGGCGTGATGCGGGTCATGAGAAAAAGGACGCAACGGCATCCTTGTCTCATTGGGGCGTCTGCCGCTGTCTCAAGAGGGAGGGTGGCGCGGCGACATACTCGAGGCGCCGAGCGTCGATCGTCACAGTACCAGGCGGAGCGGATTGCCGGTGACGACGACGCCCCGACCGCGTTGCTTGGCCTCGTACATGGCGCTGTCGGCGCGCGCGATGACCGTTTCCGGCGTGGCGCCCGAGAAGGGGAACAGGCTGATGCCGATGCTGGCGCTGACGGCGATGATCAGCGGCTCGCCATCCACTTCCAGCGTGATGGGACGGCTGATGGCGTCGATCAGACGCTCCGCCAGCTGCTCCGGGCCCTTGCGGCCGTTGCCTTCACGGCTGATCAGTACCAGAAATTCATCGCCTCCCAGGCGGCCGACGATATCGTTGCCGCGCAGGGTGTTGCCCAGGCGCTCGCCGGTGATGCGCAGCACTTCATCGCCGATGGCATGGCCGTGGCGGTCATTGACGGGCTTGAAGCCATCGAGGTCGATGAACAGTGCGGCCTGCACCGTGCCGGGAGTCTGGATGTCGAGTATCTGGTCGAGGCGTGCCAGCAGGGCGCGCCGGTTGAGCAGCCCGGTGAGCGAGTCGCACATCGCGTGGTCGCGCAGATCGTCCCGCTCGCCGGTGATATGGCATTCATGCAGGAAGAGTTGCCGGCTCTGGCGCTCGCGCGAGTAGGCGCTAAGGCCTGCCAGCATATTGACGGCCATCATGAAGAAGACTTCGTTGACCTCCACTAGTGTATCGGAGCCAAGATGCATCAGCGCGCAGCTGACGGTGCAGCCCATCCATATCAGCAGTCCGCAGGCCATGGCATAGATGAACTGCAGTCCCAGCAGGGTGTAGGTCCAGAAGACCACCAGCAACAGGGCGACGAAGTAGACCGGGAAGTCACCATGCTCGTCCTCATGCTGTCCGGCGGCGTGGCTCTCCACCAGGTGCTCTCCGGCGTGACCGTCCCCCACATGGAACATCGCCAGCGTCCCCAGCGCTGCCACCAGCGAGGCCAGGCACAGGATGCCGTTGACGTGGTGTCGGAAACGCGGGAGGCGTGACAGCAGGAACAGGCCCAACACGCCGATCAGAACGCTGGTGCGCAGCAGCAGGTAGGGCTCGTAGTGCTCCAGCAGACTGAGCTCGATCAGCCCATAGGACGCGAACAGCAGACAGCTCAGCGGGATGGTGATCCGGCTGAGCTTGTGTGAGGTCTCGATCTGTCGACGCCGATAACGTCGTTCCAGGGTGTCATCCGCAAAGCAGAGTGTCATGGGATTCATGGGGCGATACCTGAGTTGCCAGACTCTCAGGATGCCACTGCCTTGCGTGGTATGCCCTGGAGGAACCGCCGCAACCTTTGCGTGCGGTTCAACGCTATTTCAAGTACTCCGCGGCATGAGAGCTTTCGTGCTCACGACTGAGTGAGGTTGGCACCGGCCAGCTGGCGCGCCGTGACGCGCAGCGCGGATTCCACCATGTCGTAATCCACATAGCAGCCCTGCAGGTGGCGGCGGCCGGTCGTCGGGTCGAAGGACTTGCGTCCGTGCATCACGCGGCGGTTGTCGAAGGCCACCATCTGGCCGGCTTCCAGCTTGAGATGCAGGCGGAAGGCCGGTTCCCGCAGGATGCTCCAGTACTGGCGATAGGCGCTGTACCAGGCCTGCATCTGTTCCAGCGGCAGGCGCAGGCTGTCGCGGATCCAGTTGTTGAAGCGCACCTCGATGACCTTGTCGTTGGCATCCAGATGGATCACCGGCTCGCGCACCACCAGGTCGGTGGTCTCGTCGGCAAAGCGGAAGTCCACCGGAGTCTCGGCCAGCAGCCTGAAGGCCTGCGGGTCCCGCTCGCGCAGGGCTTCGGCGACCGCCATGCCGTCTCCGAAGATGGAGTCTCCGCCTTCGGCCTCATTGGCCAGGCAGTAGAGCATCTGGATGTCTGGCGGCTGACGCCAGTTGGGCAGGTCGGTGTGCAGTTCCAGTGCGATCGGCGTGTAGGCGGCGTTGTTGGGCGCCTGCTTGGAGAAGACCTCGAAACGGCCACCGAAGTTGGTCGCGCGGATCGGGCCGATGGTCGCGGCCACCTGGTCGATCTCGCCGCCTGCCGTCGGGCCGGCATCCAGAATCGCGAAGCCGTCGCGGCACAGCGCTTCCAGCCAGCCCAGGCGCGCCTGTCCACCGGCCATGTAGTCGGCAAAGGCGGTGACGTGAGGCTCATGGCCCTGCTGCCAGGCCTGGCTTGCAGGGACCGGCGTGGCCGGCGGCGCATCACTCGGACGACGTTGCAGCAACCAGCCGGCATCGAAGCGGCTGGTGTGGCCGTCCTGCCAGACGACGACGAGATTGCCCTGCTCGACACGCATCTGGTGCACCGTCAGGGCCGCGTCGTCCATCAGCATGAAGGTGCGCTCGAAGGTCTGCGGATGACGGCAGAGATCGCAGGCGCAGTGGTCGCGCAGCCAGATCAGCGGCAGTCGGGTCTGCTCACCGCTGGCCCATGCCAGTGACGCCAGGGTCTCGTCGTGGTCTGCCTTCACCAGCGGCGCGCCCTCGTGATGGGGCAGGTATTCCTTCATGTCCCACTGATGGCGTGCCTGTGACGCTTCAGTGCCTTGGGTGTCAGGGGCAGATGCGATGAGAGTCTCCATGGGCGCCGTCCTATGTCGTGTGTGCAGTAGCAGGTGAGCCGACGCGTGTCGCGTGGCTGGGTCGTATGGCTGAGCCGTGACCCGAGAATGAGGCCATTGTCCCCCTCGTCATCACGGCTGGCCAACGCGAAATATGACGGCCATGACTTAGCTGAGCTAATGTGTGCCGATTGACCTTCATGCTCTGATGCGAGATAGCCATGCACGAACCTTCCCCCACGACGCCGGATGCCTTGCCGCGCCCCCTGCCGCCGCTGGCCTGGTTGCAGGCCTTCGAAGCCGCTGCGCGCCTGATGAGCTTCACGCGTGCCGCCGAGGAGCTCAGTGTCACCCAGTCGGCCATTAGCCAGCGGATTCGCCAGCTGGAGGACCGCCTTGGCCAGCCATTGTTCGTGCGTCACGCCCGCAGCCTCAATCTGACGCCGGCCGGTCAGGCCTGGTTGCCAGCGCTGCAGGATGGCTTCCAGCGCCTTCAGGAAGGCACGCTGGAAGTCTTCGGCCCCTCGCGCGCCGCGCCGGTCAGCCTGCGGGCGACCCCGATGAGCCAGCAGGCCTGGCTGTTGCCGCGGCTGGCGAACTTCCATCGTGATCAGCCCGAGATCGCGCTGCGTCTGGTCAGTGCCTTCTGGCAGAGCGACTTCGATGGCGAGCAGGTGGATATCGAGCTGCGCTACGGCCAGGGCGACTGGCCGCAGGTAGAGGCGATCCAGGTGGGGGCAGGGCAGGAGAGAATGGCCGTCGTGGCGAGTCCGGCGCTGAGCGCGCAGCTGACCACGGCGGCGGACCTGGCCGGCATGACGCTGCTGCATGCCGCAGGCTTTGCGGTGGGCTGGCGGCGCTGGCTGGTGGCGGCAGATCAACTGGGGCTGGAGAAGACGACCTCCACCATCAGCTGTGATACCCAGGTGATGACGCTGGAAATGGCGCGGCTCGGCATGGGGGTGGCGCTGGTGCATGAAGGCCATTTCCGGCAATGGCTGGCGTCCGGCAATGGCGGGCTGGAGCAGGTCTTCGCGCTGACGATTCCCGCCGAGCAGAACTTCTGGCTGGTGCGCTCCAATCAGCGCCCGATGCGGCCCACCGCACAGCGTGTCTGGGATTATCTGTTGGCGGAGCCACAGTGAGCGATGCAGAGGTGGCTTTTGCGACCTCTGCTGAGCGAGTCGGCGTGTCTACTGATGCGCCTTCGAACGATATACCGTTAGCTTGAGGCGATGCCCGGCGCGGTAAGCGACCGCTATCTCTTCTCTATCGCGATTTCCTCGCCTTGCTGGCGGCTTGTCTGCCAAGCGTGTGGTCAGATCTGCCAGGCGTGTGGTCAGGTCTGTCAGGCGCGGTCAGTCGGAAGGCGGCGGGCAGCGCGCCAATGGCGACTGCTGGAAGAAGCGTTCCAGCAGGGCATACAGCGCCGGATAGGCCGCATTTAGCTCATCCGGTGCGCTGAAGAAATACTCGCAGCAGACGGCGAAGCATTCGGCGGGGTGGCTGGCGGCGTAGTCATCGATGGGCGTCGGCTCACCGCGTGACAGGCGCGCGCTCAGGTCATCCCACACGGCAGTGAAGGTGGCGTGCCACTCCGCCGCGCTGATATGGCGCGGCAGGGGCGGAAAGCCATCGGCATCGGTGGCGTTGGCCATGTCGAGCTTGTGGGCGAATTCATGGATCACCACGTTGAAGCCGCTCCAGTCACCGCTGGCGGCCAGGTCCTGTTGGGTGACCACCACCGGCCCTTGGTACCAGGTCTCGCCGGCGCGGGTGTCCTCGAAGACATGCACCACACCGGCGTCATCCATCTCTTCCACCTCACGGCGGATGGCCTGCAGCGGCAGCATGATCTCGTGCACGCGAGCGCCGGCGTCCTGCCAGCGTTCGGCATGCGCCCAGCCGTTGAGCAGCAGCATCGCCTGAGCGGCCAGTGCCAGTGCCTCGACCTGTGCGAGCGGCTCGGCGCTGGTCAGCCTCCAGTCGCTCAGCTGATGGCGGGCGCGCCGTTCAAGACGCGCCAGTGCCTCGGCGTCGAGCCCATCGAGAATCGGCAGGCGCTCGCGGACTGCCTGCCACGCGTCATTCTGCGCTGTCTCGCCAGCGGGGGATGCGGCCGAGACAGTGCCGGCGTCGGGAGCTGAGCTGTCACGGCCGTGGCGAGCGGGGCGCTGCCACAGCCGTTGCCACCAGTGCGTCATCGGCTCAGTCCTGACGGCTGCCGGACTTCCACGACCAGTCACGCAGACGCAGCTCGAAGAGGTCCTTGCGGCGGTCCTTCAGGTTGGTCACCGAGCCTTCGCTGCGCACCACCTTGAGACGTTCCAGATCGAGATCCGAGAACATGATCATCTCGGTGTTCGGCGTGGTCTCGGCCATCACCGCGTCATGCGGGAAGGAGAAGTCCGACGGCGAGAACACCGCTGACTGGGCGTACTGGATGTCGAGGCTCTCGATCGACGGCAGGTTGCCGACGCTGCCGCAGACCACCACGTAGCATTCGTTCTCGATGGCACGCGCCTGGGCGCAGTTGCGCACGCGCAGGTAGCTGTTCTTGGTGTCGGTCCAGAACGGCACCATCAGGATATCCATGTCCTGATCGGCCAGCAGACGCGACAGTTCCGGGAACTCCACGTCGTAGCAGATCAACATGCCGATGCGTCCGGCGTCGGTCTCGAACACGGCCAGCTCGTCACCGCCCTTGATGATCCAGTCGCGGCGCTCCTGCGGCGTGATGTGCAGCTTGGCCTGACGGTCGATCTCGCCATCGCGGTGACACAGGTAGGTGACGTTGTAGAGCTCGTTGTCGTCGCCGATCTCGACCATGGAACCGGCCACGATGTTGATGTTGTAGGCCACCGCCATGCGCGAGATTTCCTGCTTGAAGCGCTCGGTGAAGCCGGCGAGGTAGCGGATGCAACGCACCGGGTCACTCTGGTCTTCCAAAAGGCCGATCAACGGCGTGTTGAACAGCTCCGGGAAGACGGCGAAGTCACTCTGGTAATCCGACAGGGCGTCGACGTAGTACTCGACCTGTTGCAGCACGGATTCGACACTGTCGAACTTGCGCATCTGCCATTGCACGGCGCCGACGCGAATCATCGTCTTGCGGCTTTCCAGCACGCGCTCGGCGGGCTCGAACAGGATGTTGCTCCACTCCAGCAGCGTGGCGTAGCCCTGGGAATCCTCGTCTTCCGGCAGGTACTGGCGCAGCAGGCGCTTGACCAGGAAGCCGTTGGCCAGCTGGAACGACAGGATGGGGTCATGGATCTCGCGACGCTCCACCTTGTCGATGTACTCGGAGGGCGAGAGCTCGGCGGCGTATTCGTGGTACTGGGGAATGCGTCCACCGGCCAGAATCGAGCGCAGATTCATCGAGCGGCACAGGTCCTTGCGCGCCTCGTACAGGCGGCGACCGAGGCGATAGCCGCGGTAGTCGACGTCGATCAGCACATCCAGACCGTAAAGCGCATCGCCATCCTCCTTGTTGAGGATGATCTCGCGCTGACCGATCAGGTCGTCGTACTTGTGCGGGTTGGAGAAGGCGTCGTAATCCACCAGCGCCGTCAGGGCGACACCGACCAGCCTGTCGCCATCCTCGATCACGATCTGGCCATCGGGGAATTCGGCGATCAGACGGTTGATGGTGTGCTCAGGCCAGGCGCCACCGATGTCGTCGTAGATGCCGTCCATCAGGCGCTTGAGCTGGGGGTAGTCCGATTCCTGCAGGTTGCGCAGGTTCAGGTGCAGGTCTTCGACGGACATCGAGACTCCTTGGAAATAATGAAAGAGGGGATCAGGGCAGGAAGTGGCTGGCGCGAAAGTGATAGGCCCCATTATTCGCGCTGTCGAGGCCGGGTGTCATCAATATCCTTTGGTCAATGTCCGGCCCTGGTCACGCAACCCTCATCAATGGGTCCAACCTCGCGTCACTGCAAGGGCCGGCGAGCCCTGGCGCCCTGAATGGCGCTCGGTGCGATATTGAACGAATGCTCATTTTGCTTGCATTTGCGCGGCACAACGTCCAAAACATTGCCAGGGGCAGGACGCGCGCAGCGAAGTCACGCCGTTCATATCAAGCTTGAATGACCCCAGGCCCCAATGACCCCAGGCCTTAGTGACACCAGACCTCAATGACACCCCAGGAGACCCGCATGACCCCAGTCCTCTATGAATTGCGTGGCCGTGATGACCGCCTGCGTTTCTCGCCGTTCTGCTGGCGCGCACGTCTGGCCCTGGCGCACAAGGGCATCGAGGCAGAACTCGTGCCGATGCTGTTCACCGACAAGAGCCCGATCGACTTCTGCGATTCCACCACGGTGCCGGTGCTCAAGGATGCGCACGGCGTGGCGATGGACAGCTATGACATCTTCAAGCATCTGGACGCGCATTATCCGAACGCCGGCAATGGCCCGCTGATCGGTGATGCCCAGGCGCAGGCGCGTCTGAATTTCGTCAAGGTCTATGCCGAGCAGGTCATGGCCGTCGGCTTCTTCCGCCTGGTGGCGCTGGATCTGGTGCAGGCCATTCACCCGGGTGACCGCGAGTACTTCCAGAGCGCCCGTGAAGCCCGCTTCGGCATGTCCTTCGAGGAGTTCCATAACGTCGAGATCGCGCGCGGCATTCTCGACAGCGCCTTCAAGCCGCTGCGTGGCCTACTCGCCAATCAGCCTTTCATGGATGGTGATGCCCCGGCGGCGGCAGATTACCTGATCTTCGGTTTCTTCATCTGGGCCCATATCGTCTCTGACACCTCGCCCTTCGGCGAGACGGAAGACCCCAGTGATCCGCTGGTGCAGTGGCGCGAGCGCATGATGGATCTCTACGACGGCATGGCGCGCAAGGCGCCACGTGCCAGCGAGATTGCGCAGTAATCTCGCATCGGAGATGACCTTTCTCATGGCCCGAACGCTGAAGGGCGTTCGGGCCATGTCGTGCTGTTCCAGACAAGGAGCCCATGATGATCGATCTGTATTACTGGACCACGCCCAACGGCCACAAGATCACGATCTTTCTGGAGGAAGCCGGACTCGAGTACCGTCTCATTCCGGTGAACATCAGCAAGGGCGAGCAGTTCGCGCCGGAGTTTCTGGCCATCTCGCCCAACAATCGCATGCCGGCGATCGTCGACCATGCGCCTGCTGATGGCGGTGAGCCGATCTCGGTGTTCGAGTCCGGCGCGATTCTGGAGTACCTGGCCGACAAATGCGGCAAGTTCCTGCCGCGCGAGACGCGCGCGCGTAATGATGTGCTGCAGTGGTTGCACTGGCAGATGGGCGGCCTGGGGCCGATGCTCGGTCAGGTGCACCACTTCAAGCACTACGCGCCAGAACCGGTGGAATACGCCATCGAGCGCTATCACAAGGAAGGCGAGCGCCTCTACGGCGTGCTGGAGCGCCAGCTTGCGGGGCGTGACTTCGTGGCGGGGGACGAGTTGAGCATCGCCGACATGGCCATCTGGCCGTGGCTGAAGGCCGAGAAGCAGGAGATCGATCTGGCCCGCTTCCCGGCGGTCGCCGCCTATCGCGCCCGCATCGCCGAGCGTGACGGCGTCAAGCGGGCAATGACGCGTATCGATGACATCAATCCGGCCGCCAATGTGGCGATGGATGAGGAGGCGCGCCGTCATCTGTTCGGCCAGCAATCCTGACGGGCAGTCAGTGCTGCTGTGAAGTCGTGAAGCTGTGAAATTGTAGAGCTGAGAAGTTTGAAGCAACCGTTGATCTGTCGGCCTGCAGCGCTGTCAGGCCGACAGATCAGCGGGTCCAGTCCGTCGGCACACGACGGCGGATATGGTCGAGCAGCGCGCCGAGCTTGCGCGGCGGGTGCCCGAAGGGATAGTGCAGGCTGACCGGAATCGACGGCCCCTTCCACTCGGGCAGGCAGGCCTCGAACTGTCCCGGGTGCGCCGTCGCCCGGGTGCGCACGTGGTAGTCCGGCAGCAGGCCGATACCGGCGCCGTGCGCGATATGGTCGGCATGCACCACCACGTTGTCGACCGTGAAGCGTGACGGTGGCAGGCTCAGGCGATACTCGCCTTCCTCGGGGTGATTGAGCACCAGATTGGGGTGATGGCGGTCGATCAGATTGACCCAGTCATGGGAGGTCAGCTCGCTGGGGTGCTGCGGATGGCCGTGCTGGCGCAGATAGCTGGGGTGAGCGTAGAGATGTTGCTGCTGCTGACCCAGAATCTCCTCGCGCAGCCCGGTGTCCTTGGCCGGGCCTTCCCACAGCCACAGCATCACCTGGTCGTCATCGCGTGATGGCGGCAGATGGTTGGCGGTCAGGGTCAGGCGAATGCCCGGATACTCTTCGATGAAGTCGGTCAGCACATGATTGAACCAGCCACGCAGGAAGTGCGGGTGCGCGCTGACGGTGATATCACCGCTGATCTCCTCGCGCAGTTCATCCAGCGCGATCTGCGAGCGCTCGCCCAGCGACAGCATCTGCTGGCAGTACTGATAGAACAGCGTGCCGGCCTCGGTGGGAATCAGGCGGTTGGCCTGACGATGCAGCAGTGGCTGGCCGAGCTGGTGTTCGAGATGGCTGATCCGGCGGCTGAGCGTGGACTTGGAGATACCGAGATGCTCGGCTCCTGCGCCCAGATTGCCGTAGCGCATGATGGCATCGAAGGCACTGAGGCCCTGAAATTCGTCAAGTACTGGAGGCATGACTTGGTGGCACCCGCCGCTGTTGTCTGCCGTTGAAGCGGCAAATAGCGTGAAAGAAAGCATGAAAGCAGGAATCGCGTCGTTGCTGGGGTGTGGGCCAGCGTCTCCCTGCCATTTTGGCCAGCATTGTAGCCGATCTGGTCGAGCGAATGGCATACATGTGAGTGATTCGCGTTTGCCTGTAGCCGGATGCGGCGAAATATCCGCCAGCCGGCGGCTTCCGCTGACCAGCCCGTGGCTGACGGCAGACGGGCGCTGACAGGCAGCCAGATTGCCTCAAGCGAGCTTCATGCCGCTGGCGTTCGACAATCAGGGTTGACGGTTTCCGCGCCCCGCGCGGCAATTGCGCCCACATGAGATGCACATGGCGAGCGAGCGCGGCATCATGGCGAGATCAATGCGCAGCAGGCCTCGTCGCTGCGTTTCACTGTTCAAGGACCCTGTAGATGTCATTCGCTACCCGCTTGCGCGCCCGGGCCGCCTTGCTTGCCTCTCCGCTACGGCTTTCGTCATCAGCGCCAACTCCTTCATCAGCACTATCTTCTTCATCAGCGCTGTTGAGAGGCGCCAGCCTGGCGGCCCCGTTGATGCTGGCACTGCTGGCCGCGCCGGTTCAGGCAGACGAGCGCCCCCAGATTCGTGTCATGGCCGCCGCCTCGCTGCATGATGCGCTGGATGCCATCGAGGCGCGCTACGAGCGTCTCGCCGACGTGGACATCATGCCGGTCTACGCCTCGTCCTCGACCCTGGCGCGTCAGCTGGCCAATGGGGCTCCGGCGCAGCTGTATCTGTCGGCCAATGAGCGCTGGATGGACTGGCTGGAGCAGCAGCCCGGCATCGTCGTCACCGGCCGTCACGACCTGCTGGGCAACCGTCTCGCGCTGGTCGCGCCCGGCCCCAGCCAGCTGGATGCCAGTGTCAGCAACGCCGAGGATGTCACCGATGTGGCCGAGCGTCTCGCCGCCACCGGCAGCAACACTCGCCTGGCCGTCGGCGACCCCGACCATGTGCCTGCGGGCATCTATGCGCGCCAGTCGCTGGAAGCGCTGGGGCAGTGGCAGACGCTGCGCTCGCGCCTGGCCAGCGCCGAGGACGTGCGCGCCGCGCTGGCGCTGGTCGAGCATGGCGAGGCCCCGCTGGGGATCGTCTATGCCACCGACGCTGCCATCAGCCATCGGGTGCATCAGATCGGCCTGCTGCCGGACAGCAGCCATGATCCCATCCACTATCCTGCCGCCTTGATCAGTCGTGGCGGTGACGCGCCGTCGTCACAGGCCGAGGCCTTCTCGGCCTGGCTTTCCAGCAACGAGGCCGGCGCCATCTTCCATCGCTTCGGCTTCAGCACGCTCGCCCATCAGGCTCCTGCTGCGCAGCCTGAGGCCGACTAGCCGCTGGATCGGCGTCGAGGTGCCTTGCGGAGGTGCCTTGCGTCATACGCTGGCATGTCATCGACAAGATGAGGCCGCTACACTGGGAGCCTGCTGTCACATCGGCGTGATCAAGGCGGGCAGGGCTGTCTGCCGGCTCCTGGCGTCACGTCATGTGCGAGAACCTGTCTTCGTCTGAGGAAGATCCATGCTGAGTGCGCTGGAATGGGAAGCCCTGAGCCTGAGCCTCAAGGTAGCTTGCGTCGCGGTCGGCCTGAGCCTGATTCCCGGTTTTGCGGCGGCCTGGTGGCTGGCGCGACGTGAGTTTCGTGGCAAGGCGCTGGTCGATGGTCTGCTGCATCTGCCGCTGGTGTTGCCGCCCGTGGTGGTCGGTTACCTGTTGCTGGTCACCTTCGGGCGCAATGGCGCCATCGGCCAGTGGCTGGCCAGGATCGATATCGTGCTGCCCTTCACCTGGCAGGGCGCGGCGCTGGCGGCGGCGGTGATGGCCTTTCCGCTGATGGTGCGCGCGATGCGCCTGTCACTGGAGGCCATCGACCCGGGCCTGGAGGCCGCAGCTCGCACCCTCGGGGCCAACCCGCTGCGCGTGCTGTTCACGGTGACCATGCCGCTGGCGCTGCCGGGCATTCTCACCGGTGGCATGCTGGCCTTCGCGCGTGCGCTGTCGGAGTTCGGTGCCACCATCACCTTCGCCGCCAATATCCCCGGCGAGACCCGCACGCTGCCGTTGGCGCTCTATACCCTGATCCAGACCCCGGGCCAGGAAGGCGCCGCGGCCAGGCTGTGCGCCATCGCCGTCGTCATCGCGATGCTGTCGCTGCTGGCCTCCGAATGGCTGGCACGTCGCGCGCGACTGCGCATGGAGGGGCGTGATGCTTGATTTCCATCTCCATCGTCAGCAGGGCGCCTTCACGCTGGATGCCACGCTCAAGGTGCCGGCGCGCGGCGTCACGGCGCTCTTCGGGCGCTCCGGCAGCGGCAAGACCACCATCCTGCGCCTGATCGCAGGCCTCGAGCGTCCCGACCATGGCCATCTGCGCCTGGATGGCGAGTGCCTGACGGGCGGCGAGAACGATATCTTCGTGCCGGCGCATCGTCGCAGGCTCGGGGTCGTCTTCCAGGAGCCGCGCCTGTTTCCGCACTACAGCGTGCGCGGCAATCTCCGCTACGGCATGCCGCGCGCCCTGACACCCGCCCAGCGCCAACAGAACCAGTCACGTCTGCATGAGATGGTGACGCTGCTGGGCATCGAGGACCTGCTGTCGCGCATGCCCGGCCAGCTGTCCGGTGGCGAGGCGCGGCGTGTCGCGATCGGCCGCGCCCTGCTGTCACGCCCGCGCATGCTGTTGCTGGATGAGCCGCTGACCGGCCTCGACGGCGCTCGCAAGCAGGAGCTGCTGCACTACATTGCGCGGCTGGCGCGCGAGATCGAGATCCCGATCCTGTTCGTCAGTCATGATACCCGCGAGCTGTTCGCGGTCGCCGACCGCCTGGCGCTGGTGGACAACGGCCGCATCACCGCCAGCGGCGAGATCGGTGACATGCTGTCACGGCTGGACCTGGCACCGCAGACCGGCCGCTTCGAAGCGGGCTCGCTGCTGACCGCCGAGGTGCTGTCGCACGATGATGACTGGCAGCTGACGCGTCTGGGGCTGGGCGCCGGGCTGAGCCTCAAGCTGGCGCGGCTGGCGATGCCGGTGGGGCGTCGTGTGCGACTGCGGCTGCGGGCGCGTGACATCAGCATCGCGCTGGAGACGCCGACCCACACCAGCCTGCGCAATGCCTTGCCGGCCGTGATCCACGAGATCGAGAGCGAGCGCGGCCATGCCAGCGCCGAGCTGGTGCTGGGCATCGCCGGCCAGCGGGTGAGGGCGCGAGTCGATCGTCTGGTGTGTCAGGAGCTGGGCCTCAAGGTCGGGCTGGGCGTCAAGGCGCTGATCTCCAGCGTGGCGCTCTCGGGCCCCGACGTGATCAGCCTGGACGCCATGGATGACGACATCCCTGTGGTGAATGCGGCCCAGCCGAGTGCGGCCCAGCCGAGTGCGGCCCAGCCGAATGCGACACAGACAAATACCGCACAGGCCAAGGCGCCAAATGACGCAGGCTCTGCTTCGTCCGCAAGCTGACACTGCTCGCACGCACCGTTCGCTGACTTCCCGAATTGATGGACTCTGGCAAGGAAACCTCTCATGCAGTTGACCCACCTGTGGCGCTATCCCCTCAAGTCCGGCGCCGCTGAGGCGCTTGAGACAGCGACGCTCGGCGAGGAAGGTCTCACGCAGGACCGCCGCTTCGTGGTGGTCGCGGCGCGAGGCAAGTTCGTCACCGCGCGTACGCATCCCCAGCTGCAGCGACTGGCCCTGCGCGAAGACGCCAGCGGCCAGTGGCGACTGTGGCATCTGGACCGCCCCGAATGCGGCAGCGTCAGCTTTGCCACCGATGACCAGGCCGAGCGTCTCGACATCCAGGTGTGGGCCGATCGGTTCACAGCCTTGAGCGTGAGCTTTGAGGCCGATGCCTGGCTGAGTGAGCAGGTCGGCATGCCGGTCAGGCTCAGCTGGTTGGGCGAGCGCTCGGAGCGCTATCGCGAGATCATCGCGCAGCGCGTCAGCGCCGCCGACGGCTTTCCGCTGTTGCTGGCCAATCAGGCTTCGTTGTCGGCGCTCAACGCCCAGACTCCGAGTGCGGACCATGGCATGGATCAGTTCCGGCCCAACCTGGTGATCAGCGGCGCCGAGGCATGGGCCGAGGATGGCTGGCAGGAAGTGCGCATCGGTGAGGCACGCTTCACGCTGGTGTCCTCCTGCACTCGCTGTGCGATGGTCAATGTCGACCCGGCGACGGGCGACAAGCGTGGCGACGGCGAGCCGCTCAAGACGCTGGCACGGGTGCGCCGCTTCGCGGATGGCCAGGTGCACTTCGGCTACAACCTCGTCGCGCTCGATCCCTCGCGCAAGCCTAGCTTGCGTGTCGGCGACGAGGTGGAAGTCATCGCCTTCAAGTGATGTCGCTGGAATCTTGCCTACAGGCCTGAACCCAAACGCCCGCCATCCTCGATGGCGGGCGTTTTCGTTCAGGGGGCGCTTGGCAAGACGGTAAGCGAGGCGCTTGGCAAGACGGTAGGCAAGTTCAGCCCGGGGGCCCGAACAGGGCAGGTTGGCCATGCGCCTCGCGCCAGACATCCAGCGCTGCACGGTGAAGCTGGCTGTGTCGCCATGCCAGCGCCTCGATATCGCGGTCATAGCCACCGCCGATCACGCAGGCCACGGCGGCGCCCGCCGCGCGACAGCGCTGGATGACATGCCGCTCGCGGTGGTAGAGGCCGCTGTCGCTCAATTCGAGATGGCCGAGCCTGTCTGCGGCATGCGGGTCGACACCGGCATCGAAGATCACCAGCTGCGGGCGTACCCGCGTCAGCACCTCTGTAAGCGTACGCTCCAGCACCGCCAGATAGTCCGCGTCGCCCATGCCCCTGGGCAAGGGCACGTCCAGATCACTTTGCTGCTTGCGCGCCGGGAAGTTGCTCTCGGCATGCAGTGACAGCGTGAAGACCCGCGGCTCGTCGGCGAAGATCAACGCCGTGCCATCGCCCTGATGCACATCGAGATCGACGATCAGCACGCGCTTCACGCCGTCTTCCAGCGCCTGATGCGCCGCCACGCCGATGTCGTTGAGCAGACAATAGCCGCTGGCGGCCTCCGGGTGGGCATGATGGGTGCCGCCCGCGGTGTTGCAGGCCAGTCCGCGCTTGAGTGCTTCGCGTACGGTGGTCAGGGTGCCGCCCACGGCCAGCACGCTGCGCTCGCGCAGTGCCTCGCTCCACACGAAACCGCTGCGCCGCTGGGCCTGCGCGCTCAGGGTGCCAGTGAGGAACTCATGCACATAGCGGCGGGTATGCACGCTGAGCAGGTCATCCTCCTCGGCGGGCTCGGGCGTCACCCAGTCGACGGCCGAGGCGCAGTCGGCCAGCTGGCGGTCGAGCAGGCGCTTGAGCACGCTGAACTTGTCCATCGGGAAGGGATGCTTCTCGGGCAGCGCGATCCGATAGCCGGGATGATGGATCAGCGCCAGCGGCGGGCAGTGGGCATCAGCGACGGGGCACAAAGTGCACCTCCTGTCCGTCGGTGGTCAGCTGGCGGATGGCGGTGGGGCGGCCGTCGCTGTCCAGATCGACCAGCCCGATGCCGCAGGCGTTCAGCAGGCGTTCGCCCTGACTGGCCGCATCGTGACGGCGCGGCGTGACACGCATGTTGCGCCGGCGTGTCAGCAGATTGAGCGGCGAGCGTGGGGCGTACAGCCAGCGATTGAGACGGTCGAGCACATCCAGCAGGCCGACCGGGAAGCGATTGCGGATGCCGCTGCTGGTGATCTGCCAGATGCTCGGGCTCGAACGGCGATGCTTGAGGCGCACGTCGTAGGCGAAGGAGTAGTGCACATCGCCGGACAGGATCACGAAGTTCTGCGGCGTGCGCGAGTGGCGGAAGATGTTGAGCATCACGCTGGCCGCGCCGCGATGCGCCATCCAGTTCTCGGCATCGACCATCAACGGCTTGCCGGCCAGCGTGAACAGCTTCTGGATGCTCTCGATCAGCTTGACGCCGAACATCGGCGCCGGGGACACCAGCACCACGGCCGGATGGCCGACCAGGCGTTGCTGAAGCTCGCTCAGCGCCTCCCAGTCCATCAGCCCCGAGGGATGCGAGAGCTTGCGCTCGCTGCGCCAGCGGCGGGTGCGCGTATCGGCCACGATCAGCGGCGGCGTGGTGTCGAGCTGATAATCCCAGCTCTCGCAGCGATGCAGGTGGGCGATCAACGCCTCCTGACGCTCGACATCGAAATGGCCGTCTGCGGCCGTGTCAGTGCCAGTCAGGGCATGAGTGAACAGCGCCCGTGTCTCCTCCAGCAGCTCCGCCAGTGGCTCCGGCCCGTTGCCGGCGGCCTGACACAGCAGATAGCCGGTCAGCGCATTGCCGATGATGCGGCGCGAGAAGGGGTGGCCATAGGCGGCTTCCTCCCAGGCGGCGCTGAGGTTCCAGTCATCGGTGACATCGTGATCATCGAAGATCATCAGGCTGGGCACATTGGCCAGCAGGCGACGAACCTGACCGAGTCCGCCACAGAAGCGCCGCAGATGGCGGGCCTCGGTGGCATGGCGCTCGCGGGTGGCGTCGTCATGGCCCTCGAGCGCAGAGGGGTCTTCCAGGGTGATGCCCAGCGCCTCCCACGGCACGTCAGACCACACCAGCAGGTACATGGCGATGACTTCCGACAGGCCGATCAGGTGGTTGTCAGCACCGGTGGAGGTGAAGATGGGCTTGCGCTTGGCACCGAAGAAACTGGCGGCCACACCTTCGTTGGCCGGCATGTCCGGCAGCAGCTGCGGGCGGTGGTAGAGATGCGAGGGGTGCTGGCGCAGCTCACGAGTGTCGGAGACCTCGGCCTCCATCAGCGTCTCCTCCGGCAACCCCAGCCCCGCGATCAGCTGATCGATCGCGCCCAGCATCGGCCCTGCGACATCGTCGGCGTAGATCTGATCGCCGGTGAACAGCATCACCTCCGGCCACTCGGCGACGCTCTCACGTCGCTCGCTCAACCAGCGATCCAGCGCCACCAGTCCGTCGCCACCCGGGCCCTTGGGCGGTGGCGTCTCAAGGCGATCGGTCGACGCAGCGTCTTCTGCACTCTGCTGCGCCTGCTGCTCGTCGTCACTCAAGCCGTGATGCGGCTTGCGGCAGCTGCCATGCGCGACACGCGTCAGGCGTGACGGCAGTCGAAAGCGCGGCAGGCTTTCACCGGGGTAGCAGATCTGTGGCGCCCAGTCGGCGATGCCCTGCCATTCGGGCGTAACTGACGATGACGCTGCCGCTTCCGTTGCCGTTGACGCTGCCGTTGCCGATGACGGCTCCGCCAGGCCCAGCTCGTAGGCGATGGCGCAGTCGGCGGGCAAGGGCGTGTCGGGATGCGCTTCGATCAACAGCAGCCAGGCATGCTCCCCCAGTGGCATCGCCAGATGCTCCGTCAGCCGACAGCTTGATGTCGTCGGCAGGCCATCCTCACCTCGCGTGGGAGGCGTTGCATCCTGCTCCGGCAGCAGCCACACCCGCGCCTGCTGTGGGCGAGAGGTCACCAGCCACAGCATTACGCCCTCGGCGGTGACACGGCGCAATATCGGGCCTGCCAGCACGCGGGGCAGGGCAGCAGTCGGTGTGGGAGAGCCGTTGGCAGGCAGCGAAGCGGACGAAGTGGCAGACATGAAGCAGGCTCGATGGCAGGTGGAGACGGATAGCGGTCAGCTGACTATCATCAGCTGACGCTTATCAAGCGATAGCGGAACAGGCGACGAACGCCAGCCATGGGCGCAGGCGTGGGCTTGGGCCTGGGCCTGGGCGTATGAGTGGCTCCGTGCGTTGAGTGTGACAACTCGTCGTGGCGCGAGGTTCGCAGGCTCGCAAAGCATGCGCGAGCTAGCGTAAAGTTGGGCCCTTGAATGCACATGGCGTTCGCACAATAGCATGGGAAACCGGCATGAATGATCCATCGGCGAAGCGCCTCGTGAGTCCGCTGTCCAGGCCAGTCAACCGCGGGCACGGCTCGCGCAGCTCCATCTGGCGCAAGGTCGCCCTGGCAACGAGCCTGATCGCAACCCTGTCAGCGAGTCTCTTCAGCCCTGCGGCCCTGGCCGCCGAGGCGCCGCTGGCGACAGGCGAGCGCCACGTGCTGGCGGCCAATGACTGCCTGCCTGCGCCCAGCGGGCCGGTGGTGTTGACGGTCGAGGGCGCTGTCAGCTGTGGCAATGCCGGTTCCCTGCAGGCACCACGGGCGCGTTTCGATCTGGCGATGCTCGAGGCCATGCCGTCGCGCGTGGTGGCCACCCACACCCCCTGGACCCAGGGACGTGTCAGCTTCTCCGGCCCGCTGCTGCGCGAGCTGGTGGCGCGGGTGTCTGAAGATGCCAGGGGGCTCAAGGTGCGGGCACTGAATGACTTCGTGGCCGAGATTCCCCTCAGTGACATCGAGGACTTCGATGTCCTGCTGGCCACGCGACGCGACGGCGAGCGCATGCCGGTGCGGGATCTCGGGCCCTTGTTCGTGCTGTATCCCTTCGATGCTCATCCGGAATTGCTCAATGAGCAGGTACGCTTTCGCAGTGTCTGGCAGGTCACCGGGCTGACGCTGGAGTGAGCGAGGGCTGGTGCCTGCCCCCTCAGGCGCAAGATGACATGGAGTCATGCAGTGAATCAGTCGCCGGATGAAAGATCCCCGCATTCAGGCACCGCTGCTGATCAGTCCTTCGCTGATCAGGGCATTGCCGCGTCGGGTGTGGGCGGAAGCGGCAATTCCCCCGCGCGCTGGCCGCTGTGGCTGGGCATGGCGATCAGCATCCTGTGTCTGCTGGCCTCCATCGGCATCGGCGGCACCATCCTGCACAACCAGGTCAGTCTGGAAGACCGCACCCGCGACGACGCCGTCTGGTCGATCTACAAGCTGGATCGTGAGGCGGTCAGCCTTTCCTCCTCGATAGCGCGCTATCGCGTCGCCGGGCCAGCCGATCGTGCCAGCATCTGGAATGAGGTGCTGCAGAATTACGAGCTGCTCTACAGCCGCACCTATATCTTCCGGCGGGGGGATTTCCAGCGCCACCTGATGACCCTGCCGGCCGTGCCGCTGCTGGCCGATGAGTTGATGAGCCAGATCGAGTATCTCGATCTGCGGCTGGAAAATTGGCGGCATGGCCCGGTGTTCGAGGGCACGGGCCCGGTGCAGGGCGCCCAGGCTGACGACGCTTCAGTAGATGACGCTGCACAGCGCTCCCAGGTGCTGGGGCCCGAGGGTCGCGAGGCGGCGGAGTTCCAGCAGCTGAGCGATGCGCTGGGCGATACCACCCAGACGCTGTTGTTGCGGGTACGCGCACGCCTGGCCGAGGAGCTGGCCCACGAGCGTCAGAGCCGCGACAGCCTGGTGCAGCTGATGTTGCTGCTGCTGGCGCTGATGCTGCTGGCCACCTTGATGGTCTGCCGTCAGGTCTGGCTGCAGGCCCGCGGGCGTGAGCAGGCCCGCCTGCAGATGCTGGCGATGTCGTCGGCCCTCAAGCACGAGGCGGCGCGGGCCGAACAGGCCAGTCGCGCCAAGTCCGAGTTTCTGGCCACCATGAGCCACGAGATTCGCACCCCGCTCAATGGCGTGATCGGCATGAGCGAGCTGTTGCTGGCCGAACCGCTGCAGAGCAGTGCGCACCGCTATGCCAGCAGCCTGCGCGATAGCGGCGAAGTGCTGATGGGGCTGGTGGATGATGTCCTCGACTTCTCCAAGATCGAGGCCGGCAAGCTCAGCGTCGAACGACGCCCCTTCGAACTGCACACGGCCATCGATGGCGTGATCGACCTGCTGCTGCCGCAGATGGACAGCACGCGCATCGTCTTTGATGACCGCCGCTCCCCCCAGCTGCCCGAGCAGGTCATGGGCGATTCGGTGCGTCTGCGTCAGGTGCTGCTCAATCTGCTCTCCAATGCCTTCAAGTTCACCGAGCAGGGGCGTGTCTGTCTGCTGGTCGAGGCATTGCCGGCGGGGCGCGTGCGCTTCGAGGTCGATGACACCGGCATCGGGGTCAGTGAAGAACAGGCCGCCCAGCTGTTCGAGCCCTTTACCCAGGGCGATGCCTCCACTGCGCGTCGCTTCGGCGGTACCGGACTCGGGCTTTCGATCTCGCGGCGGCTGGTCGAGCTGATGGGCGGGCGATTGGGCCTCAAGCAACGCCCGGGCAAGGGCGCCTGCTTCTGGTTCGAGCTGCCGCTGCCACGCGCCGCGGCGCTCAAGCGACCGGCCTTCACCTCCGCGCCTCTGCCGCTCAGCCGTGGCGAGCATGTCCTGGTGGTCGATGACAATCACATCAATCGCGAAGTGGCCCACTCCATGCTCAGTGGCCTGGGCTACACGGTGACGACGGTCGACAGTGGCGAGGCGGCGCTGGCGTGGTATGCGCGCCAGCGCGATACGGTGCTGGTGCTGCTCGACCTGCGCATGCCGGGACTGGATGGCTTTGCGGTGGCGCGGCGTTGGCGCGCCATGGAGCACAGTGACAGGCGTGCGCCGAGCCTTATCGTCGCGATGACGGCCAATGTGGCGGCGGGGGAGCGTGCGCGCTGCCTCTCGGCGGGCATGAACGACTTCCTGTCCAAGCCGATCCGGCGTCAGCAGCTCGCCAGCATGCTGGCGCGCTGGCAGTCGGGCAGCCAGGACCTCGGCGAATGGCGCGTCAATGCCCTCGCCAGCACCCAGCCCTTCGATCCGATCAACTATTCCCCTACCACTGAGCGACCGCCCCACTTCGAGGCACCGCCGGAAACCGGTGAGGCACTCGCGCGTGCGGCGTCACTGGTGGCATCACTCGATTCCCCCGCTGCGCGGCGTCGCATGATCCATGAGGCCCAGGCGCGTGCCACTGAGGGCGAGGCTGAAGCTGAAACTGAGACTGAAGCTGACAAGGTCAGTGAGCCGTCGGCGGCTGGCCCCATCGAGCGGCGTGAGCCTGAGGGCAAAGGCGAGAGCGAAGGCGAGGGCCAGGGCGAACGGGAAGGGGCAGAAGGGGGACACACGAGCATGAACACAGGGGAGTCGTGGACATCTGTCGGGTCAGCGGCGGAGCTTGCACAGGCCGTGACGCCTGCGCTGCGGGATGAGCTGGATGCCGACAGCATCGCGGCCCTCGAGGCGGCCTTCGAGGAGCAGCTAGAGCAGCAGTCCCAGCGCCTGTCGCGGGCGGTGGACCATATGGATCTGAAGCAGCTGCAGCATGAAGCCCATCTGCTCAAGGGCAGCGCCGCTACCCTGGATCACGACCTGCTGCGTGATGCCGCCCTGCAGCTGGAGCTGCTGCTGGCATCCGACACGCCGCGCACCCGCATCGAGGCCGCGGTGGCGGCGCTGCTGGCCGAAATTCGTGATCACCGCATCGCCCACGATGCCGGTCAAGCCTGGCGCTAGCACAGTTTGGCGCCAGCTCAGTTTGGCGCCAGCAAAGCCGCCTTCGGCCAGATACATCACCTCAGGCATCACCTCAGTGCTGGCGGCGGCGCAGTTCGCGTTCCACCAGCGTCACGCCGGGCGTGGTCTGGCCCTGAATGCCCTGCAGCGCCAGCGTCAGCGTCGCATCGGCGATCTGCTGGTGACGCTGGGGCAGTGAATGGATCGGCAGCGGCAGGAAGTCGAGCAGGCGGTCGTCGCCGAAGCTGGCCATCGCCTTGGGCGGATTGGCCGGCGGCCCCTCGGCGAACAGCACATCGAGCACGCCATCCATCAGGGTGTAGGAGGCAGTGACGATGGCGTCCGGCAGCGGTGAATGGCGGAGATGCTCGGTCAGCGCCGCCGCGCCCGCCTCGCGCTCGTAACGCGCGGCATGCAGGGTGGTGGCCTCAAGCTCGCTGCTGCCGGTGCGCTGCTGATAGTGCGCCAGCGCCGCCTGCATGCCGCTGGCACGCGCCCGCGTGATATCGATCTCCGGCAAGGCATCCAGCCACAGCAGTCGCTGCGGCGCGTGTTCCAGCACGGCTTCGGTCAGCTGGCGGGCGGCATCTTCATTGTTGCTGACCACGCTGGCGAAGTGGCGCGTATCCAGCGCGCGGTCGACACCGATGACCGGGAAGCCATCCAGCGCCAGTTCGCGGTAGAAGGGGTCATCGGGAGACAGGCAGCTGGCGGTGATCAGCGCATCGACCCGCCGCGCCTTGAGCATGCGCGCCAGCTCGCGCTCGGTTTCCGGCTCATCGTCGGAGCAGACGATGAACAGCTGATAGTCGCGCTCACGCGCCCCGCGCTCCAGCAACTTGGCCAGGCGGGCATAACTGGCGTTCTCCAGATCCGGCAGCATGAAGCCCAGCGTGCGGCTTTCGCCACGCCGCAGCGCGGCTGCCTGGGCATCGATCCGATAGTGATGACGTTGTACCACCGCCATGACGCGCTCGACCGTCTGGGGGCTGATACGTCGTGCCTGTGCCTGCCCATTGACCACATAACTGGCGGTGGTGCGTGAAACGCCTGCAAGACGCGCGATTTCTGCCAGGGTCATGCCACTGTCCTTGCTGGAAAGGGGGAACGGGATCTGCGTGCTCCATGTGCGAGGAATGATGCGCACTTGTGGGCTCGGGTGCAAATCCTCTCTGCGCCGGGCACGCCTCGCTCGACACCTCTCGAGCCCGCGCCACAGGCGGCTCTACACCCAATGTCTAGTCACCAGAAGCACGTTTTCGGTTTGTGTTCGCTTGATCGGGCGCAAGAAAACGGCCAGCATGAGCCCTATTGAGGTGACACGATTCAGCACGCTCGTCATCACACCATGACGCCGCTACCCTGTCGGAACTCGCCAAGTGACGTGTCGCGGCAGCTGAAAGACACGTTTGCAGCGCACCGCCAACATCCAGGCTCCTCATCAGAAGGGAGCCTCAAGGAGCCAGCCATGCTCAGTCTTGATCGCGAGGACATCCTTCTCGCCGCCCATGCCAGCGACTGGCGCGATGCCTTGCAACAGGCCGCCGATGCCCTGGTCGCCGGTGGGCGCGCCACGCCCGACTACCGTGAGGGCCTGCTGGCGCGTGAAGCCCAGTCTTCCACCTACCTGGGGCAGGGGATCGCGATCCCCCACGGTACGCCGGACAGCCGCGAGGCCGTGCTGGCCACCGGGGTGCGTGTCCTGCAGTTTCCGCAGGGCGTGGAGTGGCACGACGGCAATCGCGTCTTCCTGCTGGTGACCATCGCGGCACAGTCCGATGAGCATCTCGATATCCTGCGCGCGCTGACGCGTGTGCTGGATCGCGACGGTGTCAGTGAGCGCCTGGCCTCGGCGACCACCGCCGAGGAAGTGCTGAGCGAGCTGGGCCGCGAGGTGGTGCCGCCGCGGCTGGATGCCGAGACGCTGCTGTGCGGTTTCCCCGCGCGCGATCGTGACGAGCTGGTACTGGCGGGGGCCGCGCGCCTGCGTCAGGCCGGTTGTGTCAGCGATGGTTTCATCTCGGCCATGCTCGCTGCCCAACCGGTAGCGCTGGGGCAGGGCGTGTGGCTGGCGCAGTCGCAGCAGGATGTCACCCGCTCGGCGCTGGCCATCGTCACGCCGGAGAAGGCGCTGGAGACGCGCCACGGACGCATCACTGCGCTGGCCTGTCTGGCAGTCGATGCCCAGCAGGGCCAGCATCAGCCGTTGCTGGAGCGCCTGCTGACGCTGTTGGAAGAGGGCGCGGGCGAAAGCCTGCCGGGCCTGTCGGCCAGCGCCCTGCTGGCGCGGCTGTCGGGGGAGTCCGCCACGGCGCAGCTGGCTCAGGTCGTGTTGCTCAATGCCCACGGCCTGCATGCGCGTCCGGCCAAGCAGCTGGTACAGGCGGCGCGCGAAGCCGGTGAGCAGCATGGCGTCATTCCGGCGTTGCGACTGGAAGGCGATGACAGCGGTGTGGTCAGTGCCGCCAGTCTGACCAAGGTGTTGGGGCTGGGCGCACGCCGCGGCCAGACGTTGATTTTCAGCGCCTCCGGGGATGACTCGGCGGCCAATCAGGCGGCACTGAGCATGATGGTGAGCGCGGTGCAGGCCGGTCTCGGCGAGGCGGTGGAGCCGCTGGCCGATTGGCGCGCCGACGCCGCCACGCCGCTGGAGGCCAGCGAACAGCAAGCCACCCGCGACACCCTGCAGGCCGCTCCCGCCGCCGATAGCGTGGTGCCTGCGGTAGCCGCCTCGCCGGGCATGGCCATCGCGCCGTGCTGGGTGATGCGCCTGCCGCGCTTCGTCTACGAGACGCGCAGCGATGCCGGCGCCGATCGTGAAGCTGAGCGCCTGGTGGCCAGTATCCAGACCGCGCGCGAGCAGTTGCTGGCGCTGGTCAATCGCGCCGAAGGCGCCGAGATGGCCGAGATTCTCTCGATGCACGAGGAGATGCTCGGCGATCCGGAGCTGTTTGCCGCGGCGCGCGAAAGCCTCGATGAAGGCCACAGCGCCGAAGCGGCGTGGTGGTCGGCCATCGACAGCGCCGCCAGCGCCCAGGAAAACCTCGCCGATCGCCTGCTGGCCGAACGCGCCGCCGACCTGCGCGATGTCGGGCGGCGGGTGCTCGGCGTGCTGACCGATACGCCGCTGCCCAGTGCCCCCGAGACACCGCATGTGCTGGTGACCGAGGACATCGGCCCGTCGGATGTGGCACGCCTGGATACCACTCGCGTGCGGGGTCTGGTCACGGCGCTGGGCGGGGCGACCTCGCACAGCGCGATTCTGGCGCGTTCGCTGGGCATTCCGGCGGTGGTCGGGGCTGGCCCGAGCGTGCTGGCGATCGCCGATGGCAGCGAGCTGATCGTCGATGGTGAACGAGGCCGCGTCAGCGTGATGCCCTCGGCCAGTCGCCGCGCGCGTGCCGAAGAGGCGATCGCCGGGCATGAGCAGCGCCAGGCCGCCGCCTGGGAGTCGCGCATGGCGCCCGCCACGACCCTGGATGGCCATCATGTCGAGGTGGTCGCCAATCTGGGCAACACCGCCCATGCCGGCGACGCCGTCGAGCGTGGTGCCGAGGGTGTCGGCCTGCTGCGTACCGAATTCGTGTTCATGGCGCACCCGCAGGCGCCGGACCTCGCCACCCAGACCGCCCAGTACGGTGAGGCGCTGGATGCGCTCGAGGGGCGGCCGCTGGTGGCACGCACGCTGGATGTCGGCGGCGACAAGCCGCTGCCGTACTGGCCGCTGCCGCGTGAGGACAACCCCTTCCTCGGCCTGCGCGGCATTCGCCTCGCCCTGACGCGCCCGGAAGTGCTCGAGACCCAGGTGCGGGCGCTGCTGACGGCCGCCGGTGCGCGGCCGATTCGCCTGATGTTCCCGATGGTCAAGGACCTGGCCGAGCTGCGTGGCGCGCGTGCCATCGTCGATCGCGTGCGTGCCGAGCTGGACGCCGCCTACGCGGCCGAACATGGCCAGCCGCCGGTGCGCGACGTGCAGGTCGGCGTGATGATCGAGATCCCCTCGGCGGCGCTGACTGCTGCCAGCATCGCGCCGGAAGTCGACTTCTTCTCGGTGGGCACCAATGACCTGACCCAGTACACCCTGGCGATCGACCGTGGCCATGCGACGCTCTCGGCTCAGGCCGATGGCCTGCATCCGGCGGTGTTGCGCCTGATCGAGATGACCGTCAGTGCCGCCCACGCCCACGGTGCCTGGGTCGGCGTCTGCGGTGAGCTGGCCAGTGATGACCAGGCCGTCGGCGTACTGGTCGGGCTGGGCGTGGATGAGCTGTCGGTGTCCAGCCGCCAGATTCCGCTGGTCAAGGCGCGGGTGCGCGAGCTGGACCTGGCCACGGCACGTGAGCAGGCGCGGGTCGCGTTGGCCCAGCCGACCTCGGAAGACGTGCGCAGTGCTCTGGAAGCGCTGCTCGAGCAGGGCGAGCCTTCGGTTGCCGAGGTCACCTCAGGCGCTGCGGCCAGTCATGCGGCCAGTGATGCGGACAGTAATGGACACAGCCCGCGGGAGTCAGTGTGATGAGTGACAACACGACGCGTCAGGCCGCCGACTGCCCGGTATTGTGCGTGACGCTCAACCCGGCGCTGGACATGACCATCGGCCTCGACAACCTGGTGCCGGGCAAGGTCAACCGGGCGCGCAGCCACCATCTCGAGGCGGCGGGCAAGGGCATCAATGTCGCGCGGGTGCTGGCGACGCTGGGCCATCCGGTGACGCTGAGCGGCTTTCTGGGCGCCGACAACCAGGCCGATTTCGAGGCCGCCTTCGCCGAGTGGGGGCTGAGTGATGCCTTCGAACGCGTCGCGGGCGCGACCCGCATCAACGTCAAGCTCGGGGAGGCCAGTGGCCGTGTCACCGATATCAACGGCGCGGGCATGCAGGTCGATGAGGCCGCCTTCACGCGGCTTGAGGGGCGCATCGATGAGTGGATCGATCGCCAGCAGGCCGAGGGCAGCCCGGAGCGCTGTGCCGTCGTCATCGCCGGCAGCCTGCCGCCGGGTGTCAGCAGCGAGCAGCTGGCGAGCCTGGTGCAGCGGGTGCGTGCCCGCCGCATTGCCTGCTGGCTGGACACCAGCGGCACGGCACTCGAAGCCGGTCTGGCGGTGCCGCCCAGCGGCGTGAAGCCCAATGAGCAGGAACTGGCGCTGTGGGCGGGCGAGCCGCTGGAGAGCGACGCCGCCCGTCAGCGTGCGCTGGCGAGTCTGGTCGAGCACGGTATCGAGCAGGCGCTGATCTCTGCCGGCCCGGAAGGCGTGCTGTGGGCAAGCCCCGGCGCCGAGACACTGCGGGCACGCCCGCCGCGCATGCGAGTGGTCAGTACCGTGTGTGCCGGTGATACCCTGCTGGCCGCCATGCTGCATGGGGTGCTCTGCCATCCGACACCCACGGCGGCCATGCGTGAACAAATTCTGCGTCATGCCACGGCGCTTTCCGCCGAGGCCGTGACCCACCCGGGGCCGGGCAATCCCGCCGCCCCGGAGCTTGAAACCCTCCAACAACACACCAGCATCGAGACATTGGCCAGTGCCGAGGTCGCGACAGCCGGAGAGCCACGCCCATGAATGTCATCATCGTTACCGCCTGCCCGAGCGGCATGGCGACCAGCTTCCTGGCGGCGCGCCGCCTGGAGCAGGCCGCCCGTCGTCGCGACTGGGAGCCCCTCATCGACATGCGCTCGCAATTCGAGCGTGAACTCGTGTTGAGCGATGCCCAGCTCGCCGCCGCCGAACTGGTGATCGTCGCGGCGTCGCCGATGACCAGCGCCGGCCTCGAGCGTTTCGTCGGCAAGCGCGTGCATGTCGCGCCCATCGAAGAGGCGCTGCCGGACCCCGCCGCCTTCCTGGCCAATGCCGAGGCCCGCGCCCGCGTGCTGGAAGCCAAGGACATCGCCGACGTGGCTGCGACTGTCAGCACGACGGCCAGCGGCGCAGCAAGCGCAGCTGGTGGAGAGGTGGCGCACAAGCCGTCCATCGTCGCGGTCACCGCCTGCCCGACCGGCGTGGCGCATACCTTCATGGCCGCCGAGGCCCTGAGCGAGGCAGGGCGAGCGCTGGGTTACCCGACGCGGGTCGAGACCCAGGGCTCGGTGGGCGCGCAGGATGCGCTGACCGAGCAGGAGATCGCCGCGGCCGAGGTGGTGATTCTGGCCTGTGATATCGAGGTCGACCCGACGCGCTTCGCCGGCAAGCGGGTCTGGCGGACCTCCACCGGCACCGCGCTCAAGAAGCCGCGCGATACCATCGAGCAGGCACTGGAAGGCGCCGAGATGGAATCCGCCACCGCCGCGGGCGGTCAGGGCAGTCAGCAGAAGGGCGAGAAGCGCGGCCCCTACAAGCACCTGCTGACCGGCGTGTCCTTCATGCTACCGATGGTGGTGGCGGGCGGCCTGATGATCGCGCTGTCCTTCGTGTTCGGCATCAAGGCCTTCGAGGAAGAAGGCACCCTGGCGGCGGCGCTGATGCAGATCGGCGGTGGCTCGGCCTTCAAGCTGATGATTCCGGTGTTGGCGGGCTATATCGCCTACTCCATCGCCGACCGCCCGGGCATCACGCCGGGCATGATCGGTGGCTGGCTGGCCGCTACCCTGGACGCCGGCTTCCTCGGCGGCATCATCGCCGGCTTCCTTGCGGGCTACAGCGCGCTGGGGCTGAGCCGTTTCGTCAAGCTGCCGCAGTCGATCGAATCGCTCAAGCCGATCCTGATCATCCCGCTGGTGGCGAGCATGGTCACCGGTCTGGTGATGATCTACGTGGTCGGCACGCCGGTAGCGGGGCTGATGGCGACGCTGACCGAATTCCTCGAATCGATGGGCTCGGCCAATGCCGTGCTGCTGGGCATTCTGCTCGGCGCGATGATGTGCTTCGACCTCGGTGGCCCGGTCAACAAGGCCGCCTACGCCTTCGGTGTCGGCCTGCTGGCCAGCGAGACCTATGCGCCGATGGCGGCCATCATGGCGGCTGGCATGGTGCCGGCGCTGGGCATGGGGCTGGCCAGCTTCATCGCGCGTGCCAAGTTCGCCGAGCCGGAGCGTGAGGCGGGCAAGGCCAGCTTCATTCTCGGCCTGTGCTTCATCTCCGAGGGTGCGATTCCGTTCGCCGCCAAGGACCCGCTGCGCGTGATTCCGGCCTGCATGGTCGGTGGTGCCGTCACCGGTGCACTGTCGATGCTGATAGGGGCCAAGCTGCTGGCGCCGCACGGCGGGCTGTTCGTGCTGCTGATTCCCAACGCCATCAACGTGCCGCTGATGTACCTGGGCGCCATCGTCGCCGGCACCCTGGTGACGGGCATCGGCTATGCGCTGATCAAGAAGGGCGCCCAGCAGGTCGAGACCGCAGCCGCGACCTGAGCCGCTGGCAGTCAGGTAAGGACGCAAGCCGCAAACGCACAAGGCAAGACGCAAAAAGCCCCCGCCGGTCTCCCGGCGGGGGCTTTTGCATTGCAGGCCGAGCGCAGGCGCTCAGTCCAGCTTCGATCAGTCCAGTTCGGACTTGCCGATCACGCCAGGCATCGCCGGGGCTTCATTGACCGTATCGTGGCGCACGAAGGCCAGGTGCTGCTGGTAGGCGGTGACGACTTCGTCGAGCACCTGGGCCCGCGACAGGCCGTTGAGCTCCTGACCGCTGCCACCCTCGGAGAGGTGCACTTCCAGACGCAGGTAGAAGTCGTCATTGGCGTCGATGAAGCTCGGCGTCTGCTGGCGCACCGCACGCACCTGGTAGACGAAGTTGGAGGCGTCCTCGAACTCGACTTCCAGCGTCACGCGGGGCAGCGGCTCATCTTCCAGCGTCTCTTCGGTGACGCTCGAGACCTGACCGCGACGATTGAGCTCCTCGGCCAGCTGGTTGAGGGCCGGGCGGATGGAGCGCTTGAGAGTCGCCTCGGAACTGCCGCTCTGGGCGAAGTCGAGCACGTGGTCCAGACGCTCATGCCAGTCGACACCTTCGTAGACGCAGCTGTTGTCCTGACGCACGTTCTCCTTGCGGTCCTCGATCATCAACGCCTTGTACATGCCGATCATCATGAAGATCAGCACGATGGAGAAGGGCACGGCGGTGATCACCACGGCGCTCTGCAGCGCGCTCAGCCCCCCGACCATCAACAGTGCCAGCGTCAGCAGGCCGATGATGGCGGACCAGAATATGCGCAGCCAGATCGGCGCATCGTGGTTCACGTCCTTGAGGATGGAGGTGAAGTTGGCCAGTACCAGGGCGCCGGAATCGGCGGAGGTCACGAAGAACACGATACCCAGAATCGCCACCACGGCGGTGGTGATGGTGGAGTAGGGCAGCTGCTCCAGGAAGGTGTAGATGGTGTTCTGCGGTGCGTTCAGGGCTTCGGTGGCCAGTGTGGCGACGTCCTGATTGGCGACCATGTCGATGGCGGAATTACCGAATACGCTCATCCACACCATCATGAAGCTCAGCGGAATCAGCAGCGCGCCGAACACGAACTGACGGATGGTACGACCGCGCGAGATACGCGCCAGGAACAGGCCGACGAACGGGGTCCAGGCGATCCACCAGCCCCAGAAGAACAGCGTCCAGCCGCTCATCCACTCATCGGTACCCGGGGTGTAGGCGTAGGTATCGAAGCTCTTGGCGGTGAACTGGGTGATGTAGTCACCGACATTGAGCACCAGGGCGTTGAGCAGCTGCGAGGTGTCGCTGACGGCGAGCACGAAGATCAGCAGCGCGGTGGCCAGCAGCATGTTGAACTCGGACAGCAGGCGGATGCCTTTCTCGACACCGGTGATCACGGAGATGGTCGCCAGTACCATCACGCCGATGATCAGCGCGGCCTGGACGGCGAGGTTCTCGGGCACGCCGAGCATGAACTTGAGGCCGTAGTTGAGCTGGATGACGCCGATGCCCAGCGAGGTGGCGATGCCGAACACGGTGGAGATGATCGCGAAGATGTCCACGGCGTTGCCGATCGGGCCATTGATGCGGTTGCCGAGCAGCGGGTAGAAGGCCGAGCGGATCGCCAGTGGCAGGCGGTGGCGGTAGCTGAAGTAGGCCAGCGACATGCCGGCGAGCACATAGATGCCCCAGCCGGAGAGGCCCCAATGGAAGAAGGTTTCCACCATGGCGTTGCGGATCGCCGCCTGGGTCTGCGGGTCACCGGTCACCGGCGCCACGTAGTGGGACAGCGGTTCGGCGATGCAGTAGAACAGGATGTCGATGCCGATACCGGCCGCGAACAGCATCGCCGACCAGGACAGCAGCGAGAATTCCGGGCGTGAATCATCCGGCCCGAGACGAATGCGCCCGAAGCGCGAGCAGGCGATCAGCACCCCGAAGACCAGATAGGCGACGATGGCCAGCATGTAGAACCAGCCGAAGGTGTCGATGGTCCAGCCCAGGGCGCTGCCGATCCAGGCGTCGGCCTGTTCGGTGAACAGCATCGCGAAGGCCAGGAAGGCGAGGATACCGATGATCGATCCGTAGAAGACCGTCGGGTTGATACGACTCGAGGACGGCGTGGCGTTCTCGGCGGAAGCAGGTTTCTGCATGAGCAACTCCTTATCAGGGGAAGTTTCACTCGTGCGTGGTGCTTAGCTGCCCGTCAGCCGCAGAATTTGCGGGTGGCGTGCAGGAAAAGACGGACACGAACGGCACGGGCCGTGCTCAGCTCACGCGCGGGGCGGAACTTGCAGCAGCGGCAGTGTCGACTGCCGTGACGACGCGATTGCAGGGGCATCGCTGGGCAGCAAGCAAGAAATGCCGATGGGCAATTCATGAGAGACGCCGGGTGCGCACCGTGGTGCGGCCCCTTTCCTGCAGGCCAGATTGGCCGCAGAAGAACGATGGCGGGTCGAGCGCTGGGGAACGCCTGGCCTTCATCGTGCTGCTCTCATCACTTCGAACGTCTACTCGGCGTCCCTGGACGTCACCCGCCTTCTCGCGAAGGGGCGGGTCACTCCGGTGTCTGCTCGCGAGTCCGTGGCGGTCGCCATCGCTTGCTCCCTTGAAGTTGCCGGGATGGCAGGCGTCAGTCTCGTCGGCATCTGCCGGGTCCGCTTTCCTGTGACGGTTGCAGGCATCCCGTCTTGCTGCCGCCGGTCGAGATCGGCAGCGGAGGGGAGCTCAGCAGTCAGGAAAACGCGACTCACATCATCACGCCGTGTAATGCTCAAAGCCTTGCAGAATTATTTTAATTGATTGTTCAATAAAAATATAACCCCCCTTTGGGGAAAAAGGCAGTGCAACTGTCGCTTCCGCTTATCCTCGTGTCGCGATCACGTCGCCGCGAGGCCCGATGGCAGAGCCTCGCAGGCGCGGTGTCGTGCTCGGAAACATCGCTGTCGGTAAAAGGACACAACGACGCCGCCCCGACCACAGAATCGTGGCCGGGGCGGCGAAATTGACGTCAGCGGGGCTGCTGAATGGCTGTGTCCGGGGGCCGATCGTCCGGGGCGCGACCGGCTGATTCTTACCTCGCCGGATTATCGATCAGCCGGCTTTCAGTTGCCAAGGTGATGGCCTGACTCAGGCATCTTCAGACTGGTCGGCGTCATGCATCGGGCCGCGCTTCATGTCGCCGCCCTTCATGTCACCCTTCATGCCACCATGATGCTTGCCAGCGTGATGGCGCATGCCATTGGCCATGAAGGCTTCCAGCGCATCGAGCTGCTCGGCGGACAGCACATCGGCGAGCTTCTCGCGGCCTTCCTCACGCAGCTCCAGGCGCTGCTCCTTCATTTCCTTGCGCATTTCCTGGCGGGCGGCGACACGCTCCTGCTTGGTGTCGGCGTCCTGCATGGCATCGCGCATGTCGTCGTGCATCTCTTTCATGCTGTCATGCATCTCGTCGCGCATTTCCTTGCGGACTTCCTTGAGCGCCTGCATCTGGTCATCGCTCAGGTTCCAGCTGGCCAGCAGCGCCTTCATGCCTTCCTGCTGCTGACGGTCGGCCATCTTCGGACCGCGCTTGTCACGCTGGTGCATCAGGTCCAGCACCTTGACCTGGTCGTCATCCAGCACCTTGGCCAGACGATCGTGCTGGGTCTTGCGCAGTTCCTCGAAGGCGGCCTTGCGCGCTTCACGCGAGTCGAAGTCGGTCTTCTTGAGTGACTCCATGTCGTCACGCATGGACTTGAAGGAGTCCTTGAGCGCGCTGCGCTGGTCGTCATCCAGGTCCCAGCTGTCGAACAGGGCGCCCATCAGCTGCATGCGCTGCTTGCCGTTGTCGGCCATGTGCTTGCCGCCGCGTTCGCCGGCCATGTGCTTGCCGCCGCGCTCGCCACCACGTTCGTCGGCATGCTTGCCTTCGCCGTGACGTTTGTCGTCATGCTTGCCCATGTGCTTGCCGTGCATCGGCTTGCCGGCAGCCCAGTAGGCTTCGAGCACCTTGACCTGATTCTCGTCGAGAATCTCTGCCAGGGCGGCCTTGTGTTCTTCACGTTGTGCCTGGATGGCGTCGTGGCGCGCTTCGCGGGAGTCGAATTTCTGCTCCTTGAGCTGCTTGCGGCTTTCCATCTGCTGTTGCTTGAGTGCGTCGAGCTGTTGCTGCTGTTCATCGCTGAGATGCCAGCTGGCGAGAATCTTGTCGAGGCCTTCCTTGCGGTCGGCGCCGTCATGGTGCTTGTCGTTGCTTGAGGCCACGGCGGTCATCGGCAGTGCCAGGGCGGTCAGCAGACCGGAAACGATGAGCTTGCGAGAAATGCGGTTCATGGCGTACTCCGAGTGTCTAGATAAAGGGCCGGAATCAAGCGATAAGAGCATTATCAGCAGTGAATGTGCCGGCACTGTGCAACGTTTCATGGGGTTGCGTGCAACGCGCCTGGGCGGAACATGCAACGGCTTGCTGTGTCTTTTCTGCAGCGTGATCTTGTGGTCTGAATTCTGTAGGGACTGAGTCCTTGATCAAGGTGATGACGCCAGGTTTCAACCCGGGGCACTCAGACGCGGTTGCCATCAGCCACCGTGGTGGCGCTTCTTCGCCGCCTTGGCGTTCGCCTGGGCATTCGCCGGATAGTGGCGGTCGAACTGCTGGTGGAAGCGCTGGGTCTGATGGCGATTCAGGACGCGATCGACATCGGCCAGGTAGGCCTTGCGCGCCTTGGCAAGCGCCTTGGCGTCGTGATGGCTCTCTGCGGCCTGACGTTGCTGGCGATAGTGGCGATATTGCTTGTCGAGGGTGGCACGCTGGCTGGCGTTCAGGCTGATGCCATCCAGCAGCACGTTCAGCGAGACATCGGCGGCGCTGGCACTGGTCACGCTCAGCGGTGATGCCATCAGCATGACGCTCAGTACGCCGGCACCGATCAGGCGAGTGCGGGAAAGAGCACGACTGGCAGGACTGTGGGACATGACGAATACCTCACTTGTGGCGTAGACCCGCGCTTGAGCAGCAGTAAATGGCTCTCGCTTAGGCAGTGATGACAGTATCCGTCGCAGTTGGACAGCAAGTTCGCACCGTGGGTGCAACAAAAACGCAACCGCCGTCTGTGGTCACAGACGGCGGTTGTCATGTTTCTGAAAGGTTTCAGGGCCTGCGCGAGGCGAGATATCAGTCCAGCACGTCAGGCTCGAACTTGTAGCCGACCCCATAGATGGAGCGAATCACGTCGCGCTCCGGCCAGACATTGGCGATCTTGCGGCGCAGCTTCTTGACGTGGGAGTCCACCGTGCGCTCGGAGACGATGCGGTGGTCGCGGTACATGTGGTCCATCAGCTGGTCGCGGGAGAAGATGCGCCCCGGCGACTGCATCATCACTTTGAGCAGCTGGAACTCGACCGCGGTCAGGCCCAGGTCACTGCCATCGGCCAGTGCCTGCCAACCTTCCTCATTGAGCACCAGCTGGCCCTTGTCAGAGGTCTGCGAGAGGGTCTGATCAAGCGCCTGGCTGCGACGCAGCACGGCCTTGATGCGCGCCACCACCTCACGCGGACTGAAGGGTTTGCAGATGTAGTCATCGGCGCCCAGCTCCAGCCCCAGCAGGCGGTCCACTTCCTCGACCCGCGCGGTCAGCATCACGATGGGCAGCAGGTTGTCCTCGGCCCGCAGCTGGCGGCACAGGGTCAGGCCGTCGGTGCCCGGCAGCATGAGGTCCAGCAATACCAGGGCGGGCGTCTCGTCATTGACCGCCGCGATGACGGCGTTGCCGTCGTCGACATGCCGGGTGCGATACCCGCTGCCGTCCAGATAATCGCACAGCAGGCTTGCGATCTTGGGCTCGTCTTCCACCACCAGAATCAGCGGTTTCTGGGTCTCGGCCCGGGCGTCAGTGGTGTCGGCGTGAACGTCGCTCATGGTCAAGAGTCCTTGCAGATGAAAATGACTGTTTCAAGTAGACAACAGCGGCAGGCGAATGTCCCATCGCAGTCCGCCCAGCGATGACTGGCCCGGTACCAGCTGGCCATCATGCGCACTGACCAGCGCGCTGGCGATCGACAGGCCCAGCCCTGACCCCCCGCTGGAGCGGTTGCGCGAGTTCTCGACCCGATACAGGCGCTCGGTGAGGTGGGCAAGCTCGGCCTCTGGCACGCCGGGGCTCGAGTCTTCCCAGCGCACGACCGCCCAGCCGGGGTGGCCGGTGCCATCCCCGGGTGTGGCGGCCTCGCGTAGCAGGCTGACCCTCAACTTGCCGGGCGAGTCGGTGTAGGCGCGGGTGTTGCTGGCCAGGTTGCTCCACAGCTGATGCAGGCGCTGCATGTCGCCCTGAACGCGCAGCGGCAGCTGGATGTCGGTCTCCAGCTGGATGCCGCTGTCTTCCAGCCAGCCACGCAGGTCGTCCAGGCTATCGCTGAGCTGGGCATCCAGCTCCAGCGGCTCGCGCCAGGCTTCCAGGGTGCCGGCATCGCTCTGGGCCAGCAGGCGCAGATCCGACACCAGGCGGTTGAGGGCATCCACCTCCTGCTCCAGCGAGCCGAGGCTGTCCTGGCTCATCGGGCGGATACCGTCCTGCATGGCCTCGATCTCGCCCTTGAGCACCGCCAGCGGCGTGCGCAGCTCATGGGAGATATCACTCACCCAGCGCTGGCGCGAATCGCGGTTGGTCTCCAGCGTCTGCGCCAGCGCATTGAAGTCGCCGGCCAGCCGCGACAGCTCATCCCGCCCGCGCACCGGCAGGCGGGTGGCATAGTCGCCGCTCGACAGACGGCTGGCACCACTGGCGAGGTCACGCACCCGATGGCCCAGCCACCAGGCGATGCCGGCCGCCGCCAGCAGCGAGGCGAAGGTGGAGGACAGGATGATGGTCGCCAGATTGCGCGATTGACGCTCCAGATACTGGTCCTTGCCGCGGCGCAGGAATTCACTCACCGGCAGGTAGCCCAGCTCGCCGATCTTCTCGCCGTTCAGCTTGAGGTCCTTGAACCGCATGCCGGGGATGGGGCGCGGCGGCCCATTGAGGCGCTGGCCACGGGTATCGCGCAGCATGTAGTCCTGGGGGCGATTTATGTTGGCGCCCGGCGGTATCTCGAATCTGTCTGGCGGCGCCTGGGAATGCACGATGCGCCCCCAGTTACGCCGGCTCTTCATCCAGTCCCAGTTGCCTTCCGCGGCGTAGGCGCTGACCAGGTCGGACGAGATCAGCTCGATGCGCTCCTGCTGGGTCTGCTCCAGATACTCCGCGAACCCTCTGTCCATGCTGTGGGAGATGAACATGTAGATGCTGCCGCCGATCACGACATTGGTCAGCAGCAGGATCACGAACAGCCGCACGGACAGCCGTGAGCGCCAGGCGGTGACGGCGGGCATCATGATGGCTGCTCCTCATGACGCGGGGTGCGGGGCGGCAGCCCCAGCAGGCGGCGCAGATTGTGCTGCAGGTCTTCCAGCAACAGATAGAGCGAGGGCACCAGAATCAGCAGGATCACCGTCGCGAACAGGATGCCGAAGCCGATGGAGACCGCCATCGGGATCATGAAGCGCGCCTGACGCGAGGTCTCGAAGATCATCGGCGCCAGGCCGAAGAAGGTGGTCAGCGTCGTCAGCAGGATGGGACGCAGACGCCGCGTGGCCGCCATGATGATCGCCTCACGCGCGGTGGCGCCGGCCAGACGCTGGCGGTTGGCGTAGTCGATCAGCACCAGGGCGTCGTTGATGACGATGCCCGACAGCGCCAGCATGCCCATCAGGCTGATCACCGACAGGCCATAGCCCATCAGCTGATGGCCGATGACCGCGCCGATCAGGCCGAAGGGAATCGCCGTCATCACCAGCAGCGGCTGCAGATAGCTCCTGAACGGCAACGCCAGCAGCAGATAGAGTGCCGCCAGTGTCAGCAGCAACGACACCTGCAGTGACCCCAGGTTGTCGGCGGTCTCTTCCTGACGCCCGCCATAGCCGATGCTCAGGCTCGGATACTGGCTCTTCAGCTGAGGGTAGACATCGCTTTCCAGACTGGTGATCACCTGACTGACCGCGTCGGACGGGGTGACGTTGGCGGTGACCTCGATCACGCGGCGCCCGTCGATGCGCAGAATGCTGGACGCGGCGCGTCCCTGCTCGATGTCGGCCACCAGCCCCAGGGGCACGCTGACGCCGTTGCCGGTCTGCACGCCGAAGTTCTCCAGCTGGGCGAGGCTCGCGCGCTGGTCTTCGGGCAGCAGCACCTTGACCTCGACCTCATTGCGACCCTGCTGCTGCTTGAGGGCGGTCGCGCCGGACAGCGGGCCACGCAGCTGGTTGGCCAGGGTGGCGCCATCCAGTCCCAGCGAGCGACCGTAGGCATTGAGCTGCAGATAGAGCTCGCGCTTGCCGTCATCCAGGCCGCTGTCGATGTCGGACAGCGAGCTGTAATCCTCAAGCGACGTCGCCAGCGACTCGGCGGCAGCCATCAGCGCGCCACTGTCAGACGAGGAGAGGCGGATGGTGAGGCCCGCGCCGCGCCCCGGCCCGCCGATATCGGATTCGAACAGCAGCGACTCGGTATTGGCGATGGTGCCGGCTTCCTCACGCCAGGCCGTGATCAGCTGCGAGGGCGACCAGTTGTCTTCCACCGTGGTGTCCAGATTGGCGATGATGCTCAGCGAGTTGCCTTCGATCTCGGCGCTGGTGGAATAGATCGCGGGGGCGTCGTCGCGCTCACGGACCCGCTCCAGCGCGTCCAGCAGCAGGGTGCGCACTTCGCGGTCCTGACTGATCGGGCTGCCCACCGGCAGGTTGGCGGTGACACCGGCACGGTTGGACTCGACACGCGGCATCAGCGAGAAGCCGAGGCGGCCACTGGCCATCCAGGCCATCGCCAGCACCAGCAGCGCCAGGCCGCAGATGGCGGTCAGGCCACGATAGTTCAGACACCCTTCGAGGAAGGGCTGGAAGCGGCGACGCGTGAAGCGCTCGAGACCGTGCTGGACGCCATGGCGCACGCGGTCCAGCGGTGCCAGCCAGCGGATCGGCTTCTCGCTGGTGTGACCCAGGTGCGCGGGCAGGATGAAGATCGCCTCGATCCAGCTCAGCGCGAAGATGCTGATCACCACCAGCGGGATGATGCCGAATACCAGCCCGAGGAAGCCGGGCAGGAACAGCAGCGGAATGAAGGCCACGATGTTGGACAGGATCGAGAACGCCAGCGGCACCGCGATCTCGCGCGCGCCGAGAATGGCGGCTTCGCGCATGCTGGCGCCGCGCTCGCGGTGCGAGTGGATGTTCTCGCCGACGATGATGGCGTCATCGACCACGATGCCCAGCGCGATGATGAAGGCGAACATCGAGATCATGTTGATGGACACGCCGACCAGCGGCAGGAACAGCATCGCGCCGAGGAAGGCGGTGGGAATGCCCAGCGTGACCCAGAAGGCGAGACGCGCCTCGAGGAACAGCCCCAGCAGCACCAGCACCAGTACCAGCCCCATCCAGGCATTCTTGAGCAGCAGCTCCAGACGGTCCTGATAGACCAGCGAGTCATCGTCCTCGACGCTCAGCGTCAGTCCGCGCGGCAGGCTGGCGGTCAATTGCGGCAGCATCGCCATGGTCGCGGCGGACAGCTCGTTGGGCGTCTGGGAGCCGACCTGATAGATGTCGAGACCGATCGCCGGTTCGCCGTCGTAGAGCACTTCCTTGTCACTGTCAGCGAAGCCGTCGGTGACGGTGGCGATATCGCCCAGACGCACGACATTGCCTTCCTGGCTGGAGATCACCGGCAGCTGCGCGAACTCGGCGGCACCGTCGCGACGCGCCTCATAGCGCACCAGGTATTCGCCCTGCTGGGTATCGAGACTGCCCCCGGCCAGGTTGAGCGCCTGATTGCCGATCAGGCCGGCGATATCCTGATGCGAGAGACCATAGCGACGCAGCGCGCCTTCTTCCAGCGCGACATGCACCTCGCGGTCACGGATGCCGGTCAGCTCCACCTTGGTGATGTCGTCGCTGTCCAGCAGGCTCAGGCGCAGACGCTCGGCGACATTGCGCAGGGTCTGGTCATCGGTCTGGCCATGCAGCTTGAGCTCCATCACGCTGCGCGAGCGGCCCGCCAGCGAGTAGACGGGCGGGTCGGATTCATCGGGCAGGGTGGTGATGCTGTCGATGGCCTGCTGGATGTCCTGATAGGCGCGCATGGTCTCGACGCCGTCCTGCAGCTCGATGGACAGCGAGCCGAGGCCTTCCTCGGCGGTGGCGGTGATCTCCTCGATGCCCTCCACGTCCTGTACCGCGGACTCCATCGCCTGCAACAGGCTCTCGGAGACTTCATCCGGCGTGGCACCGGAATAGCTGACGCTGACGTTGATGATCTCGAGCTCGAAGGAGGGGAAGACCTCCTTCTTGATCTGACTGGACATCAGCAGGCCGCCGAGAATCAGACACAGCATCAACAGGTTGGCGGCGACGCCGTGATCGTGCATCCAGCGGATGGGGCCCTTGAGGCGCGACTGTGCCGTCATGAGTCACTTCCGGTGGTCGTGGCGTTCTTGTCGGCAACCGTGGTGCTCCTGTCGCCAGCCGTCGTCTTGTCGTCAGCCGTCTCGGCATCAGTTGTCTTGGCGGTCGGCGTCGCCGCATCGCCGCGCGCGCGCAGGGCCATGCCGGCTTCGACGCTGCTCAGGGAGCTGGTGATGACGCGCTCGCCGTCCACCAGACCGTCGGCGACCAGCAGGGTGTCATTGCCGAGATGGCGCACGCCTACCGAGCGCTTCTCGAGATGCCCGTCCTCCGTCAGCACCCAGACCTGCTGGCCGCTGCGCAGCGCACTGATCGGCAGTTCGATCAGCGAGGCGGTGCGCTGGGGTGTCAGGGTCGCCTCGACCACATCGCCGATGCGCAGCGCCGGGGTGCTGGCGCGCGCCTCCTCGGAGACATTGAGCGCCAGCGGGTCTTCCACCGCCACCATCACCTGGGTCAGCAGGCCGTTGTCTTCCAGCGACGGCAGCACGCTCCACACTTCGCCACGGCGATGCTGGCCATCCGGCCAGGCCTTGCTCGAGAGCAGTACCGGCGTGCCCTGGCCATCACGGGCGTGGGTCGAGAGCCATTCCATGTCGGCCTGCGGCAGATTGAGGCGCACCCAGAAGCGGTCGGTGGCCACCAGCGTCAACAGGTCGGTGAAGGCGTTGAGGTCGCTGCCTTCGCCGACCAGACGCTCGCTGATCAGACCGTCGTAGGGGGCGCGAATCTCGGTGCGGGCCAGATTGAGCTTGGCCTGATCGCGGCTGGCGCGAGCGCTTTCCACGGCGGCCTGGGCCGACTTGAGCTGAGGCTCGCGCAGGACCAGCGCTTTCTGGGCCGCCGGCAGGTTGCGACCGAAGGTCTTGTATTCCGAGGCGGCGCGGATCTGCTCGCCCTTTTCAGAGGCGAGACTGGCCTCTGCCGTGGCGAGATCCGCCTCGGCCTGACGCAGTGCCAGCTGATAATCCAGTTGATCGAGACTGGCCAGCAGCTGGTTCTTGCGAACCTCGCGGCCGGCCTCGATGCCTTCGGGGAAGGGGGCCAGCTGACCGCTGACGCGCGTGGAGACCGTGGTCTGACGATCGGCGATCACGCGACCGAAGCCCTCAAGCGTCGGGGCGTTGGCGGCATGGCTGACCGTCACTACCTCGACCGTGGGCGCAGGCGCCTCGCTGGGAGCACGCTTCGGCGCACCGGGGCGATGATTCATCCACCAGGCGGCCAGCGCGATCGCCAGCGCGAGAATGATCAGCGCCAGCAGGCGCATCCAGATCAGGCGCCGCGAGGAGGGTGCGGGGCGGCCGGCAGGGGCGGGCGACGCGGAAGACGACGCTGGCGTCTCAGGGCTATGGTCCATGCGGACTCCGAACGAAAAGTGACTGGCCTGATGCGCAGCCGTCTTCTGGCCAGTCGCTTTGGCGTCGGTCAGAGCGGGCGGTGGATCATGGCCATGAAAGGCAGACGAATGGGTGGATGATCGCATGATGCCATTCAGGCGCAATGCCAAAATGGGAAATAGCGTGCAACAGACGCAATCTGCCATTGCGTGATTGGCGCCCCACAAAAAAAGCTGCCACACGAAGTGGCAGCTTTTCACGCGTGCGCCTGGCGGGCGGCGCCTGCTGACGGGATGAACCCTCCTGTCAGCCTGGCTGAACCGCGCGGGCAGGCCAGATTCAGTAGTTGAAATAGTTGAAATAGTTGAACTAGTTGAACTGGATAAACTAGATGAACAGGCCGATCAGCAGCGCCATGCAGACGCCGATCACGCCGATCAGGGTCTCCATCACCGTCCAGCTCTTGAGTGTTTCCTTCTCGGTGAGGCCGAAGTAGCGGCTGACCAGCCAGAAGCCGGAGTCATTGACGTGACTGAGCACGGTGGCGCCACTGGCGATGGCGATCACCACCAGCCCCAGCACCGGGCCGGACAGCGCCAGCGTATCGATCACCGGGGCCATCAGGCCGGCGGCGGTGATCATCGCCACGGTGGCCGAGCCCTGGATGACACGCACGGCGGTGGCGATCAGGAAGGCGAGCAGGATCGGCGGCAGGTTGCTGTCGGCCATCAGGTTGCCGAGCACGTCACCGACCCCGGAATCGATCAGCATCTGCTTGAAGATGCCGCCCGCGCCGGTGACCAGGATGATGATGCCGGCGGGTTCGAGTGCCTTGGTGGCGACTTCCATCACCTGTTCGCGCGTCATGCCACGGCGTGTGCCCAGCAGGGTGAAGGCCATCAGGGTGGCCAGACTCAGTGCCACGAACGGGTGGCCGAGGAAGCCCAGCCAGCCGACCAGCGGGCTGTCGTCACCGAACAAGAAGCCCGAGACGGTGTTGAGCACGATCAGCGCCAGCGGCAGCAGCACGATGGACAGGATCAGACCGAAGCCCGGGGCGCGCTGATTGACCTCTTCATCGCTCATCACGCTGCCGGTATTTTCCATGTAATCCGGGATCCTGGCGTCGATGCGCGCCGCGATGAAGCGACCGAAGATCGGCCCCGCGACGATCATCGCCGGCAGACCGCACAGCGCCCCGAACAGGATGACGTAGCCGAGATCGGCACCGATCAGCTTGGCGACCGCGATCGGCCCCGGGGTCGGCGGAATGAAGGAGTGCGTCACGGCAAGACCGGCGAGCAGCGGAATTCCGTAATAGAGCAGTGAGCGGCCGCTGCGGCGTGCCAGCGCATAGACCAGCGGCACCAGAATGATGAAGGCGACATCCAGGAACACCGGAATCGCGACCAGAAAGCCGGTCAGTGCCAGCGCCCATTGCGAGCGTGAGGTGCCGAAGCGTCCCAGCAGGGTGTTGGCCATGCGATCGACACCGCCGGACACTTCCAGCATCTTGCCGAACATCGCGCCGAGACCGACCACGGTGGCAACGAAGCCCAGGGTGTTGCCCATGCCGTTGGTGACGGAGTCGATGATGGCGTCGGGCTGCATGCCGGTAGCCAGTCCGACCCCCAGACTCACCACCAGCAGGGCAACGAAGGCATGCAGGCGCAGGCGCATGACGAGGTAAAGCAGCAGCAGAATGCCGCCGAGGGCGGCAAGGACGAGGGTGCTATCTGGGGACATGATGGCGAACTCTTGCGGCTGGCAACGGCGTGATCATCGGCCATTGCCCAAAGGCGTATTGTGTGAGGCGTCGTGGGTCGTGCAGGATGAAAGTTACCGGTAACATTAACGCTTACGCAATGATCCGAAAGGTGCATGAGGGACAAAAGTCTGTCGCGTCCGGCAGCTGACTGTCCGCCAACGGGCAGTCGCTCAGTGCGCGACAGTCGTCCCGAGGCGCCGGACAAGGGATTGATCGGCAACATCGGGTACGCTGGTGGGCCATCGTTTTCATTCAGGGGGAGAGGGTTTTCATGCAGCAGCAGGCAGAAGGAGCATCAGCGGTCGCGTCGATACCGACCAGGTCAGAGGCTCTGGCCGCTCAGGGTGGCGTGCGTCTGGTGGTCATGGGGGTGTCGGGCTGTGGCAAGTCGCATGTCGGGCAGCAGCTGGCGGCGTGCCTGGGCGCGCAGTTCATCGATGGCGACGATTATCACGGTGAGGCCAACGTGGCCAAGATGGCGCGCGGCATCCCGCTGGATGACGACGATCGCCACGGCTGGTTGGCCCGTCTGGCCGAGCTGATCGAGGAGGCGCGTCGCGACGGGCGCAGTCTGGTACTGGCCTGCTCGTCCTTGAAGCGCCGTTATCGGGATCAACTGCGTGGCGGGGACCCCGCGCTGGGCTTCGTCTTCCTCGAAGGCACGCGCGAGCTGCTGCTGGAACGCCTCGAGGCGCGGACCGATCATTTCTTCAAGGGCGCTGACATGCTCGACAACCAGCTGGCGACGCTCGAGGTGCCCGGCGACGATGAAGGGCGCATCCACACCCTCGACATCAGCGCCACACCGCAGGCGCTGGTCGAGAGTGTCTGTCAGCAGATCGTCGACGCGCCAGAGCGCTAGTCGCTCGCCAGACGTCTCACGGCGCTAGGCTGCCGCCACGTATTACGTGGACAAAGTATCACGGTGCCAGACTGCCGCCTGTCTGCAGACTGAAGCCCAGGTCTTCCCACAGGCCGTGGGGCGTGGCGTCGAGATCACCGTTCAAGCGCGCCAGCAGCAGGGTGGCGGCGCGCTCGCCGATCTCGCGGCGTGGCGTGACCACGCTGGCCAGCGGCGGCCAGGTGCCGCGGGTCATCTCCAGGCCGTTGAAGCCGGCCAGCGCCAGCTGGTCGGGCACCGACAGGCCGCGGCGCTGACACTCGAACAGCCCGCCGGCCGCCAGGTCGTCATTGCAGCAGAACACGGCCTGGGTCTCGGGCCAGCGGGTCAGCATCTCGTCGAGCAGCTTGCCGCCCATGCGCACGCTGGAGGGGGCATCGGTGGTCAACAGCGCCTGCTGCGACAGGCCGGCGGCCTCCATCGCCGCACGCCAGCCGCCCAGGCGCTGTTCGACGCGGCGGTCCATGCGCGCACCGAGAAAACCGATATGGCGATGGCCCAGGGCGATCATGGCCTCGGTCATCGCGCGGCCAGCGGCGTGCTGGTCCAGTCCCACCGCCATGTCGAGCGGCGTCTCGCGTTTCTCCATGCACTCCACCACCGCACAGCCCGAGCGCGCGATCATCTCGCGGGTACGAGGGCTATGGCGACTGCCGCACAGCACCAGCCCGTCGATGCCGAAGGAGAGCCAGGTCTCGATCAGGCGCTCCTCTTCCTGCATCGAATAGCCGGTATGGCCGATCAGCAGCTGATAGCCCGCGGCGGCCAGCGGGGCTTCCAGGCCGCGATGCAGCTCCGAGAACACGGCGTTGGAGAGCGACGGAATCAGCAGCGCGATCAGTCGCGAGTGACCGCTGGCGAGGCTGCCGGCCTGACGATTGGGCATGTAACCCAGCTCGCGGGCGCATTCGGTTACCCGCTCGCGCATCGCGGCGGAGACCTTCTCGGGCTGATTGAGCGCGCGCGACACCGTGACCTTGGTGACGCCCAGTCGGGCGGCGATATCGGCCAGGGTGACGCGCTTGAGGCGGGAAGCTTTGTGAGGCTGAGAGGGCATGGACATTCAAGCGGCTGCGAAGGAGGACAAGAGTGTCCCTGTTAAGGCAGCCCGGGAGCAAGCCTTGCCCGGTGGATCAGACGTGACTCAGCGAGAGCAGGAACAGGATCATCGGCGGCGCTGCCAGCGACAGCAGGAAGCCCGAGACGACGGCGACCGGGACGCAGGCCACGCCGCCGGTCTGCTGGATCACCGGTAGCGTGAAGTCCATCGAGGTGGCCCCGCCGATGCCGATGGCCAGCGGCGTGTAGCGCTGGATGGTCAGGGGGATCAGCACGAAGGCCAGCAGCTCGCGCGCCAGATCATTGAAGAAGGCGGCGCCGCCGAGAATCGGCCCGAGCTGATCACCGATCAGGATCCCCGACAGCGAGTACCAGCCGAAGCCGGCCGAGATCGCCATGCCCTGATTCCACTCCAGCGCCAGCAGGGGGGCCGCCAGCAGGCCACCGAGCAGTGAACTGGCCATCACCGTCAGCGCGATGATCAGGCCATGCCGATTGAGCAGGATCTGGCGCAGGCTCATGCCGGAGCTTCTGAGCTGGCAGCCGATCAGCGCCAGCAGCACATAGAGCGCCCATTCGGCGAGGGTATCGGTATCAAGCTGGGTGCCGAAGGTCTTGAGCAGCACGCCGGCGCCGACGCCAAGCGCGACCACGGCGGCAAGGGTCAGCGAGCCGGACAGCGCCTGCCAGCGGGTCATCGGCGCGCCATCCACCGCCTGGGCGGGATTGGCGCGCAGCGGGCTGCGGCGCGACAGCCACCACAGCGCCAGCAGATTCAGCGGCGTGATGATGGCAAACAGCGTCAACGCCTGACCGCTCATGGCGGCCATGCCGACACTCAACTGCTCCAGTGCCGCCAGTCCCATGCCCATCAGGAACAGGATGAGATAGATGGAGGCATTGACCAGCCGGTTGACCACCGCCAGGCGGCCAGGATCGGTGAGACGTACCAGATAGCCGAGTATCAGCGGCAGCAGAATGAAGATGAGACCCGACAGCATGACCCTTCCCTGGTGTTGCCACCCGGACAGCAGGGCGGCGCAAGTGATTGATTGGCAGCGAATACCGCCGAAGGGCCTTACTATATCGGTTGGCGTGGAGTCTGGATAACCCCGCCATCACCATTGCGCGAGAGACTTGCTGATGGCGTATCAGCGGGGCTTATGATCAGCCGCGCTAGAGGCGGGAGCTGTCATCACTGGCGGGCGCTGCTCAGCTGGTTCAGGGTCAGATGGGCCGAGCGCGGTGGCACCTCGCCGTTGCGGTTGCCGTCCTTGTCCATGACGTCCTCGTAGTCGAGGTAATCGAGGCCGACCATCAGGCCCGGCCAGCGCGGCGCCAGCCAGATACGGTAGTGCTTGTGTTCGCGATGCTTGCGCCACGCCTCGATACGCAGGGTGCGGAAGGTGCGCTGTGCCGCCTGGCGCGTTTCCTGGCCCTGGATCTCGTACATCAAGGTGCGCTGGCGGCCCTTGTGGTCGAGATAATCCAGTGAGCAGGGCGTCGCGGCCAGACAGGCCTGCTCGCTCCATTGGCTGTCGACCTGCTGGCTCAGCAACACCAGCAGGCTCTGACGGTCAGGCAGGCGGGTGTCGCCTGCCTCCGGTGCTTCCCGGTTGTAGTCCTTGCCGATGCCGGCCAGCCGATAGCCGGAGCGATAGCCCTCGGGCAGCAGGCGACCCTCTGCAAGCGTGAAGCGGCCCTGCTCATAGCCGCTGGCGACCTTGATGGAGGCCTCCATGCTGGCGATGTACAGCTCGCCACTCTGGCTGACGCGCTGGGTGATGGGCACGTCCGGCCAGCCATCCAGTACCAGGGTGTAGTGGGCGGTGAAGGGCACCGGCGCGATGCTGGCGACAGGCGCCAGGGGCGCGTCAGGGCTGACAGCGGCCTCATCGCTGGCCGCCTGGGCACTGCCCGCCAGCAGCAGGAGCGCCCCCAGGCCTGCGCGGCACAGGCGCTGCCATGCCGAGGGCCGATCGGCGCGAGTGGCGGTGCAAGCGCCGCGACGCGCGGGGGCTTGAGAGAAGTGAGACAAGGCGGAAGATGGCAGGGTCATGGTGACTCCCGAGACCGGCACTGAAGCCGTGGCCTGTGAATGGGGGTGTCGAGCGGTCAGGCAGCGACGGGGCAGGGCGACTGCACGTGATGATGTAATGATGTTGAGGCGATCCACAATCAAGCCAACGCCCGTCAGGCGGCCACGACGATATTTCAGCGCTTGCTCATGTGCAATGGATAGGTACTCTGTAACTGCCTTGTCCTTCCGCCGCGCGCGGCGCGTACCTAGACGTTGGGTCCAATCAGGAGATCATCATGGCCAGCATTGTCATCATTGCCGGGGATTTTGTAGAAGATTATGAGCTGATGGTGCCGTTCCAGGCGCTGCAGGCGATGGGGCATCGCGTGGATGTCGTCTGCCCGGACAAGACGGAAGGCGATATCGTCAAGACCGCTATCCATGACTTCGAGGGTGATCAGACCTACACCGAGAAGCCGGGCCACAACTTCGCGCTCAACGCCAGCTTCGCCGAGATCGCCGTCGAGAGTTACGACGCGCTGTTGATCCCCGGTGGCCGCGCCCCCGAGTATCTGCGTCTGGATGAGCGTGTGCTGGCGATGGTGCGTCACTTCGTCGAGGCCGACAAGCCCATCGCCGCCGTCTGTCATGGTCCGCAGCTCTTGGCCGCCGCCATGTCGCTGGAAGGCCATCGCGTCAGCGCCTATCCGGCCTGTGCGCCTGAGGTGAAGCTGGCAGGCGGTGAGTTCGTGTCGCTGGAAGTGACCGACGCCGTGACCTCCGGCAAGCTGGTGACCGCACCGGCCTGGCCGGCGCACCCGGAATGGCTGCGTCAGTTCCAGGCGCTGCTGGTGTGATGCGCCACCGCTAGCCACGCCATCACATCGGATGTGCTTTACGACACCCTGCCACTCGGCGGGGTGTCGTCGTTTCAGGCGTCGTCGTTTCTCTCGGCAAACGCCTCGATCCAGGCCCGCTGCGGGGCGAGTCGCGATTGCTGTGCGGCTCGCCATGCGGGATCGCCCAGCGTAGTGGCATAACGCTCGGCGTGATCACAGGCCAGCAGCAACCAGCTGCCGGCCAGCGACTCACCGCGTGCGCGTCTTAGCGCCAGACTCTCGAGCAGCCCCGCGAAGGCGGTGCCGGTGGAGGGGCCGACCTCAAGCCCGGCATGCTCGGCCAGCCACAGCGCGGCCGCCTGACTGCGCGCATCCGCAATGCGCCGATAGTCATCGAAATGCGCGGGGTCGAATGCTTCCAGCACGCAGGGCCGCCCGATGCCTTCGATGGGGTTGGCCGCCTGCGGGGCGGGCAGGGTGGTCGTACGGGTGCCGTGGGCACGATGGTGCTGCCAGCAGGCGTGATAGACGGAGTGCTCGGGGTCCACGCCGATCACGCGGGCGCGATGGCTCTCGTGATGCAGATGGCTCCCCTGATGCAGATGGCGCTTGTGGCGCAGATGACGCGCGAAGCTGGCGGCACTGCCGCCGGTGCTGGCGCCGAGAAATACCGCCTGCAGCTCGGGCAGCTCACGCGCGGCGATCTGTGCCAGGCACTCCCCGGGCAGGCTGGTGTCGCTTGCCCAGTCGCCAGCAGTAGCGGCATGGCGGAATTGATTGATGAAGTGACCGCCGCTGTCATCGGCAAGCGCCTGCGCATGCTGACAGAGCCGAGCGGAGTCCTCGATTTCCACCACGCACCCACCCTCGCCACGAATCGCTTGCTGCTTGTAAAAGGCGGTGCCCCTGGGCACCACGGCAATGAATTGCAGTCCCAGCCTGCGCGCCAGCCACGCTTCAGAGACCGCGGTGGAGCCCGAGGAGGCTTCGATCACCGGGCCGCCGGGCGTGAGCCAATCCTTTTGCAGGGCCTGCTCGAACAGCGACATCGCCAGGCGATGCTTGAGCGAGCCGCTGGCATGCGCCCGCTCGTCCTTGATCAGGATGCGCGCCTCACCCAGTCCGCGCAGGCTGAGTTCCAGCAGCGGGGTTACCGGGGTGGCGGCCTTCAAGGCCGCAAGCTTCATAAGACTGCGTTGGCGCCATGACTCGCGCTGAGTCGCGTGCGGGGCGTGCTGTGCTGCGGGCGTGCTGAAAGGCGCAGTCGAGGGCGAGGCAGTGGTCGGCATGGCGGCATTTCCGGTCGCAGGAAGGAGCTTTCATGGTACGACCAGCCGCCAAGCAAAACTTGCCAGTTGTCATGGCGTGAGCCATGTTTTATGGCAAGAATTCATTGCGAGGTGAGGGTAATGGAGAAAATAGTGCTCGATGCCACGGACCGCGCCCTGCTGCGGCTGCTGCAGCGCGATGCCAGCCTGTCGTTGGCGGCGCTGGCGGAAGCCGTGCATCTGACCACGTCTCCCTGCTGGAAGCGCCTCAAGCGCCTGGAAGAGTGTGGCGTGATCACCGCACGGGTGGCGTTGCTGAATGCCGAGCTGATCGGCATGGGGCTGACGGCCTTCGTGCAGCTCAAGACCCGCGATCACTCGCGGGCCTGGTTCGAGCGTTTCGTGGCCATCGTCGAGGAGATCGAGGAAGTCACCGAGTTCTATCGCATGGCCGGTGACTACGACTATCTCCTCAAGGTGCAGGTCGAGGACATGAACGCCTACGACCGCGTCTACAAGCGGCTGGTCAACACCATCGACGAGCTGAGCGACGTGTCGGCCCGCTTCGCGATGGAGCGCATCAAGACGACCACCGCGCTGCCGCTGTGATGGCTGCCAGGCGGTGACGCCTGATCGCCGGTTGAGCACCGCGCGCCAGCGCGCTCAATAACCGTGCTCGCGGCTGATGCCGGTCAGCACTTCACCCCGCTGAATGCGACGAATGTTGTCGGCCAGCTGGTCGGCGGCCTCGGCCACCGGGGTCGGCGCGGCGGCATGCGGCGTGATGATCACGCGCGGCTGGCGCCACAGCGGGCTGTCCTCGGCCAGTGGCTCGTGCTGGAAGACATCGAGCAGGGCGCCCCTGAGCTTGCCTTCCTCGAGCGCCGCGACCAGATCCTCCTCGACCACGCTGCTGCCGCGCCCCGGATTGATCAGCACGGCGTCGGCGGGCAGGGCCTGGAAGACCTCGGCGTTCAGCACGTCTCTCGTGGCCGGGGTATTGGGCAACAGGTTGATCACCGCCTTGAGGCCGAGCGACTCGTCACCCAGCACTTGCTTGAGCGAGCGGCCGCCTGCGCCGGTCTCATGGTGGCAGGTCACGCCCTGCAACGTGTGGGCGCTGCGGCTGAAGCCATGTACCGGATAGCCGTCTGCCGCCAGCGACTCGGCGATCTGGCTGCCGATGGCGCCGAGTCCGAGCACCGCCACCGGGTACTGGTGGGCGCGCACCACGCGGTGCGGGGCCCACTGGGTGCCCGCCTGCTGTCTGGCGTAGCGGTCGAAGTCACGCCGAAAATGCAGCAGGCCGTAGCGCACGTAATCCAGCATGTGGCTGGCCATGCCGGCATCGCTCAGCTTGAGCACCGGCACATCGTCAGGCAGTGCCGGGTTGTCGAGCAGGCTGTCGACGCCCGCGCCCAGATTGAGGATCGCCTTGACGTCATGATCACGGTGGCGCTCGAACAGCGCCGCAGGCGGCGCCCACACCACCAGTACATCGCCCAGCATCTCGCCGTCATCGGCAACGATTTCCAGCGGCGCTTGTTTTGATGACGGTTCCGACGACTCGCCTTGCCGCGACCCCTTGGCGCCGGCGGCATCGCACAAGCGCTGACGCAGAGCATCGCACCAACGTTCGGCGCGTTCGTGATGTACCAGTATTCGCATGCTGTTCTCCTCTTCAGGGGCGCTGGGTGGCGGGTCGGGATTTTTGAGCTGTCCCGGCCTGTTCGTAGGCTCTGTTCGTGGCTCTGTGCAAAGGGCCTGGAGTTGTCGCCTCACCATGCGCCATTGCCTTGCGGGCATGGCCGGCTCGCGGGCGGCAATGGCGCAGGCCTTGCAAGGGCTCAAGCGAAGGGCGACAGTGCCAGAGTCGTCCTTTGACCCGTTGTTGGCAGAGTGACAGACTCGAATCCAGAGGGGAATTCGGATGTACGCATGTACGCCGACCCTGCCGACCCGCAGGGCGCAACGTTCGCTCGCGGCGCAGGCAGGCAGTGTCAGCCCGGTGCGGCTGGCAGGTCGGTCACCCGCCGCCTGGCCCTGCGTATGGCCACTGGCTCCGCCCCAACGTGCTGCTTGCCTCAAGGCCTGATCGAAAAGGAGCGCTGCATGAGTCAATTCCCGCCCCATACTGGTGCGCCCCAGCCAGCCTTCGCTGGCCTGGCCACCTTGCCCAGCAGCGAGGCACCGGCCACCGAGAGTGACTGGACGCCACGCGCGCTGTCCGCTGGCCGTCAGGCCTTCACCATCGGCGAGTATCGCGCGCGCATCCAGCGGGTGCGTGAGGCCATGGCGCGCGCCGGCATCGATGTGATGGTGATTTCCGACCCCTCCAACATGGCGTGGCTGACCGGCTACGACGGCTGGTCCTTCTATGTGCACCAGTGCGTGCTGCTGGGGCTCTCCGGCGAGCCGGTCTGGTACGGGCGTCGTCAGGACGGCAACGGCGCGCTGCGTACCTGCTGGATGGGTGAGGACAACATCCTGTGGTATCCGGATTACTACGTGCAGAATCCGGACATGCATCCGATGGAGTTTCTCGCCCAGTCCATCCTGCCGCAGCGTGGCTGGCACGATGGGGTCGTCGGGGTCGAGCTCGACAACTATTACTATTCGGCGCGTGCGCACCTGTCGCTGGTCAAGGAGCTGCCCCACGCGCGGCTGGTGGATGCCAACTCGCTGGTCAACTGGTGCCGCGCGATCAAGTCCGAGCAGGAAATTGCCTACATGCGCGTGGCCGGACGCATCGTCGAGCGCATGCATTCACGCATTCTGGAGATGATCGAGCCGGGCCTGCCCAAGAGTGCGCTGGTCGCGGAGATCTACCGGGTCGGCGTCGAGGGCGTGATCGGGCCCGAGGGTGAGATTCTCGGTGGCGACTATCCGGCCATCGTGCCGCTGCTGCCCACTGGCAGTGATGCCGCCGCGCCGCACCTGACCTGGGATGACACGCCATTTCGTCAGGGCGAGGGCACCTTCTTCGAGCTGGCCGGCTGCTACAAGCGCTATCACGCACCGCTGTCGCGTACCGTGTTTCTCGGCCGTCCGCCGCGCGATTTCGTGCGTGGTGAGTCCGCCCTGCTGGAAGGCATCGAGAGTGGTCTGGCCATCGCCAAGCCCGGCAATCGCTGCTGTGACATCGCGCTGGCGCTGGGCGCGGCGATGGACAAGTACGGCTTCGACCGTGGCGGCGCACGCTGCGGCTATCCCATCGGCATCAGCTATCCGCCGGACTGGGGCGAGCGCACCATGAGTCTGCGCCCCAGTGACGAGACCGTGCTGGAACCGGGCATGACCTTCCACTTCATGCCCGGCATGTGGATGGACGACTGGGGCCTCGAGATCACCGAGTCGATCCTGATCACGGAAAACGGTGCCGAGCCGCTGTGTGATGTGCCGCGCCAGCTGTTCGTCAAATAGCCTGCCGACAAGTGTCAGCAGCCCGCCATAACAAGGAGTGGTGTCATGCGAGAGTCCCCCGTCAGTCTGACCATCGATCTGTTCGCCGATGGCGTTCAGCACGGTTTCTTCAAGCTGCCGATCTCGACTGACGAGTCGGCGTGGGGCGCGGTGATGACCCCGATCAGCGTGATCGCCAATGGTGAGGGGCCGACGGTATTGCTGACCGGCGGCAATCATGGCGACGAGTACGAAGGCATCACCGCGCTCTACAAGCTGGCGGCGCGTCTGACTGCCGAGGACGTCAAGGGCCGTGTCATCATCGTGCCGACCATGAATGCGCTGGCGGCCAAGGCCGGGCGGCGTTGTTCGCCACTCGATGGCGGCAACCTCAACCGCAGCTTCCCCGGCAGCCCCACCGGCGGCCCGACCGAGCAGATCGCCGACTATTTCACCCGGGTGCTGGTGCCGCAGTGCGACTATGCGCTGGACCTGCATTCCGGCGGCCGCACCCTGGATATCCTGCCGTTCGCGGCCGCGCACCGTCTCGACTATCTCGAGGAGTCGCTGGGCGTCGAGCAGTGTCGCCTGCAGGAAGCCGAGAGCCTGGCCGGGGCGCTGGCCTTCGGGGCACCCTCGGCGATGATGATGTTCGAGCTGGACGCCGAGGCGCTCTATGACACCGCGGTGGAGCGCCAGGGCAAGGTCTTCGTCACCACGGAGCTGGGCGGCGGCGGTTCCACCACGCCGGAGCGTCAGGCGATCGCCGACCGTGGCGTCGACAACTTCCTCGCCTTCAGTGGTGTGCTGCGCGAGCGCAGTCGCGCGGATCTGGAGCAGGACATCGAGCGCCAGCGTGCCAGCCAGGCGAACGCTCCGCTGTTGATCGACATGCCGGATGCCAGCTGTTACGTGCAGAGTGAGCATGAAGGGCTGCTGGAGCTGTGCGTGGCACTCGGCGAGCAGGTCACGGCGGGGCAATGCGTGGCGCGGGTCTATCCGCTGGGGCGTGCCGGTCAGGCGGCGGTGGAATATCGCGCCGCCCGTGATGGCGTGCTGGTGGCGCGGCGCTTCCCGGCCCAGGTGAGTCTGGGCGACACCCTGGCGGTGATCGCGGAAGTCGTGGACGACCTGGCGCGAGAGGCCTCATGAGCGCGAGTTCCTCCCGCTCGCAGCCAGCGCCGAAGCTGGATGCCTTCGATCTCAAGATTCTGGCGATACTCGAGCGCGATGGCCGCATCACCAAGTCGCGGCTGGCCGAGGAGATCAACCTGTCGGTCAGCCCGTGCTGGGAGCGCGTAAAGCGCCTCGAGCAGGCAGGCATCATCGAGGGCTATGCCGCCATCATCAATCAGCAGCGCCTGAGTGATCAGCAGGGTGGCGCTGCTCCGGGGGCTGCCCCGCGCACGCCGGTGTGGGTCGAGATCCACCTCAAGCATCATGATGCCGGCAGCTTCCAACGCTTCGAGCGTGCCATGCGAGAGGCGGATGAGGTGATCGAATGCGTCGCCGTCGGCGGCGGGGTGGACTACCTGCTGCGGCTGGAGACCGCCAGCATCGATGCCTATCAGCGTCTGGTCGATCACTGGCTGGTGTCAGAGCTGGGCATCGATCGCTATTTCACCTACATCGTCACCAAGCAGGTAAAATAGGCGCGCCGGGCGCGGACTTGTCGTCATCTTGCCGTCCCGCTTTTCAGGCTCACTTTCTTGACTCACTTTCCTGGCTCATTTTCCTTGATCGCAAAGGGGATCGCACGATGGATAGACTCACTGCCATGCAGGTGTTTCGCGCCGTGGTAGAGGAGGGCAGTTTTGCGGGCGGTGCTCGTCAGCTGGGGCTATCCAACGGCATGGTCAGCAAGCAGATCTCGCGCCTGGAAGCCGAGCTGGGCGTTCGCCTGCTGATGCGCACCACGCGCAGTCTGCAGCTGACCGCCGAGGGCGAGCATTACCTGGCGGGTGCCTGTCGTGTGCTCAATGACCTTCAGGCGCTGGAAGACAGTCTTGGCGAGCGCCAGGGCGAGGTTCGGGGGCGCTTGAAGATGTCGGCACCGATGGATTTCAGCATCCAGTGTCTGATGCCGGCCCTGGCGCATTTCCGCCAGACCTACCCCTATGTCGAGCTCGACCTGCGCCTGGAGGATCGCCATGTCGATCTCATGGCCGAGGATTATGATCTGGTGATTCGCGCCGGTGCGCTGTCTGATTCCAGTCTGATCGCGCGCCGGCTGGCGGGTACCCAGGTCGGGGTCTATGCCAGCCCCGGTTACCTGGCCGAGAATGGCACGCCCGAGGTGCCGGAAGACCTCGCCCATCACCGCTGCCTGAATTACACCCAGCAGCGTGAAGGGCCGGTGTGGAGCTTCATGGTCGACGGGCGGCCACGCAAGATCCGCCTGTCGCCGACCTTCAGCTGCGACAGCGGGCGCGGGCTGGTCGAGGCCGCTGCCCAGGGCATCGGCATTACCTGCAAGCCGGATTTCCTGGTGGCCAATGACGTCGCCAATGGCCGTCTGGTGCCGCTGCTTGTCGACTACTGGTGCGCGCCGGTGGATATCCATCTGGTCTATGCCGAGCGCGACATGCAGCCGGCACGCCTGCGGGCATTGATCGAGGTGCTGTGTGAGCACTTCGCCCGGATTGGCCATACGATGATGCCCGACGTGCTCGCCACGTCATCGACAGCCGTTCGCGACACCACGGCCGTGAATGATGCCGGGCAGAACGATCTGTCACCGCTCGAGGCTGTGAAGCCGGGTCTGCGGCCGTGATAGACTCCGCGCCCTTGTCCCGTCTGTTCGAGTCGCCCGTCTCCATGATGATTGTCGCCAGCGGTATCTGCCGATGAGTCCTGCCCGCCCAGGCGACACGCCTGCCTCTGCTTCCCGTTCTTCTGCCCCGGTGCTGGTCTTCGATTCCGGCGTCGGCGGGCTGTCCGTCGCCGCCGAGATCCGCCGCCAGTGGCCGCAGCTGTCGCTGGCCTATGTCTGTGACAACGCCGCGTTGCCCTATGGCACCAAGCCGGATGACTGGTTGATACCGCGCATCGTTCAGGTGTGCGTGGCGGCCGTCGAGGCAAGCGGGGCACGGGCGTTGGTGGTCGCCTGCAATACCGCCAGCACCCTGGCGCTGACGGCGCTGCGCGCAGCGCTGTCGATTCCGGTGATCGGCACCGTGCCCGCCATCAAGCCGGCGGCGACGTTGGCACGTGCGCGTCAGAGTGCAGCACGTCGTGAGAAGTGCGAGCCGCCGGTCTTCGCGTTGCTGGCGACATCCGCCACGGTGCGTCGCGCCTACACCGAGCAGCTGATTCGTGACTTCGCCGCCGACTGTCGCGTGATTCGCGTCGCCGCCGATCCTCTGGTCGCGGAGGCCGAGCGGCGTCTGCGCGGTGAGCCGGCGCGCCCCGAGGTGGTGGCGGCCAGTCTGGCTGATCTGGCGGCGGTCGAGGCGCTGGAAGTGGTGATTCTCGGCTGCACGCATTTCCCGCTGCTCGGCGCCGACATCTCGCAGGTGCTGGGCGAGTCTCGGGTGGCGCTGGTGGATTCCGGCGCGGCAATCGCCCGCCGCGTGGCGGAAGTGCTGGCGCTTGGTGCTGCGGCGCAAGCGGCTGATCAGCAATTCGCTCAGGCTGCTCAGCAAGTCGCCCAAGAGGCTGAACCGCAAGTCGCTCAAGCGGTTCAACCTGCACCGCGTGAGCACCTGGCACTGGCGACGGATGCCCGGCAGCCGGGGCTGGCCACGGCGTTGGCCAGTCAGGGCTTCGCGGCGCCGCAGGCGCTGTCGTTCGACGACTGAGGGGCAGGGGCGTTGACTCTCGCGGCCCCCTTGCACCTGCCTGCTCCCGCCTTGGCCCACCATTTGGCGCTTGAGCTTCGCGCTGCCGATGGTAGGCTAGCGCGCCCAACCTTTGAATGGACGTGATCGGCATGGTTCACCATGACGTCCCCGCGTCCCTTTGCTCATCGTTTCAGTGCTGCGGTATGCCCGCAGGCAGGAGTCAGTGTGGCCATCGCCGTCGTCGATCCCAGTCAGTATGAACAGCAGCTCGCCGAGAAGGCCGAGCAGACCCGCGCACGTTTCGCTGCCTTCGATGCGCCGGAACTCGAGGTGTTTCCCTCGCCGCCCAGCCATTACCGCATGCGGTGCGAGTTCCGTATCTGGCACGAGGATGATGACCTCTATTACGCGATGTTCGAGGTCGAGTTCGACGACGAGGGCAACAAGAAGAAGACGGTCGTGCGCATGGACGACTTCCCGGTCGCCAGCCAGCGCATCAATGAATTGATGCCGCTGCTGCGTGAGCGCCTCAAGGCAAGCCCGGTGCTGCGCGAGCGTCTGTTCCAGTGCGAGTTCCTCACCACCCTGAGCGGCGAGGCACTGGTCACGCTGATCTACCATCGCAAGCTCGGCGAAGACTGGGAAGCCGAGGCGCGTGCGCTGGAAGAAGAGCTCGACATCATGATCATCGGGCGTTCGCGCAAGCAGCATATCGTGCTGACGCGCGATCACGTCTTCGAGCGTCTCGAGGTCGATGGTCGCGAATACGTCTATCAGCAGGTCGAGAACAGTTTCACCCAGCCCAATGCCGAGATCTGCCGCTCGATGCTCAGCTGGGCACGTGACGTGACCCATCCTGACAAGGCGCAGGCGGAAGGCCGTGAGCAGGGCGATCTGGTCGAGCTCTACTGCGGCAACGGCAACTTCACCATCGCGCTGGCCGAGAACTTCCGCCGCGTGCTGGCCACCGAGATCTCGCGCACTTCCGTGGCCTCGGCGCAGGTCAACCTGGCGGCCAACGCCATCGACAATGCCCAGGTGGCGCGCATGTCGGCCGAGGACTTCTCGCTGGCGCTGGCGGGCGAGAAGGCGGGCCGTCGTGTCGCGGAGATGGACCTCGACAACCACGACTTCCGCACCGTGCTGGTCGATCCGCCGCGTGCCGGCCTCGATGCCGACAGCTGCGAGCAGACCGCGCGTTACGAGCGCATCGTCTATATCTCCTGCAACCCGCAGACGCTGATCGACAACCTTGAAGTGCTGTGTCGCACGCACCGTATCGAACGCTTCGCGCTGTTCGATCAGTTCCCGTATACCGACCACCTCGAGTGCGGTGTCTATCTGGTTCGCAGATAAGCGCATCTTCAAACCGACAGCCGATGTCGCGCCCGCATGAGCCAGGCATCGCGGCAATCGTTTGAAAAACCAGAGCCCCGTCGTCATCTACCTGTCAGGTAGGGGACGACGGGGTTTTTTGCGCACATGACAGTCACTCGAATTAGACTTTCGTTTCATGCGCGGACCGCCAAGTCAATACCCGATGCACAGATGTAATGCTGCATGACCAATATGGAACAGGCATGGGGCAGAGGCGCAGACTGCGCTAGTCTGTGATGCACTGCATGAGTCTGTGCTGCAACGCCTTTCTGGCCGGTGCAGGCTCTCTATGACTATTTTCCCTGATACATCCATCAGGTCAGTCGAGGTGATTGATGCTACACGTGGCGACGGACGGCAAGCAGGAATTTCTTGCGCAGCTCGAAGAGCAGCTGGACAAGCGACTTCCCAAGGACAAGGTGGACGTGATCGCGGCGTTTGCGCGCGACTATCACGCAACGGCCTCCTTCGAGGACATGGCCGAGCGCAAGCTGGATGACCTCTACGGTTCCACCCTGGCCGTATGGCACTTCCTGCAGAGCCTCGAGGCTCCCAAGGTGCGTGCCTACAACCCGGACTTCGAGAAGCATGGTTGGCAGTCGACGCACACCATCATCGAAGTGCTGCACCCGGATATGCCGTTCCTGGTCGATTCCGTGCGTATCGAGCTCAACCGTCGTGGCATCACCGTTCACGCCATCCACAACGCCGTGCTGGCCGTTGCACGTGATGACGCCGGCCAGCTGGAACGCGTGACGGCGCCACGTGCCGAGAACGCTCCGCAGCACCGCGAGTCGCTGATCTACATCGAGGTCGATCGTCACAACGACGCCGAGACACTGGAAGACCTCGAGACCAGTCTGCGTGAAGTGCTGGCCGAAGTACGTGTTGCCGTCGCTGACTTCGACGCCATGCGCAGCCAGGGCGCCCAGGCGCTGCAGGAGCTGCGTGACAACCGTCCGCCGACCGTCTCCGAGGCTGACCATCAGGAAGCCTGCGACTTCATGCAGTGGATGGGCAACGACCACTTCACCTTCCTGGGCTATGACGAGTACACCGTCGACGAGCAGGAAGACGGCACCCGTGTGCTGAACAAGGTCGAAGGTTCCGAGCTGGGGGTGCTCAAGCTGGACCTCGAGCGCTATCACGAGCAGTCCCGTCACCAGCAGAGCGTCAACAGCGATCAGTACGTGCTGATCCCGGAGCTGCTGTCCTTCGCCAAGAGCGCCTTCCACGCCCGCGTGCACCGTCCGGCCTACCCGGACTACATCACCGTCGAGCGCTTCGATGAAGAAGGCCGCGTGATTGGCGAGCGCCGCTTCCTGGGGCTCTACACCTCCACGGTGTACAACCAGAGCCCGCGCAACGTGCCGATTCTGCGTCGCAAGGTGCAGGACGTCATGGAAGCCGCCGGCGTCAACCCGAAGGGCCACAACGGCAAGCACCTGCTGCAGATTCTGGAAGTCTATCCGCGCGATGACCTCTTCCAGATCTCCACGGACGAGCTGACCCGTACCGCCACCAGCATCCTCAACATTCGTGAGCGTCGTCGCGTGCGTCTGATCGTGCGTGAAGACCGCTTCGGCAAGTTCTTCTCGGTACTGGTGTTCGTGCCGCGCGACGTCTATTCCACCGACCTGCGTGTGCGCATCCAGAATCTGCTGTGTGAAGAGCTGAACGCCACCTTCGGTGACTTCACGCCGTACCTGTCCGAGTCCGTGCTGACGCGTATCCAGTTCATCCTGCGCTTCAAGGGCGATGAGCCGGGCCAGTACGACATGCGCGCGCTGGAGAACAAGATCGCTCAGCTGGCCCGCAGCTGGCGTGACGAGCTGCACGCCGCCATGGTAGAAGGCTTCGGTGAAGAGCAGGCCAACGAGCTGATGACTCGCTACCGTGATGCCTTCCCGGGCAGCTACCGTGATGACTTCTCGCCGCGCACCGCCGTCTATGACGTGGGCCACCTGCGCGCGCTGGACGAAGGCCAGGCCGTCGGCCTGAGCACCTATCGTCTGGTCGAAGACGACAACTCCGGCGTCAACCTGAAGCTGTTCCACAAGCATCAGCCGATTCCGCTCTCCGACGTGCTGCCGGTGCTGGAAAACCTCGGTCTGCGTGTCATCGGTGAGCGTCCCTACGAGATCACCCGCACCGATTCCTCCTGCTGGGTGCACGATTTCGACCTCGAGCATCACGGCAAGGGCGCGGTCGAGCTCTCCGAAGTGCGCGAGAGCTTCATCGAAGCCTTCAAGAAGATCTGGTCCGGTGAAGCCGAATCCGATGCCTTCAACCGCCTGATCATCGGCTCTGGCCTGGACTGGCGTGAAGTGGCGATGCTGCGTGCCTACGCGCGCTACCTGAAGCAGATCCGCTTCGGTCTCTCCCAAGCCTACATCGCCAATGCGCTGGGCAGCCATCCGGACATCACCCGCGAGCTGGTGCAGCTGTTCAACCTGCGCTTCGATCCGCAGGGTCAGGGTGGCGAGGATGACGTCAACGCCTGCCGCGAGCGCATCAATGGCCTGCTCGACCAGGTCTCCAGCCTGAACGACGACCGTCTGCTGCGTCGCTACGTCGACCTGATGATGGCGACGCTGCGCACCAACTTCTTCCAGCCGGCAGAAGATGGCCAGGCCAAGGACTACATCAGCTTCAAGCTCGACACGCGCAGCATTCCTGACGTGCCGAAGCCGCGCCCGATGTTCGAGATCTTCGTCTACTCGCCGCGCGTCGAAGGTGTTCACCTGCGTGGCGGCAAGGTCGCACGTGGTGGTCTGCGCTGGTCTGACCGTCATGAAGATTTCCGCACCGAGGTGCTGGGTCTGGTCAAGGCACAGCAGGTCAAGAACGCGGTCATCGTGCCGGTCGGCGCCAAGGGCGGTTTCGTCTGCAAGCGCATGCCGGAAACCACTGACCGCGACGTGATCCAGAAGGAAGGTATCGCCTGCTACCAGATCTTCATCCGCGCACTGCTCGACATCACCGACAACCTGTCCGGTGGTGACGTGGTGGCCCCGACGGCCGTCGTGCGTTACGACGAAGACGACCCCTACATGGTCGTCGCGGCCGACAAGGGCACTGCGACCTTCTCCGACATCGCCAACGCCATCTCCAACGAGTACGGCTTCTGGCTGGGCGATGCCTTCGCCTCCGGTGGCGCCAACGGTTACGACCACAAGGGCATGGGCATCACCGCCAAGGGCGCCTGGGTCAGCGTGCAGCGTCACTTCCGCGAGATGGGCATCAACATCCAGGAAGACGAGTTCAGCGTGGTCGGTATCGGTGACATGGCCGGTGACGTCTTCGGCAACGGCATGCTGCTGTCCGAGAAGATCCGCCTGGTCGGTGCCTTCAACCACCGCAACATCTTCGTCGATCCGAACCCGGACACCGCGAAGAGCTTCGCCGAGCGCGAGCGTCTGTTCCGTCTGCCGCGTTCCAGCTGGGACGACTACGACAAGAGCCTGATCAGCGAAGGCGGCGGTCTGTTCTCGCGTGATGCCAAGACCATCGCCATCAGCCCGCAGATGAAGGAAGTCTTCGACATCAGTGCCGACCATCTGGCGCCCAACGAGCTGATCAACGCGATGCTCAAGGCGCAGGTCGACCTGATCTGGAACGGCGGTATCGGAACCTACGTCAAGGCGTCCAGCGAGTCCCATGCCGATGTCGGTGACAAGGCCAACGATGGCCTGCGTATCGATGGCCGTGAGCTGCGCTGCAAGGTGGTGGGCGAAGGCGGCAACCTGGGTCTGACCCAGCGTGGTCGCATGGAAGCCGCGGCCCAGCAGGGCGTGCGCGTCAACACCGACTTCATCGACAATGCCGGTGGCGTGAACTGCTCGGATCACGAGGTCAACATCAAGATCCTGCTGGACGACATCGTCGCCCGCGGTGATCTGACCGACAAGCAGCGCAACCAGCAGCTGGCCGAGATGACAGACGAAGTCGGCGAGCTGGTGATCAAGGACAACTATCGCCAGACCCAGGCGCTGTCGCTCTCCGAGCAGCAGTCCAGGGAAGGCATGGGCGTCTTCCGTCGCTTCATCAATGAGCTGGAAGCGGCCGGCACCCTGGACCGTGAACTCGAGTTCCTGCCGTCCGATGAAGCGCTGATCGAGCGTTCCAACGCCGGTGAAGCCCTGACCCTGCCGGAACTGTCCGTGCTGGTCTCCTACGCCAAGAGCGATCTCAAGACCAGCTTGATCGCCTCTGACGTGCCGGACGACAGCTACGTGCAGCAGCACCTCGAGCGCGCCTTCCCGCGCGTGCTGATGGAGCGCTTCCCGGAAGAGATGTACCAGCACCGTCTGAAGCGTGAAATCGCCGCGACCCAGATCGCCAATGACCTGGTCGACCACATGGGCATCGCCTTCGTGCGTCGCCTGGAAGACACCACTGGTGCCGACAAGGCGGAAATCGCGCGTGCCTACATCGTGGCGCGTGACAGCTTCAATCTGGAAGCGCTGTGGACCCAGATCGAGGCCCTCGATCACCAGGTGCCGGCAGAACTGCAGTACCGCATGATGGGTGACCTGATGCGTCTGATGCGTCGTGCCACTCGCTGGTTCCTGCGTCAGCGCAGCTCCATGGGCGTCAAGGAATGCATCAGCCACTTCGCCCCGCGTCTGGCTCAGCTCTCCGAGAGCATCGGTGAGCGTCTCAAGGGCGAAGCCCGCGAGAACTGGGAAGCGCGTCGCGACAGCTATGTCGAGGCAGGCGTGCCGGAGGCCCTGGCCAGCACCATCGCCGCGACCTCAAGCCTCTATGCAGGGCTTGGCATCATCGAGGCGGCCAAGGCGACCGGCGAGAAGATCAATCGCGTGGCAGAAGCCTTCTACGGTATCGGCCATCGTCTGGAGCTGCCGTGGGTCGGTGACAAGATCAACGGCCTTGAGGTGCAGGACAGCTGGCAGGCGCAGGCACGTGAAAGCTTCCGTGATGATCTCGATCGTCAGCAGCTGGCACTGACCGTCAGCGTGCTCAAGCAGGACAATGCACCGCGCGAGATCGATGAGCGTGTCGACAGCTGGATGGCCAGCCACGAGAGTCTGGTCAGCCGCTGGTGCTCACTGCTCGGCGAGATGAAGGGCGGTGCTCAGCTGAGCTTCCCGCTGTTCGCGGTCGCCCTGCGCGAGCTGGTCGATCTGGCCGAGTCCAAGCGCGAAGCCTGATGCTTTCGGCCTCGGAGGCAGCAAGAGGCTGACGCAAGTGGCGAGCATCTGATGACTCGCTGATAGAAGCCCTCACCATTGGTGAGGGCTTTTTCATGTCGGGAATGAATAAAAAAGTGATAGCTGAAGCCTGCGGTAAGGTAACTGTCGTCAGCTGTCTGGTATGCTGAATGGCGACCAGTGCAGAGACTGATACAGGCCCTGATGGTTGCATCCTTTTCTGCAGACCCTGTTTTCAGTCCTTGATTTTCAGACCCTCATTTCAAGTCTCGGAGTCGCTGCGGCGCTCGCTGGAGGCTTCTGTTTTCAAAGCATCAGTACAACAAGGCAGAGACACCATGTCACATCGTGCATTACCCCTCGCCTGCGCCCTCGCGCTCGGCCTGTCCACTCTGGCATCCCAGGCCGTGCTGGCCGATGGCAGCCCCGCTCAGCAGCGTGCAGAAGAAGCGGCAGGCAAGCTGGACATCTCCAAGTTCCTCAAGCCGCGCAGTGATGCCCACAGCCAGAACTTCCTGTTCGGCGGCACCAGCGTGCACCAGTTCACCATCAAGGAAGCTGGACGCTACGAAATCGATGGCGTCGCCAGTTTCGATGTGACCGACCCCTACACCATGAAAGCCACGCTCGAGAGTGAGCAGGGTGAGGTCGTGGCCACTGCAGAAGGTGACAGGGCTTCCGATGGCTTGAACATGAATACCGAGCTTGAGCCGGGCGTCTACAAGCTGCGTGTGCGCGCCGACAAGCTGGGGGCTGGCAAGTCGGGCGGCAACACCTATGAAATCAACGTCGCAGGCCTGAGCGAGAGTGGCGAGAAGCTGTCTGCCGAGGAAAGCGGCATCGAGACCGGCAACGGCCTGGTCTTCCTCGACACCGATGGCGATGGCCGTCGTACCGCCTTCGTCGATGCCAACGATGAAGTCGCGACCATCAAGCCGGCCACCGTTGCCGCTGCCGAACAGGCCGCCCGCGAGAAGAAGGCTGCCGAGACGGGCAATGCGGCAGCTGAAGGTGCTTCCGCTACAGGCGCCGCCGCTACTACGACAGCCGCGACAGCTGCAGCCGAGACGTCTGCCGCTGCTGCCACGACCGCTGCTGCCACGGGCAGTGCAGCCGTGACGGAAACCGAGGCCGAAGCGGAGCCGGATCGTCGTTTCGACGAGATCGTCACCGATGTGCGCATTCTCGAGAAGGGCGAGGTCATGACCTTCGACGTCGCGGACCGCGGCACCGTGACCATCGACAGCGAGACCTTCCCGGGCAGCGAAGGCACCTACAAGCTGCAGATGCGCCTGCTGGACGAGAGTGGCAACACCGTCGCCAGCGACAAGGGCGAAGGCTTCCAGGGCGACTTCCACCTCAAGACCGTGCTGGAACCGGGGCGTTACACCGTCTGGGTCAGCGGTCAGAAGTTCGGCTCCTCCATGCAGGGCGTCAACAACTACACCGTGCGCGTGCAGCAGCTCGACGTGAAATGATCTGCATGGCATGACCCCGACACCGTCGGGTGTGACACAAGGGCGGCCCAGCGGGCCGCCTTTTTTGTTGCCCTGAGCATGAGCAATGGTGTCGGCCTTGGCGTGAGCGATTTTATCGACAGCAGCGCGAGCGTGCCGGCGCGCAGTGTCTGTCCCCGCGGGCTTCGGGTATACTTCGCGCCCAGCTATGCTGTCGTCACGACCCTGCCGCCCGCTGTCTGGAGATCATCATGTACTCGTTTGCTCGCTCGCTTCTCTTCAAGCTCGACCCGGAAACAGCTCATGGTGTGACGCTGAGTGCGCTGGACATGGCACATCGACTCGGCATGGCGCGCGGTCTGGGCGGTGAAGCGCCGCGTGATCCGGTCTCGCTGATGGGGCTCGAATTCCCCAATCGCGTCGGTCTTGCGGCAGGGCTCGACAAGAATGCCGATCACCTTGATGCGCTTGCCGCTCTGGGCTTCGGCTTCGTGGAGGTCGGCACGGTGACGCCGAAAGGGCAGGACGGCAATCCCAAGCCGCGTCTGTTCCGGCTGCCGGAGCATCAGGCGATCATCAACCGCATGGGCTTCAACAACGCTGGGGTCGAGCATCTGGTAGGCAAGGTCAAGGCCAGCCAGGCGCGTGCTGCCTCCGGTGTCGTGTTGGGGATCAACATCGGCAAGAACCTGACCACGGCGGTGGATGATGCACTGAGCGACTACCTGCTCTGCCTCGATGCCGTGCATGCGCATGCCGACTACATCACCGCCAATATCTCGTCGCCCAATACCCCGGGGCTGCGCAATCTTCAGTTCGGTGATCATCTCAGCCAGCTGCTGGCCGGGCTTCGCCAGCGTTGCGATCAGCTCGATGCCGAGCGCGGCAGGAAGGTGCCGCTGGTAATCAAGATCGCGCCTGACATGGACAACGAGGAAATCCTGTTCGTGGCGCGCGTGTTGGCGGACAACGGCATCGATGGCGTCATCGCCACCAACACCACCATCGAGCGTACGGCGGTCGCGGGTAGTCCGCATGCGCAGGAGGCGGGCGGACTTTCCGGCGCCCCGGTGCGTGAATCGTCGACGCGGGTGATTCGTGGCCTGCGTGAAGCGCTGCCGAACATGCCGATCATCGGTGTGGGCGGTATCACCGATGGCGAGAGTGCGCGGGAGAAGATCGCCGCGGGGGCGGATCTGGTGCAGCTGTATTCCGGGCTGATCTACCGCGGCCCGGCATTGGTCGGTGAGTGCGCGCGTGCACTGGAGAAGGCCGATACCCTGATCAAGGTGTGATCCGGCCTGGGCTCCGTCGCAGCGTGATGCTGGTATCTCCCACTCACGGCGCTTCAAGAGAGGGCCGAGTGGGGAAGGGCAGACACAGAAAAGCCGCCTCCTGACATCAGAAGGCGGCCTCGGTACCGGCGTGAATGATGATATGACAACGGCAGGGAAGTGATGCGTGATCTGCCGTTGTCGTGTTGGCTGCCATGTCCAGCCAGCGTGCACGATGCGAAGCGCTTTTGCCGTCAGAAACGGCGGTTGGGGGTTGGCCCCTTGAGCTCATCGGGTGCGTGGATGGTTGAAGCAGGCCTGGAAAGAACCTGCTGATGCAGTCAAGGTGAACGTTTGCCCGTGTCGTGCTCCGCGCTGGACCGTCGTCCTCGCAGGCCGTCGCCTGCTGCGCCTCCTCTTCTGGAGCCATACCACGATTGAAACGACACGAGCGCCAACATCTCGGCCTTTCAGGAAGTGAAGCGAGTCGGCCCCATTGCCTACTGCGTCTCTTGCCTGTCAGTGCCGCGCGTCATCAAGATAGAAATAAGGCGTTACCTCCCTGGTGATTTGACGTGTCGCTGGGCGACTTCCGTGGGATTTTCCGGGTGATGTCGCTAAACCGACTCACCGTGAACACCTCGAGTCCTCTCTGTACGTGCCAGCCGACCCTGTAACATGTCAGAAGCCGGTGGCGTGATGCCGGAGAATCCGCTTGGGCAGCGCATCAGGCTGCGTCGGCGGGGTGAAAGGCGCCAGGCGCCGTATTGCCAGTGTCATTCCGTGACGTGCCGCTTTCCTGAAATGGGATGACCTCCTGGTCGCGGATGATGAACCTTGGCGTCATGTGGTGCTCAGCTGAGCACCATGGGGTTCTTGTGGATGCCGGAGACGCCGGTCATTCCCGACCACTGGTCCCCGCGGCCTTCACGCCAGCCGCTCATCCAGAATTCACGTAGATTGACATCGATACTGGGACAATCATCACGGGAACGGCCGGTGACACCAGCCTTGTAGCCGTGAACATAGGCACGCTGAAAGCGATCACGTTTCTGTCTCTTCATGGATGACCTCTAAGTGAGAACCCATCGGCACTGTGTGTCAGTGATGGCGAGACGTACCCGGCGAGACCTTGTCTGGCCGCGGTTGTCCCTGCCATTGGACATGCCGAGTGAGAGAGTTGGCCGATGCCCTGTCGGGCACTGCCGGCCTCGTGCATCATCACCTCGCGTCGTTGGCCATTCTTGTCGGAAAAGGTCACGAGTGTGAGATGATGGAAGGTCTTGCCTGTATATGCTCGAGCGTGATGGTGAAAGAGCGACTGCCTTGCCGTGCCGGAAGTCCGATCTCCTGAGCGGCACAGATAGGCTGCCCGAATGAGGCTCGTGTCCCTTGATCCTCGATTTCGCATGGCGTGTCACCTTTCCGAATTGCAGCTACACCTATAGTTTTTAGAACACTGCCTCTGGCTTGTCGACAGCCGTATAGGAATATCGCTAGTGCCAGAAGCCAACTCACAGGAATAAGTCCGGCACCTGCCGGTGAGAGATTCATGACTGATACGACCTCTGCGACTACACCCCGCGCGCCCAGCAACTCGCTCTCTACCTGGTTTGCGACCTGCCCGCGTGGCATCGAAACGCTGCTGGCCGATGAGCTGACGGCTCTGGGTGCCGAGGTGACTGGCACGACCGTCGCTGGCGTACACTTCAACGGTAGCCAGGAAACCGCCTACCGCACCATCCTGTGGTCGCGACTGGCCAACCGCATCATTCGTCTGCTCACTCGCGTGGGTGGCGTCGACACCGGCGAGCAACTGCGCAAGGCGAGTGCGGGTGTCGATTGGGCGATGGAATTGCCAGATAGTGCGTCCATCGCCGTCGATTTCCACGGAACATGGAAAGACATTCGTCACACCTTCTTCGGTGCCCAGACCGTCAAGGACGGCATCGTCGAGGCGATGTTCGAGGAAGGCCGTAACAAGCCGACCGTCGATGGCAAGAATGCAGATCTGCGCATCTACGCGCACCTGCACAATGGCTACATCACTCTGGGCATCGACCTCGTGGGTCGCAGTCTGCACCAGCGTGGCTACCGTCCTGATCTCGCCCATGCGCCGCTGAAGGAAAACCTGGCGGCGGCCCTGCTGATGCGGGCCGACTGGCCGGCGCGTGCGGCGCGTGGCGAGAGCCTGGTCGACCCGATGTGCGGCTCCGGCACGTTGCTGATCGAAGCAGCCTTGATGGCGGCGGATATCGCGCCGCAGTCGCTGAACCATGACTTCGCCTGCCGCCACTGGGGGCGCCATGACGAGCGCATCTGGAAGGGCCTGTGGGAAGAGATGGAGCAGCGTGCCATTGCCGGACGCCGCAAGGTCACCGCGCGCCTGTTCGGTCGCGATCACAGCCCGCAGGCGATTTCTGCCGCGCGCTCCAACGCCATGCGTGCCGGCATTCCGGCGCTGATCGAGCTGGAAGGCGCCTCCGTCGCCGAGCTTACCTGTCCCGAGGGCGCCACCACTGGCCTGGTGATGACCAACCCGCCCTACGGTGAGCGTCTGGGTGAGCTGCCGGCACTGGTGCCGCTCTACGCAAGCCTGGGTGAGCGCATGAAGCGTCACTTCGGCGGTTGGACGCTGGGCATGTTCACCGGCAATCCGGACCTCGGCCATCGTCTCGGCCTGCGTGCGCATCGTCAGTACGCCTTCCGCAACGGCCAGCTCGACTGCAAGTTGTTGATGATCGACGTGGCGGCGCGTGAGCGTGCGGTCGACGAAGACAGCGTGGCCGAAGATGCCCGCAGTCAGCCCGCGCTGAGCGAGGGCGGCCAGATGTTCGCCAATCGGCTCAAGAAGAACCAGAAGTCACTGGCGCGCTGGCTCAAGCAGAGCGGAACTACCTGCTATCGCCTCTACGATGCCGACATGCCGGAGTATGCGCTGGCCATCGATATCTATGGCCGTCACGTGCACGTGCAGGAATACACGCCGCCCAAGTCCGTGGATGCCAGTCAGGCGCAGCGCCGCCTGATGGATGCATTGGCGGCGATTCCGCAGGTGTTGGGCTGCTCGCCCAACGATATCCATATCAAGCAACGCACGCGTCAGGCGGGCAAGGCGCAGTACACGCGCCAGGACAGCTCCGGTCAGCGTATCGAGGTGCAGGAAGGCGATGCCAGGCTGTGGGTGAATCTCAAGGACTACCTGGATACCGGCCTGTTCCTGGATCACCGTCCGGTGCGCAAGCTGCTGGGCAAGGAAGCGGACGGCAAGCGGGTGCTCAACCTGTTCTGCTATACCGCGACGGCCACCGTGCATGCGGTGCTGGGCGGTGCCAGCGAGAGCGTCAGCGTCGACATGTCCAATACCTATCTGGACTGGGGGCGCGAGAATTTCAAGCTCAACGGCATCAGCGAGAAACGCCATCAGCTGGTGCGTGCCGACTGCCTGAAGTGGCTGGAGCGCTCCCGCGAGGAATTCGACCTGATCTTCCTTGACCCGCCGACCTTCTCCAACTCCAAGAAGATGGAAGGCACCCTGGATATCCAGCGTGATCACGCGCGCCTGATCGACCTGGCGATGGCCAGTCTGGCGCCGGGCGGCACGCTGATCTTCTCCAACAACCATCGTCGCTTCGTGATGGATGACAGCGTCAGCCAGCACCATGTGGTGGAAGACCTGTCGCGCAAGCTGCTGGACCCGGACTTCAAGCGTCGTCCGGATATCCACCACGTCTTCCGCATCCGTCGCGCCAGCGATGTGAAGGGCTGAGCGATGGCCAGCGTCCCGCTGTGGCTCTACACCACGGCGGGCTGTCATCTGTGTGCTCGGCTGGAAGCCACGCTGCAGGCGCTGGGGGCGGATGTCACGCTCACGCGGGTCGAGATCGCCTTCGACACGCAGCTGAGCGAGCGTTACGCGACCCGCATCCCTGTACTGGCGAGCGCATCGGGGGCGGAGTATTCGCTGGCCGATGGCGAAGAGGTGTTGCCGGAGTGGTTGCGCGCGCAGGGCGTCGAGCAGCGCCTCGAGCAGGGTGTCGAAATCAGGCCCCCGGCCGAGCACGACTCAGCCACTGAGCCGCAGAGCCCCGCCCTGCGCAACGGGCGTCGCTTTCTGCGCTGAGAGGTGCAGATGTGTCGCTATAAGCTGGTGTAAAAAGACCGCCGCTACCTCAGGGTAGCGGCGGTCTTTTCGTGTCCGGCACCGTGCTGCGTACTAGCTCTCCAGCAGCGACATCTGGCGCATGGCGTCTTCGGCTTCCGGGCTATCGGCCGTGGCCTCCAGCACCTTGGTGTAGCCGCGTGAGGCCTGGATGTGGGCGAGATCGCTGACCCAGGTCATGGCCTGCTCGTGGCTTTCGGCGAGATCGTGCTTCAATCCGCCGAACTGGGTGCCGATCTGGCCCCATGAGCGGCTGACGATCCAGTCGCCGAACATGTCCTGATGCACATGGACCAGAACGTAATCGTGGTGGCTTTCCCAGCGGATGATCACGCGTGACTCCCGAGGCGAAACGATGGTGGCTGGACTCAATCATGAGCTTGTGACGCCCGTTGCGTGCGCCTAAGATGGCACGGCGACGGGCAAGCAAGCATACCATTGTAATCTTCACGTGCCTTGCGGCAAGGTGTGAAGTCACTCAGGCGCTCATGCTGGCCCGTGAACCCGCAGCGACACTCATTGCCACAGCAAGGAAAGGCAACAGATGCACATCATCGTGGACGATAACGTCCCTCTGGCAGAGGAATTCTTCTCCGAACTGGGAGAGGTGACCTGCATGCCGACTCGCGAGATCACCAATGCCGTCCTCAAGGACGTCGACATGCTGATCTGTCGCTCTACCTTGCGCGTGGATCAGGCGCTGTTGGAAGGAACGCGGGTGCGCTTCGTCGGCTCGCCGATCATCGGCACCGACCATGCCGATCTCGAATGGCTCGCGGCCAACGATATCCACTTCACCAACGCGCCGGGCTGCAATGCCGACTCGGTGGTGGATTACGTGCTGTCGTCGCTGTGGCATCTGGCCGAGCAGGAAGGGCTGGATCTGCAGCTGGACCGCCGCTTCGGCGTGGTCGGGGCCGGCCAGGTCGGGTCACGACTGGTCAAGCGTCTCGAGTCGCTGGGTGCCGAGGTGCTGGTCTGCGATCCGCCGCGTGCCGCGCTTGAGGGCCAGAGCGAGGAGCGCCCCGAGAAGTCCCGTTTCGTGGACCTCGATGAGCTGGCCGCCGAGTGTGATGTCATCTGCGTGCACACCCCGATGGTCACCGGTGGCGAGCACCCGACCCATCATCTGATCAATGCCGAGCGTATCCGCGCCATGAAGCCCGGCAGCGTGCTGCTGAGTGCCGGCCGCGGTGGCTGTGTCGATACCGCGGCGCTCAAGCAGCGCCTCAAGGAGCAGGCTGACCTGCTGACCGTGCTGGATGTGTGGGAAAACGAGCCGGATATCGATGCCGAGCTGGCCGCGCTGGTGGACATCGCCACGCCGCACATCGCCGGGCATAGCCTGGATGGCAAGATGCAGGGCACCGAGATCATCTATCAGCAGGCCTGTCGTCACTTCGGGCTGCCGGCGCGCCGCAAGCTGGGTCAGCTCAAGCCGGACCCGTGGCTGCGCAAGCTGGTGCTGACGGGCTGGGCGCCGCCGGAAGAGGCGCTGGGGCTCTGCGTACGCGCCTGCTATGACGTGCGTCGCGATGCGCTGGGCCTGCGTCGCTATCAACGTCGGTTCGGCAATGCCGAGGGGTTCGTACGTTATCGACGGGAATATCCGCTGCGTCGCGAGTTCTCCACGCTGCGCGTCGAGCTCAAGAAGAATGCCCGCGAACTGCGTGAGGTACTCGAGGGCTTCGGCTTCTCCCGCGTCAAGCTGGTCAGCAAATGATCACGGCGTGACTCGCAAGCCGCCCTGCAACGCCCCTGTCAGCTCTGCTGGCGGGGGCGTTCGCGTTGTGGAGGTCGCCTGATGGACGACGACCTTGCCGCATGCCTGAAACCCTGACCGTTTCGGTCTGCGACCTTGGTCGATATAATGCGCCCCAGATCGCCTGGCGACACGCGCCGGGGCTGGCCTTGACGGCATGCCCCGCCTGACGCTGCGGCGTTGCTCCCCATTCTCCGTGTCTTCTGCCATGCCCGTCATCACGCGGCGTGTCGGCGTCCTCATTTCTTGAAGATGGTGTCTTGAATGCAACAACACCCTGATAACTCTGCTGAGGACAGCGGCTATCGTCCGCCTTCTCTGCTGGATGCCCTGATTCCCATCGTGCTGGTCATCGCCATGCTGGTGCTGGCGGTGGTGCTGTTCGGTGCCGATGCCTCCTGGGGGCCCAATCAGGTCGCGCTGCTGTCCGGCGCGATGATCGCGGGCCTGATCGGTCTCAAGAACGGCTATCGCTGGAGCGATATCGAAGAGGGGATCAACAAGGGCATCCAGATCTCGCTGGGCGCGATCCTGATCCTGCTCGCGGTCGGCGCGATGATCGGCACCTGGATTCTCGGTGGCACCGTACCGGCGATGATCTACTACGGTCTGGACGTGATCGCGCCACAGTACTTCTATGCCTCCGCCTGCCTGCTGTGCGCGCTGGTGGCGCTGTCGGTGGGCAGCTCGTGGACGGTCGCCGGTACCATCGGCATCGGCCTGATCGGCATCGCCGATGGCCTGGGGCTGTCCGAGGCGATCACCGCCGGCGCGGTGATTTCCGGGGCCTACTTTGGTGACAAGCTCTCGCCGCTGTCCGATACCACCAATCTGGCGCCGGCAGCGGCCGGCACCACGCTGTTCGCGCATATTCGTCACATGCTGTGGACGACCGTGCCCAGCATCCTGCTCGCGCTGGCAGGCTTTCTGTGGCTCGGCCATGACTCCGTCTCCAGCCTGCAGACACCGGAGCAGGTCGCCAATCTGCGTGCCCAGCTGGGCGAGCAGTTCAATATCGGCCTGCACCTGCTGATTCCGCTCCTGGTGCTGCTGGTGATGGCCGTGCGTCAGATGCCCGCCTTCCCGGCCATCTTCATCGGCGCGGTGCTGGGCGCCGTCTTCGCGGTCATCTTCCAGCCGCAGGCGGTGGTGGGGCTGGCAAGCGTCACTGACATGTCCACCGCCATGGCGCTGCTCAAGGGCGTGTGGATGTCGATGTTCGATGGCTATGTCTCCCACAGCGGTGATGAGGTGATCGACTCGCTGCTCTCCAAGGGCGGCATGAGCAGCATGCTCAACACCGTGTGGCTGATCCTGTCGGCGATGACCTTCGGCGGCGTGATCGAGCGCCTCGGCCTGCTGGAGCGTCTGGTACAGAGCCTTCTGGGCGCGACACGCAATGCCGGTTCGCTGGTCATCACCACGCTGGGGACCTGCCTGGCCTCCAACGTGGTGACCGGCGATCAGTACATCTCGGTCATCCTGCCGGGGCGCATGTATCGCGCCGAGTTCCGTCGCCGCCGCCTGGCGCCGGTCAACCTGTCGCGCGCGTTGGAAGACTCCGGCACCATCACCTCGCCGCTGATTCCCTGGAACAGCTGCGGCGCCTACATGGCGGCCACCCTGGGCGTCGCGACCTTGAGCTACCTGCCCTTTGCGCTGTTCAATCTGATCAATCTGGCGCTGGCGGTGGCCTACGCCATGGTCGGCTTCAAGCTGGAGCGCCTTGAGGAGGGCGAGGGAGCTGAAGGCGTGGAGCCGACGCCGCTGGCCGAGTCACTGGTGCTGGATACGCCCCACGAGACCTCGGAGTCACGCTGACTCAGTCCCGAGATATAAAGAGAAAAAGCCCGCCACGTGATCCACGTGGCGGGCTTTTTTTGCGGCTTACAGGCGCGGCAAATTCGTTCTTCTCAGCGCTCAATCCGCGCACTGGTGCTGCATGAGACGCGCGAGGAAGTCACGGTATCGCTCAAGTTCCGCCATCTCGATGTATTCGTCTGCCTTGTGAGCCTGTGCGATGGAGCCGGGCCCACACACGACGGTGGAGAAGCCGCGGTCCTGGAACCAGCCCGCTTCCGAGCAGAAGCCGACGCCACAGCGCTCACTCTGTCCCGTCAGGGCGAAGGCCAGCGCCTCTGCCTTGCCGTCGGGTTCCGGGGTGAGTGCCGGCACCGAGGCATAGTCCTCCAGTGTCTGGATGCGGCAGTCGGCTGAATGCTGCTGCATCTCGCGCGCCAGTTGTGCGGTGAAGTCATCGAAGCGTGCACGCACCGCGTCAGGCGGATCACTGGGCAGATTGCGCAGCTCCCAATGCAGACGAGCGTCCTTGGCAATGATATTGGGGGCATTGCCGCCCTGCATGGCGCTGACGTGCAGGGTGGAATAGGGCGGCTCGAACAGCTCTCCCCGGGTGGCATTGGTGCGCAGCTCGTTTGCCGTGCGCTCGAGTTCCGAGATGATGCGCGCGGCGTAGAAGGTGGCCGAGACGCCAAGGTCTGGCCGGCTCGAATGGGCCGGGACGCCCGTCACCTCCGTGCGCCAGGAGTGCACGCCCTTGTGCGCTGACACCACGCGGCCTTGCGTCGGCTCGCCGATGATGACGGCGGCGACCTCGGGCAGTGTCTCGCGCATGTGGTCGATCAGCGGCAGGCAGCCCATGCAGGTGCTTTCTTCGTCATAGGAGAAGGCGAGATGGATCGGCCGCTTGAGAGGCGATGCGAGAAACTGCGGCACCATCGCCAGACACAGCGCGATGAAGCCCTTCATGTCCACCGAGCCGCGACCGTACAGGCGCCCCTCCTTGAGCGTGGCCTGGTACGGGTCCTGCGACCAGGTCTGCCCCGTGACGGGCACGGTGTCGGTGTGACCGGAAAGCACCACGCCCCCGGCGACAGGCGGCCCTATCGTCGCCAGCAGTGAGGCCTTGTCGCCTTCGGCATTCGCCAGCACGGTCGCCTGGATGCCGTGCTCGGCCAGCAGGTCACGCACGAAGTGGATCAGCGCCAGATTGGAGCGGTCCGACGTGGTATCGAAGGCGATGAGGCGAGTGAGGATGTCGAGGGTACGTTGCATGTCAGGCCTCATGAAGCGTGGCGTTTATCGAGTGTGCGAAAGCCGAGGGTGATCAGTCCCGCGATGACGAGATAGATCAAGGCCATCAGCAGCAGCGGCTCGTAGACGATATAGGTTTCCTGGCGGATACGCCCGAAGACGGCATAGGTATCGATGGCGGAAATGGTCGCGACCAGTGGCGTCGCCTTGAGCTGGATGATCAGCTCGCCATTCAGCGTGGGCAATACCCGTTGTACGGCTCTGGGCAGCCAGATGCGTCGGAGAATGCTGAAGGGAGACATGCCCAGCGAGCGAGCCGCTTCAAGTTCGCCGCGCGGTACGCCGGCAAAGGCGCCGCGCATGATCTCGCCTTCATAGCCCGCGAACGACAGGGTCAAGGCACAGAAGGCGTAGATCCACGGATCTGCCAGCACCGGCCACAACCAGCTGCCACGCAAGCCCGGGATATACGGAAACAGAGACCCCAGTCCGTAGTAGAGAATCCACAGCTGCAGCAGCAACGGGGTACCGCGAATCAGATTGCAGAACCCTCGCGCCAGCCACGCCAGCGGACGCGGCCCACGTGCCTGTGCCAGCCCCAGCGGGATGGCCAGCAGGAAGCCCGCCACACTGGTGGAGACCAGCAGCATGAGTGTCAGCAGTATGCCTTTGCCGATCTCGCCGCGGTACTGGGCGACCCACTCCCAGTGCATCTGGGTGCCGATCGCCACCAGGATGGCGACGACAATCGCGATCAGGACGAGGCGATGGGGCGGAAGTCTGGGCTCAGCCATGGTGGGCCCCCTTGTCCATGCGACGCTCCAGTGTCTTGAACAGCAGGTTGGAGGCAAGCGATACGATCAGGTAGAGCACCCCCGCGGCGCCGAGAAACAGCAGATAATGGCGGGTGGAACCGGCTGCCTGACGCGAGGCCAGTGTCAGCTCCGTGAAGCCCACGACCGCCAGCAATGCCGTGTCCTTGGTCGCGATCAGCCATAGATTGGAGAGACCCGGCAGGGCGCCTGGCAGCAACAATGGCAGCGTGATGCGGCGCAGGATGGTGAAGGGCGCCATGCCATGCGCCAGTGCGGCCTCATGCATTCCCTTGGGGATGGCATTGATGGCACCGCGGATGACCTCGGTGGCATAGGCGCCCTGCACCAGAGCGATGACGGCCACCCCGGCGACGAAGGGGCTGATCTCGAGGGGGCCGAGGCCGACGGCGCTCGCCAGATGGTTCAGGGCATCCGGCGCTGCGAAATACACCAGCAGGATCAGTACCAGCTCGGGAACCGCGCGTATCACCGTCGTATAGCCGGTGAGCAGATCCCGGGTGACGGGGCCACCCGAGATCTTGCCCGCAGCGCCCGCCATGCCGATCACCAGGCCAATCAGATAGCCGCTCGCCGCTACCTGCAGCGATAGCACCAGACCATCCAGCAGAGCGCCTCCCCAGCCCGGCGGCGTCAGCGACAGCAGCTCGCCGATGCTCATGTTGCGATAGTCAGCCATGCAATTTCCTCATGCGGTATGGCGAAGTCGAGACGAGGGCGGCTTCAATCTCCGTAGATGTCGAAGTCGAAGTACTGCTTGCTGATCTCGTCATAACGCCCGCTGGCACGAATCTCGGCGATACCGGCATTCAGGCGCTCCAGCAGCTCGCTGTCGCCCTTGCGCACGCCGAATCCGACGCCGGACCCCAGGATGCTCTCGTCGTGCGCGACATTGCCCTTCATGTCACAGCACAGTTCGCCATCGTCGCTCGCGAGATAGTCATCCAGCACGAGGATGTCGGCCAGGGTGGCATCGATGCGTCCGGCGAACAGGTCCTGGTTGGCCTCATCCTGGGTCTGGTATTCACGCACTCGAGTGTCGGGGAAGTGGCGCTTGGCATAGGTCTGATGAATGGAGGCCGACTGCACGCCCAGTGTCTTGCCGGCCAGTCCTTCTGGCGTCGGCGTGATCTCGTCGCCCTTGGCACCCATGACGGCAGCGCTGGTCTGGTAGTACTTGTCCGAGAAGTCGATGACCTTGCGGCGCTGCTCGGTGATGGAGAGTGAAGCGGCGATCGCATCGATCTTGCGCGTGGTCAGCGCCGGAATCAGGCCATCCCAGGAGGAGGTGACAATCTCGCACTCAAGCTCTGCCGCGGCGCAGACGGCATTGGCGATATCGACTTCCCAGCCGGTCACGCTGCCATCGGACTTCAGGGTGGCGAACGGCGGGTAGGGCTCACTGGCGAAGCCGACACGTACGACGTCGGCCTGAGCTACGGTGCTCAGAGACAGGGCGATGGCCCCGAGAGATGCGATAGCGGACAGGGTTTTCATTGTTGGTCTTCTCCTGGTTCAGGTAATCGAGCCGATGAACTGCTTGAGGCGCTCGGAAGAGGGGGAGCGGAATATCTGGTCGGGGGTGCCCTGGGCCTCGATGTTGCCCTGGTCGAGGAAGATGACCTTGTTCGCGACATCAGCGGCGAACTTCATCTCATGGGTGACGATGACCATGGTGCGTCCTTCGGCAGCCAGGTCGCGCATCACCTCGAGCACCTCGCCGACAAGTTCGGGGTCCAGTGCCGAGGTCGGTTCATCGAAGAGCAGCACCTCCGGCGACATGGCCAGGGCTCTGGCGATGGCGCCACGTTGCTGCTGGCCGCCGGAAAGCGTTCTCGGGTTGGCCTGGCGGTGGGAGTAAAGCCCGACGCGCTCCAGCAGCTGGTGAGCATGCTCCCGAGCTTCTGCGCGGGACTGACCGAGCACCTGCATCGGCGCTTCCATGAGGTTCGCTTCGAGGCTCATGTGAGGCCAGAGATTGAAGTTCTGGAAGACCATCGTCAGGCGAGCTCGCAGCAGACGCAGCTGTCGGCGATTGACGGGTTCGAGTCGCTGACCGCGCCGCCGCAGCGCCACGTCCTCGCCCAGCAGGCGCAAGGACCCGTCGCTGGGTGTCTCGAGCAGGTTGATGCAGCGCAGCAGGGTGGACTTGCCCGAGCCGCTGCTGCCGATCAGTGAGATCACATCACCACGCTGGGCGGTGAGGTCGATGCCCTTGAGGACTTCGCGTCCAGCAAAGGATTTCCAGAGTCCGCGAATGTCGATGACGGCATCGTCATTCTTGTCGGTCAACGGGGTGGCAGGGGAGTGAGGCACGCGCGAGTCCTCTGATTGATCTTGTTGTTATGCACTCGGGTACTGACTATGCAGTTGCATAAAGTCATGTGCCTGTATAAAACTATGCATCTGTATAAAAATTATGCATCTGTATAACATTCGAGTCAATTGCGACTGACAGACCATCAAAATGAGGTTTCCTCCATGTCGAATACCCCCGCCTCCTCCCGGTTCGGTTGCCACTCAATGGCCGCTCGAATGACACGTGTCCTGATGCGCCGTCCTGGCGACAGCCTGCGCAATGCCGATCCGGCGGTCTGGCATTACAACCACTACTTCAATGCCGAGAAAGCCATCAGTCAGTACCAGGCTCTGGTCGAGATGGTGGAGGAGAGCGGTGCCGAGATCGTCTGGATGGAGGACACCAATGACGGGCTGTCAGATGCCATGTTCACCCGCGATGCCTCGGTGGTGACGCGTGCCGGCGCCGTGCTGTTCCAGATGGGCAAGCCGCTGCGCAAGGACGAACCGAATCGGCATGGTCAGGTCTATGAGCAGGCCGGCATTCCGGTCATCGGTCGCCTGGAAGGTGAGGCGGCCATCGAGGGGGGCGACACCCTGTGGCTGGATGAGAACACCCTTGTCGTCGGCATGGGCTTCCGCTCCAATCGGGAGGGCGTGCGTCAGCTCAACGCGCTGCTCAATCCGCATGGTATCGAGGTGCTGGGCTTCGACCTGCCCGTCTGGGAGGGCGAGGCGGCCTGCCTGCATCTGATGTCGGTGATCTCGCCGCTGGCGGATGACACCTATCTGGTACATCCCAAGTTGATCCCTGCTGCACTCTGGACCTTGATGAAAGCGCGCGGTATCCGCTTCGTGATTGCCCCGGAAGAGGAGTTCCACCAGTCGCTGGGCCTGAGCCTCAATGTCATGCCGTTGGCGCCGAACGATTGCGTGATGATCGATGGCTTCCCCGGCACGCGTGCCGTGATGGAAGCCGCCGGCGTGCGTGTGCGCACTTTTGAAGGTGACGCCCTGTGCATGGCGTGCGAAGGTGGCCCCACCTGCCTGACCAATCCGATTCTGCGCGAGGGGTAATTCACGTTCCATGGCCAGTCGTCGAGACAACAATGCCCGAGAGGATGACCTGATCGAAGCGACCCTGACCTGCATTGCCAGCGAGGGAATCTCGCGCACGACAGTGCGGCGTGTCGCCGAATATGCCGGTGTCTCGAATGGGTTGATCCGCTTCTATTTCGAAGGCAAGGACAACATGCTCTACGCGGCCTATCGCCGCTTTCTGGAGCGCCTGTTGTCCGATGCCTCCGACACGATAGAAGGGCGAGAGCTGGCACCGCATGCGAGGTTGAAGGCCTTTCTTGAGGCCAATCTGTCACCGCCGATCGTGACGCCGCAGACGTTGTTGCTGTGGGCCAACTTTCTGCCGCTCACCTATGGCGACCCTCGCATGGCGGAGATTCGCCGCGAGGCCTATCGCGAAACGACCGAGCTGTTCCGTCATCTGGTGGAGGACGTTCTGGTGGCGGAAGGGCGTCAGGAAGACGAGACCCGGCTGCAGCATCTGACCATCGCGCTCAACGGGCTGGTCGATGGCCTGTGGATCGAGGGCGCCCTGCGGGGTGACTCGCTGAACGTGGGCGAGATGCAACAGATCGGCCTCGACGCTGCCGTGAATCTGCTGGGGCTGTCGGGGTGGGAAACGTTGGCGTGAGGGGCGGCATGTCGAGCGGCGCCCACTGACAGAAAAGCCCGCCACGTGGATCACGTGGCGGGCTTTTTGCTGTCTGCAGGGGCCAATCAGGCCGTGCAGGATTGGCGGAGCTTACTTGTAGGCAGCGGCCTTGAGCGCGGCGATACGGTCATCCAGCGGCGGGTGGCTGGCGAACAGTTGCTCCATCAGCTTGCGGCTCTTGCCGGTAGTGATGGCGAAGGCGGTCATGGTGTCGGGCATCTGGTCCGGCAGCTCATGTTCCTGCTTGAGGCGAGCTAGGGCATTGATCATCGAGCCGCTGCCCGCCAGGCCTGCGCCTGCGGCATCGGCACGGTATTCGCGCCAGCGCGAGAACCAGGCGACGATCATCGAGGCCACCAGGCCCAGCACCATTTCCAGCACGAACACGACCGCCATGTAGCCGAAGAAGCCCAGGCCGCCGTTCTCGTCATCGCGCTTGAGGAAGGCGTCGATGGCATGTGCGGCGATACGCGCGAAGAACATCACGAAGGTGTTCACCACGCCCTGGATCAGCGTCAGCGTCACCATGTCGCCGTTGGCGACGTGGCCGATCTCGTGCGCCAGCACGGCGCGCACTTCCTCGGGGCGCATGCGATTGAGCAGGCCGGCCGAGACGGCGACCAGTGCATCATTGCGGTTCCAGCCGGTGGCGAAGGCATTGGATTGCTGCGCCGGGAAGATGCCGACTTCCGGCATCTTGATGCCAGCGTCGCGCGCCAGTTCTCCGACGGTGTCCAGCAGCCAGCGCTCGGTGTCGTTCTGCGGCTGTTCGATGATCACGGTGCCGGTCGAGGACTTGGCCATCGTCTTGGACAGGAACAGCGAGATCACGGAACCGGCCATGCCGATGATGAAGCAGAAGATCAGCAGCGCCGTGTAGTTGATGCCGTTGGCTTCCATGTAGCCATCGAAGCCCAGCAGGCGCAGCGTGACACTGGCCAGCAGCACCACCGCCAGGTTGGTGATCAGGAAAAGGGCTATCCGCATCATGGGGTCAGGTCTCCAATGCCAATATATCGGTAGGGCGCAATTATCTGCCCGCGATACTGACAGTGAGATGAATCACTGGCGGTGGCGCGGGCAGAATTTGCGTCGACAGTCTGCAAGGACGGTCTGCAAGGACGGTCTGCAAGGACAGCAAGGTATCACCACTGGAGGCGACCTGCGTAGCCCCTTGATCACGGGGGCTGGGCCGACGTCAGGCCTTGCGACGTCGCGCCAGGAAGCGGCCGAGGCGTTCGATGGCTTCTTCCAGCTGGTCGGCGTAGGGCAGGGTGACGATGCGCAGGTGGTCCGGATTCGGCCAGTTGAAGGCGGTGCCCTGCACCAGCAGCATCTTCTCTTCCAGCAACAGCTCCAGCACCATCTGCTGGTCGTCCTCGAAGGGATACATCTCGGGGTCGAGCCGCGGGAACATGTAGAGCGCGCCCTTGGGCTTCACGCAGCTGACGCCGGGAATCTCGTTGAGCTTCTTCCAGGCCGCGTCACGCTGGGCCAGCAGGCGTCCGCCCGGCAGTACTAGGTCATTGATCGACTGATAGCCGCCGAGCGCCGTCTGGATGGCGTGCTGCGCCGGCACATTGGCGCACAGGCGCATGCTGGCCAGCATGTCGAGGCCGGAGATGAAGTCGGCCGCCGGGCGCTTGTCGCCGGAGAGAATCATCCAGCCGGAGCGGAAGCCGGCGCAGCGGTAGCTCTTGGACAGGCCGTTCATGGTCACGACCAGCAGATCATCGGCCAGCGCGCCGGTGGAGACGTGCTCGGTGCCGTCGTAGAGGATCTTGTCGTAGATCTCGTCAGAGAACACCACCAGACCGAATTCGCGCGCGACCTGCAGGATGTCCTTCACCACCGCGGGCGGATAGACCGCGCCGGTCGGGTTGTTCGGATTGATCAGCACGATGCCCTTGGTGTGGCTGGTCACCTTGGCGCGGATGTCCTCGATGGAGGGCGCCCAGTCCTGGGCTTCGTCACACAGATAGTGTACGGCGCGACCACCGGCCAGGTTGGCGGCAGCAGTCCATAGCGGGTAATCCGGCGCCGGCACCAGCAGCTCGTCGCCATCATCAAGCAATGCCTGCATGGCCAGCACGATCAGCTCCGAGACGCCGTTGCCGACGTAGATGTCCTCGATCCCGACACCCTGGATATCCTTGCGCTGGCACTCCTGCATGATCGCCTTGCGCGCAGAGTAAAGCCCCTTGGAATCACAATAGCCCTGCGCTGTCGGCAGGTTGCGCATCACGTCCTGCAGAATCTCTTCCGGTGCCTCGAAGCCGAAGGGCGCCGGGTTGCCGATATTGAGCTTGAGAATGCGATGGCCCTCGTCCTCGAGACGCTTGGCGTGTTCGAGAACCGGCCCGCGAATGTCATAGCAGACGTTGTCCAGCTTGTGTGACTTGCGAATTTCGCGGGGCTTTCTTTGCTCGGTATCCATGATGCTTTCCGTAGATCTCCGTCACGTAAGGTGTAGGGGCGAGCGTCCAGCATATCGCGCCGCTGGCCTGCCGCGCCACGGCCAAGGGCCAATAGCGTGGTTAAATTTGTGGTTTGAGATGTTCAGGCAGAAAAAAATCCCGCCAGAGGTTTTCTGGCGGGATTTTCAACTGGCATTCAGGCGTGTTCCGCGGACGGGAGCCAGACGAGAGTCGCGTTAGCGCCTTGTTCTGGTAGCGTTATTCGCTCTCTTGCTCACGCGTTTCGGCTCCATCTTCCGTCTCGCCACTGGCTTCCGGTACCGGCTCGGCAGGAATGTCGGCGGGCGTTTCCAGTGTCAGGCGCCCAAGCTTGCCGTCGCGCAGTTCATGCAGCAGCACCTCGGCACCGCGGTGCAGGTCGATGATGCCACCGGCACGCAGGCCACCGCGCTTGCTGGCGATCTCTTCCAGAATCGCTACCCCATTGAAGCCGGACAGCGCCATCAGATCGACCTTGCGCGGGCCATCACTCTCGACTCGCTCGGCGTCAGGGTTGGCGCTGTAGGCCGGCAGTGACTTCAGCTTGTAGCGTGCGGTCAGCTCCGTGGGGTAGCGCTTGGCCAGCTCGGCCGCGACGATCACCGCCACATCGGTGTAATCGATGGCGGTGTCGCGGATCGCGCCGCTGCCGGCCAGACGATAGGCGCTGGCCTGATCCTCGATCTTCGGCCACATCACCCCGGGGGTATCGATCAGGGCGATGCCACCGTCGATGCGAATCTTCTGCTGACGCTTGGTGACGGCGGGCTCGTTGCCGGTCTTGGCGATCTTGCGACCCGCCAGGCCATTGATCAGCGTCGACTTGCCGACGTTGGGGATGCCCATCACCATCACGCGCGCATCACGATCGACGCGGATATGACCGGCCATCTCGCGGCACAGGCGCGGGATCTGCTTGAGATCACGCGCCTCAAGCGTGGTGATCGCCAGTGCACGGGTGTTGGGCAGGGCATCGAAATACTCGACCCACTCGCGGGTGCGTGCCGGGTCCGCCAGATCGGCGCGAGACAGCAGCTTGAGTACCGGCTTGTGACGGGTCAGTTCGGACAGCACCGGATTGGTGCTGGAGTAGGGGAGGCGGGCATCGAGGACTTCGATGACCACGTCGATCTCGGGCAGCGCGTCCTTTATCTGACGGCGTGCCTTGTGCATATGTCCCGGATACCAGCCCAGCATGTCGCTTCTCTCCTGCCGTCAGGGGTATGACGGTTGTTCTGTCACCTCTGTCCTGCCTCCTTCTTCCCGCATGCCAGGGAAGGCGCTCATCCATCAGGGATGGCGCTATATGGCATGCGGGAGAGGAGGGGACGCGTATGGCGACGCATTCTATCAGAGGCGGCCTGGCCATGGAGGCGCGCTATCCGGTCATCACTGCCCAGCGCTCTATCGACTCTCCATGTCCCGGGCGTCAGGCGCGTATCGGCTTGAAGCGCAGCGCGACGGAGTTGATGCAGTAGCGCTGACCGGTGTCAGTCGGGCCATCCGGGAAGACGTGCCCCAGATGAGATTCGCAGCGGCGACAGCGCACTTCCACGCGACGCATGCCATGGCTGGTATCGAAGTGCTCCTCGACGGCGGCATCGGCATAGGGGCGGTCGAAGCTCGGCCAGCCACAGCCGGAGTCGAACTTGGTGTCGTTGTCGAACAGCTTGGCGTCACAGGCGATGCAGTGATAGGTACCCGGCGTCGGGCTGACTTCGTGATCGCCAGTGAAGGGGCGCTCGGTCCCTGCCTCGCGCGTCACCCGGTATTGCTCCGGCGTCAGGCGCTTGCGCCACTCCTCTTCACTGCGAATCAACTTGTCCTGAGTCTGCGGGTCTTGTTCGCTCATGATCTCTTCTCTCTATCTATGCGTTTCTCGAATGGCGCTCGTGTGAACCTGCAAGCAAGTTCTCCTGCGCGGCAATTCGAAAAGAGTGGCTGCCGGTCTTCACGCGAAACCCGGCACATACCCCAAGAATGCGGGCGTCAGGGCGTGACCACAAGCATGTGGTGGATGCACTTGGCCAACGCCGGAAAAATCCTGTTGAAGCAGGGGGTTGACGAAGGGGGAGGGTCTTTGTAATATACGCGCCACCTCGACGAGGCAAGAACGTTACGTCCCATTCGTCTAGTGGTCCAGGACACCGCCCTTTCACGGCGGTAACAGGGGTTCGAACCCCCTATGGGACGCCACTTTCTTGCAGCGTAGAGACCGGAGTGCGGGAATAGCTCAGTGGTAGAGCACAACCTTGCCAAGGTTGGGGTCGCGAGTTCGAATCTCGTTTCCCGCTCCATTTAGATCAGGCATGTCTTGTTCTAACGTGTGTCCCATTCGTCTAGTGGTCCAGGACACCGCCCTTTCACGGCGGTAACAGGGGTTCGAACCCCCTATGGGACGCCATCTTCGGTCTTGTGTGGTCGCATGATCTGCTTGTGTTGCGGGAATAGCTCAGTGGTAGAGCACAACCTTGCCAAGGTTGGGGTCGCGAGTTCGAATCTCGTTTCCCGCTCCAGTACGTCCCATTCGTCTAGTGGTCCAGGACACCGCCCTTTCACGGCGGTAACAGGGGTTCGAACCCCCTATGGGACGCCATGCAGAGCATGATGGTGTGGCAAGCCAGCAGTAAGACAGATGTCGTGAGCACAGGTTCATGACACCCGGTGCGGGAATAGCTCAGTGGTAGAGCACAACCTTGCCAAGGTTGGGGTCGCGAGTTCGAATCTCGTTTCCCGCTCCATTTAGATTAAGCATGGCTTTTTCTAACGTGTGTCCCATTCGTCTAGTGGTCCAGGACACCGCCCTTTCACGGCGGTAACAGGGGTTCGAACCCCCTATGGGACGCCATTCTGTTTTACGCCGCAGTTTTTGTGTTTCGACAGGCGGGAATAGCTCAGTGGTAGAGCACAACCTTGCCAAGGTTGGGGTCGCGAGTTCGAATCTCGTTTCCCGCTCCAGTCGAATGTGACGTTGCAAGCTGAAGCATGACATAGCAGTACGCCATCGCCTGACAGACACGATCATCGTGTTACGTCACTGGCGATTTTTTTGTGCCTGAAATTCCTCTCCACCCTGTTCTGCGCCGCTCGCTGGTGCTGTCCCCGCGTGATTTTCTCCCTCTGCTTGTTTCCCGTGGCGCACTAATGCCTTTCTGCCGTGTGTCTGATGTGGCAGCGCCGAATGCGTTACCATGCGCATCCAATATCTTGCGTCTGATTTTCATGTTCGCGGACGGCGAAACGGTGCCATCACTGTTGCGCAATTGTTCTCAGATGCGTCTTTTCTGCTGTGCTGGCTGACAGCGTCAATCGATTACAGGTGTCCGATGTCACGACCTGCCTTGTCTATCCGTGGCCTGACCAAGGTCTACGGCAACGGTTTTGAGGCGCTCAAGGGGATTGATCTTGACGTCCCCGAGGGCGATTTCTTCGCGCTGCTGGGCCCCAATGGGGCCGGCAAGTCCACGACCCTCGGCGTGGTGAGTTCGCTGGTGCAGAAGACCGCAGGCAAGGTCGAGATCTACGGAATCGATATCGACAAGGACTTCTCGAAGGCCAAGTATCACCTCGGTGTCGTGCCGCAGGAGTTCAACTTCAATCAGTTCGAGAAGGTGCAGGACATCGTGATGACCCAGGCGGGTTATTACGGCATGCCGATGAAGGAAGCGCGCCCGCGTGCCGAGCGTCTGCTCAGGGACCTCGGGCTGTGGGACAAGCGCGACACCCCGTCACGCATGCTGTCCGGTGGCATGAAGCGCCGTCTGATGATTGCCCGTGCGCTGATTCACAAGCCGCGTCTGTTGATTCTTGATGAGCCGACGGCCGGTGTGGATATCGAATTGCGCCGCTCGATGTGGGAGTTCATGCGCCGCATCAATCGGGAGGAGGGCACCACCATCATCCTCACCACGCATTACCTGGAAGAGGCCGAGAGCCTGTGCCGCAACATCGCTATCATCAATCATGGCGAGATCGTGCATAACACCAGCATGCGTGAGCTGCTCAAGGAGCTGGATGCGGAAACCTTCCTGCTCGACATTCGTGAGCCGCTGACCAAGGCGCCGGTGATTGCCGGGTTCGAGGTCTCCTTGAGTGACCCTCAGCAGCTGGCGCTCGCCGTGCGCAAGGGCCAGTCGATCAATACCGCCTTCGCGGCGCTGGATCGCGCCGGTGTCACCGTGGTGTCGATGCGCAATCGTGCCAATCGTCTCGAGGAGCTGTTCGTCGACCTGGTCGAGCGTTCCAACGCCGAAAGCGGTATCGCCTCCAATGTTGCCAAGGAGATCACGCAGTGAACCCCCGTCAGCTATGGGTGGCTCTGGTCACCATCGTCGTCAAGGAAGTCCGTCGTTTCACGCGCATCTGGCCGCAGACGCTGTTGCCGCCTTCCATCACCATGACGCTCTATTTCGTCATCTTCGGCAATCTCATCGGCTCGCGCATCGGCACCATGGATGGCATCAGCTACATGGATTACATCGTGCCGGGGCTGATCATGATGTCGGTGATCACCAACTCGTATTCCAACGTGGCCTCGTCATTCTTCTCCAACAAGTTCCAGCGCAGCATCGAGGAGCTGATGGTCTCGCCGCTGCCCTCGTGGATCATCCTGCTCGGCTACATCATCGGTGGCGCCGTGCGCGGGCTGGGGGTCGGCATCATCGTGACCGCCGTGGCCTTCCTGTTCACGGACCTCGATATCCATCACCCCTTCCTGACCATCATGGTCGTGGTGCTGACGGCGCTGCTGTTCTCCATCGGTGGCTTCATCAATGCGCTGTTCGCGCGCAAGTTCGATGACATCTCGATCATTCCGACCTTCGTGCTCACGCCGCTGACCTACCTGGGGGGCGTCTTCTATTCCATCCACATGCTGCCGGAATTCTGGCAGACGGTGTCGCTGGCCAACCCGATCCTCTACATGGTCAACACCTTCCGCTACGGCATTCTGGGCGTCTCGGACATCAGCGTCGGCCCGGCGATGGCCGCCATCGTGGCCTTCATCATCGGCCTGTTCGCCTTCGCGCTGTGGCTGCTGGAGCGTGGCAAGGGCATCCGCAGCTGAAGATGTCGCCCAGACGATGATGGTAAGATGCGCGCTATCGCGCCAGTGCATGCAACGCCGGCTTCTGCCGGCGTTCTGCTGTCTGCGCCCCTGATATCGATGCTTTATTGGCCTATTTCACTGGAGTGCTGTCATGGCTCACCCCACTGCCGTCAACGTGCCCGACGAGGCGCGCCCCGAGACCCTCAAGGATGCCCCGCTCGGGCGAGAGTCCGCCTATCCCGAGTACTACGATGCCAGCCTGCTGTTCCCCATCGCGCGGGCGGCCAACCGTGGCCCCATCGGCATCGATGACGCGGCGCTGCCGTTCGTCGGTGAGGATGAGTGGCACGCCTTTGAAGTCTCCTGGCTGGATGAGGCCGGCAAGCCGTGGGTACGCGTGGCCCGTTTTCGCCTGCCGGCAGCCTCGCCGAACCTGATCGAATCCAAGTCCTGGAAGCTCTATCTCAACAGTCTCAATCAGAGCCGTTTCCCCGATCAGGCAGCGGTGCAGGCAACGCTGGAGCGTGACCTCGCCGCCGCGGCCGGGGCGCCGGTCGAGGTGTGCCTGCTGGAACTGGACGATAGCGAGCTGGACGTCGGGCGTCTGCCGGGAGAGTGCCTCGATGACTTGCCGATCAGCGTCGAGCACTACACGCCGTCGCCGGAGCTGCTCAGCGCCGATGACGCCGACATCGTCAGCGAAGACCTGCACAGCCATCTGCTCAAGTCCAACTGCCCGGTCACCGGTCAGCCGGACTGGGGCAGTGTGTGGATCCGTTATCGCGGCCCGCGTATCGATCGCGAGCGCCTGCTGGCCTATCTGATCAGCTATCGCCAGCACCAGGATTTCCATGAGCACTGCGTCGAGCACCTGTTCGTCGACCTGATGGCGCGCGTGAAGCCCGAGTCTCTGCTGGTGATGGCGCGCTATGTGCGGCGTGGTGGCCTGGATATCAGCCCGTGGCGAGCCACGGCGGATCTCGAGGCCGAGGCCCGCGCCAGTCTGCCGCTGCGTCTCTCTCGGCAGTAGTCGTCTCTGTCACCTCGCCAACCAGATAGCGCCTTGGCAATCAGGTAGCGTCTTGCCAATCAGATAGATAGCAGCGAGTGATGAGACGGCGTACCGGCGACATGCTAGTGTGAGAATCATTCTTATCTTAAGTCTGTGACAGGAGAGACGATGGACGCGCTGACGTTACTGCATGAACGCAATTCCATGGGCAAGTTGATGGCGCCGGCCCCGAGCGCTGAGCAGATGGAGGCCATCTACCAGGCCGCCCTGCGCGCGCCGGACCACGCCGAGCTGACGCCCTGGCGCTTCATCGAATTCACGGGTGGCGGGCTTGAGCGCCTTGGCGAGCTGTTCGCCGAGGCGGAGCGCAACAAGTCGCCGGCCGGTGACGAGGCCGCCCAGGCCGCTGCCAGCAAGAAGCCGCTGCGTGCGCCGATGGTGATCGCGGTGATCGCCAGGGTCACGCCGGACCACCCCAAGGTGCCGCGTGTCGAGCAGGTGGTCAGTGCCGGCTGTGCCGCTCACGCCATGCTGTATGCCGCTCAGGCCCAAGGGCTCGGTGGTATGTGGCGCACCGGTGGCTACGCCTTTGACCCTATCGTGCACGCAGGGCTGGGCATGGGCGAGCAGGATGAGCTGGTCGGCTTCCTCTACCTCGGTACTCCGGGCGGGCGCCTCAAGCCATTGCCGAACCGCAACAGTGCCGACTTCGTCGAACGCTGGCAGTGAAACGCTGAATGAGCGAGGCCCTTGATGAGAAGCGCTGAGCGAGGGCCTGAATGAGAGAGGCGCTGAGCGAAGCCCTTGATGAGAGAGACGCTGAGTGAGTGAGACGCGAAATAAGCCGTCGCGCCTGAGTGATGAGGCCTGGCCACCGTTGCCTCTGCCGCGTGATGCGCAGGGGCAGCCGGGCAGTCTCGCGGCGCCGGTCAGCGACGACCTGTCACGGTTTCGTGGCTGGCTGACGCAGGCGATCCCGCTGGCCGCTCATCTGGGGCTTGTCGAGATGCAGTGGTCAGAGCCCGAGCGTGCGACGGGTCAGCTGAGCTGGCACCTGCGTCTGCCGCCCAATCTCAATGACAAGGGCACCGCCTTCGGCGGTGCCATGAGTCTCGAGGCGACCCTGTGTGGCTGGAGCTGGCTGACGCTCTGGCTGCGTGCTCGCGGTATCCAGCGCGATATCGTGGTGTCGCAGGCCAGTCAGCGGTTTCTGGCCCCGGTCAGTGGCGACTATCACATCATCTGCGCACCGGATGACATGGCAGCGCTGGACGTGGTGGGCGAGCGCCTGGCGGCAGGGCGGCGAGCGCGACTGTCGCTGACCCAGCAGCTGTGGTGTCAGGTCGAAGGGCAGTCCGCTCCGCGACTGTGTTTCGAGGCCCGCGGCGATTACGTGGTGCTGGGGCCGTGACGATGAGTGCGGTCTCGGCCCAGTGCGCAGGGTGGAGCGTAGGGCGAGAGCGCTGACGCTATCTATCTGAAAGTTTTTGGAAAAAAGGCTTGCGCCACTCGAAGGTTATCGATAATATACGCCGCGTTCTCAAGGGAAACACGACGCAGTCGGGTGACCAATGAGAGCACTGATCTGGAGGGGTGTCCGAGTGGTCGAAGGAGCACGCCTGGAAAGTGTGTAAGTCGAAAGGCTTCGAGGGTTCGAATCCCTCCTCCTCCACCAGATTCAGAAAAGCCCGCATCTCACGATGCGGGCTTTTCGCGTTTCTGAGCGAGCTATCGAGCTTGCACTGCAGCGTCTGTCATCCTGAGCTGTTATCATGCCCGCCTTCAGACTCACCCCATCGCCTGTCACCTCTTCCCCGAACGCCTGATCTCGCGTCATGACGGCTGTCATTTCGTCAGTGGTGTGCTCGGGTGACGTCGGGCCCGCCTCCGGGATGCCCGGGGCACGAGATGGTGTGAGGCAAGACCGATTCCGCCTGCAAGAGGACATGAGATGGCTCGTATTGCCATGGCACGCCACATTCTGGTGAAGACCGAGGCCGAGGCGCAGCGTCTCAAGCAGTCACTGGAGCGCGGCCAGCCGTTCGAGAAACTGGCGAAAAAGCACTCCACCTGTCCCTCCGGCAAGCAGGGCGGTGACCTGGGCGAAGTGCGCCCCGGCCAGATGGTCGGCGGCATTGATCGCGCCATCTTCAAGGGGCCGCTCAATACCCTGCAGGGGCCGCTGAAGAGCAAGTTCGGCTATCACCTGCTGGAAGTCTTCTTCCGCGGCTGATGCCTGCCAGGCCTTTGCGGCTCCCCGTATTTCCCGGCGCCAGCGTGACGCTTCGTCACCGCCCACCTTTTTCATTTCAAACGGATATTCCCTCGTGATCTCTACCGCCAATCTCACCATGCAGTTCGGTGCCAAGCCGCTGTTTGAAGACGTCTCCGCCAAGTTCGGGCGTGGCAATCGCTACGGCCTGATCGGCGCCAACGGCTGCGGCAAGTCGACCATGATGAAGATTCTCGGTGGCGATCTGGAGCCGTCCGGTGGTCACGTCATGCTCGAGCCCAACATCCGTCTGGGCAAGCTGCGTCAGGACCAGTTCGCCTATGAGGAATACACGGTGCTCGACACCGTCATCATGGGTCACGAGCGTCTGGCCGTGGTCAAGGCCGAGCGTGACCGCATCTACTCGCTGCCGGAGATGAGCGAGGAAGACGGCATGAAGGTTGCCGACCTCGAGGTCGAATTCGCCGAGCTGGATGGCTACACCGCCGAAGCGCGTGCCGGTGAGCTGCTGATGGGCCTCGATATCCCCATCGAACAGCACCTGGGGCCGATGAGTGAAGTCGCGCCGGGCTGGAAGCTGCGCGTGCTGCTGGCACAGGCGCTGTTCTCCGATCCTGACGTCCTGCTGCTCGATGAGCCGACCAACCACCTGGACATCAACACCATCCGCTGGTTGGAAGGCGTGCTGACCGCACGTTCCAGCACCATGATCATCATCTCGCATGACCGTCACTTCCTGAACAGTGTCTGCACCCACATGGCGGACCTGGATTACGGTGAGCTGCGTCTGTTCCCGGGCAACTACGACGAGTACATGACCGCCGCCACCCAGGCGCGCGAACAGCTGCAGGCCGACAACGCCAAGAAGAAGGCGCAGATCGCCGAGCTGCAGTCCTTCGTCAGCCGCTTCTCCGCCAACGCATCCAAGGCCAAGCAGGCGACCTCGCGTGCCAAGCAGATCGACAAGATCCAGCTCAACGAGATCAAGCCGTCCTCACGCGTCAGCCCGTTCATCCGCTTCGAGCAGACCAAGAAGGTCCACAACAACGCGGTGATGATCGACAAGCTCTCCAAGGGCTTCGACGGCAACACCCTGTTCGAGAACTTCAGCTTCACGGTCGCCGCCGGTGAGCGTGTTGCCATCATCGGCCCGAACGGCATCGGCAAGACCACGCTGCTGCGCACCCTGGTCGGCGAGATGCACCCGGACGCTGGTGAAGTGAAGTGGACCGATGCCGCGGACGTCGGCTACTACGCGCAGGACCACGCCCATGACTTCGCCAACGACATGAGCCTCTATGACTGGATGGCGCAGTGGACCGGCGGCGGCGAGCAGGTCGTGCGTGGCACCCTGGGTCGCATGCTGTTCTCCAATGACGACATCCAGAAGTCGGTCAAGGTCATCTCCGGTGGCGAGCAGGGCCGCATGCTGTTCGGCAAGCTGATCCTCAAGCAGCCCAACGTGCTGGTGATGGATGAGCCGACCAACCACCTGGACATGGAATCCATCGAGGCACTCAACCTCGCGCTGGAAAACTACCCGGGCACCCTGATCTTCGTCAGCCACGACCGCGAATTCGTCGGCTCGCTGGCCACCCGCATCATCGAGCTGAAGGCCGATGGCGTGGTCGACTTCTCCGGCACCTACGACGACTACCTGCGCAGCCAGGGCGTCATCGTCTGAGACACGCCGTGACTGGCTAGTCTGTCCGGTCTGACAAGACACCCTCATCGTCTCTGACGGTGGGGGTGTCTTGTTTCCCATCTCCGGCCGCTGGCTGCGGCAGGCTTCTGGTAGAATGCCGGCCCGCGTGTGTCTGCACAGCCGATTTCCTTTCCTTTCTTCGCTTCACGGAGTGTCCCGCATGGCCACATATGACGTCATCATCATCGGCGCAGGCGCGGCAGGCCTGATGTGTGCCGCCACGGCAGGCTATCAGGGCAAGCGCGTGCTGGTGCTGGACCACGCCAACAAGGCCGGCAAGAAGATCCTGATGTCCGGCGGTGGGCGCTGCAACTTCACCAATCTGGATGCCGGCCCAGCCAACTTCTTCTCACGCAATCCGCATTTCTGCATCTCGGCGCTCAAGCGCTACACGCCGCACCATTTCCTGGAACTGGTGGAGCGCCATGGGCTGGAGCACGTCGAGAAGAAGCCGGGACAGCTGTTCTGTGCCGATTCCGCCAAGGATCTGCTGGCGATTCTGATGACGGAGTGTGAATGGGCCGGAGCGGAGATTCGTCTGAGTACGCGCATCACCTCGCTGGAGCGCGCGGGCGAGGGCATGCGGGTCGAGACCAGCAATGGTACGCACACGGCAGGGCGCGTGGTGGTGGCCACCGGCGGCATGTCGATTCCGACGCTGGGCGCGACCGGCTTCGGCTACGACATCGCGCGCCAGTTCGGGCTCGAGGTCACCGATACCTACGCCGCGCTGGTGCCTTTCACGCTGACTTCGCAGTGGAAGGAGCGTCTGTCGCCGCTGTCAGGGCTTGCCTGTGACGTCAGCGTCACCGCCGGCAAGGGCCATTATCGCGAACCGATGCTGATTACCCATCGCGGGCTTTCCGGTCCGGCGATGCTGCAGGCCTCCAGCTGGTGGACACCCGGTCAGCCGCTGGACATCGATCTGCTGCCGGGCGTGGATGCCTACGCCGAGCTGCTCGCTCTGCGTGAGCAGCATCCCAAGCGCCAGATCGGCCCCTGGCTTGGCGAGCGCCTGCCCAAGCGCCTCGCCCAGTCGCTGGTCGAGTGGCAGGACGCCGATGCCGGTCGCATCAGCGAGCGCAGCCTCGCCGAGCTTTCCAACGCGCGTCTCGAGCAGCTGGCCAAGGCGCTCAATCACTGGCAGCTCAAGCCGGCGGGCACCGAAGGCTGGCGCACCGCAGAAGTCACCATGGGCGGCGTGGTCACCGATGCCATCTCGCAGAAGGACTTCAGCGTGCGCGATCTGCCGCAGCTGGCCTTCATCGGCGAGGTGCTGGATGTCACCGGGGAACTTGGCGGCTACAACTTCCAGTGGGCGTGGTCCTCGGCGGTGGCCTGCGGGCTGAACTGCTGACCAGCACCTTCTCGCCACTACTCGCGCTCACGCCATCTGCTGGCGGATGGCGGGCAGGCGCTGCTCGACCAGCGCGACGAAGGCCTCGATCACCGGGCGGACCGGTGTGGTCGGGTAGTGAAGCTCCAGCGGTACCGCGCCGAGTGCCGGGCGCAGGGGAATGAACTGGCAGCCATCACGTTGCAGGCGGCGAATGCAGCCGGGCGCGATGGCGACTCCCAGTCCCGCCGCCACCTCACTGAGCAGTGTCTGCATCAGGGCCGGTTGGCGCTGGATGCGCGGCGAAAAGCCGGCATCGCCGCAGGCACTGATGATCTGATCGAACAGCCCCGTCGCCTGCCCGCGCTGAAACAGCACGAAATCTTCCTGCGCAAGCTCGCTGAGGGCCAGACGCTTGCGGTGCGCCAGACGATGCCCCTCGGGCACCACCGCCATCAGCCTATCCTCGTAGACTGCCAGGGCGGTCAGGCTGTCACGCTGCTCGCCGGGAAGCGGGCGCGACAGCCCGATGTCGATCTCGTCACGCGCGAAGGCATCCAGCTGCTGCTGGGCGCTCATCTCATGCAATGACAGGCTGACCTCGGGATGGTCACTGGCGAAGTCGCGCATCAGTCCGGGCACGAAGCTTGCGCAGGCCGAGCTCATGTAGCCGATGCGCAGTGTGCCGGTCTGGCCGCTGGCAGCCATCGCCACGCGCTTGCGTGCCTGAGCCTCCAGCGCCAGCATGCGCTGCGCTTCTTCCAGCAATGCCTCCCCCGGTGCCGTTACCTTCACTTCCCGCGTATTGCGCCATAGCAGGCTGACGCCCAGTTCGGCTTCGAGATCGGCGATCTGGCGGCTGATGGCGGGTTGCACGGTATGCAGCTCGCGGGCGGCAGCCGAGAAGCTTCTGTGCGTCGCCACCGAGACGAAGGTTTTCAGTGTGCGGAGTTCCATGCCGGCCCTCGTGGCTGATTGATGTTCAGTCAGTATAAGTCATATCAAGTATTGTCATTTCTATTATAAGCCTGCACTCGCTAGTCTGAAGGCCTGCCAAACCTCCCTTCGTCAGTCTCTGCCGTCTCGCCTTGTCTCCTGTCTCTTGCTGCTTGCCGCTGGCTTTGCCTCGCAAGCACGCAAGCAAGCGAGAAGGCGGGGCGCGTAGCGGCTGACAGGAGGGTTCTGAATTCGAGTGGAGCCAATATGACGACATCAACGAGTGGAGTGGCCGCGCAGGATACGCGCGGACCCTCACAACCGCTTTCTGCCGGCGGCCGTTTCACGCTGCTGGCCATCGCCTGTCTGACCATCATGGTGGGAACCGTGGTCGCGCCGGGGCTTCTGAGCATCGCCTCGGCGCTTGAGGTGGAGAGCCATGCCAGCTGTCTGATTACCCTGCCGTCGCTGGGCGCCGTGCTGTTCGCGCCCATCGCCGGGCGCATGATCGATCGTGTCGGTGCCTATCGCTCGCTGGTGGGCGGGCTGTTCCTGTATGGCGTGCTGGGCGCGGGCGGCGCACTGCTGGAAGGCACCGTCGTCGTGTTCGCCGATCGCATTCTGCTCGGCGGCGTGACCGCCGTGGTGATGGCGGGCGGCACCACGCTGATCTCCGAGTGGTATCACGGCCATGCGCGTCTGGCGATGATCGCCCAGCAGGGCATGTCCATCGAGCTTGGCGGGGTGATCTTCCTGTTCGTCAGTGGTGTGCTGGCGGGTATCGCCTGGCAGTGGCCCTTCGCCCTCTATCTGCTGGCCTGGGTACTGCTGGCCATGCTGTGGATGATGGTGCCGAAGCAGTCGCCTGAAGCGCCTGCCGAGGAGAGCGGAAATGCCGGCGGTGAGGCCTTGTCCTCCTCGCTGACCAGCGTCTACCTGGCCGCGGCCATCTCGTTGACGCTGTTCTTCACCGCCATCGTCATGCTGCCGATGCGCTTGAATCTGCTGGGGCTGGATGAAGCGGCCACCGGTATCTTCCTGGCGGGCATTTCGCTGGTCGCGGTGGTCGCGGCGATGCTGATGCCGAAGGTGTCGCGTGCCCTGGGTGAGATGCCGACGCTGGTGCTGGCCTTCCTGCTCTATGCCGGCAGCCTGTTCCTCTTCCAGCAGGCCGAGAACATGACGCTGATGAGCGTCGGTGCCGTGTTGTCCGGCATGGGCTTCGGCTTCTCGATCCCCTTGCTCAACCACATGACGGTGGAGCGCAGCCACACCTCGGTGCGCGGTCGCAATCTCTCCTACCTGACGATGGCGATCTTCCTGGGACAGTTCCTGACGTCCTTCCTGGAATTCCTGCCCGGTGACGGCAGCAACGTCTTCGGCGCCGCCGCCGTGCTGGGACTGATCTTCGCGGTGCTCTATCTGGGCGTGTATCTGCTCAAGCGTGACAGCCGCAGCGCCTGATCGCGGCAGGGTTAACAGAACGACACGTCGCAATGACGAAAAAAAGCCCCGTCACCTGAATCCCAGGTGGCGGGGCTTTCGCTGTATTGCCGTGATCATTTGTCGAACAATATTCTCAGACGGCGAATCATCACCCAGCTCATCAGCCCGCGCTTGAGCAGGCTCAGGCCCTTCTTTGGCCGGAACCCGCCCCGCGCCGCGATCAGGCCGCCCACCAGCACCAACGGGCCGCGGTATTGCTGGACCTTGGCCCAGCCGCGGTCGATGGGGGCGGTGGCCTCCTTGAGTTCGCGCATCGCATGGCTGACATCGAGGCGCTGCTGACTGATGCGTGCTTCGAGTTCCGCACGCCGAGCGTCACGCGGATGTGCTGACCGGCGTCCGTTCCCCTGTACGGGGGGCAGCGCCGGCTCGCGTCGCGCGAGGGACTGTCTGGAAGAACTCATCTCGCCTCCTTGGCAGGCACTGGCAGGCGGGGCATCAAAGGTTTTCGCGTTGGCGCTGGCGTTCCAGTGCGTCGGCACGCACATCCTTGAGGCTGTCGCTGTCACGGCTCAGGTTGCTGAGCGTGGAACGCAGCAGGCTGCGCTGGGAAGCGATCACCTTGACGCGCCAGGCGATCAATCCCCCCAATGCCAGCAGGATACCGCCGCTCAGGGCGATGGCCAGCAGGCGGTGGGTATCCCAGAAGGCCACGACCACCAGCAGGATCGCCAGGCCGATGCCGAAGCAGATCAGCATCAGGGCGATACCCGACAGCAACAGCATCACGAACAGCCGTTCGCGCTCTTCCTCGAGCTCCAGCACGGCGAGACGCAAGCGCGTCTCGCCACTCTCGACCAGGCTCGCAGTCAGACGTCGGATGGCGCCAAGTACGCGTTCAACCGGCCCTTGCTCCTGCATCAGCGACGGCCAAGCAGCATGCCGACGACGACACCGGCGGCCGCGCCGATACCGACACTGGTCCACGGGTTGTCGTGCACGTAGCGGTCAGCGCAGTCCACGGATTCGCGCGCGCCGGCGGCGAGGCGATCGCCTTGGGCGCTGAGGCGGGCGCGGGTGGCTTCCAGGCGAGTCTGGGCGCGGGCGCGGGCTTCCTTCATGCTCTCGCGGGAATCTTCAGCCGAGGCGTGCAGCAGTTCCTCGACGGTCTGGGACAGATGGCGCAGATCTTCCTTCAGCTGGTCGGTATTGGCACCGGTCGCGGAAGTGGTGTGATCGCCGATCTTTTGCATAGCCATGGTGTAACTCCTTCCCGTATGTCGAATCAGATTTCGCGAATGGTGAGCGCGGTGTTGTCTGCGCTTGACTCTCGAACTCTCTCTTCCCTGGGGCGCCGCAGGCGGCAGGGCATGACCTGAATCCACTTGCACGAGACTTTCTGCAAGCATCGTCAGCACGTCGTCATGACGCGTCTTGCGTGGTCATGCACAAGTCGTGGGGGTCGAACGCGACAAACACAAGGGCAAGACACGCATAGAGCACGATATCGCCATGTCACGTGCGGGAGGCATGATCTGGATCATGGACGTGCCACTAGGTCTACATGGGCGGTCCACATGGGCGGTCCACATGAGGGCGGTGCATACGGAGGGCAGATGGCAAGACGGGCAGCCTGGGCTGCCCGTTGCAGGAGGGTCGTGCGAGTTCTTTTATCAGAACTTTTTGATCAGAGCTCTTTGATCAGAGCTCTTTGATCAGCGCTCTTTGATCAGCGCTCTTTGATCAGGTCTCTGGCGAGCCGGCGAAGAAGGTATTGATCGAGAAGCCAAGGCCAAAGCGATTCACGCTGTGGTCGTAGTCGATCAGGCTCTCACCGTAGCCGTGGTAGTACTGCACGTAGCCACGTACCTTGCCGAACAGCGGGAAGGAGTAGTCGAGCTGGTTGCCGTAGTTGCCCTTGGAGGGGTTGCCACGCACCATCCAGGTGACTTCGTGCTGATCGGAGGTATAGCCGACCGTGATGTCGCCGTAGCCGATGTAGTTGTAGAGGTCCGGGTTGTCGTCCTCGTCGGACTCCTCCGGCACGCGCCAGTGCGGCGTGACCGCGATGGCCCAGTCGCCGTTCTGGAACATCATGTCGGCATAGACGCGGTTCCAGCTGCGCGACAGCGGGTCGGAACGGCCGTTGGACTGATGCGCGAAACCGATGCGGTTGCGGGTATTGGTCCAGCCGAACAGCTCATAACGATTGTCGAACTGCAGGAAGGCTTCCGGCTCGTAATTGGTCTCGCGGAACGGCGCCGAGGCATCGGAATTGTAGGCCTGCCACCAGCTGCGCTGGGTATAGGCGAAGAACAGGTCGCCATTGTCACCGAAGATGTCGTCCATCAGCTCGACCTTGAGGCTGAGCTGGTATTTCACCTCGGTCTTGTCCACCTCGCCTTCCTGGGTGACTTCGGCAAAGCCGTTGGCATCCGGGTTGGTGTTGTAGGCCCAGGGCAGCAGGTAATTGCGCTTGTAGGCGGTGATGGCCAGCGGATTCTTCTCGGCGTCGTTCTCAAGAACGACACGCTCCTTGGCGCGCTGCTGGGCTAGGCTTTCATCGAGGGGCGCATCGACGCTCTGGCCTTGTGCCTGCTCGGTCTCGGCCGCTTCCGCCGAGTAGCGGTCGTAATCCGCGTCTTCGCGGTTGGAGAGGAAGACCTGCTCGGTACGCGGGTCACTCTCGACGCCGTCCGCCGTGCCCGGTGCAGAGGCCGCCAGCTCGCGCCAGTCAGCCTGGCTCATGGCGCCCGCGCGGGCCTGGGCGGCAGTCATGCCCAGTGCTTCGGGAGCGAAGCGCTTGCCGTTGGCCAGTACCACGCGTCCTTCGGCATCCATGGTGTAGGGCACGTCGGCCGCTGCCGGTGCGGCGGCACCCAGCAGTACTGTGGCCAGCACTCCCGTGAGGCGTGCAGGGACGGACCGGAATCCGATGGAGGCAAGGCGGAGGGGCATGGAAATATCCTGTCGGTTACACCGCGGCGGGGGAGCAGCGCATTATGGAGCAATGTTCATGACATGTCTGCCATTCTACTGGCGGCGCAGTGTCCGGTTCCAGCACGAAGATTCCGACAGGTGCGTCGCCTAGATGCGACGATGCATGTCGCTCACGCTGGCCCGCAATCACCGCTTTCTCGCCCCGTCACTCTTTGCTTCATCCTCCACTTCATCCTTTGCTGGGCGACCGCCGGCGGACGTTTGCCGACAAGGATTGCGTGGGATGCAGCGCCAGTCGACAATGCGGCCCTTGCCTGCGCTTGCGGCCTTTCACGATGCCATCCTGCATGGCTGACGGCGGCCTGGCGGGGCAGTAGAGCCGATGAAGAAGCGCGGTGGTGACCATTGAGGAGACAGCTGTGACAGGTAACAAGTCCTTGAGACTGATGATGTTGGCAGGCGCCTTGCTGCTGATGGTGCTGCTGGCCTGGGTGCCGGCCACGGCCAGTGCGGACGCCCCGAAGCGTGCTGATGTCCAGACTCAGCTTGAAGACCTGCAGAGCGTCGAGAAACCGGATGCCGACACCCGTCAGCGCATCGCGGACCTCAAGGATACCCTGACGGTGCTCGACGACCTCGCCGAGGCCACCAGCAGCCTGAATTCCCTCAAGAGTGAGGTCAAGGAGGCACCGGCGGAGTTGGCGAAGGCGCAGGCCGAGCTGGCGCGCCTGCCTCAGGACTACACCCCGCCCAGCATCGCATCGCTGGAAGACGAGTCGGTCGAGGCGCTGGACAAGCGCATGACCTCGATTCTCGACTCGCTTCAGAACCTGCAGGACAAGCTGGCCGATACCAACCGGCGCCTGATCAATGCCCAGAGCCTGCCGGAGCGTTCGCGCTCGACCCTGGCCGATGCGCAGCAGCAGGTGCAGCGTCTGCAGACCCAGCTGGGTGGCAGCGGCGATGCCGACCTGTCCGGCACCGGGCGTGACCTGATCGAGGCGCGTCTGGCATTGGCCGAGACGCGTGGCGAGCTGAGCCATTCAGAGCTCAATTCAAGCTCCCTGCTGCGTGAGCTGGCCCAGGTGCGCAAGACCCTCTACAGTCGTCAGATCGCCAATCTGGAGCAGGATCTGGAGCAGGTCCAGACGCTGGTCAACGACAAGCGCCGCAACCAGTCCGAGCAGACCATCGCCGATGCCACCAGTGGCGAGAATGCCGCGCTGGCCGACAATCCCATCTTCCAGCAGGTGCTCAACCGCAACCGCGAACTCAGCAGCCAGCTGCTGGCGATCACCGATCGGGTCAACGCCGTGATTCGCGATGGGCTGGAGGTGCGCACCCAGCTCGATCGCGTCACCCAGGTCGAGCGCACCATGAGCGAGCAGATCGAGGCCATCAAGGGCAGCGTCCTGCTGGCGCGTATCCTGCGTGAGCAGCAGAGCCGCCTGCCGCAGGTCGATGTGCGCAAGGACTTGAAGGAAGAGATCGCCGACCTGCGCCTCAAGCAGTTCGAACTCAACAAGGTGCGTGAGCAGCTCGCCGATATTCCGGGCTATCTCAATTCCTACGTGCTCGGCGAGGCCGCGGCGTTGGAACGCCCCGGCGGCAATGCCGATGTCAGCCAGATCAGCGCCGAGCTGCGTCAGGCGTTGATCGGTCAGCTGGAGGCGCGCAAGGAGCTGGTCGACAAGCTCGACAAGGAATACGACAGCCTGCTGGCACGCGCCATCGACCTGCAGCTCAACCAGCAGCAGCTGCTGGAAGTGTCAGGGCGTCTGCGCCAGACCATCGAGGAGCAGCTGTTCTGGGTCGCCAACGGCAAGCCGCTGGATCTCGACTGGCTGTCGCGTACCCCGGAAATGCTCGCCGAGGAGCTCAGGCCCAACGTCTGGCGTGGCGTGGTGGCGGGGCTGTCCAAGGGCTTTCAGCTCAGTGACCTGTGGGTGGCGCTGCCGGGCTTGCTGCTGCTGATCTTCATCACCTGGAAGCGTTCGCGCATCCGTGCGCGCCTGGCGGACCTCCACGCCCAGATAGGGCGCCTGAAGCAGGACACCCAGCTGCATACGCCGCGCGCCATTCTGCTCAACGTCCTGCTGGCCATCCCCGGCGCGCTGGCGCTGGCGCTGATCGGCGGCGTGCTGTCGCTGGGTGAGGGCATCATGCTATGGGCGTTGGGCCAGGCGCTGTTGAAGCTGTCGCTGGCGTGGGGCATCTTCGCCATCTTCCGCCGTCTGCTGGTCAAGGATGGCGTCGCCGAGCGTCACTTCCAGTGGCCGGCCAACTACGTGGCGGAGCTGCGCCGCCATATCTGGTGGCTGGGCTTCGCGCTGCTGCCGGTGGTGCTGACCACCAACATCATCAGCGAGGCGGACCTCAATCTGCTCGAGCGTCCGCTGGGGCTGGCCATTCTGTTCGTGGGCCTGATGGCGATGAGCTTCTGTCTGTCGCGGCTGATTCTGGCCCACGTCCCCTTCTTCGGTCTCAAGCTGTTCCGACTGATTCTGGGCCTTGCGATGGCGCTGGTGCCGGTGGCGCTGGGCGTGCTGATCTGCCTCGGCTACGAGTACACCGCGCTGCGTCTGTGTGGCCGCTTCATCACTACCATCTTCCTGTTCGGGGCCTGGATTCTGGTGGAAGCCACCGTGGTGCGCGGGCTGGCAGTCGCCGCGCGGCGTCTGGCCTATCGTCGCGCCGTGGCGCGTCGCCGCGCCCAGGTGCAGGAGGGCGCCGAAGGCGGTGTCGAGGTGGTGGAAGAGCCGCCGCTGGACATGGAGCAGGTCAACTCCCAGTCACTGCGTCTCTCGAAGCTGATCCTGGTCATCAGCTTCCTGTCGATCTTCTATGTGGTGTGGGCCGATCTGCTCAATGTGCTCAGCTATCTCGACAGCGTGGTGGTGTGGGAAATCGCCGCTTCCGTCGAGGGCGATTCGGCGACGCCCATCTCGCTGGCGGACCTGATCGCGGGCATGATCACCCTCGCCGTGGCGGTGATGATGGCGCGCAACCTGCCGGGCCTGCTGGAGGTCTCGATCCTGTCGCGGCTCGAGCTCAAGCAGGGCTCCAGCTACGCGATCACCTCGCTGCTGTCCTACGTGATCATGGCCACCGGTTTCGTGATGACATTGGGCAGCATGGGCGTCAGCTGGGACAAGCTGCAGTGGCTGGTGGCGGCGTTGAGTGTCGGGTTGGGCTTTGGCCTGCAGGAGATCTTCGCCAACTTCATCTCGGGCCTGATCATCCTGTTCGAGCGCCCGGTGCGCATCGGCGACACCATTACCATCGGCAACCTGCATGGCACGGTCAATCGCATCCGGATCCGCGCCACCACGGTGACGGACTTCGATCGCAAGGAGATCATCATCCCCAACAAGGTGTTCGTCACCGACCAGCTGATCAACTGGTCGCTGTCGGACAACGTCACGCGGGTGGTGCTCAATTTCGGTGTCGCCCATGGCAGTGATCTGGATCTGGCGCATCGTCTGCTGATGCAGGCCGCCCAGGAAAACAGGCGGGTGCTCAAGGACCCGGAGCCGCTGGTGTTCTGCCTGACCTACAACCAGGACAACTTCGGTTTCGAGCTGCGCATCTACGTCAATGACCTGACCGATCGCCTCTACGCCACCGATGAGATCAACCGCTGGGTGGATGCACGCTTCCGAGAGCATGGCCTCAAGGTCGCCTTCCAGCAGATGGATGTCTGGCTGCATCGCGACGATGGCACCGAGCGCCTCGTCGAGCAGCGCAGCGCCTCGGCGGAGCCGTTGCGCCCCGCCAGCGGCTCACCGGAAAGCAGCGAGACGGAAAGCACGGAGTATCAGAGCAGCGAGCACCGGGAAGGTGGTGCACTGATCGCGCGTCGCAAGCCCGCCGAGGGACTGGCAGGCCGTGAGGACGCCGGGCTGCGCGAGGCCGCGCCGGACGCCGATGGCGGTGACGGCGGCGGAGATGCCGGCGGTCGTTGACGCTGAACCCTCTCGCTCATCTCATTGAATGCCGCATGGCATCACGCACAAGGCGCCCCGCGGGGCGCCTTGTGCGTGATGGGCTCGGTTCTGTATCCAGGGCGCCCTGCAAAGGCGACTTGTACAGATCGAGCCGTGAAAGAGGGGATGTGCTAGTCAGGCCTGACGCCACGCATCACTGGTTCAATTCGGGCTGCGTGGCTGACGGGCCCTGACCCTGACCCGGGCTCGTCTCACCGGCAAAGGGAGCAGGGGCCTCGAATTCCAGTACCCAGCGGCTCAGGAAACTGGCCTGCTTGAGGCGGTCAAGTGTCGCCAACAGGCCAGGGCCGATCTCGATCGGGCGTAGCGCATCGCCCAGTTGCTCGCGCATGTGCTGAGCGCTGCCCTCGCCACCCACCTCGGGGTGCAGCGCGCCCAGCTGGCTGTCGCTGGCCACCGCCTGCTGGCCTTCCAGACTCAGCCACCAGTCGAGAAAGGCCTCACCGGCCTCGGGGTGAGGTGCCTGCTGGGGGACGAAGGCCAGCCGGCGTTGAATCAGCACGTAGTCTTCCGGCACGATCACCACCAGCTCCGGATGGGCGCGGGCAAAGGTCACCGCGTAGGGGCCGACCAGGTTGTAGGCGATATCCACCTCGCCGCTGGCCAGCGCCTCGAGCATGGCGCCGGTGGTGCTGACCAGTCTGGCATCGGCTTGCCCCATGGCGCGTACCAGCGTCCAGTAGCGCGGCGATTGACGGGCGTCGGACACGGCATAGGTAAAGCCGGAGCCGCTGCGGCGCGGGTCGTAGCTGATGATGCGGCCGCGCAGCTGCTCGCGGCGCGTCTCGAGCAGGTGCCAGAAGTCGCGATGGCTGCGCAGCACATCGCGGGGATTGCGCAGGCCGTCGAGGTCCGCCAGGCGCTTGAGCGCATCACGTCGCGCCACCATCACGATCGGCTCGAAGCTCATCGCATACAGCTCATTGCGCCAGCGTGAGTTGGCCGGCCAGGCGGCCAGATTGGGGGCCTCGAGTGCCAGGGCGTGACCCTGATTGGCGAGTCGGTACTGCAGCCCCATGGCCGAGGAGATCATCAGATCGGCCTGCGGTGTCAGCGGCGCCTGCAGGTACTGTGCTTCAAGCCCCAGAGCGGAGCGATTGACGTAGTGCAGCACTCGCTCAGGATGCTGGCGGCTGTAACGCAGCAGCAGCGGGCGAATCTCGGGCAGGTCCAGCGCGGCGTGAATGGTCAGGTCGGCCGCGAGGCTGGCGTCGTTGTCAGGCGCGGGCGCCGTGATTGGCTGGCCATCCTGCAACCACAGCGATTGATGCTCTTCGAGCAGCGGATCGAACGCTGCCTGGGTTGCGGCCTGACTGACGGGGCTCAGAAGCACGGCCAGCGCGAGGCAGACCGTCAGCCGTCCAGATCGCTGTCTGCCCGGGCGGTGATGATCCGGGCGGTGATTGTCATGACCGTGATGGTCAGGGCGCTGCTGCCCGGTTGGTGATCGTCTCGCTAGCATGCTGTGCCCCCTGTCTTCGCAGGCTTGCCGGCCTGTGCTGATTCATCCTCCCCATCCACTTTCACCTCAGGCGCTGCACAGGGCGCCAGATGCAGACTGACGCATAGCCCGCAGGACGCGCCTGTCTCGGCTGTGTCGTTTGCGTCGGCTGCGCGGATTGCATCGTCCGTGCGGGATACAGAGTCAGCAGCCTGCGTCATGCTGCGTGCTGTCGCGTCGCTGAGCGTCAGGCGCGCATCGTGATGTCGCGCGATGCCATCGACGATCGCCAGCCCCAGTCCGGCGCCTTCGTGATGCTTGAGCTCATCGGGCTGCTGCGCCGGCGCCTGATCATGACTGTCGGGCTGGGTGTTGCGGTGGAAGGGGCGTAGTACCAGCAGGCGCCGCTCGGCGTCGATGCCCGGGCCATCATCCTCGACGCTCAGCCGCCAGCGGCCCGCCAGTGTGGCGCTGTCCGGTAGCGTGAACGTGGCATCGCTCGGCGCCGCCATCCGGCTCAGGGTGAGTGTGACGGTGCGCGCGCCGTGCTTGCAGGCATTGTCGATCAGGTTGGCCAGTGCCTCCTCGAGCTGCCACTCGACGCCCAGCGTCCAGGCGGCGCCATCGATGTCCGGGGCGATCTCGAGGCCGAGGTCCACGCCAGAGCGATCACAGCGCAGGAACAGCCGGCTGACGGTGGCGCGCGTCAGCGCCGACAGCTCCAGCGGCACGCGCGGCGGCTGCACTTCCGGGTTGTTGAGGCGTGTCAGCGACAGCAGCTGATTGGCCAGATGGGCGGTATGGCTGGCGGTGGCCTGCATCTGGCCCAGCGCGGCATGCCAGGCGCTGGGGTCCTGCTGACGCAGTGCCAGCTCGGCGTGAGCGGAGAGTCCCGCCAGCGGGGTGCGCAGCTGGTGCGAGGCGTCACCGATGAAACGCTCCTGATTGGCGCGCACACGACGCATGCGCGCCAGCAGGTCATTGATGGTGTGCTTGAGCTCCTCGAGCTCGCGCGGCAGGGGCAGGTTGAGCGGCGCCAGACTGCGCGAGTCGCGTTCGCGAATGGCGCGGCGCAGGCGGGTCAGCGGCGATAGCGCCAGCCGTACGCCGATCAGCACCACCAGCAGTGCCAGCGTGGCCATGCCCGCCAGACGCACCAGCGAGCCACTGAACAGCTCACGCGTCAGGGTGTCTCGCCCCTCGCGGGTATGGGCGACGCGAATGCTGTAGCGCTGGCCGTGGCGTGGGTCATCGCCCCAGCCGCCCAGCCGGGTATCCAGGCTGCCCAACCGCAGTGCCTGTCCCTGCCAGGCGATATCGCGAAACGACAGTTCGCCGCTGCGTCCGAGCGATTCCTGTGGGGCCAGGCGACCCTCGGCGGCGCGATTGGCATCCGGCAGGTGGGTATTGCCGGTGACCTGCTCGCCATCGGCATCCACCAGGCTGTAGAAGACGCGCTCCTGGGCGTCGGTGGCCAGCATCTCGAGAGCGGCGGGCGGCAGGTCGAGCCACAACTGGCCGTCCTGCCATTTGACCTGTTCCGCGATGGTGACCAGCGAGGCCTCCAGCAGCCTGTCGTAGGCGCGGTCCGCTGCCTCGCGCGCCGACAGGAAGGCCTGCACCAGCAGCAGGGTGCCCAGCGCCAGCAGGGGCAGCAGCAGCCAGCTCAGCAGGCGCCGATAGAGGCTGATACTGCGTTTTGCCGCCGTCTGCGGGCGTGGTGAGGGTGCGGAATTCAAGCGCTGCCGTCCGTGGTCTGTTCCAGTAGATAGCCAAGGCCTCGGATGGTACGCAGATTGACGTCGCTGCCTTCCAGGCGCTTGCGCAGGCGATGCACATAGACCTCGATGGCGTTGTCGCCCACGGCCTCTTCTTCACCGAAGGCCTCGCGGGTCAGGCGCGCCTTGTCCACCGGCTCGCCGGCATGCTGGATCAGACAACCCAGCAGGCGCTGTTCACGGGGCGGCAGCGCCAGCGGGGCCTCGGCGAGCAGAAAGCGTGCATTGAGTGGCTCGAAGGCCAAACTGCCGAGGGTCAGGCGTGGGGAGATGCCAGGCGAGGGCGCCGGCTGCTGGCTGGCCTGAAGAGTGGCCTGCTGACTGGCCTGAAGAGTGGCATGGCGGCGCAGCAGGGCGCGCACGCGGGCTTCCAGCTCATCGAGCACGAAGGGCTTGGCAAGATAGTCATCGGCGCCCAGGTCGAGTCCGCGCACGCGATCTTCGATGGCGCCGCGCGCGGTGAGAATCAGCACCGGTGTCTGGCGGTCGTGCTGGCGCAGCGCGGCGAGAATCTCGAGCCCGGAAGCGCCGGGCAGGTTGAGGTCGAGCACGATCAGCGCGAAGCCGTGATCGTGGCTGGTCGCCAGGCGGGCAAGCGCCGCGGCGCCATCGGCCAGGTGGGTGACCGTTAGGCCCTCGGCGGAAAAGACGCTGCACAGCGTGCTGGACAGCAGGGCGTCGTCCTCGACCAGCAGCAGGGCCGGGGGCGGTGCGGTGGCTGGGCCATGCGCTGAATCGTCAGCCGCTGAATCGTCAGGTGCTGAGGGGAGTGAGTCGGGAGAAGTCATCCGGGCTCCGCAAGGGCGCGTCAGGTACGCGACAAGAGTGATGAGAGTCAGGCACAGGGCCGGTCTGCGACCTGCAATGGCCGCTTGAAGGCGCAATATTGCCTCAAACAGGCAGCCAATGGCGCTTGCGCCAGCGTATCATTGGTGGCCTGTTTCGTGTCGCTGACAAGGAAGCCAGCATGCCATCCGTTCCGCTATTGCAGCGCCTCAAGGCGCGCGCCTCCCGTCTCTCGCCAGCCCATTGGCTCACGGCTGTCACGTCGCTCAGGGCTGTCACGTCGCTCAAGGCTGCCACCTCGCTCAAGGCTGACGCGCCGCTCAGGCCGCTGCTGACCTCGCTGGCGCTGGGGGTGGTGGGCGGTTGGCTGTTCCAGCTCACCGGCATGCCGCTGGCGTGGATGCTGGGGCCGCTGGTCGCCAATCTGCTGGGCGCGATGGCCGGGCTGAAGCTTGGTGTGCCGGACCGGATGCGCAATCTGTTTCTGGGGGTGCTGGGTCTAACGCTGGGCGCGCGCGTCTCGCCGGAGCTGGTCTCGCACCTCTCCAGCTGGTGGTTGTCGGCGTTGTTGTTGCTGGCGGGGGTGTGGGCCTCGACGCTGGCCTGCGCCGCCTGGTATCGCCGCTGTGGTTTTGACGCCACCAGTGCGTGGTTCTCCTCGGTGCCCGGCGCGCTGACGGCGATGGTGGTGATCGGCGAGCGCATCGGTGGTGATCCGCAGCACATCGCGGTGGCGCAATCGTTGCGGGTGCTGCTGGTGATCATGATTCTGCCGCCGCTCTATTGGGTGCTGGAAGGCGCGGCGGGCACGCCCGGCATCGGCAGCGATGTGGCGGTAAGCGGCCTGTGGCTGATCGCGGTGCTGCCGATTCTGTTGCCCCTGGCCAGGCGACTGCGCATTCCCAATGCCTCGCTGCTGGCGCCGCTGTTGCTGGCGCTGGTGCTGTCGCTTGGTGACGTGGTGCGTTTCTCGCCACCGGTGTGGGGCACTGATGTCATGCAGCTGGTGCTGGGTTGCGCCATCGGGGCGCGCTTCAAGGGCCTTACGCCGCGGGTACTGGTCGGGGTGATGGGGCAGTCGGGCGTGGCGACCCTGATCTCGCTGTCGGTGCTGGGCTGTTTTGCCGAGCTGATCCATCAGCTGATGGGCGTGCCGCGTGATGTGGCCTTTCTTGCCCTGGCACCCGGCGGTATCGGCGAGATGGCGCTATTGGCGGTGGCGCTCGATCTCGACCCGATCTTCGTCGCCTTCCATCACCTTCTGCGCCTGATCGTCCTGATGCTGTTGCTACCGGTGATGGCGCGTCATTTCCGCCATCGCCGAGCGCGTGAGGCGACGCAATAGCCCGCGGCGTGATCTCCTCTTGTGAGGGCGGCGATGCGCTGTTATAGTGTGCGCCTTGATCACGCCAAGTGCTTGAAGTTCAAGCGATTGGCTCGGTAGTTCACCGAATGATCATATTTGTGGTGGCCCTGTCGGTCCTCCCGCAATGCTAGGCTGCAAACCCCGCCAGGCCCGGAAGGGAGCAACGGTAGTGGCTGACGCGTGTGCCGGGATGTGGCTGATGGGGCCGCCTCCATTTCAGGGCCCTGAAAGTGGCTGCTCGTGAAATGTCCGCATCATCCCGCCTGCTGTGCAAGGCTCCATCTCAAGTCCTCGCAAGCCCCTGTAAGCCCTTCGCTTTACGTTGCTTGAAGCTTTTCGCCACACCCTCGCTGTCTGAATCTGTCATCTCCTGCCTGTCCCGAGCCCCGCTTGGCGTTTCGTCGTGCCCGCAATTCGGGGGCGCATCACGCCTGTCATCCGGCCTCGCGCCCTCAATCCTGCTGCGCAAGTGGCATCGTGCTTTGAAGCCACACGGCAAGTCGCTAGAATGAGCGCATTCTCAGCGAGGCCTCGTCATCGGTCTCCGTCTGTCGACCGTCGGGGGTGAAGCCCAGCCGGGTCGTGCAGGTTTCAGCTCATGTTTCAGATCGCCCAAGGAATGCCCCGCTCAATGAGCTATCAGGTATTGGCGCGCAAGTGGCGCCCGCGCAATTTTCACGAACTGATCGGTCAGGAGCATGTCAGCCGTGCGCTGGTCAATGCCCTCGATCAGGGGCGCCTGCACCATGCCTATCTGTTCACCGGGACCCGCGGTGTCGGCAAGACGACGCTGGCGCGCATTCTGGCCAAGTGCCTGAACTGTGAAGAGGGCGTCAGCTCCAGGCCGTGTGGCGTGTGTGGCACCTGTCGCGAGATCGATGAGGGCCGCTTCGTCGACCTGATCGAAGTCGACGCCGCCTCGCGGACCAAGGTCGAGGACACGCGTGAGCTGCTGGACAACGTCCAGTACGCGCCGACCCAGGGCCGCTACAAGGTGTACCTCATCGATGAGGTGCACATGCTGTCGACCCACAGTTTCAATGCGCTGCTCAAGACCCTGGAAGAGCCGCCGCCCCATGTGAAGTTCCTGCTCGCGACCACTGATCCGCAGAAGCTGCCGGTCACCATCCTGTCGCGCTGCCTGCAGTTCACGCTCAAGAACATGCCGCCGGTGCGCGTGGTCGAGCACCTGTCTGACATTCTCGCCCGCGAGGAAGTCAGCTTCGAGGAAGACGCGCTGTGGCTGCTCGGCAAGGCCGCCGATGGTTCGATGCGTGACGCCATGAGTCTGACCGATCAGGCGATCGCCTTCGGCCATGGCCAGGTGCGGCGCGAAGATGTCGCCGCCATGCTCGGCACGCTGGATCACCGCCATGTGCTGGCGCTGCTGGAGTGTCTGGCCTCGCTGGACGCCGCGAGTCTGCTGGCGGAGGTCGCGACCCTGGCCGAGCAGGGGCCGGACTACGGCGGGGTGCTGGATGACATGGCGTCCGTCTTCCACCGTCTGGCGATCGCCCAGATGGTGCCGAGCGCACTGGACAACGGGCATGGCGACCGTGATGCGTTGCTGGCGCTGGCCAGCCGTTTCACCGGTGAAGACGTGCAGCTCTATTACCAGATCGCCCTTCAGGGGCGTGGCGACATGGCCAACGCCCCGGATGCGCGTACCGCACTGGAAATGACGCTGCTGCGCATGCTGGCCTTCCGCCCGCAGGGCGTGCCGCGCCCAGCGCAGACGCCGCTGCCGATGACCGGCCAGGCGGAGGGTGCGAACGCGCCTGGCGCTCAAGCCTCGGCGCCTGTCCAGCAAGCGCCTGTTCAGCAGGCTCCTGTTCAAGCAGCTCCGGCTCAGCAGGCTCCTGTCCAGCAAGCCCCGGCCCAGCCTCAGCAAGCGCCGGTGCCCCCGATGGCGCCCGCGCCTCAGCCTGCCGCACCAGTGGCCGCGCCAGCGACCGAAGCACAGCCGCCGATGGCCGACGAGCCGCCCCCGTGGGCGACGGAGGACGTTCCGCAGGACGCCCGGGATGCCGGCTTTCGCGACGTAGCGCAAGACGCGCCCCAGCCTGCGGCCGCGCCAGTGTCGGCGCCAGCGCCAGAACAGACGGCAGCTCCCGCACAGGCGCCCGCTGCGCCAAGCTCGGCGATGTCACGCCTGAGTGCCGCCTTCGGTTCCGCGCCAGCACAGCCAGAGGCTGCTGAGTCATCGGCACCGCAGCCCGCTGAAATGGCAGCGCCGAAAGCCGCTGAAGCTGTACCAGCAGCACCGCAGCCCGCTGAAGCAGTACCAGCAGCGCTAGAGCCCGCTGTATCGCCGTCGCCTGAGCCTGTCGTGTCTGAGCCTGTCGTGTCTGAGCCTGTCGCGTCCGTGGCAGCGCAACCGCTGCCGGAGCCTGCTCCCGCACCGGCGCCGGCGCCGGCACCCACGCCTGCGACTGCGCCGAGCGCCCCGAGTGCCGATGGTCGTTTGAATCACGCCGCGTGGCTGGAGCTGTTCCCCTCACTGGGGCTGGGCGGCATCACGCGCAATATCGGCGCGCATTGCCTGGTCGAGCACGATGACGGCACCCACCTCAAGTTGAGGCTGGACCCCGCCCAGTCGGCGATGATGGCCGAAGTCCATCAGGAGCGCATTCGCAAGGCGCTGGCGGGCCAGGGCGTGGAGCGTGTGCTGGAGATCAGCGTCGCGCCGCTGCCGGAAGGTCTGGAAACGCCGCACAGTCGTCGCATTCGTCTGTTGGGTGAACGTCATGTGCGCGCGGTTGAAGCCTTGCGTGCTGACCCGCATATCCAGTCCATGGAGCAACAGCTGGGCGCGCGTCTGATCGAGGAAAGCGTCAACTCCTTCGAGCCGGACGATTTCTGACGCTCTGGACAGTTTCGACCGAGCGTCGGCGGTGCCGGGCATCGCTTACGCTTTTCCGGATTCGCGGTGCGTGTGCCGACAAGGCACGCACACCACAGGCCGGAGGTGCCACGACATGGCACCTCCGCCAGACAGCATTTATCGTTAGGTCATGTTCAACACGTTATTGATGAGGTGAGCCATGTTCGGTGGAAAAGGCGGTATGGGTAACATCATGAAGCAGGCGCAGGAAATGCAGGAGCGCATGCAGAAGGTCCAGGAAGAAGCCGCCAAGGCGGAAGTCCAGGGCGAATCCGGCGCGGGCATGGTCAAGGTCACCATGAACGGTCGTCATGACGTCGCGCGCGTCGAGATCGATCCGAGCCTGATGGAAGAAGACAAGGAGCTGCTGGAAGATCTGCTGGCGGCCGCCGTCAATGACGCGGTGCGTAAGGTCGAAGTCAATTCCAAGAAGCAGATGGAAGAGGCGACTGCTGGCATGAACCTTCCGGCCGGCTTCAAGATGCCGTTCTGATGGGATTTTCGCCGCTGGTAGATCAGTTGCTGGATGCCTTGCGCGTGCTGCCGGGCGTTGGTCCGCGAACGGCACAGCGCATGGCGCTGCATCTGCTGGAGCGTGATCGCATGGGCGCCGACCGTCTGGTCGGCGTGCTGGGCGAGGCGCTGGAGCGCGTCGGCTATTGTGCGCGCTGCCGCACGCTGACCGAGGAAGAGGTCTGTCAGCTGTGCCTGAGTCCGCGGCGTGATGAGCGCGTGCTGTGCGTGGTGGAATCGCCCGCCGACCAGCTCGCCATCGAGGGCGCGGGAGGCTATGTGGGGCGCTATTTCGTGCTGCACGGCCATCTGTCGCCGCTGGATGGCATCGGGCCCGAGGATATCGGGCTGGATGCGCTGGAAACCCGCGTCCGCGAGAGCCAGATCGAGGAGCTGGTGCTGGCCACCAACCCGACGGTCGAGGGCGAGGCCACCGCACATTACATCGCCGAGCAGCTTCGCGATGTGCAGCACGGTGGGCAGCCGCTCAAGCTGACGCGTCTGGCCTATGGCGTGCCGATGGGCGGCGAGCTTGAATACGTCGATGGCGGCACGCTCAGTCGTGCCTTCAGCGGCCGTCTGCCGTTCACCCTCGGCGAGATCTGATGCGATGCCGGTGCCGACGCTGTTCGGCACCGGCATCAGGGCAGCTTCGGCTTCAAGGCAGCTTCGGTAGCAAAGCAACTACAGCAGCACGTCTGCGGGCGTGGTGGTCAGGAACCACCACGCCCGCGGTCGTTTACCGCCCGGTGTCTGGCGAGTGCCCGTCACCTTCAATTTCCGCTTGCCCGGGCAAGCCTGTCACCACGAGATTTCCTTGCTGATGAGTGATCAACCCGCCACCGCACTGCTGTCAGAACTCGATTTCGAGGCCGTCTGGGTCGAGACCCCCGAGGCGCTGGCCGCTGCCTGTTCAGAACTGGAAGGCGCCGATTGGCTGGCGTTGGACACCGAATTCATCCGCGAGTCGACCTTCTTCCCGATTCCGGCACTGGTGCAGCTGATGGCCGCCCGTGACGGCGAGCTGCCCGGTGCGGACGGCAAGACGCCGCGCATCTTCCTGATCGACCCCACGGTGGTGCCGGCCAGCGAGGCGCTCAAGCGTCTGCTGGGGGCAGAGGGTCCGCTCAAGCTGCTGCACGCCTGTGGCGAGGACATGGAAGTCTTCCTGCGCTGGGCGGGCGTGGCGCCGACGCCGCTGATCGATACCCAGATCGCCGAAGGCCTGACCGGCGGCGAAGCCTCGATGGGCTATCAGCGTCTGGTCGAGCGCGTGGTGGGCGTCACCGTGCCCAAGGAAGAGACGCGTTCCAACTGGCTCAAGCGCCCCTTGAGTCAGGCGCAGTGCGATTACGCCGCGCTGGACGTGCTGTTCCTGCCGCAGGTGTGGTCCGAGCAGCGTGATGCATTGCTCGAGCTGGACCGCATGACGTGGCTTGAAGAGGATTGCCGGGACCCGGGCAGCAGCGGCGGTGCCACGCCGGACCCGGAGTACTGGAAGCGTCATCGCAGCCTGTGGAAGCTCTCGCCGCGTGGCCTGGCCGCCTGGCAGGTGCTGTGTGACTGGCGCGAGGAGCAGATTCGTCTGCGCGACGTGCCGCGTTCACGCCTGCTGGCCGATGCGCAGCTGTTCGGGATCTGCGAGCGACTGCCGACCAATCGCTTCGAGCTGGCCAAGGTCGATGGCATGCATCCGCCGCAGATCAAGCGCCACGGGGACACCGTGCTGACGCTGCTCAAGGACGTGGCGATGATCGATGACAGTCAGCTGCCGCGCGTGCCGCCGTCGCCGTTGGCGCCGGAGTGGAAGAACTGCATGAAGCGCCTCAAGCGTGAGGTCAATGCGGTGGCCGAGGAGACGCAGCTCAAGCCGGAGATTCTCGGCAAGCGCCGTGACATGGAAGCGTTGGTGATCGCCGATTACGAGGGCGAGCCGCTGCCCTTGCCGCAGGGCTGGCGTGGTGAGCTGCTGGCCGCGCGCCTGGCCAAGGCGCTCGAGAGCTGACGCTCGCCGCTTTCGTGGGCCAGACTGCAAGGGGGCCTGCGCGAGGCTCGCGCAGCCTGGCCTGCCAGCAATACAGGTCAGAAACAGGCCAGAAACCGGTAGTGAGCTCTCGGGTCATGCCCGTGACGCGAGAGCTCGCTGATGCGCACAAGCGCTGCAAGATGATGGGTAGCCCGATGACAGACGACAAGATGATCTGCGAGATCTACAAGAGCGCCAAGAAGGACGAGATGTATCTCTACGTCGAGAAGGCGCGTGGACTCAAGGATGTGCCGGAATCCCTGCTGGGCATCTTCGGCACGCCGACCCCTTTGATGACACTGCTGATTCGTGCCGACAAGCCGCTGGCGCGCGTTGCCAGCACCACGGTGCTCGAGAAGATTCGCGAGCAGGGCTTCTATCTGCAGATGCCGCCGGCCAAGGAAAATCTCCTCAAGGAGATTGGCGTGACGCCGCCGGAAACGCATTACTGACGCCCTGTCCGGCAGACAAGACCGTACTGATGAAACGACCCTGCTGCCCGGCAGGGCGAGGAGAGCAAGATGAGCGATGTTCCGCAGCCTGACGGCGGAAAGCGTGAGCGTTTCTGGGAGCGCCACGCACTCTCGGAGCTGAATACCGCCGAGTGGGAGGCGCTGTGCGATGGCTGTGGCCAATGCTGCCTGCTCAAGTTCGAGGATGAAGACAGTGGCGATATCGCGGTACTCGATGTCGCCTGTCGTCTGCTGGATGTGCGCAAGGTCAGCTGCCGCGATTATCCCAATCGCGCCACGCGCGTGCCGGGCTGCATCCCGCTGGATGTCGAGACGGTGGGCAAGCTGCGCTGGCTGCCGGAAACCTGCGGCTATCGTCGCCTGAATGAAGGCCGTGAGCTGCCCGAATGGCACCCGCTGTTGACCGGGGATGCCAAGAGCGTCAAGCGCGCCGGGGTCTCGGTGTCACGCTTTGCCGTCTCCGAGGTATCGGTGCGCCAGCAGGACCTGGAAGACCACATCATCGCGATCATCGATCCCGAGAGCTGAGGCGTGCCGCGGGCGCGAGTCAATTTCAGGTGGATGCCTTTAGAAAGCGCAGCTCAATGAGCTGCGCTTTCTTGTTTCTGACATTTCGTGCCTGGCATTCCGTGCCTGACATTTCGAGTCAGGCATTTCGAGTCAGGCATTCAGTGGCCTTGTATTTGACGCCTCTGACCCTCAGTCACGGCTTGATCTGCTAGATACGATAATTTGCATAAGCTGATTTGCATGAGCTGATTTGCATGGCCGAGGCGCGTGCATGCACTCGGCCGCGCAATGTCTGGTTGTAAATAAATGAACGTTCATTTATTTTGTGAGGATTCGCTCAAGACCAGACCAGATCAGACCAGAGGCAGACGGGCCATGCGCCATCGTGATGAACACAAGCAGCAGGCGTTGCTGGAAGCCACGCTGCATGAGGTGGCCGAGCATGGTTTTGCCGTGACCTCCGTGGCGCGCATAGCGCGTGCCGCCGGCATGTCGCCCGGCACGCTCTATCTCTACTACCGTGACAAGGATGACCTGCTGGAGGCGACCTTTCGCGAGGTCAGCCGGCGCATCATCGCGGTCGCCATCGAGGCCTTCCAGGCCGAGCCGGCAGAGGCGTTCGAGGCTGAGCCGGCAGAGGCGTTCGAGGCCGAGCCGTCAACGCTGTCGCCGGCCGCCCAGCAGCTGAAGTCGGCATTGTGTCGGGTGTGGAATGCCCTGGTGGCGCTGGGGCGCCGTCAGCCTGCGTTGTTCCTCTTTCACGATCAGTTTCTGCACTCTTCCCATATGCAGGACGCCCTGAGGGTGGCCAATCAGGAGCGCGCCGCGCCCTTGCTGGACGCCTTCGCGCTGGGCCAGCAGTCCGGCATCCTCAAGCAGATCGATCTCGCCCTCATCGAGGTGTTCATGTTCCGGTCGATCTACAGCCTGCTGCAGGGCTCCAGTTGCCAGTTGCCGGCCATCAGTGATGCCAGCTTCGACCAGGCCTTCGAGATGGCTTGGGACGCGATCGCGCTTCGCCAGTGAGGGCGACTAGCCCCGAAGCGCGCACGCCGGACAGATGACAGATTTTCGCTTGTGCCATTTTATTCCAACGACTCAAGGGCCCGCTGATGAAACTTCGACCTGGTGCCAAGCCACACCTGCGTACTCCTTTCGCCTGGCGGGGAGGCCGCGTCCTTCAGCTGTTCGCCGGACTCGTGCTGGCCCTCGGGCTTGCGGCCTGCAGTGAGGAAGAGGCGCCGCTGGAGAAGCAGAAGGTGCATCCGGTCAAGTTGCTGTCGCTGTCGGATGAAGGCGGCGGTGTCATCCAGCGCTACCCCGGTGTGGTCGAGGCCTCGGAGCGCTCCAACCTGTCGTTCCGCATCGGCGGTGAGCTGCGCGAACTCAAGGTTCAGGCCGGTCAGGAGGTCGAGAAGGGCGAGCTGATCGCGCGTCTGGATGATCGCGATGCCAGAAGCGAGCTCAACAATGCCCGCTCCAGTTTCAATCTGGCGCAGGCGACCTACAAGCGAATGAAGTACTCGGTGGAGAAGGGCGCCATCAGTCGGGCGCGCTTCGATGAGGCGCAAGCCGAATTCCAGTCGGCGCAGGCCCAGTATTCCCAGGCGCAGGACCAGCTCAGCTACACCTATCTCAAGGCGCCCTATGACGGGGTGATCGCGCGCGTGCCGGTGGACAACTATCAGGTGGTCGCCGCCCAGGAAACCATCGCCGTGCTGCAGCAGCCGGGGCAGATCGACGTGATCTTCAACATGCCGGAGCGTCAGGTGCGCGCCATCGATCGTGAGCGTGCCGAGGCTGGGCGCCTTGAGGATGCCGCCCTGGCCTGGGTGCGCTTCGGCAGTGGCGAGTCGCGCTATCCGGCCCGTTACAAGGAGCACGACACCAGCGCCAGCGAGGGCTCGCTGAGCTATGAAGTCACCCTGACGCTGCCGGAGCCGCAGGACATCACCGTGCTGTCAGGCATGAGCGCCACCGTGGAGCTGGACATGCAGCAGCTGACGGCGGCGACCCAGGGCCAGTGGCGCGTGCCGATCGAGGCGGTGGTCACTCAGGAGGAAAGCCCGAACCAGGCTGTGGTGTGGCGCTATGTGCCCAAGGGCGGTGACGCCCAGGCGAGCGAGTCGATCAACAATGACGCCACCACGGATACCGGCTCAGACGACGGCAAGAGTGAGGGAAAGCAGCAGGAAGCTGGCGCCCAGGGCACCGTCGAGGCCGTGCCGGTCACGGTACTGCAGGCCACCGGCGAAGGGCTGGTGATCACGGGAGAACTGAGTGCCGGTGACCGTCTGGTCACGGCGGGTGCCAGTCGCATGGAAGCCGGGGAGCCTGTGCGTCCCTGGGTCAAGGAAGCGGGGCTCTGATCCATGGTCGATTATTTCCTGAGACACAAGGTCATCAGCTGGATGGTCGTGCTGCTGCTGTCGGTGGGTGGCGTGACCTCCTTCTTCGGCCTCGGCCAGCTGGAATTTCCCGAGTTCACCATCCGCAACGCGGTGGTGATTACCCAGTATCCGGGCGCGACACCCAAGCAGGTGGAAGAGGAAGTCACGCTGCCGCTGGAGAAGGCGATCCAGCAGATTCCCAATCTCAAGCGCGTCAGCTCGGTCAACAGCTCCGGGCTTTCCCAGATCACGCTGGAGCTCGAGAGCAGCGTGCGCGAAGGCGAGATGCAGCAGTACTGGGATCTGCTGCGCCGCAAGATCAATGACGCCCAGTCGAGCCTGCCGCCCGGCAGTGGCTCCTCGATCGTCAATGATGACTTCGGCGATGTGTTCGGGCTGCTCTACAACCTGAGCGGCAAGGGCTATTCGGCGCATGATCTCGAGGACCAGGCCGACTTCCTGCAGCGCGAGCTGACGCTGGTGGAGGGGGTCAAGAAGGTCTCCATCGTCGGCGCGCGCAGCGAGCAGGTCATCGTCGCGCTGGATCGTGATCGCATGCAGGCGCTGAACATCTCGCCGGATCAGCTCGCCAACCTGCTCAATGCCCAGAACGTGGTCGGCGACGCCGGACGGATCCGTCAGAACGGCCTGTCGCTGGAACTGCAGCCAAGCGGCGAGTTCCAGAGCGTGCAGGACCTGGAGCGTCTGGTGGTCGGGCGTCCCGGCAATGGTGGCCTGATTCGTCTCGGCGATATCGCCTCGGTCAGCCGCGAGTACACCGAATCGCCGTCGCGTCTCTATCACACCGATGGTGAGACGGCGCTGTCGCTGGGCATCTCGTTCGCCTCTGGCGTCAATGTGGTCGAGGTCGGTGCGCTGGTCGACAAGCGTCTTGGCGAGCTTGAGTCGCGCATGCCGCTGGGCATGGAGCTGACCACGGTCTATCACCAGCCGCAGGTGGTGGATGAGGCGGTGTCCGGCTTCTTGATCAACCTGGCCGAGGCCGTCGGCATCGTGATTCTGGTGCTGCTGGTATTCATGGGCGTCAAGAGCGGCGTGCTGATGGGGCTGGTGCTGTTGATCACCATTCTCGGCACCTTCGTGATGATGTCGATTCATGGCATCGAGCTGCAGAAGATCTCGCTGGGGGCCTTGATCATCGCGCTGGGCATGCTGGTGGACAACGCCATCGTGGTCACCGAGGGCATGTTGATCGGCCTCAAGCGCGGCAAGACCAAGCGCCAGGCCGCCTTCGAGGTCGTCAACCAGAACCGCATGCCGCTGCTGGGGGCCACGGTGATCGCGATCACCGCCTTCGCGCCCATCGGTCTGTCGCCGGATGCCACCGGCGAGTTCGTCGGGTCATTGTTCTGGGTGCTGTGCTACTCGTTGCTGTTGAGCTGGATCACCGCCCTGACGCTGACACCGTTCTTCTTCGACATGTTCTTCCGCGAAGCGCGGGAGACGGCAGGCAGTGACACGGACGAGAATCAGGAGGAAGACCCCTATCGTGGCATCATCTTCCGTGGCTTCCGCAGCCTGCTGAGCTGGGCGATTCGCCTGCGCTGGCTGACCCTGGGGGGCGCGGTGGCGTTGCTGGTGGCGGCCGTGATGAGCTTCGGGCAGGTCAAGAATGCCTTCTTCCCGGATGCCTCGACACCGCTGTTCTTCGTCGATGTCTGGATGCCGGAAGGCACCGATGTGCTGGCGACGGAAGCGCGCATCGCCGATCTTGAGCAGCAGGTGCTCAAGATGGACAAGGTCAATCATGTCACCAGCGTCACCGGCGGGGGCGCCCAGCGCTTCACGCTGACCTACTCGCCGGAAGACAGCTACGCAAGCTTCGGGCAGCTGATCGTCGAGACTCAGGACCGGGCCAGTCGCGAAGCGCGCATGGAGGAGGTGATACGCCTGGTGCGCGCCGAGTATCCTGAAGTCGAGTACAAGGTGCAGGCGTTGCAGGTCGGGCCCTCGGCCAAGGCGAGTCTCGAGGCGCGCCTCTACGGCGAAGACCCCGCAGTGCTGCGTCAGCTGGCGGGCAAGGTGCGTAGCGTCTTCGAGGAGGAGCCGCTGGCCGACAGCATTCGTCTGTCATGGCGCAATCGCGTCAATCGCATCGAGCCCGAATTCCTGGATGATCAGGCGCGGCGTGTCGGCGTGACGCGTGACTCGCTGCATCAGGCGCTGCTGATCAACAGCGACGGCGAGAGCGTCGGTGTCTATCGCGAAGGCTCCGAGCTGATCCCGATCCTGCTGCGCGGTGAAGAGCGTCAGCGCTTCGATCTCGACACCCTGGCGAGCCTCAACGTCTGGAGCGATGAGCAGGAAACCTACGTGCCGGCGGGCTCGGTGATGGGGCCGCTCGAGACAGAGCTGCGCGACCCGCTGATCAAGCGTCGCGATCGTCAGCGCATGCTGGCGGTGTACGCCGAGCCGATGCCGCTGTCCGGCGAAACGGCCGCCAGCGTGCTGGGGCGTATCCGTCCCAAGATCGAGGCCATCGAGCTGCCCGAGGGCTATCACCTGGAGTGGGGCGGCGAGTACGAAACCTCATCCGAGGCTCAGGAGGCGCTGTTCTCCTCGCTGCCGATGGGGCTGCTGGGCATGTTCGTGATCACGGTGCTGCTGTTCTCCAACCTGCGTCAGGCGCTGGCCATCTGGTCCATCGTGCCGCTGACGCTGATCGGTATCGTCAGTGGTCTGATCGTGTTCGGCGCGCCGTTCACCTTCATGGCGCTGCTCGGCACCTTGAGTCTGATCGGCATGGTGCTCAAGAACGCCATCGTGCTGGTGGAGGAGATCAACGTGCAGCTCGATGAGCAGGAGGATCGCTTCCAGGCGGTGGTACAGGCAGCTGTCAGTCGTGTGCGGCCGGTGTCGATGGCGGCCATCACCACCATGCTGGGCATGATTCCGCTGTTCCCGGATGCCTTCTTCTCGAGCATGGCGGTGGTGATCGTGTTCGGGCTGGGCGTGGCGACCCTGCTGACGCTGGTGGTGCTGCCGGTGGCGTACTGCGCCTTCTTCCGCATCCCGACCGGCAACAAGTCCATGAAGACATCCTGATGTGATGATCCTGATGTGATGAGAATGCGGTAATCTTGGTCTGCGCAGTCGCGGCCACCCACACCATGACGCCCGATGACAGTGCCTTTGTCATCGGGCGTCATGGTGTGGTTCGTGCTCGCTATCCTGCGTGAGGGGCATCGCCGCAAGCCCCTTTCCGTTACACTATGCGCCGCCGGTTGCGAGTTGCCCGGTCGCAAGTGTTGCGTCAGTCGAATCCTATCGAGTCGTGAGGTGTGCCTTGGTCGAACCCCTGAGTGCCTGGTGGGGGCAACAGCTGGTGTTGTGCGGTTGGGGTTTCAGTGCAGCGCCGGAAACGGTGTGGACACCGGCCCAGGCGTGCGCGCGTCTGAAGGCCCAGGAAGTCCCGGATGCGGGCGAGTTGGGATGGCGTCTGCTGGAGGCCTTCCCCAATGACACCCCGGACCCGCTGCACCAGCTGGAGGCGTTGGAATTGCTGGCGCTGGCACGTACTGCCGGCTGGCTGTCAGAGGCGCGCACGCGTGCCTGGTTGATACGTCTGCTCACGGCGATCGGCGGGCGTTTCACCTCGCTGGATGACTGGCTCAAGGCCCTGGCCCATTCGCGCAGCGATGCCGGCTGGACGCGAGGCGATGATGGCTTCTTCGAGGCCAGCCTCGCGCTGTCCCAGTTGGAGCACGAAGACGCCGGCGTCACCTGGCCGCGTCTGCAGGAAGCGCTGGAGGCACAGCCTCCGGTGGCGGTTACTGAGCTCTGGCCTCAGGGCGAGCGCGACCGGGTCTGGATGGCGCGCGCCATCTTCTCGCCGTGGCTCGGCGGTCAGACATTGACCACCGATGACAGCGGCCCGCACGAGGATGGTGCCAGCGGTTTTGACGCCGCGGCGCACTGGCCGGACGTCACGCGCTGGCTGGCCGAGACCTGGGCGATCACCGGGCGTGATGAGCTGATTCGACTGTTGCTGTGGCTGGCCTCGCAGGGGCATCGCTATGGATGGGACATCGACAGCGCACGCCTGATGACGGCCAGCGACAGCGAGCGTGCCAAGTGGCTGGATGAGCTGGAAGCGGATGCGGCTCAGGAAGAGGCCGAACGCAAGTCGGAAGGGCGCAAGGGCGCCCCCGCGCATGCCTCCTCCAGCATCGACGTCGCCGATGGCGGGCTGGAAAAGCCCCCGTCACCGACGGCCTACGGCGAGCTGCTGCTGCAGTATCTCGATCGTGGCGAGCCGCTGGAATTTGCCGCCTGGGACTGGCTGCGTCTGGTCGATCTCGCCTTCGCCGGGCTATGTGCCGGCTGGCTGAGTCGTGAGGAGGGCGAGGACTTCGCCGCCCACGGCATCGACCTGCTGGTGCGTCGCTATGCCGACTGGCAGGGCGTGGCCCGCGCCTATCAGCGCGGTCGCAGTCTGTTCGAGGGTGTCGATCTGACCCGCGACACCGAGAGTGACTGGCGTCCGCTGATGGCGTCGCCGCTGACGCCGCTGCGTTGCGAGCTGCATGCGCTGCTGCCTGCCGCCCAGCGTGTGCGCTGCCGCACGGCGATTCGTGCGTGGCGCAATGACAGCCGCCACTGGGTGCTGGCCATCGCCAGTATCCGCGAGCCGGACCTGCTCTATCGCCAGGGCCTTGTCGCCGAGGTCGATACGGCGCGCCGCGAAGAGGCACGCCAATATCTCAACGAGACGCTGGCGCTGGACACCCGCGATGGCGTGCAGGGCATGGCGCGCTTCTGGCTGCCGGCGCAGGCGCATCATCTCAACCAGCTGGCCGCCGATGCCGCGCGTGGTGCCTTGCCCGACGCCCAGACGCCCTTCGGGCGTGCCGATGCCGTCGAGCTGGAACGCCGACAGCGTCTGGCCGTCTGTCATCGCTATCCCGCCAGCGTGGTGATGGCCGAGAAGTACGCCTTCTACCTGCTGATGGTCCAGGACAGCGGTGATTTCCCGGCCGATGAGCTGGCCCAGTGTGCCGAGCGTCTGCGCAGTGCCCTGTGCCGCTACTATCCGGACGCCATGCGTCTGCTGGAAGCCTGGGCGGTGTGGGAATCCGCGGTGCCGGAACTCGAGGATCATCCGCTGGTCAACGAGATCCGCTGGCATCTCGATGACCCCGGCAGCCTGTTCCATTGGCTCGACTGGTGCGCCAGCGACTGGCAGGAGCCGGGGCTGCGTCCGAGTCTGGATCGCTTCACGGCGCTGGCGCTGAGCGGTCCGCTCAATACGCCGTGCTGGGGTGAGCCGATGGTCGAGTACGGGCGGGGCGTCGAGGAACTCAGCGGCTGGCTCGAAGGTCATTATGGTCTCGCCAATGCCGAGGCGCTCAAGGGCTTCCTCGACTTCCTGCGCGATGCCGGTGATCGGGATGAATACCAGATCAATTACGGCCCTTACACCCTCAATCGCGCCCGTCTCGACAATGAGATCGACGTGCTGGAAAGCGCCGAGCGCGGCGATGATGAGCAGGTGCATCTGGACCGTCTGCGACGCGTCAGGGACAACGAGGCGCGCTGCAACGAGCTGGACATGGCGGCGTGGGACATCGCCCAGATGGTGGATCTCGCGATTGCCGGGCGCCAGCTGGGCTGGCTGGACGATGCGACCTTCACCGCCTATCTGGACAGCGCCTATGCGATGGCGCGTGACCACTACGGCAGCTGGAAGGAATATGCCCGGGGGCTGTTCGCCGGCTATGCCTTCTTCATGGGCGACACCGACCAGCGTGACAGCTTCCTGCGCGGCTTCCGCGATGCGCTCATCCAGTGGTTGACGGCGGCGCCACCGCTGGCGGGTGCCTGGTCGAGTCTCGATTTCCCGGGCGCGCGCCCGGGGCATTGGCCGGCGTTGCATCTGGATGTGCTGAGCGGAGACGCCCGCACGCTGCACTGAGCTGGATTCAATTCAGGTTGGGTGAGCGGCAGAGGGCACTTTCTCTGATGCTTTGGTCTAACTTGTGCGGCAATGGCATACGGTTTGCGGAAACATGAACTACTATCCTGCGAACGACTCGAGTTTGTCATCTGACTGTCGTCATCGTGTTGCAAGGTGTGCTGCTGCCTGATCCGGCCCACCTTGTCAGATAGTCGCCGTATTATCCCTGATCGATCAACGATCATCGTCATGCATCAATGGTTATCGCCGTCCGCAAGCGCTGCTCACCTTCACCCTTCCAGCGCCGGGCCCACGACGAGGAATGCTGGATGCGCCACGCGTTATTATGCTGTTTTCTGATCCTGCCACTGGGTGTGGCAGGCTGCGCCAGTCACTCAACACCGTCCAATGATGTGGCCTACTACGATGTGGACCTGCCGGAACTGCCGAAGCTCAAGCGCTATCGCCAGTCCGCGTCCCAGCCGGCCGCCGAGTCGCAGGACTACGCCATGTCAGGGCCGAGCATCCGCGATGTCCTGCTGGAAGAGCATGACCGCTGGGCCGGGACGCCCTATCGTCTGGGGGGAACCAACACCCGCGGCATCGATTGCTCCGCCCTGATGCAGCATGTCTTCAGTGATGGCTTCGGCATCGATCTGCCGCGCACCACCACCGACCAGGTGAAGCGTGGCAAGCGCATCGACAAGTCGCAGCTCAAGCCGGGTGATCTGGTCTTCTTCCGTCCCTCGCGTCGCTACAACCATGTGGGGGTCTACGTCGGCAACGGCTACTTCCTGCATGCCTCCACCTCGCGTGGCGTGAAGCTGTCGCGGCTCGACAATGTCTACTGGTCCCAGCACTACTGGCAGTCGCGTCGCCCGATGCCCTACGAGGCCATGCAGATGAAGCTGGCCATGCGCAGCCAGTGAGCCGATCACGCGTCGCACTGAAACAGACAAGTGTTTTCTTCGACATCACCCGGCCCTGGCCGGGTGTTGTCGTTTCTGAGCCCTGGCAAATGTCAGCCACTGCTCAGGAAGGGGGCTCCAGTGCAATGCTGTCGGCCTGATCATCAGCGCTCAAGGCGTCCGGGGTGGGCCTCCCTGCCGCCGAGTGTTCAATGACGAAATCGACCAGCGCCTGCTCGGCGCGTGACAGGCCGCGCTCGCGGCGCCAGGCGAGTGACAGCTCAAGCCAGGCGGGCTCATCGAAGGAGACGGCGGTCAGGTTGTTCTCTTCACGGTCGTCCTCGACCACACGCTTGAGGAAGGTGGTGATCCCGAAGCCGCGCGCGACGATCGCCTTGTTGAGGGCGATCAGGTTCGATTCGAAGGCGATGCTCGGCGCGAGACCATGCTGGCTGGCCAGGCGCTCGATGAAGTCGCGATGGAAGTAGCCGCGCTTGAAGACCACCAGCTCCTCGGCGAAGAACTCCTCGACGCTGATCTGCGTGCGGGCGGCCAGCGGATGATCGTTCGCCAGGCAGACCACCATTTCCTCGCTCAGGAAGTGGCGTCGAATCAGGCCGTGGGTGTCGGTGCCGAGCTGATCCTCGACGATGACGCCCAGGTCCAGCTCGGCATTGTCGATCATCCGGCGCAGGCTCAGGGTGCCGCCCTCGATCACGCTGAGCTTGATGTCGGGATAGCGTGCCTTGAATGCCATCAACAGCGGCGGGAAGTAGTAGGAGCCGAGCATCGAGGAGACGCCGATGCGCACCTCGCCCTTGACCAGCCCCTCGAGCTCCGCCATCGCCAGTGCCGCGCGCTGTGCCTGTTGCAGCAGGGGCCGGGCATGCTCGAGCAGCGTATCGCCGGCCGGTGTCAGGCGCAGACCGCGTGAGCCCCTGACCAGCAGTTGCGTGCCCAGCCGGCTTTCGAGCCCGGCGATCGACTGGCTGACCGCTGACTGGGCCAGGCTGAGTGCCTGAGCGGCAGTGGTGAAGCTCTGGTGCTCGACGACACTGTCGAAAATCTCCAGTGCACGCAGATCGAAGGGCAGTTTCATCGCGGGGTCCTGTTGATCGCGAGGTGCTTTTCAGCGCGGAGTCCTTTTCGTCGCGAAGTCCTTTATCAGCGCAGCTTCCTCTCGGCGCAGTTTGCGACTTCCATGCGTCGCCGTTGTCATCAGCTTTGCTGATGGCCCGTATCATGTCGAGCTATTTTACTGATGCGAGCGCACGGCGCAGACTGGCGCCATCCCCATGCTTGATTGAGTGCAGGTACCTGATGGCTTCATCGCTTTCCGCGTCTTCTTCCCCCGATTCCGCCGCCTCGAACTCCGTCACACAGTCCGAGCTGCCCGAGCCGCTCAAGGCGCGCGGGCGTGACTGGCGGCGCATGACCCAGGCGCTGTGCCTGGGCTCCTTCGTGGTCTTCATCAACCTCTATCTGGTGCAACCGCTGCTGCCGCTGCTGGCGACGGATCTGGGCCTGAGCTCGCTGCAGGCGAGTCTGTCCCTGTCGGTGAGCACCCTGATGCTGGCTCTGGCATTGCTGGTGTTCGGCCCGCTGTCCGATGCGCTGGGGCGGCGGCGTATCCTGCTGTGGACCCTGGCTGGCGGGGTGGCCTGTTCAGGGCTGGCACTGTTCGCCGAGGGCTTCTGGTCGCTGCTGGCGGTGCGCGCGCTGCAGGGCTTTCTGCTCGGCGGCCTGCCGGCGGTGGCAGTGGCGTACATGAGTGACGAGATGGAGCAACCTGCCTTGATGATGGCGGTGGGGCTCTACATCAGTGCCAATTCGCTGGGCGGCATCTCGGGGCGGGTCGCGGGGGGCGTGATCGCGGAGCACTGGGGCTGGCAGGCCAGCTTCGCCGCCATCGGCGGCGTCAGCCTGCTGGTGCTGGGGGCGTTATGGCAGCTGCTGCCGCGCCAGAGACGCTTCGTCGCCCAGCCGCTCAAGCTGAGCAGCATGCTGGCAGGTCTGGGGCGCCATCTGCGCAACCCTCGTCTGTGGCCGGTGTTCCTGCTCGGTGGGCTGAATTTCTTCATCTTCGTCAATCTCTACAGCTACATGACCTTCCGGCTGAGTGAGGCGCCCTGGTCGCTCAGCAGTCAATGGCTGGGGCTGTTGTTCCTGACCTATCTGGCGGGCACCTTCGGCGCCTCCCAGTCTGGCCGGCTGGCACGGCGTCTGGTACCGGGAGGTGCGACTGAGGACGGTGAGGCCGCGCTGGCGATCGCTCAGCGACGCGGTCAGGCGCTGACCATGATGCTGGGCACCGGCATCGTGATGCTCGGCACGCTGCTGACGCTGAGTCACTCGCTGATCGGCATGCTGATCGGCCTGAGTTTGAATGCCTTCGGCTTCTTCCTCGCGCATGCCACCGCCTCGGCCTGGGTCGGGCGCAATGCCGAAGGCGCGCGGGCCAGTGCCAGTGCGCTGTATCTGACCGCCTACTATCTGGGCGCGAGTCTCGGCGGCTTCTGGCTGGAACCCTTCTGGCAGGCTGCCGGCTGGCCCGGGGTGGTGGCGGCCAGCGTACTGGTGCTGGCGGTGACCTTCTCGCTGGCGATCCTGTGCTGGCGCCGGGCCACCACGCAGTATTGAGCCTGAGAGCAGCACAGACACTAGGGCCCTCTACGACAACGGCTCGCCAGATGGCGAGCCGTTGTCGTAGAGGGCCTGGAGGGCGAGGTCAGTGCGCGGGCGCGTCGTCACCCCAGATCTCTTCCAGCCGATCATCGCGGCCACAGCCGGCGCGGTAGAAGCGATAACGCACCGGATTCTTCTTGTAGAAGTCCTGATGGTAGTCCTCGGCCGCATACCAGGGCCCTGCCGCCTCGATCTCGGTGGCGATGCCGTCGGGGAACCTGTCCTTCAGCGCATCGCGACTGGCCTCGGCGGCGTCACGCTGGGCCTCATCGAGGGGGTAGATGCCGCTGCGGTACTGGGTGCCGGCATCGCAGAACTGGCGGTCCACCGCGACCGGGTCGATGTTGTGCCAGAAGACATCCAGCAGGGTGTCGTAGCTGACCTTTTCCGGCTCGTAGACCACCTTGACCGCTTCGGTGTGCCCGGTGCCGCCCGAGGAGACCTGCTTGTAGGTCGGGTTGTCCTGTTCGCCGGCGGTATAGCCGGAGGTGGTCGAGATCACACCCTCAAGCTTGTCGAAGGGGCCTTCCATGCACCAGAAGCAACCACCGGCGAAGATGGCGACTTCCTGGCCCTGAGCGACCCCCTCGGCGACGCCCTTGGGCACCGTCTGCGGGTCGAAGGCATGGGCGTGGCCGACAAGCAGCAGGCCGCCGAGGAGGCTTGCCAGTGGCGTGAGACGTCTGAGCGCAGGGAAGGGGATTCGCGTGTATCGGGTCATGGTGTCTCCGGGAAAGGCGTCATTCCTTCGAGATGAGTACACGGAAATCTCCATGTCTCGGTGAGCCGTGAGGTGACTGGCGCTGTTGGTTCCTCACTGCCTGTATCAGGTTTCTACGCGAATAAACGTGGGATGGATGCGAACATGCAGAATGAAACGTTACCGTTGTCGTGATCAAGCCACTGCCATTCACTCCGCTACGCGAATCAGTGCATCCAGTCAGTGACATGCCTCGTAAGGACACGGTACATCCCAATGACATGCCCATGACGGCAGGAATCGAAAAGGAAATCGCCAGTGAATAAACGCAAGTTACTGCTTCTGGGCGCCATCGTCGCTGCCATCGTGGTGTTCTTCGCCAGCGGGGCACAGGATTACTTCACCCTGCAGAGCCTCAAGGCCAGCCAGTCCGAATTCCAGGCGTTGTTCGCGGAATCACCGTACAAGGTCGCGGGCACCTTCTTCGTCGTCTACGTGGCGATGGCGGCACTCTCGCTGCCCGGTGCAGCACTGCTGACGCTGCTGGGTGGCGCGCTGTTCGGCTTCGGCTGGGGGCTGCTGCTGATCTCCTTCGCCAGCACCATCGGCGCGACGCTGGCCTTCCTGATTTCCCGCACTCTGCTGCGCGAGAGCATCGAGAAGCGCTTCCGCCGTCAGCTGGAATCCCTCAACCGTGGCGTCGAGCGTGAAGGCGGCTTCTATCTTTTCACGCTGCGCCTGGTGCCGGTCTTCCCGTTCTTCATCGTCAATCTGGTGATGGGCCTGACTCGCATGCGCGTGGTCACCTTCTACGTGGCAAGCCAGCTGGGCATGCTGGCGGGCACCGCCATCTACGTGAACGCCGGGCGTGAGCTGGGCCAGCTGGAGTCTCTGTCCGGCATCCTGTCGCCGGGGCTGATTGCCTCCTTCATCGCGCTGGGCCTGTTCCCGCTGATCGCCAAGAAGATCGTCGGCGTGCTGCGCAAGCGCAAGCAGCAGGCGGGCTTCACCAAGCCGAAGACCTTCGACTACGACATGGTCGTCATCGGTGCCGGTTCCGCCGGCCTTGTCACCAGCTATATCGCCTCCGCCGTCAATGCGCGTGTCGCGCTGATCGAGCGGCACAAGATGGGCGGCGACTGCCTCAATACCGGCTGCGTGCCCTCCAAGGCGCTGATTCGTGCCGGGCGTGCGGCTCATGAGATTCGTCAGTCCCAGCGCTTCGGGATCACCGCCAATGAGCCGGAAATCGATTTCGCCAAGGTGATGGGCCATGTGCATGACGTGGTGGAAAGCGTCGAGCCGCATGACAGCATCGAGCGTTACGAAGGCCTCGGCGTGGAAGTGCATACCGGCAGCGCCATGCTCAAGACGCCCTGGGAAGTGGAAGTCGATGGCCGCGTGCTGACCACGCGCAACGTGGTGATCGCTACCGGTGCCCGTCCGCGTGTGCCAGCTATCCCGGGTATGGAATTGATCACACCGCTGACCTCAGAGAACCTGTGGGACCTCAAGGTGCAGCCCAAGCGTCTGGTGGTGCTGGGCTCCGGCCCCATCGGCATGGAGCTGGGTCAGAGCTTCGCGCGTCTCGGCAGCCAGGTCTCCATCATCGAGGGCGCACCCCGTGTGATGCCGCGTGAAGACGAAGAAGTCAGCGCGCTGATGCATGAACAGCTCTCGGGTGAAGGTGTTGATCTGCGAGTGAACTCCAAGGCGACTCGCATTGAGGTGCTGACCGGCAAGGACGGCGAGCCGATGCGCAACATCGTGGTCGAATCACCGGAGGGCGAAGAGAGCTGGATCGAATTTGACGAGCTGCTGGTGGCCATCGGCCGCGAAGCCAACGTCGAAGGCTTCGGTCTGGAAGCGCTGGGCATCGCGGTCTCCGAGCGCGGCACCATCGATGTCTCCGAGTCGCTGCAGACCCTGCAGCCGAATATCTGGGCGTGTGGCGATGTGGCTGGTCCGTACCAGTTCACCCATGCGGCGGGCCACCAGGCGTGGCACGCGGCGGTCAACGCGCTGTTCGGTGGTCTGAAGACCTTCAAGGTCGACTACCGTATCATGCCGATGGTCACTTACACCGAGCCGGAAGTGGCACGTGTTGGCCTCAACGAGACCGAAGCCAAGGCCCAGGGTTACGAGTACGAGGTCACGCATTACGAGATGGGCGAGAGTGATCGCGCGCTGGCCGAGCGTGCGACGGAAGGCTTCGTCAAGGTACTGACCGAGAAGGGACGCGATCGTATCCTCGGCGTGACGCTGGTCGGTGCCTCGGCAGGGGAGTGGCTGGCCGAATTCACCATGGCGATGAAGCATGGCATCGGTCTCAACAAGATCCTGTCCACCATCCATCCGTATCCGACGCTGTCCGAGGCCAACAAGGCCGCGGCGGGCATGTGGAAGAATGCCCACAAGCCGGAAGGCGTGCTCAAGGTGCTCGACCGTTACTTCACCTGGCGCCGCAACGGCCGCTTCGAGCCGACCAAGACCCTCAAGGCAAATACTGCCGAGCGGACCGTGGCTGTCGAAAAACAGTAATTGCTGATTCATGCCGCGGGCCTGCAGATGCAGGGTCGCGGCATTTTTCCATCAGGAGAAGCCCTTCATGAAGACGAATCATCTGGCGGGTCGCCGTCGTGCCCTGGCGCTGATGGGCGGCTCGCTGGTCTTGCTGGCCGGCGTCACTGCCAGTCCCTGGGCCGCTTCTCTGGCGTATGCCGCCGACGCGCAGGCCGGGCGCCCGACCCCTGAGCTCGCCTCGCTCGAGTGGCAGGTGATCGCCGAGCGCGCGCGCGGTCAACGTATCGACTTTCATGCCTGGGGCGGCAGTGAGGCGACCAACGCCTATCTGCGCGACCAGGCCAAGACAGCGGCGGCTCAGCATGGCATCGAGGTGCGCCACGTCAAGATCGCCGATACCGCCGAGAGCGTCTCGACCCTGCTGGCCGAGAAGGCGGCCGGGCGCCGCGACGGCAGCATCGATGTGATCTGGATCAACGGCGAGAACTTCCGTGCGCTCAAGCAGGCCGAGCTGGTGTGGGGGCCCTTCGTCGAGCGTCTGCCCAACAGCGACTATCTGCTCGAGGAGATCGGTGCGCGCGATTTCGGACTCGCCACCGATGGTCTGGAGGCGCCCTGGGGGCGTGCGCAGCTGATCTTCATGTACGACACCGCGCTGCTGGAATCGCCGCCGCGCTCGATGCAGGCGTTGCTGGAGGTGGCCAGAGAGCATCCCGGGCGGGTGACCTATCCACAGCCGCCCAGCTTCCACGGCACCACCTTCCTCAAGCAGGCCTTGATTGAATTGATGCCAGTGGAGCAGCGCGAGGAGCTGGCCACTGCCGTGGCGAGTGATGCTCAGTTCGCTGAGGTGACCGCACCGCTGTGGGACTATCTCGATGCGCTGCATCCGCTGATGTGGGCGCAGGGCGAGCGTCAACCAGCCGGTGCCGAAGAGCAGATGAAGTTGCTCGCTCAGCGCAGCGTGTGGATCGCACTGACCTTCGTGCCCCAGGAAGTGGCCAATGCCCGTCAGGAAGGGCGGCTGCCACCGACCATCGAGCCGTATATCCATGACGGCGGCACCCTCGGCAATGTGCACTATCTGGCGATTCCGGCCAGTGCACCGCACAAGGCCGCAGCCCTGGTGTGGATCAATCAGTTGATGTCCGCCGAGGCCCAGGCTGCCAAGGCCGACCCCTCACGCTGGGGCGATGACACGGTGCTGGATGTCGCCCGCCTGCCGCCGCAAGAGCGCGCCGCCTTCGAAGCCTTGCCGCAGCTGCCCGGCAGCATGTCGCCCGAGGCGTTGGGCACACCACTCAGCGAGCCACACCCGAGCTGGACCGATGCGTTGGAGGCCGAGTGGGCGCGACGCTATCGCAACTGACGCAATGGGTCGCTGATCGCTGGCGTGTCGCTCCCGCCACTGGTCATGCGCCGCTGACGCCCGCCCGCGTGCTGCGCTGGGGCGTCTTGCTGTTGCTGCTCGGCCCGACGGCGCTGGGCCTGGCTGGACTGGTCGCGCCGGCCTTCGGGTTGTGGCCGACGCTGGGCTTCGAGCAAGTCTCGGCGGTCGCCTGGCAACGCTGGTGGGCCTTGCCCGGGCTGGCGGAGGGCTTTCGGCTGACGCTGGTCAGTGGCCTCGGCGGCACGCTGCTGGCGGTGCTGCTGACCATGGGGTGGGTCTCGGCGGCGGCCGGGACTCGCTTCGGTGAGCGCATGGAGCGCCTGCTGGCCCCGATACTGGCGATGCCGCATCTGGCGCTGGCACTGGGGCTGCTGTGGCTGGCCGCCCCGAGTGGCGTGCTGATGCGCCTGCTGCTGGCGCCCTTCGAGGTGCTGGTACCGCCGCAGTATCCGCTGCCGGATGCCCACGGCATCTCGCTGGCGATCGGGCTGGCGCTCAAGGAGGCGCCATTCTTGATGCTGATGGCGCAGACGGCGCTGTCACGCCTGCCGGTCACGGCGCAGCTGCAGGCAGGCCAGGCGCTCGGCTACAGCATCCCTCAGCTGCGCTGGCGCATTCTGATGCCACAGGTGATGCGCGCGATCGCCTTGCCCATCGGCGCGGTGCTGGCCTACTCGCTGGCGGTGGTAGATGTCGCGCAGGTGCTGGGGCCGACGCGTACGCCGACGCTGGCGGTGCGCCTGATCGAGCTGTGGCGCGACAGTGACCCGACGGCGCGCCTGCCGGCGAGTGTCGGCGCCCTGATGCTGGCCCTGTTGGTGATCGGGATGATGGCGCTGGGCGCGGCGCTGGGACGCGCTCTGCTCGCCTGGCATCGCGACTGGGTACTGAGCCATCACCCGGCGCGCGCAAGCCGCCTGGCGCTGGCGAGCGAAGCCATGTTCGGGCGTGTCGCGCGCGGAGTGCTGGGCGTGGTCACGCTGATCTCATTGCTCGCCTTCGTGGTGATCGGCGTGCAATCGGTGGCCAGAAGCTGGTTCTTCCCTGCGCTGTTGCCGTCTCGCTGGGGCTGGGAGAGTTGGCAACAGGCCCTCGCTGGCCTGGGGGATGCCTTCAGCAACAGCCTGTGGCTGGCACTGCTGGTGGCGACGCTGGCCGTCATCCTCAGCGTCGCGGTGTTCGAGCGAGAGCGGGAAAGTGGCCGTCTGCGCGGCTTCGTGGTCTGCCTCTATCTACCATTGCTGCTGCCGCAGGCCAGCTTCCTGTTCGGCTTTCAGGTCGGCTGGTTGAGCCTGGGGGCCAGCCCCGGTTGGGCGGGAGTGGTGATCGGCCATCTGCTGTTCGCCCTGCCTTACGCCTGGCTGACGCTGGCCGGCCCCTGGGCACGCTTCGATACCCGACTCGAGCAGGCGGCACGCCTGCTGGGGCGTTCACGCCTCGAGGTGCTGATCGGTATCCGTCTGCGTCTGATGCTCAGGCCGCTGGCCATCAGCTGGGCAGTGGCCTTCGCGGTCAGTATCGCGCAGTACGTGCCGACGGTGGTGCTAGGCGGCGGGCGTGTCCCGACCCTGACCACCGAAACCCTGGCCCTGGCGACGGGAGCCGACCCACGCCTGACGGCAGTGGCCGCCTGCCTGCAGGCCTGTCTGCCGCTGGTGGTCTACCTGCTGGCGCGTGCGGTGCCTGCCGGGCGCTCGGTCTCGCCGACGCGCGGCTGAGCGCCTGTCAGGCGCTGGAATGACGATGACCTCAACGACTTCATGGGAGTAGATGCAACATGCTGGACAAGTGGACCTCACGCTGGGTACAGCCGCCTCTGAAACGTCTTGCGAAAAGTGCGGCGGCGCGCGATCTGCATCCGGATCAGCTGACCCTCGCGGGCTTCGCCATCGGCATGCTGGCGTTGCCGTTGCTGGCTTATGGGCATTTCGGGCTCGCGCTGATCGCGATCCTGATCAATCGGGTGGTGGACGGGCTGGATGGCGCGCTGGCGCGGCACGCCGGCCTGAGCTCCGATGCCGGTGGCTTTCTGGATATCTGTCTCGATTTCCTGTTCTACGCCGCCGTGGTGGTGGGCTTCGCTCTGGCCGACCCTGGTGCCAATGCGATGGCGGCGGTGGCATTGCTGTTCGCCTTCGTCGGCACGGGCTCGAGCTTTCTGGCCTTTGCCATCATGGCGGCCAAGCATCAGCTGGAGCGACCCAATTTCACGCGCAAGGCCTTCTATTATCTGGATGGCCTGACCGAGGGCACCGAGACCATCGCCTTCTTCGTGCTGGCCTGCCTGATGCCACAGTATTTCGCGTGGTTGGCATGGATCTTCGCCGCGGCATGCATCCTGACCACGCTGACGCGCGTATGGGGAGGGTATGTCACCTTGCGAGCCCAGGATCAGAATGAGCATCACAGCACCGACCAGAGTTGATGCGCTGCGAACCTGGCCTTGCTGATGATACGGCTCGTTACCTTTCTCACTCGCCTTGCTCACTTGCCTTGCTCGGGCGCCTCGGAGTCCTGCCAATGAAGATTGCTTCCCGTCAGTTACCATCATTCCTGCCCCTGTTCGCGGCAGTCACCTCCAGCGGTCTGCTGACGGCGCTAATGCCCTCGGTGGCCCACGCGGCTGACAAGTCCTTCTCGCCTGCGCAGATTCTTGCCTGGGGCGAGAAAACCTTCGAAGGCCAGACGGCCTATCGCGTGGTGGAGCGCGACGGCAGGCCTGCGCTCGAGGCGCGCGCCCGGGGCAAGGCGTCCGCGCGCTATCTGGAGCAGGATATCTCGCTTGAAGAGACGCCCTATCTGAAATGGTGCTGGCAGGTGGATGGCATCTACCCGGGCGTGAACGAGAAGACCAAGGGCGGCGACGACTATCCGGCGCGTCTCTACGTGGTCAACAAGACCGGCATCCTGCCGTGGCAGGTCGAGGCCATCAATTACGTCTGGTCCAGCAATGAAGCCAAAGGCAGCCATTGGGACAATGCCTTCACGGATCGTGCCGTGCTGCTGGCCGTTGAATCCGGCGATGAGAAGGTGGGGCAGTGGGTGGCGGAGGTGCGTGATCTGCGGGCTGATTACGCGTCACTGTTTGGCAGCACGCCGAGCGAGATTGCCGGGCTTGCGCTGATGGCTGACGGTGACAATGCCGGCGGTGATGCCACGGCGCTGTTTCGTGGTCTGAGCCTTTCCAGCGATGCCACGCCGCCCAGCTGCGGTGCCTGATCCGGAATCATGAGTGATCAGGGCTGTGAAGAGAGGGCTGAGCCAGTCTGACAAGCGCGCCAAGCCAGTCAGGCCGACACGAAGCCAGACACGAAAAAGCCCCGCGACTGATGACTCAGTCGCGGGGCTTTCGGTTCCGGCCTCCCACAGTGTGGGAGGCGCTCATCTGAGGCATCGCCCCGGATGAGGGAAGAGGCGGAGCTTAGTGCTCCACGCCGCCTTCGCCGTGAACGTGGCCGTGTTCCAGCTCTTCGGCAGAAGCTTCACGCACGTTGGTGATCTGCACGTCGAAGTTCAGGGTTTCGCCGGCCAGCGGGTGGTTGCCATCGACAGTGACAGTGTCGCCTTCGACCTTGGTGACGGTGACCATCAGCGGGCCGCCCTGAGTCTGTGCCTGGAACTGCATGCCAGCTTCGATGTCTTCGACACCCTGGAAGGCTTCACGCGGCACTTCCTGGACCAGGGCTTCCTGGACTTCGCCGTAACCTTCTTCCGGAGAGACGGCAACTTTCAGCTCGTCGCCGGAAGTCTTGCCGTCGAGTTCCTTCTCGAGGCCCGGGACGATGTTGCCAGCGCCGTGGATGTAGGCCAGCGGCTCGCGACCTTCGGAGCTATCCAGCACTTCCCCTTCGTTGTTGGTCAGGGTGTAGTGGAAGGATACGACGGCATTCTGGGCGATTTGCATGATGAGAGCCTTTCGATAGGTATATGAACGTCAATGGTAACGTGCCCCTGAGGTGACTGTCAGGGGGGAAACTGGAAAAAAGCCGCGTATCACGTGGCTCCTGGCCCGCTGATGACATTGCCTGAGAGGCAATCCAGCGCACGTTACCTTGTCTTGAAAGTATAGGTGACGCTCGCAGGCGTACATTTCAACCCTGAAACAGGGTTTTTTCTCACCCCCGACGCCATCGGTGAAGAAAGGGGCAAAACGGTTGGATTATCAGGTGTCTGGCGGGGTTGCCCTGTCAGCGCACAGCGGCCTTGCTGCTGGCGGCCAGACAAGGTTGGGGCGATGGCTTGCGAGGGCCACAGGGTCTGGTTACTCTGCCTACTCGGATATTGCGGATTCTGACGCGCGGCCCGAGGTGGCCTCGCTCTGCACACTCTGTCCCGTCGCCTGACGGGAAATGACAACTCAGGCGCCATGCGACCCTATTTTTCAGGAGAGAATTTCGATGACCGTGACATTGATCTGGCTGGTGAGCTTCGCTGCGATCTTCATGCTGTGCTTGAACCGCTGGGAAGGCTCGCTGGGTGCCACCGTCAAGCGTGTCCTGCCGGAGGCTCTGAGCATCGATAGCGGTGACCGCTACGTCTGGGGCGTGGCCCTGGGTATCCTGGGTGCGACCTTCATCGTCAATCCCGTCTCCATGCTGATGGCATTGATCGTGCTGGCGCTGATCGTTCTGATCGGCGGCAAGCTGATCTGCTGGGGCATGAGCAAGGTCAAGATGCACTGATCTCACCAGCAGCAACCTTCCGGGAAGCATGACGTTTCCCGCAGACAGAAAGGCCGGGCTATCTGCCCGGCCTTTCTGTTTCTGCTCATCAGACTTTTCTCATCAGACTTTTCTCATCAGACTTTTCTCATCAGACACTTCTCATCAGGCTCTGCTTATCCAGCGCGTCTTGTCAGTGCCGCCTGCAGCTCAGCGCCGAGTCATAGCCAGGTCGAGAGCGTCAACGAGCCGAATTGATCGCTCTCCTGCTGCGTCTCGAATTCGTGGGTGCGCCACACGTTGACGAACGCCAGTTGCCAGCGTTGCCAGCTGAGTGCGAAGCCCAGCTGCAGGTCGCCGACCAGCGGACGACGGTCCACCGAGGCGCTGTCCTCGAAGCCATTGCCATCCAGCAGCATGTTGTAGGCCATCGCGCGGCCCTCGATATTGGCGAACAGGTACCAGGCGAAATCGCCGTCGGGATGGAAGTACTGTCGGCCGCCCTGGGCCGGCGCCACTGTCGGTATCCCGTAGCTGCGGGTCAGCCCCTGGCCGACGCGTACCCCGCCACCGACGCCCGCATAGGTGTAGAGATTGCCCAGCGCCACGGAAGCCGAGGGGCCGTACTCCACCTCCAGCCCTGCGGCCCTGGCCGGCAGCCATAGCTGCGTCTGCCAGCCGGTGCTGATCACCGGCTCGTTGTGCAGCTGGTGATCCCAACCCTCCGGCTCATCACTGCCGGTCAGCTTGTGCACCGCCTTCTGAGCATCCTTGGCGCCCGAGGCCGGGCCGACGATGCCGAGATCCAGATTGAAGGTGTCCACCCGTCGCCAGTCATCTCCCTCTTCACCGGCGAACAGCGAGACGCCACCGAACAGGTAGCCCGCGTAGGGGCGGTCATCCTGATCCGGTTGCTCTCGCTTGATGTCATTGGGGGTATAGATCTGCTGTCCGAAGCGGTAGGCCGTGGCGTCCAGTCGCGCCGCGCTGAAGCCGGGCACCCAGTCCGCGAATGAGCGTGACCAGTGCTGCTCTGGTGTCTTGAAGGTGTAGCTCAGCGCAAAGCCGTTGGTGTAATGGCCATCATCGCCGGAGGTGAGAATGTCGTTCTCGACCTTCAATGACAGCACGCCACCCTCGTCCTCGGCTGCCTCCACCATGGGGGCCAATGCCACCGCGCCCAGCATGATCAATGCCATGCCCAGGCGCCGGGTCGAGAAGGCCGGCGCCATCTGCGGGGCGTGGCTTGAGGCGGCGGTACCGCCGGGACTGTCATTGACTGGACTGGGATAAGCGCGGGGATCGTTGCTTGAAGATGACGTGACACAAGACAACTTGCGGGTGCCTGGGCGAGAACCTGGCGGACGGGCAGTGACGGGACGCATCGCAACTCCTGGGACGGGTAGTTGTGTACAGAGTCAAGTTAGGCTGCAGGCGTATAACTTTGCACAAAAATTCCCGATTTCATAGCCTGTTAATCAATAGGCAGTCTGCCTATCCCCACGGCAGCGAGCCGTGCCGGTGTGAGATCGAGGGAGGGTATGCGAAGCGAGGGGGGGGGGGCGTGTGGGAGATGCAGGAGCGCGAGAGGTGTGAGAAACGCGAGAGAGGCGAGAGACGCGAGAGAGGCGGGGATGCGTGAGCCAGGCGAGATGGGGGAGAGCGTGGCGGCGTTACCCGCGCAGGGCTGCGACAGGCGCCGCTGAAGGGCGCAGAAACAAAGCGGCTGGCGCCCCGGCAAGGGAGCGCCAGCCATCGAGAGGCTCAGTAAGGCGCGACGCTCAGGTTGGCGCCGTAGCCGACCAGGCGGACACGTTGGCCAACCGAGAAGGCGGTGTCGGCTTTCTGGACGACGATGAGGCTGTCGCCGGCATCGCGGCGGACTTCAATCTCGTAGGCGTCGATCTGGTCGACATTGTCAGCGATCGACTTGCCGGCCACGCTGCCGCCGATGGCACCCGCGGCAGTGGCGATCGCACGACCGGAGCCGCCGCCGATCTGGCTGCCGAGCAGGCCGCCGACGACCGCACCACCCAGGCCACCGAGCACGCCGCTGCCTTCATCCTGTGCCTGGATCTGCACCGGGCGCAGCGAGGTGATGGTGCCGTAGCTGACGGACTGTGCGCGCTTGGCCTGATCGCCGGTGTAGACGTTGCCGGAATAGATGTCGCTGTTCGCGCAGCCGCCAAGCGTCAGCACGCCGAGTGCGATCACGGGCAGCCAGCGGCGTGCGCCAGTCGATCGTTTGTGAGTCAGTGAGAGTGTCATGGTGTGTCTCCTCGCATGATGCGGTGCAGCTTGAGGTTGTGATGGAGAATGCTGAGTGCTGAGAGAGCAAGGCTCAGGTAGGCGATCACTTCCTTGGGCCGCCAGCAGGTTCTTGTCACGACGGGCGTGCGAGAACACTGTTTCTTAACATTATAGACCACGTCGACCATGACGGGTTCCCGACCTGAAACGCTGAGGTGACGCAACTTCCGCACTTCCCTGTCGCGTGAGTGCTACCACGTGAGTACCGACCACGTGAGTATCGGCGCATGAGTGCTGCCACGTAAGCACTTCCGCGTGAGCACTTCTTCTTGAGCCATGACGCGTAAATGTCAGCGGCAGGGCATCCGTCGACGTGGGTTGGCATCCACGGCGGGAATTCAAGGCGTAAAGCACGAAAAAGCCCGCGTGAGCGGGCTTCGGTCAGTCTGTTGGATTGGCACCTCGCGCAATCCGGTCATTGCGAGGTGCCATGTCTAGGTGTCATGCCGCGATAATCAGCGGCCTAGAACTGGTCTTCTTCCGTGGAGCCCGTCAGCGCGGTGACGGAGGAGTTGCCGCCCTGAATGACGTTGGTCATGTCATCGAAGTAACCGGTGCCGACTTCCTGCTGGTGCGCCACGAAGGTGTAGCCCTTCTCGGCTGCGGCGAATTCGGCTTCCTGCACCTTCTCGACGTAGTGCTTCATGCCTTCGCCCTGCGCATAGTCGTAGGCAAGATCGAACATGTTGAACCACATGTTGTGGATACCGGCCAGGGTGATGAACTGGTACTTGTAGCCCATGTCCGACAGTTCCTGCTGGAACTTGGCGATGGTGGCGTCGTCGAGGTTCTTCTTCCAGTTGAAGGAAGGCGAGCAGTTGTAGGCCAGCAGCTGGTCCGGGTATTCCTTCTTGATCGCTTCGGCGAAGCGGCGCGCCTCCTCGAGGTCCGGCTTGGCGGTTTCACACCAGATCAGGTCGGAGTAGGGCGCGTAGGCCAGGCCGCGGGCAATGGCTTGATCCAGACCGGCCTTGACGCGATAGAAGCCTTCGTCGGAGCGCTCACCGGTCAGGAACGGCTTGTCGTAGTCGTCGACATCGGAGGTGATCAGGTCAGCGGCATTGGCATCGGTACGTGCGATGACCAGGGTCGGGACACCCGCCACGTCGGCAGCCAGGCGAGCGGCCACCAGCTTCTGCACCGCTTCCTGGGTCGGCACCAGTACCTTGCCGCCCATGTGGCCACACTTCTTGACCGAGGCCAGCTGGTCCTCGAAGTGCACGCCGGAGGCACCCGCACGGATCATGGCGGTCATCAGCTCGTAGCCGTTGAGCACGCCACCGAAACCGGCCTCGGCATCCGCCACGATAGGCGCGAAGTAATCGACGAAGCCGGCATCGCCCGGATTGGCCCCTTTCTGCCACTGGATCTGGTCGGCGCGGCGGAAGGTGTTGTTGATGCGCTTGACCACGGTCGGCACGGAATCCACCGGGTAGAGCGACTGATCCGGGTACATGGCTTCACTGGTGTTGTTGTCGGCGGCGACCTGCCAGCCGGACAGGTAGATGGCCTCGATACCGGCCTTCACCTGTTGCATGGCCTGGCCACCGGTCAGGGCGCCCAGACAGTTGACGTAGCCCTTCCTGGCATCACCATTGACCAGTTTCCAGAGCTTCTCTGCACCGCGGGTCGCCAGAGTATTGGCTTCCGGAACGGAGCCGCGCAGGCGCACCACATCCTCGGCGGAATAGGGGCGAGTGACCCCTTTCCAGCGCGGATTCTCGGCCCAGTCCTTTTCGAGCGCGGCAATCTGATCGGCACGTGTGTGACTCATGGTGGCATCTCCTGATGGCTTCGTCGTCGGGGCTCAGCCCCTGGCGTGTTGTCTGTGTCTTGTGTCTGTTCACTTGTCTTTCGTCTGGCGGTCGACGCGAGAGCGACGCGTGAAATGGGAGTGTCGGTGCTCTGCGTCTTGAGTTGCTGCATGACAGTTTGTTGTTGTTATTGATCTTTCAGGCGTTACCAGTGGAGTCACGCCGTGCGACAGAAGGCGTCGTCGGTGGCGTTGTCGAGCTCCGCTGGCTCAGCAAGTCTGAAGCGAGCCTTGATCACGCCAAGGCAGGCAGTTTCCAGGCCGGGTGCCGCTGTCAGCGTGATGCTGTCCAACCAGGGCATCAGGAAGTACAGGCTGGCTTCCAGCGTGGGTAACGTGCAGTGGCTGAGGGTGAGGGCGATGCGTGGTGGCCTGCCGTCCGGCGCGCGCAGCCGTGAGATCAGCTCTCCCCAGCACAGCGCTTCGCGCACGCTGCTGATCTGGGCAATGGCCAGCACCGAATGACGTTCGCCGCGATGCCGCGCGGCGGCCAGGGTCCAGAGGGCCCGGGGGAGCGGGCGGTTGCCCAGCTGCATCCCCGTCACGCCATCGGTGAGTCCGGCAAGCGCCAGCTGGTCAGGCGCGTCCTGCGTCTCGCCTGCGGTTGCCGGCTGCACACTGCACTTCAGCTTCCCATTGCACTTCAGCTGCCAGCCGCTGCCCTGTGAGCGCAGTTGCCACTGCTCGCCGGGAAGCTGCCAGCGCTGGTCGCGACTCAGATGGCAGATCGTCTGCGCCTGTGCCGCCACCGACTCCGCTGTCTGCGGTGGCAGCAGGTCCTTGAGGGGACGTGCCAGCTTGAGAATCCGCGTGCGGATCTCGGCGTTGTGCCATTGCTCGGCCAGAGCGGCATCCTCAGGCTGCCCGAGTACCTGGTCACCTCTACCGCCCATCAGGGTGGTCTGCGTTCGTGAGTCTGAGGTGAGCATGGGCGAATCTCCTGAAGGCGGTGCCGGGTCGGGCAGCGTGTCATGTCGCAGTGCAGCGTAAATGACCTGATCTCTAGCATCGCTCCGAAATTGAGTGCTGTCTTTCATTCCTTGGTCGCATTAAAACGATCGTTTTATACCAGTTTCAACGTTGTGGAATTCCTGTCGACAAACAGTCGTTTTAATATTTCTCAATGACGTCATGATGTCAGTATCCATGGGCCTTGGGGAATGATGACTTGGTCAAGGAGCGGGTTGTAGCCAGACTACAAGAAACTTCAAGGCACAAAAAAACCGGCCCCAAATGGGGCCGGTTTTTGTAAGGCGGACGCTAAAATTCAGTTCAGAATCAAGCGCATGCTGCGGTGCGGTATGCCGGCATCGAGAAACTCGTCGCCGTAAGCCGTGAAGCCGAGGCGTTGATAGAATTCCAGCGCATGGGTCTGAGCATCCAGTAGCACTTCAGCATGACCAGCCTGGCGCGCAGCATGGATGACCGCTTCCATCAGGCGTTGGCCAAGCCCCAGTCCGCGTGCTTCGGAGAGGATGGCGACGCGGCCGACATGGCCGTCCGGCAACAGACGGGCCGTGCCGACGGTGCGGCCATCCAGATGCACGAGGAAGTGTTCGCAGGCGTCATCGCGCCCGTCCCACTCCTCATTCTGCGGCACCTGCTGTTCCTCGATGAACACGACGCGGCGGATCTCGCTGGCCTCGTTGCCCAACGTCTGCCAGTCGCCCCGTTCCAGGCTGATCATGGCGTCACTCATTCTTCATCGTCCTCTTCGTCCTGAAGGTCACATTCCAGTATCAGGCTGCCGCGGTTGATCAGCGCCGTCAGCAGGCTGACCACGGCACTGCGATCAAGGTCTGCCGTGGTGTAGTCAAGCAACACCGCCGTGAGGCGCTGATCGGAGGCCAGTGCTTCCGCCAGCAGCTGAGGGGCCAGGATGCCATCGCCATCGACGAACAGCGTGCTGGTGCCATTCTCGCCGTGACGGAAGGCGAAGCGTGAGCCCAGGGAGCGCACCAGTACGCCTTCATCTTCCAGATACTCGACCAGCTCATGGGTCTTGAGGGCCGGCTCGCGGGCGGCGAGCTGCTCCAGATACTTGGGCTGGGTCATGTAGCGACCGAACCACTGCGCCAGCTGGGTCGGGTTGTCCAGCGTGCTGAGCAGCAATTCACGCACGCGCTCGAGCGAGGCGTCGTCCAGCTCACCGGCATTGGCGACCGGTGCCATGCCCTGGTCACGGTAGCGCAGCGATTCCGGCAGGCTGGCACCCAGATAGTCGGCGTAGGAGGTGACGACTTCATCGGCGGAAGGCGCACGGAAGCCGACGGAGATGGTCATGCAGTCATCGGACTGGCTGACACCGTGGTGCGCCAGGCGCGGCGGCACGTAGAGCATGTCGCCGGGTTCCAGCACCCAGTCCTCGCCCGGAGTGACCTCGAAGTGCTTGAGGATGCGCAGGTCGATGCCATCGATGATCTCGGCGTCGTCACCGTGCATGCCGCCCAGCTGCCAATGACGCTGGCCCTGGGCCTGCAGCAGGAAGACATCGTAGTTGTCCAGGTGCGGGCCGACGCTGCCGCCGGTCGGCGCGTAGCTGATCATGATGTCATCGAGGCGCCAGCGCGGCAGGAAGGTGAAGGGCTCGAACAGCGCGGCGACGTCGGGGACGTAATGGTCCACCGCCTGTACCAGCAGGCTCCACTGGCTGTCGTCCTTGGCGTCGAGACGCGCGAAGGTCGCCTCATCGAAGGGGCCGTGGCTGACCTGCCAGGCCTTGTCCGGGCCGTTTTCCTCGACCAGACGGGCTTCGATGCCATCTTCACAGGCCAGACCGGCCAGTTCATCGGCTTCCAGCGGCGTCTCGAAGTCTGCGAAGGCTCCGCGGATCAGCAGCGGCTTCTGCTGCCAGTAATCGCGCAGGAATTCACGGATGCTCAGGCCGCCCAACAGTGCCAGTGGCGTGTCGGTGTCGCGGGGGGCGGGGGATGTGCTCATGCAGAACCTCTCGAACGCGAACGGCAACCTGTCAGGGGGCGGCGGTCTCGCGATGACGTCGTTGAAGCCGTGTTGCCGGATGGCAGACGGCGATGCGTTCCATGCCTAGCCTTGAGAGCGTGGCATGTCGTGCCCACTGACGGAGAGCGTCAGTGGTCGTGAATCCAGTGTGTCGTTCAGCGTGCTGCGTAATGCGTAATGTATGACGCCGGAGCAGAGGCCCCGGCGTCTTGAGACTTGCAGTGAACCTGCGCCGCTTAGAGCGCCTTGGCCTGTGCAATGGCGTTACCGATGTAGCTGGCCGGGCTCAGTGCCTTCAGCTCGGTCTTGACGTCGTCCGGCAGTTCCAGCGTCTCGATGAAGGCGGCGAAACCGGCCTGGTCGATACGCTTGCCACGGGTCAGCTCCTTGAGCTTCTCGTAGGGTTTCTCGATGCCGTAACGACGCATGACGGTCTGGATCGGCTCGGCCAGCACTTCCCAGCTGTTGTCCAGATCGGCGTTCAGGCGCTCCGGGTTGGCTTCCAGCTTGCTGATGCCTTTCAGGGTCGCCTGATAGGCGATCAGACCCTGCGCCAGGCCGGTGCCTAGGTTGCGCAGCACGGTGGAGTCGGTCAGATCACGCTGCCAGCGGGAGATCGGCAGCTTCTGTGCCAGATGGCCCAGCACGGCGTTGGCGATGCCCAGATTGCCTTCGGAGTTCTCGAAGTCGATCGGGTTGACCTTGTGCGGCATGGTGGAGGAGCCGATCTCGCCGGCCACGGTACGCTGCTTGAAGTAACCCAGCGAGATGTAGCCCCAGACGTCACGATCGAAGTCGATCAGGATGGTGTTGAAGCGGCAGATGGCATCGAACAGCTCGGCGATGTAGTCGTGCGGCTCGATCTGGGTGGTGTACGGGTTGAAGGTCAGGCCGAGGCTCTCGACGAAGGTTTCGGCGTTGGCCGCCCAGTCGATGGCCGGATAGGTGGTCAGGTGGGCGTTGTAGTTGCCCACGGCACCGTTGATCTTGCCGAGCATCTCGATGCGTTCGATCTGCGCCAGCTGACGACGCAGACGCGCGGCGACGTTGGCCATTTCCTTGCCGAGGGTGGTCGGGCTGGCAGTCTGGCCGTGGGTGCGCGACAGCATCGGCTGTTCGGCGTGCTGGTGGGCCAGTGCGACGATCGCTTCGGTCACTTCACGCATCTGCGGCAGCAGCACGTTGTCCAGGCCGCCACGCAGCATCAGGGCGTGAGACAGGTTGTTGATGTCTTCACTGGTGCAGGCGAAGTGGATGAACTCGGTGACGGCGTTGAGTTCGGCGTTGCCCTCGACCTTTTCCTTCAGGAAGTACTCGACCGCCTTCACGTCGTGGTTGGTGGTGCGTTCGATGTCCTTGATGCGCTGGGCATCCTCGACACTGAATTCACTGACGATGCTATCCAGCACGGCGTTGGCATCCGCGGAGAAGGCCGGCACTTCAGCGATCTCGGCGTGGGCGGCCAGGCGTTGCAACCAGCGCACCTCGACGATGACGCGGGCACGGATCAGGCCGAATTCACTGAAGTGCTCGCGCAGGGCCTCGGTCTTGGCGCCATAGCGGCCATCGACGGGAGACAGGGCGGTGAGGGCGGACAGCTGCATGATGAGAATCTTCCGATGGTGGCAGGACATGATGCGCTGCCGGTTCAAGTGTCTCGGAGCCCGGTTGATGGGCCCCAGCGTTGTTGAAGCGAATTCGGGTGTGAATCTGGTGCGTCAGGTGACGCGCTGGCGCTGGCGCGAGCGCGTAGGCGGGCTCGGCTCAGCCCAGCTGCTGCAATGACTTCTTGAGCGCGCTGCGCTGGAAGACCAGCTTCCAGCGACGGCCACCCTGCTGGTCCCACAGCAGCGCGAAGCGCACGCCTGCCAGTAGGGCGCAGCGGATGCGTTCCGGCATCATGCGCTGCTGCAGCAGGCCGGGGTCGCCCTGCACCACGATCCGGTAGCGGAAGGTGGAGAGGGTCTGCTGGTAAAGCTCGCCCAGACTTGCGATCACGTTCTCGTGGGTCGGCCCGAAGTGCTCGGCCTGGCCCTGGATGCGGGTCAGGCCCGCGCCCAGCTTGTCCAGCATGTCCGGGTCCTTCTTGAGCTTGCTCATCAGCATCACCAGCGAGAAGCCGTAACGCATCACCACGGGCGAGACCTGGCGACGTTCCATCACCGCACTGACGGTGTCGATGCCGAGCCGCAGGCGGTTATGGTGCCCGCCGTAGATGGCTTCGAAGCTTTCCGGATTGGTATCCAGCGTGGCATTGACTAGGGTTTCCCAGGCGCGCTCATCGCACTGGCCGTGGCGGGCCAGCTCATCGACCAGCGCGGCTGCCTGGAAGACGCCCGCCAGCGAAAGTGCCTGGCGGGTAGTGGTATCAGTGACGGGACGGATCGGCACGCTGGTCATTGCGCGGCGGACTCCTCGGGGCCAGAGAGCGGGGCGGTGGAAGCGCTGGCGTCCGCCGCCGGAAGTTTCCAGGCGGCATCGATCACGCCGCCGCCCAGACAGATGTCGCCGAGATAGAAGACGGCGGACTGGCCGGGCGTGACGGCGCGTTGCGGTTCATCGAAACGCACCTCGACACGCTGGCCGTCATTGACGATCAAGGTCGCAGCCTGATCTTCCTGGCGATAGCGGTTCTTGCAGCGAATGCGCAGCTCGCCATTGGCATCGGTCTGCGGCGGCTCGCCCGCGACCCAGTCGACGGATTCGGTGCTCAACGCCTGAGTGTAGAGCAGGTCGTGGTGCTTGCCCTGCACGGCGATCAGCACGTTGCGCTCCAGGTCCTTGGCACACACGAACCAGGGCGCGTCCGGATAGCGCTTGAGGCCACCGATTCCCAGCCCCTGGCGCTGGCCGAGGGTGTAGTACATCAGGCCCATGTGCTCGCCGATGACATCGCCATCGGGGGTCTCGATCTTGCCGGGCTGAGCGGGCAGGTACTGCTTGAGGAAGTCGGCGAAACGCCGCTCGCCGATGAAGCAGATGCCGGTGGAATCCTTCTTGCGCGCGGTGATCAGCTCATGCTTCTCGGCGATGGCGCGCACTTCGTGCTTCTCGAGCTCACCGACCGGGAACAGGGTGCGCGCGATGGCCGCCTGCGGCACGGCATGCAGGAAGTAGCTCTGGTCCTTGTTAGTGTCCAGGCCCTTGAGCAGGCGCGGAAGACCGTCACGCACGCCGCCACGCACGTAGTGACCGGTGGCGATCAGCTCGGCGCCCAGCATCTCGGCATACTCGAGGAAGACCTTGAACTTGATCTCGCGGTTGCACAGGATGTCGGGATTCGGCGTGCGACCGGCCTTGTACTCGGCCAGGAAGTGCTCGAAGACGTTGTCCCAGTACTCCGCGGCGAAGTTGGCGGTGTGCAGCTTGATGCCGAGCTTGTCGCACACGGCCTGGGCATCGGCCAGGTCTTCGAGGGCGGTGCAGTATTCGCTACCGTCGTCTTCGTCCCAGTTCTTCATGAACAGGCCTTCGACGTGGTAGCCCTGCTCCATCAACAACAGGGCAGAGACGGAGGAGTCGACACCGCCGGACATGCCGACGATGACCTTGGTTCCGGTACCGGTTTCAGCGGTCATCAGTTCTCTCGTCACCCGCATGGCCGCGGGTTGTCACAAACAGGGGAGGCGGCAGACCCGTCATTCTGGCGCCGCTTGAATGGGCGGGATTATACCTGAATGCGGGGGTGGGATTCACCCCGCCTGCGCCGTCTGCCGCACTGGGCCAGATGAGCCGCTCGACAGCACGCCCGGCGGCGGACTTCCGGCGCGGGCAATCGCTCAATCGTGCAGCACATCCAGCGGGAAACGCTTGCCACGTTGGCTGTCGCGAATACGCCGGGTCACCAGCGGGCTGCGCAGGCGACCCATGTCCTCGAGCTGCTCGATCTCCTCAAGCGACAGCCAGTGCGTTCTGACGATGTCAGGGTCCAGCGGCGTGCACAGGTGCTCAAGGGCGGCGGCCTCGAAACTGTGGGAGTGGAAGTGGGTGCCGTCCTCGGCCACATGCACATAGAGGCCGAGATAGCCGGTCAGCAGGATGCGCCAGGCGGTTTCCTCGCGGACTTCGCGTTGTACGCCGTCGATGATGCGCTCATGGGGTTCGAGATGGCCGGCCGGCTGGTTGAACACCGTGCAGGGCCCGCCCTTGTCTTCCTCGACGATCAGGTAGCGCCCGGCGCGTTCGACGACGCAGGCGACGGTGACATTCGGGGTCCAGCGAGCAGCCATCAGGATTTCCTTCCTTTCTTGGGGGATGAGGGACGACGGGAGGGGGCGCGGGCGCCGGGTGTCTTGCCTGAACCCTTGCCTTCAGTCTGGCCAGAACTCCGACGGGAACCCCGACCTGAGCCCTTGCCGCTCTTGCCCGCGCTGTTGCCTCTATTGTCACTGCCCCGGGGGCCAGCGTTGCCGGTGCGGCGCTCGCCCGGCTTGCCAGTCGCGCCCTTGTGGCGTGGCGAGCGGGACTCGCGACGAGGTGGCGCAGGCATCTCGACTTCCTCGCTGCGCCATTCACCGGGGGCAAGGCCGTCGAGCTTCCACGGCCCGATGGCCGCGCGGATCAAGCGCAGGGTCGGTAGGCCGACGTGGGCGGTCATGCGGCGCACCTGGCGATTGCGACCTTCGCTGATGATGATCTCCAGCCAGTGGGTCGGAATGCTCGCACGGAAGCGCACAGGGGGTTGCCTGTCAGGCAACTCGGGGGGCTCGATGCGCCGCACTTTGGCTGGGCGCGTCATGCCATCCTTGAGTTCGACACCGGCACGCAGCGCGGCGATGGCCTGCTCGTCAGGGGCACCTTCCACCTGTACCCAGTAGGTCTTGGGCTGCTTCTTCTTCGGGTGCGCGATCTGGTGGGAGAGTGCGCCATCACTGGTGAGCAGCAGCAGTCCCTCGGAGTCATAGTCGAGGCGCCCGGCGGCATAGACATCCGGTACGTCGATGAAGTCAGCGAGTGTCTGGCGGCCCTGATCGCGGTCGGTGAACTGGGTCAGGACGCGGTAAGGCTTGTGAAGCAGATATATGAGAGACATGGTTTAGACTTTTGTCGCGGCTGCCGTATAAGCCTACTGTGAGAAGCGGCACGGGTGCTATACTCGCGCCTCCACTGAATCCATGACAGGGGAGTTATCAATGGGGTTCCAGAAGATTGTCGTCCCGGAAGGCGGTGCCAAGATCACCGCTAATTCCGACAATACCCTCAACGTTCCGAATAATCCGATCATCCCGTTCATCGAAGGCGATGGTATCGGTGTGGACGTGACTCCGGCCATGAAGATTGCCATCGACGCTGCTGTCGACAAGGCCTATGGCGGCGAGCGCAAGATTCACTGGATGGAAGTCTACGCCGGTGAAAAAGCCACTCACGTTTATGATGCTGACACCTGGCTGCCGGAAGAGACTCTCGAGGCTGTCAAGGATTACATCGTTTCCATCAAGGGTCCGCTGACCACTCCGGTGGGCGGTGGTATTCGCTCCCTGAACGTCGCTCTGCGTCAGAAGCTGGATCTGTACACCTGCCTGCGCCCGGTGCGCTGGTTCACTGGTGTGCCGAGCCCGGTCAAGAAGCCGGCTGACGTCGACATGGTCATCTTCCGCGAAAACTCCGAAGACATCTATGCCGGTGTCGAATGGAAGGCGGGAACGCCGGAAGCCGACAAGGTCATCAAGTTCCTGCGTGAAGAGATGGGTGTCACCAACATCCGCTTCCCGGAGAACTGCGGTATCGGCGTCAAGCCGGTCTCCGAAGAAGGTACCAAGCGTCTGGTCCGTCAGGCTGTCCAGTACACCATCGACAACGACCGTGAGTCGCTGACCCTGGTGCACAAGGGCAACATCATGAAGTTCACCGAAGGTGCCTTCAAGGACTGGGGCTACGAAATCGTCAAGGACGAGTTCGGCGGCGAGCTGCTGGATGGCGGCCCGTGGATGACCTTCAAGAACCCGAACAACGGCAAGGACATTGTGGTCAAGGACGTCATCGCTGACGCCATGCTCCAGCAGATCCTGCTGCGTCCGGCGGAATATGACGTCATCGCCACCCTGAACCTGAACGGTGACTACCTGTCCGACGCTCTGGCGGCGGAAGTGGGTGGTATCGGTATCGCGCCGGGTGCCAACCTGTCCGACACCGTCGCCATGTTCGAAGCGACTCACGGTACTGCACCGAAGTACGCTGGCCAGGACAAGGTCAACCCGGGCTCCGTCATCCTCTCTGCCGAGATGATGCTGCGTCACATGGGTTGGGTCGAAGCGGCTGATCTCGTGCTGAAAGGCGTCGAGAAGGCCATCGCCAAGGGCGAAGTCACCTATGACTTCCATCGCCTGATGGACGATGCCAAGCTGCTGAAGTGCTCCGAGTTCGGTCAGGCTGTTGCTGACAACATGGATGCCTGAGACCCTGCGTTGATCTGATGCCCAGGCATCAGGTTGCGTGACAGGTTTCAGCAGAAGGCCCCCGGACATGTCCGGGGGCCTTCTTGCGTTTGAGATGGAAGCTTCTCGGTCGCGCGCTCAGTCTGCTGCCAACGATTGCCACTCCTGGGCGTTCTGCGCGGTAGCATTCCGGGTTCCATTGAGCGGCGAGACGCTTGAATGGGTCGCCAGTTGGCGACGCCTGTCGAGAGGTGTCTGTCGCGTATGTGAGCGAAAATGCATGCAAATGTCCGCATTCATGTCAGAGCGTCGCGATGAAGGCATGAACGTGTACGCCTGGACGTACGTGACTAAAGCTTGCAACCAGATCGACAAGCCCCCATCTTTTCCTTATCACACCCACATTGAGACGACGTGGCAGCGCTTGACCTTCTCCGCGGCGCGTTGAGGCAATCTGCTTCGTCACGGCTTGTGTTCACCGGATCAGCCCCTTATGTTCAAGACAGAGACATCGCGCGGCAGTCCTCCCTTTCTGGAGACACTGTCGATCAGCAATCAGGCCCCGTCGGCTCAGGAACCCGGATACCAGGAAGACCACGAAGGTGATCTGGCATTCGAGACCGCTGAGCCTGAACTGGCTCCACCGCCCATGTACAAGGTCGTTCTGCACAATGATGACTTCACGCCGATGGACTTCGTCGTGGAGGTGCTGACCACCTTTTTCAACAAGGATCAGGAGCAGGCAGTACAGATCATGCTCGCTGTCCATCATCAGGGAAAAGGAACCTGTGGCATCTTCAGTCGCGATATCGCGGAAACGAAATGCCACCAAGTCAATCAATATGCTCGAGAGTGCCAGCATCCGCTGCTGTGCGACATCGACCGGGCGGAGTGATCCGTCCAAGACGCGGCCTAGAGGGGACTTGCCATGTTGAGCAAAGAACTTGAACTGACCCTGAACACGGCCTTCACCGTGGCACGTTCCAAACGCCACGAATTCATGACCGTGGAACACCTCCTGCTGGCACTGCTGGACAATGCCTCCGCTGCCGATGTCCTGCGCGCCTGTGGTGCCAATCTGGACAAGCTGCGAGTCGACCTTCAGGACTTCATCAATTCCACCACCCCGCTGATTCCGGAAGAGCAGGAAGACCGCGAGACGCAGCCGACGCTGGGCTTCCAGCGCGTCCTGCAGCGTGCCGTCTTCCACGTGCAATCCTCCGGCAAGAGTGAAGTGACCGGCGCCAACGTGCTGGTGGCCATCTTCTCCGAGCAGGAAAGCCAGGCCGTCTACTTCCTCAAGCAGCAGAATGTCGCGCGTGTGGATGCGGTCAATTACATCGCGCATGGCATCTCCAAGGTCGCGGGTCACACTCAGACGCCCCAGGCGTCGGTCGAGAATGAAGAGAGCGAAGAGGCGAGCAGCGAGGGCGGCAACAACCCGCTGACCAACTACGCCACCAACCTCAACGAGCAGGCGCGTCTGGGCAAGATCGACCCGCTGATCGGCCGCGATGGCGAGCTCGAGCGCGTGGTGCAGATTCTGGTGCGTCGCCGCAAGAACAACCCGCTGCTGGTCGGTGAGGCCGGTGTCGGCAAGACCGCCATCGCGGAAGGTCTCGCCAAGCGCATCGTCGAGGAGGACGTGCCGGACGTCATCAAGGAAGCCGTGGTCTACTCGCTGGATCTCGGGGCGCTGCTGGCCGGCACCAAGTACCGCGGTGACTTCGAGAAGCGTCTCAAGTCGCTGCTGGCGGAGCTGCGCAAGGAGCCGAACTCGATTCTGTTCATCGACGAGATCCACACCGTCATCGGTGCGGGTGCTGCGTCCGGTGGCGTGATGGATGCCTCCAACCTGCTCAAGCCGCTGCTGTCTTCCGGCGAGCTGCGTTGCATCGGTTCCACCACCTTCCAGGAATTCCGTGGCATCTTCGAGAAGGACCGCGCCCTGGCGCGTCGCTTCCAGAAGGTCGATGTCATGGAGCCGTCGGTGGATGACACCATCCGCATCCTCAAGGGGCTGCGTGGTCGCTTCGAGGAGCACCATGCCATCAAGTACACCGATGCTTCGCTGGAAACGGCAGTGCGTCTGGCGGACCGCTACATCAACGACCGTCAGCTGCCGGACAAGGCCATCGACGTGATCGACGAGGCCGGTGCCCACCAGCGCTTGCTGCCGGAGAGCATCCGCGTCGATACCATTGATACCGAGCAGGTCGAGGCGATCGTCGCCTCCATCGCCCGCATTCCGCCGAAGACGGTCTCCAGCTCCGACAAGAAGCTGCTGTCCAATCTCGAGCGCGATCTCAAGATGCTGGTGTTCGGGCAGGACGACGCCATCACCGGGTTGTCCGCGGCGATCAAGCTGTCGCGTGCTGGCCTCAAGGCGCCGGACAAGCCGGTGGGCAGCTTCCTGTTCGCTGGCCCGACAGGCGTCGGCAAGACCGAGGTCGCTCGTCAGCTGGCGGCGCTGATGGGTATCGAGCTGGTGCGCTTCGACATGTCCGAGTACATGGAGCGCCACACCGTCTCGCGCCTCATCGGGGCACCGCCGGGCTACGTCGGTTATGACCAGGGTGGTCTGTTGACCGAAGCCATCACCAAGCAGCCGCACTGCGTGCTGTTGCTGGATGAGATCGAGAAGGCACACCCGGAAGTCTTCAACCTGCTGCTGCAGGTGATGGACCACGGCCGCCTGACCGACAACAACGGTCGCGAAGCGGACTTCCGCAACGTCATTCTGGTGATGACCTCCAATGCGGGTGCCGAGCAGGTGGCGCGTCGCTCCATCGGCTTCAAGCACCAGGATCACTCCACCGACGCCATGGAAGTCATCCGCAAGACGTTCTCGCCGGAATTCCGCAACCGCCTGGATGGCATCATCCAGTTCGGCGCGCTGGATCTCGCCGTGGTGCGCAATGTGGTCGACAAGTTCCTGGTCGAACTGCAGGCGCAGCTGGATGAGAAGCGCGTGCAGCTGGACGTCGCTGATGAGGCGCGCGACTTGCTGGCGACTCTCGGGTATGACCCGGCGATGGGCGCTCGCCCTATGGCACGCGTGATTCAGGAGAAGCTCAAGAAACCGCTGGCAGAGATGATCCTGTTCGGCGACCTATCCGAGTCGGGCGGCATCGTGCATGTCACGGTCGACAATGGCGAGCTGCACCTGGAAACGGAAGCGGAAATGGCGTAATCTGACGCTCAGCTTGCTGCCCTGAAGGGGCGACATGAACGGTCAGTGCTCAAGCACTGGCCGTTTTTTATGCCCGTCAGTCAGCAAGCTGTCCGCACTGGGCGTGCGTCGAGTCGATCGCCCAAGGCCTGATGCGCGCGCACGCCAAGGGGCTCGCCATCCTCAAGGGAAGGGCGGGGAGTTGGATGAGTACTGGAGGAGGCGAATGCGTACTGGGGGAGAAGATGCCCAGCGGGGATGAGCCGCCTGTCATCATTGAATGGGAGCGAAGACCAGATTGGCGTTCGGGCTCAAGACGCATTCATGGGACAAGGCGGCATCATCGGAATACTCAGGCATACGCCATCGAGGTGGCGGGTGTCTCGCCGCGAAGGGCAAGTCTTGCAACCTCGATGCGTTCCGGGTCCGGGCGGAGGGTTCAGGCGGAGGTGACGCTGGTGCCTGAGATGCCGGGAACGACCGGTTCAGCCAGCCGGTGTCATGATGATCGCATGCAGGTCCAGGACGTGCAGAGTGATCGATGGCATGGCAACCGGCAGGGCAGTCTGACCGTGCTTAGCGCGAACGGTAGACGATACGGCCCTTGGACAGGTCGTACGGAGTCAGCTCAACCTTGACCTTGTCGCCAGTCAGGATGCGGATGTAGTTCTTGCGCATCTTGCCGGAGATGTGAGCGGTCACGATGTGGCCGTTTTCCAGTTCAACACGGAAAGTGGTGTTCGGAAGGGTGTCGACGATGACGCCTTCCATTTCAATATGATCTTCACGCGCCATATAGGCTGATCCTCACTTATTACAGGGAATACTGCTGGTAGTTCCGAGCCGCCTCAGCACAAAAAGTGCCCGATTCGGGACTTCGATACGCGATATTGTGCCGTAAGGGCGGCGGCAAGGCAAAGTCGAAGCGCGATTGTACGCTCCTTGAGCGCCTGTGGGCAGCTCAGGAGGAAGATAAAAATCGGCATCTTGCGCCGGGGCAACTCCCGGCAGGCGGTTGGTCGGCACTCGGCGCTGTCTGGTGAGCCCAGCCAGCTGAGCGTTGCGTCACCTTAGCGTTGTCAGAGCGCTTGCGTCGAGAGGGCGCCTGGAGAGAGTGTCGAAAGAGCCTATGGAATGAGCCCTTGGAATGAGCCCTTGGAATGAGCCCATGCAATGAGCTCAGCGCGTCACTCGCCGGATGTCACTGACGCGCCTTGCTTGACCAGGCTCAGTGGCAGATGACTGTCGGTATGATTGGCCGGGATGCGTCGCCGCCAGTGGCTGCCATCCAGATACTCGAGCGGCTGGAAATGCTGCTTGTAGTTCATCTTGCGGCAATCACGGATCCAGTAGCCCAGATAGAGGTGGGTCAGGCCTTCGCGGCGTGCCTGCTCAATCTGCCACAGCACCGCGTAGGTCCCCAGCGAGCGCTGATTCAGTGACTCATCCGGATCGTAGAAGGTATAGATGGCGGACAGGCCATGACTCATGCGGTCCATGGCGGCGACGGCCACCAGACGGCCATCGAGGCGAAAGCTCACCAGGCGGGCATAGTCATCGCGGGAGGTGAGGAAGGTGCGATACTGCTCATGACTGGGCGGGAACATGTCGCCATCCGCATGACGGCTGCGGATGTAGTGGGCGTACAGGCGATAATGCTCGGGGTCGAAGAGTGCCGGCCCCTCTTCGATGACCAGGTCGGCATTGCGACGCACCAGACGCTTCTGGGTGCGGTTGGGCGTGAAGTCGGCGATCGGCACGCGTACGGAAATGCAGGCACGGCAATCACCGCAATGCGGACGATAGAGATGAGAGCCGCTGCGGCGAAAGCCGAGCAGGGCAAGGGCGTCATAGACACCGGAATTGGGCGCTTCCTGCGGATCGAGAAACAGCGTGGTCGCCTGGCGGCCTTCCAGATAGCTGCAGGCGTGCGGTACCGTCAGAAAGAAGCGCAGATCGCGTTGCGGTTGCTTGGGGGTATTGCTGCTCACCGTTGCATCATCTCCCTCTTGGAATTGCCGTGGCCATCATTCCCGGGCGTGCTGCGTGGGCCAGGATGTCAGTGACCACTTGCCCTCATGCCCTTGGCCAGTGGCATACTGGTCAAGATAGCTGATGAAATCGCTGCGGGCGATGCTGCGGGCGCCAAGACTTGCCAGGTGCGGAGTATGCATCTGACAGTCGATCAACGGAAAATCCCGTGCCTTCAATTCCTGGCACAGGATCACCAGCGCCAGTTTCGAGGCATCGGGCACGCGCGAGAACATCGACTCGCCGAAGAAGATGCGTCCACAGGCGACGCCATACAGGCCGCCCACCAGAGAATCGCCCTGCCAGACTTCAACGCTGTGGGCATGTCCCATGGCATGCAGGGCGATGTAGGCCTGCTGCATTTCTGGCAATATCCACGTGCCTGCCTGGCCATCGCGAGGAATGCTGGCACAGGCATTGATCACACCGGTAAAGTCGCGGTCGATACTGTAGCTCAGGCCTGCATTGCGCAGGCGCTTGGCCAGACTGCGGCGTACACGGACTTCCTCTGGCTTGAGCACCATGCGTGGGTCCGGTGACCACCATAGGATGGGGTCACCCGGACTGAACCAGGGAAATATGCCGCGGGGGTAGGCCGCCAGCAGCCACTCGGGACTGAGTTCGCCCCCTGCACACAGCAGGCCGTCGGGCTCGCTCAGGGCGGTGGAAGCATGCGGAAAGCGGACAGGGGCAGGGGGAAGCCAGGGAAGCATGGGCAGCCTCTTGTCGGTTCGGGAACATGCACGGAGCAATGGGCTCCTGGCGCCTTGGCGTCATGAGCAGACGTGAATCGGCAATTATGACGTCACTGCCATCGAATGGTTATGATAACCGGCTGAAGGTACATGGAAAATCGCCCACAAGGTGCAAGGGGGATGGCGACTTGACTGCCAAGAGTGCCAGAAAGACAAGTCGGGAACAGGCCAAGCCTGAAACCCGTAGCCGCCGTGCGGCAGCAACACCCAGGAAGCGTGCCCGTCAGAAAGCGGACTCGCCGGGCTTCTTCGCGCGTCTGCGCGGTGCTTCGGCCACTGAGTCCAGCCCGGCACGCAAGACGCCGCGCGTCTCGGGCAAGCCCGCGAGGAAGGACGCCAGCGGCCAGCCTGCTGCCAAGGCCAGAAACAAGCCGCGCGTGCAGGAAGAGAGTCCTGCAGCCCAGCGCCGCGCCGAGCGTCAGGCCGAACGCGCCGAACGCCAGGCCATCCGCGCCGAGCAGCGTGCGGAGAAGGCAGCGCGACCACCGTCACGCCTGACCACCACCCTGCAGGGCGTCAGCCGTGAAGGCGTGGTCATTCTCATGCTCAGCCTCTGTGTCTTCATGCTGCTGGCGCTGTTCAGCTATGCGCCGACGGACCCCGGCTGGTCCTACAGCGGCCCTGAGCTGACGCCCAGCAACTGGATGGGCAGCATCGGCGCCTGGCTGTCAGACGTACTGTATTCGCTGTTCGGCGGCAGTGCCCTGTGGTGGCCGGCGATGCTGGGCTTCGGTGCCTGGCGTCTGATGCGTCAGCCCAGTACAGAGCTGGTGTGGGACCCGACGACCATCGCGGTGCGCGCTGGCGGCCTGTTCCTGCTGATCATGGCGACCTGCGTCATCGGTGATATCCAGTTCTACAGCCCCGACAGCCAGCTGACCAACGGCGCAGGTGGCATTCTCGGCAAGGGCATCGCCGGGGCACTGACGCCATTGATCGGCATGGGCGGCACGGTACTGGTCGCGATGGCCAGCTTCCTGTGCGGCTTCACGCTGTTTACCGGCATGTCGTGGCTGACGGTCATGGATGAGCTGGGCAATGGCTGCATGCGGGTGTCCGGCTGGTTCGCCGAGCGCTTCAACAGCCGCCGAGACGATCAGGACGGCTACGATGACGAGGCAGCCTACGCCGAAGAGTCGCTGACGCACGAGGACGGTGAAGAGGATGACTCGGATCGCGACCCGGCCCCCAGACTGAGCTGGTGGCAGCGTCTGCTGCCGGGCCGCCGTGCCCGCGAGGAGGAGCGGGACGAGGACAGCGACGAGATTCTGCTTGGTCGCCGGCAGGAGGCAGAAGGCATCGCCGCCGAGCCGCGCGGCCAGCGCCGTGTCGAGCCGTCTCTGGATGGCGGCACCGACGAGGCGATCAGCGCTCGCGATGACTTCGCGGATGACCGCAGCACCGATATCCCGTGGCAGACCGCTGAAACCACGCCTTCCGCCAAGGTGCCGGGCGCTGCCTACACCGAGCGCATGACGGTGCAGAGCGCCAATGTCAGCATCGAAGGGGTTGATCTGGCCGCGGCCCTGAAGACCGCCGTGGCGGCAGAGGCCGCCTCCGCGCCGCGTGTCGCGCATGCCGATGTCACGCGCTCCCGTCTGCCGCAAGCCGCTGCCATTGAGGCCGAGCGCCAGCGTCATGCTGACGCCTCAGCCACGACACAGGCTCCCAAGGCGGCGACGCCAACCCCTGGCGTCGAAGACACGGCATCAGCCTCCGACAGCACGGCTGCCCCTGCTGCCTGGGACGCCGCCTCTGCCTTTGCGCCGACCGCTCGTCACGACACGGCTCGTCATGAGACCGCCCGTCACGAGACGGCGCAAGACGCTCAGGTGCAGAGCGAGGCCGAAGCTCACAAGGCACAGGCACAAGCACAAGCTCAGGCTCAAGAGCTGGCTCGCGAGCAGGAGGCGCAGCGCGAAGCTGAACAGAAAGTACAGCGTGCAGCCGAGCAGCAAGCGGCAGAGCGACAAGCGCAGCTTGAAAAGCAGGCACAGCTCGAGAAACAGGCGCAGATTGAGAAAGAGGCACAGCGTGAGCGCGACGTGCAACTTGCGCGCGAGCGCAGCGATGCCGCACCGGATAGCCGCAATCAGCCGCCGGAGCCCAGGGACGACGATGATGCGCCCCTGCCCGGCAATGGTGGTCAATTCGCCACGGCCGCAGGGCTGGCTGCCGGTGCGGGTGTGATGGCGGCCGGTGTCGCGGCGGCCTCATCCGAGACTCCCGCTCGCAAGGCGGTCGTCTCCTGGGATGATGCCTTCGAGCAGCCGACGGGCAACGCGCCGACACAGGCAGACGCGCCTGCGGCGCCGAGCAGCCCGTCTGCCACGCCGCAGCAGCATGCCCCTGAGCCGCGTCAGCCTGCAGTGCCTCATCAACCGGCCGAGCCGGTCGCGCCAGCGGAGCCCGATTCCGTGGCGCCTCAGGCCGAGCATGTGCCGCCTTTCGAGGCGCCGACAGCCACGCCGGAAGCGACCCCCACTCCGGCCGAGCGCCCCTCCTGGGCCTATGACGGCGATGAGTCCGGCATGGTGCCGGGCGGCGGTCGTCTGGCGACGGCGGAGGATGCACAGGCGGCTGCCAGTGATCCCTCCGGCCCGACCCTGTGGACCGTGGAGCACATGCAGAGTCAGCGCCATGAAGGTGCCGATCACGAGGACGAGCCGGAAGGGGACCTGCCGCAGCTGAGCCTGCTGACGCCGCCGGATGCCCAGAAGCCCAACTACAGCGAAGAAGAGCTCGACCAGATGGCCGAGCTGCTGGTGGTGCGTCTGCGCGAGTATGGCGTCAAGGCCGAGGTGGCGGATGTCTGGCCGGGGCCGGTCATCACGCGCTTCGAGATTCAGCCGGCGCCGGGCGTCAAGGCGTCCAAGATCTCCAACCTGTCGACGGACCTGGCGCGTTCACTGCTGGTCAAGAGCGTGCGTGTGGTCGAGGTGATTCCGGGCCGTCCGACGGTCGGCATCGAGATCCCCAACCCCAACCGCGCCATGATTCGCCTGCGTGAAGTGTTCGATTCCGATGCCTATCAGCTGGCGGAATCTCCGGTCACGCTGGCGCTGGGGCAGGACATCGGTGGCGCCCCTGTCGTGGCCAACCTCGGCAAGATGCCACACCTGCTGGTCGCCGGTACCACCGGTTCGGGCAAGTCAGTCGGCATCAACTCGATGCTGATCTCGATGCTGCTCAAGGCCACGCCGGACGAAGTGCGCATGATCATGGTCGACCCCAAGATGCTGGAGCTGTCGGTCTATGACGGCATTCCGCACCTGCTGGCGCCGGTGGTGACCGACATGAAGGAGGCCGCCAACGCCCTGCGCTGGTGTGTCGCCGAGATGGAGCGTCGCTACAAGCTGATGGCCGCCATGGGCGTGCGCAACCTGGCCGGCTTCAATGCCAAGATCGATGAAGCCGAGGCACATGGCGCCCAGATCGCTGACCCGCTGTGGGAGCCGCAGCCCTGGGAGATGCACCAGCATCCGCCGGTGCTCGCCAAGCTGCCTTACATCGTGGTGGTGATCGACGAGTTTGCCGACATGTTCATGATCGTCGGCAAGAAGGTCGAGGAGCTGATCGCACGTCTGGCCCAGAAGGCGCGCGCCGCGGGCATTCACCTGATTCTGGCCACCCAGCGTCCGTCGGTGGACGTCGTGACCGGCCTGATCAAGGCCAATATCCCGACGCGCATGGCCTTCCAGGTCTCTTCCAAGATCGACTCGCGCACCATCCTCGATCAGGGCGGCGCCGAGGACCTGCTGGGCCACGGTGACATGCTCTACCTGCCGGCCGGTGCCGGCATGCCGACGCGCGTTCACGGTGCCTTCGTCGATGATGACGAGGTTCACCGCGTGGTCGATGACTGGAAGCGTCGCGGCTCGCCGGAGTACATCGAGGAAATCCTCACCGGTGGTGTGCAGGCCGATGCATTGGCCGGTCTCGAGGCCGAAGGCGAGGACAGCGATGCCGAGCAGGATGCGCTCTACGATGAGGCCGTGGCCTATGTGGTCGAGTCGCGTCGTGCCTCCATCTCTGCCGTGCAGCGTCGCTTCAAGATCGGGTACAACCGCGCCGCGCGTCTGGTCGAGGCGATGGAGATGGCGGGTGTCGTCTCCGCGATGGGCACCAACGGCTCGCGGGAAGTGATCGCGCCCAACCACAGCGGCTAGTCGCCGCAGGCCTGGTCGCTGAAACACACGAAGGGGAGCTTTTTGCTCCCCTTCGTGTCAAAGACGTCAGATAACAGATCACTGCCAGCAGGCTGTTGGCAGCAATCATCCCGAATCGCTGAAATGATGATGGTCAGCTGCAGGGCCTCGGTGCCGAGGCTTGCCACTGGTCTTCCTCATCGCAAGGAGTTTCATGAAGACATTGTCCCGTTCTTTCGCTTCTTCGTTGACCGCTCGTCTGGCCAAGGGGCTGGGTGCCGCCCTCATGCTGGGCATGGCCGCTCTGCCAGCGCACGCCGAGGAATCGGCAGGCGATCGTCTGTCGCGCCTGCTGGAGCCGCTCAAGACCTATGCTGCCGACTTCGATCAGCAGATCCTCGATGCCTCCGGTCAGCGTCTGCAGGAAGCCAAGGGCAAGATGTGGCTGTCGCGCCCGGGCAAGTTCCGCTGGAGCGTCGATGCGCCGTACCGTCAGGAAGTGGTGTCGGATGGCAAGGAAGTCTATCTGCATGATCCGGACCTCGAGCAGGTCACCGTGCAGCCGCTGGATGAGCGCGTCACCCACACGCCGGCGCTGTTGCTGTCCGGTCGTGCCAGTGAGCTGACCGCCAACTATGCGGTCAAGCGTCAGCAGCAGGGCGCGCGTGAGACCTTCACGCTGACGCCAAAACAGGCCGATACGCTGTTCGAAAGCCTCAAGCTGACCTTCGACAGCGAGCAGCTCGACATGCTGCAGATGGCGGATTCCACCGGCCAGCGCACGGCGATCGACTTCAGCAACGTGCAGTACAACCCGTCGCTGCAGGATAGCCGTTTCGTGTTCCAGATCCCGCAAGGCGCCGACGTCATTCGCGAGCAGTGATCACGCCCAAGGTGCAGCGCAAATCCTGAATACGCTTGACCAGACAGGAACGCCCGGACCAGGTGGTCCGGGCGTTCTTGTCTGTGCCAGTCGCGACTCGGCAGCCACGTGCGCGCAGGATTCGCCGCTGATCAGCTCTGTCCGGGCGTCTCGCCACGGTCTGCGGCGGCGTCCTGCTCGCGGCGCCAGCGCTCAATCTCGGCGAAGCGCTTCTCGCCACCATGCTGGGTCGGGCGGTAGAACTGCTGGGTCGGCAGCTCTTCTGGCCAGGCATCGTGAGAGCGGCCGGCCGGATAGCCATTGGGCTCGTTGTGGGCATAGCGATAGCCTTCGCCCATGCCAAGCTCCTTCATCAGCGTGGTCGGGGCATTGCGCAGGTAGACCGGCACCCCGAAGTGGGGCTGCTGGCGCACGAAGGCCTTGGCTTCCTTCCAGGCCACCTCGATGGCATTGCTCTTGGGCGCGATGGCCAGGTGGATCGCCGCATGCGCGATGGCGCGCTGGCCCTCGTAGTCACCGAGGCGCAGATAGGCGTCCCAGGCGGCAATGGTCAGCGGCAGGGCGCGTGGGTCGGCGTTGCCGACATCTTCCGAGGCAATCGCCGTCAGACGCCGCACGACATCGAGCGGGTCGCCGCCGCCATCCATGAAGCGCGCCATGTACAACAGCGCCGCGTCGGGCCGCGAGGAGCGTATCGACTTGTGGATCGCCGACAGTAGGTCGTAATAGTCATCGCCCTGCTTGTCGAAGCTGGAGGCCTGATGGCCCAGCACGGCCTCCAGCGAGCTGTCCTCGAGTATCTCGCGCGTTCCCCCCTGAGCGTCTGGCTCACGACGCACGAAGTCACAGGCGGTCTCCAGCAGGCCGAGAGCGCGGCGTGCATCGCCGGAGGCCGAGCGCGCGATGCGGGTCAGCGTCTCGCGGCTGGCTTCGATATGACGCTTGCCGAGGCCGTTGACCTCATCCTGCAGGGCGCGCGTCAGCACCTCGATCAGGTCGTCCGTCTCCAGGGCCTTGAGCACATAGACCCGCGCCCGTGACAGCAAGGCCGAGTTGACCTCGAAGGACGGGTTCTCGGTGGTCGCACCGATCAGCGTCAGCAGGCCGGATTCCACATGCGGCAACAGGGCGTCCTGCTGGCTCTTGTTGAGGCGGTGGATCTCATCGAGAAACATCACCGTCTGGCGATCGCTGGCCTGGAAGTGTCTGGCGCGCTCCACCACCTCACGGATGTCCTTGACGCCGGCCATCACCGCCGAGAGCTGCTCCAGGTGCGCATCACAGCCCTTGGCGAGAATCTCCGCCAGCGTCGTCTTGCCGACCCCCGGCGGCCCCCACAGGATCATCGAGCGCACCACGCCGGAGGCCACCATCTGGCGCAGCGGCATGTCAGGCCCGACCAACGCTGTCTGTCCGATGTAGTCGTCCAGGGTGCGGGGACGCATGCGGAAGGCCAGTGGCGCATGGGAATTCGAGGCGGTATCGGCAAAAAGATCCATCGGCGAGTCTGGCTCCGGCAGGCGTGGGGCAGTATTGCGCTCATCATGGCCGATCCTGCAGGCCTGTACAAATCAGCAGGGGCGGCGCGGTCAGTCAGCGGCCTCAGGCCGCGCGTGGCATTGCACCAGACTGTCATGTTTTCCTGACAGCATGACACGCTCATTTAGGCAATCCCACCCAACGTCTAACTGGCGCTCGGGGGATGTGTCCTACACTTCTAGGTGACGACATTGCTACATTCGGTAGCAATGCCCGAGGCGGCAGCGCTGTCTGCCAGCATCGGCCACCTGTTCCGTAAGGAGGAGGAAGTCATGCCCAATGTGACTCAGCTGCGCCAGGACCACGCCAACATGGCCCGTCTGCTGCACGTGCTTTCGCACCGCCACAAGACGCTCGTCAGTGGTGAGCGTCCCGACTTTCGCATGATGCGTGAGGTGGTGGATTACATTCTCGATTACATGCAGGGCTTCATCATTCCGCTGGAGCGTCAATGCACCCAGATGCTGTGCGAACGCTCCGAAGACGCCGCGCCACTCTGTCAGCGCCTCATCCAGCAATATCGCACCCTGCACGAGCGTCTGGACAAGCTGTCCGACAATCTCGACAGCATCCTGATGGACCAGATCATCCCGATGGATCAGTTCAATGCCGACCTGCGCGAGTATGTGGAGGCACACCGTGACTACCTGCGTGCCGAGCGCCAGGAGCTGTTCCCGCTGATGCGCGACAACCTCAGTGACGAGGAATGGCAGCAGCTGACCGATGCCATCCCGCATGCGCGCACCGAGCTTGAGCGTCTCCAGGAAGCCTATCCGGAACTCTACGCCGAGCTGACCGAGAGTGATGTCGTGACCGCCTGAGCCACGTCGGTCCGATCAGTGACGCTCTGATCCATAACGGTCTAGTCAGGAACTCGCCACACAGAAAGAATCCGCACTTTGCCCGCCACAACAGAAAGAACGCCAAGTCGTTGGCGGGTATTCCGAAAGTCTCCACGTCCCATCTCCCCCACACTGAGGTCATCACATGACGCCCGCCGCGTTTCGGTGGGCGTTGTCTTTGGCGGTGTTCCGCCTTCTCTGATGACGGCCGTGCGGCCCGGGAGACAAGCGATGAGTGCTCAATCTCTTGCACGACAGTGGGCAACTTCCCAGGACGGAGCGACGTCCGAGCCCGCCCAGTTCGCCAGCCAAGGCATTGCCCTGGAAGATCCGCGCCTGTTTCGCCAGCTCGCCTACGTGAATGGCTGCTGGGTGCATGGTGAAGGCGGACGCGAGGAGGCGGTCTTCGACCCCGCCACCGGCGAGCGTCTCGGCCAGGTGCCGTGGCTCGAGGAGGCGCAGATCGACGCCGCCATCGCCACTGCCGATGAGGCCCAGCGTGAATGGCGCAAGCTGCGCGTCGACCAGCGCGGCGAGCTGCTGGATGCCTGGTACGACCTCATCCGCGCCCACAAGGAAGACCTGGCCATGCTGATGACGCGTGAGCAGGGCAAGTCGCTGGACGATGGGCGTGGCGAGGTGGAATACGGTGCCAGCTTCGTACACTGGTTCGCCGAGGAGGGCAATCGTGCCTTCGGCGAGACCATTCCCAGCCATATCCCGAATGCCGCGCTGGGCACCGTGCGTGAGCCTATCGGTGTCGCGGCGCTGATCACGCCGTGGAACTTCCCGCTGGCGATGATCACTCGCAAGGCCGCGGCCGCGCTGGCGGCGGGCTGCACGGTGCTGGTCAAGCCGGCCGGCGAGACGCCGTTCTCGGCGCTGGCGCTGGCGGAGCTGGCCGAGCGTGCCGGCATTCCCGCAGGTGTCTTCAGCGTCATCACCGGCGAGGCCTCCGAGGTCTCCAGGCAGCTGTGTGACGACCCGCGCGTCGCCGGGCTGTCATTCACCGGCTCCACCCGGGTCGGGCGTCTGCTGCTGAAACAGTGCGCCGACAGCGTCAAGCGTGTCTCGCTGGAACTGGGCGGCAACGCCCCCTTCATCGTCGGGCCGGACATGGACCCCGAGGAGGCTGCGCGCGCCGCCGTCGATGCCAAGTTCCAGACCTCCGGTCAGGACTGCCTCGCGGCCGACCGTATCCTGGTCCACGACAGCCTCTACGAGGACTTCCTGAGCCACTTCGCGCGCATCATGAAGCAGCTCAAGGTCGGCAATGGCCAGGTGAAGGGGATCGACCTTGGCCCGCTGATCCACCGCGACGCCGTCGCCAAGGCGCAGACCATCGTCGATGACGCCGTCGAGCGTGGCGCGCGGCTGATCCACGGCGACCAGAGCATGGCGCCGGGCCCCAACTTCTTCATGCCGGTGCTGCTGGCCGACATCACGCCGGACATGCGCGTCTGGCGCGAGGAAACCTTCTCGCCGGTGGCCGGCATCACCGCCTGGCACGATGAGGAAGAGGTGATCGCGATGGCTAACGACACCGAATACGGCCTCGCCGCCTACGTCTATACCCACGATGTGCGCCGCATCTGGCAACTGATGCGTGGCCTGCGCTTCGGCATGGTCTCGGTCAATTCCGTCAAGATGACCGGCGCGCCGATTCCCTTCGGTGGCGTCAAGCAATCCGGCCTGGGTCGCGAAGGTGGCCGTCAGGGGCTCGAGGAATATCTCGATATCAAGTACTACTGTCTGGGTGGACTGGAAAGCGCCTCCGGAAGTTGAGACGGACATCCTTCACTGTCACATGTCGATCATGGCGACCGGTGGCCATTGAGCACCGCCGGTCGATCGCCCCTAGTTGAGCATTCGGAGAGTCACATGAGCACCGATAACACCCTGAGTCAGGCCGCCAGCTTCGACGACGCGACCTCGACCGATGAGCTGATTCGCCGTGATCGCAAGGTCACCTTCCATGCCTCGACCCACCTGCGCGATTACGCCCAGGGCGATGCACCGGGTCGCGTGATCACAGGTGGCGAAGGCATCCGCATCCGCGAGCGTGACGGGCGTGAGCTGATCGACGGCTTCGCCGGCCTCTACTGCGTCAACATCGGTTACGGACGCACGGAAGTCGCCGATGCCATCCACGAGCAGGCCCTCAAGCTCAGCTACTACCACACCTATGTCGGCCACTCGAACGAGCCGCAGATCGCGCTGTCCGAGAAGATTCTCGAATTGGCCGGCCCCGACATGTCCAGGGTCTACTACGGCATGTCCGGCAGTGATGCCAACGAGACCCAGCTCAAGCTGGTGCGCTATTACCACAACGTGATCGGCAAGCCGGAGAAGAAGAAAGTCATCTCGCGCTGGCGCGGCTATCACGGCTCCGGCATCGCCTCAGGCTCGCTGACCGGGCTGGCGGCCTTCCATGATCACTTCGATCTGCCGATTCCCGGCATCCTGCACACCGAGGCGCCGGACTACTATCGCCGTCCCGCCGAGTGCGCCGAGATGAGCGAGCGCGAATTCTCCACCTGGTGCGCCGAGAAGCTCGAGGCGATGATCCAGGCCGAAGGACCGGAGACCGTCGGCGCCTTCATCGGCGAGCCGGTGCTGGGCACCGGTGGCATCGTGCCGCCGCCGGAGGGCTACTGGGAGGCCATCCAGGCCGTGCTCAAGCGCCACGACATCCTCTTGATCTGCGATGAGGTGGTGTGCGGCTTCGGGCGCATCGGCAGCCAGTTCGGCTACCAGCACTTCGGCATCAAGCCGGACCTGGTCACCATCGCCAAGGGCCTGACCAGCGCCTATCAGCCGCTGTCCGGGGTCATCGTCGGTGACCGCGTGTGGAAGGTGCTGGAGCAGGGCACCGGCGAATTCGGCCCCATCGGCCACGGTTGGACCTACTCCGGCCATGCGCTGGGCGCCGCCGCCGGTGTCGCCAACCTGGAGATCATCCGTCGCGAGGGCCTGGTCGACAACGCCCGCGATACCGGCGCCTATCTGCAGAACGCCATGCAGGAGGCTTTCGCCGATCACCCCATCGTCGGCAATGTGCGTGGCATCGGCCTGCTGGCAGCGCTGGAGTTCTCGCCGCAGCCGTCACAGCGCAAGGCGTTCGACTCAGCGCTCAAGGTCGGCCCGCGCATCTCCGCGGCAGCCCTCGAGGAAGGCCTGGTCGCCCGCGCCATGCCGCAGGGCGACATCCTCGGCTTCGCGCCACCGCTGGTGGTCACGCCCGAGGAAATCGATGACATCGTCGCCCGCGCGCGTCGCGCCGTGGACAAGGTGCATCAGGAGCTTGTCGACAATGGCGATCTCACGTCCGGTGATCCCGCTTCTGGTGACCCCGCATCTGGTGACAAGTAGGCCATGGCATTGACCTTACCCCCGCTCAAGAGCACACGGGAAACGCCGCTGGCGCTGGCCGATATCTATGCCGCGCGCCAGCGGCTGTTTCATTCATCGATGGCCACGGGTGTCGAACGCACGGCGCTGGTGCCTTCACCGGCGCTGTCGCGACGCTTCGATGCCGAGATTCTGCTCAAGCTGGAGACCCGCCAGCCCACCGGCGCCTTCAAGCTGCGCGGGGCCAGCAATCTGCTGGCCGCCGTGGCGGAGCAGGCCGCCGGGGAGGCCTTCGAGCGCCTCCAGCGCGGCGTGACCACCGCCTCCACCGGCAACCATGGTCGCGCGCTGGCCTACGCCGCGATGCGCCGTGGCCTCAGGGCGGTCATCTGTCTCTCCGAGCAGGTGCCCGCCAACAAGGTGCGTGCCATCGAGGCGCTGGGTGAGCTGGGTGGTGCCACTGGTGGCAGTGTCGAGGTGCGCCGGGTCGGGCGCAGCCAGGACGAGGCCTTCCACGAGGTCAATCGGCTGGTCGAGGAGGAGGGCATGCTGGCGGTGCCACCCTTCGATGACCCGCTGATCGCGGCCGGTCAGGGCACCATCGGGCTTGAGTTGATGGAGGATTGCCCGCAGCTCGATCAGGTACTGATCGGACTGTCCGGCGGCGGCCTGCTCGGCGGCATCGGGGCGGCGCTCAAGGCGATTAGCCCCGAGACGCAGGTGCATGGCATCAGCCTCACCGAAGGCGCGGCCATGTGGCACAGCCTGCAGGCGGGCACACCGGTGGAGGTGGAAGAAGTCGCCAGCCTCGCCGATTCGCTGGGCGGCGGCATCGGGCTTGGCAATCACACCACGCTGCCGCTGGTGCGCCGCGTGATGGATGAACACCATCAGGTCAGCGAGCGCGCCATCGCTCGCGCCATGCTGATGCTGCTGGAAGAGGAGAAGCTGCTGGTCGAGGGCGCCGCCGTGGTCGGGCTTGCCGCACTCGAGGCCTCGCGGCTGGGCGAGACCGACCCGGCGCTGGCCGAGTCGATCCGTGGCCAGCGTGTCGCGCTGATCATCAGCGGTAATGGGGTCAGTCTGGAGACCTTCGATCAGGCCCGAGCGCTGCTGGCGGACGCTCAGCAGTGATTTTTTCGCCCATGGCTCACAGCGTGAGACAGATGACGGCACACCAGGAGGAGGGCGCATGACGGAACCGACTCAAGAAAGCATGCAGACGTATTCCCGTGAACAGATCGAGCAGGTCGTGGGGCTGGACGCCACGGCACTGGGCACCATTCGCGATGCCTTCATCGCGCTGGGCCAAGGCAAGGTGGTGCAGCCGCCGATCCTGTCGATGGCCATCGAGGAGGCCAACGGCGAGGTGGACGTCAAGACCGCCCATATCCAGGGGCTCAAGCACTTCGCGATCAAGATCAGTCCCGGCTTCTTCAACAATCCCGCCCGCGGCCTGCCAAGCCTCAATGGCCTGATGGTGGTGTTCTCCGCCGAGACGGGACTGGCCAAGGCCCTGCTGGATGACGGTGGCTATCTCACCGCCATTCGCACCGCGCTGGCCGGTGCCGTGGCGGCAGAGGCCCTGTCACGCCCCGACAGCAAGCGCGTCGCGCTGATCGGCGCCGGTGAGCAGGCGAGCCTGCAGCTGGAAGCGCTGCGACTGGTGCGCGATATCGAGAGTGTCGATGTCTGGGCACGCGACAAGGAGCGCGGCGAGCGCTTCGCGCGGGACACCGAGCAGCGTCTTGGCCTCACCGTGCGCAGCCATGACAGCCTGCATGCGGTGTGTCAGAACGCCGATATCATCATCACCGCCACGCCGTCCCACACGCCGCTGCTGGATTACTCGATGCTGCCGGAAGGCGTGCATGTCACCGCGATGGGCTCCGACAGCCCCGAGAAGCGTGAGCTGGAAGCCGACGTGCTGACCGATTGCGACTACTTCGTGTGTGACAGCCGCGCCCAGTCGGAAATCAATGGCGAGCTGAAGGGGCTGGATGAAGACCAGGCCAAGGCATGCGAGGTCTACGAGCTGGGCAAGCTGCTGGCCGATGGGCGTCGTCTGCGTGACGGTGACCAGAACAGCGGTGACCAGAACAGCGGTGACCAGAACAGCGGTGAACAGGCCGAAACCGCCACTGATACCCTCATCACGGTGGCAGACCTTACCGGTACCGGCGTGCAGGACACCGCGATTGCCAGCCTGGCGCTGGCTCGGCTCGCCCAGCGCTAGCGCCGCACGCAGCGACAGCGGGTCATGAAGGCGCGACGGACTTGCCCAGCGCGGCGCCGCATGCGAGGGTCACGCAGTAACGGCAGGAAGCCGTTGACTCCCTCGTCCACTCGGAGCCTGTCGTGACTCGAACCATGCCCTCACCCTCTGCTGCGCCGCGCGCCCTCAATGCTGCCCCCGGGGTAGAGGTCCGCCGCTCGCCGCTGGCGGATCTCTGTGCCGACTGCGATGCCGTGACGCTGCTGCCACCGCTATCGCCGCCGGGTGAGGGGTATCTGCGCCATTTCTGCCAGCTGGATTCCCCGCTGGCGGTGTTCGATCTCGACGATACCCTGCTCGACGGCGACTGCACCGGCATGTGGATGCGCTGGATGGCCGCCTGTGGCTGGATCGAGGATGTCGAGGCCTTCATGGCCATCGGCGAGCGCCACCAGAGCGAGTATCACGCCGGCACCCTGGACATCCACGAGCACACCGGCCATCTGCTCAGCCCGCTCATCGGACGGCACCGCGATGAGGTACGTCGTGAAGTCGATGATTTCGTGGAAGAAATGGTGATGCCGCGTCTGCTGGAAGGCGGCATCGCACGGCTGGCCGAACACGGCGAGGCGGGCCATCGCACCCTGATCATCTCCGCCTCCATGCATCATCTGGTCGGCCCCATCGCCAGTCGCCTGACCGCCGATGGCGCGCTGGCCACCCATCCTGCCTTCGATGATCAGGGCCGCTTCACCGGCGAGACCACCGGCATCGTCACCTTCCGCGAAGGCAAGCTGGCGGCGCTGGATGCCTGGCTGGAAGACGCCAGCCAGCTCAAGCGTGCGCCGCAGGCACTGTGGGGCTACTCCGATTCCCACAACGACCTGCCGCTGCTCGAGCGGGTCGATCATCCCCACGCCACCCAGCCGGATGCGCCGCTGCGCCAGTTCGCCGAAGCGCGTGGCTGGCCGGTGGTCGACTGGCGCCAGTCGCACCTGTCCATCGAATCGGACTGAGCGTGCATGAAGCCGTCGACTGACTCCCATCTTTCCCGTGATCACAGCCCGGATGCCAGAGCCCTGCAGGCGCGCGGCGTCGCGCTGACGGCGCTGGGCGTACTGCTGATCTCGCCGGATGCGCTGTTGCTGCGCCTCGCCGATGTCGCCGATGGCCCGCTGGTGTTCTGGCGCGGCCTGCTGACGGCCATCGGCTTTGCGCTGATTCTGCTGCTCACCCAGCGCGGCGGGCCTGGCCAGCGCTGCGCCAGTGCGCTGGCGCGCATGCGTGGCTGCGGGCGCACGGGGCTGTGGGTCGCGCTGCTGTTCACCGGCTCCACGCTGGGCTTCGTGCTCGCCAATCAATACACCCGCGCCGGCAATGTGCTGATCATCCTCGCCGCCAGTCCGCTGTTCGCGGCGCTGATGTCACGGCTATGGCTGGGCGAGCGCCAGCCGCGCCATGTGTGGGGCGCGATTCTGGTCTCGCTGGCGGGCATCACGCTATTGGTGATGGACGAGGCGGGCAGCGGCTCGCTGACCGGCAATCTGCTCGCGCTGGGCTGCAGCCTGTCACTGGCGGGCAACTTCACGCTGTGCCGCACGCGCCCGGGCCTCGACATGAGTCCGATGCTGACACTGTCGGGACTGCTGACCGCGCTGTGTGGCCTGCTGGCCTGCATATGGTTGGCGGTCTCTGGGGTAGGAGAGGGTGCAGCAGAGGGCCTCGAGAGCGTACTCACCCAGCTGTGGCCCTCGCACAGCGATGATTTCGCCCGGCGCGCCGGCTGGCTGGTGCTGCTGTGTCTGGTGCTCTCGCCGCTGGGCTTCACGCTGATCCAGCGTGGCCCGCTGTATCTGCCGTCCGCCGAGGTGGCGCTGCTGATGCTGCTGGAAAGCGTGTTCGGCATCCTGTGGGTGTGGTGGGTGCTGGACGAGTCACTGACCCTGCGCGGCTGGGTGGGCGGCGCCATGGTGCTGGGCGCGATGCTGATCAAGAGCCTGATCGACCGCCGCCTGCGTCACCTGCAGGCCACGCGCACGCCTTCTGCGGATGCGTCTGCGGGCGGCAACTGATACAATCCCGCCCATCCCCGAGTTTATTCACTGTCAAATGACAGCCCTCTGGACGCCTCACGGCGACCGGAGCGAAGAGCTCATGGCGCGAAGAAAGCCACAGGGCGACCGGAAACGACGGCGACTTCACGACGCGAGCCAGGCGCGAGCGACACTGCCCCTGACGGCAGTGATGAAGATTGCAACAACCGGACGCCAGACTGACTCGACAGCGCCAGGATTCAGCACGCACACCACCTTCCCCAACCTGTTGCGGACGACTCGATGACAAGCAGCCTCAAACAGCAGTGGCTCTCCAACCTCCGGCCCGACATCCTGTCCGGCCTGGTGGTGGCGTTGGCCCTGATCCCCGAAGCCATCGCCTTCTCCATCATTGCCGGTGTCGACCCCAAGGTCGGCCTGTATGCCTCCTTCTCCATCGCCGTGGTGACTGCCATCGCCGGTGGCCGTCCGGGCATGATCTCCGCCGCCACCGGTGCCATGGCACTGCTGATGGTCGACCTGGTCAAGGACCACGGCCTGGAATACCTGCTGGCCGCCACCGTGCTGACCGGCGTGATCCAGATCATCTTCGGCTACTTCAAGCTCGGCTCGCTGATGCGCTTCGTATCGCGCTCGGTGGTCACCGGCTTCGTGAATGCGCTGGCGATCCTGATCTTCATGGCCCAGCTGCCGGAGCTGACCAACGTCACCTGGCACGTCTACGCCATGACGGCGGCCGGTCTCGGCATCATCTACCTGCTGCCGCTGGTGCCGAAGGTCGGCAAGCTGCTGCCGTCGCCGCTGGTCTGCATCATCGTGCTCACCATCTTCGCGATGGTCGTCGGTCTGGATATCCGCACCGTCGGCGACATGGGCGAGCTGCCGGACAGCCTGCCGGTGTTCCTGATTCCGGACATCCCCTTCAATCTGGAAACCCTGTGGATCATCCTGCCGTACTCGCTGCCGCTGGCGGTCGTGGGCCTGCTGGAATCCCTGATGACGGCCACCCTGGTCGATGATCTGACCGATACGCCGTCCGACAAGAACCGTGAGTGCAAGGGCCAGGGCGCGGCCAACGTCGTCACCGGCTTCCTCGGCGGCATGGCGGGTTGCGCGATGATCGGCCAGACGATGATCAACGTGAAGTCCGGCGGTCGTACGCGTCTCTCCACCATGGTGGCGGGTGTCGTGCTGCTGATTCTGGTCGTGTTCCTCGGTCCGTGGGTCTCGCAGATTCCGATGGCCGCACTGGTCGCGGTGATGATCATGGTCTCCATCGGCACCTTCTCCTGGCAGTCGATCCGTGACCTCAAGACCCACCCGATGTCCACCAACATCGTCATGCTGGGCACCGTGGCCGTCGTGGTCGCGACCCACAACCTGGCGATCGGCGTGCTGGTCGGCGTGCTGCTCTCGGCGCTGTTCTTCGCCAACAAGATCGGCCAGGTGCTGCATATCGGCAGCGACATGAATGCCGATGGCCGTACCCGCGAATACCGCGTGGTCGGTCAGGTGTTCTTCGCCTCCAGCGAGCAGTTCCAGGCCGGTTTTGACCTCAAGGAGACCGTCGAGCGTGTCGTCATCGACGTCAGTCGCGCGCACTTCTGGGACATCACCGCCATCGGCGCGCTGGACACCGTGGTGGTCAAGTTCCGCCGCGAGGGTACCGAGGTCGAGGTGCGTGGCCTCAACGAAGCCAGCGCCACGCTGGTGGATCGCTTCGCGGTGCATGACAAGCCGGATGCGGTCGAGAAACTGATGGGTCATTGATCCCGTTGGCGCCACCCGCCTGAACGAGGGCGGGGGCGCCAGCAGCGTGATTGATGCGTAAAGACGGCGGGCAGTCCTTCACGGGCTGCCCGCCGTTTGCGTTGGTGGGGTCGGAAAGTGGTAATCTCGAAACAGGCGCCTGAAGCGCCACCTTGATCGTCAGCATAAGGAAGCACGCCATGAGCCAATCCTCTGCCAGTGCCCTGACAGGCCATGACAAGGTCACCGCCTGCATTGACGGCTCCGCCTTTGCCGTCTCCGTGTGTGATGCCGCCGTATGGGCAAGCCAACGTCTCGCGGCGCCGCTGAGCTTCCTGCATGTGATCGACCGCCAGGAAGGGGCGGGCGAGGCCAGCAGTGATCTCTCCGGCAGCATCGGGCTCGGCGCGCGCGAGCACCTGCTGGAAGAACTCGCCACCCTGGATGAACAACGCGGGCGTATTGCCCAGGAGCAGGGCCGCCTGATGCTGGAGGCCGCCTACGAGCGCGCCGTGCAGGCGGGTATCGCGGAGCCGCGGCCACGCCAGCGCAATGGTGAGCTGGTCGAGACCCTCGCGGAGCTGGAAGACGAGATTCGCCTGCTGGTGATCGGCAAGCGCGGCGAAGGGGCAGAGCAGGCCAGCGAGCACCTGGGCAGTAATCTGGAGCGCGTGATTCGCAGCCTGCATCGTCCGGTGCTGGTGGTGCCGGGCGAGTTCAATCAGCCGACGCGGGTGCTGATCGCCTTCGATTGCAGCACCACCATCAAGCGCGCCGTTGAGGTGTTGGCGGCAAGCCCGCTGCTGCAAGGCGCGGAGCTGCATCTGGTGATGGTCGGCGCCGAGTCGGTGGAACATCAGGCCCCGCTGGACGCCGCGCGCGACACCCTCACCGCGGCAGGTTTCAGCGTGCAGGCCAGCTTCAGAGCAGGGGAGGTGGAAGCCTGCCTGCGCGAATATGCCAAGGAACACGCCATCGACATGCTGGTGATGGGTGCCTATGGCCACTCGCGCATCCGTCAGCTGCTGGTCGGCAGTACCACCACCGAGATGATTCGCAACGCCACGGTGCCGCTGCTGATCCTGCGCTGAGCCGTGTCTGAGTCGCTCAGGCGGCTCTCCGAGCATTGGCTGATGAGCGAGCCGCTCCATCATTGCCGTGACGCCGCGCATCCGTCATCTCTCGGGCGCGGCGTCTTGCTGTCTGGCGGGTGTCTTCGTATACCGGCAGTCTTGAGTTCACGCCCGTTTTCCTGCATCACCGGCAGCATGCGTGAAACAACAGGTGTCACCACAAGAGCCACCACAAGAGACCTCATAACTGAAACCACAGGTTCCCATGATGCAGGGTAATATCCCCCGCAGGTCGCGTTGCGCCGCTCGCGCGAATCTGGAACGCTGAAGGACTGATCTCACCCTGCTTCGCCAGCGGTCTTTTCTGTATCAGCGCCGTTGGCGGCATTTTTCCACTACCCAAGAAGAACAGCACAAGGACACTCTCGATGAACATCCAACGCCATGACACCAAGCCGCGTATGAGCCGCGCCGTGATCCACAACAACACCATCTACCTGTGTGGCCAGGTCGCCGGTCCGGACCATCGCTTCGGTAATATCACGGACCAGGCCAACAGCATGCTCGCGCGTGTCGATGCGCTGCTGGAAGAAGTCGGCACCGACCGCGAGCACCTGCTGTCTGCCACCGTCTATCTCAAGACAATGGACGACTTCAAGACCTTCAACGACATCTGGGACACCTGGGTACCACAAGGCCATGCCCCCGCCCGCGCCTGCGTACAAGCCGCCATGGCCAGCCCGGAACTGCTGTGTGAAATTACCGTGGTCGCTGCCGTTAAGTAGTATTTAAAAAATAAGCCCTTCTTTTACTACATGTAATGGGAGGGTCTTTAATATGGACAAGAGTAATTATATGGATATTTATAATGTGGGTGATCTGATAGACCAGCGTTTTAAAGTTACTGGAGTATGCAGTAATGCGGGAGGTATGGGGCAAGTTTTATTTGTCGATGATGAAAGCGGAACACTTCAAGGCGAATTGGCTTTAAAATACTGCAAAAGTGATAATGAAGAATACAAAACTAGGTTTCGTCGTGAAGTTAGATTGCTTGAAGAATTCGTCGGCAATCCTCGAGTTGTAAATATTTTATCTAGTAATGTTGATTTTGAAGTTCCTTATTTTGTCATGCCTTATTACTCGCAAGGGGATCTTTACAGCAATATAGATTTAATTGTTGGTAAACATGAAGTTCAAGATATAGTTTTTATGAAAATGATAGATTCTCTTTCTCAGCTTCATGAGAAAAACATTTATCATAGAGATATCAAGCCTCAAAATTTTCTTATGAATGGTGAAGAAATACTTGTATCTGATTTTGGGCTAGGTTTGGAGCCTTCATCAGAAACAAGAATTACTAGCAGTGCTATGTTTGCTGGCACCCACGGTTATTTACCTCCAGAATTCAGAAATGGTGGATTTAAGCGAGCATCTGAGGCAAGTGATATATTTATGTTAGGTAAGAGTTTCTATGTTTTAATGACTAACCAAGATCCTACTTACATTATGGATGGTGCTATTCATCCTGCAATGAAATATGTTATTGACAGAGCTTGTCATCTTGATGCAAATAAACGTTATCAAAACCTTTCTGAGTTGAAACAATCTATTAAACAGGCATATGATGTTATTCTAAATCGAGGTGGGGAATTAGGCGTTGCAAATCAGCTTTTATCTACTATATGTGATAGATTAGATAATGAAAGCAAGTATAGTCCTCCAGATGTTATAAGGTTTATAGAAAATCTCGCCCTTACTGAAGAGCAAGATAAAGTTCGTGTTTGTCAAGAGATTCCAGATAAGTTCTTTAGGATTTGTGGCCAAGATAAAATAATACCGCATGTTCCTAGTCTAATTGAGTCCTATAGGTGTATGGTTGAGAGCAATAATTACTCTTTTGCTTTTGCTGAGAGTATAGCACGTAGAATGAAGTTGATTTTCGATATGCCCGTTATTTCATGCGAGACAAGAGTTCTATCCCTAGAGTTGGCAATAGATGCCGCTTATAGAATGAATAGATATGTGGCAATGGATACTTGTGCGGTTATGATAAAATCTGTAAAAGATGCTAATCTAGCGATTCATGTTGCAGCTATTATGGATAGAAATAAGCACGATTTTATCACTAGCATCGAACCTTCCCAATGTAATAGTGGCCCTATTATGGATTTTTTGAAGGCTAGTTAACTATTATAAATTTTTACTCCACTCTCATACCTCACCCATTCTCGATAAAACCCGTCCAGTCGTTCTGTCTCGCTGAGGTGTGATGCTTCAGCGAGGCGTTCGCGTGCGTCCAGGGGCAGCATGGCGATGCGGGCGTCGAGGTCGTGGGCGTGGCGGGGGTTGCGGTATTCGAGGTCCAGCCCGAGTGGGAGGGTGGCGAGGCCGACGAGGACATGGCCGTGGCGGTGGGCGATGGAGACATAGAAGCCTGCCGGTAGCGCAGGATGATGGGGTGCCTGGCCACGCGGCGACCAGTCGGCCTGTGGCAGCGCAATGCCTTGGGCAGCGGCGAGTTCGCCAAGTAGAAGGCGGGCGAGGTGCGATTCGGCTTCACGTTGCTGGCGACGGCGGGCCTTGGTAGATGACACGGGGGTGTCCGCGTTATCCACATCCGCATGGCGTGCGCGCAGCGAGCGACGGGGGGAAGCCCCAGTCGAGGAGTTGTTAGAGGGAGCAGAGGAATCAGCACAGGATGCTGGCAGCACACAGGCCTCGGCCAGCCACAGGCGGGCTGGCCGAGAGGGTGATGCAGAGCAGTGATTCGGCAAGGCGCAGGCAGCGCCGCCAGACGCAGATGCCAGGCAAGCGGCGAGGGCGTGGGGATCATGCGAGATCAGCGGCTCGGTGCTTGGCGGCTCGTTGTTAAGCAAGCCAGTGCTAAGCGAACCAGCGCTCAGCGAAGCGGAGCCATCCGCTGCAGCATGCCCCAGCACCACACAGCGATAGGCGGGGTGATCGGTCGGGCGCGTCGCAGACTCACCAGCCGAATTATCCTCAACCGGCTCGCTTGTCTCGCTCACATCCTTGTCTTGCCTTGCCATCATGATGGCGAATCAGTTGTTCGGATGCAGGATCACCAGATCCCCACGCAACGCGACGCCCGCGACGATATTGCCCGCATGGCACTCGTACTTCTCGCTACTGGAGTAGGGCACCTTGTCATAGTCGCTGCGAATGTTGATGACCGCATTGGCCCCATATTCGCGCGCCTTTTCCTGCAACTCACGCAGCGCCGACAGGAACACCCAGCGGCAGGCTTCCGCATCGCTCTTGTTGGTCGCGTTGGTCTTCGGGTTCACCCGCGCCCAGCCGCGCTTCTCGATCCGCTCGTAGGGCTGCTTGTCACCGAAGAAGAAGGCCACGTCCTTGCCCAGACGCTGACTGGCCGCGGTGCTGGCCATCACCGGCATGATCGGCAGGAAGTGCTGCGTGTCCCGCGCCACCGCCGGGGCGGAGGCCACAAGCCCCGCAGAGCCGAGCAGCAGTGCAGATACCAGTGTCAGCACACGCGAGGCGCGACCCGCGCGGGCGCGCGTGGCAGGTGCCGCGGAACGTTTCGAGGATGCAAGCGACTGAGCAGAACGTGACGCCATCTGAGACCTCTCCTAACAGGGTGATTGACTGGCGCGACGCCAGTGAATATCGCCGTCAGCCAGCCAGGGGCGTGAGCCAATCACACCATAGACCATGCAGCGGGCGCGTATCTTGCGCCAGATCCGACCCGCTGCAAAGTCGTACGTTGGCGACATCCTGCAAAGGCGTCAGCGCGAAGCGTGATGACTGGTACCAGATCAGATTGCCAGTGACTCACTCACCCTGCCAGCGACGCAGAATCAGCGAGGTATTGATGCCACCGAAGGCGAAATTGTTGCTCATCACGGTGTCCGTCTCGAACTCGCGGCCTGCGCCGGTGAGGTAGTCGAGCTGCGCACAGCGCGGGTCGAGACTGGTGAGATTGGCGGTGCCGTGGAACCAGCCATCGCGCATCATCTCGATGGCGATCCAGGCCTCCAGCGCGCCACAGGCGCCCAGGGTATGGCCGGTGTAACTCTTGAAGGCGCTGATCGGCGTGGAATCGCCAAACACGGCATGGGTGGCGTGGCTCTCGGCGATATCGCCGCGCTCGGTGGCGGTGCCATGGGCGCTGACATAGCCGATCTCTGAGGCCTCGACACCGGCATCCTCCAGCGCCATGCGCATCGCGGCTTCCATCATGTTGGCGTCCGGCTGGGTGACGTGACGGCCATCGGAGTTGGTGCCGAAGCCGAGAATCTCGGCGTGGATGGTCGCGCCGCGCGCCAGGGCGTGCTCCAGCTCTTCCAGAATCAGCGTGCCGGCGCCTTCACCGATCACCAGGCCATCACGCTCGGCATCGAAGGGCCGCGGTGACAGGTCCGGGCGCTCATTGCAGGTGCTGGTGGCGAACAGGGTATCGAACACGGCGGCATCGGCGGCGGACAGCTCCTCGCAGCCACCGGCGACCATCGCGGTCTGGCGGCCGAAGCGGATCGCCTCATAGGCGTAACCGATGCCCTGGCTGCCGGAGGTGCAGGCGCTGGAGGTGGTGTGGATCCGCCCCTTGATGCCGAGGAAGACACCGATATTGACCGGCGCGGTGTGCGCCATCATGCGGATATAGGAATTGGCGCTGAGCCCGTCGGTGGAGTGGTTGATCAGCATGTTGCCGAAGTCGGCCACCGCATCCGGCTCACCGGCCGAGGCACCGTAGGCGATGCCCATCTGGCCGCTCTCCTTGAGCGGGCTGTCACTCAGGCCAGCCGCTTCCAGCGCCAGTTCGCTGGAGCGGGTCGCCAGCTGCGCCACACGGCCCATGCTGCGCAGCGCGCGACGGTTGTAGTGACTGGGCAGCTCGAAATCGTTGACCGGCGCGCCGAGGCGGGTGTTGAGGCCGTCGTACTTGTCCCAGTCCTCGATATAGCGGATGCCGGTGCGCCCGGCGGCCAGATTGGCGCGCAGGGTCGGCCAGTCATTGCCGATGGGCGAGAAGCCATGCATGCCGGTGACCACGACACGTCTGCCGCGCAGTACGTGAGAGGAAGTCGTCATCAGAACATCCCCCCGTTCACCGCGATGGTCTGGCGGGTGATGTAGCCGGCGTCCTTCGAGCACAGGAAGGCCACGGTGGCGGCGACTTCCTCGGCTTCCCCCGCGCGGCGCATGGGAATCATCTTCAGCGCCTCTTCCATCTCGACGCCTTCGGTCATCTCGGTGGCGATGACGCCCGGTGCGACGGCATTGACGGTGATGCGGCGCTTGGCCAGCTCCACCGCCAGCGCCTTGACCGCGCCGATCAGCCCCGCCTTGGCGGCGGAATAGTTGACCTGACCCCGATTGCCCATCATGCCCGACACCGAGGACATCACGATGATGCGCCCCGGCTTGCGGCGGCGTACCAGCGGCATGGAAAGCGGCTTGATGACGTTGTAGAAGCCATCGAGGTTGGTGCGGATCACGCTGTCCCAGTCTTCATCGGTGAGCGCCGGGAAGGCGTTGTCGGCATGGATACCGGCATTGCAGACCACCCCGTAGTAGCAGCCGTGGGCCTCGATATCGGCTTCCAGCGCGCTGCGTGCGGCGTCACGGTCGGCGACATCGAAGCTCAGGATGCGCGATTCACCGCCCAGGGCGCTGATCTCACGCGCGACCTCCTCGGCGGCGTCACGGCGCGAGCGACAATGCAGCACCAGGTTGTAGCCTTCGCGGGCCAGACGCAGCGCGATGGCGCGGCCGATGCCACGGCTGGAGCCGGTGACCAGAATCCACTCGCGCGCTTCAGGGGCAGCGGTGGCAGTTTCAGTAGCGGGGGGTGTGACAGACATCAGACATTACCTTGCGATGAGGCACCGGCAGCATCCTGCTGTCCGGGTGAGGATTCTTGTGCGGTGTCTTGCGTAGACGCCGCGGAGGGCAGCGCCTCGGGCGCCGGCTCGAAGACATTCACGCCGGCACGCGCGACTATGGCGCCGTGCTCGTCGCTGATGGTGGCCTCGAAGGCGCCCAGGCCGTTGTCGGCGCGATAGTCGAGCTGAACATGAATCTGCCAGCGACAGTCGCAGGAAAAGGCGGCGACTTCGCTCTCATAGCGGCGACTCCCGAGCAGAAAGCCGACCCGTGGCGGCTGGCCGCTGCGCGCAGCCTGCATGCCCGACCAGGCGGCGATGGCCTGCGCCATCCATTCAAGCCCGACCCAGGCGGGAATCACGGCCTGGCCGTCGGCGTCCGGCTCGGCGAACAGATTGTCTGGCGTCGGGGTGATGTCGGCGCTCAGCGAATGCTCGTCACAGCGCAGTACGCTATCCAGCAGGCACATGCCCGCATCATGGGGCACGTAGGGGCCGATGGCGCAGGGCATGGCGGGATAGCGCGCCTCACGGGGCTGCACCTCAGCGCCAGCAAGGGAAACTGAGTCGGTGCTCGGGGTCAGCATGCAGAGGACTCCGGGTCGGTGGTGTGGCGCTCCAGCACCAGCGAGATATTGTTGCCGCCGAAGGCGAAGGCATTGCTCATCACCCGCAGCGGCGGGGTCTCGGGGCGGTCACGATAGACGATGTTGAGCGCAGGCAGCGTCGGGTCCAGCGCCTCACGCGGCGTGGCATGCGGCGGCAGGCGGCCATGTTCCAGCGCCAGCCAGCAGAAGGCGGCTTCCAGTGCCCCGCAGGCGCCCAGCGTATGGCCGGTGAGGGCCTTGGTCGAGCTGACGGCGGGCAGACGGGCGTGATCGATATCAGAACCGGCATCAGAACCGCTGTCAGAGTCGGCGTCCGTACCGAACAGACGGCTGATGGCGAGGCTTTCCATCGCGTCATTCAGCGGCGTGGCGGTGCCGTGCAGGTTGATGTAGTCGATCTCGCTGGGGGCACGACCGGCACTGGCGAGCGCGCCGCGCATGGCGGCCTCGGCGCCGCTGCCATCGGGGCAGGGCGCGGAAATATGGTGGGCATCGCTGGATTCGCCGACGCCGGTCAGCTGTACGCCGCCGCGCTCCGGCGTGACCACGAACAGCACCGCGGCCTCGCCCAGATTGATGCCATCGCGCTCGGCTCCCAGCGGCTGGCTCTGCTTGCGGCTGACGGCCTCCAGGCTCATGAAGCCTTTCACCGTCATGTGACACAGGCTGTCGGCGCCACCGGCGATCACCGCATCGCACTGACCGGAGGCCAGCAGACGCCGTGCACTGGCCAGGGCCTTGGCGCTGGAGGTGCAGGCGGTGGACAGGGTGTAGATCGGCCCGCGCGCGCCGCTCAGCCAGGCGACACACTCGGCGGGTGCGCCCAGTTCCTGACGACGATATTCAAAGCTTTGCGGCCAGCTGTCGGCGCTCGGCGTGCCCTGGGCGACGGCGGCGCGCTGGGCGTCCATCGCGGCTTCCGTCTCGCCGATGCCGGAGGTGCTGGTACCGAGCACCACGCCGATGCGCTCCGGCGCGATGCCCTGACGCTTGAGGGCTTCAAGTTCCGGTGCCAACTGCTCAAGCGCGGTGGCCAGCAGGCGGTTGTTGCGTGAGCGCAGCGGGGCCGGCCAGTCGCTGTCATCCACCAGCCGCGCGGTGACGCGCCCCAGTGACAGTGGCGTGCCGGGGCTGAAGTCATCACTGACACGCAGGCCACGGCTGGCGCTGAACAGCGCACTGCTGATCAGGCCGTGGTCTGCGCCCAGCGGGCAGACGATGCCGGGGCGTGACAGGCGACAGGCGTTGCCAGTGTCGCGGCCCTTGGGGGTAGCGGTGGCCACGGTTGCAACAGATTCAGTCATGCGCGGGAGCTTCCGGTGAGTCGTCAGGGTCGTTCTGTGTGCTGGGCGCTGCCAGCGGTTCCAGCGTCAGCTGCATGTCGGCTGCCGGGTCGCGCAGGGTCACGCGGCCGCTGGCATCGCGGGTCAGCTCGGCGATGGTCACACCATCTTGCGTGATGATGCGCTGCGCGGGCTGGCGACCTTGTTGCCAGTCGCCGCGTTGTACCAGCTGCCAGCCTGTGTTCGCAAAGGCGTCATCGATCGCGGCCTGCGGCCAGTGCACCCAGGCGATACGCCGCGCCAGCCAGTCGGCGCTGAAGGGCAGCTTCTCGAGCACTTCGGGGCGTGCCTTCTCGAAACGGCTGCCGTCGGCGTCGTGCACCAGCGTCAGCAGGCGTTGGCCCTGCACGCTGAGCATGACCAGCCGCATGGCCTCGGGCGATTGACGCAGGACGCCGATGAGAGGCGGCAGATTCTGCTCCTGCGCACCCTCGCCAGCCTCGGCATCGGCGTCGGCCCTTTCATCGGCATCGACATCGACAGTCCGCTTTGCGCTGTCATCACTCTCTATACGCGCCACACGCAGAATCAGACGTTGGGTGCTGGTCTGCTCGAGACTCGCAAGCGTCGGCATCGGGCTGACAGCCTCCAGCGGCTGTGGGGCGAGCAGGCTGCAGCCGCTCAACAGCAGCGTGGCGGCCACGGCGAGGCTGGCCAGCCCGAGGCGGCTGCGCAGCCCTGCTGAACGCAGCCCGACTGTGTGCAGCCCAGTAGAGCGCAGCCCTGCTGAGCGCAGCCCGACTGAGAGCAGCCCTGTGGAAACAACGTGAGAGGCGAAAGACATGTTTTTCATGACGCTACTTTACCTGTTCTCACCGACGCTTGCTGCGCGGCCGAAGGCGCTGAGGCCAGCGAGCGAGTCGCTTTCCGGCACCGCGTCTGGCGCGAGTGTCTGCTCGGGCGCGGTCAGTCTGGCAAGGGCCGTCAGGCGGCGGCGACTGGCACTGACGAAGGGGTTGGCCGTGTCCCAGGCGTAACCGGCGAGCACCGCGCTGATCATCTGGCGAATCCGCGCATGCGGCTCGGGATGATAGATGATGTCGGTCAGGCGGCTGTCGTACCAGGCGGTGACGAATTCGCGGAAGACCTCGATGCCACGGCGCAGCGGCTGCTCGTATTCACTGGCCCAGTCGGGGCGCTGCTCATCGCGGGTCGCGGTAAGCTCACGTGCGACCAGCGGCGCGGCACGCAGCGCCGATTCCAGTGCGATGGTCACGCCGGAGGAGAACACCGGGTCCAGAAATTCTCCGGCATTGCCGAGCAGCGCATAGCCCGGGCCATGCAGGCGACTGACATCGGCGCTGTAACCGCCCAGCGACTGCACGGCGTTGGCCGGTCGAGCATCACGCAGCAGCTCCGCCAGGCGCGGTTCTTCCATCACCCACTGCCACAGGCGTGTCTGCGCATCGTCCTCGGCGGCAGGCTCGATCAGCTCGCGCGGGCCGACCACGCCCAGCGAGGCGCGGCCATTGGCGAAGGGAATCAGCCAGTACCAGACATCGGGATGCGTAGGATGCGAGGCGATCAGGATATTGTCGCGGCGATAGCCCTCGGCGGGCGGCGCGAGGTCGGCGATGCCATCGTGGACATGGCCGAACAGCGCCATGCGCGGCTCCAGGCGCGGGTCGCGCTCAAGCGATTCGAGGCGCGCCAGCACGCGGCCATAACCGCTGGCATCCAGCACGAAGGCGGCCTCAAGCTCGCGACCATCCGCCAGCGTGAGGCGTGGCCCCTGTGCATGGCTGGTGACGTCGCTCTGCGCGGGGCGGGCGGGAGTGAAGCCCGTGACCGTGACACCGAATTCGACCTCGGCGCCCGCCGCCCGCGCGCCCTCGATCAGACGCTGATCAAAGTCGGCGCGCTCCACCTGCCAGGTGGTGCCGGGGCCGTCACTGAACTTGTCGCGGAAGTCGATCACGCGATGCTCGCCGCGGCGGGTGAAGGCCGCACCGGTCTTGCGCTGATAGCCACCGGCGGCGGCGGCCTCCATCAAGCCGCAGGCCTCCAGATGCTGCATGCAACGCGGCAGCAGGCTCTCGCCGATGGAGAAGCGCGGGAAGTGGCTGCGTTCCAGTACGCGCACCGCATGGCCCGCGCGTGCCAGCCACGCCGCCGCCGCCGCACCGGCGGGCCCGGCGCCGATGATGATGACTTCCTTGCGTGGTGGGTTGTTGCTGCGATCTGCCGATTCCATGGCATCGTCCCCTGTCGTTGTCGTTGTCGATATCGTTATCGTTATGTGTTCATGCTGCGCTGCGTTCCCTGCGGCTTGCTTGTCTTTCGCTTCAGACCCGCCTCAACTGCGCGCGAAGGGCACCAGACACCAGGTGGCGCTCAGCCCCAGCAGGCAGGCCAGCCCCAGTGCCGCCAGCGCCGGTGTCTGGCTGAAGCTCAACAACCCAAAGGCTAGCAGGCTGGAGGCGCACGACAGCGAAATCGCCAGCAGGCTGGCCTGCGATGCACGGCTGGCGCTGGCCTGTGCTTTGCCTTGTTCGGCTTTTTCATTTGCGCTGCGCGTGGGATTACCTTTATCTGCGCTGCGCGCGGGATGCTCGGCACAGAAGATGCCAGCATCCAGGCCAATCCCCAGTACCAGCAACAGGCCCAGCAGGTGGAAGAGGTTGAGGCCGACGCCTGCCAGTGTCAGGGCCGCCAGTGTCAATACCAGTCCGCCCAGCGGCGGCAGCAGGGCTCGCCAGGTGCTGCGACGATAGCGCAGCGCCAGCAGCAGGCTGATCAAGACCACCGCGCCGCCGACCAGCCAGGCCATCTCGCTGCGAATCCTGCCCAGCGTCGTCGAGAGCCTGGCGACCTGATCCACATACTCAAGGCTGTCGTCATCCGCAGCGAGGCGCGCAAGCGCTGCGCTGCCCTCGGCCGTGACATCCCCGAAGCGCACGATGCCGATAGCGGCGCTGCGCGAATCGAGCCACAGTCGCTGGCCCATCTCGCCGGCGGGCAGCGCGACCCAGTCCGCCGGGCGCAGCGGGTGGGCGTCTGCGATGGCCTGCTCGGCACGCGCGACCAGCTCGGGTGGCAGGCCTGCGGTGCTCAGCACCTGGGGCAGCAGGGTGCGGGTGCGCTCACGCATGGCGCCGAGGTTGGCCTGCTGCTGTTCAAGTGTCGGCAGTTGCTGAGCGAGGCTCGCCCAGTGACCCAGCTGCTGGCGTGCATTCAGCTGCTGGAAGGTGCCTTCCAGCGCATGCAGGCGCGTGAGCAGGGCGGCGTCAGTCTCGGCCTGAACGATCAGGTAGCGCAGGCCGTCCGGTTCGGCGAGCAGGCGCTGGACCTCGCGTTGCTCATTGATCAGGGACGCAGGCGAGGGATTGAGCTGCGTGAGGCGGTCATCGCTGCGCAGTCCGTAGAGGCTGGCCAGCGCGACCAGCAGCAGCAGGCCCAGTGCCTGCCAGCTGCGCTTGCCGGGAATGGCGCGCGCCAGACATCCTGCGGCGCGGACGGCGGGGGAGTCCACGCGGGTGGCCTGCGCCGGCAGTGGCAGTTGCGGCAGCCACAGGCGCACGCTCAGCCAGGCACCGATCAAGCCGAGCGCCGCGAACATGCCCATCTGGCGCAGGCCGGGCATCGGCGTCAGGGTGATGGCCAGATAGGCGGCGAGACTGGAGCACAGTCCCAGCGTCAGGCCCGGCCACAGCGCGGCGAGCCCGCCACGGCCATTCGTCGTCGCCAGGCGGCGCATACACTCCAGATGCAGCACGTAATCGATGGAGATGCCGATCAGGCTGGCGCCGAAGGCCAGCGTCAGCACATGCAGGCTGCCGAAGGCCCACCAGGTCAGTGGCAGCGCGAACAGCACGCCGGTGGCCACCGGCACCAGAAGCAATGGCAGCCGCCGTGGGGTGCGAAACACCGCCCACAGCAACAGCAGCACGCCGATCAGCGAGCCGAGCCCGATGGTCGACATCTCCTGCTTGGCCTGCCGCGCGCCATTGCTGGCATGGAAGACCAGCCCGGAGCGCAGCAGGCGAATGTCGGGATAGTCGGCCTTCACGCCATTCACGGCCTGCTCCAGCGCTTGCTGGTCACTCATCGCGTAGGCGCTGCCTGTCAGGGTGGCGCTGATCAGGCGATAGCCGTCCTGTTCGTCACGGTCCTGTTTATCACTATCTTGTTTATCACTGACTGAGCCAGCGGAAGCCGGCGCGCGCAGCAACAGCTGGCCGCCGGACAGCGACAGGTTGGCGGGCGTCAGCCAGCTCTGCCAGGCGCCGGCGAGACCGAAGGGGTCACGGATCAGGTCGCGCTGGCCGCCGGGCTGGAACAGCTGTCTGAGGGCGCGCGCCTGCCAGTCATCGTCACTCAGGCCTGCAAGCGACGGGGCGATCAGCGCCGGCTGGACCTCTGTCGGCAGGCGCAGGCTTTCGAGGCTCTTGCCGTCATCCAGCCTCGCGATGGGCGCGAGCGCCTGACGCAGCGCCTGGGCGGCGGCGTCACGCTGCTTGCGTGCGGCGGCGCTGGCATCGCGACTGCCGACCAGAATCACCAGCCGGTTGGCGGTGTCATCCAGCGATTCGGCGCGCGCCGCCAGCGGGCTGCGTTCCTGCTCCGGCAGCATGGTGGTGATGCGGGTGTCGATCGACCCACGCCATGGGCTCTGCGGGGCGATCTTCGCGGCCAGCATCAAGGCGCACAGCAGCAGGGCGGCGGCCCACAGCCAGCCCCAGATGGCGCGATCCAGCCCCTTGCGCGGCTCACGGCTGGGCGAGGTCATCGCTCGCAGTGACCGCCGGCGGTGAGCGTCAGCTCAAGGCGGTCACCGTCGCCGCTGTCGAGGTTCACGTGTTCCAGCCAGCTGCCACCGTCGATCTCGAGGCGCTCGATGGCCTCGGCGAGGCGGGCATCGTTGGGCGTCAGGCTGGCCTGCCAGTCATCCGGCGTACCCGTCAACGTGAGGGAGAAGTGCTCCTCGAGCGCCTGCCAGTCGCCGTGGAAGAAGCTGATCAGCAGCTCGGCCATCGCCTGCTGATCGGCCGGCAGCGGCTCACCATTCGGGCCTTGGCTGGCATCGGGGCGCATCTCGAGACGGTCTTCAATCGGTGAAGTGGTTTCCCACACCAGGCCTTCGGGCGCGTTCGGGTCACCGATCAGACGGAAATGACCCCGGCTCTCGAGCTCTGCGCCGACATCCTCGAGCCAGCGTGTCTGCTGAAAATCACCGCAGACTGGGGCGGTGCGCGCCAGCTGTTGCGTCAGGGCACGAGCGTCGAATCTGGCGGCGCTGGGCTTGGGAGCACTGGTCTCTGAGGCACTGGTCTCGGATGCGCTGGCCCAGGGGGCACCGGCAGTCAGCAGCAGGGCAGTGGCGGCAATGGCAAGGCGCGAAGTCATCACGGCGTTCCTCGTGTTTCTGAAGGGGAGGCAGGCGAATCACTGGTGTGTGTCAGCGCTTGTTCGGCCTGCCAGGCGGCCAGCCGCTCGCTGAGCGCGGCGGGCGAGGCCAGCAGCATCTCGCCATCCTCCAGCCCGACGGCGACCTGCACGCTGTAGCCACGGGTCAGGCGCTTGCCGCTCTCGACATCGCGGATCACGTAGTCGAGCTTGAGGCGGTTCTCCCACTCGCGCAGCCGTGCGGTGACGGCGATGCGCTGGCCGAAGCGCGCCGGGCTGGCATAGCGCAGGCGCAGGTCGATCACCGGCCAGGCGTAGCCGGAATCGCGCATCTGCGGATAGTTGTAGTCGAGCATGTCGAGCAGCTTGCAGCGGGCGATCTCGAGATAGCGCACGTAATGGCCGTGCCAGGCGACTTCCATCATGTCGACGTCGTGGAAGGGCACTTCCATCTCTACCGTGGCGGTCGGCAGCGGGGTGTCTGTGGGCTGATTCATGGCTTGTTTCTCGTTCATGCGTTGGCCTCGCCGGCGCTCAGGGCCCAATGGCGCTCACGGATGCGCGCACATAGCAGGCGCAGGTCGGCTTCCAGACCGCGATCTTCCTCGAGGGGCGCGATGTCTTCACGCAGTTCACGGGTGAAGGCGGCCAGTCTGGGCGGCGTGGCGGCTTGACCCGTGATGTCGGCGCGCTGTTCGCTGCCCTGCACGGCGGCGTGCAGGGTGGCGGCGGCGACCTGTTCCACCAGTGTCAGCACGCGCAACGCATCCCGCGCGGCGATGGTGCCCATGCTGACCTTGTCCTGATTGTGGCACTCGGTGGAGCGCGAGAAGACGCTGGCGGGCATGGTCAGCTTGAGGGCTTCCGCCGTCCAGGCCGAGGCGCCGATCTGTACCGCCTTGTAGCCATGATTGAGCGGCGCGCGCTCGAGCGTGGCACCGCTGAGGTTGCTGGGCAGGCCACGGTTGTAGCGGCTGTCGACCAGCAGTGCCAGCTGGCGGTCGAGCAGGTCGGCCAGGTTGGCGACCGCCGTCTTGAGGCTGTCCATCACCATCGCCACATGGCCGCCGTAGAAGTGGCCGCCGTGGAGAATCTTGCCGGCCTCGACATCGATCAGCGGATTGTCGTTGGCGCTGTTGAGCTCGGTCTCGAGAAAACTGCGCCACCAGCTGAGGCTGTCCTCGACCACGCCGATGACGTGGGGCGCGCAGCGCGTCGAGTAGCGGTCTTGCAGGCGCGGCGAGTTGATCGGCGTAGCATCGACTTCCGGCGCCGCCGGGTGGGCCAGATCATCGCGCAGCCACTGGGCCACGCGGGCTTGACCGGGATGTGGCTTGGCGGCGAACAGATCGGCATCGAAGTGGTAGGGGTTGCCTTCCAGCGCCTGCACGCTGAGCGCGGTGATGCGCGCGCTCAGGCGGCTGAGGTAGGTGGTGCGGCCGTAGGCCAGCGCGGCGAGGGCCGTCATCACGGCGGTGCCGTTCATCAGCGCCAGACCTTCCTTGGGGCGCAGCACGTAGGGTGTCAGGCCGTGTGCCGCGAAGACCTCCGCCGTCGGGCGCAGCGCGTGGGGCTGGCCTGCGCCGGGGCGCACCCAGACCTCACGCTCGCCACACAGCACGGCGGCCACATAGGACAGCGGGGTGAGGTCGCCGCTGGCACCCACCGAGCCTTCCTCGGGAATGCGCGGCAGGATGTCGTGATTGAGCAGCCATACGAGGCGCTCCAGCAGCGCCATGCTGACCCCGGAGACACCACGGCACAGCGAGACGAGGCGCACCATCACCACCGCGCGGCTGCTGACCACATCCAGGTCCGCGCCCATGCCACAGCCGTGGAAGGTATAGAGGTGGCGCGGCAGGGCTTCGAGGTCCTCTGCCCCCTGCACGGCACGCGTCACGGAATCGCCGTAACCGGTGGTGACGCCGTAGACCACGCCTTCCTCTTCCAGCAGGCGTTCCAGCAGGGCCGGGCCGGCCTCGATACGGGCGCGGAAGGCGGCATCCGGGGTCAGGCGCACCTCACGGCGGCCTTCGGCGACATCGATCAACTGCTCGAGGGTGATATCACTGCCGTCGAGAATCAGGGCGGAGGAAGAGGTGGCGGGCTGTGACATGACGAGGTACCTGGCGAAGAGAGAAGCGTGAAAAAGCGCTGAACGTGAAGACCGAACAAGGTGAAGGCCGCAGAGCCGGGCGCGAAGCAGCGTTGTCGCAGGCCCGGCGCGGCTCAGACGTCCTGTTTCGGAGCCGACGCGCTGTCTGGATTCGACGTGCTGTCAGGCGCCTGATGCCAGAAGTCGAAGAAGTTGAACCACTGCAGCGGATGGCGCTTCACGCGTGCTTCCAGGTGACGGGCATGGCGCTGCATGGCCTGCTGGATCCACGCCTCGCGACCGCTGCGCTTGACGGCGCGGCTGTCATCGAAGGGCGCGAAATCGACCCGGAAACGCGGATGGGCGCCGCCCTGTTCGCGAATGCAGCTCAGGGTATAGACGTGACAGCGCAGCAGCGCGGCCAGCATGAAGGGCCCCTGCGGGAAGGGCGCGGGCTGATCGATGAAGTCACAGTGCAGCACGCGCGGTGAGGCAGCGGCACTGGCCGGCGACGCGGGCCTGCTGCCTTCTGCCGTGTTGGCTACTACCGAGTTGGCATCTGCCTTGCCATCGTCGACGGTGGGCGGAATCGGCACGCGGTCGGCGGCGATGACCACGAAGCCGCCGCGATTGACGCGATCCCCCAGCGCCATGGCGGTGGCTGGGGTGATCTCGCTGACCTCGATCATCTGCGGCGGCTTGCGCCCGGTGGCCTGTTCCAGCAGCTGATTGAACTTCTCGGCGTGGCGCGTGTGCACCAGCGCACACAGGTCGATGTCGTGGCGCTCACCGATGGCATTGATCACATCCAGATTGCCGTGATGGGCGACGAGGATGATGCCGCCCTCGCCACGCAGCGCGGCGTCGCGCAGGTCTTCCGGGCCGGTGCCGGTCAGCGAGGACAGCGGAATCTCGCCGCTCCAGGCCGAGACCTTGTCCATGATCGCCTCACCGAACTGCATGAAGTGGGCGAAGCTTCTCGTCCACAGGCGTACGCCGCCAAGCTCTGGCTCAAGGCGCTTGAGGAAGTCGAAGGAGGCACGCCGCGCCACCCCGCGCAGCAGGAAGTACCACACCAGCACCGGAAACAGCGCGATACGAAACGGCCAGGCACCGAGGCGACGACGAATCGTCACCATCAGGCGCATGCCAGTGGTGGAGCCGGTTTCCGACAGGCGTGCCCAATGGGTCATTCGTGTTTCCCCTTCGCGTCGTCAGGCTGCGAGGGGCGACTGACATGAGTGGATGGCGACTTGCGATTGCGTCCCGACAGCGAGCGCCAGGCAAGTTTCGGTGAGCGCAGCAGCATGCCGAGGAACAGCCGCGTGTGCATGGCGCTGATCAACAGGTTGTCGTGACCGGGGCGGAAGTGGCTGACGCCTCCGGTGGGATAGCTGACATGCACCGGCAGATTGGCGACCTCGCCATCGGCCCAGTACCAGCGCACCAGCACCTCGGTGTCGAAGGACATGCGGTCGCCACAGTCATGACGCGCCAGCAGCCGGTTGGTGGCGGCCAGCGGATAGAGGCGCACGCCGCACATGGTGTCGCGGATGGCCAGCGACAGGGTGTTGATCCACACCCAGATGTGCGAGGCGTAGCGGCCATAGAAGCGGATGCGCGGCACGCTGGCGTCGTATTGCGGATAGCCGATCTGCAGGCAGTCGGGATTCTCCTGCATGCCGTAGAGGAAGGCGGGCAGATCGCCGACATCGTGCTGTCCATCGGCATCCACCTGCAGGGCATGGGTGAAGCCGAGCTGCTCGGCGGCCTGCAGGCCGCTGCGCACCGCAGCACCCTTGCCGCCATTCTGCTCACGACGCACCAGGTGATGACCCTCGGCCGCCAGCTGATCCAGCACCTCGGCGCAGGGCGCGCTGCAGCCATCATCCACCAGCACGATGGGCAGCCCGAGCGGTGCCAGACCCGCACACACGCCGGCGATGGTGGCGGGGTGGTCGTAGACCGGAATCACCACGCAGGCGCGCAGTGACGACTCGCGGCTGGGGGGAGAGGATGTGTGGCCGGTCATCGGCGCCTGGGGCTGGCTCATGACGCCTCCGGTGTGGGTGTCGTCTGGGGTGAACTAAGTGGCGAACTGAGAGGTGAACTGAGAGGTGTGTCATCGGTTTCAGCACCGTAGCGCAAGCGGCCGCTGGCATGCAGGCCTGCGCGGGATTCCAGGCGGAAGTCGACGCGCAGGCCGTGGCTGTCGGCGACCAGTGTCGCGGCCAGCGAGAAGCGCATGCCCGGCAGCAACAGGTTGGAGAACTTGATGCGCTCCAGACGCTGAAAACGGCTTTCCTGCACGCCGACACCCGCCAGGCGCAGGCGGCGACCGAGATCGCGTGCCCACTTGAGCATCACCACGCCGGGCACCAGTGGCTGGGCGGCAAAATGACCCTCGAGATAGCACAGGCTGTCGGGCACCTCGGCTTCCAGCGTCAGCTGCTGCGGGCCGCTGGAGGTTTCGCCCAGCCAGCGTGGCAGACGATGATCGTCGAGATCGGCAAACAGTCGCGCGATGGAGTCCGCCGTGAACTTGCCCTGGGCATTCAGCGGCAGGCGCGTGACGAAGCGCCAGTAGCGCGGCAGGGCGATGCGCTCGAAACCCGGCATCAGCGCACGGCGCAGGCGCGCGATCAGATCGCGTCGGCTGGCGTGGTCCTGCGGCAGCGCGCTCTCGTCCATCACCACCACCGCGCCCAGGCGATGATCGCGAGTGGGCATCGGCAGGCAACGTACCTCCAGCACCTCCGCTTGCGCGCTGAGGCAGCGCTCCACCGCGCTCAACGAGACCCGCTTGCCGGCCAGCTTGACCAGCCGATCACTGCGCCCCAGCAGCTGAAAGCGTGGCGCCGCCTGCTGCTCGACTTGCGACGGCGGCTCAGCCGCCACTGGCGCGGCGTTGTCGGCCTGCTGCCACCACTGGTCTGGCTGCTCCAGAAACGGCGAGCGTACCGCGAAGGCGGGTGAGAAGCGGGTCTCGACTTCCGGCAGCGGTGTCCAGTCGGGCGTCTCGTGCTGGCGGCGATGTGCGATGCCGCCCGTTTCGGTGCTGCCGTAGATCTCGATCACCGGCGCCTGCAGGCAGTTCTCGGCGTGGCGGGCAGCCTCGGCCGGCAGTGGGGCACCTGAAGAGAAGACCCGCAACAGCTGAGTCTGATCCTGAGCCTGGCCTGCCACGCGGCTCTCGTCACTGGCCTGTGGCAGGCGCGCCAGCTGGGCCGGCGAGCTGACCAGCTGGCAGCGATACCCGAGGCCGGACAGCTGCGCGATGGCGGCGGCCAGCTGCTCCGGGTAATGACAGGCTTCGCTGAGAAACGGCACCCCTTCGCTGAGCGGGCGCAGCAGCGACACCAGCAGACCGTAGATGTGCTGGTGACTGACCTGGCTGAGGCTGACGGCGCCTGTCATTGACTCGGAAGTGGAGTCAGTGTCTGAAGCGTCCGGCGCCAGCGGCCATAGCGTGCGATGCACGGCCAGTTCGGCCTCGAGCTGATCGAAGCGCTTGGCGATGCGCAGCGGCTCGCCGGTGGAGCCGGAAGTGCAGAGCTCCAGCGCGAGACGCGCGCCGTCAGGTGTGATCTCGAGCGGTGTGTTCGGTGCGGCAACAGAGCTGGCAGCACCGGATTGCTCCGGCGGCCAGCCAGCGGCGCTGGTCTCGGGCAGCTTGCCATCACTGCTCCCGGCCAGGCGGACCAGGGTTTCCGGGCGGTCGTCACCGGGCAGCACGGCGAGCATGCCGCGCTCCCACAGCGCCAGCAGCTGAACGCAGGCGCCAAGCGCCGTGGGCTGGAACATCACCCAGCGCGCACCGGGCCGGCGGCCAGCATGCGCTGCGGGCAGGTTGTCCAGCCACTGATGCCAGGCATCGACGCGTGCCATCAGCTCGGCACGACTCAGCGGGCGCAGCGGCTGACCGGGACTGGCCAGCCAGCAGGCCGGCGCCGCGGGTGCGAGTCGGGCGAGCTGGCGCCAACCCTGATGGATGAGGGAGGTGGCGCGCTGGGCGGCGTCTTGCTCAGTGGAGCGTGCGGTGGCGCGGCTGGCAGGCTGGCGGGCATCAGACATGTGAGGCAGGCAACTCTTCAGAAAGTCGAATTCATCTGGGGGCGTATCCATACATGGACTCAGCTATCGATAGCCGAGCTCAGCCATCGGCGCGGCGCAGGCGACGGCGTACCAGCCATTCGCCGCAGAACAGCAGCCCCATCAGCACGTAGCTCACCAGGCCGTTGTAGAGCGTCCAGGTCGCGAGGTCGGCATACAGCGCCGTGGCCGCGGCGACACTGGCATTGAAGACGAAGAAGCCGCACCACACCCGGGTGACCTTGCGGGTATAACGCACGCCGGCGGCGGGCAGATCAGGCTCCTGCAGACGTGCGAGGCGCTCGATGACCGGCATGCCGCGCCACAGACTGGTGGCGAACACGCTGAGCATGGCCAGATTGACCAGCACCGGATAGGCGCGCAGCCCCAGTTCCGCCTCGCTGAGCAGGCTGATGGCGATCAGCAGCGCGGCCAGCGACAGGCGCAGGATCAAGGGCAGGGGCAGACGCTGGATCAGCAAGGCGCCCAGCGCGATCAGCGCCCACACCCAAGGCGAGACATGTCCGCTGGTCGCGTCGCCCGCCGGGCCTGCCGTCAGCCGCGAGAGCAGGGCATAGACCAGCAGCGGCCAGCACACGGCGGCCACGACGCCCAGCCCGCCGAGCAGCAGCCTTGGCAGTGACGGGCGGCGCCCTCGACCAGAGGACAATGACGTCATGCCTGGCGCTGCATCAGCTGCTCGACGGCGGTCACGACATCATCGAGGCTGCGTACGCTCTTGAAGTCATTGGCTTCGATGCGGCGGCCGGTGAACTTCTTGAGTTCGACCACCAGGTCCACCGCATCGATGCTGTCGATGTCGAGGTCTTCATAGAGCAGCGCCTCAGGGTGGATGTCAGCGGCATCGATCTCGAACAGCTCGATCAGAGTGCTGCGCACATGGGCATAGATCTCTTCGCGGGACGCGGTCTGTTGCTCAGCGCTCACGACGGGCCTCCACGAGTTCACGCAGGGCATTGAGGCTGGCGAAATGCGCGCGAGTGTCCTCGGCTTCGGCGTCCAGCGTGATGCCGTACTGCTTCTGCAGCGCGAGGCCGAGTTCCAGGGCGTCAATCGAATCCAGCCCCAGGCCGTCCACGAACAGCGGCTCATCGGCGACGATGTCGTCCGGCGTGATGTCCTCAAGCTCCAGGGTATCGATGATCAGTTGCTTGAGTTCCAGTTCCAGCTTGGCGCTATCGCTCATGAATATTCCTCGTGTCGGCGTACCGATAATGGCCGGTATGAATGGCAGCAGGCTTTATTAACGGCGGGAAGGCCGAATATCTTAATCACTTTTTCTCGCTATCTGATCAACATCAAGATCAGGGCAGTACGGCGCAGCGCGTTGTCATGACTCGCGAATCCGTTGCTGAAAGTCGGCCAGCTCAGCGGCAAAGTCGCTGGCCAGGCGGCGCGTCAACTGGCGGGCATCGCGTGACAGCGGCACCTCATCCTCTGTCGCCGGTGGCGGTGCGACATGCGCCGTCATGTCCGGTAGTACCTTGATATTGAGCATCACCCGCCGGGTCGGGATGTGATACCAGGGCTCGCCCTTGGTCAGGGTGCTGGGCTGGCAGTCGATCAGCACGGGGGTGATCTCGCTTGGCGTGCGCAGCGCGATGTTGGCGGCGCCGCGGCGGAATTTCAGTGCGCGCCCGGGCACGCTGCGCGTGCCCTCCGGAAACAGGATCAAGGCATTGCCGCGCGCCAGGCTCACGCCGGCGGCCTCGAGCACGCCCTGCGGCTCTTCATTGGTGATGTAGCCCGCGGCGCGGATGGGACCGCGGGTGAAGGGGTTGCGTGCCAGCCGCCCCTTGACCACGCAGTCGGCGTGGGGAATCAGCGCGAGCAGGAAGACCACGTCGATCAGCGTCGGGTGATTGGCCAGCACCAGCAGGCCGGGACGTTGCAGGCGCTCGCAGTCGTGCAGGCGATAGTCGAGCACGCCCAGGCCGCGCATCAGGCCCACGAAGCCGCGCATGCAGTGATGGATGATGCTGCGCGCGAGCTTCTGTCGCTTGTCGGGGCAGCGTACCACCAGTGTCAGCAGGGGCCACATTCCCCCCACCAGCAAGCCGCCCAGCCCGAAGGTCAGGAAGCTGATGGCCGTGGCGATGCCACGCCACAGGCGCCCGAGGGGTGACGACAGCATGCGTGGCATCAGTCTGCTGGCGGCGTCGGTGAGGCGGCGTGAGCGCGGCTCAGCTGCCAGTGATGGCGGCGACAGGCGAGCGCCTCAGCCCCGGCCTGCTCGAGCCAGGCGATGACCTCAAGCGGCGTCGGGGCGCTGTCCGTCAACGACTCGCCTGGCGTGGCGCTCAGTGTCCATGCGCTGTCATCGTCACTGTTTCGGCTCAGGCGCAGGGCGACGGCGCTGGCGCAGGCCGGGTAGTCGCCGTGGTGCAGGAAGGCCTCCGGCGCGGCGATATCGGAGAACAGCACGATGACGTCCTCGCGCTCGCTCAGATAGCCGAGCGCCTCGCTCATCAGCGCCTCGAATTCGTTGCCGCAGGCGGCGAGGGCTTCCAGCGGCTGATGGGACTTGCCGGTGATCGAGTACATGCCCAGCACGGCGTTGTGCACCGAGAGCGAGAAGCGTGCCGGTGACAGGGCTTCGTCGGACTGGGTGGCGGCATCCAGCAGGGCGAGAATCTTGCCGGTATCGCCATGACGCGAGGCATGGATGATGGGCAGGTCGGCGTCAGGGTCGAGCGCGAACAGCAGCTTGCAGCAGGCCTGGCCGACCGGGCTGAGTCGACGACGCTGCATGGCCGGGACTTGCTCGGCACGCGGGGAGGGGGTGATATCTACGCGGCTGTCGTGGGCGGTGCGGGTCGCACTCGCCTGCCAGGCTCGCCAATCAGTCAGACGCATGAGGTTCTTGTCCGTGAACGCATCGTTGCCATATTGGGGCCTCAGTGTACCGCACAGGGGTTGGGCAGCCCAACCGGACTCAGGCGTGTTGGCGCAGAGCAGGCGGCGTGGCTACGCGTGTCGTTGGCAGGATAGCAGCTTGCAGGGCGGCACAAGGCGCCTGACGTGAGGCGTCGGGGCGCGATGTCCTGCGGCGGGTCACCGCTGTGGCGGCGCTGGACAGCGGCGGAAGAGGGTGTAGGGTATCGCCGCACTGAGACTGGCGCCCGGGGCGTCATGGGGTAAAACGCTGAGGACGCACAATGATGACGGTCATCAACAGGTCGGTGGCATGAAGGGTGGCTCGCGGGACCTGCTGCGTAGACGGGCTCGCGCAGGGCAGGCGACCCGAGCGCACTCGCAGGCGCTGGTTCGCCTTCTTTCGCTCTCGGAGTGGTTGCCGGTCATCCGGGTACTCGGCCTGCTGCTGTGCGTGGTGGCCTTGATGATGCTGGCGCCCTTGCTGGTGTTGCTCGGTGAAGCGGATGCGGATGCCAGCGCCTTCCTGATCTCGCTGGGCATCACGCTCGGCTCGGCGGCCATCATGCTGACGGTCTCGCGCAAGGTGGAGCTGCAGCTCAAGCCGCGTGCGATGTTCGTGCTGACGACGCTGAGCTGGGTGCTGGTGTCGGCCTACTCGAGCCTGCCGTTGATCTTCGGTGCCACCCACCTGGGCGTGACCGATGCCGTGTTCGAATCGGTGTCGGCGATCACCACCACCGGCTCGACCGTGCTGTCTGACATCGAAGGGCTCTCGGATGGTCTCAAGCTGTGGCGCGGCCTGATGCAGTGGGTCGGCGGCATCGGCATCATCGTGATGGCGATCGCGATCCTGCCGTTTCTGAAGGTCGGCGGCATGCGCCTGTTCCAGACCGAATCCTCGGACTGGTCCGACAAGGTGCTGCCGCGTGCCGGTGGCGTGGCCAAGGCCATCGGGCTGGTCTATGTCGGGCTGACGTTGCTGGCCATCGTCTGTTACTGGCTCGGCGGCATGCACTGGCTGGATGCGCTGGTGCATGGCATGACGTCGCTGGCTACCGGCGGTTTCTCCAATTACGACAGCTCGATGGGCGTCTATTCCGACCGGCCCCATCTGCTGTGGATGGCGTCGGCGTTCATGTTGCTGGGGGCGCTGCCCTTCGTGCTGTTCATCCGCGCCTGGCAGGACCAGGCCGGCGTCCTGTGGCGTGATGCCCAGGTACGCGGCTTCCTGCGTCTGCTGGGGTGGGTGATCGCCTTGCTGACGCTGTATCGCGTCGTCAATGGCGAGGCCATCTTCACGGCGCTGACCCAGGTGACCTTCAATGTCATCTCGGTGGTGACCACCACCGGCTACGCCAGCGATGACTACAGTGCCTGGGGGCCCTTTGCGGTGGTGGCCTTCTTCTATCTGACCTTCGTCGGCGGCTGCAGCGGCTCGACCAGCGGCGGCATGAAGATCTTCCGCCTGCAGATCGGCCTGATCATGCTCGGCAACCATCTGCGCTCGCTGATCCATGCCAATGGCGTCTTCTCGCAGCGCTACAACGGCCGCGCGCTGCCCGATGAAGTGGTGCGCGCCGTGATCGCCTTCTCGTTCTTCTTCTTCATCACCATCGGTGGCTTGGCGCTGGCGCTGTCGTTCATCGGGCTGGACCTGATCACCGCGGTGACCGGCGCCGCCACGGCCGTCACCAATGTCGGCCCGGGACTGGGCGAGATCATCGGCCCGGCGGGCAACTTCTCGAGCCTGCCGGACAGCGCCAAGTGGTTGCTGTGCATCGGCATGCTGATGGGGCGTCTCGAGATATTGACCGTGCTGGTGCTGTTCTCGCCCAGCTTCTGGCGCAAGTAGCGGCCCACGAAAAAGCCACCGTCGATTGACGGTGGCTTTTTCGTGGCTTTGGTCGTGCCAAGCGCGAGGGCGATGTGGCTTGGCTTGCGCCGTCTTACTGCGCGACCTTCTCGCCGTCCGTCGCCTCGGCGGCATCGAGCTTCTCGTCGAGGTCGATGGAGAGCCCTTCGCGATTGAGGATCGGGTTGGCGTATTGCACCAGCCACCAGTCCTTGAGCTCTGCGGGCACCTCTGCGAGGCGGTTCTCGAAGGTGGCGCGCTCGGCACCGCTGATGGCCGAGACATCCAGCGCCGAGGCCAGACGCGGCTCCTCACGCAGCTGCGGGCGGCTGGCGGCCAGCTTCTCGAGTGCCAGCTGATGGCTCGGGTAGAGGGTGTAGTAGGCCAGCACCTGACGGTCGACTTCCTTCACCACGTCTTCCGGGGTCTCGAAGTCGCCCTTGAGCGGCTCGCCGAACACCAGCTTGACGCGCCCCTTGTGGCCGCTGATGCCCGCCGCGATGGACTTGATGTCCTCGTACTGCACCTTCTCGTAACGGCCTTCATTGGCGACGGCCGCCAGCTCACGCGCCTTCTGCAGATCACAGGGGTCGAACTCGTAGCTGATCGACACCGGCACGATGTTGAGCTCGCTGACCGCCTCGCTGAACGGACGCGTCTTGTCGGCGGTGCGCGCCGCCATGGTCAGCATCTTGATGATGGCGCTCTCGGTGCCGTCACGGCCGTCCTTGGCGCGCCCTTCACGCTGGGCCAGCCAGATGGAGTGCTGGTCGTGGGTCAGCGAGTGGCGGATATAGCCCGACAGCGACTGGTAGGCGGCCAGCATCGCGCGCTTGCCCTTGGCGGAGCGTGGCACGATGAAGCTCTTGTTGAGGCGCATCAGGTCGGTGACGAAGGGCTTCTGCAGCAGGTTGTCACCGATGGCGATGCGCACCGTGTCACGCCCGTGACGATAGAGGGCGTAGTTGACGAAGGCCGGGTCCAGCGAGATGTCGCGATGGTTGGACAGGAACAGATACGGCGTGTCCGGCGACAGGCGCTCCAGCCCCACCGTCTCGAAGCTGGTGGTGGTGGTGTGGATCATGCGCGCCATGTAGACGGCGATGCGGCTCTGGAAACTGGCAACGTCCTTGACGCCAATCATCTCGCGCTTGATGGCCAGGCGCGCGATCTGGCGTGCCAGCCACGGGAAACGCTGGGTCAGGCCCGGCAGGCGGAAGCGAGTCAGGGTGTCGAGCAGCTCGCGGTCCTGCTCCAGGCGTACCAGCACCTCCGCTACCTCGTTGTCGTGGTAGGGGCGAATATCGGCGAACGGGTCCTGTTCGCTGGTCGTGGCAGGCTTGGGTGTTGCAGTGTCAGTCATCGACGCACGTCATCCGGGTTTGTCATTCTGAAAAAAGAGAAGGTCGGCAGCGGGCCCAAGGCTCAGCTGGCGGGCTGGGCTTCACCACCCAGCCAGGCGGTCATCTGCTCGATCACGCCGGACAGCACCTGGGCCATCAGCGCGAAGTCGGTCTCCAGACGCAGGATGGGGTCTTCGCCGTCATCCTGGGCGTTGGCTTCATCGACCACGGCATCGGCGAACTTGAGGCTCTTGAGCGCCATGTCCTCACCGAGCACCAGCGCGACGCGGCCATCGACTTCCAGCGCCAGCTTGCTGACCACGCGGCCCAGATTCAGCGCCGTCTGGATTTCCTCGCCGTCGAGATCGAACTGGCGCGCACGCAGCACGCCATCCTCGCCGCCCGGCGCCTTGAGTTCGACCTGGTCACCGACGATCAGGTCTTCCGGGCGTGAGCTGACATCCTTCAGCCAGGTGGTCATCACCTGGGAAGGCGGCTGCGCGACGGCCAGCGGCGTGACCTTGAGCGTGCCCAGTGTCTGGCGCAGCAGGTCCAGCACTTCCTCGGCGCGCTTGGCATTCGAGGCGTTGACGGCGATCAGGCCGCGCCGGCTGTCCCACCACAGGTCGGTGCGCGAGGAGCGCGTGAAGGCGCGCGGCAGCAGCTCCTCGTAGATCTGCTCCTTGAGGGTCAGCTTCTCGCGGCGACGCAGCGGACGGCCTTCGGCGGTCTCGCGCTCGGCCACGCGCTCCTCGAGTTCTTCCTTGACCACGGCGGAGGGCAGTACGCGCTCCTGGCGCAGGGCGCTGATCAGGAAATGGCCCTGAATCTCGTGCACCAGCAGGTCGCTGTTGCGACCGCCAGGTGCCACCCAGCCGATACGCTTGGCTTCGACGCCGGTGACCGGGCGGAAGACATGCTCCGGCAGGGCGTCGGCGAGACGACCCTCTTCCAGCGGTGCGCTATCGTGCAGGCGATACAGTTGCAGGTTCTTGAACCACATGCGACCAGTCCTTGAGTCCGGTGAACGGGGGCTGCCCGTCTGAATGGCGCATATTATGGCGAAACTCATGCGGCGGGTCATCCGCCGTGGACGTGACCCTGCGTCACACTGCGGTTGCCGACCATCTCGCGCGAGCACAAAGACATACTGTGTGCACGCTGTGACGCTAGTCTTGAGTCGACCTGGCGGTGCGCGGTCTGGCGGTTTGCGGTATCGCCCGACAGATATCGATCAGCAGGCAAAGACCCGTAGATATCGACCAGCAGGCAAAGACCAGTAGATATCGATCAGCAGGCATCGACCCGCAGGCATAGACCATCAGACTTGAGACGCGGAGGGCGGCAGAGTGATCGACGACGTTGTTGTGGAGACTGTTGTGGGGACTGCTGTGAAGAGCAGAGCTTCGGGCGCGAGCGCGCTGAAACGGACACGACCACTGACGCTGGCGGCGTTGCCCCTGCTGCTGTTCGGCTGCAGCGGGGAGCATGACGCCCACGACAAGGCGGTCAGCGCGGCCGAGACCAGTGCAACGGTCACGAAAGAGGCAGCCGCTGACGGCGAATCTGCCCCGGCGGCGCTCGGGCTGGATCCTGAGATGTTTGCCGAGGGCGCGATCGTCGGTGAGGTCGAGACCGTCGACTGCACCCTGAGCGGCGGCACGCAGACGACCTGCTATCAGTTCCGTGTGGCCGGTGCGCCCGCGGACCCGCAAACCTCGCCGGAGGGGCCTTTCTGCCCGCCCAATATCCACTCCGGTGAGGAGGAAGGCGGCACCTGGATGGATGGCGAGGGCACTCTCTATCAGGTGGACGGTGAGTTCATCAAGAATCTGGCCACTCTCTACAAGGACAAGGAGTGGCAGATGTACGACGTCAACACGGGCGAGATCACCGTGATCGATGGCGCGCGTGGCTGCGAGGTGGCGGGGAACCCGAACCCCATCGAAGGCTTCGACAACTTCTGTCTCGAGTGTCCGCTGGATGAGCTGGGCGGTGGCATCGAGAAGACTGTCGTGATTCCAAAGGTACCGGTGCCGGCCGCCGAGCCGACCTCGCTTGCCGGCCGCTCCAACACCGGCGTGGCGCTCAATGGCGTGCTGTTCGGCCCGCCGGCGCCGCTGGAGCTGATCCTGAGCTCTCACACCCTGGGGGTGCTCGATGATTGTGGCGCGCATGCCAATCCGCATGAGGGCTATCACTATCACACCGCCACTGGCTGCTCCGAGATCGGCATTCAGGAAGATGGTCACTCACCGATGATCGGCTATGCGCTGGATGGCTATGCCATCTACGCCAGAAAGGACAAGGACGGCAATGTCCCGGATGATCTTGATGAGTGTGGCGGCGAGAGCGACCCGGAGCGTGGCTATCACTATCATGCCTCCGCGCCGGGGGTTAACCAGATCTTCGGCTGCTTCATGGGCGAGAAGGGGCACTTCCTCGACGAGGAGGGCGGCGAGAGGCCACCGCAGGGTCCGCCCGGCGAGTAGCCGTCTTGTAGGGATGGCGAGCAGGGCCGGCGTCATCATTCAGCCAAGCGTTTGTTTTTCTGTCCGTCACCGGCATAAGATCAGCTGACGATGGCCATACGGCGCGATCGTCTTACGGACGGGAGGCAGGGATGCAACACGACAGCAATCCACCGCAGGCTGCGGACGGCACTCACGCAGACGTCGGCACTCACGCAGGCGTCGTCAGTCGCACGACCCTGACGGTGCGTGGCTATCATCTGGATGGCTATGGGCACGTCAACAATGCCCGCTATCTGGAGTTCTATGAGGAAGGGCGCTGGGAGTTCATGCTCGCGCATCTCGATCTGGCCGCGCTCAAGCGCGAAGGCATCGCGATGGTGGCGGTCAACCTCAACCTGGATTGGCACTATCCCGCTACCGTGCATGATGAGCTGGTCATCACCACGCGGCTGTCAGAGCTCGGGCGACGCAAGATGATCATGCGCCAGGAGATCCATCTGGGCGAGCGGCGCATGGGCGAGGTGCATCCGCGCTCCGGGGCGCTGGTCTCCAGGGCTGACTTCACCTTCGTGCTGATGAATACCGACTCCGGTCGTGCCATGCCGCTGGACGGCGAGATCGGCGCGCTGCTGGGCGCGTTGGTCAGTGAAGAAACGGCCTGATCGCCGTCAGCGGCGAGGCATGAGCCAGCAGGCCGCGCACATTGACGGCCGTACTACCGTACTGAGGTGTCCTTGCGGCGTCGTGTGAGCTGCTAGGCGCGCTCGCAAGTGATATAATGCCGCCACTTCGGTGCCGCGGAGCTGGCACCCCGTGTCTGCTTCACGCCACTGCCGCGCTGCAGTACCGACGGAGCATGCGTCGTTGCTGCAGTGGCGCCAACAGTTGAGTTCAAGGATTTGACGAATCATGGGTGAGATCGCCAGAGAGATACTGCCAGTCAACATCGAGGACGAGCTCAAGCAGTCGTATCTCGATTACGCGATGAGCGTCATCATCGGGCGTGCCTTGCCGGATGTTCGCGATGGCCTCAAACCGGTTCACCGTCGCGTACTGTTCGCGATGCACGAGCTGAACAATGACTGGAACAAGGCCTACAAGAAATCTGCCCGTGTCGTCGGCGATGTGATCGGTAAATACCACCCGCACGGTGACAGTGCGGTCTACGACACCATCGTCCGCATGGCCCAGCACTTCTCCATGCGTTATGTGCTGGTGGATGGTCAGGGCAACTTCGGTTCCATCGATGGCGACAGCGCCGCGGCGATGCGTTATACCGAGGTGCGCATGGCGCGCCTGGCGCACGAGCTGCTGGCCGACCTCGAGAAGGACACCGTCGATTGGGTCGACAACTATGACGGCACCGAGCGCATTCCTGCCGTGCTGCCGACCAAGACCCCGAACCTGCTGGTCAATGGCTCCTCCGGTATCGCCGTGGGCATGGCCACCAACATCCCGCCCCATAACATGGGCGAGGTCATCGACGGCTGTCTGGCGCTGATCGACAACGGCGATCTGACCATCGATGAGTTGATGGAATTCATTCCGGGGCCGGACTTCCCGACCGCCGGTATCATCAACGGCCGTGCCGGCATCCTCGATGCCTACCGCACCGGTCGTGGTCGTATCTACGTGCGTGCCGTGCATACCATCGAGCACAACGACAAGAACGGCCGTGATCACATCATCATCACCGAGCTTCCCTACCAGGTGAACAAGGCGCGTCTGATCGAGAAGATCGCCGAACTGGTCAAGGACAAGAAGATCGAGGGCATCGCCGAGCTGCGTGACGAGTCAGACAAGGACGGTCTGCGCGTGGTCATCGAGACCAAGCGTGGCGAGTCCGGTGAAGTGGTCGTCAACAACCTCTTCTCCCAGACCCAGCTCGAGACCGTGTTCGGCATCAACATGGTCGCGCTGCACGAAGGTCAGCCGAAGATCCTGAATCTCAAGCAGATTCTGGAATCCTTCATCCGTCACCGTCGTGAAGTCGTTACCCGTCGTACCCTGTTCGAACTCAAGAAGGCGCGTGAACGTGGCCACATTCTTGAAGGTCTGGCGGTGGCGATCTCGAACATCGATGAGGTGATCGAGCTGATCAAGGGCTCGCCGAGCGCGGCGGAAGCCAAGGAAAAGCTGATCGATCGCGAATGGCAGCCGGGCCAGGTGGTCGAGATGCTCGAGCGCGCCGGTGCCACTTCCTGCCGTCCGGAAGATCTGCCGGAAGGTCTGGGGCTGTCTGAAGACGCCAAGCACTACCGTCTGTCGCCGGCCCAGGCTCAGGCCATCCTCGAGCTGCGTCTGCATCGCCTGACCGGTCTCGAGACCGAGAAGCTGCTGGCCGAGTACTCCTCCATCCTCGAGCGCATCGCCGAGCTGATGGAGATCCTGTCCTCTGCCGACCGCCTGATGGAAGTCATCCGCGAAGAGCTGCGCGAAGTGCGCGCCCAGTACGCCGATGAACGCCGCACCGAGATCATGACCAGCCGTCGTGACCTGACCATCGAAGACCTCATCAACGAGGAAGACATGGTGGTGACGGTCTCGCGCAGCGGTTATGCCAAGACCCAGCCGCTGTCTGACTACCAGGCCCAGAAGCGTGGTGGCCGCGGCAAGTCCGCCACCTCGATGAAGGACGAGGATGTCATCGAGCACCTGCTGGTCGCCTCGACCCACGACACCGTGCTGCTGTTCTCCAACAAGGGCAAGGTGTACTGGCTCAAGGTCTACGAGATGCCGCAGGCATCACGTGGCTCGCGCGGCAAGCCGCTGGTCAACCTGATTCCGCTGGACGACGGCGAGTGGGTCACCACCATCCTGCCGGTGCGCGATTACGCCGCCGACAGCTACATCTTCTTCGCCACCGCCAACGGCACGGTCAAGCGCACCGCGCTGAGCCAGTTCTCGCGTCCGCGCAGTGTCGGCCTGATCGCGCTGGACATCGAGGAAGGTGACCGCCTGATCGGCGCCGACATCACGTCCGGCTCCGACCACGTCATGCTGGTGTCCTCCAACGGCAAGGCGATCCGCTTCGAAGAGCAGAACGTGCGCGTGATGGGCCGTACCGCCCGTGGTGTGCGCGGCATGCGTCTGCTCGATGATGCACAGGTCATCAGCCTGATCATTCCGCGCACCACCGCGATCGATGACAACGAGATCGAGGTCGATGACGCCGCGGACGCGACGGCAGAAGGCATCGAGAGCGCTGATGTGGCAACCACCGAGGGCGCGCCGGAAGACAGCGTCGCCAGCGGTGAGGTGCCGCAGTGCTACATCCTGACCGCGTCCGCCAATGGCTTCGGCAAGCGCACGCGCCTGGAAGAGTTCCCGCTGCGTGGCCGTGGTGGCCAGGGCGTGATCGCGATGCAGACCAGCGAGCGCAACGGCGACCTGGTCAGCGCGGTGCAGGTCAGCGACAACGACGAACTGATGCTGATCACCGACCGCGGCACCCTGGTACGTACCCGCGTCGCCGAGGTGTCCACCACCTCGCGCAACACCCAGGGCGTGACCTTGATCCGCACCGCGGAAGAGGAGCGTCTGGTGACGACGGTGCGTGTCGACGAGCCGGAAGAGGTCGTCGTGGTGCAGGATGAGCTGGACGAAGAGGCGCTGAGCACCGACGAACAGGTGCAGGCGGGAGATGATGCCGAGTCGACGGATACCCCGCCGACAGACGCGGAATAAGACGCTGGATTGCGACCGCCTTCGGGGCGGTCGCTTCACTTTCGGGAAATAAGACGACATGACACGCAAGTTCAACTTCTGCGCCGGTCCTGCTGCACTGCCGACCGCTGTCCTGGAGCGCGCCCGCGCCGAGATGCTGGATTATCAGGGCCGCGGACTGTCCGTCATGGAGATGAGTCATCGCTCCGACGAATTCGTGGCCATCGCCGAGAAGGCCGAGGCGGACCTGCGCGAACTGCTCGAGATTCCGTCCAACTATCGCGTGTTGTTCATGCAGGGGGGCGCCTCGACCCAGTTTGCGGGTGTACCGCTGAACCTGCTGGGCGCGGGTGGCAGTGCCAACTATCTGTATACCGGTATCTGGGGCAAGAAGGCGATCAAGGAAGCCGAGCATCTGGCGGTGGGCAGCCACGTGGCGGCCTCCAGCGAGAGCAATGGCCTGATCGCCGTGCCGCGCCAGAACGCGATCCAGCTCTCGGGTGATGTGGGTTATCTGCACTACACCGCCAACGAGACCATCGGCGGCCTCGAGTTCGACTACATCCCCGAGGTGGCAGCGGATGGCGTGCCGCTGGTGTGTGACATGTCGTCTTCCATTCTGTCTGGCCCGCTGGATGTCAGCCGTTTCGGCGTCATCTATGCCGGTGCCCAGAAGAACATCGGTCCGGCGGGGCTGACGCTGGTCATCGTGCGCGAAGACCTGCTCGATCGTGCCCGCAAGGACTGCCCGACCATGCTGAACTGGAAGACGGCCGCCGAGGCCAACTCCATGTTCAACACGCCGCCGACCTACGCCTGGTATCTCTCCGGGCTGGTATTCGAGTGGCTCAAGGACGAGGTCGGTGGTCTCGCCGCCATGAACGCGATCAATGATCGCAAGGCGCAGGCACTCTACGCGGCCATCGATGGCAGCGACTTCTATTCCAACCCGATCGTGACTGAGAACCGTTCACGCATGAACGTGCCGTTCGTGCTGGCCGATGACCGTCTCGACAAGACCTTCCTCGCCGAGTCCGAAGCGGCGGGTCTCTTGAATCTGGCCGGTCACCGCAGCGTCGGTGGCATGCGTGCCAGCCTCTACAATGCCGTGCCGGAAGCTGCCGTCACTGCGCTGGTGGACTTCATGGGCGACTTCGCGCGCCGTCACGGCTAAGGGAGGAGGTGAGATGTCGGATTCCAAGGAGAGCCCTACGCCGCAGGCGGCGGGCAAGGCGGTGACGCTGGATGATCTGCGTCAGCGCATCGACGCCATCGACAATGAGCTGCTGAACCTGATCAGCGAGCGCGCGGGCTGCGCGCAGCAGGTCGCCGAGGTCAAGCTGGCGGCCGGTGACGTGGGCGAGGATGGCCAGGTGCAGTTCTACCGCCCGGAGCGCGAAGCTCAGGTGTTGCGCCGCATCATGGCCAACAACCCCGGCCCGCTGAAAGGCGAGGAGATGGCGCGTCTGTTCCGCGAGATCATGTCCGCCTGTCTGGCGCTGGAACAGCCGATCCGCCTGGCCTATCTCGGCCCGGAAGGCACCTTCACCCAGCAGGCCGCGCTCAAGCACTTCGGCGACAGCGCCGTGACCAAGCCGATGGCCGCCATCGACGAGGTGTTCCGCGAAGTGGAAGCGGGCGCGGTGCAGTACGGTGTGGTGCCGGTGGAGAACTCCACCGAGGGCGTCATCAACCACACGCTGGATTCGTTCATGGGCTCGCAGCTCAAGATCTCCGGCGAAGTGGTGCTGCGCATTCACCACCACCTGCTGGTGGGCCCGAATACGCGTCGCGAGAAGATCTCGCGCATCTATTCCCACGCCCAGTCGCTGGCCCAGTGCCGCAAGTGGCTGGATGCCCACTTCCCGCACGCCGAGCGCATCGCGGTGTCCTCGAATGCCGAGGCCGCGCGTCAGGTGCGCACCGAGTGGCACAGTGCGGCGATTGCCGGTGACATGGCGGCCAAGCTCTATGAGCTGGAGAAGGTCGAGGAGAAGATCGAGGACAGCCCCGACAACTCGACGCGCTTCCTGATCATCGGTGACAGCTCGGTGCCGGCGTCCGGCGATGACAAGACCTCCATCGTGGTGGCGATGCGCAACCAGCCGGGGGCACTGCACGACCTGCTGGCGCCGTTCCACCGCCACCAGATCGACCTGACCCGCGTCGAGACGCGTCCGTCACGCTCCGGTGCCTGGAACTACGTCTTCTTCATCGACTTCCGTGGCCACCGCGATGACCCGCTCATCACGGCGACGCTGGAAGAGCTGCGCCAGTGCGCGGCGGACGTCAAGGTGCTCGGGTCCTACCCGGTCGGTGTGCTGTGAGCGAGCTTGACCACGCGCGCCATGCTGCGTCGTCAGACCTGCTGTCCTCGCTGCCGTCAGCGGAGCGCCTGGCCGGCGAGCGGCGTATCCTGCTGGTCGGGCTGGGATTGATCGGTGGCTCGCTGGCCGCGGCATTGCGCGCGGCGGGCCATCGCGGCGAGATTCTCGCCTGTGATCGTGACTCCAACGAGATCTGCCTCGGTCAGCGCATGGGGCTGATCGACGGTGGCAGCACGCAACTGGCGGCGCTGGTACCGGGCGCCTCGCTGATCGTGCTGTGCGTGCCAGTGATGGCGATGCAGAGCGTGATGGCCGAACTGGCGCCGTTGCTGGATGATGACGCCGTCATCACCGATGTCGGCAGCACCAAGGGCGCGATCCGCGATGCGGCGCTCGGCGTCTTCGGTCGCATGCCGCCGAATCTGGTGCTCGGTCACCCGATCGCCGGGTCCGAGAAGAGCGGTGTCGCGGCGTCCAATCCCGAGCTCTATCGCGATCACAAGGTGATCCTGACGCCGGAGCCGGACAGCGATGCCGAGGCCGTGGCACGCGTGGCGGCCATGTGGTCGGTATGTGGCGCCCAGCTTCTGAGCATGAGCGTGGCGCGTCACGATGAAGTGCTGGCGCGCACCAGTCACCTGCCGCACCTGCTGGCGTTCTCGCTGGTCGACAGCCTGGCGCGCCAGGATGAGCGGTTGGAGATCTTTCGCTACGCGGCGGGCGGTTTCCGTGATTTTACGCGCATCGCGGGCAGTGACCCGGTGATGTGGCGCGACGTCTATCTGGCCAACCGCGATGCGGTGCTGGAGGCGTTGGATGAATTCGAGGCCGGGGTAGCGCGGGTGCGCGCTGCCGTGACCGCGGGCGATGGTGAGGCGATGCTGGGGATATTCACCCGCGCAAGCCACGCCCGACACTACTTCAATACCCTCTTGAAACAGACGAGTTATCAGACCATGGAACAGCAGAACGTGCGGTACCGTGCACTGCCGGGTGGGCAGGTTCAGGGGCGCATTCGTGTGCCGGGCGACAAGTCCATGTCGCATCGCTCCATCATGCTGGGCGCCTTGGCGACCGGCGTGACCGAAGTCGAAGGCTTCCTGGAAGGGGAAGACAGCCTGGCCACGCTGCAGGCCTTCCGTGACATGGGTGTGGTCATCGAAGGCCCGCATCAGGGTCGTGTCACCATTCACGGTGTGGGTCTCAACGGCCTGAAGCAGCCGCCGGGCCCGCTGTATGTCGGCAACTCCGGCACCGCGATGCGCCTGTTCGCCGGTCTGCTGGCCGGTCAGGCCTTCGACACCGAGCTGACCGGTGATGCCTCGCTGACCAAGCGTCCGATGGACCGCGTCGCCAATCCGCTGCGCGAGATGGGCGCGGTGATCGATACCGCAGACAACGGCCGTCCGCCGCTGCGTATCCACGGTGGTCAGCCGCTCAAGGGCATCCGTTACGAGATGCCGATGGCGTCCGCTCAGGTCAAGTCGTGCCTGCTGCTGGCCGGTCTCTACGCCGAAGGCGAGACGCGTGCCATCGAGCCGGCGCCGACGCGTGACCACACCGAGCGCATGCTCAATGGCTTCGGCTACAAGGTCGAGCGCCAGGGCGCTGAGGCGTGGCTGAACGGTGGTGGCAGCCTCGAAGCCTGCCCGATCGACGTGCCGGCCGACATCTCCTCCGCGACCTTCTTCCTGGTCGCCGCGGCCATCACGCCGGGCTCCGATCTGGTGCTGGAGCACGTCGGCATCAACCCGACGCGCATCGGTGTGATCAACATCCTTAAGGCGATGGGGGCCGACCTGAGCGTCTCCAATGAGCGCGAAGTCGGCGGCGAGCCGGTGGCAGACCTGCACATCCGTTATGCGCCGCTCAAGGGCATCGACATTCCGGAAGACCAGGTGCCGCTGGCCATCGACGAATTCCCGGCACTGTTCATCGCCGCCGCCAACGCCGAGGGCATGACCCGTCTGCGTGGCGCCGAGGAGCTGCGCGTCAAGGAATCCGATCGCATCCAGGTGATGGCGGATGGTCTGGCGCAGATCGGCGTCGAGCACGAAGTGGTCGCGGACGGCATCGACATCCGTGGCGGCGCCTACGGTGGCGGACTGGTCGACAGCCACGGCGATCACCGCATCGCGATGGCCTTCAGTGTCGCGGCGCTGCGCGCCCAGGGCGAGATCCTGATCGACGACTGCGCCAATGTCGCGACCTCCTTCCCGAACTTCGTGGCGCTGGCCGCTGAAGTCGGCATGCAGGTCGAGAACCTCGGTGCCGTGGCGCCCGGCCAGGAGGCTTCATGAGCGGGGAAGCGACACCTCATCACAGCCAGATCTGCGACGCGCCGGTGCTGACCCTTGATGGCCCCGGCGGGGCAGGCAAGGGCACCATCAGTCGTCTGGTCGCGGCGAGCCTGGGCTGGCATCTGCTGGATTCCGGTGCGCTGTATCGCCTGACGGCACTGGCCGCCGAGCGTCATGGCGTGGCGCTGGAAGACGAGGACGCCGTGGCGACCATCGCCGAGCACCTCGATGTGCAGTTCGATGCCGAAGGCGACGCCACCAGCGTGATTCTGGAAGGCGAGGACGTCACCCGTGACATCCGTCTCGAGTCGGTCGGCAACAATGCCTCCATCATCGCGGCCCAGCCGCGCGTGCGGACTGCATTGCTGGCGCGCCAGCGCGCCTTTGCGCGTGCGCCGGGCCTGGTGGCCGATGGTCGCGACATGGGCACGGTGGTCTTCACCGGTGCGCCGCTCAAGATCTTCCTGACGGCGAGCGCCGAGGAACGTGCGCGTCGTCGTCATGCCCAGTTGCAGGAAGCGGGTGTCGATGCTAATATTTCGAGCCTTTTGACAGAAATACAGGCGCGCGATGCGCGTGACATGGGCCGGGCAGTCGCCCCGCTCAAGCCTGCAGACGACGGCGTGATCCTCGATACGACGGATCTCGACATCGACCAGGTGATCGAACGCATCCAGCAGCTGCTGGTCGAATACGGCCTGGTAGCGGCGCGCTGAGACTCGAGTCTCAGCCTGTAGGTAGTCAGAAAAACGGATTGATCGCCTGCTGTTGCAATACGGCCTCCGGGTCGGGCAGCAGCGGGTTTCGCTCGCTTCGCGAGTGATGATGCAGAACCCAGATGACACCGAGGTGTCATCAACCCCCCGGCAAGGTGTCATGGGGTGCATCGGCGGCAAGCGGAAAGCCGGTGTATCTCGAACCAGCGTCAACGCCCCCGGGGATATGTAGATATGGCCCGTGCTTGCTGGTGGTACGGAGACTGCGGTGCAAGCCGCCCCAAACGTTGATCATGTAGGAATACCATGAGCGAGAGCTTTGCTGATTTATTTGAACAGTCACTCCAGGACATCAACATGGAGCCGGGCGCAATCGTGTCCGCTACCATCGTGGATATCGATGGCGACTGGATCACTGTCAATGCCGGTCTGAAGTCTGAAGGTCAGATTCCGTCTGAACAGTTCCGTGACGAAAGTGGCCAGCTGTCCATCAGCATCGGCGACGAAGTCATGGTTGCACTGGAAGCCGTGGAAGATGGCTTCGGTGAGACCCGCCTGTCCCGCGAGAAGGCCAAGCGTGCCGAAGCGTGGAAAGAGCTGGAAGCCGCCTTCGAGAAAGACGAGATCGTCAAGGGCGTGATCAACGGCAAGGTCAAAGGTGGCTTTACCGTCGACATCAACACCATCCGTGCCTTCCTGCCGGGTTCTCTGGTCGATGTCCGCCCTGTGCGCGACACCGCCCACCTCGAGAACAAGGAACTGGACTTCAAGGTCATCAAGCTCGACGCCAAGCGCAACAACGTTGTCGTGTCCCGTCGTGCCGTCCTCGAAGCCGAGAACAGCGCTGAGCGTGAAGCCCTCCTGGCCACTCTGCAGGAAGGTCAGCAGATTCAGGGTATCGTCAAGAACCTGACCGACTACGGCGCCTTCGTCGACCTCGGCGGCGTTGACGGCCTGCTGCACATCACCGACATGGCATGGAAGCGCATCAAGCATCCGTCCGAGATCGTTGCTGTCGGCGACGAGATCAATGTCAAGGTGCTGAAGTTCGACCGCGAGCGCAACCGTGTGTCTCTGGGTCTCAAGCAGCTGGGCGAAGATCCGTGGGTCAACATCAAGGCTCGCTACCCGGAAGGCGCCAAGATCAACGCACGCGTCACCAACCTCACCGACTACGGCTGCTTCGCCGAGCTGGAAGAGGGCGTCGAAGGTCTGGTCCACGTGTCCGAAATGGATTGGACCAACAAGAACATCCACCCGTCCAAGGTCGTCAATGTCGGCGATGACGTGGAAGTGATGATTCTGGACATCGACGAAGAGCGTCGTCGTATCTCCCTGGGTATCAAGCAGTGCACCACCAACCCGTGGGAAGACTTCAGCGGCAAGCACAACAAGGGCGACCGTGTCTCCGGTACCATCAAGTCAATCACTGACTTCGGTATCTTCATCGGTCTGGAAGGCGGCATCGACGGCCTGGTTCACCTCTCCGACATTTCCTGGAACGAAGCTGGCGAAGAAGCCGTGCGTCGTTACAAGAAGGGCGAAGAAGCTGAAGCGGTCATCCTGTCCATCGATCCGGAACGTGAGCGCATCTCTCTGGGCGTCAAGCAGCTCGAGAGCGATCCGGTCTCCGAGTACCTGGCCGTCAACGACAAGGGCGCTATCGTGTCCGGTCGTGTTGTCGACATCGATGCCAAGGAAGTTCAGGTAGAGCTGGCGACTGACGTCATCGCTATCCTGAAGGCTTCTGAAATCAGCGCTGACCGTGTCGAAGACGCACGCAACGTCCTGAGCGTCGGCGATGCTGTCGAAGCCAAGATCGTCGGTGTGGATCGCAAGAGCCGCCTGATCAACCTGTCCGTCAAGTCCAAGGACCAGGTTGAAGCACCGCGTCGCGATGCTGCCAAGCCGCGTACCCAGGAAGTCGAGAGCAACGGCCCGACTACCATCGGTGATCTGATCAAGCAGCAGCTGGGTCAGGAGTGATCCCGAGACACTCCACCTCCTCGTGAGGTGGGGTGTCCGGATCCACGCTGAGGTGACATGCCTCTGGTTGCCACCTCAGCGTCTCCGAGTCGGTATCCTGCATGAGACGCATGTCATATGCGGGAACGAAAAAAACCGCCGCCCTTCGGGGTGGCGGTTTTTTCATGCCTGGACGTTACGGGTGGCTGCTGGTCATTGTTGGTCGTTGCTGGTCATTACCAGTCGCCACCTGCCAACCACCTCATCTGGCGTCGTTCAGTGCGCCTGCGAGGCTGCGGGCTGACTGACCTTGGCCAGCAGTTGCATCTGGCGTAGCGAGATCGTGCAGTACAGACTGCGGTAGAGCGTCGGTTCCTGCGTCGGGTCGGTCTTGAGCAGGCGAGCTTCCAGCTGGTGAATATCGCTGGCCAGCTGTTCCGCGTCCGGGGTCTGAGTCTGTCGTGCGGCTGTCTGAGTCATGTAAAGGCGCTCCGTGAGTCCATGGTCGTGGATGGGATCAGGGTCGGCTCTTCTTGTGGGTGTCTCGAGGTGCGTCGCCACGCTGGCCTGTCATGGCCCTTCGTGTGTTGGCGTGGCGGCGTCTCTGCCTGCTTTTGCGGCAGTTCTCGACCTGCATGGCAGGTCTCAAGGTCGCAAAGGAGCCTTTGCCTGACACTGCAGCCTTTGCGCGTGACTTCCTTGCTGGGCTGCAGCTACTGCATGGGTCTGTGCCGTATCACTATGCCGGTATTTCTATACCGGTATTTCTATACCCGTATTTCTATACCCGTATTTCTATACCTAGGCTGTGTGACGGGTTCTGCGGTGCCTGACGTCTTGCCTATCAAGCATAGCGGAAGGTCTACAGTGCACCTTGATCCATGTCAGAAGGATGACGTTGCGCTGACAGGCTGTTGCGAAGTGGCGAGAGCCAAGTGGCAACAGTCCGAGCCTCAGTACATGACGGGGCGGTCGTGCGCGACTCAGGACGCCTCGTGATCGCTCTGCTCGCTGCCTGTGCCAGCGTTCGCCGCTGCCGTCTGACGCTCAAGATTGGACAGCATGCCACGCAGGATGGAGAGTTCGCGGCGTGTCGGCTCGGCACGTGCGAACAGGGCGCGCAGCCGCTCTTCGGTCTGGGAGTGGGGCTGGTTGAGGAAGCCGGAGTCCTGCAGGGCGCGACCGAGATGCTCATGGAAGTAGCCGAGTTGTTCGCGGGTCGGCAGCTGATCATCCTCACGGCGCGCGACAGGCGCCTCCTGAGGCTTGTCGAGCGTCAGGCGCCATGCACTGCGGCACTCGTGCGCCAGCACCTGGACGGCCTGTGAGACGTTGAGGATGCCGTAGTCCGGGTTGGTGGGGATCGATACCTGATGCGTGCAGCAGGCGATCTCCTCGTTGGTCAGTCCGAAGCGCTCGCGGCCGAATACCAGCGCCACCTTGCCATCGCGCGCGATATCCATGGCGTGCGCCGCCATCTCGCGTGGCTCATCGAAGTGGGGCAGCGGGACGCTGCGCAGGCGAGCACTGGCCCCGATGACCAGCTGGCAGTCATTGACGGCGTCTTCCAGGCGCTCGACCACGCGCGCATTTTCCAGCAGTTCCGCGGCACCGCTGGCCATGCGTGTCGCTTCCTCGTCGGGGAAGCAGCGCGGATTGACCAGCACCAGGTCCTTGATGCCCATGGTCAGAATGGCGCGAGCGGTGGCGCCGATATTGCCGGGGTGGAAGGTCTGCACCAGTACGACACGCACATTGTCGAGGGCGCTAGTGGTCGGGGAAGCGGCGAGGGTATCAGTCATGAGAAGGTCCTGGGCAAGCGAGGCGCGCGGCCTGAGCGGTTGGCGTCATCGGTCGTGACCGTAGGCATTTCAGCCTCAATACATCGTCAGCCTCGATGCACTGTCATCACCAGGCGCCATGTCTCGGGCCGCGGCAAAAAGTGGCGCCTAGTGTAGCGTGGTGAGCCGGAGGCGTCAGGTACCGAGAGCCGCGGCGCTTACCGTATGAGGGCCACGGCGTTCACTGTATGGGTCTCGCGCTGCTCGCCGCATGGAACTCGCAGCGCTCGCCGAATGACAGGCATGAAAAAACCGCCCCTGCTTGCGCAGGAGCGGTTCGGGACACGACGGGTGAGTCGTGGGGTGAGGCTGGCTTACATCATGCCGCCCATGCCACCCATGCCGCCCATGCCACCCATGTCGCCGCCGCCGGCAGCGGCCTTGTCTTCCGGATCTTCAGCGATCATGCATTCGGTGGTGATCATCAGACCGCCGATGGAGGCCGCGGACTGCAGTGCAGAACGGGTCACCTTGGCCGGATCCAGCACGCCCATCTCGAACATGTCGCCGTAGACGCCGGTAGAGGCGTTGTAACCGTAGTTGCCTTCGCCAGCCTTGACGTTGTTGAGCACGACAGAGGCTTCTTCACCGGCGTTGGTGACGATCTGACGCAGCGGAGCTTCCATGGCACGCAGTGCGATGGCGATACCGTGAGTCTGATCTTCGTTGTCGCCTTTCAGGTCGACCAGCTGACCCAGCACGCGAACCAGGGCAGTACCACCGCCAGGCACGACGCCTTCCTCGACGGCTGCACGAGTGGAGTGCAGGGCGTCTTCGACGCGAGCCTTCTTCTCTTTCATCTCGACTTCGGTGGCAGCACCGACGCGGATGACGGCAACGCCGCCGGCCAGCTTGGCGACACGTTCCTGCAGCTTCTCGCGGTCGTAATCAGAGGAGGTTTCCTCGATCTGAGCGCGGATCTGGGCAACGCGTGCTTCGATATCGCCTTCGTTGCCGGCGCCATCGATGATGGTGGTGTTTTCCTTGGACATGGTCACGCGCTTGGCGGTGCCCAGGTGGTCCAGGTTGGCCTGTTCGAGGTTGAGGCCGACTTCTTCGGAAATCACGGTGCCACCGGTCAGGACAGCGATGTCCTGCAGCATGGCCTTGCGACGGTCACCGAAGCCCGGTGCCTTGACGGCAGCGACCTTGACGATACCGCGCATGGTGTTGACGACCAGAGTCGCCAGCGCTTCGCCTTCGATGTCTTCGGCGATGATCGCCAGCGGCTTGCCGGACTTGGCAACGCCTTCCAGCACCGGCAGCAGTTCGCGGATGTTGGAGATCTTCTTGTCGACCAGCAGGATGTACGGGTCTTCGAGTTCGACCGCCATGGTGTCCTGGTTGGTGACGAAGTACGGAGACAGGTAACCGCGATCGAACTGCATGCCTTCGACCACTTCCAGCTCGTCTTCGAAGCCGCGACCTTCATCGACGGTGATGACGCCTTCCTTGCCGACCTTCTCCATCGCTTCCGCGATGATCTCGCCGATGCGAGAGTCGCCATTGGCGGAGATGGTGCCGACCTGGGCGATGGCCTTGGTGTCGGTGCACGGCACGGACAGCTCACGCACGGCCTTGACGGCTTCGATGACGGCCTTGTCGATGCCGCGCTTCAGGTCCATCGGGTTCATGCCCGCGGTCACGCCTTTCAGGCCTTCGTTGACGATGGACTGAGCCAGCACGGTGGCAGTGGTGGTGCCGTCGCCAGCCACGTCAGAAGTCTTGGAAGCGACTTCCTTGACCATCTGGGCGCCCATGTTCTCGAAGCGATCCTTCAGCTCGATTTCCTTGGCGACGGAAACGCCGTCCTTGGTGACGGTCGGAGCGCCGAAGGATTTTTCCAGTACCACGTTACGGCCTTTCGGACCGAGGGTAGTCTTGACCGCGTCGGCCAGGACATTGACACCACGCGCCATGCGCTTGCGTGCATCATCGGAGAAACGAACGTCTTTTGCAGCCATGTTTATCTCTACCTTTAATCAGTAAGTCGAAGCGTTGGAACCCGAAAAAGCTGAAACTCAGCCTTCTACCACGGCGAGGATGTCGCTCTCGCTCATGATCAGCACCTCTTCGCCGTCGATTTTCTGCTTCTCGACGCCGTAGCCATCCTTGAAGATCACGGTATCGCCGACTTTCACGTCCAGCGGGCGAACTTCACCGTTTTCGAGGATGCGACCGTTACCGGCGGCGAGAATCTCGCCACGGGTCGGCTTTTCCTGGGCGCTGCCGGGCAGAACGATGCCACCTGCAGTTTTCTGTTCTTCTTCCACGCGACGAACCACGACGCGATCGTGCAAGGGACGAATGTTCATTGCTCACGTTCTCCTGATGGTAAATCCCGCCAGCTCCCGTTCTTTGTCGGTGAGCCTGGCGTTCAATGGGGTTGCCTACCGAGTGTTGGGCCCCGCCGCTGGGGGCGTGGCCGTTATCCATTGCACCGCTTTTATGGTGGCGGGGGGACAGCTTTCAAGTAGGCGATCATAAAAAAATTTCAAATCGGCGCATCTTGTGCGTCGCATGAAAGCTACGCACCCTGGGTGCAGTCTGTCTACCGCAAGGTTCCGCTAGATGAATCAACGGCTTGAGTGTATCCGAGCCGTTCACCGTTGGCATATAGCTGGCAGCCCCCAATCGGTGTCCATTGGTACAAGACGCCAGAGGGTGGTCAGCGGCCAGGGTGAGCGTCATTGCAAGGCGCAAGGGTTCGGGCGGGCAGCTCACAGAGCGCGAACCCGGTCAGTGACAGGCGCTGGGGCTGGACAGTGCAGGATAGGAGAGGATAGGAGAGGACAGGAGGGGCAGCGTGATGGAGCCTGTGAGGAGAGATATCACGAATCAAAAAGGCCCGGCACTGGCGTTCCCGTGCCGGGCCCATCGCTTTCAAACATGACTTTCAAACATGATTCCCAAGCAGACGATTGCGCGTGGTGCCTGTGCGTGAGAAGGCGCTAGAGGCGCGGCTCGTCACGGCTGATGTAATCGCCTTCCAGCGGCTCGCCGGTCTGCTGGCTGCTGCCTTGCTGCCCCGCATGGTTGCCACTTGCGTGCTGCTGATCGCCACTGTTGCGTGATGCGCTGTCAGCACGGGCGTCGGCTTCCCAGTCACCCGTGCGGGTGCTGCGCGAGGTTCCCGCAGCCGAGAAGCGGCCCTTGAAGAAGCGCGCGATCGCGCCATTGCCGCTCAGGCCGCGCGTCAACAGTCCCCGTGAGGCGGGGAGCAGGCACAGCAGGCCGAAGGCGTCAGACAGAAAGCCCGGTGCCATCAACAGGGCGCCGCCGAAGATGAGTGCCGCGCCTTCCATCAGCTCGCCGGAAGGCATCTCGCCACGTTGCAGGCGTTCCTGGGCGCGCATCAGTGTCGCGCGACCTTCGCGGCGAATCAGATGCAGGCCGACGGCGCCGGTGATCAACACCAGCGCCAGGGTCGGCAGCAGGCCGATCTGGCTGCCGAGGCTGAACAGCACCACGAAATCCAATAACCCGAACAGGGTAATCACTAACAGTATGGGCATCGTCTCTCCCGAAGCAGGTAAATGGCAGGTTGCGCCAATGCGTCAAGGGTAAACCAGCCGCCGGATGGGGAACAGTCGAATCGGGCTCATGAACGGGCCATGATCTGCTGATGAGCCGCTGATGGTCGGCGGCGTGGATGGCTGGCGCTGCAGGAGTAGCGGTGCCATGCTGAACGATGTTGCATGTTGCAGTGCACAATAGAGGGGCTGGACAGGGAGAGTTGGACAGAGAGAACCGGCCAGGGAGAGTCGGACAGGCAGAGCCCAAGCGTCCGCAGGGGGCGGGCCGAGGCTCACTCATCAGCATTCCCTGCTTTCGCGCCCGCTGTCGATGGCGTGCGTTGACGCCGTCAGTGCGTTGCGTTGGCGGATCTCGCCTGCGTTGAGGCAGGACACGCCGCGATCTGTTGCACTGCATCATGAGAATTCACCGCGAGCTGGCAGCGGGCGTCATCCCGAGGCATTCTCTGTCATGATGACGCTCAACACTGAAGGGCGCGGTGCGGGACACTCGACACATAGATCGTGACGCCCGTACGGCATGCGGGCCTCGCATCCGGCAGGCGTTCCTCACTGCCGGCAGACAACCTGGGAGACGGGACATGAAGCTTGACGACAAGGTCATCGCGATTACGGGCGGCGCTCGTGGGCTGGGGTTGGCCATGGCGCGCTATCTGGGCGAGAAGGGAGCGGTACTGGCGCTGCTGGACATCGAACAGGACGGCCTGGATGACGCCGTCGCGAGTCTGGAGGCTGCAGGCATCAAGGCGCAGGGTTTCGTGACCAATGTCGCGGAAGAGGACTCCGTCACGGCGGCCTTCTCGGCCATCAAGAGCGCATTGGGACCGGTGAGCGGTCTGGTCAACAATGCCGGCATCACCCGCGATGGGCTGCTGATCAAGGCGCGTGATGGCGTGGTGGAGAAGACCATGTCGCTGTCCAGCTGGCAGCAGGTCATCGATGTCAATCTGACCGGTGTCTTCCTGTGCACGCGTGAAGCGGCCAGCCAGATGATCGAAGCTGGCCAGCCGGGCGTGATCGTCAATATCTCCAGCATCTCGCGCGCCGGCAACATGGGGCAGAGCAACTACACCGCCGCCAAGTCCGGTGTCGCGGCACTGAGCGTGACCTGGGCCAAGGAGCTGGCACGCTACAGGATTCGCGTCGGTGCCGTGGCGCCGGGCTTCATCGCCACCGAGATGACCGCCGGCATGAAGCCGGAGATGCTCGACAAGATCAAGAGTGGCATCCCGATGCGCGACCTGGGCCGCCCGGAAGATATCGCCAGCAGCGTGGCCTTCATCTTCGACAATGACTACTTCACCGGGCGAGTGATCGAATGTGATGGTGGTCTGCGCATCTGACCCGATGGCTGGCGTCAGCCGATGAGACCCAAGCCCCCGCGATGGCAGCATCGTGGGGGCTTTCTCATGGCGAATGCATCCAGCGCAGGCCGCTGCGCGTAGAAGTCAGTATTGCCGTTCAATGCTACAAGGAGACACGTCATGCAACGTCGCCAATTCATGGGGCTGGTGCTGGGGGCGGGAGCGATGCTGGCGCTGCCCAGACTGTCTGCCGCGCGTCCGGAGCTCGAGCTCGAGCGTGGCGCGGACATCACGCCGCTGACCCTCGAGGAAGACGAATGGCGTGCCCGCCTGAGCCCGGAGCAGTATCGCGTGCTGCGCGAGGAGGGCACCGAGCGTGCGGGCTCCAGCGAGCTCAACAAGGAGCATCGCGAGGGGGAGTATCGCTGTGCCGGTTGTGATCTGGCGCTGTTCTCTTCTGCCACCAAGTTCGAGTCCGGCACCGGCTGGCCCAGCTTCTTCGATCATATCGAAGGACGCCTTCTGACCAAGACCGACTACGGGCTCATCTGGCCGCGCACCGAATATCACTGCGCGCGCTGCGGCGGGCATCAGGGGCATGTCTTCGAGGATGGCCCCGAACCCACCGGCCTGCGCTGGTGCAACAACGGTGTCGCGCTGCGCTTCGTGCCCGCGTGAGGCGCTTGGGAGGCATCCCGGTTGGCGCAGTGAGTGGCTAAAGCAATCTTGCCGCTTTGTGGTAACGTGACGACATCGTGATACAGACGGCCCGGTCGATTCCACGACCGGGCCGTCTGTATATTGCCGCATGAATTCTGCTGTAAGGGACTGACGTTTCATGGACGCTACTGCAACTGACGCTACCACCTCCCGTCCTGCACCGACGCTGTCGCCCGCTGCCACCACTCGCCGTATCCAACAGGCGCTGGCCGGTGAGCTTGGGGTGCGCGAAGAACAGATCACCGCCACCGTCGAGCTGCTGGATGGCGGCGCGACCGTGCCGTTCATCTCGCGCTACCGCAAGGAAGCCACCGGCGGGCTCGATGACACCCAGATGCGTCAGCTCGAAGAGCGCCTGCGCTATCTGCGCGAGCTGGAGGAGCGGCGTCAGGTCGTGCTCGAGTCGATCGCCGAGCAGAACAAGCTGAGCGCCACGCTTGAGCGGGATGTGCTGGCCGCCGATAGCAAGCAGCGTCTGGAAGATCTCTATCTGCCGTATCGCAAGAAGCGCCGTACCAAGGCCCAGATCGCTCGTGAAGCGGGGCTTGAGCCTCTGGCCGATGCGCTGCTCGCGGACCCGACGCTGGAGCCGGAGGCTCAGGCGGCCGGTTTCGTCGCTGTCGACAAGGACGTGGCCGATACCAAGGCGGCGCTGGATGGCGCCAAGCAGATTCTGATGGAGCGCTTCGCGGAGGACGCCGCGCTGGTCGGTCGCCTGCGTCAACGTCTGTGGGACGACGGTATCCTCAGTGCGCGCGTCATGAAGGGCAAGGAGCAGGAGGGCGCCAAGTTCTCCGATTACTTCGAGCATGACGAGCCGCTGCACAAGGCCCCCTCGCACCGTGCGCTGGCCATGCTGCGTGGTCGCAACGAAGGCGTGCTGAGCCTCGCGCTCAAGCTCGAAGGCGAGGACGACCTGCCGCGTCACCCGATGGAAGGCGCCATCGCGGCGCATTTCTCCATCGAGGATCAAGGGCGCGCCGCGGACCGCTGGTTGAAGGAAGTGGTGCGCTGGACCTGGCGCGTCAAGCTCTATGCCCATCTGGAGAGCGAGCTGATCGGCCGCCTGCGCGAGCGCGCCGAGCAGGAGGCCATCCAGGTCTTCGCCGACAACCTGAAGGACCTGCTGCTGGCGGCGCCGGCGGGCCCCAAGGCCACGCTGGGGCTGGACCCGGGTCTGCGTACCGGCGTCAAGGTCGCGGTGGTGGATGCCACCGGCAAGTATGTCGATCAGGCCACCATCTATCCGCATGCGCCGCACAATCGCTGGGACGCCTCGGTGGCCGAGCTGGTCAAGCTGGTCGAGCGGCATGACGTCGAGCTGATCGCCATCGGCAACGGCACCGCCTCGCGCGAGACCGACAAGCTGGCCGCCGACGTGCTGACGCGCCTGTCCGGCCGTCGTCTGCAGAAGGTGATGGTCAACGAGGCCGGCGCATCCATCTACTCCGCCTCGGAATATGCGGCGCGCGAATTCCCGGACCTGGACGTGACCATCCGCGGCGCGGTCTCCATCGCCCGCCGCCTGCAGGACCCGCTGGGTGAGCTGGTCAAGATCGAGCCCAAGTCCATCGGCGTTGGTCAGTACCAGCACGATGTCAGTCAGGTGCAGCTGGGGCGCAGTCTGGAAGCCGTCGTCGAGGATTGCGTCAACGGTGTCGGCGTCGACCTCAACATGGCCTCAAGCGCGCTGCTGTCACGTGTCGCGGGTCTCAACACCACGCTTGCCGAGAATATCGTCGCGCACCGGGATGCCAATGGCCGTTTCGCTTCGCGCCAGGAATTGCTCAAGGTCAGCCGGCTGGGCCCGCGCACCTTCGAGCAGTGTGCCGGCTTTTTGCGCATCGCCTCCGGCAAGAATCCGCTGGATGCCAGTGCCGTCCACCCGGAGGCCTATCCGCTGGTCGAGCGCATCGCCAAGGCGCACGGGCGTGATCTGCCGAGTCTGCTGGGTGACAGCGCCTTCCTGCGCACCGTGAAGCCGACGGAATTCACCGATGAGCACTTCGGTCTGCCGACGGTGACCGACATCCTGCGCGAGCTGGACAAGCCGGGACGTGACCCGCGCCCCGAATTCCGCTTCGCCGAGTTCAAGGAAGGCGTCGAGACCCTCAAGGACCTCGAGCCGGGCATGAAGCTTGAGGGCGTCGTCACCAACGTGACTCACTTCGGGGCCTTCGTGGACATCGGCGTGCATCAGGACGGCCTGGTACACATCTCTGCCCTGTCGCAAAAGTATGTTGCCGACCCGCGCGAGGTGGTCAAGGCGGGCGACATCGTCAGCGTCAAGGTGATGGAAGTCGACATCCCGCGCGCGCGCATCGCGCTGAGCATGCGCATGAGCGATACTCCCGCCGAGAAAGGTGCGGCAGGCGAGGCGCGACGCGGCGCAGAGGGCGGTCGCGGTGGGCGCTCGCAAGGTGGCGGTGGCCGTCAGGAGCGCGGTGGTCGCGGCAGCAATTCTGGCGCGAGCGGCGGCGCGGCACCGGCCAACAATGCGATGGCAGTAGCACTGCTCAATGCGCGCAAGTCGAAATCATAAGCCTTGAAAGCATTTTTTACGCGCCCATAATGTGGGCATACTGACCTGACGCGAACGGTACCTGCCGTTCGCGTCTTGCATGGCATCCGGTGCAGCACGCGGGCCATGGTCATCCAATTCGACCGGAGAGGCTGGGCTTCTCCCCATGCGAAAGGGTTCATACCTTGTCCGAGCAACTCGCGTCCGCTATTGCGCGACTCACGCCCCAGGCCCGTCAGGGTCTCTTCGGGCGCCTGCGCCGTGGTATCGAGAAGGAAGGCCTGCGGGTTACCGCTGGCGGTGACATCAGCCAGACGCCGCATCCGCGTTCTCTGGGGTCGAAGCTGACCCACCCGTACATCACCACGGACTATTCCGAGTCTCTGCTCGAGTACATCACCCCGGTGTTCACTCGTCCCAAGGAGTCGCTGGAGTTTCTGGCTGACCTGCATCGTTTCAGCTATCGCAATCTGGGCGATGAGCTGATCTGGCCGGCCAGCATGCCGCCGCGTCTGCACGGCAACGACAGCGTGCCGATCGCCGATTACGGCACCTCCAACAGCGGCACCATGAAGCATATCTACCGCAAGGGGCTGGATGTCCGCTACGGGCGCATCATGCAGTCGATTGCCGGTATCCATTACAACTTCTCGCTGCCGGATGATTTCTGGAGCCTGCTGCAGGGACTGGAAGGGGCAGAGGCGGAAGATGCGCGCGACTTCCGCTCGCGTCGCTATTTCGAGCTGATCCGCAACTTCCGTCGCCACAGCTGGATCCTGCTCTATCTGTTCGGCGCCTCTCCGGGCATCGATGAGAGCTTCCTCGATGGCGGCAATGATGATCGCCTCAAGCGTCAGGCGGATCGCAGCCTGGTCTCGGCCTACGCCACCAGCCTGCGCATGTCGGACCTGGGCTATCAGAACAAGGTGCAGGCGCAGCTCAAGATCTGCTTCAACTCGCTGGACAACTTCGTCGGCACGCTGCGTCACGCCATCGTCACGCCGTGGAAGGACTACGAGAAGCTGGGCGTCAAGCAGGCCGATGGCAGCTGGTCGCAACTCTCCAGCAACATCCTGCAGATCGAGAACGAGTACTACTCCGACATCCGTCCCAAGCGTGTCACCCGGCAGAACGAGACGCCCAGCCAGGCACTGGAAGGGCGTGGCGTCGAGTACATCGAAGTGCGCTGTCTGGATCTCAACCCCTTCCTGCCGGTCGGGATCGACGAGACGCAGATCCGCTTCCTCGATACCTTCCTGATCTGGTGTCTGCTGACCGAGAGCCCGTGGATCGACGACGAGGAATGCGCCACGCTCGACAACAGCAAGCGTCGCGTGGTCGAGGCCGGGCGGGATCCTGAACTGACCCTGAGCGTCAATGGTGAAGAGCGTCGCCTGCGCGATCTGGCGGCCAACATCATGGATGAGTTGGGCGAAGTCGCGGGCCTGCTCGACAGTGGTGACAAGACAGGCAGCGCGCACCGTGATGCGCTGGCGGCGCTCGCGCCGCGCTTCGACGATGCCCAGACCACACCGTCGGGCCGTCTGCTGACCAGCATGCTCGACAACGGCAGCAACTTCGTCGACGAAGTGCTGGCGCTGGCCAAGGGTCAGGCCGAGCAGTTCAAGTCAGAGCCGACGGAGCGTGCGCGCGGCTATCTGCTCGATCAGCTGGTCGAGACCTCGCTGCAGCAGCAGGGCGATATCGAGAAGGGCGATCATCAGGATTTCGACACCTTCATGGCCGAGTACTTCGCGTCCGCCCATGGCACGCAACCGGCGTGATCTCGTGACGCAACGCCAATTCATGTTCAGGTCATCGCGACACGGCATGATAGGCATCAGTCGCTGATAGTGACGGATTCGGCTATCGCTTCATCATCGGCGCCTCAGGCTTGAGGCGCCGATGATGTATGTGGCCTGTGCAGCCAGACTGAGTGCGGCTGCGGGGCACGACGCGGTGCAAGCCTCAATGCAGTCGCAGGGCCTTGATGGTCTTGCGGCTGCGTCATTTCTCACCCATGACTCCACTGGAGTTCCACCGGCAAGGACGGCAAATGACACAAGCGGACAAACAATCGGGGCAGCAGCCGGTAGCGCGCAAGGGCGGGCTTGCCCGACTGGCGAGCTGGAGCGGGCGTCAATGGTGTCTGTTGGGTGCGCTGGGATGCGCCTTTTTGCTGGGCGTGGCCTTCGTGCTGCAGTTCGCCTTCGATCTGGCGCCGTGTTCGCTGTGCATCTTCCAGCGCGTGGCGGTGGCCGTGGCCGGCGTCTTCTTCCTGCTGGGAGCCTTGCATGGCCCCGGGCGCATCGGCACGCGTATCTACGCGCTGGGCGCACTGGCCGGCAGCATTGGCGCGGTCGTGCTGGCGGGTCGCCATATCTGGCTGCAGTCACTGCCGCCGGATCAGGTGCCGGCCTGTGGCCCGGGCCTCAACTACATGCTGGAAGTGCTGCCGGTATGGGACGTGATCACCCAGGTGCTCAACGCCTCCGGTGAGTGCGCCCAGATCAGCGCGCAATGGCTGGGGCTCTCGATCCCGCAGTGGTCGTTGATCGGCTTCTGTGGGCTGGCGCTGGTACCGCTGGCGATGCTGTGGAGCAGCTTCCGCCGTTGAGGCAATATGCCCTGCCACCATGGTGGGGGGTTGGCAGCGTGCACGGCATGGAGGATAGTGGGTTGGCAGCGGGGCGAGCACCGGATGTCAGCCCCTATCGTTCGGGTCATGCCAGAGGAGGCGCCCATGCTGGAGGAATGCACCACTGCGGCGGAACGCTTTCGTGGCGTTCATCAGTTGGTTGATCGCTGGCTGGACCAGCGACGCGAGATGCTGGTCTGCTTCATGGATCTGCACGAGGCCTGCGTCAATGACCTCGAGCAGCTCGAGATGACACGCGTCAATCGCTTCATCGAGCTTTTGATGGACTACATCTCGGCGGGGCATTTCGAGGTCTATCCTCAGCTCAAGGAAGAAGGCCGTGTCTTCGAGGACACCGCGGCGCTGGCGGTCTGCGAGCAGCTGATGCAGCGCCTGGAACCCTCCACCGAGCTGGTGCTGTCCTTCGATGAGGATTTCTCCAGTCCTACCCGCTGCCAGCACTATCGCGCACGACTGCCGGAATGGCTGGCCCGCCTGCAGCAGGGGCTGACCGAGCGTTTCGCGCTGGAGGATCAGCTGATCCAGCGTCTGCATGCGGTGCACGAGCCCATGGCCCAGTCGGCCCCATCGGGCCAGTCGGTGTCCTGAGGCCGCCTCCCGCCAGGCACCCATCAGCAGGCACCCATCAAAAAGCCCCGCCAGCGAATGCTGGCGGGGCTTTTTGATGCTCATCCCGATGCATGTCTCGAAAGAGGCTTACATCAGTGAGGAGGCTTCCGGACGCTCGATCTCGGTCAGTTCGATCTCGCCGGTCAGCAGATCACGCTCGAAGGTTTCCTTGTCGATGTTGAAGCCAAGGAATTCCTGGGCGAGATACATGTCCTTCTCGGCGTTGCCCAGACAGCTGGTGCCACCCGGTGACGGCGTCATGTTGAAGACGATGCCGGTGCCCGGATTGATCTTGGCTTCGCCCATCACGAGCTTCTGCTTGCTCTTGTCGATCAACTGCGGACGAACGCCACCGAAGCCCTTGGCGAAGCTGACGTCCTTGACGTCCAGGCTCGGCACGATCTTCTTGATGTCGCCGTGGAACAGACGCTCACGCAGCACCGGCACCTCGAACATGAAGTTCTTGAAGATGTAGTTGCGGATGTCGCGCACCTTCATCAGGTCCCACAGGGCCTTGACGACGTTGCGGTCCATGCGCAGCACCTTGAGGAACTCCCAGAAGGTCTTGCCGTTGTAGCGTTCCAGCAGCGGCAGCATCAGGGCGGTCGGGCCGAAGCGGGTCTTGCCTTCCACCAGCACGTCCGGGTCGCCGTGGACGGCGGCGAACGGCAGGTTCTCGTTCTGGATGGTGTAGACCTTGCCGTTGAGCACCTTCGGGGTGAAGTAGAAGGAGCCGGCCATCGGCAGGCAGGACTTGTCCAGGCCGTAACCCATCTTGTGGGCGAACAGCAGGGAGTGACCGCCGGCGCTGACCACGACATAGCGTGCGCTGAGCTCGCCCTTGTCGGTCTTGACCTTGTAGACGTCACCTTCCTTGCGGATGTCTTCCACGGCGGTCGAAAGGCGAACGTCGAAGTTCATGCCTTTCTCGGCCGCTGCCTTCTCGCCTTCGCTGACGAAGGCTTCCGACAGGGTGGTGTAGTTGACGGCGGTATATTCGTCGGTGGAACCCAGCGCGACGATTTCCTCGTCAGGACGACGACCTTCCACCACCTTCGGCTCCAGCTCGGCGATATCATCACGCTCGAGCAGCTTCAGGTTGGGGAACAGCTGCTTGAAGGTGTCGAAACGCTTGCGCAGGAACTGGCATTCCTTGGCACCGACCGCCAGCACCATCTTCGGATACTTGTAGACGATGTGATCGCGCTCACTCTCGCTGAGCTTGGTGGCGAAGTTGACCACCATGCCCGCGGTGCGCTTGGTCACACGCGCCTTCTCGACCGTGTAGTTGGTCTCGATGTCGCCGCAGTGAATGGTCTGGGAGTTGTTGCGACCGTGCGAGTTGACGATCGCGACGTGGTCGTACTTTTCCACCAGGCCGACCGACTTGAGGTCGGTGTAGCGGGCGAGTTCATAGAGAAGGGCGGTGCCGGACACGCCGCCACCCACAATCAGGACATCGTATGTCGTTGAGGACATGGCTGCTCACGCTCAAGGTTGGTGAGGGACATCCCCCGGACCCGACCGGGATTCCGGAGGCCGTCCTGCCGTGACGGGGCAAAAGTTGCCGCACCAGGCTCGACGGTTCGATGGACACACATTATAGACACATCTTGTGCGAAATGATTCAGCAAATAAGGTCGACTTTATGGTGAATGCTTGTAGCCACATGAAAACCTTATAGCTGAGGCTGATCGACCTTATGGATCGATAAAAGCCAAGCAAATCAGTCGTTTATCAGTCGCGCAGCGAAATGATGCGCCAATCGCGCGCGTCAGCGGCGGCGCGCAGTTGCTCATCCGGGTCCACTGCGATGGCAGTATCGACACGCTCCAGCAGCGGCAGGTCATTGATGGAGTCGCTGTAGAAGGTGCTGCCATCCAGAGTGTGGTCACGTTCGGCCAGCCAGGCCTCGAGGCGGGTCACCTTGCCGGCCTGGAAGCTGGGGACACCGCTGACGCGTCCGGTGTAGCGGCCGTTGACGATCTCGGGCTCGATGGCGATCAGCTCATCGACACCCAGGCGGTCCGCGATGGGAGCGGTGATGAAGCGATTGGTGGCGGTGATGATCAGCAGGGTGTCGCCGCGTGCCCGGTGGCGTGCCAGCAGCTCTTCCGCCCGCGGCAGGATGATGGGCTCGATCTTGGCGGCCATGAACTGCTGGTGCCAGGCCGCCAGCTGCTCCGGACTGTTCTCGGACAACGGCTTGAGTGAGAAGGCCAGGTATTCGTGAATGTCCAGCTCGCCACTCTGGTAGAGCTGGTAGTAGCGCTCGTTGGCTTCACGGTAGACGTTGGCGTCGACAGCGCCCTGTTCGACCAGAAATTCGCCCCAGGCGTGATCACTGTCCCCGGCGATCAGGGTATTGTCGAGATCAAAGATGGCCAGACTCACGGAAAACTCCTTGCTCTGCCCAGCCACACTCGGCTGGGCGACAGACACGGACAACAGAGCACGATAAGGTGCCGGCCCAGTGTTTGCGCGGGTGTACGGTGGCCGACGAGCAGTCTCGCACGGCCGTGTTGCACTGCAATAGCGTGAAGGCAGCGATTATTGCAGAGGTGCTCGGGCTTTCACACCGCCAAACCGCGTATTGAAGCGCTTTCAGCCTTTGTGGAAGAATGGTTTCAATTAACGAATCAAAGGTGACATCCGTGATCGACGCTGACGGCTTTCGCCCCAACGTTGGCATCATCATTGCCAACTGTGAGGGCCAGCTGCTCTGGGCGCGCCGGGTAGGACAGAATGCGTGGCAGTTTCCGCAAGGGGGCATCAAGCCAAACGAGACACCGCAACAGGCGCTGTTTCGTGAACTCGAAGAAGAGATCGGCCTGAAAGCTGAGGACGTCGAGATACTGGCCTGCACCCGTGGATGGCTGCGCTACCGGTTACCCAGACGCATGGTAAGAACGCACTCCCGACCGATCTGCATCGGTCAGAAGCAGAAGTGGTTCCTGTTGCAGATTCGCTGTCAGGACAACCGCGTAAGTGTGGATACCACGCCCAACCCTGAATTCGATGGCTGGCGTTGGGTAAGCTACTGGTATCCGCTGGGGCAGGTCGTGGCCTTCAAGCGTGAGGTCTATCGGCGCGCCCTGCGTGAGTTGGCGCCGCGTCTGCAGCGTCTGGTGGACACCGAGCGGCTCAAGGCGCTCGCCGAGGGGCCATCGCTGCATGAGGCGCGGGGCGCCTGCGGGCCGTCTGGCGCCAGTGGCTCACCGGTCGCTACTGCCAACGCGGCGGCCAAGGGGCTCGATGGCACAGGTGCCGCTGACTCCGGAGCCGGTGACGCCAGCTCCGAGGGTCACGGGCGTCATTCGTCCGGCTGATGGCGTTGATGGGCGCGGGTGGCTGAGCGTGGGTCACGCCGCCTTGGCTGAGCAATCACCTTCTCGACGTCTTCGATGCGCGAGATACACCATGCTTGAGGTACTCCATGCTTGAGGTGCTACGTCGTATCGTTCAGGAGGTCAATGGCGCACGTTCTCTGGACGCGGCACTGGCGACCATGGTGTTGCGCATACGCAAGGCCATGAAGACGGACGTCTGCTCCGTCTATCTGCTGGCACCGGAAAGCGATCGCTTCGTGCTCAAGGACACCATCGGTCTGCGCTCGTCGTCGGTGGGGCAGGTCAGTCTGGCACGTGGCGAGGGCCTGGTCGGGATGGTGGCGCTCAGAGAAGAGCCGCTCAACCTCGAGGATGCGCCCGCACATCCCCAATTCCGTTATTTCGAGGAGACCGGAGAGGAGCGTTTCTCCAGCTTCCTCGGTGTCCCCATCATCCATCAGCGTCGCGTGCTCGGGGTGCTGGTCATCCAGCAGCACGAGAAGCGCCGTTTCGATGAAGGTGAGGAAGCCTTCCTTGTCACCCTCGGCGCGCAGCTGGCGGGAGTGCTGGCCCACGCCCTGGCCACCGGGGCGCTGGGCAAGCTGGCCGGTACCAGCGGCCAGGCGACCTTCTCCGGCGTGGCCGGCTCGCCTGGTATCGCCATCGGCAAGGCCTTCGTGCTGTCTCCGCCTGCCGACCTGGACGCCGTCCCCGACCTGATCCCCACCGATATCGAATTCGAGATCGCACGCCTCAAGGAGGCGATCAACGCCGTGCGCGAAGAGATTCGCGTCGCGGCGGAGCGCCTCGCCAGTCGTATCTCCACCCAGGAACATGCGCTGTTCGAGGTCTATCAGCAGATGCTGGGTGACGCGGCGCTGGGCCAGGAAGTCGAGAAGCGCATCCGTGAAGGACAGTGGGCGCCGGCGGCGCTGGCCGATATCGTGCGCCGCCATGTGCAGTATCTCGAGCGTGTCGATGACGACTATCTGCGCGAAAGAGCCGCCGACATACGGGATCTTGGGCGCCGCGTGTTGTCACACCTGCAGGAAGAGGGTGATAGCGGTCCGATCGAATACCCGGAAAACACCATCCTCATCGGTCACGAGATCAGCCCCGCCACGCTGGGGGAAGTCCCGCGTGAACGCCTCAAGGGGCTGGTCGCGGTCAGTGGCTCGAGTACCTCGCATGTCGCCATCCTGGCGCGTGCGATGGGGATTCCCACCGTGCTGGGCATGGTGGATCTTCCGTTGTCGCGACTGGGCGGTGCACCGGTCATTCTCGATGGTCACCGTGGTCGACTGGTAGTGCGTCCCGAGCTTGAGCTCGGCGCCTACTATTCACGGTTGATCGAGGAGGAGCAGGCGTTGAGTGCGCTGCTGGAACAGGAGCAGGATCTGCCAAGTGTGACCCCGGATGGTCATGTTCTGCCGCTGATGGTGAATACCGGCCTGGCGCTGGATTCCGTCGCGTCGCTCAAGTCGCGGGTCGGCGGGGTCGGGCTCTACCGCACCGAAGTACCGTTCATGATGAGTGACCGCTTCCCCAGCGAGCAGGAGCAGGCGCGTCTTTATCGTGAGCAGCTGCTGGGCTTCGCGCCGCTGCCGGTCACCATGCGCACGCTGGATATCGGCGGCGACAAGGACCTGCCCTATTTCCCGATCAACGAGGCCAATCCCTTCCTGGGCTGGCGGGGCATCCGGGTGACGCTCGATCACCCCGAGGTGCTGATGGTGCAGCTGCGGGCCATGCTGCGTGCCGCGGAAGGGCTGGACAATCTGCGCATCATGCTGCCGATGATCTCGGGAATCGAGGAAGTCGATGCGGCGCTGGCGCTGGTCAATCGGGCGCTGGTCGAGCTGGCCGAAGAGGGCATCAACGTCTCGCGACCGAGTGTCGGCGTGATGATCGAGGTGCCGGCGGCGCTCTATCAGCTGGAAGCGCTCGCCACCCGGGTCGACTTCTTCTCGGTGGGCTCCAACGATCTCACCCAGTATCTGCTGGCGGTGGACCGCAACAACCCGCGCGTGGCGAGTCTCTACGATGCCTGCCATCCGGCGGTGTTGCGCGCCCTTGCGCGTCTGGCGGAAGAGTCGCGTGCGCTCAAGATACCGGTGAGCGTCTGCGGTGAGCTGGCGGGCGACCCCGCCGGGGCCTTGCTGCTGCTGGGCATGGGCTTTGACAGTCTGTCGATGAATGCCCCGAGCCTGCCGCGCGTGCGTGCGGCCATTCGGCGGGTGTCACTGAGTGCGGCGCAGGGGCTGGTGGGCGAGGTGCTGTGTCAGCCCACCGCCGATGAGGTTCATGACCTGTTGCTCCACCGCCTGCAGGCCTGGGATCTGGCCCACCTGCTGCCGCCGCGCGACAACGCGCCTGTGGCACAGAAAGCCGGCGAGACGGCTAGCTGAGTCGCCAGCTGCCGATATCTCCTTTTTTGCCGCTCTCCGATGCGAGTGAGCGGGTCATGGCCCTGCGACTGGCGATGATGTGGCCCTCAGGGCTGAAGCGGCGCTCCAGCAGGGTCAGGGTCTGCACCACACCGGACGGATCAGTCGTATCCCTTGCCGGGTGGCGTTGCCAGCGCACCAGGGTCGAGGCCCGCGTGCCATATTCGGCGCTGACGATGAACGGGCTGGACAGCAGGGCTTCGCGTTCGGGCGAGAGTCCGGTGGCCGGTAGCTGAGTCGGCGCGGGCCGCCAGTCATCCTTGAGCAGGTCGAGCAGCGCGTCGTCGCTCAATGGCCGTGCGGTTGTCTGACCGGCACGGGCTGACGGGTCGAGGAGGGCTGTCAGGCGGCCACTCAGGCGTCGTTGCTTGGGCCAGTCGGTCTCGGGATGGCCATTGCTCAGGCTGTGGATGCCCGCGCTGAGGCGGCTCACCTCGGCCCCTTGTGGGCCATGATGCAGGCGCCACAACGCCTTGCCATCGCAGACCAGCAGGTTGCACCAGTCCACGGCCTCAAGCGTCAGCGCAGACAGCTTCTGTGCGTCCGCTCCCTCCAGTGCCGCGGGCACGCTCTCTCCCGCGACCAGTGCGCGCAACCAGTCTTCAAGGCGCCAGCGCGAGCATCGCCCCAGCGCCTGACGCGCCGCGGCCGCGACCAGCTGGCCACGGCTGATGCTGGCCGTCGGGGCAGGGTGGTCCAGCTGGCGCACGTTGGTCAGCGTGGCGAGGCTGCCGGCGGGGTGCATGACCAGCCAGCCGCCGCCGGCCACCAGGTCGCGTCCGCCGCACAGGACACCATCCGGCCACACGCAGAGCCCGGCGGTGGCGCGTGCGTGAAACTCATCCCGGTTGCCGATCAGTAACAGGCATTCGCCCTGCGGCGAGTCCGGTTGCCAGTCAAATGCCATCAGGCACATGTCGCCACTCCATCAGGGGGTCGGGAGAAAATAGCGCCTCTGTCACGCTGGCACTGCATGACGCCTGACGGCGGCTTGCGTATGCTGCTGCTTTGTCTCGACAGCTTGCGCTGGTCAGCGGTCGGGCTTGCCGACGCCTCACCTACAGGATGCTTTCAGATCATGTTCTCGCGCCGTGCTTCCTCTGTCGAGCCACCGCCTGCTGCGGCGGTGGCTTCGAATGCCCAGAATCCCGCCAGTGGCCTGGAGAAGGTCTGGGCGCGCATGATTCGGCTGACGGCTGGCCCGCTGCTGCTGGCGGAGCTGGCGGTGGCGTTGAGCTTTCTGGTCGGGGCCGCCGTGGTCTGGGACAGCACGCAGCATGCTGCCGTCGATAGCGCGCTGGGGGAGCTCCGGCAGGAGCATGCGCTGGCCACGGCGCTGGTCAGCGAGCGTCTGGAAACCCAACAGCGTCGCCTGCAGATTCTGGCGCGCTATGCACGGCGCCATCTCGACTTCGGCGCCAACGGGAGCAGCGCCTATGACGATGGCCTGGACCAGTTCTCGCTCACCGAGCAGGGCCAGCTGTTCAGACCGGTATCGCGTGGGGGGGCCGCACTCTACGGCGAATTCGCAGGGCCGTTGAGCGATGAGGATCGTGACGCCGGGCGGCGACTGATGCATATGCAGTGGCTGCTGTCGGACCTCTACTCGTCGGACCCCCTGATCTCACGCCTGTTCGTGAGTCTCGATAACAGCATGGTCATGCTCTATCCCTGGTTCAACGTGCTGGATGCCTTCGCGCCGGGCAGCGATTTCATGCCCTATACCGGCGTGCTGCCGGGCACCGTGCGTCAGCTTGCCGAGAACACCGACAATGGTGCGGCGCGCGTGGTCTGGCTACCGCCGCATCCGGGGCCTGCCGGTCTGCCGCAGATCACGGCGCTGGCAGAGGTCTCTCTCAGCAATGGCCAGAAGGCGCGTGTCGGGCTGGATCTCGCGCTGCCGCAGATGGAGGCGCGCCTGCTGCTGCCGGGGCATGCCCCCTCGGATGCCTTCTGGCTGGTCGATGACCACCTGAACGTCTGGGCGGCCAGCAGCAATGTCGGCGACGGCCATTCCCGGGAGCTGCCCGCGGATATCGCCCGCGCGATGGATACCAGCCTACGCGGTGCCACGCTGGACGACCCGCACGGGAATCAGGTGGTGGTGTGGGACAGCTTGCCGGTCACTGGTTGGCGTCTGGTGTCCAGCACGCGACTCGAGGTGCCCGGTCAGGTGCCGCTGCTGACCCTGTTGCTGGGCAGTGGTGGCGCGCTGCTGCTGGTGTTTGCCGTCGTCATGCTCATCTTGCAATGGCGGCTCAGGCGCATGGACCAGCGCCTGGGGCAGCCCTTGGAGTGGTTGGCGCGCCAGAGCGAGCGTATCGAGAACGGTGAGGTGATGGAGGAGTACCCGCCGGTGGGGCGGCAGGCCTATCCGGCGGATGACATCCTGCGTCGCCATCGTGGGGCCGTGGCCTTGCTGCGTCGTGGTCGCGGCCATGAGCTGGATGCCTTGCCGCTGCCGGCCTTCGTGATGCGCCATGGACTGTTGGCGATGGCCAACCCGGCCTTCGAGAAGCTGTTCGGACTGGTATTGCATGAGGCGCTGGGCCGGTCGGTGGGCAGCTTGCTGATGCTGGAGCCCAACCCCAGCGTGCCCAGCAGTCGTGAACTCCGGGTACATGACGCCGAGGGGCGCATGCGGCGCATGCGCCTCGAGCTGTGTCGCTTCAACAATGACCCGGCGCAGGTGCTCGGCGTGATGATCGATGAGTCAGAGCACGATCAGGCCAGCCAGCAGTTACTGGTCGCGCGTGACCGTGCCCGCGAAGAAGCGCGTCTGAAGAGTGATTATCTGGACATGCTGCACGCTGAGCTGACGCCGCCGCTGCAAGGGCTGGTGCGCAAGCTTGGTCAGCTCAGGCGTGAGCGTCATATCGAGGATGCCGAGCTCAGCCTGCTGCAGGGCCGCCTCGACAGCGTGGCGCAACTGCTGGATGCCCTGACCGAGCGCGAGGAAGTGGTACGGACGCCGCTGGAAGAGAATGACTTCTCGCCGACCGAGACGCTGGGGGCGCTGCTCGAGGACATGCAGCAGCGCCATCATGATGTCGGCTGCCCCTTCGAGTGGCAGCTGGGGCCGATGCCGGAGGCCTTGCGCGGTGATGTGCGCCGCCTCGCGCAGCTGTTCGAGCATCTGGCGGAAGGCTGCGTGCGTCACGAAAGCGCCAGTCATCAATCTCTGCTGCTTGAGCTGCAGCAAGCCTGTGAGCTGCCGGCCTGTCGCGATGCAGCGTTCTCTGCAGAGGGTTCCGACGACGAGGGCGCTGGCTGTTGCTGTCTGCGGCTCGAGCTGCGTGGACATGTCGGCCTCGATATCGGTCATCAATCGCCCTCGAGCCTTGTCATGGCGCGGCGCTTGATCGACGAGCTGGGCGGCAGCTATCGACAGATCAACCTGGACGACGAGCAGGCGCTGGAAATCCTGCTGCCGATGACATGGCCGGGCAAGCCGACCGAAACCCGCATCCTGGTGGTCGATGACGGGCCGGTGAATGCGATGCTGGCGCGCACGGTGCTCGGTCGTCAGGGGTTGTTGGTCGATACCGCCAGCAGCGGCGAAGAGGCGCTGGCCGCTCGTGGACAGCATTTCTACGCGCTGGTGTTCATGGATATCTTCATGCCCGGCATGGATGGCGTCAGTGTCAGCCAGCGCTGGCGCGAGCAGGAAGCCGCCGCCGGCAGTGAGCGGCGCAGTGTCATCATCGCGCTGACCGCCAATGCCAGTGAAGCCGATCGCGAGCGCTTCTTCGCTGCCGGGCTGGATGATTATCTGGGCAAGCCCTACCGGCCTCAGGCGCTGATCGACAAGGTCAGCATGTGGCTGCCTGACGTGACGCTGACGCCACGCGCGTCCGGCAGCGGCGAAGGTCCAGCATCAACAGACGGCTGACGGTCATGGCGCTGAGAGGCCCGGGCCACTCTCGGCGGACAGTCACCCCAATGCAGCATGAAAGGAGTCGGGTATGTGGTGGTGGTATCCCTTGCTGGGCGCAGTCGCCGGCATGATTGCGGGGTTGTTCGGGATCGGCGGAGGGCTCGTCATCGTGCCGGTACTGGCCGCGGCCTTCGTGCTGCAAGGGGTCGCGCCGGAGGTATTGATGCACCTGGCGATCGGCACCTCGCTGGCCACTATCGTGGTGACCTCGCTGTCGTCGGCGCGGGCACATCATGAGCGCGGTGCGGTGCGCCTCGATTGGCTCAAACGCCTGTTGCCGGGGCTGGTGGTCGGCACCGGGCTGGGCGTGGTGCTGGCCAGTGAGTTGAGCGGTGAGACGCTCAAGCTGGCCTTCGGCGTCTTCGTGCTGCTGGTGGCGGCCAAGCTCGGGCTGGATCTCAAGGTGGGCCAGATGGCCCAGGCGCCCGGTCGGGTCGGTCAGTTCGTGGGTGGCAGTACCGTCGGCGTGATTTCCTCGCTGTTCGGCATCGGTGGCGGCACGGTGATGGTGCCGATGCTTTCCAGCTGGCAGGCGCGCATGACAGAAGCGGTGGGGACCGCCGCCGCGGCAGGCTTTCCCATCGCGCTGACCGCCGCACTGACCAACATCGTGGTCGGTTGGCATGCCCCCAATCTGCCGGAGCACGCCATCGGCTATGTCCATTGGGTGGCGTGGCTGGGCATCGTGCTGGCGTCCGTGCCGTTTGCGCGCCTCGGGGCGCGGCTGGCGCATGCCTTGCCGGCTCTGCTGCTCAAGCGCCTGTTCGCGCTGATTCTGGTCATCGTCGGACTGCGGTTTCTGCTGGCGTGAGCGGGAATGCGCTGCTTCAGGCAGGTCGTGTTCATGCTTTGACTGTTATGCTCTGCCCGCCTGAGAGGCGATGACTGCATCGCCCAGTACGTTGGTAGAGCCCGACTTCCTCATTCAAGGTTTTCACATGTTGCAATATCCTGAGATCGACCCCGTGGCGCTGGCGCTGGGGCCCTTCAAGATTCATTGGTACGGGTTGATGTACGTGATCGGTTTCGCGGCGGCCTGGGGGCTGGCACGAGCACGTCGCGCACGCGTCGGCCTGAGTCAGGACGCGGTAGGCGACCTGATCTTCTTCGGCGCCCTGGGCGTGGTGCTGGGTGGCCGCCTGGGGTACGCGCTCTTCTATGGCTTCGACAAGCTGCTGGTGGACCCTGTGTGGATCTTCAAGGTCTGGGATGGCGGCATGAGCTTCCATGGCGGTCTGCTAGGCGTGTTGATCGCGATGCTGATGTTCGCGCGTCGCCATCAGCTGACCTTCTTCCAGCTGACCGATTTCATCGCGCCGATGGTGCCGATCGGTCTCGGCGCAGGGCGGCTGGGCAACTTCATCAATCAGGAGCTGCCGGGGCGCATCACCGATGTCTCCTGGGGCATGGTCTATCCGCTCTACGGGCCGGAACCGCGTCATCCCTCGCAGCTCTATCAGTTTGCACTGGAAGGCGTCGCGCTGTTCGCCATCCTGTGGTTCGTCTCGCGTGAACCGCGTCAGAAGGGCTTGATCTCCGGTCTGTTCCTGCTCTGCTACGGCTGCTTCCGGTTCATCACCGAATTCTTCCGTCAGCCGGACTCCCAGCTCGGCTTCATCGCCTTCGACTGGCTGACCATGGGCCAGCTGCTGTCGCTGCCGATGGTGCTGTTCGGGCTGCTGTTGATGGCCTGGTCGCGCGGTCAGGAAGTGGCGCAGCCGCCGGTGCCTCGCGCCTCCTGAGGGGCAATGCAGGCGTGAATACAGGGGGCATTCGGTGTAAACTCACCCCCTGCCAGATACGCAAGAACGCGGCCATCGGGCCGCGTTCTTGCGTATCTGGCAGCGTCAAATATCGTCAAGTGAACGATTCGAATTCATGAAGAGGCTGGTGCAGGGCGATCCACGGCTCCGCTCGCCGCGCCAGCCTCTGACACGCCGTACGGACTCGCCACCATGCAACCCTATCTAGATCTGATGCGCCATGTGCTGGAAAACGGCACACAAAAGGGCGATCGCACCGGCACCGGCACCCTGAGTGTCTTCGGCCACCAGATGCGCTTTGATCTGGCCGAAGGCTTTCCGCTGGTCACGACCAAGAAGCTGCACCTGCGCTCGATCATCCACGAGCTGCTGTGGTTCCTGAAGGGCGATACCAACATCGCTTACCTGAAGGAAAACGGCGTGCGTATCTGGGACGAGTGGGCCGATGAGAATGGCGACCTCGGGCCGGTATACGGTTACCAGTGGCGCAGCTGGCCGAACCCGCAAGGCGGTTCCGTCGACCAGATCAGCCAGCTGATCGAGCAGATCAAGACCAACCCGGATTCGCGCCGCCTGATGGTCTCGGCCTGGAACCCGGCGCTGGTGGACGAGATGGCGCTGCCGCCCTGTCATGCACTGTTCCAGTTCTACGTCGCCGATGGTCGCCTGTCCTGCCAGCTCTATCAGCGCAGCGCGGACATCTTCCTCGGCGTGCCGTTCAACATCGCAAGCTATGCGCTGCTGACCCAGATGGTCGCGCAGGTGTGTGGCCTCAAGCCGGGCGAGTTCATCCACACCCTCGGCGATGCCCACCTTTACAGCAATCATCTCGAGCAGGCGCGTGAGCAGTTGACGCGTGAGCCGTTGGCGCTGCCGCAGCTGGTGTTGAATCCGGAAGTCACGGATCTGTTCGACTTCACCTTCGATGACATTGCCATCGAAGGCTATGAATCCCATCCGCATATCAAGGCGCAGGTGGCTGTATGAGCGATAATGAATTCTCCCCGCTGACGGCGGCGGCTGACACCGTCGTGCCCGTCGCGATGATTGCTGCCATGTCGGTCAACCGCGTGATCGGCGTCGACAATCAGTTGCCGTGGTACCTGCCGGAAGACCTGAAGTTCTTCAAGCATGTCACCCAGGGCAAGCCGGTGATCATGGGACGCAAGACCTTCGCCTCCATCGGCAGGCCGCTGCCCAACCGCCTCAACATCGTGGTCACGCGTGACAGCGAGTTCAGTCACGATGGCGTGCGGGTCTGCAGTGACCTGGCCGCCGCGCTAAGCATGGCGGACCACCACGCGATGATCGAGGGCGTGGACGAGATCATGGTGATCGGTGGCGGTCAGATCTACGCCCAGGCGCTGCCGGTGGCGACGCGCCTCTATCTCACCGAGGTTGCGGTCGAGATCGAGGGCGATGCCCATTTCCCGGCGCTGGATGCGAGCTGGCAGGAAGCGCAGCGCGTCCCGGGGGAGAGTGGTGAGGGTCTGCCGGCCTATGACTTCGTGCGCTTCGAGCGCCGCGACGTCTGAGCCACTGGCTGGCCGGCGTGACCTTTACAGTCAGCAGGTACTGACACAGACTGGTGCCAAACGGAACTGCCCATAGCGTGCAAGGGAGGCTCAGGCCTTGACGATGGATCGCCTCGAAGCGCTGTATTCTGCGCTTGAACATGAAGCCGACACACAGCGACAGCAGCGTGACACAGAGCGCCAGGCCCGTGCGGCCCTGGAGTCGGAAAATGCCCGCCTGCGCGATGCGCTGGCCCAGCTGGAGCAGCAGGCGGCGTCTGCAGCCACGGCAGATGCCGATGCGTATCAGCATGCCCTGGCAGAAGCCGAGCGTGCACTGGCCGCGGAGCGTCATGAGCGTGAGCAGCTCGCTGAGCAACTCGCGGCGGCGCGCCAGACACTGCAGGAGCAGCAGGCGCAGTTAAGCGCGGTGAATGAGGCGTTGCTGGCGCGAGATGCGCAATTGCGCGAACTGGCTGAGCAGGCTGAGCAGGCTTCTGCACCGCAATTCTCCACGAATGCGGAGTCGGGTCTGGCAGCGCAGCAGGAGGCGCAGGCAGAACGCCTGGCCTCAGAGCGCCTGAACGTGAGTCAGCCGGCAGCTGCCGCGCAGACAACGACGGCTGCTGATTCGTCCGAGGCTCAGGCGTCGCAAGCCCAGACGCCGCAAGCTCAGGTACCGCAGGAGCAGGAAGCGCAGCAGCAGAACGAGGCTGAGCAGGGCGAGGCCCCGCAAGCACAGCAGGCTTCTCAGCCTGAGTCGGCGCCTTCTCCCCATGCGCTGCTCAAGCAGTGGTACAAGCGCTATCCGGATACCTTCTTCAAGGGCCACACCCGGCCGCTGAAGATCGGCATCCATATCGAGCTGCTGGAAAACGAGCCCTGGGATGACAAGCTGGTGCGACGCGCGCTGGCGGGTTATGTCCATCTGCCGCGGTATCTGAAGGCGGTACGGGCGGGCACGCAGCGCGTGGACCTCTCGGGTCAGTCGGTGGGTGCCGTGACGGAAGATGAGGCACGCCATGCCCGTCAGCAGCTCGATGAGCTGACGCGTCAACAGAAGGCGCGGGAAGAGCAGGCGACCGATCAGCGTATCAGCCACAAGCTCAGCGAGCTGATGACCAAGCACCGCCCCTGAACACAGTCCTCGAGAACCGTCCCTGAGAACCGTTCCTGAGAATGTGTTGGCAGGTGATGTGACAGCTGGTGAAGACGCTCGATCGACAATGATCGGTGCTAACAGACAAGGCCCCTGTGCGGATTCCCGCACAGGGGCCTTGTCGTTGGTGGGCGGAAATCCGCACAACTCCTCACAGATCGCCGGCGGCCCGCGGAATTCGGCTCACTTGTGCGCGAGTTGTATGCGAACTGTGCGTCTTCAACTTATTGAATTGTCAGGATTGTCTCGTCTATCTGGCGGCTGTGGCGCAATGCTCGCAGGGTCTCGGCTATCCCTGCTCGCGCCGCACCTCTGCGCGGCTTCGTGTCGGAGCCGCGCAGACGGGATATCGAATGCCCTACAAGACCAACAATATCCGCAATTCAAGAGGATTCGCCATGCGCCTTATCAAGCCAGCCCTGACCGCCCTGAGTGCTGCCATCCTGTTTGCCTCAGCGACGGCCATGGCCGACCCGATCACCATCAAGTTTTCCCATGTGGTGGCGGAAAATACCCCCAAGGGCCAGATGGGCAAGAAATTCCAGCAACTGGTGGAGGAGCGACTGGGCGACAAGGTGGAAGTCGAGCTCTACCCCAGTTCGCAGCTGTACGGGGACGACAAGGTGCTGGAAGCCATGCTGCTGGGCGATGTGCAGCTGGCGGCACCGTCATTGTCCAAGTTCCAGAAATATACCGATCAGCTGCAGGTCTTCGATCTGCCCTTCCTGTTCAAGGACATGGGCGCTGTCGAACGCTTCCAGAGCAGCGAGACGGGCCAGTCATTGCTGACGTCGCTGGAATCCAAGGGGTTGGTGGGGCTCGGTTATCTGCATAACGGCATGAAGCAGCTGTCCGCGTCATCGCCGCTCAAGACACCGGGGGATGCCGACGGCAAGAAATTCCGCATCATGACCTCCGATGTGCTCGAGGCCCAGTTTGACGCGGTGGATGCCGTCTCGCTGAAGAAGCCGTTCTCCGAGGTCTTCATCCTGCTGCAGACCAAGGCCATCGACGGTCAGGAGAATACCTACTCCAACATCTACTCCCAGAAGTTCTTCGAGGTGCAGCCGTACATCACCGAATCCAACCACGGCGTGCTGGATTATATGGTGGTGTCTTCGGCGCGCTTCTGGAATGGCCTGCCGGATGACGTGCGTGGTGAGGTCAAGTCGGCGCTCGATGAGGCCATCGTCTACGGCAACCAGCTCTCCGAAGCCAAGAACATGGAGGCCAAGCAGGCCATCCTCGATTCAGGCCAGAGCGAGATCATCACGCTCGACGATGCCCAGCGTCAGCAGTGGGTCGACGCCATGAAGCCGGTATGGGGCGAGTTTGCCGACGACATCGGTCAGGACATCGTCGACGCCGCGGAAGCTGCTAACCAGTAAGCCATCAGGCCATCCATCACTTGCCCCATCTTGAGCGCCAGGACATCGGCGATCTCGCGTGGGGCAAGTGTCCTTGAGCGACATGAGGATTTTTGCCATGGCACTACGATGGCTTCACAAGGCGGAAGAGACGCTGTTCTCGCTGCTGCTGGTAGCGATGGTGCTGCTGGTCTTCGTCGAGGTGGTGTTGCGCTTCGTCTTCAATACCGGCATCAGCTGGTCACAGGAGGCCACGCTGTATCTGGCGGGCTGGTTCGTGCTGATCGGCGTGTCCTGGGGCGTCAAGCAGGGCGCGCACATCGGCGTGGATGTCGTGGTCAAGATGCTGCCGATGCTCTGGCAGCGCGTGGCGACCTTGCTGGCGCTGGCGATCTGCATGGCGTACTGCGTGATGCTGCTGGTCGGCAGTTATGAATATCTCTCGCTGATGAAGATGATCGGCATCGAGCTTGAGGACATCGCGATTCCCAAGTGGTACGCCCTCACCATTCTGCCCATTGCCATGTTGCTGCTGATGCTGCGCTTTGCTGTACTGGGCTGGAAGGTGATTCGTGGCGATGCCAGTGGCTTCGGCTTTCATGACGAAGGCGAGGACAGCATGCATCTGGTGCAGTCGGACGCGCCGGATGGCCAAGACAACGGCGATGCTGGCCGTGACAGTGATCAGGGAACACCACGATGACCATAGCCACTCTGTTTGCGCTGCTGTTCGGCGGCATCTTTCTCGGCATGCCGATCGCCTTTGCGCTGGGCTTCTCGAGTGTCACCACGATCCTGCTGTTTTCCAGTGACTCACTGGGGTCGGTGGCGATCAAGCTGTTCGAAGCCCTGTCGCATCACTACACCCTGCTGGCGATCCCGTTCTTCATTCTCTCCAGCACCTTTCTCTCGACCGGTGGCGTGGCACGTCGCCTGATCACCTTCGCCACCGATGCCATCGGCCACGTGCGCGGTGGACTGGCGATGGCCTCCGTATTGGCATGCATGCTGTTTGCCGCCGTGTCCGGCTCTTCTCCGGCCACGGTGGCGGCGATCGGCTCCATCGTGATCGCGGGCATGGTGCGCCAGGGCTATACCGAGTCCTTCGCGGCGGGCGTGATCACCAATGCCGGGACACTGGGCATCCTGATTCCGCCGTCCATCGTGATGCTGGTGTATTCCGCCGCCACGGAAGTCTCGGCGGCCAAGATGTTCATGGCAGGTCTGATTCCGGGCCTCCTGATGGGCGGTATTTTGATGGTCGCCATCTATATCGCGGCGCGGATCAAGAAGTTGCCGGCTCAGCCTTTCCCCGGCGTACGGGTGCTTGCGCGCTCTGGCCTGATCGCCATGGGCGGTCTGATGTTGATCTTCATCGTGCTGGGCTCGATCTATGGCGGCGTGGCCAGTCCCACCGAAGCCGCGGCCGTGGCCACGGTGTATGCCTGGTTCATCGCCGTGGTGGGCTATCGCGACATGGGGCCGTTGAAGAACGTGCCGTGGCGCAAGGGCAACGAAGCCTGGGGGAGTGCGGGGTTGCGCGCGCTGTGGCAGGTGCCTGCCGGGCTTCTGGGGTCCTTCACCGATCAGGAGGTCAAGAAGGTGGTACTGGATGGCGCGCGCGTCTCGATGATGCTGTTGTTCATCATCGCCAACGCGATGCTGTTCGCGCATGTACTGACCACGGAGCGCATTCCGCACACCATCGCCGAAACCATCATCGGCTGGGGGCTGCCGGCGTGGGGCTTCCTGATCGTGATGAATCTGCTGCTGCTGGCGGCGGGCAACTTCATGGAGCCCTCGGCCATTCTGCTGATCATGGCGCCAATCCTGTTCCCCATCGCGACGCAGCTGGGGATCGACCCGATCCATCTCGGCATCATCATGGTGGTCAACATGGAGATCGGCATGCTGACACCCCCCGTAGGGCTGAACCTCTTCGTGACGGCGGGGATCACCGGCAAGCCGATGACCTGGGTCATTCGGGCAGCATTGCCGTGGTTGTCGCTGTTGCTGCTGTTCCTGGTGTTGATCACCTATGTGCCGGCTATCTCGCTGTTCCTGCCCAACTGGTTGAGCAGTTGAGGATCACTGCCTGCTGACAAGGTGCGATGGAAAGATTGATTGATGACAGAGCTTGATGACAGAGCTTGATGACAGGGAGGGCGACTGGGCTTGTTGACTGGATTTGATGATTGAGTTTGATGACCGATATTGATAGCAGACTCATGAATGAATCATTGGCACAGGGACGGTGCCTTTCATGAAGATAAAGCTGAGAGGAAACCACAACTTGGCATCAGACAAGCACAGCAGTTGACGGGTATTTGTTCTGCGACTTTTGTCGCAAGCGAGGTTTTTCCACAATGAATCCGGGATTAACGCTCAGCGATGCGCTCGGTGATGCAGGAATCCGCGTCAAGACGCATGGTTGTCATGAATCCTTCATTCTTGAGCCCTAGAGTATGCTCACGCCAGACAACCGACCGATGGATAGGTTCAGGAGTGGTGATCGAAAACAGTGTTTTTTTCTGTTGCACATCCTGAAAGCCCGGTATATGGTTTCCCTGCGAGCATTGGATAATAACTAGGCCACAGAGTTTTAGAGGCGTCATCAAGCGCCCGGAACCTTGGTCACTGCCATCGGCAGACACGATCGAACAGTTAACGCTAGTTAAGGAACTATCGCGATGAAAAAGACACTTCTGGCTACTGCCATCGCCGGCGCTGCTGCCCTGGCTGCTACTTCTGCTTCCGCTGCTACTGTCTACAACCAGGACGGTACCAAGCTGGACATCTACGGTAACGTGCAGCTGGCATACACTTATGTCGACCAGCTCGGCGGTGATCCGGAAAGCGAACTGGGTGACAACGGTTCTACCTTCGGTGCCAAGGGCGAGCACAAGATCAACGACGATATCGTTGGTTACTTCAAGGCTGAGTGGGAATACGACGCTGACGAATCCAAGGGCGGCGGCAACGGCCTGAACGATGGCGACCAGTCCTACGTCGGTGCCAAGGGCTCCTTCGGTGACGCGCGTATCGGTTCCTGGGATCAGCTGATGGATGACTGGATCCAGGATCCGATCTCCAACAACGAATACTTCGACCTGACTGACTCCAGCTCCCAGATCACTGGCGACAGCCAGACTCGTGAAGGCAACAAGCTGCAGTACATGTCTCCGGTCATGGGCGGCATGCAGTTCGCCGTCGGTTCCAACTTCGAAGGCGATGGCGAAGACGAGAACATCACCGATTCCAATCAGGCGTCCTTCTTCGCTGGTGCCAAGTACACCGTCGGCGGTTTCTCCCTCGCCGCTGTGTATGACAACCTGGACCAGTTCGAAGCCACCAACGGCAGCGACATCGGTGACCAGTACGGTATCACCGGTCAGTACACCGTCGATGCCCTGCGTATCGCCGTCAAGGCTGAGCGTTTCGCGGGTGAAGAAGATGACACCGACGTCGACTACTACGGTATCGGCGCGCGTTACGGCTACGGCATGGGCGACGTCTACGGCGGCTACCAGTATGTCGACGCTGAAGACGCTTCCACCGTGGCTACTGAAAACGGTGGCGACGACAGCTTCAACGAATTCAACCTGGGTGTGACTTACAACATCTCTTCCGCGATGTACACCTACATTGAATACGCCCAGTACGATCGTTCTGGCGATGCTAGTGACGGCGCTGCAGTCGGCATCTACTACGGCTTCTAAGACGTCTTCAATCGTCTAGCAAGCTAACGAAAGCCGGTCCCTCAGGGCCGGCTTTTTTACGTCTGTCTCTTCTGTGATGACTGACTCCCTGTCCGATGAAGGGAGGGTAGCCAATGCGCAAGCATTAGCGTCATGGTCACGAAAAAAGCCCCTTTGATCTGATGATCAAAGGGGCTTTTATCATGCGCCTCTCAGGGAAATGATGGCGCTGGCGGATAACCTGTCAGCGCAATTATCCGGCCATCATTTCATGGCGTCGAGATCTTCACGCTTGGGCAGTGCGGCATAGGCGCCCGGGCGAGTCACGGCGAAGGCACCGCAGGCTGCAGCACGCTCCAGTGCGGCGTTGAGATGACTCTCGTCTTCGCACCAGTCGCTCAGGTTGTCGGCATTGATGCCGGCTTCGCTGAGGGCTGACAGGAAGCCGCCGATGAAGGCGTCGCCACCGGCCGTGGTATCGACCGCCTTGACGGTGGGCGGCGTGATGCTGACGGTCTCGATGTCGCCGCTCTGCTTGCGCACCAGGGCACGGATCACGCCCGGGCCATCGGTGAGCACGATCAGGCGCACACCGGCTTTCAGGCGCGCTTCGAGCCAGTCGGTCTGCGGCTGACTGCCGGTCAGTGCCTCGACCTCTTCCTGGGACAGCTTGAGGATATCGGCGTTGTCCAGCAGGCGCGTGACCAGGGTCACATCGACCTGCTGGTTTGGCCACAGGTTGTGACGCAGATTGGCATCCACGCTGACCAGAGAGCCTGCAGCACGTGCGCGTGACGCCAGCACGAAGCTGGTGTCCGCGATGCCGGCGTCGGTCAGGCTGTTGCTGCACAGGTGGAAGATGGCGGGGGTCGCGAACAGCTCAGGCCCGGCGTGCTCCGGACGGAACAGCAGGTCAGCGGCCGGCGGACGATAGAAGTCGAAGCGGCGTTCACCCTCTTCATCGCGAGACACGAAGGCGAGTGCGGTGCGCGCATGGCTGGTGCGCTTGACGTGATCCATCTGCACGCCATGAGCGCTCAGTTCGTCGTGCAGGAAGTCACCGAAGCTGTCCTGACCCAGCATGCCGACGAAGTGACTCGGCAGGCCGAGACGGGCACAGGCCACCGCGACGTTGGCCGGTGCGCCGCCCGCGTAGGGCGTGAAGGTTTCCTGCTCGACGGCCTGGCCGCCGAGCTTGTTGGAGAGCATGTCGACGAGCGCTTCGCCGAACGCGATTACCGGAGTCATCAGGAGGAGGTTTCCTTGCGAGTGGTCGTCGTGGAGCCTTTGGCTTTCTTGCCCGGCTTGTCGTTGCTGTCATCCGCCTGGGTGGCGCCACCGGCAGGGAAGTGCTCGCGGACCAGCGCCAGCAGGCCCTGGGTGGACGGATCGAAGGCCTTCACGTCGGTATCGATACGCGCGCTGATTTCCCCGGCGATGCGCTTGCCGAGCTGCACGCCCCACTGGTCGAAGGAGTTGATGTTCCAGATCACGCCCTGCACGAAGACCTTGTGCTCGTAGAGGGCGATCAGTGCGCCGAGGTTGCGCGGGGTCATCTCATCCAGCAGCAGGGTGCTCGACGGGCGGTTGCCCGGGCAATTGTAGTGCGGATCGAGGTTGCTGCCATCCTGGCTGCCTTCCATGAAGGCGTTGGCCTGCGCCAGCATGTTGGTGATCAGCGCGAAGTGGTGCTCTTCGGTACCCGGCTCCGGCTTCAGCGAGGCGATGAAGTCGATGGGCACGTAGCGCGTGCCCTGGTGCAGCAGCTGGAAGAAGGCATGCTGGCCGTTGGAGCCGGTCTCGCCCCACACGATCGGGCCGGTCTTGTAGTCCACCGGACGGCCGAAGATGTCGACCGACTTGCCGTTGGATTCCATGTCCAGCTGCTGCAGGAAGGCGGGCAGCTGATGCAGGGCCTGGTCGTAAGGCACGATGGCTTGGGTCTCGGCGCCCATGAAGTTGATGTACCAGATGCCGATCAGCGCCATCAGGACCGGCATGTTCTCGGCCATCGGCGCATTGATGAAGTGCTGGTCCATCTCATGGGCGCCTTCCAGCAGCTCCATGAAGCCTTCATAGCCGATGGACAGGGCGATGGGCAGGCCGATGGAAGACCACATGGAGTAGCGACCGCCAACCCAGGCCCAGAATTCGAAGACGTTCTCTTCGCGAATGCCGAATTCCTTGGCCGCCTTGCGGTTGGTGGAAGCCGCGACGAAGTGGGCACCGACGTCGGCATCCTGACCGGCGTGCTCCAGGAACCAGCGGCGCGCCGTCTTGGCGTTGAGCAGGGTTTCCTGGGTGGAGAAGGTCTTGGTGGAGACGATGAACAGCGTGGTGGCAGGATCCAGGCGCTTGAGCACCTTCTGGATGTGGTTGCCATCGACGTTGGAGACGAAGTGGAAATTGATTTCCGGGTGGCGATGCTTGAGCAACGCACGGCAGGCCATGTTGGGGCCCAGATCAGAGCCGCCGATGCCGATGTTGACCACGTCGCGAATCCGCTGGCCGTCGAAGCCTTTCCACTCACCGCTGCGCACGGCTTCCGAGAAGGCGCGGATCTGCTCGCGCGTCTTGTGGATTTCCGGCATCACGTCCTTGCCATCGACGATGACCGGCGTGTTGGTCTGGCTGCGCAGTGCGGTGTGCAGCACCGGGCGATTCTCGGTGACGTTGATGATGTCGCCGGAGAACATCTGCGCGCGACGTTGAACGAGTGCAGAGTGCTCAGCCAGTTCGACCAGCGCCTCCATCACCTCATCGGAGATGTGGTGCTTGGAGTAGTCGAGAAACAGGCCGCCGACGCGCAGGCTCATCTTCTCGAAGCGCTTGGGATCCGCCGCGAAGTAATCGCGGATGCGGTCGTTGCGGGTCACCTCGCCCAGCCGGGTCAGCGCCTGCCAGGAAACACTACGGGTCAATTGCAGCATGGAAGTGTCCATCGTATGGGTTGTTGAAGTTCATCGGGGCGGGTCGCATTCTGTGGCGGCCCGACGCACGCTTGCAGGCGAGGCGAAAGTCACTGTCAGTCGGGAGTCGTGTGGATGACACGATTCAGGCGCCGAGAGCTCTCGGTTGGCCGACAAGGTGCGCAAGGTGCCGGCCACGCCGTGAGTCGCGTGGCCGGCTGTCATTCACTCGCCGCTTGCCTCATCACCGCTCAGCGGTGAGATGTGCTGAGCCAGCAGATGCTGAGCGCCCGGCGGCAGCCAGACCGGATCGAGTCGCGTGCAGGCGGTCTCGACACACAGGAAGCTGCGCGCATTCTCGACGCTGGTGTCGGCCGGCGGCGCGTCACCGGGATGCCAGACCACCGTGGAGTCAGAGCCCTGCTTGGCGATGCGCAGCTGACGCTTGCCGTCCTCGAGCACCTGAACCTGGCTGGTCTGGTAGATGCGGTCCAGCGGGCCGCGCACGCCCAGTTCGCCCTGCTGGTCGAAGCGCGAGAAGTCCTGGCTCTTGTCCAGGTAGCTGGCGCCGGCCAGACCAGTGACGCGACACTCGAAGGCATTCGCCACTGCGAAGTAGGTATGCAGCGCGCCGGTCATCTTGATCGGAGCCTCGCCACGGTTTTCCGTGATCAGCTCGACCTTGAGGAAGCGGCGGCTGGCAAAGATCACCACGCGCGGAGAGAGGGCGGCATGCAGCGCTGAGACCGGTGAGGCATGGATCTCGACGCCTTCCTCTTCCTCGTCCACCGCATCGATGCGCCAGTCGGCCTTGCGAGCGGGGCCGTGCAGTTCGCTTTCGCCCTCGGGGAACTCATCCGCGAACCAGGGCCAGCACAGCGGAATGCCGCCGCGAATGCTGCCCGGCAGGGCGGCGGGCGTTTCCGTCACCCACAGCCAGGGAGAGTCGCCCGTCGGCTGATAGTGCAGCACCTGAGCCCCCTGGTGGCAGACCACCAGCTCGCCCCACTCCTGGTTGAGGATCAACAGCGAGCGGCCCTGCCATTCGACAGTGCGTTGGCCAGCGGTGTCGGCGATCAGTGCGCGCAGACTTTCGGGGATCATCTCGAGCTACCTCGATGGTTCAGGAGGTTGCGATGCATCATGCCACCTCTTCATTGTGCAGAGCCTCGGCGGCGCCCAGCAGGCCGGTCCACGGCGCGGTCACCACCCAGGTGGGTATCGCGGCATTGTAACGGCTCAGACGATTCTTGTCGGTGAAGGCGTGGCGGAAATCGCTGCGTATCAGCAGATCCAGGTTGCGCGGCAGCACGCCACCACACAGATAGACCCCGCCGCGCGCCCCCAGCGTGAGTGCTGCATCGCCGGCGACCGCGCCAAGAATCTTCATGAAGCGCATCACGGCATCAAAGGCGAGGGCATTCTGCGGTTCATCGTGATGCAGGTGCTCATGCGCTGCCTGGCTGACGCTGGCCGCACTGTCGAGGGGAGTCGGCAGGCCGCGAAGCTCGCCCAGGGCCTGATAGATCTCGAGCATGCCCTGGCCACACAGCAGGCGCTCCACCGAGACGCGACCATGGCGACGGCGGAAGATGCCGAGCAGGCCATCCTCGATCTCGTCGGTGGGGGCGAAGCTTGCATGCCCCCCTTCGGTCGCGAGAGGAATCCAGTTGTGCGTGCCGCGCACCAGACCCGCGACACCCAGGCCGGTGCCGGGGCCGATCACCAGGCGTGGCGAGGCCGCATCGCCACTACCTTCGGTGAGCTCCTCACCGATGGCCAGACGTTCGCTGGCCTCGATGTGGGGCACGCCCAGCGCCATGGCGGTGAAATCATTCAGGCACTTGAAGCGCTCAAGCCTCAATGATTCGCGCACCTCGCGCTTGAGAAACGTCCAGTGATTGTTGGTCATGCTGACGCGTTCATCATGCACGGGGCAGGCGAAGGCCAGGCAGGCCTCGACGGGTTGCTCGGCCTCTGACAGGCCCAGCATCCGATAGTAGGCCTGGATGGCCTCCTCGAGTCCGGCATGCTCGGCGCAGGCGAGCGTCTGGATGTGCTGCAGGGTGTGGCTGCCCGGCTGGACGAGTGCCAGCCGGGCATTGGTGCCACCGATATCGCCTACCAGAGCAAGGCGATGGGAGGTGTCGCGGGTCATCGTCCGGCATCCTTCCTTTGCGTCAGTGCCTCAGGAGAGTGACAGGGTGTGCCCATCACATCAGGTCGTGGCCGCTGCCCGGCAGGTCGCCGTAGCCTGCAAAACTGGAAGCGCCTTCCTCGGCACCGCCGACCAGTGAACGCATGCCGGAGAACAGCTCGCGGCCCAGGCCGTGATGATAGCTGTCGCGAGTGATGGTCTCGGCCTCGCGCTCGGCCCATTCGGCTTCATCGACCAGCGCTGTGAGGGTGCCGGCATTGGCATCCAGGCGGACCACGTCACCTTCGCGCAGGCGTGCCAGCGGCCCGCCGTCGAGCGCTTCAGGCGTCATGTGAATGGCGGCCGGGACCTTGCCCGAGGCGCCAGACATGCGGCCATCCGTCACCAGTGCGACCTTGAAGCCGCGGTCCTGCAGGATGCCGAGGTAGGGCGTCAGCTTGTGCAGTTCCGGCATGCCGTTGGCACGCGGGCCCTGGTAGCGCACCACGGCGACCATGTCCTGCTCCAGCTCACCGGCTTCGAAGGCGGCCTTCATCTCATCCTGGTCACTGAACAGCTTCACCGGCGCCTCGACGAGACGATGCTCTTCCTTGACGGCAGAGACCTTGATCACGCCGCGGCCGAGGTTGCCGTCCAGCACGGTCAGGCCGCCTGTCGGGGCGAACGGGTTGGCCACCGGACGCAGCACATCTTCGTCGAGGCTGTCGGTAGGACCGTCCTTCCAGACCAGCTTGCCGTTCTCGAGGAAGGGCTCGCGGACATAGCCGGCCAGGGTGCCACCATCCTGGGTGGGGATGTCGTGGAGCAGGCCCGCCTTGAGCAGTTCACGGATCAGGAAGCTCATGCCGCCGGCCGCCTGGAAGTGATTGATGTCGGCCTGGCCGTTCGGATAGATGCGCGTCAGGCTCGGCACCACCGCGGAAAGCTCGGTGAAGTCATCCCAGGTGATGGTCACGCCCGCAGCGCCGGCCATCGCGACCAGGTGCAGGGTGTGGTTGGTGGAGCCGCCGGAAGCCAGCAGGCCGACCATGGCATTGACGATGGCGCGGGCATCGATCTGGCGATAGAAGGGACGGTAGTCGCCGCCGACTTCGCTGTTGCGGATGGTCTGCTCGGCGGCGTGACGCGTCAGGGCTTCGCGCAGCGGCGTGCCCGGATTGACGAAGGACGCGCCCGGCAGGTGCAGGCCCATCAGCTCGACCATCAGCTGGTTGGAGTTGGCGGTGCCATAGAAGGTGCAGGTGCCCGGGCTGTGGTAGGACGCGGACTCGGCTTCCAGCAGCGCATCGCGGCCGACCTTGCCTTCGGCGAACAGCTGGCGGACACGCGCCTTCTCGTTGTTGGGCAGGCCGGAGGGCATCGGGCCGGCCGGCACGAACAGTGTCGGCAGGTGGCCGAAGCGTGCGGCGGCGATGAACAGGCCCGGGACGATCTTGTCGCACACGCCGAGGAACAGGGCGCCATCGAACATGTTGTGCGACAGGCCGACAGCAGCGGCCATGGCGATCAGGTCGCGGGAGAACAGCGACAGCTCCATGCCCGGCTGACCCTGGGTCACGCCATCGCACATCGCGGGCACGCCGCCGGCGAACTGGGCGGTGGAGCCCATCGCCTGGACGGCTTCCTTGATGATGCGCGGATAGTCCTCGAACGGCTGGTGGGCGGACAACATGTCGTTATATGACGAAATAATGCCCAGGTTGGCCGAGTTCATCAGCTTGAGACGATTCTTGTCGGTCTCGCCACAGGCGGCAAAGCCGTGCGCCAGGTTGCCACAGGAGAGCTCGGAGCGGTGTACACCGCGGCGCTGCTGGCTTTCCATCAACTGCTCATAGGCGGCGCGGCGTTCGCGGGAGCGGTCGATGATGCGCTGGGTCACGTGCTCTACGGTCTGGTTGACTGACATGCTCTTACCTCATGTATCAGGCGGCGCAGGGCGCCGAGGCTGGCGAAAGAAAGCGTTTCCCGCTGTGTGGGCGTGCTGCTATCCGGCGACGCTATCCAGTGGTGATGGCGGTGTAAAGCCTCTGGCCTCACTCGTGTCGCGTCGTTCGGTTACCGGGGTAGCCTACAGTAGCGCGTCATGGCGCTCGAGAAACGGTTTTGTTCGGAATATTCGGTAAATTTAACAAAAAAACTGCTTGAAGACTGGACGACTTTCGGCCAAATTATGGGAAAAGCGTGTAGGATAATTTCACGGAACACATTGCAAGCTTTCGTTCCTGGATCAGGTCTGGTCCTGCACCCGCCATACGCCACAGGAGTTGAGTCATGACATTACGCGTCGCCATCAATGGTTTTGGTCGCATCGGTCGCAACGTGCTGCGTGCGCTGTATGAAGGTCAGTACAACGATCGCATCCAGGTCGTCGCCATCAATGATCTGGGTGATCCGAAGCTCAATGCTCACCTGCTGAGCCGCGATACCGTCCACGGCCGTTTCGCCGAGACTGTCTCGCACGACGAAGAGAATCTGTTCGTCGGTGACGACAAGATCCGCATCCTGGCCGAGCGTGACCCGGCCCAGCTGCCGTGGTCTAGCCTGGACATCGACCTGGTGATGGAATGCACCGGTCTGTTCACCAAGCGTGCTGCCGCTGCCAAGCACATCGAAGCCGGCGCCAAGCGTGTGCTGATCTCCGCGCCGAGCGGCGATGCCGATGCAACTGTCGTGTTCGGCGTCAACGAAGATGTGCTGAAGGCCGAGCATCAGGTCGTTTCCAACGCGTCATGCACCACCAACTGCCTGGCGCCGGTCGCCAAGGCGCTGAATGATGAAGTCGGCATCGAGAACGGCCTGATGACCACCATTCACGCCTACACCAACGATCAGAACCTGTCGGATGTCTACCACTCCGACCCGTACCGTGCCCGCAGCGCGACCCATTCCATGATCCCGACCAAGACCGGTGCCGCCGCGGCAGTGGGTCTGGTGCTGCCGGAACTGAACGGCAAGCTGGATGGTCTGGCGATCCGCGTGCCGGTCATCAATGTGTCGCTGGTCGATCTGACCTTCACCGCGTCGCGTGATACCTCCATCGAAGAGATCAACGCCATCGTGGCCAAGGCCGCCGAAGGCTCCAGCGTGCTGGCCGTCAACGAGCTGCCGCTGGTGTCCATCGACTTCAACCACGATGCACACTCTTCCACCTTCGACAGCAATCACACTCGCGTCAGCGAAGATCGCCTGGTCAAGGTCATGGCGTGGTACGACAACGAGTGGGGCTTCTCCAACCGTATGCTCGACACTGCGTTGGCAATGCAAGCCGCCAAGTAAGCACTTGGTGAGTCCCGCGCGGCCTTTGATCCCTCATCGATCAACCCAAAAGGCCGCGCGGGACAGCAAGAATTCGGGGGCCTGTCAGTCTGTTGGCAAGACAGGAGGGCAGGCTCCCAACAGGTGAGGACGAGTGGCCCGAGGATTCTCGCGTCGCGCTCAGGCTCCACGGACAAGGCAATGCCATTCGTCCCCTTTGAATCGGTGGTCGGTCAGGGTTGGCGCCAAGACCGGCTTCGATGCTGCTCGGAATGACATCGCGTCATCCATTTTTGAACCTCTCCCAATGGGAGAGGTTTTTTTTGCGCACCACGAAAGTGCGGGAGGTGCTCCAAGGCGCAAAGTGTCGTTGTCTTGCGTCAATGGCGTGACCTTATGGCAACTTTTCTGAGCACGATCGCGACAGAGTCGGGTCAGGTGGTGTGAAACGTGCACTGATACGTCGAGAAAGGTGGTCAACATGTCGTCATCGTAATTCACGGTCGAGTGAAATTAGCGAAACTGTGGCGGTGTGTTACACTTCGCACCTGTTGGCCTTGCGTCTATCAGTGAGCCAGGTCATGACAACGTCAAATCATGCAGGCGGCCCTATGGCCTGCGAGTGATCCATTGTTGTGCGCAATTCAGGGAAGGTATTGCCACACTGCCGCACACTCTCCGGCAGTTATCTCGACTTCCACAGCAGGCTGTCTCAGATGCACGATGCCATCCGCGAAGCTCATGAATTGATCGGTGCTACCTTGCGCGACCCGCGTACTCAGCGCGAGGGCAAGGTCGTGGGTATGGACCTGGGGCGTGAGCAGCCGGCGATCTATGTGCTATGGCAGGAAAGTGCCGCAGCGGAGCGCATCGGCATGGAGCCGGATGATTTTCGCGCGTTGCTCGAGCACCTGCGGGCGCGCCTGCCGGTCAAGGCGCCTTCCGCCCAGCAGGACAAGGACAGCAGGCAGTCGCGGCGTCACAAGCGCAAGGCCCCGCGCGCTACCGACCAGCCGGCTGGCGAGGGCAACGACGGCCGCAGCGGCGCACCTGATGCCCCGTCCTCCGCGCTCATCGACGATGCCATGCCGCGTTCCGCGCAAGGCTAGATCTTTCCAGGCCAGCTCTGATCAAGTCAGCTCTGTTCAAGGCCAGCTCTGTTCAAGGTGAGCTCTCAAAAAAGCCCGAAGCTTATGCTTCGGGCTTTTTGCATCCATGAGGTTTTCCCTTCGGTGCCGCTTGCGTGATATTCGCCCACAACAATTGCGCCAGCGCTGCCGATAAGGGAGATAGTCAGACGCAAAGGCAAAGGTCGCCATCGTTCATATGCCGTCATCTGCCCGGATCTTCGCGCAACCAAGCGTTGGGGGTACTGCTGGCTGCCAGCGCCATGGATAGGGCATTCTTGAGCAAACCGCATGACAGAGAAGGGGTTTCACGTTGCCTGAATCATTCGCGGATAGTCGTTTGCTGCAGCATCATTATGCTGTCGTGGCAGATGTGTTGTTCACGCTCAGTGCTGATGGTCAGCGCCTGATTGCCATGAATGCAGCGGCGGAACACCTGCTGGGATATACGGTGCGGGATTTTCTCAAGCAGCCGGAGCTCTGGCTTTCGCTGGTGATCACCGCCGACCGGCAGCGGTTGAGTGACTTTCGCGCCTCGATGGGGCGGGTCGAGCGCACGACGTATCGCATGCGCGACCGCAGCGGGCAGATGTTGTTGCTCGAGGAATGTCTGTGGAGTTCCGGTGTGGGGCATCCGCTGTGTGGACGAGTGACGGATATCACGCAGCGTGACAAGGCCAATGAGCAGGAGCAGCAGCTGGCGCGTGCCTATCGTCTGATGATGGTGCGCAGCCGTGACCCGATGGCGATCCTGCTGCTCAAGGATGAGAGCCTGGTGATCAGTCATGCCAACCCGGCCTGGCATCTCTATCACGATGCGGCCTGTGCGCATTCCCGCCTCTCGCTTGAGCACCTCTACCTCCCTCATGTCCTGCGTAGCCTGGAGAGAGCCGAACCCTGGCAATGCGATATCAGCCTGTCGCTGCCGCGGGGGGAATCCAGGTTATCCGTGCAGATGGTCAGTCTGGGACGCTCACTCGCCGACGAGGGGCGTCAGGTGGCCGTGATGGCGCGCGACATCACCCAGGTACATCAACGTCTCGAGCATGTGATCGATCAACAGCAACGTCTGGCGCGGCGGGTGGATGAGACACCCGGCGCGCACTACGCGACCGCTGGTGAATGGCCGCCAGAGGAATTGGAGTATCTGTCGGCAGGCAGCGAGGCGCTCACCGGGCTTTCACATGACCTGCTGATGGCCAGCCCGGGTCTCTGGCAGGCCCGATTGGCGCCGGATGAGCTGACCATCTGTCAGCAGCGCTTTGATGAGGCCGTGCGGGAGCGCCATAGTCGTCTGAGTCTGTGTTACGCCTTCGTGCATGTGGATGGGCGCAAGCGCTATCTCCAGGATGACATGCAGCTGAGTTACTCGCCTGTGGGAGAGGTCACCGCCGTGCTCGGCAAGCTCAGTGATGTCACCCAGCGCGAAGCGCATCGGCGCCAATTGGACAACCTTGTCCAGCAGATGCGCGGCGTCGTCTTCCAGTGTCGCCTGAGTCGGGAGGGTGAGCTGCGTTATACCTACCTTTCGCCAGTTGCCTCGCAAGTGCTGGGGCTCGACCCGCAGGCCGTCATCGACGACCCCATGCTGCTGCTGGCGCGCATCGCGGGTCGCGAGCGTGAGCAGCTGCTCATGTCACTGCAGACCAGTGCCCGGCAGCAATCGCCCTGGGAGGCGGAGATACGCTATCAGCATCCGGATGGTCAGGAGCGCAGGCTGGCGTGTGTCGGGCTGCCGCAGGTGATCGACTCCCCCGAGGGCGGCGTGATCTGGAATGGCTATTGTGACGATGCCACCGCTCGATACCGTATCGAGGATGAGCTGCGCCAGAGCGAGGAGCGCTATCGCTTCATCCTCAACTCCGTCAGCGATCTGGTCAGCATCGAGGACTCCCACGGCATCTGTCAGTACATCAGCCCCTCGGTGGAAAAGCTCTGCGGTTATCGCCCGCAGGAGATCATCGGCCAGGAGATCAAGCAGCTGATCCATCCCGATGACATGCTGCGCATCGCGCAGGAGGTCCATCGTGCCGCCTGTCTCGGCGAAGTGTTTCGAGTCGACTTCAGGATTCAACACAAGGCTGGGCATACGCTGTGGTTCGAGTCGATCTCGACGCCCTCGATGGACCCCGCCACCGGGCGTTATCAGCGCGTGCTGTCGGTGTCGCGCAACATTCATGAGCGCAAGCTGGTCGAGCAGCGTCGCGAGCATGAAGCGATGACGGACGCCATGACCGGCGCCATGACCCGGGCCAGCTTCCTCGACACGCTCGACACCCTGCTGAGCTCGTCATCGCGGGAGCAGATGGCGTTGATCCTGTTTGATATCGACCACTTCAAGCGCGTCAATGACACTCACGGCCATGCGGCGGGCGATCAGGTGCTGATCAGTCTTGGTGAGGCGTGTCGTGCCCAGCTGCGGCGCGATGACTGCTTTGCGCGTCTGGGCGGCGAGGAGTTTGCCGTCCTGCTCACCGATGCCGGTACCGCCACCGGTGTCGGAATGGCCGAGCGCCTGCGACAGCAGATCGCGGCGCTGGAGGTGCGCTTCAAGTCGCTGATACTGCGCTGCACCATCAGCATGGGAGTGGCGACACCGCTGCCGGGGGAGACCCGGGATGGCTACCTGCACCGTGCCGATATGGCGCTCTACAGTGCCAAGCGCAGCGGTCGCGATCGGGTGGTGCTGGCATCGCAGTCCTTGAGCGAGGACAATTGAGCCAATACCGGTGATCAATCGGGCACACCTGCAGCCGGTGTCTCGGGTTGTGGATCGCGTCATGCAAGTGGATCACGTCATACAAGGAGTAGGCGATGCGAATGTTACGTGGCTGGTGCGCTGGCACCCTGTTGTTTGCACAGTCGGTATTTTCCGCCGGACAGGCCATGGCCGCCGAGGATGCACCGCTGGTCAATCGTCTCGAGGGGCCGCAGGTGGTCACGGAGACGGTGACCTATAGGGCCAATGGTGAGGAGCACGTAGGCCTGATCGCACGCGATGCCAAGGCGCAGGGGCGTCGACCCGGTATCCTGCTGGTGCATGAGTGGTGGGGCTTGAACAGCTACGCCCGCAAGCGCGCCGAACAATTGGCAGGGCTTGGCTACGTGGTCATGGCCGTCGACATGTATGGCGGTGGGCGCACGGCCGAGCATCCCAAGGAGGCCGGCGCCTTCTCCTCTGCGGTGATGAGCGACTGGCCGAAGGCGGAATCCAGCTTCAATTCGGCGCTGGCGGTGCTGCGCTCACGCCCGGAAGTCGATGGCGAGCGCATGGCGGCGATCGGCTACTGCTTCGGCGGTGCCGTGGTGCTCAACATGGCGCTGACCGGAGCGCCGCTCAAGGCGGTCGTCAGCTTCCATGGCAGCCCGTCGATTGCCGTGACGGAGCCCGAGCCGTTTGCCGGCCGGGTCGTGATCCAGAATGGCGCGGCAGATACGCTGGTGGCGCAGGAGGATCTCGACAAGCTGGTCGCGACCTTCCAGTCACTCGAGACGCGCACCACGCTGATCCAGTATCCGGGTGCCAAGCACGCCTTCACCAATCCGGAATCGGATGCCAAGGCGGCCAAGTACGATCTGCCGCTGGGCTATGACGCGGCCGCGGATTCGGCTTCCTGGCAGGTCATGCTCAACCTGTTCAATGAGGTCTTCAAGACACCGAAGAAGTCCGTCAAGACCTGAGTCGTCAAGACCTGAGCTGCAAGACCTGAGCCGTCGTCACCGGTGCTGAAGGTGATCGACATGAAAAAGCCCGCCCGGGAAGTTTCCGGGCGGGCTTTTTCATGGGACTTTTTCTAGCAGCTATTTCATGAGCCTGTTTCAAGGTCTCTGGCAGGAGGCCATGGCAAGGCGTTCAGCGATCGCTGAGCGTGCGCTTCAATCCAGCTCCTTGAGTGACAGCACCTGGTGCGCCAGACGAATCATGTCGGGGTCGCCGGTGTGTTTGCTCGAGACATCGGACAGCTTGATCACCGGCACCCACTCCTGGCCCTCGGGACGGGCTTCGGTCATCTTGATCACCATGTTCATCGGCTGCGGGCCGACATCATTGGTGAAGTTGGTGCCGATACCGAACGACATGCCGATACGTCCGGCGCAATAGCGCACGATGCGATCGACCTTGTCGGTGTCCAGACCATCGGAGAACACGATGGTCTTGGTCTTGGGGTCGATGCCCAGTGACTCATAGTGACGGATGGTGGTCTCGGCGAAGTCGATGGGGTCACCACTGTCGTGGCGCACGCCGTCAAACAGCTTGGCGAACTTCTTGTCGAAGCTCTTGAAGAAGGCCTGGCTGGTGAAGGTGTCAGACAGGGCGATCCCCAGGTCACCGCGATAGACCTTGACCCAGTTCTCCAGCGCCAGGATGTTGGCCATCTTGAAGCCGAAGCGCGCGGCATGAAACATGAACCACTCATGGGCGTGCGTGCCGATCGGCTTGATGCCGTGGCGCTGTGCCATGTGCACGTTGCTGGTGCCGATGAAGCAGCCGCGGCCGTGGTCCTTGAGACCCGCGACCACCTTGTCGTGCACATCGTAGGAGTGACGACGACGAGTGCCGAATTCCGCCACGCGGATGCCGAGACGCTTGTAGTGCTCGATCTTGGCCAGGGTGCTGTCGCGCAGGGCCTGATCGCTGTCGCGTTGATCTCCGCCCAGCTGATACCAGAGCTCGCTGATCATCGCCATCAGCGGGACTTCCCACAGGATGGTGCGATACCAGTAGCCTTCGATATGCACCTCCAGCTCATCACCGGTCTGGGTGATGGTGATTTCGGAGGGATCGAAGCGGAAGCCCGCCAGGAAGTCGCGGTAGGTCGGGTCCAGGAAGGGGCAGTGAAGCTCGAGGAAGGATTTCTCTTCCACGCTCAATGCCAGTTCGGCCATGTTGTCTACCGCGATGCGCAAGGCCTCGCCGAACCCCGGCGGGAACGAATGCTCGCCACGGTTGATGAAGGCGTAGCGAGCGCGCGCATACGGAAACAGTTTCACCACGGCGTTCTGCATGGTGAACTTGTAGAAATCATTATCGAGAATCGAGTACAACATCGAGGCTCGCTCAGTATCAAGGCGGCTCGGGGGAACCGGAATCGCTGGCAGGGCAGACGCTGCGAGAGGCAGGCATGCCCCGCTGGCACGGGGAAGCAATGTCGACGCATTATCCGTGCAGGCGCGCTGCACGTTCAAGCCGGAGTGCCTAGGCGCTGGTCAGGCGCTGGTCAGGCGCTGGTCAGGTGCTGAATGCCATTATGCCGAACATGGTCAGCATCATGCCGCCGAACATCAGCAGGCCGGCCAGCGATAGGGCGATCAGCAGGTAGCCGAGAATCAGTCCGGCCAGGGCCCAGCTGTCACCGGCTTCGCCACTGCGGCGGATCTGGCTGCGCGCAATGTGGCCACACACGACGCCGCCGAGTGCCGCAGGCGCGAGCAGGCAGCCGAGCACGCTCAGGGCAAAGGCGGCCACTGCCATGAGATTCGTGCTGGCGTGGGTGTCCTGCGCGGGCGGGGTCGGCGCATAAGGCCCTTGAGAGGGCCCTTGCGAGGACTCTTGAGCGCGCCCCTGGGGCTGTGAGCCGCTCGTGGACGTATCGTCGGGCGGCGTGGGAGTCTCTGTCATGTGGGTCTCGTTGTCCTGCATCATGACGACACACTAGCATGTCCTGGGTTGTGCGGCATGTCTGCACCAGTGGTAGGCATGGCAAGACTATGAGGAGAGTACGGTGACAGGGCAATGGCAGGCAGAGGATGAGGCTGCGACAGGGTCGGCGGCTCAGGCGGCGACAGGGTCGGCAACAGGCCAGCAGCAGGCTGCGAGCGCCGCAGGTACCGCAGAGAAACAGGGCTGGCGCCTGGAGGTGCTGGATTCCCTCGACGCCCTCACCGCCAGTGAATGGAATGCGCTGGCAGGCGATGACTATCCCTTCCTGCAACATGCCTATCTGAGCGCGCTGGAAAGCTGCGGTGCGGCCAGCGCCGCCAGTGGTTGGCATCCTGCCCATCTGGTAGTGCGCGACGCCGACGGCCGCTTGCTGGCGGGGCTGCTGCGCTATCTCAAGCTGCACTCGCGTGGCGAATATGTGTTCGACCAGCAGTGGGCGGAGGCCCTGGAGCAGGCGGGTGGGCGCTATTATCCCAAGCAGTTGACTGCCGTGCCGTTCACTCCCAGCGATGGCCCACGCCTTGTCACCTCGCCACAGTTGGCGTCGCCCGCAGCCCGGCGTGCCTTGCTTGAGTGGTTATGGCCGCATCTCAAGGCTGGCATCGCACCCGCGGCTGAGCCGGGTAGCGCGCTACGTCGTTATGAGCACAGCGGGTTTCATCTGCTGTTTGTCTCGGCAGAGGAGCGGCAAGACTGGCAGGCGGCGATTCCGGAGCTGATTTCGCGTCCCGGGATGCAATATCACTGGCAGTCACGCGGCGAGCCGGACTTTGCCACCTGGCTTGAGAGTCTGCGTTCCAAACGGCGCAAGGAGATCCGGCGCGAGCGGCGCAAGGTCGCCGAGCAAGGCTTCACGCTGGCCAGGCTCGAGGGAGCGCAGATTGGCTCTGACGATATCGAGGCCTTCTACCGCTGCTACTGCATGACCTATCTCGAGCGCGGCCAGCGCCCTTATCTGCCGCTCGATTTCTTCCAGCAGCTCAGGCGCAGCATGCCCGAGCGATTGCTGCTGGTGCAGGCGCGAGATGAGCAGGGCGCGCCGGTGGCGGCAGCCTTGTGTCTGATCGGCAGTGATTGCCTGTATGGTCGTTGGTGGGGCAGCGAAGTCCATGCCGACTGTCTGCACTTCGAGGTCTGCTATTACCAGGGGCTCGAATTCTGCCTGCAGCGAGGGCTCAAGCGCTTCGATCCCGGCACCCAGGGTGAGCACAAGATCAGTCGCGGTTTCGCGGCGTATGCCACCGGGTCGCTGCATTGGCTGATGCATCCCGGGCTTCAGGAGGCGGTGGCAGAGGCGGTCGAGGAGGAGGCACGTTGGCTCAGCAAGGCGCGTCAGCAGGTGACGGCAATGCTGCCCTACCGGGAGGCCGCGCCTCAGACAGCGCAGGAGTGATGACCCTCAGCCTTCTTCACTGTCATCCGCTATCCGCTGGCGGATTCTCCCGCGGAGTCAGAGGCAAGAAAGATTGCGAATAGAGCACTACACTGAGTTATATATGAATGCTCTAATCCAGAGGCGCCCATGCTGATCAAGGACTGCGATTCACGGGAATACGACCTGCTGGTGCTCGAGGTGCTGGCGCAGGATGCTGCGCTTGCCGCGCCCGAGCGCCACAAGGTGCTGGAGGCCCTGCGTGCGATACGTGCCCGTCAGGCGCGTCGCCGTGCGCTGGCAAGCCAGCTGGATGCCTTGTTGGGGACGCGGGATGATTGGGTCGTGCTGCATGATGTGCGGCTGGCGCAGGCAGAGGGCGTGATCGAGATCGATCACCTGCTGATCAACAGCCTCATGCAGGTCTGGGTGCTGGATGCCTCCTGTTTTGATCTGACGCTCTCGATCACCCCCTTCGGTGAGCTGTTGGCCCATAGCGGACGAGTCGCGCAGGGCGGCGAGACACCCTCAGGCGAAGATGGCGTCATGGCGCATGCCGTGACGCCGTGTCCCTTGCAGGCGATCCCTGAGCGTAGCCGCGCCATCGTGCAATGGCTGGAGGCCTCCTCGTTGTTGCCTGTGCGCCTGGGGATGACCCTGCAGCCGCAATTGCGCTATCGCATCGTGGTGGCCGATGCGGCTCAGGTCAGCCGGCCGCCGGAAGATATCGTGGACAGTCGTGCGCTGCTGTCCTTCGCGCGCCTCAAGCGTCAGTGCCTGCAGGTGAGCGGCAAGACCGCTTACGTGACACGGCTGCGCAGTTTTACCCACCGCCTCGATCAGCGCCGCCTGCGCCAGCTGGGGCGCGCCATCGCCACCCAGCATGTGGCCCCCAACACGGATTGGGTGGCGGAGCTGGGCCTGGCCGCTGGCACGCGCGCGACGGATGGCGACGCTGCCACTCAGGTATCCCCGCTGGCCTATCTATGGCAACCGCCGCTATCGCCTGAAGAACTGGCGCGGGCCTCAGGCGATAGCGCTGCCATGGCGGCAGAGTCCGATGACATGGAAGGGGCGTCGGATGACACGACGCTGGCGGTCCAGCGTGGCGTGACATCTACGGCTGCCCTGAAACGGCAGTGCGGTTTTGGGGGCCGAGGGCTGCAGGCCGCGCATTGGCAGCCCGGGCACCAGGCTCTGGATCAGGATGGCCGAGAAGGCCCCGCTAGCCCGCAGGCGGCAGGCGAGCAGCCGGGTGCTGCGGCCGACAATCAGCAAGGCACGTCTTCCGCCCAGTCGCAGGATGAGGAAGGCTTGCCGCGCTGTCAGGGCTGTCGGCGATGGCTTTCCACCCAGAGTGTCGACTTCTGTCGCCAGGCAGATCAGGCACGCGCGCTGGGCGGGCGCCTGCTCTGCAAACGCTGTCGCGACGCCTCATGCCAGTGAGGCAGCAGCACGGCGCTATCCTCAAGTTCAGGCTTTCAGCTTCGGGCTTCTGCCTCAGCCCTCTGTCCTAGCCCTTTATCCTCCCAGCCCTATGGCCCAGCACTTTGGCCCAGTCTGGCGTTCCAGGGCGTGGTGTGTGGCATGACGGGGCCCCAAGGCGTCAATTTTCTTTTCAACTTCTGATTGTTTTTCTCCAGTGCAATCAAGCCACTGCATCAACCAGGGCGTACAGATCAGTCGTTGCGATGTTTTTGATGTTGCAGTGCAACAAAGACTGTCTTATGCTGCGTTGCAGCGAGGATGGAACCTGGTCGATAGCACTATCTGACCGCGACGGCTCGATAGTGACGGCTTGATAATGATGGCTCGGTCACTACGGTGCACCAGCCCGGTTCAGTCCTGATAACCGAACGGAGCAACGCTCCGGTTCATTTCAGCGTGATGCCAATACCCTGGAGGGTGCCTACATGTTCAATGCCAACTTCGAGAAGTCCGCTCAGCAGTTCGACGATATGTTCCTGTCTCCGCTGCGTGCGTTCAGCGCCCTGAGCATCGATTACAGCGAGAAGCTGATCGGCGCACAGATGGAACTGACCAAGTCCTATGCTGATGCTTCCCTGACCCAGGCGCGTTCCATGCTCGAGATCAAGGACAGCGAAGGTCTGAAGAACTTCGTCAAGGAGCAGCAGGAAACCGTCAAGACTCTGGGCGAGAAGCTGCAGAACGACACCCAGAAAGTGGTCGAGCTGAACCAGGAATACGCCAAGAAAGGTCAGGAACTGGCAGAAAGCAACGCCAAGTCCGCCTCCGAGGCCATGCAGAAAGTCGCCAAGTAAGCGACTGCTGCCGACGCTCTCAGGCGAGCGTCCCCAACGCCCATCCGGTCTTCCGGGTGGGCGTTCGCGTGTCTGGAGCACTGAATCTGATTACTCGTTGCTGGAGGGGGAAGCGTTGGCACCATCCCCTTGAGCGTTAAGGCAATGATGACGGTGTGCGGGTAAGGTCGCAGGGAGCGCACTGTCGCGTCAGTCGGCGTTATCAGTCTCGTCATGAGGCAGCGCTATCAGGGCATGTCACTGCAAGTGACGGTCAGGGATGATCGAGCAAGGCTCCCCGGCGGCGTATGCCGGGAGGCATCAACACAAGGAGTGTGTGATGAATTCTGTCAGTGCGGCATTGGCAGCGTTAATGGATGCGGTCTCGGGCTTGAGTGGGCAATTCGGTGAGGGTGTCGCCTCGCATCTGACGACGACAGCAGGGCTTCAGCGCGAGCATGTCGAGACCCGCTATCAAGGGCAGGTGATCGATTTCGATACCCTGCATTGGCGTGTTCTCAATGACTCGGTGTGTGCCAACAAGCGCCAGAATGCCATGGCCCATACCCGTTGCAGTCAGGCGGCCAGTGAGATGTTTGCTTCGACGTGCCGGGAAATGACCAGCAACCCTCCGACTCTGCCTTCGCAGCGTTACAACAGTACGCGGCGCATGGCATGCAATGCCGCAGTCAGTTACCGGCCCAGTGTCGGCAACATCCAGTGGGCGGAAACATCTGCTGCCGATGACTTGGCAGAGGCGGAATGCAACGCTGCCACGGCGGCACTGCTCGGCAGCAATGATCTCGATGCCATCCAGTATCAGCGCCGGGTCTGTGCAGGACGCTAGCGGCGAGCGCTGCCTTGGGCCACAATGACCTGCCACGCCGCCGGTGATTGCCGACGGCATTTATTCGATCAGTGACAGGTGATAGACATGGCACAGGCCACAGCGCGTCATATTCTCGTTTCCAGCGAAGAACAGTGTGCAGCTCTCAAGACCGAAATCGAGAACGGCCGCGATTTCGCTGATGCCGCTCGCGAGCACTCCTCCTGCCCGTCCGGCCGCAGTGGCGGCGATCTGGGCGCCTTCGGCCCGGGCATGATGGTCAAGGAATTCGACGAAGTCGTGTTCAGCGCCCCGATCAACACCGTGCAGGGCCCGGTGAAGACCCAGTTCGGTTATCACCTGCTGGAAGTCACCAGCCGCACGTGAGCCTTCTGTCACGCTCATGAGATGTCATGAGCGTTTGGCAGGATGTGACGAAAACGCCCCGACCATCACTGGTCGGGGCGTTTTTTGTGTCGCTCGGAAAGTCAGCTTTCCTGTGTATCAGGCGCTCGCCTAGACCTCCTGATAGAGCTGGCTACCTTCACGCTTGAACTTGTCGGCCTGCTCCTGCATGCCGGCCATCACGCTGTCGGCATCGCCGGTCAGACCATGCTCAGTGGCGTAATCGCGCACTTCCTGGGTGATCTTCATCGAGCAGAACTTCGGCCCGCACATGGAGCAGAAGTGGGCGACCTTGGCCGAGTCCTTGGGCAGCGTCTCGTCGTGGAAGCTGCGCGCGGTGTCCGGGTCCAGGCCCAGATTGAACTGGTCTTCCCAGCGGAACTCGAAGCGCGCCTTGGAGAGCGCATTGTCACGGCGTTGCGCGCCCGGGTGACCCTTGGCCAGATCGGCGGCATGCGCGGCGATCTTGTAGGTGATGATGCCGGTCTTGACGTCGTCCTTGTTGGGCAGGCCCAGGTGCTCCTTGGGGGTCACGTAGCAGAGCATGGCGCAGCCGAACCAGCCGATCATCGCGGCGCCGATGCCGGAGGTGATGTGGTCGTAGCCCGGGGCGATGTCGGTGGTCAGCGGGCCGAGGGTGTAGAAGGGCGCCTCGTCACACTCGCTGAGCTGCTTGTCCATGTTCTCCTTGATCAGGTGCATCGGCACGTGACCCGGGCCCTCGATCATGACCTGGACATCGTGCTGCCAGGCGATCTTGGTCAGCTCGCCGAGTGTCTCGAGCTCACCGAACTGGGCGGCGTCATTGGCATCGGCCACCGAGCCCGGGCGCAGGCCATCGCCCAGTGACAGGCTGATGTCGTAGGCCTTGCAGATCTCGCAGATGTCCTCGAAGTGGCGATAGAGGAAGCTTTCCTCGTGATGCGCCAGACACCACTTGGCCATGATCGAGCCGCCGCGCGAGACGATGCCGGTCACGCGGCTGGCGGTCAGCGGCACATAGCGCAGCAGGACGCCGGCGTGGATGGTGAAGTAGTCGACGCCTTGCTCGGCCTGCTCGATCAGCGTGTCGCGGAAGATCTCCCAGTCGAGGTTCTCGGCCACGCCATCGACCTTCTCCAGCGCCTGATAGATCGGCACCGTGCCGATGGGCACGGGAGAGTTGCGCAGAATCCATTCACGGGTCTCGTGGATGTTGGCGCCGGTCGAGAGGTCCATCACGGTGTCGGAACCCCAGCGGATCGCCCAGGTCATCTTGTCGACCTCTTCCTCGATGGAGGAGGTGACCGCCGAGTTGCCCAGGTTGCCGTTGACCTTCACCAGGAAATTGCGACCGATGATCATCGGCTCGCTTTCCGGGTGATTGATGTTGGCGGGAATGATGGCGCGGCCGCGCGCGACTTCCTCACGCACGAATTCGGCGGTGATCTCGTCGGGCAGGTTGGCGCCGAAGCTGTGGCCCGGATGCTGGTGGCCCAGAATGCTCTCGACGGATTCGCTGCCCTGATATTCCTCACGCAGCGCGATACGACGCTGATTCTCGCGAATCGCGATGTATTCCATTTCCGGCGTGATGATGCCCTGACGCGCGTAGTGCAGCTGGGTGACATTCTTGCCCGGCAGGGCACGACGCGGGCGGTGGTCCAGCTCGAAGCGCAGGGACGACAGACGCAGGTCGGCCTGGCGCACGCGGCCATATTCACTGCTCAGCTGATTGAGCTGTTCGGTATCACCGCGTTCCTCGATCCACTTCTCGCGCAGCGGCGCCAGACCCCGGCGGATGTCGATCTCGACCGCCGGATCGGTATAGGGGCCGGAGGTATCGTAGACGACGATCGGCGGGTTCTCTTCCAGGCCGCTGGAGGTCTGGGTCGGCGAGCAGCCGATCTCGCGCATGGGCACGCGGATGTCCGGACGGGAGCCTTCGATATAGATCTTGCGCGAGCCGCTCAGCGGCGCGATGGCGGCGGCGTCGACTCGTGCTTCGCTGGCGAGATGGCGGCTGCCATCCTTGCGACCGGCGCGCGCGCGTGCCTTGGGGGCAGCCTCAGGCTGCGAGGCGAGCGGTGACTCGGCGGCGTTGGTGGCTTGCGGGTCTTGTGTCGTCGGGGCAGTGCTCATGCAGGTCTCCTCAAAGGGCGACGTCACGGCTGACGTCATCATGGGAAGACCGTGCGCAGGGAGAGGATGGTCGTCGCCGACTCCTTGCCAGCAGGTGGCCCGGGAGCGAGGCGGCCGCGCGCAGCGGCTGGCCATCAGCTTGATTCCTACGCCGGTCCTAACCGGTTCAGGTTCCACGGGACCCCTTGCTGGCAAGCTCGCGCGTCAGGGCGGCGAAGCATGCATGCAGGATCTCAGCCGGTTCCACCGGCACCCCGTCAAGCGTGTTCAGATTTCAATGCGAGAGGGTGTTGCCCGAAGCGTCAGGCTTGCCACGGGGAGCATTCTCGCATCCAGGCTCTGTTGGCCTGTCAGTCGTGCCATCCATGGGGGATGGCGTCATCCCGAGCGGCTCATGGCGAGTGCCGGGACGTCAGTCTGTGATGCCTCAAGCGCGATCGAGGCCCATCTGCCAGAAGTCGATCTCGAGTCGCGTGGCGTCCCGGAAGACATCGACCAGTTCACCCAGTCGGCGCTCCGAGACCTCCGAGAGGCGCGCATCCAGCCATTCACGCTCGGCTTCGACGGCTTCCTTGAAGTCATCGCTTGAGTACATCGCGATCCAGTCCGCGTACGGGTTGTTCTCGATCTCGGTGGTGTCCTGATCGAGCAGCCACTCGGCGATCTCGCCGTAGCCGATCAGGCAGGGCGCGAGCGCCACGTGCAGATCGAGCAGGTCGCCGCGCTGGCCGCAATCGAGCACGTAACGGGTATAGGCCAGGGTGGCGCGGGATTCCGGCAGCTCGCTCAGGTCATCCTCGCTGATGCCCCACTCGCTGCAGTAGCCGATATGCAGATCGAGCTCGGTATTGAGGATGGTGTCGAGACTGGCCGTGGCCTGACGCAGCTCCGCGAGGGTGCGGCTCTTGTAGGCGGCCAGCGCCCAGGCGCGTGCGAAGTGGATCAGGAACAGGTAGTCCTGCTGCAGGTAATGGCGGAAGGACTCCTCCGGCAGACGACCTTCGCCCAGCTGGCGAACGAAGTCGTGCTCGAGATAGTCACGCCATTCTTCGGCGCAGGCACTGGTCAGGTCGTTGAAACTAGGCATGACGCATCCCTCGGTGAGCGTGCTGACGACCCGTGATGGGGCGGCAGGTCTCTGGCGCAAGCGTGGCCAGTACCGGAACAGGAGCAGGGGAAAAGCGGGGGAGGTGCCGACAGTCACCGTGAGAAAGTGGTGACGATATCGAGTGGCATCGCTTCGCGCTTGATCCCTACGCCGGTACTAGCCGGATCAGGTTCGGCGGGATCGTCATTCACGCAAGAACATCGCCTGCGCATGACATCTCAGCCGGTCTTACCGGCACCCCGTCAAGCTGTGACATGTGAGTCACGATGCAGCGAGTGTAACAGCCCTGAGGCGCAGAAGAAGGGCAGTGTGAGCAAAAATGCATACGACTTTGGGAGGCATGCCGAACCTGTGAAGAGCCTCAAGCGGCAAGGTCGGCCATGAGCGCCGGCAGGTGGCGCGCCAGTCGCGCAAGGTCACGTGGCTCATCGACATCCCAGCTGATCGGCAGGCAAGCGGCCGTTCTCCCCGCCCGTGCCAGCAGCGCCAGAGTGTCCCGGCAGACATGGGCATGGCTCCAGCGGGGCAGCAGGAAGGCTTGCGGGCAGGGCGCCTTGAGGCCGATCAAGCCATAGCCGCCATCTTCGGTGGGCTGCAGCACCGCGTCGTGAGTGCGCAGTCTGTGGGCTGCCTCGCGCAGCCGCTGGCTATCCAGCGCTGGCAGGTCGGAGCCCATCAGCAATACCGGCCCCTCGGGCAGATGTCGGGCCATGGCCCGGGACATTCGCTCACCGAGCTCCCCCTGCGGCTGTGCCTCGAAGGTGAGGTCGGCAGTGGCATCGACAACGCTTCGCAGCCGGGCTTCCAGCGCTGCCCGCAGAGCCGCCTGTTCAGGTGCCTGACTCGACGACTCGGCAGGGGGCGTCAGCATCACCACGACCTTGCCGAGGCGCGCGGCGCAGGCGTGGTCAACGATATGGCTCAGCATCCGCGCATAGAGTCGAGCTGCGCCCTCGGGGCCGAGTGCGGGGATCAGACGTGTCTTGCAGTGGCCGGCGATGGGCAGGCGACCGAAGATGATGAGAGTCGGGCGCACCTCTGACGCGGCATCAGCTGTGGGCAAGGTAGGCAACGCCGTATCACGCATGGGGCATGCCGCGCTGCTCACAGGCCTGCGCCGCGGCGCGATAGCCGTAGAGACGTGCCAGGCGTGCAGGGGAGACGCCACACCAGGCCGCCAGCCGCAGTCCCCACATCTTGACGATGGTGCGCCATACGCCGTGGGTCTCCCAGCGTCGACCGCTGGTCGTGACGCGCGCCGTCAGGTTCATTGGCGGGGTCAGATGCTTGAGCTGGGCACTCAGCCAGATATCTTCCATCAGTGGCATGTCGGCAAAGCCGCCGATGGCCTCGAAGGTCGAGCGCTGCACGAACTGGGTCTGGTCCCCCGTGCTGATGCTGGTCAGCCGCGAGCGCAGATTCATCATGGCGGCGATCATCGGTAACCACGGCGACTCGCCCTTGATGCTGACATCGAAACGGCCCCAGTCGCTGCGGCGATGCGTCGTGACGGCCTCCTTGAGCAATGCCAGCGTATTGTCGGGCAAGTCGGTATCGGCATGCAGAAACAGCAGCCATTCTCCGCGTGCACGCGCGGCTCCGGCATTCATCTGGCGTGCCCGGCCCGGCTCACTGCTCAGCACGGCATCACACAGCGGTCGGGCCAGTGAGGGGGTGCCATCCGTCGAGCCGCCATCCACCACGATCACTTCACAGTCACCGCCCGCGCGCAGGCGACTCAGGGCAATCAGGGTTTGCACGATGCCGGCTGCCTCGTCATGCACCGGCATCACGATGCTCAGCCAGGGAGCGCGCGTCAGGTGCGTGCATGTGCTCGACAGGGAGTCCCGGTTGGCGGGCGTCCGTGATGCTGGGGGTGGCTGCTGGTTCATGGCGGCAGGCTCCGACGATGGCGTATTCGTTGGATCATACGCAGGAGTTCGTAGGCTGGATGCACGAGCGAGATACGCTCTCTCAGCGCGTCATCGTTCAATAAACGCTTGGCGTCGACCCAGTGTCGCTCCATGGCCACACAATGCCTAGCTGGCCATTGGGTGCATGCGAGGGCACAGGACTACATTTCTGTAATTCGAAGGCGGGGCATGAACGGCAGGTTTTCTGAGTCTGCAGCAGGCAAGCGCTGCATTCATAGGCCCTCTCCATAGGCCCTCTGCCAGGCAGCTCCTGGAAAGAGAGCCTGAAGAGAGGGCCTGGATAGAGGGCTTGGAAAGAGCGCGTGAATAAGGGCCAAGGCCTCGCTTCTCAAAAGCCCGTTCTGCTGGAGGTCAGGCCATCAATCGAAGGTGAGGCGATAGAGGCCAGCCGCGCCGCTATCCGAGGTGAAGTACAGGCTGCCATCAGGGCCGAACAGGACATCGAGCGGGCGAATCCAGCGCTGACCGCTGCTGCTGTCCTGCAGACCGGTCAGTACCGGCACCAGGCGTGCTTCAGTGTCTGGCGTCGCCAGCTTGAGGCCCAGCAGGCGAGGCTCACGGCGACTGGCCGGGTCGCCCGCGGCGTTGCCGGAGGGCGCCGTGCCCCAGCTGCCGTGGACTGCCACCACTACATCCATGTCTGCAGCCAGTGGATGCTCTGGCGGTACCACCGCGATTCCCATCGGCGCACTGCGAGCGGGGATCTCGGCCAGCGGCGCTGCAATCTCGTCACGCTTGCGCGGTGAATCGCTCGTGATGCAGTCATCTTTCTGCCAGCGGCCATCGACCCACTGATACCAGGGCATGCCATGGAAGCTGCCTTCGCGGGCAGCAACCACCAGTTCGCGGGGTTGCTCATAGCCCCAGTGGTCGGGGCCGTTGTTGGTGGCCAGCAGGCGCGGCTCACCTTCCATGCCCAGCTGCCAGGCGAGGCCCACCGGGTTGCGCAGCCCGCTGGCCCATGACTGCCAGTGCGGCGCATCGCCGGATTCCTCAAGGCGCAGCACGCCGCCGCGGCGTTCACTGAAGGAGTAGCCTTGCTCGCTGCCTGCGAGGTATTGATTCGAGCAATTGCCCTGGATGCCCAGCGCCAGATAGAGGCCGCCATCCGGCCCGAGACTCAAGGTGCGCGAGTTGTGGCCACCGCCGCCGGGCATGGCGATCAGCTCACGAAAGTCATCGCGGGTGAGAGACTCGCCACGTGAATAGTTGGCGACCAGCAAGGCTGCAGTGGTCGCGACGTAGAGCTTGTCACCGCGCACCACCAGCGAGTGAGGGTAGCCCGACAGTTCGACAAGCGTCTTCACGGCAGAGAGGTTGCCGTCCGGCATCAGCTGAGCGCGATAGACACGCTCGGCCCGCGAACCGATCAGCAGCTCGCCAGCATCAGTGAGGTGCAGCATGCGTGGACTGTCGAGCGAGGTCAGCCGCTCGAGCGTGGCGCCCGCAGGCAGCTTGAGCGCTGGGGCATCGCTGGGCACTTGCTGAGCGCTCACCAGCGACAGTGAGGAAGGGGCCTCTGTCTCTGCCTGGGCTGGCAGAGACAATGCGAGACAGGCCGCCGCGGCACTTGCGACCAGGCGTGTCGCCACTCTTGTTGCCAACCTTGTCGCCAAGCCTGTCATCAGGTGTGCCGGCACCACCCGGGACAGGGATGCGCTTGTGAGGTGAGCGGCGTGAGTCTCGATCGGCATCCGTGCCTCCTGTCATTGAGCCATGCGCATTCAGTCTGGGAGCTGATGGCTTGGTCCGCCAGTGTTGCCCTCAGCCGCGCTTGCTGGCCTTGCGGCGATGCTTGAAATAGCGGCGCCAGCCCTTGAGCGAGAAGAAGGAATAGGTGCGCGCGTAGAAGCGGGCTTCCTGCCAGCCCGGTTGTTGCTCCATTTCCTGTGGGCTCTTGCGCCAGCGCTTGTATTCCCACTGATACTGGGCCGGCGCCAAGGCGATCGCCGCTTCCACCGAGGCATTTACCCCGCGTGCCGAGGCGACTTCCTCTTCGCAATAGACTCCCTCATCCGCAGCGAGGAAGTGGATGGCGAAGCCATGGCCATCTTCCAGACGCTGGGCGACACCGGTGACGACGCGCGCATCGGTTCTCGCCACCAGCTTGGGCAGCAGGGTGGCGGTATAGGCGGGGCGGCCATAGAAGTCGGCGAAGACGCCGCTGCCACGGCCCGGCTCCTGATCCGGCAGTATGCCGATCGCTTCGGCGCGCTTGAGTGCCTTGAGCAAGGCAGCGACGCCACGCGAGTTGGTGGGCACCAGGTTCGCACCCATGCGCTCACGGCCATTGCGGATGATCGGGTCGAGGCGTTCGAACTTGGGCGGCTCGTACATGGCGGTGAACGGGAAATGGCTGGAGAGCCAGAAGTTGAGCACTTCCCAGTTGCCGAAGTGCGGCGCCAGCACGATGACGCCGCGCCCCTCGGCGCGCGCCTCATCGAGCAGGTTGCGGCCGTGGACCTCGAGAATCGAATCGCGCACGGCGTCTTCATCGCCCAGCCACACCTTGCCCAGTTCCAGCATGGTGGCGGTGGAATGCGCGAGGCTGTCGCTCGCCAGACGCGCGCGCGCCTGCTTGTCGAGCTGCGGGAAGGCCTGGCCCAGATTCTGGCGCGTGACCCGGCGCTCACGGGGATTGCACAGCTGCACCACACGCGCCAACGGGCGCGCCAGCCACCAGAGCTGGCGGGTGCTGAGCCCGGACAGTCGTTGCCACAGACAGGCCACGGAGTTGGCCTTGAGAGGAGTCAGGCGCTGTTCCATGGCCTGTTCGAACCGCTTGAGAGTCTTGTCCATCGTCACACGTGAAGTTCCGGTGGTCTGGCGTGAAAGATCGCGCCTGTCTGACGCGAAGGCAGGCGCCGTGACATCGTCAGGTGTCGCGGTGCCGCACTCGAATGATGCTCATTGTGCCAGAGGGGGGCGGTGCCTGCAGGCTCCATCGTGGCAGGCGCCAGACACTGGCGCGGGGTATCATTCAGCACTCAGACAGTCGCCACCTTCGATACGTTCACCTGCTGCGGAATCACCCCAGCCGCCGTGGTGTCGCGCGTGGCGGCGAGTTGTCACCGCCAGTCGTGTGGTGACATCGATCCTCATCGCCAGTGTCCCTTGCCGCGGAGCCCTGATGTCAGCCCCTGATTCCCCCGTTCCCTATCCGCCTTCAGATACTGTCTGCCCGCTGTGTGAGGCGTCCCAGAGCCAGCATGTACTGCACCTGGTACAGCGACGCAGGCCATGCCCCGAGACCGGTCAGCGACCGCCCGCCGACGAGCGCGATTACCTGCGCTGCCCGGAATGTCATCTGCTGTATCTGGCGCCGTCCCAGCGCCTGGATGCCAGGGCGGAGCAGGATATCTACGACCAGCACGAGAATGACCCGGCAGACCCGCGCTATCGAAGTTTCCTGGCCAAGCTCTTCACGCCGATGTGCGAGCGGCTCGCGGCCGGTGCCAGCGGGCTCGATTTCGGCTGTGGGCCGGGGCCTGCCCTGGCGCAGATGTTCGAGGAGGCGGGCCATCCGATGGCGCTGCACGACCTCTATTATCATCCGAACCCGTCAGCGCTCACCCGCCAGCATGACTTCATCGTCAGCACCGAGGTGATCGAGCATCTCTACGCGCCGGGCGAGGTCTTCCGCCAGTGGTTGCGTTGCCTCAAGCCCGGCGGCCTGCTGGGGGTGATGACGCAGCCCGCCTCGGATGACCCGGAGGCGCTCAGGCGCTGGCACTACCTGCGCGATCCGACGCATGTGTGCCTGTTCAGCCCGGCGACCTTTGCCTGGCTTGCGCGCACGCACGGACTCGAGCTTGAGCAGGTCGCCAACGACAGCGTCATCTTCCGCGTGCCCCAACCCGCCTGACAAGGGCGTGGAGCAGGGCGCGGGACAGGGCGTGGGACAGGGCATGGATAGGGCGCGGGACAGGGCATGAATAGGGCGCTAGACAGGGCGCAGCGACATGCCAGACGCCATTGTCGCCAAATGACGCAAAAAGGCTTGGATTTGGCGCGGACTGTCACTATATTGCCCGCGCCTTGACGTATTCTCGCAGGGCAAATTCCCCCTCCCGACGATATCCGCACCTTGCGGCATTGGCTGATCGCTGACTGGCGGCCGGCCGAGGATCTGGTCATGCCCCGTCATCTGCTGTTGATGTCCCTTGCGCCCCTGCTCGGCCTTGCCTTGCTGGGGATCGGTAACGCCATGCTGACCTCGCTGGTCCCGTTGCGGCTGTCTGCCGCCGGCGTCTCGAGCGAGGCGATCGGCCTGATCAGCTCGGCCTACTATCTGGGCCTCGGGCTCGGCGCGCTGGTCAACGACCGCCTGCTGCTGCGCATCGGCCATATCCGCGCCTATGCCGGCTTCGCCTCGCTGGTGGCGGTCGCGGCACTGGCCATGGGGCTGGGCGATCATCCGGTGGTGTGGTTCCTGCTGCGCATGATGATCGGCTGGTCGCTGGTCGGAGTGTATCTGGTCATCGAGAGCTGGCTGCTGAGCGCCGCCGACCCCGCCGTGCGCGGGCGTCTGCTGGCGCTCTACATGATCGTGCTCTACGGCGCGGGGGTGCTCGGTCAGCTGCTGCTGGGCGTGACCGCCATGCTGAGTCTCGAGGCGGCCTTCATGCTGGTGGCGATGCTGGCGGCGGCCTCGGTATTGCCGCTGGTGCTGCTGCCGCGTGTCTCGCCGCTGATCGAACAGTCCGAACCCCTGAGCCCGTGGCGCCTGATTCGCATCACGCCGACGGGCGTGTTCGGCTGTCTGGCCTCGGGACTGGTGGTGGCGGTCATCTACAGCCTGCTGCCTCTGGCGCTGGGCGATGGCGGCACCCTGAGCACCGCGGAGATCGGTCAGCGCATGGCGCTGGTGATTCTCGGCGGCATGCTGCTGCAATACCCCATCGGCCGCTGGTCTGACAGCCACGATCGCCAGCAGGTGCTGATCATCCTGTCGATCGCCATCGTCGGCTTTGCCGCCTTGCTGATGGGGCCGGCGCGCGAGGGCATCGCCCAGCTGACGGTGCTGTTCCTGCTCGGCGGTGCCGCCTTCACGCTCTATCCGGTGGCGGTCAGCCATGCCGCCGACCGTGCGCCCGCCGGTGCCCTGGTGCGCATGAGCCAGGGCCTGCTGTTGATCAACGCGGTGGGGTCGACCCTGTCGCCGCCGGCGGTTTCGCTGCCGATGGCCGAGATGGGCGCGATGCCCGGCATGGCGCTGAGTCTGGCGGTGATGGGTGGCGGCATGCTGCTCTTCTTCGTCTGGCGACGCGTGATGCGTCCGGCGCCGCAACCGTTGGCACCCTTCGAGACCCATGCCCCGCAGACACCGCTGGGCACCGAGCTTGCGGTCGGGCCTGAACTGGTCGAGGCCGCCGAGGAGCACCTGCGTGACGCCGAGGTCGATGACCCGCTGGTCGAGGTCACGCGTGAGCTGGTCGCTGACATGCCGGAGCTGATCACGGATGCCTCGCTGGACAGCCTCGAGGAGATCGAGGTCAAGGAGGAGCAGGCGCTGCACGACGAGCAGGCCTTGAATGACGAGCAGTCATTGCAGGACGCGCAGCGCCAAGTGCCACCACGCGATGATTCGCCGCTGGCGCGCGATTGAGGGCCGCTGGCGCGGCGCTGTCCAGACCTGTCTGGCCGGGCCTTCCCGCCCGGGAATCAGCGTGCGGGATCGACCAGATTGCCCTGTGAGCTATTGCGCCGGAACCAGCCGGTGACACTGGCGCGCGCCTGATGCGTCGGCAGCACCTCATGGGGGATCTGCTCGGAGAGGAAGCACACGAAGGTGCCGGCCTCGGGGGTGACGCGCGCGATTTCGCGGCTGTCATCCTCGGGGTCGTAGAGCACGATCTCGCCGCCGCCGTCGCGCGGCCAGTCCTCATTGAGATAGAGCACGCTGGAGATCAGGCGGTTGCCGCGGCCGCGAAAGCTGTCGAGATGCTTCTTGTAGAAGCTGCCGACCGGATAGTGGGCGAAGTGGGCCTCATACTCGAACAGGCCCAGATAGAGGGCGCGGTTGAGCTCATCCTTGAGCACGTTCATCGCTTCCAGATAGGCGCGCTGGGCGCGCGAGTTGCGGTCCAGCCAGCGAATCGCGTCGCCGCGGATGTCCGGGCGCAGATCATGCTCGCGTCCGCGCCCGATACCCGCCGCCGTCAATTGCTGCCGTGTCTCAAGCTCCGTCAGTTCATCATTGAGCTGAGCGATGACCTGACGCGGCAGGAAGTCGGGGCGCACGCTGTAGCCATGCTCGACCAGTTCATCGATCAGCAGGTTGAGTGCGACAGGGTCCAGCAGTTGGGCGGGTGCAGGTGCAGCGGGCATCAGGCGCTCCGAACGGGAAGTGGCATGGCATCGTGGGCGAGGAGTTATAGTCCAGTGCCATTGTCGGTGCAATATCGTCGGGGCAATGGCAACGGGGCGATGCCATCAGGGCGATGCCATCCGGGCAATGGCGAGCCGCTCGGCGGGAACACACCTTGCCTGATTCAGAAGCACGCAAGCTCAGGGTCTTGAGCTTCAGGGCCGAGGCGGCACGGGGCGCGGCGGTAGATGGCGCAGCGGGGCGCCAGGTGGTGGCGCTGCCTTGAGGCTCACGGCATGGCCGAAGCCGATGGCCATCAGTTCGACCAGCATCATCGAGGACAGCCCCCACAGCACCTGGTCGGCCACGCGATAGCTGGGCACGTACCAGGTCTCGTCGCCGACGGTGATCACATCGGTATGCTCGCGCTCGTCCTTGAGCAACATGCTCAGCGGCATCTCGAAGATCTGCTCGATCTCGCCGGGGTCTGCGCGCAGCGGCAGGTCGGCGGGAATGCGCCCGACAAAGGGCGTGACGCGCATGCCGTGCAGGGAAATCACGTCGCTCAGCTGGCCGAAGACCTCCACGGCGCTGGGCGGCAGCGCGACTTCTTCCTCGGCTTCGCGCAGCGCGGTGGCCAACAGATTGCTATCATCGGGTTCGGCCTTGCCGCCGGGGAAGGCCACCTGGCCGGGGTGCTGGCTGAGATGGCTGGCACGCCGCGTGAGCAGCAGCGTCGGTTCGGGACGATCGATCAGCGCGATCAGGACGGCGGCGCGTGGCAGCTGGTGGTCGGTCGCAAGGGGTTGATGTGCTTGCAGGCGTTGGCGCAGGGCTTCTAGCATGTCGTTTCCTCGTAGGCATTCATCATGTGGCGCGAGGGTCCTGGCGGTCAAGGCGACTGCCATGCCGTTGGGCCCACCGCGCAACGAGGAAGCGGAGACGGGATGTCACTGAAGGGCGCCTTGAGATTTCATGGGAGAGCGAATGAATTATTGCAGTCACTGTGGTGAAACGGTGCGTCTGGCAGTGCCGCAGGGCGATGATCGTCTGCGCTACCTGTGTGATAGCTGCGGCACCATCCATTATCAGAATCCGCGCATCATCGCGGGCACCCTGCCGGTGCGGGATGGCAAGGTGTTGCTCTGTCGGCGTGCCATCGAGCCACGGCTGGGCTATTGGACCCTGCCGGCCGGCTTCATGGAGAACGCCGAGACCACCAGCGACGCCGCTGCCCGCGAGACGCGGGAAGAAGCCGGCGCCGAGGTCAAGCTGCAGGGGCTCTATACGTTGATCGACCTGCCGCATATCAATCAGGTCTACATGCTGTTTCGGGCCGAGCTGATCAGTGACTACTCGGCGGGCGTCGAGAGCCTCGAGGTGGCGCTGTTCGCCGAGGAGGAGGTCCCCTGGCAGTCACTGGCCTTCCCGACCATGGAAGTGACGCTGCGCCGCTACTTCGAGGACCGCCGCCACGGCGAGGGTGACGAGCATTTCCCGCTGCATCTCGAGCAGATCGACCTGGCAACCCGCGAGCACTTCTTCAATACCACCTTCCTGCCCGCGAGCTAGATCGTCTGGCCATTGCTGACCTCGCGTGCCTCGTTCTTCGGGGCGCGCGGGGTCAGAACGTTTCCAGTCGCCAGCAATCGAAGGCGACTTCTTCATAGGGATGGGCCTCGCGCAGCGCCGCCACGGCAGCGGCGATGAGCGAATCGTCACATACCAGCTCTATCTTCAGCTCGGCGACGCGCTCCAGCGTGCCGCAGGTCCCGATATGCGGATTGGCGCTGGCCAGTGGCCGGAACTGGCCGGTGCCGCGTGTCTCGAAACAGCAGGCCTCGTAGTCGCCGATGCGCCCTGCACCGGTGGCAAAGACGGCTTCCTTGACGTGTTCGGCGTCATTCTCCGGGACGAAGAACGCAAGCTTGTACATCGGATGACTCCTGGCAGAAGGGTGAGGGGGCGCTGTCATCAGGTGGCCCTGATCGACAGGGGGTGCGTCAAGCGTGGCAACGGATGCTGGCAGTGCCTGCGTCACGCTCCCGGATGATGGCATAATGCGCGCTGCAACGGCCAAGGACATCGCCATGCTCAAATGGATCAATATCTCACTGCTGCTGCTGCTGGCACTGCTCCAGTATCGGCTGTGGTGGGGCGAAAATGGCATCACCGAATTATTCGATATTCGCGCACGCGTGCAGCAGCTTTCCAAGGAAGATGCGGTGCTGGACAACCGCAATCAGCGGCTCGGCGCGGAAGTGGTCGACCTCAAGAATGGTCTGGCGGCCATCGAGGAGCGTGCACGCAATGACCTCGGCATGGTGCGCAAGGACGAGCAGTTCCTGTGGGTGCCCAACGTCGCGGTGCCGGAACGCAAGGCGCCATCACCCGATGAAGTGGCGGACGGTGCGCTGGAGGGCAAGGGCCTGGAAGGCGGGCTGCCCAAGGTGATCACGCCATGATGCCGACAGACGCCTCGCGCGAGCCCCGTCTGTGGTATCTGGTGCCGGCCGCCGGCGTAGGCAGTCGCATGCAGGCCGACCGCCCCAAGCAGTATCTGGAGCTGTCGCCCGGCGGCTGCGTGCTGGAGGCGACGCTGGCGACACTCAAGCGCGCGCTGCCCGAGGCAGGACTCTGTCTGGTGCTGGGCGCCGACGATGGCTATTTCTCGCCGTCGATGGTGCCGTGGCAGGACTGGCTGCGCGCCGATGGCGGCAGCGAGCGTGCCGACAGCGTGCTGGCGGGCCTGGACTGTCTGAGCCGCCACGCCCATGACGATGACCTCGTGCTGGTGCACGATGTCGCGCGTCCCTGCGTTCGCGAAGCCGATATCCATGCGCTGGTGGCGACCGCTCGTCGCAGTGCCGATGGCGCCATCCTCGCGGCCCCCGCCAGTGACACCATGAAGCGCGCCGCGCCGGCCGGCGACTCCCGCCCGCATGGCGATGGCGGTGGCGATGGCGATAAAGAGCGCGCGCCGAGCATCGCGCACACCGAACCCCGCGTCGGCCTGTGGCATGCCTTCACGCCGCAGGCCTTCCCGCTGGGCCTGTTGCGGCGGGCGCTGCGTGAGGCGCTTGGGGAGAACCCCGCGCTCATCACGGACGAGGCCTCGGCACTGGAGGCCTGTGGCCGTGCCCCCGTGCTGGTCGCCGCCGCCCGCGACAATCTCAAGATCACCCATCCGGAAGACCTCGCCATGGCGCGCCTGCTGCTGGCCGCGCGCGAGGCGCTTCCCGATAGCCCCCGGACGTCTGCCTGACATGACTGAGCAATCTGCAACACCCGCTGCTGCCACTTCCTCTGCGCAATCCGCGGCCTCTCCTCAGCCGGCTGGCCATGTGCCGATGGCCCTGCGCATCGGCCACGGCTTCGATGTGCATCGCTTCGGCGATGGCGATCACCTGATGATCGGTGGCGTGAAGATCGCCTACGAGCATGGCTTCGTGGCGCACTCCGACGGTGACGTGCTGCTGCATGCGCTGTGCGATGCGCTGCTCGGTGCCTGTGGCATGGGCGATATCGGCAAGCATTTCCCGGACACCGACAGCGAGTGGTCCGGCGCTGATAGCCGTGGCCTGCTGCGCCACGTGATCGGGCTGGTCAATGCCGCCGGTTTCGGGGTCGGCAATGTCGATCTCACCGTGATGGCGCAGGCGCCGAAGATGGCGCCGCACATCCAGGCGATGCGGGAAGTGATCGCCGAAGACCTGCGCGTGCCGCTGGCGGTCGTCAACGTCAAGGCCACCACCACCGAGCGGCTCGGCTTCACCGGTCGCAAGGAAGGCATCGCCGCCGAGGCGGTGGTGCTGCTGGGCGCGCTGCCGACCGCGGGCGGAGCCGAGCATGTCTGAAGTGAATGACATGTCTGAGTCGCCTGAGGCGGATGCCCTGTTTGCCGAGGCGCTGACGGCGCTGGACGCCGCGGGCAGCGAGGCGTGGGTCAAGGAAGCCGAATTGATGCAGCGCTGGCCGCATGCGCATGGCGGCCCGCTGGGAGCCGGCGACTTCCGTCACACGCCCGAGGACTTCCGGGTCACCGAGCTGATGGACTTCGTGCCCGAAGGTCACGGTGAGCATCAGTGGCTGTGGGTCGAGAAACGCGGCCTGACCACCGATGAGCTGTGCCGTGAACTGGCCAGCCTGTGTGAGGTCGCGCCGCGCGATATCGGCGTGGCCGGTCTCAAGGACAAGCAGGCGATCACCCAGCAGTGGGTCTCCGTGTGGTTGCCGGGGCGTGAAGCGCCGCAGGATCTCAGCGATGCGCTGGCCGAGAAGGGCGTCCGCGTGCTGGCCAGCGTGCGTCATCCGCGCAAGCTCAAGCGTGGCGTGCATCGCGGCAACCGCTTCGCGCTGCGTGTCAGTGGTGAGGCCGTCGCGCATCCCGAGCTCGAGGCGCGCTGGCAGACGCTGATACGTGATGGTGTGCCCAACTATTTCGGGCCGCAGCGCTTCGGGCATCAGGGACATAATCTCGGCCGGGCACGTGCCGTGCTGGTGCGTGGCTGGCGCAAGCGTGATGACCGCAGCGGCATGCTGCTGTCGACCGCGCGCAGCTTCCTGTTCAACGAGGTGCTGGCCGCGCGGCTCAAGGCGCATTGCTGGGCGACGGCGTTGAGCGGTGAGGTGTTTGCGCTCAACGGGACGGGCTCGCGCTTCGTCACCGACGGCAGCGAGTCGACCGAGACGCTGGCGCAGCGCCTGGCGAGTGGCGATATTCATCCCACTGGCCCGCTGTGGGGCACCGGGCGTGCGGAGGCTCATGCTCAGGTCGCCCAGCTCGAGCAGGTCCTGGCCACGCGTTGGCCGCAGCTGTGCGAGGGGCTTGAGAAGGCCGGCGTCAAGGCGGAGCGTCGCCCGCTGCGCCTGATGCCCGGCAAGCCGCGTCTGGAGTGGGATGTCACGCCAAAGCAGGCGCACGCCGAAGGCAGCGAAGCCAGTGTCTGGCTGCACTTCGATCTGCCGCGCGGCAGCTTCGCGACGGGCCTGTTGCGTGAGCTGATCGCCCACCCGCTGCTGTAGTGCCGTCAGGCGACATGACGACTATCCGATGATTCGCAAAGGAGTGAGATGATGCGCAGGATTCTGCTTTCCAATGATGATGGCGTGCACGCTCCGGGGCTCAAGGCGCTGCATGACGCGCTGGCCGGGCAGGCACGCATTCGTGTGGTCGCGCCGGACCGTGACCGCTCAGGGGCCAGCAACTCGCTGACGCTGAGTCGGCCGTTGCTGCTGTCCGCGATGGAGAACGGCTTCTACAGCGTCGACGGCACACCCGCGGATTGTGTCTACCTGGGCGTCAATGGGGTCTGGGACGAGAAGCCTGACATCGTGATTTCCGGCATCAACCATGGTGCCAACCTGGGCGATGACGTGCTGTATTCCGGCACCGTGGCCGCGGCGATGGAAGGGCGCTCGCTGGGCATGTCGGCGATCGCGATGTCACTGTGCGGCAAGACCCACTTCGAGACCGCCGGACGCGTGGCGGCGAGCCTCGTCGGCGCGGCCGAGACCCTGGCATTGCCGCCGCGCTCGTTGCTCAACGTCAATGTGCCGGATGTGCCGTGGAGCGAGATTCGCGGTTTTCGCGTCACGCGTCAGGGCCACCGTGGCCCGGCGGGCGCCCCGATCGAGGTCAAGGACCCGCGTGGTCGTACCCGCTACTGGATCGCGCTGGCCGGCGATGGCATCGATGATGGCGATGACACCGACTTCGCCGCTATCGCGGCGGGCTATGTGTCGATCACGCCGTTGATGACGGATCTCACCTCCCACGGGGCGCGTCACGATGTGGCGCAGTGGCTCGAGGCGCTGACCTGAGCGACGTAGCGCCAGCCAAGGCTCAAGATTTCGCTGTGAAGTCCTCGTTCGAAGGATATGAATCAAGACCATGAAGGACGTGTATCAGAACGCTTTCCCGCTTGCGCAGTCAGACAGCGCAGCGGGAATCGCCGGGCCCTTGCATCTCAGGCGACCGGACACGGCGCAGCTGAGCGGTATCGGCATGACGTCCCAGCGCACGCGAGACCGCATGGTGGCGCGCCTGGAGGGTGCCGGCATTCGCGATGAGCGGGTGCTGGAGCTGATGGCCAGTGAGCCGCGCCACCTGTTTCTCGACGAGGCGCTGGCGCACCGTGCCTATGAAGATACCGCGCTGCCGCTGGGGCAGGGGCAGACCCTGTCCCAGCCTTACATGCACGCCCGCATGACGGAGCTTGCCCTGGCGCAAGCGCCGCGCCCGCGCGAGGAGTGTCGGGTGCTGGAGGTCGGCACCGGTTCGGGCTATCAGACATTGCTGCTGGCGCGTCTGTTCGCTCGGGTGTCTTCGCTCGAGCGCATCGCCGTGCTGCATGCCAGGGCCGTTCAACGCCTTGGCTGGTTCGGGCTCGACAATGTCGAGTTGCGCCATGCCGATGGTGGGCATGGCTGGCAGGACGATGGCTCGGCATTTGATCTGATCGTGGTGACCGCCTGCGCGCCACATCTGCCGCAGGCGTTGTTGAAGCAGTTGGCCCCGCAGGGGGTGATGATCGTGCCATTGGCCGAGGACGACAGTGATCGTCAGTGGCTGACACGAGTGCGCCACGTCGGCGACACTCAGGATATTCAGCGGTTCGAGGCCGTGCGCTTCGTGCCGTTGCTCGAGGGAGTGATCAGGTGAAACGAGCTTTGAGCGTGTTCTTCAAGGGCGCTGGCATGGGGGCGGCGGATGCCGTGCCCGGAGTATCAGGCGGCACGATTGCCTTCGTGACCGGCATCTATGAAGAATTGATCGAGTCCATCAAGCGCTTCGGCCCCTCCGCCATCGGCGTATGGCGTGAGCAGGGTTTCAAGGCGCTGTGGCAGCATTTGAATCTGGCCTTTCTGCTGCCGCTGGTCGCTGGCATCTTCGCCAGCCTGATCAGCGTGGCGCATCTGGTGACCTGGTTGATGGAGGCGCAGCCGCTGCTGCTCAACGCCTTCTTCTTCGGGCTGGTGGTGTGCTCCGGGGTGGTGGTCGCGCGGCGTATCACCACCTTCCGGATGGGCTATCTGGTGTGGTTGGCGCTGGGGCTGGTGCTGGCCAGCAAGTTGCCCAGCCTGTTGCCTGCCGCCACCGATGCCTCCTGGGTGCTGGTGGTCGGCGGCGCCATCGCCATCAGTGCCATGCTGCTGCCGGGCGTTTCCGGCAGCTTCCTGTTGCTGACCATGGGTCTCTACGGCACGGTGATGACTGGCATCAAGAGCTTCGATCTGCAGCTGATCGTACTGTTCGGCAGCGGCTGCGCCATCGGGCTGTTCACCTTCTCGCGTTTGTTGTCGTGGTTGTTTCGTCATCATCACACCGCGACACTGATGCTGCTGACGGGCTTCATTCTCGGCTCGCTGCCGGTATTGTGGCCGTGGCGCACCATCACCGATTATCGTCTGGGACCCAAGGGTGAACAGGTTCCGCTGGATTACCACTTCATGATGCCGGATACCTACACCAGTGTGACCGGTGAGCCTGCCCAGCTGTGGGCGGCACTCGCCTTGATGCTGGCCGGCGTATTGCTTGTCTGGTTTGCCGGAGAGCGCTCCGGCCCGGATGACGACTCCAGCAATTCCCGCAAGGAGCAGGAACATGCGTGACAGGATGGACAAGGGAATCAAACTGACGTTGGCAGGTCTGGCGCTGGGTGCGCTGACAGCCTGCAGCACGGCGACCACTCGCCCGCAGGTTCAGGACCTCAACGCCGGCAATGCGCGTATCACCTCCGACACCTATACCGTTCAGCGCGGTGACACCCTGTATGGCATCTCCTGGCAGAGTGGCCAGGATTTCCGGGATGTGGCGCGCATGAACGGCTTGAATCCGCCCTACACCCTGCAGCCGGGGCAGACGCTGCGACTGGACCCCAACACCCAGCTGCCGGCCAGTGCGGCGGGCGCTTCCGGCACGAGCGTCGCCTCGAGCGGTGGCGTGGTTGCCACGCCGATGGGCGGGGGCAGCGACAGCTCGATCGCCGGCGGCAGCGAACTGCCTGACTGGCTGGCACCGGATGAATCCGCCATGGCTCAGCAGCAACAGCGCACCAGCCAGGCCCAGTCGCTGACGACCGGCTCGGGTGGCGTGTCCTCGGCAGCCACCGGCGCCGCGGCGGCTGCCGGGCTGGGGCCGGTCTACCAGGAAGGCAGTGAAGAGGCACTCGCCGAGACGGCGCGCAACTCAGCCAATGACAGCGCAGAGCAGGCCAGTAGCTCTGCTACACAGACAGCCAGTCAGACGGCCAGCGAGGCAGCTGCCAGTGCGGCCGCCGCCCAGGCCGAGGCGCGCAAGGCTGCCAAGGAAAAGGCCGAGCAAGCCGCCGCTGCCGCAGCAGCAGAGCGCGAGAAAGCGGCCGCTAGCGTGAAAAATGAGGCTGCCAAGGTTGAAAAGGGCACCAACGTCGCTGGCGAAACCGCCAAGGCTGCACCGGCCAAGAAGACCTATGTTCCGGTAAAAAACGTTGACTGGCAGTGGCCTACGCAAGGCGAGATCATCGGCAAGTTCGGCGAGTCCGAGAGTGTCACCGGCGGCATTGATATCGCTGGTCAAAAGGGGCAACCTGTCAAGGCAGCAGGGCCGGGAATCGTGGTCTACGCCGGAAGCGGAGTACGTGGTTACGGTAACCTCATCATTCTCAAGCACAACGACCGCTATCTGAGCGCCTACGCCCACAACGACACTCTGCGTGTATCAGAGAACGATGTGATCGACGCCGGACAGGTCATCGCCACTCTGGGAGCCACTGACGCTGAACGTGCGCAGCTGCACTTCGAGATTCGCGAGGATGGGCAGCCCAAGGACCCACTGAAATTCCTGCCTAAACGCTGATTCCCACCGCTGCCACAACAACAAGTTCCTGGCACCAGACCAGAGACAACGGGGTATCGACATGAGCATGCTGGAAAAGGATATCGATCAGGCTGAGGTTGAGTTGTCCCTTGAGGATGTCGAGGAGGACGACGATACGCTTGAGGCAGAAGCGGAAGAGGCGGCATTCGAACGCGCCTTGAATCGTGAAGAGCGCAAGCACTACCAAAGCCTGGATGCGACCCAGATCTACCTCAACGAGATTGGTTTTTCCCCGTTGCTCAAGCCCGAGGAGGAGGTCTACTTCGGGCGCCTGGCACAGGCGGGCGACCCCGCCGGTCGTCAGCGCATGATCGAGTCGAACCTGCGTCTGGTGGTCAAGATCGCGCGGCGCTATCTGAATCGTGGTCTGTCGCTGCTCGATCTGATCGAGGAGGGCAATCTGGGGCTGATCCGCGCGGTGGAGAAGTTCGACCCCGAGCGGGGGTTCCGTTTCTCGACCTACGCCACCTGGTGGATTCGCCAGACCATCGAGCGGGCGCTGATGAATCAGACGCGCACCATTCGTCTGCCGATTCATGTCGTCAAGGAACTCAACATCTACCTGCGTGCCGCGCGCCAGCTGACCCAGAAGCTGGATCACGAGGCCACCGCGGAGGAGATAGCCGACTTCCTCGACAAGCCGGTCGATACCGTCAAGAAGATGCTGGGGCTCAATGAGCGCGTGTCATCCGTCGACTACCCGATGGGCGGCGAGAGCGACAAGCCGCTGATCGAGACCATCGCCGACGAGAATGACACCAGCCCGGAGTCCAGTCTGGTGGATGTCGACGTCAAGGCGCATGTCGATGAGTGGCTGGCGGAACTGACCGAGAAGCAGATGGAAGTGGTGGTGCGCCGCTTCGGGCTGCGCGGTCATGAAGCCGCGACGCTGGAGGAAGTGGGCGAGGAGATCGGTCTGACGCGTGAGCGGGTGCGTCAGATCCAGGTCGAGGCGCTCAAGAAGCTGCGGCGCATGCTCGAGAAGCAGGGGCTGACGCTCGAATCCATCTTTGAATGATGCGCGGGCACAGTCGTCATGGCTGTCGATACCCTGATGCAGGTTGCCAATGAAAACGGCCCGCTCGTGATTCGAGTGGGCCGTTTTCATATTGTGTCATCATTATTCTGGCAGAATGGGGGCATTCTGACGCACTGCGCTCGAGTGCAGGGTGCCCCATGGCACTGTTGTCAATTTGGAAACGCTGTATCGTGCAACAAAGTTAGCCAACTAACTGGACGCCCAAAAGAGCGACGATTAGACTAAGGCCACTTTTTCCACGACCCGCTTGAGCAGGGCTGAGGCAGTAGTCCAGCCGATGTGTGAGCTACCTTTTACCTTGTCCTGGTGCTTTCGAGGCGCCATGCAGGTCACGACTGTCACTGATCAGGAACAACGCATACATGGCCAACATTCGCATACTGCCACTGGTGCTGGCGATGGGTTTTGCGACCCAGGCTCAGGCTGCCAATCTGCTCGACATCACGCGTGATGCATTGACCCACAACGCCAGCCTGTCCTCCTCTCGCTCGCTCTATCAGAGCGTCGAGGACAATGAGCGTATCGAGCTTGCTGACCTGCTGCCCCAGATCACTGCCACGGGGACCGTGTCGCGTACCGACGTCACCGGCAATTCCCAGAGCGGCACCGAAGGCGATTACACCGACAGCAATATCGTGGTCAACGTCAACCAGCAGCTGTTCGATGCTGCCGACTGGTATGAGCTCGCGACCAGCAAGGACACCACCCGTCAGCAGAAACTGCTGCTGGATTCCGATCAGCAGCAGCTGCTCTATGACGTGGCGTCTGCCTATTTCACCATCCTGAACAATCGTGATGTGCTCGATGCGCGCATCGCTCAGGAAAAGGCCTTCTCCCGCCAGCTGGACCAGGCCAATCAGCAGTTCGAGGTCGGTCTGATCGCGATCACGGATGTGCAGGAAGCCAAGGCATCCTTCGATGACGCGCGTGCCCAGCGCATCGCGGCCGAAGCCGATCTCCAGGTCAGCTTCGAGGCCCTGCAGCAGCTGACGGGCCAGCAGTACGATTCCATCGATGGTCTGGAAGAAGATCTGGCGATCGAAGCGCCGGTGCCGGCCAGCCGCGGCAAGTGGGTCGAGATGGCATTGTCCAACAACCCGCTGATCGGTGCTGCCCAGAAGGGTGTCGATGTCGCCAGAGGCGATGTGAAGACCTCCCGCGCAGGCCACCTGCCGGAAGTCGGCGCCTTCGCGACCTACTCCTACGATGAAACCGACATCGATACTGCCGGGGGGTATCAGGAATACAACCAGATCGGTATCCAGGCCTCCCTGCCGATCTATACCGGTGGCCGCACCTCCGCCCAGGTACGTCAGAGCACCCATCTGCTCGAGCAGAGCCAGTACGACCTGCTCGATCAGCAGCGCTCCACCACCCAGAGCGTGCGCTCGCTCTACAGCCAGGTGCGCAGCGACGTCCTGACCGTCAAGGCGCGCAAGCAGGCGATCGTCTCCAGCCGCAGCGCACTGGAAGCGACTCGCTCCGGTTATGAAGTCGGCACCCGTAACATCGTCGACGTGCTGGACGCCGAGCAGGCCCTGTATCAGGCGCTGGCGGACTACGCCTCTTCGCGTTACACCTATGTGCTTGACCTGCTCAACCTGCGTCAGGCGGCAGGTATCATCGATATCAACAGCGTGCGTGACCTCAACGAGAGCCTCAAGGCAGATCGTCAGGTATCCCTGGTGCTGAATGATGAGAGCCCCGACGAGCTGGAAAACGTGACGCCCTGATCGTCCCGCGCTGGCTTACGCCACGTGCTGCATGCACCCCCGCAGGCCTTGCCTGCGGGGGTGCATGCGTTTGAGGGCATCAGTTGGTCAGGTCACTGATCGTCAGGCATGTGTTCATCAGGCAAGTGATGGCCAGACAGGAGGCGCCGAAAAAGCAGCGCGCAAGGGCAGCGCGGCGTGGAGGTAGGCGGTTTTGCGGTTGTTTCGGACGAAAATCCTGCATGTGTTTTAACGGGCAGTGGTTTCTATCGGTAATTTGGGGAAAGTTTGGTGGTTTTCAGCGTGACCTGACGGCGATGATGGAAAATAATTGAGGGGCTTGCTCTGCTGTCTGTCATTTTCACCGATCACCCTGGAGTCCCTTCATGTCCCGCCCACTGCGCGCTGATATTGATCTCGATGCACTGCGTCACAACTATCAGCTGGCCTGCGAGCTGGCGCCGCATTCGCGCGCCCTGGCCGTGATCAAGGCGGACGCCTACGGGCATGGTGCGGTGGCGTGCGCGCAGGCACTGGCGGATCTCGCCCCCGCCTTTGCGGTGGCCACGATAGAGGAGGCGCTGGCGCTGCGGGCGGGCGGCATCTCTCATCCGGTCGTGCTGCTTGAGGGGGTGTTCGAGGCCGCGGAGTACGCCTTGGCGGCCGAGCATGACTTCTGGTGCGCCATCCACAGCGAATGGCAGTTGGCGGCCCTCGAACAGAGTGAGCTTGCGCAGCCCTTGTCCTGCTGGATCAAGTTCGACTCAGGGATGCATCGTCTCGGCTTCACGGCCGAGCAGGTGCTGGACGCCAAGGCGCGCCTCGAGGCGTGTGGCAAGGCGCGTGACCTGCACCTGATGACGCACTTCGCGAGTGCTGACAGCCTTACGCCGGACTACTTCCAGCAGCAGATGGCGGCGGTGACAGCCCTGGCGGCCCAGGCGGAGCTGCCGCTGTGTCTGGCCAACTCACCGGCGACGCTTGCCTGGCCAGAGACGCATGCGGCCTGGAACCGCCCGGGAATCATGCTCTACGGGGCAGACCCGCTGGAAGGCGCCAATGATGCCAGTCGGCGCCTGAAGCCGGTGATGACGCTGTCTTCGGCCATCATCGCCGTGCGTGAGATCGCCATCGGTGAGCCGGTAGGGTACTCGGGGCGCTTCGTGGCCACGCGTCCGACGCGTATCGGTGTCGTCGCCTGCGGCTATGGTGATGGCTATGACCGCCACGCCGTGGATGGCACGCCAGTGCTGGTGGATGGTCAGGAAACGGTGCTGGCCGGCAAGGTGTCGATGGACATGCTGACGGTGGATATCACGGACCTGCCCGAGGCGGGTGTCGGTTCACGTGTGGTGCTGTGGGGTGAGGGGCTTGAGGTCAATCGCGTCGCCGCCAGCTGCGACACCATCAGCTATACACTGCTGACGGGGCTGCTGCCGCGCGTGCCCAGACACTATCATGGCGGCGTTGGCAGTGTGGCGCACGACACGGGTGTCGCGCAGTTGGCCAGCGCTCAGCCGCTGGATACGCACGCCTGACCTGACGGCAAGGCTCGCGCGGTCTACAATGGCCGCCGTTGCCCGTCGAACGAGAGAGTCATGGCCAAGAAGAGCTATCCCGAGAGTTTTGCACACCCCCGCTACTGGCTGACCTGGCTGGGCATCGGTGCCATGAAGGCTTCGGCCTATCTGCCCTGGTGCGCCAAGTTGTGGCTGGGGCGTGGCCTTGGTGAGCTGGCATGGCGCTTCGGCAAGCGTCGTCGTCACATCACTGACACCAATCTCAAGCTGTGCTTTCCCGAGTGGAGCGAGGCGGAGCGCGCGCGTCAGGTACGCAAGACTTTCCACGCCAACGGCATCGGTATCTTCGAGACGGCCACCGGCTGGTGTCGTGATCCTGAGCACATGCGTGATCGCGTGACCTTCAAGGGGCAGGAGCACATGGAGCGCGCCATGGCCCAGGGCAAGGGGGCGCTCATCGTGGGCATCCACTTCTCGACCCTGGATCTGGGCGGCGCCCTGCACTCGCTGTTCTTCCCGGCCGATGTCGTCTATCGCCCCCACGACAACCCGCTGTTCGAGCGCTTCATGACCCGTGCGCGCAATGGCATCTTCGGCACCGCCATCGATCGTCACGACCTGCGGGGCGTGGTACGTCGCATCAAGAGCGGCCATGGCGTGTGGTATTCACCGGATCAGGACTTCGGACGTGATGTCAGCGTGTTCGCGCCGTTCTTCGGCATCGATGCCGCCTCCATCAAGCTGACGGCCAAGATCGCCCGCATGACGGGCGCGCCGGTGATGCCCTTGATGTTCCACCGCAATCCGGACAATCGTACCTATACGCTGGAGTATCTGCCGGCGCTGGACAACTTCCCGAGTGGCGATGACGTCGCCGATGCCACGCGCATCAACGCCTTCATCGAAGGGGCGATCCGCAAGCATCCCGAGCAGTATCTGTGGCTGCACCGTCGCTTCAAGACACGTCCCGAGAAAACCGATCCGTCCCTGTACTGAGGTGAACCATGAGCAACGACATCTCTTCTCACGTCACCCTGACCGAGGTGGAAGCGCGGCTGGCCGCTGGCGATACCTTCGTGCTCAATCAGGTCGCGGAATGGTGCCCGGATTGCACCGAGCGTCAGCGTCCGGCATTGCCTGCCTTCGAGGCGGCGCTTGCCCGTGGCGGTCTGCCACTGGTGACCCTGTGCGTGCAGCAGACCCGTGGGGTCTATCTCAGCGATGCTCATGCACAGCTGAGTGAGCGTATCGGCGGTGCGGGCTATCCGCGTACCTTGCTGGTTCGCCACGGCCAGCCGGCGAGCCTCGACAGTGGATTGAACCGCGTCGAGGTGATGAGCGAGCCCGATCTCGTCGCCTACGCCGAGGCCTTGATCGCCGCGCTGTAGACCGTCACCCCTGGCATCGATCATCCGCCGTTGTCAGGGGGATGACGCGAGTGATGCACACAGCAAAGACCCCCCGTTCGGCATCTCGCCGAACGGGGGGTCTTTGCTGTGTAAAGCGGCACCCGACAAGCAACATCACCTGCCCGAGCTGCATGCGTGCGGTCAACCGAGTGCCGCCTATCGTGTGCCTATGACAAGACGTGCGGATGACGGGGCAGGCTTTCAACCCATCAGAAGGGCTGAGGCAAATTCTTTTACTGAAGTGCGACATCATGTTGACAAAGCTTTAGTTTATTACCATCTTGGCAATAACGAGTCAGGTGGCTGACACACCTCCTGATCGCCGCTTTCAGCACTCTGGAGTGCGCCTGAGGCGTCATCCGTCAGGGGCTGACTCCGCCGCGACAATTCTCACATGACATAAGGAATTGACATGCTCAACTACGCCATCATCTTTCTGATCGTCGCTGTCATTGCCGCCGTACTGGGCTTCGGCGGCATCGCCGGCACCGCAGCGACCATCGCCAAGGTCCTGTTCGTGATCTTCCTGGTGCTGTTCCTGGTGTCCTTCTTCAAGAGTCGCCGCAAGCCGTGAGGCTCTGATTCCCTGCCACGGGTCAGACTGACGGCAACAGGCCGCAAGCCATCACGTGATCGGATAGTCGACTTCGAGACAGTACGGCTCACGGACAGTACGACTTAGAGACAGCAACGCCCGCGCCGGTGATCGACCGTCGCGGGCGTTGCTCGTTCAGGCGCTGGCCTTTTTTACCACTGAGGGCTGGGCAGGTTCAGACGATGGTGACCGGCCTGCAGGCCGTGTTCGATGAAGCGACGATCCACCTCGAATTCGGCCTGGGCGAGAATCGCCTCCACCACCTTGTCGGCATGCTGTTGCAGCAGCACCAGATGGCCGTATTGCGCGCCCATCAGCGACAGGGTCTTCAACAGCTCCAGCAGGGCCAGACAGATCGAGAGGTCATCACGGCCATAATGCAGAATCGGCGTGATGGAGCGGTAGAGGAGGCTTGCGAAGGACTCCATCTGCCAGCTGACGCGAACGGCCTTGTGATCATCCACACAACAGTTGCACAGCGGCACCGACATGCGCTCGCTTAGCAGCTCCGTCAGCTGGTGCATGCACAGCCGTGCCGTGCCGGGGTCATTGATGCCGGGTGACAGTGCCTTGATGGCGACTTCCATCAGCTGGGTCAGGCCGTGCTCGTGCAGGTCCTCGACGGACTCCCCATCCAGATAGCCAAGCGCGGCACGCAGGTTCTTGATCAACTCGGCCTGCTGCTCTTCATCGAGCTCTTCCCCTGCCGTCGCGCCCTCTGGCAGGCCGTTGGGCCACTCGATGCGCATCAAGGGCATGCCGCTGACGATGAAGGCGCCCAGCGCGAAATCCAGATGCACCACCATGTCATGCTTGATGGCCAGCTGGCGCAGCGCCGAGAAATCGACCTGCTGGATGTAGCCACGCCGGCGTGCCCGCAGCAGCTGGCACTGGTCGTCGTCACGGCTGACCTCGCGCTCGCAGAAGCCATCGTCACGATTGCGCTGACGCAGGCGCTCCAGCGAGAGGCGGGTGCGTCCGGACAGGCGCCGCGCGACGGCGTTGATCTGTACCGACTGCGAGACCTGATGGATGAAGTAGACGAACATTCCCAGGCAATTGACCATCATCAGCACGCCCAGATAGACCGCCAGCGAGCGCCACAGGGTCGGGGAGTCTCCCGTATTGGGCACCATCAGGTTGACCAGCAGGAACAGCAGGCTTCCCAGGTAGTGACCGAGCACCAGCTGGTGGTGGCGCTCGGTCACCAGGCCCAGCAGCAGCTTGTGGGAGAACTGCGCGCCGGCCTGGGTGAGCACGCTCATCACCATGGTGAAACTGAAGACCATCAGCGAGATCAGGCCGCCGACCAGCGCCGCCAGCAGGGTACGTGGGGTGTCATGTTGCTTGAAGGTCAGTGCTTCGAAAAAGTCGCTATTCGGCAGCGAGGAAGGGTCCGGCAGCCCGGAGGGCATCACCGAGATCAGTCCCAGCAGGGTATAGACCATGGCCAGCATGCTGGGGAGATAGGCGATGCTGGTGGTCCAGGTTCGCAGCCACATGAGGGGTTGCTGTAGCCAGCGATTCATAGACGGTTCCCGAACGGATGGATTGGCAAGCCTCTGTTATGACGGCTCGCGCCGAGCACTGCAAGTCAGCGTAGCGTGCTGGCAGGAGGGGGCAGGAGGTGAGGAGGGGAGAAAAGAAGCAGAACAGGGCAGGCAGAGCGGGCGGTACCGAACAGGGCGGACAGAGCGGACAGACTGGAACGGACAGACTGGAACGAACAGCAGGGCCCGATGGCAAGACGCCCCCACCGGATGACCGGTGAGGGCGTCTAGCGGCTTGCGTCGATCAGAGTGGCTGACCTTGCAGGCTCATCAGGCGTCGATACGCTTGTACTTCATGCGCTTGGGAGCATCGTTGCCGACACGCGCGTGATAGTCCGCTTCGTACTCGGTATAGCTGCCTTCGAAGAACACCACGTTGGAGTCACCCTCGTAGGCGAGGATGTGGGTCGCGATGCGATCCAGGAACCAGCGGTCGTGCGAGATGACCATCGCGCAGCCCGGGAAGGCCAGCAGGGCCTCTTCGAGTGCACGCAGGGTCTCGATGTCCAGGTCGTTGGACGGCTCATCCAGCAGCAGCACGTTGGCAGCCTGCTTCAGGGTCTGGGCCAGCTGCAGACGGCCACGCTCACCACCGGACAGATCAGACAGACGCTTCTGCTGGTCAGTGCCCTTGAAGTTGAAGCGGCCGACATAGGCGCGCGACGAGACTTCATGGCCATTGATGTTGAGCATGTCCTGACCACCGGAGACGGCTTCCCAGACGGTCTGATTGTCTTCCAGGCCATCACGCAGCTGCTCGACGTAGGCGACCTTGACGGTCTCGCCCAGCACGACTTCGCCGCTGTCCGGGGTGTCCTTGCCGGTCACCAGCTTGAACAGCGTGGACTTGCCCGCACCGTTGCCGCCGACGATACCGACGATGGCACCCTGGGGGATGGTGAAGGACAGATCATCGAACAGCAGCTTGTCGTCGAAACGCTTGGTGACGTTGTGCAGCTCGATGACCTTGTCGCCCAGGCGCGGTCCCGGCGGAATGTAGATCTCGTTGGTCTCGTTGCGCTTCTGGAAATCACCGGACTGCATTTCCTCGAAGCGGTTGAGACGCGCCTTGCTCTTGGCCTGACGGCCCTTGGGATTCTGACGAACCCACTCGAGCTCCTGCTGGATGGCCTTGTTGCGCGAGGCTTCCTGCTTGGCTTCCTGCTGCAGGCGAGCGTCCTTCTGCTCGAGCCACGAGGAATAGTTGCCTTCGAAGGGAATGCCCTGGCCACGGTCCAGCTCGAGAATCCAGCCGGCGACGTTGTCGAGGAAGTAGCGGTCGTGGGTGATGGCGACCACGGTGCCGGAGTAGTCGTGCAGGAAGCGTTCCAGCCAGGCGACGGATTCGGCGTCCAGGTGGTTGGTCGGCTCGTCCAGCAGCAGCATGTCCGGGCTCGAGAGCAGCAGGCGGCACAGTGCGACACGGCGGCGCTCACCCCCGGACAGCACGCCGACATTGGCATCCCACGGCGGCAGGCGCAGTGCTTCGGCGGCCACTTCCAGCTTGCGCTCGAGGTTGTGGGCGTCAGAGGCCTGGATCAGGTCTTCCAGCTTGGCCTGACGCGCGGCGAGGGCGTCGAAATCGGCGTCCGGCTCGGCGTAGGCGGCATAGACTTCATCAAGTTCGGTCTGGGCGTTCTTGATGTGAGCCAGGGATTCTTCCACGCACTCGCGCACGTTCTTGGAATCATCCAGTTCCGGCTCCTGGGGAAGGTAGCCGACATTCAGACCCGGCATGGGACGTGCTTCGCCGTTGTAGTCCTGATCGACGCCGGCCATGATGCGCAGCAGCGAGGACTTGCCCGAGCCGTTGAGACCGAGCACACCGATCTTGGCACCCGGGAAGAAGGACAGCGAGATGTCCTTGAGAATCTCGCGCTTCGGGGGAACGACCTTGCCCACCCGGTTCATGGTATAGACGTATTGCGCCATGGAATCCCAATTTGGTTGGAGAATGGAATGACGCGCAGATGATAGTGCCCGGCGTCACGCTTGGCCAGCCGGGCAGCCTGTGCCAGGCGAGCGCGGCGACTCACTGCATGACATTCCCTGTCCTGACGTCGACCCCTTCCATGGCCTGTCCGCTCCCTGGTATCCCTTCCCCTGCACGCCGCTGGTGGCGAGCTTATTCCTCTTCGCCCCAGTCGCTGGCGTCGATCAGATCATCATCATCGGCTTCATCGTCCCAGCCTTCGCGGATGGAGCGAGCCAGGGCGCGCTCCTCGAGCAGGGCTTCAAGACGTTGGCGGGAGTCATTGCGTTGTGGCTTGGCAGGTGCGCTGGAGGACGACAGCTCGAAGTCCACATCGGTGGGGCTGTCTTCGGCGAGTGCCGTGGCATCGATATCATCGAGGAATTGTTCACGGGCCATGGGCGGACCTCACGATCTTGGAACGACCTGCCCGATATCCAGCGCCTGGACTGGCCTGTGACACCGGGCACCGCCAGCGGCGATGCGCCGAAGGCTCTCTGGCTATATACCGCCCGTTGACGAGGATGACAAGCCTTTCGCTCAGCTCATCAGAGCTTTCGCCAATTGCCACTGGCGAGAAGCCCACAACGACAACGCCCACCGGTGGGGTGGGCGTTGATGATGCCATGCGGCACCTGATCTTCAGTGACTGCTCTTCAGTGACCGTTCTTCACTCAGCGGCCTTGAGCGTCCGGCGCTCAGTTGGACTCGCTGGGATGCTCCGCGCGCAGACGTTCCAGCTCTTCCTTGGCGGTCATCAGGCCGGTGACATCCTTCTGGACACCAACGAAATACTGCAGGTTGTCATGCTCATCGAAGACCGGTGTCATGGAAAGTTCATTCCAGAACAGGCTGCCATCCTTGCGATAGTTGCGCAGTATCTCGCGGCACGGGCGCTTGTCGCGCAGCGCGGCACGGATGTTGTCCAGTTGCGGCTGATCGCGGTCATCATTCTGCAGGAAGCGGCAATCGCGGTAGAGAATCTCGTCGGCGCTGTAACCGGTGAGGCGCTCGAAGCCCTGATTCACGTAGATCAGGATGTTCTCATCGCCTTCCTGTTCCGCCACCACGATGCCATCGTCCGAGGCATTCACGACTCTCTCGAGCAGCTCGGGGCTGATCATGTGGGGTCTTTTCATCTGACTCTGATCCTTGCGGCTTAAGAACCCGGCCCTGAAGACCGAGCCCGAGAGTACGGGTATAGGGTGCCTGTCCGTGTGCCCGGACATTCCAGCACCATGATCGGTTTCACTATGGCGGGGAGACGCGGCTTATGCAATCGCAGCCGCTAATGTGACAGGGCCCGACATCGTTGTCAGGCCCTGTCAGCGTGAGAGTCGATCAGATAGAGAAGGGGGAGAAAGGGGAGTAACAGGGGGGGCGTCATGCCTGCCCCGGATGTTCAGTCGTCCTCCACCTCCGGCAGGCGCTGCGCGCAGAGTGCGGCGCAGGCCGCGACGACCGCCAGAATCATCAGCAACCATTCACTGCCCAGCCACTGGGCGAGCCCGCCGATCAACAACCCCAGTACCAGCATCAGCACGCCGGTCAGGGTGTTGGAGAGCGCGACGTAGAGGGCGCGATTGTCAGAGGTGGCGAGATCGACCACGTAGGTCTTGCGTCCCAGGCGGATGCCGGCGTGGGCGATCACCAGCAGCCCGTAGACCAGTGCGTAGCTCCAGATGTTGTCGGCCAGTGCCTGTGGCCACCAGGCCATGCTGCCGGCCAGGGCGCAGCAGACGGCGGCGCCGGCCCCTGCGTTGCGCATCACGCGGCGGCTGGAGGTGTCGGCCAGCCTGCCCCAGATGGGGCTGGCCAGCATGCCGGCCAGTCCTGACACCACCACCAGCACGCCCAGTCCGCCCAGGCTCTCACCGCTCTGCTGCTGGCCGAGCAAGGCGATATACGGCAGTGCCAGCGCGCTTGAGAGCAGCAGGGCGCGTGCCAGATTGAAGTTGCGGAAGGCGGCGTCATGCTTGAGCTCGATGACCCCGTTGCGCACTGTCTCCCAGGCATTGGCGCCGCCGCTGGTGGCACCGCTGTCCTCGCGGATCATGGCGGCGCACAGGGCATTGAGTGTCCAGCCCAGCGCCGCGATGGCCATCAGTATCGCCAGCACCTGCTGCCCGGGCTGCTCGCCCAGCAGCATCAAGGCGACGCCGGCCAGCAGGGTCATCGCCCCCGCCACACTGCCACTCCAGCCCATCAGGCGCCCGCGGCGCTTCTTGGCGATGGTCTTGCCCAGCACGTCCTTGGTGGCGATGGAGGCCACCCCGCGCCCGAGCGACAGCAGGATCAACAGAATCAGTACCAGGCTGCCCGCGAGGGTGCCATCGAGTCCGTGACGCGTGGCGAAGTTGCCCTCGGCAAGCAGGCTGATCATCACCAGCCCCAGTGCCATCAGCGCCTGGATGGAGGCCCCGGCGACCCATACCCACTTGCGTTGTGGCAGCGGACGAATGAAGCCTGCCACCAGCAGTTGAGGCAGCAGGGCGCCGGCCTCGCGAATCGGCACCAGCAGCCCCACCATCCACACCGGCGCCCCGATCAACCCCAATAGCCACGGCAGTACCAGTCGCGCACTGGCCATCTCGTCGGCCAGCTTGGTACCCAGCGAGGCCAGCAGGTGACGCCAGAAATTGCCGGGTTGCTGGTGGCAGGCATCCTCGGAGATGTCCTTGCACATGCGCGAATCTTCATCGCCGGTCATGCGCTCGAAGAAGCGACTCTGACCGCTGCCCGACGGCCTCTCGTGGGCTTTGTCTGCAGACTCCCGCTCAGTCTCGCGGTCTTGAGCGTCTGACGGTGAGGAGGCCTCGGTAGAGGAAGACAGGGGTGACATGTGGCCAGGGCTCCGCTATCGGCGTCGTGTACGGGAAGTCGTGATGCAGATCACGCCCGTGTCGCCGGTTGAAGAAGGATCGATCGCAGTGCGACGTCAACTGAAGGAATGACTGCGCCGAGTATAGTTTATGTACAGTTTGTGTGTAGGTTTTTGGTGTTGACCATTGCGCGACAGTGCAGTGAAGTGATCATTACATCATTGATTGGAGTAGGCACCACCATGGATCAGGCATCCACGCTGAAAGTCCGGATTCACTACTGCACCGGCTGCAACTGGCTGTTGCGAGCGGCCTGGTATGCACAGGAACTGCTGTCCACCTTCGGAGAAGACCTCGGTGAGGTGGCCTTGGCGCCGAGTCATGGCGGCCATTTCGAGGTGCTGTGCCAGGCCACCCCAGATTCGGAGTGGCTGGTACTGTGGGAGCGCAAGCGCGACGGCGGCTTCCCCGACAGTCGTGACCTCAAGCAGCGCGTGCGTGATGTGCTCGATCCTGAGCGCGATCTGGGCCATATCGACCGCGCCAGTCGTGAGCAGGGTTCATGATCTGGGCTAGTAAGCAGAGCTCGTAAGCAGCTCTTGCTCCGCCATGGGCGCGCTCACCACCACTTCTTGCGCTTGAGCAGCCACATCTGCATCGCCACCACGCCCAGCGTGATGCCGACGAAGGCAGCGAAGCCCCACTGGCTGTCGCTGCCCGGTATGCCACCGACGTTGACCCCCAGCAGCCCGGTGAGAAAGCCCAGCGGCAGGAAGACGGCGGTGATGACCGACAGCAGATACATGCGCTGGTTGAGCTGCTCGTTGTGCTCGCTCATGCGTTGCTCATGGATGATCAGCGCGCGCTCCTGCATGGCCTGGAAATCCTCCACGTAGCGCGACAGCTGGTTGGCGATCTCGCGCAGGTCCAGACGCGCCTGTTCATCGATCCACAGCGGCCCCTGGGAGAGTTGTGCCAGACAGTCGCGCTGCGGCCCCATGAAGCGTCGCAGCGTGATCAGGGGACGCCGCAGGCGGGTAATGTCATCGGGGTCGATCTCGACATCATTGAGCTGGTCTTCCTCGATGATGGCGAGCTGTTCATCGAGGCGATGGCTGAGCTCCGCCACGCGATCGACCAGCGCATCGCTGAGCATCGCCAGCAACCAGGAGATGCTTTCCGCGCCCTGGCCGGCTTCCAGTTGCTCACGCACCTGAGTGATCGACTGGAACGGCCGGCGGCGCAGGGTGATCAGGCGCGTCGGGCTCATCCACAGGCGCAGTGACAGCAGGTCCTCCGGCGCGGCGCCGGGATTGAGGTTGATACCACGCAGCGTGGTGACCATGCCGCCGCCGAAGCGCGCCACGCGCGGGCGGGTGTCCAGCTCGGTCAGGGCCTCGATGCTCGGCTCATCCAGCTGGGCAAGGTCGTCCAGGTAATCATTGACGTCGCCGCGGGTGTAATCGAGGTGCATCCAGATCAGCGCTTCTGGGTCCTGCCATTGCTCGCGCAGGCTGTCGTCATCGAGCAGGCTGGCGCCGCCCTTGCCATCCAGGCGATAGGCGCTGACCAGTGCCGTGGTCGGGGCATCTCCCGCGAGGGGCGCGGGTGTCGGCGCGGCTTGCGGATCGGTGGCATCAGTCATTCACGAAATTCCTTTTTGGTGGCGCGGCTTGCAGCAGCGGGCAGGGCACGCGATGCTCGAATGTCAGGCCGTGGGCATTGTCGCTGCCATCGCCATGACACTCATCGCCAGGAAGGCGATACCCGAAATGCGAGGAAGGATGCCATGAGTCAGGATAGGGAAGCCATGCTCTACGGTCTGGGCGCCGTGGCCCTGTGGTCGACGGTGGCGACCGCCTTCAAGCTGGCGCTTGAGCAGATGTCGCCGCTGGAGCTGGTATGGCTGGCGGCACTGGTGTCGTGGCTGTTGATCGGCGTGCTGATGTGGCGTCAGGGCAAGCTGCGCGAAGCGCTCACCACCGGCTGGCGGGGTGGCTGGCGCACGGCACTCTGGGCCGGACTGATGAATCCGGTCGGCTACTATCTGGTGCTGTTCGGCGCCTACGCGCGGCTGCCGGGCCAGGAGGCGATGGCGCTCAATTACACCTGGGCACTGGCGATGGCTTTTCTCGCCGTGCCGATTCTCGCGCAGCGCCTGACGCGCATCGATGTCGCAGCGGGGCTGATCGCCTACGCCGGTGTGTGGACCATCGCCACGCGAGGCGAGATATTCAATGTCGCCTTCGCCGACCCGTTGGGCGTCGGGCTGGCGCTGGGCTCGACCCTGCTATGGGCGCTCTACTGGTTGCTCAATGCGCGTGACCCGCGCGCGCCGCTGGTCGCCCAGTGGCAGAATTTCAGCATCGCCTTGCCGGTGCTGACGCTGCTGGTGGCCTTCGGGCCGGGCTTCGGCAACTTCATCGGTGAGAGTGCCAATCCTCAGGCGCTGACGGCGGGCATCTATGTCGGCCTGTGCGAGATGGGCATCGCCTTCGTGCTCTGGCAGCTGGCGGTGCACAAGGTGTCGCGCACCGCCAAGGTCTCCAATCTGATCTTCCTGTCGCCGCCCATCTCCTTGACGCTGCTGCACTTCATCGTCGGCGAGCCGATTCTGACCTCGACGCTGGCGGGGCTGGTACTGATTCTGGCCGGACTCGGCCTGCAGCAGCTGCAGAAGGCGCCGGCTGAGCTGTCACAATCGACCTGAGCGAGCCGTGCCGCCAGCGCACCGCCCGCCACTCGATCGTCAGTCGTCGGGCAGGATGAGGCGATCGGCATCCACCACGATCAGCGGGTCCGGGGTGCCGATCATCTTCTTGTCCTTGCCGGGGTAGTCGAGCTGACTGAGCACATGGCGCAGCGCGCCGATACGGGCCCGGCGCTTGTCGTCGGAGCGGATCAGCGTCCAGGGCGCATGATCGCTGTGCGTGCGCGCGAACATCGCCTCGGCGGCATCGGTGTACTCATCCCATTTCTTCTGCGCCACGGCGTCCATCGGTGACAGCTTCCAGTGGGTCAGGGGGTCGGCGGCGCGCTTGGCGAAGCGGATCGATTGCTCCTCGCGGGATACCGAGAAGTACAGCTTGACCAGGTGCAGGCCATCCTCGACCCACAGGCGCTCCTGCTGGGGCACCTGCACCAGGAAGCGTTCGACTTCCTCCGGCGTGGCGAAGCCCATCACCGCCTCGACCCCCGCGCGGTTGTACCAGCTGCGATCGAACAGCACGATTTCGCCACTGGTGGGGAAGCGCGAGACATAGCGCTGGAAATACCACTGGCCCTTTTCCGTCTCGTTGGGCTTGTCGAGGGCGACGATGCGCGCGAAACGCGGATTGAGATACTCCATGAAGCGCTTGATGGTGCCGCCCTTGCCGGCGGCGTCACGCCCCTCGAACACGATGGCCAGACGCCCGCCACTGTCGCGCAGCCAATGCTGCACCTTGAGCAGCTCGATCTGCAGCGCGCGCTTCTCGGCCTCATAGACCTTGCGCTTGAGGCGCTCGTCGTAGGGGTAGGCGTCACTGGAGACCGGCCCCAGCGTCATGCGCGGGGCATCGCCAGTGGCGTGCTTCTTGCTGGCCTTGCCCTTGGCATCCTTGGCCTTCGAATGCGCCTTGCCGGCATCCGCCTTCCTGTTGTTGGATTTACTCATGGCAGTACTCCCTGTGAGGATGGGGCCTGGCCCTGACGACCGACGACCCGGGCTGATGACGTCAGCGCTGCAAGGCCTCATGGCCCAGGTGGCCTGCCTGACAGGCACTTATCAGGCAGGCGCGGATTGTCATCTCGCGGCAAGGTAGGCGCATGCAAGCTGTCGTGATATGCGCCGCGCCTGATATTGATCACTCCGCTGATGCCGTGCGTTGCGCCAGTGGCGCGAGTGTCGGCCAGATGGTGTCGAGCAGCTGCGGTTGCGCCTTGGCGGTGGGGTGAATGCGGTCCTGCTGCATCAGCTTCTCGCTGGCCGGGGCCGTGGCGATGCCTTCGAGGATGAAGGGCACCAGCGGCACGGAATATTCGTCGGCCAGGTCCCGGTAGACCTGACGGAAGGCATCGGTGTAGGCCGGGCCGTAATTGGGCGGAATCTCGATGCCGAGCAGCACGGGCTGGGCGTCAGCGTCCTCCACGGCCTCGATCATGCTGGCCAGATTGGCCTGCATGCGGGCGGGGGGCAGGCCACGCAGGCCGTCGTTGCCGCCCAGTTCGATCATCACCAGTGAAGGGTCGTGTCGCGCGAGCAGGGCCGGCAGACGGTTGAGGCCGCCTTCAGTCGTGTCGCCGCTGATGCTGGCATTGATGACCTCAGGCGCATCGCTGCCCAGGCTGTCCTCGAGGCGCTCGTCGAGCAGCGCGACCCAGCCCTGGCTGCTGTCGATGCCGTAACCGGCCGAGATGGAGTCACCGACCACCAGCCAGGGGGCCGGCGCGTCTGCCAGCGCCACCTGGGGCGTCAGCACGGCCACGAGGCTCAGTGCCGTATTGGCGAGGGCATTGCGCAGCCGCTTGAGTCCCTGTGTGCCGGGGGCTTTGCCACCGCTCGCCAGGCACTGGGTGTCGCGGCGATTCACTAGCCATTTCTGCATTCATCATCTCCATCATCTGCACACTATTCATACCCGTTTCGGGGTCTGGAGTTCGTGCCCACCCCGTTCTCTACCATAAGCGAGCAGACACGATGTCACATAACGCCTCCATTAACGACGTGCCCCCCGCGTCGGATCAAACCTCGTCAGACGCGCAGGCCAGCGCAACCCCTGCGCCGGTGCTGGAAGTGAGCGGGCTGGCGCAGCGGGTGACCAGTGGCGAAGGGCGCCTGACCATCCTCGAGGACCTGGAGCTTGCCGTGCAGGCCGGGGAAAGCGTCGCCATCATCGGGGCCAGCGGTTCCGGCAAGTCGACGCTGCTGGGCCTGCTGGCGGGGCTGGACAGCCCGAGCGAGGGCGATATTCGCCTGTTCGGAAGCTCGCTTGCAGGGCTTGATGAGGATGGTCGTGCGGCGCTGCGCGCGGGGCAGGTCGGCTTCGTGTTCCAGAACTTCCAGCTGCTGCCGACGCTGACGGCGCTGGAGAACGTGCTGATGCCGCTGGAGCTGGCCCCGCAGGGCGATATCGAGGCGCAGGCGCGTGACTGGCTGACGCGGGTCGGGCTGGGAGAGCGACTCGACCACCTGCCGCGCCATCTGTCCGGCGGCGAGCAGCAGCGCGTGGCCATCGCGCGCGCTTTCGTCGCGGGGCCGGGGCTGGTGTTCGCCGATGAGCCGACCGGCAACCTGGATACCGCCACCGGCGAGCGCATCGCGGAGCTGCTGTTCACCCTCAACCGCGAGCGGGGCACCACGCTGATTCTGGTCACCCACGACCTGACGCTGGCCAGGCGCTGTGATCGCTGCCTGAATCTCGAGGCCGGCAAGCTGGTGGAGTGGAAGGATGAGGCCAGTGCGCCGGCCGTGGCGACGCCACAGGGAGGCGACGATGTCTGAATCCCGGGTGTCTGACCGCGCGGCGACATCTACCGGCAACGCGCAGCGCCCGCGTGGGGCGCGCCTGCCGCTGGCGCTGCGTGGCCTGCTGCGTGACCTGCGCGCCAGTGATGTGCGTGCGCTCTTTCTGGCGCTGATGCTGGCGGTCGCCGCGACCACCATGATCGGCTTCTTCCTGGATCGTCTCGACCGTGGACTCAATCGCCAGGCGAGCCAGCTGCTCGGCGGAGACCTGGTGCTGGAGTCCAGCAACCCGCTCGACCCGCGCTTCGCCGAGGCCTTCCGCGCAGCGGGGCTTGAGATGTCGCCGCAGCTGGGCATGGTCTCGATGGCCTCGCACGGCGACAGCTTCGTGCTGTCGAGCCTCAAGGCGGTGTCGCCGGGCTATCCGCTCGCCGGGCGGGTGGAGCTGGAGTCGGATGCCACGGGAGAGGATGCCCAGGCGCCAGGCACCAGTTCACGCGCGGAGATTCCGCCGCCGGGCGAGGCGTGGATCGTGCCGCGCCTGGCCATGGCGCTGTCGGCCGAGGTCGGCGATACCCTGACGGTCGGACGCAAGCAGCTGACCATCAGTGGCCTGATCACGCGTGAGCCTGATCAGCAGGGCGGCTTTTCCGAGTTCAGCCCGCGCCTGATGTTCAACATGGAAGATCTCGATGCCACCGGTCTGATCCAGCCCGGCTCGCGGATGGAATATCGCCTGCTGGCGGCGGGCGATCCGGCGGCAGTGCAGCAGGCACGCGACGCCATCGCGCCGCTGCTGGCGAGTGCCGACAACGCCGAGGTACGCCTCAAGGACGTGCGCGAAGACCGCCCGCGTCTGGGGCGCTCACTGGAGCGTGCCGACAAGTACCTGAGTCTGGCCGGGCTGGTGGCGGTGCTGCTGGCCGGGGTCGCGGTGGCGATGTCGACGCGCCGCTATGTGGAGCGTCATCTGGATAGCGCCGCACTGTGGCGCTGCTTCGGTGCCTCTCAGCGTCAGTTGTCACGGCTGTTCGCGGCCCAGCTTGGCTGGCTGGCCCTGCTGGCGAGTACCGGGGGGGCGGTGCTGGGCCTGCTGGGGCAGATGGGACTGGTGGCGCTGCTGGAGCGCTTCCTGCCGCTGGAGCTGCCCGCACCGGGGCCGCTGCCGCTGGCATTGGGGATTCTGACGGCGCTGGCGGTGCTGGTCGGTTTTGCCGGCCCGATGCTGCTGCGCCTGCGTCAGGTCAGCGCGCTCAAGGTGCTACGGCGTGAACTGGCCCCGCTGCCTGCCTCGGCGTGGGTGGTGGTGGCGATCGCCAGTCTGGTGTTCGGCGCCCTGATGTGGCTCTACTCGGGTGACCTCATGCTGGCGGCCGGCCTGCTGGTCGGTGGCATCATCGCGCTGGGCCTGCTGATGCTGGTGGGGCAACTGCTGCTGTCGCTGATGCTCAAGGTGGTGGCACGCATGCGCGGTCAGGGCGGCTGGAACCGGCCGATTCGCCTCGCCGGCGGCATGCTGGCCAGGCGGCGCGGTGCCAGCCTCGGTCAGCTGGTCGCCTTTGCCGTGACCTTCGCGGCGATGGCGTTGATCGCGCTGGTACGCGGTGACCTGATCACCCGCTGGCAGGCGCAGATTCCGACCAATGCGCCCAATCACTTCGCGATCAATATCCAGCCCGGAGAGCAGCAGGCCTTCGGCGAGCAGCTGACCGCGATGGTGGATGAGCAGGCCGGCGACAGCCAGAGCGAGCTCTACCCGATGGTGCTTGGACGCATCACGGCGCTCAAGGGCGAATCCCTGCTGGGACGCACCCAGCAGCGCCTGCAGGCAGCCCAGTCGGATCAGCCGGCGGCAGGCGGCATGCAGGAAGGACGCAGCGACGAGGGGGACGGCGAGCAGCAGGGCGTCCCGCAGCGTGAGCTGAACCTGACCTGGCATCGTGATCTGCCGGACCACAACCGCCTGTCGGCGGGCGAGTGGGCACCGATCAGTGACTTCGCCGATGCAGACAGCGAGACGCGCAGTCGCCTCGCCGCCACGCAGGGCGTGCCGGTGTCGATGGAGGAGGAGCTTGCCGAGCGCATGGGGCTGGTCATCGGTGACAGCCTGTCGTTCACCATCGGCAGCGAGACCGTCAAGGCGCAGGTGGTCAATCTGCGCCATGTCGACTGGGACAGCTTCCTGCCCAACTTCTACGTCATCTTCCCGCCCGGTGCGCTCGAGAGCTTCGCCCACAGCTACATGACGGCGTTTCATCTCGAGGATGAGCGCAAGCTGGCGCCGCTGGTACGCGACTACCCGAGCGTGTCGTTGATCAATATCGACGCCATCCTGACCCGCGTGCAGGAGCTGATCGCCCAGGTGTCGCGAGCGGTGGAGCTGATTCTGGGGCTGGTGCTGCTGGCGGGGGCCAGCGTGCTGTACGCGGCACTGGTGGCCAGTCGTCCGGCACGTGAGCATGAAGGCGCGCTGTACAAGGTGTTCGGCGCAGGCCAGGGACTGCTGGCCCGCCTGCAGGCCGCTGAGTTCGTGCTGCTCGGCCTGCTCAGTGGGCTGCTGGCGGCGATGCTCGCCGAAGGCGCGGCGGTCGGACTCTATTCCGGCTGGCTGGGGCTGCCGGTGGTGCTGCATCCGTGGCTGTGGGTGCTGCTGCCGCTGGCGGGTGGCGTGTTGATCGGCGGGCTGGGCTTCTGGCTGTCGAGAGAAGTGAGGCGCCAGCCGCCGATGGCGGGGCTGCGCGCCCTGCAGTGAGCGCCATCAGGCCTCGTCATCGCAGCGCCGGATGATGACGCCTGACGACCTCAACCTGCGGCCTCATGATCGTTGTCTCGGTCATGGGGCCGTCTTGCGTTAACAATGATGCTGATTCATGTGAATCGGGCCGCTGGCTGAGGTATCATGCTGGTCCTGATCTTACCCCCAGATGGCGAGCCGGCCGCGCCGGAATTCGCTGTCGTCATCACCCTTCAGGCGAGGACACCCGATGTTCACCCGTGACATGCAGATTGCCGGTTTTGATGATGCGCTCCTGAGCGCCATGGACGACGAAGTCGTTCGCCAGGAAGCTCACATCGAGCTGATCGCCTCCGAGAACTACGCCAGCCCCCGCGTCATCCAGGCGCAAGGCTCCCAGCTGACCAACAAGTACGCGGAAGGCTACCCGGGCAAGCGTTACTACGGCGGTTGCGAGTTCGTCGACAAGGTCGAGCAGCTGGCCATCGATCGTGCCTGCGAACTGTTCGGTGCTACCTACGCCAACGTTCAGCCGCACGCCGGTTCCCAGGCCAACAGTGCCGTCTTCCAGGCGCTGGTCTCGCCGGGCGACACCATTCTGGGCATGAGCCTGGACGCGGGGGGTCACCTGACTCACGGTGCACGTCCGAACTTCTCCGGCAAGCACTACAACGCCGTGCAGTACGGTCTGGGCGAGAACGGCCTGATCGACTACGCCGAAGTCGCGCGTCTGGCGCGTGAGCACAAGCCGAAGATGATCATCGCCGGCTTCTCCGCCTACTCCCAGATCATCGACTGGGCCGAGTTCCGCAAGATCGCCGACGAAGTGGGTGCCTACCTGCTGGTCGATATGGCCCACGTGGCCGGTCTGGTCGCCGCTGGCGTCTACCCCAGCCCGCTGCCCCACGCCCACGTCGTCACCACCACCACGCACAAGACCCTGCGCGGTCCGCGTGGCGGCCTGATCCTGTCCGCCGAAGGCGATGCCGACATCGAGAAGAAGCTGAACTCCGCTGTCTTCCCGGGTGGCCAGGGCGGCCCGCTGATGCACGTCATCGCGGCCAAGGCGGTCTGCTTCAAGGAAGCGATGGACCCGGCCTTCACCACTTACCAGAAGCAAGTGGTCAAGAACGCCAAGGCGATGGCGTCCGTGTTCCTGGAGCGCGGCTTCGAAGTCGTCTCCGGCGGCACCGAAGACCACCTGTTCCTGCTGTCTCTGGTCAAGCAGGGCCTGACCGGCAAGGACGCTGACGCTGCGCTGGGCCGTGCCCACATCACCGTCAACAAGAACGCCGTACCGGGTGACCCGCAGTCGCCGTTCGTCACCTCCGGTCTGCGTATCGGGACTCCGGCCGTCACCACGCGTGGCTTCCAGGAGCAGGAGTGTCTGGAACTGGCCGGCTGGATCTGCGATATCCTCGATGCGATGGTCGCCGGCGATTCCGCCGCTGCCGAAGCCGAGGTGCAGGCCAAGGTCTCCGCCGTCTGTGCACGTCTGCCGGTCTACGCCTGAGGCGTGACGAGGTGCCAGCCCGGCTGGCCCTCACCGTAGCAGTGCTGACAGAGGCGTAACGCTGTCATGCACCAGATAAGAAACGCCTGTCGCGCAAGCGGCAGGCGTTTTTTTGTGCCCGCACCACGGCCAGACGAGTCCGAGCGGTGTGGTGCGCAGCGGGGTGGGAGAGTGGTCAACCAGCGCTCAGAAAGATCAGCCTGTGCCCGGGAGCGGACGCGCTACGCTATTCTCGATGCCGGACACACTCTGCTCATCTTCGTGCAAGGAGGCTTTCATGGCCGTCATGCAGCACCATGCCTTTCTGATCCTGGTCGAGAACAGCGGCAATACCTCACTGAGCAGTCAGGGCAGCGGCGAGGTCCGCATTTCCGTCGCCACGCTGGGGACGCTGAGGGCGGCCGAGCGGCTGGTCAGTGAGCTGGTCGCCCAGGGCGTCAGCCAGATCGAGCTGTCGGCCAGCTTCGGCGCGGCAGGCGAGGCAGCGCTGAGAACGGTGGTGGCAGACAGCGGTGCCGAGCGTACGGTGTCGATCGGCCGCGTGCGATTCACGGCCTGACGCCAGCACACGGGGGAATTGCCAGTACCTGAATAGCCCTTTCGCAACAGGGATTTGCGTAAAGGTGTGACCAAAGTCGGGTCCCACCCTTGGTCTAGGGTGTCTTGTTGGCATGTCTGACATGGGCTATTCCTTGACGGACAAGAGCGCGCCGCGATGCATCCCATGAAGGATGTGCGCGAGCTACAAATGACGCGCCACGCCATCAAGGAACGTTCGATCATGACCACGCCTCCCACGAGTGCCGCTGGCGGCAGCCCGCGCACCAATGCCTCTTCTTCAACGCCCGTATCCACAGCGTCTGCCTCAGCTGGAGACACCTCGACCGCGCGTGTCGATGTCGCCGAATGGCTGGCGCAGGCCATCTTCGAGAATCGCTACCCGCCGGGCAGCCTGATTCCTCGTGAGCTGGACCTGTGTGATCAGCACGCCCAGAGCCGCGCCACCGTGCGCACCGCGATCCAGAGCCTGGTCAATGCCGGGATTCTCACCCGCACCACCGGCCAGGGCACCCGCGTCAATCCGCTCAGCGAGTGGCATCTGCTCGATCCGCGCGTGACCGGCTGGATGACGCGCTACGCGATGCCGCATCCGCAGCTGGCGCGGGACATCTACGCCTTCCGTATCTCCATCGAACCCTTCGTCGCCGCTCTGGCAGCCACCGAGGCCACCGCCCAGGACCTGTCCGCCATCGAGCAGGCCTACGACGGCATGGCCGCAGCGGTGCATGGCGGCAGCGCCATGGAGGAGTTCGACCGCGCCGATATCGCCTTCCACGACGCCATCTTCGCCGCGACCCACAACGTCATCTGGGCGCAGCTTGGCCATGTGCTCAAGCCGTCGATCAGCCTGCTGGTGGCGACTTCCAATCACAATGCCTCGGAGCTGGGCGACAGCCTCGGCCGCCATCGCGCGGTGATGGAGGCGATTCGTCTGCGCCAGCCCGATGCCGCCCACGCCGCGACCCTGCATGTGCTGGACCGCACCGGTCAGGACCTCGGGCTTGCCATGCCTGCGGCCTCTGAAGGCAGCCATCCCGCCGGGCGCGCCCAGGAACCGCTGGAGCTGCTGCGCCGCTTCGGCCAGCTGCCCAGCCTGTCTGCACCGCTATCAAGCGAGTGAACGGCACCTCGCGGCGTTTCGCCACGCCGGGAAGTGCCTGCACGTCTTCCACTGACCCTAGAACGTCATAACAACAAGCCAGGAGTTTCACCATGCCGCGTTCCACTATCTCGCCGCTCACCACTACCTCGCCGCGCACCACTGCCGCTCCCGCCCGTGTCACGCTCAAGGCGCTGGCTCTGTCCACCGCCGTGGCCGCCACGCTGATCGCCACACCGAGCTGGGCCGCCGAGTATGAATGGACCTTCCAGACCTCCGAGACGGCCGGGGAGCCGCAGTTCGAGGTCAAGAAGGCCTGGGCCGACAGCATCAAGACCATGTCGGATGGCCGCATCGCCATCGAGATCCTGCCGGTCAATGCCGTGGTGCAGGCCAACCAGACGCTGGACGCCGTCAGCGCCGGCATCCTGCAGGGCCACCTGACCGATCCGTCCTACTTCTCGGGCCAGAATCCGGCCTTCGGCATGCTGGGCAATCTGGTGGGCGCCTGGGGTGACCCGCTGGAATATCTCGAGTACATGCAGCACGGCGGCGGTGAGGAGCTCTACAACGAGCTGGTCGAGCCCTACGGCGTGCACCTGATCGGCGCGGGCGCCACCGGGCTTGAGTCCTTCGTCTCCAAGAAGCCGGTACGCACCGTCGATGACCTCAAGGGCCTCAAGGTGCGTGCCCCGGAAGGCATGGTCTACAACATTTTCCAGAAAGCTGGCGCGGCGCCCGTCAACCTGCCGGGCTCCGAGGTCTACACCGGTCTGGAGAAGGGCGTGATCGACGCGGCGGATTACACCGTCTTCGCCACCAATGATGACCAGGGCCTGCACAGCTTCGCCAAGTACCCGTCCTACCCGGGCTTCCACTCCCTGCCGATGGTGGCGGTGTCGATGAACAAGGGCATCTGGGACGGCCTGCCGGCGGATCTCAAGGCGATCATGGAGAGCGCCACCGATGCGATGGCCTACGACATGGTCTTCACCCTCAAGGCGCGTGACATCAAGGCGGTGAGCGCGGCGCGTGCCAATCCGGATATTGAGGTGATCGACATGGCGCCGGAGGAGCGCGCCAAGTTCCGTCGCATCGCGCAGCAGGAGTGGAAGGTGTGGGCCGAGAAGAATGAGCTGACCGGCAAGGTCTACGAGTCCGTGGTCAGCTTCCTGACCGACCGCAACCTGATGTGAGCCCGCTGGCGCGCGGGATGGGCGCCAGCCGCCGTGTGGCAAGAGGCATCAGCTAACCACGCTTTTGGCCACACGATCGCAGAACGATAAAGACGCGGGAGATCAAGGTCGGCGTGCTCACTGGGCGCGCCGATTCTCCTTGAGGCAGCGAGTCAGCAAGGAATTCGATATGGCAGAACATGATGTGGCGTCGCCGGGGCTACCCGAGGCGTCGGATGACCACGACCCGAATCTGGGCACGCGGACGCCGCTGGACCGCCTGGTGGGCAAGGGCACGCGCGCCGCGGCGTGGCTGGTATTGCTGGCGATGGCGATCAGCGTGTTCGAGGTGGTGATGCGCTACGGCCTCGATTCGCCGACCTCCTGGGTGCACGAGACGGTGATCTTCCTGGTCGCGACCAGCTTCGCGCTGGGCGGCCCGGCGGCCCTGGCCAACAATCGCCATATTCGCGTGCGTGTGCTCTACGACCTGGTCGGCACGCGCTTTCGCTACGTGCTGGACTGTTTCAATGACGTGATGACGTTCGTCTTCTGTCTGGCGATGAGCTATGCGGGCTGGGTGATGTTCTGGCGTGCCTCGCACAGTCCGCTGGGCGAGTGGCAGCTGGAGCGATCCGGCACCTCATGGAATCCGCCGTTTCCGGCGCTGACCAAGGGCGTGATCCTGTTCGCGCTGGCGGTGATGACCCTGCAGGCGCTGTGGCATCTCTACCAGACCTTCTTCTCGCCCCGCCCGCCCGAGGGCGGCAGTGAGGGAAGTGGCGCATCCGACGCCACTTCCGATGCCGCTCCCGACGCCACAGCTGACCACAAGGAGCCGCGCTGATGGATATTGCAACGGCTACGATGCTGCTGGTCGGCGGCATCTTCGCGCTGCTGGTCACCGGCCTGCCGCTGGCCTTCGTCACCGGCCTGGTCGCGCTGGCCTACACCTTCGGCTGGTTCGGCCCGATGGCGCTGCCGCTGGTCACCAGTCGTGTCTATGGCTTCGTCACCGAGTATTCGCTGGTGGCGGTGCCGATGTTCGTGTTGATGGCCTCGCTGCTGGATCGCTCGGGGATCGCCAAGGACCTGTTCAATGCCATGCGCGTGATGGCAGGGCGACTGCCCGGCGGCGTGGCGATCCAGACCATCGTGGTGGCGTTCTTCCTCGCCGCGATGTCCGGCATCATCGGCGGCGAGATCGTGCTGCTGGGGATTCTGGCACTGCCGCAGATGCTCAGGCTCGGCTATGACAAGCACATCGCCATCGGCGTGGTGTGTGCCGGCGGCTCGCTGGGCACCATGATGCCGCCCTCCATCGTGCTGATCATCTATGGCCTGATCGCCAACCAGTCGATCGCGGACCTGTTCACCGCGGCGATCACCCCGGCCATCGTGCTGATGGCAAGCTACATCATCTACGTGCTGATCCGCTGCCTGCGCAACCCTTCACTGGGGCCGGTGATGCCCGAGGAGGAGCGCCGCGCCAGCTTCCAGAGCAAGCGTGAGCTGCTCAAGGCCATCGGTGTGCCGGCGGTCATCGCGGGGCTGGTGCTGGGCTCCATCTACGGTGGCGTGGCCTCGGTGACCGAAGCCGCGGCGATGGGCAGCTTCGGCGTGCTGGTGGCGGTGATGCTGCGCGGCGAGTTCTCCATCACCCTGATGCAGCGTGCGCTGTCCCAGACCATGAACACCTGCGGCATGATCATCTGGATCGGTATCGGCGCGGCGGCACTGGTCGGGGTCTACAACCTGATGGGCGGCAACCGCTTCGTGTCGAGCATGATTCTCGGCCTGGATATCCCGCCGCTGGCGATCATCATGGTGATGATGGCGATCCTGCTGCTGCTGGGGCTGTTCCTCGACTGGATCGGCATCGCGATGCTGACCCTGCCGATCTTCGTGCCGATCATCGTGCAGCTCGGCTACGACCCGGTATGGTTCGGTGTGCTGTTCGCGGTCAACATGCAGGTGTCCTTCCTGTCGCCACCCTTCGGGCCTGCCGCCTTCTATCTGAAAGGCGTGGCACCGGAAGGCATCAGTCTCAAGGATATCTTCGTCTCGCTGCTGCCGTTCATCGCCATCCAGCTGTGCGTGCTGGCGATGTTGCTGCTGTGGCCGCAACTGTCGCTGTGGCTGGTCTAGTCTCAACAGACTTAGCCGTAGACTCGACGCCCTCGCAGATGCGAGGGCGTCGTCGTTGGTGACGAAAGATTTGCGCCGTCGTGTGGCGAGGGGGCATGCATGGCAGGCTTTGTGCTCTTTTATGGTGCAAATGAGCGGACGCACAAACACAGCCACGGTGAGAAGGGGCAGGCTGTCATGGCAGCTGCACCATCTTGGCACATTCCCTGCAATGCTCTTGCAATGCCTGTCCGGTGCCACGAGATCCTGTCGAGGTGACCCCCGACACGCTGCAGCACTTCACGAGGAGAGTTCACATGTCAGAGACTCAAGCACCGCTGTTGTTGCTGACCGATCTGGATGGCTCGCTGCTGGATCACCACGATTACTCGCCTGGGGCGGCGCGCAGCTGGCTGACCCGCCTGCGCGCGCGCGGTGCCTGGATCGTCCCCAACACCTCCAAGACGGCGGCCGAACTGGCGCCGCTGATGGACTCGCTGGGCTTGGCGGGCCAGCCGTGGATCGCCGAAAACGGCGGCGTGGTGGCGTTGCCGGCCGATTGGCTGAGTGCCTACCCGCTGGAAGAGGCCAGCGCCCCGGACGCACACGGCCTGTGTCGTATCGCGGTGGCGATGCCCCGCGACAGGATTCTCGCGGTGCTGGAGGAGCTGAGCGGGGAGTTCGCCTTCGAGGGCTTTGCCTCGATGTCGGTGGCGAGAATCAGCGAGCTGACGGGGCTGGGGGAGGGCGACGCGGCCCTGGCGGGACAGCGTGATGCCAGTGAACCGCTGGTGTGGCGTGACGCGCCGGAGCGTCTCGAGGACTTTCGCACGCGTCTGGCCAGCCATGGCCTCAAGCTGACACGTGGTGGGCGCTTCCATCACGTGACCGGGGACAGCGACAAGGGCGTGGCAGCGCGCTATCTGATCGCCCGCTACCGGCTCTACGAGCGGGTGCGCCCCTGGACGCTGGGCTTCGGCGATGGCGCCAATGACCTGCCACTGCTGGCCGCGGTCGACAACGCTGTGCTGATCCCCGGCGTCGGTGATACCTCTCAGCGTGATCGGGAGCTTGCCGATTATCCGCTACTGGCGGATGAGCGCCGCTGTTTTCGCGCCAATCTCCCCGGACCGCAGGGATGGGTCGAGGGATTGCGTCACTGGCTGGCCAATGGCCAGCCGGAAGAATGGACATCCAGAGGTCTGGGCGCCTGACGCCTGCCTGATGCGTGTCTTCGGCATGACAAGGAGCTGACATGAGCGATTTTTACCAGAATGGCATCATCACCAACTTCCATAACCTGACCGATCGTCCGGTGGAAGATCTCGAAGCGGACCTGATGCGCTTCTCCCGCAAGCGACCGATGAGCCTGATTCTGCCGTCGCTGTATTCCGAGCTGGAAGGCCCGGCGCTCAAGCATATCGTCGAGGAGCTGGCGCAGGTGCCCTACCTCAGCGAGATCGTGATCGGGCTGGACCGCGCCGACCGTGACCAGTTCGAGCATGCCAAGGAGTTCTTCTCACATCTGCCGCAGCATCACCGCATCCTGTGGAACGACGGCCCGCGTCTGCGGGCGCTGGATGAGGAGCTGACCGAGCATGGCCTGGCGCCGATGGAAGCCGGCAAGGGGCGCAATGTCTGGTACTGCTCAGGCTACGTCCAGGCCTCGGGCATCGCCGAGGCGGTGGCACTGCATGACTGCGATATCGTCACCTATGACCGCGGCCTGCTGGCGCGCCTGATCTACCCGGTAGCCCATCCGCAGTTCAACTACGAGTTCTGCAAGGGCTACTACTCGCGCATCGCCCAGGGCAAGCTGAACGGCCGCGTGGCACGCCTGATGGTCACGCCGTTGATCCGTGCGCTCAAGAAGGTCTATGGCCCGCTGCCGTACCTGGATTATCTCGACAGCTATCGTTATCCGCTGTCCGGCGAATTCTCGATGCGCACCGACGTGCTGGCGGACATCCGCATTCCCAGTGACTGGGGGCTGGAGATCGGCGTGCTGTCCGAGGTCCATCGCAACTACTCCACCAAGCGTCTGTGTCAGGTGGACATCGCCGATGCCTACGATCACAAGCACCAGCCGCTGTCCGAGGAAGATGCGCTGGGCGGTTTGAATCGCATGAGTCTGGACATCGCCAAGGCCATGTATCGCAAGCTGGCCACGCTGGGCGTCGAGATGCACGGCGAGACCTTCCGCACCATCAAGGCCACCTACTACCGTATCGCGCTGGACCTGATCGAGACCTACTACAACGATGCCGTCATGAATGGCCTGACGGTGGACCGCCACAGTGAGGAAGCGGCGGTGGAGCTGTTCGCCGCCAACATCATGGATGCCGGCAGCGCCTTCCTCGACAATCCGCGCGACAAGCCCTTCATCCCGAGCTGGAACCGGGTGCAGTCTGCCGTGCCGGACCTGCTCGAGCGCATGCACGAAGCGGTGGAGCTGGACAACCAGTAAGGCTCGCGGCGGGAAACAGCAAGACCTACGACAACGGGGCTGCCACTGGCAGCCCCGTTGTCGTAGGCAGAGGAAGAAACGCGGGCGTCAGACGACCTCGATGGCCGGCGGGCGCACTGTTTGCTCCATCAGCCAGGCCGCCTGATAGGGACGGCGAGCCATGGTGGGGTCGTAGGCCTTGTCGTGGCACAGGTGGTCGGTCAGCGCGACGCCTTGTCAGCTTTCCGGCAGCGGCAGTACGCGCGGCTGATCGGTGACATTGAGGGCGAACAGCAGGCGTCGCCCTTCATGGGTGACGCGCTCGAAGACGAAGAAATCCGGGCCGACATCGAAGACATTCTGGTCGGCATCCGGGTGGAAGCAGGGTTCGTTGCGGCGCAGTGCCATGCGGCGCTTGAGGGCGTGGAAGACCTCATGGGTCGCGGTGTTGGGGCTTGCCAGCAGCGCTTCCAGTTCATCACGCTGCCATTTGCGGCGGTTGATGGCGCGCAGATGGCCATCGCGCTCGACGCCTTCCTGGTGGTTGGGAGTCGCGGTCAGCGAGTGGATGTACAGCCCCGGGATGCCCTGCAGGCTCAGCATCAGGGTCTGGCTGGCGATGAAGCGCTCGATCTGCCACGGGTCCTGGCCGCGCCGCGTGCCCTTGAGCGCATCGAAGTAGCTGATGTTGAGCTCATAGGGGGTGTCGGCGCGGCCCGGGTTGGCACGCATGCTGACGTAGCCACCGAAGTCATGCACCAGCCGCACCAGGGTGTCGCGCTCGTGGTCGGGCAGCAGGCCCTCAAGGGCGCGAACGCCGATACCGTCGTGACTGGCGGTGAAGTTGAAGTAGCTGCAGCCGGAAGGCAGGGACGGCAGGCTGGTGGCCCACTGGGTCAGGGCGCTGGCATCGCCGGAGGTCAGGGTGTGCAGCGTCAGCGGCGGCAGCGTGAACTGATAGATCAGGTGCGCTTCATCGGCCTGGGCGCTGCCCTCGATGGCGGTGAGGTCGTGCTGTGACAGGCGATCGAGCCCGAAGTAGGACATGTTCTCGGCGTGGGGCACGTTGGTTTCGGTGATCAACAGGCTGCCCGGCGCCAGATGGTCGACGATGGCGCGCAGCAGGCGCACCACGGCGTGTGTCTCCGGCAGGTGGATGCAGGAGGTGCCCTGGCGTTTCCACAGGAATGCCACCGCATCGAGGCGGATGATGCCCGCGCCCTGCTCGAGGTAGTAAAGCAGGATGCCGATGAACTCGAGCAGCACATCGGGATTGGCGAAGTTCAGGTCGATCTGGTCATCCGAGAAGGTTGCCCAAAGATGGCGCAGGCCACGACGGGTATGCACCGGCGTGAGCAGGGCAGATGGACGCGGGCGCACGACCTCGGAGACATCGGTGTCGGGGTCCATCTCGATGAAGTAGTCGCGGCCGGGCTGCACGCCGGCCAGATAATCGGCGAACCACAGTGACTCGCGCGAGCAGTGATTGATGACCAGGTCTGCCATCAGGTCGCGCTGCTCACTCAGGCGCCGGATGTCCTGCCAGTCGCCGAGGACCGGATTGACCTCGCGATAGTGGATGACGCTGAAGCCGTCATCGCTGCTCCACGGAAAGAAGGGCAGCACGTGGACACCGGACAGGCTGTCGTCCAGTCGGCTGGCGAGGAAGTCGTGCAGGGTCGCCAGTGGCGCCTCGCCTTCCTGCTGCAGGCTGTCGCCGTAGGTGATCAGCCACTGGTCGCGCTCGCTCCAGAGCGGCTCGCCTTCCGGTACGCGGGGGTTGAGGCGCGTGCGATGGAAATCCAGCACCGTCTCCAGGCGTCTGAGGACTTCTTCATGACGCTGTGGGTAGATCTCGGCGAGCAGGCGTGTGGCGTGCGCCTGGAAATCAGCTTGCGAGAGACGTTTGGCGAGAGAGACTCTGGCGCGTGGCCTGGCGCTGCCCTCGCTCGGCGCAGGATCTGAGGCAGTGGATGTCGAGTGATCGGGAGATGACGTATCGGACATGGGCAATCCTCGTGGCAGCAAAAGCGGTCAGACTCTGCCTCGTGAGCCGCAATGGCAGAGCGTGTCGCGGGTGATCTTCGGGAAGCCCGCCGGTGCAATCCTGCGGGGCCGGTGGCAAGACTGGAAATCACATATCAGATGAAGTCGGCTGGCCGTCGCTTGGTGAAATCCCTGAATGGCGCATCGCTCAGCGGCGCCCGTGGGTGACGGCCTGGCGCCTTTACTCATGAGTCATGCACGCCTCGGGCCAGATTCGTCAAGCCTGCAAGGCAGGACGGCCAGCCTGCATGTGCCGGCTGGCCGTCCTGTCTGGCGTCATGTGGCCTGCGGCCAGCTGACGCCACTGCGCTTCATGACATGCTTTACTTGCGCAGCACGCGATACAGAATCAGCAGAATGACGGCGCCGAGCACGGCAATGACAAAGCTGGCCAGATTGAATCCCGTCACTTCACCGAAGCCCATCAGGGTGCCGACCCAGCCACCGACAACGGCACCCAGGATGCCGATGATGCTGGTGACGATGATGCCACCCGGTCCTTGCCGGGCACGATCACCTTGGCGATGATGCCGGCAATAAGACCGAATATGATCCATGCAATGATTCCCATGTCGCAGCTCCTTGCGTCATCGTGATCAATCTCGCGGCAGAGATCATCTGCCGCCAGTCGTGAAAGGATTTCACGGCTCGGGCAAGCGTCCTTGTGAGGCGCTGCACCCTGATGTCATCTTTCGGTTATCGGGCGGGGATTTCAAGCCTGCTGGCAGGTTGATGGACGCTTTCGCCGCGGTGTCCGCCCCCCCGGGGCGACAATCCAGGAAACTCCTGTCGCCCCTTGGGCGCTCCTCAAGGCTAGTTCAGTCATGTCGGGGCTGACATAGGCTCCCGTGGCGGTGCCTTAACGGTTACAATACCCGCCATTCGCTGTCATTCGGCTGCGCTGCGCCACTTCCTCGCTGTGCTTCGCGCGGGGCCGCAGCCACCTCGCACCCAAGCAGGCTCTCCAACATGCACTGTCCCTTCTGTGGAACTCATGAAACCAAGGTCACGGATTCCCGACTGGTGGTCGAGGGTGACCAGGTGCGGCGGCGTCGCCAGTGCGCGGCCTGCGGTGAGCGTTTCACGACCTACGAAACGGCGGAGCTGGTCATGCCGCGCGTGGTCAAGGGCGACGGTTCGCGTGAGAGCTTCGATGAGCACAAGCTGCGTGCCGGCATGCTGCGCGCGCTGGAAAAGCGCCCGGTTTCCTCCGAGCTGATCGAGGCCGCGGTGGAGCGCATTCGTCAGCGTCTGCGTGCCACCGGCGAACGTGAGATCGAGGCGCGGCGCATCGGTGATGAGGTCATGCAGCAGCTCAAGCGGCTGGATCAGGTCGCCTATATCCGCTTCGCTTCGGTCTATCGTCGCTTCCAGGATCTTGATGAGTTCCGCGCCGAGATTGACCGTCTCGCCCAGGAACCCAGCTTCCTGCCGGGCGAGGAAGACGCGCGGCCCTGATGCCTCGCCACAGGCATCCTTGCAGATGCCCTCGAGGCCTGCGCCTGCTGGCCCTGTCGCGTCACGCTGCGTGGCTCAGGCCTCGGGGTATTGTCTGCCGTCTGGGCAACGCCTGACCTTCTCTCGTTTCACGCCAAGGTATCGCATGTCTCTTTCTCCTCATGCTTCTCATGCTCCCCGTGACAGCCACTCTCACGACCGCAGTGCTCCCTCGGCGCGTGATGCGCGCCACATGGCCCACGCCCTGCGCCTGGCACGACTGGGCAGCTACACGACGCAGCCCAATCCGCGTGTCGGCTGTGTCCTGGTAGAGGCCGAGACCGACGAGGTGATCGCGAGCGGCTTTCACGTGCGTGCCGGGGAAGGGCATGCCGAGGTCAATGCGCTGGCAGAGGCAGGCGAGCGCGCGCTGGGCTGCGTGGCCTATGTGACGCTGGAGCCCTGCTCCCACACCGGGCGTACCGGCCCTTGCTCACTGGCCCTGATCGCGGCGGGCGTCTCGCGGGTGGTGATCGCGATGCGTGATCCGAATCCGCAGGTTGCCGGGCGCGGCATCGCGCTGCTGCAGGGCGCGGGCATCGCGGTGACGGTCGGGGTGATGGAGCAGGAGGCGCGAGCGCTCAATCCCGGCTTCCTGTCACGCATGGAGCGCGGTCGGCCCTTCGTGCGCCTCAAGCAGGCCATGAGTCTGGACGGGCGCACGGCGATGGCTTCCGGCGAATCCCAGTGGATCACCGGCCCCGAAGCGCGCAGTGCCGTGCAGCGTCTGCGCGCGCGCTCCAGCGTGGTGATGAGCGGCATCGAGTCGGTCATCTTCGATGATTCGCGTCTCAATGTGCGCGCCGACCAGCTCGGGCTCGAAGACCATCCGCTGGGGCTCGAGGCGCTGGTGGCGCGTCAGCCGTTGCGCGTGGTGGTGGACAGCCATCTGCGTCTGCCGCTGGCGGCGCGCATTCTGGCGCAATCCGGTCGTACGCTGCTGGTATGTGTCGCGGATGAGACAGCGGCGCTGGCTGAGCGACGTACCTTGTTGGAGGCGGCCGGTGCCGAGGTGTTGGCGCTGCCGGCCGGCGAAGATGGACGCGTGGACCTCGAGGCCCTGCTGCGCTATCTGGCCGAGCACGAGCAGGCCAACGAGGTGCTGCTGGAAACCGGCGCGGTGCTGGCCGGGGCCATGATTAATGCGGGGCTGGTCGATGAGATGCAGATATTCATGGCACCGACGCTGCTGGGGGGCGAGGCTCGCCCGCTGCTGGCGCTGCCGGGGCTGGATCACATGGCGCAGCAGCGACGGGTCGAGATTCGCGGTATCCGGGCGGTGGGGCGTGATTGGCGCATCACCGCAGTGCCGGTAGCATCGCCAGACCCGCAGGAGAGCGGCGACTGATTTCTTCTTGTCACGCAAGCACTTGCCGCCGTCTGGCGACAGCGGCGTCGCTGGGTGCTGGCGCAAAACGGGGTGGCGGGGTACCCTGACGCCCGACTTTTTGATAATACGCGTGGGTCCGGCATGGGCCGGCGCAGCCCGTAAAGTGGAGCAAGCATGGCGCTATCAGGCATCGCAGCACTCGTCGAGGATATCCGGCAAGGCAAGATGGTCATCCTCATGGATGACGAGGATCGTGAGAATGAAGGCGACATCATCATCGCCGCGGAAGCCGTGACAGCCGAGCACATCAACTTCATGGCACGCCACGCGCGTGGCTTGATCTGCATGCCGATGTCGCGTGAGCATTGCGAACAGCTCCAGCTGCCACTGATGGTTCAGGCCAACGGTTCCGGCTTCGGCACCAAGTTCACGCTCTCCATCGAGGCCACCGAAGGCGTCACCACCGGCATCTCGGCGGCTGACCGCGCCCGTACCGTGCAGGCTGCCGCCGCGCGCAATGCGCGCCCGCAGGACATCGTCCAGCCGGGGCACATCTTCCCGCTGATGGCGGAACCGGGTGGCGTGCTGCGTCGTGCCGGCCATACCGAGGCGGCCTGTGACCTGGCGTCCATGGCGGGCTTTGGCGCGACCGGCGTGATCTGTGAGGTCATGAACGACGACGGCAGCATGGCGCGTCGTGAAGAGCTCGAGCGCTTCGCCGCCGAGCATGACCTCAAGGTCGGCACCATTGCGGACCTGATCGAATATCGCATCCACAATGAGCAGACCGTGGAAGTGCTGGACAGCGAGCAGGTCGAGACCGCCTTCGGCGAGCTGACGCTGCATTGCTTCAGCGATCGCATCCAGGGCCGTCACCACCTGGCGCTGGTCAAGGGCACGCCGGACGCCGAGTCTCTGACCACCGTGCGCGTGCACGTGCAGGACCCGATGCGCGACCTGCTGACCCTGCGTCAGCCGGGCAGCAGCAGCTGGGCGCTCAATGATGCGCTCGCCGAAGTCGCCGCCGCCGATGCCGGCGTGCTGGTACTGCTGGACACCGGCAGCGACGCGATGGATTACAAGGATCGTCTCGATGTCTTCCTCGGACGACGTCGTACGCCGCGCACCAACGAATCCGATGGTGCGGGCAATTATCTGACCACCGGTACCGGTGCCCAGATCCTTCGGGATCTCGGTGTCGGCCGGATGCGTCTGCTCAGCTCGCCGTGGAAGTTCTCTGCCCTGTCCGGGTTTGGCCTCGAAGTGGTCGAACTGGTCGGCAGTGATGACACGGCAGGCGAGACAGGCGCAGACGCCGCAGGCGCGTAAGCGCTTCGGCACCCCAAATGGCGGGGGAGGTTGCGCACTTCTGGCGGCCTTCCCCGGTATGATTGATATCCCCGCCCCGGTTCTCCGGGGCGCTAGCATTGTGGACTGACCATGCAACCGATTGCTCAACTCGAAGGCACTTTCACCAATGTCGATGGCCGTTACGTCATCGTCGTCGGGCGTTTCAACCACCATGTCGTCGACAGCCTGGTGGAAGGCGCGGTCGATTCTCTCGTACGCCACGGCGTCGATGAGGAAAACATCGACCTGATCCACGTGCCGGGTGCCTGGGAAATTCCGCTGGCCGTCAAGGCCGTGCTGGCCAAGGTCAAGCCGCACGCTGTCATCACGCTGGGCGCGGTGATCCGCGGTGGTACGCCGCACTTCGAATATGTCGCCGGTGAATGCAACTCCGCGCTGTCGCGTCTGCAGCTCGAATTCGACACCCCGGTCGCCAATGGCGTGCTGACGGTGAATTCCATCGAGCAGGCCATCGAGCGTGCCGGCACCAAGGCTGGCAACAAGGGTACCGAAGCGGCCATGGCGGCGATGGAAATGGTCTCCCTGCTCAAGGCCATGGGAGGTGACGCGTGAGCGAACGCAAGGAACGTACCGAGCGCGAGCCGTCCAAGCAGCAGCAGGCGCGTCGCGCCGCTCGCGAGCTGGCCGTGCAGGGCATCTACCAGTGGCAGATGACCGGCAAGAACATGACCACCATCGAAGCCGAGTTCCGTGGTCAAAAGGTCGACGATGACGTCGAGCTGCACGAGAACTGGGTCGAGGTGATGCGCATCGCCGACCAGGCCCTGTTCCACGAGCTGCTGCACAACGTGCCGCGCTTCCAGAAAGAACTGGATGCCAGCATCAGCCCGCTGCTCGACCGTCGCCTGCAGGATCTCGACGAGATCGAGCTGGCCATCCTGCGTCTGGGCGCTTACGAGCTGTCCAAGCGCATGGAAGTGCCGTATCGCGTGGCGATCAACGAAGGGGTCGAGCTGGCCAAGACCTTCGGTGCCACCGACGGGCACAAGTACGTCAACGGGATCCTCGACAAGCTGGCAGTCAAGCTGCGCAGTGCCGAGGTGACCCAGGCCCGCCTGCGCTGACATGCCAGGTGAATTCGAGCTGATTGCCCGCTACTTCCAGCGCGATCTGTCCGGGGCACCGGGCGTGTTGCTGGGGCCGGGTGACGACTGTGCACTTCTTGCCGCCAGTGATGGCATGCAGATGGCGGTCAGTGTCGATACCTCGGTGGCGGGGGTGCACTTCCCGCCGGATGCGCCTGCGGCGTCCATTGGCCATCGCGCCCTGGCCGTCAATCTGTCTGATCTGGCGGCGATGGGCGCGACCCCGCGCTGGGCGTTGCTGGCCCTGACGTTGCCGGACGTGGATGAAGACTGGCTGCATGGTTTTGCAGCCGGTTTCCACGCGCTGGCGGATCGCTACGGCATCGCGCTGGTAGGCGGCGACGTCACGCGCGGCGCGCTCTCCATCACGATCACCGTGCATGGCGAGCTGCCGTGCGTACTCGAGCCTGCCCAGCAGGCCGATAGCGTGACCCGCCCGATTCTTCGGCGTGACGGCGCCCGTGAGGGGGATCTCATCGCGGTCACCGGCCTGCCGGGGCTGGCGCATGCTGGCCTCAAGGCCTGGCAGGATGGCGTACGCGATGTGCTGAATCCTTGCCTGGCGGCCTACCTGCGACCAGAACCGCGGGTCGATGCGGGGCTGGCGCTGCGTGAGCTGGCCAGTGCGGGCCTGGATGTCTCCGATGGCGTGATGGGCGACCTGGCACACATCTGTCGTGCCAGTCAGCTGTCGGCGTCGCTGGAGCTTGGCGAACTGCCGCTGGCGCCGGAGCTGGTCACGGCGCTGGGCGAGCAGGGTGCCCGCGAGGCGGTCCTCAATGGCGGCGACGATTACGAGCTGTTGCTCACGCTGCCCCAAGAGAATCTCGAGACGGCCAGGCTCGCCCTGCGCTCGCTCAATCTGTCCTTGAATGTCATCGGTCGCATGCAGGCGGCGGGCAGCGATGCGCCGCGCGTGATGCTGATGGACAAGGGCGTTGAGCAGGCAGCGACGGGCCAGAGCTGGCAGCATTTCTCTGCCTCGCAGGCTTCTGTCACACAGGGCTCTGACACACAGGTCTCTGCCACGCAGGCTTCTAGGGCAGACGGCTCCGGCGGCGATGCGTCGCCACGCAACGCGAACGGGGTGGCACTATGAATCGCGCTCCCGCCAGTGTCTGGCGGCGCCCCGTCCACTTCCTGGCCTTCGGTCTGGGCAGTGGTACCGCGCCCTTTGCACCGGGCACCTTCGGTACTCTCGCGGCAATCCCGTTCTACTGGCTGATGACCAACCTCACGCTGTGGCCGTATCTGGCCATCGTGCTGGTCGCGTCGCTGGTCGGGATCTGGATCTGTGATCGCACCTCGCGCGATCTCGGTGTGCATGATCACTCCGGGATCGTCTGGGACGAATTCGTCGGCTATTGGATCACGATGGCCGCCGTGCCATTCTCTTGGCAGGCAGCGCTGTGGGGCTTCGTGGTCTTCCGGGTCTTCGATATTCTCAAGCCATGGCCGATTCGCTGGGCCGACCGCCGGGTTGCCGGTGGCTTCGGCATCATGCTGGATGACGTCTTCGCCGGTATCTATGCCTGGTCGACGATGCATCTGTGGCTGTGGTTGCACTGACGCTTCGCTGCCTTGGTGGCGAGGCTCACGCACATGTTTCACTGATGGAAGCAGATGCGACAAGAGGCACCGCGCAGACGGTGTGATGCTCCAATAACGGACAAGGGTTAATGCGATGGGCAAGGGACTGGTAACCGCGACGGCAGTGGTCGTCATCGGGGCAGCCGGCTATGTCGGCGGCGTGGCTTACTCAAGCCAGCGCTTTGAAGATGAGATGGCCCGCATGGTGGCAGAGCTCGACAGGAGCTCCGACATCAAGGCGACCCGTGAGGATGTCGACAGCGGCTGGTTCGGCTCCACGGGCCGGGTAGAGATGGAACTCGCCACCGGGGACGGTGAAGGTCCCATGCGCATCGTACTGCCCTATGAAGCCGGCCACGGCCTGCTGTCGACCACCATGCAGGGCAACGTCAAGGTGCTGTACGGTACGCCGTCACGCGATGTCTTCGCCGAAGTGCTCGGCGATGGCAAGGCGATCGCCTTCGATGGCAGCGTCGACAACTTCAGCGGCGCCAGCGACACCACCCTGACCTTGCCGGCCTTCGACTGGCAGGACTCGGAGAGCGGCACGCGCATCGACTTCCAGGGCGGTGAGCTGCTGGCCTCCCACGATGGCGGTGACACCCCGGAAATTACCGTGGATGGTGAGATCACGCCGTTCGATATCACCAATGGCGCCGAGAAGGTCAGCGTCGGCACCCTGAGCCTCAACGGCATCTATCGCGGGGCGGACAATGACTTCCGCCAGGACGACAAGATCGTGCTGGACACCCTGACCATCGACAACGGCACCGGTCAGCCGCCGGTGGTCGCCAGCGACATCCGTTACAGCGGCGAAACGCGTCTGGACCCGACCGAGCTGCGCTATCTGATGAAGCTGTCGGTGCAGGATGTCAGTGCGGGTGATCAGCAGATGGCCAGCGGCGACGTGTCCATCTCGATCGACCGTCTGCAGGGTGCGGCCGTCTATGACTTCATCACCCAGCTGCAGGGCTTGCTGGAAGAAGCGGGCAAGCCGTTCGAGGAGCTGAGCGAAGAGCAGCAGGTCGCCATCCTCGAGAAGGTCGAAGCGCCGCTGTTCACCATGCTGAGCACCTCTCCGCGCATGACGCTGGAATCGCTGAATGCCAAGAGCGATGCCTTCGGTGTCGACATGCAAGGTGATGGCCAGATGATTCTCGATGGTGCCGACATCACTGATCTGACCATCCAGGAACTGCAGACCGTACCGGGTCAGCAGGCCTTCCTGAATCGTCTGAGCGGGCGCTTCGAGTTCCGCAACGTGCCGCCGATGATGGCCATGATGGCGGGTGTCTCTCCGCAGGCCGCCGACCGCAACCTCGTGGTCGAGATCGACGGTGACAGCGTGAAGATCAACGGCACCCCGATCTACTGAGCGCCGCGCAGTATGCTGGAAACGACAATGCCCGCCTCATGGCGGGCATTGTCGTTTCCAGGGGGCGCATCAGGTGCCACCCTGAACACGCAGTGTTGCGCCCCCGGTGCGGCAAGCCTGCCTTGATAAAGTGGCTCACTGGCCGCATTGGGGGAGATGATCGCCTCAACCGAGGCCTGGTTTCATGAGGGTTGCATGCCACGTCACGAAGAGATTTCCGATAACGACGATATTCTTGCCGGCTTCGAGGATGACAGCCAGTCACAAGAGCCTTCTTCTTCTTCCGCCTCGGGTGGGCTGGTGCCCAGTGGTGACCAGCTGCCGGAGCGCATCTACCTGCTGCCGATTCACAATCGCCCGTTCTTCCCGGCCCAGGTCCAGCCGCTGGTGATCAACAAGCAGCGTTGGGCCGAGACCATGCAGCTGGTCGGCAATACGCCGCATCATGCTGTCGGTCTGGCCTTCGTCGGCGATGTCGAGGTCGATGAGCTGGGGGTCGAGCACTTCCCCGAGATCGGCTCTGCCGTACGCGTCCACAAGCCTGAAGACGGCGATGACCAGGTACAGTTCATCGCCCAGGGACTGCGCCGCTTCCGCATCACGCGCTGGCTGTCGCGCAAGCCTCCCTATCTGGTCGAGGTCACCTATCCGCGCGAGCCGGTCGATGCCGAGAGCGATGAGGCGCGCGCCTACGCGATGGCGATGATCAACGGCATAAAGGAGCTGCTGCCGATCAACCCGCTGTACGGTGAGGAGCTCAAGCAGTACCTCAACCGCTTCAGCCCGCATGAACCGGGTCCGCTGACTGATTTCGCCGCCGCCATCACCTCGGCCAAGGGCGCTGAGCTGCAGGAGGTGCTGGAGTCGCTGCCGGTGATGGAGCGCATGCAGAAGGTGCTGCCCCTGCTGCGCAAGGAAATCGAGGTCGCACAGCTGCAGACCGAGATCTCCCAGCAGGTCAACGCGCAGATGGAGAAGCATCAGCGCGAATTCTTCCTGCGCGAACAGCTCAAGGTCATCCAGCGTGAGCTGGGCATCTCCAAGGATGATCGCGAGAACGACGTCGATACCTTCCGCGGCCGTCTCGACGAGCTCAAGGTGCCGGAGCGTGTCCAGTCGCGCATCGATGATGAGCTCGACAAGCTGTCGGTGCTGGAGACCGGCTCGCCGGAATACGGCACCACGCGCAACTATCTTGACTGGCTGACCTCGCTGCCGTGGGGCATCACCTCCACCGATCAGCTCAATCTGGCGCATGCGCGCACCGTTCTCAATCGCGATCACGATGGGCTGGATGATGTGAAGTCACGCATCGTCGAGTTTCTGGCCGAGGGCACCTTCAAGGGCGATGTCGGCGGCTCGATCCTGCTGCTGGTCGGCCCGCCCGGCGTGGGCAAGACCTCCATCGGGCGCTCCATCGCCCAGGCACTGGGTCGTGAGTTCTATCGCTTCTCGATCGGTGGCATGCGTGATGAGTCAGAGATCAAGGGCCATCGCCGCACCTATGTGGGTGCCATGCCCGGCAAGCTGGTGCAGGCGCTCAAGGAGGTCAAGGTCGAGAATCCGGTGATCATGCTCGATGAGATCGACAAGCTGGGGCAGTCCTTCCAGGGCGACCCGGCCTCGGCGCTGCTCGAGGTGCTGGATCCGGAGCAGAACGTCGACTTCCTCGATCACTACCTCGATGTACGCCTCGATCTCTCCAAGGTGCTGTTCGTTTGTACCGCCAATACGCTGGACAGCATTCCCGGCCCGCTGCTGGACCGTATGGAGCAGATTCGCCTCTCCGGCTACATCGCCGAGGAGAAGATGGCGATCGCCAAGCACCACCTGTGGCCGAAGCTGCTGACCCGCGACAATATCCCCAAGAAGCGCATCAATCTGAGTGACGCCGCGCTGCGTCAGGTCATCGAGGGCTATGCCCGTGAGGCCGGCGTGCGCCAGCTGGAGAAACAGCTGCACCGTATCGTGCGCAAGGCGGCGGTGAAGTTGCTGGAAGAGGAGCTTCCGACCGTGAAGGTCTCGGTCAAGAACCTCGAGGAATTCCTCGGTGCGCCGATCTTCCGTCGCGAGAAGGTCCTGGCCGGCGAAGGCGTGGTGACCGGGCTTGCCTGGACCAGCATGGGCGGTGCGACCCTGCCCATCGAAGCTACCCGGGTGCATGGCCTGACACGTGGCTTGAAGTTGACCGGCAAGCTGGGCGACGTGATGCAGGAGTCGGCCAACATCGCCTACTCCTACACCCTGGCCAATCTCGAGGCCTACGATGCCGAGCCGGACTTCTTCAACGAGTCCTTCATTCACCTGCACGTGCCTGAAGGCGCGACGCCCAAGGACGGCCCCAGCGCCGGCGTGACCATGACCACGGCGCTGATGTCGTTGGCCAAGCATCAGGCGCCGCGCAAGGGGCTGGCGATGACCGGTGAGCTGACCTTGACCGGTCAGGTGCTGCCGGTGGGCGGTATCCGCGAGAAGGTGATTGCGGCGCGGCGCAGTGATATCTACGAGCTGATTCTGCCGCAGGCCAACCAGCGCGATTACGATGAGCTGCCGGAATACCTGAAGGAAGGCATGATCGTGCACTTCGCGGCGCGCTACGCGGATGTCTCGCGTGTGGTCTTCGACAGTGACAGCGCCCAGCGTCATTGAGTGGTGTGTGATCAGCGGCGAGCCCTGAGTGGCAAGCGCTGATTGCCAGGCTCTGATTGCCAGGCTCTGAGCGCCAGATGCTGAGCTCCACCAGCGCCGAAGTCAGCCGCAAGACGACAGAGGCCCCGCCAATTGGCGGGGCCTCTGTCGTTTCTGTGCTTTCTGCTGCCTGTGCTTTCTTCTTGCTGTGCTTGGGTTTGTCGATTGTCTGTCGATTCCGGGAAAGTCTGGGAGAGCGATTGGAAGAGCGATCGGGAGGGTGGTCGTGAAAGGAGCTGGTCAGCCTGGCTCGTGCTCAGGCGGTGTCGAGTTGCTCGAGGACGGCCGCCTCGGCGGCATTGCGCCCGACGCTGGCGATGCCGTTGTCGCGGCCGGATTCCGACTTGTACATCTGACTGCGGCCGATCTGCTGGCTGTTGGCGGCCAGCAAGGTGAAATAGAAACGTCCGTCCTTGGCGACTTCCCGGGTGAAGCGTTTTTCCTCGACGGCATTCTTGCGCACGGATTCCACGCCGTTCAGGCAGCCGCGCTTGTCGGCATAGCCCTGACTCTGCAGGATCTTCTCGCCGTTGCCTGCCTTCAGTGCAAAGTAGAACTTGCTGTCCTTGCCCCGAGTGATGACGAATTTTCCGGCCATGGGTGACTCCTGTTCCTTGTGGGGTGTCTGGCATTGCCTGATGTGTCGTCCTTCAGTGTAATCAGCGCCTCCCGCCGCAGGCCCACGCTAGAGACCGCTTCATTCAACGCTTTCGGTGCTTGTCGGTATCTTTCGGGGCTACTGATGGCGTGGGCGGTGCTATCTGGTAGGCAAGCGGGGCCGGTACATGACAGAATTGACCCTAGGCAGACAGCGTTGACCCAAGAGGTACGCGTCTCCTCTGGACACCAGGTGTGCGTACCCCGAGCGGGGCGCCGCCTGACCAAAACAGAAGCCGCTCCCGTGCGGAGTGATTCTGCAGCGGATTGCGCAGAAGGGCGGCGTCAGTTTCCTGATCCTGCCAGGCGCAATTCCATGAATCAGTCCCTCTTCGCACAGGAGAGCGGCCAAGCATTGAATGAGGTTTACCATGCCAGAGTATCGCTCCCGTACGACCACCGCAGGTCGTAACATGGCCGGCGCTCGCGCCCTGTGGCGCGCCACCGGCATGAAAGATGGCGACTTCCAGAAGCCGATCATCGCCGTTGCCAACTCCTTCACCCAGTTCGTGCCGGGCCACGTCCACCTCAAGGACATGGGGCAGCTGGTCGCGCGCGAGATCGAGAAGGCCGGCGGTGTCGCCAAGGAATTCAACACCATCGCGGTCGATGATGGCATCGCCATGGGCCACGACGGCATGCTGTATTCGTTGCCGTCGCGTGACCTGATCGCCGACAGCGTCGAATACATGGTGAATGCCCACTGTGCGGATGCGCTGGTGTGCATCTCCAACTGTGACAAGATCACCCCGGGGATGTTGATGGCCGCCATGCGCCTCAACATCCCGGTCATCTTCGTCTCCGGCGGCCCGATGGAAGCCGGCAAGACCAAGCTGCTGGATCACGGCCTCGATCTGGTCGATGCCATGGTCATCGCCGCCGATGACAGCGTCGACGACGAGACGGTCGCCGAGATCGAGCGCAGCGCCTGCCCGACCTGTGGCAGCTGCTCGGGCATGTTCACGGCCAACTCCATGAACTGCCTGATGGAAGCGCTGGGTCTGGCATTGCCGGGCAACGGCACCGTGCTGGCCACGCACTCCGATCGTCGTCGCCTGTTCGAGAACGCCGGGCATCGCATCGTCGAGCTGGCGCGCCGTTACTACGAAGGCAACGAAGAGCACCTGTTGCCGCGTGCCATCGGCTCCCGCGCCGCCTTCGCCAACGCGATGACGCTGGATATCGCCATGGGTGGCTCGACCAATACCATCCTGCACCTGCTGGCCGCCGCTCAGGAAGCCGGTGTCGACTTCACCATGTCCGACATCGACAAGCTGTCCCACAGCGTGCCACAGATGTGCAAGGTGGCGCCGAACACCCAGAAATATCACATCGAGGATGTCCATCGTGCCGGCGGCATCATGGGGATCCTGGGCGAGCTGGATCGTGCCGGTGTGCTGGATACCTCGGTGCCGACCGTCTACGGCGACTCGCTGTCTGCGGCGCTGGAAGAGTGGGACATCATGCGTTCACCCACTGATGAAGTCGTCGAGTTCTATCGTGCCGGCCCGGGCGGTATCCCGACCCAGACCGCCTTCTCGCAGAGCGCGCGCTGGCCGAGCCTGGATGGTGATCGCGCCCAGGGCTGTATCCGCGATTACGACCATTGCTTCTCCACCCAGGGCGGCCTGGCCGTGCTGTACGGCAATATCGCACTGGATGGTTGCGTGGTGAAGACCGCTGGTGTCGATGACTCCATCCTGGTCTTCGAAGGCCGTGCCTACGTCTGTGAGTCCCAGGATCAGGCGGTGGAAGACATCCTGGCCGACAAGGTCAAGGAAGGCGACGTCGTGATCATCCGCTACGAAGGGCCGAAGGGCGGTCCGGGCATGCAGGAAATGCTCTACCCGACGTCCTATCTCAAGTCCAAGGGGCTGGGCAAGGCGTGTGCGCTGCTCACCGACGGTCGTTTCTCCGGCGGTACCTCGGGCCTGTCCATCGGCCACGCGTCTCCGGAAGCGGCGGCGGGCGGTGCCATCGGTCTGGTCGAGCATGGCGACACCATCCTGATCGACATCCCGAACCGCACCATCAACGTCAAGCTGAGCGACAGTGAGCTGCATGAGCGCCGTGAAGCGATGGATGCCCGTGGCAAGGATGCCTGGAAGCCGAGCATCCAGCGCAACCGTCGTGTCTCCGCCGCGCTCAAGGCCTATGCCTTGCTGGCGACTTCCGCTGACAAGGGCGCCGTGCGCGACCTGAGCAAGCTGGACTGAGAATCGGTCTCAGATATCTGACCCGGTCTCTGAGCAGGCCTCTGCGCTGAAACACCGCGCAAGCCTGTGTGACTCCTGTATGTCTCCTTTGTGAGTACTGAGTGAGTGCTGAGTGAGTCAAACGACAACGGCCACCCCTTGGGGTGGCCGTTGTCGTTGATGGGGAGGTGCCTGAAGGGCATCCGCGGCAGGCCGCACACACGAAAGGCGCCACTCAGGGCAGATCGGGTGAGGGGAAGCCGCTCGGTGACTGGGGGCTTGCGAAGGTGTCCGTCGGGATGACCGGCTCAAGCTCCAGGAAGCGCACGCGATTGCGTCCCTGGCGTTTGGCCTTCTTGAGTGCGTGCTGGGCGCGCTCGCAAAGCTCGAGACGGTTGGCCAGCGTGAGCGTATCGGGTGCCGGATGATAGCAGGTCAGCCCGATGCTGCAGGTGACCGGCCCGTCGAGACCATGCAGTTCTGCCGTGGCATGGCGGACGCGCTCGGCGAGGATGATGGCGCCGCTGGAATCTGTCTGGCCCAGCACCGCAATCAGCGAGCCATCATCACGCTGGCTGAGCAGGTCGCTCTTGCGTGTCGCGTTGCGCAGGATAGTGGAGACCTGCTGCAGAGCACGGTCTCCTGCGGCGCGGCCGTACTGGCGATTGAAGTCGGTAAAGGCATCCACGTTGAGCAGCAGAATCGACAGTGGCTGCCCATGGCGCGCACTGCGCGCAATTTCACCATCCAGCTGTTGCTCGAAGATCTCCGTGGGCAACAGCTTGTCCAGCACCGACGGCACGGCCGGGCCCGGGGGCGCCATGCTGGCCAGCTTGTGCCGCATGCGGGCCAGGCTCTCCTCGTGGGAGCGCTGCTCGCTGAGATCCTGGTGCTGGCTGAGAATGACGCCGGAGTGGCTGTCGATCACATCCAGATGCAGCATGACTTCGATGATCTGCCCCTGTCTGCCCAGATAGCGATGCGGCTGCTCGAAGTGGGTGATCTCGCCGGCCTGCATGGCCAGAAGCGCCTCCTGACAGGCCTGCATGTCAGCAGGGTGGGAGACATCCTCCAGCGCGCCACGCTGCAGTTCACTCCTCTCCGTCCCCAGCAGTTGGGCCAGCGCCGGATTGAGACGTGTCCAATGGCCATGGAAGTCCATGATCGCCATCGGGAGCTGGCAGCGCGAGAACAGCAGCTCCATCTCCTGGTAGGCGAGGCGCAGGTTGCTCAGTTCACTGGTCAGCCGCTTGCGCGCATTCTCGCGATCGATCAAGCCTCCCAGCAGGCTGGCCAGTGTCTCGACCAGTGCACGATCGCTGGCGCTGAAATCTGCCGCGCGCGGTGAGTTGTCGCCGAAGCAGACGGTGCCGGTCAGACGGCCTTCGGTCCATACCGGGGCGGCGATATAGCTCTGGAAGGGCATCGACTTGAGGGCCGGATGAGCCTCGAGTGCTGGCGTGGTCGCGATATTGGCGTAGGCGATGCAGCCAGCCTGCTCAACGACTTCATTGCAGTAGGTCTCGTTCAGCGGTGCGATCGCGCCCTCGACCTTGCCGGGCGGCGGATTGACCGCCGCCATGATTTCATAGCGATTGGCCTCAGCGTGGCCGAGGATGCCGGTGGTCATCCCCAGCAGGCGGCAAGCGGTCACCAGGTACTCTCTGAGCTGTTCGCTGAAGGTTCCCGCAGGCGCGAGTGTCAGGGCAAACAGCGCTTGCAGCTGGGCGGGTCCGAGATTCTCATTGAGGAAGACAGTCGCGGCGGCGGCTTGTGGCGAGAGCTCTGAGGTATCAACGGGACTCGAATGCCCCGAAGAGGGTGGTCGCGCGGGCGGAGTAGGCAGCATGTGACATCCTTATCTTGCATGTTGCGGGGAGAGGGAATGACCAAAAAAAGAGTATGGCGGTTGGGAGCGATGAACGGGCGTTTTGCCGGGGCAGGAAATCAACTGTTCATACACGTAAGACTGGCGGGGCTTTTCGAGGTGCGACTGGATTGGAGGCGCGCCAGGCCGTGACTCTGGTGGTGGTACAAAAGAAACGGGGAGGCCGGTCGATGGCTGATCGACGGCCTCCCCGACAAGTTCTTTCTCTGCCCACCATGATGCGTCGTCATGCGTGGCAGAGTCTGTGTGCCGCTTGTCCTGTCATCCGTGTCCTGTGCCGTTTCACACCTGATGTCACCGGTGGGGCAGGCAGGATCCCGCTGTTGTCATGCGTATCGTTGTTGGCTCAAGCGGCTTCTGCCAGCTGAGGTTCCGCTGTCGCTTCCATATCGATGGCTTCCAACGCCAGTTCGATCGAGAACCAGTTGTCGTTCAGCCACAATTCCAATGCTTCATTGCTCATGCACATCGTCAAGTCTCCCCGAGAGTAGTGGCAAGCGCGTGTGTGTCATGGTGTGCTGCCGGTAAGCAGCAATCATCAGTATGGCGTCTCCTTGCCGAGAGCGAATGAAGTTTGCGCGACGATATGATGTCAGCAGCCTTGGATAGCGAAAGCAGGACATCACCCATGGTCAAATGACCATGGGTGATGTCCTGCTTTTCGTGAAGGATGAGTCTCTCAGTCTCGAGAGCTTGCTTGCCGGGAAAAGCCTTTCCTTGCCAGTGAGCGCTTCAGGCTGTTGGCGAGGCGTCACGCTGTTGGCGTGGTATCAGACTGAAAGGAGCGAGCCTCAGCGGCGAGTGAAGGAGCGCAGCAGGCTGCGAATCAGGGTCCGTCCCAGCTGTGACCCCAAGGCGCGCATCACGGACTTGAGCAGGGTCTCCATGACACCCTGACGCTGCCTGCCACCGGAGCGTGGGGCGCTTTCGGCCACCGGACTTGTTTGCTCGGAGTCGCGGCTGGCAGCGGCTTGAGCGCTTCCATCCCGTTCTGTGGCAGGCGGCGTGGTGTCAGGCGTAGCCGCTGGTGTCTCCTCTGGCCGAACCTGGGCCGTCGCCGAGCTCGTCAGTTGCGCCTCGAGACGCTCGTGAGCCGATTCACGGTCTATCACCTCATCGTAGCGACCGGCCAGTGATGAGCTTGCCAGCAGCGCTGTGCGCTCGCTGTCACTCAACGGGCCGATCCGCCCCCGCGGCGGCGCGATCAAGGTGCGCTCCACCTGGGTGGGCGTGCCCTTGCTGTCGAGCACCGAGACCAGTGCCTCGCCCACGCCCAGCTCCGTGATCACCTGAGCCGTATCGAGGGCCGGGTTGGGGCGGAAGGTCTCGGCAGCGGTCTTGACGGCCTTCTGGTCGCGTGGAGTGAAGGCGCGCAGGGCATGCTGGATCCGGTTGCCCAGCTGGCCGAGCACGTCATCGGGGATGTCGGCGGGGGATTGGGTCACGAAGTAGACGCCGACCCCCTTGGAGCGAATCAGGCGCACCGTCTGCTCGAGGCGCTCAAGCAATGCCTTGGGAGCGGCATCGAAGAGCAGGTGGGCCTCGTCGAAGAAGAAGACCAGCACCGGGCGGTCGGCATCGCCGCGTTCTGGGAGGGTGCGAAAGAGCGTCGACAGGAACCACAGCAGGAAGGTGGTATAGAGGCGTGGACTCTGCATCAACTCACGCCCATCGAGCAGATTGATGAAGCCGCGTGTCTGGTCTCCCTCGCCCGTGGTCGCCAGCATGTCATTGATGTCGAGCGCCGGTTCGGCGAAGAAGCGCTCGCCGCCCTGGGTGGCCAGCACATGCACCCGGCGCAGCATGGCACCGAGGCTCTGGGGGCTGACACTGCCATAGCGCTCCTCGAAGCCTTCGCGCTCACGCTCGATATGCTTGAGCAGGCTGATCAGGTCCTTGAGGTCGATCAGCTCCAGCCCTTCACGCTCGGCATGATCGAAGGCCAGGTGCATCAGGCCACTCTGGGTGTCGTTCAATTCCAGCAGGGTCGACATCAGCTCAGGCCCCATGGAAGCCACGCTGGCGCGCACCGCATGTCCGCTCTTGCCGAACAGATCCCACAGCCTGACGGGCGCGGCCTGAGGCTGCCAGTCATTGATGCCGAGGCTGGCGAGGCGTTCATCGACGCGCGGATGCGGGTTACCCGCCGCGGCGATACCGGAGAGGTCACCCTTGACGTCGGCGGTGAACACCGGCACTCCCATGCGCGAAAACTCTTCAGCCAGCACCTGCAGCGTGACGGTCTTGCCGGTACCTGTCGCACCGGCGACCAGGCCGTGACGATTGGCCAGTGCCCCGGCTAGCGTGATGTGGCCCTTGGGTCCCTGTCCTGCGAGTCCCCCGATCAGCACGTCTGGCATGTGAGTCTCCTGTCATTCAGGTGATGGCGGTGCTTGCAGAGGGAGGTGTGGCGACCACTGCCGATGACCGCAGAGATGGGCGATGTCGTGGAGTCATAGGGTTACAAAATGTTTCGTTGAGTAAAATACTGCAAGCCATCTTGCGTCACTTGACGCATGGCGTCAGGCAACCGATGCGCGGCAAGCCGCCTGATGAGCGGCCAGCAGCCCATATGGGCGCTAATTAAACGCGAGCCGATATCTCACTCTTGTATAGGAAATCTGGAAGAAAGATATTTTTCTTTCCCTTCTCTGCTTGAAAGTCTGGCCCTGTAGTTCCATATCTTTAGGCATCAGGGCGCATGTGACGCAACATGCCTCGGCAGATTGGCGCTTTCGTCAAGAATGACATCAGCAGGTTCGGGTACAACTCTGGTGACGTTTTTTGAAGACTGCTCCGACAAGCAGCCGACGCGCTAGAGGGTGTTCGATACATGCGCCGCAAAGATTTGACGCAGTACCACAAGACGTCGTTGAGATAGTTAGGAGCGTCTTGTGGAGCCTGGAACTCGAGACATCCAGTCTCGGGATTTCTGAAGGCTTACCGGCAACGGCCGAGCGAATCATCTGCTCGTCTCTTGCAACAGACCGCTACTGGAGGATGGATCATGAAGAAGCTGACTGCTGCACTTTTCGCGACTGCCCTGGCACTGCCGACCACCGCTGCCTTTGCCGAGCACCACGAATCCAGCAACACCGGTTCCGCCAACACTGGCGCCCACTCCACCAAGGTAGAGGGCGGTACTGCTGCGGGTCATGAAGATGGCAAGGTGCATGACGACGCCGAACGCAACACCGAGAGTGGTTCTGCCAATACCAAGAAGGATTCCATGATGGTGGAAGGTGGCACGGCCCAGTCCGAGTCCGCCAAGCACGGCAAGGTCATGGATAAAGGCGAAGACCATATGGGCGTCAGCCCGGAATCCGGTTCGTCCAACACCGCTGATGGCAGCATGAAGACCGAATAAACGTGCCTTGACGGTCTGGTCTCAGGCCAGACCCGCAATGGATCTTGCGGTGCCTGAACGAGTCGCCAGCACGACCCGCTTGAGCGCATCGCGAGTGAAACGACAAGCCCCCGCCATTGGCGGGGGCTTGTCGTCGTATGGGAGCATGCAAGGCAGGGTGTGAGGGGCAGGAGGGAAGGGGGCTGGGCCCTCGGGCGCTTGTGGCCAGTACTTGTTACCCGTGCTTGCCATCAATGCCTGCCAACAGCGCTTGCCATCAAGCCCCTACCACCAGCGCGGGCTGTAGGTATCTTCCCCGGCCAGCAGGCGTTCGCGGGCCATGAACAGCGCCGCGATCGCGCGCGCCTCGTGGAAGTCCTCACGCGCCAACAGCGCCGGCAGTTCATCGAGGCGGTGGCGCTCGACGACCAGCGGTTCCGGCTCATCGCCCGGCAGGCGCTTTTCGAACAGATCGCGCGCCAGCATCACGTTCATGCGGTGATCCATGTAGTTGGGCGCCAGGCTCAGTTCGGCCAGTGGCTCGATGTTGTGCGCGCCATAACCGCATTCTTCCATCAATTCGCGATTGGCGGCGGTCACCGGGTCCTCGCCCGGGTCGATCAGTCCCTTGGGCAGGGTCAGCACATATTGCTCAGGGCCAGCGGCATATTCGCGGATCATCAGCACGTGGTCGGGGTCGGGCATGGCGACGATCATCACCGCGCCGTGACCGCCGCTCTTGAGGCGCTCGAAGCTGCGGGTGGCGCCATTGGAGAAGGTCAATTCCAGCGCTTCGACGGCGAACAGGCGCGAGCGTGCGACCTCGCGGCGTGAGTCGATCCGCGGCGGCGTCAGCGTGTGGCTGGTGTCTGAATGATTCATGGTCGGGTGAACGGTATCTGGCGCATCATCCATCGCAAGTCCTCGCGAGGCAGTATGAGAAGAGAGAACACTGTCGCTCATCGTGGCAGGCCGCCGCGAGCGGGGCAATCACAAGCCGTCATCACTCCTCGTTGCACATGCGCGCCCGTGGGCCATGCTTTACACTATGAGGCCAAATTTCCCTCTGGCTGACAGAATCCGATGCTTGACTGGAACACTATCGACACCGTGCTGTTGGACATGGACGGCACTCTGCTTGACCTTCACTTCGACAGCCACTTCTGGCTCGAACACCTGCCCAGGCGCTATTGCGAGCTGCACCGCCTCGATGAGGCGCTGCAGGCCGATCTCAAGGCGCGCATCATCAGCGAGTCCGGCACGCTCAACTGGTACAGCCTCGATTACTGGAGCCGTGAGCTCGAGCTCGACGTCGTCGCCCTGAAGCGTGAAGTGCAGCATCTGATCGGCTATCGCCATGAGGCCGAGGACTTCCTCGCCTGGCTGCGCGATCAGCCGCAACGCGTGGTGCTGGCGACCAACGCCGACCGTCATGGCATCGATCTCAAGTTCGCGCTGACCGGCATGGGCGACTACTTCGACGCCGTGGTGTCGTCCGCGGATCTGGGCCACGCCAAGGAAGAGCAGGCCTTCTGGCACAAGCTCAACGAGATCGAGCCCTTCGATCCGGCGCGTACCCTGTTCATCGATGACAATCCCCAGGTGCTGGAAAGTGCCCACACCTATGGCATTGCCCATCTGCTGGGCGTGCGTCAGCCGGATTCGAAGCGCCCTGCGCGTGATTTCGAGCGTGTGCACGGCCTGGACGGCTTTGCAGTGCTGACCGAGGGGGCGGGCCCTGAGGTGGCCAATGCCGGAGTCTCGAGCGACGGGGAGGGCAAGGAGGCGTCATGAGCGATCAGGTACGTATCGACAAGTGGTTGTGGGCGGCGCGTTTCTTCAAGACGCGTGGCATGGCCAAGAAGGCCATCGAAGGCGGCAAGATCCAGTACAACGGCGGCAAGGTGAAAACCTCCAAGACCGTCGAGGTCGGCGCCGTGATCGAGGTGCCGCAGGGCTGGGATCGCCTCGTTGTCGAGGTGCTGGCCCTCAGCGACCAGCGCCGTGGCGCCCCCGAGGCCCAGAAGCTCTATCAGGAGACGCAGGAGTCCCGCGAGCGCCGTGAGCGTGAGGCCGAGACGCGTCGCCTCGGCAATCAGGGCATGACGCCGCCTCCCGGCCGTCCTGACAAGAAACAGCGTCGCAACATCCATCGCTTCCAGCGCCAGGATGCCGATAGCTGAGCCAGAGCGAGTCACCGCCGGGTGCCTTGGCACCGACCGGCACAATTTCCATACCGATGTGTGTCAGCACATCGTTGTTGGCGGCCTGACATGGGAGCGCTTGTGCGCTCTCCCTTCACGCCTGCCTTGAGGTCCCTCAATGAGCGAACACGACATGCAAGATTCCCATTCCACTGACGATGCGGCCGCGCCGAGCTTCGATCAGATCCAGCGCTTCCTGTTCGATGCCACCAACGTGCGTGGCGAGATCGTCACACTCGACAAGGCCTACGCCGAGGTGCTCGATCGTCACTCCTACCCGCAGGCCATCTCGCGCCAGCTGGGCGAGATGCTGGCGGCCGTGGCGCTGCTGACCGAGACCATCAAGCTCGATGGCACCATGACGCTGGAAGTGCGCGGCACCGGTGTCGTGCGCCAGCTGATGGCCGAGTCGAACCCCGGCGGTGAGCTGCGCGCCATCGCACGCCTCAGCGATGAAGCGGTGTTGCCGACGGAAGAGTCCAGCCTGCAGGAGCTGGTCGGCCAGGGGCAGATCGTGATCACCCTCGACCCGCGTGAAGGCAAGCGCTATCAGGGCATCGTGGCCATCGATCAGGACAGCCTCGCCGGTTGTCTGGAGAGCTACTTCAGCCAGTCAGAGCAGCTGCCGACCCGCCTGTGGCTGATGGCCGATGGCAAGCGCACCGGCGGCGTGATGCTGCAGCAGCTGCCCAACGATGACGCCAACAAGGACCCGGATGCCTGGGAGCGCGTCGTGCATCTGGCCGAGACCCTCAAGGCCGAGGAGCTGCTGACGCTGGACCAGCAGGAAGTGCTGCATCGTCTCTATCACGAAGAAACCGTGCGCATCTATGAACCCAAGGCGCTGCGTTTCGGCTGCACTTGTTCGCGCGAGCGTCTGGGCGCTGCCCTGCACAGCATCGCCGCCGACGAGCTGCGTCAGATCGTCGCCGAGCAGGGCGAGCTGGCCACCCAGTGTCACTTCTGCCATACCCGCTATTCCTTCAGTGCCGCGGAAGTGGAAACGATCATCGAAGATCCTGACGCCGAAAGCCCCGTCGTGCATTGAGCATTTCCCGACGCGCCGGCGGCTGGCCACGGGGATGATGATTGTCTGACATATCGTCGTCCGTCAGGCGACGGCGACTGCGCCAAAGTGTTGCAACAATGGGCGTTTCCGCCCGACACCCTTTTTGCCATAATGCCTTGCCAGCACAGGGCTGGATGCCCTGTGCTGGTGGTATCGACGGTGTCATGGCATGCCGTCATGCGCGATCGGGCAGCAACGATCGATCACAAAATAAGCCTGTGGCATGTACCTCGGGCATCTGGCTTCAGCCATCAAGAGAGAGGGCGGCCCTGAGCCGCGGAGACGCGAATGAGCAAGCATCAAGACAGTGCGGTGACCACTCACACCAATCTCAGCAGCGCAGAGCTGATCGAGCTGGCAGTGGCTCGCGGCGAAGGACGTCTGGCCGACAACGGCGCGCTGGTCGTGGAGACGGGCGCCCGTAGCGGACGCTCCCCGAACGACCGCTTCATCGTCGACGAGCCGTCCACCTCGGACGCCATCGACTGGGGCAGCGTCAATCGCCCGTTCAGCCCGGAGCGTTTCGACGCCCTGTGGGAACGCGTCGAGGACTACCTCGGCGAGCGCGACAGCTTCGTCTCCGAGCTGCATGTCGGCGCTGACCTCGAGCACTACCTGCCGATCCGCGTGACCACCGAGACGGCCTGGCACAACCTGTTCGCGCGTACCATGTTCGTGCGTCCGGACAGCTTCAATGCCAAGGACAAGAGCGAGTGGACCATCCTCAACGCGCCGCACTTCACCTGCGAGCCACAGCGTGATGGCACCAACTCCGACGGCGTCGTGCTGATCAACTTCGCGCGTCGCCGCGTCCTGCTGGCGGGCATGCGTTACGCCGGTGAGATGAAGAAGGCCATGTTCTCGGTGCAGAACTTCCTGCTGCCGGAAAAGGACGTGCTGCCGATGCACTGCTCCGCCAACGTCGGTGACGACGGCGAGACCACGCTGTTCTTCGGCCTGTCCGGCACCGGCAAGACCACCCTGTCCGCCGACCCGGCGCGTTACCTGATCGGTGATGACGAGCATGGCTGGGGCGAAGGCACCGTCTTCAACATCGAAGGCGGCTGCTACGCCAAGTGCATCGACCTGTCCCAGAAGAACGAGCCGGTGATCTGGAACGCGATCAAGTTCGGTGCCGTGCTGGAAAACGTGGTGCTGGATGATCGTCGTGGCGCGGATTACGGCGATGACAGTCTGAGCCAGAACTCGCGTGCCGCCTACCCGCTGGAGCACATCGAGAAGCGCGTGCCGGAAAACCGTGCCGGCGAGCCGAATGCCATCGTCTTCCTGACCTGCGACATGTCCGGCGTGCTGCCGCCGGTGTCCGTGCTCAGCAAGCAGGCCGCGGCCTACCACTTCCTGTCCGGCTACACCGCCAAGGTCGGCTCTACCGAGATGGGCTCCACCGCCGGTCTCGAAGCCACCTTCTCCACCTGCTTCGGCGCGCCGTTCTTCCCGCGTCCGGCACGTGAATACGCCGACCTGCTGATCAAGCGCATCGATGCCTTCGGCTCACGCGTCTACCTGGTCAACACCGGCTGGACCGGTGGCTCCTACGGTGAGGGCGGCTCACGCTTCTCCATCCCGACCACGCGCGGCATCATCAGCGCGATCCAGAACGGTGCGCTGGCGGACATCGAGACGCGTCACATCGACGTGCTCAACCTGGATGTGCCGGTACGCGTGCCGGGCGTCGATTCCAGCCTGCTCGACCCGCGTGAGACCTGGGAAGACCGCGCCGCCTACGACAGCAAGGCGCGTGACCTGTCAGCCAAGTTCGTCGAGAACTTCAAGAAGTTCGCCGGCGTGGATGAGGCGATCATCGCGGCAGGCCCGACCCTGGTCTGACGATCAGCGGGATTGATCGCAAGCGGTAAGCAAAAAGCCTCGCCCGGTGTTCCGGGCGAGGCTTTTTCGTGTCTGCTGCTTTTCTCGTCAACAGCTGCTGTCATCACCTGCTGTCGGGTCTGTCAGGCGCTGTCGGGCCTGTCAGGGGCTGCCGCCGGCGGCCAGCGAGCGGTTGGCAGGGCCGTCGAAGGTGTCCTCGGCGGCGAGCGGTTCCTGGCCTGGCTCAGTGCTGCTGGTCTCGGCGCGTCGTGACGCGTCTTCGTCAGCGGTGTCGACAAGGCCTTCGGGCGTGCGTTCGGCGACGAAGGGTGCCGGCGCCTGATACCACCAGCGGGTGGTCCAGGCGCGCATCACCCGCTCCGGGTACCAGGTCTTGCCGAGGCTGCCGTTGTAGCGTGCCAGCGCATCGGTGATGTCGCCTTTCTCGCGCTTGAGGTAGTGGGCAAGGATGGTGGCGCCGTAACGCAGGCTGGTGTCCTGATCGAGCAGATTGTCGTCGGGCTCGCCGATCTCACGCTTCCAGAACGGCATGACCTGCATCAGGCCGCGGGCACCTGCGTGGGAGACCGCGGTGGGTTTGAAGGCGCTCTCGACCTGGATGACGGACAGGATCAGCTCCGGCGCCAGGCCTGTGCGCGTCGCTTCGCGGCGCACCTTGCGCAGCAGGTCGATGCGCGCGGCGCGGTCGGGCATGTAGCGCTCCAGACGCTGCTGCATGCTCAATACCCAGTGCAGGGCATCGATGGGGTCCTCGAAGGCCTCGGGCTCGGCCAAGGCCTCGCGCAGGCTGTCACGCAGCCCCGGCGATAGCCCATGCTCGGGGATAGCGGCGGCGGCCTGCACAGGGGGGCTTGTCAGTCCGGTAGACGCGGCGCTCAACGTCAGCAGGACAGCGGCCAGCCACGGGCGCAGGCGGCGAAGTGGGGTGTCACCTGCAGCGCCTTTTGCGGGCGGCGCTGAAGGGGAAATCGATGAGATGGTCATGCGCAGTCCCTGCTTATCAGTCATGGCGCCATTATGCCGTTACCGCGGCGTTGACGGTAATGGGATGTTCTAGGAAGGCAGATAACGAGACAGCCCGCCCCTCGAGAAGAGGAGCGGGCTGTCTTGGGTACTGCGATAGCGTCAGCCGTGAGCCAGTGGCTCAGGCTGCTCGAGTTCAGCTCGCGCTGCGCTCGGCCAGGAAGTCCAGCAGGCTGTCGACGGCGATCATGGTCGCTTCGCCATCGGTGCGACCCTTGTACTCGTACTCGCCATTGTCGAGACCGCGGTCACCGATCACCAGGCGATGCGGAATGCCCAGCAGCTCGCCGTCGGCGAACTTGTTGCCCGGGCGCAGATCACGATCATCCAGCAGCACGTCGTAACCGGCGGCGGTCAGCTCCTGATAGACGCGCTCGGCAGTCTCGCTGACGCGCACGGACTTGTGGGCGTTCATCGGCACGATGGCGACCTGGAAGGGCGCGATGGCTTCCGGCAGCACGATGCCGCCCTTGTCGTTGCCCTGCTCGATGGCAGCGGCGACCACGCGGGTCACGCCGATGCCGTAGCAGCCCATGGACAGCGGCTGCGCCTTGCCGTTCTCGTCGAGCACGGTGGCGTTCATGGCTTCGGAGTACTTGGTGCCGAGCTGGAAGATGTGACCCACCTCGATACCGCGTGCGATGTCGATCACGCCCTGGCCGTCCGGTGACGGATCACCGGCGACGACGTTACGGATATCAGCGATTTCCGGCAGCGGCAGATCGCGCTCCCAGTTGAGGCCGAAGTGGTGCTTGCCTTCGATGTTGGCACCGGCACCGAAATCGCTCATCAGCGCGACGCTGCGATCGATGATGATCGGCATCTCGAGGCCGACCGGACCGAGGGAGCCGAAACCAGCACCGACGGCGGCGCGCACTTCCTCGTCGCTGGCCATGGTCAGCGGCTCGGCGACCTGCGGCAGGTGCTCGGCCTTGATCTCGTTCAGCTCGTGGTCGCCACGCACCATCAGTGCGATCAGACCACCTTCGACGCCTTCGGCCGCCTTGACGATCAGCGTCTTGACGGTCTTCTTGATGTCCAGGCCGTGCTGTTCGACCAGCGCGGCGATGGTCTTGGCGTTCGGCGTGTCGACCAGCTGCATCTCCTGGGTCGGTGCCGCGCGCTCAGGCGTCTCGCCCAGCGGTGCCGGCAGCGCTTCACACTTCTCGATGTTGGCGGCGAAATCGGAGCCGGTGGAGAAGGCGATGGCGTCTTCACCGGAGGCGGCCAGCACGTGGAATTCGTGGGAGCCGGTGCCACCGATGGAGCCGTTGTCGGCGATGACGGGACGGAAGTCGAGACCCAGGCGCGTGAAGATGCGCACGTAGGTGTCGTACATCACCTGATAGGTCTCTTTCAGGGATTCTTCGCCCAGGTGGAAGGAGTAACCATCCTTCATCACGAACTCGCGTGAGCGCATCACACCGAAGCGCGGACGAATCTCGTCGCGGAACTTGGTCTGGACCTGGTAGAAGTTGGCCGGCAGCTGCTTGTAGCTGTTCAGCTCACGACGTGCGAGGTCGGTGATGACTTCCTCGTGGGTCGGGCCGACACAGTAGTCGCGCTGGTGACGGTCAACGACGCGCAGCAGCTCGGGGCCGTACTGCTCCCAGCGACCGGACTCCTGCCACAGCTCGGCTGGCTGCACGGCTGGCATCAGCAGTTCCTGGGCGCCGGAGCGGTCCATCTCTTCACGCACGATGCGCTCGACCTTGCGCAGCGTGCGCAGGCCCAGTGGCATCCAGGTGTAGAGGCCGGAGGTCAGGCGACGGATGAAACCGGCCCGCAGCATCAGCTGGTGGCTGACGACTTCGGCGTCGGACGGGGTTTCCTTGAGAGTGGAAATCAGCAGTTGACTGGCACGCATGGGCTCAGCGATCCCTCGACTTGTCGCTTTGATCGGTACGCTTCGCAGTCGCGAAGCATGAACAGGCAGGTCTTCGGCACGCCTTTTACAGGCGTATCAGCGAAGCAGACTGAGCGCATTGTACTGCCGCGAGCCTTGGAGGGGCAAAGTGCATGGCCAGACTGGAAAAATCCGCGCCCGCCTGCCGATACTGGTGACACGGGATTTCCCTTTGGAGAGGGCCGTGAACGGCTTTCTCAGGGAGACCTGACAAGGAGACAAGGATATGTCGTCACTCGATCAGCGCATGGGATACGCGCGCGCCAGACATCGTTGGCCCTTGAAGGTGGGGTTGGCGTTGCTCGCACTGGGGGCGTGCCTGAGCGTTTCCCTGTGGCTGGTGAGCCTTCGCCTGCCGATCCCTTTCGTCGATGAGGGAGTGCATTTCGCGCAGATTCGCCAGTTTCTCGCCGGCGACTGGAGCCAGCATCCCAAGCTGACCACCCTGACCCTGTATCACGCCACCATGGCGGTGACGCTGATGGCACTCCAGACCTTGGGGGAGTGGCTCAATCTTCCCCTCGCGGCTGACGCCATGGCCGGGCGCTGGCCTGAAATGCCCTCGGTGAACTGGGTGCGGGGCCTGTCGCTGCTCGGCTTCAGTGTCATGGCGTGCATGGTCTGGCGGGCGCTGCCGAGCGTCTATCGGCGCCTGGACCCCATGCTCGATGAGAGCGGCGCCCAGCAACAGGCGAATCGTCAGAGCTGGCAGTGGCTATGGCTGCCGATCATCTTTCCCTATCTGGCGCTGGTGTATACCGACCCGTGGATCATCGTGCTGGTCGCGCTGCAGCTCGTCGCGCTGGTGTGTGAGCGGCGTCTGCTGTTGCTGGTGTTGATCCTGGCCGGCCTCGGCTTGCGACAGGACAGTATCGTGCTGCTCGGGCTGTGGGGCGGTCTGTTGCTGTTCATGACGCATGCGCAGCCAGGGGTTCGGTCGCAGGCTGTCGGCATGGCACCACCGCTGCGCTCGCCGTTGCGTCAGCTTTCCGTCTGGTGGGGCCTGATCGTGCGCTGGTGGTGGGTGGCCGTGATTCCAGTGGCCGCCTTCATCGGGTTTGTCGTCTGGAACGACGGCATTGCCATGGGCGATACCACGCGTCATCAGGCCGGTTGGCACACCGGCAATCTCGGCTATTACCTGGGCGTGATCGGCGTGGTGTTTCTGCCGTTGTGGTTGGCCGACTTGCCGCGTCAGCGGCATCTGCTATGCCGTCTGTGCACCCGGGGTGCCTGGCCATGGCGGGGCATTCTGCTGCTGGGGGCGCTGGCGGGTGTGTGGGTCATGCTGGTGATGAGCTTTGAGGTGACGCATGACTACAATTTCCAGCGCTGGACGATCCGCAACAGCTGGCTGTTATGGCTCAATGAGCACCCGGTGGGGCTGTGGGTGACCATGCTGCTGACCACCAGCATGGCGCTCTGGTGGCTGAGAGCACCGCTGCGGCTGGGGCATGGTGGCCTGCTGTTGGTGATGCTTGCATTGATGGTCTGCACGCGTGAGCTGATCGAGACGCGCTACATGCTGCCCCTGGTCACGGTCTTCCAGCTGCTGCGCTGTGCAGAGCGAGCGGAAGTGGAGCGCGCGATGACGCTCTGGGCGGTTTCGATGGGAGCGCTGTTGCTGGCGGGATTGGTGCAGACGCGCACCCTGCCATGAGGCGGTGGCAGGGCGTTTTGGGGGCTCACTCGATGGCGGGTGCTTCAGGCCTGTTGGCGTTTCGCCGCTGGGGTCTGGGCATCACGGCCGGCGGGGGCTTTATTGGCACCAGCACCGATGCCAGAGCCACCACGCGGTGGCTCGGCGACCCAGGCATAGGCAGCCTCGCGCTCGTCGGGCGAGAAGTGGCGCACCTCGATGGAACGCACCAGATGCTTGCTGAACTCGGTGACATGACGCAGCCAGTCGGCCTTGCTGATGATGGCTTCGCGCTCGAAGTCTCCCAGGTGGCGCAGGGCGTAGCCGATGTCATTGAGCAGGGCGGCGGGTGTGATCAGGCCAAAGCGTTCAATCTCCACCAGCAACGAGATTCGCTCATGGCGCGCCAGGCGTTCGTCGCATTCCTTGATGATGGGGGCGAGCGAGGCCTGATCGATATGTCCTGCGAGATGCAGGGCGACAACGTGATCGGCGGGACTCTTGAGCAGTGTCAGCATGTTTGGCTCCTGCACTGATGCATGTTGGCTGGGCGAGCCGTGCTGGAAGCCAGCGCTGGCGTCGCTACCTCTTCAGTGTAGTCGCATGTAAGCAGCTTGCTGGCGTCTGGCCAGGCGATTGTCGGTACTGTTCCTGTCGAGGAGCTGCCAGCAACGGTTACCTCTCTCGACGTCTGGCCGCGCGAGGCATGACGAGCGGAGCTGTGTTCAGGTTTGAAAAGTGACAGGCTCGAAATTTATCAGACATGAAAAGTGACAGACATGAAAAGTGACAGACATGAAAAAGCGCCGCCCCTCGTGAGAGGAGCGGCGCTCTTGAATTCAGTATGGTGCTTGCTTGATCTGGTACGGCCAGCCGGACTCGAACCGGCACGCCCGAAGGCAGGAGATTTTAAGTAACCCGTTCTGATAGGTGAAGGGTGATAGCTACGGGAGATTCTAGAATTTTGTATGGTGTAAGTCACTGAAAAATATAAAAAAGTTCCATTTATGACCGATTTGGCGACAGACGTTATATAAAATAAAAAATAAAATATCGTCGCCAAATCTCCCTCTGGAAGCTATTATGAGACGACTTAGCGACAGTCTGTCGACAGGGCGTCGCCACCTTAGAGGGGCTATCAGCTTGCCGAAATACGAACACCTATACCAACAAACGACTACGGGTTATGAGCGTGCAGTGGGTGTGGCTGCCAGCCCTATAATCGACACAGAGCTCAACGAGTATTTCCATAAAAGACTCAAGAATGAGCTGGCAGAGAAGGACCCTGTGTACAGCCTGTTCTCATCTGTAACTTACAGAGAGACGCGGGAGGGCATGGGCCAAATTTGCATCAGAGTGACAGGGAAGCACCAAGCCAGCTGGCTCATCTTCTACCGGCCAAGGCCAGGTGTAAGCCAGAGCAAATACAAGCTGTCTGACTATCACAGCATAAGCCCTGCCCAGGCTATCAAGCTCGCTATCGAGGCCCGTAATGCAATTAGTGAGGGGAAGCACCCCAAGGATGCACATCGACAGAAGGTTGCATCAGAAGGCCCCACGCTCGCTGAGTGCTTAGAAGACAAGATATTTCAGCGAGGAGTCAGGCCGGAGCGAGCCAAGGGCTTGGCGGAGTCAACGATACACACTCATCGTAAGCATATGAGAAAGATCGCCCGTTACGGCCTTGCTGATAAGCTCATGACGACCATCACGAGCTACGAGGTCAAGAAGCTCCATGAGCAGATCCCCAAAGATGTGCAGGCGGGCAATGCGAGTCATGGCAGCGGCTACGCCATCGCTGATAAATGCGTGAACCTGATCAATGAACTGTACCTGTACGCGAAAAAAAGATACGAGACAGAAGATCTTCCACCCAAGAAAATAATCACGCACAACCCATGCGACCCATTAAAAGCTACCAAGACAGTTGGATCTGGTCACCGGACCAGGAAGGCTAGCGACCGGAGCATCCGACAAGCTGACTTGAAGAGATTCTGGGGCGCACTTGAAGCCCTTAAGGAATACGTACCTGATAGGCACAACAGGCAGGTTGAGTCCCACATAGTGGCTCATGCCTATCTGAAGTTTATGCTATTAACGGGTATGCGTGGAGGCGCGCTGTCTGGCCTCAAATTCAGTATGCACGACTCTGAGCTAAAGGCCTTGTGGATAGTTGGCAGCAATAAGTTCTTAATGAAAGCGAAGAAAGACTTTATGCTTCCCCTGAGTAACGAAGCTAATGCTATTATTCTAGAGATGCATGAGAGGCATGCTAAAAAAAGCGATTATATCTTCCCAACTGTTAAGGGAGATCAAGGTGTTGAGGTAGGTGTCTCAAGATGGGTGAGGTGGATAAGGGAACGAGTCAATATCGACTTCACTGCACACGGACTTCGCTCAACTTTTATTACTTGTGCAGAGGCCTGTGACGTACCGATAAATATTTATAAGCAGCTAGTGGACCACGGTGAGCAGCCGCAAGATGTTACCAGTGGATATACGCGGACAGAGATTGCTCATATGCGTGCTGAGTCTCAACGCGTTACAGACTTCATTCTTGATAATGCAGGGGTCAACCGCAAAAAGAAAGAAAAGCAATTTACTGCTGATGCTAATCCATTTAACATCAAAGAGCAGCTACATAAAGAAATAGAGGAGTTTGCGGCTAGCCAAGGTATCGGTGTCCGCGAAGCTTATGAGAAGTGTATGAAGCTGGGTGTCCTTGCACACAAGAGGCCCGAGATGAAGGGGAAGGATCTGCTCGATATACTCAATATGATGTAGGGGCTTGCTTTGAGACCAAATTAACCCGCCATTATGAGTACTTCAATGGTGTGGCGGGCAAAAACTAACTTTTTAGTTGAGCGCAATGAAACGTAGTTTTTCGTTTCGATGCATGAGGGGCTGAGGAAGCACGGCCCCTTTTGTGTGCAAAGTAGTTTTTTCAGTGGCCTAGAGGCCTAGAGGCCTAGCTTGACTAGCTACCCGTACTAGGACGACCCAAGCCAAGTTTTGGAAAGCCATTTTTCCAGTTATGCTCTCCCCAGGTCGATGGCTTGTACTGTGCTGACTAGGCCATCCATATAATCCCTCAGGGAGCGCCAGCCTTTCGACTCGTGGCCTGTGAAGCCGTTATACCCCATCACTTCAGCAGCAGGGTGCTGCATGTGGAATTCCACAATCAACTTTATCTGAGAGCTATACAGGTCCTCAGTGAAATTGTCTTCAGCTTGCTTGGTCCCTTCTCTAAGCCTGCCCGCCATGTAGAACTTTAAATTGTTTTATTTTGGTGCAGTATCTGGGCTCCCTGACGGTAGATCGGCCCTCCTTTTGAATGGTCTCATCGCGCTTAATGAAGAAGTGGTATTCGACATCACTCGCCTTCTGCTCTATGTGAATTTTCTTAATCCACTGAACATCTATATCTATAGAAGGATATATGGCAGAAGTATAGATGGCTATAGAAACAATTTTTCAAATGTGAGATTCAATCTTTCATATTTGTTATACTAAATATATAGCATGTATATAAAACCTCCGAATCAGCCAATAGGAGAGAGAGAGTGGGCTGAGGGGGAGAATTAATTAATGCTATTTATTGGTTTGTGTAGTTACATAATTGTGTTTAACTATAGTTTGACCAATAGATAATCTATCTGTATTAAGTAAAATTAATTTCATTAGGCGGCAGACCTAAGGTCTAATTAGCAAGATAAAGAGTATAGTAAGAGTAGGTTTTTATAATATTTGTTGCGGCTTTAAAAATATTGGGTATATAAAATAAAGTTAAGAAAATTGATGCAATGGGGTTGAAAATTATGCATAGTATTGAGATAGTGATAATGCTGAGAGAGAGAAAGAATGAAGACTATCTACAAGACGCAGAAAGAACATACTCTAATAAAAAAGATATCTGAAAAAGGAAAGATTTACGTTTCTAGTGCCTATGATAAAGATGCACATATCGCCGCACATCCATCTAGCCTTGAGGATGTGGTTAGGTTCTATCAGGACAATTTCAAGGCGAAGCTTCATGTACTTGCTATCACCAAAAAGGAAGCCCAGATTGCCCTAGAAAGTAATTGCAATTTTACCTATCAGTCAGAATTCTATGATATAGCTTCTATGGCTCGTGATGATATTGAGCTTTTAAAACTCAAGCTTTCAAGTACGGATTGTGCTAAGGATAATACTTATAGGTATATCACTACCACCATACGTAATCATGGAGTACGCCGTAGTCCAGGAGATATTGCTCAAGCTATTCATCAATATAGCGCTTTTGATTCAGAGAGCATAATTGGTATTGCACAGAAGAAGTTTTCTGAGATAGAAAAACGTACCAAAGCCGCCCTAAGCGTCACTAATAGAGAAGGTATGGACGTTCGTAAGGTCTCAAGCAAGGATGAAGTTTGTATCGATGAGATCCTAAACGGTGGAATCTTCATAGATGCAACCGGCACTGGCTTTGGGAAAACTGAAAAAGCTGAAGCAATTTTGAATAAAGCGGCTCGTGGCCTTTATGTAACTCATCGCCGCAGTATCGTCCAGGCAAGCATTCCTTTCGCCACGCATTATGAAAGGATAAACATAGGATCCGAAGCAGAAATACAAACAGTCAAAACCGTTATCAACTCTATTGGGAAACCACAGGTACAAGAATTCATTAACTGTGCTCCTCTGGATGTACTAGTAATTGATGAAGTCGCACAGGTACTTCGCCATATTGCTGAAGGGGCATTCGATGGAAAAAATGACAGAGTGACAGCTTGGGAAAAGCTAAGTGAAGCACTCAAGCGTGCTCGTGTAATCTATATAGCTGATGCTGATACTGCTGACTTCGTTATTGACTACGTTAAGAGTATTCGCAAGAATGAAAAAATCGTAATGTTCGAGTCAGGAAGAAGTTTAGCTGCTGAAGTAGTCATTGAGAACTTCGAGGATGCCGAAGCCGCAGCAGTCTCTGAAATTTATAATGGAAAAGCTTTCATTGCCACAGACAGTAAAGCGTTCGTTCGCAAGCATGCTTTGGAAGCGAATAATGAGGGCGTGAAAGGAGTCATAGGAATTACCAGTGATAGCATTGGAAACTATGCAGATATTCTAGAGGATACTAAGATGCTATCCAGTTTTTCAAGCTTAATGTTCTCACCGGCCATCACTAGCTCAGTCTCAATTGTTGATGGCGGGTTCACTGACCACTATGGCTTGTTCAATGGAATAATTACTAGTGGCGATGCGGTTCAGATGCTAAGAAGGGAACGCACTGCAACAAAATTTATCGTTGGCGTTAAGCCTTGTAGAGAAATTCTTATAGAAAAGGCCGAAGAAATACTGCTAAAGAATTCTGGTGAGCCAACTGAGTTTGATCGCTTCGCTGCTCGTATAGAAGCTGACAGTAACTTCATTCGTAATAACATCTCTGCTTCCTTATCGACCGCACTGGAATTAGCCGGATTCAAGGTAACAATTGGCAGCCTAGATAATCAGGTAGCAAAATATAAAGCCAAATGTATTAATGCTAGCGCATCGCAGTATGAATCGATGGTTCATAAAAATGAATTACTCAGTGCCGTATCAGCAGATAGGAAAATTATTAAGAAAGCTAAGGAAAATGGAGAAATGAACTCTATTACCTGCATTGAGATTGAGCGTGCTGAATTAGAAAAGACTGTAGGTACTATCAATATCACTGAGCAGCACATTAAAGATTGGCAGCGTGGTGATCTTGCAGGACAAATTAGAAATCTAGAAATCGCCAGGCTTTCTCTTAGTGATGCTGAGAAAAAAAATCTACTTGAGAAGAATAAAAAACGCGCTTCTCGTGATCGCTTCAACTACTTGGCACATAGGGAATTACTAAGTTTAGTTTTAGACACTCTTAATATCTCTAAAGAAACCCTTATGGGAAGCTTCACTACAGATGATGCTAATCAATTAGGAGAGATTCTGCATGAGCGTAGAGTTGACTTTAATCGTCTCATCCTAAAAAAGAAACTGAAAAAAACTCCTGCAAAGCACTTCACTCGTACTGCAAAAAAACTCTTAAGTGAATTCGGTCTTTTAACAGGCGACGGAGTAACGAGTACTGTAGATGGGGTGATGATGAATACCTACACCGTAACAAAAGCATCAGCTGAGCGTGTCCTACGATATCTAGATAAGCGTAAGGTGGTTGAGATTGGAGAATAAAATAAGGTACCAATGCATTAGGGACCTTTCACCATAGAAGAATCGTTATCATTTAATAAATCCTAAAGTAAAGAGATCCCTAAAGCCAAGTGCCGAGGGGATCTTAATAAGGGGAGGAATATGAAGGTGATTAGACAGACATACATACTAAGCAGCAATGATAAGTTCATGCTATCCACCACTAAATTTGTAAAAATTAAGTCCAATAGTACCGGAGTTAGTGTGGCTATACTGCGGGAAAGAGTATGTTTTTGCAGGCCAATTCTTACTCCCTCTCAACTTCTATAGTCGATCGTATCTAAGTTGACACCGAGGATTTATCGATATTGAGACGCTACATGGGATTTCTAGCTGATCTAGATGACTATACTCACAATAATTTTAGCTATGACGCTGTTGTTGCTTGCATTATATCATTTGCCTGCAATTTTGAGAGGGTTGATTATCTAGCCGGCAAAGAGTAGAGGTAAATACCGTATATTGTGCTGTCGGTTAATAGGTGTACGATATATAGTGCTAAAGCTCATATTCCAAAAAAGAAAGGACCCCGCCGTGACGGGGCTTTCATAGTGAGAATTCAGGCTCAAGATCTTTTTTTACATACTCTCTTTTTCTGATTGCTTCTCCTACATCAAAATATTTTCCTCTTCCTTTTTGGAATCTATCCCCGATATCGTCCTTGACCTGCTCTACCGTCTCTAGGTCCACCTGTGGTAAATCGATACCGATCCTCCCTGACCTATAGTTGCCATAGCTGGATATTGAGCTGGTATTCTTGTGACCCATAACTGCCGCCGCAACGATCCTGCCTCCCTCTGTGCTGTATAGCTGTCTTTTTAGGTTTGATCCGAACGTGTAGCGCAGTGAGTAAAGGCAGAAATGTTTTTCGCTATCGAACCATATCTTCCTAGAGGCCCTATGCATTCTCATCTGAGCTGACTTGATCCTGTTGTCATCGATATCCCTTACAGTCTCTAGCGCCCTTTCTATGGCCTCTGAGTGAGTCACAGTGAGGGTACGATCAAGGCCGCGTGACTTAGACTTCACTTTCTCACCAAGGAGGGTTTTTTTACTGCCGTGGACCTTGATGGTTATCTCGTTATCTTTCGACTCAATCAGTTCTAGTCGCTTTGCTTCACTGGGACGAATGCCTATCTTTTGCCCTAGCGTCATCAGTGCCAGACTATCGGCGTCCCCTGCATCCATTCTGTTTTCATACATTTCGGAGAAGATTTCATCTGTCACCTTGATCAAACGCCTGCTTTTCTTAGTGTTGTGAGAGCGCTCACTGACACTGACAGGGTTAGAGATGCTGTGTAGGTCACTGGCTAGGTTACTGAGGCCAGCAGCTTTATATGAAACCACAAGAGCTCTACGCAGCTTTCTCCAGGAGTCAGAGGTCTTGCTGTGTGCAGTCGTCTTCAGAGTGAGAGCAATAAGCCCATAGTTATCTTCAAGCAGTGATTTAAGTTGCTTTTTTGATTTGATGCTTAGCAGACTGATATCAGTTATGTTTGACAGAAAAGATGTAGCGTCGCCAAGATAATTATAGTAAGTACTTTCTTTCAGGATATCTTTGGTATGGTCTTTACTAAATTTGTTGTAGGTTTTAAAATGCGCTTCGTTATATCTAGTAGCTGTTGTCATTGTATTAACCCCTTATAGTTATATTATAACATGTAATAACTGCAATTGCATGATAATAACTAAAGCGATCCACACTCCCGATGGGCAACATCAAAGTAGTTAAAAAAAATTAATGGATATTGGGCTTTCTGTGACCACTCTGGGCTTTCTGTGACCACGCTGGGCTTTCTGTGACCCACTAAAGCATCAATGTACCAACCCCCCATAAACACTGGCTTTCTTTGCACTCCCTGTCTGCGACCCATACCTACGCTCGCACTCCCTGTCTGCGAAACCATCTGTGCTCGCACTCACCGACTGCGAATATCATTGCCTTCGCTCTCCTGTAGTGCGAGATAAGCTAGCTTCGCACTCGTACCCAGCGGACTCTCAAGGCCTTCACTCCCTCACTCTGCGCAAAACCCGCGCGCAGAGCGGAGTTCAGGCCCATCGGTCACGCAGGTCGGGCATCGATTAGCCAGACTCGCTACGCTCGCTGACGAATCTCGTGGCTTGTCGAATCTTTTGCTGACTCGATCTTCGACTCGTTTCACTCGCTCGATCTTTGTCAACAAAACATTCTAAAGCCATAGACCCTCCCCATACTCCCACTATATGTTGTGTCATTCCCTCGCTTCGCTCACTCACTCCTACAACATGTGGGAGTATGGCAACCCTCATCCCAGCTCCCTCATTCATACCCAAGCTCGCTGTCGCTCCCTGGGCATTCATTCAGTCACGCTTGTCACTCAATACTCGCCATTGCTCGTTTTCGTTCAAAGCAGAACCCCTGCTATGCATGTAAGCTACTAATGCGCACAAGTGATTATTGGCAGTAAAGGCATTGCAATTAATTGAGTCGTTGTAAACATAAGAGGGGACTGTGCTCAATGAGTGAGTTTGTCTGCATGCTTTATATTTTATCTAGTGCTACCTATATATGTTATAATATATATAAAAGGTGATGCGTTGTAGACATGCTTACCACTGACCAAGTTGATGAACTGGCATACTATAAAAAGAAGTTGTCATTACTAAAAGATTGTCTGAGTCGCCTGGATGAACAACGCATTAAGTACGATGCAAACTTGGAAATGTGCTTTTTTTTATTGCGTGAAGCTAACCAAGGTGATGGAAACGCTATTACTGCTCTGGCATATGCAATAAAGGTTACCGCAAAGCAAGTCAGGCTAAGTATAATGAAGAAGCCACGACACGCTCAGATGATGATAGATATTGTTAACGACACTCAGAGGTCGAATGAATTAAAAGTGGGTAAGTTTAGAGCACTCAACCCATTCGCATCTAAAGTTTTTGAATAGCTATAAAGGCTTTCGGTCATAACCTTTGGCTAAAAAACTGAATGTTAAATTTATATTTTAAATTTTGTCGAATAGTTATATTTAGATATGTAAATAACCTAAGTTATCACTCTCTTTGACCTTTACCACCACAAATTGACGAGAGGCCAATATGCTCATCACAGATTAACTCAAGCAATCCATGAAGTACCTCGGCATCACAGGTGTCGACATGGCTCGCAAGCTCTCCACGTTCCGTAGCGATGACCGGAAGAGGGCCCCTGAGACTATCAGCCGCTGGATCAGCGGTAAGGCATCTATCGATGCCGGTGTAATGGCCTGGATCGACCAATCCGTGCGCATCAAGGCCTATATGAAGTGGATCCCAGCATTCGGACCAGGCGCTAAGCTCTGATCAGACCGACCAGGAGAGCTTGATCATGAGCAGGAAGCATCGACAGTACAGCAGTGAGTTCAAAGCCAAGGTAGCCCTTACCGCCCTCAAGGGGGAACAGGCCACGTCGGAGATCGCGGCCCGCTTCGAGATCCATCCAACCATGGTGAGTCAGTGGAAGCGCGACCTGCTGGACAACGCCACTGGCGTCTTCGAAGGCAAGAATTCCAGTAAAACCGCCCAGAAGACCCAGGAGGAGATCGATACACTCTATCGCGAGATCGGCAAGCTGACGATGGAACGGGATTTTTTGTCACGCAGGCTCGATCGTTGAGTCGGGCCCAGCGCCTGACAATGGTCGAGCCGCAAGCGCCCGGCATCAGCCTCCGACGTCAGTGCCAGCTACTCGGTATCAGTCGCTCCTCGATGTACTATCAGCGCAAGGCGCTACGGGCCTATGATCTGGAGCTAATGCGTCTGATCGACGCGGAACATCTGCGCACACCGGTCTATGGCTCACGACGGATGTCAGCCTACCTCAATCGCTTGGGACACGTAGTGAGCCGCAAGCGCGTTCAGCGACTGATGCGCGGGATGGGGCTACAGGCTATTTATCCGAAGCCATGCACCAGTCGGCTAGGCACGGGACATCGGATCTATCCTGACTTAAAACCTCTCAATGAAATTACATCTTGAAGTGTTAGACAGATTCGTCTAATTTTTGGATTTAGACAAATTCGTCTAAGAGAGTGACGTGAATGAACGAACACGATCTCAATGAAAAGCTGAAGAAGTTTCTAATCTCAAGACGTGAAGCGGCCGGGAATGGCGGTTACTCACAAAGTGAGGTAGCCGATCGCTCGGGTGTCTACGGCATGAAGAAGACCCTCGATCAGAGAGCAGTTTCACGAATTGAGCAACAACCACTCCACGCAGATGCCATCAAACTCGCTGGTTATCTTTCAGCAGTAGGCATCTCGCCCGAAGAATACTTCAGTCTACTATCGCGGCTGACTAATCAAGTACAGGGGAACACGGACATGAAACGCGACGAGCAGGTTCAAAGAATACTCAACGACACACTGTCATTGGTTTCTCAAGCCCAAGAAACGCTAGGACGCAAAAATCACGAATACCTGGAGAGCCTGAACCTTGAGCGCTACTTCGAAGGTGCCAGGCATGAACTCAATCTGCTCAACCGCAAGCCCATAATCGGTTTTTTTGGACCCTTCGACGCAGGAAAGTCGACGCTCATCAATACTTATCTCGGGCAATCAGTTTTACCTACCAGCTACCAGCCTGCCACCTTCGTTTTAAACATCCTCATGCACGAATCCGACAAACCGGCTTTCGTGAAGGGTTCAGTGGCACTGTTCCGCAAAGGGTTCATGCCCTACATGATCAATGACACGAAGGCAGTGAGTGATTACCTGATCGAGGAAGGTGACACCTCTCTGCTTGCTCGGCTGGGCGTCCATAATCATGAAGTAAGCGTCACCAACGACGCCCATACAGCTATCTTGTTCCTTGATGCAGAGATACTGAAACACGTATGGATGCTGGACACTCCGGGAGAGCTCTCGGACGACGATAGCGATGTAAGCGACACCAGTAAGGCGCTGAGTGGATCAGAATTTGCCGACGGCGTGGTCTATCTATCGAGCCACACAGGCTTTTTCAAGGACAGCGACCTCGCCTTTGGTACGAACATCATTCGCCAACATCCACCGCTCTCAGAAGAAGCACCACTTGATCACCTGCTCTTTGTCCAATCTCACTGCCACCCCGGTATCGATGCTGAAGATGTCAAACGAGTGGGGGTCATAACCTTCAAGCGAATTCAGTCACAGTTCGAATCGGTCGTCTTCGAACCATGGCAGCAGGACAACCAGATCGAGAAAATCCCTTCGCCAGATGAGCTGACAGCACGAGTACAGCCTTTCTGGCGCGAAAACGACTCGATGCGACTTGATGCGATCGAGCGTCTGAATGATATGGCTGGCTATCTGAATAGCCAACGTGACCAGATCATCGAGAAGGGCTGCGATAGAGCCGTTGATGGGCTTCGGGCCGCACTGCGAAGCGCCATGGAGAAACTGGAAGCCAAGAAACGCGACACGGTTGAGAGGGTTCGTAGTATCGAAGAACAGGATGCGCGATTTCGTCAGGAGTCTGAAAGCATCTTGAAGGAGTTCCAGCAGCTGATTGGCTCGATCTCTGAGCGTAAAGAAAAAGACCTCAATGAGATGAAGGAATACTACGATCTCAGATTTTCTCAAGAGGGTCTGACTCACCTAATCAAAGGTACCTATAAGGACAAGAAGCAAGCGAAAGCAGAGCTTTCAAGCTACATCGGACAGCTTCTGACGTCGCGCCTCGAAGGGCAGTTGAAAATTAGTGGCAAGCAAGCCTCTGATGAGACGGAGTCACTTCTCGCTCGTTGGCAACGCATGGTGCCGAATGATCGCTCCAACGGCGAGCGCACTGGTGACATCAGGGTTGATAGAGAGCATCAGGATATCGATTTCGAGATAAGTGATTTCAACGCGCGTGCAGCGTTCATTGGTGGGCTCTCAGGCCTAGGTAGCCTAGGTGCGATGTCGCTTTACGTCTCAGCCATAGCGAGCAATCTTGGTGCGTACATTCTCGTAGGTAAAGCTGCGGGTGTACTCGTATCCCTGGGGCTGGCCAGCAGTGTCACCAGCGTAACTTCTTTCGTATCGATGATCGGCGGGCCTATCACTATCGGCATTGGTCTGGCGATCGCCATAGGCTACCTCGTCTACACCTTAGCCGGCGTCTCCTGGGAAGAGGGGATGGCCAAAAAGGTCGCTGAGACCATGCGCAAGAAAAATGTCTGGAACGATATCGAGAAGCCGATCGACAAGTTTTGGAAGGACACCGAGACTGCTATCAGGGCGGGACTCAAGGAGCTTCGAGAAAAGACTAATACCCACATTGGGCAGCTCAAGCTGGATGCTCAAAAGGCATACAACGTCGAAGAGTTGAACCAGTGCATTCAAACGCTCAAGGAAGCTCGGGATCAGCTCTCCACTGATGATTGATTGTTACACCATACTCCGTAACGAATACGCCAAGGCGAGGAGCCATGGCGTGGCTGATATTCGAGGATAAACATATGTGGTGGCTAGCGTTTCCAGTCGGCTATATAGCCAAGAAGGCCTATGATGTGCTGACTGAATCCAAAACAACTCCTGTTGATTACCGTAAGGCACTTGCCGCTCAAAAAGGGATGCGAACCAAAGCCCGTAAAAAGGCGGTTACCGAGATGCTTCAGCAAAGACGAGAGCAAGCGTACGAAAAGATAAAAGCGTCCGCTCTTGAGCTTGGTGTTGGTGAAGTAGAAGTCGTTACACGATATTCAGGGCGCCAATCCCTGAGCTTCCCCGATCTCGATGGTAGCTTGCGGAGTCTGAAATCGACCCTCAAGGTATTGGAGCCGGACAGTCAGCAGAAACCGGTGCGCAAACCCATTCTTGGCCTCCAACCCTTAGAAGAGGCGGTCGAGGACATCGTCGAGATCGCCAACAGCAAGTATGGCTCGACCGCTGGGCTGAATACGGCCGACACGTATGAGGAAGCAAAGGATCCATTCCTGGAGCGTCTCAGAACCAAAGAGCATGCGCCTAACTAGCAAACGTCCAGCTCAGCTACGGTCCACGAACCACAAGTCAGTCGTTTGCAGTGACGAGTAAGGGCGAGCTGCGGGAGGCGACACGGCAGCTCGCCCAGTATAATTTGAACATGATCGTCGGCGGAATTGAGTCACCCTACTGACGATAGCTGCACTATCGCTGTCGTGATCCAGACTCTCGGAAAGGTGTCTACACAAAAATCAGCAAGGATTAAATGATCGCGCTGACTGAAGTGGACCTCAGAATTCGGACCCGGCGCTAAGCTCTGATCAGACCGACCAGGAGAGCTTGATCATGAGCAGGAAACGTCGACAGTACAGCAGTGAGTTCAAAGCCAAGGTAGCCCTTACCGCCCTCAAGGGGGAACAGACCACGTCGGAGATCGCGGCCCGCTTCGAGATCCATCCAACCATGGTGAGTCAGTGGAAGCGCGACCTGCTGGACAACGCCACTGGCGTCTTCGAAGGCAAGAATTCCAGTAAAACCGCCCAGAAGACCCAGGAGGAGATCGATACACTCTATCGCGAGATCGGCAAGCTGACGATGGAACGGGATTTTTTGTCACGCAGGCTCGATCGTTGAGTCGGGCCCAGCGCCTGACAATGGTCGAGCCGCAAGCGCCCGGCATCAGCCTCCGACGTCAGTGCCAGCTACTCGGTATCAGTCGCTCCTCGATGTACTATCAGCGCAAGGCGCTACGGGCCTATGATCTGGAGCTAATGCGTCTGATCGACGCGGAACATCTGCGCACACCGGTCTATGGCTCACGACGGATGTCAGCCTACCTCAATCGCCTGGGACACGCAGTGAGCCGCAAGCGCGTTCAGCGACTGATGCGCGGGATGGGGCTACAGGCTATTTATCCGAAGCCATGCACCAGTCGGCCAGGCACGGGACATCGGATCTATCCTGACTTGCTGCGAGGGCGAGTCATCGACCGTTTCAATCAGGTATGGGTGACTGATATCACCTATATTCCTTTGGCGTGCGGGTTCATGTACCTGGTGGCTATCATGGACTGGCACAGCCGCCGCGTGTTGGCCTGGCGGGTCTCCAACACCCTAGATACGGACTTCTGTATCGATGCTTTGGAGGAAGCCCTGGCGTGCTATGGAAAGCCCGAGATATTTAATACAGATCAAGGCTGTCAGTTTACCAGCCAGTCGTTCACCGAAGTTCTGGAAGCCCATGATGTCCGGATCAGCATGGACAGCAAGGGATGCTATCAGGACAACATATTCGTGGAACGACTCTGGCGCAGTGTGAAGTATGAGTGCGTTTACCTGGAGGCTTTCGAGAGCGGCGCCCACTTGCGAAGGGATCTGAAGCGTTACTTCGCTTGGTACAACACGGAGCGGCCCCACCAAGAGCTAGACGATGCTATACCTGATGAAGTGTACTTCTCTCAACCACTGACCCAGGCGGCCTGAAGCCGATGATGACCTGATCCGAGCTTAGACGACCCGTCAGGTGGTCCAATGGATGGGGTCCACTTCAGCTTACAAGCCTAGTCTCACGCCTCTAGCTTACAATCCTAGTCTCACATATCTGCCTTGTTGAAAATTGATTTTTTGTTCTTTCCTTCTTTTCTCACATGCACCTTGCGCTATCTTGACGCCACACTAATAAAGATTATTACCCACTTTGATGGAAAGGCAATATGCTCATCGCAGATCAACTCAAGCAATTCATGAAGTACCTCGGCATCACAGGTGTCGACATGGCTCGCAAGCTCTCCACGTTCCGTAGCGATGACCGGAAGAGGGCCCCTGAGACTATCAGCCGCTGGATCAGCGGTAAGGCATCTATCGATGCCGGTGTAATGGCCTGGATCGACCAATCCGTGCGCATCAAGGCCTATAAGGATGTCGAAGCGATGGTCACTTTCTTGGTGAAGAACCATCGCGTTTATGTCGTCCAGTAAAAAATAGCTTTTTGCTTCTTGTTCAAGGGGTCGCTGCGGCGGTCCTTTTTCAGCCACTCGCCCTAGCTTACAAGCCTGGTCTCACGCCCTAGCTTACAAGCCTGGTCTCACGCCCTAGCTTACAAGTCTGATCTCACGCCCTAGCTTACAAACCTGGTCTCACGCCCTAGCTTACAAGCCTGGTCTCACGCCCTAGCTTACAAACCTGGTCTCACGCCCTAGCTTACAAGCCTGGTCTCACGCCCTAGCTTACAAGCCTGGTCTCATGCCCTAGCTTACAAGCCTAGTCTCACATAGCTGCCTTGTTGAAAATCGATTTTTTATTCTTACCTTCTTTTCTTACGCGAACCTTGCGCTGACTTGACGCCATGCCAATAATGTCAGCTGAACACATTGACGAGAAGACAATATGCGCGTCGAAGATCAACTCAAGCAATCCATGAAGTACCTCGGCATCACAGGTGTCGATATGGCCCGCAAGCTCTCTACGTTCCGTAACGATGGCCGGAAGACGGCCCCTGAGACTATCAGCCGCTGGATCAGCGGCAAGGCACCTATCGATGCCGGTGTAATGGCCTGGATCGACCAATCCGTGCGCATCAAGGCCTATGAAGACGCCGAAGCGATGGTCACCTTCCCAGCCGATAAAAAATCGCTGGTGATTGGCATTGCCAACATAAAAAATAGCTTTTCTGTTTCCCTGCTCGCGCTACAGATCAGTGCCGTGGCCACGAAGAGCTATCAAACCCTGCTGACTCATGTGGTTTGTGAGGGAGACAAAAACCACGACTTGATCAGGGATCAGCTACGGTCCCTGTGGATTGCCTCTTTTGGGGTGCCGGAATCGGAGATCTATTCCTCGATGCGGTTTGAAGGTCACCTGCACATGCACGAGTTCTCCAGTGACGTTTGGAGCCGTCTGCAAAAAGGCGAGGATGTCCCAGAGCTGGAAGGTGTGGATGTGGATGTCATGATCACGCCTATCGATTGCCATGACCCAGAGAGCGTAGAGACGGCCAAGGCAATGCTTTCCGTTGATAGCATCAAGGACAAGGTGCTGATCGTGCATACCTGTGAGAGCTTTGGTCTAGGCTTCATTGGCGTGTGCCATGACAAGGGCCTCGATACCCAGGCTCCCTACTTCTATCCCCAAGCACTGCTCAATCCCTCTGCGCACGAGATAGACCTGCCTCAAGACACGCTTACGCATACGGTATGGAAAGAGTCCACTGGGAAGGTACAGGCCGAGCAGCTATTACAGCACGTCGTTAGGCAAGCTGGCGGGGATGTGCTGAGTATGCGCATGGCAATGGAGCGGATTAAAAATGAGCCTTTGAGTGAACTCCTCTCTAGGCTGGTCGCCAGCTGATGTGATGGTGGGAGGTGTGAGTCATGCGAGTCTATGTACCTCCCACACACTATCGAGCCTGCCAACAAACCGTGGTCTGAGAATCAGAACAAAAAATCATTTTTTGGCTATGCGCCTTGTTTAATATTGACGCTTCATCAATACTAACGGAAACACATTGACGAAACATCAATATGAACAACGCTACCATGCTCAAGCATGCCATGAAGTACCTGGATCTCTCTGGTGTCGAGCTGGCCCGCAGGCTCTCTATGTATCGGGAAGACGGCAGGAAAACTGCTCCCGAGACAGTCAGCCGATGGTTGAGTGGTAACGTCTCTATCGACCCTGCTGTGATGGCCTGGATTGATCAATCTGTTCGCATGAAGGCGTATCAACAAGCTAGCTCGCAAATCTGCATCCCCACAGAAGCTAACCTCCCCCTGGTCATCGGCGTGGCTAACCTAAAAAGTAGTTTCGCGACTTCTGTTGTTGCACTACAAATGGCAGTCCTCGCCAAACAGAACTACGGTGCGCAAGTCATCTACAAGCGGGACCAAGGCACCTCTTATGCAGACAGGCTCTCTAGCCTCGCAAGCAATGCATGGGTACCCATAGAAGATATCGCGGAGAATGGCTCGAAGCACGGGCCGCTTGTCATCAAAGATATCCCCACCGTAAGCAATAGGCTTGATCTTGGGTACTATGAAAATGATTTTTTTACCGAGATGCAGGTTGATGTCTTGCTGATCCCCGCTGACTTCAGCGACATGGAAAATGCGCGGATCGCCCAAAGGCTCATTTCTCAAGCGAGCAGAACTGGCAACGAGAAAAAGCTGCTTCTCGTACATACGCCAGAGTGCTTCACCCTCGACTTCGTTCCCGTATGCAGAGCGTATGATCTCGATACCCAGGCTTCCTACTTCTGTCGTCGCGTAGTTGAGTCCCCGAGGCCTTATGAAGAGCAGGTGAAGCTTCCGAGCAACCCATTTACTCCTTGGGAGAGCTCGCCGGACAAAAATCGTGCCGAGGTGCTGCTGTCTTATGCCGTTCGCCACGCTGGCGGGCATATCGAGAATCCTGAGCTAGTGCGTGAGCGTATGGAGTCACAGCCCCTGAGTGAGATCCTGAAGCTTCTATGGCGTGACTGTCAGTATTGAGGATCGAGGAGGCGTGTGCCGTATTGGTGTATGCGCCTCCCCATGCCTTCCGGCTCCCCTGGTGTTGTCTTACTCCCTTACCTTTCACTCTTTTTGTTTCTTGTTCAAGATGTTGCTGCGGCGGCCATTTTCATGCCTGTCTGCCAGCCACTCGCCTCTAGCTTACAAGCCTAGTCTCACGCCCCTAGCTTACGAGCCTAGTCTCACAAATCTGCCTTGCTGAAAATTGATTTTTTGTTCTTCCCTTCTTTTCTCGCATGCACCTTGCGCTATCTTGACGCCACACCAATAAAGACCATTGTCCACTTCGATGGTAAGGCAATATGCGCATCGCAGATCAACTCAAGCAATCCATGAAGTACCCCCGTAACGATGGCTGGAAGAGGGCCCCTGGGACTATCAGCCGCTGGATCAGCGGCGATGTAATGGCCTGGATCGACCAATCCGTGCGCATCAAGGCCTATAAGGATGTCGAAGCGATGGGCACCTTCTTGGTGAAGAATCATCGCGTTTATGTCGTCCAGTAAAAAATAGCTTTTTGCTTCTTGTTCAAGCGATCGCTGCGGCGGCCCTTTTTCATGCCTGCCTGCCAGCCACTCGCCTCTAGCTTACAAGCCTAGTCTCGCGCCCCTAGCTTACAAGCCTAGTCTCACATATCTGCCTTATTGAAAATTGATTTTTGTTCTTCCTTCTTTTCTCACAAGCACCTTTCGCTATCTTGACGCCACACTAATAAAGACCATTACCCACTTTGAAGGGAAGGCAGTATTCTCATAACATATCAACTCAAGCAATCCATTAAGTACCTCCGTAACGATGGCTGGAAGAGGGCCCCTGGGACTATCAGCCGCTGGATCAGCGGCGATGTAATGGCCTGGATTGACCAATCCGTGCGCATCAAGGCCTATAAGGGTGTGTCACCTTCTTGGTGAAAAACCATCGCGTTTATGTCGTCCAGTAAAAAATAGCTTTTTGCTTCTTGTTCAAGCGATCGCTGCGGCGGCCCTTTTTCATGCCTGGCTGCCAGCCACTCGCCTCTAGCTTACAATTCTAGTCTCACGCCCCTAGCTTACAAGCCTAGTCTCACGCCCCTAGCTTACAATCCTAGTCTCACATATCTGCCTGGTGGAAAATTGAATTTGGTTCTTCCTTCTTTTCTCACATGCACCTTTCGCTATCTTGACGCCACACTAATAAGGATGGAACTATCACGGCCCACTGCATATAATTCCACGGACTATGATTCCCATTTGGAGTGGCCTGGATGCAGTTGGAGATTCTCACTAATGACGAGCAGAGTGCTCGCATCTGCGCGGACTACTGGCGACAGACTGAGGAAGGCGAGTTTGCGCTCAAGATACGCGAGATTGCGACCACTCATGGGATGAAGCCCCATGTGGTCAGCAAGTTCGTCGAGCAGCACTCCTTCGTATGGCGGGAAGACATCTGCTGTGGACGTTGCAAACAGCCGTACCGCTTTGGCGCGCGCAGTCAATACCAGAAGCGTCGCTGGTTTCAGAATCGGGTATGCAAAGCTTGTATGGACACTGAGCGCCAAGCCATCGCCGACAAGAAGAGAGACTTGATCCTGAAAATGCGGCAGTCGGTGGAAAACAACACTCCAGACCCAGCGATGCTAGGCCTGACCAGCAAAATCTACCTGTTAGCTGCGATTCAGGCGTTAGGCGACGAGCAATTCACTACTATTGAACCATTAGATGATTATCCCGCTTGTACACTGTCGCCAGATTTTGTCTACGACCACAAAGTCCTTCGTCATTTGATTGACGCCAACCTACTGTTAATCTGCTTGGATACGCGTATTGAGGCGATCGATCTCCAGGAAGATGATCGGTGCAGTCTCGATCTTGGTGAGTGTGCGTTTAATCTTTCTTTAGATGCTGATCAGGTCACGGCGCTGATCAATGAGTTTTTCGATGCAGACACCATACAAAGCTTCCGGCAGGCGCCGGAATTTATAGCGTTATGCAAGGAAGTCCAACTGCAAGAATGCCTAGGTTTTTTGAAGGTTATTGTTGAGGATCATCAGCTGTACCTGTCGCCGGGGGAGAAAACGCGGCAGGTTCTAAGCCAGTGCTTAGAGAAGTTCAGTGTGGCCCAGGTCTACAACTTCATTTGGCGAGCCGCTAAGGATGCAGCCGCCTATTATATGAGAAGTTCTATCAGCAAAAGGCAGGCAGCTAATTCGGTCGTTGGAAATATTTCACGGAGTATGGAGCGGGCTTTGGCTTATGACTGGGATGTGAAGCCGTTTAACAGGAACTATAATCTTCCTCAGTCTTCCCTGAGCCGCATTGTCTTTAACATGGTGCTGGGAACTGATGATGGTGGGTTTAAAAATTCTTTGAGTGATTTTTGTTTTCATGATTAATATGCCCTTCTCGAGAGAAGGGCGTAATGTATTATGATAGTGCTTTTTTAACGGCTCTTCGACGTTTCATGTGGATTTAGCTTCATCCAGCATGCGCCCCACCGGGCTACCGATCAGATAGATCATCTCAATGAAATTGCTTTCGTTTCGGTAGCCATGAGCCCGAGATCTGGCAGCCTGAAAAAGGCCATTCATGCCTTCCAGTCGTGCATTCGTCAGGCCTGAGCACCAGCGCCTCACAACTTGGTCGGCATGTCGCTCCAACGTATTGAGTGCTTTTGCCATTGGCTTGAGAAGCGTGTGGCCGGCGACTGCCTCACGCATCACATTCAGGTAATTCGTTATGCGCCAACGAGCCCCGCGCGCTGTCGGTGCGCGACGAATCCATCTCAGCTTTTCCTTGATGATCCATGCATTCGCGGTAGCCCCTTGACCAGCAACCAGCAACCAGCAACCAGCAACCAGCAACCAGCAACCAGCAACCAGCTCGCGGAGAGCGATCAGCTGCTTTTCCGTCAGGTTGTGGTTATCCATGCTTTTCAGCACTGCCCAGCGTAGGGCCTTGGGATGGGCTTTTTCTCGACGTTCCCGCTTACGAACTTCATCCAGCGCCTTGTTGAACGTCTGCACGATATGGAACCAGTCAACCGTTACTCGAGCATCAGGAAGATGTTCCGCAGTGCCATTGAGGAAGGCCGGAGACATGTCACACACGACTTCGACCACATTGCCCGGGGCGCCGCCATGTGCCTCTAGAAAGGCGCTGAACGCCTTGATCGTCTCTTTGCCACGTCCATGGACAGCAAAGATCACTGGCTCTTGTTGGCGTTGCATATCGAGAAATACGGTGACGTAACGTTGCCCTCGACGTGATGCCGTTTCATCTACCCCGACACTGGCAACCTGAGAAAGATCCAGATCCCCCAGCATGCGGCCTACGTAATGATGCACGATGCGCCACAGACGCTTGTCAGTGACTTCCAATTGCCGAGAGACAGCGAGCACAGGCATCTCCCTGACCAACGCCATGGCAGCCTATTCAAACAACAGTGTGAAGCCGCTGTCAGGACGAGCCCAGGGCACCTCGACTCGCTTGACGCCGTGCTCTGGACACCGGGTGCGAGGAACGCGGGCATGGAGATAGCAATGATGCTGGAAGAAGTTCAAATGTCGCCAGGACTTGTCGGCAAAGTCATGCGCCGGGCATGCCTTGCCGCATTCCGGGCAGGCATAAAGGCTCCCCCGGTCGGCTTCCACGTAAAGCTCGAGACGATGCGGAGATGACGTGGTATCCAGATGCTGGTCCTTGAGTTTCCAAGGCGCTTGCAAGCCCAAACCAAGGGTCAGGATCTGAGTACCATCCATGTCAATTCTCCAGTCTGTTCGGGGCCCCATATCCTGGACCATTCCAGGGCACTAATTCCACACCTAGCGTCGAAGAGCCGCTAATAGCCTAATGTCGTTTGGGTCTTTGTTTAAATTATTCATACTTTGTATCTTGAAGTTATAATGGTGTAGTTATGTTCTATTGCTGATATAATGTACGGGTTCTGCTTATGAGCCTCTCTACTTTCATTAGTATGAGGTATAACGCCGCTATTGTTGATACAATCTCTTACCAAATATGACAATAGAGTATGTCTAAGATCATAATCTTCTGAAATCTTTCTATATAGCAGTTGGTATAATTTGCACTTGTTCACTATGCAATACCTTATTAATGATTATAATGAGCCATATAGCTTTAAATTACTGGCTTCGTATAAAGTGCATGTTATATGTTTTCCAGATCCCGATAATTTATAAACTGAGTTTAGCGTAATTATAAGGTTATTATCCTCGTCATATTTTACGATCGAGCTTGTGAAAATATAGTCTCCATGCTTAAACCTACCTTTGCGGTCTTCTACAACTGTACCGTATAAGAACTTTCCATGTATATCTGACTCGTTAACTTCTATAATCTGCCAGTCTTTGATGTGAGCATCGAAACTCATTTTCTCATTAGTCATGTTGTCACCTTGATTGTTAATACAAATAAATCATAACGTATTATAAGGCAAATGCAAGAGTGGAAGTCGATGCTAGTTAGCTGAATATTTTATCGAAAAATACAGGAGGTGTTTTTTGATTTATTTTAGGATATAATATGTATCGAAAATGAACATTTATCCGAAGAATACCTCGGAACTTACATGTTATTTAAAAAATTAAGTCGTAACAGCAAAAAAACTAAGTTTTTGACTTCTGGTTCTATAAGACTAATTGGTTAGAAATATTTAATTTATACAGTAGCACAAGTGGAATATGCATAGACTCTGAATGTATAAATTAGGGGCAAAATATGCATAATTAAAGATAGGATGTAATTGTTTGCGATGCCGCTTCAACTCCGACCCAGTACATGGTCGAAGGGTTCTTCAAAACCTCCTTTTTACCTCCACCAGCGGAGGCCCGTGTTGCACGAACGGCAGTTGAGTCGATCATCCAGGTCTCGAGATCCATCAGGCCATCTTCACTAAGACGAAGTTGATGCCGCGACAAGACCGCCTCTAAGGTACCGTCATCACGCCATTGTCGGAACCTGGCATAGAAATACTCTAAGGGCCATAACGTTCGGGGTGGCCGCGCCACTTGGCGCTAGAGCAGAGGGTTTAAAAGATGCCGTTCAGCATCTGCCTGTCTTCTTTCCTGGGCCTGCCTATCGATTGAGCCGGTGGCACAATGTCTTCGATCAACTGCCATTGGCTATCAGGGGGTTCGTAGTGTCCTGTTATATCGTATCTATGCTGGGTGTGCATAGGTCATATTAGCCAAAATGACTTTTCGTACAAACCTAGGACGTCGTCATACTCTCTTCGCATTAAATGGTAATTTTTATCATTTAATGGAGTTTATGCATCTTGGCCGCAGATTCTGAGTGCAACACCTGAGTTTCCCTGTAAGGTATTGCGCTCATGTCATACTCAGAACTCAGCATTACTGATCGTGCCACTATCCAGGTTTACCTCTCTCAAGGCTTGAGCCTCCGAGCCATTGCTCGATGCCTGAGTCGTTCTCCCTCCACTATCAGCCGCGAAATTCGTCGAAATAGTGAGCCGGGCAACGACTACCAAGCTGAACGCGCGCAAGCGTCCCGACTCAAGCATCGGCGCTTTTGCCGGCCCAAGCGTAAGCTTTCCATCGGTAGTGAGCGGTTCAAGCTTGTCGAGTACCTTCTTCGCCGCTACTTGTCTCCTGAGCAGATCGCCGGCAAGCTTCGACACATGAATCTACCCAAGCTTGAAGACGCCTACGTCTGTCGCGAGACGATTTACACCGCCATCTATGCGCTGCCGGTTGGGCAACTGCGCAAAGAGCTCATCCATTGCCTGCGGCATGGCAAAAGTACGCGTAAGCCTCGTCGTGGTGAGACGGACCGGCGAGGTCAGATCCCCGACATGGTCAGCATTCACCTTCGCCCGCCCGAGGTGGACAAGCGCGAGATGCCTGGGCATTGGGAAGGCGACCTGATCAAGGGAAAAGGCAATGCCTCAGCGGTTGGCACTCTTGTAGAGCTCAGTAGCGGATACTTGATACTGGCAAAGATGCATGATGCGACTGCGACCTCAGCCGTAGAGGGCTTCAGTGCCGCGCTGAACAGAATGCCATTGGCAGCACGAAAAACCCTGACGTATGACCAAGGACGGGAGATGGCCAAGCATGCCGCTATCACGCAAAATACTGGCGTCGCCATCTACTTCTGTGATCCTCACAGCCCTTGGCAAAGAGGCAGCAACGAGAATATCAATGGGCTGATTCGCCAGTATCTCTCCAAGGGAACGGATCTGTCACTGACCAGTCAGGAAGAGCTGGATGCCATTGCCTTCGAGCTGAATATGCGGCCTCGAAAACGCTTCGACTTCAAATGCCCTATCGAGGTGATGAATGAACTGATGGCAAAGCACAATGAAGCACCACCCTCAATTCAATAGGGTGTTGCACTCAGAGCCTGCATCCGCCCATACTTATATTAAAGAAAGAATATAGTAAATTCCAATGTGGAATTGATATCCATTATCACTTAACTAATTGTCGAATGGGTACGATGATGTGAATGGAGATATCAGAATATTAAAAAAAGTTGCTTCTACCAAGCTGGAACGCAACGTAGACGCTATCGACCTGAGCATTGGTGACCCTGGCGGGAGCAATACGCTAGAGATATCTGAGTACTCAGTAGCTTCCCGTGTCACGAGCATGAACCTAGGGAGCCTTACCAGCAATAAAGTCAGACTTATGTGGCTCGGGACGTTATGGGCTCTCCCTATCGCTCTACACACCCTGGGTGGAGCAATATGGAAGTATGAGACTGTGGTGCCTAAGGAAACACTTCACAAATCTTGCCGTTGGTGCCTGCTCGCTACCGGCGGGGTAGAATCTGGCTATAACGCTACCGCTCGATAGAGCCATCCGATGAAGCAGATCTCATTCTCCCAAGCAGAGCATCAGAACAAGAAGAAAGTGACTCGCCAAGAGCGGTTGCTAGGTTCTGTACGAAAAGGTCGGCTCTTAGGCAGCGGCGTATGCAAGCTACGCATACCATCGCATAAAAGCTACGGGCCAACTTCTCATATCGCGGCGCAATACGACGGAACTCTTTCAGCCAACTGAAAGAGCGCTCAACGACATTTCGCTGACGGTACATAGGTTTGTCGAACCCTCGTGGGAGGCCTGGACGAGAATTTCGCTTCATCTTTCGTTGAGCGATAATCGGCCTGATGCGAACGCGGTCGCAGTAACGGCGCAATTCTTCACTGTCATAGTCCTTGTCTGCCACGATGTAGCGGCACCGTTTCCGTGGCCGACCGAGACTCCCCGGTAGATGAACCTTCTCGAGGGTGGGCTTGAAGTACCGCGTATCCGACTCCAGCCCCGCTGACAGCGTGAAGGCGATGGGCCAGCCAAGGCGATCACGGATAAAATGGATTTTGGTCGTGATGCCGCGCGACTCCGGCCCGATGTATGATCTAAGGGTTCTTCAGGTCCCCCTTTATGCCTCCACCGGCGGAGGCGCGTGTTGCACGAACAGCGGTTGAGTCGATCATCCAGGTCTCGAGATCCATCAGTCCATCTTCGCGAAGCCGAAGTTGAAAACGCGACAAAACCGCCTCAAAGGTGTAGTCAGCACGCCATTGTCGGAACCTGGCATAGACAGTACTCCAAAGGCCATAACGTTCGGGGAGGTCGCGTCATTTAGCGCCAGAGCAGAGGACTCAAAAGAGGCAGTTCAACATCTATCTGTTGTCTTTCCTTGGCCTGCCCATCGATTGAGTTGGCGACACAATGTCTTAGATCAATCGCCATTGGCTATCAGAGGTTTCGTAGCGTCCTGCCATACTGCACCTATGCTGAATGTGCATGGGTCACATTAGCAAAATGACTTTTCGTACAAAACCTAGCAGTACATTCAGCATTGTGACCGAAAAGGCACCCTCTATACTGTTTGGCTCATCTTGTACTATGAGAGGGCGCGCGGATCAGGCGACCCTTCCAAGGCAAAGCTTCCTGAACTATATTCCGAGTGTCCATAGGGCGTGTAGTGGTCAAGTGTTTTTGGCCACCGAGCTTTGAGCATTCCAGTAGTTCTTTTCTGCCAAGTTCGGCGGTATCCCATCGTTATGCTTGTGCGGCCTGAGGCTGCTGTAGTAACCGATCATATAATCAGTGACAGATCGCTTCGCCGCAGCGACATCGGGATAGCCGATCTCTGGTATCCATTCCGTTTTCAGGCTTCTGAAGAAGCGCTCTGTTGGGGCATTGTCCCAGCAATTGCCACGGCGACTGAGACTCAGCGTCATTCGGTAGCGCCAAAGCATCTGCCGGAATGCCCGGCTGGTGTACTGGCAACCCTGATCCGAATGAAACAGGATATTCCGTGGCTCTCCACGCGATTCGTAGGCCAGGGTCAGCGCTTTCTTTACCAGCTCCGTGTTCGGCGATAGGGACAATGCCCACCCCACGGGTTTACGAGCATACAAGTCGATGACCACTGCCAGATAAGCCCAGCGTGCCCCTGTCCAAATATAGGTAATGTCGCCGGTCCATACCTGATTGGGCTTCTTTACATCGAACTCCCGATCAAGAACATTCGGTATATCCAGGTGTGGCTGATCAGCCTTCTTGTAGGCGTGCCTCGGCGGCTGCGAACTCATCAGCCCCAGCTGCTTCATCCGCCTGCTGGCCCGATAACGACTCAACTGTATTCCTGCCTGCGTGACCATTTTTGCAATGCTGCGAGCGCCGGCAGAGCCGTTACTGACGGTATGCGCCTCGACAACCTGATCCAGCAGCTTCTGCTCAGTCTCACAAGGTCTTCTATCCCGACTACGCCAAGCCCGATAGCTACTGCGATGCACCCCAAACACCTGACACAAGTGCTGCACCGCGTAGCTCTCTTCAAGTCGCTCGATTATCGAGAATTGCTCAGGGAGTCCGACATCAAGAGAGCGGTAGCCTTTTTTAATATTGCCTTCTCTTCTTCCACTCGCCGCAGCTTGCGCTTCAGTTCCTGGATCTCACGCTGTTCCGGCGTCAGAGCCTCACCTTTCAGCGGCGCCTTGCCTGCCCGCTCAGCGCGAAGCCTGCGAACCCAATACTCCATGGTGGATTTGCCAACCCCCATGGCCTCACACGCCGCCTTCAGCGTGTAGCCCTGGTCGACCACGAGCTGGGCCGCTTCCAAGCGAAATTCCGGGCTAAACGTTCTCTTCTTCGTCATCATCTGCACCTGATTGTCTCTGTGAGCCATCATACACTCAAAGTCAGGTGGCCAGATTCACTGTGCCACTACAGCGAGCATATACCTACTGTCCTAGAACTAAATTTTCGCGCTAGAGTATGAAAAATAAAATTTTGGTGGTTTAGGAATAATCGTTGGTCTAGAATCTCATTAATGGAAAAATTATATTGTTACAGAAACCTAGAGGGAGTACCAGATGGTGCTCCCAGGCGGTAGCGTGTTCGGACATTAAATTGAGCTATGCAACTTGCATCTCGATTTTCTAAAAAAAAGCCGAAGATCAATCAAGCAACTTATAAACTTTTATCGCTAAATCTTACCGCTTAAAAAAATATGCCGGATAAGATCATCTCATATTAAAAGCAAATCTTCCAGAACCAACATTACTGGTTGGTAGTTCTTTACTAAGAGGATAAGGATAATCCTATGATAGAAAGAATAATTTCAATAGTACGTCATATTTCTAAATGGCTTGAGCAACTTGATGAATGGCTAGAGAGTAGAATAAAACCAGATACTGTAGATACTAAATACGTAGATCTTGCGCCAACTGATAAAGCAGATCAAGATGGAGTTTATTCTAATGCGCTGCTATATGCAACGAAAAATTCAAGAGTGCTAAATATTGCATTAACAGGCCCATATGGATCTGGAAAGAGCAGTATTATTAAATCATTTTTAAGAAAATATAGACGACCTGCACTTCATATTTCTCTAGCTGCATTCATACCAGAACTGGAATCAGAAGTTAAAGTGAAACGGCAAGATATTGAGAGGAGTATTCTTCAACAGATGCTGTACGGCGCAGATGCAAAGAAACTTCCTTTATCAAGATTCAAAAGAATTCAATCGCCTGGATTTTCGGCAAAATTTAAAACTCTATATATTTTATCTGGGATTGCGGGTGGAGTGTACTTATTCAACCAAAGCCAAGTTATTATGGATGGATCTTTTTTTAAACCATTTTCTATAGATAATATTTACAATCTAGCAATCTTCCCTTACACGATTATATTTGTCTGGATAGTACTTCATCAATTTTATATAGCTAGCTTTGGCCTTTCTCTTAAAAGCATCTCCCTTAAAGACGTAGAAATTAAGCCCGCCAACGATGATCAAGCATCTATATTGAATCTTCATCTAGACGAAATTATTTATTTCTTTCAAAAAACTAGGTATGATCTTGTCGTAATAGAGGATATAGATAGATTCGAAGACTCTGACATATTTGTAACGTTAAGAGAAATTAATAGTCTCGTAAACAATAACGCAGGAGTTAAGCGTACAATTAGATTTTTATATGCCTTACGAGACGATATATTCATCAATACTGATCGAACTAAGTTTTTCGAGTTTATAATACCAGTTATACCGATAATTAATACTAACAACTCAATTGACATGGTATTACAGCAGGGTAATAGACTCGGGGTCAGCGAGCAGCTTGACCCTGAGTTTCTAAGAGAAGTATCACGCTATCTAAATGATTTGAGGCTGATTCAGAATATATTTAACGAATATGAGATATACTCAGCTAACTTACAAACCGACGGAGAGAAAATACTCGACGACAACAAACTGCTTGCAGTATTAATATATAAGAATGTCTATCCGAGAGATTTCGAGGAACTACATCGTGGGAAAGGGGCGCTCGCTAGTATACTAGCTTTTCAAGATCAACTTGTTCAGCAAGTTAAAGCTGAATGTAGAGATGAAATATCAATATATGAAAAGCAAATAGAAGAAAGTGAAAGCCAGGTCCCTAGCGATTTACAAGAGTTAAGACAAATATACGCTATGGCTATTATAGAAAAGATCCCGGATAACGCTACTCATATTCTCTTAACTAATGGCACACCAATACCTCTTAAAAAACTTTCTACAAATGATAACTTTGAGAAAATAATTGAAACCACAAATCTTAATTGTAGAATAAATAGCAATAATGCTCGCATAACTATAGATATCAAAGATGTACAGAAGGGAGTTGATGCTAAGAAAAGCTATCAGGATCGGAAAAAAGAAATAGAAATGAAGTCGGAAGACAAGAGAGCTAGAGACTCAACCCGAGTACGAGAGCTCAAATCAAGAATATCAACGCTTCGAACATCAAAACTGCATGAATTATTGCAGCTATACACTGACGATCTATCCGAAATTTTTAGATGCTTTGGAAAAAATGGAGAGTTAGCACGATTTCTAATTCTAGAAGGTCATCTTGATGATACATATTATCAATACACATCTCTTTTCCATTCGGGCCGTTTATCTCCAAATGATAATAAATTCTTAATTCAAATACGTGCTTTCTCTACACCGGCACCGGATTTTGCTATCGATAATCCCAAAGAAGTTATAGCAGCAATGCGGGAAAATGATTTTACTCAGAAATATGTTTTAAATATTAAAATCGTAGATACGCTTTTGAGCGATGAACATTACTATAGAAGTCAAATAGCGAGCCTATTTAAATTAATTTCTTCAAGATTTACAGATTGTGAGGAATTCCTTGAAGAATATTATATTAATGGCCAAGGTATGGTCAGCCTTATCTCGGGTATAGTTAATGAGTCGAAGGGAGTAATTACGACTGCTGTTGCTAGCCAGAACAGCATATCCCATATTGCTAACTTTATAGCTAACTTACCCTTAAAGCTACTTGAAGAATTAGCTGAAGACTACTTAGTTTTATCAGAATTTGTTTCTGAGAACTTAGTTGAAATTCTCGAGCAGCAACCTGAACTAGATCCAAATCGACTGTCATGTCTTAACTTTGAGGTTAAAGATTTAACTGAAATTAGCAATAACCATGACATAGTAAAATCCATGTTCAACAAAGGTCTATTTAGACTTACAATTTCTAACTTGGAATATATCTATGTGAATATACTAGGCAAACCAGATATTAAAGATTTTTATGAGAGAAACTATACGTCTATACTTTCCACAGGAAATGATGTATTGATAAGTCGGGTTGAAAAAAACTTTAACAATTACTTGTGCGACATACTTAATGAGTTGGAAGGAAATGCTTACGAGCATACTTCAAGTATAATCTCAATAATAAACAAAGATAATTTAAATCAGGATGCACTTTATACATTCTTGGGGCGTCAAACAGTTAAGCTATCAAGCTTAAAAGAAATTCCTGAAGAGTTTTACACAATCCTCTTCAAGCTTAGCTTAATAGAAGCAAAGTGGGACAACTGTTTTTCTTATCTAACCTACAGTAACTTTGATAAAGATACTTTGACCTCATATCTTGAAAATAATGACAATCGACAAAGTATCATTAACAATAAGATACCCGCTGACCTAGATTCATATGTTTTGAGAGAATTTATCTTTGAAGCAACTAGTTTATCAAACGAGGCTTATAGCGAATATATTCACATCCTTCCTAGAAAATTTTCTCAAGTGCCCAAAGAATGCAGTCAGGATAAAATCAAAATTCTGATAAGAGAAAAAAAGTTGGAGCTAAATCAAAGTGTATTTGATTCACTTGAAACAATAGAGATACAGGCATTATTAATCCAACAGTACATAAAAGAATATCTTGATAATACAGACAGTATTAATATAGACGATAAGGTTTTAGAGACACTTTTAGTTGCCGAGATTGATGTTTCTTTTAAATTGAAGCTGATCGAAGATATCGATTTAGACAATTTTTTAGATTCATCTGAACGAACTAAAGTTATTGAGGAAATTATTAGCGATGCAGATATGTCTATTTTAAATTTCGATGGCGATATCTTGATAAAAATATTAAATGAGTCCGAATCAACAAAATCTCAAATACAAATTTTAAACAAGTGTCATGCTATGATTCATACCGATGAAATTATCGATTTCTTAAGGAGCCTGCCAACTCCGTATTCAGATTTAATGACTAATCTAAGAACACATAGGCTTCCTATGTCAGTTGAGAATTTAGAGTTGGTTAAATGGTTGAAATTACGAAATATCATTTCTTCGTGGAAGGAGGAGAACAATCCAGCTGATACTATTAAAATTAATCTACGTAGAAAAAGGTCTTAAATTAAATATTCTCTTAGGTTCTGTATGAAAAGTCGGCTCGTAGACAGTACCGTATGCAAGCTACGCATACCATCGTATAAAAGCTACGGGCCAACTTCTCATATCGCGTCGCAATACGACGGAACTCTTTCAGTCAACTGTAAGAGCGCTCCACGATATTTCGCTGATGGTACATGGGTTTATCGAAACCGCGTGGGAGATCTGGCCGGGGTTTCCGCTTCATCTTTCGTTGAGCGATGACCGGCTTGATTCGTAGACGGTCGTAGTAACGGTGCAACTCGTCACTGTCATAGCCCTTGTCTGCCACGATGTAGCGGCAACGTTTTCGTGGCCGACCAAGACTTCCCGGTAGATGAACCTTTTCCAGGGTGGGCATGAAGTACTGCGTATCCGATTCTTGCCCCGCCGACAGCGTGAAGGCGGTGGGCTAGCCAAGGCGATCACAGATCAAATGGATTTTGGTTGTGATGCCGCCACGACTCCGGCCCAATGCATGATCTAAGGGTACTTTAGCTCCTCCTTTTTACCTCCACCAGCGGAGGCCCGTGTTGCACGAACGGCGGTTGAGTCGATCATCCAGGTCTCGAGATCTATTAGACCATCTTCGCGAAGCCGAAGTTGAAGGCGCGACAAGACTGCCTCAAAGGTACCGTCATCACGCCATTGGCGGAACCTGGCGTAGAGAGTGCTCCAAGGGCCATAACGTTCGGGAAGGTCGCGCCACTTGGCGCCAGAGTATAGAGCCTAAAAGATGCCGTTCAGCATTTGTCTATCGTCTTTCCTGGGCCTGCCTATCGATTGGGCCGATGACACAATGTCTTCGATCAACTGCCATTGGCTATCTGAGATTTCGTAGCGTTCTGTCATACCGCACCTATGCTGGATATGCATGGATCACATTAGCAAAAATGACTTTTCGTACAAAACCTAGCAGCTCGTTCTACCTCCCTTGCTTAAATGAGAATAGTTTTCATCTTCGGAGTTTATGCACATTTATATTAAAGAAAGAATGTCATAAACTCCATGAATGGTATTGATAATTATTCTCGTTAACTTGAATTATCTAAGGAACATGATGACGTGAATGGAAATATCAAAGTATTAAAAAAAAGATTGTAGATATTCAATAAAGACGTTTTTTAACCGCTATGATATATCCACTGGGGGCCTTGCTGTGCTTTGAATTAGAATAAATGGTGCCTCTGCCAAGCTTGAGTGCAACAGAGACGCTATCGACCTGAACATTGGTGACCCTGTCATGGTCAATGCGCCAGAGATATTCAAGTATCCAGTAGCTTTCCGTGTCACGAGCATGGACCTAGGGAGCCTTACCAGCAACAGGATCACGCTCGATGTGGCTCAAGACGTTTTTGGGCTCTCCCTGTCGCTCTACACCCCCCTGGGTGGAACAGAATGGAAGAACGAGACTGTGATGCCCAAGAATGCCCTGAACGTATCTATTTTTGAGGTTCCTTCGAATGCTGGTACTCGCATTGCCATAAGCGCCAACAGCGAACCAGGAGCGTACTTCGGCTACTACATCACCAAAAGGGTAGGTGAAGAGAGCTATGTCCTAGGGAACAGCAGCAGCATCTCATCCTTCAGTGACAACATCGTGCTCGATTCAGATCTGACTGGGTCTAGCGATGAGATCCCAATCAAGGTTGTTTCTGGAGATCCTGACCTGGCCCCAGCAACAATTTCTGAGATCAGGGAGGGGCACAACATAGCCTTGATCTACAACAGCGCCAACGAGCTTCAGGAGTTCATAGCGTTCGAAGAAGTGGCTATGGAGACTGTGGATGGTAGCTACACGCTATCTGGTGTTTGGCGTGGGTTGCTCGACACCACAGCTAAGCCTCACGATAAGGGCTCCAGGGTCATCTTCCTAGAGGCAGAGCTTGGGATGATCAAGGCACCACAGGACCCTACAAAAATGCATTTTAAGCTTCTCCCTGAGTCGGTCACAGAGACCTTGGACTTCGCGGTTGCTGACGAATATGAGTAGACCTACCAAGATAGGTACAGCCTGCATAACGTTCCATCACAGGTGACTGCTAAGCGGGGCAGTGACGGGCTAGTAACAGTGTCATTCAACAGGAGACGCAATGAGTACTCCGCGATCAGGCCTAGCGAGAAATTAGATGCCAAGGCTGAAAATGAGCACGTCCAGGTAACTCTGATCGATGAGGAGGGCACTTACCTTGAAGACCTATCAGTAAAGTCATCCAGTCACACCTTCGCTACAGATACCATAGGGATGAAGGTAAGGGTGATGGTCAGAGGTACTAATGAAACGAGTAGCGCCTATAGCACTGCAAAGTGCAGTGGTCGATCTGGCTGCCTGACCCTCTGATAGCAAAAAGCCCCGTGCAGTTGACGGGGCTTTTCTATGTCTTGGTGCGGGTAGTCGGACTCGAACCGACACGGTCAAGGACCGGAAAATTTTAAGTCTTCTGCGTCTACCAATTCCGCCATACCCGCTAGGTGGCGCACACTTTATCAGAATACCCGATAAGGTCAAGTGGCACGATATTTAATAAAATGGATAAGTATCTGTTGCCAGATCGTCGCTCAACTGTGGCGACGCCTTTTTCGTTTTTGGGGCTATGCGCTGATAAGCTACTGATTCTGAAGAATTTTGTGTGGTGTTTCTGGCGAGGGTGCTTCTGATGATGGGAATTTTTAAGTCTCCGGTGTCTACCGATTCCACCATGGCCGCGCAGACTGGCGCATAACTTATCATATTTCAGATCAAGGTCAACTTTAATGGCGATGACACTCTACTGAATGCGTGATTTAACTGACTGTTATGCAATGAAATTGCGACGGTCTGTGGTTATCGTGAGCGCTGACATTGAGGAGGGAAAGCAGAGCGCTTTTCACCCGGCATGATCGCGGCAAGCGACGCGAAAAGGCGCGCGGTGGAGAGGGGCGGGGCAACAGATAGTCAGTAGCAAGCGCGAAGGCGCACAGGGGAAGTCGCTGACGGGTGCCGGAACACTGTCAGAATCACGGACAGATGAAAACAGAGAAATGATGTGGCAAGGCAATGGCTTGGCAAGGCGTAGATCAGACGATAACCAAGCGAAAAAGCGTCAGGGTTGCAGCAATGTAAATCGAAACAAGTAAGGGAAGTGTGACGACCCGAAGGGGGTGGGTGTCAAATCCATTCCAGAGGGAAACAGGGGATGTTTCGGTATCTGAAATGGAGGCTGGAGTCGGAATCGAACCGGCGTACACGGAGTTGCAGTCCGCTGCATGACCACTCTGCCATCCAGCCTCAATGATCGAGATGTCAGTCGAAACTGATGTCTGATCCGAGGAGTATCCACTGATGCTGCTGCAGATACATGAGTCAGTAAATCAGGTGAATGTTGCGCTACCTGTGTTACTGGAGCGGGAAACGAGATTCGAACTCGCGACCCCAACCTTGGCAAGGTTGTGCTCTACCACTGAGCTATTCCCGCTGAACTCGAGGTCGAATTATACGGATAATTCCCATGCTGTCAAACAGTTAATGAAAAATTGTCTCGCGAGTCAGGTCACTGGAAACGAAAACGCCCACCGGCCACAGGGGCGGTGGGCGTTGAGGCATTCGCAGCGTCTCGTGGCTGAACGGGGTGTCAGACCGAGCGCACCAGTTCCGGCCAGGCGGCACGCAGATAGCTGATCATCGACCACAGCGTCAGCGCTGCCGAGATATACAGCAGGGCCAGGCCGGCATCCCCCCCGACACTGCCCGGAGCGAAGAACAGCAGCATGAACAGGGCCAGCATCTGGGCAGCCGTCTTCAGCTTGCCGACCCAGGACACCGCGACGCTGCCGCGCTTGCCGATCTCGGCCATCCACTCACGCAGCGCCGAGATGACGATCTCGCGACCGATGATGACCAGGCTCGGGATGGTCATCCACAGGCTGTCGTAGCGTTCGATCAGCAGGCCCAGTGCCACCGCGACCATCAGCTTGTCGGCGACGGGGTCCAGGAAGGCGCCGAAGGGCGTGGTCTGATTCCACAGGCGGGCCAGATAGCCATCGAACCAGTCGGTGATGGCGGCCAGTGCGAAGAGCAGCGCCGTCAACGGCAGGCTCCATGCATAAGGCAGATAGAAACATACCACCAGCAGCGGAATGAACAGGATGCGGATCAGAGTCAGGATATTGGGGATGCTCATCGTGACGGCACGAGTCCTTGCATGAAGCGTAGGTGGCTGGGCGCAATCGAGGGCGAGTCGAGACCCTGAAGAAAGCCGATCGATTGGCGCCGCACAAGTCGTCTATTCTAGCCTGCCGGCGGCGCATTCAGCCATGCCAAACGGCAGGTTATTCAAGCCAACGCTCTGTCACTCTTCCTTGAGCGTTGAGTCGATGGTGCCAGAGGCAGCCATGTCGTGCACGGGGGCAGCCATGCAGCGCCTGGTGGATCAGCCATGCAGCGCCTGATGGATCAGCTCGGCGAGCGATTCGCTGATGCCGGGCACGCGCGCCAGTTCCGGCTTGGAGGCCTGTTTCACCCCCTGCAGGCCGCCGAAGAACTTGAGTAGCTCGCGGCGCCGCTTGGGGCCGACTCCCGCGATGCCCTCCAGGCTTGAGGTGCGCCGCGCCTTGTCACGCTTGGCGCGGTGACCGGCGATGGCGAAGCGGTGCGATTCATCGCGCACATGCTGGATCAAGTGCAGCGCCGGTGAGTGGCTGTCGAGGTCCAGGGTGTCGTGCACCGTCTCGATGAACAGCGTCTCGAGCCCTGCCTTGCGCGTGGTGCCCTTGGCTACCCCGAGCAGGATGATATCGGTCACGCCGAGTGACTCGAACACCCCGCGCGCCATGTTGAGCTGCCCCTTGCCGCCATCGACCAGCAGGATGTCCGGGCGCTTGCCTTCGCCTTCCTGCAGGCGCTTGAAGCGCCGCGTCAGTGCCTGTTGCATGGCGGCGTAGTCATCGCCGGCCGTCACGCCTTCGATATTGAAGCGCCGGTAATCCGACTTGATCGGCCCGTCATGATCGAAGACCACGCAGCTGGCCACGGTCGCCTCGCCATGACTGTGGGAAATATCGAAGCATTCCAGGCGCTTGGGTACCTCATCGAGTCCCAGCGCATCGCGCAGCGACAGGAAGCGGTTGGACAGCTGCTGGCGGCTGGCCAGCTGGGTGGCCAGATGTTGCTCGGCGTTGGTCTGCGCCAATGTCAGCCACTGGGCGCGATGGCCGCGCACCTGATGCGCGACCCGTACCCGCCGCTCGGCCTTCTCGCTCAAGGCGCCTTCCAGCAGGTTGGCGTCATCGAGGGCCAGCGAGGTCAGCACCTCATCGGGCATCTCCCTGTCCTGGCCGAGATAGTACTGGCTGACGAAGCTGGTCAGCAGCTCGCTGCTGGTCAGGTCCAGACCATTGCCCGGCGAGAAGTGGCGTGCGCCGAGCATGCGACCCTGACGGACCGAGACCACGCTGATGCAGAGCCCGCCGGGGCGCTCGGCCAGCGCCAGGATGTCGGCGTTGCCGGTGCCGGTGTCGACGTATTGCTTCTCCTGCATGCGGCGCAGCTGGGCGACCTGATCACGCAGGCGGGCCGCTTCCTCGAATTCCAGCCTCATGGCCGCGTCTTCCATCGCCTGGCTGAGCTCGTCGGTGACCTTGTCGCTCTGGCCGTTCAGGCACATCACCGCATGTTCCATGTCGCGGCGATAATCCTGCTTGCTGATGTAGTCGACACACGGCGCGGTGCAGCGGTTGATCTGATATTGCAGGCACGGGCGATCGCGGTGGGCGAACACCGAATCCTCGCAATTGCGCAGGCGGAAGATCTTCTGCATCAGGGTCAGTGATTCGCGTACCGCAACGCTGCTCGGGTAGGGGCCGAAATAGCGTCCGTCATTGCGCTTGTGGCGCACGCGCTTGAACTCCAGCGCCGGATAGTCGTGATGCTGGCTGATGAAGACGTAAGGGTAGGATTTGTCGTCACGCAGCAGGATGTTGTAGGGCGGGCGCAGCTCCTTGATCAGGGTCTGCTCCAGCAGCAGGGCCTCGGTCTCGCTGCGCGTGATGGTGACCTGCACATCGGCGATGCGCCCGACCAGCGCCTGGGTCTTGGCATTCAGGCCGGTATTGCGAAAATAGCTGGAGAGGCGCGCCTTGAGGCGCTTGGCCTTGCCCACGTACAGCACGTCACCGGCGCTATCCAGCATGCGATAGATACCGGGCGCGTCGCTGACATGCTTGAGGAAATGGCGGGCATCGAAGCCAGTCGCCTCGCTGCCCTGCAGCAGATCACTGCTCGCGTCACTGGTGATCAGGCGGCTGGAGACACGCGCGGCGTCGCTGCGTGCGCGGCTGTCAGCCTGCGCGCTCGCTGAGGACGTAGGTTGGGCATCAGGCTGGCTGGCGGTGCCTGCCGGCTCCTCATTCTCGGGCGACTGAGAAGTGGTGTCCGTCATCGTGGGATCAGTGTGCTGCTTGGCCATGAGGTTCCTCGTCCAGAGATGCCTCGAGTCTATCAAACAAGGGCGATTGCTCGCAGGCATGGGGGCAACAGGGCCATGCTGCAATGCCTGCTGTCATGGCCGCGTCTGTGAGGGCGTGCCATTCACGAACATCTCAGACAGAAACGCCTCATGCATGAACGTTCCAGACAGAAACGCCTCATACAACAACGCCACCCGGGGAAGGTGGCGTTGTTGTATGAGGCGTTGTCGGCGCTGCTCGGGAGTGTTACGAGCAGCGCGGGCCTGCAGTGTGTGACGGGCGAGCAAGGTGTGCTTGCTCAGGCCTCGTCAGGACGGTCCAGCACGTAGTCATCCAGCAATTGGTGACGCATGGCCAGATGCGTCATCTCCACGTCGCTGGTCACGCCAAGCTTGTCGAAGATGCGATAGCGGTAGGTGTTGACCGTCTTCGGGCTCAGGTGCAGGCGGTCCGAGATCTCGCTGACGCGATGGCAATTGACGATCATCGTCGCCACCTGCAGTTCTCGGCTCGACAGCTGATCGAAGGGATTGCTGCGCTGGGTGTCCATGCCCGAGAACACCAGGCGCTGGGCGATTTCCGGGGACAGATAGCGCTCGCCAGCGGCCACCTGATGGATGGCGCGAATCATCTCGTCAAAGGGCGTGCCCTTGGAGATGAAGCCGAAGGCTCCCGCTTCCAGCAGGCGTTTGGCGAAGGACTCTTCCAGATAGGCGGTCAGCACGATGACTCTGACGTCGGGCAGGCTGCGCACGATCTTCTGTGTGGCTTCCAGGCCATCGACGCCGGGCATGCGAATGTCCATGAGCACGATATCCGGGCTGTGCTCACGGCAGAGTTTGATCGCGGTTTCGCCATCCGAGGCTTCTGCAATCACCTTGAGCCCATCCTCTAGCTCAATGGTACGGACGATGCTGGTACGCACCAGGTGGTGGTCGTCAGCGACAAGAACCTTGATCAAGGCGGCTCCAGTAAAGATGTCAATAAGCAGTGAAGTGAATGCGGGATCCAATGTACCCATTGGACAAGGGCTTGTCGATGCCCTGTCATCCAGTGCGTCGCGTTCAGGATAACCACTACTGATATAGTGCTAGCGTGATTCCTGCTCCTTGTCGTCGGCCGTGAGTCCGTGAGCGAGCCCCTGCGGGAAACCGTGCTCCGCGATGTGATCCTCAGACTTCGCGCGCTCCACAAAGCGCAGCAAAAATAAGAGGTTGACGACGTATTCGTCGCTCTGTAACATGCGCTCCATCGTGAAGACGGGGCCTTAGCTCAGCTGGGAGAGCGCAACACTGGCAGTGTTGAGGTCAGCGGTTCGATCCCGCTAGGCTCCACCATGATTCACGACAAGCCTGTCCAGATTTCATGTGCCTCTTGCCTGCAAGTGACATGCGAAATGACAGTCTGATTCGGGGCCTTAGCTCAGCTGGGAGAGCGCAACACTGGCAGTGTTGAGGTCAGCGGTTCGATCCCGCTAGGCTCCACCAGAATTATTGAAAAAGCGGTCATCCTTCGGGGTGGCCGCTTTTTTTGTGCCCGGCTTTCAGCTCGTTCCTTTCTGCAGCTCGCCCCTGTCAGCATGCCCCTGTTTGCAGCTCGACCCTGTCTGCTTCACATATATAGCCGGCGGCGCCCGAGTCTGCCAATACTGACAGAAATGGACGATAAATCTCACTCAGACTCGAGATCGGCTGAAATTACCTGCATTCGTTGCCTGATCGTCTCAAGTTGTTGATGAGAGGCAGGCATGGCGCTAGATTGGCGACATGAGCAGACAAGAGATCACACGACTCGTGGCGAGTCTCGCCCACGAGGAAGGCATTCGAGAGACCGCAGTGAAGGGCGTGCAGCTCTTTCGCATGACGGAGCCCGTGCGTTGCGCGCCGGCCATCTATGAACCCGCCGTGGTGGTGATCGTCAGCGGTGCCAAGGAGGCGATACTGGACGGCGAGCGGCATGTCTATGACAGCCGTCAGTATCTGTGCTGTCCCATCTCGATGCCGGTCGAGGCGGGCGCCCCCACGGCCTCGCCAGAGACACCGCTGCTGGGCGTCTACCTCTCGCTGGACACGCGGGTAATGACGGAGCTTGCCATCGAGATGGAAAGCGCCGCGGGCCTCGTGCGCAAGTCGGCCCGCGGCCCGCTGCCGCCCGGGCTTGCCCTGGCGCATTGGGACGCCGCCTTCAGCGATGCCTTGTTGCGGCTGCTGCAGGTGGCGCAGAGCCCCGCCGATGCGGCGATACTGGGAGAAGGGCGGCTGCGGGAGCTTTACTACGCCGTCCTGAAGGGCGAGGCCGGTGAGTCGGCGCGACGTGCCTTCGGTGTGGGCAATGAGATCGCGCGGACAATCGATTACCTGTCCAGCCGACTGGATGAGCCGGTCAGCATTGAAGACATGGCCGGGCGGGTCGGCATGAGTCGCGCCGTCTTCCACCGCAAGTTCAAGCAGGCGACCACGATGTCGCCGATCCAGTTCGTGAAGTCCATGCGCCTCAATACCGCCGCCATGCAGATCGCCAATGGCAAGACCGTCAGCGAGGCGGCCATGGCCGTGGGCTATGTGAGCTCCTCGCAATTCAGTCGCGAATTCAAGCGTCTGTACGGGCAGTCGCCCAAGCAATGGAGTCAGTTCAAATAGCGACACGCCACCAGCGGGGCAAGAAAAAACGGCCATCCGAAAGGAGGCCGTTTTTTCATGGCTGGCGATCATCCTGCGCGCAGGCGCTAGAGCACCGCTTCACTCTCCTCGACACGCTCGAAGAGGATCAGGTGATCGGCCTGGATACGCAGCATGACCTGCTCGCCGGGCTGATAGTCGTGATGGCTGTTGAAGGCCGCCTCGACTTCCCGTCCGGAAGGCAGCGCCAGCCTATAGAGGGTACTGGTACCGGCGAAGGTCGCGCTGAGCACGCGTGCCTTGAGATCGGTGGCTTCCGAATCCCCTTCGGCCAGCACCAGGTCATCCGGGCGCAGCAGCACATCCACCGGCGTGCCGGGCGCATACGGATAGGCACGGTTGCCGCGAATCACGCCCAGCTCCGTGCTCACGCATTCGTTGTCCTTCAGCGTGCCGGGGATGAAATAGCCCTGGCCGATGAAGTTGGCGACGAAGCGCGTGGCGGGTTCGTGATACAGATTGAACGGCGTGTCCCACTGCTGCAGATGACCGCCGTGGATCACGCCGATCTGGTCGGCCATCGCGAAGGCCTCATTCTGATCATGCGTGACCAGCACCGCGCTGATGCCAAGGTGCTTGAGAATCCGCCGCACCTCCTGACTCAGCTGACGACGCAGCTCCACGTCCAGATTCGAGAACGGCTCATCGAGCAGCAGAATGCGCGGCTCCGGCGCCAGCGCGCGGGCCAGGGCCACGCGCTGCTGCTGGCCACCGGACAGCTCATGCGGGAAGCGCTCGCCGAGATGGGCGAGGCCGACCAGCGTCAGCAGCTCCGTCACCTTGTCATTGCGCGCTTCACGGGTCATGCGGCGCACGCCGAAGGCCACGTTGTCCGCCACGCTCAGGTGGGGGAACAGCGCGTAATCCTGAAAGACCATGCCGACATGGCGCTGCTCCGGCGCAGTCAGATGAGTCGCGCTGGACAGCACCTCGCCTTCGAGACGAATCTCGCCCATCGCTACCGGTTCGAAGCCGGCAATCGCGCGCAGCAGCGTGGTCTTGCCGCAGCCGGAGGGGCCGAGCAGGCAGGCAATGTCACCCTTGTTGAGGGAGAAATTGATGTCACGGGTCACGACGGTAGTGTCGTAGCGACATTCCAGCGAATCGATCTGAAGGAGCGGTTGCATGATGGCAGGTCAGTCCGGATGGCGATGAAGGCAGCGGAGCAGGGGAGTGTCCGTCTCGCTTGAGCATACGCGAGCGCCGCCTGCGTGGATGCAGGCGGCGGCAGGGCACCCCTTCGGCTTGCTGGGCGGCGGCTCAGCCTTGAGGCTCAGTCCTGGCGACCCAGCATCAGGAACTCGAGCAGTGCCTTCTGGGCGTGCAGGCGATTGCCCGCTTCCTGCCAGACGACGGCGCGCGGGTCATCCAGCAGGCCCATGCTGATCTCTTCGCCGCGGTGTGCCGGCAGGCAGTGCAGGAAGATGACATCGTCAGCGGCCTTGTCGAGCATGGCTTCATCGACCTGGAAACCGGCGAAGTCGGCTTCACGCTTGAGCTGCTCTTCTTCCTGGCCCATGGAGGCCCAGACATCGGTGGTCACCAGGTCCGCGCCCTGCACGGCTTGCTGCGGGTCGCGATGGATGCTGACGCGCTGGCCAGCCGCCGCGACGATCTCGCTGTCCGGCTCGTAGCCTTCCGGGCAGCAGATGCGCAGATTGAAATCGAATTGACGCGCGGCGTTGATCCAGGAATGGCACATGTTGTTGCCATCGCCGATCCAGACCGCTGTCTTGCCCTTCACGGAGCCACGACATTCGGTCCAGGTCATCACGTCGGCCAGCAGCTGGCACGGATGATAGTCATCGGTCAGCGCATTGATGACCGGCACGCTGGAGGCGTCGGCGAAGGCTTCGATATCGGAGTGGGCGAAGGTGCGGATCATCACGCCATCGACCATCTCGGAGAGCACGCGGGCGGTGTCGCCGATCGGCTCGCCACGGCCCAGCTGGGTGTCGCGCGGCGACAGGAACAGCGCATGGCCACCGAATTGCGCCATGGCCGTCTCGAAGGACACGCGGGTACGCGTGGAGGACTTCTCGAAGATCATCGCCAGGGTGCGGTTGGCGAACGGCGTATAGACCGGACCTTCCTTCTTCAGCCCATCCTTGATGGTGATGGCGCGCTTGATGAGGTAGTCGAGTTCTTCCGGAGAAAGGTCAAGCAGGGTCAGAAAGTGCCGGGTGGCCATCGAGCGGGCTCCTGTCAGGGTCTCGGGCAGCACCATCGAAAAGGGCGCCATGCGTCGGAGGGAAGGAAGTCGCCGACGATCACGGCGCCCGGATGGCGCTGCCTGTCAAAAGAGCCATCCTAGCCAGCTCGGCTCGAGCGTGCAACGCTCGCGCCGTTATCAGGGCGGCCATGACGCGCGCGGCAGGGCCGATGCGCGCTGCTGCAGACAGCAATCCACAACTCGGGCACTATCGGGGGCTGAATTCATGGCTTACCCCCAGTAGAATGAGGGAATGACACTCACGGGCCTTGCGCCCACCGTCCGAGGATTGCACATGAGCACTACCATCGAATCGATCGAAAAGCAGATTGGCGAGAACCCGATCCTCCTGTACATGAAGGGCACTCCGCAGCTGCCGCAGTGTGGTTTCTCTGCGCAGACCGTGCAGGCCGTCATGTCCTGCGGCGAGCGTTTCGCCTTCGTCAACATTCTCGACAACCCGGACATCCGCGCCGAGCTGCCGAAATACGCCAACTGGCCGACCTTCCCGCAGCTGTGGGTCAACGGCGAGCTGGTCGGCGGTTGCGACATCGTGGTCGAGATGTACCAGAGCGGCGAACTGGAGCCGCTGATCAAGCAGGCCGCTCAGGAAGCGTCTGCCGAGTGATCGGCATCTTCTGATAGGAGTCGCTCTGATCAGGCTCGCTCTGAGCCGAGCAGTGCCGAGCAGAAAAACGCCCCCGCAGCCAGGCTGCGGGGGCGTTTTCATGTCTGGCTCTCGGAGAGTCTGTCAGCCGGAGAAGCTGTCAGAAGCTCTGCCAGTCAGGGCGCGGGCGCGTCGAGCGAGGCCGGCACCTCATCATTCATGCCCTGTTCCTTCATCGCCAGGTCCCAGCCGCCCAGGTCCTTGAAGCGGTTGACCATCGCGCAGAACAGCTCCGCGGTGCGTTCGGTGTCATAACGCGCCGAGTGGGCGGAGGCATTGTCGAACTCGATGCCGGCGGCGCGGCAGGCGCGCGCCAGCACTGTCTGGCCATAGACCAGACCCGCAAGCGAAGCGGTATCGAAGCACGAGAACGGGTGGAACGGATTGCGCTTGATACCGCAACGCTCGACCGCCGCGTTCAGGAAGCCCTGATCGAAGGCCGCATTGTGGCCGACCAGCACCGCACGCGTGCAGCCGTGCGCCTTGATGGCCTTGCGCACCGGGCTGAAGATCTCGCCCAGCGCCTGATTCTCGGCCACCGCGACCTGCTTGCGCACCGGGTTGTCGAGATCGATACCGGTGAAATCCAGTGCCGACTGTTCGATGTTGGCGCCCTCGAAGGGGGCCACGTGGAAGGCATAGGTCGCATCCGGCACCATGTTGCCATCGTCGTCCATGGTCAGCGTGACGGCAGCGATCTCGAGCAGTGCATCACCGGCGGCATTGAAACCACCCGTCTCGAGGTCGACCACCACTGGCAGAAAGCCACGGAAGCGCTGTGCCATCTGCGTGCGCTCGCTCGCCTGGGTCATCAAGATCTCCAATCCCGTCATAGCATCTCGTGCTGCGTCGTGCGTATTGCCGACGCTCAAGGTGGCCAATTGTAGCAGGGCGAAAAGGGCGCGTCGCGGCGCTGGCCGCGTGCCGGGGTGTCTCTGGCCCTCCTGGCAGTATCGGTGAGGTGCCAGCCTCGCTATAATCGGCGTCACATCGTGATTCGGGTAGATGAGCGGCTGCGCTTGCGCGGCCTTCGCTCGTCTGGACCGGGCGATCCAACCCCACCTGCGGCCACGGCGTTCATCAGTGGTACGCGGGAACTACAAGCATCAACTCAGGAGTCAAGCATGTCCGACGTGCAAAAGGTCGTTCTCGCCTACTCCGGCGGCCTGGACACTTCAGTCATCGTCAAGTGGCTGCAGGAAACCTACAACTGTGAAGTCGTGACTTTCACAGCTGACCTCGGTCAGGGCGAGGAAGTCGAGCCGGCGCGTGCCAAGGCAGAAGCCCTCGGCGTGAAGGAGATCTACATCGAAGACCTGCGCGAGACCTTCGTCCGCGACTACGTCTTCCCGATGTTCCGTGCCAACGCCATCTATGAAGGCGAGTACCTGCTGGGCACCTCCATCGCACGTCCGCTGATCGCGCGTCGTCTGGTCGAGATCGCCAACGAGACCGGCGCCGACGCCATCTCCCACGGCGCGACCGGCAAGGGCAACGACCAGGTGCGTTTCGAGCTGGGCGCCTACGCGCTGAAGCCGGGCATCCAGGTCATCGCGCCGTGGCGTGAGTGGGACCTGAACTCCCGCGAGAAGTTGATGGAATACTGCGAGCAGCACGGTATCGAAGTCGACTACGCCAAGAACAAGAAGAAGTCTCCGTACTCCATGGACGCGAACCTTCTGCACATCTCCTATGAAGGTGGCGTGCTGGAAGACCCGTGGACCGAGTGCGAAGAAGAGATGTGGCGCTGGAGCGTCAGCCCGGAGCAGGCGCCGAATGACGCGACCTACATCGATCTGACCTACACCAAGGGCGACATCACTGCCATCGACGGCAAGGAAATGGCCGCTCACGAAGTGCTCGAGTACCTGAACAAGGTCGGCGGCGCCAACGGCATCGGCCGTCTCGACATCGTCGAGAACCGTTACGTCGGCATGAAGTCGCGTGGCTGCTACGAAACACCGGGCGGCACCATCATGATGCGTGCTCACCGTGCCATCGAATCCATCACTCTGGACCGCGAAGCGGCCCACCTGAAGGACGAGATGATGCCCAAGTACGCCGAGCTGGTGTACAACGGCTACTGGTGGAGCCCGGAGCGTCGCATGCTGCAGGCGGCCATCGATGAGTCCCAGAAGGTCGTCAACGGCGTCGTGCGTCTCAAGCTCTACAAGGGCAACGTGATCGTCGTCGGCCGTCAGTCCGAAGACTCGCTGTTCGATGCGTCCATCGCGACCTTCGAAGACGATGCGGGCGCCTACGACCAGAAAGATGCTGCCGGCTTCATCAAGCTGAACTCCCTGCGCCTGCGTATCGCGGCCAGCAAGGGACGTGGCATCGAGTAATCTCTGATCCGATAGCCTGATCTCGGAACACCATGACGCCGGCCCCTGCTGCAGCCATTCGCTGCCATAGGGGTCGGCGTCGTGCTATCCGGCTGTCGGTGCCACATTATCCGGCTGTCGTATCGCGCTTTAGACGGCCAGAGTCAATCGCGCTGTCGGCTACCAGAGCCGGGCGCGCTTTCGTCTGATGAGGTGCTGCTCATCCAGGGCACGCATGGCGCTCAGGGGCTTTTTTGAGCGCTTTTCTCCCCCGTGAGTGCATGCGATGCTGACAGAAGCCCCTTTTCATTGTCATTTCTGCACGTAGATCGCCGGCGTCTGTCATGGCGGCCGGCCAAGGAAGATGTCTCATGCTGGGTATGCTGAAGAAACTGTTTGCCGCAGGCGAGCCTGCGCCGGTCAAGGAACCGGAAGCCACCGAATACAAGGGCTATCTGATCGTGGCGATGCCGCAGAAGCACGATGGTCAATACCGGGTGTCGGGCGTGATCCGCAAGCCGGTGGAAGGCGGCGAGATGCTGGAGCACCGTTTCGAGCGCTCCGACACCGTGCCGGGCGAAGAGGGCGCCGTGGAGCTGACCCTGCTCAAGGCGAAGCGCACCATCGATGACCTGGGTGACAGCATCTTCGAACGCTGATCCCCCCGAAGCTGACCGCTGCGCACTTGCCCCCACCCTCAGGAGCACGCCCATGATCACGGTTCACCATCTGGAAAACTCGCGCTCGCAGCGCATCCTGTGGCTGCTGGAAGAGTTGAATCTTGAATACCGTCTGCAGACCTATGCCCGCGACAGCAACAGCATGCGCGCGCCCAAGGCGCTGAAGGAGATTCACCCGCTGGGCAAGGCGCCGATCATCACCGACACCACGCTGGCGGGAGAGAATGCCGAGCCGGTGGTGGTCGCCGAGTCCGGTGCGATCATCGAATACCTGATCGATCTGTACGCCGGCCAGGGCAGCGGCAGCACTGCCCATCTGCGCCCGCCCGCCGGCAGCCAGGCCGAGCGTGACTACCGCTTCTGGCTGCACTTCGCCGAAGGCTCCGCGATGCTGCCGCTGATGCTCAGACTGGTGTTCTCGCGTCTCGACAAGCCGCCGGTGCCGTGGCTGGTGCGCCCGATCGCGCGCAAACTGGCCAAGGGGGTGAATGACAGCTTCATCAGCCCGGAGATCAAGGCGCATCTCGCCTACATGGATACCTGTCTCGAGCATCGCCAGTGGCTTGCCGGCGACTCGCTGACCGGTGCCGATATCCAGATGAGCTTCCCGATCCAGGCGCTCGATGCGCGCCAGGGGCTCAAGAATCACCCGAATATCCAGGAATGGCTGGCCCGCATCCGTCAGCGCGAAGCCTTTCAGCGTGCCGTGGCCAAGGGTGGCGAGCTGGCGCTCTGACGCGCTGATGCTTTTGCGCTCTGACGCGCTGATGCTTTTGCGCTCTGAGGTGCTGATGCGCTGATGCTCGGGCGCGCTGCGCAAATATCATATGGCTTGCGCATTTTTGCGCTATTGATGTGATTGAGACTTTCGTCGGGATTCTTTCGGCATTCGGGCTGTCACATCTGGACGTTATATCGATAGGTTCTGTTTTAGGTATCTAAGTTACAGTTAGTGCTTATTGACCTCAGTCGGGTGACAACCGCCCAGTCACCAGGCTGGGCAGCGAAGCGCCAAGGACGCCAGGCGGAAAAACACCGCAAGCCAGAGTGTCAAGACTGAACGTAAATACTGAACGTCAAGACAGAGCGGCATGGCATAACAACAAGACAGAACACAAGACCGTGAGCGATGCATCGGCAAGCGAGCAGGGAGTCCGCCGTGGTGCCGATGGATAAACAGGATGCAGGACAAGGAGTCGACCGGGGGCCTGGCATGGCACGCAAGAGTCTGCGTGAACAATCACTGGAACAAGCACTCCAGCAGATGGAACGCGACAAGGCTCGCCTTGAACGCCGACTAGCGGGGCTGGAAGAGAAACTGTCGACGACGCTCGACGGTACCGGCCTGCGCCTCTGGCAACTCGAAGTGCCCAGCGGCAAGCTCACCATCTTCAACTATCGCTGGGGGCGCATGCTGGGCTATCAGCCCGGCGAGCTGAACGCCCATTTCGATGTCTGGCGTGAGCACCTGCACCCGGAAGACCGCGACGAAGTGCTCGCCAACCTCAATGATCACCTTGAGGGGCGCACCGAGGTCTATCAGGTCGTGCATCGCATGCTGGCCCGCGACGGCAGCATCACCTGGGTCGCCGATCGCGGGCGGGTGGTCGAGCGCGATGAGCACGGCAATGCCCTGCGCCTGCTGGGCACGCATACCGACATCAGTCATGAGAAGGACTACGAATCGCGCCTCAATGCGCTGGCCAGCACCGATGCCCTGACGGGTCTTGCCAATCGCCAGGCCATCAACAGCTGGCATCAGCGACCGCTGGCCGACGACAGTGCCTTGATCTTCATCGACCTCGACGGCTTCAAGCAGGTCAATGACCAGTTCGGCCATCGTGCCGGCGACGAAGTGCTGGTGCTGGTCGCGCATGGTCTGAACGATGAGCTGCATCGGCTGGGCATCCACCATCATCTCTCGGCGCGTTTCGGCGGCGATGAATTCCTCTTTCAGCTGCCCCGCATGTCACTGCCGCGTGTCGAACATATTGCCCGTCGCTGGCTGGAGCGCTTCGCGCATCCCCTCGAGATCAGCGGTGGCCTCGGCCGCATCGGCCTGAGCATCGGCATCTGCTTCGGGCGCGATGCCGACAATCGCTTCGGGCTGGCGCTGGAACGGGCCGATCAGGCGATGTACCGGGTCAAGCACCACGGCAAGCACGGCTTCAGGGTGCACACGCCGGTGGAGTACTCTTCCTGCGAATACCAGGCCGGCGATTTCCAGGCCTCGAACCTGGAAGCCCCCGCCAGTCGCCTGCCTTCCTGGCTGCACCCACAGCCCGCGCCGACATCAAAGCCCGAGCCGACATCAAGGCCCGCGCCGCTATCGCAGCAGGCGCCAGCGCCCAGGCCAGCCTCCCAGTCGCCGCCGAGGCAGCAGGCAGCTTCTGCCGGTACCGGGTCTGCCGGTACTGAGTCTGCCGGTACTGAGTCTGCCGGTACCAAGCCTGCCGATACCGAGCGTGGCGATAGCGTGTCTGCTGATTCCGAGTCTGCCGAGGCCAGGGCCAAGGAGGAAAGGTGACTCGCATGACAAACGAGCCCGCTTCCCGCTGGCTCCCGACATTCCAAGCCCCCCGCACGCGCAGGCGTCGGGGGGCTTTTGTCTTTCAGGCCACCCGACTGATGGGCGTGGCACAACGCTGCAGCGCGAATGCCATCACTTTCTGATATGACTATTGCATCCGGCAAAGTCGCGAACGACGCTGGGGGAACGGCAAGGTAGGATGAGTCGAGGCCCCCGAGCGTCAGGGAAGTGTCGTGGCACAAGACAGGCATGAACGGCGGCCTCAAGTGCCGCCTTTATCAGCAGGGCGAGTGTCCTCAAGGAGAGAAGGATGAGTAGCAGCGAGTCTGGCCGACAGTTCATCAATCAGCCACGCCAGGTCGTCGGCGAGGCGCTGGAAGGCTGCGCACGACTGCGCCACCCGGATGGCAGTGGCGTGCGGCTGTCAGACCCCGCCAGTGGCATGCGCCTGGTGGTACGCGATGACTGGGCGCGTGATCAGGTCGCGCTGATATCCGGTGGCGGCTCGGGGCATGAACCCGCGCACGCAGGCTTCGTCGGCGCGGGCATGCTGACGGCCGCCGTGTGTGGTGAGCTGTTCGCCTCGCCGACGGTGGACGCCGTGCTGGCGGCGATCCGCGAAGTGACTGGTGAGGCCGGGGCCTTGCTGATCGTCAAGAACTACACCGGGGATCGCCTCAACTTCGGGCTGGCCGCCGAGCGGGCGCGTCAGGAAGGCTTCAAGGTCGAGATGGTCATCGTCGCCGATGATGTGGCGCTGCCCGACAACCCGCAGCCGCGCGGGCTGGCCGGCACGCTGCTGGTGCACAAGGTCACCGGTGCGCTGGCGGCCCGCGGGGCGGGCCTCAAGGAAATCACCGCCGTCGCACGGCGCGTCGCCGACAGCTGTTCGACCCTGGGCGTGGCCTTCAATGTCGGCCGCCATCCCGGCAAGCCGCGTGAGCAACGCGCACCGGAACTGGGGCTGGGCATTCACGGCGAGCCGGGCGCCATGGCGCTCGAGCTTGGCAGCGACTCGGACACCCACGGCGTGCATGCGGTCATGGACACCGTGGTCACGGCGCTGGTGCAGGGTCATTCGCGCAAGGATGTCGGCGGCGACCTGCCGGCCAGTGGCCATCTGCTGCTGATCAATGATCTGGGCGGTTGCTCGGCGCTGGAGCGCAGCCTGCTGCTGGAAGAAGCGCTGACCCATCCGTCGCTGCAGGCGCTGGGCATTCATGCCGTGGTCGGCCCGCAACCGCTGATGACCTCGCTGGACATGCACGGTTTCTCGCTGACGCTGCTGCCGCTGGATAGCCTGCTGGAAGAGGCGCTGAGCGCCAGCTGCGCGCCGGTCGCCTGGCCGGGCGTGCAGCCGGTGACGCCACTGGCGCACTTCTCGCCGAGTCAGGACGCCGTCAGAACGGCCAGTGATGAGGCCTCGGATGCCAGACGTGCCCAGGCCAAGGCCGACTGCCAGGAGCGTGCCGCCCGTGGCGTGAAATCGCGTGCCGGCCTGCCGGGCGATCCGCAGGTCGAGCAACGCCTGCGCGCGGCACTGGAAATCCTGCTTGCCAGCGAGGCGGACCTTGACCGCCTCGATGCCATCAGCGGTGACGGCGATACCGGCAGCACCTTCGCCAACGGTGCGCGCGCGGTGATCGAGGCGCTGGAAGACTGCGAGCTGGCGTGTGGCGATTCCGGTGAGCTGATGACCACCATCGGCAAGCAGCTTGCCCATGGCATGGGCGGCTCCAGTGGTGTGCTGCTCTCGACGCTGTTCACCGCCGCCGCCACCCGCTGGAAGGAGCAGTCGGACGCGCATGGCCAGGCGCCGCTGGGCCAGCGCTGGCACGACGCCCTGAGTCACGGCGTCGCCCGCATGCAGCACTACGGTGGCGCCTCACGCGGCGATCGCAGCCTGCTGGATGCACTGCTGCCGGCATTGGAGGCACTGCAAGCGTCGGTGCAGTCTGAAAAGCAGGTATCGGTGCAGGGTTATCAGTCAGCCTCGCCGGCCGAGAGCAGGCAGGAGATACGCGCCGGGCGGGTCGACTGGGCCGCGATGGCGCGCGCCGCCCGTCAGGGCGCGGATGCCACCGCCGAGATGACCAAGGCGCGGGCCGGGCGCTCCGCCTACGTGCCCTCCGCCCATCTGGTCGGCAACAGCGACCCGGGTGCGGAAGCTGTGGCGCGTGTCTTCGAAGCGCTGGCCGATGCTGCCGAGGAAGCGGCGGGCTGATGTGATTGACCGGCTGAGCTGGTTGACCCGAATGACTGGTGTCTGAGCGCTCAAGCCCACAAAGCACAAAGCTCATAAAGCCAAAGCCCCATAAAGCAAAAGGCCCGCCCCATGAACCTCGTGTTCAGGGGCGGGCCTTTTTTGCGTCATGCGGCAAGCGATCAGGCGACTTTCTGACGTGTCGGCAGGCGAATCAGACGGGTGGCGATGGCGGTGCCCAGCAGGGTGATGCCCATGCCGGTGAGGATGCGCGCATCGATCACCTCATCGAGCAGCATGTTGCCCCATAGCAGCGCGCTGACCGGTACCAGGAAGGTCACCGAGGTGGTCGCGGTGGCGCCGGCGCTGGCCAGCAGACGGAAGAAGATCAGGAAGGCGAGGCTGGTGCTGAGTACCGCCAGCGCGATGGCGCTGCCCCAGGCCTCCAGGCTGACGCTGGTCGTCGGCCACATCCACAGGCCCGGAATCAGCAACAGCAGGAACGACATCAGCGAGCTGCCCGCGGCCAGTACCGGCGCCGGCAGGTGATTCAGGTGCTGGCGCGAGAAGTTGGAGGCGAAGCCGTAGCAGAAGGTCGCGCCGAGGGCGGCGAGGATGAACCAGCCGTCACCGCCGAGCTGGAAATCGAGGCGATCGCTCGACAGCACATAGACACCGCTGAAGGCCACGGCCAGGCCGAGATACTGCTGCTTCTGGATCGGCGTGGCGAACAGCGCCATGCCCAGCAGCGCGGTGAACAACGGCGTGGTGGCATTGATCAGCGAGGTGAAGCCGGCCTCCAGCTGGGTGGTGGCCAGCGCCAGCAGGCAGAAGGGCAGCGCCTGACTGGTCAGCCCCAGCACCGCAAGCGGGCCCTTGTGCTCCCACAGCATCCTCAGGCGTCCCGCGCCCAGCAGCAGCGGGGCGAGTACCAGCGCGCCGATGCCCATGCGCAGCAGTATCAGCGTGGTCGGGCCGAATTCCGGCGCAGCCACGCGCATGAAGATGAAAGACATGCCCCACAGGGTGGACAGCAGGACAAGACGCAAGGCATCGCTGGCGGACATGGTGTTCTCGACGTGGCGTGTGAAAGGCAGTCCGCTAGGCTAGCCCCTCATGCGCGTCACGGGAAGCACGACCTTGTGCCTGTCGCTCTTCTTTCCCAGTCCCAGCTCCAGCCCGCTGGCCTCAGGCGGAGGGTATCGCACCGCGCTGGATGGCGGCGATATCGCGCGCGGCGCGCTCGAGAGCCGGCAGATGCTTGAGCATGTCCTCGCGCGACTGGCGCATCACCGGCGCCTGGATCGCCACGCCGATGTTGGAAGGCCCATCGGGATTGGGTGCCAGTACCGCGATGCACACCAGGCCGGGCAGGAATTCCTCGTCATCCAGCGCGAAGCCCTGTTGGCGGACCTGCTCGATCTCGGCCTCGACGGACTCGATGTCGGTCAGGGTATTGCGCGTCATCGCGTTCAGCGGCGTGCCGGTCAGCAGGCGGCGGCGCTGGGCGGGCGGCATCTGGGCCAGAAACAGCTTGCCGCTGGCGGAGCAATGCACCGGCACCCGGGAACCGGGGTGCAGATAGAAGCGCAGCGGGGCCTGGGTCTCGACGCGGTCCAGATACAGCACCTCGCTGCCGGACAGCGCCGTGATGTTGCAGCTCTCGCCGACCTCTTCCATCAGCCGGTTGAGCACGCCGTGGCGTGCGCCCTGCACGGTGTCGTTGAGCAGCAGGTTCTCCGCCAGACGGCGCAGACGGCTGCCCTTGCTGTAATGGCGGTTGTCCGCCTCGCGCTGCAGCATGCCGCTGCCTTCCAGCTGCTGAAGCATGCGGTGCAGCGTCGGCTTGGGCAGGCTGGTCTCTTCCACCAGTCCCTGCAGGGTGAAGAACTGGTCCTTGGCGGCGATCACTTCCAGCAGCGCCAGCAGACGCTGGGCGGGCGTATCGCCTTCTATCTTGCTGCCTTCCTTGCCGGTCTCCCTGTCAGCGTCCTTGCGGTCACGCGGCAGGCTCGCCTGGGGCTGGGTGGCACTGTTCATGGGCTATTCCCTCCTTCAATCCGTGCGCTGGGCAGTGTGGCGCCGAAACGCTCGGCCCGTCAGTGCCTTGCGTTGCTGTGCCTACTTTAACAGTACTCCATTCATCGGAAGAAGTTTCTAAAAAAGGAGTGTTTTTGATCATTTTCCGAAATCGGGCTTGACGGACCGCGCGGCGGGGGCTAATTTTGGTCACATGTTTCGGTAATCGGAACTAAATGTATCAATAAACATAAAATTTAGAGTTGGAGACGCCATGAGCACTCAAGACAGCGCAGACAATCGCAAGGTCGTGCAGGGCAAGCAGAAGATGACCCCTTCCGAGGCCTTCGTGGAAACCATGGTCGCCAATGGCGTCACCGACATGTTCGGCATCATGGGCTCCGCCTTCATGGATGCGATGGACATCTTCGCCCCGGCCGGCATTCGCCTCATTCCGGTGGTGCACGAGCAGGGCGCTGCCCACATGGCCGACGGCTATGCTCGCGTTTCCGGCCGTCACGGCATGGTCATCGGCCAGAACGGCCCGGGCATCTCCAACTGCGTCACCGGCATCGCGGCCGCTTACTGGGCGCACAGCCCGGTGGTCATCGTCACGCCGGAAGCCGGCACCACCGGCATCGGCCTGGGCGGCTTCCAGGAATGCAAGCAGCTGCCGATGTTCCAGGAATTCACCAAGTACCAGGGTCACGTGACGCACCCGTCGCGCATGGCGGAATACACCGGTCGCTGCTTCGACCGCGCCATGTCCGAGATGGGCCCGACCCAGCTCAACATTCCGCGTGACTACTTCTACGGCGAGATCGAATGCGAGATTCCGCTGCCGGCACGTGTCGACCGCGGCCCGGGTGGCAGCAAGAGTCTGGATGAGGCAGCCGAGCTGCTGGCCAGCGCCAAGTTCCCGGTCATCGTTTCCGGTGGTGGTGTGGTGATGGCCGATGGCGTCGAGGAGTGCAAGGCACTGGCAGAGCGTCTCGGCGCGCCGGTGGTCAACAGCTACCAGCACAACGATTCCTTCCCGGCCAGCCACCCGCTGTGGTGTGGTCCGCTCGGTTATCAGGGTTCCAAGGCGGGCATGAAGCTGATCTCCCAGGCCGATGTCGTCATCGCGCTGGGCACACGCCTCGGGCCGTTCGGTACCCTGCCGCAGCACGGCATGGACTACTGGCCGAAGGACGCGAAGATCATCCAGATCGACGCCGACCACAAGATGCTGGGCCTGGTGAAGAAGATCTCCGTCGGCATCTGCGGCGATGCGCGTGAAGCGGCCATCGCCCTGACCGAGCGCCTGTCCGGTCGCAATCTGGAATGCGATGCCTCCAAGGATTCGCGTCTGACCCAGATTCGTGAAGAGAAGGCCGCCTGGGAAGCCGAGCTGGATGCCTGGACCCACGAGAAGGACGCCTTCAGCCTCGACGCCATCGAAGAAGCCAAGGACGAGAAGCCGTTCTCCGGCGGCGAATACCTGCACCCGCGTCAGGTACTGCGCGAGCTGGAAAAGGCCATGCCGGAAGATGTCATGGTCTCCACCGACATCGGCAACATCAATTCCGTGGCTCACAGCTACCTGCGCTTCGATCGTCCGCGCAGCTTCTTCGCCCCGATGAGCTTCGGCAACTGCGGCTACGCGCTGCCGACCATCATGGGTGCCAAGACTGCCGCGCCGGAACGTCCGGCCATCGCCTACGCCGGTGACGGCGCCTGGGGCATGAGCCTGATGGAAATCATGACCGCCGTGCGTCACGACATTCCGGTCACGGCCGTCGTCTTCCACAACCGTCAGTGGGGGGCCGAGAAGAAGAACCAGGTCGAGTTCTACAACCGTCGCTTCGTCGCCGGTGAGCTGGACAACGAAAGCTTCGCCGAGATCGCGCGCTCCATGGGTGCCGAAGGCATCACCGTCGACCGTCTGGAAGACGTGGGCCCGGCCCTCAAGAAGGCCATCGACATGCAGATGAACGAAGGCAAGACCTGCGTCATCGAGGTGATGTGTACTCGCGAACTGGGCGACCCGTTCCGCCGCGACGCCCTCAAGAAGCCGGTGCGTCTGCTCGAGAAGTATCAGGATTACGTGTAACGCCCATCACTGATCGCGCTGTGCAGGTCATGGATGGCAGCGCGATGAAGCGGGTGTAGCGCGACGCGCAAGCAGGACTGGAACTCTCCCTTGCCCCGGCCATTTCAGATGTCCGGGGCTTTTTGGATGTGTCGGCTGCCTGCAAGGGCAGCGAGGAGACAGACATGAAGGCACTCAACAACATTCTGGCGCGGGCCAAGGCAGACCCGCGCCGTATCGTGCTCTGCGAAGGGCAGGACATGCGGGTGGTGCAAGCGGCGGTGAGCGCGGCGGAGCAGGGCCTGGCGCAGGTGATGGTGGTCGGTGACCCCGTCGTCATCGCCGCCACCGCCAGGGAAGCCGGGCTTGAGGATCAGGCGTTGGCACGGCTCGAGCTGATCGACCCCGCCACCTCCGAGCACACCGCCAGGCTTGCCGAGGCGCTGCACGCGCATCGCGCGGCCAAGGGCATGACGGCGGAGCAGGCCGCCGAGAAGATTCGTGATCCGCTGACGTTCGCCAACATGCTGGTGCGCGAAGGGCTGGCGGATGGCTCGGTGGCCGGCGCGGTGCTCACCACTGCCGATGTGGTGCGCACCGCCATTCAACTGCTGGGGCTGGCGCCGGGCAGCAAGCTGGTCTCCAGCTTCTTTCTGATGATGTTGTGCAAGCCGTTCCACAATCTGAAGGGCGGCATGATCTTCTCGGACTGCGGGCTGGTGATCGACCCCGACGCCGAGGAGCTGTCGCAGATCGCACTGGCCGCCGCCGACAGCGCCCAGGCTCTGCTCGGGGAAGACCCGCGGGTGGCGATGCTGTCGTTCTCCACCAATGGCAGCGCGCATCACGCCTCGGTGGACAAGGTGGTGCAGGCCGCGCATCGGGTACGCGAGCAACGCCCAGATATCGCCATCGATGAAGACGTGCAGCTCGACGCCGCCATCGTGGCGGAAATCGCCGAGCGCAAGCTGCCCACCTCACGCGTCAAAGGCACCTCCAACGTGCTGGTGTTCCCCAATCTGGAAGCCGGCAATATCGGCTACAAGCTCGCCGAACGCATCGGCGGCGCAGAAGCCATCGGCCCGCTGCTCCAGGGCCTCTCCAAACCCGCCAACGACCTCTCGCGCGGCTGCTCCACCGCCGACATCCTCAATGTCATTGCGGTGACTGTCGTTCAGGCGCAGCAGCGTACCCCGCAAGACTGAATTTCTCTTTCTTTTCCTTCTGTTAGCCGCTCACGGCGGATAGGGCAGGCGAAAGCCTGCCTGAAAATCATCTTATGAAGACTTTAGTGCATAAAATACACATTCTAATCTATAGTAAGTGTCTTTAGGGTAGTGCTATTTGTTTAATGGGAGATGGTGATGAATGGATTCACAAAAGAAGAGCAATATCTGAATTCACTAGGTGGTCGTTCTTTTTTGCAGTTCTGGAGCTGGCCTAATTTATTTAGAGATCAAGGCGACGTTACTAAGCATGGTGATGGTAAGGAAATTTGTGATCTGATTGTTGTTTTTGATAATGACATAATTTTGTTTAGCGATAAAAAGATAAAATTCAACCTCGAAAAAGATGTTGACATTGCTTGGTCGAGGTGGGCTAGGAAAGCTATAGGTGAGTCTGCAAAGCAGTTAGATGGTGCTCGTAGGTGGTTGCAGAAATATCCTGAGCGTATATATATTAATAAGTTGTGCACAAATAAAATTCCTATAAAGATACCTATTGGTGAAGGTGTGGTTTTCCATCATATAGTAGTTTGTCATGGTGTCGAAGAAATCATTAGTAGCTTTAATGTTGACTCTTCATTTATGTTTGATAGTTCTCTTAAAGGTAACGATACATGGAGTAAGGAAAAAGCCATACCTTTTTGTGTTGGGGAGGTCGAACAGGAGCACTTTATACATGTTTTTAATGAATATACGATAGGATTAGTGCTTAAAGAATTCGATACCACAAAAGATTTTATTCATTATTTAGGGCAGAGAGAAGCATTGCTCTCCTTAAATGGGAGAGTAAGAGTTAACTCAGAATCTAGCATTATTAATCTCTATTACAATAGCTTCAATGAAGCTACCAATGAGAGAGCCATAGTCACCAATGAAATGCTTAATAGTGATTGTGTAGTTATAGACGGTGAAGGTATTTCTAATCTTTACGATACTTATTCTTTTAGATATAAGTCTTCAGAGAATAAAGTAAGTTATTTCTGGGACGATATGATTGAGGCTTTTACTTATCATATACTTAACAATAGTGCTGAGTATACTAATTTCATAAGTCATAGTGAAGCTGAGGAGGGTATTCGAGAGTTAGCTAGAAGCAATAGATTTGAGAGGCGAATGTTAGCGGAAACTTTTTTGGAGTTTTATTATAAGGCTGTACCTGTAGGGTGCCGGATGATCGGATTTCACAACGAAGCTATCCTTTGTTAGCCTCTCGTGAGCTCATCAAGCAATTGATTCAGGAAAAGCTTCATGGACATCAAGCTGCATAAGCAAGCGACGACGACACCGAAAATCCGTGCCGACATCCAAGCAGCTCCTTCGAGCATGACGAACAAAGATCTCGCTCGTCAGTTCGGGGTCAGCGTCTCAACTATACAGCGCTGGCGCTATCGTGATGATGTCCTGGATCGCTCCCACACACGTCATAACCTACTCGCGACTCTGACCTCAGAACAGGAAGAGATCGTCATTGCCGCTCGTGAACTGCTTCGCTTGGGGCTCGATGATCTACTTGTCGTTGCTCGGGAATTCCTGAACCCCAATCTGTCGCGTTCCGCGCTTCAGCGCATGCTCAAACGACGTGATGTACCGACTCTCGCCAAGCTGGCGCGTCAAGATGCGAAGGAGGACGAGAAGCCCAAGCATCGGCCTTTCAAGGATTATGAGCCCGGGTATGTGCACATTGATATCAAGCACCTGCCCCAAATGCCTGACGAAGATCAGAAGCGTTATCTCTACGTCGCGATTGATCGTGCCACTCGGTGGGTGTATCTGGAGGTCAGATCAAGTCAATCTGCAAAGGACGCCCAGGCGTTCATGAAGCGTGTGGAAGAGGAGGCTCCCTTCACGATTCGAACCGTGCTCACGGACAATGGTAAATCCTTTACCGATCGCTTCACCGTGGGTGGCGAACGTAAGCCCAGTGGAAATCATCTTTTCGATCAGGAATGTCAGAACCATGGTATTGAGCATCGATTGATCAGGCCAGGCAGACCCCAAACGAACGGGATGGTGGAGCGCTTCAATGGGCGTATCAGCGATGTTCTGGCGACTCGGCGTTATGACTCAAGTGAGGATTTAGAACAGACACTCGAGCGTTATTGCTGGCTCTATAACCACCACATTCCTCAGAAGGCACTACACCACAAAGCGCCTATAGCAGCAATGAAGGAGTGGCAGGTCGAACGACCTGAGCTGTTTACGCAAGCTATAGTCAATCAGACGGAACCCGACATGTACCATCAAAGCGTGGTACTAGGCTCATGATAGATCCATATGACTCAACCAAGGCATATCTTTTTTTGCACTTCCCGATATGTTTGCAGCAGACAACAGATATAGAAGATTAAGACGAGAGTTGCTAGGAGGCTATTGTGCTATTAATTTGTATCTCAATAGAGGGGTTAGTAGAATATATGGTATAGGTTTTAAAACTCGTGAGAATAATGCTAAGCTCACTAGAGATTTTTTTTGGTGAAGGGCAAGATTTTGTTTCTCTCAAAGTAAATGAGCTAGATGCCGATTTCTATAATGAAGCAGAGAAGTTACACGATAGATATGTGGAAGATGGTCTGCTTGCCTCTAGAGAGATATTTAATAGAACTTCAAATGAATTTCCTGAGGCGCGAGAAGTAAAAGTAAGTAAGAAATTAAAAGGTAGCGCACGAAATCATCTTTGCCCATGTGGTAGTGGTTTGAAAGTCAAGAAGTGCTGTGGCATATGATTTAGATGAATGCCGTGGTTAAACAGCAACACTTTTCTCATATAACTTATAGCTTGTTAATTATGTTTCCCATTAGTTTATCCCCTGATGCCGGCACGCTAGCGCCATGTGATAGACGATTTCATCGGCGAGGGCGTTGTCGAGGGTGCGTTCAAGATCGATGATCAGCTGGTTGGGGTAGTAGGCGCTGAGGTCCAGCCCGACGCCGAGGCCGAGGATGGCCTGGCGGCCGGAGCGGGTCTGTTGCGCGACAACCTGCTTGAGGTGGCTGTCGAGGTACTGTTCATCATTGGCCATGTTGGTGGCGCTGTCACAGGGGCTGCCATCGGAGATGACGACCAGCAGACGGCGCGCGCCTTCGTCGGCAGGAGTGTTGTCCGCGAGTCGTGAGCAGGCCCATTGCACGGCTTCGCCATCCACGCCTTCGCGGTAGAGATCAGCCTTGAGCAGGGCGCCGAAGTTGCGGCGTGCACGTCGCCACGCCAGTGAGGCGGGCTTGAAGACCAGATACTGCACTTCATTCAGGCGGCCCGGACGCGCGGGCTTGCCGGCGCGTCGCCAGTCCTTCAGGGCGCGGCCGCCATTCCAGGCGCCAGTGGTGAAGCCGAGCACCTCGGTGGGCACACCGGCCATGTCGAGCGCGCGGGTGAGTATCTCGATCAGCATCGCCACCGCCTCGCCATGCACCTTCATCGAACCGGAGCAGTCGATCAGGAAGCTGACCTGCGCACTGGCCTCGGGCACCCAGCGCTCGCGCTGGAAGACCCGCCGCTCGGCCGGCGAGGAAATCACCTGACTCAGCCGCCGCCCATCGATGATTCCTTCCTCCTCCCCGAAGTGCCAGCCCTCACGCTGCGGCGAGCTGAAATGGCGCGCCAGCTGACGTGCCAGGCGCCGCACGTTGATCTTCTGCTCCGCCAGACGCGTATCCAGCGCCTGACGATACTCATCGAGCAGGGCAGCGCGCATGCGCCTGGCCGGTTCCAGCTCGCGGTCATAGGCCGTGGTGAACACCTGATAGGGCAGCAATTCCTCCGGTGCGCCACGCCGATGACTCGGCAGCTGCGACGCCGCCTGCTCCTCGAGCAGACTCGCTTCCTCATCCTCGTTTTCCAGAAACAGCGCGAAGCGCTGACTGGCCTCTGACTCGTCATCCTTCTCGCCGTCCTGCTCCTCCAGTGATTCGGCCAGTTCCTGCTCCAGCCACAGGCTGATGTTCAGCGCATGCTGCTGATAGGCCGCCTGATCGAAACGCGTGCGTCTCAGCCCCGCCATGTCAGCGCCCAGCGCCTGATAGAAGGAGGCGCGCGTCGTCTCGATGTAATCCTCCGTCTCGTGGATCACCGCACAGGCCATCAGGCGCGACCAGCACGACTGGATGACGCTGTAGATGAGGATGCCGCTGCTCGTCTCGGTCAGGCCCGCGTGATAGAAGGCCAGGCACCAGTCGGTGAAGCGCCGCGCCAGATTCTCCTTCACGCCGGGCATGTCAGGGTCGACCAGCGCCTCGACGCGCAGCTGCTCCAGCAGGTCATAGATCAGGCGGGTTTCCGGCAACGCCGGACGCGCCGCCAGATGCAGCGCCTCGTCGGTGTGGAGCAGGCGCAGCGCGATGGCATCGCTGACCGCGCGATAGTTGTCGAGCGTGCAGTCATCTTCCTCAAGGCGCAGATGCGGCGTGCGCAATGGCAGCGCCTGAGCATGCCGACTCAGACGCCGCCCCCGATAGGCCCAGCCGGCCTGACCGCTGAGTGCCCCGAGACTCGCCGCCGAAAGCTCCTCGAGATACTGCTGACGACGGCGTACCTGCTGGGCCGCACTCATGCCCGGGCTCCCTTGTCGCTGTCCTGTTCATCCATCAGGTCGCTCTCCATTAGCGCCGCGGATTCCTCCAGCTCCTTGGCGAAACAGCGCTGATAGAACTCGGCGACCAGCGGGCGCTCATGCTCATCGCACTTGTTGAGGTAGGAGAGACGGAAGGCCAGCGCCGGATTGCGGAAGATCTCGCAGTTCTCCGCCCAGGTGATCACGGTACGCGGCGACATCAGGCTCGACAGGTCGCCATTGGCGAAGCCCTTGCGGGTGAGGTCGGCCACCGCGACCATCGCGCGAATCAGGGCGCGGCCACGCTCGTTGTCCTTGGCGGGCACACGCGCCAGCACGATCTTCACCTCTTCCTCACGCGGCAGGTAATCCAGCTTGGCGACGATGTTCCAGCGGTCGATCTGCGCATGGTTGAGCAGCTGGGTGCCGTGATAGAGCCCATCCTGATTGCCAAGCCCGACGGTATTGGCGGTGGCGAACAACCGGAATTGCGGATGCGGGCGAATCACGCGGTTCTGATCCAGCAGCGTGAAGTGGCCGTCACGCTCCAGAATGCGCTGGATGACGAACATCACGTCCGGACGGCCGGCATCGTACTCATCGAAGATCAGCGCGATGGGGCGGGTCAGCGACCAGGGCACGATGCCCTCCTGGAATTCGGTGACCTGCACGCCGTCGCGAATCACGATGGCGTCCTTGCCGACCAGGTCCAGCCGGCTGACATGGCCATCGAGATTGACGCGCAGGCACGGCCAGTTGAGACGCGCGGCGATCTGCTCGATATGGGTCGATTTGCCGGTGCCGTGCAGGCCCTGAACCATCACGCGGCGGTTGTTGGTGAAGCCGGCGAGGATGGCGAGGGTGACATCGGGATTGAAGCGATAGGCGTGATCGATTTCCGGCACGTGGGCGTCGCGCTCCACAAATACCGGCACCTTGAGGTCACTGTCGATGCCGAACAGCTCGCGCACGCCGCGCAGCTCAGTGGGCTGCAACTGACCGGCGGGCAGCGGCTGCTCGGCAGAGGCGGCGGGGCCTGCATCGCTACTGGCAGAGCTTGTATCACTGCTGGAAGGCGTCAAGGTGGCGTCGCTCACGGGGTGTCTCCCTCGTCATTCTTGTTGGTGGCTGCCCGGTGGACCTGTCGCGGGGAGACAGGCAAACCGGGCGGCGGCAATGCTGTGAATATAGCTTTGTTTCTAAAAATAATGCAAATCGTATCGAAATATGAGATTTGTGATTATTCATTCCCCGCAGGAGCAAGGCAGATGAGCGATACCCTGATCATTGGTGGCGGCGTGATGGGCATGATGATGGCGTGGCAGCTGGCCGAGGCCGGCCAGACGGTCACGCTGCTGGAGCGCGGCCAGTGCGGACGCGAGGCATCGTGGGCCGGTGGCGGCATCGTCTCGCCGCTGTATCCGTGGCGCTATTCGAGCGCCATCTCGTCACTGTCACGCTGGTCAGAAGGCGAGTACCCCAGGCTTGCCGAGGCGCTCAAGGACGCCACCGGCATCGACCCCGAATACCGCCAGAAGGGCCTGATCTATCTGCGGGTCGAGGATGAGGCGCTGGCGCTGGACTGGGCGCGCACCCAGCACAAGCCGCTGGAGGTGATCGAGCGTGAGGCGCTCTATGCGCGCGAGCCGCATCTGGTCAGCGGCCATCAGCAGGCGCTGTGGATGCCGACGCTCGGCAGCATCCGCAATCCGCGACTCGGTCAGGCGCTGCGTGCGCGTCTGCTGGCGCATCCGCGTATCCGGGTGCGTGAAGACTGTGAGGTCACGCAGCTGGTGCTTGCCACGCCGTCGCGTGTCACGGGCGTCCGGCTTGTTGATGAGACCGTCAGCGCAGACAACGTCGTGGTGTGTGGCGGCGCCTGGAGTGGCAAGTTGCTGGCGGCCGCCGGCGTGCTGCTGCCGGTGCGCCCGGTGAAGGGCCAGATGATGGTCTTCAATCCGGTGGCGGCGGGGCTTTGCAGTGTGGATGAGCCGCTGCTGTCGCGGGTGGTGCTGTGCGATGGTCGCTACGTGATTCCGCGCGCCGATGGGCGGATTCTGATCGGCTCGACCCTGGAGCATCAGGATTTCGACAAGTCCACCACCGCGCAGGCACGCGAGTCGCTGCATGCCAGCGCCGCGAGCATTCTGCCGGCGCTGGGTGAGCTGGTGCCGGAGCATCACTGGGCCGGCCTGCGTCCGGGTACGCCGGATGGCACGCCCTTCATCGGCGCGGTGCCGGGGCTTGATGGCCTCTACGTGAATGCCGGTCACTATCGCAATGGCCTGGTGCTGGCGCCCGCCGCCACGCGCCTGCTCAGCGACATCCTGCTCGGGCGCGAGAGCTTCATGTCAGCGGAGGCCTTCATGCCACCGGGCGTGGCAGCGCCCACGGCCCTCGCAGGCTGACTCTCCCCAGGGCGGCGCTTGGTTGGCGATTGGACGGCCTTGGTACCGCATCAGCGCGGCGCGATGGGACCAGTTGGCGCCAGGGCAGCCCCCTTGGTGCCGACTGGCCCAATCGGTGGCTGCCAACTGGTGCTAAAGGGCGGTGCGAGTGTCGGCGTAGTCTCGGGTCATGGCGCAGCGCTTGCTGCCGCTCATCAGCTCAACAACAAGCTCAGCCAAAAGCTCAACAACAAGCCCAACAACAAGACTGCGGAGCCCGACCCATGACTCACCAAGCCACCATCGAACTGCTGACCGCCTTCTGCGACGCCCTCAACCGTCACGACATCGACGACTGCCTGTCGATGATGACCGATGACTGCGAATTCCTCGCCATCGCCGGGCCGGAACTCGAAGGCAAGACCTTCGCCGGTCAGGACGCCGTGCGTGCGGGCCTCTCCGCCGCCTGGCAGAACGCGCCGGATGCCCAGTGGATCGACACGGAAATCTTCGCCGATGGCGAGCGTGGCTTCGTCATCAGCACCTATACCGGCACCACCGCCGATGGCGCGCGCAGCGAAGCGCGCATGATCGACGCCTTCACGCTGCGAGACGGCAAGATCGCGATCAAGAACGCCTTCCGCAAGAACCGTCCGCCCGTCAACGTCTGAGCGCCAGCGGCGCACCGACCAGGGAAGAGGTTTCTGAAGCTGTCTTTGCCTCGGGGGCAGCACGTCATGGCGTCAGGTCATGGCGTGCGCCCCGCGGGTGAGAGGAGGTGTTCGAGATGGAAACTATCGTGCAGCACGGCGCCCGGCCGTCGGACATGGGCAACGAATCAGAGCAGCGTCCGGCCACTCAGGCCTCGCGGCCGTATGACCCGGCCTACGACCCGCTGGTGAGTGCCACCCCCGGCGAAGGGCGCGACTACGCGCCGACCTACTGGGTCGCCACCGCCGGTGAGCCGCCGGCAGACGATGGCCCGGTGATGGGCGATATCGACGCCGATGTGGTGATCGTCGGCTCCGGCTTCACGGGGCTGACCGCCGCCATCGTGCTGGCCGAGAAGTACGGCATCAAGGCCACCGTGCTGGAGGCCAATCGGGTCAGCTGGGGCTGTTCGACCCGCAATGGCGGTCAGGCGCAGTGTGCCACCGGTCGCCTCAAGCGTTCGCAGTGGATCGAGCGTTACGGGCTCGAGGCCGCCCACGGCCTGCACCGCGAGTGCGTCGAGGGCATGGAGAATTTCAAGGAGCTGATCAAGGACATCGACTGCGATCCGCAGCCGGGCGGCCATCTGTACATCGCCCACCGCGAGCGCATGATGCCGGGGCTGGAGAAGGAAGCGCGCCTGTTGCGCGAGACCTTCAACTACGATGCCCGCATCATCGATGGCGCCACGGTGCGCAATGAGTGGGTCGGTGATGAAGAGGCCTGCGGTGCGATGCACGAGCCGGAAGGCATCGGCGTGCACCCGGGCAAGTTGGCCTTCGGCTATCTGCGCAAGGCGCGCCGCCTGGGCGTCAAGGTGCACCCGGCAAGCCCGGTGGAGAGCTGGGAGACCCGCGATGGCGTGCACTATCTGACGACGCCGGGTGGCGTGGTCAAGGCGCGCTCGGTGGGCATGGCGACTGGCGGCTACACCTCCGGCAAGCTGCATCCGGAGCTCGACAAGCGCCTGATGCCGGTGCTCTCCAACTCGCTGGTGACGCGCCCGCTGACGGCGCAGGAAATCGAGGCGACCCGCTTCCATACCCATCAGGTGCTCACCGACACCCGCGTGCTGCGCCACTACTATCGCCTGCTGCCGGACAACCGCCTGCAGATCGGCAGCCGCAGTGCCGTCTCGGGGCGTGATGCGCCCAAGGCGCAATACGAGCAGCTGCTGATCGCCGACATGCACCGCAAGTTCCCCGCGCTGAGCGGCATCGAGGTCGATTACTCCTGGTGGGGCTGGGTGGATGTCAGCCACGACATGATGCCGCGCATCCATCAGCCGGACCCCAAGCAGAGCATCTATTACGCCATGGGCTATGGCGGCAACGGCGTGATGTATTCCGCCCAGGCGGGCAAGCGCCTCGCTCAGTGGATCGCCAGGGACGCGGCGGATCTGGTGCTGCCGATCTTCCAGTCACGCCTGCCGTATCCCAATGTGCTCAACAAGGTCGAATCCCCACTGTTTGCGCCGTTCCGTCGCACCGGTCAGCGTTGCCTGTATCGCTGGTACGCGATGAAGGATGAAGCGCAATAGGTGTGACTTGGCACTGATGCCACGATGACCCGGATGCTCCCGTATTGATCGCGCTTCATGATCAGTGAGGGAGCATCTTTGTTATCCATAGGATAATCATTGCGAGTTATCGTTGCTTGGGAATGGGCAGGGTTTGCCTCAGCCATGGCCGATACGGCGGCTCGCCTCGCCTTTTTTCTCCTTGCCTTTCATCTCCTCGCCTCTCATCTCCTCGCAAGGATCAGGCTAGCTGGCGCGCTGTTGACGTGATGCGCCGTGGGGAGTGGGCAGGGCGGGCTGAGGGGGTAACGGCTGTGCTTGTGTTTCCGGTGCGTCCGTCTTCGTTGCGTCCATCTCCGGTGCTTCTGTCTCTGCGCCTGCAACTGACGGCGCCTCCTCCATCGCCAGCGGCACCTGCGCGGCCAGCTTGAGGATGCCGGCTTCGATGCGTGATTCCGGAATCGCCGAGAAGCCAAGCCGGAAGTAGTGGCGGTGGCTGCTGCGATCGCAGAAGAAGTGCAGGTCACCGACCTCGATCAGGATGCTCTGCTCACGGGCGAGGGCGGCCAGGCGGTGGGCATTCAGGCTCTTCGGGCCGTGCATCCAGAAGCAGGAGCCGCCGTAGGTGGCCGGCGTGCTCATCATCGGTAGATGGCGCTGGATGGCGTCACGCATCAGCAGGAAGCGACGCTGCATCACCTGGTGCATCTGATTGATCAGGCTGTCGTGATAGCCGCGCGCGATGAAGAGTCCCACCGCACGCTGATTGTTGGTCGGCGGATGGCGCAGCATCAGGCGGCGCAGGGCGCGGGCCTCTCGAATCAGGGTCGGGTGCGCGACCATGTAGCCCAGACGCAGACCGGGGGCGAGGGTCTTGGAGAGGCTGCCGACATAGATGACGCGCTTGTGGCGGTCGAGGCTCTTGAGCGCGGGTGTCGGGTTGTCGGCGTAGTTGCTCTCGCTCTCGTAGTCGTCCTCGATGATCAGGAAGTTGCCGGTCTCGGCCATGTCCAGCAGCTGGCGGCGGCGCTCCAGCGGCAGGGTGATGGTCGTCGGCGACTGGTGGCTGGGCGTGACATATACCAGGCGGCAGTCCTTGAGCGATTCCAGCGGCTGCATGCCCTTGTCGTCGATGGGCAGCAGCTGGATGTCATCGGTGAAGGTGCTGGCGATGTTGTACATGTCGACGTAGCCGGGGTTCTCCATCGCGAAGCGCTGGCCCTGCTTGAGCAGCAGCATGCAGCTGATCCACAGCGCCTGCTGGGTGCCCACCGTGATCAGGATTTCCTCCGGGCTTGCCCAGACGCCGCGGCGGGGCAGCAACCGCTGGTGGATCTGCTCGATCAGCAGCGGGTCGTCATTGTTGAGGTGGTCCACCGACCAGCTGCGAATCGACGGCACGCTCATCGAGTCGCGGCTGCATTCGCGCCAGTGCTGGGTGGGGAAGAATTCCGGGTCCAGCTGGCCATAGAGAAAGGGGTAGTCGTACTGGTGCCAGTCGCCGGGCTTCTCGATGGCGCGCTGCACAGAGGGCTTGAAGGCCAGCCGCTCATCCCAGTCAAGGCTGTCGGCCTCGATGTCATTGAGGCGCACCGGCGTGTCGGCGCGACCCTTGAGAATCTCGGGATTGATGAAGTAACCGCTGCGCTCGCGGGCGATCAGAAAGCCGTCTTCCAGCAGCTGCTCATAGGCCAGCATCACGGTATTGCGCGCGACATTCAGCTCGCGGGCCAGCTTGCGGCTGGAGGGCAGCGCGACATCACGTGGCAGATGGCCTTCGAGAATCGCCTGGGAAATCTGCTCGCGAATCTGGAATTGCAGGCTTTCCTTGCGCGAGGAATCGAGGTGAAACAGCGGGTGGCTCATGCGTGTTCTCTATTGTTTTCGCGAGCGTGTCGTCACGAGGACTTTCCAGCGGAAGTGTCCGTTTTATATGCATTTTCTGTACCTGATTGCCCCGCGGTGCGCCGTCAGTGAGTGGCGCGTGTGACACTGCTTGCCCTGAGGTGGCAGCCACCGGTACGGCTTCATTGAGGCAGACCCCTGTCGGGAGAGCAATAGCCAGCCGGGACTGGCCCCATCGATGCCGACGGACTGGTTCTATCGAGGAATGGCGCACGGGGAGAAAGTGATCTGGCAGGTACAACGAAAGCACAGTTCAAGCACGACGCGACTTCACACTCCCTTTCCTGGGGCTGTAGATGAGCAGGTGATGGCAATCGTGAATGACATGAGGCGCTGCAGGATAGTGGTGCAGACGCCAGGTCATTGACGATATGAGGTGCAGTACCCCGCTCGCTATCACGCGCAGCCGTCAGGAGCCCGCAACAACAATAACGACGGGACAGACAAGATGATCGACTCGACACAGACCCTTTCAGACCTCCGCTTGCTGACTCGCACTGGCGTATCTCGCACCAGTGTATCTCGCACCAGTGCCTTCAAATCCTCGCTGGCCGTCGCGGTGGCTGCCGCGAGCCTGAGCATGGCCGCCGGCGCCAATGCCGCGACCTGGAAGATGGCCCTCGGCGATGCGGCCGGCGGTACCCAGTATGAACTGGGCAAGACCTTCGCAAGCCTGGTGGAAGAGAAATCCGGCGGCGACATCAAGGTGGACCTGTTCCCCAACGGCCAGCTGGGCAGCGAGCAGGATACCGTCAACAACGCCAGCATGGGGCTCGTTGACCTGTCCGTGGTGGCGATCAACAACCTGACGCCATTCTCGCCGACCGTCGGCGTGCTGACCCTGCCGTATGTCATCCACGGCCCGGACGATGCCAAGGCGCTGACGCAAGGCAAGATCGGCGATGAGCTGCGCGAGAACACCCTGCGCGATTCCGGTATCCGCATTCTGGGCTGGGCCTATTCCGGCTGTCGTCGTCTGACCAATTCCAAGCAGGCGGTCGCCTCACCGGAAGACCTGGAAGGCATGGTCATTCGCGTGCCCAAGAACGAGATCATGATCTCCTCCTACCAGTCCTGGGGCGTCAACCCCAACCCGCTGGCGTGGTCCGAGACCTTCACCGCCCTGCAACAGGGTGTCGTCGATGGCCAGGACAATCCCTACATCACCATCGATGCCATGAAGTTCTATGAGGTGCAGAACCACGTCACCGACAGCTGTTACGTGTTCTCGATGGAACCGCTGATCATGGGGGAAGGCACCTTCCAGAGCCTCAGCGAAGAGAACCAGCAACTGGTGCTGGCGGCCGGTGAAGAGGCGACGTCGCACAGCTACGACTATCTGCTGGCCACCGAGGATTCCATCAAGAAATCACTGGTGGAAGAGCACGGCATGACCATCACCCAGCCCGCCAATGACGAGAAGGAATGGATCGCCAAGGCCTCCAGCATCTGGCCGGACTTCTATGACAGCATCGGCGGCCGCGACAAGCTGGTCGAGGTGCTCGAGACCCTCGGACGTGATCCGTCCACCGCGCCCTGATGACCTCCTGAACGGCTGAGGCTTTCAAGGCCCGCCCGGATTCCCCTGCCTGCCGGCACCTGTCATGAGCATGCCAGGAGCATGTCGTCGACATGTGATCGCTGGCAGGGGAAACGTGGCGTCAAGTGGTCATCGCTGGCGATGTCGGGGGATGTGTATCCATGCGGGTATTGTTGAAGTTTCTGGATAATATCGAGAACTATCTCTGCCAGTTCCTGCTGGTGGTGTTCGTCATCATTCTCTTCACGCAGATAATGCTGCGTAACCTTTTCAGCTACTCGATTCCCTGGGGAGACGAGTTGGCGACCTATGCCTTCGTGTGGTTTGCCTATCTAGGGGCCGTCTACGCCACACGCATGTCGGCGCATAACCGCGTGACCTTCCAGTTTCGATTCCTGCCGCGTTGGGTGGAAACCCTCTGCGGTGTTCTGACCGATATCATCTGGATCGCCTTCAATGCGGTGTTCATCTATTACAGCTACGACTTCGTGTTCAACAAGATGAATCTGTTCTGGAAGTCACAGACGCTGGGTGTGCCGATGAAGTACTTCTATCTGATTCTGCCGCTGGCCTTTACCGCCATGACGGTGCGCATCATCCAGACCAATTATCTCAAGTTCGTGCGCAAGGAAGACATCGTGGACCCGGATTCCCAGGCAATGGAGGAATTGAAGCAGGGCGGTGACGGCCAGACCATTGATCCAAAGGCCAGCGACACACAGGCCAGTGATGGACAGGTCAGTGGTGGACAGCCCAGTGATAGACAGGAGGGCGGCAAGTCATGATCGATTCCACCATCATCTACATCCTGTTTGGCGTCTTCTTCCTGCTGCTGGTACTGGGTGCACCGATCACCGTCTCGCTGGGTGTCGCGGCGCTGGCGACCTATCTGAGCATCGATGAAAACCCGATGGCGTTCGTGCAGATCGCCTTTACCTCGGTGGGCTCCTTCCCGCTGATGGCCTTGCCGGCCTTCATTCTGGCCGGGGCGCTGATGGAGGCCGCCGGCATCTCGCGACGGCTGGTCGATATCGCCGAGGCCTTCGCCGGGCCGGTGACGGGCGGACTCGCCGCCGCCACGGTATTTGCCTGCATGTTCTTCGGTGCGATTTCCGGCTCGGGACCGGCCACCACGGCAGCGGTCGGCATGCTGATGATTCCGGCGATGGCCAAGCGCGGCTATGACCGTGGCTATGCCTCGGCGATCACGGCCTCTTCCGGTGGGCTGGGGGTGGTGATTCCGCCGTCGATCCCGATGGTGATCTTCGGGATTTCCGGCATGGGCCTGCAGCCGCCGCCTGAAGCGGTGGCCATGCACGGTGACTTCCAGACCCTGTCGATCCCGAAACTGTTCATCGCCGGCGTCATGCCCGGCGTGGTGATCGCCGGCTTCCTGCTGATGATCAACTACGTGATCTCGAAGAAACGCGGCTATCGCGGGCTGACCAACAGCTGGTCGTGGCCCCATATTCGCGCCACCTTGAAGAAGGGCGTCTGGTCGATGCTGGCGCCCTTCATCATCCTGGGCGGCATCTACAGCGGCCTCTTCACGCCGACCGAATCCGCCATCGTCGCCATCGTCTACACCCTGATCGTCGGCATCTTCCTGCACAAGGAACTCAAGTGGAAGCCGACGCTGCGCACCCTGGAAACCACCACCTGGATCACCGGTCGCGTGCTGCTGATCCTGTTCACGGCGACGGTCTTCGGGCGGCTGCTGGTCGAGCAACGCGTGCCGGCGCATATCGCCGAGGGCATGCTGGCGATGACCGACAACCTCTACCTGATCTGGGCGATGATCATCTTCTTCCTGCTGTTCGTCGGCATGTTCATGGAGACGCTGGCCGCGATCATGATTCTCACCCCGGTGCTGCTGCCGATCATGTACATGCTGGGCATGGACCCGGTGCACGTCGGCATCGTGGTGGTCTGCGCCTTGGCCATCGGCTTCCAGACGCCGCCATTGGGGGAGAACCTCTTCGTGGCCTCGGGGATAGGCGGCGCCTCCATAGAGGAGATTTCCTTGAAGGCATTGCCGTTCGCGGCGGGCTCGGTGGCGGCCATCTTCCTGATCGCCTATGTGCCTGAAATCTCGCTGTGGCTACCCAGGGTGATGGGGTACTGAAGCGCCATCTGAACGCTAGCCCTGCAATGAACGAGGAGAAGGACGATGCCGGCAGTCAAACGAATTCTGTGTTGTGTAGGCCTGCGCGGAGACTGTGAGCGGGTACTGGCGCGCTCGGTGTGGTTGGCAGGCGCGACCGGCGCCGAGCTGCATGTGCTGCATACCGTCAAGTCATTGTCGGATGACGTGATGAACACACTCAAGGTCAATATCCGTCACAAGCCGACGCTGGAGGGCCTGATGCAGCAGCGGCTCGATCAGGCCAAGGAGAGCCTGGAAAAGATGCTGGAGGACTTCTGGAGCACCCATGACAACGGCGACCCGCGCCCGGTGATCGCCGGACTGAATGTGGTGGAGGGCTATCCGGCCTCGGAGATCATCCGCTACGCCACGCGCCATGATTGCGACATGATCATCATGGCCACCAACAAGCGCGGCTTCGTGGCCTCCTATGCGGGCAAGGTCACCAAGGGGGTGATCAAGCGCGCCAGCATTCCGGTGGTGGTGGTACCGACGCCCTGACCGCAGGAGAGAAACGCTTGAGGGATAGCGGTACTCAGCAAGTTGGCAGATGAAAAAAGCTCGCTGAAAAAAGCTCGCCTCCGCACACAATCACTGTCTGCGGAGGCGAGCGTTTTGGATCATGGCCCATCTTCCGCGCGGCTCAGGTGTCACCCGGGGCTGGACGGGATCGCCTCAGAAGTCATGTGTGCTCAAGGCGCGCGCCTCAGAGCGTGCCTTCCAGCTCAGTGGCGATCTGGCGCATCAGCGGCGCCCACTCCAGCAGGGAGTCGATGGAGTGGCGCAGGCGCGGCGCGTGGATCGCCAATGTCGCCTGGATCTGGCCGACCTCATCGAAGACCGGCACCGCGATGGCGACCATGCCCTGGATGAACTCCTCATCATCGGTACTCAGCTGGTTGCGCGCCACGGTGTCGAGCGCCTCTTCCAGCGTGGCACGCGAGGTCAGGGTGCAGGGCGTGTGTGCCTCGAGCGCCAGATGGGCGAGCAGGGCGCGGCGACGATGCAGCGGCATCAGCGCCAGAAACAGCTTGCCGCTCGCGGTGCAGTGCAGCGGCAGGCGTGAACCGGGCGCCAGCTGGATGCGCACTGGCCAGTTGGTTTCCACGCGGTCGTAATACATCACCTCGTGGCCATCGAGCAGCGTCAGGTTGCAGGTCTCGCCGACTTCCTTCGCCAGCCGTTCCAGCAGGACACGGCGCGGCACCTTGAGGCCCTCATTGGCCAGTGCGCCCAGCGACATGCGCCGAAAGCGCGGGCCGGGCAGCAGGTGACGGCCATCCAGATCACGGCTGATCAGCTGCTGTTCTTCCAGCTGCTTGAGCAGGCGATGGACAGTCGGCTTGGGGATGTCGAAGCGCTTCTCGAGGTCGGCAGCGCTGACGGCGTGCTGGGTGGTGACGATTTCTTCCAGCAGGCCGAGTGCGCGAAAGAGCGTCGAATTGGTGGGCGTGTCTTTGCTCATCTAGTGTCCTCATCCTGCTGTCAGGCGCATGTCACTCGGGATGACCGGGGCCGACAGGGGCAGGGTGGCAAGGCGTCAGTGCATCGATTCATCACGGCAGCGGACTCCTTGGCGAAGGCTGCCCTGATGAGACGAAGACAGCCCCTCGCGGGGCTGTCGATGAGGCTAGTGTTACAGGTTTACCAGGAACAGGGAAAGGGAAGGCACCAGGCAGATGGCCAGCCAGCAGGCGATCAGCGCGATGAAGTAGGGGATCACGTACTTGACCAGTCGGACGTAGGAAATGCCGGTGATGCTGCTGGCCACATACAGGTTGAGCCCGAAGGGTGGCGTGACGAAGCCGATGGCGGCACCGACCAGGAAGATGACCGAGAAGTGGATCGGGTCGACCCCGGCCTGCTGGGCGATGGGCGCGAGAATCGGCGCCAGGATGATCGTCACCGGCAGGCTTTCCAGAATCATGCCCGCCAGCAGGATGATCAGCATGCAGGTGCCCAGCGTCAGGTAGTAGTTGTCGATGCCGCTGAGCATCTCGCTCAGCGCCTGTCCGGCACCCAACACCGACAGCAGCTGCTGCATGACCACCGAGATGGCGATCAGCGGTGCCAGCATGCCGGCGATCTGACCCGAGCGCAGCATGATGGTCGGCAGCTTCCTGAGGCTGATCTCGCGGGTGATCAACAGCCCCGCGATCATGGTGAAGCCCACGGTGATGGCGGCGGCTTCGGTCGGTGAGAACTTGCCCGAGTAGATGCCGTAGACCACCACGCCGATGGTCGCGAAGCCCAGATAGGCCTTGCGCGCCAGCCTGGCACTGACCCCGGCCTTGAAGGGCTGCAGCTGGCCCCAGCCATTCTTGCGCGCCACCAGATAGCAGGCCCCCATCATCGCGACCACCATCAGGGCGCCCGGCACCATGCCGGCGATGAACAGGTCACTGATCGACAGGTTCATCATGAAGCCGTAGACGATGAAGATGATGCTGGGCGGAATGATGATGCCCACGGTGCCGCCGGAGGCCGCCGTGGCGGCGGCGAAGCGTTCGTCATAGCCGTTCTTGACCATCTCGGGCTGCATGATCGAACCGATGGTGGCGGTGGTGCCGGCGTTGGAGCCGGAAATCGCCGCGAACAGGCCACAGGCGCCGAGGGTCGACATGCCCATCCCGCCGCGCATCCAGCTCAGCGTCGAGTAGGCGAAGTCGGAGAGTCGCTTGGCGATGCCCGCCGCGTTGATCAGGTCCCCCGTGAGGATGAACAGTGGCAACGCCAGCAGGCCGAAGAAGCTCAGCCCCTGGAAGAGGGTGACGCCGACATTGGCCAGCGTGAAGTCGATCACCAGACTGGTGCCGACCACCCACAGGCCGATGACGAGGAAGATGGGCACGCCGAGCAGGAAGAAGGCGGTCACGCCCGCCGTGATCAGGGAGATCCAGATACCGTCTGTCATGCTGACCTCCTCAGTCCATGATGGACGGTTGCAGGTTGAAGGAATCGCCGCGGCGATAGCGCGCCCAGTCGGCGTAGAGGTTCTGCAGTACGCGATAGATGATCATCACCCACGCCAGCGGCGTGGCGAGGTAGAACCACCACTGCATGACATTGTCGGTGCCCGGCACGATGGCGTAGTTGTCATAGGCCAGCGTCACCTGGGTGGTGGTGAAGTAGATCACCATCAGCCCGAAGCCGATCCACAGCACGGCATCGAGGATCAGGCAGGCGAACTGGCCGCCGCGCGGCAGCTTCATGCGTATCTCGTTGAGGCTCAGGTGGGTGCGCTTCTTGACGTTGAGCGAGGCGCCGAACCAGGTCAGCCACAGAAACAGCAGCACGGGAATGCTGGTGCTCCAGGGGGCCTGCAGGCCGAAGAAGAAGCGCCGGATGACTTCGACGAAGATGATGCCGGCCATGCCGGAATAGGCGATCAGGATGACGACCTGTTCCAGATGGGCGTCCAGCCACAGGAAGGGACGCGCCCAGGGCGCGGCCTTCTTGAGGGCAGGTTTCTTGGTTGGTTGGCTGAAAATGGTGGTATCGCCCATTACCCCCTCCACCAGCGCTGCGGCTTGACGTTGACGGCGGCGACATCACGCGGAATCTCGCGCGCGACATCATGGATTTCCTGATAGATGTCGAGACCGCCGGACCACTTGTTGAGGCGTTCACGCCACTGCTCCCACGGCTCGGGATTGAATTCCGGCGAGCACATCTGCTCGGCGCGTGAGCGTTCGGCGTCCGACAGCGGCGCCACGCGCACGTTGTTCTCGGCGAAGACGGTGCCGGCGGCGGGGTGCTCGGTGGCACCGACGATCTCGAAGCGCCCGGCCTCGTTCATGCCCTGGGTGAAGATCTGCGCGCAGTAGGCGGACTCCATCACCTGGTCCTGCAACTCGGAACCGAGGCTGTCGAACTTGGGCAGGCTCATGCCGGTGTGTTCGGTGCCGGCGAAGAAGCGCAGGTCGACCGCCTGGGACACCACCGGTGCCATGCCGGCGTAGGCCACGGCGCTCATCCAGGTCTCGGCGCCATCCAGCAGGCCCTGACGCAGGCCATCGAGGGTCTCTTCCCAGGCGACCGGCACCGGGTTCAGGCCCAGCTGCTCCATCGCGATGCGTCCCATCTGGGTGCCGGTGACGCGATTCTTGGTGCCCTTGAGATCATCGATGCTGGTGACCAGCGGTTTGTCCTGCCACTTGAGGCCGAGCATGATGCCGCGCAGGTCACAGTGGGTGAACAGGAACTGCAGGTTGTGGCGCTGGCGCAGCGGTTCGCGCAGCAGCTGCTCACTCTTCTTGTGATAGAAGAAGTGGAACATCGAGGCGACGGTGGGGAACAGGTAGGCGAAATCGAGCACGTTCAGATACGGCGCGCTGCCCGAGGAATTCTGGGTGGAGGCCGAGTAGATATCGACGATGCCCTGCTGGGTCTTGCCGACGCAGTCCAGCTGGTTGCAGACCTCGTTGCTGCCCATGAACTCGACGCGGATGGCGCCGTTGGTGCGCTCTTCCAGGTCACGCGCGAAGAACAGCTGACCGGATTTCTGGATATCGAGATTGCGCTCATTGAAGCCCGAGGCACCGAAGCGCAGCTGGAACTTGGGCGCTGTCTTGTAGCGTTTCTGCTGCTCCTGGTCGGCGGCGCGCGCCAGCGTGGACGCGGTGAGACCTGCGCCGAGGCCGGTGGCGGCCAGCAGGGTCGAGGTCAGACCGAAGCGACCCGAGATGTCGAGGAAGTCACGGCGTGACAGCTTGCTGAGTGGCGATGGCATGGTAGTGCTCCCGGTATTGTGTTTGCTTTTGTGGTGGGATGCAGGCCTGGCGGCCGGGAAGTGATGTCGTATCACTCGCCCTGTGTTGGCGTTGTTATGGGTCTTGCAGTGCGGGGCTTGCTTCCGCTGCTTGTCTGGCAAGTCGTTCGTTGATCACTTCTTTAGCCAAGTGCTTGTTTATCCGTCCTTATTTGTTGTCTTTATTTGCCCGTCTTTATTTGTCAGACGTTTTCGCAGTGCCTGTTTAAAGTGTGTCTTTTTAGAGAGTGTCTCTTCAGAGAGTGTCTTTTCAGAGCGTGTCTCTTCAGAGAGTGCTGGAGCGCTTGTCAGACATATCCGCTATTTCTTCAAAGCCACTCCAAAGTCTCTTCAAATTCTCTCCGAAGTCTCTTCAGAGTCTCATCAAGCCCTCTTCAGGCTCTCTTCAAGCACGTCTCCAGAGCCCATGAGCCCTGCTTCTGGCCTCTCTGGTGGCTGCCATTGATGGCGGTCTGTGTCGTTCTCACTAGTTCGTCTTACATAGTTGGTCGTATAACGAGACGAAAAGTACCGTTACCAGCGTTTCAAATCTCAATGTAGGGCACTTTTTCAGCTTTGGCAAAGATATTGAGACAATACGTTTCGTATTTGACGAATCCAAATTTTGATACCATGATTATGAGACAATATGTCTCGATATGGTATATAAAATAATGAAAACAACACGTTACGCCAATGCCGACGCATCAGCCGCCTATGACTACATCGTGATCGGAGCGGGTTCAGCCGGTTGCGTGCTAGCCAATCGTCTAACCGAAGACCCCTCCATCAAGGTCTTGCTGCTGGAGGCCGGCGGCTCGGACTGGAATCCGTGGATTCATGTGCCGGTGGGCTACTTCAAGACGATGCATAACCCGGCCACCGACTGGTGCTATCTCACCGACCCTGACAAGGGCATCAATGGTCGTCGGCTGCAGTGGCCGCGGGGCAAGGTGCTGGGCGGTTCCAGCTCGCTCAATGGGCTGCTGTATATCCGTGGCCAGCACGAGGATTACGATGACTGGGCGGCCGCGGGCAATCAGGGCTGGGACTACGCGTCAGTGCTGCCGTACTTCCGCAAGTCGGAGTGTCAGGCGCGCGGCGCCAACCAATGGCACGGCACCGATGGGCCGCTGCATGTCTCTGACCTGCGCCTCAAGCGCGAGATCGCCGAGCGCTTCATCGAGGCGGCGGTGGAGGCGGGGATTCCGCTCAACCAGGACGTCAATGGCGAGCGCCAGGAAGGGGTCGGCTATTTCCAGCAGACCACCTACAAGGGCCTGCGCTGCAGCACGGCCAGGGCTTTCCTGCGCCCGGCGCTCACGCGCAGCAATCTGACGCTGGTCAAGCATGCGCACTGTCGCCGCGTGTTGCTGGAAGGCAAGCGTGCGGTGGGAGTCGAGTACGAGGTGAAGGGCACGATCCACACGGCACGCGCCGAGCGCGAGGTGCTGCTGTCCAGCGGCGCCATCGGCAGCCCGCAGATTCTGCAGTGCTCCGGTATCGGTGAGCCCGAGCATCTGGCCAGTGTCGGCGTCGAATGCCTGCACGCGCTGCCGGGGGTCGGGGAAAACCTGCAGGACCATCTGCAGGTACGGCTGGTGTTCAAGACCCAGTGCCGCACCCTCAATGACGAGGTACGTCATCCGCTCAAGAAGCTGGCGGTCGGCACCCAGTACCTCTTCACGCGTACCGGCCCGCTGACGCTGGCAGCCAGTCAGGTGTGCGCCTTTACCCAGTCGCGCGAGGGGCTGACGCGCCCCGATATCCAGTTCCACATGCAGCCGTTGAGTGCCGACAAGCCCGCCGATGGCGTGCATCCGTTCTCGGCGTTCACGTCCTCGGTGTGTCAGCTGCGCCCGCACAGTCGCGGCCAGGTGCGCATCACCAGCGCCGACGCCAGCATCTATCCTTCCATCCAGCCCAACTATCTGAGCGCCGAGGAAGACCGCCGCGTGGTGGTCGATGCCATCAAGGTAGCGCGGCGCATCGCCCAGGCAGCGCCGCTGGCCTCGGTGATCAGCGAGGAGTACGTGCCGGGCGCGCACTACCAGAGCGATGAGGAGTTGCTGGAAGCCGCGCGTCAGTTCAGCCAGACCATCTATCACCCGGCGGGCACCTGCAAGATGGGTCACGATGCGCTGGCGGTGGTGGATGACGAGCTGCGTGTCCATGGCCTGCACGGCTTGCGCGTGGTGGATGCCTCGATCATGCCGGTGATCGTGTCCGGCAATACCAATGCGCCGACCATCATGATCGCCGAGAAGGCCGCCGACATGATCAAGGCCGCCCAGGTGAACATGGCCCAGGCCAGCTAGCAGGCCTGCGTGCCTGAACGACACATCGCGGCGGGGCAGCTTGCCCGTCACCGCTTGCTGGTCTTCAAGAGGAATCCGCGTGGCCACTGACAACAGTTCATCACTGCACCACACACCCACCCCGCCCACCAGCCTGTGGCGGACCCTGGAAGGGCGCGTGCGCACCATCATGCCGGGCCTGTTGATCTGCATCATCATCGCGCTGGCGACCACCTTCATCGCCGATCATTACGGCGGCCCGACGCTGCTCTATGCGCTGCTGTTCGGCATGTCGCTGCACTTTCTCTCCGAGGAGGGGCCGTGCAAGGCGGGCATCGAGTTCGCCTCCAAGACGGTACTGCGCCTCGGCGTGGCTCTGCTGGGTGTGCGCATCACGCTGGAACAGGTCGCGAGTCTCGGCCTCGGCCCGGTGATCACGGTGGTACTCGGGGTGGTGGCGACCATCCTGTTCGGCGCGCTGCTGGCCCGCGTGATGGGGCTGGACCGCGACATGGGGCTATTGACCGGCGGCTCGGTGGCCATCTGCGGTGCCTCGGCGGCACTGGCGCTGTCGGCGGTGATGCCGCGCAACGCCACCAGCGAGCGCCACACCATCATGACCGTGGTCGGGGTGACGACCCTCTCGACCGTGGCGATGATCACCTATCCGCTGATCGTCAGGCTGCTGGGGCTGGATGATGCCGAGGCCGGCATCTTCCTCGGCGGCACCATCCATGACGTGGCTCAGGTGGTGGGCGCGGGCTACATCATTTCCGAGCACACCGGGGACGTCTCGACCTTCGTCAAGCTGCTGCGGGTGGCGATGCTGGTGCCGGCGGTGATGGTCTTCATGCTGCTGTTCCGCAATGCGCGCCAGGCCAATGGCGATGAGGGCGGCAAGGTGCCGATGTTCCCCACCTTCCTGATCGCCTTCGTGGCACTGGTGTTGATCAACAGCCTCGGCTGGGTGCCAAGCGTCGCCGTGGAAGGCTTCACCGACCTGTCGCGCTGGTGTCTGGTGGCGGCGATTGCCGCGCTGGGCGTCAAGACGTCGTTCCAGAAGCTGGCGGTGGTGGGCTGGAAGCCGGTGATCCTGATGGTGGTGGAAACCCTCTTCCTGCTGGTGCTGGTGACGCTGTGCATCAAGTTCGGGCTGGCCAGCATCTGAGCGACTCCTGGGTGTGCTAAAGCGCGAAGGGCCCCGCCGTGACTGGCGGGGCCCTTCGCGCTTGAGGGCAGGCGGTCGTTCAGGTCAGGCGAGTGTTCCAGATCAGGCGGGCTCATACAGCCAGCCAATCAGGGCGATAAGGTGGCTCAATTGCTTCCTGGCCCACGAGTCGTATGATCTGCGCTTATCGGTACGCGACTGACGGTTGTCCGTCACGTGGCGCGCCGCATCCCCATTTCTCTGGAGTCCGATCATGTCTGAATCCCTCGTGCTGGCCTGTCCGCAATGTCTCGCTCTCAATCGTGTGGCCACCGCGCGTCTGGATGACAACCCCAGCTGCGGCAAGTGCAGCGCCGCCGTGCTGCCCAAGGAGCCGCTGGAACTGACCAGCGACAACTTCGAGGCCTTGGTGGTGCGCAGTGAAATGCCGGTGGTCATCGACTTCTGGGCCAGCTGGTGCGGCCCGTGCAAGATGATGGGGCCGATCTTCAATGAGGTCGCCGCACAGATGGGCACCCGTGTGCGTTTCGCCAAGATCGACACCGAAGCCCAGCAGGCGCTGGCCGGTCGTTTCGGCATCCGCAGCATTCCGACGCTGCTGGTGATGAAGCAGGGCAAGGAGCTGGCGCGCGAATCAGGCGTGATGCAGGCCGGTCAGCTCAAGCAGTGGCTGGCACCGCACGCGGTGTGACCACGGCCCGCGCGAGACAAGTCCGCAGTTGAGCGTTCAGGGAAACCCGGACGCAGCTCAAGAACTGACAACGCCTGACGTGCAATCGCGTCAGGCGTTGTCGTCTCGGTCGGCCTTGTCGTCTCGGTCGGCGTTGTCGTATCAGTCGACGTAAACCATCTTGCGCGTCATGCCGCCATCGACGACATGATTCTGGCCGGTGATGAAGCCGGCCTTGTCCGAGATCAGGAAGGCCACCAGCGCGGCGATGTCATCGACATGGCCGACGCGCCCGACGGGATGCTGGGCATGGTCCTCGTCACTCAACGATTCGGCCTCGCCGCTTTTCTGCAGGGCGCTGACGTCGATCCAGCCTGGGCTGATGGCATTGACGCGAATCTCCGGCCCGAGGCTCATTGCCATGGCGTGGGTGAGGGCGACGATGCCGCCCTTGCTGGCGGCGTAGGCTTCGCTGTGCGGCTCGGACTGCAGGGCGCGGCTGGAGGCCAGATTGACGATGCTGCCGCCAGTCTCGCGCAGATGACGCGCCGCATGCTTGGCGGTCAGGAAGCTGCTGGTCAGGCTGGTATCCAGTACCTGATGCCAGCGCTCGAGTGACAACTCTTCGAGCTTGCCCTGGAAGGGGTCGGCGATCGCGGCATTGTTGATCACCGCGTCCAGCCGCCCGAAGGCCTCGCAGGTAGCCGCGAGGCTGGCGGCCACGGATTTCTCGTCACGCACATCCAGCGTGAAGACGCGCAATCGCTCGCCGATGTCTTCTGCGGGCTGCTCCCCCGACGGCGTTGCAGGCTCCTCTGCGAGACCGCACGCCTGTCGCTTCTTCATCTCCCGATATTGCTGGCCTGCCTCGGCATCGATATCCGCCACGGCCACGCGCCAGCCGTGGGCGAGCAGGTAGTCGCTGATGCCGCGGCCGATGCCTTGAGCACCGCCGGTGATATAGGCCACCTTGGCTGTCTTCATGTCATTCTCCTGATGAGGTGCCGGCAGGGCGATATGACGAAGCGCTTCACACATGCTTCGTCGATGGCGCGGTGTGCCCCTGCGGGCAATGATATAGGTGCGGCGGGCGCGCGAGACAAGGGCGGTACCCGCAGACACCGCGCGGCGACCATGCCTCAGCATGACAGGCCTCAGAGTCGTGATGGGGTTGGCGGGTGGCGCGGCGCCTCACGGCCTGCGTTGAGGGCTGATCCTGATGGCTGATTCTATTGGTCAGGGAGTTATCGCCTCGCGTGGCAGCTGTCAGACTGTGCATGAGTCCACGTCAGGCGTCAGGTGCGTCTGGGTGACCACGAGATATCGCCATTCGATGCGAGGGGCGAGGAACTCGACTGCCGGGCCGTTGCCCGAGTCCCCTCAAGCCGCAAGCGAGTGAATGAGCGAGCGGGTAGCCCCCGATGAAGTATCAGTCGCGCGAGGAATGAAGATGAACAAGGGGATGCAACACTGGCTGGCGATGGTGGCCGTGGCGGTGATGCTGATGGCCACAACGGGATGCGATGGCGTCAATGGCCCACGCCCTACCAGCGTGGCGACGCTGCTGGAACACTCCGAGGCCTGGCAGGGCGAGCAGGTGGCCGTGCAGGGCAGGGTGCGCAGCGAAGACGTGCCCAACCGCTATTGGCTGGAAGGCGAAGGACAGCAGCGCCTGGAACTGCTGCCACCGGAGCGCATCGGTGCCTATATCGGGCGCGAGGTCCAGGTGAGTGGCCGCTTTGAATTCGAGGTCGGCGGTCAGCGCCGCATACGCCTGTCCAAGGTCACGCCGCTCGACAAGACATCGCCTGAGGAGTGAGTGAGCACTTGCTGGGGTGGTGGGCTGGAGCGGGCTTGAGAGGACTGGAGCGTATTGGCGCGGGCCAGGGCTGGCCAGCCCGGGCTGGGCAAGACGCCTCGGCAAGCCGGAAATGACGGACTTGAAACGACAGTCCACAAACGAGAGTCCGCAAACGACGATGCCCCGTCGCGCACAGAGCGCAGGCGGGGCATCGTCGTGTCAGGCAGCAGAGCGATCAGGCTTTCTTGACGAAGATCGACTTGAGCTTCATCGGGCCGACGCCATCGATCTTGCAGTCGATGTCGTGATCACCATCCACCAGGCGGATGTTCTTGACCTTGGTGCCGACCTTGACGACGGAGGAGGTGCCCTTGATCTTCAGGTCCTTGATGACGGTGACGGTATCGCCATCGACCAGCTCGTTGCCGTTGGCATCGCGGAATACCGGGCCGGCTTCCTCGACGGCGGCTTCCTTGGACCACTCATGGGCACATTCAGGGCAGACGTACTGCATGCCGTCGTCGTAGGTGAATTCGGAATTGCAGGCCGGGCAGTTCGGGAGGGCGCTCATCACGGTGTCCTGAAAGCTGTCTCGCGCTTCACCCGCTAAGAAGTCGGGCGAAGATTCAGGCCGAGACATGGTGTTGGAAGGCGCGCATCGGGCTCAAGCGGTGCGCGAACGGCGGCAAGCCTACACCGATTCCATGACAGCGACCATCCAGTGCGGCCCTTGGTCGCAATCAGCGCGCGCCATTGCGGCCTCGCTTGGCAGCGTCTCAAACTACTGGTCTTGAGCCACCCACCCTCAACAACTCGCCATCAGCGCCTGACCGACGCGTGAGCCATTCGGTCGCCCAAGCGTGCGGCTGATCCAGTCACCGGTGCGGGCCAGCGCTGCCAGATCCACCCCCGTCTCGATGCCCATGCCCTCAAGCAGATAGAGCACATCTTCACTGGCGACATTGCCCGAGGCGCCCTTGGCGTAGGGGCAGCCGCCCAGGCCCGCCACGGAGCTGTCGATCACCGCGATACCTTCCTCCAGCACGGCGTAGAGGTTGGCGAGTGCCTGGCCGTAGGTGTCGTGGAAGTGGGCGGCGAGCTGCGCGATCGGCACCTCGCGACTGACCTGCTCCACCATGTGCTTGGCCTTGAGCGGCGTGCCGACGCCGATGGTGTCGCCCAGCGAGACTTCGTAGCAGCCCATGGCCTTGAGCTCGCGAGCGACGGCGGCCACCTCGGCGGGGGCTATCTCGCCTTCATAGGGGCAGCCGAGCACGCAGGACACATAGCCGCGCACACGCACACCGGCCTTGAGGGCGTGTTCCACCACTGGCGCAAAGCGCTCAAGCGATTCGGCGATCGAGCAGTTGATGTTGCGCTGCGAGAAGGACTCGCTGGCCGAGCCGAATACGGCCACTTCGCGCACACCACACTCAAGCGCCGCCTCAAGCCCCTTCATGTTGGGCGTGAGAGCGGAGTAAGTGGTCGCTGACTTGGCGGTTGTTGAATTGGCATGGCTATCGCGCAGCGCCAGCATGATCTCGCGGTGATCGGCCATCTGCGGCACCCATCTGGGCGAGACGAAGCTGGCGGCCTCGACATGCGTAAGGCCGCTGTCGCTCAGGCGCCGGATCAACTCAAGCTTGGTGGCAGTCGCGACCGGCACCGACTCGTTCTGCAGTCCGTCGCGTGCGCCCACCTCGACGATGCGTACCTTGCGGGGAAAGTGCATGCTGACTACTCCTTGTCCGACTCGACCTGCGCGGCCGTGAACTCGAGCAGCACATCGCCCTGGACCACGCTGTCACCGGCCGAGAAGTGGAACTGGGCGACCTCGCCATCGGCGGGGGCATTGAGGGTGTGCTCCATCTTCATTGCCTCCATCACCATCAAGGGCGTGCCCTGCGGGACAAGGCTGCCCGGCGCGACCAGCTGCGCGACCACGGTGCCATTCATCGGCGCATTCAGGGTCGCCTGGGTCTCATGGCGCGCATGGTCCACGGCGTCGGCACGCCGCCACAGCAGGCGTGATTCCCCCTGTGGAGTGCTGCCGGACTGGCTTTGCTGCGCTGACGACAGCACCAGCACTTCTCCGCCGCGCGCCGGCGCGTGGCTTGCCTGGAAGCGACGACGATAGCCATCCAGCGTCACGGCGATGGCGTTGCCTTCAAGGCGAGTGAGTCGGCCGAGATGGCTTGTGGTCTGTCTTTCTTCGCCGCAGTGAGTGGTCACTTCCAGCTGCCAGTCGCCGCGCGAATCGCTCATCGATGGCGTATCTGAGGTGTGCGTATTCATCTGGGAGGCATGTGTTACGGGGCGGCGCGCGATGATATGCGCCACCTTGTCGCTGCGCTCATCGGCATCGGTGTCAGCGGGCAGACACAGCGCCAGGCGCACCTGGTGTGGCAGGCCATTGCGCCAGCCATCGCGGCGCTCCCACGGGCTGGCGCAGAGTGCTTGGCTCCGATGTGATGTGGAGCGCGAAGGTGATGCGTGGCTGGCTTGCTCATTCAGGCGCGAGAGCGCCAGCAAGGCACTGGCCGCCAGGCTGTCGTGATCCAGCGTCGCGCTGGGGAACAGGCTGTCGTGATGGCGTTCGATGAAGCGGGTATCCAGCTCGGCGGCGCGGAAGTCAGCATGACCCGCCAGGCGGGACAGGAAGGCGCGATTGGTGGTGACGCCGCGCACTTCCAGCGCTGCCAGCGCGCGCAGCAGCGTCTTGAGGGCCTGTTCGCGAGTCGGCCCGTAGCTGATCAGCTTGGCCAGCATCGGGTCGTAATGCATCGAGACTTCATCGCCCTCGGCGACGCCGCTGTCCAGGCGTACCTGCTGGGCGCTCAGCCCGGCCCCTGCCAGATCCAGTCGGAAGCGTTCCAGCACACCGGTGGCGGGCAGGAAGTCGTTGTCCGGGTCTTCGGCGTAGAGGCGAGCCTCGAAGCTGTGGCCGGTCAACGTCAGCTCATCCTGCTGGCGCGGCAGGCGTTCGCCCCGCGCGATGCGCAGTTGCCATTCGACGAGGTCTTCGCCGGTGATCATCTCGGTCACCGGGTGCTCGACCTGCAGGCGGGTGTTCATCTCCATGAAGTAGAAGGCGCCGTGGCTTTCGCTGCCCGGCTGCGGTGCGTCGAGCAGAAACTCGATGGTGCCGGCACCGACATAGCCGATCTCGCGCGCTGCCCGCACGGCGGCCTCGCCCATCTCACGGCGCAGCGACGGCGTCAGCCCCGGTGCGGGGGCCTCTTCCAGCACCTTCTGGTGGCGACGCTGGACACTGCAATCGCGCTCGAACAGATAGACACCGCTGCCGTAGCTGTCGCAGAACACCTGGACTTCGACATGGCGCGGCTGGGTCAGGTATTTCTCGATCAGCATGCGCTCATCGCCGAAGGCGGCGCGGGATTCACGGCGACAGCTGGCCAGCGCCGCCGCAAATTCCCGCGCGCTCTCGACCACGCGCATGCCCTTGCCGCCACCGCCGGCGCAGGCCTTGATCAGCACCGGATAGCCCATGCGGTCCGCTTCAGCCTGCAGCAAATCGTCCTGCTGGTCATCGCCATGGTAGCCGGGCACCAGCGGCACATTGGCCGCCTGCATGCGCATCTTGGCGGCGGACTTGTCGCCCATGTCGGCGATCGCGCTCTGGGGCGGGCCGACGAAGATGATGCCGGCCTCGGCCAGCGCGCTGACGAAGGCGGCGTTCTCGGACAGGAAGCCATAGCCGGGATGCACGGCATCGGCACCGCTTTTGCGTGCGGCAGCGATCACCTTTTTGATATCCAGATAGCTTTCGCGGGCGCTGGCGGGGCCGAGACGCACGGCCTCGTCGGCCTCGCGCACATGCAGGGCATCGGCGTCGGCATCGGAGTAGACCGCCACTGTCTGGATGCCCATCGCGCGAGCGGTGCGCATCACGCGTACGGCGATCTCGCCCCGGTTGGCGACCAGCAGCTTGCGGATCTCGCCGCAACCGGCGGGGAGGGTCTGGTCTGTCTCGCGGTTGGCGTTCATGGCAAGCGTCCTGTGGCGAAGGTGGCAAGGGAAATCAGGAGTAGAAAAGTTCGGAAGAGGCAAGTCCGGAAGAGACAAGTCCGGAAGAAGACAGTCCGGCAGTCTCATGGCCGAGGTAGATGTCTGAGATTGATGGCCCAGATTGATGACCGAGAGTGATGACCAGCGCCGAGAGCGTCGACATGCCGTCAGCGGCTTCAGGCCTCTGGTGTTCACGAAGATTTCGACGTCTCGGTTGTTTGGTTCTCGGTCGGCACCCAGGGCGCCGGCGTGCCGGCGAAGAAGGCGGCCAGACCGGCCTGGCCCTGTTCGCTGACGCGCAGCTGGCTGATCACCTCGCAGCAGCGTTCACGGGTCGCGGCGCTGGCAGGTGCCTGAGCCACTTCGCTGAGCAGGGCCTTGGTGGCGCGACTGGCGGCAGGCGAGGTGGCGAGCAGGGTCTGCACCATCTCCGTGACGCGCGCCTCCAGCAGCTCATCGGGGCAGGTCTCGTGGACCAGGCCGATGCGCTGCGCGGTGGCGCTGTCGATCACCTCGGCGCTGAGGGCATAACGGCGCATCTGGCGTGAGCCGATGGCGCGCTGCACGTAGGGACTGATGGCAGCCGGTGCCAGGCCGATGCGCACTTCGGAAAGACAGAAGCGCGCTCGCTCGGCGGCAATCACGATGTCGCAGCAGGCCGCCAGACCGACGGCACCGCCGAAGGTGGCGCCCTGGACACGACACACGCTGGGGCAGGGCAGCTCATCGAGCAGCTGCATCAGTCGCGCAAGCTCGCGTGAGTCGGCGAGGTTATCCTCCAGCGAATACTCGACCATGCGCTGCATCCACTTGAGATCGGCGCCGGCAGAGAAGCTCTTGCCCTCGGAGGCCAGTACCACCACACGCACTTCATCGCGACTCGCCCTGGCGTGCAGGCTCTCCAGATGCTGATTCAGCTCCGCAATCAGCAGATCATCGAAGGCGTTGTGCACCTCGGGGCGCAGCAGAGTGAGGCGGGCGACACCGTGTTGATCTATCTCGAGTCGACTCGATTGGCGCGGATCTGTCATCGTGCTTTCTTCCATTCTGTTAGCTTCAAGACGACTACTTGTGTTCGGTGCAGGTCACAATCATCGTTGTAGCGCTTGACGGGTTACATGCGAAGCACACCGAAGCGACTGTCCTCGATCTCGGCATTCATGGCCGCGGCCAGTGACAGCCCCAGGATGTCGCGGGTCTGCAGCGGGTCGATCACGCCGTCATCCCACAGGCGCGCACTGGCGTAGGTCGGGTGGCCCTGGCGCTCGTACTGATCGCGTACCGGCGCCTTGAAGGCCTCTTCTTCCTCGGCGGGCCACTCGCGCCCCTCGCGGGCATGCTGGTCGCGCTTGACCTGTGCCAGCACGTTGGCGGCCTGCTCGCCGCCCATCACCGAGATGCGTGAGTTGGGCCACATGAACAGCAGGTTGGGGTCATAGGCGCGCCCGCACATGCCGTAGTTGCCCGCGCCGAAACTGCCACCGATCAGCACCGTGAACTTGGGTACCCTGGCGCAGGCCACCGCCGCGACCAGCTTGGCGCCGTGCTTGGCGATGCCTTCGTGCTCGTAGCGCGAGCCGACCATGAAGCCGGTGATGTTCTGCAGAAAGATCAGTGGAATCCGGCGCTGGGTGCACAGCTCGATGAAGTGCGCGCCCTTGAGGGCGCTTTCCGAGAACAGCACGCCATTGTTGGCGAGGATGCCGACCGGATGGCCATGCAGATGCGCGAAGCCGGTGACCAGTGTCTCGCCGTATTCGCGCTTGAACTCGTCGAAGTCCGAGTCATCCACCAGGCGGCCGATCACTTCACGTACGTCGTAGGGTTTCTTGAGGTCGGTGCCGACGATGCCGTAGAGCTCCTGCGGGTCCAGGCGTGGCGGACGCGATTCACGCAGCGCGAGCTGGCCCTTGCGTTGCCAGTTGAGGCGCGACACGGCGCGGCGAGCCAGCTGCAGGGCATGGGCGTCGTTGTCGGCCAGATGGTCGGCCACGCCGCTGATCTTGCAGTGCACCTCGGCGCCACCCAGTGCCTCGGCGCTGATGTCCTCACCGGTGGCGGCCTTCACCAGCGGCGGCCCCGCCAGGAAGATGGTGCCTTGCTCGCGCACGATGATGGACTCGTCCGCCATCGCCGGCACATAGGCGCCGCCTGCGGTACATGACCCCATCACCACGGCGATCTGCGGGATACCCTCGGCAGACAGCGTGGCCTGGTTGTAGAAGATGCGGCCGAAGTGGTCGCGGTCCGGGAAGACCTCGTCCTGGTGGGGCAGATGCGCGCCACCGGAATCGACCAGATAGAGACAGGGCAGGCGATGCTTGCGGGCGATTTCCTGAGCGCGCAGATGCTTCTTGGCCGTCATCGGGAAGTAGGTGCCGCCCTTGACGGTGGCGTCGTTGGCGACGATGACGCACTCCACGCCGCTGACGCGGCCGATGCCGGTGACCAGGCCCGCGCCGGGGACGGGGCTGTCGTAGACGTCGTGGGCCGCCAGCGCGGAGAGTTCGAGGAAGGGCGAGCCTTCATCGATCAGGTGGTCGATGCGTTCGCGCACGAACAGCTTGCCGCGCGACTCGTGACGTTCACGCGCCTTGTCACCGCCACCGGCCGCAACGGTCTCCAGCAGCTGGTGCAGGCGATCGACCTCGGCCTGCATCGCCGCTTCATTGGCGCGGAACTGGTCACTGCGCGGATTGATCAGGGAGGTCAGTATGGCCATCGAGCAAGCTCCAGCGGCGAAGGGTTGCGAAAAAGAGTAGGGGATGACGAGAGGTATCAGGCGCTCTCGTTGAACAGTTCACGCCCGATCAGCATGCGGCGGATCTCGCTGGTGCCGGCGCCGATCTCGTAAAGCTTGGCGTCTCGCAGCAGGCGTCCGGTGGCGTACTCATTGATGTAGCCGTTGCCGCCGAGCAGCTGGATGGCATCCAGCGCCATCTGGGTGGCCTTCTCGGCGCAGTAGAGAATGACGCCCGCGGCGTCCTTGCGTGAGGTCTGGCCGCGATCACAGGCGTTGGCGACCGCATATAGATAGGCGCGACAGGCATTGAGCGTGGTGTACATGTCGGCGACCTTGCCCTGCACCAGCTGGAATTCACCGATGGCCTGGCCGAACTGGCGACGCTCATGCAGGTAGGGCACCACGATGTCCATGCAGGCCTGCATGATGCCGATGGGGCCGGCGGCCAGCACGGTGCGCTCGAAATCGAGCCCGCGCATCAGCACCTTGACGCCACGATTGACCTCACCCAGCACGTTCTCGACCGGCACCTGGCAATCCTGGAAGACCAGTTCGCAGGTGTTGGAGCCGCGCATGCCGAGCTTGTCGAGCTTCTGGGCGGTGGAGAAACCGGGGAAGTCACGCTCGATGATGAAGGCGGTGATGCCCTTGGAGCCGGCGTCCGGGTCGGTCTTCGCGTAGACCACCAGAGTGTGGGCATCCGGACCGTTGGTGATCCACATCTTGTTGCCGTTGAGCACGTAGTGATCGCCGCGCAGCTCGGCCTTGAGCTGCATCGAGACCACGTCAGAGCCGGCACCGGGTTCGGACATCGCCAGCGCGCCGACATGCTCGCCACTCATCAGTTTCGGCAGATAACGTGCCTTCTGCTCGGCGGTGCCGTTGAGCTTGATCTGGTTCACGCACAGGTTGGAATGCGCACCGTAGGAGAGCGCCACCGAGGCGCTGGCGCGCGAGATCTCTTCCATCGCGATGCAGTGCGCCAGATAGCCCATGCCGCTGCCGCCGTCTTCGTCGGGCACGGTGATGCCGAGCAGCCCCATGTCGCCGAACTTCTGCCACAGGTCATCGGGGAAGACATTGCTGGCATCGATCTCGGCGGCGCGCGGGGCGATCTCGTCGCGGGCAAAGGCGTTGACCTGCTCACGCAGCAGGGTGTGTGTCTCGTCGAGTCCGAAATCCAGCGGTGAATAGAGGCTGTGCATGATCTGGCATCCTGTAGATCGGTGAAGCGCGATGAGCAAGGCCCGCCAGGGGCTGTGATGACCTGATGGCTAACGGTCTGTCACGAAGGGCTTATCAAGTCCGCCCGCTATGGGCCGCCTTGGCGTGTGATGGAAATTACTCTAGGTCAAAGTTGACGTTAACGTAAAGGTCATTATGCGACGCTTTGACCAAGGTCGCAGGGCCTGCGGCAGACGGTCAGCAGGGAGACTCGAGAAGAGGAGTGCCAGGTCGAGAAGCTCAAGTCGAGAAAATCAGCTCAGGAAACGAAATTGCTCCGGCATCGCCGAGGTGACTTGATAAGCTGAGACGCTGTAGTCACTGTTGATTGAGGAAGTCGTGAGGGCGTCAGTGGGGAGCATTCCCGTCACCTGCCTGGTGTCACCGGCACTCTTTAGTGTGCAAGTGCGCTGACTCGCCAGCGCTTTTTACCATTCCAGACTCATGCTCACCTGCCTAGAAGGACCTACTCGATGAGTGATGACACCGCCCCGGCAGTCCGCTTCAGCGGCCTGCACAAGGGCTTTGCCGGTCAGCGCCTGTTTGAAGGCATTGATCTCGAACTGCCGCGTGACCGTATCACCGCCCTGGTCGGTGCCAGCGGCTGTGGCAAATCGACCCTGCTGCAGCTGATCAACGGCTTGATCCGCCCGGATGAAGGCGAGGTGAAGGTGTTCGGCGCCGCCGTCGATTACGCCAACCTGCCAGTCATGCGTCGCCGCATCGGCTATGCCGTCCAGCAGATCGGCCTCTTTCCCCATCTCAGCGTACGCGACAACGTCGCCATTCTCGCTGACCGCGAAGGCTGGAGCGCCGAGCGCGTCAAGGCACGCATCGCGCGTCTGTTCCAGATGATGGATCTCGACATGGCGCTGCTGACCCGCTATCCCCACGAGATTTCCGGCGGTCAGGCCCAGCGCGTCGGGCTGTGTCGCGCCATGATGCTGGAGCCACCGTTGCTGCTGCTCGATGAGGCCTTCTCGGCCGTCGACCCGATCACGCGCATCGAGGTGCACGCCCAGTTCCAGCGCATGCAGCAGGAGGAGCCGCGCAGCGTGGTGATGGTCACCCACGACATGAACGAGGCGCTGAGCCTGTCCGATCACATGGTGGTGATGGCGCCCGGCGTGGTGCTGCAGGCCGCCAGCCCCGACACCATCACCACGGCGCCGGCGGATGAGCGCGTGGCCCGACTGCTGGAGGCACGCGCATGAAGACGCTGATGACGACTCCCGTCCTGCAACGCTCGCGCCGCAGGCTGTCTGGCGCGTTGATGGTCGCCGGTCTGGCGCTTGCCAGTCTGGGAGCGCTGGTGTCCAGCCCGCTTGCCAGCGCGGAAGAGCAAGCCGCGACATGGCCCGAGGACAAGCCGATCGTGGTCGGCTCCAAGGCTGACCGCGAAGGGCATCTGCTGGGCGAGATCTTCGCGCAGGTGCTGGAGGACGCCGGCTTCACGGTCGAGCGCCGTCTGGGGCTGGGTCAGACCATCATCACCTATCAGGGGCTGGCGGAAGGCGAGCTGGATGTCTATCCCGAATACACCGGCACCCTGGCCCACGCCATTCTCAAGCTGGATGACGTACCCCCGCTCGAGAAGCTCGATGAGCTGAGTCGCGAGCAGGGCCTGCGCGTGCTCGAGCCGCTGGGCTTCAACAATACCTACGCCGTCAGCATGCGCCGTGATCAGGCCGAGTCGCTGGGCATCAGTACCATCGGCGATATGGCCGATCACCCGGATCTGTCCGTCGCGATGTCGCATGAGTTCATCAAGCGTCCGGATGGCTGGCCGGGACTGGCCGCGGAATACGGGCTTTCCCAGGTGCCGCGTGGCATCGAGCATGGCATTGCCTATCAGGCGCTGCGCGAGAGCAAGATCGACGCCACCGATGCCTATTCCACCGAGGGCGACATCAAGCGCTTCGACTTCGTGCTGCTCGACGATGACAAGGGCTACTTCCCCGAGTATCTGGCGGTACCCTTCGTGAATGCCGCCTTGCCGGAAGATGCCGTCGCGGCGCTCAACCAGCTGGCGGGGAGCCTCGATGAAGACAGCATGCAGGCGCTCAACGCCCGCGTTTCCACCGATGAGCAGAGCTTCGCTCAGGTCGCCAGTCGCTTCATTCAGGAACAGGGCATCACCACCGAGCAGCGTGAAGTCAGCGGCGCCAAGTGGGACAAGCTGGGTACCAATCTGATCGAGCACCTGCAGTTGACGCTCTCGGCGCTGCTGCTGGCGTGTCTGGTCGGCCTGCCGCTGTCCTTGCTTGTCTATCGCAATCCGAAGGTCTCGCGGGTGGTGCTCTACGTCACCGGCCTGCTGCAGACCATCCCCTCCATCGCGCTGCTGGCACTGATGATTCCGCTGTTCGGCATCGGGGTGGTACCGGCGGTGATCGCGTTGTTCGTCTACTCCTTGCTGCCGATCATCCGCGCGGCGATCACCGCGTTGCTGACGGTGGACCCGCTGCTGGTCAAGGTGGCACGTGGCATGGGCCTGACGCGTCGCGAGCAGCTGCGTCACGTCATCCTGCCGCTGGCGACGCCCAATCTGCTCACCGGCATCAAGACCGCCGCCATCATCAATATCGGCACCGCGACGCTGGCAGCCTTCATCGGCGCTGGTGGTCTGGGTGAGCCGATCGTCACCGGGCTTTCGCTCAATGACTATGATCTGGTGCTTTACGGGGCGATTCCCGCGGCATTGCTGGCCATCTGCGCCGAGCTGCTGTTCGAGCTGTTCGAGCGCCTGGTGATACCGGCGCATATGCGGGGCTTGAAGTCGCGCTGAGCCGGAAAAAACGGCGTAGTACATTACACGACAATCATGTCGCAACTCTTGTACAAGGCGTGCAGTAAAAAAGGAAGGCTGCTGCGAAGGTTTAACGTTGGTCGTCGATCAGAGTAATGTGAAGGGGAAAGTAAGGGCTTGCTGACAGGGCTTGCAGACAGCGCTTGCAGACAGCGCCGGGCAATCTTGTACGGCCCAGCCTTGCAGCAGCCTCTACCCCCCTTTGAAGGAGAGATTCATGCGTATCAAAAATCTGTTTCCGATTGCACTGGTCGCCGCGACTCTGGCCCTGAGCGGTTGTGGTCTGTTCGGTCATGGCCACGGCCATGGTGGTCACGGCGGTGGCGGTGGTGGCAAAGGTCACGCGATGATCGACACCCCGGCCAGCGCACCGGCGGATCACCTGTCCTGATCTAGCCTCGCCTGTCGGTTGACGAAAAAGCCGCCCCTTTCTGCCTCACGGCAAGGAAGGGGCGGCTTTTTTGTGTTCGTTTCCGTGTGCGTGTTCGTGTGCCGATCTGAGCTGTGTGTGGCAAGGCCGTGTGTGCGAGGACGGTGCTGTCAGTCGCGATGCTTTCAGTCGCAGTGCTCTGCGAGCGGCGAGCGGCGAGCGCCGAGCAGGTGGCATAAAAAAGACCTCCCCGAGGGGAGGTCTGCAAGCACGTCACCGTATGTCTGCCGTGACGCTCGGCGCCCTTGAGGCAAGGGTCGACCGATAGAGGTGCCGACAGCTGCGGTTCCTGAGTCTGGAAGCGCTACCAGCTGCCATCCATGGCATCGGGGTCAGATGATCAGTTGTTCATGGCCTGCGGAAGATAGAGCACGATCTCCGGGAAGACGTGCATCAGCACGATGGAGAAGATCATCAGCAGGAAGAACGGCAGCGTCGCCTTGGTGATGGTGATGATGTCCTTGCCGGTCAGGCTCTGGATCACGAACAGGTTGAAGCCGACCGGCGGGGTGATCTGCGACATCTCGACCACGATGATCAGGTAGATACCGAACCAGATCAGGTCGAAACCGGCGGCTTCGATGACCGGCATGATGATGGAGGTCACCAGCAGGATCAGCGAGATGCCGTCGAGGAAGCAGCCCAGGATCAGCAGGAACAGCGTCAGTACCACCAGCAGCATGGTCGGCGACAGACCCAGGGTAGCGATGCCTTCGGCCAGCTGCATCGGAATCTGGGTGAAGCTCATCGCCGAGGACAGGAAGGAGGCACCGGCGATGATGAAGGCGATCATGCACGAGGTGCGCAGCGCCGCGAACAGCGATTCCTTGAAGGTGGCGGCGGTCATGTGGCCGTTGAGGCGCGCGATGATCAGCGACAGTACCACGCCGACCGCGGCCGCTTCGGTGGGTGACGCCAGGCCACCGTAGATGCTGCCGAGGATGCCGCCGATCAGTGCCAGCAGCGGAATCAGCTGGGCGCTGTTGCGCAGCTTGGCCATGAAGCCCATGTGCGGCTCGTCATGGCCGGCGCGGCCCTGCGGCTCTCCGACGACCTTCGACCAGATCGCCAGGTAGCCCATGAACAGGGCCAGCAGCAGCATGCCCGGCAGGACACCGGCGATGAACAGACGCGAGATGGACTGCTCGGTGACCACGCCATAGACGATCATCATGATCGACGGCGGAATCAGCAGGCCGAGGGTCGAGGCGCTGGCGAGGGTGCCGATGGCCAGATTGCTGTCGTAGCCGCGACGTTCAAGCTCCGGCAGCGTCATCTTGCCGACGGTGGCACAGGTGGCGGCGGAGGAGCCGCACACGGCGGCGAACAGACCGCTGCCGATGATGTTGGAGTGCAGCAGGCGTCCCGGCAGGCGATTGAGCCACGGTGCCAGCGCGCGGAACATGTTGTCGGCCAGCCCGGAGCGGAACAGGATCTCGCCCATCCACACGAACATCGGCAGGGCGGTCAGGTCCCAGCCGTAGCTGGCGCCCCAGAAATCGGAGGCCAGGATCGGGCCGGTCTCGAAGGTGGAGAAGAAGGTCAGCACGATCCAGCCGGTGCCGATCAGCGAGAAGGCGACCCACACGCCGCTGCCGAGCAGCAAGGCGAGGGCCAGCAGAGTGACGAGGATGAGTGTCAGCATGTCATTCGGCTCCGTCTTCGGGCTCGGGCGCCACGTAGCTTGAGGGCGCGGTGAAGGCGGTGCGCAGCGTGGCGATCAGGGTCTCGAGAATCGCCAGGCACAGCAGGCCGGTACCGGCGACCAGCACGCTCTGCGGAATCCACAGCGGCAGCGCCAGCAGGCCGGAGGAGATGTCGTGGTACTCGAGGCTCTCGCCGACCAGCAGTACCAGTTCATGGGTGATCAACACGCTCAGGCCGAGTGCGATCAGCAGCGCGAGGCTTTCGATCCACACGCGCACGGCGGCCGGCAGGCGATTGATGACCAGCGTCACGCGGATGTGAGCGTGATGCGTGAAGGTGTAGGCGAGGCTCAGGAAGGTGGCACCGACCAGCAGGAAGGCAGCCATTTCCGACACGCCGGAGATTTCGAAGCCGAGACGCTCGGCGCCGAACATCACCATGATGGCGTCGATCAGGCGCAGGAAGACTTGCAGGCTGACGAGGGTGCAGATCAGCAGCATGCAGGCCGCCGCACCCCACGCACCGAGGCGATAGAGTCTGTCGAAGAAATAGGTCATGACGGGCGCTCACAGGGAAGGTGAGGGTGGCCACGCGATGCTGCGCACAGGCTTGTCCGTGGGTCACCTGCCGGCGGACGGCAGGTGTCGGAGTCTCGAGTGGCATATCGCGTGGCGGGATAGCAACGCTGCAGCTGGGGTCAGTCAGGACATCTGCAGCGCTCAGGCAATGCTCAGACGTTGCTCAGGCAGTGCACGGTCGATGCGCTCGGCCGCATGTCCAGCATTCAGGGCCGGGCAGTCGGGCTTGCGAGCGAATCTCAGGTGTCCAGGTCTGCGCGGTAGCGCTCGAGCAGCTGCTGGCCTTCTTCACCGGCACGCGACTTCCAGTCCTGGAACAGCTTGTCACCGGCGGCCTTGAGGTCTTCTGCCAGCTTGGCGTCAGGCTCGCTGATGGTGAAGCCATTCTCGGTCAGCACCTTGGCGCTCTCGTCGGCATCGGCCTTGCTGGCTTCCCAGCCGCGGGTCTCGGCGGCCTTGGCGGCATCGAGCACGGCTTGCTGGGTGCTCTCGTCGAGACGATCGAAGGCACGCTTGTTGACGAAGACGATGTTCTTCGGCAGCCACAGCTTGGCGTCGTTGTAGTGCTTGACGTAATCCCAGGCCGACATGGACTTGCCGGTGGAGCTGGAGGTGATCATCGCGTCGACACGGCCGGTGCTGAAGGCGGTGGGGATGTCGGCTTCTTCGGTCTCGGTGGGCTTGCCGCCGACGTTCTCGACGAAGCGCTGGGTGTTGATGTTGGGCGCGCGGATACGCAGCCCCTTGAGCTGGGAGACGTCGGTCAGATCGAAGTCGGTGTAGATGCCCTGGGCCGGCCAGGCGACCGCGTACAGCGGCATCAGGCCTTCCTTGGCGAACAGCTCGGTGATGTCCGGCTTGGAGGCCTGCCAGAGGGCGAAGGCTTCTTCGTAGCTGGAGGCGACGCCCGGCAGGGTGTCCAGCTCGTAGACCGGCGATTCGTTGGAGAGAATCGACAGGAAGATCTCACCGGCCTGGACGGTGCCGCGACGCACGGAAGGCTTGATCTCGCCGTGGGAGATCAGGGAACCGCCGCTGTGCACGGTCACGGTCAGCTCGCCATCGGTGGCCTCGGTGACGTCCTCGGCGAACTGCTTGGTGTTCTTGGTGTGGAAGCTGGCATCGCCATACGGAGTGGCGAGGTTCCACTGTGCCGCGAGTGCCGAGCCACTGAAGGCCAGGGCACCCACTGTCGCCAGCCAGGCGAAGGACTTGACTGTCGGGGTCTTGCGAGTGAGGGAATCGTTGGGCTTACGCATGTCTTGTTCCTCATTATTATTGAATGTTGTCGGCAGACAATTTCATTCTTCAAGCGACGGGCCATCCCGTCCAATCGTTAATTCTGATGCGTAGTATCGATGAAATCTTTCATAGTGTCGTCGCATGAAAGCCTTTGACGATATTGTTAGACCTTGGTCTGACGCTGATCTGATGCAGGGCAGGGCGCGATCAACCCTGACTCAGCGCATGGCAGGCGGCCTGGTCAGGGATCGGAATGCGCGTGTTGCTGCGAGTAGGTCTCGGCACACTGGCGGCCGAGGCGTGCCACGCTGGCGCAGAAATCGGGATAGTTGGCATTGCGCCAGATGGCTTCATAGACCATTGGCGGCAATGGGGTCTTCAGTGGCAGGCGCACCAGTTCGCCGTGGCTGATGACATCTTCCACCGTGGCGACCGGCAGTACGCCGATGCCGAGCCCTTCGCTGCTCATGCGCAGGATGGTCATCAGGGTGCTGGTGCAGTGCACCTTGGGCTGGGTGATGCCCTGTTCCGACAGATAGCTGACCAGCTCGGTATAGGGGCGCGCCTGCTTGCTGAAGGAGATGAATGGCGTGGAGGCGAAGCGCTCGCCATCCTCGGCCAGCTGCCCGGCGAGGGTCGGCGAGGCGAACATGCCCATCTCGAAGGTGCACAGCGGGGTCTGGGTGGCGTAGGGCCCCATGGCGGCGCTGTCCATCGCGAACAGCATGTCGAGATCATTGTCGGCCAGACGCTGATGCAGGGAGGGCGAGATATCGACGGTCATTTCCAGCGTCAGCTTGGGATAGCGTTCGGCCAGCTGGCGCATGAAGGCGGGGAACCAGCTGTTGGCGATGGTCTCGATCACGCCCAGACGCAGGGTGCCTGAGAAGGCGCCTTCTTCCTGAAACAGGCGCATGGCTTCGTCGCGGCCACTGAGCAGGCGCTCGGCGTGGGCGAAGAACTCTCGCCCGCGCAGGGTGGGCTGGATGGGGCGGGTGGCGCGTTCCAGCAGGGATTCGCCGACGGTGGCTTCCAGGCGGTTGATGCGGTCCGAGATGGAGGGCTGGGTCAGGTGAAGCTTGGTCGCGCCCTTGCGGAACGAGCCAAGCCGGACCACCCAGACGAAGGCCTCGAGTTCCTTGAAGTCGAACATGGCAGATGCCCCGTGATGAATCGTGAAGACCGCCCATCTTGCCGCATGCGGCGCGGGGCGTCAGCTTTCATCACGGGGCATGGCCCGCGTCAGGCCGGGCGCGAGCTCTCCCGCTTGCGCGGGTCGCTTACGTCATTTGCGAAACAGCTGGCTCTCGCGGTCCTTGAAGGCCTTGAATTCCAGTGCATTGCCGGTGGGGTCGAGGAAGAACATCGTTGCCTGTTCGCCGGGTTCGCCCTTGAAGCGGATATGGGGCTCGATCTCGAAGGTGACGCCCTCGGCGATGAGGCGATCCGCCAGTGCCTGCCAGGCGTCCATCTCCAGTACCACGCCGAAGTGCGGCACCGGCACGCCATGGCCATCGACCGGATTGCGGTGCTGAGCGACGGCGCTTGCCGGGTCGGCCAGCGCCGGGTTCAGGTGGCAGACGAACTGGTGGCCATAGAGGTCGAAATCGACCCAGCTGTCGGACGAGCGGCCCTCGGGGCAGCCCAGAAACTCGCCATAGAAGCGGCGTGCCTCGGCGATATCGCGGACCTGGATGGCGAGGTGAAACGGGTCGCTGACGGCCATGGTGAAACTCCTGTTGTTGTTGGGGATTCGGCTGAGCAAAGAATGACTTCAGACCAGCGGTGGGCGGGGTGACAGGCCCTGAAATCACCGCTCGGCTCGCCCAAGACAGAAGCATGACGCGCTCTGTCGGGCAAGCGATACACGGCCGGTGCTTTCATGGCGCAAGATGATGAAAGATTTCACCGATATGACGAATCATAAAATACGATTGGATACCAAGGCGGCCCCTTACATAGAGTGGAGGCATAACAACACACAAGATCTGACCTGTGAGGTTCCGCTATGTCCCGCTCTGCTCCCTCCCTTCCCCTGCTCAACTGCGATATGGGCGAAAGCTTCGGCAACTGGAAGATCGGCCTGGATGAAGAGGTCATGCCCTTCGTCGACTGCGCCAATATCGCCTGTGGTTTCCACGCCTCCGACCCCAGCATCATGCGCCGCACCGTGCGTCTGGCGGTCAAGCATGACGTGCGCATCGGTGCGCACCCGGCCTATCCGGACCTGCAAGGCTTCGGCCGTCGCTCGATGGCGTGTTCGCCTGCCGAGGTCGAGGACATGCTGCTCTACCAGATCGGCGCGCTCGATGGTATCTGTCGCGCCGAGGGCACTCGCGTCCAGTACGTGAAGCCGCATGGCGCGCTCTACAACGACATGGCCGCCGACCCGACGCTGCTGCGCGCCGTCATGCAGGCCGTGGTGCGCTATGACGCCAGCCTGCCGCTGATGGTGATGGCGACCGCCAACCCCGCGCCGATGCAGGCGCTGGCCGACGAGATGGGCATCACGCTGTGGTTCGAGGCCTTCGCCGACCGCGCCTACGACTCACGCGGCCACCTGGTGTCGCGTCGTGAGCCGGGTGCCGTGCATCACGACAGCGAGGTGATCATCGCCCAGTCCGTGACATTGGCGCGTGGTGAAGCACTGACCGACAGCAGCGGCGGTGACCTGGTGCTGTCCGCCGATACGCTGTGCGTGCACGGTGACAACGCCGAGTCCGTGGCCGCGGTGCGTGCCATCCGTGAAGCCTTCGATACGTTGGCGGGTGCCTGATGGCGGGGGCTGACAGCCACGGCCGTGGCACGTCACCGCAACTGCGCCTCGAGACCGTCGGCATGGACTCGCTGATCATCCGGCTGTTCGATCGCATCGAGGAATCCAACATGGCCTGGGTGCTGGCCGCCGACAGTGCGCTGCGTGAGGCCTTCGGCGCGGCGCTGGTCGATCTGGTGCCGTCCTACACCACGCTGCTGCTGCACTACGATGTGGCCGCGCTGGAAGAAGGCGAGGCGCGTGCCCGCATTCAGGCCGCGCTGGCGGATCTCGCGCCGGGCAGTGGCCAGCAGGGCCAGCTGCATGAAGTGCCCGTCTGGTATGACGACAGTGTCGGGCCGGAGCTGGCGCCGATCGCCGCGCGGCTGGGCATCAGCGTCGAGGCGCTGATCGAGCGTCACGGGGCGCATGACTACTGCGTGTTCGCCCTCGGCTTCGCGCCCGGTTTCGCCTTCATGGGCGTGCTGGAAGAGGCGCTGACCACACCGCGCCTCAAGACGCCGCGCCAGAAGATCGCCCCCGGCAGCGTCGGCATCGCCGACCGTCAGGCCGCCATCTACCCGTCCCGTTCACCCGGCGGCTGGAACATTCTGGGCCGTACGCCCATCACGCTGTTCGGGCGCAACGAGGCCGGTGAACCGTCCAGTCGTTTCATGCCCGGTGATCGCGTGCGCTTTGTCTCCGTGAGCCGAGATGAATTCGTTCGCCTGGGCGGCGATGTCACCCCGCTGGAGGAGCGCGCATGAGCGACGTGAAGACGAAGACGACGCTGCGCGTCGAGCGCAGTGGAGCCCTGGCACTGGTGCAGGACGCTGGCCGTCTGGGCGTGCGTCATCTGGGCGTGACCCAGGGCGGCGCGGCGGACTGGGTGTCGCTGGGCTGGGCCAACTGGCTGCTGGGCAACGCCCATGATGCGCCGGGACTCGAGATCACCATGGGCGGCGGCTTGCTGCTCAAGGTCGAACAGGCCGGCACCCTGGCGCTGTGCGGCGCGGACCTGGCCGCAACTCTCGACGGCGAGGCGCTCGCGCCCGGTCAGGCCTTCGAGGTGACCAGCGGGCAGCAGCTCAAGTTCGAGCGTCCCGTTGCTGGCCTGCGCGCCTATCTGGCCTTCCCCGGTGGCCTGGATGTCGCCCCGGTGCTGGGCAGTGCCGCCAGCACGGTGCGCGACGGCCTCGGCGGGCTGGATGGCGAAGGGCGGGCACTGGCCAGCGGTGATGTGCTGACGGCTGCCAGCAATGAGCTGTCGCTGCGCGAGCTGCCGGCCTCGGCACAGGCATGGCAGCAGTCGCTGGCCGCCAGGGAAGGCGAGGCGCTGGAGTTGCCGCTGGTCGTGGGGGCGCAGATCGCCGAGTTCAGTGGCGACAGCCTCTATCGCGCCTTCAACAGCGAATGGGCGGTGGATGGGCGCGCCGATCGCATGGGCGTGCGCCTGACCGGCCCGCGTCTCGAGCGTGAAGGAGCGGGCATGGTGTCCGAGGGCATTCCGCTGGGCGCCGTGCAGGTGCCGGCCGATGGCCAGCCCATCGTATTGCTCAATGATCGCCAGACCATCGGCGGCTACCCGCGCCTTGGCGCGCTGACGCCACTGGCCTGTGCACAGCTCGGGCAATGTGTGCCGGGCACCCGGGTGCGACTGGCGGCCGTGACGCCGGGTCAGGCGCGTCGTGATCACCTCGAGGTGCTGGCCGGCTGGCAGTCGTGATGCGCCGCAGCGGAGCTTTCAGCTCGACGCCTGCAGGCCAGAGCGTCTAGATCTGAACGTGCAGACCTGAGCGACTGGATCGAAGCGTGCAGACAAAAAAAAGGGCCTCCAAGTGGAGGCCCTTTCGGTTTTCCCGTGAGGGAATCTTTGATGCTGTTGGGAGTGATTGATCAGATCACGCCCTTGATGAACAGATTCCCGGAGAAACGTTGCGCGAGCATCGGGAAACGTTGCACTGACTCGTGGGTATCGATGAAACACGAAGCAATGCGGTCATCATGTCGGGCACATTACCCTCACATGCTGACGGGTAACGAACGGCTTATCCCCCGAACGGGACTGTACTGGCAAGAATAACGGTTGAGGCAGGCGGATGCCAGTCATTTGCGAGCGCTGTTTCCTAATTTTTTCCTCGCCGCATCCCTGCGGTGAGTTCTACTGATTCATCGCGCCCTTCACTGCCGAGCAGGACGCTTGCGCAGGCGCCACAGGTGAACCTCCAGCCAGCCGGCTTCCAGGGCCAGCATCAGGTTGCGTTGCATCTGGGAAAAGGCCGGGCCGAACACCAGTTCCGGCGTCAGGCCGCGGGCGGCCAGCATGGCCGGCGAGGGCGCAGGCGCATCATCACGGTAGGCACCGGGCTGCTCGCTGGTGCTCTCGCGCATACGCCGCGCCTGCCAGCTCAGCACCTGATCAGTCAGTTCGACATGGGCATCGACCTCGAAGCCACTGCTGGCCATCGCCTCATGCAACTCCTCGCAACTGGCCAGCTGATCGCCACGCGGTGACAGCGCCCAGGGGAGTGGCAGGGCAGGGCGCTCGCCAAACGCCTGCGCCTGCACGCTGAGCACCGGCTCGTGCAGCAGGAGATAGCCATCCTGCTCGAGACAGTCATGCCACTGGGTGAGCGTGCTGACCTTGTCGCTCAGATGCACCAGCAGGTGCTGGCTGAAGAGGCGATCAAAGCGGCGGCCCGACAGTGCCGGATGCAGCTCGGGGTAGCAGGCGTCGCCCTCCAGCACGCGAATCGACTCGCGCAGTCCGGTGGCCCGGTTGAGGGCGATCGCCAGCTCGCAGAGGCTGCTCGAGAGATCCAGCGTGGTGATGTGGTGGTCCGCGCCGGTGTCACGCGACTGGCTGGCAATATGCCGTGCCAGCCCGCCGAGGCCGGCGCCGAGTTCGAGCATCGCCAGTCCCCGCGACTGGGGTTCCAGCCGGGCGAGGGCCAGCAGCTCGCGGGTGCCTGTCACGCCACCCAGATGCAGTTGGTCCAGCCCGGCCAGTGCCATGATCGGCAGTGCGCCGCTCGGGTGGGCATCGATCAGCGTCTCGAGCGCCTCGTCGAGGGCCGCATGATGGTGACTCGCCGCATAGTGGGCGACCTGCTGACGAGCGCTGCTCAGGTGGCGTGTGGCGGGGGCGTCATCCTCCTCCTCACGTGAGGTGCTCACCTGGCCAGGCCCAGTTCTTGCGTCGCGGCCTCGCGCATCTTGAACTTCTGGATCTTGCCGGTCACGGTCATCGGGAATTCCTCCACGAACTTGATGTAGCGCGGCACCTTGAAGTGAGCGATACGTCCCTGGCAGAACGCCTTGAGCGCCGGTTCATCGAGCTGCTCGCCTTCCTTGAGCTTGACCCATGCCATCACTTCCTCGCCATACCGCTCATCGGGCACGCCGATCACCTGCACGTCCGACACCGCAGTGTGGGTATAGAGGAAGTCCTCGATCTCGCGCGGATAGATGTTCTCGCCACCGCGGATGATCATGTCCTTGATACGTCCCACGATCGTCACGTAGCCGTCTTCATCCAGCGTAGCGAGGTCGCCGGTATGCATCCAGCGGCCGGCATCGATGGCCTTGGCGGTGGCCTCCGGGTTGTTCCAGTAGCCCAGCATCACGCTGTAGCCCCGCGTGCACAGCTCGCCCTTCTCGCCGACTGGCACCACGCGCCCGCTGTCAGGGTCGATGATCTTGAGCTCCAGATGCGGGTGCAGGGTGCCGACGGTGGAGACACGCTTGTCCAGCGGCGCCTCACGCGTGGTCTGCAGGCTGACCGGACTGGTCTCGGTCATGCCGTAGGCAATGGTGACCTCGCGCATGTGCATGCGCTCGATGACCTGGCGCATCACCTCGATGGGGCAGATGGAGCCGGCCATGGTACCGGTGCGCAGGCTGGTGAGGTCGAATTCGGCGAAGCGCGGGTGTTCGAGCTCGGCGATGAACATCGTCGGCACGCCGAACATCGCGGTGGCGCTCTCCTCGCTGACCGCCTGCAGGGTGGCCAGCGGATCGAAGCCCGCTTCCGGATAGACGATGGCGGCGCCGTGGGTCAGGCAGCCCAGATTGCCCATCACCATGCCGAAGCAGTGATAGAGCGGCACCGGCATCACCAGCTTGTCGTGCTCGCTGAGATTCATGCGCTCGGCGACGAAGAAGCCGTTGTTGAGGATGTTGTGATGCGAGAGGGTCGCGCCCTTGGGGGCGCCGGTGGTGCCGGAGGTGTACTGGATGTTGATCGGGTCATCGAAGGTCAGACTGGCCTGCAGCTCGCCGAGTGTCTCGACGGGGACGCTATCGGCACCGCTGAGCACATCCTGCCAGTTGAGCATGCCGGGCAGGGCATCCTCGGCCTCGAAGCAGATCAGGCGCCTGAGGTCCGGCAGCGCGCCATTGTGAATGCCATCACGGCCGCGAGCCTCCCTGGCCTCAGGGAACAGCTCCTCGAGGATCGCCACATAGTCGGACGCCTTGAAGCGGGACTGGAAGATCAGCGTCGCCGCGCCGGATTGCTTGAGGGCGTAGGCCAGTTCATGGCCGCGGTAACTCGGGTTGAGATTGACCAGCACCACGCCGATCTTGGCGGTGGCGTACTGGATCAGCGTCCATTCGGCGCGATTGGGCGCCCAGATGCCGACGCGGTCGCCACGCTCGATGCCCATCGCCAGCAGGCCGCGCGCCACGCGCTCGACCTCTGCGTGCAGTTCGGCCCAGGTGTAGCGCAGTCCCTGATGGCGACTGATCAGGGCATCGCGCTCGGGCCAGCGCGCGCAGATGCGGTCGAGGCAATCCCCGATGGTTTCTCCCATCAGTGGCGTGTCGGAGGTAGCGCTGAGATAGCTGGCTGATTGGCTTGCGTGTGCCATTTCGCTGGCAGGCTGGCGTGTGGCGATGGCGTCCTGTGACATGGTGCTTTCCTGTGTCCTTGGTTGTTATTGGTGAGGCAAGGCTTGTCAGGGGGAGCCGCCTCAGGGAGGCGGTGACGCAGTGTTGTCGTTCTTTTCGTTCTTTTCGTTTTTGTCGTCTGGTCGTGCTGTCGTCTTGTCATGAGTCGCGTGATCAGCGGGCGACGCGCTGCTCTCCGGCAGTCTGCTGTCGCCCGCACTCGCGAGGCGCTGGTCAGTTTTCGACAGACAGTTATCTACAGTCAGTCTAGTCGCTGTCACTTGTGTAGCCGGCAGTTATATAGCTGCTGCTGGCGCGAGTGGGTTCTGGCGTTGTTGATTCCAATCAGCTCTCGCTGTCGCCGGCCAGGCGGGCGAGGGCTTCGCGGGCACGTGTCTCGACGTCATCCAGCTCGCGCTGCATGGCGGTGAGATCGCGCAGCTGTCGCTCAAGGCCCTCACGCTTTTCGCTCAGGATGCCAAGCAGGCGGGTGAGCTGCTTCTCGCCACCGCCGTCGGCGGCGTCGTAGAGGTCGACCACTTCACGAATCTCGGCCAGCGAGAAGCCCAGTCGCTTGCCGCGCAGGGTCAGCTTGAGACGCACGCGGTCCTTGTCGCGATAGACGCGCGTCTGACCGCGCCGCTCCGGGTGCAGCAGACCTTCCTGCTCGTAGAAGCGGATGGTGCGCGTGGTCACGTCGAAATGGCGTGCCAGCTCGCCGATGCTCCAGGTGCACTGGGTCGGACGGATGGCGTCGCTGGTGCTGGTGGTGCTCAGCAGGGACTCCACGCCGGTATCGTGCGTCGTGCCATCAGGCGTTGCCCGGGATTTGGGGTCAGGACTTGGGGTCATCATCGTATCTGTCATGGGCGCTGCCGCTCCGGATGCTGTGCGCGCCAAGGAGAGGGGAATGCTCCTTGGCGCAGTGGGTGCCAGCGGCGTCTGGCCGTGAATTTTCTACAGACTAGCATTGTTTACGTTAACGTAAAGGGTAATAGTATTTGCAGCCAACCAAGCAGATGCTAGGTTGAATCAGATCACAGTCTCGGCTTGCCGTTTTCTGCAGGACGGCCTGGTTCTGCAGAACGTCTTAAGCTCTGCAAGGCGGCTCGCCTGACGACTTCGGCTCTGTTGACACACTGTCTTCCTCCCAATAACAACAGCCACAGGAATGCCACGCCATGTCTTCGACGTCTCTCACGCCCTCTACTGCCGCGCCCTCTACCGGTTCACTGGATCTGCTGTCACGCCTGCGCGCCGTGGTCGCCGGTGACAGCGCGCCGCTGGTGTTGCCTCAGCTGATCAATGGTCAGTTTGTCGAAAGTCGCGCCGATCAGCACCTGAGCGTCACCAACCCGGCCACCAACGGCGAGATCGCCCGCGTGCCCCTGTCACCGCTGAGTGAGCTGGATGAAGCGCTGGACCACGCCGAGCAGGCCTTCCAGCGCTGGCGCAATACGCCGGTGCCGACCCGTGCCCGCCTGATGCTCAGCTATCAGCATCTGCTCAAGCAGCATCATGACGAGCTGGCCGAGATCATCTCCCACGAGCTGGGCAAGACCTTCGAGGACGCCAAGGGCGATGTGTGGCGCGGCATCGAGGTGGTCGAGCACGCCGCCAACATTCCGAGTCTGCTGATGGGCGAGACTGTGGAGAACGTCGCCACCGGCATCGACAGCTATTCCGTGACCCAGTCGCTGGGGGTCTGCCTGGGAATCACGCCGTTCAACTTCCCCGCCATGATACCGCTGTGGATGTTCCCGCTGTCCATCGCCTGTGGCAATGCCTTCGTGCTCAAGCCGTCCGAGCAGGTGCCGCTGACCACGCTGCGCCTGGCGGAGCTGTTCATGGAAGCAGGTGCCCCCGAGGGCATCCTGACCGTGGTGCAGGGCGGGCGCGATCAGGTCAATCACCTGCTCGCCCACGAGATTCCGCGCACCGTCAGCTTCGTCGGCTCGGTACCGGTGGGTCAGCACATCTATCGCACCGCCACCGACAACCTCAAGCGCGCCCAGTGCTTCGCCGGCGCCAAGAATCACATGGTGATCATGCCGGATGCTCCGGCGGACCAGGTCGTCAACGCGCTGGTCGGTGCCAGTGTCGGCGCGGCGGGTCAGCGTTGCATGGCGATCTCGGTGGCGGTCTTCGTCGGTGATTCGAAGGCCTTGATCGAGCGGGTGCGTGATGCGCTGGCCGAGGTGCGCCCGGGCGCCTGGGATGACAAGGACGCCAGCTACGGGCCGCTGATCTCGCCGCAGGCGCTGGAGCGCGTGACTGGCTGGATCCAGCAGGGCGAGCAGGAAGGTGCCGAGCTGCTGCTGGATGGTCGCGGCGTCTCGGTGGCGGGCTATCCCGATGGCAACTGGCTGGGGCCGTGTCTGTTCTCCAGGGTGACGCCGGAGATGGTGCTCTATCGCGAGGAAATCTTCGGGCCAGTGCTGTGCTGCATGGAGGCGGCGGATCTGTCCGAGGCCATCGAGCTGATCAACAACAACCCCTACGGCAACGGCACCTCCATCTTCACGCGCTCCGGCGGCGCGGCACGGCGCTTCCAGAACGAGATCGCGGTCGGTCAGGTCGGCATCAACGTGCCGATTCCGGTGCCGCTGCCGTTCTTCTCCTTCACCGGCTGGCGCGGCAGCTTCTTCGGTGATCTGCATGCCTATGGCAAGCAGGCGGTGCGCTTCTATACCGAGACCAAGACGGTGACGGCGCGCTGGTTCGACGATGCGCCGGCCGAGGGCAATCAGCCCAACTTCTCGATCCAGATGCGCTGATGGCTCTTCAAATGCGCTGATGGCTCCTCAGATGCGCTGAGCCGCTTGGACAGGCCCGGGCGATAGACCCGGGCCGACAGAACAAGGACAACAGGAGGCAGCTGCATGAACTTTTCGCTGACCGATGACCAGCGTGCCCTCCAGGAGGGGGCGCGTGCCTTCGCGGATGCCGAGCTTGCCCCGCATGCCGCCGAGTGGGACGCCACGGCCCACTTCCCCATCGAGACACTTCGCAAGGCAGGCGAGGCCGGCTTCATGGGGCTTTACGTCCCCGAGGAGCACGGCGGCCTTGGCCTGCCACGCCTCGACAGCTCCATCATTCTCGAGCAGCTGGCGACCGGCTGCATCTCGACCACCGCCTACATCACCATCCACAACATGGTGGGCTGGATGATCGCCAGTTTCGCCACGGACAGCTGCCGCGAGCAGTGGGTGCCGGCGATGGTGGCAGGCGACAAGCTCGGCTCCTACTGCCTGACCGAGCCGGGCAGCGGCAGTGACGCCGCCAGCCTGCGCACCCGCGCCGAGCGCGAGGGCGATGACTACTATCTGAGTGGCTCCAAGATGTTCATCTCCGGTGCCGGCGCCACGGACGTGCTGGTGGTGATGGCGCGCACCGGCGAGCCGGACAGCGGCGCGGCGGGTATCTCGGCCTTCGTGGTGCCGGCCGACGCCGAGGGCATCAGCTACGGCAAGAAGGAAGACAAGATGGGCTGGAACAGCCAGCCGACCCGGCTGGTGAGTTTCGATCGCGTGCGGGTTGCGGCGGCCAATCGTCTGGGCGAGGAGGGCGAGGGCTTCCGCTTCGCGATGAAGGCGTTGGATGGCGGTCGCATCAACATCGCCACCTGCTCACTGGGTGCGGCCCAGAAGGCGCTGGAGCTGTCGCGGGATTATCTCGGCGAGCGCAAGCAGTTCGGACGTGAGCTGGCCCAGTTCCAGGCCCTGCAGTTCAAGCTGGCCGACATGGCCACTGAGCTGACCGCGGCGCGCACCCTGGTGCGGCTGGCGGCCTTCAAGCTCGATGAGGGCGACGCCGAGGCCAGCGCCCACTGTGCGATGGCCAAGCGCTTCGCCACCGACATGGGCTTCGAGGTCTGCAATCAGGCACTTCAGCTGCATGGCGGCTACGGTTATATCCGCGAGTACCCGTTGGAGCGGCTGGTGCGTGACACCCGTGTGCACCAGATTCTGGAAGGCACCAACGAGATCATGCGTCTGATCATCGCGCGCCGTCTTCTGACGCCGGGCATGATCGAGTCGCTGGCGTAACGCTGCCTCCACTTCAATTCGTCATTGGTTACCATCTTTCAGGGAGTTACATGATGTCATCCAGTCAAGGGCCATGCCTCGTTCTCGAGAAGGATCGTCATATCGCCCGGGTCACCATCAACAACCCGCCGGCCAACACCTGGACGGAAGCGTCCTTGATCGAGCTGGAGCAGCTGCTCGACGAGCTGGAGGGCGATGGCAGCGTGAGTGCGGTGGTGATCACCGGTGAGGGCGACAAGTTCTTCTCCGCCGGCGCCGACCTCAAGACCTTCGCCGATGGTGACAAGGGCGTCGCCGCCACCATGGCGCGTCGCTTCGGGCTGGCCTTCGAGCGGCTGGCCAATTTCCCGGGCGTGACGATCGCCGCCGTCAATGGCTACGCGATGGGCGGCGGGCTCGAGTGCGCGCTGGCCTGTGACATGCGTATCGTCGAGCGGCAGGCCAGGTTGGCACTGCCGGAGGCCAAGGTGGGGCTATTGCCTTGTGCGGGCGGCACCCAGCACCTGCCGTGGCTGGTCGGCGAAGGCTGGGCCAAGCGCATGATCCTGTGTGGTGAACAGGTGGATGCCGAGACCGCCGGTCGCATCGGGCTGGCGGAAGAGGTGGTCGAGACCGGCCAGAGCTTCGAGCGCGCGCTGGCGATCGCCGAGAGCGTCGCCAACCAGAGCCCGAGCGCCGTGGCACGCTGCAAGGCGTTGATCATGTCGTCGCGCCATCGCGGCATGAGCGATGGCCTGCGCATGGAGCGCGAGCTGTTCGTCGAGCTGTTCGATGACCCCAACCAGAAGGAAGGCGTGAGCGCCTTCCTCGAGAAGCGCGCCCCGCAATGGGTCTCGCGTCAGGAAGAGGTGAAGGGAGGAGGGCGCTCATGAGCCAGATAGAAGGTGTCACCGCCAAGGCCGCGACCGATGTCGAGGCGCCCGTGGTGTTCGAGACGCGTAGCGCCCGTGACGGCAAGCAGTTGGGAATCATGCGCCTGAACGCGCCGCGTTCGCTGAATGCGCTGTCGCTGGCCATGATCGAGCGCATCGAGGCACAGCTGGATGCCTGGGAGCTGGACAGCAGCATCGCCATGGTGTGGCTGGAAGGCGCCGGCGAGCGTGCGCTGTGTGCCGGTGGCGATATCGTGGCGCTCTATCAGGCGATGACCACGGCGCCTGCGAGCGAAGGCGCAGACCCCCTCGAGGCACTGGATGATTTCTTCGCCACCCGCTACTTCACCGCCGAATACCGGCTCGATCACCGCCTGCATACCTTCCCCAAGCCGCTGCTGGTGTGGGGCGGCGGCATCGTGATGGGCGGCGGCATGGGGCTGTTCGCCGGCGGCTGTGAGCGCGTGGTCACCGAGAGTTCACGACTGGCGATGCCGGAAGTCAGCATCGGTCTGTACCCGGATGTCGGTGCCAGCTGGCTGCTCAATCGACTGCCGCGTGGCATCGGAGAATATCTCGGCGCGACCGGTGCGCAGCTGAATGCCCGCGATGCGCTGGATCTTGGCCTTGCGACACGCCTGATTCCCGATGAGCAGCGCGAGGCGCTCAAGCAGGCGTTGTGCGAGGGTGAATTCGGCCGTCACCCGTCGCGTCATCTGAGCCAGGTGCTGAGCGAGTTCGAGCGTCGTGAGCTGGCACCGCCGGGGCAGGTGCTGCCGCTCTTCGATCACCTTCAGCAGCTGGTCGCCGGGCGCGAAGTGCTGAAGGCCTGCCAGCGAATCATCGATGACCCCCAGGCACGCAGTGACTGCAATGCGTGGTTGAACGCCAATCGCGAGCGCCTGCTGGCCGGCTGCCCCAGTTCACCGCATCTGGTATTTCGCATGCTGGCACGCCATCGCCACTCCTCGCTGGCGGAGGCGTTCCGCGACGAGCTGACCCTGTCGGTGCGCTGCTGCATGGGCACCGAGCTTGCCGAAGGGGTGCGCGCCCTGCTGATCGACAAGGACAAGCAGCCGCAGTGGGCCTATGCCTCGATCGCCCAGGTCTCCGAGGAATACATCGACGGCTTCTTCGCGCCGCTGTGGGAAGAGGATGAGCATCCGCTGATGGACCTCTGAGCGCGCTTTTCAGTACAGGCGGCAGGCGCAGACTTGCCGCCGGACGCCAATGACAACAAGAATCTGTTCACAAGGAAGCATTGCCATGACATCCATCGGTTTCATCGGACTCGGCAACATGGGCGGGCCCATGGCGCTCAATCTGGTCAAGGCTGGCCATGCGGTAAGGGTCTTCGATCTGGTCGAGTCGGCCATGAACGAACTGGTCGAGGCGGGCGCCACCCGCGCGGCATCTCCCGGAGAGGTCGTCGAGGGTGTCGAGGTGTTGATCAGCATGCTGCCGGCCGGTCAGCACGTGCGAAAGCTCTATCTGGGTGACAAGGAAGACGGTGCGGGTGGCCTCCTGGCCACGCTCGACCCCTCGGTGCTGGTGATCGACGCCTCGACCATCGCGCCGGATGACGCCCGTCTGGTCGCGCGTCACGCCGCCGAGCGTGGCATCACCTTCATGGATGCCCCTGTGTCCGGCGGGGTCGGTGGTGCGCGTGCCGGCACGCTGAGCTTCATCGTCGGCGGCGAGGCCGACGGCTATGCGCGTGCCGTGCCGCTGCTGGAAGTGATGGGCAAGAATCTGTTCCATGCAGGCCCGGCCGGCAGCGGTCAGGTCGCCAAGATCTGCAACAACATGCTGCTGGGCATCCTGATGAGCGGCACCGCCGAGGCGCTGGCGCTGGGGGTCAAGAACGGACTGGACCCGGCCGTGCTCTCGGAGGTGATGAAGCAGTCATCCGGCGGCAACTGGGCGCTCAACGTCTACAATCCCTGGCCCGGCGTGATGGAAGCCGCGCCGGCCTCCAATGATTATCAGGGCGGTTTCCTGGTCGATCTGATGACCAAGGATCTTGGCCTTGCCTGGGAGATGGCGCTGGGCTCGAAATCGGCGGTGCCAATGGGCTCCCAGGCGCGTAATCTGTTCGTCCAGCATGCCGCCCAGGGCGCAGGGCGTCTCGATTTCTCGAGCATCCAGCGCTTCTATCGCTGTGGCGAGGCGGATGCGTGAGCTGTCACGCAGTCAGCCGCTGACATGCACCCCGAGGACAACATCATCTGCAAGGAGCACCCCATGATTCGACCGGTCAGTGAGCTGGTGGCCGCCGCCGAGACGGAGATCGAGACCCTGTCGCCCCGCGAGCTGCGCGAGGCGCTGGAAGAGGCCCGCACCGGCGGCACGCCGCTGACGCTGGTGGACATCCGCGATGTGCGTGAGCTGGAGCGCGAAGGGCGCATCCCCGGCGCCATCCACGCGCCGCGCGGCATGCTGGAGTTCTGGGTCGACCCGGCCTCGCCCTATCACCGCGCCGACTTCGCACGCGAAGGGCGCTATGTGCTGTTCTGCGCCGGTGGGCTGCGCTCGGCGCTGGCCACCAAGTCGCTCAAGGACATGGGCTTCGGGCCGGTGGCCCATCTGGGGGGCGGCTTCGCGGCCTGGCGTGAGGCGGGCGGAGAGGTCGTCTCGCCCTTCATGCAGGGCAACTGATACAGCGCGGGGAGGCTCGGCGCGATCCGGCGTTGCCCCTCACCTGACACGCTGATGCTTTACACTGTTCGGCCCCGCTGGCGCCTCGCCGGTCGGGGTCGTTTTCTGTCCGGAGCCTGTATGTCTGACCCTGATACCCCTGCCACCCCCAGACGTGCCTCGTCTCGGCGTGGCACGCGCGATCTGGTGCGTGACCCGATCGCCTCGACGCTGGCGCGCATGACGGGGCCGGTGATCGGCGGCATCGTCACCATGATGCTGTTCAACCTGGTGGATGCCTGGTTCATCGCCCAGCTGGGCACGCCGGAGCTGGCGGCGGTGACCATGACCTTCCCGGTCACCTTCGGCGTGATCAGCATCGCCATCGGTCTGTCCATCGGCACCACCGCGGTGGTGGGGCGCCGGCTGGGGCGAGGCGAGCTCGAGACCGTCAAGGCGCGCACCACGGATTCCAGTCTGCTGGGGCTGCTGCTGGGGCTGGTGATGCTGGTGCTGGGGCTTGCCAGCATCGAGCCGCTGTTCGGGCTGCTGGGGGCCGATGATACCCTGATGCCGCATATTCGTGACTACATGCAGGTGTGGTATTTCGGCGCGCCCTTCGTGTTGCTGCCGCGTGTGCTGGGCAGCGTGCTGCGCGCCGAGGGCAATACGCTGGTGCCCTCGCTGGTGATGGCGGCGGCGGGGGTGCTCAATGCGCTGCTCGACCCGCTGCTGATCTTCGGCATCGGTGACTGGCAGGGCATGGGCGTGGCGGGCGCGGCGCTGGCCACGGTGCTGTCGTGGCTGGCGATGACGCTGGGCTTGCTGGCATTGCCACTGCTGCGCGCGCGACTCGATTTTCGTCACCTGAGCGTGACGCGGCTGGTGAAGTCATGGCGCGAGGTCGGGGCGATTGGCCTGCCTGCCGCGATGACCAGCGTGATGACGCCGATTGCCACCGCGCTGGTCACACGTATCGTCAGTCAGCATGGTCACGCGGCGGTGGCGGCGTACGGCATCGGCTCACGCATCGAGTCGCTGGCGCTGATTCTGGTGCTGGCGCTGTCCATGACGCTGTCGCCCTTCATCAGCCAGAACGACGGTGCCGGGCAGCAGAAGCGTGTATGGCGGGCCATCCACGGCGTGCTGGCCTTCATTCTCGTCTGGCAGCTGGTGGTCTGGTTGGGGCTCGGGCTTGGCGGTGAGTGGATCGCGGCGCGCTTCGCCGAGAGCCAGGAGGTCGCGGGACTGGTCAGCACCTATCTGTGGCTGATACCCGCCGCCCTCGGGGCCCAGGGCGTGATCATTCTCGCCAATTCCAGCCTCAATGCGCTGCACAAGCCGCGCCGCGCGATGATGCTCTCGCTGGTGCGTCTGTTCGCCTTGCTGGTGCCACTGGCCTGGCTGGGCGGCGCCTTGTATGGCGTGATCGGCATCTTTGCCGGGGTAGCGACAAGTTACCTGTTGATGGGCGGCATCAGTTATCTGGCGCTGCGTTCGGTCCTCAGGCAGCGCGCCTGAGACTGGTAGCGGGAGACAGTCGTCGTGACGAAAAAGCCGCCGTGACCCGAGAGGGTACGGCGGCTTTTTCATGTCTGGCTTTCAGTGCGTTAGGCGGCTGTTGCCCAGTGCCTTGGGCGGCTGTTTTCCAGTGCCTTAAGCGTCTTCGTACTTGCACAGGTAGGCGGATTCGACCGTGGTGCGCACTTCGAAGCTCTGGTTGGCTTCGACGATGAAGCTTTCACCGGCGGCGAGCTGATACCACTCTTCCGCGCCCGGCAGCAGTACCTGCATGTCGCCGCTGATCAGGGTCATGTATTCGCGTTGGCTGGTGGCGAACACGAATTCGCCGATGGCCATCACGCCGACCGTGGCAGGAAGGTCTGCGCTCTGGAAGGCGATGGAGGCCACCTGGCCGTCGAAGTAGTGGTTGGTGTTGAACATGGGAGGATTTCCTGGGTGAGTAGCGGTGTTGTTGTGGTCGATGTCTGTCGTCGTTGTCGACGTGTGTTGTTGTGTTCGACTTGTGATGATCTGGCGTCGGGATCAGCGCGGTGAGAAGCGGCGTGCCAGGCCGGTCTCGGCGATCATGCGTGTCGAGATCTCTTCGATCGAGAAGCGCGTGGTATCGATGTAGGGCACCTTGGAGCGGCGGAAGAGTGCCTCGGTCTGCTCGACTTCCTGCAGACACTGGTCGATCGAGCAGTAGCGGCTGTTGGGGCGACGCTCGGTACGGATGGCGGCCAGACGACGCGGGTCGATGGTCAGCCCGAACAGCTTGTGACGATATTGCGCCAGTGAAGCGGGCATCTTGAGGGTGCCGGACTCGTCCAGGTCATCCTCGGTCAGCGGGTAGTTGGCCGCGCGGATACCGAACTGCAGCGCCAGATACAGCGAGGTCGGGGTCTTGCCGCAGCGTGAGACGCCGATGAGGATGACGTCGGCCTTGTCGTATTGATGCGTGCGCGCGCCATCATCGTTGTCGAGGGCGAAATGCACCGAATCGATGCGATTCATGTAGACGTCGTCCTGCCCGATGGAGTGGGTCTTGCCGACGCTGTAGGACGAGTGGGTGTCCAGTTCCTCTTCCAGCGGCTTGAGGAAGGTCGAGAAGATATCGACCTTGAAGCCGGAGGATTCGGAGATGATGTCACGGATGTTCTGGTCGACGATGGTGTCGATGATGATCGGGCGCTCGCCGTCATTGGCATGCGCGCTCTCGATGGCCTTGACCAGTGCCGTCGCCTTTTCGGCCGAATCGATGTAGGGCTTGGTCACCATGCGGATGTCGGTATTCTCGAACTGGGCGAGCAGACTGCGTCCCAGTGTCTCGGCGGTGATGCCGGTGCCATCGGAAATGAAGAAGGCGGTTCGGGTCATGACGGGCACTCGTGAAGAACGAATCGAAGACACCAGCCCGCTCAGGCTGTTGTCCCGTGAAGACCCCAAGTGTCGGTGTTCACTGTCGAGCTTGCAATATCCGGCACAGGGCCAGTGGCGCGATATGAGAAATCCCGTGTTCCCGTTCTCTACAAAAGCGTCTCATGACTACATTCCTGTAGCGGCCGTTTCTGGCTTGTCGACATGTTCGCCGACGATGGCGACAGAACGTCTGAAACAGGCTCAGGGTTGTAGTCCTCCTCCACTGACTAGCCGGTTAGACCAATGGCTAATACTAGAGAGAGCTTGTTAGGGTGGCGTCATTGCTGAACGGAAGGCGGTTCATCGTCCTCCATCGGTCATTCGTTTCCATCCATTGGTACCAGGGGGTTCCCTTGTCACAGCAAGCCACATCCGAATACGTCGTCGATTTCGATCAGCTCGGCATGAACGATGTTGATCGCGTTGGCGGCAAGAACGCCTCGCTCGGTGAGATGATCTCCAATCTGGCCGATGCCGGTGTCACCGTGCCCGGCGGCTTTGCGACTACCTCCTATGCCTATCGCGAATTCCTGGCCCACGAAGGCCTCGACAAGCGTATCAATGCCGCCCTCGATGCCCTCGATGTGGACGACGTGGTCGAACTGGCGCGCGTCGGTGCCGAGATTCGTCAGTGGATCATCGACACGCCGCTGCCGCCGGCCTTCGAAGCCGAGATGGAACGTGCCTATGCCGAGCTTCAGGCCAGGCACCCGAACCTGAAGGTCGCCGTGCGCTCCTCCGCCACCGCGGAAGATCTGCCGGATGCCTCCTTCGCCGGTCAGCAGGAAACCTTCCTCAACATCGAAGGCTTCGACAACATCAAGCGTGCGGTTCACGAGGTGTTCGCATCACTGTTCAACGACCGCGCCATCTCCTACCGCGTGCACAAGGGCTTCGATCACTCACTGGTCGCGCTGTCTGCCGGCGTACAGAAGATGGTGCGTTCCGAGACGGCCGCTTCCGGCGTGATGTTCACCCTGGACACCGAATCCGGCTACCGCGACGCCGTCTTCGTCACCGGCTCCTGGGGCCTGGGCGAGACCGTGGTGCAGGGCGCGGTCAATCCTGACGAGTTCTACGTCCACAAGACCACGCTGGCCGCTGGCCGCCCGGCGGTACTGCGCCGCAACCTAGGCTCCAAGCTGATCAAGATGGTCTACACCGACCACACCAGTGCAGGGCGCTCCGTCGAGACCGTCGACGTGCCGGTGCCGGACCGTCACCGTTTCTGCATCAGCGATGCCGATGTCGAGGCTCTGGCGCGCCAGGCCATGATTATCGAGAAGCACTACCAGCGTCCGATGGATATCGAATGGGCGCGTGATGGTGACGACGGCAAGCTCTACATCGTCCAGGCGCGCCCGGAAACGGTCGTCAGCCAGGAAGAGGGCGGCAACCTCGAGCGCTTCCAGCTGCGCGAGAAGGGCCGCACTCTGGTCACCGGACGTGCCATCGGCCAGCGTATCGGCCAAGGCGCGGTGCGCGTGATCGACAACCCGGAGCAGATGGACAAGGTGCAGGTCGGCGACGTGCTGGTCACCGACATGACCGATCCGGACTGGGAGCCGGTCATGAAGCGCGCCTCCGCCATCGTCACCAACCGTGGCGGACGTACCTGCCACGCGGCGATCATCGCGCGTGAGCTGGGCATTCCGGCCGTGGTCGGCTGTGGCGACGCGACCTCGGTGCTGGCCGAAGGCCGCGAAGTGACGGTCTCCTGCGCCGAAGGCGATACCGGTCACGTCTATGACGGTATCCTCAACTTCGACCGCACAGTCACCAGCGTCAACGAGATGCCGGAGATTCCGTTCAAGATCATGATGAACGTCGGCAACCCGGACCGCGCCTTCAGCTTCTCGCGTCTGCCGAATGCCGGCGTGGGCCTGGCGCGTCTCGAGTTCATCATCAACCGCATGATCGGCGTGCACCCCAAGGCGCTGCTCGACTACGCCACCCTGCCCATCGATCTACAGCAGACCATCGATGCGCGCACCGCCGGCTACGCAAGCCCGGTCGACTTCTACGTCGACAAGCTGGTCGAGGGTATCTCCACCCTGGCGGCCGCCTTCCATCCGCAGAAGGTCATCGTGCGCATGTCGGACTTCAAGTCCAATGAGTACGAGAACCTGATCGGCGGCAAGATGTACGAGCCGGGCGAAGAGAACCCGATGCTGGGCTTCCGTGGCGCCTCGCGCTACGTGTCCGATACCTTCCGCGACTGCTTCGATCTGGAATGCCGCGCCCTCAAGCGCGTGCGTGACGAGATGGGGCTGACCAACGTCGAGATCATGGTGCCCTTCGTGCGTACCACCGGCGAGGCGGAGCATGTCATCAAGCTGCTGGGCGAGAATGGTCTGGTACGTGGCGAGAACGGCCTGCGCGTCATCATGATGTGCGAGCTGCCGACCAACGCGCTGCTGGCGGATCAGTTCCTCGAGCACTTCGATGGCTTCTCCATCGGCTCCAACGACCTGACCCAGCTGACCCTGGGACTGGATCGCGACTCCGGCATCGTCGCTCACCTCTTCGATGAGCGTAACCCGGCGGTCAAGCAGCTGATGTCGATGGCGATCCGTGCCTGCAAGGCGCAGGGCAAGTACGTCGGCATCTGTGGTCAGGGCCCGTCGGACCATCCGGAGCTGGCCAAGTGGCTGATGGAGGAGGGCATCGACAGCGTCTCCCTCAACCCGGATTCCGTGCTGGAAACCTGGTTCATGCTGGCGGACAAGGAGCTGGTGTAACCCAGGCTTCCCAGGATGGTGACCTGACGCGCTGAGGCGCAGACGGTCGTTGTCACCCAGGGCGCCCATCGCACTCAACGTGCGGTGGGCGCTTTTCGTTTCGTGCCTGAAACCTGAATGATTGGTCAGTTCAGACATTAGACCAATGGGGGGGAAAGCAGCACAAAGACGCCAGTTAGTAACAAATGGCAACAAAATGATCTCGATTGCGCGACTAAATGATTATCTTTCTACCTTATGTAAAAAAGGCAGTCATTTATAATCCCAGCCACCCCGCTGACCACAATATCCATGGTGGCAATGACGGCAGGCCTCACCGGTAGCCAGCACTGCGGTGGCACGCAACAACCGACCTTTCAGACACAATCCAAGGTAGTCGTAACGTGAAACAGTCTTTATGGAAAAACATCGGCGTCCAGGTAGTCATCGCCATGATCCTGGGTGCAGGTGTCGGGGCGTACATGGGCGAAGACGCCTCGATGTTCGCGCCACTGGGTGAGCTGTTCATTCACCTGATCAAGATGCTGGTCGTGCCGCTGATCGCGGTCTCCATCGTGTCGGGAGCCGCCAATCTGGGCGACAGCCCTTCTGCCGGCAAGATCGGTATCTCCACCTTCGCCTTCTTCATGCTGACCTCTGCCGTGGCCGTGATGCTGGCGCTGGTGATGGGGCATGTCTTCCAGCCGGGCAGCGGGGTGGACCTGGAAAGCGCCAAGGGCATGTTCTCCAATGCCTACGCTGACAAGGGCAGCGTGCCGGGCGTGATGGACACCATTCTGGGCATGGTGCCGACCAATATCTTCGGGGCACTCACCGATGCCAATATCCTGCAGATTCTGGTGTTCTGCCTGTTCCTCGGCATTGGCCTGTCCAAGACCGGTGAGCGTGGCAAGCCGCTGATCGAAGGCCTGAACACCGTCATTGAAGCCTTCGTGTGGATGATCAACGTGGTGATGCTGATCGCGCCGATCGGCGTCTTCGGCCTGATGGCGGACGCCGTCGGCACCTTCGGCTTCGATGTACTGACGCTGGTGATGAAGCTGTTCCTCGTTTACATGGGCGCCATCCTCATCTACGGCTTCGTGTTCTACCCGCTGGTGGTCAAGTTCGGCTCTGACGTGCCGCTGGGCCGCTTCATGTCCGCGATGAAGAAGCCGCAGGCCGTCGCGCTGTCCACGGCGTCCTCCATGGCGACCCTGCCGGTCAACATGGAAGTCTGCGAGAAGGAGCTGGGCCTCAAGAACGCCACCTCTGCCTTCGTGCTGCCGCTGGGCGCGACCATCAACATGAGCGGCAATGCCATCTATTACGGGCTGGTGGCGATGTTCTTCGCCCAGGTCTTCAATGTCGACCTCGGCTTCTCCGCCTACGCCGCCATCGTGTTCACCGCGACTCTGGGTGCCATCGGTCAGGCCGGCGTGCCGGGGCCGTCGTTCCTGGTGGTCGCCGTGCTGCTGGCTGCCGGTATCCCCATCGAAGGCCTGCCGTTGCTGTTCGCGCTGGATCGTATCTTCGACATGACGCGCACCGCGCTCAACATCACCGGTGACGCTGCCTGCGCCGCCGTGGTGGACCGCTTCGCGCGGGCCGATGATGCGGCTGCGGCCTCTCAGGCCAGTGCTCAAGCCGGTTCACAGACCGCTGAGCCTGCCAGCACTCGCTGAGTCCGCGACTTTGAACGCGAAACGCCCCCGCAACCTGCCTGGTTGCGGGGGCGTTTTCATTGCGGCGTGCACCGCGGCGCGAGACGGCGACTCAGGGAGTCGGCTGGGTACGGATCAGCGCTTCCTTGGCGGTGATGACGCCATTGTTGTCGGCGTAGAGATAGTCGCCCGGCACGATGGTGACGCCGGCGAAGGTGACCGGGATATCGCGCTGGCCTTCGCCGCGCTTGATGCTGGGGCGCGGGTAGCAGCCCAGTGCCTGCACGCCGAGGTTGGTGGCGTGGATCTCATCCACGTCGCGGATGCAGCCATACATGATCACGCCGGCCCAGCCACTCTTGGCGGCCTGTTCGGCGAGCATGTCGCCCAGCATGGCGCAGCGCATCGAGCCGCCGGCATCGACGACCAGGACGCGGCCTGCGCCGGGCTCCGCGACGGCTTCCTTGACCAGCGAGTTGTCCTCGAAGCACTTGATGGTCACGACTTCGCCGCCGAAGGACTCGACGCCGCCGTAGTTGATGAACAGTGGCTCGAGCACCTGCACGTCGGGGAACTCATCGCAGAGGTCGGGGGTGGAGATGGGATGCGTCATGTCGGATTCCTTGTGCTGGGCGGCCGGGGCAGGCCGCTTGAGGGACGGAGCGCTTTGATTGCTGCAATGCCACAACCCCGAGAATGCCCGATACGCCAGGGCTTTGCATCTCTACCATGGCCTGGTGGCAAAGTGGCGCCAGCGGCTCGCCAGGCTAGCTGGTGGGCAAGCGGACTGGTGGCTAGACGATTAGGTGGTCAGCCGGGCTGGTGATTAGACGAGCTGGTAGTCAGCCGGGCTGGTGATTGGCCGAGTTGGACGCAAAAGGGCAGCGGCAGGCGAATGTTGCCGGCTTGCGACGTCACAAGTAGTCAAAACGCCACTCTTGAAACACTGTTCTATATCTGCCACGATGCTCCTGCAACCCATGATAGGCGCGGTCTTGCCGTCAGTACCTGGCCGGCAGCTGCCTGTGCCGCCCATTGGATCAAGGAGCAATACATGAGCAAGTCACGTCTTCTGGCCGCCCCGTTGGCTACCGTTTCCTTCGCCGCTCTCGCTCTGGCGCTCAGTGGTCACGCTCAGGCGGCTGGCAATGCCAGCGAAGGGCTCTACATCGGTGCCGGTACCGGTTTCTCCAGCCTTGAGAACGATGATTCCGATGAGGCCGGTGACTTCATCGAATCCGGCAGCGATGACTTCGATGTCGATGATGACGACAACGTCTACAAGGCCTTCGTGGGTTATCAGTACAATCCGTACTTCGCCACTGAGGCCTTCTACACCGACCTGGGGACTGTCCAGCTCAAGGGTAATGACTTCAGCAATACCGATCTCGAGTCCAAGGCCTACGGTGTCAACGTGGTGGGTATCCTGCCCATCGGTCAGTACTTCTCGCTGTTCGCCAAGGCGGGGATGGCCAAGTGGGAAACCGATGTCGATGGCAATCTGGGCAATTCCAGCGTCGATCTGAAGGACAACGACGGCTTTGATCCGGTCTATGGCGCCGGTGCACAGGTCAACCTGGACCCGTTCCTGATCCGTGCCGAGTACGAGCGCTATGACTTCGACAGCGATTATCAGGTGGATGCCTTCACCGCCTCGGTCGGCTACAAGTTCTGAGGCAGGGCGTTTGCACCCACCGAGCTTGTCGCAGGCATGAAAAAACGGGCCGTCCTTTGAGGGGCGGCCCGTTTCGTTGTCTGGCATGACGTCAGTTGGCATGACGCCAATGCTGCTGTCAGAGGGGAGTCATGCAGGGGCGCATGACTCCCCGCCTGATCAGGCTTCCTGGGTGACCGGAATCACGTTGGAAGCGGCGTTCTGGAACTCTTCGATCTCATGGAAGTTCAGGTAGCGATAGATCTCGCCCGCCATGGCATCGAATTCGCCCATGTAGCCCTGATATTCCTCGACGGTCGGCAGACGACCGACCACGGCCGCGATGGCCGCAAGCTCGGCAGAGGCCAGGAAGACGTTGGCGCCGTCGCCCAGACGGTTCGGGAAGTTGCGCGTGGAGGTGGATACCACGGTGGACTTGGCGGCCACACGTGCCTGGTTACCCATGCACAGTGAGCAGCCCGGCATTTCCATGCGCGCGCCGGCACGGCCGTAGATGCCGTAGTAGCCTTCCTCGGTCAGCTGGTGCTGGTCCATCTTGGTCGGCGGTGCCAGCCACAGCTTGGTCTTCAGGCTACCGGCCGGCTGCTTCTCGAGCAGCTTGCCTGCGGCGCGGAAGTGACCGATGTTGGTCATGCACGAGCCGATGAAGACTTCGTCGATCTTCTGACCGGCGACGTCGGACAGCAGACGGGCATCGTCGGGGTCGTTCGGCGCACACAGTACCGGCTGGTCGATCTCGGCGAGGTCGATCTCGATGATCTCGGCGTATTCGGCGTCCTTGTCGGCACGCATCTGGCTCGGGTTGGCCAGCCACTCTTCCATGCCCGCGATACGACGCTCGATGGTACGGGCATCGCCGTAACCGTTGGCGATCATCCACTTGAGCAGGGTGATGTTGGACTTCAGGTACTCGGTCACGCTCTCGTCGGACAGCGTGATGGTACAACCGGCGGCGGAACGCTCGGCAGAGGCGTCGGAGAGCTCGAATGCCTGTTCGGCCGTCAGATCTTCCAGACCTTCGATTTCCAGAATGCGGCCAGAGAAGGCGTTCTTCTTGTTGGCCTTGTCGACGGTCAGCAGGCCCTGCTTGATGGCGTACAGCGGGATGGCGTGGACCAGGTCACGCAGGGTGATGCCCGGGCGACGTTCGCCCTTGAAGCGCACCAGGATGGATTCCGGCATGTCCAGCGGCATCACGCCAGTGGCGGCGGCGAAGGCCACCAGGCCAGAACCCGCCGGGAAGGAGATGCCCATCGGGAAGCGGGTGTGGGAATCACCACCGGTGCCGACGGTGTCCGGCAGCAGCATGCGGTTCAGCCACGAGTGGATGATGCCGTCGCCCGGACGCAGGGAGACGCCGCCGCGGTTCATGATGAAGTCGGGCAGGGTGTGGTGAGTCTCGACGTCGACCGGCTTCGGGTAGGCAGCGGTGTGGCAGAAGGACTGCATCACCAGGTCGGCCTGGAAGCCGAGACATGCCAGATCCTTCAGCTCGTCGCGGGTCATCGGGCCAGTGGTGTCCTGGGAGCCGACGGTGGTCATCTTCGGCTCGCAGTACATGCCCGGACGCACGCCTTCCAGGTTGCAGGCCTTGCCGACCATCTTCTGTGCGAGGGTGAAGCCCTTGCCGGTGTCCTTCGGCTGCTCCGGCAGGCGGAAGACGTCAGACGCCTCCAGACCCAGCTCGGTACGCGCCTTGTCGGTCAGACCGCGACCGATGATCAGCGGGATACGGCCGCCAGCACGCACTTCGTCCAGCAGGACCTGAGTCTTGAGGGAGAAGGTGGAGATGACTTCGTCGGTGTCGTGACGGCAGACCTTGCCTTCGTACGGGTAGATGTCGATGACATCGCCCATGGCCATCTTCTCGACGTCCATCTCGATGGGCAGGGCGCCGGCATCTTCCATGGTGTTGAAGAAGATCGGCGCGATCTTGTTGCCGATGCAGAAACCGCCGGCGCGCTTGTTGGGCACGAACGGAATGTCGTCGCCGAAGAACCACAGCACGGAGTTGGTGGCGGACTTGCGTGAGGAGCCGGTACCGACCACATCACCGACGTAGGCGACCGGGAAGCCCTTGGCCTTCACTTCCTCGATCTGGGCCAGCGGGCCGACGACGCCATCTTCCTGCGGGTTGATGCCTTCACGCGGGTTCTTGAGCATCGCGTTGGCGTGCAGCGGGATGTCCGGACGTGACCAGGCGTCAGGCGCCGGAGACAGGTCATCGGTGTTGGTCTCGCCCGGCACCTTGAAGACGGCCAGCGAGATCTTCTCAGCCAGCGCCGGCTTGGACAGGAACCATTCGGCGTCGGCCCAGGACTGCAGCACGGCCTGGGCGACGGCGTTGCCGGCCTTGGCGCGGTCAGCGACATCGTGGAAGGCGTCGAACATCAGCAGGGTGTGCTTGAGCTGTTCGCCGGCTTCCTTGGCCAGGCTTTCGTCGTCCAGCAGCTCGACCAGCGTGGCGATGTTGTAGCCGCCCTGCATGGTGCCGAGCAGCTTGACGGCATGTGTCTTGTCGATCAGCGGAGAAGCGGCTTCGCCACGTACGATGGCGGTCAGGAAGCCAGCCTTGACGTAAGCGGCTTCATCAACGCCCGGGGGAATGCGATTGGTGAACAGATCGAGGATGAACTCTTCTTCACCGGCCTGCGGATTCTTGAGCAGTTCGACCAGCTCGGCGGTCTGCTCGGCAGTCAGCGGCTTTGCCGGGATGCCCTGCCGGGCGCGTTCTTCAACCTGTTGACGGTAGGCTTCAAGCACGTGGGAGACCCTCATCTGTAATCGTGTCGAAATGCGCGGGCCAGTCGTCTTGAAGACGCAGGGCGGGGCACCTCGAGGCTTCTTGCGGGTAATTCAAGCGTCTTATTGCGAGCGAATCAGGCGCTACGGGGCGAATGCGAGTCTACTCAACTTTGTCGACAATGTTAAGGAGCGCCCAGTGGCGGGGGCTGAGACTTTGGTCGCCTATTGCGGCATAACATTCTGATATTTCATCTGATTGTCAGGAAATCACGCTGAGCAAACACTATGCGGCAACGCTGATGACGCGCTGATGACGCCCAGCGAGGTGCTGACAAGAGGTTCTTTGGGCACCGACGGCGCGATGCTGTCGGCTCTCAGGTACGCACGGTATGATGGGGGTTACCCCGAATCACACTTTCCGCCTCCCCCGAGGGCAACATGAGCCGTATTCTTTCTCCTTGCGTAGGTGTCTGCTCCACTACGGTCGGCGATAGCGTCTGTCGCGGCTGCCAGCGTCATGATCATGAGATCCTGGCCTGGTTCGGCTATGACAGTGACCAGCGCGCCCAGCGCATGCTGGCACTGGACGAGCTGCGCAGCCAGGTCGCCGCCCGCTGGCTGCGTGTCGCCGATGACGCCATGCTGGCCGAGCAGCTGACCCGCCATAGCATCCGTTTCCGTGCCGATCAGTCGGCGCTGTCACGCGCCGTTGAGCTGCTGCGCGTCGGGCGGACCCGCATCAAGGACCTGTCGGCGTATGGCATCGCACCACTGGCCCATGCGCGAGAACTTGAGCCCGAACAGCTTTTTGCCCATATAAACGATGAAATCATGGTGGAAGCGGCAAAGCGTGCCGATAATGATATGAACTCCGTCGTTGAGGTGTCTCCTGTCAGTCAGCAGCAGACGCAAGCGAGCGAGACAAAAGACTGACGTGACAATGAATTCAATGACCGACGTGACCGAGCGCAATGTGATTGCGCCTGAGCAGAGCAAGCAGCATGATGATGTTCATGCTGGGCGGTATGGCGCGAGTGAGGCTGGGGCGCGCGTGATCGCAGCGTCGCAGGGGCCAAGCGATGAAGATACCGATGCCTTGCTGCCGGCGTCGCTGCTGTCCTTTCTGCCCTGCAGGACGCCTCTGAGCTGGGTCGAGGCGGCGCTCGAGAATCCGGAGCTGCTGCTGATTGACCATGCACAGTGCGAGAAGAAAGCCGCCTCCACCGCCATGAGCCTGATGTACCGCTACGTGAACCGGCCACTGCTGTTGACCAAGATGTCACAGCTGGCGCGCGAAGAGCTGCTGCACTTCGAGCAGGTGGTCGGGCTGATGGAGAAGCGGGGCATCGTCTATCGGCATATCAAGGCCTCGCGCTATGCCGAAGCCCTGCGCCAGCAGGTCAGGGACGAAGACCCGCAACGCCTGGTGGACATCCTGCTGATCGGCGCCCTGATAGAGGCAAGGTCGTGTGAGCGCTTCGCGCGCCTCATCCCGTATCTGGAACCAGAGCTTGCAAAGTTCTATCGCACTTTGGTTAAGTCAGAAGGACGTCACTATGAGGATTACCTCATGTTGGCAGAGCAATACACCAATGAACCACTGGAACCCCGTCTCGCGGTGCTACGTGAAGTGGAACGAGAGCTGATCGAAACCCCCGACGCTGTCTTCCGCTTCCACAGTGGTCAGCCGAGCGCACGACGGGCAGCGCGCGCCTCGGCCAGGGTGGGTCGGGACGCGATGGATCAAGGCACGAGAGACTAAGGCAAGGATCAAGGACAGGGGATCACCGGCGCCGTGGCAGGGCTGGCGTTTCGTTCGCGACTTTGAAATGGATGACACATGACGCAGGAAACATCTGGTCAAGCTCAACTGGCACTGCTGGGACATTTCCAGCTGACGTTGGGTGATGACACGCTGACTCAGTTCAGCTACGACAAGGTCAAGGCGCTACTTCTGCATCTGCTGCTGCATGATCAGGCCGTCTCCCGTGCCGGGTTGGCGGAGTTGCTCTGGCCGGATCAGGGACTGTCCTCCGGACGGACCAACCTTCGCCACGCCTTGCACTGTCTGCGTCAGAGTCTCGGCGAAGAGGCCGACAACCTGTTGACGGTGTCGCGTCAGACCATCGCGCTCTCGCTGCCGGAGCACTGGGAACTTGATCTCGACGAGCTCAACGGCCTGCTGCTGGCACCGCCCTCCGTCGCCACCCTGGGGGAGATTCTCACCCTGTATCGTGGCGACCTGGTCGAGGAGCTCTCCTTGACCCAGTGCCCTGACTTCCAGCGCTGGATGATCAAGGTGCGTGGCGAGTGGCGTCAGCGCGTCATCCAGTTCGCCGAGCGGGTGCTGGCCACGGACGAGCCGCTGCCCGATGACGTGCTGCGCACGCTGGTCAGCCGCTTCTCCGGTTACGGCCCCTTCCATGAGCGTCTCGTGCGTCAGCTGGCCGAAGGCGGCCAGTCGGCCGCGGCCCATGAGCAGTTCAATGCCTTCCTGCAGCAGCTGGCGCTCTCCGGCCAGCAGCCGGACCCCGGCTTCCTGCAGCTGGCGCGCTACTGGTCCGATGGCAAGAGCGAGACCATGAGTGCCATGACGCCGCAGGGCGCCATCTCACGGACCCTGTCGCTGGACAGCGCGCCGCTGCGCGAAGAGGAAATCGATCACCGTCAGCTGTCGGTCATGGCCATTCGCCTGAGCGTCAAGGACAGTCATCGTGACCGCGTCTGGGCGCGTGCCTGTCTGACGCTGCAGATCGAGCTGTTGCGCTGGCTGGAGCAGCAGTGTCATCACCTGGGCGGCTTCTGGCTGCCGGGCGCCACGGGTGGTGTGGGTCTGGCATGCTTCGGCACCCACGGCCCGGCGCATCAGCTCGCCGAGCTGGTCGCGCTCTATGAGCACTGCAGCAAGGCGATCCCCGATGAGATCGCCAAGCTGTGGGACGGTGAAGGCAAACCGCCGGCCTTTTCGCTGTCGGCGGGCCTGCACTCCGGTCAGGTCATCTATCTGCCGGAGCGCCAGCTGGCCGACCCGCTGGGGCAGGTCACGCAATATTCCCTCGAGTTGATGACCGCCGCCGAAGGCAGCGAGCTGGTGATCTCCCAGGAAGCCAGTCAGCACATGCCGCCGGCACTGGACCTGCAGCCCCGCTTGACCTCGCGCCTGTTGGCCGCTGACGGTCGCGTGCGTCTGCGTGCGTTGGTGCTGGGCAGCAGTGTCGCCACCCGCGAATCCTCGCTGCCGACCTTGATCGGTCGTGAGGGCGAGCTGCGTCGTCTGCGCGATGCGCTGGCCCGCGCCAGCATCGGCCTGCGCCAGAGCGTGCTGGTCAGTGGCAACTCCGGCATGGGCAAGTCGGCCTTGATGGTCAATTTCCGTCAGCTGGAGCAGAGCCAGGATGTCGGACTGTGCTGGATGCCGACCACGCGCCTCTCGCAGCTGGAGCCCTACAGTGTCGTCACGGCGCTGATTCGCTGGCGTCTGGACGGCAATATCGATCGCGAAAGCGTAGAGCAGCTGTTCGAGTCTTCCGAGGCGTTGCAGGGCATCAGCGAGGAAGTGCGTCGCTCCTTCCATGCGGTGCTCGGCACGGCGGAAGATACTGCCGAAGACGAAGTGCTGATCCAGTCCAGCGAGACGGTCGAACGCGTCGTGCGCGTGCTGCATCTGGTGATCGAGAAGTCAGCCAGCCTGCGTCCGCTGGTGATGATGATCGATGACCTGCAGTGGCTCGACGAGCCGTCGCTCAAGGTGCTGGCTGGCCTGCAGGCGCGTCTGCCGATCAACATCGGCTTCATGCTGGCCGCGAGCCACAACGGTCGCGACAGCCTGGCGGTCAAGCTCAACTGGGACCAGCACATCGCACTGGGTCGCCTCGATCCGATGCAGGTCTCGCGCCTGCTGTCACACCTGTCACGTCGCTATCGCCTGCACCTGAGTCCGCGCATGCGCAGTCAGCTCATCGAGCGCTGCGATGGCGTGCCGCTCTACCTGCAGGAAATCTGCCGGCGTCTCGACATGGACCGCCGCGAAGGGCGTCCGGTGCAGCTCGACGAATTGCCCAAGGGCCTGATCGGTCTGCTCTCCAGTCGTATCGATCAGCTGGAAGAAGGGCGCGATGTCGCCCACACCGCCGCGGTATTGGGGCGTGTCTTCAAGCTGAGCTTCGTGCGCCAGAGCTGTGAGTTCGAGGAGGGCCGCCTCAAGCGCGCCATCGAGAACATGCAGCGCCTGGAGATCATCGAGGCCTGCAGCAGCGACAGTGAATTCGACTACCAGTTTACCCATCAGCTGATCCAGGAAGCGGCCTACCTGTCGTGTCCGCGGGATGTGCGGCGCCGGATTCACCATCAGGTGGTCGCGCTGATCGAGGACAAGTATCCCGCCTGGATCAGTCGTCACCCCGGCTACTTCGCCGTTCACCTGCGCAAGTCGCAGAACTTCAGCCGTGCCGCGCGTTACTTCGAGCTCTCGGCGCGCGAGGCGCTCAAGATCAGCGCCAACCGCACCGCGCTCAAGATGGCGGACAACGGCCTGGCCTGCCTCAAGCATGTCGATGGACAGGAAGAGCGCGAAGTCAGCCTGCTGACGGTACGTGGCCAGTCCGGCTTCGCGCTGGAAGGCCATGGCTCACGCATTGCCCACGAGAGCTTCGTGCAGGCACGCAACCTGCTCAGCAGCCCTGCGCTGGTCGAGGACGACGAGCCGGACCTCGAGCAGGCCTTCATCGTCAAATGGGGCCTGTGGGTCGGCTGCAGCGAGCGTCATGCCCACGCCGATGCCTTCGCGCTGGCCTCGGGCCTCAGCGAGCTGGCGGAAGAGCTTTCCGATGATCGCTATCGTCGCTTGGCTGACTATGCGCGTGCCCACTGCGAGTTCTGGGCCGGCCGCGTGCGTGTGGCGGGCGAGCACCTGGATGAGATCGATCCGGTCAACCATCCGATGGTGCTCGAATGGCTGCCGTTCAGCGACCACCCGCAGGTGGCGGCCTCCTGTCTGCAGAGCTGGACATCGTGCCTGCGCTGCGACTACGTGAAGGCCGAGCAGCAGGCCGAGGCGGCGATTCGCATGGCCGAGCAGATCGGTCAGCCCGGCTCGCTGGCGATGGCGCTGATGTTCTCCACCTCCCTGTATCGCCAGCTGGGTCACACCCATCTGGCGACCCAGCGCGCCGAGCGGGCCCTGGAAGTGACGCGTTCAGCGGACCTTCATCTGTGGCACATGGCCGCGCATGGCGTGCTGGGCTGGGCGCGGGCGATGAACGGCGACCGCGATGGCCTGTCCATGCTGCAGTCGAGCATGAACGAGTTCGCGGAGCTGACCGGTCGCGAGCGTCATCAGCGTCCCAACCTGTGGTACATGGACGCCGTGATGGCACTGGGCGAGCACGCTGCCGCCGAGGAATACATGGAGAAGGTGCTGCTGGTGGCACAGGAGCGCAATTCCTTCTACCTGTCAGAAGTCAGCTATCTGGTCGCGAGCCTGCGCAGTGCTCAGGGCCTGCCGCTGGAGAAGGTGCGCTCCCTGATTGAGCAGGGGCTGTCCTACTCCATCGAGCAGGAAAACACTCACCATGAGGCCATGGGGCTTGCCACCTGGCTGCGTCTTGTCGATGCCCATGATGCCGAGCGGTGTCAGCGTCTGAAGGTGTTGCTGGAAGAGCTGCCGAGCGCCGATGCCCCTGCGGTACTGGGCTGGCATCAGCTGGTGGAGATCGCCGAGGGGCGTGCGCGCCGCAAGGCGTCGTCACCGGCCTGAGCGCAGCGTCTGGCGCAGCGAACCGCCTGACACTGTGAGAGTGTAAGAAAAAGCCCCGCTGCCGTGATCGGCAGCGGGGCTTTTTGGTGTGTGCAAGCGGTCAGCCGTGGGTGATCGCATCGACCAACGGCAGCGCAAATTCACGCAGCTCCGGCCCCTGGCCACGGGCGATGATGTCGAAGGCCTGAGTCGGGCGCCAGTCGCCGAGCACGATACGGCGCGCCGGCTCGCCATCGATCTCGAGTTCATGCACCGCCGGGCGATGCGTATGGCCATGGATCAGCGTGCGCACGTCGTGCTCACGCATCTCGCGCACCACTTCCTCGGGCGTGACGTCCATGATCGCCTCGTCCTTCTCGCTGTTGGTCTCGCCGGACTGCATGCGCAGTGACTGGGCCAGCGCCAGACGCTGCTCCAGCGGCATGGCCAGAATCTGCGCCTGCCACTGAGGGTCGCGGGTCATGGCGCGGAACTTCATGTAGGCCTCGTCGCGGGTGCACATGCTGTCGCCGTGCATCAGCAGCACGCGCTCACCGTCCAGCTCGATCACGCTCGGGTCGGGCAGCAGCGTCACGCCGGCCTCGGTCGCGAAGGTCTCGCCGACCAGGAAGTCGCGATTGCCGTGCATGAAGAAGATCGCGGTGCCGCGCTCGGCGATGCGCTTGAGCGCAGCGCTCATGCTGTCGGTGAAGTCGTTGCGATAGTCATCGCCGACCCAGACCTCGAAGATGTCACCCAGCAGGAACAGACGCTCGACGGCAGGCTGGCAGGTAGCCAGACGTGCCAGATAGTCGAGGAAGCCCTGGGCGATCTCGGGCGTGTCGGGTTGCAGGTGCAGGTCGGAGATGAAGAGGGTGGTGGCAGTCGTGTTCATGGTCGGGGTCCGCGAAGGTGGGCGGTCAGCAGGGCATCGCAAGGGCGCACTGCCGTGGGAGTTCATAACGCAAACCGCCCAGCCTGGCACTCGCGATCACGAGGCAAGGCCGGGCGGCAGGCACGCCTTGCGGCGTGATCAGGCGAAATCGCTTATTCGGTGATTTCAGCGCTGGTGATGATCACGTCTTCTGCCGGCACGTCGGCGTGGCCGTCGCGACGGGTGGTCTTGACCGCTTCGATCTTCTCGACCACGTCCATGCCTTCGACGACCTTGCCGAACACGCAGTAACCCCAGCCCTGGCTGGTCTTGCTGGTGAAGTTCAGGAAGTCGTTGTCATTGACGTTGATGAAGAACTGGGCGCTGGCGGAGTGCGGGTCCATGGTGCGAGCCATGGCCACGGTGCCGCGGTCGTTCTTGAGGCCGTTGTCGGCTTCGTTCTCGATCACGCCATTGGTCGGCTTCTGGTTGAAGTCGGTGTCAAAGCCACCGCCCTGAACCATGAAACCCGGAATGACGCGGTGGAAAAGGACATTGCTGTAGTGGCCTTCACGCACGTACTGCTCGAAGTTGGCCGCGGTCTTCGGGGCCTTCTCGTGGTTGAGTTCGAGGGTGATATCGCCGTAGTTGGTGTGAAGAACGATCATGCGGGCTTCCCGGTCATCTGTCTTGCTCAAGTGTCAGGCAGGCGCGGCTTCATGGCATCGCCTGCGGGCGTCGCGCTATAATAGCGGCTTTGCATCCAGACACGAAAGCCTGAGCGGGCGGCAGGCGCGTGGATGCAGCCCCGATCATCCGTCTTGTTGTCCTTGCGCACGTTCGTTCAACCACATGACGACCCGCAATACGACGCCCAGGAACCACACAGAGGTGCAGCGAAACTTCATGAGTACCGAGACCCAGAGCGCCCCGAACTTCGTGCTTAACCAGATCCGCGAAGAACTCGAGGCCGGCCGTGCCGATAAGGTTGTCACGCGTTTCCCGCCGGAGCCCAACGGCTTCCTGCATATCGGGCACGCCAAGTCGATCTGTCTGAACTTCGGTCTGGCGCAGCAGCTCGGTGGCGATTGTCACCTGCGCTTCGATGACACCAACCCGGCCAAGGAAGAGCAGGCCTATATCGACGCCATCAAGGAAGACGTCGAATGGTTGGGCTTCGAGTGGGCCGGCAAGGTGCGCTTCGCTTCCGATTATTTCGACCAGCTCTATGCCTGGGCCCAGCACCTGGTGCGTGAAGGCAAGGCCTATGTCGATGACCTGTCGCCGGACGAGATTCGTGAATATCGTGGCACGCTGAAGGAGCCGGGTCGCCCGAGCCCTTACCGTGAGCGTAGCCCCGAGGAAAACCTCGATCTGCTCGAGCGCATGAAGAAGGGCGAATTCGGCGAGAGCGAGAAGGTGCTGCGTGCCCGCATCGACATGGCGGCGCCCAACATCAATCTGCGTGATCCGATCCTCTATCGTATCCGCCATGCCAGCCACCACCAGACCGGCGACAAGTGGAAGATCTACCCGTCCTACGATTTCACGCATGGTCAGTCCGATGCGCTGGAAGGCGTGACGCATTCCATCTGTACGCTGGAATTCGAGGACCATCGTCCGCTGTATGAGTGGTTCCTGGCCAACCTGCCGGTACCGGTCACGCCGCGTCAGATCGAGTTCGCGCGTCTGAATCTGGATTACACCGTCACTTCCAAGCGCAAGCTGAAGCTGCTGGTGGACGAAGGCGTCGTCGATGGCTGGGATGACCCGCGCATGCCGACCATCTCAGGCATGCGTCGTCGTGGCTACACGGCCGCTTCCATTCGCAAGTTCTGCGACATGATCGGCGTGAGCCGCGCGGATGGCGGCATGGTCGAGATCGGCATGCTGCACCACGCCATCCGTTCCGACCTGGAAGACAACGCACTGCGGGCCATGTGCGTGCTCAATCCGCTCAAGGTGGTGCTGACCAACCTGCCGGAAGGTCACGAGGAAGTCTTCGAGGTGCCCGGCCATCCGGCACGTGACGACATGGGCACGCGCCAGATTCCGCTGACCCGTGAGCTGTGGATCGACGCCGATGACTTCATGGAAGATGCGCCGAAGAAGTTCTTCCGTCTCGCGCCCGAGAAGGAAGTGCGTCTGCGCAACGGTTACGTCATCCGCTGTGATGAAGTGATCAAGGATGAGGCCGGCGAGATCGTCGAGCTGCGTTGCAGTGTCGATCTCGATACCCTCGGCAAGAACCCGGAAGGCCGCAAGGTCAAGGGTGTCATCCACTGGGTCAGCGCCGAGCACGCGGTGCCGGTCGAGGTGCGTCAGTACGAGAACCTGTTCCTGGAAGCCGAGCCGGACCGTGACAAGGATGTCGACTTCCTTGAGCACCTCAATCCGAACTCGCTGAGCATCGTCAAGGGCTTCGGTGAGCCGAGCCTGCGCAATGCCGCGCCGGAAACGCGTTACCAGTTCGAGCGTATCGGCTACTTCGTCGCCGACCGCCATGACTGCGTCGATGGCGCGCTGGTCTTCAACCGTACCGTCAGCCTGAAGGACGGTTGGGCCAAGGCCCAGAAGAAGGGTTGATGGCAGCCAGGCCTCCTGCGGGAGGCCTGCTGGCATGACTTTTGACCCGCTTCACGGCCCGCAGGCTGATCCTGTACCTTCGATGACGAAGCTGCATGACCGGTCTGCGGGCCGCTCCATTTCGCAAGGCTGACAGCGCACTGTCAGCAAAGTAGCCAAGGGCGATGACTGAATGATTTCACTCGAAGATGCCGCGAGCACACTGTCCATCTACAGTACCCTGAGCCGGACCAAGGCACCCTTCGTGCCATTGGAAGGCAACAAGGTGCGCATGTACGTCTGTGGCGTGACGGTCTATGACCTCTGTCACATCGGCCATGCGCGTGTGATGGTGGCCTTCGACATCATCACGCGTTACCTGCGTGCGCGTGGCTATGACGTCACCTATGTGCGCAACATCACCGATATCGACGACAAGATCCTCAAGCGTGCCGACGAGAATGGCGAAGCCTTCGAGGCGCTGACCGAGCGCATGATCCAGGCGATGCATGAAGACGAGGGGCGTCTGGGGATCCTGCGCCCTGATCGCGAGCCACGGGCGACCGCGCACATCGGCGATATCATCGCGATGACCGAGACGCTGATCGACAAGGGCTTTGCCTACGCGGCCAGCAACGGTGATGTCTACTACCGTGTGCGTCGTTTCGAGGGCTACGGCAAGCTCAACAACCGTCAGCTCGATGACATGCAGTCCGGCGCGCGCGTGGAAGTGGAAGAGGCCAAGGAAGACCCGCTCGACTTCGTGCTGTGGAAGGCCGCCAAGCCGGGCGAGGCCAGCTGGCCGTCTCCCTGGGGCGCGGGCCGTCCGGGTTGGCATATCGAGTGCTCCGCGATGTCGACCTGCTGCCTGGGCAATACCTTCGATATTCACGGCGGCGGGCCGGACCTGACCTTCCCGCACCACGAGAACGAGATCGCCCAGTCCGAAGCCGCCACTGGCCAGCAGTATGCCAACGTGTGGATGCACGCCGGCGCGGTGCGTGTCGGGCAGGACAAGATGTCCAAGTCGCTGGGCAACTTCTTCACGATTCGTGATGTGCTGGAGCAGCACAACCCGGAAGTGGTGCGTTACCTGCTGGTGGCCAGCCACTACCGCAGCGCGATCAGTTACGAGGCCAACTCGCTGGATGAAGCGCGTCGTTCGCTGGAGCGCTTCTACAATGCGCTGGAGAACGTCACGCCCGAACAAGGCGAGGTGTCAGGCGACTGGCGGGCACGCTTCGTGGCTGCCATGGATGACGACTTCAATACGGCCGGTGCGCTGTCGGTGCTGTTCGAGCTGGCTCGCGAGCTGAACCGTGCCAAGAAGGAGGCACCGCAGCAGGCGCCGGCGCTGGCCTTCGAGCTGACCGCGCTGGGCGGTCTGCTGGGACTATTCGGGCAGGACCCGGCGGTCTTCCTCAAGGGCGATACTGCCGCATTGGCGTTGTCGGAAGACGAGATCCAGGCGCAGATCGAGGCGCGTGCTGCCGCCAAGAAGGCCAAGGATTTCGCGGGTGCTGATCGTATTCGTGACGAGCTGGCCGCTCAGGGCATCATCCTCAAGGATTCCCGCGAGGGGACGACCTGGGTGCTGGAAGGCTGATGCAGTTGGCATGACGCATTGTCGCCGCGAAAATGTCACCGCGAAAAAAACCGCCGCCCCTCTCGGGGCGGCGGTTTTTCATGGCCAGTCGGGCGGGGTCGCCGTCGGGCAGCGGCTGATCAGCTGGCGAGGCGTTTGACCATGGCCTCGATCATGCGCGAGGACTGACGCGCGGCGACGTGCAGGAATTCCTCGAAGGACTGGCTGTTGTTGTCCTTGCCGGCGATGTCAGACAGCGCACGGATGACCACGAACGGCATCTCATAGACGAAGCAGGTCTGGGCGATGGCGGCGGCTTCCATCTCGGCGGCCAGCATGTCCGGGAAGCGTGAGCGAGTCAGCGCGACCAGCTCCGGGTCTGCCATGAAGATGTCGCCGGTGCAGATCAGGCCTTCACGTGCCTTGATCTCGCCCTGGGCTTCGACGCACTCACGCGCGATCTTCACCAGTGCCGGGTCTGACGGGTAGGCGGCCGGCATCTGCGGCACCTGGCCGTATTCGTAGCCGAACACCACGGCATCGACATCGTGGTGACGCACTTCGCTGGAGATGACCACGTCGCCGATCTCCAGATCAGAGGCGAAGCCCCCGGCGGAACCGGTGTTGATGATGGCGTCCGGCTGGTAGCGCTCGATCAGCTGGCAGGCGCCCACGGCGGCATTGACCTTGCCGATGCCGGACTGCAGCAGCACTATCTTGAGGCCGTGCAGCTGGCCGACGTGGAAGGTGGAGCCGGCATGTTGAGTCGTGGTGCTGTCTTCCAGCAGCTCGGCGAGGATGGCGACTTCCTCGGCCATGGCGCCGATGATGCCAAGTGTCTTGAGGGACATGGTGAAATCCTGAAGCAGGGCCTGCGGGGTATCCTGTCATGCGATGCCCCGCGGCCAGGGGAGGTGTCAGCGAGAGGGTGCGTGCTTACTTGCCGGCCAGCTGGGCATCGTGCAGCTCGGCGGCGAACAGGGTGTTCTCCAGCAGCGAGGCAACGGTCATCGGGCCGACGCCGCCCGGTACCGGCGTGATCCAGCCTGCGCGCTCCGCCGCCGGGGCGAACTCCACGTCACCGACCAGCGAGCCGTTGTCGAGGCGGTTGATGCCCACATCGATGACGATGGCGCCTTCCTTGATCCACTCACCCTTGACCAGGCCCGGCTTGCCGACGCCGACCACGACGAGGTCTGCCTGGCGGACCTTGCTCTCCAGGTCCCTGGTGAAGCGGTGGCAGACGGTGGTGGTGCAGCCGGCCAGCATCAGCTCCAGTGACATCGGGCGACCGACGATGTTGGAGGCGCCCACGATGGTGGCGTCCATGCCGCGCACCTGCAGGCCGCTCTCGGACAGCAGCGTCATGATGCCCTTGGGAGTGCAGGGGCGCATTACCGGCAGGCGCTGCGCCAGACGACCGAGGTTGTAGGGGTGGAAGCCGTCCACGTCCTTGTCGGTACGAATGCGCTCGAGAATCGGGCGTGAATCGAGATGCGCCGGCAGTGGCAGCTGCACCAGGATGCCGTCGATGCTGGTGTCGTCATTCAGCTGGTCGACCAGAGCTTCCAGTTCCTGCTGCGTGGTGTCAGCGGACAGGCGGTGCTGGGTGGAGAGAATGCCAGCCTTCTCGCAGGCGAGGTGCTTGTTGCGGACATAGACCTCGGACGCCGCGTCTTCACCGACCAGCACGACGGCAAGCCCCGGAATACGTTCACCGGCATCACGACGCGCATCGACCTGACGGCCTACCTGTTGGCGTACGCGTTCGGCAATGGCCTTGCCATCTATCAGTTGTGCTGACATCAGCGATCATTCCTTCTCGTGGGCGATAAATGCAGGAGGGACAACGATGGCCAATTTTCGCATGCCTTGCCCTCCAGTCAACGCCGAATGACGACCTTGGTCGAAAGCTGTCATGGCCGTCAGGTCTTTCACGGGCGCCCGACAGGCCAGAAGGCGGCGCCAGGAGGCAGGCGAGAGTGGGGTCATGCCATGCGGTTGTCGCCTTGACGCTCCCTCTGTAGAGGCGCAAGCAGAGGTAGAAGCAAAGAGAGAGAGACAAAGGGTGAAGCAGAGAGCGGGGTAAGGAGAAGGGTGGGGCAGATGGGAGAGGGCGGATCGCAGAGAGGCAGAAGGCGCGAAGACGATAGTCAGTCCACCGGCGGCGCTCAGCCGTCGCAAGTCATCACTGCGTCAGTGGCAGAAGCGATGACAGGTAAGGCGTCTTGTATCAGCAAGGAGAGATGTTGGGGGCTGCAGGGATGAAAGCCCGCGACATGACATTGGCATGACAGCGCGAGGGGCAAGCGAATCTTTTGGAAAGAATTCACGTAAGGGCTTGACCACAGACGAAAGTTCGGTAGAATACGCCTCGCATCGACGGGGTTCGACGGTCGGTTGAAGACGGTTTCGGGATATAGCGCAGTCTGGTAGCGCGCCTGCTTTGGGAGCAGGATGTCGGGGGTTCGAATCCCTCTATCCCGACCACTTGAATACAACGTATCGCAAGGCTTCGGTCTTCTGGAACAGTATTCAGGGCTTTGTCCGGAGGTTGACTCGCAGCATTAGTTTCTGCGCCTATAGCTCAACCGGATAGAGCAACGGCCTTCTAAGCCGTAGGTTGCAGGTTCGAGTCCTGCTGGGCGTGCCATCGAGATAGCGATTCGTTATCGAAGTGGATGTCGGAATGCTCTTCATTGAGCCTGATGACTGCGACCAGACGATGTGAAGATGTTCATGCAGTGGTGGGTGTAGCTCAGTGGTAGAGCCCCGGATTGTGACTCCGGTGGTCGTGGGTTCGAACCCCATCATCCACCCCATTGCATGTCAGCTTGAGCAGTATCAACGAGATGGAGACGGCAGGCTTTCTGTCCAACCTCCAGAAGTGGTGGGTGTAGCTCAGTGGTAGAGCCCCGGATTGTGACTCCGGTGGTCGTGGGTTCGAACCCCATCATCCACCCCACGTCTCGATGAATATCAGGATGCTGCCTGGCCCACTTGGGCGGGCGGCATGCCGCAAAAGGGGGAGAAGGCCAATGGCTTTCTCCTCCTTTTTTTTGGTTTTTTCGCACTGCTCCATGCATGACGATTCCGGGTTGCCGGGCGCTCCAGGTGCCTGTCTGGCGGGTAGGTGGAGCAGAAAATGGCCGGGGTCCTTGAATAACTTGGACCAAGGCACCATATGAAAGGGTCATATCCGCGCTTGCCAGCGCGTGGCGGGGTTTCTACAATCTTCGCCTTTATGATTCGAACGCCACCAGTGGGTAGAGGAACTTTCATGCAAGCTTCTGTCGCAACGACTTCTCCGATCGAGCGCACGGTCACCATCACGGTGCCGGCTTCTGAAGTCGACCAGGCCGTCAACGCCCGTCTTCTGGAAACCGCCAAGACCGTTCGTCTGAACGGCTTCCGCAAGGGCCACGTGCCGATGGCAGTGGTGCAACAGCGTTACGGCAAGGACGTGCGCAACGAAATCGTTGGCGAGATCATGCGCCAGCATTACGTGACCGCCGTCACCGAAAACGAACTGAACCCGGCTGGCTGGCCGAAGATCGACGCGACCGTCGATGAAGCCGGCAAGGATCTGGAGTTCGTCGCGACTCTGGAAATCTACCCGGAAATCGAACTGAAGCCGATCGAAGGCGCTGAAATCGAGCGTCCGCAGGCTGAAGTGACCGATGCCGACGTCGAAGAGATGATCGAGACCCTGCGCAAGCAGAACGCCTCCTGGACCGACGTCGAGCGCGCTGCCGCTGACGGCGACCAGGTCAAGATCGACTTTGAAGGCTTCCTCGGTGAAGAGGCCTTCGAAGGCGGCAAGGCAGAAGGCCACGAGCTGGTGCTGGGCTCCAACAGCTTCATCCCGGGCTTCGAAGAGCAGCTGGTCGGCGCTGCTGCCGGCGACGACAAGGAAATCAAGGTTTCCTTCCCGGCTGACTACCAGGCCGAGCACCTCGCCGGTCAGGAAGCGACCTTCAAGGTCAAGGTCCACGCCGTCAAGGCTCAGGAACTGCCGGAAGTGAACGAAGAGTTCATCGCCCAGTTCGGCCTGGAAGCTGCCGATGTCGAAAGCTTCAAGGTGGAAGTGAAGAAGAACATGCAGCGTGAGCTGAAGAACGCGATCGAGAATCGCGTCAAGCAGCAGGTGCTGGCCGAACTGACCAAGGCCAACGACATCCTCGTGCCGCAGGCTCTGGCCGACCAGGAAATCGACGGTCTGAAGCGTCAGGCTGCACAGCAGTTCGGTCTGGGCGAAGACTTCGACGTCTCCCAGCTGCCGGGCGAGCTGTTCCAGGACCAGGCGGTCCAGCGCGTCAAGACTGGCCTGCTGCTCAGCGAAGTCGTCAGCAGCAACGAGATGGACGTCAGCGACGAAGAGCTGAATGCTCGCGTTGAAGAAATGGCTCAGCAGTACCAGGACCCGGCTCAGGTCACCGAGTACTATGGTTCCAACGAACAGGCTCGCAACCAGCTCAAGTCCGTGCTGCTTGAAGAGAAGGCCGTTGACAAGCTGCTGGCACAGGCTCAGGTTAAGGACGTTGCCATGTCCTACCAGGAAGCCCTGCAGGCTGCACAGCAGCAGGAAGAAGCAGAAGAAGAGTCTGCTGAAGCCGAAGGCGAGCAAGCCTGAAGCTTGGTTGACCCCTAGTGCTTGCTAGACCAGGACCCGGCTACGGCCGGGTCTCTGGTCAGTGGGCGGGGTAAAGTGGCATGCTCAATGGATATCAATGTCATCGGATGAAGGAAGCCCCCATGAACGACTTCGACATCAAGAATGCTGGCGGTCTGGTTCCGATGGTTGTCGAGCAGAATGCTCGCGGCGAACGGGCCTATGACATCTATTCCCGCCTGCTGAAGGAACGGGTGATCTTCCTTGTGGGTCCGGTTGAGGATTACATGGCCAATCTGGTCGTGGCTCAGCTGTTGTTCCTCGAGTCTGAAAACCCGGACAAGGACATCCATCTGTACATCAACTCGCCGGGTGGCTCCGTGACTGCAGGGATGGCGATCTACGACACCATGCAGTTCATCAAGCCCGACGTGTCCACCGTGTGCATCGGCCAGGCAGCCAGCATGGGTGCCTTGCTGCTGGCAGGCGGTGCCGCCGGCAAGCGCTACGCGCTGCCGAATTCCCGCGTCATGATCCACCAGCCGCTGGGCGGCTATCAGGGTCAGGCCACGGATATCGAGATTCACACCAAGGAAATCCTGACCATCCGTGAGAAGCTCAATCGCATTCTCGCGCACCACACTGGCCAGGACTTCGACACCATTGCCAATGATACCGACCGTGACAACTTCATGGCGGCCAATCAGGCAGTGGAGTACGGCCTGATCGATGCCGTGCTGGAACGCCGTCCCGACGTGGAGTGATCCGCGTAAACGGCTGACCTGACGTCGGCAAACATGCATTTCCGGCGGCTCCCCGGGGAGTCGCCGCCATTGAGAGGTACGCGAATGGCTGACGGCAAAGGCAAGGACGAGAACGGCAAACTGCTGTACTGCTCCTTCTGTGGCAAGAACCAGAATGAAGTGCGCAAGCTGATCGCGGGACCTTCCGTCTACATCTGCGACGAATGTGTCGATCTGTGCAATGACATCATTCGCGAAGAGGTCCTCGAAGCCGACGCCGAAGGTGATGATGATCGCCTGCCGGCGCCGCGTGAGATTCGTTCCACTCTCGACGATTACGTGATCGGCCAGGACCGCGCCAAGCGTGTGCTGTCCGTGGCGGTGTACAACCACTACAAGCGTCTGCGTGCCGGTCAGAAGGCCGCGGATGAAGTGGAGCTGGGCAAGTCCAACATCCTGCTCATCGGCCCGACCGGTAGCGGCAAGACGTTGCTGGCCGAGACGCTGGCGCGCCTGTTGAACGTCCCGTTCACCATCGCGGATGCGACCACCCTGACCGAAGCGGGCTATGTCGGTGAGGATGTCGAGAACATCATCCAGAAGCTGCTGCAGAAATGCGATTACGATGTCGAGAAGGCCGAGCGTGGCATTGTCTACATCGATGAGATCGACAAGATCTCACGCAAGTCCGACAACCCCTCCATCACGCGTGATGTCTCGGGTGAAGGCGTGCAGCAGGCACTGCTCAAGCTGATCGAGGGCACCACTGCCTCGGTGCCGCCGCAGGGCGGTCGCAAGCACCCTCAGCAGGAATTCCTGCAGGTGAATACCGGCAACATCCTGTTCATCGTCGGCGGTGCTTTCGCCGGGCTGGACAAGGTGATCCGCGAACGCGCCGAGAAGGGTGGCATCGGCTTCAATGCCGAGGTCAAGAGCAAGCAGGACGAGAAGACCGTGGGTCGCGTGCTGGCAGACGTCGAGCCGGGTGATCTGGTCAAGTTCGGTCTCATTCCCGAGTTCGTTGGCCGCCTGCCGGTCATCGCGACATTGACTGAGCTGGACGAAGATGCCCTGGTGCAGATTCTGACCGAGCCGAAGAACTCGCTGGTCAAGCAGTACTCGCGCCTGTTCGAGATGGAAGATGTCGAGCTGGACCTGCGCGAAGATGCGCTGCGTGCCGTGGCTCGCAAGGCCATCGAGCGTCGTACCGGCGCACGTGGTCTGCGCTCGATCCTCGAGTCCGTGCTGCTCGACACCATGTATGACATCCCGTCCGAGGAGAGTGTCAGCAAGGTGGTGGTGGATGAGTCGGTGATTGCCGGCGACAGCAAGCCGCTGCTGATCTACTCCAAGAACGAAGAGAGTCAGGGCAAGGTGGCCGGCAAGGACGGCTGAAACGTCCGGGCCTGAGTCGCACCAACGGGGGGCCGCAAGGCCCCCCGTTGCGTTTGCGCTCACAAGCCATCCTTACTGTGATGCATTCGCGGGTCACGCACGGCTTCATTCAGCGTTGAGTTACCGCCAGGCGTGTCGGGATCATTGCAAAATCATGACCTTGCCCCCATGGTCTCAGTATCAAAGTGCCGTGTGAGGCGGCCCACCCACAGAATACCGAGGAACGTCTGCCATGGAGCAGAACGAAGATCAGACCCTGACACTTCCGCTGCTGCCGCTGCGGGATGTGGTGGTCTATCCCCAGATGGTGATTCCGCTGTTCGTCGGCCGGGAAAAGTCGATCCAGGCCCTCGAAGTGGCCATGGAAGGCGACAAGAAGATCCTGCTTGCGGCGCAGCGTGAAGCCAGCCAGGACGACCCGACGGCGGAAGACCTGTTCGCCATCGGCACCGTTGCCGACATCATGCAGCTGCTCAAACTCCCTGATGGCACCGTCAAGGTGCTGATCGAGGGCAGTTCGCGCGCCGATATCCAGGCGATTCGCCTGCACGACGACGGCCACAGCATCGCCGACGTCGCGCTGCGTGACAGCCAGCCGCTGTCCGAGCGAGAGCAGGAAACCCTGGTGCGCGTGCTGCTCAACCAGTTCGAGCAGTATGTGAAGCTTTCCAAGAAGGTGCCCAACGAAGTGCTGGGCAGCCTGCAGGGCATTGAAGACCCGAGCCGTCTGGTGGACACCATCAGCGCGCATCTGTCGCTGGGCATCAATGACAAGCAGGCGCTGCTCGAGATGGACAAGGTGCGTGACCGCATCGAGCACCTGATGACGCTGATCGAAGCGGAGATCGACCTGTTGCAGGTCGAGAAGCGCATTCGTACCCGCGTCAAGGAGCAGATGGAGAAGTCGCAGCGCGAGTACTACCTCAATGAGCAGATGAAGGCCATCCAGAAGGAAATGGGTGAGCTGGATGACGTGCCCAACGAGGTCGAGCAGTACGAGCGTCGCATCAAGGACGCCGGCATGCCGAAGGAGGCAGAGGAGAAGGCCACCCAGGAGCTCAACAAGCTCAAGATGATGGGGCCGACTTCTGCCGAGGCGACCGTGGTGCGCACCTACCTGGACTGGCTGTGCGACGTGCCGTGGAAGAAGCGCACGCGTGTGCGTCATGACATCGACCACGCCGCCAAGGTGCTGGACGAGGACCACTACGGTCTGGATGAGGTCAAGGAACGCATCCTCGAGTATCTCGCCGTGCAGAAGCGCGTCAAGAAGCTCAAGGGGCCGGTGCTGTGTCTGGTCGGTCCGCCGGGTGTCGGCAAGACCTCGCTGGGCAAGTCCATCGCACGTGCCACCAACCGCCAGTATACCCGTATGGCGCTGGGCGGCGTGCGCGATGAGTCCGAGATCCGCGGTCACCGCCGCACCTATATCGGGGCACTGCCGGGCAAGATCATCCAGCGCATGGCCAAGACGGGCGTGAAGAATCCGCTGGTGCTGCTCGACGAGATCGACAAGCTGGGCATGGACCACCGCGGTGATCCGGCCTCGGCGCTGCTTGAGGTGCTGGACCCGGAGCAGAACGACAAGTTCGCCGATCACTACCTCGAGCTTGATTACGATCTGTCCGAGACCCTGTTCATCTGTACGTCCAACTCGATGAACATTCCGGGCCCGCTGCGCGACCGCATGGAAATCATCCGTCTGCCGGGTTACACCGAAGACGAGAAGCTGGCCATCGCGATGCGCTACCTGGCGCCCAAGCAGCTCAAGGCCAATGGCCTGAAGCCGGGCGAGCTGACCTTCAGCGAAGCCTCCGTGCTCGAGCTGATCCGTTACTACTCGCGTGAAGCCGGTGTACGTGAACTTGAGCGCCAGCTCGCCAAGGTCTGCCGCAAGATCGTGCGTGAGCGTGTGGTCGCCGAGGCAAAGGAGGGTGCACTGTCCTCCATGCACCTCGAGGCCGAGCAGGTCGAACACTACGCGGGTGTGCGCAAGTACAGCTTCGGCCTTGCCGATGCCGAGGACCAGATCGGGCGTGTCACCGGCCTGGCCTGGACCTCCGTCGGCGGTGAGCTGCTGACCATCGAGTCTGTCGTCACGCCGGGCAAGGGCCGTGTCAGCAAGACCGGGTCACTGGGCGACGTCATGAAGGAATCGGTGAGTGCGGCCCACACCGTGGTGCGTGCGCGTGCCGAGGCCTTCGGTATCGAGGCTGAGCGCTTCGAGAAGGAAGACCTGCACATTCACGTGCCGGAAGGCGCCACGCCCAAGGACGGCCCCAGTGCGGGCGCTGCCATGGTCACCGCGATGGTATCCGCTTACTGTGGACGCCCCGTGCGCTGTGACGTGGCAATGACCGGTGAGGTCAACCTGCGCGGCGAAGTCATGCCGATCGGTGGCCTCAAGGAGAAATTGCTGGCGGCGCGACGCGGTGGTATAAAGCTTGTGCTGATTCCCGAGGAAAATCGCCGTGACCTCAAGGAGGTTCCGGACACCATCAAGGATGCACTCGATATTCGGCCGGTGCGCTGGATCGACGAAGTGCTTGAGGTGGCTCTAGCAGAAAAGTCTACTGCTGAGAAGGACGATTCTCGTTCAGACGATGCCAGTGGTCGTCAGACAATGATCAGTACACATTGACGGGATTTTTTTGGCCATGCCGCTGTCGAAACGGCGGCGTGGTGCGGTTTTGCGCGTGAGGTTGCTTGACAGTCGTTTGAGGGCGTTGCTATAAACTCCGCTTCGTCGCGATCGCGTTTAGCACCCGTAATTTTCGCGCTGATTTCTGGTAATTTTTGCAAATTCAAGGGGTGAAGAGTGAATAAATCCGAGCTGATCGAAGCCATTGCTGCATCTGCCGATATTCCGAAAGCAGCAGCTAGCCGTGCACTCGATGCGATGGTCGACACCGTCACTGATAGCCTGAAGAAGGGTGAGACCGTGGCACTGGTCGGGTTCGGCACCTTTATTGTCAAGGAACGTGCTGCACGTACTGGCCGTAACCCGCAGACTGGCGCTCCGATCGAGATCAGTGCTGCCAAGGTGCCGAGCTTCAAGGCTGGCAAGGCACTGAAAGACGCCGTCAACTGAGGTCTGCCTGCTTCGCAGGCACCCGGTGGCGCGGTACCGGTTCGGGAGTGGTCTGATGACTGCCGAACCGGCACCAGAACATCGAAGCGCATCGCCTGGCGATGCGCTTTTTTTGTGGCTGAACCCGGCCATGTCGGCAGGGCGCAAGCGTTTGATGACCCTGGCGAGTCAGTCAGTCGTGCAAAGTCACCTGCATCTGTCTGCGGCATGCGTATAATCATCAGTCACTGAGTCGCGGCCCTTGTGGCCATTCCAATCCCTGTAGTTCGAGGCCTGCATGCTGCAACGAATTCGAGACCGGTCGCATGGCTGGGTGGCCAAGACGATCGTTGGTTTCATTGTCGTCACCTTTGCCTTCTTTGGTGTTGAGTCGATCATTGGCGCCTTCACTGCCAGCAGTGACGACGTGGCCACGGTCAATGGCGATACCATCAGCCGTCAGGCGGTGGAAACCGAAGTCCAGCGTGCCATCCGTTCTGGCCAGGTAGCGCCGGAACAGGAGCGCGAAGCACGCAATCAGATCATCAACCAGATGATCGATTCCCGCCTGCTGGATCAATACGCCGAGGAAGGCGGCCTGCACATGTCCGATGCGCAGCTCGATCAACTGATCGTGAGCATTCCGGACTTCCAGGACGACAAGGGACGCTTCGATGCCGACCTGTTCCGCAATCGTCTGGCCAGCGCCGGCTACTCTCCCACCTCCTTCCGCCAGCAGCTGAGCAGCGACACCCTGCGCCAGCAGTTGACCGACGGCTTCGCCGCCAGTGCCTTCGTGCTGCCGGGCGAAGAAGAGAAGCTCAGCCAGCTGCAGCGTCAGACGCGCACCTTCCGCTATGCCACGCTGAGCAGTGCGGACCTCGATGCGCCGGTGACAGTCAGCGAAGACGAGCTCAAGGCCTGGTATGACAGCCACCAGGACAACTACCGTCGCCCGGCACAGGTCAAGCTGGCCTACGTGCTGCTGGACCAGAACGAGCTGGCCAGCGGTGGCGATATCAGCGAAGACACGCTCAAGGCCGAATATGCGGCCAAGCGTGCCGACGCGCCGCGGGAAATCGCGCACATCATGGTCGAGAAGGGTGACGATGATGCGGCGGCGCGTGCCAAGCTCGAGGGCGCACGTGACGCACTCGCCAACGGCGAAGACTTCGCCAAGGTGGCGGCCGAGGTCTCCGAAGACAGCTCCACGGCCGAGGACGGCGGTGAGCTTGGCGTGATCACCCGCGGTATCTTCGGTGAAGACTTCGATGACGCGGCCTTCGCGCTGGATGAAGGTCAGGTCTCGGATATCGTCGATACCGGCGACAGCCTGCACCTGATCAAGGTGACCGGTCTGGACATCGCGCCCTTCGAGGACATGCGTGACGAGCTGCTGACGCAAGCCCGTCAGGCCGCTTCCCGCGATACCTTCAACGAGAAGGCGCAGCAGCTGAAGGACGAGAGCTTCGCGGCGGATGATCTGGCCAGCGTCGCCGAGGATCTGGACCTGCCGCTGAAGAAGACCGACTGGGTCGCGCAGGAAAACGATGACGAACTGCTGTCCGAGCCGGGTGTGATGGCGGCAGCCTTCGGTGACGAAGTGCTGGAAGAGGGCTACAACAGTGACGTCATCGAACTGGATGACAGCCGTCGTCTGGTGCTGCGCGTTCTCGAGCAGCGTCCGGCCACCACGCTGGCGCTGGATGAGGTCAAGCAGCAGGTTCAGCGCGAAGCCAAGGCCGACAAGACTTCCAAGGCACTCGAGGCACTGGCCGAGAAGCGTCTGGAGACGCTGCGCCAGGGCGGATCACTCGAGGGGATCGACTGGCAGCAGGCTGACGACGTCAGCCGTCAGGCCAGCACCCAGCTGCCGCAGAGTCTGGTCAAGCAGGCCTTCACGCTGGCGCACCCGGAGGATGGCCAACCGGTCTATGGCAAGGCGTCGCTCAGTGGTGGCATCGCGCTGATCGCCCTGACCGAGATCGGCGAGGCCGAGCCGGGCGAGATGGACCAGTTCCTCTCGCGTCTGGCCAAGCGTCTGCGTGCTCAGGCCGCTGTCACGGGCCTGCAGGAATCTCTGCGTGAGCGTGCCGAGATCGAGCGCAACTGATCGAGCGCAAATGAGCCAGGCAACTGGCGTGGGCAGCTTTCCCTGCCAATGAGACCGTCACCCCTTGGGGTGGCGGTCTTTTTTTGGTTCAAGCCATTGGTTCAGGCCAATGGGCTCAAGCCTCAGACGCTCAGGTATCGAAGCTCAGGCCGCGAGGCTGCGTGCGGGTGTGGCGCCAGGTCACGAGCTTGGTGTCAGGTCACGAGTCATGTATCAAGTCACGAGCCCAGCCGCTGACGCAGGCGCTGGGAGAGTTCGCGGTGACGGGCCTGAATGCCCGTGGAGAGCGTCTGGCGCAGCCAGCGGTGGCCGGCGTCATGGTGCAGGCGTTCGTGCCACACCAGCCAGTAGGAGAAGCGATTGAGGGTGATGGGCAGCGGACGCAGGGCCAGCGGCAGCTGATCGAGCATGCTGATGGCCAGACAGCCCGGCACGCACAGCAGCAGGTCGCTGTGGCAGCTGACACTGAAGGCGGCCAGAAAATGAGGCTGGCGCATGACGACCTGACGACTCAGTCCCAGTTCCGCCAGCTTGAGGTCCACCGCGCCTCGCTCATCGCCACCCATGCTGATCAGTTGGTGACTGGCGGCGAGGAAGTCCTCCAGGCTCAAGGTCTCCTTCGCTGCCAGCGGATGGTCCTTGCGCATCACGCAGACGAACTGGTCATCCCCGATCTCGCGACCATGCACGCCGGCCGGCACCCTGGCGGTGGGCACGCACATCGCAAGCTCCGGCCCGCCTTCTTCCAGCTGTTGTTCGACATTGCCGCCATAGGCCTGGATATCCAGACGGATGCCGGGCGCCTGCTCGTGCAGCGGGGCGATCTGGGGCGCCACGAAGGCGTGCATGCCGTAATCGGTGGTGGCCAGCTGAAAGCGACGCTGGCTATCTTCAGGCGAGAACTCGGGCGGTGCCAGCAGGGCGCCCAGCTCCTGCAGCAGGCGGGCGAGGGGCTGCCTGAGGGCCTCCGCGCGCGCGGTGGGGCGCAGACCGCGTTGTGCGCGCACGAACAGGGGGTCATCGAAGGCCTCGCGCAGCCGGCCCAGGGTGCGGGACACCGCAGGCTGGCTCAGGTTGAGGCGCTCAGCGGCCCGCGACACGCTGCGGGTTTCCAGCAGCGCATGCAGCGCGACCAGTGTATTGAGATCATGGCGAGCAAGTTCAGCCAGATGCATGGCAAGCGGTTCCCGGTAGCGAGGCGGCCCAGTCACTGGGATGAAAGCGTGCAGTTTCAACCGCACATGATATCAGTCTCATGCATACCGGGATTCAGTTTCTGTCATTGGTGTGATATCGGGAGCGCGCGTAATCTGGAAGCACTTCGTCGCCGAGCAACGCTTGCGGCGGCCAGTCGTCACAGGGTTGAGGCCACGGGCCAGCGGCCTGATGGCGATTCTGATCACATGTCGTTTGACCAGATCATTCGCAAGGAGCATTGCATGCAGACACGCTATTACACGATCACCGACTATCCGAAAGGCACCCCGGAGCGCGATCTGTTCCAGTTGCGTGAGGAAGAGCTGAGCGAGCTCGGCGAAGGCGAGGTGCGCATTCGCAACAGCTGGCTGTCCGTGGATCCCTACATGCGTGGCCGCATGAGCGGCGTGAAGACCTATATCGACCCCTTCGAGCTCAATGAGCCACTGCAGGGCGCAGCCGTCGGTGAAGTGATCGAGTCACGTGACTCTCGCTTCAAGAGCGGCGACAAGGTACGTCACATGGGCGGCTGGCGTGATATCGCACAGCTCTCAGGTGACCAGGTCGAACCGCTGCCAAGCATCGATGTGCCGGAGCAGGCCTACCTGGGCGTGCTGGGCATGCCGGGCATGACCGCCTGGACCGGCCTCAACATCATCGCCGAGATGAAAGAGGGCGATAACGTGCTGGTCAGCGCGGCCTCCGGTGCGGTCGGCTCGCTCGCCGTCCAGCTGGCCAAGGCCAAGGGCGGCACCGTCGTCGGCATCGCCGGCAGCCAGGAAAAGCTGGATTGGCTGGAAGCGCGGGGCGTCAAGGCGGTCAGCTACAAGGGCAAGGACGCCGAGCAGCTGACGAAGGCGCTCAAGGAAGTCTGCCCGGACGGCTTCGATGTCTACTACGAGAATGTCGGCGGTGATTGCCTGGTGGCGGCGCTGAACAACCTGAATGTCGGCGCACGCATCGCCGTCTGCGGCATGATCTCCAGCTACAACGATACCGAGGCGGCGCCTGGCCCCTCGAACATCTCGATGATCCTGATCCGCCGTGCGCGCATGCAAGGCTTCATCGTCTTCGATCACTGGCAGAACTTCAGCCGCTTCCTCGAAGAGGTAGGGCCGCAGGTCGCCAAGGGCGATATCGACTACGAAGAGACGGTGGAAGAAGGGCTCGAGCAGACGCCGGACGCCTTCCTCAAGCTGTTCTCGGGTGGCAACAAGGGCAAGATGCTGGTGCGTCTCTGATCTTAGAACTGAGTGCTGAGAGCTGCGACAGTATTGCTGAAGACCCGAACACCTGAGCGCCGTGCGAATGCGCGGCGCTCAGGCAGTCACGAAAGGCTCGCTGCGGCGGGCCTTTTGCGTGGGTGGCCAGGCGTTTGTCATCACGCATTCCTGTTCATCACATATTACTGGTCATCACGCATTACTGGTCGTCAAATATCACTGGTCGTCAGTATTGGTGACTCTCACGAACCAAAGACGTGCGGCCTGCGCTCTACTTTGGTCTTGGTCACTGCTCTAGAATGCAGACCATCGTTCGTGGGCAGGTGACGTCATCGTCGCGCTTTTCTGTCATTTGCCCACATATCACTCTGTGTCAGGTGGCGCCTGACCACGGCCCTGTCACTTCATGTAGCCGTGTCGCCCCTGACTCCGCGAGGAGAGCATCATGCAGGACTTTACCTATCAGAACCCGACCCGCGTGCACTTCGGTGCCGGCCAGATCGCCAAGGTGCGTGACGAGATTCCGGCGGATGCCCGCGTGCTGGTCACCTACGGTGGCGGGTCAATCAAGCGCAACGGCGTGATGGATCAGATCGAAGCCGCACTGGAAGGCCGTCAGTGGTGGAGCTTCGGCGGCATCGAGCCGAACCCGAGCTATCACACCCTGCTCGAAGCCCTGGAAGTCATCAAGCGCGAGAAGATCGATTATCTGCTGGCGGTCGGAGGTGGCAGCGTCGCCGATGGCAGCAAGTTCCTCGCGCTCGCCGCCTGTCACGCCGGTGATCCGTGGGAGATTCTCGCCGAGGGCAAGCACCCCGAGACGGCGCTGCCGCTGGGCGTGGTGCTGACACTGCCGGCCACCGGCTCCGAGTCCAATGGCAACGCCGTGGTCACCAACTACGAGACCCACGACAAGCTGCCGATGTTCAGTGAGCTGGCCTACCCGCGCTTCGCGGTGCTGGACCCGGCCACCACCTTGACCCTGCCGGAGCGTCAGAGCGTGAATGGCGTCGTCGATGCCTTCATCCACGTCAGCGAGCAGTACCTGACCTATCCGGTCAATGCGCCGGTGCAGGACCGCTTCTCCGAGGGGCTGCTGATGACGCTGATCGAGGAAGGCCCCAAGGTGCTGAGCCAGCCGGATGATCTGGCCGTGCGCGCCAACATCATGTGGGCCGCCAACCTGGGCCTCAACGGCCTGATCGGGCGTGGCGTGCCGCAGGACTGGGCCACCCACATGATCGGTCACGAGATCACTGCACTGCACGGTGTCGATCATGGTCGCACCCTGACCATCGTGATGCCGGCGCTGTGGGAAGAGCTGTTCGAGGCCAAGCGTGCCAAGCTGGCGCAATACGGTCGCCGCGTCTGGGCGCTGGAGGGCGATGAAGAGAGCGTCGCGCGCGCCGCCATCGACAAGACCCGTGAGTTCTTCACTCGTCTGGGCGCGCCGGTGTCGTTGAGCGAAGCCGGTATCAGTGCCGACAGTATCGATCAGCTGGTCGACAATCTGACCCGTCACGGCTTCACCGCCATCGGTGAGCACGGCGATATCACGCCGGATGTGGCGCGTCGTATCCTGACCCGCGCTGCCTGATCACGCGCGTCAGTCAGGCTCGAGTGTCAGCCTCAAACCCCTCGTCACCCCTGGTGGCGAGGGGTTTTGCGTATCTCCCTCCTTGTCTCCCCCCTTGTTGCAGCTTGCCGTCCGCCAGATCGCGTCACGCCAGAAAGCCGGATTCGCTTGTCGAGACTTCGTCGCCGGCCGGTTTTTGTTACTCTATAACCTTTTGCACGCCCTTCATCTTGCGGAGATTTCAGCATGTCTGTGGCTTCACGCGGCGCCAGAAGTGGCGACGCCCCGACGGAACCAGCTCCGATTCCGGTGCATCTGATCACCGGCTTTCTGGGAACGGGCAAGAGCAGTTTCATCCAGGCATTGGTCGCGGCCAAGCCGGCGGATGAGCACTGGGCGATCCTGGTCAATGAGTTCGGGCAGGTGGGGATCGATCAGGCACTGTTTGCCGGGCGCGAGGATGTCAGCGTCAAGGGGCTGCCCGGCGGGTGTCTGTGCTGTCAGCTGGCCTTCGTGCTGCAGGCGGGGCTGGTCAGCCTGATTCATCAGACGCGTCCTGACCGTCTGATCATCGAGCCCTCGGGGCTGGGCCATCCGGCGGGGCTGATCGATGTGCTGCGCAGTGAGGGGCTGGCCTCGGCGCTTGCGCTCGAGGAAGTCATCACCCTGCTGGACCCGCGCGCACTGGACGATACCCGCACGCGCGAACACGGCACCTTCCAGGACCAGTTGACGCTGGCGGGCGGCGTGGTGCTCAGCAAGCGTGATCTGGCGACTGAGCAGCAGCTGGCGGCCGCGCATGAGTTTCTGGCGGGGATGTGGCCGCGCAAGCGCTGGGTCGGTGAACTGGGCAGAGCCGACGGCGAAAGCCAGCCGCCGCAGGCTCGCATGGCCGGTCAGAAGGTCGCACTGATCGATTGGCTGCTGTCAGCAGAACGCGCGCCTCAGCGCCAGGGCGGCGGGCACGTAAGCGCAGCGCGTGAAGACCAGCCCGAGATCAGCATGCCGTCCGCCCATCGCGCTGCACGGGATAGGGCGCGTCTGGCGGCGCAGGCCAGTGATGAGCCGTCCGCCTCAGGTGTGATGCCGCTGCCCGGCGCACCGGTGATCGAACAGGCCGAGGGGCTTGAGCATGCCAGTCTGGGCTGGCGAATCGCCGCAAGCGAGGTCTTCGACCTCGATCAGCTGACCCAGTGGCTGGATGGCCTGCCGCGTGAGTGGCGCATCAAGGGCATCTTTCATACCCAGGATGGTTGGCGCAGCTATAACCGCGCCAATGGGCGTGCCGAGCTTGCGCCGTCCAGTTGGCGCGAGGATTCGCGGCTTGAGCTGATTGCACCGCTGGGCGGGCAGGGCCAGGAGCAGGAACGGATGGTGGCTGCGTTGCCGCTTGAGGATTCCCGTCAGTTGAATGCGGCCTTGCTGGCCTGTCGCAGCGACGGCGCCGCCAGGCCCTTCAACTTCTTCGGCGAGTGAGCTGAGGCGTATGCCTCAGGGCGCGCCTTTCACGTCAGGCGTTCCCACTCGCCGATCAGGCGCAGGGCCTCTTCGCGGGAATCGCCACACAGCTCGTGATCGAAATCGAAGTCGCCGCACACCGCCGGGCGCTGCGGCGTGCCGAACAGCTTGCACAGGTTGTCGTCATCCAGCTGCACGCAGCGCACCCCCGCCGGCTTGCCATTGGGCATGCCGGGAATCGGGCTCGAGATCGAGGGGGCGATGCAGCAGCCGCCGCAACCGGCACGACAGCCGGGAGCGGCAGCATCTGCAGAAGGGGCGGCGGTCTGCGTCATGAGGTGGCGGACGTGTCTTCGTGCTCGGGAAGGACGAGCGGCTCGCGCGCCGTCTGCGGGGTATGCCGCGCGATGGCGCCCTTGTTGATGCCCTCGTAGGCTTCGACGCGGATGCTGTCACCGCTGTCGAGGGCGATCTGGCGCGCCAGCCAGTCGGCGATCCACTCGATGGTGGTCGGTGTCGGCAGCAGCCAGACCTGCTTGCGCGGCAGGCGGATGCGGAACCTGCCCTGCGGCGCTTCATAGCTGAATACCAGCTCACGTCCCGGGCGGTCGATCAGATCGCCTTCCTCGGCCAGGTAGCGGTCGTTGAGCTTCTCGGCCCATTCGGCTTCCAGCGCCGTGTCCCGCACACCATTGCGCTCGATGATCAGCGGCGAGCGATGCCCATGCGCGATACGCTGGCAGTTGCCACTGTGATGACGCAGGCCATGACTGTAGGTGTAGGCGGCGCCGTCGATGATCTCGTCTCGCAGACGCACGCGCAGCGCCTCGACGCGCGGTGGCAGGCGGCGAGTCAGCAGCTTCTCGAAGTGGTTGGCCAATACCTCGGTGGTGACCTCGGCCACCGGCAGCAGGCAGAAGGCCTGACGCGGGCCGCGCACTTCCATGGCGTAGGGCTGGGTGAAGCGCAGGCACAGTCCTTCCGGGCAGTCCGTGACGCTCACGCCTTCGGCCTGACTGGGCACGATCAGGGTGTGATCGGCGTCCTGATCGATCATGCGCTTGGCCCACGGCTTGACGTCGCCGAAGTCGAACAGCATGCCGTCATGGCCGACGGCGCCGTCCAGCTCCAGGTCCAGGTGCTGGCTGATGCCGAACAGGCCGCGGGTATTGCTCCACACCGAGGCATCCACCGCGGTGAGGGCCCTGACGAACAGGGTCTTGGGAGTCATTGCGGTCATCAATCGATACCACTGATCTTGTGAGTCTGCAGCGAGAGCTGCCACTGGGGATTGCGCATGCAGTAGCTGACGCACTGATTCATCGGCGTGTCGGACGCCAGCACCTCGCGGTAATGCTCGCGGGCCGCGGCAGGCGCGGGCAGGGCGTCGAGGGCGGCGGTATCCAGTGGCTGCAGATAGAAGTGCGCGAAGTCCAGGCTGACGAAGCGCTCCGGCAGGGCCTCCGGCTGCGGGTAGACGAGCTTGAGCTCATCGCCGCCGGTGAGGACCAGCTCGCTTGCGCCCTTGGGGCTGACACACAGCCAGTCGATGCCGGCAGGCGGCTCGACGGTGCCGTTGGTCTCCACCGCGATCTCGAAGCCGCGGGCGTGCATCGCGTCCACCAGCTCACTGTCGAGCTGCAACAGCGGCTCACCGCCAGTGAAGACCACATAGGGCGTGGCGATGCCGGTGTGCTCCGGCCACAGGCTGGCCAAAAAGTCCGCCAGCGCGTTTGCGGTGCGGAACTTGCCGCCATTCTGGCCGTTGGTGCCGACGAAATCGGTGTCGCAGAAGCGGCAGACCGAGGTGTCGCGGTCCTGCTCGCGGCCACTCCACAGATTGCAGCCGGCAAAGCGGCAGAACACGCTGGCGCGCCCTGCGCGAGCACCTTCGCCCTGCAGGGTGTAGAACGCTTCCTTTACCGTATACATCAGAGTGTGCCTGCGCCCTTGGCCGAGTCGGTCGTTTCGTAACCGAGCGGATCGCTCAGCCCATGGGCGGCGAAGGCCTCGAGACGCTCACGGCAGCTGCCGCATTCCCCGCAGGCCAGTTCGCGGCCTTCGTAGCAGGTCCAGGTCTGGGCATAATCGAGCTGCATGGCGATGCCGGCGGCAAGAATCTCGTCCTTGCTCGCGTGCAGGAAGGGCGCGCGAATCTCCACCGGCGAGAAGTTGGCGATCGCGGCGACGGCGTTCATCTTGTCGACGAATTCCGGACGGCAATCCGGGTAGAGCACGTGATCGCCACCGTGGGCACCATAGAAGCAGACCTCGGCCTCGATGTTGACGGCCTTGGCGATGGCCAGTGACAGCAGGATCATGTTGCGGTTGGGCACTACGGTCGAGGTCATGGAGGCCTCGTCGTAGTCGGCCTTGGGCATCGCCTGGTCACTGTTGGTCAGCGCGGAGTTGTCGATCAGGCCATGGATGGCGCGAATGTCGACGACTTCGTGGGCGACGCCCAGCGACTCGCAGACCTGGCGTGCGACGTCGAGCTCACGCGAGTGACGTTGGCCATAATGGAAGGAGAGGGCATGTACCTCGAAGCCTTCCTTCAGCGCCTGGTGCAGGACAGTGTAGGAGTCCATGCCACCGGAGTAGATGACGACGGCGCGGGGGCGCTCTGCAGAGGAGGCAGAAGCGGGTACAGCGGAATTCTGGACGTTGAGAGTCATGACGGAGAATTTCTTTGACCGATGGATTCGGCGCCCGGGATCCGGTCCGGGCGAAACGGGCGCCTATCCTACTCTTCCGCACGCCTTGATGCCACTCGTGTACTGGCGCGGGCCGCGGATACACCGCCTGTCGCCAGGTTCGGAAGCGGCCATGGCAGCCAAGCGTTGAGTCGGCGAGAAAATAGCCTTGGTACCCGCACCACAGGCTGGCATAGACTCGGAGTATTAGCGAAGCGTAGAGAGAGTCGTCTGCGTGCTGCACGCTTGTCCACCTAGTGCTTTCCCTGACGGCACGAACTTCGGGATGACGGGTTGAGGAGCAGGTTGAGGAGTCGGCCGAATGGCTCCGGGAGTGGCTCTCGCAATGGCGCCTGGAGCAGCGTCAAGTGACAGGCTAAGCGGGGAGGCGTCTGGCGTTCAAAAGGGCGCTCAAAAGGGCGATCAGAAGAGACAAAGTGCAGCAGTCTGGCGCCTGGTGATGTCCATGGGAGGAGTAGCATGGTCGTCCGGACATTGCCGCATTAGCCATGCGGCCCCGGGCCTTGCGGCAGCCAGCGGCGACAATGAAAGCAGGTGTAAGCAGATAAGCGCGAGAACAGCCGGAAGCGTGAATGACGTGTCATGTCCCGGCGGTGTTGTCCGCGTTGCGCCAGCCAACGGCCAGCATCACTGGCGACAGGCGGCCCTTGCGGGGCATCAAGCCATTTTCCTTATGACTGCAGGTGGAGTGAGCGTGCCTCTCGATATCTTGATCAAATTGCTGTCGTCCATCGAAGAGCCGTTGTGGATTCATGACCGCTTCGGCCAACTCGCCTGGACGTCGCCGCGCGCTCGACAGGAAGACAGGGTGCCGGAGCTGCCATCTCCGCTGCCCAAGCAGCCGGAGCCTTGTGGCATCAGCGGCCAGCCCGGCTTCTGGTTGATGGGCATCACCGGCGAGCTGGGAGAATGGCTGCTGGTGCAGAAGGCCAATCTGCCGTGGCGCATGGCGATCTTCGATGCCGAGTGTCTGGTGGCCAACACCTGTGGCTGGCAGGAGCTGTTCGGCACCGAGCGGCCGCGTCTCGAGCCGGTCAGCGAGCGGCGGGTTCGCCTCAAGGCGCCGTTCTCGGGGCTGGCGGAGGCCCGTGCGGCCGGGGTGGATGACAAGGTCTTGATCGCCCTGCGCCGCCTGCAGCCCATCAACCTGCTGTCGCGCGATCGCTTCAATGCCCAGATCGATGAACTGCTGCTGGAAGAAAGCGTCGACGGCAGCATCGATGGCGGCATCATCTACCTGTCGCTGACCCACCTGGAAATCATCAACTCGGCGCACGGTGCCGAACGCATCGATCCGCTGCTGGAGCGGGTGGCAGAAGCCATGTCCCTGCAGTATCGCGACGCCCTGGTCTGCCGCCCGCTGGGCAATGCCTTCGCGCTGTTCTTCGTCGGGGATGAGGCCAGCCTGATCGCGCGTGCCAACGAGCTGTGCGAAAGGCTGGTGATGCTGATGCGACTGGATGGCAAGGCCCTGCCGGTCACGGCGCGGGTCGGCATCAGCCTGGCGCCGCAGCACGCGCGGCGTGCCCATCGCCTGATGCACCTGGCCGAACTCGCCATGTTGCACGGGGAATACGATGACATCGATGTCTGCGGCCCCCTGCACGTGTTCTCGCCCGGCGCGCATATGCAGCACCTCAACGACTATCGCCTGACCAGTGACCTGCGCGAGCATCTCGAAGAGCTGGATCTCGCCTTCCAGCCCCAGTTCGACCTCGCCAGTGGCGAGGCCGTCGGCGTCGAGGTGCTGGTGCGCTGGGACCACCCCGAGCTCGGCACCATCGGACCGGGTCGCTTCATCCCGCTGGCGGAGCAGTATGGCTTGATCGGCACCGTCGGCGCGCGGGTGATGGACACGGCCCTCTCGGCGACGCGTGATCTGGTGACGCCCAACGGCAAGCCGCTGTCGGTGGCGATCAATGTCTCGGCTCAGGAGTTTCGTGACCCCGGCTTCCCCGAGCGCGTCTCGGAGGCTCTGGCGCGTCATGACTTCGCGCCAGAACGCCTGGAGCTTGAGATCACCGAATCCTCACGCGTGCCGGATCTCGATCGCGTCGTGGAGCGACTCACCGGCCTGATCGAACGCGGCGTGCGCCTGGCGATCGATGATTTCGGCACCGGCTTCGCGTCACTGCTCTACGTGCGCGACCTGCGCGCTTGCCGCCTCAAGGTCGATCAGCGCTTCGTCGGTAGCCTTGACCATGATGCCCGCGACCGCGCCATCGTCTCCCACGCGATCTCGCTGGCCGACAGTCTGGGCATGGAGGTGCTGGCGGAGGGCGTCGAGACCGCAGAGCAGGAGCGCCTGCTGGTCGAGATGGGTTGCCATCTGGTGCAGGGCTTCCGCTATGCACGGCCCAAGCGCCTGCCGGAGCTGGTCGAGTGGCTCAAGCGCAAGCCGTCGATCCATCCCTGCCCCTGAGTACTTTTGGAGGGCGCCTGATGAAGAGTTCTGAAGTGAAAGGCGCTTGAAATGAAAGGCGCTTGAAATGAAAGGCGCTTGAAACGAAAGGTGTCTGAAATGAAAACGCCCGCCACGCAGTGACTCTGCATGGCGGGCATTTTCATGGCGAGCATTCGGATCTGGCAGTGGCCGCGGGAGGTGACGGCGTGCGTTCAGACTCGAGAGTCGTGGCGACGTCTCACTCGCTGCAACCGCTACCGTAGCCGTACATGTTCTCGAAGCCTGGAATGCGCTGCTCCCAGACGGGCGGCGTGCCGACGACCTCCTGCAGGCAATCACTGAAGCGACGCGTCTTCTGCGGCAGGTACTGGCGGTGCGGGTAGACCAGGTGGATCGAAGGCAGTGGCTTCATCGGCACGTTGGTCAACAGCGGCACCAGCTCGCCGTTCAGGATCTCGTCCTTGATGTTGATCGCGGACACCATGCCATAGCAGGCACCCGACTTGATGGCACCGATCAGCACGTCGGCATCATTGACCTTGAGGCGCGAATCCAGCGCCACCTTTTCCTCGACACCGCTCTCGGTGCAGACGCGCAGGCGATCGAGAATGAAGCCATCGCGGGAATACACCGCTGCCGGCAGGCCAGACAGATCGGCGGGGGTCTGGGGCATGCCGTGACGCTCGATGAAGGCCGGCGAGGCACAGATCAAGTGACGGTGTGCAGCCAGCGGACGCGCGATCAGGTTGGAGTCTTCCAGCTCCGACATGCGAATGGCCAGGTCATAACCGCCGCCGATCAGATCGGTCAGGTGGTCTTCCAGGCGCACTTCCACCTGGGTATCCGGGTAGCGCTCCATGTACAGGCGCACGGCCTGGGCGACATAGGTGCGCCCGAAGTGGCTCGGGCTCGTGATCTTCAGGATGCCGCGCGGGCCATCCTGATAGGCGCCGGCCACATCGTCGGTATCTTCCAGCACTTCACGCAGACGCAGTGCGTGCTGATGGATCTCGCGCCCCGCATCCGTCAGGGCCAGCGAGCGAGTCGAGCGATTGAACAGGCGAATCTGCAGTTCTTCTTCCAGACGGCTGATCTGCTTGGAGACCACCGAGCGGTTGACCTGACGATGGTCAGCCGCCTTGGAAAAACTCTGTGCTTCTACCACATCGAGAAACAGCAACAAACGGGATGCTTTATCCACGGTCTGACCTCTCGTGATGCCATGGGGAGGGGAACACTCTGCCAGCCATCCGTGAGGCAGTCAGTGCATATAAAGCGACGGTCCAACTTCGGTAGCAGTCGATAATCGGTGACATTGCATGGGTCATCATCACGAATCCAGGTGACGGAAATCCCTGACAAGGTGAGTTTATCACGGTCACTGTTTCCTCTAATACCACGCATCAACGCGTTTCTCGCTCTTCCTGTTGCCGACAATGCATCAAAGACATGTCCCACTGAACCTATCTGGGGTCCGGCGAAATCCCTAGAATCATCCCCCCAGCGTCACGGAAGTGTTCCGACGCCTTATACCTTCATCCAACCAGCCATGCTCGACATGCTGGGAGTGAGTTCATGTCTTCTTCTATGTCCACCGACGCCTCTGCAAGATCGACCCCGCCAACGTCGGAAACGCCGACGACTCGTGAGCTGATGTCACGCCTGTGGCGCAGCACCTTGCCGATGACACTCGGCATCATGGGATTGCTGGGCTTCAACCTGGTCGATGCCGCCTTCGTCTCGCATCTGGGCACCGCGCCACTGGCCGCGCAATCCTTCACCTTCCCGCTGACCTTTCTGATCATCGGGGTGCAGGTCGGCATGGGCATCGCGATCGCCGCGATCGTCTCGCGTACCCTGGGCGCCGAGGATGAGGCGCGTGCCCGGCGTCTGGGCGGTGTGGTGCTGCTGGGATCCGGTGTGTTGATGGCACTGCTGATGCTGCTGTTGTGGGTCATCAGGGTGCCGGCCTTCGAGTTGCTGGGTGCCAATGCCACTGAAATGACGCTGATCGAGGTCTATTGGGGCCCATCGCTGATCGCCAGCTGGCTGGGGGCCATGGCCTATGTGCTCTACAGCCTGTTCCGCGCCCACGGCGATACGCGTCTACCGGGCGAGATGATGCTGCTGACCAGTGTCTTCAACCTGGTGCTGGACCCGCTGCTGATCTTCGGCGCGGGACCGCTGCCCGGCTTCGGTCTGGCGGGCGCTGCCTGGGCGACCGTACTCTCCTTCGGGGCCGGGCTTGCCATCACGGCATTCAAGCTCTCGCGTCGTGACTGGATGGAATATCGCGGTCTGTGGGCCGAATGGCAGGCCTCGCGCCGCCAGCTGGCGGGGATCGCGATACCCGCGATTCTGTGCCAGATGATGCCGGCACTCTCCGCGATGCTGGTCACCGCCATCGTCGCGGGACTGGGTCAGACGGAGGTGGCCGCCTGGGGGATCGCCTCACGCCTGGAAACCTTCTCGCTGATCGTGGTGCTGGCCCTGACCATGTCTCTGCCGCCGTGGCTGGGGCGCTGTTATGGCGCCGGCCGTTGGCAGGAAATTCGCTGCCTGATGAACCTGGCCGCCCGCGTGGTGGTGATCTGGCAGCTGGTGCTGGGCATCATCGCCGCAGTGCTGGCGACACCGCTGGCCTATGTGCTGGTGGGCAGTGACGAGGTCTCGGCGGCGCTGGCGGTCCTGCTGCCGTGGATGTTGCCCAGTTACTCCTTCCTCGGCATCTGCATGCTGGTCGTGTCGGCTGCCAACGCGCTGGGGTGGCCGCTGCGTGCCACGGTGTTGTCCTTCGTGCGTCTCTTCATCTGCTTCATGCCGGCGGTATGGCTGGGGGCACATCTGGATGGGCTGCGCGGTGTCGCCATCGGCTCGGCGATCGGCAACCTGCTGGCGGGTGTGGTGGCATGGCGCGTCTATCGTCAGGCCCTGGGCGACCGTGGCAAGTCAGTGCGTCGCCATGCCTATGTCGCGACGACCTGATCGCCCGGGCCCCCATGGCGTCCAGCACGAGCGCTCCCTTGAGATGTCAGGCGCCATTCAGAAGATTCTGCCCGGAAGGTCCTGCTGGAGACCCTGCCAGTAGACCTTGCCAGAAGCCCCGTCAGCAGTCCCGCTGAGAAGCACCGAAAGCGGCCATTCCAAAAATGGCCGCTTTTTTGTTTTTTATCACTGCCATGATGCGAAATTTACCTGCTTATTTTCTGATATAGGGTCTCATAACAGAATATTAACCGTGGTTTGCGCCTCTATACTGGATGCATTCAGGCCAAGCCACTGTGAGTCGCCTTGTCGACCGGTGCCGGCCTTCATCGTCTTTATTCGCTGCCGAGTGCGCGAATACGCCTGTCATTTGCCGTGGGGCGCGGCTTGCAGTCATGGGGTAGGCCAACATGAAGATTCTTGTACTCGGTAGCGGCGTCGTCGGTGTCACCAGTGCCTATTATCTGGCGCGTCAGGGGCATGAGGTCACGATCGTCGACCGTCAGGCCAGCCCGGCGATGGAAACCAGCTACGGCAACGCCGGTCAGGTCTCCTTCGGCTTCTCCTCGCCGTGGGCGGCGCCGGGCATTCCGCAGAAAGCCGTCAAGTGGATGTTCCAGGAGCATGCGCCGCTCAAGATCCAGCCGCGCATGGACCCGCAGATGGCCAAGTTCATGGTCAAGATGTTCGCCAACTGCAACGCCGACCGTTATGCCGTCAACAAGGAGCGCATGGTGCGTGTCTCCGAGTACAGCCGCGCCTGCATCAATGCCCTGCGCGAAGAGACCGGGCTGCGCTACGAAGACCGTCAGAAGGGGCTGTTGCAGCTGTTTCGTACCCAGGCGCAGGTCGATGCCGTGCAGAGCGACATGAAGGTGCTGGCAGGCTGTGGCGTGCGCCATCAGCTGCTGGACGCCGACGCCTGTGCCACGGTGGAGCCGGCACTGACCCGCGTACCGGGCAAGTTCATCGCCGGCCTGCACCTGCCGGATGACCAGACCGGCGATTGCCATCTGTTCACCAACCGGCTGGCGGATTACTGCCGCGACACCCTGGGCGTCAATTTCGTCTTCAATACCACCATTCAGCGCATCCAGCGCAGCGGCAGCCGCATCGAGAAGGTCATCACCGACCGTGGCGAGATGACCGCAGACAGCTACGTGATGTGTCTGGGCAGCTACTCGCCGTTCCTGGCGCGTGATCTGGATCTGGACCTGCCGATCTACCCGGTGAAGGGCTACAGCCTGACCGTGCCGATCATCAATGCCGATGCCGCACCGCAGTCCACCGTGATGGACGAGACCTTCAAGGTCGCGCTGACGCGCTTCGATGATCGCATTCGCGTCGGTGGCACCGCCGAGCTGGCCTCGTTCGATCTTTCCTTGATCGAGAAGCGCCGTGCGACCATCAACATGGTGGTGCGTGATGTGTTCCCGGAAGCCGGTGACTATGCGCGGGCGGAATTCTGGGCCGGCCTGCGTCCGATGACGCCGGATTCCACGCCGATCATCGGTGGCACCAAGTACGACAATCTGTGGTTGAACACCGGACACGGCACCCTGGGCTGGACCATGAGCTGCGGCAGTGCGAGTCTGTTGGCGGACCTGGTGGATGGTCGCAAGCCCTCCATCGATCCCAATGGTCTCAGTCTTGGTCGCTACGCTGCCTGATGCTCGGCGCAGTGTCTGTATCTGTGACAGTGTCTGTATCTGTGTAAGTGTCAGTGGCTGCGCCAGGGCACTGCCAGGCAGTGCGTACTGCCGTGTAGTCGTCTTTTTTCGAGTGTCTCTCCGTCAACTGATTGAACAAGGAATTGCGCATGACCAAGCAGATTATCTCTACCGAGTCCGCACCGGCTGCCATCGGCCCGTATTCCCAGGCGGTGCGCACGGGTAATCTGGTGTTCCTGTCCGGCCAGATCCCGCTGGACCCGGCGACCATGGAAGTAGTGGAAGGCGGTTTTGAAGTCCAGGCAGACCAGGTATTCCGCAATCTCAAGGCGGTGTGTGAAGCCTCCGGTGGCAGCCTGGATCAGCTGGTCAAGGTCAATCTGTTCCTGACCGATCTCAGCAACTTCGCCGTGGTCAACACGCTGATGGAGCAGTACTTCAGCCAGCCGTATCCGGCGCGTGCGGCCGTCGGCGTCAAGGAGCTGCCCAAGGGCGTGCTGTTTGAAGCAGAAGGTGTACTGGCACTCTCCTGATCGCTCGCCGATTGTCGGTCTGAACGAAAGACTGGCGCGATCGATGCCTTGTCCCTCACTCCCCTCGCTGATTCATCAGCGGGGGGAGTGTCGTTTCAGGGGGCGTGACGTCCTGCAGGCAGCTTGAGCGTGACATTTGGCGCCAGCATGATTAGCGTAAGGCTAAATAAGCCAGCGCCCAGCGCTGACTCTCGGAGCATCGCGGACGAACCCTTCAAGGAGCAACACCATGGCGCAGTCAGACACAGGCACCCGTGAACCCGGCATACGGCTGCGTCAGCTGGAAATGCTGTGGGCGGTGATCGAGTGTGGCTCGATGAAAGGCGGTGCCGCGCAACTGGGGATCAGCGTGCCGGTGGTCTCGCGGGGCTTGGCACAGCTCGAGCAGACGCTGGGCTATTCGTTGTTTCTGCGTGAGGGTGGCAAGCTGGTGCCGACCCCGGAAGCCGAGCGCCTGACGCCATCACTCGCCCGGATGTTCAGCGCTCAATCCGAGCTCAGGCGACTGGCCTTCGGGCCGGGCAGCGGCAAGCGTCCGCGTCTCGTGCTGGCGGTCACATCTGGTCTGGAGGCCTTCAGTGCCGGTTGGCTGACACGCATCGCGGCCAGTGAAGCCTTGAGTGAGTGGCTGCCCAGCCTGGAAGTGCTCGAGGTGTCACAGCATGATCTCGCCATCCGCGAGGGGCGGGTCGCGATGGCGGTAAGCCTGGAAGCACCGCCGGAGCCCCAGGGCGGCAAGCGTGCCAAGACGGCGGCGGCACGCGCCCGCGAGCTCAAGGCCAGCCTGCGTCAGCGTGCGCGCGAGGAGACGACACTCATCGAAGGCGATGACGACGAGGCAAAGCCTACCGCCAAGGCCGCCATGCCCGAGCTGGGGGATACGCCGGAGTTGCCGTTTGACGTCGAGGATGATGCGCACAATGCCGAAGGGACCGCTTCCCGCAGTGGGAAAAGTGAAGAGGCCAGTGACGAGGCGCAAGCCGAGGCACCGCCCGCGCTGAAGCTACCCTTGATGTTGCTGTGGCCCTCACGCTGGCCGCTGCTGGACAAGCCGCTGACCCTTGCACGCCTCAATGAACGCCCCTTCGTCGACCTGCCGGAAACCAGCAGTCAGGGGCGCTTGATTCGTGGACTGCTCAAGCGTGAGCGCGTGACGCCAGCGAGTCTGCTGGAAGTCGCCACGCCGGCCAGCGCCGGGCGTCTGGCGCGCGCGGGCAGTGCCGCCACCATCATTGATGCGCTGTCGGCGCTGCAGGTGCTCGAGGACGCCAGAGGCGACCTGATCGGCCTGCCGCTCTCGATGCGCAGCGAGCGCTATCTGGAGCTCAAGTGGCAGTTGCCGACGGCCGAGGAAGGGGAGTCGCTGCACGCGGTGCAGGCCTTGCTGGTCAGCCTGCTCGAAGAGGAGGTGGCGGCGAGTCTTGCCCGCTTGCCGCTGGCAGACGAGGAAGGCTGATGGCGCAGGCATCTGGCGGAAGCCTTGCCTCAGAGTAGAGAGCAGACCAGACAGCAAGTCAGACAACCGACCATTAAAAAACCCCGCCGATTGGCGGGGTTTTTCTTGTCTTTCACGACAGCGTTCGCTCGGGCTCAGCCCTTGACGACGGTCGCGATGGCCTTGGCCACGTAGGGCAGGTTCTCGGTGGAGAAGCCGGCCACGTTGGCACGCCCGGAGCGCACCATGTAGATGCCGAACTCGTCACGCAGGCGATCGACCTGTTCCGGCGAGAGGCCGGTGTAGGAGAACATGCCACGCTGTTCGGCGATGAAGGCGAACTGCTCATCCAGACCATACGGCTTGAGCGCCTCGACGAAGTCACGACGCAGGCCGTTGATGCGCTCACGCATCTCGGTCAGCTCGCTTTGCCACTCGCCGCGCAGGGTGTCGTCCTCGAGGATGTCGATGACCACCGCACCGCCATGCGCCGGCGGATTGGAGTAGTTCTCGCGCGCGGTGATCGCGGCCTGGGAGCGCACGTCGAGCATGCTCTCCTCGTCCTTGGCGATCAGGATCAGGCAGCCGGTGCGCTCGCAGTAGATGCCGAAGTTCTTGGAGCAGGAGCTGGTGATGATGGCTTCATCGACATTCTCGGCCAGCAGGCGCACGCCGTAGGCGTCTTCTTCCAGGCCGTCACCGAAGCCCTGGTAGGCGAAGTCGATCAGCGGCAGCAGCTTGCGCGCCTGGACGACCTCCAGCACCTGGTCCCACTGCTCGCGGCTCAGATCGAAACCGGTCGGGTTGTGGCAGCAGGCGTGCAGCAGTACCACGTCACCTTCCGGGATGGTCTTGAGCGTCGCCAGCATGCCGTCGAAGTCGAGGCGGTTGTTCTCGTCGACATACGGGTAGCTGTGGCGCGTGACGCCAGCGGCGTCGAAGATGCCCAGGTGGTTCGGCCAGGTCGGGGTGGACAGCCAGATATCACGGCCCTTGAGGTTGCTGGCGATGAAGTCCGCGGCCAGACGCAGGGCACCGGTACCGCCGGGCGCCTGGGTGGCGCTGGCGCGATTGGCGGCCAGCACCGGCGACTCGGCGCCCAGCACCATCGGCAGTACGACCTTGCCGAAGCGCGGATCACCGTGGGAGCCGATGTAGGTCTTGGTGGCCTCGTTCTCGACCAGGCGGCTCTCGGCCTGCTTGACCGCACGCATGACCGGCGTATTGCCGTTGGCATCGCGATAGACGCCCACGCCGAGGTCGACCTTCTGCGGGTTGGTGTCCTTGTTGAAGGCTTCGATCAGGCCGAGGATGGCATCCCCGGGTACACGCGCAATCTGCTCGAACATCTTATTTCGCTACCTCGTCGGTTCTGGCGGCCATGATGAAATCGTTCTTGTGCAGACCCTTCATCTCGTGGGACCACCAGGTCACGGTGACCTTGCCCCACTCGGTGAGAAGTGCCGGGTGGTGCCCGACTTCCTCGGCAATCTCGCCTACGCGATTGGTGAATGCCAGTGCCTGCTTGAAGTTGCGGAACGTGAAGCACCGTTCCAGTTGCATGATGCCATCGCGATTGAGCAACTGCCACTCGGGAATGGCGGTCTTGAGCGTCTCGATGTCGCTATCGCTGACCTTGGGCGCATCGAAGCTGCAGGCTTCACAGGACTGTCTGGCGAGTTCGGTCATGTCACTATTCTCCGGCTTGAGGAAAGAGGGGGCTGGTGAAAAGGCGTACCCCTTGGGGCAAGGGCGTCGGTGCGATCAGCGTCTGTGCGATCAACGTGGTGGGAAGCGCGGCGTCTTGAGGCCGAGAGCCATCGCCTCGTGGACCAGCGCCATGATGTCGCGACTGGCGAGCTCATGCAGATCGTCCAGTGACTCCAGGACATAGTAGAGCGGCTGCAGGATGTCGATGCGATACGGGGTGCGCAGTGCCTCGACGGCATCGAAGGGTAGATGCGCGGGGCGCTCGAGACTGTCCGCAAGCTCACCCAGGGCGTAGCGGGTCTCGCGCGGCGAGGAGATGATGCCGCCGCCGTAGAGGCGCAGGGCGCGACTGCCATCGGGTTGAGTCTCGCGCAGCATGCCGAATTCCACCGTCATCCAGTAGAGGCGGGCCAGATAGACGCGCTCTTCCTTGCTGGCGGCGAGACCAAGGCGTCCGTAGGTGGCGGTGAACTCGGCGAAGGCGGGGTGGGTGAGCATCGGGCAGTGGCCGAAGATCTCGTGGAAGATGTCCGGCTCCTGCAGGTAGTCGAGTTCTTCCGGGGAGCGGATGAAGGTGGCGACCGGGAAACGCCGCTCGGCGAGCAGCTCGAAGAAGCGCGTAAAGGGGATCAAGGCCGGCACGCGAGCGGTTCGCCAGCCGGTGGCGGCCTCGAGGACACGATCGATCTCGCCGAGCTGGGGGATGCGGTCCTCCGGCAGGGCAAGGCGCTCGAGCCCTTGCCGATACTCGCGACAGACACGCCCCTCGACCAGCGCCATCTGGCGCGCCATCAGTGTCTGCCAGGTGGCGTTTTCCTGATCGCTGTAATGGATCCGGCCCCGGGCATCCGGCTCATGGGCCACGTAGCGGGTGCCCTTGGCCTTGGTTTGCGAGCCGGGCTGAGCTTCCTGGGATGTCTGTGGCCAATGACTACCCTGCGGTGCGTTCATGCAACCTCCCCAACCAGATGGCGGCGCTGCCGAGCAGGCTGCCGTGTTGTCATTATGGCGTACATGCCAGTCCTTGCATGTCGATGACAACGCTAGGCCTTGTCGGGTGGCGTTGACCAGTGGTCAGGCGTGGCTCTGCGCCGCAGATAACGCTGCGTTGGCGCGGGTCTTGTCACATAATTGTGACACTGGAGCGGTAATCGGGCGCATCCGGTGCCATTCGGGCGTTCGTGCACTGCTGTGTCGCCGTCTTTTGTAAGGAATGCTTTACGACGTTTTTGATAACGCTTACGTTAACGTCACTCAGTCGCCCGTCGCCAAGCTGTCCGTCGCCAAGCTGTCCGTCACTCGAGCGGCGCCGCCAGGCCGGCGACACCATTTCGATGACAATGCCAACAAGAATTCCAACGACAATGCCGAGAACGCCATGCGCCTCAAACTGACCTGCCAGAATCGAATCGGGATTCTGCGCGACATCCTGGCCCCCTTTGCCGATTACGGCCTCAACGTGCTGCGCGGTGAGGTCGGCGGAGAGGCCAACAACTCCATCTATCTGCATGTGCCCAACATGCTGCGCATGCAGCTCTCGACCCTGAAGCCGACCCTCGAGGAGATCCCCGGGGTCTTCAAGGTCAGTCGCGTCAGTCTGATGCCCACCGAGCGACGCCATCTGGAGCTCAATGCACTGCTGTCATCGCTGTCAGACCCGGTGATGTCCATCGACATGGATGGGCGCGTGGTGGCGGCCAATCGCGCGGCGGGCAAGTTGCTCGGAGTGCGCATCGATGAGGTGCCGGGGCTGGCACTGACGCGTCATGTCCAGGATGTCGACCTGCCGGAACTGATCCGGCGCAACAATGCCCGCGTCAATGGCCTGCGCCTGCGGGTGGGGGAGGAGACCTTCCTCGCCGATATCGCGCCACTGCACACCGAGAACGAGGATGTCGCCTCGCTGGCGGGCGCCGTGGTCACCCTGCATCGTGCAGACCGCCTGGGCTCGCGTATCTATCAGATCCAGCGCACCGAGGTGCGTGGCTTCGAAGCGATATTCCAGGCGAGCCGTCAGCTGTCGGCGGTGGTCAAGGAGGCCCGCCGCATGGCACCGCTGGATGCGCCGCTCTTGATCGAGGGCGAGACCGGCACCGGCAAGGAGCTGCTGGCGCGTGCCTGCCACCTGGCAAGCCCTCGCGGCCAGGCCCCCTTCATGGCGCTCAATTGCGCGGGGCTGCCGGAATCGATGGCCGAGACGGAGCTGTTCGGTTACGCCCCGGGCGCCTTCGAGGGCGCACGGCCGGAGGGCAAGCTGGGCCTGCTGGAGCTGACCAGCGGCGGCACCATCTTCCTGGATGAGGTCGGCGAGATGAGTCCGCGCATGCAGGTCAAGCTGCTGCGTTTTTTGCAGGACGGCGGTTTCCGGCGCGTCGGCAGCGATGAGGAAACCTTCCTCGATGTGCGCGTGATCTGCGCCACCCAACAGGACCTGCCGGCACTGTGCAGCGAAGGGCGCTTCCGCCACGATCTTTTCCACCGCCTCAATGTGCTGTGTGTGCAGATTCCGCCGCTCAGGGAATGTCTGGATGGGCTCGAGGAGCTGGCGCGACATTTCCTCGAGCGGGCAGTGCGTCAGATCGGCGCTCGCGTGCGGGATATCTCGCCCGAGGCCATGGCGCGTCTGCAGGGCTATCACTGGCCGGGCAACGTGCGTCAGCTGGAGAACGTGCTGTTCCAGGCTGTCTCGCTGTGCGATGGCGAGGTGATCGAGGCGCAGCATTTGCGTCTGACCGGCGAGGCGCGTGATGAGGGGTTGGACAACATCGACCTCACCGGCAGCCTGGGCGATATCCATGACGAGGTCGAACGGCGCATCCTGGCGCATCTTTACCCGGAGTATCCGTCCAGCCGATTGCTGGCCAAACGCCTGGGGGTCTCACATACCACCATCGCCAACAAGCTCAAGCGTCACGGCATCGCACAGGAATGACCCGCGGCGCAGGTGATGGCGGCAGAGAAGAGACAACAGGGCGAGAGGAAAGCAGACGAGCCGCAAAAGGAGAAGGGGAAGAAGGGGAAGAAGACAAGTCAGAAGACAGAAGCGGAGAGGCGCTTAAATGCGTGTTTGAATATCGGAATTGGTGAATTGTTTTGCTCGCTAATAAAGGGTATGATTCTCATATTGTTAGCAAGCTAATATAGATGGCGTCTGATATCGGCGGCAACAGCCGCCCTGACGCCGCACCAATCAAGGCTCTCGTGGGTCTTCCGCTCAGTACCGATGAGGGGAAGTGTCATGGGAGCCTTCATGTCGAGAGATGATACATGAACGCACATTCTCCGGGGACGGATTCGACACAGGAAATCCCGTTTCACGAGCAGATCAAGCCCTCGCTGGGTGGCCAGGTCGGTCGGGTCCACCGTCTATGGCGCACCGCCATCACTAGCGCGGTGCGTAGCCTGGACATGACGGAATCGCGCTGGACGGTCATGGTTCATCTGGAAAAGCTCGGCGAGGGCTGTACCCAACAGATGCTGGCCAGTGAGCTGGGCATCGAGATGCCGTCGCTGACGCGCACCCTCAACCAGCTCGAGGCTCAGCAGCTGATCGCCCGCGTGCCACACGAGACCGACAAGCGGGCGCGTTGCCTGTGGTTCACCGAGCAAGGCCGCCAGTGCCTGACCCAGTTGACGGAGCGCATCGAGCGAGTGCGTGCCGAGCTGTACGTCGGCTTCGATGACGAAGCGCTCAATGCCTTCGCCCGCACTCTGCTCCAGTTCGAAGACAATGCCAGTGCCAGCATCGCGCGCTCCCAGGCTGAATATCAGCGGAGTCGTCAGGGGTGACATCCGATCAGCGCTTTCGGCGCTGGTTGCGGTCTGCATCGCGATGCTGCTGATCTACCTGATGCATGCGCTGCTCAATCGTTTCGCGGCGACGCGTCTGATTCGCCCCGCCGCTTGAGGCAGTCGTTCCCGGTCGAGACTGCCAGCGCCCCGCGAGCGGCAAATCAGCGTGGCGCGTCGTAGCGCCCTGCGGTGCCGTGGGTGAACACCACCTGCCACAGCTGCAGCTGGCGGGCGCGGAAGGCGCCTGCGCAGGCGCCGAGATAGTACTCGAACATGCGCTTGTCGCGCGGTGAATAGGTATCGGCCAGCTCATGCCAGTGCTGGTCGAGATTGGCGCGCCACGCCATCAATGTCGGGTCGTAGTCGGCGCCGAAGTTGTGCCAGTCCTCCATCACCAGATGCGCTTCGCTGGCGCGTACCAGCTGGCTGGCGCTGGGCAGCACGCCATTGGGGAAGATATAGCGGTTGACCCAGGGGTCGGCCGAGATATCGCTCTGGTTGGAGCCGATGGTGTGCAGCACGAAGCGTCCGCCGGGGCGCAGCAAGTGCGCGGCATGGGCAAAGTAGGTGGCGTAGTTCTTGTGGCCGACGTGTTCGAACATGCCAATCGAGGCGATGGCATCAAAGCTGCCCACCCTGCGCCGGAAGTCAGGGTCGCGATAGTCCTTGAGCAGGATTTCCACCGGTAGCCCTGCGCAATGCTCACGCGCCAGCGCGGCCTGTTCGGCGGAGATGGTGATGCCGACGACCTCCACGCCGTAATGGCGCGCGGCGTAGGCGGCAAGGCTCCCCCAGCCACAGCCGATATCCAGCAGCCGCATGCCGGGCGTGAGCCCCAGCTTGCGACACACCAGATCCAGCTTGGCCTGTTGCGCCTTGCCCAGGTTCTCCACGCTCACCGGCAGGTCTTTCCAGTAGCCGCAGCTGTAGCACAGGGTGTCATCCAGCATGCGCGTGAAGAGGTCATTGCCGAAGTCATAATGCACCTTGCCGACCACGCCGGCGCGGCGGCGGCTCTGCAGGTTGATCACCCCGGCCTGCAGGCGATAGGCGATGCGCTCGCTGGTGGTGTGGGCGCGGCTGCCCAGGCCATGTCGCAGCAGGCGACAGATCATCTCGTCGATCTGCTCACAGTCCCACCAGCCTTCCATGTAAGCCTCGCCCAGTCCCAGGCTGCCTTGCTGCAGCACCCGTCGGAAGAGGTCCGGATGGCGAACGCGAATGTCCCAGGGGTCGGGCCCGTTGAGCCTGACGCCGGAACCTGCCAGCAGATGTTCGACGGTGCGTCGATGACGGGTGTCGGGGAGTGCAACGGGGGCTAGGCGTTGTTCGATACTCATGGAAAAGCCTCCTTGACGGCGCGCGGGCGCAGAGAGTCCTGATGGGTTCGTCATGGCGTATGGCAGTGATCGACAGTCCCCGGGCGATAGGGCTGTCGAACGTCTCGCATGGCAATGCGCGAGCTTCATGCTGCGAGATGCATGCAGCGAGGTTGCAGGTACAGCGTCCGAGTCGCCACTGGCGTGCCAGCCGGGTGGCTAGTAACAACTTTCTTCACCAGGTATGCGCGGCGATCAGGAGCGGCGCTGGGACAGCTTTCGTCTCAGCATAGTCAAGAGTCGTCTAATGGGGCGGTGCAATTGACTGATTTGTGGGGCAACCGATGGTTGCGGCCTTGGAACTCAAGTGCCGCAGTGTCGGTTTCCCTGGGTTATCGCCTGGTGTCGGAACGCAAGAAAGCCGCCCCTGGGGGCGGCTTTCTGACGGATGCTGTGCTTTCGCTTTCACCGTCGTTGCGGCTTTCGCTTTCGCGTTCGATCGCGCTGTCAGGTCACGCTACCTGACGGGGGAACGCCTCAGCGGCAGCGCACGGTCCAGACGACCTTGTAGCCTTCGCCTTCATGGGTGGCGGCAGCCATTTCGGTGTCTTCATTGACGGTGCCACCTTCCAGTTGGTCATTGCCATCGGCGGCCTTGGCGGTGGCGTCGTGCGGGCCGAAGACGCGCGAGTCGAGCACATCGTACTTGTCGCGGTCCTGCTCTTCACACACCTCGAGCGCGCGTTCCTTGACCTGCGCGATGGCATCATCGCGGTCTTCATCGACGGCGCTGACTTCATAGCGCGTGTCCTGCTTCTCGATCACGCTGGTGTTGCCGCAACCGGCGATGAAGGCGGAGCCGACGAGGGCCAGGGTCATGCAGGAATTGCGCAGGGCGTTGGATGTCAGGGTCATGATCTCTCCTTGAAGTGTCTTTCAAAGCTGTCGTAAACGGGCTCGGGTCGCAATATCTGTCGTCAAGATGACGCTGACATCAGTACTGGGGGGTATGGGCGCGTGCTTCAAGTGTCGAGATGCATCGACGCTGGTTGTCGCCTGCCGCCAACAGCAGAGGCGCGGGGGCACTGGCGAGTGGGCTTGCGGGCAGCCGAAGTGACACTTTGGTCGTGAACTGTCTCATTTAGGCATGTCGATGCCTCATCTGGACAGCCAACCTGTGACAACTGACCTAGTCTGCATAAGCCCTACCGGTTGGACGCCACCGACCGAGGGCTGGTGGCCGATGCAGGAAAAGAGACGGGCGGCGCAAGCCAGCTTGTCTGCCTGTCGCCGGCCACGTGCCAAACCCCATGCCAGCCAGGAGCACGTCATGTCAGCCAATGCCAATCGCGGAGTCGTATACCAGGGAGCGGGGAAGGTGAGCGTCGAATCACTGGACTATCCGACCCTGGCGCTGGGAAATCGCAAGTGTGAACACGGGGTCATTCTCAAGGTCGTCTCGACCAATATCTGCGGCAGTGATCAGCACATGGTGCGTGGCCGCACCACGGCGCCGCAGGGCCTGGTGCTGGGCCACGAGATCACCGGCCTGGTCGTCGAGGCCGGGCGCGATGTGGAATTCATCAAGGTCGGTGACATCGTCTCGGTCCCCTTCAACATTGCCTGCGGCCGCTGCCGCAACTGCAAGGAAGGCAAGACGGGGATCTGTCTGAACGTCAATCCGGCGCGTCCCGGCGCGGCCTACGGCTATGTCGACATGGGCGGCTGGACTGGCGGTCAGACAGATTACGTCATGGTGCCCTATGCCGACTTCAACCTGCTCAAGTTCCCGGATGCCGACCAGGCGATGGAGAAGATCCGTGACCTGACGTTGCTGTCCGATATCTTCCCCACCGGCTTCCACGGCTGTGTGACCGCGGGTGTCGGGCCGGGCTCCACGGTGTATGTCGCGGGTGCCGGGCCGGTCGGGCTGGCGGCGGCCGTGTCGGCCCAGCTGCTGGGGGCGGCCTGTGTCATCGTCGGCGACATGATCCCCGAGCGTTTGCAGCAGGCCGAGAGCTTCGGCTGCGAGACCATCGATCTGCGTCAGGAAGGCTCGATGGAAGACAAGGTCGAGGTGATTCTCGGCGAGCGCGAAGTGGATTGCTTCGTTGACTGCGTCGGCTTCGAGGCGCATGGCTGTGGTTGTGACCACGGCCGCGAGCAGCCGGCCACGGTGCTCAACTCGGCGATGGCGCTGACGCGTGCCGGCGGCCAGATCGGCATTCCCGGGCTTTATGTCACCGAAGACCCGGGCGCCGAGGATGAGGCCGCCAAGGTCGGGGCGCTGTCGATGCGCTTCGGGCTGGGCTGGGCCAAGTCCCACTCGCTGCACACGGGCCAATGCCCGGTGATGAAGTATCACCGCCCGCTGATGCAGGCGATCCTGTTCGGGCGCGTCAATATCGCCGATGCGGTCAATGTGCAGGTCATCAGTCTGGAAGAAGCCCCGCAGGGCTATGCGGACTTCGATGGCGGCGCTGCCAAGAAATTCGTCATCGACCCCCACGCCATGGTGCGCAACGGCCGTGCCGCCTGATGCCATCACGGCCTGAATCCCGCCCGTAGCGGAGTTCTGCCGCCACAGACGACGCCGCCACGCCCTTTCATCGGGTGTGGCGGCGTCGTCTTTTTTGAAGCGTGCCTGCCAGTCGGATGTTGCAGCCAGGCCCTTGTTGTCGAAGAAGCGCTGCGCTATACCGGTGGGCATATGAGGCCAGCGCGCTGCGTATGGTGCTCTCCGCTCTGATGTGTCTGCACAGGAATGCCCATGTCCGCTTCAGCGTCCCCCATCGCCAATACCGCCAGCCTGATGCCGCAGCACGCCGATTTCTCCGACTGGCCCAACAGCCGCGACTGGCTGGCGCATCTGGTCAGCTTCAATACCGTGTCGCGCGAGTCGAATCTGGCGTTGATCCATTGCCTGCGCGACGCCCTGGAAGTGGTCGGCGTCAGTGCCGAGGTCATCCACAACGATGGCGGCGACAAGGCCAATCTGCTGGCGGTGATCGGGCCGGAGGTCGAGGGTGGTGTGGTGCTCTCCGGGCACACCGATGTGGTGCCGGTGGAGGGTCAGGCCTGGGACAGTGATCCCTTCACGCTGCGTGAGGCCGAGGGTCGCCTTCATGGGCGCGGTTCCGCCGACATGAAGGGCTTCATCGCCTGCTGCATGGCGGCGGTGCCGGCGCTGGTGAATGCCCAACGTGCGGGCACGCTGAAAAAGCCGGTGATTCTTGCCTTCTCCTATGACGAGGAGATCGGCTGTCTGGGGGCGCCGCGCATGATCGCACGCCTGCGTGACCGCCTGCCGCGTCCGGCGGCGGTGCTGGTGGGCGAGCCGACCATGATGGCGATCGTCGATGCCCACAAGGGCATTACCGATCTGCGCACCACGGTGACCGGCAAGCCGTCGCATTCCAGCCTGGTCTATCAGGGGGTGAGCGCCATTCATCTGGCGGCGCGCATGGTGACCTTCATCGAGGACCGCATGCAGGCGCGCATCGACTGCGGCCATCTGGACGAGCGCTTCGATGTGCCCCACGCCAGCCTGCACGTCGGGCGTATCGAGGGCGGCACGGCGGTCAACATCACCGCCGGGGAGTGCATCTTCGACTGGGAGCTGCGCCATCTGCCGGGCGAGGATGTCGAGGCGATGCTGGCGGAGATCGATGCCCACGCCGAGCGTCTGGTCGCTCCCTATCGGGAGCGGGCGCCAGAAGTGGCGATCCGCAGTGAGCGCACGGTGGAAACGGTGCCTTCACTCGGGCATGGCGATCGGGACCCGGCCATTCGCCTCTGCCAGCGTCTGCTGGGCGATGAGCGGGCCAGCGAGGCCGTGGCGTACACCACGGAGGCGGGACAGTTCCAGAGCGAAGGCTGGCCGACGGTGGTCTGCGGGCCAGGCTCCATCGGGGTCGCGCATCAGGCCAACGAGTACATCGAGCTCAGCCAGCTGGCGGCCTGTGATCGCTTCCTGGCCCAGCTGGTGCGTGAGCAACAGGGCGGCTGAGCCCCCTTTTTGCCGGGCCTGATGCACGACTGACACGTACTCTCACAGCATGCCGGGGCGGGGCGTCTCCTGCTCCGCCATCGGGCGCAATACCGTGGCACATTCCCGCAGCAGGTGATCGGTGAGCTTGTCCAGCGTGCTGCCACCGTGGCGCCAGTGATGCCAGTAAAGCGGTACATCGAGGGCATGGTTCGGCGCGATATCCACCAGCTCACCACTGGCCAGCAGATGCGCCGCCTGCTGCTCGGGAATCATGCCGTAGCCCATGCCGCTCAAGGCCAGACGCACGAAACCTTCCGACGACGGGCAGAGATGGTGAGGGAAGGGCTCATCGAAGCCCATGGTCGACAACAGCCGGTGCTGCAGGCGGTCATCACGGCCATAGACGATGGCGGGCATGCTGCGCAGAGTCTCGGCCGGCAGAATGGGCGGGATGGGATGGCCTTTCTTTGCGATATGGCGCTGCACGAAGTCCGGGCTGGCCAGCGCCCGATAACGCATGCTGCCCAGCGGGTGGGAGCGTGCACCCTGCACCGGGCGCGGCGTGGCACAGATGCAGCCCGCGACTTCTCCATCACGCATGCGCCTGAGCGCCACTTCCTGATCCTCCACCAGCATGTCCAGCAACAGGTCACGCTCGCGACAGAAACTGCCGGTGACGGTCGGCCACCAGGTGGCCAGCGAATCGGCATTGATGGCGATGCGCAGTCGCTGCTCGCTCTCGCCGAGGGCGGGAATCTGGTCGAGCAGATCATGCTCCAGCAGACGCACCTGCTGGACATGATTGAGCAGGCGCCGCCCGAGCGGCGTCGGCCCCAGGCGCGGTGTACGCACCAGTACCGGCTGCCCCAGCCGTGCCTCCAGCAACTTGATGCGCTGCGAGACCGCCGACTGCGTCAGTCCCAGTGCTCGCGCCCCGCGTTCAAAGCCCGCCTGATCGATGACGGCCGCCAGCGCCTCCAGCAGTTTATAGTCCAGCATCAGTATTCCTTATGATCCATTCCCTGAATCAATTTCCTTGATGGATTCATCCTAGCGTACTCTGCCTGCCTCAGCACTGACAGCCGTGGCAGACATCGTCAGTCACGGCAACGACACGACGAAAGGACAGGCGATATGTGGTGGTCATTCTTCAATGGGGCAGGGGTAGGCGCAGGCTTGATCATCGCCATCGGGGCGCAGAATGCCTTCGTGTTGGGACAGGGGCTCAAGCGCGAGCATCAATGGTGGGTGGCGGGGCTCTGCGCGCTGTGTGATGGCGTGCTGATCATCGCCGGCGTGCTCGGGCTGGGCGCGCTGATGCAGCAATCGCCGCTGTTGATGAGCATTGCCCGCTGGGGAGGGGTGGCGTTTCTGCTCTGGCAGGCACTCAAGGCGTTGGGGCGCATGCGCACTGGTGGCCAGCTGACGGCGAGCAACGCCCTCAAGGCCAATCTCGGCAAGGTGCTGGCGGCAACCTTGGCCGTCACGCTGCTCAATCCCCAGGTCTATCTGGATACGCTGGTGATGCTGGGCGCGATCGGCGCGCAGCAGCCGTCCCCGCAAAGTTTCATCGTCGGGGCGAGCCTGGCCTCCTTCGGCTGGTTCTTCGGTCTGGTGGCATGTGCCGGTTGGCTGGCGCCACGTCTGACCAGTCCGCGTGCCTGGCAGGTCATCGAGGCCTTCATCGCCACGATTCTGCTGTGGGTGGCCTGGCAGCTAGGCAGCGGTGCCTGGCTCTAGCGGCCAACGCAAGGCGGGCAAGAGGCAACAGCAGGCGTGACGCGCCGATAGGTGTAAAGAAAGCATGACGCAGTGTCAGGCGCTGGCGGCAGTGGGAGCGCCCCGAGTGGGCAGTGTCGAGATGGCCGTCAGCGCCATGGCAGGGTTTCGTTACATGTCTGGCGTGGGAAGAGGCCGGACACGGCACCAAAGCAGGCGCAAGGCGAATGGGCAGGGCGGCAGGCAAGGCATAGATTTCCGATAACGGAATCGGGACACGACAGGTGATGCGCGCGACGTGTTCGCCTGTCGTGAAGGATGTTGCCCGCCTTTTCTTTACCTTGCCTGCCCTGTCGGCAGCCTGACTCAGGAGCCTCTCATGAATGCACCGGCGCGTATCGAACAGCACAATCCCATCGGCACGGACGGCTTCGAGTTCGTCGAATTCACGGCCCCGGATGCGGCCGGCATCGATGCCCTGCGCAAGTTGTTCAACCAGCTCGGATTTACCGAGACCCGTCGCCATCGCTCCAAGCAGGTGTTCCTGTTTCAGCAGCACGGCATCAATGTGGTGCTCAACGCCGAGCCGAACAGCCCGGCGGCGGAATTCGCGGCGATTCACGGCCCGAGTGCCTGTGCGATGGCCTGGCGCGTGGCGGATGCCGAGCAGGCGCATCGCTACGCCCTGGCGCACGGTGCGCGCAGCGTCGAGCATCCGGTCGGGCCGGGCGAGGTGGGCATCCCGGCGGTGCAAGGCATCGGCGGTTCGGTGCTGTACTTCGTGGACCATCACCGCGAGCGCTCGATCTACGATACCGACTTCGTCGCCATCGACGGCGCAATCGAGAATGCCAACAGCGTCGGCCTGCATACGCTGGATCACCTGACCCACAATGTCGGGCGTGGCCAGATGGATGTGTGGGCCGACTTCTATGCGCGTATCGCCAACTTCCGCGAGATCCGCTATTTCGATATCGAAGGCAAGATGACCGGGCTCTTCTCGCGCGCGATGACGGCGCCCTGCGGCAAGATGCACATTCCCATCAACGAGTCAGCGGATGATGACTCCCAGATCGCGGAATTCATCCGCGAATACCATGGCGAGGGTATCCAGCATCTGGCGATGGCGACGGATGATATCCATGCCACCGTCAAGGCGCTCAAGGCCAATGGCGTCACCTTCCTGACCACGCCGGCCACCTATTATGAGAAGGTCGATGCGCGGGTGCCCAACCATGAAGAGAATGTCGAGGACCTCAAGGCATTGAATCTGCTGGTCGATGGCGCGCCGGGGGAGGGCATTCTGTTGCAGATCTTCACCGAGACGGTGATCGGACCGATCTTCTTCGAGATCATCCAGCGCAAGGGCAACGATGGCTTCGGCGAGGGCAACTTCAAGGCGCTGTTCGAATCCATCGAGGAAGACCAGATCCGCCGCGGCATCATCGGCGCCGAGTGATCCACCCATTCCGGCACGCCCTGATCAGGGCGTGATCACGATGGCATCCTCATCAACACGAAAGCCCCGCCGGTGATAGCCGGCGGGGCTTTCGTGTTGCTGAAGGCTTGATTCAGACAGTCAGGTTCAGGAGGTCGTCGGGACGCGCTGGTGATCGATCACCTGACGCAGCACGAAGCTTGAATGCACGCCGGTCACCCCCTCGATCCGCGTGATCTGCTTGAGCAGCAGGTCGTGATAGTCATCCATGTCCTTGACCACCACCTTGAGCTGGTAGTCGGCTTCCTGGCCGGTGATCAGCAGGCATTCCATCACCTGGGGCAGCGAGGCGATGGTGTCCTCGAAGTTGGTGAAGCGCTCCGGGGTGTGGCGGTCCATCGAGATATGCAGCAGCGCCATCAGGCTGAGTCCCAGCTTGCGGGCATCTATCTGGGCGCGGTAGCCGGTGATCATGCCGCTTTCTTCCAGCGCACGGACACGGCGCAGGCAGGGCGACGGGGACAGGCCAATGCGCTCCGCGAGTTCCTGATTGCTGATGCGACCCGAGTGCTGAAGCTCGTCAAGAATGCGACGGTCGAAGCGGTCCAGTGTCGGGAGAGGAATATTCTGGCTCATTTTCGCAATCCATTGGCGGTGAAGATGTGAATGGTGAAATAATCTGCTTTTAAGATGGCGATGTCATGTGGTTTTCGCAATCGTCCGCCCTGATATGCGGCATATACTGTAATCACTGCTCAGCGATGAAGACGCCCGCTCGGGTCGTGGCTGTCGCATGACACGACGCACGGCGCGAACGACAGACCTGAGCAGGATGAGCCACCGGCGCTGGCAACACGCCTCTTGCAACCGGTGAACGCGGAACGCAGTCGACTTCTGATCGAAGCGAGGCTGCCGAAACGGCTCTGGTGGTGATCCCACCGTCCTTCTCTCCGCGCTGGAGACCGTGATCCGGTCCCGGAGCTTGCGGCGGGCAGTGACGTTACGCTGCCCCCGACTTGCTTGCTTGCCCTGCTGACGGCAAGCTTTCGGATGCAAGGCCTTCACGCCTTCGTCATCTCACATTTACTCAGGCGCCCCGATTGGGACACTGTTGAGTGCGAAAGGTGCCATCGATCTCCCGTATCGGGCCTCGATTGCCGGTTTTTCGCACCCAGACCGCCAAGGACACGACCATGACTGCTGCATCCACGCCAAGTGCTGCCTTCGACCACACCAAATATCGCCCCGTGACCCCTGTTGCACTGACCGACCGCCAGTGGCCGTCGCGTACCGTGACCCAGGCGCCGCTATGGGCGAGTGTCGACCTGCGTGATGGCAATCAGGCGCTGCTCGAGCCGATGACGGTCGAGCAGAAGAAGCTGATGTGGAAGCTGCTGGTCAAGATCGGCCTCAAGGAGATCGAAGTCGGTTTCCCCTCCGCCAGTCAGCTCGATTTCGACTTCGTGCGCTGGTTGATCGAGGAAGATCAGGTCCCGGAAGGCGTCAGCATCCAGGTGCTGGTGCAGGCGCGTGAACATCTGATCGCGCGTACCTTCGAATCGCTGGTCGGTGCGCGTGATGCCGTCGTTCACGTCTACAACTCCACCTCCACCGTGCAGCGTGAGCGGGTGTTCGAGATGGACCGTGACGGCATCAAGGCCATCGCCGTCGAGGGTGCGCAGCTGGTCAAGGACTACGCCGAGCGCTATCCGGACACCAACTGGGTGTTCCAGTACTCGCCGGAGAGCTTCACCTCCACCGAGATGGATTACGCCGTCGAGGTGTGTGAGGCGGTGATGGATGTCTGGCAGCCGACGCCGGAAAAACGCTGCATCCTCAACCTGCCGGCCACGGTGGAAGTGGGCCCGGCCAATCACTTCGCCGACCAGGTCGAGTACTTCATCAAGCACCTGAGCCGTCGTGACTGCGCGATCATCTCGCTGCACACCCACAACGACCGAGGTGGCGCCGCCGCTGCCGCCGAACTTGGCCTGCTGGCCGGGGCTGACCGCATCGAAGGCACCTTGCTGGGCAACGGTGAGCGCACCGGCAACATGGACCTGATCACCCTGGCGATGAACCTCTACAGCCAGGGCATCGATCCGGAGCTGGATCTCTCCAACCCGGACGAGATCATCCAGGTCTACACCGAGTGCACCAATCTGCCGGTTCACCCGCGTCACCCGTGGGTCGGCGAGCTGGTCTACACCGCCTTCTCCGGCAGCCACCAGGACGCCATCCGCAAGTGCCTCAAGAAGCAGCAGCCTGACGAGCCGTGGCAGGTCGCCTATCTGCCCATCGACCCGCAGGATCTGGGCCGCGACTTCCAGGCGGTGATCCGCGTCAACAGTCAGTCCGGCAAGGGTGGCATGGCCTTCCTGCTCGAGCGCGATCATGGCATCAGCCTGCCGCGCTGGATGAGCCTCGAGCTTGCGCCGCACGTGCAGAAGGCCAGCGAGCAGGTCAGTGGTGAGCTGTCCAGCGACCAGATTCGCGCGATTCTCGATGCCAGCTTCAAGCGTGAAGCGCCGCTGAGTCTCAAGGGCTATCGTCTGGATCGCGAAGGGGCCGAGCAGCTCACCGCGACACTGGTCGATGACAAGGGCGAGCAGATCGCGCTGGCCGGCGAAGGCAACGGTGCCATCTCCGCCTTCATGGATGCCTGGCAGCGTCACACCGGTTCCACCGTCAGCGTGGTGGACTACGGTGAGCACGCCCTCGGCGAAGGCAGCGATGCCGTCGCGGTGGCCTTCGTGATGCTCAACCTGGATGGCAAGCGTGTCTGCGGCATGGCCGAGGATGGCGATACCGTGAGCGCATCGCTCAAGGCCGTGCTGTCGGCGGTCAATCGCGGCCTGGAAAGCAGTGCACGCAGCGAAGCGGAACGTGCCGAGGAGGCCGGTCCGGTCGCTGTCTGACGACAACACGCCTCATGCGTGACTGATCAGGGGCTTTTTTGCCTCTCTCGAGACCCTCGCTCATCAGAGCGGGGGTCTTTGCGTTTCGTGGCAGGGCAGAAGTTGCCCGGCTGGCGCTCACGCCCGCCGTTGCTGGGCTGACGCGGGCAGGCTTGCGTGGAAAATACGTGTCATGCTCGCCAGGCCGCTATAGACTTTTGTCTGATGTTGACGGCTCAGTCAACATCCGGGCTTGCACCGGTGCCCACCCTGCGTATCATCGCTGCACCCGCATAATGATAACGATCTGGTGGCAGACCGGATTCGAGAACACAACAATTCCAAGCGGTGCAAAGGCAAATCCCCTGATTGAAGAGATAATGGATGCGTCCCCATCCCTGCTCTGATCGGGCATCGCCAGTGCACCTCTCGTTCAGGAGGTCCGCTAGAACAACCCACAACTACTCATCGGTATCGCATGATTCAACTTGATGCTATCACCACCCTGTTGCTGGCGGCGCTTGTCCTCGTCGTTGGCCATCTGATCGTCGAGCGCGTGCGCGTGCTGCGCGAATTCAATATCCCCGAGCCTGTGGTCGGCGGCCTCATCGCTACCATCATCGTCACCGGCCTGCGCGGCTTGGGTTACGAGTTCCAGTTCTTCGGCGGTCTCCAGACTCCCTTCATGTTGCTGTTCTTCGGCTCCGTTGGCCTGTCGGCCGACGTTCGCATGATTCGTGCCGGCGGCAGCAAGCTGGTGCTGTTCCTCGCGCTGGTCATCGGTCTGCTCATCCTGCAGAACCTGCTGGGTGTCGGTGTTGCCAGTCTGTTCGGTCTTGATCCGGTACTGGGTCTGCTCGGCGGTTCCATCACCATGTCCGGTGGCCACGGTACCGGCGCGGCATGGGCCAACGTCTTCGCCGACGAATATGGCATCAATGGCGCGATGGAAGTCGCGATGGCCTGTGCCACCTTCGGGCTGGTGTTCGGTTCCCTGATCGGTGGGCCGACGGCGCGTTTCCTGATCAATCGCATGAAGCGCGAAGGGCAGGACATCAACGCCCAGGTCAGCGATTCCGAATATGACGAGACGGAAGTCCAGCATCCGCTGAATACGTCCAATGCCCTGAAGACACTCTTCATGCTGCTGCTCGGGGTCGTCTGTGGCCAACAGCTGCAGTCACTCACCTCGGGCACCGCCTTCTCGCTGCCGACCTTCGTGTGGGTGCTGTTCAGCTGTATCGTCATCGGCAACGTGGTGCGCGCCTTCGGCGACAAGCACCTCAATACCCACGCCGTGGATGTGCTGGGCAATATCAGCCTGTCCATCTTCCTGGCGCTGGCGCTGATGACGCTCAAGCTCTGGGATCTGGCCAATCTGGCACTGCCGATTCTGGCCATCCTGCTGGCACAGGTCGCGCTGGTGTTCCTCTACACCACCCAGGTCACCTTCCGCCTGATGGGCAAGAACTATGACGCTGCGGTACTGGTCGCGGGTAACTGTGGTTTCGGCATGGGCGCCACGCCGACGGCGATCGCCAACATGCAGGCGGTCACGCAGCACCACGGGCCGTCGCGTCTGGCCTTCATCATCGTGCCGGTGGTGGGTGGTTTCCTGATCGATATCGCCAACTCGCTGATCATCAAGGGCTTCCTCGGCTTCTTCTGAACATGACAGCAGGTGTCATGAGGAGAAGTCGCAGAATCTGCCTGGCATGAACGACAACGCCGGACTCCATTGGAGTCCGGCGTTGTCGTTTGGGGGGCTGAGGCTTGCAGGTTGCGATGTCTCAGGCTTCAAGGGCTCAGGCTTCAAGGGCTCAGGCTTCAAAGACGGTGAGAAGCTCGTCAGGCGCTTGTGTTCTCGCCCTCGTTCTCACCCTCACTTTCACCTTCGCTCGCACCTTCGCTCTCCTCCAGGCCCCGCGCCAGCACTTGCCTCTACACCCACAGTGCCACGATCAGGCCATAGGCCAGCAGCGTGACGACCACGGTACCGGCCAGGTTCAGGAAGAAGCCGGCGCGCATCATGGTCTGGATCTTGAGGTGGCCGGTGGCGAACACGATGGCGTTGGGCGGCGTCGCCACCGGCATCATGAAGGCACAGCTGGCCGCGATGGCTGCCGGCACGGTGATCAGCAGCGGATCGATGTCCAGTGACAGCGCCAGTGCCCCCAGCAGTGGCAGGAAGGCAGCTGCCGTCGCGGTATTGGAGGTGACCTCGGTGAGGAAGATGATCACCACGACCACGATGGCGACCAGGCCGATGAGCGGCAGCACGCTGAACATCGACAGCTGGCCGGCGATCCACTCGGCGAGACCCGAGCTCTTGATCACGCCGGCCAGTGCCAGACCACCCCCGAACAGCAGCAACACGCCCCAGGGCAGGTCACGTGCGTCTTCCCACACCAGCAGGCGGCGGCCGCGTGAGGTGCCGGAGGGAATGGCGAACAGGCCCACGCCAATGGCCATGGCGATGCCGGTGTCCGACAGCCAGGCAAGGCCCATCTGATTGATCAGCGGACGGAACATCCACAGCAGGGCAGCCACCAGGAAGGCGACGCCGACACGTTTCTCGGCGCTGCTCATGGCGCCCAGTGCCTTGAGCTCGCGGCTGATCATCTCGCCGCTGTCTGCCGTCTCGGACTTGAAGGAGAAGGGCGTGCGCGTCAGCCACCACCAGGTGATGGCGCACATCGCGATGGCGACCGGCAGGCCGACGACCATCCACTGGGCGAAGCCGATCTCGATGCCTTGATCACTGGACAGGTAGCCTGCCAGCAGGGCATTGGGCGGTGTGCCGATCAGGGTCGCGATACCACCGAGGCTGGCGGAGTAGGCGATGCCCAGCAGCAGGGCGGCGGCGTAGCGCTTCAATTCCGGGTCATTGCTGTCGCGCTCGTCCTGACCACTGGACATCAGGCTGACCACTGACATGCCGATGGGCAGCATCATGATGCTGGTGGCGGTGTTGGACACCCACATGCTGATGAAGCCGGTGGCGATCATGAAGCCGGCGATCTGGCGGCGCGGCGAGTGACCGGCAAGCTTCAGCGTATGCAGGGCCACGCGGCGATGCAGGTCCCAGCGCTGCATGGCGATCCCGAGCAGGAAGCCACCGAGGAACAGGTAGATGGTCGGGTTGGCATAGGCGGCGGTGGTGCTCTTGATGTCGTCGATGCCAAGCGCCGGCACCAGCACGATGGGCAGCAGCGAGGTCACCGGAATCGGCAGGGCCTCGGTGGCCCACCAGGTGGCCATCAGCAGGGCCAGGCCGACGCAGAGCCAGGCGCTGTCCGGCATGTCACCCGGTGCCGGTGTCAGCCAGGTCAGCAGCAACAGGAGGGGTCCGAGTATCAGGCCGATGCGCGCCGCGAGTGGCGCTTGTGGCGGCGTAGTGGATTGATCAGCGACGTGATCGGGAGATTGCTCAGGCATGTCGACTCCAGAGAAGCCGGTCGGCGACTGGCTTCCTCATCATGGTGGTCATCGTGTTGTTGGTATGGGTCATGGTAGGTGATGGCGAGTTGTCGTGTTGGTGTTATTCATTACATGTCGCGCATGTTCCCGCGGCCGGGGTGACGTGCACGACGTGTCATGTTGCCTGCCTTGTCGGAAAGTCGCTCGCGAGTCGATCAGCCGGGCGCTCAGGCGGCAAGGCGCGGCCATTGTCTCAGCATTGCGGCGCGGCTCAATAGCCTTCATTGCCTGTTTTGAAACTCCGGCAAGTGAAATCTTGACGCCGCGCAAGCGCGACGCTTGATCCGAGGCGCTCACACCTCGGGCCAGGCCCAGTGTGACGCCATCTTGCACGGGTCAGGTTGCTGTCTGGCGACAGACGCTGTCGTTGGCTGTGGACTTGTGAGCGCAAGGGCTGGAAGGTAGGGTTAGCAGCCATGAACAGGGCCAGCGCAGGACAACTGCGTGGCCCACTGTCGCGTTACTTTCACAAGGAAGATGATTGATGATTCTGGTCACGGGTGGTGCAGGCTACATCGGCTCTCATACGGTATTGGCGCTCATGGAGGCCGGCCATCAGGTGCTGGTGCTGGACAACCTGTCCAATGCCAGTGAAGCCTCTCTTGCGCGTGTGGCGACGCTTGCCGGGCGCGAAGTGCCGTTCGTCGAAGGGGATATCCGCAACGGCGCGCTGCTCGACAGCCTGTTCGAGCGTCACGATATCGAGGCCGTGGTCCACTTCGCCGGGCTCAAGGCGGTCGGCGAGAGCGTCGCCAAGCCGCTGGCCTACTACGACAACAACGTCAACGGCACCTTGGTGCTGTGTGACGCCATGGCGCGTGCCGGCGTCAAGCGTATCGTGTTCTCTTCCTCCGCCACCGTGTATGGCGATCCGGCCTCCACGCCGATCCGTGAAGACTTCCCGACCTCCGCGACCAACCCCTATGGCCGCTCCAAGCTGATGGTCGAGGAAGTGCTGCGCGACCTGGCCGTCGCGGATGACAGCTGGCGCATCGCGCTGCTGCGCTACTTCAACCCGGTGGGCGCCCACGAATCCGGCACCATCGGTGAAGACCCCAACGGCATTCCCAACAACCTGGTGCCGTATATCAGCCAGGTCGCCGTGGGCCGCCTCGAGGAACTGGCCGTGTTCGGTGATGACTACCCGACGCCGGATGGCACCGGGGTGCGCGACTACATCCACGTCGTCGACCTGGCCGATGGCCACCTCAAGGCGCTGGACTACCTGGCCGGTGATGCGCGGGATGGCGTTCACACCTACAACCTGGGCACCGGTACCGGCTACAGCGTGCTGGACATGGTCAAGGCATTCGAGAAGGCCAGCGGTCGTCCGGTGCCGTATCGCATTGCACCGCGTCGCGCCGGTGATATCGCCGAGTGCTGGGCAGAGCCGGACAAGGCCTTCAACGAGCTGAAGTGGAAGGCCGAGCTGGGTCTCGACCGCATGATGGCCGACAGCTGGCGTTGGCAGTCACGCAACCCCAACGGCTATCGCAGTGCCTGAAAACTGATACTGCATGGTCAGTGCGCCGAAGTTGCCCAAGCTTGAGTTGACCGAGCTTGAGTTGACCGAGCTTGAGTTGACCGAGCTTGAGTTGACGGCGCTTGTGTGAAGACCTCTCGAAGCGGTCGCGGGCAGCATCCGCGGCCGCTTTTGCGTATGATGACGGCGGGCCGAAGGGCCCGTGTCGACTCCTTCGAATTCTCTGCGAGACCCCCATGACCCAGTCTGATGTCACCCTCGATCTTGAACTGCTGACGGCCATTGAACAGCTTTGCCGTGAAGCGGGGCAGGCGATACTCGCCGTTGCCCGTGGGGGAGAGCTCGGCACGCGTGCCAAGGCGGATGACAGCCCCGTCACGGCGGCGGATATGGCGGCGCATCATGTGTTGGTCGAGGGGCTGGCCCGTCTGACGCCGCAGATTCCGGTGCTCTCGGAGGAGAGCGACAAGGCCGATATCGCGGCGCGGCGTGACTGGCAGACCTTCTGGCTGGTCGACCCGCTGGATGGCACGCGTGAATTCGTCACCGGCAGCGGCGAGTACACTGTCAACGTGGCGCTGATCCAGGGTTCGCGCAGCGTGCTAGGGGTGGTGGATGCGCCGGTGCTGGAGACGACCTGGAGCGGGCTCGCCGGTGTGGGGGCCTTCCGGGAAGACGCCACTGGGCGTGTCGCGATCACGGTCAGCCCGGAGCCTGAGGTATTGAGAGTCGTGGCGAGCAAGTCGCATCTCGATGCGCGCACGGCGGCGCTGATCGAGCGACTGACACCGGTGGAGAACGTCAGCTGTGGCAGCTCGCTCAAGTTCTGTCGCATCGCGGAAGGCAATGCGGATCTCTATCCGCGCTACGCGCCGACCAGCGAGTGGGACACCGCGGCGGCCCAGGCCGTGCTGGAAGCGGCCGGCGGCCAGGTCTTCGATGCCGAATCATTGCCCGCACAGCCGCGTCGTCTGGACTACAACGCCCGCGATACGCTGGTGAATCCCTTCTTCATCGCCTGTGGCCAAGCGGATGGTCGCTGGCGCCAGGCGCTGGACGTCTGAGGGTGGCCGGGGCTCGACGGCTCGTGCATCCATTGGCCCGCGTGAGGGCTGAAGCGCTCATGTCATGGCGAGGACGCGCATGAAGGGCCTGCTGCAGCGCCTCGTCCGTCGCCTGTTTGCGCGCAGCGATCAGGCGAGCAAACGGGCCGGGGTGATCTCCGCCATCACGCTGGCCCTGCTGGCGAGTCTGGTGCCGTTGATCTATCACGGCCTGCTCGAGGGCGGCCTGATCCTGTTCGGCAATCTGTTGCTGTGGCCGTGTCTGCTGGCGGCGCTGCATCGTCCGCGCTGGCGTTGGCCGGCGCTGGGGCTGATGGCGGCGCTGGGCGTCAATCTCTCCGCAAGCGTGGTCAGCGCCGTCTATTACGATTCCCGCTATGGGCTGGCCTTCGCGCTCAGCTCGCTGGATACCAGCCGCAGCGAATCGATGGCGATGCTGTTCAAGTTTCCGCTGGCCCTGATCGTGCCGCTGGGGTTCTTCCTGCTGGCGCTGTCGCTGGGCAATCGCTTCGGGGCGGGGCTGGCTCGCGCCCGGCTGGGCGGGCGCAGCGGAATCGCCTTCGTGCTCTGGATGCTGATGCTGCTGGTCGGTAGCTGGCAGTGGGGCCGTGCCAGCGTGCCGTTGGCCATCACGACGCTGTCGGTCTCGCCGGGCTGGAACCTGGCCACCACCTCGCATGCCTGGTGGGAGAAGGAGCGCTACAAGGCGCTGATGGCGGATGACTATGATTTCGGTGGCGTCTCGCGCAGCCCCGAGGTGTCGGATGATGCTGTCTTCGTCCTGATCATCGGCGAATCCCAGCGCCGCGATCAGCTGTCGCTGTATGGCTATTCCCGCGCCACGACGCCGAATCTCGATGCGCGTCGCGATGAGCTGGTGGTCTTCGATCAGGCCATCGCGCCGGCGCCGCAGACCGTGCTGGCGGTACCGATGCTGGCCAGTCTGACCGACCCGCGGACCTTCTCGCCGCGCTACCTGGACGCCAATCTGATCTCGCTGGCCAATCAGGCCGGCTATCATACCGAGTGGCTGTCGCGCCAGGGGCTCGATATCACTTCCGAGCGCACCTGGATCACCGCCATCGCCCAGCGTGCCGATGTCGCTCGCACCATCATGACCGACTATGACGATGGCTTGCTGGATGCACTGGATGAGGCGCTGGCGCGCGAGGTCGAGGGGCCGCGGCTGATCGTGCTACATCTCTACGGCAGCCATCCACCGGCCAGCCTGCAGTACCCGGATTCACTGCGCTATTTCCTGACCCCGGACAGCCGCTCGCCGCTGACCGATGCCTACGATGACAGCATCCGCTTCACGGATCAGGTGATCGAGGGTGTCTTCCAGCGCCTCGAGGGGCGACCCGCTGGCGTGCTCTATCTGTCGGACCACGGCCTCGAGCATGACCCGCTCAGTGACGCCTATGTGCATGGCGGTGATCGCCCCAGTCAGGCGCCGTACCGCATTCCGCTGTGGCTGTGGCAGACGGGGCAGGCGCCCAATCCCGCGCGCGAGCTGACGCGCCTGCGTTCGCACGCCGATGAGCCTTTCGCCAGTTTTGACCTGCCCTATCTGGCCAGCGACTGGCTGGGCATCCGTTTCTCCGGTGACAAGCCGTGCCTGTCGCCCTGGGCGGTCTGCTATCAGCCACGTGAACGTCATCCGGTGCTGGACCAGCTGGGACGATTGAACTTCTATGAAGCCCTGCCGTCGGACTTTCTTTCCCGACCTCTGGCGCCGGGTGCCGAAGAGCTCGAGGAAGCGGTCGAGGCGACCACCGAGCTGCTGGAGCGCCCGGAGTTCATGTCCGGGCAGGGCGCGAAACGCGACGGGCGAGCCCCGCAGCCGGATTCCCGCGTGACGCCGTCGGAGGATTCATCGGCGTTCACCTTGTCACCTGCTTCATTACCTTCAGAAACCCTCAAGGACTGACATGAAAATCACTGTCTTCGGAACAGGCTACGTAGGCCTGGTGACTGGCACCTGTCTGGCCGATGTCGGCCATGACGTGATCTGCATGGACGTTGATGCGGCCAAGATCGATGGCCTCAAGCAAGGCGAGATCCCCATCTTCGAGCCGGGGCTGGAGAGCATGGTGCTGCGCAATGTCGAGGCCGGCCGTCTCAACTTCACCACTGACGCCCGTCAGGCCGTCGAGCACGGCGTGCTGCAGTTCATCGCCGTGGGCACACCGCCGGATGAAGACGGCAGCGCCGACCTCAAGTACGTGCTTGCGGTGGCCGGCACCATCGGCGAGCACATGAATGACTACAAGGTCATCATCGACAAGTCCACCGTGCCGGTGGGTACGGCAGACCGCGTCACGGCGCGAGTCGCCGAAGTGCTTGCCGAGCGCGGCGAAAGTGTCGACTTCGATGTCTGCTCCAACCCGGAATTTCTCAAGGAAGGCGCGGCGCTGGAGGACTTCACGCGTGGCGCGCGCATCGTGGTCGGCACCGATTCCGAGAAGGTGCGTGAGCGCATGCGCGAATGCTACGCGCCCTACAACCGCAACCATGAAAAGCTGATGTTCATGGATGTGCGCGCCGCCGAGCTGACCAAGTACGCCGCCAACGCCATGCTGGCGACCAAGATCAGCTTCATGAACGAGATTTCCAACCTGGCCGAACGCCTGGGTGCGGACATCGAGGAGGTGCGTCGCGGCATCGGCAGTGACCCGCGTATCGGCTACCACTTCATCTATCCCGGTTGTGGCTATGGCGGTTCCTGCTTCCCGAAGGACGTCCAGGCACTGGCGCGTACTGCCAGTCAGGTCGGTTATGACGCCGAGCTGCTGACTGCGGTCGAGTCCGTCAACAAGCGCCAGAAGGTCACGCTGTTCGACAAGCTGTCGCGGGCTTTCGATGGCGACCTCAAGGGCAAGACCATCGCCGTCTGGGGTCTGGCCTTCAAGCCCAACACCGATGACATGCGTGACGCGCCGAGTCGCACGCTGATGGAAGCGCTGTGGGCCGCTGGTGCGACCGTGCAGGCCTATGATCCGGAGGCCATGAAGGAATGCCGCCGCATCTACGGCGAGCGCGACGACCTGGTGCTGGTCGCGGACCGTCAGCAGGCGGTCAAGGGCGCCGATGCACTGGTGGTGTGCACCGAGTGGAAGGAATTCCGCACCCTGGATGGCGAGTGGCTCAAGGCGCAGCTTGGCTTCCCGGTAGTGGTCGATGGCCGCAACCTGTTCGAGCCCGCCGCCATGAAGGCCGCTGGCCTGATGTACTACGCGGTCGGTCGCGGTGACTCCATGCGCCGCGTGCAGGAGGCGTCGTGAGCACTGGTGCAGGCAAGCTGGCCGCGATCGCCATTCGTCAGGTCGAGAAGAATACCGGTGCCAGCCGCAATGCCTTCGAGCAGGCGGATGCGTTGCGCGCGCTGGGCTATCGCGTGGTGATTCTCGCCGAGCGCGGCAAGCCTGAACTGGCTCGCTCCCACGGCGCGGAGCTGGTGCGCCTGTGGCGGTGGCCCTTCAAGGGGGCGTATCGACGTTTCTGGTTCAATCGTCGTGTTCAGGCCTGGGCCAGCCGTCATGCGCCCGACCTGCTGATCAGTCATGGTGACTGCGAAAGCCCGGATACCGTCTATCTGCACAATTGCGTGCACCTTGCCTCGCAGTGCATCCATGGCCGTGAGCTGCCTCGCGACCACGAAGTGGCGGCGATTCATGATCACGTGCTCAAGGGTGGCAAGTTCCGTCAGGTCGCGGTCAATTCGCGCATGATGGGCGAGGATCTGATGGCGCGCTACGGTATCGCGTCTGAGCGGATCGAGATCAGCTACCCGGGCTATGATCCGGAGCAATTCACGGTCGAGCGTGCGCGCGCAGGGCGCACCGCCCAGCGTGAGGCATTGGGCGTGGCCGAGGATGAGCTGCTGGTCGGTCTGGTGTCATCCGGCAACTTCACCAAGCGCAACGTGGCCGGCTTCGTGGCGATGGCGGCACTGATGGAGCAGGCCTCACCGGGCCGCTATCGCTTCCTGGTGGTAGGCAAGGATGATGCCGCGCCTTACCAGCAGCAGGCCAGGGAGGCGGGCATCGCCGAGCGCATGATCTGGCGCTCGACCATTCCCGAGGTCGAGACGCTCTATGGTGCGCTGGACCTGTTCGTGATGCCGGCCCATATCGAGGAGTTCGGGCGTGTCGCGCTGGAGGCGATGGCCTGTGGTGCGCCGGTGCTGCTCAATGCGCGGGTCGGCTCGGCCGAGTTGCTCGATGATTACCCTGAGCTGGTCATGGCGGCAGAGTCCACACCACAGCAGTGGGCCGAGCGCTGCACCCATCTGCTCGAGAGCGATACGCAAGCGCTGAGCGCTGCGCTGGCCAGTCTGGCATGCAATTACTCGCATCAAGCGCAGAATCTCAAGCTCAAGGCCAGCTTCGAGGCCTTGATGGCGGGGCGGTGAAGGTACGCGCTGACAGATTGACCGCTCGCGTGCCGGACGAAGCATGAGTGCGACAGAGAAAAGCGTGCAAGAGTGAATGACACGACTGGCCCCGTATCCCTGATGCGGGGCCTTTTGTTGACGCAAGGCGTGGGCGAGGGTGGGCTACGTGGTCATCGGTCGCAGTGCCCCGCCTTGGGTGTCGCGTGTGCAGTCCCTATACTCATGGCTTGTTTACCGCAGGAGAAAGGCATGTCCCTGACTATCAGCATCATTCTGGCCGTCATCGCGATCATCATCATCGCGGGATTGGCGTTCTATGCCCTCAAGCTGCGCCGCGAGGTCAAGGTGCGTGAGGCGCGTCGCGAGCAAGAGCTCATCCAGGCGCGCGCCAACTGTCTGGAAAGCCTCGAAGCCATCGCACGCGCCATGCAGGCCGGGCAGGTCGACATGGTGGAAGGCGGTCTGCGCTGCAAGGTGTTGATCGAGATTCTCGATACCAGTCTGGCCGAAGATGACGTGCTCTCGGTCTTCGGTGTCCTGCATGGGCGGGTCTCACACCTGCATACCCATTCGGCGCGCAAGGAGCTGTCGCCGCGTGAGCGTCTGGCCGAAGACAAGGAGCGCATCGCCGTCGAGGAAGCGCTGGCGGAGCCGCTGCAGCTGGCGGCGAGTCGCGTGCTGAGCAACATGGAGTTCTGGCATCAGCATTACCTGGGGCGCAAGCGTCCCGCTTCGCCAGCAGATCTGGGGCAGGCCGTCTGATGAGTCTTCACGAGGCAGGCATGAACACGACACTTTCCTTGCTGGGCACGCCGCTGGCCGAGCTGCGTCACGCGCTGCACCGCTCACCGGAACTCTCCGGACAGGAAGCCGCCACGGCGGCCTGCATCGCCGGCTGGATGGAGGAGGCCGGCGCCGAGGTGGTCAGCGGGCTGGGCGGGCATGGTCTGGCCGCCATCTTCCGCGGCGCCGAGCCAGGCCCGCGCGTCATGCTGCGCTGTGAGCTGGATGCGCTGCCCATCGATGAGGCGCCGCGCGGCGACTGGTCCTCCTGTCATCCGCATGTCGGGCACCTGTGCGGCCATGACGGCCACATGAGCTGGATGCTGGGCGTGGCGCAGCGCCTGGCGGCGTCTCCGGTCGCCAGGGGCGAGGTGGTGTTGCTGTTCCAGCCCGCCGAGGAAACCGGCGAAGGCGCGCGCGCCGTCGTGCGCAGCAAGGCCTTTGCCGCGCTCAAGCCGGACTATCTCTATTCGTGCCACAACTTGCCGGGGCGCCCCCTCGGGGAAGTCAGCGTGCGCGACCATGCCTTCACCTGCGCCTCACGCGGCATGATCGTGCGGCTTTCCGGGCTCTGTGCACATGCGGCCCACCCGGAAAATGGTCGCAGCCCGGCGATGGCCATGTGTCGCATCATGCAAGGCCTGTCGCGTCTGCCGTTGCAATTTGCCGATGAGACCGGACTTGCGATGGTGACCCTGATCCATGCGCGCCTGGGCGAGGTCGCGTTCGGCACCTCACCGGGCGACGCCGAGGTGATGGTCACCCTGCGCACCGAGAGCGATGACATGATGAAGGCACTGGCCGAAGCGGCGGTGTCACTGGCGCGCAGCGAGGCGGAAGAAGACCGTCTGGGCATCGACGTGGACTGGTGTGACACCTTCGATGCGACCTGGAATTCGCCTGAGGCGAACGACATGATTCGTCGCGTGGCACGACAGCAAGGGCTTGATTGCGTGGAACTTCCTCAGGCACATCGCTGGTCCGAGGACTTTGGCGTGTTGGCACGTGACTGCCATGCCGCCATGTTCACATTTGGCGCAGGTGAGGAAATGCCCGGCCTTCACCACCCCGATTACGATTTTCCTGATACGCTGTTGGCGCCCGGCGTCGAGATTTTCGAGGGGCTGGTTCGCCAGCACCTTGGAAGAGAGTAAAACAGGGGTTTTACAGCGTCGCCATTCTGATACAGTTAGTGTCAAAGTTTTTCGACGTTGCAAAAAACACTGTTTTCCTTCACCGTATGCCTGAGGATCGGTACCGTTTTCAAGGGAAACAGACCCGATCAGAGCTGGAAGGACGCACCTGCATGTGCTTTCTTCTTAAAGGAAGATTTGAATAAAATTCCTTTCATCGTAACGAGTTCGGCTCTTATACTGAGTCGATACGTAACACCCTCGTTACATATTGCGCTGTGTTAAGAAGGAGTCTTACATGAAAAGATCTACGACTGGCCTGGTTCTGGGTTCTGCATTGGTTGTTGGCCTGTCTGGCTGCGCAAGCTCTGCTTCCCAGTCTTCATCTGCTGAGAAGCCCTGGTACAGCCAGCCGTTCGTCTGCGGTCTGGCCGGTGGCCTGATCGGTGGCGGGATTGGTTACGGCGTCTCTGGCGACAGCGACGAAGACACCGGCGCTTCTCTGGGTGCTGTCGGCGGCGCGACTGCCGGCGCACTGCTGTGTGCTGACGATGCTCCGAAGTCCATGGACGACGATGGCGACGGCGTGCCGAACGACCGTGACGAATGCCCGGGGACTCCGGCAGGCGTCGCTGTTGATGCGAAAGGCTGCCCGCTGGACACCGACGGTGACGGCGTTGCTGACTACAAGGACCAGTGCCCGGGTACTCCGGCCGGCGTCACTGTTGACGCGAAAGGCTGCCCGCTCGATTCCGACGGTGACGGCGTGCCGGACTACCAGGACCAGTGCCCGAACACCCCGGCCGGCGCCAAGGTCAATGCCCTGGGCTGTGTCGCTGACCTCGTCCTGCGTGACGTGAACTTCGAGTTCGACTCCGCCAAGCTGACTGCCAACGCCGAGAAAGTGCTGAACGGTGTGGCGGCCAAGCTGGTCTCCAACGAGAACGTCCGCGTTCGCGTCGAAGGTCACACTGACTCCGTGGGTTCTGACTCCTACAACAAGCAGCTGTCCCAGAAGCGTGCTGACTCCGTGAAGGCCTACCTGGCTTCCGAAGGTGTTGGCGCCAACCGTATCCAGACTGTGGGTTACGGTGAAGAGCAGCCGGTCGCCAGCAACGATACCGCTGCAGGCCGTGCCGAAAACCGTCGTGTCGAGCTTGCTGAAGTCAAGTAAGCCGAACGCGGTAAGCTGAATCAGACGGGGCGCCTCAGGGCGCCCCGTCTGCGTTCGTGTCGTGCATGGTCTTCAGTGGCTCAAGCGTATCTTTACGACTTTTGAACGGGCTGCTAAGGTCTTGCCTCGTTCATGTTCCCGCGTTATGTGTCCACACCCTGACTGGTCGCTCGATCATCATGGGGCAGTGGGCGGCGCCCCAGGCATTGTAGGCCGGGGTCAGTAGCGTGAGGGGCGTGATCGTCATTGCCCCCATTTCGAGCCGACGTTCCGCGTTCGGCCAAATTCGCTTCACGTGACCCTTGGTAAGGGCCACCACTGAACGCAAGGAATTCTTCATGCCTATCGTTACTCTGCCTGACGGCAGCCAGCGTACCTTCGATACCCCGATTTCCGTGATGCAGCTGGCCGAGTCCATCGGCCCCGGTCTTGCCAAGGCCTGCGTGGCCGGCAAGATCAATGGCGTCGAGGTCGATGCCGCTGACATGATCACCGAAGACGCCAACGTCGCCATTCTCACGGCGCGTGATGCGGAAGGCCTGGACGTGATTCGTCACTCCTGCGCGCACCTGATCGGTCATGCCGTCAAGCAGCTCTACCCGGAGGCCAAGATGGCCATCGGCCCGGTCATCGATGACGGTTTCTATTACGACATCGACTTTGGCCGCTCGATCACCCCGGAAGATCTCGAGACCATCGAGAAGCGCATGAAGCAGCTGATCGACAGCGAGTACGATGTGGTGCGTGAGTATGTCTCGCGTGACCAGGCCATGGCCGCCTTCGAGAAGCGCGATGAGCCGTACAAGCAGGAGATCATCGAGGGCATCGGCGAAGGCGACACCATCCGCCTTTACCACCATGAAGAATACACCGACATGTGCCGCGGCCCGCACGTGCCGAATACCCGTCACCTCAAGCACTTCCAGCTGCTCAAGCTGGCCGGTGCCTACTGGCGTGGTGATTCCACCAAGCCGATGCTGACCCGCATCTATGGCACCGCCTGGCCGGACAAGAAGCAGCTCAAGGCCTACCTCAAGCGTCTCGAGGAAGCCGAGAAGCGCGATCACCGCAAGCTGGCCAAGAAGCTGGACCTCTTCCATATGCAGGAAGAAGCGCCGGGCATGGTGTTCTGGCACCCGAATGGCTGGACCATGTACCAGGTGCTCGAGCAGTACATGCGTCGTATCCAGCGTGCCAATGGCTACCAGGAGATCAAGACGCCGCAGGTGGTCGATCTTTCGCTGTGGAAGAAGTCCGGGCACTGGGGACATTACAACGAGCTGATGTTCACCACCGAGTCCGAGAAGCGTGAGTACGCGGTCAAGCCGATGAACTGCCCGTGTCACGTCCAGGTCTTCAATCAGGGCCTGAAGAGCTACCGTGACCTGCCGCTGCGTCTGGCCGAGTTCGGCTCCTGCCACCGCAACGAGCCGTCCGGCTCTCTGCATGGCCTGATGCGCGTGCGTGGCTTCACCCAGGATGACGCCCACATCTTCTGTACCGAGAATCAGGTCGAGTCCGAGGCCGAGGACTTCATCCGTCTGACGCTGGAAGTCTACCGTCAGTTCGGCTTCGAAGACGTCGAACTGAAGCTCTCCACCCGTCCGGAATCCTTCATCGGTGAGCCGGAAGCGTGGGACAAGGCCGAAGCCGGCCTGCAGGCAGCACTGGATGCGACTGGCCTGCCGTGGGAGCTGCAGCCGGGTGAGGGTGCCTTCTATGGACCAAAGATTGAATTCTCTCTGCGAGATTGTCTGAATCGTGTCTGGCAGTGTGGTACTCTACAGCTCGACTTCAATCTGCCTGAGCGTCTCAGTGCCCAGTTTGTCGATGAAAGTGGAGAGCGTCGCATGCCGGTAATGTTGCACCGCGCGATTCTCGGCTCCTTCGAGCGCTTCCTCGGCATCCTGATCGAGCACCACGCAGGCGCGATGCCATTCTGGCTCGCCCCGGAGCAGGTTGTCGTAATGAATATCACGGATTCCCAGGCAGAATATGCCAAGGATCTGGTCTCCCGCCTCGAGAAACATGACATCCGTGTCAAAGCAGACTTGAGGAACGAGAAGATCGGCTTTAAAATCCGTGAGCATACTCTGCAGAAGGTTCCTTACCTCATCGTCGTTGGCGACAAGGAAGTGGAAGCTGATGCAGTAGCTGTCAGAACCCGTTCCGGTGAAGACCTCGGCACCATGAAAGTTTCAGAATTCATGGAACGCCTGAAGGAAGAACAGGTCTGACAGTAACGAATTTCAGCCAAACGGAGACGCAACGATCAAGCGGAATAATCAGCGCGGACGCCCCCAGGAAAAGCGGGCTCCCATCAATGACCGTATTCGTGCGGACGAAGTCCGCCTCATCGACGCAGATGGCGAGCAGGTTGGCGTAGTGTCAACCAAAGATGCGCTTGTCAAGGCCGAAGAGGCAGGGCTCGACCTCGTCCAGATTTCCAATGCCGACCCCATCGTCTGCAAGATCATGGATTACGGCAAGTTTCTTTTCGACGAGAAGAAACAGAAGAATCTGCAGAAGAAGAAGCAGAAACAGATCCAGGTCAAGGAAGTCAAATTCCGTCCTGGTACCGATGAAGGCGATTATCAGGTCAAGCTACGCAACCTGACTCGCTTCATCGAAGGCGGAGACAAGGGTAAGGTAACCTTGCGCTTCCGTGGTCGCGAAATGGCGCACCAGGACATCGGCCGCAAGCTGATGGAACGGATCGCCGGCGATCTCTCGGAGCTCGTGACCGTCGAGTCCTTCCCGAAAATGGAAGGCCGTCAGATGATCATGATTCTCGCGCCGAAAAAGAAGTGATCCATAGGCAGTAAAACGGACACATCAGGGTCACGCCTGCGGGCGTGGCTCTTTTTGTCGGCCCTGGATTTTCTCAAGAAACCGAGCGGAGTTAATACTCATGCCGAAGATCAAGACTAACCGCGGCGCTGCCAAGCGCTTCAAGAAGACTGCCAACGGCTTCAAGCACAAGCAGTCCTTCCGTAGCCACATCCTGACCAAGAAGTCGACCAAGCGTAAGCGTCAGCTGCGTGGCATGAAGCAGGTTCACGCTGCAGACAAGGCGCTGATCCAGCGCATGCTGCCGAACCTGTAAGCCGTCCTTACCTCGGTCCAACTTTCTTAATATCAGGAGTACGCTATGTCCCGCGTCAAGCGTGGCGTCGTCGCACGTCGCCGTCACAAGAAGATCATGAAGCAGGCCAAGGGTTACTACGGAGCGCGTTCACGCGTCTTCCGCGTAGCCAAGCAGGCTGTCATCAAGGCCGGCCAGTACGCTTACCGTGACCGTCGTGTCCGCAAGCGTCAGTTCCGTGCCCTGTGGATCGCGCGTATCAACGCTGCGGCCCGCATCAATGGCATGTCCTACAGCCGCTTCATCGCTGGCCTGAAGAAGGCCAATATCGAGATCGACCGCAAGGTCCTCGCCGATATCGCGGTTCACGAAAAAGCTGCCTTTGCTGCCATCGTCGAGAAGGCCAAGGCTGCTCAGTAAGTGACCGGATCAGATGTCGCCCAGTCCCGGCGAGCCGCTCAGGTGGCGAGTCGGGCCGTGACTGTCGAATGCTTGCATTGGACAACTCAGGCGGTATCGAGATGACGTGTTACGTCACAGGGGAAGAGCAGCCGCTCTTCCCCTGTTTTTGTTTGGCCTGCCGTCAGAGAACCGGCGGTGGGTCAGCAGCGACATGAACGGGATTGGCCGCGTTGTGGGCCGGTCTCTGGCAAGGGCGCGATCGTCTGTGTGACTCACCGCAGGCGGAGCGCTCTCCCTGCCGACCTTCGGGTCGGCGCGACTTCCATTGGTGGCGGACATTGCCGCGCCAGTGACTCAAGCGATCGGAGCTGAACGGATGGAACATCTTTCCACCCTGGTGGACGAAGCACGCACCGCGATCCAGGCGGCCGAAGACGTCCAGACCCTCGACGAGGTACGGGTACGTTTTCTCGGCAAGAAGGGCGAGATCACCGCACTGCTCAAGGGCCTTGGCAAGCTGTCCCCCGAAGAGCGTCCCAAGGCCGGTGAGACCATCAACGAAGCCAAGCAGCTGCTGAGTGGCGAGTTGGATGCACGTCGCAATACGCTGGAAACGGCGGCGCTCAATGCGCGTCTTGCCGCCGAGCGCGTCGATGTGACCCTGCCGGGCCGTGGTGAGCCGGTAGGCGGCCTGCACCCGGTCACCCGCACGCTTGAGCGTATCGAAAGCTTCTTCTCGCACATCGGCTACGGTGTCGCTGAAGGGCCGGAAATCGAAGATGACCATCACAACTTCGAAGCACTGAACATCCCGTCGCATCACCCGGCGCGCGCGATGCATGACACCTTCTATTTCGATGCCACGCGTCTTCTGCGCACTCACACCTCACCGGTGCAGGTACGCAGCATGAAGGCCAGTGAGCCGCCGCTGCGCATCGTCTGCCCGGGCCGCGTCTATCGCTGCGACTCCGATCTGACCCACACCCCGATGTTCCATCAGGTCGAGGGTCTGCTGGTCGACGAGAATGTCAGCTTCGCCGACCTCAAGGGCACCGTCGAAGAGTTCCTGCATGCCTTCTTCGAGCGTGATGACCTGGAAGTCCGCTTCCGCCCGTCCTACTTCCCGTTCACCGAACCGTCCGCTGAAGTCGATATCCAGTGCGTGATGTGTGCCGGTGACGGCTGTCGTGTCTGCTCCCACACCGGCTGGCTCGAGGTGATGGGGTGCGGCATGGTGCATCCGGAAGTCTTCCGTCACTCCGGTATCGATAGCGAGCGCTTCCGCGGCTTCGCCTTCGGCATGGGCGTGGAGCGTCTGGCGATGCTGCGTTACGGCGTCAACGACCTGCGGTTGTTCTTCGAGAACGACCTGCGTTTCCTTCGCCAGTTCAGCTAGGCACTCATTCACGTATCGCGCCTTGAGGGCGTGAACTTACGGAACAGGACAGCAAGATGAAATTTTCCGAACAGTGGCTGCGTGAGTGGGTGTCGCCGGAACTGAACACCCAGCAGCTGGCCGATCAGGTCACCATGGCCGGTCTGGAAGTCGATGGTATCGAAGCGGTCGCCGGTGAGTTCACCGGTGTGGTCGTGGCCGAGGTCAAGGACAAGCAACCGCACCCGGAGGCCGATCGCCTCAATGTCTGCCAGGTGGATGATGGCAGTGGTGCACTGGTGCAGGTCGTCTGTGGCGCGCCGAATGTCGCCGCTGGCCAGAAGGTGCTCTTCGCTCAGGTCGGCGCCAAGCTGCCGGGCGACTTCAAGATTCGCAAGGCCAAGCTGCGCGGTGTCGAATCCCGCGGCATGATCTGTGGCGCCTCCGAGCTGGGTCTGGAAGCCGAAGCCTCCGACGGCATCATGGTGCTGGCCGCGGATGCGCCGGTGGGCCGCGATGCCCGTGACTTCCTGAATCTTGACGACAACGCCATCGAGGTCGATCTGACCCCGAACCGCGGCGACTGCCTGAGCGTCAAGGGTCTGGCGCGTGAAGTCGGCGTGCTCAATCGCCTGGCCGTCACGGCACCGAGCATCGAGCCGGTCGCCGCCCAGATCGACGATACCTTCCCGGTCACCGTCAGCGCGCCAGAGGCTTGCCCGCGTTATCTGGGGCGTGTCGTGCGTGATGTCAATGTCGCCGCGACCTCGCCGCTGTGGCTCGAGGAGCGTCTGCGTCGCAGTGGCATCCGCAGCATCGACCCCGTCGTCGACGTCACCAACTACGTGCTGCTCGAACTCGGCCAGCCGATGCACGCCTTCGATCTGGCACGCCTGAACGGCGGCATCGAAGTGCGCATGGCAGCCGCTGAAGAGCCGCTGACGCTGCTCGACGCTCAGGAAGTCGCGCTGCGTGACGACACCCTGGTCATCGCCGACGAGAAGGGTCCGCTGGCCATCGCCGGTGTGATGGGTGGCGAAGGCAGTGGCGTGAACGCCGAGACGCGCGACATCTTCTTCGAGTCGGCCTTCTTCGCGCCGTTGAGCGTCGCTGGCAAGGCGCGCAGCTACGGCCTGCACACCGACAGCTCGCATCGTTTCGAGCGTGGTGTGGACGCCCAGCTGCAGCGTGATGCCATCGAGCGCGCGACAGCCCTGCTGCTCGAGATCACCGGCGGCAAGCCGGGCCCGATCATCGAGGTCGCCAGCGACGCAGCACTGCCCAAGGCCGCCGTCGTCAGCCTGAGCGGCGCCAGTGTCGAGCGCACGCTGGGCATGGCGCTGCCGGATGACGAGATCGTCGAGATTCTCGAGCGTCTGGGCATGCAGGTCGCCGCGAATGGCGATAGCCAATGGCAGGTGACGGTGCCGAGCTGGCGTTTCGATGTCAGCATCGAGGCTGACCTGATCGAAGAGCTGGCACGCATCCACGGCTACAACAATCTGCCGGTCAGCCGTCCGAACGCGCGTCTGGCACCGGCCGTGGCCAATGAGACCACCCAGCCGCTGACCAGCCTGCGTCGTCAGCTGGTGGCGCGGGGCTATCAGGAAGCGATCAGCTACAGCTTCGTCGCCCCTGAGCTGCAGAAGACGCTGGACCCGCAAGGGGTGGCGCCGGCACTGGCCAACCCGATTTCCAGCGACATGGCCGTGATGCGCAGCTCGCTGCTGCCGGGGCTGGTCAAGGCGCTGAGCCACAACCTCAATCGTCAGCAGTCGCGCGTGCGCCTGTTCGAGACCGGGCTTGTGTTCCGCGGTGAGCTGGACTCCCTCGAGCAGACGCCGATGATCGGTGGCCTGATCACCGGCGCCCGTCTGCCGGAAGGCTGGAATGGCGGTCGTGACAAGGTCGACTTCTTCGATCTCAAGGGCGATGTCGAGGCACTGCTGGCACTGGGCGGCAATCTGGATGCCTGGCGCTTCGAAGCCGCCGAGCATCCGGCACTGCACCCGGGCCAGTGCGCTCAGCTGTTCTTCAATGGCGAGCCGGCAGGCTGGATGGGTGCCCTGCACCCGGCGGCGCGCGCCGAGCTTGGCCTGAAGGTCGAGGTGTTCGTGTTCGAGATCACGCTGGCCTCTGCCTGCGCGGGTCGTCTGCCGCGCTTCGCGCCGCTCTCCAAGTATCCGGAAGTGCGTCGCGACCTGGCCTTCGTGGTCGAAGAGGGCGTTCACGTGCAGTCGCTGCTCGACGCCATCCGCTCGCAAGCCGGTGAATGGCTGACGGACCTGCGCCTGTTTGACGTCTATCAGGGCCAGGGGGTAGCCGATGGTCACAAGTCGCTCGCCCTGGGCTTGACCTGGCAGCATCCTTCGCGCACGCTGAATGATGAGGAAATCAATCAGTTAGTCGATGCGATCGTCACCGATGGCCACACACGTTTCGGGGCGGCGCTGAGAGCATGAGTCGCCACTTGAACGAGGGAGCGGACATGGGAGCGTTGACCAAGGCGGAACTTGCCGAGCATCTGCACGCAGAACTCGGCATGTCCAAGCGCGAAGCCAAGTCGATGGTAGAGGTATTCTTCGACGAGATTCGCGGTTGCCTGCGGGAAAATGAACAGGTGAAGCTGTCCGGTTTCGGCAACTTCGATCTACGTGACAAGCGCGAACGTCCGGGGCGCAATCCCAAGACAGGCGAGGAGATTCCGATCTCCGCGCGTCGCGTGGTGACATTCCGCCCAGGTCAGAAGCTCAAGGCCCGAGTGGATGAGTACGACGGCGAGACGCACGCACATCAGCGTCTTGAAGAGCATGATGACCACGATGATCATGATGATGATCACTGAGGTCATTGCCTGACCTCACCCGCCGCTCCCTGAGCGGGTGACCATGCTCACGAAAGCCCCGACGCCCTGCGTCGGGGCTTTCGTCGTTCTGAGGCGTCGTTCTGAGGCGTCGTTTCTTGTGTTATCGCTGTGCGTCATCAGCCGATCGAGAGCTCGGTGCGCGCATAGCTGATGCCGGGGCGGCTGCGGGTCGCCAGCAGGTAGCCGAGGGCGAGTGGCCCGGTGCGTCCCAGCAGCATGGTCGCGATGATCAGCAATTGCCCGCCGGGCGAGAGCTCGGGCGTCAGGCCGTGGCTCAGGCCGACGGTGCCGAAGGCCGAGACGGTCTCGAAGGCCAGCGACAGGAATGTGTGGTCCGGGTCGGTGATGGTCAGGCCGAACAGCATGCTGAAGATCAGCAGCATCGCCGCCAGTGCCACGGCGATCGACTTGAAGACGGTGTCATCGCCGATGCGGCGGCCATGCAGGGTGGGGGAGGGCTCGCTGCGCAGAAAGGCACGTGTGGTCAGCAGCAGCACCACGAAGGTGGTCAACTTGATGCCGCTGGCCGTCGAGCCGCTGCCGCCGCCGATGAACATCAGCGCCATGGTCCACAGGGTCGAGGCTTGTGTCATCTCGGTGGAATCGATGACGCTGAACCCGGCGGTGCGCGGTGTGATGGCCATGAAGGCAGCGGCGAGCAGGCGTTCGCCGTGACTGGCCATGGCGCCCAGCGTGCCGGGGTTGCGCCATTCAAGCGCCAGTATCACCACCAGACTCAGCAGGTTGAGTGCCACGGTGGCCTCGATCACCAGGCGTGTCTGCACCGAGAAGCGTGACGGCTGCAGCAATACGCGCCAGCCATGTTGGCGGCGCCGCTCGCGCAGCTCGCCGATGACGGCAAAGCCGATACCGCCAGTCATGAACAGGATGCCGATCACGCCGCTGGTCAGGGGATTGGCCGCGTCGCGCATCAGGCTGTCCGGCCACAGGGTGAAGCCGGCATTGTTGAAGGCCGAGACCGAGTGGAAGAGGCTCAGCCACAGGCCCTCCTGCCAGCCGTACTCGGGCACCCAGTCCAACGCCAGCAAGGAGGCGCCTGCCAGCTCGAGCGTCAGCGCAAAGGCGGTGATGATCTTGAGCAGGCGGCCTATCTCGCGTGAGCTGCTGCGATTGAGCGCCTCGCGTAGCAAGCTGGTCTGATGCATCGGCAGGCGCTGGCCCAGCATCACCAGCGACAGGGCGGCGATGGTCATGAAGCCGAGACCGCCGAGCTGGATCAGTACCAGCACGACGGTCTGGCCTGCGAGGGTGAAGTCGCTGAGCGGAGTGACGGAGAGGCCGGTGACCGTGATGGCAGAGGTCGCGGTGAACAGCGCCGACAGCCAGCTCAGCCCTTGCTGGTGTATGCCGGGCAGTTTCAGCAGGCAGGCGCCTAGCATGCCGAGGCCCAGAAAGCCGCTCAGCAGAATCTCAGGCGGCGACAGATGGATGATGGGCCCGCGTGGGCTGCGGGTCAGGGGGCGGAGATAGCGCCGGTAGCGCTGCCTCATAGATGCGCTCCCAGCTTGCGCAGCGCGCTCAGTTCGCCGATCAGGACCAGATGGTCGCCGGCGGCCAGTCGCGTGTTGCCGGAGGGTTGGCGATCGAGGGTCTTGCCCTTGCGCAGCGCGATCACGCTGATGTCGTCATCGATGGGCAGCTGATCGAGCTGCTGGCAGTCATCGCCCAGTCGTGCACTGACCTCCAGCTCGACCACGAACTGGTGATCGCCGAGATGGATGAAGTCGACCATGGCATGGTAGGCGAGGCTTTCCGCCACGCGCACGCCCAGGTCGTACTCCGGATGCACGATGTGATCGACTCCCAGACGACTGAGCAGCTTGTGGTGTGCATCCGAGGTGGCCTTGACCCACAGCTCCCTGGCGCCGAGCTCCTTGGCCAGCAGCGCGCAGATCAGGCTCTGTTCCATCGAGTCGGCCAGATCGATCAAGACGGCGTCGTACTGCTCAAGCCCCAGCTCCTGCAGGGCATGTTCGTCGGTGGGGTCCGCGATCACGGCCTGATTGAGCAGGTCTGCCACGGCATTGAGGCGCTTCTCATCGGCATCCACGCCGAGCACTTCATGGTCATGGCGCCTGAGCTCCCGCGCGACGGTGCTGCCGAAATAGCCCAGTCCGATGACCGCGAATTGACGATGCATGACGACTCCTTGTCTGCGCTGCTGGGTGAGACCAGACGCTCTTTGTCCAGAAGCTCTCTGGCCAGGCACTCTCAGGCCCAGCACTCTCTAGCCCAGCACTCTCTAGCCAGAGCGTTCTGGTCGGCGTCTCTTGAATGAGCCTACTCCAGTGATGCGGGGATGTCGGGTCCTTTTGCGGCGCGGTGCGTCTCAGGCGAGGTTGCTTGTCAGGCCTGAGTGGCAGGTATCGTTTCAAATGTTACCAATTTGAAGCATCTAATGTAGAGTGATTGCCGTCGTGTGGTGATGGCGTTTTCGCAGAGGAATTCTGAGGGAATCGTGGTGATTTTCGATGGGAATCGCGGACGAACCTGCTTCATATCAGTAAAATGGTCTGTGTGAGCACCCAAGGCAGCCAGGCGTTGCGTCGATCACCACTGGCTCACAACAATAACTCGTAAGGTATTCCATGACGGCAAGACAGCAACCCAAGAATCTCTGGATCAGTCGCTGGGGCTTCATCCTTGCAGCTACCGGTTCCGCGGTAGGGCTGGGCAATATCTGGAAGTTTCCCTATATCACCGGTGAGTACGGCGGAGGCGCCTTCGTGCTGGTGTATCTGGCCTGCATTCTCGCCGTGGGCGTACCCGTGATGATGGCGGAGATCGCCTTCGGGCGGCGCGGGCGCGGCAGCCCCATCGAGGCGATTGCCAATCTGGCGCGTGAGGCGGGGGCCAGTCCGTTGTGGAAGGTCTTCGGCTGGATCGCGATGCTGGCCGGCTTCATGATCCTGTCGTTCTATGTCGTGGTGGCGGGGTGGTCGTTCAGTTACCTGTGGAAGATGGCCAGTGGCGCGTTGTCCGGACACAGCGTCGCGGAGCTGGGCGCCATCTTCGAGGCCGGCAACGCCAACCCCTGGGCGCTGGGTGGCTGGGCCACGCTGGTGACGGTGGTGACGATGCTGATCGTCGGGCGAGGGGTGCAGGAAGGCGTCGAGAAGAGCGTGCGCTGGATGATGCCGGGCATGGTGATCATGCTGCTGATCATGATCGGCTATGCCCTGACCTCGGGCAACTTCTCGGCAGGCTTCCACTTCCTGTTCGATTTCGATGTCACGCGCTTGAGCAGCGAAGGGGTGCTGGCCGCGCTGGGGCATGCCTTCTTTACCCTGTCGCTGGCCTCCGGTGCCATCCTCACCTACGGCTCCTACCTGCCGTCGGGCACCTCCATCGCCCGCACCACCTTCACGGTGGCGATCGCCGATACCCTGGTGGCACTGATGGCGGGGTTGGCGATCTTCCCGATCATCTTCGCCAATGGCATGGACCCGTCCTCCGGGCCGGGGCTGATCTTCATGAGTCTGCCGGTGGCCTTCAACCAGATGCCCTTCGGGCAGCTGTTCGGGGTGCTGTTCTTCGCCATGCTCTCGATCGCCGCCCTGACTTCTGCCATCTCGATGATCGAGGCGACCGTCGCCTGGCTGAGCGAGAACCGCAACATGAGCCGTACCAAGGCCTCGTGGCTGGCCGGCAGCGTGCTGTGGCTGGTGGCGATGTTCGCGATGCTGTCGTTCAATCTCGGCGCGGACTGGACGCTGGCCGGCAAGCACTTCTTCGACTGGCTCGATTACCTGACCTCGCGCTGGATGATGCCGATCGGTGGCATCGCCATGGCGCTGCTGGCCGGGTTCGTCTTCAAGAGCAGCATGCTGCGCGATGAGCTGAATCTGAGCGATGCCGGCTATCGTCTGTGGCTGTTCATGATTCGTTATGTCAGCCCGGTCTGCATCCTGGCGATCTTCGTCGATGCCCTGGGTGTCGCAGAGCTGTCATTCGGCGACTGGTCGTATTTCGTGGCCGTCATCCTGGCAGCCTGTCTCGTGGGCGAGCTGCTCTCGCCGCGCCTGCGCGAGCGTGCCGCCGAGCAGGGCTGATATGCTCGCTAGCATCAGTTCGATAGCGCCAGCCCGGTAGTCATGAGAGCGGCATGAAAAAGCCCCCTGCAGCGTGCTGCAGGGGGCTTTTCGTTCTGATGTCTGTGGCCTGTCTGTCTGCTGGTATCTGTGTGCCAGCTGGCGCCGTTACTCGCCTTCCAGGCCGGTGATCGGCTTGACCGTGCCCCAGTGGCGGCACTTCGGACATTGCCAGAGCAGCATCGAGGCTTCGAAGCCGCAGCGATGACAGCGATGGCGAGGACGCGCCTGGATCAGTTGCTGGGTATGACGCTTGAGCAGATTGAAACGCTCGGTCTCGCGCTCATCGGCGTCCAGCAGGTAGAGATCGAGCAGATAGTCGACGCCGCGCAGGCTGGGGTGACGATGCAGTTGCTCGCTGGCGAAGCTGGCAGCGGCCTCGACACCCTCGCGGCGCTCGATCAGTTGCGCAAGGCTGATGACTGTCGTGGTGTAGGGCGCGCGCTCGACTTCCTGATGCAGCAGGCGTACCAGGCCGCTCTCGTCATCCAGCATGCGAAAGGCGTTGCCCAGTGGCTCGAGGATGATGGGGGTGAAGCCGGTATCCTGACGTGGAATGCGCTGCAGCAGGCGGATGCACTGCTTGTAGTTGGCATGATCGAATTCGATCTCGGCCAACATCCAGTTGGCGCGTACGCATTTCTCATCGGTGGAGAGCGCCTGCTTGAGGCGCTTGCGGGCCATCGCCTGACTACCTTCGGCGATATCCAGCGCGGCCAGTTCGCAGTGCCAGTGGGCCGCCGCGCGGCGGATGCCGCCTTCCTGGCGCAGAATGGCGTGGGCGACTTCGAGTGCGGCCTCCCATTCGCGTTCCCGCTCGAGGAGGTCGATCAACAGGCGGCGGCCGGCACGCCGATGGCTGTCGTGCTGCGCTTGCTTGAGGAGGGTTTCCAGTAGCTTCTCGGCGCGGTCATAGACACCGCTGCGCATGAAGTCGCGGGCCAGTTCCAGCTGGACACGCTCGCCCTGTTCGCTATCCAGGGCAGGGCGGGCCAGCAGGTTCTGGTGAATCTTGACGGCACGATCGACTTCGCCGCGACTGCGATAGAGATTGCCCAGCGCGATGTGGGTATCGACGGTGTCGCTGTTGACTTCCAGGGCCTGAACGAAGGTTTCGATGGCACGATCAGGCTGCTCGTTGAGCAGATGATTGAGGCCGACGAAGTAGTCGCGGGACAGGGTGGCAGGAGCCGGTGCTTGTTCATCGGGGCGACGATCACGCCGCCCCAGCCAGAATCCGATGGCGATGGCCGCCATCAGCAATCCCAGCAATATCAGATCAGGCATTTATGCCACTTCCTTGATCTCCTGGATGCGCAGTTGGTCCAGTTCCTTGCGTTGCTGCTGGTTGCGACGCTGGGCACGGGTCAACAGCGTGCGCAGGCGCAGGTACATGCCCGTCATCGCGACCATGCCAAGCACGACGCCGACGGCCAGCGAGAACAGCAGCCACATGGAAAGGGACGCAGCAGGCAGCTCTACCCAGATGAGGTCGAGGGGCACGGCTTGCTGGTTGTGAACGGCAAAGAGAATACCGACCAGCAGGACGATCAGCAGGATCACGGCCAGAACGAGACCTTTTAGCCAACGCATAACGGTTTCCTTGTCATGAAATGCAGTCGTGAATCATCTGGGAGCGAGTGTATCACTGCCCATCGCGCGAGTCTTGGCGGCGACGCCGTGAGGTGGGTGGCTGTCGTCTCTGGCATGACGGCTTGAGCAGATGTCGGCCGGCGCTGAGCCAGCCGGCCCCGTCACGCCGGGTCTTCCTCTGCGGGCAGCGCTGTCAGTCAGTCGCGCCGTCGTCTTCAGCACTGTCATCAGTCGCGCTGTCGTCAATACCCCAGGGCGCGACTGGCATCGACCTGCTCGCGCAGCTCCTTGCCGGGCTTGAAGTGGGGGACGAACTTGCCATCCAGGTCCACCGGCTCACCGGTCTTGGGGTTGCGCCCCAGTCGTGGCTCACGGTAGTGCAGCGAGAAGCTGCCGAAACCGCGAATCTCGACGCGACCGCCGTGGGCCAGGGCGTCTGTCACATCATCGAGGATGATGCGAACCGCGGCCTCTACATCCTTGAGCGACAACTCAGGCTGTCGCATGGCTATCTGTTCGATCAGCTCGGACTTGGTCATCGGATCTCTCCATGCCTGCACCTTTCTCGCGAAAGGCGTTCGTGATGCGGCAGCCGGGCGACCTCTTGTCACCGGACAGGCACACGCATCCTTGTGATTGTTATCTCCTCAGCATAATGGGCAAATCCTGAGAAAACAACGCACTAGGGACATCATTGCCGATCACGGCACGGATTGCCAATTCCTGCCCGAGCAACGGGTCAACGGATGCCGCTGGCGCCCCCCTCGGGTATACTGCGCGCATTGATGTGACGACTGAGGTTCAGGCAATGGAAGATGTGATTCGCAAGCGGCTTCATTGGCATTCGCGTCGCGGCATGTGGGAGCTCGATCTGCTGCTGCTGCCGTTTCTGGAGCAGCGTTTCGACGCCTTGAGCGAAGACGACAAGGCGCTCTATGTGCAGCTGCTGGCCGAAGAGGACCAGGACCTCTTCGTGTGGCTGATGAAGCGCGACCCGTGCGGCAATGCCGAGTACCAGCGCCTGATCAACATGGTGATCGCCAATGCCGAGAATGGCGAGCGCGATCAGTTCAAGGGCCTCTAGACAGGCGTTCGCGACCCACGCCAGCCTGCGCGTCGGGCTGTTGGCGGCAAGTCTCGCCTTGTGGGTCTGGCTTGCCGAGCTGGCGACTGGCCAGTTGGTTGTCAGTACGTGGTGGACCTGTCAGTGGCAATTTCTACGCAATGCCCTGCCTTTCGAGGCGGGGCATTGTGTGTTTGAGGGGCTCGCTCAGCTGCCGGATGGTGTCATGGCGCTGCTGAGCGTGTTGGGGCTGGGCTGGCTGCTGCAGGCCGCAGAGCTGGTGTCATGGTGGCGCCAGGCTCGGCGGCGCCTCAAGGACCCCGAGGCGCGAGTCTGGCTGGCCCTGGGGGGCAGCCTCTGCGCCGATGCGGCGCTTGCCAGCGGTGGTGGCCAGGCGCCAGTGCCGGAGCATGAGGCTGAAGCCGAGACCGAAGCCAGCGACATCCCGCCTGCGTCAGAGGCACGCCATCGTCACCCGGAGATGCAGCTCTGCTGGTGGTGGGCCGATGGTGCCTCACGCAGCTGGCAGCCCGTCAACGTGCGCTGCCTGTGGTGCTCACCACGTCTGCTGGGGCTCGAGATCTCGCCGCAGGGCTTCGGACCACAGGGGGTGGGGCCACAGGGGATGGAGCTACAGGGCTTGAGAGCGCAGGACGCGGGCCAGCAGCAGCACCTGAAAACGCAGCGGGTATGGCTGTGGCCGGATAGCGCCTCCAGCGAAGACCTTCACCAGCTGCGGCTGTGGTTGCTGTGGCCGCCCTTGCCGCATGGCTTGCCGCGTCAGCCGCCGCCATTGGAGACCCTGCGGCGCGTCGCTGCCCAGGGCTGCCGCCCACGCTGAGCCTGCTCATGGGCCTTAAGCCTTCTCAAGAGCCGCTCAGATCGCGGCAGCGAAGGCCGAGAGCCGAATGACGCTATCGCGGGCACGCGGCGCCGGCATCGGGAAGTCGCGGATGAAGTGCAGGCCACGTGACTCATGGCGCTGATGGGCGCACAGCAGCAGCAGCGGTGCCAGCGTCAGGGCCTGATAGAGCGCAAGATGATCGAGCCCTGCACGCGGCGCTGAAGCTTGCCTGTGCTGCTCGGCCTCCGCCGTTTGCCCCGCCTCCAGCGAGACCCACTGCGCTATCTGCTTCAACGCCTCCCTCAGGCCGTGCTGGCTGCGCTCGATCCCCGCTTGCAGACTCATCAGCTGGCGCAAGCTGTGCAGGCGCGTGCGCGCCTCGTCGGCGCTCAGACGCATCACGCAGCGCCAGACCTGACCATTGTCTGCAAGCTGTGTGAGCAGGGTGGCGTGCTGCGGCATCAGCGAGTCGAGCGTGCTGATCAGACGTGGCTCGTCTGCGCGGCGCGGCTGCCCAAGTGCTTCACCACAGGCGCGCGCCTGCACCAGGCACTCGAGCAACGAGTTGCTGGCCATGCGATTGGCGCCGTGCAGGCCCGTGCAGGCGACTTCGCCGATGGCCCACAGCCCGGGCAGGTCGCTGGCGCCATCCAGTCCGGTGGCGATGCCGCCGCAGCTGTAGTGGGCGGCAGGGACGACGGGAATTGGTGCATGACGAATATCGATCCCGCGTGCCAGGCAGTGCTCGGCGATGGTCGGGAAGTGGTGCTCGATCGCCTCGGCCCCCAGCGCGCTGATATCCAGACAGACATGCTCGAGGCCGTGCGTGCGCATCTCGGCGAGGATGGCACGTGCCACGACATCACGCGGCGCCAGCTCCAGGCGCGGATCATGATCGGCCATGAAACGATGCCCATCCGGGCGCAGCAGCAGTCCCCCTTCACCCCGTACCGCCTCGGAGATCAAAAAGGGCGTGCCATCGGGGTCATACAGGCAGGTGGGATGAAACTGCTGGAACTCCAGGTTCATCAGGCTGGCGCCGGCGCGGGTCGCCATCGCCATGCCATCACCGACGCTGGCGCTCGGGCTGGTGGCGTGGGCGAACAGGCCGCTGGCACCGCCGGTAGCCAGTACCAGGTCATTGGCTGCCAGCCATTGGCGCTGGCCCGTACCATCCATCACCCATAGACCACTGGCGCGGCCGGCGTTGACCGCGATGTCGACGGCCAGCAGGTCTTCGAGAATCTCGATGTTCGGGTGGGCTTCGACGTGGGCGCTGAGCGTATCGAGCAGCGCTCGCCCGGTGGCGTCGGCGGCGTGGATGATGCGGCGGCGACCATGCCCGCCTTCACGGGTGAGGTGGAAGGGGTAGCTGGCGTCGGCGTCGGCCGGGGTGAAGGGCACGCCAAGCGCGATCAGCCATTCGATGGCCTCCCGCGAGTGGCCGACGGTGAAGCGCACCGCGCGCTCGTTGCACAGGCCATCGCCGGCAATCAGGGTGTCGGCGACATGGGATTCCACATCGTCCTCGGGCGCCAGCACCGCCGCGATACCGCCCTGCGCCCAGCGGCTGGCGCCCTGTGCCTCACGCGCCGGACGCAACAGCGTGACGCGGCGGGTGCGCGGGCCGGGTGGCAGGCGATTGGCGAGGCTGAGTGCCAGGGTCAAACCTGCCGCGCCGCCACCGACGATCAGCACGTCATGCTGGCTTGCGGGAGTCACTCCGGATACTGAGTTCATGTGTCTTTCCTGGCAGTCTCATTGCCGGCCGAGTCCGGCTGGCGCCTGTCGTGGCGGTCTGGCTCATCGCTGCTGTTGTCACTGATGCTGTCATCACTCGCCGGCGCTTTGCTGGCCGGCGCTTTGCCGACCGAAGAGTGATGCTCGCCAGCGCTGTTCTCGCGCCTGGTGGGGGCTGCCGTATCGCCCGGTGTCGGGTCTTCCGGCAGGAACAGGCGGCGTGCATCACTGATCAGGCCATGGCCCGGCAGTCGGCGTTGCAGGCGCTGGCTCGGCAGCCGCTCCAGCAAGGCCAGGCGCTCGCCCAGGGCTTCGGTCAGGCGTGCCAGCTCGCGATTGAGCCACAGGTAGCCTGCCGGGCTGAACAGCGCGCGGCCGTTGCGGCTCTCGACATTGCGGACATCGGCATAGCGTTGCAGGTCGAAGGGCGTCACCGTCAGTTCAATGCTCTGGCCGGTGCGCACCTGAAAGGCCAGGGTGCCAAGCGCGCGGGCCAGACGATGCTGGGCATCGCGCAGGCCATCCAGCCCCTCGATGAATTCATGCCCCTCGCGGGTGTTCCAGTGGGTTTCCTGCAGCAGTTCGATGGTCGAGATCATGCGGCGCTCGAAGGACAGGATTTCCTCGATGTCGGCACGATTGATGCGGCCTTCCTGAGCGACGGCATCGACCAGCCCGCGCTGCTTGACCAGCTGTGCCGAGGTGGCACGCACCAGCGCGAGCCCCTCATTGACGCCCTCACGCTCGGCCTTGGTATGACCGTGGTAGAGGCGTGCCAGCTTGTCGAGGTTGTCGGCCAGCAGGAAGCGGAAGACATCCGTCGCCTTCTGGGGCAGCAGCACCATGCTGACCACGATGCTGATCAGGGTGCCCAGCACCACATTGAAGACGCGCCATAGCCCGATGCCGAGATCATGATTGCCATCACCGATCACCATCAGCAGCGTGACGCAGAACAGCAGCGAGCTGTAGCCATAGCGATTGCTGAAGGTGGCGTTCAGTGCCAGGGCGATGCCGACGATGCTCCAGAAGGGCACCACGCCCGGCAGCGGCTCGGCGACCAGAATCAATATCAGGCCCCACAGGCCGCCAAGCAGGGTGCCGACCAGACGTTGCCAGCCCTTGTCGATGACACCGCCGACGTGGGGCAGGTTGCCCATGACCATCACGGTGCTGACCAATGCCCAGGAACTGTGCGGCAGGCTGAACAGCTCGATGATGGAAAAGCACAGCGTCAGGGCGACGGTCACGCGCAGGATATGCAGGCGCTGGCGGTGCAGGTAGGTGAAGTAAGGGTTGTGCGAGAACCATTTCATGATGCGATCTCCCCTCCGGCTGGCACGAGGAAGTGAGGGATGGGGCGCACCGCACACACGGCGGGTTTCAGCAGCGAAGAGGTGGACATCAGGTTCGCGGTCATTCCGTCGACAGGATTCAAGAGGCGTGGCCAAGGGGGCCATGACCATGGTGGAAGCGCTGCACAGTGTAACCGACCCCTCAAGGTCGTCCCAGAGGCTTTCAGGCCCTTGCGGCGCACTGTGACGCTGCGCCCTTGCTCTGCGAATGCTACTGATGGCGCTCAGGGCAGAGACCGGAGGGCGGTCATGAGAGCCCGCTCAAGAGAGATCGAGCAAGAGAGGGGAGGTAAGAGGAACAGGCAACGAGAGATGCGTACAGAGAGCGCGCCATCAAAGGGAAAGATCGAAAAATGGCGATTGTTATTGGTAATCACTCTCATCAAGCGGCTTGATTGGTATCCTGTACGTCCCCAAGTGATCATCAGGGGATCGAAGCTGGCGATCAGGTCATTGATCACGTTGTTGCCAGCCGCCCATCAGTGACGCCAGCCAGGTGCGACGTCATATGCAACAGCACAGGGAGACAAGCATGAGCAGCCAGACCCGCCGTGAACGCGACAGCATGGGTGAACTCGAAGTGCCGGCCAGCGCACTCTATGGCGCCCAGACTCAGCGAGCGGTCGACAACTTCCCCGTCAGTGGCCAGCCGTTGCCTGCTGCCTTCATTCGTGCCGTGGCGCGTATCAAGCTGGCCGCGGCCGAGGTCAACCGTGACCTGGAGCTGCTGGATGACGTGCGTGCCGAGGCGATCATCAAGGCGGCACGCCAGATCATCGACGGCGAGCATGCCGATCAATTCCCGGTCGATGTCTTCCAGACCGGTTCCGGCACCTCGACCAACATGAACGTCAACGAGGTGCTGACGCAGCTTGCCAATCAGCATCTGGGCGACAAGGACGTGACCGTCGGCGCCAACGACCACGTCAACATGGGGCAGTCGAGCAATGATGTCATCCCGACGGCCATTCATCTGTCCGCCGTCATCGCAGTCGCGGACACCCTGTTGCCGGCGCTGCGCCATCTGCATGAGGTGATCTCCCGCAAGGCCTCTGAAGTGGACGATGTCGTCAAGACCGGCCGCACTCACCTGATGGATGCGATGCCGATTCGCATGAGTCAGGAGCTGGGTGCCTGGCAGGCGCAGGTCGGGCAGGCCATCGAGCGCATCGAGCAGGTGCTGCCGCGCCTGGAGCGCCTCGCCCAGGGCGGCACCGCCGTCGGCAGTGGCATCAACGCGCATCCGGAATTCGCCGAGCGCATCGCCGACCGCCTCTCGCACCAGACCGGCCATGCCTTCCGTCCCGCCGAGAGCTTCTTCGCGGCGCTGTCCTCCCAGGACACGGCAGTCGAGCTCTCCGGCCATCTGCGTACCTACGCCGTGGCGATGATGAAGATCAGCAACGACCTGCGCTGGATGAATTCCGGCCCGCTGGCAGGGCTGGGCGAGATCGAGCTTGAGGCTCTGCAGCCGGGCAGCTCCATCATGCCGGGCAAGGTCAATCCGGTGATTCCCGAGGCGGCCGCCCAGGTGGCGGCGCAGGTGATGGGCAATGACGCCACCATCGGCATCGCCGGGCAGAGCGGCAACTTCCAGCTCAATGTCATGCTGCCGCTGATCGCCAACAACCTGCTGTCCTCGATCACGCTGAGTGCCAATGTCAGCCGCCTGCTGGCGGACAAGGCCATTGCCACCTTCAACGTGCGTCAGGACAACATCGAGGCACCGCTGGCCAAGAATCCGATTCTGGTCACGGCGCTCAATCCGGTGATCGGTTACAACGAGGCGGCGCGAGTGGCCAAGGTGGCCTATCAGGCCGGGCGTCCGATTCTGGATGTGGCCGAGGAAGAGACTGAGCTGTCACGCGAGGAGCTGGAGCGTCTGCTCGATCCGGCCAAGCTGACGGCGGGCGGTATCCAGTAAGTCGTCAATACATGACCTAAAATTCCGCCTGTCCCTGAACGAAAAGCCCGCCCCTCCTTGCCGGAGGGGCGGGCTTTCTTTTGCTGCTGGCTCAGCCGGTTTTCATCAGGCGGCGCGTGCCAGCAGGCGTTCCTTGAGATAGTCGCCGATGCGCGTCTTCTGCTCATCGCTCAGGCGCAGCGTCAGCTTGGTGCGGCGCCAGACGACGTCCTGCACCTCACGCGCCCATTCGTGCTCGACCAGGTAGTCGATCTCGGCGGCGCTCAGGCCTGCGCCGAAGTCCTCGCCCAGCTCCGCCTCGCTCTTCTTGCCGTCGAGGAAGTGCAGGCACAGGCTGCCGTAGCTTGAGGCGAAGCGTCGGGCGCGTGCTTCGCCGAGGAACGGGTAGTCGCGCTGCAGCTGGCGGGTGAAGGCTGCGCGGCTCTCGATGTCCCCTCCTGGCAGGGCCTTCTCGTGGGTCCACGGCTCGCCCATGCTCGGCAGCAGCGGCTTGAGGTCTTCGAGTGCCGATTCGGCCAGCTTGCGATAGGTGGTGATCTTGCCGCCGAAGATGGACAGCATCGGTGCGCCGCTGTCATCCAGATGCAGGGTGTAATCACGCGTCATCGCGGACGGGTCTGCCGACTCGTCGTCGCACAGCGGGCGCACGCCGGAGAAGGTCGAGACCACGTCCTCGCGGCTCAGCTTGCGCTTGAAGTGATGGTTGACCACCTCGAGCATGTAGTCGGTCTCATCGCTGGAGCAGGCCACCTCGGAGGGGTCGCCCTTGTAGCGCACGTCGGTGGTGCCGATCAGGCTGAAGTCTTCCTGATAGGGCAGCACGAAGACGATGCGCTTGTCCTTGTTCTGCAGGATGAAGGCGCGGTCGTCGGTGTTGATGCGCGGCACGATCAGGTGGCTGCCCTGGATCATGCGGATGCCGTAGCGCGGCGTGCGTTCGGTGGCGCCCTTGATGAAGGACTCCACCCACGGGCCTGCCGCATTCACCAGGGTGCGTGCGCGGCGGATGAAAGTCTCGCCGCTGCTGACATCTTCAAGTGTCAGCTCCCAGTGGCCCTCGACATCACGGGCGCCGACACAGCGGGTGCCCGTCATGATCTCGGCGCCTTGCTCGCGCGCCTGCAGTGCATTGGTGATGACCAGACGGGCATCATCGACCCAGCAATCCGAGTATTCGAAGCCTTGGTTGATCTCGCTGACCAGCGGGCTCTGCTCGCCGAACTTGAGGCCCTTGGAGGCTGGCAGGGTCTCGCGCTTGCCGATGTGGTCATACAGGAACAGGCCCGCGCGAATCATCCATGCCGGACGCAGATGCGGCTGGTGCGGCAGGATGAAGCGCAGCGGCCAGATGATATGCGGCGCCTTCTTGAGCAGTACCTCGCGCTCCTGCAGGGCTTCGCGCACCAGACGGAATTCGTAGTGCTCCAGGTAGCGCAGGCCGCCGTGGATCAGCTTGCTGCTGGCGGAGGAGGTCGCACTGGCGAGGTCGTTCTGCTCGCACAGGGCCACGCTCAGGCCGCGGCCGCTGGCATCGTTGGCGATACCGGCGCCATTGATGCCGCCGCCGATGATGAAGAGGTCAAGAAGTGCATCGTTGTCGCGGGACATGGGCTGCTCCTGCTCGTGCCCGGCGCTACCGGGTGGGGCGAATGAGTCTGCACCGGCAAGGTGCGCGATAATAGGTTTTCGAAAGTGAACATAGCTTAGCAAAAGTCGAACATCAAGGGGATTCTTCTGCGCTGATGGCTTTCGGAAATGATCATTTGGGCGAGTGTCTGGCAACTGAGGATTGCCTGATATTCAACCTGTTGTCTTGCCGGTGTTTTTTCTCAGTCTCTGATCATGGCGTGACATTTTCATGAAGCGCCTGGCTGTCATGTTGCCGCGCGGGCGGCGCAGGCGATGCCCGCAGTGACGGATCAAGCGTCATGACACGATATACGGAGACGAAACGGCGCCACTGGGCAGTGGACAGTCAGCAGCTGGGCAGCATTCGTGATATGCGAGGTTGCATCGGTGCAAAGGGGGCAAAAGGGGGAAAAGGGGCGAGGGGGAAGAAGGAAAGGGGCAAGAAGGAAAAGGGGGGCGAGGGATAAGGGATGAGAGCTGGGCCAGGCTGCACGACGGCGTATTGCCTGGCCCTTGATTGCGCGATGACCTGATTATGAGATGAGTCGGTTGCGAGACGACTAGTGGGCTGGGTGACGCGTCATCGAGCTCAAGCGCCACCACTCTCGTCCGGCGACTCGTCACCGGCGACATGCAGCGCGACCTCGTGCTGACGCATCAGGGTCAGGATGCTTTCCGGGGGCTGGATATCGGTGAAGAGCGCATCGAGCTGGCTCAGGTTGCCCTGGCGCACGACCGCATTGCGCTGGAACTTGGAGTGATCCGCGATCAGGAAGACCTGGCGTGAGTTGTGGATGATCGCCTGGGCGACACGCACTTCCTGATAGTCGAATTCCAGCAGCGAGCCATCTTCATCGATGCCGCTGATGCCGATAATCCCGAAGTCGACCTTGAACTGGTTGATGAAGTCGATGGTGGCCTCGCCGATGATGCCGCCATCGCGGGAACGCACCATGCCGCCGGCCACGATGACATTGAAATCCTCCTTGTGCTGGAGGATGGCCGCCACGTTCAGATTGTTGGTGATGACCTCAAGCCCGTGGTGATCACACAGCGCCTCGGCCACCATCTCGTTGCTGGTGCCGATGTTGATGAACAGCGAGGCGTGGTCAGGAATCTGCCTGGCCAGGGCGGCCGCCATGCGCCGCTTGGCGCCCAGGTTCAATGTCTTGCGGGTGCTGTAGGCGGTGCTGACGGTGCTGGACTCAAGCCCCGCGCCCCCGTGCACGCGCTTGAGCGCGCCGGCCTCGGACAGCTGATTGAGGTCGCGACGAATGGTCTGCGGCGTGACCTCGAAGTGACTGGCCAGCTGCTCGATGGAGGCATATCCCTGACGCGTGATCAGTTCGACAATGGCGCGATGGCGCTTTGGCTGCATCATCCTGCTCTCTTGTTGTCAGCGGCTGCGGAACGTGAGTTCACTTCATGTCAGCAAGTGCGCATCACGGTTGCCGTTGGGGAGTGGGGTCGTCCAGTGAGGGTACATCCTAATCCAACAGGGGGGCGTCAGTGCAATTTGACGAATGGCGTCAAGGTGTTGCGAAGCTGCAACAGGCCATGTCGGCGCAATGGACATGAGACCAAGGTACAATGATATTGATTGGTAATACGTTTGTGATAGCGCGCATTTGGCGCTAACGTTTGCAGCGATATTCGAAGACGAACATTTCGTGTTCGGTTGTGATGGTTCAAGAGGAAGTGTTCTCGCTGCGCCTGCCAAGCGCGATGAGGACAAAGCCAACCCGCTTTCTCCTGTCGCCCTCACATGATACCCGAGCCAATATAGTGAAGTACCGCAGTCTCCGCTGACGTGTACTCTCAGAAGCAGCCTCGAAGCCAAGGACAGTCATAATGTCTAGCCCCAAGCCAGAGAAAGACTCTCGCGTCGATGGACCCACGCGCATTCTCGCGATCGACCAGGGTACCACCAGCTCCCGCGCCATCCTGTTCGATCGTGAAGGGACGGTGACAGGTCTGGCCCAGGAAGAATTCCCGCAGCATTTCCCGGACAGCGGGTGGGTCGAGCACAACGTCGATGATATCTGGGGGTCGGTGAAGCGCACCGTGCGTCAGTCGCTGATCAACACCAATGTCGGCGCCGAGCAGGTGGCCGCCATCGGGATCACCAACCAGCGTGAGACCACCATCGTCTGGGACCGCGAGACCGGCGTGCCGGTCTACAACGCCATCGTCTGGCAGGACCGCCGTACCCACGAGTACTGTCGTGAGCTTTCCGATGCCGGTCATGGTGACATGATCCAGCAGAAGACCGGTCTGCTGATCGACCCGTATTTCTCCGCGACCAAGCTGCGCTGGATTCTCGAGAATGTCGAAGGCGTTCGCGCACGCGCCGAGAAGGGCGAGCTGGCCTTCGGTACCGTCGACAGCTATCTGATCTGGAAGCTGACCGCCGGCAAGCGTCACGTCACCGATGCCACCAACGCCTCGCGTACTTGCCTCTTCAACATCGTCGATCAGTGCTGGGACAGCGAGCTGCTGGAGCTGTTCGGTATCCCGGAAAGCCTGCTGCCGGAAGTGCTGGATTCCAGTGATGATTTCGGCACCACCGACCCGCAGCTGTTCGGTGCGGCGATGCCGATTCGCGGCGTGGCTGGCGATCAGCAGGCGGCGCTGGTCGGCCAGGCCTGTTTCACGCCCGGCATGAGCAAGAGCACCTACGGCACCGGCTGCTTCATGATCATGAACACCGGCGAGAAGATGGAGCTGTCCCGCAATCGTCTGCTGACCACGGTGGGCTATCGCCTCAATGGCAAGCCGACCTATGCCATGGAAGGCAGCATCTTCGTGGCGGGCGCAACCGTGCAGTGGCTGCGTGATGGCCTGAAGCTGTTCTCCGATGCCTCCGAGACCGAACCGCTGGCGCGTGCGGCCAAGGCCGACCACGGCGTCTACATGGTGCCGGCCTTCACTGGCCTGGGTGCGCCGCACTGGGATCCGCAGGCGCGTGGCGCGATTCTGGGGCTGACCCGTGGCACCGGCATCACCGATATCGTGGCAGCCGGCCTGCAGTCGGTGTGCTATCAGACGCGTGACCTGCAGGAGTGCATGCTGGATGACGTGGCCATCAACTGCGCGAATCTGCGCGTGGATGGCGGCATGGTCAGCAACAACTGGGTGATGCAGTTCCTGTCTGACATGCTGGGCGTGAAGGTGGATCGTCCGCGCGTGCTGGAAACCACGGCGCTGGGCGTCGCGTATCTGGCTGGCCTGCATATCGGCTGGTATGAAAGCCTGGATGAGATCAGCGAGCTGTGGCATTGCGAACGTACCTTCGCCCCGGAAATGGCGGAAGAGCAGCGTGAGCGCCTCTACGCCGGCTGGCTGGAAGCGGTGGAAAGAGTGAAAAGCGACGGAGGCCACTGAGCATGTGGACCGATGTCATGACAGGCGAGTTTCTCGGCTGTCTGTTCCTTATCCTGTTCGGCGGTGGCGTGGTCGCCAATGTGGTGTTGTCTGACACCAAGGGCAATGGTTCCGGCTGGATCGTGATCACCACCGGCTGGGGCTTTGCCGTGATGATCGGCGTATTCGTGGCCGTCTCGACCGGTTCGCCCCAGGCAGACCTCAATCCGGCGGTGACGCTGGCCAAGTATCTGCTCGGGGTGCATGCCACCCTCATGGATGTGGCGCGGCATGTCATCGCACAGATGCTCGGTTGTTTCGCCGGTGCCGTGATGGTGTGGCTGGCTTATCTGCCGCACTGGAAGCGCACCAGCGATGCTGGCCTCAAGCGGGCGGTGTTCTGCACGGACCCGGCAGTCGAGTGTCGTCTGGGCAACATGCTCAGCGAAGTGATCGGGACCGTGGTGCTGATCTTCGGTATCGGCGCCATCGTCGGTTCCGGCACCATCAGCGCTGGCCTGCTGCCGTATCTGGTCGGCATGCTGGTATGGGCCATCGGCCTCTCGCTGGGTGGCGCGACCGGTTATGCCATCAACCCGGCACGTGATCTGGGCCCGCGTATCGCGCACTCCTTGTTGCCGATCCACGGCAAGGGCGCCTCCGGCTGGGGGTATGCCTGGGTGCCGATCGCCGGCCCCCTGGCGGGGGCCTTGATCGCGGCCTCCATGTGGCATCTGCTGCTGTAACAAATCCTTGCCGCAATCCGCTGGAGCAGCCCCCTGCACCTGTGGCACTGTAGCCTGACTTCGCCCCGTCCCTCGACGGGGCGAAGTCATTTCGGGTCTCCGCCTTTTCTTGCCATCACCCGGCGATAGCACCACTCCATCGTCATGGGGCGCGTTCGTGCGGGCGAGAGGTGGCGGTAGACGACTGACAGGGGGCAAGTGGCGGAGGTCATCAAGATGTGGACTGACGTCATGACGGGCGAGTTTCTGGGCACTACCTTCATGATTCTGCTGGGAGGTGGCGTGGTCGCCAATGCGATGCTCAGGGGCACCAAGGGAGCGGGTTCCAGCTGGTTGATGATCAATGCCGGCTGGGGATTTGCCGTGATGGTCGGGGTGCTGGTCTCGACCTCGACAGGGTCGCCCTACGGCGATCTCAATCCGGCGGTGACGATCGCGAAATACCTGCTGGGCGTGCATACCGACGAGCTCAAGGTCGCCAGGATGATGCTGGCGGAGCTGCTCGGCTGCTTCATGGGGGCGGTACTGGTGTGGGCGGCCTATTACCCGCATTGGGAGGTGACCCGAGACCCGCTGCGCAAACGCGCGGTCTTCTGTACTGATCCGGCAGTGGCCAACAAGACGGCCAATGTCATCAGTGAAGCGATCGCGACGGTGGTGCTCATCTTCGCCATCGGCAGCATGGTTGACAGCGCGCTGATCACCGATCAGGCGCTGCCGTATCTGATCGGTGTGCTGGTCTGGGCGATCGGCCTGTCACTGGGTGGGCCGACCGGCAACGCGATGAACCCGGCGCGTGACCTGGCGCCGCGCATCGCGCATTGGGTGTTGCCGATTGCCGGCAAGGGCAGTTCGGGCTGGCAGTATGCCTGGGTGCCGATCGCCGGTCCCTTGCTGGGGGCCGTGTTGGCAGCTGTGCTGCGTCGGGTCTTCCTCTAGCAGTCGAGATGCTGCGGCCAGTCATTGTCGTGTCCGTGCGCTGCCAGCCAACCTTGTGCCATTCGGCAAGAGTGGCTGGCGGCGTAGGGCAGAACAGAACAGATCAGACCGGGTGAGTTCTTTTCAGGCCTGACCGCGATGACGTGCCTCGCTTGCGTGCCGCACGCGCGGCCGATCCGTGCCCGCTCTGTGTCCGTTCTTTTTACCTGATCATGGCAAGGCGGAATGGCGAGAAAATTTTTTATCATCAGGGGGTTGCATCAAAACGGGAGTTGCGTAGAATACGTCCTCGCTGACAGGGCAAAGCACTTCGCATCACACTGCTTCGCGTTTCAGCATGCTGACATAGGACCATAGCTCAGTTGGTTAGAGCGCCACGTTGACATCGTGGAGGTCGGCGGTTCAAATCCGCCTGGTCCTACCAGCATCGGCACTGATGGCAACATCGCGCCACTTGATTCAGGACCATAGCTCAGTTGGTTAGAGCGCCACGTTGACATCGTGGAGGTCGGCGGTTCAAATCCGCCTGGTCCTACCAAGCCGTTCCACGGTATGTTTCAAGTGTTCCTGTGTCATCTGCCACACTTCAGGACCATAGCTCAGTTGGTTAGAGCGCCACGTTGACATCGTGGAGGTCGGCGGTTCAAATCCGCCTGGTCCTACCAGATTCCAGAAAACGCCCGGCTCATCGAGTCGGGCGTTTTCGTGTGCGTGTCATGAAAATCTGCCGCGGGATTGGCGCGCGCCGCTCAGGCAAGCGTAGCGTCGAGGAATTCGCGTGCTTCCTTGAGGGCGGCATTGGCAGCGCTCAGCAGCGGGGCGAAGCCGACGAACACATGTGGCATGTCCGGCCACAGACTCAAGGTGACGGGTGAGCCGCAGTCCTGCGCCTGAGTGGCGTAGCGACGACTGTCGTCGAGCAGGATCTCCGCCTCGCCGCACTGGATCAGCGTCGGTGGTAGCTCAAACAGATTTCCCTCCAGCGGCGAGATGCGCGGGTCACTCATGTCGGTGCCGTCCTGCACATAGGCCATGCTCACGAAGGGCAGCAGGTTGGGGTCGAGGATCGGGTCCACCTCGGCCTTGCGCGACAGCGAGGCGCTGCCCCAGCTGAGGTCCGTGGCGGGCGAGAAGGCGATCACCGCATCCGGCAGCCGCTCGCCTGCGCTCTTGAGCGCATTCACGGCCGCCAACGTGAGGTTGCCGCCCGCACTGTCACCGGCCAGCAGCAGGTGGTCCTGCGGGTATTCGTCACACAGCCAGCGCCACGCGGCCAGCACGTCCTGCAGGCCGGCCGGGAAGGCGGCCTCGGGCGCGAGGCGATAATCCAGGGTGTAGGTCTCGGCGCGTGCCGCTCGCCCCAGACGGCTGGCCAGAGGACGATGGCCGGCAGGCGAGCCTGCGATCCAGCTGCCGCCATGCACATACAGCAGGCGACGCGGGCGCGCTGGTGCGTCATCGGGTGCCGGCAATACCTCACAGACACGCTCTCCCTCGCCACCCGGCACCATCGCGAGACGCGGTGTCACGCCGGTGTCGAGAATGCTGGCGTCGGCGGCGAAGTAAGCCTCAAGCAGGGTGCGCTTGGCACCAAGGTCATTGCCGGTGCGCGCCGTGAAGGCCTTGATACGCTCAAGATGCTTGATGACTCGCTCAAGGCCTGCATGCGCATCGTCATGATTTTGCAGCGAGGCCTCCGCGTGTGGGGGCGGCGAATCCGGGGAGGAGGGCGATGTAGAGGATGATGTGGAGGGCGAAGTAGAGTGCGGCGAGGGATGAGATGGCGACCGGGATGACATGTTTGGCTCCTGTCGGGGGCGAGAGCTCTTAACCTGTCATCTCGCACGGGGCTGTGCAAGGCCTGACAGGCCACAACGCAAACCGCCCGCCGTGCGAGTGGCGCGGCGGGCGGCAGAGCGTGATGCTGACGTTCAGGCTGTCTGTCAGGCGGGCGCTCAGTTTGTCAGGCAGGAACGCTGTCGAAGTCGCTGGAGGCGATGAAGATCTCGACCAGGCGCTCGATGCCGGCCTGATCCTCTTCGTCGAAGCGCTCGGGGCTCGGGCTGTCCAGGTCCAGCACACCCCACAGCACTTGCTGGCCGTCCTGCTCGATGAGCACCGGGATGACCAGCTCGCTGCGCGAGGCGGCGTCACAGGCGATATGGCCCGGGAAGGCGTGTACATCCGCGACACGCTGGGTGGTGCGCTCGGTGGCGGCGGCGCCACACACGCCCTTGGTGAAGGGAATCGGGTGGCAGGCCGGCTGACCCTGGAACGGCCCCAGGTGCAGGATCTGCGGCTGACGTTGTACATAGAAGCCTGCCCAGTTGAGGTTCTCCACCGTCATGTTGACGAAGGCGGCCGTCTGGGAGGCGTTGGTCAGCCAGTCGCGGGTATCGAGGATGGCATCCAGCTGGCGGGCCAGCAGTGAATAGTCGGGGCGAGTGGCCATGAGGGCTCCTGAGGGATAGGTAAGGTGGCGAGATGGCGCAGGAATGCGGTCGCGGGTCGCCTGTTTCAAGCGTGTCCTGCGCGTGTGTCTTCTCGTGCTGCGCCGGCTGCTGGGCGTGATGAGATGCGTGCATCCACCGGATGCAAAACGCCGACCAGTGGTCGGCGCTTTGCGTTCAGGCGTCTGTCAGTGACATGGGGTGAGGCTTACTTCCAGCCCGGCACCGCCGCGCCCTTGAACAGCTCTTCCGCCTTGGCTTCGACTTCCGGCGTCTGGTAGGCCTTGACCAGCTTCTGCACCTTCTCGCTGTCTTCATCGCCCTGACGCACGACGATCAGGTTGACGTACGGAGATTCGGCGCCTTCACGGATCAGCGCGTCTTCCGGCTTCAAGCCAGCCGGCTGGGCGAAGGTGTTGTTGATGAAGGCCAGGTCGACGTCCGGCAGGATACGCGGCAGCTGGGCAGCCTCGATTTCCTTGAACTGGTAGTCATGCGGGTTCTTGGCGACGTCGATCGGGGTCGCTTCGAGGTTGCTCTTGTCGGTCAGCTCGATCATGCCCAGGTCGTGCATCAGGATCAGGGAGCGGCCTTCGTTGGACGGATCGTTCGGCAGGGCGATGGTCGCGCCGTCCGGCAGTTCGCTGATGTCTGCGTACTTCTCGGAGTAGGCACCGATCGGGTACACGAAGGTCTTGCCGGCGCTGGCGAACTTGTAGCCACGCTCACGCACCATGGATTCCATGTACGGCTGGTGCTGGTAGGCGTTGGCGTCCAGAGAGCCATCGGCCAGAGCGGCGTTGGGAGACACGTAGTCGGTGAACTCGGTGATCTCGACGTTCAGGTCGTACTTTTCCTTGGCGATCTCGGCCGCGACCTTCATCACTTCGGTTTCCGGGCCTGCGACGGTACCCATCTTGAGGGTGTTCTCGTCGGACGCGTCGTTGCCGCAGCCTGCCAGCAGGGTGGCGCCGAGCAGGGTGGCAGCGCCGGCAAGGCGCAGCGGGGAAGAAAGCGTGGTCAGCATGTTGCGCATCGATGTTCTCCTTGTGATCCGACGTGACCGGCGGGGTCCGCGGGATGTTATGAGTGACGGCTCATGGTGATGAGCCGTCACGATACCGAAAGCCGTGTGATTTGTAGATCGAACGCCACTTCCAGATCAGTCGCTGCTCATGGAGCGACGCTTACTTGTGGTTCGACTTGCGCACCAGATGGTCGCCCAGGCTCTGGAAGCCCTGCACCATGACGACGAGGATGACCACGGTCACCAGCATCACCATCGGGTCGAAGCGGTTGTAGCCGTAGCGAATGCCGAGATCCCCCAGGCCGCCGCCACCGACGGTGCCGGCCATGGCGGAATAGCTGATCAGCGTCACCACGGTGATGGTCAGGCCATTGATGATGCCGCCGCGTGCTTCCGGTAGCAGTACCTTGGTGATGATCTGCATCGGCGTGGCGCCCATGGCCTGTGCGGCCTCGACCAGCCCGGGGCCGACTTCATTCAGCGCGCCTTCGATCAGGCGGGCGACGAAGGGAATCGAGGCGATGGTCAGCGGCACGATGGCGGCATTGGTGCCGATGGAGCTGCCCGCGATCAGGCGCGTCAGCGGGATGATCGCCACCATCAGGATGATGAACGGCACCGAGCGACCGATGTTGGTGATGATGCTCAGCACGCTGTTGAGTGCCGGGCGCGCGAGAATCTGGCCGGGGCGCGAGGTATAGAGTGCCACGCCCAGGGGAATGCCGAGTGCCGCGGAGATCAGGCCTGCCACCGCGACCATGTACAGGGTCTCGAGGGTGGAGGACAGGACGAGTTCAAGCAGTGCGGGTGACATGACCGAGCACCTCCACTTTCAGGTCGTGGGATTCGAGATAATCGAGCGCTTGCTGGGTCTGGCGGCTATCGCCCATCAGTTCGGCGATCATCAGGCCCAGGGTGCGGTCCTGGATGGATTCCACCTTGGCCTGCAGGATGCTGACATCCACCTGGCATTCACGTGCCAGACGGGAGATCAGCGGAGTGGAGACGGCGTCGCCGCTGAAGGCCAGGCGCACCACCGGGTGGGTGTGCGGGCCCGCGGTGGCTTCGAGGCGCTCGACCAGCGCGCGTGGCGGCTCAAGTTCCAGGAAGTCATTGAGGAACTCGCGGCCCAGGCGGGTCTGCGGTGCGGTGAAGAAATCGCCCACCGAGGCCACTTCCACCAGTTCACCACCGCTGATCAGGGCGACCTGATCACAGATGCTCTTGACCACTTCCATCTCGTGGGTGATCAGCAGGATCGTCAGGCCCAGCTTGGTGTTGATGTCCTTGAGCAGCTCAAGGATGGAGGCGGTGGTCTGCGGGTCGAGGGCCGAGGTGGCCTCATCACACAGCAGCACCTTGGGGCGGCTGGCCAAGGCGCGGGCGATGGCCACACGCTGTTTCTGGCCGCCGGACAGCTGGGCAGGATACTGGCCGGCCTTGTCGCTCAGGCCGGTCAGTTCCAGCAATGGCTCGACGCGCTTTCTGATCTCGTCCTTCGAGATGCCAGCCAGCTCCAGCGGCAGCGCCACATTGGCGAAGACCGTGCGTGAGGAGAGCAGATTGAAGTGCTGGAAGATCATGCCGATCTGGTGACGAGCGCTGCGCAGGGCGGACTCGTCGAGCTCGGTCAGTTCCTGGCCATCGACGACGACGCTACCGGCAGTGGGGCGTTCGAGTAGATTGACGCAGCGAATGAGGGTCGACTTGCCGGCACCGGACAGGCCGATGACACCGGTAATGGCGCCCTGAGGAACCGTGAGGCTGGCATCCTTGAGCGCGACCACGGCCTTGTCACCACTGCCGTAAGTCTTGGAGACGTTCTTGAGTGTGATCATGGGGGTCCGAGTGGTTAAGGCACCAACCGGATTGCGGGCGAAGGTCTGTAGAGGACAGAACGTTCTGCCGGCGTCTGCGCACATGGCAGACAGCGAAGAGGGGAGCGATCCAGTGGGGAGAAAAAAGACCACCCAAGACGGGTGGCCATCAACGCTGGACACACCCTTTTAGCAGAACTTGCACCCCGTGAGACCAGCTCTCGTGGTGGGCGCCCGCAATCCGGGTACAAATCGGCGCCAAACAGATTTGAGGCGCATTCTATCAGTCACCTTGGGGGTGTCAACGACTTTGGTCTTGCGCTGGGCGTTTATTCGAACTGTCGTTCGATATGGCAATTTGGCGATACGCCCTGTAAGCCATTTCTTACAAGGCTCTTGTCGTGACGCGGGTTTCAACAGGCATCGACGGCTTTCCTGTCTTGACGGTCAGTTGGGCATGAGTTGCGGCCCGCTCTGGCTACTCTGCGTTCGCGGTGGCAGTCGTGCTCATCTGTGGCGAGAGGCGGGTGGCAAAGGCGGCAACGGCGCGCACTCCCACGGCAGACAACGCCAGCATGTCGACGGCTAGTCCACCATGCTAGGATTTCGGCTGGGCATGCCGGTCATCTCGCTGCTGCATGCCGTCCCTTATTCACGGCTTCTCGACAGCAAGAAGCAGCAGTGCAAGGAAAGATCACGCATGTTCACGGGTATCGTACAAGGCATGGCGGAAGTGGTGGCCATTGAAGAACGCACTGACTTTCGCACGCATCAGGTCCGGTTGCCGGCGGGGCTGGAGGCGGGGCTGGAGCTGGGGGCCTCGGTGGCACACAACGGTTGCTGTCTGACCGTGACGGCGCTTGAGGGTCAACTGGCCAGCTTTGATCTGATGCGCGAGACGCTGCGTCTGACCAATCTGGGCGAGCTCGAGGTGGGCAGCGTCGTGAACGTGGAGCGAGCGGCACGCTTCGGCGACGAGATCGGCGGGCACTCGATGTCCGGGCACGTGATGGCGATGGTGACCATCGATGCCATCGAAGCCACTGCCGACAATCGTCGTATCTGGTTCCAGGCGCCGGCCGAGCTGATACGTTTTCTGTTCGACAAGGGCTATGTGGGACTTGACGGTGTCAGCCTGACGATCGGTGAGGTGCAGGGCACGCGCTTCTGCGTCAATCTGATTCCCGAGACGCTCGAGCGCACCCTGATGGGCGTGCGCGCTGTCGGTGATCAGGTCAACCTTGAAGTCGACCCGCAGACCCAGGCCATTGTCGAGACCGTCGAGCGGGTCATGGCCTCCCGTCTGGCATGAGGCTTGCAGGTCTGCAGCGGATCAACTCGCTGGCAGGACGCCAGAACTCGTCTGACTGGTCAGGAAATATGCCGGGAATGCTCGATTCGCTGCAGACCTTTGGGTACCATGTTGCGCCTTTCGATGCCCTGCCGCTGGCGGGGCATCGTGGTTCAGGCAGGCTGAACAGGGGAAAAGCTTCATCCGACGCCCTGTGCGGCATACCTGTCCGAGCGAGTTCGTCTTGATCTGCTGATTCTGACAATCACCGACCACTGCGCCTTGCCGGACAGGCACTGCTCAAGGATAGGGGCTACCTCAATGCTGGAACGTCTTTTCAAGCTCTCCGAGCACGGTACCAATGTGCGTACCGAAGTCATCGCAGGATTTACCTCCTTCCTCGCGATGGCCTATATCATCTTCGTGGCTCCCTCGATGCTGGCCTCCACCGGCATGGATCACGGTGCCGTGTTCGTCGCGACCTGTCTGGCGGCCGCCATCGGCTGTCTGGTCATGGGCCTTTACGCCAACTATCCGATCGCGCTGGCGCCGGGCATGGGGCTGACGGCCTTCTTCACCTATACGGTCGCCGGCCAGATGGGCGTGCCCTGGCAGGTCGCGCTGGGCGCGGTCTTCCTGTCCGGGGTGAGTTTCTTCCTGCTCTCCGCCTTCAAGATTCGCGAGTGGATCATCAATGCCATTCCCGCCTCGCTGAAGACCGGTATCGCCGCGGGCATCGGCCTGTTCATGGCGATCATCGCCCTGCAGGGCAGTGGCATCGTCGTCGACGCCCCGGGCACGCTGGTCACGCTGGGTGATCTGTCCTCGCCGGCGGCCATGTATGCATTGCTCTCGTTCTTTTTGATCGTCGCGCTGTCGTATCGGAAGGTGATCGGTGCGGTGATGATCGGCATACTGCTCGTCACTCTGCTGGCGACCCTGACCGGCAACAACGATTTCCACGGCTTTGCCTCGATGCCGCCGAGCATGCTGCCGACATTGGCGGAGCTCGATATCGCCGGCGCTTTCAACCTGGGCATGGTGTCGATCATCTTCGCCTTCCTGTTCGTCGATCTGTTCGACACCTCGGGCACGCTGATCGCCGTCTCCCAGCAGGCTGGCCTGACCAATGAACGTGGCCATCTGCCGCGCCTGGGACGGGCCTTGATGGCCGACTCCAGTGCCACCATGGTCGGCTCTGTCATGGGCACCTCGAACGTGACCAGCTACATCGAATCCGCCACCGGCGTAGCCGCCGGCGGGCGTACCGGCCTGACGGCCGTGGTCGTGGCCGGCCTGTTCCTCGTCAGCCTGTTCCTGTCGCCGCTGGCGACCTCGATTCCGGCCTTCGCCACTGCCGGTGCGCTGCTGTATGTCGCCTGCCTGATGACGGGCGGCCTGGCACGCATCGACTGGAACGACATTACTGAAGCGGCACCGGTGGTGATCGCCACCCTGGTGATGCCGCTGACCTACTCGATTGCCAACGGGATCGCGCTGGGCTTCATCAGCCACGCCGTGATCAAGCTGTTCTCCGGCCGTTATCGTGATCTGAGCCCGGGGCTGGTGATTCTCGCCATCCTGTTCGCCTGCAAATACCTGTTCCTCGACGGAGCCCTCTAATGAGCATCTACAGCGACTACATCAAGTCTGTCATCCGCACCGTGCCGGACTGGCCCCAGGAAGGCGTCAACTTCCGTGACATCACGCCGGTGCTGCAGAACTCCGCCGCGTTCCGCAAGCTGATCGACTCCTTCGTGCACCGCTATCAGGAGATGGAAATCGACGCCATCGCCGCCATCGATGCGCGTGGTTTCATCATCGGTGCTCCGCTGGCCTACGAGCTGGGCTGCAGCTTCGTGCCGGTGCGCAAGAAGGGCAAGCTGCCGTTCAAGACCATCAGCGAGACCTACTCGCTGGAATACGGTGAGTCCACCGTCGAGCTGCACTCCGATGCCTTCCGTGAAGGCGATCGCATCCTGGTGATGGATGACCTGATCGCCACTGGCGGCACCATGCTGGCGGCCTGCAAGCTGATCGAGCGCACCGGTGGTGTGGTCGTCGAGACGGCAGCCATCATCGATCTGCCGGAAATCGGCGGCTCCGCGCGCATTCGTGAAGAAGGCCACAGTGTCTTCGCGGCTTGCAGCTTCACCGAATCCGAGTAATGCCGGCTTGACGCGATGGCCCTGTCTTCTGGCAGGGCCATCGTCGTTGCTGCGGGCAGCGAATCTGAGGCCCTTGTCCGCGCTCTGGCGTGGCTGAGTGGATCTTCCCCTTGTGCGGTGGCGCGCCAGCCACCATGCTTTCCTTCTGTTTCGTCATTGCGAGTGACCCACATGTCTTCCGAACGCTACCACGACCACTTCATCGTCTCCTGGGACCAGCTGCACCGTGATGTGCGTGCGCTATGTCACGACCTCAGCGGTCGCGACTTCAAGGGCATCATCGCCATCACCCGCGGTGGCCTGATTCCGGCCGGCCTGATCGCCCGCGAGCTGGGTATCCGCCACATCGATACCGTGTGCATCAAAAGCTATCACGACCACATGGAGCAGGGTGGTCTGGAAGTGGTCAAGGGCGTCGACCACGACGGTGACGGCTGGCTGCTGGTCGATGATCTGGTCGACACCGGCAACACCGCACGTGCGGTGCGTGACATGCTGCCCAAGGCGCACTTCGTGACCGTCTATGCCAAGCCGGAAGGGCGTCCGCTGGTCGATGGCTTCATCACCGAAGTGCCGCAGAACTGCTGGATCCAGTTCCCGTGGGACATGGGCATCGCCTACGTCGAGCCGATCGCCGAGCAGCTCAAGAAGCAAGAGAGCGATAGCTGACATGCCGTTGGAGACTGCCGCGACTGGCCGCTCCGAGGTGTTGCCTGCCGATTGGCAGGCGCATCTTGGCCAAGAGTTTCAGGCTGACTACATGCAGCGCCTGCGCGACTTTCTGCGCGCCGAGAAAGATGCTGGCAAGGTCATCTATCCGCACTCCGATGACTGGTTTCGTGCCTTCTGGCTGACGCCGCTCTCCAACGTCAAGGTCGTGATCCTCGGGCAGGACCCGTATCACGGCCCGGGCCAGGCGCACGGACTGTGCTTCTCGGTACGCCCCGGCGTACGCCCGCCGCCTTCGCTGAAGAACATCTACAAGGAACTGGCCACCGATGTCGGCGTCGAACCCGTCGATCACGGCTTCCTTGAAAGCTGGGCGAAGCAGGGCGTCTTGCTGCTCAACAGCGTGCTGACCGTCGAGCAGGGCAAGGCCGCCTCGCATCAGAAGCAGGGGTGGGAGCAATTCACCGACCGCGCCATCGACGTGATCAATCAGCACTGTCAGGGTGTCGTCTTCCTGCTCTGGGGCAGTCATGCCCAGAAGAAGGCCCGTGCTGTGGACACCCAGAAGCACCTGGTGCTCCACGCGCCGCACCCATCCCCCCTCGCAGCGCACCGCGGTTTCTTCGGCTCTCGCCACTTCTCGCAAGCCAACGTCTGGCTGGAAGCGCGTGGGGAAAAGCCGATCGACTGGCAGTTGCCTACCAGTGAGTAAATATCATCCCTAGAACGTCATCACGGACGGAGCAGACCATGTCTACATTGGAAGTCGATGGAGTTTTCTGCATCAGTCTTGTCGAGCGAAAAGATCGACGTCAAATGCTGCTTGAAGAGTTTGCGCCATTAGGCCTTGATATAGAGTTCTACCTCGCTGAACGCGACTCTGAAGACCCTGAGCGAGGTTGCTATGAGTCACACCAAGCCTGTGCGGCCATGGCCATCGAACGAGGTTATGAAAGAGTCTTAATCTTGGAAGATGATGCGACGTTACTTAACTTTAAACATGAAGTGATACGTCGGGCTAATTCTTTTTTAAAACTCAAGCAGCCTGAGATTTTATATCTCGGAGGCATGCTGGGGCGTATGTGGTTGATCCCCTTTCCTAATATTGTACGTGCGCGCCTAACAGGCACACACGCATATATACTTTCACGACAAGGGTGCAAGAATCTGGTAAGGAAAAAGTTTTCTGGCACTCCGATCGATACGCATTATTGTAATGTAGTGAAGTCTTATTCAGTTTATCCAATGCTTTCGGCTCAACAGCCAGAAGATGAGGTGAAAAGCGATATCGTTGAGAATCGCGTCAAGAGAAAAGGGGGGGCTAGTGTTAAAGACAAGCGTTATTGGGATAATAATTTCTCGAAACAGCCTAGTGCACTAAAAAGAGACATCTGGCGTACCCTGTGTATGCGATGGCTGTAAATGTACAGTGATCTTTCTGTTTTATTATCCCGGATATAAATCTGCAGATTTCTGATAATCCGGGATAAGTATATCGATTAATTGAGGTTATGCTGAGTATCCTAGTTTGCTTGAAATTTCTCTCACTCTTGACATGATGTAGATCGATTGCTCGTTGCTCAATATTTTTTTCCATCCATCTCTGTTTGGTTTAATTGATTGGCTTACTTGCTCTTCACGAACCTTCATGTTTCTTTTTTGAGAGGTTTTATTGTATATTGTATCTTCTGTTTCTAGAATGCTGCTTTCATAGTCATAGCCCAAGAAACGAAGCGTAGTCTTGAGAGTCTTTTCTGGTTCTTCTGTAAGTTCTTCGTATTTTACAAATAAAACATTTTTTTTGTTCCGTAGTTCAAGTGCCTTACTATTGTCGTAGATCCACCTATCAATACAATATTCTATATCTCCAAAGCGTTTGTAAAGTGAGGCTATTGTGTCCAGAGGGTTTCGAGTCATGACGATGAATTTATTTTTTGTTAATACCTTTTGCACACGTTCATAGGAATAAATATGTTTTGGTGTTTTTTCCAGAATACAGCTGTGACCATAAAACTCGGCAAAATAATCCCACTCACGTAGAATGGCCTTGATGGATGAAAGTGAATGACGTCCCTGAGATAATACGCCAGTTTCTCTACCAATCCCGAGTATAGCTGTATGGTTGCTCAGCTTCGCAGCCATTAGCGTTGTTCCACTATGGCCGCAACCAGCTACAAAGGTAAATAATGTATCAGTTGCCAAAGGTTTGGCGAATGCTGTTGGTAATGAGTTATAAGCTCGCTTTGCGTAGTGTTCAATGTACTTGCTTGTTTTTACCTTATGTTTAACAAGGCTTTTGATAATCATCTCTTACTCGACTATGTTATAGAGGGTTAATGAAGTTATAAGTCGTTGTTGGTTTTTGCTACTACTTTCTTCTCTTCCGAATTCTAGTTTTGGCTTACAATAATTGCGAAGTAAGCTTGTTGTGGATGAAAAAAATGCTGGCCAATCCAGATGTTGTGCCGCTTCTATGTATATTGAGAACCAATGATACGCTTTTGAGCTTTTGTATAGTGATCAAGAAACGAAACTCCTCTAGTGGCGCCCCTTGAAAGAGCGCCATGATTTACCTTTGTGAATGAGCCTTGATCAAGGGCTTACTCATATTCCTTCTTTTATGATATAAAAATATTTTCTGAAGAGACAAGTAATGCTTGAGAGATTTATATAAGTTTCTTTTGGGTTTTTGTGTGTTTAACGGCCAAGGGGTTTTGGCGCGATAGAAAAAATATACGTCTCTAAGTGGATGTAATGTGTGTTTATCCCAAGGCTTGCTGTTTTTCCCCATGTAGTGGATAACATTAGGGGCCTGTATGGATTCTACAAACTCATGTTTTGGGCGATGTTGCTCTGCCAACCGCTTTTCAATGATTTTATAGGCTGGGCGCTGTGCATTCCAGGTAATGGGTAGTTTTGTCCACTGCCCTTCTATGATTTTATTTAGAGAAGACTGCTCAGGATATAGGCACAGCTCAGGATGCTTGCGTAAGAAAGATAATGCTTTTTTACCGATGTTTTTCTTTCGCCATTGATTCATATTGATAAGCATTAGGCCGCAATTGAAGTAATCTCCTTTCTGTAATCCCAGGGACTTATAAGGGGATCGACCGATGTTTTCAACAGCCGCAATAGTATAGTCATCCATCGTTACATGCTTTGTTATTTGCAGGATATCGGATACGACTACAGTATCGCAATCAATGCAGAGAATGTCAGTGATATCTTCGCTAATGACTTCGTCAAGGTATAGTCTGAAATAAATGGATAGACCATAGCGTTTGACTTCTAGGCCTTCGAACTTTTCCTCATCAAGATACACATATTCTACTGCAGCTCCCTTAGATTTTATCATCTTGTTGAGGCGGCTGATGGTTAGAGATGACAACCCTCCGTCACCGATAATAAAATTCAGCATTTGAGGAGTACGACAATTTGAAATTATCGATACGATTGTTGTCGCAAGATGAGGTGCGTAGTTTTCATCACAGGAAATAAAAATATTAAACATGGTAAGGTGCTCTGTTATTAAACCCGGGCATCATATCATGAATGCATAAGTACATTCTACCATTGGAAAGGAAATGAAATTCATTTTGCTTACATTCTTTTTCCTCGATTTGCCTCTATATTGCTGTGTCATCAATGTTTTACTAGAGAAATATTATGTGGTGTTGCGAACGGTTTCCATATCGCAGGCATTTGGTGAAAAATAAATGCATATTTATCCATATACCCAAGGTGGCTGGTACTTCTATTTTGGCTGCTTTAGGTAAGCAAAAAGATAAGGGGAGAGATCATGTGTCATGGCAAAGTTATAAAAAGTCGGATAAGAAACGCTTCAGCTCATATTACAAATTCTCGTTTGTCAGAAATCCCTACGATCGTGCCCTGTCAGCGTATCGCTATATATTAAGTGGTGGCAATCAAGGCAAGCAGGATCTCGCCATCGCCAAGGAGATGGCAGAGTATTCAGATTTTGATGATTTTGTCGCACGTGGTTTGTGGCAAGGCGCTTTTCGTAGTCACCTCCTGTTTCTCTCGCAGTCTTCTTTTGTCATGGATGGAAACGAGACCTTGATGGTGGATTTTCTGGGGCATTTCGAAACCCTGGACAAGGATTTCCAGCAGGTTGCCAACAAGCTGGGCATCAGCGGCGAGATTGCACATCGCAACAAGGGAAGTGTCGAGGCGGGGGCCGGCATGACAGCGGCGACCCGCGAGAAGCTGGCCATTCTCTATGCACAGGATTTCGTCAACTTCGGTTACACGCCTTGAATGAGTGGCAGGCGGGAGGTCGCCAGTCCATTTGCGGCGCTTCCTCCGCTGTAACCTGAAGGCGAGAGCCTTAACTTGTAAGCTTGCTTCCGCTAGAATGCGCTCAATTTACCAGCCTCCCCGCTGCTATCGTCCGAGCCGGCGGGGGTAGTGCTGCGTATCGTTTGCACCATCTTCTGTCCCAAGAGGTATTTCCATGAGCGTCCATGCCATCAATCATCCGCTGGTCCAGCACAAGCTCGGCCTGATGCGTGCAGCAGGCATCAGCACCAAGAGCTTCCGTGAGCTGGCCAGTGAGGTCGCCAAGCTGTTGACCTATGAGGCAACCCAGGACCTGGAGCTGGAAACTACCACCATTGATGCCTGGAGCGGCAACGAGCTGGATGTCCAGACCATCAAGGGCAAGAAAGTGACCATCGTCCCGATCCTGCGCGCCGGCCTGGGCATGCTGGATGGCGTGACGGACCTGATTCCCCCGGCACGCATCAGCGTCGTGGGTCTGTACCGTGATGAAGAGACGCTGGAGCCGGTACCGTATTTCGAGAAGTTCGTGTCAGATCTCGACGAGCGTCTGGCCATCGTGATCGACCCGATGCTGGCGACCGGCGGCTCCATGATTGCCACACTGGACATGCTCAAGGCCAAGGGTTGCCAGCAGATCAAGGTCATCGTGCTGGTCGCGGCGCCTGAGGGGATTGCCAAGGTGCAGGAATCCTACCCGGACATCGAGATCTACACCGCCTCCGTCGATGACCGCCTCGACGAGAACGGTTACATCGTGCCGGGTCTCGGCGATGCCGGTGACAAGATCTTCGGCACGCGCTGAGCGCCGCCAGAGATGACAACGCCCTGCGTATCTGCGCGGGGCGTTTTTGTATCTGTCTGACCTGTCTGAGCAGTCAGGATCAGGCGGTTGACTCCTCCGCCCGTGAAAAGAAGTGCTGCCATGTCGTCTTCATCACCGTCCTCTGATACCTCCTCTCCCCATGCGTCGTCTGCCCATGTCCCCTTGCCGGAACAGGAAGGGTTCTCGCTGACGACTCTCGTCACCGGTGCGCAGATGCTGTTCGTCGCCTTTGGTGCGCTGGTGCTGGTTCCGCTGCTGACCGGGCTTGATCCCAACGTCGCCCTGTTCACGGCCGGTGTCGGCACCCTGGTCTTCCAGTGCGTGACCAAGGCCAGCGTGCCGGTCTTCCTCGCCTCATCGTTTGCCTTCATTGCGCCCATCCAGAGCTCGGTCGCGAACTTCGGCATTCCTGCCACCATGGGCGGTTTGTTCGTCGCGGGCCTGGTCTATGTGCTGCTGGCGCAATGCATTCGCCTCAAGGGGGTCGGCATCGTGCATCGTCTGCTGCCGGCCGTCGTGGTCGGTCCGGTGATCATGGTCATCGGCCTGGCACTGGCACCGACGGCGGTGCAGATGGCCACCGGCGAATTCAGCGACAACATCTCGCATGCCCAGGCGCTGACATTGTCATTGGTCAGTCTTGGCGTGACGCTGGTGCTGTCGATCTTCGGGCGTGGCATGTTGCGTCTGGTACCGATCCTCGGCGGTATCCTGACGGGGTATGGGCTGGGGCTGGTGATGGGAGTGATCGATCTCTCGCCGGTGCATGCCGCTAAGTGGCTGGCGCTGCCAAGCTTCACTGCGCCGACCTTCGAATTTTCCGCCATTCTGTTCATGATTCCCGTCGCCATCGCGCCTGCCGTCGAGCACATCGGCGACATGGTGGCGATCGGCTCGGTGACACGGCGCGATTACCTGAAGAAGCCGGGACTGCATCGCACGCTGCTCGGCGACGGCCTGGCGACGTCGGCGGCGTCACTGTTCGGTGGTCCGCCCAATACCACCTATTCCGAAGTGACCGGCGCGGTCATGCTGACTCGCAACTTCAATCCGTGCGTGATGACGGTCGCGGCCTGTGTCGCAATTTCGCTGGCCTTCATCGGCAAGGTCGGCGCCGTGCTGCAGACGATCCCCACGCCAGTGATGGGCGGCATCATGTGCCTGCTGTTCGGCTCGATCGCGGTGGTCGGCATGAACACGCTGGTGCGCGCGGGGGATTCACTGACCGCACCGCGCAATCTGGTGATCGCCTCCTTGATCCTAGTGTTCGGGATCGGTGGCATGCAGGTCGGTGGTGGTCAGTTCACGCTGCAGGGCGTGAGTCTGGCCGCCATTCTGGGCATCGTGCTCAACCTGATTCTGCCGCCGGCGAAAGAGGGAGAATGATTACCATTTGATGAGTGGTGGCAGGGAACATTTCCGCGAATGACGGTTCAGATAAATGCAACTCTCCTGTGCTGAGTGACTGGCACATGTGAGTTGCATTTTTCGTTTTCCCACCAGACGCCAGCTATCGTTTTCGCATGTCTTGCACGCGACACAAAGCGGTACTGGCGGACATTCGAAGGAGTGATGCTTGCGTACCCTGGTCGTAGTGAGAAGCCTGAAAATGGGCGGCATGGAGCGAGTGGCGGTCAATCTTGCCGACAGTCTGGCCGCGAATGACCACGAGACGCATATGGTCATCTGGCGCGGTCGTGATCAGGTGCTGGAGCCGCAGGATGCCAGCGTCCAGCAGCACATCGTGCCGATTCAGCAGCGCGTCCAGCGTTCCGTCGGCGGCGCCCTGACGACACTGGCGTCACGTCTGGTGCTCAATCCCGTCATCCGCCGCTCCAATTTCGTGTGGGTCGGCAAGGCCGGTGGCGAGGAATTCGCCGTTTGGCTCAAGGAATTCGAGCAGAAACACGGCAAGGTTGACCGCATCATCTTCCGTGGCCTGGGAACCTTCGAGCAGGTGTGGGGCTTCAAGGATTCCCGTGCACGTTACGTGCTGGAAAATCGCGTCAACTTTAGCGGCCCGCAGTGGAAGCAGCGCATGTTTGCCCGCTGCCTGCTGGAGGACAAGCATCTGGTGGCGGTGTCCGAGGATGTGGCGCAAGGGGCTCGTGACATTGCTCGCCAGCATGGGGTGACGCCGGCGCATATCGAGACGATCGTCAATGCCTGTCCGATCACCCGGATCCGCGAGCAGGCCGCCATGGATGAGCCGGATATCCCGGCTGAACCCTTCATTCTCAATGTGGCGCGTCTGGTGCCGCAGAAAGATCACGCCCTGTTGCTCGAGGCTTATGCCCTGGCCAATCCGAAGGAGCCGCTGGTGATCGTGGGGGCAGGCAATTGCCGTGAAGCCCTGGAAACCCAGGCTGAAAGGCTTGGCATCGCCGAGCGGGTAATCTTCGCCGGTCAGCGTGACAACCCCTATGCCTGGATGCGTGCCGCCAAGCTATTCGTGCTCAGCTCGCGTGTCGAGGGCATGGGTATCGTGCTGATGGAGGCGCTGGCCTGCGGCACACCGGTGGTATCGGTGGATTGCCGTGGTGGAATACGCGAGATCCTCAAGGGCGAGCTGGAACACGCCATCGCGCCGCATTCCGCCGAAGGCCTCGCGCGACGCATGAACGAGTTGTTGGCAGAGGAGGGCTATCCGGTTCGCGAGGAATGGTTGGCAGATTTCTGTCCGCACACCATGGTGGAGCGTTTCCTGGCCGAGCCGGCCACCAATGATCCATGGGATGAGGCGCGCGAGCAGTCGCCTGATGCTGCGGGCCAGCCTCACTCCCGCGCTGCAAGAGGCTAGCGACGCGCTTCGCGCCCACTCGGTCGAGCTGGCTTGGGGCTTACTGGTCAAGGGCGTGCTGGCCAGGGCCGAGCTGGCAGGGCCGAGCAGCTCTCGAGCGAATGCCGGCCTAGCGACTCTGTGCGATGCATAGCCACTGGCAGTCTGGGGCCTCGGCAGCGTCGGAGGTCCCGTGGTAGGTAATTTCACCGCTGGCGGCTTGCGAAGTCTCAGGCTTGCGCCAATGCAGTTGATAGCGCTCCCCGGCATGCAGTCGCGCAGCATCACCGCATTCGAGAAGTGCCTCCTGGCAGGCCGCCGTCGCGGGGAACTCGATACACAGTGCGCCGTGCGTCACCAGCACCAGGCTGTCATGCGCGGCCTGCAGATAGGCGCTGCACCCCGGTGCGAGGCTGCCCAGCTCGATCTGGGGCTCTGGCGATGTCTGCCGGGATTGATCAATGCGTCGCAGCGTGAGTCCCGGTCCACAGCCCGCGATCGCCTCATGCTCGCTGGCACGCAGGATGCGTGGTGGTTCGACGGGTATCTCATCGCTGAAGAAGTCGCTCAGCGAGATCGGAAATACCTCGAGAATCTTGTTCAGCGAGCTGACGGAAGGGCTGACCGCGTCCTGCTCGACCTGCGAGATGGTCGAATTGGTCACCTGGGCGCGCTTGGCCAGTTCACGCTGCGAGAGGCCATGACGCGTGCGCAGTTCGCGCAGCCGCTTGCCCAGCGTGCGAGACGCTGCCATTTCCTCGTCTGCCATTTTTTCGTCGTCAGTGGGCTGATCTGCCTTGCCGGCAGTGAGAGGTTCGGGGGCAGTAGGGGAGCTATCGTGCGACATCAGTGGTGCCTGATTGAGTGAGCATGCGCGCAGGCTAGCACGCGGGTGGGAGTGCGTGGCAGTGCGCCTCGTCACGCCCGGGTGAGTTCATCAGCCGCGTGTGGCTCAAGGCGAGCGACTGCTGCCCCCGGCGCTGAGCGTCTCGAGCAGATGGCGCCCTTGATCATCCTCATGATGCCGGCGTGCGATGCACGGCAGCCACAGGCAGAAGGTGGCGCCGCCACCCGGCGTATCTTCCAGCCATAGCCTGCCTCCCAGCTGGGTGATCAAGCCCGATGAGACCGACAGGCCGATGCCCGAGCCATTGGCGCGCGTGGTGAAGAAGGGCGTGAAGATGCGCGACTTCAGGTGCTCGGGCACTCCAGCGCCGTGATCGATGACGCGTATCTCGACTCCCGCCACGGGGGCGAGCTCCGCTGTTGGCGCTGGCACTGAGGCTGACGCTGGTGCTGAGATTGACGTATCCGGACGACTGTTTGGCTCGCCGTTCATCACGGCCAGCGCTGCATCACGATCACGGCTGGTGATGCACAGCGTATCCGGCGCAGGCGCCATCTCGATGGCGTTGATCAGCAGATTGACCAGCACCTGGGTCAGTTGCGCGCGATCGGCCTCGATCAAGCGGGTCGCCGCCAACTCATGCTGCAATTGATGGCCGTGATGATCCAGCGCGTGCCTGACCAGCACCTCGACACTGTGGATCGCCTCGTCGGGATGAATCTGGCTGAGGTGAGGCGCGCCGAGTGACGGTGTCAGTGAGTTGCCGTCGCCAATGTCGTTGGAGGCGAGAGGATCGCGTGCGTACTGACGCAGGTTGTCGACCAGCGCGCGAATGCGCTCGACCTGATGGATGATGGTGGCGATTTCCTCGCGCACCGGCTCGGCCTGTTCACCGAGTATCACCTCGATCAACTCGACATGGCCGAGAATCACCGCGGCGGGGTTGTTGATCTCGTGGCCGATACCCGCCGTCAGCTCGCCCAACGCCGCCAGTTTCTCGCGGGTCAGCAGGCGCGCACGCGCTTCGCGCAGCAGGCGGACGTGCTCCTCCAGCGCCTGACTGCGTTCGCGCAGCGTGGCGGTCTGGGCGCTCAGGTCGCGAGTGCGATCCTCCACCTGGGCTTCCAGCGTCTGGGCCGCGAGCTGTATCTCGTGGCGGTGCGCTTCCAGTCGCGCCAGCATGGCGTCGAATTCCTCGGCCAGTTCATCCAGCTCATCACCGTGCCGCTGCGCCGGCCCAAGAGAGGACAGCGGACCTATGCGCAAGCCCTCCTGTGAGGGGGTATCACGCACCGCATGCACCACACGGCGAATCTGGCGGATCGGCTGCATCAGGCGCTCGATGCTGCTCCACACCAGCAACACCCCCAACAGACTGACCGCGATCAGCACCAGGCTGATATGTGTCAGTGTCTCGCGATAGAGCCGCGCGTAGGGCGCCTGCGGGTAGCCTGCGTAGATCATGCCGATCCGCTGGCCATCCAGGGAATCCAGCGGGGCATAGGCGGCCACGAACCAGTCATGAACCACGAAGGCACGATTGATATAGCGCTCGCCATTGCCGATCACCTGACGCTTCACCTCCAGCGAGGCACGCGTGCCCAGTGCACGCTCGCCGCTGGCGTCGGTGACATTGGTGGCGATGCGGACATCATCGAGAAACAGGGTGATGGTGCCGGTGCCATCTTCCGGCAGGGTGCCGGGGCCATAGAGCAGATCGCGGATCTCATCGACCAGACGCGGATCACGGTTGAGAAGGCGGCCTGCATCCAGCGCGCCCAGCAGCTTGCCCTCGCCATCGAGGATGGGCACCAGCGCCCGCAGTAGCATGCCGCGGGTTTCCTCGCGGCGGGCACTGGGTTGTGCGTAGGGCGTCTGGCGCAGCGCAAGGCGCGCACGCTCGGCAAGCGCTGGATCCAGCGTCGCCAGTGAGTCGCTGGACAGCATGTCGAGGCCATCCAGGCTTTCGCCGCGCGCCAGTTGCGGAATCAGCGCGGCGACGCCGGGCGTCTGGCGCAACTGGTCGGTGGGCAGCCAGCGCAGCCAGTCGGCATTGAGAGTGTCCCGCATGGTATCCAGGCGCGGCACCAGGCGTGGCAACAGCTGCGCGGTCTGCTCATCGGGTGCCACCAGCTGGCGCAGGTTACGACGCATCGCCTCCAGGCCATCACGCAGGCGCTGATGCTGGCTCTGCAGCGTGCGGCTGGCGACATCAAGATCGCTGCGTACGTTCATGTACAGCTGGCGGTCGGTATAGGCCGTGGTCCAGTAGGCGGTCAGGCCGACCAGCGCCAGCATCAGCGCCAGCAGTGGCGCCAGTGTCAGCAGCAGCAGCCTGCGCCGCAGCGAACCGGCGAAGTAATGGCGCAGGCGCTTGATCATGCGCTGCCGTCGGCTCCGTAGGGAGCGGCGGACGAGGTGGCGGGGGCGGGTTGATCGCTCTCAGTACCAATCTCAGTGCCACTCTCAGTGGCATTTTCAGCGCCGCTGTCCTCACTGATTTGCTGCTCGGCGCGCCAGGTGGTCAGTTTGCGATCCAGTGTCTTGCGCGAGATGCCTAGCTGGCGGGCGGCGGCTGACTTGTTGTTGGCATGTCGCTCCAGTACCGCGCACAGATGGGCCTTTTCCACCGCATCCAATGACCACTCGAGCGGATAGCCGCTGCTGGTGGCCTCTTCCTCGATGGAGGTGGTCGCGTCTCCGCTGTCATCCCATGCCGGGTGGCCAGATGCCTGTTCAGCCTGACTGTCGGCCGGCAGGGTATCGCCGGGCAGGCGGCCGAGCAGCAAGGCGCGCTCGATGACGTTCTTGAGTTCCCGCACATTGCCGGGCCAGGAATAGTGGCACAGGCGAGTGAGATCAGAATGCTGCCAGGGCACGGCGGGGAGGTTGAGCTCACGCGACAGCTGACGCGAGAAGTGCTGGGCCAGCGCCGGGATGTCTTCCGGGCGCTCGCGCAGGGCAGGCAGTGTCAGGCTCAGCACGTTGAGGCGATAGTAGAGGTCTTCGCGGAAGCGGCCCGCGGCCACTTCCGTCTCCAGCGTGCGGTGGGTGGCGGCCACGATACGCACGTCCACTGCCTGTTCCTGCTCGCCGCCGACGGGGCGCACGCGGCGCGTCTCCAGCACTCGCAACAGCTTGGCCTGCATCGCCAGGGGCATCTCGCCGATTTCATCCAGGAACAGCGTGCCGCCATCGGCGAAGCTGAACAGGCCATCACGGCCTCGATGCGCGCCGGTGAAGGCCCCCTTGAGGTGGCCGAACAGCTCGCTCTCCAACAGCTCCGGGCTGATGGCGCCGCAGTTGACCGGCACGAAGGCGCCGCGCCGACCGGACAGGCGATGCAGATCACGCGCCGCCAGCTCCTTGCCGGTGCCGGACTCCCCCAGAATCAGCACCGGCGAGGGCGCAGGGGCAACGCGCGCGATGATATGCGCCAGCTCCTGCATGGCAGGGCTCTCGCCCTTGAGGCTGGCCTCTTCCTGCTGATGGCGGGCATTGTCGCGACGGAGCAGGAAGTTTTCCCGCGTCAGCTGGCGGCGCTCAAGGCAGCGGTCCAGCGCGGCCTGCAACTGTTCGAGACGAAACGGCTTGATGATGAAATCACAGGCCCCGGCCCGCAGTGCGCGCACAGCTGTCTCGAGATCGGCGTAGGCCGTCATGAAGATGACATCGCTGACCGAAGAGGGCGCAAGCGCCTCATCCCAATCCAGGCCATCGCGCCCCGGCAGGCGAATGTCGAGCAGGATGAGGTCGAAGTGCAGGCGCGAGCGCAGGGCTTCGGCCTGCTCGACACTCTCGGCGCATTCGATCAGCGCGAAGCGCGAGGACAGTGCCTTCTCCAGATAGCGGCGCATGCCGGGCTCGTCATCGACGATCAGTACCGAGGCGGTGGGGAGGGGGTCGCTGCCGCTACGCCGGGTCTCACGGGGTGTGGAGGGGGCGTGGGCAGTCATGGCGTTCCTCGGGTCAACAGGGCAGTAATGGTCGCAGGGGAGATCATCTCTATCATGCGGGCATTGTGGCGTGCTGCTCACTGGTAATCTAGCGCTGGATGCCACATTGCTGCCTCTTTCTGCTTACGCTTGCCACAGGCCGGGCCTTGCAGCCTTGTCAGCACGCGGCGCTGGCGGGCAGGGTTGGCAGGCTGTCCCGTTGCGCTACGCAAGGCCCGGCGATGACTCGGCAATCGGGTCGTCATGGGGCAGTGATGGTCATGCCTGGAGTTATTGTCAGTATTTTCTCGGCCATTTCAGCAGCGCCATTCGCTCCAGTCGATATAGCGACGTCAGCAGGGCGAGAGGGGCGTCAGGGACGATAGGGACGACAGAAGGCGGGAGCCGGCAAGTCTGCCTGCTGGAGAAGATTCCGGTATCATCGCCGGCTGTCTTGCGTGCCAGTCCATGTATCAGCGCTGTCTGGCAAAGCCTTGAAAGCCTTTATCGGATAGTCCGTTTCGTCACCACAGCGCTTTCGGCATGTCGTTTGCAGAGTCAGCATTCACGTTGATGTCATCAAGACCGTCACGCCAGAAAAAATATTCAGGGAGCACCCCCATGCCGCAACGCCATACCTTGTCTTCTCGTCGCCTGCTGGCCACTCTCGCAGGCCTGTCATTCGGTGCGCTGAGCATTCTGCCAGCCCAGGCAGCCGACGACATCATCCGTCTGGCCACCACGACCAGCACCTACAATTCAGGCCTGCTCGATCACCTGCTGCCGGAGTATGAAGAAGCCCACGATGTCACCATTCAGGTCATCGCGGTCGGTACCGGCAAGGCGTTGCGCATGGGGCAGGATGGCGATGTGGATCTGGTGATGACTCACGCCCCGGGCGCCGAGCGCAAGTTCGTCGATGCCGGCTACGGTGTCGAACCGCATGGCGTGATGTACAACGACTTCGTGCTGCTCGGCCCCGAGGCGGACCCGGCGGCCATTGACGGCATGCAGGATGTGGACGCGGCACTGGACAAGATCGCCGGCGCCAATGCCGGCTTCATCTCGCGCGGCGATGACTCCGGCACTCACAAGAAGGAATTGGCCCTGTGGCAGAGTGCCGATGTCACCCCTGACTTCTCCGGCTACAAGGCCGTCGGCCAGGGCATGGGCAAGGTGCTGAGCATGGCCAGTGAGCTGCAGGACTACACCCTGAGTGATCGTGGTACCTGGCTTGCGATGGAAGACAAGCTCGAGCTTGAGATTCTGGTCGAGGGCGATGCGCGCCTCTTCAACCCCTATCAGGTGATTCTGGTCAATCCGGCCAATCATGACGGCCTCAATACCCGTGGTGCGCGTGAGCTGGCCGAATGGCTGATCTCCAGCGAAGGGCAGCAGGCAATCGATGATTATCGTCTCAAGGGCAAGGCGCTGTTTCATGCCAGCCACGGCGAGACCGGCTTCGATGCTCGCCAGACAGCGGACCGCGCCTCTGAGCGCGCGCCGGTGAAGGCGCAGGGCGCACAGGCTGAGCCGCGTTCGTGAGCTTGTGGCAAACCACGCAGGAGGCCATGAGCCTCCTGCTGAGCATGGATGGCGCGCTGTGGGAGATCATCGGCGTGTCGTTTCGTGTCTCGTTGATGGCGATGTTGATCGCGGTGCCACCGGCACTGTTGATCGCCTTCGTGCTGGTTCGCTGTGTCTTCCCGGGGCGCTGGCTGCTGATCTCGCTGATCAATACCCTGATGGCCGTCCCCACCGTGGTGGTGGGGCTGCTGCTGTTCATCCTGCTGTCGCGCGCTGGCCCGCTGGGCGATTGGCACCTGCTGTTCACCCAGCCGGCGATGGTGATCGGGCAGATTCTGCTCGCCCTGCCGATTCTGGTGGTGATGCTGCATGCCGCGCTGGCGGGCGTCGACAAGCGTGCCTGGGAGACGGCCTTGCAGCTGGGGGCGTCGCGCCGGGCGGCGCTGTGGCGACTGGTGATGGAGGCCCGGTTCGGCGTGATGGCGGCGTTGGTGGCCGCGTTTGGTAGAATCATCGCTGAAGTGGGTTGCGCCATGATGGTGGGTGGTAACATTGCCGGTTTCACGCGCAATATCACCACGGCCATCGCGCTGGAAACCCTCAAGGGCGAGTACGCCCAGGGGGTCGCCCTGGGCATGGTATTGCTGGTGTTGGCACTGGCGCTCAATCTGATGCTGGGGCTGTTGCGCGGTCGCGGTCAGCTGGTGGTGCAGGCGTGACCCGCGGCCTCGCCGCCAGTCACGTTCTGCTCCCGCAGTCTGCAAGCCGCCTGCCAGCCAGTTGAGACAAGCACACGCCAGCACTGATCGCGTCAGGCTGAATCGTCGTATGGAGTCATGATGTTCCCCCCTAGTTCTTCGTCCTCGTCTGTTCCCCCGGGCGACCCCTCCTGCCCGGTGGCGGGGGCTGGCTTCGCGCAAGCCGCGCCGTCTGCTGCCCAGGCACTCGCTGCCGACGCAAGCGTTGCCCCTCTGTTGCGTGTGCGCGGCCTCGAATATCGCTTGCCGCCTGCGGCGCAGGCATCCGGCGAGGGCATTGAGACGCAAGGGCGTCTGTTGTGGCATGTGGCGGCGCTGGATTGGGCGCCGACCCCGGCGTCCGGCTGGGTGCACCTCAAGGGTGACAACGGCAGCGGCAAGACCACGCTGCTGCGCGTGCTGGCCGGCATGCAGCCAGCGACTGGCGGCAAGCTTGAATGGCAGACCCGTGACGCTCATCCGGTGCGCTACCTGCACCAGCAGCCGTATCTGTTCGACACCAGTGTTGCCGGCAATCTGGTGCTGGCGGCTCGCTGGCAACCCGACAGCGGCTCTGCCGGCCAGCAGCGCGACCAGGTCGAGGAGATGCTGCGCTGGAGCGGGCTGAGCGATCAGGCCCGACAGCCCGCCCGCTCATTGTCGGGTGGCGAGCGGGCGCGACTGGCATTGGCGCGCGCCTGGTTGTCGCGTCCGCCGGTGCTGTTGCTGGATGAGCCTGCCGCCAATCTGGATCAGGCCGCCGTCGAGCAGTTGGCGCTGCGACTGGAGCAGATGTGCCAGCAGGGGTGCGCGGTGATCCTGTCCTCGCATCAGGACAATGCCTTGAGTCAGGGCTCGAGTGCGCGCTGGACGCTGAGCGCTGCCAGCCTGCACACTGAGCCCACAGCGGGCTGAGTCGTCTTCATGGGCTGAGCCTTCAGTGCAAGCACCTCAAGCTTCAGGGCTGAGAAGGCCTTGTGCATCAGCCGCTTGCACTGGATGCCCTGCCAGCGGCCCTGCTGCATGACATTACCTGCGCCTTTGCGCACTCGACCGGGATACGCCTTCATGCCGAGCTCCAATCACACCTCTGACGCCACGCCACTGCCGAGCGATGCCGAGCAGCTCAAGGCCTCGCTCACGCCCGCCAATATCACCGGGGTGGTGCTGGCCGGTGGCCAGGCGCGGCGCATGGGTGGCGTCGACAAGGGACTGGTCATGCTCAATGAGGTGCCGCTGGTGGCGCATGTGCTGGCGCGCCTGACCCCTCAGGTGGGTGAGCTGCTGATCAATGCCAATCGCTCGCACGCTGAATATGCCGCCTATGGGCATCCGCTGGTCGAAGACAGCGAGCAGGGTTACCACGGCCCCCTGATGGGCATGGCCAGTGCGCTGGCGGCAGCGCGGACGCCCTGGGTGATGATGGTGGCCTGCGATGTGCCGCACCTGCCCAATGAACTGGTCGAGACGCTGAGTGTGGCGCTGATCGACCATGCCAACGGCGATCATCTGGAAGGCTTCACTGTCGAAGGCGGTCACGCTGGTGATGCCGGGCCTGCGCTGCTGGCCGTGGCGGCAGACGAGTTCCGTTACCATCCGGTGATTTGTCTCATGCATCGTGGCCTGCTGCCCTCGCTGCAGGCGGCGCTGGCCGCTGGCGAGCGCAAGATCGACCGCTGGTTCGATCAGCACGTCTGGCTCAAGGTTCAGGCGGGCAGCGAGCAGGACTTCGCCAATCTCAATACCCTTGAAGAATGCCGTGAGATGGAAGCCGGCTCGCGCTGAGCGTGCTTCTTTCCTGACGTCCTTTGCGTGTCATCCGTTCCCGCTTGCACGCTCAGAGTGTGTCATTGTGATGCAGGTGGTCATCGCTAGGAGCGTCTCTTCAGGAGTCTGGCGGGTTATTGTCTTTGCCTGCCCGGTATTGATGGCCTTGGCGTTGCACCTCAAAAGTGTCGTGTCTGGCGGTTCTGGCGGGTGTCTTGCCACTCTGCGTCGTAGCCCCCATTGAATCCTTGCTCATATCGAGCCGTTGCCCCATTGAAATGAGCGCCGTGCGTGATCACCTTCATGGCATCCGCTCAGCCCGCATTGTCACCGTCATCTTTTCCCTTGCGGGCGCGGGAGCGCTGCGGTGAGCCCGTCGACAGGCCGCCATACGCCGGAATCATCAAGAGAACCCTCATGCCTGAGTCTTCTTCCACGACTGACCAGCGTGCTGATACCGCTGTCAGTGCTGAACATTCCTCCCCCCGCAGTGATGCTCCCACGTCGCGTGGTGATATTTCTCATGAAGTCGGGATGTCGCCCGCCTGGCAGGCACGTCTGGCGGCGTCAGCGTGTCCATTGTTGGGCATCGCGGCCTGGAGCGGCACCGGCAAGACCACGCTGCTCGAGCAGCTGCTGCCCGAGTTGAGAGCGCGCGGCCTCCGTGTCGCCGTGATCAAGCATGCGCATCATGCCTTTGATGTCGATACGCCAGGCAAGGACAGCCATCGTCTGCGAACGGCCGGTGCCGTGCCGATGCTGGTGGCGTCTGCCAAGCGCTTTGCGCTGATGATGGAGACGCCGGACCAGGCGGAGGCCGATCTGGAGCAGCTGGTGGCGCAGCTCGAGGGGCTGGAGGTGGACCTGATTCTGGTCGAGGGCTTCAAGCAGTGGCCGCTGCCCAAGCTTGAACTGTACCGCGAGGCCGTGGGCAAGCCGCTGCGAGTCCCAGAGGATCCCTGGATCCATGCGCTGGCGACACCGGCGGCGCAGCTGCCGCCTCGTGATGATGTGCCGCAGGACCTCAAGCGGCTGGATCTTGACGATCCTCAGGCGCTGGCCGCCTGGATCGCCGCCTGGCCGGTGCATTGGCGTCTGGAAGGCGGCAAGCCGCGTGGCGAGGTGGGCGCATGAGCCTGTCGTGTTTCGATCCGCGTTTCGGCGAGCGCATGCTGAGTGTCGATGAAGCCTTGAGCGTGCTGGGGGAGAGCCTGGCGGGCGTGATGCGCACGCCACGCAGCGAGCGTGTCGCCCTGGCGCAGGCGCCCGGACGTGTGCTCGCCGAGACGGTCATCTCGCCGCTGGATGTCCCGGCGCAGACCAACGCGGCGATGGACGGCATCGCGCTGGCGCGGGCTTCATTGCCAGACGCGGCGAGCGGCGAGCCCCTGAGCGATCGCGGTGAATTGAGTGATCACTGCGAGTTGAGCGTGATCGGCAGCTCGCTGGCGGGCCATCCCTGGACGGGCCGGGCGCTCGCCGCGGGGGAGGCCATGCGCATCACGACCGGTGCGGCCTTGCCGGCAGGCGCCGACACCGTCGTCATGCAGGAGCAGCTCGAGTATCGCTCCGCGCAGGGCGAGGGCGAAGGGCTGGGTGAGGGCTTGATTGAGAGCGAAGCAGGCGAGCGGGTGGTGATCGAGGGCGTGACCAGCATTCGCCGTGGCCAGAATGTGCGTCAGGCCGGAGAGGACATCGCGCGCGGCAGCCAGGTGATGGCGCCGGGCCAGTGGCTGACGCCTGCCGCCGTGGGTGTGCTGGCGTCGCTCGGACTCGCAGAGATCGCCGTCTATCGGCCACTGACGGTGGCGGTCTTCTCCACCGGTGACGAGGTCACGGCCCCCGGCGAGACACTGCCGGCCGGCGGCATCTATGACGCCAATCGCTTCAGCCTCGTGGCGCTGCTGCGCGATCAGGGCATCGAGGTGCTGGATCTTGGCATCCTGAGCGATGACGAGGCGAGCGTGACTGCTGCCCTGCGTGATGCCGCGACGCGTGCCGACATGGTCATCACCTCCGGCGGCGTGTCGGTGGGCGAGGCCGATCATGTGCGCAGCGCCCTCGCTGCCTGTGGTGAGCTCGCGCTGTGGCGCATCGCCATGCGTCCGGGTCGCCCGCTGGCGTTCGGCATGTTGCGTGCCATTCCCGCCGACGCCGAGTCGTCATCTGGCCAGGTGCCGTTCTTCGGCTTGCCGGGCAATCCGGTGGCGACCATGGTCACCTTCCTGCAGTTCGTACTGCCCGCGCTGCGTCTGTTGTCGGGCCAGCAGCGGTTGGCGATGGTTGAGGCGAAGGATGAGGCGAGCGCCTCCGCGACGACGCTGGCGCAGTGGCAAGCCCCGCGGCTGCAGTTGATCGCCGGCGAGACGCTGCGCTCACGTGCCGAGCGTGTCGACTATCATCGCGGCCAGATCGTACTGGATGACCAGGGGCGTCAGGTGGTGATGACCACGGGGCGGCAGGGCTCGGGGATTCTGACCTCGATGTTGCTGGCCGAATGCCTGATCGAGATTCCCGCCGGCTGCGCCACGCTTCACGCCGGCGAGCCGGTCATGGTGCAGTGGCTGGGCAGCCGCGGCATCGTCTAGGCGATCCCTGCGCAGTGGTCATGCCAGCTGATTCATGAAAAGATAGTCTGCTAATTTCTTGGCCAGTCCTGTTCATCAGGGCTTGCCTGCCTGCTTCTTCAGGCTTTGGTATTTCTGAGATTGCCGCCAGTCAGGCGCACCCGATACGGATACGAGACAGCTCATGAGCCTTACTCATCTCAACGCACGCGGCGAAGCCCATATGGTGGATGTTGCGGACAAGCAGGAAACCCGCCGCGAGGCGCGAGCCAGCGCACGCGTCAGCATGCTGCCTGCCACGCTCGCTCTGCTCGCCGAAGGTGGCCTGCCCAAAGGGGATGTGCTGGCGACGGCGCGTATCGCCGGTATCCAGGCGGCCAAGCGCACTCATGAGCTGATTCCGCTCTGTCATGCCTTGATGCTCTCCAAGGTGACGGTCGACTTCACGCTGGATAGCGCCAACAGCTGTGTGGAAATTCAGGTGCTGTGCCGCCTCAAAGGGCGTACCGGTGTCGAGATGGAGGCGCTGACGGCGGCCTCGGTGGCGGCATTGACGCTCTATGACATGTGCAAGGCGGTCGACAAGGGTATCGTGATCGGCGATATCCAGCTCGAGACCAAGACCGGTGGCAAGAGTGGTGACTGGCAGCGCCCGGAGGAGGCCGCCGCTGTCGAGCAGACGCCGGTTGAGCCAAGCCGGACTGGGCCAAGCCGTGCTGCGACAGCTGAGCCCATCGAAGCGGCAGCGGGACAGGCCGCTCCGGCGGTACGCGGTGATGCCACCGTGCGGGTCCTCTTCCTGGCGGAACTGCGGGAACGCCTGGACCTCGACAGCCTGGCGCTGAACCTGACGACGCTGTCCCAAGCGACGGTCGGGGGCTTGAAGCGCACCCTGGCGCTGCGTGACCCCCAGCTTGAAGCGCTCAATGACACTCGCGTGCTATGCGCCGTCAATCAGGACATGGTGCGCGATGACCACCCATTGAATGCCGGTGATGAAGTCGCCTTCTTCCCACCGGTGACGGGGGGCTGACATGACCCAGGTCGCAAACGAAGCCTCGCGGGCCTTTTCGGTCAGCATTCAGGCCGGCGATTTTGATCTGCGTGTCGAGCAGGACGTCCTGACGCGTGGGCGCGGCGACATCGGTGCCGTGGTGTCCTTCACGGGGCTGGTGCGTGATTTCAATCAGCGACCGGATGTCGTCGCGCTGACGCTGGAACACTATCCCGGCATGACGGAACGTAGCCTCGAGCGCTTGATCACAGAGGCGCGCGAGCGCTTCCCGCTCACCGGGGTGCGCATCATTCACCGTGTCGGACGGCTCGAGCCCGGCGACAATATCGTGCTGGTGCTGGTCGCCAGTGCGCATCGTCAGGCGGCCTTTGCCGGCTGTGACTTCCTGATGGACCACCTCAAGTCGCGGGCGCCTTTCTGGAAAAAGGAGCACACTGCCACGGGAGATTATTGGGTGCGGGAACGCTCGAGCGATCGCGAGGCACTCGAGCGCTGGCATCCAGAGTCCGCGGTGACAGCAGAGGGTGAAGCGCTATCCCCCCTTGCCGAGCAACACAAGGCTGATGACTCATTGGCCGAGGCCAGCGGCGAAGAGAGACAATCAGCGCTGGCAACACCCAAGTTTTCGGGAGAGTCATGATGGAAACCCTGGTCGATGATTTCGGTCGTCGCATCCGCTATGTTCGCCTGTCAGTGACGGACCGCTGTGATTTTCGCTGCGTCTATTGCATGAGCGAAGAGATGACCTTTCTGCCGCGTAACGAGGTCTTGAGCCTCGAAGAGATCGCGTTGCTGGCGCGCGCCTTCGTGGAATTGGGAGTCGATAAGATTCGCCTGACCGGCGGGGAGCCGCTGGTACGTCGTGATATCGGCAAGCTGGTCGATGAAATCGGCGCGCTCGAGGGGCTCAAGGACTTCTCGATGACCACCAACGGCGCGGGTCTTGCCAAGCACGCCGCGCAGTTGAAGGCCGCCGGCATGTCACGGCTGAATATCAGCCTTGATTCTCTGGACCCGGAGCGCTTCAAGGCGCTGACGCGTACCGGCGACCTGAACAATGTGATCGCCGGCATTCGTGCTGCGCGCGAGGAAGGCTTCCGCATCAAGCTCAATGCAGTGGTGCTGAAAGGGCGCAATGATCACGAAGTGGTGTCGCTGGTCGAATTTGCGCGTGAGGAAGGGTTGGACATCAGCTTCATCGAGGAGATGCCGCTGGGCCAAGTCTCGGATCACGGGCGTGACGAGACCTTCTGCTCCAGTGATGATGTCCAGGCGCGCATCGAGACGCGTTATCCGCTGATTCCCACGCTTGAAGACAGCCTGGGGCCGGCGCGCTATTTCCGCATGGCGGACAGCGAATCACGGGTGGGATTCATCTCACCGCACAGTCATAACTTCTGCTCGACCTGCAACCGCGTTCGCGTCACGGTAGAGGGGCGTCTGTTGCTGTGTCTTGGCAATGAGCACTCGCTTGACCTGCGTGACATCATGCGTCGCCACCCGGGTGACATCGAGCCACTCAAGGCCGCGATCATCGATGCCATGCACCTCAAGCCCGAGCGTCATCACTTCACGACGGACGGTGATGTCCAGATCGTTCGCTTCATGAACATGACGGGAGGCTGAGACCTTTTTCGTCATCAGTCGTGGCGCTCATGTGGATCGAGCCATCCCGGATAACTCACAGGCGCTGACAAGAACCCCGCTATCAAGCGGGGTTTTTGTTGGTCTATCCTATGGAAACACTGCCTTGCTTTTGACAAGGCTTGTTAGTTCATATTTAGCGCTTATACTTTGCTGCATTATCACATCCAATGCGATGACTCGCAGGGATTCCAGCTCAGTGCATATGGTGGAGGTAGCGAAATGACAGCCGATTCTCTCGAAAAGATCGCTCGTAACAAGAATGTTGCTCGTGCAGCAGCGCGTCAGCTGTCCATGGAACAACTGCACAAGCTCTCCGAGGTCATCAATGAGGTGATCGAGCAGAAAGCCGAAGAAGACGAGCAGCGCCGCGAAGAAGAAATCGCCAAGGAGCGCAAGCTTGCCGAGATTCGTGATGCGATGATCGAAGCTGGCCTTTCCGTGGATGATCTGGTCAGTGATCAGCCCAAGCGTCGTGGCCGTCCGCCGAAGAACAAGTCCGTTTGAGACCTTCGGCCTGACGCCATGGAGGTGGCTGAAGCGCTTGAGATCGAGATTGCCAGTCGGCAAGTCGGCAATCTCGCCATCACCAGTCCCTGAGCGCCTCCCAGCAGCAGAAAAGCCCGCCCGGTATTTCCCGGGCGGGCTTTTTCATGCGCTGCTTTGTGCAGGGTAGTGAGCTCAAGGCGGCCATCACTTCGATGATGGCGCGACACTCACTCCTGATTCATGGCCATGATATGCAGGAAGAGCACCGGCTCATGGCGCAGGTGGTTGCGCAGCCAGCGATTGATGCGGCCATCGAGTTGCTGCTTGAGTTCACGTTCATTGCTGGCATCCAGGCCTGCCAGGGTGTCATCCAGCCACTCGGCGAAGCTGTCTTCATCCAGGCTTGAGGTGCCGCTGATATCCAGCATCAAGCGGCCGATGCGAACCCAGCCGGCCTCCTGCAGCGTGACGGGCAACGCCAGCGAGACGCTGCCATGCCGGCCGAGACGCGCGCGGGCACGGCGGTCCATGGAATCCAGCGGGCGCACCTTGTCATGCTCGATGATGCACTCGTGCAGTGTCAGGCGTTTCTCCACCGACAGCCCCTGAGCATCGAGGCGAATCACGTCACCATTGACGGGAATCAGCGGTGCCTCGATGCCCAGGGACTGTGCCACCTGGGTGTGAGCGAGCTGGTGGCGATATTCGCCATGCACCGGCAGCAGACGTACCGGTTTCAGCCAGCCATAGAAGGTGCGCAATTCTTCCTGCGCCGGGTGCCCGGAGGCATGCAGGTCCGGGAACTGCTTCTCTTCCATGATGCCGACGCCGAGGCGTGTCAGGGCGTTGTGCAGCTTGCCGATGGCCAGCTCATTGCCGGGAATCGCCTTGGAAGAGAAGATCACGGTGTCGCCGGCGGCCAGCTCGAAGTCAGGATGGCGGGAATTGGCCAGGCGTGACAGCGCTGCGCGCGGCTCGCCCTGACTGCCGGTGGCGATCACCATGACCTCTTCCGGGGGCAGGTAGCCCAGGTCCTTCACCGGTACCAGCGGCGGGAAGTCTTCCAGATAGCCGAGACCGCGGGCGACGCGCACCATGCGCTCCATCGAGCGACCCAGCAGCGTGATGCGGCGACCATTGCGAGCGGCGGCGCGCCCCAGTGCCAGGATGCGGGCCAGGTTGCTGGCAAAGCAGGTCACGACGACGCGTCCGCGACAGCCGGCCAGCGTCTTCTCCAGTGCGCGTGCTACCTCACCTTCACTGCGCGAATGACCCGCCAGCGGCGCATTGGTGGAGTCGCCGACGACCAGATCGACCGGCGCCAGTGCCTGATAGCGCTCCGGATCCGTGGGCTCTCCGATCAGCGGCTCCGGGTCCAGCTTCCAGTCGCCGGTATGCATCACGCGATATTCCGGCGTGACGATCAGCAACGAGCAGCTTTCCGGAATGGAGTGGGTCAGTGGCAACAATCGCAGCGCGAAGGGGCCGGATTCGAAGCCTTCATCCACCTCGATGATCTGCAGGCTGGAGGTTTCCAGCTCGCGCTCGGCGAACTTGGCGCGCAGCAGGCCAGCCGCCAAGGGCGTGGCGATGATCGGGCAGCGCCATTTCGGCCACAGCCAGGCGACCGCGCCGATGTGGTCTTCGTGGCCATGGGTGATCACCAGCATCTGCGGGCTGATGCCCAGGCTTGCCAGGGACTCGATATCCGGCACCTGCAGCGGACCTTCCGGCAGGTCCTGGCGAATCATCATGCCGCAATCCACGGCAATCCAGTGATCCTGATAACCATACAGCGTCAGATTCATGCCGATCTCGCCGCAGCCACCCAGCGGTAGCAGGTGCAGCGGCGGACGTTGTCTCTGACGGACTTGAACGCGGGGTTTCAACATGGATGTCATGCCATCTATAAAATGTGGCTCAACTATACGGGAATCCCGCGAAGCGCCACAAATGGCGCTGTTGTCCGGTCGCGTCGATTCGAGAGCGGCCCAGCCGTTCGCGCGACGCCTTGAGGTGGGCCGGCGTGATGGCCGCTGATCGCAATGTCGTATTGACCATATGGACAGAATCGGGGCGCAGCACTGTTTCAGGCCGCGTGATCAGCTACAATAGCCCACCTTTGCCGAGGGGCTGCTTACGGGCGGTGTCATGATTCCTCGCGCAGGCCGGCGCTTCGCCGGCTGAACATCATTCCCGCTATCACAATGGTTGAACTTACGATGTCTCACGCCTATCGCCTGGTGGTGTCCTGCCCTGATCAGGTCGGAATTGTTGCCCGAGTTTCCACTTTCATCGCCGAGCAGGGCGGGTGGATCACCGAAGCCAATCAGCATTCTGATCTTGGTGCCGGTCGTTTCTTCATGCGCTATGAGATCAACCCCGAAACCATCGGCCTGAGCGCCGCTGAGCTCGGCAAGCGCTTCGCCCCGATCGGTGAAGAGTTCGGCATGCAGTGGCGCGTGCATGACACCGCCGCCAAGAAGCGTGTCGTGCTGATGGTCTCCAAGGACTCCCATTGCCTGGTGGACCTGCTGCATCGCTGGCAGTCCGGTGATCTGGATTGCGAGATTCCCTGCGTCATTTCCAACCACGATGACATGCGCTCGCTGGTGGAGTGGCACGGCATTCCGTTCCATCACGTGCCGGTCGACAAGAATGACAAGGCGCCGGCCTTTGCCGAGGTCGAGCGTCTGGTGGAAGAATCCCGGGCCGATTGCATCGTGCTGGCGCGCTACATGCAGATCATTCCGCCGAGTCTGTGTGAGCGCTATGCCGGTCGCCTGATCAACATCCACCACAGCTTCCTGCCTTCCTTCGTGGGCGCCAAGCCGTATCACCAGGCCTTCGGGCGTGGGGTCAAGCTGATCGGGGCGACTTGTCATTACGTGACCGAAGAACTGGATGCCGGCCCGATCATCGAGCAGGACATCCATCGCGTCACTCACTGCCATACCGCCGAGGAACTGGTGCGCATCGGCCGTGATGTCGAGCAGAAGGTGCTGGCGCGCGGCCTGCGTTGGCACCTGCAGGATCGCGTGCTGATCCACGGCAACAAGACCATCGTCTTCGCCTGAGCCTCGCATGCTCAACGCATGAGTCTGTCACCGACCTGAGGTCGTGACGAAGAAGCCGGTACCTGTTTCAGGTGCCGGCTTTTTTGTTTGCGGGATGGGGTGGGCGCCTGGCGCGAGCTAGAACAACCCCAGCTGCTGGGCGTCCTCGCGGGCCTTGAGGCGCACGCCGACGCCCAGCAGGCGGACAGGTCGATGGCCGCGTTGCCAGGCTTGCTCCATCAGCAGGGCGAAGCTGTTGGCGCTCGGCAGCGTGGTGGTCGAGGCGGGGAGCAGGCTTTCCAGCGTGGTGCTCTCGAAGTTGTTGAAGCGGATCTTGACGAACTGCTTGGCCAGTACCGGCTGGTCATGGCGGGCGTGACGGCTGGTCAGGCGTTCGAGCAGGGCGGGCAGGCGCTCGAGGCAGGCTGGCAGATCAGGCAGGTCGTGATCGAAGGTGTGCTCGACACTGATCGACTTGCGCTCACGCTCGACACGCACCGGTCGCTCATCGATGCCGTGCGCCAGTTCGTGCAGGCGGGTGCCGAACTTGCCGAAGTGCTCGGCCAGTGTCGTCAACGGCGTGGTGCGCATGTCCTCGCAGGTGGTGATGCCCAGGCGTGTCAGGCGCGCCAGCGTCGCGGGGCCGACCCCGTGCAGCTTGCCGACGGGCAGCTGGCGGATGAAGGCGTCGCTGGTCTCGGGCGTGATCACCGTCAGGCCGTCGGGCTTTTCCCAGTCACTGGCGATCTTGGCCAGAAACTTGTTGGCGGCCACGCCAAGGGAGAGGGTGATGCCGGTACGCTTGAGCGCCTCTTCCTTCAGCCAGCGCGCCATCCAGGTGGCGCTGCCCTGAAAGTCAGTCACGGCACTGACATCCAGATAGGCCTCATCCAGCGAGAGGGGCTCCACCAGGGGCGTCAGTTCATGGAAGAGTGCCTGGATCTCGGCGGAAACGGCGCGGTAGCGCTCGAAGTCCGGGGGCACCAGAATCAGCTGTGGACACAGGCGCAGCGCGCGGGCAGTCGACATCGCCGAGCGTACGCCGAAGGCACGCGCGGGATAATTGCAGGTGGCGATGACACCGCGTTGCTCGGTGCGGCCACCGATGGCGATGGGCACCTCGCGCCACTCGGGATGGCGGAGCATCTCGACGGCGGCATAGAAGCAGTCGCAGTCGGCGTGGAGGATCTTGCGCATGCGCGCATCATGCTAAAAGACTGGATGGCTGTCCAGTGGCGGTACCCATTCATTGCACCTGAGCCGGCTGCGCAACGACAACGCCCGACAGTGAGGAAGGTCCTCTCTGTCGGGCGTTGGCATGTCTGGCATCTCGCTTGGGCGCGAGACTGTCGCTCAGCGGATTACAGCGTCATCGCGGCCACCCAGCCGAACACGATCAGCGGGATGTTGTAGTGGATGAAGGTCGGCACCACGCTGTCCCAGATGTGGTCGTGCTGCTGATCGACATTCAGGCCGGCCGTCGGGCCGAGGGTCGAGTCAGAGGCCGGTGAGCCGGCATCCCCCAGCGCGGCGGCGGTGCCGATCAGCGCGACGGTGGCCAGCGGCGAGAAGCCGAATTGCAGCGCCAGCGGCACGTAGATGGCGGCAATGATCGGAATGGTCGAGAAGCTGGAGCCGATGCCGAGAGTGATGAACAGGCCGACCATCAGCATGACCAGCGCGGCCAGCGGCTTGTTGTCACCGATGATGTGGAAGGAGGCGTCAACCAGGGTCTGGATGTCGCCGGTGGCCTTCATCACGGAAGCGAAACCTGCCGCCGAGATCATGATGAAGCCGATCAGCGCCATCATGCGCATGCCGGACGTGAAGAGGTCATCCGCTTCGTTCCACTTGAACAGACCACCCAGCGAGAGGATGGCGAAGCCGACCAGGCCGCCGAGAATCATCGAGCCGGAATACAGCTGAATGCCGAGGGCGGCGATGATGGCGACGCCTGCCATGATCAGGCCGCTCTTGGACGGCGTGTGCATGGGCGTGTGGTGCGGTACGTTGCTGGACTTGATCTCGCGGGTCGCGTAGTCACGCGGCTTGCGGTAGGAGACGAACAGCGCCGTCAGCAGGCCGAGGAACATGCCGCCGACCGGAATCGCCATCGCCATCGGCACCATACCGCGGGTCACGTCGAGACCGAGCGACTGGCCGGCCTCATTGATATTGGCCAGCAGGATGTCGTTGAGGAAGATGGAGCCGAAACCGACCGGCAGCAGCATATAGGGCGCGGTCAGGCCGAAGGTCAGTGCACAGGCCACGGCGCGACGATCCAGACGCAGGCGGTTCATGGCAACCAGCAGCGGCGGAATCAGGATCGGGATGAAGGCGATGTGGACCGGAATCAGGTTCTGGGAGGAGATCGCGACCAGGGTCACGCTGCCCAGCAGGCCGTACTTGATGGCCGTCTGGCGGCGCGGCGTGCTTTCGCCATTGAGCAGGCCGATCAGGCGTGCGGCGAGCAGGTCCGGCAAACCGGAGCGAGACAGGGCGACGGCGAAGGCACCGAGGGTGGCGTAGGCCAGCGCGACCTTGGCGCCGCCGCCGACACCGTCATTGAAGGCGCCGAGCGTATCGGTCAGTGACAGACCACTGAACAGACCGCCGACCAGGGCGCCGGCGACCAGCGCGAAGACGACCGAGACGCGAGCCAACGACAGGCCGACCATGACCAGGACGGCCAGAATTACCGCATTCATGCGAGTACCTCTATGTGGGGTTGTGCCAGCTTTGGGAGTGTTGCGGACAGAGCGGGCGAACTGTGGGTGCGTGGCCACCCGATCCCGGGGCAATGCCTCGCATGACGTGTACATTCGTGACGAATGCCTTGCTGTCGCAGTGTTCCTGCGGCTTCCTCCTGAATGCCGTCAAAAACGGCGCATTATCTTACCAGAAGGGCAACGCAAGCTGAATGGCCGATGAACGTGGGTGCTGCCAAATGGCACAAGTTGGCGTGCCATGACGGCTTTTTGTAGAATGCCACGCTGCCCGGCGGCTGCAGTCGCAGGCGTTATTCAACAGGAGTGCGCATGCTGGAGCTGGAAAATGCCCGCGTCATCGGCATGGGAAATGATCGGCGTGTCTATCAGGACCCGAACGACCCCCATCGCTGCATCAAGGTCCCGCGTTACCCTGACAAGGGCAGCCGCCAGAATGAACGCGAGCAACGCTATTTCGAGGGCCTGGTCAGACGTGGCATGCGCGACTGGTCCTATGTGCCTGCCTACCACGGCAGTGTCGCCACCGCCGAGGGGCTCGGGCTGGTCTTCGACCTGATTCTCGACAGTGACGGCTCCACGTCACGCCGACTGCGCGAGGTGCATCTCGAGACCCCCGAGCGCCTGAGCGCCGAGGTGCTGGTGAGCGAGCTGGCCAATCTCTATCGCTATCTCGAGAAACGCTGGTTGATTCCGTCTGATCTCAATGATCGCAATATCGTGGTCCAGTTCAGCGACGACCAGCCGCCCAGATTGTGGCTGATCGACGGTATCTCGAATCCTGACTTCATTCCGCTGGCGACCAGTGTCGCCTGGCTGGCACGGCGCAAGGTCGCGCGTCGTTATCGTCACTTCCTCAAGAAGCTGGTCAAGGGCGGTCAGCTCTCGCCAGAGGATTATCAGGCACTCGAAGCCCGTCTGTGGGGGTGAATGCCTCTGATGGTGATAGCTTTCGAGACTGGTGGCTCTCGAGGGTGACTGCCCCTGATGGCGCTTGCCTCTGATGGCGCTTGCCTCTGATGGCAATCGCCTTTGATGAACATCGTCTTTGATGAACATCGCCAGGGGCAGTCGTGTTGTATGTCAGTGCAATCAGTGCATCAATGTTCCAGAGTCTCGAAGTAGCTGGTCATCGCATGGGTGATCTGGCCCAAGTCCTGCGGCGAGGTGATATAGGCCGGCATGGTATATAGCCAGCGACCGAAGGGGCGTAACCAGACACCCAGTTCACGGGCATGGGCCTGAGCGCCTGCCAGACTGCTGGCATCGTGCACTTCTATCACCGCAGTGGCACCCAATACGCGTATATCGCGAATGGCGGGGTGGGAGAAATTCAGCAGGGTATCGCGCAACAATTGATTGAGCTCGGCAATCTTGCCCAGATAATTCTCTTCCTCGAATACCGCGAGACTTTCCAGTGCCACCCGACAGGCCAGCGGATTGCCCATGAAGGTCGGGCCGTGCATGAAGGCGCTATTGGCATCCTCACCATCAAATGCATGGAAGATATGACTCTGGGCCAGGGTGGCGGCATGTCCCAGATATCCCCCCGTCAGTCCCTTGGAGAGCACCATGATGTCAGGAGAGACATTGGCGTGTTCACAGGCAAACATCTTGCCGGTCCGACCGAAACCGGTTGCGACTTCATCGAAGATCAATACGATTCCGAACTCATCACATAACTCGCGCGCCGCCTCGAGATAGTAGGGCGAGTACATGTTGAGGCCACCTGCCGCCTGCAAGAGAGGCTCCATCAACAATGCCGCTATCTCATGCTGGTGTGTTTCCAGGCAGGCGCGCAATGCGCTGATATCGTCTGCTACCTCGTCACGACTGGCGCTGAAACCGGCAGTCGGCGCCGGTGCGAAATGATGTCTGGGCAGGAAATCGGCGAACAAGGAGTGCATGCCTTCCTCGGGGTCACACACTGCCATGCAGCCCGCCGTATCGCCGTGATAGGCCTTCATCAATGACAGCATGCGCGTTCGTCCGCGCGTGTCATCGCGGTCTTTGCGCTGTTGCTGATATTGCACTGCCATCTTCATGGCGACTTCCATGCCCACCGAGCCGCTATCCGAGAAGAAGACATGATTCAGGCCCTCGGGGGTGACGCGCACCAGCGCATCGGCAAGCTCCTTGGCCGGTCGATGGCGAATGCCGCCCAGCATCACATGGCAGAGTTCTGCCGCTTGCTGCTGAATGGCCGCGACGAGACGCGGGTGTCCGTAGCCATGGATCATGCACCACCAGGAACATGTCGCATCCAGCAGTGTCTCACCTCCCGCCAGTGTCATGCGGGCTCCCATGCCGCCGACCACCTCCAGTGGCGCTGGCATGTCCTGCATCTGGGTATAAGGGTGCCAGAGAGAAAGTGAGTCCGTATCGCGGGTCGGCATCTGGGAAAATGGCATGGAGTGTCTCTGCGAGTGGCGGGAGAGTGGAATGGCGTGATGACGGCTCAATCTTTGTCAACTTTGACCATTCTATCAGGTTGACGGTGTTTTTGAAGTGACGCTTTCTGGAGAAAGTGTTGCATTTTGCACCACTATTAGTTCGCCACCTGCTTTAGTATGGACTTCTGTTGTTCGTTCAGGTGCATGCTTTTCGAGGTGCGCAGGCAATGACAGCTCTACATCGAAAGTCTGCAATCTGACGCCGCCACGCCAACGGGAAAGTGGTTGCATAATACTTCCTTGTGGGTTGCTGTCATGAATTGTGCATATCCCGTGAATATTGGGGGTCCAGTGATGGCGGGCCCTCAAGCCTGATATCAGGTCGTGGTAAAGACTTCTTCGTGTTGTTGCAGAGACGCTTTTGGCAGACCTGTCTTCAGTTGTGACAGGGGATAATGAAGTGCCTGGGCAGTGAGTACTGTTTTTTTGCTGGCTATTGCATTGATCGGAAAGATTGCATACTTTGGAAACATGTTATTTAAGACTTCACCTCGCAGTTGACTCGGTCTATAATCGCCCTTGATCTGGTGTGGGCGCTTAACTGTCCCGAGTGTCCTGCACAAGTCTTTATGAAAACGCGCTGTTAAACATGTACGGCAGGTGAATATCGCCGAGCCTCTTTCAGCATCGTGTTTTCGTGACTCAACTGTCTGTCCCGACATCCTGGAGATACTCATGTCCCTGTTGACTGATTTCATGCAGAAAGAGCAAGAGCTCAAGAAACTTCAAGAGCAGCTGGAAAGCCTGCGCAATGATGACCGTCTGAAGAACGAACTCGAATTCAAGGACAAGCTGGACGCGCTGATGGGCGAGTACGGCAAGTCCACTCGTGACGTCATCACCCTGCTGGACCCGAAAGCGTCCCAGGCGCCGGCTGCTGCCGCACCGGAAAGCAAGACCGGTGGCGTGCGTCGCAAGCGCAAGCTGAAGGTCTACAAGAACCCGCACACCGGTGAAGTCATCGAGACGCGTGGTGGCAACCACAAGCAGCTGAAAGAGTGGAAGGAAGAGCACGGTGCTGAAACCGTCGAATCCTGGCTTGAGCGCACTGAAAGCTGAGCACTGGCTTTATTGCCAGCTAGCTGACGCTGCCAGACATGAAAAAGCCCCGCGATTGCGGGGCTTTTTCATGTCTGGCGTTTGACTGACGCTAGACGACGGACTCCCTCTTTTGAGAAGGCCTTGAGCAGACCGATAGGGCGCTTTCCCGTGAGACTCGCTGTGAGATTACAGCGTCAGAAAGCGCCACTATCGGCAGCCGTCATGCCCGAGGGCTGTTATGAGGGCTATCAGCTATCACGCTGATTGAGGTCCACCAGGCGACCGATGGCGAGAATCTTGCCCGTCGGTTTGCCGGTCGTCGAACCGCCTTCTGGCTCCAGCGTCATCTCCAGCAGCTGGCCCGGACTCATGCTGCCGATCTGCTCGGCGCTGAGTTCGATGCCGGCAATCGGGTCGACCAGCCCCAGTGAGCGCGGCCCTTCTTGCGGGTCGGTCAGGGTCCACAGTTCGATGGCGCGATCCGTCGGGCGCTCGATGGAGACCTTCGGTGTCAGCTGCAGGCCACCGCTGGGCGTGACATTGGCCACCCAGGTCGGCGTGCCCGGATCTTCCAGTGTCTGCAGGATAGCGACCATACGTTGCGCGTCGCCGTCAGGTGTCTGGGTAGCCATCTCCGGTGACGTGCCTTCCAGCGGCGCGCTGGGAGAGAAGGGCCCCATCTGCATGACCAGCGCCAGGGCGAGACCTGCCCCCAGACCCAGTCCGAGGCCACCGCCGAGCCAGCGCAGCAGCCAGGGCGCCTTGGTTGAGGTGCTTGTCTGCTCTGCGTCATGGCGAGCGGCGTCATCGCGGGTGGCGGAGGACTGCTTGAGGCGCACCAGGCTGGCGTCGATGCGCTTCCATAGTGAGTCGGAAGGGGGCTCCGGCGGCAGGCGATCACTCACGCTCAGCCAATGTTGCTGCCAGCGCAGGGCCATGCGTGCGGCATTGTCATCGCGCTCGATCCAGGCGCGCACTTCGGCCTCGCGCTCAGGGTCCAGCAGCCCGAGGGCATGCTCACCCAGCAGCAGGTTCTGTTCTTCGGGAGATTCGGGAATCAGGGGGCTATTCATCGTGACAGGCACTCCTGCAGTAGCTTGAGACCGGCGCGGATGCGTCCCTTGATGGTGCCAAGCGGTGCGCTCAGCTTCTCGGCGATCTGTTCGTGTGTCAGTCCCTTGAAGAAGGCCAGCAGAATGGGCTCGCGTCGCGGCACTTCCAGCTCACCCAGGCAGTCGCTCAACTGGTGCGCCGTCTGGCTGTCATCGGCCGCGGTTTCCGGGTTGGCGAGCAGATCGGCCAGCGTGTCGAGTGCATCGCTGTCACCGCGAGGCGTCCGCCCCTGGGCGCGCAGTTGATCCAGGGCGCGATAGCGCAGGATGGTAAACAGCCAGGCGCGACCATTGCCGAGTTCACGGCGATACTGGCCCGCGTTGGACCACAGCTTGATGAAGGCGTCATGGACGGCATCTTCCGCTTGGTCGCGGCTGTTCAACAGGCGCATGGCGAGCGCTAGCATACGGCCCGATTCAAGATCATAGAGGCTGCGGAACGCGGCCTCGTCTCCGCGTGCACAGGCTTCTATCGCACTGGCGTGGTCAAAGCTTTCCGCGTCTGGCGGACTGACTGACGGCTTCTGTGCTGGCATGGGGCGGCCGGCTCCTTTGGCAGGGGGTCCATTGATCAGCTGACGGTAAGTGCACCGCCGGGGAATGGCAAGTTGCATGATAGAGGCCTTTGTTCGGGAAAGAATCAACGCCCGTGACGGTCGGGATGGCGGTGCGTCAATTGCGGGGGGATAGTCAGGTAACGTCCCGCTTCCCGCCTTGGATGTTCGCGTCCGGTTTTCAGACGTGTCTGGGCGTGGCGTCAGTCAGTCACTTCACATCCGATGGGAAAAGCGCGGCGCGGCTGCATTGCTGCTCGCGCGGTGAGTCCGCATAATGGCCGGCATGACAGCCTGGGAGGCGTGATGAAGCAGCAATTCAATACGATCGGCGTGATTGGCCGACTGGGCAGTGCCCAGGTGGTGGATACGCTCAAGCGCTTGATTCGCTTTCTGGATTCCCGTGGCCTGGCCATGGTGATCGAGGAACGCACTGCCACGCTGCTGCTGGACCACGGTCTTCAGGTGGCCAGCCGCCGTCAGATGGGCGAGCAGTGTGATCTGGTGATCGTGGTCGGCGGCGATGGCAGCCTGCTGGGCGCCGCGCGCGCGCTGTGCCGCAGCGGCACGCCCGTGCTCGGCGTCAATCGTGGGCGACTCGGCTTTCTGACCGACATTCGCCCCGATGAGCTCGAGGAGAAGGTGGCCGAGGTGCTGGGCGGTGACTATCTCAGCGAGCAACGCTTCCTGCTCGAGGCCGAGGTTTACCGCGAAGGCGAGCGCATCGGGGCGGCCGATGGCCTCAATGACGTGGTGCTGCACCCCGGCAAGGCGGCGCGCATGATCGAGTTCGAGCTGTTCATCGATGGCCAGTTCGTCTACTCCCAGCGCTCGGATGGCTTGATCGTCGCCACTCCGACCGGCTCGACCGCCTATGCGCTGTCCGGTGGCGGCCCCATCGTGCATCCGCGTCTCGAGGCGATCACCCTGGTGCCGATGTTCCCGCATACCCTTTCCAGTCGTCCGATCGTGATCGATGCGGCCAGCGAGATCATCCTGCATATCAGTGCCAGCAACTCGACCTATCCGCATATCAGCTGCGATGGCCAGACCCAGGTGGTGGCCAAACCCGGGGATGTGCTCAAGATCCGGCGCAAGAGTGAGCGTCTGACGCTGATTCATCCGCTGGAGCACAACTATTTCGAGATCTGTCGCACCAAGCTCGGTTGGAGCAATCGCCTCGGCGAATGACCTCAAGGCTCACAGCATGCAAGCATTCGTGGCGCCACAGGATGGCTATGACCTTATCGGCGATGTACACGGCTGCGGCGCCACTCTGGCGACGTTGCTGGAGACGCTCGGCTATCACATCGTCGATGGCGTCTATCGCCACCCGACCCGCAAGGTCATCTTTCTCGGCGATATCATCGATCGTGGTCCGCGCATCCGCCTGGCGGTGCAGCTGGCCAGCAGCATGGTCAATGCCGGCGAAGCGCTGATCGTGATGGGCAATCACGAATACAACGCCCTGGCGTATTGTCGGCGCGCACGCCCGCGTGCAGGCGGCGAGCATCGTGATTTCCTGCGCTCGCATACCTCACGTCACAACCGCATCATCCGCGAGACGCTTGACCAATATCAGCATCATCCCGATGAGTGGGACGAGGCGCTGCGCTGGTTCATGCGCATGCCGCTGTGTCTGGAGCTGCCGCCGCTGGCCCCCGGCCAGAGCGGGCTGCGCGTGGTGCACGCCTGCTGGGACGAGCCACTGGTGCGTACCTTCCTGGAGCGCTACCCCGATGGCTGCATCGATGAAGACTTTCTGCATGAGTCCATCGAGCACGACAGCTTCGCCTATCGCGTGCTGGACCGCATGACGCGCGGCGCGAATCTGCGCTTGCCGGAAGGGGTCGAGATCCACTCCGGCGATGGTTTCACGCGCCGAAGCTTCCGCACGCACTTCTGGGCACGTGAGCCCCGCACCTACGGCGATGTGGTCTTCCAGCCCGACAACCTGCCTGGCGAGCTGGAATCGCGCTGGTTGAGTGAGCAGGAGCTGGCCAATCTGCCTTACTACGGGCCAGAGCAGCCACCGCTGTTTCTCGGGCACTACTGGTGCGAGGGTTTGCCGGCGCTGCCGGCCCCCAACATCGCCTGCCTGGATTACAGTGCGGTCAAGTACGGGCGCCTGGTGGCATATCGCTTCAGTGGCGAAGCCACGCTGGATGCCGCCAACTTCGTCTGGGTACCGGTACCGCGTGAGCCCTCCCGACGCCCCGTGCCGGAAGAGCTGTCCCGCGACACCCTGTCGAACCAGTCTTTCGCCAACGGCGCCAGTCAATAGCACTGGCCATTGGCACTGCTCAATAGCACTGGTTCATGGGCACGCCCCAATAGCGCCAGTGATGCTGCTGGCGAATGACGATTGTTTTTTACAATCACAGGTCAGTGAACCAAAGCCCGATTGCGCACTCTGAGTAAGTGTTCCCTTGAATGATCCTTGCTCAGTCCGGTGCCCCCCACCGGGCTTTTTTTATGTCTGTCACAAAGGCCAGACGCCTGCGGCGCTGTGGTAGATTTTCACAGGCTGGTCTGACTTCTCCTTGTTTATCAACGTGTACTGAGTCTGTTCAGTCGCGTGTCATCTTCAGAGGCATACATGTTCAAGGTTCTGACGCTGCCCGAATCCTTCGACAGCCGCCCCCTGCGTGAAGCCCTGTGGGCCGAGAAGATCGGTCACCAGGTCACCCTGAGCCAGGCTCGCCCGACAGAGGCTACGTCTGGCGACGATGCCGAGAGCCACGAGGGCGGCCAGGAGCTGTGGCTGGCTGACCCCGAGCAGCTGCCGCGCGTCATCGCGATGCTCGAGCGCCAGTCACGTGGTGAACCGTTGCGGGACGCCTCTGCGGGCGCTGAGACGCGTGGCACCGCCAGTTCTCAGTCCGTCATCGCCCTGATGCGCCAGACGCCGTTGACCTGGCTGGTCGGTCTGGCCTGCTGCGTCACCGTGCTGTTCCAGTATGCGCTGGGCCAGGCGGCGGTATTCGAGTGGCTGGCCATCGTGCCCTTCGAGCTTGTCGGCAGTCAGCACATCGCACCCGAACCTCTGTCCGTGACGCTGGCGGGGGAGTGGTGGCGGCTCTGGTCGCCGTCATTGATGCACTTCGGGGTACTGCACCTGGTGTTCAACCTGCTGTGGCTGTGGGTGTTCGGGCGCCAGATCGAGGCCATCGATGGCGGTTGGCGCTTCGCGCTGGTCGTGGTGCTGAGCGGCGTGGCGGCCAATCTGGCCCAATACGCCACCGGTAGCGTGCTGTTCGGAGGGCTGTCGGGGATCGACTTCGCCGTGATCGGCTATGTCTTCATCGCCGCACGCCGGCGCCCCGCGCTGGGCTATCAGATGCAGCGCTCGCTGATGATCTTCATGCTGATCTATCTGGTGCTGTGCATGACGCCGCTCTCGAGTGCCATCGGCCTGGGCGCCATCGCCAACGAGGCGCATCTTGGCGGCCTGCTGACCGGTCTGCTGCTGGGCTGGCTGCTCCCCAGGCGCAGCGCAGCCTGATCGTTGGCGCTTCGGCCCCGGGGATGGCACTGCCGGAAATGACACTGCGCGAAACGACAGTGCGCGAATGACAATGCGCGAAACGACAATGCTAGAATGGCGGCCATCCCCAGTGACTCCGATGGTCCGCCCTCGGCAGTCGTGGACCCGTATCAGGAGAGTATGTGATGAGCAACATGTCCTTTGACGGCATGGTCGAGCAGATGACGCCGACCATCTACGAGAGCCTCAAGCAGTCCATGCAGCTGCGCAAATGGCCGGATGGCCGCGTGCTGACCCAGGAGCAGGTCGAGCTGTGCATGGAAGCCGTCATCAAGTACGAAGCGCACAACAACGTGCCGGCCGAGTCGCGTGTCGGCTTCATCGACAACGGCACCTGTGGGCCGCGTGATGACGACAGCGCCGCAAGCGATGAGCCGGAGCAGATCAAGTGGGTCAACTGACGCTGGATGATGCCCTGAGTGCGGATGAAACCTCTGGTAAGGCTCAGGATGCGGCGCCCATCACGCTGAGTGGCAACCTCCACAAGATGTCCATCGTGCCCGCCGGTGAGGCGCTTGCGATCGATACCTCGTTTGATGCGCCGTCGGTCACGCGCGAGCCGCTGGCGGCCAACTATGGCCTGCGTCTGGGCGAGATCACCCAGCCGCTGAATGCCTATATCGGCCACAAGGTGCGATTGAGCTTCACCGGTCAGATCCACTGCAGCCATTGCGGTCGCAAGACCAAGAAGAGCTTCGCGCAGGGGCATTGCTATCCGTGCTTTCGCAAGCTGCCGCAGTGCGATGGCTGCATCATGAAGCCGGAGACCTGCCACTACGCCGAAGGCACCTGCCGTGATCCGCAGTGGGGTGAGGAGCACTGCTTCCAGCCGCATATCGTCTATCTGGCCAATTCCTCCGGCCTCAAGGTCGGCATCACGCGCAAGACCCAGATGCCGACGCGCTGGTTCGATCAGGGCGCCATCCAGGCGCTGCCCATCGTCGAGGTGTCCAATCGCCTGCAGTCGGGGCTGGTCGAGGTGCTGTTCAAGCAGGCGCTGAACGACCGCACCAACTGGCGGGCGATGCTCAAGGGCGATGTGGCCGAGCTGGACCTGGAAGCCGAGCGGGATGCCTTGCTGGCCCAGATGTCAGAGGGCCTGGCGGCGCTGCAGGCGCATTGCGGCGAAGGCGCCATCCGGGTGCTGGACACCACGGCGCTGGCCTTCGAGTTTCCGGTGCGCACCGCACCGACCAAGGTCACCTCGTTCAACTTCGACAAGACGCCAGTGGTGGAAGGCGTACTCGAAGGGCTCAAGGGTCAGTATCTGATTCTCGACAGCGGCGTGATCAATCTGCGCAAGTTCACCGGCTATGAGATCGAGGCCCAGCTCGGCGAGCAATGAGCCACGGCTGAGCCATACCCAAGAGCACAGCAAAGAGCTCAGCACAGCACACACGACAGCGCCCACGCTCCGTCACGGAGGGTGGGCGCTGTCGTTTCAGTGCCTCTAGTTTCTAGTTTCTGGTTTCTCGCTGCTTGCTACAGGCTTGCAGACTCGGTTCGGGGCGTGTCAGCCCAGCACGGGCTGGCGGCGCGCCTGCATGCGCGCCAGAAATACCTGCATCACGCGCCGGTAGAGCTCGCGCCCCAGCACCACATCCTCGACGCCGGCATCCAGATTCGGGTTGTCGTTGACCTCGATGACCACCACGCGGTCCTCCAGCTGCTTCAAGTCGACGCCATAGAGGCCGTCGCCGATCAGGCGTGTCGCCTTCAGGGCCGCCTTGATCACGGCCGCTGGCACCTCGCTCGGGTCGACCGTCGCGAAGCCGCCGGAGCGGGTACGCGCGCCGCTGTGGTCGTAGATCTGCCAATGGCCACGTGCCATGTAGTAACGGCTGGCGAACAGCAGCTTGCCGTCGAGCACGCCGATGCGCCAGTCGAACTCGGTCGGCAGCCACTCCTGCAACAGCAGCAGGGCGGAGTCATGGAACAGCCGCTCGGCTTCGCGCACCAGTGTCTCGGGGCCATCGATCTTGACGATGCCGCGGGAGAAGGCGCCATCCGGCACCTTCATCACCAGCGGGTAGCGCATGTGCTGACCGCGCTCGGCCAGCTGGCGCAGTTCGCCCCGATGGATCAGGCGACCCTGCGGGGCACTCAGGCCGCGTGCCTTGAGAAGCTCATGCAGGAAGACCTTGTTGGTGCAGCGCAGGATCGACTGGCTGGCATCGATCACCACCAGCCCTTCGTGCTCGGCACGCTTGGCCATGCGATAGGTGTGGTGATCCAGACTGGTTGTCTCGCGGATGAACAGGCCATCGAACTCGGCCAGACGGCCTTCATCGCGCCGGGTGATCAGGCTGACATCGATGCCCAGGCGTCGTCCTTCGCGGATGAAATGCTTGAGCGCGGTACGGTTGGACGGTGGCAGCGCCTCGTCCGGGTCGACCAGCATGGCGAGATCGAAGCGGTAATGGCGGCGGGCCTTGGGCGTGCGCCACACCTTGCGCGAATGGCGATTGAGCGCCTGGGCGAAGCGGTCTTCATCCGCCGCTGCCAGGTGGTTCAGGGATTGCGGGCGCACCCGCTTGAGCACCCAATGATCGCCTCGGCCTTCAAGACGCACCTCCAGCAGCGGGCAGGGCAGGCGCTCGAACAGCTTGCGTGCGAGGCGCGCAAGCGCGGGGTCTGCGCTCTCGCCGAAGGTCAGCAGCAGGTCGAGTCGTGGCGGCTTGCCAGCCCCATGCGTCACGCCTTGTGGAGCGGGCAGGGCACCCTTGCGTGTCAGCTCCTCGAGCAGCACGCGGATGCCGCCCAGTTCCATGTCGATCAGCGACTTGCGTGACAGCTGATTGAGGGTCTCCACTGACGGCAGCGCCTTCTGGCCGCGCGCCTGGGCCAGCAACGAAACGTAATAGCCGATGCCCAGATAATCCAGTCCGCCGCACAGATTGATGACGTGGGTGGCGGGCTGCGGCGCATCGTCGGCGCGCTGGGCTGGCGTATCGCTTGAGAGTTCGGAAAGAAAGTCATGGGCGCTGATGACATCATCACTGGGATAGAAGGCGCGCCAGTCAGACACACGGTCAACCACGATACGCAGGCGGGACATTGCGAAGCCTCGCAAGGCGGGCACCGAAGCGGTGCCGAATGCGCGCATCATGAGAAACAATCCCCGTCATCGCAATAGGCTGGAAAGTGAAATAATTTCATGCAAAGAGACCAAGACAAGACGCGCCTGCATGCCCAGAATGCAGCGCATTGCTACCGCCCCGCGACACGCTGATCCTCGGACGGCGTCAGGGCGCTGACAGGCGGGAGAGCCTGCACCATGACCCCCATTCTGCGCCCGGCCATCCGGGCCGATCTCGACGCTCTGGTAGAGCTCGAGGAAGTCAGTTTCGACAGCGACTGGTTCAGTCGTCGTCAGCTGTCCCATCTGATTCTGCGTGCCCATGCCCGTACCCTGGTGATCATCCAGCCCGATGACGATGTCATCCCGACCGCACCGGCGGTAGACGATGTGATGGCCGCGCTGTGGCCAGCCGGTAGCGTCGAGCGCGATGACGCCACGCCGCTGCGCAGCGTGCTCGGCTACGGCACCGTGCTGTTTCGGCGCAATTCACGCCGGGCGCGACTCTACTCCTTCTGCCTGCATCCGGAATCGCGTGGCCGCGGCCTTGCCCAGCGCATGCTGACATCGCTTGAGCAGCTGGCTATCGCGCAGGGCTGTACGCAGTTCGATCTTGAGGTGCACACCGGCAATGGCGCGGCGATCGCGCTCTACGAGCGTCACGGCTTCGAGAAGTGTGGTCGCCTGCGCGATTACTATGCCGATGGAGCCGCCGCCTGGAAGATGCGCAAGGCATTGACGCTGGATTCACCGGTGCCGGTGGCTGAGGAACTCGCGGCCGGTGATGCCGGTGAAGCGCACCCGGGGTCGCCCCCAACGGTGAATGCCGGCGCCGCCTGAGCCAGGGGCATGGCGCGCGTGGCCCCCATGGGCTAGGATGCGCTGTTTATTCTTCATGGCTTCAAAGGAATCGCTCCCATGCCGTCATTCGATATTGTCTCCGAACTCGACAAGCACGAAGTTCAGAATGCCGTCGATCAGGCCAATCGCGAACTCGCGACGCGCTTCGATTTCAAGGGCGTGACTGCCAGCTTCGAACTCGAGAAGGAAGAGAACGTCAATCTGGAAGCCGATGCCGACTTCCAGTTGCGTCAGATGATCGAACTGCTCAAGGGCCGTCTGATCGCGCGCGGCATCGACGTGCGCTGCCTGGAAGAGAAGGACGCCGACACCGCTGGCGTGCGTGCCCGTCAGCAGCTGGTGCTGCGTCAGGGGCTGGACCAGCCGACTGCCAAGAAGATCGTCAAGGCGCTCAAGGATGCCAAGCTCAAGGTCCAGGCGCAGATTCAGGGCGAGAAGGTCCGCGTCACCGGAAAGAAGCGTGACGACCTGCAGGGCGCCATGGCACTGCTCAAGGGCGATGAGAGCCTCGAGCTGCCGCTGCAGTTCAACAACTTCCGCGATTGATCCAGCGCGCAAGTGACTGGCGATCGCCATTCTCAGCACCGTTCGCTATCGGCGTGCGGTGCTGTCTTCGTTTGATTCGCTGATTTGCGGTGTCGTGAGAGTCACTGATTCGCTTGTTCTCTGGATCAACAGATTCGCTTTGAAAGCGTCATGTCTCGTTGCTGGCGCTACGCTTGTCCAGCTCGGTGCTTCACTCGAGACGACCGGACGCGTCGCTTTCAAAGCGTTTCACCCTATTCGTACGTAATATCTGCGCCATGCGGGCCGTTTCGGCACCCGACAACGCGCAAAGAGAGGTTATATGTCTGCTCCGCTCGCTATCGGCCAGCGCAACACCCTGACGATCACCAAGCGGGTCGGCTTCGGCGTCTTCCTCGATGGTGGGGATCGCGGGGAAATCCTGCTGCCGACGCCCTTCATTCCGGCGGGGGCCGACATCGGTGACGAAGTCGAAGTCTTCGTCAGCCTGGATGATGAAGACCGCCTGCTGGCCACCACGCGCTATCCGCGTGCCATGGTCGGCGAGTTCGCCGCGCTCAAGGTGGTCGAGGTCAATGACATCGGCATCTTCCTCGACAATGGCCTGGGCAAGGACCTGCTGCTGCCCTACGGCGAGCGCAAGCGTGAGCTCAAGGCCGGCCAGTTCGCCATGGTGCACGTCGGTCTCGACAAGCACAGCGACCGCATGGTCGCCTCGATGCGTCTGGATCGCTGGCTCGACAAGACTCCGGCCACCTACGCGGTGGGCCAGGAAGTTTCCGGTCTGGTCGCTGCGCGCACCGACCTGGGCATGAAGATCATCATCGACAACGCCCATTGGGGCCTGGTGCACCACGACCGTATCTTCACGCGTCTTCGCATCGGCAATCGTCTGCGTCTGTGGGTGTTGAAGAATGACGGCAACGGCAATGTCGATCTCACGCCGCAGGCGCCGGGTCCGGCTGGCCATCAGCAGCTGGCGGACCGCATTCTGGCCGCGCTGGAAGCCAGTCAGGGCGTGCTGCCGCTGGGCGACAAGAGCGAACCGGAAGCCATCAGCGAAGCCTTCGGTGCCAGCAAGGCCAACTTCAAGCGCGCCATCGGTCACCTGAAGCGCGAAGGCAAGGTCACGCTGGCGCCCACCGAGACGCGTCTGGTCAAGTAAGTCACTGCTGTCAGCCTGTGCTGCCACTGCCACCCTCGGGAGACCGACGGGTGGCAGTTTGCGTTTCAGGCTGCCGCATGGCACCAATGACAGCGTATCATGGGGGTATCTTGTGCTGAGTTGCCCCCAATCGCTCCTTCACTTTCGACAAGGAATGTCTGCATGACTGTCTCTGCTTCTGCTGCCTCCTCCGCTTCTGCTGCCTCCGCTTCTGCTGGTTCGCCGCGTCTGTTGATTGCTCCTGACAGCTTCAAGGAAGCGCTGGCAGCCAGTGATGCCGCCGAAGCCATGGCGCGGGGTGTTCGCCGAGTATTGCCCGAGGCACAGATCGATCTCTGCCCGCTGGGGGATGGCGGCGAGGGCACGCTGGCGGCGTTGTTGGCGGCGGCCAGTGAAGCAGACCCCATCGAGGCGCGCAGCGCTCAGGTGCGTGATCCGCTCGGGCGTGAAGTCACCGCCCAGTGGGGCTGGCAGCCGGGTAGCCGCACGGCCATCGTCGAGCTGGCCGAAGCCAGTGGTCTGCATCTGGTCAGCCCTGATGAGCGCGACGCGCGGGTCGCCGATACGCACGGCGTGGGGGAGCTGCTCCTGGCGGCGCTGGACGCCGGTGCCGAGCAACTGATCGTCACGCTGGGCGGCAGCGCCACCAACGATGGCGGCAGCGGCATGCTGCGCGCGCTCGGGCTGCGTCTGCTCGACGCTGATGGCAATGAGCTGCCCGCAGGCGGCGCGGCCCTCGCGCGTCTGGCGAGCCTGGACGTCAGTGCGCTGGACCCACGTCTGGCCAACCTCAAGGTGTCTGCCGCGGTCGATGTCGACAACCCCCTGTGTGGCGCGCGCGGCGCGAGCGCCGTGTTCGGCCCACAGAAGGGCGCCGATGCCGCGGTGGTCGAGGAACTGGATGCGGCGCTGGGCCACTTCGCGCGCCTGAGCGCTGAACTGCTGGGCGCAGACCAGCAGCAGTTGGCCGGTGCAGGGGCCGCAGGCGGCATGGGCTACGCGGTGGCGGCCTGGTTGAATGGTGAGTTGCGCCCGGGCATCGAGCTGGTGATGGAGCGTCTCAACGTGAGCGAGCGCCTGGCGGGCTGTGATCTGCTGATCACCGGGGAAGGCGGCCTGGATGGCCAGAGCCTGGGCGGCAAGACCCCCATCGGTGCGGCGCGAGCCGCGCGAGCCGCCGGAGTGCCCGCCATCGTGTTGGCGGGACGACTGGCCGAGGGCTGGCAAGCCGCCCATGATGAGGGGGTCAGTGCCGTCTTCACGCTGTGTGACAGCGCCATGCCGCTTGAGCAAGCGCTGGCGCGCACCTCGGAGCTGCTGGCTGACCGCTGCGAGGCCATCATGCGTCTCTGGCAGTTGGCGCAGCGCGGCTGAACGCAGCCCGGCTGACCGCAGCTAACCCACGCCCAGCTCGACGGATTGCGGCATTGAATCCGGCCGCAGACAGCGGCCCACGGCCCCCATGGCGGGGGGCGTGGCCTTTCGCGATATCGGCAAGCCCGTTACCATGCACGCAGTTGCTATCAGGCGGATAGTCAGAAAGTACTTTTCCCATGAACGACTTGGCGTTTGACTGATAGCAGGAAGCACACGGTGTGTGACCGCAGGTGGTGAGGAACCGACATGATGATCTTTCGGCGCATGAAGCGTATCTGCTGGCTTGGCCTGGCCTGGTTGTTCTTCGGCATCGGCTTCGCTGGCATGTTTCTGCCGCTGCTGCCCACCACCGTCTTCATGCTGCTGGCGCTGGCCTGTGCCAGCCGAGGTTCACCGCGCTTTGCGCGCTATATCCGGGAACACCCCCAGATCGGGCCTACGCTGGTGGCCTGGGAGCGCGAACGCGCCATTCCGCTGCGCGCGCGCATCATGGCGGTCAGCATGCTGGCCGTCTCGATGCTGATCATCCTGTTCACCGTCTCAGTGCTGGCCGTCAAGGTCTCGCTGCTGGTCTTCCTGTCGCTGCTGGCACTCTGGCTGGCCACGCGCCCGGAGCCCAAGGGCGAGGGGGCGAACCTTGCCGTCAGTGGCGAATCCCTTCCGCGCGAATGAGCGCTTCATCGCGGGCAGGTGAGGTGTCTGCTCCCTCGCTGTCCGCTGTCTTCCTGCCGTGAGGAGTCCTCTCCCGCGGCGCTGATTGCGGAGTCTTTGATGTCACAACCTGCAGCGATTCATCTTGCCGATTATCAGGCACCCGCCTGGCGTGTGCTGGACACCCGCCTGACGTTTGATCTGGCACCGTCCGCGACCCGTGTGACGACCGTGCTGACCCTCGAGGCCAATCCCGATGCCGCCGTGGGCAGTGATGCCACGCCGCCGCTGGTGCTCAATGGCGAACATCTGACGCTTGAGTCCGTGCGTGTCGATGGGCGAGCGCTGGCCAGTGATGAATACAAGCTCGACGAGACTCACCTGACGCTGGCCGGCCTGCCGGCCAACTGTGAGCTCGAGACGGTGGTGGTGATCGACCCGGCCGCGAATACCGCGCTGGAAGGGCTTTATGTGTCCTCGGGCATGTTCTGCACCCAGTGCGAGGCCGAAGGCTTCCGTCGCATCACCTACTACCCGGACCGCCCGGACGTGATGTCGGTGTTCACCACCACCATCATCGCCGACAAGGACAGCTACCCGATCCTGCTCTCCAACGGCAACCCCATCGAGCGTGGCGAGCGCGAGGGCGGTCGTCACTTCGTCACCTGGCAGGACCCGCACCCCAAGCCGTGCTATCTGTTCGCGCTGGTGGCGGGTGACCTGGTCAAGCATGACGACAGCTTCACCACCATGAGTGGCCGTGACGTCGCTCTGGAAATCTGGGTCGAGCCGGAAAATCTCGACAAGACCCAGCACGCCATGAACTCTCTCAAGGCCTCCATGAAGTGGGACGAGGAAGTCTACGGTCGCGAATATGATCTCGACATCTTCATGATCGTCGCGGTCAACGACTTCAACATGGGCGCGATGGAGAACAAGGGCCTCAACATCTTCAACAGCGCCTGCGTGCTGGCCAACCCCGATACCACCACCGACGCCGCCTTCCAGCGCGTCGAAGGGGTGGTCGCGCATGAGTACTTCCACAACTGGTCGGGCAACCGTGTCACCTGCCGTGACTGGTTCCAGCTGTCTCTGAAGGAAGGCTTCACCGTCTATCGTGACCAGACCTTCTCCGCCGACATGAACTCGGCGCCGGTCAAGCGTATCGAAGACGTCGCCATGCTGCGTACCGCGCAGTTCGCCGAAGATGCCGGCCCCACCGCACACCCGGTGCGCCCGGCGTCCTATATCGAGATTTCCAACTTCTACACCCTGACCATCTACGAGAAGGGTTCCGAAGTGGTGCGCATGGTCGCCAACCTGCTCGGGGAAGAGGCCTTCCGCCGTGGCAGTGACCTCTACTTCGCGCGCAACGATGGCAGCGCCGCCACCATCGAGGACTTCATCAGCGCGATGAGCGAAGCCTCCGGTCGCGACTTCAGTCAGTTCATGCGCTGGTACTCCCAGGCCGGAACGCCGAACATCGCCGCCAGTGGCACCTTCGATGCCCAGGCAGGCACCTATTCCCTCACGCTGCGTCAGTCCACGCCGCCTTCACCGGGGCAGGCGGAGAAGCTGCCGCTGGTGATCCCGGTGCGCATGGGGCTGGTCGGGGCCGACGGCAGCGATCTGACGCTGACCCTCGACGGCGAAACGCTGGGCACGGAAACCGTGCTGGAGCTGACCGAAGCCGAGCAGACCTTCGTCTTCACCGGCCTTGCCGGCGATGCCGAGCCGGTGCCGTCGCTGCTGCGTGGCTTCTCGGCGCCGGTCAAGCTGGCCTTTGACTACAGCCGTGAGCAGCTGGCCTTCCTGATGCAGCACGACAGCGATGGCTTCAACCGCTGGGATGCCGGTCAGCGTCTGGCCATGGCAGCGCTTGAAGACCTGATGGCGGCCTGGCAGCGTGGCGAGCAGGAGGCCCGGTTGGATGAGCGCCTGCTGGCCGCCTATCGCTTCCTGCTCCAGAGCGAGGCTTCCGATCGTGCGGTGCTGGCCGAGATGCTGACGCTGCCCTCGGAGGCCTATATCGCCGAGCAGCAGAGTGTCGTCGATGTCGATGCCATCCACTGGGCGCGCAAGACCGCCAAGGCGCAGCTGGCCAGCGCGCTGCGCGACGATTTCGTGGCGCTCTATCACGCCAATGCGCAGCAGGGCGACTACGCGCCGACCTTCGAGCAGATGGCGCGTCGCAGCCTCAAGAATGCCGCGCTCAGCTATCTGATGAGCATCGAGGACGAGGAGGGTGTGCGTCTGGCCCAGGCCCAGCTGGCGGCGGCCCACAACATGACCGACGTGCGTGCCGCGCTGACGATGCTGGTGCACTCTTCACGCACCGACCTGGGTGACCCGGCGCTCAAGTCCTTCGCCGAGCGCTGGTCGCATGACCCGCTGGTGATGGACCAGTGGTTCTCGATCCAGGTCACGCGCCCGCAGGCCGATGTGCTGGACCGCGTGCGCTTCCTGATGGAGCACCCGGCCTTCTCGTTGACCAACCCCAACAAGGTGCGTGCCTTGATCGGCGCCTTCGCCGGCCAGAACCGCGTCAACTTCCACCGCCTCGATGGCGAAGGCTATCGTCTGCTGGCGGATGTGGTCATCGAGCTCAATCGTCTGAATCCGGAAATCGCGGCGCGCATCATCACGCCGCTGACGCGCTACAAGCGTTTCGATGCCAAGCGTCAGGACTTGATGAAGGCTGAGCTTGAGCGCATCCGTGGCGAGAAGCTCTCGAACAACCTGTATGAAGTCGTGGAGAAGGCACTGGCCTGACCCTCTGAGCTGGCCCTTGAAGACAGACGGCAGTCATCGCGCGCATGATGATGACTGCCGCTGACATGAAAAAGCCCCTGCCAATCGGCAGGGGCTTTTTCATGTCACGAGCCTGGCGCAAGTCCCGTCAGGGCATCGCCTTCAAGACCATCGCGTATACGATCATTGCGTACACGGTCATCGCTTTCAGGGTCATCGCGCGTCAGGCAATCATCCAACCCAGGAAGGTCAGGCCGATGAAGGTCATCAATAGCCCGCCGATGATGGAGCCTCTCAACAGTGACGTGATGCCCTTGAAGAGCAGGTAAAGTCCCAGAATCAATCCCAGCAGGCTGAACAGCGAAGTGCTGAGCCCTAGCTCACCAGTGAGGCCATTGAAGAATCCCGATAGGGCATCATCGAAGTTGGCGAAGAAACCGCCCAGGCCTTCGACGATGAAGCGAATGGCGGCACCCAGTTGCGTGCCGATCCAGTTGAAGAAGTCTTCCATAACGCATGATGTCCAGACAGAAAAGAGGCCCCAGTGTGCCATGAAAGACGCGGATGCGCTGTCATCCGAGCTGATACTTGGCGGTGAATGCCTCGATCGCCATTGGCTTGTCCATCAGATAGCCCTGCAGGGCATCACAGCCCATCTCCAGCAGCAGTTCGCGCTGCCTGGGGGTCTCGACGCCTTCCGCCACCACGCACATGCCCAGCTCACGCCCCAGCTGCACCATGAAGTTCACCATGCGGCGATTCATCTCGTCGTTCTCGAGATCATTGACGAAGCTGCGGTCGACCTTGAGCTCATCGAAGGGCAGGTGCTTGATGTAGGTCAGTGAGGAGAAACCGGTGCCGAAATCATCCAGAGACAGACGCAGGCCCAGCGAGCGCAGTTCGTGCATGCGTGCCACCGTGGCGGGCATGTCGGTGGCGAAGACGTTTTCGGTCAGCTCCAGCTGCAGATATTGCGGGTCAAGCGTGTGCTGGCTGAGTGCCTTGGCGACATTGCCGACGTAGTGTGTGGAGTCCAGCTGCTTGACGCTGACATTGACCGACAGATAGAGCCTGGCGAAGGCGGTGCCTTTCTGCCAATCCTCCAGCAGCTTGCAGGCCTGCTCCAGTACCCAGTCGCCGAGGCTGTCGATCAGCTGGCTCTTCTCGGCCAGCGGTATGAATTCATAGGGCGAGATATTGCCGAGCTTGGCGTGTCGCCAGCGCAACAGGCACTCGGCGCCGACCAGCTTGAGCCCCCGATCGAATTGCGGCTGCAGTTCCACGTAGAGCTCTTCATTCTCGATGGCGCGGCGCAGGTCATTTTCCAGCTGCACAGCGCGCTCAAGCTCCACGCGCATGCTGGGATCAAAGCGAACGGTCTGATTGCACCCGGCCTCCTTGGCGCGATACATCGCGATATCCGCGCGCCGGATGAGCTCCTCCGCACTCAGATGGCGATCATGGAACATGATGCTGCCCAGGCTCGCCGAGCTGTGATGTTGCAGCGGCTGCGACTGTGGGCCCAAGAGCGAATACGGCTGGTTGAGCGCCTGCTGCAGGCGCTCCATCAGCTCATCCAGTTCGCGACAGGCAGTCTGTGGATCATGGCTCAAGGGCTGTACCAGGATGACGAACTCGTCCCCGCCGAAGCGCGCCACCAGGTCGCTGTCACGCACCGTGGAGCTCAGGCGATGGGCCACCTCGATCAACAGATGGTCGCCGGTGGTATGCCCCAGCAGGTCGTTGATCTTCTTGAAGTGATCCAGATCGATGAAGATGAGCGCGCCGTGGGTGTCACGGGCGTCGGTGATGATGATGGCCTGCTGCAGGCTGTCGATCAGGGTGGCACGGTTGGCCAGCTTGGTCAGCGAGTCGAAGCGACTGTGCTGGTGCAGCAGGGCCTCTGATTCGACGATACGCGTGATATCGGTGATCGAGCCGATCATGCGTAGCGGATTGCCTTCGCTGTCCCGCTCGATGACATCGCCCTTGTCGATCACCCAGACCACGTCGCCACCGCGGGTCAGCATGCGGTGGCGGTGATAGTAGGCTGTCTTGCCCGCCATGCAGTCCTGGATGGCGATCATCGTCTCGGGCTTGTCCTCGGGGTGCAGCAGGCTTGCGAATTCTTCCAGGCTGTTGCTGAGCTCGCTCTCCGGGATGCCCAGAATCTGTGACCAGCGGCGATTGTGCGTCACGGAGCTGGTCAGGATGTTCCAGTCCCAGAAGCCTTCCAGCGAGGTGTCATAGATGTGGTCGATCTGGCGGGTCTTGCGCTCATGCTCACGGACTTCGGTGGTGATGTTGTGCGCCAGAACGGCGACCAGCGGCTGACCGTGAATGTCATGGAAGGGCTGCTTGATGGAGCGGAAATGGTTGACCTCGCCGGTGGTGCCGTCGGTGGCATCCTCGAAGACCGTCTCGCGCTCGAATCTGCTGAGCACCTGCTCCACGCTGCGCCGAAAGAAGTGGCTCTGCTCGGTATTGCCGGTGTAATGGCTGTCATCGCGCCCGATGATGTCCTCGCGCGAGGTGCCATAGAAGTCGGTCAGGGTGCGATTGGCGTAGCGAAACAGCCCCTTGGCATCCTTGATGAACAGGATGTCGGGGTGGGTGTCGACCAGGGTGCGCAGCAGGTGGTTCTCGGCTTCCAGTGCCTCGAGACGTGACGACATCTCCTGCAGGCGCGAGTGCAGGCAGCTGTCATCAGGCTGGCGGGAATCGTCGGAGCCTTCTGGGCGCGGAGAGCGGCGATCCCCGGCATCGGAAGGTGCGGTCATGGCAGGTTCCTGAGGCGACGGTCTGTGCGCTCAGTCTACGTGGCCGCTCGGTTGAATAGGCGGGGAGGCGGGGTTCATGCTCAATCAACGATCATGCATGCAGGCCACGCAGGCAGGCCACGCAGGCAGTTCACGCAGGAACGGGGCTTTCGCCAGGCGCCTGGTGATCAAGTCCCAGTCATCAAGCTGTTGCTCACAAAGTCCCAGACATCAAATCCTTGAGGCTTGAGGCGTTACAGGTCGACCTTGTCCTTGTACTCGCAGAGATCTTCGATGATGCAGCTGCCACAGCGCGGCTTGCGTGCCACGCAGGTGTAGCGGCCATGCAGGATCAGCCAGTGGTGGGCATCGACCAGGAACTCCTTGGGCACATGGCGCATCAGCTTGTGCTCGACCTCCAGCACGTTCTTGCCCGGGGCGATGCGCGTGCGGTTGGAGACACGGAAGATGTGCGTGTCCACCGCCATGGTCGGCTGACCGAAGGCGGTGTTGAGCACCACGTTGGCGGTCTTGCGGCCCACGCCGGGCAGCGCTTCCAGCGCCTCGCGGGTCTGCGGCACCTCGCCACCATGCCGTTCGATCAGCATGCGGCAGGTCTTGATGACATTCTCGGCCTTGGTGTTGAACAGGCCGATCGTCTTGATGTACTCCTTCAGGCCCTCGACGCCCAGCGCGAGGATGCTCTCCGGCGTATTGGCGACCGGATACAGCTTCGCCGTGGCCTTGTTGACGCCCACATCCGTCGCCTGCGCCGACAGCAGCACCGCGATCAAAAGCTCGAAGGGCGTTGACCAGGCAAGCTCGGTGCGTGGCTCAGGATTCTCGTTGCGCAGACGGGTGAAGATCTCGAGGCGTTTCTGGGCGTTCATGGTATCTCGGGTACGGCAGTAAGGGCTTGGGAGCAGGCGTCGTCGACACAGGCCGTCAGACAGCGGGCTGACGGCCTGTGTGAGAGGGGCTCAGGAGATGGTGCCGGTCACGCGTACACGACGCGACACCTTGGGCGCATCGGCGTTGGCTGCCTTGCGGCGCTGCTCGAGTCGCTCATCGATGGTCTTCTTGCCCGCGATGATCAGCCCCATGCAGAAGAAGGCGCCCGGTGGCAGCACCAGGAACAGGAAGGAGTAGTCCGGGAAGATCGTCAGCTGCCAGTCGGCGGCCATCGGCCCGACGAGCAGTTCCATGCCCGCAAACAGCGTGCCCTGGCCGAACAGCTCACGCATGCCACCCAGCAGTACCAGCACGGCCATGAACCCCAGCCCCATCATCAGGCCATCGGTGGCCGCCGGCAGCACGGGGTGCTTGGCGGCGAAGGCATCGGCACGCCCGAGAATCGCGCAGTTGGTGACGATCAGCGGAATGAAGATGCCGAGAATCTGATAGAGCTCATAGGTGTAGGCCTTCATCAGCAGCTCGGCACAGGTCACGAACGAGGCGATGATCATCACGAAGGCCGGCAGGCGCACTGCAGAAGGCACCAGATTGCGGATCAGCGACACCGCCACGTTGGAGCCGATCAACACCAGCAGCGTGGCAAGCCCCAGCCCGATGGCGTTGACGACGCTGGCGGTGACGGCCAGCAGCGGACACAGGCCCAGCAGCTGTACCAGCGCCGGGTTGTTGTCCCACAGGCCGTCGCGGCTGATCTTGCCAAGCGAGATATCACTCATGAGGTTCGTCTCCGCCGTGTTCAGAAGGCGCTGATGGCGTGAGCGTGCCATCAGCGGTGGGAGCTTGCGTGCCTTGCTGGGCCCTGGCGGCGCGGCGGGTCGCGGTCAGCGTCTCGCTGTCGCCGGCCAGCAGCGCCGTGCGGTGCGCCATGAAGTAGATCAATGCCTGACGAACGGCACCCACCACGGCACGCGGGGTGATGGTTGCACCGGTGAACTGGTCGAAATCACCGCCATCCTTGTTCACCTTCCACTCCACCGAGCTGAGCGTCTGGTCATCGAATTCGTGAATCCAGTCGGACTTGCGCGCTTCGATCTTGTCGCCCAGCCCCGGGGTCTCGGCGTGCTTGACGGCGCGCACTCCGGCCACGCTGCCATCGGCACGGATACCGACCAGCAGGCGGATATCGCCGCTGTAACCCTTGCCGGTCACCACCGGCAGCAGCACCGCGACGGTCTCGCCATTTCGGGTGGCGCGCCAGCCGGTATCGGCGCTCTCCAGACCCAGCACCTGGGAGGGCGGCAGGGCGAAGGCCGCGTCGAGCAGGTCATTGTCGTGCAGCGACGGCGGGATGATCTCGGCCAGCGCCGCGCTCTGGGCGGCACGCTCGTTGTCGGCGATGGTCTCGGCGGTGGTCATCTGGGTCACGGCGACGACGCCGGCGGTGACGACGGCGAAGACCGCCAGGCCCAGCGCGGCCCGCGCGATGGTGTGCTTCAGGCCCTGCGCGGCCTGGGCTTGCTGTTCGGGCTGATCAGGCGTCAGGCTCATGCCTTGTCCTCCAGCTTGATGCCGCGACGGGCCTTCTTGTGACCATAGCTGCGTGGCTGGGTGTAGTAATCGATGAACGGCACGCTGAAGTTCATCAGCAGCACCGCGAAGGCGATGGCGTCAGGGTAGGCGCCGAAGGTACGAATCAGGTAGATCAGCACGCCGATGCCGACGCCGTAATAGAGCTTGCCCTTGTTGGAGGTGGCCGCCGTGACCGGGTCCGTGGCGATGAAGAAGGCGCCGAAGATCGCCGCACCGCACAGCAGGTGGAACAGGGGGCTGGCGTGCTGCTCGCCATCCACGAAGGCGAAGATGGCGGAGATCACCGCCAGGCTGCCCAGCATCGCCACCGGGATATGCCAGGTGATCAGGCGACGCGCCAGCAGCACCAGGCCGCCGAGGCCCCAGGCGATGGCCGTCTGCTGCCAGGCCAGCAGGTTGGCGGCGGGCAGCAGGCTCGGGTCTGCCCAGAACTCGCTGCTGGAAAGCTCGCCCTTGTTGCGGAAGGCGTCCAGCGGCGTGGCCCCGGTCAGGGCGTCTGGCGTGGCGATCACACCGAAGAACTGCTGCAGGCTGTCAGCGAAGCCGAGTGCGAAGCCATCCGGGGATGACCAGCGCGACATCTCGACCGGGAAGGAGATCAGCAGCAGCGCATAGGCGACCATCGCCGGGTTGAACGGATTCTGGCCCAGGCCACCGTAGAGCTGCTTGGCGACCACGATGGCCGCGATCACGCCGGTCAGTACCAGCCACCAGGGCGCCAGCGGCGGCAGCGACACCGCCAGCAGCACGCAGGTCACCAGCGCCGAATTGTCCTTGAGGAAGAAGCTGACCGGGCGGCCACGCAGCTTGAGCAGCAGCGCCTCGAGGGCGACACCCGCCAGGCAGGCGAAGACGAGGTTGAACAGCACACCCCAGCCATAGTGCCAGCACAGCACGGCGATACCCGGCAGCGTCGCGGCCAGCACCCAGGCCATCACGCGCGAGGTGGCGGTTGGCCCGTGGGCATGGGGGGAGCTTGCATGCATCAGGCTCATGAGACGGTCAGATCCTTGCGGTAAATGGGCAATGACACGAGGCGTGCTTCAGGATGAGTCGCCATTGGCGCGGTAATTGGGCTCAGGTCACTCATTGGGCGTCCACCAGTGCCTGCACCTCGGCCAATGACTCGCGGGCGTGTTCCAGATTGCGGCGCGTGCGGTCGACCTTGGTCGCCAGGCGCTGACGGTTTTCGTCATCCGCCTCGCTCAATGCCGCCTCTGCCTTGCGGTGGGCTGCCTCGGCCGCCTTGACCGCGATGCTGACCTGCTTGTGACGCTTGGCAAGGTTCTCGGCGCGTGATGCCTCGATCTCGGCCTGTGAGAGCGTCACGTTGCTGGCCATGCTGCCGCGCCCCACAGAACCCGCGGCGGGCTTGGGCGCCTCGGGAATCAATTCTCCCGCGCCCTTGGCGGCAGGCGGCGCCTCAGTGCTGCCTGCTTGCGCGCTGTTGAGGCGCACCTCGGCGGCACGCAGGTTCTCCTGGGCCGTGGCCAGCAGGGTCTGCAGGTCCTCGATATCGCCTTCGCCACTTTCGCTGGCGCGGGCCAGGGCCTTTTCGGCCTTCTTGACCGCGATATTGGCCGCGGCGCGTGCCGTCTTGAGTGCCTTGATATCGGCGCTGGGTGCCGCAGCTGCCGGCGCAGCAGCGTTGGCAGAAGAGCCAGCCGCACCTATATCAGCGGTTTGAGCAGAGCCAGCCGCAGCGCTTGCCACAGGGCCTTTATCAGTACCTTGAGCAGCGCCAGCGGCGTCGGTCGCTGCCTTGAGGTCGTCCTCAGCCTTGGCAAGGCGTGCTTTGGCCTCGGTGACGCTGGTCTCGAGGGCGGAGATGTCGCCCTCACCGCTGTCCTGGGCGGTCTTGAGGGCCTTCTCGGCCTTCTTGACGGCGATATTGGCCGCGGCACGCGCCGTCTTGAGCGCCTTGAGGTCGGCTGCCGCGCCTGTCGCGGAAGCGCTGGCCGCCGCAGGGGCAGCTGACTCGCTGGCCTCGCTGGCAGCCTTGAGGTCGGCTTCGGCTTCGGCCTTGGCCAGTCGGGCCCTGGCATCCGTCACGCTGGTCTCGAGAGCGGAGATATCGTCTTCACCGCTGTCCTGGGCGGTCTTGAGGGCCTTCTCGGCCTTCTTGACGGCGATATTGGCCGCGGCGCGCGCCGTCTTGAGCGCCTTGAGATCGGCGGCGGGGGCAGCTGACTCGCTTGCCTCGCTGGCGGCCTTGAGGGCGCTCTCGGCGCTGGCGAGCTTGGCCTTGGCCGCGGTCACGTTGGCCTCGAGCTTGGCGATATCGCTCTCGGAGCTCTCACCGCCATCCTGAGCTGCCTTGAGGGCCTTCTCGGCCTTCTTGAGAGCGATGTTGGCCGCGGCGCGCGCTGTCTTGAAGGCCTTGATGTCGGTGGCCGGTGCCGGCTGGGAAGCGGCGGCCGCTGTGGTGGCAGGGGCGGCCGAGGCCGAAGTCGTGTCTGCGGCGGCGCTGGCATCGGCGCGGGCGGCGGCGGACTTCTGGGCCGCCTGAGCGCGCTGCTGACGCTTGGCTTCCTTCTCGGCTTCCTCGCGCGCCATGCGCGCCTGCTTGAATTCGAAGCGGTGACGCGCGCGCTCGGACTTGCGCGCCTCGTGCTGGGCGCTGCGAATCTCGCCCTTGGCGAAGCGGTAATACTGCACCAGCGGAATCTGGCTGGGGCAGACATAGGAGCAGGCGCCGCATTCGATGCAGTCCGCCAGATTGTAGAGCTCGGCCTTGTCGAACTCGCGTGCCTTGGAGAACCAGTAGAGCTGCTGCGGCAGCAGCTCGGCCGGGCAGGCCTGCTCGCACATGCCGCAACGGATGCACGGCTGCTCGACCGCCGGCGCCGGCAGTGACTCGGGAGAGGAGGCCAGCAGACAGTTGGTGGTCTTGATGATCGGCAGGGCGTCGCTCTCGAGCGTGAAGCCCATCATCGGCCCGCCCATCACCAGACGTGCGATACCCGTCGGCGCAGGCGCTGCCAGACGCAGCAGGTCTGCGATGGAGGTGCCCAGGCGCGCCTCGACATTGTGCGGGTGCTGCAGCGCCTCACCGGTCAGGGTGACGACGCGCGAGATCATCGGCTCGCCGAAGCACACTGCACGCTGCACGGCGCGCACGGTGCCCGGGTTGTGCACCACCACACCGACATCGGCGGGCAGGCCACGGCTGGGCACTTCGCGGTCCGTCAGCAGCTTGATCAGCTGCTTCTCGCCACCGGAGGGATACCTAGTCGGTACCACCACGACTTCGAGGCGTGAATCCAGCGGCGGCAGGCGCTTGTCGGCGCGGCGGGCGCGAATCGCCTGTTCCAGCGCGATGACGGCCTCGGGCTTGTTGTCCTCGATACCGATCAGGATGCACTCGGGGCCGATCAGGCTGGCGAGAATCTCGAGCCCTTCGATCAGCGCTTCCGGATGCGTGCGCATGGTCAGGTCATCGGCGGTGATGTAAGGCTCACATTCCGCCGCGTTCAGAATCAGGGTGTCGATGGCGTGGCGCTCACGCACCCGCGCCTTTACCGCCGAGGGGAAACCGGCGCCTCCCTGGCCGACCACGCCGGCATCCTGGAGACGCTGGATCAGGTCCTGGGCTTCCTGCTGACGCCAGTCGCGCCAGGCTTCCAGGCGCGCCCATTCATCGATCTCACCCTCGCGCTCGATCACGATGCACAGGTCTTCCAGGCCCGAGACGTGGGGAATCTGGCGCGGCTCGATGGCGGTGACCACGCCGGTGATGCTGGCATGCACCGGGGCGGAGATCATGCCCTGGGCGCGCGCGATCAGTTCGCCCGTCTTGACGCGCTGGCCGATCTCCACCAGTGGCTGGGCGGGCGCGCCGATATGCTGGCTGAGCGGCAGCACCACCTCACGGGGCAGCGGGGCGGCTACCAGCGGGGCGCGGTTGGAGAGCGCCTTGTGCTCCGGCGGATGGATACCGCCGTGGAAGTCGAACACGCGCGGCGCGCCCTGACCCTTCTGTGTGTGTTCCGCCTCCGCCGTGGCGGCGGAACGTGAGGAAGTCACCATGGATTTGAGTAACGACAGAACCATCAGGCGACATTCCTTGCAGATGTGGCAGTAGAATCGGCGGCATCGGTCACGATCAGGTTGCCGCTGAAGCGGGCATTGTCGCGGGTCGGGCCCGCCGGTTGCGGCCAGTGCCAGCTGCGCACGTCAGTGGCGACCGGCACCATGTCGATGCAATCGACCGGGCAGGGCTCGACACACAGGTCGCAGCCGGTGCATTCGTCGGCGATCACGGTATGCATGTGCTTGGCGGCACCGAGAATGGCATCGACAGGGCAGGCCTGGATGCACTTGGTGCAACCGATGCATTCGTCCTCGCGAATCACCGCCACCTTGGGCGTGTTGTCGCTGTCGCCATCCAGCGGCGTGGCCTCGCGGCCCAGCAGGTCGGCCAGCGAGGCGATGGTGCTCTCGCCGCCCGGTGGGCACTTGTTGATCTCGTCGCCTTCGGCGATGGCCTGGGCGTAGGGCTTGCAGCCCGGGTAACCGCACTGGCCGCACTGGGTCTGCGGCAGAAGCTGGTCGATCTGCTCGACGATGGGGTCGCCCTCGACCTTGAAGGCCACGGCGGCAAAGCCGAGCAGACCGCCGAAGACGACGGCCATGGCCACCAGTGCGACGATGGCAGAGATCAGCGTATGGTCGTTGAAGAATTCGAGCATGTCAGATCTGCACCAGTCCGGAGAAGCCGAGGAAGGCCAGCGACATCAGGCTGGCGGTGATCATCGCGATGGCCGGCCCCTGGAAGGGAAGCGGCACATCGGCGACGGCCAGGCGCTCGCGCATGGCGGCGAACAGTACCAGTACCAGCGAGAAGCCGACGGCCGCGCCGAAGCCGTAGAGCGTGGCTTCCATGAAGCTGGAATTGCGGTTCAGGGTCAGCAGCGCCACGCCGAGTACCGCACAGTTGGTGGTGATCAGCGGCAGGAAGATGCCCAGCACCTGATAGAGCAGCGGGCTGGTCTTCTTGACCACCATCTCGGTGAACTGCACCACCACGGCGATCACCATGATGAAGGCGATGGTGCGCAGGTACTCGAGTCCCAGCGGCGCGAGGATGAAGTGATAGGTCAGGTAGGCGCACATCGACGACAACGTGAGCACGAAGGTGGTGGCCAGCGACATGCCCATCGCGGACTCCAGCTTGTTGGAGACACCCATGAAGGGGCACAGGCCGAGGAACTGCACCAGTACGAAATTGTTGACCAGGATGGTGCTGATCAGGATAAGAAGGTATTCACTCATCAGGGGCGTCGCTCGGTCAGGGTGTTTCGAAGGCGCTTCCGTGCTCGCGGCATGCGTGAACCGGCACTCGCAGGCGATCAGGGCTGTTGCTGCCGCAAGCTGTCAGGAAGCTGCAGGGCAGGGGATCGTCGAGCGCGGCGGTATTATACGCAAGATGCTGCTGGCCGACAGCCTGTAGCGTGGCAAGCGAGGCGTAGTGTTGCCAGCATGAGACGACCATTGTTTCGCGTTTTGCTTGGTTCTTGAAGTAATAAAGAAGAATTCCTTTATTACTTTTATTGATTATGGCGTGATCAGAGACTTTCACGTCATCCGGGGTGGCACAAGGAGCGGGATATGCGCAGGACAGGAACACGCGGCCGTCGGCCGTTATGGGTCATCATCCTGGTGGTGGCGATGGCGGGCATCTCGCAGCTGACGGGCAATGGCAATTTCTCGCTCTCCCAGCTGTGGAATGACTTCCAGTCGCCGCAGGCCGAGGCGACGCAGGGGGAAGGCGCCTCCTCGGCAGACGAAAGCCGACTCAGGCGCGCCATCAGTGCCCAGCAGAGTGATGTGCAGGTGCGGGGCGTGGGCGAGGTGACGCGTCTGCTCAGGGATGATCTCAAGGGCAGCCGTCATCAGAAGTTCCTGATCCGGGTCGCGGGCGGCACCACCATTCTGGTGGCGCACAACATCGACCTCGCGCCACGCATCGACAGTCTTCAGGTCGGTGATCGCATCGGCTTCTACGGGGAATATGAGTGGACCGACAAGGGCGGCGTGATCCACTGGACGCATCATGATCCCGGTGGCCGCCATGTGGATGGCTGGCTGGAGCATGCCGGTCGCCGTTACGAGTAGCCCTCCCGCAGGCAGAATGTGACGCATGAACGACAACGCCCCGCCAGAGAGTCTCTGGCGGGGCGTTGTGCTGAAGAGCCCTCAGCGTGGTATCGCAAAGAGCCCTCGGCGCATCATCAGTGGATCAAGTGACGCGCTGACCCGGCTTGGCGCCGGTGTGCGGCTCCAGCAGGTAGATGCCTTCGTCGTCACCGGCGGCCAGCACCATGCCCTCTGACACGCCGAAGCGCATCTTGCGCGGCGCCAGGTTGGCGACCATCACCGTCAGACGGCCTTCCAGCGCTTCCGGCGCGTAGGCGGACTTGATGCCGGAGAACACGGTGCGGGTCTCGCCACCGATATCCAGCGTCAGCTTGAGCAGCTTGGCCGCCTTCTCGACGTGCTCCGCCTTGACGATCTTCGCCACGCGCAGGTCGGTCTTCATGAAGGTATCGAAGTCGATCTCGTCGGCGATCGGGTCGGCGTCGAGCGGGCTCGGCGCGGCCGCGGCTTCGGCCTTGGCGGTGCCGTCCTTGATCTTCTGTTCCTCGACCAGCACTTCGCGCGAGGCTTCGAGCATCTTGTCGATGCGCTCCGGCTCGACACGGGTCAGCAGCGGCTTGAACTTGTTGATCGCATGATCGGTCAGCACGCTTTCACGGCTGGCCCAGTCGAGGCTCTCGAGGTTCAGGAAGTCACGTGCCTTGTCGGTCAGCTCCGGAATCACCGGCGCCAGGTAGACCATCAGCTGGCGGAACAGGTTGATGCCCACGGAGCAGACGTCGAGCACTTCCTGCTCGCGGCCGTCTTCCTTGGCCATCGCCCACGGCGCCTTGTCGGCGATGTAGGTGTTGGCTTCATCGGCCAGCTCCATCACCTTGCGCATGGCGCGCGCGAATTCACGGGCTTCGAAGTCCGCCGCGATGCCTTCGCCAGCGGCGATGAAGCGCTCGACCAGCTCCGGCTCGGCGCAGGTCGCGGACAGCTTGCCGTCGCCGAACTTCTTGACGAAACCGGCGCAGCGGCTGGCGATGTTGACCACCTTGCCGACCAGGTCGGAATTCACGCGGGCGGTGAAGTCGTCGAGGTTGAGGTCGAGGTCATCGACGCCGGAGGTCAGCTTGGCGGCGAAGTAGTAGCGCAGGTATTCCGGGTTGAGGAACTGCGCATAGGTGTCGGCCTTGATGAAGGTGCCGCGCGACTTGGACATCTTGGCGCCATTGACGGTCACGAAACCGTGGCAGTTGACGCCGGTCGGGGTGCGCATGCCGGCACCTTCCAGCATCGCCGGCCAGAACAGGGCGTGGAAGTAGACGATGTCCTTGCCGATGAAGTGATAGATCTCGGCGTCGGAATCGGCCTTCCAGTAGCTGTCGAAGTCGATGCCCTGCTTCTCGCACAGGTTCTGGAAGCTGGCGAGGTAGCCGATCGGCGCGTCCAGCCACACGTAGAAGTACTTGCCCGGCGCGTCGGGAATCTCGAAGCCGAAGTAGGGTGCATCGCGGGAGATGTCCCACTCGGCCAGACCCGCCTCGAACCATTCCTGCAGCTTGTTGGAAATCTGGCTCTGCACGCGGCCGCTCTTGGTCCACTCCTGCAGGAACTCGGCGAAGTTCGGCAGCTTGAAGAAGTAGTGGGTGGACGTGCGCATTTCCGGCGTGGCACCGGAGATGGCCGAGATCGGATCGATCAGCTCGGCCGGCGTGTAGGCCGCGCCGCAGGCTTCACAGTTGTCACCGTACTGGTCTTCGGTCTTGCACTTCGGGCAGGTGCCCTTGATGAAGCGGTCGGCGAGGAACAGGCCCTTGACCGGATCGAACATCTGCTCGATATCGCGTGTGGCGATATGGCCGGCATCGCGCAGCGCCAGATAGATGCGCTCGCTGTGGGCGCGGTTCTCCGGCGAGTGGGTGGAGTGATAGTTGTCAAAGCCGACGCCGAACTTGGCGAAGTCGGCCTGGTGCTCGTCACTCACACGCTGGATCAGCTGCTCGGCGGTGACACCTTCCTGCTCGGCACGCAGCATGATGGCGGTGCCGTGGGCGTCATCGGCGCACACGTAATGGCATTCGTGGCCACGGCTTTTCTGGAAGCGTACCCAGATGTCGGTCTGGATGTACTCAAGCAGGTGACCCAGGTGGATCGACCCATTGGCATAGGGCAGGGCACTGGTAACCAGAATCTTGCGCGCTGACATGAGGCCTCGTCTTGACGGTAAAGGGCGCCTGCTGCGCAGTGCGCAGCCACTCGCCGGGATGACTCGTGATAAGGGGCGAACGCATCGCCCCGTCGGGATGGGCGCTACTATATCGCGAAGGTGCGGGCGGCGCGAAGGGCGCGTCGCGTCACCGGCAACGCTGGCGTGCGCAACTGCGAGGTTGCAACCCGTGCCGCTGCCCTCATGAAGGATTCAAGGACACTACATTTTCCGTTCCTGGAGGTCAGCATGCCAGCACAGCTATCCGTCGCCGGTCAGATCAATCGTCTCATCCGCCAGGTGATGATGCCCGGCAGCAACGCCCGCCCCAACGAGGAGCCCGGGCCGGAACTCGCCATGGCCGTGCTGATGTTCGAGGTGGTGCGCGCCGATGACCATCTCGATGTGCGCGAACGTGAAGCCCTGGCGCGCCAGCTGGCCGAGCGCTTCTCGCTGGGGGATGAGGAACTTGCCAGCCTGCTGACCCAGGCCGAGCAGGATGCCGAGCAGGCCACGGACCACTACCGCTTCGTCAAGCAGCTCAACGAGCACATGAGCCTCGAGGAGCGCAGCGAGCTGATCGGCATGCTCTGGGAGCTGGCCTACGCCGATGGCGAGCTGGACCCGCAGGAAGAGCATCGCATCCGCCGTCTTGCCGGCCTGCTACACGTCAGCCACAGCGAGTTCATCCGCACCAAGCTGGCGGCGCAGCCGGACACCTGATCCGTCAGGCGTCTTATATACGCTCCCCTATCCAAGCGTCCCTGCCTGGACGCCCCTGTCCAGACACCGCTATTCAGGCATCCTCAAGCAGACGCCCCCGTTGCCAATGGCAGCGGGGGCGTCGTGTTTGCGGCTTCTGGTCGCAGTGTCGGCTGTCATTGAAATGACATCTTTATGTCATCCTTTCGTCATGAATTGTCCTGTAACCGAGCCATTCATATGGACGGCTCTGCTTGCGTCGTCAATAGTGAAGCGCATGCTCCAGCTGGCACCTTGGGTGCCGCCATGTGAGCAGATCGCGATTCATTTCTGACCAACAAGCGCTCCGTTCGAGCACAGACGTACAGACTTGCACGAGTATCGTATGTGCCCGGGTAACACGGATGCCATCAATGACAAGGGAACACGGAAGATGACCATGATGATGCCTCATCAGAACCGGCAAGGACGATGGTGTCGAAAAGGGTGGGCCGTCGTTGCGCTGACGGGAAGCATGAGCTGGATGCCGCTGGCCAATGCGGCAGAGATCAAGAATGTCATTCTGATGATTGGCGATGGCATGGGGCCCCAGCAGGTTGGCATGCTGGAGACATACGCCAATCGTGCGCCAGATTCGATATATCAGGGGCGTTCGACGGCACTCTACCAGCTGGCGAAGGAAGGCGTGGTGGGCGCTTCATTGACTCACCCTGAAGATGCCGTGGTAGTGGATTCGGCCTGTTCAGCGACTCAGCTCTCGACGGGTATCTTCACCGGGGGCGAGGTGATCGGCATAGATTCAGAGGGTAATCGGGTGGAAACCGTCCTCGAGCTTGCCAAACGAGTCGGCAAGGCCACCGGATTGGTGTCCGATACGCGCCTGACCCACGCGACTCCGGCGGCCTTCGCCGCCCACCAGCCGCATCGTTCACTGGAAAATGCCATTGCCGAAGACATGCTCATGACCGGGCCGGATGTCATGCTGTCGGGAGGGTTGCGTCACTTCGTGCCACAGTCCGTCAGTGAGCCGGGGGAAAGCGCGGGCAGTGTCGAGACGCTGATGCAAGGTGCCTGGTCGCCAACTTCCAAGCGCAAGGATGAACGAAATCTGCTCCAGGAAGCTGCAGATCAAGGCTATGGGCTAGCCTTTACGCGTGATCAGATGGCCGCACTCAATGGCACCAAGGTATTGGGGCTATTCGCCAACTCGGGTATGGCGGATGGTATCAGCTATCGAGATAGCCATGATGACCCACAGCGTCAGCAGCCGACCCTGCATGAGATGACCCAGAAAGCACTGTCAATGCTGGAACAGGATGATGATGGTTTCTTTTTGATGGTCGAGGGTGGCCAGATCGACTGGGCCGCGCATTCCAATGATGCGGGCACCATGCTCAATGAGCTGATCAAGTTCGATGAGGCCGTGCAAGGTGTCTATGACTGGGCGCGAGAGCGAGACGATACAATAATCCTGGTAACGGCCGACCATGAGACGGGGGCATTCGGCTTCAGTTATTCCAGCGCCAATTTACCGGCAGCGCAGAAGAAATCAGGCCCTGCATTCGCAGATCAGGATTACGCACCCAATTTCAATTTTGGTGACTTCTCGATTCTGGACAGTCTCTATGAGCAGAAGCAGACCTATTACGAGCTGCTCAGTGATTTCGAGGCACTACCGCAAGGTGAGCGCACACCGGCGCGCTTGATGGCCGCTGTCAATGGCAATAGTGACTTCCAGATTACCGAAGCCCAGGCAGCTGAAGTACTGGTCAACAAGCTCAACCCCTATCATGTGGATGGACATAGTTACCTCGGGGTCAGCGAGGTGCCGGCAGTTCACGACTTCGACGCCTTCTTCCCCTATAACGATCGCGGCAACCTGCTGGCGCGGGCATTGGCGACACAGCAAAACACCGTCTGGGGAACTGGTACGCACACCCATACGCCAGTCAACGTCTTTGCATGGGGGCCCGCCAACGACATCTTGCCGGTCTCGTCCATCCTGCACCATTCCGAGATAGGGCAGTATCTGAAGACAGTGGTAGCGAAGTAGTCGGACTCGGCCCATTTCTGAAGATTGAGTGATGATATGACCCAGAAGGTCCCTGATGAGTGAATCATCAGGGGCCTTCTGGTTTGTCTGTTTCCTGTACGGTCTTCCCGTCACGGTCTTGTACGCGACATGGCGCTGGCGTGCGGCATGTCAGGCAACTTGCTGGTGATGGTTCTACCCGTCATGCCCTGGTGAGAGGGTGAGTCAGTTGCGATAGAACAGGTGCTGACCGATGCGCGCGGTGCGCACGAAGCGCTTGGCCCAGTAGGGCGTGGCGTAGCGGGCGTGGAAGTAGAGGGCGCCGTCGGTGACGTCTTCCAGCTGATGGTTGAGCGCCTGACGGGCCACGTCGCGTGCTTCGGCGTAGGCGGCGGGTTCGCGAATGCGGTCGGAGCGACCGTCACACCACCAGGAGAACTGGCAGCTGCCGCTTTCGCCACCCTGCTTGACCACGCCGCACAGGCTATCGGGGAAGCGGGGGTCGGCGGCGCGATTGATCACCACATTGACGATGCCCTGCATGCCGCTTCTGCCTTCGCCCTTGGCTTCCCAGTAGGCGGCGCGCGCCAGGCAGGTCAGCGGGTCGTCCACCGGACGCTGGCCGTTGGGGTCTATCGCCTTGGCGCCAGCCTTGCTGAGCAGCAGGCTCTCGGGCACATCGCTTTCGCCTTGCACCAGCAGGCTTTCCAGCCGTTCGGCCTTGACGGCTGCCTTGGCCGCGGTGGTCGGTGCGGCAGACGCGTCCGAGGCGTGCGGCGCGGAACAACCCGCGGCCAGCGTCAGGCCGAAGATCAGTACCAGATGACGAAGCGTGCGTGCACTGCTGATGGCGTAGCGCCGAGTGTGAGTCAGTGGGCGGCGCGATGTGGGAGATAAACGCATGCAAGATACCTGTGAACGTGGCCTGGGAAGCGCAGCAAGGCGGGATGGCGCGCAGGGTCAATCCGGGTTGATCGCACACCTTCGGTTGGCGAGTCACTGACGGAGACTGAAGCGTTGGCCACCGGCTTCCTCGGTAGCGACAGTCGACGCGCAAGCGCATCAGTTTGCCTGACCCTGACCTTGTATGGCCCAGAGTGAGCTTCAACGCAACTCTGACGCTTTGCCGCGCAAAGGGTTCCGCAACTGTCACCACGCGGTTGCGTAGTGATGACGATGGCGCGGGTAGCGCATCGTGCCTGCCAGCGCATGATCAGGCGTGCCAGAGGTAGCCAGATCGCTTGCGCCAGAGGGGCGGATGACCAAGCGTAGTGGATCAGATGAGCTGGCGGAGAGCGTCGAAGGATCTTGTGATGAGCATCAAATGATCTGCTGAAGCGCACTGCGCCGATTTCTGGCCACGCAGCCTAGCATCTTCAGCGCGTCTCGTCCGTGCCATCCTCGGCGCATGCCGTTATCATGGCGGGCTAGCCTTGATGACCCTGTCAGGCTGTCCCACTTCTTTTTTATCTGCGCTTCTGCGTGCTGCTGCTCTGCCTGTTGCCTGCGTCGCTGCCTCGAGAGTCCCCATGACCGAACCCGTCCGTCTTTCCAAGTTTCTGGCCCATCAGCAGGGCATCTCGCGCCGTGAGGCCGAGCATCTCATCGCCAAGGGGGTGGTACGTGTCGCGGGCGAGATCGTGGAAGCGCCTTTCTTCAAGGTCACCGATGAGGAAGTCACCGTCGATGAAGGCGCCAGCATGGCACCCATCGAGCCGCTGACCCTGGTCTGGTATCAGCCGCCGGGCACGCCGCTGCCGGACCCGCTGAGCCTGCGTGACGGCGCGCCGCGCAGTGCGCTCGACAACAGCGGTGCCGACTGGCTCAAGGTGCATTTCCTGTCCCAGCAGCCGCTGGCCGAGCTCGGCGAAGATGAATCCGGTCTCGCGGTGTGGTCACAGAACCGTGGCGTGATCCGCAAGCTGGGCGATGACCTCGACCAGCTGGAGCAGGAATACGTCGTCGAGGTGGAAGGAACACTGGATGACGAAGGCCTCAAGCGTATCGGCTTCGCGCTGTGCGCCGACATCCGCGGCCGCAAGCCCAAGGTCAGCATCAGCTGGCAGAGCGACACCCGCCTGCGCATCGCCATGAAGCGGGTGCCGGTGGGCGGTATCCGCGGCGCGGTCGAGGAGCAGGGCCTCAAGGTCATCGAGGTGCGTCGTCTGCGTCTGGGCGCGATTCTGCTCGGCCGCATGGCGCCGGGCGAGTGGCGCTTCCTGCCGGTCGACGTGCGCTTCTGAGACGTGCGCTTCTGATTTGCGCCCAGGGCCATGGCTTCCTGAGGCATGGCTTCCATGGACATGCTTCATCGGCTTGGCCCGTGTAGCGGTGGCAGGCATACTGTGCCCATCGTGTTCCACGGCTTTTTTCGCTGACAGTTCAGACGCCTGCGCGCCACATTCATCGCGCCGCGCAGGCCGTCACAGGAGTTTCAAGGTATGGAAGGTATCAAGCACATTGTCGCGGTCGCTTCCGGCAAGGGGGGCGTCGGCAAGTCCACCGTCACCGCCAATCTGGCGCTGGCATTGGCGGCGGAAGGTCTCAAGGTCGGCCTGCTGGACGCCGACATCTATGGTCCGAGTCAGGCGCAGATGTTCGGCGTGCCGACCGGCCAGCGTCCGGAGATGGCCGGTGAGCAGGTCTTCAGCCCCATCGAGGCGCATGGCATCAAGACCATGTCGATGGCCTATCTGGTCGACGTGAAGGACCCGATGGTCTGGCGTGGCCCGATGGTCGCCGGTGCCTTCCAGCAGCTGCTCAACCAGACCGCCTGGGGCGAGCTTGACGTGCTGCTGATCGACATGCCGCCGGGCACCGGTGACATCCAGCTGACCCTGTCGCAGAAGGTGCCGGTCTCCGGTGCCGTCATCGTCACCACGCCGCAGGACATCGCACTGCTGGATGCCCAGAAGGGCATCGAGATGTTCCGCAAGGTCAAGGTGCCGGTGCTGGGCGTGGTCGAGAACATGAGCACTCACACCTGCAGCCAGTGTGGCCACAGTGAAGCGGTCTTCGGCGCGGGTGGTGGTGAGCGTATCGCCGATGAGTACCAGACTCGCCTGCTGGGCCAGCTGCCGCTGACCCTGAGCATTCGCGAGAATGCCGATGGCGGTCGCCCGAGCGTGATCGCGGAGCCGGACGGCGAAGTGGCCGCGAGCTTCCGTGCCATCGCGCGTCAGGTCTCCGAGTCACTGGAAAGTGCCGGTGCGGATGAAGGCCCGAGCATCAGCTTCAGCTGAGCCCGACGCGCCAGGCGCAAGCCGCGCGTGCCGAGGTTTCCAGCGACACAGCGGGCCGGTATCATGCTGGCCCGCGTTTCATGGCGCTCACGCGTCTCTCCCCATCAGTCAGTCAGGTACGCTCGATGAGCATCAAATCCGACAAGTGGATCCGTCGCATGGCCGAAAGCCACGACATGATCGAACCCTTTGAGCCCGATCAGGTGCGCTTTCACGATGAGCGCCGTGTGATTTCCTACGGCACCTCCAGCTACGGCTACGATGTGCGCTGCTCGGATGAGTTCAAGGTCTTCACCAACATCCATTCGGCGACGGTGGACCCCAAGCACTTCGACGAGAAGAGCTTCGTGGACGTGAAGGGCGACTCCTGCGTGATTCCGCCCAACTCCTTCGCACTGGCCCGTACCATCGAGTACTTCCGCATTCCGCGTAACGTGCTGACCATCTGCCTGGGCAAGTCCACCTACGCGCGTTGCGGCATCATCGTCAACGTGACGCCGCTGGAGCCGGAGTGGGAAGGCCACGTCACCCTCGAGTTCTCCAACACCACCAACCTGCCGGCGCGTATCTACGCCAACGAAGGCGTGGCGCAGATGCTGTTCCTCGAGTCCGATGAAGTCTGTGAGACCAGCTACAAGGATCGCGGCGGCAAGTATCAGGGCCAACGTGGCGTGACACTGCCGCGTACCTGATACCTCTTGCTGCGCGCCTGGGTATTGCGTTCACGCGAGTGACCCGCACGCGGCAAGACAAGAGTGTGGCAAGCCAGGAGCGCCTCCTTCGGGAGGCGCTTTTTTGTGCCTGCTTGTGCCTGCTCGTGGTGATGTGTGCCGACGGTGGCAAGAAAGAGACGGCGGTGGCAAGAGAAACGCCGGTGGCAGGTAGCGAGAACGTGACATGCTCGCAAGGCGCTGAGTCTTAGCCTGAAGTTGAACAAAACATGTGATTCAATCACTCGTTTTATTGCCTATGCTTGTCTATAGGCCACCCCCAGAGTGGCTGCAGGACGGATACCTCCCACAAGCAAGGGGCACGCCATGCCATCGCGTTCACATCGCGCTGTATTCCCTCCGGCCAGCGGTCTGGCCCGACGTTTTACCCTCAGCGGTCTCGCCCTCGCCATCAGCACCACCTTGCTGGCGACTCCCGCGCAGGCCTATTCCAATCTCTATCTCTTCGGCGACAGTCTGAGCGATTCCGGCCAGTTCCCCGATACCACCCTGGGCGGCCTCAATAGTCTGCGTTTCACCAACCGCAGCGGCCCGGATTATGAGAACTCGGCCTATGGCAGCGTCTCGACCCAGTTGCTGGCCACGGAACTGGGGCTGGCGGCAGAGCCTTCCACCTCGGTGATCTATCAGCTGGCCGGCTTCAGTGACGGCACCAACTACGCGGTGGGCGGCTATACCACGGCGCAGATTCTGGCCTCGGTGACAGATGAGGATGGCTCCGAGGTGGTCATCCCGCCGGGCAGCACCGGCGCTGGCACGGTGCTCAGGGGCGAGGACGGCTATCTGGTCAGCACCGGCGGCAGTGCTGACCCGGACGCCCTCTATTACGTCAATGGCGGTGGCAACGACTTCCTGCAGGGCGTGATCACCTCGCCGGCCACGGCGGTCGCCTCCGCCGGCAATCTGGCCTCCGCGGTGGAGGCGCTGGCAGCGGCGGGTGCCACCACCATCATGGTTTCCAATCTGCCGGATGTCGGCAGCACTCCGGCCGGCCAGTCAGCGGGCGCGGCGCAGGCGGCGGGGACCTCTGCGCTGGTAGACGTCTTCAATGATGCGCTGGGCGCGCGACTGGCGGCGCTGGATGGTGAGGTCAACATCATCCGTCTGGATACCGTCGGCATTTTCGAAGAGGTATTGGCCTCGCCGGCCGAGTTCGGCTTCGCCAGTGACGTGTCATTGACCAAAGTCTGCTTTTCAGGAGACTGCGATGAATCTGTTTATGAACTAGGGGGAGTACAAGAAGACCCTGACAAGCTGCTGTTCAATGATGGCGTGCACCCGACCACCGCTGGTCAGGAGATTCTGGCCAACTACGCCTATGCGATGCTCGCCGCGCCCTCGGTGCTGGGGCTGGCGCCGCAGCTGGGCACGGGCGCGCTCAATGCCAGTCAGCGCAGCCTCGGCGATGAATTGCGTCCCGGTGCGCAGGACAGACGCGCCGGGGAGGGCGTGCGCGTGTTCGCCATCGGCTCGGCCAGTGGTGGCACCGGTGATGGCGAGACTTCCACTGGCCAGCAGGGCTTTGACAGCGAGCAGCGCGGAGCGGGTGTCGGCGTGATGCTGCCGCTGGACAACGCGCTCGGCCAGGCCTGGGGCGGTGTTGCGGTCAGTCAGCGCACTGCGGACTTCGATGTCGATGATGGCAGCGAGCTGGAGCTGGAAGGGCAGGTGTTCAGCCTGTTCGCGCGTCAGCAGCTGGGCAGGTTTGGCGTCCAGGCGGTGGCCAGCTACGGCGACTTCGATTACGACCTCGACCGCCATGTCGCGCTGGGCCAGTCATCGCGCACCCTGTCCGGTGAGACCGATGGCGATGGCTTCAGCGCCGAGGCGCGGCTCGATTATCGCTTCACCGCTGCCGATTCGCTGTGGTACAACGCGCCCTTCGTGGCCTACCGCCACACCGAGTCCGACATCGATGGCTACACCGAATCCGGCTCCGCCGCCAACGCCCTGAGCGTCTCGGATCAGACGCTGCGCGATCGCCGGGTCGAGGCTGGCTTCATGGCCGACCGCGCCATCGCGGAGGGTTTCGGCCTCTACGGTGAGCTGGCCTACGGCAAGCGTCTGGATGATGACGCCGACAGCGCCGAGGTGCGTCTGGCGAGCCTGCCGACCAATGCCTACCGCGCCGAGGATTTGGATCGCGGCAGCGACAACTACCTGCGTGTCGACGGTGGCTGGCGCATGCAGCTGGGCCGCAATGCCATGCTGCATCTGGGCGCCGGCATCGAGACCTGGGATGAGGTGACGGCGCGCGGGGAGGTGGGGGTGAGTTACACCTTCTGAAAGCGAAAGCCGCCGAGAGAGAAGTGAATCAGTAGAAATAAGAAGACCCCGCGACATCGGCATGTCGCGGGGTCTTCTGTTTTCAGTTCGCTGTCAGCGCGCCATCAACTTGCTATCAGCTTGCTATCAGCTCAGTTAGCCTTGCCAGCAAGGCAGCGTCACTGATCAGTCTTCTTCGCCTTCCGGCAGCTCATCGCTGAGCTCTTCTTCCACATCGGCGTGGGAGAGGCGCAGGCCACCCACCGGCAGGTTGTGGCCGTCGAGCTTGGCCACTTCACCGTCGAGCTTCAGGCGGCCTTCGAGGAACCAGCGCACCGCGATCGGGTAGATCAGGTGCTCACGCGTGTGCACGCGCTCCTTGAGGCTGGCTTCATCATCGCCTTCCAGCACGTTGGCGACGGCCTGGATCGCGACCGGACCACCGTCGAGCTCCTCGGTGACGAAGTGCACGCTGGCGCCGTGTTCCTTCTCGCCGGCTTCCAATACCTTGCGATGGGTATCAAGCCCCGGCCAGGCCGGCAGCAGTGACGGGTGAATGTTCATCAGACGCCCGAAGAAGTACTGCACGAACAGCGGCGACAGGATGCGCATGAAGCCGGCCAGCACGATGAGGTCCGGTTCATGACGCTCGATCACCTTGATCAGCGCGGCGTCATAATGCTCGCGGGACTCATACTCCTCATGCGGCAGCGCCACGGCATCGACGCCGGCGTCACGCGCACGCACCAGACCGTAGGCATCGGCCTTGTTGGAGATGACCGCGACCACGTCGCCGCCCAGCTCGTCGTGTTCCTGCGCTTCCAGCAGCGCCTGCAGATTGCTGCCGCTGCCGGAAATCAATACCACGACGCGCGGGCGAACCGGCGCATCGTCTGCCTCGAAACCGTTGCCGAAGCCGCCGAGAGTGTCACCGTTGGAGGCGTTGGTATTCGGTTCGATCATGCGGACAGATTCTCCAGCTGGACCTGCTCTTCCATGCCGTTGCGGGCGCGGATGCTGCCGAGGGTGAAGACGGTCTCGCCCTGGGCTTCCAGGTGAGCGCGCGCGGCGGTGGCGTCGGATTCAGCGACGACCACGACCATGCCGACACCGCAGTTCAGCACGCGGTGCATCTCGTGTTCTTCGACGTTGCCCTGCTGCTGCAGCCAGTCGAAGACCGCCGGACGCTTCCAGCTGGCGACGTCGATCTCGGCGGTGCAGTCTTCCGGCAGCACGCGCGGGATGTTCTCGAGCAGGCCGCCACCGGTGATGTGGGACATGGCGTGCACGGACAGGCCGCTTTCCTTGAGCAGCGACAGCAGCGGCTTGACGTAGATGCGCGTCGGCGCCATCAGGGCGTCAGCCAGCGGCTGGCCGTCGATTTCCTGCTCCAGCAGAGAGGCATCGGCGACTTCGAGAATCTTGCGGATCAGTGAGTAGCCGTTGGAGTGCGGGCCGGAGGAGGCCAGACCCAGAATCACGTCGCCTGCGCCGACCTTCTTGCCGTCGAGGATCTCGGACTTCTCGACCACACCGACGCAGAAGCCGGCCAGGTCGTAGTCGCTGCCTTCGTACATGCCCGGCATTTCAGCGGTCTCGCCGCCGACCAGCGCGCAGCCGGACTGCAGGCAGCCTTCGCCGATACCGGTGACGACGTCAGCGGCGATGTCGATGTCGAGCTTGCCGGTGGCGTAGTAATCGAGGAACTGCAGCGGCTCGGCGCCAGCGACCACCAGATCATTGACGCACATGGCGACCAGATCGATGCCGATGGTGTCGTGACGGTTGAGGTCCATGGCCAGGCGCAGCTTGGTGCCCACGCCATCGGTGCCGGTGACCAGCACGGGCTGGCGGTAGCCTGCCGGCAGTTCGCACAGGGCGCCGAAGCCACCCAGACCACCCATCACTTCCGGGCGGTGAGTGCGCTTGGCGACACCCTTGATGCGTTCGACGAGGGCGTTGCCTGCATCGATATCGACACCTGCATCCTTGTAGCTCAAGGAAGTCTTGCTGGGCGAGGAGTCCTGGGGGCGTTGCGTCATGTGAGGTTCCTGTCGGTGCGGCCTGGGCGGTGAGACACGATCGATCGCGGGAAAAGAAAGGCGGCCATTGTAGCATTGCGCTTCGCGGCTGACACTGTGCCGATTCACAAAACCGCATCAAAATGTGAAAAGGCCGCCACGCCAGTCATGGCAGGCCTTGTCGCACCTTGGGTGGCGCCGGGGGAGGCAATGTCAGACGCGTGAGCGGCGCGTGTCTTGTGGGTGACTCGGCGACAGGCAACAATGGGTGATGCGTGCGCCGTCGGCAGTCAGCCGTCACGAGTGCCCCACGGCTTGTCTCAAGGAGTGAAGATGCAGCGTAAATGGTGGTTGCTGGCCGCAGGCGTGGCCTTCCTCGGCCTGTTGGTGATGCTCGAACCGATTCTGATGCCGTTCTTCATCGGCATGATTCTCGCCTATCTGGGTGACCCGCTGGCCGACTGGCTGGAAGACAAGGGCCTGTCGCGCCATCTGGCGGTCACGCTGGTGTTCAGCGTGCTCTCGGTGGTGCTGTTGATCGCACTGCTGGTGCTGGTGCCGCTGCTCGGGCGTCAGCTGGCGCAGTTGATCAGCTTCATGCCGGTAGTCTTCAACTGGATACGCGAGACGGTGCTGCCGGAAATCCAGTCGTTCACCGGGCTGGATTTCAGCGCCGACTTCGATCAGGTCCGCTCGCTGCTGCTGGGCAACTGGAAAGAGACCGGCACCTTCGCCGCCGCGCTGCTGGGCACCGTCTCCAAGTCCGGGCTGGCGATGGCCATCTGGCTGGGCAATCTGGCGCTGATTCCCGTCGTCACCTTCTATCTGCTACTCGACTGGGACCGCATGAAGGAGAAGCTGCAGGGCCTGCTGCCGCGCCATATGGAGCCTACCGCCACGCGTCTGGCACATGACTGTGATGAGGTGCTGGGCGCCTTCCTGCGCGGGCAGCTGCTGGTGATGCTGAGTCTGGGCATCGTCTACGCCATTGGCCTGGCGATCATCGGGCTCAAGTTCGCGCTGTTGATCGGCCTGGTGGCGGGGCTTGCCAGCATCGTGCCGTATCTGGGCGTCATCGTCGGTATCCTGATCGCGGCCACGGTGGCCTTCTTCCAGTTCGGCGAGTGGTGGGCGCTGCTGGCGGTCGGTGGGGTCTTCGCGCTCGGCCAGCTGCTGGAAGGCGTGGTGCTGCAGCCGCTGCTGCTGGGCGACAAGATCGGCCTGCATCCGGTCGCGGTCATCTTCGCGGTGATGGCGGGCGGCCAGCTGTTCGGCTTTACCGGCATTCTATTGGCCCTGCCGGTGGCGGCCGTGATCATGGTGCTCTTGCGTTATCTGCATGATCGCTATAAAAACAGTACTTTATATGACCAACAGCGTGATTCTCGCCCCGCGGTGGCTGCCGATCAGTCAGCGCCGCCGGCGGCAGAGGATACCCAGTGATCGAGAGACGAGATCACGGCAACAACAATCAGCATGACGGATGGCAATGACTCAGGGACAGATGGCACTCGGCGTCGGGGTACGTGACGCCGCGACCTTCGACAACTACCACTTCACCTCGACCTCGCTGGCGGAGGCCCTCAAGGGGCAGCTTGCCGACGGCGGGGAGCCCTTCGTCTATCTGTGGGGCGGCGAGCAGAGTGGGCGTAGCCACCTGTTGCAGGCGGCCTGTCATCTGGCGGGCGAGCAGGGCAAGCGTGCCTTCTATCTGCCGCTCAATGAGCTGGGCCACTTTCCGCCGCATATGCTCGAAGGGCTGGATGAGATGGACCTGGTCGCCATTGATGATCTCGATGTGGTGATCGGTCGTCAGCGCTGGGAAGAGGCGTTGTTCCACCTCTACAACCGCCTGCGTGACGGCGGGCGGCATCTGCTGGTCAGCGCCAGCTGCGCACCGCGTCTGCTGCCCGTCATCCTGCCGGATCTCGCCTCGCGGCTCTCCTGGGGTGTCACCTTCCACCTCTCGGGGCTGGATGACGCCCAGCGCCTCGAAGCGCTCAAATTGCGTGCACGTGACCACGGCCTTGCACTGCCCGACGAAGTCGCCCGCTACATCCTGCATCGCGGGCCGCGCAGCCTGCCGGGCCTGTTCGCGGCGATGAGCGAACTCGACAACGCCTCGCTCTCCGCCCAGCGCAAGCTGACCATTCCCTTCGTCAAGCAGACGCTCGGCTGGTAGGGCAGCGCCTGCGCGGGCCCGGTGGCCCAAACTTGCCTTCATCACGACCGCGGCACCGATATTGCAGTCTCTTTCCATCATCTCTGTCTGAGGACACGCGGCATGAACAGGTTAGACAAGCATCGGGAGCGCATGCACAAGCAAGCCAACTCGATCGGCAACTTCCTGGTCGAAGGCTTTCACTATCTCGGCCTGTTCGCCATCGGCGGCGCGATTGCCATCGCCTCGGTATCGGCCTTCTTCGAGATGTTCGCCAAGGGCTCGGCCAGCGTCGATGACATCCTGCTGCTGTTCATCTATCTCGAGCTCGGCGCGATGGTCGGTATCTACTTCAAGACCAACCACCTGCCGATCCGCTTTCTGCTCTACATCGCCATCACCGCGCTGACGCGCTACCTCATCGGCGATGTCCCCCACCACAAGGCCCCCGATATCGGCCTGCTCTACCTCTGCGGCGGCATCTTCTTCCTCGCCCTCTCGGTACTCGCCGTGCGCTTCGCCTCCTACAAATACCCCTCCAGCAAAGCCATCGACCCGATGGGCGGCACGGTAGGGGACGAGGACTCGACGCGATAAGCCCGTGTTTCAGTAGCTCCTGACAACAAAAAAGGCCGCGATCACTCGCGGCTTAAATAGTATGATGATTTCTATAGTGCAACATGATTGCTTTGGTGATTTTCAAGAAGGCTCTTTACTTGTATATGTTCTTTGCGTATGCGTCCCAATCTACAGCCGGTACCGTGCCAATGTTTTGTAACTTCATGAGTAGTCTAAATATAAAATATGCCAGTGAGTTGTCAGTCTTGCATATATTGATTTTATCTGAAAAGTAATCGAAGGAGCCATGGTCTAGGGCTAGGCCGAAGTCTAAGGGGACACTGGCGTCGGGAGATTCGATAGCTGTCTTGAAGCTAGTGCTGTGAAACCCTTCCTTCCATCCTATTCTTGAAGCTGCAATCCCGCATATAATTTTTTGTGTTCTTTTGGGGGGTAGGTGCCACCTGCATGTATAATTGATACGCTAGTGCGCTCTAGTTTTCTTATTGAATAGGCTTTTTGTTTTGCGTACTCTATGTATTCTTTGTTTATCTCCGGTTTAACCTCTATTGCTGCATAAACTGCTTCTGCAGGTATAAATCTGTGATTTTGCTGATCTAAAAGTGTAGGAGTATACTGGTTGTCGTATATTACAATGTCTATTTGGTCGCTGGTTTGTCCATTGGAATCGATTATTATGGCGCTATCCACAGCGTATCTGTTTGGCAAGTAGCGAGATAACATTTCAATAAAATGTTTTTCATTAACGTCGCCTAGAACACCATTGTGCGTTATAGAAGTTGAAGACAGTTCTAGTTTTAGTTGTAATGTTTCCTGCTCCATTGAAAAAGACGATTTTAAAAAACTGCTCCCGTCTACCTTTGAGCTTGTCTTGGCTTTGTTCATATTACCAAATAATCCTGTCTAAGGTCTGTTGCTTAAAGGATAATTGTGCTTGGTTGCAAATTAGAGATTTCTCTTTATTGCTCAATTCATCCGAAATTATATTATTGGTATTGGCTGGGTCTACATATTTTTTGTTTTTAATGTGTTCAGCGATAAAGCTTAGGGTTTTAAAGAAGCTTATAGTAATGCTATCATTTCTAGAGTGCTTTAGGGCATTTATAGTGACGAGCTCTAGGTAGAATGAAGGGAAATCTAGATTATGTCGCTCACGCCAAATCTTCATTAGTTTTATTTCGTTCGTTCTATTGCTGCCTATAACGCTGTTGATATGTTTTTATATATCGGTTTTCGTCCAAGTTTTTGTTTTGCTTTTGTACAAACTGTGATCGTTGGTGTATTGGTCGTGTCTGCGAGCTGGTACTATATCTATTTTTTGGTTGTTGATCTTTACTCCGATTGAAACATTTTGAATTCTTGCTCTATACCCTGCACGGTTTAAAGTGTCATATAAGCTGTTGTATATTGTTTGTAACGTTCCAGGTGTTTTAGAAGATAAAGAAATAAAGATGTCAGCGTCAGTACCCAAGTTTATTGCGGTGCCCTTAGCTATAGAGCCAGAGTAAACTGTCTTAACTATATTTTCGTTACCCCATTGGTTTATTAGCGGCATTACTCTTTGGCTAGCCAGCTTTGCGGCATTTTCGTCTACAGCATACTTAAGGAGTAATAAGTTTAGATATTGATCATTGGTCATATAGTACCCGTTTTTGTAGTATAAATTATTGTCGTTTTGGATTTTTGTATTAATCAGAATTACTTTGACCACTTAGCGTCAGACACAGCCTGCGGCTACCGCCATGGTCGCGGTGTTCACCCAACCAGATGCCTTGCCAGGTGCCGAGGGCGAGGCGGTTGACGCCGCGGCGGGCTTCGACAGGCAGCGTGAGTTGGGTACCGAGCAGGCTGGCGAGTACGTGGGCGGGCATGTCGTCATCGCCTTCCAGTGTGTGGCGGAAGTAGGGCAGATTGCCGGGCACCAGACGGCGCAGGAAGGCGTCCATGTCGTGGCGTACGTCGGGGTCGGCGTTCTCGTTGAGCGTCAGCGAGGCGGAGGTGTGCAGCAGCTGCACATGCAGCAGGCCGACACTGACCGGTGGCATTTCGGCCAATGCCTGCTCCACCTCGTCACTGATGAGGTGAAAACCGCGCTTGCGGGCGGAGAGGGTGAGAGTGTCGCGTTGCCACATGAGAAGCCCTGCCTATCATAGATTCAGTACATGCTAAACATGGCAAGCCAGAGCATAAAAGTCCAGCTTCTAGATGTTGGGGCTCAGTAGTTAATGGGGAGTTTATTTTGTACTATTTATTAATATCAAGTCATAAAATAAAAGTTGACATGTTTTTTTTCATGTATTAGCCTAAGTTAAACTAGCTAATTTGATTTTATGCCAAGCATAACGTCACTTAGTAAAAGTATGTTTTTAGCTGAATAGTTAAGCTCAGTTTATTGCAGGTGAAAAATCCGGGTGGTGCGGCAAATAGAATCTATTAATAGTTAAAGGGTGCAGCTATGAGTATTTTTAAAAAACTATATACAGCAGATTCGGAACTCAAAAGTATTGGAATTAGAGTTGAAGAGTCTTATCGCAAAGCAGAGCGAACTAAGTCCGTTAGCAAGGGCAAAATCATTCTAGTGCTCGAAACCTTTTTAGATCTTTATAATTCTATCAGTAGCAGTGGTCACGATCGTTACTTTATTGGTAATCTTATAGGGACTGGACGTATCGAGGGTACTAGTGACGAAGTTTTTGGTACAGTGGAAAATGCAGTTCAAAGAACTAAAAGCTTTATTGAGCATTCGGAGTATATTTATGCATCGCAGTGTTCATTTTACTCAAGAAATTTAAAGGTAATTCTTGAGCAAGGATCGTTTCGTAAAAACCCACAAGAAATTATTGGTGATCGTAGGCAGAAATTACAAGAAATTTCACTTGGAAGTATAAACTAGATTTTATAAATTATTTTTCTGGGTTAAGTAAGTCAATGGTGTGGGGTTGTTTTGAGTGTTGGTTGCTGAATTGGTGCATTGGCGTTATTTGTTGTTTGCAGAATGATTGTAATTTCTAATGTCTCATTATGACGTCGCGTTGCCACATGAGGAGCCCTGCCTGTCGTTGATTCAGTACATGCTAAACATGACAAGCCAGAACGCAAAAGGCCAGCCCCTGAGGGCTGGCCTTTTTGCTGCGTGCCGCGCTGATTCAGCTCACCGCGAGAGTGAGAGCCAGCGTTGCAAAGCTTGAATCAACCGGCAGTGGTGGCGGCTTCGCTGACGGTGCGGCGGGCGGCCTTGGCGGTGACGCGCTCCGGCTCTGACTTGCCGATTTCGCGGGCGAGCCAGTCGGCGAGCATGCGCACACGGGTCGGGATCGGGCCACGCGGCAGCAGCATGCCGATCTCGACCGGCGGGATCTCGCTGCATTCCAGACGCTTGAAGGACTGGCCGTTGCGCTCGCTGAGGGTGTTGACCCAGTCGGTCGGCAGCACGGCGCGAATCAGGCCATCGGCCACGTAGTCGGTGAGGACTTCGAGGTCATCGGACTGGATGTGATTCGGGCGCGGGTCTTCCGGGTGACGCGAGAGGGAGGTGCCGGACACCAGCGGTTCCAGCTCGCCCCACGGCAGTTCTTCCGGGTTCTCGACGTGAGAGGCCGCGTAGGCCGCCTGATGCCAGTGGGTCAGCGGGCGGAAGACGTGGGTGCTGCCGGCCAGATGCGGGAAGCCGATCACCAGGTGCGGCTGATTCTCGAGAATCTCGCGACCGTTGTGCCACAGCTTCAGCTTGATATCGACGCCTTCGTGTTCCGACAGGAAGCTGGTCAGCGCGTGACCCAGGAAGTGACGACCCAGCGACGGCGTGGCGTGGATACGGATGGTACCGGTGAGGTCTGACTGGCGGTCTTCGATGGCGCGGTGCGCTTCATCATCGAGATTGGCCATCGAGCGTGCGTAACGGTAAAGGGTCTCGCCGGCTTCTGACAGGCGAATGCCACGATGACCACGCTCGACCAGGCGAGTGCCGAAACGGCCCTCAAGGGCGTCGAGGCGACGGCTGACGGTGGACTTGGGCAGGCGCAGACGTTCTGCTGCGCGGGACAGGCTGCCGAGGTCTGCGACCATCAGGAAGGTGTTGTAGGCGTCGATATCGCTCATCGAATAGGTCCGGTTGTTCAGAGGGTCGGGGTGTGCCGTCAGGGAAACACCCACCTTGTTCGGGCCAAACGGGCCCGTTGCAGCGCCAGTCGCTGCACAACGGATTGCCTGTCGATGACCGTGCCCCTCAGGCCGCAGGGGGATGCCCCGGGCAAAGACGCGCTCATCGATCAACAACCGTCACTGCCAGCCGAGCACCTCAGCGCGCGGCGACAGGTCTTGCATCTGCTGCAGATATCCTCAGGGCGAAGCCATGACAGGGCACTGCCTTGGCGTGACAGCAAGCGCCCTTAATCTGAGCACGCTAACTATATCACTCTGCTCGTAGTGTTGCATCTAAAGTCGCATGCATTGCGCAAATCCGATCTCCGCAGGATGAAACTCTGCCGTGAAGCGAGAAATTTGCGTGGGCCAGGCACTTGTCGAGGCATGTCGGCTAAGACGTCAGTGGCTGGCGATGGTTCCGTATCTGATGACAGACAGGTGATAAAAAAGTGAATTTGGTGGCTGCATGGGTGAAAAAGTGTGCAAATCGGGCCGTTTTTGGCAGTTGAGGCACAATCTGGCGCTGTGAGTGATGAGAAATGACGCGGCCTGATTGCAGAAGTTGCAGAGCGGCGTTGCAGGAAGTGTTGATGACGCAAATGTGCAAACGCGTGCATTATCTCGTTCGCAAAGAGAATCATTATTATTATTAATATTGGGAACCCTCCGCTCATGACCGATCGCCTCTCTCCGTGCGTGGCAGCCAGCGCTTCCCGCGCCACTGCATTCACTCCGCGTCCGCTGGTGGCAGCCATTGCGCTGCTGTGTGCCAGTACTGCCAATGCAGAGACGCTGCAGATGGACACGCTGCAGATCGAGGACGATCGCCTCAACGCGACCGCGGTCATCGATAGCGAAGAGATCGCGCTGCATCAGGCGCATGATCTCAAGGATGTCTTCCGTGATACGCCGTCCGTCACCGTCGGCGGCACCACCGCCTCATCCGAGATGATCTACGTGCGCGGTCTGGAAGACACCAACCTCAACATCAGCGTCGATGGTGCCAGCCAGAACGGCTATCTGTTCCACCACAGCTCCAGCTTCAACATCGAGCCGGAGCTGCTCAAGCGCGCTGAAGTCCAGGCCGGACCGGGCGCCGCGGACAACGGCCCCAACGCCCTGGGCGGCAGCATCAAGTTCGTCACCAAGGATGCCCAGGACCTGCTCGAGCCGGGTGAGACCTTCGGCGGCATGGTCAAGGGCAGCACCGAGTCCGCGGCAGATGCCGTCAAGGGCACGCTGTCCGTCTACGGTGAAGTCGCGCCGAACGCGGGCCTGCTGTTCTCGACCAGCGCACGCAACAGCGATGACTACCGCACCGGCGGCGGTGATGAAGAGGAAGGTACCGGCGGCCATCAGCGCAGCTACTTCGGCAAGTTCAGCCTGCTCGACCAGGGCGCGCACAGCCTGCGCATCAGTGCCGAGCACAACGAGGACAGCGGCATCTACTGCACGCGTCCCAACATGGAATGTCAGCTGTTCAACAACGAGAAGGTCGACACCGAGCTGAGCCGCGACACCTATACCGCCAACTATGACTATGAGCCGGGCTCGCGTCTGGTGGACGTGCACACCAACGTCTTCCACACCAAGACCGAGCTGGACCGCACCACCGTCTCCACCGGCGCTGAGCTGAACGCCGATGTCGAGAGCTACGGCGGTGATCTGAACAACACCTTCCGTTTCGGCCCCGAGGACATGAACAACCGTCTGACGCTGGGTAGCGATTATGTCTACGACGAATCCAGCACCGGCAGCTTCGACGAGAAGGCCCGTAACCTCGCGCTCTACGCCCAGCACCGCATGACGCTCGGCGCGGTGGACCTGTCCTTCGGCGCGCGTGTCGATGACTACAAGACCGAATACGCCAATGGCGAGACGCTGGATGACACCGATGTCAGCCCGAACGCGAGCCTCAACTGGCGCGTCGGCGGCGGTGTCGAGCTGTTCACCGGCTACTCCACGGCAGTACGCGGCAACAAGGGGCGTGAAGCCATCCTGGCCGACGATGGCGTCGGTGTCGGCGAGACGCTGACCGTCGAGCCGGGTCTCGAGGCCGAGACTTCGCGCAGCACCGAAGTCGGCGCGCGCTGGAAGGGCAATGACCTCCTCACCCAGCGTGACCGCGCTGGCCTGGAAGTCACCTACTTCGATACCCACTTCGACAACTACATCACCGATGAGACCGTCGGCAGCGAAACCACCATCTACAACATGGAAGGCATCGTCACCAGCAAGGGTGTCGAGGCGCGTGCCACCTACGGCATCGGCGGCTGGGACATGACGCTGGGCTACCTGACCATGGACCTGGAAGACAACCAGGGCGAGACCGTGGTCGACGACATGGGCCTGGGCAACCAGACCGGTGATCGCTGGAGCCTGGACAACCGCTACACCTTCGTTGACCCGCAGATGACGATCGGCTGGACCGTGACCGCCTACGAGCGCCTCACCGACCTGCCGGATGATCAGAGCGAGCGCGCCGGTTACGCCACGCACGATGTCTACGCCAGCTGGGTGCCGCGTGACATGCAGGACCTGACCCTGACGGCCGGTATCTACAACCTGTTCGACAAGGAATATACCGACCAGAACACCTACTTCCTGGAACCCAACGATCGTCGCGGCATCACGACGGGCGCCATCACCAGCCCGGGGCGTGACGTGCGTCTGTCAGTGGCGTACCGCTTCTGATCAGAAGGCTCTGAGCCCGCAAGTTCGCACCTGACAGGGTTTCATCGCCAGCGATCGTGATCCAGGCTCGCAACGCAGGATGCTTCACTGGCAAGACCCTCGCAGCGCCATCGTGTTCTTCACGGTGGCGCTGTTTTGTTTGCGGGGCGCACAGAAGGGGGCTGCCAGCTCCTGCTGAGTGCTGCCTGCGTCTCGCGGCCACGCTGTGCTATCGATTCATCGGACCAGGCCCGCCTGCTGACTGCGTCCCGCGGCCACGCTGTGCTAGCGATTCATCGCACCAGGCCCGCCTGCGTCCCGCAGGCGGGCTGTGCTATCGATTCATCGGACCAGGCCCGCCTGCGTCCCGCAGGCGGGCTGTGCTACCATCGCGACCAAATGTCGGAGAGCGTCTGCGCGACTCTTCGCACTGCACTCACGTTCCCGCCACTGGCGGGTGATCGTTCGAATAAGGAAGGATGCATGGCGCTTCTGAAGATTTTTGTCGGCACGATGTATGGCGGTTCACTGGATGTGGCCGAGCAGGTTCAGCCGTTGTTCGAGCAGGCCGGCTATACGGTCGAGGTGCTCGACCAGCCGACACTGGCCGACCTGACTGACGCGCGCCCTGATCTGGCGCTGTTCGTCACCTCCACCACCGGCAGTGGCGATGTGCCGGGCAATCTGACCGGCTTCCTCAATGCGCTGTCTGCTGAGTCCCCGGCGCTGGATTGGCTGCGTTATGGCCTGATCGCCCTGGGCGACAGCTCCTACGGCGAGACCTACTGTGGCGCGGGGCGTCATCTGGATGAGCGCCTGGCCGACCTGGGCGCCACGCGCCACGGCGAGCGCCTCGAGATCGACGCCATGGAAACCTTCATGGCCGACGACGCGGCGCTGCCGTGGGTCGAGAGCTGGATTCCGACCCTGCCGGCCACGGCCTGATCCTGCGGCGGTGGGCTGACCCGCCGCCTGCCTCTTCTGTTGTCCGTTCTTTCATCGAGACTGCTTCACATGCCGAAACTGAATCCTGATCATCCGCGTGCCCGCAACCTGACGCCGCAGCGCGTCTCCGTGCTGGCGGGTCTGGCGGTGGTAATGGTCGCCAATATTCCGCGTTTCCTGATCAGCGGCGAGAATACGCGTCTGATGCTGATCGTCGGCTTTGCCGTCGCCGTCAGCGCGCTGGGTATCTACATCTATCGCCAGCTGTCAGAGACCGCCAAGGCCAAGGTGCCGACGATGATGCGTCGTCTGCTGGTCTGGCTGGTGGTGGGGCTGGCGGCGATGGCGGCGTTCAACTTTGCCGCGCCGATGCTCAACCGCCCTCAGGAAGGTGCGCTTGAGGTGCTGGTCGATGGCCTGACGCTGGGTCTGCTGGCGCATGTGATCAGCATGTGGATGCAGCGCCGTCGTGATGAGGAAGGCTGAGCCTCGGTTCTTGAGGTCCTGTCAGCAAGATCTTCCCTATAAACAAGAACGCCCCGATCAGCGATGATCGGGGCGTTCTTGTGATGGCGCTCATGTGCTGGCTGATGAGGTGACGACACGCCTCAGCGTGTCATCACCGGGCCAGTTACTTGCACAGGGTGTAGCAGGGCACGTAATCGCTGCCCGGCAGCTTCATGCGGCCCTGGGCGACGAAGGAGGTGAGCAGGGCGTCGAGACGCTCCATCAGCTCGGCTTCGGCGGTCAGGCGGAAGGGGCCGTCGCGCTCGATCTCCTCGATGCCTTCCTTCTTGACGTTGCCGGCGACGATGCCCGAGAAGGCACGACGCAGGTTGGCCGCCAGTTCATGCACCGGCTGGTTGCGGTGCAGCGCCAGGCCCGACATGTTGGCATGGGTCGGCGCGAAGGGCTGCTGGAAGTGCGGGGCGATATGCAGGCGCCAGTTGTAGTAGAAGGCATCCTGATGCTGGCGACGGAATTCCGCCACCTCGTCGATGCCACCGCGCATGGTGCGTGCCACCTCGACCGGGTTGTCGATGATGATGGTGTAGCGCGAGCGCGCTTCCTCGCCCAGGGTGTAGGCGATGAACTCGTCGATCTGCTTGAAGTACTCGGCGCTGGACGCCGGGCCGGTGAAGATGACCGGGAACGGCAGCTCGCTGTTTTCCGGGTGCAGCAGAATGCCGAGCAGATAGAGAATCTCTTCGGCGGTGCCCACGCCGCCCGGGAAGACGATGATGCCATGTGCGGTACGCACGAAGGCTTCAAGGCGCTTCTCGATGTCCGGCATGATGATCAGTTCATTGACGATCGGGTTGGGCGATTCGGCGGCGATGATGCCCGGCTCCGAGATGCCCAGATAGCGGCCTTCGGTGCGACGCTGCTTGGCGTGCGCGACGTTGGCGCCCTTCATCGGGCCCTTCATGGCGCCCGGGCCACACCCGGTGCAGATGTCGAGGTCACGCAGGCCGAGGTGGTAACCCACGTCCTTGGTGTACTCGTATTCCTCGCGGTTGATGGAGTGACCGCCCCAGCAGGTGACCAGACTCGGCTCACGCGAGGACTTCAGCGCCCCGGCGTTGCGCAGGATATGGAACACCGCATTGGTGGTGCCTTCGGTGGTCGTGAGATCGAAACGCGGGGTGTTCTGGATCTCGTTGGCCACATAGACGATGTCACGCAACACGCTGGAGAGATGCTCGCGAATGCCGCGGATCATCTTGCCGTCGACGAAGGCATCGCCGGGCGCATTGTCGAGCTTGAGGCGAATGCCGCGGTCCTGCTGCAGCACCTCGATCTCGAAATTCTTGTGTGCGTTGAGCACCGCGACGCTGTCATCGGTCTGGCTGCCGCAGTTGAGCACGGCCAGCGCACAGCGGCGCAGGATGTCATGCAAGCCGTTGGAGGAGGTATCGCGCAGGCGATTGACCTCATCCTGGGAGAGCACTTCCAGGCTGCCTTCCGGCGAGATGATGGTCGAGACCAGCATGGAGCTGGCATCACGTGAATAGGTCGTCGCTTCGCTGGTGACAGAATTCATGACTGTCTTCCTTGTGTCAGGCGCCCACGGTGGTCTGGGCGCGTTTCCGGGCTTCTGCCCAGAGTTCAGCAATGCGCTCGCGGTCGTCCACGCTCATGCTGTCCTGGGCAAAGGCGTGCTGCATCCACTCTTCAAAGGTGGCGTCAAAGTCTTCCGCGACCACATCCTCGGGATCGTAATCGGCGTTTTCCAGCACCAGTTCCACCTGGGGAATCATGTACCCCAGCGGGAACAGGTCATTTTCGGCACAGTCGCTTTCCATGGCGAGCAGCGCCTTGTGAATGGCTTCGCCGCGTGCAGCCAGAGCATCAGACATCTAGAGCATCTCGTGTTTCGGGCCAGTCCGAAGATTGGCCAGGACAGGGGTAAAGCGCCGGGCCCTGGCGCGTCGCCGTGGCGTTGAACACGGCAGACGCAGCCAAGGTGGCAGCTGGCATTGTCCATGATGCTAACACGCGAGAGTGGCGGGGCGCAGCGCTGCGCATGGCGGCCAGCTCTGGTAGAATCATGTGCTTTGCGGGTCGGTGGCACCTGTGCAGACATGGCAGTTGCGTCATGCAGGTCGTCGCCGGCAACACGATGCGCCGAGTCGCGTCCCCCGTTCGTGAGTGGTCAGTGCCTTCATGTTCAACGCCCAGTATTTTCGTACCTTCATCACACTGGTGGAGACCGGCAGCTTTACCCATACCGCGCGCAAGCTGGAGATGACCCAGCCCGGCGTCAGCCAGCATATTCGCAAGCTGGAGCAGTATCTGGGCCGCTCGCTGCTCAATCGCCAAGGACGCAAGTTCTCGCTGACCGCAGCGGGGCGTCGCTGCTATGACTACTCCATCAAGCTGTTCGCCGAGCACACCCAGTTCATGCACTCGCTGGATGATGACTCCCCGGACAGCGGCGAATGTCGCGTGGCCAGTCCCTCAAGCGTCGGGCTGATGTTCTACCCGTTCACGCTGGGCTATCAGCAGCAGCACCCGGGGCTGACGGTCAGCTACAGCTTCGCCTTCAATTCCGAGATCGTGCAGGACGTGCTGGCGGGTCGTTTCGACCTGGGCATCGTCACCGAGCCGGTCAAGCATCCGGACCTGAACTTCGAGCTGTGGCATCAGGAGCCGCTGTGCCTGGTGGTGCCCGCCGACTTCGCCGGCAACAGCCTCAACGAGCTGATGGCGCTGGGCTTCATGAATTACGCCGATGGCGTCAACAATGCCAGTGCCTTGTTGCGTGAGAACTTCGCCGGTGAATTCCGCTCCATGAGCCACTTCCCGCAGCAGGGCTTCACCAACGATATCGGCATGGTGCTGGACGCCGTGGCGCGGGGTCTTGGCTTCACCGTCGTCTCGCGCACGGTGCTGGAGACCTCGCCGTGGCAACGTCAGGTGCGCGAGATGCCGCTGACCGAAGCCGTCTACGAGAACCTCTACATCGTCACACGTGACAATGCCGAGGTGCCGCGCCGCTACGAGCAGCTGCTGGGCGAATTCCGCCTGCAGCGTCGCAACACGCTCTACGGCTACGCCGATGCGCCGGAAAGCTTCGACAACATGGACTTCGACAGCATGGTGTAACGCCTCGCGTCATCATCTGCGCCTCCCGAAAGCCCGCTCTTCATGAGCGGGCTTTTTCGTGTCTCGCCGCCGCCATCTGCGCCGCGCGAGGCGTCGCCCTTTGTGCACCGCCTGGTTCCAGCCGCTGCCGCCGCCTTGCGACCAAGGCCTGATGCGGGGGCGGCGTACTGCGTGGGATGCTGAAAGCCAGCGCCAGGTGATTACAGACCTGTTTATTACAGGCCTGTTTATTACAACCCTGGCTATTTCAGGCTTGGCTATGCTGGGTCTGGTCAGCGTCTTGCCAGCGCCTTGTTTGCTCATTTCGTGGTGTCTTGCCCATCAGGAGGTTCTGCCGTCGTGTCTTCATCCGGTTCTCGCTCCAGTGTCACGCCTCATGCCCAGGCGGTCTCCGCAGAGCATGCGTCAGCCTCCACAGCTTCCGAGGCATCAGCCGCGCCTGCCGCAGCAGTTGCATCAAGCGAGGTCTTCTCGTTGCTGGCGCGCATGGAGGTCGGCGAGCTGACCCCGGAGCAGCACGCCGAGGTCGCACGTCGCTGCCGCTGGCCTGACTGGCAGTCGCGCCAGATGAGCGCCAGCCAGGCCGCCGAATTGATTCACGATGGCATGACGGTGGGCATGAGTGGCTTCACGCGGGCGGGGGAGGCCAAGGCTCTGCCGCTGGCGCTGGTCGAGAAGGCGCGCCGCGAGCCGTTCTCCATCACGCTGATGACCGGTGCCTCGCTGGGCAATGACCTCGACGGCCAGATGGCGGATGCCCACATGCTGGCGCGACGCATGCCGTTTCAGGTCGACCCGGTGCTGCGGCGTGCCATCAATGCCGGCGAAGTCATGTTCATGGACCAGCACCTGTCCGAGACGGTGGAGCTGCTGCGCAATCATCAGCTGAGCGACATGAATGTCGCGGTGATCGAGGCCAGCGCCATCACCGCCGATGGCGGCATCGTGCCGACCACCTCGGTGGGCAACTCGGCCAGCTATGCGATTCTCGCCGACAAGGTGATCATCGAGCTCAATCTCGAGTCGCCGGCGGCGCTTGAAGGGCTGCACGACATCTACATCCCGCAGATGCGCCCCAGCCGGCAGCCGATTCCAGTGATCGCGCCGGACTCGCGCATCGGCACGCCGTATATCCCGATGGATCCCGCCAGAATCGCCGCCATCGTGCTGACCCGCGGCAGTGACAGCCCCTCGACCTGCACGCCGCCGGATGAGGGCACCCAGCGCATGGCGGGCCATCTGGTCGAACTGCTCAAGCAGGAAGTCGCTCTGGGGCGTCTGACACCGGCATTGCTGCCGCTGCAGGCGGGCATCGGCAGCATGGCCAACGCGGTGATGAGTGGTCTCAAGGAAGGGCCCTTCGAGCACCTGACCATGTACTCGGAGGTGCTGCAGGATTCCACCTTCGATCTGCTGGATGCCGGCAAGCTCGATTTCGCCTCCGGCTCCTCCATCACGGTCACCGAGGAGCGTGGCCGCACGCTGTGGAAGGACCTCGAGCGCTATCGTGACCGCCTGATCCTGCGCCCGCAGGAGCTGTCCAATCATCCGGGCATCGTGCGGCGCCTCGGCGTGATCGCGGTCAATACGGCGCTGGAATTCGATATCTACGGCAACGTCAATTCCACCCATGTCTGCGGCACGCGGATGATGAATGGTATCGGCGGTTCCGGCGATTTCGCGCGCAATGCCCAGCTGTCGGTGTTCATCACCAAGTCACTGGCCAAGGGCGGTGATATCTCGAGCGTGGTGCCGTTCGCCAGCCACGTGGACCACACCGAGCACGATGTCGATATCCTGGTCACCGAGCATGGGCTGGCGGATCTGCGCGGTCTGGCGCCACGCGAGCGGGCGGTGCAGGTGATCGAGAACTGCTCGGACCCAAGCTATCGCCCTGCACTGCGCGCCTACTTCGAGGAGGCGTGCCAGCGTGGCGGCCATACGCCACATTGTCTGGAGCAGGCGCTGAGCTGGCATCGCGAGGTAGAGGTGAAGGGGCATATGCGCGCCATGCGCACGGCACCCGAGTCAAGTCTTGAAGAGGCGGCCCCGTCGCTGCCGGACGCCACTGCCTGATCGCACATCAGGCAGGGCGCTCTCAGGCAGGGTGTTTGGGAGAAACAACCAGGACGAGCGCTGGCAGGCGGCCTACTGATCGAGGCCGTTTTCCAGGCGCTCGTCTTCGCATTCGGGGCTACCCATCTCGTAATCGCGGCACAGCTGCGGGCGGCGGTCGTAGATGGTGCACATCAGCGTCTCGCGGTCGACGGCGGCACACCAGCCATCGTCGAGGCGGCGCATGACTTCGCCGCCCCATTCATCCTCGTCGATCAGGTAGTCCGGCACGCCGGTATCGGTGAGCAGGATGACCTCAAGCCGGCAGCAGCAGGCCTGGCAGTTGCTGCAGGCGATCTCGTGCTTGGCAGGTGTCGCAGCGCCGGCAGTGGCCGGCGAGACGTCGGTAATCGGAATATTCATCGGGTCAGGGTCAGCCACAGTGAGTCAGGCGCCAACATCGGCACGCTTCAGCCGGCAGTGAAACACACTCACGCACGGATTACTTGTAGACCTTGTCGATGCCTTCCCAGTAAGTCTCGGGATCACGATCGCGCGTCATGTCATACAGCTGATAGCGGCGGTTGAGGCGTGCGCCACCATCACGGGTCAGCGGTGCCCAGGCAAAGCCGGTGCTGCCCTTGCTGGAGGTGGTGAAGAAGGCATCCAGCGGGATGCTGACGTAGAGCCCCTTGTCGAAGCTACCCTCGCCGTAGTCATCGCCGGCATCGGTCAGGGTCGCCCAGGCGCCGACGCTGACCCCGTTGGAGAAGCTGCGCGACAGGTCCAGCGTCGCGCCGACATCACCGGCCAGATAGCGCCCCACTGAGCCCTTGACCAGCACATCGTGCCAGCCGGACTGCCAGTAGGCGGTGGCGTGACCGGTGGTGACCGAGTAGTCACGCAGACCGAATTGCTGGTCGAACTCGCGCTGGCGGACGCGGTTGATGTCCAGCCCCAGCGCCAGCGAGCTGTTCATCGGGCGATAGAGCAGTTCGGCACCGACCCCGGCATACATCATCTCGAGAATGCCGCCGTAGGCCTGGGCGTACCAGTCACGCCCGAATTGATGGGTGCGGTTGTACTGCAGGCTGGTGATGCCCAGGTCGGTTTCCTTGATGTATTCCCCGACGTAGGTACGCACGCGCGGTAGCTCGGAATCGGCGATGTACTCGTAGCTGTCGAAGTTGTCGGCGAGCTGATAGGTCGCCACGCCGGTGAACCAGCCATTGCGGTCGGTACGCCACAGGGCGTCCAGCTGCAGGTTGAGCTGATAGAGGTAGCCGTCGGGGCCGCCGAAGTTCTGCTTGAGGCTCGGCGAGAAGCCCCAGCTGAAGCCGAACGGCTCGCGTGCCAGCTTGACGCCATCCCCTGTCGCCTGGCGTGCCGCGTCATCGGCGCTATCGGGCGAGATGTTCTTAGGCGAGGCAGCATGGGCGGTGATGGAGTGCTCGTATTCGGCGCCGAAGCGACGGTCATTGGCGGCGGCCACGAAGGGTTGGCGCGGATGCTCATCTTCGCGCAGCGCCAGACCATTGCTGCTCAGACGATAGCGGAAGGTGGTGATCTCGGCGGGCAGGCGGTTGTGCAGCACGCGGTTGGCGCGGCCTTCGGCCTGCAGGTCATCACGGAAGCGCGTCGCCTCGGCCTCGACGATCAGGGTGTCGCCCTCGACCCGCAGCTGTGACACCTCAAGTCCGCTCTGGGCACGCAGGGTATCGGCCAGCGCGTCCCAGTCGACGTCGGCAAGACGCGGGAGATCTTCTGCCTGCGGGCCATCAGTCGCGCCCGGCTCGAGCGGGGAGTCTGCGGGCGCGCCGCCGAACGAGTCGAGTGTCAGCAGACGGCCTTGTTGATCAGTGGAGGGCTCTTGACCTACTGACGGCTCTTCATGGGCTGAGGGCTCTTCATGGGCCGACGGCTCTGCCGCCACGCCTGCCGGTTGGGCGGCGCTGGCGGCGCTGGCGGAGGGCGCTGTGCCCGAGGAGGCGTTCGCGTTGAGCGAGCGCACGCGGAAGGCTTCCGGTGTCTGGTCGTTGCGATAACGGCTGTGGGTGCTGGGGGCGACCGCTTCCGGCGTGCCGTCGTCCTTGGCCTGGGCGAGCCCGGCCAGATTGGTCGACAGCGACAGCCCGAGCATGGCGGTGTTGCCTCGCTCCCAGCCGCCATGCAGCGACAGGTTGTCATTGACCTTGACGGTCGCGCCCAGGTTGACCGGCGAGTCCTGTTCGATCTCCACCGTCAGTGGCTCGTCGGAGTAGTCGTTGCCTTCGTATTCCAGCATCAGGGTCAGCGGGTCCCAGGGCGTCTGGTATTCGATGCCGCCGAAGACGGCCGGGCTGCCGCTGAACATGCTGCCGAGCTGGAAGTCGCCGCCGTCATCGCTGGTCGAGTCGCTGCGCGTCTCGAGGCTGCTTCTCACCACTGCCAGCGGATTGCTGAAGTCGCCGCGCGTGCCCAGATAGCCCCAGCCGAGGCCCAGGCTGAAGTCGAGGTCGCCGTAGCGCTTGCTGGCGACCAGATACTCGGAGCTGAACAGGCCCGTACCGCCGAGATCTCGCAGGCCCACCGCGACTTCGGGCTGATAGCGGCCTTCCTGCAGCAGGCGGAACTTGGTGTCGAAGGATTTATCCAGGTAGTCGCGTTCCGGGGCGGCCGCGCCATAGCTGACGGTTTCCACCGAGACATAGCGAAAGCCCAGTTCCATCCAGTTGAAGGGCGCCGCATTGACGCTGAAACGCTTGTAGGGCTGGGTGCGGCTGTAGGTGAAGCTCAATTCGCCCTGGGGCGCAAAACGTGCCGTGGGCGTCTGCATCAGACCCACGCCACCGAAGTCGCTCTGGGATTCGCCGGTCGCCGCATGGGCGATCTGCGCGCCCAGCAATCCGCCCGCCATGCCGAGTGCCAGCCAGCCATTGCGTGCCAGGGCAGGGCGCTGCTCGGGGCGTGAGTGCGTAACGTGATTGGCAGGGCGAAAAGGACTCGACATGGGCGTCTCGCATGCACGCAAGCCAGGGGCTCACGTACGTGAATAAGGGATTGGGTTCGCGGTCAGGCGCAGTGTGCTGCGCCGGGGCAGCCTCGACGGCTAGCGCGGGGGTGTCGGCAGCTTCGCGGCGTCCAGCTGCCAGCTCTGGCAGGCATGGCCCGGCAGGCGGCTGGCAAGCCAGGCCGGTAGCGCCTCGTTCACCCACTGCTGCGCGGTGTCGATGCCCGGCGTGCTGATCACCACGCTGGCGCCGGGGGCAACGGGCAGGTCGGCATCGCCGCTGGTCAGACGATTCCAGCTCGCCACCGGGCGGGTCAGCACCTGGCCCTGTGGCGTCACCAGGCTGACCTCGACGGCTGGCCCGATGCCGCCGGCAGCGGCGCGCTCGTCGATCAGCGCGTCCAGGCTGAGATTCGGCGTCCACTTGCGCTCGTGAACGCCGGTGGCGTCCAGAATCACCACGCTGCGCGGCGCCTGACAGGCACCGACCACCATGCCCGGGGCGATGCGAATCGCCTGCGGGCCATCGCGCATGTCGCGGCGCGGGTCGAGCTGACCCGGCAGGCGTGCCGCCACGGCGTCAGTGTCCGGCGCGCGGCCCTGCTCGACATAGGCCTGCCAGGCCTGCAACGCCTCGGCGTAACGCGCCTGCGGGCTTTCGTCCTTCGCGCCGACGGCGTAGCGCGCCGCGATCAGTTCGAGCTCGGCGCTGACGCGGTTGGCCCGCGCGGCCATCTGCTGGCGAATCAGCGGCGTGCTGACGAAGCTGTAGCGCCAATCCAGCGCTTTTGACGGCGCCAGGCCATCCCATTGCGCCTGCAGCACCTGACTGGCCAGCGGCGTGCTCGCGGCGCTGAACGGCAGCGGGGTGTCATCGGCGCTCGACAGGGGCGCGGCCAGCAGTGTGCTCAGCCCGAGTGGCAGCAGGCGGGCGGCGCTGTTCAGACGGGCCAGTGATGACAGACGGGCCAGCGATGAGAAGACGGGGATCACCATGCCTTGGCGACCTCCCAACCGAACCGCGGGCCATCGGGCCAGGCCGTCATGTCGGCCGCCCAGACGCGATTCTCGTCGCGCCACAGGTCATTGCGCGTGGTGCTGCCGTCGTCCCAGCTCAGAATCTCGCGGCAGTGCTGCAGCGGCAGTTCTGCCAGCGGCAGCGAATAGGGGGCGGCGGCCTCGCATTCGAGTCGCGCCGTGGCCTCGTGTACCTGCATCACGGCGACGTCGTCCTGGCGCTGGCTGCCGGTGGAGGCGGCATCCTGACGCTCCAGCCGACGCGGGTAGGGGGACAGCGCACTGACACTGACCTGATAGGTCGTGCCACTGGCCATCAACCAGGCCGGACGCGCCAGAGCGCGCCCGGTAGTACTTTGCTCACGCCTGTCTGCCACATCACGCGCAAAGCCTGAAGTGGCGGACAGGACGCCATCGCGCAATTCGAGGATGCCGCGGTCGCGACTCTCGAAACGCGCGATGCGCCCATTGCCTTCCAGCGTCGCCAGAACCACCAGCGCGGTGCTGTTGGCATGCTTCAGCTTGAGGGAGGCATAGGGCAGCTCGCTGGCACGTGTGGCGTCAAACTCGTCCTTGCCCATCACGTCACCGAGCGAATTCGAGACGATCTGGGCACAGCCGGAAAGCGACACCAGGCACGCGAGGGTGCTGAAGGCCGCCAACGACCTGCTGCGCAGAGCACGGGTGACCACCGAGGTAGCCGCCGTGCCCCACGCAGGGCTTGAGAACGTGAAGCGTTGCGTCGCACGTGCTGTCTTCATCAGCGAGTCCCGGTTGAACCAGTGGTGCCGGTTGTCCCGGTGGTACCAGTCGTGCCGGTGCCGCCGCCGACGGTGCCGGTGGCCGCACCTGCAGCGACGCTGCCGCTGCTGGCGCTCGGCGTCACGCTGCCGGTGGCATTCTGGCTGGCAGTACCGGTGCCGGCTGCGCTACCTGTCGGCACAGTGCCGGTAGTGCCAGTGGTGCCGGTCGTGCCGGTCGTGCCAGTGGTGCCGGTAGTCCCGGTCGTGCCGGTGGTACCAGTAGTCCCAGTCGTGCCGGTGGTACCTGTCGTGCCGGTAGTCCCAGTCGTGCCGGTGGTGCCAGTCGTGCCGGTAGTCCCAGTCGTACCAGTCGTGCCGGTCGCACCCTGAGGCGCTTCTTCTTCCGCGATGGCATTGCCAGCGAGAAGCAGGGCACCTGTCAGGCCGATGATGGCTCCGAGATGTGTCTTGCGCATGGATAACTCTCCTTGATGAGCATTGTCGGCGGTCAGCCGACCAGGGAGGGATGTCAGACCACGATGTGATGACTCAAGGACTGAGGCATCGGCGTCGAGGCTGCCAGCAGATGCTGGCGATCATCCAACCCTGCTGCTGAAGATATCGATAGAGGAGAAGAGCGCCGTCCCTGACACCATCCCTGGCATCCTCCGTGGCGCGACCTCGTCCTGAGGTGTTCCTGTCATGACCGTATTCCCTGGTCATGCGCTTGCCGAAATTCATCGTTGCGCCTTGCTGTCTGCGCCTGACAGTCCTGTCAGGTGTCAGCCGCTGAGCGGTTGATGCAGGAAGTCCTTCTCCACACAGACACAAAGCCGATGAGTCTTGGCAAAGCGAGGCTCATGTTAACGAGAATATGTGAACTGTCTAGCGTGAAGCCTTGCGTATTATTCGCGTTGATCGCTTGAGGATTATTTATGTAAAAAAGAGTAATTGGGGTGTGGATGATTGGCGACGTGACTGTCGATGTTCCACCGGGCGCTACGCCAGACGGGGTCCGCGTGGCGACTGGAATCCTGCGCTTGAGTGTGTCGCATTGCCGACGAAATGGGGCTTGGGGTGTCTGCCATCGGCAACGCGTCTTTCGTGGAAGTGGCGACATCGAGCGTACTTTCGGCGCTACAAACCAATGTTTTTATTGGATTTTTGTAACAGAGCGCTGATTGGCGGGAGGCGTGTATCAGGTAAAATGCACGGCAGACAGGGTTTGGTCACCTTGCCAAAAACGCCACGAATGGCGTGATCCAATGCACGGCGATGCCGCGGCATTGGTGTTACTGATTCAGCGGCAGATCCTCTGGCAGCTCCATGGGTCGTGGGCTGTGGTCGAAAGAGGTGTGCCGTATTTCGGTAAAAAAACTACAGAAAGTTTGCTCTGCAATGGCGCTGAAGATATTGCCCAAATGACAGCAAGAGTGGCATGAAGGCCGCCATGCAGAGAGTGGTGTCAGAGCCGCAAGTGGAAAGCACATTGAATGCACCTGCCGTCTGAGCATCGTCGGTTGCGGTTCAGGGTCGTGTTTCGTACATCTTGAGCGATGCGCCTACATTCTGACTGGGGATGACGGCGGGATATGACAAGCCATGTGCATGATTCATATGGCGGAAATATCGCTGTAAGCGTTGCGGATCACACTGGCGCAGCGTGAATGAGGTCGCAGCAGTCAGTCGAAAAACGCAAGACGCAAGACGCAAGACGCCGAGACCGCCAGGGTCCGGTACCTAAATGCACGAGGGCCCACCCTCGGCAGCCGCGTGACAGCCAGGCAAGGCCGGCGACACGCATGACGCAGCAGGAACTGAAGACGTTATCGAATCCATCCCGGCGGCCATGTGCGGCGGGGGAAGGCGCGATGATCATGGCACTGGGGTGCCGGGTCATCGGGCCTGTCGACTCAACGGACTTCAGATGAAAAATGCACTGATAGCACGACTTCTGGGCGCCAGCTTGAGCATCGGCGCCCTCACCGGGCTCGCCGGGTGCGTCTTCGCCCCCGGTGGCAACATCGACTACGACACCAGCGCTGCGCCGGTGGACGACATCGTCGATGTGGAACCGATCACCTTTGGCCTGATCAAGGCCCAGGCGCGCGCAGACGCCGAATCACGCCAATCCAGTGGCGATGACAAGCAGCGTCGTGAGCTTGAAAAGGCGCTGGCCCAGGAGCTCAACAGCAGCACGCGCGCCAGTCTGGCACCGGACTATCAGTACCGTGTCGGCCCCGGCGACATCCTGACCATCATCGTCTATGACCATCCCGAGCTGACCTTGCCGACGGGTTCCGAGCGCAGTGCGCAGGAAGCCGGCAACGTCGTGCACGCCGATGGCACGCTGTTCTATCCCTATGTCGGTCGCGTCAAGGTCAGTGGCATGACGTTGGACCAGATTCGCCGTGATCTCGGCGAGAAGTTGCAGCCCTACCTGAATGCGCCGCAGATCGACGTCAAGGTCGCCGCCTTCCGCAGCCAGAAGGTACGGATTACCGGCGAGGTCCAGTCTCCCGGCGTGCAACCGATCAGCGATGTGCCGCTGAGCCTGCTGGACGCCATCGCGGCGGCGGGCGGTCTGTCCGAAGACGCCGATTGGCACAACGTGGTGCTCAAGCGCAATGGCGAAGAGACCACCATCTCCCTCTATGAGCTGCTGGCCGAGCGCAATGGCGCCGACGATGAGGCAGGCAATGACCGCCTGCTCAAGGATGGCGACACCCTCTACGTGCCGGATGTCGGTACCCAGAAGGTGTTCGTGATGGGCGAGGTGGACAAGTCCATCAGCCTGCCGCTGGGCAGAAGCCCGATCTCGCTGACCGATGCCATCGCGCGTGCCGGCGGCATCAAGGAAAACTCCGCCGATGCGTCGGGCATCTTCGTCATCCGTCGAGATCGTGAAGACCCCGAGAAGCTGGCCACCGTCTATCAGCTGGATGCGCGCAATTCCACGGCGCTGATTCTGGGCGCGGACTTCGGCCTCAAGCCGCAGGACGTCGTCTATGTCACCGCCGCACCGGTCTCGCGCTGGAACCGTGTGATCACCCAGCTGCTGCCGACGGTGAGTTCCATCTACTACAGCACCGAAATCCAGGACAACCTCGATACCCTCGGCCAGTAAGGCGAGGGGTCGTCAAGGCGTCCCTGCCCGGCACCGCCGTGGCCGGGCAGGACACCAGGAGAGTGACCCAACGATGTCGAACCGCAATTCCCACACCACGCGTCAGGCCTCGGCCAGCGAGTCGTCAAGCGTGCCCGCGCGCACCAGTCTTGATCTCGGCCGCATGCTGGGCCAGCTGTATGACAGCCGTCTGACGCTGGCGCTGATCACCGGCACCTTCACCGTGCTGGCGGTGCTCTACGCGCTGCTGGCCACTCCGATCTACAAGGCCGATGCGCTGGTGCAGGTCGAGGAGGGCGGCGGCAACATGAACCCGCTGCGTGATGTCTCCAGTCTGCTGCGTGGCGAGGCGCCGCCGTCCGAGTCCGAGATCCAGATCATCACCTCACGTCTGGTGCTGGGCGAGACGGTCAAGAAGGAGCAGCTGGATCTGGTGGTCAAGCCGTATCAGTACCCGCTGATCGGCACCTTCCTGCGCACCCACGAATTCGCGCGTCCGAGCTGGCTTGCCGGTTCCAGCATGGTCTGGGCCGGCGAGTCGATCGACGTGGCCAGCCTGGAAGTGCCGGCGGCCTGGGACGATGTGCCGCTGACGCTGGTGTCGTTGGGAGAGGGCGGTGAGTACGAATTGCAGTACGACGGCGATGCGCTGGGCACCGGTGTGGTCGGCGAAGCCTCGCGCTTCGATGGCCCGCTGGGCGAGGTGACGCTCAAGGTCAGCGCACTGGACGCGGCCAGGGGCGCTGAATTCACGCTGATGCATCAGTCGACCCTGGAAGCGACGAATGCGCTGCGTTCACGCTTCGCGGTGGCCGAGATGGGCAAGGAAACCGGGGTGCTGGGCCTGGCGCTGGTTGGCGAAGACCCGCTGCGCACCCAGCAGACCCTGCAGCGCATCACCGAGACCTACCAGCAGCAGAACATCGAGCGTCAGTCCGCCGAAGCCGAGAAGTCGCTCGAGTTTCTCAAGAAGCAGGTGCCGACGGTGCGTGAGCGCCTCGAAGTGGCCGAGAACCGTCTCAATGCCTATCGCGGCAAGAGCGATAGCGTGAATCTGGATCTCGAGACCAAGTCGGTGCTCGAGCAGCTGGTCAATATCGACAATCAGATCAACGAGACCCAGCTGGAAGAAGCGGAGCTGTCCGGCAAGTTCAACCCCAGTCACCCCAACTACGTGGCGCTGCGCAAGAAGCGTGCGGACCTGCAGCAGACCCGCAAGGAGCTGGAGAAGCAGGTTGGTGATCTGCCGGACACCCAGCAGGAAATCCTGCGCCTGGAGCGTGAAGTCGAGGTCAATCAGCAGATCTACGTGCAGCTGCTCAACAAGACCCAGGAAATGAACATCGCCCAGGCCAGCACCATCGGCAATATCCGCATACTGGACGAGGCCGTCGCACAGCCGCATCCGATCAGCCCGCGCAAGGCGATGATCGTGGTGATCGCGACCCTGCTGGGCGGCATGCTCGGAGTGGTCTTCGTGCTGCTGCGCTCCATGCTGCATCGCGGTATCGAGACGCCGTCGGAGCTTTCCGACCTGGGTCTCAATGTCCACGCGACCCTGCCGCTCTCCGAAGAACAGGCACGCCTCAACCGTCGTCTGGCGCGTGGCTTCAAGCGCTTCACCGGGCGTGGTGTCGCCACAGCGGCCAATGACAATGTCGCGCCGGGGCTGCTGGCGATCCGCAATCCGGCGGATCTCTCCATCGAGGGTCTGCGCGGTCTGCGCACCAGCCTGCACTTCGCGATGATGGAAGCCCCCGACAATCGCCTGATGATCTGTGGCCCGAGCCCGGGCATCGGCAAGAGCTTCGTGTCCGCCAACCTGGCCGCCGTCTGTGCCCAGGCCGGCAACCGGGTGCTGGTCATCGATGCCGACATGCGCCGTGGCCATGTCCACCAGAGCATGGCGGGTGTCCAGCACAGCGACGCCGCGCCGGGCCTGAGCGACTTCCTGCTCGGCAAGGCCGACCGCGACAGCATCGTGCGTGGCATCACTGATCCGAGTCTGGCGATGTCCGAGACCGCCTCTGCGGCGCCTGGCGAAGGGGTGGCCGCCAATGGCGCGCCGAGCAACCTGTGCTACGTGGCGCGCGGTACCTCGCCCTCCAATCCGTCGGAGCTGCTGTTGCAGTCACGCTTCAGCGACCTGCTGACGTGGGCCAGCGCCAACTTCGACATGGTCATCGTCGATACACCGCCGATCCTGGCCGTCACCGATGCCGCCATCGTCGGCAAGCAGTGCGGTGTCAGCGTGATGGTGACGCGCTTCATGCATAACTCGCCCAAGGAAATCGAAGCGGCGCTGGAGCGCTTCGCCTCCAGTGGCGTGCACGTCGATGGCGCGATTCTCAATGCCGTCGAGCGCAAGGCCACCACGACCTACAGCTACGGCTACAGCTATCACGATTATCAGTACCAGGGTGGCGCCAAGGGTTAGCGGCCACTTGCATTAGAGCCCGCGAACCCGATGTCCGAGACTGCGTGCCTCGTTGGCAGTGGGGATCGGCAGTCGAGGCGAGAGCCGAGGCAGTACGGGTGAAGCATCGGGTAGCACGCCGTCGAGCGACGGCACCAGCGGCTCCGAGCGTGATGAACGGAACCACAACACGAACGCAAGCCAAGGGGGTAACGGCATATGAATACCACGACGAACCATGCAAGCTCCGGGTTGGAAGGGCGTCAGCGCCACTCCCGCATGTACGAGCGACTGATGTTCAACTCGCTGTGTCAGGTCATCGTCGGTCTGATTCTGGCAGTGGGTGTCCCGCTGCTGCTGATCAATGGCCTGCGCCCGTGGGTCAGCGAGATGCGCATGCACAGTGTCATCGCCGCCAGCGGCGGCTTCCTGCTCGCATTGCAGGCGATTCGTCACATGTCGCGCTACCCCGGCGCCAAGGCGTTCGCCTACGTGCTGCCGGCCATCACCATCAGCTATCTGCTGGCGATGAGCGTACTGATCGCGCTGGATCTGCGCTTCAGCCGCATCGTGCTCGGCAGCTCGTGGCTGGCGGCGATGCTGATCTGCTCCATCGGCTTCTGGGCCGAGCAGCGCACCCGCATCCGCAAGCTGGCCGTGGTGCCCTTCGGTGACTATCGCAGCCTGTTCACCACCCGTGGGGCACGCTGGAACCTGATGCGCGCGCCGGATCTCGGCGAAGAGCGCTACAACGGCGTGGTCGCCGATCTGGAAGCCGACATGCCGGCAGAATGGCAGCGTTTCCTGGCCAACTGCGTGCTGCATCGCATTCCGGTCTATGACGCCAGCGAAGTCCGCGAGTCGCTGACCGGTCGTGTCGAGCTCGATCAGGTGCGTGAGAACAGCTTCGGACAGCTGGCTCCCAACAGTGAATATGAGCTGTTCAAGCGTCTGTTCGACATGCTGGCCGTGCTCGCCGTGGCACCGTTCGTGCTGCCGATCTGCCTGGTGACCGCCGTGCTGATCCGCCTCGATTCACCGGGTGGCGTGTTCTTCGTCCAGGAACGTGTCGGCCAGGGCGGTCGTCCGTATCGCATGTTCAAGTTCCGCAGCATGTGCCACGACAGCGAGAAGACCGGCGCCCAGTTCGCCCAGGCCAATGACATGCGCGTGACCCGCATCGGTCGCGTGATCCGCAAGACCCGCATCGATGAGCTGCCGCAGTTCATCAACGTGCTCAAGGGCGAGATGAGCCTGATCGGCCCGCGTCCGGAGCAGGTCAAGTTCGTGAACGAATTCGCCGAACAGATCCCGTTCTACAACTACCGTCACGTGGTGCGTCCGGGCATCACCGGCTGGGCACAGGTCACTCAGGGCTATGCCTCTGACGCCGACGAGACCCGCGAGAAGCTCGAGCACGACTTCTACTACATCAAGCGCTTCTCCGTGTGGCTCGACCTGCTGATCGTCGGCCGTACCATCAAGACCATGCTGACCGGCTTCGGGGCACGCTGAGCATGCTGACCGTCAGTGGCTATTACGTCGGCTTCATGGCCCTGCTGGTGGCAATCCTGCCGCTGGCCGCCAACGAGCGCACCCGCATGGTGGGTGCCTGGTTGGCCGGTGGGCTGTGTCTGGCGTTCATGGCATTGCGTTACGACGCAGGGTACGACTACTTCTCGTACCGCCAGATGGCCACCTGGCAGGTCGACCTGAGCTTTCTCGAGCCCGCACCTGCTGCCCTGGCACGCATGGCGCGGGCCTGGGGCGAGCCGCAGCTGTTCTTCATCATCACCGCCATCCTCTACGTGTCGTGCTTCGTCTCGGCACTGGTGATGAGCCGTCGCAATCTGGCCTGGTGCCTGCTGTTCTTCGTCTGCCTGCCGCTGATCTATCTGTCGGCCTTCGGGTTCGTGAAGCAGCACGTGGCGATTGCGCTGTTCATGCTGGCGATGGCGTGTCTGGAGCGCGGCATGCGGCTGCCCGCGCTGGTGCTGATGCTCGTCGGTACCAGCTTCCACTACACCCTGGCACTGTATCTGCCCCTGCTGGTGATCTATCCGTTGCTGCGTCGTGCCTACCCGTTCTGGCTCTACCTGGGGCTGCTGCCACTGTGTTTCGTGGCCGGGCCGCTGGCCAAGAGCATTCTCAGTGCGCTGGGCCTCTATGCGCATTATTTCGAGGATTTCTCCGGCGGTGGCGAGAAGCTCTACGTCATCTACCTGTTGATCTGCCTGGGCACCCTGGTGATGTGGAAGCATTTCCGCCTGTCATTGGACCCCTGGGCCTTCAACCTGATGTTCATCGGCGTGGCGCTCTACACCCTGTTCATCACCTACGGTGAGCATGTGGCACGTGCCAGCTATTATTTCCTGCCGTTCGCCATCTTCGTCATCTGTGACGTGATCGAGCACTTCCGCGACAAGCTGTTGCCCAGCCTGATCAGCGGCGTGCTGATGATGGCGCTGTTCTTCATGTCGCTGAAGGTGGCGGCCGGCAATCAGGACCACGATTTCTTGAACAACTACGAGTTCTATTTCCTCAGCGATGAAGCCCTGGTCGTCGGCAACGGAGGCCAGTCATGAGCGAAGCGCTGATCTTCTCGCTGTTCAATCTGATGGCGCGCGGCCTGTCCTCCGCCGCGGGCCTGCTGCTGGCGCGTGCCGTGGCACCGGAGGCCTTCGGTGAATACGCGCTGGCCCTCAACTACGCGGTATTGCTGGGTGTACTGGCGCGCATGGGCGGCAACGAGGTGTTGCTGGTCACCCGCGACGGCGCCAGCGCGTCGGCACTGCGCCGCTGGATGGGCGTCGGTATCTCGCTGTATGCCTTGCTGGCGATCGGCTTCGCTGTCGGCATCGCGCCGCTGCTGGGCCTGTCGGCCTTCATCTTCGCCTTCTGTGCGCTGCGCGCCGCGGCGGAGCAGGTCGGCCTGCAGATGATCAACTCGCGCCTGCAGCGTCAGGAGCGTTTGGGTCGCGTCAATCTGATGACGGTGCTGATCTCGCTGGCGGTGGCGATCGCGGTCGCCTGCGCCGCGGGGCCGGCGCTCTATCATCAGGGCGTCGAGCTTGTGACCGGCGCCGAGTTCAGCGCTGACCTGACCACTCCCGCCGGCATGTTCGGCCTGGCGCCGGTGCCGACCTTCGTGATGGTCAGCGCCATCGCGCTGGTCATCGTGATGGCGCTGGGCATGTGGCTGTCGCGAGATGCGCTGGCGGATGCCCGGGCCGAGGCCGACGCGGCGGCGGGCGATGAGGGCGTGGGGCAAGAGGGTGCAGGCCAGCGTTGCCTGCCGAGCAAGGCCGATTTCGCGCGCGGTCGCGGCTTTCTCTACAACAACCTGATGTCGTTCGCCTACCTGCAGGCCTGGGTGATTCTGGCCGGGCTGGCATTTGCGCCCGCTCAGGTGGCCAGTGTCTCGGTGGTGACCTCCATCGTGTTCGCGCTCTATGTGTTCCCCACCAGCCTGTATCGCTACTACCTGCCCAAGCTGACCCACGGCGATGCGCGCCTCAAGGAGTACCTGGTCATCGCCAGTGGCTTCGCGCTGCCGGTGGCGGGAGGACTGGCGCTGATCGCGCCGTGGCTGGCGGAACACTTCCTGAGCGGCGCCTACCCGCGCCTGACCCTGACGCTGCGCGCCTTCGCGCTGGTCTATCTGGTGCACGCCTTCGTCACCTGCGCCTTCACGCGTCTGGCCGCGCTGCGCCTCAACGGCAAGCGCCTGCTGTGCCAGAGCACCGGCGCCACCCTGGTGGTCGGCGGGGGCCTTGCGATCGCGGCGCTCAATCACTCGCTGGGCAACGCGTCCGGCGACACCGGCAGCCTTCTGGGCGTCGATCTCTACAGCCTCTTCCTGTGTGTGCCGGTCGCCGCCGAAGTGGTGATGCTGGCGATGGCGATCCTCTTCCAGCCATCCCTCTCCCGCGGCGGCAAGGCACACGAAGACAACGCTGCGGCGAGTGCCTGACCGGGCTTCACGAGCGCAGCAGGAATCGGAAGGTCAGCATCTGTGCCTTCCGGTTGATGACATGACGGCGATGCCGGGCATGCAGACACAGCCCTCAGGCATCGCGCGTTCGAATCGCGACATTACGGACAGAAGGACGAACAGCATGGCCAAGATATGCATGACGCACGGATGGCATGACGACAACAAGGGCGACTCCGCCATCCTGATGGGCACCATCGACTTCCTCGATCAGCTGATCGATGCCGAACAGGGCCGCAGCGATGTCTCCGGCGCCGGTGTGGCCAAGGCCGAAGGCCACCGCATCGACATCCTGCCCATCGATGATCAGGTGTTCGCCACCGAGCGCGGCCCGTTCCGCCATATTCGTCGCCGCTACCGTGAACGCGTCACCGTCGGCCAGCCGCTGATGCCGCCGATGCGTGACAAGCTGCGTTTCGTGACCTCGCTGCTTGGCCTGGGCGCCAAGATGATGTTCGGCAAGCAGGGCAGGAGTGGCAACGACATCATCGACGCCGCGGACCTGGTGGTCGTCAAGGGCGGTCATATCTTCCACAACGGCAGCTTCAAGAAGACGCTGTCCTCATGGCTGGCGCTGATCGGCTATCTGGCGCCGGTGATGCTGGCCCGCAAGGCCGGCAAGCGCGTCTTGCTGCTGGGTCACTCCTTCGGCCCGTTCAAGACCCCGGCCCAGGAGCGCTTCTTCCTGCGCACCCTGAGCGATTGCCTGGTGGTCTCGCGTGAGGAAATCACCCACGCCATGACCCAGAAGGCCGACCCGAAGCTGCCGCACGCGCTGCTGGGCACCGACATGGCCTTCGCCATGGCCCCGCGTGCCAGCGACGAGCATGCCGCGGTCAAGGCGCCGAATGGCGTGGCCTCGCCGTACGCCGTGATCACCCTGCGCGACTGGTGGGGCCTGGATCAGCAAGCCTTCGCCGAGCGTGTCGAGGTGCTGTCGCGCTCACTGCTGGAATCCCGCGAGCGTCTGGGCATCGAGCGCCTGCTGGTGGTGCCGCACGTGCTGGGCCCGACCGATATCGAGAATGACCAGCGCATCTCCCAGCTGGTGTTCGATCATCTGCAGAAGGCGTTGGCCACGGCGGGCGGGGAAGACCTCGCCACGCGTATCGAGCTGGTGCAGGGCGACCCGAGCCCGGATGCGCTGGTCGATCTCTACCGCGATGCCCAGTTCCTGGTCGGCACCCGCTTCCACTCGGTCATCTTCGCGCTGATGTCCGGCACGCCGGTCTACGCGCTGTCCTACTGCGGTCCCAAGGCGCCGGGCATCATGCGTGACTTCGGTCTCGGCGACAGCGTGCAGGACATCGAGAACTTCGACCCGGCGCGCATCGTGGCCGATATCGAACAGCTGGTCGCCGACAAGGCCTTCCCGGCGCTGGCCGAGAAGGTCATCGCCGAGAAGCTGGCGATCACCGCCGATATCACGCGTGACTTCCTGCGTCGTGCACCGGGGCGTGCCGGCGTCTGGGGCCAGCGTGAATTGAAGCTCAATGACGCTGCCTTCCCGGCACCGGTGGCCACTGCTGCGCCAGCTGCTGCCGAGGCGGCCGCTGCCGTGGCCGCGGATGCGCCTGCCGGTGACAACAGCGCGACTGCCGCTCATGACAGTGAGCCTGTCGTGCGAGGAGCCTGATATGGCACATGTCGCTCTGTTGATTCAGGACATCAGTGCCTGTGGTGGCGTCGAGAAGGTGATGCATGGTCTGGCGCGGGACCTGAGCGCCAGCCATCGGGTCACGCTGGTCTCGGTGCGCGAAGGCGAGCCCTACTGGGGGCGTCTGGAGGGTGTCGAATATCGCACCCTCGGGCTGCCCGCCACCGGCACGCGCCAGAACTTCCGCCATTGGGTGACGCACCTGCGTCGCCTGATGCTGGAGGAGCGGATCGAGGTAATGGTCAGCGGCTACTTTGCCTTCCATCTGGCGGCGCAGCTGGCGGCACGCGGCACCGGTGGCGTCGATGGCGAGGGGCGCCCGCGTCCGCGCACGCGCATCATCGCCCAGGAGCACAGCGCCTATCACCACGACCGCCGTGCCAAGCGCATCGTCAAGCAGCTGGCCTATCGCCACCTCGACGTGCTGCAGGTGCTCAATGAGGTCGATGCCGAATGCTGGCGTCGCCGCGGCCTCACGCCGACGGTGATTCCCAATTATCTGGATGACCAGCGGGCGGACGAGGCACGCAGCGGCTGCGAGCATCAGGTCGATGTGGTGATGGTCGGGCGTCTGGCGCCGATCAAGCGCCTCGATCTGGCGATTCGTGCCTTCGCGGATTCCGGCTACCGTCGCGGTCGCCTGGTGGTGGTCGGTGACGGCCCGGAGCGTGAACGCCTGCTGGCGCTGTGCAACGAACTGGGCCTGCGCGTCTTCCAAGGCGCCAACGACAGCACGGTGCCTGCCGGCACTCAGGTACTGTTCACCGGCGCGCTCAGGGACGTCTCCCACGAGCTGCGGCGTGCACGCCTGTTGCTGCTGACCTCGGAGCGCGAATGCCTGCCGATGAACGTGATCGAGGCCAAGCGTGAGGGGCTGCCGTGTCTGTCGCGCCCGGTGCGTTCCGGCCCGCTGGCGCTGATCGAGCATGGCCGCGACGGGATGCTCAGCGCGGAACCGGATGGCAGTGAAGATGCCGCCATCATCGCGGAGCTGGCCCACGAGCTGGCGCGCCTCGAGTTCGATGACGAGCTTCTGCTGCGTCTCTCAAGCGGTGCCTGGCAGAGCTTTGATCGCTACAGCGCACACGCGGTGCTGCCGCAATATCAGCGTCTGATCTCGCGTCTCGCGCCGCCGACGCCCGGCGATGCGGCGACTACCGAGCAGGCGCGTCAGGACTCATCCGCAGACACGCGCCCAGACACACACTCGCGTCGCGTTCAGCGACAGCCGCTTGAGGAGAAGGCCCATGGCTGATGTCTCCGTCATCATGCCCAACTACGGCTATGACCGCCGCCTGCACGCCGCCGTCGACTCGGTACTGGCCCAGAGCGAGCCGGTACGCGAGATCCTGATCAGCGACGATGCCTCACCGGATGGTGCCGCCAGTCGTCTGCGTGACGACTTCGCGGCGCTGGACACCGCTGGCGTCGAGATCCGCGTGCTGGAAACCGATACCAACGGTGGCCCGGGCCGGGCACGCAACCGTGCCATCGCCGAGGCCAAGGGCCGCTACATCGCCTTTCTGGATGCCGACGATGCCTGGCTGCCCGAGAAGATCGAACGTCAGATCGCCTTCATGCAGGACACCGGCGCCGGGCTTTCCTACACCGGCTACGAGATGGTCGATGAGCAGGGCGAGCACGTCTCGTACTTCGCGCCGCCCGAGCGCCTGACGCGTGACGACATGCTGCGCTCCAACTCCATCGGCTGTCTGACCGCCATCTATGACGCCGGTCGCTACGGGCGCTTCTACATGCCGACGATCCGCAAGCGTCAGGACCTGGCGCTGTGGCTGATCATCATCGGTCAGCTGGGCCCGGCGCAGGGCATGCCGGAACCGCTGGCGCGCTATACGCGTCGCGAGAGCAGCGTGTCGTCCAACAAGTTCAAGGCCGCCGCCTATCAGTGGCGTCTGTATCGTGAGGTGCTGGGGATGGATGTGATCAGCGCCAGTCGCAACTTTGTCCATTACGCGGTGAACGGTTATGCAAAACATCGTTGAACAGGATGTCGCGGCGTCCGCGACACCTTCCACCGAGTCCACGGCGGCTTCCCGCCACGCCGATGCAAGCGCGCAGCCGACCCTCGATTCGCGCCCGCGCGTGCTGGTCGGGGCACGCCAGGTGGATGACAGCGCGCGTCGTCAGGTGCCGGAGCTGACCTTCCTGATCTCGACCCTGGATGACGGCCTCTACAGCGTGCCGCGCCATGATGCGCTGCCCGGCGCGCGCTTCTTGATCGTGCATCAGCTGTCAGCCCCCGCGAGCCGCGAGCAATATCGCGAATACGCGCTGGCCAATTTCGATAGCCGTTTCGAGTACCTGGCGATCGACGGGCGGGGTCTGTCGAAGAGTCGCAACACGGCGCTGGCCGCCTGTGCCACGCGCTACGCCTATGTGCTGGATGACGACATCGAGCTGCATCCCCAGGCTGTCGCGCTGGTGATGGAAGCCTTTACCTGCACCGAAGCGGCCGCGATCAGCTTCCCCCACGTCAAGGCCTTCCCGCTGCATGAGCGAGACCCGGATCGGCCCGCGCCGCCAGTGTCCTTCAAGACCCACAGCCTGATGTCACTGGCGCGCGTGCGCTCGGTCGACATGGCGCTGGATCTCTGCCAGTTCCATGCACGCTTCGATGAGCAGTTCGGCCTGGGCACCGATCAACCCTCCGGCGAGGAGTTCATCGTGCTGAGCGATGCGCGTCGTCAGGGCGCGCGTTTGATGCGTGCCAATCTGGGCATCGTCGCCCATGCGGGGGTCACCTCCGGCAGCGATTTCTACAGCACGCCGGCCAAGGCGCGTACCAAGGGGCGCATGTTTGCCCGTGCCACCGGCAGTCGTTTCTCGCCGTTGTCATTGGCCTTTTTCCTGCGCAAGGCGCCGGTCGCCATGAAGCATGGCCATCTGGCGACGTTCGCGAAGCATTACTTTCGCTGATGGCTGCCGCGCCGCTGATGGCTCTCATTGGCTGATGGCTCTGATTTGATGATGACTCTAGCGCGAAGGCATGGCCGCCCATGAGGTGGCCATTGCCGCCCGGGTAGTCAATTGATCAAGCGGCATATCAGAGAAGTTGCGACAGGCAGGATCAGAAAGATAAGTCACAAGTTATATAGGGTCATGTTTTGGATCATATTGCGCCCGACAGGATGACTTTTCACGAAGTTGCTTTATAACAGAGCCACACTTCGGGCAGCGATGATTGCCCGTCACTGACTCAAGCGGCGCGTCTTTTTCCTGCGAGCTACCTGCAGTCTACCTGCAATCACCTGCGAGCCTTCTGGCCCGCGGGTTGGGTAACCTCGCGCCGCTGTCACGAAATATCGCTGTTCAATGGGGGTTGATCCTCTTGCACAGGACATTGTCGGCATTTCATTTTCGGCCAATGAAGGCGGGAAATTCCGCCTGCGAAGACATCTCTTGAGAGAGATTCGAGGCAGTCTCGAGGGAGTCTTGAGGGAGTCTTGAGGGAGCAGGACTTTACGGCGAAATGCCCTGGAGTCCGCCTCGATTGCCGCTGAAAAGCCGTCAGATGTGCACAGGATTCAGCCGTCATTGCCTCGTTTCACTTTGAGTATCACGACACGATCTGGCGACAAGGCCAGCAAGGATGACATCAATGAAGATCACGATTTTTGGAAGCGGTTATGTCGGTCTGGTCACGGGTACCTGCCTGGCCGACGTCGGCCACGACGTAGTGTGCATGGATGTGGACGCCGCCAAGATCGAGGGTCTCAAGCAGGGCGAGATTCCCATCTATGAGCCGGGCCTGGAAGGCATGTTGCTGCGCAACGTGGAAGCCGGTCGCCTGAGCTTCACCACCGACGCGCGTGAAGCCGTCGAGCATGGCGTGCTGCAGTTCATCGCCGTGGGCACGCCGCCGGATGAAGACGGCAGCGCCGACCTCAAGTACGTGCTGTCCGTCGCCACCACCATCGGCGAGCACATGAATGACTACAAGGTCATCATCGACAAGTCCACCGTGCCGGTGGGCACGGCAGACCGCGTCAAGGCGCGGGTCAAGGACGTGCTCAAGGACCGTGGTGCAAGCGTCGATTTCGATGTCTGCTCCAACCCGGAATTCCTCAAGGAAGGCGCGGCGCTGGACGACTTCACGCGTGGCGCGCGCATCGTGGTCGGCACCGATTCCGAAGCGGTGCGTGAGCGCATGCGCGAATGCTACGCCCCCTACAACCGCAATCATGAAAAGCTGATGTTCATGGATGTGCGTGCCGCCGAGCTGACCAAGTACGCCGCCAACGCCATGCTGGCGACCAAGATCAGCTTCATGAACGAGATCTCCAACCTGGCCGAGCGCCTGGGCGCGGACATCGAGGAAGTGCGTCGCGGCATCGGCAGTGATCCGCGTATCGGCTACCACTTCATCTATCCGGGCTGTGGTTATGGTGGCTCCTGCTTCCCGAAGGATGTCCAGGCGCTGGCACGTACTGCCAGCCAGATCGGCTATGAAGCCGAGCTGCTGACCGCCGTGGAATCCGTCAACAAGCGCCAGAAGGTCACGCTGTTCGACAAGCTGTCACGCGCCTTCGATGGCGACCTCAAGGGCAAGACCATCGCCGTCTGGGGTCTGGCCTTCAAGCCCAATACCGATGACATGCGCGATGCGCCGAGCCGCACGCTGATGGAAGCGCTGTGGGCCGCTGGCGCGACCGTGCAGGCCTATGACCCGGAAGCCATGAAGGAATGCCGCCGCATCTACGGCGAGCGCGATGAGCTGGTGCTGGTCGCGGACCGTCAGCAGGCGGTCAAGGGTGCCGATGCGCTGGTGATCTGCACCGAGTGGAAGGAATTCCGCACCCTGGATGGCGAGTGGCTGAAGTCCCAGCTCGGCTTCCCGGTGGTGGTCGATGGCCGCAACCTGTTCGAGCCCGCCGCCATGAAGGCCGCTGGCCTGATGTACTACGCGGTCGGCCGCGGTGACACCCTGCTGCTGAATCAGGCTTGAGCTTGCCGCTTGGCATCACAGCCCGGGCATCAGTGCTCAAACGTCAGTGCTCAAGCGTCAATGCTCAGCCATCAAGGCTCAAGCAGGCATTGAACGTCGCTGAAAGATTCAGCACGCGTACCTGATCTGCGTACGCACTCCCTGAAAGACATCCATTCAGTCGTGCCACGCTCCCCATGAGGGTGGCACGCAGTAGAGGAATTTCTCATGTGTGGCATCGTTGCCGGTCTGGCTCAGCGTGATATCAGCAAGATTCTGATCGAGGGGCTGCATCGCCTCGAATACCGCGGGTATGACTCCGCTGGCGTGGCGGTCATCGACCCTGCCGGAGAACTGCGCCGTGCGCGTGCCGTGGGCAAGGTGCGTGCGCTGGAAGACGAGCTGCGTGAGGCGCCGCTGTCCGGCGCCATCGGCGTGGCGCACACCCGCTGGGCGACCCACGGGCGTCCTGCCCAGCACAATGCGCACCCGCATCTTTCCAGTGAGCGGGTCGCCGTGGTGCACAACGGCATCATCGAGAACCACGAAGCGCTGCGCGGCGAGCTGGAAGGCGCCGGTTATGTCTTCACTTCCGAGACCGACACCGAGGTGGTCGCGCACCTGGTCGATCGCGAACTGTGCAGCGGTCTGGCACTGCCGGAAGCCGTCAACGCGGTCACCGCGCGTCTCGATGGCGCCTTCGCGCTGGCGGTGATGGAGCAGCGCAACCCCGAACTGCTGGTCGGTGCCCGTCAGGGCAGCCCGCTGGTGGTCGGTGTGGGGATCGATGAGCACTTCATCGCCTCCGATCCGCTGGCGCTGCTGCCGGTCACCGATCGCTTCATCTATCTCGATGAAGGTGACATGGTCGCCATCACGCCGGCGGGTATCCAGGTGCTGGAACGTACCGGCGACCGCGATGAGCTGACGCCGGTTACGCGTGAAGTGGTGCGTTACGAACACAGTGTCGAAGCCGCCGGCAAGGGCGAGTATCGCCACTTCATGATGAAGGAGATCATGGAGCAGCCGCGTGTGCTGTCGCGCACGTTGGCCGAGCGACTGGACCCGCAGGGCGTGCGTCTGGAGGCCTTCGATGTCTCGCGCCACTCCTTCCTCGCCGCCAGCGCTGGCAGCGAGAAAGGCAGCGAGAGCGGCAAGCAGGTCGTGGATGTGGCACGCCTGACACAGCTGTTCGCCGATGTGCGACAGGTACAGATCATCGCCTGTGGCACCAGCTATCACGCCGGCATGGTGGCGCGTTACTGGCTGGAAGAGGTCGCGGGCATTCCGGCTCAGGTCGAGGTGGCCTCGGAATTCCGTTATCGCGAGCGCGTCGCGGCGCCGGGGACACTGTTCCTGACCCTGTCCCAGTCCGGCGAGACCGCCGATACGCTGGCGGCGCTGCGCGACATCCAGAAGCTCAACCGTGAAGGCCCGCAGGCCGGGCACTATCTGGCAAGCCTTGCCATCTGCAACGTGGCGGGCAGCTCGCTGGTGCGTGAATCCGACCTGTCACTGCTGACCCATGCCGGGCCGGAAATCGGGGTTGCCTCCACCAAGGCCTTCACCACCCAGCTGGTAGCGCTGATGCTGACCACCCTGGCGCTGCGTCAGGCCAAGGGCGATGGTCAGACGGATGACCTGCTGAGCCGTCAGCTGCTGATGCGCCTCAAGGACCTGCCGCATGTGATCGAGCAATCCCTGGCGCTGGATGGGGAAATCGCGCAGCTGGCGGAGAAGTTCATGCATCGTCACCACACCCTGTTCCTCGGCCGTGGCAGCCAGTATCCCATCGCCATGGAAGGGGCGCTCAAGCTCAAGGAAATCTCCTACATCCACGCCGAAGCCTACGCGGCAGGTGAGCTCAAGCACGGCCCGCTGGCGTTGATTGACGAAGACATGCCGGTGGTCGCGGTCGCGCCGATGGATGACCTGATGGAGAAGCTGAAGTCCAACTTGCAGGAAGTTCGCGCCCGCGGCGGTCAGCTGTTCGTGTTCGCGGACCCGGAAGTCAGCCTCAAGGCCGGTGAAGGTGTTCACGTCGTCACCGTGCCAGGCGTCTGTCGCTTCCTCGCGCCGATCGTCTACGCGGTGCCGCTGCAGCTGCTCTCCTATCACGTCGCCGTGCTCAAGGGCACCGACGTCGATCAGCCGCGCAACCTCGCCAAGAGTGTCACGGTAGAGTGATCGACTGCGCTTGAGGCCATGAAGCAAACAAAAGGGACTGCCCATGGGCAGTCCCTTTCTTGTTGCAGGCTCTATCGAGGGCTTTTGTCGATGAGTCAGCCTCGCGCAACGCCTGCGCGCTTCACATGAGCCAGCAGACGCTGCCAGCAGCGAATCACCAGTGACTGGCGATGCGTGTCAGCGCCTGGCTCACACTCGTCATCAGAGTCTTCATCAGTCTCTTCATCAATGGATGGGCCGGAATGGCGAATGCAGAAACGCTCCCCCGACGGTGCCATCATCCAGCGTGAGCTGCCCGCAGGGAGGCATCCCGCCTGCACGTCCTCATCGAGCTTTCTGCCCGCCGCCTTGATGGCGTCAATCGTGCTCTCCGACAACTCGATGAAGCCTTCATCGCTCGCTGAATCAGCCGCGTCATGGGCTGGTGGGGGCTGAGTCATCAGATCAGGCCCTTGATGATCAGATTGACGCTCGAGACCAGCAGAATGGCATAGGCGACCTGACGCAGACGATTGTCACTCAAGGGCGGCGGGAAGCGACGCGCCAGCTCGGTGAAGAGCATCACGACGAGGGCGCCCGACAGCCCCACGAGCAGCAGCTGGGGCAGGGTGTCGCCGATACGCCCCGGGGCCGCGATGCTGAGGCCCATGCGCACGATGCCAGTGACGATGAAGACACCGAACAGCGTGCAGCGAATGGCGATCAGGGTCATCGGCTGACGATAGAGCACGACCACCAGAGGCGGGCCATTGGCCGCGAACAGCCCCCCCATCAGGCCTGACAGCACACCCGCGGTATGAAAGTGCCAGCGTGGCGATGTCGTGGCACGCGGGCCCGGTTGAGCCAGCAGGGCGAGACAGGCGATCAGAATGACGATGCCCAGCAACATGCCCAACAGTGGGGCTCTTTCACTGCCCAGCCAGACCGCCAGGAAATAGCCCACCGGCAACATTGGCAGGCTGGTGACCAGCAGGCGGCGCGCCAGGCGCGGATGGATCTCTCGCCAGTGCCCGCGCATGGCCATCCCGTTGTTGAACAGGCCCAGCAGAGTGCACAGCAATGCGGCGCTCTCGATGGGCAGCACATCGAGGGTCGCCAGCAGACCCATCACGATCAATCCGAAGGCGAAACCGGTCAGGGTCTGGATATAGCTGGCGAGTGCCAGACTCATCATGATGGCGACAAGTTGCCAAGGCTCCATGAAGTCTCCGTGTGCAAGGGGGGATAGAACAGAAAGGGCAGGGCGGCGCTGGCTTCAACATGCGCGACGCCTGGCGCTGTCAGGCAAGGGAGCTTGAGAGCGGGCGCCGTGGGCGTGCGGGGAGGCCGACCAATGTCTGCCATCATAGCCTGCATCGCGCTCTGGCAGTATGACACTCGCGCAAAGTGCTCACGTTGATGTGCGTCACATAAGGCCGCGGGCATGACGGCTTTGATCGTGCTGGCTCAATTGGCTCAGTGGGCGGGGCGTATTTCAGTAGTCACTGATTCTCAGTATCTGGCATGAGTTGCCGGAGGATTGGCGCATAAACGCTCATGATTTCGGCTTTTGGCGACAGCGCAGCTTGTTTGGGCTGGGGGGGATTATTAGTCTGTGGTCAACGGCGGGGCAGGAAGTGTCGCCATTTGCTGCCACTTTCTGCCACTTTCTGCCACTACCTTTCTCACGAGCGGACATCCCTCCAGTGTCCACTCCTCAGGGTGACGTCGTTCACCTGTCATCTTCAGTCCAGGATCAGCTCCTGTCGGATGAACGGGGCTCAAGCACTAAAATCCAAGAAATTGCGAATAAAAGTCAGTCGCAAGAACTGACCCACTCTTCAGTGCAGTGTGTGCTCTGCTTCGAGGGCGCTGGTCGGCTGTGCTGGTCAATGACAGTGAACAATAAAGAAGGCAGGGCATGGAACGCTATACAGGGAAGTCGCCTTACTTTTCCATCGTGACGCCAAATCACAATTCAGGGGATGGTCTTGCGCGCTGCATCAACAGCTTGCGTGACAACCAGGCATCCTATGAACACATCATCATTGATGATTGCTCGACGGATGATGGATTCCTGTGGGCTGAGCGACAGGCGCAGCAGCAAATGGAGCAGCAATCCTCAGTGTCCACGCCGCCCGGCGAGACGCCTGACATCCCCGGGCGGCTGGTTCTGCGCCGCAATCCTCACAACATGGGGCCGGGTGGCACGCGCAATCATGGTCTGAGCCTGGTCAGCGGCCGCTATGTGCTGTTCTGTGACGCTGATGATCATTTCGCGCCTGGCGCGCTGGATATTCTGCAGGCCCGCATCGAGGCGTTCGACTCGCCCGAGGCGGTGGTCTTCCGCTACTGCCTGCAAGGCCCCAAGGGCGATCACGACAGCCTGGCATTCTGCCAGCAGGCCGAGGAGCGCCCGCTGGCCCGGGCCTTTCGTGACTTCATGCATGACACCATCGTGTCGTCTCCCTGGGGCAAGGCGATCCGCGCCGACCTGGCCTGCTCGCTGAGCTTTCCTGACCTGCCCGTATCGCAGGATGGCCTCTATAACCTGGATCTGTTCGGACGTGCAGAGCGCGTGCTGTATCTGCCCGAGGTGCTGTATTACTTCGACAAGCGCAGTGACGGCTCTCTGACGCGCAAGCCGTTCAGCAACCAGGAGTTGGACAAGTTCCACCGCAGCTGGCGGGTCTTCGCGGAGCATTATCGCGAGCATTTCGCCGCGACGCACGGCATGGCCCTGCTGGAAATCCGCGGCCTGCGGTTCGTCGGCGTCAGCTTCATCATGCGCCAGGCGATCAACAAGACGGCGGATGATTCGCGGGTGCGCAAGGTCGTGCTCGATCAGGTGCGACAAGCGTCCTGGTCATCTCTGCGCCAGCTCTCGCTGAAGGAGCAGGCGCTGTTGATGAGCTATGCAGTGAGCCCGGCATTGTCCCGGCAACTTGTCCGCCGGAGCCAATACGCCTCATGAGCACTCATAAACATATCCTGTTCTATACCGGTGCCCAGTCACGCACCGGCGGCACCGAACGTGCCTGCGCCGATACCGCCAACATGCTGGCCGCCAGTGGCGATTATCAGGTCGAGATCCTCAGCGAATATGGCCCGGCGGAGAGTCCCTATCCGCTGCATGACGATATCGTGCACGAATCACTCTATCCCGAGCGCTCGCATCTGGGCGCCGTGCGCGGCCTGTGGCTGTTCCTGCGCCTGCTGTGGGTGGTGCTGCGCAAGCGCCCGGATGTGGTGGTGGTGGTCGAGAGCATCGGCTTCCTGCCCTTCCTGCTGCCGACGCTGCTCTGTCGCCGCACGCGCTACCTGTGCTGGGAGCACTTCAATGCCACCTCGGATCTCGGCGTTGCTCGCCGTGATACGGCGCGGCGTCTGGCGGCGCATCGCGCCGACCGCATCGTGGTGCTGTCGCATGAAGACCGCCAGTACTGGGAGCAGCTGCATCCAGCCGCACGCGAGCGACTCAGCGTGGTGCCCAACCTCAATCCGCTTGAGCATGTCGTCGCCGAGCGTCAGGCGCTTCAGAGTCGTGAGAGCAGTGCTGAGCAGGTGGTGGACTTGCGAGACGCCAGGTCGCCCAGGGTGGCGGTGGCCGTCGGCCGCCTCGAGCCGCAGAAGGGCTTCGATCTGCTGCTTGAGGCCTGGGCGGCGTTGCCTGAGGCGACCCGTGATGGCTGGGTCTTGCGCATCGTCGGCGAGGGCGCAGAGCGTGGCGCCCTGATGGCGCAGGCCGAGCGCCTGAAGATTACCCATCAGCTGCAGATGCCGGGCCAATGCCGGGACATCCGGCGCGAATACGCCGCGGCGGACCTGTTCGTACTCTCGTCGCGCTTCGAGGGCTTTGGCCTGGTGCTGGTCGAGGCGCTGAGCTGTGGCGTGCCCTGTGTCAGCTTCGCGTGTCCGGCCGGGCCGGGCGAGATCATCAAGCATGGCGTCAATGGCTATCTGGTCGCGCAGGGTGATGTGGAGGCCATGACTCGTCAGCTTGATGAGGTGCTGGGAGATGAGGCGGTGCTCGACAGGTTGCGCGCCAATGTGGATTACGGCCTGGACCGCTTCTCGCGCAATACCGTCGAGGCCAGCTGGCGCACGATGCTTGAGGGCCTGGAGGCCCCGGCGCTGTTGAAGGTGATCTGATCGGCATGTCGACCGCCTGGATGAGGGCGGTAGGCAAGACAGCCAGTGGACAGACAAGTGAGGGCAGCCGCCCTCACTTTTTTCATGAACGACAGCAGGAGGCTATCGCCGTGAGAATCATGCATGTCATCTCGACTCCCGCCTCTGGCGGCGCCGAGGTCTACGTCAAGGACCTGAGTCTGGCGATGGTGGCCGCTGGCCACAGTGTGCATATCACCTTTCTGGAAACCGCCGCGGAATGTGGCCGTGACCTCGAATACGAGCATCGCTTTCTGAGCCAGCTGAGTGCCGGCAATGTCAGCTACTCGTTTCTGGGCATCGAGACACGCCGTCGCCCGTGGCGAGGCGTGACGAGGCTGCGCAGGGAAGTGACGCGCTTCGCGCCGGATGTGGTGCACTGCCACCTGTATTACGCACTGATGTTCGCCTTTGGATTGCCGCGTCAGTTGCCGGTGATGATGACGGTGCACAGCATCGAACTGGGCGCGCCGGCCTGGATGTTCCGGCTGTTTGATCGTCGCGTGACGGCCTACGTCGGTATCTGTCGCGCCTGCACCGACAAGCTGGCGCCGATTGCGGCGCGTCCGGTGGTACAGATCGACAACGCCGTCTCCGGCGCGCGTCTCAAGGCCAGTGGTTGGCGCGAGGCGAATCAGCAGGCCCCGGTGCAGCTGGCGGCGATCGGACGTCTGACCGATGCCAAGCAATACCCCCTGATGCTGGAAAGCTGCGCCAGACTCAAGGCGCAGGGCCTGGCGTTCACGCTCAGGATCGCCGGGGAGGGCCCGCACAAGGCACAGCTGATGGCGCAGATCGAGGCGCTCGGGCTCGATGATGAGGTCAGCTTGCTGGGCAATATATCGGATGTGGCGGGGCTGCTGGCCAGCGCCGATGCCTTCATCATGTCATCCGCCTGGGAAGGGCTGCCGATCTCGCTGCTGGAGGCGACGCTCAGTGGCCTGCCGGTGCTGGTCACCGATGTCGGCGGCTGTGCCGAGGTGGTGCATCGGGTCGGCAACGGCCTGGTGGTTGATCAGCACACGCCTGAGCGCTACGCCGAGGCGTTGGGGCGACTGGTGGGGGATGCTGAATTGCGGCGTGCCTTCGCCCGCAACGCGCGCCGTTACGGGGCCAGTTACCACATCGATACCGCCCTGAGCGGGCATCTGGCGCTGTATGGCAGCCACCAACCGGCGCAGGACACCTCGGGGCTGGAGGTGACGCCCTGAGTGTCCGCAGCGGACACCCAAGTGACGGAAGGGCATGTTCAGGAAAGGCATGTTCAGGAAAGCCGGCCACGTTGCGTCGCTCATGATCGCTATTGGAAAGGCCAGGGGGGCGTCGCTGACACCCCCTGGCCTTTTCGTCTTTGGGGCGTGCCCAGGCGTGGTCGAGGCATCTGCGCAATATCTGCTAAACGTTTGCGGGGCGTATCCAGGGATCTGCGGAGCGTATGCGGGGCCCGTGCAAAGTGCAGTTGGGATTTCTCATTCTGCAAAGATGAGTCAGATGATGAGTTGTTGCTAAATTAAAGTAGTTTTATTTCGCAATATGCATTAGATGCGCTAAGGGTAATCTGTCGTCTGTCGGGTACCTGACTGCCAATGATGAGGATTAGGGGAAACAGCTTAAAGTTACCACCGCCAGTACAATCGTCTCGACGACCCGACAATTCCTTGCTGTTGAAGTCAATTGATTTATTATCAGCCCTGTTGAAGAGGGGACAGTAATGTCGCTTATTGGCGAATCAGACGTCGCCGGTAAAGCGCCAGGTTCTCTTCGCTGCGACGTGCATCATGTCAAGGCCTACCGAGGTCGTCGGGTAGGGCTGAGGCATGCAGACAGCATGCGCAGGAGTCGAGCGACACAAGCGCGATACAAGCACGAGACAAGAGCAGGCCGGGCCTCGCAGATGGGCAGTCAGGCGGATAGAGGTACCGCTCCAGCGGGCGACACCGGGTACGGCGAAATGCCTCATGAGAAGGCATCAAGTCCCGGGGTCGAGTCTGGGGTCGGGGTCATTGCCGCTGGGCGGTCAGTCAGACCCGAGCTTGCCACAGACGTACAGGATAGTGCGTCAGCTCAGGCAGAGAATGTCAGTAACACATTGTATTAAATGGATTTGATATATTGGACGTGATTGATGAAGCCGTCGGTGCCTTACGCGCCAGCGGCCGTGTCCCTTGCCTTGCGGGGCATTGGGCGGTCGCCTCATTCGAGGTCGCGCTACCTGCCAGGTCGGGCAGATGGCGCAGGCGCATCCGGGCGATCGAACGTTGCACCTCAATCATCGCACCTCTCCATGGAATGCATGCGGGCATGAATTCTCATCCCGTTCTGACGCTGCCGTGCCAGCTGACTCGCCCACGAGATCGACAGATCTCGCCTGCTTGAAGGGGCGGCACAAACCTTCCGTCGACAGTAGCTCCTGACAGGTTCAAGCAACGAGTCGCTTGAACGGAAATGTCAATAAAAGTGCAAGAAAGAAGTAATCAGTAATGTTGGTGCGATCAATCTTATAAGTATCGGTTAATCAAATGAGCCATGTTGTCTTGATTGATGAGAAAGTCGATCAATGCAATATGTTTCATGTGTTAGGTGCCTGGTAGTGAATTACTAAAATACTAATAAACGTTCCATTTCGGAGTTCGGTCATGGGCATGTGTCATGGACACATGCCTGACGTGTGTCCGGGGATATCGCAGGGGTATCGAAGGGCAGGCGTGACCACTCCATGACAGATGACATGTACGCCAACAGGGCGCCGCTATCGGCAGCAGGGGAGAACGCCAGTTCCTCGGGGCGGTAGCGTGCCGAAACAGCGCCTGGCGGTAGCGGTCAGGATCACAGGGGAAGAGACAGGATATGGATATACCGGTCAGAACGACGCTCCGGGCGTTCTCATTTGCCGCCGTGGTATTGGCGATGAGCGGGTGTGCCTTCGCGCCCGGTGGGCACATGGATTATGAAGCCGAGGTCGCGCCGCTGACCGACCAGGTGGAAGTCACGCCGATCACCCCCGGGCTGATCTCCAACTATCGCGCACGCCCCGCCCAGACCGCTCCCGCGCCGCCTGAGCTGGTCGATGACATCAAGCAGTACGTCTACCGCGTGGGCGGCGGCGACATCCTGGCCATCAACCTGAGCACGCCGCTGGACCTGGCTCAGGAAAGCGGTGTGCAGCGTCAGACGGTCGAGGCACTGACCTACATCGTCCAGCCGGATGGCACGCTGTTCTACCCCTATGTCGGGCGCATCAACATTCGCGACATGACAGTGGATGAGGTGCGCGCCGCGCTGGTCGCGGGGCTGTCCCGTTACATCACCGAGCCGCAGGTCAATGTCTCGGTGGCGCAGTTCCGCTCCAAACGCGTCTATCTGAGTGGCGCCGTGACCGAACCCGGCTTCGTGCCGGTCACGGATGTTCCGCTGACCCTGATCGATGCCATCAGTGCCAGCGGCGGGGTCACCGCACTGGCCAATACCCACAACATCACGCTGACGCGCGACGGCCAGCAGGAGCACCTGAGTCTCTATCAGCTGCTGCAGCAGGGCGACATGCGTCAGAACCGTCTGCTCAAGGATGGCGACGTGATCAATGTGCCGGTGGCGGAAGACCAGAACGTCTTCGTGCTCGGTCAGGTACTCAAGCCCGGCAACATGCCGGTGGGCAATGAACGTTTGAGCCTCACCGATGCGCTGTCGCGGGCCGGCGGGGTCGATGAGGACCGCGCCAATCCGTCAGGCGTCTTCGTGGTGCGTGAAAATTCGCCGGAGTCCGACAAGCTGGCCACGGTCTTCATTCTCGATATCTCGGATGCGACCTCGCTGATGCTGGGCGCGCGCTTCCCGCTGCAACCGCGTGATGTGGTCTACGTGACCGCCGCGCCGGTCAGCCGCTGGAACCGTGTGCTGAGCCAGCTGCTGCCGTCCGTGACCAGTACCGGGGCCTTCGTCTCGGTCATCGATGACATCGAGGATTGAGGTCATGTCCCACTCCCGCATGGCAGGTCGCGTCGCGACCTGCCGTATCACCTGCCTGCCGGGCCTGAATCGTTTACTCAAGGCGGCGTCATGAATCAGTACACCTCTCCCATGCCATCCTCTTCTGCACAGCCAGGCAAGGACACCACGCGCCGACTCGATTTCAGCACCATTCTCGCCTTGCTCTGGCATCGACGCTGGTGGCTGATCGGCAGCACGCTGCTGTTCACCCTCCTGGGCATCTATCTCGTCGGTAGCCAGCAACGCATCTACCTGGCCGATTCCCTGATCCAGATCGAGGACAAGGGCGGCAGCGCCAGCCTGCTGGGGCCGCTGGCCGGTCAGGCGACCGGCAGCGATGAGAGCAGCACCAGCGATGAGCTGGAAATTCTCGCCTCACGACTGGTGCTGGGCCAGGCCGTGGATCGCGAGCGCCTCAATATCGTGGTCTCTCCGGTGCGTTACCCGGTCATCGGTGACTGGCTCTCCAACCGCCATCTGCGCCTGCCGGCAAGCCTGGGCGGGCAGGACTACGCCTGGGGCGATGACACCCTCAAGGTCACCACGCTCGAGCTCGGCGGCCCGTGGCAACAGCAGACGCTGACCCTCGAGGCCCTGGGCGATGAGCGCTACCGCCTGCTGGATGCCGAGGGGCAGGCGATCGTCGATGGCAAGGTGGGCGAGAACGCGCTGGCGGAGGGCATCAAGGTCTTCGTGCGCGAGTTGTCAGCCGAACCCGGTGCACGTTTCACGCTGACCAGCATCTCGGACCTGAGCGCCATCAACTCGCTCAAGTCACGCTTCACCGCCGTGCGCAATGGCACCGACACCGGGGTGGTCACGCTGAGCCTGTCCGGCAGTGACCAGACCGCCATCGTCAACACCCTGGACACCATCACCAATGTCTTCCTGCAGCAGAACATCGAGCGGGAATCCGCCGAGGCGGACAATCAGCTCGGCTTTCTGGGCGACCAGATCCCGACGCTGCGTGGCCAGCTCGATGAGGCGGAATCGGCACTCAACGACTATCGCCGCCGTCGCGACTCGGTCGATCTGACCGCCGAGAGCCAGCAGGTGATGGAGAATCTCGTCGGGCTGGACAATCAGCTGACCGAGATCAAGCTGCGCCTGGCCGAGCTGTCCCGAGCCTACACCAGCGAGCACCCGGCCTATCGGGCGCTGGTGGCACGTCGTGATTCGCTCAATCAGGAGAAGGCGCGCGTGCAGAAGCAGGCCGAGCAACTGCCGGCCGCCCAGCGCGAGGCGCTCAACCTGAACCGCAATGTCACCGTCAGCCAGGAAATCTATGTCGCGCTGCTCAACAAGCGCGAGGAAGTGCGCCTCAAGAAGGCCGGCACCGTCGGCAATGTGCGCATCCTGGACCCCGCGGTGCTGCAGCCAGTGCCCATCTCGCCGAAGACGTCCCTGATGCTGGCCGTGTTCTGCATGATCGGCCTGATGCTGGGCACGCTGGCCGCGCTGCTGCGTCATGCGATGCGCAAGGGCATCGACACCGCCGAGCAGATCGAGGCGCTGGACCTGCCTGTCTACGCGACGGTGCCGCTGTCGCCGCAGCAGCACAACATGATGCGCCGCGTGCGCCTCAAGGGCGAGAAGGGCGGCCGCGAGATCTATCAGGGGGTGCTGGCCACCTCCCAACCGTCGGACATCAGTATCGAGGCCCTGCGCAGCCTGCGTACCAGCCTGCACTTCGCCCTGCTCGACAATCGCCGCAAGTCGGTGATGTTCACCGGGCCGAGTCCGGGCATCGGCAAGAGCTTCGTCAGCCTCAATCTGGCGGCGGTGAGTGCCGAGGCCGGTCAGCGCGTGCTGCTGATCGATGCCGACATGCGCCGCGGCCACCTGCATCACGCCTTCCAGCGTACCTCCGAGCAGGGCGGTCTGTCGGATGTGCTCAGCGGTGCCAGTCCGCTGGACAGCGTGCTGTATCACTCGCGCATCGACAATCTTGATTTCCTGGGCCGTGGCGTCGCGCCGCCCAACCCGTCGGAGCTGTTGATGCAGCCCAATTTCGCCGAGCTGCTGGAGCAACTCGGTGAGCGTTACGACCTGATCATCATCGACACGCCGCCGGTACTGGCCGTGACCGAAGCGCTGATCATCGGTCGTCACGTCGGCGCCAGTCTGATGGTGGCGCGCTTTGGCATGAACCAGGTGCGCGAACTCGAGCATGCACGCAAGAAACTCGAGAACAATGGCATTCACGTCAAGGGCGCCATCCTGAATGCCATCGAACCGCAAGCTGGCGACAAGCATGGCTACGGTTATTACAACTACAGCTACGCCTGACATCGTCTCGCTTGGCAGCTCTCATGACGCTTGAATCACGGAGGAGGTAAGCACGATGAGCGGTATACCCTTGTCGATGGAGCACCAGCGGCGTTACTCGCATCACTACGAGCGCTTGCTGGCCAGCAAGCGATTGCAGCTTATCTTCGGGATGCTGGTGGTGGTCATCGCGCCGGCACTGTACCAGGCAGGGTTGAACCAGCTGATGCAGGGTGACACCCACTGGTGGCTGACCAGCGATGATCAGTGGCATGCCCTGTTGGGCACCGGCGTGGCGTACACCCTGTCGGTGACGGCGGTCAATCGCCTGTCCCGCCTGCCGGGCACGCGCTCCTACCTCTATGTCGTGCCGGCGATCGTCATCTCCTATCTGACCTTGATGATGGTGCTGGGCGTGCTGGGGCTTGAGTATTCGCGTCACCAGGTCGGCCTGTCCTTCCTGCTCGCGGTGAGCCTGTGCACGGCCTACTACTACATCGACACCCGACTGCGCCGGATGCGCTTCGCGGTGGTGCCCTACGGCAAGGCACCGAGTCTGTGTACTCGCCCGGGCGTCGAGTGGCTGTCGTTGCGCGGGCCTGATCTGGTCGGCCTGCCACGTATCGACGGCGTGGTGGCGGACCTGCGCGGTGAGCTGCCCAGCGAGTGGGAGAGTTTCCTGGCCGACTGCACCATCCACCGTATTCCGGTCTATCACGCCACCCATGCCCACGAGATGATCACCGGTCGCGTGCTGCTGGATCACCTCTACGCCAACGAGTTCGGCTCGCTGACGCCGCGGGAAGACTATGAGGTCATCAAGCGCTGGATGGACTTCACCGTCGCCGCGCTCATGCTGCCGCTGCTGGCGCCGGTCATGTTGCTGACGGCGCTGGCGATCCGCCTCGACAGTCCCGGGCCGGTGATCTTCCGCCAGCCGCGCATGGGCTTTCATTGCCGCCCCTTCACCGTCTACAAGTTCCGCAGCATGTATGACGGCATGAAGGGCGCGGGCTTCACCCAGGAAGGCAGTGATCCGCGCATCACGCGAGTCGGGCGCTTCATCCGCAAGTGCCGTCTCGATGAGCTGCCCCAGCTGTTCAATGTGCTCAAGGGCGACATGAGCCTGATCGGCCCGCGCCCCGAGTCGATGAATCTGGCCGACTGGTATCGCAAGGACGTGCCGTTCTTCCACTACCGGCATGTCGTGCGCCCGGGCATCACCGGCTGGGCGCAGGTCGAGCAGGGTTACGCCGCTGAAGTGGAAGGCATGATCCGCAAGCTGGAATACGACTTCTTCTACATCAAGCACTTTTCCTTCTGGCTCGATCTGCTGGTGGTGATCCGCACCATCAAGATCGTGATCAGCGGCAACGGCTCGCGCTGAGCGGGCCTGCACTATCTGTAGACGTCTGTAGACGAGTGTCTCCGCAGGCGAGTGTGCGGCACTTCTCTGAAACGTGTAGCGAGTCGCTGTCAGAGGAACCCGGCAGCGAACGCGCTGCACCGGCACTCGTCTGCTGTCAGAGCCAACCTTCATCTGATGTACGAAAGGAGTCGATATCATGATTACGGTGACGCGTCCCTACTTCCCGGAGCGGGAGAATTTCGACCGCTATGTGGATTCCATCTTCGAGGGACGCTGGTTGACCAACCACGGCCCGCTCGAGCAGGAGCTCACTCGACGTCTGGAAACCTACCTGGGCGTCGAGAACCTGCTGCTGGTCAGCAATGGCACCCTGGCGCTGCAGATCGCCTATCGCGCGCTGGGCATCGCCCAGATGCCGGGCCAGTACGAATCGGCGGAGGTCATCACCACGCCCTTCACCTTCATCGCCACCGCCAGCAGCCTGAAGTGGGAGGGCATGCAGCCGGTCTTCACGGATATCGACCCCGACACCCTTTGTCTGGACCCGGCGCGCATCGAGTCGGCCATCACGCCACGCACCCGTGCCATCGTGCCGGTGCACGTGTTCGGCAATGCCTGTGATGTCGAGGCCATCGATGCGCTGGGCGAGGCGCATGATCTGAAGGTCATCTATGACGGTGCCCACGCCTTCGGCGTGACCTATCGCGGCAACAGCCTGCTGTCACATGGCGATGCCAGCACCCTGAGCTTCCACGCCACCAAGCTGTTCCACAGCATCGAAGGCGGCGCGATCATCTTCAAGCGCAAGGAAGACCTGGAACGCGCCCGCAAGTTGATCAACTTCGGCATCACCGGCCCGGAGTGCATCGAGGAACTGGGCATCAACGCCAAGATGAACGAATTCCAGGCGGCGATGGGGCTGTGCGTGCTGGATGAGATCGAAGGCAATCTGGAGAGCCGGGCGCTGGTCTGGCATGCCTATGCCCAGGCGCTGCGCGGCAATGTCCAGCTGCAGACCCGCCAGACCGGCGCCAGCCTGAATTACGCCTACTTCCCGATCATTCTCGAAAGCGAAAGCATGCTGCTCGAGGTGATGCAGCGTCTGCAGCAGGAAGGCTATCTGGCACGACGTTACTTCTGCCCGTCGCTGGAATCGCTGTCCTTCCTCGGGCGGCCCGCCGCCGAATTGCAGGACGAGGATGTCATCACCCCGCAGATCGTGCATTCCACCGATATCGCCAGTCGTATCCTGTGTCTGCCGCTCTACTCGGGGCTTGAGGTCAGCGAGATCCTCGGGGCGGTGCGCATCATCGTCAATCGCCACGTCAAGGCCGCCTGATCATGAACATCGCGATCATGCAGCCCTATCTGTTCCCGCATATCGGCTATTTCCAGCTGATGCATGCCTGTGACGAGTTTCTTGTCTATGACGATGTCGCCTTCATTCCGCGTGGCTATATCCATCGCAACAATGTGCTGCTGGGCGGCAAGGCGCATCGCTTCACGCTGTCGGTGCCCAAGGCGTCGCCCAACCGCTTGATCAGCGAACTCGTCTTCGGCCCGACACCGGACAGCCTGCTGACCACGCTGCATCACGCCTATGCCAAGGCACCGTATTACGCACAGGTCATGCCGCTGCTGCAGGCGGTGTTCCAGCATGAAGACCGCCGCATCGGGGCGCTGTGCAAGTACAGCTTCGAGCGGGTGTGTGACTACCTGGGGCTGGAGTGTCGCTTTCTGCTCACCAGTGAGCTTGAGCACGACCGCAGTCTCAAGGCCCAGGACCGTCTGATCGAGATGTCGCTGATGCGCGGGGCCGAGGGTTACATCAACAGCATCGGCGGCCGCAAGCTCTATCAGGCGGCGCCCTTTGCGGCCAATGGCATCAGGCTGTCATTCCTCGCCAGCCAGCCGAGTGACTACTGCCAGACACCGCTTGATTCGCGTCGCTCGGGGCGTCAGGCGGAGTTCGTCGCCGGCCTGTCGATCATCGATGTGCTGATGTGGTGCTCACCGGGCGAGGTGCGCGACAGACTCGCCGAGTACCAGCTGCTGCCGGAAGACCTGGAGCTGCTGCGCGCCGCGGGCAATGTTGCGGGTGATACGGCGTCTGTGCCGGGGCCGCTGGCGCGCGATGTCTCCGCCCACTCGCAACAGGGGGGCCACGCCTCGTGTCACTGAGCAACAAGACCGCCATCGGCATTCTGTGGAATTTCTCCGATCAGCTGTTGCGGCGTGGCATGGCCAGTCTGGTCACGCTGCTGCTGGCGCGGCTGCTGGTGCCGGAAGATTTCGGGTTGCTGGCGATGGTGCTGGTCTTTCTGACCATCGCCTCGGCCATGATGGATTCCGGTCTTCAGCAGGCCATTCTGCGCATGCCGACCCTAGGGCCGCGTGATGCCAGCACCGCCTTCTTCAGCAATATCGCCTTCGGGGTGCTGGCCTACGGCCTGCTGTATGCAAGCGCCCCCCTGATCGCCGACTTCTATGCCGAGCCACGTCTGATCGTGCTGGTGCGTATCGGCGGCATCGTGGTGCTGATCAACTCCTTCGAGGTCATTCAGGGCGCGATGCTCAACCGTGCGCTGGATTTTCGCACGCGCATGAAGGCTGGCATTCCCGGCAGCGTGGTGTCGGGCGGGGTGGCAGTGCTGCTGGGCTGGCTGGGCTTCGGGGTCTGGGCACTGGTGGGGCAGATGTTGACGGCGGCGCTGGTCACTACCGCCCTGATGTGGTGGTGGGGAAGCTGGCGGCCGCGGCTGGAATTCGACGTGGTGTCGTTCAAGGCGATGTTCCGCTTCGGCTACAAGATGTTCCTGTCACGCATGCTGGATGTGCTGTTCGTCAATCTCTATGTGCTGCTGATCGCCAAGCTGTTCTCCGCTTCGGTGGCGGGGCTGTTCTTCTTCGCCGAGCGTCTCAAGGAGCTGGTGATCAATCAGCTGGTGACGGCGGTGCAGAACGTGACCTTCCCGGCGCTGGCGAGCATCCAGGCGGATCCCGTACGCCTCAAGAGTGCCTATCGTCAGATCCTGCAGGTCATGGTCTATCTGCTGTTCCCGGCGATGCTGTTGCTGGCGGCGCTGGCCGAGCCGCTGTTCCTGACGCTGTTGCCCGAGCGGTGGCTGGCGGCGGTGCCTTATCTGCAGCTGATGTGCATCGCGGCCGTCATGTATCCCCTGAGCACGCTCAATCTCAATGTGCTCAAGGTCAAGGGGCGCTCGGACCTGTTCCTCGGGCTCGAGATCGTCAAGAAGGTATTGATCTGTGCGGTGCTGGCGGTGACCTGGCGCCATGGCGTGATGGCGATCCTGATCGGGCAGATCGTGGTGGCGGTGGTGTCCTACATCCCCAATGCCTGGTTCTCGCGGGAGTTGATCAACTACAGCATCCGCGAGCAGCTGGCCGACTTCCTGCCGGCTCTGCTGCTGGCCAGTGCGGTGGCGGGCACGACCTGGTGGGCCGTGCCTGCGCTGTTGGCCATCTGGCCGGCGCCGGTGGTGCTGGTGGTATCAGGCCTGCTGGCAGGGGCGGCCTATCTGTTGCTGTCCTGCTGGCTGCGCTTCGCGGCCTGGCAGTACGGCGCCGGCTGGATCCAGGAGCGTCTTTCACAACGGAAAGTGGGGAATACTGCATGTTAGAACTGAGTTATGCCCGGGCACTCGCGACGCCCCTCATGGATGGCACTCCGCAGTCAGGCCCCTTGCCTGTGCCGCCGGCGCCCGCCGAGGAAGCCGCCATCATGGCCGAGTGGGAGGGTGATCTCAGCGCCCCACGCGTCTCGGTGATGTGCTTCGCCTTCAATCATGGCGACTACATTCGCATGGCACTGGATGGCTTTCTGATGCAGCGCACGCGTTTTCCGTTCGAGATCGTCGTGCATGATGATGTCTCGACGGATGGCACGCGGGAAATCATCGAGGAATATGCGGCCCGTTACCCGAACATCGTGCGGCCGATCCTGCAGGACGTGAACCAGTACTCGCAACATATCTGGCCGATCACCTTCTGCATGCCGGTGATGCGTGGCGACATCATTGCCTATTGCGAAGGCGATGATTACTGGATCAAACCCGACAAGCTGGCCCGTCAGGTCGCCTTGTTCGACGCCTATCCCGAGGCGACGGTCTGCTTCCACCCGGCGCTGGAATTCAATGAAGCCACCGGCGAGCATTCGCTCATCTGCCGCTATGCCGATAGCGTGAAGAAGATCTCTGCCGAGGCGGTGATCGGGCTGCGCGGTGCCTCCATTCCGTCACCGGCCTTCAGCTTCCGACGCGTCGATGCCACCGTCGACGCGATGATGGCGTCCTATCGCGGCGCCCCGATCATGGACTTCTTCCTGCAGTCCTACATGGCACTGCAAGGCGAGACTCTCTATTACGAAGATGCTGCCTGTGTCTATCGCCGCAATGCCAAGGGTTCCTGGACATCGCAGCAGCAGGAAAGCGAGGCCGAACAGCGCTATCAGCGCGACATGATCTCGGCCATCGACGTCTTTCATGCCAATACCCGGCATATGCCGCATTCCGACAGCCTGTATATCCCGCTCTATCACTACTTCAAGCAGTACGTGATGGCGCCCGCGAGCCCCATGCAGCGCCTGGCCAACTTCCGCCAGGGGGTCGCGCTGCTCTCGCACATGGACCGCAGTCGGCTGCTGCGCCTCGTACGTCAGGATGTGATGACCAGGTTGATAGGCACTCGTCGCCGTCGTGTGACATCCGACAGCGCAGTGCAGAAGCGTAAAAGCGCCTGAATGCCCCCGGTTATCGGGGGGATGAGGGCGAGAAGAGCGTTTGATGACAGGACGTCGTCAATGACATCAAAAAAGCGCTGCAACACACAAAAGCGCGAAGGATATCGGCCTTGGGCCGTCGTGAGTCGCAAGGGGACCGCAACATGAATTATCGCAGTTACGCCGACCTGAGTTCGGATATCGCCAGACAGTTGTCGCGCCTGCAGGCCGGGAATTTCGACCTGATCGTCGGGATCCCGCGCAGTGGAATGGTGCCGGCCTACATGATCAGCGCCATGCTCAATCGGGCCTGCACGGATCTCGATACCTTCATCGCCAACGGCTCGCCCGGCAAGGGAATGACACGCAAGGTCCGGGGGGCAGCGCAGAGTGCCTGGGAAAATCAGCGTGTGCTGCTGGTCGACGACAGTTTCAACAGTGGGGCCTCGCTCAAGGCCTCCCTGGCGCGCATTCCGCAAGAATGCCCCTGTGACATCACCACCTGCGTCATCTATGCCAACCCGGCCCCGGTGGTGGGGGTGGACATGTATCTGGTCGAGCTTGAGCACCCGCGTGCCTTCCAGTGGAATCTGTTTCATCACCCGGCGCTGGCCGATAGCTGCCTGGATATCGATGGCGTGCTGTGCCTCGATCCGACGCCTGAGCAGAACGATGACGGCCCGCGCTATCGCGACTTCCTGACCAACGCGGCACCTCTGCATATCCCGACCTACCGTGTGCACTCGCTGGTCACCAACCGGCTGGAAAAATATCGTCCCGAGACGACCGCCTGGCTGGCCCGGCACGGTGTCGAGTATGACCACCTGATCATGCTCGACCTGCCCAGCAAGGAAGAGCGGCTGCGTCAGAATCGCCATTCGAGTCACAAGGCGGATTACTACCGTGACTCCGGCTGTCGCCTGTTCATCGAAAGCGAGGTGGGGCAGGCCACCAACATCACGCGCATGACCGGCAGGCCCGTCTATTGCGTGGACGCCCACCAGATGATGACCCCCGAGTGGGCCTCGATGTCAGCGCAGAAGAAGGGCCAGGTGCTGGTGTGCACGTTCAAGCGCATGGCGCGCCGGGTCGTGACCTGGTTGCCGGCGCCGCTGGCCCGCCAGGCGCGCAGTGTCTATCAGCGCCTGGCCTGAACGCACCGAAGGAAGTGGGGCTGACGTCGATCGCCATGTGCAGATGGCATGGCGATCATCGTGAATTGACTCGATCAAGCCTGGCTCAAGGCTAACACTGGCGAAGGAGTGGCAATGAAGACGCATCGGATGGCGCTTTTGGTCGTGGCACGGCAGATGACCCTCGAGACTCGCCAGATGCTGGCGTTGGCGGCGGGGCTGACGCGTCTGGGTCACGAGGTGGACCTCATCGTGCCCCAGGCCCATGAGGAGTTGATCGAAGGTCTGGCCCATGGGGTGCGGCTGGTAGAGCTGGGCGTGCACACTGAGTTGACGGGCGTGCTGGCCCTGACGCGCTATCTGGCGCGTCATCGCCCATGTGTCCTGTTGTCCAGCGGTCTGGAAGCCAATCTCAATGCGCTCAAGGCGCGCCGTCTGGATCGTTGGCGCGTGCCGGTGATTGCGCATCATGCCGTGACACCGGCCAGTGAACTGGTGGCGGCGGGCAGCAAGGCGCGGGGCCTGAGGCGCAGAATGGCGCTCAAGTATCCGCATGCGGCACTGGTGCTGGTCGAAAGCGATGAAGCCGGCTGCCAGGCACGCCACGAGGGCGGTATCGAGGCAACGCGCGTCGTGACGTTGCCGTTGGCCCCTGATGAGGAGACGGGCGCGCTGAGCGAGCATCAATTGATGCAGTGCCTGTCGCTGATGCTGTCGGCAGCCGAGGTCGAGGGCGCGTCACCCTTCTCGTCCCAAGGCTGGCAGGTCAGCAGTGGGGGTGCTGCGGCTGGCCTCGCGCAGTCCTCGCCGTCCCTCGATACCTCTGGCGTGGTGAGTCGGCAGGCCACCAGCGCTGATACCGGCGCGTCCGCGCCCCTCATGTCATCCGCCAGTCTGCAGGCCGAACTGGCCAACAGCGGCGCACGAGAATAAGTCTTTCCATGGAACACATTCTGCTCGACCTGCCCAACCTGCTCGTCTGTCTGGTACTGGTGATGGTGGGCTTTCTGCGTGGTTGGGTGACGCGCAATGTCGCGATCATCCTGAGTCTGAGCAGTGCGGTGCCGTACCTGTTGAACAATGTGCTGTTCGATGCCGAATACATGCCGGACCAGTTCCGCTACTGGGAGCAGGTATTGGCCATGCGCAGCATGGACTGGGGAGCGATGGACCACTCCCTGACCGTCTCGGTCTCGTCGGGATTTCTGGCGCTGTTGCCGTTGCCGCTGGCGGAAACCATCACCAGCCTGGGCTTCTTCAACAAGTTCCTCTATATCGGCGCGCTGATGGTGCTGATTCGCCGCGGCATCATCTCCCACGCGGTACTGCTGTTCGTGCTGTGCTACCCGAGCCTGGTGCTCTACAGCTCACTGAGCCTGCGCGATACCCTGGTCACCGGCTTCATGCTCGGCAGCTTCCTGCTGGCCATCGAACGTCGGCCGATGTGGGCGCTGATCTTCCTGTTGCCGTTATGGATCATCAAGTTCCAGAACGCTCTGATCATGCTGATCTTCCTCGGCATCTACCTCCTCTACGATGTCAGCCGTCAGGGCCTGTCGACCAAGCGATTCTGCTGGTTGCTGGTCGGGCTGGCCGCCAGTGTGCTGGTCATCTATCCGCTGGCGGTGGACCAGATCAACTTCTTCCGCGCGGCCATGTATCTGGAGGATGGCGGCAAGATCGAGGATGTAGAGGTCATTCAGGGCTTCGGGGACTTCGTGGTGACGGGGATCCAGGGCGCGCTCTATTTCCTGATCAAGCCATTGCCCTGGGAAGCCGCCAACGCGCTGCAGTTGATCCAGTCGGGAGAGAACCTGCTGGTGGTCGCCTTCCTCGTCTGGCTGACCCTCAAGTGCTGGCAGGTCCAGCGTGAGAAGACGCTCTTCTGGCTGCTGTATCTGATCGGCGCCTTCACCATCTATGGACTCGTCGTCTTCAACTACGGCACCGCGGTGCGCTATCGCTTCCCGTTCCTGGTCATCTATGTGGTGTGCATGGCGCATGACACAGGGCTGGTGCGGCTGTGGCAGCAGCAACGCCGGCCTGCGTTGCTGGACTGACCTGCTGGAACGAGTTGCTGGACTGGGTTTCTGGACCGAATTGCTGGACCGAATTGCTGGACCGAGTTGCCGGCCCGAGCCACGACGTCTTCCCTTTCGCGCTGGTGTCGCTTCTCGATCGTTTCTCTTGTCGATGGCTCCCCTTATTCAAGGTTTCTCTCCCGGATGCTTCCGGTCGCGCGGGCTCAAGCTCGCGCATGTTCTTCTTCGCATGACACGCAAGGAATGCCCCATGCCAACACGTGACGCACAGCCCTCCACGGTGGTGCTGGTCTCCAACTCGTCGTTCTTTCTCTACAACTTCCATCGCGGCGTCATCGAAGGGCTGCGTGATTCGGGCTATCGCGTGGTGTGCCTTGCGCCTACCGATGCGCATAGCGCGTACCTGGTGGACGAGCTCAGGGTCGAGCATCGTGCGCTGGGCATGGAAGGCAAGGGCACCTCGCTGATCGGTGAGGGCAAGAGCCTGCTGGCGCTGCTGGGGACATTGCTGAAACTCAAGCCGCGCTATGTTCTCAACTTCACCATCAAGGCCAATGTCTATTCGGGGCTGGCCTGTCGGCTGCTCAAGATTCCCTATACCAACAACGTCTCGGGGTTGGGCACCGCCTTCATACACGACAGCTGGCTGTTTCGTCGGGTACGGGCGCTGTATGGCTTCGCCAACCGTGGCGCGCGTTGCGTGTTCTTCGAGAACCGCGATGACCAACGCCTGTTCATGCGCCTCGGGCTGCAGAAGTCCACGCCGTCTGTCGTGCTGCCCGGCGCCGGTATCGACCCGCAACGCTTCGCCTTTGCGCCGCAACCGCAGACGCCACCGCTGACCTTCGTGATGGTCGCACGCCTGATCGGCGACAAGGGGGTGCGGGAATACGTGACGGCGGCCGAGCGTCTGCATGAGCGTTATCCGCAGGCACGCTTCTGGCTGATCGGCCCGTCGGGGATCAGCAATCGCACCGCGATCAGCGATGAGGAAATCGCTGCCTGGCGCGAGCGCGGCATATTGCACTACCTGGGCGAACAGCGGGATGTACGCCCCTTCCTGGCCGAGGCCAATGTGCTGGTGCTGCCGTCGTACCGGGAAGGCATGCCGCGCACGGTACTGGAGGCGGCCTCGATGGGGCGTCCGGCGATCGTCAGTGATGTGCCGGGCTGTCGCAGCTCGGTCAATCCCGGCGTCACGGGCTGGCTGTGCGAAGCGGCCAATGTCGAGTCTCTTGAGCAGCAGATGCAGGGCTGTCTGGACATGCCGCATGCGGCATTGATGGAGGCGGGGCAGGCGGCACGCGTGCGTATCGAGCGTGAATTTGATCAGCAGATCGTGGTGCGTGCCTATCTGGGCTGTCTGCAGCACACACTGGATATCGAGTTGCGTAAGTCAGTACTCGCTACCGCCTGAGGCGGGGCGCTAACACATTGACACCGTTGGATTTTCGTCAGGAAGATGAAGAAAATCGTTCTCGACAGTTGGGCAAATATCAGGAACTGCTGCTGGATTTAACGCGCATAATGGCCCCGCGAGTGAGAGTGACAGGCGCCTGCCTGGAGAGCTCAATCGGTCGGGACAGTGCTTCTTCTGGCAATGACACACCGCGTGTCGCTGAACAGGCCGTCTCGCTGGAACGCGATCGATCGTCATCAAAGGGAAGGATGCCCGTGAACACCATCAACAGAGAGCAGAATGTCGTCATGAGTGGATATCGTTTCTGCGCCCAATGCGGGGGCGCCAGCGTACATCGCGTAAAACGCCATTGGTGGCAGCGACTGGCCGGCAAGGCGCCGCTCTATCACTGTGAAGACTGCGGCATCATCCATCGCGTCTCGACTGAAGCCATCACTGCCAGCCGGACGAGCCAGCAGGACGCTGAATCGTCGCACCCGATGGCTGGCCGCTGATCCTGTTGTCAGGTGCCAGCATTGAGCTATCGAGCTATCGAGCTATTGAACAGAGCCTGGCGCGCCGGCATTGGATTTATCTTTTCATCACCCATGCCACGGCGCGCGTTGTACGCTCACCATGATTCAGGACAGGCGTGCTTCTCAGAAGGCGGGGGTGGACAAGACGCGTTGAGCTGGCATCTCGCATGATGCCTGGCAGTGTTCGTTCAGCGCTCAGGCCGCTTGCCACTCTCGCTTTTCGAACTCGCTTTTCGAACTCGCTTTTCGTATCAGCTCCCCGTGCCCGCTACCGCGCACGCTCCTCTTGCCGCGTTGTCTTGCTGAGGCGCTGCCTTGCTGGCGCATTTTCTTTCTAAACGTGCTGTCTTGCTGACGTACCGTCTTTCCAAAAAAATGCCTGACGCATTTTTCTTCATGAAGCGGTCAAGAGGTGCTGACCGCCGGTCGTCTTGCTGTCAGCCGTTTTGCGCAACCGTTGCTGCGCTAGCATTCTGCATTAGCGTTCTGCATTAGATCGCACCGCTTCATGTCATACCCCCTATCTCCCGCCATCGACCCTCGTCGGTGGCGGGTTTTTTCTGCGCCGCAGTTGAGCATTTCGATCAAAGCAAGGCGTTATCGCGCCTGCGGTCGGGTGCCTCGCGGCGAGCATTTCCCTGTGGAGCGCATGAGCCAATGAAGATTCTGTTTGTCGTCGGTAATCTTTCCAGCGACGGAGGCACGGAACGTGTCACATGCGAAATCGCCAGCGGACTGGCGCGCTCGGGTCACGAGGTGATGATCGCGAGTCTGTTCGGGCCAGCGACCAGCTCGTTTACTCTGGAGGACAGCATCACGACCTGTTGCCTGAATCTGAAGGAAGCCAGAGGCGGGGCCCGACGTTCTCTGGGCATCAGTTCGGCGCTGCTGAGCAAGGTCCGGCACCAACAGGCCGATGTGGTGGTGCTGGTGGATTCGATCCTGTTCGCCTTCTGTGCGCCGTGGGCCCCGTTCCAGCGCGCCCGGATCATCTGCTGGGAGCATTTCAACCTCGCCACCGATCATGGTTCACGCCTGCGTTCGGTGGGGCGCTCGACCGCCGTGCGCCTGGCCGACGCCATCGTGGTGCTCACCGAGCGGGATGCCGAAGCCTGGCGAGCGCGCTATCGCATCCGCGACAAGGTCGGCGCGATCTGGAATCCGGTGCCGCACTTCCCCAAGCCCAGCGAAGAGGGCGCCGCGTCGCGTACCGTGCTTGCCGTCGGGCGCCTGACGGAGCAGAAGGGCTTCGATGTGCTGCTGAACGCCTGGCACAAGGTCGTGTCGGTCCACCCTGACTGGCGACTGCGCATCGTCGGCTGGGGCGAGGATGAAAATGACCTCAAGGCCCAGGCCTGGACATTGGGCCTGAGTGACAGCGTCGTCTTCGTGGGCCGCACCTCACAGGTGGAAAAGGAGTATCAGCGGGCGGCACTGTACGTGATGAGTTCACGCTGGGAGGGGCTGCCGATGACCCTGCTGGAAGCGCAATCCTTCGGCTTGCCGGTGGTCTCGACAGACTGTGAAACCGGGCCTGCCGAAATCCTGGCCGGCGGCAGCGGCGTGCTGGTGGATGTCGAGGACGATGAGGCACTGGCGCGCGAGATCCGTGATCTGATCACGGATGAAGCCCGCCGCAGCGAGATGTCCCTGCTGGCACGCGACAATGCCGCGCGCTTCGATGCGGACACCCTGTGCGGCGAGTGGCAGCAGTTGCTGGAGCGCCTGACCTCCGGTCGAACCCGCATCGCGGATGCCTCGTGAATCCCCCCAGAGTGTCAAAATCGGGCCGCAGAGCAGGGCGTGATCCACTCTGGTGAGCCTTTGGCTAAACATTCGCTGACCAGGCGGCCAGTCACGCCTGCCAGTGTCACCCCGATATGCTGATGGCCAAAGGCATGGATCACGCGTGGCTCATTGGGTGACGGGCCGATCACCGGCACGGAATCGGGCAGGGTGGGGCGAAAGCCCAGCCAGCGCCGGGCCACTGGGGCGTCAATGCCCAGTACCTTGCGCACCCGGCTTTCCAGATAGTCGAAACGGGCCGGGTTGGCCGGCCCCGCAAGCGAGCTCAGCTCCACGGTGCCGGCCACGCGCAGGCGCGCACCCTCGGCGCTGCGCAGTGGCGTCATGTAGAAGGCGCTTTCCACCGGGCAGGTCGGGCGGTTGAGCGGCGAGTACTCGAGATCGAATTCGATGTGATAGCCACGCTCGGTATCCAGCGGAATCCTGTCGCCGATCTGGCGGGCCAGATGTGCCGACCAGGCCCCGGCTGCCAGCACCACTCTGTCTGCCATGAGTCGCCGGCCATCGGCGTACTCCAGCAGCATGCCGGAGGCCTGACGGCTCAGGCGGGTGACCTCGGCGCTGACGATCCGGCCTTCTTCGCGCAGCGGGGTGGCCAGGGTGTCGATGAACACCTGCGGGTCATCGAGGTGACAGGAGGAGGGGAACAGCACGCCGCCCGCGGTGTGGCCTTCCATGGCCGGTTCCAGTGCGATCAGCTCATCCGCCGTCAGCACCTGCTGATGGATGCCGAGCTGGTCGCGCAGTCGGATATCGCTCTGTGCGGCTTGCAGGTTCTCGGCCTTGCCGTAGGCATACAGACAGCCCTTGCGCTGAATCATCGCGGCAGCGGCGGGGGCATCGTCCAGCAGCGGCTGGTAGTCCGTGTAGGTATGGCTGAGCAGCTGGGCCAGCATCTCGCTATTGGCGCGAAAGCGAGTGGCGTTGCACTGGCCCATGAAGCGCATCAACCAGGGCGAGAGCCTGGGCAGGCATTTCCAGTCGATGACGAAAGGCGAGTCAGGTGACAGCAGCAGCGACGGCATGCTGCGCCAGATTTCCGGGCGGGCGATGGGCAGGCAGCCGTAATCCGCCAGGGTGCTGGCATTGCCGAAGGAGGTGCCGCTGGCGATGCCTTCGCGTTCGATCATCGTCACCTCGTGGCCGCTGCGCCGCAGCCACAAGGCGCAGGCGACACCCACGGCGCCTGCGCCGATCACCGCCACTTCCGTGTGTTCGCTATCACTCATTGATCGCTCACCTTGTGGTCATCTTGTTGTTATCGAGGTGTTGTTATCGAGGTGTTGTTATCGAGGTGTTGTTATCGAGGTGTTGCCATCCTGGCGTCGATATCGAAGCGTCGTCATCGAGGTATTCGCGCCGCAATGACGCACGCCCCGGGGGTGGCCGGGGCGCAGCAGGGGGCCTTTCGAGCATGCCTCGCGGGCGACAGCTCGGCAAGCGCGCGGTTACCGGGCGTGTCGTTCTCAAGCGTTCCGAGAATGGCGCAATCCAGGCCCTTCAAGACACGCGTTTCAAGATCGGCTCGGCTCCTCGAAGGGCAGCGGGATGTCATCACCGCGCCGGACGGCGAAGACATTCAGCGTCATCGCCACCAGGGCGTAATAACCCAGCACCCCGACCAGCTCCACCACCACGGTTTCGCCGAACATCGCGACGGCCTCGCCGTACAGGCCATCATCGACGCGCCGTTCGGCGTAGAGCGCGCGGGTGATGCGATAGACCAACCGCTCATCGTCTTGTTCAAATGCGGGTTCACGCTCCTCGCGCAGCGCCGTGATGACCTCTGGCGCGAGGCCGGCCTGCTCGGCAATCGGCGCGTGAATCTGCCACTCAGCCTGGGATTTCCACCACACCGCCGTGGTGAGAATCGCCAGCTCGCTGAGGCGCAGCTCAAGGCCGGTGGCGTAGCGGCAGAAGGCGCCGAGGCGCTGGGCATGACTGGCAAGCTCGGGGCTGTGGATCCAGGCCAGGAAGGGGCCGTCCAGATTGCCGCGCGGGCCGCTGAGAATCTCGGCCAGCACTTCGCGCTGATCCGCGCTCATGCTGGCGTCATCCAGTTCGGTCAGGCGCGATGTGATCGCCATGAAAGTCACTCCATTCAAATCCATTCAAAGATCGTGGGGTAGGCAATGCGCCTGCAGCTGAGCCGTCACAGGCTGGCAAGGGTGGTATCGATGGCACGCCCCAGCTTGGCGGTGATCTCGTCCAGATGCGACTCCTGCAGAATGAACGGCGGTGCCAGCAGGATGTGATCGCCCTGGCGACCATCGAGGGTGCCGCCCATCGGATAGCACATCAGGCCTTCGGCCATGGCGGCCTTCTTGAGTCGCGCGTGCAGCTTGAGGGAGGCGTCGAAGGGCTTTCTGGAATCGCGATCCGCGACCAGCTCCAGTCCCTGGAAGAGGCCGCGACCGCGGATGTCGCCGACATGGGCGTGATGCGCGAAGCGCTCGTTCAGGCGCGCCTTGAGCCCCTCGCCGAGGACATTGACGCGTGTGAGCAGGTCGCGGGCTTCGATGGTCTGCTGAACTGCCAGCGCTGCGGCACAGGCGGTGGCGTGGCCGATATAGGTGTGGCCGTGCTGGAAGAAGCCGGAGCCATTGGCGATGGCATCACGGATGCGCTGGCTGACCAGGGTCGCGCCGATCGGCTGGTAGCCGGCGCCCAGCCCCTTGGCGATGGTGATCAGATCCGCCGTGACACCTTCCTGCTCGGCGGCGAACAGACTGCCGGTGCGCCCCATGCCGCACATCACCTCGTCGAGAATCAGCAGCACGCCGTAGCGATCACAGACCTCGCGGATGCGTCTGAAGTAGCCGGGTACCGCGGTGACGGCGCCCAGGGTGGCACCGACCACCGGCTCGGCCACGAAGGCCATCACGTTGTCGGCGCCCAGGCGCAGGATTTCCTCTTCAAGCTCCGCGGCGAGACGAATGCCCATCGCCTCGGGCGTCTCGTCGGGCTGCTGGTCCCGATAGGCGTAGCAGGGGCTGACGTGGCTGACGTTGATCAGCAGCGGCTCGAATTGCTGACGGCGCCAGGCATTGCCGCCGGTGGCCAGCGCGCCCAGCGTGTTGCCGTGATAGCTCTGTCGCCGCGCGATCAGATGCTTGCGCTGGGGCTGGCCGATCTCGACGAAATACTGACGGGCCAGCTTTAGTGCCGCCTCGACCGCTTCCGAGCCGCCGGAGACGAAGTAGACGGAGTCGAGCCCTGCGGGAGCGCGTTCGATGAGAAAGTCGGCCAGCTGCTCCATCGGGTCGCTGGTGAAAAACGAGGTGTGCGCGTAGGCCAGTTGGCTGACCTGATCCTTGATGGCCTGCGCCACCGCCTCGTCGCTGTGCCCCAGGCATGACACGGCTGCGCCACCGCTGGCATCCAGATAACGGCGTCCCTCGCGATCGACGATGTAGGGGCCATCGCCCTTCACGGCGGTGGGATACTCCTGATTGAGGTTGCGATGCAGTACGTGGCTCATGCGGGCTCCGTGGCGGCAGGGGTGCGAACATTGAATGCAAATATGTAGTGCATTTATGGATTGTGCAATAAATAATTGCATGCGGTCGCTTGTGCCATCGGACTCGACCGGCCAGAGATGCTACCGTTGCCGCCATCTGTCCTGTCCCTTGCCAAGGAGGTATTCCATGCCCCCATCCTCCCGAGCCCCCGGGCCCGCATCCCCTGACTCGCCGCCGGAGACCCTGGAGGGGTTGAAGCAGTTGCTGGCGGCGATCGATCGTCGTGAGGTGGAGATTCGTCTCGGCGCGAGCTCCCGGCGCGTGCTGGCGGTGCTGATCGAGTCCCCGCAACGCACGGCGGTGTCTTCCATCAGCCAGCTGGCGGAGCTGACCGGCGTGAACGCCTCGACCTTCTCGCGTCTGGCCCAGCGGCTGGGCTACGAGGGCTTCAGCAGGTTTCAGGATGTCTTTCGCCAGGCGGTGACGGATGGCGAGCATTTCTACAGCCAGCAGGCCTCGCAGCTGCTGGCGCGAGACGCCGATAGCAGTGCCATGGCCCAGCTTGCGCGGCTGGGACGACAGGAGAGCGCCAACATCCTCAGCATGCTGGAGAGGGTGGACGCCGCGGCCTTCGAGGCCGCGACCACCTTGCTGGCCGAGGCGCCGCGCGTGCGCCTGCACGGCATGCGTCAGTTCAATTCCCTGGCACTGTTCATGGCCTATGGGCTGGGCATGCTGCGCCCGGACGTGGCACCGCTGGATGCCAGTCGTCAGGGTGTGGCCGATGCACTGGCCCAGCTGTCGGCCGGTGACGTGCTGGTGGTGGCCAGTTGCTTCCCCTATACCCCAAGCGTGGTGGCCTGCGCCGAGGTGGCGGTGAAGCGTGGGGTCGAGGTGATCGCGCTGACCGATTCGGCCAGCTCTCCGCTGGAGCCGCTGGCGCGCTACAGCTTCCATGTGCCCAATCACAGCCTCTTCTACAGCAACAGCATGAGCGCCTTCATGTTTCTCGCCGAAGGTCTGCTCAGCGAGGTGGCCAGCAAGCTGGGCGATGCCGGGGTGGCCTCGCTCAAGCAGCGCGAGGCGATCATCACGGAGCTGGGGGGCGCGCGCGGCTGATGCCCGCGACTCACTGCACCGAGGGGGAACGCGGTCATGCACCACAATAGTGCGGGCGCAGACCTGCGCAATGCGGCTTCAAGGCGCCTACAGGACCAAAGAGGCATGGAGGGAGATTGGCGTGATTCCTGCAGAACGACTGATATGAAATGACATCCGTCAGGGCAAGGAATTTCCCATGAGTCGCGAGTACCGTTACACCCTGGGCAGCCAGGTCCATCGTTTTGCCAATCTGGCCGAGCTGATGGCCAAGGCGACGCCCGCCCGCTCCGGAGATCGTCTTGCTGGCGTGATCGCGGAAACCGCCGAGGAGCGAGTCGTCGCTCAGCTGTGTCTGGCGGAGTTGCCCCTCAAGACCTTCCTCGAAGACGTGCTGATTCCCTACGAACAGGACGACATCACCCGCCTGATCATCGATGAGCATGATCCGGTCGCGTTCCTGCCGATCGCGCATCTCACCGTCGGCGACTTCCGCAACTGGCTGCTGAGTGACCTCGCGACCCCCGCGGTGCTGGCGCAGGTACGCGCCGGCATTACCCCCGAAATGGCCGCCGCGGTCAGCAAGTTGATGCGCAATCAGGACCTGATTCTGGTCGCGAAGAAGTGCGAGGTGGTCACCGCCTTTCGCAATACCATCGGCAAGAGCGGCCATCTCTCGACCCGCCTGCAGCCCAACCATCCCACCGATGACGTCACCGGCATCGCGGCCAGCATTCTCGATGGCCTGCTCTACGGCAACGGCGACGCCGTGATCGGCATCAACCCGGCCACCGACAACGTGGCGCAGAGTATCAAGCTGATGCGTCTGATGGATGAGGTGATCCAGAAGTACGCGATCCCCACCCAGTCCTGCGTGCTGACCCACGTCACCAATACCCTCGAGTGCATCGAGCAGGGTGCCCCGGTGGATCTTGTCTTCCAGTCCATCGGCGGCACACAGGCCACCAACGAGAGCTTCGGTGTCGAGCTCTCCGTGCTGGCGGAGGCGCAGCAGGCCGCGCTGTCGCTCAAGCGCGGCACGGTGGGCGACAACGTGATGTATTTCGAGACCGGCCAGGGCAGTGCGCTGTCCGCCGATGCCCATCACGGCCTGGACCAGCAGACCTGCGAGGCGCGCGCCTATGCGGTGGCGCGCAAGTACTCGCCGCTGCTGGTCAATACCGTGGTCGGCTTCATCGGCCCCGAGTATCTGTTCAATGGCAAGGAGATCATCCGCGCCGGCCTCGAGGACCACTTCTGCGGCAAGCTTCTGGGCCTGCCGATGGGCTGTGACATCTGCTACACCAATCATGCCGATGCCGATCAGAACGACATGGACACCCTGCTGACGCTGCTCGGGGTGGCGGGCTGCAACTTCATCATGGGCATCCCCGGCTCGGATGACATCATGCTCAATTATCAGACCACCTCCTTCCACGATGCTCTCTATGCACGGCGGGTGCTGGGCCTGGGCCCAGCGCCCGAATTCGCCGCCTGGCTCGAGGAGATGCAGATCTTCACCGATGTCGCCACCCAGGCACTGCCGAGCGAGATGCCCGACCGCTTCGCCAATTCACTGCGTCAGGTGACAGGAGGAGACGCATGAACCCTGACCAGCCCTCTGCTGACGCGGTCTCGCGCAGCCTCGAACCCGATGCCATCGTCACGCCCAATCCCTGGCAGCGGCTTGGCCAGTTCACGGATGCGCGCATCGGCCTTGGCCGTGCCGGCATCAGTCTGCCGACCAATCGTTCGCTGGAATTCCAGCTGGCGCACGCCCGCGCCCAGGACGCCGTCCACCTGCCGCTGGAGATTCCTCGACTGATCGAGGACCTCAATCAGCTCACAGCGCTCGAGAATGCTCCGCAGATCCAGCGACTGCACAGTCGCGCTGTGGATCGCACCACCTATCTGCAGCGCCCCGATTACGGCCGGCGTCTCGATGAGGCGTCGCGTCAGCAGTTGTCCGCCCTCGACGCCCAGCCTGCCGATCTGGCCATCGTGGTCGTCGATGGGCTCTCGTCTCTGGCGGTGCAGAACAATGCCGCTCCCTTCATCGCGGCACTGCTGGAGGCGCTGGCAGAAGACGGGCCGGATGCCTGGTCCTTGGCGTCGATCTGCGTGGTGGAGCAGGGGCGGGTCGCGATTGGCGATGAAGTCGGTGAGCTGCTCAATGCCCGTGCAGTGCTGGTGATGGTCGGCGAGCGTCCCGGCCTCAGCTCTCCGGACAGCCTCGGGCTCTATCTGACCTGGCAGCCGCGCGTCGGCCTGAGCGATGCCAGCCGCAACTGCATCTCCAACGTGCGCCCGGCAGGGCTCGACTTCGCGATGGCCGCCCAGCGTCTGCATTACCTGCTGCGTGAGGCACGCAAGCTCGGCCTCACCGGTGTGGGCCTCAAGGACAGAAGCGGCGAGACGGCGCTGGAAGGCGGCACCGGTATCCAGAACTTTCTGCTGTCCTGATGGGACGGCAGCGCAGCAGCGGGAAACTCCCGATCCAACAATGACAAATGCCTGAGGCATACAAGGCGGCACCATGACTCGCGACACGAATCACGACACGAATGAGCAGGACTATCTGGCCAGGCGCCAATTGAAGAAAGGGACGGCAGGCTGGGTCCTGCTGGCGGGCCTCGGGGTCTCCTACGTGATTTCCGGCGATTTCGCCGGCTGGAATTTCGGCATCGGCGAGGCGGGCTGGGGCGGTTTCGCGATCGCCGCACTGTTGATGGGCATCATGTATCTGGCGCTCGTGCTGTCGCTGGCCGAAATGTCAGCGGCCATTCCGGCCGCCGGCGGCGGTTACAGCTTCGCCCGCCAGGCGATGGGGCCGGCAGGCGGCTACCTCACCGGCCTTGCCGTGCTGATCGAATATGCGCTGGCCCCCGCGGCCATCGTCATCTTCATCGGCAGTGCGGTGGAATCGTTGCTGGGCATCAATGGCCCGATCATCTACGCCATCTTCTATCTGGTGTTCATCGGCATCCACTTGGCGGGGGTCGGCGAGGCGCTCAAGGTGATGATGGTGATCAGCGGCCTGGCCGTGTTCGCGATCATCGCCACCGCCGTCGCGCTGATCGGCGACTTCGACAGCAGTCGCCTGTTCGACATCGCACCCACCGATGCCTGGGGGGCCAGCGACTTCATGCCCAATGGCTGGTATGGCATCTGGGCGGCGCTGCCCTTCGGCATGTGGCTGTTTCTGGCCGTGGAAGGGGTGCCGCTGGCGGCGGAGGAATCGCGCAACCCGGCCCGTGATGTCCCGCGCGGCATCATCGGCGCCATGCTGTTTCTGATGTTCACCGCCGTACTGGTCGTCTTCCTGCTGGCCGGCGCCGCGGGTGCCGAGGCAATCGGCAGCAGCGCCGTGCCGTTGGTGGATGCCCTCAAGGCCACCGGCAGCGAGGGGCTGGCGACACTGGTCAATGTGCTGGCCCTGGCGGGGCTGGTGGCGTCGTTCTTCTCGATCATCTATGGCTACAGCCGTCTGGTCTTCGCGCTGTCGCGGGCCGGGTATCTGCCCAAGACGCTGTCGCTGACCAGCAAGCGCAAGGCGCCGACCTGGGCGCTGGTGGTGCCGGGCATCTTCGGGTTCCTGGTCTCGCTGACTGGCGAGGGCGATCTGATCCTGGGCATGGCGGTGGTGGGGGCGACAGTCTCCTACGCGCTGATGGCGGCCAGCCATATCCTGCTGCGCCTGCGTCAACCGGCGCTGGCGCGTCCCTATCGCACGCCGGGCGGCATCGTGACGTCCGCCATCGCGCTGGTGCTCTCGCTGATCGCGCTGACCGGGGTCTATGCCTTCGATCCGCGTGCCTTCAATTATACCTTGGTGCTGTTCGTGGTGGGCATCGCCTACTACGCCATCTTCAGCCGTCATCGGCTGGTGGCGAAGACCGCCGAGGAGGAGTTCGCGCTGGTGGCGAATGCCGAGAGTGACCTGGCGACCAGCTGATCCGCTCAATCAGTTCAGGTAGCAAAGACGACAACGCCCGCCATGGCTGACCATGGCGGGCGTTGTCGTGACTGGCGGGCTCAATTCAGCTCAGCTCATTTCAGATCAGATCAGCACAGTTCAGATCCAATCAGAAAGGATACTGCGCCAGGAATTGCTGGGCGGCTGCAGCGGGGTCTTCGGCACTGCACAGCGCCGAGACGACGGCGAGGCCGTCGGTGCCGCTGGTCATGACTTCACCGGCATTGGCCAGCGAGATGCCGCCGATGGCGACCGTCGGCAGCGGGCTTGAGCGCACGAGCTGCGTGAGCCCCTCGATGCCCAGCGGTGCGGCATGATCCGGCTTGGTCGGGGTGGCATGCACCGGGCCGAGGCCGAGGTAGTCGATGCGCTCGACATCGACGGCCTTGAGCTGCTCAAGCGTCTGGACCGACAGGCCGATCAAGGCGTCCTCACCGAGACGGCGACGCGCCTCGACCGGGTCGCCATCGCTCTGACCGATGTGCAGGCCATCGGCGCCACTGGCCAGCGCGACCTCGATGCGGTCATTGATGATCAGCGGTACCTCGTACTCGTCCAGCAGCGCCTTGAGGCGGATGGCCTGGGCGATCATCTCCTCGTCGCTGGCGTGCTTGTCGCGCAGCTGCACGACACTGACGCCGCCGCGCACGGCGGCCATCACGGTGGCTTCCAGGCCGCGCTGTGCGCACAGCGCGGGGTCGGTGACCAGGTAAAGGGATAGATCAAGTGACATCGGTCAGCTCCAGACGAGAGGCTAGCGGGGTGGAATCGGCGTCGAGAGTATACAGGGCATCCATGAAGCGTGGCACGAAGCTGCCCGGGCCTTGCGCCGACTGGCCCGCCGTCTCACCGGCCTCGGCGTAGCAGGCCAGCGCGGCGGCAGTGGCGTGCAGGGTGTCGTCATGCCCGGCGAGGGAGGCGGCGAGGAAGGCGGCGACCACGCTGCTCAGCGCGCAGCCCATGGCAGTGACGCGGCCCATCAGCGCATGACCACCCTGCACCGTGATTTGCCGCTGGCCATCGGTGACGACATCGACACGGCCGGTCATCGCCACCACGCAGTTCTGCGCGCGCGCCAGCGCGACGGCGGCCCGACTGGCGCGCTCCAGCGCACCCTCACCGTCATCGCCGCTGTCCACGCCACGACCCTGATTCATCTCACCGGCCAGCGCCAGCACTTCGGAGGCATTGGCGCGAATCACGCTGGGATGATACTCCAGCAGTGCGCGGCACGCATACTGGCGCAGGCTGGAGGCGCCGATGCCGACGGGGTCCAGCACCCAGGGTTTGCCATCGCGGTGGGCGCACATCGCGGCCAGCTGCATGGCCTCGATCCAGCTGGGTGACAGGGTGCCGATATTGATCGACAGCGCCGCACTGATGGCGGAGATCTCCTGGATTTCCTGCTGCGCATGCGCCATCAGCGGCGAGGCACCGATGGCCAGCAGGGTATTGGCGGTCGGCGTCATCGCGACGTGATTGGTGATGTTGTGCACCAGCGGCGTGGTCTGGCGCAGCTGATTCAGCAGGCTGCCGGGAGAAAGGGATGACGATGGGGTCATGGGATCTCGTGACTGGAGAAAGGAAGCATCAGCGCTCGAGAGTAAAAGCTGGCGCTGAAAGGTCAAGTGGCAGGGTCCGGCGCTGACGGTAGCGTGACGTGCTAGCTCTCTGTCATCTATCAAGAGTCGCGCAAAGGATAATAAATAATATCGTGGTTCTATAAACCTTGACGACAAGTCCATAAGATACAGTCTCTTACGGTCTTTTGTGTACGAGTCATCAGTCAAGGGTCACGCAGTGATACGGACAGGTCAGCGCGGTAGCGTCAGCAATACGAGCAGCAGTCACCTGGATTTCGCTGGCAACAGCAGCACGAGCAGCACGAGCAACAACGGCAAGCCCCCGCGCGGCCGGCAGCCGTCTGGCGGTTCTCGGCTTGAGCGCATCGCCAGAAGGGTAGTGATGGCAATGACAGTGCCCGTGCTGCTGGGCGCTGCGGCCAGCAGTCAGGCGGATGCGGTGATCGCCAGCTGGAATCTCAAGCATGCCGGCTGGAACAACGGCAAGCATCTCGAGCAGGTCGCGGCGGTGGCAAGCCATATGGACCTGATCGGCCTGCAGGAGGTGATGAAAGAGGAGGTCGTCAGCGAGCTCGAGCAGCAGCTTGAGGCGCTGACCGGCGATGAGTGGGACAGCCTGGTCAGCCATGCGGTAGGGCGCAGCACCTATACCGAACGTTACGCCTATCTGTATCGCGACAAGACGATCGCCTATCAGGGCGGGGCTACCGTCTATCTCGACCCCGAGGATGTGTTCTCGCGTGAGCCGCTGCTGGCCACCTTCGTCGAGAAGGACAGCGGGCGGGCCTTCAGCGCCGCCAACGTGCATATCGTCTATGGCGACAGCAAGGCGGATCGCGCGCCGGAAATCCGTGCGCTGGCGGATATCTACGACCTGATGAAGGAAATCTCGCCCGGCACCCCGGCGATCATCATGGGCGACTTCAACATGGCGCCGGATGAGCCTGCGTGGGGAGACCTGCGGACCCTCGGCCTGCGCCCGCTGATCACCGAGGGCGCGACGACGCTCTCCAAGACCGATGGCCGCTATGCCTCGCTCTACGACAACATCTGGTATGTGCCGAGCGAATGGCCCAGTGCCAGCGGCGAGGTGTTCCGCTTCCCGGACTATCTGGGCATCAGTCATGAGGCGGCGCGTGCCGATATCTCCGATCACGCCCCGATCTATCTGTCGGTGACCGGCGAGACATTGGCATTGCTGCCACTGGACGGCGGCCAGCCGCAGGCGGCGGGCACAGAGGTGGCCAGTCGTGCATCCAACGCCTCCAGTTCGGCGAGTCAGACCTGTATCGACCTCAACACCGCCAACGCCGATCAACTGGATCGCCTGCCCAATATCGGGCCGGCACGCGCCGCCGATATCATCCGGCAGCGTCCGTGGAGTTCCAGCGGTCAACTGACCCGCATCAGCGGCATCGGCAAGGGCACGCTCAGCGAGATCGTCGCCAGCGGCATGCTGTGCAGCTGAGTTTTTTTCAGAACGGGTCTGTTCTGACCAGGTTCGTCTGTACAGGTCAGTCTGAATAGGTCTGGTCTGAACTGATCAGGCCTGAGCCTGAAGAGACCAGTCTCGGTCTCACGCGAAAATGACGAAGCCAGCCATCACGGGGATAGCGTGATGGCTGGCTTCGTCGTCTTGAGGCGGGCAGTCCGTCTTCCTGGTGCCGTTTGAGGTCAGCTCAGATACTTCTCGAACCAGGCAAGGGTTCTGTCCCAGGCGAGCTTGGCGGCCTGTTCGTCATAGCGCGGGGTGGAGTCGTTGTGGAAGCCGTGGTGGGTGTCTGGATAGATGTAGGCCTCATAGACCTTGTCGTGTTCCTTCAGCGCGGCTTCATAGGCGGGCCAGCCGGCATTGACGCGCTCATCGTGCTCCGCATAGTGCAGCAACAGCGGGGCCTTGATGGCGGCGGCTTCCTCGGCGCGCGGCTGGCGGCCATAGAAGGGCACGGCACAGGCAAGCTCCGGATAGGCCACGGCGGCGGCATTGGAGACGCCCCCGCCGTAGCAGAAGCCGGTAATGCCGATCTTGCCGGTGGTGCGGTCCTCGCTCATCAGGTAATCGATGGCGGCGAAGAAGTCGTTCATCAGCTTTTCAGGGTCTACCTGTGCCTGCAGCTCCTTGCCCCTGGGGTCATTGCCCGGGTAGCCGCCCACCGAGCTCAGCCCGTCCGGGGCCAGCGCGATATAGCCGGCCTTGGCCACGCGGCGCGCCACGTCCTCGATATAGGGGTTGAGGCCACGATTCTCATGTACCACCACCACACCCGGCAGCGGGCCGCTGGCCTTGGCGGGCTTCACCAGATAGGCGCGCACCTCGCCGTGACCCTCGGGGGACGGGTAGGTGATGTATTCGGCGACGATGCCGGGGTCCGTGAACTCGACCTGGGAGGCCAGCGCGTAGTCGGGGCTCAAGCTTGCCAGAATCGAGGTGGCCGTCATGCCCGCAACGGCAAAGGCCGCCGCGCGATCCAGAAACTGGCGGCGAGTGATGTTGCCATGCACATATCCGTCGTACAGCTCCAGCAACTCGGGAGCAAAATCCTTTGCAGTGAGGCGGGCCATGTCAGACTCCTGGGCAAGAGAAGGGGCGAGCGAGTCTTGAACATAGCAATCCGCCATGACGCTACCAAGTTTTTGCCGGCCTGTTCACCAAGTCTGTCATTTTCCGGGTATGTCATTTGCTGTGTCAGGTATTTGCCGAGTCAGGTATTTGCCGAAGCGTGCGTGAGCCGGACGTGAGCCGGATTTGAACAGGGCAGGCGTGAGCAGGGCGGGTGTGGGAAGCACTGGTGTAGGAAGGACTGGCGGCACCGCCTGTCTGGGTTGAATGGACGTGAGCCGGGTCGCGCATGTCGCCAGTCGCGGTCGTGCGCATTGTGACTGCAGGCGTCAATCATTATCATCTGCGCATGATTCATGCTGATAGCCGAGCTGCCTGGTGGCTCCGGTGGGCCCTGATGCATGGAAGTTCACTTCCTCCTCCTAGTGGCAGACCTTGCTGGTGATTGAAAAAAGTCCGATGTCTCCCCCCGTGCACGCTCAGGCCTCAGCGCCTGAGTCGTCGCCTACGCTCGCCCAGCAATACCGGCGCTTCGCCTGGAAACGTGTGGTGATTCTCGCCGCGCTGGGCCTGGCACTGCTGTTGGCCATCCTTGGCGACATCATGACCGGCCCTGCCGATCTCGCGCTGTCTGATCTGCTGGGCGAACTCATCAATCCCGGCTCGCACGGGCCGATCAATGAAGCCATCGTCTGGCAGATTCGCCTGCCGACGGCGGTGATGGCGGCGCTGGTCGGTGCCGCTCTGGGGCTTGCGGGCGCCGAGATGCAGACCGTGCTCAACAACGCCCTGGCCAGCCCCTTCACACTGGGCGTGGGCGCCGCGGCGACGCTTGGCGCCTCGCTGGTCATCATCCTGGATGTCGCCTTGCCGGGGCTGCCGCCCAGCTACACCATCGCGCTGATGGCCTTCGTGTTCGCGGCGCTGTCGATTCTGGCCATCGATGCCGTGGCCTCGCTGTATGGCGCCAGTCGCGAGGTCATCGTGCTGTTCGGCATCGCGCTGGTCTTCGTGCTCAACGCCGTCAATGCGCTGGTGCAGTTCGTGGCCAGTCCCGATGCGTTGCAGCAGCTGGTGTTCTGGACCATGGGCAGCCTGTCGGAAGCCTCGTGGGAGCGAGTCGCGATCATCGCAAGCGTCTTGGTCGTCTGCCTGCCCTTCGCCATGCGGCGTGCCTGGGCGCTGACAGCGCTGCGTGCCGGGGAAGACCATGCGCGCAGCTTCGGCGTGCCGGTCACTCGTCTGCGCCGCACGGCGCTGCTGCGCGTCAGTCTGCTGGCGGCAGTGGCGGTGGCCTTTGTCGGCACCATCGGCTTCATCGGTCTGGTCGGGCCGCACATGGCACGTCTGGCGCTGGGGGAAGACCATCGCTTCTATCTGCCCGGCAGTGCGCTGGCGGGGGCGTTGGTACTGTCTCTGGCCGCCACGGCCAGTGAGTCGCTGGTACCCGGCCTGGTGCTGCCGGTGGGGATCGTGACCTCGTTGATCGGTATTCCCTGTTTCCTCGCCTTGCTGCTCGGTCAGCGCAGGGGGCAGGGATGAGCCATCACGTCTTTGATTCGCAAGCATCCTTGAAGATCTCGCAGCTAACCACCGGCTATCAGCGGCGCATGATCTTCGATCAACTCGATCTGCCACCGCTGCCGGCGGGCTCACTGGTCGGGGTGCTCGGGCCGAATGCGGTCGGCAAGTCGACCTTCCTCAAGGCGATTGCCGGCATGCGCCCGGCCAAGGGCGACATCCACCTCGGCGAGCTGGCGCTGTCGTCGCTGCACGGGGCGAATCGCATGCGCCATGTCGGCTACCTGCCGCAGACGCTGCCGCAGCCGACCAGTCTGGTCGCCTATGAAGCCGTGGCCAGCGCCTGTCGCGCGGCGCGTGCCGAGTTGAGCCGCGAGGCAACCGACTCGCTGGTCGAGCAGGTCTTCGCACGCCTGTCGCTGCATTCGCTGGCCTTCCGGCGCATGGACACGCTCTCCGGTGGCCAGCGTCAGATGGTCGGTCTCGCCCAGGCGCTGGTGCGTCAGCCACAACTGCTGCTGCTGGATGAGCCGACCAGCGCGCTGGACCTGCGTTGGCAGCTGGCCTTGATCGAAGGCGTGCGCGGTGTGGTGCAGGAGCAGCAGGCCATCTGCCTGATCGCGCTGCATGACATCAATCTGGCGCTGCGTTTCTGCGATCAGATCATCCTGTTCGCGCCCTCCGGCCTGCTGGCCACCGGGGCCCCGCGGGAGGTGATCACCGCCGAGCATCTGCGTGAGGCCTACGGCATCGAGGCGCGGATCGAGAGCTGCTCGCTGGGGCACCCGGTGGTACTCACCGACCGCGTCGCCGACTCGGCCCACGCCGACATTGGCCATATCACGCGCGATGCCGGAGCCAGACGATGATGGCGAGGCGCAAGACTGAGCCCAGAAGCGAGCCCAGAAGACTGGCAGGAGCCTGCCTGCTGGCACTCGCCACTGTCTTCGCTGGCGCCTTCTCGAACGCGCCGGCCAACCTTGCCCATGCCGCCGAGCCGGTCGCCAAGGGGCAGACCCAGGCCAGCTTTCCGCGTCAGGTCACGGATCTCGCCGGGCGCGAGGTGACGCTTGAGGCCTCACCGCAGCGCATCTTCCTGGCCCAGCCGCGCCAGCTGTATGCGCTGTTGACGCTGCTGGATGCGCCGCTTGAGCGTATCGTCGGCTGGGCCTACCCCCTGGCGGTGTTTGACCCGGCGATGACCGAGCGTCTCGAGACGCGTTGGCCGCAACTTGCCACGCTGCCAGCGCTGAGTCGCGCCTCGACCCCGAGCCTCGAGGGCGAAGCCCTGCTGGCGCTGACGCCGGACCTGGTGCTGTTCGATCTCTCCCAGCGTTCACGTATCGAAGGCTCGCCGCTGGCGGCGCTGCTGGACGAGGTCGGCACTCCCTATCTGTATGTCGAGTTCAATCATCATCCGCTGCAGGATGCTCCGGTCAGCGTGCGCCTGCTGGGCGAGGTGCTCGGTGTCGAGGCGCGTGCCCGCGAGGTGGATGACACCATCGCGGTGCATCTGGCGCTGATTGACGAACGTCTGGCGACGATAGCCGAACGGCCGCGCGTGCTGATCAACATCGCACCGGGCGTGAAGGTGGATTGCTGTCGTACCAATCTGCACAACGGCGTGGCGGACCTGGTCACGCGGGCCGGCGGGCGCAATCTGGCCGCTGAACTGGCGCCGGTCAGCGGTGCCACCCTCAGCAAGGAGTGGGTGCTGGCACACCCGCCCGAGGCGATTCTCAATACCGGTGGCCAGTGGGCCAAGGGCGATGGCCTGCGTGCCGGCATCGGCATCTCGGGGGAGGATATCCAGCACGATCTGGCGCGCATGGTGCAGACACTGCCCGGGTGGCAGTCACTCGATGCGGTCAAGCAGGGCCGGGTGATGGCGCTGTGGCATGGTTTCCACCAGGGCCCCTATGCCATCGTCGCGCTGGAGGCCATCGCGCGCTGGTTGCACCCCGAGACCTTTGCCGACCTCGACCCCATGGCCACCTTTGCCTACCTGATGAATGACCCGACGCTGTCGCGCAGTAGCGGTCACTTCTGGGGCCAGCTGGCGCTTGAGGCGCCTGACACGGCCCAGTGAGCTGATCGGGGCTGGTGCCTGCTGGTGCTCGGGGACGGAAGTCGTATTTTCTACTTGAGGCTTTCCTGAAACGATGGGGCGACGTTGTCATCGCCCGACGTAGTCATCGCCTGATGAAGACATCGGGCCAGCGACGGGAGGCCGCATGTCAGAGCAGGATGACCGCAAGCCCACAGCGACGGTCAGCCCGGTGCGCAGTGCGCAGCTGGTGGCAATCGTCCTGGCGCTGATCGAGCTGTTCCAGGGAGATTGGCAGGGCGCCCTGCTGCTGGGCGGGTTAGGTTGGGTGATCGGGCTTTTCAAGCATCCGCGCTGATAGGCGGCGCGAGTGGTACGTCTTTTCCGTGACAGGAAATCAGGGGGTAATGTGGCCAAGACACGCATGGTGACCCAGTTCGGCATGGGCACCTCCATTCGCAGCCAGAACTACACCGAGGCGGCGGCACGTGGCATCCGCGATGCCCTGTGGCATAACTCGCTCAACGTGGCGGACGCCTTCGGCTTCCCCAAGGAGGCGATGCTGATCGAGGTCGAGATCGGCGTGCAGCAGCCCGACAAGGTCGACAGTGACGCCCTGCTGGGCATCTTTCCCTACGGTCAGCCCAGTGTGCGCGTGGTCAAGGGCGGGCTGGACGTCGCCAAACCGGATGGCAGCGGGGTCAGCGTGATCGCCAATGTCGCCATCATCGTGTCATTCGACATGGCGGCCACCGGCGCGGCGGCCGCCGGTGCGGCGCCCACTTCTTCCACGCCCGGGCAGTCGGCAGGAGGTCAGTCATGAGCGAGCAACGCATCATTCTCGAGATGGGCACCGGCAATGACCTCTACGGCATGGACTACACCAAGGCTGCCTGCCGTGCGGTGCATGACGCCCTGCATCATTCCTCCATCGTGATGTTCCAGTCACTCGGCATCGATCACCACCAGATGCGCGTCGAGGTCACCATCGCGGTGCAGGAGCCGGACGCCGTGGATGCAGACGCGGTGGCGCGCGAGCTTCCCCGTGGGCGCGCCGAGGTGACGGTGGTGCAGGGTGGCCTCAATGTGCATGACGAGGTCAGTGGCCAGACGCATGTCATCGCCTCGGCCGCCATCGCCGCCATGCTCGATATCGACCACGACGCCTGGCAGCTGTGTCAGTCGTAGGCAATGCGCGAGCGCGCTGACTGAGGTCGTGTCGCCCAACGAAGAAAGCCCCCGTGCGTCAGTGACGCACGGGGGCTTTGCGGTTCAGACCCGGTGGCGCAGGCGCTGATTACAGCGAGCTGATGCGCAGCACCGGCTTGACGGTCAGACCTGATTTCGAATCCGCGAAGGCCTGTTCGATGTCATCGAAGTCATACATCTGGATCAGCTTGTCGAAGGGGAAGCGGCCTTCCTTGTAGTAGCCGACCAGGCGCGGGATGAAGACGCGCGGCACGGCGCCGCCTTCGATCACGCCGATCATCGACTTGCCTTCCGCCATCAGGTCGTGGTGCACGTCCAGGGTCACATCGTGGGTCAGGCCGACGATGGCAGAGGTGCCCAGCGGACGCAGTACCTGCAGGGAGCTGCGCACCAGCATCGGTACGCCGGTGGTCTCGAGGGAGAATTCGCTGCCGCCATCGGTGATGCGCTTGATCTCGCCGACCAGGTCCTCGGTCTTGCCATTGACGCTGTGGGTCGCGCCCAGCTCATGAGCCAGCTCCAGACGGCTCTCGTGCAGGTCGACCGCGATGATGTTCTTGCAGCCGGCGATTTTGGCCGCCATCACGGCACTCAGGCCCACGGCGCCACAGCCGAACACGACGAGGCTGTCACCGAAGCCCGGCTTGAGGCGATTGAGGATGGTGCCGGCGCCAGTCTGGATGCCGCAACCCAGCGGACCCAGCAGGGCGAGATCGACATCGCTGTCGACCTTGACGGCATTGCGCTCGCTGACCACGGCGTGAGTGGCGAAGGACGACTGGCCGAAGAAGGTGGCGACGTCATGGCCGTCACAGCTCAGGCGCTTGCCGCCATCATCCATTACACCGCCGAAGTTGAGCTCACCGCCGCGCTCGCAGACGGTCGGGTGTCCGGTCAGGCAGTGGCTGCAATGGCCACAGTGCGCGAAGGACAGCACCACATGGTCGCCCACTTCCATGTCGCGGACATTGTCACCGATCTGCTCGACCACACCGGCACCTTCATGGCCGAGCACGATCGGATAGGGGGCGATGCCCAGGTCGCGTGCGGCGGCATCGGTATGGCAGACCCCGGTGGCCACGACACGTACCAGAATCTCGTCTCCCTTGGGGGACGCCAGCTCGACGTCCTTGAGGTCGAAGGGCTGGCCTTGGGTGGCGGTGACGGCGGCGCGAATTTTCATGGTGATGATCCCGTTGATGATCGAGTGATGGCGTGATGGCGGTTCTTCAGAGGCGTCCCGGGGCGGCGTGTCCTCCGGGACGCTTCTCTTGACTGTTTCAGGGCTGTCTAGCCTCGTTCAGGACTGTCGCTAGTCGCTCAGGGCTGCTGGGTCGTGACATGGGCAATCACGGACATGCCGATGCGTACCTTGTCGAAGTCGGGCTGGTTCGGCTCGAACACGATCTTGACCGGCATGCGCTGGGTGATCTTGGTGAAGTTGCCGGTGGCGTTCTCGCTGGCCACGGCCGAGAAGGCGCTGCTGGAGGCCGGTGCGATGCTGTCGACATGGCCAGTGAAGGTCTTGCCCGGCAGGCTATCCAGCGTCATCTCGACCGGTTGGCCCGGCTCCATCTCGGCCATCTGGGTCTCGAGATAGTTGGCGACGACATAGGCTTCCTTGTGCGGCACGATGGCCAGCAGCGAATCACCCGGTTGCACGTAGGCACCGACACGCAGTGAGCGCTGGGTGACGATGCCGTCCTTCGGCGCACGAATGACGGTATAGCCGGTGTTCAGTTCCGCCTGCTCGAGCGCTGCACGTGAGCGTTCGACCTCGGCCAGGGCTTCCACGCGCTGGGCTTCAAGGACGCCGATCTGCTTTTCCGCCGAGCGCTGAGCCGCCTGGGCCTGCACGAGATTGGCTTCCCAGATGCCCTGCTGTTCATCGGCCTTTTCCTTGTCCTGCTGGGAGGCGGCGTTGGTCATGCGCAGGCTGCGGTAACGCTTGGCATCATTGCGCGCATAACGCAGCGAGGCCTGGGTGGACTTCACTTCGGCGATGGACTGCTGCACGACGGCGTGCTGACGCTCGATGTTGGCATCCAGGTCACCGACCGCTGCCTGCTGGGCAGCGAGATCGGCCTGGGCGGAGTGCAGGGAGGCCTGGTAATCGCGGTCATCCAGCGTGGCCAGGATCTGGCCTTCCTTGACCACTTCGTTGTCTTCCACCAGCACCTTGTCGATCTGGCCCGCGACGCGTGTGGTCACCATCACGCTATCGGCGCGCACATAGGCATTGTTGGTGGCTTCGCGACCATCGTGGCTCTTCCAGTAGAGGCCCGCGTAGGTCGCGACCAGCAGGAGTGCCAGAACGCTCAACAGTAGGGTGGTACGTGTCTTGTTCATGTCGGTGTCGTATCTCGTCGTCTATGTCGAAGAAGGGGGAAGAGGCTGAATCCTGGCTGGCGGGCAGCCGCCGGCTTTGTCTGTGTCTATGCCCCGGAGGGTTGTGCTTGAGGGGGCTGAGCCTGAGGGGGCTGAGACTGGGAGCGCTGTGCTGGCTCTGGTTGAGGTGCCGGTGCCGGCGCCGGTTGGGGCGGATAGGCGCGGATCGGCAGCACCATGACCAGTATCAGCAGCGCCACCACGAAGGGGATGATGGCGAGGTAGGCATCCGCATAGCTCATCACGGAGGCCTGCTCGGAGATGCGCGTGGTGATATCGCTTGCCGCATCGACCTGGATGAGTCCGGCGGGCTGATTGCCCTGCAGGCCGAGTGCCTCGCCCAGGCGGGTGGTGTGCAGCGCTTCACGTGTGACGAGGAAGCTTCCGTAGACCGTGGAGGCCACCACCGTGAACAGGGCGCGCAGCGAGTTGACCATCGCGGTGGCGAACGGCCCTTCCAGCGGGCTGAGCGCCCCGGTGGCATTCATCAGCAGCGGTACCACCACCATCGGCTGGCCCAGGGTGTTGAGCACCTCGATGAGATAGAAGTTGTCGCGATTCCAGTCGCTGGTGAGCTGCGAGCCCAGCAGGCAGCTGATCAGGATCAACACCAGGCCCGTGGCCATCACGTAGCGGCTGTCGACGCTCTTGCGGTTGATCAGTGTCGCCACCAGCGGTGCCAGCAGCAGCTGCGGCAGGGCCATGGTCAACATGACCGGGAACAGCTGCATGGGGCGATAGCCCTGCACTTCCCCCAGGAAGGCGGCGGGAATGGTGCCGGCGGCCAGGGTCAGGAACATGAAGGTACACAGGGTGATGATGCCGAAGGCAAAGTTGCGGCGTGCCAGCAGCTGCAGCTTGTAGAGCGGCATCGGGTGGAACCACTCATGGATCAGGAAGGTCACGAAGACCAGCCCGCCCGTGGTCAGCAGGGCGGCGATCAACGGCGAGTTGCCCCAGTCGAGTCGCTCACCCTGGGTCATGCCGGCGACCAGCGCGCACAGGGCGGTGACGCCCAGCAAGGCACCGAGCCAGTCGAACTGCTTGCAGCGTTCCAGCTTGAGCGGGTCCTGCGGCAGGCCCCAGGAAACCAGTGCGGCGGCGAGAAGGCATACCGGCGCGGTTTCCCAGAACACCAGATTCCAGTCGCCCAGGTCGCCATAGAGAGCGGCCAGCGGCGCCGACAGATAAGGGCCGAAGGTGGCCGTCATCGCATAGGCCGACAGGCCATAGAGCTTGCTGTGCCACGGCAGGAAGCGCAGCGCCGACATCATCAGCAGCGGCAGGATGCTGCCGGATGCCAGGCCCTGGGCCACGCGCAGCCCCGCCATCAGCGGGAAGCTGTCGGCCAGGGGCACCAGCAGCGAGAACAGGGCCAGTGACAGGCAGGCACCGATCGCGAAGCGGCGCAGGCTGAAGGTGACGGCCAGCCAGCCGGCGAGCAGCATCATCGAGACTTCCGCCGCGCTGTAGATCGTGGTCAGCCAGCTGCCCTCATCGTGGGAGAAGCCGAAGTGTCCGACCACATCCGTCAGGACGGTCTGCGTGACACGCTCTCCCACACCGGACATCAGTGATGCGAGCAGAATGCCCACAAGACCGAGTGCGAGTCGTAGATTGAAGGGTTGAGGAGCGGCCACTGTAGAGTTCCCGTTTTGAGGTGAAGCGCTAGACACTTTGGGTGTCTCGTTATGCGGTACACTGTACCACTTGGTGGTTTCGTTAGGCAAGTAGTTAGCTTGTTAAGGAGTTGTGTCTGTGTCCACAAGAGAAGGTAGTGGCGTGCAGGTCGTGGCCAGGGTGGCGGCGATTCTCAAGAGTCTGGAAGGCAGTGAGCAGGGCATGAGCCTGGGGGAGATCGCCGCCAGGAACGATCTGCCGCGCTCGACCGTCAAGCGGCTGGTCGATGCGCTGGCCCAGGAAGACCTGCTGGAAATCCACGGCCATGGCGGGATACGGCTTGGCTCTGCGCTGATGCGGCTGGCGCGACATAGCCAGCTCGATATCACCACGCATGCCAAGTCGTTTCTGGAGGCGTTGAGCGGCACCACCGAGGAAACGGTGGTGCTCTGCAGTCTGAGCGGCAACGAGCTGCTGATACTGCACTCGGTGTTGTCGCCGCTGCCGCTGCGGGTATCACCGATGGCCGGCAACTTCCTGTCATTGCATGCGACAGCCAGCGGCAAGGTGCTGCTGTCGCATCTCGAGGACGAGCAGGTGGAGCGCCTGTTGGGCACGGATCTCACGGCCTACACGAACAACACCCTCGCGATGCCGGCACTGCTGACGCAACTGGCCGAGGTGCGTCGCACCGGCATCGGTCATGATGAGGATGAGCATATGCAGGGAGTCGGCGCGATCGGAATCGGCCTGGAGACCAGCCAGGGCCATTACTCCGTGTCCGTGGTCGGCCCCTCGTGGCGCATCAGCGAGCGCAGGGCGGAGATTCAGGCCGCGCTACAGGCGACACGTGATGAGATGCTCAAGGCCTTTCGTTCACTCAAGTGAGCGCGTCTCGCCAAGGTGGCAAGATGCCGTGTGCGGCGGTTGATCGAACCGCGAGATAGTGGAAAAAGCGAATAGAAAGGCAGGCACAAACACGCCGCCCGTCCGAATGGGCGAGCGGCGTTTATTTACTAGGCAGCACTCAGAGACAGAGCTGAGAAACTGAGCTTGGAAAGAGAGTTTGGAAAGAGAGTCTAGAAAGAGAGCTCAGTGGCCAAAGCTCGCTCAGGCCTCTCTGGCCGCGATCAGCTGGTCCGCCAGGGTAATCAGCTCCGCGGTGATGAAGTCCGGGGTCGGCACATTCTCGGCGGGCAGCACGGCATTGTGCGGGCGCGTCAGCAGGGCGCCCTGCATGCCGGCGGCCTGGGCACCGATGGTGTCCCACACATGGCAGGCGATCATGCACATGTCGCCCAGTTCGACCTCGAGCTGCTCGGCGACATGCTGATAGGTGGCCGGCGCCGGCTTGAACTGCTTGACGCTATCGACGCTGAAGTGCTGCTCGAAGGCCTCACTGATACCGGCCTTCTCCAGCGGCGTCGGGGAGGCGCCTGCGGGGGAATTGGTCAGCGTCACCAGACGAAAACCGGCCTGCTTGAGGCGCTCAAGCGCCGGAGCGACATCGGGATGGGCCGGCATCTCGGCCATGCGCGACTTGAGCTCATCGATATCGCCATCCGCGAGTCTGATCTGATGGATGTCGGCGACCATCTTGAGGGCGCCCACGCCGAGCGCACCGAAGGGGGTGTAGCGTTGTGAGAGCGTCATGGTCTGCGAGTACAGCACCAGCTGTGCGAACCATTCGCGCAACACGCCTTCATCACCGAACACACGCCCGAACAGCGGTGACAGGGTGGTGATATCGAGCAGCGTCTCGTTGACGTCGAACACCAGTACGTTGGGGAAGGTCTTGTCGGGCATGGTGGCTCCTGAAGTGGGATGAGGGGCAGGCCAGGGCGTGAAGGGATGGCGCGCAGCCCGGATGCAAGGGACAGATGCAGGGGGGTAGTTGCAAAGGACAGGCGCAAGGGACAGTTGCAATAGGCAAGGTGCATGCAGCGTGCAGCGCATGCCTGCAGATGGCGTCGCCAGTGGCGGCAAGATCAAGCCGGCCGCTGCTGGCGTCGACGATCGCCATGTCCACGCCCTGATCGTCTGGCTTCAAGACTACCTGTTGTTGAGTGATTGCTCAAATCTGACAAGGCTGTGACAAGGCTGTGACAAGGCGCAATATTCTCGTGATCAAATGTTGTACAAAGATTGATTTTGCGCCATATTGCATCGCAGCAGGGTGAACAATCAAGAAAACGGCAGGGGCAAGGGACAATGAGCAATATCGCTATCTGGATGGGGCTTGGTCTGGCCATCACCTTCGTATTGCTGGCGTCTGGCACCTTCGACAGGTTGCTGACGCGTATCGAGCAGGAGGATTCGGCCCGCGAGACGGAATGATCCTGCGGTGCGCCGGCCCATGGCTTCACGCAAGAGCCCACCCGCAGGGGTGGGTTTTTTCATGCCTGAAATGCAGGTGGTGGCTGACGAGACAGCTCCTCAGGAGGCCTGTGCCGACAGCTCGGCAGTGCCCGGGGCTCGCCACCTCAAGCAGCGTATTGGAGGCGTTGCGTGCTTCGATGTGTACCGGCAAGAGTTGTACAGATATCACATCGCGGCTATCGGCAAGACTGGGCAAGGCAAGGCAAGGCAAAGCCGTCAGACCGCGAGGCCGTCAAGACACGCAGCACAAACAGCAAGGCCCCGCCATGGCGGGGCCTTGCTGTATCTGACGTCTGCGGCCGTGCTCAGTTCTGGTAGGCACCGGCGGCGTAGGTCATCTCATAGCTGTGGCTATAGACTTCCAGGATGTTGCCGAACGGGTCTTCCATGTAGACCATGCGGAACGGCTTCTCACCCGGGAAGTACTCGCGTACCGGCATGCGCTGCTTGCCGCCGGCGGCGACGATGCGCTCGGCCAGACCTTCGACGTCCGGGTCCTGGACGCAGAAGTGGAAGATGCCGGTCTTCCAGTACTCGAAGTTGTTTTCCGGCGTCTCGTGGTTCGGGAATTCGAAGATCTCGACACCGATACGGTCGCCGGTGGACAGGTGGGCGATGCGGAAGCTGCCCCAGCCCGGACCGAAGACATCGCTGCACATCACGCCGATGGCGGAGTCATCTTCGGTGATGGTGGTCGGCTCCATCACCACGTACCAGCCCAGCACTTCGGTGTAGAACTTGACTGCGGCTTCCACATCACCGACGGACAGGCCGATGTGGGAGAAGGTGCGCGGATACGGTGTGTTCTTTTCGTTGCTCATGAATCACCTCGATATGTGAGTCGTGAAGGAAATGGCTTGGTCACTGCCTGCGTGACGTTGGAAGCCATCTTGGGCGTCATGAGCAATAATGAAAACTACGTAGCTGTTATGATAATGATAAGACTTGCTTATGGCGGTAGGGCGCACCGTCGCAGTCTTGCTGATGCTGCCTCCCTGACGCTGCCATCCTGATTCTGTCCCCTGACTCTGCCCCCTGATTCTTCCAGCCCCCAGGAGCTTGAATGCTGCAACCCCAATGGCTACGTACCTTTCGCACCCTGGTGAGTGTCGGCAACTTCACGCGCACCGCGGAGCGGCTCGATCTGACCCAGGCCGCCGTCAGTCAGCATGTGCGCCAGCTGGAAACACGACTTGGCACGCTGTTGATTCGTCATCCGCGCAAGATCGAACTGACGCCGGCCGGCCATGCACTGCTGGATTTCGCGCGTGAGATGGAAACCGCCGAGCAGCGCCTGGCCCAGCGGCTGGCGGGCAATGAAGACAGTCATGGCGACATTCGGCTGATCACGCCGGGCAGCATTGGCCTGGCGATCTATCCGCGCTTGCTGGCGCTTCAGCAGGAGTCGCCGGGCCTCAATGTCCACCATCGCTTCGCGCCGACGCGCGAGGTGGTGGAGGCCGTGCTGGAGAATCGCTTCGAGCTGGGGATCGTCACGCTCAAGCCGGATGACCCGCGCCTGAGCGTGACGGAGTGGGCGCGTGAGCCCCTCGAACTGGTGGTGCCGGAGGGAGTCGAGATCCATGACTGGGGGGATCTCGAGACACTGGGCTTCATCGATCACCCGGATGGCCAGGACATGGCCTCGCGCCTGTTGAGTCGGCGCTTCCCGGGCAATCCGGGCATCAGGTCACTGCCGCGCAGTGGCTCCACCAACCAGATCAGCCTGATTCTGGAGCCGGTCGCCCGCGGGCTGGGCTTCAGCGTCGTGCCGCGCCATGCCCGCGAGGCCTTCCCTGATCATCAGGCCATCCGGGTGGTGCCGCCGCCTGAGGGCAGCACGGAGGTGGTCGATACCCTATGGTTGCTCACGCGAGCGGAATGGCCGCTCTCGGCGCGCGCCAGACGGGTGTTGGAGTATCTGAAGGTGTCGCTGTAGCGCGCCGAGGCATTGACGCTCAGACCTCGGCGCTCAGACCTCGACACTCAGGCAGCGACGCCGGGCATCAGCGCACTGATCAGTTTGTGGAGCAGTTCATGAAACAGTTCATGGAGCAGCTTACGGCTGGCTCAGCGCGTAGACCTGTGCCGTCAGGGTGCTGCCATCTTCCAGCGTGATCGTGGCCGGCTGGCGAAGGTATTCGCTGCCTTCGAAATCATCCAGCGCCTGCCAGTGATCGGCCAGGTTGTCGGAGGAGAAGACGTGACCGCGGATGGTGTCGCCCGCCTCATCCAGTCTCAGCCCCGGAAAGCCCATCTCAGCCCCCCAGCCAGCTGCCTCCAGGCGGCCCTTGAGGGTGCCGGGTGTCCAGCTGCCGCCAATGTCGAGCATGACGTGTTCGTTGGGGCCGCCCGGGCCGAGGGTGCCGTAGATGAATAGATGCTGCATGGGAGTCTCTGTTGTTCGTCGGGGGAGAAGCCTGTCTCGGCGGCGCGCGCCGGAAGGAGCGAGGGCTTGCGGCCGTTCACGGCTGCCTTGAGGTAGGCCCCGGAATCTCGAGGCCGGAAAATTCGCGTGTCAGCCAGCGGGTGATGGGTTGGATCACGGCGCTGTTGGGATGGCGGACACTCATGCGATAGCCGTGGCGGTCCCGCGAGATATGCGGCGTCAGGGCGATCAGCGAGCCGTTGTCGAGCAGGTCCTGGATGACGTGGCTCCAGCCCAGCGCGACGCCCTGATGATTGACGGCAGCATTGAGCGTCAGCGGGAAGTTGTTGTAGGGGAAGGCCTTGTCGAGGCGCGGCACCGGCAGCCCCGCGTGGCGACACCAGGTGGCCCAGTCCAGCCAGCGGGTATCGCGCATGTCCAGGTGCAGCAGGGTGATGCGCGACAGCGCCTCGGCATCCAGCCCCTTCTCGAGCCCATGACGTCGGGCGTAGTCCGGGGAGCAGACCGGGAAGGCGCGTTCCGCGACCACTAGCGTATCGCGATGATCGCCCGTCAGCGGCGGGCCGAAGCGGATCGCGATGTCGGCTTGCTGCATCTGCGGGTCTTCATCGCGATCGATCGGCAGCAGCGTGAAGTGACAGTCGGGGAAGTCCTGCTCCAGCCGCTCCAGGCGCGGACGCAGCCAGACATGCGCGAAACCGGCGCCCGCGGCGATGGTGATGCGCGGCGTCGGCTTGTGCACCTTGCGACGTGCTTCCGTGACGGCGCTGCATACCTTGCCAAGCCCGCCTGCCAGTTCGGCATGGAAGCTCTCGCCGTAGTGGTTGAGGATCAGTCGGCCGCCCTGGCGATCGAACAGCGGATGGCCCAGGTGCTCCTCCAGCGCGCGGATGCGCTGGGAGATGGTGGGCTGGGTGGTATCCAGCTCACTGGCGGCGGCCGTCATCGACCCCAGACGGACCGTCACGTCAAAGGCGACCAGCCCGCGCAGGGAGGGCAGGTCATCCAGAGGGCTTGCGCTTTCCAGCGGCGCTGGGGAGCTTGTCTTTCGGGCCGGCACGAGAGTCCTCACTGTGATGCGCTGTCGCGGCGCCCCTGTCGTACTGTTGTGGCCTAGATGATGGCCTGGCTGATGGCTCGGGCGATTGCCTGGATAAGGCATGAGAAGGCATCAGCCAAGGATCACCGGATACGAACAGGAGTGCCGCCTTGTATAGGCGGCACTTATACGCGACGCAGCGAATGACATCAACGCTCAGCCCGGCGGATCAGGCCATGAAGTCGCAACGGATCCTGATCGATGGCGTCGCTGAGATCAGTCGGTGTCGCGCTCGGCAATTCGCGCATGCCAGGCGGCAATGCTCTCTTCGGGATACTCGGCGTGATGAGCATCACGCGCTTCGTGCGCGACTTCCACCCAGTTGGCCTTGCTGTCGAGCATGATGTGGACATGCTCCGGCGGCACGGGCAGCGGGGTGTCGATCGCCCCCGCCTGAGGGTGGATCAGCTCCGGCCAGCGGGCATCGTAGAGCCACAGCGCACTGCCGCAGCGCTTGCAGAAGTGGCGTTCCGCCGGACTTTCGACCCCGTCGGTCACCGCGTGATAGATGGAGAGATTGTCCCGGCCTTCCACCTTCAGGGTGTTGGCATCGCCCGCCAGATTGATCGCGTAGCCACCGCTGCCCGCCGTCTTGCGACAAATCGAGCAATAGCAGCGCTGATACGGATAGGGATGCGGCGATTCGAGCTGGAATGTGACGGCCTTGCAGTGGCAGGAACCTTCAAGCTGCATGAGGAATCTCCCTTGTGATGCATGAGTGAGGACGCTGGCACTGACTGGCCATGCATCGCCCGAAGGGCAATGTTACTCCATCCGGGCGCAAGGCGGCGGGCCGTCATTCATCACTTGCCACGATCAATCCATCACTTGCCACGATCAATCCATCTCTTGCCACGAGCCAGCAATCGCTATCCGTACCGCGCGTGAGTCTCACTGCGGCAGGGCGTAGACATAGGCCTCGAGTTCACGATTGTCATCGAGAATGACGGTGGTGACGGTGCGCTGATAGATGGGGCCCTCGAAGTCATCGAGGGCATCCCAATGCTCGGGCAATTGCGCTGAGGAGAACACGTGGCCGCGTATCACCTGGCCCGTGTTGTCGACGACCAGCCCCGGGAAGTTGTGCTCATCGCCGTGATCGGTGTTTTCCAGTCGGCCGCGTAGATAGGCCGAGCTCCATTCGCCATCGATATTGGCGATGACATGTTCGTTGAGGCCGCCGGGGCCCAGTGGACCGTAGATGAAGAGATGTTCCATGCGTCTGCCTGTCGGGTTGGGGAATGGGGATGATCCGCGAGGGAAAGACGGCCGTACCGGCACCGTCTTCATTGACGCTGACGTTAGCCAATGATGATGAAGGTTGAGTGGCGAGGTTCAACCCCTTGGTGACGTGAAGCACTCAACGCAACGCCCACAAACCAGATTGCCCCCACTGGGCGGGCCAGTGAGGGCAATGGTCAAGCGGGGGGGCGGAGCAGGTCAGGCGCGTTTCTCGCCCCCGCCTTCACACGCTCAGACGCGGCTGTCGAAACCGCCGGCCGGCTCTTCGCCGATCACGTCCGGATCGAAGGGCTTGCGCGCGAAGACGCGACGCAGTGCCGGTTCGAAGTGCTCCAGCGGCGGGGTCGGGTAGTCGGGATCGAAGGCCGCCTGATCATAACGCTCGCAGAAATCCACGCACTTCTGATACCAGGGGTGGTCCTTGTAGATCTCGCGCTCGTTGCGGTCCTCGCCGTAGAAGTGACCGTAGTAGAACTTCTGGAACAGGCCATGGTGATGGATGATCCAGGTCACTTCGGCACGCACGTACGGGCGAATGATGGCGGCGGCCAGCTGCGAGTGATTGTAGGGCGCCAGCTCATCGCCGAGATCATGCAGCAGGGTGGCGACGACCAGGTCGTCATCGGCGCCATCGGCCTCGGCGCGCGCCGCCGACTGCAGGGAATGCTCCAGACGGCTGACCTTGTAGCCGCTCAGGCCATCATCGAGCTTGCGCAGGGCAAGCTTGAGGCGCTCCACCAGCCCTTCATTGAACTGGTCTTCAAGACGCTCGAGCAACGCATAGTCTTCTGCGGTGCCGTCCTTCATCTGGGTGAATGAAACCTGATCCATTACGCCATTTCCTCACGGTTTTCTTGTTGTGCCTGCTGCTGACGCTGACGCATCAGGGTAGTGGCGAAGCGCTCACGCGGGCCGTCGCTATCCATGTAGCAGCCCTGCAGGTGGCGGTGCCCCTCATTGGTGTCGAACGCCGTACGGCCATGCAGCACGCGGGTGTTGTCGAACATCATCAGCTCTCCGGATTCGAGTTGGAAGCGAATCTCGTTGGCCGGGTCCTGGAACAGCTGCCCCAGACGCTGGCGGGCCTGATGGTAGCGGCGAGTGTTTTCCAGCGACATGTGCGGCAGGTGATCGAGGCGCGGGCTGTAGTTGACGCCGATGGGCTCACCATCGGAATTCTCGCGAATCACGCAGCGACGCGTGGTCAGCTCGGTACCGGCGTCCAGGAAGCGGAAGCCGACCGGCGTGGTGCGCAGCAGTTCATAGCCTTCCGGCATCTCGGCCTTGAGCTGCTTGAGCGCATTGAGGCTGTCGACCAGCGTGGACAGGCCACCGGTGGTCTCGTTGACCAGGCAATGCAGCATCTGGATGCCCGGTACCGGATCACGATACGGGTTGTCGGTGTGCGGCCCGAGCGCCACGCTGCGGTAGGCCAGGTCATTGCCCGTCGGGCGCGAGTACACCTCGAAGTAGCTGCCGAAGTTGGTGTCCTTCACGTAGCCGAAGTGACCGGCCACTTCCAGAATGCGCTCCGGATCGGTCGGCACGTTCTGCACGATGATGTAGCCAAAGCGCAGATAGGCCTTCAATGCCTTCTGGAAGTCCTCATTGTTGCCCATCTTCTCCCAGTCGACGCGCTGCGCCTGCTGATCGATGCTCGCATCCCAGCTCTCGGGCTTGGGGAACGGCGTGATGCCCTGCAATTCATGCGCCAGCATGGTGAGGTCATACACTTCGCAATGCCCGTCACTGAAGGTGAATTCCACGTGCGTCTCGTCGACCGGGCGCGCCGCGGTCAGCTCGAGGTTGACGTCGATGGCATGCGAATCGAACAGACGCTGGGTAGTCACCTCATCGAGCTGCTCCGGGTCCTGGGTGCGCTCGCGCAGCCACAGCGGGCTGACCGGCTCCAAGCCTTCGGCGGTGATCAGGTTTAGTGACAGCGGTGACTCGCTCAGGGTCAGCGGCAGCGCGTCGGATAGGGCATTGGTCAGGGACATGCAGGCATCTCTCCATTAGCACGGTTGTATATCGTGGCCATTATGGGAGCGAGGCATGGGACCTAAGTAGGGGGTGAGTGTTATCGGAGGGTATGCATTTTTCTTATGGGGGCCGAGAAAATGGCCCGTTGTGCGTCTTGGTGAATCGATACAAGGATTCAGTGATGCTCACTTCGAGCCGTTGCAATAGGTAGATAGATAGTCCCCCTTATTTTATGTGCTTAATAAAAACAGAGGCTTACAGAAAGCCATCAACGAGAAACGCAGTTTTGTTGTCATATGGTAAGTGATTCTAGGAGTGGGCGTTCCTTGTCATCCGGCAAAAACCACCGATTTTCTAATAGTGAACAACAGGTTATGAAGACAGTGTGACCGGGAGGCCAAACCCATTGGGCTGGCCGGAATTTTCCGCGTTCAGGGGGCTGGTGAAAGAGGTTGGAATAGAGGAATTTGGTAAGCAGTGTAAGGCATCAAGGTGCGTCAGGGGAAATAAAATCGCCAGTATTGCATTATTTATTATTGCGTTATTTTCAGTTTATTGTGTGTGGTATGTATAAAAAACATCATTTCTATTGTTTTCCATGATCCGGCATGATTTGCTACGGTGATCCTCTCTAAGCTGGTGGGCGTTATGTTGCTAGAGTTTCTGGAGCAGGCTCGCAATGAATCCATGGCACGTCGTGAGCTGACCATTCAGTCTCACGCGCTGCTGGTCGTGCGGACGCTGGATTCGATCTATAGCGCCCTACAGCGCAAGTTGTTTGACGGAGTCGACTTTGACGCCCTCGCGGCCATCATGCACCTCTTCGACGCCATGCTTTACTACGCCGACCGTGAGCACCAACCGGGCATGACTCGCAAAGAAGCGGAGTGGTGCTTGGCGGAGCACCTGCAGGAGGCGTACCCGGGACAAGAAACCTCGAGCTACACGCAGGTAGCCGGCAAGATTTTCGCGGCGATCAAGGACCCTTTCCGCCTCCGGTACTACGATTTCACCGAACGCGCGCATTCCGATGAGCAGGTCGTACGCCTGATCCGCCACGACCAAGTGCTTGGCTCCGATGATATTCTCTGGTCTCTGACCGATGAGGGGATGCTGTTTTACACCCTCCGTCTGGACGAAACGCCGATAGAGCGAGCTGCGATTCTCGCTTGGCGAACGCTCAAAACCATCCGTCGAGGCGAGATCGATAAAGCGGTACAGCAAATCCAGTCAACCCAGCGGCAGTTGGAGCAATACCTGATTGGGATGCGAATGAAAGTACGCGCCGCCCAGTCGGGTGATTTGAGCACATCCTATGCGCACGATATCCGTCCCGTACTCAGCGACTCCTTTGATAAGACTCAGGAAGTGCTGGGGCATATTCAGAACACCCTGTCGACCATTACCGAAATGCTGGCTGATGGACACTCGGAATTGCACCCCGACAAGCTACACAAGCTACGCAAGGCGCAAGAGATTTTTGCCGAGGTCAGCACCTTCACACTGAGCTATCAAGATTGCTTGCACGATGTGAACAAGGATTTTGAGCGGGCTCGCCTGAAGCTAATCATTCCCAGAGACAACACCCTGTTTCGGGAGACGCTGGAACAAGGTGCACTCAAGCCCTTGCTAGCCCATGCCCCAGAGACCGCCGAACAGAGAATGGATGAGCTGGTCACGCACCTGTTGGCTCCCCGAAACCAAGATGACGGTCTGCACACCCTGCTCGACCTCGAGGCAGTGCTTAACCTGTATCTCGATCAGTTCGAGCAAGAGCTTCCACGCGAGATTCACGACCCCACCGAGCAGCCCGTTGCCATTGAAGCCACACTGCGCGGTATTCCCGACTCGGTAGTTAAGCACTGCAGCGGCTGGGTTAGCGCCCGTTTGAAGGATCGGGGGCGCGTCAGTTTTGCTGATGTGTTTGACGCCTACGCGAACGGCGAGTTGTCCGAGCTGGAGCAACAGGTCTGCTTGCTCCACATCGGCAGTTTAGCGGCCAACAGCGATCCTAACATCGAGGTGGATGTGGATGACGCCCTTATCGAAACAGCGCTCTGGCGGGCTGACAATATCAGCCTACTGACAGTCGCCCCCGCACTGCCCTTTGAGGAGTAGTCATGTACGAGATGCATCAACAGGCCAAACTCTATGCCGAGATCGCCACACAGGCGATCATGGGTTCATTGGGGTATAAGATGGGGGGGGAGCCAATTCAGCGAGCACTGGAGCTTCAGGGAGACGTTCTATTCGCTGAAATTATCCGTGGCGTCGCGGCCGGTATGAAATTGCGTTACCTCGGCATCCACGAGACATACGGAGTATTGCTGACTGCAGATGGTCGTGGCCCTTTTGCCCCCTCCCTGGGCTGGCTGAACAAACGCCTGCTGCCTGAAACCACAGCAGAGCAAATGAGCAGAGAGCGCAAGGAGCAGCGTCTCTTCGCGGGATTAACACTGATCGCGTTGCTGGCCGATATGTTTCCCAACCCCGATGCGGTTCGGGTCGAGTCCGGTCAAACCAGCGGTACCAATGCTACCTCAGTAGTAACCAAGCTCAACGACGTTGCCGACCAAGTGATCGCGCAACGCAAAGCTGAGGGGGACGATGTGGTGGACGGCATGCTCCTGGCTGCCCAGTTTGTGCAGGAAGAACGTATCCCCCGCATCCACGACGAGAAGGTGGGGCGTGTCTCCAGCATTCGCTCGCAAACGGAAATGGCAATGCGCTGGATACAGCTGCTGCAGGAGGAAGGCTTCCTGGCAGAGGACAGCAGCCTGTCAGGAGAATCCGACTGGTACCCGACCCAGAAGCTCAAACACTATCTGCGCCATACTGGCATTGAAGAGACGGTACGCTTTGTGATGAATATCGACCCCACAACAGGGAAGCCGCCGTCCGACCTTGTCGACAGTGATGCGGCGGGGTCAGCTGACAACTCGGAACCTGCAGCGGCCAAGGGCCAGCCTGATCCCGTCGAAACCGCTGAAACTCTACGCTCGGGGGAGGTCTACTAGGCATGTGGCTGATCAAACGGGTTTATATGGATGGCGCGGGCCACGAAGAGGCCTTCTACAAAGACCTTACCCTAGACTACATTGGCATGACTCATGCGGTCGATCAATCTGCTGACTCATCACGTAGCATCTCGGCCAAGAACGTAAAGGCTGTGGCCAGCACCTATCAGCAACTGGTGAACGGTGGCGGCAAGTCCACCTATATTGCATTGCTATTGTCAGTCTTTGAGCCGTCTGTCAACGACTTTACCCAGTACCTGGCCAATCGTCGCCAGAGTGAATACCACTACCGCAATTACTTCCATCAGGAGCTGTCTGTCATATTGGTGGAAATGGTCAATGAAGCCGGCCAAACCTTGCTGCTGGGACACGCCCACCAGCGCCGCGGCGATGATGTGGATCGCGTTCTGTTTATCTGTGATACGCCCGACTCCCTGCTGGACACCCCGTTTGACGAAGTGCCGTCATACTCGCGTGCCGAGTACAATCCCGAGCTGCGTCCCTATGCCAACACTCTGCATAGCTTTGAAGGTTGGCTCAATCTCAAGGCGGGTGGCAGCGGCGGTGTACACTGGCGCAAAACCCGAGTGATCAAAGAATGGCGCGCGTTTTTGCTGGAGCAGCGGATCAATATTGATCTCATCAAAACAATGGTCACCTTCAACTCAGAAGAGGGTGGGCTGACCAAGTTCATTGACTATAAAACCGAGCAGGATTTTCTCGGCGCGTTCTTCGCATGCACCATGTCCAAGGACACCACGGAGCAGTTGCGTGTTCTGGTGGCGCACGAGGTCGAGCGCCAGGGTGAGTTGGAAACGATTCGCCGCAACGAATCCTTTCTGAGGGATGTGCGATCGAACTGGCAGACGTTTCTTGAGCCGGCCAGGCAGCTGGAAAGCACTCAGGCACAGCAACGGCAGATGGCTGACAGCTTCCGCGAGGCGATGCGCGATCTCACGGCTTTTGTTGAGGGAGCGCAGATAGAGCAGGAGCAGCTCGACGATCAAGCGGAAAGCCTGCAGAAAGAGATTGACCAGATAACGTCTCACCGCGACCTACAGGGCATGCGCAAGGCCCTGCTTGAGCACGATCTCGCCCTGCATCAGTTCGACGAACAAAAAGCCAAGGTTGCTGCACTCCAAAAGGAGGCCGAGACTTGCCAGCGTCAGCTGCAGATTGCACGTACCGCTATAGACTTCAAAGCCTATGCGAAGGCCCAAGATGCGTACCGTCAGGCGGGCGAGAACCTGAAGGTGTTCCACAGTGAAAAAGAAAAGCCGCTGCAGATGATCTTCGAGCGCACCGCCGGCGAGGCGCTGGGCGTACTGGAGCTGGCGATCAGTGGTCATCGTCAGCGGGAGGCTGAGATCGCGGAGGCGCTAATAAAGATCGGCCGCGAAACCAATGCCATGGAGCAATCCCGTGAGCAGCTGCATAAGAAGCTGGGCAACTTGGAATCGGAGAGCAACCAGTGCCGGCAGGACAAGCGCAAAGGAGAAGCTCGACGGGATGTGCTGTGGAAAGAGGGCCTGATCCGCACTGGGGAAACCCCTGCGGCCGCCCAGCACCGAATGGGGTTGACCTTGCGTGATGCAGAGCAGGCCGAGGAGCAAGCCAAGATCGCCTCTGGTAAGGCAGAGCAGATACTGGCAGCGCATCAGCAGGTGGTTAATCTGGCCTTGGTAGCACAAAGCCAAGCCCAGCAGTCCCTCACCCACACAGAACAAAAGTACCAGGCGGCGGTAGACAGTGCACACGTGTTGGCCGAAGCCTGTCAGGCGCTACCTGCGCCGACCCAGCACGCCCTTTGTCTTGAGGATGGCAACTGGCACAGCGCGCAGTGCGGATCGCGGATCAGCGAGGTGTTAAAGGCGGACACCCAAACGCTGAATGGGATGAAACAGCACCTGTTGGAAGCCCAGCACCAGCTGAATGAGTTAAAACTCACGGGCCACGAACTGGTTACCAAGCAGATCCAACAGGCGCTCGAGGCGTTTTATGGTGCGGGCATTGCGCGAGATAAACTCTGGGCCTTCCCTCACTACCTAGCCTCCGCCTTCAACGACAATGCGCCGCGCATCGCTGCGGTGATCGACCGAAACCCGGGTCGCTACCTGAGCCTGGTCGCACTGGATGAAGCGACGTTCACTCAGGTCAGCACCATCAGTGCAACATTGCTCTGGAAAGGGGGACCCATTGCCATTCACCGCCTAGATGAAGCACAGGATCTCCAAGGAATGACACCTGACTCAGCACAGGTAGTTCTCTCAAACCCAGACAAGCACGGTTACAGCCAGGCAGCCTACAACGCGCGACTGCAGGATCTGGAGAACGTAGTGGCCTCTCAAGCGACCTGCGTCGAGACTGCGGAAAGTGCCCTGACTGAACTGGAGTCGTTCAAGAACGATTGGCGCCTGCACTACGATCAGCACGGCTGTCACTGGTCGAGTCTGATCGAACAGCGCAATCAAGCCCACTCTGCACTGACACACGCCGATGCCCAACTGGCGCAGGCACAGCAGCATGAGCAGAAACTACATGACGAAAAAACGAACGCTCAAGCACAATTTGAAAGTGCCCGGAAGTACCGCAACCAAACCGAAAGAGCGCACGATACACTGACTCGTTTTGTAGACACGGAATGGGCGACACGCGACGCAGCAATGGTGAAGCTGGATCAGTTGGCCGGGCAGATTCAGCGGAACAAGGAAGCTCTCGAGCGCCAAAGGGATGAACTGGCGCAGAAAAACAGGGTGGCGGAGAGCAAGCGCGCCGATAGGACACGCATCCGCATACAGCTCGGCGAGTGGAACCGCCTGCGCAACAGTGCATTCTATTCGGGGGTTACGGCGTCCGAGGGTGTCGCCGATCGGAGTCCTCAAGACGTCCATGATGCGGCCGTTCAGGCGCACAAGCAATTGCTCGAAGCCGCCCAGGGTGATCAGGTAACGGCGCTCAAGCAACAGCTGAAAGATGCTGACCAGGCGCAACGCGACGCCTTTAATCGGCTGTCGGCACATTCTGCCTACCAGATGTATCCGGACGCGATCAAATCAGAGGCCATCACTGACCTTCAGCTGATTAACGAAAGCATCGCGCAGCTCGAGGCGGAGCAGCAGCAACTCACGCAACATCAGATTATGGCGCAGGCCACTCTGCAACAACTGTCCGAGAATTGCGAGAAGACGCGAGAGCCGCTGGACGAAGGTTTTGTGTGGGAGGAGAAGCCCACCGAGATAGAAGTGATCCGGTCGTCTCTGATCGAATTCGTCGATAATCTTCATCAAACCAATCACCAGCTCAAACGCCTGCAGGAGCAGCAGAGGCTCCAGGCGAAGAAGATCGAGGATGTGAAGGAGCGGCTACAAAGCGCCAAAACAGCGCAGGCCATGATTCAGCTCATCACACCGACCTCGTCGGCAGGCCTGCCCGCCAAGATACTGAACATCGCTGAGTATGCCGATACACTGAGCACCCATTGCAAAACGTACGCGCAGCTAAAAGAAACGCTGGAGCAGCAAGATGTGCGTGTAGCCACGGTCTGGGGGCACTTCCGCAAACGGATCGAAGAAGAGTCGGCCAAGGACCCGGACAGCCGTGCCAGTCAGGAATACTTGCGACAGCTGGATTTGATCGCAACTTACCACGAGGTGCTTGGTGATCTGGAGCGCGTTGGCACGGGAATCACGCAGGTGTTTGAGGCGGTCCAGGACAGCCTGGAGCAGTTCCAGCGTTCGATTGATCTGACCGTTACCCACCTGACTGCTCACCTAGAGGGGGCGGTTAAACTACTGAAGCGTGCCAAATCAGTCAGGATTCCGGATGACTGCCCCGTGCTGCCCGGCCGACCTATTGTGAAGATGACAGACCGGCTTAATGATCTCACAACCGATCTCAGGGGATTTGCCAGCGCCCGCTTGCAAAACTGGATTGCCAAAGGCCAGATTCCCCGCGCCCCCAACCGAGACGCCCTGACGGCCGACATGGTTCAGTCGGTGTTTGGCGAAGGGGATCTGGAGGTGCGTCTGCTGAAAACGAATGCCAGTCGCCCACAATGGACCCATATTACCCGGCTGGAGGGTTCTGGAGGGCAGCGACTCACGTCCGCTTTCCTGTTATTTGTGACGGTCGGCAAGGTGCGAGAGTACGACACGGGTATTTCAAGTGCAGGCTTCTTGCTGGCTGACAACCCGCTGGGCAAATCGAATGCCGATGACCTGATGCGAATTCAGACCCAGATGGCCAAGGCCTACAACATCCAGCTTATTTACTTGACCGGCATTTCGGACGAAAATGCCCAGTCGATGTTTGATAACCATCTATTCCTGAACAAAGTGCAGAAGCTGAAGCGGCGTGATCTGGTGACTGTTGATAAAGAACGCCATACGTTGTGGGCGGCCTCCCTGGTTGCCAAGCCACAGCCCGTGACGGCCTTGTAAGGTGGGTTTGGTATGAGTGGCGTAATGACTTGGCTGTCCCGTCTGGAGTCAACCATCAACAAGCACCGTCTTTCTGCCGGCAAGGCAGCACGCACAGTGAAGGCCAAGGTGGTACTGGATGAGCTGTTGTGCACACATCGCCAAGAAGCCTTGAGCCATGACATCCCCGACCTGCTGGGTCAGGCGATTGCGCAATTGATCGAGGGTGATTGGCGAGCCCAGCCCAGGCGCGAAGCAAACTGGCAGACCTATTGGCGTGGCCTGCGCCTTCCCAACGTTTTTATTTACGAAGGTGCAGTAGCCTCCGAGACGACGGTGCCAGAAATCGCCTGGCATCCTTGGTTGGCGGAGCGTGTTACAGGGCCGTTCTCGCCGCAGGTCAAGGAGCGTTTACAGCAGCTCAATGCTTACCTGTTTCGTCAAGTCGAGTGCGGCAAGCCGCTTTTTCCGGGCACGCTCGGGCGCCGTGAGCGAGCGCTGTTGATCTTTGGTGATGAAAAAGCACTAGACTCCATGCCGCTCGGTGGCTGGAAGCATGTAGCGCTGACCTTGGCCGACCTAGGTGCCATTCGGCGAGCACCGCCGCTACCGTATGAACCATCCAGTCGCAGAGATCTTCCGGCCATCATCGTTGAAAATTCCGATGTGTATTACCGCCTATGCCAAATTAATCGTGACCAAAGACATTGGTCACTGGTGATTTATGGCGCGGGTAACAAGGTGTCAGGTCAAGCAGAGTGCGTGTCACAACTTCTTGAGGCCGAACAGGTAAAGCAACTGCTTTATTTTGGTGACCTGGATGTGGCGGGCTTAAAAATTGCCCATCAACTGCGCTGTAAGCTGCTCGATGACTACGGTATTAGTCTGAAACTGGATGAGTGGCTCTATGAGGAGCTGATCCTAAATCGCCTGGTGACACCTGAAGGAAGCGCCAACAACGAGCGGTTTGATTTTGAGTCTCTGTGCGACTGGATGCCACGCTTTGTCGTACGAGAAATGAAGACGCTAATGGCAGCCCACCAGAGACTGCCTCAAGAAGGTGTGACCTACCGTTGAGGCTGTCAAGAGTAAGCGTTCGGGAATCACCACTTCTAGTGGCACAGTGAATCTGGAACTCCTCAACGTTTCATGTGGATTGGACTTCATCCAACATGTCTCCTATGGGGCTACCGATCTGGTAAATCATCGCAATGAAATTGCTTTCGTTTCGGTAGCCGCAAGCCCAAGATATAACAGCTTGAAAGAGATCATTCATATTTGCCAGACATGCGTTGGTTAGATCCTGGTCGGCATGTCTTCTTCAGTTTGTTTGAGGGTCCATACCCTGGATTATTTCTGGTCACTGATTCTGCACTTGGTGTGGAAGAGCCTTTCCTTAGTTGCTTTATTTCATAATTAAGGTTATCTACATCATCATTGAATTTTTTAATATTGTCATAGAGTTCTCGAACATCTTCCGTAGTGTATTTGTTCTTTTCACTATTGCCTCCAAAAATAGTACAGGCTTTATTAAGTAATTCTGATTTGCATTTGTAGACGAACTCATAACTAACGTTATACATAGAAGATATTTCTTCTATAGAATATTTTTCTAACGCTAATAAAGCAATGTCTGCTTTAAATGCGGCGCTATATTTCTCATATTCGTTTCTTATGATCTTTTGCATCTGTTTAATTTAATGCCTATTTTTTGTAGGATTCCATTGTCTTGATTCTAACAGTTATTTCTTTGACAAAACTATCTATGTTTTTTTTGGCAATGTAGCTGTTAGTGATTTTGTTAAGAGGCTGTCTGGTATGTAATGATTCTTTTATTGATTTACTAAATTTAATGTTGTTTTTGAATGAGTAGTAACCGCGCTCTGTCAATGATTGTGCTAATGTTTGTATATCATCATTTTGAGATTTCTGATAACCTACGAAAACTGTACCAAGGGATGTTGCAGACTTTTCGTATTGAGAATTTATGTCTTTTATAAACTCCTCAGTGTCAATTGCACCCTGTATAGAAAATATATCCTGAGTGGCTGGAATCAGAACATAGTCTGCCATTATAATTGCTGCTTTATATTTGTTCTTTGGTCCGGCCTTAGTGTCGATTAGAATATATTTATAGTCGCCTTTTTCTGCTAGCTCACGTATTCTTTTGTAGCCTAAAGTAACGTCATGAGGCTGATTATTGTTAGTAAGAATGCTTGCATTCGGTGATCCTGATATTAAGTCAATGCTCGAGTCGTATGTTTTTATTGTCGGTAGCCTATCATTTTTTTCTAAAAGTGTTTCTGTGGCATTATCTTTCGCTAAATCAGTCCACATTTCTTCAAAGCTATCGTATTTTTCTAAGAATAGAAAACTCAAACAGCAAAGCTCATCAAGATCAACGCACAATACACGTTGAGGATCACGACCGTTACCATCAACATATGGAAGTTCTGAAAGCCTTTGAGCCATCAGCCAACAAATCGGTGTTTTCCCTACTCCACCTTTTCCATTTGCTATCGCGATTATATGTGTCATTTTAACTCTCTAGTTGTCGGGTTTCGTCTGATTGACTACAGCTTGCGAAAACAGCTACGGTAGTTCGACCTGCCACTCCTTCACTACTGCAACAGGTGTCCTGTGGTGTAGTGATTTCTGGTGAATGTGGTTGAAGCGCTTCACCATTTCATTCGTTTGGGCCCTGCCCGGCTTGGCCAATCGATATTCTATTCCATGGCTCTGACATTCCTGAGCGAATAGGTGATGCCCACGGGGCTAAGGCCGGTGCTTGGGCTTTTCGTTCTCTTCCGCGTCTTGACGCGTCAGCTGGGCAAGAGTCGGTACATCACGTCGTTTGAGCATATGCTGGAGCGCGGAACGTGACAGATTGGGATTCAGGAATTCACGAGAAACGACAAGTAGATCATCGAGTCCCAGCCGTAGTAGTTCTCGAGCGGCGATGACTATCTCTTCCTGTTCTGAGGTCAGAGTCGGCAGTAGGTTATGACGTGTGTGGGGAGGATTAAGGACATCATCACGCTGACGCCAGCGCTGGATAGATGAGACGCTGACCCCAAACTGACGAGCATGATATTTACTGGACATGCCGGCAGGAGCTACTTGGGTATCGGCAAGAATTTCTGGTGTCGTCGTCGCTTGTTTATGCAGCTTGATGTCCATAAAGCCTTTCCTGAATAAATTACCTGATGAGCTCTCGTAAGGCCAGAAAAGGATAACCTTGTTGCGAAACCCGATCATCCTGCCTCTGCAGATAGAGAACTTTTAGCACAGCCTTTTTGAGTAAACAAATGGCTTTAAGAGGTGTGATCAGAAAAAAATAGAGTTTAGAGAGTTTTGTAACGTTAGTTGAATCTTCAAAAAAAGTGCACAAAACCAATGCATTTTTGAGAAATAGTTGATTTTCTATTTTCTTTAAGTATGTTTGTTGTTATGAGATAAATTCCGTTGATAGTAATTTTTACTTCTGTATTGCCTTGAGTTTTCTTTAGGATTATGGAGAAACAGTTGTATTTTTTGCCTTGTTCTTGTTTAAAAAAGCAAGACCTTTTTTGCCAAATGTTTTCTATATATCTGAATTTAATGGTTTTTTTATTTTCCACGTAGTTTAATTATGCGGATCTGTTTTTTAGTATCTTCTAATTTAATCTTTTCTTTTTCTTTTGTATGCTGTTTTTTTTGGGCCATATGATTTTATATTTCTCGCTTTAGGCCAAAATGTTTAAGCTATTTTGTTATATGATATTTAAATTATGTTGTAGTATTTTTAATACTTTGGTATATGATCTCTCAAGCATCACTATACAGGGCATCAGAAAGAAGCGTTCAGCGACGGTGTCCGATTTGTAAAGAATTGTTTCCTGAGAAGGTTTGCATTTTTTCGCATCAGGCGGTGGACATGGTCTAGGTCATTGCGAGGCCCGCCTTTACCGATCCAAACTCGAGCACTCTTAAATTTTTGGATGAGGCGTGACAGGCATGGAGTCTGTCAGCAGTGCGGAGAGGGGATTGAGCTTAAATCTCAGGTGTTTGGCATCGAAGACGGTATGGCGAGTTTGGCGTTCGCCCTGGACGAGTAGATCCAGAGGCACCGTGAAGTGGTCCAATTGGAGCTGACACCTCGATAAGCCTCATAATGGAGGCGATGGAGGTGTTCATGATCAAGAAGATTCGACGTCGGTATTCCGATGAATTCGAGGCAGATGCGGTGAGCCTGGTGAGCGATCAGGGATATACCGTATCCGAGGCAGCCCGGCGCCTGGGAGTTGACCGTAGCCTGTTGGACCGTTGGTGCCGCAAGCAACGTCAACAGACTTCAGGCGCCTCGAGCCAACACGCGGATAATCGCGACGACGAGATCAAGATGCTCCGCGAAGAGGTTCGTAAGCTTCAGATTGAAAAGGATATTTTAATAAAGGCGGCGGCCTTCTTCGCCAAAGAATCGAGCTGAGATATCAGTTCATCGAATCGGAGAAGGCCGCCTATCCAGTGGCCTTGCTGTGTCGGGTCATGCAGGTCAGCCGGAGTGGTTTCTATGACTGGCGACGGCGTGGCCCAGATGATCATCGTCAGGCCCTTCACCGTGAGGTCAGAGAGATCCACCGCCGGAAGCGAGGCAGCTACGGCAGCCGCCGCATCGCCAAAGAGCTGCAACGCCGTGGCTACGAGGTTGGCCGTTACCAGGCCCGGAGCCTGATGCGGGAAGCCGGCGTAGAAGCAAAGCAGCGGCGCCGCTGGCGTCATACGACCGACAGTGAGCACAGCCTTCCGGTGGCGCCCAACCTGCTCAACCGTCAGTTTTTGGTGTCGGCACCGAACCGAGCCTGGGCGGCCGATATCACGGCGATCTGGACGTTGGAAGGGTGGCTCTACTTGGCGGCAGTGCTCGATCTCCACGACCGGCAACTTGTGGGTTGGGCGATGGCAGACCATATGCGCGCACAGTTGGTTCTGGACGCCTTGGAGATGGCCATAGGGTGCCGGCAGCCCAAGAGCGGATTGATCCACCACAGCGACCGCGGCAGCCAGTACGCGTCGCATGACTACCGATCCACGCTGGATCGGCACGGGTTCCAGACCTCCATAAGCCGCAAGGGAAACTGCTGGGATAATGCTGTTATGGAGCGGTTCTTCGGCTAACTGAAAAGCGAGTGGCTGGCTGACAAGCGATATGGAGCCCGCCAAGCAGCACGGCGAGATGTGATCGAATATATCGAGATGGAGTACAACAGCTGCCGACTCCACTCGACCTTGGGCTACCGAACGCCGAGGGATATTGAACTGGCTACTGCGGCTTAAAAATGTGTCCGCTCTCACTTGACCAGAACACTGACACTGAGGAGCGGGCATTACAGGCGACGATCTGGAGTGAAATCGACCTCTTCGGCACCCTGGGCCAGCGCCAGAAAAGCGGGGTGCTCTGGATTAACGAGGTAGTTCGTTTCTCGGGGCGCGACCACACTCGGAACCGCCAGAACTAGACTCGACTGTCCCTCAAGCCAGTCGTCACCGATCTCGGCTGTGGAGGGTGGCGCCGGCTCAGCTCGCCAATCTGCTGGCAGAACGTCCTCCGGGAGCTGCATTAGCACCTCCTCCCGGAATGTCACCTCCAGGAGCGCATACTCCTTCAGCAGTTGATTGTCTTCCAGGGGAACCATCGCCTCGAGCATGGCCAAGGACTCTGTGCTTGCGAGGTACACACAGACCATACCTTTGCTGTGCCAGCGCCCGCCTTACAGCCGAGCCTCTTTCCCCATCAAAGTCTGTCTTTAGCCACCTCCGCTTAACGAACCGATAACCACGCACTACAGTCATGCAAAGACGCCATGCTCAAGTCGGCCGATCAGATCTAGAACGGCTTCGGCGCCAGCAGTGGTAGCCACCATCTCGACCGGGCGATGCCCCCCAAGCCCACGAACGGGCCTGAGCAGCCATCCTTTCGCCTTCGCCTTGTCGCCCTCGAATAGGTCCGCTGCGCTCTTGTACACCTCAGCGAAACGGTACAGTCGATCGCCCTCGGCAGGTCTGAAGTAGCCAGTATCGGCACGACGCTTCAGGGTTGCCGGAGGAATGCCCACATACCGTGCCAACTCCTTGCTCTCAAGCCCGGTGGCCTCGGTGAGCTTGGTATAGACTTTGTACGAGATGCCGGCACTCAGCGCCTCATGCAGCTTGGCTCCCCGCGAAGGGAGGCCCAGAGCCTTCCAGAAGTCGTCCTTCCGAGAGGTTGATTTCGGGCGATACTCTTTGATAGCGGCTTGCATAGCTCTCTCCCGTGACTTCGTCTGATACCTCTTCAGGGTGTCAGATGATTCATTTGACACCACCTCGCACCGTTTGTCGGCTTCCTGAGGTAGTGCTGGCCGTAGGCCAAAACCTGAACCGGCATCAGACAGAAGAACACGAATGCCGCCACCAGCCTCGCCAACGCCTACGCGATATCGACGAGGGTGCCCGGGCGGATATCAATCTCTTTGTTGGTCATCACTCTGTCGTTGCTTCCTGAAGTTTGACGCTATCTGTCGTTGCTTCCTGAAGTTTGACGCTATCTGTCGTTGCTTCCTGAAGTTTGACGCTATCAATCATAGGTTAGCGGGTTTACGGCGAAGGGGTTGGGCGAGGTTCGGGTGTCCATAGCATACGCGCCCCCAGAATGCCCGCGCGCTGGATGATCTCGGGCACGAAGGCTTCCTGGCGATGCGCCATGATATGCACGCCGCTGACGCCCTCGATCTCACGCAGCTGCTGGATCATCTCGATGCAGATGTCCCGGCCCTCCGCCTTCTGATCCCGGGCTCCCTTCAAGCGTTTGAGCACGTCATCCGGGATATGCACGCCAGGAACATGGCGTCGCATCCACTCGGCGGTGCGTGCCGAGGCCAGCGGGCCGACGCCGGGCAGGATAAAGCATTTCTCCAGCAGCCCCAGATCACGGGCACGATGCATGAAGTCCTGAAAGCGCGACAGGTCGAAGCAGTACTGTGTCTGGATGAACTGGGCGCCGGCGGCAATCTTCTTGGCCAGTCGATGAGGGCGAAACGCGAAGGGCGGGGCGAAGGGGTTGGCGGCTGCGCCCAGAAATACCTGGGGCGCTGAGGTCAGTGCCCGGCCGCTGGCGAAGGTGTGCTTGTCACGCAATCCGGCGACAATCTCCAGCAGCGACAGGGAGTCGAGGTCGAACACCGGCTTGGCCTCGGGGTGATCCCCGACTTGCACGCCATCACCGGTCAGACACAGCAGGTTGCGGATGCCCAGCGCCGCGGCCCCCAATACGTCGCCCTGGATGGCGATGCGGTTTCTATCACGACACGAGATCTGCATCACCGTCTCATGGCCTTCGCGGGCCAGCAGGGCGCACATCGCTACGCTCGACATGTGGCAGTTGGCGCCCGAGCCATCGGTGGCGTTCATGGCATCCACATGACCGGCAAACAGCTGCGCGCGTGCATGCACCTCCTGCGGGTCGGCCGAGTCGGGCGGCGCCAGCTCGGCGGTGACGGCGAATTGCCCGCTCCTGAGTACCTGCTCGAGGCGACCGACGTTGCCAATGCCTTCGGCAGATGACAGTTGGGTGTTGTCGGGGATAGTGAGTCTGGAGGTCATTTCAGGCGCTCTCGACGCTCAGCGGCTTGCCGGGCCACGCGCAGCCAGGACGAGGTGCCCTGCAGGCGATGGTCCACTGGCAACTGCACGATCTGGATCGCGTCGCTGTCCTGCATCCGCTGGCTGCCTTCCCAGGCTTCCACCCAGACGCAACGCGTGTCCGGTTCGACTTCACAGTTGCCATTCTGCATGACACCGCCGCAGGGGCCGTTGCGCAGGTGCTTGGGGCAGTTCATTGAGCAGGACATGCCGGTCGAAATCAGAATGCACTGGCCACACATCTGACAGTCAAACAGCAAGCCCTTGCAGGCTTGCTCCAGCCTGGCGACAGGCTTCTCGGCGCGTGCGTAACCGACGGACTTCCACAGCGGCTGCAGTTTGATGATCACCGGCTCGACGGCCTGATAGGTGAGCTCCAGCAGTCGCGCGTGACGTGCGGCCCACAAACGAATCGAATACACGCATGCCTCCTGTCAAAACCTGGCGGGGGTAACGCCCTGGGCGTTTCAAAGCGCTATCTTCGCACGGCCGCCACCCGGGCCGACATCCCGTGGGCGACAGGGTCACCATCGAATGGCGCAGGCCACGGCTCGGGCGGCGGGACATGAAGGGCTCATTGTCCGGCGCCGAGGCTTTCTATGATGAAGCTCTCCATGGCCTGCGCCGCCGGCGACAAGCTGGCGCCCTTGCGGCGAATCAGGCCCACTTCGCGACTGACCCGCGGTTCGGCGAGTTCTATGAATCGCAGGCGCTCATATTCCTGCGGAAACGCCAGGCGGGGCAGCGTCGTGATCCCCATCCCGGCGACCAGCGTGGCTGTCAGCGAAATCATGTTGGAAATATACAAGGCATGCATTTCGAGCAGTGACTCGGCCGCCGTGCCATGCAACAGCCGCGAGGTGCCATTGCCGATCAGGGACTCTGTCTCCAGTGCTTGCCATGTCAGGGTCTGGCGCTCGGCAAAGGGGTGATCGTCACGGCAGACCACGCCGACTTCGTCATGAAACAACGGATGAAAGAGCAGTTCTTCCTCTAACCCCCACAGGCTGGTAATGCCGATGTCGACCTGGCCGCTGATGACCTGCTCGCGAACGAAATCGGCGTTGCCATCGTGGAGGCCGACCTTGATACCCGGATAGCGACTGACGAACTCGGAGAGCAGTTTCGGCATCAGTCGGCTGGCTACTGACGGCACCACTGCCATGTCCAGTTGGCCTGCCTCCTTGGCGGCGCGAGCCTGCAGCTCCCGGCTGAGGCGATCATGCTGATTGATCAGCTCCCGAAAGCGCGGCACGCAGTAGCTGCCATAGGGTGTCAGGGTCGCCTTGGCACCCTTCTCGAACAGTGCCTCCCCCAGGCGGTTTTCCAGCTCGCGGATGGCCATCGACAGGGCAGGCTGCGTGCGATGCAGATAACGAGAGGCAGCGTGAAAACCGCCGTGATCCACCACTGCCAGGACATAGCGCAGCGGCGTGATCTTCAGCTCTGCGACCATCGCGTCGATCCTCTTCAGAGTGGTAAGGGAAATTTATCATAGGGTATTTATTATTGATTATCTTTATCCCTCTGGGCCTCCTAGTCTGTTGTCACCGCGTTCAAGGAGGTTCACATGTCACACCACACCACTACCGCCACTCACGCCGCTGTTCACGATCTCTACATCGATGGTCAGTGGGTCTCAGGTCAGGGCAGCATCGCCAATCTCAATCCGTCCGATACCCGTGATGTCATCGGCCAATATGCGCAGGCCAGTGTCGATCAGGTTGCCGATGCCATCCAGGCGGCCAAGCGTGGCCAGGCACAATGGGCCCAGTCGGGTCTCGAGCAACGTTATTCCGTGTTGATGGCCATCGGCGATGAGCTGATCGCACGCAAGGCGGAGTTGGGTGAGCTGTTGGCACGTGAGGAGGGCAAGACCCTGGCGGAGGGAGTGGGTGAGGTACATCGCTCCGGGCAGTTCTTCCATTACTACGGCGCTGAAGTGCTGCGCCAGATTGATGAGCGTGCAGACTCGGTGCGTCCTGGAGTTGAGGTCGAGGTCCGTCGGGAACCCGTCGGTGTCGTCGGTGTGATCAGCCCCTGGAATTTCCCGATGGCGACAGCGGTCTGGAAGATTGCGCCTGCGCTGGCCTTCGGCAACGCGGTCGTCTTCAAACCGGCCAATCTGGTCCCTGCGAGCGCATGGGCACTGACCGACATCATTCATCGCCAGTCACTCCCGGCAGGCACTTTCAATCTGGTGATGGGCCCGGGCAGCAGCATCGGGGATGAACTGATCTCCAGCCCTGACATTCATGCCCTGTCCTTCACCGGCTCTCTGGAAGTGGGTCGTCGAGTGGCGGCGGCCACTGCCGCCAATCTGGTCAAGTGCCAGCTGGAAATGGGCTCCAAGAACGCCCTGATCGTTGCCGATGATGCCGACATGGAGCTGGCCGTCGAGGCAGCCTTCAATGGTGCCTACTCAGGCACTGGCCAGAAATGCACGGCATCTTCGCGGCTGATCGTGATGGAATCGGTCCATGACGAGTTCGTGGAAAAGCTGACTCAGCGCCTGTCTCAGGTCCGGGTCGGTCACGCATTGGAAGAGGGCGTGCACATGGGGCCGGCCGTCGATGCCAAGCAGCTTGAGTCCAACCTGTCCTGGGTGCAGCGCGCCCAGCAAGAGGGGGCAACGCTGGTCTGTGGCGGCGAGCGTGTGGAGTGCGCCACCGACGGCTACTTCATGAGCCCGGCGCTGCTGGTCAATACCACCAACGACATGGCCATCAACCGCGAGGAGATCTTCGGTCCGATCGCCTGCGTCATCAAGGTGAGCGACGCAGAAGAGGCCATCGATGTGCTCAATGACACGCACTTCGGGCTCACGGCGGGCATCATCACCAATTCCCTGAAACTGGCCAGCAGCTTCAAGGCGCGTGCCGAGACCGGCTGCGTGATGGTCAATCTGCCGACAGCAGGGACGGATTACCACGTGCCCTTCGGTGGACGCAAGGCTTCAAGCTTCGGGCCTCGTGAGCAGGGGCGATACGCGCGCGAGTTCTACACCGTCGTGAAGACCTGCTACATCAAGGCGTGAGGAGGCCCCATGTCAAAGACAATGCTGACGATCGATGGCCTGCAGTATTCCAACTGGTCACGCGAGATATTCGAGCAGATGCGAGAAGGGGGGCTGGACGCCGTACACGCCACTCTCGTGTACCACGAGACGACGCGAGAGACCTTGTCGCGTCTTGGCGAGTGGAATCGACGTTTCGAGGCCTGGCCTGATCTGATCATGCCCGTGCATGTGCCGCAGGACATCGCGGTTGCGCAAGCCAGCGGGCGTGTCGGCATCATTCTGGGGGCGCAGAACTGCTCGCCCATCGAGGACGATATCGACATGGTCGAGGTGATGCGTGACCTCGGGTTGATGATCATGCAGTTGACCTACAACAACCAGAGTCTGCTGGCCTGCGGGTGTTATGAGGCACAAGACAGCGGGATCACTCGCTTCGGACGTCAGGTGATTCGTGAGATGAATCGCGTCGGCATGGTCATCGACATGTCGCACAGCGCAGAGCGCTCCACGCTCGAGGCGATCGAGATATCCGAGCGCCCCGTGATCATTTCCCACGCCAACCCGGAAAGCTTCCATCCGGCAAAGCGCAACAAGTCCGATAAGGTGCTCAAGGCCATCGCGGAGAGTGATGGGCTGCTGGGGTTCTCGGCGTATCCCTTCCATCTGCGCAATGGCTCCGACTGTACTCTGACTGAGTACTGCGAAATGATCGCCAGAACCGCAGACCTGATGGGCATCGAGCACCTGGGAATCGGCACCGACCTGTGTCAGAACCAGCCGGTGTCCATTCTTGAGTGGATGCGCAATGGTCGCTGGTCCAAGGACATGGACTACGGCGAAGGCAGTGCCAGCAACGCTGACTGGCCGCGTCCATTGTCTTGGCTGCGAGACAGTCGTGACTTCCCCAACCTGATTGCCGGTTTGCGCAAGGTCGGCATGTCCGAGGACGAAGTGGCCGGCATCATGGGCAAGAATTGGGTCGCACTCCTCGAGCGCGCCGCGACCCGTCAGAAGACCACGCCTGCCTGATCGCCGTAACGCTATGCCATGGCACCTGTGCCGAGCCAGGAATCCTCAGGGTATCGCTCGGCAACCAACAACCATAATAAATGCCTGCCAATGACGAGAGCTCGTCAGAGGAATGCCACATGACTTCATCTCGCAAGACCACGTCGGCTGCCACGTCGGATGCGTTACCGGAAGGTCAGTACCGCTTTGGCGACCCTGTCGTACTGACCTGCAGCATCGGCTTCATTCTGCTGTTCGTCGGCCTGTCCCTGTTTGATCTTGAGGGGGTCGCGCAAGCCATCAGTGCCGGCTTTGCCTGGACTGCCAGAACACTGGGCAGCTACTTCCAGATTCTGTTGCTGCTCACCTTCTTCATTGCCCTGGGGCTGACCGCAACGCCTGCGGCCAGTGCCCGTATCGGTGGCACGCGCAGGCCTGAGCTATCCACCTTCAAGTGGGTATCGATCATCATGTGCACCTTGCTGGCGGGAGGTGGAGTCTTCTTCGCTGCCGGCGAACCGGTGTACCACTTCCTGGTGACGCCGCCTGCCTTTGATACCGAACCGGGCACTGCGAACGCCATCGCGCCTGCACTGGCGCAATCCTTCATGCACTGGGGCTTTCTTGCCTGGGCCATCCTGGGCAGCCTGACCGCCATCGTGCTGGCGCATGCCCATTACGACAAGGGTCAGCCCCTGCAGCCGAGAACGCTGCTGTATCCCGTGTTCGGCGAGAAGATCATGAAGGGCAAGCTGGGCGGCGTGGTGGATGCCATGTGCGTCATCGCCGTGGTGGCAGGAACGGTGGGCCCCATCGGCTTCCTGGCCACCCAGGTCAGTTTTGGCCTGCATGAGCTCTTTGGCGTGACCAATGACTATTCGACGCAGCTGAGCGTGCTGGTAGTGCTCGGGGTGATCTATGTGACCTCGGCCGTGACCGGCATCGACAAGGGCATCCAGATCATGTCGCGCTTCAACGTCTTCCTGGCGCTGGGTGTGGCGGCGGTGATCTTCGTCTTCGGGCCGACCCTGTTCATGGTCAATGCCTTTACTCAGGGCTTTGGCGAGTATCTGAGCTCGTTCTTCACCATGTCGACCATGACCGCACAGAGCGCTCCAGACTGGTGGATGCAGTGGTGGACCGTATTCTTCTTTGCCTGGTTCCTCGGCTATGGCCCGCTGATGGCGATCTTCGTGGCGCGCATCTCCAAGGGCAGAACCATCCGCCAGATGATCCTGACCGTTGCCGTACTGGCGCCCCTGGCGACCGCTGTCTGGTTCACGCTACTGGGCGGGGCGGGCATCTTCTATCAGTTCACCGGCGTGATCGACCTCACCGAAGCGCTCAACAACTTCCAGTTCGATGTCGCGACCCTCACCGTGGCGCAGGCATTGCCCGGCGGAACCGCAATGGCAGCTGCCATCCTGACGCTGACCACCATCTTCGTCGCCACCACGGGTGACTCGATGAGCTACGCGATCGCCGTCGTCAGTGCCGGACACGATGATCCAAGCCCGCTGGTGCGTGCCTTCTGGGGCATCAGCATGGCGTTGATGGCTGCGATACTCCTCCATATGGGCGCCGGCCAGATCAGTGCACTTCAGCAGTTCATCGTCATCACGGCCATCCCTGTCTCGCTGGTATTGCTGCCCTCATTGTGGACAGGACCCCAATCAGCCTTCGCGATGGCACGTGCGCAGGGAATCACCAGCCAGCGGTCAGCCATGCCGGCCCCGGAACACGAAGGAGAGCGTTGATATGTCGCGCAATCACCAGGGCGCACGCCTCTCATCCACCGAGCAGCGGCTTCGGCTGCGGGCACCGGACGATGTGATGCAGCTGGAGCGCCTCGGCAGCCTGCATGCTAGTCGTCTAAGTTTCGTGAGAAGTCTGGTGCGCCAGATGGCACATGAAAAATGGAAGATCACCACGACCCGCTTCGAACTGGATGCTCTCGGTCACGGTGTGGCGATCTACTGCCTGCAGACGCCCAGCAAGCGCTATCACGGCGTCATATTTTCCCAGGCGCTTGAGGATTCCGCACGCTCTGACCGCGTCATCGCCGAAGCATGGGATGTCACCTTCGGTGTCGTGGAGGGTGATGTGGATGATGCGCTTCTCGAGCAGATGGCGGCCAATGTGCCGTTGCAGGAAGCCGGACGCCAGCATCCCAGACTGCTGGTCCTGTCGCGTGCCAATCGCAGCTTGCGTAACTTCGCAAGCTTCCTGGAGGCGCTGAGTGCAGGCCAGCAACCTGATCCTGAGTGGCTGACCCGGGTCGGCTATCTGTATCGGACCACGGCCGTCTACGGCAATGGCAAGTTCGGCATCGCGGATTATGACCGCCTCAAGGACAACGCGGATTTCCATCGACCCTTTTCTGCCCAGATGCTGGGCGTCTATCTGCTGCGTCATTTCTCGATCCAGCAGATAGAGCACATGGCCCATGCCCAGGCCCCCGAGACCGCCGCACCTCTGGCAACCTCATTGAAGCGTTATCTGGGTATTGGCAACTCCACTGGCCTCGGAATGGCGCCGTTCCTGATCAATCATCCCCAGCTGGTACAGCGCTGGGTGGAAAGCCGAGAACTGGCGCTTGCCGAAGTGACGGCACAGGTGCCGGGAGAGCAGGAGCGTTCACGTCTGCTGGCTCTCCTCAAGCGCGCCGAGACCCATCTTCGCCAGACGGTCACGGATGATCACGAGCAGACCCTGCGCAACCAGGCCACGGTGGCGTCCTTGCCTGAGCTGATGACCTGGCTCGAGCTTGTGCCGCTGTCGCCGGAGCTCTGGCAGGAGTTGATCGACTGGAACCACCAGCAGCATGGGCTCGAAGCCCAGGAGCTGGTGAATACCCTCTTGCTGGAACTGTACCCGAGCATCGTCGACCGCTATGAGGACCTTATGGCGGTGGAAGAAAGCCTGGAACTGACCCCGGACATGCCGCTGGTTCACCTCAAGCAGGTAATCGAAACGCACTACGACTGGGCGTTGCGCTTCGATTTTTCACTCGCCGAGAATCGCCACTGGTTCTGGTATCGCTCGGTCGAGAAGGAGGAGCCCCGCCTGGGAGTCCGCGACACGGAGGCAGGTGCCGACAAGGAAATGAAGCTGGCGATTGCCCCGCGTGTTGCCGATACCCATGCGGCGATTAGTCAGTACCTGGAAGATCACCCTCGTGCCTTGGTGGTGGAATTCCTCATCCATTGCCCACGTCACAAGGATATCGTGCGCCGCATCCAGAGCATGGCCAACACCAGCTTTGGCGAGATACGTGCCAACCTGTGGGCGCGGGACATGAAGCCCATGCACCTGTTGCGGACCAAGCTCTCATTCTTCGGTGCCAGCCGTTTCGACCCGAAGTCTGATCGTTGGGTGCGTATCACGCTCTTCCAGGGGGCTCCGTTGGTGGAGGAACTCAACGCCGAGCCAGAGGATCCTGTCGCGTTTGATGATTGGAGCTTCCCGCTGGCACCGCAGCTTGCAAGCACGACGAGGCCAGAGATGACCGCCGATCCTCGGCAGGGCAACAGCACGACAGTGGGAGGAATGTCATGAAGGTCTCCTACAACGAGCTTCACGGACTGTGTCGCAAGGCCTTTCAGGCGATGGGGTTCGAAGACGGTGACGCCGGTGATGCCGCCGACATGGTTGCCTGGATGCAGCTCTATGAGCTGGAAGGGCTGGCGGCGCTCAATCGCGGACTGCGTTTCTTGCTGGAGGACACCGAGGAGCGTCCGCCGGAAATTGTCTATGCCGATGGAGACCTCGCAGTACTCGATAGTCACGGCCACAGCGTATTGAAGAGCTCATCGCTGGCGTTGGAACTCGGTTTCGCCAAGGCCCGTGCGCGTGGCCTCGCTGTCATCAAGATCCAGCATTGCCACAATCGGCAGCTGATCATGGGCTATCTGGCGCGTCTTGCGGGGCGTGGCATGAATGTTACCGCCTTCTGGCGCAACGCCCAGGATGTGGATGAGGCGATCGGCTGCCCCATGATCGAGCAGGTCGTGGGTTTCAGGGCCAACAGCTCGGTCCCCGAGATACGGGTCTATGCCGTGCGTGAAGTGCCAGAAGAGAATGAGCCCAATGACGGCATCACCCTGGTGATGGCCAACCATGTCGATCTGCTGCCATCCCTTCGCTCCGACTATGACGTTGACCTGCTGGCCTGTCATGAAGAGTCGAAGCTGCTTGCCTGTCGCCAACGAGCCATGCAGGAAGGGATCGAGGTGGATGACGAACTCTGGTCACGCCTGAAAGCGCTCTCGACACGTCTGCTGGTCGAGGCAACGGAAGATTCTCGCAGTGGTGCCGGCGCCGGTATCACCGACAACGACTGACCTCTCGCTTCTCAATACGCCCCAACATTCCATGATTCGCCGCTCTTGCGCCGGCGAGTCATGGAGTGCACCTATCGAAAGATATTCGAGGAATAACCCATGGTTCATCCCGTCAAGACTGATCTGTTTGCCTCTCGTGCGCCCCTGTCATGGGCGAGTGTCGGCAATGGCATCCTGTTCACTGCGCAGATTCCAATCGACGCCGCTGGCAATGTCGTGGAGGGGGGAATTGCGGCTCAGACCCGCCAGACGCTGGATAATCTGATTCATACACTGGAATGCGCCGGTGGTGACGCTTCCTCGCTGACCCAGGTGCTGATCTATGTGACTGATCGCGAGCACCTGGCGACGGTCAATGGCATCTATGCTGAGTACGTGCGTGAGCCGTATCCCAATCGGGCTGCCATCATCGTCTCCGGGTTTGCACGCGAAGAGATGCTGGTGGAGATGGTCGCCTATGCCGCACTGGAGGTTGATGTCTAAAGCCTCCGGGATGCGGGCGAGGAAGTGACCCGTCACGTTTGTGCCCTGCATTGACAGGTCATTGTGGCCCATCGGTTCATCAAGCCCTAAGGCCAACAAGAAAGACGCCGAAGCATTCGCTGCTCCGGCGTCTTTTTGTGTCTACGTGATGTCTTCTTTCGCTGCTGTCAGGGCGTAAGGCCCGCGGCCTGCATGAAGCGGCGCAGTGCCAGAGAGACGAGTCCCAGCGCGCTGACGCTGCCTCCCCAGATCACCACCAGCCAGCCGATCTTGCTGAGCCAGCTGGCTGGGCGCGCGGGCGTCCCGGATGGCTCGTCGTCGAGTCTGGTTATGGGGGCATGCAGTGGCGCTGAATGTGTCTCGCGAGTCGGGGATGTCATGTCAGCACCTCTCAATGGTAGCCATCGGTATGACGGACCTTGCCCTTGAACACGAAGTAGCTCCACGCCGTGTACACCAGGATGATCGGCAGGATGAATAGCGTGCCGACGAGGGCAAAGCCCTGGCTTTGTGGCGGAGAGGCCGCTTCCCAGATCGTCACGTGACCGGGAATGATGTCAGGCCACATGCTGATGCCGAAACCGCTGTAGCCCAGGAAGATCAGGACCAGCACCAGCAGGAAAGGCTGGGCATGATATTCAAAGGCGACAGCGCGGATCAGCGCATAACCGGCCAGCACTACCAGCACTGGCACCGGCAGGAACCAGAACAGCTGCGGCAGTGTGAACCAGCGCTCGGCGATGGCGGGGTGCGCCAGCGGAGTCCACAGACTGACGGCCGCGATCATGATCAATACCCACAGTGTCAGTGGGCGCGTCAGGGAAAACATGCGTGCCTGGAGAATGCCTTCGGTCTTCATGATCAACCAGGTGCTGCCGAGAAGCGCATAGGTGAACAGTAGCGCCACACCACAGAACAGCGGGAAGGGGGACAGCCAGTCCAGCGAACCGCCGCTAAAGTGTCCCCCATCGAAGGCGATGCCCTGGATGTAGCCTCCCAGTGCGACACCTTGACTGAAGGTGGCCAGTACAGAGCCGCCCACGAAGGCCTTGTCCCACCAATGGCGACTCGCGTCCGAGGCCTTGAAGCGGAATTCGAAGGCGACGCCGCGGAAGATGAGGCCGATCAACATGGCGACAAGAGGAATGCTTAGGGCTTCCAGCAAGACGGCGTAGGCCAGTGGGAAGGCCGCAAATAGCCCGGCCCCGCCCAGGACCAGCCATGTCTCGTTTCCATCCCACACGGGGGCCACGGTGTTCATCATCACATCGCGGTCCACCTTGTCCTCCACCCACGGAAAAAGAATGCCGATACCCAGGTCAAAGCCATCCATGATCACGTACATCATCAGGCCGAACAGGATGATGCCCGCCCAGATGACAGAAAGGTCGATACCCATAGCGTTCATCGCTCCGGTCAGTGAGTCTGGCCGTCGAGAGATTCCTCGATGGCCGATAGTGGGCGGGAAGGTGTGCGCGGCTTGCCAGGGCCGCCGCTGGGGGCGTGGCTGTCATCACCCGCAGGCCCTTTCCTGATCAGCTTGAAGAGGTAGTTGATCCCCGTGCCGAAGACGATGAAGTAGACCGTGACAAAGGCCGTCAGGCTGATGCTGAGGTGAGCGGTGCTGTGGGCAGAGACGGCATCTTCCGTTCTCATCAATCCGTAGATCACCCACGGCTGGCGGCCGACCTCGGTGGTGAACCAGCCCGCGAGTATCGCGATCAGCCCAGCCGGCCCCATGGCGACGGCCAGCCTCAGCCAGCGCCGCGAGGTGAAGAGCCTGCCCTTGCGGGCCAGATAGACACCCGAGAGGCCGAGCAGAATCATCGCAAGACCCAGGCCGACCATCAGGCGGAAGCTCCAGAACACGACGGTCGAATTGGGGCGGTCCGCGGCGGGGAAGTCCTTGAGCGCCGGTACCTGCTTGTCGATGTCATGCATCAACAGCAGGCTGCCGAGGGCCGGAATCTCGAGCGCGAAGCGCGTCTCTTCGCGCTGCATGTCGGGCACACCGAACAGGATCAACGGCGTCGGTTCCCCATGGCTGTTGTCCCAATGCCCTTCGATGGCCGCGATCTTGGCCGGTTGGTGCTTGAGCGTATTCAGGCCATGCATGTCGCCGACGAAGGCCTGCAGCGGGGCGGACACCATCAACATCAGTACCGCCATGACCAGCATCTTGCGCACTTCCGGGGTGTCGCGTTTCTTGAGCAGCAACCAGGCGGCGGAGGCTGCGACGAACAGCGAGGTGCTCAGGAAGGCGGCCAGTGCCATGTGGGCCAGGCGATAGGGGAAGGAAGGGTTGAAAACGATCGCGAACCAGTCGACCGGCACGACGATGCCATCGATGACCTCATGCCCCTGAGGGGTCTGCATCCAGCTGTTGGAGGACAGGATCCAGAACATCGAGACCAGGGTGCCGAGCGCAACCATGCAGGTCGAGAAGAAGTGCAGGCCGCGGCCGACGCGATTCCAGCCAAATAGCATCACGCCGAGGAAGCCGGCTTCGAGGAAGAAGGCGGTCAGCACTTCATAGGTCAGCAGCGGCCCGGTCACGCTGCCGGCAAAGGCCGAGAAACCGCTCCAATGCGTGCCGAACTGGTAGGCCATGACCAGTCCTGACACCACGCCCATCGCGAAGTTGACCGCGAATATCTTCGACCAGAAATGATAGAGGTTGCGGTAGACCTGTGTGCCAGTCTTCAACCACATGCCTTCCAGCACCGCCAGATAGCTGGCGAGGCCAATGGTGATGGCCGGAAAGATGATGTGAAACGAGATGGTGAAGGCGAACTGTATCCTGGCCAGGTCGATGGCCTCGGTGCCGAACATGGCAATGTCTCCTGAGTAGGCGGCAAGGGGGACGGCCCTGCCTGAATCTTCGCCGCTACTCTAGGGAGCCACCGGAAGCCATAACAGGCTCAGTTGTGCAAGAAAAAACCATATCAGTTGCGTGCCGAATTCTGATCAGTCGTTAAAGGCGCGTGAGCCAGTCAGCCGGCCAGCCAGGTGGTATGGCGAGCAGCCAACAAGGCGAGCCGGGCAGGAGGGCGCACTCTGATTGATGCCAGCACCATGATGGGATCAGGTGCTTGTCGTATCGCCCTTGGCGCCAGGCCCCGCCATGGCGGGCTCTGGCGCTTCCTGCAGGGGCACGCGTGCGGCATCAGGGATGCAATCAAGGTACGCAGCAAGGTGCGATATCCAGGCGTGGCAAGCGGCTCTCGAGCAAGTGATAGGCGCCGCGCAAGGATATCGTCGCCCCAGCGGATAACGCATGAAGACTGTGTGGCAAGGCGGCCGCAAGGGCTGCGGCATTTGCGCGCACATACTCAAGGTACTTCTCGCATCTCGTCTGAGCGGTCCGAGTTTCAGGCTGCCTTGAGCAATTCCCCCAAAGTCTGCATGGCGCGCTCTGACGCCGCGTCCCACGGGTGGCCGTAGCTCAAGCGAATGCAATGCTTGAAGCCCTGGGTGGCCGAGAAGATGGGCCCCGGTGCCAGACTGATGCCGTGGGCCAACGCCTGCTGGAACAGAGCCAGCGAGTCGATGTGCTCGGGAAGCTCGCACCACAGGAAATAACCCCCGTGGGGGTGGGTCACGCGAGTGTCTTCGGGGAAGTAGCGATCAATGGCTGCCAGCATGGCTGTCTGCTGGGTCTCGAGCGCCAGACGTAGCTTGCGCAGGTGGCGGTCGTAGCCGCCATGCTGAAGGTAGTCGGCCAGGGCCGCTTGGGCGGGCAGCGATGGCGAGATGGTCGTCATCAGCTTGAGGCGCGAAATCTCCCGGGTATGCCGCCCCGCGGATATCCAGCCCACCCGATAGCCCGGTGCCAGGCACTTGGAGAACGACCCGCAATGCATCACCAGACCTTCGACATCCAGCGCCTTGACGGGCTGCGGGGGCGACACCTCGGCACGTTGATCGAAATACAGTTCTGCGTAGACATCATCCTCCAGCATCGGTAGCTGATGACGGTAGAGCAGCGCATACAGTTGGGCCTTGCGCGCATCGCTCAGGCTGGCCCCCAGTGGATTCTGCAGGTGGCTCATGAACCAGCAGGCCTTGATGGGCAGCGACTCCAGACGATTCTCTAGCACCTCGAGATCAATCCCGTCTCGCGGGTGTACCGGAATTTCCACTGCGCGCAACTTGAGCCGCTCAAGCACCTGAAGCGTGGCATAGAAGGCCGGCGCTTCGATGGCGACAAGGTCTCCGGGCTGGGTGACACATTGAAGGCCAAGGTTGAGCGCCTCCATGGCGCCATTGGTGATCACCAGCTCCTCCGTCGGCAGCTGCATGCCGTTGACCATGTAGCGCTGAGCGATCTGCCGGCACAGGTCAGGATGGCCGGTCGTCATGTCGGAGATCACGGCATGCGACGATAGCTGGCGCAGCCCGCGCGTCATGCTGGTTGCAAGCCGCGCGAGCGGGAAGAGCTCCGGGCTCGGGAAGGCAGATCCGAAGGGGACGGTATCGTTGTCGCTCAGTGAACCCAGTACCGAGAACACCAGTTCACTGACGGCGACGTCGGAAGGGGCTTGCTGCTGCAGGGCGACATGCGGTTCATCGAGTATCCGCGAGGCATTGTCACGCACGAAATATCCCGAGCGCGGCCGCGCACTGACCAGGCCTTGATTCTCCAGAAGGTAATACGCTTGAAAGACGGTAGAGGGGCTGATGCCATGTGCCTTGCTGGCCTGCCGCACCGACGGCACTCGCTCACCCGGCGCGAGAATTCCGGTACGGATCAGGTTGGAGATCTCGGCGGCAAAGCGTTCATAACGCTTCATGGGGAGCTGTCCTGGTGGGCTTTGGAAGGGCAAGGATACCGAAATGGAGGAGGACGCTACACCAAAGAGTCTCAGGTGGCATCGCGACTGATACTTTCATTCTCATGGTGTTCGCTCACTTCTCTGGCTATCGGAGCAAGCCCCTTTGCATAGAGGTTTGCTTCGGTTCATGAGGCTTGTTAAGCCTGCCCGATGGCGGCGAATCCGTCTGGTTTACTAGTAGTCGCGTAATTTGCTCCAATATCGTCATATTTCTATGGAGAGTGCCGCTGTGGCAGCCACTGGTTTGAGTAATGCATCGTTCGCCTTGAATATCGCACTCCTTCAGCATGGATGGCGTGATGAGTTTGATGCAGGCACCTTGGAGCGTGGTCTGCGTTACGCGCGCCAGCAGCGAGTGGATGAGCAGTGGCAGGTAGAGTTGGATGAGAAGGGTGGTTTGACGCTTTCTGGCGATGTCGCGGGCAGTCTGGGCACCCCTTATCGCACGATGATCATGTTGGCTCCTGTGGGTACTCGGCACCAGATGCGAACAGCTTGTAGTTGTCCGGTGGGCAGTACCTGCAAGCACGCAGTCGCATTGATCGATACCTTCCTGAGTAGCGGCCCTTTGGGGAAAGCCCTGGAGGTTCCTGACACGCTTGAGCCCGACGAAGTGGAGCAAGCGCCGTCACTTCAGGCGGCGAAACGTGAGTGGACAATCTGGCTGCAACATCACAGTCAAGCCCCGGCGGTGCCGTCAGCCGTCCAAGTAGGTGCCAACCACCGTCTCGGGTTGTTCCTTGATGTGCAGTCCGGCCACAGGGGGCTTCCCGCGCTGACGGTGCAGCCGGTGTGGTTGAGGCCCTCCAAGAGCAAGACGCAGCTTGATCGATGGGTCTCGCCAGTGAAAGTTGAAGTCTCTCACGTGGGGGAGTTGTCACCTGTCCCTGCAATGGGATGGCAGCCGGCGCAGGAGGAGGCCATCGAGCAGTTATTGCATGGCAGCAAAGATTCGCAATGGTACTTTCCTGGGCAATCCAAAGGTTTGACGTTGAACAAGGCATTCCAGGCGAAAGCGCTCTGGTCCTTGCTGGCAAGCGATGCCTCCCCCTTGCTTTTCCATCAGAAGCAGACGGGCCCACAGCTTGGTATTGGGCCGACCTGTCGTATCGCCCCGACCTGGCAGATGGATGAGCAGGGTGTGCAGCGGCTGCAGATGTCCACGACGCCTGAAGATATCTTGTCTCCCGAGGCTATCGTGGCCAGTGTCGGCAAGTCGCTTTGTTATCTTGACCCTCAGAATAAACAGTTTGGCCCGCTGGAGGGGGATGTTGAGCTTTGGCGCCAACTCCAGCATGTTCCCGCTTTACCGCCGGAAATGAGCGAGTGGTTGACCTCTCGTCTCCAGAATGTCTCGGGGCTGGCAGCCCAGGTCCCCTCTCCGAGAACACTTGTGGAAACAACGCTCGAGGATGTGAAACCCAAGCTGAAGATCACCATGTGTGTCGCACGGGCACATCTGCCAACACGCCGCCATGTCTGGAATGAAACTCCTATTCGGTTGGGCGCTGGTGTCGTGACCCTGAGCTATGCCGGTATCGAGATACCCCCAGAGGAGGGAGAGGTGGCCCAGGGGCTGCGCGATGGGCAGCGTTTGACGATACCGCGTGATCAACAGGCGGAAATCGCGCTGATTCGCGCCATTCCGCCAGGCATGGTCACGTTGGAAGAACTCGCTGCGCACCACGATGTACCGGATGGGTTGGAGTTGCCCTCGTGGAGCTTGCTGCTGCCGATAGATAGGCAGGTGCCAGAAAATGCGGCGCAATGGAGGACATGTCTTTCTGCTCCTGAGGAATGGTGGGACATGATCCTGCAATTACGTCAGGCGGGATGTGTGGTCGAGTTCAGTGACGACTTCCCGCAAGAGCCCGAATATCTATCGCCAGACAACTGGTATGGAGCGCTCGAGCCTGCCGAGAATGGTTGGTTCGATCTTGCGTTGGGCGTTGAGGTGGAGAATGAATCCTTCAATCTGCTCCCCATTCTGCGTCAACTCATTCAGCGCGAAGACTTCCCGTTGACGCCGGAGGAGGATGAGGAAGCGGGAGCAAGCTGGGTAGTACACCTGCCGGATAATCGTCGGCTGGTGCTTCCACTTGCCAGGCTACGTGCCTGGTTGGCTCCCTTGATGGACTGGCTTCACGATAGCGAGGCACCCACAAGTGCACTGCGTGTCCCCCTGACCTCCATCGATCAGCTGGCCCCCTTGGCAGATCATGAGCGCTGGGTAGGGCGAGAGGATGTCGTTGCCCTTGCCCAACGCTTGCGTGAGCTTCCTGATAAATTGCCAGCCCCTGACGGTTTCCAGGGAGAATTGCGCGATTACCAGGCGCGAGGACTGGCCTGGTTACGATTCCTCTCGGAGTTGAGTACTGGCGGTATTCTGGCGGATGACATGGGGCTTGGAAAAACCATTCAGATCCTTGCACACGTGCTCGATGAGCGTTCGCGAGGGGGACTGCGTGGGCCTGTCATGGTGGTGGCCCCGACGAGTCTCGTCGGTAACTGGTGCGCCGAAGCGGCTCGATTTGCGCCGACACTGAGCGTGCTGGCGCTTCAGGGAGCCAAGGCCAGTCGTCGTGAGCAGATCGATACTGCTGTCGCCAATGTAGATCTTGTCATCACGACTTATCCCCTTCTGGTTCGAGATATCGAGCATCTGTGCGAGCAGCACTTCGGTATCGTGGTACTGGATGAGGCCCAAGCCATCAAGAATGCTGCCATTCAGACGGCGCGTACCGTGCGCAGGCTCAATGCTGGTCGCATGATCGCGATGACTGGAACGCCATTGGAAAACCACCTGGGTGAGTTATGGGCGCAATTGGATGTTGCTGCGCCAGGCGCCCTGGGGAGCCAGCAGTGATTTGGTCGGAATTTTCGTACCCCTATCGAGAAACATGCTGACGACGCTGTGAGTCAGCGACTCTCTCGTCGTATCTCGCCACTCATCCTCCGGCGTACCAAACAGCAAGTCCTCAATGAGTTGCCGGACAAGACTGAGACTCAGCGAGACATCACGCTGACCGGTGCACAGCGAGAGCTTTATGAGAGTCTTCGACTGACACAGCATCAACGGGTCAAGGAGGCGATCGAGACACGCGGGCTGGCGGCCTCCGGCATCGTGATGCTGGATGCCCTGTTGAAATTACGCCAGGTATGTTGTGACCCACGGCTTGTCAAACATCAAAGTGCGGCGACGGTTCAGCGCTCAGCCAAACTGGAGGCGCTAGGTGAACTGTTGCCATCATTGGTCGAGGATGGTCGGCGTATCCTCATCTTCTCGCAATTTACGGAAATGCTTGAATTGATCGGGGGGGCACTGGAGCGGGAGGGGATTTCTCACTTGACTCTCACCGGGCAGACGCCCGGGGCAGTGCGAACTGAGCGTGTGGCACAATTCCAGCGTGGGGAGGTGCCCGTATTCCTGATCAGCCTCAAGGCAGGGGGGACTGGGCTCAATCTCACGACGGCAGATACGGTCATCCACTACGACCCCTGGTGGAATCCTGCCGTAGAGGCCCAAGCCACCGGGCGTGCTCATCGAATGGGCCAGAAGAATCCGGTGTTTGTCTACAAGCTGGTTTGTGCAGGAACTGTTGAGGAACGCATTTTGGAGCTGCAGTCTCGCAAGGCGGATCTTGCCGCATCAGTACTGGAAGGGGGAAGTGGGCGTCAGGAGGAGGGCCCACTGTTTGATGAGGAGGATCTGGCCTTGTTGTTTGCTCCGGTGTGATACCGATACGGCCCCCCGTTGGGGCACGGCAAGGCGGTTGCCTGTTGGGGGGGGCTTAGAGAGGCGTTGAGTCAGGCCCTGGCACCTCATGTTATTGGGGCTACCCAGGGTGTGATCGCCTGGGTGTACTCACTGGCGCGCCGCATGGCCTGCCGGTGCAGGTATTCCAGACTATGGGCATAGTGCGTCAATGTCTGTTCCGGGGTTCGGTGGCCGATCCAGACGGCAAGTTGATACAACAACATGCCGCGATCCTGACTGTCCTGTCCGGCATAGCCTCGAACCCCCTTCAGAAAGCGTTTCAGGGGGGCTTTTTGCAGTCCCCAGGAGCCGTGCTCCTGCAAGTCGTCAAGTATGTCACGGCTCTGTGCTGCCTCAAGACGGATCAGCCACCAACTGACCGCTGCATGGCGCAACGAGTGAAAATCGATGGCACTCCCCAGCACACTTCTCATGGTGTCGATTGCCGGAGCGATCAGACCGGCATGATTGAATGCCTGACAACTCTCGTTCGGGCCGAACAACGCGATGTCAGAGAGGGCTGTCGAGGGGAAGCATCGCCGTCGATCTACCCACCATGCTGCCAACAGTTCAATATCGCCGAAGAATGTCAGAAGGTGCAGGGGAAGTACGCGCCGCGCTGAAGGCGTCTTTCCAGCGTGAATATAAACGCGGCACTCAATCTCCGGCAATGACTTCAGCAGTTCACTCAACTTTACGTGCAGGGTCTCTCTCTCATGTGGTGCGGGAGGTGAGAATCCTGCATCAGATAACGCCGTTGAGGGGGCGGCCGGGCAGTGATCCTCCAACCACTGCTCAAGCGAAAAAGTGCTCTGAGGACATTCGATGCGGATGTCCCGTAGCGTCAGGGCGCAGACCTCGCTGGCGCGCATCCCCCCGTGGAAGCCCAGTGCGATGCTGAGCCACTGCATGGTGGCATCAGGCCTTGCATCGGGGACTGCGAGAAGGTGGGTACGCACCTTTTCCATCTGTCTCAGGGTGGCGAAATGAATGCGTTTGGCACTGGGGGTCTTGTGATTGCCTGATATCGGCGGCTCCACGTCCAGCAATACTCCCATGCTGTGCATGAAGCGGATGAGCTGCCCCATATTGCCGAGAAAGCTGTGTGTCGTGCTGGCAGACCACCCCATATCGCGTGGCACGCACCAGCACATTTCCTGGGCACTGTCGTTGTCCCACTCCTGAATGTCGATCGACAAGGTGTAGTCCGCCATCGCCATTGGCAAGCTGCGAGAAAGATAGGTGTGCAGCGAACTGACGCGCAGCATGCGAGTCACGCGCAGATCATGCAGCCAATAGAGCACCATGACCGGGTAGCTATGGCGGATGCCCATGAGTCTTGTGAGACGTCTGCTTGTCTCGAGCAGCAGCGCCTCCAGACGCTTCTTGACCCTCCCGTCACTTGTCTTGCGAAGATGATCAGAGGAAATGACCCCGATCCATTGCTTGAGGATGCGCCTTGCCGACGGAAGCCAGTCGATCGGCCAGGAATCCTGGGTCATCAAGCGTTGTCCCGGAGGTTGTGTCAGTACACTTGAGTGGGGGGAAGCGTTCGTTTCTGATGCCTTGGTCGCGAAAAGATCCATGGCGCTCACCGTGTCGTCATTCGCCACGGATTCCTGCTGGTGGTTGCCGGAATCAGTCGCCATGACCGTGCTGACCGGTGGTGCCTCGAGCCGAGCGAAGTAGGAGTGGGGCTCATAAAGCCCATGCGCGCTGCTGTAGGGAATCGGATAGCGACTGAACTGGCTGACCCAGTAGCCGGGCAATCCCCCCAGGACTGCCGCATGAGGCAATGCGCTCAGCAAGGTGGTCAGCTTAAGCCTTCGGCGTTCCTCGGTTGTCATGGGCAGTGTGGTGATCAGGGAGGCCAGTTCCTGTCTCATGCGACCCTTGACGATGCGAATCCGTTCGGGAATCGAGAGGGACTGGTCTTCTGGCCTCTCGGCCAATAACCATTCGTCCCTGGCAGTGGTGGGCTTTCTGGCTCTCAATGTCTTGAGTGCAGTCGTCAGTGTCGACTCCAATGGTAGACGGTAGGCCAACAGGTGAGGCGACATGACCGGCGGCGGTGCCGCGTGAGCGGGGATCCAGACCCACTCATTGGGAGCGTTTCGATCGCTCTCGAAGTGACGACGCGTCAGGCAGGCCAATGTGACCAGAATCACCTGTTGGCCTAACCCTGCACGCACGCCGAGCTCTACGGCAGCGCGCAACAGCGGAAAGCCAGTCCCGGGTTGACGTAGCGCGCGGATGATTGGCAAGACCCTGGTCGCGCGGTCCAGAGCTTTGGCCTCCATTGGTAGCACGCTTTTGCGCCGGGCCTGTGTGGGCCACTGTGGCAGCATCGCCACGACTCCCGGGCTTTGGTTGACTTCCTCCAGAAAGCGGCCGATGACGCGGTAAGCTTCACGGGGCCTTATCGGCCGGCGATGATGCACCTTTCTCCATCGAATCAGTTCCATGACCATTGCCTTGGCTTGCGTATGGTTGAGGTACAGCATCATGCTTCCGGCCTCTGCCGGCATATCGTTGGCCGGTTGGCGCTTGGCGTGACGCTCGATCCAGTACAGCAGGTGCAGGCTTTGCTGGCGTTGCGTGCCTTTGACTCGATCAAGTCGGCGTTCCTCCCAGCGCGACCAGAGCTCTTGCATGTGGTGGGTGCTCATGAGCTTGAGGTGCAAGTCAGGGTCGAGCTTGGCCAGTGATCGGATTCCTGACGTCTCCCTTGCAGGTGCAAGGTAAAACTTCCCATCTCTGCTCATGGCAAATCCTTGAGAGGTATCACCTTGATTCGCAACTCATCGGATAACTCCCCCAAGAGGCGTTGCATCTCCGGCGGTAGGCAGATGTTGCTGGCATAGGGGGCATGGCGCTGCTGGCCGCGTTTGACATGGCCCAGCAGCATATCCAGCGTGTTCGCTTGCATTCGTCCATCGAGTGTCTGGGCGACGAAATGACGTGGCGCGTTATCGGGAAGTGCCAGCAGGGTAGCGAGTGCACTGCGTGACGCGGCTGTCAGTGACGGCGCTTGATGATGTGTGCTGATCCAGCCTCGGATGTGGGTCTGCTGGCAAGGCTTTGCGGTCAGATTGAGGCTGGCTTGGCGTCTTGACCACCATATGGCCAGTGCCTGCTCGTCTTCAGGCCATGACAGCCAGGTCCCGCCATTTCGTGGCCAGTGCTGCCGCCAGGAGGCCTGCCATGCCTGCAGGGTATCGAGATTCTGGCAAACCGGGAGAGGCAACGGGATGACCCGGCTTTCTCTGTAGAGGCCTGAATCCTTGTCAGCGATCCACAGCAGACGTCCACGCCGAGACATTTGCGTAGTGGCGCCTGGTGGACGAAGTCCTGCCGTCAGCTGGACTCCCATGAGTATGTAGCAGCACAGCGCACTGTTGAGCTCGATCAAGGCTGAGCAGTCCTCAGGTGAAGGGGTTCGGCCACGTGCAGCAATAGGAAAGTCGGAAAGACCCTCTTGGACCAGATCATGCAAGCCCTTCAGTGCCTCCCTGGCCGTGTGGAGCGAAAGTGTCATGCTCGAGCCCAAGGTCGTGCTGGCGTGTGCATTCCTGGGAGGCAAGGTCGTGTTCATCGGCGTCGCGATTCCCCACCACGCCAGCGACGTGTTCATGAGACGCTGCAGTTCACGTAGGGACGTCTTGCGGTAAGCGGCAGGGGCTGATGTCTTCAGGCTGAGCTCCCCGCGAAGCCACTCCGCTTCGACATCGGTCTTCGCCATGCCAAGAAGGTGATGACGTGCGGCTCTGGCCACGCGCAGAGCCGTGGGAGTCGTGCCAGTGTTCGTTGCCATGTGTTGCCTCAGCTGGCGGTTGAGCACTGCCAGGCTTTTGGTCAGAGGCTGAGGTGTCGCTTCGCTCAATTGATTGAGGGGTATCGCGAGGGCATCCGGTAGGCGCAGAAGCAGGGCTGAGCTTTTAGACGGTGCATGAATGACAGGGACGTAGAGTGTGCTGCTTTCGGGGACCCACTGCAGTGATTGAGTCCGCGACACCGTCGCAGTGCAGAGCAGTGCCTCCAGCTCGACGTTGGTCACACGGAGCTGACTGAGACGTTCGGGGGCAATACCTGTTGCGAGCACAAGCTGCACCAGCAGTCTGGCATCAGGCGGCAGAGGTAATGTCAGTATTCTTCGGATCTGCCCTTGAGTCGTGGCGAAATTCGACAGACTTCCCAGGCTCTGTGCGATAGAGGTTTGCTGGCGTTTGCGCGCGATCACCCTGCAATCTTCCGGTGTCAACAGGGTGTCTCCCTTGTGATGGAAGGGCGCTTCCACTTCTTCTTGTGGCTGCGAGATCTTGTCTGGTTCGAGACTGGTGTCATCGTCCTCGTTTTCGTCCGAGGGTCGTGCGGTAGCGAGTGTCTCAGGTAGTTCAGGACTGGAGGCAACCGATGAAAAGTGGCCCTTGAATGAGTCGTGAAAAAAGACGGAGCGTTGCGGGTGCCGCTTCACGTAGCGCGCGCGACGAGTCCCGATGGGCAGGTAACCGGAGAGCAGTTCCTGGGCTTGCTGCAATTGGTCATGCAGCCTTGGGTTGTCGTTTTTCAGCCATGGGATGTGTTGCCAGGCGCTGAATAACGAGAGATTGGCAGAATGATGCCACGCGACCGGGTGCTGCCAAAGTGACAGCATGTACTTCAATGCGACATGTAGGGTCGACAAATGCTGGTAATAGAGATTGCAATCGACTGAAGGCCCCGAGTGGTAGCCGGCCATGTCGCGCAAGGCAAGACGAATCAATCGGCGATTGTGCTCGATGGGGGATGGCTCGCCATTGCCTGGCAAGAGTTCGAAAGCGTGTGTTGAGGTCGTGCCATGGCGCGCGAGCTGTATTGCCTGGTTTGCGATATTGGCTCGCAACATGGAGGGAGCGAATTTATCGGGAAAGGTCAGCTGACTATGCAGTGGGTGGCTCTGACGAATCGCCTGTAATGGTCCCGGCGCAAGAGGGAGTATCCTCAGGAGTTTGTTGATGAGGTCGAGCAACTCAGGATCATTGTCATCCGCTGCCTGAATCTGAGCGGATATCCAGAGATCCGCCTGACTACATGGGGGAAGATTACAGTGAAGAAACGGCCATAAGCGCGTTTCCTCCGAAGCCGACAATACCACGTCATCGAGTTGTTCTTCCCACTGATGAAGGATGGTTTCGGGGAGCCATGTCTTGCTTTCGGGAATGTCAGGCATCATGACGAGGGGCTCTCGGACTCATCCCTCGGGTCGTCAAATAGATCGCCTATTGTTTTGAGTACATGCGACTGGCGAGTCCGTGAGAGAGCTGGCCGCGTGGTGTCGGTGGCGGGGCCCGATGCTGCTTGCCACCGAGCGGATGGAATCGGCTTGGGCGCTGGGGTAGTGAGGGGCACTGATGTTGGCGCCGCTTTTTGTGCCTCGTTGTCCTTGCTTGTCTCGTGGGAGGGTGGCTCCGAGGCTCCGCGATCAACGTCGAGACTCCGCTGGCCTTTGGGACTGTGGGCACGTTGCAGTGTGCTCTTCGCCCAGCGGCCCTGGGTCAGGATCATGAGACTCTTGATATCCAGGGTGGATTTCGATAACCCGAACACGATACGGGCCAACTTCTCTTCCAGCCCAGGCTTCTCATTGAGCTGCTTGATGAATGCACGGGCTTCCATCACGTGTGAGGTGTTGAAAAGTTCCTGAGGTAGCACCTCTGACAGATAGCGCAACACCTCCAGCTCCTCGTAGGTGAGAGATTCACGGTCCACCTCAAACACCTTGAGGGAACGGAAGTTCTCGAGAGATGACCCTCTGAGTTGTCGCTGGAGCATGCCATGGGTGAGCAGCTCGGTGTGGCCCTGGGCACCGACAAGCACGATGGGTAGGTGACTGAGCAGCAGGCCCTTGTATGAAGGGGCCTTGCCTTTGCGTGGAGGCGGAAGGGAGATGAGATCGCCAAGAGAGCGTCGTGAAAGATTCCGTATCTTGCCTGAGATGGAAAACTCAGCCTCAGGCAGGGGCGTGTAGGTATCGGTCATGAGCTCTCCCTTGCGTCTTATTAATTATCTCATCCTTATAGTAGGATAAATATCATCTCATCGGCCCCGCTGGAAGTGCTGCCGTCCTTGGCAGCGCCTTTCAGGGTGCGAGCTATCAAAAGATATCATTGCCCGGGTCATGCATGTCATCCGCCATGCGGATGTAGCGTTCGAAGGTTTTTTGGTCACGATGCCCGCTGATGCGCTTTATCTGTTGGTCGCTCTTACCACGGAGATGCGCTTCAGTGATGAAGCCGGCACGAAAGCTGTGGGTGGTAAACTTCTCTGCATTGAGGTTGGCGCGCTGTAACGCCTTCTTGAGCAGGTTGCCGAACGTGACGGGGTGCATTCTGCCGGCCCCCACTCGATCTGCCTGATCGATGGATCGGTACAGTGCGCCTCGACGAATGCCGCTCCATGCAAGCCAAGCCTCCAGTAACGTCACTGGGCAGCAACGCCCCCCCGCAGGATTGCGGGGAAGCGTCTTCTGTTCGATCCGTCCGCTTTGATTGGTTTTGCTGTGGCGCAACGTGATCACGATACCGCCATCACGCCATTCGATATCCTCTCTGTAGAGCGCGACGACCTCACTGGAGCGAAACGCCCCGTAGAAGCACAGACAGAACATGCTGGCATCACGTAGATCTCGTGGAGCATCAAGGTCCAGAGCCTTCAACAGCTGTCGCAAATGATGGAGTCGCAATGCGGGCGCTTGACGTTGCCGTCCATCACTCTTGCGATGAATCCCCTTCAATACGCCTTTCACTTCCAGGCTCAGGGTGGGAGAGGGCAGCTGCATGTAAACATGCCAGGTGCCCAGCGAGCTGGCGTGACGGGAAATCGTGGCAGGCTTGCGGCCTTTGGTATACATCTCCGCCAGATAATTAGCGACTTGCTGGGCAGTAGCGGGGAGTGAGTAGCCGGCTTTCATGAAGCCCCGGATATCTGATCGAAATGCCAGGATGGTGTTCTTTGCCATGCTGTCAGCCAGTAATCGTCTCGCGGCGCGTGACAATTGCATGTTGTCTGTCAGCTCATGGCTCTGCTCCTTGCCGAGCCATGGTGTGACTTCGCTCGGTAAACGACCCGGTTCCTTTTCAAGCGACATGCTCACCTCCTGATGATGTCAATCCATCGAAGTCAGAGGGCGTTATCCAGCATGTGGCGTTTTCACACCTGGATGCATACCGGTATGGCAATGGGATGGTCATGAAGCACCTCGGTTGATCGGTAGTGTGGGGCGTCGACGTTGTGACGCCTGTGCCTTGCGCTGTTGTTCGCAAGTCCCACCTACGCTATCGGGCTTCGTGCTTCAGGGAAGGCGATCTGCAACGGCCTGACGGCCGCACTCCTGCAGTCTGTATGCCAGAAGTCGCTGTCCTCATAGAGAGGAGAAGGGCTGTTAAAAAGGATTGATTTCGTAGAGACATCATGTGGTTGGAAAGTCTATCGAATGCGATATGCACCAGTACGCAACAACAAAACCAGTCTAAGAAGTACTGTGAAACAGAGGCTTATATAAGGTGTTTATAAAAAGCTCACCATATTGGTGCGCTTTCAGCATGAAGGAGATTTTGTTGCTCTGTTTCGGTGCGCTTGAGGTGCGCGCGCATCTCCCCACAAGCGCGATACAAGGATGATGTCTCAATAACGGGGCGCTTGATCACGGGCTGGCACATCGATTGCACTACCTCAGCCGGGACAACAAGTACAACAAGACACGAGGGAATGTCGTGAACAAGAAAATCGCTGCCGCAATGCTATCCGCCTGTGTCGGTTTCTCGCTCGCCAATGTCGCTCAGGCAGAAGAGGGGCCGATCAAGGTCGGCATCCTGCATTCACTGTCCGGCACCATGGCGATCAGTGAATCGACACTGAAAGACACCATGCTGATGCTGATCGAGAAGCAGAACGAGCAGGGCGGGCTGCTGGGACGCAAGCTGGAGCCTGTGGTTGTCGACCCGGCCTCCAACTGGCCGCTGTTCGCCGAGAAGGCGCGTGAGCTACTGGCGCAGGACAAGGTCGACGTGATCTTCGGCAACTGGACGTCCGTCTCGCGAAAGTCGGTGTTGCCGGTGGTCGAGGAGCTCAACGGCCTGCTGTTCTATCCGGTGCAGTATGAGGGCGAGGAGTCCTCGGAGAACGTCTTCTATACAGGGGCGGCGCCCAATCAGCAGGCGATTCCGGCAGTGGATTACCTGATGAACGACGTCGGCGTGGAGCGCTGGGTGCTGGCGGGCACGGATTATGTCTATCCGCGTACCACCAACAAGATCCTGGCTGCCTACCTCAAGTCAAAGGGCGTGGCGGACGCGGATGTGATGGTCAATTACACCCCCTTCGGCCATTCCAACTGGCAGTCCATCGTCTCGGACATCAAGTCCTTCGGCAGTGCCGGCAAGAAGACGGCCGTGGTGTCCACCATCAATGGCGATGCCAACGTGCCGTTCTATCGTGAGCTGGCCAACCAGGGCATCAATGCCGAGGACATCCCGGTGGTGGCCTTCTCGGTGGGCGAGCAGGAACTCTCGGGCATCGATACCGCGCCGCTGGTCGGCCACTTGGCCGCCTGGAACTACTTCATGAGCGTGGACAGCGACACCAACTACGACTTCATCGATGAGTGGATCGATTACACCGGCAAGGAAGATGCGGTCACCAATGACCCGATGGAAGCCCACTACATCGGCTTCAACATGTGGATGGAAGCCGCGCGCAAGGCCGGCAGTGTCGAGGTCGATGCGGTCAAGGACGCCATCATCGGTGTCTCGGTGCCCAACCTGACCGGCGGCTACGCCACCATGATGCCCAACCATCACATCACCAAGCCGGTGCTGATCGGCGAGATCCAAGACAACGGCCAGTTCTCCGTCGTCTGGCAGACCCCGTCCACCGTGGCAGGCGATGCCTGGTCTGACTATCTGGAAGGTTCCAAGGACCTGATCAGTGACTGGCGCAAGCCGATGGAATGCGGCAACTACAATGTCGTGACCCATTCCTGTGGGGCTCAACAGAGCGTTGCGACGCAATGATGCGTAGCACGTTTTGAGAGCGAGGCGGCGTGCAGGGGAGCCTGCATGCCGCCTCGTTGAGTGTCAGCTCCGAGGCCTCGATGCCCTCGGACACTGATGACGCCTTTGCGCGTTCACCATGGATGGCCTTCTTGATGTCTATCTCCGTTGCAACGATGTACCGCTGGTGCTGGCAGTGGATGCTGCTGGTCTGTCTTTTGTCATTCGCCCTGTTTGCCGCTGCCCAGTCCGAGCCCGCGACTGGCCAGTCTGCGCGCCTGTCCGATGGCGCTGCCCAATCTCTGTTGACCCGGCTTGCCGAGGCACGCAACCCGGCCAAGCCGGCCGTGATCGATGAGATCGCCATGAGCGGCGATGCACGTGCACGTGGCTGGCTGGAAGCCTTTTCCGCCAGCAAGCTGGCTCGCCTCAAGGACGCCGAGCGCTTCTTGATCATCGACAACAATCGCGGCCGTGAGTGGGCCGTTTCCGACGCCCTGTCGGGAGAATCGGCAGGCAAGGTCTCGCGCCGCGATCTCAAGACACTGCGCAGCAACAACTCGCTGCGTGGACATATCGATGGCGTGCTCTCGATGATCGACCTGTCTTCCCCGGATGCCGAGGTCAGACTCGCGGCGGCGCGCGGCCTGCGCGGCAGTGTCGACGAGGCCATGGCCGAGCGGCTGCCGAGCCTGATCGAGCAGGAAGGCGATGACGCTATCCGCACCACTCTGAAGGAAGCGCTCGCCATCCAGCAGCTGGAAGCCACTGGCGACCCCGCGGCGCTTAAGACGCTGTCCGGCAGCCTGAACGCCGCCGCGATCGCCGCCATCAATGGCGCCGCAGTGAGTGATGATCCGCAGCTTGCCCAGGCCGCCCAGGTGGCGCTGGCCGGTATCGAGCAGAAGCTTCAGCTCAACAGCGGACTCGAGACGCTCTACTTCGGCCTCTCGCTGGGCTCGGTACTGGTGCTGGCCGCCATCGGGCTTGCCATCACCTTCGGTGTCATGGGCGTGATCAACATGGCGCATGGCGAACTGATCATGCTGGGTGCCTACACCACCTGGGGCATGCAGCAGCTGTTGCCGGGGCAGCCGGGGCTGGCGCTGTTGCTGTCGATTCCGGCGGGCTTTCTGGTCGCGGCGGCGGTGGGCGTCATCATCGAGCGCAGCGTCATCCAGCACCTCAAGGGGCGTCCGCTGGAGACCTTGCTGGCCACCTTCGGCATCAGTCTGATCCTGCAGCAGCTGGTGCGTACCACCATCTCGCCCTTGAACCGCATCGTGGTCACGCCGGAGTGGATGAGTGGCTCGCTGATGATCAACGAGGCGCTGTCACTGACGCTCAATCGCCTCTACATCATCGGCTTCGCGTTGTTCGTGTTCGCCGGCCTGATGCTGATCATGCGCCGCACCCGTCTCGGCCTCGAAGTACGCGCGGTGACCCAGAACCGGGCCATGGCGCGTTCGATGGGCATCAAGGCGACCCGCGTCGACATCATGACCTTCGCGCTGGGCTCCGGTGTGGCCGGCCTGGCCGGTGTCGCGCTCTCCCAGATCACCAACGTCGGGCCGAACCTGGGCCAGAACTACATCATCGATTCCTTCATGGTCGTGGTGTTCGGCGGGGTCGGCAATCTGTGGGGCACGCTGGTGGCCGGCATGTCGCTTGGGCTGCTCAATCAGTTTCTCGAGCCTTGGGCGGGCGCGGTTCTCGCCAAGATCGTGGTGCTGGTCTTCATCATTCTGTTCATTCAAAAGCGCCCGCGGGGACTCTTCCCGCAGAAGGGCCGCGCCGCGGAGGGTTGATCCATGCCTGATTCACGTTCCTGGCTGGCGCGCCCCTTCACGGAGCGCTCCACCCAGATATTCCTCGCGGTGCTGACGCTGTCGGTGCTCGCCATCACGCTGCTGCATCTGCTGCTGCCCGAGGGGCATCCGCTGCATGTCAGCACCTTCACCGTCACCCTGCTTGGCAAGTACCTGTGCTATGCGTTGCTGGCGGTCGCGGTGGATCTCGTCTGGGGCTACCTGGGCATTCTCAGCCTGGGCCATGGCGCCTCCTTCGCGCTGGGCGGTTACGCCATGGGCATGTACCTGATGCGCGAGATCGGTGACCGCGGCGTCTATGGCAATCCGGAGCTGCCGGACTTCATGGTCTTCCTCAACTGGCAGGAGCTGCCGTGGTTCTGGCAGGGCTTCGACATGCCGGCCTTCGCCTTCCTGATGGTGCTGTTGGCGCCGGGGCTGCTGGCGCTGGTGTTCGGCTTCCTGGCCTTCCGCTCCCGCGTCACCGGCGTCTATCTCTCGATCATCACCCAGGCGCTGACCTTCGCCTTGATGCTGGCGTTCTTCCGCAACGAGATGGGCTTCGGTGGCAACAACGGCCTGACCGACTTCAAGGACATTCTCGGCTTCGATCTGCGTACGGATGCGGTGCGTATCGCGCTGTTCATCGCCAGTGGTGTGGCACTGGGGCTCGGCTATCTGCTGTGTCGCGGCATCGTCGGTTCCAAGCTGGGGCGTTTGAGCATCGCCTGTCGTGACGCCGAGGCGCGCACGCGCTTTCTGGGTTATCGCGTCGAACGTGTCCAGCTGTTCATCTTCGTGGTCTCGGCGATGCTGGCCGGGGTCGCGGGGGCGCTGTACGTGCCGCAGGTCGGCATCATCAATCCCGGCGAGTTCTCGCCGCTGTTCTCCATCGAGGTGGTGGTGTGGGTGGCGCTCGGTGGCCGCGCGACGCTCTACGGCGCCGTGCTGGGCGCGCTGATCGTCAATTACGCCAAGACGGTGTTCACCGGCATCATGCCGGACGCCTGGCTGTTCGCTCTCGGCGGACTGTTCGTGCTGGTCACTGTGCTGTTGCCCAAGGGCATCGCCGGACTCTTCGCCCAGCGTGGCTGGGGCAGACGCTCGCAGTCGTCCGCGGACAAGACCGAATCGGCATCCGGTTCCCGTTCCATCGAGGAGGCCACCGCATGAGCCTGTTGAAAGAAATGGCCACGCGTGACCGCGTGTTCGACTTCCTGACCCCGCGCATCTCGCCGGTGGATGTGACCCACGGGCCGATCCTCTATCTGGAGGATGTCAGTGTCAGCTTCGATGGCTTCAAGGCGATCAATGATCTCAACCTGACCATCGATGATGGTGAGCTGCGCTGCATTATCGGCCCGAACGGCGCGGGCAAGACCACGATGATGGACATCATCACCGGCAAGACGCGCCCCGACAGTGGCTCGGTATGGTTCGGCAGCCGCCACGATCTGCTGCACATGAGTGAGCCCGAGATCGCCACTCTGGGCATCGGTCGCAAGTTCCAGAAGCCCACCGTCTTCGAGGCGCTCAGCGTGTTCGAGAATCTCGAACTCGCGATGGCTACCGACAAGCGCATCTTCCCGACCCTGACCGCGCGCATGACCGGCGAGACTCGGGATCGGATCGAGGAAGTGCTGCAGACGATCCACCTCAAGGAATGGCATGCCCGCGAGGCGGGCATCCTGTCCCACGGCCAGAAGCAGTGGCTGGAGATTGGCATGCTGTTGATGCAGAAACCACGTCTGCTACTGGTCGATGAGCCGGTGGCCGGCATGACCGAGCAGGAGATGGAGCGCACCGCGGAGCTGCTGACCAGCCTGGCGGGACGCCAGTCGGTGGTGGTGGTCGAGCACGACATGGGCTTCGTGCGCTCCATCGCGCGCAAGGTCACGGTGTTGCATCAGGGCGCGGTATTGGCGGAAGGCAGCATGGATGCGGTATCGAGCGACCCGAAAGTCGTCGAAGTCTACCTGGGAGAGAGTGACGGATGACGCAAGCGCTGAACACTAAGGCACCGATGCCGAGCGGCGAGTCGCCGCTGCTGACCATCGACACGCTCAACCAGCTCTATGGGGAAAGCCACACGCTGTGGGACCTGACGCTGGAGATTCCCGTTGGGCAATGCACCTGCGTGATGGGCCGCAACGGCGTCGGCAAGACCACGCTGATGAAATGCATCATGGGCGAGGAGAGCGTCCGTGACGGTAAGCTCCTTTACCGTGCCGATGGCGATGCCAGCAGCAACGAGCCGCTTGATCTGACGCGGCGCAAACTCGAGGAGCGCGCGCGGCTGGGGGTCGGCTATGTCCCCCAGGGGCGGCAGATCTTTCCGATGATGACGGTGGAAGAGAATCTGCGCACCGGGCTTGCCGTGCGCCGGGACGGCCTGCGCCAGATTCCCGAGCGCATCTATGAGCTGTTCCCCGTGCTCAAGGAGATGCGTCATCGCCGCGGAGGTGACCTGTCTGGCGGCCAGCAGCAACAGCTCGCCATCGGCCGCGCGCTGGTGATCGAACCGCGCCTGCTGATTCTCGATGAGCCCGGTGAGGGCATCCAGCCCAATATCGTCGCCCAGATCGGCGAGGTCATCCGTCGCCTGATCAAGGAAGACGGCCTGACGGTGCTGCTGGTCGAGCAGAAGCTGCCCTTCGCGCGCAAGTACGCCGATCGCTTCGTGATCATGGATCGCGGCCGCCGGGTAGCCGAAGGCGATATCGCGGCGCTGTCCGATGAACTAATCAAGCAGCACCTGACCGTATGACGATCCGGTGCGTGATTCCCGCTGACGGCGTGACGGATGCCGCGCGCAGTGAGGCCAATGCCTCCGGCCATCGCTTCGATGATCAGCGCCAGTGGCAGGCCGCGCTGGCGCTGCGTTTCGAGGCTGACTCCCGAGACACCAGTGATAGCGGGCGCGCCATCACCCGCCTGACGCGTAGATGCCATCATGGCCCGCTGCGCGTGCAGCGCCCTTTCTATCCGGAAGGCCGCCACGGCTGCTGCCATGTCTATCTGCTGCACCCTCCCGGCGGGCTGGTCAGTGGTGATGCGCTGCATATCACGGCAGAGGTCGAGGAAGGCGCGCAGGTGCTGTTGACCACGCCGGCGGCGGCCAAGCTCTACAAGGCGGATCGCAACGGCGTGGCCTGGGGCCAGCATACGCATCTCAAGGTCGCCAACGGCGCCACTCTGGAATGGCTGCCTCAGGAGACGCTGGCCTTCAATGGCTCGCGCGGCGAGCAGACCACCACCCTCGAGCTTGAGGGCAATGCCCGTTGTCTGGGTTGGGAGGTGCTGGCACTCGGCCGCCCCGTCGGTGAGCTGCCCTTCGTCAGTGGCCATCTGGAGCAACGCTTCCGCCTGACGCGTGACGGCAAGCCAGTGTGGATCGAGCGCCAGTCGCTGGACCCTCTGCATGCGCGCTTCATGGGGCGCTGGGGGCAGGGCGGCTGCAGTGTCCAGACCACGCTGTGGGCGGTAGGGCTTGCAGATGAGGCGGCGGCCATCGAGGCCCTGCGCGAGGCGATGCCTGCCTCTCTACTATGGGCGGTGACACGCCGCGAGGGCGTGCTGCTGCTGCGCTATCTGGGCCATGAACGCAACGAGGCCTGGGTGCTGTGCCAGCAGGCATGGCAGATCTTACGCCCGCTGATGACGGGGCTTGAGGCACAGGTGCCACGTATCTGGCTGACCTGACCTCGAAAGCCCCACGCAATGACAACCACAAGAGCCACGACATGGAACTGACGCCAAGAGACAAGGACAAGCTGTTGCTGTTTACCGCAGCGCTGCTGGCCGAGCGCCGCAAGGCCAAGGGCCTCAAGCTCAACTATCCGGAATCCATCGCGTTGATCAGCGCCGAGATTCTGGAAGGCGCACGCGAAGGGTTGAGTGTGGCTGAGCTGATGGGGCGCGGGGCAGAGGTGCTGACCCGTGATGACGTGATGGAAGGCATCGCCGAGATGATTCCCGAGGTGCAGGTCGAGGCGACCTTCCCGGATGGCACCAAGCTGGTGACCGTTCACAACCCCATCGTGTGAGGTGAGCAATGATGATTCCCGGTGAATATCAGGTGGCGGATGGCGAGATCTCTCTCTGCGAGGACCGCCTGCGCACCACGCTCTCGGTCGGCAATAGCGGCGACCGACCGATCCAGATCGGCTCGCACTATCACTTTGCCGAGGCCAATCCGGCGCTGGTGTTCGATCGCGAGGCCGCCCTCGGACAGCGCCTGGACATCGCCGCCGGCACGGCGATTCGCTTCGAACCGGGGCAGACGCGTGACGTCACGCTGATTCCCTTCGCCGGCAGTCGTCATATCTATGGCTTCCGCGGCGAGGTGATGGGACAGCTCAAGGATGACGGCAGTGTCGAGCGCTGAGCGAGTGACAACCTTTCCGTCAAGGCGTCAGGCAATGGCACCGACAGGCATTTACCTTGGAGCTCATTCAGAGACTGCGGCTCAGGGATCAAGAGGCAACCCATGAAGATAACGCGACAGGCCTATGCCGACATGTACGGCCCGACCACAGGTGACCGCGTACGTCTGGGCGACACGGCACTGTGGATCGAAGTGGAAAAGGACTTCACCCACTATGGAGAAGAGGTGAAGTTCGGCGGTGGCAAGGTGATTCGCGATGGCATGGGCCAGAGTCAGTGCGCTGATGAGAGCGTGATGGATACCGTGATCACCAATGCGCTGATTCTGGACTGGTGGGGCATCGTCAAGGCAGATGTCGGTCTTAAGGCTGGGCGCATCGCGGCCATCGGCAAGGCCGGCAATCCCGACACTCAGCCTGACGTGGATATCGTGATCGGCCCGAGCACCGAGATCATCGCCGGCGAGGGCAAGATCCTCACCGCTGGCGGTGTCGATCCGCATATCCACTTCATCTGCCCCCAGCAGGTGGAAGAGGCGCTGATGAGCGGCATCACCACCATGCTGGGCGGTGGGACGGGGCCGGCCACCGGCACCAATGCCACCACCTGTACGCCGGGGCCTTGGCATATCGGCAAGATGCTGCAGGCGGTGGACAGCCTGCCGATGAACATCGGCTTTCTCGGCAAGGGCAATGCCTCGCTGCCACAGGGACTAGAGCAGCAGATTGAGGCTGGGGTGATCGGCCTCAAGCTTCATGAGGACTGGGGCACGTCGCCGGCCTCCATCGACAACTGTCTCACGGTGGCAGACGCCTATGACGTGCAGGTGGCGATCCATACCGACACCCTGAATGAATCAGGCTTCGTCGAGGATACGTTGGCGGCCTTCAAGGACCGTTGCATCCACACCTTTCACACCGAAGGCGCCGGTGGCGGCCATGCGCCGGACATCATCACCGCCTGTTCGCGGCCCAATGTGCTGCCGTCCTCCACCAACCCGACGCGTCCCTACACCGTCAACACGGTGGATGAGCATCTCGACATGCTGATGGTCTGCCACCACCTGGACCCGAGCATCCCCGAGGATGTGGCCTTCGCCGATTCGCGCATTCGCCGCGAGACCATCGCCGCCGAGGACATCCTGCATGACCTGGGTGTCATCTCGATGATGTCCTCGGATTCCCAGGCGATGGGCCGTGTGGGCGAGGTGATCTGCCGCACCTGGCAGACCGCGCACAAGATGCGCGAGCAGCGCGGCCTGCTGGCGGAGGATGCCGAACGCGGCACCGACAACTTCCGCGCCCGCCGCTATATCGCCAAGTACACCATCAACTCGGCCATCACTCACGGCATCGCCCATGAGGTCGGCTCCATCGAGGTCGGCAAGCTGGCGGATCTGGTGCTGTGGTCACCGGCGTTCTTCGGCGTCAAACCGGCCTGCATTCTCAAGGGTGGCATGATCGCCGCCGCCCCGATGGGCGACCCGAATGCCTCGATTCCCACGCCGCAGCCAGTGCATTACCGCCCGATGTTCGGCGCCTTCGGCAAGGCAGCCAGCGCCACGCGCCTGACCTTCGTCTCCCAGGCGGCACTCAAGGCCGGTGTCGGCGAGGCCCTCGGACTCGACAGCCCTTTGTCCGCCTGTCGCGACGTACGCCAGGTGCGCAAGCGTGACATGAAACTCAATGATGCCTGCCCGGAGCTCAAGGTCGACCCTGAAACCTACGAAGTCTTCGCCGACGGTGAGCTTCTGACCTGTGAGCCTGCCACCGAGCTACCCCTGGCCCAGCGCTATCACCTGTTCTGAGGGCCTGTTTCAAGAGCCTGTTCTGATTCCCTATTCGAGATTGACGCCATGATGGAACTGATACATCGCCTGCCAGACGCCAGTGGATCAGGCGACCCAGCGAGCGCTCACACCGAGGCGGAGCCTCTGGATACCTTGACTCTGCCGCTGGAGCTGCGCATCCGCGGGCGCTTGCGTGCCACCACGGACGGCGGGCGCGAGGTCGGCCTGTTTCTGGATCGCGGACCGGTGCTGCGTGACGGCGATCGGCTGGCCTCGCGCGAGGGCAAGGTGATCCGCATCCGCGCCGCGGATGAGGCGGTAGTGACTGCCCACATCGCCGCCGGGCGTCCGATGGCGGCGCTCTGCTATCACCTGGGCAATCGCCATGTGCAGCTGGCGATCGGCATGCATATGCCTGACGCTGATGCTGAAGCAAAGGGCGAAACCGGCTGGGTGCGCTTCCCGCCGGACCACGTGCTGGAAGCGCTGGCCGAGCGCCTTGGCGCGACCCTCACCCATCACGAGGCGCCCTTTGATCCTGAGCCGGGTGCCTATGCCCAGGCGGGGCAAGCGCATTCCCATGCTCACGGCCATGACCATAGCCACGATCATGGTCAGTCACATGACCATGAGCACAGCCACGGTCATTCTCACAGCCACTCTCATGAGCACACGCATGAGCACTGATGCCATGGCGGGCCTGCCGGCTCAGGAGGACCTGGCACTGCTGGGGCTCCTGCAGCTGGTGAGTCCGGCCTTGCCCATCGGCGCCTTTGCTTGGTCCCAGGGGCTGGAGAGTGCCTTTGAACTGGGGTGGGTCACTCAGGAGCAGGAGCTTGGCGAGTGGATCGACGGCGTGCTGGAAGACGGGCTCGGCCGTTGCGAACTGCCAATGTTGGTGCGTCTGCAGCAAGCATGGGCCGAAGAGGATGCGGCGGCGCTCAACGAGTGGGATGGCTGGCTCAAAGCGACACGCGAAACCGCTGAACTCAGCGATGAGGACGCGCGTCTCGGGGCGGCGCTGCTACGTCTGCTCAGAAGCCTCGAACTTGAACCGCCAGCGACGCTGATGCCCGAGACTCCGGGCTACGTCACGATGTTTGCCTGGGTGGCGCACCAGCGTGGGGTGCCACTGCGCCAGACCTTGATCGGCTTCGCCTGGGCTTGGCTGGAAAACCAGCTGGCGGTGGCCTGCAAGGCCATGCCGCTGGGGCATACCGCCGCGCAGCGCCTGACCGAGCAACTGCGTCTCCGCGTGGTGGAGGTCGTCGCACAGGCGCTTGAGCGCCTGGATGCTGAACTTGGCCCGATACTGCCGGGGCTGGCACTCGCCTCCGCACAGCACGAAACACAATATTCCCGTCTGTTCAGGAGTTAAGCGAACGCCGCCTGTCCTGAGGCGGCGGTGCCTGAACCGACCGACACGAACGCCTGATATCTCACGAGAAAGGAAGCTGTCATGAAGCATTGTCTACGCGTAGGAGTGGGTGGGCCGGTAGGCTCCGGCAAGACGGCGCTGTTGCGTCAGCTGTGTCTGGCCCTGCGCGATCACTACAACATCGGGGTGGTCACCAATGACATCTACACCCGCGAAGATGCCGATTTCCTGCTGCGCCATGAAGCGCTGGACGCGGACCGTATCCTCGGGGTCGAGACCGGCGGCTGCCCGCATACCGCGATCCGTGAAGACGCCTCGATGAATCTGGCTGCCATCGATGACCTCCAGGCGCGTCATCCGGACATGGAGCTGGTGCTGGTGGAATCCGGCGGTGACAACCTGTCCGCGACCTTCAGCCCCGAACTTTCCGACCTCACCCTCTATGTGATCGACGTCTCGGCAGGCGACAAGATTCCGCGCAAGGGCGGGCCGGGCATCACCAAGTCGGACCTTCTGATCATCAACAAGATCGACATCGCCGAGCAGGTGCATGCCTCGCTTGAGGTGATGGACCGTGACTCGCGCAAGATGCGCGGCGAGCGGCCCTTCGTGTTCGCCAACCTGTACGACGGCGTCGGCCTGGAAGAGATCATCACCTTCATTCTGGATCGCGGCATGCTGCCGGAGCGTCGCCCACAAAAACTGGCGGCACAGGCCTGACGGCGCAGCGTTTTCTGCCGCTTGCTCAGGATCCATTGTCACCCGGTAGTCGACGCACGACGGGGATCGGGTGAAATCATCATCATCTTGTTCAGGAATGACACATGAAGCGTTCTCACTCCGCACTGCTGGCCACCTCACTGTTGCTGGTGGCGACCTCGGCCTCCGCACATCCGGGCCATGATGCCCAGGGACTGATGGCCGGTTTGGCGCATCCCTTCACCGGGCTGGATCACCTGCTGGCCATGCTGGCCATCGGCATCTGGAGCGCGCGTCAGTCGCGGATCTTGACGCATTGCACGCCGCTGCTGATGGCCATCGGCATGCTGGCGGGGGCCGGTATTGCGCTTCTCAGCGGTGGACAGGCGCTGCATGCGCTGATCGCTGAGCAGGGCATCCTGCTCTCGGTGCTGGTGTCCGGTGCGCTGGTGGCATTGCTGCTGCGTCTGCCGACCCTGGCAGGTGCCGTCATGGTGGCCGGCTTCATGGCCTTCCACGGCTTCGCCCACGCGCTGGAAATGCCGGCAGCTGGCAGTGCCATGGCTTACATGGCGGGCTTCGTGGCCGCGACACTGGTCCTGGCGTTGCTGGGCCGTGTAGTGGGGCAGCGCCTGATGAGCGTGCCCACTATCGCGTCTCGTCTGGTGGGCGGGGCAGTGATGGCCTCTGCCGTGTTGATGGCGGTCTGATCGTCACCTGACATTCCTTGCGACGAGAAACGCACTGCTGATTGCAACACTCTACGCCCCGCCGGCTTGCCAGCGGGGCGTCTTCTTTTTCTCTGATGCTGATGAGACAAGGGGATAGGGCGGTTCATCAGAAAAAGGCTGACGAATAATTATGTTATAACGTATCATTTGTCGCATCTGATGATTGAGAAGCCAGAGGTCACCCACGTCCAGGCACTCACCTGACCCTGACCCTGAGCCTGACCCTGCGCCGGCAAGGATGCCGTCATGCGCGCACGACGTGGCAATGACCCAATCCATTGAGGTAGAGCCTGATGACTTCCCCCCGAATATCTCCATCGAACTCCCTGCCACAGCCCCTGCCAGTGACCGTGCTGTCCGGTTTTCTGGGCGCCGGCAAGACGACACTGTTGAATCATATTCTGGCCAACCGTGAAGGGCGGCGAGTCGCGGTGATCGTCAATGACATGAGCGAGGTCAACATCGACGCCGCCATGGTGCGTGGCGCACCCGGCACAGGCGGCGAGGTGGCGCTCAATCGCGCCGAGGAGCAGCTGGTGGAGATGAGCAATGGCTGCATCTGCTGCACGTTGCGCGAGGACCTGCTCATCGAGGTGCGCCGGCTGGCCGAGGAAGGCCGCTTCGACTGTCTGGTAATCGAATCCACCGGCATTTCCGAGCCACTACCGGTGGCGGAGACCTTTACCTTTGAAGGTGAGGATGGTCAGTGCCTCTCGGATGTCGCGCGCCTCGATACCATGGTTACGGTCGTGGATGGCGCCAACTTCCTCACCCAGTATCGCGAGGCGCAGTCTCTGGCGGAAGCGGGGGAAAGCCTTGGTGAAGACGATGAACGCAATGTCGCCGACCTGCTCGTCGATCAGATCGAGTTCTGTGATGTGCTGTTGATCAGCAAGACGGACCTGCTCGATGCCTCGCAGCTGGACGAGCTGAGCGCAGTACTGCACTCGCTCAACCCGGAGGCCGAGATTCTGCCCATGACGCAGGGCGCCGTGCCACTGGAGAAGGTGCTGGATACCGCCCGCTTCAGCTTCGATCGCGCGCAGCAGGCGCCGGGCTGGTTGAAGGAGATGCGCGGCGAGCACGTGCCGGAGACCGAGGAGTACGGCATCTCGAGCTTCTCTTACCATGCCCGTGTGCCGTTCCATCCCGAAAAATTCCACCAGTTGCTCCACGGAGACTGGTTCGGCGGCAAGCTGCTGCGCTCCAAGGGCTTTTTCTGGCTGGCCACGCGGCCGCAGTTCGCGGGTCAGTGGAATCAGGCCGGTGGCATCGCGCACTACGGGTTCGGGGGCATGTTCTGGAGGGCAGTGCCGGAGGTTGAATGGCCAGAAGACCCCGAGTACCTGGCGTCGATCTGGGAAAAGTGGCAGGAGCCGTTCGGCGACATGCGACAGGAGCTCGTCTTCATCGTTCAGAATTTGGATGAGGTGCGCATCCGCAAGGCGCTGGATGAGTGTCTGCTCGATGACGCCACGCTGCTGGCGGGCAAGGAAGCCTGGCGTGACTTGCCGGACCCGTTCCCCGCCTGGGAGTGAGTGACGGCGCCTGAGACCCTGATCTGCTGACATTCGCCAGGACACCCCGCTGATCCGCGATCAGTGGGGTGTCTTCATTGGTGGCGCGTCTATTGCGCTCCTGATCGGCTTCGCACTGAACGACCGTCGTGCTGATCAAGGCGAGAGGAGGCTGTCACTTGCCACGAGCAGGCGCTTCGCTGCTGGCCTGAGAAACGAGGCGTGAGATGCGTGCCGCGACAGTGCTCAGGGCAAACAGCAGGGTGGCGAGGCACACGATGGTCGGGCCGGTGGGGGTATCCAGCCAGTAGGCCGCCTGCAGGCCGCCGGTGCTGGAAATCCCGCCGATGATGGCTGCGGTGATCGCCATGAGTTCGGGCGTATGGCAAAAGCGACGCGCGGTGGCCGCCGGAATGATCAGCAGTGCGGTGATCAGAAGCGCACCGACCACCTTGAGGGCGACCGCGACTACCACGGCCAGCGACAGTGTCAGCACCAGCTGCTCGCGTCGTGGGTTGATGCCGCTGGCTCGCGCCAGGTCCTCGTTGAGCGTGGCGGTGAGCAATGCTGACCAGCGCCAGCGTATGAGGCCGATGACCAGCAGGCCCCCTGAGGTGATGATGGCAAGATCCATCTTGTTCACTGCCAGAATGTCACCGAACAGATAGGCCATCAGGTCGATGCGTACGCCTGGCAGGAAGGATACGGCCACCAGGCCGAAGGCGAGAGCGGAGTGCGCCATGACGCCAAGCAGGGTGTCCATGGCATAGCCGCGCCCACTGAGCAGGGTCACCAGTGTCGCCATGATCAGCGAGACGGCGAGCACGCCGACCAGAATCGAGGTGGACATCAATAGCGACAGGGCTACGCCGAGAATCGCGGCATGGGCCGTGGCATCGCCGAAATAGGCCATGCGTCGCCAGACGACGAAACAGCCCAAGGGTGCTGCTGCAAGCGCGACGGCAATACCCGCCAGTGCGGCGCGGACCATGAAATCGTCCATGAAAGCGTCGAGCATCAGTGCAGTCTCTCTGAAACGGGAGTCGTGGAAGTACGTGGCGGGACGCTGTCATCCAGCGGCGGTGCCGAGTGGCTGTGGTGATGGCTGTGTCGATGGTCATGGCGGTAGAAGACGAGGGCATCGGCGGTGTCGAGTCCGAACAGATCCTGGTAGGCCGATGAGGCCATGACACGCTCGGGCGTGCCCTGGCAGCAGACGTGCCCATGCAGACAGACGACGCGGTCCGAGGCGCGCATCACCACATGCAGCTCGTGACTGACCATCAGGACTCCGCAATCGAGGGTGTGACGGACACGGTCGATCTGACGGTAGAAGTCCGCGATGCCTCGGTGATCCAGTCCCTGAGTCGCCTCATCCAGCAGCAGGAGATCAGGGGAGTCCAGCAGTGCGCGCGCCAGCAGAACGCGCTGGAACTGGCCGCCGGAGAGGCTGGCGATCTGCTGCACCTCGGCGCCGGGGATCCCGGCCTGAAGGAGAGCGTGGGCCACGGCATCCAGCGAATGCCGATGTGGCAGGTTGAGAAAGCGCTCCACCGTCATCGGCAGTGTCGGGTCAAGGCTCAGGCGTTGGGGAACATAGCCGATCTTGAGTCCGGGCTGTCGCGTTATCTGGCCACGCGAAGGGGTGATGGCCCCGATGATGCTGCGAAGCAGCGTGGATTTTCCCGATCCATTCGGTCCTACCAGGGTAACGATTTCGCCGCGCTCCACCTGCAGGTCGACCGCTTCGAGGATGCGATGCCTGCCAAGCGTGACACAGAGATTCTTGATCGATAACAGCGACATGGAGACCTCTTGGCGCTGAAGAGTTGACGGGGAAGTGACTATTAATGTTATGTTATAACATATTGTGGCTGGTCATTGCAGCCTTCGATCTTCCTTCCGCGATATCGACTCTATTGGAGAACCGACATGCGTCATCGGTTTTTGCCTTGTCTCTCTCTGCCCCTGATGTTGGCACCTGCCGTAGCAGTGGCCGAGGTGCCCTCGGTCGCGGTGGACATTCCTCCCGTGCATTCATTGGTCTCGCGCGTCATGGGAGAGCTGGGCAGTCCCGACCTTGTCATTCAGCCGGGCGCGTCTCCGCACGGCTATTCCATGCGGACCTCCGAAGCCAGATCACTGGCTGACGCGGATATCGTGTTCTTCGTCAGTGATGACCTGACGCCCTGGCTTGCCAAGGCACGTACGTCGCTGGCGGCGGATGCCGATGCCGTCGAGCTGATGGAAGTGCCCGGTACCCTCCATCTGAACTATCGCGAGGGCGCCACCTTCGAAGCGCACCATCATGATGACGAGATGTTTTTTGAGCATGATGAAGCGCATGGCGATCACGATGTGCATCACGGTGGTGATCATGACGAGCACGGTGACCATGACGAGCATCATGATGGCGGTCACGAAGTCCATGCGGAGCACGACGAGCACCATGAGCATGCCCACGATGGCATGAATCCGCATGGCTGGCTGGACCCGATGAATGCGCATCTCTGGTTGGCGGCGATTGCTGAATCGCTGGCAGCGCAGGACCCGGAGCACGCGGCCACCTATCGCAGCAATGCCCAGGCCGGGCAGCAGGAGCTCGAGGCGATGACGGACGCATTGTCAGCACGTCTGGCGCAGGTGCAGGGCACTCGTTACATCGTCTTCCATGATGCCTACCAGTACTTCGAGCACCGCTTCGATGCTCCGGCCTCCGGTGCCATCTCGCTGGGAGATGCCTCCACGCCCAGCCCGGCTCGCATCAAGGAGATCCAGGCGCGCGTGGCGCGGGACAACATCCAGTGCGTCTTCCGTGAGCCACAGTACAACCCGGCGTTGATCGAGAGTGTCTTCGAAGGCACCGGCGTCAAGACCTCCATCGTCTTCGAGCCGCTGGGTGTCGGGCTGGAACTGGGCGAGACACTCTATCCGCAGCTGATCGAGCGCCTGGGGCAGGGCATCCTGCAGTGTGCTGACGCCTGAGCGATCACGTGACATATGGGCGGAGAGGCCGGCAGGCCCCCGTCTTTCCTTCCAAATCCTCAAGAGCCTCATCCTCAAGGGAGAGCCACAGCATGCCTCATCCGACGTCCCCTCCATTGACGGAACGTGACGCTGAATTCTGCATCAATGCCGCCACGCGCACGCTTGAGCGCTGGGCGATCGCCGTCACTCGCGGGGAAAAGGAGACGCTTCTCTAGCTGTACGCCGAGGATGCGATCCTGGTGCCGACGGTTGCGGATGACGTGCGTGAGAATCGCCAGCAGCGTCAGGCCTACTTCGATGGCTTTCTCGCCAATGAGGCACTGGCCTGCGAGCTGGGGGAGTACTCACCTCGTGTCAGCCGCAAGCTGGGGACCGTCGTGATCGGCGGGCACTACACCTTCGAGTATCGCGCCGCTGACGAGACGGTCACGATACCGGCCCGCTTTCTGTTCACCTTCGAGGAGATTCTCGGCGAGTGGAAGATCACCGGCCATCACTCCTCGCGACCGGCGGAATGATCCTGCGCTGACGTCGAATCGTCCGCGCTGTGTGCTTCACCTCTCCTGACACTCCCCACACTTCGGTTGAACTCAGTGCCTGCCTCCCCCCGGCGTGAGGGAGGCGGCAGTGATGAGAGCCGCTCTGGATATCTGACGAATGACCGCAATACTCCCCGACATTTCCCTGACCGAGCGCTCCCGCTCCCTGAGCCCCCTGGAATGGGTGGGCATGCAGGGAATCGATCTGCCCGTACTCATCGAGGAGGGCGATTATCGTCGTGAATTGCATGCCCATGTAGATGCGCAGGTCGATCTGCCGATGCCGCACACCAAGGGCATTCACATGTCGCGCCTCTACCGCCTGCTGGATGGGCTGGCGGAGGGCGAGGCGCTGACCCCGGGCAATCTGCAGGGGGTACTTGCCGCGATGGTGGCAAGCCATCATGACTGCGCCTCGCGCAATGCACGTGTCAGGCTGGAATTCGCGCTGCTGCTGAAGCGTCCGGCGCTAGTCACACCGGAGCTCTCTGGCTGGAAGTCGTATCCCGTCATGCTGGAGGCCAATCTGCAAGAGGGCAGATTCACGTTGCAGGCCAGTGTCACGGTGGGCTATTCCTCCACCTGTCCCTGCTCGGCGGCCCTGTCGCGCCAGCTGATAGAGCAGGCGTTCCTGGAGGCTCACCGCAACGACGCCACGCTGACCCCGGAGCAGGTCGCCGAGTGGCTCACCCAGCATGCCACCCTGGCCACGCCCCACAGCCAGCGCAGTGAAGCGCTGGTTCAGGTCACGCTCAAGCCTGAAGCCAAGGATCTGGGGCTGATCGGGTTGATCGATGCCATCGAGCAGGCCGTGGCGACGCCAGTCCAGACGGCCGTGAAACGCGCCGATGAGCAGGCGTTTGCGGCGCTCAATGGTCAGAATCTGATGTTCGTCGAAGACGCCGCACGCCGCTTGATCAATGGTCTGTCGATCACCGACGGCGAAGCGCATGTCCATGTGCGCCATATCGAGAGCCTTCATCCCCACGACGCCGTCGCCTGGGGGCGCCGTGACTGAGTGACGGCCAGCCGCACTCTTCTCCCCATTCCGTTGAGGCCCTGGCATCTCTGATGCGCCTGCAAGCCCTGCCGAGAATATCGGCGGGGCTTTTGGCTTTCCAGGGACTCCAGATTGACGAAAGCCTCTGATGTCGCACATGCCAGTTGCTGTTGGTGTGGTTTGCCATCCAGTCCAGATGGAGTCAGAAATGGCGAATTGTTGCGTATTTTTCTAGACAAAGGTCTATTTCTGCGGCGGAGTGATTGACCTTCGCGGCGGTGGACGACTAAGTTTTGCTTCATCTGGTATGGTTTGCAGTCCACTTTGGGAGGTGGAATGTGTTCGTGAAACCCTGAGCCTTCCTCGTCACATGCTCAGGTCCGGACCGTTCAAGCAGCAAGCCAGACCCGATACGCCCATCTCCAGAATCATAACAATCAAAGGGATTCGACAATGAAGCGAGCCATGCTTGCCGCCACACTGTTAGCCGCCGCCTTGGGTACCACAACCGCGCATGCAGAGAAGATCGTATTTGCCATCGGGGGGAGTCCCAACAGTCTGCAGGGTCAGACTGCGCAACATTTCGCCGATAGTCTGCAAGCTCGACTTGGGGATGAGCATCAAGTCGAGTACTACCACAGTGGCCAGCTGGGCGATGAGCGACAGCTGATTCAGAAGCTGCGTCTCGGCACGGTTGACCTGGCCGCGATTTCCTCGGTGATGTCATCCGTCTCGCCAAGCTTTGCACTGTTTGACATGCCGTTCATGGTCAAGGACCGCGAGCATCTCAAGCGTATTGACGATGAGATCGTGATGACGGACCTGGCCGAGGATGCCAAGGCCAAGGGCCTCAAGCTGGTATCCACCTGGGAGAACGGCTTCCGGCAGATCACCAACAATGAACACCCCGTGGTGGAGCCGGAAGATCTGGACGGACTGAAGCTGCGTACCCCGCAGAGTGAATGGCGTACCGGCATGTTCACGGCGTGGGGTGCCAATCCGACCCCGATGGCCTTCTCGGAAGTTTTCGTGGCACTCCAGACCGGGGTTGTCGATGGCCAGGAGAACCCGCTCTCCAACATCGATGGCGCCAAGTTCCAGGAGGTCCAGAAGTACCTGTCACTCTCCAATCATGTCTATTCGCCCATCTGGCTGACCAGCAGTCAGGCTGGCTGGAACAAGATGCCCGAGGACGTGAAGGCAGCGATTGCCGAAGTCTCCGCCGAGACCCAGAGCTGGGCCTTCGCCAAGGGCGCGGAGCTTGATGACAAGCTGCTGGCAAGCCTCAAGGCGGGTGGCATGGCCGTCAACGAGGTGGACCGGGATGCCTTTGTCACTGCAAGTGCGCCGGTCTATCAGGCGTTTTCCGACAAGGTCGATGGCGGCCAGGCACTGGTTGACCGGGCCATGGCACTGGCCGAGGAGTAAGTCATGAGCTCGCATTCCCATGCGGCCAAGGCAACCTTCCCCACCGAGAGTGGGGAAGGACTGACGGCCAAAGCTGACTTGACGATGCTGGATAGGATCAATCGTGTGGTAGAACGCTGCCTTGAGGTATTTACCGTCGGCCTGCTGTTGTCGCTGACGGTGATCGTGCTGGCGGCAGTGGCCTTGCGTACCTTCGGTGGCTCCTTGCCGTGGTATGACGAGGTCGCCTCGATCAATCTGGCTTGGCTCAGCTTCTATGGCGCTTGTCTCGCAGCCTTGAAGCGTTCGCATATGGGCTTTCCCGGCTTGATCACCAAGGCGCCTATCACACTGCGCAGTATGCTTTTCATTACCTCTGAGCTAATTGTGATCGGATTCTTTGCCGTGGTGGGCTGGTTCGGTTATCAGGTGTTGGACGTACTGGCCTGGGATGCCTTGATCGCCTTGCCGAGCATCGGACTGGATGTCACCCAGTCAGTGATTCCGCTCAGTGCGGCACTCTTCATTGTGTGTGAACTGCTGAGCCTGCCCCACGCATGGCGCAAGATGTGTGAAGGCGTCAACAGCGAAGAGGAAGAGATCGCGGAAGCCATCCGACTGGCCGAGGAAGACCTCAAGGAGCACCGCTCATGACGCTACTGATCATTATCGCGGCCCTGTTCGCACTGGTGCTGATTAACGTTCCCATTGCGGTCGCCATCGGCACCGTCGGGGTCGTGGGTGTAGTGATCTTCATGGGCGTGGACGCGCTGGTGAACGTGCCGCTGACGCTCTTCAATGGCGCGACCAAGTTCCCGCTGATCGCGATTCCGCTGTTCATCCTCGCCGGTGCGCTGATGAACACGTCAGGCATCTCCATGCGGCTGATCAATCTCGTCACGGCCATGGTCGGGTTCGTGCGCGGTGGTCTGGCCATGGTCAATGTCGGGGTATCGCTGTTCTTCGCCGAGATTTCCGGCTCCGCAGTGGCCGATGTGGCCGCTACGGGTTCGGTGCTAATTCCCGAGATGAAGAAGCGCAAGTACACGCCGCAGTTCTCGGCGGCGATCACGTCGTCTTCGGCGTCGCTTGCCATCATCATCCCGCCGTCGCTGTCGATGATTCTCTACGGGGCCATCGCGGACACCTCCATCGTCAAGCTGTTCGTCGCCGGTATCATTCCAGGGATTCTAGGTGGTCTGGGGCTGGCGATGCTCTGCTACTACTACGCCCGCAAGTACGACATGCCGCGTGAGGCTGCCTTCTCGCTCTCGACACTCGGCAAGGCGTTCCGCGAGGCCTTCTGGGCCCTGACGCTACCAGTCATCATTCTGGGCGGCATCTTTGGCGGCTTCGTGACTGCCACCGAAGGCGCGGGCATCGCCGTGCTGGCGGCGCTGGTAATCGGTGGGCTGGTCTATCGTGAGCTGAACCTGCAGGTGCTATATCGCGCAGTGATCGATGGCGTGACCCAGACCTCCGTCGTAATGTTGCTGGTCGCTACATCCGCGGTGCTGGGACTGTTCTTGACCGAGATGCAGCTGCCGCAACAGCTGGCCCAGGAAATCACCGCGATCACTACGGATCCGGTGGCAGTGCTAGCGTTGCTCAACATCCTGCTGCTCTTGCTTGGCATGTTCCTGCATGGTGCCGCTGCCATCATCCTGGTGGTGCCGATCGTGATGCCATTGATCCAGCAGATCGGCATCGATCCCATCCACTTCGGCTTGATCCTGACCCTCAATCTGGCCATCGGTCAGCAGACGCCGCCCGTGGCCTCGGTGCTGGCCACCTCATGCTCCATCGCCAGGACGGACATGTGGGAGACCACCAAGGTCAATCTGCCGATGATCTTCGTGCTCTTCCTGGTGCTGATGCTGGTTACCTACGTGCCGGCGATTCCCATGAGTCTTGTCGAGCACTTCTATGGTTAAGCGCTTTGGCTGAGAGCAATGGTTGAGAGGGCAGTGAGGGAGGCTGCCCGCCAGACATGCCAGGGCCGCCCTTTGAGGCGGCCCTGGCATGTCTGAAACAGGTGAGTGAAATAGGCGCGTGAAGTCCGCGGGGTATGATCATTGGCCAGGCCAGGTTTCATCAGGCGGGGGATTTCACTGCTCCGACTCAGCAATGGTTTTGTCTGGTGGTATCTGCTGAGGGCTGGACACACGCTGCTCGGCGCGCAGCGTCCACATGACACCGCCGAGTATCAACAGCATGCCCAGCACTTCATTGGTCTGCGGCCATTGCCATGCCAGCAGATACCCGTAGAGCAACGCGCAGCAGGTCTCGAAGACGATCATCTGACCGCCTACTGATACCGGCAGGCGCTGGGCCGAGGAATTCCACAGGGCATTGGCGATCCAGGAGCCCCCGACCGACATGAACAGGGCTGCAGCAGCGAAGGCCAGCCAGCGTTCAGACGTGAGCTCCAGCGGCAGTATCCGCGGTTGCAAGACGGCGACCAGCACAAGAATCATCACTGCCACGACCCCGGTCGCGATGCCTTGCAGGGTGGACCACTCTCGCGCGGAAAAACGCCGGGCCTTGAGCTGCTGGGCATTGCGCAGCGCGAACCATGCCCAGGACATTACGCCGAGCGAGCCACACAGCATGCCGAGCAGATCTTGCCAATTTCCCGCGCCCTGCAGGAAGCGAAGCAGAACAGGCACGTTCATGCAGACGATTCCCACCCCGATCAGCGTCAGGGACAGGCTCACGGACAGACGGCTCGCCTGAATATGGCGTCTCCCGATCAACATCACCGCCATCGGCACCAGTCCGTTGATCAATGCCGCAATGGCCACGCCGGCATATTGGACGGCCGCCGTCAGCAGGATGAAATACGCCACATTGCCCGTCAGCGCCAACTCCAGCAGCAAGCGGGTATCGCGCGTAGTGAGGCGAGAGGCCAGTCGGCGAGCATGGGGTAATGCGATCGCCGCGGCAAAGAGTCCGTAGAGCCCGAAACGCGCGCAGCTGATGACCACTGGATGGATGTCGCCAAGCAGTGATGGCAACACGATGACGCCTCCCCAGAGGGCGCCTGCCATGCCAGCATGGACTATTGCTTTCTTCATGATGAGTCGCCCTTGTCTTGATCAAGGGGCCACTCTAATGCGTTACTTCGTGATCAAGCAGCGACTTTACCGCATCAAATCATTCCATCAAGGAATGTGAGGCGAGAGGGCTGCCTGGAGACATTCGCGCGAGCGCAATGACGAACACAGACACAATTTCAAATACAGGGAGCCCCCATGGCAGGACGTTTTCGCCATCTTCCCTCATTGGAGGGGCTCGCGGCCTTCGAGTCCGTGAGTCGCTTGGGAAGCTTCACCCGTGCCGCCGATGAGCTGTGCCTGACCCAGAGCGCCATCAGCAAGCAGATTCGCGCGCTGGAGGCGTCACTTGGCACGCCGCTGTTCGTGCGCAAGGCGCGCGGTGTCACGCTTTCCAATGCGGGGATGCTCTACCAGCAGCACATTCTCCCGGCGTTGCAAGGGCTCGAGATGGCCGGGCAGCGCCTGCGCGCACTGCAGCACCCTGACACCGTCAGCGTGCTGGCAACGCATGCCGTCTCCCAGTACTGGCTGTTCCCCTGCCTGTTGAGCTTCAGCGCCGAGCACCCCGAGATCACCGTGCACATCCATGCCAGCAACGAGATGGATGCCAGCATGGTGCCGGACCATGATCTCGCGATCCTCTATGGCGACGGCGAATGGCCAGCGCTGGGGGCCACGCCGCTGATTCACGAAGATATCTATCCGGTGGCGCGCCCGGAGGTGATCGAGAAGCAGGGACTTTCGCTGGAAGAGCTGGCCCAGCGTCCGCTGATTCAGCTGGATTCCTCGTGGAACTGCATGGACTGGTCTCATTGGTTCGCCCATTTCGGTATTCGCTACCGCCCGCCCAAGTCCGACATCACCTTCAATCAGCTGACGCTGACCTACGCCGCCATTCAGCGAGGCGCCGGCATAGGGCTGGCGTGGGACTTCATGGCGGCGGAGGCCATTGCCAAGGGCGAGCTGGTTCGTGTCACTGACCATCGCGCGATCACAAGTCTGTCTGAGCATCTTGTCCACGACCTTCACCAACCGTTATCGGCCTCCGCGCGATTGTTCCGAGATTGGCTGATCGCGAAGGCTGGAGAGGGCGGTCCTCAAAAAGGAAAAGCAAGCCCCTAACAAGAGACACAAGCCCAGCAGCTAAACCCTATTGACGCTGCGAGTACTGGAGGTATATCCGTATCAAGAATGAGATGCACTAGTAGTTTGGCGTTAGGCTTGGTTTTGACATGATGGTAGTTGCATTGTTAACACTTCAGGTTTGTTAACACTTCAGGTTTGTTTACATTGCCGTGGTCTCTAGAATTGTGTAGAATTCTGCGTCCAGAATTGTAGGGCGACGATGAAGCCTGAAAAGATTATCAAAAGCACATTCCTCAAAGCTTTCTGATATACAAAATTCAAGCCAAGTTTTAAAGTCCCCGAGCCAAGAAGGGTTATCATGCAGCCTATAAAGAATTGGTATTCATTAGAGGATAGCCTCGAGCCCCGTTGGCTGGCTTGTATAGGCATCTTGTCATTAATTTTATATTCCTTTATGCAATTTTTGATCCCTGAAACACAGGGAGCAGCCGAAAAAGTCTTGGTACTAACGGGATTAATAGCATTTTGTTTATATGGAAAAGGAATACGCAAAACTCCACTATTATTGTTGATTGGTTTTCTTTGCTTACAATTGTTCTCGTGGACACTAGGATTGTGGCAATATCCTCAGTGGGCAATTGATGATCCTAGGCTTCAAGACCTGTCCAGGCTGTTCATTTTTATCTGTGTTGCTTGGTGGTTGAAAGGTAGTACGCGCAATACACTTATTGTGTGGGGGCTGGCTGTAACTGGAATCTTGCTAACAACATTGATCGCACCAGATGATGATGGGTGGCTGACGGGATTCACTGGTGAGAGAGTGGGATTCGGAATTCGTAACAATCAGCATGCGTCCATGTTGTTTGGTGTTTCGTTACTGGGCTTGCTTTGTTTTGCTCGTCGCTTTTGGAGTGATGGTAACGCGCGCTATCTAAGGGTAACGCTTTGGTGCTTGGCGATGGTGATGGTGATAACTGGCATTGCCGTCGGTCAGACAAGAGCCGTCTGGCTCAGTGCCACGATTGCGAGTGGCATCGGTCTGATTCTCTGGGTTATCAAGTCCGTGCTGGAGGGTAGAACAAGGCATCTGACAAAGTACCTCATTACAATTCTATTATCCATCATAATTGGGGCAGGTATATTACTCTCTACACTGGGAGACTCTCTTAATCATCGCTTTCATAAAGAGAGCAGTGTGATATCTCAGTTGGTAGATGGCGAGATTACAGAAGTTCCTTATACAAGCATCGGCATTCGTATCAATAGCTGGATTGCGGCGAGCCAATGGATTGCAGAACGTCCGATGACGGGGTGGGGGCCTGAGGGCCGTCAGTTGGTCATGTCGGAAACGACCTGGCTGCCAGATTGGGTACTGGCAAAATATGGGCACTTGCACAATTACTTCCTTGAAACCTGGGTAGAATATGGGATTGTTGGACTTATCGCGATGTCCCTATTGGCATTCTGGATTGGCCGTGCCACCTGGCTCGCATGGCGGGGTAATGCGATGCCTGATGACATTGCCTGCTTCGGTCTTATGTTCTTCATCTATTGGATGATAATCAGTAACTTTGAATCCTATAATTCATTCCCGACAGGCCTGTTTGTGCATAACCTGATCGTCGGTGGTTTGATCACGCATTATTGGCGTTGGCGTTTGAGTCACCAGACTGCGTGATCGAATCTGTAAAGAAGTATGAATAAAGCGTGTCAGAAATTCTGGTACGCTTTATTTTCGAATACAAGATTATCGAATGTCACCTAATATGAAAAAGAGGTGCGGTTTTGTACGAAAAGTCGTTTTTGATAATGTGACCCATGCACATCCAGCATAGGTGTGGTATGACAGGACGCTACGAAATCTCTGATAGCCAATGGCAGTTGATCGAAGACATTGTCTCACCGACTCAATCGATGGGCAGGCCCAGGAAAGACGACAGGCAGATGATGAACGGTATCTTTTGGGCCCTCTGCTCTGGCGCCAAGTGGCGCGACCTTCCCGAATGTTATGGCCCTTGGAGTACTGTCTACGCCAGGTTCCGACAATGGCGTGATGACGGTACCTTTGAGGCGGTCTTGTCGCGGCTTCAACTTCGGCTTCGTGAAGATGGCCTCATGGATCTCGAGACCTGGATGATCGACTCAACCGCCGTTCGTGCAACACGCGCCTCTGCTGGTGGAGGCAAAAAGGGGGATTTGAATAACCCTTAGACTATGCGTTGGGCCGGAGTCGTGGGGGCATCACGACCAAAATCCATATGATCTGTGATCGTCTTGGCTGGCCCATCGCTTTCACAATATCAGGAGGCCAAGAGTCGGATACCCGGTACTTCATTCCCACCCTGGAAAAGGTTCATCTACCGGGGAGTCTCGGTCGGCCACGAAAACGTTGCTGCTACATCGTGGCAGACAAGGGCTATGACAGTGATGAGCTGCGCCGTTACTGCGACCGCGTTCGAATCAAGCCGATCATCGTCCAGCGAAGGATGAAGCGAAAACCCCGTCCAGGCCTTCCACGGGGTTTCGATAAACCCATGTACCGTCAGCGAAATATCGTGGAGCGCTCTTTCAGTTGGCTGAAAGAGTTCCGTCGTATTGCGACGCGGTACGAGAAGTTGGCCCGTAGCTTTTATGCGATGGTATGCGTAGCTTGCATACGTCGCTGCCTACGAGCCGACTTTTCGTACAGAACCTAGAAGCTGAAATGGGATGAGTGAGTCTATGTGTCTGATACGATGCATCATTGAAATATTTATGAATAATGATCCGGGTCTCTGATTTGAGATATCTCAAACGGTCATCAGATAGACACGATCTGCTACGCATCACCATCTGGTGACATCCTCTAGACTTTCGACTTTCCTCCACTGTTGCACCGATAGATAAATACAGTGAGTGTTGAAGTAGTGCAAATGAAAGATTCAGTGAAAACATGAGCTGGGTAGTAGCATTCGATGGAAGCGATCAATTACTGACCAAGATAGAAGGCGGGAGGTTAAAGCTAAAAATATCTTATGACTGAGACGCATTACTATCGTATTGAGAGACGCTCTCATGATAAATAATTAACATGACTTGATACTTGCGAGTCTGCTCTGCCCCATCCGGTGCCGGGTGCATTTCACAAGAACAGCCCCGTTTCTGTCGATCCCTTGGTCGCTTCACGGCTACGACGCACACTAAGATGATGATTATCATATATTTTCTTGATCTAGCGCCTGTAGGAAGGTGGGCTTCATGGCCTTGTATCTAGCCAAATATGTCGAAAATATGTATAATCCATGAAACTTCTAATAAAAACCTCGCTATTTTATCAAACAGGGTACCGTGCTCTCACTACGGCGCCCTGTTTGTCGTCTGGCCTCAGGAATTGCCCCACAATCCTGGGGCGGTAGCGTGCCTAAATAAACAGAGACCCGAGACGTTATGAAAGGCATCTTGCGCAAGATAGGTAAGCATAAGTTATTGCCAGTCGTATTTTCCGTTATTTCGCTTCTGGTTGGTAGTATGGTAACCGGTTCTGTCACTTCATTCACGGTAGCCATATTTGCACTAGTATGCGGGTTGCAATTCCTGACGGGAAAATCGGCAAAGCTAGAGTATTATCTATCTAGCTTGGAAGTCAAAGTGGCTCCCAATAAAAACCCTGTTGATAAATATGGGCAGAAAATCAGTTTTGCTGGCTCACTTGTACCATTATTGACAAGTCAATTGGGTTTATATGTACTCCCTATAGTACTACTATATATCGTGACTTCGCTGATTGTCGCATGGCCGGTCATCCTCAAATTATTCAATAGAAAAAAGATAAGAGCGCATGCCGTGAAGGTGCTTGAGACAGAGCGTCCGACCGTCGCCGTATACGTAACTGGAATGAAGGGGGTCGCATATCAAATCAACCAATGGCTTCCTGTATTGGATAAGCTGGATCAGCCAGTGATTATCATACTTCGTGAGGCTGATATTTTCTCAGGGATGCTGCCTACGGATATTCTTACAGTAACGGCTAGAACACAGATCGATCTTGAGGCCATATTGGGGGGGGCTACCTCCGTAAAGAAAGTATTATATCCCGCCAATACGATGAAAAACGTGCAAGCATTGCGTTATCACCAACTGGATCATATTTTCATCAACCATGGCGAAAGTGATAAAGCCGTTAACCAAAGCAAATTGCTGATGGCCTATGATTATCTGTTTGTGGCCGGCCCTCTCTCGGAAGAGCGTTTGAGAGCAGCAGGGCTTCCGCTGAGAGAAGGGCAGGTGTTACATGTTGGACGTCCTCAAGCGGAAATGGCACTGAAATATCAAAAGGAGATAAATAGAATAAACACCATTCTGTATGCTCCTACTTGGGAAGGGCATGTCAAGAAAGTTGATTACAGCTCCATTGGAGAATTGGGTTACAAGTTATGTGAAGAAATTATAGCGCATGATGGTTTTTCACTGATCTTCAAGCCTCATCCTTATACTGGTAGTATAAGCAGTGATCATAAGTATTGGTTAAGCAAAATCCTGAAGTTGTGCGAAGATCATGGTGTTGAAGTGCTGGATGAAAATGATTCACTGCATTACGCAATGAACTCAAGCGATATCTTGGTGTGTGATATTTCAAGCGTATTGAATGAATATCTTGTTACAGGGAAACCTATCATTCTTTGTAATACCCAATCACTAGATTTTGAAAAATTGCATTCAGAGTATCCTTCTGCTGTGGCAGCTAGCCTTGTCAATTTAGAGAGCAATATTGTAGATATCATACAAATGATTGAAAGAGAAGATCCACTTCAAGCATCAAGACAGAAGGTGAGAGTCTCATCTTTGGGTGATCAGACAGATGATCCTTTGAGTATGTTTAAGTCACTATTATAGTATGGATCTTGTCGCGATGAATTTTTTCTCTCATTTCAAGAAAATGCTGGCAATATGGTTGCTGATAAATAAAGAGTCTTCCTCCTTTATCGGCGGTGCATTCTTTTTAGCAACATCCAGGCTGTTTCAACTGGCTGCTTTTTTCCTGCCATTGAAGATACTGATCCTGGTCTCATCGGATGTTAAGCCAAGCTACATACAAATATTGCCATTTGACTTTGGTTTAAACGAAGCTGTTGTAATTTTTTCCTGCTTTGTTCCTATTGTCTATATTATGTATATAGTATGTGGGGTAATAAGTCGAAGAAGCCTTGACTATAGTCAATCTGTCTTCATTGAAAATAGTGCTATCGCGTCCAAAGATAAAAAAGCTAACAAGCTTAAAAAAATGCATGGACACATCGGAAAAGCAGCATCTGAATTCGTTTTAATTTCGTTATCCATGTTGCTGGTGTTAATGGTAAGTATCTCCACTGCATTAATATTGCTATTGATGATGGTAATCACTATAGCTGCTATGTTCAAGGTGGCGATATTTATGAAAGATACTGACAGAACCAGTTACTTCAAGTTACATCGGAAACAATGCATAGAATATGCAACTTCTGCGAATTTTATATTGGTATTTATTGCAATACTGACCCAGGTGATGTATTTGGGAATGGGAGTAATCGTAGCAATTTACGTATTACTGATGTCACGAATGCTATTTCAAGCACTGCAGCGTTACTGCATAGAATTGATGTATATCGATGTTGATTTATTAGGTTCAAAGATGAGATGAAAAATTCATATCGGCGATTGTATCTCGACTGAAACTAAAGCAAAAAATGCAAATGGTTAAGCTGAATTGTGCCACCACCTTTTATAGGATGGCAATGTCATCTTTAGTATCAAGTTCACATATTGGAATAAGTAATGAATCAGGTATCCACTCCCGTTTCTACAATGGATGATATTGAAGATAATATCGTCGCGTCCCTTAATGGTAATATTTTAAGAATAAGCGATAACACTAAATTAAGATCGATTACCTTAGATTTAGATGAATTATCTGGCAGTAATAAAGTTGCTTTTAAGTTGCGTCTGAAGAAAAATGAAATAAATAGAGTGTTGTTGGTACAAGACCTGTCTGCTACTAACGAGATACTGGTTGTTTATACCACTAAACATTCAGTCATCTGCATGAGGAAGTTAAACAATGGTAGTCATCCGCTGAAGCAGTTTGTTAAAGTAAAATTTAAAATACTACATTTAAATATAAATAAGCGGAATTTTAGCTTCGCTTATATTGCTGCTATATCTAACCCATATTGTTTAAGTATTTCAAAAACTGAGATATATTTAGATGACCAAAATGTTTTCCCGATAGACGTGCCCATACATCTATCTTTCCCTAAAACAAAGCTTAAGCTATTGAAGTTAGCAAAAGTAAAAAGAATAAGTATGCAACAGCTATTGAGCGATGGAGAACCGCCTATTAATAGCCATTTGAAGATTAGGCTGGAAATAAATGAAATGGCTACTACATACTCAGCTCAAACACTAAAGATACACAAGCCAAATAATAAAAGAAATTTTTACGTACCTATATCTACGTGTTCCTATAAAGATTATGCCTTGCATATCAGGCGGACACTCAATGGAACTCCAACTTTAGTTCGTCGACTAAAATATCCAGTAGAAAACACTCGTCAGTTCAAGATACTAGAGTCTAGATTAGTAAGCTTATCTTTATATGGCGCAGGTAAGTGTGTCAAATATTTTAGCCGTAAAAACTGTAATGTTTTTTTTGAGAAATTTGCCGCTAAAGCAGAAGAAGGGACTTATGAAATATTCTGCAAGTCTATTCAAAGCAATAAGTCCAATAATATTTTTGTCATTAGCAGGGAGTCGGATGATTACTCTGGAATTCAAGGAAATCCTAAAGTAGTGGTAAAGTATTCGCCGAAATATTACTGGTACCTATATAGAGCGAATAATTTAATTTCAACCGAAGCTCCGGCGCATGTCAATTTATTGAGAAGCAATAATAAATATATAAAGAAAGCATTAATAAACACAAGTTTTGTTTTTCTGCAGCATGGCATCATATATATGAAGAATATGGGTAGGAAGGGGGCCTTTTCAAGAGGTAAAGAAGCAGAGCCAAGTTATATGGTTGTTAGTAGTGAGAAAGAAAAGCAAATTGTATCAAAGATGTTAAAATTGCCAGAAGACAGGTTGCTAAATGTAGGGTTGCCTTCTTTTGATAGTATTCAGCCCAACAGTATAAATTGTACTTCTAGAAATATAGTTACAATAATGTTGACTTGGAAGCCTTACGAAGAGCATTACAGGGATTTCTCCTCAACAAGTTATTATCAAAATACTGTTGCCATAGCTAGATCGCTAAAAAATCATCTACATAGTTCAGAAGTTAGAATTGTCGCTCATCCCAAAGTATATGAGGCAATAAGTAATACTGATCTCAAGGGACAACTATGGTCCGGGAAAATTTCTGAGGCTTTGAAGGATACAAAACTACTTATTACAGATTATTCGTCTGTATGTTATAACTCTTTCTATCGCGGTGCAGGTATTATTTTTTACCAGTCAGACATCGCTGAGTATGAGAAAGAAACTGGTACTTTAATCCCGAGCGATGATGAATATATTGGACGAAGATGTTTTTCTATAGTAGAGCTAAGATCTATTCTTGACGAGGTGATAATAGATAAAGAGATAAGCTTAGCCGACGTGAGAACTGCTGAGCACGAAGCGAGATATAAAGAAATCAATCAGTTTAGTGATGGCAACAATGTCGATAGGTTGTTTAGTGCACTTTCTTCACTCAAGATTGTTTGATGTCAAGCAGATGTGAAAAGAGCGAAAGGATATTAGCTTCCGCCTTGATGATGCCTGAAAAGGGTTAGGCTAAGATGAGGTTATATTAGATGAAGCAAAACCCAATAGATATTTCACATGAGAGTGTGAAAACGGTTATTACCTATGGCACGTTTGATATGTTCCATATTGGACACCTCAATCTTCTCAAGCGTCTCAGTGAGAGAGGTGATCGTTTGATAGTCGGTGTGTCGACTGATGAGTTCAACTTGCTGAAAGGCAAGAAGACGCTGATCCCCTACGATCAGCGTGCCAAGATCGTGGAAGCGATCGATTGTGTAGATCTCGTGATTCCTGAAAACGACTGGGAGCAAAAAGTACGCGACGTCCAGGAATATAATGTCGTCACTTTCGCAATAGGGGAAGATTGGAAAGGGGAGTTCGACTTCCTACAGGAACATTGTGAGGTGCTGTATCTGGAGCGCACCAAGGATATTTCCACGACGGATTTGAAGCGCTCACTGAAGCGGTTCTTGTCGATTCCTCATGAAGATCTCATCAAGGCTTTCGAAGTCTTGGAATTGCTCCGTAGAGATCTTGAATAATGATGATGTTACAAACGCTATGAAAGTTCAAAATCGTGTCTTGAGTGGCTATACCATGTATACCACTGAATTGGTACGCCTGGTCGATTTCTGTATTATCTTTCTGGCAGGTTTCAGTGCACACTGGTTCCATTTTGGGGGGCTGGATGTTTCCGAGAGATATGGATGGGGTATGTTGCTGGGGGGGATATTAGCTCTTCTGGTACTGCCGCATTTCAATCTCTATCGTTCGTGGAGAGGACAAGTCCGCTTCCGTCTAGTATTCCAGATCATGGCCGGATACATGATGTTGGGAGGACTGTTGGCGCTGGTCATGTTCATGACCAAGACAGGTGACAAGTTCTCTCGGCTGTGGGTTGGCTACTGGATGGTAAGTGCTACGACATACTCCATCCTGATTCGTGCGATTGCTTATCCTGTTCTCAACCATCTGCGAGCCAAGGGCAAGAACCGCAAAAGTGTCCTCTTGATTGGTGATGCCTTGACCTGTGTTGGTGCAGTGCGTCAGCTGGCCAAGATCCCGACAGCAGGTTTTGATGTAGAACGAGTCATCTTGACTGGGGGGATTGAGCATTGGGGGTGGAGCGCAATTGAGCCAGAGCGCTACCAGGCTGACCAACAGATCGTCCACCAGGAGCAGGAAGTCTGGATCTGTCTCCCATTGACGCAAGGTAACCTGGTTCGTGATATCCAGTCAGAGTTGAGCCTGACGACCTGCAATGTGCGTTACATGCCCGATATGCGTGATTTTCGCCTTATCAACCATGATGTATCAGATGTCGCCGGTCTATTCATGCTTGATCTAAGTTGCAGTCGCATGTCGCTGGGGGCAAAGCTTCTCAAGTGGATCGAGGATCGCCTGCTATCATTGATCATCGTGATTCTGCTGTCACCTTTATTGGCGCTTATCGCGCTATTGGTGAAATGTACCTCTGCGGGCCCGGTATTCTATACCCAGGAAAGGGTCGGGCTGAATGGTAAGCCCTTCAAAATGCTGAAATTCCGCTCCATGCCAGTTGATAGCGAGAAGGGTGGGGTGCAGTGGGGAAATGCCCAGGCGAAACGAACGACCCTTGTGGGCAGGTTCCTTCGCAAGACCAGTCTGGATGAGTTGCCGCAGTTCCTAAACGTGCTCAAAGGCGACATGTCTATCGTGGGGCCGCGTCCGGAACGCACGATCTTCGTCGAAAAACTTCGTCACGAAATTCCTGGTTATATGCAAAAGCATATGGTCAAGGCCGGTATCACGGGCTGGGCACAGGTCAATGGTTGGCGAGGCGATACGGACCTGGCCAAGCGAATTGAATGCGACCTGTGGTATGTGGAGCATTGGTCATTATGGCTGGACTTACGTATCATCATGCTGACTCTCTTCAAGGGCTTGATTCACAAACATGCGTACTGACACATTGGTGAAAGTGAAATGAATATCGAAGTCGAAAAATCCTATCGGCTTCTACGGTTTTTGAATAAACCACGCCACCCATTACTTCGTTATCCTTTGGCCTTGTTATCTGGCATTGGTGTGTGGATGTTGGGTGCGCCTTTGGCCGTAGCGGCAGACAGTATCAAGCTGGCATCGCGAAGCAATGGATTGAAAATCGTCGTGCGGCGCGGCATCTGGTTTGCGCATACCGGGTGGCTGCCAGTGTCGACCAGATCTGATTTCTTTTTCGATATTTCTGAAGAAATGTCTACCAAGGCGGCCGATTGCCTCATTGCCTGGTTGGCTGACAACCGGCGCATCACTGACTTTGAGCGCCATATCTGGCAGGCTGATCTGCATGGTGGGAAGCTGGAAAAAGCCGATTTCTCAGAGTGTGATAACGATCACGATACGTCTACCAGCAGTCTAGTCATCACTCCGCAAGACTCTCTCTGGCAATATGACCAATCCTTCTGCGCCAGCGTCAATCATGCATTGTCGATCATCAGCGCTACCATGGAAAATCCGACAGTAGCGCCTGTTGTGGCACATAAATTCCAGAAGTCCGCGCAGTCGTTTGACAAAAATGATGCCTATCGTACGATCAACGATTGCGATAGCTTGATGAGTAGTCTTGAGTGGCCTTGGTATGTCATCAGTGGCACGCTTCTTGGAGCCGTGAGAGAGAAGGATTTTCTGGGACATGACTACGATATTGATATCGGTGTCGACGCCAAGTACTTCGATATCAAGCAACTTCGCGATGCTGTTGCTGAATCCGATAATACCTGGTTCATAAAATCTGAAAGTTATTGTACTTTTCGGGAAGTCGTATCCGAGAGTGCAGTGAAATATTCGCGGTTGACTCAGCCGATACTTGTCAAACTCGTGCACCATACCGGCCTTGTCGCTGACCTTTTTGTTCATGTGCAAGAGGGGAACGTCGTCTGGCATGGCTCAGCTATCCATCGATGGGATAACTCGGAGTTTTCATTGACTGACTACAACTTGGGTAGTCAGGTAGTCAAAGGTGCCGAGGATGCAGATCGTTACTTGACTGAGAACTATGGCGATTGGCGCACTCCCGTGACGCGTTTCGATTGTAGCATTGATCCGCCCAATATCCGTTATTCTCGGACTGCTCGTTCAATTACGTACTTGAGCAAGGTCATTTATCGCTACCTGCTTGACGGTGATGTCGAGAAAGCAAGTCAATATCTCTCTGCATTAGAAAGCGATGGGATGCTCTTCAAGCAAGACGGTATCTATCGTTATTGCTAGAGGATCGCGAACATTCGGCTTCTCGCATCTGGGAATGCTGTATGTATCGCCTAACTCTATCAATGACAAGAATGACAGAAGCCCGCCAAATTGGCGGGCTTTTTTGCTTGTCATCGCATGACCTGACGCTCTCCATCCACCAGTCGACTGATGCCGGAGGGCGCGTCGTGCTTGAGCTCCGGTGGCAGCAGGGCTTCCGGCAGGTCCTGATAGCAGACCGGGCGCAGGAAGCGGTGAATCGCGGCGGTGCCCACCGAGGTGGTGCGGCTATCGGAGGTGGCGGGCCAGGGGCCACCGTGGACCATAGCGTCACAGACTTCGACCCCTGTCGGCCAGCCATTGACGAGGATGCGTCCGGCGCGGCGCTCCAGCACCGGCAGCAGCTGACGTGCGGCATCGTGATCGGCGTCATCCAGGTGCAGAGTGGCGGTCAGCTGGCCTTCCAGCGCGCTGCAGACCTGCTTGAGCTGAGCGAGATCATCGCATTCGATGATCAACGAGCTGGAGCCGAAGACTTCCGCCTGCATGGCCTCATTGGCCAGGAAGTCACTCGCCGGGGTGCTGAACAGCTGGGTCTGGCAGGGGCTGGCGATGGGAGAGTCGCTTTCGCCACTGGCCAGGCAGGTGATGCCGGGTTGTGAGGACAGGCTCGCCACGCCCTCGGCATAGGCCTTGTGGATGCCCGGCGTCAGCATGGTCTGCACCGGACTAGCCTTGATGGCGGGAATGGCGGCTTGCTTGAAGCGCTCCAGTGCTTCGCCCTTGACGGCCAGCACCAGCCCCGGGTTGGTGCAGAACTGGCCGGCGCCCATGTTGAGCGAGCCGACGAATGCGCTGCCCAGTGCTTCGCCGCGGGCTTCCAGTGCGGCCGGCATCAGGATGACCGGGTTGATGCTGCTCATCTCGGCATAGACTGGAATCGGCTGCGGGCGCGCCTGAGCGAGGGCCAGCAGAGCGGTGCCGCCATTGCGCGAGCCGGTAAAGCCGACCGCCTGGATCTCGGGATGCTTGACCAGCGCCTGACCGACCTCATTGCCGGGGCCGAACAGCAGCGAGAAGACACCTTCCGGCATCTCGCAACGCTTGGCGGCACGCGCCACGGCCTGACCGACCAGTTCCGAGGTACCCGGGTGAGCCGAGTGTCCCTTGACCACCACTGGGCAGCCTGCGGCCAGCGCTGAAGCGGTATCGCCACCGGCCACCGAGAAGGCCAGCGGGAAGTTGCTGGCCCCGAAGACGGCCACCGGACCCAGCGGGATCTGACGCTGGCGCAGGTCTGCACGCGGCAGGGGTGCACGTTCCGGCAGCGCAGGGTCGACGCGCACATCCTGCCACTCACCGCGGCGCAGTACCTTGGCAAACAGCTTGAGCTGCCCACAGGTGCGGCCGCGCTCACCGTTCAGGCGTGCCTCGGGCAGGCCGGTCTCCTGCATGGCGCGCTGGGTCAGGGTATCGCCCAGTGCGTCGATTTCCTCGGCGATGGTCTCGAGGAAGACGGCTCTCGCGTCGGGCGACGTGGCGCGATAGGCATCGAAGGCCTGACTGGCCAGTTGGCAGGCCTCTTCCACTGTACTCGCGTTGGCGCCCGGATAGGCAGGCTCCAGACGCTCACCCGTGGCCGGGTTGATGGCGTGGATCGCCTCGCCCTGAGCGGCGAAGCTGCGTTGTCCGATAAGCTGATGACCGTTGAGTAACATCGTGTCTTCTCCTTGATAAGTGAAGCCCTGAGGCAGGTTGAGTCAGGCCGTGGGTGTCTTATGGGTTGCAGTAAAGGTTGTAGTAGAGGGCGCAGTAGCGGTTGCGGTCGAGCTGGGGACAGCGGCAGTGTCCGTAGGCGATGCGATAGCGGCAATCGGCAGCCGATACCAGTGAATGGCGTTGTCGTGCAGTACCCTGTCGAGGGTGTTCTGGCACAGATCGGCGCTCGTCGTTTGTTCTATGGCGCTAATCACCAGCGATAGCCAGTCGCCATAGCTGACCTTGAGGCCGGAGACCGGGAAGTTGCTGGCGAACAGGCAGCGCTGGGCACCGAAGATATCCAGTACCTCACACAGCAGTTCGCGATTAGCGCCAGCATCCCAGGCATGCCAGGGCGTGCCCAATTCCGACAGCTTGACGGCGATATTGGGATTGGCGGCAAGCGCCTGCATGCCATCGCGCCACTCGGCAAGGCCTTCCGGCGTGCGATCCCATGGCAGGCCGCAGTGATTGAGAATGACGCGCAAGTCGGGGTAGTCCTGAAGGGCCGTGGCCGCCTCTTCGAGGTGCCAGGCGGGCACGCGCAGGTCCCAGCTCAGATCCCGCTCCGTGAGCAACGCCAGTCCCTCGCACCAGCGCGGATCCTGCAGACTGCCGCTGGTGTCCGCCACCGACTGGCGGGTCCGGGGCGTGGCGGCGGTGACCGGCTTGGCGCGCACGCCGCGAAACAGCGGCGAGTCACGCTGGTCGTCCAGCTGAGCGGCGCACTCGTCAGTGCCGAAGGCGGCCCAGCCGACATGCGCGCTGGGTAGCGCATGAGTGGCCTGCTGTCGGGTGATCCAGCGCGTCTCTTCCAGAGCCTGCGAGCGTGCGGCTTCGGCTTCGCAGTGCACGCTGCCCACCAGCCGGAAGCCCTCAGGCACTAGGCGCTTCAAGTCCGCGGCCACAAAGGGCCGACGGATCGCGGCGTAATCGCCGAGAAAGAAGTTCTCCACCGGTGACTCTTCCAGCCAGGGGTACGCTACCTGGCCATCCAGTGCCCAGAAGTGATGGTGCGCATCGACCAGCGGCTGGCTGTGTGAAGGCTCGTTCCTGAATGTGGTATCCGTCATGACTGGCTCATGTCCTGGTTAGAAGCATCAAGTGCCGATTGACTCAGTGGTCACGCACCAGCAAGCAGGACACGTCCGGCTCGGCGCGTGTCGCGAAGCTTCTGCGAACCTGGCCGCTCTCCAGATCCAGCACTGCGATGCGATCCCCCTTGAGTGAGACGAAGGCCTGCTCGCCATCCGGGTGGAAGCTCATCGCGATGGGAATCGCTTCAAGCTGGATGGTGCCCAGCGGCGCCAGCGCCTCATCGAACAATGACAGCGAGCTTTCCCCGTAATTGGTGGTGATCAGGCGCCCCTTGGGGTCACGGTAGATGCGGTTGGGATCTCGGCCGGTGGTCGCCGAGGTGCGTACGGTCATCGATTCGGTATCTACCGCCACGATGCTGTCGTCATCGCGGTTGCTGATGAACAAGGTACGGCCATCGGCGGACAGGCTGTTGCCCTCCGGCTTGCGGCCCGGAATCATCGCGATGGGTGCGAAAGTGGCATCGTGAGGTTTGAACTTGGTGATGGTATTGCTGAGCAGATTGATGCCGTAGGCCCAGTCGCCAGCCTTCGTGAGCGCGAACAGGTGGGTCTTGTAACCACCGGAGGACACGGCCAGATCTGGCGTGGTCTGGGCCAGGGGCGTATTGAACAGCAGCAGGGTGTTGTGGCCTTCGCTCATGGCGTAGAGGCGGTCCTGGTCATCAATGCCCAGGCCGTGGATGCGATAGTAGGGCCAGGTACTGAGCGTATTGATCAGCGTGAAGGTCTCGAGATCGACCACGAATACCGAGCAGCCGCCCTGGTCGCCGATGCAGTCGGCACCGAGGATGCCGTAGTGGCCCACGAAGGCGTAGCGGCCAGTGGAATCCACCACGAATTCATGTGGGTAGTCCGGCAGGCGCAGATGGTTGAGCTCTTCACCGCTGGTGGCATCGAACAGACTCAGGGTGTGCGCGCATTTCTGGTTGAGCAGCAGAACATCTCGGGACATGACATTTCTCCAATCAGCGAGGGCGCCGTCGGGACCTGGTTATCAAGGACTTGCGCCCTCGCTGGGTGACAGGTAAGCAAGGCGATAGAACGGATGGGCGTTATTGCGTCACGGCGGCCGTGGTTATTTGCGTGACTTGCGGTTCGGCTTTTGCATTTACATCAGCGCTGGCCTGGCTGGCGCCCTGGATGGCATCGATCCAGTCGCGACCATTGGCGGCGATATAGCTGTCCCAGGTCGGTAGCACGACCTTTTGGAAGGCGGTGGTATCGACGTCGGTCTCGATCTTCATGCCCTTGTCGGCCAGTTCAGCGAGAATCTTCTGTTCGTTCTTCGCGTTCAGTTCACGCTGATAATCACCGGCCTCGCGCGCCGCGTTTACCAGTACCTGCTGATATTCTGGTGACAGGCTTTCGAACTTGTCGTCGTTCATCACCATCAGCAGCGAGGTGTAAGCCTGGTTGGTCAGTGACAGGTAGTCCTGGACCTCATAGAAGCCCGCCGACCAGACGATGCTGATCGGGTGGTCCTGGGCATCGACCGTGCCGGTTTCCATCGCGGTGTAGAGCTCGCCCAGTGGCATCGGCACCGGATTCGCGCCCAGCAAAGAGAAGGCCTCGATCAGCGACTTGTTGGAGTTGGTGCGCATCACCAGTCCGTCGACATCCTCGGGCGTCTTGATCGGGTGCTTGGAGTTGGTCATCGCGCGGAAGCCGACCTCCCAGAAGGCCAGCCCCTTGAGGTTGTCTTCCTTGAGCAGAGCCAGGGCATCATCGCCGACCTTGCCGTCCAGCACCTGATAGGCCGTCTTGCGGTCCGGGAAGATATAGGGCAGATCGAAGGCACCCAGCGCCGGCTGAAGGCCCGCGAAGTTGGGGTTACCGGACATCTCGATATCGATGGTGCCGCTGCGCACGCCGGCGATCATCTGCTGGTCGCCCCCGAGCACACCATTGCCGAAGATGTTGACGGTGATCTCGCCATCCGTGCCTTCCTTGACCAGCTCGGCGAAGCGCTCCGCCGCCTGCTGCTGGGTATCGGTGGTCGGGGCGGCGTGGGCCAGCTTAAGCGTCATCTGGGCATGGGCAGCACTCAGAGGGGCGATCAACAGCAGGCTGGCGAGGGTCGTCTTGATCATGGGTGTCATTGAATGGCTCTCATGTTGTTCTTGTGGGCGGCTGTCTTTGTTCGCGACTGTTTTTGTTCGCGACTGGCTAAGCAAGTGGCGTGTCGTTGGCGTCTTGCCTTCTTCCTGTCTTCTTGTCTGGCTTGGTTGTCTTGCTTGTCACGGGGTCAGCCGGTCATCCAGTAAAGCGGCGCGGTGATGATCTGCGGGAAGGCGACGAACAGCAGCAGAATCACCACATAGGCAAGGGCGAAGGGCGCGACGCCACTGACCGCCTTCTCGAACTTGAGGTTGCCGACGCTGGTGATCACGTTGAGCACGTTGCCGACCGGCGGGGTGATCAGCCCGATGGCGCAGTTGAGGACGAACATGATCCCGAAGTAGACCGGGTCGATGCCGGCCAGCTTGACGATGGGCATCAGGATCGGGGTGAGCACCAGAATGGTCGGCGTCAGGTCCATCACCATGCCGACCACCAGCACGATGCCCATGATGGCGAGCATCAGGAGGCGCGGATCATCGGCGAGCGGCTGCAGTAGACCGGCCACCATCAGCGGCAGCTGGGCGATGCTGATCAGCCAGGAGGCGACCATCGCCGCGGCGACCAGGAACATCACGATGGCGGTGCTGCGGGCGGCCTGGGCGAGCACGGCGTAGAGCTGGCTGAGGTTGAGTTCGCGATAGACCACGGTGGCAACGAAGATGGCGTAGACCGCCGCGACCACACCGGCTTCGGTCGGGGTGAAGATGCCGCTCTTGATCCCGCCGATGATGATGACCGGCAGCATGATGGCCCAGAAGCTGTCCTTGAGTGCCTTAAGGCGTTCACGCCCGCTGGCCTTCTTCGTGACCACCAGATCTTCCTTGCGGGTCATGAACAGCCACATCACCACCAGGGTCACGCCCATTATCAGGCCCGGCACGATGCCGGCGAGGAACAGTTTGCCGATGGAGATGCCACCGGCGACGCCGATGATGATCAGCGGAATCGAAGGCGGGATGATCGGCGCGATGATGCCCCCGGCGGCCATCAGGCCGGAGGAGCGGCCCAACGGATAGCCCGCCTTGCGCATCATCGGCAGCAGCATGCTGGCCAGCGCCGCGGTATCGGCGACGGCGGAACCGGACAGGCTGGCCATGACGATGGCGGCGAAGATGGCGACGAAGCCGAGCCCGCCCTTGCGATGGCCCACCAGTGACATTGCCAGCGTGACGATGCGCTGGGAAAGTCCGCCGCGCGACATCACTTCGCCGGCGGTGAGGAAGAAGGGAATGGCCAGCAGGGTGTAGCTGTCGGCGCCATTGACGAGGTTCTGGGCCAGGATCTGAGAGTTGAACAGATCCAGGTGCAGCATCAGCACGATGGCACTGACCAGCAGGGCGAAGGCGATAGGGAGGCTCAGGCCGATGGCGGCCAGCAGGGAGCCGAGAAATAGCCCGATGGTCATGGCGTGTCTCCTTGCGAATCAGAGGCATGGCTTGGTGCGATGCGCGGCGTGACACCATGCAGTGCCAGTGGCGTCAGCAGACGCCAGAGCAGAATCAGTGACATCAGCACGCCCGCCATCAGGCCGGCGAGATAGAACACGCCGACCGGAATGCCGCTGATGGGAGAGAGGTTGCTCCAGTTGAGCACCGTCTGGGCATAGCTGCCCTTGAGCAGCATCAGGCAGCAGCCGAGCATCGCCAGGGTCACCAGCCGATCAAGCCCGGCGCGCAGGGGCGCAGGCAGCTTGTCGGCGAAGGTATTGACGCTCAGATGCTCCTGACGGATCAGCGCCGTGACCGCGCCCATGAAGGTGACCCACACGAACAGGAAGCGGGACAGCTCGACACTGATCGAGATGCCGCTGTTGAAGCCGTAGCGCAGCACCACATTGACGAACACCAGTACGATCATCGCCACCAGCGCCAACACCATCAGCAGAGTCAGGGTCTTCTCCAGTCCCTTGAACAGTGACGTGATGCCGATGGCAAGGCTCGAGGGAGCAGCCGTGTCCTGAGGAGCTGTCTTTACCTGCGCGGCGCCATCGACCTTGCGGGACTCGGTGTGTGTGGCAGGTTGTGCCACAGAGTGCGGTTTGATCGACATGGATAACGGCATCTCTTGGGTCAGTTTGTTCATGGTGTCATCCCCGAAGGAGGCATCTCGATGACGGTGCGGCAGCGCTGTCATTGCGCCCCTCTGGTTGCAGCGAAAAGGGCGCTGCCGCGTGTCGGTGGCTGGGACTGATGTCAGGGCTTGATGACGCAGGGGCTTATGTCAGGTGTCAGCGCGCGTCGGCCAGCGCTGCCTGGAATAGCGTCACCACCGCCGGATCCAGCGCCTGGGTGTGCTGCTGGATCACCGGTGCCAGTGCCTCGCGCATGCGTTGACGTTCACTGTCCGCCACCACGTTGACGGTCATCTTGTCCTGCAGCTCGTTCAACAATTCCTCGTTCATGGCGCGGCTCTGTTCACGCTGATAGAGCGTGGCTTCACGGGCGGCCTCGCGGACCAGTTGGCGTTGGGTGTCATCGAGTGACTGCATGAAGCCTGCCGAGGCGACCAGCACCTGGGCGTCATAGGCATGCGCGGTGCGCGAAAGATACTTCTGGACCTCGAAGAAGCGCTTGGCGTCGATCACGGTGTAGGGGTTTTCCTGACCATCCACCGTGCGGGTTTCCATGGCGGTGAACAGTTCATTGACCGACATGGGCACGGCGTTGGCATTCAGTCCATTGAAGAGGTCGATGTAGAGGGCGTTCTGCATGGTCCGGATCTTGAGGCCCTCGATGTCCTCGAGCGTCTCGATGGGACGGCGGCTGTTGGTCATGTGACGGAAGCCGTTCTCCCAGTACTCGAGTGCCACCAGCTGCTTGTCATCGAGGCTTGCGAGCATGGCACGGCCGGCCTCGCCATCCAGTACCGCATCGGCGTGTTCACTGTCATCGAACTGGAAGGGCAGGCTGACGATGTTGAAGTCAGGATTGAGGCTACTGAGCGTCGCAGTGGAGGGAGCGGTGAAATCCAGGGTCCCGGATTGCAGCATCGAGGTCATGTTGACGTCGTTTCCCAGGATGCCGTTGGAGAACACCTTGATGGTGATCTCACCGTCTGATTTTTCCTCGACCAGTTGTGCAAATTTCTTGGCGCCCAGCGTCTGCGGGTGGGCATCTGGCAGGCTGGTGCCCATGCGCGCGGTGATCTCGGCGTGAGCGGTGGTCGCGAAGGTCAACATCAGTCCCAGCGTAGTGACTGTCTTGAGCAGCGCGTTGTTGAGCAGAGTCTTGTCAGACAGGGCGTGGCGAACAAGCATGGCGAATTCCTTGCAGGTTGTTGTTATAGGGACTGTTTTTATCGGGATTGTTATACAGAGCCTGTTGTCGTGGGACGGATGTCACGGCGGTCGTTGGAGCGTCGAATGAGCGCTAGGCGCTGGTGTCCAGCGAGTAGCAGCGAACGGCGTTGTCGCAGAACAGCTTGAGGCGGTTTTCGGGACTCAATGAGCGACTGAGGTCCTTGAATGCCTGCCACAGCGTATCGAGCGAGGTCACCAGCCCATCGACCGGGAAGTTGCTGGCGAACATCACGCGGTGGACTCCGAAATGGCGCAACACGATCTCGAAGATCTCGCGGTTGTCTTCCAGCCGCCAGGGCTGGCCCGCGACGCCGAGGCCCGAGAACTTGATCATCACCTGTGGCCAGGCAGCGACCTTGGCGAGGGCCCGTGACCACTGACGCAGGGTGTCGGGATGACGATCGCCGGGCACGCCTGCATGATTGATCACCACCGGCATCTCGGGATGGCGTTGCAGCAAGGGCAGCAATTCCTCGAGGTGCCACCAGGGCACCTGCAGCTCGAAGATCAGGCCACGACGCGCGACTTCACCGACGCCATACTGATAGCGCGGGCAGCGTAGCGAACCGGGCATGGCGTGGGTGGCCAGCCTCGGGTCGTAGCGCTCCAGTGCAGCTGGCTTGTGGCGGGCCCCCTTGACCATTCCTGATGCGCAAAGTCCTTCCAGCTGATCGCCGATGTCGCTCTGATCCAGCCAGGCCTGGGCGATCATGGCATCGGGCCAGCCGCTCTCGCGGGCAGTCTCCTCGATCCAGTGCACTTCCTTGAGCGCATCGCCCCGCGCCCATTCCGCTTCCATGTAGACGCAGCCCATCAACCGGTGCGCCTTGCCCGCCGACTGAAAATGCTCGGCGGGGAGGTAGGGGCGACGAATCGCGGCATAGTCGCCGTAGCGGAAGGGGATCATCGGCTCGTCACACAGCCAGGGGTGGTAATTACGCGCCGGATCCCAGACATGCATGTGGGCATCGATGATCGGCAGCTCATTTTCTTGCTGCGTGGCCAGATAGCGCTCGCGTTGCTCGCTCAGTTCGGCAAGCGACACAGGTACTACCGGGGATTCGAGTGAGTCAGAGAGCATGGCGGGCTTCCTCTGGTGACGAGTCAGGCGAGCGTGATCAGCGCGCGAGTGCGGTGTCGATGCGATCCAACAGCTCACTGCCGTGCTTTTCGGTGAACTCGGCGCGCACCGGCTCGGCGACCTTGTCACGCATGCTGGCGGTATCGGGCTCGCGGACGACCTGCATGCCTTGCTCCTCGAGGAAGGCCAGATCGCCTTGCTCATTGTCATGATTGAGCTGGCGCTGATAGCGGGCCGCTTCCTGAGCTTCTTCCTTGATCAGTGTCTGCAGTTCGGGCGCGAGGCTGTCGAACGTCTGCTTGTTCATGATCAAGGGGGCGGCGGTGTAGGCGTGTGCGGTCAAAGACAGATGGTCCTGTACCGAATACAGGTTGGCGGAGCGAATCAGGCTGACCGGGTTCTCCTGGCCATCTACGGTGCGGGTCTCCAGCGCGGTATAGAGCTCCGCGAAGGGCATCGGAGTCGGGTTGGCCCCGAGTGCCTGGAAGGCGGCGATATGCGCCGGATTCGGGGTGGTGCGCAGGGTCAGGCCGCTGACGTCATCGGCTGTCTCGACAGCACGCCGTGAGTTGGTGAGATTGCGAAAGCCGATTTCCCAGAAGGCCAGCCCTTCGATCTGCTGCGGCTGCATGGCGGTCAGCAGGTCCTGACCGATATCGCCATCCAGTACCTGATAGGCCTGCTCACGGGTGTCGAACAGGAAGGGCAGGTCGAGCACGTTCAGCTCGCTGACCAGGCCGCTGAAGTAGGGATTGCCGGACAGCTCCAGGTCGATGGTGCCGCTGCGGACCCCGGAGATCATGGCCTGGTCATTGCCCAGCTGACCGTTGGGGAAGATCTTGACGGTCAGTTCACCGTTACTGCGTTCAGCCAGACGTTCGGCAAAGCGTTCGGCGGCCAAGTGCTGCGAGTCGGTGACCGGATGCGCATGGGCGAAGGTCAGCGAGGTGGCGGCATGTGCGGGTCCTGCCAGCAGCAGACTGGCAAGGGCGGCGGTAGTGAGTGAGGCGGCGGTGTGGCGGATCGAGATTGTCATGACGAAGCCCTTTTCTCGTTATTGTCGTGATGCTTCTTGTGCGTACAGACGCTATTGACGCAGTGCTTGCGGGTGCTACTTGTGCTGCTGGTGCTGCCGGGATCAGGGCCGTGTGCTGGCGGAATACGCCAGGCCCTGGTCCTTTTTCTACTTCCTGTGTTGATCACGAGTGTTCACAGCACCGCCATACTGGATGGCTGCTCGGCGCCGTTGTCGTGGGTCTCGAACGCGACCGGGTTGCGCAGTGCACGCCCGAAGGCCGGCAATTCGATCTCGAAGCGGTCCCCGTCCTGCACCTTGACCTGATCGGCGAAGCTCAGGGTGGCGGTACCGAAGAAGTGCACATGCAGATCGCCGGGCGCGCGGAACTGGGCGTACTTGAAGTGGTGGTGTTCCAGGTTGGCCAGGCTGTGGGCCATGTTGGCCTCCCCGGTCAGGAAGGGTTTCTCCCAAAGAGTCTGGCCGTCACGGGTGATGCGGCTGGTGCCTTCCAGGTGCTGCGGCAGTTCACCGATCAGCAGTTCAGGCCCGTAGCTACAGGCGCGCAGCTTGGAGTGGGCCAGCCACAGGTAGTTGGCGCGCTCGGTGATGTGGTCGGAGAACTCGTTGCCCACGGCGTAGCCGATACGGTGCGGCTGACCGTTGGCATCGTTCAAGTACAGGCCGACCAGCTCCGGCTCTTCACCGGCATCCTCGGCGAAAGCCGGCACGCTGATCGCGGTTTCCGGTGCCACCACGATGCTGCCGTCACCCTTGTAGAACCATTCCGGCTGCGCGCCGACCTGACCCTCGGCGGGCTTGCCACCTTCCAGGCCCATGCGGAACATGCGCATCGAGTCGGTAACGTTGGCGTCATCCTGTGCCTGAGCGGCAGCATGCATGGCATCGCGGGTATCGGCACTGCCCAGATGGGTCAGACCGGTGCCGGTGACGGTGCAGCGTGCGCGGTCAGGATGGGTGACCGGCGGCAGCAGTTCCTGACGATCGATGGCCTGCTTGTAATCGACCAGGGTGTGGGAGTAGTGCTGCTCGATCAGTGCACTGAGTCCGATACCCAACTCGATGGCGCGGGATGCCAGCTCATAGGTGCCGCCCGGGAAGTCGAGCAGACGCAGCTGGTCGCGGCTTTCGACCACGGCGACCCTTGGGCCATTGGCGGTGCGAAGTTGGACGAGTCTCATGATGGCTTCCTCACTCGATGATGTTGAACTGATCGAAGTAGTCGCTGTTCAGCTCAAGGCCCAGCCCCGGGGTCTCTTCGTCGAGGTCGATGAAGCCGTTCACCGGCTCCGGGTCGCCCTTGAAGATGTAGTAGAAGAGCTCGTTACCGATCTCGACATCATGTACCGGGAAGTACTCGCTCATCGGTGAGGCCAGTGAGGCCATGGTCAGGTGGTAGTTGTGCATCTGGCCGGCGTGTGGAATGACCGGCACGCTGAAGGACTCGGCGAGGGCGTTGATCTTGCGCGCGGCGGTGATGCCGCCGACTCGGTTGGTGTCGTACTGGATGACCGAGACGGCGCGCTTCTCGAGCAGCTGGCGGAACCCGTAATGGGTGAATTCGTGCTCGCCACCGGAGATGGGAATGCTGGTCAGCTGATTGAGTTCGGCGTAGCCATCGATGTCATCGGCGATCACCGGTTCTTCCAGCCAACGTGGCTGGAACCGTTCCAGTTTCGGCAACATGCGCTTGGCGTATTCCAGATTCCAGCCCATATAGCATTCGAGCATCAGATCGACATCCTCACCGATGACTTCGCGCACGGCGGCCACGCTATCGAGGTTGGCACGCACGCCCTCGACCCCATCACGCGGGCCGTAGCCGAAGCGCATCTTCATTGCGGTGAAGCCTTGATCCAGATAGGACTGAGCCTCTTCCTGCATGCCCTTGAGGTCGGTGCGGTAGAGCTTGGAGGCGTAGCAGGGGATCTTCTCCTTGGTACGCCCGCCCAGCAGCTTGAAGACTGGCTTGCCGACGGCCTTGCCCATGATGTCCCAGATGGCGATATCCACACCGGAGATGGCGGCCATGCCGATGCCCTTGCGGCCCCAGGCGTGGGTGGAGCGGTACATGCGTTGCCACAGGTATTCGTAGTCGAAGGGGTCCTGGCCGATGACCAGCGGCGCGAGGTACTGATCGATGATCGCCTTGGCGATGCGCGGCGCCAGTGCCACGTTGCCAAGCCCTACCAGCCCGTTGTCGGTCTCGATTTCCACCACTGTCCAGCCGTGGAAGCGGAAGGTGCCCATCGAGTCGCCCTTGTCCCACAGCTCGTCCATGGCGTTGGAGCAGAAGTGGGCGGTCGGGGGGACGGTATGGCCTTTCCATTCGAAGACGCGAGTTCTGACCTTGGTGATTTTCATCGGATTATCCTTGTTGTGGATGACGTTGGCGCGGGTATGTGAGCAAGAGTGACAAGGCGTCAGGCAGACGCGGTCTCGAGGCGCAGCGCGCGCAGATTGGTGCCCATGCGCTTGGCGATCGCGAAGGCATTGCGGGTCGGGTTCACATCTGCCTTGCCTTGGCCGGCGATATCGAAGGCGGTGCCGTGGGCTGGCGTGGTGATGGGGATGGGCAGGCCGCCCTGGACGGTGACGCCGGACTTGAAGCCCAGCAGCTTGATCGCGATCTGTCCCTGGTCGTGGTACATGGTCACGATGGCGTCGTACTCGCCATCGCGAGCCTTGAGGAAGATGGTGTCAGCCGGGAAGGGGCCTTCGACGGGGTAACCCTGCTCATTACAGCGTGCGACGGCCGGCGCGATGACGTCGATTTCCTCGCGGCCACAGGTGCCACCTTCGCCACCGTGGGGGTTGAAGGCCGCGACGGCGATGCGCGGGCGCTCGAAACCGGCCAGTTTCAGCGAGTCATGAATCAGCTGGCTGGCGGCAATGATGCGCTCCTGGGTGACGTACTCGGCGGCGTCCTTGAGTGGAATGTGCGAGGAGATGCGCGAGGTCCAGAGCGTCCCCAGGGTGTTGAACTCGCAGAAGTAGCCCTTGACCCCAAGCTTCTCGGCGAAGAAATGCAATTCATCTTCATGCCCCAGTCCGCCTTTCTTCATCGACAGCTTGTTGAGCGGCGCGAAGCAGATGGCGTCGACTTCCTCGTTCTGAGCCGCTTCCAGACAGCGCGACAGCACCGCGAGGGTCGAGGCGCCACAGGCGGCACTTTCCTCGGCCAGCGTTACCTCTTCCTGTGCCACGCTTTCCACCAGCATCAACGACAGGCCTTCATGTTCACGGGCTTTTGCAAAGCTCTCGACGCGTGGCAGCTCCGTGAAGAGTCCGGCCTGGCGCTGGCCCTGCTCCCAAAGCCACTGATCGCCGACCAGCACGCTGTGGGTTTCGGCGAATTGCTCGCGTTCCGCGACCAGGCGAGCGATCAGCTCCGGGCCGATACCGGCGGGGTCACCAAGGGTGAGGGCAATGACAGGACGTGTTGCTGACATGTGAATTCCAGCCTTGTGAGAGTTGGCGTTGTTGTAGGTTTCTTCAATCAATTCGCATTTTATGGTCTGCTGGTTGGTTTACCAGACCAGTTGAGATAAAAATTAGCCGAGCCCACGCTGATTGGTCAAGGTTTTCTCGAAAATTGCGACCATGGTCGGTTTCTGGATGCGTGATTAGCGGTTGTCGGTTATGCTGGTATGAAATATATACCAGTGGAGGCTGCATGAAGCAGACGCCTTTCGCCTTCGAGAAAGCGCTGAAGAATCAGACCAAGAAGGAAATTCTCGCTGACAAGCTCATCGAGATGATCCTGACGGGCCTGCTGCGCGATGGAGATGAGCTGCCCAGCGAGCGAGAGCTGGCACAGTTGTTTGAAGTGAGTCGTGAGACCGTGCGTGGTGGCCTGGCGCTGTTGACGGGCTATGGCCTCCTGAATGTCTCGCACGGCAGCAAGTCACGCGTCTGCGCCAGTGAGGCCGTGATCGACAGTTTCCGCAATCATCCCGCGCGTCAGCAGGGCGATGAGCTCAATAACCTGGATATTGAGAGCGTCTTCGAGAGCCGGATCGTGGTGGAATCGGCCATCGCCCGCCGCGCCGCGCGGCATATCGATGAAGCAGGGCTCAAGAAGCTGGATGCCCTGCTGGAAGCCCAGTCACAGCACTTCGACTCGCCGGTGAACTTTCAGCTCTCGGACCAGAACTTCCATCATGTCATCGCCGAATACTCGCGCAACGAGATCCTAATCCGCTATGCCGATGAACTTTATACCTACGCGCTCAACATCCGCCGCCAGGTCATGGCCGAACACGGCTCGATCAAGCGCAGCTATGAAGAGCACGTACGTATCGTCGAGGCCCTACGTGCCGGCGACCCGGACGCCGCCGAACGCGCCATGCTCTCGCATATCGACAGCGTCTATTACACGACGCGTGACAAGATGCCCCACTGAACCGGACTGAATAGAACCGGACTGAATAGAACCGGACTGAATTGAGCCAGGCTGAATGACAGGGCAGGCATCAGAGAGTCCTGATAACCAGACATCAATACTCCACTCCCGTCATTACCCAGACAATGCGGGTCTCGGTCTCGCCGGGGTTACGAATCCAGTGCGGTTTGTCCCCGGTCAGCGAGAAGCTGTCACCCGGGTTGAGCTGGAAGACCTGCTCGCCGATGGTCAGTTCCAGCTGGCCACTTTCCACATAGCCCGCTTCCTCGCCGCGCCGCTCACGCGGTGTCTCGCCGCCGCTGCCACCGGGCTGCAGACGGGTCATGATCAGGATGAGCTGACCGCTCAGGCGGGGGGAGAGCAGTTCTTCCCGTGCACCGATGGCGCTGAGATTCATGGCACGGCGCTGATCCGCACGCACGATGGTTTCCTGCTCCATGGCTGATTCACTGCCGCCAGGCTGAAAGAACCAGCTGACGCGCACACCGAGCGCATCACTCAGCGTCTGCAACACGCCGATGGGGAGGGAAGAGACCCCGCGCTCTACCTGGCTTAGATAGCCGACGGATTTTCCGACGCGCTTCGCCAGTTGGCTGAGTGTCATCTGACGGGACTTGCGCAGGTCGCGCAGCTGTCTGCCGATACGACGATCTTCCTGTTCTGCATTGCTGAGTGCGGTGCTGCCGGCTGATGCCTGTGAGGAGTCTGTGTCCGTGGTCATCCGGTTTCCTCTTGGCATTCGGAGCTATCAGTCAATGAGCCACATTTCATATGGATGAAAAGCATGAAGTGGATTTCATCAGCAAGATTATCAGCTTACGGCGTGTCGAGATAAGTCAGTGTCGTTATCAAATCGTCTTGTCGGACAAGTGCGGGTTCACATTCTGAGAGTGGCATCTGTGAGGGAAGGTGATACGCAAAAAGGCCAGTCGTCATGACTGGCCTTTTTACATGCGCGCTGTACGTGATGATCACATGGCGGGTGTAAAGGCCGGTCGCTGTTTGCGGAAGGCCTGCTTGCGGGTGATCTTGCCCTTCTCGATGGTGAAGAGGTCTACGCTGTCGGCTTCGACACGCAGACCGTCCGGCTGGGTCGCCATGAAGGTGCATTCGGAGACGACACGCTGATCGGCGAAGAAGAACTCGCCCTTGGCCCACTGCACGTCGGGCATGGTCGTCCAGGTATTCACGAAGGCATCGCGCACCGCGGCCTTGCCGACGATGCGCGTGCCGTGTGCCTCGTTGCCGGCGACGGTGTCGAAGACCACATCGTCGGCGAAGTACTCCATGACCTCATCGATGGCGTGGCGATTGAAGGCATCGAACAAGGCGGTCATCTGTTCACGGTTCATGGTGCGTCTCTCTGTTGCATGCATGCCGAACGAGGCATGTCAGCGGGAGGTACCGCGACGGGATTGGAGAGCGCCGCGGCGTGTCGGTAAGTGATAGCGGGAAGTGATAGGGGCGATCGGTGGCTGAACTTGCACGAGTCGTGGCTCAGCTCACCTTGTCCAGCACCTGGAAATACTTGTAGAGCAAGTGCTGACCCATGCGCCGGATAGGCCTCAGCGGATGGGCGGGCAGCGGTGAGTTGAATATCGGCAGGTGGCTCTCGCGCAAGGACTGACCGGCGATCAGCGCGGCAAGCTGCTTGGAGGCATAGGCCGAGAACGACACGCCATTACCGCTGTAACCTTGGGCATAGAAGATTTGCTGCTTCGGGTCCGGTTGCACAATGCGCGGCATCATGTCGTGGGAGATATCCATCCAGCCATGCGAGAACCACGGCGTTTCAATGCCTGCCAGCGCCGGGAATTTGCGCGCGATGGCCTCATGTACCACCTCCAGATGGCGCGCATTCTGTGCATCTGCACCGCTGATGGCGCTGCGCGTGCCGATCTGCAGGCGTTTCTCGGGGAGCAGACGATAGTAATAGCGCAGCTTGCGTGTATCCGTGGTCAGGATGGTCGAATGCAGACCGCAAGCCTCGATCTCATCGTCGGTCAGTGTGCGGGTCCACACCGAATTGGCCATGATCTGCATGTTGCGGTAGGCCGTCAGCGAGTGAAGATTGGGGCTGGTATAGCCTGCTGTGGCAATTCCCACCGCACGTGCCTTTACCGTGCCCCCCGGCGTCTGCAGATAGTGGATGCCGTTCTCTGTCGTCCAGTGCTGCACCGGGCTGCTGGTGTGGATTCGGGCGCCATGGCGTCGTGCAATACGCGCATAGCTGTAGGCCAGCTTGAGCGGCTGTACCGCGATGCCCTCGGGCTCCAGCATTGCCCCGTGGCTTTCCTGATCACCCATGAAGTCACGGTGCACCGTCGCGCGGTCCAGTGTTCGCGTCCGGTAGCCGAGGATGTTATTGCACAGGCGTGATTCGGCCTCGAGATGCTGCATGGCCTGTGCGCTGTGGGCGATCAGCAGATTGCCTAGCGGCTGAGGCTCGCAGTCCACTTCCGGGTCCTGGGTCAAGGACTTGAAGACCTCGAACCCCTCCAGACTGTTGGCGTGCAGCTGGCGCGCCATGTCGACGCCCCATTTCTTGACCCACTGGCTGCGGCTCAGACGCCCCCAGGCCAGATGGCCCTGACCGCCATTGCGGCTGGTGCAACCCCAGCCGATCTGGTTGGCCTCCAACACCACCGCCTTGATGCCGTGCTCACGCGCCAGGAACATCGCCGTGGCAAGGCCGGTGAAGCCGGCGCCGATCAGCACCACGTCGGCCTCCATGTCGTCAGTGACCGGGCCATCATCCTCGGGGGGCGGCCCGGCATGGTAGCGCCAGTAACTCGGCGCATAATCCACCCCTTCGCCCGGGGAGCTGTCCTTGAGAGGGTCGTAGTGAGGGTTGTAAGGCTGCTTGACAGTCATCGTGGGTCACCATCCGCTTGTTGTTGGCGATCATTGTTGTTGGTGATCGTGGTTGTCGGTGATCAATGTCATTGGCGATCAATGGCGGTGTTGGTTGCTGCGTGTTGCGCTCTGGTGGCTTGCCTGCTCGAGACGACGTGAGTCCGTCATGCCGCTCAGGTCGCGCCCGGGACGGGTTGGCTTCCCGACCCCGGGAGGGGAGGCGACGTTGGTGTGGACTTGGCAGCTGGCGTGGCGGGTGTGACAGCACTCGAGACCGCAGGCTCAGCGGCATCGGCAGGCATCTGGCTGGCCTCAAGGGCCGGTTGCATGGCCGTCGCAGGCTGTTCATGAGTCGCCTTGAGCATGCGATATACCGAGAACATGTAAGCGATGCTGACGAGGAAGAAGGGGGCGCCGACCACGATCGCCAGGCTCTTGATGGCGTTGAAGCCACCGGCGAGCTGGAAGACGATGCCGGTGACACCGATGATCACGCCCCACAGCAGGCGCATCAGGATCTTCGGATTCTCGTTGCCATTGGAGACCTGCATGGCCGAGAAGAACGAGGCGGAATCCGAGGTCGTGACGGCGAAGACGACGATGTTGAACAACACGGCAAGACTCAGCCACCAGCCTCCCGGCATGCTCTGCAGCAACAGGTAGATGCCTGACTCCGGATTGCTCTGCACGCTATCCCACAACGGCACGATCTGATTGACCTCGACATAGCCGGCCGAACCACCCCAGATGCTGAACCACACGATCGACAGCAGCATCGGCACCACCACCACGCCGAATACGAATTCCCGCAGGGTGCGGCCACGGGAGATGCGCGCGATGAAACCGCCGCAGAAGGGGATGTAGGAGATGTACCAGAGCCAGTAGAAGATCATCCACCAGCCCACCCATTCACGTTGTTCGAAACTGCCCGCGTCGGTCCAGAACTGATTGACGAATACCGAGCCGAAGTAGTCACCGAACTGCTGGGGGATCATGTTCAAAAGGTATTGCGCCGGGGCGTGGCCGAAGGCCAGCAACGCCACCAATATGGCACCAGCCATGATCATGTTGAGCAAGCTGAGGTACTTGATGCCGCGCTCGATGCCGGTCGCCGCCGACGCGACATAGGCGATGATGATCACCAGCATCACCATGGCCTGACCGAAGGCACCGAACTCGAGTCCGAACAGCACCTTCAGGGCATAGCTGATGGAGGTGACGCCCAGGCCGATCATGGTGGCATTGCCACCGATGGTGCCGATGACGCCAAGTCCGTTGGCAAGCTTGCCCCACAGGCTGCTGTTGCAGCGCTCCCCCAGAAGTCCGTAGAGGCCGGTGGCGACGGTCAGCGGCTGCCCCAGACGATAGGCCGGAAAGGCAATGGCCCAGGCGGCCACGGCAAACAGTGCCCAGCCATGCATGCCCCAGTCCATGAGAGTGTCCAGGATGGCGGTGCTTACCCCTGCCTGCTGGCCGACTTCATTGAGGTCCTGCACATGTGAGGAGGTGTAGAGGTGCGTCAGGGGCTCGGCGACGCTGAAGAACACGAAACCGATGCCCAGCCCACAGCTGAAGATCATCGAGATCCACGCCACGTAGCTGAATTCGGGGCGTGAATCATCCGGCCCGAGACGGATACCGCCGAAGGGGCTGAGCAGCAGATAGAAGCTGAAGATCAGCGTCGCAGCGACACCGAGCACGAAGCTCCAGCCGAAATTGAAGATCAGGAAGTCGCGTATGCCGGAAAGCGCTGCGCCGGTCTGCTCCGGTGCCGCCAGGGCATAGATCATGATCAGGGTGTAGATGCTGAGGACGGGCCAGAACAGCCCTTTGTCGTAATCTCCCAATAGCCTCTGAGTACTTTTAGGCGTAGGTGGGGGTTGGGGGGAAGTCATTGCTGTCTTGGATGTAACACTCACGGATGTACCTCCAGAGGCATGCCAGGTGATGCAGTACATGAATAAATGTTGTTGTGTACGTCCCCTCATCGTATGAGGTGGCTTGCATCACGCTGGATGAATTTTCTTGTTGTCGTGTCGGTCACTTGGTCGTTGTGAGATCGGATGTGACGTGGCTTGGCGCCATAGACATTGCCTGCGAGTTGTCTTGACGCTGTGATGCCTGTCATCTGTGAAAATAGACGCTGCTGAATATTCTTCAAATGAAAATTCATGGTTTTTTTTCATTTTGTGACGTATGTAGATGGCATATATGGATGACGCAGGCAAAGCCAGTGAGTTGTTGGCGGTGCCAATATGCGCCTCGGAGGGCGGGGGAGAGGGGCAAGCTGCGCTGTCGCAGCGCACTCGGCAGGAAGATGAATGAGATTTCGCTGTGAGGCCTGTCTGCAGTTTTGATGAGCAGGTCTGTAATTCTTGGATCGACAGCAGGCATGCAGAGTGGTGCTCTATGAGCGGGTCAATGACGAGTTGAATCTTTGAGATGTGCCAGAATGTTGGCCATGATGAGGCTTGCGACCGATTTCATGACTAGGTTCTGTACGAAAAGTCGGCTCGTAGGCAGCGACGTATGCAAGCTAGACATACCATCGCATAAAAGCTACGGGCCAACTTCTCGTACCGCGTCGCAATACGACGGAACTCTTTCAGCCAACTGAAAGAGCGCTCCACGATATTCCGCTTACGGTACATGGGTTTATCGAAACCGCGTGGGAGACCTGGCCGGGGTTTCCGCTTCCATCTTTCGTTGAGCGATGATCGGCTTGATTCGAACGCGGTCGCAGTAACGGCGCAGCTCATCACTGTCATAGCCCTTGTCTGCCACGATGTAGCGGCAACGTTTTCGTGGCCGACCGAGACTCCCCGGTAGGTGAACTTTTTTTAGGGTGGGCATGAAGTACCGGGTATCCGACTCTTGGCCTCCCGATAGTGTGAAAGCGATGGGCCAGCCAAGACAATCACAGATCATATGGATTTTGGTCGTGATGCCCCCACGACTCCGGCCCAAGGCATGGTCTAAGGGTTCTTCAAATCCCCCTTTTTGCCTCCACCAGCGGAGGCGCGCGTTGCACGAACGGCGGTTGAGTCGATCATCCAGGTCTCGAGATCCATCAGGCCATCTTCACGAAGCCGAAGCTGAAGCCGCGACAAGACCGCCTCAAAGGTACCGTCATCACGCCATTGTCGGAACCTGGCGTAGACAGTACTCCAAGGGCCATATCGTTCGGGAAGGTCGCGCCACTTGGCGCCAGAGCAGAGCGCCCAAAAGATACCGTTCAGCGTCTGCCTGTCGTCTTTCCTGGGCCTGCCCATCGATTGAGCCGGTGAGACAATGTCTTCGATCAACTGCCATTGGCTATCAGAGATTTCGTAGCGTCCTGTCATACCGCACCTATGCTGGATGTGCATGAGTCACATTAGCAAAAACGACTTTTCGTACAAAACCTAATCTGCGGCGTTGGCTTCACTTATCTCACTGCCGGATGAAGGTGAGCGGGCATTGCATTGGTATGGTTGTTACAACATCGGTGAAGGCTAGCCTATTTCGGTTGTGATTCTTGGCGAGTTATTGGTGGGTAATATTGAGTTATCTATTGACTTTTTGGTCAGGTGTGATGGGGCATCCTCGTGGATCTCGCGGAAGCTCTCTCGGTACTCCCACGATTAACGCGAAGGGCGTCGGCTCTCTTTTGTTTATCAGCTCTATCTTATATCATCGAAATAATGATTTTTTGGGGGAGGTCTTGATCTGGATGCTGGTTATCATCGTATGATTGAGGTAGCCCAGAATGCTGATACATCGTAGTGTCAGCCCCCCCCCTTGACGAGCATGGACCGCGAGGTTAGGAGCGATAGGATGAGTGATAACAAGACCCCCAAGAATCTACGCCCAGCATTGATTCGCTCCCTGGAGCCTCGGTTCCTGTTCGATGGTGCTGCGGTCGGTACTGCCGCTGATACTGCAACGGATCAGGATTACTCGTCCGATCACGGAACAGCTGAACATGCCCAGCAAGGCAGCATGACGGCAGAAGCCGTGGCAGCTCAATCCCAATCTCCTGCTACCAAGGCATTGCAAGCCAGTCAGGCGGCCCGGCAGCAGGATGATGCCAGCCGTGATCAGCAGTCTGATTCCAGCGACGCTACGGATGGCAATGAAAAGTCTGATGCAGCACATGAAGCTTCTCGAGCTGTTATCTTCGTCGATAGCAACGTTACCAACTATGAGTCACTTGTTGATGAGCTGGACCCCGAAGCTGAGATTGTAGTCCTCAATGGAGAGACTGACGGTGTCGAGCAGATGGCCAGCTATCTGGATGGTCAGCAAGGTATTTCAGCTGTTCACATTCTGTCTCATGGGGAAGAAGGTGAGCTGAGCCTCGGTACTGCAACGCTTGATGCGGCAAGTATGGCTGATGAATATAGCGACGAGCTGGCAACTATCGGCAGCGCCTTGACGCAAGAAGGTGACATCCTTCTTTATGCTTGTGATTTCAGTTCTGGGGATGCAGGCTTGGAGGCGGCGACTCAGCTTGCCAATCTCACGGGAGCAGATATTGCCTCATCGTCTGATGACACGGGTAGCCAAGCTCTTGGGGGGGATTGGGACCTGGAAAACCAGACGGGTGATATTGAAGCCGCTTCAATCGCCGCGACGGCTTGGGGCGGCAAGCTGGCAGATACTGTAGAGCTTGATTTCTCTGGCACTCCTGCTCTTGAAGATGGTAGCGATAAGCAAGCTGGTGCTGTTTATCGCTTCAGTAATGTAGCAGATGGGATAGATGTAATTGTTACTATTGATGCGGTGTCTGATAATACTGAAATAGTTGAGGTTGATAGCAATGAAGGGCTAAGTGAAGGCTTTGTAAGTTATATAACCTCAACCAATCCTAATGGTTACGTTGATTATACACTTGATTTTGTCGACTCTAGTACAGGTGATGCAAGTTATATAAGCTTTACCGCTACAGGTTTTGATCTCGATAATGTTGTAGAGACAATGGCATTTAGTGGGGCCAATGATTATACCACAGAGAATGGCTCTAAAGTGTCAGTGGCGGTAGATTCTGAAACTAGTGTTTTAACTGCACAAGGCTCCGGAAATAATGTGCCTACTGGTCGAGATCAAACTAATAACATGATCTCTGTAGGGTATGAGAATGTCTCTTCGTTTTCTTATAGAGCTGGTGTCTCTGGGTCGCCATCTCAACAATCAGGCCGGTTCATTGGCGCACTTTTTGAAGATGTTCAGACGGGTGTGGCAGGTGATATCAAGTATGTCTCTCCGGTAACTGTCTATCTTCCCGCTGTACGTGATGATTTTGCTGCAACCGAAGCTAATGCTCCGGTCACCTTCGACCCCTTGGCCAACGACGGCCAAGGGGGTGGAGATCTGACGGTTTCAAAAGTCAATGGAGCTGCGATTCAAGCAGGTGGTGATAGTGTCGGCGTGGAAGGCGGTAGTGTTGCCTTGTCAGCGGACGGCGAGTTGATCTTTACGCCTGATGCCGATTATGTCGGCACTTCCGATTTCGAATACACCGTAATTGATGCCAATGGTAATCAGTCCTCCGGGCAGTCTAGTGTCGCTGTCATCATGCCTTATGCAAATCAAAGTGCCTCCGATGGTGATTCATTTGCCTTGGGGACGGCCGATGTTTTTGGTGATTTGGATAATTACGATGACTTGACGTATACGGTCTCAGGTCTACCAGAAGGGCTTTCGATAGATGCTGAAACCGGGGAGATTACAGGAACCCTCACTGCTGATAGTTCCGCGAATGGTCCATACGCCATTACTGTAGTGGGCACTGATTCTCAGGGGAATCAGGTTTCGGACACTTTTGACTTGGCGGTTAATAATCCAGCACCCGTGGCCGGTGCAGATGCTGTGTCTGTGGATGAGAAAGCACCGGCCTCCGGTAATGTGCTAGCCAATGACAATGATGGGCTCAATGACACTGATGCCTTGGTTGTCAGTCAAGTGGGCGAAGATGCTGCCAATGTCGGTCAGCCGACTGCCGGTGACAACGGTGGCCAGTTCACCGTCAATGCCGATGGCAGCTATGACTTCGCGCCGGGCGCGGACTTCGATGACCTCGCGGCTGATGAGACTCGAACTACCACCATCAGTTATCAGGTCAGCGATGGCCAGGGGGGCTTCGATACCTCGACTGTGAGCGTTACTGTCAACGGTGCCAACGATGCGCCAGTGGTCAGTGCCCCGACAGATGACCTTTCAGCCAATGATGCGGATGAGATTGATATTCCTGCGGGTGATGCCTTCAGCGATGTGGATGCCAGTGATGTGCTGTCATTTACCGCTACGGGTTTGCCTGCTGGCCTAAGCATCAACCAGACGACCGGCCGTATCACGGGGACACTGGCATCGGATGCTTCGCAGAATGGTCCCTTCAATATTGTCGTCACAGCTGACGATGGTAATGGCGGCACTGTGACGGATACCATTCTGCTGGAGGTATCCAATATTTCCCCGGAGGCCAATCCGGATCAGAAAACGACAGATGAGAATGCTCTCGCCGTTGGTAATGTGCTTCTGAACGATACCAGTGGTGATAATGATGCCTTGGTGGTGAGCCAAGTGAATGGCGACTCGGCAGGTGTCGGGCAGGCTATCGCTGGCACGCAAGGCGGGGAGTTCACTGTTTCTGAAGATGGCAGTTACGCCTTCATTCCAGGAGCGGACTTCGATGACCTTGCGGTCGATGAGACCCGTACCACCACTATCAGCTACCAAGTCAGTGATGGTCAGGGCGGCGTCGACACCGCGACTCTGAGTGTCACCGTGACCGGCAGCAACGACGCACCGGTGGTCAGCACCCCGACGGCTGATGCGAGTGCCGAGGATGGTGATGCGATCGATATCCCCGCCGGTGATGCCTTCAGTGATGTGGATGACAGTGATGATCTGACCTTCACGGCCGCGGGCCTGCCGGAAGGGGTCACCATCGATCCGGATACCGGACGCATCACGGGCACCCTGACGCCGGATGCCTCGCAGAATGGTCCCTTCGAGATCACTGTCACGGCCGATGATGGCAATGGCGGCACCGTGACCGACACCTTCACGCTGACCCCGAGCAACACCGCACCGGTCGCGCAGGATGACGCTGTTACCGTCGCCGAGAAGGCGCCGGCTTCCGGCAACGTGCTGGATAACGATGTGGATGGTGGCAACGACACGGATAGCCTGAACGTCAGCCAGGTCGGCGAGGATGCCGCCAATGTCGGTCAGCCGACGGCCGGTGACAACGGTGGCCAGTTCACCGTCAATGCCGATGGCAGCTATGACTTCGCGCCGGGCGCGGACTTTGACGACCTCGCGGTCGATGAGACCCGTACCACCACCATCAGCTACCAGGTCAGTGATGGTCAGGGCGGTGTCGACACCGCGACCCTGAGTGTCACCGTGACCGGCACCAACGACGCACCGGTCGTCAGCACACCGACGGTTGATGCGAGTGCCGAAGATGGCGATGCGATCGACATCCCGGCTGGCGATGCCTTCAGTGATGTGGATGGCAGCGATGATCTGACCTTCACGGCGGCGGGCCTGCCGGAAGGGGTCACCATCGACCCGGATACCGGGCGTATCACGGGCACCCTGACGCCGGATGCCTCGCAGAATGGTCCCTTCGAGATCACTGTCACGGCCGATGATGGCAATGGCGGCACCGTGACCGACACCTTCACGCTGACCCCGAGCAACACCGCACCGGTCGCGCAGGATGACGCTGTTACCGTCGCCGAGAAGGCGCCGGCTTCCGGCAACGTGCTGGATAACGATGTGGATGGTGGCAACGACACGGATAGCCTGAACGTCAGCCAGGTCGGCGAGGATGCCGCCAATGTCGGTCAGCCGACGGCCGGTGACAACGGTGGCCAGTTCACCGTCAATGCCGATGGCAGCTATGACTTCGCGCCGGGTGCGGACTTTGACGATCTCGCGGTCGGTGAAGAACGCACCACAACGGTCAGCTACCAGGTCAGTGATGGTCAGGGCGGTGTCGACACCGCGACCCTGAGTGTCACCGTGACCGGCAGTAACGACGTACCGGTGGTCAGCACCCCGACGGCTGATGCGAGTGCCGAGGATGGTGATGCGATCGATATCCCCGCCGGTGATGCCTTCAGTGATGTGGATGACAGTGATGATCTGACCTTCACGGCCGCAGGCCTGCCGGAAGGGGTCACCATCGACCCGGATACCGGACGTATCACGGGCACCCTGACGCCGGATGCCTCGCAGAATGGTCCCTTCGAGATCACTGTCACGGCCGATGATGGCAATGGCGGCACCGTGACCGACACCTTCACGCTGACCCCGAGCAACACCGCACCGGTCGCGCAGGATGACGCTGTTACCGTCGCCGAGAAGGCGCCGGCTTCCGGCAACGTGCTGGATAACGATGTGGATGGTGGCAACGACACGGATAGCCTGAACGTCAGCCAGGTCGGCGAGGATGCCGCCAATGTCGGTCAGCCGACGGTCGGTGACAACGGTGGCCAGTTCACCGTCAATGCCGATGGCAGCTATGACTTCGCGCCGGGCGCGGACTTTGACGACCTCGCGGTCGATGAGACCCGTACCACCACCATCAGCTACCAGGTCAGTGATGGTCAGGGCGGTGTCGACACCGCGACCCTGAGTGTCACCGTGACTGGCACCAACGACGCACCGGTCGTTAGCACACCGACGGTTGATGCGAGTGCCGAAGATGGCGATGCGATCGACATCCCGGCTGGCGATGCCTTCAGTGATGTGGATGGCAGCGATGATCTGACCTTCACGGCGGCGGGCCTGCCGGAAGGGGTCACCATCGACCCGGATACCGGGCGTATCACGGGCACCCTGACACCGGATGCCTCGCAGAATGGTCCCTTCGAGATCACTGTCACGGCCGATGATGGCAATGGCGGCACCGTCATCGACACCTTCACGCTGACCCCGAGCAACACCGCACCGGTCGCGCAGGATGACGCTGCTACCGTCGCCGAGAAGGCGCCGGCCTCCGGCAACGTGCTGGATAACGATGCGGACGGTGGCAACGACACGGATACCCTGAACGTCAGCCAGGTCGGCGAGGATGCCGCCAATGTCGGTCAGCCGACGGCCGGTGACAACGGTGGCCAGTTCACCGTCAATGCCGATGGCAGCTATGACTTCGCGCCGGGTGCGGACTTCGATGGCCTCGCGGTCGATGAGACCCGTACCACCACCATCAGCTACCAGGTCAGTGATGGTCAGGGTGGCGTCGACACCGCGACCCTGAGTGTCACCGTGACCGGCACCAACGACGCACCGGTGGTCAGCACCCCGACGGCTGATGCGAGTGCCGAGGATGGTGATGCGATCGATATCCCCGCCGGTGATGCCTTCAGTGATGTGGATGACAGTGATGATCTGACCTTCACGGCCGCGGGCCTGCCGGAAGGGGTCACCATCGACCCGGATACCGGGCGTATCACGGGCACCCTGACACCGGATGCCTCCCAGAACGGTCCCTTCGAGATCACCGTCACGGCCGATGATGGCAATGGCGGCACCGTCACCGACACCTTCACGCTGACCCCGAGCAACACCGCACCGGTCGCGCAGGATGACGCTGTTACCGTCGCCGAGAAGGCGCCGGCTTCCGGCAACGTGCTGGATAACGATGTGGATGGTGGCAACGACACGGATAGCCTGAACGTCAGCCAGGTCGGCGAGGATGCCGCCAATGTCGGTCAGCCGACGGCCGGTGACAACGGTGGCCAGTTCACCGTCAATGCCGATGGCAGCTATGACTTCGCGCCGGGTGCGGACTTTGACGATCTCGCGGTCGGTGAAGAACGCACCACAACGGTCAGCTACCAGGTCAGTGATGGTCAGGGCGGTGTCGACACCGCGACCCTGAGTGTCACCGTGACCGGCAGTAACGACGTACCGGTGGTCAGCACCCCGACGGCTGATGCGAGTGCCGAGGATGGTGATGCGATCGATATCCCCGCCGGTGATGCCTTCAGTGATGTGGATGACAGTGATGATCTGACCTTCACGGCCGCAGGCCTGCCGGAAGGGGTCACCATCGACCCGGATACCGGACGTATCACGGGCACCCTGACGCCGGATGCCTCGCAGAATGGTCCCTTCGAGATCACTGTCACCGCGGATGATGGCAATGGTGGCACCGTGACCGACACCTTCACGCTGACACCGAGCAACACCGCACCGGTCGCGCAGGATGACGCCGCTACCGTCGCCGAGAAGGCGCCGGCCTCCGGCAACGTGCTGGATAACGATGCGGACGGTGGCAACGACACGGATACCCTGAACGTCAGCCAGGTCGGCGAGGATGCCGCCAATGTCGGTCAGCCGACTGCCGGTGACAACGGTGGCCAGTTCACCGTCAATGCCGATGGCAGCTATGACTTCGCGCCGGGCGCGGACTTCGATGACCTCGCGGTCGATGAGACCCGTACCACCACCATCAGCTACCAGGTCAGTGATGGTCAGGGCGGCGTGGATACCGCGACCCTGAGTGTCACCGTGACCGGCACCAACGACGCACCGGTGGTTAGCACCCCGACGGCTGATGCGAGTGCCGAGGATGGTGATGCGATCGATATCCCCGCCGGTGATGCCTTCAGTGATGTGGATGACAGTGATGGTCTGACCTTCACGGCCGCGGGCCTGCCGGAAGGGGTCACCATCGATCCGGATACCGGACGCATCACGGGCACCCTGACGCCGGATGCCTCGCAGAATGGCCCCTTCGAGATCACTGTCACCGCGGATGATGGCAATGGTGGCACCGTGACCGACACCTTCATCCTGACATCGGGCAACACCGCACCGGTCGCGCAGGATGACGCCGCTACCGTCGCCGAGAAGGCGCCGGCCTCCGGCAACGTGCTGGATAACGATGCGGACGGTGGCAACGACACGGATACCCTGAACGTCAGCCAGGTCGGCGAGGATGCCGCCAATGTCGGTCAGCCGACTGCCGGTGACAACGGTGGCCAGTTCACCGTCAATGCCGATGGCAGCTATGACTTCGCGCCGGGCGCAGACTTCGATGACCTTGCGGTCGATGAGACCCGTACCACTACCATCAGCTACCAGGTCAGTGATGGTCAGGGCGGCGTCGACACCGCGACCCTGAGTGTCACCGTGACCGGCACCAACGACGCACCGGTGGTCAGCACCCCGACGGCTGATGCGAGTGCCGAGGATGGTGATGCGATCGATATCCCCGCCGGTGATGCCTTCAGTGATGTGGATGACAGTGATGATCTGACCTTCACGGCCGCGGGCCTGCCGGAAGGGGTCACCATCGACCCGGATACCGGACGCATCACGGGCACCCTGACGCCGGATGCCTCGCAGAATGGTCCCTTCGAGATCACTGTCACCGCGGATGATGGCAATGGTGGCACCGTGACCGACACCTTCATCCTGACACCGAGCAACACCGCACCGGTCGCGCAGGATGACCAGAGGGAAACTGCCGAAAATATCGTGGCGATTGGCAATGTCCTGATGAATGACACAGATGGTGGCAATGATAGCGATGATCTCGGTGTCAGTCAGATCAATGGAAGTGCCGCCGATATTGGCCAGCCCGTCGAGGGGAATAATGGTGGCCAGTTCACCATAGGTGTTGATGGGGGCTATGCCTTCAATCCTGGTGGTGATTTCGATGACCTTGCGGTCAATGAAACCCGCACCACAACGGTCAGCTACCAGGTCAGTGATGGTCAGGGCGGTGTGGATACCGCCACTCTGAGCATCACCGTGACCGGCACCAACGTCGCACCGGTCGCTGTGGCAGATACCAATGTCACGACAGAGAACAGCTCTGTCAGTGGCGACGTCTTGCTCAATGATAGCGATGTGGATGCCAGTGACATTCTGAGCGTCAGCCAGGTCGGTGAAGATGCCGCCAATGTCGGTCAGCCGACGGCCGGTGACAACGGTGGCCAGTTCACAGTCAACGCCGATGGCAGCTATGACTTCGCGCCGGGCGCGGACTTCGATGATCTTGCGGTCGGTGAAGAACGCACCACAACGGTCAGCTATCAGGTCAGTGATGGTCAGGGCGGCGTGGATACCGCCACTCTGAGCGTCACCGTGACTGGCAGCAACGATGCACCGGTGGTCAGCACCCCGACGGCTGATGCGAGTGCCGAAGATGGCGATGCGATCGACATCCCGGCTGGCGATGCCTTCAGTGATGTGGATGGCAGCGATGATCTGACCTTCACGGCGGCGGGCCTGCCGGAAGGGGTCACCATCGACCCGGATACCGGGCGTATCACGGGCACCCTGACGCCGGATGCCTCCCAGAACGGTCCCTTCGAGATCACCGTCACGGCCGATGATGGCAATGGCGGCACCGTCACCGACACCTTCACGCTGACCCCGAGCAACACCGCACCGGTCGCGCAGGATGACGCTGTTACAGTCGCCGAGAAGGCGCCGGCTTCCGGCAACGTGCTGGATAACGATGTGGATGGTGGCAACGACACGGATACCCTGAACGTCAGCCAGGTCGGCGAGGATGCCGCCAATGTCGGCCAGCCGACGGCCGGTGACAACGGTGGCCAGTTCACCGTCAATGCCGATGGCAGCTATGACTTCGCGCCGGGTGCGGACTTTGACGATCTCGCGGTCGGTGAAGAACGCACCACAACGGTCAGCTATCAGGTCAGTGATGGTCAGGGCGGCGTGGATACCGCCACTCTGAGCGTCACCGTGACTGGCAGCAACGATGCACCGGTGGTCAGCACCCCGACGGCTGATGCGAGTGCCGAAGATGGCGATGCGATCGACATCCCGGCTGGCGATGCCTTCAGTGATGTGGATGGCAGCGATGATCTGACCTTCACGGCGGCGGGCCTGCCGGAAGGGGTCACCATCGACCCGGATACCGGGCGTATCACGGGCACCCTGACGCCGGATGCCTCCCAGAACGGTCCCTTCGAGATCACCGTCACGGCCGATGATGGCAATGGCGGCACCGTGACCGACACCTTCACGCTGACCCCGAGCAACACCGCACCGGTCGCGCAGGATGACGCTGTTACCGTCGCCGAGAAGGCGCCGGCTTCCGGCAACGTGCTGGATAACGATGTGGATGGTGGCAACGACACGGATAGCCTGAACGTCAGCCAGGTCGGCGAGGATGCCGCCAATGTCGGTCAGCCGACGGCCGGTGACAACGGTGGCCAGTTCACCGTCAATGCCGATGGCAGCTATGACTTCGCGCCGGGTGCGGACTTTGACGATCTCGCGGTCGGTGAAGAACGCACCACAACGGTCAGCTACCAGGTCAGTGATGGTCAGGGCGGTGTCGACACCGCGACCCTGAGTGTCACCGTGACTGGCACCAACGACGCACCGGTCGTCAGCACACCGACGGCTGATGCGAGTGCCGAAGATGGCGATGCGATCGATATCCCCGCCGGCGATGCCTTCAGTGATGTGGATGGCAGCGATGATCTGATCTTCACGGCGGCGGGCCTGCCGGAAGGGGTCACCATCGACCCGGATACCGGGCGTATCACGGGCACCCTGACGCCGGATGCCTCGCAGAATGGTCCCTTCGAGATCACTGTCACGGCCGATGATGGCAATGGCGGCACCGTGACCGACACCTTCATCCTGACATCAAGCAACACCGCACCGGTCGCGCAGGATGACGCCGCTACCGTCGCCGAGAAGGCGCCGGCTTCCGGCAACGTGCTGGATAACGATGTGGATGGTGGCAACGACACGGATACCCTGAACGTCAGCCAGGTCGGCGAGGATGCCGCCAATGTCGGCCAGCCGACGGCCGGTGACAACGGTGGCCAGTTCACCGTCAATGCCGATGGCAGCTATGACTTCGCGCCGGGTGCGGACTTTGACGATCTCGCGGTCGGTGAAGAACGCACCACAACGGTCAGCTACCAGGTCAGTGATGGTCAGGGCGGTGTCGACACCGCGATCCTGAGTGTCACCGTGACTGGCACCAACGACGCACCGGTCGTCAGCACACCGACGGCTGATGCGAGTGCCGAAGATGGCGATGCGATCGATATCCCCGCCGGTGATGCCTTCAGTGATGTGGATGACAGTGATGATCTGACCTTCACGGCCGCGGGCCTGCCGGACGGGGTCGCCATCGACCCGGACACTGGACGCATCACGGGCACCCTGACGCCGAATGCCTCGCAGAATGGTCCCTTCGAGATCACTGTCACCGCGGATGATGGCAATGGCGGCACCGTGACCGACACCTTCACGCTGACCCCGAGCAACACCGCACCGGTCGCGCAGGATGACGCCGCTACCGTCGCCGAGAAGGCGCCGGCTTCCGGCAACGTGCTGGATAACGATGTGGATGGTGGCAACGACACGGATAGCCTGAACGTCAGCCAGGTCGGCGAGGATGCCGCCAATGTCGGTCAGCCGACTGCCGGTGACAACGGTGGCCAGTTCACCGTCAATGCCGATGGCAGCTATGACTTCGCGCCGGGCGCGGACTTCGACGACCTCGCGGTCGATGAGACCCGTACCACCACCATCAGCTACCAGGTCAGTGATGGTCAGGGCGGTGTCGACACCGCGACCCTGAGTGTCACCGTGACCGGCACCAACGACGCACCGGTCGCTATGGCAGATACCAACGTCACGACAGAGAACAGCTCTGTCAGTGGCGACATCTTGCTCAATGATAGCGATGTGGATGCCAGTGACATTCTGAGCGTCAGCCAGGTCGGTGAAGATGCCGCCAATGTCGGTCAGCCGACGGCCGGTGACAACGGTGGCCAGTTCACCGTCAATGCCGATGGCAGCTATGACTTCGCGCCGGGTGCGGACTTTGACGATCTCGCGGTCGGTGAAGAACGCACCACAACGGTCAGCTACCAGGTCAGTGATGGTCAGGGCGGTGTCGACACCGCGACCCTGAGTGTCACCGTGACTGGCACCAACGACGCACCGGTCGTCAGCACACCGACGGCTGATGCGAGTGCCGAAGATGGCGATGCGATCGATATCCCCGCCGGTGATGCCTTCAGTGATGTGGATGACAGTGATGATCTGACCTTCACGGCCGCGGGCCTGCCGGAAGGGGTCACCATCGACCCGGATACCGGGCGTATCACGGGCACCCTGACACCGGATGCCTCCCAGAACGGTCCCTTCGAGATCACCGTCACGGCCGATGATGGCAATGGCGGCACCGTCACCGACACCTTCACGCTGACCCCGAGCAACACCGCACCGGTCGCGCAGGATGACGCTGTTACCGTCGCCGAGAAGGCGCCGGCTTCCGGCAACGTGCTGGGTAACGATGTGGATGGTGGCAACGACACGGATACCCTGAGCGTCAGCCAGGTCGGCGAGGATGCCGCCAATGTCGGTCAGCCGACGGCCGGTGACAACGGTGGCCAGTTCACCGTCAATGCCGATGGCAGCTATGACTTCGCGCCGGGCGCGGACTTTGACGACCTCGCGGTCGATGAGACCCGTACCACCACCATCAGCTACCAGGTCAGTGATGGTCAGGGCGGTGTCGACACCGCGACCCTGAGTGTCACCGTGACCGGCACCAACGACGCACCGGTCGCTATGGCAGATACCAACGTCACGACAGAGAACAGCTCTGTCAGTGGCGACGTCTTGCTCAATGATAGCGATGTGGATGCCAGTGACATTCTGAGCGTCAGCCAGGTCGGTGAAGATGCCGCCAATGTCGGTCAGCCGACGGCCGGTGACAACGGTGGCCAGTTCACCGTCAATGCCGATGGCAGCTATGACTTCGCGCCGGGTGCGGACTTTGACGATCTCGCGGTCGGTGAAGAACGCACCACAACGGTCAGCTACCAGGTCAGTGATGGTCAGGGCGGTGTCGACACCGCGACCCTGAGTGTCACCGTGACTGGCACCAACGACGCACCGGTCGTCAGCACACCGACGGCTGATGCGAGTGCCGAAGATGGCGATGCGATCGATATCCCCGCCGGTGATGCCTTCAGTGATGTGGATGACAGTGATGATCTGACCTTCACGGCCGCGGGCCTGCCGGACGGGGTCGCCATCGACCCGGACACCGGACGCATCACGGGCACCCTGACGCCGAATGCCTCGCAGAATGGTCCCTTCGAGATCACTGTCACCGCGGATGATGGCAATGGCGGCACCGTGACCGACACCTTCACGCTGACCCCGAGCAACACCGCACCGGTCGCGCAGGATGACGCCGCTACCGTCGCCGAGAAGGCGCCGGCTTCCGGCAACGTGCTGGATAACGATGTGGATGGTGGCAACGACACGGATACCCTGAACGTCAGCCAGGTCGGCGAGGATGCCGCCAATGTCGGCCAGCCGACGGCCGGTGACAACGGTGGCCAGTTCACCGTCAATGCCGATGGCAGCTATGACTTCGCGCCGGGTGCGGACTTTGACGATCTCGCGGTCGGTGAAGAACGCACCACAACGGTCAGCTACCAGGTCAGTGATGGTCAGGGCGGTGTCGACACCGCGACCCTGAGTGTCACCGTGACCGGCAGTAACGACGTACCGGTGGTCAGCACCCCGACGGCTGATGCGAGTGCCGAGGATGGTGATGCGATCGATATCCCCGCCGGTGATGCCTTCAGTGATGTGGATGACAGTGATGATCTGACCTTCACGGCCGCAGGCCTGCCGGAAGGGGTCACCATCGACCCGGATACCGGACGTATCACGGGCACCCTGACGCCGGATGCCTCGCAGAATGGTCCCTTCGAGATCACTGTCACGGCCGATGATGGCAATGGCGGCACCGTGACCGACACCTTCACGCTGACCCCGAGCAACACCGCACCGGTCGCGCAGGATGACGCTGTTACCGTCGCCGAGAAGGCGCCGGCTTCCGGCAACGTGCTGGGTAACGATGTGGATGGTGGCAACGACACGGATACCCTGAGCGTCAGCCAGGTCGGCGAGGATGCCGCCAATGTCGGCCTGCCGACGGCCGGTGACAACGGTGGCCAGTTCACCGTCAATGTCGATGGCAGCTATGACTTCGCGCCGGGTGCGGACTTCGATGACCTCGCGGTCGATGAGACCCGTACCACCACCATCAGCTACCAGGTCAGTGATGGTCAGGGCGGCGTCGACACCGCGACCCTGAGTGTCACCGTGACCGGCACTGATGATGCACCCGTGGTCGTCTCGGAAATTCCAGATCGTGCGGTCGGGAATGGTGGGGATGTCTCTATTCCGGCAGGTGAAGCATTTGCGGACACGGATGCTTCGGATGAGCTGACTTACTCGGCAACAGGCTTGCCCGACGGCTTGGTTATAGACCCGTCAACTGGCCAGATTACAGGTCAGCTGGCCCTTGATGCCTCACTGAATGCCCCTTATGCCATCACTGTCACGGCTGATGACGGTAATGGTGGGACTGTCAGTTATAGATTTACATTATCTGTCCCGAGTGAGCCTCTTGCACTGCCGAACTCCACCCAAGCCCCAAGCACCTTTGTGCCTGATAACCGCGTTACGGCTCCTTATGCCAATCAAGTACTGGACGCTGATGGACTTGGCACTGATGGGCTTGACGCTGATACAGATCAGGGGCAAGGAAGTGGCAATGACATTGGCAATCTGGATAACTTCCTTCGGGCGGGGGTTGATAATGGCCTGAACGATCTTGGCCAGTTTGGTTTGCCGGAAGCGATGACAGTTCGTTATCAGGGGACTCAGACAGATGGCTCTCCATTGCCGGGTACTCTGGCGGTGGATGGTAGTAGTGGCCAGCTCTCCGGGAAGCTGCCTCCGGGTATGGATCGTGCACGAATTACCGTGATCGGGGTCGATGAGTACGGCAATACGAAGACTCGCGAAGTGCTGGTTGATGCCGATGGCAATGTTTTGGAAGAGCACGAGGATCAAGTGCTATATCGTCGTCTCGATGTCAGCATTGACTCTCAGGGTTCGGCGGAAATTGTGCATGAAGAGAATACCGGTAACGATATGCAGATCGACCGCATGAGCTTGACCGGAACACAACTTTCGATCTTGGTGAATGATCCACGTGCAGCGGGAGTTTCTCGTTATGAAGGGTCGCTTGGAGATGGTTCCGTGTTGCCTGATGGATTGACCATTGACCCAGAGACTGGCGATATCACGGGAGATATTGCTGGACTTGAGCACTCTCTGAATGTCCGGATCGTGGCTGTTTCAGGCGATGGAACGGTGCGTATATTGTCCTTGGATATCGCTTTGCCTGCTGAAGTGGATACGGCGGGGGCACGCTGGCAGTCGCTGGACCAGCAGGCGGAAGACGCCTTGGCAGAAGTTGGCGATAATCGACAGGAAGAGAGTTTGGCTAATCGCCTTGCCCGCATGCTTCAATTGTCATGAAACACCGAAGATTAGTGTGAACAATAAGCCAGATTTCAATGATATGACTTCAGGAAAGGGACTCATGAGTCAAAAGCTACTTGCGGTATCACCTTTGGCAGCGCTGCTTCTCCTCAGTGGTTGTGCTGTGAACCCTAGCCCACTGACGATGGCGGAAATACAGCCGAAGGCAGCGGAAGACGTAAAGACGCTCAATGCCTCACAGAGTGAGGTGACCGGCCTTCTGACGCCAGAAATGGCAGTGGCTCGTGCGCTGCTCTATAACCGTGACCGTCATGTGAAGACGATGCAGACAGCGTTGCGTAGTCAGCAGTTGGATGCTGCCAACTATGACATGCTGCCATCACTGACGGCTCGAGCAGGCTATACGACTCGCAGTGAATATGAAGCAACGCAGAGCGTACCATTCGTGGATGGTGAGCCGGGGGAGCCCACCAATGACAATAGTTATAGCGTGTCTCAGGAGCGAAACCGCAAGACTTATGGCATAGATTTCACTTGGAGCATTCTGGATTTCGGACTCTCCTATGTGCGTGCCAATCAAAGTGCCGATCAGTATCTGATTTCCGTCGAGGAAGAACGCAAGGCAGTTCAGAATCTTGCTCAGGAAGTACGCACTGCTTACTGGAAATCAGTCTCTGCGGACCGCTTGCTCAGCAAGGTTGATCCGCTCATGGTACGGGTCAATGAGGCGCTGGAGCATAGTCGTGCGATTTCTCGTCAGCGTCTTTCCAGTCCTCTCGACAGTTATTCCTATGAACGCAGTCTGCTGGATGTGAAGCGTAGTCTGGACAGCCTGCGTAACGAGTTGATCGGGGCGCGAGAGAAGCTGGCCAGTCTGATGGGGCTACCGCCGACCACGTCGCTGGAGCTACCGCAATACGATACGGCGCAGCTCAAGGCACCCAAAGCCAAGCTGGACGTGGCGACCATGGAGCAGACAGCACTGCTGATGCGTCCGGAAGTACTGACCACGCATTACCGTGAGCGTATTGCACGTGATGAAGTCCGCGCATCCTTGCTCAAGATGTTCCCGGACCTGAGCTTCTCGGCGAGTTATTCCTACGATGACAACCAGTACTTGCTGTTCCAGGACTGGACTAGCGCAGGTGCCGCAGTCAGTTATGACCTTCTCAATGTCTTCCAGGCTAGTGCCAACAAGGAAGCTGCCGAGACAAGCGTCGAGATTACTCGTCAGGAACGCCTGGCCGCATCGCTTGCCGTCCTGACTCAGGTACATCTGGCGCAGTTAAAGTACATGGCCGCTAATCGTGATCTCGGGACGGCTCAGAATTATCTGCAAGTCTCACGGAACATTTCAGACCTGGTTACCCAGCAATCGCGCTCTGGCAGCATTGGCGAGCTGACTGCCATCAAGGAACAGCTCAACTCTCTGATTGCTGAGCTACGTCGTGATCTTGCCTACGCACAGATCCAGAATGCCTATGCGCGTGTTTACCAGAGCATTGGCCTTGATCCGTATCCGAAACTTGAAGGCAAGGCTGAGCCGGCGCAGCTTGCGAGTGCGCTGGTGCAGCGTCGTCAGGACTGGGATGACGGCCAGATCGGTGTCGTGGTAGAGCCGATTGCTGAGCAGTCCCCGGTACTGTCGCAAGGGGACAACGGAGGGGCACCGTCCTTCAGCTTTGATGCAAATACCTTTGCCGTCGCCGGCCCTGTGCATTACAGCTTCTCTACCCCCGCTGGGGAAGGGCTTCCGCAATGGCTGACATTCTCGCAGGCTACGCGTACTTTCACTGCTGCACCGGACGCGCCTGCTACGCCGCTGACCATCACGGTCAAGGCCGAGAATGACAAGGGTGTCTATGCTCTGGATCGCTTCGTTCTTGCGCCGGGTGATAGTCTTACTGAGGCCTAGGTTTCAGGAGCGAGCAACTCGTTGAGTGGGCGCCGTCTATCGTGGGCGGCGCTCCTTTTGTTTTGTCTGCCAGGAAAGGTGACCTCAAGCATGAAAACTCGCGATATGCGACACCGCTGCCCGCAGTCCTTGCGTAGCCTTGTGGTGCTGTCCTGCGCCACTCTTTTGATGTCGACGGTACAAGCGGCCAAGGCTGCGGATGAGGCGCAGGCGGCATTGGAACCTCAACGGGCTGTGATCGAGGCGACCGATAGAGCGACCATCAGCAGTGAAGTGAGTGGACGTATCGAATCGATGGCGTTTCGTGAAGGGGATGCTTTCACGAAGGGGCAAGTACTGGTCAAGATGGATTGTGGTCAGTATGCCGCTGAGCGTGATCGAGTGGGGGCTAGGCTTGCCAGTGCCCGTCGCAAGCTGGAGAACAATCGGCGACTTCTGGAGTTGCGCTCAGTCGGTCAGTTGGAGGTGGACCTTTCACGTTTGGCCGTCAATGAAAGTGATGCCGAATATCGGATCGCGCGGACCAATGTGAACCGCTGCGCCATCAAGGCACCTTATGACGGGCGAGTGGTCGAGCGCAAAGCAAGCGTGGGGCAAAGTGTTCAAGCTCAGGCTGAACTTCTGGCAATCGTGGGGAAGAAGCTCGAAGCGAGAGTCATCGTGCCCGCAGACTGGCTTGCTTGGTTAGAACCGGGGCGCCAGGCGCAATTGACCATCGAGGAGACTCGCGAGAACGTCGCTGCCAAGGTAACGCGAATTGGGGCCAGTGTGGACCCTGTGAGTCATACCATTCCCATCTGGGCTGAGATCGATGTCACGGCATCCCTGCGTCCAGGCATGACTGCCTCGGCAATTTTCACGCCTCCCATTGATCTCGCGCAGGAGCGGTAATGCAATGCATTGGTCAGCAAGAGAGAGTGTGAAGTGAGTGAGCCGAATCAGTTCGATACCCCGCGATTGTCTGCCCTGTTCGATGTTGAGCACCGTATCCGTCGAGCCGAGACGCTCAAGGCGCTTCGCTACGTCGCGGTCAATGAATCTCGGCAGGTGGTGGATTATCAGCAGGCAGTCATTGTAGAGCGATCAGGTGTCAAAGGCTGGCGTGTGACGGCGTTAGCCAATGTGCCGTCAGTCGATCGCAATAGCCTCTATGTCCAGTGGGTTGAGCATGTCATGGCCCACCAGCTCTCCAAGAGTGCTGAGCCGTATGTGCTCGACAGCCACGCAATGGATGATTGGGCGAAGGATACCTGGCCAGAGGTATGCCCAGGCCAGGTATTGCTGGTGCCTCTGGATACACGGGAAGGCACAGCTTCGTGGTTGCTGCTGGCTCGTGAAGAGCCCTGGACTGCAGGAGCGATGAATCTGGCTGCTCATCTTGGCGAGGTGACCGGGCATGCCGCACATGCCTTCGTGGAAGTGCGCAAGCGAGGACGATTGCGTCACTGGTTCACTTCATCACGCTTCTGGTGGGGCTCCCTTTTACTGATCCTTATGATCCTGTGCTTGCCTGTTCGTCTATCTGCGTTAGCGCCCGCCGAATTGGTCGCGAGAGCGCCTTTGGTCGTGTCAGCACCGATGGATGGTGTCGTGGACCGGGTCCTGGTTGAGCCCAATGCTCGTGTCGAGGCAGGTCAGCCGTTGGTCAAGTTGCAGGATATTGAGGCCAAGGCCAGATTCAAGGTGGCTGATCAGGCTCTCAATGTTGCGCAGGCTCGCTTTGAGCAGGCGCGACAGGAAGCCTTTCGCGATGCCAAGTCGCGTGCCAGCATGGCCGCACTTAGTGCTGAGCGTGATCTGAGGCAGGTGCAACGCAGCTATGCCGAGACTCAGCTTGGGCAAGTGGTATTAAAAGCCGACGAGGCTGGATTGGCCATCTTTGATGATCCCAACGAGTGGGCCGGGCGACCGGTGCGCACGGGGGAGCGCATCATGCAGCTGGCCGACCCTGACGAACGTAAAGTGAGTATCGAGCTGCCGGTCGAAGATGCCTTGGTGCTCTTCGAGGGCGCCCCCGTCACACTGTTTCTCGATTCGCGCCCACTGTCGCCAATAGAAGGGCAGGTAGAGCGTGTCAGCTACAAACCTGTGCTCAATGGGCGTGACCAGCTTGTCTATCACGTCTCTGCAGCCCTCGATGAGTCCCCGGATTTCTTGAGAATCGGCTTGCGCGGAACCGCGCGTGTCAGTGGTGAGCGCGTTCCTCTGGCTTATTATCTGTTCCGCCGTCCTCTGGCTGGACTGCGCCAGGCCCTGGGGGTATAGGAGATGCATACCGGAGAGATTCCGCCAAGCCATCTGCTCCCGGAGCAACCACCAGCCGCAGAGCATCCTTTGCCAGAGCTGCGAGCGGACCTTCGCTTGAATCGCAGTGCACCGGATACCGATGGCGCTCCCATGTGGACGCTGTTTGATCCTCTCCGTGGGGGGTACTTTCACCTCCACCTTGGAGGTTTGCGCCTTATCAGGTTGTGGCGACACTGTTCTACGCAGGAGGAGTTGGCGGCTCGTGCGCGTGCCGAAGGTGCTGTCGTTGAGCTGAGTGATGTGGAAGGGTTGGTGCGATTCGTCGAAGCCAATCATCTAGTGGTGGCCAAGACAGCACAGGACCATCAACGGCTTAGTGATGCCGATGCAGGTCGCAAGTCCACGGGTGTCAACTGGTTATTGCATCACTACTTGTTCTTCCGGGTGCCGCTAGTGCGGCCTGATCGTTATCTGGAAGGCCTGTTGCCTGCTGCTCGGCGATTGGTCAGCCGGCCAGCACGCATCCTTCTTCTTTGTCTCGCTTTGATTGGCGGATATTTCGTCGTGAGGCAGTGGTCTGACTTCGTTGGCACGCTGCTGAGATTCCTGTCATGGGAAGGGGTTCTTTGGTATGCACTGGCGCTGATGGTCGTCAAGTCTGCCCATGAATTGGGGCATGCCCTGGTAGCCAAGCACTATGGTTGTCGAGTCCCTACCATGGGGGTCGCGTTTCTCGTCATGTTTCCCATGCTCTATACCGATGCCACGGATACCTGGCGCTTGGAGAACGACCGTGACCGTCTGAGAGTTGCCATGGCAGGTGTCATGACAGAGCTCTCCATCGCGGTGTTGGCGACGGTCTGTTGGGGGTTTCTGCCGGAAGGGCCTTTGCGCCAGGCAGCCTTCTTCCTGGCGACTACCAGTTGGATGACGTCACTACTGGTCAACCTGAGCCCCTTCATGCGCTTTGATGGCTACCATGCGCTGAGTGACTTGTGGGGGATACGCAATCTTCAGCCACGCGCTTTTGCCATCACTCGATGGTGGTTGCGTGAAAGGTTGTTCGGCTTTGGCGAGTCGCCCCCTGAAGCCTTTACCCAGCGTCGCAGGCACTTGTTGGTGCTGTATTCCATTGGTACCTGGGTCTATCGTTTCTTTCTCTTTCTCGGTATCGCGTTGCTGGTCTATCACTTTGCTTTCAAGGTGCTGGGTATCCTGCTGTTCGTGGTCGAGATCTATTGGTTCATCCTGCGCCCTATCATGAATGAGATACGCGAAGTGAGTAGCCGTCGCATCCCGTGGAATCCCCGAACCGTACTGACCTGTATAGCAGGTTGCCTGGTGCTCGGGCTGTTGTTCATTCCTTGGCAGGGGAGGGTCACGTTGCCTGCCGTGCTTGAGGCTGATGCACATGTTGCGCTCTTTCCGCCTGAGCCGGCCAGACTCAAGCAGCAGTACGTCCTTCAGGATGAAAGTGTCCGGGCTGGACAGGTACTCTACGAACTGGAGCAGCCAGAAATCGAGATGAATCTGGCACAATCGAGGCGTCAATTGCAGGCGGTCAAGGCGCGTCTGGCGCGTCGTGCTGGTTCTGCGGAAGATCTGGCACAGCAAGGAGTATTGCGTAACCGGCTCGCTGAGCTTGAGGCGCAGATCAGTGGTCTGGAGTCACGTGCGCACTCACTGGTGATGCGTGCACCGATAGCAGGGCGTATCGATATGCCCGAAGCGCTCCACGAGGGCCAGTGGTTGGATTCGAGACAGCAATTGGCCGATCTGGTAAGTCAGCGCTCCCGAAGGGTCCACGCCTTTGTGCGTGAGCAGGACCTGGAGCGCGTGATACCCGGTAGCGAAGCGCTATTCATTCCAGATGATGGCAGTCACGACAGCGTAGCACTGCATGTGCGCAGCATTGATAATATCGGGACCGAGCGTCTGGCCTATCCCGGGCTTGCCAGTCGCTATGGTGGCCCGCTTCCAGTGGAAGAGCGCCGGCGCGGGCAGAATTCGGGTAGCCTAAGTCTTGAAGACGGAATCTATCGAGTCACAATGGTGCCAGATCACGATGCGCCAGTGCGCGACTGGCAAGTTTACGGGAAGGTATCAGTGGAAGGCCCTGCTGAAAGTCTGGCCGGCGCGATATTTCGGCATGCGGCTAGCGTGCTGATACGTGAAAGTGGGTTCTGAGCCTCGCGCGGCGCTGTCATGATGCATCATGAGTACACGCGTTCTGCCATTCATCAGCCAATACCTTCATCAGCTCTTTCGCTGGCATCGCTCTGGAAAGTGGGGCGCCCTGGCCCGCCCACTGGGCCCCGAAACCGGTCACGCCCTGCGATCTGGCGGCGGTGTTGAGCGCCTTGCCAGCAGCGTAGGTCAGAGGGTAGTCCGGTGGTGTGGGACATGATGGGTCTTCCATCAGGCTGATGAATCGATTGGCGAGAATGCGCGCGGGGCGACCCGAGACGATCGAGGTCATGCGGATATCATGCGCTGCCGGCCCTGTGAGTGCGTCCCGATAGGCGGCATCGGCGCTGGATTCCGGGCAGGCGATGAAGGCGGTGCCGAGTTGGGCTGCCACGGCACCACCCGCAAGGGCGGTGGCGATGGCCTCACCAGTCATGATGCCGCCTGCAGCAATGATCGGCAGGTGCGTGGCGTCTACCAGTTGTCTTGTCAGGGCGGCAGTGCTCAGCTGGTTATCCGCGGCTTTTGGATCAAACATGCCGCGATGACCTCCCGCTTCGAACCCTTGCGCCACGATGGCGTCCAGGCCGGCTTGCTCGATGGCGTGGGTTTCCTCCAGGTTGGTGGCTGTCGCCATCAGCCAGATGCCTGATTCCTTGAGGGCGCGGATGATGTCGCGTGAGGGCAGGCCGAAGTGAAAGCTGACCACCGGCGGGCGAGTCTCCAGCAACATTGCCTGCATGTCGGGATCATCGGCAAAGCTGGTATAGAGAGTATCGAGTCTGTCAGGCGGCGTTGCCTCGAAGGCCTGGAAGCGCGGCGACAGCCACTTTCGCCAGGCGCTCTCGCGAGCACTGTCATGTGTCGGGGCCGAGTGCACGAAGACATTGACGTTGAAGGGACTGTCGGTCAGCGCTCGCAGTTCAGTGATCATGCGGCGGGCGCCATCGGCGTTCGTAGCACCTAGCCCGATGGAGCCCAGCCCACCAGCCTTCGATACCTCGGCTGCCAGACGAGGCGTCGAGACGCCTGCCATCGGGGCCTGAATGATTGGCAACTGCAATCCCAGCCTCTCGAGTATTCCCGCTTGTTCCTGCATCGCTTTCTCCAGTGTTGCTCTCTGGTTTGCATGCATACCCTGTCTATGCATTCTATCCATTCACTCTGTCTACACATTCTGCCTGACGTGATCAGGCTGTCGTGGTTCGGTGGGCTCAGGCTCATGCTACGGCCCACGCAACGCCGTGTGCCACTTGTGCATTGTGTCCTCACCATTGCAATTCCTCGGGTCATCCCAACGTCTTGTTTACTGTTTATTCGAATGAGTGAATGCATTGCTCATCCTGACCCGAAAGTTCACCGGAAAAGGAAAGCACCTCCATGGCACTAACCCCATCTTCCTCAGCATCCGTCTCCGAGGTCATCGTCGATTCACTGCTCGAGGCCGGCGCCAAGCGTTGCTACGGCATCGTGGGTGACACCATCAACCACTTCACCGACGCCATCCGGCGATCCGAGATGGAGTGGGTGCATGTGCGGCATGAGGAGGTGGCCGGCTTCGCGGCAGGGGGCGAGTCCTTCATCAGCGGGGAGCTGACCTGCTGTGCCGGCACCTGTGGCCCGGGGAGCACCCACTTTCTCAATGGTCTGATCGAATCGCATCGCAATGGCGCACCGGTGGTGTTCATCGCCTCGCAGATCGATACCGCCGAGATGGGCGTGGGCTTCCCGCAGGATGTGGACCAGAAGGCGCTTTACTCCCAGTACAGCGTGTTCTGTGAATACCTGACCAATCCTGAGAATGCTCGCCGCATGGTGGCCATCGCGGCGCAGAAGGCGCTGGCGGAAGGTGGGGTCGCGGTGCTGATCGTCCCGGGGGATCTATTCCCGCAGAAGCCGAAGGCCTCGCTGCCCTGGCGCGCCCACCGCTTCTCGCCGGCGATCCGTCCGAGTGAGCAGGAGCTGGCCGCCGTCGCCGAGGCGCTCAATCAGCCGGGCAAGGTGTCGATCTACGCTGGGGTCGGCTGTCAGGATGCGCAGGAAGAAGTGCTGGCATTGGCACGTCGCCTCAAGGCGCCGGTGGCGTGGACGTCGCGTGCCAAGGACTTCATCGAGCCCAACAATGAACTCGAAGTCGGCATGACCGGCGTGTTCGGCCTGCAGGGCGGCTACGAGGCCGTCGCGGAATGTGACACCTTGCTGCTGCTGGGCTGCAGCTTTGCCTGGTCCCAGTTCTATCCGGACAAGGCTACCGTGATTCAGGTTGATCTCGACCCCGGCAAGATCGGTATCCGTCATCCGGTGAATCTCGGTGTCGTCGGTAGCGTCAAGGACACCTGCGACGCGCTGCTAACCCGCGTGGACCCGCGTGATGACAGTGGCTGGCTGGACAGCTGCCGCAAGAAATATCTCGAGGCACGCGACGAGGCCGCCGTCACCTCCGACGATGAGCATCTGATTCACCCGCAGGAGCTGACCCTGGCGCTGGACCGCCATGCCAGTGAGGACGCTGTCTTCACCGCCGATGGCGGCAGCCCCATGGTGTGGTGCCTGCGTCATATCCGCGCCAACGGCAAGCGCCGCACGCTGCCAAGTCTGATGCATGGCACCATGGCCAATGCCTACCCTCAGGGCATCGGCATCCAGAAGGCCTACCCTGAACGTCAGGTGATCGCCATGTGCGGTGATGGTGGTCTGTCGATGCTGATGGGGGACCTGCTGACTCTCAAGCAGGAGAAGATTCCGCTCAAGATCGTCATCTTCAACAACAGCACGCTGGGCTTCGTGGAGCTGGAGCAGAAGGTCGAGGGCATCCTGGATACCTACACCGAACTCGAGAACCCCGACTTCTCGCTGGTCGCCCAGTCCATGGGGCTGTGGGGACGGCGTGTCGAGGAGAAGCACGAGCTGGATGAGGCAGTGCAGAGCCTGCTGGCCCAGGACGGCCCCGGGGTGCTGGAGGTCAAGGTCAATCGCATGGAGCTGGTGATGCCGCCGCACATCGAAGCCGGGCAGGTCGCCTCCACCGCGCTCTACTCCGCCAAGGCGGTGCTCAATGGCCGCATGGATGATGTGGTCGACCTGGTGCGCAACAACTTCACCAAGCGCTGAGCGGATGACTTGAGCCTGTAGCTTGCAAGCTGCTCAGTTGTCTGTGCAGCGGACACGAAAGAAGGCCCCGATCCTCTGGATCGGGGCCTTCTCGTTGGTGCGGCTATTGCTCTATTGCGTCGATCAGTTCATTACGTCGATCTGTTCACTACGTAGATCAGTTCATTACATGGATCAGCTCATCACGTAGACCGCCTCGCGGCAAGGACCATCTCATGGCGTCGTTCACTTCCAGACCTGGGAAGCGAAGCCGCGCCAGTAGTCATCCATGTCGCGATAGCTGGTCATGTCATACAGGCTGAACTTGCGGTTGAGGCGAGCGCCACCATCACGGGTCAGCGGGTTCCAGGCCAGGCCGACAGTGTCGCGGCTGGAGTGCATGAAGAAGGCATCCAGCGGCAACACGATATAGAGGCCCTTGTCGAAGCTACCCTCGCCGAAGTCGTCGCCGGCATCGGTGAAGGTGGCCCAGGCACCCATGCGTGCGCCGTTGGCGAAGCCGCGTGAGACATCCAGCGTCATGCCGACATCTTCTGCCAGATAGCGGCCGAAGCTGGCCTTGGCCAACACGTCTTCATAGCCGGTGTCCCAGTAGATGCTGGCATGGCCAGTGGTGGTCGAGTAATCGCGCAGGCCGAACTGCTGATCGAACTCGCGCTGCTTGACCCAGTTCACATCGACCCCGTAGGCCAGTGGCGAGCCCAACGGGCGATAGAGCACCTCGGCGCCGACACCGGCATACATCATCTCCAGAATGCCGCCGTAGGCCATGCCGTACCAATCGCGACCGAACTGGTGAGTGCGGGTGTACTGCAGATTGTCGATACCGACGTCGGTCTCTTCGATATAGCGACCGATATAGGAGCGAACCCTGGGCAGATTGGAGTCCGAGATGTAATCGAACTTGTCGAAGTTGTCGAACAGGGTCAGCTGCGCCGAACCGGAGAGCCAGCCGTGACGATCTGTACGCCAGGCAGCGGAGCCGCGCAGATAGGCCTGATACAGATAGCCATCCGGGCCGCCGATGTTCTGGTTGAGGCCAGGCGAGAAGCCGGCACTCCAGCGATCATCAGGATTCTCGAGCAGCACCTTTTCACCGCTGTAGCGGGCCGCACCTCCGCCATCCGCATCGGTCGGCTCGGTGGCCGCCAACGCATAGACGCTGTGGGTATAGCGCAGCTGCTGGCGCGCATCGTGTCCGGCGCTGACGACATCGGCGCGGGAATGGACATCTTCGCGCGTGTCCAGGCCGCCAGAACGCAGGCGGTAGTGGAAGCTCTCGAAATAGTCATCCAGCCGGTTGTGCAGCACGCGGTTGGCACGGCCTTCGGCCTGAGCGGTGGAGCGGAAACGCGTACTCTCACCGCTCACGATCAGCGCCGTGCCCTCGCGGGACAGGCTATCGACACGAATGCCGGATTGCGCCTGGATCTCGCGGGAGAGCTCAGGCCAGCTGACCTGGTTGCGCGTTGGGGCCTCGGCATTCAGGCGCTCCGGCGGGCTATCCAGCTTGGCCTGCGAAAGCCCGGCGAGATCCACCCCGAAGTTGACGCCGAGCATCGCGGTATTGCCACGTTCCCAGCCGGCCTTGACGGTCAGGTTGTCGGTTACGCTCAGGCGGGCGCCCAGGTTGATCGGGCTGTCCTGCTCTTGATCGTTGTCCTGCGGCTCGCTCTGATAGTCATTGCCGTCAAGCTCTGCCATCAACACCAGCGGGTCCCACGGTGTCTGCCATTCCACGCCGCCAAAGATACCGACATCGCCCTTGAACAGGCTGTTGAGGGAGAACTCACCGCCCTGATCGCCGCCGGTCTCGCCGCGGCCGGGGCGGTCGTTGTAGCTGTCACGCACCCAGCCGAGCGGATTGCTGATATCACCGCGTGAGCCGAGATAGCCCCAGCCTAGGCCCAGCGTGAAGTCGAGATCATACCAGCGCTTGCTGGCCACCAGGTATTCACTGCCGAACAGGCTGGTACCGCCCATGTCACGCAGGCCGACCGCGACTTCAGGCAGATAACGGCTCTCTTCCCAAAGACGGAACTTGGCGTCGACCCCCTTGTCCAGGTAGTCGCGGTCACCGGCGATGGCTTCGCCATACAGGCGGTTGGTGACTTCCGTGTAGCGGAAGCCGACCTCCAGCCAGTCGAGCGGCTGTAGGCTGACGTTATAGCGCTGATACGGTTCGACCTGGCTATAGGAGAAGTGAATGCTGCCCGGCTTCTGCATGCGCGCGGTCGGGGTCTGCATCAGACCGACACCGCCGAAATCCGATTGCCCATGCCCCAAGCCGCTGAGACGTGTCTCGATCGGCTGCGAACCATCCAGCAGGCCGGCGTAGCTCATCGGGGCCAGCAGCAGGCCCGCAGTGAGCATGGCCAGTTGCCGGATGGCGCGCGTCAAGGGAGTGAGCCGGGCACGCGGCGGCGCCATGGAAGTGAAGTGCGAATGATCCATGCTGTCTGCTGCCATCCTTTGCCTGCCTGAGCACGAGGCATCCTGCTGTGTCATTGTCGCGTCGCTCATCGAGTCTCGCCCTGAGGGTGCGAGCCACTGTTCGTGTCATCACCGTCGTCACTGCCATCACTCTCAGCGTATTGCCGCGCTACCTGCAGATAATCGCGCTGCTGGGGTTCACCGGTGATGGCATCCACGCTGCGGCACTCCTTGCCTGGCCATTGCAGACTCAACCACTCGGGCAGGCTGCGATTGACCCAGGCGGCTGCCGCCGAGATACGCGGCATGTTGACCACGACACGGTCACCCGGCGCCAGCGTATAGGGCTGGTCATTCCAGGAGCTGATGCCGCGGACGATGATTCTCCCGCCCAGCGTGATGACGCTGGCGTGTTCCGAGTCTGCCTGCGCGCCCGGTAGGCCAGCGATGGCATCATGCAGCGTCAGGCCGGGGCGCCAGTCCAGCTGGCGCACGCCAACGGCACTCCAGAGCTGAATGCGTGTCTCTGTCTGGCATTGGCCTATCCAGTCGCCCGTCGTGAGCGGGATGTCCAGGCGCGGAAAGCGCCACAGAGCGATGGGATCGATCCGCCCGACCTGCCGTCCCTCGACCGGCGTGCGACCGATAATGCGCATCCAGTGCTTGAGCCCTTGAGCCGACAGTCGATCATCAAAGACGGCCTGCGAGCTCAATTGACGCAGCTCGAAGAACAGTCGGCGCCCTAGCTGACGTGTCCTGTCGCGTGTCTGCTGGGTGGCCACGAACGTATGCGGCCACTCGATACCGTTGGCATTGGTCAGCACGCCGAGCTGGCGCGATAGCGCCTCACTGATGGTCAGTGTCTGGGCACTGGCCTCCAGGTCTTGAGATAAGCCTGACGATGCTGCCGGAGTCTCGCTGGCCAGCGCTGCGCCAGGCAACAGGAGTACACCGCAAGTCGATGCGAGCACCGCTACGCCAAGGGCGGCCTTCAGACGTTCATGCAGATAGCGTTTCACGGCACCTCGGCGGACAAGAGAAGCGACACCACGATGGATCAGAGACACATCGCCGATTCGTGCAGGCAGGGCGACATGATCCTGGCGCTGAAAGAAAAATTCTTGGCACTTACCACCAGCCACGCGCCACCTCCCAGCTCCAGTAATTGGAATCCGGCCAGGGTTGAACATCCGCCGCCCAGATTCTTGGTGCCGCATTGGCATCAGTCGCGGAGGGATCAATCACAGCAGCAACCGCATAGCGATTGACGCTACGCGAGCCATCTTGCCAGAGGATGTTTTCCTCACACTGAGCCACTGTCTGATCACCCAACGGCAAGGCCTGCACGGAGGGGGGCGCGCATTGCCAGCTGGCCTGACCCTGGGCATAGCCCTCTATGCCATCAGCGCGTTGCCAGCGTGAGTGAATCGCGTAGCTGGGTGTGGGTTCACCCTTTTCCAGCGCTGACATCAGCGTGGCCAGTGATGCGTCGCGTCGCATGTCCAGCAGGTCGGTGTCGAAGCCGGCGGTACCGCTCAGCCAGCCATTCTCCAGACGCACGAAGGCATGATCTGCAGTTTCGAAACGTGCCAGCTCTGTCGTGCTCGAAGGCTGGCTTGCCTTCGATTCAACAGGCGTGGCGGAAGAGGACAGGGTTGCCAGTGGTGTCAACCCTGTGTGTTCTTGCTGATAGGTCGCGTCCGTTGCGTCCATGTCGTTGCGGGTCGCCGTCTCCAGAGACGCCAGCACCACCATCCCGGTGTTGCCGTCATAGCTGAAGCGCAGTGTGGCATAGGGCAGGGCGCGCGCACGCTCGGCATCGAACTGATCGCTGCCGAGTATTGCGCTGGCCGTCTGCCCCAGCTGCCCCTGCTCAAGCGCGGAGCAGCCCCCAAGCATCAAGGCGCCGGACACAAGCAAAGGGGCCGCCAGGCGGCCCCCCATCGTGATGGATGTCGGCTTCATGGTGATCAGAAGGTACCTGTGGTGCCGGTGGTGCCAGTCGTACCGGTAGACCCTGTGGTGCCAGTCGTTCCGGTCGTACCCGTTGTGCCAGTGGTACCGGTGGTGCCTGTCGTGCCCGTTGTACCGTCGCCATCACCTGGTTCGCCGCCTTCATCGGGGTCACTGCCGTCATCGGGATCGGTCGTGCCGGTAGAGCCTGTGGTACCGGTCGTGCCGGTCGTCCCGGTAGTCCCAGTCGTGCCAGTCGTGCCAGTAGTCCCAGTCGTGCCAGTAGTCCCAGTCGTGCCGTCGCCGTCACCCGGATCCGTGCCATCGTCCGGATCAGTACCGCCGTCGCCGCCGTCACCCGGATCAGTGCCGCCGTCGCCACCATCGCCCGGATCAGTGCCGCCGTCGCCACCATCGCCCGGATCAGTGCCGCCGTCGCCACCATCGCCCGGATCAGTACCGCCGTCGCCACCATCGCCCGGGTCAGTACCGCCGTCGCCACCGTCACCCGGATCAGTACCGCCGTCGCCACCATCGCCTGGATCAGTGCCGCCGTCGCCACCGTCACCCGGATCAGTACCGCCGTCGCCACCATCGCCCGGGTCAGTGCCACCGTCGCCACCATCGCCCGGATCAGTGCCGCCGTCGCCACCATCGCCCGGGTCAGTGCCGCCGTCGCCACCATCGCCCGGATCAGTACCACCGTCGCCACCATCGCCCGGATCAGTACCGCCATCGCCACCATCACCCGGATCAGTACCGCCATCGCCACCATCACCCGGATCAGTACCGCCATCGCCACCGTCACCCGGATCAGTTCCGCCGTCGCCACCATCACCCGGATCAGTTCCGCCGTCGCCACCATCGCCCGGATCAGTACCGCCGTCGCCGCCAGTGCTACCGCCACTGCTGCCGTCACCCCCAGAGGCGACAGTGGCAGCGACACCAACCGCCGCCGCCAGGCCAGCGGCGACAGCTGCAATGGTGCCAGCGGCCATGCCACCAGCGGCGCCGGCACCTGCTGCTGCACCACCAGTACTGCTGCTTCCTGTGCTGGAAGCGCCTGTGCTGGAAGGTGCCGAACCTGTCTGAGCAGGTGCTTCACTTTCGGCACGGGCTATCCCGGCAACCAAAGGGGATAAGGTCAGTCCCGCGATGACCAATGTTGTAGCAGTACGTTTCATGTGCGTTCCCTTGTCTTCCCGTGTAGGAAATTCTCACGCTCTCTGTGTTGGCACAGGCGCTGATGGTTTGTTGGTCGATTGATTCTTATCGAGAAACAATAGAAGGTGTTGGAGAATTGTCGTGCACAACGTTCTATCGCCTCGTGAGGCAGATTTCAATACGCGAATATTGTGAAAATTAACAGAGTTCACGTTGTTGGTCGACTGACATCTAACCGTAAACAACCATCGAATATGATGATCGCGTCACTACGCTTGACGGGAATGGCAGCGGGTTAACAACACTAATTGCAAAATGTGATAGCTGGTGAAAATTCAGGCGATCGGGTATGTGAGCGCTTGTGTTTGAATCCAGCCACGTGAAACTCATTGCCATGACCTGCAAGTTCTTTTCGTACTGATAAATTAGTTTTTTATGGTTTGTCTAGTCAATTACTTACTGCAAGGCTAATGCTTTGTGTAACCATATTGTTCAAGTTTTGGTGTGAATTGTAATCCGGCTGTCCTTGAACATAGCCCGTGTCGTCTTTTGGCTACGCACTGATTCATGATCTGCAAGCGTGGAATGCGGCTCCAAGCGCGCAACCGCCCGTATAATGCGCGTGTTATCAGTAACTTGGGTGGTATTTTCTCGTTTTCTCGCCATGGCGGGTGGCGGAAGAATATGAATAAAGGGTGGAACGAGAGTCCCAGAATGCAGTATCATGCGTCCCTTATTGAAAAGGCTGTGTTTCTTTTTTGCGACACAGATAGGATGAGTCACCGGTTGAATGACATGCCGTGTTGACGACACGCAGGAAGGATCTTGCGCTTGCGGTGCTGGTGTCTCTACCAAAGTCCGATAGATTCTCTCCTCAGCAGTGTCGGTTACAGGCTGTCATGGCTTGTCTGCCGTTTGATTCGTGGTGACTGGTCCCGTCCAGGCAGTATGAGTCGATAGGGTTGTACAAGTCTTATTAGACCGAAACCTGAATCCTGTACTCATTTGAACAAAAAACAAGTCCTCATCTGATAGCACTGGCGATCTACAAGACGATTGCACTGCTAGGTGTCGGGTTCCGTCTGATTGACTATAGCTTGCGTAAACAGCTCAGGTCGTTCGACCTGCCACTCCTTCATTGCTGCTATAGGCGCTTTGTGGTGTAGTGCCTTCTGAGGAATGTGGTGGTTATAGAGCCAGCAATAACGCTCGAGTGTCTGTTCTAAATCCTCACTTGAGTCATAACGCCGAGTCGCCAGAACATCGCTGATACGCCCATTGAAGCGCTCCACCATCCCGTTCGTTTGGGGTCTGCCTGGCCTGATCAATCGATGCTCAATACCATGGTTCTGACATTCCTGATCGAAAAGATGATTTCCACTGGGCTTACGTTCGCCACCCACGGTGAAGCGATCGGTAAAGGATTTACCATTGTCCGTGAGCACGGTTCGAATCGTGAAGGGAGCCTCCTCTTCCACACGCTTCATGAACGCCTGGGCGTCCTTTGCAGATTGACTTGATCTGACCTCCAGATACACCCACCGAGTGGCACGATCAATCGCGACGTAGAGATAACGCTTCTGATCTTCGTCAGGCATTTGGGGCAGGTGCTTGATATCAATGTGCACATACCCGGGCTCATAATCCTTGAAAGGCCGATGCTTGGGCTTCTCGTCCTCCTTCGCATCTTGACGCGCCAGCTTGGCGAGAGTCGGTACATCACGTCGTTTGAGCATGCGCTGAAGCGCGGAACGCGACAGATTGGGGTTCAGGAATTCCCGAGCAACGACAAGTAGATCATCGAGCCCCAAGCGAAGCAGTTCACGAGCGGCAATGACGATCTCTTCCTGTTCTGAGGTCAGAGTCGCGAGTAGGTTATGACGTGTGTGGGAGCGATCCAGGACATCATCACGATAGCGCCAGCGCTGTATAGTTGAGACGCTGACCCCGAACTGACGAGCGAGATCTTTGTTCGTCATGCTCGAAGGAGCTGCTTGGATGTCGGCACGGATTTTCGGTGTCGTCGTCGCTTGCTTATGCAGCTTGATGTCCATGAAGCTTTTCCTGAATCAATTGCTTGATGAGCTCACGAGAGGCTAACAAAGGATAGCTTCGTTGTGAAATCCGATCATCCGGCACCCTACAGCTAGGGCTTGTTGCGTCTTGTGTTTCGGGATTACTTTCCTGATTGTTAAGTATTAGCTAATTAAATTTTATGCTCGATATCTGTCCACGAGTTCAGAGCGTCGGATTTTCCTCAAGGGGAATGATCCTGCCTTGAATTCGGGTTGCCACTCGCAGCAAGGATTTCGTGCATCAGTAAAGATTGATGCCGCCAGGGAAACAGGTAGCCAGGCGCGACATAAGCTGGAAGACATCAATATCTTCACGTCAGGGCCTCAGGGATGCGCCGTCAACCACCCTGGGGCGGTAGCGTGCCCAAATTCAGGTCGCGCTCACGATAAGCGATTGGGATGGAGAGACTTGTCACAGGCCTTGCGCAATGCAGGCCAACATCAGACAGCTCTCTGGCTGTCCTCGAGATTCACCCAGCGCATCCTTTCTCTACATTCTGTCTCTTCACCCTGACTGACACGTCGGGGTTGGGCTGCTGAGCCTATTTTCGTTTGACGACTTTCGATTGACTACGTCGCGGCCTGACCACGACACCTTCTCTTTCAGGGCAGCATGAGGCTGTCCATTCCATCTTGCAGTTTTCGGGGGTTTTACATGATCAAGGTCACCATGTTTGGCAAGGGCTGTGCGCTGTCGCCGCGCCCCCGCCTGGCAATGACCACCGCGCTGTTGATTGCCGTGCTGTCTACCACGGGCTGTGCTTTCGCTCCCGGTGGCGATATGGACTATCAGGCAGAAACGGCCCCGCTGGATGATGCGCTTGAGGTCAAGCCGATCACCTTCGGCATGGTAGATGCCCTGAATGACAGTCCTGGCCAGGGCCAGCGTGACAATCCGCTGCTTGAACAGCAGCTGGCCGATTACGATTACCGCATCGGTCGCGGTGATGTGCTCAATATCATCGTCTACGATCACCCCGAACTGACCATCCCTGCCGGCTCTGAACGCAGCGCCATCGAATCCGGCAACAGCGTGCACAGCGATGGCACCATCTTTTATCCCTACATCGGGCGCGTCAAAGCGGCAGGACTGACGGTCAAGGAATTGCGCACCGTCATCGAGCGTCGCCTGTCTGGTTATATCGCGTCACCGCAGATCGATGTGCAGGTAGCGGCATTCAAGTCCCAGAAGGTCTATGTCACCGGCCAGGTGCAAACGCCGGGAATTCTGCCAATCACCAATGTGCCGCTGACAATCCTCGATGCCGTCAATCAGGCAGGCGGGCTGTCACCGCTGGCCAACTGGCACGACGTGGTACTGACGCGTGATGACAGTGATGAGCACTTCTCGCTGTATGACCTGCTGCAGAATGGCGCGCTGAGCAACAACCGTCTGCTGCGCGACGGCGATGTGCTGCACATCCCGGATGTGGGCAATCAGAAGGTCTACGTGATGGGCGAGGTGCAATTGCCGGGCAGTCTGGCGATGGGCAATTCGCGTATCTCGCTGACGGATGCCATCGCACAGTCTGGCGGTATCGATGAAGGCCAGGCAGATGCCAAGGGCATCTTCGTCGTGCGGCGTGCGGACACCAGCACTGGCAAGCTGGCGACGGTCTACCAGCTGGATGCACGTGATTCGGCGGCCTTCGTGATCGGTGCGGAATTCATGCTTCAGCCTTCGGATGTGGTCTACGTCACGGCCGCGCCGCTCAGTCGCTGGAACCGTGTCGTCAACCAATTGCTGCCGACGCTGACCGCCGTCTATCAGGTGACGCGTTCCGCCAGTGATTTCGATGACCTGCGCAGTGATGATTGATCCGCGTCATCCTCCTGTCCCCCTCTTCATTACCATCTACCACTGGTTCTCACGAGAGCCGCAGCACTCGAAGGGTGTTTCATGAATCAGACCCCGCAACATACGGTCACTGGGGCGATGCCAGCGCCTGCCACTCGCGACAACGATGACGATGCGATTGATCTGGGGCGCCTGTTCGGCATCCTGCTCGATCACAAGCAATGGATCATCGCGATCACTGGCCTCTTTGCCGTCATCGGGGTGGTCTACGCGCTATTGGCGACGCCCATCTACAAGGTGGATGCCCTGATCCAGATCGATGATGCCCCTTCGACCAATCCATTGGCTGACGTCAATTCGATTCTGGGCAAGGAGCCGCCGTCACAGTCCGAGATCGAGATCATCCGCTCGCGGATGGTACTCGGCCGCGCGGTGGACCTGCTCAACCTGGATGTCACCGTCACGCCGAAGCGACTGCCACTGCTGGGAGATTTCCTTGTGCGTCGCGGGGTGGAGCGCCCGGATTTCGCCCAGGGTTGGGCAAGTACCTGGGCAGGGGAGAGCATCAGCGTCAGTGAGATGCCTGTCGATGACGCCATGCTGGGTAGCACCATTACCCTGCGTGTCGTTGATGATGCGCATTACGAGCTGATCCAGGACGGTGAGTTGCTGGGCAAGGGGCGCATCAATCAGCTGGACAGCTTTGCCGATGGTCAGCTGAATCTGCGTGTCACTGCCTTGAATGCCGCTACAGGCGCGGAATTCGAGCTGACCCACATCAGCCGCATGCAGGCGATCGAGAATCTGCGTAACTCCTTCTCCGTCTCGGAGCAGGGCAAGGAGACCGGCATTCTCTCCTGGTCGATGACGGGCGAGCAGCCGCGTGAGCTACAGCGCACGCTGAATACCATCGCGGATATCTATTATTCACAGAATGTTCAGCGTCAGAGTGAAGAGGCGCGCAACAGTCTCGAGTTTCTCGATAACCAGGTACCCAAGGTGCGTGCCCAGCTCGATGAGGCGGAATCGCGCCTGAATGCGTTCAGGACGTCACGTGACAGTGTGGATCTCTCACTGGAGACCCAGTCAGTGCTGGAGCGCATCGTGAATCTGGAGGCCCAGGTCAATCAGCTGGAACTGACCGAAGCCGAGATCGCCAAGCGTTATACGCCTAGCCACCCCACCTACGCGGCACTGCTCGAGAAGAAGTCTCAGCTCAAGCGCGAGATGGACAAGCTGAATGCTCAGGTGAAGGACCTTCCGGAAACCCAGCAGGAAGTGTTGCGCCTGACACGTAGTGTGGAAGTGACTCAGGCCATCTATGTGCAGCTGCTGAATAAAGTGCAGGAAATGGAGATCGCCAAGGCCAGTACGGTGGGCAATGTGCGCATCCTGGACGATGCCGGTATCTTGCCGCAGCCCGTCAAGCCGAAGAAGGCCATGATCGTGGTCATCATGACACTGCTGGGTGGCATGCTGTCCGTCGGTATCATTCTGCTGCGTGCGGCGTTCCGGCGTGGCGTGGAATCGCCGGACCAGCTGGAAGCGCTGGGCCTGCCGATGTATGCCACCATCCCGCTCTCGGATGAGCAGGGCAAGCTGAGCCGCAAGGTGAAGCGCGCGACAGACAAGCATTCGCGCAAGATTCCCAACGGACTGCTGGCGGAGCGAAATCCTGCGGATCTCGCGATCGAGGCCTTGCGTGGCTTACGCACCAGCGTGCACTTCGCCATGCTGGAATCCTCATCCAACACCCTGATGATCACCGGCCCCAGCCCGGGGATCGGCAAGAGTTTCATTGCGGCCAACCTGGCGGCTGTCTGTGCCCAGGCCGGGCAACGCGTGCTGGTAGTGGATGCCGACATGCGCAAGGGACACATGCACTCTATCTTCGATGAGCGCTCCGAGTGTGGTTTGAGTGACTACCTGGCAGGCAAGAAATCACTGGAAGAGGTCATTCGCCCTGTTTCCGCACTTGAAACACTTTCCTACGTCGCGCGTGGCATTGCGCCGCCCAACCCCTCGGAGCTGCTGCTGAGTGCACGTTTCCAGGACTTCTTGGCCGCCGTCAGCGAGCGCTATGACTTGGTCATCATCGATTCTCCGCCCATCCTTGCCGTCACCGATGCCGCTGTCATCGGCAAGCATGTGGGCACGACACTGCTGGTCTCACGCTTCGAGGTGAACGCGCCCAAGGAAGTGGAAGTTTCTCTCAAGCGCCTGGCAGCTTCTGGGATTGCCGTGAAAGGTGGAATCCTCAACGCCATGGAGCGCAAGGCCGCCGGTGCCTATGGCGAGAATTATGGCTATTACAACTACAGCTATAAATGATCCCGTTGTATTCCGTCATCAGTCATATTGAATTCGAAGGGAACCAGACATGAAAGAGGTGAGCTCTACCATGGAGCATCAACGCCGCTATTCACGGCACTACGAGCGCTTGCTTGCCAGCAAGCGCCTGCAGACATTCTTTGGCGTGCTGCTGGTTGTCGTACTGCCTGCCATGTACCGCTGGGGATTCGATTTCTGGAATACCTCCACCTTGGCACAATGGAATGCGATTCTGGGCACTGCCGCCGCCTTCACCTTGTCCTTGACGCTGATCAATCGTCTTTGCCAACTGCCGGGGACACGCTCCTTCACTTACGTCATTCCGACAGTTGCGGCTTCCTATACCTTGCTCATCATCATCTGCGGTGTGCTGGAAGTCGAGGTGTCACGTCTGCAGGTCGGGATTTCCTTCGTGCTGGCCATCGTCTTCGGTGGGGCCTTCTATTATGTTGACAGCAAGGTGACCACCAAGCGCATGGCAGTGGTGCCCTTTGGTAAGGCGCCGGCGTTGTGCGACGACCACAGCAAATCAGTGTACTGGTATGCGATGAAGGAACCGACACTGGTCGGGTTCAAGCGAATCGATGCGGTTGTCGCAGATTTGCGTGCGGATCTCCCGGAAGAATGGCAACGCTTCCTCGCCGACTGCACGATTCACCGTATTCCGGTGTATCACGCCACCCAGGCCCATGAAATGATCACCGGCAAGGTATTGCTGGATCACCTCTATGCCAATGAATTCGGCTCCCTGACGCCACGTGAAGACTATGAAGTCATCAAGCGCGGCATGGATATCTGTGCGGCCTTGATTCTGATTCCGCTGTTGGCCCCTGTCATGCTGCTGACGGCACTTGCCATTCGTCTGGATAGCCCGGGCAAGGCGCTGTTCTGCCAGCCGCGTATGGGTTTCCACTGCCGTCCGTTTACGGTCTACAAGTTCCGTAGCATGTATATCGACATGAAGGGCAGTGGCTTTACCCAGGAAGGTAGTGATCCACGTATCACGCGTGTGGGCCGTTTCATTCGCAAGTGTCGCTTGGATGAACTACCGCAATTATTCAATGTCTTGAAGGGGGACATGAGCATGATTGGCCCGCGTCCAGAGTCAATGAATTTAACTGAATGGTATGAAAAAGATGTACCTTTCTTTCACTACCGGCATGTTGTTAGGCCTGGGATCACAGGTTGGGCACAAGTAGAACAAGGGTATGCAGCTGAAATTGATGGTATGGTAGAGAAGTTAGAATACGATTTTTATTACATTAAAAACTTCTCTTTTTGGCTCGATTTGCTAATATTATTAAGGACTATTAAAACGATTGTAATAGGGACTGGTAGTCGATAAAACTAAAGGTATAAGCAAACCTATTTATCTTAGGAAATTTAATTGAAGCTCATTAGTTATATAAAAAATAGTAAGTTTTTTATTAACGTCTTGATACTAGTCTCTGGAACAGCCGGAGCACAAGCTATTGGCATCTTAATATCACCAATTGTAACAAGATTATATTCACCCGAAGTATTGGGTATATTGGGTGTGTTTGTTGCAATACAGACAATATTAAATCCTATTGCTTCACTTAGTTTACCATTAGCTATAGTACTACCTAAATATGACCTCAGTGCAAGGAAAATAAGCTCCGCAGTACTGCTTTTATCTTTTTTTATTTCTTCTTTGATTCTTTGTATTGCCATAATATTCGGTGAAAAATTATCGGAAAATTTTGATTTGGGATTGGATAGAATCAGCTTGGGCTTATTATCTTTTGCTGTTTTTATAGCTTCTGTTGTAAGCTTATTATCGCAATGGATTAATAGGAGAAAAATATTTAAAATAAAGGCGAAAGCTGTTGTATGGCAGTCTGTATTTATAAATTCTACTAAAGTATTACTAGGATTGGTATATCCGGCGGCAATCTCTTTGATTGTTATATCAGTTATAGGGAATTTAATACATGCGATATATCTTTGGCTATCCATATATAATAAAAGGATCGTGGTTTTTTCACGGATACCAAATAATATAAGTGGTGTGGTTTTATACAAAAAAACAGTACGATTATACCGCGATTTTATTTTTTATAGAACTCCACAGATTGTTTTAAACTCGATATCCTTCGGAATGCCAATATTAATGCTAACTGCATTTATTGGACCTGCATCAGCTGGCTATTATTCGTTGTCAAGAACTATACTCGGGTTGCCGACAACTCTTATAGGCGAAGCAGTCACATCAGTATTCTATCCTAGAATAACTTCTGCTATACAAAATAAAGAGAGCTCAAGAGATATAATTGTCAAAGCTACATTAATCATGGCATTAGTTGGAGCTATTCCATTTGGTATAGTGATACTCTTTGGTCCTTCTTTATTTAGTACTATTTTTGGGAATAACTGGTATGTGGCTGGTGAATATGCGCAGTGGTTAGCCATATGGTCATTCTCTGGTTTTATAAATAAACCTAGTATAGCTGCTATACCAGTTTTAAAGCTACAAAGGCGATTGCTATTAATCGAGATAGTAAGTATTTTAGCTAGAGCTGTAGGTTTATTAGTAGGGTTCTATGCCTTTAATAGTGGTTTATTGTCTGTAGCTATATTTAGCACCATAAGTACGCTTTCAAACGTTGTTATAGTATTATTTGCTGTTAAAGTCTGTACTAACAAGTAGTAAAGATATATTACTATTTTTTTTATTCGATAGCTGTTAAAGAATCGATTTTAGTCTTTCATTTGACAGTTATATATCGATAAAATATAAAGGGTTTATATGAAAAACATGCTTGGTAAGAAGGCGTCTCCTACAGGAATAGTGCATGTAAGTAATTTGTCAGGGCATAGAAGATCTTATTTGGCGTTATTTTCAAATATGTTTCAATTAATCCCACAAAGCGGACCAATATTCGGATCCAAGTTCATCAGCCTATGTACAACGAAAAAACTTATTTTTGCTACTATAGACGATGACTATTTTGGGTTTACAATGGTATCGATAATTAGAGCTTTACTTGGCCTTCGTACAGTAGGTATATTTTTGAGGCCAAAGCAATGTTTTCTGGACGATAAATTAATATATAAAGTAAAAAGATTATTGTTCCAAGGGCTTGTCAAATTACCAGGCCTAACGATAACAAGCATAATACCGCACGATTTATGCCCAGAATATGTGAAAATTTCTAATAATTGGATACACGATCCACAGTTGTGGGATATTGATACTGGAATAGTAAAACCAAAAAGAGATGCTTTTTCCGATCTATTTATTCATGACGATAAAAACGTGAAAGTTTTAAGTTTTATAGGAACGGTCAACATTATAAAAGGTTTTATGTTCCTGTATAGCATGGTTAAATATGATCCTAGTCTTGCTAAGAAAATAAAAATAGTAGTAGCTGGGAAAGTGGATGTAGCTTGCCAAGATGCAGCTGAAGAATTGAAAGGCTATGGTGTCTTAATAATCGATAAGTATTTAACCGATGAAGAGATAAATGATTTATATAATATTTCTAATTTTATTTGGTGCTGCTATCATCCTAGTTACGATCAGGCTTCGGGTATATATGGCCGTTCTTTCCAAAATAATAAAAGACCAATAGTCAGGAATAAGTCATTGATCTCAAAATATAAAAAATATACTGGTACTAATGATATAGTTATTGAGTATGGTGACGATAAAGCTGCAAGTGAATTATTGATCAATGAATCTCAAAAAAAAGTCAATGATGATATTAGTAGTAATAGGATTGTAGGTGAAATAATAGGTCAATGGAAAGAAGAGTCCGTTAAATTAATTGAAGGCTCATTGTAAATGGAATACGTGAATGTAGCCATCAATAATAAACCAGCACGTAATAGTATTGACGCTATTACAAACGATTTGCCTGTTTTCATTATAACAGCATATAACCGTCCTAAAGATTTAGCCAGCTTGTTGTCGAGTTTCGAAACTGTTTGTTTTTTCAATAAAGTAAGGCCAAAACTGATTGTTTCCATTGACGGAAATAATGATGAGGTTATAAATACTGCAAATAGCTATAGTCATTTAATACATGAAATAATTATCCATGGTGATAGGCTAGGATTAAAAAATCATATATTAAGGTGTGGTGACTTAACTGATAAGTATGACACTATTGTCATGCTCGAGGATGACTTAGTACTGTCTCCAAATGTGTTCAAATATCTAGTTCAAACGATACCGTTAGCGAAATCTCAAGTTAATGTAGCGTCTATATCTTTATATAACTTTCAATATAACGACTTTGCCCCTTTTAAAAATAGTTTAGATGAAGTAAATGGGGATATCTATTATGTCAAGTCAGTTTCAAGCTGGGGACAAGTTTGGTGGAAAGAAAAATGGGATGAGTTTCGAACCTGGCTTGAAAATGAATACAATGCATCCGAATATTATAGATTGCCAGAGCGTGTAAAAAAATGGCCAGATACTTCTTGGAAAAAATTGTTCAATTTTTGGTTAACCTATAAGGATTATTATTCACTTGTTCCTAAACAGTCGTTAGCACTATGCACTGGTGGGCAAACTGGAACTAATATGTCCGGAATTATTGGTGTATCTTTTTCCAATACCAGAAATATCCTTAGTAGTTATAATGTTAGCGAGATAGATGGCTCTACTATTTTCGATTCATTTCTTGAATTAGATATACGTGACAATAGTATGGTGCTAAAAGATTTAAATATTAGGCTCTCTGATGTAGAGTTTGATTTAGCATGCGCTAAAAACAAAAAAGATATTTATAAAGAGTATGTGTTAACAAGAAGGTTCCATAAGAATAATCATTTAATCGCATCATATGATATTAATTTAGGGAATCCTTTATTGAGTGTGATGCTTGGTATTAGAGGAGAAGGTTTATATTTAGTTAGAAAAGAAGGCTTTCAAGAAAATGCTGAGGTAAAGCTAACCAATACATTCATACGCTTACAACTTCCCTGGATTAGTTCAAAACGTTTGTTAAAGTGTTCGTTTCAAGTATCGTTTAGTGCAGTATTTAAGAGTCTGGCTAGCAAGTTAACTAAGATAAATCAAGGTTAATGTATAGGAAAATATGAATCGGTATTCTGAATGGTATAAATTTATATAGCTTGATTTATGCGTCGGATGAAAACATGGCTTAGTTTTCACTGATTTATTTAATCGAATGATATTAAATTAAATGGTTGTGAATAATCTATGACGTTTAGTAGTAGTGTTAATAACAAGCGCGAGGTTAATAGGTTTTCTCAGATAGTTTCTTTTTTCATTGGGTTTCTTTTCTTTAGCCAGCTTATAAGTAGAATACAAATAGACATACTTAATTTACCAGTATTTATTTATGAACCGTTTTTTTTAATATTCGCAACATGTGCAATCTTTATATCTAATAAAAAGTTCCATTTTCAAATCGGAATAAAAAAATTAACTTGCATTGTATGGATTTGTGTTTTTTTTATAACAAATATATTAATAGGAGCTTACGAGTCTAGTTTTATTCCGTTAATTTCTTCTGCACGTCCTTTTTTTATAATAGCCTTTTCTGCTATCCTATGGCCATATGTAAAACACATTAATGAAAAAATTATTTTTTCTTTTTTAATAGGAGTGTTAATAGGTGAATTGATTGGGATAAAAGTCTCTGAAGAAGTTATGAAAGATTGGCGTGGAATAGCCCCGGTAAATGTAATAGCTTTGTATTTAACTGTTTCATTGGCAATTTGTAGTCAAAGTTGGAAGAGGATTCTACTGATAGCTATTATATTTATGCCATTAGTATTTTTATCGGGCTTTCGCTTGGTTATAGCTACAGGTATCCTATCTACAATTTTTTCTTTTATATACTTAATGATTATTAAAAGAAAGTTTAAGATATTGATTAATTCATTGATGATATTTATAACGTTACTATTTACATCGACAAGCTTATTTCTGCTGTTTCTTTGGTATGGGAAAAGCTATTTTGATATCTTTGCTTATTATAGAGTTGTAAATAGAGTATTGCCATACTTTTCAGGTAATTTAGATAAGGCTCAGGATACAGATAGAGTCGATAAAATGCATTATTACCTGTTTGAATATAGTTATGACATGTTGCCTAGTGGCTTTATTATGAGAGCAAGAGGCTTAACAGGTGATTTTAATGACATTTCGCTGATAAACTTATTAATTACATTCGGGTTTGTACTAGGACTATTTATCATACTGGGTTTAATAGCTGCTGGTTTAAAATCTTTATTTAGATGTTTGCATAGCTCTAATGTTAGTAATATAGAAATTGCTTGCCTTTCTTTCGTGCCTTTTTTCTGCTTCTTATTGTTTGTAAATGGTAGATATCTTTATATTTCATACGAATGTGTTCTTTTTGGTATTGTGATTGGGCAATGGCTTAGCTCGCTTAATTCCTCAAGGATTACATCAAGAATTTCGGCATAAGTTATAAATCAGTTAGCAGTAATTGCAATAGTTACAGAGTTATATGTGGTTTTGTTATCATTTAATAAGTTTATTTTTAAGGTGGGGTAATGAAACAAGCGATTATTATAGTGGCCTTTAATAGGTCATTTGAATTAAATAGACTATTAGAATCAATTGCAAACTCGAAGATAGTTAGTGAAATTGACCTCGTGATCTCTATTGATCATAGTGCTTCGCAAGATGCGATAAAAGATATTGCCCATGACTTCGAGTGGATCTATGGTAATAAAAGAGTAATACTTCACAAGCAAAATCTAGGTTTAAAAAAACATGTCATAAGTTGTGGTGATTTGGGTTCCGAGTATGACATGTTCATAATGCTAGAAGAAGATATTGTAGTATCCCCATTTTTCTTACAATATACAAAAGATGCAATAAACTTCTACAAAGCTGATGACTCTATTTGCGGAGTCTCCCTCTATTCTTACATGGTTAAAGAGAGTGATAAGCAGCCACTGTATCCCGTCATAGATGGATATGATAATTTCTTCATGCAATTCCCTTCTTCTTGGGGACAAGCTTGGACTAGTAAACATTGGTTTGATTTTAAAGACTGGTTAATCCATAATGATTCTGAAACTAAGATTGATGGTGTAACTCCAGAATATATACTTAGATGGCCTAGTAGTTCTTGGAAAAAACAATTCGCAAGATATATGTGCCATAAAGATAAATACTTCGTGTATCCGCGTGTCAGTCTAACGACTAATTGTGGAGCTAAAGGACAAAATCATAGTTTTGTCTTTGATTTGTTTTCTACGCAATTATTGCTAGGTCATTATGAGTGGAGATTTTTATCATTTGATACAGCGCATATAAGATATGATAGTAGGTTCGAATTGAATGTTAGTGATGAATATATCAATAAATATCTACCGTATCTAAGGCTTGAATTTAATAATGGAGAGCATGGAAGTAGAAAATTCTTCAGAAAGTATCCTTACAGTTTCTTGTTCTATGGAAGATTAGCTGTGCTGTCATTTATTAATGACTTTAAAAAATCTATCGTTAAAATTGGGAAAAGTTTAAAATGAAAAAAGTTGCATTGATCACAGGCGTGACAGGACAAGACGGTTCTTATCTTGCCGAACTTTTGCTTGAAAAGGGGTATGAGGTGCATGGTATCAAGCGCCGTGCGTCGCTATTCAATACTCAACGTGTGGATCACATCTATCAGGACCCGCATGTTAAAAACCAGAACTTTGTCCTACACTATGGCGATCTCTCGGATTCTTCCAATCTGACGCGTATCATTCAAGAGGTGCAGCCGGACGAAATCTATAATCTGGCCGCTCAATCTCATGTTGCCGTCAGCTTCGAATCACCGGAGTACACCGCTGATGTCGATGCTCTGGGTACCCTGAGAATCTTGGAAGCGATTCGTCTACTGGGCCTGGAGAAGAAGACCAAGTTCTACCAGGCTTCTACCTCAGAACTCTTCGGTGAAGTGCAGGAAGTTCCGCAGCGCGAAACTACGCCTTTCTATCCGCGCTCTCCGTATGCGGCTGCCAAGATGTATGCTTACTGGATTACGGTCAACTACCGTGAGTCCTACGGCATGTACGCCTGTAACGGGATTCTCTTCAATCACGAATCTCCGCGCCGTGGTGAGACTTTCGTAACACGCAAGATTACTCGTGGCCTCGCCAATATTGCGCAGGGCCTGGAAGAGTGCCTGTACATGGGTAACATGGATGCCCTGCGTGACTGGGGGCATGCCAAGGACTATGTGCGCATGCAGTGGATGATGCTTCAGCAGGAAGAAGCTGAAGACTTCGTTATTGCGACAGGCAAGCAGATTTCAGTTCGTGACTTCATTCGACTGAGTGCCCAGGAGCTGGGTGTCACCTTGCGCTTTGAAGGTGAAGGGGTTGACGAGCAAGCCATTGTTGATCACATCGAAGGCGATAAGGCACCGGCTCTCAAGATTGGCGATGTGCTTGTGCGTGTTGATCCGCGTTACTTCCGTCCCGCTGAAGTCGAAACGCTGCTGGGTGATCCGTCCAAGGCCAAAGCCAAGCTTGGCTGGGAGCCGGAAATCACGGTAGAAGAAATGTGTGCTGAAATGGTGATGGAAGATCTCAAGGTCGCCAAGCGTCATGCTCTGCTCAAGGAGCATGGCTACGAGATCCCGGTTTCGGTGGAGGGTTGATCATGGCTCGCGATCTTGATCAGACAGTATTTGTCGCAGGCCATCGCGGTATGGTGGGGTCTGCCATCGTGCGTCACCTCCAGAAGCTTGGATACCGCAATATCCTGACGGCTAGCCGCGAAGAGCTGGATCTGCTAGATCAAGCCCAAGTGCAGGCTTATTTCAAGGCGCATGCCATTGATCAGGTTTACCTCGCAGCAGCCAAGGTCGGCGGGATTCAAGCTAATAACACGTATCCGGCTGACTTCATCTATCAAAACCTGATGATTGAAGCGAACATCATTCACGCTGCTCATCTGGCTGATGTGGACAAACTGCTTTTCCTGGGGTCTTCCTGCATTTACCCCAAGCATGCTGAGCAGCCGATGCGTGAAGAAGCGCTTCTTACTGGCACCCTGGAGCCTACCAACGAGCCGTATGCCATCGCCAAGATCGCCGGTATCAAGCTTTGTGAGAGCTATAATCGTCAGTTCGGGCGTGACTACCGCAGCGTGATGCCGACGAATCTTTATGGTCCACATGACAACTTCCACCCACAGAATTCTCATGTGATTCCTGCCTTACTGCGTCGCTTCCATGAAGCCAAGCAGCAAGGGGAAAAAGAGGTCGTTGTCTGGGGCAGTGGCACCCCGATGCGTGAGTTCCTGCATGTCGATGATATGGCAGCGGCCAGTGTGCACGTCATGGAACTCGACGATAGCATCTATCAGGCCAATACCTCACCGATGCTGTCTCATATCAATGTGGGGACTGGTGTTGATTGCACCATCCGCGAGCTGGCAGAGACAGTGCAGCGTGTTATCGGGTTTGAGGGTGAACTCACCTTTGATGCCAGCAAGCCTGATGGCACGCCTCGCAAGTTGATGGATGTTTCACGCCTCAAGGCATTGGGATGGGAAGCAAGCATTACCCTGGAAGAGGGGCTTGATGATGCCTATGGCTGGTTTATCGAAAATCAGGATCGCTTCCGTGGCTGAGCCTCATGCATGAGTTGCCAGCTATCACGCAGGGTGTTCTGGTCAAGTGAGAGCGGACACATTTTTAAGCCGCAGCAGCCAGTTCAATATCCCTCGGCGTTCGGTAGCCTAAGGTCGAGTGGAGTCGGCAGCTGTTGTACTCCATCTCGATATATTCGATCACATCTCGCCGTGCTGCTTGGCGGGTTCCATATCGCTGGTCAGCCAGCCACTCGCTTTTCAGTGAGCCGAAGAACCGCTCCATAACAGCATTGTCCCAGCAGTTTCCCTTGCGGCTCATGGAGGTCTGGAACCCGTGCCGATCCAGCGTGGATCGGTAGTCATGTGACGCGTACTGGCTGCCGCGGTCGCTGTGGTGGATCAATCTGCTCTTGGGTTGCCGGCGCCCTACGGCCATCTCCAAGGCGTCCAGAACCAACTGTGTGCGCATGTGGTCTGCCATCGCCCAACCAACAAGTTGCCGGTCGTGGAGATCGAGCACTGCCGCCAAGTAGAGCCACCCTTCCAACGTCCAGATCGCCGTGATATCGGCCACCCAGGCCCGGTTCGGTTCCGACACCAAAAACTGACGGTTGAGCAGGTTGGGCGCCACCGGGAGGCTGTGCTCACTGTCGGTCGTATGACGCCAGCGGCGCCGCTGCTTTGCTTCTACGCCGGCTTCCCGCATCAGACTCCGGGCCTGGTAACGGCCAACCTCGTAGCCACGACGTTGCAGCTCTTTGGCGATGCGGCGGCTGCCGTAGCTGCCTCGCTTCCGGCGGTGGATCTCTCTGACCTCACGGTGAAGGGCCTGGCGATGATCATCTGGGCCACGCCGTCGCCAGTCATAGAAACCACTCCGGCTGACCTGCATGACCCGACACAGCAAGGCCACTGGATAGGCGGCCTTCTCCGATTCGATGAACTGATATCTCAGCTCGATTCTTTGGCGAAGAAGGCCGCCGCCTTTTTTAAAATATCCTTTTCAATCTGAAGCTTACGAACCTCTTCGCGGAGCATCTTGATCTCGTCGTCGCGATCATCCGCGTGTTGGCTCGAGGCGCCTGAAGTCTGTTGACGTTGCTTGCGGCACCAACGGTCCAACAAGCTACGGTCAACTCCCAGGCGCCGAGCTGCCTCGGATACGGTATATCCCTGATCGCTCACCAGGCTCACCGCATCGGCCTTGAATTCATCGGAATACCGACGTCGAGTCTTCTTGGTCATGAACACCTCCATCGCCTCTATTATGAGGCTTATCGGGGTGTCCGCTCCAATTGGACCACTTCAGGGTTGGCTGAGCAGTGATGACTTTCGGCATATCGTATCGCATACACCGCTTGTCTCCATGGATTTTGTAATTACCAATCCTCAAGGCGAATGGTTATTGGGAGAGCGGCTGAATCGTCCGGCGCAGGGCAGTTGGTTCGTCCCTGGTGGGCGAATACTCAAGGGAGAAACTCTTGACGCGACTGCCCTGCGTTTGACTCAGGATGAGCTGGGTCAATCGGTACCGCTTTCAAGCATGTGCTTTCTCGGCGTCTATCAACATTTCTACATCGATAGCATGTTTGATGCCGAGATCTCGACACACTATATAGTGCTCGCTTATCAATTGAATATTGATATTGATCTCGCAACCTTGCCTCGCCAGCAGCACGGTGGCTACCAATGGTGGCCACCGGGCGCTATCGCACAAGACCAGAGAGTGCATGTCAATACCCGCGCCTACCTGCCAGCAGTAACACTCTGACATTTTCAAAAGGAATTACCATGATTACTCCCGTCATCATGGCCGGGGGCAGTGGCTCTCGGCTGTGGCCACTGTCACGTCAATTGAATCCCAAGCAGTTCCTGCCTCTCACCGGTGAAGGCAGCATGCTGCAGGAAACACTCAAGCGCCTTGAACCCCTTGATCATCGTGCCCCATTGCTGATCTGCAATGAAGAGCACCGTTTTCTGGTCGCAGAGCAAGTGCGTCAGCAAGGGGTATCTGACGCCCGTATATTGCTTGAACCAGAAGGCCGCAATACGGCACCTGCTATTGCTGTAGCCGCACTGCAAGCCATAGCGGAAGAGCCGGATGCGCTACTGCTGGTACTTGCGGCTGATCACCTGATCCGTGATGTCGAGAAATTTCATGAAAGTATCAGCCATGCGCAAACATTGGCTGAGGGAAATCATTTGGTCACGTTCGGGATCGTACCGACTCACGCTGAAACTGGATATGGGTACATTCAGCGTGGCGAAGGCCTCAATGACTTCGGTTTCCGCGTCAAGCGCTTCGTCGAGAAGCCCGACACCGATACCGCTGAAGATTACCTGGTCTCAGGTGGCTATTATTGGAACAGTGGGATGTTCCTCTTTTCTGCCAAGCGCTACCTGGAAGAACTGGAGCGCTTCCAGCCAGCCATGGTCGAGGCGTGTCGCGCGGCACTGGCTGGCGCGAGTCAAGATCTCGACTTCACGCGATTGGATGCGGAAGCCTTCAAGGCCTGTCCATCAGACTCCATCGATTATGCTGTGATGGAGCGAACTGAACAGGCGGCTGTTGTGCCACTTGAAGCAGGTTGGAGTGATATAGGCTCCTGGTCAGCGCTGTGGGACGTCAAGGAACATGATGCGCAGGGGAATGCCTGTCATGGGGATGTCATGCTTCACGATAGTCATGGCTTGATGGTGCATGCAGATCATCGCCTGGTGGCTACAGTCGGTGTTGAAGACTTGGTCGTGGTAGAGACCAAGGATGCTGTACTGGTCGCTCACAAGGACCGGGTGCAGGAAGTCAAGAAGATTGTCGAACGTCTCAAGCGCGAAGATCGACAGGAGCATATCAATCATCGCGAGGTTTACCGCCCTTGGGGTGTCTACGACAGTATTGATAAAGGCGATCGTTACCAGGTCAAATGCATTACCGTGAAGCCTGGCGCGAAACTCTCCGTTCAGATGCATCATCATCGTGCTGAGCATTGGATCGTCGTCTCTGGGACGGCGAAGGTTACCATTGGCGACAAGACTCAGCTTGTCAGCGAGAATGAGTCAACCTATATCCCGATCGGGCAGGTTCATGCGTTGGAAAACCCCGGCAAGATACCCCTGGAGCTGATTGAAGTTCAGTCCGGTTCTTATCTGGGCGAAGACGACATCATACGTTTCAATGATCGATATGGACGTACCTGATGGAGGATCAGTTGAAAATCTCCGTCGTGACGGCCTGCTTCAATAGTCAGGCCACGATAGGCGAAGCGATAGCCACACTGAAGCGTCAAAGCTGGGGCAATGTCGAGCATGTAGTCATTGATGGCGCCTCCAAGGATGATACTGTTGAGGTTGCGCGTAGAACCCTGGGCCCGGTCGATGTATTGGTATCAGAGCCAGACAAGGGTATCTACGACGCGCTCAACAAAGGTATCGTGAATTCGACAGGTGATATTGTCGGTTTCTTGCACTCTGACGATCTGTACGCGCATGACGAAGTCTTGTCACGTGTGGCTGACTGCTTTGAGGATCCTGAGATTGGTGCCGTATATGGCGACCTTCAGTATGTGAAAGCGGCCAATACTGCCCATGTCATTCGCCATTGGAAGTCGGGCAGTTTCAGCACTGGCAAGTTGAAATATGGCTGGATGCCACCGCATCCGACGTTTTTCATGCGTCGAGAACTCTATGAAGAGCTGGGGGGCTTTGATCTCGCTTACCGTATTGCCGGCGACTATGATGCATTGCTTCGCTATCTTGCCAGTGACAAGGTCAAGGTACATTACCTGCCTGAGGTTTTGGTGAAGATGCGTCTGGGAGGCGCCAGCAATGGTAGTTTGAAGCAGATCATCCGCAAGTCACGAGAAGATATATCCGCCATGATGAAGAATGGGGTTAATCCTGTGCTTGCGTTGCCTTACAAGAATTTATCCAAACTTCCACAGTTCATTATGAAAGGGTCGCAGTAAAGTTAGTGCTATCTTTTCGTGCTATATCTCAGGAAGTACGTGCTTGATTCAATTTGTCTCAGGGAACTTATTGTCACTTTTGTGGTTAGATAGAGACAGGATTTCTCGTGGCCTCAAGCACAAACGATAGTTGACACAGGATTGCAAATGAAAATTGCCATCGCAGGCACCGGCTATGTCGGCCTCTCCAACGCCATGCTGCTCGCACAGCATCATGAAGTGATCGCACTGGATATCGTGCCGGAGAAAGTGGAAGGGCTGAACCGTGGTGTCGCCCCGATTGAAGATGCTGAGATTGTCGAGTTTCTGGCACGTGGGGACCTGAGTTTCCGCGCTACCCTCGACAAGGAAGAGGCCTATCGTGGTGCCGATTTCGTGATCATCGCGACGCCGACGGATTACGATACCACCACCAACTACTTCAATACTTCCAGTGTTGAAGCGGTGATTCAGGACGTGCGCGACATCAATCCTGACGCGGTGATGGTGATCAAGTCCACCGTGCCGGTGGGCTACACGGCTGAGGCGCGTGAGCGTTTCAATACCGAGAATCTGATCTTCTCGCCGGAGTTCCTGCGTGAAGGCAAGGCACTGTATGACAACCTGCATCCGTCACGCATCATTGTTGGTGAGCGCTCCGAGCGTGCCGAGGTGTTCGCCGGGTTGCTCAAGGAAGGTGCCATCAAGCAGGGTGTCGATGTGCTCTTCACTGACAGCACCGAGGCAGAGGCCATCAAGCTGTTCGCCAATACCTACCTGGCAATGCGCGTCGCCTACTTCAACGAGCTGGATACCTACGCCGAATCACATGGCCTGGATGCCAGGCAGATCATCGAAGGGGTGGGGCTGGACCCGCGCATCGGCCAGCACTATCACAACCCGTCCTTCGGGTATGGGGGTTACTGCCTGCCGAAGGATACCAAGCAGTTGTTGGCCAATTATCAGGAAGTGCCCAACAACATGATCCAGGCCATCGTCGATGCCAACACCACGCGCAAGGACTTCATTGCGGAATCTGTGCTCAAGCGCAACCCGCAGGTGGTGGGGGTGTATCGTCTGGTGATGAAGTCCGGCTCTGACAACTTCCGCGCCAGTGCCATGCAGGGCGTGATGAAGCGCATCAAGGCCAAGGGGATTGAAGTTATCGTTTACGAGCCGGTGCTGGAAGAAGATACCTTCTTCGGCTCACGCGTCATGCGAGACCTAGGGGCGTTCAAGCAGGAAGCGGATGTCATCCTGAGCAATCGCATGGCGGAAGAGCTCGCCGATGTGGTCGACAAGGTCTATACCCGTGATCTGTTCGGCAACGATTGATCCAGAGCTCTGATTCTTGCTCGAAACGAAACGCCGCATCCTAGTGATGCGGCGTTTTCGTATGGGTTCACAGGCACGGGGGGAGAGGGATCAGGTGAAGACTTTCATGCTGCGCGCCTGATGCCAAGGTGAAGGGCAGTTGTGTCAGGCTATCCCGCTTATCAAGCTCACGATGGCGCTCTGCCGTATTCGGTTTAGTTGCCCGTATCACCGATTACATCGTCATCATTGGATCAGGAAGGCCAGGTATGCCGTCATTCACTTCTGCTGCGCGCTCGGATTCATCCGGTGTTGCTCGGTATTTTTCCCCTATGATCTCGCGCGCCGTTTCCTGCAGTGTCTTCCTGTTCGGCTTGCTCAGCCTGGTGATGCCTTCTGGCTATAGCATCGGGCCGGCATTGCTGGTGTTGATCAGTGGCTATTGTCTGTTGCGAGAGCCGCGCGCGCTGTTGGGGGCCGTCCACAAGGAAGACCTGTCGGTGATCGGCGTGGTGGCAGGCCTCGCGGCCCTGTTGCTGGTGAGCATCTTGCTGCAGGGGGATGCGTGGCAGACGACAGGCGTGCCTATCCGCCTGTTGCTGGCCGTTCCGGTGCTGTTGCTGGTGTTGTCGTGCCCACCCTCGCTCGGGGCCATGTGGGGCGGTTTGGTCCTCGGCAGTGTGCTGACCGGCAGTTGGGCGATGTGGCAGAAGCTGGTGTGGGGGTTGCATCGCGCAGGTGGCTTTACCAACACCATCAACTTCGGCGATATCTGCATGCTGATGGGGCTGATGTGTCTCGCGGGACCTGGCTGGGCGATGAGTCAGGTGGGAGCTCGGCGGCGCTATTGGTTGCTGGCGCTGCTGGTTGGCGGTGCGTTCGGCATCATCGGCTCGTTGATGTCGGGGACTCGCGGCGGTTGGATCGGCTTTCCCTTCGCGGCCTGGGTGCTGTATCGCAGTTATGGTGAGGTGATTTCACGCCGTGTGCTCAGGCTGGGCGTCTTCATGTGTGCTGGTGTGATCGCCTTGATGGTGATGACACCGGCAACCGGTATCCAGCAACGTGTCGAAGCTGGTGTCTCGGATGTCACGAAGTACGTGGAGGACCGCAATGCCGGTACTTCCGCGGGGGCGCGACTCGAGATGTGGCGGGGCGCCTTGCTGATGATTGCCGAGCAGCCTTGGCTGGGCAGGGGTGAGACGGGGTATGCCGATGCGCGCGATGCGATGATCGAACAGGGTGAGCTGAGCCGCCACGTGCAGGAGTATTCGCACCCCCATAACGAGTTTCTCGATGCGTGGGTCAAGCGCGGAGTGTTGGGGCTGCTTGCGTTGCTGGCCCTCTATCTGGTGCCGCTGCGCCTCTTCTATCGTTGCCTGGACAGTGACGACCTGACATTGCGCTCACTGGCTGTCGCCGGGGTACTGCTGCCGCTGACTTTCCTTGACTTCGGGATAACCTGGGTGATGTTTTCCCAGGCCAGCGGCGTGATGGTCTACGCCTTCTGGTTGGCGATCGTCTGGGGCACACTGCGCGCCCATGAGCGTGGCCTTGAGACACTACAGACACGCTGAGTATTTTGACCTGCGAAGGTGACGGGTCTACAGTACGCGCAAATTTGAGCAGTCGCTCACTAATATTGACGAGCGGTGAGGCGTGTTGCCTCGCTGATCAGGAGAATGGATATGCAAGACAAGCTCAAGATCGACATCGTCTCCGATGTGGTGTGCCCGTGGTGCATCATTGGTTACAAGCGCCTCGAGAACGCCATCCAGTCACTGGGCCTGGAAGACAGGGTCGAGATCGAATGGCAGCCCTTCGAGCTGAATCCGGACATGCCGGCGCATGGCGAGAACCTGCGCGCGCACTCTGAGCGCAAGTACGGCACCACGCCCAAGGGCAGTGTCGAGGCGCGCCAGAACCTCGCCAACCTGGCGGCTGAGGAAGGGCTGGTCTTCAACTACTTCGACGACATGCGCATGGTCAATACCTTCGAGCTGCACGTACTGCTCGAGTACGCCGCCGAGCAGGGCATGCAGCATGACCTGATGATGCAGTTCTTCGCGGACTTCTTCACGCTGCAGAAGGACATGTCGGACCGCGCCGTGATGGCGGACTCGCTGGCAGCGGTCGGGCTGGATGCCACGGAAGGGCTCGCGCAGCTCGATGACGCCGAGGCACGCGAGCAGGTCGTTCAGCACGAGAACCACTGGAAGCAGATGGGGATCTCCAGCGTGCCCACCTTCGTCTTCAACCGCCGCAGTGCCCTGAGCGGTGCTCAGCCCAAGGAAGTGTTCGAACAGGTGCTGAGTGAGCTAATGGCAGAGCAGTCTTGAGCCACTGATACCTGGCTTCGCCACTGACCCCTGTCGTGACAAAAACGCGGCCCCGCTGAAAAGCAGGGCCGCGTTTTTCGTTGTGGGGTGTGTCAGTCACTCAGAAGAGCACAGACATCCCCATCAAGAACGCTTGGGCGGATTGTTGCCACGTCCGCCTCCGGATGGGTTGCCGGTCGTGCTCGGCAGGTTCGGCGCTTTCGGAGCCGGGGTTTTGCGTGCTGGGGATTTGGAGGTAGTGGCTTGAGTCTTGGTCGTGTTTTTCATTGTGATAGCTCTCATTGAAGATGGTTTATTGGTCGACTTCAGATGCTTGTAGGCGACGCTTACTTGCAGGCTCCCTCGACGCGACAAGCGCATGAGGTAGGTACGTGACAAGCATGATCCTGACAACGCATTGCCTGTGATTCAGTGCCGCCGCCCGGATAGGCGCCAAAGTGCTTTTCATACAGCGCGACCGTCTGTGCAAAGGCATCCTTCAATTGCTGGTAGTCGTCTTCACCGTAGATGCCGAAGTAGGGATAGTGGTCAATGAAGCGACCGAATACCTGGTGGCAGTCTTCGCGGTAAGCACGCGTGTCCAGGATGTGCGCATGCCATAAGGCATCGACTTCCTTGCTGGGCACGAGTGAGACAGCAGGATAGAAGGCCTTCAGTGACAGGAAGCGGCGATACTCACGCTCCGCTTTATCCCAGGACTCGACTGTCATTTCGGCTTCACTGGAGGCCGTGTACTTGTGCTTCAGACGAGCAAAGTCGAGACGGCTGACATTGATGTCCAGTCCGTGGCGATCCACGAGGGGTTGGTTCAGAGAAACGATGGCATTCATGATCAAGACTCCTGTGAGGGGTGATTGCAGAACTTGATGTCCCGCCTTCGTTTCATCTCACGATCGAAGCTCTGACGACTGATCAAGGCACAGGGCTCATAGCCATTGGCGGTCAGCTGATAGAGCAGGCGCCAGGCATGGCCGATCTTGAAGCGCAGATAGCCTTTGCGGCAGCGCAGGCGTTTTCCGCCAAGTGATCGGTAGGGCGTGCCGTTGGCCATGGCTTGATCTATCTGGATGGCCTTGGACTGGTAACAGCTGCTGACCTCATGGGGACAGCGGGCGAGGATGGTATCGATGGTTGGCATGACTGGCTCCGTCTTGGTTGACGAAACCAGTATTTATTTGTGGATTCCACAACCCGCATGCTTCAGACATCTTTTTTGCGGAAGGTGTCCAGCAGTTCGTCGAAGGAGGTCGCATCCTCGTATCGTCGGATGATCAGCTTGCGATATTTCGCCAGGACCTCGTTGTCTGTCTCGATCGGGAGCGCTTGTTGATAGGCCTTTTCGAGATCACCACTCAAGTAGGCGGCCATCATGCTGTCCCCCTGGGAGAGGGCCGCCGTCTGAGCGGCTAGCCCCTTGAGAACATTCCCCTGTAGATGGCCCAGTCCCATCTGCGGTAGTGCATCGGCGAAAGGATTGGGCAGTTCCTCCGTCTTCAGGTCGGCATCTGGCAAACGCTCCAGCAAGTGGATCAATTCCTGGCGCAACAGGCCCAGCCCTGCCAGGGATTGTCGCTCGAAGAACAGCTCGCGTGCCCACTCGACCAGCTCGGTGCGCTTGGCTTTCTGCTCAAGGAGCTGAACGACGAGCTTTGGCTCACCGAAGATCCCCTGTAGCAGGATGGCGTTCCAGAGCAGGGTGACATCGTCGGGGTTGATACGTACTCGGTTCCGGCTATCACAGCCATGACCAATCGGTGAGTAATCCAGACGCAGGTGTTGCGTCTTGTTTCGATCAACCCTGCGAGAGACATCATCCTTGTGCTTGAGGGAGGGGCTCAGTGCACTGACAAGCGTCTTGATGGAGTTCAAGAGTTTGCCATGCCGACTGAGAGGCTTGCTCAACCCCACCTTGCGGCAGAGCAAGTCCTCGTACACGGAAGATATTTCGCGCCAGTTACCCTCGTCAGCTTCGCTCACAAGAGAACTCCAGCAAGTCATTGAGCGAGATGCGCTTGCTGTAATCTTCTGACATGTCCGCTATCTTTCGTGCCTGTGTGAACCAGTCTCTGGAATAACACCTGTCATGGCGACGGTACTCATCCAGAACGCCCATGCAGTAACCCGCCTGCAGGGCCTCTGACACGCTTGTCGTGACGCCAGCCAGTAGATTTTTCTCGTCTCTCTTGGCATAGATTCCGACCAGTTCATGACAACTCTGGATCAAGCGCTCCGAGCGGTCTCTGGCCTGAGTGGTTGGAGCCACAGTGAATGCCAGCGTGACTAGTAAGGCGCAAGATGTTCTGGTCAAGTGAGAGCGGACACATTTTTAAGCCGCAGCAGCCAGTTCAATATCCCTCGGCGTTCGGTAGCCTAAGGTCGAGTGGAGTCGGCAGCTGTTGTACTCCATCTCGATATATTCGATCACATCTCGCCGTGCTGCTTGGCGGGTTCCATATCGCTGGTCAGCCAGCCACTCGCTTTTCAGTGAGCCGAAGAACCGCTCCATAACAGCATTGTCCCAGCAGTTTCCCTTGCGGCTCATGGAGGTCTGGAACCCGTGCCGATCCAGCGTGGATCGGTAGTCATGTGACGCGTACTGGCTGCCGCGGTCGCTGTGGTGGATCAATCTGCTCTTGGGTTGCCGGCGCCCTACGGCCATCTCCAAGGCGTCCAGAACCAACTGTGTGCGCATGTGGTCTGCCATCGCCCAACCAACAAGTTGCCGGTCGTGGAGATCGAGCACTGCCGCCAAGTAGAGCCACCCTTCCAACGTCCAGATCGCCGTGATATCGGCCACCCAGGCCCGGTTCGGTTCCGACACCAAAAACTGACGGTTGAGCAGGTTGGGCGCCACCGGGAGGCTGTGCTCACTGTCGGTCGTATGACGCCAGCGGCGCCGCTGCTTTGCTTCTACGCCGGCTTCCCGCATCAGACTCCGGGCCTGGTAACGGCCAACCTCGTAGCCACGACGTTGCAGCTCTTTGGCGATGCGGCGGCTGCCGTAGCTGCCTCGCTTCCGGCGGTGGATCTCTCTGACCTCACGGTGAAGGGCCTGGCGATGATCATCTGGGCCACGCCGTCGCCAGTCATAGAAACCACTCCGGCTGACCTGCATGACCCGACACAGCAAGGCCACTGGATAGGCGGCCTTCTCCGATTCGATGAACTGATATCTCAGCTCGATTCTTTGGCGAAGAAGGCCGCCGCCTTTTTTAAAATATCCTTTTCAATCTGAAGCTTACGAACCTCTTCGCGGAGCATCTTGATCTCGTCGTCGCGATCATCCGCGTGTTGGCTCGAGGCGCCTGAAGTCTGTTGACGTTGCTTGCGGCACCAACGGTCCAACAAGCTACGGTCAACTCCCAGGCGCCGAGCTGCCTCGGATACGGTATATCCCTGATCGCTCACCAGGCTCACCGCATCGGCCTTGAATTCATCGGAATACCGACGTCGAGTCTTCTTGGTCATGAACACCTCCATCGCCTCTATTATGAGGCTTATCGGGGTGTCCGCTCCAATTGGACCACTTCAAGATGTGTATTTGTTGAATATGGACTTCACAGTGTGGGCTCCTTGAATGTATCACTCGTGTCAGCTTCTGCTTTCTCGGTGGCGCGTGTGTCCCCTTGCGCTTGTGGCTCATCCGTTGTCGTGGCGCGCCGGTTTGCAGTCGGTGCTGATAGGTAGAGTGCCACCAGCAGACTGGCATAAGTTGCCAATTTTACGAGCGGATCATCATCCAGAAGATGATTCCTTGGGAGATCTTCGTATTCTGACTGCCAGAGGAATATTTCACACAGGCCAATTACGACGAGCTCCACTACTGCCAGAATTCCGAGAGAGATCAGTAAGCGACTGGCCCCTCTCCAGAAGCCCGTCGAGAAATGCTGGCAGTAATTGACATGCCGCCACAGAAGCAAGCCCAGCAGTGCCATGAACGCCCATTCGAGTAGCGAAATATCTGCCAGGCCTTCACCGTATTCAAAGATGGCAAAGGGTAGCAAAGCCAGGATCATCAGGCCGATCAGCCAGAGCATGCCAGTCTTGATGGCATTCAATACCTGACAGAGAAATCGTGAGAACCCATTGTCGATCTTCCCTGTCAGGGAGAGACTTGTTGATTGTGACATCTTGCGTACATCCATGTAATTGCTGCGTGTATTGATACTTCATGGAGATGAGTCGTACACTCCGTTGTCCTAGACAGTCATATATCAACGCTGATTTGTAAGCCCTGTATAGATAATGTCGAGGAGTCATGGCAGGAGTTGTAACGATCATCTCGACCTGAATATACAGTATGTCGTAATCCGGTGCGGAATTTTTTGTTTGTCTTGGACAATAGTGGCATTCATTCCAAGATTGTTCTTTGTATGAGCGAGCAACGGAATCGGCCAGTCCATGGAAGGAGAAACAAGTTCGTGTTACTTCAGCAGTCTTACATTTAGATAATGCATTAAAGTTGAGGAATATAGCGGGCTCAGCAGGTTTACATGCGTATAAACGACACAGCCCCGCTGAAAAGCGGGGCTGTGTCGTTTATGGGGCATCGAATAGTTAGGGAGTCACAACCCCGCCTTGATATTGCTCAGTTGCTGCATGAGCGTGTCGAGGACGGCGTCTACCTGGGCTTCGGTATGCTCACAGGAGAGGAAGAAGCGCAGCCGCGCGCTCTTCTCTGGCACGGCGGGGTGCAGGATGGGCTGGACGTTGAAGCCTGCCTCGAACAGTTGGTTGGAGAGACGAGCGGCCACCAGAGAGCTGCCCAGTATCACCGGTACGACGGCAACGCCCAGGCTGTCGCCGACATCGAGCCTCAGTGCGCGGGCGCGCTTTAGGAAGTAGCCGGAGACGGCGTGCAAACGCGCGATGCGCTGCCTGGCATCGTCGCCCTGGAGCAGTTCGAGAATCTTCAGCGATGGCGCGGCGACCTGTGCTGGCATGCCCACCGAGTAGAGGAAGCCCGGCGCGAAGTAGCGCAGCATGCTGACCAGCTCCTTGCAGCCGGCGATGTAACCGCCGCAGCCGGACAGCGTCTTGCTCATCGTGCCCATCCAGATATCGACTTCATGCGCAGCGATGTCGAAATGCTCTCTCAGGCCGAGGCCGCGCTCGCCGAGCACGCCGAATGAGTGGGCTTCGTCAACCATCAGCCAGCAGCGGTATTTCTGCTTGAGGGCAATCAGGCGCGGTAGGTCCGGCACATCGCCGTCCATGCTGTAGAGGCCTTCGGTGACGATCAGTACGCGCTCGAACTTGCCCCGCTGGGCACGCAACAACGCCTCCAGCGCGTCCGGGTCGTTGTGCGCGAAGGGCATGCGGCGGGCGCCGGACAGCTGGGCGCCGACCAGCGAGCTGTTGTGGATCCACTCGTCATGCAGGATAAGGTCCTTCGGGCCGAGCAGATAACCCAGCGTGGAGACATTGGTGGCGTGGCCGCTGACGAAGACCACCGCATCCTCGACGTCGTATGTGCGCGCGACGGCGGCTTCCAGCTGCTGGTGGATCGGGCGCTCGCCGGAGACCGCGCGGGAGGCCGACACCGAGGTGCCATAGTGCGCGGCAGCGTCAGCGGCGGCCTTGACCACTTCCGGATGGCGCGAGTAGTCGAGGTAGTTGTAGCTGGCGAAGTTGACCAGCTCACGCCCCTCGATACGCGTCGTGGCGCCAGCACAGCCTTCATGCACGCGAAAGAAGGGCTCCGGCACGCCAAAGGCGGCACCGGCCTGCTGCATCATGCTGAGTTGCTGATAGCCGGGTTGGCGATCGAAACGCACGAAATCATCGCTGATCTGAAGCGGTTCAGCGCTCTTGTGGGCGAAGATATCCTCATCATTCGACTGCGTATTGGCCGGGCGAGTGCGGCGCGCACGCGCCTTGTCGAGCAGTTGCTGCTTCATGTCACTGGCGGATGAACCGGGGGAATTGCGGGTTGCCAAGAGTCGAGTTCCTTACACATGTGATGCTGACCCAAAAACGGGCGCAAGAGCCTTGGCTCTCCGCCCGTCGGGTATCTTCAAGCTGATCGTGTGCGCTGACGAGGCATGGGCCTTGGCGAGAGCGGGGGACTGCTGTCAGGGCCCGATCCGGCAAGTTCCGTTTGCCTGTCACCGTCGCGCGAATGGGTCGACGTTACGCCAAGATGGCGCATGGCACCAGCCCACACCTGCCATCCGGCATCACGGCGTGGGCTGGGTGCCGGGGGAAGATGGCTACTTGCTGACCATCTCTCCCCGCTCTGTCACCGTCGCCGTCTCCCCGCCATGCTGCTTCACCAACTGCGCCATGGCCTGGTCTTCCGAGCGGCTTTCGGCTTCCTCGCCGTCGGCATTGCCCATCTTGTGCATCAGGCGCTCCGCGAGTCGCCACAGGGTGGCGGCTTCGCTGATCATCATCACCGGGATGCTGATGCCCAGGCGTGCCTCCACCGCCGTCATCAGCTCGACTCCCATCAGCGAGTCGAAGCCCATGTCGTAGACGCTCTTGTTGACGTCGATGGCATCTACGTCGATCAACAGAATCTTGCTCAGCTCGCCCTTGAGAATCTCGACGATGGCGGTCTGCAACGCTTCGCCGCTCAAGCCCGCCAGTGCCGCGGCGATATCATCCTGCTGCGCCTGGCTGTTGTCATCCTCACCGGCGCGGCGAGCGATTTCCTCGAAGCGCGGCGTGGCGGCAGTCGGCAGGAAGCGCGCCAGCGCGCCCCAGTCCAGTTCCAGCACGCCCAGCGAGCGACCCGGCAGGCCGAGTGCCTGGGCCTTCTGATCCGCGCTGATCATCTCGCCGAGACAGGCCAGCGCGTGGTCCGCCATCAGCGCATCGCCGCCCAGACGATTCTTGAGCGCTTCACGGGTCTTCTCGTTGCGCGCCAGGAAGCCGGCATCCTCGATCGCGCCCCAGCGTGCGCAGGTGGCGGGCAGGCCACGCGCACGACGGTTGGCGGCAAGCCCCTCCAGCCAGTGGTTGGCCGCCACGTAGACGCTCTGTCCGGGATTGCCGAACAGCGTGGTGGCCGAGGAGTAGAGCACGAAGAAGTCCAGCGCATGCTCACCACTCAGGCGATCCAGCAGGCGCGCGCCTTCCAGCTTCGGCGTCATCACGCGCTGGATGCGCTCGGCGTCCAGATGGCGGATCAGCGCATCGTCGATCACCGCGGCGGCATGGATGATGCCCTTGAGCGGCGCGATAGCATCTTTCGCCTCACTGGCATCATTCTTACTGGCTTCATGGAACTTGGCGAAGCGTGCGAACACCTTTGATAGCGCGGCTTCATCGGCGACGTCACACGCCAGAGCATGCACACGCACGCCCTGCGCCTCGAGACGCGCGACACCGGCCTTGGCCTCTTCACTGGCCGCACCGGAGCGCCCGAGCAGTATCAGCTCACGCGCGCCCATCGCGGCCAGCCACTCGGCGCTGCGCAGGCCAAAGCCGCCCAGACCGCCGGTGACCAGATAGCTGCCCGCCGGGTCGAGACTCAGCTCGCCGGACAGGTCAGCCGGGGTAGAAGCCTCCGAGACAGTCCGCGCCTCGCTCAGCGGTGCAGTGAGGGAGCGCTGAGTGACGACGACCTTGCCGATCTGGCGGGCCTGCTGCATGTAGCGGAACGCCTCCACCACCTGGCTGGCATCGAAGGTGGTGTAGGGCAGCGGCGCCAGGGTGCCATCCTCGAAGAGCGCCATCATCTCGCGGAACAGGCGCGTGGTCAGGCCCGGGCATTCCTTCATCAGCTGATCGGAATCGATGCCGAAGTAGCTCAAGTTGTTGCGGAACGGACGCAGCCCCATCGGGGTGTTCTCGTAGAAGTCGCGCTTGCCCAGCTCACAGAAACGCCCGAACGGCTTGAGTACGCGCAGGTTCTGGGCGATGGCTTCACCGGCCAGTGAGTTGAGCACCACATCGACACCGCGGGCATCCACGCTTGGATCGCGCTGCTGGCGGGCGGCGAGATCGGCCAGGATGTCTTCCGCGAAGCCGTGGCTGCGCGAGTCATAGACGTTGTCGATGCCCATCAGCGCGAGGAAGTCACGCTTGGCGGGCGAACCGACAGTGGCGAACACCTCGGCGCCCAGCCACTCGGCGATCTGCAATGCCGCGATGCCCACGCCGCCGGCGGCGCCATGAATCAGTACCTTCTCGCCTTCTTCCAGCCGCGCCAGATGCTTGAGCGCGTAGTAGACGGTGAAGAAGGTGGTCGGGATGGTCGCCGCGGCTTCCAGGCTGACGCCGTGGGGCACATGAGCCAGCGCGGTATCCGCGATCACCAGACGGTCCGAGAAGCTGGCCGGGCCGAAGCCGACCACGCGCTCGCCGACCTTGAATTCGGCATTGGCGCCAGCCTGAGTGACGACGCCTGAGAACTCGAGCCCCAGGCTCGGGCCGGAGAAGCCGTGTTCGATGGCCTCATCCGACAACAGGCCGAGGGTGTACATGACATCGCGGAAGTTGAGGCCGGTCGCCTCGACACGCACTTCCACTTCACCGGCTGCCACGGTGGGCAGCATGCGTGGCTGCCATTCCAGATTGCGTAGTTGGCCGGGCTGGCTGAAGCCGAGGCTGACGCCGTGGCGCTGAGCGCCTGGGGCTTTAGAGGCTGATGCCTGAGCGCCTGAGGTCTGCGAGCCTGAGATCTGCGAGAGGTCACTCTCACCACCAGCGGCCTGCTGAGGCGCCGCCACCTGACGCAGGCGTGTCGCGAAGCGCGCGCCAGTGGCATCCAGCACCACTTCCTGTTCGTGATCCGGCGCTTCGAGCTCCTGCACCAGCGCGTCCAACAAGGCCGGCGTGCTGATGGCGTCTTGCTTCAGCGTCGGCGTATCCAGCAGGCGAATGGCCAGCGACTGGCTCTCGTTGGCCAGACTGCGTGCAAAGCCCCAGCTGGCCGCATCCGCTGGCGGCGTCGCTGCGGGCGCATTCTCTGTCTGCCACAGCGTCGCCACGTCATGAGTCAGCACCCACAGGGTCGGGGCGAGGCGGCTGTCGTCCTGCTCCTGGGCGCTGTCAAAGGCTTGGGCGATCTGTGTCAGCAGCTGTTGGCGTGCGCACTGGAAGGCGTTGGTGCTGTCCGCATCATTCTGCTCAGCTGTCGCCGCCGCACTGGGCAGCGCGATCAGGTGATCTACGTCGCCAAGTTGCTCGATCAATGCGGACACGTCCGCGGGCAAATTGGCTGACAGGCGCTGATGGCTGACCTGATGACCACGCGCGGTCAGTGAGTCGCTCAAGCGCGTCAGCAGTGCCTGTTCCGCCGGTGCCTGCGGGCTATCCAGCAGCGCGATGGAGAGCGTGACAGCTTGGCTTTCTGCGGTTTGGCTTGCCACTGACTCACTCTCGACTGATCCACTTGCCGCCATCTGGCCTTCAGCGGTTGTCGTAAGAGCCGCAAGTGGTGCCTGGGCGGCAAGCGTCGCGGACAGCCACCAGGCGCCTGATGTTTCAGTCCCCTGATTATCGTTGGCAGGCGCTGCCGACCCGATGTCGAGGCCCAGCTGGGTCAGGAGACGCTGCCATTGCGCGATGCCCGGATGACTGCGCAGTTGCTCACCATCATCGAGGGCCAGAATCGGCCCGGCCCAGGCCGCCGGTTCACAGCCACACAGCAGCAGCTGCGCACCGGGTGCCAGGTGGGCGATCAGCGCTGTCAGCAGCTCGCGCGCCTGTGACGGTGCCTCGAAGTCCAGATGCACGATGGCGAGCTGCGTCTTGCGGGTCGTGGCGGTATCCTGGAAGGCCTCGCCCGCGATCACGTCGATCAGCGGCAAGTCATCCTGCAGGCGATTGGCTTCACTGAGGGCGCCAGCACTGGTGGCCACGAAGCGGTAATCCAGCACTGAGTAACGACCGTTGCGTGCATCCGCCTCGCGCAGTGTCGCGAGACGCTGGCCCAGCCAGGGGCCGCCGGCCCCCAATTCCAGCACAGCGAGGCGCTGGCCGGCCGGCAGGGCGGCAAGCGCGCTGCTGATGCGTTGATCGAGCTGTGTGCTCAACCACTGCCAGCCAGCATTGCCGACCGCCGTCTTGAGCAGCGTCGGGATCAGCGGCTGGCGCAGATGTTCCAGTGCGGCACTGGCATCCGCCGAGAGTAGCGCCTCGAGGTCTGCCACCGCTTCATCGTCCTTGCTATCCGGCGTGGTACTGTCACCTAACGGCATCCCGCGATTGAGCCATTCATTCAGATGCAGGTGCAGGCGACCGGCGGCATGCGTCAGCGGGAACTGGCCCGGGTAGTCACGTACCAGCAGCTGCCAGATGTCATTGGCGGCGGGGAGATCCAGCGAGTTGATCTGCCAGTCGCCGCTATCGAGTGCTTCCGTCAGGCCTTGTGACTCGGCCCAGTCGAGCAGCGCACGACTGAACAGCGGACAACGGCGCTGCCAGCGCGACAGCGCCTCGTGATCCAGGTGGGCCAGCTCCGGGTCGCCCGGCGCGGCGTGACGCATCAGGGTCTCGTGGACGCTGGCGAGCATCAGGCTGTCGAGCAGCGGCTCCAGCTCATCGCGGAAGCACTGGCTGTCGGTCAGCAGCGTCTGTGCGCTGTCGGCCGCGTCGCTCTCACCAACACTCTCACCAACATTCGCATCATCATCCTCACCGTCATCGGCAGCCTCTGTGGCCTGCATGGCGTCATTCACCAGGCCTGCGAGATCCAAGGCCGGCGCGGAGGCTTGGGTGAGCGGGTGCGGTGCGGCAGTCAGTTCGATATCCAGATAATCCAGATGCGCCGTGCCATCACGTCCCAGACGCACGGCGCGGAAGCGGGCCTCTTCGGCGACTGCCACGGCGCGGCCTTCGGCATCGAACAGCTCGAAGTCGGCGCACAGGGAATGCGGGCCACGCGAGCGCAGCACGACACGTGCGGTGACGATCTGCGAGGCGGGTACCTGCTCACGTACCTGTAGGCGTCCAACGCGTACCGGTACGAAGGCCATGCCGTTGCTTGCCGCCATCTGGCCCTTGAGCACGCCCAGCAGCGGAATGAACAGCTGGAAGGCGCTGTCGAGCATGCCAGGGTGCAGGTGGAAGTCGGCATCCTGGCTGGCCATTTCCTCGGTCAGCGAGAAACGCGCGAGCACCTGCGGACGCGCAGTGCCCGGTGCGTGATGCTCGTTGCCTGCGTCGACCCAGATCTGCTCGGCGGCTTGGAAATGCGGGCCGTAATGCAGGCCGAGTTGCGCGGCAGCGGCCACGTGCTCATCGCGACCGAAATCGGCGGCGCGAGTCGGCATGACCGGGGCGGCTCGCTCCAGCAGGCGCCCACGCGTGGCGGTGAAGGCGCGCGCCACGGCGTGCAGATTCCACTTGTCGGCATCTTCCGCGCGTGTCTCACGACTCTCCAGACGCATGGCGCCATTGGCGCTGTCCAGTGACAGGCGTGTCAGACGCAGTGTGCTGTCATCGAGCAGCAGCGGGGCGCGAATCTCGAAGTCTTCCAGGTCCAGCACGTCGGGCAGGCTGTCCGGATCGGCGCTGGCGACCTGCCATTCGTGGGCGGCGGCCAGGCATTGCTCCAGATAGCCGGCTCCCGGGAAGACGGCACTCTCGCCGACCTGGTGATCGGCCAGCCACGCGACCTTCTGAGTATCGAGCTGAGCTTCCCAGGTCAGGCGTTGCTGGGCGAGACGATAGCCGAGCAGCGGATGTACGTAATGACGATCCAGCAGGCGCTGGCTTTCGCTGGTGGTCTGGATCCAGCATGGGATGCGTTGCCACGGGTAGCTTGGCAGCTCGACGAACTGGCCGGCGACCGGGAACAGGCCGGTGATGTTGACGGCGCCGGAGAGCAGCACGCGACCGCGCAGATGCACCAGGGCATCTACTCCGGCGTGGCGGCGATCGAGACTGGCGAGCACCTGGCCGGCGGGCGCTTCTTCACTGCGCGCCTTGAGGATGTCGTTCAGGTAGCTGCGCAGGATCGGGTGCGCGCCGATCTCGATCAGCAGGCGATGGCGGCCGAGGGCAGTGTTCTCTTCCGCATCGGCGTGCCAGTTGACCAGTGAGGTGATGGCGGCCTCGAACATGACCGGCTGACGGATGTTTTCCCACCAGTAGCGTGCATCCAACTGCTCGCCGGCAATGACGCTGCCGGTGGCGGTGGAGATGAACGGGGTATGGGTGGCACGGGGCGTCAGGCCGTCGAGGGATTCAAGCAGGCCGGACTTGATCGGGTCCATCGCCGGGCTGTGGAAGGCGTAGTCAAGCCCCAGTACCCGTGCGAAGGTGCCCTGGGCGGAGAGCTCCTTGCTCAACGCTTCCAGCAGCTCACGCTCGCCGGCCAAGGTGGTGCCGCGCGTGCCATTGATGCCGGCCAGTGACAGCGAGGCCCATTGTGGCTGCTCCAGCCATTCGCGCATCTCGCACTCGCCCAGGCCGACGGCCATCATTGCGCCGGTGCCACGGGTGCGCCCCTGGTGGTAGCTGCGCTGGAAGATGACGCGGGTGGCCTGCCCAAGCGTCAGCGCGCCACTCGCCCAGGCGGCAGCGACTTCGCCGACACTGTGACCGGTGACGGCAGCAGGACGGATACCACGCTCGATCAGCCACTCGGTGACCGCGACCTGCAGCGCGAACAGCGTCGGCTGGGCGATCTCGGTGGCGTCCAGACGATTTTCACCTTTCTCGCTCAGGCTGCCGTCCAGCTCCTTGAGCAACTCGAAGCCATTGAAGTCACGGAAGGCGGCATCGAGGCGCTCCAGGCAGGCGCGCACGCTGGGGGATTCTTCCATCAGGGCACGACCCATGCCGGCCCACTGGCAGCCATTGCCGGAATACACGAACACCGGGCCGCGCTCCTGTGCGGGAGCCGGGGCATTCGTCGTGGCACGCGGTGAAGCACCATTGTCGCTGACGCTCGGTAATGCCGGCAGACGGTCCGCCAGAGTGATGCGCGGATGGTCGCCGAGATCCCCTTCGCTGCCGAGGGTGTCGAGGTCCTCAAGCAGGGTGGTGAAGTTATCTGCGTTGAGCAGGGCACCATGCACATGGTGCTCGCGGCGGGCAGCCAGCTGCCAGGCGAGATCGTAGAGGCTGGGCGCCATGTCGTGGGCGGCGAGCTCACGCAGGTGCTCTGCCAGTTCCAGTGCGGATTGCTTGAGCGCCTGTGGGGAACGGGCGCTCAGGCGCAGCGGCGGCGTCTGTTCACCTTCAGTGTTCGGTTGCGCTACCGATTGTTCGGGGGCGCTTTCTAGCAGCACGTGGGCATTGGCGCCACCGAAGCCGAAGGAGTTGACGCCGACGACCAGGCGACCTTCCGCCTTGAGCTTGCGCGGCTGGGTGACGATATCCAGATTCCACTCGTCGGTACGAATCTTCGGATTCAGACGCTGGATCTTGATCGTCGCCGGCACTTCACGGTGCGCGATTACCCCCAATGCCTTGGCCAGACCGGCCACGCCAGAGGCGGTTTCCAGGTGACCCATGTTGCTCTTGATCGAGCCGATCGGCAGCGGACTGGTGCGCTTCTGGCCGATGGCAGCACCGATGGCGCGGGTTTCCAGCGGGTCACCGACCGCGGTGCCGGTGCCGTGGGCCTCAAGATAGTCGATCTCGTCCGGAGTGATGCCGGCCTGCTCGCAGGCCTGCTCCATCAGCTGAATCTGCGCCGCCGGGTTGGGCACGGTCAGGCCGGACTTGTAGCCATCGGTATTGACCACCGAAGAGGCCACCACGGCGAGGATGCGGTCGCCATCGGCGATGGCCTGGTCGAAATCCTTGAGCAGGAAGACGCCGCCGCCTTCGGAGCGCGCGTAGCCGTCGCCGGCTTCATCGAATACCTGACAGCGGCCGGTCTTCGACAGCATCGTGGCCTTGGAGAAGATCAGGAAGCCGTACGGATGCAGGTGCAGGCTGATGCCGCCGGTCAGTGCCATGTCGGTCTCGCCGCTTCTGATCGACTGGCAAGCTTGGTGGAAGGCGACCAGCGAGGAGGAGCAGGCGGTATCCAGCGACAGGCTCGGGCCGTGCAGATCGAAGGCATACGACAGGCGGTTGGAGGCTACGCTGGAGGTATTGCCGGTCGCGGTATTCGGGCCGATGGCGCTCAGGTCATCTGCCATGCGATAGGAGTAGTCCAGGCTCGCGATGCCCATGAAGACGCCACAGCGTGAGCCGCGCATCTTCTCGGCCGGGATACCGGCGTGCTCGATGGCTTCCCAGCTCATCTCCAGCAGCATGCGCTGCTGGGGGTCCATGCTGGCGGCTTCGCGCGGGCTGATGCCGAAGAAGGCCGGGTCGAAGCCCGTGATGTCGCCCAGTGAGCCTGCGGCGAAGCTGTAGCTCATGCCCGGGGCTTTCTTGTCCGGGTGCGAGAGAGACTCCTTGCTCCAGCGGTCGTCGGCGACTTCGGTCACCATGTCCTTGCCGGCCAGGAGGTCGTCCCACAGAGTGGCCTGAGTGGTGCCGGGGAAACGGCTGGCTGCGCCGATGATGGCAACGCGTCGGGTCATGACAAGCTCCTGAACTTCTGAGTCACGGCACTGTGGCGAGCATGTTTCGCGGTCGCCTTCAGCAGCGCACTTCCTAATGTATCGATATTGATGACGCGCGGGTCGCCCTTGCGGCATTGCTCGTCAGTCTTGAAGGGCCCTTCACAATCGAGGGCCCACTCCATCAGCTCCGGGTTCTTGTCGCGCACGGCCGCCATGGTCTGGCGGGCGGTGTCATCGGACTCCGGCAGGGCGCTGGACCAGATGAAGCTGTCGGTCACGCCATTGGGCTCGCCCAGGGTCGTATAGACCTCGGGCATGATCGGCACATGGTCTCCATAGAAACACAGCAGCCCGCCGCGTGGCAGTCGTGCCAGCGCGGTGGTGAGCTGTTCGATCATCGCATCGGCATTTACCAGATGACGTAGATAGATGCCCAGTTCCTGACAGTTCTCCGGCAGGTCTCCGTCATACCACTCCGGTAGACGTGTGCAGTCGAAGGCTTCCAGGTGCAGTGGGCCGTGATTCTCCATGGTAATTACCTGGATGAACAACGGCGTGTCGCCGGCTTCCAGCAGGCAGTCTTCGACCTTGGCCGCCACGGCGGCATCACTGATGTACTGGCCGCTCTTGTCGGCATCGCTGAAGTGGGCGATGTCGAGGAATTCATCGAAGCCGAGCTGTTTCAGCACCTGATTGCGCAGATAGAAGCTGCCGGGATAGGGGTGGATACATAGCGTGCGATAGCCCCTTGCCTTGTAGCTGGCGGCCAGATTGGGCACGGCGCGACGCGCCAGCTGGTGGTAGGGGTTGAACTGGTGCACGCCGAGCTCCTCGGCGGTCAGCCCCGTCAGAAAGGCGGTTTCGGTGCGCACGGTATTGGCGCCCCACGCCGGCACGGCCAGACGACCGCACGGCAGCCCTTGGGCCAAGGCGGTGAAGTAGCAGCGGTCCAGGTTCGGCAGCAGGTCGTCACGTACTCGGGGGTAGACGCGGCGGGCATCGAAGAAGGATTCGCTCTGCACGCTGACGACATGGGGGAGCGCTTGGGTGGCATTCTCGTCATCCAGCTCGCGCAGAGTATCGGCGAGATCGCGCTCTCCCTCATCCAGGGGATTGTGCTGCGGAGTGAGAGGACGTCGCGCCAGCCGCGCATAGGCCAGCAGGTAGGCCACCATGCCCAGTTCGCTGAGGTCGAACTCGGGCACCAGCATTACCTTGCTGGCCAGACGGTTGCCCAGGGCGTAGACCAGGAGGCTCGCACCGATCAGTACGCTGATCAACGGCACCAGCCACAAAGCGGCATTGCCTGAGTAGGCGGCGGAGAAGCCCAGCGCGGGTTCGAGCCAGAGCCCCAGACCGATCGCCAGCGCCCCTGCCGTGGTCGCGGCGATGGTCAGCCCGATGCCGAAGAAGGGGATATACAGGCGCGGATGCTTGATGGCGTCGGTAAAGTACTCGAAGTCCTGGCTGAGGAAGGGTTCGCGCAACGACACGTACTTGGTGTGGCTGACCTGCAGCACTACCAGCCAGAGCGCATTGACGACGATCAGCGAGAACCATGGCCGCTGGGTGATCAAGGTGCACAGTGACCAGCTGGCGCACCAGTACCCGACATGTGCCAGCCGGGCACTGACGGGGCGACGCCAGAATGCGGCTGGCGGTGTCGTCATCTGTTTCAACAGCAGATGCTCGAGCCCCAGCGTCAACCCGAGACCGACCAGCAGTGGCCCGGCCATGAAAGACACAAACGCAATGACAAACTCCATGTAATGCCGACCTCGTTAGCCTCTGCCGTCGCAGAGGCTGTGTAGTGTCCGGTCGAGTACTCGACCCTGATCAAGATCCATGGCGACGAGGGGAGTGGTAATCCGGCCCCTCGCCGCAGTAATTTCAGGCGCTCTGGTGTCCAGATCCTGATCGATCCAGCTTGTCCAACTGTTGCCAAGGTGTTGCCGCCACCGTCTTCCCCTTTGACCCTGGAGGGTATACCCCAGTGGCAAGTTCTGGGGTATTACGCTAACTCATTGTCATGACAATGGAAAAACGCTGAGCCATTGCCCGCTGTTCATGGCCGGCCGGCTCATGACTCGGATCCACCGCTCAGGTTCATGGCATATGAAGACGCAAGCCCGCTCCGTGGCGCGTAGGTGGATGCCCCGATCAATGAGTGTAATTGAACCACCCGAGCAGGCGTTGGGAGATTCCGGCGGGCAGGACACTCAACCACCAGCACCCGAAGTTGAGCGGGAAGGGGAAGCTGATACGGGCCCGGTTACGCGCTGCGCCCTTGAGGATGCGGCGTGCGGCTTTCTCGGGGGGCATCTCGAAGGGCTTGGGCCCGGGCATGGCCTCACACATCGGTGAGGTGACATAGCCGGGCATGACGACGGTGACCCCCACGCCGTGGGGTTTGAGCCAGCTGCGCAGGCCTTCGCCATACGCCTTGACCGCCGCCTTGCTGCCGCTGTAGCTGGGCGTCAATGCCAGGCCATGCCAGGCCGCCAGTGAGCTGAGCAACACCAGCTGGCCACTGCCGCGCTGCTTCATCGCCATGGCCAGTTGATGGGCCATCCCCAGCGTGCCGATCACGTTGGTCTGCAGCAGGCGGCGTGAATCCTCCCAACGCTCTCCGTTGCCCTGGGGGCCGATATCGGTATTCATGCCGGCATTGGCGATGGCGATGTCCGGCACGCCGCGCGCGCAGACTTCATCCAACCAAGTGAACAAGGTCTCTTCATCACACAGGTTGAGTACCGTGCATTCCACCTCGGCGCCCAGCTTGCGGCAGTCGCTTGCGATCGCATCGAGTCTGCGCTGTTTGCGGCCAGTGAGGATCAGCGTGGTGCCTGTCTCGGCATAGGCGCGTGCCAGAGCACCGCCGATCTCGCCCGTGGCACCGGTGATGAGGACGCGCCGCAGACGGCTGGCATCCTGCGCGGCTTGCGCACTGGAGTCGCTCTCTGCAGGTCGATGCTCTGCTGGTTGATGATCCGCTCGATGAGTGTCAGCGGTGCGCTCAGCGTCGGTGGGCTCTGGCTGCTGGGGGGGCATGGCCGTCATCTTTGGTCTCCTTGAATCCCGACACCGAAGGTCGGCAGTTCCCTTGCGTTTCTCGTTATGGTCGGGTGAGAGAGGCTGCCTTCATTGGCGTGTCTCACCAGTGTTGCGTGGTCCAGCAGTCTTTTTGCATTTTCAGCAGCGGCTCAACATGTTTTCCAGCGGCGAGCGTTCGGCGCACAGTATCTTGGACGCGCCCACCACGGCCAGTTGCATGCCCGGCTTGCAGTAGAAACCGCCATTGAGCTGCACGGTATGAATCACCGTATTGCGGAAATGTCGGAAGAGCGTCGGGTCAGGGCGTTGGCCCTGGGTCCAGAAATCATGTAGCGAGCCCTGGAAGGTCAGGCCCGGCAGATTGAAGATCGGGTCACCCATGCAGAAGGTCGGACAGCGATACTGCAACGCTACGTTACCGGTCGTGCTGTTGACCGTGATCATGCCCCTGGCCTGCTGCAGCAGCTTCTCCAGATTGCCGCTCTCCAGATAGACGATACGCCCGATCAGGTCGTAGCGGCGCTCCAATGAGCGAATCAGCCCCGGGTAATCCACCAGCCCCATGTCGAGAGGGTGGTTCTTGATCACCAGGCGCGCACCGCGTGGCGCATTCAGGGCAAAGCTCTTCATCACCCGCTGGATGACTTCCTGCATATTGGCGAAACGCGAGTGATGACGTATCTGGGCATCGGTATTCAGCTGCAGCGGTAGCATGTAGTAGGGCGCGCCACTGCCCATCAGCTGCTCGATACGCTTGGCATCACGCCGTTTGTACCAGCGCATCAAGGGCAGTCGTGTCGCATAGCCCGCGTATTCCTGCACGGCGTGAATGCTGTGCGGGCGGTAGCGCGGGAACAGCAGCGGATTGGCTGCGCCCGCCAGGTGGTAGGTGATGTCATGACGCGCACGCTCACTGAAAGGTGCCTTGAAACGCTGCGGCGTGGGGGCATCTTCGAGGTGTTTGCCTGCCTCACGGAACCAGTCAGGGTCGCGTGGCAGCAGAGAGTGGCCATTGACGCCTTCGCGCTCCAGTGTCACCCAGTAGGGGCGGAAGTAGCCCTCCTCGAACACGTGGGTACGAATGCCGAGATATTCCGCCTTGAGCACGGCATCACGGTGTACCGGGCGTCGGTCGCCGAATAATACCTGATCGGTGACGTGATGCTTGCGCCAGAGTTCGGCGATCCAGTCACCGAGGTCCTCAAGCTTGCCGCGATAGGCATATGCCTTGTCATGGCGCCAGTAGAAGCTGTCGCCGCTGTTGAAGTTGACCTTGATGACCTCATGACCATCCTGCTTGAGCTTTTTTGCCAGATGCAGGAAGAAGGGCGAACACACCCCCTGGAGCAACATGAAGACGCGCCGACGGCCGCCTCCCGGCCGGATGTGAGCAGAGGGGGGCTGTCCCGTAGTGTGCAATTCAGCATCACGCGAGACGTCGGGCTGAACTGGCGGGCGTGTCAGGATGGCATCATCCGACATCTTGAGCTGGCGCAGCTTTTCGATCGCGCTAGCCACGGAAGTTGCCGGTGAGATGCCTTGTTCCCCAAGGCTCGCTTGCGCGCGAGCGTCCGCGGGCATGAGGGCGGAAGCTGAAGTGGTGTGAGGCAATGCCAGACGTCCATGTAGCATGATTCAATGCTTCCCGATGAATAAGGCGCGATACACTCGATAAAGACGCGTTTTCCAAGGTAATGCAGGCTTCAAGGTACCCCTGCGAAGCTTGTCACGTTGTTGTTCCAGGATCGTGACGACTGTCTCGGCATTGCATAAGTGACCGTGCTCAGGGGCCACATACACGGGGTACTCGATCAGAGCGCCGGCCACCAGGGCATCCACACTCAAGTGCCGAGTTCTCCTTGGGCACTCAACGAGATCATGAGTCAACCCCCAGCCAGCATAGAAGGGTAGGCCATGGGTCGTGACGGGCACACCGCGTATCAGGGCTTCGAAGCCCGCGAGCGAGCAAAGCGTGTGTACATGATCCACCTGCTCAAATAATCGACTGATATTGCCGGTGGTCAATTCAAGATCGTAAGCTTCGTCTGCAGTCGTCACCTCGCCACTCCGCCCCCCTGTGATAACGTCGGGATGCGGTTTATAGATCACGTAAGCTTCAGGATGCAATTCCCGCGCCGCCTCAAGCAAAGCCTGGTTGGTACGAATGCCGGGGCAGGCATGGCGTATCGAGGCATCTGATTCCACCTGACCGACGACCAATATCACCTCACGGCCCTTGGCCATCGCGCGAAGGTTAGGCAATTCATCACCTTCTGAATTGTACTTGCTCAGTCCCAACGTGATCAGTCGCTCGCGTAATTGGCGTGCGCGGCCTAACTCGGCATCGGTGAAATCATGATGCATCAACCACTGCTCCAGCGCGCTTGAGCGACTGGCGTCAAAATGCATGCCGAGCGGGTCGAGGATCAACGAAAGTGGCCGCGTGAGATCCACGCCCAGGCCGACTGAGCGCAAGAAACCGTCCTCGATTCGCCACAGAGCGCCTCCTTGTGCAATGACGGAGGATTCCAGCTCTGCTGTTGTTCGGCTCGCCCAGCTCAGCACGCGGGTAGGGGGCGGGGATTTTTGTTCGCGCTGTGACGTCGCTTGCGGATCATGAGCGATCGTGACACTCGCTTTCTTTTGCAGCTTTCGCAGCGCGATGGCATCGCTTTTGACGAAGTCGCAGTGCGCCAACGGCCCCAGGAAGCCGGGCAGGAAATTACGCTTCCAGCGCGAGTACCCCGGCGCTATCCAGTGACCTGCCAGCTTGGTAGCCATTCGCTTCTGGTCTGCGAGCAGCTGAATGATATCTTCGAGCGTCGCGGCTTGGTGGGTATAGGGATTGGCATAGCGGCTGTATTCGAGATAGGTCGCGGCAAACACCTGCTCAAGCGTGCGTGACTGGCCTCGGCGCGGACATTGCTGCCGATCATCCGTCAGGCCCCAGCCGGCATAGAATGGCATGCCGTGACAGGTCACCGGCAGGCCTGCCATCAGGGCCTCGAATCCAAGCTGGCTGGTCACGACATGGACACCATCGACCTGTTCGAACAGGCTCCAGGGGTTGATGTCGTCGCTCAGCAGCCTGCAGTCAAGCTTGCGCGCCTCCTCCAGCAGGTAGCCGCGCTTCTTGCCGGCGATTACATCCGGATGCACCTTGACCCACACCTCGGCTCCCTCGATGGCACAGGCCTCCCTCAGCATGGCCAGAAAAGTCGCTGGGCTGGCCATGCCACCAATGACAGACGCATCCTCGGCGGTCTGGTCCACGACCAGAAGTCGCTGCACGCCGGGCTGGCGGGTAGGGAGCTTGCGCTCCGGTGCATGGTTGTACTTGCTCAAGCGATGCATGCGCAGGCTTTCGATGGCCGCGCGCGCCCGGGCCAGCAACGCCTCTCCCTGACGTGTCCGCGCTTCCTTGATCAGTTGCTCGAGATCGCTCGGTTGGCGCGCATCGTAATAGATGCCCTGATGATCGACCACCATCGCCATGCCAGGGTAACCGGCGCTTGCCAGGGTCAGGGAGCGCAGAAAACCATCCTCCAATGCGACGTAGGGCAATCCATGTTCAAGCGCATATTGGCGCGCACGTTTCGCCGTGGGTTTATGTCCCCAACCGACGACACGCATGATGTTTGTCGAGGATTCCTGGCCCACGAATTCTGGCGCAGTATTTATCCCTTTCGATGCCCCGAGTTCTGACAAAGTATCAGTCTCGCTCGCTGCTGAATGTTGTTCTTTTCCTACATTTTTTTTGCTCAGTGCACCTGTCGGGGCGCGTCGCCTGGCAGCGAAAGATAAATTCTTGAAGATGAGCGAGTTGTCATTGTTCTGACACGAAAGGGGTGTACGCCCTCTGGTCAGTGGCAGCAACTCGGGAATGAAGCAGGCAAGAAGTGGTTGGCGATAAATACCTGAAGAAAAACAGAGCGATGCCCCAGAGGTCGCGTCATGCGTGACATCTTCTGATCCGTGCTGAGCGTGAGAGGCGCAGGGCAGAGCACGCATGATAAGCCCCCATCCTTGGTTCATTGCCGCCTTCAGCATGCAGGGTGTCCGTTTCAGATAAGAAAAGTGACTGCTTACTAGTGATGCTCAGCACGCCTGGTGAGACTGTCGTGTGAGACCGTTGACTCAGAGTCCGCAAATAGGGAAAGTACGCAAAGTGACGAACGAATTCAATCAAGTCTTTGCTCGCGATATTGGTAGCAGGCAAATGATTAACCTGTGTTTTATTTTGTTTGTCAGCTTTTTCACTGCACGCTTCAGCAGTAATAGCTTTGCTGCTAAAGTGCCACGCTCTGCGATGCATTTTCATTAATGCTTGAGCTTCATATGAACGTGAAGCGCAGGGCTTGACCAGAAGAAGCGGCAGGACGCCAAGGGAACGCTAGTAGATGGAAATCGCGCAGCACATGGACGCTTTTGTCACCCTGGTGGTGACGGTAGGAGTGTTGGCAGGGCTTGTCTGGAATCGTTGGCCGGCGGAGTGGCTGATGATGGCAGCTGCCGTGTCGTTGATTCTGCTGGGCGTCATTTCTCCGGCGATCTTCCTGGCCGGATTCGCCAATCCGGGTATCATGACCATCGGCGCGCTTTTCGTGGTCGCCGCCGGTGTGCAGGAAACCGGTGCGCTGCGCTGGATGCTCGAGCGTCTCCTCGGGCGCCCCGGCTCTCCTTCTTCTGCATTGGCACGCCTGATGCCGATCACCTCGCTGCTCAGCGCCTTTCTGAACAATACTCCCGTCGTCGCACTCTTCATCGGCCTGGTTCAGGGCTGGTGTGCGCGCATGAAAATCTCGCCGTCGCGTCTGCTGATGCCCATGAGCTATGCCGCCATTCTCGGCGGTACCTGCACCCTGATCGGCACCAGTACCAATCTGGTCGTCGATGGCCTGCTGCAGTCCCAGGCCAATCTGCCCGGGCTCGGCATCTTTGATATCTCTGCGCTGGGCGTGCCTGTGCTGATCATCGGCACCCTGTGGATGGTGTTGATCGGCTGGCGTTTCCTGCCCCAGCGCAAGGGGCTGGTCGAGCAGCTCGGCAATGGTCGCGAGTATTCCGTGGCCATGCGAGTGGCCGACAAGGGGCCACTGCACGACAAGAGCATCGAAGAGGCGGGCCTGCGCAGTCTTCAATTCGGTTATCTGGCCGAGATAGAGCGTTCCGGCAAGCTGCTGTCCATGGTCGGCCCCGACACCATTCTCCAGTCTGGTGATCGCCTCATATTCGTCGGTGTGGCAGACACGGCACATGAAGTGCGTGTTTTCCGCGGCCTGGAGAGCGACGCCGCAGGCCTGGATCTGGATCATCACCAGCGCCGCATGGTCGAGGCCGTCATCGCTCCTAGCTCCCCCGTCGTCGGCATGAACGTGCGCGAAGCGCGATTCCGTACTCGCTACCAATCCGTGATCCTCGCCGTGTCACGTGATGGTGAGCGTATCAACAGCAAGGTCGGTGACATCGTACTGCGCCCCGGTGACACCCTGTTGCTGGAAGCCGCTGCCGATTTTACCCCCCTGCATCGCTATAACCGCGAATTCCTGCTGGTCAGTACGCTGGACGGCAATGGCATGCCCAATCTGACCAAGGCGCCCATCGCACTCGCCATCATGAGTCTGATGATCATCACGCACCTGGCGGGCATGGCCGAGCTGGTCGAGGCAGCGGTGGCGGCCGCCATTCTGATGGTCTTCACCGGTTGCCTCCCGGCCTCGCAGGCGCGCGCCAGCATTGATGGCAGCGTGCTGGTCGTCATTGCCGCTGCATTGGGGCTGGGACAGGCGATGACCGACAGTGGTGCAGCTCAGATGGTGGCGGACCAGCTCATGCAGCTGGGTGGCGGCTCGCCGCTTTTGATGCTGGCACTCGTCTATCTCACCACGACACTATTTACCGAGATCATCACCAACAACGCCGCCGCCGTGTTGATGTTTCCGATCGCCATGGCCGTCAGCGAGCAGCTGGGGGTCTCATTGATGCCCTATGCGATTGCCATCATGTTCGCGGCCTCGGCCAGTTTTCTCACCCCGCTGGGCTATCAGACCAACCTGATGGTGATGGGCCCGGGGGGCTACAAGGTGTCCGATTACATGAAGGTCGGTTTGCCGATGAGCCTCATCGTCGGCGTCACTTCGGTCGCTCTGATTCCGCTGATCTGGCCATTTTCGAGCTAAACCATGTTCTGCTTCGTCTGGCAGCCGCTGGCGAGCGTTACCCTTTACATCGCCAGCCTGGCTGGAGAATTCACACTGACAGGAAGGCACATGACGGATACGACAGTGAGCACGACCGACAGCACGACACGCGCCGTGTTGAATGCGTTGGAGGCCATTGCTCGCAAGGCGGGCGCTGCCATCATGGAGATCTACGAGAGCGGTGACTTCACGGTCGACATGAAGTCGGATGATTCCCCGCTGACCACGGCAGACCGCGCAGCGCACGCCGTCATCGTCGACGGTCTCAAGGCCATGGACGCCGAGTTCGGCGCCACACCGATCCTGTCCGAGGAAGACGCGGACATCAGCTGGGACGTGCGCAGTGACTGGACGCGTTACTGGCTGGTGGACCCACTGGATGGCACCAAGGAATTCATCAAGCGCAATGGCGAATTCACCGTCAACATCGCGCTGATCGAGAAGGGCGTGCCAACCATGGGCGTCGTCTACGCGCCGGCCATCGAGACGCTCTATGTGGGTGCCCAGCAAGGGGAAGGCCAGACGGCCATCGCCGAAAAGCAGGTCGGAGAGGGTGAGCGTCAGGCCATCGCCGTCAGTGACGTGCCGAGCAACACCGATAGCTGGCGCATCGTTGGTAGCCGCTCTCACCAGAGTGAAGAATTCAAGGCGTTCGTCGCCGACTTCGCTGCCTGCGATATCGTCGCCATGGGCAGCTCTCTGAAGCTATGCCTGGTGGCGGAAGGGGCGGCAGATCTCTATCCGCGCCTCGGCCCGACCTGTGAATGGGACACCGGTGCCGCGCATGCAGTGGTGGAAGCCGCGGGGGGCCAGGTGCTGAATGCCGAGACCCGCCAGGCACTGCGCTACAACCAGCATGACTTCGTGCTCAACCCCTATTTCATAGTGTGTGCCAAGCCGGCCGCTCCCTGGGCGTGAACCAGGCGCAAGGCAGGGGGTAGGCAAGCGTCACGGGACTGACGCAAGAAGATGTCAGTCTCGTGTCAAAGATACTATGTCCTCTTCGCAGCGAGTTTGGTGTGTCAGTGTGTGCGGAGAGGACAAGGACAACTAGCAGAGTGATCTCAAGGAACCTGTAATGACTGCATCATCTACGGCCGACAAGCTCGGCATCACACCGGAACGTCAGACCCACCTCAAGCAGCTTGAGGCCGAATCCATCCACATCATCCGTGAAGTGGCAGCGGAATTTGCCAATCCGGTCATGCTGTATTCCATCGGCAAGGATTCCGCCGTCATGCTGCACCTGGCGCGCAAGGCTTTCGCGCCGGGTGTCCCGCCGTTCCCACTGATGCACGTCAACACCACCTGGAAATTCCAGGAAATGATCAAGTTCCGCGACGAGATGGCCGCGGAAGTCGGCATGGAGCTGATCGAGCACATCAACCAGGAAGGCGTCGCGGCGGGCATCAACCCGTTTGATCACGGTAGCGCCAAGTACACCGACATCATGAAGACCGCTGGTCTCAAGCAGGCACTCGACAAGCACGGCTTCGATGCCGCCTTCGGTGGCGCACGTCGTGACGAGGAAGCCTCGCGGGCCAAGGAGCGTGTCTACTCCTTCCGTGACCAGTACCACCGCTGGGACCCCAAGAATCAGCGTCCGGAGCTGTGGAACATCTATAATTCCAAGATTAACAAGGGCGAGTCCATCCGCGTCTTCCCGCTCTCCAACTGGACCGAGCTGGACATCTGGCAGTACATCTACCTCGAGTCCATCAAGATCGTGCCGCTGTACTACTCCGCCGTGCGTCCGGTGGTCAAGCGTGATGGCCTCGACATCATGGTCGACGACGACCGTCTGCCGCTGGCAGAAGGCGAAGCGCCGGAGATGAAGTCCGTGCGCTTCCGTACCCTGGGCTGCTACCCGCTGACCGGCGCCGTGGAATCCATCGCCGCGACCCTGCCGGAAATCATCCAAGAAATGCTGCTGACGCGTACCAGCGAGCGCTCGGGACGTGCCATCGATCACGACCAGGCAGGCTCGATGGAGAAGAAGAAGCGCGAAGGTTACTTCTAAGCCGCGCGCCAGGTATCCGGCTCCGTCGCCAGCAACGGCGATGGCATGCTTCACGGCAAGCAAGACTCAACGAAATTGACAGGACGAGGGATGTCCCAAGCGCTGGAAGTGTCGCACGTCGCGCTTCGCACGCCACAAGACGCTCGCGCCGAATAGGCCTCGTTCAGGGAGAATGACAGTGTCACACCAGTCGACGATGATCGCGGAAAATATCGAAGCCTATCTCAAGGAACACGAGCAGAAAGACCTGCTGTGTTTCATCACCTGCGGCAGCGTGGATGACGGGAAGTCGACCCTGATCGGTCGCCTGCTTCACGACTCCAAGATGATCTATGAAGATCAGCTGGCCGCCATCACCCGCGATTCCAAGAAGAGCGGCACCACCGGCAAGGTCGATCTGGCGCTGCTGGTCGATGGCCTGCAGTCCGAGCGTGAGCAGGGCATCACCATCGATGTCGCCTACCGCTACTTCTCGACCGACAAGCGCAAGTTCATCATCGCCGATACCCCGGGGCATGAGCAGTACACTCGTAACATGGCGACCGGGGCTTCCACTGCAAGTCTGGCGATCATCCTGATCGATGCCCGCTACGGCGTGCAGACCCAGACCCGTCGCCACAGCTACATCTGCTCGCTGCTGGGTATCCAGCACCTGGTGGTCGCGGTCAACAAAATGGATATCGTCGACTACTCCCAGGAACGCTTCGACGAGATCGTCGCGGACTACAAGGAATTCGCCAAGGACCTGGAAGTCCCGGATATCCGCTTCGTGCCGCTGTCCGCGCTGGAAGGCGACAACGTCGTCTCCATCAGCGAGCACACCCCGTGGTACGACGATGCTGCCTACGAAGCACGTCCGCTGATGGACATCCTCGAGACCGTCGATGTCACCGAGGACAGCAATCTGACCGATCTGCGCTTCCCGGTGCAGTACGTCAATCGTCCGAACCTCAACTTCCGTGGCTACTGCGGCACCCTGGCCGCCGGTACCGTCTCACCGGGTCAGCAGATCAAGGTCCTCCCGTCCGGCAGCACCTCTACCGTCGAGCGTATCGTCACCTTCGACGGTGATCTCGACATCGCCTGGCCGGGGCAGGCCATCACGCTGACGCTGACCGACGAGATCGATATCTCGCGTGGCGACATGATCGTGGCGGAAGATTCTGATCTGGAGCCGTGCACCGCATTCACCGCAGATGTGGTGTGGATGCATGAAGACCCGCTGATCGTCGGCAAGGAATACGAGCTCAAGCTCGGCACGTCCAGTGTCATCGGTCGCGTCGGTCGCATCATCCATCAGACCGACGTCAACACCATGGCGCGCAACGAAGCGGAGAACATGCCGCTCAATGGCATCGCCCGCGTGCAGGTCGAGCTGACCCAGCCGCTGGCCATGGACAGCTACCAGCGCTCGCCGCATACCGGCAGCTTCGTATTCATTGACCGCCTGTCCAACATCACCATCGGTGCGGGCATGGTCAAGGAGACCCTGAGTGCCAGCAACATCGTGTGGCACGACATGGCGGTCACCAAGCAGCGCCGTGCCGATCGCAACAAGCAAAAGCCGTGCATCATCTGGTTCACCGGTCTATCCGGTGCCGGCAAGTCCACCGCCGCCAACGCGCTGGAGCGTCAGTTGTTCGCCATGGGCTACAACACCTACCTGCTGGATGGCGACAACGTACGCCACGGACTGTGTGGTGATCTGGGCTTCAGCGAAGACGACCGCGCCGAGAACATCCGTCGGGTCGGCGAAGTCGCCAAGCTGATGGTCGATGCCGGCATGATCACTCTGGTCAGCTTCATCTCGCCGTTCCAGGCCGATCGCCAGACCGTGCGTGACATGGTCGGTACTGACGAGTTCATCGAAGTCTTTGTCAACACGCCGATCAGCGTCTGCGAAGAGCGTGATCCCAAGGGCCTGTATCGCAAGGCGCGTGCCGGTGAGATCAGCGACTTCACTGGCATCAGCTCGCCTTATGAAGCGCCGGAGAACCCGGAAATCGAGATCAACACCGGTGAGCTGAGCCTCGAGCAGACCGCGCTCAAGCTGGTCAATCAGCTCAAGCACTACAACGTCATCGGCTGATGCATTCACCCCGATCAGCCCTCGCCGCAAGGCGGGGGCGTTTGCCGTTTCAGGACTTCCATATGACTTTCTCCCGATTCAAACAGCGCCTGCCGAACATCACGCGCCTCGCGACAGCCGCGGGACTGGCCATCGTCATCTCGGGGTGTGCCACGGATTATCCGATCTCAACCGGTGCCGGCAGCACCAATCTGGCCAATCTGACCGGCGCCGCGGTTCTTCCGGCCGATGTCTCATCGTTTCTCGACAGCGCCGCACCCGGTGGCATGATCGCCGTGCCGACCAGCCCCTGGGGCAGCAATGTCGAAGTGGTCGCCCATGAGCGCTACTTCGCGGCCAGTGGGCGCATCTGTCGCGAGCTGACGGTCTCCAACAACCGTGACCTGCCGAGCAAGGAGCTGGCCTGCCGTACCAGCAATGACGGCAAGGCCGGCGAGGGCACCTGGGTGACCCAGCGACTGGTGACCGGCCTGCTGGAAGAGGCGCGCTGATGCGCTTGCAGCACCTTCGCGCTGACAGGTCCGCCTCGGGTTCAGCGTGAACCGACGACAACAGGGGCAGGCTGGCATGACCGGCACTGACATTCCTGATCAACACTGCACCATTTCTGCACTACGAGGGGCCTAGCCCGATGACAATTTCCAGATTTTTGCTCCGGGCCGGGTGCCTGGTGGCGGTAGCGTGCCTGAACGCCAGTCCTGCCATGGCGGTCGGGCTGGACAGCGGCTCCATCCTGTCCAGTGGCGACCAGGCTTCCAGCATTCCGCAGAAGACCGACAGCGTGGAAGACAAGGCGCGTGCCGACTGGCGCAGTGGCACCTATGGCCCGCTGACGTCTCAACAGCAGACCGACCCGGACTCTCTGCCGCCGTTCGGCGAAAACCTCTTCAGTGGTGGTTTCCGCGGCATGATGGCCGATGGCCTCAACAGCAGCTACACCATCAAGCCGGGTGACCAGATCACTCTGCGGGTGTGGGGTGGGGTCGAGATCGAATCCGTGCTGCCGGTGGATGCCCAGGGCAATATCTTCCTGCCGGGTATCGGTCCGGTGATGGTACAGGGCACCACCAATGCTCAGCTGGACGGCAAGGTGCGCAGTGCCATCCAGGAGGTGTACCCGGAAAATGTCAGCGTCTACACCAACCTGCAGGGTGTGCAGCCGGTGGGTGTCTTCGTCACCGGTTACGTCAAGAACCCGGGTCGCTATGCCGGTACCCCGAATGACTCCATGCTGTATTTCTTGGATCAGGCCGGCGGCATCGACCAGGCACTGGGCAGCTACCGCAAGATCAAGATCAAGCGCAATGGCCGCGTCATCAATACGGTCGATCTGTATGACTTCCTGATCAATGGCGAGATCGCTCGTCCGCAGTTCCGCGATGGCGATACCGTCGTCGTCGAGGAGCGCGGCCCGGCGATCAGCGTGGTCGGGGATGTCGAGCGTGATTACCGCTATGAGCTCACCGACGCGCGCCTGAGTGGCGAAGACGTCCTGAACCTGGCGCGTCTCAAGTCGGGTGTCTCTCACGTGCTGCTGCGTGGCTCGCGTCCGGATGGGCCCATCTCGCGCTATCTGCCGGTGGTGGAATTCCGTGGTGCCGACGTGCGCGCCGGAGATGAAGTGCTGTTCAGTGCCGACCAGCGTGACGAGACCATCGTCGTACAGCTGGAAGGCAGCTTCTATGGCCCGTCACGCTATGCACTGCCGCGCGATGCTCATCTGGGCGAACTGCTCAATGCCGTCGGGGTGCCCAGGGGGCTGACGGACTATCAAAGCATTTCCATCCGTCGTGAGAGCGTCAAGGAACAGCAGGCCCAGGCATTGCAGGACAGCCTCAATCGTCTTCAGGCCACCTATCTCGGCGCCTCTTCCTCGACCACCGAAGAATCCGAGCTTCGTGTCCAGGAAGCCGAGATGATCGAGAAGTTCGTCGAGCAGGCCAAAAAGGAAGAGCCGACCGGCCGACTGGTAGTGGCACGTGATGGCGGCAATATCGCGGATGTTCGCCTTCAGGACGGCGATGTCATTACCATTCCGGAAGTCAGTGATTCCCTGCTGGTCAGCGGCGAAATCGTGGTGCCTCAGGCCATGGTCTACACCCAGGGCATGACAGTGATGGACTACATCAACAGCGCAGGTGGCTTTACCCAGCACGCGGATGAAGACCAGATTCTGGTGGTACGCCAGAATGGCGCCGTGCGCCGTGCCGAGGAAGTTGAGCTGCGCTCTGGTGATCAGATTCTGGTACTGCCGGAACCGCCGACCAAGAACCTGCAGCTGGCCACCAGCATCACGCAGATTCTCTATCAGGTCGCCGTCGCCACTAAAGTCGCGATAGACCTCTGATCATGGCCAGTGACATGAAAGGTGACATGACCCCACCATCAAATCACTCGACAGGTGACGACAAGAGCGGGCCTAAGGCCCGCTCCGCCTGGGCTGTGACGCGCAGTGTCTGGTTCGCCATGTTCATGCGTGAAGCCGTCGGTAGAACGATGACGGACCGCATGGGCTGGTTCTGGATGATTGCCGAGCCTGCAGCTTTCACGCTGGTCATGATTGGTATTCGGAGCTACATCCGTGGAGACAGCTTGATTGTCAATGCACCCTTCATCCCTTGGATGGTCGTGGGGTTGATGGGATTCTTCTTGGTGCGGGAAGGCATGATGCAAGGCTTGGGAGCCATCAATGCCAACAAGGCACTGTTTGCCTATCGTCAGGTACAGCCAGTGGATGGTGTCTTGGTTCGCAATGTATTGAATGGCCTGATTCGCACCTTCATCTTTTTGCTGTTTGTGCTGGGTGGTCAGTTACTCGGTACAGACTTCCTACCCGATAATGGGTTTCAAGTCATATTCGGCTGGCTATCTCTCTGGTTGCTGGGACTGGGCATTGGACTTCTGACATCAGTACTCGGAACACTGGTTCCCGAGATAGGTAAGATTATCAATATCTTGTCGTTACCGCTGCTGATACTATCCGGTGTCATCATGCCACTGAATCACTTCCCGCACTCGTTATTAGAATACCTGATGTGGAACCCTATCGTGCATGGCCTTGAATACATGCGGCACGGGTTCTTCGAAGGGTATCAGGTCGTACATGGTACGGATATGGATTACTTTTGGGGCTGGGTATTGTTTAGTTTGGCATTAGGATTATTGATGCATGTTCGTTTCAAGGAGCGCCTGAAACGCCAATGATCGACATTCAGAATCTCTCTAAACGCTTCTATCAATCACACTATAGTCAGGCTGAAGACCAATGGGTGTTGAAGGACATCAACCTGACTATACCTACAGGTGTCAGTGTCGGCCTGCTGGGTGCCAACGGCGCCGGTAAGTCGACGTTGTTGCGGTTGATTGCCGGCATGGATACTCCTCAAAAGGGTAGAGTGATACGCCACTCTCGAGTTTCTTGGCCTATCGGTCTTGCCGCAGGGTTGCAGAGCAGCATGACAGGTCGGCAGAATGCCAAGTTCGTCGCCCGGATGCATGGCAACCAATATGATGTAAAAAAAATCATTCAAAGAGTTCAGGCGTTTGCAGAAATCGGGCCCGCATTTGATGAACCGATCCGTACCTATTCGTCTGGCATGCGCTCACGGCTCAATTTTGGTTTGTCTCTAGCATTTGATTTTGACGTCTATCTTTCTGATGAAGCCACTTCCGTAGGTGATAGAGCCTTCAAGACCAAGGCCTCAAGGGCTTTCAAGGACAAGGTGGGAGAGGCAAGCCTGATTATGGTCTCTCACTCTGAGGGTATACTTAAAGAGCTGTGTCAAGCAGGTATCTATCTAAAAAACGGCCAAGCTCATTGGTTTGATGATATCAACGAGGCTATCAGTACCTACCATATCGATAGCGATGCAAAGAAAAAACAGTACTAAGAAATATACAATATTGACGGGAGGTATCAAACAGGCTATTTAAGTCCCGTTAGTAGGCTCTAATAACCAATATTTGATGAGATTTTACATGACAGTATTTATAAAACGTTACCCACAATGGGCGATTGTTCTGTTGTCGATACTGCTCGTAGGCTTTTACTGGACGGTGTGGGCAGAGGACCGCTATGTATCGAAGGCAACAGTAGTATTGGAAAGCCCGCAGATCAATTCGACCAGTGATGTGAGCTTTGGCTCTCTGTTGACTGGAGGACAGACAGATAGTGATTTGCTTCTTTTACGGGAATACCTCTTGAGTGTCGATATGCTCAAGAAGGCTCAGGAAGAACTGAATTTTCGAAAGCACTATAGTCAGCACGGTGATATTATTGCTCGTTTAAATGATGAAGCCGCACCCATTGAGGAATTGCATAAATATTACCTCAAGCGGGTTTTGGTTGAGATGGATGAATATTCGGGCGTATTGAAAATTGAAGTTCAAGCTTGGACGCCAGAGTTTGCCCAGAAACTAGCTCAGTTTTTGCTCGATGAAGGCGAGCGTCACATGAATCAGATGGGGCAGCGCTTGGCAGAAGAGCAAGTCAAGTTCTTAGGCAAGCAGGTGAGCCTACTGGAAGAGAGCTTCGAACAGTCCCGCCAGCAACTATTGGACTATCAGAATGAAAATGGTCTGGTCTCTCCTACTCAAACAGTTGAAAGTCTAAATACTGTGGTATCTTCACTAGAAGCCCAGCTGGCAACTTATAAGGCGCGCATGAGTGCCCTAGGTAGCTATCAGAGTAAGCGCTCCAGCGAGATGGTACGTATTGATAGTGAAATCAAGGCCCTGGAAAAGCAGATAGATCTCGAGAAAGAGCGCCTCGCGCGTCAATCCGGCAACGCACTCAATAGTGTTTCAAGTCAATATGAGACCTTGCAGCTTCGTGCAGATTTTGCCAAGCAGACTTATTCCAATGCATTAGCTGCGCTTGAGAATACGCGAATAGAAGCCGCTCGCAAGCTCAAGCAGGTGAGTATTTTGCAGAGTCCTATCTTGCCAGAGTACTCTGAAAAGCCGGAACGGCTGTACAACCTGTCTCTCTTTTCTATCTTTATGCTATTCGCTGGATTTATATTCACTATGTTGCTGATGATAATTCGAGACCATCGTGATTGATGCGAATGCTTCATTGAATAAAAAAATTAACGATAAGTTAATCGCTTGATGTTTAGTATTGGTTAAAAGAAGGGGCTTTAATGTCGAGTATAGTTCTCTTTGATGAGTGTAATGATAATCGCGCAGGAGAGTGAAATGGAAGATTCGCTGGGCACTGCCGACACGGCCCTGTTTGACCAAGTGACGTTGCTTCAGAAGTTGTATATTGAAGAGGTTGAGAAACACCGCTTGGATAGCCAGGAAGGACAAAAGTTCAGAGATAGGATAGAGACAGGGGCGGCGCTTTCCTCCCCGGTGGGCGCGAATGTCGAGAAAGTTATCGAGCGAGCCAATCGGCACAAGCACACTTTGGTACAAACGCGTGAGTTACTCTTTGCTTATGAAGCAGAAATAGATGGATTTAGCAATGCCCTGGCATCGTTAGATGACACACTGCGCAACGAGAAGATTATTTCCAAAAGATTGGAAGATCGTATACGTTTGCTCAACAGCGAGATAGGAGCTCTGCAGCGCGAACAGGAGTCAGAGCGTAGAGCCCATGTACTTGAATTGTTTGATGCGTACTCTAGCGTTAGTCAAGTCATGTCACGTAGAAAGGCTAGAAAGTCGAAAAGTGTAGATTATGACACCTTGCACAGATCATCCCTTTTTGATGCAGACTGGTATCTCATTGAGTATCCTGATGTCGCTACCGCTGGGCTTGACCCTATCAAACATTACTTGAATGAAGGGGCCAGAGAGGGAAGAAATCCAAGCACAGGATTTGATACTATCTGGTACCTCACTTCCAATCCTGATGTTGTTCAAGCTGGCAAGAATCCTTTGTTGCACTATCTGCGTTACGGCAAAATGGAAGATAGACAACCATTACCAAATATCTAGCAATATTTAATTATATAGATTGGGTCTTATGAGTTAAATGAAATTATAGGAGGGGATATGCAAGAGGTCGTTGAGAATGCTGCACGGTGTTTCAAGCAGGGCGATTTTCATAGAGCGAGAGAGATGTATCAGAAAGTTGCAGCATACTATGGAGAATCAATCGTTTCAGTTAACTTGTCTCTTTGTGATCAAGCGATCAAGGCTTCTTGTTGGGTGCCCTCAACAGCTGGTGGAAAAGAGACGGAAGACTATAGTGATGAAGAAAATATCAACCCATCCACCCAGAAAATTTCTAGACAGTTGCAAGAAACCCAGTCATTACTCGAAAAATATTTCATACTTTCCCAATAATAGTAATAGGCAAGCACTTAGCTGCAAATGGTATCCACTCCAGGAGTTATGAAATGAAGGTTCTTACGGTATTTGGAACACGGCCAGAAGCCATCAAGATGGCGCCGCTCGCCTTGCAGTTGGCGGAAGATGAACGCTTTGAATCCAGAGTCTGTGTGACAGCACAACACCGTGAGATGCTGGACCAGGTGCTGAGCTTGTTTGAGCTGGAACCTGACTATGATCTGAATCTGATGAAACCAGGCCAAGATCTCAACGACATAACCTGCGGTATACTGCAAGGGTTAAAGGATATCTTGGCAGATTTCAAGCCTCATATAGTGTTAGTGCACGGAGACACTGCAACTACCTTCGCCACCAGCCTGGCAGCCTATTATCAGCAGATCCCGGTTGGCCATGTTGAGGCAGGGTTGCGGACAGGTAACTTGTATTCGCCTTGGCCGGAAGAGGCGAATCGCAAGTTGACAGGTGCGCTGGCAGCCAAACATTTCGCGCCAACGGATACATCGCGTCAGAATCTTCTGAAAGAGAATATCGACCCAGCCAATATCCATGTCACTGGCAATACGGTCATTGATGCATTGTTTGAGGTAGTAAAGAAGCTTGAGGAAGGCCCGCTGGGGGATGAATTGCGCGCTCGCTTTGATTTTCTGAAAGATGACAAACGTCTTGTGCTAGTCACAGGCCATCGTCGCGAGAGCTTTGGTGAGGGCTTCGAGAATATCTGCCGAGCCTTGGCGGAAACAGCCAAGACGCACCCAGATGTCCAGATTGTCTATCCTGTCCATCTTAACCCGAATGTGCGTGAACCGGTCAATCGCTTACTAGCGGGCGTTGACAATATCATCCTGATTGAACCCCAGGATTATCTCCCCTTCGTCTACTTGATGAACCGCGCGTATATTATCTTGACAGACTCAGGCGGCATTCAAGAAGAAGCTCCTTCTCTTGGCAAACCAGTACTTGTCATGCGTAATACGACAGAACGTCCGGAAGCAGTGCAAGCAGGAACAGTCAAGTTAGTGGGAACGAGTGTGGATGTAATTACTTCTGAATTGACAAAGTTGCTGGATCAGCCGGAGTTATACAGTGCCATGAGTTATGCCCATAATCCCTATGGTGATGGTAAGGCCTGTAAACGTATACTGGATGCGCTCGTCGCGAAAGAAGTGGCCACTGCATGAGAAAAAATCGCATAAAAAAAATATTGTGTTAACTATCAGTTTTTAAATTTATCTCTTTATTATTCTTTTATCAGACACTTTGCAAGGGTAACTCAATGGAATTCAATACCATATCGATGATTGGCCTTGGCTATATTGGCCTTCCGACAGCAGCAGTATTCGCCTCCCGTCGCAAGAAGGTGATTGGTGTGGACATTGATCAGCGGGCTGTTGAGACCATCAATCAGGGCAAGATACATATCATTGAGCCGGAACTAGATATGGTGGTGAATGCCGCAGTCAAAGAAGGTTATCTGCGTGCCACTACCCAACCAGAGCCAGCTGACGCCTTTATGGTGGCAGTGCCGACTCCCTTCCACACCGACGAAAATGGCCAAAACCACAAGGCAGACCTGCGTTATATCCAGTCTGCCTGTGAGGCGATTGCCAAGGTGCTGGTGCCGGGAAATCTGGTGGTACTTGAATCGACAAGTCCGGTTGGCACAACTGAAGAAATGGCTGCTTGGCTGGCTGAGGCTCGCCCGGACCTCACCTTCCCCCAAACACATGGTGAGGCATCAGACATTCGTATTGCCCATTGCCCAGAGCGTGTATTACCGGGCCATGTAGTACGTGAGCTGGTAGAGAATGACCGCGTGATTGGTGGCATGACGCCCAAGTGTGCTGAAGCCGCCTGCGAGCTTTACAAAATTGTTGTAGAGGGTGAGTGCCTGCCGACAACTGCGCGGACTGCTGAAATGGCGAAGTTGGTTGAGAACAGTTTCCGCGATGTGAATATCGCCTTTGCCAATGAGCTTTCGATGATTGCCCACGAGCTTGATATCAATGTCTGGGACCTTATCTCGCTGGCCAATCGTCATCCACGCGTCAACATTCTGTCCCCAGGAGCAGGTGTCGGTGGCCATTGTATCGCGGTGGACCCCTGGTTTATTGTGGCGGCTTGCCCTGATCAGACGCGCCTGATTCGCACCGCTCGAGAGGTGAATGACTACAAACCAGTGTGGGTGCTTGATCAAATTAAACAGGCATTGGAAGAGTTGCATCGTGCTCAGCCGGGGGCGACGCGTCGTGACCTCAAGGTGGCCTGCCTAGGTGTTGCTTTCAAGCCAGATATTGATGACCTGCGTGAAAGTCCGGCCTTGGGGATTACCCAGAAAGTCATTGAGCTCGGCTGCCTAGTCCAAGTGGTAGAGCCCAATATCGATTCTTTGCCCAAAGAACTTCAATTCGAAAATGTTTCATTGGTTAGTTTTGATGAAGCTCTTGCACAAGCCGATGTCATCTGTGTATTGGTTAAACACAAGTCGTTTGTCCAGAAGGTTGATTCGGTGAAGGAAAAAACCGTCGTGATTGACGCCGTAGGTTTGTTGAGTTGATTTACGTAGATTGACTACAAACTTGTAGTGATGACAAAGGCGCCCATCGGACGCCTTTGGTGACTTCACTGTATATGCAGAAAGGTAAAGAAGGACTCAATGGACGATCTTCTAAAGCTTGCGATGCACCTGGCCGAAAATGACGACACTCCTTTGGTATTCCCGATACAGGGTCGTGTGGCCTATGTCGTCAGTCATGGACAGAGTTATGCCAGTAATGGCTACGCCATTCGGACACAGGGCATCGCCAAGGCCCTGAATCAGCACGGTCTGGAAACGTTATGCTTCGTGCGGCCAGGTAGACCATGGGAACTTGGAGGCGACATACAACGCATCGCTCCGGAGGTGGCCGTTGGTGGGGTTCGTTATATCCATAGCCCCTGGCCCGATGGCCAGCGCCCTGGAGATGAGCGCATGCGTATCGAGGCGAGCGCAGATCGGTTCACCGAGCTATTTCGCGTCTATCGACCAGAAATAGTACTGGCTGCCTCCAACCACGAAGTGGCCCTGCCGGCGCTGATTGCGGCTCGTCGGCTGGGGCTTCCCTTCCACTATGAAGTTCGTGGTTTCTGGGAGATCTCACGGATTTCTCGCGATCCGGCTTGGCATGACACGCCTGACTTCATGCACCACTACGACCATGAAACCTGGGTGTGCAACCACGCAGACCGGCTCTATACCTTGAACCGGTTCATGCATGATGAGCTGGTCAGGCGAGGTGTCTCGGCTCAATGTATCACGCTGGTGCCCAACAGCGTGTCTGATCTGCCAGATCCCATGCCGGTGGAGAGTCAGCAACTGCGAGCGTCCCTAGGGATTTCGAAAGATGCTTTCGTGGTCGGCTATATCGGTGCCCTGACTGAGTACGAAGGCCTGGAGTTGCTGCTGGAAGCGCTGGCCAAGCCCCAGTGTCAATCCGCCCATACGCTTATCGTCGGCGGCTACAGCCCTGTTAGCCAGCCCGGCCATGGCAAGAGTGAGCCTATCGTCGAGCAGCTTGCCCGGGACGCCAAACGCCTCGGCGTGGCCGACCGCGTGACGTTTACCGGCCGGGTTCCGCATGAAGCGCTGGGCGACTACTTCGGTCTGATCGACGCTACGGTGATTCCTCGTAAGCCGCTACCGGTATGCGAACTGGTCAGCGCCATCAAGCCGCTGGAGTACCTCGCCTGGGGTAAGCCGGTCATCGCCTCCGATGTGGCGCCGCAGGCCGAGCTGCTAGAGCATGGAGAACTGGGCTGGCTGTTTGCCAAGGGGAGTGCTGATGCCCTGGCAAACACTATCCAAGCGGTACGCAATACCTCTCCCGAGGCGCGTCAGGCAAAGGTGGACAAGGGGCGCGAGGCCATCAAGCACCATTACCTATGGCACCAGGCGGTACGGCCGATGGTGAAGGGGTTGAAGGGAGAGTCACTCTCAGCCAAGGCCACCAGGGTGGCCTGCATCATGGATAACTTCACCTACAGCTCCTACAGCCCCGAAGCCAACTGCTTTCAGCTGACGCCCAAGCATTGGGAGAAGGAACTGGAGGAATTCAAGCCGGAGCTGTTGTTCATCGAGTCCGCATGGCGCGGTAAGGATGAGCTGTGGGGCAGCAAGGTGGGCCACAAGAGCCAGGAGATTCAGGGCATTGTGGCCTGGTGCAATCAGCATGGCATCCCCACGGTGTTCTGGAACAAGGAAGACCCGATTCACTTCGAAACCTTCCTGAACACCGCCAAGCTGTTCGATCATGTCTTCACCACCGACCTAGACTGTATCCACCGCTACAAGGCGGCGCTGGGTCACGACAACGTCTACTTCCTGCCCTTCGCCTGTCAGCCTGCCCTGACCAATCCTGTGGAATCCTACCAGCGCAAGGACGGCTTCTGCTTTGCCGGTGCCTACTACGTGCGCTACCCGGATCGCACCAAAGACCTGGAAACTTTCGTGGAAGAGTTTCCCAAGTTCAAGCCGCTGGAGATCTATGACCGCAACTACGGCAAGGAGGATCCCAATTACCAGTTCCCGGAGAATTATCAGCCCTATATTGTGGGTACCCTGTCGTTCAGCGAGATCGACAAGGCCTACAAGGGGTATCGTTATGCGATCAACCTGAATTCCATCAAGCAGTCGCAGACCATGTTCGCGCGCCGCGTTTATGAGCTACTGGGGTCAAATACCATCACCGTCAGTAACTACTCGCGAGGGGTTCGCCTGCTGTTCGGTGAGCTGGTTCTGACCTCGGATAGTGGCGGCGAGATCGTTCGCCGGCTGCAAGAGTTGGAGAGCAATCCCGAGAAAGCCGATAAGTTCCGCCTCGCTGGGCTTCGCAAGATCCTCAGCGAGCATACCTATCAGGCCCGTTTCGACTATATCCTCAGCAAGGTGACCGGCACGCGCCATGAACACCCGCTGCCTAATTATACCGTGGTTAGCCTAGTCAATAGCGTTCAAGAGCTAAGCAACACGCTGGACAATGTGGCACGACAACAGCATGGCCCGGTAAAGCTGGTCGTTGTCACCGGGAAGGGGATCACTATATCCGACGTCGGGGTGCAGCTCGGTCAGCTGCCAGAGGGCATCTTCAAAGAGTGCCTAAATGTGGCAAGCTTGGCGGGTAGGGCGCTGAAGAGTTTCGCCAAGCCGGGTACTTGGTTGGCGGCCTTCAACTCGAATGACTACTACGGCCCTAACTATTTACGAGATATGGCCTTAGCTACACGCTTCACCAAGGTGCCGATGATCGGCAAGGCCGCTTATTATCAGGCCGATTCTCAAGGCATTCAGCAACAACACGCGGATCAGGCCTATCGGTCCGAAGTTGAACTTCCGCTACGCGCCGCTGTTCTGGCACCCGGCATGCAGCTTGGTCGGGCCAGCGCCTGGGTCGACGGCATCGAATCAGCTACCTACACCGGAGCCAACCAGCAGGCGCTTGATGCCTTCAACTATTGCCGTAATGGCCTGAGCGAGCAGATAGCGCCCAGCAGCGAGGCACTGGAAGCGCTGCAGACCAGGGTAGACGATGCCGAGTTTGATACTGGGATTCCGTTGGCAGAGCTTGAGCAGTTGGCGGAAACTACGGCGCCGGCTATCAACAGCGCCGTGCAAATTCCTAGCTTCTCGCCCAGTGAGCTAAACGGGATCTTCTCCAACCCGGGCACGGCCAGCAGCAAGATGGTTCTGATCGAAGAGGGGTTGGAGGTGACATCTACGCTGGAGGATGGCAAGCACGAGTATATCTACGTCAAAGAAGGCAACAACCTGACACTGGAGCAGTTGGGGAAACGTGCCATCAAGGATGGCAAGCTACCACTGCATCTTGAGGTGACACCGGGGTTAAATCTGACGCTTGTCATCATCTTTTTCGATGCAAAAGGGAAGCGGCTTAACCACTACATTATTCAGGCCAACAAGAATAACCTTTTGGATATTCCTGAAGGGGCAGAGATTATTCGCCTTGGCTTCCGTGTATACCAAGGCGGCGAGTGTGTCGTAAAGCGTCTGTTGGTGGGAGAGAAGGATCTTTCACCGGAAAATGTGATGGGACGTTCCGATGTATTATTGGTAACCAACCATTACCCCAGTTATGACGATCTTTATCGCAATGGTTTCGTACATAGTCGAGTCAAAGCCTACACGGCGCGTGGAGTCGAGGTCGATGTTTTCCGGTTTCGCAAGGACCAGGCAGTCAGCTGGCATGAGTTCCAAGATGTGGATGTCATCACGGGCTCACCGATTGCGCTGCGCCGCATGCTAGAAAAAGGGAAGTATCGGCACGTGTTGGTACACTTCCTGGATGCGGATATGTGGGAAGTGCTTGATGACTACATTGATAAGATAAAGGTAACGGTATGGGTACATGGTGCCGATATTCAGCCCTGGTATCGTCGCAAGTTCAATATAGAAAATCCTGAGCAGGAGAAAGTGGCGAAAGAGAAGAGTAAAGAGAGGATGACGTTCTGGCGCGGTATTCTTTCGCCCATGCATAAGAACCTTCAGCTGGTATTCGTTTCCAATTATTTTGCCGAAGAGGTGATGGAGGACCTTGGGTTCCGACTCCCAGAGGATCAGTACCACATCATTCATAACCCCATCAATACGGATCTTTTTATATATCAGGAAAAAGATCCTGAGCTGCGTAAGAAGATTCTTTCGATTCGCCCCTATGCCTCACATGTATACGCCAATGATCTGACTGTGAAATGTATTCTTGAGCTATCAAAAGAACCTTTCTTTGATGAGCTTGAGTTCAGGATTATAGGAGATGGTAGGCTCTTTGATGAAACGGTTGAGCCGATCCGAAAACTTGATAACGTTATCATCGAAAGAAAGTTCTTGAGCCAGACAGAGATTGCTGAGTTGCACAAGCATTATGGTATTTTTCTTTGTCCATCCAGGATGGATACGCAAGGCGTATCACGTGATGAGGCCATGTCTTCAGGATTGGTTCCTGTGTCAAATAGTGTTGGGGCTGTGCCTGAGTTTGTTAATGATGACTGTGGTTGTTTGGCAAGCGCTGAAAGTTTTTTTGATCTATATGAGTTTATCAAAAAATTGTATCATGATTCTGAGAAATTTAGAAAGTTAAGTGTAAATGCCTCAAAGACCTCTCGAGAGAAAGCTGATCAAACTATTGTAGTTAATAAAGAGCTAGAGTTATTTCTGGGGGAGTGTGATGAAAGTTTTTAATGAAAAAGTTGCATCTTTCGATGTGGATGGAAAGAGTTTTATATCTTCTGAAGATGTCAAGAAAGTTTTTAACTTGGTGGAGTTAAGGAAAGGAGAGTTAGGTTTCCATACCCCAAGGTTTGTAAGAGAGTTATATGATCCTTTAGGAGACTATCTTTCATTTAGCAAGCTTGGGGTAGAAGGCTGGGCTATTGTAAGATTGGATGAGAGTGGTATTCCAATAAATAACTTTCGGTGGGGAGAGTACTATTATCCAATAACCATTGCCCACTATGGGCTCCAGCTCTATGGGAAACATGTACGAAGAAATAAAATTACCACTGGAAGGTACATGGGTAGTTCAGGCCAGATTCATGTAGACTCATCAAGTCACTATACGAATATTAAATCAACTGGTAAGATTTCTGATGGATTTTTTATTAAAGACTTGCATATTGATAACTTAAATGAGCTAACGATTCGCTCAGATGATGACTTCAGGGTTTATATAGATATTAATTGTGTTGACGAAATAAAAAAGATATGCGTGTATAACGGAAAAGGAAGAGTGGATGATGCTAGTGAAATTAAGTATATTTCTTTGAATGATGGCGAGGTTGATAAATTTTATCCTACGCTCCATGAGTATTTTCCAATTAAAGAAATAAAAGTACGTGGAAATGTAGATTTAAGAATTCCTGTTAAACGAGAGTTAGAGGATACATCAGAATTTTTAGATAAAGCAATAAAGATTGCGGATTGGTTTGTTGATAATCAAGATGGAGATGGAGCTTGGGTATCTGATTTCGAACATCACTTTTTTAAATCAAGAACTAAGCCAATGGACGCAGGTTGGCCCTCAGCCTTAGGTCAAGGTTTAGGAATTTCTTTTCTTACGCGAATGTTCAAAATAGCCAAAAAAGATAAATACAGAATCGCATGTGAAAAAGCATTAACGCCATTTCAAATTGATGTCGAAGAAGGTGGTGTTAGAAGGTATTGGGATAAAGAAAAAGTTTTTTTTGAAGAGTATCCCACAACTCCTCCTAGCTTTGTTTTAAATGGCTTTATGTTCTCGGTGTTAGGATTATATGATTGTTGGAAAAGCTTGCATAATGAGACTGCAAAACAGCTTTTTGAGGATTCGTTCTCAACATTGCTAGACATACTCCCTCTATATGACCTTGGAAGCCATAGTGCTTATGATTTAACGCACTATACTTGCAAGAGCTATCCTAATGTTGCTAGATGGGGTTATCATCAAACGCATATTAATCAAATTTATGCACTTGAGTACATAACTGGAAGTTCTCAACTTAAACAGTTCAGGAAGCGTTGGGAAAAATACATGGTAGATGGCTATTCATGTCCACTTAATTGATTTTATATACATGCATAAATGTTAACGCTTTTTATCTTGAGGTCTCCTTATGTTTGTAGTATTATTTATGGCGCGAAGTGGTTCAAAATTCCTTAGAAGTTTATTGAATCAGCATCCTGATGTTAACGATTTTGGCGAGGTCTTTCATAATAGAGGTGGTGCCTTCAATGAAAATAGAACGTTGTTAAACGTCTTTTCTGAAGTTGCTATGTCACCCTACAAAGTTCCTGGGTTTCAATTCAGATATCCACGACACCCTAGCGAGTTTCCAGAAATTGATACAATTATTAAAAACAGATCTGAGGAAGGTTCATTAAAAATAATTCTTTTGAAGCGTAAAAATAAATTAAAAGCTGCAATTTCTCAACAAAACTCTGAAAGGCTGAAAAGAGAAACGGGAAAAGCGCATCTTTTTAAGTCATCGCTAGCGCATTTTGGCAAGCTCGAGCTTGATGTCAAGAGGGCCTGCAAGGAAGCATTGGATAGAAGTTCCAAGGATAAAGAGTACGTAAGTTGGGCAGAAAGTAAACGCTTGAGATTTATTGAGGTTTTTTACGAAGATATTTGCGATAATGCTGAGTTGGAAGTAAATAAGATATTTTCATTTTTGGGTGTAAGTAAGTTAAAACCTGGCACTCTTAAAGATAGTGATCTTGTCAAGGTAACTTCTGACAATCTCAGCGAATCGTTGAAAAACTATCAGGAGCTTGAAGAAGCTCTCTTTGAGTTAGGGCGCTTAGATTGGATTTATGATGGAGTGTCTGAGACGCAATTGCCTGTAAATTCAGCAGATACCAAAGTTTCTGTTCAAGATAAGGTGCTAGTCAAGAAGCTAGACGTGAAAGCAGGTGGTACACTATACGATTTCAGCTTTGAAATAAATGAAGACAAAAGAATCAATATAAAAATTGATGCACCGAGAGTTAAGACCAACTGTAAGTTTCTTGAGCATGTGCTGGATGGTGATTATATTGTTTGTTCCCAGCCCGATCTAATTAAGTTATCTTATGATGGTGGTAGTACTTGGGTTGATAATGAAGTAAGCAGTCAGTATATGAAGTGTTTTACTCTTAGTAATGGTATTCATCTGCTTCAAACCGACTCGGGCTCTGTGCATCGATACGATAGTGAGTGGAAGTTTTTGGGAGAAGTAGAAGGAGGGAGCTACCCATGGCATGGTACATGGAGTATTGATGAAAACCCTAGCACAGGTACTGTAGTATGGGGTGAATATCCTTACGCCGCTTCTGAGGTTGCATTGTGGAGAAGTGAGAATTCTGGAGCTTTATGGAAAAAGGTACTTTCTGTAAAAGGTGATCCTGATGACCCAAAAGGAGGTGATATCCGCCATTTCCATTTGGTTCAGAAATGCTCAACTGTTAAAGATCGTTGGTATGCGTCCAGTGGAGATACTGAAAATCAATCCAAGTTTTGGGTATCTGAAGACGATGGTATTAGCTGGACGCTTATTCCAATTTATTCAGTACATGGGCAAGGTGCTAGTGATATTCCAGAAAGTCTGAAGGGAAGGTTGTATCGATTTACAGGTATGATACAGACGTCGGATGAGTTGATATGGGCCACTGATGATACCTTTAAAGGGCTAGGCTCTAAGCTCTGCGTTGTGAAAAAAGATCGGCTAGGTGAAGTTTTAGTTGCTGAAAACCATTTGGGAATGAATGAGGTAAGGAATTTCATTAAGTTGGATGATAAGCTTGCACTAGCTGTTTCTGAATCTAAGTTAGACGTTGGAAATGCAACATTAACTTTGGTTGATCTTGAGGATCTATCCATTTTGTCAAGAAAGTTGCTGCCTAATGACTTACTAAACAAAGCCAACTTCATGAATGGTTTGAGTTCTAAGGCTGCATGTAATGGGCGGTTTTTTTGTCAAAACGATAATGTGGTTATTCGACCAAGCTCGATGACCTTGCGTTTTTCGCTGAGCTATCGATGACTGTTTATTATTGGGCGGATACAGACTCTGATCGCAACACCGTCATTGAAACGTTGATGCGTATACGTGATGTTTGGCCATCAGCTCATTATCTTACCCAGCAATTGTGGAGACTGATCTGAGCTATCCTGCGAGCTTCAAAAGCCTTCAGACTGATCATTCCGACTTCACTATGCCGACGCTGCTGATTCCAGTCCAACTCAATATACCGGAGTCTGTCAACATAGTTGCCATATAAAATCACTTCGGTTCTTTACAACCCTGTGATCTCTGGCCCCCGGAATCTGTCAACATAGTTGGTACATGACGTGGTTCTGGCTTTTTAAAACCCTACTGCCTGCGGTACCGGATCCCGCTCCGGATTCAGATGCACTATCTCCGGCAGGTCGAGTCTCCGGATGTCGTCTGACCGGCGCTCCGGGTAGCGCTGCTTCGCAGCCTCGAAGACCTCTCGGCGCTGCGTCAGAATGCTTTTGGCCTCGCCGTTATGACGCTGGCCCTGCGTAACGTAGCGAAGGGCGCTGTGCCAGTGCTCATGGTTGTACCACTCGGTAAATTGCTGAACCCAGTCCTGAGCCTCGGCCAGGGCTCAGGCTGTACAAGCATAACGATGAGTTACTGTCGAATTTGGCAGAAGAGAACTACTGGAACGTTCAAAGCACGGTGGCCAAAAACACTTGACCACTACACCAATGAAACAGGCTTCCAGAAAGTCAGCAATACTGAGCTGCGAAAGCTAGTCCATAAATTGAATGACCGGCCCCGAAAGCGCTTAGGCTATCATGCACTGTCCCAAATATTCTTAAGAAAATATTCAGTAGTTTTGGATACCGTAGGTTCAGCACTTGTTTCTTGGATTCAGGTCTACAGACTGCATTCGTCACCAATTCAAATTCTATTAAGCGGGAGAGCATAGTGAGAAAATATTTCGGAACCGATGGCATTCGCGGCTGCGTAGGGCAGTTCCCCATGACACCTGATTTTGCGATGAAGCTTGGGTGGGCGGCTGGCAAAGCACTATTGCGAAATGGCAGCAATGAAGTTGTCATTGGTAAGGATACCCGTGCTAGTGGGTATATGCTGGAATCTGCTCTTGAAGCAGGCTTTTCAGCGGCGGGTATCAACGTGGCCTTGGTAGGCCCCTTGCCAACGCCTGCTATTGCTTATTTAGCCACAACGTTTCGTGCTAGAGCTGGAGTAGTGATTAGTGCATCACATAATCCGTTTTATGATAATGGTATCAAGTTATTTTCTGATTCTGGGTTGAAACTGACTGACGATCAAGAACTAGATATTGAGGCTTGGCTCGACAAAGCCTTACAGTCTGGCATGGATTGCGTGTCCTCAGAAAACCTTGGTAAGGCGCGACGCATCCCAGATGCTGCTGGCCGGTATATTGAGTATTGCAAATCATTTCTTCCTAATCATCAAAGCCTCAAAGGCTTTAAGATTGTTGTGGATAGTGCAAATGGTGCCGCGTATCGCGTTGCACCGACGGTCTACCGTGAATTAGGTGCGGAAGTCGTCAGTATTCATGACCAGCCTGATGGCATGAATATTAATGATAAATGTGGTGCGACCCATCTTAATAGTTTACAAGCTGCTGTCATAAAGCACGGGGCTGACCTGGGTATTGCCATGGATGGTGACGCAGACCGTTTGATGATGGTAGATCATACCGGTGCTGTGGTAGATGGGGATGAGTTGCTGTTCATATTGGCGCTGATGGCAAAACAAGAAGGTTACGCTGGTGGTGTAGTGGGCACCCAGATGAGCAACTTGGGTCTTGAACTGGCGTTGGCGGAGCTGGAGGTCCCTTTCAAGCGCGCCAAGGTGGGTGATCGTTATGTAATGGAAATGCTGGGGGCTACCGGCTGGCGTATTGGGGGTGAGAACTCCGGTCATTTGTTGAGCCTGGACCACGCAGCGACGGGGGATGCCATCATCGCTTCTATGCGTGTACTGGCTGCATTGAATCAACAGGGTAAGACATTGCATGCTGCCAAGCAGGGTATGGAAAAGATGCCTCAGATACTCATCAACGTGGCTTATGACGCCGCGAAAGGAGCAGATCCGCTCGCTGCCCAATCCGTCCAAGCTGCTGTTCGGGATGTAGAGATGGCATTAGGTGACTCAGGCCGAGTTTTGCTTCGCAAGTCTGGCACCGAGCCTCTGGTGCGTGTAATGGTGGAAGCCAGAGATGTGCGCCAAGCCAATCAACACGCCCAGGAAATTGCTAACGTTTTGGGGTGAAATTGCTAGTCTGGATTTAAGGATATCTGGCAGAGCCATGGTCTCACTCTGTACAGCGAGGGCGAATAGTTGAAATACGGCTGGTATCGGAAGGTCAAGAAACGATCTAGGGCATGCGGGGATGTTATCTTCAAGTTGATTCGTCGCTGGCATGCTAGCTCTCGCCGCTTTCGGCTCATTGAACAGTCAAGTCTATTCGATGCTGCATGGTACTTGAGCCACCCCATGTTGGTAGATAACCAGTCTGCTCGGAGAGCGCCTATCCAGCATTATCTCAAGGAAGGGGCGGCGGCTGGGTTGTCACCAGGGCCTGACTTTGATGGTGTCTGGTATCTCAGACGCTACCCTGACGTCGCCGATGCAGGGTGGAATCCACTGCTACATTATCTGGAGCATGGTAAACGTGAAGGGCGCTTGCCGCGCAAGAACCGTGCCTTGGCTTGGGAGAATCATCTTTGGCGGGGGGCCGACAGTGTTATGTTACCGCGACTTGAGTACTTGTCTCATGATCCTCAGGCCAGTCGCGAAGAAGCTCACTATGCACGATGGGCACTGGCTCGGTGGTGGGCTTGGCGGAAGGATTGGGCACTCGTCAGGCAGTATTTGCTGCCTGACGGGCGGTTGATCGATTCGCCAACACATAGCGGGCCTGCCTTGTTGGCAGTCGAGGCGCTGTTGGCGACTTCCCAGCATGACGTGGCGGTAACATGTTTGTCTGAAAGAGTAGCCTCTGTTGGGACTGACGCTTCAAATGACTCTGCCTCTAACTTTGATTCTGGTCTCCCTAGCCTTGACTCAACAGACCATGCCTCGGACACGGCATTACTGGCTGATGTGCTGACTCATCTTGATCAGTATTTCGGCTCGCGTGCCGATACTGCACTGGCGCATGCCAACGCCACATGTGATCCTTCACAACGTCTGAGCTTGATAAATTTTGCATGGCAAAGCGCGGGGCTTGAGCCGGTGGGCTACCGTAACCCTAGGCTGCCGTTGTGTCTGGATAACCTGGGGTTTACGGATTCTGAGAAGCCTGCATTGGACTCTATGGCTCGACATACAGCAGCATCTTCTTCTGAAGGTGAGTCCCTTGTCAGTGTCATTCTGCCTGCCTACAACGTGGCTGGCACCATTGCAACGGCGATCCATGGTCTGTTTGCTCAGTTCGACGTTCGCCTTGAGCTGTTGGTCGTTGACGATGCAAGCGAGGACACCACCTGCCAAGTCGTGGAGGCGCTTGTTGCCCAGTGCCCGGGGCATGTGGCATTGCACCTCTTGCGACATAGGGAAAACAGCGGGGCTTATGCCGCGCGCAATACCGGCTTGAGACATGCGACCGGTGACTTGATTACGGTACATGACAGCGATGACTGGTCGCATCCACAAAAGCTGGTGCGCCAGGTGGCGGCTCTTCAAGCCCAGGCCGGTGCGGTCGCGAGTTTATCGTCATGGGTGAGAACCACACCGGCACTTCACTTCCATCGCTGGCGTATTGAGGAGGGGTGGGTATATCCCAATATCTCGTCATTGATGGTGCGCCGCACTGCGATAGAGGCATTGGGAGGCTGGGATAACGTCCGTGTTGATGCCGATACCGAGTTTCATGAGCGGTTGATCGCACGATTTGGTCATGACGCCGTCATCGAGGTACTGCCTGGTGTGCCGCTGGCATTCGGTCGAGCGGATGAGTCATCCCTCAGTCAGGCTGGGGCAACCCATCTCGTGACGCGGTTTGTCGGGGTTCGACAAGCCTATATTGAGGCCGCCCGTCGCTGGCATAGCCAAGGCAAGGAATCTGGCGAACTAACGCTCATTCCCGAAGCGTCTTGGCGACCCTTTGCTGCACCGGCTGCGATCTGTCGACAAGCGCTACCCGTTCGTTTTCAGCACCCTCTGGATGTTTTGCAAGCCTCTGGGCTCTTTGCACCGGGCTGGTATCTGCGCACACATCTGGATCTGCAGGATGTCATCATCGAGCCATTGGAGCATTACTGGCAAGCAGGGAGCCAAGAGGGGCGTGATCCAGGGCCGCATTTCAGTACTTCCGGTTATCGCTATTGTTATCCTGATATCGGTGACCAGAATCCGTTATGGCACTATGTGACACTGGGGCGAAGGGAGGGGAGATCTCCATGGCCGGTACTTTCGGGGGATCTGACACGCAATGAACAGTCACCCTGTATTCTTCTATGTGGCCATCAAGCGGGCAGCACCCTGTTTGGCGCCGAGCGTAGCCTGTTGGACGTTCTAAAGGCGATGAATACGCTTGGATGGAATGTAGTGGTGAGCTTGCCCTCGGCTGTCAATGGACCTTATATCGAGGCCCTTAGGGCGCATTCCATGGCGGTCGCGGTATTGCCTTATGGCTGGTGGCAGCGAGGGCGGTCGCCGGAACCGGCTACACTTCGCCATTTTCGGGGGCTGATAAAACGTTTCAAGATTGATGCCGTGCATGTCAACACCATCGTTCTTCATGAGCCGATGATAGCAGCACGTGAAAGTGGGGTGCCGGTAATTGTTCATGTCCGTGAGCTGCCCGAGCATGATTCCGGCCTTTGTCAGACGCTCAATGCTGAGGCTTCTACTGTGATGGCGCGTGTGTGCGGAGCCGCCGATCTCATTATTGCCAACTCTGAAATTACGGCGGAAGCTTGCCGCATGGCCATACACAATCAGCAAGAGGTAGAGGATGACACGTCAGGGGGGCCATCATCGCAAGCGCTGCCACCAATCACTGTTGTGCCCAATACTATCGATATGGTCCCTTTGTTGGCGCTTGCCTTGCGTAATGAGATGCCAGTGACACTAGGTATGCTGAGCAGCAATTTACCCAAGAAAGGCCTTGAAGACCTGGTATCAGTCGCAGCGCATCTCCAGCGACTGATACCCGAATTACAGATCAAGGTGTTTGGGCCCCGTACCTCAGCTCTTGACACCTTGATGGCCCGGCAGGTAGCGGGACTAGTGCCTTCCAATATCTTATATGCAGGCTATGTGGATGCGCCTCAGGAAGCGTTGGCCCAGCTGGATATTGTGGTCAATCTATCGCATTTTCAGGAATCCTTTGGTAGGACCGTGTTGGAAGCCATGGCTGCAGCTCGCCCAGTAGTGGGGTACGAATGGGGGGCTTTGCCTGAGCTGGTCGTCGGTGGCACCACAGGGTATCTCGAAACCTTGAGTGATACTCTGAGTGTGGCGCACCGGATCTTTGAGCTTGCACAAGACCCTATGTTGCGCCTCGACCTGGGGATGGCTGGACGACAGCGCGCCAAACAGTATTTTGATCAGCCAGCAATGGAGACTGCACTATATAAAGCTTATGAAATGTGTGCCGTTTTGTGATTTGTGGATTGGTAGAGTTTTTACTTAACTTAATGGCACATGCTTCCACTTGTCGATCTTTTTCTAGATCGTTCGTTGTTGGCCTCAATATATAAGGAAATTTTCTGTGAAGCTAGCTGTGGCCGCAATTGTAAAGAATGAGGTGGATTGTCTGCCTGAGTGGTTGGCATATCATCGGTTAGTAGGGGTTTCTCAGTTTTTGATAGCTGACAACAGCAGTAATGATGGTACAAGGGAGTTGTTAGCTGCATGCAACGATGTAATATTGAAGGATGTGGTAACAAAAAAAGGTGAGCCACCCCAACTGGCCGCTTATGAATATCTTTTGAAGGCTTGCCCGGCTGAGATTGATGTATTGGCATTTATTGATGCAGATGAATTTATACTTCCTCTACAGAGTGATGTTGGACGACAGGATAAGCCACCATCGATACTACCATGGCTTGAAAGTTGTTTTTCTGACGAAAGCGTTGGTGCGGTAGCATTGAATTGGGCTTGCTTCGGATCTTCTGGGCAAGTCTTTCGGGAGCAGGGCTTGGTGATCGAGCGGTTCACCTCGAGAAGTTATATCAATTTTGGGCCTAACCATCATTATAAAAGTATCGTAAGGCCTGCCAATGTATCTGGATTTGATAATCCGCATCATGTTCGTCTGAAGTACGGCCGATATGTCAATGCGTTAGGTGAGCCTTTAAAACCTCGTATTGCTCAAGATGGAACTCATCGAATAGGACTCAGTGAAGATATTGTTTGGCAAGGTGCTAGAATAAATCATTATATTGTGAAATCGGTTGAAGAGTTCCTTTCCGGTAAGTCCAAGCGTGGTAGCGCAGCTCAAAAAAATTATAACAAAGGACGCGACTATTTTGAGCGGCATGATCGTAATGATGAAGCTTGCACCATAGCAGCACAGATCGCACCTCATCTGAAGATGAGTATTGATAGTGTAGAGAAAGCTTCTGTTAAAAAATTAGAGTCATCTAATTCGAGCAAAGCTGACGTAGTGAACCTTATGTGTGATTTTGGGCGTCGTATTGTTCAAAAGATAGGATTCGGTGACGACCCCACACCTTATCGTTGGACATTGGATTATCCTTCAAGTGAACATGGGTCCTTGTTCTTGCCAGGCGGACGTGTCGTCCAGGGTTGGGTGCTATTACACCCGGATATAGCCTCCACAGTACCAAAGGTAAGAATAATTGCTCGCTGGGAAGATCAGTTTGAGGTCTGTCATCCTCTTGAAATTAAACGACCCGACGTAATAAATAAGATCTTGCATGATGTCGATGATTCACACCCACAGAGACAATGTGGTTTTCGCTTTACCATACCAACGAGAGTTACTCGCTTTTATCTAGAGTTGTTGATTGATGACTACCGTTGGCCTTTGCAGACCGTTAAGTGCGAAGCAGAGCAATGTGATACTGACGCACTCAAAGTGATCGAAGGAAGTGAGGGCTGGTTATTTCTGGATAATGATACTAATGGAAGCGTCGATCAGTATCGTGGGCGTATGCACTTGACCGAGTATGGTATAGAGCGTTGGGGGGGCTATTTTAAAGGAGTTGCCAAAATAGCAAATGATTATGGGTGCCGATGGTCAATGTTAATCGCCCCTGCCAAGGAAACGATAATGGGACCCCGTTACCATACAGCAGTGCAGGATGATAAGCGACCGATCAATCAGTTGCTAGCGCTCTCCGAAGCAACACACGTTGTTCATCCTGAAGCTGCTTTGCTTGCATTGGGTGATGATGCCTATATCCGAACTGACACTCACTGGACACAGCGAGGCGCGATGAAGGCTACTATTGAGCTTGCTGTGGAGCTCGGTCTTCCTCGAGACAAGGTTGAAAACCTCTTTTCAAAAGATCGTTATACTTCAAGAAGCATGGGGGGCGATCTTGGGAACAAGCTTACTCCTCGTCGAGTGTGTCATGTGGATATGTTGAAGTCATTCAGTTATATGAAACATCGACTTTACGACAACGGCTTGCCAAATTTTGGTAGAATGTTGGTGATTAGTTATCCTGAAGCATTGTTTGCGGAAACTTGTTTGATTTTTGGCTCTTCATCGACTAACTCCATGTTTCATTATATTAGCCGTGTTTTCAAGAGGGTAGTGTTTATTCATACTGCTGGCAGTATCGATCAAGATGTTGTCGATTCTATTTCGCCAGATTATCTCGTTGCTCAATCAAATGCCAGATTTCTGTTACAGGTACCTGAAGTTGAGTATTCTCTGACTGATTTGATTGATAGAAAAGTATCTCGACTGGATAGTACTGAGATTGAAAAAATTAGCGATAAAATGCTAGTTTCAGAAGAATCCTCGTTGAATGATGTGGGGATCTTGAAATGGCACCGGCAACTGACTCGAAGTATATCATCCTTTTGAAATTGGCTTTATTAATGGTTGAGTATTGTTGTGTGATTTCTTAGTTTGTAACATATAGATAATGCTTTAGCTTTACCAGAAATTTAGGGATCTCATGGAATTGGTTGCTACAAGAAAAATTCTCCTACTGGGTGGGACAGGGCAGTTAGGAGTAGAGTTACAATCTGCCCTTGCCGATATCGGCCAAGTATACGCTCCCACCCGTGAAGATTTGGATGTTGGGAGCTTTTTTGAGGTATCTAAATGTATCGATCTCTATCAGCCAGATATTATCTTGAATGCAGCTGCCTATACTGCAGTGGATAAGGCAGAAGTGGAAGTGGATAATGCGATGTTAATTAATGCATCACTACCATCTTTACTGGCTAAAAAATCAAGTGAGCTGGGGGCAATTCTCATACATTATTCCTCAGACTATGTGTATCCGGGGACGGGGAGTACTCCATGGACTGAAGAGAGTGATGTAAGCCCACTTTCAGTCTATGGAAGGTCCAAGCTAGCAGGTGATGAGTCTGTCTTGAGCAGCCATTGTCGACATTGGATATTTCGTACCAGCTGGATATATGCTCCGCATGGAAATAATTTCATGCGTACCATGCTTCGTTTGGGAGTGAAGCATGATAGTCTAAGGGTGGTGCATGATCAGATAGGGGCGCCAACCCCTGCCAAGTTGATTGCACAGGTAACATCTGAGGCCATTCGGCAGCAGATCCCAACTGGGCTTTATCATCTTACTGCAGGTGGTAGCACCAGCTGGCATGGTTTTGCACAAGCCATATTTCGTCATGCAATTTCTAGGGGCATTGCATTCAAGATACATCCTGATAATGTGGAAGGCATTTCAACCCAAGATTATCCGACTCCTGCTCGTCGCCCATTGAACTCTCGGTTATCATCGAAAAAACTCGAAACTGAACTTGGGCTTTCACTACCGGCTTGGGATTCTCAGTTGATATTGACGCTGAACGAATTTTTTGAAGAAAATTACCTAAATGATGGTAGTGATAGTGATATTTTATCCGATGCTTAGTCTGAACATGATTTACCTGACTTGGATAATTCTTCAAAGAACTGATGTGAGGTTTACATGATACGTAAGGGGATTGTTCTTGCTGGTGGAACTGGTACTCGGTTGCACCCTATTACTCTGGGCATATCCAAGCAACTGTTGCCCATTTATGACAAGCCTATGATCTTTTATCCGATTTCTGTATTGATGCTGGCAGGGATCAGAGAGATTCTTATCATTTCGACACCAGAGGATTTGCCCCAGTATCAGGCATTGCTGGGGAGTGGTTCACAGTACGGGGTGCGTTTCGAATATAAGGTGCAGTCATCTCCCGATGGATTGGCCCAGGCATTCATCATCGGGGCTGATTTTATCGGTAGCGACCCTGTCTGTCTCGTGCTGGGAGATAACATCTTCCATGGTCAGCATTTTTCAGACCAGTTGAAGCGCGCTTCTCAGAAAAAGTCGGGTGCGACGGTGTTCGGGTATTTGGTACATGATCCTGAGCGATTTGGTGTGGTCGAGTTTGACGACCATGGCAAGGCAATTTCGATAGAGGAAAAACCGGCTCAGGCCAAATCACCTTATGCTGTTACTGGGCTTTACTTCTATGATAGCGACGTAGTGGAGATTGCTCGGTCCGTTGTGCCCTCATCACGGGGTGAGCTTGAAATCACATGTGTCAATAATGCTTATCTACAGCGCGGCGATCTCTCTGTTGAGCGTCTGGGGAGAGGTTTTGCATGGCTAGATACAGGCACCCATGACAGCTTGCTAGATGCTAGCCAGTATGTGCAAACCATTGAACATCGCCAAGGATTAAAAATTGCTTGCCTCGAGGAAATCGCTTGGAACAATGGATGGATTACTGATTCGCAGTTGGAGGCTCAAGCTACCGCTTTGAGAAAGACCGGCTACGGACAGTATTTGCTGAAAAGGTTAGCTGACTGTCATCGTGATAATCACTCCCTGTAGGCTAACTGTATATACTATTGGATAGTGTTGTTTTATTGATTGAGTTGATGTCTTGTTTGCTCTGAGCAATGTGATTAAATCTTTTTGAGGCTGGTATGGAATTCGAATCTTTGAGTATACCTGATGTTGTATTGATTACTCCCAAGGTTCATGGTGATGAACGGGGATTCTTTATGGAGACATTTCGTCAAACTGAATTCACTAAGCATTGTGGTGAGTATATGTTTGTACAGGATAATCATAGCCGTTCTCGCCATGGTGTCCTTCGGGGGTTGCATTTTCAGCTTCAAAATCCCCAAGGGAAACTGATTCAGGTCACCCAAGGTGAGGTTTTTGATGTGGCGGTTGATTTGCGCCAGCATAGCGATACCTTTGGTGAGTGGTTAGGTGTTGTACTGAGCGATAAAAATCGCCAGATGTTATGGGTGCCGCCCGGCTTTGCACATGGTTTTTATGTGATCAGTGAAACAGCTGAGTTCCATTACAAGTGCACAGATTACTATGCCCCCCATGATGAGCACACATTGAAATGGGATGATACACGTGTTGGCATTTCATGGCCTCTTTCCGCCAACCAAGTACCGATTCTGTCTGAGAAAGACCGCGCAGGATTGCCCTTGGAGTCGGTTGCAGTCTTCGCATAGCACTCATGAGGTATTCAAGGTAATCTTATAGGTTGGCACAACCTAGTGCCTTGAAATTATCAGTTTTGCTGGCCCACGAATCGAAAGTCAGGTGAGTGCTTTGTCTACACCCTTATATCTGGAAAGTTCACAGTTTCAGTCTCATACTAACAAAGTGCCTACTCTGTTATCTTTCCCATTGCATATTCGCGTGCCTCGTTATCTACGGGTGCATTCTGGTATCGAGTCCTTGAATGGGGACGAGTGGCGTACTACTTCCAGCGCAGCGTCTTTTCTTTGGGAAGGGCCCATGCCACTTCCTGGTTGGAACATGATCGAAATCGACATGGACCGTTCAGTGACAGGAGCGGTTGCGATCCTTACGCTAGTGACGAAGTATGGTTCGCATGAGGTCGAGCTGCCGTTACGAGCAGGCAAGGTGACACGCCGTATGTGCTGGGTGCCTAGCGGTGTACGCAGTATATCCCTGTGTCCCATCAATACTGTGGGTAATTTTCGTCTCAAGCATTTCCGCCTTGTGTGGTTAACTCCGAGATTCGCCAAGGATCGCCTGATTCAGCGGTTGGTGACTGCTCATCGTCACTTTCGTGGGCAGAAGCACTCACACGTCAGCAAAATACTCAAACAAGAAGCGCGTCGCGGAGGCGAACCTTGGCGGTGCTTGGCACTTCGTCATTATGACAGCACTTTTGTTAGTCTGAGCTCGAAGCATAATTATCGTCAGTGGATCGATACTATTGAATCCATGATGTCGAAAAGTTCCGTGTCTCCTTCGATAACAACTGCCCGTGATGTTGGCAGGGCAAAAGATGGTTTTTTTTCTCTTGTACTGCCAGTGACGAGTTTTCATATACAAGACGCTATTGCCAGCACCCTTAACAGTTTTGTTGCGCAAACGTACACTCAATGGCGATTGTACGTGTTGGCTGTCGGGTTACCCCCAGGGCAACTTCAGTGGCTTGCCTCATTTTGCGAACAGGATGATCGCATACGCTTGATCCATTGTGGTCAGAAAGACCATGCATCAACCTTGGAAGGTTGGTCTGTAGCAATGAGGAAGACTGTAGCGCATAACGAATGGAAAGGCCTCATTGCGGTTGGAGGCGTGCTTTCACCTGACGCCTTGTCTGTATTTGCAGAAATAGTGCACTCTGAATCAAAAGCAAGTATGATTTATTGTGATGAGGATTGTCTGGATGAGCAGGGAGGCCGCCACTCGCCCAATTTCAAACCGGGATGGAATCCGGATTTATTGCTATCGACACCTTATCTTGGACACCTTGCCCTTTGGTCATCCACTTGCTGGGAGGAAGTTTGCAACTCATTGCCGAGTCTTGTTGAGTTTTCACATGATGCAGTCGAGATAATTCATACAATCAGCCTAGAATTGATGTACTTGGCTGACCCTGATCAGCTGTCATCTATAATTCGTGTACCGCGCATCCTGCTGCATGTTCGTGACGATAATCATCAACTCCGCGGGACGGAGTCGCAAAATGGTGAGTATGCTCATCTGAATCGAGTGCAGCGTTACTTGGAGCGGCACTCCTTGGCTGCCACCGCAGTCAAGGGTGCGGCCCTTGATGATGCCGTGTCCTTTAAAGAAGCGAACAGGACAGTCAGGGTACGCTGGGAGCTTCCCGATCCTACGCCGCTTGTCTCCTTGCTTGTCCCTACTCGTGATGGTGTCGAAATTCTCAAGCCGTGTGTGAATGCTATCTTGGCACATACTACGTATCGGAATTTCGAGTTGCTGATTCTCGATAACCAGAGCAGCTGCCCATTGACACTCGAATATATGCGTGAGGTATCCGAGCGGGACTCACGTGTACGTGTACTGCCATGGAACCATCCCTTCAATTACTCGGGAATCAATAATTATGGTGCCCGTGAATCCCGCGGTGACATAATTGGTTTGGTCAATAACGATATCGAACCTGTCAATGGCGAGTGGTTGAGCGAGATGGTATCCCAAGTCTGCCGTGGTGATATTGGCTGCGTTGGTGCCAAGCTCTATTACCCCAACGAGACCATTCAGCATGCTGGCGTGATACTCGGCCTCGGAAGTATTGCCGGGCATGCACACCGTTTCTTCCAACGTCATGAGGATGGGTTCCAAGGTCGTTTGAAAGCGACTCAGAATCTCTCTGCGGTGACAGCTGCATGCCTGCTATTGCGTCGCTCTGTTTTTGAGGAAGTCAACGGACTTAATGAGGAGCATCTGGCGGTTGCTTACAATGACGTTGACCTGTGCCTGAAAGTTCGTGAGGCAGGCTACCGTAATCTCTGGACACCTTATGCAGAGCTGTATCATCACGAATCCATCTCGAGGGGGGCTGATGATACGCCGAAGAAGCGAGCACGCTGGCTCTCTGAATGTGAGTACATGCGCACTACCTGGGCAGAGCAGCTTGATAATGATCCGGCCTACAACCCCAACCTGACTCTCGTCCACGAAGACTTTTCGTTACGCTGAGCAGGGTGCCGTCCCGTTATGCCTGTAGCTGCCCATTGAACATCGTCTTGCAAGGAACGCCATGCCCCGTTCACGATTTCTGCTCAAGGCTCCCCTGTGGGGTCTTGCGCTTTTCACCGGTGCCAAGTCCTTCATCGCCAATCCGCTGATCGGGAGCGAGCGTCTGAACCGCCGCGGGCTGCACGTCTGGCGGGTGAAGGCGGCGTCTCGGATCATGCGCTGGCGCATGGCCATGTTGAGTCGAGGCGTGCCGACAGCGGAGCGTGAAGCCTATCTGCGTGATGGCTACCTGCTCAAGCAGAACTTCTTGTCGCCAGAGCTGTTCGCGCGACTCAAGGCGGAGCTTGAAACCGTGCATGATCACGGCCCCGGTGAGGTACGTGAGTGTTGTCAGGGGGATACCCGCACGCATCGCGTATTGCTGGACCCGGAGACCTTGAGCGAGCTGCCGGTGACTAAGCAAGTGCTGGCTGACCCACAGCTCAAGCGTCTGCTGCGTTTCTGTGCTGGCCATCGCCGTCTGCCCATCGTGCATCTCGAGAAGGTGTTCAATGGCGCCCGCGTGAGTGAAGAGGCAGACCCGCAGAAGTCCCTGCACGTGGATACCTTTCAGCCGACGATGAAGTTCTGGCTTTACCTAGAGGAGGTGAGCGAGCGCAACGGACCTTTCATGTTCGTGCCCCAGTCCACGCAGTTGAACAAGGGCCGTCTGGATTGGGAGTATCACATGAGCCTGACGGCGCGTGAGCATACCAATCGCTATACCCAGAGAGGGTCCTTCCGGGTCGAGGGAGGCGCACTGGCTCGCTTCGGTCTCAATGCGCCCGCCCTGTTCAGGGTGCCTGCCAACACCCTGCTGATCGCGGATACCTTCGGTATGCACGGGCGTGGTCCTGCCGAGGCGGGCAATTCGCGTCTGGCGCTGTGGGGAATGAGTCGCACGACACCCTTTCTGCCGTTGCCGGGGCTGGGCGGCGAATGGCTCAATCGCCTGCAGTATCGTGTGCTCAAGGCGGAGCGGGCGCGGGATGACAAGCGTGCCGCGGCACGTGGTGTCGAGTCTTCCTGGCATGTCGTGACACGTGACTCCTCGCGTGGGCAGGACCCGTCCTGATGTCGGCTGAAGCTTCGCCCTTGGCAGGTGTGCGGTGGGTCGTTCTCAGCGATGCTGCTCGACCCACCGAAGATATCTACTTTCTTGAGTCGGCCGCTCCTGTTCTTCGCCAGCAGGGGGCCATCGTCGAGCGTTTCGACACCCGCCGCTACCACCTGCCGACGCGATGGGCATTGCGGCGCCTGGCGGGTGCCAATCTGTTGATCGTGCGCTCTCTGGGTGAGCGCTGGGTGCGTCTTCTCGAACGTCATCGGGAGCGATTCGGGCGTATCGTCTATCTGATTGATGATGATCTTGGTGCCGTGACCCGCACCAATGGCTTGCCGGCCGCCTATGTAGCGCGTCTGAGCGGCTTGGCGATGCGTCAGCCCGCACTGCTTGCGCTTGCGGATGAGGTGGTTGCCTGCTGTGAGGCGCTGGTGGAGAGGCTTGGGCGAGAGCACGCCAATGTTTCGTTGCTGACACCGCCAATACTTGCGTCAGCAACTGAGCTGGCCGATTTCACACAGCCGGATTGGACAATCGGCTATCACGGTACTCGCGCGCATCGTGATGACATCGCGCACCTGGCGACTGCACTCGCGCCACTGATGGCATCGCATCCCCAGGTACGCCTCGAGATCATGATGGGGCGGCACGTGCCGGAATCATTTTCCGGTATTGCACGGCTGGAGACTCCAGAGGCAATGCCTTGGAAGGCCTTTCAACAATATCAGGCGACACGCCGTATCCAGATCGGCCTCGCGCCGCTTCTGGAGACTCCGTTCAATTGTGGCAAGTCGTGGATCAAATTTCTCGATATCACCGCGATGGGCGGTGTCGGTATCTACAGTCGTCGGGCGCCGTATACCGAGGTTGTCGAGCATGGCGTCGATGGGCTGCTAGTCGGGGACGACCCTAGCGAGTGGCGGACAGCGCTGGAGCAATTGCTGGCTAACCCAGCCGCCACGCAAACCATGGCAGAGCGGGCACGGCAAAAAGCATCATGCCTTGCAGGGAAGGAGAGGTGTGCCGTTTTCTGGTCGGGTATGAGTTATTACGAGGGGTAGCAACATACCTCAAGGTGCTTATCGATAGCTGTCGGGTCCATTCCTGTTAAGAATGTCATTCATGTGTGGGACTTTTACCCCCCACTACATGAAAGATAGCTCATGTTGTGGTGGTAATCTTTGGTGGAGTAATTTCAGCGTGGTGGGTTCAGGTTATTCGGGCTAGGGATAGGTTAGAATCCAGTATTATTCGAGGATATATAGCACCGGTTAGCGCTGAATTGAGACTTGACCGGGATGCTGCCAATGCTGTCAAAACTCTCACATTTTATTTCTGCGCCGAGCGCGTGGTTGAGGTGAAGTATGAAGTTCCTGATTACCGGCGGCGCCGGGTTCATCGGCTCTGCCGTGGTGCGCGAACTGATCGATTCGACGTCCCATGAAGTGGTCAACCTGGACAAACTGACCTATGCGGGCAATCTGGATTCGCTGGTGTCCGTCAGTGATCATCCGCGGTATGTCTTCGAGCATGCGGACATCTGTGATGCCGAGGCGCTGGCACGAATCTTCAGTGTGCATCAGCCGGATATCGTCATGCACCTTGCTGCAGAGAGTCATGTCGACCGCTCCATCGACGGTCCGGAGGCCTTCATCGAAACCAATGTCATGGGCACCTGCCGATTGCTGGAGGCGTCACGACGTTACTGGAAGCAATTGGTGTTGACGGATCCAGCCAAGGCTGAAATGTTCCGCTTCCATCACATCTCGACCGATGAAGTGTTTGGTGATCTTGCAGAGGATGACCCTGGCTTCACGGAGCAGACACCCTATGCGCCGAGTTCGCCCTATTCGGCCAGCAAGGCGGGATCGGACCATCTGGTAAGAGCCTGGCAGCGAACCTTCGGTCTACCGACAGTGATGACCAACTGCTCGAACAATTATGGCCCCTATCACTTCCCCGAGAAGTTGATTCCCCTGACCATCCTCAATGCCCTGGCGGGCAAGCCGCTGCCGGTGTATGGCAATGGCCATCAGGTGCGCGATTGGCTGTACGTCGAGGACCACGCGCGTGCCTTGATCAAGGTGGCGTGCGAGGCGCCGCTGGGGGAAAGCTACAACATCGGGGGGCATAACGAGCAGCGCAATATCGACGTGGTTCGCCTGATCTGTGAGACGTTGGAAGCCTTGGTGCCGCAAAAGCCTGCAGGCCTTGCGCATTACCGTGATCTCATCACCTTCGTGACCGACAGGCCCGGGCACGATCTGCGTTATGCCATTGATGCCGACAAGATAGCGCGTGATCTGGGGTGGCGGCCGCGGGAGACCTTCGAGTCGGGCCTGCGCAAGACGATTCAGTGGTATCTGGATAATCCTGAGTGGTGGCAGCGAATTCGTGATGGCCGCTATCAGGGAGAGCGTCTGGGAGCCGAGATCTGATCCGGGCAACGCGCAGGAGATGAAGTGACTCAACAGCCGAGGTGACTTGGCATGAGTCTCATCATGCTCCTGCCTTGGCCAGCTCTGAGCTATATATATTGATTTGGTGATATTTTGATAAGCAGTATAAATAGCAATAAAATGCACAATCTTGCGGCGAAAACCATGCTGCAGGCGGACTTCTTGCTGTTTACCCTATGAGCTGACTCAGATGCTGCGTCAGGGAGCCCGGTGAGCTTGTCAGTTCACTGGGTCAGGGAGCGTAGGCACTGACTGATCCGCGACGACAGCGGAAATTCAGCAGGGACAGGGAGCGTAACATGGCACGGAAAGGCATCATTCTAGCGGGGGGCTCCGGGACTCGTTTGCACCCGATCACGTTAGGCGTTTCAAAGCAGTTGCTGCCTATCTATGACAAGCCGATGATCTTCTATCCCGCCTCGGTCCTGATGTTGGCCGGCATCCAGGACATCATGATCATCTCGACGCCTGAGGACTTGCCGCAGTATCAGCAGCTGCTGGGCAGTGGTGAGCAATATGGCGTTCGCTTTGAATATGCCGTGCAGCCTAGCCCGGATGGGCTGGCTCAGGCCTTCCTGATTGCCGAGGACTTCATCGGTGAGGATGATGTCTGCCTGGTGCTGGGGGACAACATCTTCCATGGCCCCAACTTCACGGGGCAGCTCAAGCATGCCGCATCTCGCGCCACGGGGGCGACCGTCTTCGGTTACCTGGTACAGGACCCGGAGCGCTTTGGCGTGGTGGAGTTCGACGAGCAGGGCAAGGCGCTTTCCATCGAAGAAAAGCCTGCCCATCCCCGTTCGCCCTTCGCGGTGACAGGCCTTTATTTCTACGACAACGATGTCGTGGAGATCGCCAAGCGCGTCAAGCCTTCTTCCCGGGGGGAGTTGGAAATCACCTGCATCAACAATGCCTATCTGGAGCGGGGCGATCTGCATGTCGAGCGCTTGGGGCGTGGCTTCGCCTGGCTGGATACCGGCACGCATGACAGCCTGCTGGAAGCTGGAAAGTACGTGCAGACCATTGAGCATCGTCAGGGGCTCAAGATCGCTTGTCTGGAAGAGATCGCCTGGGGTAATGGCTGGATCGATGACGATGAGATGTTCGCGCTCGGCCAGCGTCTCAGCAAGACAGGCTATGGGCAGTACCTGCTCAAGCGTCTGGAGGATGTGCGCCGCGCTACGGCACTCGGTGAAGACCGCCACGAATTGATACGCGTGGCGTGATAAGAGTCAGCTTCACCCAAGGCACATGACCCGATTCGACATCGGGTTCATCACCCCCCCAAGGCCCGCAGCTTACCCTGCGGGCTTTGTCGTTTCTGGGCCTGAGGCCGCTCGATCAGGTGCTGCCAGCGACGATTCAGCGCCCAACGCAGGTAACACGTTGATTACATCTGCTACACACCAGCAAAATTTGGGTGGTGTGATACCCAGAAATCATTAAGCTCAAAGTAAGCGTCCCAGGGTCAGTGTGTGCTCTCGCTCGCGCTTGTTCGGCGGTGACGCCGAACGTGCCGGGACCATGAATGCCTCGAGTAAAGGAGACTGACATGACCGCCTTCCCGACCACTCCTCGTTGGATCGTACTCAGTGATGAAGCCCAGGCGCTGGAAGATATCTACTTCTTCCTGCCTGCCATGGCCGCGTTGCGCAAGGAAGGCACACGTGTCGAGCGTTTTGAAACCCGCCGTTGGAAGTTCTCCCCCAAACTTGCCCAGGCGCGCCTCTCCGGCGCCTGTCTGCTGATCGCGCGTAGCCTGGGGCGAGAATGGATCGAGATGCTGGAAGCACATCGTGAGCAGCACGGTCGTATCTGCTACCTCGTCGATCATCTGTATTCCCCTGAGCCGTCGGCAGCGGAGCAGGGCGCCTCCAACCCTGAAGCAGGCTCTGAGGCTGAAGCCGCTCAGTTGCAGCAGCGGTTGTTCGCGCTGGCGGATGAGATCATCGTGGTCAGTGAGCAGCTGGAGGCCGCTCTAGCGAACCTGCATCCCAAAGTCAGCCTGTTGGCCCCGCCACTGACCGGCAAGTTGCCGGATCTTCACCATCTCGAGCAGAGCGACTGGTGCATCGGCTTCCACGGCACTCTGGCGCATCGGGAGGACATCCTCACGTTGGCCCCGGTACTGCGCGATATCCAGACTCGGCATACAGATAGCGAGGTGGAATTGATGATGGGCCGTCATCTGCCGCTGGCGCTCAGCGATATTCCCCGACTCAAGACGATGGAGGCCGTCAGCTGGGAGGCCTTTCAGGATTATTGTTCGCGGCGCCGGATCGCCATCGGCCTGGCGCCCTTGATGGAAAACTCCGGCAATCGCGCCGCCTCCTGGCTACGGTTTCTCGATATCACCCGCATGGGCGGGGTGGGCATCTACAGTCACCGGGCGCCCTATGTAAATCTGATCGAGGACGGTGTCGATGGCCTGTTGGTGGGGGACGATCCAGCAGAATGGACTGCCGCCCTGGAACGCCTTTTGGGCGATCGTGATGCGACGCGTGCCATGGCGCACAACGCGCAACACAAGGCCCATGAAGTGGGCGACCCATTGCGGGTACTGGATTTCTGGCGCGCGCGTTCGACGGTGGCGCGTGCCCGCTAGAGGTCTCATCCATGATGGCCTGCTACAGATCGCCGAAACGAGATAGCCTGGACGAGAAAGCCCGAGCGAGATAGCCATAAAGAGATAGCTGCCCAATCACTGTTCGTTCAAGCGCCGCGCCCCTCAGGGGTGCGGCGCTTTGTTATGATTTAGTCAACTTTTCGTTCTGAGTCATTTGCCTGTTGAAAGGAGTGCTGCATGGCCACCCCCGAGTTACCCGATGACTTGTCTGGCGAAGCGTCGCAGTCATCGCAGAAGGATGTCGAGGTGGCGCATAGCCAGCGTCTCGCCAGCCCAGCGGTCGCCCGCAATCGTGACGTGATTCTAGATGTCCTGCGCGATGTGTTGGCACAGCGGCGTGAGGTGCTGGAACTGGCCAGTGGTAGCGGTGAGCACGCCGTGCATTTCGCCCACGGACTGCCTCATCTGGCGTGGCAGCCCAGCGATGCCAGTCCGCGTGCGCTGGAGTCCATCGCGGATTGGCGCACCGAAGCCGCCTTGCCCAACCTCAAGGCGCCGATCACGCTGGATGTGCAGGCCGAGTGGCCTGAGGTGGCCTGCGATGCGCTGGTGGCGATCAATCTGATCCATATCTCGCCGTGGCGGGTCACGTCCGAGCTGATGTTGCAGGCCGGTCGACGCCTCCCGAAGGACGGCGTGCTGTATCTCTACGGTCCCTACAAGCGGGGAGGGCAGCACTCGGCGCTAAGCAACGAAGGCTTTGATGTGCAGCTCAAGAGCCGCAATCCGCTATGGGGCGTGCGTGATCTGGAAGCGGTCATCGAGGAGGCGGAGCGCAATGGTCTGACGCTCGACAAGGTGGTCGAGATGCCGGCGAACAATCTGAGTGTGGTCTTTCGGCGTTAGCGCTTTCGCTGGCGGCCAGCGGGCCGTCAGAGGGGGTGAGTTCACCTCCTGTGATCCCTTCACTACGACAATGCCCCGTCCTGGTAACAGGACGGGGCATTGTCGTGTATTAGGGTGGGAAACGCGTCACCCAGGCAGTGCGCAAGCGCTTGATTTGCCGACTCACCTTCAATAAGGGCCGTGATGTAGACGTGAGCGGTCGAGGAGCGCCGAGGCAGGCGCGAAGCCGGTGGCGGTCAGGAAGGCGCGGCGCGGATGGCCGTCAAAAAGGCCAGCCTCAAGGAGGCTGGCCAGGTCATGCGAGGGGCGGGAGTGGCGTCAACTTGCCGCTTGCGGCGCGGGCATCACGGCAGGGGGCGTGGCGCTATTGGCGCCAGGCGTCGTACGCCATACTGCGATGTTGGCGTAGCCGTACAACAAGGTGATGGCCAAGACCAGCATGTGATACCAGAGGAAGGGCAAATACGACAGTGTGGAGACACCTAGCGTGGTCGCCATGAAGACCCCACCATCCGTCCAGGGCACCATCGGTGTCGTGACAGTCCCCCCTGCTTCGGCATTGCGTGACAGGACACGCCGGTCGATGCCCTGGTCATCGTAGTTTTTCTCGGTAATCGTGCTGGCGGTAATCAACGAGACATAGGCGGCTCCGCCGAAGAAGTTACCGAAGAAGCCCCCCAGCATGGTAGAGAGCGTCAGGCGCCCAGGATTGCTGGCCCAGCGTAGGAAGCCTTCACTGATGGCTTTGAGAATTCCGATACGCTCCATCAATCCGCCCAGCCCCAGTGCGAAGAGAATCAACACGACGACCCCCAGCATGGAATCAATGCCCCCTCGATTGAGCAGGGTATTGAGAAACTCGACATCCGAATGCATCGCGTTGCCGACATAGGCGATCTGGATCGCCTCAACCGGGCTGATCCCTTGCGCCCACCAGGCACAGGCGCTCCCCAGGAGTGCGCCAAAGGTAATGACCGGGATCGCCGGGTAGCTCCGCGTCAGCAGAGCGATAATGACCACAGCAGGCAAGAGCAGCCAAGGGCTGATCGTGAAGTGCTCTTCCAGGGCCTGCATAGCGAGAGTGGCGCGTGAGGTATCGACGTCGCCATTCACATAAAAGAAGCCCACGATGAGAAACATGATCGAGGCAATGACAATCGCGGGTGCACTGACGAGCATCATCGAGCGAATATGGTCGATCAGACTGACTTTGCAAAGTGAGGCGGTCATGACGGTGGTATCGGACAACGGCGACATCTTATCGCCGACATAGGCCCCTGAGATCACCGCACCGGCGACAAGCGGCAGCGGTATGCCAAAGCTGTGGCCGATCCCTATCATGGCTACCCCGGCTGTCCCGACCGTCCCGAAGGAGGTGCCGGTGGCCAGCGAGGTGAGTGCGCAGATCACGAAGGCCGCAAACAGGAATATCTGCGGATTCATGACCGTTAGCCCGTAATAAATGATGCTAGGCACAATCCCTCCGGCAATCCATGTCCCGATCAGTGCCCCGACTGTGGTCAATACCAGTACGGCCTCCATACCGTTATGAATGCCATCGATGAGGCCTTCCTGCATGCTGGCATAACTGACCTTGAGCCTAAGTCCCAGCGCCATGACCAGGAACCATGAGGCAAAGAGTGCCAGTTGGATGGGAAGCTGGAGCACATTGATGCTCAGGAACATGATGGCAATGAATCCAACCATCACGGCCAGTACCTCACTGAGAGTTGGCAGCCGTATTGGGCCCGTAGTGGTAGACATGGTCTCTCCTTTGCGTTGTTGTCGTTATTGCGATTAAAAGCGAGTGAGCCGATAGGGCGTCATCTCGGGGAGGGCACTTGTGAGGGAAGGCTGACGCGTGCCCGCGAGGTGGGCGACCATCTCTGCGGTGATCGCAGCTTGCGTCAAACCAAGGTGATGATGACCGAAGGCCAACAGCACTTTGCCGCCGTGTACTTGGTCAATAATCGGGAGCGAATCTGGCAGTGACGGTCGGAAGCCCATCCATGGCGTGGCATTCGCTGGGTCGAGGGGAGTCTCAAACAATCCTTCGGTCAACTTGTGAAGTTGCCAGGCGCGTTGCATGTTTGGCGGTCGTTTTAGTCCGGCAAATTCGACGGTGCCTGCCAGACGAAGTCCATCTTGCATGGGCGTCATGATGAAGCGGCGCTCGAGTGATGTGACGGCGCTGGGAAGGCGGTCCGCTTCTCTCGGCAGCATCAAGTGATAGCCGCGCTCGGTATCCAGCGGGACGTTGATGCCCGTCAGGGCCTTGGTCAGGACGGCGGAATGCGCGCCACAGGCGATCAGTACACGGGACGCTTCCAGCGTTTGCGCATCATGCGTGCGCAATGCCACGCCGCTGGAGGTCAGTTTGCCTCCGACGATTTCCTGCTTCTGAAATTCGACACCTGCCTGCCGCGCTGCACGCACTAGCGCCTCGGTCACCGTTAACGGGTTGACGACATGGCCCGTCTCTGCGAAGTACAAGCCGCCTTGTATCCGGGAAGAAAGGGCGGGCAATTGTTGACGGATCGCTGCGCCTTCCCATAGGTCGACGGCTACGCCCTGTGCGGCCATCCGGGCGTGGATGGCCATGAGGTCACGGCGGGTGCTGGCATGCTCATGGATCAGGAACGAGCCATGGTCCTTGAGGAGGTCCTGCGCCCCGATAGACGAGAGCAATGTGCGCCAGGCCTCCAGGCTGGATTCATTTAGAGCCCGCAATGCCTTAACGCTATCGGCGTAAGGGCTCGCGCGCAGGTTGAGTAAGAGGCGGACGAACCAAGGGGTCGCGCGGTGGAGGTATCGCCAATCCAGACGCAGAGGCCCCATGGGGTCTGTCAGCATTCCCGGAATTTTTTTCAGTAGGCTGGCATCCGCAATCGGGAAGACTTGCTCGGTGGCCATGTGACCGGCATTCCCCCAAGAAGCGCCATACCCGGGGAGCTGGCGGTCAATGACTGTCACTTTTGCCCCCTGGCGAGCCAGTGACAAGGCGCAGGCCACGCCGATAATCCCTGCTCCGACGATCGTGATGTCGTCACCTGCTGTGACGGCCGCTTGTGTGCGGTTTACCGAACTCATGATGTCTGACCTGCGTTGTTGTTTTGTCGATTGTATAAAATATATGTTAGCCGATCGTCCGGAGCAATAACCCTGTGACTAAAGTCGGGGGAGTGTCGCTAGTGTTGCCCCCGACTCGGACATCGGGGGCGCATCACCCAGCGCAGAGGGAAGAGGCCAAACGCCTGCGCTGCTTAGAACGAGGCGATCGTGGTTGCTCGAATGCTCGTCGATATTGCGCAGTCACTGAGGGAGCGACGGTCGCGCCATTCTTGTGTGGCAAGACGAACGGGCCGTTGGGGGGATGACTCATTGGTAAGCGACCGGTGATCCCATCTACCGCAGAGTCCTGAATTCCGTCACGTTAGATGTCCACCTATCAATAAGTGGACACTTATCATGACGGAATCAAGCGTGTTGGAAGTTCCTCGCAAGCGTCGCCGCTTCACTGCCGCCTTCAAGGCCAGGATCGTCGAAGCGTGTCAGCAACCCGGTGCCTCCGTTGCCGGAGTGGCGTTGGAGCACAGCCTGAATGCTAACCTGGTCCACAATTGGATCCGTACCACCCGTCAGCAAACGGCTGTGCCAGAAATACCGGCATTTGTACCGGTTCCCATGACTCGCGAGTTGTCACCGGCCACTCCCCAGCATCAGGTGGCGGACCCTATTCGCCTCACCATCCCGCACCCCAACGGCCCGATGGTCATCGAGTGGCCTGCCTCGGAGGCCGACACCTGTCGATCTCTGATTCGGGAGCTGCTCGCATGATCCGCATCGACGAAATCTGGCTGGCTACCGCCCCCTGGATATGCGGGCCGGTCCGGACACTGCGTTGGCCCGAGTGGTGAAGGTCTTCGGCGCGGTTCGCCCGCATTGTGCTTATCTGTTCGCCAACCGGCGTGGCAACCGCATGAAGGTGCTGGTCCACGATGGTCTGGGCATCTGGCTGTGCGCCAGGCGCCTGAACCAGGGCAAGTTCCACTGGGCTGGCAACCGGCATGGCGATTGCGTCGAGCTCTGCCCCGAGCAGGCCATGGCACTGGTGCAGGGCCTACCCTGGCAGCGTCTCGGCACCGACGGCGTCATCTCTGTCGTCTGACACGCCAGGCCAGGTACGGCACAGAACCTCCCGGCCCGCTATTCGCTGATGCGCCAATCCCACTGCCTTCGGCGGGCTGGCATACTGGCGGAATGACGACGCCCCCCGACCTGACTCAACTCTCTCCCGATCAGCTCCGCCACTTGGCGGCAACGCTGATGACGCAGGTGGAGGCAAAGGAGAAAGCGCTACGCCACAGCGAGCAGGTCAATCAAAAGCTGACCTATGAAATGGCATTGCTCAAGCGCCACGCCTTCGGCAAGCGCAGCGAGCAGCTCAATGTCCTGCAGATCAGCCTGCTGGAGGAAGGGGTGGACGCCGACATTGCTGCCATCGAGACCGAGCTGGAAGAGCTCCACTTCACTGCTGCCACGCCAGTGGCAAGGAAGACGCCCAAGCGCACGCCCTTACCTCCCGAGCTACCGCGCACCGAGATTCATCATGATCCGGAGAATGATCACTGCCGGTGTGGTTGTCAGCTGAGGCGGATCGGCGAGGAAATCAGTGAGAAGTTGGATTACACGCCGGGCGTGTTCCACGTCGAGCGGCATATCCGTGGCAAGTGGGTCTGCGACCAATGCGAGACACTGACCCAGGCACCGATGCCGACGCAGATCATTGACAAGGGCATCCCCACCGCCGGCTTGCTGGCCCAGGTGCTGATCGCCAAATATGCTGATCACCTGCCACTCTATCGCCAGGAGCAGATCTTCGCCCGCGCCGGCGTAGCGATTCCGCGCTCCACCCTGGCCGAGTGGGTCGGCACCTGCGGGGTGCGACTTCAGCCGCTGATCGATGCACTGCGTGAAGTGTTGCTCAACGAGCCGGTGCTGCATGCCGACGAAACGCCGGTACCGATGCTGGCCCCTGGCAAGAAGAAGATGCATCGCGCCTATCTCTGGGCCTACGCCACCACCCCGTATGCCGGGTTGAAGGCCGTAATCTACGACTTCAGCGAGGGACGTGGCGGTCAACATGCCCGCGACTTCCTCGGGAAGTGGCGGGGCAAGCTGGTCTGTGACGACTACAGCGGCTACAAGCAGAGCTTCGCCAACGGTGTTACCGAGATCGGTTGCATGGCCCATGCCCGCCGTAAATTTGTCGATCTGCACGTCGCTGGCAAGAGCCAGATCGCCGGGCAGGCTATCGAACTGATCGGTCAGCTATACCAGGTGGAGCGTGAGGTACAGTCACTCAGTGCGGAAGAGCGTCAACAGCTGCGGGAGACGAAAGCAAAGCCCATCGCCGATGCGCTACATCGCTGGATGCTGGCGCATCGCGAGAAGGTCCCGAATGGTTCGGCGACGGCGAAAGCGTTGGATTACAGCCTGAAGCGCTGGGCGGCGTTGACGCGCTACCTGGATGACGGCGCGTTGCCGATCGATAACAACCGGGTGGAGAATCTGATTCGCCCCTGGGCGCTGGGGCGTTCAAACTGGCTGTTCGCCGGATCTCTGCGCAGTGGCCAGCGTGCTGCCACCATCATGAGCCTCATTCAGTGTGCCGAGCTGAACGGCCATGAGCCCTATACCTACCTGAAGAATGTGCTGGAAAGGCTGCCGACCCAAAAGGCTAGCCAAGTGCACGAACTTCTGCCCCATCATTGGCAGCATACTGCGTGATCACTCGCAAGCGGTGATGCCCGAACGCTTACACTCATTGGACCGATAAGGCCAGGTGACTGGCCGCGCCGCCAAGCAGGAGGCGTATCAATCATGACGTGGTAAGGGGGAGCAAGATGCCTGCGAGTGACGCGAGGCTGGGGGCAGGAGGCGTGTGCTACGCGAAAGGGAAATTGGGATACATTGGCGTATCAGTCATCGGGGGGGGGGGCGTTTAGGCTTGGGCAGGCCTGAGTGAGCATGGCGGCAGGCATTCGTCTGCGATTCATGAAGCGATAGCGCATTCGTTAGGCATGTGCTTGGGCCCTCGGGTACCTGGTTTTACCTGCACCTGTCCACTTGGCGAAGCGTTGTAGTGGCACAGTGAATCTGGCCACCTGACTTTGAGTGTATGATGGCTCACAGAGACAATCAGGTGCAGATGATGACGAAGAAGAGAACGTTTAGCCCGGAATTTCGCTTGGAAGCGGCCCAGCTCGTGGTCGACCAGGGCTACACGCTGAAGGCGGCGTGTGAGGCTATGGGAGTTGGCAAATCCACCATGGAGTATTGGGTTCGCAGGCTTCGCGCTGAGCGAGCAGGCAAGGCGTCGCTGAAAGGTGAGGCTCTGACGCCGGAACAGCGTGAGATCCAGGAACTGAAGCGCAAGCTGCGGCGAGTGGAAGAAGAGAAGGCAATATTAAAAAAGGCTACCGCTCTCTTGATGTCGGACTCCCTGAGCAATTCTCGATAATCGAGCGACTTGAAGAGAGCTACGCGGTGCAGCACTTGTGTCAGGTGTTTGGGGTGCATCGCAGTAGCTACCGGGCTTGGCGTAGTCGGGATAGAAGACCTTGTGAGACTGAGCAGAAGCTGCTGGATCAGGTTGTCGAGGCGCATACCATCAGTAACGGCTCTGCCGGCGCTCGCAGCATTGCAAAAATGGTCACGCAGGCAGGAATACAGTTGAGTCGTTATCGGGCCAGCAGGCGGATGAAGCAGCTGGGGCTGATGAGCTCGCAGCCGCCGAGGCACGCCTACAAGAAGGCTGATCAGCCACACCTGGATATACCGAATGTTCTTGATCGGGAGTTCGATGTAAAGAAGCCCAATCAGGTATGGACCGGCGACATTACCTATATTTGGACAGGGGCACGCTGGGCTTATCTGGCAGTGGTCATCGACTTGTATGCTCGTAAACCCGTGGGGTGGGCATTGTCCCTATCGCCGAACACGGAGCTGGTAAAGAAAGCGCTGACCATGGCCTACGAATCGCGTGGAGAGCCACGGAATATCCTGTTTCATTCGGATCAGGGTTGCCAGTACACCAGCCGGGCATTCCGGCAGATGCTCTGGCGCTACCGAATGACACTGAGTCTCAGTCGCCGTGGCAATTGCTGGGACAATGCCCCAACAGAGCGCTTCTTCAGAAGCCTGAAAACGGAATGGATACCAGAGATCGGCTATCCCGATGTTGCTGCGGCGAAGCGATCTGTCACTGATTATATGATCGGTTACTACAGCAGCCTGCGGCCGCACAAGCATAACGATGGGATACCGCCGAATTTGGCAGAAAAGAACTACTGGAATGCTCAAAGCTCGGTGGCCAAAAGCACTTGACCACTACACGTGCTCATGATCAGCGGCTGGTATCGGATCGGACATCTAAGGCCGGGATAAGAAAACGGTAAAGGTAAAGAGGACGGGCGGAAATAGCGCACCTTTGCCCCCTATCCGGCGAGTTGCGCGGGGCGGTGGGAGGGAGCTTCGCTATTGGAAAGCGCCCGCTGATATAGTGGGCCCGTCGTCACGAAGGAAATGCGACGCTAGCGAATAAAAGTATGCTCTACAGAGCCACGATCGCTCTGATTACGCCGAGACAGCGTATCAGCGCCCCGCTGCGAGGGGGGCAGGTCAGAGGCGTTGCTCGGGGAGCGTGCGGTTCTCCAGAAGCGTAATAATGCCATCGCAGGCCTCCTTGATGTGGGCTTCCAAGAGGTGGCAAGCCTCTTCGATCTTGCCGTGGCGTGCGAATTCCAAGAGTGCGTGATGCTCGCGCTCTGCTTTTTCGATCTCTTGGGTATACAGCAGCTGCATACGAATGTAGCGATCAGACTTGGTATTGAGGTGGCTAATCAGTGCCATCGTTTCTGGCAAGTTGGCGGGCGCATATAGCGTTTGGTGGAAAGCAAAATTGTATTCGCTCCAATTATCAATCTCACCGCGGGAATCCAATGCTTCATCGTATTTATTGAGAATTGACTCCGCTTTCTCTAAATCTTGCACTGTCAAATGATCGATAGAATGTCGGAGTACGTAAGTCTCCAGCAAGACTCGTAGGTCAAATAATTCTTGAATCTTGGCGATGGATAGCTCCGTGGTGAAAGCGCCACGGTGAGCATGAAATTCTACAAGTCCTTCGGCTTCTAGGGTTAGCAACGCCTCGCGGACAGGAATGCGACTGACACTATAATCGCTAGCCAGTGCATCCTGTCGCAGTTGAGTCCCCCCTTTGAACTCACCGCTGAGGATGCGGCTTCTCAGGTCGTCAGCGACGAGTTGAGCTCGAGTCTTGAACGCTGCCATGGGAACTCCCTGTCATCGGATGTAAGTTTGCACATTGTATACAAGGAGTCCCAGAAGTCTATTTGTCGAACAGCGTAGAAGCCTCGAGGTAGAGTGCTGCGCCCATTGAGCTCCTCATCCCAGGCACACATGGCGTGTCTGGGGTGCACAACCGGCGAGGCCTGTCACCAGTAATGCACGGGAACTCATTGTTCGCGGTTACCATTCACCAAGCGTTTCAGGGAGAGGGGGTTCCCCTGTTTGAGCGCATCTGACAGTAAGGTCTCAGGGAGATCTTGATAACACACCGCGCGCAGGAAGCGCTGAATGGCGGCAGTGCCAACAGAGGTTGATCGTCCATCTGATGTCGCCGGATAGGGGCCGCCATGCACCATGGCATCGCAAACCTCTACGCCTGTTGGCCAACCATTGGCCAAGATGCGGCCGGCTTTTCGTTCCAATATCGGGAGTAGGCTTGAGGCGAGAGCATAGTCGGCCTCGTCCATCTGAAGGGTTGCTGTCAGCTGGCCCTCCAGGGCTTTGAGAATGCTGCGAAGTTCCTCATCACTATCGCACGCTACGATAAGCGCAGTCGCGCCAAAGATTTCGGCTTGCAGTGAGGCGTCCTGCAAGAAATCTTTCGCAGTGGTCACAAATAAGCCAGTGCAACATTGATTCGCTGCCTCGCCTTGAGTGCCACGAGCGATTTCACGTGCCTTGTCATTGCGCTTCAGTGCGTCGACACCTTTCACATAGGCGTCATGGATGCCTGGGGTCAGCATCGTTTGGGAGGTGCTTTGCTCTACGGCTTGGCGTGCTGCACTGATAAAGGCATCCAAGGAAGCACCACGTCGGGCGATCAAAAGGCCCGGGTTGGTGCAGAATTGACCTGCTCCCATGTTCAGCGAGGCGATAAATGCTGAGCCCAGTGACTCGGCGCGACATTCAAGTGCAGATGGCATCAAGATGACGGGGTTGATTGAGCTCATCTCTGCATAGACGGGGATGGGCTGCGCACGCCCTTGGGCAAGGTTCAGTAGGGCGGTACCACCGCTACGCGAGCCGGTGAACCCAACGGCTTGAATCTCTGGGTGCTTCACTAACGCCTGGCCCACTTCACGTCCTGATCCAAATATCAGAGAGAAGACGCCCTCAGGCAGCTCGCAGCGTTTCACTGCCTTTTGTATTGCCCGGCCGACCATTTCACTGGTGCCGGGGTGGGCAGAATGAGCTTTCACAATCACCGGGCAGCCTGCTGCGAGTGCTGAAGCCGTATCTCCCCCTGCGACAGAAAAGGCCAGTGGGAAGTTGCTGGCGCCAAATACGGCGACTGGCCCTAGTGGAATCTGTTGCTGTCGAAGATCTGCACGAGGCAGGGGAACCCGCTCTGGCTGTGCTGGATCAATCCGCACATCGAGCCATTCCCCGGTGCGGAGCGTATTGGCAAACATGCGAAGTTGACCGCAAGTCCTTCCACGCTCTCCCTCAAGGCGCGCTGACGGGAGTCCAGTTTCTTGAAGAGCACGTTGAGTGAGGTGCTCACCTAGCAACTCGATCTCTTCGGCAATACATTCTAGGAACTGTGCGCGCCTCTCGATCGACGTTGAGCGATAAACCTCAAAAGCGTCGCTTGCCAATAGGCAAGCCTTGTTGACATCGGATGAATTGCCACCTGGATAAGCGGGACTGAGTTGCTGATTGTCAGCAGGGTTGATGGCATAAATAGGGGCTTGGTCACCCAGTATCGCGGATTGACCGATTAGCATCTTTCCTTCCAATAGCATATTAAATCTCCGCAGTAGTAAGAGGGGGATTACAGTAATGATGATAATTCTTGATAAAGATGGTCAGGTAGCCAGACACCCTCGCGCTGAGAGCGTGCGCGTGCCTCGTAACGCCGCTGTGAGGGGAGGCGTGCACCTTGTGATGTAATGGAGGCGAACACCTCTTCGGCTTGTTGGAGGAAGTGTTCCGTCTTCTCGCCAAGAAAGCGCTTCGGATCCATGGCGATCAGTAGCTCTCCGTGGTACGGGGAGCCTCCTGCCCCTGCATCATGCTTGAGTGACTGGACACTGGTCAGGTCCCCGATCAAGGGACCTGCAATCAATTCAATCATGGTGGACAGGGCAGACCCCTTATGGCCGCCAAACGTCAACATAGCGCCTTCCAGCACGGCTTCAGGGTCGCGAGAGGGATGACCACAACGATCAATTCCCCAGCCTTCCGGCAATGCCTTGTTCTCTCGCCGATGTAGCTCGATATCCCCTCGCGCGATGGCACTGGTAGCAAAGTCGAAGATGTAAGGTGGGTTGGCAGGGCGAGGCCAGCCAAAGGCCAGCGGGTTGGTACCGAGTACCGGCAAGATTCCACCCGCCGGGGCGACCCACGCATGGCTTGGGTTGCAGGCAAGCCCGACCAACCCGTGGTCGGTAATGGCTTCTATCTCTATCCACAGGGCAGAGAAATGGACGCAGTGATTGATCGCCATTGCCGCGATACCCTGTGTCCGAGCCTTGGAGGCGAGTAAAGGCAAGCCTGATTCGAAGGCGAGCTGGGAAAAACCGCCCTGAGCATCGACTCGGACGACACCGGGAGCAATGTCGTCTATCACCGGTGCGGCTTCTGCATTGACTTTGCCAGCGGTGAGTGTCTTGACGCAATTGAGCAATCGATAAAGGCCATGCGATCGGCATTCATCACGCTCGCCAGCGACAACGGCACGGGCCAGTGCCTGGGATTGTTCCTGGCTGAACCCTTGGCGACTCAATACGTTCAAGGCCAGCGTATGGGCTTCTTCTAGCGTTATAGGATGCATGCTCAACTCCTCACGACAGATGCATCGGCCCCTTTCGAGAGGGGCCGATGATGAATGGAGCAAGGTGCGGAGAGTTAGACCAGGTTTTCTGCCTTTGACCACTGTGCATACCAGCTTCGGAACTGGTCGTACTGCATCTCTACATAACGTTGCTGAGATTTACTCAGTTTGTCTGTCTCATTGAAGTGTAAGGCGTATTCGTTATCTCCATTGATGACCATCAGGTGCTTGTAATACAAAACGAGATCGGCTCCTTCATCGAAAGAGGATAAAACATTTAGGGCCTCTTCCAATTCTTGGGCCTGGCGGCGTGCAGTGGCATCTCCCTTGGCGGCCTTCTTGCTAAGTTCCACCATCTTGAGAACTTCTTTGGGAAGTGCGTTACCGATACCAGTGATCGCTCCCGTTGCACCACAGTTGACGAAGCCATGGTAGACCGCAGTATCGACACCCACCATCAGAGTCACATCTTCATCTTGAGAGGTAATGTTTTCTGCGGCATAGCGAAGTGCCTCTGCACCACCGAATTCTTTGAAACCAATCAGGTTCTGGTGATCTTTGCGCAAATTAAAGAACAAGTCGGCGCGTGTTTCGAAGCCATAATGAGGGCTATTGTAGATCACGGATGGAAGGTCAGGTGCGGCTTCCAGGATGGCCGAGAAATGCGCCTTCTGTGCGGTAATGGAAGAGCCACGCGACAACACACGAGGAATGACCATGAGACCGGCGGCGCCGACTTTATGTGCATGTGCAGCATGGGACACCGCTTCTTTTGAGTTGATTGCGCCAGTGCCCACAATCGTCGGTATCCCCGCTTCTACCAGTCGTGCCACGCCTTCTTGTCGCTGCGCTTCTGTCAGTAACGGCCAATCCCCCATGGAGCCGCAATACACGACACCACTCATGCCGGCCTCAATCAGTGCATGACCTTTCGCAACAAGTGCGTCGAAGTCAGGCTGACGTTCTGAGTTGCAAGGAGTCATGAGAGCCGGGATGCAGCCAGTAAAAATGGAATGGTTCATTGTTTATCCTATTTTTATAGAGGGTGTTTAATGCGAGCTCTTTAGAGCTACCGTATTGTTGTATGCGGTTGTATGAAACCGCACTAGTGGTGTATTCCCCAGGCGAAGGGGTCATTGTCATCAATTACTAATATACTTTCTGCACTGATATAGGCATGCCCTTTGATAGAGGGAATTAGGTCAGTGCCTTCTTGTGTATAGGAGGCTTCAAATATACCACCACAGATACCTTCCTGCCGCCAAGTGTGGCCAGGGGGCAGCGCACCGTCAGCCGCAAGACATGCTAATTTCGCACTTGTCCCAGTACCGCATGGTGAGCGGTCGTAGGCTTTTCCCGGACACAGTACAAAATTTCGGCTATCGGCATTATTTCCTTTTGCAAATAGCTCGATGTGATCAATGTCACCGCCACATTCCCCTTGTATATTTTGTTGAATTAATGCCTGCCTAACAGACCAGGTATATTCTGTTAGCGCATCAACATTTTCCAAGCTGAGTTGCTGGCCATGGTCGCTGATCAAAAAGAACCAGTTGCCCCCCCAGGCAATATCCCCCTTAACGATCCCATGCTCCGGAAGCGTTACTTCTACTTCTCTCCGGAAGCGATACGAGGGCACGTTGTGAACGGTAACTGCGCCATCTTCATCTAGTTGCACCGTTACGGTTCCTACCGGGGTGTCGATCTTATGAGTGCCTGAGGTGATCTTTCCTATATGAGCGAGAGAGGCGACTAACCCCATCGTGGCGTGACCACACATGCCCAAGTATCCACTGTTATTGAAAAATATTACCCCGCACAGGGAGTCCGGGGTCGTGGCCTCGCACAGTAGTGCTCCCACCAGCACGTCATTACCACGCGGCTCAAGAACGGTAGCCCGTCGCCAAGCATCGTGGTTCTCACGTAAATCATTGAGTTTCTCGGCTACAGTGCTGCCGCTGAGAGCTGGGAATCCATCAAGCACCAGGCGCGTGGGCTCACCGGCAGTATGAGAGTCAATGACATGCACACGCTTCATGGGACACCTTTGGAGTTGTTGTGGTGGACGAGGGCATGGTGCGCCTCTTTTGGATGATTTATATTTTATACAATCTTCAATGAGAGAAAGGAAGAGGCGCCTATGCTTCATATGGCATCGCGATAGGAGAGGAGGAGGACCAGTGAAGTGCAAAGCCGCATGGTTATTGGGCTGGCTGAGGATCAGGCTTAAGCGCGCAGGATGGGAAAGGGAGACTAAAGTAGAGCGTGACTGGTTGTGAGAGGAGAACGGGAATGCGTCTGGAGTGTATCGGGGGCCTAGGGAGTACGGACTCAATGACCAAGTGCAACACGTGAACCATCAGGTACGGTGTTGGCATGAACTAATGCTATCGCTATGTTTCTGCTGAAGGCCGAGCCGCTATCATGATGATGAGAGCGACTCACCCGGTCCGAGCTATTGCCCACCGTCTGGGCTGTGCACCGAGTACCGTATCGTGAGAAATCGCTCGCTACTCCAGCAATAGCCACGATGCCAGCCTAGCAGGGTACCGGGCTCGTTCGACGCCCCAAGCTGCACCCCGCCGGGGAGTTGTTTGAAGTCGTGGTTTATCTACTGCGTAAGTACTGGTAACCGCAACAGATAGTCCGCACACTGAAGCGCATGCCACCAATCGATTCACGTCGACAGGTCTCGCTCGAGTCCATCTATAACGCGTTCTATGTGATGCCCCGCGGTAGCCTCAAAAGGAACTCATCGCTTGGCTGCGACAAGGCAATGGCAAGCGCCGGCCACTAAGTCATCGTCTGCATCGGTGCAACCAGAATCCCGATCTGATCAGTATTCACTTGCAACCGCCTGAGGTCGAAGGTAGTTGATGTTCGGCCACTGGGAAGGCGATCTCATCATTGGCGCCAACAATCGCTCTGCCGTCGGTACGCTGGTGGAACGCGCCACACGATGGGGGATTCTGGCGAAAGTGGATGGCACCACCGCAGCGGCCGTTGACTTCAGCGACAAGCTAAACGAGGTGCTGTGATCGCTACGCTTCCCCATAGCCTGGGATCATGGAAAAGCGATGGTGGAACATGTCGAGACCACTCAGAAGACCGGCACGGCGATCTAGTGCGCTGCCCCGCATAGCCCTGGCAGCGAGGTTCTAACGAGAACACCAACGGGTTGTTGCGGCAGTATCTGCCAAAGGGCACGACTATCTCCGTCTACCGCTAGGTAGAGCTCGACGGGATCGCCGGCTCACTGAACACACGGCTTCGCTAGATCCTGCACTGGCAATCCCCACTGGGAGCCTACGCCGAGGTCCCCAAGAAATCTTTCGGCAGCCCAAGCCCCCTTCAATAACGTTGCGCTTGGAACTTGTGACTGCTGGGGACGTGTCGATGAGTTCAATGCGTAACCGAATATCCGCTATCAGTACCCCTCGAGTGTAATGGTGGTGAAGAGCGTGCTCTCCCGCGATATATCGAGACGGTCGACCGAAAGATAGATTTTACACAGCAAGTTGACTCCCTATCGGGATGGTCCAGTGGCGGTGACTCACGCGTCTGGCGTTTCCTCCCCGTCGTCTTCCTTGAGCGAGCCTTCTGTCAGAGGGGATAAGAAAGGTTGCGGATCGTGAGAGGCAGACCTCGCGTCACTCCCCATGGTAAAGGGCAGGAGGGCTGACAACAGGACCGCCGCGAACAGCGAGAACAATGAATCGAAGTGTTTCATGCGCATACCCCTCTAGACCGTGAGTGTGTCTACAGAGCCTATGCCGCCCGAGGCGTGATTGCCTTTCGGTAATCTCGATATGGGCTAGTGGCGCAACCGATCTCATCCCCTTCAGGCGTAGTGGCCGAGGTATCAGCGAACGTCGGGCTCTCGCTCGGTATCATTCCAGTCGATCACGTGGCTGATGATCTTCCAGCCAGCCTTGCGTGCCGCTTTCTCGGCATGAATGCGCGCTTCCATTCGCGAGATGCTGTCGGTCTGCACCGTGAAGGGTTCTTCCAATGCCAGTCGCTTCTGCTTGACGCCAAGCGTCACCCTCAGCCCCTTGAGGGGGGTGGTGGTCTCTCTGGCGCGTGGGGCTTCAGGACGCGCGCGAGGGGGGGTGTCACGGGAGGTGGAGCTGGCGGTTCCGTTGGTGGTGCGCACGAACTTGTCGAGTTCGCGTTTCATGTTTTCTTCGAATTGCTCGACTGATATGTCACTCATCTGGATAACCCCGTTTGATCAAAGGAATTCACAACTGAAGCAGCAGGGAATCAACACACATAGGTGGTGATGACTTGCGCGATTTCGGTAAGGCGTGTCTTGCCGGTAAATTCAAATCTCACCGTACCGAGTGCCGAGAAGTAGATCGTGAGCTCTGAATCAAGATCAAAGGTGCCGGAAGTTTCGATGGAATAGGTTTCGATCTTCTTGTAAGGGAGAGTGGTGAAATCTTTCTTGCTGCCTGTCAATCCTTGAACATTGACAGCAATAATACGCTTGTTGGTAAACACGACTCCATCACGCATTGATTTATAAGCTGAAATGATTTCTTCGCCATCAATCAGCAGGTCACTGACGCGTTCGGCATATTCATCGTTCTGTTTGAGTTTAAAAAAGCCTTTATTATTGAAATCTATCATTGTGTTACCTTGTGATTCGAAGTGCTGCCATCTGGAGATACTTCGATAGCGCATGAGAAGGGGTCTTCCCTTGGCCTCTGGCGGGACATGCGGCTTTAACCAGTATCACGACTAGAATAATCCATCTCGCGCCAACGGAGTAGCCCCGTGCCCTGACACCAGAGCCCCGGAGTGATCAGTGTGCTGCCCGGCAGTGCAAGAAGGGAGAACGTCGAAATGCACACCGGCCTCTCTGGTTAGCATGACGCTTGCTGTCTGATCTCGGGAGGCCACCTTCCTTTACTCAGACGGCCAGACCTCTTCGAGACTTTGCAGGGCAGCTTCGACACAGGGGTCATGTTGCTTGTCGTGACGCCAGACCACACTCAAGGCGCAGGGCAGACGGGTATCCGGCACGATATTGAGGCCTCGTTCCTGACGCTCGGCCAGCGCCAATACATCGCGAGCCAGTGTCAGTCCGACGCCGGCACGTACCAGGTCCAGCATGCAGACTTCCTGGTCCACCTGTGCCACGCGGTGAGGGGTGCACTGACTGTCGCGCATGGCATGCGCCAGCAGACGTGAGTGGACGGAATTCTCAGGCGTCACGATCCACGGCAGGGCGGCCAGGGAAGGCCAGTCAGTCTCCGTCAGGCGCGCTGACCAGCCGGTGGGGGCGAGAATGAAATAGTCGAAGAATGCCAGCTCACGATAACACAGGGAGTCATCGCGTGGGCCTTCTCCGGGGGGAGCGAGGTAGAAGCCGATTTCCAGCTCATTCTGGCGCAACGCCTTGAGGACGCAGCCGCTCATGCCGTGGTGGAGTTCCGTTTCCAGATTGGGTGCCCGCTCCAGTAGATGGCGAAGCAAGCTGCCCAGACGGATGAATTCCGGGTCGACGATGGTGCCGATGCGCAGCTTGCCGCGCACCGTGCTGTGCAGTGCCGCGGCGGCCTGCTCGAAGCCACGCGCGCTGGCCAAGGTCTTCTCGGCACTGGGCAGCAAGGCCTGGCCATCAGCCGTCAACAACAGGCCATGGGGGTGACGCTCGAACAGGCTCAATCCCAGGCCTTCCTGCAATTGCTTGAGCTTGAGGCTGATCGCGGGCTGGGTGAGGTGCAACGCCTGCGCCGCTCGCGACACGCTACCGGTGCGCGCCACGGTGACAAAGGCATTGAGTCGGGACAGATCCTGCATCAGTGGCATCCATGTGTTTGGCATTTTCTGGCCGGCGAGACACGTGCTGCTGGCCCTGCATCACGCATTGTGGCCTGAATGCCTTCTCTGCCACCTATTGGCCATTGGTCGCGGTAAGCCGTGTTCACCCGGGACAGGCCTCGTGATCGAAGCGCCTGTCGCTGTCGGCACTCCTTTCTTATTTGTCGTTATAACTGATTGATTACCAAAGCTTAACTGCTTCTCTGGTTCTCGAGGAGAGCGGAGGCGTTTTCGAGCGACATCGGATATCAGCAATCGTTATATCTCACCCAAGAATTACTCAATTGCACCCTGCGCGTGGCGGCGTAATTTCATGAACACCTGCTGATGGCATGTCCTCGTTCGTCATAGACCAGGCGAAGGACCTTCAGCGCCAGACATGCGCATTACACAGGCTTATTCCTATAAAACACCGCCAGCGGAGATCAGCACCATGACGACAGCAGCCAACGCTATCCAGCATTTCATCAACGGCCAGGTGACTCGAGGCGACTCCAGCGCCACTCAGGATGTCTTCAATCCGGCCACCGGCAAGGTGACCGGTCAGGTCGCGCTGGCCCGCAACAGTGATGTCGATGCCGCCGTGGCTGCTGCCGACGCCGCTTTCCCGGCCTGGGCCGACACGCCGCCGATTCGCCGTGCCCGAGTGATGTTCAAGTTCCTCGCACTGCTCAACGAGCACAAGGATGAACTGGCGGAGGCGATCACCCGCGAGCACGGCAAGGTGTTCACCGACGCCCAGGGCGAAGTGGCACGCGGCATCGATATCGTCGAATTTGCCTGTGGTATCCCGCAGCTGCTCAAGGGTGACTTCACCGACCAGGTCAGCACCGGCATCGACAACTGGACGATGCGCCAGCCGCTGGGCGTCGTCGCCGGCATCACGCCGTTCAACTTCCCGGTGATGGTGCCGATGTGGATGTTCCCGGTCGCCATCGCGGCAGGCAACAGTTTCGTGCTCAAGCCGAGCCCGCTGGACCCCAGCGCCTCGCTGATGATGGCGGACCTGCTCAAGCAGGCGGGCCTGCCGGATGGCGTCTTCAACGTGGTGCAGGGCGACAAGGATTCCGTCGAGGCGCTGATCGATCATCCCAAGGTGCGCGCCCTGTCCTTCGTGGGCTCGACCCCGATCGCCAACCTGATCTACGAGCGCGGCGCACGTCACCGCAAGCGAATCCAGGCATTGGGTGGCGCCAAGAACCACATGGTGGTGATGCCGGACGCCAACCTCGACAAGGCGGTGGATGCCCTGATCGGCGCGGCCTACGGCTCCGCCGGTGAGCGCTGCATGGCCATCAGTGTCGCGGTGATGGTGGGCGATGTGGCGGACACCCTGGTGCCGCGTCTGGCCGAGCGTGCCCGCGAACTCAAGATCAAGGACGGCATGAACCTGGACGCCGAGATGGGCCCGATCGTCACCCGTCAGGCGCATGAGCGTATCTGCGGTTATATCGAAAAGGGCGTCGCGGAAGGCGCCGAGATGATCGTCGACGGGCGTGAGTTCACCGGCAACGACATCGGCGGCGACAGCACTGAAGGCTTCTGGATGGGCGGCACGCTGTTCGATCACGTCACGCCGGACATGACCATCTACAAGGAAGAGATCTTCGGCCCGGTTCTGGCCTGTGTCCGTGTGCCGGACGTCGCGACCGCCATCCAGCTGATCAACGACCACGAATTCGGCAACGGCGTGAGTTGCTTCACCGAGAGCGGCAGTGTCGCGCGGGAATTCGGGCGCCGCATTCAGGTTGGCATGGTCGGCATCAACGTGCCGATTCCGGTCCCGATGGCCTGGCACGGTTTCGGTGGCTGGAAGAGCTCCCTGTTCGGGGATACCCACGCCTACGGAGAAGAGGGGGTGCGTTTCTACACCAAGCAGAAGTCCATCATGCAGCGCTGGTCGGATTCCATCGATGCCGGTGCCGAGTTCGCCATGCCGACGGCCAAGTAAGTCGCTCGCGACTGCGGTCATCTGCACTGTCGCCATCTGCATCGTAGTCATCTGCATTCTGGTTACTTACCAGCATACGCCAGCTGTCTGGAGAGGGACGCGCCATGTCAGACAACAAGAACAACCCGCATCGATCCCCGGAGGGCGAGCAGGACGCTCGCCCCGCCAAACCGGGCGACGATCTCTCTGAATTCGATTACATCATCGTGGGCGCCGGTTCCGCCGGCTGCCTGATGGCCAATCGCCTCAGCGCCAACCCTGACCACCGCGTGTTGCTGGTCGAGGCGGGCGGACGTGACAACTACCACTGGATTCACATTCCAGTGGGCTATCTGTACTGCATCAACAACCCGCGCACCGACTGGATGTTCCGCACCGAGCCGGACAAGGGACTCAACGGCCGTTCGCTGATCTACCCGCGCGGCAAGACGCTGGGCGGCTGTTCCAGCATCAACGGCATGATCTACATGCGCGGCCAGGCGCGGGATTACGATCACTGGGCCGAGGTGTCCGGCGACGACGAGTGGCGTTGGGAGCAGTGTCTGGCTGACTTCATGCGTCACGAGGATCACGCGCTGCTGGATGATGGCGCCAGCAGTGACCCCGAGCAGCGTGATTTCCATGGTCACGGTGGGGAGTGGCGCGTCGAGCGTCAGCGCCTCAACTGGGAAGTGCTGGATGACTTCGCCAGTGCGGCCGAGCAGGCCGGCATTCCGCGCACCAAGGATTTCAATCGCGGCAGCAATGAAGGGGTGGCCTATTTCGAGGTCAACCAGCGTGCGGGTTGGCGCTGGAACACGGCCAAGGCCTTCCTGCGCCCGGCGCTCAAGCGCAGCAACCTGACGCTATGGCATTCCACCCAGGTCAATCGTCTGCTGTTTGCGGGCGGCGAGCAGGGCACGGGGGCTGAAACAGGGGCGGCGGACGCAGCGAAGCAAGCCTCTGATCTGCGCTGCACGGGGCTGCAGGTCGTGCGTGACGGCAAGGTCATCAACCTCTCGGCGAAGCGTGAGGTCGTGCTGTGTGCCGGCGCCATCGGCTCGCCACATCTGCTGCAGGTTTCGGGCGTCGGGCCCAGGGCACTGCTGGAGGAACATGGCGTCGAGGTGGTGAAGGACCTGCCCGGCGTCGGCGAGAACCTGCAGGACCACCTGCAGATCCGCTCGGTCTACAAGGTCACCAATGCCAAGACCCTGAACGCCATGGCCAGCACCTTGCTGGGCAAGATGGGCATCGGCATGCAGTACCTGTTCAAGCGTTCCGGGCCGATGAGCATGGCGCCGTCACAGCTGGGGGCCTTCACGCGCAGCAGCGATGACTACGCCCACCCCAATATCCAGTACCACGTCCAGCCACTGAGCCTCGAGGCCTTCGGGCAGCCGTTGCATCCCTTCCCGGCGATCACCGCGAGTGTCTGCAATCTCAACCCCACCAGCCGTGGCACGGTGCGTCTGCAGAGCGCCGACCCGCGTCAGGCCCCGGCCATCGCGCCCAACTATCTGAGCACCGAGGAAGACCGCAAGGTCGCGGCCGATTCCTTGCGGGTCACGCGGCGTATCGCCTCCCAGCCTGCCTTTGCGCGCTACAAGCCCGAGGAGATCAAGCCGGGGGTCGAGTATCAGACTGATGAAGAGCTCGCCAGGCTGGCTGGCGATATCGGCACCACCATCTTCCATCCGGTGGGCACCACGCGCATGGGGCGCGCGGATGACTCGATGGCGGTGGTCGACAGCCGTCTGCGTGTGCGCGGTATCCAGGGATTGCGGGTGGCAGATGCCGGCATCATGCCGACCATCGTCAGCGGCAATACCAACTCGCCGACCCTGATGATCGCGGAAAAAGCCGCGGGATGGATCCTGAACGCACAGTAATACGCCACGACTTTGGGAGTTGACCGATGGCCATCTCGACGCAGACGGAACTCAAGAAGGGGCCACTGGACGGGATCACCGTGCTGGATTTCTCACGGGTACTCGCCGGGCCTTATTGCACCATGGTGCTGGCTGACCTGGGCGCACGTGTCATCAAGGTGGAGAAGATCGGGACCGGAGATGATACCCGCGAATTCGGCCCCTTCGTGGAGGGAGAAAGCGCCTACTTCAGCTGCTTCAACCGCAACAAGGAAAGCATCGTGCTGGACATCAAGTCGCCGCGTGACCGCGAGCTGCTTGAGCGCCTGCTGGATGAGGCGGATGTGCTGGTGGAGAACTTCCGCCCCGGGGTAATGGACCGCCTGGGCTATGGCCCGGAGCGTCTGGCCAGAACGCATCCTCACCTGATCTATTCCTCGATCTCGGGCTTCGGGCACACCGGCCCCTTCAGCGAACTGCCCGGCTACGACATGGTCGTGCAGGCCATGGGCGGCATCATGAGCCTGACAGGCTGGCCTGACGATGAGCCCGCCCGAGTGGGTACCAGCTTTGGCGACCTGAGCGCGGCGCTGTTTGCGGCGGTGGGAATTCTCGCATCGCTCTATAGCCGCACTCGGGATGCCCAGGGCACGCGGGTGGATATCGGCATGCTCGACTGCCAGGCGGCGCTGATGGAAACGGCGCTGGCGCGCTTCGATATCGAGGGCAAGGTGCCGCACCGCACCGGTGATTGCCATCCTTCGCTGGCGCCGTTTGAAAGCTTCAATGCGCAGGATGGCAAGCTCGTCATCGCGGCCGGCAACGACACCTTGTTCCTGTTGATGGCCGATGCCATCGGCGCGGCGCGGTTGGCCTTCGATCCGCGTTTTCTCAGCAACGACATGCGCTGCAGGAATCGTCCGGAACTGGTGATCGAGATGGAAAAAATCCTGGTGCAGCAGCCGGTTCAGCATTGGGTGGATCTGCTCAATGAGGAGGGCGTGCCGTGCTCGCCGATCAATACCATCGACAAGCTGTTCGATCACCCGCAGCTGAAGGCCCGCAACATGATCGTTCAGGTCCAGGGCAAGGCCGGCAAGCCATTCAGGACGGCGGGCAATCCGATCAAGCTCACGGGACGTCGGGACATCGACAGTCAGGTGCCCTGCAGTGCGCCGGGCCTTGGCCAGCATCGCGAGGCGATTCTGGACGAGCTGATGGCACGCCATGGTGCCTATCATCTGCCCGAATCTGAGCGCCAGAAGCACGGCGGAAAGACCGCCGAGAATGGCAGCGAACAGACAGTCGAGAATCGCAGCGAGAATGGCAGCGCACACAAGGCCAGTCCGGCTCGCAAGTCATCAAGTACCGCCGCGAAAACGCGCGGCGCAGCGCCAGACGCCGCGGCATCCAGTGAAGCGTCATCGCCCAGTACCGCAACGTCCTGCGATGCGCAGTAAGTAAGTGGCTAGGCCAAATTTACGCAAAAGTTACGCCAAGGCTCACGCCAGGACTCACGCCAGAACTCACGCCAGAGTGACGCACCCGACATCGGGAGACAAGAATGAACAAGATGGTGAAATCGCAACCCCAGGCCAAACAGTCGGCGTCTGACGCGCCGGAGCCGGAAACTCTCGAGATGATCGTCGTCGAACGCCGCGAGCGCGTCGGGTTGATCATCCTCAATCGCCCGAAAAGTCTGAATGCGCTCAACCGCCAACTGGCCGAGGAGACGCTTGCGGTCCTCCGCGAGCTGGACGCCGACCCGGGCATCGGCGCCATCGTCATCACCGGCAATCCCCGCGCCTTTGCCGCCGGTGCGGACATCGAGGAAATGGTCGAGAAGTCTTTCACTGATTTCTACATGGATGACTTTCTCTCGCCCTGGGACGAGGTGCGCAGGATTTCCAAGCCGATCATCGCCGCCGTCAGTGGTTTTGCCCTCGGTGGCGGCTGTGAACTGGCCCTGCTGTGCGACTTCATCATCGCCTCGGAAGACGCCCAGTTTGGCCAGCCGGAAATCAAGCTGGGCATCCTGCCGGGCATCGGCGGATCACAGCGCCTGGCCCGCTCGGTCGGCAAGGCGATGACGATGGATATGGTCTTGACCGGCCGCAACATCGGCGCTCAGGAGGCCAAGGAGATTGGCCTGGTGGCGCGGGTCGTGCCCAAGGATGAACTGATGCAGAACGCGCTCGAGGCCGCGCATACCATCGCGGGCTACAACACGCCGGCGGTCAAGATGGCCAAGTCAGCCGTCAACACGGCATTCGAGACCTCGCTCAATGAAGGGCTTCGTCAAGAGCGTCTGCTCTTTCAGGCCGCCTTCGCGACCGAGGGCCAGAAGGAGGGCATGAGCGCCTTCGTTGCCAAGCGAGCACCGGTCTTCCGTCATCGCTAGGCCCCGGGGTCTGGCAAGTTCGATGTTCATTCACCGCACCCCTTGCCCGGGTGCTAGCGGAGGCCATGATGCCCTTTGTCACCATCAATGTTCTGAAAGGCAAGTCTGATGCTTATCGCAAGGCGATTGCCGATGAGGTCAATGCCGCCGTCATCGAGACCCTGGATTTTCCGGCAGATGATCGCTACCAGGTGATCCATGAATGTGCCGATCAGGACCTCGAATTCCAGTCACGCAATCAGGACCGCGTGATGATGCATCTGGTGATGCGCAGCGGAAAGCCGGACCAGGCCAAGAAGGCGTTCTACGCCAGAGTGGTCGAGGCGCTGGGCAGAAACCCGGGGATTGCCCCCGGCAACGTCCTGATCACGATCTCGGAGAATCACGATATCGATTGGTCATTCGAGGATGGCATTGCGCAATTCTGTCCCGATTGAGCGGGGCTGACGAGCCTCGGCATCGTTTGTGCCGTGTCTGAGACGTGACGGCAATCGATGTGACGCGTCAGAGATTCCGGCTTTGGACAGCCATACCCTTTAGCCCCTTTCAACACCATGCGTTGAGTGGTCCACCAGCGATACGCCAATCGCGGTGGACCTCGCCTAAACACCGAACCGCATAACCACAATAACGGTGATCAACATGAGCAGTTCTGCGCCCAAGACGGCTTCCGGCAGCGGGAGCCCGACACGCGAGCCCCGCGCCTCCCACAAGGCCCGCGACGAGATCGACTGGCGGGTTTTCCTGCCCTCGGTGCTCGTCATCGCCGGCCTCATCATTCCCATCATCCTGTTTCCCGAATCCGGTGAGGCTGCCGTCAATGCGGCCTTCGCCTTCGCGACCGGCAATTTCGGCTGGCTTTACCTGCTGGCGGGCTTCTCCGTCGTCGTGTTCCTGATCGGTCTGGCGTTCAGCCGCTACGGCAATGTCCGTCTGGGCGGCCCGCAAGACACGCCGGAGTTCTCGTATTTCAGCTGGGTCGCGATGATCTTCGCCGGCGGCATCGGTATCGCCATCGTCAACTGGGCGTGGGTCGAGCCGATCTACTATTTCACCGGCCCGCCATTTGACGTCAAGGCCGGCAGTGACGCAGCGGCCGAGTGGGCGCTGGCCTATGGCCAGTTTCACTGGGGGCTGACGCCCTGGGCGTTCTATTGCCTGCCGGCGATTCCCATCGCCTATTCCATGTATGTCCGCAATCGCCCGGGCGTGCGTCTGTCCGTGGCCTCCAGCGGCGTGCTCGGCAAGCATGCCGATGGCTGGTGGGGCGTGTTGCTGGATGCAGTGGTGGTGTTCGGCATCGTCGGCGGTGTCGGCACCTCGCTGGGGCTGGCGGTGCCGCTGGTATCACGACTGCTCGGCGATCTGCTGGGCATCGAGCCGTCCTTTGCGCTCAATCTGGGAGTGCTGCTGATCTGGACGGCGATCTTCTCCGCCAGTGTCTGGTTCGGGCTGGCCAAGGGCATCAAGATCCTCTCCGACATCAACGTGATTCTGGCCATCGCCTTGCTGGCCTTCACCTTCACCGCCGGGCCGTCGCTGTTCATGGTGGAAGGCTGGGTCAACAGTCTCGGCACCATGCTGTCGAGCTTCGTGACCATGAGCCTATGGACCGACCCGGTGGGCGATTCGACCTTCTGGAAGGACTGGACCGTCTTCTACTGGGCCTGGTGGATCGCCTACGCGCCGATGATGGGGCTGTTCGTCGCCCGTATCTCGCGGGGGCGCACCATTCGTGAACTGATCATCGCCGAGCTGGTGTTCGGCTCGCTGGGCTGCTGGGTGTTCTTCGCGGTCTGGGGCGGTTATGCGCTGGACCTGCAGGTGAGTGGCACCCTGGATGTCGCGGCTGCACTCAGCGACGGCGGTATCCCCGGCGCCGTGTCCGCGATTCTCGCCACGCTGCCGTTCTCCGAGCTGATCACCGCAAGCTTCATCCTGCTGTGTTTCATCTTCCTCGCCACCACCCTGGACAGTTCGGCCTATGTGCTGGCGTCGGTGACCACGCGTGAGCTCTCAGGCTATCAGGAGCCCAAGCGCAGCGTGCGCCTGATCTGGGCCTTCCTGATCGCCGGTGTCGGGGTGGCATTGATCCAGCTGGGCGGCCTCAAGGCGGTTCAGACTTCCACCATCGTGGTCGCGCTGCCGATGATTCCGGTGCTGTTCATCCTGACCTGGTCGCTGGTGCGCTGGTTGCGCCAGGACTTCGCGCGCAAGGTGCTGGAACCGCATCTGGTGCTGGAGACCCCCAGCCCGCGCGATGACGCCAAGCCTCGCTGAGTGCACTTTTTCCTGTCTCTCTCAACACATGACGCTCACCGGGGCTGACGCGACCCGCATGCCCCCCGGACAGAAGGACCGCACCGATGACAATCCACTCCGAAACCCGCCTGCCGCTGACTGACGTCAAGGTAATCGATTTCGGTCAATACATGGCGGGCCCGGCCGTCGCCATGATCCTCGCCGATTTGGGCGCCACCGTGGTTCACGTCGATCCGCCCGGCGGGCCGATGTGGCAGTCGCCGGCCAACGCCACGCTCAATCGTAACAAGCTGATCGTCTCGCTGAACCTCAAGTCCGAGGAGGGCGTCGAGCAGGCGCTGGCGCTGATCGAGGAGGCCGACATCGTGATCGAGAGCTTCCGCCCCGGGGTCATGAAGCGGCTGGGCATCGACTTCCAGGCCCTGCGCGAGGAGCGCAATGAGCTGATCACGCTGTCGATTCCCGGCTTTGCCTCCAATGACACCCTGCGCCGCGACTGGCGCGCCTTCGAGAGCGTGATCGCCGCCAACTCCGGCGTCTTCACCGACATGGGCCTCAACCGGGTGCTGATGGGCATCAATCCGTCCTTCTCGCCGCTGCCGCTGGGCTCGGCCTACGGCACCATGCTGGCGGCCTCCTCGGTGGTGCTGGCGCTGCAGGCCCGCGAGCGGACCGGCATGGGTGACGAGATCGAGGTACCACTGGTCTGCGCGCTGATGGAGGGGCTCTGCTACAACTCGATCAAGATCGAGGGCCTGCCGGAGCGCTACAAGACCCAGCGCGAGAAGGAGATCGAACGTCGGCGTATCGAGGGCCAGCCGATGAATCTCGACTACGACGAGCTGCAGGAGCTGCTCGATCCCTTCTATCGCAGCTACAAGTGCAAGGATGGCCGCATGTTCTATGTGGTCTGTCCGAGTCATCGCGAGCACGCCAAGCGCTGCCTGAAGGTACTGGGCCTCTACGATGAGCTGGTCGCCGAAGGCATGAGCGAGGAGCCGGATACCTATCGCCCGAGCAGCGAATGGCAATCCGACATGTCGCTGGGCGTCTATCCGTTGCCCAAGTCCTGGGCGGACCATATCGCGGCGCGCATGAAGGAGGTCTTCCTCACGCGCACCTCCAAGGAATGGGAGAAGATCTTCGGCAGAGGCAAGTTCCCCGGTGCGCCGCAGCGCTGGCTGCAGGAGTGGATCCACGATGATCACGCCGAGACGGCGGGCCTGATGGTCGAGGTCGAGGACCCCGAATTCGGACTGATGATCCAGCCCGGCCCGATGGTGTGGATGGCCGACAGCGGCCAGGAGATGCTGACGCCCAGGCCGCGGCGCTGGGTGAGCGTCACCCATGCGCTGTCGGTGTTGACCCGCATCGAGACCAAGCTGCCACGGGTGCGGGCACGCAATGCCCGCGATGGCTGGCTGGAAGGCGTCAAGATTCTGGATCTGTGCAACGTGATCGCCGGGCCGCACTCGGTGGCGTATCTGGCGCGCTTCGGTGCCGAGGTCATCAAGGTCGACCCGGCTAAGCCGTTCTATGACTGCTGGAATACCGTCATCTTCGGCCTGTCCCACATGCGCTCCAAGCGCTCGCTGCTGACCGACGTCAGACAGCCCAGCGGGCGCGCCATCCTGGATGAGCTGATTCGTCAGAGTGATGTGGTGGTCTGGAATGCTACCGACCGGCAGGTGGCTTCCATGGGCCTGAGCGAGGAGGCCATGCGCGAGCTCAACCCGGACGCCGTCTTCTGTCAGCTGGACTGCTTCAGCGGCGTGCTGCCCGGGCCGCGCACCAACTACCTCGGCTATGACGATCTGGTGCAGGCCACCACCGGTATCATGCTGCGCTTCGGTGGCAGCATGGACACCCCCGAGGAGCACGCTCACGTCGGCACCATCGATGTCATGTGCGGCTTTGGCGCGTCGCTCGGGATTGCCACCGCGCTGTATCGCAAGCTCAAGACCGGCCGCACTTCGCGCATCAAGACCTCGCTGTCGGCGCTGAGCGGTCTCGCCCAGTTGCCGTTCTGCTATGACTATGAGCGCCGTGGCCTGTTCGACGAGCCCTCCGGTCGTGAGGCGACCGGCTACGATGACCTGGCGCGCTTTTATTCGGCCTCCGATGGCATCTTGCTGGTCAGTGTCTATGAGTCGGAGCTGGAGAAATTCCGCAAGGTCGAGGGGCTGGAAGAATTGCCGGAAATCCCGCGTGAGGAGCGTGCTGCCTACCTGGCACCGCGTTTTATCAGCGCGCGAGCCAATGACTGGGTCGAGCGACTGCAGGCGGCGGACATCGCCGCGGCCGTATGCGAGAACCTGGAGACATTGCGCTCCTACAATGTCCACCCGGCTGGCGAGCGGACCGGGATCGATGCCGGCAGCTATTCGTTCTCGGTCTACTCGGACCACCCCAGTGGTCACGAGATCACTCAGCTTGACCCCTATGCCATCCGTCCGCGGCGTGGACGTATCTACCCACTGTCGCCGGCCGAGAAATACGGCGCCTCGACCCGCTCGGTACTCAAGGGGCTTGATCACAGCGATGAAGAGATCGATCAGTTGATCGAGGAGGGCGTGGTGTCCGAAAGCTGGAGTGAGGAGTACCTGCCAAGCTGATCGCGCCATACGGTGCCTGTTCACTGAGGGCCGCCGACTAAAGGCTGTCGATAGCGCCTGAGACGTTCAAACACCTCATCTCGTGATTCACGAGGTGGGGCGTTTTCGTGACCCAGTACGTCAGCCAGTGCTGATTGCTCAAGGCCGGCTTGCCTGACCCTGAGCTGGCAGGGGGCAGCTCCCGGCGCATGAGAAGTGCTCAAGCGCTGAGCGTCTTGTGACATGAGGTGAACGTCGAGGCTTCTGCGTATGACGTTGGTGCATCGGCTGGCGTGACCCTCGCGATGCAAAGGCGAAAGACTGCTGCGACAGGTGCAGGATTCTGCGTGACAGTCGCCGCTCATGAGCGCTTGAGACCCACAGGCCGCCGACATTGACGTGTCGGCGGCCTGTTCGCGTCTGGTGGAAGTCAATGTACGAGGAGGGCGCGAGAAGGCGAGTGCGCAGTGCGAGATTAATGAATTAAATTCATGTTTTCATGAGAAAATACCGTGTCGCGATTCATACTCCCCGCAGTTTCCGGGAAAGTATAATGCGCGTGGAATAAAAAAATGTATAATACCGCGCTCTTTTCATTACGAAAAATTATTGAATACAGCGAACTGCCCGAGCAAGAGCGATGTCTCGCCCCTCTTGCTCGGGCTTTCTCACTAAGGTGGTAGTCGTGCAAGAAGCAGTTCCCCCCGCCAGTGATGGCGATCATCTGGACCCGCGTGTCTTCATCCCCGCCGTATTGGTCATCCTGGCCTTCATCGGCCCGGTCATCCTGTTCCCGGAGGCCAGCACCGCGCTGATCAATGCCGCTTTCTCCTTCGCCACCGGCAAGTTCGGCTGGCTGTATCTGGTGGCCGGCCTGAGCGTCGTCGGATTCCTCATCTGGCTGGCCTTCAGTCGCTACGGCAACGTCCGCCTGGGCGGGGCAGAGGACACGCCCGATTTCTCCTACTTCAGCTGGGTGGCGATGATCTTCACCTGCGGAATGGGGATCGCGATCGTCAACTGGGCGTGGGTCGAGCCGATCTACTACTACACCTCGCCGGCCTATCACGTGGCGGCCAAGAGCCGTGAGGCTGCGGAGTGGGCGCTGGCCTTCGGTCAGTTCCACTGGGGGCTGACGCCGTGGGCCTTCTATTGCCTGCCGGGCCTGCCGATCGCCTACTCCATGTACGTCAAGAAGCGTGATGGCGTGCGTCTGTCCGTCGCCTCGCGCGGCGTGCTGGGCCGTCATGCGGATGGCGCCTGGGGTGTGTTACTGGATTCCATCGTCGTGTTCGGGATCGTCGGCGGCGTCGGCACCTCGCTGGGGCTGGCGGTCCCGCTGGTATCACAGCTGGTCAGCGGTATCCTGGGCATGGAAGCCAATTTCGGGCTGGAAGTCGCGGTACTGTGCATCTGGACGGCGATGTTCTCCGCCAGTGTCTGGTTCGGCCTGGCCAAGGGCATCAAGATTCTCTCTGACGTCAACGTGATCCTGGCGATCTTCCTGCTGGCCTTCACCTTCATCGTCGGTGACTCGCAGTTCATGGTCGAAGGCTTCGTCAACAGCCTCGGCAAGACCCTGGGCAACTTCATTCCGATGAGCCTGTGGACCGACCCAGCGGGGGATTCCACCTTCTGGAAGGACTGGACCGTCTTCTACTGGGCCTGGTGGATCGCCTACGCGCCGATGGTGGGCCTGTTCGTGGCCCGTATCTCGCGCGGCCGTACCATCCGTGAGCTGATCATCGCGGAGCTGGTGTTCGGCTCGCTGGGAACCTGGGTGTTCTTCGCGGTGTGGGGCGGTTACGCGCTGGACCTGCAGATCAGCGGCGCGCTGGATATCAAGGCGCTGCTGGACAGTGGCGGTATCCCGCTGGCGGTGGAAGGCATTCTGCAGACCCTGCCGTATGCCAAGCTGGTCACGGTGGCCTTCATCCTCCTGTGCTTCATCTTCCTGGCAACCACGCTGGACAGCTCGGCCTACGTGCTGGCCTCGGTGACCTCACGCAAGCTGTCCGGGTATCAGGAGCCCAAGCGCTCGTTCCGCTTGATCTGGGCCTTCCTGATCGCGGCCGTCGGCGTTGCGCTGATCCAGTTGGGTGGCCTGCAGACGGTGCAGACCTCGACCATCGTGGTGGCGCTGCCGATGATTCCGGTGATGCTGATTCTGGCGCTCTCGATGCTGCGCTGGCTCAAGAATGACTTCCCCAAGGAAGAGCTGAATCCGGTACTGGTCATCGATGACATGCCGGCCTTCCAGCGCAAGTCGAAGAAGACGAATCGCCAGGCGTAACCGCTATGCGCTGAAAGAGACGTCGCAAGACCTAACGACAAGGGCCCCTCACATGAGGGGCCCTTGTCGTTTCTGGCGTATGGACACGCCTGACAGGGAGCAGGTTTGGCCTTGCTCAGGCATACCATGCCCATCCCTTCGCTCGGCCCTTTCTCTTGGTCATTTGTATTCGAGGTGGGCGACGGCCAGCATCGAGTATCTTGAGCCGTGCGGATTGGATGACAGGACGCAACAATCCTGGCCTGAACGTCTTGCCCTCAGACCTTGGATTCGCGTTTTCTCACTGGGCGATTGATGACGGTGAAGTTTGCATCTGACCTGAAAACCGCAGCAGCGCGACACCTGTATGCATTTACATGCAGAAAGTCGTGGTCGTCGTGGCGAACGCCACCTCGGGTTTCTCGCTGGCGGGATGAATCAACTGGTGCTTAAATTGCAACGAATTAGGTTTTCACTATCTTCTGGTTAGTTATTATTTATTTTTGCTATGGTGGCTTCTCGCTAATACTCCTCGCCCCGTTACTCCCTGATTTAACGAGGAATTTGCGAGATGCTGAACGTACGTTTTCCCATGAAGACCCTGACGGCCGTGATGGCGCTGGGCCTTTCTGCCAGCAGTCTGGCGCAGCAGGAAGTGATGACTCGCTCCAATGGTGCGCCGGTAGGCAACAACCAGAACTCCCTGACCGCCGGCCCGAACGGCCCGACACTCCTTCAGGACCACCACCTGCTGGAGAAGCTGGCGCACTTCGAGCGCGAGCGCATTCCGGAGCGAGTCGTCCACGCTCGCGGTACCGGTGCCTACGGTGAGTTCCGTGCCACCGCGGACCTGACCGACCTGACCGTCGCGGCACCTTTCCAGGACAAGGGCCAGGTGACGCCGGTCTTCGTGCGCTTCTCCAGCGTGATCAACAGCAAGGGTTCGCCGGAAACCCTGCGCGACCCGCGTGGCTTCGCCGTCAAGTTCTACACCGAACAGGGCAACTGGGACATCGTGGGCATCAACTTCCCGGTGTTCTTCATCCGCGATGCGATGAAGTTCCCGGACATGATCCATGCGCTGAAGCCGGACCCGCGTACCAACCTGCAGGACCCGAATCGCTACTTCGATTTCTTCAGCCACATCCCCGAAAGCACCAACATGCTGACCTACCTCTACTCGCCGCTGGGGATTCCGACCAGCCTGCGTGAGATGGATGGTTCCGGCGTGCATGCCTTCAAGTTCGTCAATGCCGAAGGCGACTGGAAGTACGTGAAGTTCACCTGGAAGTCGCGTCAGGGCAACCACGGCATGACGCCGCAAGAAGCCGCCAACGTGCAGTCCACTGACTTCAACCATCTGACCGATGACCTCTACACCCATCTGGATGCCGGCGATGACCCGGCCTGGGATCTCTATATCCAGACTCTGGATCCCAGCAAGCTGAACAGCTTCGATTTCAATCCGCTCGATACCACCAAGTTGTGGCCGGAAGACCTGATTCCTGCCCGCAAGGTCGGTGAGCTGACGCTGAATCGTACGCCGGACAACTTCTTCCAGGAAACCGAGCAGGCGGCCATGTCGCCGGCCAACCTGGTGCCGGGTGTCGAGCCCTCCGAAGACCGCATGCTGCAGGGACGTCTGTTCGCCTACGCCGATGCCCAGCGTTATCGCCTGGGGGCCAACTTCATGCAGCTGCCGGTGAATGCGCCCAAGAATGAGGTGCACAACAACCATCAGGACGGCGCGGGTTACTCCAAGCCGCGTTCCGGCTCCATCAACTATCAGCCGAGCCGCAACGCCGACTCGCTGGTGGATGACAGCCAGTACGAGTACAAGCGCTACACCCTGAATGGCACCACCCAGCAGCAGCCGATCGGCAAGCAGCAGAACTTCGCTCAGGCCGGTGAGCTGTATCGCTCCTTCTCCGAGCAGGATCAGGATGCTCTGATCCAGGCGCTGGGGACTGACCTGAGCAAGGTCAAGAACGAGGAGATCCGCGAGATCATGGTCAGCCACTTCTACCAGGCCGACCACGAATACGGTGAGCGTCTGGCCAAGGTGGCAGACGTCGACATGGACGACGTGGAAGAGCTGATCGAGGACTGAGACATCTGAGTCAGCGGCTGAAAGCAAAGCGTACAAAGAAAAGCGTGATGCGATCGCGATCAACCGCTGCCGGAAGTCCCGGGCCTGATTGACCCGGCAGGGGAGCTTGCGCTCCTCTGCCGGCCGGCACACGAGCGCAACATGTGCGCCAGACGAGCTCAACACGAGCGAAAGACGAGAGAGGAGCGCAAGATGCATACGATGCGAGCCACAGACTCCAGCGAGCAGCAACACGGCCTGGGCAGAAGATGGCTGGCGGTGTTGGCCAGTCTGCTGATGATGGTGATGGCGGGGCAGGCTGTCGCGGCTGGCGACATCGATATCTTTGACGCCGCACGCGATGGCGACAATGCCGCGATCCGGGAATATGTTCAGCAGGGCGGTGATCTCTCGGTCACCAATTCACGCAGCTATACCCCTTTCATTCTTGCGGCCTACTACGGGCATACCGACACCCTGGCGCTGCTCAAGTCTGCCGGTGCTGACGCCTGTGCACTCGATGAGAAAGGCAGCAATGCCTTCATGGGCGTGGCGTTTCGCGGCTTTGACGAGACAGCCAGATGGCTGATCGCCAATACCGACTGTGATGTGAATCATCGCAATTACAGTGGCCAGACGGCGCTGATGATGGCGTCTCTGTTCGGCAATGAAGACATCATCAAGCTGTTGCTGCAGGCCGGCGCGGACCCCTCGATCCAGGATGCGCGTGGCAATACTGCGCAGTCATTGGCGGCGGCCCAGGGCCTGTCACGTATCGTGACGCTGGTGAAGTTCAATATGTGAGGTCAGGCGTGCCAAGGGTGGCCAGTGAAGCCTGTTCAGGGAATCTATTGGCTGACAACGCGCTTGGCTCACAGGCCCTTGGCGCCACCAACCTGACGTTCTATCGACTTTACGTTCTATCGATTTTACGTTCCATCAATCTTGTGATCTATCAATCTGACGTTCAGCAAAGCGCAAGTCTTGCAGATCTGACCAACCCAACCCAACGAAAAAGACGAGAAGTGACACCATGAAAGCCATGAAAGTACTGTGTGTGACAGCTGCGCTGTGTGCTGTGAGCAATGCGGCATTTGCCGACAATGGCGAAAGCGACACCCGTGTCCGTGAGGCGTTGAGCGAGAGCCGTATCATGGGGCAGGCGCAGCCGGCCGAGCGCAGCACGCAAGTCTATGTGGAAAGCGGTATGAGCGTGGCGGCAGGCAGAGTGCAGCATGCCTTGAGTGAAGAAGGCAGTCGCGGACATGCTCGCAAGTGGGCCATTGAAGACAAGAATCACGCGACGGATTTCGTGAATGATGCCGGCAAGAGTGTCCCCGCCACCCGCATCGAACATGCCTTGAGCGAGAGCGCCTGACAGCCGATATCACCTCCGGGATGGAGTGTGCGTGACATCATGGTCGAGTCTTTCTGAGCGCTAGCTGCCAGCCAGCAATGATCAGTACGACACAATAACGTGAAGCCCGCCATTTGCGGAAAGACGCTTGACAATGACGATGTCATCTTGCTCCCGGAACCGGCAGGAACCCTTCAGCAAGGATTCTTGTTGAATCACGCTTTCAATCGCTGACGCCAGAATGTCTTCAATCGGCGTGATTCAGCGGAACAGAGTCCTTGCTCAAGCGCTCCTCGCGCCTATATCACAACCGACTGTGCCCCTCCCATTACCCCCAGTGTTGTGCCCTGATCAGTCCTTTACGCATCTCACCGAGAACATGCCACTTTTGCCAAGTGTCGCTCGGCGGATCTCGCCCTTGTGCGGATTCCACCAGGAGTAGGCCAGTGTTCTGGCAAACGCTTTGGTCGGCGTCGCCTCACTGCGGGTCCAGAATTCGGCGTAGGCGCCCTGGGTGATATACCAGCCTTTCCACTTCACGCCCGCCGGTCTGGCTGAAAAGCCGGCGAGATTGATGCGCGCCTGATCGAAGGACGTCAACAGGGAGTCGGATTGAGTCGCCTTGAGCGTGATGGCGATATCGTCATCGCCACGCCAGCCCATCGAGTCGATCTCCTTTTCTGCAGCTCCGATGGCGCGTTCCAGCGCTTTCCAGTCTTCATCCGAGGCGACTCTCCAGCCCACCGGGCAGAGATTGCGAGCATCACTGACATCGTGCCAGTCATACAGACGGCCATATGACAACAGGTTGTCAGGGTCATCCTCGGGGATGAATGCCGTCCGGATGGGCGAGCCATCCTGATAGCGAGTCGTTCTGAGGTTGTCGGCAAGCCAGGTCTGAGCGCCAATCTCCACGCTGCGATAGGTATTGCCTTCACTGTCCTGAATCGAGGTCTCCGGCTGGATGATCTCGTCATAAAGGCTGTTGGCAAAAGACATGTTCGGATTCATCATCAGAAGACCTGTCACTACCAGTGATACATTCATGGGATTCGCCTCCCTGAAGATAGGCGGGAAGGTCGGTGGTCGGCTCAAGGTCAAATCGGCCAGCTCAACTGCGTTGCCTTCTCCGAGACTTGCCATAGCCGGGTCATGACGCTCTTCTCCAGAACGAATGCCCCCAATTCGCACTCGCCCACCGGCCCGCCGAAATTCATCAGCCCCGTCGGGCCATGGTAGGCCCGCTGCCTGAGAGTCTCCTCGGTGGCGCACATGACTTCCGGGTAAGCGCCTTTCTCGGCCGTCTGCGCCATTCCCGTCTTCACCATCACTGCCCAGCTGAGTCGAGTCGCCAGATTGGCGTTGTCACGTATCAGTGAGGTGTTGGACGCGCCCGGATGGCAGACAAAGACTTTTACCTGGCGGCCTGCCGCCTCAATCCTGTCCTGCAATTCATAGGCGAACATCATCTGTGCCAGCTTGCTGTGGCTATAGACCTTGTTCGGGTGATAGTTGTGCTCCCAGTTCATGTCATTGAACTGGATGGTTTTCAGGCCCATCTTGTGGCCTTCACTGGAGACCACGACGATCCGCCCGTTGGAGGCATCGATACGCTCGAACAGCAGCCCGCACAGCAGGAAATGCCCGTAGTGATTCACTCCCAGCTGACTTTCGAAGCCGTCGACGGTGAGTTGCTGTCGGGAAACCTGAGCGATGGCGCCATTGCAGATGAGGGCATCGATCCGCGGGACCTTCTCCAGCACTTCCGCGGCCGCGCTGCGCACGCAGGCCAGCTCCGCCAGATCCATGTGTATATGACTGACATTCGCCGCGGGACCAAACTCTTCTTGCAGCGTCGCGATGGCCGCCTCTGATCTGGTCGGGTTGCGATTCAGCATCACGACGTCGGCCCCCTTGCTCAGCAATATGCGCGTCGCCTGAAAGCCCGCGCCGCTATTGGCGCCGGTGATGAGATAGGTCTTGCCGACGAGCGAGCCGATTCTGTCCGGGGTCCAGCCCTTGGGGCCAAATAGGGTGTTGCGAGTCATGGTCAAGATCCTGATGGCAGGTGTGCGGCGGTTGCGCTTGGGATACGTCAGGGGCGCGCACGAGAGCTGCGACTGGCTTTGCGTACGGCCGTGTCCTGCGAGCCTTGCGTATCTGGTACGTGTTTGCTGTAGAGACACTATAAGTATCGAGAAGAGCGACATATAGGCGCTATAGTCGCTAAAACTTGCCTATTCGTATCGGTTGGAGAGGGCGGCTTGCGGCATTCGCGAACGGGAGTGCGGGTGGCTGCAACAGGCAAAGCGAGTCACACCACGAGCAGCCTGTCTTGTGCGCCAGGCATGAAAAATCCCGCCTCAGGGGCGGGATTCTCGCTGCGGGACGTCATGAGACGGGGTTTCACGAGCCGGGGGGCATGGCGCGGGAACTGAGGGAGAAGGCGCGACGACGTCTAGTACTGCGCAGCGAGCTTCTGGGAAATCTGCGCCACCAGTCTCGGCAGCTCGCGCGCGTGGTGCATGCGCAGTGCGCCACGCGGCGTTTCATGGCCGTCGTCGTGATGGGCGAAGTGGATGACCTGCATGCCGGCATCCAGCCCTGCCTGTACCCCGACGATGGCATCATCGATCACCACGCAATGTGATGGCGAAAAGCCCATCTGCTCGGCCGCGAGCCGATAGATGCGCGGGTCCGGCTTCCACACGCCCAGGGTATAGGCGCTGTAGATATGGCCATCGAAGAAGCGCGCCAGGCGTGTGGTATCGAGCGCCAGACGCACCTTGCGCTCAGGCCCGTTGGACACCACACCACAGGGGTAGCCTGCAAGCTCCATCAAGGCGGCTGCCATGTCGGGCATCGCCGTCAGGCGTGCCTTCATCAACTCTTCCAGCAGGGCGCGCATCTCGCCTTCCATGCGCCGTGTGGGCGCTTCTTCCAGAACGCCATGGGCTGCCTCCAGCGTGCGCACGATGCTCATGAAGCGCATGCCGCGAAACTCGTTCATGTAGCGGTCGCTGGTAAACGGCAGACCATAGCGGGGCAGGGTGCTGGACATGGCCTCGGCGAGGAGGATTTCGCTATCAACCAGGGTGCCATCGGAATCAAACAGCAGGCAGAGTTCAGCCATCGATGCCTCTCGTGGGCGTCAGGAATGTGTGGCCTTCGACCTTAGCAGGTTCCCGCTCGCTGTCACCATGTCACGCAGCAAGAGTTGCCGAAAGCGCGCCTGGCAGTGGAGGGAAGAGTGATAGGCACATGAGGTTTTTGGCCTTAAGATGAGAATGCTTCTCGATCATGTTTTTGTTGACAGTATCAACCATCTGCCAATATAGTTGACCTATACCAACCATATGGTGAATGACACATGAGTCAGGCATCACTCAATGATGTGCTGCATCAGCTGATGCATGTCTATCGCAGGCAGCTTCGCATGGGCATTCAGCGCTACCAGCTTGATCTGCCTGTCACGCACGTTCGGGTGCTGAAGGGCATTGGCCGTACCTCCGAGTGCACGGCGCACAAGATCGTGCAGCATCTGGGGCAGGACAAGGCGCGCGTGACGCGGGTGCTCAATGAATTGATGACGGCGGGATTGATCGTCAAGACGGAAAATCCGCAGGACCGTCGCAGCCTGTTTCTCGCCCCTACCGCGGCGGGCCACGACATGCTCAAAGAGATTGAAGCCCTGGAAGATGAGACCGCTCGGCGGATGGCGGGAGACCTCAGCGATGAAGAGGTCGCCACATTCCTGAAAACGGCATCTGCCATGATCCACAATACAAGCGAGTGTGAAGCACGCGATGCTGAACAACTTGAAGGCGTTTGCCAGAGGAGTGCGCAAGATGGGTAAGCCCGCAATGCGAGAGCTTGAAGTGATTCGTTCCACCCCGGTGACGGAGCATATGCTGCGCGTCACCCTGGGCGGGGAGAATATCGGCTCCATCCCCGAGGGGCAGGAGAGCGCCTATATCAAACTGGTGTTTCCGCGCGGGGAAGGCGAGCGCCCGATGATGCGCACCTATACCATTCGTCATCAGCGTGCGACCGAGATCGATGTCGACTTCGCGCTGCATGATCACGCCGGCCCGGCATCTACCTGGGCCGTCAGCGCCCAGCCGGGGGACCGCATCACCATCGGCGGCCCGGGGCCCAAGAAGCTGATCAACATGGAAGCCGACTGGTTCCTGCTGGCGGGTGACATGACAGCCTTGCCGGCGATCAGCGTCAATCTGGCCGAGCTACCGGCCCAGGCGCGCGGTCACGCCGTCATCGAGGTGACCAGCGAAGCCGATATCCAGACGCTTGAGCATCCGGCAGGCATCGAGCTGCACTGGGTCATCAATGCGCAACCGGACCCGAGCGGCCAGCCGCTGCTGGACAAGATCGCCTCCTTGCCGAGCCTGGAGGGTCAGGTATCTGTCTGGGCGGCCTGTGAATTCGGCAGCATGAGAGCGCTGCGTGCTCACCTCAAGCAGGTGCACGAGATCCCCAAGTCCCACTTCTATGTCTCCAGCTACTGGAAGATCGGCCAGTCAGAAGACGGCCACAAGCTGGCCAAGCAGCGGGATGCCGAGGCGGAAGGGGCGAACTGAAGCCTGAGCCAGTGACGCCATCCAGCTCCAGAGAGGAAAATGCCCCGCAGGCCAGGCCTGTGGGGCATTTTTTCGTCAGCTGATCGCGAGCTGTTCGTGATGTCAGGGACTGGGTCAGAAGCGGTAGCTGGCACCCAGGCGGATGTCACGGCCCGGCTCGAGCATGCTGTCACCGCTGCTGAGCAGGTAGCTGCTGTGGTCGCTGTAGCGCTTGTCGAACACGTTGTTGACCGCCAGTGTCAGGGTCAGATCCTGATATGAGGCGGGTGTCCACTGGGCGCGGATGTCGTGCGTCACGTAGCCCGGCTTCTCCTCGTCGCCTTCTGCCACCCGATCCAGTCGTTCCACCGCGTTCAGGGTGTAGCCCAGGGTGACGTTGTGGTTTGGCAAGCGATACTGATGATCCCAGGTCCACTTGTCGCCGGTGGAGGCGCCGATGTTCATCTCGTCACCCAGCGGGTCGCCGTCGTTGTTCTTCATCACCACCTTGGCGTAGCCCAGGCGCGTGTCGTAGCCGCCCACGCCCCAGTTCAGGCTGGCTTCATAGCCACGGCTCTCGACTTCGCCCTCCAGGTTGTAGAGCACCGCCGGATCACTGCCGCGATCATAGGCCTGATAGTTCTCGATATCGGTATGGAAGCCGGTCAGCGCGAAGCCGAGGCGATCTCCCGCCATCAGGGCATCGCGCTGATGCCAATCCAGACCGATCTCGCGCTGGCGAGCGCGTTCCGGCTCAAGCCCCTCCGCGATGGTGACGTCATCGCCGATCAGGATCACTTCACGTGCCTTGGCGCCGCGAATGGCCTCGCCGTAGCCCGCATGCAGGGTGAGGTTGTCAGTGGCATCGACACTCAGAATCGCGTTGGGGGAGACCTCGCTGCCACTGACGCTGCCCGCCTCGCCGTAATCACTGTCGTAATCATCCAGCCGCGCACCAACGGACAGAGCCCACGGGCCCAGCGTCATGCGGTTCTGGGCGTAGATTCCCAGGTTGCGTGAGGTGTCTTCGTTGTTGGGGCCGGCGCTGCCTGAGTCATCGGAGCGACGAGTGTCCTGATCATAGAAGTCCACGCCAGTGGTCAGCGCATGTGCCACGTCACCCGTCTTGAGGCGCAAGGTGTTGCGGACATCCGCGCCGAATTCGCGGGAACGGCTGGTGCTGCCGGCCTCGACACGATCCAGTTCCTGGGTGGTGTGATAGAGGGTGGTTCTGGTGTCGATCAGGTCATTGCCCGGGTGCCAGGCATGATTGACGGTGAAGGTCTCGCGCTCCATTTCCTGATAGGTCGGCTGCTGACTGCTGAAGCTCGGCATATGCGGACGCGTGAAATAGGTGCCGTGATCGGTGGTGCGCTCGGCGCTGATGCGCAGGTCCTGATCATTGACGTCCAGCAGTGACACCTTGAGCAGGTAGCCGCGCTGCTGACCTGCGGTCTGTTCCTGCTCACCGCCACCGCCAACTTCATAGTCATCGCTGTTGCGGCCGCTGACATATCCCATCAGACCGAGATTCTCCCCCAGACGACCATAGAACGCCGTGGTACCGGAGGTGGCGTCCGCCGCACTTTCGGTGCCGACTGAGACGCGCGCGCCCAGGTCCTGGCCGGGCTTGAGCAGGTCCTGCGCATCCTTGGTCTCGAAGCGGAGGCTGCCGCCAAGCGCGCCCGGGCCGTCATCGGCGGTCGCGGGGCCTTTATCGACTTCCGCCTGCTTGAGCAGTGCCGGGTCAATGGTCAATCGACCGGTATGGTGGAAGAGGTAGCCGCCCTGACGCGCGCCATCGATGGTGACGTTCAGGTTGGTGTCTTCCAGGCCGCGTACATAGACCTTCTGGCCGATGGCGATGCCACCGCCGACACTGACGCCCGGTTCGGCGCGGAACAGGTCTTCCAGGTCGCGTGCCTGACGCTGATCGATCTCTTCAGCGCTGATCACGACATTCTGTTCGAGACGGTCTTCGCTGATGACGAGGGTGGACATGTCGTCAGCCGAGGCGTGGCCCGAGAGGCTCAGGGTCAACGCACTGGCGGAGAGGACGGCTGCGGTAAGCGGATGGAGGCGGAGGTGCACGTGAGATCCCTTGCTCTGAATAGTTATATGTTGCGTCTGGAAATGCTAATCGTTATCAATAGTGAATTGCAAGATTATTGCACAATTCTTGCCTGAAGGGTCTGCTGGCGTCGTATCGGGGAGAAAGACCGCGATTGAGTTGCCCGTGCAAGGCATTGTCACGGGCAAGCCGATAGGGTTGCTGAATAAGGGTTGCTGGATAAGGGCTGCCGGATATCGGTGCGCTCTGTATCGTGCTCGGTTATCGTGGCAAGCCACGCCCCCTTTTTTGACCACCGTCACGTGAGGCACCAGAGTGGATCAAGCAGAAGCACTGTACGAAGCCGTCAATCAGCTCATTCGTGTCCATCAGTTTCGCGACAGGGAAAGCATCTGCCACCACAACGTCTCCGTCGCTCAATGCTATGCACTGGAAACGCTGGTCAAGCGCGGACCGCTGAGACTGCAGGCGCTGGCGGACGAGATGTACCTCGACAAGAGCACGACAAGCCGGGTCGCCGACTCACTGATCCGCAAGCACTATGTGCGCAAGATCGAGGACCCCAACGACCGGCGTGCCGTTGAGCTTTCGCTGACCCCGGAGGGCAGGGCGCTGTACCAGCAGATTCACACCGAGCTGGTCGCGGAAGAGGCCTCGATGATCGAGGGCCTGTCGCCGGAGGTCGTGGAGGGCGCAGTGACACTGCTCAACAAGCTGACCCTTGCCGCGCGGCAGCGCCTGGGTGACTGATTGAGCGCCTGGCAGTAGACATTAGCGTGGAGGGATACTAGGTTTGTTGTCACTGACAACATATTGCTGCGAGAGACTGCCATGAGTCGTGATATCAAAAGCCTGCCGGTGGCCATCATCGGCGCCGGGCCGATAGGGCTGAGCGCTGCTATCAATCTGCTGGAGGCAGGGTTGGAGCCGATTCTCTTCGAGTCGGGCGCACACGCAGGCGCCAACCTGGCCAGCTGGGGACATGTACGCATGTTCTCGCCCTGGTCATGGAATATCGACGCTTTAGCGGCCGAGTTGCTGCAGGAACAGGGTTGGCAGGCCCCGGACGCCGCTGCCTATCCCACCGGGGCCGAGTTTCTCGACCGCTATGTCGCACCGCTCGCCGCGCACCCGTCGATCAGCTCGCGCCTGCATGTCGATAGCCGCGTCACCCATGTCAGTCGACAACAGCATGATGTGCTGCGCAGTGGCGGTCGCGATGAGGCGCCCTTCGTGCTGCGCGTCGAGGGCCCTGATGGCCCGCGCGATGTGCTGGCCCGCGCGGTGATCGATGCCACCGGCACCTACCAGACCCCCAACTGGATCGGGGCGCACGGCATTCCCGCCATTGGTGAGCAAGTGGCGGCCGAAGTCATTGCCTATGGCGTGCCGGACATCCGCGGCACACAAGCGGTTGAGTATGCCGGCAAGTCGGTACTCGTGATCGGCAGCGGCCACTCGGCGCTGAATGCGTTGCAGGACCTGATCGCGCTGGCAGACCGTGAAGAGGGGATGCGAATCGTCTGGGGTGTTCGCTCCGCCAATATCGAGGAGGTCATCCGCCCGGCGCCCAATGATGAGCTGGAGGAACGCAAGGCGCTCGAACTGCGTATCAAGGCACTGCTTGAGGAAGGCCGGATCGAGGTAGTGACCGAGCTTGCCGTCGAGGCGATCGAACACCAAGCGGGGCGCTGGGTAGTACAGAGTGGCGAACACCGGCTGCCAGCGGTGGATCGCATCATCGCGGCCACCGGCTTCCGCCCGTCTCTGGGGCTGCTGTCTGAATTGCGTGTCTCGCTGGACCCCGCGACGCAGAGCCCTATCAAGCTTGCGCCGCTGATCGACCCCAACCAGCACAGCTGTGGGTCGGTGCCGGAACACGGCGCGGCCGAACTGCTGCATGCCGAGCCAGGCTTGTTCATCCTCGGCATCAAGAGTTACGGCAGAGCGCCGACCTTCCTGATGCGCACCGGCTATCAGCAGGTCAGATCCGTGGTGGCCGCGCTGGCAGACCCCGCCTCCATTCGCCCGGCGCCAGTCTGCAATGCCCCAGCTACCCGCAACGCCTGCTCTGCACCCGCCTGATCGTCGCGCGCCGGCCTGGAAGTGTGATGTGTGGGCGTGATGTGTTGGCAGTAGTGGTGATCGGTTGGTCCGCGCGACGAGAGAACATGAAAATGCCCGCTACCTTTCGGTAGCGGGCATTTTTCGTTCAGGCATGGGGCGTGTGGATAGGCTCGTTCCCGGAAGCTGGTAAAAGGCTCAGCCCGTCGAACCTGCCTTCTCGGGGGCCACCTGCTTCAACTGCACCGGTTTGCGAATGCCGAGGAAGTAGACGAAGACCACCGTCAGCACGACGAAGAACAGGCTGTCCGGCGTGGTGATGAAGGTCATAGGGTTGCCGTTGGAGAGCGTCAGCGCGCGACGCAGGAATTCTTCCAGGTTCGGGCCGAGGATGAAGCCGAGCAGCAGCGTGATCACCGGATAATCATGTTTGCGCATCAGGTAGGCGACGATGCCCAGCACCAGCGTCATCATCATCTGGAACACGGAGTAGGTGGCCACGAAGCTGCCGACCACGGCCAGCAGTGCGATGGCGCCATAGAGCACGTCCTTGCGGATCGTGACGATGCGCAGGAAGTAGGGGCCCATCAGGTAGAGCGTGAGAGGAATCAGGATCAGCGCGCTGAACAGCAGCGAGGCCAGCATCGGTGCGATCAGGCCGGATTGCGAGGCCATCAGCTGCGGCCCCGGCTGGATGCCGTTGATCACCAGCACCCCCAGCACGATGGCCGTCACCGGGTCACCCGGAATCCCGAAGGTCAGCATCGGCACCAGGGCACCACCGCACACGGCATTGTTGGCGCTCTCGGCGGCGGCGATGCCTTGGGGATTGCCCTTGCCGAAGCTCTCCGGCTTCTTCGAGGTGCGCACGGTTTCCACGTAGGCGAGAAAACCACCCATCGAACCGCCTGCGCCGGGCAGGGTGCCGACCATGTAGCCGATCAGCGTCGACTTCAGATAGCAGCCGATGCCGATCTCGCGAATGGCGCTCAGCGGCGGAATGAAATCACGCCGCTTGAGCTGCTTGCTGGCCTTGAGTTGCTGGCGGATGGCGGCGTCCTTCTTGCGGTTGCCGACCTGGATCAACAGCTCGCTGATGGCGAAGGTGCCGATGATGACCGGCATCAGGTCGATCCCGGCGGTCAGCTCACTGATGCCGAAGGTGAAGCGGGCCAGCGGCTGCATGGCGTCCAGCCCGACGGTCGCGAGCATCAGGCCCAGGCAGGCAGTGATGCCGGCCTTGCGGATGTTGCCGCGTTGGGCGACCACGATCACGATCAGCGCGAAGGCGATCAGCGCACACTTGCCCGTCGTCTTGACCAGCAGTGAGGCCTCGGCGATGAAGGGGGCCAGCACGATCAACAGCAGCGCGCCGAGGCTGCCGCCGATCATCGAGCCGAAGGAGGCATGGCCCAGCGCCAGCGCGCCTTCGCCACGCTGCTGCATGGGGTAGCCTTCCAGCGCTGTCATCATCGAGGACGGCGCGCCGGGAATATTGATGGTGGTGGCCGTGATGCTGCCGCCACACATGCCGGCCATGTAGATGCTGGCACACGCCATCAGGGCGGTGGTGACATCGAGGCTGTAGGTCAGCGGCAGCAGCAGGGCGAGTGCCAGCGTCGCGGTCAGACCCGGAATGGCCGAGAAGATGGTGCCGATCACGAAGCCGGCGACCACGTAGAACAGGATCACGGGGTCGAGCAGCAGGGCGAAGCTCGAGAATACCTGGGCGATGAATTCCATGGGTCAGCTCCCGTTGTCCAGGCCGAGCGCTGACAGATCCAGCGCAGGGAGATGGACGTTGAACAGTTGCTCGAAGAGGCCATAGCCCAGCGCGGAAATGGCGCAGGCGATCACTGCCTTGCTGACCCACTTGTCGCGCCCCGCGAACAGCAGCATCACGGCGAAGACATACAGCGCTGACGAGAGCAGGTAACCCAGATGCGAGAACGCCAGGATATAGAGCGCGGTCACCAGCATCAGGCGCAGCGCCGGCGAGAAGAGAGACGAGCTTGCGTCGCTGTCCGCGCTGGAGGCGTCATCGTTGGCGGACTCGTTGCTGCGGGAGTCGCGGCTCGCCCGTTGTTGGCTCACCAGCTGCGCCACGCAGAGCACGAGCGCGATGCTGCCGATCAGAGCAGGGAAGAAGGAGGCCGTCAGGCGGTCATTGTCCAATGGCGGCGCCATCTGGAAGGCACTGATCAGATAGAGGGCGCTGATGGCGGTCATGGCCAGCGTCAGCGGTGTCGCCCCGCTGAGCAGCCAATGACGCCGGGCGGGAGGAGAGGCGGAAGGAGACATGACAGAATTCCCTGGCGGCGCCCGTGGCTGGGCGCCGCTTGACGATGGAAGTGAAGGAGGACGGGGAGACGTGGGATTGCAGCGGCACTCAGAGGTACCGCGTGGCAGCGCGTCTACAGGCCGAGTTCATCCATGGCAGTGAAGGTCTTCTGTTGGTAGTCCTCGATCCAGGCGTTGACCTCATCGGCCCCCAGCCAGCTGGGCGTGACGCCGACTCCCGTGATCCACTTCTGGAATTCTGGTGTCTCGTAGGCGCTGTGGTAGGCGCTTTCCAGGGTGCTGACCACTTCCTCCGGGGTGCCCTTGGGCACGGCCAGCACGATGAAGCTGCCGGTCTCGAGATTGCCGCCCAGTTCGCTCATCGGCGGCACTTCCGGGTAGGCCGGATTCTGCTCGGAGGAGAACTCGACGAGGCCGTGGGCGTCGCCGGAATCCAGAATGCCGGAGAAGTCTCCCAGGCTCGAGATGGCGCCGTCGATCTCACCGGAGAGCAGGGCCTCGGCTTCGGCGGTGGAAGAGCCAGGATAGCTGATGACATTGAACTCTACGCCCGCTGCCGCTTCCAGGCGGCGCACCGCCAGATAGGGGCCCGAGCCTTTAGGAGCGACACCGATCCTCACGGTGCCGGGGTTTGCGCGTGCGGCCTCGATCAGTTGCTCATAATTCTCGTAACCGGACTGCCTGGAGACCACGATGGCATCCGCTTCCTTGGTAATGCGGGCGAAGGGGATCATCCGGTCCAGCGAATAGCCGGGCACCAGATTGCCGCGTGGCAGGGTGATGATGCTGTCATAGGTCATCACGCCGACGGTATGGCCGTCCGGACGCGCCTTGCTGAGCTGCATCAGGCCGGTGGCGGTGATGGCGCCGCCGATATTCTCGACGTAGATCGATTTCGGCAGGTCCTGCTCGGCGAGGTTGCTGATCTTGCGACTGATAGCGTCGGCACCACCGCCGGCCGGCCATGGCACGATCAGGCGAATGTCTCGCACGGGATAGTCGGCCTGCACGCCGGTGCTGACGAAGGGCGAGGCCGCCACCATGCCGGACAGGGCCAGCGGGGCGAGCAAGGCCAGCAGCGGACGACTGCGGCGCTTGCGGTCTGCGCGGGATTGCTGACTGGCATCAGAGCTGGCGTGAGGGTTGGCGTTCACGTTGGCCTGATGGCTGTTGAGAAGGCTATTCAGATGGGTCATGGCATGACTCCAGTGTTGTTATGGTTGTGATCACTCGAGGCGCATTGAGGCAGGAGGGATGGCGGACGACAGGTCGGCGTGGCCTGTCGTCCGTGGCCGCCGTGGACAAGACGGCGGCTGGCGAGCCGATTACTGCTTGGCGGCCATATAGCGTTCGAATTCTGCGCGTGCTTCGTCGGTCGGCGGATACAGACCGATCACCGGCGTGCCGTTGCGTACCTTTTCCAGCACGTAATCCTCGAAATCTTCCATCTGGCTGGCTTCCTCGGCGATCTCGTCGGCCAGTTCCAGCGGCACGACCATGACACCATCGGCATCGCCGACCAGCACATCGCCCGGGAAGACCGGCACGCCACCGCAACCGATCGGCACCTGCAGTTCTACCGCGTGATGCTTGGTCAGGTTGGTCGGTGCGCTCGGCTTGGCGCAGAAGATCGGCAGGTTCATCTCGGCGGCGGCGCCTGAATCACGAATGCCGGCATCGGAGACGAAGCCCGCGCACTGACGATACTCCAGACGTGTTAGCAGAATGCTGCCGGCGCTGGCGGCCGAGGCGTCCTGGCGGCAGTCAGACACCATCACGTGACCGGCCGGGACGGTTTCCACCGCCAGACGCTGCGGGTGCTTGGGGTCGCGGAAGGCGGCGACGGTATCGATGTCTTCCCGCGCCGGGATGTAACGCAGCGTGAAGGCCTGGCCCACCATCTGGGTGGTCCTGTTGTTCATCTGCACCACGTTCTGGATGAAGGTGTTGCGCAGACCGCGCTTGAACAGCAGGGTGTGCAGGGAAGCGGTGGAGGCGCGCATCAAACGCTCGCGGGTCACGGAGGAGAGCTCGGCGTAGCTGGGATGCTCTGTGGAGGTAATGGCAGTCATATGGCGTCCGTCGTCAGTATAGGTAAGGAGTCTCGGCTCTCGGCAACGTGCCTGGCCCAAGTGATCAGTCGACACGTGCGTCTGATGTGTTTTCGAGACTCACTATAGGGGGGAAGGGGTGACTGATCAAACAAATATTGACAACTTTTGATGAGCAATAAGTCTAGTGTCGTGACCCAAAAAGCGCGTCTTGGTGGCCGCCAACAGACATGTCACGAAAGGGGTGTGGCAGCGATTGCGCAAGGAGGAATGATGGTGAGCTATTGGGTAATGATAGCAAACTACTGATTGCAAGGGGTTTTTTGTGAGGTGTGAGCGCTATGGGTATCTGGTCGGCCTGGTATCTCGAGACGCGATCAAGGGTTGAGCCCATCTTCAGAGGGAAGTGCGCCCGGTGAGCCGCTCGCCGGCAGCGACATAGGTCGCATGGCAGCAGCTGATACAAGTTGTCATATTTTGTCGGCAGGTGGCATTTGCCCCCTTTGACCGTCAAGGAGATGACATGGAAGCGACATGGCGCTGGTTCGGTCCCGCGGACCCCATCACGCTCGAGGAAATTCGCCAGACCGGCGCGACAGGTATCGTGACGGCGCTGCATGAGATTCCCAACGGCGAGGTCTGGCCGCTGGAGGCCATTCGTGAGCGCAAGGCGCAGATCGAGGCGGCTGGGCTCAGGTGGTCGGTGGTCGAGAGCATTCCGGTGCATGAGAGCATCAAGCAGGCCGCGCCCGGCAGTGATCGCCATATCGCCAACTATCAGCAGTCGCTGCGCCACCTGGCGGAATGCGGGATCGGCACCGTGTGCTACAACTTCATGCCGGTGCTGGACTGGATGCGCACCGACCTCGCCTGGCAGCTGCCGGAGGGCGGCACGGCGTTGCGCTTTGATCAGGATGCCTTCGCGGCCTTTGATCTCTATCTACTGGAGCGCCCCGGCGCTGAGCACGAGTACAGCAGCGAAGAGCAGCAGGCCGCGCTCAGGCATCTGGCGTCGCTCGATGATGCCGGGCGTGAGAAGTTGATCCGCACCATCATCGCGGGGCTGCCGGGGGCGGAAGAAGGCTACACGCTGGCCCAGTTCCGAGCGGCGCTTGCGGCCTATGATGGTATCGATGCCGCGCGACTGCGCCAGCACCTGGCCACCTTCCTCAAGGCCATCGTGCCGGTGGCGGAAGAGGTCGGCATTCGACTGGCCATTCACCCTGATGATCCGCCGCGGCCGATGTTTGGCCTGCCGCGCGTGGTCTCGAGCATGGTGGATGCCGATTGGCTGCTGGGTGTCGTGCCCAGCCCCGCCAATGGCCTGACGTTCTGCACCGGCTCCTACGGGGCCAATCCGGAGATCGACCTGTGCATCATGGCGCGGCGCTTCGCCCCTCATATCCACTTTGCCCATCTGCGGGCCACTGGGCGTGATAGCGAGGACAAGCGCTCCTTCCATGAGGCTGAACATCTCGAGGGCGACCTGGACATGGTGGACATCATCAGCGTGCTGGTCGCGGAGGAGCGCCGTCGCCTGGTGTCTGGTGGCGCGCCCTTGCCGATGCGCCCGGATCACGGCCACCACATTCTGGATGACGCCCGGCGCGAGACCCGCCCGGGGTACCCGCTGTATGGGCGCATGAAGGGGCTGGCGGAAATCCGGGGCCTCGAAATGGCGGTCCAAAGACTGGCCTGACGGCGTCGCCTGATGGCGGGTACGTATATCAACGCAACACAAACACGAACGGCCACCCGCGGTCTTGAGACCGGGGTGGCCGTTCGTGTTTGCTGCAGGTCGCGATGTCTGCTGATTCTGGTCTCAGAGCTCAGAGCTCAGAGCTCAGAGCTCAGAGCTCAGAGCCAAGAGTTCAGAGCCAAGAGTTCAGAGCCAAGAGTTCAGAGCCAAGAGTTCAGAACCAAGAGTTCAGACGACCGCAGGTTTCAGTCTTCGACGATGTCGAAATCACCATTGGTGCGCACGTAGAGCAGAGTCTCGCCGTCGGCGCCGGTGGTGATGTCATGGGTGATCTCGCCCTGAGAGCCGAAGTAGCTGCCAGTCGCCAGGCTCTGGCTGTCGTCCTTGCCTTCGGTCTCGTGGGTCAGGTCGCCCTTGATGACCACGGCGCGGAATTCGTCAGCGTGGCTGGTGATCTCACCGGAGAAGTCGGCCGGCAGTTTCACCAGGCGGCCGCTCAGCTGGCCGACGTCCGGGTTGCCCCACAGGAAGGCGGTCTTCGGGCCTTGCTCGGCGTCGTCGCTGCCCGGCAGGTTGATCCAGCGGATGTCATTGGCATCCAGCCACACCATGTTGTTCTCTGCGACATTCAGCGGCTCTTCATCGTTGTGGAAGGCCTCGGATTCCGGCTGTACCAGGTAGGGCCCTTCATTGATCTCGATGTAGGCCATGTTGACCTTGTCTCTGGCCGCGGTGATGTGCGATTCCCCTGACGGCTGGATCCAGAACGAGCCTGCGGGCAGCCACAGCTCATCGGCGTTCTTGTCATCGTTGTGGACCTCGCCCTGGATGACCACGCCACGGTAGGTGATGTTGTGGATGTGGGGCGGTGAGGAGAAGCCTTCGTTGAACTTCACCAGGAAGCCTGAAGCGCCATCCTTGGTGCGGTCGCCCCACAGGTCGCCGGCCGCCGGGCTCTGGTCACCGCGCAGCGGATTCAGGTAGCCCCAGTCGATGTCGGACTGCTGGACGACTTCACTGGACGGTGTGAGCGTGGAGTGGTCATCGGCGTGGGCGGTCATGCTGGCGAAGGCGACCGAGAGGCCGAGAAGAGCAAGGGAGAAGGGACGTTTCATGGTGGCTGCCTGTCTGGTCATGGGAAGAAGGGGGACAATGCCGATGCGCTGGCAATCGACGCAGTGAATCTTGGAACGGGCAGGCGGCGGAATATAGCGGCAGATGGCGTAAAGACTTTCAATAAAAACATGATAATCAGCCGTTCATCTTGGGCGTGTTATCGGCGCAAAGGCTCAAGACGATGCCATGACCTGTGGCGTGGCGCTCACCCTGAGTTGCGGAGGATTCTTCGACAGATCACGACGTTGGCGCGCTTTTGGGGCGGGTTCGTGCTGCTAGTGCGGCCCGGCCCGCTGGGATGAGGCGGGAAGGAATGAGCCGCTAGGGGAGGCAGAGAGGTATGCGAGGACGAGAAGTTGGCAGTTCCGGACATTCCTCAAACAGTTTTCGGAATGTCCGGATAGTGCGCCGGGTCAGACGAAGTCAGGGGCGATGAGGCGCGGAATGGTCAGCACGAATTCTGGGAACAGGATCATCAACAGGATCACGGCCAGCATCACGCCCAGATACAGCATGGTGGTCGCCATGGCCTTGAGCAGAGGAATGCCGCCTATCTTGGCGGATATCATCAAACACAGGCCGTAGGGCGGCGTGATCAGGCCCAGCCCCAGCGCCATCACGCCGATGACACCGAACTGCACGGGGTGCACACCTGCCGACATCGCCAGCGGATAGAAGATGGGCGCCATGATCGCCATCGCGGGCAGGGCATCCATGAAGGTGCCGATCACCAGCAGCACGATGGTCATCACGATCAACAGCACCGTCGGGTCGGTGATGCTGACGCCCGCCATCAGCTTGGGCGGAATCTGATAGAAGCTGATCAGATAGCCGAAGATGGCCGCGCCCACCAGGCTGAACAGCGACAGCGAGCACAGCCTGACGGTGTCGGTGGAAGCATTGAGCAACTTGGTGAGATCCAGCTCGCGATAGACCACGAAGCCCAGCGCTAGCGCATAGACCACCGCGATCACCGCGGCCTCGGTGGGGGTCACGATGCCCAGGGTGATGCCACCGATGATGACGATCGGAATCCCGGCGGCCAGCAGGCCATCCTTGCCGGAGCTGGCCAGCTCCTTGAGGGTGGCGCGCTTGCGCACCGGCACATCGTAGCGGCGGACATAGCGGGTATTGAGCAGCAGCTGGGCGACGCCGATCATCACGCCGGGCAGGATACCGCCGAGAAACAGGCCGGCGATCGAGGTATTGGTCAGCGCGCCCCACACGATCATGTTGATCGACGGCGGGATGATGGTGCCCATCACGGAGGAGGCCGCGGTGACCGCGACGGCGAAGCTGACTGGATAGCCTTCGCGTTTCATGGCCGGAATCAGCACCGTGCCCACGCCGGCACTGTCGGCGGTGGAGGAGCCGGACACGCCGGCAAACAGCATGCTGACCAGCACATTGACGTGGGCCAGCGCGCCGCGGAAGTGGCCGACCAGCCGCATGCACAGCGTGATCAGCCGGTCGGTGATCCTGGCGGCATTCATCAGGTTGCCGGCCAGCAGGAACAGCGGCACGGCCAGCAGCACGAAGGAATCCATGCCGTTGTACATGCGCTGGAACATGATCCAGTAGGTCAGGCGCGGGTCGAGCAGAATCAGGGTCGTCGCCGTCAGCACCAGCGCCATGGCGATGGGGATGCCGATCACGATCAACACGCCCAGCACGCCGAACAGCAGCCAGGGCATCAGGTAGAGCCAGTCCATTGGCATCATGACAGGGGCCTCCGATCAGTCGCGCCATGCGCATGGCTGGCGATGGCGGGAGACTGAACCGCTGCCGTCTCCTCCGGTATTGCCAGCGCTTCCGCCTCATTGGGCGTATTGAGCGCCTTCTCCATGGCTTGCATGCCGTGTAGCCAGGCATGCAGCAACCGTTGCAGGCTGAAAAGCACGATGAAGACGCCGCTGACGGTGAATACCGAGTAGACGTAGATCATCGACAGTCCCGAGGCCATGGCACTGCGGCGCAGACCGGAAAGGGCGAAGTCCTTGCCGTGCACGATGAACAGCACCCCCAGCAACAGGCAGGCGAGATCACGAATCCAGCGCGTGACGAGATCGGCACGGCTGCCACGCGCAAAGGCTTCCAGCACGAAGTGATCGGCGTGCAGCACCCCGACCGCAGTGCCCAGCATCACCATCCACTGGAAGGCGAAGCGACTGAATTCCTCGGTCCAGAACAGGCGCGGTAGGAAGGCCAGATTGCGACTGGCGATCTGATAGATGATGAAGACGATGAAGCTTGCCAGCAGCGCCAGCAATACGAGATAGAGCAGACGTTCGAGCGTCCGGTTCAGGCGCGAAAGCCCTGAGAGCACAGGATGCATGGCACTGTCCTCAAGAAGAGTGCGAGGGGGAGGAGCTCGACGCAAGGCGGCGAGATCATTCAAGCCAACCTGAAGACGGGGCAGCCAGACGCTGCATGGCTGCCCCCCAGGCGTGGCTTACTTGACCGCACGCACCTTGTCGTAGATTTCCTTGAGGCCCATCTCGGCGATCACTTCCTTGAGCGGCTCGGCCACGATTTCCTGCATGCGCTCACGGTCGATCTCATGCAGCTTGGCACCCTGCTTCTCGAGCTCGGCGAGGGCGTCCGCATCCTGCTCCAGCTGCACCTTGCGGGCATAGGCCGCCGCGTCATGGGCCGACTCCATCAGGGTCTTCTGCTGCTGCTCATCCAGGTTGTCCCAGGACATCTTGGACATGGTCAGCAGGCGCACGGTGATGTCGTGCTCGGACAGCGCGATATTGGGCGCGACTTCGTGGAAGCGCATGCGCAGGGTCCATTCCGGCTCGTTGAGCAGGCCGTGGATCGCGCCCAGCTGGATGGCGGTGTAGATCTCCTTCCAGGCCACCACGCTCGGTTCGACCCCGAGTGCCTGCCAGGCGACGATCAGCGGCTTGGTCGGGTTGGTACGCAGCTTGAGGCCCTCAAGGTCATCGAGTGAGGTGACCTCGCGCGAGCTGACGATATGTCGCTTGCCGCCCCCGAAGTAGGCCAGCACCTTCACATCGGTCTCGTCACTGATCTTCTGGGCGATCTCCTGGCCGACATCGCCATCCAGCACCTTCTGCCAGTGATCGACATCGCGATACAGGAAAGGAATCGTGAAGACGTTGGCGGTGGGCGAGAAGTCGGTGATCAGTCCGGGGCTGACGATGGACATGTCCAGCGCGCCGGCCATCTGTTGCTCGAACATCTCGGTCTCATGGCCCAGCACCGAGTTGCCCATGATGGTCATGTTGATGTCGCCATCGGTCTTCTCGGCGAGCAGGTCGCGCAGCCGCTCGGCGCCGAGTTGATAGGCAGTATCTTCGGTGCCGGCGTGGCCGAAGCGCAGCTCCATCGCCTGGGCGCTGGCCGAGAAACCGAGCGTGGCACCCAGCAGGGTGCCGGTGGTGGCCGCGACGGCCAGGCTCTTGCCTAGCCCTTTGCTTAGCCGTGCACTCAAACGAGAGCTCAGACGTGAGCGCTGGGAGGGAGAGACGGGGATAGAGGTAGAAATAGAGAGAGAGGCATTGGTTGGATTGATCCAATTCAGCATGATGGCGTTTTCCTTGGCGTTGTTTGTTGTTGTGCCTTGCATCTTCTGGTCTTGCGTCTTGCGCTTGCCAGACCGACAGTCTCCAGACTGCCGGACCATGCTCGGGTGCTGCGCGGCTTGTCGATGCTCTCCAGGCATGACGTGCCGTTCAGCTGAAGCTTGGTATCACCCCTTCGGGGGCGTCGCGACGCTGGCGTCGTCAGGACTCCCGCAGGAGCGGCGTATCTTGAGTTCCGGCGGCATGATGACGCTCTCTCGCTCGCCGCCGGGATTGGCAATCCGGCGCAAGGCCAGGCGCGCCGCCTGTTCCCCGATGGCGTAGGGGTGCGTGGCGATACTGGTCAGGGGCGGGTCGCCCAGCTCGGCTTCCTCGACGTCATCGGTGCCGATCACGGCGCAGTCGCGGCCGGGCTCGAGCCCCATTTGGCGCAGGCCCAGCATGGCGCCGAAGGCCACCAGGTCGTTATGGCAGACCACCGCCGTCGGGCGAGGGCTTTCCTGCATCAGGCTCTTGATCAGTTCATGGCCGACGCGTCGGGTCACGCCGTTGCCGCGTACCAGGCGGCGATAGGTCAGGCCGTGGCGATCCAGCGCGGCCTGATAGCCCAGCCAACGGTCATGGCTGACCGAGTGATCCGCGCCGCCGATGAAGGCGATGCGCTGATGGCCCAGGCTGACGAGATGATTGACGGCCATCTCGGCCACGCGCCGGAAATCGGTGCCGGCGTAATCGAAGGGCGGCGCGTCCAGATAGCGCATCACCTGGATGCAGGGCATGCCCCAGTCGGCCAGTTGATGGATCAGGTTGGGGTCTGTGTGTTCGGCGGGGCACAGCAGCAGGCCATCGACGCGATGTTCACGCATGCGCTCGATGAAGCGTTGCTGGCGCTCGGGGGAATCCTCGCTGTTGGCGAGAAATGACACATAGCCTTCCTGATGCAGGGCGGCATCGATACCCGCGACCATGGAGCCGAAGAAGGGGTTGGCGATGTCATAGACCACCACGCCCAGAGTGGCGGTGCGGCTGCCACGCATGGCGGCGGCGCCACGGTTGTAGACATAGCCCAGCGCCTTGATGGAGGCCTGGACCTTCTCGCGGGTGCGCTTCGCCACCAGCGGGCTTTCGCGCAGCACCAGCGAGACCGTGCTGCGCGAGACCTTGGCGTGGGCCGCGATATCCTGGAGCGTGATGCTGCTCGAGGCGCCCTGGGTTGAATGGCCCTGAGGTGAATGGCCCTGTGATGACGAGGCTTGCGATGACGTGTCGGCATCTTCCCGAGCAGGGGGTGGCGTGATGGGCGCTTTCATGGCGTCGTTCCTGGGCGTTTTCTTGTTGTCATCCCAAGCCTGGGCTGGGGCGCTGGCGTTTTGGATTGTTCCAATTCCTTGTCGTCAGCATAGAGCAATCCCTCGGCTATCCCTTCAGCACTTTGGTCTGGCAGGCGGGCCCGTGCTAGCGGCGCGTCCAGTGGGCTTCATTGACCGCGCTCAAGGGGGATTCGCTTGCCAGCGCCAACAGCAGGTTGTCCAGCGCACGCTGCGCCATGGCGCGTCGGGTCTCATGGGTCGCCGAGCCGATATGCGGCAGCGCCACGACTTGAGGCAGGCGCGTCAGCGGCGAGCTTGCCGGCAGCGGTTCCTGCTCGAAGACATCCAGCCCCGCCCCGCGAATGCCGCCGCGCTCGAGACACTCGATCAAGGCGCCTTCATCGATGACGCGTCCGCGGGCGATGTTGATCAGAAAGGCGCTGGCGGGCATCAACTCCAGCTCGCGCTTGCCGATCAGGCGTTCGGTCTGCTCGCTGAGCGGGACGGTGACGCACACGAAGTCGCTGGTCTTGAGCAGTGAGTCCAGTTCGACGCGGGTCGCGCCAAGCTCGCTTTCCAGCTCAGGCTTGAGAGAGGCGTTCGAGTACTGGATGCGCATGTTGAAGCCGAGCGCGCCGCGCCGTGCGATCGCCGCGCCGATGCGCCCCATGCCGATCATGCCCAGCGTCTTGCCGTGCACATCCGTGCCGAAGTGGGACGGTGTGAGGCTCTCTGTCCATTGGCCATCGCGAACCTTGCAGGCCAGCTCCACCGCGCGCCGCGCCGTGGCCATGATCAACAGGAAGCCGGTGTCCGCCGTGGTCTCGGTCAGCACATCCGGGGTATTGCACAACAGGATGCCGCGCGCGTTCATCGCCGCCAGCGGGTAGTTGTCATAGCCCACCGAGACCGAGCAGATCACCCGCAGGACTGGGGCGGCGTCCAGCAGCGATGGCGTGATCACATGGCCTGAGCTGATCAGGCCGTGGGCATCGCGCAGGACCTCGCGCAGCGCGTCTTCCCGCGCCTGTGCGGACAGACCCTCAGGCAACACCACGACATCATGATGCTCGCGCAGGTTGCTCATTTGGTCATCGTCGAGTGCCTTGAGCACGACGACCTTGCGGCGGGGTAGGGGGTTGGCCGCATCGCTGGCCATCTGGCTGGCTCCCTGTGGCGAGTAGTGCTGTGCGTGCATGGAGGTCTCCTTGAGTTCATGAGCGTTCGACAGGCGCGGATCGACAGGATTGGATCGCGGCTCAGGACACGAGACTGGCGGCCTCTCCGTTCTCGATCGCCGTGAGTGTCTGGCGATCCGGCAGGCCCTCCATGTCACCGCGCACCTGCACCGCGCGACTGCCCAGCAGGTTAGCGCGAATCATGGCAGCTTCAGGTGACAGTCCATCGAGCAAGGCGCTGATGGCACCCACCGCAAAGGCATCGCCGGCACCGACGGTATCGACGACCTGGTCGACGCGCTGGCCGGGGACACTGAAGGCGGCTTCCTGGCCGCCGATCAGCCCACGGTAATAGCTTCCCTCGGGGCCGAGCTTGATGATCACGGCCTTGGCACCTTGTTCGAGGTAGTGGCCCGCGATGGCCTCGGGGGTCTTGTGGCCCGTCAGACGTTCGCCTTCCGCCAGTCCCGGCAGTACCCAGTCAGCGCGGCTTGCCAGCTGATTGAGGGTGTCGCGCATCTCACGCTCGCTCGACCACAGGGTGGGGCGCAGATTGGGGTCGAACGAGATGCTGGCGCCTGAGGCGCGGGCCTGCTCGAAGAGGTGGAAGGACAGCTCGCGGCAGCTGGGGGAGATGGCCGGCGGAATGCCGGTGGCATGCAGGTGGCGCAGGGCGCTGAAATCGATGCCATCGGCATCGCGTGCATTCATGCGGCTGGCGGCGCTGCCCTGGCGGAAGTACTCGACGTGGGGGTCTTCGCCCTGACTGGCGCGCGCCTTGAACATCAGGCCGGTGGGCGCTTCGCTGTCCCGAGTCAGATGGCGACAGTCCAGGCCATTGTCTTGCAGGGTCTGGCGCAGATAGCACCCGAGACTGTCGTCACCCACGCGGCTCAGCCAGCCGACATGAAAGCCCAGGCGGGCGAGGCCGATGGCGACGTTGGTGTCGGCCCCGGCGATACGGCGCTCGTAATGTGAGACGTGCGCAAGATCTCCCTCGCTCTCGGCGACCAGCATGGCCATGGCTTCGCCAAAGGCGAGGATTTCCAGTGGCGAGGAAGAAGGGAAAGAGGTGGGCGTCGAAGACGCGCTGGCTTGCTCAGACATCATGGCGTGTCCTTTGTCTTGGAGACATTCCTTGTATTTGTCAGGCATGACGGCGCGGCTGGCGAAGCCGCGCCGTCATGGTAGTGCTGCGCCGTCTTGCTGGTCGCGTGTCACTTGTTGCGTACTGATTGTCGCGTACCAGTTGCCGACAGACTCAGTGCTGGCGCGACTCAGTGCTGGCGCTTGCCGTCCACCAGGCGTGGCAGGTCGGCGCTGTCACGCAGGGTCGGGCTCAGCAGTGCTTCGGGCAGGTCCTGGTAGCACACCGGACGCAGGAAGCGTTCGATCGCCGCGCTGCCCACCGAGGTGGTGCGGCTGTCGGAGGTGGCAGGCCAGGGGCCGCCGTGGACCATCGCCTGACAGACCTCGACACCGGTTGGCCAGCCATTGGCGAGAATGCGACCCGCGCGGCGTTCCAGTACCGGCATCAGGCTGCGCGCGGCATCGATATCGGCATCGTCCAGATGCAGGGTGGCGGTCAGCTGGCCATCCAGGTGCTCGCAGACCGCACGCATCTCGTCCAGATCGCGACAGGCGATGACCAGCGAGCTGGCACCGAAGACTTCTTCCTGCAATGCGGCTTCACTCAGGAAGTCGCTGCCGGTGGTGCGGAACAGCGCGGTCTGACACGGGCTTGCGTTATCGCCATCCAGCGCACCGCGCGCCACTTCCTGTACCTGGGGCAGGGCGGAAAGCTTCTCCACGCCACCGCGGTAGGCGTCATGAATGCCTGGCGTCAGCATCGTCTGGCAGGCACTGGCCGCGACGTTGTCGGCGGCGGTGTTGAGGAAGCGCTCCAGCGCCTCACCTTCCAGCGCCAGTACCAGCCCCGGATTGGTGCAGAATTGGCCGGCACCCATGTTGAGCGAGGCGATGAAGGCCTGTCCCAGCGCTTCGGCGCGAGCTTCCAGCGCGGCCGGCATCAGCAGCACCGGGTTGATGCTGCTCATCTCGGCGTAGACCGGAATCGGTTGCGGGCGGGCTTGAGCCGTCTTGAGCAGCGCCGTGCCGCCACTGCGCGAGCCGGTGAAGCCCACGGCCTGAATGCGCGGGTCATTGACCAGTGCCTGGCCCAGGGTGTTGCCGCTGCCGTAGAGCAGCGAGAAGACGCCTTCCGGCAGGTTGCAGCGCTTCACGGCACGCTGGATGGCACCACCGACCAGCTCGGACGTGCCCGGGTGAGCGGAATGCGCCTTGACGATGACCGGGCAGCCCGCCGCGAGGGCCGAGGCGGTATCGCCACCGGCCACCGAGAAGGCCAGCGGGAAGTTGCTGGCCCCGAACACCGCCACAGGGCCGAGACCGATACGCCGCTGACGCAGGTCGGCACGTGGCATCGGGCTGCGTTCCGGCATGGCCGGGTCGATGCGCACATCCAGCCATTCCCCTGCGCGTACGACACCGGCGAACAGACGCAGCTGACCGCAGGTGCGTCCGCGTTCGCCTTCCAGACGTGCACGCGGCAGGCCGGTTTCCTGAAGGGCGCGTTCGGTGATCTGCTCGCCGATGGCCTCGATTTCCTCGGCGATGGTCTCGAGGAAGCCGGCGCGGGTCTCGGCGTCCGTCTCCCGGAAGCTGTCGAAGGCGTCATGTGCCAACTGGCAGGCCAGCTCCACCTCGCAGGAACCACCGGCCGGATAGCCGGGGGCCAGTCGTTCGCCATTGGCAGGATTGATGGCATGAACCGTCTTGCCGTCAGCCAGCAGGCTCTGCTGGCCGATGAGCTGATGGCCGCGCAGTGTCGTCTGATCGGAAGGTGACATGAGGCGTCTCTCTTTTCGTTGGGCGTGCTGTGCGTGGGACGTACGGTGCTTGGTAGGTGCTGTGCGTAGGACGCGCAGTGGGACAAGGGGGCAGCCGCCTCGACAGGCCAGGCCGGTCGAGGCGTCACCGCCTTGGGGGTTGCGCGTCAATTCACGTCATTTCACCGCGCTGAAGGTGACAGGCGACATGCCTTACGGGCACATCTGGCCGCCGTTGATGTCGATCACCTGGCCCGTGATGTAGCCACTGGTGGCGTGCGAGGCGAGGAACAGGAAGGTCGGCGCGCATTCTTCGGAGGTGCCGAAACGGCCCATGGCGATGCTGCCGGCGATCTTGGTGCGCAGCTCTTCGCTCTTGTCGGCATGGAAGACGGTATCGATGGTGCCCGGCGACACGATGTTGAAGCGCACGTTGTCCTTGGTGAATTCCTTCACCCAGTTGCGATGCAGGTTGTGCAGCATGGCCTTGGTGCCGCCGTACAGGGAGGCGCCCAGACCGCCGCCTTCGCGACCCGCGATGGAGCCGGTGCTGATGACGCTGGCGGTGGTGCCGGAGTCCTTGGCGGAGGCCTTCAGGTGCGGCATGGCGTACTTGGTAGTCATGATCGCGGAGCGCAGGTTCAGGTCCATCACCAGGTCGAAGGCGGCATCGTCCAGACTCTCGAGTCCTGCACGCACGCCCAGGCCACCGGCGTTGTTGACCAGCACGTCCATGCCGCCGAAGGCCTTGGTGAAGTCTTCCACCAGGGCGGCGCAGCCTTCGCTGGTGGACAGATCACGTGCGAAATATTCAAAGCGTGCCCCGGTGGCTTCCAGCTGGGCGATGGCGTCACGCGCGGCGTCATCCTGCTGACGGCTGTTGATGCCGACCACGGCACCCTCACGGGCGAAGGCGACAGCGGCAGCCAGACCAATGCCCTTGGTAGAGCCGGTGATGAGAACTTTCTTCTGCTTGAGATCGGTGAACATGTGGGATTCCTGACGGTGGAAAGCCGTACGCTCTTGGAGGCGGCATGGCGAATGAAAGGTGGAGGGGCCTGCGGCGAGCATCGGCTCCCTCTCGGCACGAGTCACCTTAGCCCAGACAAACAGGATCGACAAACAAATAATGACAACTAACGAATAGTGCTTTAGTGCAGTCCCGCCTATCAAATGACGTGAGAAGGCTGTCCTGAGGCCTGGTTCGTGCGGTGCTGACTGGGGCTGGAGGGGGAGGGGGTTGTGCTTATCAGGCAAGAGACTGATTTGTCGTAAAAACTCTGATAAATAATCTATATCAACGGCTTATGGCGGCGCGTTCGATGCGGATCGGTCAATGAGTCGCAAGACATTGCGGCCATTGGATAAGGGTCGCAGGGGCCGGGGTCGGCTATCCTAGGGGTTGATCCGGCCAGCCCGTCACGACCTACAATCCCCGCTCCCTCCCTGCCGTCCATTTTTGGATTGGTCTAAAGTTCAAGTTGTCATAACTTGTAAAATTCGTGCATCCCGCTGACACTGATCTGCGTATTCGGGGCAGTCAACGCCAACCCTCAAAGCGGCTGCCCCACGCTGCAACGCCACAATCGACACAGCCACGCAACGCCTCCATAACAAGACAACGAGAGAGTCTTCGCCATGCGTAAATTGTCACAAGTCCTCTGTGCCTCCGTGCTGACCCTGTCCGCTTCCGCGGTAATGGCAGCCGACTATCCCTACAAGCCCATCACGCTGATCGTGCCTTGGTCTGCCGGTGGTGGTACTGATGCGGTCGGTCGTCAGCTGGCGGCGGGCCTGCAGGAAGAGCTCGGTCAGCCGGTCAATGTGGTCAACAAGACCGGCGGTTCCGGGGTGGTGGGGCACATGGCCATGAAGATGGCGCGTCCCGACGGCTATACCCTGGGGCTTGGCACGGCAGAGATCGCCACCTATCAGCACATCGGCACCGCGCAACTGTCCTATGAGGACTTTACGCCGATCGCGCTGCTCAACCTGGACTACGCCTCCTTCACGGTGAATGCCGATTCCGAATGGAAGACGCTGGATGATGCGCTGTCCGCGCTGAAGGCCAACCCCAGTGACTACACCGTGTCAGGTTCTGCGCCGGGGGCGGCCTACCATCTGTCCTTCGCGGGCTTCCTGGATCAACAGGGCATCAACCCGAATGACGTGACGCTGGTACCCAGCGAAGGCGCGGCACCGGGCCTGCAGGAACTGGCCGCCGGTGGCGTGGATGTCGTGTTCTCCTCGCTGCCGGAAATCGAATCCATGCGCCAGTCGGGTCGCGTCAAGGCGCTGGCGGTACTGGCCAATGAGCGTGTCGATTCCTTCGAGGACATTCCGTCTGCCAAGGAGCTGACCGGTTCCGAGTGGAGCCAGGGTTCCTGGCGTGGTCTGGTCGGTCCTGAGGGCCTGCCGGAAGAGGTCACCGCGCGTCTGTCTGAAGCCGCCGAGAAGGTCTGGAAGTCCGAGCAGTTCCAGGACTTCATGGCCAGCCGCGGTTACGGCACCGTGTGGGAAGATGCCGAAGGGTTCCGTGCCTTCATGAAAGATCAGGATGAAAAGAACGCTGCCACCATCGAAAAACTGGGTCTGGCCAACTGAGCATGTCGCATCGCTTCGTGTTCGAACGTTTCCTCCTGAGTCTTCATGAGTAACCGCACATGCGTACCAACGACAAGGTAACGGGTGTGGTGACGGCAGCCTTCGGGGCTGCCGTCATATATGCCTCCCTCGACCTAAAGAACCTGCCGCGCCAGGAATATGGGGCCGGTACCTTTCCCACCGTTATCGGCGCACTGCTGATACTGTTCGGGGCCATCCTGCTCGTCCGTGGGCTGCGCAATCGTGAAGTCTGGTTTGCCTGGCAGCACCCCGTGCCGCTGATCACCTTCATTCTGACGCTGGTGGCCATCTGTGCCTCCATCATCGCCTACATCTATCTCACCCCGGTGGTCGGCTTCCCCGTGGTGTCCTTTGTATTGCTCACCTTGCTGCTCTACACCTTCCATCATCGACGCTGGATGCCCGCTGCCGGCATTGCGGTGACGGCGACGGGGGTGATCTGGGGTGTGTTCGGCCAGTTGCTGCACGTGCCGCTCGAGCTGGGACTGCTGGAAAAGGTGATTTACTGATGAGTGACTTACTGCAAGCCGCCACTATGGTCTTCACTTGGGAAGTGATGCTGATCATCCTGGCCGCCTCCCTCTTCGGGCTGTTCATGGGCGCGATTCCGGGCCTGACCGCCACCATGGCCACGGCCCTGCTGGTGCCGGTCACCTTCTTCATGGACCCGCTACCGGCTATCGCCGCCATCGTGTCCGCTACGGCCATGGCGATTGTGGCCGGGGACATCCCCGGGGCGCTGTTACGAATCCCCGGTACGCCAGCCTCGGCAGTGTATACCGAGGAAGCCTATGCCATGGGCAAGCAGGGCAAGGTGGGTCTGGCGCTGGGCCTCAACGTGACCTGCTCGATGATCGGCGGCGTGATCGGGGTGCTGATCCTGGCCTTCTTCGCACCGCGCATCGCCGAGTTCGCCATCCAGTTCACCAGCGATGAGTACTTCTGGCTGGCACTGCTGGGGCTGTCTTGCGCGATCCTCGTCTCGGGGCGTGATCCGCTCAAGGGCGGCATCTCGATGCTGGCGGGTCTGGTCATCGCGATGGTGGGTATGGACAGTGTCTCGGGCCAGATGCGTTTCACTTTCGGCAACTACGACCTGCTGGCCGGTATCTCCATCCTGCCGGTGTTGATCGGGCTGTTCGCGATCTCCGAGCTGATCCGCCGCATGCCTGAGACGCGCAACCCGGCGCCGATCGTACCGCCGGTCATCAAGCGTCCCTTCGAGGGCGTCGGCTCGACCCTATGGAAGTACAAGGGCGGCGTGCTGCGCGGTGGGGCGCTGGGAACCGTGATCGGCTCTCTGCCGGGCGCCGGTGCCGACATCGCCTCCTGGATCAGCTATGCCGTTAGCCGCAAGTTCTCCAGAACGCCGGAGAAGTTCGGCAAGGGCCATCCGGAAGGCCTGGTGTCGGCCAGTTCTGCCAACAATGCCTCGCTATCCGGTGCCTACATTCCGGCGCTGGTGTTCGGTATCCCGGGCGATACGGTGACGGCAATCATCATCGGCGTCCTGATGACCAAGGGCATCACCCCGGGGCCGGACGTCTTCACCGACCAGGCACCGCTGGTGAACGCCATCTTCATGGTCTTCGTGCTGGCCAACCTACTGCTGTTGCCGCTGGGCTTCATGGCGATCCGTGGGGCGCGTCACATCCTGTCGATTCCCACCGGCATCCTGTTCCCGCTGATCCTGATGTTCTGCATCGTCGGTGCCTTCGCGGCCAACAATGCCATGTTCGACATCTGGATCATGCTCGGCATCGGCCTGATGGGCTTCTTCATGGCCGAGAATGACTTCCCGGTCGGGCCGATGATTCTGGCGGTGATTCTCGGACCGATCGTCGAGAGCAACTTCATGCGCTCGATTCTCAAGTCCAATGGCGACCTGACCGCCTTCGTGGACCGTCCCATCGCCATGGTGCTGGCCATCGCCGCGGTGGCGGTGTGGAGCATGATCATCGTCAACGGGGTGAAGGCAGGGCGTAAGGCACCGCAGGCAGAGGAAGCGACTCAGCCCCAGGATGCCTGAAAGGACGTCAGCCGAGTGGCCTTTCCTCAACTGGCAGGGTTTCCGGTAGAATTGCACACCATCCGACATGCCTGAAGGTGGACCAAGAGTGATGAGAAAGGGCGACATGACACGATGAGTGACGCAGCCAAGCATTCACTGGCGCTGGTGGTCTACGAGAAGATTCTGGCGGCCATCATCAGCGGTGATTATCCCGTCAACAAGAAGCTGCCCACCGAGGCGCGCCTGTGCGAGCTGTATGAGGTGTCGCGTCCGGTGCTGCGTGATGCGCTGGCGCGGCTGCGCGAGGACAATCTCGTCGTCTCGCGGCGGGGCTCCGGCAGTTTCGTCATCAATCGACCCGACAGCGCCGTGCTCGAATTCGCGCGCATTTCCAGCATCGCCGACATCCAGCGTTGCTTCGAGTTTCGCACCAATGTCGAGGCCAGTGCGGCGGGCCTTGCCGCACTGCGGCGCACCCCGGAGCAGCTGGAGCACATTCGCCAGCGCTTCGAAGCCATCAACCAGGCCAATCTCAACCACGATCGTGCCTCGGATGAAGACTTCGAGTTCCATCTGGCGATCACCGAAGCGGCCAGCAATCACTACTACGCCACCGTGCTGCGCTCGCTCAACCAGAGCATCAAGGAGGGCATGAACCTGACGCGTGGCCTGTCATTGCGCGCCTCGGAGGAACGCCTGCGCATCGTTCAGGATGAGCATCAGGCGATCATCGATGCGATTGCCGACAAGGACGCCACGGCGGCCGAAAGCGCGATGCGGGCGCATCTTGAAGGGGCGCGCCGACGCATGTTCGAAGGCGTTCATGCGCCCTAGCCCCTCAAGAGGCGAGCCCCTCGACAGGTAAGCGTTCCGCCGACACGTCATGACCCACGACAATGCCTCTGATCGTCACCGATCAGAGGCATTGTCGTATCAGGAGACGTGAAAACGCGGCCTGCAGGCACGCAAGCGGCCTGTGAAGATAGGCAGAGCACGATGCCCGCAAGGCTAGTGTTCGCCCAGCCAGCGACGTGCCACGGCGACGGCGCGTGGCAGGCTGCGGCACCAGCTGAGCTTGTGCGCACGCGTGCGAATGCCGGCTCGGCGCAGCTTGACGATCAGATGGCTCGGCAGCCCCGCCAGAATCAGCGCCACTCGCTGGTGATGCATGTCATCGATCAGGGATTTCAGGGCCACGATGGCCGTGCCATCCATGCTCGGCACATCGCTCATGTCGAGAATCACGACCCGGACCCTGTCATCGACCAGGCGCAGTGAGGTCAGCGCCTTCTCGGCCACGCCGAAGAACAGGGGGCCATCGATGTCGTAGAGCGCGATGGCGCTGCTGTCGCTTCCCTCGCACGGTGTCTGGCGAAGCGCCTCGCCCTGTGGCGTGTCGGTGATCTGGCGGGTCTGCGTCAGCTGCATCATGCGGCGTATGAACAGCGCCGCCGCCAGTCCGACGCCGACTGCCACCGCCAGCACCATGTTGAACAGCACGGTGAGGCCGAAGCAGATCAACAGGATCGCCACATCGCCTCCCGGGGCGGAACGCAGGCTATGCACGAAGTGGCGAGCTTCGCTCATGTTCCAGGCGACGATGAACAGCAGCGCCGCCAATGTCGCCATCGGCACCTTGCCCAGCAGATCCGCCAGTGCGATCACCGCAAGCAGTACCACCGCGGAATGCACCACTGCCGCCAGTGGTGAACGGGCTCCGCAGCGAATGTTGGTGGCGGTGCGTGCGATGGCGGCAGTGGCCGTGATGCCCGCGAACAACGGCGCTATCAGATTGCCCAGCCCCTGGCCGATCAACTCCGCATCCGGGTCATGGCGCGTTCGCGTCAGTCCATCGGATACCACCGAGCACAACAGGGATTCGATCGCCCCCAGCATGGCAATGGCGATGGCGGGGCCCATCAATGCACGGATCAACTCGAAATCCAGTGTCAGCGGCTGGCCATCCGCGCCGGGCAGCTGCCAGGGAGCCACCAGCATTGGGGCGATGGGCGGAATCCCCGTGCCGCTGCTGCCCGCCGCTTCCCAGCTGAAGCGGGAGGCGATGGTTTCCACCAGCGGACCCTGGGTGTCACCGCCGAAGGCGAGTTCGAGCGCATGGGCCGCCAGTGCGCCGACGATCAAGCCGACCAGTGGTGCGGGGACGGGCAAGTGCAGGCGTGGCCACAGCAGCATGACGGCCAGTGAAAAGACCCCGATGGAGAGTTCATGAGGGTTCAGCGTCGGCAGGGCGGCCAGAATATGCCCGACATTCTCGACGAAGTGCTCGCTGAGCTGTCCGACACTCAGGCCCAGAAAGTCAGGCACCTGCAGGACGGCGATCACCACGGCGATGCCGGCGGTAAAACCGAGCACGACCGGATAGGGCACGAACTGGATCAGCCGCCCCATGTGCGTCAGCCCCAGCAGTACCAGAATCGCCCCCGCCATCATGGTGGCGATCAACAGGCCGCCGAGTCCGTACTGCTGAACGATGGGAAACAGGATCACCACGAAGGCCGCGGTGGGTCCGGAGACGTTGACGCGTGAGCCGCCCGTCATGGCGATGATTGCCCCTGCGACGATGGCCGTGTAGAGGCCATGCTGTGGCGCGACCCCGGCCGCGATGGCCAGTGCCATGGACAGCGGCACTGCCACGGTGCCGATGGTCAACCCGGCCAGGATGTCCTGACGCAGATCGGTGAGGCCGTAGCCTGAGTGCCATGCACTGCGCAGGCCGGTGGCAATCGGGGGCAGGCGCATGGGAGAGCGCTTGGAGATCATCGGGGCGGGTCCTCGCGGAGGGAATCTCGACGCTGAACCTGGTGCTGGCCGTATCAGGGCATGGCGTGGCATGTCCGAACATGACACTGCGCCAGGCGACAGCAGGCCAGCCGTCTGTGACGGACTGCCCTGTCATGATCATATGATAATCACATGGTAAAAACATTAACATGTAATTAGCATGATCGTCATTCGCTTGCCCAAAGGTTCGGCGCGGGGTCACAAGGTTCGGCGCGGGTTCACAAGGATTGGCTTGTCGGTATCGGCGTCCCGGCATTACCATCTGATGTTAATGATTTCGGGAGAGCTGAAGATGGAAAAGAAGACCGCACGCCTGACCCTGATGATTGACCCGCACAAGAAGCAGGCCTTCGAGCAGCTGTGTGCCTCGCAGGATCAGACGCCGTCTCAGGTCGTCCGTCAGTTGATCCGCGAGTATCTGCAGGCGCATGGCGTCGAGTACGCGTCCCAGCCCGGGCGTCCACAACCCCCATCTTCCTGAACGAGCGGGTTGGGTGGGGCGCTCTGACAAGCCCTGCGCTGACGAGCCCTGCGCTGATTAGCCCGGCTCTGACGCAAGAAACAAGAAGCCCCTGACAGGTTCGCCTGTCAGGGGCTTTCGTCTTCAGGGGCTTTCGTCTTCAGGGGCAAGGGTGCCGTCCTGCTTGCTCAGGGGAGCGGGATCATTGGCAGAACCTGGCGGGCGACAGGCTGCGCGCGTATTCCGGCAGGGGCTCGTGCGCTACCGTGCGTGCCACCAGATCGCCCGTCTCGGCCGAGAGTGTCAGGCCCAGGTGGCCATGCCCGTAGGCGAGCAGCAGGCCGGGGCAGCCGGGCATTTCCCCCACTACCGGCAGGCCATCGGGAGTGGAGTGGCGTACGCCCATCCAGTGGCTGGCGACGTCGAGTGGCTGACCGAAGAGTGTCTCGCCCCATTGCTTGAGGGCTTGCCAGCGTTGTGGCGAGGCGGGGCGCGATGGCGCGCAGAACTCGGTGGTGCCCGCCAGGCGAATGCCTGCAGCCATGGGCGAGGCGTAGAAGTGATGTGCCAGCCAGCCCACCGGGCGTGCGAGTGGCAGCGATGTGGCGAGCTCGATGTGATAGCCGCGCTCGCTGACCACCGGCAGTCGCTTGCCGAGTCCCGCCAGCAGCGTATTGCTCGCGATACCGGCGCAGATCACCACATGCGAGACCTCCTGCGAGGTGGTGGCGGTGTCGATGCGCCAACCACCACTGGAAAGCGGCGTGAGGGCATCGACCTGCTGCGCTGTCCACTCAAGGCCGCCTTCTTCCAGCTGTGCGAAGAGCTGGCGGCTGAGTGACAACGGGCTGGTGAGATGGCGGGTATCAGGGTAGTAGAGGCCGCCTGTTAGTCCCTTCGAGTTGAGCGACGGTTCCAGATCCCGCAGCTGGTTCGCGCCCAGTGCCTGACATTCGACTCCGTCAAGGCGCTTCGCTTGGGCCATCTTCTCCAGCGCTGCCGGGGTGATGGCGGTGTCGCGCTGGATCTGCAGGCAACCTGTCTGGCTGGCCAGTGCAGTGGGCGCTCTGGTCTGCAGATCATCGATCAGAGCATGCTGTCGTTCGACGGCATTGGCCAGCAGGGCGATCAGGTCCGCCTTGTGGCGCTGGAAATTGGAGGGCGTTGCCGCCTTGAGGAAGCGCCAGCCGAAATCCGCGAGGGCAGGCGTGTGGCGCAGGGCGATGGCAAGGGAGGGCTGCCTGCTCAGCAGGTGGCCCGGCAGCTGACGCAGGGTATCGCCGCTGGCCATCGGTGAGGTGGCGTAGTTGGCGATGAGGCCGGCATTGCCGAAGGAGGTGCCTTCGCCGATGGGGTTCGGGTCATACAGTCGAACGTGATAGCCACGTGCCTGCAAGGCGCGGCAGGTCGCCAGACCGATGATGCCGGCGCCAATGACGGCAATGCTGGCGTGACTCGCCGCTTCGGCGGCGGAGGATTGCGGGGTCATCGCGCGTACTCTCTTTGCCGGCCATGCCGAGCGGATTGCCCGACATGATCGGCGTGATGAAGACGGTGGCAGGGTCGTGTCAGGGCCATGACAGGGCCTTGGATGACTCATGGTCGAGCGGCGCAGGCCCTGCCGATGGCTCAGTTGTCGCGGTAGAACTTCCAGGAGGCGATGGCGATGCCCACGGCGGTGAGGATGCTCAGCAGGCAGATCACATACAGGGTCAGTCCGAACATGGTCAGGTCCTCAGGAGTGGGTGGGCTGGGTCGGGGCGTTATTGCCGTTGTGGTCCGGCGCCGCGTTCAAGAACTGATAGACGAGGGTGAAGACCACGATATTGGCGATGACGCCGGCGATCAGCGGCGTGATGCCGCTCAATGCCTCAAGTTCCAGGCCGCTCCACTTCCAGACGCTGGTGGCCAGTGCCCCGGCGAGCATCGCGGCGATGCCGGCACGCTTGCAGCGAACCTTGAACAGCACGGCGAAGATGAACGGCAGCAGGATGGTCGGTGCCCACAGCGCGTAGCTCAGCAGCAGCGCATCGATGATCGAGGTGGCGTAAAGCGCGAAGACGATGGCGCCCAGTCCGATGGCCAGATTGACGCCGCGCTCGATCCACAGCTGCTGCTTGCCGGACATGGCGGGATTGATGAAGGGCTTGTAGATGTCGGTCACGAAGATGACCGCTGCCGAGTTCAGGTAGGAGTCCGCTGTCGACATCACCACCGCCAGCAGTGAGGCGAGCACCAGGCCGGTCAGGCCCAGCGGCAGGGCGTCGCGAATCAGTTCCGGCATGGCTTGATCTGGCGAGATCTGCGGATAGAGCACCAGCGCGATCAGGCCGATGGTGGAGCTGACGGCATAGAACAGCAGACCGAAGCCGCCGGCCAGCGAGTAGCCGATCTTGGCATGACGGGAATCCGGTGCCGACAGGGCGCGCTGGGTGTAGGGCGGGACGAGGGTCTCGCCGAGCAGGAAGGCGATGAAGATGCTGATGAACATCAGCGGCGTGTAATCGCCCATGATGCTGAAGTGCTCGGTGGGCAGCGCGGCGATCAGGGCATCGGGGCCACCGATCTTGTCGAGTCCCACGATCATGGTGATGGGCAGGAAGACCGCGAGCATCACGAACTGCACCACGTCGGTCTGGATCACGGCCCACATGCCGCCGGCCGTGGAGTACACCAGTACCACTGCCATGCCGATCAGAATGCCGGTGCTGATCTCGATGCCCAGGATGGCATTGAAGACGGTGCCGATGGCCAGCGCCTGAGCGCCGAGGATGCCGACGCAGAAGATTAGCGAGAAGATGCCGGTCAGCAGGCGAGCGCTGCGACCATAGTGATGCGCCATGATGTCACCGACCGTCTGGGCGCCCCCATAGCGCTTGAGGCGCGGTGCGATGTAGAGACCTGCGATGATGGTGGCGATGGGAAAAGCGGAGGCTGCGAACATGAAGGCGTAGCCCTCATCGAAGGCCTTGCCGGCGCGGCCCATCGAGGCGCCCCCGCCGAGGAAGGAAGCGGCGAGCGTGGCGAACAGCACCGGCCAGATGATCTTGTTGCCGGCGACGGCGAAGTCGGCACTGCTGGAGGTCTTCTTGGCACTGCGGTAGCCGATGTAGAGCAGTATCGCGAAATACAGCAATAGCCCCATGAGGTCGATCATATGCATTGTCTGTGGCCCTTTGTTGTTGGTTATGAGGGTCTGGTCAGCTTCCTCCCGCAGGGGGTATAAGCACAACTAAAGGCTGTCTATTAAGTCATAAGAACAATTTAGAGTCTGCCCGAGAAAGGCTAGTCTCGAGAATCCGGACGTGAGCGCCCCGCCGCGAGAGCCCTGCCACGAGATGAGAGCCCAGCCGTCATGAAACTCAGACACAACCTGCGTCAATTGCAGATCTTTCAGGAAGTGGTACGCACGGGCAGTCTCTCCCAGGCAGCGCGTCGCCTGGCCATCACCCAGCCCGCGGTAAGCACAGCAATCACCAATCTGGAAAGCGAAGTCGGCTTTCTGCTCTTTCGCCGTAACCACTACGGCACCCAGTTGACGCCGGAAGCCGTCCATCTGGCCGAGGGGGTCGACAAGGTGCTGGCCTCGGTGGGCCACCTTGATGAGCTGACCGATGGGCTGCGTGACGGCCATGCCGGCAAGCTCACCGTGGCCTCGATGCCGGGGCTGTCTCCCACGGTGATGCCCCGTGTGATGGCGCGCTATCTGGTCGATTTTCCCGACAGCCGCCTGTCGTTGCAGACGTTCAGCTCGCGCAAGATCGCCGAGTGGGTCGCCGAGGGCCAGTTCGATCTCGGCGTCATCGAGTCGGACGCCGCCATCGAGGAGCTGGTGCTCGAGGAGTATCGGCTGTGCATGGCGCTTGCGGTTCCCGAAGGCAATCCTCTCGCCGAGAAGGCATCACTGAACCCGGCGGACCTGGCCGGGGAGACCATCATCACGCTGGACCAGCATCACCAGAGCACTCTGAAACTCGCGGGTGCCTTCCAGCAGGTCGGCATGACATTGCAGGCGAGCATCGAGACCCATCTGTTTCCCTCGGTCGCGATGCTCGTCAATGAAGGGCTGGGGATTGCCCTGATCGATCCGGTGACGGCGGAGGCGATGCTGGCACGTCGCGATTGCCATCTGCGCATCGTGCCCTTCACACCGACCATCAATCTGGATGTCGCGCTGGTCACCTCGCGCTTTCATCCCGTCTCGCGTCAGGGGCAGCGCTTCATGCCCTATCTGGCGGCGGAGCTGGCCGCCTGGCAGCAACGCTCGCAGGACAGATACGCGCCAGGCGCCTGAGCGGGCGCCTCAGACCGATGTTCTCGGTACTGTGCGCTGCCAGTCACGGCGATGGACTTCCTCGTCGTCTTGCCAGGCGATCTGCTTGGCTTCGAGATATAAGTTCTCGGCGTCGCAGCGCATGCGATAGTGGCTCTCGACGCGGACGTCGAACTGGCCCGGGGTGGTCTCGCCAAGCGCACTGTCACGCCCGTGCTGATCGCGTCCGGCGTGGTAGTGCCAGACGATCTCGGCACGGGTGCGATCCGCATCTTGCGGGTGCGCGGTATAGCGCTCGGTGCAGCGATACTCGACCCGCATGCCGGTGTCCTCGAGCGTCATCGCGCCCAGGTCATCCGCGACGATGGTGGTGACTTCGCCGCTGGACACATCTTCGACCACGCTGCGACTCGGCCTGGCGGCACGCTGCTCGCTGATGTTGACCGGTGGGGCGGATTCCGGTGCCGCGAAGGGGTTGTCGACGGCCTCGCCGGTGAAGACCGGCAGCCCGAGTGATTGCAGGCCCGGTTGCAGGGTCAGAGCCGCTCGCCGGGGCGCCGGCCACACCATCGGGAAGTTGGCTGACGCCAGTGCCACGCGCAGTCGGTGGCCGGCCGGAATCCGATAGCCCGCCATGTCCAGTTCCAGCTCGATATTGACGGGCTCGCCGGGAGTGAGAGGCTGCGGAGTGTCATGATCGCGCAGCGCGAGGTTGAGCACGCCGTAGGTGATGCGTGCGACCTGGCCATCGGGCTGCACGTCACTCAGGCGCACCGTCAGCTGGCCGCAGGTCTGGTCACTGGTCAGTGTCAGCGTGACCCTGGGCTTGCCGAGGATATCCAGCGGCGCGTCGAGCGGTTCACTGTCAAAGCACACGGCGAGTGCATCATCCAGCCGCTGATCCCCCGGCAGGTCAGGCCCGAACCAGATGGCGCAATACTCGCCTTGATGGCGGCCAGCGGTCAGCGGTGAATCCACCACCACCGGCCTGGCAAGTGCCTGCTGACCCTGATGTGCGTCTTCGCTCAGGCCTGATTCGCTCAGCGACATCTGGCGCATTTCGACATCGCTGGCGGGCCAGCCGTCCGTCTGCACCCAGCGTCCCGGACGTTCGGCATACATCGTCTTCGGCGGCAGGGAATCCTGCAGGTAGAAGGTAGCGGACGGCTCGTCCATCACGCCGTTCTCCGCGCCTTTCAGCCAGTGGTCCCACCAGCGCAGCGCTTCCTGCAGGAAGCCGATGGCGGGGTCGGGCACCGCAAAGTGCGGATACTTGTGAATCCACGGGCCGATCAGCGCCTTGCGCGGACAGGTCAGGTTTTCCATCATCCGCCCGACGGTGTTCTTGTAGGCATCGCCCCAGCCACCGATGGTATAGACCGCCGCTTCGATGTCGGCGTAATCGGTATTGATGGAGCCCTGCTTCCAGTACGCATCGCGGTGCTGATGCGAAAGCCACGTCTCGGCCAGCAGCGGCATCTCGTCCAAACGCTCCCGCCACATGGCGCGCCACTCGTCACCGACCAGACGCGGGTCCGGCGGTGCCGCGGAGAAGCTCAGCATGGTGGCGGCCCAGGCCAGGTTCTCGTTGAGCAGACAGCCACCCTTGTAGTGGATGTCATCCGTGTAGCGATCATCGGTGGAGCAGAGGGTGATGATGGCCTTGAGTGGCTCAGGCCGGTGCGCGGCCAGTTGCAGCGAATTGAAGCCGCCCCAGGAGATGCCCATCATGCCGAGCTTGCCGCTGCACCATGGCTGATTGGCGATCCAGTCGATCACCTCCAGCGCATCGGACTGCTCCAGTGGCAGATATTCATCTTCCATCAGCCCCTGGGATTCGCCGTTGCCGCGCATGTCGACGCGCACCGAGGCGTAGCCGTGGCCCGCGAAGTAGGGGTGGGTGAGGGCATCACGCGCGACGGTGCCGTCACTCTTGCGATAGGGCAGGTATTCGAGGATGGCCGGCACCGGTGCCTGTTCCGCGTCTTCCGGCAGCCAGATTCTGGCGGCCAGCTGGGTGCCGTCAGAGAGCGGAATCAGCGTGTGCTCGATCTCGCGGACGCGATGGGGGAAGTCGGTCTTGACGCGCATTCACGTATCCTTGTGTCGTCGGGCCGATGGAGGGATGCCTTGTCTCGGGAGTATTGCTTGTCACGAGAGTACTGCTAGTCACGGAAGTACTGCTTGTCACTGGCCGCGACGCCGGGACTCAGAATTCGGAAATCAGAAGTCGGAAGTCGATGCTGGCGCATGCCGTCAAACGCCGCAAGGCGCCGTGGAGGGAAATCCACGGCGCCTTGCGGTGTCATGCGGGGAGGGAGCAAGGATGCATGGCATTTCAAGGCCATCCATCCCGTTAACCACTGCTTGTCTTGGGTGCTGCCCTGCTGACAGGCAACATGATCACATCTCGCTACTCCAGACTCGCCCCATAGCCGAAGCTGGCGGCGGGCTCGGCTGCCGTCTCGACCCACACGCTCTTCACTTCGCTGTATTCACGCAGCGCATCCAGCCCTGAGGAGCGGCCATAGCCACTCTCGCCGTAGCCGCCGAAGGGCGAGCTGACGTGAATGGTCTTGTAGCCATTGACCCAGAAGGTGCCGGCACGCACCTGGCGCGCCACGCGGTGGGCGCGGCCGACGTCGCGCGTCCAGACGGCGCCGGCCAGCCCGAAACGACTGTCATTGGCGATGCGGATGGCGTCGGCTTCCTCCTCGAAGGGAATGGCGACCACGACCGGGCCGAAGATCTCTTCCTGCGCGCAGGCCATGGCGTTGTCACCCAGCAGTACCGTCGGGGCGACATGATAGCCGCCGGTGTCTGGAATGGGTTCTGCTGAGCCATCGGCGAGGCGCGCGCCGTCCTCGATGGCGCCGGCAAGCATCGACCTCACATGCTGGTATTGCTTCGCGTTGTTGATCGGGCCGATCTGGGTTGCCGGGTCCTGCGGGTCACCGAGGGTGAATTGCGTGGCAGCCTTGGCCAGCGCAGTGGTGAACTTGTCGAAGATCGAGGCTTGCACCAGCAGGCGCGAGCCGGACACGCAGCTCTGCCCGGCGCCGGAGAAGATGGCCGCCTGGGCGCCGCGCAGGGCCACTTCGAGATCGGCATCCTCGAACACGATGTTGGCGGACTTGCCGCCCAGCTCCAGCACGCAGGGGATGCAACGCTGCGCCGCGGCGGTGGCGATGTGGCGGCCGGTGGCGGGCGAGCCGACGAACACCACCTTGCGAATGTCGCCCTCGGCGATCAACGCCTGGCCGATGCTATGGCCGTAGCCGGCGATGACATTGACCAGCCCGCGCGGCACACCGGCGCGCTCGATCAACACGCCCAGCGCCAGCGAGGACAGCGCCGTCAGCTCCGAGGGCTTGAGAATCACCGCATTGCCGGCGGTGATGGCCGGGGCGATCTGCCAGCCAGCGGTGAAGATGGGCGCGTTCCACGGCGTGATCTGCAGCACGGTGCCCAGCGGCTCGTAGGTGACGTAGTTGAGGTGCGAGGTCGGGACCGGAATCACCTCGCCGTGCAGCTTGTCGGCCCAGCCCGCGTAGTACTCGAACATCTCCGCGACCTTGGCCACCTCGACCCGCGCATCGCGAATCGGCTTGTTGGCGCTCAGCGCCTCCAGTTCGGCCAGGGTGTCGGCCTGCTCTCGGACCAGGCTGCCTATGCGGTAGATGGCGCGCCCACGGGCCTGGGCGGTCAGGGCGGCCCACTGCTGCTGGGCCTCGCGGCTGGCGGCATTGGCGAGCGCGACCTGAGAGATGTCGGCATCCGGGAAGGACAGCATCAGGCTGTCATCCTGGGCGTTGCGCACCTCGATGCTCTCACCGCTACCTTTGATGAACTCGCCACCGATCAGGCTGCTGACGACAAGAGTGTCGTCATGAGATTGGCTGCTGTCCTGAAACGCCTGCATCAGTTCGGCGATACGCTGAGTCGTTGAGGGTGCCGGGGTCATGTCGTGGGTCAGCATGGCTTATGCTCCGTGGCTGAAGAGAGTCGGGTCAGTGCGTTGCACGATGGCGCAGAAATCCTCGCGGTCATCCAGCGTCGCGCGGCTCTCGTTCCATAGCTGGGCGACGGCGTTGGCGAGGGGCAGTTCCATCCCGAGCTGTTGCGCCAGATCACTGGCCAGCCCGACATCCTTGCGCATCAGGCCCATGGTGAAGCCGGAATCGTAGGCCTTGTTGATCACCCAGTTGGGGAACATCACCTGGCTCGCGCCACTGCGCCCGGAACCCGCATTCACGCCTTCCAGCAACTTCTCAGGGGAGACGCCCGCTCTGGCGGCCATGGCAACGGCCTCCGCCGTGCTGATCAGGTGGCAGGCGGCCAGCATGTTGTTGGCGATCTTGGCGACATTGCCCGCGCCACAGCGACCGACATGCACTCGGCTGCCGCTCATGGCCTCCAGTACCGGCATGGCGCGTGCCAGCACCTCATCCTCGGCGCCGATCACCATCGACATGCTGCCGCTCGCGGCGCCCTTGGGGCCGCCGGACACCGGGGCGTCGATGAAGTCGATACCACGCGTCGCCAGCGCCGCTGCCACCTTGCGGCTGGTCTCGGGAGTCGAGGTGGTGGTGTCGATCACGATCAGCCCCGGCCTGGCCAGGGCCAGCAGGCTTTCGGCCTTATGGTCTTCTGCTGCATCGCTGACTGGCGCATCTTCGCCGCCCAGACACAGGCGTTCGACATGCTCGGCCTTGGGCAGCGAGAGAATCACCACATCAACCTTCTCGAGCAGCTCGGTGAGGGAATCGACCGGCGTGACGCCTGTCGCAGCCGCCCTGTCACGTGCAGCCTGAGAGAGATCGAACCCGAATACGGTGAAGTCGTGGCGGGCGAGAGTCGCGGCCATGCCGCCGCCCATGTTGCCCAGTCCGATGACACCGACGGTTGTTGTCATTGTGGTGTTCCTGTCGTGGTGAAAGGGGGAGTAACACTCGGTGACTCGAGTATGGACAGCGCTTCTGTGTTCCAGCAATAATCCCGAATTCACTTTAATGTTGCCTTCAAGGCAATGCTGGAGGCGTGATGAGTCTGGTGCAGGATCGACGTATCAGTCACTTCCATGAGGCTGCCAGGCTCGGTAGCGTGCGCGCGGCGGCGGATTTCCTGAATGTGGCGCCTTCCGCGGTCAGTCGACAGATCACACAGCTGGAGCATGAGCTGGGCATGCCGCTGCTTGAGCGCCATCGCCGCGGAGTCAAGCCGACGGAGGCGGGCGAGCGGGTGCTGGAGTATTATCGGCAGCGTCTGGCGCAGCAGGAGGTTCTGCTCGAGTCGTTGCAGTCATTGAAGGGGCTGCAGAGTGGCTCGATGGTATTAGCGATCGGTGAGGGCTTCATCGAGGGGCTGGCGGGGCCATTGAGCCGTTTCTCCGCGCGCTATCCGGGCATCGAACTCAAGGTGAATCTGTGCGGAACCAATGAAGTGATCCGGCAGGTGGTCGAGGACGAGGCGCATCTGGGATTGGTGTTTTACCCGACTCGGGATCCGAAGATTCGCACGCATGTCTCGCGGCCGCAGCCGGTGTGTGCGGTGGTCAATCCGCAGCATGCCTTGGCTCAACAGTTCGGGGCTCAGGAAGGCTCAAGGCGGGCGGCAGGTGAGGCCGCTCCGCTGTCGCTGGCGGCGCTGGCCGGTCACTCCCTGGCCCTGCCGGAGGTGTCATTCGGCATCCGCCAGATCGTGGCCCAGGCCGAACATCAGGCCGGCGTGATGCTGAGTCCGACCTTGACCTGCAACGCCCTCGCCATGCTCAAGCAATTCGCGCTGCATGGCGGCGTGACGCTGCTGCCGGAATTCGTGGTCTCCGAGGAGGTCGCCGCTGGCCGCCTGTGTCGAATTCCGCTGCAGGAAGCCCAGTTCGTCACGCCGCATGTGCAGTTGATCAGCCGCCTGGGCCGTCAGTTGAGTGATGGCGCCAGTCGGCTGTCGAGCCTGTTGCAACAGGACATGACGGCCTTCAGCCCGTTGGAGGGGGGCTCAGTCGGTCAATCGCGCTGACGGTGAGGGATTCAGTACAGAATTGGCGCGCAGGCGTTCGGCGGCAAAATCCAGGAAGGTGCGTACCTTGGCCACCGCGCCGCGCCCCTCGCTGTGCAACAGGTGGATCGGTAGCGGCGGTGGCTCTAGCTCCTCCAGTACGGCCTGCAGGCGACCCGCGGCGAGATCCTCGCCGACCTGATAGGACAGCACGCGGGTGATGCCCCAACCACTGCGGGCCGCCTCGATGCAGGCGGCAATGCTGCTCATCGTTAGCCGGGGGCTCACTCGTATGGCATGTTCTCCTGCGTGGCCGAAGCGCCACTCCTTGCTGGCATTCATGTTGCTCGAGGCAACGATGCGCTGTCCGGCCAAGGCCTCCAGCGAGTCCGGCGTGCCCTCGCGGGCGAAATAGCTCGGTGAGCCACACACCACGCGCCGCACGCTGCCGACTCTCAGTGCCGAAAGCCCCGAGGACGGCAGGGAACCGATACGCACGGCGATATCGAAGCCTTCCTCTATCATGTTGACCACGCGGTCCACCATGACCACCTCGGCGCGCATCTCGGGGTAGCGTTCGAGGTATTCCATCAGCAGTGGCATCACATGGAGACGGCCGAATTCGGTGGGACAGGTGATGCGCAATACGCCAGTGGGGCGTGTCGCGGCGCCGCTGACACCATCCTCCGCTGCCTGAAGCTCCGCCAGGATGCGCCGTGCATCCGCCAGATACCGCTCACCGATCTCGGTCAGGCGCACGCGACGTGTGGTGCGCGTGAACAGACGTGCGCCCAGGCGGGCTTCCAGGGCATTGATGCCGCGTGTCACCGAGGGGGCGCTCATGCCCAGCGCCCTGCTACCTGCCGCGAAGCTTTCGGCATCCGCCACGGCCACGAAGACCTCCAGTGTCTGCAGTCGGTCCATCTGTGGCTCCCATTGGCGTCGATTATTGTCATTATCTGGAATGATCAATTGTGTCTGCTGAGGATTCTAGCAGCCAGATGAGGAGAGTAGTGTGGGGATGTGTTTGATCACCCCAACCGCTGGAGCCTCTTTCATGTCAGCCAATCTCCCCCGCCATCCCTTGCCACCGTTCACGCCAGACACTGCGGCACACAAGGTGCGTCTTGCCGAAGACGGCTGGAATGGCCGTGACCCCGAGAAGGTAGCGCTGGCGTATTCGCCGGACACCCGCTGGCGCAATCGCGCCGAATTCGTGAACGGCCGTGATGAGGTGGTGGTCTTCCTCACCCGCAAGTGGGCAAGCGAGCTCGACTACCGCCTGATCAAGGAGCTGTGGGCCAGCGCAGGGAATCGGATCGCCGTGCGTTACGCCTATGAATATCGCAATGACAGCGGCCAGTGGTTTCGCGCCTACGGCAATGAGAACTGGCAGTTTGATGAGCAGGGGCTGATGACCCATCGCCACGCCAGCATCAATGAGCACCCCATCGCGCAGAGCGAGCGCAAGTTCCATTGGCCATTGGGGCGCCGACCGGATGACCACCCCGGGTTGAGCGATTTCGGCTTCTGAGTCGTCATCGTCTTCCACGTTTCCTGCAGCGCACTGCGCTTTGCCGCTCTCGGCTCTTTCCTCTTTCCTCACATCGTCAGGTGAATCATGAACCCACGCCTTGCTGCCGCGTCAGCGCCCATCCGTCTGTTCCGCAATCCGAAGTCCGGCCACTGTCACCGCGTCGAGCTGATGCTGGCGCTGTTGGACATTCCCTATGAGACGGTGGATCTCGACATGGCCAACGGCGCGCACAAGGCGCCCGACTTCCTCAGGATCAGTCCGTTCGGGCAGGTGCCGGCCATCGAAGACAATGGCGTCTTCCTGAGTGATTCCAACGCCATCCTCGTCTATCTGGCCCAGCGCTATGACGGCGAAAGACGCTTCATGCCCGGAGACGCCTTGGCAGCGGCCCAAGTGCAACGCTGGCTCTCGGTCGCGGCCGGGGAGATTGCCGCTGGCCCTGCACGGCACGTCTGGTGACCGTCTTCGGTGCTCCCTTTGACCACGAGCAGGCCATCGCCCGCGCGCATGCCCTGTTCGCCGTCATGGAGTCCCATCTGGATCAGCGGCAATACCTGGTGGAGGAGCGCCTGACGTTGGCCGACATCGCGGGTTACAGCTACATCGCCCATGCCCCGGAGGGGGGTGTCAGCCTGAGTCCTTATCCCGCCATTCGTGGCTGGCTTGCGCGTATCGAAGCCGAGCCGGGTTTCGTGGGCATGGCGACGAGTCCGGTACTGGCCTGAGCATCCACGCCTTCTTGAGGGATATTCCATGAATGAGCACCGCCAGGTATTTCATGCAGGTGAGCGACGCGTTCAGGCACGTGCAGGAGTGCCTGAGAGTTATGTCGACCAGGTGGCTTCCTATGTGCGTGACCAGATGCCTGAACAGCATGTCGCGTTCTTCGCGAGCCTGCCGGTGCTGTTCATGGGAGTGCCTGACGGTGATGGCTGGCCGTGGGCGGTGATGAGCCTTGCGCCGCCCGGGCAGCTTTGCAATGCCACGCCCGGTGAGCTGCAGGTGCATGCACGACCGGCGCTGGGGAAATTGCTGGGGCTGGATTTCACTCCCGGTACCAGGGTCGGCGTGCTGGGGCTGGATCTGGCCAGTCGGCGGCGCAATCGCCTGAATGGCACCCTGCTTGCCCCTGAAGCGGTGGCGGGCATGCGGCCCGATGGGCTGCGGATCCGGGTCGATCAGAGCTTCGGCAACTGTCCGCAATACATCCAGCAACGTGAGATCGACTGGGCTGCCGAGCAGGCGAAAGCGCTGGTCAGCCGCGAGGTGGCACTCAATGACGAGGCGACATGGAACGATGAAGAGGCGCGCGCCTTGCTGGCCCAGGCGGACACCTTCTTCATCGCGACCCGCGCAGGTGAGCTGGACGATGCTGCGCCCAACGGCGTGGATGTCTCGCATCGTGGCGGCAGGCCAAGCTTTCTGCACCTGAATGCCGATGGCAGCCTGTCGTTTCCCGATTTTGCCGGCAATCGCTTCTTCAACACCCTGAGCAATATCGAGCTGGATTCCCGCGTCAGCCTGTTGATTCCCGACTTCATCACGGGTGAGGCGTTGGTGCTCAAGGGGCATGCCCGGGTCGACTGGAACCCCCAGCGGGCAGCGCTGGTCGCGGGCGCCGAGCGCATCGTGGATGTGGTGCCGGAGCAGGTACTGCATGTCGAGCATGCCTTGCCGGTGCAGGGGCGTCTGATCGAACTCTCGCCGTCGCTTGAGCAGACCGGTGACTGGCCGGACCCTGACGAGGCGCCCGTACCCTTGCGTCGTTTGCGCGTCATCGACAAGGTGCGCGAAAGTGACTCGATCACCTCCTTTTATCTGGCGCCATGGCTGCTAGCGGGTCAGGAGCGCGAAACGGCGGAAATCGACGCCTATCGCCCCGGCCAGTTTCTGACCCTGCGTCTGGCCTCCACGCCACAGCGGCCCTTGTCCTGCGGCGAGATCGCGGTGATGCGTAGCTACAGCATTTCGCAGGCCTGGCGGGCGGGGCAGAGTGCCTATCGCATCTCGGTACGCCGCGACTCCAAGGGACTTGCCTCACGCCTGTTGCATGATGAATTCGCGGTGGGCGATGTGCTGGAAGCGACACCCCCGGCGGGGGATTTCGTGTTGCAGGACTCGCCAGCACCTTGCGTGCTGCTGTCATCCGGCGTCGGCATCACGCCGATGATCGCCATGCTGGAGGCCTTGATACAGCAGGCAGAAGCGGGGCATCCGCCGCTCGGCGAAGTGGTCTTCCTGCATGCTGCGCGTAATGGGCGTGAGCTGGCATTTCTCGACACGCTGGAGCGCTGGTCGCGCGCCCATGTGTGGCTGCATCTTCATATCGCCTTGTCGCGCCCGAGTGCGGCGGATCTCGTGGCCGGGCGGCATCAATCTGTGGGCAGATTGGAGCTGGTGAGTCTGGCGGGCAGCCTGCCGGAGCTTGCCTCCAGCCATGTCTATCTATGTGGCTCCGAGGGCTTCATGCGCGCGCAATATGCCGCCTTGCTGGCGCTGGGGTTACCGCGTGAGCAACTGCATCACGAATTCTTCGGGCGTGGTTCGCTGGAGGACGGGGAGGCAATCGCGGTTGCGCTATCGGCAGACTTCCAGGCGAGCTTGCCGGAGCGTGCTCGGGTCACCTTCACGCCTCGCGTGGCACCTGGGCAGCCATCGGCCAGCGACGTGGGAATCACACGACAGTGGACACCCGAACAGGGCAGTCTGCTTGAGCTGGCCGAGCAGTCAGGCGTGAATACCCTGTCCAGTTGCCGTGCCGGGCGCTGTGGCAGCTGCGCATTGCGACTGCTCGAGGGTGAGGTCAAGTATCCCGAGCCGCCACAGGCCTCCGTGGCTCAGGGTCAGGTTTTGATGTGCTGTGCCTATCCGGCCAATGATCAGCCGCTGGTCATCCAGACGCTTTGAGCTGCGTCGTCGGGCGCGAATGGCTTGGTGTGAATGGCTTGGTGTGAATGGCTCGGTGCGAAGGGCTCGGTGTGAATGGCTGGGCATGAATGACTCGCGCGGCTGACAAGCTTGAGGAGAATCAGTGAGATAGCGATAGATCAGTTCATGGTCCTGACAAGTGGCTGGCGGTATAGTACGAAGCGTGTGTCATTTATCCGAGCTTGTCGCAGCTTGTTGCCCGCTCGGCATCACAGACAAGGATTTTCACGATGGCTTCATTTCGTATTCTGACGCATCCCGAGCACGGGACGCGTGCCGTCAAGATCGGCTGGTCGTGGCCGGCATTCTTCTTCGGCCTGTTCTGGGCGCTCTACAAGCGCATGTGGCTGCTGGCGGCCAGTCTGTTCGGCTTCATCGTGCTCAGCTCGGTCTTCATTCCGGCGACGCAGGGAGGGCAACTGATCTCCAATATCCTGTTCCTGGGCCTCAACTTGACCATCAGCCTCAAGGGCAACCTGTGGTACGCGAGCCTGCTGGAAACCCAAGGCTATCAAGAGCAGGCTCAGGTCTCGGCGCGCAACCCCGATGATGCGCTCGCCGTGTACGCCAATTCGCAAAAGGCCTCTGCTGCCGATATCCGCGATCATGAACAAGGCAGCGCTCGCTCTCAGGATCAGGACCCTTGGGGCGATCAGCGTGACGAGCGGGAGACCGAGCGTGAGCGTAAGGATGGCAGGGGTGACAGAGTTGAAAGAGATGAAAGAGATGACGACGACAACGGCAATGGTGGCGCCAGTGGCAAGGGCGGCGGCAACACCACGGGCACCTTCATCGGCTAAGGGCCGGACCGGGAAGAGATGAGACGATGAACCTTCAAGGACGATTGACGCGCTGGAACGATGACAAGGGCTTTGGCTTCATTACTCCGGCGTCGGGTGGCAAGGATGTCTTTGCCCATATCAGCGCCTACCAGGGGCGCGGGCGACCCAAGGCCAGCGCGCAGGTGCACTATCAGTTGGGCATGGATGATAACAATCGCCCACGTGCCATCCGCTTTCGCACCCATGGGGCCGGAGCTTCCACCACCTCTATCGGGGTGTGGCTTGCATGGTTGGTGGCGTTAGCCGTGATGGTCGTACTCGGAGCGGGCTGGTGGCAGGAGCGTCTGCCATGGATGTTGCCTGCAGCGTATCTGGGCATGAGCCTGGTGGCGTACATGGCGTATCGGGTAGATAAACTGGCCGCTGCTGAGAGTGAACAGAGAGTTCGCGAGGATACCTTGCACTTCATGGAGCTGCTGTGTGGCTGGCCGGGGGCGCTGATCGCCCAGCAGAGCCTGCGTCACAAGACGCGCAAGACAAGCTACCAGTTCGTGTTCTGGTGTGCGGTACTGCTCAATATCGCCGCCGTGAGCTGGCTGACTCTCTCGCCGGATGCCGCGTCCCTTCGTGACCTGCTCGGCTTTCCCGTCATGGCAGGCGAGGCCATGATCAGGTGGTCATGAGCGGATGATTGAGCGGCGTTATCGAGCGCATGACAACGACAAAGGGGGCCTATCAAAGACCCCCTTTGTCGTTGTTGCTCACTAATGTTTACCAGTAAAGCACGCTGGCCATCAGAACGGTGCGAAATCATCCTGTTCGGAGCTCGAGGCGACCCAGCGGTCTCTGGCAGGTATCGCCCGACGCTGGGCGCCCTGTGGCGGTATCTGGCCTCGCTCACCATACAGCCACAGCACCAGGTTGGAGCGCTGGCCGCTGGTGATCGGCTGCGCGGCATGCGGCACATTACCGCGATGCAGCATGGCCGAGCCGGGCGTGAACGAGAAGCGCACTGCGTCGCCGCTCGCGGCGTCCAGGACGTCCAGCTCAGAGCCCTCGAAGGTCTCGTCGGGCAGGTTCATGTTGATGTTGAGAGTCACGGACGAGGCATCGGTATGCGGCCGAATCGAGGCGTCCGTGGTGGGCTGATAGTGGATCGAGAAGCCGAAGGACTGGCTGTCGTAGCCGATGATTTCCGGGAACAGCAGCCGCGAGATCGGGCGCATGTAGGTGTCCACCAGCTGCTGATAGAACGCCTGGAAACTCGGTGCCGCCAGATAACCCTCTGAGCGACGGTCGAGCATGGCGCCGCGTCGATTGAGCACGATGCCGTAGGGCGGGCGCAACGGAATACCGGCGTCCCATGCCTGTTCCAGCATGTTGCGCAGATCAGCAATGCGCTCGACATCGAAGAGCTGGAACTGATAGACGTTAGTGGCGACTTCTGTCATCAGCGCCTTGACGTCCGTCTCGCGCTCGGGATTTTCCCACGCCTGCTTGACGGCAGTGCGCAGCGCTTCGTCGATCAATCCACTATCGAGGATGGCGAGGTCGTCTTGCTCGACGGCTTCCCATTCACGCCAGGCGTCACTCAGCAGCTGACGATGGCTGTCCCAGAATTGCTGGACGGAGGGGGCGCGCCGCAGCATGGCCTCGCGGGAAGGAAGTTCAAGCTCGCGGGCCTGCTGCAACCGGGTCTGCTGTAGTCGGGTAGGGTGCAATACAGAATGGGTCATGGGATGTCTGCTCCAGAAACTTGCGACATGAAGGCTGCCGTTTCGGCGATGTTGGGCAATTTATTACGCCGTGCCTTGTTGATAAACAGGCCCCTGGAGTAAACACATTCAATATTCTGTTGATGATCTCCACACGACAGCAGGCCCGCACACAATGCGGGCCTGCTGTCGTTTGCCAGAGTGATACGAGGCGCGCTGTCAGCTCATCAAGCCATCGACCACCCCCAGGCCGTGGAAGGCGATCATGCCGATGATGCCAGCGAAGATCACGTAGTAGAGCGTCGGCAGGATCGTCTTGCGAAGCGTGACGCCTTCGCGACCCAGGAGGCCGACGGTGGCCGAGGCGGCTACCACGTTGTGGATGGCGATCATGTTGCCGGCAGCCGCGCCGACCGCCTGGAGGGCGACCATCATGGTGCTGGAGATGCCCAAGGCCTGGGCGACGTTGAACTGGAAATCGGCCAGCATCAGGTTGGAGACGGTGTTGGAGCCGGCGATGAAGGCCCCGAGGGCACCGACACTCGGCGCGAACAGCGGATAGATATCGCCCACGCTATCGGCGATGAACTGCGCCATCGCCACCGGCATCGACACCAGATCCGCCTCGTTGACGCCGGAATTGATCAGGATACGCACCATCGGAATCGTGAACAGCAGCACGAAGCCTGCGCCGAGGATGGTGCGGCTGGATTCGCTGACGGCAGCACTGACGTCTCGCATGCGCATGCGGTGCAGCACGATGGTCAGCAGTACCACGACCACCAGGATACCGCCGGGCAGGTACAAGGGCTGCAGGCTGCCGGAGATGTCAGCCTCCCCGAGAATGCCGCTCCAGCCGAAGCTCCATGAGGTCAGCGCCTCCTTGATCGGCGCGATGACGCGCGACATCACCAGCAGCACCGCGAGCAGCACATACGGCAGCCACCCCATGCCGACCGAGAGCGGCTTGCGGCCCTCGACGGGCTCAAGTGTCATGTCCAGCTTGCCGATCCACTCTGCGGGCCAGTTGTCTGCGTTCGGGAAGTCCCAGGTCCGGCTGGGCAGCAGAAAGCCCTTGCGCGCTGCGGGTACCACGATGGCGAGCCCCACCATGGCGCCGATCATCGACGGGAATTCCGGCCCCAGCAGCATGCCCGCCAGTACGTAAGGCACCACGAAGCAGACACCGGCGAACAGCGCGAAGGGCGCGACCTCCAGCCCTTCACGCCAGGAGCGATTGGCGCCGAAGAAACGCACCATTACCGCGACCATGATCAACGGCATGCAGATCCCGATGATGCCGTGGGTGATGGCGACCTCAGAGGTCACCAGCTGGAAGTAGGCGTCCCAGCTCGAGCCATTCGCGGCCAGTGTCTCGCTGACACCGGCCTTGTCGAGGCCACCGGAGACCCCGACTACGATGGGCGTGCCGACCGCACCGAAGGAGACCGGCGTCGATTGCACCATCATGCCCACCACGACCGCCGCCAGGGCCGGGAAGCCCAGCGCCACCATCAAGGGGGCGGCGACGGCGGCAGGGGTGCCGAAGCCGGAGGCACCTTCGATGAAGCAGCCGAACAGCCAGGCGACGATGATGGCCTGTACGCGGCGGTCCGGGCTGATGCCGGAGAAGCCGTTGCGTATCGCGGCAATGCCGCCGGAATGCTTGAGGGTATTGAGCAGCAGCAGGGCGCCGAAGATGATCCACAGGATCGCGACCGTCAGTATCAGCCCCTGTAGGGACGAGGCCAGGACACGAGTGAAGGTCATGTCCCAGGCCAGCAGGGCGATCAGTGCAGTGACCACGAAGACGATGGGCATGGCGAGGCGGGCGGCCATGCGAAAGCCGATCAACAGCACCCCGGCGAGCAGCAATGGCACGAAGGCCAATAGTGCCAATAGCGACTGATTCATTTGCAGCACACTCCCTATGTTGCGTGGCGAACGTCGTTTTATAAGTCTTTGTTGTTGGTGGGTGCGTGATTATGTCGCACCTGACGCTAGCTCAAGGTAAGAGAGTCCATTTGTTTCTGCTACTTGAGGTCATCTGGTATTACCAGTGATGATCACGAGGTTTATTTGCGCCAACTCATTGATAGTCAATGACTCTGTGAGGTGTCTCAGCCTACTCATCACGCGCAGCAGGTCAGCTTATTAGACTAAAAGGCGGCAGTTTACCGGGTGAGAGGCGTCTGTTTTCTGAGCGTGACAGGAAGGGTGTCCGGCCAATGACATCTGCATGTCACGCGCTTCACGTGCCCCAAGCGCCCCAATAGAAGGAGGAATGGCGAACAAGAAGCTGGTCGGGTGGGGGTGTCTTGCGGTCCATAAGGGCGGCTCACGCCTTGCTGGCTTGCGTGAATCCCCTCTTTCTGGTGGTCGTCATTGTCTCGAGATGATGGGCAAAATCAAGACCTGTTCAGACAAGGATATATCCACTGATTATTCAAGAAGTCGCGCACGATTCAGTGACAAGTCACTAGTAGCCGTCATGTCTGTCATGCATTGGCGACAGGTTTTCAAGTTTAACTTTCGTTGGCTGATTGTGAATAACAATTGGATGCCATTTAAATAAAAGAAAGTACAAATAAGCCGGCTGTGTATATTTACAGGGTGTGGGCGTGTCTTGTTACGCTGTCTTTCCTCAATCAATCACGTCTATGGAGAGCGCATGGCACAATGGGGCACGTTATTGGTCATTCTGGCAGCCCTCCAGTGGGGGATTACCGGTGGGCTGGGAAGTCAGTTGATGTCGTGGGGCTGGCAGGCCGAAGTCATTTCGTTCTGGCGCGCCATGGTGGGGTTCATCTGCATGCTGGGCTGGATGTTTCTGCTGGGCTATCACAAGCGCCCGGCCGACTCCACGCGTGGTCTGTTGGGGTGGTCATTGCTGGCGGGGCTGGGTGTCGCCGGCAATTTCATGTTCTATTTCAAGAGCGTCAATGAAAGCAGCGTCGCGGTGGCTGCCACGCTGATGTACAGCGCGCCCATCTTTGTCTATATCGCCTCTTTCCTGGCGCGGGTCGAGAAACCGACGCCGGTCAAGTTGGGGTCGATCGTGGTGGTGATGATCGGCATCGTATTGCTGACAGGCGTGCTGCAATCCGGCTCTGCCTCTGTCACCCCATTGGGCATCGCCTTTGGCTTGTTGGCGGGCGTGTCTTATGCCGTGTTCATCTTTGCCTTCAAGTCCGCTTCGCGGCATGGCAGTGTGCCGGGCATCCTGGCCATCGCGCTGGGCTTGAGCACCTTGATCATGGTGCCGTTCACGGACATGGGACAGGCGATTGCGGTGCCCTTCGCCGATGAGTGGTGGGTCTTCATCCTGTTCGGGCTGGTGGGCGGTGGCCTGTCCTTCTATTGCTATATTGCCGGGCTGCGTCATAGCTTGCCCTCGGTCGCCTCCATCGTCGCCATGATCGAGCCGATCACTGCCACTCTCTACGGCCTGTTGATTCTGGGACAGGGGCTGGATGCCATGCAGATAGGTGGCATGGTGCTGATTCTGCTCGCGATCACGGTGCTGAGCCTGGCGCAGAATCGCCCGGATGTGTTGCTGCGCATGCCACTCGGGCTGCGCAAGGACACCTCAAGAGACGCGCAGGCGAAGCAGACGGAACAGACAAGTCAATGACGCCTTTTGAGTCCTGAACTGATGTCTTCATTCTGCTCGCGATCGTGCTGAATGCCGCGCGGTACACGATGTGCAAGTCTCGAGGGCAATAGCGAAGGGATGAAGGGGCCTGAAACACGACAACGCCTCGTCAGCATGGCTGACGAGGCGTTGTCGTGTTTACGGTTGTCATGAGCTCGTGCGTGCTGGATTTGCCTCGCCGTCAGCTATCGCTGAGCACGGCGGCAAGTTCAGGGCTCGGGCGACTGGCGTTGACGAAGAAGTCATTCATCGTCAGCAGCAGGTACTTCTTCATCATGTTCTGGGCCGGCAGGAAGATGCGATCACCGAAGTCGAAGTTGCCTGCCTGGTGCGGCACGGAGTCCTGAACGGCGTAATCCTTGCTGAACAGCAACTGCTCGTTCTTGTCGTAGAGACGATACTGGACATCGAAATCGGCAATGATATCGAAATCTTCATTGGCGACACCGAAGGTCAGCAGATTCTTGGTCAGGTTCTGGGCGATCAGGTAATCAAGATAGACAGGGCCACGATTCTCATGGGCCTGGATTTCCACCTGCAGGCGGTAGTCGCTGGCACGTGCATCATGCGTGATGCGCGAAGACGCGGGCAGTTGCTCACGCAGCAATTGATTGAAGTGGGTCATTGCCGGTGAACAGATGCGCGACAGCTTGATGTTGCCCAGTGGTTGCATGGCCTGTTGGGCTGCGCCGGAAAACAGGTTGGCCTGTGGCTGGCTGTAATAGACGTCGGAATAGAACACCTTGTGCTGGTAGGCCTGCGCCTCCACCGGCGTGACCTTCGGGACATCGATCTGCGCGCGCGACACGCAGCCGGCCAGCACCATGAGGGCAATGCCCGCGCTAGCGAGTTTCATCAATGGCATGGGCATTCGAGTGACGGGCATATGACGAATTCTCGGGCGTGGCGAAGTTGTCGCTCACCGTAACATGCGCATGTCACAAGGCTAAACACGGGCCAGACAACGCCTTTCAACCATTGTTAACTTTTGTTTAATATTGTTGCATTTGTATATGTGAAGAGTCGCAAGAGGCGCCAGCTCAATCGAACCAGCGCTTGAGCGTCGTCTCCGCGCGCGTGGAATGTTCCGGCTTGATATGCGCGGCGACGATGGCGACGGCACCCGCCATCAGCGTCAGGTCATCGGTGTAGCCAAGCAGTGGCGTGAAGTCGGGCAGGCCGTCGATGGGCGAGATGAAATAGCCCAGCGCCCCATAGATGGTGGTGCGCGCCCAGAGAGGCGTATCGGGGTCCTGGGCGGCAAAATACATGCGAAATGCGGGGTTGAGCACGCGCTTGCCGGCCTTTCTGGCGGCGCCGCTCACCTTGCGCCAGAAGCCGGCCTCCGAGTAGTCCTCGGCATGGGCGTCGAGGGCCTCCTGGTGTGGACGGCTGCCATCGCCCGTCTGCGCTACCTGATCCGGTGCTGGCAGCCTGAGTGTCTCAGGCGGCTCGGCGGCGATGATGGTCTCATTCGTCATGGCGCTGTCTCCGTCATCTGAAGGTGTCGGCAATGGCTGCCAAGCTCATATTTCGCGCTGCAGGTCTTACTCTACCATGTGACTTTGTGCGGGTTGCGTCGTTCCATGGTTCACTCCGTGAGTCACTTCGGGGATCGCTCCATGTGTCGTTCTGTGGAGCGCTTTGTGAGCCGCTGCGTGCTGGCAATGACAGACAGAAAGACGCCGCCTCCTCACCCGTATCGACTGGGCAGGGAGGCGGCGTCTTTTTTGGCTATCAGGAATTGGTCAGCATCAACGGCTCAGGTGGGCAGGTCGAACAGCAGGGCATGCAGCCGGTGGGCTTCGCTCAGCGCGAGCCGTGATGCTTGATCCAGCGTCACGGCGTCGCCTGCGCCAAGCGAGACACTATGCGCATCCTCCGCGCTCAAGCGCGTGGACCCTTCGATCACGTGCAGATAGTAGCGGCGCCTTGCGTCCAGCGGCAGTTCCAGTGCTGTGCGCTGCTCGTCATCTCCTTGCAGGCCGATGCGATACATCCGGGCATCCTGATTGATGGTCAGCACCCCAGGCGCGGCTTGCGCCGGTGGTGCGATCAACAGGGTAAGGCCGTCGCGGGCGGCGAAGGGCTGCTGCTGATAGCGCGGCGGCAGCCCCTTGGCCTGTGGCGTGATCCAGATCTGCAGAAAACGCAGTGGCTCGCGGGACGAGGCGTTGTACTCGCTGTGCTCGATGCCCGTCCCCGCACTCATCAGCTGGACTTCGCCGACCCCCAGGGTGTGTCGTGAGCCCATGCTGTCGCGGTGCTCGATGCTGCCTGACAGCACATAGCTGATGATTTCCATGTCGCTGTGCGAGTGCGGATCGAAGCCCGCGCCCGGCGCCACGCGGTCATCGTTGATCACGCGCAGCACGGAGACGCCCATGTGAGCCGGGTCGTAGTAGCTGGCGAAGGAGAAGCTATGGCGGCTCTCCAGCCAGGCGAACCTGGCATGGCCGCGCTCATTGCCGGGGCGTAACGTGAGCATGGCAACCTCCTGAGACTGTGCGGGCGCGCATTGAGTGATGAATAGCCAGCCTTCAGCAGGCTTATGAATCGTGCCTGGCCGGGCTCAGCAGACGGTCGAGTGACAGCTTGCCGCCGCCGGTGATCACCAGGCTCGCCGCGATGGTCAGCAGTGCCAGCGCGTATTCGTAGCCATTGTTGCTCGCGAACAGCCCATTGCCGATATGCACGGTCAGGATGGCGACCAGCATGGTGAAGGCCAGCACGGCAGCCGCCGGACGTGTCAGCAAGCCGATCAGGATCGCCAGTCCGCCGAAGAACTCGCCGCTGCCGGACAGCAGCGCCATCAGATAGCCGGGCTCGATACCGATGGAGGCCATCCACTGACCGGTGCCTTCCAGACCGTAGCCGCCGAAGGCGCCGAACAGTTTCTGTGAACCGTGGGCCATGAAGATGATGCCGGTTGGGACGCGCAGCACCAGGCTTGCGAGGCTGGAATCGGTGGTCATCAGGCGAGAGAGGGCAGACTTGAACATGTGTGGCTCCCTTGATCAGGGATATGAGGTCTTTCAGATCAGTGTGTTTGATCGATAGAGCTACTATAGAATGTGGCTTATCAAAAAAATAACGGAGGATTCTGGTCTCAATGATCAGAATTTTTGAATCATGGTCTCACCCATCACACTCGACGCCCTGCGCGTGCTGGATGCCATCGAGCGGCGCGGCAGTTTCGCCGCGGCCGCCGAGACACTGCATCGCGTGCCCTCGGCGATTTCCTATTCGGTCCAGAAGCTGGAGGAAGAGCTGGGCGTGCCGCTGTTCGATCGCTCGCGCCGCAAGGCCGAGCTGACCGATGCGGGCCACCTGGTGCTGGCGCATGGGCGGCGCATTCTGCTGGCCACCGAGGAGATGACGGCGCTGGCGCGTCAGGCGGGAGCCGGCTGGGAGGTCGAGCTGCGTATCTGCGTCGATACCATTCTTGATCCGGACGCGCTCTATCCGCTGTTGGAGGAATTCCAGGCCATCCAGCCGCGCACGCGGGTGGTGTTGAGTGAGGAGGTGATGGCGGGGGCCTGGGATGCGCTGCACGACAATCGCTGTGATTTGGTGATCGGCGCGCCTGGCGAGCCACCGGTGTCTGGGCTTGCGTGCCGGCGGTTCGGCGCAATAGAACCGGTCTTCGCCGTGGCGGCAGATCATCCGCTGACCCGGATGGCGGAGCCGATTGCCATCGAGGCGCTGCAGGAATATCCCACCGTGATCGTGGCGGACAGTTCGCGCAGCCTGCCCGGCCATTCTTCCGGCTTGCTGGATGGCCGCAGCCAGATCATCGTCAAGACCACGGCGCAGAAGATCGAGGTCCAGCGCAAGGGGCTGGGGGTCGGCTATCTGCCGCTGCATCGAATCCATCGCCAGTTGGAGGAGGGCAGTCTGGCACTGCTGCAGCTGGAGACGGCGCGCGCGCCGATCGATCTCTCGCTCGCCTGGCGCAGTGGTCGACATGGCAAGGCGCTCAAGTGGTTCCTCGAGCGCCTTGCCGCCCCCGGCATGGGCGAGGCCTTCGGGCTGTTGCCGCGCGCGCCGGCGACTGACTTGTGTGGAGACTGAATCGCGCAAGCGCCCTCAGCCCCAGTCGAGCACCACCTTGCCCGACTGACCGGAGCCCATGATCTCGAAGCCCTCTTGAAAGTCTGCGACGCCCAGGCGATGGGTGATGATGGGCGAGAGATCCAGCCCTGACTGGATCAGGCTGGCCATCTTGTACCAGGTCTCGAACATCTCGCGGCCATAGATGCCCTTGATGGTCAGTCCCTTGAAGATGACCTTGGTCCAGTCGATGGCCATCTCGCCGGGCGGAATGCCCAGCATGGCGATCTTGCCGCCATGATTGATGACGTCGAGCATCTGCTCGACGGCGGAAGGCACGCCGGACATTTCCAGCACCACATCGAAACCTTCATGCATGTCGAGCTCCGCCATCACCTCCTGCAGGGATTCGCGGCTGACATTGACGGTACGCGTCGCGCCCATCTGCTCGGCCAGTGCCAGCCGATAGTCATTCACGTCGGTGATTACCACGTGGCGAGCCCCGATATGGCGGATGACCGCTGCCGCCATGATGCCGATGGGCCCGGCGCCGGTGATCAACACGTCCTCGCCGACCACATCGAACGCCAGCGCCGTATGCACGGCATTGCCGAAGGGGTCGAAGATGGCCGCCAGGTCATCGCTGATTTCATCTGGCAGCTTGAAGAGGTTATAGGCGGGCAGGGCGAGGTATTCGGCGAAGGCGCCGGGACGGTTGACGCCCACGCCTTCGGTATTGCGGCATATATGGCGACGCCCCGCGCGGCAGTTGCGGCAATGGCCGCAGGTGATGTGCCCTTCGCCTGAGACACGGTCGCCGATCTCGTAGCCACGCACCTCGCTGCCCAGTGCGACGATCTCCCCCGCATACTCATGACCGGTGACCATCGGCACCGGCACGGTCGCCTGCGACCACTCATCCCATTGATAGATGTGCATGTCCGTGCCGCAGATCGCGGTCTTGCGGATCTTGATCAGCACATCGTTGTGGCCGATTTCCGGCACGGCCGTCTCGGTCATCCAGATGCCGGGTTCGGCCTTGAGCTTAGCCAGCGCCTTCATGCATCACCTCCCGTCGTGGACTCGATCACGCCCATCTCGCCCCCGATGCGCGTGAAGGCGGCAATGGCCGTCTCGATCTGCTCCGGGGTATGCGCCGCCGAAATCTGGATGCGAATGCGCGCCTGTCCCTTGGGCACCACCGGGTAGGAAAACCCGATCACGTAGATGCCGGCCTCCAGCAGGCGATTGGCGAAGTCGCCCGCCAAGCGTGCATCGCCGATCATCACCGGAATGATGGCGTGACCGGCACCCGCGAGGGTGAAGCCGACCTCCTGCATGCCATGACGAAAGCGTTCGACGTTCTCCCAAAGCTTACGGCGCGCCTCGGCGCTGTCCTCGACCTTGTCCAGTGCCTTGAGAGTCGCCGCCACGATGGGCGGTGCCAGCGAGTTGGAGAACAGATAAGGGCGCGAGCGCTGGCGCAGCCACTCGACGATGGGCCCGCGCGCGGCCGTCACGCCGCCCGAGGCCCCGCCCAGTGCCTTGCCGAAGGTGGTGGTGATGATGTCGACCTGATCCATCACGTCATGGTATTCGTGGCTGCCACGCCCGTTGGCCCCCACGAAGCCGGTGGCGTGGGAGTCATCCACCATCACCAGCGCATCGTAGCGTATGGCGAGCTCGCAGATGCCCTTGAGGTTGGCGATCACGCCATCCATCGAGAAGACACCGTCGGTGGCGATCAACTTGAAGCGTGCACCGGCGGCGTCCGCTTCCTTGAGACGGGCCTCGAGTTCGCGCATGTCATTGTTGGCATAGCGATAGCGGCTTGCCTTGCACAGACGCACGCCATCGATGATGGAGGCGTGATTGAGCGCATCGGAAATGATGGCGTCTTCAGGGCCGAAGAGTGTCTCGAACAGGCCGCCATTGGCGTCGAAACACGAGGAATAGAGGATGGCATCGTCCATGCCGAGAAAGGCTGCGAGGCGTTTTTCCAGCACGCGATGCTGATGGTGAGTGCCGCAGATGAAGCGCACCGAGGCCATGCCGAAGCCGTCACGCTCCAGCGCCTGTTGCGCGGCCGCGATCAGCTCGGGGCTATCGGCCAGGCCCAGGTAGTTGTTGGCACAGAAGTTGATCACCTCCGACCCTTGCCCCTCGTGTTCACCCCCGCCCGCGACCCGCAGGCTGGCACACTGGGGCGAGGTGATCTCGCGCTCCTGCTTGTAGAGACCTTCTTCATGCAGCTCATTGATCTGACGGCTGAGGTGGTCGTGGAAACTGGCTGGCATGCGTCGCTCCTGTGGTCCGTCACACTGTCGGGTGTCACCGCTGGGCTCGGTCTGCTTGAGCCGTCTTGTTCGCAGAGACGGTCAACCTGTTACTGACAGCATAGTGGTCTGCTAGAGCGTATGCCGACAAGGGCGCGTGAGCGTCGGGGGAGGGAAAGGGTCTGCAGCAGACGTGACACGGCCCTGCACCTCGTTAGAGGGCAGGGCCGTTGTTTTGGACAGACTGCATTGCGTCAGTGCGCGCTGCGATGCCTCTCACGCCATGGCGGTTCAGCGCTGGGTGAGTGGCGCCGCTGCCGGGATGGTGCGGGTGGCGCGATCACGGCGTACACGGATCACGAAGGCGATCACCAGCGCGAAGATACCGAAGGCGACCGGGATGGCGGCGACCGAGATCAGGCTCAGCAGGGTCTTGTAGACATCGCCGCCCAGCCAGCTGACCACGACGGCCAGTGCCGCCATGGAGACGATCCAGAAGGCGCGTGAGCGTTTGACGGTCAGCATCTCGCACACCAGGCCTGCGGAGTCGGCGCTGGTGATGAAGAACAGCAGGATGTTGAGCGTCAGGATCAGGGACAGCAGGCCGCTGCTGTCGATGGTGTCGATCAGCTTGAACACGTCATCGACGCCCAGGCTCAGACTGCCGAGCCCGAAGACCACGAACCACAGGCACGAGAACAGGGTCGGCACCAGCATCACGCCCAGCACCATGCCACGCAGGGTACGGCCCTTGGAAATGCGGGCGATGAAGACGCCGGTGAAGATGAACCAGCCATACCATGCCGCCTCGAAGGCATATAGCCAGTCTGTCAGCCATGTCTTGCGCTCTGGGTCGCCCAGGCCGATATCGGTGGCCATCGCGGGGTACTTGAGCAGGTATTCCGGCACCAGGCGCACGAAGGTGGAGAGGATATCGCCGGGCACGGTCAGCACCAGCACGCCGAGCATCAGGATGATCGCGAACAGGGTGTTGTAGTTGCTCAGCCACTTGATGCCGCGCTTGAGGCCCGAGGCGGAGGAGATGATGGCGCACACGGCCAGCACGCAGATGATCAGGGTCGGGCTGAACTCGATGCCGACCAGCTTGACCAGCCCCTGCTGGATCGGGGTGGTCGCGTAGGTGAAGGACAGCGACAGGCCGATGACGGTGGAAACGACGAGGCTGATCAGGTTCAGCTTGCTCCACAGGCCGTTGCCCAGCAGTTCTTCGGCGGGCTTGGCCATCTTCATGTTGTACATGGCGTGGGCGAAGAGCGCGCCGATGGCCAGATAACCGGCCCAGGCCAGCAGGCCCCAGTGATTGAAGGCGTTGAGCAGCGCCATGTCGGTGCTCAGGCCGGCATCGGTGTGATATTTGGGTTCCAGCACGCCCCAGGTGAGCAGGCCGATGCCCATGCCGGTGGCGAACAGCATGCCCATCCAGCTCAGGGTATGGAATTCAGGGTCGCCTTCGCCGAAGCGCAGCTTGCCCAGCGGGGTAAAGCAGACCGCGACCAGCAGCAGCGAGACGGCAAAGGCCGGCCAGGTGAACAGGAAGCCGAAGTTGCCGATCACCGAGCCCTTGATAAGGTCGAGACTGGCCAGAAATCCTTGGGGAAACAGGGCGGCGGCACCGATCAGCAGCGCGATCACGCAGACGGTCGCGATCGAGGTCAGGTACTGCTCCTTGCCACAGGTCGAGTTTCCCAGCCCGCAGATGTCGTCAGCGGAGTGCGTGTTCTGTTGTTCATGATTGGACTGTCCAGAGACGGACTGTTCAGACGCGGATTGATCAGAAGCAGGCTGTGCAGAGGGCGAGTGGTGGGTCATTGTGCGAGTCCTGGTGTTGTTATTGTCGTGGCTGGCAACGTGATGCGGGGATGAGGTGACGCGTTGAAGAGGCCGATGCTGAGCTCCTGTGAATGGCAAGGACCTCATAAGACTATCCGTACTGGGTAAGCAGTTTTGGATATGCACGACAACTAATTGGCTTGTTGCGACATGACGGCCCACTCCAGCGCGATATCGGCAGGCATGAGCTTGATGTGTTGCCCAACGCGACTCGCCGAGCCGCCCCTGTGACGGGATGGCTCGGCGAGTGGGGGTGGGCAGGACCGGTCTGGCAGAGCATGTCATGCCAGTGAGGCTTTATATGGGGGCTGACACAGGTTCAGGCTTACTCTCAGCCTCGAGCTCAGGCCTGGCTTCTGTCCGGCTTCGGCTTGCCGAGCTTCATGAGGGCGATGCCGGATTCCTGACATAGCGCCACCAGAAGGCCCAGCGTCATCGCCAAGATCACGAAGCTCATCGGCAGGGCGGCGGCCATCAGGATGGTCTGTAGCGCCTTGAGCCCGCCCGCCATCAGCAACGTACCGGCCACTAGCCCGATGCAGATGCCCCAGAAGATGCGGTGGCGCGCCAGCGGTTCTTCATCGCCCAGCGACAGGATGGTCGTGACTACCAGGGTGCTGGAATCCGAGCTGGTGACGAACCAGCTGATCAACAGGAAGATCAGTAGAGACGACAGGATGACGCTCAGCACGCTGTTGCCCGCCAGGGCATCGGCGGTGGCGAACAGCGCTTCGGGCAGATTCCAGTTGCGCACCAGCGTCATCAGCTCGCCGCTGCCGGCCCCCATGCTGGCCGTCAGCTCCTGATACAGGCCAGTACCGCCGAACAGCGCCTGCCAGATGAAGATGATCAGCGGCGGGGCGATCAGCACGCCCAGAATGAATTCACGCAGGGTGCGGCCCTTGGAGATGCGGGCGATGAACAGCCCGATGAACGGCGCCCACGCCAGCCACCAGGCCCAGTAGAAGATGGTCCAGCCGACCTGCCAGCTGTTTTCTCCCGCGGTCTCGGCGACCCACAGTCCCATTGGCACCACATCGCGCAGATAGGCCAGCAGCGTCTCGCCGAACAGCGAGATCAGCCACAGCGTCGGGCCACCGATCAGGAAGCTGCCGACCACGAGGACCGACACGCCGATGTTCAGCTCGGAGATGAAGCGAATTCCGCGCTTGATGCCGGAGACCGCCGAGGCGATCGAGATCGCACTGATCGCGACGATCAGCGCCAGCTGGGTGCCGATGCCGGCATCCAGACCGGTGAGGCGATTGAGGCCCACCGCGATCTGGCTGACGCCCAGCCCCAGCGATGTGGCGATACCGAACACGCAGCCCAGCACGCCCATGATGTCGACGGCATGGCCGATCGGGCCGTAGATGCGATCACCGATCAGCGGATAGAGCGCTGAACGCAGCGCCAGCGGCAGTTTCTTGCGATAGGCGAAGTAGGCCAGTGTCATGCCGACCATGCCGTAGATCGCCCAGCCATGCAGCCCCCAGTGGAAGAAGGCCACCTTGAGCGCCTCGACGGCGCGGGCGTGATCCATGGCGGTCGCGCCGGCCAGATCCGCATGCGGGTTGTTGGGGTAACCGAAGCCACCGGAGTTGTCGAAATAGAACATCGGCTCCGCGACACCGAAGAACAGCACGCCGATGCCGACACCTGCCGATAGCAACATCGAGATCCAGGTGAAGCGCGAGAATTCCGGGACACTGTCCTTGGGGCCGAGGCGCAGGCTGCCCCACGGTGAGCACACCAGTACCAGCGACAGGGCGATCATCGCGACCACCAGCACCAGGTAGTAGGTGCCGAAGGTATGTTCGATCCAGCTGCGCGCGGCACCGAAGATGGCGGCTGCCCCATCGGGAGAGAGGCCAGCCCCGACGACGAACGCCAGCAACAGGCCGGCCGAGGTCAGGGTCATGCCCTTGTGCATGCCCTTGAGCGGGCCACTGGTTTCCACCTGGATATGTGCCGTGAGGGCATTGTTCTGCGAAGGGTGTGGTGCGGGATCACCGAGCGGATCATGGTCTGTCGCTGCCATGAGAAGACTCCTGAATTGTTGTAGTTGTTGTGTGAGCTGTCGTTCTAATGCTGTTCGAGCTGTCGTTCTAATTACTGTTTGAGCGTCGCTCCTGCTGCAGCCTGAGTGCCTTGAGGCCTTGAGTGCGAAAGCGGTAGGGGCTAAGCCAGTGGCTAAAGTGGGGGATGGGGTTCTCGATCAGGCCAAGGCCGGGGATGGCCAATCTCGAGAGCGCAGAGTGCGTCATGCGTGCCTGGCTGGGCGCTTTTGCTGTCTGCCTCCTGTCAGCAGCGCAACCGGCTGTAAGGCCGAGGGGTGCGCCTTTCCAGACTAGTCAGGTGCGGTGTGGGGACGTTGGAGGCAAGCGACGCCTGCTTGCCACAACACGACGTGAGGAGCATGCAAAAGACGCCAGAAATGACAATGCCCGCTCAGGTGTTGGCCTGAGCGGGCATTGATGATGCTGTGGTCACACGCATTCTGATAAGTGCGGGCCAACGAGCCTGTGATTCCGGTGCAAGTGCCGAGAGCGCCACGCTGCCTTCTCTACGCTTGCATCATGGAATCCTGCGTCACGAAATCACTGTCAGAGGCCTTAGCTCGCGTTGGTCTGGCTGACCGTTCGCGGCGTGGCTTGCGGGCCGGTCTTCGGCTGACGACGCGACGTGATCATGCTGCGTGATTCATCGACCAGCGCGACCAGCAGGCCAAGCGTCATGGCGAGGATCACGAAGCTGACCGGCAGGGCGGCAGCCATCAGAACCGTCTGCAGCGCCTTGAGTCCGCCTGCCATCAGCAGCACCGCCGCGACGGAGCCGATGCAGACACCCCAGAAGATGCGGTGACGCGGCAGCGGGTTTTCATCACCCATCGACAGGATGGTGGTGATGACCAGGGTGCTGGAGTCGGAGCTGGTCACGAACCAGCTGATCAGCAGGAAGATCAGCAGCGACGTCAGCACGGTACTGAGAATGTCATTGCTCACCAGCGCATCGGCGGTAGCGAATAGTGCCTCTGGCAGATTCCAGTCGCGAATCATGCCCATCAGCTGGCCGGTGCCCGGGCCCATGGCCGCGTTCAGCTCCTGATGCAGTGCGGTGCCGCCGAACAGGGTCTGCCAGATGAAGATGATCAGCGGCGGGGCAATCAGCACGCCGAGGATGAACTCACGCAGGGTGCGGCCCTTGGAGATACGCGCGATGAACAGACCGATGAACGGCGCCCATGCCAGCCACCATGCCCAGTAGAAGATGGTCCAGGCATCCTGCCAGTCGCGCTCGACCGGCGTGCTCGCGACCCACAGCCCCATGGGAATGACGTCACGCACGTAGGAGACGACCGTCTCGCCGAACATGCTGATCAGCCACAGGGTCGGGCCACCGATCAAGAAGCTGCCGACCACGATGACGGACACGCCGACATTCAGCTCGGAAATGATGCGGATGCCGCGCTGGACGCCGGAGACCGCCGAGGCGATGGAGATGACACTGATGACCGCGATCAACACGACCTGGGTGCCGATACCCGAGTCGATACCGGTCAGGCGGTTGAGGCCGACGGCGATCTGACTGACGCCCAGCCCCAGTGAGGTGGCGATACCGAACACGCAGCCCAGCACGCCCATGATGTCGACGGCATGGCCGATGGGGCCATAGATGCGGTCACCGATCAGCGGATAGAGCGCGGAGCGCAGTGCCAGCGGCAGATTGCGACGATAGGCGAAGTAGGCCAGCGTCATGCCGACGATGACATAGACCGCCCAGCCGTGCAGGCCCCAGTGGAAGAATGCTTGCTTGAGAGCGTCGACGGCGCGGGCGTGATCCATCGCCATATGGCCGGCGAGGTCAGCGTGCGGATTGTTGGGGTAGCCGAAGCCGCCGGAGTTGTCGAAGTAGAACATCGGTTCGGCGACGCCGAAGAACAGGATGCCGATCCCGACGCCTGCCGAGAGCAGCATCGAGATCCAGGTGAAGCGCGTGAATTCGGGGCGGCTATCCGGCGCGCCCAGGCGCAGCTTGCCCCAGGGGGAGAAGACGAGGGCAATGCACAGGCCGATCAGACCGACGATGGTCACCAGGTAATAGGTGCCGAAGGTGGATTCGATCCAGGCGCGCGCGGCGCCGAACAGGCTGGAGGACAGCTCGGGAGCCAGGCCGGTGGCGAGAACGAAAAGCAGCAGCAGGCCGGCGGAGGTCAGGGTCATGCCCTTGTGCATGCCCTTGAGCGGGCCGGAGGTCTCGACGCGCAGGCTCAAGTCCGGCGAATGGTAGCGCTGAGAACCGACGACTGCCGCGGCGCTGCCGTCTGAGGTGGTTTTTTTGGTGCTGGCGTTTTTGGTACTGGAATTGTCAGGTGAGGCGGGGTCAGGCTGAGGTGGGGTCACGCAATATCTCCTGTTCGAGCTGGTCGTAGGGCCAGCGTTCCCTGTCGCGGTCACGGCGGAATGACCGTTCATCTGTCGCGAAAAATTGTTGTCGATAAGGCAACGAGATGAAGACGTGAATGCTTGTCGAGCGGCGCGGGAAGACGCTAACTCCCTCAAAGCATTACAATATATTATGAATTGAATTGATTTTTATGGCTACGGCTTCTGGAAAATTGGCTGTTTCAGAAAAGCGCGTTCGCCAGCGAGCCCATTCGGTCACGCAGACTCATTGGCAAGGGCTATCGCGCAGTGGCGTCGTGGCTATCCGAGAGGCAGAAATCATGCAATGATATTCTTGACGTGATGCGACCACTTATTGCCTTAAAGCGACAATGTTGGCCGTCTGTGGGACGCTTTCGGGATAACATTCCGGCGATGCAGGGGCGTGAGCGGAGCCTGCACCCCGGACGCTTGCCCTCACAACGTCATTGACGCTGCTTGCGCTCAGCCGCCGGGCAGGACGGATTCACCTTCTCACTCTCTGGAGCCACTGCACGATGCGACTTGATTACATCGGCCCGCTACCGGAAACCATCGGGTTTCTCTTGCTGCCACGCTTCTCGATGATGGCGTTCTTCGCGGCCGTGGAGCCTCTGCGCATCGCCAATCGCATCAGTGGCAAGCCGCTTTTTCGCTGGATGCTCATCAGTGAGGATGGCCAGCCGGTCACGTCTTCCAGTGGCATGACGCTGGTCGCCGACCACAGCATTCTCGATATTCGCTCCCTGCCTTCGCTGGCGGTATGCAGTGGTTTCGAGCCCGAGGCGCACCTCAATCGCGCCTTGACGGGCTGGCTGCATCGTCTCGATGGCGGAGGCTGTGTGCTGGGCGGCCTGGATACCGGCTGTTTCCTGCTGGCGGCGGCAGGACTGCTGGACGGCGAGCGGGTCACGCTGCACTGGGAAAGCCTGCCGGCGTTTCGTGAGCGCTTCCCGACCATCAGTACCTCGGATGAGCTGTTCGAGCTGGGCGCGCGGCGCTTTTCCTGTGCCGGTGGGGCAGCCGCGATGGACATGGCGCTGGATGTGATTGCCCGCCGACACGGTACGGCGCTGGCGGTGGATGTCTCGGAGCAGCTGGTACACGACCGCATGCGCACGCGGACGGACCAGCAGCGCATGACGTTGGCGCGCCGCCTGGGCACCCACAAGCGCCAGCTGGTGGATGCGGTCGCCCTGATGGAGCAGAACCTGGACACCCCCTTGTCGCTGGAGGAGCTGGCGAAGCGCTGTCGCGTCTCGCTGCGCCAGTTGCAGCGCCTGTTCGAACAGGAGCTGTCGACCTCGCCGCGGGCCTGGTACCTGCGGCTGCGGCTGGAGCGGGCGCGGCATCTGCTCAAGGAAACCGACCTCGATATTCTCTCGGTCGGGCTGTCGAGCGGTTTTACCTCCAGCTCCAGCTTCTCACGTGCCTACCGCAACCACTTCGGGCATTCCCCGCGCCAGACGCGCTGAGACCTGGCCAAGGACGCTGCTTTCAACAATTGCCGCAAGTTCTTGCGCCACCTTGCCTGCGTTCGGCTCTCACCACTGGCTTTTGCCGGTGGTCCTCATGCGGCTGTCATACCCGCGTGTCAAAAACGTGATCTGATGGGAAAGGCTGCCAGAAGGCGGGTATCCACGCCTTGAGGTGCCATGCTGTCGGGCAGGGTGCGTCTTTTGCTGGATGAAGTACGAGGTTTCAGCCGGCGTTTGCCGCGGGTGAGTGACAGCTGAGTGTGGCCTGCAGAGGCATGACAGCGACTTTCGCAATGACAAGGGGGGAGTGATGCATCTGACAAGCAAGCTGCTATTGGGGAGCGCCATCGCCTTGATGGCCTCCACCACCGCCGTGGCCCATGGCACCGACATGAGTGAGCGCCTGGCAACCCTCAAGACGATGTTCGATGCCGACAGCGTCGTGGCAGGCCCCGAGGTGGTGGATTGCACGCTTTCCGGCGGCACCGAGACCCAGTGCTTCAGCATCACGCTCAAGAACCCGCTGGCCGCCGATGAGATGGGCCCCTGGTGCCCGGGCAATATCTCAGACACTGCTGATGAGGGCGGTATCTGGGTGCGCGACGGCACGCAATACGACGTGGATGGTGCCTTCATCGAGAATCTGGCCACCTTCTATGATGACCCAGAGTGGCAGCTGTTCGACAAGGACACCGGCAAGGTTCACGTCACCGATACCAGGACCGCGTGCGATCGGGCGGCGCGGCCGGATGTGGCCGAGGAGTACAACAACTACTGCGTGGAATGCCGCACGGAATACATGGATGAGGTCGTCGAGACCACCTATGTGCTGCCCTTGATGCCTGCCCCCCGTCAGGGTGAGGCGGCAGGGCGCACGCCAGGCCCACGGGGTATCGCCTTCAATGGCGTCAGATTCGATGCCGCTGCGCCGCAGGATGCGATTCTCGCTGCCCATACTCTGGCCCCGTTCGATGATTGCGGGGGGCATGTGAATCTGCACGTGGGCTATCACTACCACGGTGCCAATGGCTGTAGCCCAAAACAGGAGAAGTCTGAAGCGGATGCCCCGATGATCGGCTTCGCGATGGACGGTTACCCGATTCTGGTCAGGCTGACCGGTGAGGATGCTGAAAAGGCCGAGCTGGATGCCTGCAGTGGTCACGTCGCTCAAGGGATCGGCTATCACTATCACGGCAACAGTGCCGAGAAGAACGAGATTCTGGGCTGCTTCAAGGGCGAGATTGGCTGTGCGCTCGACTCGCCGGATGCGGTCTGCAAGGCAGATGAACGCCCGGCAGGTGGGCCGCCCGAGGGCAGGCCTGAAGGGCAAAAGCCTCACGACGAGGCGTGAGGCCGAAGGCTTCTCTCGTGTGGCTGGGAGAGCCCTTGTAAGTGCTGGGGTTGCCCCGGGTTGTCGGCGTGGTTGCGGCTTTCTGACATATTGCCTGCACACTCTGGCGGCACCCTGCGTTCATCCGCACGAATACACAAGGAACGAGCATGATGAAGCTTTCTGGTCTCTCTGGCGTGAGTCAGGCCATCGCCCGCAGTGGCGCAATGTTTGCCATCACCGGCGCCCTGCTGGCAGTCAGTGCCGTGAGTGCGGCGCAGCAACCTCCGCGCGGCAAGCCGCCTCAGGAAGCGTTGGAGGCATGTATCGCCAAGCAGGTGGGAGACCAGTGTCAGATTCAGGTGCAAGGGCAGCAGGATCTGATCCCCGGTCAGTGCATCGCTTCGCCCGAGAGCGGCCCTGGCCCGGGGGCATCAGGTGACGCGCCGGCCGATGGCGGTGAAGGTCTTGCCTGTTTGCCCGAGGGTGCCAAGCTGCCGCGTGGCCCAGCGGAACGTTGAGACTGAAGTCGTCTGCGCCGCATGCATCGTGAATGCTTCGCCCGCCACTCTGATGATGTTGCATGGAATCAGAGGGCGGGCGTTGCTGTCTGTGGCGCCGCTTGTCAGTGCTGGCTTTTGGACTGAAGCGCTCTCTTTTTCATGCGTTCTGGTTGATTCATCCTTTCTGTCGCGGTGACATCTTGCGCTTGCCGCGGCGTTCAAGCGTCCTGTCAGGAGTCATTGAATGACCATCACACCTCCTAGTCGTGCAGCTGCCGCGCGGCACAAGGCACGCTTTCCCGCTTCTGTGCTGTCAGCATCGGTCGCGATGCTGATGGCCGGCGCGGCTCACGCTGAAGTCGTGCCGAGCCAATTCTCCTCGGCCGCGCTGGTGAAAGCCCCTGAAACGGTGAGCTGTACGCTGGAAAATGGCACGCAGACCCAGTGCACCCGTCTGGTGGTCAAGTACAAGCCGGATGGCCTGAAAACCGGCCCGTTCTGCCCGCCAACTCTGGATGACGAGGGCGGCATCTGGGACTGGGATGGCGAGAACTCGGGCCTCTATCGTCTGGATCGCGCCTTCTTCGAGATGCTCGATACGCTCGGCTTCCATTTCCATGATGACGACGAAACGCTCCACATCATGACGGACCTGAGCAAGAGGCCGGTCGAGGCCAATAACTGCCTCAACGTGGCCGAGGATGAAAGCGTCGAGATGACCGTGCTGCTGCCCCTCGAACCGGTCGAGGCTGACGAGCCCACGCCGCTGGGCACCGTTGCCAAGATCGGTCTCGCCGTGGATGGCGTGCCGATCTTCGCTGACGCCCCGTCAGTGCTGGATACCGGCAACCTGCCGGCGCTGGATACCTGTGGCGGGCATGTCGATCCCGGTGGCTGGTATCACTGGCATGCCACGGCGACCGATATCGACACCCTCTATGATGAGCACGGTGTCGATGCCCACTGTCAGCTGCCACAGAGCCATACCGCCCAGTTCGCCTATGCCTTCGATGGCTATCCGATGTTCGGCACTCAGGATTCCGGCGGCAGCGTCCCGACGGACCTCGACAGCTGCAATGGTCACTTCGGCCCGACAGAGCGCCACCCCGAGGGCGAGTACCATTATCACGCCACCGACGAGTTCCCGAATCTGCCCAAGTGCCTCAAGGGCGTGGTCGCCAAGGACAACTTCGTGACCACGGCCAGCATGGGCATCGGCTCGCCGCGCATACCGGGCCAGGGCCCCGGCCCGGGCGGGCCGGAGAAGGACACATCTGATCGCCCGGAGTCTGATCAGCCGTCAGAGACCCCGTCTCAGGCATCCAGCGAGCAGTAGAGGCGGATGTTCATCAGGCTGTTGAGTAAAAGCCTGGGGCGGTAGCTTGGAGTGGCAGCCTGGCACGCCACCTTGCCGACATTCGCGCGGACTGCCTGAGCACACGAGCTGCATGAAATAGCGTGCTGTATGAAGAAGCCCTGCGGCCATGCGAGAGACCTGCATTGCCGCGGGGCTTCATGCTTTTACCGAAGGATCGTTACCACATGACGTTCACCCGCTTTTCGGCGCCGCGACTCACGCGGACAGCCATCTCCCGCCTGGGCCTGTTGCTGGTCATGTTCTCCGGAGCTGCGCATGCCCATGTCGATACCGATTCGGTCGGTGGCTTTGCTGCAGGCTTCCTGCATCCTCTGACGGGGCTTGATCATTTCACGGCCATGGTGGCGGTGGGCCTGTGGGGCGTGATTCTGGGGGGCCCGCCACCTGGCTGCTGCCGGTCGTCTCCCCGATGATCATGGCGCTGGGCAGTGTGGTCGGCATCGTGGGCCTGGCGCTGCCGGGCATCGAGATCGGTATCGCGCTTTCCGCGCTGGTGCTCGGCGCCTTCATCGTGTGGCGGGTCGCATTGCCGCTGTGGCTCGCCTGTCTGGTGGTCTCGGTGTTCGCGATCTGTCATGGCTACGCCCACGGGGCGGAATTGCCCCTGACCTCTGATCCCTGATCCCTTCGCCTTCGCGATGGGTTTCATGTTGGCCACCGGCAGTCTGCATGCCGCCGGTATCGGCGTGGGCGTAGTGGCAGAGCGCTTGCGTCAGGGCGTGTTGCTGCGGGTGTTGGGCGCAGTGACGGCGCTGTTGAGCGTCTACTTCCTGATGGAGGCCCTGGCATGATGATGTGGGATCAATGGCTGTTGGGTGTTCGCGCCGCCACCGGAAGCCCGGTGATTCTTTATCTGCTGCTGACGACAGGGCTGGTCGGTGTTGCCACTCAGAGTCGTTTCACGGCTTGCGAGGTAATGCGCCATGTTCTGCGTCTGATCAATGCCATGGTGCTGGGTATCGCGGTGGCGCTGTTCGCACCGGATTACCTGGTGATGGGAGTCGTGGGTTTCGCGATCGTCGTGGCCTTGCTGGTGTCGATTCATCTACCGCTGCGCACGCTGTGGGGCAGGGCGCTGATGGCGCGTATCCCGGCAGTGTTGTCGGGGCTGGTGGTCGCCCTGCTGTTCGTCGGTCATGACGTGGCCACTACCCCAGTGGCAATACTGCTGGGCGTGATGACGGCCATACTCCTCATCGTTGTCGCCGGCTGGGGAGTTCTTGCACTAGCCGGGCGTTTGCTCCCCGAGACGGCTTTCGTCATCGCCCAGCGCGTGCTGGGCGCCTGGCTGGCCGCCATCGGCGTGATGACCCTGACCTTCATCGTGATGCAGTGGTGAGGCTGTCCTCTTGCATTATCAGGCTGCTCGCCCCCATTGCATGAGGATGCCCTCAGTAAGCCCCAAGGAATGGAGCGCGTATGCAGTTCATGAAATATGCCAGGCAGTTGGCGAGGAACCCGCTGGGGATCATCGCGTTGTTCATCTCGTTGATCTATGGCTTCGCGAGTCTGCTGCTGAATTCGGCGGCCGAGACGCTGACAGTGGCGGAGCGATGGCCGTTGATCGGTTTCATCGTGGTGTTTCCGCTGCTGGTGCTGGCGGTGTTCTATCGACTCGTGACCCATCATCACGGCAAGTTGTATGCGCCGGGGGATTACGACAAGGATCGCTCCTTCATGCGCACGCTATCGCCAGCCGAGCAGGAGAAGCGTCTGACTCGCGAGGTGCAGGAGTCGCTGGGGGAGAGTGATTGGCAGCAGGGCGGAGTAGGCGCCGAGGCTCAGGTATCAGCCGCAGATGAGTATAGTGGGCACGCTGTCGACGATGCCGATGTTGCGCAGCTGTTGAGCCCTCAGGACGGCACCGACGAGAAGGCGCCGTTATCGCGTGCCGAACATCTGGATCATCATCGCCAGCAGATGACCCAGCTGAAGGATGCGGTGCTGTGTCAGATGCAGGAGTCCTCCACTGCGGGCGGTGGTGCTAGCGTTGGGATGACGCGGCATGTGCGTGTCGGCGAGACCGATGCCTGCTTCGATGCGCTGCTCGAGGGAGAAAGTGCCCCCTTCACGTTCATTGAAGTGAAAGTGCTCAAGCACTACGCCAGAGCGCAGACGGTGCTGCAAAGTCTGCTCTACGAAGCGCTGCTGGCGGACCGGACCCTGGAGGCCAATTTCAGACTGATCGTCGTGGTCGTACTGACGGACGATTCGTCTCAAGACATGACGCGGGAGCGGCTGGAGCAGGAGTGGCATCAGCGCATCCGTCAGTGCCCGGTCGCCATCGAGCTGCGCTTCATGTCACCGGCGAGTCTGAAGACTTAGGCGACGGCTTGACGCTCGAGCGGTCATCACTAGGCCTTTCATTCATCAGTTATATCTGCCGTCAACTATGTCGGTCACCAGCTATGTCTGTCACCAGATACACAAACGCCCAGTCACGACTTTCGTGGCTGGGCGTTTTGCGCTAGTCCAGGGCGCACAGACGCCGATCGAGGGCTTCACAGAAGGCCTGCCAGGCGTGCTGCATCTCGGGGAGCGCATGATGTGCATGCAGCGCCGCATGCACCATGCCGCTTGCACTGCGATAGCCGACATCGGCACCGCGCCAGCGCCAGACATCCACCGCTGCCTCCAGCGGTTGGGTCAGCGGGTCATGTTCGGCGGCCAGCACTTCGATCTGGCGTGCCGGCGGCTGCTGGGAATGGGCCGGCGAGGGCGAATAGCTGGCGGAGCGGTCGCCCTCGGCGACGGTCAGCCACATGCTGACCACTTCATCGCGGCCGAGTAGCGGCGCATCCGAACCCAGCGCGAACTCGTTCTCCTTGGCCAGCACGAAGACCGGGTCCATCGGCGGGTAGATCAGCCCCAGCACATAGCTTGTGGGCTTCTCGGGGGCCGGATGTTCCTGATGGTGGGCCGTCTCCATTTCCGCGCCGTGGGTGCCGAGGCTTTGCATGCGCGTGCCCTGCAGGCCGATGTTGGGCATCTCGGTATCGAGTCGGCGCGCCACATCCATCGCCAGTCGAGCGCCGGCGCTGTCACCGACGATGGCCACCGGTTCGACAGTGGCGGAGAGGTGCTCGATGGTCGCCAGGCAATCCGCCAGTGCGTCCTGATAGTTGGCTTCCGGCAGCAGGCGATAATCGACACTGACCACCTCACGACCCAGATGGGCGGCCAGGCTGGAGGCGATGCCCTGATGGCTCTCCGGCGAGCCTATTTGCCAGGCCCCGCCGTGCAGAAACACCACCGGTGCCGGCAGGTTGCCTTCCGCCTTGCGTGCCACCTCCGGGATGAAGTGGCGCAGGCGCAGCGGCGTCGCCCGGCCAGCGACCTCGACGTGATTCTCGTGGGTCGTGACGCCCTCGGCGAGCGGCGCGCCAAGTTGCTGGCACAGTTGTTCATAGCGCTTGCGGGCGTCTGCCAGCGGCATCTCTACCATTTCATCCATGCCGCGCGCGAAGTCATCGATGAAGGCGCGACAGGTGATGGGGGAAGGCGTCATGGTCATGAGTCGGCTCTCGGCGGGTGTCCCAATACAATAACACCCCGCCAGAAGACTGGCAGGGTGCGGGTTTCGACGCTAAATCAGCGACTTGTTATCCGAAGCGGACATCGGTTGTCACACGTCTCAGGCCGTCTTGCGGCGGATGGCGATACGACGACCGGCCGCCTTGGGCCAGTCCTCGTCGCCTGCCGGCTGGGGCAGGGCGGCAATGCGCTCCGCCACCGATTCCGGGCAGGGCGTCGGACGACCGCCGCTGATGCTCATCGCCATCAACATCTGCTCGCTGGTGGCGATCTCGCCGCCGTCGGCATCCGTCAGGGTGAACAGCACATGCTGGCGCTTGGCGTCATGGTCCAGCAGCAGCACCTTGACCTTGAGCGTCTGACCTTCATGCGTTTCCGCCAGATAGCATAGGTGCGTCTCCAGGGTGTAGATGGTCAGGTCGTGTTCGCGACGCCCCTCGGCATCCAGCCCCACGTGCTCCATCAAGGCTTCGACCGCCATCGAGAAGGCACGCGCGTACTCGGCATCATTCATGTGGCCGTTATAGTCGACCCACTCATGCGGTACCGTGATCTCGAGTAGGTCCATCAGATACGCCCCTCGAGACCTTCGGCTTCCGGCCAGTACTTGCGCGTCAGGCTCAAGAGCTCGACCAGGAATTCATCGCGACGACGGTCCAGCTCGGCAACCGGGCGGCCCGCAGCCTGGTATTCGCAGCCTTCCACGACCTTGTCGATCAGCTCGTCGGTCAGCTCCGGCGCTTCGAGTTTGGTCCACGGCAGTTTCAGGGCCGGGCCGAACTGCTCGAGCATATGACGCATGCCCGGCTCGCCGCCTGCCAGGTGGAAAGTCAGGAAGGTGCCCATCAGCGACCAGCGCAGACCACAGCCGTAGACGACGGCAGCGTCGATCTCTTCGGTGGTGGCGACGCCGTCGTTGACCAGGTGCAGGGCTTCACGCCACAGCGCTTCCATCAGGCGGTCAGCGATGTGACCTTCAATCTCGCGACGCACGATCAGCGGACGCATCGCCAGCTTCTGGTAGTCATCGCGGGCGCCTTCCAGCAGTGCCGGTGAGGTGTGCTCGCCACCGACCAGCTCGACCAGCGGCAGCAGATAGACCGGGTTGAAGGGGTGAGCGACGATGACGCGGCCCGGTGCCTTCTTGCAGTCCTGTTGCAGATCGGTCGGCTTGAAGCCGGAGGTGGAAGAGCCGATCACGACGTGTTCTTCGGCCGCCGCGTCTATGGCGCTGAGGATTTCCTGCTTGAGTGGCAGACGCTCCGGCACGTTTTCCTGGATCAGATCGGCGCCGACCACAGCTTCCTCGAGGGTCGCGGCGAAGCGCAGACGATTGACGGAGGCTCCTTCTGCCAGGCCATCCTTCTCAAGCGCATGCCAGGCATTTGCGACGAAGGCGCGGGTGCGGGCTTCGGCGTCCGGCGCCGGGTCAAAGGCGACCACATCCCAGCCATTGGCCAGTGCGCGTGAGATCCAGCCATTGCCGATGACACCGGTTCCTACGACAGACAACTGGCTCATGCGACACCTCCAGCGGTTTCAAGTGCGGCGATATCGCCAGCGGTCTTGCCGGTGGACGGATCACGCAGCTTGAGGAATTCACGCGTCTCGGCCGGGGTCATCACGCTGGAACCCAGGTTCTCGATGATGCCGGAGGACTTCTCGACCAGCTGGGCATTGGTCGCCATCACGCCCTTGGCCAGATAGAGGTTGTCTTCGAGACCGACGCGAGCGTGACCGCCCAGCAGCACGGCCTGTGCGACCATCGGCATCTGCATGCGGCCGATGCCGAAGGCGGCCCAGTTGGAGTTGGTCGGCAGCTTGTTCTTCATGGTCAGCATGGTTTCGGTGTCGGCTTCCGCGCCCCACGGAATGCCCAGGCACAGCTGGAACAGCAGGTCGTCGTCGAGCAGGCCTTCCTGCTGCAGCTGACGGGCGAACCAGACGTGGCCCAGATCGAAGCACTCGAGCTCCGGCTTGACGCCAGCGGCCTGCACCAGACGAGCGTGCTCGCGCAGCCAGTCGGCGGTATTGATGTAGACCATGTCGCCGAAGTTCAGGCTGCCGCAGTCCAGGGTGCACAGTTCCGGCAGCAGTTCCTGGATCGGCGCGTGACGCTCGGCCGGGGTCTGGATGTCGGTGCCCGGGCCACCACGAGTCGGGTCGTTGACGTCCGGAATCCAGTCGCCGCCGCCACCGGCGGTGATGTTCATGACGATGTCGGTGTCGGCGGAACGCACACGGTCCATGACTTCACGGAAGTGCTCGGTGGAGTGGCTGATGCCGCCGGTCTCCGGATCACGAACGTGAATGTGGGCCACGCTGGCACCGGCCTTGGCGGCCGCGATGCAGTCATCGGCGATCTGCTTCGGCGTCACCGGGACATTCGGGTTCTTGCTGGCGGTATCACCCGCGCCAGTGATGGCGCATGTCAGGATAGTCTTACGATTCATCGTCGGGCCTCACGTGTCAGAACACTTGTCTGCGGTAAGTCGCAGCGGCCATGTCACCAGACGTCAACCTGCACGTCCCGGTCGCATCGCCTCTGCGCCTTTGTTGAACACAGTGTCGTGAAGTTGAGGGCAGCGAGATGATCAGAAGACGCCGAATACTTTGCGTTTTACGTCAACTTTGCTCAGGCCGGGCGCCAACCCGCCCTGACGGACGCGAATGCGTCGTTGAGAAGCCTCAATCGTGAGCCAATCGAGCTGCGTCAAAGGGAGGCTTTTCGGCCTCAGGTGCTGCCACCGACCCGCAGCGTGAACCCCAGGTCGTGGCTCAGTTCTCCGACGGGTTCGCCATTGATGCGCGCCAGCAGCTTGCGCGCTGCCATGCGGCCGATCTGCTCCCGCGGTGAGACGATGGTGGTGAGGCGCGGCGTGACATGCTCCCCGATCGGCAGGCCATTGAAGCCGGCGATGGCGATGTCGTCCGGGATACGCACGCCAAGCCGCGCGGCGGCGAGAATGGCGCCACAGGCCATGTCATCGTTGGCGAAGTGGATGGCGTCGCAGTCAGGGAATGTCGCTTTGATACGCTCAAGCGCCTGAGCACCGCTGGTCATCTGTTGACGCACGGGCAGGTCGAGTAGGGGGGCGTCCTCGATGCCGGCCGCCGCCAGCGCCTCACGGTGCCCGGCATAGCGCATCGCCGCGCGATAGTCGCGATCGAGCTCGGCACCGGCGAAGTGGATCGTGCGATATCCGCGTGCCAGCAGGTGCTCGGTCATGGCGCGCCCAGCGGCGACATGATCCATCCCCACGTTCAGATCCAACCCTTCCCCCAGCTCCATGATCTCAACGATCGGCTGATTCCAGTTCTCCAGTATCTGGCGCGTCGCATCGTCATGGCGCAGCCCCGTCACTACCAGGCCCGCGGCCGACCAGCCCAGAAAGGTACGGATCAGCTGGGTTTCCCGAGCCAGATCGTAATCCGTCTTGCCCAGCAGCAGCTGATAGCCGTGTGCCTCGAATTCGTCCTGCAGGCCCTTGATCACGTCGATGAATACCACGTTGGACAACGAGGGCACGATCACCGGAATCACGCGACTGGAGGCCGAGGCCAGGCTGCCAGCAATCATGTTGCGCACGTAGCCGACCTTCTCGATGGCCGCTTCGACCTTGACGCGTGTCGCTTCGCGCACGCTGTCGGGGCTATTGAAGTAGCGCGAGACGGTGATCGAGGAGACCCCGGCTTCCCGGGCCACGTCATTCAGGGTCGGCTGCATGGCACCCTTGCGGTTGCGGCGGGGAGATGATGGTGGATTAGACATATGTCGCGTTTTCTCATTTGCCGCTTGTCGTGGCTTGGAGCCTAATCTATTAATGATGTTAGCGCTAACATGGTAGCGCTAACATTCAGTGAAGTGTTGATCGGTGTGCCGCATGAGGCCGCCTTGATCAGCACTTGAACAGCTTCCGCGGGAGATGCGAGATGACAGCAGCAACGACTTCACCGGTGATCGGCCTTGTCGGCCTCGGCGCGATGGGAATGGGCAGTGCGCGCGCCATGCTGGAAGCAGGCCTGGACGTGATCGGCTGTGATATCTCGCCCGCCGCCTGTCAGGCGTTCGAAGCGGCGGGTGGCCGCGCCGTTGCCTCGCCGCTGGAACTGGCGGCCGAGTGTCAGGTGGTGGTGCTGGTCGTGGTGAATGCCGATCAGGTTGAGCAGGTGCTGCTCGGGGCGCAGGGTGAGGGCGGTCTGGCCGAGCGACTCGCGCCGGGTAGCCTGGTGATCCAGTGCGCCACCGTGGCGCCGAGCTTCGCACGTGAACTGGAAACCCGCCTGAACGGCATGCAGCTGGAGCTGCTCGACGCCCCGATCAGCGGCGGCACCGTCAAGGCACGCAGTGGTGAGCTGTCCGTGATGTCCTCCGGCAGTGAAGCGGCTTACGTCAAGGCGGAACGCGTGCTGGCGGCGATGGCAGCCAATGTCTATCGGCTGGGCGACTGCGCCGGCCCGGGCTCGAGCGTCAAGCTGGTCAACCAGCATCTCGCTGGCGTGCACATCGCGGCGGCGGCAGAAGCCATGGCGCTGGGCATGAGCATGGGGATCGACCCCGACACCCTCTATGACGTCATCACCCATTCCGCGGGCAATTCCTGGATGTTCGAGAATCGCGTGCCGCACATACTCAAGGGCGATTACACGCCGCTGTCGGCCGTCGACATCTTCGTCAAGGACCTGAACATCGTGCACAGCACCGGGCGCGAGCTGAAGCTTGCCATGCCGGTGGCCGGTAGTGCCCTGCAGCAGTTCACCGCCGCCAGTGGCGCAGGTTTCGGGCGCGAGGACGACTCGGCCGTCATCAAGGTCTATCAGCGTCTCGGCAGCTTCAGCCTGCCGGCCGCGAATGATGAAGGAGCGCAGTGATGCCGATCGTACTGGGCGGAATCGCCGATGACTTCACCGGCGCGACGGATCTTGCCAACAACCTGGTACGTGCCGGCATGCGCACCGTGCAGGTGATCGGGGTACCCCAGGACGCGCTGCAGGAAGGGGCGGCGAACGGGCTGGATCTGACTGAGGTCGACGCCGTGGTGGTCGCGCTCAAGTCGCGCAGCTGCCCGGTGGATCAGGCGATCAGTGAATCTCTCGCGGCGCTTGAATGGCTGAAAGCCCAGGGCGCGCGCCAGCTGTTCTTCAAGTACTGCTCGACGTTCGATTCCACGCCCGAGGGCAATATCGGGCCGGTCGCCGATGCCTTGCTGGAGGCCTTGTCTGCCACGCAGACGGCCTTCGTGCCGGCCTTCCCCATCAACGGACGCAGTGTCTATCAGGGCCATCTGTTCGTCGGCGACCGCCTGCTCAATGACAGCGGCATGCAGCATCATCCTCTCAACCCGATGACCGATGCCGACATCGTGCGCGTGCTGTCACGCCAGACGCCGCATGGCGTGGGGCTGCTCGATCACGCCACTCTGTGCCGCGGCGCGCAGGAGGCCCGTCAGCGTCTGGACGAGCTTGCCCATCAAAACGTTCGTCATGTGGTCTGTGACAGCCTCGATGAGCAGGATCTCGAGGTACTGGCCGAGGCGCTGGTCGATCACGCGCTGGTCACCGGTGGCTCTGGCCTCGCGCAGGCCTTGCCTGCCCAGTACCGCCGCAAGGGCTGGCTTGAGCCGATCGATGATGCAGCGGTGCTGGCCCCGGCGCAGGGCGCCGCGATGGTGCTGTCCGGCAGTTGTTCTCGCATGACGCTCAAGCAGGTGGCGCACTTCACGCAGCAGCATGCTGCCTTCGCGCTGGACCCCGTCAAGCTCAACGCGAGCGATACCCACTTCGAGGCGGCGCTGGAGTTCGCCCGTGAGCAACTGGCGGCGACGGACCCCAAGCCATTTCTGATCTACGCCTCGGCCGAGCCGGAAAGCGTCAAGGCGGCGCAGGCGTCACTGGGCGTCAAGCAGGCCGGTGAGCTCATCGAGTGCGCCCTGGCCAGTCTGGCCAGCACCCTGGTCGCGGAAGGCGTCGGGCGCCTGCTGGTGGCGGGGGGAGAAACCTCCGGCGCGGTGGTCTCGGCGCTCGACATCCGTGAGCTGCGTATCGGCGGTCAGATCGACCCCGGTGTGCCCTGGACACAGGCACCGCACCCGGCCGCCGGCCCCTCGCAGCCGGAGGCGATGCTCTCGCTGACACTCAAGTCCGGCAACTTCGGGGGTGAAGACTTCTTTACCCGGGCATTCGACGTGCTGGATGCCATGAATCCTCGCGAGGAGAACGCATGAGTCAGTCACAGCACGATATCAACGTGTTGCGTGAGCAGATCGCCACCTACGGCAAGTCACTGTTCGACCGCGGCCTGACCATGGGGGCCAGCGGCAACATCAGCCAGCGGCTGGACGATGGCGGCTGGTTGATGACGCCGACCAATGCCTGCCTGGGGCGTCTGGACCCGGCGCGCATCTCGCGCCTCGATGCCCAGGGCGTGTTGATCGATGGCGACGCGCCGACCAAGGAGCACTTCCTGCATCGCGCCATGTATGACGAGCGCCCGCAGTCGGGTGCCATCGTCCACCTGCATTCGACCCACTCGGTGGCGGTGTCCTGCCTGCCGGACGTGAATCCCTGCGAGTGCATTCCTCCGCTGACGGCCTATTACGTGATGCGGGTCGGCAAGTTGCCGCTGGTGCCTTACTACATGCCGGGCGACCCCGCGCTGGGCGATGCCGTGCGTGGCCTGGCCGGCAAGCACTGCGCCGTGTTGCTGGCCAATCATGGCCCGGTGGTGGCCGGCAAGACCCTGGAAGCGGCGGTCTATGCCACGGAAGAGCTTGAGGAAACCGCCAAGCTGTTCCTGCTGCTGCAGGGCAAGAACCCACGTGGGATGACCCCGGAACAGGTGGCGGAACTCGAAGCCAGGTTCGGGCGCCCCTGAGTGATGACGTCTTCGTCTGTGAAATCCAAGGATCTGACATGACCCGATTGGCCGCCAATCTCAGCATGCTGTTCACCGAGCATGACTTTCTCGATCGCTTCGCGGCTGCGGCCGAAAGTGGTTTTCGCGGGGTCGAATATCTCTTCCCCTATGCCTATTCCCCGCAAGAATTGCGCGCAAGGCTCGATGAGCACCAGCTGTCGCAGGTGCTGTTCAATCTGCCGCCGGGCGACTGGGAGGCCGGTGAGCGTGGCCTGACCTGTCTGCCGGGGCGCGAGGAGGAGTTTCGGGCCTCGGTGGCCGAGGCGATTCGCTATGCCCAGGTGCTCGACTGTCCGCGCGTGCATGCCATGGCGGGCCTGGTACCGCAGGGCGCGGATGACGCCATGCGCGCGCGTTGCACCGAGACCTACATCCACAACCTGCGTTACGCCGCCGCCGAGCTTGAGAAGGTCGGCAAGACACTGCTGATCGAACCGATCAATCCGCGCGACATGCCCGGCTTCTATCTGAGTGGTCAGGCGCAGGCACGCGAGATTCTCGCCCAGGTCGGCGCCGCCAACCTCAAGGTGCAGTTCGATCTCTATCACTGCCAGATCGTCGAGGGCGATCTGATCCGCAATCTGGAAGCGCAGTTCGCGCATATGGGCCATGTGCAGATCGCCGGCGTGCCGGACCGTCGCGAGCCGGATGTCGGTGAAGTGCATTATCCGGCGCTGTTCGACCGGCTGGAGAGTCTGGGTTACGACGGCTGGATCGGCTGTGAATACCGTCCGCGGGGTGAGACGCGCGCAGGCCTCGGCTGGGGTCGCGCCTTCGGGCTCAACGACGGCCAGTCCGGCACCGCCTGATCACGACTCAAGACAGCAGAAACGCCAATAACGACAACACGTCATGAGCCGTCATGCCAGGCGGCGAGCAAGGAGTCCACACGATGCACGTCATGATTACCGGCGCTGCCGGATTTCTCGGTCAGCGCCTGACCGAGGCCTTGATCGACACGGGCAGCCTGAAGGGGCAGCCATTGTCACGCTTGACCCTGTTGGATCAGATCGAGGCGCCACGTCCCGAGGCGGCGTCATGTCTGGCAGTCGAACCGGCCACCTCGCTGGATATCGAGATCGTGGCAGGCGATATCGCCGATGCCGAGGTGCTTGATCGCTGCCTGGCGGGCGAGCCGCAGGTGATCTATCACCTGGCAGCCGTGGTCAGCTCGGCGGCCGAGGCGGACCTGGCGCTCGGCATGCGCGTCAACTTCGACGCGACTCGCCTGCTGCTGGAAGGCTGCGCGGCGCGTGGATTGCGCGACACCCGGCTGGTGATGGCCAGTTCGGTCGCCGCCTACGGAGGCGATCTTCCCGAGACGCTGAGCGACATGACTGCGCTGGTGCCGCAGAACTCCTACGGCACCCAGAAGGCGATGTCGGAACTGCTGATCAATGACTACAGCCGTCGCGGGCTGGTGGATGGCTGCGTGCTGCGTCTGCCCACCATCATCGTGCGCCCCGGGCGTCCCAATGCGGCAGCCTCGAGCTTCGCCTCCTCCCTCCTGCGCGAACCGCTCAATGGCGAAGCCGCCATCTGCCCGGTACCGAGCGAGCTCGAGATGTTCGTAATGTCGCCCCGTCGGGTGGTCGCGGCCCTGCTCAAGGGCGCGGAGGTGGCGAGCGCGGACTTCGGCCTCTCTCGCTGCTTCATGCTGCCGGGCATCACCGTCAGCGTCGCGTCAATGCTTGCGGCGCTCAAGGATGTCGCCGGCGAGCAGGCGCTGGCACTCGTCAAGCATGAGCCTGACCCGCGTATCACCGCCATCGTCGGCAGCTGGCCGGCGCGCTTTGACACCCGCAAGGCGCGTTCGCTGGGCTTCGTCGGCGATGCCGACCTGCACGAGATTCTCAATGCGTATCGCGATGAGAGCGCCAACGCCTAGCCAGCGTCTGGGCATCTTATCCAAGACGAGCTCGCTAGACACCTTTGCCAGAGCTGCTCGTCACATCAGTACGTCAATAACAACGATCGGCGTCATGCCAGCCGGCAGCGCCGACACCGCATACCTTGCGCCACACAATAACAAACTACAGGAGTAGCCCCCCATGACAGACGCCGCCGTCGCGGGGCCACAGGTCATCATCGGCCTGGGCATCGCCATCTTCGTCATGATCTATCTGGTATTGAAAACCCGCGTGCATGCCTTGCTGGCCTTGATCATCGCCGCCTCACTGGCGGGGTTGATCGGCGGCATGCCGCCCAATGAGGTCATCAGTGCCATCACCACCGGTTTCGGCAAGACGCTTTCCACCATCGGTCTCGTGATCGGCTTCGGCGTGATGATGGGGCGTATCCTGGAGGTGACTGGTGCCGGGCAGCGCATGGCCTACGCTATCCTCAATCTGCTGGGCAAGAACAAGGAAGAGGCCGCGATGGCGCTGACGGGCTACATCGTCTCCATTCCGATCTTCTGTGATTCGGCCTACGTCATCCTCAACCCGCTGGTGCGTTCACTGGCTCGCAACAGCGGACGTTCGGTGATCGGTCTGGGCATCGCGCTGGCGGCTGGCCTGATCATCACCCACTCTAGCGTGCCACCGACCCCGGGTCCGCTGGGCGTGGCGGGTATCTTCGGTGTCGACATCGGTCTGATGATCGGCTGGGGCCTGGTGATCACCGCTCCTGCGCTGATCGCACTGGTGATCTACGCCCGTATCATGGGCCCGCGCATCGAGGCGATGCTGGAAGCCCAGCCGGGTGGCTTCGAAGATAGCGTCAAGCATGACACCGACAGCATGCTGCCTGAATCGGAACTGCCGTCCCTGCTGATGTCCTGCATGCCGATCGGCCTGCCCATCGCGCTGATCTTCCTCAACACGCTGGTCAGTGCCGTGATGGGCGATACCAGCAATGCGCTTACCAGTACCATCGCCTTCATCGGCAACCCGGTGATCGCCGTGGGCATCGGGGTGCTGGTCGCCATCTATGGCCTGATGCCGAAGACCCCCAGGCAGGAAGTGTTCGATCATCTGGAAAAGGGCGTCGAGACGGCGGGGATCATCCTGCTGGTCACCGGTGCCGGTGGTGCACTGGGCTCGGTACTGCGTGCCAGTGGCGGCGGCGATTACATCGCCATGCAGGTCGCGGCACTGGGGCTTCAGCCGCTGTTGATCCCGTTCATCATCGCCACGCTGGTGCGCTTCATCCAGGGGAGTGGCACGGTGTCGATGATTACCGCGGCCTCGATCTCCGCGCCGATCCTGATGGGCATGCCGGACGTCAACATGGTGCTGGCCGCGCAGGCCGCCTGTATCGGCGCGATGTTCTTCAGCTACTTCAATGACAGCTATTTCTGGGTCGTCAATCGCATGCTCGGCGTCAAGAGCACCAAGCATCAGATGCTGGTGCTGACCCTGCCGACGACGCTGGCCTGGGCCATTTCCATCATCACCCTGTTGCTGCTCAACGCCATTGTCGGTTGAACCAGCCAGAGAAATCAGCTTTATCAGGAACGCCGGGCCTCATCGAGGTCCGGTGTTTTCGTTGGATTTTCGTTCACGAGCGAGGTATCAACACGGACATGCGGCGCTTGAACATCTCCGTCAGCGTGGCTTTCAACATTTGCGCATGTGATAAAGAAAGCAGGGCGATTGAAGGGAAATCAGACATGCCTTCACGAATGGCAATATTGGAGCAACACCTGAGTGCCACGACTCCTGCAAGGCTGAGCTTTGCCCCTGAACTCGAGAGGGACTTTGAACAGTTCGAGCATCGTCGGCGCATGAGTCGTGCAGTAATGGGCTGCTGGAGCCTGATCATCTTTCAGCTGATGTTCGTGCTTTATGACACCGTCTATGCGCCGGTCGCGATCCTCGTGCTGGCCCTCAAGAGCGAGGTCTGTCGCCCCGTCGGGCGTGAGGCGCTGCTGGTCGCGACCCTGTGGGGCGTGATCGGCCTGGCGGCGTGGCTGGCAGTGCGCGAGAACCACCTGCGCTGCTTCCTCGAACTCTATGCGCTGGGCGTGGTGCCACTGGTCGGTATCGTCCTGATGCAGCTGCGTTTCGTCGCGGCTCTGGTGCTGTCGGCAGGGGGGATGGTCATCGTGATCAGCGTAGCGCTGAGCGTATCGATGCCCTATGCCCATATGGACTTCGCGATCGTCTTCGTCTTCATGGCGTTCTGCCTGTTTTCGCTGATTGCCAGCTTCCGCATCGAGTTCTCGGCCCGTCATGCCTATCTGATGACCTCCATCGATCAACTGCGCCTGCAGGATGTGGAGTCACGCAATGCCGAGCTGCAGGAAATGGCCTGTCTCGACCCGCTGACCCAGCTCTACAATCGCCGTCATCTGATCGAGGTGCTCAAGCAGCACCATGGCGATGCTCAGCAGGCGAAGAACGGCGTGTCCGCGTCCCATCCGGTGCCACCGTTACCATGTCTGGCGCTGATGATGATGGATGTCGATCACTTCAAGGCCTTCAATGATCACTACGGACATGTCCCGGGCGACAACTGCCTGTATCAGATCGCCCAGGCCTTGCAGGAAACACTGGACAGGGAAAAAGGCGCTGGCATCGCCGGTGCTCTCGAGGGGAAAGAGGCTGCGTTGGCCAGCGTCGTCCGCTTCGGTGGCGAGGAATTTACCGCCCTGGTGGCCGTGCGAGATCTCGAGCATGCGCACAGCCTGGCCGAGGCGATGCGCTATGCCGTCAAGTCGCTAAAGCTGCCTCACCGCGAGTCGGAACTCGGCGTCGTCACTGTGAGTGTGGGGCTTTGCGTCATCCCCTTGTCGCGCCTGCTCGAGGGCGAGGGAATGGAGGATGAGATGACGCGTGACATGGCGGTCGAGACGCTGCTCAGCCGCTGGGTCGATCAGGCCGACAAGGGGCTCTATCGTGCCAAGCGCCATGGCCGCACCGTACCTGCGTGCAACGTGGTAACGGCCATGGCAAGGTGCGCGCCCAGGCCAGTGATGACCTGCGTGATGGCCTTCACGATGGCCTTGATGATGAGCGCCAGGCTGCGCAGCAGGGTGAGCGGCAGAATGCGCAGCACAATGAACAGAAGGCAGAGTCGCCTGATCACAGGCCGCCGATGGGCGGAGCGGGCCTGTCATGAGAAGTCAAAAGCGACTCCCCGGCGCCGGCGAGGCGACGATGCCGGCGGCGTTGGCCGCCGAGCGCGGTGTCGTCGAGGGGTTGATCGACGGTCGCGGCGCGTCACGCTGGCGGCTCATGTTCCCCGACGCCCTCGAGACCCGGTATGTGGAAGAGGCACGCGTCTCGCGCACGCGCGGCTTGCTGTATTCCGGCATCTTCGCCTTCGTGATGTATGCCACCTTCCTGATCAGTGACACTATTCATCGCAGTGAGGACCTGGCACTGGCCGCCATGCTGCGGCTGGGCTGTGTTTGCGTGGTGGCCATGCTGGTGCTTCCTCTGGTGCAGCGCGCGCCTTCCATGCGGCTCAAGGAGTGGCTGATGACCGCGCTGGTGATCAACACCATGCTGGTCAGCGCCATCCTGTTGCAGCTGTCGCGCACCGAGCTTTCGCATGTCGATACGCTGTTGTTCGGCTTCTTTCCGATGGTCGGCAACATTCTCTTTCGACTGCGCTTCCTCCAGGCACTGACGGCGTCGCTGACCTGCACGCTCATCATGGCCGGTGTGATCGCGTTGGAACCTGCCGGCCAGGAGGGGCTGGAGCTGCTGGCGATGGTGATCTTCGCCAGCACCACGGGGCTCTCGCTATTGGCCAACCATCAGCTCGAGTACAATCAGCGTCAGGTGTGGTTGCTGCGCCAGCGTGAGCGGCTGTTGCTGGAGGAGAAGCGCGCTGCCGGGCAACGTCTTACCCGAGAGGCCAACTGCGATGCACTGACGGGCGTCTACAACCGGCGTCACCTGGAGCGGGATCTGGCCCAGCGCTGGGCGGACCTGACCCGAGAGGACGGGCTGGCGATCCTGATGGTGGATGTCGATCACTTCAAGGCCTACAACGACCATCATGGACATGTGGAAGGGGATCACTGCCTGCAGCAGGTTGCCGGTGCGCTCCAGGCCGGCATCGGCCCGCAGCCGGGCATGGTGGTGCGCTATGGCGGCGAGGAATTCCTGGTTCTGCTGGAGTCAGTGACCGAGCGGCAATTGCGTGCCTGCGCCGAACGCATCCGCCGCAAGGTGCGTGCGCTCAAACTGATCCACCCTGACAGCTCCGTGGCGAAAGTGCTGACCGTCAGCGTCGGGGCGGTGAGCTACAAGGCCGAGCAGCACACCAATCTGACCGATCTGGTACGTGCCGCCGATGCGGCGCTCTATGACGCCAAGCATCAGGGGCGCGACTGCTGTATCGTACGGTGAGAAGAGGTGGGCTGTACTGACAGCAGACGCCGGGTCTCGCTGGCGATGATACCTTCTTCATCGGTGGGGATGACGAGGATCTCGAGGGCAGAGTCCTTGCCAGTGATTGAGGTGGCGTTGCGCTGATTGGCATCAGTGTCCAGCGTCGCACCGAGCCAAGCGAGACGCTGGATGATCAAATGGCGCACCAGTGCCGAGTTCTCGCCGATACCGGCGGTGAACACGATGCTATCGAGGCCTCCCAACGCCGTTGCCAATGATGTCATTTCGCAGGCGGTGCGATAGCAGAACATCTCGATGGCTTCGCGTGCCTCGGGCGCTGGATGGGCCTCCAATTCTGCCATGTCATTGCTGATGCCGGAGACCCCCAATAGCCCCGATTCCTCATAGAGGAGGTGGCGAAGTTCCGTCGTGCTCATGCCCTTGCCATCCAGCAGGTGCAGCAGTACACCGGGGTCTAGCGAGCCGCAGCGCTGACCCATCATCAATCCTTCCAGTGCAGTGAAGCCCATGCTGGTGGCGACACTCCTGCGCTGCCTCATAGCGCACAGGCTGGCCCCATTGCCAAGATGCGCGACGATGACTCGACCTTCGCTGCGCGTTCCGAGTGGCGTCTCGGGCAGCCGGTCGGCGATGTACTGATATGAGAGACCATGAAAGCCATAGCGCACGATGCCAGACTCGCTGAGGGCTCGGGGTAGGGCGAAGGTCTGCGCCATTGAATCCTGGGTGCGATGAAAGCTGGTATCGAAGCACACGACCTGCGGGAGTCGTGGGACTGCATCGACGAGACACTGGATCGCTACCAGGCTGTGGGGCTGATGATTGGGGGCCAGCGGGATCAGCTCGGCCAGATCGTCAAGCAAGGTCGGGCAGACACGTGCGGGGCCGTGATGCTCGCGGCCGCCATGCACGACGCGATGACCGGCTGCAGTGATGGTCAGGCCATCATCATGGCGCTCCAGCCAGTCGAAAAGCGCCGGTATCAGATCCTCGTGACTGGCCCTCGGATGCAATGGCAGCTGAGCATCCCAATTCGGGGTGGTGCCATCGCGGGTTTGCGCTGTGAACCTGGGATGGCTGCCGATGCCGGAGAGCTTGCCGCGCAATACTGGCTCCTGTACACCCTCCACTGCTGGGAAGAGGGCAAACTTGATGCTGGAGGAGCCTGCGTTCAGCACCAGCGTGACATCTGTCATGAGCGGATTTCCGTCTGGTGGTTTAGATAGCGCTGTGCCAACGCGCAGGAAGCCAGTCGTGACAGCAGGCTGTCTGCGCGACTGGTGAGAATGATCGGGACTCGTGCACCGAGCACGATACCGGCGGCATCGGCTCCTGCAAGATAGATCAGCTGCTTGGCGATCATGTTGGCGGCTTCCAGATCTGGCGCGACCAGGATATCGGCATCCCCCGCGACCTGAGAATGAATGCCCTTCTCGGCAGTGGCCTTGGCCGAGATGGCATTGTCGAACGCCAGAGGACCATCGATCATCCCTCCCTGGATCTGGCCACGGTCCGCCATCTTGCAAAGGGCAGCGGCATCGAGCGTGGAGGTGATGTGAGGATTGATCGTTTCCACCGCCGACAGCAGCGCTACCTTTGGGCAGGTCACGCCAAGTGACTGCATCATGTCGATGGCGTTCTGAACGATATCTCGCTTGTGGGCGAGATCGGGATAGATGTTGATGGCGGCATCCGTTACCAGCAGTGGCTTGGGATAGGTTGGCACATCCAGCGCATAGACATGACTCATGCGGCGCTCGGTGCGCAGGCCAAGCTCTGCATTGACCACTGCTTCCATCAGTTCATCGGTATGCAATGCGCCTTTCATGAGCGCATTGACCTTGCCACTGCGCACCATTGCTACGGCCATTGCGGCCGCTGCGTGGCTATGGGGAGCATCGATGATCTCGATGCCTGTGAGTGATTCGCCGGCCTGGGCGGCAGCGGCGAGAATGCGCGCCTTCGGTCCGATCAGGACAGGCTGGATCAGTCCATGGCGACCCGCTTCCAGCGCACCTCCCAGCGATAGCACATCGCAGGGATGCACGATGGCGGTGGCAATCGCGGCCAGTCCTTCGGTGGCCGCGATCAAGCGCTTGTACTGAGCGCCCTGGACGTGCAGATGCACTTCGGGCAATACCACGCGCGGACGTCTTATGCGCTCGCGTGGCGCGATGACCTTGGCCACACCCTCAATGACCGTCTCACCTTGCTGGTTCGTGCAGCGGCATGCCAGGAGCAGGCGTCCCTTGGGCAGCTTCTCGCTGACCTCCAGACGCACGGCGAGGGTATCGCCCAGACGCACCGGCGCCTTGAAGCTCAGGGTCTGGTCGAGAAAGATGGTGCCCGGCCCCGGCAGTTCGGTTCCCAGCACGGCCGAGATCAAGGCGCCGCCCCACATGCCATGTGCGATGACGCCATGGAACATGTCAGTACTGGCAAATTCCTCATCGACGTGGGCGGGATTGACGTCACCGGACATCACCGCGAAGAGCTGAATATCCTTCGCCTGCAGAGTACGCACCAGCTCGGCGCTATCGCCAACGGCGATATCATCCCAGGTACGATTCTCGATGTACTGCAAGCTGTCGCTGGGGGCTGTGTCGTGAACTGTCTGTCCTTCTCGGGGTGGGACGAGTGGCTCACCGAATCCGAGCAGCCCCTCCTGCATCGGGCCTTTGCGGGGTGGCTCATCTGATGAATCATTCGGACCTTTCTCAGGCGAGCTTGCGCGTGACACGTTGTCGTCATGCTCGGACATGCAGACCTCCATCGATATGGACCGTTTCCCCTGTGACGCGACGGGTCGCGGGGCTTGCGTAAATCACCGCCAAGTTGCCGACATCCTCGATCGTCACCAGAACACCTTCAGGGGCGCGAGTACGAGCATCGTCGATCAGCTCATCGAAATGTGCGATGCCGGACCCGGCTCGTGTCTTGAGTGGGCCCGGTGACAGGGCATTGACACGGATACGACGTGGCCCCAGCTCCACGGCCAACGAGCGTACCGTTCCCTCCAGTGCCGCCTTGACCGGCCCCATGATGTTGTAGTGATCGACTACCTTCTCGCCGCCGTAATAACTCATGGCCAGGATGCTGCCACCTTCGAACATCAATGGTTCGGCCAATCGTGCCATGCGGATCAATGAGTGCACCGAGATATCCATCGCGCGTGAGAAGCCTTGGCGTGAACAGTCCGTTACCCGGCCATGCAGGTCTTCCAGCGGACAATAGGCGATGGAGTGCACCAGAACATCGAGGCGCCCGAAGCGAGTTTCGATCTGAGAAAACACGGTTTCCATCTCGCCTGCGGCCTCGACATCCAGCGGCAACAGCAGCGCTGCACCCACCTCCTTTGCCACAGGCTCCACATAGGCTCTGGCCTTGGCATTCAGATAGGTCATCACGATGTGTGCTCCGGCCGCACGAAACGCCTTCACGCAGCCGGTAGCAATGGAATGCGCATTCGCCACGCCCACCACCAGCACTACCTTGCCTTCAAGCGGCTTGAGAGGGGCGGGAGAGTCAGCTGTACCGGGAGTCTCAGATGAGTCTGGCGATTGGAGCGACATGATTGGCCTCGTTGATCGGATGTGTCGGGTGGCTCAGGTTTGCTTCACGTAGGTGCCGGGTGCATCACAGAGCACGCGATAACGCCCGTGCTCCATGCCCATCGGCGGAGGCGCAACGCGCTGACTTGAGTGCGCCTCGAGCCAGTTGGCAAAGGCCGGCCACCATGAACCGTCCTGCTCGGTGGTATCGGAAAGCCATTCGTTTGGTGCGCGATAGGCGTCAGTAGCCCCTGTCGTGGCGATGCGATAATGGCGTCGAGAGTGGCCGGGTTCCGAGATGATGCCGGCGTTATGGCCACCATTGGCCAGCACGAAGGTCATTTCGCTATCCGCGAACAGATGCAATTTGTAGACCGATTCCCAAGGGGCGACGTGATCATCCTCGGTCCCCACCGCAAAGATGGGCGCGCGGATATCGGAAACGCTGACGGCCTTGCCAGCGACTCGATAGTGGCCTTCGGCCAGGTCGTTGTTCAGATAGAGGCGTCGCAGATACTCGGCATGCATTGTGGCTGGCATGCGCGTGGCATCAGCATTCCAGGTCATGAGATCAAAGGAGTGGCTGGGCTTGCCGAGCAGGTAGTGGTCGACGACGGGTGCCCAGATGAGGTCTCTGGCGCGCAGCAAGGCAAAGGTGCCAGCCATCTGCTCGGAGGAGAGATAGCCCTTGTCGGCCATCATGTCCTCGATCAGCGTGACCTGGGAATCGCTGATGAACAGACGCAGTTCACCGGCTTCGGTGAAATCCGTCTGCGCGGCGAACAGGCTGACGCTGGCAAGGCGTTCATCGCCATCGCGACCCATCGCTGCGGCGGCAATGGAGAGCAGGGTGCCGCCGAGACAATAGCCGACGGCATGCAGGTGTTTGGCGGCTGTGACTGCCTGGATGGCATCGATGGCCTCGAGCACGCCCAGATGGCGATAGTCCTCCAGGCCCATGTCGCGAAGCGTTGCATCGGGGTTGGTCCACGAGACCATGAAGACGCTGTAGCCCTGGTTCACCAGGAAGCGCACCAGCGAATTGTGGGGCGAGAGGTCGAGAATGTAGTACTTCATGATCCAGGCGGGCACGATCAATACCGGCTCCGCCTGGACCGTTTCCGTGGCAGGCGAGTACTGGATCAACTCGATCAGGCGGTTGCGCATCACCACCTTGCCAGGTGTGATCGCCAGTGTCTGGCCAACCTCGACAGGTGGTTGCTGTGCCGATGAGGCAGCGTCATGCAAAGCTGAAGTGGAGGCCGGTGTTGCACTCGCTGCCCGTCCGCGCCGTTCCAGGTCCTCCATCAGATGCTGAGCACCTCGCATCAGGTTTTTGCCACCCTCACTGAGGGTGGTCGTCATCACTTCAGGGTTGGTCTGCGCATAATTCGAGGGTGACAGAGTATCCACCATCAGCCCTGACACGAAGGCCAGCAGGTTCTCGTGCGCCGGCGACATGCCGTGTACACCGGTCACCGCCTGTTGCCACCATTGCCAGTTCTGGGCATGGGCGTTCGCCCACAGTGAGAAGGGGAGCTGCTGCCAGGCGGCATCACGGAAGCGCCGATCGGCAATATGTGGGCCTGCCTGTGCTCTACCTTTTGCCCCGCTTTCCTGAGCCTCGCTTTCTTGAGACTTGCCGCCTTGATCCTTGCCGTCCGGTTGGTCGACAGCCTGTTCCTTTATCCCGAGCGCTTCCTGATAGACGGCCCAGCTCCCCCACAGGGCAGATTCCAGCAACTGCATCTGCTTGCCGGGAGAGATCGCCATGTGTACGGCCCAGTCCATCCAGGCCTCTGTAAGCACCGAGGGGGAAAGGCCCAGGGTGGACCTGGCGACTCCTGCATGCACGATGCGGTCGATTGTGTCGTAAAGCGATGGTGCAAGCGTTGTCTCATCGTCACCCTCGATCGCGTGTGACACGGTGCTGGTCTGTGTCGTGCAAGTGGCTTCTGCGCCACCCTCGCGCTGAGACAGATGATAGCTCGATGCACCGGGCTGGGCTGGCGACTGCATGGCACCTCCTGTTGAGACGCACCTTGACTGGGGGCATCTTGATTTGGGCACACTTCGTGCGAGACGGTGTGCGGTCTGATCCGATCATGCCTGCGTACTGGCGATGGCAGCCTGATCTTCGTCAGTGATCCTGTCTGGTGTTGGCATTAGCGGGTCTTGCGTTCAGTGCTGCTGGCGCCCGTGCCCAGCTCGATGATTTCAGCGGTAATCGTTTCTTGGCGTACCTGCTGCAGTGTGGTCTTGTAGTCGGCAAGTTCTCGCTCTATTTGGCTGGCGGCGGAGGCCATGGCTTGCATGCGCGCCTCGTTCTCGGCGGCGAAGGCGTGCAGTGCCGCCTGGCAGAGTTGGGCATGCACCACATCTTGATAAAGTTGCTCAAGCAGCTGCGCAGGGGGCAATTGCAGCAGAGGACGCTCCCGTGGTCTGGCAGCGGTGTGAGGCGTTGATATGCGCGCGTCCTGGGGACTCCCTGGCGCGAAGCTCTCAAGCTCCAGTGGCAGCAGGCGGCGATGTACCCGCTGTGGTGCCCCCCCTTCCCAGCGGGTATACACCAGCTCCAGGCGCTCAAAATGCCCTTTGCTTAGTTGATCATGGATGACTGTCGTCAGGGTGTCGGCCAGTGCCGGGATGCCAGGCGAGTGGGATGGCATGGGCGCCGACCACAATGGCGTGATCTCGCGTGCGGCCAGTATCGAGAGTCCGCGTGTTCCCACCACCATGAGAGGGGCGGAACCGAGCGCAGTGCCGAGGCTGTCCAGGAGTCGCTCACTGAAGGCGCCGGCAAAACCCTGTTCGGCCAGAAACAGCAACCACCCGGTGCTTGCATCATCACTGGCAGGCTCCTGCTCACGAGTGTCGTGAGTGCAGGTGGCAATATCGTGACCGAATGCTGACACCACTGCTTCGACTATCACCGCGCTGTAGCGATCCACTGCCTGCACCTCGGCGCGGGCGTTGCGAGCACGTGCAGCGGCAATCCCCTTGATCGCGTTCACCACGGAGCCCAATTGGCGAACGCTGTCGATATGGGCGCTGATCTCGGCCATGCGTTCGCTCATTTTTCGGCCTCACTGATTCTGCCCATCAGACTTGTCACCGCTGTCAGCAGACGATCATGCGTCGCGTCGCTGCAAGGTGCATGTGTGTCAGCGCTCAACTCGGCGACTCCCGACGCTGCATCGCGGTCCAGTGCGGCCGGCAGTTCGCGAACGAGGGCGGGAAGGAAGCCGACCGGCAGGTCATCGAAGTGTCCGGCATGCAGTGCCAGCAGCAATGCGACCTCATCCACCAGGCGCAACGGCATATGTTGTGGTTGATGCAGGAGGGCGCGAATACGCTCACCACGCTTGAGTTGGTCGCGGACCCGGCCATCCGGCATGCCGCCGAACCGCGTGAAGACCTCCAGTTCGAGAAACTGGGCATAATCCAGACGCAGGGTGCCCGCGGCCTTGCGCAGCGCGACAGCTTGCGTCTTGCCGCCGACTCGGCTGACGCTCAGACCGACATCAACTGCCGGTTTCTGGCCTTGATGGAAGAGTGCGGCGTCCATCACCACCTGGCCGTCAGTGATCGAGATCAGATTGGTGGGGATATAGGCCGAGAGATTGCCCGAGTCCGTCTCGGCGATGGGCAGGGCGGTCAGGGAGCCACCGCCACATTCGGACGAGAGTCTGGCGGCACGCTCCAACAGGCGTGCATGCAGATAGAAGACATCGCCGGGATAGGCCTCGCGACCTGGCGACTGGCGCGTCAGCAGTGCAATCTCGCGATGGGTCGCGGCGTGTTTGGAGAGGTCGTCGATCACGATCACGGCATGTTGTCCGTTGTCGCGGAAGTACTCCGCCATGGTCATCCCCGCGTAGGGCGCGATCCATTGCAGACCGGGCGCCGTGGCCGAGCCGGCCACCATCACGATACAGCGCGAGAAGTTGCCGTGAGCGGAGAGTGCATCGATCACACGCCTCACGCTGGAGGTCTTCTGGCCTACCGCGACGTACACACACACCATGTCGTTGTCGCGCTGGGCAATCAGGGTGTCGATGGCCAGCGTCGTCTTGCCGGTGGCATGATCGCCAACGATTAATTCGCGCTGACCGCGCCCCAGTGCGAACAAGGTATCGATGGCCAGAATGCCGGTCTGCACGGGTTCGGTGACCAGTTCACGTTCGATGATCGAGGGGGCCGGTCGTTCGATGGGCCAGTGCAGTTCACTCTCGAGGGGCCCAAGGTCATCCAGCGGGCGGCCAAGCGGGTCCACCACGCGGCCCAGCAATACCTCCCCCACCGGTACCTGCACGACGTCTCCGCTGGCATGGACGGCATCGCCAGCTTCGACGGCATTGCCGGCATCGAAGGTGTCAAGCAGTACGCAGCCGATGCGGTCCTCATCGAGTACCTGCACGAACCCCAGCTGGCCACGTGCAAAGTGCAGGACTTCCTCCAGGCCGACATCGGGCAAACCGGAGATGGTGGCGACACCGTCGGCGATCTCCTCGACGCGTCCATGTTGCTCGGCGTGGACTCCCAGAGGGGCATCTTCCAGTGCCTCTTTTGCCGCCAGCAGCCAGCTCGGTGTCTGATCAGATGACATCCTGCATCTCCCTGTCGACGCTTCTGAGGTCGGCACGCCAGCTGTTGTGCAGCACGAAATGCGCGGAACGCAATTCCAGCCCCGCGATCATCTCAGGGTCGCACTCGAAGGCTATCCTTGCCTGTTGGCCCAACGTGTCGGCAATGGCGTCTCTCAATGCGTGCTGCTCATGGAGGGGCAGTGTCGCGACGGAGACCACGTGGATAGGTTCCTGCGTGGTGACCAACGCCTCGCGTTGCGTCGCTGACATCGATGCCAGGGAGTCCAGCAGTCGTGTGCGAAATGCCTCATCAAGACTCTGGCCGTTGAGCTGCTTGAGTAGACGCGTCGCGATATCCACCGCCAATGTAGTGGCGTCTCGCACATCTTGCTGACGTGCCTGATGGCGTTGCTGCGTGATCTGGGACTGCGCTTGCTGCTGCAAGCGTTCTACCTGCTGGTGAGCACTGCTGAGGAGCGCATCGGCGCTGGCGGCGGCTTCACTCAGGCGAGCCTCGCGTATGGAGCCGCACTCCGCCATGAGCTGTGCCCGCGTCTGCTCGACCTCGGCCAGGAGAGCCTCTGCTCTGGTCTGTGTCGCACTGGCAGTCTCCAGCTCGGCTTGGATGGCGGCGCGACGCTGCTCAATGGCATTGACGATCGGTCGCCACAACACTCGTGACAACAGCCAGGTCAGAATCAGGACATTGAGTGCCTGCAGACCGATACCCCACCAGTCGATGGTCATGGCGTCATCCCAGCAAGGGGTTGGCGAACAGCAGCAGCAACGAGATGACCAGACAGTAGATGGCGGTCGTCTCGATCATGGCCAGACCGACGAACAACGTGCGCGAGATGGTGTTGGCAGCCTCGGGCTGGCGAGCGATGGCATCCATTGCCGCGGCGACGGCGCGTCCCTCGGCGAGGGCAGGGCCAATGGCACCGAAGGCCACGGCAAACGCTGCCCCGATGATGCTGGCGAAAGCTATCAGGTCCATTTCGACTCCTTGTCTCTTTAAGCAGTGGTCAATATATGTACTGGTCAACAGCGGTGTGGCGGATCGTACGGGGATTGTTCTGACAGGCCTTTCCGCCATCACTTGAGACAGGTCTTGGAGAAGCCCCCCAACACGATTCCCTGCCACGAGTGTCAATGATTCCTTGCCTGTCCTTCCTCGATGGTCGAGGTGATGAACACCAGCGCCAGAATCGCGAAGATATAGGCCTGTACCAGACCGGTGAGCAAGTCCAGCGCCATCAAGGGGATAGGTACCAGCAGCCCCGCCAGTGAAGCGACGATGCCGATGATGAACACGCCACTCATCACGTTGCCGAACAGGCGCACGAACATCGAGAAGGTGCGGGTCACACTCTCCATCATGTTTAGTGGAATCATCACGGCATTGGGTGCCGCAAACGAGCGCAGGTAGCCACGCACACCATTGCTGCGTATCCCGAACCAGACCACTGACACGAAGACCAGTAGTGCCAGCGCCACATCGGTCTCCATCTGGGCAGTAGGGGGCTCGACCCCTGGCAGCAGCGAAGATCCGTTGGCGACGAGAATGAACAGGAACAGGCTGCCGATGAAGCTGCGGTAGGGGGCCGGTGACGCACCGCTAGTCTCACGAATCTGGAGGTCGAGCACCGAGACCATCAGCTCAAGCGCTGCCTGGCGTTTGTCGGGCAATCGCGTCAGATGGCGCGTCAGCAGATAGCTTCCGATCACCAGAATGGCCATGATGGCCCAGCTGGTCACGATGGCCTGGGTGATCGGCAGGGGGCCGAGGTAAAACAGGGGCTGTGATTCCAGAGGAGAGTTCATGACTGAGTCTCCCGTGGCTTTCCTGGTGGGAGCGTGCCTGATTTGAGCTCGTCAGATCGGAGCTTGTCTGGCCTCAAGCTGCCTTGTCGTAAGCTGTCTGGCCGCAAACTGACAGGCGGTGGCTTGCGCATGTGCCCTGCCTTGGCGATGAGGATGCCGATCAGAGTGACCAGCAAGGCGGTAGCTCCCGCCTGCACGGCCAGCAGCAGACCCAGTGTCATCAAGGTCAGTCGTCCCAGGGTCAGCAGCACGCCGAGCATCGGGTTTGTCTGGCGGACGATCAGCTCTGCCGTCCGTTTCAGCGCATGAAAATAGCCATGTCCCAGCAACAGGCCACCGATCAGACATGCCGGATACAGCACGCTGGCGGGTATCTCACTCAGCCAGTGCGCCAGCAGTTCTCGCAGCACCAGCACCTGGGGCATGTCCGTCATGTCGATCATCGTGCGTTCATCCATTTCCAGGCGGACCAGCCGCCGATCGCCACCCCGGCCATCATCAGGGGAGCACTCCAGAAGATGTCAGTTGCCAGTCGGCCATCGAGCCAGCGACCAAGATAAAGACCAGCCAGCGTAGGCGTGATGATGATCCAGCCCAGCACGCCGATCTGCGCCAGACGGCGGCCGACGGAAAGATCTCCCTCGCGTAGCCAGCGTGAGTGGCGTTCTCGCTTGCGGCGAACGGCATTTAGCAGAGGATCATTGTCACCGTGGGGCGTGGCGTCTCTTGTTGCCCGTGCACTCGGTGCAGGTTTGTGTGGCACTTTCATCGCCACTCTCTCTTGGCTTTGCCACGTCGCGCCACCATCTGGCGCAGGGCATTGAGCTGGAGCCGAAGGCCCTCGACATGCTCGTGCCGCTCATGCTCCCGGTCTTCACGAAAGCGTGTCAGTACCTGGCGATCCAATGTCTCCAGGTCATCGCCAGTCACGGCTTCGCGGGTTGCGATCGTGATGTCACCTTGGCGGAGGGTGAGCACGCCGCCACGTAGCGCACAGAAGTGTTGCTCAGCTCCCAGTCGCCAGCTGATGGCCGAGATGCTGAGTGCCGTCATGAAGTCGCAGTGGCCCTTGAGGATGCCGAAGCTGCCGCTGGGATCCTCGGCGCGCAGACTGTCGATGTCTTGTTCGACGATGATGCTCAGCGGTGTGACGATGGAGAGCTTCATGCGCCACCCCTTGAGCTCGAGGCTTCCTTGCACTGCGCGGCGTCAAGGCTGCCGACCATGTACAGAGAGCTCTCGGCCCAGTCATCGGTCTCACCTGCCAGGATGGCGCGGCAGCCGGCCAAGGTGTCAGCCAGGGGCACGCTGGCGCCGGGAGAGCCGGTGAAGGCTTCGGTGACCATGAATGGCTGGGTCAAGAAGCGCTGCAGACGACGCGCACGGACCACTACCAGGCGATCTGCAGCCCCCAACTCCTCGACGCCCAACAACGAGATGATGTCGGCCAGCTCGCGAAAGCGCGCCAGCGTGCGGCGAACCTCATCGGCGACCTGGTAATGCGTTTCACCTACCACCAGCGGGTCCAGCAACATCGAAGAGGATTCCAGCGGGTCAATCGCGGGGTAGAAGCCTTCCGCCGCCATGTTGCGCGACAGCATGATGACGCAGTCCATATGACTGGAAATCGTCGTCACTGCCGGGTCGGTGAAGTCATCCGCGGGTACGTAGACGGCCTGGATTGCCGTCACGGCCGAGCCTGCGACCGATGCGATACGCTCCTGCAGACTTGCGACTTCACTGGCCAGCGTCGGTTGATAGCCGACGCGTGAAGGCAGTCGCCCCAGCAGACTGGAAACTTCCGCACCGGCTTGCACGAAGCGAAAGACGTTATCCATCAGCAGTAGCACGTTGCGGTGTTGCTGGTCGCGGAAGTATTCCGCCATGGTCAAGGCCGTCAATGGTGCACGCCAGCGGGCGCCGGGCGGCTCGTTCATCTGGCCATAGACCAGCACGCTGCGTTCGAGAACGCCGGAGCTCTTCATTTCGGTGAGCAACTCATGGCCCTCGCGGGAGCGCTCGCCGATACCGGCGAAAACCGAAATACCCTGGTATTTCTCGACCATGGCACGGATCAGCTCCATCACCAGCACCGTCTTGCCAACACCGGCACCGCCGAACATCGCAGCCTTGCCACCCTGGGCCATCGGCGTCAGCAGGTCGATGATCTTGATGCCGGTCTCGAACATCTCGCTGGCCCCTATCTGTGAATCAAGGGCAGGGGCCAGGGCATGGATGGGGCGTCGTGGGGTGTCAGCAGGCAGGACTGGGCCATTGTCACGCGTGTCACCCACGACATTGAGCAACCGACCGAGCACGGCGTCTCCCACGGGGACACTGACCGGACTGCCGGTGGCGTGGACGGCTTGACCGCGTGCCAGCCCGGCGGTGGAGTCAAAGGCCACCGCACGCAGCGTGTCGACACTTAGATGACTGTGTATTTCAAGTATCAGAGTGGGCCGGTCCGCACGCTCGATGAACAACGCCGTCTTGAGCGCCGGTAGTTCAGATGTGAGGAAGGTGACATCCACCACAGCCCCGCGTACGGCAATGACCTTGCCCATGGCAACGGAGCCTGAGCCTGCCTCAGCGAGTGTATGCAGATCTTTATCATGCGCCGACGAAGGAGCTGAGTCAGGCGTCGGAGCTGCAGAGATCGAGGCTTCAGAGGTCGAGGCGACAGAAGCCGATGGCGTAGAAGTCGCTGGGGAGACTGATGAAGATGAAAAGATAGAGGCAGGAAAGACGTTGGACGAAGAGGAGGTCGTGGCAGAGTCGACCGCAATATTGGAGGAATAGACGTTCATGTCGACCTGGCCTCCCTTGTCACGGCTGCGCTACTTGATACTTTCTGTTCTATCACCTAATTCGGGCACGATCAGCTTCATTGGTCGAATCCGATGCTCGTCTTGTGTTTCTCTTGATGTACGTCAATAAAGGCGGATGTGCGGCGAAATATAGATGGCAAGCCTGAGCATGCCGAGTGGAAAATACGTGGATGCTGTCACGCAATATGGCGGGCCTGATCGATCACCACCATGGCGATTGATCGGTTGGCTGGGCCTGCGGCAAAGCGTCATCGTGCACGATAGCCTGGTGTTTTCTATGCTCTTTGGGTCAGCTGGTAGAAAGATGACTGCCATGATCGATGGAGTTTGGTGGTATGCCTTGTCGTCACGGGCCTGACCGTGATATCGCTGCGACTGTGCGTCCCACAACGGGATGAACAGAGTACAACCCCTGGAGTCCTGAGGAGTCGCCCATGGAACTGGATCCCGTGATCCTGTCACGCATACAGTTCGGATTTGTCGTGTCATTTCATGCCGTCTTTCCGGTGTTTACCATCGGCCTGGCATCCTATGTGGCCTTGTTGCATGGCCTTTTCTACAAGACAGGCAATGCCGCCTGGGAGCGCCTTGCAGCGTTCTGGGTGAAGGTATTCGCCGTGGTCTTCGCGATGGGCGTGGTCTCCGGCATCGTGATGGCCTTCCAGTTCGGCACCAACTGGAGCAACTTCAGTTATGCCACCTCCAACTTCATCGGCCCGATGCTCAGCTATGAGGTGGTGACTGCCTTCTTCCTCGAAGCCGGCTTCCTCGGCGTACTGCTGTTCGGGCGTGGCAAGGTGCCGGAAGGCGTCCACCTGTTCGCGGCACTGATGGTGTCATTGGGCACCTTCATCTCCTCCTTCTGGATTCTGTCCTCCAACAGCTGGATGCAGACACCGGCGGGCGTCGACTTCATTGATGGCCACTTCTTCGTGAATGACTGGAGTGCGGCCATCTTCAATGCCTCCTTCCCGTATCGCTTCACGCATATGGCGATCGCCTCGTTCTTGACCGGCGGCTTCGTGGTGGCCGGGGTGAGCGCCTGGTATCTGCTGATCGGACGTGATGTCGAGGCCAACAAGCGCGCGCTGTCCATGTGCATGTGGCTACTGCTGGTGCTGGCGCCGGCGCAGGCGGTGGTGGGTGACATGCACGGCATCAACACGCTGGAGCATCAGCCGACCAAGGTCGCGGCGATGGAAGGCAACTGGGAAACCCAGTCGGGCGCGCCCTTGCTGCTGTTCGCCTGGCCGGACAAGGAGGCCCAGATGAACCACTTCGAGATCGCGATCCCGAAGCTGGCCAGCCTGATCCTGACCCATGACCCCGATGGCGTGGTGCCGGGCCTCAAGGAGGTCGAGCCCGACATGCAGCCGCCGGTGTGGTTCGTGTTCTGGTCGTTCCGCGTGATGGTGGCGGTGGGGCTGGTGATGATCGCGGTGGCGTTCATCGGCCTGTTCCTGCGTCGCGATGGCAAGCTCTACCGCTCGCGCCCCTTCCTGCAGACGCTGCGTCTGATGTCGATCGCGCCATTCTTCGCCGTGCTGGCCGGGTGGTTCGTCACCGAGGCCGGACGCTCTCCGTGGCTGGTCTACGAGATGATGACCCAGCAGGAGGCCGTCACGCCGTCACTGACCGGCTGGATGGTGCTTGCCACGCTGATCGGCTACTTCCTGGTCTATCTGGTGGTCTTCGTGACCGGTAGCTACTACCTGACGCGCGTCATCCGTGGCGGCATGCAGCCCGAGCTGCCGCATGACGATGTCGAAACCGCGATGCGCCCGCTGTCCGCCGCGCACGAGAGTCTCGATGATGATGCCAGCCGTACGGTAAGGAGTTGAGCACATGGAACTGATCAATCTGACCATGATCTGGGCGCTGATCATCGGCTTCGGCATCATGATGTACATCCTGATGGATGGCTTCGATCTCGGGGTCGGCATCCTCTATCCCTTCGCCCCGGATGAACACGCCCGTGACGTGATGATGAATTCGGTCGCGCCGGTCTGGGACGGCAATGAAACCTGGCTGGTGCTGGGCGGGGCCGGCTTGCTGGCGGCGTTTCCGGCGGTGTACTCCATTCTGCTGCCGGCGCTGTATCTGGGGGTCTTCCTGATGCTGGCCGGCTTGATCTTCCGCGGGATTGCGTTTGAATTCCGCTTCAAGTCCACGCGCAATCGGCATTGGTGGAACGTCGCCTTCAGTGGCGGTTCCTACGTGGCGACCTTCTGTCAGGGCGTGGTGGTCGGGGCCTATATCCAGGGCTTTGCCACCGAAGGCCATGTCTATGTCGGCGGCGCCTTTGACTGGCTGACCCCCTTCACGGTGATCACCGGGCTCGCGCTGGTGGCGGGCTACGCTCTGCTGGGGGCCACCTGGACCATTCTGAAGAGTGAAGGCGAGGTTCAGGCATGGGCCTATCGCATCACGCCCAAGTTGCTGATTGCCGTGCTGGTCGGCTTCGGGGTCATCAGCCTCTACACGCCGTTCGTCGATGAATACGTGCGGGAGCGCTGGTTCAATCATATCGGCATGTTCTGGGTCTTCCCGGTGCTGGCGCTGTGCTGTGCGGCCTTCATCTGGCGTGCCGTCAGCAAGCGTTTGGAGGGCCAGCCGTTCGTCGCGACTCTGGGACTGTTCCTGTTCACCTATCTGGGGCTGATCTTCAGCAAGTGGCCGTATCTGGTGCCGCCGGACATCACCATCTGGGATGCGGCGTCAGACCCGGGCGCGCAGCTGTTCCTGCTGATCGGCGTATTGTTCGTGATTCCCATCGTGCTGGGCTATACCGCCTGGAGCTACTGGGTCTTCCGCGGCAAGGTGCAGGACGGTGGCTATCACTGACCTCACGCAGGGGGCAGCGCAGGAGGCCCCGACCAGCGCCGCTGGCAATGACACGGCGCGCGCCAGCGTCAGCGACGACAGTGTCACTGGCAAGGAGCGCGACAAGGCCAGACGCAAGGCTGCCGGCAAGTGGCTCAGCCAACAGGCGACGCGCGAGCGTCGCCTGTTGGCTATGGCGGCGCTGTGCGGCGCATTGGCGGGGCTGGCAACGGTTGCGCAACTGGTACTGCTGGCCTGGCTGGTCACTCAGGTAATCGAACAGCCCGCGGCGTTGGCTCGCCTGTGGTGGCCGTTCGGCGGCCTGGTGGCGCTGCTGGCGGTGCGTGCCTTGCTGAGTGCCGCGCAGGAGCTATGTGCCCAAAAAGCCAGTCAGCGCCTGCGCCAGCGGGTGCGTCGAGATGTAATGGATCACCTGCAGGCATTAGGCCCGGTGCGCGCCGCGCAGTTTCATGGCGCCGATGTGGCCCAGCGCTGGGTCGAGCAGGTCGAGGCGTTGGAAGGCTACTTCGCGCGTTTCTACGTCCAGCTGCGCCTGGTGCTGATCAGCCCGCTGGTGATTCTGGCCATCGTGGTCAGTCAGGACTGGCTGGCGGCGATTCTGCTCGCGCTGACCGCGCCGCTGATTCCGCTGTTCATGGCGCTGGTCGGCATGGGGGCCGAGTCGCTCAATCGCGAGCAGTTCGTCGCGGTCGCGCGCCTGTCGCGCCACTTCGTCGATCGCGTACGCGGGATCACCACGCTGCGCCTGTTCGGCTTGGGCGAGCAGGCCACGCGCGAGGTCACGCTGGTCGCCGATGATTATCGCCGCCGCAGTCTGCGCACGCTGCGCCTCGCCTTCCTCTCATCAGCGGTACTGGAGTTCTTCTCGTCGGTGTCGATCGCGGTGGTCGCGATCTATATCGGCTTCGGCCTGCTGGGCGACATTCCCTTCGGGCCCGCCCAGTCGCTGACCCTGTTCAGCGGCCTGCTGATCCTGCTGCTGGCGCCGGAGTTCTTCCAGCCGCTGCGCACCCTGTCACAGCACTATCATGATCGCGCCTCGGCCTTGGCCGCCGCGGACTCGCTGCTGGAGCTGCTCGACACGCCCATTGCGCCGGCGCGTCAGGCCTCCACGATGGCGTCGGCCAGTATGTCGCTCCCTGGCGATGTGATGTTGCAGCTGGAGGCCGTCACGCTGACGCATCCCGGACGGGGCAGGGTGCTTGGCCCGCTGGATCTCACCTTGAAGACCCACGAGGTGCTGGTGATCAGCGGCCCGTCCGGGGCCGGCAAGTCATCGCTGTTGCAACTGATGGCGGGATTCGTGGCACCCGATGAAGGCCGCTGTCGTCGCCATGCGGCCATACGCCTTGCCTGGATGGATCAACGGCCGCTGCTGATGCAGGGCAGTCTGGCCGACAACCTGCGCATCACCGCGCCAGACGCCAGTGACGATGACATCGCGCAGGCGCTGACGCGTGCCGGCCTTACCGAGGTGCTGGCCGCATTGCCGCAGGGCATCGCCAGCCCGTTGGGCGAAGGCGGGCGTGGGCTGTCCGGCGGCCAGGCTCAGCGTCTGGCGCTGGCGCGGGTCTTCTTGAGCGATGCGCCGCTGGTGTTGCTCGACGAGCCGACCGCCAGTCTGGACGCCGAGACCGAACAGCGCCTGATCGCCGGCTTCCAGGCGTTGGCCGAAGAAGGCCGTACGCTTGTCATCGCCACCCACCATCCGGCCTTGAGGGCCATGGCGACGCGTCAGCTGTGCCTGACCCGCGATGGGGTCGTTGGCACCATTGGAGAGACACAGGATGCTGGGGAGGGCACATCATGATCGAACCCGCTCGCACTCTCGGCCCTGGCTCCACTCCCTCGACGCGCGAGGCACTGGCCACGCTGGCGCCCTGGTGGCGGGTGCATGAGCGCTACCGTCGTCGCTTGCTGCTGGGCGTGGTGCTGATGACAATGACCGCGCTGTCGGCACTCGGGCTGCTGGCGGTCTCGGGGTGGTTCATCACGGCGTCGGCCCTGACGGGGGCTGCGCTGGCTGCCGGTGCCGTCGCCGTGCTGGATGTCTACACGCCGGGCAGCGCGATTCGCCTGTTTGCCGTCTCGCGCACCGTCTCGCGCTATCTGGAGCGTCTCTACAATCACGACACCATCCTGCGACTGCTGGCCAGCCTGCGCGGCAGTGCCTTTGCCTCGCTGGTCAGCATGGACCCCGCACGGCTGGCAGCCCGGCGCTCCAGTGACTGGCTCAATCGTCTGACCGCGGATATTGACACCCTCGATGCGCTCTATCTGCGTCTGGCGGCGCCTCCGGTGATGGCCTTGCTGCTGATTGTGGCGCTGCTTGGCATCACGCTGGTGTGGCTACCGGGCGCGACGCCGTGGCTGGCGCTCTTGCTGTTGACTGGCTGGGCGTGGCTGACACTCGGGCAGGCACGTTGGGGGCTGGTGGCCAGCCGTCGGCGTGTGACCACTCTCGAGGCATTGCGCTCCAGCCTGATGGAGGCGCTGCGCGGGCATGCCGAACTCGAGGCCTACGCGGCGCTTGGCCATGTGCGTGAGCAGCTGGAGGCGGTGGAGGCGCGTCTGCTGGCGGACCAATGGCGGCTGGCGGTCATCAGTGCCGTCGGCAATGCGCTGGCCGTGCTGGTGATCGGACTCGCCTGGTTGCTGTTGCTAGCGATGGGCATGCTCGCCCTGCGCGATGGCCAGCTCAGCGGCCCGATGCTGGTGATGCTGCCGCTCGCGGCGATGGCGCTGGGTGAGGGGCTGGCGGGGCTGCCGGCGGCCTTCAGCCAGGCCGGGGCGACGCTTGGCGCCGCGGAGCGCCTCAACGATATCGAGCACGCCGCGGGGGTCGTGCACGGTGATGCTCGCCTGTCAGCGGGGCCGATCAGCGTCTCGCTGGAGCAGGTCAGCTATCGCTATCCGGGCGCCTTGTTTGAGGCATTTTCAAACGTCTCGCTCACTGTCGAAGCCGGTGCGCAGGTCGCGATCTGTGGCGCCTCCGGCGCTGGCAAGTCGACGCTGGCGGCGCTGCTGACCGGGCAGACCAGCCTAGCCTCCCGCGGCCTGCAGAGCAGATGTAATGAACAGCAGGGCGGGGGTACTGAAGAGCAGGGCGGGCGGGTGTTACTCAATGGCCGTGAGGTGCATCACTACGCGCCTCTGGCGATTGCCGAGGGCGTCGGCTGCCTCACCCAGCAGGTCGATCTGTTCGATGCCAGTCTGGCTGACAACCTGCGACTGGGGGCAGCCGACGCCGATGATGCCGCGCTGTGGCGGGTGCTGGCCGCGGTGGATCTCGCCGACTGGGTCGCGAGTCTGCCGCAGGGGCTGGCGACACGCGTTGGTGAGGGCGGTCGTCAGGTGTCGGGTGGCCAGGCCCGGCGCATCAGTCTGGCGCGCCTGGCGTTGACCAACCCCGGCCTCGTGCTGCTGGATGAGCCTTTCTCGGGGCTGGATGCCACGACAGCGCAACGCGTCGCGCAGGGTCTCGCTGACTGGCTGGCGGGCAGGACGGTGATCTATCTACTGCATGAGCATGATTTCGCGGCGCCACGCCCCGGCACCGAGGCCGTGACCCGTGTCTGCTGGCTGGATCGCTGAGCATCCATCGGGATCAAATCATGGCAGGGGGAAACGGAAAAAGCCTCCCGGGCAGGGTGCCCGGGAGGCTTTCTTGTCACTGGACCCGTCGATCAGGTTCAGTCAGTTGGGCTCAGTCCATCAGTCCCAGTCGGGGGCGATGTCCGGGTTGGCGATACGCTCGCCGCGGTCCAGCTCGGCGATCTTGGCCATGTCCTCGCCGGTCAGTGTCAGCGAGAAGGCCTCGAAGTTGCTGCGGATGTTCTTCGGCTTGGTGGAGGACGGGAAGGTCACGATATCCTGCATCTTCAGCCACGCCAGAGCGATCTGCGCCGGGCTGACACCATGGCGGTCCGCGATGATCTTGAGCGTCTCGTCATCCATCACCTTGCCGACGGCCAGCGGCATGAAGGCGCTGACCTCGAGCCCCAGCTCCTGACACTTGTCGAGTACCTTTCGGTTCTGCAGGAAGGGATGCACTTCGACCTGATTGGTCAGCAGCTCATCACGCCCCAGAATGCCGACGGCGCGTTCCATCTGCTCGCAGGTGAAGTTGGAGATGCCGATATGGCGTGTCTTCTCCTCGGCCTTCATCTTGGCGAGCGCCGGCAGGTAGTCCTCCATTGCGACTTCGTCATTGGGTGACGGCCAGTGGATCAACAGCAGGTCGACGTAGTCCATCTGGAGCTTTTCGAGGCTTTCCTCGACGCTCTTCTCAAGATCACCGGGCTGGAGGCGGTCGTACCAGATCTTGGTGGTGACGAACAGCTCGCTGCGCGGGATGCCGCTGTCGGCGAGCACCTGTCCCACTTCGGCTTCGTTGCCGTAGAACTGGGCGGTATCGAAATGACGATAACCGGCGTCCAGCGCCGCCTTCATGCTCTCACGCAGGGTATCGCCTTCCAGACGGAAGGTGCCAAAGCCGGGATTCGGTAGGGTAGTCGACATGCGGTAACTCCTGTTGACGTTCTCGCCGGGTGCGGCGGGGACGTTTCCATGTGTTGTGTCGTGTTTACTGGGGCTGTGAAACTGGCGCGACAATGGCGTGCCTACGCATCAGTCATGTGCCGGTTGCGCAACAATCCTGCGCCGCCCTCCATGCGCCTCATTCGTTGGCCGTGATCACGAATTTCAGGGCGCGACGCTCACCACTCTTCAGTTCGGCGAGGCAGGCCGGCAGCGCCGTGAACGGCTCGATGCAGGGCGCCGGCTGGTTCATGGAGCCATCGGCGATCGCTTCGAGCAGACCTTCCCCCGCCTCGACCAGGCGTGCCCAGTCCTCGTCGTCACCCGCCCAGTGCAGCGCACCCAGTGCAACTTCGTGCTGCGAGATGGCGCGATCGAAGGCCGGCGCGGCCGCCTGCTCCAGGCGGTCCTGAATGCAGACGATGTGGCCATTGGCCCCCAGATGACGGGTCATCTTGTGGGCGTGATCACCATTGACGGTATCGATCACGGCGAAGACCGGCGCGTCCAGCTGCTCGGCGTCCGCAAGCGTCTCGTCGGCGCCCAGCGCCTTGAGGTCCGCGTGGCGCTTCTCGGAGGCAACGCCAATGACGTGGAAGTTGCGCTGTCTGGCCAGCTGGATCAACCAGCGGCCCACGCTGCCGGAGGCGCCGGTGATCAGCAGGCGTCGCCCGGCCTTGACGGGCAGCTTGTCGATCGCAAGCCAGGCGGTCAGTGCCGGGCACGGGAAGGCGGCGGCGTCATTGAAGCCCAGGGTGACGGGCAGGCGCATCACGGCGCGCGCCGGGACACGCAGGCGTTTGCTGAAGGTGCCCGGCCCCGCCAGGGTGGTGTGGACCGCGATGCGATCGCCCGGCGATACGTGGCGGACATTGGCACCGCAGGCAATCACCTCGCCGGAGGCATCGACGCCGGGAATCTGGCCGGCTTGCCACAACTCGCTGTCCATCGCCATGAACTTCCAGTCGACGGGATTGAGGCCGATGGCACGCGTGGCGACCAGTACCTCGTCGTCTCCCGGCGCGCCGATGTCCACCTCTGACTGCTCGAGCGTCTCAGGCTCGCCCGGGCCTTGCCATACCCAGGCGGGTGCCCGAGTGGCGCTGTGACTGATGTCTTGTGTGGTGGTCTCTGTGGAATTTGACATGGGATCTCCTTGCAGCGTGAACGATGAATCCTTTCCGCCATGGCGAGGGCAGGCCGCGCGACCCGCCCGGCTTGCCAGTGCGCTCAGTCAGCCGGGCAGATCAGTGCAACCCTTGCGCCCTCATGAGAAGTGCGGCAGCACCTCACGCCCCAGTTCCTCGAGGGTTTCCGTGAGCGGGCGGCGATTGCGACGCAGGTGGAAGCCGATGTGATTCACCCCGGCATCCTGCATGGCCGACAGTTCTTCCATGAGGGCAAGGCGGCCACTCGACAACCCGAAGCGATGACGACGCACCGGGGCGTGCGGATCTTCTTCCAGATTGAGGTGGATGAAACTGACGTAGGGCTTGTCGCCGGCGACCTGACGCCAGAGGGCCACGCGACGGATGTGGTCCTCCGGCGTGCCCGGGTAGGCCAGCCAGCCGTCCATCTCGCGACCGATCCACTCGGGGGTCTGCTGGGAGAGCCCGGCACTCAACAGCGGCGCACGCGTCGCGGCAGGCAGGATGGCCTGACCTTCGCTCAGGGCGTCGTCCGCCTGGCCCTTGATGACATCCACCGCATGACGGAAGGCGGCACCACGGGTCGCGAACTCTTCGCCGAACAGCGGGTATTCCGCCGGTCGGTCGCCACTGGCGACGCCCAGCAGCAGGCGGTCTTCGCTCAGGGCCTGCACGCTGGCGGCGGCCTTTCTCACCAGCCACGGCTGGCGCAGTGGCAGCACCGCGGCGGCAGTGCCCAGCAGCAGGTTGTCGGTGTGACTGGCCAGATAGCCCAGGTAGGTGAACAGCTCGAAGACCTGACCGGCATCGCCGAAGGCGGGGTCGAACAGCGGCACGTCACGCAGCCAGGCGGCGCGGAAGCCGAGCCTGTCGACCTGACCGATCAGCTCGGCATGGGCGCGCATGTCAGGCACGCCGAAGGGCGTGGAGGGGGCTCTGTCAGTGCGGACCCAGTCATTGTCGAGGGGCAGTTCGACGCCCAGGGTCAGGGGGCCTTGGGTGAGGCGATCCAGCGGACGGGACGGGGAGATCATGGTGGACTCCTTCAGCAAGCAGGTGGGTAGACGACGGTGCCCCGAGCCAGCAGGCTGAGCTGTCGGAATCGGGGGCACGTCGTGATGGCGGGAGGCTTCGCGGCGGATCAGGCGGTCGCGATGGAAGAGGCGTGACGCTTGTCGAGGCGACCGGCCAGCAGGGTCAGCAGCAGGGCGGCGGTGACGATCAGCGCGCCGATCCAGGCGGTGTCGGTCAGTGCCATCCCGGAGACCACCTGGCCACCGACGATGGAGCCCAGTGCGATGCCGATGTTGAAGGCGGCGATGTTGAGGCCGGAGGCCACATCAACGGCCTGCGGCACGAAGCGTTCGGCCTGCTGCACGACGTAGACTTGCAGGCCCGGCACGTTGCCGAAGGCGAAGGCACCCCAGATCAGGATGGTGATCACGGCGGTGATCGGGTTGGCGGCAGTGAAGGTCAGCACGCCGAGGATGACGATCAGGCCACCGAAGATCAGGGTCAGGGCGCGGATCGGGCCCATGCGGTCAGCCAGCTTGCCGCCCTGGATGTTGCCGATGGCGACCGAGATACCGTAGACCAGCATGATCAGACTGATGGCGCCTTCATTGAAGCCACTGACGTCCTGCAGCAGCGGGGCCAGATAGGTGAAGGCCGTGAAGGTGCCGCCGTAGCCGAGAATGGTGATCAGGTAGACCAGCAGCAGGCGCGGATGGGTCAGAACCTTGAGCTGTTGGGCGAAGGTGGCCGGTACGCTCTTCTTGAGATTGTTGGGCACCAGGATGGCGCTGCCGATCAATGCCAGCACACCGAGGACCGAGACCACGAGGAAGGTGGCGCGCCAGCCAAAGTGCTGACCGATCCAGGTGCCCAGCGGCACGCCGGTGACCAGTGCCACGGTCAGGCCGGTGAACATGATGGCGATCGCACTGGCTTCCTTGTCCTTGCTCACCAGGCTTGTCGCGATGGTGGAGCCGATGGAGAAGAAGACCCCGTGGGCCAGGCCAGTCAGGATGCGCGCCGTGATCAGCGAGCTGTAGCTGGGTGCCTGCCAGGCCAGCAGGTTGCCGGCGATGAACAGTGCCATCAGGGCCAGCAGTACCAGCTTGCGATTGAAGCGGCCGGTCATGGCGGTCAGCACGGGGGCGCCGATGGCGACACCGACGGCATACAGGCTGACCAGCAGGCCAGCGGAAGGCAGAGAGACGCTCAGGTCCTGAGCGATGGTGGGTACCAGTCCGACGATCACGAACTCGGTGGTCCCGATGGCAAAGGCGCTCAATGTCAGCGCCAGCAGGGCAAGGGGCATGCAGTTCTCCATCAGCAATGGGTGGGTCTTGGATGCTGTGCAGTCTGCCGTGAGTTACCTTTGTGATAAACGCACGAAATGATGAAAGACTTTTGCAGTTTTCGTAAAAATGTCCGGCGACGGCGTCATTTCTCCCATCCTTGCAGCGCCTTTCCCTGTCCCTGTCAGCTTGTATCGTCGCCGCGATCTCACGCCAGATGGCGCCACAGGGTGACTCAACAGCGTGATTCAACAGCGTGATTCAACAGGGGGACTCGACAGGGCGACTCAACAGCGGGATTCACCAGGGTGACTCCACAGGGCAGGGCGCAGCGGCTACACTGCGCGCCGAGAATTTTCATTCACTCCCTGTTCACATCGGAGATCGTCTTGGCCGCGCCTGACACCCCGTCTTCCTCTCAGCCTGATGCCCGGGCTGTAGAGACTCCCTGTTCCTTGCCGCGCCTCGTCGTGCCCTCGACCTGGCGGGGCTGGTGCCTGCTGGTGATCTTCCTGCTGCTGGTCGTGATGGGTATCTGGCCGGTGATCGGCTGGATCAATCAGCAGACCCTGTTGTGGGGCATGCCGTCATTGATCATCTGGAGTTACCTGATCATCTTCGCCTGCAGTGGCGCGATGTTGCTGGGCAATTGCCTGTTGCGCCGCCGCCACGGCGCAGACCCGCTGTCAAAAGCGTCCGCTGGCGAAAGAGACGGAGGCACCGCGTGATCGATCCGAATGCCTTTTCGTCCGTGCATGACAGCGTGCCCTTGCTGGTCACCCTGGGGTATGTCGTCCTCGCCATGGCCATCGGTCTCGGCGCGCGGGGTGGCCGACGCATGGACACGCTGGAGCAGTGGGGGGTCGCCGGACGCTCGATGGGGCCCGTGACGCTCTATCTGTTGATCGCCGCCGGCAGCGTCAGTGCCTACACCTTCATGGGCGCGCCGGGCTGGGCCTACAGCAAGGGCGTGCCGGTGTTCTATGTCGCCATCTATCTGGCCTATCTGGCGCTGGTGGCCTGGTACTTCGGCCCCAAGGTGTGGAAGTTCGGCGAGCAGTTCGGGCATGTCACCCAGGCAAGCGCGATCGCGGACCGCTATCAGAGCCCTCTGCTGGGCGCGCTGTCGGCGCTGGTGATGTCGATTGCCTCCATCGCCTATGCGGTCCTGCAGACCATCGGCTCGGCCTACATCCTGCTGGTGATGAGCGGCGGGCGCATTCCGCTCTGGGCTGGCGTGTTGCTGGTGCTCAGCGCGATTGCCGTCTATCTGTTCGTCAGCGGCCAGCGCGCCATCGGGCGCACCAATGCCTTCCAGGGCGTGTTGATGCTGGTCGTTGCCTGGGCAATCGGCCTGTGGGCGGCCTATCTCTCCACCGGCGAATGGGGCTTCAGTGGCGTGTTCACGCGTCTTGAGGCCAGCCATCCGGAGTATCTGCGTCTGCCCGGCGCCGGCGGCGACATGAGCTTCAGCTTCTGGACCACCTCGATCATCGTCTCGATGCTGTCCTTCATGCCGCCGGTATGGACCCAATGGATGAGCGCCGCCTCCGCCGGCACCATCCGCCGCAGTGCCAGCTGGCTGCCGACCTACTATGTGGTGATCCTGCCGCTGGTGGTGGTCGGCTTCATTGGTATCTACAGCCTGCCGGAGCTTGCGCGCGCCGACACCGTGGTGCTCGAATACGCGATGGCCAACATGCCGGTCTGGCTGGTGGGCCTGTTGGGCGCGGGCACGCTGGCGGCCTCGATGTCCTCCAGCGAGCCCTTCATTCACTCGGTAGCCCTGAGCCTGAGTCGTGATGTGCTGCAGCCGGGCCTGAAGCTTGATGACCAACGCGCTGGCAAGCTGGCGCGCTGGCTGATCTTCCCGGTGATGTTTCTGATCGTGGCACCCCTGGCGATCTGGGAGCCGGGCAATCTGGTGATGATTCTCTTGATCGGGCTGGGCTTTGCCTCTCAGGTATTGCCGGCATTTCTGGGCATGTTCTTCTGGCCACGTGCCTCGGCGGCAGGTGTCATCAGCGGCATCAGTGCCGGCTTCGTGGTCACGGTGCTGTTTACCGTCGTGTGGCCACATCCGCTAGGCTTGCATGCCGGTTTCTGGGGACTGATGCTCAACCTGCCGGTCTTCGTGCTGGTGTCGCTACTGACACGGCCGGTGGATGAGGCAGTGGCGTTGCGCTTCTTCCGCATCGCCGCTCCCTGGAGTCTCAAGCGCTGAGATTGCGCAGGGAATATCGTGAGCGGAGGGATGTCGAGGGGCACTCCGCTCTGGTAGTCGAGCGCTGGGCTCGATCAAGAAGTTGTATTAAACTTGGACAGGCATTTCACAAGGTTGTGAACGATTGTCACGTTTGCGCCCGATCGCTTATTGATCCGTGTCGCCTTGTATAGAGTGAGATCATTGATTGGCTGTCCTCAAGGGAGGGGACGTGAATGAATGATCTGATGGTGCAGGTGGACAGACAGATACAGCGTGAGGGCGGTCTGGGAGTGCATTTCCCGGCCGAGATAGAAGCGCGCTTCGAGCACGATATCCATGTCGCGCGCAGTCACAAGCTCGCCTGCATGGGCGCGGTGGCGATCAGTATCTATGTGCTGTTTCTGCTCAATGACTGGCGCTTTCGCCCAGACCACATGCTGGAGGCCATCGTCATTCGCGTCGGGGTCATGACGCCCATCGCCTTGATCTGCATCTACCTGCTCAAGCGGGGTGTCTCGCCGGTATTGCGTGAGATGTTGATGACTGCGCTGGTGTGCTTCGCGATGATCTTCACCGCCCTGTTGATCCAGTTGTCAGTCTCGCCACATTCCTTCCTCGATCTGTTCGCACTTGGCCTTATCGTGCTGGTGGGCAATGTCCTGTTTCAGCTGCGCTTCTGGTATGCCCTGTGCTCTTCGGCCTTCCATTTCGGCGTGATGCTGTATCTGGTCAATGCCCATCCTGCGCCCTATGCCTCGGCGGGTTTCATGGCGTTGATGGTGTTTTTGTCCATCACGCTGTTTTCGATCATTTCCAATCTGCGCAGCGAAAAGGCCGAGCGCCTTTCCTACCTGCTGTTGCTGCGTGAGCAGCTCAGGGTCGAGGAGTTCACCGAGAAGAATGAAGAGTTCCGACGCCTGGCCTCGATCGACCCATTGACCGAAGTCTATAACCGGCGTCACTTCGACAGTCTCGTGAGTTCGCTGCTCGGAAAGCAGGTTGACAGCCGTCTTCAATACGGCGTGGCCATGATCGATGTCGACCATTTCAAGTCCTACAACGACCACTATGGTCACGTGAAAGGGGACCTATGTCTCAAGCGTATCGCGACGGCCATCTTCGAAAGTGTGCACCCTGATGTCGATATCGTGGCGCGCTTCGGGGGAGAAGAGTTTGTGGTGCTGCTGCCATCCAGTTCATCGCAACAAGCATTAGCGCGCGCAGAAGAGATTCGCCGCCATGTTCGCGACCTGGCGCTACCGCATGCGGGAAGTTCACGCCATGGTATTGTCACCATCAGTATCGGGGTCTCTGCTGCAGGCACCGGCCAGGGTTGCAGCTTCGAGACCATTCTCAAGCAGGCGGATGAGGCGCTTTATCGCGCCAAGGCCTCGGGACGAGATCGCTGCGAGCTGTTTGCTCAGCAGGATCCGCAAGCGCTGGGCCGAGCCTTCGCCGGCTAGCGTCGCTTAGGCCGTTCTCGGGTTTCAACCCCGTGCCACTTACCTCAAGTGCCTGACACGGGTAAGGTTGAGGTAAATGGCCGCAAGTTGATGAAATTTGCTACATGTCTGAACCGCCACCCGAACCAGTTGAATCCTCTGAACTGTCAGCACGGTCTGAATTGTCAAAACCGTCTGAACACTCTGAACGGCCCTCGCAATCCCGCATGCTTCCTCTAGCGACGGCGCCGGAGCCTCTCTCTGCGCCGTATCCGCGCCCGGATTCACCGCCGCTGCTGGCGCCGGGGGCCGCCGAGCACACGCTGAATGTCTGGTTGGTGCCGCGCTTCTCGATGTTGACGTTGTTCTGCCTGCTGGAACCGCTACGGGTCGCCAATCGCTTTGGACGGCCGCTGTTCGCCTGGCGCCTGTTGTCCAGTGATGGCGAGGCTGTCGTGGCCAGCAATGGCGTGCGCATCGACGTCGATGGCGCCTTGTCGTCTCTAGTCGATGAGCCGTCGTCGGGTGGCCAGAGTGGGGCGCAAACGCGCCTGATGGTGGTGTCATCCTACGGACCGGAAGTCAGCGTCGGCAGCCTGGCGCGTGGCGTGATTCGTCATCTGGCAGCCCATGGCGCCTGGCTGGGAGGCTTGGATACCGCCCCCTTCATTCTGGCGCGCGCCGGGGTGCTCGCCGGTCATCGGGTCGCCCTGCACTGGGAGAGCGTGCCGGCCTTTCGCGAGGAATTTCCTCAACTCGAGATCAGTCAGGCCGACTATGAATGGCAGGGCGAGCGGCTGACGGGCTCTGGCGGCGCGGCCAGTATCGACATGATGCTGGCGTGGATCGAGTTTCTGTACGGGCCGTCGCTGGCGGACGCCGTCGGGCGGCAGCTGGTGCATCAGCGCGGGCATCTGGCGTCGCCTGCTGCTGTCAGTACTCGAGACGATTCGCTGCCACGCAGTGTGGTCAAGGCGCTGGCCGTGATGGAGGCCAATCTTGCCCAGGTGCTGACGATCCCCGACATCTGCCGTCTGGTCGGCCAATCCCAGCGCCAGTTGACGCGTCTGTTCATGGCGCATTTTGAGGAAACGCCCAAGCAGCGCTATCTCGGCATGCGCCTGGATCATGCGCGGTGCGTATTGGCCGACAGCAGTCGCAGCGTTTCCCAGGCGGCTCTCGGCGTCGGATTCACGCATCTGGCGCACTTCTCGCGTGCCTATCGTCAGCGATTCGGTGAGCCGCCCAGCGCGACCGCCCGCCGTGGTCAGGCCACGCCCTGAGGCGGTTCATCATCCTGCGCTCTCTGAAGGTGGCGCGGATGATGTCGAGGGCGCAAAAAAAGCCGCAAAAGGGAGTATGATCGCGCCGCTGCGCCGAAACGCCATCGCAGCAGACGACTTGGCAGAGAGTGCCATCACGGTTCGCGACAAGCATACACGCCATTGTTTCATGCGCCCGCCAGCGCACTGCAGGAGGCTTCACGAGAATGAACTGGATAACCTGGCTCGACCTGGCCGGTGTGATGATCTTTGCCCTGACCGGTGTCGTCGTGGCGTGCCGTTCACGCATGGACCCGATCGGCATGCTGGTGCTGGGCGCCGTGACTGGTATCGGCGGCGGTACGCTGCGTGATCTCGTGCTGGGAATCGGCCCGGTGTTCTGGGTCGAGCAGCCGATCTATCTGTGGGTCATCCTGTTGACGGTAATGGTGGCGACGCTGGGCTTTCATTATATCCACCGCCTGACGCGGGTTTTCCTGCCGGTGACTGATGCCTTCGGGTTGGCGCTGTTTACGGTGTTGGGCGCACACAAGGCGCGCATGCTGGGCGTGGATGGCATCGTGGCCGTCTTGATGGGCACCATGAGCGGCGTGGCGGGTGGCATGATCCGCGATGTGCTCGCGCGCCGTGTGCCGATGGTGTTGCGTCAGGAAATCTACGCCTCGGCGTCGCTGGCGGGTGGCATTCTCTATATCGCGCTTCTCGAGGCGGGCGTTGGCCTGGCGTGGGCCACTGGCGCTGCCATCTTGCTGATACTGGCGATTCGCCTGCCGGCGATCTATTGGCATCTGACCTTGCCGACCTTTGCCTGGGTGATCATTCCGCCGCCTCCGCTGGCTTCGCAAGTCAACGGCCAGAGGCATGATCAGGATCCGTCGGAGGCAGCGGGCACGGGCGGGGAGAGTCGCGAGGGTGCGCACGCCGCGCCAGATGGCAGGCCTCGTCAGCGCTCGGAATTCGCGACGACGCTGGGCGGCTCGATCGGCGCCAGTGATGTCTCGCCCTCGGGTCAGCTGGAGACACCGCCGGCGCCTCCGGCATTGCCGCGGCGCACCCCCAAGGCACGCGTCAGGATGTTGCGCCCCGGCGAACGCCGCCGTGGTGGGCTCTAGGCGACATCCTTTTGCTGAGTGATTTGATCGGCAAGCCATATTGCAGAAGCGATCATGATGCGGATGATTATTGTGATTTCTGCAAAGATGCATGGGACCATGCATCTTGCACTTTCAAGGAGATCGCAGCATGCGCAGCCGTTCGGATGACCTCGAGTTGCTACTGGCCGTGGTGGATAGCGGGGGCTTCAGCGCCGCCGCCAATCGGTTGAACATTCCGGTGGCCAAGGTATCGCGGGCCATCCAGCGCCTGGAAGGTGAGCTGGAAACGCCGCTACTGAACCGCACTACACGCAGCGTGGCGCTGACCGATGAGGGGCGCGGCTTCGTCGAACGCGTGCGCGAGGGCTTGTTGCTGCTCGGCAGTGCCGAAGAGGCTCTGTTGCAGCAGCGCGATCAGCCCAGTGGCCGGCTGCGCGTCGATGCCGCGAGCCCCTTCGTGCTGCATCAGCTGGTGCCGCTGGTCGCGGAGTTCTCACGCAGCTATCCCGGCATCGCGCTGGAGCTGTCAGCGGCCGATGACATCATCAACCTGCTGGAACAGCGTACCGATGTGGCCATCCGCATCGGCGAGCTGGATGATTCCACGCTGCACGCCAAGGTGCTGGGGCGCTCCACGCTGCATCTGGTCGCAAGCCCTGCCTATCTGGCCGAGCATGGCGTGCCGTCCAGTGTCGCGGCGCTGCAGACCCATCAGCTGCTGGGGTTCCTGCCCCCCAGTCGTCTCAATCGCTGGCCGCTCAAGGGTTCCGCACAGGGCTTTGACACGACACCTCATCTGCCGACCACCAGTGGCGAAGTCATGCGTCAGCTGTGCCTGGCGGGGCATGGTATCGCGCTGATCTCGCGCTTCATGCTGGGCAATGACCTCAAGACCGGCGCTCTGGTGGAAGTGTTGCCCGGCCAGATCCAGAGTCCCAACCCCCGCGAGCAGATCCAGGCGGTCTATTACCGCAACAGTACGCTGTCGCCGCGCATCAGCGCCTTCGTCGAGTTTCTCGCCACCCGCCTGACGCTGTGAGTGGCTGATGTCTGGCGCCCCAGACTTGTCCTGACAACAGCGCGTAAAGTGGCGCGGATATGTCCTGGCGCAGAGTGTTAACGATTATCCCGCACCTGAAGCATGGCAGTGGAGTCGGGCTGATTTAAATAAACTTTATAATCTCTTGATGAAAACTGTTTATTGACGCATGTTGCATGGCGTATTTACGGGCAATAGCGATATATTGGGCTGACAAGGATGTAATCAGCGCTTCAGGGACGAGCAGATGATAGCCAAGGAAAAAGAGGTCTACAGTGGCGACGATGAGCGCGCCAGGTATGGTCACCGCCAGGAAGAGGATGTGGCCTTCCATCTACGGCGTGCCTTCGGGGACGACCCCGAGGTCGTGATCTTCAATGATCTGCGACTGAAACATGGTGAGGAGAATGCCCAGATCGATCATCTGGTCATGCATCCCTTCGGCTTCATCATCATCGAGTCGAAAAGCATCACTGGTGAAGTCAGGGTCAATGCGGCAGGTGAATGGCAGCGCAGCTATCGAGGCAATTGGTCTGGGCTCAAGTCACCACTGCGTCAGGCGGAATTGCAGCAGGATATTCTCAAGCGCCTGTTGATCGAGCATCGCACTCGTTTGATGAACAAGACCCTGGGGCTGCAAGGCGGCTTTGCCGGTCGACAATGGAAAGTGCTGTGCGCCGTCTCGAGCAATGCCATTGTGCACCGTGACGATATGGCCAAGGGGGTCTCGGCTCAGGTGGTGAAGCCGGAGTTTCTCCACGAGCAGGTCAGTGGCCTGATCGGGGCGCGGTCGATGGTCAAGCGTGCCTTGCTGTTCGATACGCGTCCGGAGTTCACCAAGGATGAGCTTGAGCGTGTCAGCGAGTTCCTGCTCAAGCAGGACGCCCGTTCGCGTCGCGCGCATGTCGTCGAGAGCGTCCGTCGCGAGGTGAGTCGTCGCCCGCCGCCGGCAGCGAAGACGCCTGATGCCGCTGACAGTGCTGCGAGTCGATGGGCGGTCAATGAGGGTGGTATCCGCGAATCTGCCAGCAAAGTCCTCGCCAACAAAGACCTCGCTAACAAAGACCTCGGTAGCAAAAATCTCGTTAACAATGGCGCGGGCTACAGTGCTCATGGCGGCAATGGCATTGGCGACAATGCGCCTGGCAGCAATGGGCGTGGCGAACAGGAGCGCGGCAGCCAGGGGCGCTGTAATAAGAAGCCGCGCGCCATGGCCAGGCAGGGAGGCGATTCGAGTGCAGCGGCAGTTGCCATCCCCGCCGCCGAGGCAGTCAATGAGGCGAAGGCAAGCGCCGAGAGCGTCGCCAAGCCCAAAGCTGAAACCAGAGCCGAAACACCAGTGCTGCCGACCGAGGCACTTGTCGGGTCGCCAGTGCCTGAAGCATGTCTGGCCTCGCCACAGTTGAGCGAGCACCTCGACAGAATCACCGCACGCCTGAAGGCTTCCGCCACCACGCAAGCGCCACAGGAAGTGCGAGTCCAGTGCCAGAAATGTCAGGAAAAAGATGCACTGCTGGGGCGTTACGGCCCCTACGGCTATTACGTCAAATGTCAGGTCTGCAACGCCAACACATCACTCAAGCAGGGCTGTCCGGCCTGCGAGCATCACAGCGTACGCCTGAGCAAGTCCGGGGCGGTCTACTCGGGGCATTGCCCGCAATGTGAGCATGAGTTCGTGATATTCCGACAGCCCGACTGATGTGGTGCCTTGCAGAAAGACAACGCCCGCATTCCTGACCAAGGAATGCGGGCGTTGTCTTTCAGAGGGTCGACGCGACCGACCTCTCTATTGCCGATTCAATTATCGACTCAATTGTCGACGGGCCAGACCTTGAAGATACGGTACGGCGCCTGGCCGCTTTCCTTGCCGTCATTGAAGGACGGCGTGCTGTCGAGCTGATTGACGGTGACATAGAGCCAGCCGTCGGCCGCCATGCGCACGCCATCCGGCCAGTCGAGACGCTCATCGCGCACCAGCGGCGTCAGTTTGCCATCGGCGCCCAATACATCCAGCCCGTGCTGATTGAGGTTGGTGAAGTAGTGAGTGCCACCGGCGGTGTCCGCACCATCGGAAACGGGCTTGTCGCCGACGCGCGTGATGGCAGCGGCGATGGTGGCGTGATCGGCGCCTTCGCGCAGCAGTCTGGCCGGTACGCTGTACCAGCTGTGGCCGGTCATGGCGCCGAAGAAGACCGTCTCGCCATCGCCGGACAGGGTGATCGGGTCGACGCCGACCTGGGCAGGCTTGCCATTGAACTGGACGGCCTTGCCATCGATCTTGAGCTTGGCACCAGGTTCTGCCTCAAGCGCCGGGTGCTCGCTGAAGCGGGTGGCCTCTCCGCTCTCTAGGTCGACGGTGATCAAGCCCGGATTGGCGATGTCTGCCAGATAGGCCACGCCGCGGCTGCGGTCCACTGCCAGGTCCTGCACGAAGCTGCCCTCGGGGGCGATATTCGCCGGCAGAGTCAGCTTGGTGATCAGCTTGCCCGAGGCAATATCGAAGCCCCACAGGCGGGTCTTGCCCAGATGCAGCCCCATGTCGGTGATCCAAAGACCGCCCTGGCCATCCTGATAGATGCCCAGCGGGGAATCGATGGTGGCATCGCTGTAGCGGCCGGCATGCGTCTGCAAGGCGGGGGAGGGCCAGGCGCGATAGCTGTTCTGGCCGGTGATCTCGACCAGCTGCACGTCGTGATCCCCATCCATCGGGTGGATGGTGGCGAAGACCTGTCCATTGGGCGTCACCGCCACATTACCGGGGCGAATCTGCATGACGGCGACAGAGCGCATTTCACCGTAGGCAGGCCCGGCCTTGAGCGCTGAGGTGGTGGCCGGCAGGGTCGTATGGCCGTTGGCGCAGCCCGTCAGCAGGCCGGTAAGCAGGGCGACCATGCCCAGATTTCGGGTCGAACGGACGGGGTCAGGCATCAATGTTTCCTTGTCGTGGTAATGCTGGTGTTACTGTCGCGGTCAGCGATATCTTGAAGGCAGGAATTTCTCTATGACGATAATTGCCTGAAAAATCATGGGCATAGAGTAACCTAAAGCACCGTGCAGACCAAAAAAACGCCCTCATGGAGGGCGTTTTTATTGCAGCGTCAGGGCCTTGCGGCCAGCGGCCGATTCGATCAGGCGTGACGCGAGATCATGGCGTCGAAGTTTTCCTTCGGCTGGACGCCGGTCAGGGCTTCGAGCTTCTCGCCGGACTTGAACAGCGCGATGGTCGGCAGGCCACGGACGCCATTCTGGGCGGCGAGGTCCGGTGCATCATCGACATTGATGGCAACAACCTTGAGGGCATCGCCCTGTTCTTCGGCGATGGATTCGACGATCGGGTCGAGCATCTTGCACGGGCCGCACCACGGTGCCCAGAACTTGACCAGCACCGGCTGCTCGCTCTCGATGACTTCCTGGGTGTAGTTGCTATCGACGACTTGTGCGAAATCCGCCATTTGTCTCTCCTGTGCATCACGAGGGATGCGTGATTCAAAAGGGCACTTGGTGTGCTTGATGGGCACACACTAACGCCGCTCGACTTTTGTTCGCAAGCGCATTCGCTTTTGAGGCCAGGCAACATATGCGTGCCGTTTGCGCAACAGTGGCGATGGTGTGACCGGCTACCCGCTGGTACATCGAGCCAAGCGACACTCTGATCGCGCTTTATTTGTCCTCCATTCCCCCCTCCACTCGATCTCCATCGCTGCCATCGATTCAGGCGCCGGCTGTCATCCAACTGTCATGCATGTGTCACTTGATATATGGAAAAACACATATATGATATTTCGTATGTCTCCGCGCTTCAGCCGGCTGGCAGGCAACCTGCCTCGCCATGCGTCAGGTGCCGGTGAGAGGGGGGCGGGAGAGGGAATCGGGTGGGGGAATCGAGAGGGGAGCAAGGTGGCTCAGGCATACGCGAGGACATCGCCATGAAACAGTCAACCAATGACGTTATTGATGGAGTGGGAGACATGGCGGCCTGCCTGACACCGTTGCAGGTCTTCAAGTGCCTTGCCGAGGACACTCGCCTGACCGTCGTGCAGCTGTTGGCCCAGATGGAAGAGTTGTGTGTCTGTGAGCTTATCTGGCTGCTGGAGCAGCGTGCCATGCCCATCTCCCAACCCAAGGTCTCGCGGCATCTCGCCCAGCTGAGAGATGCTGGCCTGCTGACCAGCCAGCGGCGTGGCCAGTGGGTGCACTACCGCCTGGCACCTGATCTGCCGGCCTGGTGCCATCAGATTCTCGAGACTCTCTGTCAGGCCAACGCCCGCGAGGTGTCGCGCTGGGTGGCGTGGCTGGAGACGATGCCCAACCGCCCTGTGCGCTGCTGCTGAGCGCACAGGCCGTAGAACGTTAGCCGAATCTTTTCGAACACTCTCAAGGAAATGCCCATGTGTCCTGCTCATAGCGCTCCGTCCTATTCCTCGTCCATCAGCGTGCCGGAGGGCATGCCGGCCCTGCGCGTCGGTATCAACGGCTTCGGGCGCATCGGTCGTCTCGCCTTGCGCGCGCTGTGGAAGCTGCGCGAGGATATCGCGCTGGACGTGGTGCGCATCAATGACCCGGGTGGCGATGCCGCGACCTTCGCCCATCTACTGGAATTCGATTCCGTGCATGGCCAGTGGTCGCCGGGCGCCGGTATCACCAGCGACGCGGATTCCATCACCCTCGATGGTCAGCGCACGGCATTCTCAAGCCAGCGTGAGATCGGTGACACCGACTGGTCGGGCTGCGATGTGGTGATCGAGGCCTCCGGCAAGAAGAAGAGCACCGAGGTGCTGAACGCCTATCTCGAGCAGGGCGTCGCGCGGGTCGTGGTCTCCGCGCCGGTCAAGGAAGAGGGCGTGCTCAACATCGTCATGGGCGTCAACGACCACCTCTACAACGCCGAACAGCATCGCATCGTGACGGCGGCCAGCTGCACCACCAACTGCCTGGCACCGGTGATCAAGGTGATTCAGGAGCAGTTCGGCATTCGTCATGGCTCCATGACCACCGTGCACGACATCACCAATACCCAGACGATTCTGGATGCGCCGCACAAGGACCTGCGCCGCGCGCGCGCCTGCGGCATGAGCCTGATTCCGACGACCACCGGCTCCGCCAAGGCGATCAGCGCCATCTTCCCGGAGCTGGAAGGCCGCTTGAACGGCCACGCCATTCGTGTGCCGCTGGCCAATGCCTCCCTGACCGACATGGTGTTCGAGCTCAACCGCGAAGTGACGATGGAAGAGGTCAATCAGGCGCTGCAGAGCGCGGCGGAAGGTGAACTGGCCGGCGTGCTGGGCTACGAGACACGCCCGCTGGTGTCGATCGATTTCCGTACCGATTCCCGCTCCAGCATCATCGATGCGCCCTCGACCATGGTCGTCGCGGGTACCCAGCTTAAGCTGTACGCCTGGTATGACAACGAGTGGGGCTATGCCAACCGCACCGCAGAGCTGGCGCTGAAAGTGGGCCTGGGTGATCTGGCCGACGCCAGCACACGGGAGCGCTGAAATGCTTGCCCGCCTGCGAGAGCTGCCCCATGAGGTGCGCCAGTACCTGCTGGTGACGGGGAATTACTGGGCCTTCACGCTGACGGATGGCGCACTGCGCATGCTGGTGGTGCTGCATTTCCATTCGCTGGGCTATTCGGCGCTGGATATCGCGCTGCTGTTCCTGTTCTACGAAGCCTTCGGTGTCGTCACCAACCTCGTCGGCGGCTGGCTGGGGGCGCGGCTCGGCCTCAATCGCACCATGAATGCCGGGCTTGCGATGCAGCTGGTGGCGCTCGGCATGCTGTTGGTGCCGGAGTCCATGCTGACGGTGGTCTGGGTGATGATCGCCCAGGCGCTGTCGGGCATCGCCAAGGACCTCAACAAGATGAGCGCCAAGAGCGCCATCAAGGTGCTGGTGCCGAAGGGGCAGCAGGCGGCGCAGTCGCAGAGCGCACTGTATCGCTGGGTCGCGCTGCTGACCGGCTCCAAGAATGCCCTCAAGGGTCTGGGCTTCTTCCTCGGTGGCGCGGCGCTCAGTCTCATCGGCTTCCAGGGCACGGTATTGGCCATGTGGCTCATGCTGGCCGTGGTGCTGGTGCTGTCACTGCGCAAGCTCTCGGCATCGCTGGGGCAGAGCAAGGCCAGCCGCAAGCCGGCGTTTCGTGAGATGTTCTCGACCTCGCGGGCGGTCAATGTGCTGTCGGCGGCGCGCATGTGCCTGTTCGCGGCACGTGATGTCTGGTTCGTGGTCGCCTTACCGGTCTATCTGGCCGAGGTACATGGCTGGAACTTCTGGACGGTCGGTATCCTGATGGCCGCGTGGGTGATCGGTTATGGCGGGGTGCAGACCCAGGCCCCGCACATTACCGGGCCGATCGCGCGTCGCTTGAGCGGTGATGCGGGCGTGCGCTGGATGACCGTGCTGCTGGCCGGCGTGCTGGCGTTGTTGCCCGCGCTGATGGCGAGCATGTTGCTGGACGCGCAGCAGGGTGGCGACAGCAGTGCGGCCATCCTGTTGGGGCTGGCACCCCTTGAGTGGTTGATCATCGGTCTGCTGGTGTTCGGCGTCATCTTCGCCGTCAATTCCAGCTGGCACAGCTACCTGATCGTGCGCTTCGCGCGCAGTGAAGGCGTGTCGATGGATGTCGGCTTCTATTACATGGCCAACGCCATGGGGCGCCTGCTGGGCACGTTGCTGTCCGGTTGGCTCTATCAGGCCTATGGTCTGGAAGCCTGCCTGTGGTGGTCGGCGGCACTGGTGGCGGCGAGCGCGGTGATGGCCATCGCGTTGCCCTCGGACACGCAGCATGCTTCCACTCAGGAGACGTCGGCCAACTAAAGCCTTCACCGGGCACCTGACGCCTAAGCCCTTATGCAGGAAGCCCTCATGCAGGAAGCCCGTCCCAACCATGGGGCGGGCTTCCTGTCATCTGGCGGCGATAGTCTGGTGGGTGATGCAAGGGGTGCGGGGATCAGCTCATTGCGCATTCACCTGATGTCACCGTAGCGTCAGCAAGTGAAAATTCTTTCGTATAGCTCTTGCTAAGCCCCTCGCTGGATTTCTGATCGTTATCCTTTCCTTTCCGCTCCAAGAGAAACGTCATGTCACATCCGGATGAAACTGCAAGTCGTGAGCGCGACCACGTGACGCCTGATGCTCCGCTTGCGAGCGACAAGGCGCGGCGCAGTGAAGTGCTGCGCACCTTCCTCACGCTGGGGCTGACCAGCTTCGGCGGCCCGATTGCCCACCTGGGATACTTCCACGATGAGCTGGTACGCAGGCGAGGCTGGTTGAGTGACAAGCCCTACGCCGAGCTGGTCGCGCTCTGTCAGTTTCTGCCGGGGCCGGCCAGCAGCCAGGTCGGTTTCGCGCTGGGCATGGTGCGTGGCGGTGGCGTGATGGGCGGGATACTGGCGTGGATCGGCTTCACCTTGCCGTCTGCGCTGGCGTTGCTGGTATTGGCACTGGTGGCGGGCAGCCTCGAAGGGCCGCTAGCCTCCGGGGTGATCCACGGCTTGAAGCTGGTGGCGGTGGCCGTCGTCGCCCAGGCGATCTGGGGCATGGCGCGCAAGCTGTGCCCGGACTTGCGGCGTACCTGTCTGGCGCTGTTGGCGATGCTGGGCCTGGCGCTGGCACAGAGCGCCTGGGCGCAGGTCGGGGTGATCGCGATGGGCGCAGTGCTCGGCAGCCTGCTGTGTCGTGATGACAAGGCGGCATCCGGGCGCCAGCAAGCCCAGGCCGCGGGGCTGTCATTGCCGGTCTCGACGCGCCTAGCGCGCTACTGCCTGATCGCGTTCTTCGTGTTGTTGATCGGCCTGCCGTTGGTGGCCTCCGGCAGTCTGGTCGATATCTTCTATCGTACCGGGGCGCTGGTATTCGGGGGCGGGCACGTGGTGCTGCCGCTGCTGGAGGCCTCCACCGTGGAGATGGGCCAGATCGCGGCCGATACCTTCCTCACCGGCTATGGCGCCGCTCAGGCGGTGCCGGGGCCGCTGTTCACCTTTGCCGCCTGGCTGGGGGCCGGCATGGCGCAGGTGGGCGGAGGCTCGGCACTGCTCGGTGCCGTCATTGCGCTGTTGAGCATCTTCCTGCCGGGGATTCTGCTGCTGATCGGTGTGGCGCCTTTGTGGGGGCGTCTGCGCGCCCGCGCCGGGGCGCGCGCTGCGCTCGCCGGTGCCAATGCGGCCGTGGTGGGCGTGCTGGGCATGGCGCTCTATGACCCGATATGGACCACCAGCGTGCTGAGCCGAACGGACCTGGTGATCGCGCTGGCCGCCTTCATCGCTCTGACGCGTTTCTCGCTGGCCCCCTGGAAGCTGGTGCTGGGGATGGTGATCCTCGGCGCGGTGCGTGGCGTGATCTAAGCCCCGACGTCGTATCTGAAAAAGAACGCCCCCGTCTGCTGTTGGCAGGCGGGGGCGTGCTTTTTCTGCCGAGCAACTCATGCAGTGCAACTTCAGGCCGAGTAGCTCGCGGTTGGTGTCACACCAGTGACAGCAGCGCGGTGACCAGCAGCTCGTTGTCGTAGTAGGGCGCGCTCTGCTCGCTGATCAGACGGGTGTCGATCACGGTGATGCCCATGCGCTCGAGCGCCTCGATGCATGGGCCGCCGGGATAGTCACCGCGCTGGCTGTCGAGGAGCACGATGTTGAGCAGGTTCTCGGTGGGGCAGTCTTCCATGCGGCCGGTGAGGTCGGCACACAGGGTGTCGAGCAACACGCTGACCAGCTCATCCATGCGCTTGCCGGTCTGCTCCGGGTCCGGGCAGCAGTTGGGGATGTAGACCTTGGGGCAGGGGTTGGCCAGCACCGCGCGCCCGACGCCCTTGGGCAGCAGATTGGCGAGCACGCTGGAGTAGAAGCTGCCGGGAGGGAAGCAGATCAGCTCGGCCGACTCGATCAACTGGCGATTGTTGGCGTGCAGCTCCGGCACCACGGGCACATGGTGGTCGCCCTCCGTCGCGGCCAGACGCATGCGCGCGATGGGCGAATCGAGGGGGGCGACTTCCTTGCCGGTGATGCGGTGCTGGCCGATGATCTCGCGACCATCTTGCAGCGTCACCGCTAGATGGCAATCGGCATTGACCACGGCGCGCACCGTGCCGCGTACATGTACCAGCTTGGAGAACAGGAAGATGATCTGATCCAGCTGCTGGTGATGGTTCAGATAGCCACCGGCAATGATCAGATTGCCGATGCTGGCGCCGCGCAGATCGAAGCCTTCCGGCATGGCGTCGATGAGAAAGCCCAGCTGATGGCAGATCAGGGTGCGCATCGGTTCCGCGACCGCCATGGTCAACGGATGACGTCCGGCCGCCAGCTCGCGCAGCGTGGCATGTAACATCTCCGGGCGCGCTTCACGTGGCAGGCGGTGGGTAAACAGGCGATAGATGTCGGGATGGCCCAGGACGCTGTCATCGGCCAGCGCCATCAGGCGTGAACGCAGATCGCCGATGGCGGGCATCGAGAAGGCGTCGCGCAGTTTGGCCGAGCTGCCACCGGAGTCGAACGGCGTCACCAGATGGATGCTGTGGTGGGTATAGCGGGTCAGGGTGCGTGAGGCCCCGGTCAGCGCGGTACCGCCACTGAAGAACAGCACGCGTGGGCCGACTTCGGGGGCTTTCAGATAGCGCCTGACGCGCATGGGATCGGGTACACGTGCGGTCCGACTGACCCTGACCTTGGCCATTGCATGGCTTCCTTTATGCTTGCATTTTTGGCATAGAGTGCCTTTTTTTACGCCCAGCGTCGCCTATTATGCACTTTCTCTCAATTCCAGCGCAGGGACTCTCGACTCTAGTCCAGTCTCTCGATCCCAGCCCAGCGTTTCTTGTTGCCAACCTGGTTTCCTTCATTGCCAACGTAGTGTCTGCCAGGCGCGCTGTTGCGCCAGGCTGGCGAGGGTCGGGTCCGGGTGGACGGCGAAGGGGTGATCGACGAACTCCAGCAAGGCCAGATCATTGCGTGAATCCGAATAGCCCCAGCTGGGCACCCCGGCGCTGTGGCCTGCATGTTGCTGTTGCCATGCCTTGAGTGCCGCGAGCTTGCCCTCGCGGAAGGTGCGAATGCCACGGGCCCGCCCGTTGTAGCAGCCTTGCTCGGTCTCAAGGGCCGTGGCCAGGGCCGCGTCCAGCGCCAGACGTTCGGCGAGGGGGGCGACCAGGTGCGCCGTCGAGGCCGAGATGATCACGACCTGATGATTCTGCGCGCGGTGCCAGTGAATTCGCTCCAGCCCCTCACGATACAGGCGCGGCATCAGCTCGGCATCGAGAAAGCGTGCCACCTCGGCATCGACCTCACTGACGGCGCGCCCTGCCAGCGGGGCCAGCAGGTGGGTCAGGTGGGTCTCCATGTCGAGCTCACCGGCCGCGTAGTCCAGCATCTGTTGTGCCCAGATCGCGCGATATTCCTCGCCATCGGCGATCCAGCCCTTTGCGATCAACCAGTCGGTCCAAAGCCCCGTGGCATCGCCCTCGAGCAAGGTGTCGTCGAGATCGAAGATGGCAAGTCCTGTGATGTCATCCATGGGGCACCTGCGACATGGCGGCGGTCTCGTTACCGCCCAGCGCCTGAACCTCATCCAGATCGGCGTGCAGCATCACGCGCAGATGGCGCGGCAATAACTGCCGAGCGCTGCGATTGAGGACATCGACATTCAGGCGCAGTCCCTGACAGTCCACCTCGTAACGCACGATATTGCCGAGCAGCTGGTGGCGACGAATCACGCCCGGGCAGCCGGGGCCGGCATTGTCCGGCAAGGGCTGGGTCGGGAAGTTGGCATATTCATCCTGCTGTCCCTGGGGGCTGGTGTCCGGTTGCAGATACAGCGCTTCCGGACGCAGTGCCACGCGCGGGCTGTCGCTTTCATAGCCGAGCAGCGGGCGCGCCAGCTCGCGACCGATCAGATTGTAATGCCCCATGAAGCCTGCCGCCGTGGCATCCACCGGCCGCGTATACAGCGACTCGGCATTGCCCTGTTGCAGGATGCGCCCCTGATGCATCAGGAAGATGCGGTCCGACAGCAGCAGTGCCTCTTCCTGATCGTGGGTTACGAACAGGGTGGTCAGGCCGAGGCTCTTCTGGATGTCACGGATCTGATCACGCAGATGGCGGCGGATACGTGCATCGAGTGCCGACAGCGGCTCATCCAGCAGCAGGATCTGCGGCTCGACCACCAGCGCGCGTGCCAGCGCCACACGCTGACGCTGACCGCCAGACAACTGGTGCGGGAAACGCTGCGCCTGATCGGTCAGCTCCACCAGTCTGAGCACCTCGCTGACACGCCGCTCGCGCTCTTCCGGGCGCACCTTCTTCATGCGCAGCCCGAAGGCCACGTTCTCCGCCACGCGCATGTTGGGGAACAGCGCATAGTGCTGGAAGACCATGCCGATGCCGCGACGCTGCGGCGGCAGCGACGTGATGTCGTGACCATCGACGATGATCTGGCCGGCATCGACATCATTGAGGCCGGCGATGGCGCGCAGCAGGGTCGACTTGCCGCAGCCGGAGGGGCCGAGCAAGGTGATGAATTCCCCGCGCGCGATCTCGGCCTCTATCTCGGCGAACACCTGGGTCTTGCCGAAGCTCTTGGCCAGGCCATTGAGCTTAAGGTAGTGCTGGTCGGCGGCGCGTTCGCGCAGGGCGCTGGTCAGAAGGCCGCCGGCGCTCTGGCTATCGAAAGTGGTGGCGGTGTCGATGGCAAGCATCAGCGGTCCCCTCGGGGTGCGGAGTCTGACGACTGGTGGTGAGTGTGGCGCGGCTCAGGGTCGGCGCTCGGCAGTGGGCCGGGCAAGCCGTCGGTCATGGTGGTGGCCAGCGCCTCGTCGGGGTCATCCGCGGGCATCTCCTGCTCGGCGGGCTGACGATTGCCGAGCCAGGTCAGGATCAGGGTGAACACGAACAGGGTGATGACCAGGGCGCTGGTGAAGTGGCCGCTGGCGCCGCGGATATTGTTCAGATAGACCTGCAGGGTCTCGAAGCGCGTGCCGACCAGCATGTTGGCAAACACGAATTCGCCGGCCAGGAACGAGAAGGCCAGGAAGACGGCAATCTGGATGCCGACGCGGATATTGGGCAGTACGACCAGGAAGAACGCCTTGAGCGGACTTGCCCCCAGCAGTTGAGCGGCCTCCATCAGGGACGCCACGTCCAGCGCACGCAGGCTGTTGGCCAGAGCGCGGTACATGAAGGGCAGCACGATGGTGAAGTAGGTGGGGATCAGGATCCACGGCGTGCCGACGATGGCCAGCGGGCCGCCCGCGTAGAGCTGCAGCAGGCCGACCGATGACACGATGGGTGGCACGGCGAAGGGCAGCAGGATCAGCCCATTCATCACGCTGTCCAGGCGCGGATAGCGTGTGTGGGCGAGAAATACCACCGGTACGATCAGCAGCAACGACAGTGCCAGCGCGCCGACGGCGACCAGCAGCGAGCGCCCGAACGCCGCCAGAAAACGCGGCGTGGTCCAGAGTTCCAGAAACCATTTCACGGTCAGGGCGTCGGGAGTCAGGCTGGCGCCCCAGCGTGTCGCCAGGGCGTAGAACAGCGTCGCGATCAGTGGCAGTGCCAGCAGTGCGAAGACACTGGTGACGATGAAGGTATAGACATTCACGCGGCGCAGGCGCGCCATCAGGCTGGGCAGCAAGGGCTTGCCGTGGCGATAGGGCAGTTCAGCGGGAAGTGACATGGTAGCTCCTGCGCATGAGCCATTGCTGAATCAGCGTGACGATGACGAGAATGACGACCAGCACCAGGGCCAGTGCACTGGCCAGTTCTGGCTGCAGGAACAGGTCTCCGGAGACCAGATTGGCGATGCGGATGGTCATCAGGTTGTAGCTGGTATTCACCAGCGCATAGACGGTGGCGTAGGCGCCCATGGCATTGGCGAACAGCACGGTGAGCGTACCTGCCAGTGACGGCCACAGCACCGGCAGACCGATGTGCTGCCAGTAGGCGAGGCGATTGGCGCCCAGCAGGCTGGCGGCTTCTCGCCATTCCGTCTTCAGGGTGCTGAAGGCGGGGTACAGCAACAGGATGCCCAGCGGAATCTGGAACCAGGTGTAGATGACGATCAGGCCGGTGCGCGAGTAGAGATTGAAGTCCTCGAGCAGGCCGAAGCGCTCCAGCATCAGGGTCAGCATGCCGTTGGCGCCCATCAGGATGATGAAGGCGAAGGCCAGCGGGACACCGGCGAAGTTGCTGGTCATGTTGGTGAAGGCGATCATCATGCGCGTCAGGCGCGGGCCGCAGCGGTGCATGCTGTGACAGGTCACGGCGGCGATCGCCAGTCCCAGCACGCTGGACATGAAGGAGATCTCGAGGCTGCGCCAGATGGCCTGGCGGAAGAAGGCCGAGGAGGCGATCTCGTGAAAGTTGGCCAGCCCCCAGCCAGTAGTGGTCTTGAAGGCGCTGATCATCACCCACACCAGCGGCGCGATCTGGAAGGCGCCGAAGATCAGCGCAAACGGCAGCAGCCACATGACGGGGCTGGTCAGGCGACGCTTCAATGCGGCAGACATCACTTGAGGCCTCGCGTGGCAGCATGGCTCGCCAGCAGCGACGGATTGCTCGCCTTGCTGTGCTCAAGCCCCAGCAGTGTGGCCAGGGTGCCGCAGAGTTCGCGTTGCTTGAGGTCCGTCGCGGCGCCGTTGGCGAAGGCGTTGCCGAAGGTCCACAGCGGCACGCGACGCTCCTCTTCCAGCAGGCCGGAGTGTGAGCGGTCGGCATTCATGCCGTGATCGGCGGTGACCATCACCTGATAGCCGGCTTCCAGCCATGCCGGCAGGTAGTCGGCCAGGGCGACGTCGGCATGCCGTGCGGCATTGCGATACTGCGGTGTATCGCCGCCATGACGATGGCCGGCATCGTCGATGTTCATGCTATGCACCAGCAGGAAATCCGGGTCGTGACGCAGGCGCAGCATTTCGGCGTCACTGAACAGATGGTCATCCGGATAAAGATCCTGCCAGTAGAAGATGCCCGCCTGGATGGCGGATTCCGGATTGTCGAGCCAGCGATGGCGGGCCGGCACGAAGGGGGCCGCGACATAGAGTTCGCTGACCCAATGATAGGCGGCGGCAGCCGTGCGCTTGCCCTGCTGGCTGGCAAGGTCGAACAGGCTGATGCCGCGTGAGCGGCGCACGATGCCGTTGTTGACGATACCTGAGTCGACAGGCAGGTCGCCGGTCAGCAGGCATTCATAGAGCGGGCGCGACATGGCCGGCAGCTCGCAGTCCAGTGATTGATACTGGCCACGGCCGGCCTCGACCAGGGCACTCAGATAGCCCATGGCATGATGACCCACGGCGTGGTTGAGGCCGTCGAGCACGACAAGAATGACACGCTGAGACATGGTGACTCCGTGAAGCTCAAGACGGCACCGCAAAGGCGATGCCGTCTGTCAGGATGGTGCGCGCTCTGCTCGCGTGAAGCAGAGGTCGGGGATCACTGCTGGTGGATCAGTACCTGGGACTGCCACTGACGTGGCAACTGCTTGGCACTGGCTTCCCAGCCTGCGAAGTCCTGGACCGGACGTGCATTGGCGTACTGCTCGTTGGGCAGCAGCTTGGCGGCGATATCCTCAGGCAGGGTGAGGTGCTCGGCGCGGATAGGACGGGCATAGCCCTTGGCCAGGTTCAGCTGACCGGCGTCGGAGAGGATGTACTCACGGGCCAGCTTGGCGGCATTCGGGTGCGCGGCATGCTTGTTGATGATGGTGGCGTAGCCGGAGGTGACAGAGGCATCAGACGGGATGACGACCTCGAAGGTGTCGCGGTTGATCTGATCGCGATAGTTCAGGGCATTGAAGTCCCACAGCAGGGCGACTTCGACTTCGCCTTTCTCCAGGTTGGCGATGCTCGGCTCTGCCAGTGACAGACGGCCCTGGCGCGCCAGTTCCGCGAAGACTTCCAGGCCCGGTGTCAGGTCGGATTCCTTGCCGCCATTGGCGAAGGCGGCGGCGAGAATGGCGTTGTTGGCCTGGGAGGCCTTGCCCACGGCGCCGACGGACACCTTGTAATCACCCTCGGCGAGATCGGCGAAGGAGGTCGGGCGCTCATCTTCGCTGACCAGTGTCTTGTTGATCATGAAGGAAATGGTGCCGGTGTAGCCCAGTACCCAGTGGCCATCCTTGTCTTTGGCCCACTCCGGGATCTGCTCCCAGGTCGTGGTCTTGTAGGCCTGGGTCACGCCTTGCTGCACCGCGATCGGACCGAAGGCGAAGCCCACGTCACCGATATCGGCGGTGGCGTTCTCACCCTCGGCCTTGAACTTGGCGACTTCCTCGGCGGAGCTCATGTCGGTATCGCTATGCGCGATGGAATACTTCGACTCGAGGTCTGCCCAGGTGTCCTTCCAGTTGGCCCAGCTGTCCGGCATGCCGACGCTATCGACACGGCCTTCGGACTGAGCGGCCTCGAGAAGGTCAGCCGGCATGTCGGCGGCACTGACGGAGGCACTGCCCAACAGGGCGGCCATGCAGGTGGAAACCAGCAGACCGGTGGAACGGGATGAGGTAGTGGCAATCGACTTCAAGGAGATTTCCCCAGTAGGTGATGAACAATCGCTGCGCTGAAGGTAAGGCGTGACGGGCATCAGGCACCCTGTCGACACGCTGAGAGCACGTCCGGGTGCTCAGGCCAGTTCTCGGATCATTGATCAGACCAGTGCTCTGCCAAGTGCTCAGGCAAGTGCTGAGACAGCCGAGACTGTGTGGTCTAGTTCAGTTCGAAAGTCGCGATCGACTCTAGCGCTCGCCTGTGACAGTTGCGTGTCGTCAACATGTCGTTGTCATGGCATGGGATGGCGGCTCTGTCTCTGTCTCCTTCATACCTTCTTCGTGCCTTGCCGCGGGCCCCGGTCCTCGCTATCTTCCAGAGCCATAAGTGTGCAAAGCATGGGCGTGCAAGGCATGAGCCAGCGTGTGATGACTGGCCTGTCGTGGCAGCCAGACCTGCGCTGTCACCGAGTTGTCACGCTAATGCCACTATTCTCCTCATGCATGTCTCGACAAGCGTGTCTTGAAAAGTCGCGCTGAGCTTTGCGGGGCATCTGAACTAGGCCACAGAAATCGCTTCTCTCTGACCCTTTCCATCCTGGACGCCCTGGATGTCATGCAAGTGACTCGCCAGAATTTGCTGTCTTTCGTTATCTTTCAGGAACTTCGCATGCTTTCATCTTCTCTCGAGCCCCAGAGTGACGCCGCTTCATCGGCAACTTCTGACACGGATGTCCCCGTGGCAGGGCTCAAGGGCAAGCTGCTGAACCATCTTGAGGCAGCGCCGCTACGCGCTTCACAGCGCCTGCCCTCCGAGCGCGAGATGATCGAACGTTTTGCCACGACGCGGGTCACCCTGCGCGACACCTTGCTGCAGCTGGAGGCGGAGGGGCGTATCTATCGCGAGAATCGGCGGGGCTGGTTCGTCTCGCCGCCACGACTGCGCTATGACTTGCTGGCGTGCCTGCCATTTCGCGACATGGTCGAGTCACAGCAGCGGGTGGCCAGCACCGAGGTACTGGCGGCAGGGGAAGTCGCCGCCAACGCGGTGATCGCGCGGCGGCTGGGGATTGCGGAGGGCTCAGTGGTCTATCGCATCACTCGCGTGCGACGTATCGATGGGCGGCGCGTGCTGCATGTCTGCCATCACCTGCGACGTGACTGCTTCCCGGGCATCCTCGATTTCGACCTCGGAGCCCACTCCCTGACCGACCTCTACCGGCACGAATACGCCATTCGTGTCAGTCGCGTCAGCTTCGAGCTGGCCTCCACGGTGTTTGACGCTGAGGCCGCCGCCGCGCTTAACGCCGCGCAGGGCAGTCCTGCGCAGCGCATCACTCGCATCAACTTCGATCAGAATGGCCGCGCGGTGGACTGCGATGATGAACACTGGCGCCACGACGCCATCGAATTGACGCTGAGTGCCGCACCACAGAGTTAGTTGGCAAGTTCGCGGTAAAGCCTGAATGCCTGGCAAGCTGTTGGTGGCCCAGACGAAAACACCCGCACACCTCTCTGTCAGTGGAGGCCGTGCGGGTGTTTTTTGTCATTGCTGAGGAGGCATGTCTGTCAGGCCGATTTCATCATTGGTCACGAGACCTCAGTTCATGCGGCCGGTATGACGCTTGACGCTCTCCTGCGCGGAGTCTCCGGGATATCGGTGAGCGAGATGCCACGGGTTTCCGGCAGTCGCAGGCCACCGAGCAGGGCCACGACGGCGATCGCGATCAGGTACCAGGCCGGTGCCAGGTTGTTGCCGCTCAAGTCGATTAACCAGGTGGCGACCAGCGGGGCGGTGCCGCCGAAGATGGTGTAGGCGACATTGTAGCTGAGTGCCGAGGCGGTATAGCGCACGCGGGTCGGGAACTGCTCCGAGAGCAGTGCGGCCGTGACGACACCGCAGAGCACGGCACCGACCGCCATCAATGAAGCGCCCAGCATGGACGCCCACAAGGTGCCACTTGCGGCAAGCGAATAGGCGGGAAATACCGCGATGGCCAGACTGCCACACGCCGTGATGATGGTATTGCGTCGCCCGACAAGGTCCGAATACCGTCCGGCCAATGGGCACAGCAATGCGGCGACGATGAGGCCGCCCAGGCTTGCCAGCAATGCCGTCTGGCGCGTGGCGCCGCCCGCCACCTGCATATAGGTCGCGAAATAGGTGCTGAACATGTAGAACGACAGCGCCGTGGCAGAGATGAAGGCCATCAGACTTACGATGGTGCTGCCGTGGGTGGTCAGTGTTTCCTTGAGCGGGGCGCTGGTGGCGTTGTGTTCCTGCTGAATCAGGCGGAACGCCGGTGAGTCATCCAGCTTGAGGCGCATGTAAAGCCCGATCAGCCCCAGTGGTGCAGCGATCAGGAAGGGGACACGCCAGCCCCATGCCTGCATGGTGGCTTCCGATACCAGGCTGTTGAGGCCTAGACCGAGTGCTGCTGCTGTGGCGAAGGCGCTGAAGGTCGAGACGGGAATGAAGCTTCCGTACCAGCCCCGCTTGTCGTCAGGGGCGTGTTCCATCACGAAGGCGCAGGCACCGGCGTATTCGCCGCCTGCCGAGAAACCCTGAGCGCAGCGAGCCAGCGTCAACAGTAGCGGAGCCAGCATGCCGATGCTCTGATAGGTCGGCAACAGACCGATCAAGGCGGTGGCGCTGGCCATCATGATGATGGTGATGGCCAGGACATTCTTGCGCCCGATGCGATCCCCCAGGGTGCCGAAGAAGATGCCGCCGAGGGGGCGCAAGGCAAAGGACACCGCAAAGACGGCAAAGGTCTGGATCAGTGCCAGAGTCGGGTCGCCCTGCGGGAAGAAGTGCTGCGAGATGATCACGGCCATGAAGCCGTAGATGGCGAAGTCGAACCATTCGATGAAATTGCCGATGGCAGAGGCTGCCAGCACGCGTCTCAGCGTGGCTGGCGAGATGCTGTCGGTCCCGCCTGTCTTGTTGTTGTTCATGTCTTGCTCCGCATGAGAGGAATCGGGAAGAGGTGTGGCTTTAGCAGCGCACAGCTCCCTGCGTCATCCTGCGGCACGCGGTACAGGGCGATCACGCTCAATGCGACATCAGTAATGTCCGATGCGACATGACCGATGGGATATGGCCGACGCCGTCAATATGTTGTGGCACCTTGGCATTCAGCATGTCTGGTGCAGGAATCCCGTCTCAGGCCGTTGCTGACATGACAGAGAACAAGCTGATCAAAAGGGAGATGAACGCCTGGCAAACTTCAGCGCATCAGCAGGCTTTCATCGACTTCGCGGAAGTGATGGGCGCTTTTCATCAGGGCGAGGGCGGTGAGGGCTTCGACGCCATAGACGCGGGTGGTGATGGCGTGGCGGGTGGCGACATGGTCCAGCAGCAGGGCGAAGTCGCCATCGCCGGAGGCGAGGATGATCTCATCGACCTCGGGGGCGGCTTCCATCACGTCGATGGTGATGCCGACATCCCAGTCGCCCTTGGCCGAGCCGTCGCCGCGCTGGATGAAGGGCTTGAGTTTGACCTCAAAGCCTATCTCGCGCAGGCGCTGCTGGAATTGCTGCTGCTTGGGGTCGCCACGGTCGATCGCGTAGGCGTAGGCATGCTGAATCGAGCCGAGGCGCTCGAGCTCTGCCCACAGGCGACGATAATCGAACTGCCGACCGAAGGTGTCGTGGGTGGTGTAGTAGATGTTCTGCACATCAATGAAGACGGCCAGGCGTGTGCGTGCCCCATCCGCGTCGCGAGAGCCATGCACGCTGTGCTGGCGGGAGTCGAGAGAGCTGTCGCGTGAAGAGGATGCTGGCATGGGCGTCGCCGTGGCGGGAGGAGCAAGGGCAGGCAAGAGGTGATTTTCCTCTTCCCAGAAAGAAGCCGGCCGCTACCTGATGATGCAGGGCAGCGGCTGGAGGTCTAGCGATGAACAACGCTCTCACCGGTCAGTGACTCGATGGCAGACGCCAATTGAGTGAGGCGAGCAGCGCGTTCGGGCACCAAGGCTTGATGGGCAAGCCTCAGCTCTTGGCAGCAGGGTTTGACGGCTTGGTCGGCTTGACGCCAATGACCTGGCCGCTGACACCGGATTCAATCACATCCACCTTGCCACCACGGTCCAGGAAGGCCTGCATCTGAGCTTCAAGCGAGGCTGAGGTTTCGACAGCAGCCGGTGCTTTTTTCTTTGCAGCAGTACGAGTATTTGCCATGCGGGACTCCGTTCCAAGACGTGAGGGGTGAAGATGCATGATAACACAGTGGCAACTTTGCTGCTTGATGGCGTCAATTTGGAATCAGAAGCAAGATGTTTTGCGTCGCTTTCCCTTGTGTCTGCAAGCCTCGCGCAGCTTGGTGAGGCGCTGTTGCGATCTGACCAACACAGTGATGCAGAGCAGCCAAGCCATTGAAAAGTCGGGCTGTCGACAAGAAGTCAGTGGGCATGATCGCGATTGCCGCATGGCATGCGAATCCTTCTACGGGCGCTGAATCATCTTTGATGGTCAGGCTGCCCGTCGCTCAGCCAATCAAGGAGAGACTCCATGACAAGCCCTTCCAATGGTGATTTTAACGGCCAGACACGCGCTTATGCCGTGGCGTCAGAAACGGCAGACCTGGCGCCTTGGAACTTCGAGCGTCGCCAGCCGCGCCCGGATGACGTAGCCATCGAGATTCTCTACTGCGGAGTCTGTCACTCGGATCTGCACGTCGGGCGAAATGACTGGGGCTTTTCTCAGTATCCGCTGGTGCCCGGGCACGAGATCGTGGGCCGGGTGACCCAAGTGGGCGATGACGTTAGTCAGTACAAAGTGGGCGACATGGTCGGCGTCGGTTGCATGGTGGATTCCTGTCGTGAGTGCAGTGCCTGTCAGAAGGGGCTTGAGCAGTACTGCCTCGACGGTATGACCATGACCTATGGCAGTCCGGACCGTCACGATGGCAGTCTCACCCAAGGCGGCTATTCTGATAAGATCGTTGTCAGCGAGCGCTTCGTGGTCTCCATCCCGGACAAACTCGACCCGGCTGTGGCCGCGCCGCTGCTGTGCGCGGGTGTCACGACCTATTCGCCGCTGCGTCACTATGGCGTGAAGTCCGGCGACAAGGTCGGGGTGATCGGCATGGGCGGCCTGGGCCACATGGGCATCAAGTTCGCCAAGGCGATGGGTTGTGAAGTGACGCTCTTCACCCGCAGCGAGAGCAAGGTCGAGGAAGCGCGCGAGAATGGTGTCGATCATGTGATCGTCTCGACGGATGACGAGCAGATGGCAGCTGCCACCGAAACCTTCGACTTCCTGCTCGACACGGTGCCGGTGCCGCATGATCTCAACCCTTACCTTAATACCCTGAAGTACGACGGCACGCATATCCTCGTCGGCCTGGTGCAGGAAGTGGATCCCGCGCTGCAGGGCGGCAACCTGGTCATGAAGCGCCGTGTACTGGCGGGCTCGTTGATCGGTGGCATGCCGGAGACCCAGGAAGTGCTCGACTACTGCGCCGAGCACGACATTGGCTGCGATATCGAGATGATCGACATCGACACCATCAATGATGCCTGGAAGCGCATGCAGGAAGGCAAGGTCAAGTATCGTTTCGTGATTGACATGCAGAGCCTCAAGAACGCCCAATAAGCGCTGGCGCTGCTGCCGCCGAGGCAGTCTGTCAGTGAATGCTGAAACCCCCGCCAATGACGCATTGGCGGGGGTTTTGTCGTAAGGTATGTCACAAAATTGCTGCAGGGTGATTCCCGATGTATCGCAAAACGCGTATAAGAACGCGATGAAAACGCCAAAGAGAATCCAGTCGCTCATAGATGACGGTCTGGTCGATGAAGTACTCCGCCCCTTGATGAGTGGCAAGGAAGCCTCGGTTTATGTCGTGCGCTGCGGAGAAGAGATTCGCTGTGCCAAGGTCTACAAGGATGCTGCCCAGCGCAGCTTCAAGCAGGCTGTGCTGTATCAGGAAGGCCGCAAGGTGCGTAACAGTCGCCGTCAAAGGGCGATGGAGAAGGGCTCCGGCTTCGGACGCAACCAGCAGGAGGCTGCCTGGCAGAATGCCGAGGTTGATGCGCTGTATCGTCTGGCCGATGCCGGTGTGCGCGTGCCGCAGCCGTTCGGCTGCTTCGATGGCGTGCTGCTGATGGAGCTGGTCACCGATGACGACGGCAATGTGGCACCGCGCCTGAATGATGTCTCAATGTCCGCCGAGCAAGCGCGGGAAGACCATGCGCTGATGATGCAGTACATCGTGCGCATGCTGCATGCCGGCTTGGTGCATGGTGATCTGTCCGAGTTCAATGTGCTGGTCGATGACTATGGCCCGGTGATCATTGATCTGCCCCAGGCGGTCGATGCTGCGGCCAATAATAATGCCAGGAGTATGTTGGCGCGTGATGTCGCCAATATCACCGCCTACTACGCGATGTTCGCGCCTGAACTGGCACAGACACGCTACGCCGACGAGATCTGGGCATTGTTCGAGGCCGGCGACATGGACCCGGATGTCGAGCTGACAGGCCTTCATGAGGACGACGCCGAAGCGCCGGACGTGGATGCGCTGCTCGAGAACATCATGGCGGCCATGGAAGAAGAGCAGGAGCGCAAGGCGCGCCAGAAGAGCGCCGAAGAGGGCGATGATGACTAGCGAGAGTTGCTAGCCGCTAGCTGCTGACCGGATCTCGGGTTGTTGCAGGCAGCTCTTGGAAAGAGCTCTCGAGTGGCGAGCAAATGGTGCCTCGCAACAGCATGTGCTGCTGGACCCTCTTGCACGCGCGGGAGGGGGGCGATGATTCAGGCTTGGCAAGCGATTCGATCGCTACCGGTCGCAACCCTTCGATACCGCCATCGCGAGGTGTCAAAAGGCGACGCAGCAATGCCGCCAGTGGGATGACCAGACCGATGAGCTGGCTTGCAGGGATATCGAAGGCCCGTGCAATGAGGCTACTGCCGTGTCCTGTGGGCGCGCCTTGAACGAAATTCGCACTCGCTTGCAGCTGTGGTTGGCGGCACGCTCACATCATTTAATCAGGTGGAATTCTGCATTGTCTCTTCTGACCCCCACACGTCTTTTCAAATGCCTCAGCGACGATACACGCCTTGTGCTGATGTTGCTTGTCCATGCAGAAGGCGAGCTTTGCGTATGCGAGATGACCTACGTGTTGCAGGAGTCGCAGCCCAAGGTGTCACGCCATCTGGCCCAGTTGCGCAATTGCGGTCTGCTGCTGGATCGCCGTCAGGGGCAATGGGTCTATTATCGTCTGATGCCTGACCTTCCGTCTTGGGTATTGCCGGTGCTGGTCGCGGCTGCGGAAGGGAGCAAGCACCGCATGGCGCCGTTGCTGGCGCGCCTGGCCACCATGGATGGGCGTCCCAACCGCGAATGCTGAGCTGCCGCTGGTGCCTCCATTGCCGTCATACAACAACGCCGCCCCGGAATCCGGGGCGGCGTTGTTGTTGAGAGCATATCAATGCCTGATCAGGCCGGATCGACGGCGTGCTGCTCGGTCTCGGGGTCATGGCGACGATGGTGCAGTTCGATGCCCTTGAGCAGATTGCGCAGGATCTGGTCCTTGCACTCGCGGTAGTGGCGATGGTCGGGCTTGCGGAAGAAGGCAGACAGCTCGGACTTGGTGATCAGCTCGAAACCGGCCAGTGCCAGCAGCTCTAGCATGTCGTCATCCTTGAGCTCGAAGGCAATCTTGAGCTTGCGCAGAATCACGTTGTTGTCGAGACGCTTTTCAGGCGCCGGCTGGGCGCCTTCGCGCTTGCCACGACGCACGTTGATCAGGCCATTGAGGAACCTGGCCAGGTCGATGTCCTTGATGCGCTGCTGAGCCTCATCATCATCGCGCTTGAGCCAATCGCTGATCTGGGCGCGTGAGACCTCGTGGTCCGCGGCAGCGAAGGTGTTGATCATGTCGGTGTCGGAGAGATTCAGCGCGTAGCGCAGGCGACGGATGATGTCGTTATTGGTCACGGGCGTGGTTCCGGTCGTGAAGAGTGTCAGAGGGCAGCAGGCGGCACAGGAGAGCTGATGCACAGGTGCCGGCCAGCAAGGCCGCGGATGGCGCGCAGCATACCAGATCAGGCGGGCGGTTCGCTCCACTGCAGGCGATGGGGATCGAATCCGGCGCATAGGGTCGGCTTGATGATGTCGAAGTAGGGCGAGATATCGAAGTCGCAGGGCGCAAACAGGCTGTGATGGCGGATATGCAGTAACTCCTCATAGCAGTGCAGGCATGCCGGGTCGCTGGAGGGCAGGACGTCACTGTCTGGCAGGATGGGGTAGCGCACGGCCTGGAAGGCCTCGGCGATCAGCGATGAGCAGATCGCGCGGGTCGGGTCGCCGCTGCCCAGTGCCAGCATGCGGCGCCGATAGCGGCTTGGCACCGGCGGCGTACGAATCAGATAGCGAGCCAGATCGACGATGTTGCGCAGGTCATATTGATGGCCCAGGCGCGCCTCGGCGTGGGCGATCAATGCGCTGATCTCCTCCTCCGTGAGTCCGACTGGGCGGCAGATACGCGTGTGCTGATGCCAGTAATGGTTGAGGGGTACGCGGCGCACCCCAGCGGTAACGTCCGCTTCCAGCAGGCAGTCGCCCCTGACCGGGTGACCTCTGCTGTCCAGTGGCGTGCGCACGCAGAGCGCAGCGTGAGACCAGGTCGACTGGGTGAGGTAGCGAATGGCGGTGCTGATACGCGAGGAGCCCTCGACCAGCAGGACATCGCCGCGCCGCAGGGTGGCAGCCAGCTTTTCCGGTGATGACGTGGAGCGATGCGCCGGCAGCTTGCCCGGCGCCGTAAGATGACGCGCCAGCCGCGTGCCCAGCCAGTCCAGTCCTCGCATGCCTGCCTCCCGTATGGCTCAACCCTCATCAGCCAGTCTGAGACCTTTTGGAGAATTCAGCCAAATGCCACCTCAGGCATGTCGTGCTCAGTGCCCCGGCTTCGGCACGTCCTGCTGGCTGACATTCTCATCGTTGGCGGTCTCGCTGGCCTCGGCCTGGTCGTCGGCGTCCGGCTCCGGGGCATCGAGCGTCTCGCCGGTGTCCTGGGCAGGTGTCAGTGCCAGTTCGGTGAGCAGCGGGAAGTGATCGGAGCCGAAGGCTTCCATGCGCGCCACGCGCACCACACTGAAGTGCTCGCTATGGAAGAGGTGATCCAGCGGCCAGCGCAGCAGGGGAATGTTGGCGTGGAAGGTATTGAACATGCCACGGCCGACGCGGGGGTCCAGTAGGCCGGACAGCTTGCGGAACAGGCGCGTGGTGCGAGACCAGGCCACGTCGTTGAGGTCACCGGTCACGATCACCGGCTGCTGGCTGTCGGCGACGCTGCGCGCCACGATGATCAGTTCGGCATCCCGCTCGGATGACTCGTCATTCTCGGTCGGGCTGGGCGGCGCCGGATGCAGGAAGTGCACTCGCACGCGGTCACCGCTGGCCAGTTCCAGTTGCGCATGCATCGACGGCACATCCTCTTCGACCAGGAAGTCGATGCTGGCGTCATGCAGTGGCAGGCGCGAATAGACATGCATGCCGTAGAGGTTGTCCAGCGGGCATTTGAGGGTATGCGTATAGCCGTATTGCTCGCTATCCGCCTCGAGCACGTCGAGTCGCTGCTGCCACCAGTCATCGGATTCCAGCGTCACCAGCACGTCGGGCTGTTCGCGTTCGATGATGGCCAGCAGCTTGTCACTGTCGTGGTTGCTGGTCAGGACGTTGGCGGTGAGCAGACGGACCTGGCGCTGCCGGTCATGCTGTCTGGTGCGCGCGGACTCGCAGGGAAAGAGGCGGGTATAGGGCACGATCCAGTGTGCCTGATAGACAAGACCGGCCACGGCGATCACGGCCAGTGACACCCTGAGCCCGAAGGCAAGCTCGGACACCGCGAGGTCGGCGATCAACAACATCGCCCACAATGCGGCCAGCTGCAGACGGGGGAAATCCATGATGCGTACCGACCAATGGCGAATACGCGTCAGTGGCAGCAGGGTGAAGGCTGCCATCAGCAGCGTCAGTACGCCGAGTAGCGTGGGGATCATGGTGGCTCCGGTGGCAGAGAATGGGGCGGGAAGTCGAACGCTCAAGCGTCAGACATGGTGGCGACATGCTTGACACTCAAGTCAGGACGCTTTTCTCACGAGGCAGCCCGCCGCTGACGGCACAGGCGTGAGATCCATTGCCAGCGATTGATCAACAGGGCGGTGAAGATGAGGCCGCAGCCGGTCATCTGGATCAGGGTCATGCGCTCACCGAACCAGGCGGCCGACATCAGGGCGGCCCAGACCGCTTCCAGCATCAGGATGACCGAGGCGTGGCTGGGCGTGGTCAGGCCCTGTGCGTAGATCTGCAGGAAGAAACGCAGCGTGCTGGCGATCAGGGTACTGGCCAGGAACCAGCTCAGGATGTCGAGACTGATGCCGGCGGGCCAGCTCTCGCTGAGCGCCGAGAGTATCAGGCAGGTGACGCCGGTGGTCATCAGCTGGATGGCCGTCAGCGGCAGAGCCGGGATATTGCGCACCAGGCGTGAATTGAAGTTGAACACCAGTGCGAACAGGCAGGCGGCGCCGAAGATGAGCCACTGGGCGGGCTCGATGGTGAAGCCATCGGTCGCGCCGGGCTGGCCCATGCCGAGCAGGGCGAAACCGAGCAGGGCGGTGGGCAGTGCGATCCAGGTGCTCATCGGCGGCCTGTCCTTGAACAACAGTCGCGCGAGTACCGGCACCATCAGGATGCCGAAGCTGTTGATGAAGGCGATCACGCCCAGTTGATCAGATAGTGCGACCCCTAGCGACCAGCAGGCCATGGCACCCCCGAACAGGACACCGACGCCGCTTGCGCGCAGCTTGCGCGCGGTGGACAGTTGGCCCAGTGAGCGCGCATCGAAGATGGCCAGAATGAGCCCCGCAAGCAGGAAGCGACTGCCGATGAACAGCAGAGGGGGCATGCCGGCCATCGCCTCCTTGGAGAAGATCCAGCCTGCGGCGGCGATGATGGTGACCAGCAGGAGCAGCAGATCGGCCTTGAAAGGCGAGCGGGAGGGGGTCGTCTCGGAGGAGAGGCTCATGGGGAGGGCGGGAATCCTTTATTCGTTGCTTCGCAAGTGATAACTATCCTATCAAGCTGGTGAAGTGGCTGCTGGCCTTTATCGGAACGCGAAAATCCGCCAATGCGTCTTGAAAGCCGCGCGACTTTCGACGTTACGCTGCGCATCATGCAGACACGTTTCTTTTTTCATTAGATGGCCGGAGGTTGAATGGCATCGACACCACAAGATGAGGTTCGCGATCCCTCGCATGAGTCTTCCGGGCAGCACGCACACGATCATTCTCATGGCTCCGACCCTTCAGGCAGGCACTCACATGAGCATTCACACGGGCATTCGCACAGCCACTCACATGATCATTCACACGGGCACCAGCATGATCATGCGCCTGAGGTGACCGCCGACAGCGAGCGACGCGTCAAGCTGGCCATGTATCTGACGGGCGGCTTCATGCTGGCGGAGGTGGTCGGCGGGCTGGTCGCGGGCTCACTGGCCCTCTTGGCGGATGCCGGGCACATGCTCAGTGATACCGTGTCGCTGGCATTGGCCTGGGGCGCGTTTCGCCTCGGGCATCGGGCGGCGACCCGCAAGCTGACCTTCGGCTATGCACGCTTTCAGGTGCTGGCCGCGTTCGTCAATGGCCTGACCCTGCTGGTGATCGGGGCGGCGATCGTGGTGGCCGCCATCAAGCGGCTCTGGCTGCCCTCCGAAGTACTGGCGGGGCCGATGCTGGCGATCGCCGTGCTCGGACTTGTCGTCAATATCGCGGCATTTCGTATCCTGCATCAAGGCGATCAGGACAACCTCAATCTACGCGGCGCGGTACTGCACGTGATGGGGGACCTGCTCGGCTCGGTGGCGGCCATCGTCGCCTCGCTGATCATCATGACCACCGGCTGGAATCAGGCTGACCCGCTGTTGTCAGTGCTCGCGGCGGTGCTGATATTGCGCGGTGCCTGGTCGTTGGTGAAGCGTTCGGCGCACACCTTGCTGGAAGGCACGCCGGAGCAGCTCGATCACGCCGATATCCAGGCAGGCGTTCTGGCGCTTGAGGGCGTGGAGAGCGTACATGACCTGCATCTCTGGGGGCTGACGCCTCAGTCGCCGATTGCCAGCCTGCATGTCGTCGTGGCCGCCACCAGCGTACCCGGCGATGTGCTGGAGCGCGTCCAGGCCTATCTGCGCGACGGCCATGACATCTCGCATGTCACAGTTCAGCTGGAAGGCGAGGCATGCCTGCAGGGCTGCGTGACGCGCTGATGTGATGTGTGCGATCAGCGCGCTGGTTGAGGGAGGGGGATCTCGCAAGGCAAAGCATGCGAATCCCTGACGCAAAACGCCCCGCTGAGAAGCGGGGCGTTGTTCGTTGCCGCGAATGGTCTGGAGTGAATCATCCGCTGCAGTCTCTTCAGTTGTTCAGTCTCTTCATCTGTTCAGCGTCGCTGGCGTCACGTTACGCCTTGACGTGCAACGTCCCAGTGCTCAACGGCTCAGTGCTCAGCGACATAGACGGTGCGGATATTCATGAAGGCACCGAAGCCATATTCGCTCTGCTCACGACCATAGCCACTGCCTTTGACGCCACCGAAGGGCAGCTGGGCGAAGGGCGTGGTCGGGCGATTGACGAAGCTCATGCCGGCCTGCAGCTGACGAGAGACGCGTTCACCCCGTTCGTCGTCTTTGGCCACCACGGTGCTGCCCAGGCCATAGGGGCAGTCGTTGGCAAGCTCGATGGCATGCGCTTCGTTGTCCGCAACCACCACTGAAGCGACCGGACCGAACAGTTCTTCATTGAAGGCCGGATTGCCTTGGGTGACATTGGTCAGCACGGTCGGCGGATACCAAGCACCGTCGCGATCCGGAATCTCACCACCGCACTCAAGCTTGGCGCCTGCCTTGATGGCGCGCTGGACCTGGTCATGCAGGTCATCGCGCAGGTCCTTGCGAGACATCGGGCCGATATCGACCCCTTCGCTCATCGGGTCGTCCATGCGCATGTCCTTGACCTTCTCGATTAGACGCTTGGAGAAGTCCTCGGCGAGGGACTTGTCGACGATCAGGCGCTTGGACGCGGCGCAGCTCTGGCCTGTGTTGTCGAAACGCCCGGCGATGGCGAGATCCACCGCACGCTCGATGTCGGCATCATCCAGCACGATCAGCGGATCGATACCGCCCAGCTCCAGCACGCTTGGCTTGAGCGCCGCGCCTGTCTGCTCGGCGACCTTGCGACCTGCCTCTTCACTGCCGGTCAGGGTGACGCCCTGCACGACAGGGTCATTGATGATGTCTTCGATCATCTCCGAACCCACCGGCAACCAGGTGAAGATACCCTCTTCAAAGTCGGCCTTGTGGAACAGCTGGGTGATCAGATCGGCGCAGCCCGGGACATTGGAGGCGTGCTTCATCAGGCAGACATTGCCGCCCGCCAGGGCCGGAGCCGCGAAACGGATTACCTGATAGAGCGGATAGTTCCACGGCATCACGCCGAGGACGGCGCCGATGGGGTCCTTGACGATCTTGGCACGCACGGCACCATCGACATCACGCTGCTCGGTTTCCATCAGCTTGGGCAGATTGTCGGCATAGAAGCGCGCGATGCTGGAGGAAATCTGCGTCTCGCTGATGCCCTGATCATAGGGCTTGCCCATCTCATGGGCGATCTGCGTGGCGATTTCCTTCTGATGCTCATCGATCAGGTCCGCCAGAACGGTGAGGCGCTGCGCACGATCCTGCACGGTGGTCTGGCTGAAGCTCGAGTACGCCTTACGCGTCTGCTCCAGTTTCTGCTGAACCTCTTCCTTGCTCAGCGTGGCGTATTCCTTGAGAACCTTGTCATTGGCCGGGTTGGATGCGGTCAGTGTCTTGTTGCTCATCTTGCCTCCCTAGTGGGTGCTGGTTCAGCAAGTGACTGAATGGGGATCGCGAGGGATCGAGATCGGCCCTTGAGGCAGTCACTCCATTGGCTACACATCAGGACTTGGCGATATTGCCTGAGGTCTTCAAGGGGCAGGGGCTATTGCGTCGGGTCACCTCAGTGTTGCCATATGAGCACGCTGCTGGCCCTTGAAACGCCACAGGTTGCGTCAATCGCGCCTCGCAAGCCTGCCGCGCTGGCTGCCAGCATGCGACAATGAACATTTGGTGCCGGGCGCGGGAAAGCGTCTCCAGTGCCGGGCCATCGACATGAGTGCAAGCGTCACAAGGAAGAGGAAGTCAGCGTGTTCAACAATATTCTGGTGGTGTGTACCGGCAATATCTGTCGCAGTCCGGTCGGCGAGTCACTGTTGAAACAGGCGTTGCCTGGCAAGATAGTGCACTCGGCGGGCGTGGGCGCATTGGTCGATCACCCGGTCGAGCCCACGGCAGCACGCTTCGCCGTCGAGTCGGGGCTCAAGGTAGGTGAGCATCGTGCGCGCCAGGTGTCGGTCGAGATGCTGACGGCTGCAGACCTGATTCTGGTCATGAGCGATGGCCATCGTCGCGCCATCAACCAGATGGCGCCGCAGGTCAGTGGCAAGACGATGCTGTTCGGTCGCTGGCTGGCTGGCGGCCAGGGAGAAGAGATCCCTGATCCCTATCGTAAGAGCGAAGAGGCCTTCCGCCATGCGCACCAGAAGCTGGTGGAAGCGGCTGCGCTATGGGTCAAGAAACTGATGTAATCAATATTCTGTTTTTAAAAATATTTTATGGATTTTCCCCGCCGAGCATCGCGTGGAGCAGCTGGGCTGGTGTCGCTCCGCCAGTGGTCTGGATCGCAGGCTGCTGCAGGATAGCCCAGTGGTGCAGGCCGATCTTGACGTGCAGCGCCAACGGGTCAGCGCGCTGCAAGCCGAGCAGGCGACCGGTCAGCCGGAGGCGGCATTCGCCGGCAAGGTGAACTCACTCAATCCTGCCTTGAGAGAAGGGGGCTGGGTCGGTGAGGGGGAGTGGGTGATGACGTTGTGCAATCCCTGGCAGCTAACCCTGACGACCTGGGTGGAAGAGGAATAGGTGCTGCGTGTCGATGAAGGTGCCACTGCCTGGTTCTATCCGCTGGCGCCGGTAGGCAAGCCGCTGGAAATGCGCGTGGTCAGCGTCGAACCTCAGGCAGTGGCAGTGCTTGAGCAGCCGGAAATGGCCGCGCCCTACGGAGGGGAGTTGAAGGTTCGCGAGGGCGAGGAAGGGCAGCTGGAACTGATGCGCAGCCTCTATCGGGTCACGCTTGAGCCAGTGGACTTCTCACAGGCGCTGACACTCTCGATGCCTGACCGGCGCGGCATGGTCAACGTCGAGACTGAGCCGCGCAGCCTGTTGAGCCGAACCTGGCGTGAAGTGGTGGGGGTCTGGCGTCGCGAAATCGGTTTCTGATACCGCTATCTTTTCTACATACTGCATTATGGAATTGAGCGCAGAAGCCCAGCCTTCGAGTGGCGTTTGCCGCTCAGAAGCTGGGCTTCTCTGGTCTGGCTCTGGAGAGCGGACTTGTGGAGGCAGGGCTTTTGAGGACAGGGCTTATGGAGAGCGCTGTTAGAAAGAGGGCTTTGTGTGGTATTGAGGAGATACCGCGCTCTACTCTATGGCGCGCTCCACCTTGAATCGTCAAGACCCTGATTTAGCCGCTTTAGGAGCAATAGGCTGCGCCACTCGAGCGTCATTGACCCGTGAGATCGGGCTGGAGTCCGTGCCGCCGGTATGTCCTTTGCCGTGGCCGTCATCGGTATTGGAGTAGATGGCGATTGTCTCGAGTGGCTCTGGCATGCCCAGCGCATAGCCCTGCACATAGTCGGCACCGATGGTGGCGACGGAGGCGAGCACTTGCGCACTCCCCACGAATTCCGCCACGGTCTTCATGCCCATCTCACGCGCGACCTCGGCAATGGCGCGGGCGATGGAGTAGGAGACGCGGTTGGTGTCCATGTCGCGAATGAAGGCGCCATCGATCTTCAGGAAGTCGACGGGCAGGTTTTTCAGGTAGCCGAAGGACGACACGCCACTCCCGAAGTCATCCAGCGCGAAGGAGCAGCCGAGTGCGCCGAGTGCCTCGAAGAAGGCGCGAGCGTCGCCCAGCCGCGTGATGGCGACGGACTCGGTGATCTCGAAACACAGCTTGTCACCCGGGATGCCGCTGTCGCGGACCATGGTGACCAGCAGGTCACGGAAGCTCGGGCTGCTGATGGAGTGCCCAGAGAGATTGAGAGACACCATGGTCAGTCGCTGGGCATGCGCAGGGTGCGCTGCCAGCCAGCTCAGATATTGGCGAATGACATGTTCATCGATGGCGGCTGACAGGCCATAACGCTCCGCCGCAGGCAGGAAGGCGCCCGGCGCAATGATGGTGCCGTCCCGGCCTTTCAAGCGCACCAGCACTTCGTAGTGTAGTTCGCAGTTCAGCTCGCAGTGCGGGTCGTTGCCAAGCTCTGAGTTGTCAGCTTGTGCAGTGGCGAGAGTGCTGACAATCGGCTGTTGGTAAAGCACCAGGCGCTGTTCTTCGATGGCCGCGGTGATTTCTGTCAGCCAGTGCATTTCCTGCATGCGCCGAGCTACCTCGTCACCAGATTCACTGTGGCGATGAATGCGGTTACGCCCGGCATCTTTGGCTTCATAACAGGCAGCATCGGCGGCACTCAGCAGTTGGTGCGGGTCGTTGTGATTGCTGTCGATGCTCACCAGGCCAATGCTGGTACTGATGGTGAACAGCTTGTCTTCCCACATGAATCGGAAGTTGGTGACGGACTGACGCATCTCTTCGAGCAGTGCCTCGGCGGTGTCCAGCGACATGTTGGGCATCAGCAAACCGAATTCATCCCCTCCCAAGCGCGCGAGACGGTCCGGCTTGCGCAAGCCGGCGGCAATCACGTCGACCAGCTGGATCAATAGCGCATCGCCGGCCGAGTGGCCACAGGTGTCATTGACCACCTTGAACTGGTCCAGATCGATGTAGGCGAGACAATGCAGTGCGCGAGTGGCGCGTGCATCATCGCAGAGTGTCGTCAGTTCACGTTTGAAGGCGCCGCGATTGAGCAATCCCGTCAGGCTGTCGTGGTTGGCCTCGTGGGCCATGCGCTGCGACATGGTGTGATTGAGCGTATTGTCGATCAGCGCCAGCAGCGTATAGCCCTCCTGGTCTGGCGTCGCCTCAACCGCAGAAACACTGATCTCGGCATGCACCGAGTTGCCGGAGGCGTGGATGAAGCGGCATTGCTGGGTAAAGAAGTCCTTGCGCTGCTCGATCAGAGCCTGATGTTGCTGCAGGAAGCTTTCCAGGTCCTCCGGCTCGATCAGTTCGCGAATGACACTCTGGGACAAGGTGGCGGCGGTGTAGCCCAGGATGCTCTCGAGTCGTTGGTTGACGCGCAACAGCTGGCCACTGGTGCTCAGGTGCGCCATGCCGACAGCAGAGTGCTCGAAGGTGGCGCGGTAGCGTCGTTCGTTGGCCCGCAGGCGCTTCTGAGAGGCTTGTTGCTCGAATTCGGTCATGAGCTGTGAGACGTGATCCGCCACGGAGGCAAGAAACGCCCGCTCATCATCTGCCCATTCGCGCGGGGCATTGCTTTCTGTACAGCAGATGACGGCCACCACCTGACCTGCCACACGGATCGGGCTGTCGATGATGGCCTTAACGCTGCAGCGGAAGGTCCCATCAAACAGCAACTCCTGATTGGCCTTGGTCACATCGGACAACGCGAGAGCACGCCCGGCATCCAGGGCTTCGAAATAGACCCGGTTCTGGGTGCGGGTAAGGCGAGTGGGGACTGTGCTATGCGTCGCATCGTGCGGCGGGGGGATCCACGCATCATGGACATGGGCAAGCGACAGGCAGTCGCGGTCTTCATTCATGTACCAGAAGCTGACCTTGCGTATCTGCAGGCCCTTGGCGATTTGCTCACATAGCCACGGCAGCAGGCCATCCAGTTGCGTGCTGTCATCGTGGCGGGTGTTGCCGAGCTCGATCAAGGCCGCCTGTTGGCGTTCATAGCGGCGCAGCTTGTCAGCCTGGGCCTCCTTGGCCAGATGCTGCTGATGGATGTCCAGTAATGAGCCAATGAAGCGGTAGGGCTCGCCGTCTCTGACCTCGAATTGAGCGCGTAGCTCAAACCAGCGATGGTCTCCCTGCTGAGTGCGAATCAGCAGCTCGCAATTGAAAGGCGTTCCGCTCAGTCGCTTGGCGTTGACCAAGGCCTTGAAGTCGTCACGCATGTCGGGTGCGACTCTCTCATGCAATGCTTCGAGCCCGGTGTCGAGTGTTCCGGCTTCATACCCCAATTGGTTTTCCAGGCGGGTAGAGATGGTCAGTCTCTCGTTGCCTGTTTTCCATTCGATGATGCCATCGGAGATGCTGCGCAATATCCAGCTGGCGCGCGACTGACTGTCTGCGAACTCTGCATTGAGGTAGCTTTGATTGACTTGGCGTTTCAGCGCCTCGGTCGCCAGGGTCGCGAGCTTGTCCAACCGGATGAGGACTTCCGGGCTGGGCAACTGTTGACGCGGTGCAGTGTCCGCCAGGCTCATGCAGCCGATTATCTCGCCATTGTCTGCCTTGAGGGGCAAGCCGATGTAATAACGAATGCCGTCGGCAAGGACCGAACTGCAACCGGCGAATTCGGGTTGTCGACGGGCGTCACACGTGATGAGAGGACTGGCTTGCAGTACCGCCACGCCACACAGCGCATTGCTAATAAGGACGGACTCATGCGCGTTGTCATTCAGACTCAACCAGCGCTTGAGCTGCTCGCCGTCACGCAGGTTGATCATCCCCATAGGAGCGCCAGCAAGGTCCGCAGCCAGCTCAAGAATCATCAGGGCCTGATGATCCTCTTCATGCCGCAATGTCTTGATCCAATTGGGAATAACGGAAGTATCAAGCCCGAGAGAGTCTGGCATCGTGTCGCAGCCTTCCCTGTCTGTAACGGTGTAGGAGGGGTCGAAATCGCAGACTACCACAGTAGAGCGTTGCCAAACCGTTGTTGGCGTCTTGAACATTGAGGGCAGTAAGGACGCCAGGGCAGAGAGGGGAGGTCGTCAAGGATGGCTGTGACATAATTGTCAGTATGGCAGCCTGACGGGCTGACACGGTCAAGAGGAGTATGAAAGGAAATGGCGTTGATCAAGGGGTTCTGCATCCTTCTGCTTTGCCAGTTTCTCGGCGAGGTGACGGGGCGTGCGTTGTTGTTGCCGGTGCCAGGGCCAGTACTGGGAATGCTTTTCCTGCTGCTGGGGTTGATGTTGCGAGGGCGGCTGCGCAAACGGTTGTTGCCTGCCCCGGACAGAGAAGGGGAAGGAGTGCTGCGCGTTGACGAGAGTGCGGATCGAGACTTCGGTCAACGTCAGCTGGCCCGTGCGCTACTGCGGGAACGCGTGCCGGCCAGTCTCAGGCTTGCCAGCAATGGCCTGCTCTCGCATCTGTCGCTGCTGTTCGTGCCTGCGGGCGTTGGCGTCATGGTCCATTTCGAGCTCATCGCACGCGATCTCACCGCCATCGCCATCACGCTGGTCGCGTCGATCGCGGTCACCCAGTTCGTCACGGCCTGGCTGTTGCAGCGTCTGATCGATCGAGGCTCTGCTACGCCGAGCGGCCCAGGGGGCAAGTCACCCAACGGTGATGAGGTGTCCTCATGAATCTGGCCCCGCTTGACGCCCTGTGGGTGTACCTGAGCGCTTCTCCGTTATTGCATCTGCTGCTGACGCTGGTGGCCTTTCTGCTGGCGACGGCGATCAATCGTCTGGCACGGGGCGCATCGCTGGCGCACCCGGTACTGGTCTCCATCGCGCTGATCATCGGGTTTCTGTGGCTGACAGACACCGACTATCCCACCTACTTTGAAGGGGCCCAGTTCATCCACTTCCTGCTCGGGCCGGCCACCGTCGCGTTGGCGGTACCGTTGTTTGACCATCTCGATCGGGTCAAGCAGATGCTGTGGCCACTGCTGACGGCCTGTTGCGTCGGCATCGTCACTGCCGTGACCACTACTCTGGGGCTGTCACTGTCGCTGGGAGCACACACCCAGGTGGCCTTGAGCCTGGCGCCCAAATCCGTCACATCACCGATCGCGATGGGGATCGCCGAAAAATTGGGCGGTATCCCCTCGCTGACGGCAGGGCTGGTGCTGCTGACCGGCACCCTCGGCTGTGTGGTAGGCCCCGTTGTCATGCGACTGGCAGGGGCGCGAGACGATACCGTCAAGGGCTTCACCATGGGCTTGTCGGCGCATGGCATCGGTACTGCGTTCTGCTTCTCGTCGGTGAGCACTCTGGCGGGTGCCTTCGCTGGCATGTCGATGGGGCTGACCGGTCTGCTGACCGCCTTCATCGTGCCGCCTATCGTCAGGCTGTTCGGCTTCTGAGCATCAGGGGTATTGGTGGAGAGTCGAGCTGGAGGCGAGCAAGAAGCAGGAAGGCCAGCGTTATCGTGGCATCGTCTTGTGAGAGCTTAAGTTTGCGTTAAGCGCAGCCATTCATGCTGGTGATCACTCCATGGTTAAGCTCAGCGCTTGCGTGTTGGCCATGGGAATCGTCAGCACGTCTTGTGGAAATGTCACCTCGTTGCCACATGTCTGTCAGTGAGCTGATCGATCATGCTCCTATGCAGGTCCACAAGGCGTGTCATCCACTCGCGCCTCTGTGTCTGGCAATGCCTCGACCCAAGGAAAGCCCTCATGTTCATTTCTCTTGCACGCACAGTTCTTGAACGCACTGGTCTTGCCCACACCGCTGCAAAGCTCAAGCCCGCTAGCCTAGCCGGGCATCGTGTCCTGGTCGAGGCGCCGATGGCCTCCAGTTGTCGAGAACTCTGTTGGCAGCTGGCGGCGGCAGGGGCTGCATTGATTCTGGTCGAGCGAGAGGGGGATGACCTTGCCTTGCTGTGCAGGTTGTTGCCCACCCCGAGTGGCCAGCAACACCGCCGCCTGTCACTGACGCACGCAGATGTGAGGGGTGACGCGCTATGCACGCAACTGCACAACATCCCGGCTTCGGAGCGCCCCGATACCTTGCTAAGCCTGCCGGGCGATGGCCGCTGGCATCTGGAGAGTGGCCGCGCCTGGCATGTGCTCGAGCGTGGGGGGTGGCCGGCCGAGGTGCGCGCCAAGGTACTGGAGTGTCTTGAGCTTCATGGCTCGGCGGATAGCCGACGCCCGCTGCTGGAGTTGATCGTGCAGGCAGACGGCGACTTTTTCGTTCCGCTGCCGACAGCGAAGCACTCACGTATCCGCTTGCATACCCCGGCGCTGATCACTGGTGAAGAGGACCCTCTTTTGATGCGCCTGGCGCGTCATCAGGGCAATCATCCTGTCAGTGTGGCGCGTCAGGCGCGCGCGCTGATCTTCCGACTGCGTCTGGCGCGAGCCGGGCACCCGCTCGCGTATGGCTGGTTGATGGCGGGTGAGGCGTTGCGGCGTGTCATCGGAGGACCGCGCCGCATGCTGGAGCGTGGCGCGCTCGGGCTGCGTGAGCAGAGGATGCTGCTGACGGCGCGTCTGGCCAGGTGGCGCCATGCTCGACACCCGGGGCGTCGTGCACGCAGCGGTGTGTGATGGCTGGCTGATCCATCGACACAGGCGATGTGCTATCCCGAGGTTTGCTTCCAACGTCCGTCACCTTTCGGTGGCGGACGTCTTGTCTCATGTCCTGATATGACATGGCAGAATCAGAACGATTTCAAGGAGTCCAGATGCGAGTTCTGCTCGTCGAAGATGATCCGTTGTTGGGGGAGGGGGTCAACCATACCCTGCGCCGCGAAGGCATGAGCACTGAATGGTTGAAGGAGGGCGCCAACGTTGCCGCCACGCTCAAGCATTCGCCCTTTGATGTGCTGGTGCTGGACCTTGGCCTGCCGGATCTCGACGGTCTGCAGGTCTTGAGTCACCTGCGCCGTCAGGGCCAGACGTTACCGGTATTGATCCTGACGGCACGTGATGACATCAGCGACCGGGTACGTGGTCTGGACGGCGGCGCGGACGACTATCTGGTCAAGCCGTTCGACATTGCCGAGCTGGTGGCGCGTCTGCGTGCGTTGGTCAGGCGCCATGCCGGGCAGGCCAGCGGTTGCCTGCAGCTGGGGCCGTTGCGCATTGATCAAGCTGGCCGCACTGTCACGCTCTCCGGTAGTGAGGTCGCGCTGGGACGGCGCGAGTTTGATCTGCTGGAGTTCCTGCTGCTGCACCCCAGCCGTGTCTTCAGCCGAGATCAGCTCGTCGAGCAGCTCTATGGCTGGGATGGCGATGTCGAGAGCAATGTCATCGAGGTACATGTGCACCATCTGCGCCGCAAGTTCGGCACCGGGGTGGTCAAGACCGTGCGCGGCGTGGGCTATCGGCTGGGGGAACTCACGTGAAATCCATCCGCAGTTTCCTGCGGCGCAACCTGATTGGTGGCGTCGTGATCGTGCTGGGGACGGCCGCTGCCTGGAGCTACTTCGACTCCCGCGAGCAGATTGATGAGCTGTTCGACGCTGAGCTGGCCCAGAATGCACGCATGCTGGGGCGGCTCTATCAGTCTCAATTGGCGTCGTTGACACCGGCCGCGCGTCAGGAAAAGTTGCAGCAGATGACATCGGGCCAGTTCAGCCTGCGTCCACCCTCCTTGAGCTTTGCCGATGGTCACGAGAAATCCCCGCTGGGGCATGTCTATGAAGACAAACTGATCTTCCAGATGTGGGATGCGCTGGGCCAGCCGTTGCTTGGCCTCTCTTCACCCTCTGTGGCGCTGGATTACCTGCCGGTGCCTGGCTATGGCATGCAGCATGACAATCATCATGACTGGTTCACCTTCACGCTGTATTTCCCCGAGAGTGGCATCTGGGTCACGGCGGCCCAGCGTGAAGATGTGCGCGATGAACTGACCGGCCAGATTGCGTTGCACAACGTGCTGGCGCTGGTGGTCGGGTTGCTCGTGATCGCCTTGCTGATCGGTGTGGCGGTCTCGCGGGGTTTTCGTCCCGTATTGCGCATCAGTCATCAGATCACGGCCCGTCAACCCGGGTACCTCGAGCCGCTGGATGCCAGCGAGGCACCTGACGAGATACGCGGCATGGTGGATGCCCTCAATGGGCTGCTGGTGCGCCTGGCGGACACCCTTGACAAGGAGCGGCGCTTCACGGCCAATGCGGCCCATGAATTGCGGACTCCCCTAGCGGGCATCAAGGTGCATGCCCAGAATCTGGAGGCCGATGCCAGGGATGAGGCCTCGCGGCGCTCGGCACGCATGATCGTGGATGGCGTCAATCGCATGACACGGGTAGTGGAGCAGCTGTTGACCCTGTCACGACTGGAAAGCGGGGCAGAGGCACCGCGTCGCTCCGTCGATCTCGCCCAGCTGACCAATGAGCTGGCGCGGGATCTGGGCCCCATGGCACGCCAGCGAGGCATCAAGCTGCATATCGAGGTTGAACCTGGCGCGCAGCTGGTCAGTCATGAGAACGGCCTCTACGTGCTGCTGCGCAATCTGCTCGATAATGCGCTGCGCTATACGCCAGAAGGCGGAGAGGTGCGCCTGGATATCCGCCGCGACGATGCTGGATGGCGCATGGAAGTGGCCGATACGGGCCCCGGAATCCCGCTGCGTGAACGCGAGCGCGTCTTTGAACGCTTCGTGCGTCTGGCCGGCCAGAAGACTCAAGGTTCCGGGCTGGGCCTATCCATCGTGCGCGAGCTCGCCGAACGTCTAGGCGCAGCGCTGGCGCTGAAGGAGAGCCCCTTGGGAACGCCCCAGGCCCCGGGGCTGCTGGTGCAGGTTCGCTTCCTGTCATAGCAGGTTCGCTTCTCGTCGTGAATAGCGCCTGTCGGCCGGGTTGCGTCAGCGGAGGTCAATGATTGCGTCGAATGCATCATGCGGCTGTGATGCTGGCTGGCGCTCGATAATGCCAGCGCGGAGTGCAACTCGGCGATGGTCGGGTGGTAAAGACGGCTAGATTAGCGCTATCTTCATTATATGTTGCAGAGCAGCATGACATTACCCTCTGTCAGGAGATTCGCATGAGTGAACAACAATCTTCCCCTGCCCGTGTTGCACTGGTGACCGGTACCGCCAGCGGTATCGGCGCCGCCATCATGCAAGCGATGTGCGATGCCGGGCATCAGGTGCTGGCGGTCGATTTCAGTGATGAGGGGGCAGAGGTCGCCGACAAGGCAGGGGCTGCCTTCTTCAAGGCCGACCTGACGGATGCTGAGCAGTGTCGCGCGGCGGTAGAAGAAGCCGTGTCCCGTTTCGGGCGCCTCGATATCCTGGTTAACAATGCCGGCATCCAGCATGTCGAGCGTATCAAGGACTTCCCCGAAGCCAAGTGGAATCAGATCATCGCCTTGATGCTGAGTGCGCCATTCACGCTGATCCAGGCGGCCTGGCCGTACATGGAGAAGAATGGGTACGGGCGCATCGTCAATATGGCGTCCATTCACGCCCATGTCGCGTCCCCGGGCAAGGCGGCCTACGTCAGTGCCAAGCATGGTTTGATGGGGCTGACCAGAACTGCTGCGCTAGAGGGTGGGGAAAGTGGCATCACCGCCAATGCCATCTGCCCGGCCTATGTACGCACGCCGCTGGTCGACAAGCAGATCGCCGAACAGGCCAAGCTCAATGACATGCCAGAAGATGAAGTGATCGAGAAGGTCATGCTCAAGGGAGCGGCGATCAAGCAAATGATTGACCCCTCCGAAGTGGCGGATATGGCGGTATGGCTGGCCTCCGACAAGGCAGGTTCAGTGACCGGCTCCAGCTTCAACATGGACTTGGGGTGGACGGCGCAATAACGGCTTATCATTGAGATCCGACGCATTACAGTCACTGCAGTGACTCGAAGCCCTCACCATCGAATCGCGTTTGCGAGCGAGGATGGTGAGGGCTCTTGCTTGGTCGTCTGCAAATTGTCGCCTGGGTGCAGGCCAGGGCAGCGGCGCTATCTCAGCGCTTGACCGGGCGCTTCTGCAGCTTGCGTTGCAGGGTGCGACGGTGCATTCCCAGGGCGCGGGCTGTGGAGGAAATGTTGCCATCGTGCTCGTTGAGCACCTTCTGGATGTGCTCCCAGGTCAGGCGGTTGACCGACGGCGGGTTGTCGGAAATCTCGGCGGCCGGGTCACCGCCTTCGCGGTTGAATGCGTTGAGAATCTCGTCGGCATCGGCGGGCTTGCACAGGTAGTTGACCGCGCCGAGCTTGATGGCTTCCACCGCGGTGGCGATGCTGGAATAACCGGTCAGCACCACGATACGCGTGTCAGGCAGCAGAGCGATCAGCTCGGGCAGCAGCTTGAGGCCAGAGCTCTGCTCCAGCTTCAGGTCGAGCGTGATCAGCTCCGGGCGGTGGCTGCGCGCCACGCTGAGTGCCTGGGCCTCATCGCGGGCCACTTCCACTTCATAGCCGCGACGCGTCATGGCGCGCGCGGTGACCTGGCAGAAGAATTCATCATCGTCGATGATCAGCAGTCGGGTTGCATCGCTCATCAGGGTTCTCGCTTGGGCGGTCTTTGCCGCCATCATGTCAGATGAAGGGGGAGGCGCACTTCCGTCAAGGTGCCGCCATCTTCGTGGTTGTACAGACTGACGCCGCCACCGAACCGATTGATGGTGGCATGCGTGAGGAACAGGCCGATGCCCATGCCCTTGGATTTGGTGGAGATGAAGGTCTCACCCAGTTGATCCGCCACCGCCATGGGCACACCTTCGCCATGATCGCGGATGTCGATCAGCACTTCCTGATCGCGTTGCTCCAGGGTGATCTCGATATCATCCGGGCAGGCGTCGGCGGCATTGTTGAGCAGGTTCATCAGCGCCTGCTCAAGCGTGGTGTCCACCAGCATGGAGGCCTGTTCAGCGCCGGGCGTCACCTCGACGCTATGCTGCACGTCCGGGCGCACTACCAGCCAGCGCTGCACGATTTCTTCCAGCCACTGGGCAGCATTGATGGGTTGAGGCTGCTCCATGCGGCGGCGGTCGGCCGCGGCCACCATCGCCTGCAGGCGTTGCTTGCAGGTGTCGACCTGGCTGCGCAGCAGGGCAAGATCATCCTCTAGCTGAGGGTTGTTCCTGTCCTTGGCATCCTCGCGCATCTCGCTCAACAGCACCGCCATGGTGGAGAGCGGGGTGCCCAGCTCATGCGCGGTGCCGGCGGCCTGGCTGGCCACTGCCAATACCTGCTCGCTACGCAGGGCGGCCTCACGCGTGGTGGACAGCGCCTGCTCCCGGGTGCGCAGCGCATGGGCCATCTTGTAGATGAAGTAGGTCACCAGAGACGCCGACAGGCCGAAGTTCAGCCACATGCCGATGACATGTAGGCTGATGCGTCCGCCCAGCTCATAGGTCGCCAGCTGCGGCACCGGCTCGTAGAACACCATCAGGAAGCTGTAACAGCCCATGCCGACTGCAGCAATCACCCAAGCATAGCGCCACGGGAGCGTTGCGGCCGCCATGGTCACCGGCACCAGATAATAGGGCACGAAGGGGTTGGTGGAGCCACCGGTATGGAAGAACAGCATCGTCAGGCCGGCGATATCCACCAGCAGGTGAATCAGGTTCTCGGTGTCGGTGACAGGGTGAGATTGCCCGAGGCGCCACCAGGTCGCGACATTGACCAGCCCCATCGCGATGATGATCGAGATGACGGGCAGCACGTTGAGCTGAAAGCCGATGATCTCGATCCCGAAGATGATCAGGATGAGAAAGCCGGTCCAGGTGATGCCGCGCGCGATGGTCAGACGAATGAGATTGCGGTGCGGCGTGGACAGTGGTGGCGGTAGCGGCTGATTCATGACAACTCCTGCGAGGAATGCGGCCATGATAGTGAATAAGGCGCATAAAGTGCAGCCCTGACGGACAGTTAGCGTCAAGGCGCCAAGGGATCCCCTGGGTCGCCTCCTCTGCGTCGTGACCGCTTGGTGGCGCTCTCTTCGGGATTCAATGGTTGTCAGCCTCGCTCGAAGGAGCCACTCGGCCAGGGCGTCACGCGTGTCGGTGTGATGTCGGTCAGGTGGGCCTTCCAACCCTCGACATGCGTGATTGGCTGGCGCGGATAGTGAGCCGTTGTTCTGTCGCGTCCGGCGCTGCTTGACCAGGCGAGCCAGGGCGCATGGCACTGCATGCCGGCGGGCAGTGCCGCAAGTTCAGGTATCCAGCGGCTGACGTAATGGCCGAGAGGGTCATGCTGGCGTGCCTGCTTCATCATGTTGAAGTGGCGATCCCCGCGTGGGTCACGTCCGATACCCGCCAGATAGCGCCAATTGCCCCAGTTGGAGGCGACGTCGTGATCCAGTAGCTGATGTTCGAACCAGGCCGCTCCCTGGCGCCAGTCCACGCCAAGGTCCTTGACCAGAAAGCTCGCCACGTTCTGGCGCATGCGGTTGCTCAGCCAGCCGGTAGCCGCCAGTTCGCGCATGCCGGCATCGACCCATGGCACCCCGGTCATTCCGGCCTGCCAGCGTTCAAGCGCTTGTGACCCCGGCTCATGGCCGCGCGGTTGAGCCCCGTCGTGGCTTGGGGACTCGCTCGTGAAGGTATGTCTGCCTAGCCGCCGTGCATCCCAGTGGAAATATTCGCGCCATAGCAGCTCGATGCGGATCCAGTCGCTGTCCTTGAAGGCAGCCTGCGGATGCGCGCAGTGCTCGGGGAGTGTGGTCTGAAAGCGGTGCAGTGCATCCAGTATCCGCCGCGGCGACAGACAGCCCAGTGCCAGCCACACGGAGAAGCGGGTCGAGAAATCCGCGCCGCTGAGGCGATTGCGGGTGGTCTTGTAGTGGCCGGCGGAGGCCGGGCTCAGATAATCCTGCAGGCGTTGCAAGCCGGCGGGCTCTCCGGGAGTAAAGGTGTATTCGCCGCGGGTATCGGCCTGCCAGTGGCGAGCCTCCAACAGATACCTGGCCGCGCCCTGAAAGCCACGAGGGGCGGCCTCCGGCCAGCCGGGGAGCCGGGAGGGGGCTTTTAACGGGGCAGGCATGTCGGGAAGGCTCGGGCGGGCCTTCTCCAGCTTGCGCCGAAAGGCACTGAAGCTCTCGGGGAGCGCGGTAAGCGGTTCCGGCAGCTCGTCTTCGTCCAGCAGCAAACCACTGTTCAATCGCCGCAGGCGACACTGGCTTGCCACCGCGCGTTGCTGTCGGTGTTCCACCACGCCCGTAGCGCGGCATGTGATGACGCCTCGGCAGTCATATTGCCTTGCTAGCTGCCCAATCAGTTGTGCCGCATCGCCGTGGAGGATCAGCAGGTCACTGCCCAGCGCCTGAAGTCGTGTGCGCAGCGATTCCAGACTCCCGAGCAGGGCATGTTGCCGTCCCGTGCTAAGCGGCTGCAGGCGTGGTTCCCCAGGGCTGACGCTGCCGAAGGGCTGAAAGGTCGTTTCCGCCAGAACATGCACGACCAGCAGGTGCGAGGCTCGCTCCTCGAGTGCGGCTTGCCATACCGGGTTGTCATCGAGGCGCAGATCCTCGTTCAACCATACCAGCCAGGGGTCAGTGGACGTCATCGCGCGTCTCCCGTGCCAGCTGGCGTGCGTTGCGACGACAGCGCTGACTGCAATGGCGTACGTCATCCCAACAATCCTGCCACTTCTTGCGCCATGTGAAGGGGCGCTGGCAGGTCTGACACAGCTTGCTGGGCAGGTGCGGTTTGCGATGCATGCTGGCAAGGCTCCTTAAAAACAGTACACAACCTATACCATAATTATACATCACGCGAAATGGCGGCCAGGAAACCCCCTGTCGTTCTGTGAATGAGCGTCTTGCATGCCTGGCTCAATCGCTGCCCGGCAGTTGATCCAGTTGTCGCTCCAGGGTCTGCATGGTGAGTAGCAGATCACGGTATTGGCGTGCATTGACCGCACCGAGCAGCTCATCCTCGAAACGCCGCGCTTCGGGAATCAGCTCGGCTAGCATGGCCTCACCCTCGGCGGTGAGAACCAGCAGCTGCGCACGCTGGTCCTGCTCGCTCGGACGACGCAGGATAAGTTCACGGTTCTCCAGTGATTTGACGGCGCGCGAGACGCGTACCTTGTCCATGTGGGTGCGCAGACTGATTTCCCGAGCGGTCATCGGTACGCCACGGCTCAACCAGGCCAGCAGACGCCACTCGGCGACATTGATGGCGAAGCGCTCGCCATAGCGGGCGAACATCGCCTCACTGGTACGCTCGGCCAGTCGGTTGAGGCGATAGGGCAAAAACTGGTCAAGATCCAGCTCGCAGCGGGGCGTGTCCTGGGAGGCATCCCCATCAAGGGCATCGCGCGCTTCGGGAGTGTCATCAGTGCGTTGCATCGAGAGTTACCTGTCTCGGTGAGAGGGCTGACTTGCGTTGTCGCATCAGAGCATTGCGGCCAGATCAGGTTGCCAATGTTACCACTTTCGATGTTGGGCAAGACAAAAGTCGGCCACTTTGGCGATTGCCAAGGTATGGATCTGGCTATATGGTTTCATATGTTACTATTTGGGGCGGTGGCGGCATGTCGTGCCATAGATGCCCCGGGTCATCAGGAGCCGCGAGCCCACAAGGAGATGAATCGTCATGCGCGAGCGCAATGCTGAGTGTCGTTATCACGCCGGTTTTCGCAATCATGTCTCCAGCGAGGCGTTGCCTGGTGCCTTGCCGCAGGGCCAGAACTCCCCCCAGCGTTGCCCCTACGGCCTTTACGCGGAGCAGTTGAGCGGCTCGGCCTTCACCGCGCCGCGTAGCCACAACCTGCGCAGCTGGCTTTACCGCATTCGGCCCTCGGTGGTGCAGGGCACCTATCAGCCCATGGAGATGCCGCAGGTCGCCACCGCACCGCTGGCCGAGGGAATGCCGGATCCCAACCCGATGCGCTGGGACCCCATCGCGTTCTGCGCTGGCGATTTTCTGGAAGGTCTGATCACGTTGGCGGTCAATGGGGATGCCCAGGCGCAGCAGGGTTGTGCCACGCATCTCTACGCCTTCACTCGCGGCATGCAGCAGCGCTTTTTCTACAATGCTGACGGCGAATTGCTGATCGTGCCGCAGCAGGGTGCCATCGAGGTTCGCAGCGAGCTGGGCCTGCTGGAAGTCGCCAGCGGCGAGATCGTCGTGATCCCGCGTGGTATCAAGTTCCAGCTCAATCCGCTGGCGGGGCACGCGGAAGGCTGTCGTGGTTATGTGGCCGAGAACTACGGCGCGCCTCTCGAGCTGCCCTCGCTGGGGCCCATCGGTAGCAATGGACTGGCCAATCCACGTGACTTCCTCGCGCCATCGGCACGTTTCGAGGACGAAGCCGGTGACTTCACGCTGGTGGCAAAGTTCGGCGGGCGTTTCTGGCGCGCGAGTCTGGATCATTCACCGCTGGATGTCGTGGCCTGGCACGGCAATTACGCGCCCTACAAATATGATCTGGCGACCTTCAATACGATCAATACGGTCAGCTTCGATCATCCTGATCCCTCTATCTTCACCGTGCTGACCTCACCGTCGGACACTGCCGGGGTCGCCAATCTCGACTTCGTGATCTTTCCGCCACGCTGGATGGTCGCCGAGAACACCTTCCGGCCGCCGTACTTCCATCGCAACCTGATGAGCGAGTTGATGGGGCTTATCCATGGTGAGTACGACGCCAAACGCGAAGGCTTCCGTCCTGGAGGCGCGAGTCTGCACAACGCCATGACCCCGCATGGCCCTGACGCTGCCACCTTCGAGGCCGCCAGTCGGGCGGAACTTGCCCCCCGCTATCAGGGAAATACGCTCGCCTTCATGTTCGAGAGTCGCTATCTGTTCCAGCCCACCCCGCAGGCCCTGTCGTCGAGCGCTCGTCAGCGCGACTATGGCTCGGTCTGGCAGGGACTCGCGTCTCACTTCACGTCCCACACCACTCCTCAATCCACCTCTTGATTCACTCCTCAATCCACCCTGCATCAGCGATGACCTTTGACTTTTCATCGTCATCCGACCCCAGGCAATTCCTGCATTCTTGCTCACGTTGCTCTTCAAGGAGGCACCCATGAAATTCGCTACCTGCCAGGATGGTTCCCGCGATGGAACACTGCTGCTGGTCTCCCGTGACCTGACCCGCGCCGTCAAGGTCGCGGATGTCGCCACGACGCTGCAGGCGCTGCTGGAAGACTGGACGTCGCTGGCGCCCAGGCTCGAGCAACGCTACGTGGCGCTAAATGATGGCACGCTGGCGGACGCTTTTGCGCTGGAAAGTCAGGCGCTGCATTCCCCGCTGCCGCGCAGTTACCAGTGGGCAGACGGCTCGGCGTATCTGAATCATGTGCAGCTGGTGCGTCAGGCGCGTGGCGCCGAGATGCCCGAGACCTTCTGGCACGACCCACTGATGTATCAGGGCGGCAGCGACAGCTTCCTGGCCCCCAGCGCCGATATCGTATGTGTCAGTGAGGAGCATGGCATCGATTTCGAAGGCGAGATCGCCGTCATCACCGATGATGTGCCGATGCATGTCAGTCCGGAGCAGGCCGAGGACCATATTCGCCTGTTGATGCTGGTCAATGACGTCAGTCTGCGTGGACTGATCCCCGGCGAGCTGGCCAAGGGCTTCGGCTTCTTCCAGTCCAAGCCGTCGTCAAGCTTCTCGCCCATCGCCGTGACGCCGGACGAGCTGGGGGAGGCCTGGCAGCAGGGGCGCGTGCATCTGCCGCTGAGCGTGCATCTCAATGGTGAGAAGTTCGGTGAGCCAGAGTCCGGGCCAGACATGATCTTCAGCTTCCCGCAGCTGGTGGCGCATGCCGCGAAGACCCGCCCACTGGGCGCCGGCGCGATCATCGGTTCAGGCACCGTGTCCAATCCCGGCAAGGATGGCGGCCCCGGCAAGCCGATCAGTGAAGGGGGTGTGGGCTACAGCTGTCTGGCAGAAGTGCGCATGGTCGAGAAGATCCTGTTCGATGAGATTCGCACTCCCTTCATGCGTTTCGGTGATCGCATCCGCATCGAGATGTTCGATCGCGATGGCCAGAGCATCTTCGGCGCCATTGATCAGCAGGTGACGCAGTTGGACGCCTGAGGGCGGCCTCGTCAGGCAGAGCTTCTCAGAGACACGTCTCGGGAAGACGTCGTGCGCCGGTAAGCCTCAAGCCAACTGGGCGCGAGACAGTGCGAAGGGGCGGCCGGCATCCAACTGCGTCACAGGGGAATGCAGCATGAGTTCAATGAGTCTGTATGGCTATTACCGTTCATCTACCAGCTATCGGGTAAGAATCGCGCTGGCGCTCAAGGGGATTGAGGTCGCTCAGGTGCCGGTCAATCTGCTCAAGGGCGAACAGCGCAGCGAGGACTATCTGGCCATCAATCCCCAGGGACTGGTGCCGACCCTGATAGTGGGAGATACCCCAACATCTGTGGCCCTGAGCCAGTCGATCGCGATCCTAGAATATCTGGAGGAGCGCTGGCCCACCCCGGCGCTGTTGCCCTCCGCGCCTGAAGCGCGTGCGAAGGTGCGCTCACTGTGTCAGTTCATGGCTTGTGAGATGCATCCGCTCAACAATCCGCGCGTGCTCAATTATCTGACCGATCGGCTTGAGGTCACCCAGCAGCAGCGCCTTGAGTGGTATCGACATTGGGTCGCCGAGGGCTTCGCGCGTCTGGAAGTGATGCTGGCGGAAAGTGCAGGGCGTTTCTGCCATGGCGATAGCCCGGGCATGGCGGATGCCTGCCTGATGCCTCAGCTCTACAATGCGCGGCGCTTCGAGTGTGAACTTATGGACTACCCAAGGATTCTGGCCATCGAGGCGGCCTGTCAGTCACTGGAAGCCTTCCGGCAGGCTCACCCCGAGCGTCAGCCAGATTGTCCGGCCCCTTGAGCCTGGTGTTATCCAGACACGAAAGCGCCCCGTCGGTACCGACGGGGCGCTTTCGTGTTGCTGGCAGTCATGGGTCAGCGACGTCGTGCTTCAACCACAGCGCTTGCTGGAGCAGCAACTGCTGGCGTGAGATTGCTCAAGCACTACCGCAGCCGTCGGCGGGGTGCAACAGCTGCTGGTGTTGGAAGCGTCCTGGTCGTCAGGTATCTGATCGTTCTCGGCCTCTCTGGCCTCGCGCAGTTCTTCACGCGCATCGCGAATCACCTGCCAGGCGGACTGCAGGAAGAGTGCGGCAATCGCCGCCCCCAGCAGCACGTCCGGCCAGCGGGAGCCTGTCCAGCCCACCAGTATCGCGGCCCCGAAGACCGAGGCATTGGCGATGATGTCATTGCGTGAGCACAGCCAGGTGGAGCGCATGTTGAGATCATCCGACTTGAAGCGCCACAGCAGGCCGAAGCAGATGAGGTTTACGACCAGTGCCAGCAGGGCGAAGACGCCCATGCCGTGGGCGGCCGGTGCCACTCCATTGAGGGCTTGGTAGCCTGCTTCGCCAAAAACGATCAGGCCTAGCGACAGCATCACGATGCCCTTGATCAGCGCACTCATTGCGCGTTCACGCACACTGCGGTGCAGGACATAGAGAGTCAGGGCGTAAACGCTGGCATCGCCGAACATGTCGAGGGAATCCCCCAGCAGCGCGGTGGAACCCAGCCACCAGGCCGCGGTGAATTCGACGAAGAACATGCTGGCATTCAGCGCCAACAGAATCTTCAGGACCTTGCCCTGTGAGGCTCTGAGCTCTGCCAGCTCGCCGGATTTACTTTCGCAACAGCTTTTCATGGGTCTTGGCCTCCTGTCGTGTTGATGACAGCATGGAGGTTATAGTCACTATAAGGTCAAGTAGGCTGATGAAACGGTTGATGCATCGACATGCAACACATGGCGAGAGGAGAAGTCATCGATGACCGCAAGAGATTTCGCACGGAGAGGGGAATCGTTCACGTCATCGCACGGCGAGGTGACGATGGGCATCGGCCAACTGGCCAAGGCGTCTGATGTCCAGGCGGTGACGATCCGCTACTACGAGAAGCAGGGGCTGTTGGCCCCGATGCGACGCGCGTCCAATGGCTATCGTGAGTATGGCAATGCACAGCTTAGGCGTCTGACCTTCATCCGCCGTTGTCGGAGGCTGGGGTTTTCGCTGGATGACATCCGCGCCTTGCTGGGCCTGGCGGACCAGCAGTCCTTGCCGTGCGATCAGATAGACGCGCGCATCGAGGCGCAGCTGATCGAGGTGCGCAAGCGTCAGCGCGACCTCGCCGTCATGGAGGAAGAGTTGCAGCGCCTGACGCACTGCTGTGCCGGCGGGGTGATGGCACAGTGCCATATCATTGAGACACTGTCTGAGGTCGAGGAGTAAGGCCTTGGCATTTTCGCGCGCGTAGGGATGATCGAAGGCGTGTAGATCACGCTCGCCTCTGTTGCCGCGCCGCGCCAGCCGCTACAATGCGCGCCATTCGTCTTGTTCTGCTATTCACCCAACAGTGCGCGCGGCGTGCCTCACGTCGGGCCGGATGCCTTTCAGCTCATGTCAGATTCCCAGATTGCCAAGGCGGCGGATGTGCGCCGTACATTCGCCATCATCTCTCACCCGGATGCCGGTAAGACCACCATCACCGAGAAGCTGCTGCTGTTCGGGAATGCCATCCAGATGGCCGGCTCGGTCAAGAGCAAGCGGGCCGATCGCCACGCGACCTCCGACTGGATGAAGATGGAGCAGGAGCGTGGTATCTCCGTGACCACCTCCGTGATGCAGTTCCCCTACAAGGACCGCATGGTCAATCTGCTGGATACCCCCGGGCACGAGGACTTCTCCGAAGATACCTACCGGACGCTGACTGCCGTCGACTCGGCGCTGATGGTCATCGATGGCGCCAAGGGTGTCGAGGACCGCACCATCAAGCTGATGGAAGTCTGCCGCCTGCGCACCACGCCGATTCTGACCTTCGTCAACAAGATGGACCGCGAGACGCGTGATCCCATCGAGGTGATGGATGAAGTCGAGACGGTACTCAACATCCAGTGCGCGCCGATGACCTGGCCGATCGGCGTCGGCAAGGGCTTCAAGGGCGTCTATCATCTGCTCAATGACGAGATCCATCTCTACAAGCAGGGCCAGGGCAACCGCATTCCCGACGACGTGCGCATCAAGGGCCTCGACAGCCCCGAAGCCATCGAAGTGCTGGGCGAGGACCTGATCGAAGAGCTGAGCATGGAGGTCGAGCTGGTGCGCGGCGCCTCTCACGAGTTCGATCTCGAGGCCTATCGTCGCGGTGAGCTGACGCCGGTCTACTTCGGTACTGCCATGGGCAACTTCGGCGTGCGCGAGATGCTCGACGGCTTCGTCGAATATGCCCCGCCCCCCCAGCCGCGCGATACCGATACCCGCGAAGTCACGGCCCACGATGAGCGCTTCACCGGTTTCGTTTTCAAGATCCAGGCCAATATGGACCCGAAGCACCGTGACCGTGTCGCCTTCCTGCGTGTCTGCTCCGGCAAGTACGAGAAGAACATGAAGATGCGCCATGTGCGCATCAACAAGGACGTCAAGATTCCCGACGCCTTGACCTTCATGGCGGCGGACCGCTCCCACGTGGAAGAAGCCTGGCCGGGCGATATCATCGGCCTGCACAACCACGGCACCATCCAGATCGGTGATACCTTCACCATCGGCGAGGACATGCGCTTCACTGGCATTCCGCACTTCGCGCCGGAACTTTTCAAGCGCGTGCGCCTTAAGGACCCGCTGAAGATGAAGGCGCTGCAGAAGGGCCTGCAGCAGCTCTCCGAAGAGGGCGCGACCCAGGTCTTCCAGCCGTTCGACAACAACGACCTGATCGTCGGTGCCGTCGGTACGCTGCAGTTTGACGTGGTCGCTCACCGCCTGAAGGAAGAGTACAAGGTCGAGTGCATCTATGAGGCGATCAACGTGCAGACCGCACGCTGGATCTACTGCGATGACACCAAGATGCTGGAAGACTTCAAACGCAAGGCCAGTGCCAACCTGGCTTACGACGGCGGCGGCTGGCTGACCTACATCGCGCCGACCCGCGTCAACCTGCAGCTGACCCAGGAACGCTGGCCGGACATCACCTTCCGTGCGACCCGTGAGCACTGAGACAGTTGCCACAGCGACGCTGCGATAGCGAGACTGTCGATCACGTCATGAAGAACGCCACCCCGAGGGGTGGCGTTTTTTGTGTCCAGATATGCGTGTAACCCTACGTTTACACAGCCAACCCATGGCGCGGCATCAGCACGGCATAATGTTTGGGTCATGTTGTCTTGCTGGCATCCGTGTGATGAAGCTTGCTGGGGCGAAGGTCGGTAGGGCGCAGACAATGACAACAACAATGGCGTGGAATGTGTCTCAGTGCGGGCCATGCATGATGCGTGGCAATTCACCGGATGGTTAGCGAGTGACAGGAGATGACAGATGTCCGGATTCATGCAGGAATTTCGTGATTTTGCCGTCAAGGGTAACGTCGTCGACATGGCCGTCGGCATCATCATCGGCGGGGCATTCACACTGATCGTCAAGAGTCTGGTGGGGGACATGCTCAACCCGCTGATGGGGCTGCTGATCGGGGGGGTAGATTTCTCGAATTTCTTCATCGTGCTCAAGGAAGGCGCTCAGGCTGCCCCCTATGCCAGCCTGGATGCCGCGAAGGAAGCGGGAGCCGTGACGCTGAATTATGGCTTGTTCATCAATGCCATCATCAGTTTTGCGCTGGTGGCGCTGGCGGTCTTCGTGTTGATCCGCCAGATCAACAAGCTCAAGAAGGAAGCCGAGGAAGCGCCCGAAGAGGTCACCGACAAGGATTGCCCGTATTGCCTTTCCAGGGTGCCGCTGGCGGCGACCCGTTGTGGTCATTGCACCTCCGAACTGGCGCCGGCAGCGCCGGTGGAGGCGGCCTAGGCCATCTGCGCCAGTCACGACCACTAACAAGCAATATCGACACTTGTCCACAAGGGACCGGTCACCAGGCCGGTCCCTTCGTTTGTCTGACACACGCTGATATAGCACGATGGCTGTACGACCATCCCTGGGAGATTCCATGCTGATCGACAGCCATTGCCATCTGGATTTCGCTGACTTCACGCCGGATCGTGAGGCGGTCATCGCGCGTGCCGAGCAGGAAGACGTCTCGGCCTTCGTGGTGCCCGCCACCACGGTGGCAAGCTTCCCGGCAGTGCTGGCGCTGGCGGGTTCATCGGCGCGTATGTTCGGTGCCCTGGGGTTGCATCCCTATTTTCTGTCCGAGCATGGCGATGACGCGCTGGCGTCGCTTCATCAGGCTCTCGACCAGCATGCTGGTAAGATCGTCGCGTTGGGAGAATGTGGCTTCGATACGCGATTGGCCGATCATGACGCCCAATGGCAGCTGTTCGAGTCCCAGCTGAGCATGGCACGCGAATTCTCCTTGCCTGTCATCGTGCACTGCGTGCGCGCCAACGACGAAGTGGCCAAGCGCCTCAAGCAGGCACGACTCACCCGTGGCGGCATCATCCATGCCTTCGCGGGCAGTCAGGTGCAGGCACAGCGCTTTCTCGAGCTTGGCTTTGTGCTGGGGCTGGGCGGCAGCGTGACCTACCCGCGTGCCAACAAGCTGCGCGGAGTGGTGGCGTCACTGCCCGACGATGGCTTCGTGCTGGAAACCGATAGCCCCGACATGCCGCTGTGCGGGTTTCAGGGCCAGCGCAATGAGCCATCGCGAGTGGCGAAGGTCGCGGACGTGGTGGCGGAGCTCCGCTCGAGCAGTCGCCACGATATCGCGTTATCCACCACGACGAATGTGCAGCGTATTCTTCAACTGAACGTCTGATCTAGACTGACCTCAAAGGCCAGGCGACAGCCTGCCGACCCGGTTCAGGAGGTCGCCTCATCATCGGTAAATCAATGTCAGATTCTTCAGCACCGCGTTCCTCCTCTCGTGTGTCGTCACATGAGTCTTCTGCTGTCTTCGCGCATGCCTTCATGCCTGCTGGCCCCCGCTATCGGATGTACCTGCTGCCGCTGCTGTTGCTGGCGGCACTGCTGGCCACCGCCTGGTTGACGGCCAGCCAGATCACCCAATCCCGTGAGGCGGATCGTGAATCCGACAGGCAGCGGCTGGCCTTGTGGATCAAGAGTGAACAGCGCCTGCTCGCAGGACAGTTGCAGGAGAACGGCTACTGGGAAGAAGCCGTGACCAGGTTTCTGCGCAAGCCCGAGCTCGACACGACCTGGCTCGAGTACATGTATGGCCCCGAGTTCGCCATCAATACCGGCATACATCTGATCTCTGCGGTGCGGGGCGATGGGCAGGTGGCAGCCTGGGTGCAGCACAACGCCGGGTCGCCGGGGGCCGACTGGCTGGGCAAGCAGCCGGTGAGCTGGCGACGTGCGCTCGCCCCCGTCATGCAGGCTGCCCGCCAGTCATCGACACAATCCCAGCTGGCCTGGTTGATCGTCGATAACCAGCCATGGCTGATCGGCATGCAGGGGCTCTACGAGGATGAGGAGGCCTTGCCACCGCGAGACGAGCAGGGGCTGTTGATTTTGGGCATGCCGCTCACGACAGACCTGCTGGACGAGCAGGCGGCCGTACTGGGCTTGAAGGGTCTGAAGGTCGTCAGCAACGCCATGCCACAGCCCATCGCGACGCAGCAGATCTGCGTGGCTTTGCCGGCATCCGGCCGTGCCGATCGCTACCACCATGCCAAGGCCTGCTGGCAGGATGAGAATCGCGTCGCTCAGCTTGTGTATGAGATGGGCGCTCCGCTGGCGGTGCTGCTGTTGATCATTGTGCTGGCGGGCATGGGCACCATTGGCATGTTGGTGCGCGACAGTCGGCGCCGCAGGGCGTGTCGGGCCTATGGCGCCTATCTCGAGCATCAAAACCAGCGCCACAACACTCTCAACCAGCAATTTCTGAGCGTCCCCTACGAAACCCACGCGCCGCAGAATGCGCGTGCGTCTCTCACCCGATACCTGCAGCGCGTGCGCGAGATGCTGGGGGCGGAGATCATCATCTATCGGCGTGAGGTGGGAAATCCCAATGCCGGCTACCTGATTCTGCAGAGTCACGATGAGCGTGAGTGGTTGAGTGAAGCATCGTTGCGGCGTGATCCTCTATTGCGCCTGCCGGTAGGGCGCGTGTGCGTGTCACCCGGTGATGGCTCGCGGCGCGATGGCGATGGGAGCGTCGAGAAGAATGCCGATGAGCCGAATGACCGCGCGCTGCTGCTGTGTCAGCGACTGGGCGCCAGTCAGCTGATGGGCTATTCGGTCTCGCCGCATCCCGGGCGCAGCGAGTTGCTGCTGGTGGCCAGTCGTGGCCATCGACTCAACGCCACCGAGATGATGCCGTTGCTGGACATGACTCTCGATACGCTGGTGGTACGAGGATTGGAGCAGGAACGCGTGCTGCTCCAGCACCAGTTGCTCGAGGAGCGCGAGACGGATCTCGATACCGGCCTGCTCAGCCGTGAAGGCATGCTGCGCCTGATCAAGGTGCGGATTGATCAGCTGGGTGAGGTCGCGCCGATGGAAGGCTTCGTGCTGATGGCGCTGCGGATTGGCGGTTTGCAGGTGCTCTATGATCATGCCGGCGCCGAGCCGGGCAATCACCAGCTGGAGCAGGTCAAGAAGCGTATCGCTCCCTTGCTGGGGAATTCGGGCGATGTGGCGCGCCTCGAGACCGACAGGCTGCTGATCATGGTCCAGCGCCGGCTGCTGGAAGCGACGCGTGGCGGTATCAGTGGCTGGCTGGACAACCTGCTGAATGCCGTGCGCGACAAGGTCACGCTCAATGATGAGGTGATCTATCTGCAGCCGAGTCTGGGCATCACGCGCTACCCCGAGGATGGCCACCAGGTGGATGCGCTGGTCTATCGCGCCGAGCGTGCCTTGCACGATACCCAGCAGTGCCAACGTGAGTGGCACTTCTTCGATGAGGAGGCGGAGCGTGAGTTGCGTCGCCTCAAGCAGCTGGAGGCCGAGTTCACCGTCGCGCTGCGTGAGAATCAGCTCAGGCTCTTCGTGCAGCCGATCGTCGATGGGCGTAGCGGCCGCTTGCAGCTGTCGGAGGCGTTGATTCGCTGGCAGCACCCCGAACATGGCTTGATGGGCTCGGCGGATTTCATGGCGATCGTCGAGTCCGCACGCCTGGATGTCGCGCTGGGGCGCTGGGTGCTCAAGGAAAGCATCGCGACCTTGATGCGCGTCCACGAAAGCGGCCATGAGTTGCATCTGAGCGTCAACGTGACCGTGCGCCACATGATGGACAAGCGCTTCCTGTCAGACCTGGAAATGTTGTTCCGGCATCCGGAGCTGTGTGAGCGCCTGACGCTTGAGCTGGTCGAGAGCCAGCTGCCGGATGACATCCAGGCACTCGCCGTGCTGTTCCAGACCATCCGGGCTCACGGCGTGGCATTGGCATTGGATGACTTCGGCACCGGCTACTCCTCGTTGTCACAGCTTCAGCGGTTGCCGTTCGACAAGCTCAAGATCGATCGACAGTTCGTGACGGCGCTGGGCTCCAGCAAGGGGCAGGCCATGATCGAAGCGATGCTGGGGCTGGCGGAGGCCTTCCATCTTGCGGTGGTGGCCGAGGGCATCGAGACGCCAGAGCAGCGAGCCGAATTGCTCGCGCATGGTTGCTCGCTGCATCAGGGCTATCTCTATGCACGACCGATGCCGGTGCAGGAGCTGATCGAGCACCTGATCGCAGGGGATGGCTGGCTGCCGGAAGGGCTGTGAGCCCCGGTAGGTGCATCAGGTCTGCAATCCGTGAAAGACGAAAGCCCCGCACGTTGGCACGTGTGGGGCTTTCTTGTGGCGGCTTTCAAGCGTTAAGTCCTTCAAGGCTAAGCCCTTCAAGACAGCCAGTCCTTCAAGCCGTACCCTTCAGCCCTTGAGCTGCTCCGGGTCGCGACGCTCGACGGCATAGGGCAGTGCGCTGCGCTCAAGCTCGGTGCCATCTTCCAATGCCAACGCTATCTCTTCATCACGCAGGCTGATCACGGCCAGCAGCTCCAGGCGTCCCTGCTCATCATGGGCTGCCTGCAACACTTCGCCAAGGGACTTGCCATCGGGAGATGTGACCTTGCTGCCCACCGCCGGCAAGTCGGCCGGCTGCATTGTCGTCAGGCGTTGCAGGCGCTTCTTGACCTGACCGCGAAAGTGGGCACGTGCCACGACTTCCTGACCGGTATAGCAGCCTTTCTTGAAGCTGATCGCGGCGAGGGCTTCCAGATTGAGCATCTGCGGCAGCCAGCTGTCAGTCTGCGCGGAAGTGACCCACTGTAGACCGGCGCGGATATCTTCCAGGCGCCAGCGGGTTTCGTCGCTGGCGGCCACATCGCGTCCGAAAAGCGCCGTCGCGAGGTCTGCCAGGGCGGCATGCGGGCCGACCAGTATCGCGCGCGGGGTATTGCCTGACGGCTGGCGAGCCAGCGCGCAGGTCTGCGGTTCTTCTTCCTCGCTCGACTGCAGGGGCGACGGGAGAACCGAGCGCATGGCCAGGTCGTGCGCGGGCAGAGCCGGTGCCGCCAGGGCGTCGGCACAGGCCGCCAGAGTCTGTTCGCCGAGAAGGCCGAGCACACTCAGCTCGCACGACACCTCCAGCGTCACCTTGTAGAAGGGCGCGAACTTGGCCAGATGGGCGCGCAGCGGTTCGGCGGTGCCAGCCGGCATCACCAGCCACAGGCGCCCTTCGCTGACGCGCAGCAGCTGAGCCATGGCCAGAATGCGCCCCTTCGGTGTGCAGAAGGTCGTCAGCGGCGCCAGCTCGCCATCGACCAGACTCAGCTGCTGTGAGGTCTGCCCCTGCAGAAAGCGTTCGCCATCCTTGCCGCAGACCTCGAGGACTTCGAAATTGCCCAGCGGGGTCAACCCATTTTCGGCCAGGGTGCGGTCAGCTACGCCAGCGAGTGGCATGGAGGCATCGTCTGGCTCACCCAGCGTCAGGCGGCCGTCCTCGCCGAGCTGGTAGCCGTGGTCTTGCATCAGGGTCTTGAAGGGATTCATTTACCACCATCCTGTTGCGAAGGAGTGAACTGCCGGTGGCGCTCTGGCAACCATGCGGCATGTCGGATGCCCGCATTGTCACGCGCCAGCTGGCGGCTGTCAGCCCCTAGTGCCTCAAGTGACAGTAAAAGAACGGGCAAATCAGGGCTCCCGTCCTGCCAGGCGTTTCTGCGGCCTGGCTTGCGAAGCGTCTGGTCCGCGCTGACTGCCAGACAACCGTGCTATTCTTGACGGCTGCAATGCGCCGCGGCGCCCCTTTTTTACTGCATGACAGGAATGACACGATGGCCAGCTTTTCTCTTACTTTGATCGGTGTCGAGAGCGTCAAGGACGTCAACAAGGTCACCACGGCGCTGATGATGATGGATGGCGTCAAGGAAGCCGAGGTCGGGCGTGGCTTTGCCGAAGTCGACGGTCAGGTGCGTTATGACGCCCTGGTCAAGGCGGTCGAGAAGGCCGGTTACAAGGTCAAGTGACCGCAGTGCACAGACGCTGGACAGGCGGCGAGCAGGCAACGTCTCATGAGCGGGATCACGGACAGATCAGCGACAGGGAGGTGACGAATGAGCATCGAGGTAATCAGCCGTCGGTCAGGCAGTTTCGTGCAGCGGGTACAGGTCGCAAGCTTTGATGAGTTGCTGGTCGATGTGCCGGCGGTGGTCGGTGGCGCCGAGAGCGCTCCGGACCCGCATGACTACTTCGACCTGTCGCTGGGGGCCTGCAAGTCGATCACCGTGCAGATGTACGCAAGGCGCAAAGGCTTGCCGCTGGCGGGGATCACCACCACGGTGGACCGGGACGACAGCGACGAGCGCCGTGGCAGCGACAGCGAATACCGCCTCACGGTCAGCATGCAGTTTCTGGCCGAGGAGGGCCATGAGCTGGACGCCGAGACGCGCGCGCGTCTGATCGAGATCTCCGAGCGTTGCCCCATCCATCGCCTGATGACCAGCACCCGGGTCTTGGTGACCAGTCGAGAAGCGCCCGCGAGCGAATGATGCCGCTGGGCAATCATCTGCCTGTCGTCAGTTGAAGACCCGACTGACTGCCACCATTGAGAGCGCATGAGCAAACCATTTCGCATCGATTCCAAGTTTCAGCCGGCCGGTGACCAACCGGCGGCCATCGAGAAGCTGATAACCGGCCTGGACGCGGGTCTGGCGCATCAGACCCTCCTGGGCGTGACCGGCTCCGGCAAGACCTTCACGGTGGCCAACATCGTGGAGCGTCTGCAGCGCCCGGCCATCGTCATGGCCCCCAACAAGACGCTGGCGGCACAGCTGTACGGCGAGTTCAAGTCGTTCTTCCCCGACAACGCCGTCGAATATTTCGTCTCCTATTACGATTACTATCAGCCCGAAGCCTACGTCGCCTCCTCGGACACCTTCATCGAGAAGGATGCCTCGATCAACGACCATATCGAGCAGATGCGCCTGTCGGCGACCAAGGCGCTGCTGGAACGCCGCGATGCGATCATCGTGGTCTCCGTCTCGGCCATCTACGGCCTGGGGGATCCGGATCAATACCTGAAGATGCGCCTGCACTTCAATCGTGGTGAGCAGATTGACCAGCGTGGCTTCCTAAGGCGTCTGGCGGAGCTGCAGTACACTCGCAACGATATGGATTTCCGGCGCGGTACGTATCGGGTGCGTGGCGACGTGATCGACATCTTCCCGGCCGACTCCGAAGAGCAGGCGGTGCGTGTCGAGCTTTTCGATGACGAGATCGATTCCATCCGGCTGTTCGATCCGCTGACCGGTGAAGTGGCCGAGTCGGTGCCGCGCATGACCATCTATCCCAAGAGTCACTACGTGACGCCGCGCGAGACCATCGTCGCTGCGGTCGATCGCATCAAGGAAGAACTCGTCGAGCGCCTCGATTACTTGCGCAAGCACGATAAGCTGGTCGAGGCCCAGCGCCTGGAGCAGCGTACCCTCTATGACATCGAGATGATGATGGAGCTGGGCTACTGCAATGGCATCGAGAACTACTCGCGCTATCTGTCGGGGCGTGATCCCGGCAATGCGCCGCCGACCTTCTTCGACTACCTGCCCAAGGATGCACTGGTCTTCATCGACGAGTCCCACGTCAGCGTGCCGCAGGTCGGCGGGATGTACCGCGGTGACCGATCGCGCAAGGAGACGTTGGTGGAGTACGGCTTCCGTCTGCCGTCGGCCCTCGACAACCGCCCGATGAAATTCGAGGAGTGGGAGAGCATCCTGCCCCAGACGGTATTCGTCTCGGCGACGCCTGGCCCCTATGAGGAAGAACATGCCGGCCAGGTGGTGGAGCAGGTGGTACGTCCCACCGGGCTGCTCGATCCGATCATCGAGGTGCGTTCGGCCTCGACCCAGGTCGATGATGTGCTCTCCGAGATCAAGGCGCGCACCCAGGTGGGCGAGCGCGTGCTGATCACCACGCTGACCAAGCGCATGTCGGAAGACCTGACCGAGTATCTGGGAGAGCATGATGTGCGGGTGCGCTATCTGCACTCCGATATCGACACCGTCGAGCGTGTCGAGATCATTCGTGACCTGCGTCTGGGCAAGTTCGATGTGCTGGTCGGCATCAACCTGCTGCGTGAGGGTCTCGATATACCGGAGGTCTCGCTGGTGGCGATTCTGGATGCCGACAAGGAAGGCTTCCTGCGCTCGGAACGCTCGCTGATCCAGACCATCGGCCGCGCGGCGCGTAATGCCAACGGCAAGGCCATTCTGTACGGGGATCGCATCACCGATTCCATGCAGCGGGCCATCGCCGAGACCGAACGCCGTCGCGAGAAGCAGATGGCCTTCAATGACGAGCACGGCATCACGCCGCGCACCATCACCAAGTCGGTGGCGGATATCATGGAAGGTGCCCAGGCACCGGGCCGCAAGAGCAGCCGTCGCAAGGGCAGCGAGCGTCAGGTGGCGGAAGAGACGCCGGACTACGCCGCGCTGGCGGCCGAAGGTCCTCAGGCGCTTGAAAAGGAGATCAGCCGTCTCGAAGATGCCATGTTTGCCGCGGCCAAGAACCTCGAGTTCGAGGAAGCCGGTCGACTGCGCGACCAGATCAACGACGTCCGCAATCGCCTGATCGCGCTGGGCTGACGCTACTCTCCATCTCCCAGCTTTCGCGTTGCCAAAGGCATTACCCTGCGCGCCCGACGATGTCACCCATCGTCGGGCGCGTGGCGTTCAGGGCTGGCGTGTGCCTGTCTGCAGGTACCCTGGTACCAGCGCGCGGCGGATATGTGTTGCGCAAGTGTCATCAGCGAGTTATCCCGTTATCTTGCCTATGCTTCGCAAATCATCACATGGCAGCTCAGTGCATGGCTCAGGGGCAACCGGTTGCTCGGGGAGGGCGGCAGCATTGCTTCTCTTACAACCTTGGGCGTAGCCGGGCAGGGGGCTGCAGTGCCTCCTGATGGTGCGAGAGGAGAGGGAAATCCTGTTATCCGCGTGTTGGCATGTGCCAATGACTGGCTTTGATCGGGTTTTCCGAGGATTGTCTGGCCACATTGGGAAGCGTGGTGCTTTTCGCTATTGGTAGGCTGCCGAGCCGCATTCATGAGCGCCCAAACGGTCACTTTACATGCGTATTCGCTGCTGCCAATAATGCTTTCAAGGCATTCCTGACGTGTCGACCCCCTGCCTGCAGGCTGGCAGCGGCGCACAAGGTCAGCGAATGACAGACACTGTCGCCAGCCTTTTTCGGTCAGCCCAGCGTTGGCACCAGGCGTCAGTCAGGTCTGCCCGGCCGTAGTACAACAATAATCGGGAACAGGAATTCTCATCATGATGCGCAGGTCTCTTCTCGCTCTCGGTATCGCCGCGGCGATGTCCACCCAGGCTCAGGCCGATATCACCATCGCCATGGCAGGCCCTGTCACGGGGCCGGTTGCCCAGTACGGTGACATGCAGTTCATCGGTGCCGAGATGGCCATCGAGCGGATCAATGCCGCCGGTGGCGTCGACGGCGAGATGCTAAAGGGCGTCAAATACGATGACGCCTGTGATCCCAAGCAGGCGGTGGCGGTGGCCAACCAGATCGTCAATGACGGTGTCCAGTACGTGATCGGCCACCTGTGCTCCAGTGCGACCCAGCCGGCCTCGGACATCTACGCCGAGGAAGGCGTGATGATGATCACGGCGGCGTCCACCAGCCCGACCATCACCGAGCAGGGCTATGAGCTGGTCTTCCGCACCATCGGCCTGGATTCCCTGCAGGGGCCGGTCGCCGGGCGCTATATCGCCGAGACGGTCAAGCCCAAGCACATGGCCGTGATCCACGACAAGCAGCAGTACGGGGAAGGCATCGCCACCGGCGTGCGCGATACCGTCGAGGAAGCCGGCATCGATGTGGTGCTGTTCGAGGGCATCACGGCAGGCGACAAGGATTTTTCGGCGCTGATCTCCAAGCTCAAGAAGGAGAATGTCGACTTCGTCTACTACGGCGGCTATCACCCGGAGCTGGGCCTCTTGCTGCGTCAGTCGCGTGAGCTGGGCTTCGATGCACCCTTCATGGGCCCGGAAGGGGTCGGCAATCCGGACATTTCCAAGATCGCCGGTCAGGCCTCCGAAGGGCTTTACGTGACGCTGCCGCCGGCCTTCGAGACAGACCCGAAGAACGCCGATCTGGTCGCGGCCTTCAAGGACAAGGATCAGGACCCCTCCGGGCCATTCGTCATGCCGGCCTACACCGCGGTGGAGCTGATCGCCGATGGCATCAAGGGGGCTGACTCCACCGACCCCTATGACGTCGCCGAATATCTCAAGGCCAACAGCTTTGACACGCCCATCGGCAAGGTCGAATACGACGAGAAGGGCGATCTGAAGGACTTCAACTTCGTCGTCTACAACTGGCACGCCGACGGAACCAAGAGCGAAGCGGCACATTGATCATCGGCTGGCCTCTGCTCGTCTGAGCTCAGCCTTCGCCACGGCCATGTGACATCACATCTGGCACCTCATTTGAGCGATCATTTGAGAGAGTATTTGAGACCTCATGTGGCCGTGGTGGATCACCCCCGAAACGCTTCCCGTCATGCCACCTGGCATGGCGGGCTTCTCCGTTCGGTCGAGTCCACGGTGATGCAACATCGCCGTGCCTTCCCGTTGTCGCCGCACATGCGGCATTTCCCTGACGGTCACCGGCCACAAGCCGACGACAGTCGCGGCCAAGGGTCGTTCCAATGGAAGACATCCTCTACTTCCTGCAACAGGTCATCAATGGCCTGACCATCGGCAGTACCTATGCCTTGATCGCCATCGGCTACACGATGGTCTATGGCATCATCGGCATGATCAATTTCGCTCACGGCGAGATCTACATGATCGGCACCTACGTGACCTTCATCGTCATCGCGGCGCTGGGCATGCTGGGTATCGCCAACCCCTTCTTTCTGATGGCGGCCGCCTTGCTGGTGGCGGTGCTGGTGTCCTGTGCCTACGGCTTTGCCGTGGAGAGGGTGGCCTATCGCCCGGTACGTGGCTCAAAGCGTCTGATCGCGCTGATCTCGGCGATCGGCATGTCGATCTTCCTGCAGAACTACATGCGTCTGGCCCAGGGTTCGCGGGACATGGCGATCTCCAGCCTGATCCCGGGCGGCTGGGAGTTCGGGCTGGAAAGCTTCGCAGTCAATCTCTCCTACATGCAGGTGATCATCTTCAGCGTCACCCTGGTGTGCATGCTGCTGCTGTCGTCCTTCATCTCGCGCTCGCGTCTGGGTCGTGCCTGCCGTGCCTGCTCGCAGGATGCCGGCATGGCGCGTCTGCTGGGCATCAATACCGACATGATCATCTCGATGACCTTCGTGATCGGGGCGGCACTTGCCGCCGTGGCAGGCCTGCTGCTCGGCATGTACTACGGCGTGGTCAATCCCTACATCGGCTTCCTGGCTGGCCTCAAGGCGTTCACGGCGGCGGTGCTGGGCGGTATCGGCAGTATCCCCGGCGCCATGCTGGGTGGCCTGCTGCTGGGCGTCGCGGAGGCGCTGACCGGCGGTTACCTGTCGACTGAATACAAGGACGTGGTGGCCTTCGGACTGCTGATCCTGATTCTGCTGTTCCGTCCCTCCGGGATTCTCGGCAAGCCCGAAGTGGAGAAGATCTGATGCCCAAGCTTGCGAAACAGACTTTGAATACAGCGGGTACCTCACCCGCCGAGACGATTCCGCCACAGCCTTCCTATCGGCGTCCCTGGTGGTCGGCACTTGCGGCCGCCGTGCTGACCCTCGTGCTGGGGGGCTCGGTACTGGGTGTGCAGCTCGAGTCCACCGGCATCACCACCACGGTACGCTTGATGGGCATGGACACCTGGGGATGGTTGCTGGCCGCGGCGCTGGCCGTCTTCCTGCATCAGCTGGTACGTCCGCAGATCGAGGAGTGGCGCGCACGCACGCGCAAACCTTCACGTTTCAGCGTCCCTGATGTCATGAGCGGTCAGAAGCGTCAGCTGTGGATCATGCTGGCCATCGGTGCGTTGCTGATCTTCCCGTTCCTCTCCAACCGCTCGGCGGTGGACCTCGCCACCCTGACGCTGATCTACATCATGCTGGGCCTGGGGCTCAACGTGGTGGTAGGGCTCGCCGGGCTGCTGGATCTCGGCTACGTGGGCTTCTACGCCGTTGGGGCCTATACCTATGCGCTGCTCAACAGCTATCTGGGCTTCAGCTTCTGGGAGGCATTGCCCATCGCCGGATTGATGACGGCGCTGTTCGGCTATCTGCTTGGCTTCCCCGTGCTACGGCTGCGTGGTGACTATCTGGCCATCGTGACGCTGGGCTTCGGCGAGATCATCCGCATCCTGCTCAACAACTGGACCGAGTTGACTGGCGGCCCGAATGGCATCGCGCGCATTCCCAAGCCGACCTTGTTCAATCTCGAGTTCTCGCGGCGGGCCGACGAGGGCAACATCGCCTTCCATGAGTTCTTCGGCATCGACTATGACCCGGCCCTCAAGGTGATCTACCTGTATCTGCTGGCCTTGATTCTGGTGCTGATCACGCTGTTCGTGATCTACCGCTTGCTGCGCATGCCCATCGGGCGGGCGTGGGAGGCGCTGCGCGAGGATGACATCGCCTGTCGCTCGCTGGGGATGAACCCCACCGGTATCAAGCTCTCGGCCTTCACGATCGGTGCGAGCTTCGCCGGTTTCGCCGGTGCCTTCTTCGCTGCGCGTCAGGGTTTCATCAGCCCAGAATCCTTCACCTTCATCGAGTCGGCGATCATTCTGGCCATCGTGGTGCTGGGGGGAATGGGCTCGCAATTGGGTGTGATTCTGGCCGCGATCGCCATGACGCTGTTGCCGGAGCTGGCACGCGAATTCAATGAATATCGCATGCTGCTGTTCGGACTGATGATGGTGCTGATGATGGTATGGCGTCCTCAGGGCCTGGTGCCGCTCAAACGACCGCAGATGGAGCTCGACCGTGGCTGACACACATGATAATCAGGTCTGTGACAAGCAGGTCCACGACAGGCAAGGCCTCGACAAGGCAGCACCAGCCACCTCCTCACATCGTCAGGCGCGCGCCGAGGGTAGGGCACCGTTGCTGGATGTGTGTGACCTCACCATGCAGTTCGGTGGCCTCAAGGCCGTGGATGGGGTGACGCTTCAGGTACATCCGGGGGAGGTGGTGTCGGTCATCGGACCGAATGGTGCAGGCAAGACCACCGTCTTCAACTGCATTTCCGGCTTCTATCAGCCGACTGGCGGCGAGGTGTATTTCCAGAACCGCGCCATGCATCGTCTACCGGGCTACCGAATTGCTCAGGCTGGCATGGTGCGCACCTTCCAGAACGTGCGGTTGTTCAAGGAGATGACCGTCATCGAGAACCTGCTGGTGGCGCAGCACATGCACGCCGAACGCAACCTTCTCAAGGGACTGTTCAAGACGCCGGGCTATCGACGCAGTGAAAAGGCGCTGATGCAGCATGCCGGCGACTGGCTGGAGCGAGTCGGTCTGCTCGAATTCGCCAACCGCGAGGCGGGCAATCTGGCCTATGGCCAGCAGCGTCGGCTCGAGATCGCGCGCTGCATGGTCGCCAGGCCGCGGCTGCTGATGCTGGATGAGCCGGCGGCGGGCCTCAATCCCAATGAAACGCGCGATCTGGATGATCTGATCGTCAGCCTGACCCGCGATGAGGGCATCTCGGTGCTGTTGATCGAGCATGATATGAGTCTGGTAATGGGCATCTCGGACCACATCTACGTGGTCAATCAGGGCCAGCCGCTGGCGGATGGCAGTCCGGAAGACATACGGCGCAATGATGCCGTGATCAAGGCCTATCTGGGGGAAGAGTGATCATGAGTGAGCATGTCGAAGACGTGACACCCGAGGCCACGCTTGCCGGTGAGGAGCTCGCGCCCCGGGAGGCCATGCTGGCCCTCGAGCATCTGACCACCCACTACGGGCCGGTGCAGGCGCTCAATGATGTCTCGCTGGCCGTCGGACAGGGCGAGATCGTGACGCTGATCGGTGCCAACGGTGCCGGCAAGACGACGCTTCTAATGTCGATCTGTGGCGATCCGCGTCCGACCAGCGGGCGGGTGTGGTTCGAGGGCGAGGAGATCACCGGTACACCCACGGCGCGTGTGATGCGTGGAGGGCTGTCGGTGGTGCCGGAAGGTCGCCGCATCTTCACCGGCATGACGGTGGAGGAGAATCTTGCCATGGGCGGCTATTACCAGAGCAAGGAGGAAAACGAGCGCAGTATCGAGCACGTGCTGGGGCTCTTCCCGCGCCTCAAGGAACGCTTTCAGCAGCGCGGCGGCACCATGTCCGGCGGAGAGCAGCAGATGTTGGCCATCGGGCGCGCCCTGATGAGTCGGCCGCGGCTGTTGTTGCTCGATGAGCCATCGCTGGGGCTGGCGCCCATCGTGATCGGGCAGATCTTCGAGATCGTAGAGCAGCTGCGCGAGCAGGGCACCACCATCTTCCTGGTGGAGCAGAATGCCCATCGCGCCCTGTCGATCGCCGATCGCGGTTATGTGCTGGAGCATGGTCGCGTGGTGCTGGCGGACAGCGGTAAGGCGCTGCTGGCCAATGATGACGTGCGTCGTGCCTATCTTGGCGGCTGAGAGGCCTGGCACGTGATTCGCTGTCGCGCCTCACCAGAGGAAGGCAATGCAAAAGAACGCGCCCCTGTCACTGAAACCTCGGTGGCAGGGGCGCTTTCTTGAGGATGCGATGCAGGGTGCGAGCCAGGGGGGGGCGGGTAAAGTGGCGTGAATGGCTTACGCCGAGAGAGGTGTCACGAATTCTTCCGGAGCATAGGCGACGCCGTCATGGATACGGTAATGATCGGTAGGGCCGGAGACCTGGCAATTGCTGACGCAGGCCTGGCTGGCGGGAAGCTGGCGCAAGGGATAGCGCACGCCGGATTGACATAGCTCCAGCATCTTCTTGAGCGCGCTGCGCTCACAGAAACCGCACAGGCACTCCAGGGCGTTGTCGAGGCAGTCTTCTTCGCTCATGCCCGCCCCATAGATGCGATTGTCATCACAGACGACGAATCCAAGAGCCCCGGGGGATGTGGCGGGTGTTGTCATGTCTGCTGCCGTTTCAGGTACTGCACTGAGAATGTTGTCAGCCATGATGAACCTCATTGTGATGGGGTATTCCGGCTTCTTCGAGCCAGTCGCTAGCTTGTCTGCCCATGACCCTCTCTGGTCATGCCTCATCCCAGAGTAGACGGCGGTCGTCAAACTGCCATGCAAATCTGTTTGGTGCGTCAAGGACAAATCGATGCTGCGTCAGAAATGTGACAGGGAAGTGACATTCAGGTGACTGTCCGGGGCTCATGCCTGACGTTTTCAGGGCGGCTGGCAGCCAGGCGACTGGCGGTAACGTGCGTTGAGCGCCAGCAATATCGCGATACTCTCGACATCGAAGGCCCCACTGATCGACCCGGGACGAAAGTGTGCCTGGAACGCGGCAATCGCCAGTTCGGGCCGTGCGACGTCCACTGGGTAGCCGTAATGCGTCAGCGCCGTGAGCAGAACCTCTCGTGATGGCAGCCCTTCGCTTGCCAGTTGGCGCTGGAAGCACAGCACGTCAGAGGTGCGTGGCCAGGCACCGATGCCGGCGTCATGCAGGCGTTGCCAGGGGAATCGCGGGCCGGGGTCGGTCTTGCGCTCAGGGGCGATGTCCGAGTGCCCGACGATATCCACCGCCTTGATGCCATGGCGCGCGATGATGGGCTTGAGCAGCGTGATTAATGCAGTGATCTGCGCCTCGCTCCACGGTGCGAAGCCACGTGAGGGGGCCCAGCGCCTGGCGACCGCCTCCCTGGCATCTTCCTGCTCGCCTCCCTGCAATGGCTCCAGTGCCAGGGGCCCGGCATTGACGATCTCGATACCGATGGAGGTGTCATTGAGATTGCTGCGCTCACCCCACTGGCTGACGCCGGCATGCCAGGCGCGGCGCGCTTCCGGCACCAGCGGATAGACGCGCGGCAGGCCGGTCGCGGGCATCGGCGCCGACAGCAGATAATGAGCGCTGACCTGAGAGCCCGTCAGGCTGAGCAGGGAGCCGTGCAGATCATCATCGGTGTAGTGAAGTACCAGATGGCGAACCCGTGAATTGCTCTTGCCGTGGGGGGAGGGCGTCACCCAGTCGAAGGTATCGCTCCCGACACCTGCGCCAGAACCCGACTGGGTGCCACAGCCTGCCAGCAACATCGTGAGCGCGGCAGCGGCCAGCGACAGCAGACGCCGCGAGAAGAAGCGTCGCGGGAAGAGGCGTGGCGAGAAGGAGGGGGGTGAACAGTCGCGTGGCGTCATTGAGCAATCATCGTGGCTGAAGAAGGGGAGTCTGCATGACAGGACGGTACCGCAACGGGACGGCGGCAGTCGCTTCGCGATACACGCGACTGCCGGCAGCGAAGCAGGCGGCTCAGGGCGGGAGAGCCTTGCGCAGACTGGGCCATAACCTGCTGAATTCTCATGTCTTGCGGGTTGCAGGATTCGCTCTGCCGCCGCGTGCTCGCATGAGGTATAATCCCGCGCACCTGATCTGACGCTCGCCCCGTGGCGGCGCGATTGCCGTGCCTGACAACAGTAATCGCCCCTGTGCCCTGTGCGCCAGTGTGTCTGTCTTTTCCATCGCTTGCCCTTGAGGAGCCGATCCTGATGACCGTGATCCGCCAGGATGACCTGATCCAGAGCGTCGCCGACGCGCTGCAGTACATCTCCTACTACCATCCGAAGGATTTCATCGACGCCATGAACGCGGCGTACGAGCGTGAAGAGAATCCTGCCGCCAAGGATGCCATCGCGCAGATCCTGATCAACTCCCGGATGTGTGCCCTGGGTCATCGTCCCATCTGTCAGGACACCGGTATCGTCACCGTCTTCGTTCACGTCGGCATGAACGTGCGCTTCGAGGCCGACATGAGCCTGGATGACATGGTCAACGAAGGCGTGCGTCGCGCCTATCTGCTGCCGGACAACGTGCTGCGCGCCTCTGTGCTGGCAGACCCGGACGGCAAGCGTGCCAACACCAAGGACAACACGCCCGCCATCATCCACCACAAGCTGGTGCCGGGTGACAGCGTCGAGATCCACGTCGCGGCCAAAGGTGGCGGCAGCGAAGCCAAGTCCAAGTTCGCGATGCTCAACCCGTCCGACTCCGTAGTCGACTGGGTGCTGGAGCAGATTCCGAAGATGGGCGCTGGCTGGTGTCCGCCCGGCATGCTGGGTATCGGCATCGGCGGTACCGCCGAGAAGGCGATGCAGCTGGCCAAGGAGTCCCTGCTCGAGCCGATCGATATCCAGGAACTGAAGGCGCGTGGTGCCTCCAACCGTGCCGAAGAGATCCGTCTCGAGCTGTTCGAGAAGGTCAACGCCACTGGCGTCGGCGCCCAGGGCCTCGGTGGTCTGACCACCGTGCTCGACATCAAGGTCATGGATTATCCGACCCACGCGGCCAACAAGCCGGTGGCGATCATCCCGAACTGTGCGGCGACCCGTCACGTGCACTTCACCCTGGATGGCAGCGGTGTGGCAGAACTGCCGGCACCCAAGCTCGAGGACTGGCCGGAAATCACCCGTGAAGCAGGCGACAGTGTCAAGCGTGTCAACCTCGACACCGTGACGCCCGAGGAAGTGCAGAGCTGGCAGCCGGGCGACACCCTGCTGCTCAATGGCAAGCTGCTGACCGGCCGTGACGCCGCTCACAAGCGCATGACCGAGATGCTGGCACGCGGCGAGCAGCTGCCGGTCGATCTCAAGGGTCGCTTCATCTATTACGTCGGCCCGGTCGACCCGATCCGTGACGAAGTCGTCGGTCCGGCTGGCCCGACCACCGCGACCCGCATGGACAAGTTCACGCGCACCTTGCTGGAAGAGACCGGCCTCTTGGGCATGGTCGGCAAGGCAGAGCGTGGCCCGACCGCGATCGACGCCATCCGTGACAACAAGTCCAGCTACCTGATGGCCGTCGGCGGCGCTGCCTACCTGGTCGCCCAGGCGATCAAGAAATCCCGTGTGCTGGCATTTGAAGACCTGGGCATGGAAGCGATCTACGAATTCGAGGTCGAAGACATGCCGGTGACCGTAGCCGTCGACAGCGCGGGTGTCTCCGTGCACCAGACGGGCCCGGCCAAGTGGAAGGAAATCATCGCTGAGCGTGCATGATGGCCCTGTCGTGATACGCCGTCGTATCGTGTGGATATGACCTGAAGACCCCCGCCGGTGATGGCATGCCGGCGGGGGTCTTCGTCTGTGTGCCGTCGATGTCATGGCATCGTTGCGCGCACTGCTGTGGCATACTCTGGCAACCCTGACGCCTGCAATGGAGCTGCAATGACCGCCTGGTTACTTGGCTTTCTGCTGTTGAGCAGTCACATTCTGGGTGCGATGACCGCCGTCATGGCCCTGATGTCCAGTCGTACCTCCCAGGGTGCGATCGCCTGGATTCTGTGTCTGCTGACCTTTCCCTACGTCGCCCTGCCACTGTACTGGGTATTCGGGCGTCCACGTTTCTATGGTTATGTCAGCGCTCGCGAGGAGCGCGACTCGACCATGCGCCGCGTCTTGATGCGTTTCCGTCCCAAACTGTCGCCGTGGCTGTCACGCCCGCTGGGCGGCAATCCCACCCATCTGGATGCCATAGAGCGCCTGGCGATGATGCCTGTCACCACCGGCAACCGCGCCAAGTTGTTGATCAATGGCGAGCACACCTTCGATTCGCTGTTTCATGCCATCGATACCGCCGAGGATTACATCCTGATCCAGTTCTTCATCGTGCGAAACGATGAACTGGGGGTGCGTCTCAAGCAGAAGTTGATGCGCCGCGCCGAACGCGGCGTGCGGGTCTGTTTCCTGTATGACGAGATCGGCTCGCGCAAGCTGCCCGACGGCTATCTGAATGATCTGATGGAATCGGGGTGTGAGGTCAGTGCCTTCAATTCCTCGCGGGGCTGGCGTCATCGTTTCCAGATCAACTTCCGTAATCATCGCAAGATCACCGTCATCGACGGCCGTGTCGGCTTCGTGGGCGGGCTGAATGTCGGCAATGAATATCTGGGCCATTCCGAGCGTTACGGGGCCTGGCGTGATACCCATCTCAAGCTTGAGGGCCCCAGCGTGATGGGCCTGCAGGAAGCCTTCTGGGAAGACTGGCACTGGGCGACCGGTGAGGTGCTGTCGCTTGAATGGCAGCCGCAGATCAGCTGTGACGAATGTCAGCATGTAGTGATCGTGCCTTCCGGCCCGGCGGACCGCCGCGAGACGGCCAGCCTGCTGGTGCAGCAGGCGATTCACTCCTCGGTCAGCCGCATCTGGATCACCAGCCCTTATTTCGTGCCGGACCAGGGCGTGCAGGATGCGCTCAAGATCGCTGCGCTGCGCGGGGTGGATGTGCGGGTGATGATTCCTGAGCGACCCGATCACCTGCTGGTGTTCCTGTCGGCGTTCTCGTTCCTGTCCGAGATGATTCGCTCCGGCGTACGCGTCTTCCGCTATCAGCCAGGCTTCCTGCATCAGAAGGTGATGTTGATGGATAGTCATACGGCAACCATCGGCACCGTCAATCTTGACAACCGCTCCTTCCGCCTCAACTTCGAGATCACGGCGTTCGTGCCCGATCACCAGTTTGCCTCGGAAGTGGAGGCGATGCTCGAAGAGGACTTCCGCCACTGTCGTGAAATCAGCTGCGAAGAGCTGGATGCGCGGCCGATGTGGCGCAAGCTGATCTCGCGCGCGGCCTATCTGCTGGCTCCCATCCAGTAATCCAGCATCCTGCATGCGACAAGCGCCTGCCGAGCTGAGCAAAACTCGCTCGGCAGGTCTTGCCAATCGCCGCGCCAGCAGGCATCTTCTCGCTATAACTGATCGCCTTCTTATTTCTTAAATGAATAAAGTGAGAGCCTTGAGGTGCTTCGCATGCCATGCACGCGAAGCGTCGCCGAGGCCGGCGACTTCATGATTCAGCGCTGAGACCTGCCATGACTGCTCAAGACCCCACCGCTAGCCACGCGCCTTCCATCGACTATCAGTTTCGCGATGATGCGGATGTGATCGCCTTCGCGCGCCAGCACGTCGGTGCTCGATATCCGGGCTTCGCGACCGCTGAAGCACTTCAGGTCGAAGAGATCGGCGATGGCAACATCAACTATGTCTATCGCGTCTGCACGCCGGACCGCTCCGCCTCGGTAATCGTCAAGCAGGGCCTGCCCTGGGTGCGCATCATCGGCGAAAGCTGGCCGCTGTCGCTGGTGCGTGTGCGCATCGAGGCGGAAACTCTGCAGTTCGAGGCAGACTGCGCGCCGGACCTGGTGCCGGCGCTTTATCACTTCGATGAAGCTCGTTCAGCGATCGTGATGGAAGATATCGGCGATCACCGCAATCTGCGCCATGCCTTCCTGGAGCGCGCGTCATTGCCCCGGCTGGGCGAGCAGATGGGGCATTTTCTGGCCACTACGCTTTATCGCAGCAGCGATCTGGCACTCGATGCCCACGACAAGAAGGCGCGCGTCGCCCGCTTCATCAATCCCGATCAGTGCAAGATCACCGAAGACCTGTTCTTCATCGATCCGTTCTGTGATCACGAGCGCAACAGCATCAATCCGGCGCTGCGCGCGGATGCCGAAGCCCTGTGGCAGGATGCTGCCCTGAAGGTCGAAGTGGCGGAGCTCAAGCAGCGTTTCCTCTCCGCGCCCGAGGCACTGCTGCATGGTGATCTGCATGCGGGCTCTATCTTCGTGCGTGAAGACAGTACGAAGGTCATCGATCCGGAATTCGGCTTCTTCGGGCCGGCGGGCTTTGATATTGGCAGCTGGCTGGCAGCACTGTGGCTGGCGGCCTGTGCGCATACCGAGCTTGAGGGAGAACAGGGCAACAAGCGTGACTACGTAGCGCAGCTGCGCGCCCAGGCGGTCGCCAGTTGGGAGAGCTTCGCTTGTGAGTATCGTGAGCAGGCCACCCATACATCGGATGCCAGCTTCGCTGCGTCGGGCGTGGCAGAGCATCTGTTGTCTCGCATGTTGCGTGATGCACTGGGCTATGCCGGCTGTGAGCTGATCCGCCGCACTGTGGGGCTTGCGCATATTCTGGAGCTCGAATCCATCAGCGATGAGGCCACCCGCGCACGCGCCGAGCGGCGGGCGCTGGCGCTCGGGCGCGAGTTGATCATGACGCGCGAACGCCTGAGCGATATCGATGCCATCGATGCCTTGGTGGCGCGTCACCTCGCCTGAGGGCTGGCATGCCAGGCAGGAGTCGGGCGTTCAGGGCCCGGCTAGGGTAGACTCTGCGCTCCGCACCCACGCGCTTGCATTTTCACGCGCGTGGTTCAGTCGAGGAGCATGGTGCTTTATCGGGATAGTGTCTTCCTGCCATTGCCTTTCCAAGACGTCTGCCTTTTCAAGAAGAGATTTTCATGGCCCTGTCTTCCACGCCTTACAAGGTGGATCTGTCGCTGACCGACCTGGATCGCGGCGTCTACGAGACCCTGCGCTTCACGGTGGCTCGTCACCCCTCCGAAACCGAACTGCGTCTTTGCGTGCGTCTGCTGGGCCACGCCCTGTGGTACAGCGAGAACATCGCGTTCGGTCGCGGCCTGTCCGATGTCGATGAGCCGGCGTTGTGGGAAAAGAGCCTCGATGGCCGTATCCTGCACTGGATCGAAGTCGGTCAGCCGGATGCCGAGCGCCTGACCTGGTGCTCGCGACGCACCGAGCGTACCTCGCTGCTGGCCTATGGCAGCCTGCGTGTGTGGGAAACCAAGGTCGTGCCGGCGGTGGCTGGGCTCTCCAACCTGAGCATCGCGGCCGTGCCGGAAGGGTCGCTGGACGCCATCACCGAGTCGCTGCCGCGCAACATCAAGTGGACCGTGATGATCTCCGAAGGCACCATCTTCATCACCGATGACAATGGCCAGCACGAGATCAATCTCGAGTGGCTGAAGGGCGAGCGCTGAGCGACATCAGCCTCGCACCGGCCCAGACACAACGCCCCCGCAAGCCATGCTTGCGGGGGCGTTGTGTCTGGGGGCTCAGTCGGTCCAGGTCGGGCGGGTGAAGGCTCAGATGACGCTCAGGTCCTTGTCGACCATCAGACGGCCTCGGCCATTTTCCTTGGCGTGGTAGAGGGCGTCATCGCTGCGCTTGACCCAGCTCGACAGGGTGTCATCGGCGTGCAATTCGCTGGCGCCGGTGCTGAAGAGAATCACGCCATGCAACAGGGGCGAGGCTTCGCAGCGCTCCCGCAGGCATCCATCGAACTGGCGAGCCGTCGCCAGGGTGCCGGGAATCAGGATCATGAACTCCTCGCCGCCATAGCGTCCGGCTTCTCCCGAGAACTCTCGGGTCAACTGGCTGACATGGCGTGAGAACTCTTCCAGTACCGTGTCGCCGTACGGGTGGCCGTGGTTGTCATTGATCATCTTGAAGTGATCCAGGTCGCAGATCAGCAGGCAGGCACTTTGCGAACGCCTGATCCAGGCTTCGGCCTGTTCGTGGATGGCGCGGTGATTGTAGAGGCCGGTCAGACTGTCCAGCAGGCTGAGGCGCTCGAGTCGCGCCGCATAGGCATTGGCGATATCACGCTCTTCATGGATACGTCGGGCATAGCCTGCGATCACCACGCTGAGAAGCCCGAAGGCCAGCGTGTAGCTGAAGCCCATATCGAGAAAACGCATGCCTTCGCTGGCATAGCTGCTGACCAGGCCCGGCCTTGCATGCTCAAACGCCAGCAGTGCCCATGGCATGAACATCAGGCCGATGACGATGATGCCTCGGCGCTTGGGGTCGGCGGGCAGTACCGCCAATACATAGGCCGACGCCATCAGGTAGAAGAGCAGGGTCGGGCCGGTCGCGCCATGATTGAACAGCCAGTTGCCGGGCAGCATCACGAAAGTGACCAGCGCACAGAACAGCCAGGCCATGCGCTGGAACTCGCCATGAAACCGCGAGCGATACCACATCAGGGCGATGAACGCGCTGGTGATGACCAGCACGATGTTGTACGCCGGCAGGGTGAGGCCCAGCAGGGAATTGAAGAGGGCCGAAATCAACCCGATGAAGAATGCGGAAACGAGAAAGCCATGATGGAGTGTCTCTCGGGCGGAGCCGGTCTTGCCGACCAGCCAGCGCCAGGAGGTAACTATCAATTTCAATGGGCTGACCATGTGACCTCGGGCATCGAGATGTCAGTGCACATCAGGCACCAACCGGGAAAGGCTGGATGATACACCACCTCATCATCAGCCACAGCTCGCCAGAGCCAACGAAGGCTCCGCAAACCCTATGCTAACGCAGCGTGGGTCATAACTTGTCTGACAAGAAGCTGCGCGAAATGAAGGCGTCCAACTTTCCGCATGAAGCGCAATATATTGCCTTCTCGACGCTGGCGCGATAACCCCTCATACCTTCCCGATGCTACCCGGCGTCGCTCCGTTACTTCCAGGGCGTGTAGCGGTAGCTGTCGGGGTCGTTGGCATCCGGGCTGTCGGCTTCCTTGAGGCGCACGAGGGTATTGCCATCCTCGTCCTCTTCGACTCCCGTCACTGTCACCGGAAAGTTGGGTGACAAGGCGTCGAGTGCGGGCCATTGCCCCTTGGTGATCTGGCTGCCGGCGGCAGGGGCGCTCTCGGCGCTGACCTTGATGGGGTCGCCGCTGACGCTGGTGCCGCCCTTGAGCGTGGTGGTAAGCGTGAATTGGATCATCGGTCGCGAACTCCTCTGGACGATTGTCGTTCATGGGCGTTGCATTCGAAGGTGCGCAATGAATGCCTGCTTCATGAACATGCGTCGCACCCGGTCATTTTGCAATGCCGACAGCGGATTCAGGCGTCAGTGCGACACCAGATCACGACGCAGGTAAAGAAATGTGAGATTCCTGCTTTTCTTTTTGAGATCAATGCGGTACATTACGTCTCGTCTTGAGGGGGAAGCTCTTCCAGACACTGTCGGGACGTGGCGCAGCTTGGTAGCGCGCTGCAATGGGGTTGCAGAGGTCGCAGGTTCGAATCCTGTCGTCCCGACCAGATTCAAGTGAAAAGGCCATCCGGTAACGGATGGCCTTTTTGCGTTTTCGCATGTCCTGAAGATGCCCATCTCGTCACTATTTACTCACTGCTCACTCACTGCTCTCCATCTTTCAGCTCCCGATTTCCATTCTTCATCACCATTCTCGCGATGACCCGCCTGCCTCACGTATCTCGCCTTTGGTTCGTATTGCTCACTTTCCCGGCCTCTCAGCTCAATCAGCACTGTGCTCGCGCAAGCGCTTTTCTATTGATCCAGGCAGATGCCACTGACATCTGGCCCAGAAAGCGCTGCCGCTTGAGTTGATCTGGATCAATTGACTGTCGGCTCGAAGTGCGGGGTAGGCGGGATGAGTTCTCTAAGCATGTAAGTATTAGATTTTCCGTATATACTGCGCCAGTCGATATTGGGGGTGATAATGAAAATCATAGACGTTTACACGGCATCTCGATTCAATCCCGAACGATCCATCCTCAGAGAACAGCTGGGGGGAGGCTATGTGGTGCAGACCTGCGCCGTGGCCGCCGAAAACTATTGCTTCGAGGTCTCTCAGTCGCGCCACTTCATCTTGGGATTTGAGGTCGCGGGCGCACGCAGTGCTGAATTTCTGTCGATCATCACCGAGGATTACGTCTTTCAGCATCCCGGCATCCGCCCGGAAACGCTCTCGGCCTACCTGCAGGATCGCGCCCGACATCCGCTGCGTCGTCGCGCTGCCTCTGCGCCTTCCGCCTCTGCGCCTTCCGCCACTGCGCTTTCCGCCACTGGGTCGGGCGCCGTACGGCGCAGTGTCACCAGCATTGCCGTTGGCTGATGATGCTTGAGGCAACGCTTTCCAGCGAATCTGGTTGCACCGTGCTGAGGTGAAAAGGCAGGCCAGATGTAGGCAAGAGACAGCCAGCAAAGGGCTAGCGAGGCAGCAAGGAAGACAGCCAGGAAGAGAAGGCTATAAGGACAGTCAAAACGCGCAGGGCAAGGAAGGGTAGAACGCAGCGCTGGGGGAGGGGAGCCGTTCAGAGAAGACTGCACGGGTTTTTCACTTTTTACGACGTTCACTTTTCGCCGTGCGCTTGCGCGACCCATCTAGTCGCGAGGCGGGCCGCGGATCACGCCCGGGCCAGGTAGCGCCTTAACGCCCAGACCGTACTGGCCAGGCTCACACAGCAGAGCAGTGGCAGGGCAACATCGAGACAGGAATCCAGATTCCAGTGCTGCAGCAGGCCGTAGTCCCAGTTCTCTGCCTTGGGTCCATCGCCCTTGTATTCATGCTGAGCGATCTCACGGCCCAGAAACAGGGCGACGGCGATGGCACCTGCCGACCACACGCCAAACAGCGGCCACAGCGCCAGCTGGATCAGCACGGCGATCAAGCCGTGCTGAACGGCACTGTCCAGAATCTCGGCCGTCATGGGTCAGCCATCATGCTTGAGGCCTCATGCTTGAGAGCTCATTCTCGAAAGCCATCTCTCGCTCCCCATTTCTCGGCCCTCGTTGTTCGATAAAGTTCATGCCCCTCACGCGTAGCCCAGCGCTTTCTGCAGACGTTCGGCGTTGTCGGCTACCCACTGGGCATTGATCGGCCCCCAGTCACGAATCACGTAGTGGCCGATATTGTTGCGCTGGCCCTCCTCGCGCTGGAATTCACAGACGATCTCGAGCTCACCCAGGGCGGTGATGGTGTCCTGGGCGGTACGCCGCGGCATGCCGGTGGCCGCGATGATGGCTGGCACGCTGGCGATGTCATGCGCGATGAGGTGGGCCACGAACAGGCGTCGATAGAAGCTTGTCTGGGTCTTGCTCAGCGGGGTGTCGGGCATTGGGGCTCCATACGGCGAAGAAGGGGGCTGTCGAGAGGTGATCAGTGGCTCAGGGTGTAGTCGATGGTGGTCACGACTCTGACCTTCTTGATGTCAGGGGTATAGCTGTCGAGGTCCGAGATCGAGAAATAGCCCTGGCTGGCATGCTTGATGTGGCCGACCGTGCTACCGGAATCCTCCGCGAACTGCTGGGCGGCGCGTCGGGCATCCGCGGTCGCGGCCGCGATCATGTCCGGCTTGATGGCTTCAAGCCCCGTGAACAGGAATTCGGTGCGGTAGGCATAGTCAGCCGAGAGCAGGATACCCTCGCGCACCAGTTCACCGGTCAGTGAGGCGCTTTGCTTGACGAGGTCGACCTTGGGCGAGCGCACCAGCACCGTAGCTTCGGCGCGATAGCGCTCATCCGGGCGCTGGGCGTTGTAGCTGTTGGCGTAGAGGTCAGTCACCTGGGGAGAGGTCACGCTGACCTGGTCGGCGGGAAAGCCCTGTGCGGTGAGAAAGGCGCGAATCTTGCGCTCATCATTGGCCAGCGCCTCATGAAGCCCGGTCAGCTGATTGGCATTGACGCTGAAGTGCAGCGGCCAGAGGGCCAGGTCGGCCTTGACCTCGCGCTCCGCGAGCCCCTTGACCGTCACTACACGGCTGGAAGATTCCCATACCTGGGCAGCCTGCTTGAGATAGCTGCCACTCCAGACCATTCCCGCGGCCAGCAGGCCGCCCAGCACGGCCGAGCTGATGATATTGCGCATGTATTGTTATCCCTGACGTGAGTTATGAGTCGTGAACTGGCCGCCGCTTGCGGCGATGTCAGTCCTGTACCTTGCCGCGCATGGCCTTGATCTTGCCCTTGCGCGTCTTGCTGTCGACGCGGCGACGCTTGGCGCCCTTGCTGGGCGCTGTCGCACGGCGCGCTTTCTGTACCTTCACGGCTTCCAGAATCATCGCCTTGAGACGGGCCAGCGCATCTTCCTTGTTCAACTCGAGGGTGCGATGGCTCTGCGCCTTGATGATGATGACGCCTTCCTTGCTGATGCGCTGATCCGACAGCTGCATCAGGCGCTCCTTGTAGAAGCCGGGCAGCGTCGAGCGCTGTACATCGAAGCGCAGATGGACGGCGGAGGCGACCTTGTTGACGTTCTGGCCGCCATTGCCTTGGGCGCGAATCTGGGTGAGGTCGATTTCCCAGTCGGCCAGCGTTACCGAATTGGAGATGGTCAGCATATTGAATCTCCTTGTCATGGGGACTGTGTGGTGTGTCACGCAGACACAGTCAATGGAGCGATGGGCCATCTTAGCCTATTCGCGTACTGGCTTCAGAATGGCGGTGCGTCGCTTCTCCATTCGGCCGGCTCGCGACGCTGATCGCCTGTTCTCGCGTCACGGCGCAGAGGGCCGTGAGAACTGTCATGAATAGGAGGAGAGGCGAGGAGGCGAGGCGATGATCCATTCTGATATGGCGTTGAGGGTGGGGGAGTTCAACCGCGTGCTGCCCGAGACGGCAGAATATCGGGTACTCTGCTGGCTGCGTCCTGTGTGAAGACTGTCCAGTTTTCCAGACATTCCTGGCAGCACTTTTCCTGGCACTTATGTAATTCTCTCTCCCATCCTCTGCAGAGCGCCTCATGGATATCCCGCATCAGCGTCTTGTCTATTTTCAGGTCACCGTCGAAGCCGGCTCCATCCGGCGTGCCGCAGCGCGTCTGAACATCGCCCCCTCGGCAGTCAGTCGTCAGATAGGTCTGCTCGAAGAGGCCATGGCCGCCTCGCTCATCGAGCGCACCCGTGACGGGGTGCAGCCGACGCGGGTCGGCGAGATGCTGCTGGATTACATCCTGCAGCGAGAGAAGCTCGATCAGCACCTCGGCGAACGCCTCGATGCCTATCAGCGGCTGGAAACCGGGGAGATTCGCCTGATCATCGGCGAAGGCTTCGTCGGCGATATCATCAACAGTCCGCTGCGCGCCTTTCGCAAGCAGTACCCCGGCATCACGCTCAAGGTCGATACCGGCAGCATGCAGAGCATCATCGACAGCGTGATCGAGGATGAGGCGGATATCGGCCTGATGTATCACGAGCGGGTCCATCCCCAGTTGCGCTTCTGGCATTCGAGTCCGCAGCCGCTGGTGGCCATCATGTCACCGGAGCATCCGCTGGCGAGTGAGGCCCATGCGCTGACACTCGAGGAAGTGGCGCAGCACCCCATGGCGCTGTGGGGGCCGAGTCACGGCGTGCGTCAGCTGATGGACGATGGATTTCGTGAGGCAGGGGTGCGCCCGCATATGGTGGTGCAGACCAATTCCATGGAAGTGCTCAAGCAGGCGGCGCGGTCCGAACTGTGCATCACGCTGTTGCCGGCCTTCGCCGCGGCCCGAGAGCTCCAGGAGGGGGTGTTGATCGCTCGCGATGTGGAATGTGCCAGCTTCCGCCAGGCCCGCGCGCATATCATCACGCGGGTCGGGCGGCGCATGCCGCGTGCCAGCCTGCAGTTGCTGCGTCATCTCGAACGCTGGATCACGGCATTCAGCGGTCCGCGTCAGGAAGCGCGCTGACCTCGGGCCTCATGATCCAGGGGCTCTGGTTTCGGTCAGTCGAGGCGGGCGCAGCTGGGCGGGCACCCTGCTCAGCCAGCGATCACATAGATGATGGAGATCATCCTCGTCCGCCGGACACAGCTCCGGCGGCTGACAGCGTTCGAAGACCGCTTTCATCAAGCCTTCCGGCAGGTTGAGCGTGGTGACGAAACTGCGCGCCAGGCGCAGGTCGCGGCGCAGCTGACCGGTCGAGATCCCCGAGTCATAGCGGCCCGGCAGCACCCAACGCGGAAAATTCACCTCGCTCACGGCACTGCGCCCGGCACCCAGGTTGATGGCATCGATGCACGCCTGGGGTGTCACGCCTGCGCGATAGGCCATGGCGACCGCCTCGGCGGTGGTGATCAGGTGCGCGGCATGCAGATAGTCGCTGGCCAGGGCGGCGGCATGGCCACAGCCAGCGTCCCCGACATGCAGATGCTGCGTGCAGATGGCGTCAAGCAGCGCTGTCATGCGCGTCACTGTCGCCTCATCACTGCCGATCAACAGCGTCAGGCTGTCATTCGCCTCATCGGCAGGATTGCGGTTGGTGGCCGCTTACAGCCAGTGATGGCCGGCGAGGCGTGTCTGCACGGCCAGCTCGCGGCTGAGCGTGACATCACCACTGCAGAGATCGATCACGGTACTGCCGGGCGGCGCCATGCGCAGCAGGCCTTGATTGCCTGTCAGTACCTTCTGTACCTGTTGTGATGTCGCCAGCGCCATCAGATAGACATCGGCGCTGAAGGGTGGGTGGCTCCGGGCGTCCTGCACCTCCGAGGCCGCCATTGCCATGACGCCCTCGACTCCGGCATGCGCAAGCGCCTGTATGGCCCGAGTGCCAATGGGCGCATCGCCAATCACGCAGATCTTCATGCTCAGCACTCCTCGCCGGGCCCGTGTCGCTGGTGGTCTTGATCAGTGGTGATGGTTCGTCAGAGCTTCATCGCAGCCATGCGCTATCCGCCAACGGCCAGCAGCTGACGCACCAGCGATGTCCAGTAGCTGACGCCGATGGGCGTGGCAGCATCATTGAAGTCGTAGTGCGGGTTGTGCAACGAGGCGCTGTCTTCACCGTTGCCCAGCCAGATATAGGCGCCCGGGCATTCCTGCAGCAGATAGGCGAAGTCTTCCGAGGCCATCGAGGGCGGCAGATCACGATGGACCCGCTGGATGCTCGGCAGCTGCTCGAGAACGCTGGCACAGCGTTCGGCATGGCCGGGCGCATTCAGGGTCGCGGGATAGCGCGGCTGATAGTCGAAGTTGACCTTGAGACAGTGGAAGGTCGCCATGGCATCGACGGCGTCATGGAAGCGCTGCTGCAGATGCGCGCGCAGTGCCGGGTCGAAGCAGCGCAGGGTACCGCGCAGCTCGACCTCTTCCGGCATCACGTTGAAGGCATCGCCGGCATGGAACTGGGTAATGCTGAGAATCGCGGTCTGGTGTGCCGGCGTCTCGCGGCTGATCAGCCCCTGCAGCTGAGTCACCAGCTGACAGGCCGCCAGGATGGTGTCCTTGCCCAGATGCGGCATGGCGGCGTGGCAGCCGTGACCGCTCAGGGTCAGGGTGAAGACATCGAAGGCCGCCATCACCGCCTCTTCATGCACCGCCGCCTCGCCGAGTGCCAGCCCCGGCCAGTTGTGCAGGCCATAGATGGCGTCCATCGGGAACTGCTCGAACAGGCCATCCTCGACCATGCGGCGGCCGCCGCCTTCGTTCTCCTCGGCCGGCTGGAACACGAACACCACGCGGCCGGCAAAGTCAGGGTCGCGCGCCAGTTCACAGGCCGCGCCCAGCAGCATGGTGGTATGGCCATCATGACCGCAGGCATGCATCTTGCCCGGTGTGTGCGAGCAATGTGAGACGGCGTTGGCCTCGGTGACATCCAGCGCATCCATGTCGGCGCGCAGGCCGATGGTCTGGCCCTTGCCCAGCTTGCCATCGAGTACCGCGATCACGCCGGTCTCGGCGAGTCCCGTGGTGACTTCCAGGCCTGCCGCACGCAGGATCTCGGCGACGCGCGCCGAGGTGCGGTGCTCCTCGAAGGCTGTCTCGGGATGCTGATGAAACTCATGACGCCAGCTGCGCAGCAGTGCCTCGTCGATCTTGTCGGGTAGTTGCATGCTGAATTCCTGTGGAAACCGGCACCCTGGAGTGCCGGCGTGAAAGTGATGAGAAGGGGAAAGCAAGGTGAGATGCAAAGGGCGAAGCTAGCGTGATCAGAGCAGTGCCTGTGCCACGACCGCCGAGCCGATATAGGTGCCAGTGAAGACCAGCAGCGAGATGATCACCAGTTTCCAGCCCGCCTGGCGGAACATGCTGAACTCGCGCTTGCTGAGCGCCAGACCCGCATAGCCGAGTACCGGCGTGACGATGGCGAGGAAGTTGACGAAGCCCAGCTGCTCAGTGATCCAGCCGCTGCCCGGGAACCACGGCAGTGTCATCAGGATGCTGACCAGCGACACCCAGGCGATGGCCGGCAGATAGAAGGGCATGATGCGGGCGACCAGCAGACCGAGCATGGTCATCACGTACAGGATCAGCATGCCGGGGGCGGCGTCGATCAGGCTGGCACCATTGATGGTGTTGACCACCCAGCCGACCACGCAGACAGCCGCGACGACCATGGCCGTCTTGCCCAGCTGGTTTTCCGGGCGGTCTTCAGCCAGTGCCTCGGAGGCGAGCTTGGCTTCCTCGTCATTCATGGCGTCTTCGCTGCGGGATCGCTTGCGGCTGAAGAAGCGGAACAGGCGCTCCGCGACCGGCAGGGCGATGAACAGCGAGACGTAGAGGCCGGTGGCATAGGTCAGCAGGTTGCTGGCGCCGGCGAAGGCCAGCAGCTCTTCGCCCATCTCCGGCAGGGCACCGGCGATGGCGCCGGAACACGCCGCCACCATGCTGCCGCTGCCGACACCGCAGGCCATGGCCAGCGCACGAGGATCGAAGATGTCCAGTGAGGTCAGATAGCCCGCCATCAGCGCAAACCACAGGGTGCCGAACATGGTGCCCACGACATAGACGCCCATCACGCCGACGCCTTCCGGGCCCTTGAGGCCGTATTTGTCGGAGATGATCGCGATATTGGGTTCACGCGCGATGGAGTAGGTCGCACCGATCGCCTCGCGGCCCATCTTGAGCACCACCACCGCGATCGGCATCGCGATCAGCATGGTGCCCAGATTGCCCAGCTCCTGCAGGATCAGCGCCGGACCCGCCGAGATCAGCTGCTCGATGGCCGGGCCGATGGTGGAACCGAAACGGGCGATGAACGGCATGATCGACAGCAGGATGACCGGCCCTGCCGCCGCGCTGACCACCGGCGGGATGAAGCGCCTGGTACCACTGAACAGGTGCGGATTGCACAGTACGGCGGCAATGAAGGCATAGAACAGCGGCAACAGCAGCAAGGTGCCGGGGCCGAGCGGGAACTTGAGAATACCGATCAGTTCGGCGCCGAGAGACAGCACCACGACCAGCAGGTGCAACCGCCAGTCCAGGAGTTGAGAAAGGGGCATGTGGGACTCCGCTTGTTATTGTAGTTTCTGAAGCTTTTGAAACGGCTGGATGCAGCGCCTCGGGGCATGCCCGCGGCTGTCGGCTGCCGCCCTCTGCCGGGGCGGTCAGCGCAATCCAGTATTGTCAGGAGCGGTGCTCTAAAGAAACATGATAGGTGTACGAATAAATAGAGCGGGCTGGCAGGCGATGACAGGCAGTGAAGGTCTCCAGACGCCGACACCCCGCACAAGGCGGGGTGTCGGGTGGTGCGGTCGGCAGTGCGACAGGGCTCAGTCGCCGGTGATCACGCGCAACAGCTCATGGCAGGCGCCCAGGCTGTGATAGTCACACTTGGCCCCGGGCGAGCTCTTCAGGTCATCGAAGCGCTGGTTGTCGGCATTCAGCAGGCGATACCAGGCGCCGTGCTGGTGGTCGATGAAGTGCTGCCAGGCATAGCCCCACAGGCGCTCGTACCACTCGGCGTAGTGTGAATCACCAGTGGCCTCGTGCAGCAGCGCCGCGGCCACCAGGCTCTCGGCCTGCACCCAGAAGTACTTGTCGTCATCGCAGATGGTGCCGTCCGGCGCGAAGCCGTAGTAGATGCCACCGCGTTCGCTGTCCCAAGCCAGATCCAAGGCGGTATCGAACAGACGCTGCGTGGTCGGCAGCAGCCAGTCGTCATCGCGATGACGCTTGAGCATCAGCAACAGCTTGGCCCATTCCGTCAGGTGACCCGGCTGGAAGCCCCACGGGCGGTAGAGGTTCTTGGGGTCGTCGCGGTTGTAGTCCCAGTCGACGTTCCAGTCGCGATCGTAATGCTCCCAGATCAGGCCATCGGCCTTGGCGGCCTGACGCTGGCAGATGTTGCTGGCCAGGGTCATGGCCCGTTCCAGATAGTGCGCCTCGTCGGTGGCCTCGAAGGCGGCCAGCATGGCTTCACAGGCATGCATGTTGGCGTTCTGGCCACGATAGTCCGACAGTGTCTGCCAATCGGCGCTGGCCTCGTCGGCATAGAGTCCTGCCTCCGGTGACCAGAACCTGTCTTCCATCAGCGCGCGGGTCTCCTCGAGCCAGCCGCGAGCCTCCTCGATGCCGGCACGCCAGGCCGTCGCATAGGCCAGCATCACGAACGCTAGGCCGTAGCACTGGTTGGTGTGGTCTGCCTCGCCTTGCTCGCTCAGCGACCACAGATAGCCACCGGTCTGCGGATCGAGATGGACATCGCGCAGGTAGTCGATGCCGTGACGGGTCGCGGCGAGACATTGCTCATCACCGCTGCGCAGATATTCCATCGCGAAGTTGAAGACCATCCGCGTGCTGCTGACCAGATGACGCGCCGTGGGCGCATACACCGTACCGTCGTCGCGCCAAGCCTGGAAGTAGCCACCGCGCTCATGGTCTATAGCCTTGGGCAGATAGAAGTCCATGATCGAGCGGATATGCTCACCCAGAAAGTCGCGGCTGGCGAACGTTGCCGGCATGGGCGGTACTGCCTGGCATGACAGCGGTGCCTTTTGCGGTGCCTGCGCCAGTGGTGAGGCTTGCTGAGAGGCGTGCTGAGTCATCAGGAAGTCTCCACGACGCCGGCTGCGGCCTTGCTGGCGGTGAAGCTTTCCAGCGGGTTGAGCCAGTAGAGGTCCATCGCCGCGGTCCAGGAGAAGTCGCGGCCGCCACAGCCTTCGCCGGTCACCGAGTTGAAGTATTCGTAGTAGCCGGCGGCCTCGACGCACTTCTGGCTTGCTTGCTTGATCTGGTCGGCCTCGCGGGACATGCCATATTCCTCGCAGCCGGTGCCCAGCATCCAGTTGATGTGCAACCAGCTCGGTCCGCGCCAGTAACGCTTGGGCTCGAAGCGGGTGCTGGCCGGATGGGTAGAGGCGACACCGAAGGGCGCCTGTTCCAGCCATTCCTCGAGCAGACCGCCCATGCGCTGTGCCTGGGCGCCGCTTGCGACCCCGGCGAACAGCGGCAGGATACCGGCGGTGGTGATGTGCTCCAGCAGCACGTTGGCACGCGCATCACGGCTCAGGAAGCAGCCCAGCTCATCGCTCCACAGCGCCTGCACGCCTTCCTCGGTGCGCGCCAACGACTGCTTGAGGCTGAAGAGCGCCTCGCCGTGGGTGTTGACCAGACCCAGACCGGCGGCATCCTCTTCGCACAGCGCGATCAGGTCGCGCGTGCCACGGTGCAGGATGGAGATCAGGCTGATGTCCTCGACGCGGTACGGGCAGTCGCGATACAGCACCTCGGCGTCGTGCTCGTTCTGCTGGAAGAACTTCACCAGATAGATGTAGCGATCGTATTCGTACTTGTGCGGGCGCTCGGACGGATCGACCAGCCCGGTATCGCGACGCACGTATTCGGCATCGACCGGCGGCACGCCAGCCAGCGGGCCATCCCACTGGGGGCTGTTGTCCATGCCCGATTCCCACGGATGATAGCTGCACACGCGGCCGGTATGTTCCGGATCACGATCGCGGTAGAACCACAGGTGGTAGCGGATGACGCCGGGCAGGGTGGCGACCAGCTTTTCCTCGGCAAGCCGGCGATCACGGCCTTCCTCGAACAGCAGCTTCATGACGCTGGCCAGCACCGGCGGCTGGGAGATGGCGCTGGTCGACGGGCTATGCCTGACGCCCCAGACTTCCGGCCCCGGGAAGTAGGTTTCCGCGTCACCGTGGAAGACGATGTGCGGCACCATGCCGTTGTCCCACTGACCTTCCAGCAGGCGCTCAACCTCACGCCAGGCACGCGCTTCGTCACCGGCGGCCAGCCATCCCAGCGCGGTGATGGCGGCGTCCCAGTTCCACTGGAAGGGATAGAGGCCACGCGTGGGCACGGTGTAGCCGCCCAGGTCGTTGAGCTTGAGAACGTCGTGAGCGCTGAGCGCGTCGAGCTTGGCATTCATGTGAGTCGGCTCCGTCGTGGGTCGCGGTGTAGTTACAAAAGGACTGTCACAAAAGGGCTGTGAGAGAATGGTCATCAGTGACTGGCTGTCAGCGACTGATCGCAAGTGAGCAGTCGTCAATCAGTGTCGTGTCCGGCAAGCAGCACGGGCGGCTTGCCGGGTGTTGCAGATTGCCCGGCAACTGTCTGTCAGGTGCGCGGCGCTCTTACGCCGACATCAGGTGGCCGCTGTGGTCGTAGAAGCGCACCTTCTCGGCCAGCGGGCGGATGTGGATATCGCTGCCATTGCCGACTTCGAGATCGCTCGGCACGTTGACGCGAATCATCTCGTCACCGAAACGCGCGGTCAGCTGCTTGTGCGATCCCAGCAATTCCGAGACCAGTACGCGCACCGGGGCGAAGTTCTCGGTGGGCTCGAAGCGCACCTCGAAGTCCTCGGGGCGGATACCGCACTTGTGCACCTGCTGGCTCGATTGCTCGGAGCGGGTCGGGTGATTCCAGCGTGCATCCGGCGGAATGAAGTTCATCGGCGGGTTGCCGATGAAGCTGCCGACGAATTCGGTCGCCGGGTAGTGGTAGATCTCGGAGGGCGGCGCGTACTGCTCGATCTGGCCACCCTTCATGACCGCGATACGGTCCGCCAAGCTCATGGCCTCGACCTGGTCGTGGGTCACGTAGATGGTGGTGGTGTCGGAGGCGGCGAGGATGGTCTTGAGCTCGGCGCGCATCTCCAGACGCAGCAGGGCATCCAGATTCGAGAGCGGCTCATCCATCAGCAGCACTTCCGGCTCCGTCGCCAGGGCGCGCGCTACCGCGACACGCTGACGCTGACCGCCGGAGAGCTGACCGGAGTAGTGATCGAGGCGGTCCTCGATATGCATCAGTGCGGCAGTTTCCTTCACCTTGCGCTGGATATGCGCCTCGCTGTCCTTACGCACGCGCAGACCGAAGGCGATGTTCTCCGCCACGGTCATGTGCGGGAAGACGGCGTAGTTCTGGAACACCATCGCGATGCGACGATCGCGCGGTGCCAGCGAGGTGATCTCACGCTCGCCGATGCGGATCGAGCCGCTGCTCTCGTATTCCAGCCCCGCGATGATGCGCAGCAGAGTCGATTTGCCGCAGCCGGATGGACCGAGCAGCACGGTGAATTCCTTGTCGCGGATCTCGAGATCGATGGACTTGAGGATTTCCTGCTTGCCGAACTGCTTGCTTACGGCGCTGATTTGGATGGCTGACATGGTCTGACTCCTTTGATCGAGAGCGGCGGCGAGGAAGTGAACTCGCTTGCGAGAGACGATGAGGATCGCCGCCGGTCATTGGCCTGATGAGCGGGCGTACGTTAGCGGTTGGAAATGCCCCACATGCTGAACAGGTACTTCCTGATCGCGAACAGGAACAGCAGCGCCGGGACGACCAGAATCAGACCACCGGCATACTTGATCTCGGCAGGTGACTCGGAAAGGCTCTGCACCAGGAAGGCGGTCAGGGTGCGGTTCTCGACGGTGAGAATCGCCGAGGCGAACACCTCGTTCCACGAGATCACGAAGGCGAACACGGCCGAGGCGGTGATGCCCGGCGCGGCCAGCGGCAGTACCACGCGGCGGAAGGCCTGCCAGCGGTTGCAGCCCATCAACCAGGCGGCTTCCTCGAGTTCCACCGGAATGCCCATGAACAGGCTGGAGGTGATCAGCACCGCAAACGGCAGTGCCAGGGTGGCGTGCACCATCGCCAGACCCAGGATGGAGTCATCGATGCCGACCTGGATGAAGATGACGGCCAGCGGCAGCGCCAGCAGCGGCATCGGGAAGGCCCGCGACAGGATGATGATCATGCGGTAGGCATTCATGCCCGGGAACACGAAGCGGGCCAGCGCATAGCCTGCCGGCGCGCCGAGCACGATGGCGATCACCATGGTGAAGACGGCGGCCAGCAGCGAGTTGCCCAGTGCGCTGATCACGCCCTGGTAGTGCCAGAAGAAGTCGAGGGTCTCGAAGCTCAGCGCCGGGGTCAGGGTCTTGGGCCAGCCGGTGATCTGCTCCGGCGTGCTGACGCTGTTGAGCATCAGCAGGGCGATGGGCACCAGCACCCACAGCACCAGGATCGAGACACCGGCCCGGAACAGCCATCTCCAGGCCATGTCATTGCGACGTGGCTTGTGGGCGGTCTGCGCCAGCTGGCTTGAGGAATCGGCTAAGGAGGCGCTTGCGCGTGACGAAAGCGATGACGGCATGACGGCCTCGGAAGAAGAGGATTTCATCAGCGGGCCTCCTTCGGCACATTGAGGAACTTGATGTAGAAGCCGGTGATGACCACCGAGATCAGCATGATCAACACTGCGTAGGCTGCAGCGGCACCTGTCTGCTGGTAGAGGAACTGCCAGTCGAAGGTCTCGCTCATCAGTACCGGCATGTCACTGCCGCCCAGCATCATCACTACCGCGAAGACCTCGAGTGCCAGCAGGGTGCGCAGAATCAGCGCCGACTGGATGCTGGGGCGCAACATCGGCAGGGTGATCTTCCACAGGCGCTGCCAGTAGCTGGCGCCGAACACCTGACCGGCCTCGTCATATTCCTTGGGGATCAGCCCCATGCCCGATACCAGGATCACCAGCACGATGGCGGTACCGCGCCAGATCTCGGCGACCACCACGGCCAGGAACAGCGCGAAGGCATTCTGATAGTTGAGCCAGGACGCCGGCGCATCGATTACGCTGACCGCGCTCAAAAAGCTGTTGAGGAAGCCGAACTGCTCGAGGATCGCCAGCCAGATGATGCCGGCGGTCAGATCGGAGATGCCCAGCGGGATGGTCCAGATGTAGAGGATGCTGTCGCGGCCCTTGTTCATCCTGGTGACCATCAGCGCCATGCCGATGGCCAGCACCAGCTGCAGCGGTACCACGACCCCGGTCAGCAGCAGGGTGTTCTTGAGTGACGGCCAGAAGTTGAAGTCCTGATAGATGCGCGTGAAGTTGGCCAGGCCCACGTTGCCATCACTGCTGGTGAAGGCCTCGGCGAAGATCTGGATGAACGGATAGAGAAAGAAGGCACCCATGAACAGCAGGCTGGGGGCGATCAGGTAATAAGGTAGCCAGCGATCGTGCTTCATCTTTGCTCACCTTTGGCGTTGTTGTGATAGCTTGTCGGAATGGTTTGGTGGCACTGGGTCGGCATGACAGGGGTTGGCGTACCGTCGTGGCGACCCGTCGGGGGGGCGTTGTTGCTGCTGTGTTGCGAGTGTTGCGAGTGCTGCGTTCTTGAGTGTTGCGTTCTGGCGCCAGCGGCTTACTTGACCGGGCAGGGGCCGTCGCTGGGGGGATCCGGGAGCCAGCAGCCTGCGCCTGATGTGTTGATCAGCGTCTGCAGGCGCGGGGCGAGGATATCCAGCGTCTCCTCGATGTCGGCGTCGCGCAGTACGATCTGCACGAAGGCATCGCGGTAGATCTTGTTGAACAGGCCCGACTGCTGGCCCAGGCCGCTGGGCAGCAGCGAGAGCACGGCGTCGTCGGCGGAGGACTGGGCCGCGACCGCCTTGCCGGACATGCGAATGCTGGCGGGCAGGTCATCGGGAAGCTCGGCTTCCACCACCGGGAAGAAGTTGGTGGCCCGTAGGGTGCGAATCTGGGCTTCCGGCGTCATCAGATAGCGGATCAGCCTGCGCGAGGCATCGGGATTCGTGGCATTGGCGGGTACCGCCAGGCCAGCGACCACCGGCATGTAGCCGCGTCCGCTTGGGCCGGCAGGGGCCGGGAAGGCCACGTACTGATCCGGCTGCTTGTTGAAGGCATCCTTGAGGCGCGCGGTGTGATCGAAGGCGACCCACACCTCGCCATTGAGCAGCGGTTCCTGCATGAAGCCGTAGGCGGTGGAGCGCGGATTGGTCACCGCCCAGATCTCGCGAAACTTCTGCCACATGGCCACGGCGTCATCGCTGCGGAACTCACGCACCACCGAGTGAGTGAAGGACGGGTAGAGATAGCCTTCCAGGAAGCGGTGGATCAGCCCCTTGCGACCGGCCGGGAAGCCCAGCTTGGGGCTGCCGGTGGCCTCCTGCATGTTGCGGCCCCAGGCCAGCAGCTCGTCATAGCTCAGCGCGTTCAGGTCAGCGCCTTCGGGCAGGTAGGGCAGCGCCTTGCGGTTGGCGGCCATGATGTAGGTCGCCTGCATCCACGGAATGTAGCGCTGCTGGTCGCCGCCCAGCTTGCCCAGCGTCATGTACTGCTTGCTGATGCCAGTGTCCGCAAGCGAGCCTTGCAGGTCATTCAGCGGCGTCAGAATACTGGGCGTCAGCGACCCCAGTTCGCCGTGCAGCCCGCCGAGCAGATCCAGCGCGCCATCGGGGCTGGTCTTCTCCGCCTCGAGACGCGACAGGAAGGTGCCTGTCTCCTGCGGCATGTAATTGATAGCCTCGGCGTAGGGTGCCAGCGCGATCTCGCGCATCTGCTGAGCCTCTTCCAGCGGTCTGGCCTGGGTGCTGAAGAAGGTGATGTCAGCGAGGGCGGACGTACTGCCCAGCAGCGCCAGCAAAGCGAGGGCGGTTGGCATCTTGCGCATGGAGGTCTCCCCGATCGGGTATTGTTTTTCTGGCGTCACGCTGACCACGTTCTGGCGTTTGGCGGTCAGGCGTCTGGCGTCGTGAGGTCAGTCGATGGTCCTGTGTGCTCAGGCATGTGTGCTCAGGCAGTGGTATCGCGCAGCAGCAGGTCGTAATCGAAGCAGCGATGGCGTGGCGAGCCCTCCTGCGGTGCCAGCACCAGTTCGATCAGCGCCTGACTGACGATCTCGAACGAGATGTCCAGGGTGCTGAGGCTGGGCTGGCGGTACATCTGCGGCGGCAGGTTATCGGCGCCGATGATGGCGATGTCCTCGCCGGGTGTATGACCGCAAGCGCTGACCGCTTCCATCACGCCGTAGGCGAAGATGTCGCTGGCACACACGAAGGCGGTGGGGGCGTTGGCCCCGGACAGCGCTTCATGGGCGACCTGATAGGCGCTGGCATAGCCGTGCGGGCAATGGCGCGAGCTGGGCGCGAGGCCGGCGTCGTGCATCGCCTGCAGATAGCCGGTCTCACGTTCGACGGCGGTATAGAGGTCGCTGAAGAAGTTGAGGAACAGGATATTGCGATGGCCCAGGCCAATCAGATGGCGGGTGGCGCGCATGAAGCCGTCGGCGGCATTGATGTCGACCCAGTCGTGTTCGCTGGCGCGGCCGGTACGACCGTGAGTGACGAAGGGGATGCCGCTGTCGAGCAGGAAGTCGACGCGCGGGTCCTGAATGCGGGTACGGGCCACCACGAAGGAATCGACCTTGCCGCCATCGATGAAGCGCTTGTAGGTATCCAGCTCGTCGCGGTCCTCGGGTACCGTGGTAACGATGAGGTCGTGTTCCGGTGCGGCGTCGTGCAGCGCCTGACCCAGTGATACCAGCAGGCGGGTGTTGAATTGATCACGAAAGTCGCCCTGGGCGCCGTTCATGATGTAGCCCACCGAAGAGGTGCGGCCTGTCTTCAGGCGGCGTGCGCTCTGATTGGGCTTGTAGCCCACTTCACTGGCATAGGCCTGCACCCGCTCACGGGTCGTGGCGCTGACATCCTCGAATCCGCCCAATGCCCGTGAGACCGTCGTGACCGACAGGCCCAGCTGGCTGGCGAGATGCTTGAGTGTGATGTTCGGCGGCATGGCACTTTTCCCTTGGCGGTAACGGTAAGCAGAAATCGTTACCCGAAACGTTTCGGAAGCGATCTTTTCACTGTTTCAATTGGCTTGGCAAGAATGACGAGACCAAAGAATATATCCGTAATAATCCCGATATCTGGCGCTGAAAATCGCCGATGAGGCTGGCGATTGAGCCGGCGACGATACCACGCTATTTGCACGTAGCGATCTGGCGCGCGTCAGCGCAGGAGAAGGGCAGCAAGCCATATGGAGTGCTGGCATTGGTGTCGCTCCCACATGTCGTGAGGCGACGCTCGGCGGGGGCTCCTGACGGGCATGACTGCCAGAGCCACAAACGCCGACACCCCGCACAGGGCGGGGTGTCGGCGTCTGGAGAGCGTTATTCGAGTCAGGTTTCAAAGCCCGATCGTCAAGAGCCTCAGTTGCCCTGTGAAGCGAGTGCCGCGGCCTGTTCCAGCTCCTTCTCCTTGCGCGAAGGGCGGATCAGACGGCCCTGGAGTTCCTCAAGGGAGACACCCTTGGTCTCGGGCATGAAGAACAGCACGAAGACCAACTGCAGCAGCATCATCAGGGCGAAGAAGGCGAACACCGGTCCGCCACTGAAGTGGCTGAGAATGGTCGGCATCAGCAGCGCGATCAATGCCGCGAAGACCCAGTGCACGGAGCTGCCGAAGGACTGGCCCATGGCGCGTACCTTGTTGGGGAAGATCTCAGAGATGAACACCCAGATCACCGTACCCTGGCTCATGGCATGCGCCGCAATGAAGACAGCCATCAAAATCGGGACCCCATAACCGCCCAAGGCACTGAAGTCCTTGAGGTAGAAGGCCCAGGAAATCAGGCACAGCGACAGCAGATAACCGGCAGAGCCGATCAGGATCAATGTGCGTCGACCCAGCTTGTCGATCAAGGACATGCCCAGCATCGTGAAGGCGAGATTGATGACCCCGATGCCTGCCGTAGAGAGCAGGGCAGCACTGGATTCAAGCTGCGCCTCGGCCAGAATGCGCGGCGCATAGTAGATGATGAAGTTGATGCCGGACAGCTGATTGAAGGCCGCGATCAGGAAGGCGAACAGCACCGGCAGACGATAGCGCCAGGCGAACAGGCGAGTATGTTGCTTGACGCTCTCTTTGCTTTCCGTACCACGGATAATGGCAATTTCTTCCGCGATATCGGCCTTGGGGTTGATCTGTTTGATCACCTCCGCCGCTGCCGCTTCATCGTTGCGCTTGAGGATCAGCCAGCGCGGGCTGCGCGGCACCTTGCAGATCATCAGCAGATAGAGCGCGGCTGGCACGGCTTCCACGCCCAGCATCCAGCGCCAGTTCTCACCGTCGGTGAAGCCGATGAAGTAATTGGAGACGAAGGCGATCAGAATCCCGAAGACGATATTGAACTGATAGAGCCCGACCAGCGCACCACGCCGCTCGCGCGGTGCGATTTCCGAGATGTAGATGGGCGCCGCGACGGACGAGGCCCCCACGCCCAGCCCGCCCAGCAGACGGAAGAACGAGAACACATAAGGGTCAGTGGCCAGCGCCGACCCCAGCGCAGAGACGAGATAGAGTATACCGATGCCGATCAGCGTGGCACGGCGCCCGAAGCGATCGGTCGGCCAGTTGCCGAAGATGGCGCCGATCACCGTGCCCCACAGGGCCATCGACATGATGATGAGGCCGTGGTTGAGATCGCTGAGACCCCATTGGCTCTGCAGTGAGGTATCCGCCCCCGAGATGACGGCGGTATCGAAACCGAACAGGAAGCCGGCGAGGGCAACCGTGATCGACCATTGAAGAATGCGTGGCATGGCGTAGCTCATCCAATGAGGCGTGAAGGAAAGACAGCGATTCGCGGAGGTTAATCGTTAAAGAGTGCAAGGGTGAATCGTGTCACCTGGCGATATCAGCCTATCTGCCCTGCGGCGTGCCATCCGCTATACCTTTGGGGGAGAGCCGCCCCGGCAGCCGCACTTGCTCGGCCTCGACTCAGAAATTATCTCGCTAGAACAGCAGGTTATTGAAATCGCCTTATTGTTATTCTTTATGGTTTTAACGTTATTCTTTTTTGCGTTGTTGACGATGCAGGCGTAGGCTTGAGGCATCAATCCTTGAGCGAAGCAGGAGGTCGAAAGATGGCAACCTCAACACAGCGCCCCCAGGTCGAGAGCTTCTTCGACGAAGACAGCAATACCTTCACGCACCTGGTGCGTGACCCGCAGTCCCGTCAGTGCGCGATCATCGATCCCGTGCTCGACTTCGATTATCCCGCAGGCCACACCAGCACCCGCTCAGCGGATGCCTTGCTTGCGCATATCGACGCCGAGTCCCTCGAGGTGGCGTGGATTCTCGAGACCCACGTTCACGCCGACCACCTGTCGGCGGCCGCCTACCTGAAAGACAAGCTGGATTGTCAGCTGGCGATCGGGGCGCGCATACGCGAAGTGCAGGACATCTTTGCCGATATCTTCGCCGCCGAGGCGGGTTTCGCGCGTGATGGTCGCCAGTTCGATCGCCTGCTGGAAGAGGGCGACAGCCTGGCCATCGGCGGGCTTGAATGCCGCGTGCTGCATACGCCGGGTCATACGCCGGCCTGCGTCAGCTACGTGATCGGCGACGCCGTCTTCGTCGGCGATACCCTGTTCATGCCCGATTACGGCACCGCGCGCTGCGATTTCCCCGGCGGCGATGCGCGCGCGCTGTATCGCTCGATCCACAAGGTGCTCTCGCTACCTGACAGCACGCGCATCTTCCTTTGTCATGATTATTCGGCCGAAGGACGCGAAGGCTTCTGCTGCCAGACGTCGGTGGGTGAGCAGCGTGAGCACAATATCCATGTGCATGACGGCATCGATGAGCAGGCCTTCGTCGATATGCGTTCAAAGCGTGACGCCGGGCTTGGCATGCCGCGCCTGATGCTGCCGGCGGTGCAGGTGAACATGCGCGCCGGCCAGATGCCGCCGGCGGAAGACAACGGGCGCGCCTATCTCAAGATTCCGCTCAATCTGCCTTTTGATCAGCTGTGATGGCCGCCATGCCGGCTTTGCTGAAGTGCTTTGCCTATGTAGCTTGCTTACGTAATTCTGTGACTCAAATGGACGAATTTCCGCGATGGGAGCCTTATCGATGAGCCAGAGCACGCCACAAACCCCGCCAGTTTCGGGTTCTGCAACGACGCCTTGTGACAATCAGGGCGCTGATTCGGCCACGCAGGCGACTCGCACCGCCAATCACCGTCTGGCACCCAACGCCCACAAGGTGGTGATCATCGGTGGTGGGGCCGGCGGTATCGCGGTGGCGGCCAGTCTGCTCAAGCGCCAGCCGGGCATGGACATCGCCATCGTCGAACCCGCCGAGCAGCACAGCTATCAGCCGGGCTGGACGATGGTTGGTGGCGGCATCTTCACGCCGGAATTCACGCGCAAGCCGATGCACTCGGTGATGCCCAAGGGCGTGCACTGGTATCGCGATACCGCCACCGGCATCGATGCCGAGGCGCACGAAGTCACGCTTGGCAATTGCCATCGCCTGCGCTACGAGCGCCTGGTGATCGCCATCGGGCTGGAACTGGATTGGAGCGCCATCGAGGGGCTGGAAGAGACGCTGGGGATGAATGGCGTCACCTCCAACTATCGCTATGATCTCGCGCCCTATACCTGGCAGCTGGTGCAGTCTCTCAAGGGCGGCAAGGCGCTCTTCACCCAGCCGCCGATGCCCATCAAGTGCGCCGGTGCGCCGCAGAAGGCGATGTATCTGGCCTGCGATCACTGGCAGCGCGAGAACGTGCTGTCGCAGCTCGAGGTCAGCTTCCACAACGCCGGCGGCGTGATGTTCGGCGTGCCGGCCTACGTGCCAGCGCTGGAAGAGGCGGTCGCGGGCTATGGTATCGATGTCAGGTTCCATCAGCGCCTGGTCGGAGTGGATGGCGAGACGCAGACGGCACGCTTCGAGGTGCCGGCAGCCGAGGAGGGCGGCGAGCCGCAGATCGTCGAGCAGTCCTTCGACATGCTGCATGTGGTGCCGCCGCAGAAGGCACCGGCGTTGATCGCACAGTCCGGGCTGGCGAACGGCGCTGGCTGGCTGGATCTCGACCCCGAGACCCTGCAGCACATGAGCCATCCAGACATCTTCGGGCTGGGCGATGTCAGCGGCACCTCGAATGCCAAGACTGCCGCAGCGGTGCGCAAGCAGTCCCCTGTGGTGGTGGAGAATCTGCTCGCCACACTGACCGGTGGCGCGCTCACGGCGGGCTATCGGGGTTATGGCTCCTGCCCGCTGACGGTGGAGAACGGCCGCATCGTGCTGGCGGAATTCGGCTACGGCGGCGAACTGCAGCCGACCTTCCCCAAGTGGGTCAATGACGGCACGCGTCCGACTCGCCTGGCCTGGCAGCTCAAGGCGCGGGGGCTGCCGTTCATCTACTGGAACCTGATGCTCAAGGGCCATGAATGGCTGGCGCGTCCGGCGTCACGCGATGTCTGAGCCGGTTCGAGAGGCAAAGGGGACGCCGCTTGCCCGCTGGCTGCCGCTGGCGGGTTGGCTTGCCCATTATGACCGCCACAGTCTCGGGCGCGATCTGCTGGCGGCGGTGATCGTCAGCGTCATGCTGGTGCCTCAGGCGCTGGCCTATGCGCTACTGGCGGGGCTGCCGGCGCAGGTCGGTCTTTATGCCAGCATGTTGCCGCTGGTGCTGTATGCGCTGTTCGGCACCAGCAGCACCCTGGCGGTGGGGCCTGTGGCGATCATCTCGCTGATGACGGCCTCGGCGATCGCGGGCATGAGCGGCGCCGATGGCGCAGCGCTCTCCACGCCCGAGATGCTGTCCGCCGCGCTGCTGCTGGCCTTTCTCTCCGGTGCGATGTTGATCGCCATGGGGCTGTTGCGCCTGGGAGTGCTGGTGAATTTCATCAGCCACCCGGTGATCTCGGGCTTCATGACCGCCTCGGGCATTCTGATCATCGCCAGTCAGCTCGGGCCCCTCACCGGCCTGAGCCTCAGCGGCGGCAATCTGATCGCCATGGGCGAATCGCTGTCGGCAGGCGGGCAGGGGCTGCACTGGCCGACACTCGTCATCGGGGTGGGCTGCCTGGCGGGGTTGATTCTGGCACGCCGATATCTCAAGCAGGGCCTGATGGCCCTCGGGATGCGCGCGAGCGCGGCGGGCATGCTGTGCAAGACCACACCGATTCTCGCTGTCATCCTAACCAGCCTGCTGACGTGGGGGCTGCAATTTGGAGAACAGGGCATGGCGCTGGTCGGCAGCGTGCCCGGCGGCTTGCCCACCCTGAGCCTGCCGTCCTTCGTCAGCAATGACTGGTCGGGCCTTCTGCTCTCGGCACTCTTGATCAGCGTGGTCGGCTTCGTCGAATCGCTGGCGCTGGCCCAGACCCTCGCCGCGCGTCGCCGTCAGCGCATCGACCCCGACAAGGAACTGATCGCGCTGGGCGTCTCCAACATGGGGGCAGGCATCAGCGGCGGCATGCCGATCTCGGGCGGGCTGTCGCGCTCGGTGGTCAACTTCGATGCCGGGGCGGCCACGCCCTTGGCGGGGGCCTTCACCGCCATCGGCATTCTGCTCGCCAGCCTGTGGCTGACCGACTGGCTGGCGTGGCTGCCGCGCGCGACGCTGGCGGCGATCATCATCGTCGCCACTACCAGCCTGATCGATCTCGCGGCGATCAAACGCACCTTCCGCTACTCGAAGGGTGACGGTGCGGCGCTGTTGGTCACGCTGATCATCACCCTCGCGCATGGGGTGGAGAGCGGCATCATCGTCGGTATCGTCGTGTCGCTGGGGCTCTATCTCAAGCGCACCAGCCAGCCGCACAGTGCGCTGGTCGGGCGCGTGCCGGGCAGCGAGCACTTTCGCAATGTCGAGCGCCATGAGGTGGAGACCGATCCTGAACTTGCGATTCTGCGGATCGACGAGAGCCTGTATTTCGCCAATGCGCGCTATCTGGAAGACACGGTGCTGGCGCTGATGGCCGAACGCCCCTCGCTCAAGCACCTGGTGCTGGCCTGTCAGGCGGTCAACCTGATCGATGCCTCGGCGCTGGAAAGCCTGGAAGTCATCAATGAGCGCTTGAGCGCCGCTGGCGTGCAACTGCATCTGAGTGAAGTGAAGGGCCCGGTGATGGACCGCCTCAAGTGCTCGGAGCTGCCGGCCAATCTGGGTGGCGACATCTATCTCAGCACCTTCGATGCCTGGCAGGCGCTGAGCATTCACGGCAGCCATTGCGACCAGTCCTGCGCGCGCGACGGTATCAGCCAGACGACGGCGGTTGGCTGACAGGAGAAGACCCTGGTTTCAACGGAGAGCCGTGAAGAAGAGGAGCTCTGAGCAAGAGCCTTGAAGCAAGAGCCTTGAAGAAAAACGCCCCGTCTCGGTGATTGCCGAGGCGGGGCGTCTTGTCATCTGAACACAAGGCACTCAGCCAATACGTTCAGTCAAGCACTGGTCCGATGATGTGCTTGACCTCCAGGTAGCCCGCCATGCCCCAGGGCCCCAGCTCACGGCCGATGCCGCTGCGCTTGAAGCCACCCCAGCTGGCCTGTACCAGCGGCAACTGCTCGCTGTTGTACCACACCACCCCGGCGCGCAGACGACGGCCGAGCTGCTGGGCGCGTCTGGCATCACCGCTGACCACCGTGGCCACCAGGCCGAAATCACAGTCATTGGCGAGGCGAATCGCCTCGGCCTCATCGACGACGCGGCGCGAGCACAGCACCGGCCCGAAGATCTCCTCGCGCCACAGACGGCTAGTCACCGGCACATCGATGAAAAGCGTCGGCGCCACGAAGTAGCCCTTGTTCGGCAGGCTGCGGTGGGTGCCATCGCGCAGCGCCGTCAGGCCTTCCTCGCGCGCCACGTTCAGATAGCTCAGCACGGTATCGCGCTGGCGGGCGCTGGTCATCGGGCCCATCTGGGTCGCGGCGTCCAGCGGGTCACCCAGCACCAGCGCATGGATGCGGCTGGCCAGTGCGGCGTGCAGCTCATCGGCGATGGCCTCATGCACCAGCAGGCGCGAGGTGGCGGAGCAGATCTGGCCGGCGTTGAAGTAGATACCCGCCATCACCCAGTCGGCGGCTTCCTCTATGTCGGCATCGTCGAGCACGATGATCGGCGACTTACCGCCAAGCTCAAGGGAGACGCCGCGCGTGCCGCAGGCCGCGGCCTGCATGACCTTCTCACCGACCACATTGCTGCCGGTGAAGGAAATCTTGTCGATGCGCGGATGACGGGTCAGCGGCGCCCCGATGCCCTCGCCATCGCCGTGCAGCAGGTTGAACACGCCCGCCGGCAGTCCGGCTTCCAGCGCGATCTCGGCCATCACCTGTTCCGGCAGTGGTGTCACTTCAGATGGCTTGATCACCAGGGTGCAACCCGCGGCCAGCGCCGGCGCGACCTTCCAGGCGCTGGTGACCAGCGGGAAGTTCCACGGCGTGATCAGTCCCACCACGCCTGCCGGCTCGTGATAGGTGTGCGCGGCATAGCCCTCGACATCATGCGTGACCTCCGCGCCCTGACGCGCATCCAGCGCGCGTGCCTGGGCGGCGTAGTAGCGGTAGCAGCCGATGGCGTCATCGAGATCGATCTCGGCCTCGGCGCGAATCTTGCCGTTGTTGCGACACGACATCTCCACCAGCGCTTCCCGACGTGACGTCAGCCCCTCGGCGAAGGCCTCCAGATAGACCGCACGCTCGGCGCCGCTCAGTGCCTGCCAGCCCTCGAAGGCATCGGCGGCAACCGCGACCGCAGCCTCCACATCGCGTGCATCGCCGGCCGTCACCTCGGCGATGACGGTTTCCTCGAAGGGGTTGGTGACCGCCAGGCGACGCTCGCCGTGGGACTTGACCCACGCATTGTTGATGAACTGATGATCGAGCTTGTGCATGGACATTCCTGACATGTGAGTTTCCTGCCGCCTGCCACCTCAGGGTCACAGGCGGGCATTGTGCAAGGTAGTGGAGCGATGTGGCGAGCCGGACTCACTCTGCGATTGAGCGCTGCCATCCCGCCGCATCAATTTCCACCAGCAGCGGGGCGCTTGTGTCGCGCTCGCTGATCGCAGTCGCCAGCTCACGGGAGGAATCGATCGCGACGGCGGCGCAGCCAAAGCCCTGGGCGAGCAGCTGGAAGTCGGGGGCCTTGATGTCGACGCCCAGGCACGTGACGCCGGCGTTGTCCATGAAGCGGCGAATCTCTTCATAGCCCTGGTTGTGCCACAGCACGATCACCACCGGCAGCTGTTCTTCCACCGCGCAGGCGAGTTCGGACAGCGTGAACATGATGCCGCCATCGCCGACCAGCGCGATCACCGGCAGGTCCGGGCGGCCCAAGGTGGCGCCCATCGCGGCAGGCAGGCCGTAGCCGAGCGTGCCGTAGCCGGTGGAGGCATTGAAGTAGCGGCGCGGCGCCGGCTGACTGAGCAGGTGATTGGCAGCGTAGACCGTCGCACAGGAATCGCCGACCCAGATCGCCTCCGGCAGCACTTGCTGGAGGGTATCGAACAGCGGCACGTAGGGCGCGAAGGCCGGGTCAGTCGGCAGCGCGAGGGCGTCAAGCGTGGCGGCGGTGATCTGCGCGCCGGGTGTCTTGCCTTTCGGGTTGCTCTCGAGGCCGGTCAGCCGGTCGGCGAGGGTCTCCAGCGCCAAGCCGGCGTCGGCGACGATGGCGAGTGTCGCCTGCTGGTTGCGCGCCAGTTGTTCGGGGTCGATATCGATGCGGATCAGCTGGCCACCGATGACGAAGCCATCATCGAACACCACGTCGTAGTCGGTCTCGCCAAGTTCGGTGCCGATCGCCAGCACCACATCGGCGTCGCACGCCAGTTTGCGTACCGCAGGCAGCGCGGCATTGGCGCCGAGATCCAGTGGGTGAGCGCTGCCCAGCAGGCCCTTGGCATTGATGGTGGTGACGGTGGGGGCATCGAGTGCCTCCACCAACTGGCGGGCCGCTGCGGGTGCGGCGACACAGCCACCGCCCAGCAGCACCAGCGGGCGCTCGGCGCCCTGCAGCAGGCTCACGGCTTCCTCGAGCAGGGCCGGGTCCGGCGCCAGACGGCCGATGCGCGGGCGCGTGACGTCATGGGTGGTGCGACCGGCAGGCAGTGCCACCTCGGCATTGAACAGATCGATGGGAATCTCGATATGCACCGGTCCCGGGCGGGCGCCCTCGAACAGCGCGAAGGCGCGGGCCAGCACTTCCGGCAGTGCGGACGTGTCGAGCAGCGTGTGGCTGAAGCGCGCTACGCCCGACACCAGCTGCTGCTGGCTGGGCAGCTCATGCAGACGCCCCTGGCCACGGCCGAGGGTGTCGGTGCGATTGACGCTGGAGATCACCAGCATCGGAATGGAGTCGGCCAGCGCCTGCCCCATCGCGGTGGTGATGTTGGTCATCCCCGGGCCGGTGATGATGAAGCACACCCCGGGCTTGCCGGTACTGCGGGCATAGCCATCGGCCATGAAGCCAGCGCCTTGTTCATGGCGCGGGGTGACGTGGCGAATGCTGCTCGCGGCGGGATCGGCATCCGGTTCCAGGCCACGGTAGAGCTCGACGGTATGTACGCCGGGAATACCGAAGACGGTGTCGACGCCGTAGGTGTCACGCAGCAATCGGATCAGGAGTTCAGCACAGGTCATGGCAGTCTATCCGGCAGACGGGAGCGCCGTGGCGCTCCCTGAAGTCATGAGGAAAAGGAGTCGGTCGCGAAGCGGTGTCAGTCGAGTGCGAGTCGTCGCTCAACTAGCAGTTCAATCGATGGCTCAGAACACGAACAGATGGGCGATACCAGCGATGATCGGCAGGGTGATCAGTGTACGCAGCACGAAGATGGCCACCAGTTCCCACAGCTTGAGCGGAATCTTCGACTTGAGCAGCAGGGCACCGATCTCGGACATGTAGATCAACTGGGTCAGTGACAGGCAGGCGATCACGAAGCGGGTCAGTTCGCTGTCGATGTCCTTGGCCAGTACCGCCGGCAGGAACATGTCGGCAAATCCGACCAGCGTCGCCGGGGCTGCCTCTGCTGCGTGGGGAATCTGCAGCAGTTCCAGCAGCGGAATCATCGGGTAGGACAGCCAGGTGAACACCGGCGTGAACTCGGCCAGCATCAGCGCCACGGTACCGATGGCGATCACCACCGGCAGCAGACCGAGGAAGATGTCCGCCACGTTGAAGCAGGCCGATTTCACCAGCTTGAGCGGGCCCGGCGCATGCTCGGCGCGCGCGACGGCCATGCCGAGTGAGTAGCGCAGCACGCCACAGCCGCTCTGATTCTCTTCACTGATCTGGCAGCCGACCGGCTCGTGGTAGTCATCGCGCTTGCGTGACAGCGGCGGCAGACGCGGCACGATGACGGCGGCGATCAGGCCCGCGATGACCACGGTCAGGTAGAAGGGCACGAACAGGTGGTTGATGTTCATGAAGCTGGTGACCAGCAATGCGAAGGCGATCGAGACCACCGAGAAGTTGGTGGCGATCACCGCCGCTTCACGCTTGCTGTAGAAGCCCTGCTCGTACTGCTGGGTGGTGATCAGCACGCCGACGGTGCCGGAGCCCATCCATGAGGCGGTGGCATCGATGGCGCTGCGCCCGGGCAGATTGAAGATGGCACGGAACGGACGGCGTACCAGGCTGCCGATGAATTCCATGAAGCCGAAGTCGACCAGCAGCGGCAGCAGAATGGCCGCGAAGAAGAAGAAGGTCAGCAGTACCGGCGCGAGATCATTGAGCATCACGCCGCCGGTGAAGGCCGCCGTCACTTGAGTGGGGCCCCACTGGAAGTAGGTCATCAGCGCGAAGATGGCGCCGAGGGCACGCATGCCAAACCATACCGGCGAGACATCGAACAGCTCGTGTGCCGCGCCCTGACGTGCCCAGGCCGGTTTGGCGAGCTTGACGAAGCCGGTCAGCAGTACGGAAAGGCACAGCACCGCGACGGCGATGGCGGGTAGTGCGCCGCCCAGCGTCGCCTTGAGCCAATCGGCCATCAGGCCCATGCCGATATTGATGGTGTCACCCGTGCTGAAGGGCACCAGGAAGAAGCTGACGCCGAGCAATGACGGCAGCAGGAATTTCATGACTCCATGAGTCGTGAGCGGAACGGGACGGGTGGCGATGAGCTCTTTCTGAGCCTTCTCACCCTTGTGCACCTTGTCTGAAGGTGAATCGGCGCTTGGGCTGGAGCGGGACGGCGTGTGATCCGCCGTCGGGTCGATGCTGGTTGTCATTCGGGTCACCTAGATCTTGTTGTAATGGTCAGGCTCTAGCCGTGCATCGTGTGATGCATCATGCCGTATCGTGTCGGGTGATTCTGTGTGCGCCGAGGGCGGGACGGGCCCCCGGCGCGGGTGCAGCAGGACAGCAGGTCATTCGTGGGTCGTTCGTGGATCAGTCGCGCTGTTGCACGCCCGGCAGTACACAGAGCATCTCGTAGAGCAGGGTCGCGCCCATCAGCGCGGTGTTGCCGCTGGTGTCGTAGGGCGGGGAGACTTCCATCAGGTCACCGCCGACGATGTTGAGGCCACGCGCGCCGCGTACGATTTCCATGCCCTGGGGCATGGTCAGGCCGCCGGCTTCCACGGTGCCGGTACCGGGGGCGACGGAGGGGTCCAGTCCGTCGATGTCGAAGGTGATGTACACCGGGCGATCGCCCATCATGTCGCGCACTTCGGCCATCAACGGCGCGAGTGACTTGAACCAGCACATCTCGGCGGTCTCGACACGGAAGCCCTGCTGACGGCACCAGTCGAAGTCATCGGCGGAGTAGCCGGTGCCACGCAGGCCGATCTGCACCACGCGCTGGCTGTCGAGCAGGCCTTCTTCCTGGGCGCGACGAATCGGCGTGCCGTGGGCGATGGGCTCGCCGAACATGTGGTCGTTGACGTCGGCGTGGGCATCGATGTGGATCAGGCCGACCGGGCCATGCTTCTTGGCGATGGCGCGCAGCACCGGCAGGGTGACGGTGTGATCGCCGCCCAGTGTCAGCGGCACGCAGTCGTGACTGAGCACTTCATCGTAGAACTGCTCGATGATGTCCATGCTCTTGGGCAGGTGGAAGGTGTTGATCGGCACATCGCCGATGTCCGCCACCTGCAGGCTGTCGAAGGGCGCGGCGCGGGTGGCCATGTTGTAGGGGCGCAGCATGCGCGATTCATCACGGATCTGACGCGGGCCGAGACGCGCGCCCGGACGGTTGGAGGTACCGATGTCCAGCGGAATGCCGATGAAGGCGGCATCCAGGCCTTCCGCGGTTTCCTGAGCCGGCAGGCGCATCATGGTGGCCGGGCCGCCGAAACGTGGCATGTCGTTGCCGCCCAGCGGCTGATTGAACTCGCTCATCTGTCTCTCCAGGTCTTGAGTTGCTCGCGATACGCTGACGGCGAGCGGGGTATTGTGTTTGTTCGCTTTATCGCCCGACCGGACGGTGTGATGAAAGCCGGCGATCCTCCTTGGCGCATACTCCAGCATTGCAGTAACCATGCCAATTTTTAGTCAATTGATTTTATTGAGTTTTATTTGGCGGAGGTTGCTGGGTGATTCATTTGTGGATCACCAGTGCGGCATTGATGATTCAAAAATGGATCACTGATTCATTTGTGGATCACATTCAGGCATCATCGAGACTGTCTTCAGCGCAGTGCGAGAAAGACCTGCTGGAAAGAGCTGTTAGAAAGAGCTGCGAGAAAGACCTGCGAAAAGAAGCACAGAAAGCCCCGCCCGATTCACAGGCTCGACCATGAGGTACCCGCCATGTCAGAGCTCGACCGTCAGATTCTCAAGACCATCATCGACACCGCTCACGATCACTACTTCGTGGTCAATGCCGATGGCCAGGTGCTGGATGTCAGCCCCGGCGCCGCGGCGGTCTATGGCATGACCCGCGAGGAGCTGTGTGCCGCCAACGTGCATGACCTGGAAGCCAGTGGCGTGCTCAAGCCATCGATCAGCCTGGAGGTGCTGCGTACGGGGCGCGCGCTGCAGATGATGCAGCTCACCGCCACCGGGCGGCGAGTGGTGGCGCAGGCGCATCCGGTATTCGTCGCGGGCAAGCTTGAGTGCGTGGTCAGCCGCTCGATGGACCTCACCGATATCCAGCTGTTGCAGCAGGAATATGCTGTGCTCCAGCAGCGTTTCACGGATCACCTGCGCCGCAACTCGCGGAGCAGTGAGCTGGGCGGGGCGAGTGCGGACGAGAGTGACTGGGGGACGGTGGGGAGTGCGCGCTCAGTTGCTGAGCAGACCACCCATGACGCGCAGCAGGGGCGTGCTCTGTGCGAGCAGGCCGCGCGCGAGCAGGCGGAATGCGAAGACGCCGCGCTGGAATTGGGCGAGCTGCAGGTCAGAAGCCCCGTGATGCGGGAGATAGCGCTGCTGCTCAAGCGGGTCGCGCCCACCAACGCCACGGTATTGATGCTGGGCGAATCCGGGGTCGGCAAGACGGCCTTCGCCCATCAACTGCATCGCTGGAGCCAACGCGCCGACGGCCCCTTCATCGAGGTGAACTGCGGCGCCATTCCCGAAAGCCTGTTCGAGTCCGAGATGTTCGGTTATCAGGCCGGTGCCTTCACCGGCGCGGGTAACCGTGGCAAGGCGGGCCTGATGGAGCAGGCCGAAGGCGGCACCCTGTTCCTCGATGAAATCGGTGAGCTGCCGCTGGCCACCCAGACCAAGCTGCTCAAGGTGATTCAGGACGGAATAATCACCCGCCTGGGCGACACCACCACCCGCCGCGCCGACTTTCGGCTGGTCGTCGCCACCAATCAAGACCTCGCCGCCCGCGTGGAGCAGGGACAGTTCCGCCTCGACCTCTACTACCGCATCAATGTGCTCCCCGTCAGCCTGCCACCGCTACGCGAACGCCGCGAAGACATTCCCGCCCTGATCGAGCAACACCTCTCTCGCCTCAATCAACGTCATGGTCGCCGCAAACTCCTCGACGCCTCGTTATGGCCCATCCTCATGCGCCAGGACTGGCTCGGCAATATCCGCGAACTGGAAAACTGGCTGGAACGCGCCTGGCTCAGCGCCCCCAGTGATGTCATCGACAGCGACTCAGTAAAAACACTGCTCAACACTTGTTCCACGAATAACGCTAATGGACTAGGCAATTCATTTGGCTTCAGTAATGAAAAATCCAATGAAATAGGCGTTAATGATAGTTTTCCCACTGCCGATACCTTACATAGTGACAAATCCCTCTCAGCGCCTGCCGCTGAGGGGGCGGTAGCTATGCCAGTCCCCAAACTTGGCCCTAACGAAACCCTCAAGGAAGGCCTGGCACGTATCGAAGCACAATGGTTACACGAGATGGCGGCGGAGCTGCCCAGTACCTATGCGATAGCCAAGAGGGCAGGGATCAGTCAGCCGTCGGTGGTGAGAAAAATCAAGAAGATGAACAGATAAGGCTGGTAAAAATAATGTATATTAAACTTGCTGGCTATGTATAGCTTGTTGGATAAGTATTGCAATTGCGAAATATATATTTGATGTTATTGTTCTGCTATAGTTTATAGTGGCTATTTGTGTTAAGGGGGTGGGGCATGGAAGCTTTAATAAATGAATTGGAATTAAATCGTGATAAGGCATATTTGGTTGAGCCTCGTGTAATTGGACTACCTAAGCGTGCATTAAACTTGGTCTTGTCTAAAAATATTGAAAATTCTTATGATGCAATTCGTTTTATTCTGTATGAATTGGCAAGTGAGTCAGGAGTAGGCCCTAAGACAGTCAATGAATCAGCTCTTGCTTCTAAAGAATTTGTAGAGAAGATTAATAGTCTTTCGCTAGAGCTAGTTAAAAGTTTGAATGATCCTAGAGAGACATTTTTTGCTGCCAGTGATGGTAATATAGTTGAATGCTTTCCTGCTCTTGTTACTCTTTATTCAGAAAAAGGAATAAAAAATAGTGACAATAGGATGCTTGACATCTTGGTTAAGAGATTTGGTTTGATGGATTCTAAACAATACACTTTAGAGGAGATTGGTACTTTTTACGATGTCACTAGGGAAAGAATTCGTCAAGTTGAGGCTAAAGGTATAAAAGAGCTAAAGGGAATTTTGAAAGGCGAGATCCAGCCCAAGAAATGGAAAATTTGCGAAAAGCTTGTTGATAACTTCAATGCGTTCGAGAGTGAGATTTCAGAGTACTCTCCAATAATATCTGAAGAGGTTGTGAAATCTACATTGAGTCGAAATTTTGGCTCAAGTTTGGATGTTTCATATCTGTCTTTGTTATTGGAGGTTTTAGGTTACCGTAAAGTACCTACAGCAGTGCCGGGGTTCAGAGGCACTATCAAAGACTCTTGGTGCTCACAAGATAATTATTCTAAGGAAGAGATTGAGTTGATGTTTATGGCACTCAATTCCGTGTTTGATTATACTGAGGGGTTATCTACGTTTGATGTAATAATATTAGCGAAAAAGTTTTCTAAGAAAAGAGTCAACAAATCTATCGAGAATGATAGCTTAGAAGTTGCATTGCAATCGGTGCTAGAATTTGAAAAAGTAAGCGATATTGTAAGAGTTAAAATTTCTTATTTGAGAAGCGCTGCTGATAAGGCTTTTAGAGTGTTGGATTCAGTCAAGCAGCCTATGCATTATTCCAAGCTATGTAGAGAAATTAATTTACTTAGTAGCACAAATGATAAAGCGTACGCACCAGTATCCGAAACCAATGTGACTAATCAGCTAACAGCCGATGATAGATTCATACCTGTAGGTAAAAGTGGCTTTTGGGGTCTATCATCCAGTTCAGATATTGAAAATATAACAATAGTTCAGGCATTAGAAAGAATCCTCCATCGTACTGGCAAGCCAATGGAATATGCAGATATTCTTAGTGAGTTGAAAGAAATACGCCCTTATGCTTCTGAAAAATCCGTGGTTACTTATTTAAATGATGACTCTAAGTTTGCTAGGGTAGGTCGTAGGTTATTTGCTCTAAATTCTTGGCGCATTAAGCCATCACCAAAAGTTAAGCGGCTAAAATCAATTTCTAGTCATGATTTTGCACTAGCAGTAAAGGAGGGGCTGCAAATAGAAAATCCTCAGCCTTTTGCTACACTCATCTCTATTGTGGCTAAGTCTTTAGGTTGCTCCGAAGTGAGTGCACGCCAAAAGTTAAGATCGTTAGAAGCTATTGAGCTTAGAGATCGAGAGTCTGGCCGTGGTAAGGAGGTGTTTTGCCCAGACCTAAGTTTACTTGATGAGTTAATAAAAAATGTAGAAACTAAAAAGGTTTTGTTAAAAGATCTCGTTCAAAATGAAGTTAAATCTATTCTTTATGCAAGGCCTAATGAGCCAATACTAAAAGGTGATTTGTATCACATGGTTATATCGAATGTGAGTTGCCTTAGGCCAACATTTTATCAGTATTTAGAAAAGATGGATTCCATAGAGCAATACTCTGATAATGGGAAGCATTACGCCGTATATAAACACTACGAGCCTGATATAAGTATTAAAATAGACCCTTCGCAATATGGAGCAAATGATGAAGTTAAGAATAAGTTAGCTAGGCCACTCGGTCATTTAACAATCTCTAACGTTGACATTGCACTAGGCGAGCTAGGCTTGATATTTGAAAACTCTTTGAGGGATTATTTGAATATAAGAAGAGAAAAGGATCCCTCCCAAGTCAGTTCAAAGGAGCTTAATAATCTGGTTAGTATGATAACTTGCGCAGTAAAATTAAGGGTGGTGACCAAAGGTTATCACCTCAATACATTGCGCGAGGAGAGGAATAACCGAGCTCATGGTGAGGTTTTAGATATACATGAAAAGAAAAAGTTATTTGATAGGGCGCATTATCTGGCGGAACTTTTTGTAAAGTATATTTGTTTTTTTGAACTAAAAAAACAAAGTGAAAATGTGGTTTAAGTTTATTGTTTAATCTTTATTAAATTTTTGGGCGTGCATACTTGATTTGTAGGTTGGCTGTTGGTGGGAGTGCTGTTTAATGATAATCCATACGTCTCTGTATGATTGTTATAGTTGTTTATATTGTGCTTTTTTATAAAGGCTTATAAATTCAGCTTCCTTCCATCACCACCAAACTCCCCATTACCCCCTCACACAACGGCTTGATCTCGCTGAAGCCGTCATCGACGGCGAGGTCTGTCTTGGCTTTGGCGTAGGTGGTGCCGTCGGCGGTGGGGTGGTAGCTGGTGCAGTGCAGGCGGATCAGCTTGTCGTCGAGGAAGAGACCGTATTCGCGGGTCTGCGAGGTGATGGGCATGCCCTGGTGTCGCTGTGTCATGGCGATATCGAACCAGTAGACCTGACGGTGATCCACTCGGGTCAGGCCGGAGTCGAGCATCTGGCTGTTGATGGGCGCCCATTGCGCCAGTTGGTCCGTGGCGGCCATCACCTTGAGCTGCGCGTCGCTGACAGTCTCGCCATGCAGGTCATAGATTTCGAGGATGATCATGTCGGTGCCGGTACCCGCCTGACTCTGCCATTTCTGCACGATATGCGGCAGGCGTCCCTCGGCGGCAGACCACGAGGCGGGCAGGTGCAGCGCAAGACTGATGCCCAGTGACTTGGGATGGCCCTTGGTGTGGAACTGCTGGAAATAGCCGTCGTACAGCTCGTACACCGGCTCGATCTGATACTTGGTCGCCAGCAGAAATTCCTTGAACGGCGAGGGCAGGTATTCCCCCTGGGCGCGCAGATGAATGGCCTCGATGAAGCGGGCCGCGAAGTCGCTGGTCAGCTTGTCGGTGGTCAGTTGCGAATCCAGTTGCGTCTTTATCTGACGGCGGATGCCATCCAGCACTTCGCGTGCGTGCTCCCGCCCCATCAAGGTGGCGAGGTTGTCCGCCAGGCGATGGGTGATGTTCGGGAAGGCATTGTCGAAATAGGCGGAGGCAAGCTCTGCATCCGGCGCGAGGCCGGGATACTCCTCGGCGATGCGTGACAGGGTGATGTCCTGGGCGATGACGAAGCCGTAGGTACTGCTCAGCGTATTGATGACCTTGGGCGTGGGGCGAAACTGTGCGGCTTCGGCGCGTGCCGAGGCGCCGGGGGTGATGAGGCACAAGCTCAGGCCCAGTCCGAGCGTCAGGGCGGCGGCGGCCAGCCCGGGAATTGCCCCAAGGGAGCGTGTTACGGCAAACGCCATGCGTGACATCCTGTCAGAGTGCGATCGATTCAATCCTATCATCCGCCTACGATGACTTCTCGCGTGCTGATGATGTTCAGATGCCTAATCAGGCAGAAGTATCAGACTGCGCGTCATGCCGCGCACGCGGTTTCCCTTCAGAGAGCAGCAGACAACGATGTCCAGACGACACCAGTATTCGGTTGAACTTGAGTGGACCGGCAATCGCGGTGATGGCACCCGCCATTACACCGCCTATGAGCGTGATTTCGTGGCCCGTGTCAGTGGCAAGCCGAGCCTGGAAGGCTCCGCCGACCCCGCTTTTCGGGGCGACGCTTCCCGCTGGAACCCCGAAGACATGCTGGTGGCCTCCGTCTCGGCCTGCCACAAGCTCTGGTATCTGCACCTGTGTGCCGAGGCCGGCATTCGTGTCATGAGCTATCACGACCACGCCGAGGGCACGATGCAGGAAGGCACGCCCGCTGTTGGCAATAGTCAGGCAGAGAACGAGGGCGAGGCGGGACGTTTCACCTCCATCGTGCTGCGCCCCGAGATCACGCTGGCCGCCGGTGACGATATCGCGCTCGCCCATGAGCTGCACCACCGGGCGCATGCGCTGTGCTTCATCGCCAATTCACTGAATTTTCCGGTCAGCTGCGAGGCGGTGATCACCCATCAGTGATGGGCAGCCCTCAGCCCGTGTCCTACAACCGTGTCGGACTGACCGTGTCTTACAGACCGTGTCAGAACCCAAAAGGCCACCAGAGCGATCTGGTGGCCTTTTTTGCTTTCAGCATCTCTCTAAAGAAACAGCGTCTCGCAAGGGCATCAAGCGAGGGGATCAACACCGTGCGTTCACTTCCTCGATCAGTTTGCTGGAACCAGTGAGGTCTGGCAGGCAGGCGCCGTCGGCAATCTTCGCCAGCAGCACGTCTTCGGCTTCTTGCACCTCGATGGCGTGGCTGGCGATGGCCGAGACTTCCTCGGGCGCCATGACGATGACGCCACTTTCATCGGCAAGGATGGCATCGCCCGGATTGACGACCACGCCGCCGATGCTGACCGGCACGTTGAGTGCGCCGCCGATTCCGGCGAAGCGCGTGGTCAGTGACGCGACGCCGCGACTCCAGACCGGGAACTGCTTGTCGCGAATGGTCAGCGCATCGGTGGCCATGCCGTCGATCACCACACCGGCCACGCCGAGGCGCGAGGCGACCGTGGTCATCACGCCGCCCCAGCAGGCGCGGTGGCGATCGCCCTGTCGATGCACGATCAGCACATCGCCCGGGCGCACCAGACGCATCAGATGGTTGAGCAGGGTGCCATCTTCCGGCGGCAGCGAGACAGTGATGGCGGTACCGGCGATGCGCACCTCGGGCAGCATGCTGGCAATCGCCGGATCGACGAAGCCCCGGGTGTGGAAGTGGCCGATGGTGGCCGTCTCGCACTGCTTGAGCTGTTCCAGCCGTTCAGGCGCGACCTGCGCTGGCATGTCATTGAGTTGGTACATGAAAGTCTCTCGTCGTGGTCGGTCAGATCAGGCTGGGCAGGAAGGTCGTCAGCCACGGGGCCCAGTAGAGCATCAGCATCGCGAACAGGAAGCAGATGACGATCGGCCAGGCGGCGGCGTAGATGGTCTGCATTGGCGTCGCGGGGGCGGCGCCTTTCACCGCGAACAGGTTGTAGCCGAAGGGCGGGGTCAGACTGCCCACCGAGATGTTGATCAAAAACAGCGTCCAGAACCATACCGGATCAAAGCCATACAGCTTGACCAGCGGCGCGTAGATGGGAATCACCACCATCATGAAGGCGATCTGGTCGATGAACATGCAGGCGATCAGCGGAATCAGCATCAGGATAAGCAGCATCCACACCGGATCGAGATCCAGCCCGGTCACGCTGCTCACCAGACCGCTGGTGGCGCCGGTGAAGCTCAACAGCTGCGAGAACAGCTTCGAACACGCCAGGATCAGGATGATCATGGTGCTGACCTTGAGCGACGACATCACCGCCTCGCCGGCCATCTTGAACGAGAACTTGCGATAGTAAGCCGCGACCACCAGCGAGCCCAGCACGCCGGTGGCGGCGGATTCGGACGGCGTGGCGATGCCGAGCAGAATCAGGCCCAGCACGGCGAAGATGATGATGGTGAACGGCAGCATGTTGATCACGGCACGGCGCTTTTCCCGGGCCGTGCCTCCCCCGCTTTCATCGACGGGCGGCGCGCGGCGGGGGTCCATCGTGATGCGCACCTTCACATAGAGGATGAACAGCGCGGCCAGCAGAATGCCGGGCAGGATGCCCGCGATCAAAAGGCGTGCGATGGAGACATCGACCATCGAGCCGATGATGATCACCAAGAGGCTTGGCGGGATGATTGGTGCGAGACTCGCGCCACCCAGGATCAGGCCGATGGACAGCCTGTCGTCATAGCCGCGCTCCTGCATGGTCGGCAGCGCCGAGCGGCTGAGCATGGCGGTCACGGCCAGCGCCGAGCCGGACAGGGCACCGAACAGCGTCGAGAGGGCGACGACGAAGAAATAGAGGCGCCCCTTCATGCGGCCCATCAGGGCATCCAGCGAGTCGAAGATCACATCGATGGAGCCGGAGCGGAACAGCAGCTCCCCCATCAGCACGAACAGCGCGATGGTGGTCAGTGTCTCCGAGGTCATGCTGTCGTAGACACTGTTGGCGAACATGCCGAAACCGGCAGTGCCCATCAACCACAGCGTGCCGAGCACGTTGATGGTCAAGAAGGCGGCGAAGACGGGAATGCCGAGGGCGAACAGGCCCATCAGCAAGGCGATGGCCAGGCCCAGAGAGGTATACCATTCCATGACTCAGGGTCCTTTTCTGGTGTCGGCGGTCGCCGAAGGCGTCGCGCGGCTAGTCGAGCGGCTAAAGGCGTGGCGCAGGAAGTACAGGGCGGCGCTGATCATCGCGTAGGCGATGAAGCTGGAGACCCAGACCTTGGGAATATCGAGGCCCATGGCGGTGGTGGTGTGATACTGGAACTGACGCAGGCTTTCCTGCACGCAGATCCAACCGGCCACGGCGCAGACGGCGCCGGTCACCAGGGCGAGGAGACGATCATAGAAAGCGCGCGCGGTAGGGCCGAGGCGCTCCGGCAATACGGTGATGGCGATATGGCCATGGGTGCGTGCCAGTTCCGGCGTCGCCAGCGAAATCGAGAGGCATAGCAGATAAGCCACCATCGCGCCGGACCACAGGGTGGGCGAGTTGAAGAAGTAGCGCGCGATGACTTCCAGCCAGAAGCACAGGACGATGCCACACAAGGTGACACCGCCCAGAAGGAAGCCTGCTCGCGTCACGCCGTCATGCACACGTGCAAGCAGGGTTAGCATGGTGGATTCCTTACTCGCTGACGGTGGTCAGGTTCTTCTCGATCGCCAGTTCACGCATGGCGGTCACCGTGTCCGGGGTCTTGTCGATGCCCAGCTGCCAGATGCCGTCCGTAACGAGGGCATCCAGACGCTCGGCGTCTTCCGGCGCGAATTCGGTGGCCTGCATGCCGGCTTCGTCCAGCGCCTTCCACTCTTCGATGGCCAGTTCATCCAGGATCGGGATGATCTCGGTCTCCAGCTCGCGGCCTTCGTCGAGCAGCACTTGCTGCTGTTCCGGCGACAGGGAGTTGAAGGCGTTGAGATTCATCAGCACGAAGTTGTAGGTCTGACCGAAGGTCGGCTTGGAGTAGTAGCCGGCGACTTCCTGCCAGCCCATGTCCTTGACGCCATTCAGGCCCCAGGCCGCGCCGTCGATCACGCCACGGTCCATGGCGGAATAGACATCGCCACTGGACATCAGCACCGGCGTACCGCCCAGGCCCTTGGTGACGTTGGTGTAGGTGGGGCTGCCGCGCAGACGGCGGCCATCCAGGCCCGGCGTCCCGGTGATCGGCTCCTTCAGCACGTACTGGAAGCCGTGGCTGCCCAGCGGCGGAATCGCGATCAGCTTGAGGCCCAGGCCGTTGTAGTGCTCATCGACCATGTCCCACAGGCCGGATTCACGTGTCTGTTCCGGATTCACCGCCACGCCATCCATCGCGGCGCCGACGCCGGTGGTGTTGGTGTGGTAAGCAGCATGGGTATACAGCAGCTGGAAGACACCGGCCGCGACAGGCTGCAGCTGCTCGAAGGGCGGCACCACATCCGGGCCGGTCAGCTTGATGGTGAGGTCGGCGGCCTTGTTGGCTTCGACTTCCTTGATGAAGCGTTGGGCAATCTCGCGGGAGTAGGCAGTGGTCTGGTCGTAACTGGACAGCATGCGCAATTCGGTGGCCATGGACTGGGTGGCCGGGAGGAGTGCGAGCAGCGGGAGCAGAAGAGCGGGCTTGAGGGTTTTCATGACAGTATCCACGTTATCGTTATTGTGAGCGGGGCAGTGCATGCGGGACTTCTCGTGACCATGATGCTGCGTCCGGGAGATGCATGCGGTACCTGTCCCTGCTTCTTGTTGTGATGGTACGCCTTCAATCTATGAGGCCCTCCCTTCGCGGTCAACGAATCATCAGCCTTTTGGGCTTTCAAATTTCAATACGCAGTATTTGCCAGATTTATGTAAGAAAATATGTGTGTATTGTGCCATGACAACATGCGGGGATTGTGATGGGGAATAGGCCGATTGATGGCAGAAAAGGCAGGCAAGTCGTCGCAAGGATGGTGGGCAGTCGATCGCGAAAATCTTCCTGAAGCCATCTGCTCGCTCAGCAAGCTGGTCAAGAAGATAGTCAGTAGAATGGCGGGCATAAATCATCGAGTGAATGAAGCTGAACACAGGAAAGCCCCCGTTGCCGATGACCTCTTGTGAGTCTCGGCAACGGGGGCTCTCGGGTATTACATCACTGTCTGACACGCACTGAGTGCAACCGTTATCCTGGCCAGGCAGGTTAGTGAGTCAGCATGGCCAGTCAGCGCGCCGCGGACTCGGTCGAGAGAGTCAGGCTCGGCTTGCGCAGCGCCAGCGGCATCAGCGCCAGCGAGACCGGCAGGCCGATCATCACCGGGTGCAGGCCGAAGGGATGGCCCAGCACCTGCCAGAGCACGGCGGTGGCCAGCCCGCCCCACATCATGATCACCCCGCCACGCGGGTCTGGCGTGCGACGGCACAGTGCGACCACCGTCGGCACCAGCACACCGCAGACCAGCATTGCGCTGCCGAGAATCCAGATATCGAGCAGACGCGGTGCATAGAGTGCCAGGCCCAGTGAAATCAAGGACATGGAGACCACCGAGTGGCGGCTCATGCGCAGCATGAAGGCATCATCGCGGCCCTTCATGCGCGGCTTGATGATGTCGTTGGCAATCGAGGACGCGCCGGCGATGAAGAACGAATCGGCGCATGAGATGATGGTCGCCAGCAGCACCACGACCATGCTGACCATCAATGGCAGCGGGAGTGTCGCTTTGATGATGGCGTAGAAGGACAGGTCCGAATTGGCCACCGCGATATCCAGGCCCAGTTTCGCAAAGGCGCCGATCAGGACCACGGCAGCGCCGACCAGCAGCGTGAAGACGATGGCGACGGCGTAGCCGGTGCGTGCCGCCTTGAGGCTGCGTGCGGCCCAGAAGCGCTGCCACAGGTCCTGGCGCACGAACTGATAGGCGCCGATGGTCAGCATGTAGACTGCCAGTTCATGACCCGAAATGCCGGTCAGGCTCAGGAAGTCAGGGTTGCCTTCGGGCATGGGTGCCGCGCTGATGGACTCCCAGCTGCCGCTGGCGTAGTAGACGGTGACCAGCAGGAAGAAGATGCCCAGGGTCTGCAGGGTGCCCAGGATGGCATCTGACCAGATGACCGCCATCAGGCCGCCCAGCCATGTCTTGGCGGTCAGCAGTGCCCAGGTCAGCAGGATGCCCACCGGCAGTGCCAGGCCGAACACCAGCTTGAGCACCGTGGCCACGGCCACGAACTGCATGCCGGTGATGGCCGCGTAGGCACACAGGATACTGAGCAGGGTCGGCACCCTGACGCCTTCGCCAAAGCGACTGACCAGGAAGTCGGCCAGTGTCACCATGTTGAGGCGCTCGCCTTCGGCGTGGATCCTGCCGATGAAGAAGTACAGCGCGATGCCCGCGAAGGTCATGCCCACCGGCAGCCACAGCTGGCCCATGCCGAAGGTGTAACCCTTGGAGACGAAGCCCAGCAGGGTAGAACCGCCGACGGCGGTACCGATCAGTGTACAGATCAGCGGGAAGGTCGAGGTGGAACGGCCTGCGACATTGTAATCATCATAGGTCTTGATGTGGCGGAAGAAATAGAGCGAAAGCCCCATCAGAAATACGCCACATGCTATGATCATGATCGAGAGAATGAAGGTTTCTCTGGTATCGAACATCGTCGTGTTTTCCGCTTTATTGATTTTGTATTGATCGTCATTGCTGTCTTGAGTGAGAGGGAATATATCACTCGAGGGCAGACGTCGGTGACGCGGTGCTGACTTTATTGCTATCTGGGTGTCGGCGAGAGTGCGTTTCATTGCGCTCTTGCCGGTCGCGCCACTTTCGGGACAGGAACAATCACCATGCGACCCATACATGACACGCTGGACTGGAACCTGCTGAGAACATTCATCGTCATCGTCCAGGAGGAAAGTGTCAGTCGGGCCGCGGCGCGTCTCTACCTGTCACAGCCAGCGGTGAGTCTGTCACTCAAGCGCCTGGAAGAGCGCCTGGGGCAGCGTCTGATCGAACGGGACAGTCACAGCTTTCGCGTGACGGGGGCGGGGCAGGTGGTCTATCGCGAGGCGGTGGAGATCTACGCCAACGTGGCGCGTCTCGCCTCTGAGGTGGGCAACAGTCATACGGAGATTTCCGGGCATGTCTCGCTCCTGTTCATCACCGGCATCGAATGCCGATTCCTTGATAGCGTGTTCGCGCGCTTTCATCGCTGTTTCCCCCAGGTCACTTTCTCGATCCAGGAAATGTCCAGTCACGAGGTGCAGCAGGGTCTGCTGCAGCGCCAGGGGGCCTTGGGTATCTGTCTGGCCCAGCAGACGCCCGAGCAGCTGATGTCTCAGGTGCTGGCGCGCCAGAGCTACCGCTATTTCTGTGGTCGCATGCATCCGTTGTTCGGTCAGCAGAATCTGCCGCTGGAGGCGCTGCGCAATGAGCGTTATGTCTCCTTTGGCAGTGAGCAGCTCGATGGCGTGCTGTCACCGCTGGCGATGTTCCGCGCCCGCGAGGGCTTGCAGGGCCCGGTGATCGGTCAATCCAGCAGCCTGCAGGAAATCCGCCGCATGGTGCTGGCCGGCTGGGGAATCGGCTGCATGCCGGAACACACCGTGCGGCGCGAGATCGACGAAGGGCAGCTCTGGCCCTTGCCACCCTATGGGGGCGTGGCCGATATCGATCTGCACCTGATGTGGCATCGTGAAGCGCGTTTCAGTGCCGCCGAATCCACCTTTGTCGACTTCCTGCACAACGCGCTGGCCAAGGTGCCGCTGGAAGAACGCTTGCATCGTGGTCTCGAAATGCAACTGCCGGACACGAATGCCGTGCTGGCCAGTGACGGTGCGCCGGGTGGTGATACGCCCGCCACTTGAGTCACCTTTGAGACAAGTTCAAGACGTTGTGCTGGAGCCCGTCCTGCAGCGCGTTCTGAATGGCCCGCGCCGCTGTCACCAGACAGTCCGGGTGGCAGCGGCGCTTCGGGGGCGACCCTCGAGGGCCGACCGACGGCTCAATAGGCCAGATTGATCCAGGTGGTCTTCAGGTCGGAGTACTTGTCCAGCGCGTGCAGTGACTTGTCACGCCCGAATCCGGACTGCTTGACGCCACCGAAGGGCACGCTGATATCGCCATCGGCGTAGCAGTTGACCCACACCAGCCCCGCCTTCAAACGCCGCGAGACACGATGGGCACGTGCCAGATCCCGCGTCCACAGCCCAGCGCCCAGGCCATAGATGGAATCATTGGCCAGTTCGATGGCCTCTTCCTCGCCGCTGAAGCGGGTCACGCCCAGCACCGGGCCGAAGATTTCCTCGCGCATCACGGTGCTGTTCTGGCCGCCTTCCACGATGGTCGGCTCCAGATACCAGCCGCCGGAGGTGGCGTCGCCGGGGGCGATGGCACGGCCGCCCTGGTGCAGCGTCATGCCTTCCGATAGCGCCGTCTCGACGAAGCCGAGCACCTTCTCGTGGTGGTCCGCACTGACCAGTGCGCCCATGCGCGTGGCCGGGTCGAGCGGGTCACCGGCCGGCATGGCACGGGCGCAGGCGATCAGGCGCGGCATGAAGTCATCGAAGATGGCCTCATCGACGTACAGGCGTGAACCGGCGATGCAGACTTCGCCCTGATTGATGAAGATGGCATCGGCGGCGGCGCGAGCGGCCTGGTCCAGGTCCGGGCAATCGGCGAACACGATATGCGGCGACTTGCCGCCACACTCCAGCCACACACGCTTGAGGTTGGAGTCGCTGGCGTAGCGCATGAAGCGCTTGCCGGTCGCGGTGGAGCCGGTGAAGGCCAGCGCATCGACTTCCATGTGCAGGCCAAGCGCCTGACCCGCTACCGCGCCCAGGCCTGGCGTGACGTTGAACACGCCCGCCGGAATGCCGGCTTCATCGGCCAGCGCCGCCAGACGCAGCGCACTCAGGCTTGAGGCTTCGGCCGGCTTGAGCACCACGCTGTTGCCCAGCGCCAGCGCCGGCGCGAACTTCCAGGAGGCGATCATCAGCGGGAAGTTCCACGGCACCACCGCCGCGACCACGCCCAGCGCTTCACGGGTAATGGTGGCGTGCACGTTCTCGCCGGTAGGCGCGATCTCGTCGTAATGCTTGTCGATGGCCTCGGCGTACCAGGCCACCGAGCGCGCGGTTTCCGCCAGATCGAAGCCCAGGCTGTCGCCGATCGGCTTGCCCATTTCCAGCGTCTGCAGCAGGGCCAGTTCTTCGGCATTGTCGCTGATCAGCTGGGAAAAGCGCTGCAGCACGGCCTTGCGGGCCTGGGGGGACTGACGTGACCAGACACCGGAGTCGAAGGCGCGACGCGCGGCCATCACGGCGCGGTCGATGTCCTGCTCGGTGCAGGCGGTGACATGCGCCAGCACTTCACCGGTGGCCGGGTTATACGCCGGGAAGGTGTCGCAGCCGGTGCTTTCCACATAAGCACCGTCGATGAAGGCACGCGTCTCGAAGGTCAGCGCGGCGGCGCGCAGCTGCCAGTCGGCATGCGTCAGCGGAACGGAGGTTGCAGTGGTTGCGCTCATTGGGCGTTCTCCACGGTGTTGTGGGGCGCATTGGCTTCGTCATTGCCAGAGCTGGTGCTGACGACACCGGCACGCTTGAGCATCGCCAGCAGCAGCACGTTGGCACCGGCTTCGAGATCGGCAGGCTCGGCGTTCTCGCTCTCGTTGTGGCTGATGCCGTCTTCGCAGGGTACGAAGATCATCGCCACCGGATTGATACCGGCGATCTGCACGGCGTCGTGACCGGCGCCGGTTTCCATGTCGCGGAAGCTGAGTTCCAGCTCCTGGCTGGCGCTGCGCACCATCTCGACCAGTTCCGGCGCGAAGGGCGTCGGTGGAATGTGCTGGACCTCGATCAGTTCGACATCGACCCGCTGCCTGTCGCTCTGGTTGGCGGTGTGATGCTTGAGGCACAGCGCCTTGAGCTGGTCGTGCATCTCGGCGAGCACCGCCGGCTCCAGGTGGCGCAGGTCGACGCTGAAGCGCACCTGGCCCGGAATCACGTTGCGCGAGTTGGGATGCACATTGAATTCGCCACAGGTGACGCGACCGTTGGGCTGATAGGCATCGGCCAGCGTCAGGATGTCGCTGACCAGCGCGCAGGCGGTCTTGAGCGCATCGCGGCGGTAGGGCATCGGTGTCGGGCCGGCGTGGGCTTCCTGACCGCTGACCACCACGTCGAACCAGTGCAGACCCAGCGAGCCGGTGACGGCACCGATGGTGATCTCTTCCTGCTCCAGCACCGGGCCCTGCTCGATATGCGCCTCGAAATAGGCGCCGAAATCGTGGCTGCCCACCGGCACGTCGCCGGCATAGCCGGTGCGCGCCAGTGACGCGGCAACGCTGTCGCCGTCGCGGTCGGTGGCGGCCAGTGCCTTCTCGAGCGGAATCAGGCCCGCATGCACCCCGGACCCCATCATCACCGGCACGAAGCGGCTGCCTTCCTCGTTGGTCCAGATCACCACTTCCAGCGGGGCTTCGGTCTCGATGCCGTGCTCATCCAGCACGCGCATGACTTCCAGGCCAGCCAGCACGCCGAAGCAGCCGTCGAACTTGCCGCCGGTGGGCTGGGTGTCGATGTGGCTGCCGGTGGCGACCGGCGGCAGGCTGTCATTGCGGCCCGGGCGACGGGCGAAGATGTTGCCGATCTCGTCGACGCGCAGCGTGAGGCCTGCGGCCTCGAGCCAGCCGGTGACCAGCTCGCGGCCGGCGCGGTCTTCTTCGGTGAGTGCCAGGCGGCAGTTGCCGCCCTTGGGCGTCGCGCCGATCTCGGCCAATGTCATCAGCGCGTCCCACAGGCGCTTGCCATCGACGCGCAGGGCGAGGGAGTCCAGCACGTCTTGAGTCGCTTGAGTTGTGGATGTGCTCATGTCAGATACCTCCCTTGTCGTTGCGTGTCAGGGCGTCTTCACGGATGCCGCTGAGCAGCTTGCCCGGGGCGATGCCGTCCGGGTCATAGCGCAGCTCGATCAGGGCCGGCAGACGCTCGCGGTCGGCAAATTCCAGCGCGCGCGTGAAGCTTTCCTCGAAGTCCTCGTCCTTCTCCACCACCTGACCCAGGCCGCCGTAGGCGGTGACCAGGGCGGCGAAGTCCGGGTTGGTGAAGGTCAGCGCGATCTCGCGGCCCGGGAAGTCATTTTCCTGGTGGGCGCGGATGGTGCCCCACATGCCGTTGTTGAACACCAGCACCACGACGCCGAGGCGGTACTGCAGCGCCACACCAAGTTCCTGCAGGTTCATCTGGAAGCAGCCATCACCGGCGTAGCAGACAGCGGGGCGTTCCGGGAACTCCAGCTTGCTGGAAATGGCGGCGGGCAGGCCGTAACCCATGGAACCGACGGTCGGGGCCAGCGAGCTGCCCAGGCCACGGAAGCGCACATAGCGGTGGGCGTAGAGCGCGTAGTTGCCGGCGCCGACGCTGATGCAGCCCTTGCCATCGAGAATGCGGTCGACGGTCAGACTGACCTTGTCCAGGCTCAGCGGGCCCGGCGACGGCTGCTCTTCCAGCGTGGCTAGATAGGCGGCGCGCGCCTCGCGGGTAATGCCGGACCAGCGCGGCGCGCTATCCGGGGACAGGGTGGAGAGCGCCAGTGCAAAGCCGTTGACGTCGGTATTGATGGCCAGCGTCGGCTGATAGACGCGGCCCAGCTCTTCCGGGTCTGCGTAGATGTGCACCAGCTTCTGGGTCGGCACCGGCGACTGGATCCAGCTGTAGCCTTCGCTGGTGGCTTCGCCGATACGGGTGCCGACGGCGATCACCAGGTCACTCTCGACCAGCTGCTGACGCAGCGCATCATGCATGCCCATGCCGACGTGACCGGCGAATTGCGGCAGTTCGGCATCGACGCACTCCAGACGGCGCCAGGCGACACCGGTGGGGATATCGAAGCGCTCGGCGAAGCCTTCCAGCGCGACCTGGGCATCGCGGGTCCAGCCGCTGCCACCGACCAGCAGGAAGGGGCGCTCGGCAGTCGCGAGCAGGCGCTTGAGCTCATCGAGCTGCGGCTGACCCGGGTAGGTGGCCAGACGCGGGTGCGGCTTGACGTCCGCGACCTGGGCTTCGCCCCACAGGGTGTCTTCGGGCAGTGCCAGCACCACCGGGCCCGGACGGCCGCTGCGTGCCACCTGATAGGCACGCGCGATGTATTCCGGAATGCGCGAGGTGTCGTCGATCTGCGCGACCCACTTGGTCATCTCGCCGAACATGCGGCGGTAATCGATTTCCTGGAAGGCTTCGCGCTCGATGAAGTCGCCCCCGACCTGACCGATGAACAGGATCATCGGCGTGGAATCCTGATAGGCGGTGTGCACGGCGATGGAGGCGTTGGTGGCGCCCGGGCCACGGGTGACGAAGCACACGCCCGGCTCGTTGGTCAGCTTGCCGTAGGCTTCGGCCATGTAGCCTGCGCCACTTTCCTGGCGGCAGACGATGGGCTCGATGGAGCCCTTGTGCTCATTGAGTGCATCGATGCACGGCAGGTAGCTTTCGCCCGGCACCAAGAAGACACGCTTGGTACCGTGCAGACGGATCTGATCGACGAGAATCTGCCCGCCATTGCGCAGCGGCAGAGTGGAAGCGGAGGAAGTGTTCGCGGCCTGAGTCATGGGAGTGCTCTCGTTGTTGAGAATTCGAATGTTGAGAATTCGGATGTTGAGAAATCGGTGTTGAGACGTCGGTAGTTTTGACGCGGTAATGAATTCGGTGCGGCGCTCAGCAGGGCAGCGGCTCAGGTCTGAGGCGCGGTGCTGTCGACGGGCATCGGGTCAGCGCCGCGAGCGGGCATGAGGTCGTAAAGCGCCTCGAGCTGTTCGGGGTAGATGACGCAACGCGCCTGCAGCCCCTGCTGATTGGCCCAGTGCTGGTCGGTACCCAGCCCGTGCTTCCAGCGCCACGGGCCATCGATGGCCAGCCGGCGATGGGTCTTGCAGGCTCTCGCCAGCCGCTGACGCCACGGCTTGAGCGTCTCGGTGATGGTGGCGGCGGGCTGGTCGGGCATCAGGCCCAGATCCGTGGCCAGATCCCCGGTACCGATCAGCGCTCCCAGCAGGCGTGGCGTGTCATCGCCCGCGGCGAGCAGTTCCTCGGCGGCCAGCAGTCCGGCCTGGCTTTCCAGCGTCGCGACGCTCTTCAGGCTGCCCCGTGGCAGGTCATGCAGGGCTTCCTGCTCGGCGAGGGCGTCATCCAGCGCGGCCAGCTGGGCGCGTTGCCCGACGGCGGGCAGGAAGATGGCGGCGGGAGTCCCGGTGGGATCGCCCAGGGTGGTGCTGATCAGCTCTGCCAGCTCTTCGCGACCGCCGTGCTCCAGCAGGTTGAGGCGCACGGCCGGCCACACCTTCAGGGCACGGGCGCGTCTGGCGAAGTCGGCGAAGCGACTGATGGCAAGCTTGCGTCCGGCGGCCGGGGTGAACTCTTCGAGATCGACCACGATGGCATCGGCGCCGCTGGTGAGGGCGGCCTGCAGACGGGCGTCGTCGTCACCCGGCACGAACAGCCAGCGCTGGGGAAGCTTGTGGTCCATGGCGGTGGTCATCACTCAGCCCTCCATCAGGTTGGGCAGGAACAGCACGAGTTCCGGAATGAAGGTGATCAGCATCAGCACGGTCAGCATCGCGCCCAGCATCAGGCCCAGCGGGCGCAGCGAGTCGCTGACGTTGATGCCCGCGATGCGACAGGCGGCCATCAGGTCGATCCCCAGCGGCGGCGTATTGGCGCCGATGGCCAGATTGACGGTCAGCAGTACCCCGAAGTGCACCGGGCTGATGCCGTATTGCGCCAGCAGCGGCATCACGATGGGCGTCACGATGATGATGATTGCCACGCTTTCCATGAAGGACCCCAGTACCAGCAGCACGGCGGTCAGCAGCAGCAGGACGCTGATGCGGCTGTCGGTGAATTCGCCGATCAGCTGGGCGATGGCCTGCGGCACCTGCTCGTAGGTCAGGCCCCAGGCGAACATGCCGGCCGCACCGATGATCAGCAGGATGGCGCCGGTGGTCTCGGCGGTTGCGCGGACACTGTCCAGGAAGCCGCGCCAGGTCAGGCTGCGATAGACACAGGTGCCGATGATGATGGCGTAGAGAATCGCGGAGGCGGCGGCTTCGGTGGGCGTGAAGACCCCGAAGCGGATACCGCCGATGATCATCACCGGTACCATCAGTGCCGGCATGGCACTGAGCAGGGCGCGGCGTCGCTCGCCGGGCACACGGGCCGCGACACCGCCCGACCAGCCATGCTTGCGTGACATGTAGAGGGCGACGCCGACCAGCGCGACGGTCAGCATCAGGCCGGGGATGATGCCGCCCATGAACAGCTGGCCCACCGAGGTATTGGAGGTGGTGCCGTAGACGATCATCACGATGCTGGGCGGAATCACGGTGCCGATGGAGCTGGCGGTACCGACCAGCGCACTGCTGAAGCCCTTGTCATAGCCGTTGCGGGCCATGGTGGGCAGCAGCATGCTGCCGATGGCGATCACGTCCGCCACGCCGGAGCCGGACAGCGCGCCGAACATCATGCAGGCAAGAACCGCGACCACTGCCAAGCCGCCGCGGATGTCACCGACCATCGCCATGCACAGGCGTACCAGGCGTTCGGTCAGCCCGGCGCGGTTCATCAACTGGGCGGCGAGCACGAACAGCGGGATCGCCAGCAGGGTGAAGCTTTCCATTCCGGCCACGAACTGCTGCGCGGAGACCATCATGGGCGCGGCACCAAAGGCCAGCAGGTAGAAGAGGGCCGACATCAACAGCGCGAAGGCGATGGGAATGTCGATGAGGATGCCGAGCGCGAAGACGCCGAGCAGAGCCAGGGCGCCGAGTGTCATGGGGCATCTCCTTGGCGAGATGAAGCGTTGTCAGACGCAGTGGTATCTGTCTCGTGAATCTCGGCTGCGATGGCCGAAGGGCTCAACAGATGCTCAAGCTGGATCAGGGCCATTGCGGTGCAGCACAGCGGCACGGACAGATAGACGATACCGGCCGGAATCTGCAGCGCAGTGGTGGTCTGACGCATGGTGATGGCGGTCAGGTCCATGCCTGCCTTGGCCAGCATCATCAGCATGATCAGGATCATGACGTCAGTGATGCGGCAGGTGATGCGCTGGATACGCACCGAGCGCACCAGCAGCGGCAGCAGGCCCGCACTCAGATGCGTGCGGTTGCGGGTGCAGGACACCGCGGCCAGCAGGGTGGTCCATACCAGTACCAGCTGCGGCAACTCTTCTGCCCAGTGCGGCGGCTGACCCATGACCCAGCGCATGAAGACGGTCCAGATCACCAGTGCCGACAGCGCGGCGACTCCGCTGGCAGCCAGGGCCAGACAGCCCCGGCAGCTCCAACGTGAGAGGGTGATCATCAGGGTACGCACGGCACACAACACGGCCAGCGGCTTGACGGAGGGAGTGGCGGAAGACATCGTCACTCGCCCTTGCGGTATTGCTCGACCAGGCCCATCAGCTCAGGCCCGAAGACGTCGGTGTACTCGGCCCAGACACCCTGCACCTTGGCATTGAAGGGCGCGGTATCGACCTCGTTGACCTGCATGCCGGCCTCTTCCAGCTTGGCGACCAGCTCGGCGTCATCCTTCTGGGTCATCGCGCGCTGCTTGTCACGCCATTCGTCGGCGCTCTTCTGCACTGCCGCCTGATCCTGCTCGGAAAGCTGGTTCCAGGTGAAGTTGGACATGGTCAGACACGCCGGTGCCCAGACGTGACCGGTGAGGGAGACGTAGTCCTGCACTTCGCTGAAGGAAGAGGAATAGATGATGGCCAGCGGGTTTTCCTGGGCATCGAACACGCCCTGCTGCAGCGCGGAGTAGAGCTCACCGAAGGACAGCGGTGCGGGGCTTGAGCCCAGCGCGGTGAAGGTATCCAGACGCATCTTGTCCGGCGTGACGCGAATCTTCAGACCCGCGAGGTCTTCCGGGGTGGTGATGGGGCCACGGTTGTTGGTGACGTGACGGAAGCCGTTCTCCCACCACGACAGGATCTTCATGTTGTGCTCGTCGGCGATGTCCTCGAGCGCATCGCCCAGCTTGCCGTCATAGGCTGCGTAGGCGTGTTCGCGGTCCGGCCAGGAGTAGGGCAGTTCGACGATGCCGAAGCGCGCATCCAGCGGCTGGAAGGAACCACAGCCGATCACGCCGGCCGGCACACTGCCGATCTGCATGCCTTCGACGACGGTCTTCTCGTTGCCGAGCTGACCACTGGGGAAGACCTGGAAATTGACGCGGCCATCAGTGGCCTCGGCGACTTCCTTGGCGAAGCCTTCCGCCGCGATGTTCCAGCTATGGGTGGGCGCCAGCACGTGGCCGAGCTTGATATCCTGGGCCTGAGCGGCGCTCAGCGGCAAGGCACAGGCCACCGCGATGGCGGTGGTCAGCAGGGCTGGCTTCAACTGGACGGATTTCATCGGGACACCTCTTGGAGTTGTTATCATCGTGACAGGCGCCTCTGTGTGCGCCTTGAGCCAAGAGTGTGTTCTGCTCGTGTATTTCGGTAGTTTCGATTTTTTATTCTTGGTATTAACCAGATTTATGCTGGGTCTGGATGTCCCGCCGACCTAACGGTTCAGCGATATGTATACCGTTATCTTTCTTGTCGTCTTTTGCAGGTCTGGCAGGCCTGAGAGAAGTACAGTCATCGGGATACGCAACACAAGGCGCCCGCAAAGAAGCGAGTCTTCGCGGGCGCTGAGATATGACTGAGACTGCCTGGTTGGCGCCTCAATGTCGCCTGACTGTCGTTTAGGAACCGCTCCCGCGTCAGGCCACCGCCTTGTCCAGTGCCTGGCTGACATCGGCGATGATGTCGTCGATATGCTCGATCCCCACCGAGATGCGCACCAGATCCGCCGAGACGCCGGCCTTGGCCAGTTCTTCCTCGTTGAGCTGACGGTGAGTGGTGGAGGCCGGGTGACAGGCCAGTGACTTGGCATCGCCGATATTGACCAGGCGCAGAATCATCTGCAGCGCATCGATGAACTTGCCGCCGGCGATGCGCCCGGCTTCGGCCTTGTCGTCACCTGTCGCGTCCGTCTTGATGCCGAAACTGATGATGCCGGAGGCCTTGCCACCGGTGATCTTCTGGCAGGTGGCGTGATAGGGGCTGTCCGGCAGGGCACCGTAGTTGACCCAGCTGACGCTCGGGTGCTGTTGAAGGTATTCGGCCAGTGCGAGCGCATTGCTGCAGTGGCGCTCCATGCGCAGGCTGAGGGTTTCCAGGCCCTGCAACAGCAGGAAGGCACTCTGCGGTGACAGTGCCGCGCCGGTATTGCGCAGCGGCACCACGCGACAGCGACCGATATAGGCAGCCGGGCCGAAGGCTTCGGTGTAGACGACGCCGTGGTAGGAGGGGTCCGGCTCGTTGAGGATCGGGAAGCGGTCCTTGTTGGCGACCCAGTCGAACTTGCCGGAATCGATGATGATGCCACCCACGGTGGTCCCGTGGCCGCCGATGTACTTGGTCAGCGAATGGATCACGATATCGGCGCCGTGATCGAAGGCGCGGCACAGCACTGGCGTGGCGACGGTATTGTCGACGATGAGTGGCACGCCATGCTTGTGAGCGATCTCGGCCAGACGCGCGAGATCGACGATGTTGCCGGCAGGGTTGCCGATGGATTCGCAGAACACGGCGCGGGTCCTGTCATCGATCAGTGCTTCGAGGCCTTCGAAATCATCGAAGGCTGCCATGCGTACCTCGACCCCCTGACGCGGTAGGCTGTGGGCGAAGAGGTTGTAGGTGCCGCCATACAGCTGGCTGGTGCTGACGATGTTGTCGCCGACCTGTACCAGCGCCTGGATGGCATAGGTGATCGCCGCCATGCCGGATGACACCGCCAGCGCTGCGATACCGCCCTCGACGGCGGCCATGCGTTGCTCCAGCACGTCATTGGTCGGGTTCATGATGCGGGTATAGATGTTGCCCGGCACCTTGAGGTCGAAGAGATCCGCGCCATGCTGGGTATCATCGAAGGTGTAGGAAGTGGTCTGGTAGATCGGCACCGCCGCGGCCTTGGTGGTGGCTTCCGAGGTATAGCCGTGATGCAGGGCGAGGGATTCCAGCTTCATGTTGTCAACCGACATGACAGTGTCCTTGTGCGAGAGCGTGGCGAAGTTCTTGTTCTGTCGTGCGCTTTTCGTTCGTGCGCTTTTCGTTCGTGCTGTTTGCGATCGTGCGGCTGCGATCTGCCGCCAACACCAACAGGGGCGCATACCGCGACGACGCCCAACATTAGCAATGGGTCATCAGGATGTCTAAGCGTTTCCCGGCGCGGGCTGTGGCAGTGTCTTGAGAGCAACAGCTCGGAGATTCCACCATGGTGGGCACAGGAGACATGGATGTGACATCACAAGACATCATATGCCAGCAGAACTGGTTGCAAGGCCCGTATGGTGCGTTGTTCGTGGCCCGATGGCAGCCTGCCGTTCCGGCCATTAACCCAGTGCGTGCGCCCATCATTCTGCTGCATGACTCACTGGGCTGCGTGGCGCTGTGGCGAGGCTTTCCTGCAACGCTGGCGGTCAGTAGCGGACGCGAGGTAATCGCCTACGACCGGGCAGGCTTCGGCCGTTCGGAGGCACGCCATCACCCCATGCCGCTGGATTTCATCGAGCAGGAGGCTCGCGGCGACTTGCAGGCCGTGATCGAAGGGCTCGCGCTGGAGCGCTTCATCCTGCTTGGCCACAGTGTCGGCGGGGGCATGGCCATCGCCGGCGCCGCGACACATCATGCGCGTTGTCAGGCTGTTATCACGCTGGCGGCGCAGGCGATGGTCGAGGAGCTGACCCTGAACGGTATCCGTGAAGCGCAACGCCTGTTTGCCGAGCCCGACCAGCGCGCACGACTTGCCCGATATCACGGCTCCAGGACCGAGTGGGTGCTCAGCGCCTGGATCGATAGTTGGCTGGCCCCCGCTTTTCGTGACTGGTGTCTCGATGCCTCTCTGGCAGCGTTGCGTTGTCCGTTGCTGGTGATCCATGGCGCGCAGGATGAGTACGGAAGTGCTTCCCAGCCGGCGCGCCTGACCGAGAACGCGGGGCGCGGCGCTGAGCTGCATCTTCTCGACGACTGCGGACATGTTCCGCATCGCGAACAGCCAGAGGAAGTGATGACACGACTTGTTCGCTTCCTTGCCGCTTGCGCCTGACATCCAGCGCCTTGCCCTGACCGTCCCCCTTGCATGTCGACTCACCCTACACCGCGCTGTTGTCAATGACAGGCCGCTGACTGGGCGGCACGCCGAACTGGCGACGAAAGGCGGTGGCGAAATTGGCGGCGCTGCGATACCCCGCCATTTCGGCCGCGGCCTCCACCGTGACATTGCGGTCCTGAAGCAGGTGAGCGGCACGGACCAATTGTCGTCGTCTCAGGTCCTGCGTCATGGTCTGGCCGTAGGCATCGCGATAGCGGCGCTGCAACTGGCGCACGCTCATGCCCAGACGAGCGGCGATCTCCGCCTGGCTTTGATAGGCAACTTCCCCGTTGTGGATCCAGTCTTCCAGCGTTTCCTTCCAGTCTGCCGTCTCCCGGGGAGGATGCCTTTCCCCGGCATCCGTCTGGGCGGGTCTGGCCGCCAGGCATTCACTGATCATCTCCAGCGCCAGCGATGTCGGGTTCCGTCTGATTGACTATAGCTTGCGTAAACAGCTCAGGTCGTTCAACCTGCCACTCCTTCATTGCTGCTATAGGCGCTTTGTGGTGTAGTGCCTTCTGAGGAATGTGGTGGTTATAGAGCCAGCAATAACGCTCGAGTGTCTGTTCTAAATCCTCACTTGAGTCATAACGCCGAGTCGCCAGAACATCGCTGATACGCCCATTGAAGCGCTCCACCATCCCGTTCGTTTGGGGTCTGCCTGGCCTGATCAATCGATGCTCAATACCATGGTTCTGACATTCCTGATCGAAAAGATGATTTCCACTGGGCTTACGTTCGCCACCCACGGTGAAGCGATCGGTAAAGGATTTACCATTGTCCGTGAGCACGGTTCGAATCGTGAAGGGAGCCTCCTCTTCCACACGCTTCATGAACGCCTGGGTGTCCTTTGCAGATTGACTTGATCTGACCTCCAGATACACCCACCGAGTGGCACGATCAATCGCGACGTAGAGATAACGCTTCTGATCTTCGTCAGGCATTTGGGGCAGGTGCTTGATATCAATGTGGCTCTTCGACGTTTCATGTGGATTTGGCTTCATCCAGCATGCGCCCCACGGGGCTGCCGATCAGGTAGATCATCGCAATGAAATTGCTTTCGTTTCGGTAGCCGCGAGCGCGAGATCTGGCAGCCTGAAAGAGGCCGTTCATGCCTTCCAGACATGCGTTCGTCAGGCCTGAATACCAGCGCCTCACAACCTGGTCGGCATGTCGCTCCAACGTATTGAGTGCTTTTGCCATTGGCTTGAGGAGCGTGTGGCCGGCGACTGCCTCACGCATCACATTGAGGTAATTCGTGATGCGCCAACGAGCCCCGCGCGCTGTCGGTGCGCGACGAATCCACCTCAGCTTTTCCTTGATGATCCATGCATTCGCGGTAGCCCTTTGGTCAGCAACCAGCTCCCGGAGGGCGACCAGCTGCTTTTCCGTCAGGTTGTGGTTATCCATGCTTTTCAGCACTGCCCAGCGCAGGGCCCTGGGATGGGCTTTTTCTCGACGTTCCCGCTTACGCACTTCATCCAACGCCTTGGTGAACGTCTGCACGATATGGAACCAGTCAACCGTCACTCGAGCATCAGGAAGATGTTTCGCAGTGCCATTGAGGAAGGCCGGAGACATGTCACACACGACTTCAACCACATTGCCCGGGGCGCCGCCATGTGCCTCGAGAAAGGCGCTGAACGCCTTGATCGTCTCTTTGCCACGTCCCTGGACAGCAAAGATCACCGGCTCTTGTTGGCGTTGCATATCGAGAAATACGGTGACGTAACGTTGCCCTCGACGTGATGCCGTTTCGTCTACCCCGACATTGGCAACCTGAGAAAGATCCAGGTCTCCCAGCATGCGGCCTACGTAATGATGCACGATGCGCCACAGACGCTTGTCAGTGACTTCCAATTGCCGAGAGACGGCGAGCACAGGCATCTCCCTGACCAACGACATGGCAGCCTGTTAACAGTGTGAAACCACTATCAGGGCGAGCCCAGGGCACCTCGACTCGCTTGACGCCGTGCTCTGGACACCGGGTGCGAGGAACGCGGGCATGGAGATAGCAATGATGCTGAAAGAAGTTCAGGTGTCGCCAGGACTTGTCGGCAAAGTCATGCGCCGGGCATGCCTTGCCGCATTCCGGGCAGGCATAAAGGCTCCCCCGGTCGGCTTCCACGTAAAGCTCGAGACGATGCGGAGATGACGTGGTATCCAGATGCTGGTCCTTGAGTTTCCAAGGCGCTTGCAAGCCCAAACCAAGGGTCAGGATCTGAGTACCATCCATGTCAATTCTCCAGTCTGTTCGGGGCCCCATATCCTGGACCATTCTAGGGCACTAATTCCACACCTGGCGTCGAAGAGCCGTTTTTATAAATATTTTCAGTTTCCGGCCCATGCAGTAGGCGGTTGTCAGGGTAATGAACTGTATCCAGAAGATACTGCTGTCATAAAGAGTACTCCTCTCAACCCCTATACAACTGATTGAAGCCTTTCACGCTGAAGCCCTTCAGGAACTGATCGCCAATCTTCAGGACCGGCACGCTGCGAAAGCCGGTCTTGGCGAATTCCTTTTGTCCCGCGGGGGATCGGACATCCACCAGGCGGAAGCCGATCTTCTGCTGCTCCAGATATTGCTTGGCTGTCTTGCAGTGGGGGCAGTTGGCCATGCTGTAGAGTGATACCCGTTTCATTGCTGTTGCTCCCGTGTTGATCGATCCCGCGTGTTGTAGGCACCTGGCCTGAGGCGCTGGCGGGCAATGATACCAGCCGTCGCTTTCTCTCTCTCTACACCAGCACTTCCTGCATCAGCACATTCCACACCACGCATTCTGCAGATCATTCCTTGCGCGGGATATGGCTCATCGCATGTTCCGCCAAGGCGGTGATGGTCAGGCTTGGATTGACGCCCAGGTTGGCGGCGAGCATCGAGCTGTCACAGATCAGCATGTTGCGATAATGGAAGACGCGATTCTGGCCATCGCAGACGCCGTCCTCGGGGGAGGCCGCCATGGCCGCGCCGCCCATGCAGTGCGCCGTGGTCGGGATGTTGAAGAGTATCTCGGGGATGCTGCTGCCGGGGATGGCGCCAATGGCCTCTGCGCCACGTGTGACGAAGTCATTCGCCTCGGGGATGAAGGTGGGTATTCGCTTGCCTTCGGTGACCAGCGCCTTGCGAAATGGCCAGTACCACAGGCGTTTGAGCGTCATGTCGAGGTGGCCCTCTGCCGTCTGCATGCACAGAAAGATGATCGTTTCCTTCGCGAAGCCCCACGGCAGCTGGAATTTCAGCGCGCGGCGCGGATTGGCCGCCACCACCTTCGCCATGGCCTTGAGCCACGAGAAGGGGCGTGTCCAGCTAGGCTTGCCCCTGGCCATCGCGGTGAACAGCAGCCCCATGAAATCGGAGCCCGCGGGATAGCGCGTGGCTTCGATATGGGTGTGCTCATCGATATGGATGCCGGAGCCAATGGCGATGCCCTTGGACATGTCATCGCGACTTCCCGGCATGCGACAACTGATCAAGGACTCCGCATTGGTGCGCATCCGCTTGCCCAGCGCGTCCGAGAGGTTCGGCAATGAGCCCTTGTCCTTAAGGCGGAACAGCAACTCCTGGGTGCCGAGCGACGAGCCTGCGAAGACGATGGACTGACAGGTGAACGTGCGCTTGCCTCTGCCAAGATAGAGCCCGGCGAAGGTGGAGGGCACCGTCGTCACCACATAGCCATCGGCCCCATCCGCCTTGCCATTGAGCGGTACGACATCGATCACCTTGGTCTCGGCGTGCACCTTGGCGCCGTGCTTCTCGGCCAGATAGAGATAGTTCCTGTCGAGTGTGTTCTTGGCGCCATGACGGCAGCCCATCATGCAGCCGCCACAGCCGATGCAGCTTTTTCGTTCAGGCCCTTCGCCAGCGAAATAGGGGTCTGGATGGGTGCTACCGGCGGCGGGCGTGCCGCTTTCGCCCTCGGGGCCGAAGAAGATGCCGACCTCGGTGGGGTACCAGGTGTCTTCGCAGCCGGCGACTTCCGCCATGCGTTTCAGGGCGTCATCCGCCGGCGCGATGATCCGGTTGGTCGTCACGCCGAGCATCCGCTGCGCCGTGGCGTAGTGCTCTGGCATCACCGCATGCCAGTCATTGAGTCCTGCCCATTGGCCGTTGTCCCAGATCCTTGCAGGCGGCACCAGCAGTGTCTGCGCATAGGTGATGGAACCGCCACCCACCGCGTTGCCGTGCAGCACGATGACATGGCGGAAGAAGCTCATGGTGAAGAAGCCGCGCAGCCCCAGCATCGGTCGCCACAGCCAGCGGCGAAGACGCCAGTTGGAGCGGGGCATGTTGTCCGGCGTCCAGCGCTTGCCCTGTTCCATGACCGCCACGCGATAGCCTTTCTCGGTCAGACGATGCGCGCATACCGAGCCGCCAAAGCCCGAGCCCACGATCAGGTAGTCGTAGTCGAAGCCATGGCCGTGCTCTTGTGGCGCAGTGGCGCTGGCGTGGCGATCAGCGGTCGTCATCGATAGTCATCGGTAGTCATTGATAGCGCTTGAGCTGTTGCGCGATCAGGTCAACGAAGCCCTGGCGGTCGATCTCGAACAGCACCCTGGCGTTGTGTGGCTTGCCGGTGAGCTGGTAACGGTCGACTACCGTCATGCCCTGGATATGCTCGCCCTGTGTCTCGACCCCGACCCAGCACTCGACAGCGGTGAACAGCTCAGGCTTCAACAGCCAGGCGATGGTGCAGGGGTCATGCAATGGCGCACCGGTGAATCCCCACTTGGGGTCGCGATGGTAGATCATGAAGAAGTCGAGCAACTCGGCGACACATTGGGCGACGGGATTGTCGATGGCGCGGATACGCTCGATATCCTCGTCCATGACCTGCGCCTGATGAGTGACATCCAGCCCGCACATCACGATGGGCAGGCCGGACTTGAACACCATGTCGGCGGCTTCGGGGTCGACGAAGATGTTGAACTCGGCGGCGGGGGTCCAGTTGCCGACCCCTGCCGCGCCGCCCATCAGCACGATGCTGTCGATACGCGAGTGCAGCTCAGGGTAGGCAGCGAGAAACAGCGCGATGTTGGTCAGCGGGCCAGAGGGCACCAGCGTGACCTTCTGCTCACAGGTGCGGACCTTCTCGGCCATCAGCTCGATGGCGCTCTGGGTGACGGGGGCGAAGGCGGGGTCTGGCAGTTCGGGGCCATCCAGGCCACTTTCGCCATGCACGTTGTCGGCGATGATCAGCTCACGCGCCAGCGGCTTGGGCGCACCACCGGCGACCGGAATGTCATGCCGCCCCAGCAGGGTGAGCACGCGCAGCGCGTTGTTGAGGGTCTTGTCGGGGGTCTGATTGCCGGCGCTGGTGGTGACGGCCAGCACGTCGAGCGCGTCTGAACTCAGGGCCAGAATCAGCGAGATGGCATCGTCGTGGCCGGGATCACAATCGAGAATGATGGGGCGCGGCATGCAGCAATCCTTGTCGTGAGTCGTCTTGTTGTCGTGATTTGCCTCTATGAGCCTTTCCTTTATGCCTGAACGCAAAACGACACGCCATCCTTGCGAAGGGCGTGTCGTCTGTCCGTGCATGGCATTCGCGCTTGGTGACAGCGCTTGGCGTCAGTGCGAGGCAGATCTATCCGTCTGCTGGGCGCGTGCCTCGTTGAGCATCTGCACCAGCACTTCCACCGGCTGTGCGCCGGGTACGTAGTACTGGCCGACGATGGTGCTGGGCACCGACTGGATACCGGCGTTGCGCAGCGCTTCCTGCTGGGCGGCGACTTCCTGCTCGCCCGCGTCGGATTCGAGGAAGGACAGCGCCTGTTCGACGCTCAGGTTCTCATCGTGCTGGCTTGCGATCTCTGCCAGCACCTGGCGGTCGCCCACGTCCTTGCCATCGTGGAAGTAGGCGCTGAACAGCGCTTCCAGCAACGGGCGCTCCGCCAGGCCCGCGGACTGCTGGCGCCAGACGATACGCTGGGCGTCGGTGGAGTTGGGCGTGCGCTTCATCAGGGCATGACGGAAGGTGACGCCGCTCTGCGCGCCTGACTGGGCCACCTGCGCATCCAGCTCCACGCCACGCTCGACACTGCCGAACTTCTGCGCGCGATAGTCGGCGCGCGCCATGCCTTCACGTGGCACCCACGGATTGAGCTGGAAGGGCAGGTAGCTGACGCGCACTTCATCCTTGAAGTCGAGTTGCGCGATGGCGTCATCAAGATGACGCTTGCCGATCCAGCACCAGGGGCAGACCACGTCGTAGGCGACCTGGATATCGAGCTGTGACATGGGGATTCTCCTGCTGATCTCTCACGCGCTCTTCAATGGGAGCCTACGGCCATCTTGAGAGCATGTCGGAATGATTTTGAGTAATCGCTCATCAGTGTCCTGCCATCCTAGCGATTTGGGGCGCGGGACGCTACCGAAAACGCCCTGACCGATCATGCGACATGACCGGACAGGGCGTTCGTGTTCAGTGCTTGGAGTTCAACACTTCGAGTTCAGTACTTGGAGCTCAGTGCTGCGTATTCACTGCGGCGTACTCAGCGTTCGTATCAGCCCCGTGCCTCAATCAACTCAGCGCCTTGCGCAGGTCCGCCAGGGCGCGGATGTCGTCCGGGCCGGTGCGGCAGCAGCCACCGATCGCCGTGGCGCCGGCGGCCAGCCAGCGCGGTGTCCAGCCGGCGAGATCATGGTCGTGGTCAAAGCCGTGTTCAAAACCGTGCTCAACGCCCTGGCCCTCGTCATCAGCCGAGACGGCACAGGCGGCAGACCAGGTCTTGGTGATCGGGTCATAGACCTCACCGGAGTTCGGGTAGATGACGATGTCCTTGTCGGTCTCGCCACGAATCTCACGCACCAGCGATTCGATGTGCTCAAGCGCGGTGCAGTTGACGCCGATGGCGACCACCTGCTCGCAGTCGGCGATGGCGCGCACGGCGTCTCGGATCGGCGTGCCGTCGCTCAATTCGGTGGCATTGCGCGCGCTGAAGGCGATCCAGGCACGCGCCGTGGGGAAGTCATCGCGCAGCAGATCACACACGGCCAGTGCTTCCTCGGCACACGGCAGCGTCTCCACGGCGAGAATGTCCGGCTTGGCATCGAGCAGCGTGGCGAGACGGGCACGGTGGAAGTCGCGCAGACCAGCGCGGTCCAGCGCGTAGCCACCACGGTATTCGCAGCCATCGGCGAGATATGCGCCATAGGGGCCGACGGAGGCCGCGACCAGCGGCGGGCAGTCCAGACGCTCCGGGTGCGCAGCCAGGTACTCGCTGCGGGCCTGCGCCGCCAGGGTCACGGAGCGCTGGATCAGCGCGCTGGCCTGGGTCTCGCTCAGGCTGCGCGCCATCAGGCCCTCGAGCGTTGCCTGGTAGCTGGCGGTGGTGGCGACATCGGCGCCGGCCTCGAAGTAGGCGCGGTGCACATCGACGATCGCCTGCGGCTCATCGGCCAGCACTCTGGCCGACCACAGCGAGTCATAGAGATCGAACCCGGCGCGCTCAAGTTCGGTGGCCAGGGCGCCATCGACGATCAGGAAGGGCTGGCGCGCGGTGATGGCGCTCAGCGGATTGCGGGTGGCATCAGCGGGCATCGAGGGCCTCCTGTGGAGTCGGGGAATTCGCGGCGTCGGCAGACGTGCGATGGGTCAGAGAGTGGACCAGATAGCACAGCGCCACGAAGGGCACGCCGAAGTAGAGCGCGATGCGCTGGTTGGGATCGAAGGCGATGCCGATGCAGGCCAGCGCGCAGAACAGGAAGGCGGCAATCGGTACGACGGGATACAGCGGCGCGCGCTAGGTCAGCTCGCTGGCACTATGGCCGGCCTTCAGCCACTGGCGGCGGAAGCTGAACTGACTGGCGGCGATCGCCATCCACACCTGGACCACGGCCAGCCCGGAAATCGACACCAGCGCCAGATAGAGGGTGTCCTCGGCATACACGCTGGAGAGCAGTGACAGCAGGCCACCGAGCATGGTGATCAGCAGGGCGGGCACCGGAATGCCGCGCTGATTGACGCGACTGAACACACGCGGCAGCGTCTTCTGGTCCGCCAGGGTCCACAGCATGCGCGAGGCGGCGTAGAGGCCGGAATTGGCCGCTGACAGTAGCGCGGTGATGATCACGAAGTTCATGATATCCGCTGCGTAGGGAATACCGGTGAGCTGAAAGACCGCCACGAAGGGGCTTTCCTTGAGGCCGGCGCTGTCCTGCGGCAACAGGGCGGCGATGACGATGATGGTACCGATGAAGAAGATGATCAGCCGCCACAGGGTCGCGCGAATCGCCAGCGGCACGTTCTTCTCGGGGTTCTTGCTTTCGCCTGCGGCAATGCCGATCAGCTCGGTGCCGGAGAAGGCGAAGCTGACAGCCAGCAGCGTCATCAGAATCGGCATCACGCCGTGATCGAATACCCCCTCCTGCAGGATACGCGTGATGCCCGGCGCCTCGACGTTACCCGCCAGGGGCGTGAAGCCGAACATGGCGGCGGCCCCCACCGCGATGAACACGATCACCGCGGCGACCTTGATCAGCGACAGCCAGAATTCGGATTCGGCGAAGAAGCGCGCCGAGACGATGTTCATGCCGAACACGATCAGCGAGAAGATGGCGCACCAGACCCATGGCTCGACGCCGGGGAACCAGCGCCCCATGAATACGGCGGAGGCGGTGAATTCCGACCCCAGCGCCACGGCCCAGGTCAGCCAGTAGAGCCAGGCCACGGTATAGCCGGTGGCAGGGCCAAGATAGCGGGTGGCGTGGGCGCTGAAGGCGCCGGGTTCCGGGTGATGCACGGCCAGTTCGCCGAGACACATCATTACCAGATAGACCACCAGTCCGCCGATCAGGTAGGCCAGTACCGCCCCGCCGGGCCCGCCTGTTGAATGGTATAGCCGGAGCTGAGAAACAGGCCGGTGCCGATGACACCGCCGAGGGACAACATCACCAGGTGACGCTGCTGCATGCTGCGTTTGAAGTCGTGGGCGTTGCTGTCAGTCATGGTCGGGGTCACTCGAGGGGCTGCCGATGAGAAAGGGCTCTCTCTGGCAACCTTCATTCATGATGGCGTGTGGCATGGCGATAATCGGTCGGGAAGACGCAGAAATTCAGCGAATATCATAATTTAATCAATTAGTTACCACAAAAGGCTGCTTGGGTTGATTGGCTATATGGTTAGATGGGCAATCAGCTGCGATGCATGTCCTGGCCCAGGGGGGGGGCATCCAACACAGCGAGCTGCGCTGGAAACGACAACGGCCACCCTAAGGTGGCCGTTGCTTGGCTTGTCTGTCTCATGACAGGCCGTGGATCAGACGAGGCTTTCCAGCGCCTTCTCGACGATGTCGAGACCTTCTTCCAGCACTTCCGGCTCGACCGTCAACGGCACCAGCACGCGGATGGAGTTGGAGTAGAAGCCACAGGACAGCAGGATCAGTCCCAGCTCCTTGGCCTTGGCACACACCGCCGCCGTCGCGGCGGGGTCCGGCTTGCCATCGGCATCCACCAGCTCGAAGGCCGCCATGGAACCCTGATTGCGTGAGTGCGCGACATGCGCGAAGCGTTCTTCCCACTGGGCGAAACGCGCGGCCAGTTGCTCGCCCATCTGGGTGCTGCGCTCCAGGATGTTCTCCTCGCGGATGACGTCGATGACGGCCAGGGCCGCAGCGCAGGACAGCGGGTTGCCGCTGTAGGTGCCGCCCAGCGAGCCCGGGCCGGAGGAATCCATCACCTCGGCGGTACCGACGACGGCCGACAGCGGCATGCCGTTAGCCAGACTCTTGGCCATGGTCATGATGTCGGCTTCGACGCCGCTGTGCTCCATCGCGAACAGCTTGCCGGTACGCGCGAAGCCGGACTGCACTTCATCGGCGATCAGCAGGATGCCGTGCTCGTCACACAGCTCACGCAGGGCGGTCAGGAAGCTCGGCGAGGCGATGTAGAAGCCGCCTTCGCCCTGCACCGGCTCAATGACGATGGCGGCGGTGCGGTGCGGTGCGAGGTCAGTCTTGAACAGGGTACGGATGGCGTTCAGGGACTGCTCTTCGCTGATGCCGTGAATCGGGTTTGGGTAGGGCGCACGGAAGATATCACCCGGCATCGGACCGAAGTCGTTCTTGTACGGCAGCACCTTGCCGGTCATCGCCAGGGTCATCATGGTGCGGCCGTGGAAGGCGCCGTCGAAGGTGATGACGCCGCTGCGTCCGGTGGCGGCACGTGCGATCTTGATGGCGTTCTCGACCGCTTCCGCGCCGGAGTTGACCAGCAGGGTCTTGCGTTCCGGGCCACGCACCGGCGTCAGCTCGGCCAGCTTCTGGCTCAGTTGCACATACGGCGCGTAGGAGATGACGCCCGCGGCGGTGTGCATGACCTTGTCGAGCTGTGCCTTGACGGCGGCGACGACCTTGGGGTGACGGTGACCCAGGTTGAGCACGCCGATACCACCGGCGAAGTCGATCCAGCGGTTGCCGTCCGCATCCCAGATCTCGGCGTTCAGCGCGGTGTCGGCGAACTGCGGTGTGGCAGTGACGGCACCCTTGGCGACGTACTTGTGCTTGAGGACGTCGAGTTGTTCGTTGCTCAGCTGAGAGTGGCTCATGTCAGGTCCCTTTTCTTGTTGCCGGTGGCATGGCGCGGGCCATGCCACCGATGTGCAGTAAACGTGGTGGGATAACATTGTGGGACGTCCTCTCGAGGCATCGGCGCGATGCGTCGTCGCGAGGCGCCCTCGCAGGATCAGAGGCCGCCGATGCAGATGTACTTCAGCTCGGTGAACTCTTCCAGACCGTGGTGAGAACCTTCACGACCCAGACCGGATTCCTTGATGCCACCGAAGGGCGCGAGTTCTGTCGAGATCAGGCCTTCATTGACGCCGACCATGCCGTATTCCAGCGCTTCCAGCGTGTGCCAGATGCGGCGGTAATCGTTGGCGTAGAAATACGCGGCCAGCCCGAACGGGGTGTCGTTGGCCATCGCGATGGCTTCCTCGTCCTTGCCAAAGCGGAACACCGGCGCCAGCGGGCCGAAGGTTTCTTCAGCCGCGACGACCATTTCCGTGGTGACATCGGCCAGTACGGTCGGCTCGAAGAAGCTGTGACCGAGAGCGTGCTTCTTGCCGCCAGTGACCAGGCGCGCGCCCTTGTTGACGGCATCATCGACGTGGCTCTGCACCTTGCTGACCGCCGCATCATTGATCAGCGGGCCGATGGTGTTGCCTTCGACCAGGCCATCACCGACCTGCATGCTTTCAACGCGTGCCGCGAGCTTCTCGACGAAGGCGTCGTAGACACCGTCCTGGACGAGGAAGCGGTTGGTGCACACGCAGGTCTGGCCGGCATTGCGGAACTTGGAGGCGATGGCGCCATCGACGGCCGCATCCAGATCGGCATCATCGAAGACGATGAAGGGCGCATTGCCGCCCAGCTCCATCGCGGTCTTCTTGACGGTGGAGGCACACTGCGCCATCAACGTCTTGCCCACCGGCGTGGAGCCGGTGAAGGACACCTTGCGGATGCGCGGATCGGTGGTCAGCACTTCGCCGATGGCGATCGGCTTCATGGCGGTGACGACACTGATCAGCCCCTTCGGCAGGCCGGCTTCCAGCGCCAGGTCCGCCAGTGCCAATGCGGTCAGCGGCGTGGCTTCAGCCGGTTTGATGACCACGGCACAACCTGCGGCGATCGCCGGGGCGCACTTGCGGGTGATCATCGCCAGCGGGAAGTTCCACGGCGTGATCGCGGCCACTACGCCGATCGGCTCGCGCAGTACCATCAGACGCTTGTCGGCACCGTGGGACGGCAGGGTCTCTCCGGCCATGCGCTTGGCTTCTTCGGCGAAGAATTCGATGAAGGAGGCGCCATAGGTCACCTCGCCACGCGACTCCGCCATCGGCTTGCCTTGTTCCAGCGTCATCAGCTGGGCGAGATCTTCACGATGCGCCAGCACCAGATCGAACCAGCGACGCAGCAGTGCGGATCGCTCCTTCACCGGCACCTTCTTCCAGGCGTTGCCGGCGGCCTCGGCCGCGGCGACGGCGTCACGGGTGTCATCGGCGCTGACCTCGGCGACACGGGCCAGCTGCTCGCCGGTGGCCGGATTGGTCACGTTGAAGGTGGTGCCGGTCTCGCGGTGCTCGGTACCGATGAGCGCCGGGACGAAGACGTCGCTGCTGGTTTCCGAGTTGACGTAGCGCTTCAGGAAGTCGCTGATCGGGAGGGCGGAACGGGACATGTGAAGCTCCTGCTGCTGACGATGGTCGTTGGACACGAATACGGGCTGCGGAGATTGGTTGCGCTACCCGCCTGATTGATGAAACACACGCTATCAGCGCCCACTGTTTAGGCGAATAGACCAATTGCGCGTTTGACTGGACCAATCGACTGGGGCTGCGGATAATCAGGGCTGAATGGGCGTTGCGCGCCGGCCTTTAAGCGCGTGGCTGACGGGAGTGGGACAACCTCGAGGAGCTGCGTGACACCATATCGACAACGACAACGGGAGACTTGGATGGAACTGGCTGCGCTTGAGCCGCTGATCGAATGTTATCGCCGCCAGTCCGAGACCTTGGGCAAGCAGGTGCGCCTGGAGCAGGCGTTGCTGGAGATGATCCGCGAACAGTGGCCCGTCGGTGCTCGGCTGCCGCCGCACCGCAAACTGTGCGATGCACTGGGGGTGGCGCGCAACACCTTGTCATTGGCCATTAAGTCATTGATAGATGAGGGCTATCTACACACCGGGCAGGGTCAGGGCACCTGGACGCGCCGCCCCTATGCCGCGAGACCCGGCAGCGCCATGCCTGAGGCATCACCTGTGCCACTGCCGCTCTCCACCCGTGCGCACCGGGTGCTGGGCGGGCAGGGGGCCAGCCTGATCCAGAGTGGTGCCTTCGTGCCGGGCATTCCGGATATCGCACGCTTTCCGATGCGCAAGTGGCGTCAGCTATATGCCAGTGTGACGGTGCCCCACAATGCGCTGCTGCTGTCGTATTCGAGCGGCGGCTACGGCCCGCTCAAGCGTGAGATACGCGATTTTCTACGCCGCTGGCGCAATATCGATTGCGATACCCAGCAGATCATCATCACCGAGGGCACTCACCACGGCATCGAACTGTGCGCGCTGGCGCTGGCAGATGCGGGGCAGCAGGTGGTGATGGAGTCTCCCTGCTACTGGGGGGCACGCAATGTCTTTCTGGCCGCTGGACTCGAGACCCGGCAGATTCCCTGGCGGCCTGTTAGCGACACGACGGGCGAGGCCGGACATGATCTCACCGCGCTTGCCAAGGGGCCGGTGCAGATTGCCTACTTCACCGGCTCGCATCACTATCCTTTGAGTGTGCCCACCTCGCGGTGTGACAAGCTGGCGCTCTGCGAGGTCTGTCAGCCCGCCTATATCCTCGAGGATGATTACGAGTTCAGCGGTGATGATCATGGCGAGTTGCTGTTTGATCCCGATTCCGGCAATCGCCTGCTGGTGGGCTCGTTCTCCAAGCTGATGTTTCCCGGGCTGCGGCTGGGCTACCTGGTGGTACCGCGCGCGCTGGCCGGGCCGATGAACCGTCTGCGCAGTGAGGTGTTCCGCGAGGGGCGAATGCTCGATCAGGCGGTGCTGGCGCAGTTCATCGCCGATGGCGATCTGGACGCTTGGTATCAGCGCATCCAGCGCGATTATCTGGGCCGACAGCAGGTGGTGCATGACCAGCTGTGCCAGGTGAAGGGCGTGATCAGTGTCTCGCCGCCATCACGCGGTATCAGCCTGTGCGTGCAATTTGCCCCCGAGATCGACGACAAGCGCGTCGCGCAACTGATGGTCAAGGAGCATCTGATCGTGCGGCCGTTAAGTCCGGTGTGTAGTGCCAATGATTCGCGTCGTGGCCTGGTGCTCGGAGTGGGGATGTTGGCGGGAGATAGCCTTGTCAACGAGGTGGCGCGCCTACGGCGCACGCTGGAGAGCATCCTGAGCATGCGCGACATCCGTTTGGGCGGCACCCCGCTGGGCGGCTCCCCGCTACGCTAGTCCTGACGGGTATGACGACACTCGCTGTCGTGATCCTGTGGCCTGCGGACGGGCGTGATTGCTGACCACAGGATAGGTACGCCCGGCTTCAGCGAGGTTCGGCCTTGCCGAGATCGGGACGCATGCGCGCGACATCCTCGGCGCTCAGCGTCGCCTCGAGCTGGTTGCCGAAATGGCTGCGCAGGTGATTCACCACATCGGCGATCTGCTTGTCACTCAAGGTGTCGCCGAAGCCAGGCATGCCGCGCAGGCCATTGAGCACCACATCAACGGCATAGTAGGGCGTGCGCAGGCGTTCATTGCCGACGAAGGACGGGAAGGTGCCGGCACTCTGAGCGCCTTGACCATCTGCCATGTGGCAGGCCTGACACAGGGTCTCATAGACTGCCTTGCCGCTGCTGGCGGAATAGCCCTTGGTGTCGGCAAACCACTCCTCCCAGCGCGGGTTCACCTCCTGGCTGCCGGACGTGACGGGCGCACTGATAGTGCCTGTCTTCCCCGTTGCCTCGCCGGTGGCTTTCAGGGTGCCCTTGCTGGCGCCTGGCCTAGAGCTGTCCTCGGCGGTCTTGTCAGTCGAGTTGCTGGCGCCTTCTCGGGAAGGCCCGCCAGCACCGCTTTCGGGTGTCTTTTTCGCCCCTTGTTCAGGCTTCCGGTCCGGGGGTGCCGTGGTGGCCTGGCGGGAGTCTGCCTGACTCACTACCCACGGCGGCGTGAGACGGTGATGTTGCATACTGTCGTTCGTCGCTGCGGCGGCCGATACCGTCAGGGCCGTGGTGGTCAGACTCACCGCGCCCAGAGCACAGGCCATCACGCTGCTACGCCATCCCATGGTGGCGAATTTCGTTGCTTGCCTGGTTGCGCCCTTCGCCGATGAACCGGTGTCGTGGAAGATCAACTTGGCCCCCTCAGGCGCTTGCCTTGTGCTTGGTGGCTTTCTCGTGCAGACGTTGGCTGGCATCCATGCCCGACAGAATGGCGCCTTCCTGCCAGGCAGGGATGTAGGAGCAGTGCTCGCCGGCCAGCACCAGTCGATGATCGATCTCGCACAGTGTCTCGTAGTGTGCCGCACGCAGTTCATCGGTCCACAGGCCGTAGCAGCCCAGTGACCAGGGGCTGCGATGCCAGGACCACGAGACCCCGCTCAAGAATTCCTCTTCATACTGGGGGTGGATCTGTTTGCCGTAGGCCAGCGCTGCCTTGATGCGTTCCCTGGCGGTCAGCGTGGACATCGTGTAGCTGTTGGGATCATCGAAGGTGTAGGCAGCCAGCAGGACCGCCGGGCCATCACTGAAGTAGTCGTAGGCCGGATAGGAGATGGTGGTGATTGGCAGGTCGGTGAAGGTAATACCCCCGAAGATGCTCTCGTCCTGTTCCCAGAAGCGACGCTTGAACTCGAGACCGGTCTTGGTGGAGCTGCCATAGGGCACTGCGGCGATGGCCTGACGCAAGGCCGGCGAGGCATCCACTGGAATCTGGCTGAGGATCGACAGCGGAATGTTGCACACGCACCAGTCGGCACTGCGCGTCTTGATGTCGTCCGGCCGGCTCGGGTCGATGTAGTGCACGATGACCTGAGTCTCGGACTGTTCGATGCGCACCACCTGGGCGCGATATTCAATCAGGTCCCCGACCTCGCGCGCGAAGCCCTTGGCGATCTGATCCATGCCGCCCACCGGCTCGAAGATGGTGTGCTGGTACTCGTTGTTGAAGTAATCCAGCAGCAGTCCCCACAGGCCGGAGTGCAGCAGCTCCTTGAAATCCAGTGGCTTGCTGGGCGACGGCCTTGGCATCAGGCCGCCGGCAGGCCAATGCTCGTAGCCTCGGAAGCGGCTGGCCTTGAGACTTTGCTGATACTGGTGATCGCCGGTCAGGCGCCCCCAGTCATCCAGCTGGTCGAGCAGAGCCTCGCAGTCTTCCTTCGTCAGTACTTCGTCCAGTGCACGTTGGTCGGTGGCCTTGGCCAGCAGCTCCGAGGTGTAGCCGTGGATGTCGGTCAGCACTTCCCGTACCCGCTGTGGCTTGCCCTCAAAAGCGTTCTGCGCGTGCACATAGGCGTTGTAGTTGAGCTGGATGAAGGGTTCTAGCTTGACCCCGAATTTCTTGCAGTAATGCAGCACACCGTAGTGGTGATAAGGCACCCGCCACGGGCCGACATTGATGTAGTTGCCAGGTGAGAAGTCGCAGTGCTGTGTCTCGCCGGAAAGATCAGTGACCGTATCCCCGGCGTGGAGCGTGAAGCAGCGCCCGCCGGCCCGCTCGCTGTATTCCAGTACGCTGACGTCGTAACCCGCCTTGCGCAATTCGTAGGCCGCCGTCATGCCCCCGAGGCCGGCCCCCAGCACCAGGACGCTGTCGCCCTTGGGGGCCTGTGAGAGATTCAATTCACCGGTGAAGGTCGAGGCCTTGGCAAGGCCCATGGAGGACATGGCGGAATACAGTGCGCTCGCACCAGCGGTTCTGCCGATCATGGTCAGCAGGTCGCGACGTGTCATGAAAGGAGGCGTAGGCATGAGAACACCCTTATGGCGAGTGATGGGTATTGGACGTGGCACTGGCGGGCTGGCGGCGATCACGGCGCCGCCATAGCCACCAACCAGCGAGGCCCGCCAGTGTCACGGCCACGATAATGCCCAGCCAGGCGAGGGTACCGGCGTGGCGTATCAGTGCCGGCACCGGGCGCTCACCCGTGATCAGCTCATTGACGTCCTGCGCCGTGAGCTGACTCTCGTCGTGCCCGCCAAACTCGGTTCTGACATGGTTGGCCACCTTGGCGGTCTCGGCATGGCTCAACACTTCAGCAAAGCCCGGCATCTGAGGCAGTGGCGTCGCGCCTTGATAGGCGACACCCTCGGTAATCACCGCGATGAGGTTGCGCGGGTCGGCGCGCCGCAGGGTGGTGTTCCCGTTCAGACTCGGGTAGTAGGAGACCGGCTGACCATTGCCATCCGCCGCGTGGCAGGCTGCACAATGGGTGAGGTAGAGCCCCTGTCCGGTGTCTGGTTGCGCGATATCGTCTGGCCTGAGGCCTTGCGTTGCCAGCGTGTCTTCGCGGTGGCGGGTGGCGGGGCTCACCACCGGCTCATGGCCTAGCAGTGCCTGATTGGCCATCTGATCGAACACGGGCTGTTGCTGGGTCTCATCCTCAATTGCTGGCACCGTCTTCAGATAAGCGGCGATCGCCAGACGATCCTTCTCGCTCAGATATTGCAGGCTCTGATGGACAGCCTCGCCCATGGGGCCGGCTGCCTGGGCGACATAGCCTGCCATGCCATGTTTGAAATAATCCGCCAGTTGCTGGTCTTGCCAGGCACCGATACCCGACGTCTCATCGGAGGTTATGTTGGGGGCCGACCAGATTCCCAACCGTGCACCACTCAGATAACGCGTCGAGTCACTGGCCATGAAATCATCGCGAGGGGTATGGCAGGTACCACAATGTGCCAGATGATCCACGAGGTATTGCCCACGACTCACCGCCCCATCCTGCCCCTGTGAGGCAGGATCATCTTCAAGTTCGAGCGTATTCCACATCGCCATCAATATCCGGAAATTGAATGGGAAGTCCATGTCGGTGTGGGCCTCGGGTTCGCGATCCACTGCGGGAATACTTTGCAGATAGGCGTATAGTGCCGCGATATCGTCTTGCTTCATGCCACGATAGGAAGGGTAAGGCATGGCGGGATACAGGTGGCTGCCGTCGGGCGTCTTGCCATGGCGCAATACGTTGGTGAGGTCTTCCAGCGAATAATCGCCGATACCGTATTCCTTTGATGATGTGATATTGGTGGCGACCACGTCGCCCATCGGCGTGCTGATCGGCCGGCCCCCAGCGTATGGCGTGCCATCAGGGCCCATGTGGCAAGCCGCGCAGTCAGCCGCCCGGGCGATGTATTTCCCATGCTCGATCTCGGCCCTGGGAGATGTGGTCTCGGTTGCTTCACTGGCATGAGCGGTGGTGATCCCTACCATACTGCCCAGTACCAGCAGTCCCGTTGTCCGTAACGATTGCTTGCGCATGAGTCACGTCCTGTCATGGGTAACGAAGGCAAATCGTGGCGTCCTGACCTGGATAATGACTATCAATCTCCCAGTCAAAGGACTGACATTCCTGTGTGATTCCTCTGAACAAGCCTTGTCGCTCTTCAATCCGGCTATCCAGGGTCAAGAACGTATTTCTCATCAGGTGATGTTCTGCCACCTGCTAGTCTGACATGTTTTCATGTTAGTTCAGGTTCTGCGATTATTCTAAAGTTTAGCGATTTCCCGCAAGTTCATGGTGGGCGTCTCGAGAGCAGGGGCCACTGAAGCTGGAGTTGGATAGTTGAATTAACGGAAAACCTCTACCGTCAAGAGCAGTCTTCAAGAGTAATCAGAAAGAGCAGCCGCGAGGAGGAGGTCAGGCGAAGTCGCCAAGGGAAGATTGACAGAGGATACGGGGACGGCCTGAGTGAGAGGGTACAGCGGAAAGCAGGGCTGAGAGCAGAAGAGACTCTCATCAGGATGGAATGATCAGGATGGAATAAAGAGGGGAGTCAGGAACGAAACGGGCAGCGGAGTAATTCGCGAAGTGCGGAGGGAGCAGTGGGCGAAACAGCGTGAATCTCAAGCTCCGTGCCTGAAGCTCTGTTTCTCAAGTGCTAGATCTCAAGTGCCATGTCTCAGGTTGTATATCTCAGGTTCCATGTCTCAAGCCCATAGAGATGATCGATAACTGAAAGCCGTGCGCAACCTGCCGAAGAGAGACGGTAAATGCCCTCTGAACCATGCTTCCTGCCTCTGGCCCAGAGGGAGGTGGACTGCTAGCGCATGCGCTCGGTCAGCTTGCGGAATTCCTCGCGCATAGCGCTGTTCTCGAAGCTGGTGGCGACCGGCACCTGCAGTCCGGCGAGGGTGTCGAAGGTCTTGACACCCTGGCGGATCAGGTCGGCGACGTGAGCGCTGAGCTTGACGGTGCGATAGGTATTGGTCGCCACCGCAAGCTCGCGCTGGCTCTTGGTCAGAGAGGTCGTGACGCGGTCGCGCTGCTCGGTGACCAGCGAACGATACAGGTTGATCGTCTTGAGCGTCAGCGTATTGGCGCGGATGTTGTTTTCCAGGCTCTCGCGTGATCCGCCTTGCTTGATCAGCGTGCGCGCTTCTCGCGTGGTGGCCTCGGCTTCGTCGGCGAAGCCTTGCAGTTGCGGCAGTACCTCATCATTCACGCGCGTGATGAAGTCCTGCTGCATGGTCACGATCATGCGGTGAAGCATGACGACCATGCCGTAATAACGACGCGCGTAGTCGAGGTTCTCGCCGCTGTCGCGGGTCAGCTCCGCGAGCTGCTGGGCCACCGACTTGATGCTGGCGAACACTACACTCATGGTCAGCACATCATCGCCGACCACCGAGGACAGCCATACCTGGATCTGGTCTGGCGTCAGGGTGATGCCGATCTCCTCGAGTCGCGCGGCCAGCTTGCCTTCCAGCGTGGTCAGCTCGCCCTGATAGGCGGCGATGTTCTTCTCATGCGCGGCGATCAGCAGATCATAATCGCCGCGCGTACTGGCGGTGAATTCGCGCAGGGTGTCGGTGGGCGTGAGGCGCGTCAGCGTCGAGACATCGGTGTCAGGCGCAAGGATGCGCTTTTCCTTCAACTCGGAAATCTCGCTACGCGACTCGCGTATCTTGTCCTCGACCTGGCGATAGGTGCTGCGCAGTGTCGAGAGTTGCGGGACGTCGAGGGCCTGCATGGCTTCCTCTATCATCTCGTCCATATCGCTGCGCGCCGACGCTTGATCTCGGCTGATCCATGCCTCTTCCGGCAAGGTATCCATTTCATCGAAATAGCTGACCGCCTTCTTCAGGGTGGCGAAGGCTTCCGGCTGGTCAAAGTGCATATCGTCGTCTGACTGCGCTGTAGTGGGTACGAGAATCGCCAGAGATAATGTGAAAGTCACCAGCATTCGCCATGTTGAGGTGGCGGGGCGAATGCGAGTGTCTTGCGGTGTGCCATGTGTCATTGAATGAACTCGGGTCGGCGTGAAGCACGGCAGCGCAGAGTAGCAAAATCGCTGACAGACGTCTCCGAGTGCAATGTGGGGAAGGCTTGCTCAGTGCGGTTGATAGGCTTGCGGCCGGCCGGTGAGAGGATCGATGCGGTCAAGCGAGGGCCCTTGGTAGCGGTCGGTGATCAGGGCCACCACGGCGTCACCATATTGCTCGAACCAGAAATCGCCCATGACCTTCAGATGCTTGATGTTGGTGGTGCTGATGTCGTCCATCGCGTCATCAGGCGCCTTGAGCATCCCCGGTTGCGGGCGCATCTCGGCATTGACGCGGATATAGCTGCCCGGCGGCGAGATGGTGATGGCCTGATAGCCGACCACCTTCTCATCGGAGAGCACGTCGATCAGGCTGCCTTCCAGCACCCACTGTACTGCGCCCCAGTGCTGCGAATCCGGGCCATTGATCTTGCGCGTGCGTGTTCCGGTGCCGATCGACAGCACGCGACGCGGCTCATGCGGCCACAGGCGACAGGCTTCGGCGATGGCGCACATGGTGGGGTTGTTGGCGATGACGCCGCCATCGATCAGCCAGGTCTGCTCGTTGTCCGGCCCGAGCTTCATGTCTCGGGTCGGGAAGTAGGTCGGCGCCGCGCTGGAGGCATCCGCCACCTGCCAGGCCAGCAGCTTGTGATGCTCGCGCTTGCTCGACTTCAGGACATGCGGGCGGCGTCTCTCGATGCCGTAGGTGACGACAAGCACCTGCTTGCCAGCGGGGACATCCCTGAGCTTGGCCTGGCCGAGGTGCTTCTTGAGCATCGTGCTCTTGCCCTTGGCCTCGTACTTGGGTGCATTGATGCCATCGAGTTCGAACCAGCCGCGGTTGTCGGCGAAGATCTGCCTGACGCTGGTCGCGCTGTAGAGCCCATTGATGTCCTCGAGGCTCATGTCGGTGGTCGCCAGCGCCAGCGCGATCAGGCTGCCGGTGCTGGTGCCTGCATAGAAATCGACCTGCTCACGCAGACTGGTACGGTGCTCATTCCTGAGTGTCGCATCGACACGCATCAGAAATTGAGCGGTGGCCGCCCCGCGTATGCCGCCGCCATCCAGAGAAAGAATCAACTTGGACATGCTTGCCTCCTGCAGAGCGGGTAATGCTCAATCCTGTCCACGGCAACGTCTGTGGCTGCTACCAGAATAGAGAGGCCACTGGCTTTCAGCCGACTGAAAAGACTGATAGGGACAGACAGGAGGACCTGATACTTCCAGGGAGAGCAAAGGCGGCTTGAGCGCTGAGCAGGCGCCGAGGTGCAGCGCGTCTTCCATGAACCGTCCCCTATGCAAGAAGGCCACCCGGATCGGGTGGCCTTGCGTTTCCTGCGCGGTTGTTTCTCGCCGCTTGCGGCGGTACTGCTCTCAAGCATCAGGCACAGTGGGAGCCTGAAAAAGCAGGGCGATCAGGTGTTGAGCACGACGCCGCCGTTGAGGTGGATTGTCTGGCCTGTCATGTAGCTTGAATCTTCGCTGGCCAGATAGACGTAGGCCGGGCCCATCTCGCTAGGCTGACCGGGGCGCTCCATCGGTACTTGCTGGCCGAAGTTGGCGACCTTCTCATCCTCGAAGCTGGCGGGGATCAAGGGAGTCCAGACCGGGCCGGGTGCAACCGCATTGACGCGAATGCCGCGGTCCATCAGCGTGCCGGAAAGTGAGCGTACCAGCCCCTGGATGGCGCCCTTGGTGGCGCTGTAATCGATCAGGCTGTCGTTGCCCTTGAAGGCGTTGACGGACGAGGTGGCGATGATGGAGTCGCCTTTGGAAAGATGCGGCACGGCGGCCTTGATCATGTAGAAGTGGCTGAACAGATTGGTCTTGAAGGTGCGCTCGATCTGTTCGTCATCGATCTCGGTGACGTCGTCCCAGTCGTACTGTTCTGCAGCATTGTTGACCAGGATATTCAGCTGACCGAATTCCTCCAGAGCGCCCTCGACAACCTTGCGGCAGAAGGCCGGGTCACCGATATCCCCTGCGATGCGGCGTCCGCGTCTGCCTTCGGCTTCGATCAGACGGATGGTCTCCTGGGCATCGACTTCTTCACTGCCCAGGTGCGTGATCAGACAATCGGCACCCTCGCGTGCGAAGTGCACGGCGGCGGCGCGACCGATACCGCTGTCACCACCGGTGATGACTGCCACCTTGCCCAGAAGTTTGCCGCTGCCCCGATAGCTCTCGCGGATATATTCGGGCTTGGGGTCCATGCGATGTTCATCGCCCGGTTGATAGTTCTGATGCTGTGGGGGCTGTTGCTGAGTCATGCCGTCACCTCCGGTTCGTTGATCGTGAATGCGCTGCTGCGCGTTCAGACGCTGAACGTCTACCCACAGATCTGTGGACGATCGTGGCGGATTAAACCCCCTTAATCATGATTTTCTTGTTTAGCGATATAAAAACGCCCAGCCCCGTGTGAACGGAGCTGGGCGTCAGAATGTCTCGTCATCGGCAAGCCTGACGGTTGTCAGGAGGCGATATCCTCATGCTTGTCTTGCATGGTGGCTGGCGTACTGGCGCCCGCTGCCAAGGCCTGCGCAAGCGGAACACGCGGCTCGCTTTCCTCGGTCTGTTCTATTCCGTGCAGGCTCGGCAAATTGGCAGGATCATGCCCGGGGCCGGTTTCGAGGCTGGGCAATGCCTTGCGAATGATGTTGGCGCACAGGGCACGGTGTGCATGCAGTGTCAGACCTTCCCGTTCGAGGAATTGCAGCAGCCGAGTGGCTGAGACCAACGCCACGATGGGATGGAGATCGCGAAAATGTTCCTCGACCTGGCTGGCACTGATCGTCGCGAGTCGCTCCGGATGGGTATGCGGCATCGAAATATCCTCTTTTCGGGTTCCGATGAGTCGGAATCTTGAGTGATTCTCTAGGTGTCACGCTGCTTCGTCGGTGGTGAGGCTAGCCCATCTGCCGGCGAGACCCACGCGCTTTACATTGCGCGCCAGCCATCAGGCAAGTGACAGTTGCTACTGAGAGTGTTCGTTCTGAGTGTGTCTGGTTTACGACGGTGTTGCGTTCTACAAAAGCTAGTATTAGAGAATTCGCGAATATCTTCCAGCCTTGATGCGCGCATGCTCTCATTTTTCTCGTGCTTTCGCGAAACTTCATGCCTTCGCGCAGGCGGATGCCTGCCATGGGGTTCTGACTGTTAGACTAACGCTCCCCCATGTCGTACAGATGTCCGTCATGTTGAATATAGTCAGGATGGCCACGAAGCCACCTGACAGATGATCATTTTTCCTTCTATGGATGTGCCATGAAACGCTTTGTGCTGCTCGATACCGCGCCGATCCCCGGCACGTCGGATTCGTTGTGCCTGTTCGAGTATGGCGAGGACTTCGTCATCAAGATCGAGAGCGGCAAGGGCGGGCAGCTGATGAACACCCGCATGCATGGCTCGGAAGATGCGCTGGCTGAGATTCCTGCCGGCCTGCTCAAGAGTCGCGGCACGTCGGCGGCGCCACAGCGCGTTCTGATCGGCGGCCTGGGGATGGGCTTCACGCTGGCTGCCGCGCTCAAGCACTTCAAGGCAGATGCCGAGGTGGTCGTCGCCGAGCTGGTACCGGGAGTGGTGGCCTGGAATGACGGCCCGCTGGGGGCCAAGGCGGGCTATCCGATTCGGGACCCGCGCACGACAGTCGAGAATCGCGATGTCGCCGAGATGCTGCGTGAAGCGCCCGGTGGCTTCGATGCCATCATGCTGGATGTGGACAATGGCCCGGAAGGCCTGACTGCGGATGACAACGACTGGCTCTACAGTGCGGAGGGGCTGGCGGTATGCGCCAGGGCGTTGCGCCCGGCCGGCATTCTGGCGGTGTGGTCGGCCACGGCCGATGCGCGTTTCTCGCAGCGCCTGTCGCGGGCCGGTTTCAAGGCCGAGGCGCGTCAGGTCTACGCGCATGGCACCTCGGGAGCCAAGCACACCATCTGGATCGCGCGTTACGTGGGGCGCTCCGAGGCACTTGATGCCAGGCCTAAGGCTGGGAGAGGCAAGGGCAAGCGCTCAGGCAGCCCAAGCAGAAAGTCGGCAGCGAAAGGTACCGCACGGCCATCGCGCCGCAAGTAACCCGAGTGCGTCGTGGCTGATGACGTGATGGATGACTCTTCGCCTCATTCGCTATGACACACGCTGTGAGAGACAGCAGCGCCTTCGCGGCTGGTTGAACGCATGACAAAACGGGCTGGCCACATGATGTGGTCAGCCCGTTTTCGTGTGCGTCATCGGCGCTTATCGATAGCATTCAGCCTGTCACAGCGCCAAGCGCTTTCGACCTGGCTCGATGCTGAATTCTGGCTCAGGCCGCTTCGCGCGCCTTCATGTCCTGATGATATTCCTCGGCGAGGCGCTTCTTGGTGGCGTCATCGAAGACGCGGCCTGCCAGCTGGAAGACTTCCTGCTCTTCCTCATCCAGATGGTGGGTCACCAGGTGCTCGAGCTGCTTGGCTGTGGCCAGCCAGCCCGGCGAGCTGTAGTCGGTCGCCTCGAGCTTCTCGACCAGTTCATCGATCTCATGGTGCTCGGCGACACTGTGACGCGCCTTCTCCTGCGTCATGTCGTGCTCCATCATCGGCATGTAGAGCGCGCGTTCCTCAGCACCGGCGTGATTGGTCAGCGATTCCTTGAGACGCTTGAACAGATCATCGCGCGGCTCGCTGTCACCCTCGGTCTGCAGCAGCATGTCCAGCAGGCGGCGTTGTTCGTCGTGGGTCTCGCGCAGGGCTTCAAATACGGTCATGTTCCAGCTCCTCATCATGTCTGGCGTGTTGAGTGGCAGGTCTGCTTGTGTGCGGTCTTGCTCAAGTGCGATCTTGTTTGTGTCAGGTCTGTACAACTCTGGTGGCGGATCGGCGGAAGTTCAAGTGCGCAACGGCGATCGGCCTTGAAAAAGGCTTGGCGCGAGTCAAGGAAGCAATGGTTACCCTTGAATTCTTTGTTCGGTGGCGTGACCGCAGCGGTGTCTGATCGATGCCAGCCGCCGGCCGCCACCGTCAGGAGCCCCGACATGTCCCAAGACCAGACCACGCCAGTCGATTCCTTCGGCCCCAAGGGGTCCCACGCGCCGGCGTTATCGGCGTCGCTGTCCGGCAGTCAGCTGGACCGGCCGCCGGGCGGTGGCTGGCCGTCGATCAAGGCGGTCGAGAAGTTCATCTGGCAGGAGCATCTACCCATCGAGGGCCATCGCAGCCTGATGAAGATGAACAAGCCCGATGGCTTCTACTGCCCGAGCTGCGCCTGGCCGAATGGTGACAAGCCCAAGGGGGCCAACTTCTGCGAAAACGGTGCCAAGGCGCTGGCGTGGGAGGCGACACGTGAACGAGTCAGTGATGAGCTGTTCGCCAACAATACGCTCAGCGAGTTGCGTGAATGGTCGGATCACCATCTGGAGAAGGAAGGGCGCTTGACGCGCCCCCTGCGCTACAACGCCCAGACGGACCGCTACGAGATCACCAGTTGGGAAGCTGCCTACGCCGAGATTGGCCAACGCCTCAAACGCTATGAGGACCCGAATCAGGTCGAGTTCTACACCTCGGGGCGTACCTCCAACGAGGCGGCGTTCCTGTTTTCCCTGTTCGGGCGCATGTACGGCACCAACAACTTCCCGGACTGCTCGAACATGTGTCACGAGACCACCTCCCGAGCGCTGCCGGAGTCCATCGGCATCGGCAAGGCGACGGTCAATCTCGAGGACTTCAAGCAGGCCGATGCCATCTTCATCTTCGGCCAGAACAGCGGCACCAACAGCCCGCGCATGATGGGGGATCTCCACGAGGCGCGTGGCCGCGGGGCCGAGGTGGTCAGCTTCAACCCGCTGCGCGAGCGGGCGCTGGTCAGCTTTGCCGATCCGCAGTCGCCCAAGGACATGCTGGGCGGCAAGGGTGTCGAGATCAGCAGTCAGTATCATCAGCTGCGCATCGGCGGGGACCTCGCCGCCGTGCAGGCGATGTGCAAGTACGTGATCGAGGCTGACGACGCGCTTCGCGAGTGCAATCCGCATGCGGTGGGCTATCTGGATCATGACTTCATCGCCCAGCATACCCACGGCTTTGATGCCTTCGCCGAGCATTGCCGCAAGCTCGAGTGGCGGGATCTGGTCGCCATGTCCGGCCTGTCACGTGAATCGCTGGAACAGGCGGGGCAAACCTATCTGGAGGCCGAGCGCGTGATCTGCTGCTGGGGCATGGGCATCACCCAGCATGCGCGCGGCGGCGACACCATCCAGCAGATCATCAATCTGTTGCTGCTGCGTGGCAATATCGGCAAGCCCGGCGCGGGCGCCTGCCCGATACGCGGCCATTCCAATGTGCAGGGTGACCGCACCGTCGGCATCGAGAACCTGCCCAATGACGCGATGCTGGATGCCTTCGATCGGGTCTTCGACATCAAGTGCCCGCGCGAGAATGGCCATGATGTCGCCGAATGCTGCGAGGCGATTCTGCGTGGCGAGGTACGGGCCTTCATCGGCATGGGCGGCAACTTCTTCCGTGCGATTCCCGATCAGAAGCGCGTGGTCGAGAAGGTACACGATCTCGACATGACGGTGCATGTCGCCACCAAGCTCAATCGCAGTCACCTGCACCCCGGCAAGCATGGTTGGGTGCTGCCCACGATTGGCCATAGCGAACGTGACCTGCAGGCGGGCGCCGATGGCAAGGGCGCGGAGCAGGTCTCCAGTGCCGAGGACGGTATGTGCAACGTGGCGCCGTCGCGCGGCGTGATGGCACCGGCGGACCCAAGCCTGCACTCCGAGATCGCCATCACCTGTCAGCTGGCCAAGGCGACGTTGCCGCCGCATCCGACCCTGGATTGGGATTGGCTGCAGGCGGATTACGCGCGCATCCGTGATCGCATCGAAGAGGTCTTCCCGCAGATCTTCCCCGACTACAATGCGCGCCTGGCTCAGGGCGGCTTCCATATCCGCATCGCCCCGCGCGAGCGCATCTGGCATACCGACTCGGGGCGTGCCAACTTCCTATTCCCCGAGGGGCTGGGCACGGATGAGGAGGGGCTGAACAAGGTCACCCATGAGACCCTGAACATGGATAGCACCTTCCTGCTCATCACCATGCGCGGTCACGACCAGTTCAATACCACCGTCTACTCCAATGACGACCGCTATCGCGACGTCTATGGCACGCGGATGGTGGTGATGATCAGCCCGCAGGATCTCGAGACGCTGGGCCTGAGCGAGGGTCAGCGCGTGACGCTGGAAACGGTCAGCGAAGACGGCGTCGAGCGCAGCATGGCGGGCTTCAAGCTCAAGGAATACGACATCCCGACCGGCTGTCTGGCAGCGTACTATCCGGAAACCAATGATCTGATTCCGCTGGATCACCGCGATGCGCGCAGCAATACGCCCGCCTCGAAATCGGTGCCGGTCAGACTGCGCCTGATGGACACTGAAGAGGTCAATGCCAGCGAAGGGGTGTTGGCGAGCAGCTGAAGGGCTTCAGCATGAACCGCTGAACAAGGAAAACCTGAAAAAATTTGCATCCTGTACTCGGCGTCAGGTTTCGATGTCAGTGCAGGACGCCTCGAGCCACGCCACGCGCTGCACTGAAAGAGTGCGCCGCGTGGCGTTCTGGTGTCTGGCACTCAAGTTGATGCCAAAGTCTGCGTAATTGAAGGGTTGTGGGTACTGCGCCGGACTAGTCGCGAAATCATTTCTGGAGGCGGTCCTGCGCCCAACCGCGCCTGCTGACAGGCCAGATCCTGACGCCTGTGTCAGCTTCATGAGGCAGACGACGAGCTGGCGTCTTGCACGGTTTGAGGATGGGTGGCGTGAATCTTGCGTGGTGGTAGGGTAGCGACCGCCGCTCTGACCACCACCTTGCGCGCAGGGGGCGGTGGCCGGCGTTCGGGCAGGCTGACACCACCACAAGACTCGACGACTCACGACCGAGCTCCAGGAAGGCACTCATGGCAGAAAACTCCTCACCGCACGCCTCAGACCGCACCTCAGATCAGCAATCGATGACAGGCGAATCCGGCAATGATTATCCCTTGAGCGAAGTGCCCGCTTCGGCACGACGTGGGCTGCTTTCCATCTCGATGGTGCTGCTCGGCTTCACCTTCTTTACCGCCACCATGTGGGCGGGTGGGTCATTGGGTGCCGCGTTCGCGCTCAATGAACTGCTGTGGATCATCGTGATCGGCAATCTGCTGCTCGGTGGTTACGCCGCTGCCCTGGCCTATATCGCCTGCAAGAGTGGTCTGAATTCAGTGCTGATGGGACGGCTGTGCTTTGGCGAGAAGGGCAGTCGCCTGTCTGACTTCGTGCTCGGGTTCACCCAGATCGGCTGGTACGCCTGGGGCACCGCGACCATCGCCATCGTGCTGGTCAAGACACTCGGCTTGCCGGAGTGGTTGACCACGCCGCTGATGATCATCTTCGGTTTTGCCTTCTGTCTGACGGCGATGATCGGCTATCGCGGGCTGGACATGCTCTCGCGCATCGCCGTGCCGGCCATGCTGCTGTTCATCCTGTTCAGTCTCTACACCGGCATGGTCGATGTCGGCGGCGTGGCAGGCCTTGCGTCACTGACGCCGACGGACTCCATGAGCTGGACGGCCGCCATCACCGCGGTGATCGGCACCTTCATCAGCGGTGGCACCCAGGCAACCAATTGGAGCCGCTTCGCGCGTTCGCCGAAGATCGCCGTCATTGCCACCCTGGCGGCCTTCTTCGCTGGCAATGGCCTGATGGTGCTCACCGGCGCGCTCGGCGCGATGATCTACCAGCAAGCCGATATCGTTGACGTGATGATCGCCCAGGGGCTGGTCAGCCTCGCCGTCCTGATGCTGTTCCTCAATATCTGGACCACCCAGGACAACACCATCTACAACTTCGCCATCGCCGGCTGCAATCTGCTGCGCACGCCGCATCGCCAGCGTGTCACTCTGGGCGGCGCGGCCATCGGCACAGTGCTGGCGGTACTCGGCATGTATGAGTGGCTGATTCCGTTCCTGATTCTGCTCGGCACCTTCATTCCGCCGATCGGCGGCGTGATCATGGCCAACTTCTGGCTCGGTCATAAAGGGCAGTATCCGCGCCTCGCCGAGATGCACAAGGTCGATTACCACTGGCCGGGTCTCGCCGCCTACGCCATCGCCTGCCTGTGCGCCTGGAGTTCACCCTTCATGCCGCCGGTCGTGGGTGTCATGGTCGCCTTCGTCGTCTACGGCGGGCTGAGCAAGCTTGCCAAGGTAGAACTGGCCAGCAAGACGGCGGCGTGAGTGGTTGAGCGTCTGGTGTGAAGGGCAGAGGAATATGAAACGCCCAACGAGTCCTGGACTCGTTGGGCGTTTTTCCTGGGGGGTAGCGTCAGGGTAGAACCGCTTGATGCACAACGTGGTTGTGCATAGAATGAGGAAAAAAGGTGCTGCCATGGCGGTGGAATTCAGGGATGTGTGGCTCGAGCGCTTCTATGAGCATGATGTTGGCCACCGCAAGATACCTGCGGCGCTCTCCAGTTCGCTCTACCGAAAGTTGCAGATTCTCGATGCCGCAAGTCAGGAGTCTGATCTGAGGGTTCCACCGGGCAATCGGTTCGAGCATCTGCAGGGCAATCTCGCAGGTTATTGCTCGATTCTTGTCAACAAGCAGTATCGACTCATCTTCCGGTGGGAGGCAGGGGTCGCCCATCAAACACATCTAGACCCGCTGCTTACAAGGGCTAGAGGAGGTAGCAGTGATGAGAAACACCCAGCGGCGCCCGCTGACGGTAGGAGAGATGTTGACGGCAGAGTTTCTGGAGCCGATGAACATCGATATCCGCACCCTGGCCGAGGCGATGGGAGTGCATAGAAATACCCTGAGCCGTATCGTGCATGACAAGGGCACCTTGACGGCACCGATGGCCATCAAGCTGGCGGCTGCGCTAGGCAATACGCCGGAGTTCTGGCTCAACATCCAGCATGCCGTGGAGCTTTGGGATGTGCGACATCGTGCCTACGCGCAGGATGCCAAGGGCGTACGTCGGATAACACCGCAAGTGGATGCCGGCGAGCTTGCCTCGCATTGACGGCGCGCGCTCTTCACGGCGAGTGATTGAGATGGCGTGAGCCCGAGAGCTTATGCCCAGCAATGCAAAGCCCCAGCCTGAATTTCAGGTTGGGGCTTTGTGTTTTTCGTTTCCGGGGCCATCTCGTCGAGCCGCTCGCGTTGATCAGGCGGTTGCTGGCTTCACCTGAATCAGCAGGCAGACCGCGATCAGCGCCATGCCGAGCCAGCCGAGCGGTGCGATATGTTCCCCGACGATGGTGATGGCGAGCAGCGCGGCGACCAGCGGTTCGAACAGGGTGAGCAGGGTGGCCTTGCTGGCGGCAACGGTCTTCAGGCCGTAGCCGAAGGCAATATAGCCAAGGAACATCGGTACCAGCGCCATGTAGAGCGCGACCGATGTGTTGCCGGGGGTGGCGAACAGGCGCGGGTCGGCCATCAGCATGCTGAGACCCAGGCCGGCGATCAGCGCGATACCGGCGACGCCGAACAGGCTGCTCATGGCAGCGCGGGCGTGGGTGCCTTGGTCCATCATGCGCCGGGCGATCAGCGAATAGGCGGCGTAGGTCGTGCCGGCAATGATACCCAGCACGATACCGCCCAGACGTTGCCAGTCAGCATCAGGCACGCCCCCTGACCCTGTCACCATCGGGTCGCCGCTGGCGCTGACGGTGGCAAGTTCCCCGCCATGAGTGGCCGTTTCGCCCATCGCCATCATCGCCACACCGGCAATGCCCAGCGCGAGGCTGATATACCAGCTCAGAGTGAGTTGGTGGTGGCCGAACAGGCGCTCCAGAATCGCCGCGGCCAGTGGCGCAGTGGCGATGGTGATCACCGTGCCGATGGCGACGCCGGCCAGATTCATCGAGGAGTAGAAGGCCAGCGGGTAGATGACGACACACACGGCGCCGAGCAATACCCAGCGCTTCTGCGCCATCAAAAGGCCTAGGCAGCCCATGATATTGGGCCGTGCGATCACTGCCTGAAGCAGGCCGCCGACGCCCATGGCGAAGGCGCCGGTCGCCAGCGGGCTGACATCCTGATTGAAGTGGGCCGCCGTGCCGGTGGTGCCCCACAGCAGCGCGGCAAACAGGACGGCCAGGCTTCCCATGTCGGTCGACCTTGCAGACCCGGCGATATCGGAGCGTGTGGTTGTCATGGTGATGTCCTTGCGTGTATTGCCAATCCCTTGGCCGTTTTCAGTCGCCGCATGAGCGCTGGCGAAAGTGTGCTGGAACCACTTTCGAGCAGTTGAGTTGCCGCGCCGGCTGGCTGCCGCTCAGTGCGCACTGTGACTTGCCCTCAATTTCATCAATGCCGTCAGGCGTCATGACGCTGCCATGGGTCCGATCCTTGCTCCGACCCTTGCTTGGCATCGCGGCCATGCTCGGTATCGCTCCACGGATCATGCTCACCCCAGTGGGCAGTGTCGCCGTGTGTCTCAGCTAGCGCGTCGCAGGCCGTGTCGGGCGTCGTCCAGGCCGCGAGGTCTGCCTGCGGGCTGGCCATCGGTGCCTGCGTTGCCTGCGGACGCAATTGCAGCATCAGGCAGGTCATGATCAGCACCATGCCGATGGCGCCCATCAGCGTGAACTGCTCGCCGACCACGATGACGGCCAACAGGCCCGCCACCAGCGGCTCGAACATGGTCAGAACCGTCACCCGGCTGATGGGCACGCTGGCGAGCCCGCGCCCGAAGATGAGGCTGGCCAGCAGCATCGGGATCAGTGCCATGTAGATGGCGACCGCCGAATTCACCGGCGTGGCAAACAGACGTGGATCGAGGAGCAGGCAGCTGATGGCCAGGCCGATCAACAGCAGGACGCCGGCACAGCCGAACATCGCCCCCATGGCCGCACGGCGATGCACGCCCAGCAGCATCATGCGTCTGGCAAGCAGCGAATAGGTGGCGTAGCTGGCGCCGGCCAGCACGCCCAGCCCGATACCGATAAGCTTGTGGCTCTCGCTGGCAACGCCGCTGGCAGTGGCGTTTGCCGCCGTGTCTGCCAGGCGTGTCTCGCCCATGGCCATCAACCCCACGCCGGCCATGCCCAGCATCAGCGCCGTGTACCAGCGCGCACTGACGCGCTTGCGATCCAGCACATATTCCAGCACCGCTGCCGCTAACGGCGCCGTGGCGATGGTGATCACGGTGCCCATCGCGACGCCGGTGTATTCCATGGCCGAATAGAAGGCCAGTGGGTAGACGATGATGAACAGCGCCGCCCACAGCACGAGATGCTTGTGGACCAGCAGGGCGGCCAGCTCCTCATGGAGGATTCGTCGCGACAGCACGGCCTGCAGAATGCCGCCAAAGCCCATGGCGAAGGCGCCGGTGGCCAACGGGCTGACATCCTGATTGAAGTGGGCGGCGGTGCCGGTCGTGCCCCATAGCAGGGCGGCCGTGAGGACGGAAAGATTGCCGATCTGGCGTTCCAGCGCTGGGCGGAAGGGCGTCCGGGAGAAGGAGTGCTGCATGGTGGATGGCTCGCAATGAAGTGTATCTCGGTGTGCACGAGATTACGCCGCATCGCGAGAATATATTGTGCTGAAACTACGCTCTGATCTGCCAGGAGAAGCAAAAAACGTCATATACCACCAGCATGCGGTGATTGACTGCTGGGTTCGGGTGCTCAATCGCTTGTTCAGATGTTCGAGTCAGTCGCTCGCGGGAGTGAGACTCGAATACTGGCGCGTCATCTCGCGTGGCGACTGGCCGAAGTAGCAGGAAAAGCGCCGAGAGAAGGCGGAGAGGTTCTGATAGCCGACGGCCTCGGCGACCTGCTGGACGCTGAGATCGGTATGGATCAACTGCGCCCGCGCGCGCTCCATGCGTCTGGCGGTCAGGTACTGCTTGACGCTGACGCCCAGATTGTCGCGGAACACCTTGTGGAACTGGGTCGGGCTCAGGTGGGCGAGTCGGGCCAGGGATGCCACATCGTGGGGCTGGGCCAGCTGCGCGTTCATGACGTCGAGCACTCTGAGCAGACGACGATCGACGCGTTGATCACAGGTCTGCTTCTCCAGCAGACCGAGAAACAGCGCGATGGAGAGCTGATCGATGTGCTTGTCGACCTCACCCTGTAGTTGCGCTTCGAGAAACAGCAGGTAGTTCATCAGCAGGGTGCTGATCGAGAACACCACGCGTTGCGACGCCGCGAGATTGTCGGGCAGGTAGTCCAGGTCAGCGACGATGAAACGCGCGGCGTCCTTGGCATGAAACAGGTGCGACTCCCCGGGGCGAATGATGACACACTCGCCGGTGACCACGGTGCCGTGATGGCTGCCGACCTGGATATCGAGATGGCCGCGGATCGGCAGCACCAGCTGGTGGTGGTCGTGGTCATGACTCGTGGCCTGCGGGGTATAGGCGCGCAGCGAGAGTGTCGTCATGGTGCGGTGGCCATCATCCGACGGTGCAAGGGCAGCAAGCAGAGCAAGAGAAACACGCGGGCTGTCAGCGGCTCAGCTCGATGGTGCGGGTCTGGCCACGGCCGATCTGCACCTGACTGAGAATCAGCGGGCTGCGTGTGCCGTCCGGCAGCTGGATGACACCGGCGACATAGAAGGTGCCGGATGGCAGGCCAGTGGCATTGAAGTAGCCATTGCTGTCAGTGCGCACGATGTGGGTATAGGCCTGGGCACGCGGGTCGGCGCGAGACGCCGTCTTGCCTGCCAGTGCCAGTTCCGCGGCTTCAGCGGAGTAGGTGGTGACCGGCGCGATCGAGATGCCCGCACGGTTGGCGTAGATCGTCTGGCCCTGCCACTCATAGGACATGCGGCCCTTGATCACCGAGCTGCCGGTCTTGTCGAGCTTGGCGTACTCCGCCTCCGGGAAGGCGACGGTGCGCTGGACGCGCTGCTCGCCCTGTTCGGTCTGCGAGGAGCCGAAGTCCGGCAGTGAAATGCTGTCGGCCATGCGCGAGGCGCTCTCACACCCGGCAAGAACGGCGGTGCACATGAGTAGAGCGAGCGGAGTACGCAAGTGACGAAGCATGGCGAGTCTTCCCTGAAGTCGAGTGATGGACGGCGCGTGCGTCGGCTCGAGAGCGAGCCAGTCTGGCCACACCTGCTGCCTTTGCCCACATCCTACTGCGCCGAGCACAGTCAGGGAACTACCGGCGAGCGTCAGGCAGGCGCGGTTGACGCCGCTTTCAGCCCAAGGCATTCGCACGGACTTACCGATACCCGCTGGTAACTCTCGCGGTTTCGACCAATCCTTGTCATTAGGCCAGTAAGATACGTTTGCCTGTGAACTGGCTGGGTTGCGCAAAGCATGCCTCTGGCGTTGCTTAAACAGGAACTCCTTGTTCATTATACGTTTGTCTATAATGTGATGGCGCTTGTTACCATACTGCTCATCAATCCCTGTGTAGGGGCTGCTCAAGAGCTCTCCAAAGCCGCAGAAGGTATGCTTGGTTGCTTGAGTGCAGCTCAGGTGGCATTACCGCCTTGTGCGCTGTGAGCTGGCGCCGAGTGAACCATTCATTGTCCGAGAGGGCCGCATGTCGACATCCCAGAGCGCTACTAATCCTTCACGTCGTCAGCTATTGAAGCTGGGGCTGGGTGGAGCAGGCATTGCCGTGTTCGGCGGCCTGTCCCTTCAGGCCCTGGCCGAGACAGTATCTGACGAGCATCAGACCCAGGATGACAGTGCCTTCGCGACATTCATGGCCCTGTCGCGCTGGTTACTCAGCGACAAGACATTGGATGAGCGGCTGGGTCAGCGTTACTTCGAGGCGATGGCGAGAATTCCGGCTGAGGGAGTGCCCGGTGTCGGCAGCTTGCCGGCCCTCAAGACCCGCTTGCTGGCCTTGGGCGAGTCGCGTGATTACCTGACTCAAGAAGACCTGAGTGGCGGCGAGATGGCGCTGGTGCGCCGTCTGCTGCAAGCCTGGATGCTGGGCACGGTCGGAAAGTCGATCAGTGACCCCGCTGCCGAGGTTATCGCCTTCGAGCGCGCTGGCATGTATGCCGGGCCGCGCGATGTGCAGGTGGTGCGTAGCTATTGTCCTAACCGCCCGGGTTTCTGGGCAGAGGTACCCAAGGCCTGAGTGGCCACCCTTTCTCCCCAGACTAGCGCGTGGTAGGTCGGCGGGGCTTGAGTCTGCCCTTGGCCTTGAGCTTCTTGCCGAGCATGGCATCAGCTACTGACATCGCCTGCGTGCTAGACCTGTCAGCGGCGTCCTGACCGCCCCTGTTGCTGTTCCCATTTCCCCCGAGGAGAATCCTGCATGGCCGAGGAATCCCGTTCGTATGATGCCGATGTGATCGTGGTCGGGTCTGGTGTCGCCGGTGCCCTGATCGCACATCGCCTGGCCGAGGCCGGCAAGTCGGTCATCATGCTGGAAGCAGGCCCGCGCATGCAGCGCTGGCAGATCGTCGAGCGCTTCCGCAACCAGGCCAACAAGATGGACTTCATGGGGCCTTATCCTGCCAGCAAGGCGGCGCCCCATCCAATGCTTTACGGCGAGAATGCCGACTATCTGGTGCAGAAGGGCGAGCAGGCCTACGACGCCCAGTACATTCGCGCTGTCGGCGGCACTACTTGGCACTGGGCGGCGTCATCCTGGCGTTTCCTGCCCAGCGATTTCGTGCTCAAGAGCGAGTATGGCGTCGGGCGCGACTGGCCGATCGGCTATGACGACCTGGAAGACTATTACTTCCGTGCCGAGGTCGCGCTGGGTGTCTGGGGGCCGAATGATGTCGATCTCGGCAGCCCGCGCAGTGCCGAGTATCCGATGGCGCCGCTGCCGCTGTCGTGGAACGAGCGGCGGGTCAGCGAGCGCATCAATCCCCACGGCTTTGACATGGTCACCGAGCCGGTGGCGCGCAATAGCCGCCCCTATGATGAGCGCCCGACCTGCTGTGGCAACAACAACTGCATGCCCATCTGCCCGATCGGCGCGATGTATTCCGGTATCATCCATGTCGAGAAGGCCGAACGTGCCGGTGCCAGACTGATCGACAATGCCATCGTGCATCACCTGGAAAGCGACGCCCGCGGCAAGATTCGCGAAGTGCGCTATCTGGACCCCGACGGCAAGCAGCATCGCCTGAGTGCGGCGCGGGTGGTGCTGGCGGCCAATGGCATCGAGACGCCCAAGCTGATGCAGATGTCGGTCAACGCCCATACCCCCGATGGGGTGGGTAACCAGAACGACATGGTCGGCCGGCATCTTATGGACCATCCCGGCACCGGGGTGAGCTTTCTGGCCGATGAGCCGCTGTGGGCCGGGCGTGGCCCTCAGGAGATGACCTCGATCATCACCTGGCGCGACGGCGACTTCCGCAAGGACTTCGCGTCCAAGAAGCTGCACCTGTCCAACATTGCCCGCACGCAGCAGATGACGACGGAGGTGCTGTCGGAAACACCGCTAAGGCTCGGTGCGGAATTGCAGGCGCAGATCGATAACCGCGCCAGCCGCTATGTGCAGTTCGACAGCTTCCACGAGCTGTTGCCGGAGGCCGCCAATCGCATCACGCCGTCAAAAAAACGTGACGCTCTCGGCCTGCCGCGCCCGGAATTCCGTTATGCTATTGATGATTACGTCAAGCGCAGCGCCGCGCATACCCGTGAACAATATGCGCGTATCGCTCAGCTGATGGGAGGCACCGACATTGCGTTCCGTGATGAGTTCTCCAACAACCAGCATATCTGCGGTACGACCCTGATGGGAGACAACCCCAAAGACTCCGTGGTGGATCGCGATTGCCGAGTGCACGGCCATGACAACCTGTTTGTCGCCAGCTCCGGCAGCATGCCCACCGTCGGGTCGGTCAATTGCACCCTGACCATTGCGGCGTTGTCTCTGCGTATTGCCGATCTGCTCGAACAGGAAATATAAGCATGGTCCCGCACGTCCGTACTGCTGGCACCCGTGATGCCATTGATGAGAAAGGTCGCGGTGCCCGCCCGATCCTTCGCCCTGCACGCCTGACCCGTGCCGTCCGCCTGGCCGCCATTGCTGGCACCAGCGCCTTGTTGCTCAGTGCCTGTGGCAGCGGTGATGACGAGCACGCCAGGCAGGTGGAAGCCGACAAGGCCGCTACCAATGACCCCGCGCTGATCGAGAAGGGCCTGTACATGGCGCGCGCCAGCGATTGCGCGGCCTGTCACAGCACCGAGGACGGCGATGAATATGCCGGTGGCCTCGGCTTCGAGACGCCGGTGGGCGAAATCTACGCCACCAACATCACCCCGGACACCGAGCACGGCATCGGCAACTACACCCTCGAGGAGTACACCCGTGTGCTGCGCGAGGGCGAGGCTGCCGATGGTCACAACCTCTATCCGGCGATGCCGTTCCCGTCCTACGCCCGTCTGACGGATGAGGACATCAAGGCGCTCTACGCCTGGAACATGCATGAGGTGACGCCGAGCAGCACGCCCAACCGCGAAAGCGAGATTCCTTTCCCGCTCAACATGCGCTGGCCGATGGCGCTGTGGGAAGAGATCTTCTCGCCTCTGGAGCCGTGGCAGGACCACGACGACAAGAGCGCCGACTGGAACCGTGGCGCCTATCTCGTTCAGGGGCCGGGCCACTGTGGCAGCTGTCACACCGAGCGTGGCTTCGCCTTCCAGGAAACGGCACTGACCGGTGATGAAGAAGGCTATCTCGGCGGGGCGATGATCGAAGGCTGGCGCGCCTTCAACCTCACGCCCGACATGCAGGATGGTCTGGGCAGCTGGAGTGAGCAGGATATCCAGACCTATCTGGCGACCGGCAACCTCAAGGGCAAGGCGCAGGCTGGCGGCCCGATGGCGGATGTGGTCGAACACTCCATGCGTCACATGAGTGAAGATGACCTGCGCGCCATCGCGGTCTATCTGAAGTCGATTCCGGCGGTGGATGGCAAGGGCGAGCAGGGCGAGGCGGTCAATGATGGCGATCGCGAGGCCGAAAGCGAGCCGCAGGTCGCCACGCGCTTCAATCAGGGCGCACCGGCCGATGACGTGCTGTTGCTGCGTGGTCAGCCGCTGGAGAAGCGCCCCGATGATGAAGACCTGATCGGTCAGCTGACCGACGCCACTCCGGGCGTGCGTCTTTATCTGGGCCACTGCGCCATGTGTCACGGCGCGGATGGCGCCGGCACCCAGGATGGCTACTACCCGTCGCTGTTCCACAACAGCGTGACCGGGAGTGTCTATCCGGACAATCTGGCTCAGGCGATCCTCAATGGCGTGCAGCGTGAGAACAATGGCCACAGTGTCTTCATGCCGGCCTTCGATGACAGCCTGACCGATGATGAGCTGATCAACCTGATGGACTATCTCGAGAATCGCTTCGGGGAAGGTCATCAGTCCGAGACGCTGGCATCGCCCGACACGCGTCGTCAGCAGCTGAGCGACAAGCTCGAGGACTGGCGCAAGCACTGAGTCCGATGCAGACACTGAGATCTCTGCTGACAGGCCTGCGCAAGTGCTGGGTAACCGCGAAAAAAAGAAAGCCCATGATCAGCGGGCTGTCTTTTCCGTGACCTGCGCCATGGCGCCGATAGTGCGGTTGTCGTGTGCGTTCAGTGACGTCTCATCCCGCGTTCAGTGTCGTCCGTGACTGGCGATGTCACACAGTTGGGGTAATATTGCCCCATGCAGGACCCCCGATTCACATTCATCCCGCTCGGGTTGCGCTCAAATGCAGCACAAACTGAAGAACTGCGGTAGAATGTGCGCCCAGACTTTAGCTCTTTATCAATTATTCGAGGCAACATAGCAGTATGACCGACGCTAATCTTGACGACCAGCTTGCATCCCTGTTTCAGGAGCAGGACACCAAGCAGGACCAGAACGCCCGCATCAAGGAGCTGGAGCGTCAGCTGCGTGAAGCCAGCAAAGAAGCCGACAAGCTCCGTAATGCCCGTGACAAGGCAAAGAAGGAAGTCGAAGACCTGCGCGCTCGCAACGAACGCCTGAGCGAGAAAGCCGCAGCCTCTGACAAGCACCGCAAGCAGGTCGAACACGAGTTCAACCAGAAGCTGGTGCAGTACAAGGCACGTCTGGCACGCGAACAGGCCATCGCCCAGTCTCGCATGATGCCGATGGGCGCAGCCGTCGAGGAAGCGACCGAAGAAGCCGATGCAGCCTCTCTGGAAGACCTCGGCCTCAACGCTGCCGCTATCCGTGCCCTGACTGACGCTGGCTACGACGACGTCGCCAAGGTTCGCAAGGCTCACGCCGATGGCGTGATCTCTGAAGTCAAGGGCATCGGCCCGAAGGCTCAGTCCCAGATTGCTGAAGCCCTCGACGCCTGATCGTTGCCGTTGATCAAAAAAACCCGCCAATCGGCGGGTTTTTTTGTGTCTGTCATTCGCCCTGTGGCGGGCGTGACTGCTGGGCCTACTGCCGGGTCTACTGTTGGGGCTACTTCTGAATAGCAGGCCAGCTGACCGCTGACTGCTGCTCGCCCAGCCAGTCCTTGAGGGCGGTGCGCATGTCGGCGGTCGGGATAGCGCGCCCGTTCAGCGCATGTACCACCCTGGGCAGGCTCGGGGCCTCACCGGCATCCGCCGGCCAGGCCTGCTTGAGCGTGAAGGCGAGCTTCATCGGCTCCTCACCGTGCAGTCTCTGCTGCATGCGGGCGTGTGCGACGGCTAGCGACTCGAGCTCGGACTCAAGACTCGCGTCCTCGATATTGGCACGACTGACCAGCAGCATACGCGGCAGGTCGAGCATGTCGGCGCGCGGCAGCCAGTCCTTAGACAGCGGATGCAGAGCCACCAGACGCGTCGCGTCATCGCCGTTGAGGAAGGCGGCGTGCATCTTGCGGCTGTTGATCAGCGCCTGGGGCGCATCGCCGACATATTCATCGCCTTCGAGCTCTTCCAGCGAGCGCGGGCTGACCAGCTGCATGCTGGAGCCGACCTTGGCCTCGACCCATTGCTTCAAGGCCAGATGCGAGCGTGCATCGTCATCGCTCATCACCACTCGCACCGCACGCGTGGTGTCGTTGAGGAAGCGGATCAGCAGCTCCTGCGGCTCAAACAATTCGGTGTAGCGGATCAGTTCGTCACGCGCGACCAGGCTGACATCGTCGAGATCCGCGCCGTCCAGCACTCGCAGTGACATGCCGCTTTCGGTCAGTGCCTTGAGCATCTGCGGCGTCAGGTAGGCGGCGTCGAGGCTACCATCGTTCAGTCCTTGCTCCACGGCCTCGTGGCTTGAGAGCTGCTTGAGCATCAGCGGGCTGCTCAGTTGGTCATCGAGGGTGCCCTCGGCTTCGAGCAACACGGCGGGACTGACGCTGACACCGCCATCGGCGGGCATGCCGATCTCCAGCGCGCTGGCGTGCTGGGCGAGGGTCAGGCTGGCAGTGGTGAGCGACAGGGTGGCGAACATGCGTGCCAGGCGCGGGCGAGATATCGGTAGTGATATCGAAGGACAGAACAGTGCAGGGGGAAGCAGGGACATCTGGCACTCCGGCAACGGTAACAGGGTGATGGCGTACGGCAGCGATGACAGCGCTCGCGCGTGGGCGCCAATAGTAGCCGTTTGGCCTGTGGGTGTCAGGCACGGCGCGGCGTCATGTCTCACCTCCCGTCGGCACCCCATCCTGCAGGCTGACCGTAAAGATGATCGTGAGGAAGACCGTGGAGATGAGCGTATGGATGGCCGCTGGCATGAAAAAGCCCCGTCTCCGAAAAGAGGCGGGGCTTTTGACGACTGTCAGCGCATGTGGCTCAGCACATGCTGCAGCTCACGGCTGTGAGCGTGCCACCGGTGCTTCGCCGGTCGCGGCATCCGGCTCCGGCGTAGCCACCACACCATCGCGGCGCGCGAAGTGATCGACCCACAGCGCGATCACGCCATCGCCGGTGACGTTGGTGGCGGTACCGAAGCTATCCTGGGCCAGGTACAGCGCGATCATCAGGCCAAGTTCCGCCTCGCCAAAGCCGAGCATGCTGCCCAGCACGCCAAGCGCCGCCATCACCGCGCCACCCGGTGCCCCGGGCGCGGCGATCATGGTCAGGCCCAGCATGATCAAAAACGGAATCACTTCGCCGAGGCTTGCGAGTGCCAGGTTGTGGCTCATCATCATCACGGCGGTGGCGCAGGTGACGATGGTGATGGTGGAACCGGACAGGTGGATGGTGGCGCACAGCGGCACGCTGAAGTTGGCCACTTCATCGCTGACGCCATTGGCCTTGGTCTGACGCAGGCTGACCGGAATGGTCGCCGCCGACGACATGGTGCCCAGCGCCGTCAGGTAGGCCGGCAGCATGTTGCGCAGGAGGCCCAGCGGAGAACGACGCTGGATCAGGCCGGTGATCAGGTAGGCCGTGCTCAGCCAGATCCAGTGCATCACGATCGCCAGCACCAGCACCTTCCAGAAGGTATCCAGTGTCGATAGCGCCTTGCCCTCGTAGGCCATCTCGGCAAAGGTGCCGGCGATGAACAGGGGCAGCAGCGGGATGATGACGCGATTGAGGAACACCTCGACCACTTCACGCGATTCGAAGACGGCGCTTTTCAGGGTCGGCAGTTCGCGGCGGCTGATGACCACGCCGAACACGAAGGCCAGCACCAGGGCCGTCATCACCGGCAGTGCCGCGGGGATTTCGAGATCGAGAAAGGGAGTCAGGGCATCGCGGCCTTCAGCGACCGGTGCCATGCCGGACAGCATGCCGGGCAGCAGGTTGCTGGCCACCAGGAAGGCGAAGATGCCGGCCAGAATCGTCGACCCGTAGGCCATGCCGACGGTGCGACCCAGCATGGCGCCGGAATTCTTCGGCAGCGACGCGATGCCGCTCATGACGTAGAACAGGATGATCAACGGGATGGTGAAGTTGATCAGCTGGCCGATGATGACCTTGGCGGTCAGCGCGGCACGTACGAGGGCATCCGGGGCCATCAGGCCGATCAGCAGGCCGGCAATGATGCCGAGGATAAGTTTGACGATGAGCTTCATGTGGATCTCGAGGGTTTGACGGGTTCTTGCCCCGATAACGGGTCGTGAATCGCGTACCACCTCGGCGACGCACCGAAATGGCGCGCAGAGTTTACCTGAATTGCGCCACCATTTCAGGCGCCTGGCCAGCTGCCGTGGCATGGGGTGTGATTGCCCATGACTCGACGTGCTGGCCAGGTGCCATCTCAGGCTCTCAGCCTTTCATCGCTTCGCTTGCGCTCTCGTCTCACTGTCTTGATCTCACTGTCCTGATCTCACTGTGTTGAAGAGGCCGAGCGGCGCTGCTTCACACCATGATGAACCAGTGCCACCGCTGCCAGTGCCAGCCCGAACAGCGACATGCCCTGCCAGCCATACACGCTCATCATCTTGACGCCGATGGCGGAACCGGCTGCCGCACCGAGGTAGTAGCACAGCATGTAGACGGCGTTCATGCGGCTCTGGGCCTTGGGGTCGATCGAGAACACGCGCACCTGGTTGGGAATCTGGGCCGCGAAGACGCCCAGGTCCAGCAGGATGATGCCGACGATCAGTCCGGCCAGGCTGTCACCCCACGCGGCGAGCACCGCGAAGGACGCCAGCACCATCACCAGGGCGAAGCTGATCAGGCGCCCCGCGCCGACACGATTGACCAGTCGGCCCGCCGCCTTGGCACCGAAGATTCCCGCCAGTCCGATGATGCCGAACAGCCCCGCCTGCTGGACGCTGTAGTCAAACGGCGCATCGGTGACGTGAATGGCCAGCGTCGCCCACATGGCATTGAAGGCCGCGAACCACAGCGCGCCGGTCAGCGCGGATTCCCGCAGCAGGGCATGTTGCTTGAACAGCGTACCCATCGAGGCGATCAGTCTGGGGTAGGCCATCTGCACGGCAGGCGCGCGGCTGGGCAGATGACGATGCAGCAGCAGACCGATGATGACGGTGATGATGGCCGCGACCAGGAAGACGCTGCGCCAGCCCCAGTATCCGCTGATGCTGCCGCTCAGGGTGCGTGACAGCAGTATGCCGATGGTCAGTCCCGTCATCAGGGTGGCGATGTTCTTGCCGCGCGCCTCGGGGGTGGAGAGCGAGGCGGTCAGCGGTATCAGCTGCTGGGTGATGTTGGCGCCCAGCCCGGCCACGAAGCTTGCCAGCAACAGCGGCCAGAAGCTGGGGGCCAGGAAGATGCCCAGTGAGGCCAGTGCCAGGGTGATGGACAGATTGCGGATCAGCTGGCGTCTGTCCATGGTGTCGCCCAACGGCGAGATCAGAAGGATGGCGGCGGCATACCCGAATTGGGTCGCGGAGGGGATCAGGCCGATCATGCCCTGGCTCACGCCCAGTGAGCGGGCCATCTCCGCCAGCAGCGGCTGGTTGTAGTACAGATTGGCGGCGGTCGCGGCGACCGCGATCGCCATCAGCAGCAACAACCCGCGGCCAATAGCGGGCGTGCTGTCGGCCTCTGGTGTCGATGCCGGCGTGTCAGTGCCTGCCTGGACAGTATCTGATCGGGCAGTGTCCGATTGGGAAGAGCTTGAAGGGGAAGTGCCTGTCACCTGGGTGTCCTCATGTTCGTGCTGCCAAGCGTGGCAGCGGTGATTCACGAGGGGCAGAGTAGGCAGTGTTCACCTATAAGAGAAATGTTGTTGTTTGATATGTTTGATGCTCATCTGGTATAGATCTGTGATCTAGCCTGGCTGCGCTCAAACGTGGCCCAGAAGGCACTGGCCTGGCCGCGCGACACTGTCGCGTTCCACCAGCCTCGGGGCCAGTTGAGTCTGGCCCGGGAAGGGGGTGCCTTCCAGACGCGCGATCAGTTGATCGACGGCCGTGGTGCCCAGCGCATAGATCGGCTGGCGGATGGTGGTCAGGGCGGGTGAGAGGTAGGCACTGATCTCGATATCGTCGTAGCCGATGATCGAGAGTTGCTGAGGTACCTCAAGGCCCAGGTCCTGGGCGGCGCGCAGACAGCCCAGCGCCAGCAGGTCATTGAAGGCGAAGATGGCATCAGGTCTGTCGGCCGGATTGGCCAGCAGCAGGTGGGCCGCGCGATGACCGTCGGCCAGCATCAACTGGGTCGCGATCTGCCAGTCCTCGGCGAGCCCCAGGCCGGCGGCGTGCAGGGCGTCCAGTGCTCCGCTCAGGCGCTCGCGGGAACGGGCATGATCACGAGGCCCGGTCAGCAGGGCGATGCGCTCGATCCCCTGCGCCAGCAGGTGCTCGATGGCAAGCCTGCCCCCCAGGCGTGAATCATCATTGACTACCGTCATGTCCCAGCCCGGCTGGGGCTCGGCGTCCATCATCACCGTCGGCAGTGGCAGGGCACTGAGCGCCTCGAGAAAGCCAGCGCCATTCTCGGCGGTCATCACCACCAGGCCATCGATGCGTCGATCCCGCAGCGTCTCGAGATAGCTGAGCTGCTTGGCATCGATATCGTCACTGTTGCACAGGATCAGACTGTAGCCTGCCTGGTAGCAGCGGTCCTCGACGCCGCGGATCACCTCGGCGAAGAAGGGGTTGTGCGCACTGGTGACAATCATTCCCAGGGTGCGGCTGCGGTTGGATTTCAGCGCGCGGGCGACGCTGTCCGGTCGATAGCCGAGCGCGGCGATCGATTCGCGTACTCGCGCCTCGGTCGCGCTGGCCACCGGGCGGGTGGCATTCACGACATGCGACACCGTGGTTACCGAAACTCCAGCGTGTGCCGCCACATCCTTGAGTCGAATCACTTTTCTATCCCTGGTGGTGAGCCTGATGGTGAAAGTCGAGCGGGCGTCACTGGCCCTGCGAGACGAGCAAGACACGCCATTGATGGAAAGACGCAAAAAGACGAAAAAACGCCGGCCAGAGGCCGGCGTCCTGTCTCGCGATACAGGCGGCGTGAGCCGTGTGATCGCTTACTCGGTGATCAGCTTGAGTGGCACGGAGATGGTCTTCTCGACGTCTTCGTCCTTGAGCAGCTTGTCGGCGGTATCGACGCCGAGGCTGCCGATCAGTGCCGGCTGCTGGGCGACGGTAGCGTCCATCTTGCCGGCCTGCACGGCCTTGATGCCTTCATCAGTGCCATCGAAGCCGACCAGCAGGATGTCCTTGCCGGCGGCCTGCAGGGCACGCTGGGCACCGAGCGCCATCTCATCATTCTGGGCAAAGACGGCATTCACGCCCGGATGCGCCTGCAGCAGGTTCTCCATCACGTTCAGGCCCTGGGTGCGGTTGAAGTTGGCCGGCTGAGTGGCCACCAGGCTGAGGCCGGACTGGCCGTCGATGGCCTTCATGAAGCCTTCACCGCGATCACGCGTGGCCGAGGCACCGGCGACACCTTCCAGCTGCACGATCTCACCCTTGCCTGCGAGTTTCTCGGCGATGAAATTGCCCGCCAGTTCGCCACCGGCGACGTTGTCGGAGGCGACGTGCGCCGCAACGCGACCGCCATTGGCGCTGCGATCCAGTGTCACTACCGGCACATTGCGGCCATTGGCGGTGCGTACGCTGGAGACCACGGCATCGGAATCGGTCGGGTTGATCAGCAGCAGATCGACGCCGCGGGACAGGGCGTCCTCGACGTTGGACAGCTCACGCGCGGCGTCATCGCCGGAATCCAGCACGATCAGTTCGTGGCCCAGCTCCTCGGCCTTGTCCTTGGCGCCCTGCTGGAGGCTGACGAAGAACGGGTTGTTCAGCGTCGAGACCACCAGCGCGATCTTGTCGGCCATGGCGGATTGCACCGGCATCAAGCTCAGGCCTGCGGCAGTGATGGCAGTGGTCAGCGTGGAGGTGAGCAGTTTTCCGTTCTTCTTCATGGCGATGGTCCTTTCATTGTTGTCGGCGACCCGCTGGAGGGCCCCCGTGGTTGGCGCACGGGGGCGAGGGTCTTCGATGCTGCAGGGAATGAAATCGTGTCGTGTCTTACGAACTTGCGCTTCTATTTCTGCGCACGGCTGTCGATCAGTACCGCAAGCAGTATGACAGCGCCCTTGGCGATCATCTGGTAGTAGCTGGAGACGCCCATGATGTTCAGCGCATTGTTCAGCACGCCGATCACCAGTGCCCCGATTAAGGTGCCGAAGATGCGCCCGCGGCCACCCATCAGGCTGGTGCCGCCGATGACGACTGCCGCGATGGCGTCCAGCTCGTAACCGGTGCCGGCATTCGGCTGTGCCGAACCCAGGCGAGCGGCGAGTATGGCACCGGCCAGTGCCGCGAAGGCACCCGCGATGGCATAGACGCTGATCTTGATGCGATTGACGTTGATGCCGGACAGGCGCGCGACCTTCTCACCACCCCCGACCGCATAGACGTGGCGTCCGAAGCGGGTGTGATGCAGCACGCCCCAGCACAGCACGTAGACGAAGAACATCATGTAGATCGGAATCGGCACGCCGAGCCAGTAACCGCCGCCCAGATTCCAGAAGCTGTCCGCGGCTTCGCTGACGCCGATGGAGACCGGACGGCCATCGGTGTAGACGAGCGTGGCACCGCGCAGCACCGTCATCGCCACCAGCGTGACGATGAAGGCCTGGATGCGACCGAAGGCGACGAACAGGCCGGAAATGGCGCCCAGGCCGGCACCGGCGATGATGGTGCCCGGCACGCTCAGCCAGGGGGAGAGGCCGGCGGCGGTCATCGAGGCCGCGAAGGCGCCGGTCAGCGCCAGTACCGCGCCAACGGACAGATCGATGCCCGCGGTGAGAATGACGAAGGTCACGCCCATGGCGATGATGGCATTGATGCTGGTCTGGCGGAGCACGTTGAGCAGGTTGTCGGAAGACAGGAAGTTGTCGGACAGGCCGGCACTCACGGCGATCAACAGGGCCAGCGCGATCAGCGCCTTGTTGTCGACCAGCAGGCGCATGACGTCGAGGCGGCGGCCGCTGGCGGCAGAGGAAGAAGGAGTAGACATCAGTTCGGCATCTCGTGGCGGGAAGCGGAGGAATCGGGGGTAGAAGACGGGCGGGTGGCGCCGCGTGATGCAGCGCTGGACGTTGACGTGCCGTTCGCGGCGTCGTTGCCACTGCTGAGGGGGCTCTCGAGGCCGGAGGCCGCGGTCATGATCGCTTCCTGGGTCGCGTTCTCTCGGCTGAACTCGCCGGAGATGCGCCCGTCGGCGACCACCAGAATGCGATCGGCCAGGCCGAGCAGTTCGGGCATCTCCGAGGAGATCAGCAGTACGCACTTGCCCTGGCGCTTGAGCTCGTTGATCAGCAGGTAGATCTCGCGCTTGGCGCCGACATCCACGCCACGGGTCGGTTCATCGAGAATCACCAGCTCCGGCGCCGGCATCAATGCCTTGGCCAGCGACACCTTCTGCTGGTTGCCGCCGGACAGTGTATCGACCGGCTGGTCGGTATTGCTGACCTTGATCTGCATGCTCTTGACGAAGCTTTCGACGGCGGCGGCTTCCTCGCCATGGCGAATACGCCCGAACGCGCCACAGAAGCTGGGCAGGGCGCTCAACGACATGTTGCTGGCCACCGAGTGAGGGAGAATCAGGCCCGCCTGCTTGCGGTCTTCCGGCACATACACCAGACCCGCGGCCAATGCCTCGGCCGGCGAGGCGAAGCGCACCGGCTGGCCATGCAGCTTCACGCTGCCGGCGCTGATACGGGTATCGCCACACAGGGCGCGGGCCAGTTCGGTACGCCCGGCGCCCATCAGGCCGCCAAAGCCGAGCACTTCCCCACGACGGGCCGAGAAGCTGATGCCCTTGACACCCGGCGCCTCGAGATCCTCGACCTCGAGCATCGCTTCGCCATCAGGGGTGGCGGGCGTATAAGGGTAGCGCTCGGCCAGCTCGCGGCCGACCATCAGGCGAATCAGGCCATCCTCATCCAGTTCCGCCGTCGGGCCCTGGTGGATCATCTGGCCATCGCGCAGCACGGCGACTTCATCGCACATGCTGAAGATCTCGTTCAGGCGGTGGGTGATCAGGACCAGCGAGCGGCCCTCGGCGCGCAGTTCGGCCACGACCTCGGCGAGAATCTCGGTCTCGATGTCGGTCAGCGCATCGGTGGGCTCGTCCATGATGATGATCTCGGCGTCCAGCGACAGCGCACGCGCGATCTCGACCATCTGCTGCTGACCGATGCTCAGCTCGCTGACGGCGGTGCGGGAATCCAGCGATTGACGCAGGCGGTCGAGCAGCTGGCGGGCATCGCGATGCAGACGCTTCCAGTCGACGGTGCCTAGCGTGGTGCGTGGCTCACGGCCGAGGAAGATGTTCTCGCCGGCGGACAGGCCCGGCACCAGATTGAGTTCCTGGTGGATGATGGCGATGCGGCTGTCCATCGCCTGACGTGGAGTGGTGAAGACCACTTCCTCGTCACGCAGCCACAGCGTGCCGGCGTCATAGCGATAGACGCCGGAGAGAATCTTCATCAGCGTCGACTTACCCGCGCCATTCTCACCGGCCAGCGCATGCACGCGCCCCGCGCGTAGGGTCAGATCGACACCCTTGAGCACGCTGACCCCTGAGAAGCCCTTGTCGATGCCCTTGAGCGCCATCAGCACTCTCGGTTGTGCATGGCTCTGCATCAGAAGGGCACCCCACAGTGCAGGATCACGTTGGCGTACGGCGTGCACTCGCCCGTGCGCACGATGACGCTCGCCTCGGGTAGCGCCGCCTTGAAGGCTTCATGACTGAGTTGCTGGCGAGCGATCGGCGTGAGTGACAGACGATCCAGTGTATCCAGACGTTCGACGATGGCGTCATGGAAGGAGGGGCTCTTGACCGGCAGCTCCTCGGCCAGGGTCGTGGCCTCGATGCACAGCTCGGCCAGCAGGGCGTCCAGTACCGGCAGCATGGCGGGCAGGCCGGGAACCACCGCGAGGTCGACACAGGGCACGCCCTCGGGAATCGGCAGGCCTGCGTCGGCGATCACCACGGTGTGGGTATGGCCGAGACGGGCGAGGTGGCCACTGAGAGGTCCGTTCAAGATGCCGTGTCGTTTCACGTCGCAGTCCTTGGGTAAAGCAGGAATGAGTCGATCCAGTATCTGAATCCGCTGGTTCACAATGGCGCCAATTATGAACCGCAAACGTTTGCGGTGCGGTAAGCGATACGTCGTAGGCGCTGTAGGGTGACTACCTTTCTGTAGTCTGAGGTCTAGTGCGGGGTGCGCTCGGAAGGTGAGCTTAAAAGAGAAGGCGATCCAAAAAGAGGGGAATCGAAAGAAGCGGGTGACCATGAAAAGACGGCGCTCACACAAGAGAACATCTGAACAAGAAAGCCCTCAAGTTCACCAGGCCCGAGCCGATAGCCCCAACACTCAGACAGACAAATACGCCCGGTATGCGTGCTTTTTCGCCTGATGGCGGCTCAGCGGGCATGTGAAAATACCTTCACCCTATCGAGAGGTGCATATGGCGACGATTTCATCGCTGGGGATTGGCTCTGGGCTCGACCTCAACAGTCTGCTGACGGATCTGGAGACGGCAGAGCGTCAGAAGCTCACGCCGATCGAGAACCAGCAGGCAAGTTACGAAGCCGAGTTGTCGGCCTGGGGCACGATTCAAAGTCGCCTGGAATCCCTGGATACCGCTGCCGCGGCGCTGGCCGATGCCGAGACCTATGCCGGCATGACGACCACCGCCAGTGGCTCGGGCGTCAGTGCCACGGCAACCTCGGAAGTGAGTGCGGGCAGTTATTCGGTGGCTGTCACCCAGCTGGCACAGGCGCAGAGTCTGGCGACGGCGGGGCAGGCGAGCCGCGATGAGGCCATCGGTGATGGCACCGCGACCACGCTGACGCTGTCATTGGGCACGCTGGCCACTGACGGCAGCTATGCGGCGGATGCCGAGCGCAGCGCCAGCATCGTCATCGACGAGAGCAACAACACCCTGGAAGGCATTCGTGATGCCATCAATGAGGCGGGCCTCGGGGTCACGGCCTCGATCGTCAATGATGGCTCCGACACGCCGTATCGCCTGGTGATGACCTCGGATGAGACGGGCAACGAGGCGGTGATGAGCCTCGCGACCAGCGGCGAGGTGGCAGAGCTCGAGAGCCTGCTCAGCCATGACCCGGCGAGCTATGACGCGACAAGCAGTGACCCGGCCGCCAGCGGGATGGAGCAAGTCGTCGCGGCGCGCAATGCCGAATTCAGCGTCAACGGCATCAGCATGCAAGCCACCTCCAATGTCATCGATGATGCCGTGGATGGTTTGACCCTGACGCTGAGCGAGACCAATACGACTGCGAGCGTGGTCACCGTCAAGGAGAACGCCGAGTCGGTGAGCAAGGCGATGGAGACCTTCGTCAATGCCTACAACGATCTTCAGGACACCATCGACAATTACACCGCCTTCAATGCCGATGAAGGGACCGCGGGGGAATTGCTGGGGGACTCGACGCTGCGCACCATCGAGAGCCGCCTGACCTCGGCGCTGAATTTCACCAGTGAGGGCGATTTCTATGCGCTCTCCTCGCTGGGAGTGAGCCGTACCAACGATGGCAAGCTCGAATTCGACAGCGCCGTGATCGAGGCCGCCGACAGTGAGCAGCTGGCGGCGATGTCGGGATTCTTCATCTCCGATGATAAGGCGGGTACCAGTGGTTTCGCCAGCCAGATGTCCAGTCTGCTGGAAGAGGTGGTCGGGGAAGATGGCACGCTGGAAAGCACTAAGGAAGGCATCGAAGGGTCGCTGGAGAGTCTCGCCAGCCAGTATGAGCAGACCGAAGACACCATCGAGGCCACCATCGAGCGCTATCGTGAGCAGTTCACGGAACTCGACATTCTGGTGGCCAACCTGACATCCACCAGTGATTACCTGACCAGTCAGCTGGAAACGCTGGAAAACAGCTGGGACATGACGGGCTGATCGGCGGCTGATGCCCTGAGACATTGGTCTTTGGCCACTGGGCCCAGGCCCGGACCATCCGCCATGCGCCTGCGAGATTCGATGAGTCCGGCCATGCCCGCAGTCGAGGCCACGTGCCGCCGACGGCTCCACATCTGACAGAGATACTGACAAACGTCATGAACAAGGGAACCCAATCACCATGAGTCGCTATCGTGGCGCCAATGCCTATGCCCGTGTCGGCGTGGAATCCGGTGTGCTTTCCGCCAGCCCGCACCAGTTGATCGTGATGTTGTTCGAAGGAGCAGACCGCGCGCTGGCGGCGGCGCGTCTGCAGATGGAGGCCGGCGACGTGGCCGCCAAGGGGCAGTCGCTGGCCAAGGCGACCAGCATCGTCACCGAAGGCCTGCGTGCCTGCCTGGATCATGAGCAGGGCAACGAGGTCGCGACCAATCTCGATCGCATGTATGACTACATCGCGCGCCTGATCATGCAGGCCAATCTGGGCAACGACCTAGAAAAGCTCGACGAGGCACGTCGCCTGCTCAACGAGCTGGGAGACGCCTGGCGTCAGATTGCCGTACACGACAAGGGAATGGGCTGACCATGGACAGCAATGCAATGCTCGCCGATGACACCTTCCAGCAATGCGATGAGCTGTTGGAGCAGATGAATGCCATGCTGCGCTCAGCGCGCCTGGGTGACTGGCCCGCGGTACTCGGCGGGCAGGCCAGCTATATCGAGAAGATGCAGCAGCTGCGCATGCCGCGAGGTGGCAACGCCGAGACGCGCAGGGCGCTGGAACAACGCCTGCGCACGCTGACTACGCTGGAGTCAGAGCTGACCGTCCAGCTCAAGGCGCGTCAGAGCCAGTTGCAGGAAGTGCTCGGGGACGTGAGTACGCGCCGCAAGCTGGCCCGCAGCTATGGCCAGGGCAGCTGAAGCCAGCACAGAAAAGCCCGAGGAAGCTGCGATCAGGGCCGGGTCGCCGAGGCTGCGCGCATGGCTCCCAGACGTCCCACTTGGGCAATGAGGACTGCACGACATGAGCGGCATCAATCCCTTGATCGATAGTCTGCTCCATCAGGTGTTGGGCAGGGCGGCACAACGCCCGCCGCCGGCGGACGCCGGTGTCGTCTTCCCGACCTCCGCTCTCCAGTCGCGTCAAGGGCTGGGGGCGGAAGATGGCAAGGGCAGCAGGGGTCAGGATGGCACCCAACAGCTTTTCCAGACAGGCACAGGAGCAGGCGCAAGGCCTGCGTCTTCGTCATCGAATGCCAGCGCAGCATTGCTGTCAGCCTCGCAAGCTTCCACTTCTCCAATCGGCGTCCCCGCGTCATCTTCCTCTTCTCTTGCATCGTCTGGTGCTTCCGTCGAACTGACGACGCAGACTCAGATGATATCGCGTTTGCTCGACGCCCTGTCGCAGCTGGTAGCCAGCGGCTCAGCCTCTGCGCGGGTCGGGTTGGCGCTGCCGGAAGGGCAGACGCTAGCTTCTCTACTTGCCAGCGGCCATCCCTTGCCCGGCTTTCTGGCCCCCATTGCGCTGCCCAACGCATCGCTTCTGAGCCTGTCGGCGGCCTTGAGCCAGCAGATGCACCAGAGCGGGCTCTTCTACGAGGCGGACCTGCTCGCCTGGGTCGACAATCGCCTGGGTTTGGCTGACCTCGCCGGGCACCCTCAGCTTGCCAATGCCAGGTTGGAGGCTCTGTTGGCCTGGCGGCAATGGCCGGTGCTTGCGGAGGCGCGCTTCACCCCCTGGGAAGAGACGCGCGAGGACGCCTTTGTCTGGCGCATGCGAGACATGCGAGAAGAGCTGCGCCGTGAGGCGCGCGCAGGCATGGCACGGCCGCGCAGTGACATGCTGTTGCCGCCAGGTAGTGTGGACGTGGCCCGACAGGGCGTCAGCGCCCATGAAGCCAGTGCGCTGGGTGCCTATCGCGCCAACATGCAATTGGGCGTCGCTCAACCTGCCGCCTCTGAAGTGTCTCGTTCGGATGCGCTCGCCAGCGGGCTGGTGCAGCAACAGCTGTTGTTGATTCTGGGTCAGCCCTTCAATTGGCAGGGCTTGTTGATGCCCGGCCTGCATGTCTTCTTCAGTCTCTATTTCCCGGGGCCGCCTTATCGGCATCGCTCGCGGGATGAGGAGGAGCGACGTACAGCGCCATTGGCCGTGACGCCCATGTCTGCGCATGACGCCACACCCGACAGCCGCCGCAGTGATCACGGCGAGGCTCAACAGTGGAAGATGTTGCTGACATTGGTGGCAGGCGGCAGCGATGACGAGGAGAGCAGCGATCGCAAGCCACAGGTGACTTCCGAGCAGGAAAACCTTGCCGCGAAGGACAATGCAGAACAGGGCGAAGGGCAGGCGCCAGCGTCCGGTAGTGCGGAAAGTGAGGGTGGTGAGGAGAGCAAGAGCAGTGAGAGCGGTGATACTGCCGCGCGGGCAACGCTCGCACTGAACCTGACCTGGTATCAGCTCGCTGCGCCTGTGGCATTGGTGGTCGAGATCGAGCGACTGACGCAACCTTCCAGCAACGCTGGCGATCATGAAGCCACCTTGCGCGAGATGCAGCATGTGCTCGCGCAAGGTCTGGCCGGGATGGCGCCCAGGGTGCACGTGCGTCCCATCGATTCAGTGCGTGATCATGACTCGCCCGCGCCTTCTGATGACACTCCTGTCGATGCCCCCCGGGCCACAGCAGAGCAAGCGATGGATTTCATGCATACCCAGGGTGAGAGGCTGGGGCAGCGCATCCAGCAGCGGGCCAGGGCGCTGGGTCTGAGCGTGCATGAAATGCCCGAGCTGGTCGAAATGCTGGCCACCGGCCTGCCGGCACGCAAGGAATTGCCTACAGCCTTGATGCAGGTCGTCGTCAAGATCGCCGAGCTATGGGCAGAGGGGCATCGCTCACGGAAGACGCCTTCCGAGTGAAATCCTCGAATGTCCTGCCCTGCAGGATGATGTTCATCCTTGTACGATTCTTGCTCATTGAGCCTTGGCGAATGTTTTTTTGGCATGCCCCAGCATGATGACTATGGGGGTATGAAATGACATTTCAGGCGTCATGCCATAGTCCATGATATCGAGAAATATAATTTATTTATAATATTTAAATAAATCGTCACTCAGGCGCACTGCTTGCGTGGAGGCAGTATTGTAACTCCGCCGAGAGTCAGCATGGAGATACGGCTCGATCCTGCAGGTTGTTTGTGTCATGACCCTCATATCCTGTGTTTTTATTCTGTTCAAGCGGCGAGAGAAGCCCATTTCGGTGAGTCGCTGGTGGGGCCTCTCATTGCGTTGAAATAGCAGTTGGCCCGTCTTGGTCAAGTGCTGCCATTTCATTATCTCTCGCTTTTACGCAGGGATAACTTGCTGCCTGTTGCCGGCCCGTTCGGGGCCATTGCTCGATATTGTACAAGGTATGCCCTCGGTGTCGGGTAAGAGGCAGGGCTGCCTTTCACGAAAATGCCACACACTGTGCGCACTATCCGCTTGCTATTGCTTTGTATGACAAATCTGGTGCATCGTGATTATGCAAGTCGTCTTGAAGACAAGATTGAGAGCTTTTCTGACACACCTTGCTGCCATTTCGGCGGCTTGATGCAGTTTTTGTGCATATAGCGTAGCGGTATGTAAAAAAATGTTGATGAAGAGTCTGGTCCATTACGTGATTAAGTATTAGAATCGCCATCTTAATGTGGGTGGCTCATCTGGTCATGAAGTCACTGCCCCGCATGGCGCCACTGGTCCGGCGCCGTGAGTATTGCGTTTCATCACATCAAAACCATAAGGAATGACGGTCGAGCGCCAGGGTTGGCGGTAGCTCGGGACGATCAGACCACTCAGGGAATCATGATGTCCTCACTGCTCAATGATATACAGAGTGTCAATCTGTCGTATCTTCTGCTTGTGCAGCGCTTGTTGGTCGAAGATACGGAAATGGCGCTGGTACGCCTGGGTCTCGATCAAGAGATGGCGGATCTTTTGTCTGGCATGAGTGTCAGTCAGCTGGTGTCGTTATCGTCCTGTAATCAACTGTTGTGCGAGCTGGCATTGGATGATGCCTCACAGCTCAAGGGAGTCTTGCAGGGCGGGCGCGACCAGGATTTCAGTGCGATGCACACTGCCATGTTGCTGAACGCGCGCCAGAACGACGCTGGACTCCGGCAGGGGGGAGTCAGCGGATGACCCAGAAAAGTCTCGTCGATGAACTGCAGCAGCTGCAGTTGGCAGTAGAGTTGATCGAACTGGGTGCCCGCCTGCAGGTGCTCGAGACGGAAACGGAGATCAGCCGCGCGCGTCTGGTCAAGCTGTACAAGGAAGTTCGGGGCGTCTCGCCGCCCAAGGGCATGCTGCCGTTTTCCACCGACTGGTTCATGACCTGGCAGCCCAATCTGCATGCATCGCTGTTCCACGGTTTCTATCGTCGACTAAAGGCGCAGGGCGCGTCGCGCATGAATGCCTTCGTCAAGGCCTATCGCTTCTATCTGGAGCATGTCGGCGAAGATGAGCCGGTGCTGGCGCTGACGCGCGCCTGGACACTGGTGCGCTTTTTCGAAAGTGATCTGCTGGAAGTGGCCAGCTGCAAGACCTGCAGCGGCCATTTCGTGGTGCACGCCCATACGCCATCACATGATTACGTGTGTGGCATCTGTCAGCCGCCATCGCGTGCCGGCAAGACGGCCGCCCGTCGCAAGGCTCGTGAAGAAATGGCATTGGAGCAGTCGGCAGCCGTCGCCAGTCTCGGCTGATAGCTGTCTCGTGTCAGTGAAGGCGCTGAGATTGCGTCAGGCGAACGAGCAAGACGAGCGTGCAAAGACCAGAAGGCTTGCCCATCCCCGGGCAAGCCTTCTTGCGTTGTGCACCATTGATCGCTCGCCTGTCTCGATGCCGACTGTTTCGACCATGACTGTTTCGATCATGACTGTTTCGATCATGACTGTTTCAACAACGGCCCTTGCTACAGCGGCGGCCTCAACGAATATTCCGCCGTGACCCTAAAGACATGCTCAGCGACGCCGATAGTCAGATTCAAGCGACGTTGACCGAATGCCAAGGGGGTTATTGTGTTGTTGTTCATAGGCTATCTAGTGGTCATCGGGTCCACCCTGGGCGGGTATCTGATGGTGGGCGGGCACCTGGCGGTGCTGTTGCAGCCAGCGGAATTGCTCATCATCTGTGGCTCTGCCGTCGGCGCCTTTCTGGCCGGCAACAACGGCAAGGCCATCAAGGCCACCGGCAAGGCATTCTCGAAGTTGAAACGCACGCGTGGCTACAACAAGTCCCTGTACATGGAAGTCATCGGGCTGCTGTATCTGCTGCTGTCGCGTGCCCGTCAGCAGGGCATGCTGGCGATCGAGCAGGACATCGACAACCCGCAGGAAAGCGCCTTGTTCGCCGAGTATCCTCGCCTGCTCTCCGACCCCATTCTGATGAATTTCATCACCGACTACCTGCGCCTGATGGTAAGCGGCAACATGGACCCCTTCGAGCTCGAGTCGCTGATGGAGCACGAGATCGAGACCTTCAAGCACGAGACCGAGATTCCGGTGCATTCTCTCTCGGCGGTGGCCGATGGCCTGCCGGCCTTCGGTATCGTCGCTGCCGTGATGGGGGTGGTGCATGCGCTGGCCTCGGCAGACCAGGGCGCCGCCCAGCTGGGCGTGTTGATCGCCAATGCCATGGTCGGCACCTTCCTCGGCATCCTGCTGGCCTATGGCTTCGTCACGCCGGTCGCCAACAAGATCCAGCACGAGGTGCATGAGGCCGTGAAGATGATGCAGTGCATTCGCGTCATCCTGATGGCTTCGCTCAATGGCTATGCCCCGCAGGTCGCGGTGGAATTCGGCCGCAAGGCGTTGTTCACCGCCGAGCGTCCCAGTTTCAACGAGCTGGAAGAGCATGTGCGCGAGATCAAGAACAAGGGTGCGGGCTGATATGACGTTGCTGTTTCTCGCAAGTGCGTCAGTCGCAAGTGCGTCTCTCGCGAGTGTGTCCGTCACCTGCGTGTCAGTGGCACAGGTGTCGCAGGCCGTCGTGCTAGAGCCGGTGGGTGTCTCTGGATTGAAGACCGGAGGTCTCGATGAGTGAAGAGCGCAGACCCATCGTCATCAAGCGGCCGCGTATCGTCAAAGGCCATCATGGCGGTGGCTGGAAGATCGCCTACGCCGACTTCATGACCGCGATGATGGCCTTCTTCCTGGTCATGTGGGTGATCTCGAATGCCTCGGATGAGGACCTGCGGGAAATCTCCGATTATTTCGGTGCGCCGCTGGAAGTCTCGCTGCTGGGGGGCGATCGCAGTTCGGCCTCCAGCAGTGCCATTCCCGGCGGCGGCTTCATGGCCGAGCAGACCCAGGGCGAGAAGGGCGCTGATCTGCAACGCCTGCAGCGTCAGGCGCTGGCCGATGATTCTCGCATGGCCGCCCTTCGCGACGAGATCGACACCACCATGGCGCAGCGCATGGCCGATGACGCGGACCTGGCCGAACTGCGAGAACAGCTGCAGATCGAGCTGACCTCCGAAGGCTTGCGTATCCAGATCACCGATAGCGATCAGCACCCGATGTTCGCGTTGGGCAGCAAGCAACCTTCGCCACAGCTTTCGCAGCTGCTTGGCTTGCTGGCGCCGATTCTCAAGCGGCTGCCCAATCATCTGAGCATCACCGGGCATACCGACAATCGCCCCTTCGTCGGCGAAGGCGGCTACGGCAACTGGGAGCTCTCCACCGATCGCGCCAATGCCGCCCGCCGCGTGCTCGGCAACAGTGGGCTGCCCTATGAGCGCATCGTGCGCGTGGTCGGCATGGGCTCGCGCATCAGCCTCGACAGCCAGAATCCCGAGGCCGCCATCAATCGTCGCATCAGCCTGATGGTGCTCAGCCAGTCGGCCTATCGCGATATCACCGACAGCAACGGCGTCAATCCACAGCCCGCCGAGGACATCAACAGCCTGCGCGAGCGTCTCGAGCAACTGGCAAGCCCGGTGCGCGTGACGAATCCCGTCGCTGGCAGTCCAGTCATCGACAGCCCCGTCGCCTCCGGGCTGGACAGCTGAGTGCGCTCAAGGCGGCTGACGTAAGAACCGACGCGGCGCCGCTTCCCGTGTGATAGCGCAATGACAGCCAGCGAGAACATGCATGGATATCAGTGAGTTTTACGACACCTTCTTCGAGGAGGCGCAGGAGCTGCTGGCCGAGATGGAGCGCCTGCTGCTGGCGCTGGATGTCGAGGCGCCGGATGCCGAGCAGCTCAACGCCATCTTTCGTGCGGCCCACTCCATCAAGGGCGGGGCCGCGACCTTCGGCTTCACGGTCTTGCAGGACACCACCCATCACCTCGAGAACCTGCTGGACCGTGCCCGCCGTGGCGAGTTGCGGTTGAGCATTCAGCATATCGATCGCTTTCTGGAGACAAAGGACATGCTCGACGACCAGTTGGCGGCCTATCGCAATGCCCAGTCCCCCGACCCTGAGGCCTACGCGCATATCGTCGCGGTGCTCAAGCAGCTGGGCGAGGAGTCGTCGATGATGGATGCCCCGAGCGCACCAGTGCCGTCAGGCGAAGCGTCTGGACCCGTCGTCGATGTGGAAATGCCACCTACGGTCGAGTCACAGGCCGGTGTCGAGGCAAGTGTGCCGTTGCTTTCGGTCACTCTGATGTTCGTCGCCGACCGCGAGCGTGAACTGTTGATCGAAGAACTGGCCAACCTAGGTGAGGTCATCTCCAGCAGCGGTGATGAGCAGGTATGTCGCGTCATCGTGAGTACCACGGTCAGCGCAGAGGATATCGAAGCGGTGCTGTGCTTCGTTATCGAGCCGGAGCAGATTCTGATCGAGCCCGCGACACCTGCTCTATCAGCGGGGGGTGATGGCGTAATGGGAGACGGCGTCGCTGATGGGCAGGTTGAAGCGCTGTCTGAAGCGCTGGTCAAAGAGCAGGCCGAGGGAGTCGCCGATGGCATGTCTGCCGATGCGGCAAGCGATCTTGCCGATCAGACAGCACCTGCTGAAGCGATAGTCGACACAGGCTCTTCGGCAGATGTCCCTTCCGCTGCCCCGGCGAGTGGTGAGCGACGCAGTCAATCGGGGCGGCGCACCACAGATGCGCCTGCCGAGCAGGGCTCCATCCGCGTCGGCGTCGACAAGGTCGATACCATCATCAATCTGGTCGGTGAGCTGATCATCACCCAGTCGATGCTGGAGCAAACGGCATCGGCGACCACACCGCCGGATCAGGCAGCACTGGTCAGTGGCATCAGTCAGCTGCAGCGCAATGCACGAGATCTGCAGGAAGCGGTGATGTCGGTGCGCATGATGCCGATGGACTACGTGTTCTCGCGGTTTCCGCGTCTGATTCGCGACCTTGCCTCGCGGCTGGGCAAGCAGGTCGAGCTGGTCAGTCAGGGGCATGACACCGAGCTGGACAAGAGCCTGATCGAGCGGATCATCGATCCGCTGACCCATCTGGTGCGCAACAGCCTCGACCATGGCATCGAATCGCCCGGCGTGCGTGAGGCAAGCGGCAAGAGCGCCCACGGCACCCTGACGCTGTCTGCCCGTCATCAGGGTGGCAATATCGTCATCGAGGTAACGGATGACGGCGCCGGGCTCGATCGTGCGCGCATTCTGGCCAAGGCGCGCAGCAACGGCCTGGCGGTCAGCGATGGCATGAGTGACGACGAGGTCTGGCAGCTGATCTTCGCTCCTGGCTTCTCGACGGCCGAGCAGGTCAGTGACGTCTCGGGGCGTGGAGTCGGCATGGATGTGGTCAAGCGCAACATCCAGGCGCTGGGCGGGCAGGTGGAGCTTGCCTCCGTGACCGGGCAGGGCACCACCACGCGTATCGTGCTGCCGCTGACGCTGGCGATTCTCGAGGGCATGGCCATTCGCGTCGGCGAGGAAATCTACATCCTGCCGCTGTCGGTGGTGGTGGAATCGTTGCAGCCGCAGGCCGACATGCTGTTCAGCATGGTCGGCAATGATCGCTTGCTGAAGGTGCGAGATGAATACCTGAGCCTGGTCGCCTTGCATGAGGTGTTCGCGGTACCCGGTGCCCAGACGCAGCCCGAGCAGGGCATCGTGGTGGTGGTGCAGGGCAAGGGGCGCCACTACGCCTTACTGGTGGATGAGCTGATCGGTCAGCAGCAGGTGGTGGTCAAGAATCTCGAAAGGAATTATCGCAAGGTGCCGGGCGTCTCTTCGGCGACGATCCTGGGCGATGGGCGGGTATCGCTGATTCTCGATGTCTCGGACCTGCATCGCCTCGCCAACCTGATGCCAGCGGTGCAGAGGCAGGCAGAGGGCGGCACTGAGTCCGCCATGCCCCAGGACGCCATTTTCAGCTGAGGCGATCGCCATTCACCGGCCGCATCCTCGCCCCTTGCGCCTCGGCGCGAAGCGTTACCCCATCACAGACAGGAGATGAGCATGTCTCACACTCAAGTTGCCGCGGCGCAGACGTCCAATGTCGGCCTGGCGCAGGACCACGCCTCCAAGACCAGTGACGGCGGCGAATACCTGGTATTCAGCCTCGGCGAGGAGCACTACGCCGTGGATATCCTCAAGGTGCAGGAGATTCGCGGTTACGAGAACGTCACGCGCATCGCCAATGCACCGGCCTTCATCAAGGGCGTGACCAACCTGCGTGGCGTCATCGTGCCGATCGTCGATCTGCGGCTGAAGTTTCAACTGGGCCAGGCCGAATACACGGCGCAGACGGTGGTGATCGTGATCAATATCGGTGAGCGCGTGGTCGGCATCGTCGTCGATGGCGTCTCCGACGTGATCAGCCTTGCGGCCGATCAGGTGCTGCCGCCGCCGGAATTCGGTGCGCGCATGAACAGTGACTTCCTGGCGGGGCTGGCGACCGTCAATGATCACATGCTGCTGATAATGGATATCGAGCACATGATGACCAGTGATGAAATGGCGCTGATGGAGCCCGCGGCGCAGCCGGCATGACCTGCTGTCTCGCGGCATGAACCAGACGCAAGGCGCGGCATGTTGCCTGCAGTGTGCGCCCGTCTGATCCCGCGAACATTTACCCCCGTTTCGTCTCGAGCGCCGCTAGCCTTCTGGTCAGCGGCGTTCTTGCGTTCAAGAACTGCCGACAGCGGCCGATAAGGTGTGCACCACAAGGTCGTGGGCGGCTGTACCGGGCAATGACGGTCATGCTGCCGGTCAGTGGTCTCGCCGGGTCAATGACGATCACGCTGTGACGAGTACGAGGCTAAGCAAGGGCAATGCGAAACAATCAGCCGGTGACGGCAAGGGAATACCCCATTGGTGAGCATGACTACCTGATCTCGCGTACCGATCTCAAGGGACGCATCACCTACGCCAACTCTGTCTTCATCGAGGTCAGTGGCTTCACGCGTGATGCCTTGATCGGTGCGCCGCACAATCTGGTGCGCCACCCCGACATGCCAGAAGCCGCCTTCGAGAATCTGTGGTCGACGCTCAAGCAAGGCGAGAGCTGGCAGGGACTGGTCAAGAATCGACGCGAGAATGGCGACTATTACTGGGTCGACGCCTGTGTGACGCCGCTGATCGAGCAGGGCGAGGTGATGGGATTTGCCTCGGTGCGCGTCAAGGCCAGTCGCGAGCAGATCGCCCAGGCCGAGCAGGTCTACGCGGGCCTCAAGCAGGGCAAGCGCGACTATCGCTTGATCAAGGGTCGCATCGTGCGTGCTGGCCTCACGGGGGCCTTCAAGCGCCTCACCCAGTGGCGCATGGCGCCGCGTATCGCGCTGCTGGCCGCACTGCCGCTGGTGGCCGGAGCCATAATGGGCAGCGAGCTGCTGCAGGTGCTGGCCGATAGCCAGGCGCATGCGCGTGCCGTGCTGACCCAACTTGCCGCCGAGCTGCCCGCGGCGCAGCTGGCGACGCTCGAGCAGCGGCAACAAGCGCTTGAGGCAAGTCATGCGCGTCTGCAGTGGGAATTGTGGGCCGCCTTCGCTGGTGTGGGCGTGGCATCGCTGTGGTTGGCGCTGCTGACCTACCGCAGTCTGGTTCGGCCGCTGCGCAGCACCCTGGATTTCGCGCGCCAGATCGCCGCGGGCAATCTTTCCCAGTCGATGACGCTGGCGGGCAATGATGAGATGGCACGCCTGGTACGAGCACTGGACAGCATGCGCAAGTCGCTGGTCGGCATCGTCAGCGAGGTCAATGCGGGTATCAATGTGGTCAGGCCTGCCGCTGGCGACATGGCACACGGCAATCAGGAATTCTCGGCGCGGGTCGAGCAGCAGGCGGCATCGCTTGAGGAGACGGCGGCCAGCATGGAGCAGATGACCGGCACCGTGCGCCAGAATGCCGACAATGCCATCCAGGTCTCGCAACTGGCTGATCAGGCCACGCGCTCCTCCAATGAAGGTGGTGAGGCGATGCAGGCGGTGGTGGAGCGCATGCAGGGGATTACCGCCACCTCTGAAAAGATGGCCGACATCGTCAAGGTGATCGACTCGATCGCCTTCCAGACCAACCTGCTGGCCCTCAACGCCTCGGTGGAGGCCGCACGCGCCGGTGAACATGGTCGCGGCTTTGCCGTGGTGGCCGGTGAGGTGCGCAATCTGGCCTCTCGCAGTGCCGAGGCGGCGCGCGAGATCAAGACCCTGATCGACACCACCCAGCGGGAGATCAGCGATGGCGGTGATCAGGTCGAGGCGGCGCGCGGCACCATGGAGGCGATCGTGACCGGCATCTCGCGGGTCAATGACCTGATCGCCGAGATCTCCTCGGCCTCGCGTGAGCAGAGTGGCGGCATCGAGCAGATCAACACCGCCATCAACGAGATGGACCAGGCCACCCAGCAGAACGCCCAACGTGTGATGAGCAGCGCCCATCTGGCGCAGGATCTCGAGCGGTCGGTCGCGGGTCTGTCGCATGCGGTCAACGTCTTCCGCTTTGGCGGCGAAGGTCCGGAGCAGATTCCCGAGCGCCTGCCAGAGGGTGCATCAGCCCAGCAGTCTTCTTCTGTGCACGCTCAGGCCGCGGCCCGAGCGCAGGTGCCTGGCGGCTCACAGGGTCCGCGACGGTGACAGACCTCACGCCGCCACGCGTCTCCTCCACCTCGTCATCGGCCTCCCATGCCCTCGGACGGGACCTGGTGATGACCGATGACGACTTCGAGCGCATCGCGCGCCTCATCTATCAGCGGGCCGGAATCGTCTTGGCGCGTCACAAGCGTGAGATGGTCTACAGCCGTCTGTCGCGCCGACTCAGAGTGCATGGCCTGACACGTTTCCATGACTATCTGACCATGCTGGAGGCCACCCTGAGCCGCAGTGATCACGACGAGTGGCCTGCCTTCATCAATGCGCTCACCACCAACCTGACCGCGTTCTTTCGCGAACCTCATCACTTCGTCATGCTCGAGAACTTCCTGCGCGAGCGCCAGGCGTCGGGGCAGCGAGCACCGTTGCGTATCTGGTGTGCGGCTGCCTCGACCGGGGAGGAGCCCTATTCCATCGCGATGGTGCTGCGCGAGGTGCTTGGGGGCGCGGCCAATCAGGTCGAGCTGATCGCCACCGATATCGACACGGATGCGCTGCGGGAAGCCGAACTCGGTATCTACCCGTTTGAACGTATCGTCAAGCTGGGTGAGCAGCGCTGCAAGCGCTTCATGCTGCGTGGCAGCGGCAGTCGCCAGGGGCTGGTGAGAGTGCGCCCGGAGATCAGGCAGCTGGTGCGCTTTCGCCACCTGAACCTGCTGGACAGCCACTGGGATCTCGGTAGCGGCTTTGACGTGATCTTCTGTCGCAACGTGATGATCTACTTCGACAAACAGACACAGTCACGCCTGCTGGATCGCTTCGCGCTGATGCTCAAGCCCGATGGACTGCTGTTTGCCGGTCATTCCGAGAATTTCTCATGGCTCAATGATGCCTTCACGCTGCGCGGCCAGACGGTCTATACCCTGTCTCGCCGCCGGACGGAGGGCGCATGATGCGTCGTGATGGTTGGTGATGATTCCCTTTCCCTTACCCACTCTCCAGGAGTGTCTGGATGCCTACCCCCGCTTCATCGTCATGCCCGGTCTCAGGATCAAATGCTGGTTCACGCTCAGGTTACAACTCAAGTGCCGCTGCTGGCGCAGGCATGCCCCGGGGAGGGGCGGAGCGCATGATCCGCGTGCTGTGTGTCGATGACTCCGCGCTGATTCGTGAGTTGATGGCCGAGATCATCAATGCCCAGCCTGACATGCAGGTCGTGGCCACCGCGCCGGACCCGCTGGTCGCGCGAGACTTGATCAAGCGTCACGAGCCGGATGTGCTGACGCTGGATGTGGAAATGCCGCGCATGGATGGGCTGGACTTCCTCGAGCGCCTGATGCGCCTGCGACCGATGCCGGTAGTGATGGTGTCTTCGCTGACCGAGCGCGGCGGGGAAATCACGCTACGTGCGCTGGAGCTGGGTGCGGTGGATTTCGTCTCCAAGCCGCGCCTGGGAATACGTGGCGGGATGCTCGAGTATGCCGAGACGATTGCCGACAAGATTCGCGCCGCCGCGCGGGCGCGTGTGCGGCCTGCGGGTCGCACCGTGACGCCGCCATCTGCTGGTGGTGCACAGGCCGGCACGGTGCTGTCCAATTCGACCCAGTCCAGTCAGGCCCTGTCCAGTTCACCCCTGTCAAATTCGGTGCAGTCCAGCCTTTCTCAGTCCCATCCTTGTCCATCCAGTCTGGCAGACAGGCCAGTCGTCGCTGCTGCCAGCCGCCGGCCATTGCTGTCGAGCGAGAAGCTGATCGCGGTGGGGGCCTCGACCGGTGGGACCGAGGCGATACGCGCGGTGTTGCAGTCGTTGCCGGCGGATGCACCGGCCATTCTGGTGACTCAGCACATGCCGCCGGGCTTCACACGCTCGTTCGCCGAGCGCCTCAATGGGCTGTGTCGCATCGCCGTCAAGGAAGCCGTGCACGGTGAGCGCATCCTGCCCGGGCATGCTTATATCGCGCCTGGCGACGCCCACCTGACGCTGTCGCGCAGCGGGGCCAACTATGTGATCACCCTCGATCAGCGTCCGCCGGTCAATCGTCACCGCCCGTCGGTGGATGTGCTGTTCGATTCCGTGGCGCGGGTGGCCGGTCGCAATGCGGTGGGCGTGATCCTCACCGGCATGGGTCGCGACGGCGCGCGGGGGTTGTTGCAGATGCGCGAAGCCGGCGCCCACACCATCGCCCAGGATGAGCAAAGCTGTGTGGTCTACGGCATGCCGCGGGAAGCCGTCGAGCTCGGGGCCGCGGAAAACATATTGCCGTTGAGTCGCATCAGTGGGCAGCTGCTCCACCAGGTTCAGCTGGCCGGACGTTCGCAACGCGTCTAGAGCGCCTCGATCTGCCGGAGCGGGTGTTAGTGGGGTGTGAGTCGCCGACAAGGTGAAGATGGGCGCAGAGGGTAAAGTCTGCTGGCTGGTGGCCGATAACCCTCTCACAAGGCTTGAATTTTCAGCCGTTTCCTCATGTGATTCTTCAAGAGAGCCCGACCGCTGATGGCCGACAAGAACCTGCGAATCCTCGTCGTCGACGACTTCCCCACCATGCGTCGGATCGTGCGCAACCTGCTCAAGGAGCTCGGCTTCACCAATGTGGAGGAAGCCGAAGATGGACAACAGGCATTGGAGTTCCTGAATCAAGGCAGCTTCGAGCTGGTGATCTCCGACTGGAACATGCCCAACCTCGATGGGCTCGAGATGCTCAGGCGCGTGCGTGCCAATCCCGCCACGGCCACGCTGCCGGTACTGATGGTCACCGCTGAGGCCAAGAAGGAAAACATCATCGCCGCTGCCCAGGCCGGTGCCAGTGGCTATGTGGTCAAGCCCTTCACGGCCGCAGTGCTGGAAGAGAAGCTGGGCAAGGTCTTCGAGAAACACGGCCTCTGAGCCATCGGGCCACGCTAGCCGGTGCGCGGACCGATCCGCGCTGGTCAGGCAAGGCTGGCGCGCTCAGCGTGGTTGGTCACATCAAGGAGGGTGTCATGAGTCATCTGGAATCATCATCTGAACCCCAGTCATCCTCGGGCGCTGATCCTGGTGTGATGGCGCGCGATGGGGCAGACACCCCCACCAGGGCGGGTGACAGCAGCGAAGACCTGATTCGGCGTATCGGCCAGCTGACGCGCATGCTGCGCGACAACATGCGTGAGCTGGGGCTGGATCGCGAGATCGAACGTGCTGCCGAGGCGATCCCCGATGCTCGTGATCGCCTCAATTACGTGGCCAGCAAGACGGAGCAGGCGGCAGATCGTGCTCTCAACGCCTGTGAGCGGGCCCAGCCGCTGCAGGATGCTCTGGCCAGTAAGGCGAAGTCGCTCAGTGGTCGCTGGGACGCCTGGTTTGCCGAGCCGGTGGCTCTGGATCAGGCGCGTGAATTGGTGATCGACACACGGGCCTATCTGGCTGTGGTGCCTGATCAGACCAGCGCCACCAACAGCGAATTGCTCGAGATCATGATGGCTCAGGATTTCCAGGACCTTACCGGCCAGGTGATCAAGCGCATGATGGATGTCATCCAGCAGATCGAGATGCAGCTGTTGCAGTTGCTGCTCGACAATGTGCCGGAGGGCCATGCACGTTCGGCGCTGGCGTCTTCCGGGCAGGCCACTACCACAACGGCCGCTGAGGGGCTTTCGCCAATGGAGCTTTCAGCCTCGGCGCTGGATGAGCAGGCAGCATCCAGTGCCGGGGATGCCCTATCTGGCACCTTGCTCAATGGCCCCCAGGTGCGAGCCGATGCGCCGGGGGTGGTCGCCAGTCAGGACGAGGTCGATGACCTGCTGGATAGTCTCGGTTTCTAGCCGCCTTCCCTGAAGTGGCTCCTGCTGGTTCTTGTTCTTCATGCCCTGGCCTGACCGTCATGCCCTTGCCCGTCCACGTCCCGTGAGGCGGGCAAGGGCATTTTTGGGCGCTATTCCTCGCTTTGATCCCTGCTGTGTTTGCCACAATGAGCCCCATTCTCGGCATGATGCGTTCGCCGTGCGTGCCAGTGTGAGCGAGCGTCATGCTCCCCGGCGTTCAGGTAGATGCGATCCCAGGCAAGCGGAGTAGCCGGTGGCTGACGAGCAGAGCAGCGACGACAAGACAGAAGAGGCCACGCCCCACCGAATACAGAAGGCCCGCGAGGAAGGGCAGGTGCCCCGCTCGCGGGAGCTTGCGACCTTTCTGTTGCTGGGCGGAGGAGCGGCAGGTCTGTGGCTGTTGGCGGGCCCGCTTGGCGATACCCTGGAGCGTGTGCTGGGTGCCTCGTTCGGCTTTGATCGCGCTCAGGCACTCGACAGCCGCGTGATGCTTGCCAACGCGTTGATGCTGGGCCAGGAGGCCTTGCTGGCACTGTTGCCGTTGTTCGCCCTGCTGATGGTGCTGGCGCTGGTCGGCCCGGTGCTGCTGGGCGGCTGGATGTTCTCCACCAAGTCGCTGGCGCCGTCGCTGGGCAAGCTCAATCCCGTCAAGGGGCTGGGCAGGATGGTCTCCTCGCAGGCGCTGGCCGAGCTGCTCAAGACCATCGCCAAGTCGATACTGGTCGGTGGCGTGGTGGTGATGTATCTGCATGCCCAGCGCCAGGAATTGATGGCGTTGATGATGATGCCGCTGGGCAACGCCATGGCGGATGCGCTGGCGATCGTGGCGCGCTGCACGGCGCTGGCGATATTGATGCTGATCGTGCCGACGCTGATGGATGTTCCGTATCAGTTGTGGAGTCACGCCAAGAAGCTGCGCATGAGCCTCGAGGAGATCAAGCGCGAGCACAAGGAGACGGATGGAGACCCGCAGATCAAGGCACGCATCCGTCAGCAGCAACAGGCCATGGCGCGCGCGCGCATGATGAGCGCCGTGCCCACTGCCGATGTCATCGTCAACAACCCGACACACTACTCGGTGGCGCTGGTCTATCACGAGGGTGACATGCGCGCGCCGCGGGTGGTGGCCAAGGGGCGTGATGAGGTGGCGCTGCGCATTCGTGAGGTGGGCGAGGCGAACGGGGTACCGATGCTGAGTGCGCCGCCCTTGGCGCGTGCCCTGCACACCCATGTCGATCTCGAGCAGGAAATTCCCATTGCGCTCTATCAGGTGATCGCCGAGGTGCTGGCCTGGGCGATGCGACTCAAGCGGGCCCGCCAGCAGGGTGGCCTGCACCCGAGTCTGCCGCCAGATCTGTCCGTTCCCGATGAGTATCAGGTGCCCGAGGAGGCGCAAGGGGCGGCTGAGGGGACTGGCCCGCCAGGCACCGAGCGTGAGGACGGGAGGGCGGCAGCCGAACTTGAGGTTTCAGCCGTAGGCGCGCCGCCCTCTCACGCAATGTCTTCTGATCATGATTCTGATGACGCCGATGCTGGGGCGGTGTTCCAGCCCAGCGCCAAGCCAGGGGCAGACGGTGATGCGACGACGGATCCTCGTGTCGGAAGTTGATGACCGATGTGGCTGATCGAAGTTGAGGCCCGAACTTGATAACCGTGCTGCTGCCCGATGCTGCTGCCCGAACCCCATGACTGACCGCCATTTCTGCTCCCCAAGCCCGGGCCGCTGCGCCGCACGCGCAACGCCCTCCACGATCGATGAGCCGCTTGCATGAATACCTTGCTGACACTGTTTGACCGCGTGGGGCTCAACACCTCCAGCCAGCTGAAGGTGCTCGCCGGGCCGCTGCTGATCATGATGATCCTGTCGATGATGGTGTTGCCGCTGGCGCCCTTCATTCTCGATCTGCTGTTCACCTTCAATATCGCGCTGTCGATCATGATCCTGATGGTCAGCATGTTTGCGCAGAAGCCACTGGATTTCTCGGCCTTCCCCGCGGTGCTGCTGTTCTCGACCTTGCTGCGCCTGTCGCTCAATGTCGCCTCGACGCGGGTGGTGCTGATGGAGGGTCACAATGGCGGTGACTCGGCGGGCAAGGTCATCGAGGCCTTCGGTCAGTTTCTGGTCGGCGGCAACTTCGCCGTTGGCCTGGTGGTGTTCTCGATTCTGGTCATCATCAACTTCATGGTCATCACCAAGGGCGCCGGGCGTATTGCCGAGGTCGGCGCACGCTTCACGCTGGATGCCATGCCCGGCAAGCAGATGGCGATCGATGCCGACCTCAACGCCGGCCTGATCGGCGAAGATCAGGCGCGCGAGCGTCGCCGGGAAGTGTCGCAGGAATCCGATTTCTTCGGTTCGATGGACGGTGCCAGCAAGTTCGTGCGGGGCGATGCGGTGGCGGGGCTGGTGATCATGGTGGTCAATATCATCGGCGGGTTGATCATCGGGGTCGGTCAGCACGACCTGAGCATGTCCGATGCGGCGCGCACCTATACGCTGCTGACCATCGGCGATGGCCTGGTGGCCCAGATTCCGTCGCTGGTCATCTCGACCGCTGCGGGCGTGATGGTGTCGCGGGTCAACACCAATGAAGACGTCGGTCAGCAGATGATCGGCCAGCTGTTCAAGAGCTCGCAGGTACTGTGGTTGGCGGCTGGCGTGATGGGGCTGCTGGGTCTGGTACCGGGCATGCCCAATATGGTCTTCATTCTCTTCACCTTGTTGCTGGCGGGGCTTGGTTGGTGGGCCTCCCAGCGCGAGAAGGAGATCAGCAGCGAGGCGAAGGAAGAGGCGGCGCCCGGGCCTGCGGCGGCCGTGCAGGAGGTCAGCGAGGCCAGCTGGGATGACGTGCGACTGGTGGAGCCGCTGGCGATGGAGGTCGGTCACCGCCTGATCGCGATGGTCGACATGCGTCAGGGCGGTGAGTTGCTGGCGCGCATCAAGGGGGTGCGTCGCAAGTACGCCCAGGAGATCGGGTTCCTGCCGCCGGTGGTACATATCCGCGACAACCTCGAGCTTGGGCCCAATCAGTATGTCATCAGTCTCAAGGGTGCCGAGGTCGGGCGGGGCGAGGCCTATCCGGGCCGCTGGTTGGCGATCAATCCGGGCAAGGTGTCCGGCAAGCTGCCGGGCGTGGCCACCACCGAGCCGGCCTTCGGCCTGGCCGCCACCTGGATCGAACCGGAAACCCGCGAGCAGGCCCAGGTCTATGGCTACACGGTGGTCGATACTCCGACCGTGATCACGACCCACCTCAATCATCTGATGACCCGCCATGCCGATCAGCTGCTCGGGCGCAGTGAGGTCAGCAAGCTGCTCGAGAAGCTGGGCCCGCAGGATGGCGGCCTGGTGGAGGAAGTGGTGCCGGCCTTGATCAGTCAGGGCACCCTGCAGCGTATCCTGCACAACCTGCTGGATGAGGAGGTCTCGATTCGTGACATGCGTACCATCCTCGAGGCGCTTGCAGAGCATGCCCCGCACAGCAAGGACCCCAATGACCTGACTGCCATGGTGCGCGTCTCGCTCGGGCGCGCCATCACCCAGTACTGGTTCGGCGCCGAGCGCGTCTTGCGCGTGATCGGTCTGGAGGCACAGCTCGAGCAGGTGCTGATGCAGGCCTTGAGCAGCGGCAATGCGCTGGAACCCGGCCTTGCCGATACCTTGATGCAGCATGCCGAGAATGCCGTCGCCGCGCAGGATGCCAATGGCGAGCCCAGCGTATTGGTGGTCGGGCATGCGCTGCGACCCTTGGTGGGGCGCTTCCTGCGTCGTCGTTTCAAGAGCCTGGCGGTGCTGTCCCAGGCAGAGATTCCCGATGACCGCGAGCTGCGGGTCACACAGATGATCGGGGGTCGTGCGGCGTGACGCCGGGGCAGCGCGACTCCCCAATGAGCAAGACAACAACATGCCGCAAAGGCAGAAACGTGCGACAGGAAAGGCGCCGGCAAGGGGTGTGTCGAGCGTCTGCAGCAAGATGGATCTGAAGGAGTCAGCGGTGCAGAGAAGAAGACAAGTGGCGACAGGGTGGAGGACGCTCAGAGCGCGAGTCGTGTCGAGAGCGAAGCTGGGTGTGGAGCCTGGAAGCAGGACAGCACCAATGGCGGCCTTGATGACGGCAGCAGCGCTGTGGGCCGCGGCGCTGTCCACGCCGGCGCAGGCGGCCAGCGCTGCGGTGATGATGTCCGTCGAGTCGCTGACCATCGCTCAGCGGGGGCATTGGTATATGCGCCCTCTGGCGGTGGCAGATGCCGTACGTGATTCAGGGCTGATGGCGCCTGACAGGACGCGCGTCACGGCGATTCACTGGCGCTATTCGCTCACACGGGCGCCGGGGGAGTGGCAGGTCATGCTCTGCCTGGAAGAGCGCTGCGCCATGCTCGAGGCGAGGCGTGGCAAGTTGATCCTGCCCACCCGAGAGCTGGCGACGGCGCCTTTCTCGCTGAAGGTCTATCGCAATGGGCGTGGCGTACTCAAGCCGGCGGCACATCTGGATGACATCCAGCTGGTGATCGACGTCGAGAGTCTGAAAGGCGCGTGACTGGCGGCGTTGTCAGCGAAAGGGGGCTGGTTTTGAATGACTGATGATGAATGACGGCGATAAGTGGCTGGCGATCACTGGCTGATTGGCTCGCGAGTGGCGTGCAGCAGCAGTGTCTGGAGGCTCGGCAGAATGCCGGGCCTCGCGTGTTTCCGGGGCAGTAAAGGGAAAGACAGTCGGGCGTGCAGCCCGCGGGCCTCACGCCTTGGGTCTTCAAGCCAAGACGCTCAGGCCAGGACGCTCAGGCCAGGACAGTCTGGCCAGGACATTCAGGCCGAGACGTTCAGGCGTGAGGCTCCCACCGCAGGTCGTCCATCGGCGCCGTAATGGCCGGGGGAGCGTTGATGCAGGCTGTCGAGAATCTTGCTGTGCAGTGCCATGCGCTGACCGATCAGTTCACCATTTAAGCGATTGCGCGCCTGGGCGCGGCGCGTCAGCGTCACCAGATGCCACCACTGGGTGGCCAGTACCGGCTGGCTGGCGAGCACCGTATGCAGTTCCAGTGGGTCATTGGTAAGCCCGGCGTTGCTCAGCCAGCTACGTCGGCGGATCTCCAGCGCTTCCAGGCGGGCGGCGTTGGCCAGCTTGGCTTCGCGCGAGGCCTCAAGGTCCGCCGCGCTCGGCAGGCGTTGGCCCAGCAGGCGCTGTTCTTCCTCGAGCAGGGCGATGAAGTCATTCAGCTCCTGCTCGAGGCCGGAAAAGATCTCGCCCAACAAGGCCGTCGAGGCGTCATCGAGTGTCATGCGTCACCTTCGAAGGCATCGATCAGCCCTTGTGCGATGCGGTCGACATCGATCTTGATGCTGCCATCGGCGATGGCTTGCTTGAGGCTGTCGACGCGCGCCTGGTCGATGTCCTGGCTCGCATCGATCGCGCTGCTGGAAAGCTCGACCTGAGTGGAGTCGGCCGTGGAGGTCGCCGCCGTAGTGGCGGTGGTGTCCTTGGCCGTCTCGGGGCGCAGTTCGCGCGGGGCTTGAGTGTCGCTGCGCTGTATCGGGCCGCCATGTTCAATCTTCATTGACTGTCCTCTCTGGCCGTAGGGCCGGGCTCGACGACGAGCCTGTCATGGATGGGTTGCGTGCGTCATCTGCGCGCTTGAACCGACTATCGGCCATGCCAGCCCAAGCTTTACCCCACACAGGCAATATGGTCCCTCAGGAATGAGGTATCTGGTGTGGGTGGCGGCTTGCAGTACCAAGCTTGTCGGCCTTTGAGCGTCAGCATGTCTCTCCGGTGCGTCAGCGTGTCGTGGCTGGGCGTGCACAGTCAACAGGATGACTCGGGTTGGCCCGGTGCGGCTAATCTCAACTCAACTGAAGTCATCATGGCGCTACCCGTCGTGGCCCGATGATGCGGGCGCGCACCCAGTCGCCCGGAGCGAGTTCGATGCGGATGCGCTCATCGAGCCCCCCAGTCTCCAGCGCCCGCGCACTGCGCTGCATGCTGAAGCCTGTGCCGCTGACCTGATAGGTCACGGTATCGCCGAAGTCTACCAGCGGGATGGCGCGCACACTGTTGCGGGTGATGACCTCGCCGGCGCGAAGGCGGCGGCGTACCTCGAAACCTGACAGTGCCGCAGCGCTCTCGAAGCCATTGCCACGCAACTTGCCCAATGGCGTCAGTACCGGCGTCAATCTCGCGGGTGCCAGCGGGGTGCCGCTGGCAAGCGGTTGTGGCGTGCTCTGGCGCCAGGCATAGCGTTCCATGCGAACGCTGACGATGTGTTGCTGACCGTTGGCGCACAGCAGCTGCAGACGTTTGAGTCCCGGTGCATGGCGGTCACTGCGCGCGGAATTGAGGCTCAGCTGGGGCGCCGAGCAGTCTTTCAGGCGGGCGGGCAGGCGACGCAGCTCGAGTTGCACGGAGGCCTCGCTGGGCGCGCCCAGTGGTGGCTCGTCGGGCATGCGCACCCTGACGGGACCGCTGTCTTCGGCAGTGAAGAAGTCGCTCAATTGCCAGCGCAGGGCCTCGACGGCGCGTGTCTGCGAGTCTTTGGCTGAAGGCGCTGTTGTTGAGGCTCTTGCTGATGCCTGAGCAGCAGGCGACTGAATGGCAGAGCTCACCGTGTCTGAGGTGTTGGCATGGGCAACGGCGGCCACGGGCAGCAGGGCCAACAGCCCGCTGCTGGCGATGGTGCGCCACAGTCCTCTAGTCACAGACAGTCCTCTTGCCACAGACAGGCCCTTCGCTACGCAGATTTTCGGCATGCAGTCTCTCATCGCGAGTGGCGTCCGGGGCGGAAGGCGGGAACAAGCGCTCCTCGGCTCAGGGCGTAGGTTCAGGGTGCTGGATCAGTACCGCGAGAGATTGTAAGCCGCCCCCGACACCGGCATGGCCAGAAATAGCCGCGATAAAGTGGCTTGTTCTTACCTTCATCCTGGCGCTGGCTGACTATTCTCAGTCCTGCTTTCCGTCATGCTCCCCTACGCGTGAGCTGATCGATGGATGTTCCCTCGCTCACATCAGGGCGAGGTGCCGACAGCGGGGCACTTCCATGTTTGACCGACTTGATTCCCTCATGAGCTTTCACCAGCAGGCGCTGGGCCTTCGTGCCGAGCGTCAGCAGGTGCTGGCCACCAATATCGCCAATGCCGACACGCCGGGCTATCTGGCGCGCGATATCGACTTCTCTGCCACCCTGGCCAAGGCGACGGCGGGCAATGCCGCGCCAGGGCCGCTTGCGCTGAACACGACCCAGCCAGGCCACCAGGCAGCCAGCGGGGCCGGGCTGTCGCTGGGTGCGGACCTGCTTTATCGCGTGCCGACACAGCCGAGTCTGGACGGCAATACCGTCGACATGGATGTGGAGCGGGTCAATTTCGCGGACAACAGTCTGCATTACGAGGCCAGCCTTGAGCTTCTGACCGGCAAGATCCAGGGCCTGCGTCTGGCCATGCAATCGGAGAACAGTTGATGGCAGCGTTCAGCATCTTCAACGTCGCGGGTTCCGCGATGGCGGCCCAGTCGCAGCGCATCAATGCCGTGGCCAGCAACATGGCCAACGCCGACAGCGTGGCGGGCCCGGACGGCAAGCCCTATCAGGCGCGTCAGGTGGTGTTCGAGTACGCGCCCCTCGCGCGTCAGGCCAATGCGTCGCTTGCGACGGCCAGCCTGGCCGGTGGCGGCCTGGCGACACAGATGGCGTCGCGCAGTGCCGGAGTAGGCGGTGTCAGGGTCAGCTCGGTGGAGCTGAGCGATGCCCCGGCGCGCCAGGAGTATCGTCCCGATCATCCCCTCGCCGACGAGCAGGGCTATGTGACCTTCTCCAATGTCGATCCGGTCGCCGAGATGGTCGACATGATCGCGGCCTCCAAGTCTTACGAGGCCAATGTCGAGGTCTTCAATACCTCCAAGTCCCTGTTGCGCAAGACGCTGACACTGGGGGAATGACCCTTGCTCAGGGCCTTGGCCTTATGACCGCTTCTTCTGATTTCGGGTAACCGCATGGCGACGCTAGACACCAGTGTGCTCAACAGCATCAACCAGACCACCACCACCTCCGGCGTCACCGACAGCACGCAGTCGGTGAGCAGTACCGAGGAGCTCAATGATCAGTTCATGACCCTGCTGGTGGCGCAGATGCAGAACCAGGACCCGATGGACCCGGTGTCGAATTCCGACCTGACCGCACAGCTGGCCCAGATCAGCACCGTCAGTGGTATCGAAGAACTCAACACCACGCTTGAGGGCATCACGGCGCAGATTTCCAGCAGTGAAGCGCTGCAGGCGGCCAGTCTGCTCGATCAGGGCGTGCTGGTCGGCGGCAATGCGGTGCTGGTGGGCAACGCGACCTCGACACCCTTCGGCCTTGAGCTGGCCGACGATGTCGACAACGCCAGCGTCGAGGTGCTGGGTGCGGATGGCAGTGTGGTCAAGACCTTCGAGTTGGGCGCATTGGAGGCGGGTATTCATGGCTTTGTCTGGGACGGTTTGCTGGATGATGGCACTGAAGCCGCCGATGGCTCCTACCAGCTGGCCGTGACGGCCGAGCGGGCAGGCGAGAGTTATGACGACCTGCAGACGCTGAGTTATGGCGTGGTCAGTGGAGTCAATCAGACCGACAGCGGTGCTCAGCTGGACTTGGGTCCGGTGTTGGGTGTCGTCAGTCTGGACGCCGTGCGTCAGGTGCTTTGAGCTGAGCCCATGGCGTCGGGATAACGCCAGCGAGCCCGCCGGACGGGCCACCAGTTTCAGGCCGTTTGGCCGCCCCCGAGCTCGCTGACAGGTCTCGGGCTTTCATCTTCATCGCGATCAAAGGGACAGACCATGGCGTTTTCACAGGCATTGAGCGGCTTGAGTGCGGCTGCAACCAATCTGGATGTGATCGGCAACAACATCGCCAACTCGGAAACGGTAGGCTTCAAGTCCTCCGAGACCCAGTTTGCGGATCTTTATGCCAGTTCCCAGGCGGCGGGTATCGGGGTCCAGGTTGCCTCCATCTCCCAGGACTTCTCGACCGGTTCGCTGGAAACCACCGGGCGTGATCTCGATATCGCGATTTCCGGCGAAGGATTCCTGCGCTTTGCCGATAGCACCGGGCAGGTGGTCTATTCGCGCAATGGCCAGCTCAATGTCGATGCCGATGGTTACATAGTCAATACGCAGGGTGCCCAGCTGACGGGCTATGCCGGTGAGCGGGTCACTGGCGAGCCCGTCGTGCTGCAGGTGCCGACCGCGCCCCTGGCGGCCAGTCAGACCCAGGACAACCTTGCCAACAGCATCTATGGCGCGCAGATATCCATCAATCTGGATTCCGAAGCCGAGCCGACTACCACGACCTTCGATCCGATGGATCCGACCAGCTATGACTATGCGTCGTCGATGACCGTGTATGACAGTCTGGGTAGCGAGCATGTCGTGACATCGTTCTATACCAAGACCGGCAGCAATACCTGGGATGTTCAGCATGTCATGGACTTCGCCGGCAAGTCGGCCGAATACCAGTCGGATGTGAATGCCGGCATCACCCCGACGGTGAATTTCGATGTCCAGGCGGAGCAGATCAGCTTCGGCACCAATGGCCAGCTGAATAGCGACTATACCCAGACAGCCATGACCTACACCCTCACGAACGGTGCCGAAGACATGAACTTCAGCATCGATCTGACGGGCAGCACCCAGTACGCCAACGACTACGAGGTCACCTCGCTATCCCAGAACGGCTACACCTCGGGCAGCCTGGTGGGCATCTCCATCGACGGTGACGGGCGGGTGATCGGCAGTTACTCCAATGAACTGACCCAGACGCTGGGCACTATCGCGCTGGCCAACTTCGCCAATGATCAGGGCCTCAAGCCCAATGGCGACAACAGCTGGCTGGCGACCGCGGAATCCGGTGAGCCGCTGGTCGGCGTGCCGGGTGAGGGGGTGTTCGGTGATGTGGTCTCGGGGGCGGTGGAAGCCTCCAACGTCGACCTGACCACTGAGCTGGTCGATCTGATCATCGCTCAGCGCAACTACCAGTCGAATGCCCAGACCATCTCGGTGCAGGATGAAGTCCAGCAGACCGTGATCAACCTGCGTTGATCCGGGCTGACATGAAGCCATTTCGCCTGACAGCGACACCGTTGCACGCGTTATCTGACCAGTTTGGAGTCGGCTGATGGACAGAATGCTCTACACCGCCATGAGCGGCGCCCAGCGCAGCCTGGCGGATCAGGATGTCGCCAGTCATAACCTGGCCAACCTCTCGACCACCGGCTTTCGCGAGATGCTGACGCTGTCGCGGGCGGTGGATGTGCAGGGCGAAGGGCTGGCGACACGCGTATCCAGTCAGCTGACTACCGCGGGAGCCTCGATGGCCCAGGGCACGATCCAGACCACGGATCGCGCACTGGATATCGCACTCGACGGCCCCGGCATGCTGGCCGTGCAGGGCGCGAATGGCGAGGAGCTCTACACCCGCAACGGTGCGCTGCAGATCGATGCCGATGGTGTCCTGACCTCCGGCGGCTTGCCGGTGCTGGGCGATGGCGGGCCGATCGAGCTGCCGCTCAACGCCATCGTGCATATCTCCGCCGATGGCAGCGTGAGTGCGCGCTCGGCGGCGGATGCACCTGACACCATGGTGCTGCAGGCCCAGCTCAAGCTGGTCAATCACGAGGCCATTCCCGGTAGCCCGGCGCTTGTGCGCGGCGAGGACGGCTATTTCCGTCAGCCGCCGACTGCGGCGGGAGAGGCCGCGCCACCGCTGGCGGCCGACCCGCTGGTGCGGGTCGTCTCCGGCGCCCTGGAGAGCAGCAACGTCTCGGCGACCGACGCGATGGTCGCCATGATCAACAACGCGCGCAGTTTCGAGATGCAGATGAAGAGCATCGACACGGCAGAGCGCATGGCCGAGCGTGGCAACAGCCTGCTTGGTACCGACTGACCCCGTAAACACGGCGGAGCCCCCTGATGATTCGTGCCCTATGGACAGCCAAGAGCGGCCTTGAAGCTCAGCAGATGCAGATGGACGTCACGGCCAACAACCTGGCCAACGTCTCGACCAATGGTTTCAAGCAGTCGCGCGCGGTGTTTGAAGATCTGCTCTACCAGAACATGCGCCAGCCCGGCGCTGCCTCCTCTGCCACCACCGAGCTGCCCTCGGGGCTGCAGGTGGGCACCGGAGTGCGCGCCGTGGCCACCGAGCGTCTGCACGTCCAGGGCAATCTGGAACAGACCGAGAACTCCAAGGATGTCGCGATCAATGGTCAGGGCTTCTTCGCGGTGATGCTGCCGGATGGCACCAATGCCTATACCCGCGATGGCTCCTTCCAGCTCGACAGCACCGGCCAGATGGTCACCGCCAGTGGCTACCCGCTGGACCCGGCGATCGTCATTCCGGCCAATGCCCTGAGTGTCGATATCGCCTCCGATGGCGTGGTCAGCGTCACCCAGCCCGGCTCCACCAACAGCACCGAGGTCGGTCAGCTACAGCTATCTACCTTCATCAACCCGGCTGGGCTGTTCAGTCGTGGCGAGAATCTGTATTCCGAGACCGATGCCTCGGGGCCGCGCAGTGACAATGTGCCGGGCTTCAATGGTGCGGGCACTCTCTATCAGGGCTTCGTCGAGACCTCCAACGTCAACGTGGTGGAAGAGATGGTGGGCATGATCCAGAACCAGCGTGCCTACGAGATCAATTCCAAGGCCGTGACCACCACCGATCAGATGCTGGAGCGTCTGGTCCAGATGTAGGGGTTGTCGCATGTCGCTTTCACGTGATCTTCCGGTGGTGGCACTGACATCCCTGTCAGCGGGTGTTGCGTGCCAGGATGGCTTGGCGTTGCCTGGCTGGCGCTGCATGCGCCGCGTGCTGGCCGGATTGGTGATGCTGGCCATGACGCTGGCAGGGGCAGGGTGTGCCCATATCCCCAGCGAGCCGCTGGTCGATACCACACCAATGGAATCGGCGATGCAGCCGCGCCCGGAACCGATGGCCAATGGCGCCATCTTCCAGCCGTTGTATGGCAACCAGCCGCTGTTCGAGGATCGCCGCCCACGTGCCATCGGCGACATCATCACCATCCTGCTCGACGAGAATGTCAGCGCCAGCAAGAGCTCGGCCAGCAATGCCAGCCGTGACGGCAGCCTCGGTTTCTCGCTGACCGCCATCCCCGATTTCATGACGGGGCTGCTGGATGGCACCGATGCCGATATCGAGGGCGAGAATGACTTCACCGGCAGCGGTGGCTCGAATGCCAACAACAGTTTCACCGGCACCATCACCGTGACGGTCAGTCAGGTGCAACCCAACGGCAATCTGGAGGTGCGCGGCGAGAAGCGCATCGCGATCAATCAGGGCACCGAGTCGATTCGCTTCTCCGGGGTGGTCAATCCGCGCACGATTTCCTCGGCCAATACGGTGCAATCTACCCAGGTGGCCAGTGCACGCATTGAATATGTCGGTGATGGCTATATCAACGAGGCGCAGAACATGGGCTGGATGCAGCGCTTCTTCCTCAATCTGGCGCCGTTCTGAGCCTGGAGTGGCGATTGCCGTGCAATGATCTGTAGAGAATTGCCCTGTTCTGAATGCTTCGTCCCGATCTCTCACCACGCTGTCTTATCATGAGTCGCTATCCGATGCCTGAGATGCTCCCTTCTCCACGCTGGCGCGCTGCGCTGGCCGCCTGTCTGATGCTGGTGAGCTGCCTGACCTTGACACTGCAATCGGCGCAGGCCGATCGCATCAAGGACCTCGCCCAGGTGCGCGGCGTGCGCGACAACCCGCTGGTCGGCTACGGCCTGGTGGTGGGGCTGGATGGCAGCGGGGATCAGACCACCCAAGCGCCGTTCACCGGCCAGAGCCTGACCAACATGCTCTCCCAACTGGGCGTGACGGTGCCGTCGGGCACCAACATGCAGCTCAAGAACGTGGCGGCGGTCATGGTCACCGCCAGCCTGCCGGCCTTTGCAAGCTCCGGTCAGCCCATCGATGTCGTGGTGTCGTCGCTGGGCAATGCCAAGAGCCTGCGCGGCGGCACCCTGTTGATGACGCCGCTCAAGGGCGTGGATGGTCAGGTCTACGCACTGGCGCAGGGCAATCTGATCATCGGCGGCGCCGGTGCCCAGGCCGGCGGTTCCAGCGTGCAGGTCAACCAGCTGACCGCCGGTCGCATCCCCAATGGGGCGACGGTGGAACGCGGCGTGCCGACGCGTCTCGGAGATGAAAATGGCGTGATCCATCTCGATCTGTTCGAGGGAGATTTCAATCATGCCCAGAATGTCGCCAGCGCCATCAACCGCGACTTCGGGGGCTCGCTGGCCTCGCCGCTCAGCAGTCGCGATATCGTGGTGCAGGCGCCGCGTGATCTCAGTCAACGTGTTGGTTTCATCGCCAGGCTCGAGAACATCGAGGTCGCCCTGGGCGTGCCGCGTGCGCGTGTGGTGGTCAATGCACGGACCGGCTCGGTGGTGATGAATTCCGAAGTGCGCCTGGCGCGCGCTGCGGTCACCCACGGCAACCTGTCGGTAGTGATCGACGCCAATCCGGTGATCAGTCAGCCCGCGCCGCTGTCCCAGGGACAGACGGCAGTGGTCAACGACCCCGATATCAGCGTGAACCAGCAGGGCGGTGCGCTGCGCATGGTCGAGGGGACTGCCAGCCTGCAGGAGGTCGTCGATGGCCTGAATGCGCTGGGCGCCACGCCGCAGGACCTGGTCTCGATTCTGGAAGCGCTCAAGGCAGCCGGTGCGCTGCGTGCTGATCTCGAGGTGATCTGATGAGTGTGCTTGGTAGCGGTGCCAACGTGGACGCCGGTCGTCTGGCCTTCGACACCCAGGGACTGGCGAGTCTCAAGGGGGCGGCCAGCAGTGGCGGTGAACGCCAGCAGGAAGCGCTGGAAGAGAGTGCGCGCCAATTCGAGGCCTTGATGCTCAACATGATGCTCAAGCAGATGCGCTCGGCGGCCGAGAATTCAGCGCTGACCGGCTCCCAGCAGCAAGAGATGATGACCTCGATGCTGGACCAGCAGCTCTCCCAGCAACTGGCCAGTGTCGGCGACGGTGTCGGTCTGTCGAAGATCCTGATTCAGCAGTTGTCTTCCAGCTCGGGGATGGGCTCGAACACGGATAGCAGCACCGTAATCTCCCCCAGCGCAGCAGCCGATGGGAAGTCTGTTGATGAACAGGGTGCCGACGGCTGGTTGTCGGCGGTGGGCCTGACCCCGGGGATGGGCGCGGCTCGCGAAGATGACTGGCAGGCGGCGGTGGAGACACACCCTGCAGACGAGGTCACCGGCTTCATCGCGATGCTCGATACGCTGGCGCCCGGCGACACGGCGCGAGGCGTCTACGCCGAGCTGCCGATGGCGACGACAGGCAAGGATGATGTGTCTGACACCGTCAGCCCGGAGACAGTGACCGACATGGCAGCGCTCAGCGAGCAACAACGTCGTCGGCCGGAGAATGTACAGCGCTTCGTGGCGGAATTTGGCCCCGCCGCTCAGGCGGCCAGTCGTGAAAGCGGGCTGCCTGCAGAATTGATTCTGGCCCAGGCCGCGCTGGAGACAGGCTGGGGTCAGCGACGCATTCACACCGAGGCCGGCACCGACAGCCATAATCTGTTCGGCATCAAGGCCGGCAGCAGCTGGCAGGGCGACAGCACCACGGTGCTGACCACCGAATACCGTGATGGGCGGCGCATGCGTCTCGAGGACAGCTTCCGCGTCTATCCCGATCAGGCCAGTGCGCTGCGTGATCATGCCGCGCTGCTGACCGGCGCTCAGCGTTATGCCCACGTGACCCGGTCGCCGGACCCCGAGAGTGCCGCGCGTGCCTTGCAGGAGGCGGGCTACGCCACTGATCCGCACTATGCCGACAAGCTGATCTCGATCATGAGCCGTGTCGGCCCGCTGGAGGCCAGCGGGTCTCTCGAGACAGCGGAGACCCGCCTGGCGACACGCGATACCGTGCCTGCGTCATCGTCTGTCGCTACCGACAACTCAAGCTCCCCGCGTGGGTTGCTTGAGGCCTCCGCGCCGCTGTTTGCCCTCGATGCGCGCGATTCTGAGCCGCTGGTCGAGCTGGCGTCTGCGAAGGATGCGGCGTCTACGCCGGGTGTGGCGTCTGCGTCGGATATGGCGGCTGCGACGAATGAAGAGATCGGTGCTGGCAGTGAAGGCACTGCATCAGGGGCCATTCAGGTGGCGATGGGCCGTTCAGAGCCGCTGTTCCGCTAGAGTCGCTGATGACGAATCCCTGTTGATGAATGGCTGGCAACTATTGCTGCCTACGGCCTCAAGTTGGCGTTTGACGCGCCGATATTTACAGCATCCGTACGCCGCGGTGTGGCGTCATTAATCCTCCCCCTCTATCCATTGTTCCTTTCAGGTAAACGCCATGGCCAGCAGCATGTTGAGTATCGGTGTCAGCGGTCTGCAAGCCGCCCAGACGGCGCTTGCCACCAACAGCAACAACATCGCCAACGTCTACACGCCGGGCTATAGCCGTGAAACGGTCGAACTGAGTGGCAGCAGTGGTGGCGGTGTCAGCGTGGCGTCGATCAGCCGTCAGACCGACAGCTATCTCTCAGCGCAGCTGGACAGCGCCATGAGCGCCAGCACGGCGCTTGAGACCCACGAAGCCAACATCAGCCAGATCGACAATCTGCTCGCCGATGACGAGGCGGGCCTGGCGCCGTTGATGCAGGAGTTCTTCGGCGCCATCGAAGGCGTGGCCAGTCAGCCGAGCGACCCGGCGGCGCGCGAGAGCCTGCTGGGCAGCGCCGAGAGCCTGGCCGGGCAGTTCAATGCCTTCTCCGCCTATCTGGATGACATGGACGCTGCGGTCAATTCACGGCTCGGCGATGTGGTCGGCGACATCAACACTGCCACCAGCCAGATCGCCTCGCTCAACGAGCAGATTTCCCTGACGCGTGCGCGTACCGGCGAAGAGCCGCTGGGCCTGATGGACCAGCGCGATCAGGCGGTGACCGACCTGCAGACGCTGGTCGGCGTCGAGGTGCAGGAGCAGGATGGTCGGCTGAGCGTCAGCCTCGGCAATGGCCAGCTGCTGGTCAACGGCAGCAGCAATCATGAACTGGCCGTGGAGCCCGACCCGCAGGACATGAGTCGTTCGGTGGTTACCTACAGCGTGGCGCCGGGAGTGACCAGCGCCATCGATGAGGAACAGCTCGAAGGCGGCACCCTGGGCGGGCTGTTGAGCTTCCGCGCCGACAGCCTCGAGCCGACTCAGAATCAGCTCGGCCAGTTGGCAGCGGGTCTGGCGTTGACCTTCAATGCCCAGCACGCCGACGGTGTCGACGCCAATGGCAACACGGGGGGCGACTTCTTCACTCTCGGCGATCCGGAGGTGCTGCCGGTCAGCGGCAATGCCGCCGGAGCGGACCTTGAGGTGACATTCGCCCCCGCCACCCAGCAGGAAGGTGACGACTTCTACAGCGTCGCGCTGACCGGCGATGACTACCGCCTGAGTCTTGACGGCGGCACCTACCAGCTGGAGAACCTCAGCAGCGGCGCCGTGCAGACCCTGACCCCGGACAGAGAAGGCGTGATGCGCCAGGACGGCCTGGTGTTCACCGCCACCGGCATGGCGGACGGTGACAGCTTTACCATCCAGCCGACGCGCAATATCGCCGACACCTTCGGGGTCGCGATCGACGAAGGCGCCGAGATCGCCGCGGGCTCAAGCGGCGCCAGTCTCGACAACCGCAACATTCTCGCCCTGCAGTCACTGCAGAGCAGCGACGCCCTGGGTAGCGCCGGCAGCTTCAATGATCACTACGCGTCGCTGGTCAGTCAGGTCGGCAACCAGACCCGTCAGGTGCAGGTCAATCTGGAAGCTCAGCAGGGTCTGACCGAGCAGCTGTCGGCGGCAGACCAGTCGATCTCGGGGGTCAATCTGGATGAAGAAGCCGCGGATCTGATCCGTTATCAGCAGTATTACCAGGCCAACGCCCAGGTCATCCAGACCGCGTCGACGGTGCTGGATACCATTCTGAACATCCGCTAACGAGGCCGTGATGCGCATCAGTACCCAAACCCTCTATGCCCAGGGCGTCACTTCGATGCTGGATCAGCAGGCGGCGTTCTCCAAGGTGTCCGAGCAGCTGGCCACCGGCAGGCGCGTGGTCAATCCCTCGGATGACCCGAGTGCGGCCAGCCAGGCGGTGACGATCTCGCAGTCCCAGGCCGTCAACGAACAGTTCAGTGACAGCCGCACAACGGCGCGCAACAATCTCTCCATCGAGGAAAGCGCGCTCAATCAGGTCACCGACACCATCACGCGAGTCCAGAGTCTGATCGTGCAGGCGGGCAACGGCACTCTCAGTGACAGCGACCGCGATGCGCTGGCCACCGAGATTGAAGGCAATCGCGAAGTGTTGCTGGGGCTGGCCAACAGCACCGACGGCAATGGCAACTATCTGTTCGGCGGCATGAGCGGCGACACGGCGCCCTTTGACGAGGATGGCAGCTATCGCGGCGATGATGAGCAGCGCCAGCAACGCGTCGACAGCTCGCGCCTGATGGAGGTCAATCATACCGGCAGCCAGATCTTTGGCGGCGTGGCATCCGGCAATCAGCAGCTGGCCCGCCAGACCAGCGAGAGCGCGTCGTCACTGCCGATCACCTTCAAGGGGCCGGAAGTCATCGACGCCTCGGCGCGGGTCGATGGCGCGGCCTATAGCGTCAGCATCGATGCCGCCGGTGTCACGATCAGCGGCATCGATGCCGAAGGCAATGATCTCTCGATCCTGGATGATGAAGGCAACCCGCTGCCATCGCCCGTGGCATTCAGCGATGGCATGACACTTGCCTTCAATGGCCTGTCGATGACGCTGTCCGGTGATGAGCAACAGGTCGCTGAAGCTCAGGCCTCCGGCAAGGCAACCCAGCTGGTAATCGAGGAGGGTGAGGCCAGTGCCGATCTGTTCGCCAATCTGGATGGCCTGATCACTGCGCTGAGCACGCCGATCGAGAGCGAGGCCGACCAGGCCGCCTTCAACAATGCCATCTCGACCGCCAGTCGCCAGTTCAGCAACAGCCTCGACAATGTGCTGGCGGTGCGTGCCGATGTCGGCACCAAGCTCAACGAGCTGGATTCGCTGGATATCATCGGTGATGACCGTGAGCTCAACTATGCCTCGACCCGCTCGGGCCTGATCGATCTGGACTACAACGAGGCGATCTCCGACTACTCGCTGACCCAGGTGGGGCTGCAGGCCTCCCAGCAGGCGTTCTCGGATATCTCGGGCATGTCGCTGTTCGACTATCTGCGTTGAGTGAGGGCGTGACCGCGTTCGAAGAATGATGAAAAAGCCGCACTGGATACTCGCTCTCGCGATGGCATCCGGTGCGGCTCTTGCGTGCTGGTGGTTGCTTTTCAGATCTTTGCTTTTCAGATCATTGCTTGCATGTCATGGCATCGTGCCCAGGCCCTCATGCACGGCCTGGAAGGCGCCCAGCGCCTGACGGAACAACAGCGACAGCCAGTCCGTCATGCCCGGCATCATCAGCCACAGCATCGCGATGCCCAGCAGCAGGGTCAGCGGGAAGCCGATCGAGAACACCGACAGCTGCGGCGCCGAGCGATTGAGTACGCCCATCGCGAGGTTGATCGCCAGCAGCGAGGCCACCAGCGGCAAGGCCAGCAGCAGGCCGGCGCTGAACAGGCTGGCACTCCACAGCAGCAGATTCTCCAGCCCGACGGGCCCCATGCGGCGCAGGTCGAGGGGAATCTCGTGGAAGTGGGTGACCAGGATTTCCAGCACCAGCAGATGGCCATTGAAGGCCAGAAACAGCAGCATGGCCAGCATGCCCAGCAGACGCGACAGCACCTGGGTATTGGTGCCGGTGTCGGCCGAGAAGAAGCTGGCGAAGGCCAGCCCCATCTGCAAGCCGATGAATTCTCCGGCCGCCTCGACGATGGCGAAGGTGATGCGCATCACCAGTCCCAGTGCCAGGCCGACGCCCATCTGCAATACCAGCTGCCAGACGGCGGCCGGGCCGAGCACATCCACCGGGGGCGGGCTCTCGACCAGCGGTGCGATGATCAGCGCCAGGCCAAAGGCCATCAACAGGCGCACCGGCGTTGGCAGGCTGCGGTGACCGAACAGCGGCGCGCTGATCATGAAGCCGGACAGGCGCGCGAAGGGCCACATCACGCTCAGCAGCAGGGCCTGGAGATGCTCGGGGGACAGCAGGTCATTCGGCAATGGAGCGACCTCCCGCCGGGCTTGCGTCGGGCTTTGCGGTGACGCTCATCGGTGCATCGCTCATCCGATTAGGTGCGGGAAGCTGGTGAAGACGCTGCGCGTGAAGTCCATCAGCGTCTCCAGCAACCAGGGGCCGGCCAATACCAGGGTGCCGAACACGCCGAGAATCTTGGGGATGAAGGACAGGGTCATCTCGTTGATCTGGGTTGCGGCCTGGAACAGGCTGACGATCAGGCCGATGAACAGGGCGCTGGCCAGCAGTGGGCTTGCCACCAACAGGATGATGTACATGGCATGCGAGGCCAGGCTGGTGATGACTTCAGGGGTCATGGCGGCGCGTTCTCGATGGGCAGGTGGGCAGATATGAGCTGTCGAGGCTGGCAGTGCACGGTGGCGCGGCACGGTCGCGAGTCACGGCTGGAAAGCCCGGTAATGGGGTGACGCCAGGGCCTGGCTCAATAGAAGCTCTCCCAGAAGAAGTTCTCCAAGAAGAAGTTCTCTCAGTAGAAGCTCTCGGCCAGCGACCCCAGCAGTAGCTGCCAGCCATCGACCATCACGAACAGCATCAACTTGAAGGGCAACGAGATGGTGGCGGGTGGCACCATCATCATCCCCAGCGCCATCAGCACACTCGCCACCACCAGATCGATGATCAGGAAGGGTACGAACAGACTGAAGCCGATTTGGAAGGCCGTCTTCAGCTCGCTGGTGACGAAGGCCGGCAGCAGCACCCGCCACGGCACGTCCTGCGGGGTCTGGATTTCCTCGACCTTGGCCAGGCGCGCGAACAGGGCGATATCCGGCTCACGCACCTGACCGAGCATGAAGTCGCGCAGTGGATCGCCGCCGCGTTCGATGGCTTCCTGCAGACTGATGGCCTGGCTGTCATAGGGTTGCCAGGCCTCGTCGTAGATACGCTCCAGCACCGGCGACATCACGAAGAAGGTCAGAAACAGCGCGATGCCGACCAGTACCTGATTGGGCGGCGCAGACGCGGTGCCCAGCGCGGTGCGCAGCAGGCCCAGCACGATGATGATGCGGGTAAAGGCACTCATCATCAGCAAGGCCGCCGGCAGCAGGGCGAGGCCACTGAGCAGGATCAATGTCTGGATATTCAGCGACCAGGACTCGCCGCCGTCCGGCAGTGGCTGGCTGGTCAGGCCGCTGAGCACATCGGCGTGTGCCGATTGGCTCGTCAGCAGGCATGTCAACAATGCGACCAACAGCCCTGTCAGCAGCTCTCTTGTCTTCAGTCCTCTTGCTCTCATGCCCGGCGACAACCTCACCAGGCCCGTCATGAGCGAGGCTCCGCATCATCTGTCTTGTCTGGAGTGTCACGCTTGGGCGCTTCAGAGGACATCGTGGCGGACGTGGCAGCCGGCGAGCGTCTGGCGAGACGGTCGCGCAGCAACTCGGCAAAGCCGGCCGCGGCACCGCTCCCGCCGGTTGCGGAGGTGGGCGAGGTCAGCGATGCGTTGTTCGGAGTGCTGCCATCGTATGCGGGCACCAGGCCGCCATTCTCGGCCGTCAGCTCACCGAGGGAGGTGATGCCCGCCGGCCCGACGCCCAGCAGCAATTGCTGGTTGCCCACCGCTACCACCACCAGGCTCTGCTTGTGACCCAGCGCCAGCCGCGCCAGCGGGCGCAGGGCTATGCGATTGCCGCGCAGTGTCTGGGCACCCCCGAGTGTCTTCATCAGCCATGCCAGCAGCAGGATCACGCCGATCACGCCGGCAAGCGCCAGCCCGGTATTGACCAGGCTGGCCGCCCCCAGCGGTGAGCCGCTGGATGTGTCGGCATTCAGGTTTGCGTCGCTACCGAGAAAGGCCGGTGACGGCGCTTGGGTAGTGGCGCTGGTATTGGTATTGGGGCTGGCATCCGGCAGCAAGATCGCGCCGTCAGGGGCATCGGAGGTCATGACAGGAACAGCCTTAGCGGTTGAGCTTCTGTACCCGCTCATTGGGGGTGATGATTTCCGTGATGCGGATACCGTACTTGTCCTCGACCACGACCACCTCGCCCTGGGCGATCAGGTAGCCGTTGATCAGGATGTCCATCGGCTCACCGGCCAGGCCATCCAGCTCGATCACCGAGCCCTGCGACAGCTCCAGCAGCTGCTTGATGGTCAGGCGCGTGCGCCCCAGCTCCACGGTCATCTTGACCGGGATGTCCATGATCATGTCCAGCTCACGCGGACGTGCGCCGCCACCGCTGCCATCGAGGGGTTCGAAGATTTCGCCGCCCTGCGGGGCAGCCTCGCTCTGCTGTTCTTCCAGCGCCTTGGCCCACTCGTCGCCCATCTGCTCGGTCATCGCATCGGCCCAGGGGTCGTCAGTGCCGGATGTCGGGGAATTCGGGGTGGCCTTGGGCGCGGGCGCGTCTGGCGAATTGGGCTCACTCATCGCCGCTGTCCTCGCTGGCAGTGTTGATCGGATGATTGATGATACGGGTCACGCGCAGGGCGCGGTGGCCATTGGCGCGACCGAAACCGGCTTCGAGCACCGGCACATTGTTGACGTAGGCATTGACGCGCTCGGGCTTCTCGATGGGCAGCACATCGCCCACGGCAAGTTCGGCCAGCGCGCCCAGCGTGGTGGTGATGCTGGCAAAGTCGGCGTGCAGCTCGACATCGGTGGCGCGCACTTCCTTGCGCAGGCGCTCGCCCCAGCGACTGTCACCCTCGGCGCTGGTTTCCTGCAGCGGGCTCGAGAGTAGCTCGCGGTGCGGCTCGATCATCGAGTAGGGCAGGCAGATCTGGAAGTCGCTGCTGTGATTGCCGACCTCCAGATGGAAGCTGGTGCACACCACGATCTCGTTGGGAGAGCTGGTGATATTGGCGAACTTGACCTGCATCTCGCTGCGCAGATAGTCGGTTTCCACGGCGTAGACCGCCGACCAGGCGTCGCGGTAGGCATTCAAGGCCAGCTGCATCAGGCGCTGGATGACGCGTTGTTCGGTGCGCGTGAATTCGCGGCCCTCTGACTTGGTCACGAAGCGACCGTCACCGCCGAACAGGCTATCGACCACCATGAACACGAGGCTGGGCGGAAACACCAGCATCGAGGTACCGCGCAGCGGCTTCATGGTGAACAGGTTGATGTTGGTCGGCACCGGCACGTTGCGGGAAAATTCGTTGTAGCTCAGGAACTGCACCGGCCCGGCGGTGATATCGGCGCCGCGGCGGATCAGGTTGAACAGCCCCATGCGGAACTGGCGACTGAAACGCGAGTTGATGATATCCAGGGCATGCAGGCGATCCCGGATGATGCGGTGCTGACTCGCCGGGTCGAAGGGGCGAATGCGCGCTTCGCCGGGCGTGCTCGAGGCGTCAGCCGTTGCACCGCTGTCACCGTTCACGCCGGAGAGCAGAGCATCGATTTCGTCCTGTGACAGCAGATCGTCTTGAGCCATGGCCAGTTATTGCACGATGAAGTCGTTGTACAGCACGCCGGAGATGGCCAGTGGCTGGCCGCCTTCACTGTAGGGGCGCGAAAGCGCCTCGGTCAGGGTGCTCTGCAGCGTCTGCTTGCCGGCCTGGGTGATCAGCTCATCCGGGCTCTGGCCCGACAGCAACAGCAGCAGACGGCTCTTGAGTTCGGGCTTGAGTTCTTCCACGCGCGCCACCGCGTCCTGATCGGCCATCTTGAGCGTGATGCCGATATAGAGCAGGCGATTGCCGCGCGGGCTTTCCAGGTTGACCGTGAAGGGCGCCAGCGGCATGAAGACCGGCGGTGGCACGACCACGACTTCCGGCTCGGCGTCCTGTGCGGCCTTCTGATCACTGAGCATCGGCAGTGCGAAATAGACGGCCACTAGCGCCGCGATCACGGCACTCATCAGGCTGATGACCCCGATCAGCAGCCAGGAGCGACGCTGACTGGCGGGGGTGGTGATAATCGTTGACATCGTGGTGCGGTGTCCCTGGAGTCGGTAGCGGGGCCAGTATGACCGAAGGCGTGGTGATCGAACGGCGGAATAACGCCACGTGCGAGCGCTTACTTGAATGATGACGCGCCAGGCGGGCTCATCTGACAGCCACCTGACGGGAGCCGCTGACACAAGCACCTGGCAAGCGCCAGGCCCGTCATGCCTGCCATTCACGCCGTCCCCAGGCTAACTGGGATGCACTTGTTAGCTCGCCTGTGAGGTTGCTCGCGGCGAGGCTTCCCTCCATGGCGTCAGCGCTCTTGCTGGCACCACTCGCCGGCTGACCCTCGAGGTGCTGGGCGAACTGACCCTGATTGGGCGAGTTGTCCGGCGCCTCGTCCCGGGTATCGTCCTGCTGCATGTCGTCCTGACTGCTGAAGCTGATCGCCGTCAGCTCGTGCCCCCGGGATTCCAGCGCCTGACGCAGCTCACTCAGGGATGACTCGACCGCCGAGCGAACCTGCTGGTGGCCCGCGACGAAGTGCGCACTGGTGCCCTGTTCGCCGATGTTGAGGCGAATGGTCAGCTTGCCCAGATTGGCTGGATTGAGCGCGATCTCGGCCTGCGGCGATTTGCTCAACTGCATACGTACTACCTGCTCGCTGAGTGCCTGTTGCCAGGCCTGAGTGCCGACGCTTGCGGGGATCAAGGCTCCCGCCTGTGATGCCATGCCCGCTGGAATGCCTGAACCATTGAGCATGGTGCCGCTGCCTGCAGCGGCCGAACTCGGTGCGCCGACTGACACGCCAGCAGATGACGCACCCGAGAGCTGGGACGGATCGCCACCGGCGCGTGAGCCGTTGGCATCAAGCAGGGCGCCGTCGGCCTTGGCGGTGACGCCTTCAACGGCCTCCTCGGTCAGCGGGCCCAGCGCGCCATCCGTCAGCGAGGAGGGCGCATCCGTGCTCAGGCTGCCTGCCGCTGCCGGGGAGGTCCTGCTGGTGGGCGCCTGATCCGCAATGGCGCCGTCCAGTCCCGCCGCTGCAGGATTGCGCAGCGCGGCCAGCCAGTCACCTTGCAGCGCCGTGTCGCCTGCCGTGTTGACCGCTGTATTGCCCGCTGTTGTGGCAGTTGTCGCGTTCAGTACCGCCTCGTCACTGCCGGAGGTGCCTTGGCCGCCTTGCGCAAGTTGCTGCAGCTGTTGCATGCGCGAGATGCCGCGCTCGACGCTGCTATCCAGTCGTGAGACCTCGAGTGACTGCGCTGAGGGCTGTCCTGCGGTCTGGCTTGCCGATGAGGGCTGGGCAGGCGGGAGGTTGCCGCTCTGGAGGGCGGCACCGGCCGGGCCCTGAGTGGGTGAGGTGTCTGATGATGCTGCCTGCGCCTGCTCGAGGTGCTGGGCATGCTTGTCTTCGGCGGCCTCGCGACGCTCGACACGCTGTTGCTGTGCCTCTTGCGCCTGCGTCTGCATCGCTTGCCTATCCTGCTGGCGATCCTCGCGCTGGGCGCGTGACAGCTGTGCCTCGAAGGCGCTCTCAGAGGAAGCCGAGCTGACGTCGTCGCGCGAGCGAGCCTCCTCGGATGAGACCTTGGTGCTGGTCGGCGCCCTGGTTGGCGAGATGGCCGACAACATCGAGATGCGTGCAGTGTCCGTCATGGTGTCACTCCTTCGACTGGCCGTCTTCAGCCATTGGCACGGCGTAACCAGGCCTGGGTGGCTTGTTCATCACTCTGTCGTTGCTCGGCGGTGCGCGCCTGCAGTGCGGCGCTCAGGCTGGCGCGATCCGCCAGGCCCTGCCAGGCCGCGTGGGTCTGCTGTTCCTTCACCAGCCGCTGATGCTGATGATGCGTCTGGGTCTGTTCCTGGGCTACCCGAGCGCGACATTGGGCAATCGCCTTGTCCAGCGAGGCGATGAAGGCCTGATAGTTGTGCCAGCTGGCCGGGTCCAACCCCTGCGTCAGGCGTGCCTGCATCTGCTGGCAGTAGTCGAGACGGTACTGCTCGAGGGTGACCAGTTGCTGGGCGGCGGTTTCCTGACGCTGACGCTGGCTGGTGAGCTGGCGCGCAGCGCCATCACGCCGGCGCTCGCTCAGCTGGGTCAGGGTGTCGAAACGTGACGATGAGATGGCCATTCAGTGAGGGTTCCCGATCAATGACAGGTGAAGGCGGCCATCATGGCTGGGCCAGCAATTGTTCGAGCATGTTCGTACTATCGGCAAGACTTGCATGCTGTGTAGTGCCTTGTTGCAGGAAACGTCCCATCGGCTCGTGCAGGCGCACCGCGGCGTCGAGCACCTTGTCGTTGCCGGGCTGGTAGGCGCCGATGGCGATCAGGTCCTGATTGCGCTGATAACTGGAATAGAACTGCTTGAAGCGACGGGCGCGGGTGAGCTGCCGCTCCGGCGCCACCGCCGACATCGCGCGGCTGATCGAGGCTTCGATATCGATGGCCGGGTAGTGGCCGCTTTCCGCGATGCGTCGCGACAGCACGATATGCCCATCCAGAATCGCGCGCGCACTGTCGGCGATGGGGTCCTGCTGGTCATCGCCTTCGGTCAGCACGGTATAGAAGGCGGTGATCGACCCGCCACCACGCCGGCCGTTGCCGGTGCGTTCCACCAGCGCCGGCAGCTTGGCGAATACCGAAGGCGGATAGCCCTTGGTGGCCGGTGGCTCGCCGATGGCCAAGGCTATCTCGCGCTGGGCCATCGCGTAGCGGGTCAGCGAATCCATGATCAGCAGCACATTCTGGCCGTTGTCGCGCAGGGACTCGGCGATGCGCGTCGCGTAGCTGGCGCCCTTGAGGCGATGCAACGGGGTCATGTCGGCCGGCGTGGCCACGACCACGGCGCGCTTGAGACCTTGCTCGCCGAGAATGTTCTCGATGAATTCCTGTACCTCGCGCCCACGCTCGCCGATCAGGCCGACCACGATCACATCGGCATCGGTGAAGCGCGCCATCATGCCCAGCAGCACACTCTTGCCGACGCCAGAACCGGCGAACAGTCCCATGCGCTGGCCACGGCCGACGCTCAGCAAGGCATTGATGGCACGTATGCCGACATCCAGCGGCGTGTCGATGGGCGCGCGCTCCAGCGGATTGAGCGGACGGCTCTCCAGCGGCGCATGTTCGACATCTTCCAGCGGGCCGAGGCCATCCAGCGGGCGACCCACGCCATCGACGACCCGCCCGAGCAGCGCTTCGCCGACCGGATAGCGTCGCTCGCCGACATTGCCATGCCCGAGCGGAAATACCCGCGCGCCCGGTGCGACGCCGCTGAGCGGGTCGATGGGCATCAGGTAGAGGGTCTGATCGGCGAAGCCGACCACCTCGGCCTCGGCCGGCGGCAGGTTCGCGCCCAGCTCGACCAGGCAGCTGGCGCCCACCGGCAGCCGCAGGCCGACCGCCTCCAGCACCAGGCCGGTCGCGCGCACCAGGCGGCCATTGCTGCGCTGGGGCTCGAGGCTCTCGACGCGCTCACGAATGGCGCCCAGCGCACTGCGCCATTGCTGTGCGGAAGAGGTGCTCATGGCGTGTCACTCATGCGCGATCTCCTGCCAGCTCAGTGCGTGCCTGCTCTGGCTGTACATGTTCTGACGCCTGGCGTTGCACGATACGCGAACCGCTGGCCTCGTCCTTGCCATGCAGGCTGCCATCGGCGTTGCCGCGATGGCGCAGCTGGCGTGACAGCATGTCCAGGCGGCTCTCGAGGCTGGCATCGTGACAGCCGCTATCGGCCTCGGCGCGACACCCGCCGAGGCTCAGGCTGGCGTCCGGCAGACATTGCCAACCCAGCCTGGTGAGCTGTTCGCCCATTGCCTGCTCGACGCGCGGCAGGTCGTCAGGATTCAGATACAGGCGCGGGCGGCCGATCAGCGGCGGGTCAGCCGCCAGCAGGCTGCGCACGCTGTCGATGATGTGCTCCGGGTGGGCACGAAATGCCTCGCGGGCCAGATGCTGGCCGACGCTGATGGCCAGTGCCGCCAGCTCATCGCTGATCTGCTCATCCAGGCACGCCAGCGATTGCTGCAGATTCTCGATCAGCGGTGCCAGCTGGGCGGCCTGTTGTTCGAGTGCCTGCTGGGCGGCCTCGGTCTGACGCGTCGCCTGCTCGGCGGCTTCCTGCCTTGCACGCGCCAGACCCGCTTCATAACCGGCTTTCTCACCCGCGGCATAGCCCTCGTCACGTGCCGCCTGTTGCTGCTCTAGCGTCTCCTGCTCGAAGGTCGAGCGAGCACGCTGTGCCATGCGCCGGATCAGGCCGACATCCGGCGCCGCAGTGTGCGGCATGCCGGCTTGAAAGCCGCCACCCGACTGAGACGCTGTGGGCTTGCCATCCAGCGCGTCGAGTTCCAGCGGCTGCCATTGATGCATGTCGTCGCTGCTCTCCACGTCGTGCTCGGTCCACGGCTCAGGCGCGTCACGATGCGGATCAGAACTGGATATGGTCTTCATTAGGCACAGTCCTCACTAGACATGGCGCTCACTAGACATAATCCTCGCCACCGCTGTTGATCACGATCTCGCCGCTGTCGGCCAGTCGACGTACCGTCTGCAGGATGCTCTTCTGCTCGGCCTCGACCTGGCTGACACGCACCGGACCACGCGCCTCCATGTCATCACGCAGCATCTCGGCGGCACGCTGCGACATGTTCTGCAGGAATTTCTGGATGATCGCCTCGGGAGAGCCCTTGAGCGCCGTGACCAGCGTCTCGTTGTCGATTTCCTTGAGCAGCAGCTGGATGGAGCGGTCCTCGAGCCCGACCAGATTCTCGAACACGAACATCTCGTCGATGATCTGCTGCGCCAGACTCTCGTCGTGGTGGCGCATCGCCTCGAGCACCTGCTCTTCCTGCTGCCCCGGCATCAGGTTGAGTATCTCGGCCGCAGTGCGAATACCGCCCATCTTGCTGCGCTTGAGGTTCTGGCCACTGAGCATGTTGCTCAGCACTTCGGTCAGTTCCTGCAGGGCTGCCGGCTGCACGCCACTGAAGGTGGCGATACGCAGCAGCACATCGTTGCGCAGGGTGTCGGAGAAGTGCTCGAGAATCTGCGAGGCCTGATGGCGCTCCAGGTGCACCATGATGGTGGCGATGATCTGCGGGTGCTCGTCGCGGATCATCTCAGCCACCAGCGGCGGCTCCATCAGGTTCAGCGTCTCGATGCCATTGTTCTGACCGGAGCTCTCGTAGATGTCTTCGAGCAGCGAGCTGGCGCGCTCTTGCCCCAGCGCCTTCACAAGCACCGAGCGGATATGGTCGGTGGAGAGCAGATTGACGGCGCTGAACTGCTCGCTGTCGGCGTGGAATGCCTCCAGCGTCTTCGCCATCTGCTCCTGGGTGACCTGCGGCATGTTGGTCATCGTCGCGCTGAGCTGTTGGATCTCCTGGGCAGACAGGAACTTGAAGACCTCTGCGGCGCTGTCCTCGTCGAGACTCATGATCAGGGCAGCGCTGCGTTCCATGTTCGTCAGTGTCTTACTCATGGTGACTCATCCAGTTCTTGAGGATCATGGCGACCATGCGCGGGTCATCGCGGGCCATGTCACGTGCATCCTTGAGGTTCTGCTGATAGGTGGTCGGCGTGCGCGGGCCACTGGCCGGTGCTGCCTGGCTCGCCATCATGCTGCCCAGCTCACCATTGGCCGTCGCCAGGCCAGACTCCATGCCGGCGATGCCACCCGCGGCGCTGCCGGCTGCCTGAGTGCCGGGCGGCTGACCGATGGTCTGGTAGGCCTCCTGCGGACGCAGCAGCGGCTGCAACAGCGGGCGCAGCAACTTGCGATACAGCAGCCAGGCGATGAAGCCGATGATCAGGTAGCGGCCAAGCTCGATGGCCAGCGCCTGCATCTCGGGATTGTTCAACCACTTCTCCCACCATTGCTGCGGCGGGCCGGCGTTCTGCTGTTCGGCGGTCATGAAGGGCGCATTGATCACGCTCAGGCTGTCGCCACGTTCGGCATTGAAGCCCATCGCCTCGCGCACCAGCGAATCGATCTGTGCCAGCTGGTCGTCTGCCAGCGGCTCGCTGATCGGGTTGCCGTCACTGTCCATGCTGCGACGGTGATTGATCACCACCGCCACCGAGAGATTGTCGAGGCGACCCAGGCGCGCACGGGTGTGGCGCACGCGCTTGTTGACTTCATAGTTGATGGTGCTGCTGCGCTGATAGTTGCTAAGGCCGCTCGCCGCGTCGTCTGTCTGTGTGCTGCCGTCAGCATTCGCCGCGTCATCGGCATTGATGGGCGAGGCGGCAATTCCCGGAGGGGTGTTGGAGAGGGCGCCTGGCACGCCGCCGATGCCGAGCATCTCGCCGGCGCCGGTGTTGTTGAGCTGTTCACTGCGCACCGCTGCGCTGCCCGGTTGCTGGTTGGGCGTGTAGTGCTCTTCGGTCTCTTCGGCGTGAGAGAAATCGAGCTGGGCGCTGACCTCGGCGCGGAAGTTGTCGCGTCCCACCAGTGGCGTCAGCAGGGCATTGATGCGCGATTGATAGCTGCGCTCCAGCGCCTGGGCATATTCCAGCGCACTGCCATCGAGGTTGAGCGCATCGCCCGCCGGGCGCGACAGCGGGTTGCCGTCCTGATCGACGACGGTGATGTCTTCGCTTGCCAGGCCCTGCACGCTGCCGGCCACCAGATGCTGGATGGCCTGGATCTGACGTGCCTTGAGCTGCTGGCCGCCCTTGAGTTCTACCACGACGGAGGCCGTCGCTGGGCGACGCTCGCGTACGAAGACGGAATCTTCCGGCAGTGCCAGATGCACACGGGCGCTGGAGACCGGCTCGAGGCTGGCGATGGTGCGCGACAGTTCGCCGGACAGGGCGCGCTGATAATTGACGTGTTCGGTGAACTGACTGATGCCGAAGGCCTGGGTATCCATCAGCTCGAAGCCGGAACCGCCCTGGCTGGGCAGGCCCTGCTGGGCAAGTGCCAGGCGCAGGCGATAGACATCCTCCTTGGGGACCTCGACGGTGGCGCCTTCATTGCTCAGCCGATAGGGCACGCCGGTCTGCTCCAGCTGCGCGACGATCTCGCCGCCTTCGCTGGCGGGCAGATCACGATAGAGCACACTCCACTGGGTACCAGCACCCCACAGCAGCAGCGCAACAATGACGGCCACGCTGAAGGCGGCCGCCATGATGAGCGGCAGACGTGGCAATGCCGCCAGGCGCGCCATCAGGGGGTTGGCTGGCTTGTCTGGTGATTGTGACGACGTCGAGGTGCCCGACTGGGGCGCTGTCTGGCTGGGTGTACTCATGCAGATGTCCGATAAGCGCCGTGGTCTGAACTCGCAGCGGGTGATTCCAGCAAGCAGGGCGAAACATGAAAACGATGGATCAACAATGTCGCGTTTCGCATCGCCTTTTTACGTAGGCTGGCCATTATCGAAGCTGGGCGCACATCCAATCAGACGAATAGCGTCGCAAAACAGGGGTATTAGTCACTTTCAGCCGCTCGACTGACTGATAGTCTGTGTTCCACTGATGGGACTACCAGCTTGCCCACTGGCGAAAGTTGATGATGTTGAGGGTATCGAGACAGGAGAGGCGGGATGGCAATTGAAGCAGTCGGCGCGGCGATGTCATCCGCGATGACGGGCAGTCTGCAGCAGCTCGATCAGATGGCGGCGCAGGCGGCGGCCGGGAGCAACGCTCAGTCGGTGGGCGCAGTGTCAGAGGCCAGCGGCACTGACGCACAGGGCTTTGCCGGCATGCTCAAGGATTCGTTGGCGCGCGTCAGCCAGTCACAGCAGGTCGCGGCAGGCCAGGCCAAGGCCTTCGAGCTGGGCAGCCCGGATGTCAGCCTCGATCAGGTCATGGTGGCGGGCCAGAAAGCTTCACTGGAATTCGAGATGACCGTGCAGGTGCGCAACAAGTTGCTCAGCGCCTACAAGGAAATCATGAACATGGCGGTGTGATTCATGTCCGCATTCCAATGAAAAAGGGCAGACGCGATGCGTCTGCCCTTTTTGTTTGCCGCTGGTGCTGCTGGTTATCGCTGGCGAGGTTGAAATAACAAGAGCGCTATCAAAATTATCACTCTTAGCTGCCAGCGACAGGCCTGCCACTCTTGCTGAGTGACAGGCCTTTGCAGCATGCGAGCCAGAGATCAGCCCAGCAGGGACAGCACGTTCTGCGGCACCTGGTTGGCCTGGGTCAGCATGGAAGTCCCCGCCTGCTGCAGAATCTGTGCAGTGGTCATGCTGGAGACTTCTTCTGCATAATCGGCATCTTCTATTCGAGAGCGTGCTGAAGAAAGGTTTGTTTCATTGGTTTGTAGATTTGTAATTGCAGATTCGAAGCGATTTTGAATGGCACCTAGCTTGCTTCGTTGATCATCAATTGTCTTTATTGCTGTATCTAGGAAGCTCAGTGCACCTTCGCTGATATTAACATCAAAGTCAGCAGTCTTGACATTAATACTTGATGAGCCAGAGGGCTGGTTTGCAAGTGTGTAGTCGTCACCGCCTAGTGCATTACCTAGTGTAGCTATTCCATTTTCATCAAAATCTACTGCATAGATTGTCGTTTGTGTTGGAGTGGTGCCATCATTCCTATATGCATAGTCTGTATCACCTTTTGAATTAGTATAACTAATTAACTCTCCTTCCCCCGCATTAATCGAAGGATTAGCTGCAGCTGCTTCGGTATCAAGTTTTGCCGCTTGAGTAGCGTAATCAATAGTAACATCGGTTTTGACAGATCTAACATCAAATCCCTGTGCGTCGATGCTACGAGTATCTCCGTTTACCTCGGCCATATTTTCATGCTTGACATAACCACTGTCAGAATCGGTTTCTGCAAATTTATTCCAACCACTATTAGAGGCAATGTCAATAGTTATTTTTTGGCCATCTTCAGATCCAACCTGTATGTCTATCGATAGTCCGCCAGAACCACTTTCCGATAAAATGTTATTTCCATTGAAGTCAGTTTCAGTTGCAATTCTGTGGATTTCTTCTAAACGGAGATTGACTTCTTGTTGAATTGAGTCGATATCTGATGCCGAGTTAGTTCCGTTCTGAGCTTGTACTGTAAGTTCACGAATACGTTGGAGGTTGTCATTTACTTGATTTAACCCGCCTTCCGCTGTTTGTGCGATAGAAATACCATCATTGGCGTTACGTTGTGCCTGAGACAGACCGGTGATCTGGGACGACATGCGGTTAGCAATGGCCTGGCCGGCGGCGTCGTCCTTGGCGCTGTTGATACGCATGCCGGAAGACAAACGTTCCATGGAGGTGTTCAGGTCGTTCTGGGACTTACTCAGGTTCTGCTGAGTCACCATGGAAAGGGTGTTGGTATTGATCACTGAAGCCATGTGTCACTTCCTGTCGTAATGGGGAGATAGATGGCGTGTCGCCAGTAACGACTCCTGTGCCGTTGCTTCAGTTATCGTCGCGGCGCGGCAGAACTTTAGAAATTTTTTGCGGCCTTTCGACGTTTCTCATTCCGGCTGTCCCTCTGGCTTTCCTTGCGCGCTCTTCTTGCGGGCGCTTCCCGTGACATCCTCACGACATTCAGTGGAACTACTGGTGGGCGTTGTGCGTGTCTCGTCTTCTCTCACTATTTCTTCCTGTCTGCCTTCATTTCCGCCTCCCCGTGGCCCAATGGCGACGTAAGGCAGGAAAGCCGTCGCTGAGGGTAGCTATTCGAGCGAATGGTTTGTGACAGGGGCGCGACAATACGCTGGGAACAGGAGTCCCGAGGATGGGGGAACGACCCTGAGTCATACGACCCCGAGGGATGCAAGCGAGGACCAGGACGCCGATGTATACCGCCAATGGGCGCATGGCCCAGCAGGATATCTACACCGAGTATCAGCCGCTGGTGCGCCGGATCGCGCTGCAGTTGCAGGTGCGCTTGCCAGCGAGTGTCGATCTCGAGGATCTGATTCAGGCTGGCATGTTGGGGCTGTGTGAATGTGTGGGCCGCTATGAGCAGGGCCACGGCGCCAGCTTTGCCACCTATGCCAGTCAGCGCATCCGCGGCGCGATGCTCGATGAGCTGCGCTCTCGTGACTGGTTGCCGCGCAGTGTGCGCCGGGCTGGGCGCGAGCTTGAGAGCGTGATTCAACAGCTTGAGCAGAGCCTGGGCTATCCGCCCGAGGAGACCCAGATCGCTGCTGCCATGGGGCTTGAACTGGAGGATTATCGCCGCCTGCTGCTGGACACCAACAACGGCATGGTGATGTCGCTGGACGAGATGATGGATGAAGAAGGCGGGCTGGCGGGCGGTCATGCCTCGCCTGAAGCGACGCCCTTCACCACGCCGTTTGCCTTGCCACATGATGCGCTGGAAGAGGCCGATACGCGGCGAGCCTTGAATGAGGCCATCGCGCGGCTGCCGGAGCGCGAGAAGCTGTTGATGGCGCTCTATTATCAGGAGAAGCTCAACCTCAAGGAGATCGGCGCGGTACTCGATGTCACCGAGTCGCGTGTCTCGCAGCTGCATTCCCAAGCCGTGCGTCGGCTGCAGGGTGTGCTGGCACCGCATCTGGTGGCGCGGGCGGGCAAGCGTCGTCGCTGAGCCTCTATCCTGAGTCTCTATCGTTGTGAGCCTTCTTCGTTTCCCGAACAATATTCTCTTGCTGATCCGTCTTGCTGTTACGCCTGCCTTGTGTCTCTTGTCTCAGTTTTCCTATCTCAGTATCGCTAGCCGCTATTTCGCCCGCCCCAAACAAGAACACCGCCCTGAGAGGCGGTGTTCTTGGTCATCTCTTTTTTATCTCGTCAATTTCGGCATGCCGTCAGACGTGATCAGTAGCTCTCGCGCTCCGGTTCTGATTTTACGCGGCGTTCCTCTTCGCTGAGGTGCTGAGCCTGTTCGTCGATATGGCCATCCAGATGCCAGTCGTCTTCCATGCCGGTGACGCGGTCGTTCATCACGCCTTCCTCGTTGTCGACCTGCTGAACGACCCCTCCCTCTACTTCAGCGGCGGCTTCCTGTTGCTGGGCAGCGAGTTCTTCCTCGCTCAACTCCGGCTCAGGTTCGGCATCGAAGTCGAATTCCAGCTGACCGGTTTCCGGCTCGGTGATGGCCTCCTCGACCCAGGCAGCGCTCAGCGGACTGGTGGTGGAGGGCGCCACCACATAGTGGCCGGGGTGATCGCCTTCCTCGGCCTCAAGCTCCTGACGCGGCTTGCTGGTGACACTGGCGGCGAGAATCACGATCAGCACGTGGATGGCAGTCAGGGTATAGAGGAAGCCGACGGCTCCGAAGCGCTCCATCAGTAGCCCCGCGGTGAGCGGGCCCAGAATCGCGCCGGCACCATGCATCAGCACCAGCGTGCCGCTGGCGGAGATTATCTGGGCCGTCGTCAGCAGATTGTTGGCCGCCGCCAGGAACAGCGAGTACTGGGTCAGGATCAGCCCGCCGAGGCCTGCACCCAGCAGCGCCATGGTCATCATGCTACCGCCACTGAACGGCACGCCACCGATGGACAGCGCGATCGCCCCGAGACTGCAGCCCAGAATCACCTTCTTGGCCGACAGCTTGTCGGAGAGCTTGCCCAGCGGCCATTGCAGCAGGGCGGCCCCCAGGATGAAGGCGCCCATGAACCAGGAGACTTCCTGCACCGGCAAGCCGGCGCGGTCGGCGTACACTGCGCCCATGCCGAAGACGGTGCCGTTGGCGATACCGGTGGCAAAGCCGCCCAGGGTGCCCAGCGGTGCCAGGCGCAGCAGACGTACCAGCCCCATGGCCTCCGGCTGAGCGCCTTCCGGTTGCGGTGAGGCGGACAGCAGCATCGGCACCAGCGCCAGCGACATGATCACCGACACCAGGATGAACAGCAGATAGGTATTCGGGTTGGCGACGTTGAGCAGCAACTGGCCGCCGCCCATGCCCAGATAGGTGATCACCATGTAGATGGCCAGCAGACGGCCACGCATCTGGTTGGTCGCCTGGCTGTTGAGCCAACTCTCCGCCACCACGTAGAGGCCGGCGAAGGCGAAGCCGGTGATGAAGCGCATCGCGATCCACACCTCGGGCACCACATAGAGCGCATGGATCAGGATGCACACCGAGGTGATGGAGGCCAGCGCCGCGAAGGTACGCACATGGCCGACCCGGCGAAGCTTGCGTGGTGCAAGCGTCGAGCCGAGCAGGAAGCCGGCGAAGTAGGCCGACATGATGATGCCCGTCATGGTGTTGCTGAAGCCTTCCGAGGAGGCGCGAATCCCCAGCAGACTGCCCTGTAGCCCGTTGGCCAGCATCAGCATCCCCATTCCCAGCAGCAGCGACCACAGAACGACCGCTGCGCCGAGACTGCTGGTCGGCTGCAGTCGTTTGCGCGTGGTGTCGAGAGGCTCGGTCTCGAAGGTGGGAGTGGGTACGGCTTCCTGCTGGGGGTGCGGCATGGAAGGGGCCTCATCGGTCGGGGTCGGGACCGTGTGAGCGGTGCCGACGAGATGTCAGGTACGACACTTGCGTGCGTGATGTTGGTCGGTCGTGGTTGGTCCTTGCGGGAACGGCGCTCAGTCTACCGACCGAATCCAGTGTCTGCGACCCGTGGCGCGCCATTGCGTGGTTGAAAGGCGACATATCGTGAAATTTGTCTCAAGGATGTAATAGGGTGGATGAATATACAGTCCCTCATGAAATCATGACCCGACACGAGTCGTGACACGCTGGCGATGTGAAAGGCACGGCATCATGCAAAGGGTAAATATCGTCAAACTCCCTGCTGGCGGGGTCTGCGCGAGGGTTGGCCCTTCTGCATCGCTGGATACATTCCTTGGCGACACGCGCTGATGACACCCGATGGTCGAGCGTTTCGTACGCAAGAGGTCTCGAAAAACCCGCAGGGTGGATAAATATACAGTAATCGGTAATGCAGCGAGTCAGCATCTGAGCGTCGAAAAAGCGCCGATCTGTCGCATGGTCGAATGGTCAGCGACCAAAGTAGATGCGAATCTGCCTCTGGACACACTCAACAACATCATAATCAAGAGGTTATTCATGACCCTGACCGCTGTACACGCCAACGCTGGCCCCGCCCCTCGTCATCTGCGTCACTGCTCTTCGGATCATTCTCCAGCTCTTTCTCAAAGCCAGACCGCGCGCCCGCGTGTCACTGCCACGGGTCGCTCCGCCCTGATGGCTGGCGTGCTGGGCCTAGCTCTGCTGTCACCGCTGATGGCGAGTGATGCCGAGGCGCGCGAGCTGTCCGTCTCCACCGTGCTGTCGGATGCCTTCCCGTGGGGCCAGGCGGCCGAGAAGTGGGCGGAGCTGGTAGAGGAGCGCTCGGGTGGCGACCTCACCCTGCGCGTCTATCCGAATGCTCAGCTGGTGGCGGGGGACCAGACCAAGGAGTTCTCGGCCATGCGTCAGGGGCTGATCGATCTCGCGGTGGGCTCGACCATCAACTGGTCGCCCCAGGTGCCGGAGCTCAACCTGTTCTCGCTGCCGTTCCTGATGCCGGACCACACCGCCATCGATGCGCTGACCCAGGGCGAGTCGGGCAAGCAGGTCTTCGCCGCCATCGAGTCCAAGGGCATCAAGCCGCTGGCGTGGGGCGAGAACGGCTTCCGTGAGGTGTCCAATTCGTCGAAATCGATCACCTCGCCGGATGACCTGAAGGGCCTGAAGATTCGTGTGGTGGGCTCGCCGCTGTTCCAGGACACCTTCACGGCGCTGGGCGCCAACCCGACGCAGATGAGCTGGGCGGATGCCAAGCCGGCACTGACCACCGGCGCGGTGGATGGCCAGGAGAACCCGCTGTCGGTGTTCGATGTCGCGCGCATCGATCAGGTCGGTCAGACCCACCTGACGCTCTGGCACTACATGGCGGACCCGCTGATCTTCGCCGCCAACCAGCGCGTGTGGAAGTCGCTCAGTGAACAGGAGCGCACGCTGCTGACCGAGACCGCCAGGGAAGCGGGTGCCTGGGAGATCGCCATGAGTCGTGAAGGCAATGCCCAGCGGCTGGCGGACATCGAGGCGCGCGGCGTGAATGTCGTCAAGCTGGATGAGGATGCGATGCAGACCTTTCGGGATGCTACCCAGTCGGTCTACGAAAGCTGGACACCGAAGATCGGTGAGGCGCTGGTCGAGACGGCACGTGCCGAGGTCGAGGCCTCGCGCTGAGCCTGGCCATGATCGCCGCTGCTCACAGAGCAGATGACATCGGGAATAATGCGGTCTATGCGCGTTATTGAGTGAAGAACCACGCCGGGGCCTGACAGCCTCGGCGTTCGTGTGGATCGCGTGTCATGTCGCAAAAGTCGCAACAATTCTCTCAACAAGCATCACCTCAAACGTCGCAACGAGCTCTGCAAGACGGCGCCAATGGAGCGCCTGCCCCCACGGACAGGCCACCGCCACGCGTGCGGCCGGAGTCCTGGCTGGCGGCGTTGGCGCTGGGACTGATCGGTATCATCAGTCTGGCCAATGTGGTGGTGCGTTATGCCACCGATGCCTCCTTTGCCTTTACCGAGGAATTCTCGGTCTTCCTGCTGGTGTTGTTGACGCTGGCGGGCGCCTCGGTGGCGATTCGCCGTCAGGCGCATATTCGTATCGCATTGCTGGAAGACGTGCTGCCGTTGCCGCTCTGGCGACTGGTCGTGATCGTGCAGACCCTGGCGGTGCTGGTCGTGCTGGGGCTGGTGGTGTGGTTCGGGGGGACCTTCGCGCTGGAGGAGTATCAGTGGGACTCGCTGTCACCGGGGCTGGGTCTGCCCAACTGGTGGTACGTGATCTGGCTGCCGATATTGGCGCTGGCGATGGCCTGGCGTCAGTTGCAGCAGTGTGTCGAGCGTCTTTCGCAAGGGTCTGGGCAGGGGCCCGGTCAGAATGCGTCGTCAGAGCACAAGGAGTCAGATCATGAGTCCTGATCTCTGGTTGCTCGCCAGTTTTGCCGCCCTGTTGATACTCGGCGTGCCGGTGGCCTTCGCGCTGGGGCTCTCGGGGGCGGTGGGTATCGTCGCGGGGCTGCCGGTCAGCTTGCTGGCCACCCTCGGCACCAATACCTACAACAGCATCGCCAAGTATCCGCTGATCGCCATTCCGCTGTTCATCCTGACGGGGCTGGTGTTCGAGCGTGCCGGTGTGGCGGCGCGGCTGGTGCGCTTTGCCCAGGCGCTGATCGGCCCGCGTCACGGGGGGCTCGCACTGGTAGCGGTGCTGGTATGCCTGATCATGGGCGGCATGAGTGGCTCCGGCCCGGCGGATGCGGCCGCGGTAGCGATGGTGATGATCCCCAGCATGACTCGGGCGGGCTACCCCAGAGCGTTCTCGGCGACGCTGATTGCGGCCTCGGCCTCCACGGCGATCCTGATCCCGCCGTCCATCGCGCTGATCCTCTATTCCATCGTGGTGCCCGGGGTGGACCTGCGTGCGCTGTTTGCCGCGGGCCTGATTCCGGGCTTGCTGGTGGGCGTGGCCTTGCTGCTGCCGGCATGGTTCCTTTCGCGTCGCTATCGCTGGGAAGATCCGACTCAGGTTGAGCGTATCGCGCTGGGTCCGGCGTTCCGCGCAGCGATCCCGGCGCTGCTCGCGCCGGTGATCATCCTCGGCGGACTGCGCTCAGGCCTCTTCACGCCCACGGAAGCGGCGGTAGTGGCCGCCGCTTATGGGCTGTGTGTCGGCCTCTTCATCACCCGCGAGCTCAAGCTCTCCCAGGTGTGGGAACTGCTCAGAGAGGCGGCCGTCATCTCCGGTGTGGTGATGCTGATCATCGCGCTGGCGGGCATATTCGCCTGGGCGGGCACCATGCTGGGTACCTTCCGACATCTGGCCGAATGGCTGATCACGCTGTCGGATAGCGGAACGACGCTGCTGATTCTGGTGATGGTGGCAGTGCTGATCGCCGGGATGCTGCTGGATGCGGTCTCCATCTACCTGATTCTGATGCCGGTGCTGATTCCGGTGATGCAGCACTTTGGCTGGCATCCGGTGTGGTTCGGTATCCTGCTGGCGATGAATATCGCGATCGGGCAGTTCACCCCGCCAGTGGCAGTCAATCTGATGGTGACCAGCAGCGTGGCCGGGGTACGGCTGGAGAAGACGGTGGGTTGGGCGATGGTCTTCGTGGTGGCGATGCTGGCAGCGCTGGCGGTGGTGATGTTGTTCCCTGAGCTCGCCCTGTGGCTGCCACGCGTGCTCGGCTACGCGGTGTAGCAATCCGCAGGAAGCAGGAAGTGGAAAAAACAAGACGGCTTGCCTTCCGGGCAAGCCGTCTTGCGTTTCAGGACACCTTGTACTCTGCTACCACCTGAATACCTGGTGTCCAGGCTGGTTGTGCCAATTAGCGCTCAGCCAAATGGAGAGCGGCTTCTGGTCGCCCGCTGTGCGAGGAATGGGGTGATTCTTCTGACGCAACGGTGCGCGACGGCAAAAAATGTTAGCCTGCATATATTCTCAGCGACGACGCTGCCCTCAAGATCCGCATGGTGGAACAGTCCACTCGCGGGCCTTGAATGCGCACGAGGCTGCCACCATCGTTGAACGCTGATTGTACGCATGTCAGTCGGGATTCTGTCAGGTGGGACCAAGCTCTCGCATGACGCAAGCCAGATCTCGCATAACACAGGATTAGGACATCTCGATGAAGGAAATCGCTGCAGGCAATGATGTTGCGCCTGGCTTCAATGCGCTGCATGAAATGGTGGTCGGGGAATTCCTGATCAGCCCGATGCTGGTCTATGCGCTGGTCGCCTTGCTGGCGGCGGGTATCATTCGCACGCTGCTGCATCGTCTGTTGGCCAATCACGAGCTCTGGTTCGAGGCCTGGTTCGATATTTCGCTGTTTGTCATCTGTCTGGCGGCAGTGGTCGCCCTCGTGACATGACGTGCGCCATTCCTTCAGCGTTACGCCATTCGTGATCCCGATCTTTCCGCGCCCCGTTTCGTGGCACCCATTTTCCCCAGCCTCTCTATTCCCCAAGGAAACCGCATGCGCAACCTGCGACACAAAGCCGTCAAATGGATCATCACTCTCTGTCTGGTGGCGGCTGCAGCCTGGTGTGCGGTGTGGCTGTGGAATACCTACATGTACAGTCCCTGGACGCGCGACGCCCGGGTGCGCGCCGAGGTAATCACGTTGAGCCCGGATGTCTCCGGCTGGGTGCGTGAGCTGAACGTGGCGGATACCACGCGCGTCAAGGAAGGGGACGTCATCCTTCAGGTCGATCGTGCGCGCTATGAGGCTGCGCTCGCCAAGGCCAAGGCCAGTCTCGCCAGTGCCAGAGCGACCCTGAGTCTGAAGGAGCATGAAGCCAATCGTCGTGGACGCTTGACCAATCGTGCCATCAGTGAGGAGGAACGCGACAGTGCGCGTCTGGAAGCCGAAGTCGCCCGCGCCGACGTGCAACAGGCCGAAGCCGCGGTGCAATCCGCGCAGCTGGATCTCGATCGTACGCGTCTGGTGGCACCCGCCGACGGTAGCATCCTCAACATGCACCTCAGTCAGGGCAATTACGTCACGGCAGGCACGGCGGTGATGGCGCTGATCAAGGAAGACTCCTTCTACCTGAGCGCCTACTTCCAGGAGACCAAGCTACAGCATGTGCGTCCGGGCGATCCGGTCCAGATCACGCTGATGAGCGGCAATGAAGACTTCAAGGGGCGGGTCGTGGGGATCGGTCAGGGCATTGCCGATGACAATACCGCGACCAATGCCCAGCAGCTGCCCCAGGTCAGCGCCACCTTCAGTTGGGTGCGTCTGGCGCAGCGCGTTCCGGTACGGGTGGAATTCGATGATATCGAGGCGGTACGTGCCTCAGGCGTCAATCTTGCCGCCGGCATGACGGCGAGTGTCAGGCTGATCACTGCCGATGATGGCAAGGATGAGACCAGGCATGCCAAGGCGGTACCTGACGAGACAGATCAGGCCATCCAAGACGCAGACGGGAAGTACTGATCCATGTCTCCCGCTCTGGCCGCCTTCCTAAGGCCTTCGTCGTTCGCCCTGAAGTTCGCCACCAAGGGGGTTCTGGCGATGGCGCTGGCCCTCTACGCCGCCTTCTTCTTCGATCTTGATCGACCCTATTGGGCGCTGATCTCGGCGGCGTTTCTGCAGACACGTCCGATGTCGGGCATGGTGGTCGAGAAGGGCATCTGTCAGGTCACGGGTACCTTCGTCGGTACCTGTGTGGCCGTGGTGATCATGGGCTGCTTTGCCCAGGTGCCCGAGCTGGCGCTGGGCTCGGTCACACTGTGGATCGGGCTATGTATCTATGGCGCCTCGCTGACGCACAACAATCTTTCCTATGGCTGTGTGATGGCGGCGGTGGCCTGCATGATCATCGTGGTGTTGACGTCCTCGGCGCCGGATGACTTCTTCTCGGTGGCGCTGGCCCGTCTCAGCGAGCTGAGTCTCGGCGCGCTGTGTGCTGTCGTCGTGAGTGCCCTGGTCTGGCCGATTCGCGTGCGTGATCATCTCGGCCAGCTGGCGGACACGGCGGTGAATGCCACCTTCCGCTATATGGCGCTGGCGTTCTCGATGCCGCCAGAAGGGGGCAGGGCCACAGGTCGGCAACAGGACCAGCACCAGGAACGCATGGCGATGCTCGAGCAGATGATGACCGGGCTGGATGCGCTCAACAATCTCGAGATCGATGCCCATTCAGCGCGCTATGAAGGCCCTCAGGGCAAGGGGCGCATTCGCGGTGTACACCTGCTGACGCGGCGCAGCATGCGTCTCTACGCGACCCTCAAGGCCCTCCACCAGCTACGTCATCCCGAGTTCTTTGTGCCTGCACGGAGCGAAGATGGCGAGGTGAGCGCACAGACCCCTGAGCTGAATCAGGCCCGGAGACAGGAAGCCGAACGCTTCAGCCAGCCGACGCAGGACCTGATGCAGCGTCTGGGCGCGGCCTTTCAGAGCATGGCCGACAATCAGGGCACGGCCCAGGCCCACAGGACGCTCAAGGAGCTGCGCGGGGAATGTCTGCGCCTGTCACGTGGTCAGCGAAGCATCACCGCACTGGAAGCCCGGCTGCTGTTCAGTCTGCGTGAGGTGCTGGGGCATGCGCTGGTCATCCTGCAGGCACGCGAGGTCATCAACCATCCCGGCCGTCATCAGCTGCGGCAGCCGAGCATGAGTTGGCACCGCGATCACGGGCGCGCCGCCATCGATGCGCTGCGCGCGATGGCCATCTTCAGTGTCACGGCGATCTTCTGGCTTGCGACGGCGTGGGACAACGGTGCGGTGGCCATGCTGCTGGGCACGCTGTTCTCGGGCATCTTCGTCAGTCGCGGTGATCCGGCTCCGATCATTCCGATGGTGCTCAAGGGCTTGCTGCTGGCGGTACCGAGCGTGTTGCTGTTCGGCAATGTCATGCTCAGTCACGCCCAGCATTTCGTGCCCTTCGTGATCATCTTCAGTATTCCGCTGTTCTTCGGCCTGATGGGCTCCGTGGTGCCTGCGCTGGCGGGAATCGCCTTGCCCTTCGTGGTGTTCAATATTCTGCTGGTGATGCCGGACAACGGCATGACCTTCGATGTCGCCTATACCCTCAATCGGAGCCTGGCGGCCGGGATCGGCCTGATCGTGACCATCATCGGTTTCCGCCTGATCCCTGTACCGGGGCCTGGCTGGGACAAGCGCCAGCTGATTCGCGCCACGGCGAGTGATATTCGCGAGCTGGCGGAACGCTCCACCGAGCGCCTGGACAGCTGGTTCGGTGGGCGCATGGGAGACAGGCTGTTGCGTCTCGCCCGTCATGAACAGACTCGCAGTCGTGAACTGGAAGCGCGCCGTAGTGGCGAGAATGCAAGTGGTCAGCCCGATGCTGCACAGCAGCAAGTGATCGGCATGCCGCTACTGACGCTGGGGCTGACGGGGATGGATATCGGACGCGGCATAGGCTTCGTGCGGCGGGAATTGGGCAACGATGTGCCACGTCCGGTACTGCATGCCTTGCGTGAATTGATCCATGCGCTGGCGGATGATTATCAGCGCTGTGCCCGGGGAGAGAGTCCCACCAGGATGCGGGCGGCCGGCGACCGATTATGCGAAGTGATCGAGCAACATCGCACCATGAGTCGGCATAAGCAGGCGCTGCTGGCGGGCTGGCTGACACGAGTTCAGCTAACCTTGCAAAGTGATGCCCTGCGCCAACACAGCTGATCCAACACAGATGATATTGCGTTAATGAGAGTGACTTGCAGTTTCCAATAAAATGTTCTTGTAAATCGGCCCGCAGCATATCTTCTGCGCTATGATAAGAAGGTAAGCTCAAAATGAGCGAAATGTATTAGCGCCTTACTGTAGGAGAGAGCCATGGCTTTCATGAACGATATCAGCAACAGTGGGCGCAATGTTCCCGAACGTTTTCGGCGCGTGACCTTCACGACGCAATATCTGCATGAGTTGAATCTCTATGTATTGCCGGCAAGCGAGGTATTGTTGCGCATCTCCCAGGGGGGCGAGGACCTCATGCTGCTGCAGTTCGATGATGAGTTTCATGCCGAATTCATTGCCTCGCGCATCGACGAGTGGGTCGCCGAGAATCCCGGCACCGACCGCGATGATCTGACGCTCTGGATCAAGACGCGGGCACGTCATGAGACGCTGGACCCGAAGCGGGCTCATCACGTCTACTGAGATGTCAGCGCATTGCTGGCTAGCGTGATTTCTCAACAAGAAGGCCACCCGAATGGGTGGCCTTCTTGTCATTGGCCTTTTTTCATAGGCCTGGCGTCACTTTGCTCCACTCAAGTTCGAAAAATTCCAACAGTTGTGAAGCTTTAGGGCTCAGAAGCTACCGACCAGGCTGCCCAGGGTCACGACGGAAATCAGGGCCAGCATCGGGAAGGCGACCGTCATCATGAACATCTGGCCATAGGACTGGCGGTGAGTCAGCTTGCAGATCGCCAGCAGGGTGATGACCGCGCCGGAGTGCGGCAAGGTGTCCATGCTGCCCGCCGCCAGGGCCGCCACGCGATGCATCAGTTCCAGGTCGATGCCGGCATTGACGGCCATCTCGCGGTAGGTCTCGCCCAGAGTCGAAAGCGCAATGCTCATGCCGCCGGATGACGAGCCGGTGATGCCGGCCAGCACGTTGACTGCCACCGCTTCCGAGATCAGCGGGTTGGCCGGATACAGGCCGAGCACTGCCTCCTTGACCATCGCGAAACCGGCCAGGCTGGCGATCACCGCGCCATATCCCACCTCTGAGGCGGTATTGAAGACCGGCAGCATGGCGCCAAAGCAGCCATTGTTGACGGTGGTCTTCAGGTCGGCCCACTGCTTCCAACGAGAGATGACCAGCCAGGTGGAGGCCAAGGCCAGCGCGATCAGGATCGACCACATGCCGGTGGCGCCCGCCGGGTCAAGCTCCGGGAAGGCCTCGCTCAGGTAGGAGAAATCGATGCGCGGGAAGACGAGGTAGGTCAGCAGGGCGTTCAGGCCGATGACCATCACCAGCGGAATCAGCGCCGTGATCATGCCCATCTGTGCGGTGGGCGCCATGGATTCCTTCAGCGCTTCGTCCTTGTGGACTCCGTAGCCTTCCCCCTGTGCCTGAGCCTTGCTGGCACGTCCCTTGAGCCACCAGGTGCCGAGCCCCAGCATGATCAGGCCCGCGATGGTGCCCAGCCCCGGCGCCGCGAAGCTGTTGGTCTGGAAGTAGGGGATCGGGATGGCGTTCTGGATGGCCGGCGTGCCGGGAAGTGCCGTCATGGTGAAGGTGAAGGAGCCGAGGGCGATGGCCGCGGGCAGCAGCCGTTTGGGCGTGCCGGTACGCTGGAAGAGTTGAGCGCCAATCGGATAGACGGCGAAGGCGACCACGAACAGCGAGACGCCCCCGTAGGTGAGCAGTGCGCAGGCCAGCACCACTGTCAGGATCACATGGCGTGTGCCCAGGCGCTTGACCAGGCCCTCGGAGATGGCATGCGCAGCCCCGGAATCGGCCATCAGCTGTCCGAACAGGGCACCGAGGATGAACAACGGGAAGAACTTGGCCAGATAGCCGCCCAGCTGACTCATGAAAGTCACGGTGTAGCTGGGCAGCAGGGCGGCTGCATCTCCTGACAGGACGACAGCGAGGGCAGCCATCAGAGGGGCAAGCAAGAGAACGGTGATACCGCGGTAGGCCAGGAACATCAGCAGCCCGAGCGATATCAGAATGGCAAGAATACTCATGGGGGTATCTCGTAGTTGGCGTTATCGTAGTCGTGAGTCGTCTGCCATTGACGACGGTTGTCCTGTTTACAGGTGCGTGGCCTGTTGTTTTTGCTATTTATTGGCTTATATACAGAGACATCCAGCACATTAGAGATTGTCTGACATGAGAACAATGCGCCTTAAGTGGCAGCGAAGTGCGGTTTGTGAGCGCTGTACCGACTGGATGCCACCTGTCTCGTCAAGCGAATAGAGAGTCGTCTTATATTCAAAATATACCGTTATCTTGCTTTGTTTTCGTTCAATCAATCCTGAACTATCAGTCGTCAGGTGGGCGGGGGTTGTGTCAGCTCGCCAGTGTAGTCACTCATGAAGTCTGGGCCAATGACATGGATGTTCAGAATAGGGCCCTGAAAAACGGCGCCCGAAGGCGCCGCGACAAGTGATCGAACAGTCTGCCGGTCGCGAGATCCGAGAGATGTCCTGCTTTCGAGCAGAGTCGATCTTCGCGTTGAATGAGTGGGCAGGAGCCGCCTCACTCAGGGGCGCTTTTCGTCACTGAACCAGATACAGACATCAGCGGGTGCCAGCACCCGGCTACCGGCGAGCAGCCCGCTGTCATTGACGAGGCCTTCCGGCAGCGAGCGCGGCTCGGGGGCATAGTTGAAGGCGAAGTTCAGCGGCCCGCGCCGCCGCAGGCGCACGCCGTCGGGCAGGGCATGAGTGGTGATGCCACAGACCTGACACTCCGCCTGCAGAATCGCCACCAGACTGTCTTCACTCAACCAGGCGGTCAGATAGCTGACACCGCGATGATGCAGGATGGTGGGTTCGCCATCCTCGAAGCGCGTTACCACCTGGGCACTGGTGCGCTGATGGTCGAGCAGGTCGCGCCAGCGCAGGGCATGGCCGTGTGCACCGTTGCTAAACGTGACGGCCGGCTCGGCACCTGGCCGCAGGCCGTCGACTCGATCGACCGTGACGCCAGCCAGCTCGCTGAGTGCGCCGGGTGCCAACTGCGCGGGTATCTGAAACTCCGGCGTGCGCGAGCCGGAGCGTGCGCCGATCACCACGCGACTGCCTGAATCGCGCGCCGTGCTCAGACGCGCCGCCAGCGCCTCATCGGCAATCACCTGACAGGGCAGCACGATCAGTGAATAGCCAGAAAGCGCATCGTGCGGTGAGACGATATCGACATCAAGCCCGAGTCGCCGCAGCGCGCTGTACCAGCTCAGGTACAGCTCGAGCGGGTTGAAGTTCTCGGCGTGGGGCTGGATCTGACAGGCCCAGATGGAGGCGTAATCGAACATCAGTGCGACGGGCGCCTGCTGGGCAGTCGTCGTGTCATGTTCCGCGAGTGTCGCCAGTTCATCGCGCACCTGCAAGAGCTCCGGCCAGGCCGAGGCGGGCGAGCCATCCGGGCGCAGCAGGCCAGCGTGCATCTGCTCCTGGGCGAAGGGCGCCTGACGCCAGCGGAAGTAGGAGACGACTTCGGCGCCATGCGCGAAGGCTTCGTGGCTCCACAGTCGCACCATGCCGGGCAAGGGCGCGGCGTTGCTGATCGCCCAGTTGACCGGGCCCGGCTGCTGCTCCATCACCCACCAGCGGCCCTTGCACATGGCGCGGTAGAGGTCGTGATGGAAGCCGGCAAAGTCCGGATGACCTTGCTGGCGATAATGGGCCTTGGTGGCGTCGTCGTGGGCGCCTCGCTCCAGAAAGCCCAGCGGGTAGCTGTCCCAGCTGGCGATATCCAGATCACGGGCGACATCGAAGTGATCGAATTCGGTGAACAGGCCCATGAAGTTGTGCACGATATCGCCGCTGACACCCGCGGCACGCAGGGTGTCGACCTGCAGGCGGTTGTATTGGACCACCATGTCGGAGCAGAAGCGTCGATAATCGAGCACGATGGCCGGATGCGGTTCGGTCACTGTGCCGACGGGCGCCTCGACCTGGGAGAACTCGCTGACTTCCATGCTCCAGAACACCGTGCCCCAGGCCTCATTGAGGGCCTCGACCGTGCCATAGCGCGCCTCGAGCCATTGGGGGAAGCGGGCGCGGGCGGCTGCGGAGTAGCTGAGGATGGTGTCATGGCAGCCATACTCGTTGTCGGTCTGCCAGGCGATGACCGCGGGATGGTGGGCATAGCGCTCGCCCATCAGGCGCACGATGCGCTCGCTCAAGGTGCGGAACGTCGGCGAAGAGAAGCAGTAGTGACGACGCGAGCCATAGCCGCGTGTGTCGCCATTCTCATCGACGGCCAGAATTTCCGGATGAGCATCCACCAGCCACTTGGGCGGTGTCGCCGTGGGCGTGCCCATCACGATCTTGAGACCAGCCGCCGCCAGAACCTCGACGGCCTCATCCAGCCACTCGAAGCGCAGGTCACCCGCGCTGGGCTCCAGGCGACTCCAGGCGAATTCTCCGATACGCACGACACGAATGCCGGCTTCCATCATGTCGCGAGCATCCTGCGGCCAGCGATCACGTGGCCAGTGTTCCGGGTAATAACAGACACCGAGCTGCATGGGGTTCATCCTTGATGCTGAAAATGGGGAGCGAGCGCGTCGCATGCAATGACATCCTGCGTGGCGCGCGTCATGGCGCTACCGCCTGAAGGTGAACCAGGATTGCCTGGTCGGGGTCCAGCACCGGCAGGGCGAGGCCTTCTCGCATCAGGTACTCACCGGAGACGACGACCGGCTCGCCGGCCTGTTGTCGGCTGATCCAGGCGGGCAGCTGTTTCATGCGTCGCTCCGGGTGCTCCGGCAGTTCCAGCAGCTCGAGCCGGTAGGCCGTGTCGGCTTGCAGGCCGGCCAGCGGCTGGGCGGCGGGTACGGCGTGGCGTGGCATGGCCAGTTGGCTGATGCTGAACAGGGCCTGCTGCCCATCCTGACTGACCACGCCATGGGCATGTTGATCGTCGTCCAGGCAATCCAGACGCCAGCTGACACCGTTGTGCAGCAGGCCACGCAGCGCCTTGTAGCGCGCTATCCAGCCGCCCAGCTCACGGCGCTCTGCCTGATCGAGCTGGCTGACATCCAGCTCCAGCCCCAGATGACCGAACAGCGCCGTGGAGGCACGGAAGGCGAGCGACGTGCGCCGCGAGGTGGTATGGGCATGTTGCGGCCCGATATGCGCGCCCAGAAGCTCCGGCGGCAGCACGCGACTGGCCCCGCGCTGGATATGTGTGCGCTCGTGGGGGTCGTTGCAGTCAGACGTCCAGACGCGATGGGTGTGTCGCAGAATGCCGTGATCGGTGCGCGCGCCACCCGAGGCGCAGCTCTCGATCTCGACGCCGGGATGCGCCTTTCGCAGGCGGGCCAGCAGCGAGTAGAGCGCGCTGACCTGGGCATGGGCGGCAGGCTTTCCGCGTCCTTTCTCCGACTGACCGCCTGCGTGGGTCAGGTCGCGATTCATGTCCCATTTCAGATACTTGATCGGGTAGTCGCTGAGCAGCGCATCGAGGCGCGCAAACAGGTAGTCACAGACCTCGCGGCGAGTCAGATCCAGCACGCATTGATAACGTCCCAGCGGCTGCTCGCGCCCCTCCAGCCCGAGAATCCAGTCCGGATGGGTGCGGAAGAGTTCACTATCCGGGTTGACCATCTCGGGCTCGACCCACAGGCCGAATTCCATACCGTGCGCATGCACGGACTCGATCAGCGGCCCCAGCCCCTGCGGGTACTTGCCGGTATCCAGATACCAGTCGCCAAGGGCGGCGCGCTCGCCATTCCGGCCGACGAACCAGCCATCATCGAGCACGAAACGCTCGGCACCCACCTCACCGGCAGCAACGACCAACTCCTCTAGACGCGCCGCGTCGTGATCGAAGTAGAGTGCTTCCCAGGTGTTGACGTGTACCGGACGCGGCTTGTCGGCCACCGGCCAGTCAAGGCGCGCGCGCAGGGTGCGATGCATGCGCTGGCTGGCGCCATTGATGCCCGTATCCGACCAGGCCATCACCACTTCCGGGGTGGTCACGCTGTCGCCGGCGGCCAGCATCTGCTCGCCAGGCAGCAGCAGGGCGCCCATCTGCAATTGGGTGCTGCCATCGAATTGACGCTCGATCAGGGCGCGATGGTTGCCGCTCCACGCCAGATGCGCGGTGATGACTTCGCCACGCTGCTCGCTGAAACCTGGCGTGCCGGTGATCAGCGTCGGCACGCGTTGATGCGAGCTGCGGCCGCGACGGTTCTCGAGCGTGAAGGTGCCTTCGCTGAGACGATGACGCGTCTCGGTGAATTCCTGCACCCAGCGGCCGCCGAAGCTCAGGCACTCCTCGAAGCGGACCGGCAGCGGCAGGCAGGCGGCCGCCAGCCATTCGAGCCGATAGGGCGCGGATGACTGATTGGTCAGGGTCGTCTGCTGACGCAATACGCCCTCGCGGGTGACGGTCAGCGCCAGCAATACTTCAAGCTCACTCAGGCTGTCGCGAAGCGTAAGGCGGGCGTGAGCGCCGGAGGCATCCGTCGAGCAGGCCACATCGCTCAGGCGCATCGCCGTCAGCCAGTCGCGGCCTTCGCGATCACCGATCAGCGCGGGATAGCCGGCAAAGCCGAGCCCGGCATCATTGAACAGGGTATTGGGCGGCAGCTGATCCAGGCTGGCCTGGGGCGTGGCAGCAGCGCTCATCAGGCGGTGCTGGTCCGGATTGATGGGCGCGATGCGCCCGAAATGGGCCAGCTTGAGCAGACCATCGGCGAGATCCAGCTGCAGCTGGATGCCATCGGCACTCAGGCTCAACCACTGCTGATCGCTTGACCAGGTCGCGTCAGGCGCAGCCGGAGGTCGGGAGGATGGGGCGTCTGCAGTCATCATGAGAGGTCCAGAAATAAAGAAAGATCAGAGAGGGAATGGCGGTGTCAGCCCAGCACCAGCGGTGGCTCTGCCAGTCCCTTGAAGCCGTGTGCTGACAGATCCAGCGCGAAGAGGTCACCATCACCTGCCGCATGATCCGGCGCGGCCATGCCTTCATGCGCCGTGGTGACATACAGCGTGCTCAGCCCTTCGCCACCGAACAGCGGGCACGAAGGCTGACTGACCGGCAGCGCCACATGAGCGATTTCCTTGCCGTCGTGGTCCAGCCTTGCCACGCGGCCGGCCCCCCAGAGCGCGATCCACATATGGCCTTCGGCATCGATCACGGCGCCATCCGGGCCACCGCCGGCATCCCGCAGATCGGCCCAGACTTCGGGGGCGTTGTATTCACCTGCTGACTTGAGTGGCCAGCCATCGGCGTCCAGCTGCCAGCGCATCACCTGACCGGTGACGGTGTCGGTGAAATAGGCGAAGCGGCCATCCGGCGAGAAGCACAGCGCATTGGGAATGGTCAGCCCCTCGAGTACGCGGGTCAGCTCTCCGCGATGCAGTCGATAGAGGCTGCCAGCGCCGGACTCGGCGTTGCAGCCCATGCTCGACAGCCACAGACTGCCGTGGCGATCGACCCGCGCATCATTGCTGCGCGTGGCCGGCGCCGCGTCCGCCTCGAAGGGCATGAAATCCTCCACGGCGCCGGTCTCGGGATTGAAGTGCGAGAGCATTCCCTGGCCGACCAGCAGGTAATCGCCGTCTTGGGTAACGGCTGCGTAGGAGGTGCGGCGCGCCAGCTGAGTGATGACGTGATCACTGCCGTCCGCGGCCGCGTGATGCAGCTCGCCGGCGAGGATGTTCAGCCAGCGCACCCGCGCAGGTAGGGTGCTTGTCGTGGGCGTCCAGCCCGGCCCTTCGCCCAGCTCGCAGCCACTGGCGACGACGCGCCTGGCAGTGCCAAGGCCTGGGGATGACATCATCTGCTGCTCCTTTGCGATATGCGTGCTCTGTTCGTTGTCTCGTCACTCTTGCGGCGGCGTGACTTGTCGTTATCAGTCTGCCGCCAGCCATGCCGCGACCAGCGTGCGGGCACGTTCACCCACTTCGGCCGCGCTCAGACCGGGCGTGTAGATGGCCGTGCCGAGGCCGGCGCCGTGGACACCCGCCGCACGCCATTCGGCGAAGTTGTCACTGCCGATGCCGCCGACGGCATAAAGCTCGATGTCCTTGGGCAACACGGCCAGCATGGCCTTCATGTTGACGATGCCGACCTGAGTCGCCGGGAACAGCTTGAGGCCCGAGGCGCCGGCAGCGAGAGCCGCGAAGGCTTCCGTCGGCGTGACGATGCCGGGCAGCGAGACCATCTCCAGGCGGCGGCTTTCGCGGATGACGTCGACATCGGCATTGGGCGAGACGATCAGACGGCCGCCGGCGGAGTGCACATCGCGTACCTGCTGTGGGGTCAGCACGGTGCCGGCACCGATCAGGATCTTGCCGTCATGCGCGCGCTCGCAGTGCTCGACCAGCGCGGCGATGCTCTCCAGCGGTTGTGGGGAGTTGAGTGGGACTTCGATGCGGGTGATGCCGGCGGCGATGATCTCGTCGGCGATGGCGATGACGTCTTGCGGTGTCACACCGCGCAGTATGGCGACCAGAGGCAGGCTCATGGCAATCTCCAGAAATGGGTCTATTTGAAGAGGAGCTGTGTGAACAAGGGCTGTGTGAAGAGAGAAATGCTGGCTGGCAATGCCAGAAATGCTCAATCAATGGTTCACAGAGGCATGTTTTGATGACAAGCCACCGCCCGACGACGATGCCTGTGCGGATGATCGCCCACGCCGGATGCGTCCGAGCCCTGCCAGAATCATGTCGGCGTTGGCCGCGGTGGTGACCTGATAGCCCAGATGCTCCAGCGCGACCTGATAGCGCTGGCACAGCACGACGTCGCCGATCAGGGTGATGGTGGTGTGATCTGAAAACTCCGCAGTGGCGCCCGCCAGCTCAAGCCCCAGCACCAGGCCTGACAGGCGTGCACCGAGCACCGCCTTGCGAGCGTCACTCTGAGGCAGAGATGTATCGAGCAGATCGCGGGCACGAATGCCGAACAGTTGCGCAGTGGTGCGCTCCGGGGCAGCAAGCGCTGTATCGATGCCCTCCAGATAGGCATCGCGCTGGGTGGCGTCGGTGAGATCTCCAGCAGCGACGGAGTGCTTGAGCACCGAATCCTGACTGAGCAGCTTGTAGAGTTCGCCGCTCATGAAGGTGCTGAAGCCGGTAATGGCGCCATTGGCGAGATGCGCCCACTTGGCGTGGGTGCCGGGCAGGCACACCGCTCCGCTGTAGTCGGGCTGGTCGGCGACAAGGCCCGCCAGCTGGGTCTCCTCGCCACGCATGACATCGTAGGTCGGCTGCTGCTGACAGAGGCCCGGCACGATGGCGACGGCAAGGCGGCTGTCGCGCGTCGTGACATGGGTCAGCCGCTCACTGAGGGCAGCAAGCACATCACGGGAAGGCGTCTTCTCTGCGGGCAGCGGCAGATAAGCCGCTTCCTGCCAGCCCTGACGCGCGCCGGCCATGCCACAGATCAGCACCGGCATGGGAGAGGTCTCATCGTCGGGCAGCCAATCATTGATCAGCACGCGCAGTACATCCTCGAACTCATCCGCCGCTAGTCCCAGCATGCCACGGGCACTGCTGGCCTGAGCGATGACCTCATCTTCGTCAGTGACGGCCCAGGCGCGCAGATTGCTGGAGCCCCAATCGACGGCGATCCAGGCCGGCGTGACGCTGAGGGCGCTCACACTCGGCCTCCGTCTACCACCATCGGCTGGCCGGTCATCATGCGCGAGGCGCTGGAGGCCAGGAACAGGCACGGATTGATCATGTCCTCGACCGGAATGGCCTTTTTCAGGCACTGCTGGTCAATGCACTCGTTCAAGTCCTTGTCGTTGACCCACAGCTCGCGCTGACGCTCCGTCATCACCCAGCCCGGAATCAGGCAATTGACGCGAATGGCGTCCGGGCCCAGCTCGCGCGCCAGTGCCTTGGTCATGCCCATGATGCCGGCCTTGGCGGTGACGTAGGTCGGGTAGCCGCCCAGCCCCAGCATGTAGCTGTTGGAGGACAGATTGATGATGGCGCCGCCACCCAGCGCGCGCATGTCGGGGGCGACGGCCTGGGCGGTGAAGAATTGCGGGCGCAGGTTGGTAGCGATGGATTCATCCCACTGTTCCACCGTCCACTCATCCAGCCTATGACGGGTGTCACGCGCGGCGTTGTTGATCAGCACGTTGATCAGGCCGTGGGCCTCACGCGCCTGAGCGACGGCGGCCTGCAGCGCCTCGATATCCTGGATGTTGCAGGGGATGAACAGCGGACGATTGGCGTAGCGAGCTTCCATGGCGTCACAGAATTCGCTGGCATCGGACAGGCCGACGAAGGCGACCTTGGCGCCCTGGGCGAGGAAGCCTTCGGTCAGCGCGGCGCCGATACCGGAGCCACCGCCGGTGATGAAGACGCTGGCGCCTTCGAGGTCCGGGTAGCGAAAGTCGGCGAAGGCGGGGCTTTCAGACGTGGATGATGCGGTACGAGTCATGTCGAATCCTTCATTGAGCGTGACAGGCCTTCGGCGGAAGGCCTGTCCTGGCATGGCGTCTAGGTTGTCAGCGGGTGCGTTGCGGCTTGCTCGGCATTACCACTCGGCGACGGAGCCGTCTTCGTGGGCCCACACCGGATTGCGCCAGCGATGGCCGACCTTGGCACGCTCCTCGACGAAGGCTTCGTCGATCTCGACGCCCAGCCCCGGGCCCTGCGGAATGGCGCAGAAGCCGTCCTTGATCGCCAGCGCATCCTTGTCGACCAGGTAATCCAGTACGTCGTTGTCCTTGTTGTAGTGGATTCCCATGCTCTGTTCCTGGATGAAGGCGTTGTGACACACCGCATCCAGTTGCAGTGAGGCCGCCAGCGTCAGCGGGCCGAGCGGGCAGTGCGGGGCCAGCGCCACATCGTAGGCCGAGGCCAGGGTGGCGATCTTCAGGCCTTCGCTGATGCCGCCACAGTGGGAAAGATCCGGCTGGATGATGTCGACCATGCCGTCCGCTAGCAGATCGCGGAACTGGAAGCGGGTGTGCAGGCGCTCGCCGGTGGCGATGGGCGTCGCGATGCCCTCGGCGATGTGCTTGAGCGACGGCAGGTGCTCAGGCGCGACCGGCTCCTCGATGAACATCGGGTGGAATTGCTCCAGCTCACGCAGCAACGCCTTGGCCATCGGCCGATGCACGCGGCCATGGAAGTCGATGCCGATGCCGACATCCGGTCCGACCGCGTCACGAGCCTCGGCGACACGTGCCACCGCATCATCGATCTTCTTGTGCGAATCGACGATCTGCATCTCTGGCGTGCCGTTCATCTTGAAGGCGGTGAAACCCTGATCGACCAGCGCCTTGGCGCCTGCGCCGACATCTGACGGGCGGTCGCCACCGGTCCAGGCATACATGCGCATCTTGTCGCGCACCGGGCCGCCGAGCAGCTGGTGCACGGGCACTCCCAGATCACGGCCCTTCAGGTCCCACAGCGCCTGATCGATGCCAGCGATGGCGGACATCAGGATCGGGCCGCCACGGTAGAAGCCCGCGCGGTACATCACGTTCCACAGGTGCTCGATATTGCGCGGGTCCTGACCGACCAGATAATCGGACAGCTCGTGCACGGCGGCCTCGACCGTCGCGGCGCGGCCTTCGATGACCGGTTCGCCCCAGCCATAGCAGCCTTCATCGGTCTCGATCTTGAGGAACAGCCAGCGCGGCGGAACTTGCCAAGTCTTGAGTCGGGTGATTTTCACGGATGCATCCTTATGAGAATGGGCATTTGAAGGAGGGTCAGCGCCAGGTGAAACGGGTCGTGGGACAAGCCGTCATCAGCTGACGCCTGATCAGCATCAGAAGCGGCGGTGCCCCAGCTGTGGGTGGTCCGGTGAGAAGCCAAGATCGCGCGCTGCGGTCTCCAGTACGCGCTCGGCACAGGTGCGTGCCATCTCGGGCTGACGCAGGCGAATGGCCTCCATCACCGCGCGGTGACGATCGAGGCTGGCGCGATGATGACTGTGATCATGCTGCTGCGCGGACTGCTGGGTACTGTGAATCAGTTGGCTGATGGAAGGGCGCAGCAAACTGCCAAGCTGTGTCCACACCAGATTGTGCGTGGCGTGGTAGATGGCTTCGTGGAAGGCGACATCGTGCTCGGCATGCGCCTCGCGCGAGCTGTCATTGGCGGTATTGACCATGCCTTCGAAGGCGCGTTCCAGGCGCGCGAGGTCCTGGGCGTTGGCCTTCATTGCGGCCAGCGCACTGACATAGGGCTCGACGGACAGGCGGAAGGCGTAGATCTCGCGCATCAGGTCCGAATTGATACCGTCGAGGCCGCTGACCCAATGGCTCATCAGCGGGTCCAGCAGCTGCCATTCGCTCATCTCGCGCACGATGGTGCCGCGCCCGGCGGTGCGCTCCAGCAGCCCGGCGCTCACCAGCTGAGCCAAGGCATTGCGAACACGGTTACGGCTGGCGTCGAAGCGCTGGCAGAGGTCCAGTTCACGCGGAAAGCTGTCACCGGGGCCGAAGCTGCCCGCGAGGATTTCCCGCGCCATGCAGGTGGCGATGGCCTCCATGCTGCGCGGGGTCGCGTCGTCCGCCGAGGCGCTGTCAGTGGCGAGCGCGGCTGTCGCCAGAGAGTCGGTCATTGAGATGCCTGTCATGAGGGATGGTCAGGAGAGTCACTGCATCGCGTCGCCTGCGAGCGCGGCGCTGACACATGAGGTTCCGAGCATCAGAATAAATGTCTGAACACACATTAATAAATGTCGGACATTTCAACAAGGCGCAAACACTTCAACTTTGGTCGCGCGAGAAGTTCGCCCGACACAGCTAACAAGGGCGCAGCTAACAAGGAGGCGGGTAACAAGGATGGTAGTAAAAAGGGGTGTGCCCACAACGATCGGGGCCAGACGCGATGTCTGGCCCCTGTGGTTATGTGGCCTTGAGAAGGCGGGTTACATGCAGAGCGGGTCATAGGGAAGCGGGTATAGAAGAAGTCTGGCGCCATGACCGGGTCAAGCCGATGCCGGTAGCGAGCCAGGTGTCCATTGAGGGTCAATTGCCATTCCTTGAGTGTCTGGGCACAGGAGAGATCGAGCAGCGTGACCTCCAGCGTCGCAGTGTCCTCCAGCGATGACAGCAGCGATGTCAGGGAGTCGGCGGTGGGCGGCGAGGCAGTGCCATTGGCTGGCGCCTCGAACAGTGGCTCATTGCCTTCAGGGTGGCGAGTCACTTTCTGCGCAGGCGAGATATCCCGACATTGATGGCCCATCACGATGAAGTTGCCCTTGCTGACGCGGAAGACACGCAACGGATAGAAGCAGGCATTCAGATGCGGGCCAAGCTGGGCATCGAGTGGCGCAAGTTGTCTGTCGCCAGTGTCGCGTCGCGCGCCTCCCTTCCGGCACAGACGAAGATGGCACAGCGTGATGTGCTGCCCCATGGCGTCCTGACACTCGCGGGCCAGCGCTTCGAGAGCGGTATCCAGCAGTGCGCGGGTGAAGCAGCCACTGTGGCTGTCGCGCCACCGGTTCGGGTCACGTTCTACCTGCTGCGGGCAGAGTCGATGCAGGGTGGGCGCCGGCGGTATCGGTTGCTCCGTCAGTACTTCACGCGCCGCCTGCAGCAACTCTGGCGGTAGATGGCCATGACGGTGTTCGATATCGCACAGCGCCTGGGCCTCACTGACCCCGGTATGACGCACCAGATCGATGACCTGCACGACCAGCGCCAGAGTGCTGGCAGCGAGGGACGTCTCGCCAAGCGACGTTGCAGCAATATCGGTAGAAGCCTGCTCCGCCTGTGGGATGTCTGCATTAAAAGGCGCAGAAGGAGACCCGGACGGAGACGCAGCAGGAGGTGTTGTAGAGGACTGCGCGGGCTGGGAGAGCGCATCAGCGTTGCCGTTTGCATGCGGTGCCAACCTGCTGCAGGCACCGAGCATGAACTGCTGGCTGGCACGCAGCAGGTCAGCTTCGGCGGGCGCCATCAGGGCGTCTTCCATCATGCGTGCCCCGATCTCGACATGGCGACGCAGCAAGTGATACTGATCGAAATGGAGTTCATCGCGTGGTCGCAGCAGTGAGTCAGGCAGCGCCAGCTTGCCGATATCGTGCAGCATGGCGACGCGTTCCAGCGTGGCGACGCGTTCCAGCGTGGCGATTTCCTGGCGGTCCATCCCGAGTCGTGTCGCGATGGCGCTGACAAGATTGGCGGCCAGCCAGTCTTCTCCCGAGCGCTCGGGGCAGCGTTCCTCGCGGATCATGCGCATCACCGACCCGAGCCTGTCTTCGCCGCGCTGTTCAAGCTCATGCTCCAGCTGATTCATGCGCTGGCGCATCTGCAGCTGTCGCTCACGATATTGGCGCAGGAAGGCGTAGCCAAAGGCCAGGCAGAGCATCAAGGTCACCAGCAGGGTGATCAGGAAGTGCCAACGCTCCAACGCGTGCTTCTTCTTCATCAAGTCTGCGTGCGCCTTGAAGGCGGCTTCACTGATGTCATCGAGATAGACGCCGCTGGCGATGATCCACTGGAAGGGGGGATACAGGGCGGCGTAGGCGGTCTTATCGACCTGCTCGGCGCCCGGGCGCTTGGGGAAGCGGTAATCGAAGTAGATGCCACTGCCGTTCAAGACACCCTCGAGCTCGGTGCGATACGGGAAGCGGCCACTGCTGTCCTGGTACTCGGTCGACAGCAGCTTGCCTTCGGTGTCGGGCAGCAGAGGATGGATCAAGCGGCGTGCATAGCCCTCACCGCCGGCCGGGTCCAGGATATCGTTGATCCAGACATAGCGGCTTTCCTCGCGCTCGATACTCGCGTGCAGAGATTGTCTCAGCTCATTGGCGACCAGAAAGGCCACCATCTTCGGGTCGATATGCACCAGCGCCCAAGGGGCAGGCTGCTGTCGTCGATCAAGGCGCACGGCGCCGGGGCTGTCTTCCTCTTGCCCCAGAGGCACGGCAAACACCAGTCCGGCATCCGTGCCGCGCAGGAATTGCGCCTTGCGCATGCCCGCGTTGAGGCGCTGATTCAGCTCCTGATTCCACCAGTCAGGGTGGAGCGTGGTGGGGAGCTGCACGATGTCGATCCAGTCCGGGTTGATGCGCAGGTCCGGGAACTGGCGCAACAGTTCGGTGCTGACGAAGGAGCGATCACGACCACTCAGATGGCTGATGCCCAGTGACGGTGAGCGCATGGTGGTGATGAGAAGACGTTGCAGACGATGCTCGTAATCGCGATGTCGCGAGGCGATCATGCCCAGTGTCTGCTCCACCATCAGGCTGGCCTGTTGACGCCGCTCCCTGGCGACCAGCATCTGGGTCGCCTGGGCCTGCAGAATGTCCTGTTCGCGACTCTGCGATTCCTGAAATACCAGCAGGCCGCCAAGCGAGAGACAGGAGAGTGCGGTCAACCCCAGCCACAGGCGCAAGGGTTTGCCGAACGGACGCTGTCTGTCCGGGGAGCGAAGATCGGGCGGGCCGGTATCTGGCCCATGTCGAGAGAGATCACTATCCTTGATCACTGTTCTGGTCAAGTGAGAGCGGACACATTTTTAAGCCGCAGCAGCCAGTTCAATATCCCTCGGCGTTCGGTAGCCTAAGGTCGAGTGGAGTCGGCAGCTGTTGTACTCCATCTCGATATATTCGATCACATCTCGCCGTGCTGCTTGGCGGGTTCCATATCGCTGGTCAGCCAGCCACTCGCTTTTCAGTGAGCCGAAGAACCGCTCCATAACAGCATTGTCCCAGCAGTTTCCCTTGCGGCTCATGGAGGTCTGGAACCCGTGCCGATCCAGCGTGGATCGGTAGTCATGTGACGCGTACTGGCTGCCGCGGTCGCTGTGGTGGATCAATCTGCTCTTGGGTTGCCGGCGCCCTACGGCCATCTCCAAGGCGTCCAGAACCAACTGTGTGCGCATGTGGTCTGCCATCGCCCAACCAACAAGTTGCCGGTCGTGGAGATCGAGCACTGCCGCCAAGTAGAGCCACCCTTCCAACGTCCAGATCGCCGTGATATCGGCCACCCAGGCCCGGTTCGGTTCCGACACCAAAAACTGACGGTTGAGCAGGTTGGGCGCCACCGGGAGGCTGTGCTCACTGTCGGTCGTATGACGCCAGCGGCGCCGCTGCTTTGCTTCTACGCCGGCTTCCCGCATCAGACTCCGGGCCTGGTAACGGCCAACCTCGTAGCCACGACGTTGCAGCTCTTTGGCGATGCGGCGGCTGCCGTAGCTGCCTCGCTTCCGGCGGTGGATCTCTCTGACCTCACGGTGAAGGGCCTGGCGATGATCATCTGGGCCACGCCGTCGCCAGTCATAGAAACCACTCCGGCTGACCTGCATGACCCGACACAGCAAGGCCACTGGATAGGCGGCCTTCTCCGATTCGATGAACTGATATCTCAGCTCGATTCTTTGGCGAAGAAGGCCGCCGCCTTTTTTAAAATATCCTTTTCAATCTGAAGCTTACGAACCTCTTCGCGGAGCATCTTGATCTCGTCGTCGCGATCATCCGCGTGTTGGCTCGAGGCGCCTGAAGTCTGTTGACGTTGCTTGCGGCACCAACGGTCCAACAAGCTACGGTCAACTCCCAGGCGCCGAGCTGCCTCGGATACGGTATATCCCTGATCGCTCACCAGGCTCACCGCATCGGCCTTGAATTCATCGGAATACCGACGTCGAGTCTTCTTGGTCATGAACACCTCCATCGCCTCTATTATGAGGCTTATCGGGGTGTCCGCTCCAATTGGACCACTTCATCTTGATCTCGTCGTCGCGATCATCCGCGTGTTGGCTCGAGGCGCCTGAAGTCTGTTGACGTTGCTTGCGGCACCAACGGTCCAACAAGCTACGGTCAACTCCCAGGCGCCGAGCTGCCTCGGATACGGTATATCCCTGATCGCTCACCAGGCTCACCGCATCGGCCTTGAATTCATCGGAATACCGACGTCGAGTCTTCTTGGTCATGAACACCTCCATCGCCTCTATTATGAGGCTTATCGGGGTGTCCGCTCCAATTGGACCACTTCACATCGAGTCACGTCATCCATGAGTGATGCGGTGGCGCTGCGAAGGGCGATGATGGCACTGTTTCGAGCATAGCGGCTAGCGCAACACCCATGAGATGTCGTTTCAGGCATCGACGTCATCTAGCCAACGCTACGGTGTTGCCGTCCAGATGCCAAGTGAGAGTGCCCAACACTCCGTGAAGCCCCAGTTCAGGGTACTTGCGCGCTTTGCGTATCGCGCGATGTCTTGCGAGCAGGCGTTGAAAGGGGCATGATGAAGCTAGTTTTCTGTATGGCTTTCAAGAAGATATCTGTCATTTGTCTATGGCTGTCCAGAAGAGGCTCGCTAACATCTTGATTTGAGGCGCGCCGGTCGAGTGTTGAAGGTGTCGTGCATAAGCTGCAAGTCAAATTGTCGCTCATCGTCCTGCAGTGAACTCATAGCGTTGTCTTCTTGTTGTCGACAAGATCAAAAGTGGAAAATCGTGCATGAACCGACATGATGAAAAGATCATTGCCAGTGCTCGCAAGCAGCGTGCTCTCTTTGATGAGCTCGAAAAGGCGTTGGCGGAAGAGCTGAATGCGCTGGATCGCTCTTCTCAGCCGGCGCCCGCCGCTGAGTCGAACCACGATGCCGACGACGCGCGCGCCCAGCAGCGTGAAGCGGAGTTCGTGGCGCGGCTCGAGAGTCTGATCGCGGAATTCGATCTCGATCGCGAGGCCGCCCAGACATGGCTGCGTGAGCTTGAGGCCTTCAAGGGAGACGCGGAGTCAGAGGAGTCAGCGTAAGCCTTAGTCTTGGCTGACGTCTCTTGCACAACGCCCAGCACTTCTTCCTGAAGGCTGGGCGTTGTGCGTTTCTCGCTTGGCGCATCTGGATCCAATGGATTATCTAGCCCGATAGATTTTCTGACGTCTTGTTATTGGCTTACCTGCTTGGCGAATTATTGGCTTGCCGACTTATCTACGAGACCGCTTGCCTGTTTGACGGCAAGCTTCATTCGGCAACGCTCCCACCGGTCCTCGACCTCGGGCTTGGGCCTAGATCTCCTCCCAGATGGCTTCCTTCAACTCATCTGTCAGGCCTTGCAGGCGTTGCAGGCGCTTGACGGTATGTTCCTGCACATCACTGACGATCTCCGTCAGGCACTCCTTCGACTCGTGAGGGTCAACGAACCCGGTCGATAGCAGGCACTGGCCCATTTCCATGCTCTTGGTCTGCCACATGCGAATAAACTCGATTTCCTGCTCATATGCCTTGAGGCTCAGGGTCCACCATACCTGCTGACAACGCATCAAGGGGGCGAGGGGATGCACGAGGTCGTCGGGTCGATTCATCCAGGGCAGTGGGGTGCTGAACATGGCAGCGAAAGGCTGCATCGGTTGATTGGCGACTGGCATTCTGGACTCCTGTCTCATGGTATCTGATAGCTGATGAGTGCAAACCTTGGGGGAAATACCAGCGGGGCAGCTGGTGTTTGGCGTTATTGTGACCAATAGTGATAGTGGGTGGTGTCTAGTGGCACAGGCTTCGCAACCTGAGCTGAGTTGAGCATAGCTTCCTCTGCTGGAATGCGCGCGAGCATCCTGTGCTGTCCCCAGTCAACCTTGGCTTCAACAACTCAGGCTTCAACAACTCAGGCTTCAACAACCCTGTGCCCAGATGATGAATTGCGTGAGGTCACCGACAAGGAGGCGATCATGATCAATGAAGTCAAATCCGTACTGGCAGCATTCTTTGGTGTCCAGAAGGAGGCCAATCGCAAGCGTGATTTCGAGCACGGCCATGCGCTGGACTTTCTGGTGGTGGGACTGGTGATGGCCGCACTGCTGGTGGGAGGGATGGCGCTGCTGTCCACGGTCGTCGCCGGCTGATGAGCCGCTCAGGTGACAGAGACGAAACGTCAGACAAGACACTTCAGTTACGAAACATCCGGCACGAAAAAAGCCCCCGCCCAGGAGAGCATCCTGGACGGGGGCTTTTGCTTGGCTCACTCGGCTGCGATTGCCTTCTATCCAGTGTCTATCCGAAGGCAGAAGCAGTGAGTGATCAAGAGCTGGCGATCAGCGACGCGCGAACAGCGGCGTCTTCTGGTCGACGCCGGTCTGGTAGCTGACGCTGAACGAGCTCAGGGCATGCAAGGCATCTTCCACGTACTGATCGTCACGCAGGGCGAAAGCACTGATGCCGCAACGGCTCATGTAGTGGAGTTGATCCACCAGCACGTCACCGATGGCGCGAATCTCACCCTGATAGCCGAAGCGCTCGCGCATCAGGCGGGCGATGGTGTAACCGCGGCCATCATTGAAGTTCGGGAAGTCGACCGCTAGCAGCGGTGCGTCCGCCAGTGCCTTGCCCAGTTCCGGCGTGAGCTCGGTGTCACTGGCAAGCCAGGGCGCCAGATGATCAGAGCCTTCGCCGGCGGCGACCAGCGCCTGCCATTCTGACAGCGGCAGCAGGGCGGGTGCCTGATAGCTCGGCAGATTGCCGTCTTCATCCAGACGCACGACCTGCCAGGCATCTTCGCTCACCAGCTGATTCTGACGGATGACGCCACCCTGGCGCTGATCGGTCAATTCACGTGCTGATGTCATTTCTGCAGTCACCTCAGGCATAGACCCGCTCCTTGAACGGCTTCATGCCGATGCGGTGGTAGGTATCGACGAAGACTTCATCTTCCAGACGCTGCTCGACGTACACCTGCAGCACCTTGTCGATGACGTTCGGCATGTCTTCGGCATTGAAGGACGGGCCGAGGATCTTGCCAAGCGTGGCGTTGTCGTCGCTGCGTCCGCCCAGCGAGACCTGGTAGAACTCCTGGCCTTTCTTGTCGACACCGAGGATACCGATGTTGCCGACGTGGTGATGGCCACAGGCGTTCATGCAGCCCGAGATGTTCAGGTCCAGCGGGCCGAGGTCGTACAGGAAGTCGAGGTCTTCGAAGCGGTCCTGCAGTGCCTGAGCGATGGGAATCGACTTGGCATTGGCCAGCGAGCAGAAATCGCCACCCGGGCAGCAGATCATGTCCGCCAGCGTGCCCACGGTCGGGTTGGCCATGCCGAGTTCTTCCAGCGCCTTCCAGAGTGTCTCGAGTTCATCAACCGGCACGTCAGACAGCACCAGGTTCTGCTCGTGAGTCACGCGCAGTTCACCGAAGCCGTACTGCTCCGCGAGGTCAGCCACGGCGTCCATCTGGTCGGCGGTGACGTCACCCGGGGCCAGTTCGCGGCGCTTGAGCGACAGGGTGACGGCCTTGTAGCCCGGCACCTTGTGGCCGACGACGTTGTTGGTCACGAAACGCGCGAAGGCACGGTTCTCGCGGCGCAGGGTCTCATAGGCCTCGATGGCCTCGGCGCTGACTTCACGGCGCTCAGGCTCGGGGAAGTAGCTGGTCGCCTTGGTGACGGCGGAGTCGGTGAGGGTTTCCGGGCCATCCTTGAGGTGGGCCCATTCTTCCTCGACGCGACGACGGAATTCCTCGATTCCCAGTGCCTTGACCAGGATCTTGATGCGCGCCTTGTACTTGTTGTCGCGACGGCCCCACTGGTTGTAGACACGCACGATGGCGTCCAGATAGGTCAGCAGGTGCTGCCAGTCGAGGTCTTCGCGCACGATGTCGCCGACCATCGGCGTACGGCCGAGACCGCCACCCGCCAGGATGGTGGCCTTGACGCTGCCATCGTCGGCGCGGTTGAGACGAATGCCGATATCGTGGACCTGGATGGCAGCGCGGTCGGCGCTGGCACCGGTGACGGCAATCTTGAACTTGCGCGGCAGATAGGCAAATTCCGGGTGAAGCGTGGACCACTGACGGATCAGCTCACACCAGGGACGTGGATCGACGGTCTCGTCTTCCGCGATACCGGCGAACTGGTCAGTGGTGGTATTGCGGATGCAGTTGCCGCTGGTCTGGATCGCATGCATCTCGACCTGAGCCAGTTCGGCGAGAATCGCCGGGACATCTTCCAGCTTCGGCCAGTTGAGCTGCAGATTCTGGCGAGTCGTGAAGTGTCCATAGGAACGGTCATAACGACGGCTGATGGCCGCCATGGCGCGCAGCTGGACAGCGCTCAACATGCCGTAGGGAATGGCGATACGCAGCATCGGGGCATGACGCTGGATGTAGAGGCCGTTCTGCAGGCGCAGAGGGCGGAATTCTGCATCTCCCAGACGGCCCGCCAGATAGCGATCCATCTGGTCCTTGAACTGAGCTACCCGCTCGTCGACCAGTGTCTGGTCGTAGGTGTCATAGCGATACATGTCAGGGGTGTCCTGCGGTCGGGCATCAGATGATCGTCCACTGATGCGAATCTTGTTGATGCTGAAGCCACCATACCCTCTATTCTTTATTCTTTAAAAGAATAAATCCTCATAGTTTTCGACGATGGCGTTATTAAGAAGGCGCGTTGAGTTTGCCTACCAGCAGCGAAAAAGAAAAGACCAGCCGCCGGAGGGGAAGGCGTCTGGTCATGTTGCCCGGGTCTCACGACAGGCATGGGCCTGCCACATTCCGGGCTTGCGCAGAACGGACGGCCTCAGCCAGATGCCATCAGCCCGGGTCATTGCCTGTGCCTGGTGCGCTCCTGATGGGTTTCAGCAGACTGACACGCGCATCCGCGTTGGCGTGAAAGCGCGTCTCGAAGGCCTGCTGCGGCATCGGGCGACCGAAGAGATAGCCCTGGAAGGCGTGGACGCCCATGGCCTGGAAGATTTCGGCTTGCCCCCGCTCCTCGACCCCCTCGACAACGACCTGCATGCCGAGTGATTGGCCCATCGCGACGATGACCCGCGCCAGCTCCCTGTCGCGGCGACTGGTCTCGACATTCATGACGAAGGAGCGATCGACCTTCAGGATGCCGAAAGGCAGATCATGCAGATAGGAGAGGCATGAGAAGCCTGTCCCGAAATCATCCAGCGAGAGGTTGACTCCCAGTCTGCGTATTGCCTGCAGTTGATAACGCAGGCTGTCTTTGCTGTCGAGCATCAGGTTCTCGGTGACCTCGACCACCAGCTGCGAGGGATGAATCGGGTAGCGCTCGAGCAGTGACTCGAGCTGGTGCAGAATACCTTGATCCCTGAACTGGATGACGGAGGCATTGACGGACAGATAGCGCTCCTCGATGCCGAGCCGTCGCCATTCGCACAGAATGACGGCAGCCTCTTCCAATACCCAGTTGCCGATCTCGACGATCTGTCCGGTCTTTTCCTCCGCTGCAATGAACTCATCGGGGGGCACCAGGCCGAGATCAGGGTGCTCAAGGCGGATCAGTGCCTCCGCGCCGAGCAGTTCCGGAGCCTCCAGGTCCGCACTGGCCGCCCGGAAGATGGGCTGTAGATAAAGGCGGAACCAGCCCATGGTCAAGGCTTCGCGGATCATGCGCTCCTTCAGGAACAACGGCTCACCGTCTTCCAGCGCGCTATCGCGGACACAGGTGCGATATTGATTTCCCCCCTTGTGCTTGATGTCCACCACGGTAAGTTCCAGTAGACGCATCAGGCGGCTGGGGCTCTCGTCATCTGCCTGCGCCTGCAGGCCCGCCATGCTCAGGCTGAGATGGATGGGTTCGCCAGCCTTGAGCAGCGGATGGGAGAATGCGATTTGAATCCGGTGGGCAAGTGGGCGCAAGTCATTGATATCACAGGTCATGACGAATTCATCGCCACCCGTACGTGCGATCCAGTCGGGGGCACACTCCTTGAGCCGTGCGCCAACCTCTTTCAAAAGAAGATCGCCGTCCATCGGCCCCAGGTGGTGATTGATGCTGTGGAATCGATCGATATTAACCAGCAGCAAACCAAAGACAGCGTCACGTGCGATCAACTGCTGGACATGCTGATTGAGCGACAGCCGGTTGGGTAACTGCGTCAAGGGGTCAATCAGCTCATGCTCCAACAGCCGTTGCTGGGTCCTGGTCAGTTCGGTGATGTCCGTCAGCAGCATCATCGTGCCCCGGGCCTGGCTGCCATTGGCGGCGGGAATGACCACCTGAACCTGACGGTCTTCCTGGTGTTGGCAGTTCAATGTCATCACCAGATCGTTGCAGGCATTGCCCAGTCGCAAGGCCGTGCTGATGCGATGGATGTGCTTGCCATTCTGACTGCTGATGAGAGCATGGAAGGGCATGCCGACAAGATGTTCACGAGCCCAGCCGGTCACCTCCAGCATTTGCTCGCTGGCATCCTGCACAGTGCCCTTATCGTCGATCACCAGCAGCAACGCGGGGGTATCACGATAGAAGTGTTGATAGCGCTCTTCGTTATCACGCAGCGCTTCCATCATGTTGAAGATTCGCTCCCCCAGCTTGTTCAGCTCCACGATGACCTTGTTGATCTCGCGCGAGTGAACGGGGGGGGATGCGTTGGAAGGTGGCATGCTGGCCCTCCAGCTGCCGCATGCGCCTCACGGCCTTGCTCAAGGGGTCCATCACATACCGCTTCAACTGCCAGGAAAGCATCAGCAGGATCGACAGAATGATGGTCAGGGCGATCCCGAACAGCACAGCTCCACCCTGGTAACGGGCGGCAAGCAACGGGGCGTTGGTGCTCTCCAGTTCAAGCCTGCCAACGGCCTGCTTGACCAGTGAGTTCTGATAGACAAGTGGCTTCGAATGCGTGACGGGATCCAATGCTGTGCCGCTCTTGGCAATCTCCTCGACAAGCTCCCCCTCATGATTGAAGTAGCGCACGGCATGAACACTGGCGTGGTGACTGAGAGTCTCGAGGTAGGCATGGATTCTCTCATCGTCGAAGTTCCATATGGCGTCCGGCATCGACAGCGCCACGATATCCATCATTTCCTGATGGTCATCATGCATGTGCTCGACGGCCTCGCTGGCATACAGGTAATAACTCACGGCTCCACTGATGGCACAGATGGTGAATACCAGCGGTGCAAGTATCCGCAGTATTCGCCATCTGAGCGGTGACGCATGCTCGCCATCACTCTCGGGCCCCGTACCGGGGGCCTTGGCGAGTTTCTGACCATCATTGATCACGCTGTTCTCCCTCGGTGGCGATGGATGTTGCCCTGCGAGCTCTCCTTGCGCCTCCTCATTGAGGGGTGTCCATGAGCGCGCTGGAACGTGCAGTCTTCTTCTGGGTGGCGGGAGCCTGAGGGGGGCAATCCGGATGCCGGGGCCTGGTGACCAAGAATCTGCGTCAATACCCTCATCGGATCAAACTCATAGTCATCCCGCGATGCCTGCAAGCCGAAGGCGGCGAAATCTGCAGCTTCCCAGTCAGGGTTCTCCAGAAGCGGGCCATATCGCGCCACATTGTCATGCGTGATCGCGCTCATCGGAAAGTTGACGGTTCTGGGGGACCAGTCCTCGATATCGGCATGGTCTCTTGCCATCACCATCGCCCAGGCTCCCGCCATGAAATGCCCGCCGTCCGTCAACAGCATGCGTTGGTCCTTGACCATGCTGATACCCTCCGGTGACCAGTTGAGCCCTGCCACCAGCACATCCACGCCGGGCGTGAGGCCCGCTGACTCGAGCGCAAGAATGGCCCCCTCGGCCATGGCATCATTCGCCGCCCAGATCAGATCATTCTGACCGCTCGAGCGGCTGACCCACTTGAGATATTGCGCAGTAAGATGTTCGGCATCCTGAGTATTCCAGCGCGCCTCGAGTATGCGGTCTATCTGGACGTCCTGGTCCTGGGAAAAGCCGACCACCATGCCGGTATTACGGGCAATCGAGGCAGGGGTTCGGGTATCGCCGATCAAGGCGAGTCCATGCAGTTGGCCGGTGGGTGAGCCTTCTCTCGCCACCTTGATCAGCTGGGTCGCCATGCGTTTGCCCGCAGTGTGGTTGTCCGGGATGATGCTGCCGATCCAGGAGGGGTGGAGGGACCCCGGGGTGCCATGGGTCAGCGCCTCTTCGCGGCTCAGTCCGTTCAACAGCATCACGACATGGGTGTCGTGGCTATCCGCAATCGTCAACAACTCGGATGCCGCCTGCTCTTCATTGACCAGCAGGAGGTAATCCGGAGCGGCAGGGCTTTCCAAAGCCTGAATCGCGAGTTTCTTGAGCAGGTAGGGATTGCGCTCGGCGTAGACGACTTCCAGTGAGATATTCAGGTTCAGGGCGGCTGCTTGCATGGTGTCGGTCACCATGTCCCAGAAGCGTTCGCCACGCAGTCCCGGGTTTACGAAGGTGGCGGTCAGCGGGCGTCCTGGCATCGCCTCCTGTGCACCACGCGCTCTCGATTGGCCTGAAGGGTAGGCAGGGGCTTGAGTGTTTTCGGAGGCTCGAGACGTGAGGTCGGAGGAGGAAGAGCCAGAGGATAAGGCATTCACCAGCCCGCTGAGGGCAAGGCAACCACACAGGACGATCAGCCTTGGCAAGCCAAGTTGTGCTCGTCCTGTCCTGATGGTGGCAGCGGACATGGCGTTCTCCCTAGTGCATTGACTTTTGTTTCTATCAGGGTACGCGACTGGGCAAGCTGGGTATGGACTTCAACAAGACTGCCAATTACCAAGCTTCAACGATTGAACGACATATATCATTATTACTTGATGTCTTCCATGGGCTATAGGCGCGAGTGGCAGCAAAGGCTGCTGGCTAGCTGCACCAGAGAACACCTTCAAAGGCGCAAGGCTTGCCACGCTCTGCGTTGCCAGATAAGCCCGAAGACGAGCGAGTTGAGCAGGCGATAGGCGAGCTGTATCCCCCAGATGGCGACAAGGCCACCTTCCTGGTGGACGCCCCACCACCAGGCCGCGGGCAGAAAGATCAGCCACTGCAGGCTCAAGGTGGCAAGCATCACGGTGCGATGGGCGCCGGCGCCCAGTAGTGCCTGGGCCAGCACGATGGCGGTGCAGTCGAGCACGATCATGGCGGCCGTCATCTGCAGCGGCAGCAGGCCCAGTTCGATCAATGGCGGGCGATGCAGGAACAGCCCGAGCACGCTCTGGGGCGCGACCCACAGCGGCAAACCCAGCAACAGCAGACACGGCAGTGCCACGCGCACGGTGTCCCACCCCCAGCGATGGGCCTCTTCATGCTCGCCGCTGCCCAGGGCCTGACCCACCAGACTCATGGCGGCCAGTCCAAGTCCGACCCCGGGCAATATCAGCAGCAGGGAGAGATTCACCAGCACATGGCCGACCGCGACACTGGCCGCATCGATCTGACCGAGTATCCAGAACAGCATCGCGTAGCCCGCCGCGAACCATAGCTGCTGAAAGGAGTGGGGCACCGCCAGCTTGAGCAGCGTCAGGTAATGCGTCATCGGCGGCCAGGCGTGCAGGACACCGTGCAGACTGCGCTCGCCCAGCGTCGCCTTGATCCACAGCGCCAATGCGACCAGCAGGGACAGCGTCGTACCGGCCCCGGCACCATCCGCGCCCATCTGCGGGGCGCCGAACAGACCGTGGATCAGGATGATGCTGAGCACGACATTGACCGCCTGGGTGATCAGCATGATGCGCAGATAGATGCCGGTGCGCTGCAGGCCATTCCAGAAACCTCGGAAGCAGAACGCCATGGCGACCGCGACCAGCCCCAGCACCCGCCATTGGAAATACGAGGCGGCGGTTTCATGCACGCCGGGCTGGTCATTGATCAAGGACAGCAGCGGCCCAGCCCAGTGATGGCAGGCGAGGGTGACGGGGATGCCGATCGACAACGCCAGCACGAGACCTGCATTCAGGCCTTCGCCGCAACGCTCAGGTGCTTCCTCGCCCAGGCGCCGCGAAGTCTGTGCCTGGACGGCGGAGGACAGCCCGAAGATCAGCGCCGTGACCATGAACATGGCATAGCCACCGATCCCCACACCGGCCAGCGCCGTCTCGCCCAGACTGCCGACCAGTGCCGCGTCGATCAGGTTGAGCAGACTCTGCGACAGCATCGCCCCGATGATCGGCAGCGCCAGCTTCAGAATTCGTGTGTTGCGCGCAAGATCCCCCAGCATCAGACGCTCCCACGCGGGGAGTCGGAAAGGTGATAGGAGCAGGAGGGGTCAAAAGCCTCGAATGCGGCTGACAAGCGGGAAACCAGAGAACTGGGCTGCGATGAACTGAGCAGCGAGAAACCGAGCAGTGATAGATAGGGCAGTGACAAACAGAGCAGTGACAAACAGAGCAGTGATAAACAAAGCAGTGACAACGGCAGCACGGGCGACTCACGACAGCAGACAAGGAAGAGCGCCATGATAGCGTGCTCGGCAAACTGAAGACATCGCCTCTCAGATGACAGCGCGCCCCATCTCCTGAGAGGTGAGGCGCGTGGAGCTGACGTTGGCTCCATCAACCGGCGGGGCGGCTGATGGAGGGGATCAATCGGCGTCGGGATCGTAGCTCAGCACCGGCGACAGCCAGCGTTCCATCTCGGAAAGCTCCATTGCCTTGCGGCTCGCCAGGGACTGCACCTGATCGCGGGTGATCTTGCCGGTGGAGAAGTACTTCGACTCCGGGTGCGCGAAGTACCAGCCAGAGACGGCGGCCGCCGGCCACATGGCGAAGCTCTCGGTCAACACCATGCCGGCATGCGTCTCCGGTTCGAGCATGCGGAACAGCGTGGCCTTCTCGGTGTGATCCGGACAGGCCGGATAGCCGGGCGCCGGACGAATGCCGCGATACTTCTCGGCGATCAATGCCTCGTTGTCGAGCACTTCCTGGCTATCGTAGCCCCAGAACTCCTTGCGCACGCGCTCGTGCAGGCGCTCGGCAAAGGCTTCGGCGAGACGGTCCGCCAGCGCCTTGACCATGATGGCATTGTAATCATCGCCCGCCGCCTCGTACTCCCTGGCCAGTTCATCCGCGCCATGTCCGGTGGTCACGGCGAAGCCACCGATCCAGTCCGGCTTGCCGCTGTCACGCGGGGCGATGAAGTCGGCAAGACTGTGACAGACGCCATCACGGTTCTTGGTCATCTGCTGACGGATGTGATGCAGGCGCTCTACCACCTGGGTGCGTGATTCATCGGCGTAGACTTCCAGGGTGTCGTCGTCGACACAGTTGGCCGGCCAGAAGCCGATCACGCCACGTGCCAACAGCACCTTGTCATCGATCAGCTTGCGCAGCATCACCCTGGCATCGGCAAACAGCGAACGCGCCGCTTCCCCGACCGTCTCATCCTGCAGAATCTTCGGGTACTTGCCCGCCAGCTGCCAGCTCATGAAGAAGGGCGTCCAGTCGATGCGCTCGACCAGTTCATTCAGATCGTAGTCATCGAAGACCTTGAGGCCGGTGAAGCTGGGGGCCGGCGGGGTGTAATGCTCCCAATCGGGCTGGAAACGGCGCTTGCGCGCCTCGTGGTAGTCGAGGTCCGCGGCCTTGGGGTGGCGCTTGGCATTGCGCTCGCGCACCACGGCGTACTCGGTGCGAATCTGATCAACATAGGCTGCCTTGAGTTCCGGCGACAGCAGGCGCGAGGCCACGCCCACCGCGCGCGAGGCATCGGTGACATAGATGACCGGCTGATCATACTGCGGTTCGATCTTGACTGCGGTATGTGCCTTGGATGTGGTCGCGCCACCGATCAGCAGCGGCAACTCGAACCCACGGCGCTGCATCTCCCTGGCGACATTGACCATCTCGTCCAGCGACGGCGTGATCAGCCCGGAAAGCCCGATGATGTCGGCCTTCTCGTCGATGGCGGTCTGCAGGATCTTCTCCGCCGGCACCATCACGCCCAGGTCGATCACCTCATAGTTGTTGCACTGAAGCACCACGCCGACGATGTTCTTGCCGATGTCGTGGACATCGCCCTTGACGGTGGCCATGACGATCTTGCCCTTGGCCTGGGTCTCGCCGCTCTTCTCGGCCTCGATGAAGGGGATCAGGTGGGCGACCGCCTGCTTCATGACGCGCGCCGACTTCACCACCTGGGGCAGGAACATCTTGCCCGCGCCGAACAGGTCGCCGACCACATTCATGCCGTCCATCAACGGCCCTTCGATGACCTCGATGGGCCGGGCTGCCTGCAGGCGCGCCTCTTCGGTATCTTCCTCGATATGGACGGTGATGCCCTTGACCAGCGCGTGCTCGATGCGCTTGTTGACTGACCAGCTGCGCCATTCGAGGTCTTCCTTCTTCTCACCGCTGCTGCCATCGCCCTTGTACTTGTCGGCGATGTCGAGCAGACGCTCGGTGCTGTCATCGCGGCGGTTGAGCACCACGTCCTCGACGGCGTCGCGCAGCTCGCGGGGCAGGTCATCGTAGAGCGCCAGCTGGCCGGCGTTGACGATACCCATGCTCAGGCCCGCCTGGATGGCGTGATAGAGGAATACCGAATGGATCGCTTCGCGGACCGGATTGTTGCCACGGAACGAGAAGGACACGTTGGAGACGCCACCCGAAATCATCGCGTGGGGCAGGTTGTCATGAATCCAGCGCGTGGCCTCGATGAAATCGACACCGTAGTTGTTGTGCTCTTCGATGCCGGTGGCGATGGCGAAGATGTTGGGGTCGAAGATGATGTCCTCGGCCGGGAAGCCGATGTCATCGACCAGCATCCGGTAGGCGCGCTCGCAGATCTCGATCTTGCGCTGATAGGTATCGGCCTGGCCGACATCATCAAAGGCCATGACCACCACGGCGGCGCCGTGACGGCGACAGATCTGCGCCTGCTGCCGGAAGCTTTCCTCGCCTTCCTTGAGCGAGATGGAATTGACCACCGCCTTGCCCTGGATGCATTTCAGGCCCGTCTCGATGATGTCCCACTTCGAGGAGTCGACCATGATCGGCACGCGCGAGATGTCCGGCTCCGAGGCGATCAGGTTCAGGAAGCGCACCATGGCCTCCTGTGACTCCAGCATGCCCTCATCCATGTTGACGTCGATGACCTGGGCGCCGTTCTCAACCTGTTCGAGGGCGACTTCCAGCGCGGTGGTGTAGTCCTCCTCCTTGATCAGGCGACGAAAGCGCGCAGAGCCGGTGACGTTGGTACGCTCACCGACATTGACGAACAGCGAGTCCGGCTGGATGTTGAAGGGCTCAAGCCCCGACAGGCGGCAGGCCGGCGCGATCTCCGGCACCTTGCGCGGCGGGTACTGGGCCACCACGCGCTTGACCGCCTGGATGTGCTGCGGGGTGGAGCCACAGCAGCCACCGATGATGTTGAGCAGGCCCGCGGCGGCGAAGGAGCCGATGATCTCGGCCATCTCGTCTGGGGTCTGGTCGTACTCGCCGAACTCGTTGGGCAGGCCGGCGTTGGGGTGCGCGGAGACAAAGGTATCGGCCTTCTCGGACAGCTCACGCAGATAGGGGCGTAGCTCCTCGGCGCCCAGCGCGCAGTTGAGGCCGATGCTCAGCGGGCGCGCGTGACGCACCGAGTTCCAGAAGGCTTCGGTGGTCTGGCCGGACAGCGTACGTCCTGAGGCATCGGTGATGGTGCCGGAGATCATCACCGGCAGGCGCGGATGGCCTTCGTCGAACAGCTCCTCGAGGGCGTAGATCGCCGCCTTGGCATTCAGGGTGTCGAAGATGGTCTCGATCAGGATCAGGTCCGCGCCACCCTCGAAGAGCGCCAATGCGGCCTCGCGGTAGTTATCGCGCAGAATATCGAAGGTGACATTGCGCTTGGCGGGGTCATTCACGTCCGGCGAGATGGAGCAGGTGCGGCTGGTCGGGCCGAGCACCCCGGCGACGAAGCGCGGGATACCAGTCTCGGCGGCCACGGCATCCGCCGTCTTGCGCGCCAGGCGTGCCGATTCGAGATTGATCTCGTGGACCAGCCTCTGCATGCCGTAATCGGACTGCGACAGCTGAGTGGCATTGAAGGTGTTGGTCTCGACGATGTCGGCGCCGGCCTCGAAGTAGGCGCGGTGGATCGCCTCGACGATGTCTGGCCGGGTCAGCGCCAGCAGGTCGTTGTTGCCCTTGATGTCGCTGGGCCAGTCGGCGAAGCGCTCGCCACGGAAGTCTTCCTCCTCCAGCCCGTAGCTCTGCAACATGGTGCCCATGCCGCCATCGAGGATCAGGATACGTTCCTGCAGCGCCTGGCTCAGCGCGTCGGGCAGGGGCAGAGAATAGGGAACAGGGGATAGGGCTTGCGCCATGACGGACTCCAGCGTGCGTGACCTGTCGCGTTGTCTCCCGAACGTGTAACTCTCATTACCAGGCCAGTACTTTGCCAAGCCAGTACCTTCTGAGCCAGTACCTTGCCGAGAAAGTCACACGCCACAGGCGCGAACTCATTGCTATTGAGAGGCGCTGGCGAGGGATCCGTTCACGAAATCCCCGCCTGGCCAGTTTGGGATATCGTATCAGACTGCAGAGTCGTCACGATGAGCATGATTCATGCGCAACATGAGTCAGTCAGGAGTGCCGGCAAGGGAGTGGCTGCGTGCAGGGCACCAAACCCGAGTGATTTGCTCAGGATTGCGAGTGCAGCAGGTTTTCCTTAACATGGAGCCATTAGTCACCTGACATCAAGAGAGTCTCTGCGCCATGAGTGAGAGCATCCAGATTACCGATAGCGCCCAGGAGTATCTTGCCGAGCTGCTCGAGAAGCAGAACGTCGAAGGCATCGGCGTGCGCATCTTCATCACCCAGCCAGGCACGCCGTATGCCGAGACCTGTCTCGCCTACTGCCGTCCTGGCGAGGAAGAGCCGACGGATGAGATCCTGGATCTGCCGAAGCTGAAGGTCTATCTCGACACGCACAGCGTGCCGTTCCTGGAAGAAGCGACCGTCGACTTCAATGCCGATCGCATGGGGGGGCAGCTGACCATCAAGGCGCCGAACGCCAAGATGCCCAAGGTCAACGCCGACAGCCCGCTGGAAGACCGCATCAACTATCTGCTCTACAGCGAGATCAACCCGGGCCTGGCGGCTCACGGTGGCGAGATCAAGCTGGTGCAACTGACCGAAGAGCAGGTCGCCGTACTGCAGTTCGGTGGCGGCTGCCAGGGCTGCTCCGCCGTCGATCTGACGCTGAAGGATGGTGTCGAGAAGACGCTGATGGAGCGTATCCCGGAGCTGACCGGTGTGCGTGACGTCACCGATCACACCGACACGACCAACGCCTACTACAGCTGATGTCGGGTCTGGCTTCGGGCCCGAGGAAAGGGTCGAAGCCAAGCACAGGCGAGAAACGCAATCTCCCATCGATTTTCGGTGGGAGATTTTTTATGGGCGCGACGTCAGCCTGTCAGGGTCTGAGGCAATCTGACGCGAGCCTGGGACATCCAGGCCAGGGCATACAGCGTATGAAGGGAGGTTCGGGGAAGTTGCTGCGTAAAGTATTAGATTTATCTGGTATCGTGGCAGTATCTTTCTCATGCTGGCAGCGCCCATCGGCTGGCCGGCGTGACGCGTTTTTCGTCGAACGTTTCCTTCCATCGTCAAGAGATAGCCTTCATGAGTCTGGCCAACCTGCGCTTTCGCACCATCAACATCATCATCTGTGCGCTTTCCGCCTTGGCGGGACTGGTGTTGCTGGTCGTGTTGGCATTCATTACCCGCAACGTGTCCGACCTGCAGCGCGACTGGCAGGAATATCAGCAGGCACGCTCCGACAAGCCGCGCCTGGAAGGTCAGCTGACCAAGGCTCTGGGCTATGGCGGCATGGTGCATGACTTCAAGAATCTCGTGCTGCGTCAGGACCTCGAGCTGATCGGCGAGGTGCAGAACGAGATCGGTGCCGCTCGCAGCGCTCTGAGCCGTTATCAGAACCTTGGGCTGACCCAGGGGGAGGAAAATGCGGTGGCGGGCCTGCGTGCCACCATCAGCCGCTATGAGCTGATGGTGCCCAGAATACGCACGATGATCGAGCAGGGGCGCTCGACTGCCGATATCGACAAGCTGGTTCAGATCGATGATTTCCAGGCCGTCTCGGGGCTGGATACCCTGCGGCGTATCTCCATCGCGGAGCTGCGTGACAATGACAATCCGCTCGAGAACGGTATGGGCAAGGCTCGCCTGGTGGCCAACCTGCGCCGTGACCTCGGCTATGGCGAGATGATCCACCACTTCAAGAATTACGTGCTGCGCAGTGACGCCATCTACGGTCAGCAGGCGGCGCAGGACATCGAGTCGCTGCGCGCTACCCTGGCGGCTTATCGTGCGCTGGGCATGAACACCGCCGAGCAACGTGCCATCCGCGATATCGCCGATGTCATCCAGTCCTACGGTGACCGCTTGAACAAGGTCAACCAGCTGCATGACGAGCAGGCAGACCTTTCACCGCGTGAGATCGATCAGCTGGTCAAGGTCAATGATGCCCCGGCGCTTGACGCACTGGCGGTGCTGGATCATGAAAGCCGCATGCGGATCGCGGCCACCTCTGCCGCGGTTGGCAAGACGCTCAAGCTGCTGGCCAGGGTGGCCCCGGTGGTCAATGGCCTGGCGCTGGCGATGATCGTGGTGCTGATCGGCATCTCGATGTGGCTGTTCGGGCGTTATGTGCTGGTACCGATCCGTCGTCTGACCCAGACCATGAATACCCTGGCCAATGACGATGTCAGCGTGGTGATCGACAGCACCCAGCACACCAATGAAGTGGGCCAGATGGCGCGGGCGTTGCAGAAGTTCAAGTACAACATCATCGAGAGCAACAACTACAAGAAGCGCATCACGCAACTGGCGATGCATGATTCTCTGACGGGACTGCCCAATCGACAGCATTTCTATGAGCGGGTCGAGCATTGGCTCGAAAGCGTCAGTGACGAAGGCGGGCAGCTGGCGTGTCTCATGCTGGACATCGACAAGTTCAAGCCCATCAATGATACCCATGGCCATGCCGCCGGGGATGTGGCGCTCAAGGTGATCGCGGAGCGACTCAATCAGGTGGTGCGCAAGGGCGATTTCGTCGCGCGTCTGGGAGGCGATGAGTTCGTGGTGATGGTCCACAATGCTGACATCCAGGCGAATCTGGGGCGCCCCGGCGAACTCGCCCAGCTGGCCCAGCGCATCATCGACAGTCTGGGCAAGCCATTCCTGTATGAAGAGCACAAGCTGGAAGTGGGCTGCAGTATCGGGATTGCCATCGCCCCTCAGCATGGCAGCGACCGTGAACAGCTATCACACAATGCAGACATGGCGCTCTACGCCGCCAAACATGAGGGGCGCAATTGCGCGGTGCAGTTCAGCCGCCATGATGAGCTGGGCCAGATTGTCGCGATCGCCAGCAAGCAGCGTGAGGTGCAGAAACAGCAGTGACGGAAGCCCTGGGGTTCAAGCACTAGTGCAGAACCCGACTCAGCGGCAGTGGCAACGAAAACAAGGCCAGATGCCGGATGAGCAGGCAATCAAACGGCGCCCCTCGGGGCGCCGTCTTGCGTCTAGTGGGGGAAAACCCCCAACGGGTGGTAGACAAGGGCGAGTGTTGCCCGGTTTAAGCCCCAGCTTGCCCGCTCACCGATACGGGGCTTTGTGATAATTCTGCGTTATCCATACGCTTCACGAGAATAATTTATGGTTTGCGATGTCCATAACGGTTTGTTATGGTTTATAGCGAATTCGCCAACTGCGAAATATTTTATGAAAACCATGACAATGACTTCCACGATTCAGGGCTTGGCCCACCACACCCACGATGCCGTGATCAACCGCCCCAGTGCGCCGTTGTTCATCCGTCAGCCGACTACCGATGATGGCTGGGGCATCTACGAGCTGGTCAAGGCCTGCCCGCCGCTGGACCTCAATTCAGGGTATTCGTACGTTTTGCTGGCCACGCAGTTCCGTGACAGCTGCGCCATAGCAACTGATGAGGAAGGTGAGGTCGTCGGCTTCGTTTCCGGTTACACCCGCAACGACGCCCCGCAGACCTTCTTCCTGTGGCAGATCGCCGTCGGTGAGAAGGCGCGTGGGACTGGCCTGGCACGTCGCTTGATCGAAGCCGTGATGAAGCGTCCCGAAATGGCGCACGTGCGTCATCTCGAGACCACCATCACGCCGGACAATGAGGCGTCCTGGGCATTGTTCACTCGCCTCGCCGAGCGCTGGCAGGTGCCGCTGCACTCGCGTGAGTACTTCTCTTCAGACCAGCTGGGTGGCGAGCACCTAGCCGAAAACCTGGTGCGCATCGGCCCGTTCCTGCCAAGAGACATCTGAGTGCTCGACGCGCTCAAGGCTCTTGTGCAATTAAGGCCCATGCGCAGCAAGGGCGGGTAGTAAACCGCAAGAAGTCCCGGACGGGACGCCGTCATGATTCTTGTGTCGGTCGTCGAGAAGAATCACGCCCCGTCCGGCAGATGTTCACGACAGGAAGGTTGTGACATCTCCTGCTGACCCCATGTGTGAGTGAGGTAGGGTCAGTGTCATTCGTTGGATCGTCTTTACATTCTGGTATGGCCATTTCAGTACGCGGCCATCCAACACCAGGGAGGTGACAGCATGAATACGCAGATTCTCGAACAGATGGAATCCGAGGTACGCACTTATTCGCGTTCTTTCCCGACCGTTTTCACCAAGGCGCAGAATGCCCACCTGTTCACCGAGGACGGCAAGCGCTACATCGATTTCCTCGCCGGTGCCGGTGTGCTCAACTACGGGCATAACCATCCGGTACTTAAGAAGGCACTGGTCGATTACATCAGCAATGATGGCATCATCCACGGCCTGGATATGTGGACTTCCGCCAAGCGCGATTTCCTCGAAGCGCTGGAGGAAGTGATCCTCAAGCCGCGTGGTCTGGACTACAAGGTCCACTTCCCGGGGCCGACCGGCACCAACGCGGTCGAAGCTGCCATTCGTCTGGCGCGCAAGGTCTCCGGCCGCCACAACATCGTGTCGTTCACCAACGGCTTCCATGGTGTGACCATGGGTGCGCTGGCCACCACCGGTAACGCCAAGTTCCGTGATGCGGCGGGTCTGCCGGCGCAGGGTGCGCAATTCGTGCCCTATGATGGCTACATGGGTGAGGGCATCGACACCGTTGCCTACCTCGACAAACTGCTCAAGGATTCCTCCAGCGGTCTGGATCGCCCGGCAGCAGTGCTGGTCGAGACCGTGCAGGGTGAGGGCGGGATCAACCCGGCCTCCATCGAATGGCTCCAGCGTCTGGATGCCTTGTGCAAGGAGCACAAGATCCTTCTGATCGTCGATGATATCCAGGCGGGTTGTGGTCGTACCGGCAAGTTCTTTAGCTTCGAACACGCCAACATCGTGCCGGACATCGTCTGCAACTCGAAGTCGCTGTCTGCCTCCGGTGTGCCGTTCGCGATGGTGATGATGCGTCCCGAGCTGGACCAGTGGAAGCCGAGCCAGTACAACGGCACCTTCCGTGGCCACGCATTGGCCTTCGTGACCGGCGCCGCCGCGCTGCGTCACTTCTGGAGCGACGACAAGTTCGAGCGTGATATCCAGCGTAAGGGCCGTATCGTCGAAGACCGCTTCCAGAAGATTGCCGCCAAGGCTCGCGAAAACGGCTTCGAAGCGCACGAGAAGGGTCGTGGCCTGATGCGCGGTATCGATGTCCGCGAGGGTGAGCTGGCCGATGCCATCACCTCACGCTGCTTCGAGCAGGGCTTGATCATCGAGACCAGTGGTCACTCCGGTCAGGTCGTCAAGTGCCTGTGCCCGCTGACCATCCGCGACGAAGACCTGCTGGAAGCCCTCGATATCATCGAGGAAAACGCTGCCGCAGTGCTGTCCAAGTAACGCTGTCTTCCCGCGGAGCGCCCGGTCATCGGCGTCCCGCGGGTTGTAGGTGAGTCTCTGGCTTACCATCCCCATCGATTGCCTATCCAGGTCACCCCTTCGTTTCGGTAATCGCCATCAGTCAGCTGTCGATGTCTGGCAGCGTAGTGAGGAAAATACATGATCGTTCGCAATCTTGAAGAAGCCCGCAGCACCGATCGTCTGGTCAAGGCCGAGAATGGCAACTGGGATAGCACGCGCCTGCTGCTCGATGAAGATGGTGGCAAGTGTTCGTTCCACATCACCCGCATCTTTGAAGGCACCGAGACCCACATCCATTACAAGCATCACTACGAAGTGGTGTATTGCATGGAAGGTGAGGGTGAGGTCGAAACCCTTGCGGATGGCAAGATCTGGCCGATCAAGCCGGGCGACGTCTATATCCTCAACGAGCATGATGATCACCTGTTACGTGCCACCAAGACCATGCACTTGGCCTGTGTGTTCACCCCGGGTCTGACCGGTAAGGAAGTCCATCGTGAAGATGGCTCCTATGCACCTGCTGAAGCCTGAGACTCTGCCATTTCGTGCGTGAGGCGCGAAGCGTCTGACCTCGAAAGGACAAGTGTCATCCAGAAAGCCCTGTAGCCTTGCTGCGGGGCTTTCTGCGTTGTGGTGTTGAAAGTCGCAGCGTGAGGTTGCCGCGCAGCAATGCGCGCAAGGGTTTCCACGCTCAATTATCGTTAGTGGTGCGCAGCTTGCCGGCTCTGCCAGTCAACAGTCGAGACGAGTATGCTCAAGTACGAACATGCGGTTATATCTCCTGGAAATTCCAACGAGGCAGTAGGCCATGGCAGATTCCACCCCAAAGACAACCCTCGCGCCGGGTGGCCGGCCCGGCTTCAGGCCGGCGGCACCTCATCCGCGCGAAGAAGAGCGTCTCAATAGCCTGCATTCTCTGCATGTATTGGATAGTGACCATGAAAAGCGCTATGACGATCTGACGCGGCTGGTCGCCGATATCTTTGATGTGCCCATCTGCCTCGTGTCGCTGGTGGATGAAGACCGCCAGTGGTTCAAGGCCCATTGTGGGCTGGATGCTCGGCAGACGGGCAGGGATCTCGCCTTCTGCGCCCACGCGCTGCATGAAGAGCGCTTTCTGGTCATCAATGATGCGCGCCAGGATGAACGCTTCTTTGATAACGCCCTGGTGACGGGGCCACCGCATGTCTGCTTCTACGCGGGTGCCGTGCTGCGTGACAGCAGCGGCCTGCCGCTGGGGACTTTGTGCCTGATCGACCACAAGCCCCGTCAACTGGATACGGCCCAGCTGGAGAGACTGGAGCGCTGTGCACTGCTGGTCGAGAACGAGCTCATCCAGCGTGATGCGCTGCTGGCAGAACGCGCACGTGCCACCCTGCAAGCCAATATCGACCCGATCACCGGCTACAGTCTGCGTCGTCGCTACCTGCAGCGAATGACGGCTTGGCTTGAAGAACGTGCCAGTCAGGGAGCGCTACAGGTCATCCTGGTCAAGCTGCAGAATGCCGAAAGACTGCGCAAGCAGCAGGGCGTCGACTTCTACGAGGGCGTGCTGCAATCACTGTCCCACCAGCTCAATGAAAACTTCGATGACGAGGGCCTGCTCAAGGGGCGCGTCAGTCACGACACCCTGATGATCCTGTTGCCGCGTGACCAGGCATTGCACGGCATGCGCTGGCATCGCTTCGTGGAACAACCCTGGTTGCTGCATCTCTCCGCCAACAGCCGGCCTGATCTGTTGATCGGAGCGGGCACCTTTGTTAGCGACAGCATGTCAGCAGCGGAACTGGTCGAGGTGGTGGAAGAGGAGCTTGTCTGTGCCAGTGAATGGGCGCCAAAAGAGAAGGGCGTCCAGTTCGCGGATCTCACGGACAACCTCAATCTGCGCCTCGAGATGAACAACCGCTTTGCCCAGGCGCTGCGCGACAATGAGCTGTGCATCCACCTGCAGCCCATCGTCACTGCGGGTAGCCAAGGCCTCAGTGGTCAGGAAGTGCTGCTGCGCTGGCAGGACAAGAACCGCTGGATCCCCCCCCATCAGATGTTGCGCATCGCCAGACACGCGGGGCTGGATGAGGAACTCGATATCTGGGTGCTGCGCAGAAGCTGCGCCTTGCTGAGCCATTGGCTGGCGACCAGGAAGGGCGACGACACCTTGTTGCCGCTGTCGCTGAACATCACGGCGTCGCGCCTGATCGAAACCGAATACATGGATGCCCTGCGTCGTGTCCTGCGCCTTTACCGGCTCAAGGGGGATTGCCTGCGCCTTGATATCAGCGGTGTCGAGAGTTTTTCCGCGACGCCTGAGCCATTGGTGCTGGCGATGAAATCGCTGGCCAATGACGGCATCAGCTTCTGTGTCGACCGTTTCGGTCCTGAGCATGACAGCCTGCGCCTGTTGAGCATGCTGTCCATCACCAGCGTGAAACTGCATCCACGCTGGATCAGTCTGTTGCAGACGGATCCACGTCAGGCGCGCCTGTTGAAAGCCTGGACGGCGGCCCTGCATATGTTGGAGATCTCCGCCGTGGCGGTTGGTATCGAACACTCACGCCAGCGCCAGACCATGATGGATCTGGGCTTTGACCAGTTGCAGGGATACGCCTTTGGAGAGCCCATGGCGCCAGAAGAGGATTACGGCAAGTGGTTGTCCAAGGTGGAGACATCGCTCGAGCAGCATGCGGGTGACTCCGCCGCCTCATGAGGGTTGGGCTGTCAGGCGCTGGAACCGACAAGGCTGGCGCTATCGAGGGGTGAAGCCATCAGGCAAGGCTCGAAGCCATCAGGGACTCACGTCATTGCCGCGCACGAGCGTCATTTCGGCTCAGCTGCCGGTGAATCACAGGGGCAGCGCTGAAATGCCAGGGTGATATTGGCGGCTTCGAGGCCCAGTTTGCGCATCGAGGTCCGGTTCAGGATGCGGCCATCCGGTTGCAGATACATCCAGTCATCCATGCTGAACTCCCAAGTACTGTCGTCGATCGGCACCTGAAGCACGTAGTTCATGCGCAAGGCATTACCGCGGGTCGTCGCTATCGCTTCGCCCGTCACATCCGCCGCTCGACCAGTCCATTGGCGATCACCCGCCGGGGTAAAGGTCCAGCGGCGGTGTTGTGTCTCGCCATCGGCATAGACGAAGTCTTCCTCCAGAATCAGCTGGTTGCCTTGCATGCTGCCGATGACATCGACCACGAACCGCCGCATCACCTCGCCACGGTAATCCTGCACCATGCCCCAGCCACGTGTGTGGCCCAGGAAGTAGTCATCGATTCGAAGCTCAGGGCCGCTGCCCGCGTAATCCTCTATCTGAGGTCCGCTACAGGCTGACAATCCCGCTGCCATGATCAACACGGCTGCGCGGCCGCTGATGCGCCGAAGGCGTCGAATGCCGTTGTGCATGAATCCAGCGCTAGCTGACAGACAGGACGGGAAGGAGGGCATCGCTGACTCCGGTTCGCGCCGATCCGTGAGTCATCACGGCGCGCGGCAAGGTTGAGTGACAAGATGAGCGGTGTGGGTCACATGTGGCCCGAATTATTCTACAACACTTGTGCATGAATGCTATCAAGGATAATTTTGTTCGCGCTCCTGGGCAACGGGCTGTTTGGCACTTGGATCGTGAAACAGGCCATCGTTGATGCAAGCCGACAGGTTCAACTCGCTGGACTTGGCCCGACGACTCGACTTGATGGACCTGACCTGATAGATCAAGGCAACTGACTCTACGGGCGCCCAGGATCACTGATGTAACCCGCATACCCTATGGTTCGTATAATATATATTATGTTAATATCGACACCAAGGGTGTCTATGTCAACTGTGTCCAATTGGGCTGTCAGAGTTGAGATTAGCTCCTTTGGGTTGACTAATATGCTCACCATGTCAAATATGGAGCATTCCATGGATGGTGATGCTTATGAAGCTCGTCAAAATTCGTTACAGCGACACAGCGGTCTCGTGGACCGTTCTTGACCAAGATGGCGAAACTGTTGCCCCCATTCGGGACTGGATCGTCCACCTTGAGGAAACCAACCTCTCTCCGAATACGATCGTCGCCTACGCACGCCACATGGCTCGTTTAGGTCGCTACCTCAATTCCAACGGAAAATCGATCTATAACATTTCGGTAAGCGATTACGATCATTTCCTTCAGTGGCTTCCCTACGCTTTAAGCGCTAAAGACGAGCCACCGCCAGAAAACCTCGTAACCTTTGATGCACGTTCTCTCCCGAAGCTTTCACCATCGCTGAAAAACCAGCTGCATTTGGCTACCAAATCCTTCTATCGCTATCTCCAGGGGCGAGATCCATTCGAGCACGTCAAAGGAATACAGTCACAGCATCATCAGGGCCTCTATAGCTATAAGCCCTTCCTCGAGCACATCAACAGCCGGCGCACAACCAAGCAGAAAGATCGTTACCTACGCGGTGACATTGGGAAGATCCAGAAACAGGTCACTGAAAAGCGCCTGTCTCCAGAAAGCGTCCTATTACTCATCAAAGCTTGCCATAGGCTGAGAGATGCTTTTCTGGTGACATTGCTGTACAACACAGGGATGCGCATTGGCGAGGCTCTAGGGCTCCGCCACACAGACATTGACCTCGAAGATAAGATCATCTGGATTATCCCTAGGGACGATAATGAGAATGGTGCCAGGGCTAAGGGACAACGTGTTCGTGCCATTCCGGTCATGGACTACTTGCTCGATATGTATGAAGACTTCATCACAAGCGATGAGTATCAAGACGCTTTTGAAGCGGGCACCGAATATGTATTTTGCAATATTCAGCGAGGCAGCATTGGACGTGCCCTTTCCCGTAGTTATGCAGAAAATCTAAAGAACTACTTAAAGCAACGAACCACTGTGGCTTTCACCTGGCATCATTTCAGGCACACGCATGCCAGTGAAGCCATTGTCGACGGCTATGGACTACTCGAAGTAGCGGATCGCCTGGGGCACGCAAGTCCACAGACAACCATGGATTTTTATAAACATTTATTTAGCCATGAAATGCGAAAGCTTCATCTGACGGGCCCAGAAAAGCTGGAAAAACGCCTCGAAGAATTCAGGAAGTTGCCACATATCACTGATAGAGGCGTAAAATGGATCTAAAGGTAATTCAGGGAAGTGCCGACAGCCAGGTTTTGTATGAAGAGCAGCTCTTGGCAAAAATTGAAACCTATGACAGCAAACTGTTCTTTAATGATGTTTGGGATGACGAATTTGTAAAAAACATTGAAATCTTTACGAATGAACACGTTGGAATAAACAGACCTATTGAATTTACTAGGCTACCGCTGATACCACAACTTGAACTGAAATGTTATTGGGCAAAATTTCTATCAGATGAACGCAACAACTCTCGTTCTTCTATAGAGCGCAGGCGTCTGCCAATGAGATGGCTAAACACCGACTGGGGAAAAATATCTAATCACTTTGGGGTTTCTTGCCTGGCAGATATACCCCACCCTGAGTTTACAACTCGTTATACCTCGAGCAGCGTAGAAAAAATTACTAAAAAACATAACGATGAACTTTTAGATATTTTTTCTAGATACTCGACCAATTCGAAGAGAAAGAAAATTAAGCAAAGTTATGTTAGTGACAACAACATTGTTGAAAAGGAGTATCTTCCAGCACGAATTACAGTTGCTGGCAATATCCACAAAAACATTGTAATTCAGAGGGAGCAATTCAAGCCTCTTCAGAGGCGAATGATTGTCTACCTCAATGATGTTTATAGCGAAGATGATTACAGATTCAAAGACACACAACGTACCACAGACAAATACCTTAATTTTTACCGTTACCCTGAATGGTTGCGTGATGCTGTCCGCTTTCATGTCATAAACAAAATTCAGCATGGTGAGTTAGCACCAAGCACACTTGTTGGTTACATGGGAAGATTTATAACTTTCCGCGACTTCATGTACGAGAAATTTGAGTCCCCCTCTCCTGCTCTTATATCAGATGAACTGATTGAAGGTGAGTATTTAGCATGGGGTAATAGGAAAGGCTTATCTGGGAAAAACTGGTTTACAGACACTGTGGCGATGCTACAAACGGCCTCAAGGGAATTCTCTGACAAATGGCCTTCTTTGTCAGTTTCCAAAAGAGCAGTCAAGAGAATCAAGAAGACACACTATAAAGAAGGGCTGGGGCGTATAGGATATGCGAATGAAGGCGTGGGGCGCTCCTACTCGCAGCGCATCATTGACGAGCTTCAGACGGCTGTCAAGGATGCCCCCTCCCCTATCCCTCAAATATTTATACTAATACTTGCTACGGGCATGCGCGCTGAAGATGGCCATTCAGTTCTCTTTGATTGCCTTAAGAATGATCCGGATGATGATAACTTTATGATCCTCCATTTCTGGCAGAACAAGGTCAGAAAGTGGAACAGAAAACCGCTCTCCAAAAGCGACAAATCTCACGCGGCATTAATAAAAGTCATTGAAGATCAGAGGAAGTCGATAGTTCAGAAGCACGGCACTCCAACAAAGTATCTTTTTCCTTACGTCACGGGAACTCGGGAAAGTTTTGTGTCTCAACAATGGACTGCGAGTGAGATAAAGAAAAAAGCTGTAAGTCGACAGGTGAAAGATGATGAAGGCAACCCCCTCACCTTTTCTTGGCACCCTCTTCGCCATACAATGGGCACATCTTTAGCACAAAATGGCCATGATATTCTTAATATCATGATGGAGCTTGGCCATACCAGTCCTGATATGGCGACGGTTTATGTCAACAACAGACTTGAATTGAAGAAAAAAGCTCTCCTTGAAAAAGGTAGCGGAAGGTTCTTTACGATACATGGCAGTGTCGATGATAAAATTGGTGAGCTTCTTGTCAGAAAGGAGCAACTAGCAGCTACTCGTGTCTGTGGCGGGGCTTGTTCAATGCCTGCTCAAATTGGCGATTGGTGTGAACACGCCAACGCCTGCTATACATGTAAACATTTCAGAGCTGATGCAAAAGATGTTGAATTTTTTAAATCTGAAAAACTTGCCATCGATGCTCTCATTCAAGAGCAGCAAGAAGAATCCCAAGAGCATGCAGAGTCAGGAAAAACAAGAATGTCAGAAATCACAGGCCGACGCCTCAGAAAGAACAAAGAAGTCTACGACTCTTTAGGCAAAATCGTTTCAGCCATAGAAGAAGACGGCATCTACAAAGGTGCTGAACAGAAAGCTAAACAGATAAAGCTGGAGTTTGTCGAATGAGCGGCAAAGCCACTGAAGGCCTCGCTAAAGCTAGAGAAGAACGAAGTTTGCGGAAGCGTCGTGCTGTAGAGGAAGCTATCGCGACTTTGAAAGAGCGTAATGAGGCCATAACATTTAAAGACATTGCTGCTCTCGCCGGGGTTAGCAGACAGTACCTATATAATAATTTTAAGGAATCCATATCAGCAGAGCGTGATAATGCACGTTTATCTTCATCAGAGATAGACGGCGTGACCGTCCCTTCACGCACTACTGAGGAATACCGTCATATAGAGGCTGTGTTGCGTAATAAGGTATATCGTTTGAAGCAGGAGCTCAGTTCTGTTCGAAAGGAAAATGCGCGACTCCAGCAGGACTTAGAGAAAGAAAGAGGACGCTCGGAGCATTTTAGGAAAAACTGGATAAATACGAGTACACGACAACAATAAAACATGAACTTGGAATTTCAAAGTGTAACGCAAGGTGAAGACTGCCAGCATAGCTGAGCACCGCGAAATGGGAATGAAGGGATGCCAAAATGATTAAAAGGTTTCGTCTTGAGCAAAAATCAAGATTCGAGAAAATTATTATTGCCCAATTCTTGTCGGAAATGCTAGACAAATTTATTTCAGGGCAGCCTGGGCCAGTTGAGATTGGCAGTGAACAAGGCGGCATTATTGAATGGGATGATGTTGTAATTCTTCATAATGATAGAACCTATGAGCATCTTCAGATCAAAAGACAAACTACAGACTTTTGCAACAAAAATTCCGATAAAACAAAAGTAACTATTAAGCCACGAAGAACGAAAGAGACCGGAAAAGAATGCTCTGAGAAAGGAAAAGAGCCTGCTAACTCAGTTCTTGATTCAGCTTTTTTAAGTCTGGCCAGTTGGTCAAAAGAAAACAATAATAGCAAAAGATTTTTTAATTTAATTTTGATAGGTGGCAATCTTGAAATAAAAAAAGATTTTAGAGTTAGCCACCTGGAAGAAATTTGCAAAACATGCGGCCAGGATGGGACTGAACCTAATGCTCTAGATAATAGGAATGATGGCCCTACAACCCGAGCCTATAACTGGCTGACCACTTGGTGTGGCTTTAGTGATTGGACTCATATCAAAAACACCCTAAGCCGTTGTAAGGTTACCTGTGTAGGAAACGATGAGTATGTAGAAAAGCAGGTGATAAACTTACTGGATCGGCATTTCACCGATTCTAGTGCAACGCTCGCTGTCCTCCTTGACTACATTAGCCGTGAAACTTCAGATGTTGCCAGCATAAAACCTCGTACTTTACTGCGCCACCTTAACGATTATCTTAAGCCAGAAATAGAGAAATGGACTCAGTATCTTATGAGTCCAAGCAAACCGGGCTCTGGCTACCTTTGGTCTGTCTCTGGAATTCACGATGTAGACAGTGAAGCTTCAGAGAGCTCCGCTACTGTGGTCGAAAAATTATGGGGGCAGAGCTCAAAAAATTGCAGCTTAAGAGTCTATGCAGACTGCACTCCTCCTAATTCTAACCTCACTCTACATTCTGCAGTACTTCGTTTGGCGCTTCATCTGCAAAATGGTAAGCAAGGTTTGATTTACCAAGAACCTTTGTGGCGTAGCTTTATCTTTAACGAGCTTGGCTATACCCTCGGTAATAGTGACGACGATCTTGAAGATTTAGTATGGATTGAAAATAGTGAAGCCCTGACTTGTGCTTTTCAACGTGAGTTAAAAACCCATACTGATACACGGAAAGAAGCTGAAGACCTGGACAAATCAATGGATTATATTGTCTGGGAGCGGCTGTGTTATAAGGTCTCTGAGCGTTTGGAAAGAATTAATGATACATCATTAATGTCTGCCATGGAGGCGACTTGGCAAGTCTGGTCAGAAACGCTTACAAGTGACTCAGTATGTCGGCGAAAATTTTTAGTAAAACTGCTTTACCCGTCTACCGAGGGTAAAAATGAGAAGCACGCATTACGTATTGGACCAAAAAATATAAATCTTTTAGTTAACGCCATAGAAACATTATTATTGGTAGCAGTTGCGATTGGGGATAGTGAGGCAAATTGGGAGTCATTCCCAAGTTTTGGAAAGGTGCTTAGCATTGCACTTAAAAACTGGTCTGGTCCTTCAGACGATAACCAAGAAGTACGTGAGCTGTCTGATGACAGTTTAACTGCTATTATCGGACCCAACCCACCACCTGTTGTTATACTATCAGGTGTCAGTGCATCTCCTTCTGAGTTGCTAAATGAAGGAATGGCAGATGATGCTGAAGCAGCTACTAGCATGGCAGCCGAACGACAGCCATATTTATTAGTTACACGTTCAAGATCCTTCAATCAGCTAAGAAAAGGATCATTAAACAAACTACAGGATTATTTTGGAAAGCATTTGAAAGAGCAATATGATGCTCGTCAAAATGCAATCGAAGGAAATGGAGAAAGGAGACTATAATGATGACAATCCAAGGAGTGATAGCTGCTATAGCAAAGCGTGTCGAAGGCCGTTATGAAGAACCTGTCATAAATCAAGAGCTGTTCTGTTTTCCAGATCCGGGGGTCGAATTTGAGACTTGCAGGCTCAAAAGAATAAATAGGCCGAATGCTGGTTTTAAAACAATTCTAATTGTAGATCTTTCTTATGAAAGCTCATCATTGCAGGCGGCATTTAGGTTGGCTGCTGATGTTCGTGATATTTTGCCTGAACCAGAAACTGCCGACTTATATATGTTTATGTTAATAAGAAAAATCCCTTTTGAAGATGCGACACGGATAGAAACAGATGATCGGTTCTGCCGAAAAGTGGTCGCAAAGGAGTCTGAAAAAGTAGATGAGCTTTTAGATAGAACTTTCTTATCTTCACTTTCATTGACTACAATCTCAGAAGGCCTCAATGATCCCCTCCTCGCTGCTTTAGCTTCTCTTGGAGATACTCACCCTTGGACACTTAGGCATCTTGACTCTTGGAGAAACTCTCTACTTTCGGGTAAAAACGGAAGCGAGATTGCAGATGAGCTAAGAAAACAAGCTTTTGATAGTGAGGCGCACCAATGACAAAGCTAGAATCCATCACTCTTTCCAATATTAGACGATTTGGGCAAGAGACAAATATCAAGCTCAGTCCAGGCGCAACTATTTTATTGGCCCCCAATGGCACTGGTAAGACAGCTTTTTTTGAAGCTGTTGAGCTTGGTCTTACCGGCAAGATATCACGATTAGGAGATGACTTAACTCCTATAATCCGTGATTCGCAAGATGTAGCTAGTGTCAATCTAAATTTTGGTGAAACACAAATCTCATCGAAAGTTAATACGTATGGTGAAACAATTCACTGTGGAAGCCTTGAAAGAATTTTTCCTGAAACAGACCCTTCTGATATTCCTTTTTTGCTCAGATTAACACATCTCCTTGATCAAAGAGGAAAAGATTGGTTAGTACAAGCCGATTCAAAGTCTGCAGGCTCTCAACTATCCCGACTCCCCATTGGAAGAGATGGTTCTCAAGTAAGCGCTTCTCTTAATAGTATTCGACGTTCAATTACAGATCAAGTTAAACAAGCTAGGAGCGCATTGGCTTCTTATGAGGATGAATTAGCGGATTGGCAAAGTTTAATAGCTGAGCGCGATCTCTCAGCCTCACAATCAAAAGAAGCTCTTCGTAGCAGAGAAACAATCATCGGCACAGTTACTAAGATAGCTCAACAGGCAGAGCTCATTGAACAGTTGCCGATGGGGCTTCTTTCAGAGCCGGTTAGGCAAGATGCCTTAGAGACAGTTTACTCTACACTGGAAGATCTACTTCAGTCCAAGATAGAGAGCCTACGAGATAAAACTATTGCCTTAAATGGTATTGATGATCTGATAGAAAAGTTTGATTCTGAGCAAGCTAGGATAGATAATTTTTATAAAGAGCTATCTAAAGAAAACTCACTGCTTAAAGATAAGAGGCATGAACGCGAAAAAATAGCAGCTGAGAAAGAGGTGCTTCAGAAAGAGATTGCGCACATTGAGCAACTACAAACATCTATTACTCAGCAGTTAAATTGGCATGAAAATGAAGCCAACGCGAAGCAAGAGGTCGATCAACGAACCATTGCGGTACAAGAAGCAAACGATGCACTAATTAAAGCTGAAAAAGATTACTCCGAGTTAAAAGAAGCCTTTGAAAGACACGAGTATGAGCGTGTACAGCATGAGAAAATAAGAGAGCAATCGCGGACATTAGAAAAAAAGGAATCTGATTTAAGGACCGCCCAGCAGTTGGTGAATCAGTGGATAGACACTGCCCGGGGAAAAAGTAATCTATCACTGGCTATTGGTGCTGCAAAAGAAGAAATTGAATCTCTTCGTGGGAAACTACAAGATGCGTTATTTAAACGTGATAAATGTCAAGCCGATGAAGCCCAGGCCAAAAACAACCATGTAGCAATTGACTCTGCAGCTGATGCTGTGCGTCAGGCTGTCGCATTAATTGCATCTCACTTGCCAGAAGATCGTAGTGACTGTCCACTATGTGGAGTAGAACATGGCCCTCAGGAGCTGCAAAAACGTGTTCATGAGGCATTAGAAACAATAGATCCTAATGTGGTAACAGCTGAACATCGTCATAAGACAGCATCTGACAAGCGCAGAGCCAGCGAAGGAGCAGTAACGGTGGCTCAGTCCGAGCTAAAGGCTTGTATAGATAAACTATCTTCACTGGAGGTTCAAGAATCCGATTTAGCCTCTAAGATAGAGAGCTTTCGATCTCATCCTCTTATCGCAAGCGGAACGATATCTCTTGCCCAAGATCTTATTAAGGATAAAACAGAAGAAGTTGCTAATAGTAGGCAACAGCTTGCTGAGAAAAAGAAAAAACTTAACACGTTCGTGGGAGAGGAATACTTTGATTTTGTTAAAACCTCTTACCATACAGCAAGTCTCTCCTTAGAAACTACAAGGAAAAATCGGTTCGAGGCGATTACACGACTTAAGCAAGCCGATGCATCTTATGCAGCAATAGCATCCGGCGACATTCCATCTAAAACCTTGGCAGAGCTATCTGTTGAAAAAAATAAAATAGAAAAAAAACTTTACGAAATGAACTCAAAGGAAAATGAACAGCAATCCTTTCTAGAAAAAAATGAATCTCAAATATCTGAAATAAATCATAGAATATCAAAGCTCGAAAATCAGTTGAAAGAGGTGCAATCAAGAGTTTCACAGTATCGTGCATCTTGGTACAGCTTTAGATTGCCTGGAGATCCTGATTCAGAGGTAAGCTACAGACACAAGCTTCAGCTTGAAATGATCGTCTCACAATTAGAAAATCATTATAGCGCTTTGGAATCCATCAATAGCGAAATTGTTGCTTGGGGTAATTTTGAGAAAACTCGTACAACTCAGGAGTTCTTGGATCGCCGGCGCGGCGACTTGTCAGAAGATGAATTTTGTGAAGAGCTAAATAAGAAATTAGAAACTGAAAAAGCTGATGTAGAACAGCTTACATCACTTTCTAATGCCATGGAGTCATTTGGCGGTTTCTTATCTACCGAAATCAAAAATGTTCAGAAGCATGTTGTTTCTGTAGTACCACGTTGGCAGGCACTCCTTAAGCGTATAATTAGGGATCAAAGGTTTTCCGAAACAAGTTTAGATTTCTATAGCGCTTACAAAAAAGAGCGGGCTGAGGTATCCGCGCCCTTACATAACAAGAAAGTCTCTGTTCCTGCTATCGCGAGTGAAGCACAGCTAACAGACCTGCAGTTAACCTTTCTTCTTTCAATGGCTATGAACCATCATTGGTCTCCATGGAGAGCTTTGCTGCTAGATGATCCAACACAGCACCATGATCTAGTGCATGCATCCTCAGTATTTGATGTCCTAAGGGACTATATTGTTGAGCATAAGTTTCAAGTTGTAGTTGCGACACACGATGCTATTCAAGCTCGATATTTTATGCGAAAACTTCAGAATGATGGGATTGATGTACGGGTCTGGTCGCTAGTCCCTGGTCATGGAGGTGTTACAGCAGAGGAAATTAATTTCTCAAAAAGAAAATCTAAACCTAGTTAGCATGATATAATAATGCCACATAACTACTGTTAGCCTATTATCCATTATCGCGCCCTCTTTGAGGGCGCTTTTTATCTTCACGGTTGTTAAAAACAAGTTTTACTTAGAAGCTTCAAAATTCCCCAAGAACATTCTTCAATTGGCTCACATGGCCTCTTGAGTTCGATTACACTTCCCCCCAGCCGATTTAGTGGTGATTGCTTTTTTCTCATTAGTTTTCTTCCTTGGTTGTAGCTTATCAAGTGCCTTTCTACTAATTTAATACTTTAATGACAAAGATTAAATCTAAGACTGCCTCCAACCTCTCAGAATATTTGCTATCAGCGGTAAAAATGGCCTCAATACTCCCTTTTCAGGAACTAAAAGATCATCAATGACAGTTTGTTTGCCAAGGAAACTTGGCTTGTTTCTCCATTGGATCGAGGGCGACGTCGTCTCTGGCTCCCTGCCGGCCAACCAACACGCATTGGGCAATCGCCAACGCCGTGCCATTGCCTACCATGAGCGGCATCGCGAGCTAGCGGCCCCCCGTTACGCGCCTTCCCTTGCATGGTTGGGGCCTCGTTGCTGCCCGATGTGCTGTGTATTCACAACTGGCTTTGGTGAGGGTTCGTACGGCATACCGCAATTATACAATATATAGTGTTACCCGAGCTTTCACATCGCTTGCCCTTAGAATGAGTAGGTAGGCCTAAATAGGACTGCCTAGCTGGATGCATGCCAATACCGCAAAACCCATAATTGACATAGAAAAAGGTGCAACACATTGATTTTGCTATATAATTACATATTTGGTGTGCATACATGTTAAATGCGGTAGTTCGTAAGCGTGCTCAAGCTGTGTACGTCGGTGCCTTGTTCATCCGGGCTTTGTTCATCCGGGCTGTGTACGTCAATGCTTGAGCGTCGATCTTCAGGCACCTGACCTCCTCCGCGCGAATGACAGCTTCTGCATAGCTGCTTGTGAACCTCAGGTTCTGCTTGTCATTAAAGTCAGTTGATAAAGTCAGCCGATGGAGTCAGTCGACGTTCCCGCCTATCTTTTGCTGAGTGGCCTGCATTTGGTCAGTTTGGCGACAGTCTGACTCGCTTCGGCGGCGGGCTCGCATCCGAGATCGTGTCGTTGTCATGTTGTGATCCCGCGCTGATGATGCAGTGACATCCTGAACAATGCGCAAACAGTGAGGTCTGGCTGTGCAAACTGCCGCGAAGGCTGCTCCTGTCTGGAGGCTGGATTCCATCAAGGTTTTCGTCACCTGAAGGCGACGCAAGCCAAGCTGGCGTTATACGTCAAGCCGGCTGACAGCGGCCCTGACCCACGCCTGGCGGGAGCTCGTGTGGTCTGTCCTCGACTGGCGACAGAAAGTGATCGCTACGTTGGTGAATTGCAGGCAATGGCTCGGCGTCAGGTGCTGAAACATGGACAGTCACCATTCGGGCTACGTATGATCGCCCCCAGTAACGCTTCGGTGCTAGAACGCCCAAGCTATACAAGGGAATACCCAGGCATCGTCGGATCAGTGTGCTGACTGACGATGGACAAGAATTATGTCTGCCGTTCACACAGGTTGTAGAGCGGCAGCAAGGCTGAACAGGAACCTTCTCCCCTATGCTGATCCGCAAGCTGCTATTGCCTGTTACCTTGACCAGTGTCGTCGTCATGGCCGGCTGCGTCCCGGCACAACCGCAACCGCAGAAACCGGTATTGACGCCAGATGCCTTCTCACAGCGCATCGATGCGCTGCAGGAGCAGCTGGCAGGCCAATGCAACGTCCAACAGCAGCAACTTGCCGACCAGCAGGCACTGAGCCGCTCTCTGCGTCGTGACGTGCGAGAAGTCGGCAGTCAGCTGCGCCAGATCCATGCCGAGATGGAACAGCCCGCACAGCCGCAGGCCGTGGAAGCCTGCAAGGCCGTGACCGACAACCCCATCCTCGACAAGGCCTTGCTTGGGCGTGTCGAGTGGGTCGGTTTCCCGACCATCAGCAGCTACTTCAAGGCACGTATCGACACCGGGGCCAACACCTCGTCGCTGTCGGCGCGTGATATCACCGAATTCGAGCGCGATGGCGCCAAGTGGGTCAAGTTCAAGCTCGCGCTGCGGGATGACGGCAAGTATTTCGTGTCAGGCGATCGTGACAAGTGGGTCGAAGCCCAGGTCAGCCGCACGGTGACCATCATCCAGGCCTCCGGCCGTGAAGAGCGTCCCGTCGTCAGCCTGCTGATGACACTGGGTGACATCAAGCAGAAGGTCGAGTTCACCCTCAATGATCGTCGTGATCTCACCTATCCGGTATTGCTGGGCCGTCGCTTCATGATGGACATCGCTGCGGTGGACGTCAGCCGTACCTTCATCAATGCACGTCCGGAGTATCCGGGCAGTGCACCCAGTAACGAAGCGGCCAAGGACGAGGACCCGAACGAAGGCAACCGCGACTGAGTGGCAAGCGCCCTCCTGTCTCCTCTGCCCGGCTTCGCTGCCTGACATGGCTCGGTGCTCCACCGAGCCATCATGACTGCTCCAGACATTTCAAGGACTCCCATGTCGCGTTTTGCTTTCTATCTTCTGGTCGGCCTGTTGATGCTGATCGGTGTGGGCCTGACCGCCTATCGCCATATTTCGTTTGATGTGCCCTGGGTGCCCGGTGCACAGCAGAAAGTGTGGGATATCGAAGCCCAGGTGGCCTTCACGGCCACTGGCGGCCCGGTCAAGGCGTCGCTGGCGCTGCCGGAAAACCAGAAAGGCTACAGCGTCCTGACCGAGAACACGGCGTCCTCGGGCTTCGGGCTGTCCTATCTGGATGACCTGCCGGGCCGTCGTGCCGAATGGTCGATCCGTGAAGCGGCAGGCTCGCAGCTGCTGTATTACACCGTGACCATGCTGGAGTCCGACAACGCGACGCCTGCGGCCATCAAGCGCCTGCCGGCCCCTCAGGAAGTCTCCTGGGAGCGTCCCTACGATACCGCCGCGGCCCAGGTCATCGATCAGGCCCGTGAGCGCAGTGCCGATTCGTTCACCTTCGCACGTGAGTTGATCAAGCAGTTCGACAATCAGCGTCAGGGCGAGAATGCGCGCCTGCTGCTGACCCAGTTCGAGCGTCCCGAGTTGATGCTGCGCCTGCTCAATGAGGCCGGTGTCAGTGCGCGTCTGGTCAGCGGCCTGAGTCTGGAAGACGGTCGTCGTCGCCAGACGGTCTCGTCGTGGTTGCAGGTCTTCGCCGAAACGCCGCAAGGCAACGAGGCGGTGGATGTCGAGGCCGCCGATGCTGAAGACATCAACACCGACTGGGTGCTGATCAATCCGGAAACCGGCAAGCAAGGTGAGCCGGACAACCTGCTGCTGTGGGAAGGTCGTGGCGCGCCGATGCTGGAAGTCGAAGGCGGCGTGAATTCCCGTGTCAGCTTCTCGATGATCCGTCACAACGAGCCGGCGGCCGTCGCGGTGCGCAACAAGCTGGCCAATGACGAGCTGCTCAACTTCTCGATCCACTCCTTGCCGCTGGAAGAGCAGGCGCTGTTCAAGACCATCCTGCTGATCCCGATCGGCGCGCTGGTCGTGGTGCTGCTGCGTGTACTGGTCGGTCTCAAGACCTCCGGTACCTTCATGCCGGTATTGATCGCCCTCGCCTTCATCCAGACAAGTCTGGTGACCGGCTTGATCGGCTTCCTGCTGATCGTCGCGACGGGCCTGGTGATCCGCAGTTACCTGTCACGGCTCAATCTGCTGCTGGTGGCGAGGGTCTCGGTGGTGATCATCACGGTGATCGCGATCATCTCCATCTTCTCGGTACTCGCCTATCGCTTCGGTCTGAACGCCGGCCTGACCATCACCTTCTTCCCGATGATCATCCTGTCGTGGACCGTCGAGCGCATGTCGATCCTGTGGGAAGAGGAAGGTCCCAAGGAAGTGCTCAAGCAAGGTGGCGGCAGCCTTCTGACCGCTGTGCTGGCCTATCTGGCGATGAACAATCCGTGGGTGCGTCACCTGACCTTCAACTTCCTCGGTCTGCAACTGGTGCTGATGGCCTTCATCCTGCTGCTCGGCAACTACACCGGCTATCGTCTGCTGGAATTGCGCCGCTTCAAGCCGCTGACGGAGGATTGAGATGCTCTCGTCATGGCTGAATCGCTGGTCGCGCAACTGGACCACGCCGGGCGCCTTGCGCGCCCGGGGGGTTGTCGGCATGAATCGCCGCAACATCGGGTATATCTCGAAATACAACGACCGCCGTCTCTATCCGCTGGTCGATGACAAGCTGCAGACCAAGCTGCTGTGTCAGAAGTACGGCCTGGCCTCGCCGGAGATGATCGGAAAGGTCGCCAGCCAGTTCGAGGTCGAGCGCGTCGTCGACATGGTGCGCGATCACACAGGCTTCGTGATCAAGCCGGCCAAGGGCTCAGGCGGCAAGGGGATCCTCGTCATCGAGCACCATGATGGCGAAGAGTATGTGAAGCCCAGTGGCGCGCGTATCACGCGTGCCGATATGGAACGCCACGTCTCCAACATCCTGTCAGGGCTCTATTCGCTGGGCGGCTCACCGGATGTGGCGCTGGTCGAAGGCTTGATCTCCTTCGATCAGGCCTTCGCCGAGTTCACCTATGAGGGTGTGCCGGACATTCGCGTCATCGTCTTCAAGGGCTATCCCGTGATGGCGATGATGCGCCTGTCGACGGCGGCCTCGGATGGCAAGGCCAACCTTCACCAAGGCGCGGTCGGTGTCGGGCTGGATATCGGCAGTGGCTGGGCGGTGCGCGGCGTGCAGTATGATCGCCCGCAGTTCGCGCACCCCGATACCGGGCACGATATCTTCTCGCTCAAGGTGCCGCAGTGGGACACCCTGCTCGAGCTGGCTGCCGGCTGTTACGAGATGACCGGACTGGGGTATCTGGGCACCGACATGGTGCTGGATCGTCGCCATGGCCCGATGCTGCTGGAGCTCAACGCCCGACCGGGGCTCGCCATCCAGATGGCCAATGGCGAGGGCCTGCGCAAGCGGCTCGAGCTGATCGAGCGTCAGCCCGACGGTGTGCCGGTCGCCGAGCGTGTCGCCTTTGCGCGCAAGCATTTCTCGCGCAGCAAGGAAGATGTCGCCAATGTCGGCATGGCGCCCATCGCGGACTGATGTCGGTCTCCCTGGGCCTGCCGAGTGACGGTTCTGCCGAACGACTGTTCTGCTGACCGATGCCTTGGTTGATCGACTTGTCCTGCGTGTGGAAAGACAGAAACACCCCGCCAAGGCGGGGTGTTTCTGTTTGGTGAGTCGTAAGCGAAGCCTTGGCTCAGCCGGGGTCCATGCTCAACATCAGGCGACTACCATTGGGCACCACCGGTGAGCGATGGATCAGCCCTCGCCCTTCGTTGCCCGGCCAGCACTCGCCCTTGAGCAACGCCAGGCTGCCCGGGCGCAGCTCATGTATCTCGCCGGGGGCCAGGCAGATGTCATGATGGCCGGGCTGGCCGTGGCCAGCGCCAGTCTGTCGGCGGCATGTTCCGGCAGCCACTGGGTGCCCGGGCCGTCGTAGGTCGTCACCAATCTGACCGGGATGCGATCGACATGAAAGCGCGGGCACATGGCGCTCTGGGTCATCTCCAGTCGCATGCCGATGTCCTTGACCTCGAAGAGCTCGCCCATGGCCTCACCCAGTACACGGATGTCCTCTATCAGCGCAGTCCCGGCATCCGGTGCGGGAAGGTAGCGCTCCAGCGCCTCACGCAGATCACTGATCGGGCCGCGCCAGCGCATGCGCAGCGGGTAGGCACCCGAGGATTGAGCCTTGACCGCCATCTTCAATGCCGCATCGATGCGGCGTTGCATCACGGCCAGACTGATGTCAGGGTCGAAGATCGCCCCCAGGTCATGTGCCTCGTGACCGATATGCCAATGGGCCGCGGGCCTTGGCGCCGACGCGAGGGGCGAAGGTGACGAACTGGCTGCCAGGCGTGGCTCGGGTCGTGTGTGAAGGGGTGGGTGCAGCGCCTCGAACTGGGCCATGAAATCTTCCTGTCAGGGATGGGCGCGGGTCTATCACCGCGACCAGAAAGCGATAATTGTTATGTTATATCATATTGATCGCTTGTCCATGCTTTCATGTCAGCTCAGCGCCGTGCGTTGCCTTTGAGTGACTCACTCAGCCCCGATGCCTTTGCCGGTGGCCCGTCATGGCCCATTTGCCCTAGAATAAGCATCTGGTCATTCAGGCTGCGCGCTGACGCACTTGCCCTCATCGCGCTTGACGCCTTTTGACATCCGGGATTCACGACACTCAGGATTCTTCATGCCAGAGCCACTTTCGCTGATCGACCAGGCCGAACGTCAATGTCTGGCGCGCGGTGTGCGATTTACGCCGATTCGGCGACGTGTACTGGAAATGATCGCGACCAGTCATGGCGCACTCAAGGCGTATGACCTACTGGATCAGCTCGCCAAGGAACATGGCGCTGCCCGCCCTCCCACGATCTATCGTGCACTGGACTTCCTGCTCGAACAGGGCCTCGTCCATCGCATCGAATCACTCAATGCCTACCTTGCCTGCCACTGCCCGGAACATCAGCACGGCTTTCAGCTGTTGATCTGCCGCGGCTGCGGTCGTGTCGAGGAAATGCATGATGACGATCTCGGTACTCGGCTAGTCGCCAGCGCCGATCGCCATGGTTTCTCGATCGAACGCCAGACCATCGAACTCGAGGGGCGTTGCCAGGATTGCACCTCTCAAGCAGCTGCCATGGCAGAAAACGCTCAGTGAACGGCGCTTGCGAGCGCTTTTGATACGATATAACATTTGCTTCCCACGGAGGACGTCACATGCTGGACATCCGCATCTCACAGGCGCAAGTCGTCAATGAAGGCACCATTTCCACTCAGGATGTGGGCATCAAGGACGGGCGTATTCACGCCATCGGCAACGACCTGTCTCACCTCGATGCACGTGAAGTGATTGATGCCGCTGGCCGCCATCTGCTGCCGGGCATGATCGATGATCAGGTGCACTTCCGTGAGCCGGGCCTGACCGCCAAGGGCAACATCGCCACCGAGTCTGCTGCTGCCGTGGCCGGGGGGATCACCACCTTCTTCGACATGCCCAATGTCAAGCCGGCGACCCTGGACAGCGATGCACTGGAAGCCAAGTTTGCCGTGGCGGCCGGTCGTGCCCATGCCAACCACGCCTTCTATCTGGGTGCCAGCAACGACAACCTGGAAGCGATCAAGACGCTGGATCCGAACCAGACCTGCGGCATCAAGATCTTCATGGGCGCCTCTACCGGCAACATGCTGGTCGATGACCCGGAGATTCTCGAAGGCATCTTCAAGCATGCCCCGACGCCCATCGTCACGCATTGCGAAGACACGCCGATGATTCTCGAGAACGAGGCGCGCTGGCGTGAGCGTTTCGGGGAAGACGTGCCCTTCTCCGAACACGGCCTGATCCGCTCGCGCGAAGCCTGCATCAAGAGCTCGCGTCTGGCGATCGATCTGGCGACCCGCAACGGTACCCAGCTGCATGTCCTGCACCTGACCACCGCTGAGGAAATGGCGCTGTTCAAGGCTGGCCCGATGAAGGGCAAGCAGATCACCGCCGAAGTCTGCGCGCACCACCTGTGGTTCAGCGACACCGATTACGACACCCGTGGCAGCCTGATCAAGTGCAACCCGGCAGTGAAGACCGCCGAAGACCGCGCCGCCCTGCGCGCTGCCGTGATGGATGGCCGTATCGATATCATCGCTACCGATCACGCGCCGCATACCTGGGAAGAGAAGCAGAACCCGTACTTCAAGGCGCCTTCCGGCCTGCCGCTGGTACAGCATGCCCTGCTGTCACTGCTCGATCAGGCCCAGGACGGCATCTACGACCTGGCGACCCTGGTGCAGAAGACCAGCCACAACGTGGCGGATCGCTTCTCCATCGTCGATCGCGGCTACATCCGTGAAGGGGCCTTCGCAGACCTGGTGCTGGTCGACCTCAATGGCGAGACCAGCGTCACGCGTGACAACGTGCTCTACAAGTGTGGCTGGAGCCCCTTCGATGGCGTGACCTTCAAGGCGCGTATCGATGCGACCTTCGTCAACGGCGTGAAAGCCTATGACGGCAAGACCGTCAATCCGGTGGCCAACGGCCAGCGACTCTCGTTCAACCGCGGCTGATGGCGGTCCTGGCGTGCCGGTTCTCGGCACGCCCTGTCCGCATCATGCCGTGATCACTAGCAAAGGAAGTGGTGTCATGAGTATGCATGCGGGCTCTCCCCTGGCGTCTCGCCAAGTGTTGTGTGAAAAGCTGCTGTCCCGGGTCCAGCGCACGCTGGGTCCGCGGGCTGCGCGTGCCCTGCCGCTGAGTGTGCTGGGCGCGCTTGCCGCGTTCGCGACGCCTGCCGCCCACGCCCAGGACAGCGCCCCTCTGCATGTGGCCGTCAGCGTGCCGCCCATCGCATGGATGGTCGATCAGCTGGCCGGTGAGCATGTCGAGATCACCACGCTGGTCAAGCCGGGCGACAGCCCGCACGCCTACGACCCGACCCCGCGCCAGGTGGCCGAGCTGTCGACGGTTCCTCTCTATCTCGCCATCGGCGTGCCCTTCGAGCAGGTGTGGTTGCCGCGCCTGGTGAAGAACAACGCCGAGATGCAGGTCGTGCATCTGGAAGAGGGTCTCAACACACGCCACTTCGGCAGTGGTGAGGCCCATGACCACGGTCATGATGAAGCGCATGCTCATGAGCAGGACGCGCATCACGATGGTGATCACGACGAGCATGCTGATCATGAGGCCCACGAAGAGCATCACGGCGAGCACGAAGGTCACGACGAGCACCACGATGAGCACGCTGATCATCAAGAGCATGTTGCCCAGCATGGCGAGGATGAGGACCTCGGCGAAGCCGACCCCCACCTCTGGCTGGACCCGCAGCGCATGCAGACCGTCGTCGAGCGTGCCGCCGAGGTGCTCGAGGGCCGCCTGCCGCAACATGCCAGCGAGATCGATGCCAATGAGCAGCGTCTGCTCAAGACCCTGAGCGAGCTGGATGCGCAGATCGCTCAGACGCTGACTCCCTACAAGGGCCGCAACTTCCTGATCTTCCATCCCAGCTTCGGCTACTTCGCGGACCGCTACTCGCTCGAGCAGCATGCCATTGAAGTCAGTGGCCGTGAGCCCACGCCGCGCGAGATGGCCACGCTGATCACGCGTGCCAAGGATGAGAACATTGGCACCATCTTCGTCTCGGGGCAGTTCTCCCAGACGGCGGCCAAGCGGATCGCCAGCTCGCTGGAGGCCGAAGTGGCCGTGCTGGACCCGCTGGCAGAGGATTATCTCGACAACCTGAAGCACGCCACCGAAGCGCTGAAGGCGGGTTTCGAGTTGACTGACAGCCAGTAATTGTCGGCCGGGTATTGCGCATATCGCCTGATCTTGCACAATGCCCTGCCCCATCGAAAAGTCAGACGGGCGCTCATGCGCCCGTCTGCGTTGCAACGAGGTACCTTACGTCATGGTCAGCCCCATCTCCGTCGCGCGCCCGCGCACGGACAGCCATCCGGAGGCGTCAGCCACCGGGCGCAGTGTCGGACCGGTCTTTCGCCCGGTGCCGGCAGATGCACCGGATGCCATTGATATTCGCGGCGTGACCTTCCGGTATGGCGAGCAGGTCATTCTCGACGATGTCGACTTTCAGGTCGGCGCGCGCGAGATCGTGGGACTGATCGGGCCCAACGGTGGCGGCAAGAGCACGCTGCTCAAGCTGATACTCGGTCTTCACAAGCCGGCGGCTGGCTGTGTCCGGGTGCTGGGGCGCACGCCCAAGGCCGCCGCGCGCCATATCGGCTATGTGCCGCAGTTTGCCAACTTCGTGAAGCGCTTTCCCATCCGCGTGGAAGATGTCGTGCTGATGGGGCGCCAGGGGCGTCGTCGTCAGTGGGGACCCTGGCCACGCGCGGACCGTGAGGCGATCGGTGCGGTGCTGGAGGAAGTCGGCATCAGTCATCTGCGCCGTCGGCATATCGATGCCCTCTCCGGCGGTCAGCTGCAGCGTGTGCTGATTGCCCGCGCCCTGGCGGCAGAGCCTCAGTTGCTGCTGCTGGATGAGCCCACCGCGAGTGTTGACAGCGACGGCGAGCGCTCCCTCTTCGAGCTGTTCAATCGGCTGGCCAACCGCATGAGTGTGGTAGTGATCAGTCACGATCTCGGTTTCATCAGCGATTATGTCGATCGGGTCGCCTGCCTCAACCGCAAGATGATTGTCCATGACACCGAGACGCTCACCGCTGAATCGATCGAGCGGCTCTATGGTGAAAACGTCCAGATGATCCATCACCATCACTGATGTCGCGGCCGGTGACTGTCCGTCTGGCCTGTTTCACTTCCTTCACGTCGCCCGCTCTGCGCTCTAGGCTTACATTACATGAATTTCATCACCGCCCTGGGCAGCCAGGATTTTCTCCAGAACGCCCTCTTCGCCGGTCTGCTGGCCAGTCTTGCGGCCGGTCTGGTCGGCCCCTATGTCGTGGTACGCCGCATCGGCTATCTGGCCGGGGGTATCGCCCATACCGTGCTTGCCGGCATGGGGATCGCCTACTTCATGGGCGCAAGCCCGCTGGTCGGCGCCTTCATCAGTGCCATTCTCGCCGCCCTGCTGATCGGTTACATCAGCCTCAAGGGCTTTGATCAGGAAGACACCGTCATCGGCGCGCTGTGGGCCATCGGCATGGCCACCGGCATCCTGTTCATCAGTCAGACCCCGGGTTACAAGGTCGACCTGATGAGCTACCTGTTCGGCAATCTGCTGCTGGTGCCCGCGGATGCCATCGGCACCCTGGCTTGGATGGTGGGAGGTCTGGCGCTGGTGTTGCTGCTGGTGCATCGCCCGCTGACCGCGGTGATCTTCGATGAAGAGTTCGCGCGTCTGCGGGGCGTGCCGGTCAAGACGCTCTACCTGCTGCTGCTGGTGATGGTGGCGATCACCGTCGTGCTGCTGTTGCAGGCGGTGGGCTTGATCATGGTGCTGGCCTTGCTGTCCCTGCCTGCCGCGCTTGCCGGCCATCATGCGCGCTCACTGGGCATGATGATCGTGATCGCGAGTCTGGCGGCCATGGCCTTCACCACCGGCGGGCTGGCACTCTCATGGCAGTTCGACCTGCCGGCCGGCGCGACCATCGTGCTGGTGGCCGGTGTCGCCTACCTGCTGTCGCTCATCTGGCGCAGCGCCCGTGGCGGACTGCGTCGCTGATTCGCGGCTTGTGATATTGAATACTGCGTGAGCCCCTGCCGGCGTGACATGACGCTTGAGGGGGCTTCGATATGGACTCTGCAAGGAAACACCCTCAATGGCACAGGATGGACTGCTCAAGTCGCTGGAGAATGCCGATATCGGCGAGAAGGTCGCGCTGGAAGCGCTGATCGCCGCCTTGCCCTGGAATGGCGACGGGCTGATTCCCGCCATCGCGCAACAGCATGACAGCGGCGAGGTATTGATGATGGCGTGGATGAACGCCGAAGCCCTGCGCGAGACGCTCTCCACCGGTCGCGTGTGCTACTTCTCACGCTCGCGCAGCAAGCTATGGCGCAAGGGCGAGAGCTCGGGCCAACAGCAGAAGCTGGTCAGTACGCATCTGGATTGCGATGGCGATACCCTGCTGGTCAAGGTCGATCAGACGGGCCCTGCCTGCCATACCGGCCGCAAGAGCTGCTTCTACTGGCGCCTGGATGCTGAAGGTGCCGAGATTACCGATGCACCGATCATTGACCCGAACACCCTGTATGGCAACGCCTGAACGCCGCCACTCCCTCAGGCGCGGCGTGACGTCGGTCATGACGCGCCTGCTGACCGGCTTGCTGCGCGGTTATCAGCTGGTGCTCAGCCCGCTGCTGGGGCCGCGCTGTCGCTTCTATCCTTCCTGCTCCAGTTACGGGCTGGAGGCCATCAAGGTGCATGGGCCCCTCAAGGGGTGTTGGCTCACGGCCAGGCGTCTGTCGCGCTGCCACCCGCTGGGCGGGCCGGGTGGCGTGGACCCCGTGCCACCGCGCAAGGGTCACGCCTCGTCTGCCAGCTGCTGCGATGCGCATGATCAGGACGACGCGCCCAGGCCTTGAGGGCATACGCCTTGTGAGTGGCTGGGTCGAGTGCCCTGCGAGCGGCGGAGTCTTGCGGCTGGCTGTACGCATGTGAAGTGTTTCTGTGTTATCATTCACATGTGTATGGCGTCAGCTGTGACGCCATCGTCAGTCAGCAGGAGAATGTCATGTCCACCGCAGCCGCCCTCGATCGTGTGTCCCCGACCAGCCCCAGTGCGGGCCGTGTCGCCCTCAAGTCCTTCTTCAACATCATGGAGAAGTGGCAGTGCAGCGCGGCGGATCAGCGCGTGCTGCTGGGGGGCATCGGTACCACCACCTATCACAAGTATCGCAAGCTGCCGGAAGTGCGCCTGCCCAACGACACCCTGGAGCGTATCTCCTACGTGATGGGGATCCACAAGGCCCTGCGCATCCTGTTCAGCAATACGCCCGAGATGGCCCATGAATGGGTGCGGCGCCCCAATCGTGCGGCGCCATTCAATGGCCAGAGTGCGCTGGACTACATGCTGGCCGGCCAGGTGGTCTCGCTGGCCGACACTCGCCGTTATCTCGACGGAGTGCGTGGATGAGCGAATGGACGAGCGAAGGCAAGCATGTCGATGACTCCGCCCTGCCCGCGCTGACGCTGCCGGACTGGCAGAACGCCTGGCGCGTGATCTCCAGCGCCTTCCCGCCCATTTCGGTATTCGAGGACATTCTCGAGCCTGATGAGCTGGAGATGGCGTTTGCCATTGAGGCGCTGACCAATGATCGTCTGCGCGAAGAAGCCGGCGAGCTGAGTCGCGTCGCACCGCAAGACCGTATCAGCGGGCCGGGCTCCACGCCGGTGATGGCGGCCTTCACGCACATCGGGCGTGCCTCGCGCTTCACCGATGGCAGTTTCGGGGTCTATTACTGCGCCAGTACGCTGGATACCGCGATCAGCGAGACCCGCTTCCACATGGCGCGCTTTCTGGCCGATACCGCGCAGCCCAGTCAGGAAATGACCATGCGCAGCTACGTCAATCGCGTGACGCAGCCACTGCATGACATTCGCGAGGGCCATGACGCTCTCTGTCAGCCAGACATGGCCAGCTACCCTGCCGGCCAGGCCTTTGCCGCCAGGTTGCGAGAGACTGGCAGCTTTGGCCTGCTCTACCCCAGCGTGCGCCACGCTCAGGTGGATGCAAGCGCCGAGTGCGCTGCCATTCTGCGTCCGCCGGCGGTCAGCATTCCCATTCAGGGGCCGCACCTGCGCTATGTCTGGGATGGTCAGCATCAGGCCATGACGCATGTGCTGGAAGTGCGCGAGCATCGCTGAGGGCGTGCAGACGCCCTGCTGAACAGTCTGAAATTACCCTGAGAACGCCCTGGGTGAGAAAGCCCTGAGAAATTATTTAGAAAGACACAAAAAAAAGACGCCCGCCATTCCGCTCGAGATCTCGAGACTGGAATGGCGGGCGTCTTGCGTTACTCGTGTCGGCCCAGACCTGAAGCATCTGCCCCCAGACGACAGGCCTCAGGCGTTGGCGTGCAGCTCGGCGACGCCGTAGATACGCTTGAGCATCGCATGCAGGCCGTTGGAGCGCGTCGGCGACAGGTGCTTGTCGAGGCCGAGCTCGTTGAGGAAGGTCGGCTGGGTGGCGACGATTTCCTGCGGCGTCCGGTCGTTGTAGATGCGCAGCACCACGGCGATCAGGCCTGCCACGATGGCGGCGTCCGAGGTCGCCTGGAAATGCAGGCGCTGCTCGCTGCCTTCGCCACGCACTTCAGGATGAATCCAGACGTTGGACTGGCAGCCGTCGATCTTGGTCTCAGGGCCTTTCAGGGCTTCCGGATATTCCGGCAGCGCCTTGCCCATGTCGATGATGTACTGATAGCGGTCCATCCAGTTGTCGAAGAAGCTGAATTCCTCGACCAGTTCCGCCTGCGCTTGTTGCGCGTCGCTCATGCTGACTCCCGATGATGTCACTGCAAAGTGTCTGAAGATACGCTGTCGCCATGATAACGCCTGACCTCGCCGGACGCACGGCGCCTTGGGGCCTGAGCGTGGTGACAGCGCTCATGAGTCGTGTTCTGGCGCCTCAGGCGGATGGCCTGGCGTCGCCAGCGAATGTCTGGCCATCTGCTGCTGCCACTCGCTGTCCTCGGCGTGCAGGTAGCGCGATGTCGTATCCAGTCGCGAGTGTCTGGCGGAGCGCGACAGAAAGCGCAGCTCTACCCCGGCCTGTGCCTGATGGGTGATCGCGGTGTGGCGCAGCCAGTGAGGGCTTGCCTGATCGAGGGTCCGTGCCATCAGCTCGCTGGCGTCGCCAGGACTCTGGATTCGCTGGCGCATGTCAGCGGCAGCCTGTGAGAATGTCTGCTTGATCAAGCGGTAGAGCTGGTTGTCGCCGAGCGGTGTCGTGCCATCCAGGCGCGCCAGCAGCGGCAGCGACTCGTCGGCGGGCAGCACCTGCGGCAGATCACTGAGCCCGCGCAGGCGTCGCCAGCGAACCAGCGCCTCGAGCATCGGCGGCGGCAGCGGAATCTCGGCCAGCTTGGCCCCCTTGCCTATCACGCGCCACCACCACTGGCCTTCCCGTTTGACGATATCGCCCATCCTCGCGGCGGCCATCTCCGCGATGCGTGGCGCCATCAGATAGGCGAACGCGAACAGAAAGCGCTGGCGCTCGGCCACGAAGCGCTCGCGGGACACCTCATCCTCAGGTGAAGCACCGAGCGGTGTCAGCTCCTCGCAATGCGCTTCGATACGCCCCCACAGCCAGTCCCATAGCGGGCGCTCGAGATAGCGTTCGATGCGCAGCGTGCGGTTGTCCATGCGGCGCTTGTCGCGCATCAGGCGGAACGGGTTGCGTGACAGGTAGCCGGCCTCGATCAGCCAGGCATACATGCCCTGCAGGATCACCAGGCTCTGACGGCGGCTGGCGGGGGCCAGCGGGCCGCGAAAGGGTCGCCACTGCGGATGCTTGCGGGCGCGCACGCTGCCGATCCAGACCTCTGCAGGCTGAGGGTCGGCCAGAAACGCTTCGAAGTGCTCGAGGCGTTCGCGATCCAGGCTGGCCAGGGCGGACTCTCTGCCCTGCTCTCCCTCGGCCTTGAGCCATAGCAGCAGGCGCTCCGCCTCCTTGCGATAGGCGCGCAGCGTCTGAGCGCTGTGGCGATATTCGTTGAGCCAGGCGGCCACGGCTTCGACATCCGTGCGGGCGCGAATCAGTGAGCGATCGTCAGCGGCCGTCAGCTGGGCATGCTGTTGCGCTCTGGATAGCTCACCCTCCAGATGCCCGACCAGCGCGGTGATGCCGTCTTGTGTGCTTTCTTCCACCGATCAACTCCAATTGCTGCCTCTCGCCTGTCTGGCGCGTCATATCAGGCGTACGCCGCTCTGTGGCGCCCCTGTCCTTCTGTAGTCTGCCCTTTCCTGCTCTGCCCTCCCCTGTTCTGTCCTTCCCTGTTCTGTCCTTCCCTGTTCTGTCCTTCCCTGCTGTCCTTCCCTGTTCTGTCCAGGCTTGGCCTGTCCTCGGGGCTGATTGTGACGTTATGGTCATGATAATTCAAGATAAGGCGCGTAATCATGAATTTATAGCTCTAACCGTATCGTAAATTACGTATTACGTAATATGTAATTATCTTTATCTTGTCAGAAAACATCGCTAAGATGGGCACCAGGCTGGGGGTGGATTGATGGCAGAAGAAGGCGAGCGGCATCCAAGGTATTGCTCTCGCCAGATGACGTGGCCCATCCGCTGCCTTTACGTGTATGAGAGCGCGTGCTGGAGAGTGGTAGTTGGCCGCGCTTCGTGGCGTAATGGCGGTCAAGCAGCAACGACTGACGACGTATCAATGACGGACTACGGACGGAGATTCCCATGGCGCGCACTGGCGTCCAGTACGAGGATGTACAACGAGCCATCGAGTCACTGATGGCACGGGGCGAGGCCCCGAGCGTGCAGAAGATTCGTGAAGTGCTGGGGACCGGCAGCTTCACCACCATCAGCGATCACCTGCGTGACTGGCGCCAGCGGCGCGCCGAGAAGCGTGATGAGCCGCTGAGCCAGGCCATGCCTGACAGTCTCACCGAGACCCTGGCCACGGTCTGGAAGGAGGCGCAGTCACTGGCCAATGAAAGCCTGGTGCATTATCGCCAGGAAGCGGACAAACAGACCGTCGAGGCGCGTGAGGCCGAAGCGCAGGCACAGCGCCGTGCGGAAGATGCCGAACAGCGTCTCAGCGCCCTGTCAGAGCAATTGGCCCAGGTGCAGGCGCGCCTTGAAGAGCGCGTGCAGGCCTTGGCGACGCTGACCAATGAGCAGGAGCATTGGCAGCAGCTGCAGGACAAGCTCGAAAAGCGTCTGTCCCTGGCTCAGGAAGATATCGCGGCCATGGAGCGCACGCGCGAAGTGGACCATGAGCGTCATCAGCAGGCGATTCAGGCGCAGGAAAGCGAGTGGAAGGAGCGTCTGGCGCAGGAAGAGGCGCGTCATGAAGCCAGTGAAACGCGCCTGATGAAGATGCTGGATGATGCACGCCTCGAGAAGAGCGAGCTCGACAAGCAGCATCGGCGCCGTCAGGAGCAGCTCGAGAAGCGCGTCGAGCGTCTCGATGCCCAGGCGGCCGAGCAACGCAAGCAGCTGCAGGAAGAAGAACGTCGCCGCTTTGAGGAGACCTCGGCTCGCCAGCAGCGCGAGACGGAGCTCAAGGACATGCGCGCGCAACTGGAGCACTCCTCGGCGGAATACTCACGCCTGGAGGCCCAGCTCGGCCAGCTGACACACGAGAACAAGCTGCTCAAGGAACGCCTGGCCTTTGCGCCCTTGCCGCCCTTCGTATGCTGAAAGCCTTGTCGGGTGATCGCCACGCACTTGCGGCGTGATCACCGTGACTGACATGACGTAATGCACACGAAAACGCCGCCCATCAGGGCGGCGTTTTTTGTCAGTGCTGTCGAGTTCTCATTCTCGTGATGTCAATCTCATGATAGCAAGCTCGTGATATCAGAGCCGTCAGTGTCGTGATGGCGACGCCATCGGGTGACTATCAGGTTGTCAAAAGTGTGGCGAACACCTCACAGCAGCTCTTCCGCGACCAGCGCCAGACGTGAGCGCTCGACGCACTTGAGTGTCACATGACTGGCATGCGGCCACGAGCTGAAGCGCTGCACTGCCACCGCAAGGCCGCAGGTGTTGGCGGTCAGGTAGGGAGTGTCTATCTGACCCACATTGCCCAGCAGTACCACCTTGGTGTTGGCGCCCGCCCGTGTCAGCAGGCCCTTGAGCTGCTTGGGCGTCAGGTTCTGGGCTTCATCGATGATCAGGAAGGTGTCGCTCAGCGTGCGGCCACGCATGAAGGACGGTGAGCGAATCTGGACGCGATTGCCGATCCAGGCGCGCGTGGCCTCCTCGTTCCAGGCGCTGGTGCCTTCTCCCTCCTTGCGCAGCAGGTTGTCCATATTGTCGTGGAAGGCCCCCATCCACGGCGACATCTTCTCTTCTTCGGTGCCGGGCAGAAAGCCGATCTCTTCGCCCATCGCGATCGGCGCGCGGGTGAAGATGATGCGCTCGAAACGCTTCTTCTCCAGTGTCTGCTCGAACGCGGCAGCCAGCGTCATGTAGGTCTTGCCGGTGCCTGCGCTGCCCGCGATCGACACCATGTCGACGCTGTCGTCCATCAGCAGGTTGAGGGCGAAGTTCTGGCGACTGTCATGGGCATTCACCCCCCAGGCGCTGCGCTCGTTGCGATAGTTCTGCAGCACTTCCAGGCGTGCATAGTCGTGCTCCAGCTCGCGCACGATGGCCTCGAAGCTGGCGCCATCATCCCCATCGCAATCCGCGATCAGCATGCCCGGGTACCAGTCCTTGGGCATCTGGCCTGACAGCTCATAGAAGGTGCGATGGTGCTCGCGCGTGACGGTGACATCGACCTGCATGTCGTCCCAGACGCCCTGGCCGTCGTGGCCGGCCTCATGAAAGAGCTTGACGCCTTCGATCATGGCGTCGCTGTCGGTGAAGGCGCGATCCGTCAGATAGTCTTCCACCGCCATGCCCAGGGCGGCGGCCTTGATGCGTAGATTGATGTCCTTGGTCACCAGGATGACCGAGGCGTCCTGGCAGCGTGCAGACAGGCTGCGAGTCTCGGCGAGAATGCGATTGTCGGCACAGGCGTCGCTCTGATCGACATGGCCGGAGAGGAAGTGAAGGTTGCCCGCGCCATTCATGGAAGGCGGGAGCGGAATTCCACGCAGGATTTCCTGAGGTGTGACATCCGCGGTGAGATCGGACAGCGTGCGGCTGATCTGGCGGGCGGTATGGGCAATCTCCTTGTTGCCATTCTTGTGCTTGTCCAGCTCCTCCAGCACCGTCATCGGGATGACGACATCATGCTCGTCAAACTGGAACAGGGCTGAGGGGTCGTGAATCAGCACGTTGGTATCGAGGACGTACAGACGACGGGACTGCTTCTCGACTCTTACCATTGGCGACATGCCTTCCGTTGGAGTGTGCCCCTTGAAGCTAGCATGATGAATATGTCGATCGTGTTGCAAAAACGCGTTCATATTTCACGCTAGCCTTGCAGACAGGTCACGCAAGGCAGGCGCATACTGTTGCTCCCTCATGAAATGCCCTCTTGCCTTGTGCCTGACGCATCATGCTGAGCAGCGCCACCTGGCAGTAGAGAGAGCCAGCCGCGCCGCAGGCAAAGTCAGCGCCTCCGGTATAAGTCAGCGCCGCAGGCATGAAAAAGCCGCCCACCGAGCATCTCGGGGGCGGCTTTTGTTTATCCCCTCACGGCATCGGCCGTGAGGGGTGGCGCTCAAACGCTATCTTGTCGCGCGGATAGCGCGTCGGCGTCAGGCAACGGCGGGTTGCTGACGGCGTCGACGTACCTGCAGGAAGCCGATCAACCACAGCAATGCCAGTGCCGGCAGCATGGCGATTTCCTTCGGCGGACGCTCAGCCGTCTGCTGGATGCCATCGATGGTGTAGTCGAAATCGATGCCGGCCTGCTGTGCCACGCTGCCGTACTCGATCATGCTGACCAGCACCTGCTCGTCGCTGATATCCAGCGTCAGACCGACATCGGTCAGACGGGCTTCGCCACTCTCGGCATCAGAGACCGGTAGCAATACGGTCTTGGAGACCTCGTCGCCATCCAGGTTGATGCCCGAGACGTGAATCGGCAGCTTGCTGTCCACCGGCGCTTCGGCGATCAGCGTCTCGATCTGCTGCGGCGCGGCCATGGTGGTGGGCGGATAGATCATGTCCCACCAGTAACCCGGACGGAACAGCGTGAAGGTGATCAGCAGCAGACCGATGGTCTCGTACCAGCGCGTACGCGTCAGCCAGTAGCCTTGCGTCGCCGCCGCGAAGACCAGCATCGCCGCGACGGCCGAGGCCACCGTGATCGCCAGGTGCCAGTAGCTGTCGATGTTCATCAGCAACAGGTTGGTATTGAAGATGAACATGAACGGCAGGATCGCGGTGCGGATATCGTAGGTGAAGCCCTGGATACCGGTCTTGATCGGGTCTGCCTTGGCGATCGCGGCCGCCGCGAAGGCGGCTAGCCCCACCGGTGGCGTGTCATCGGCCAATATCCCGAAGTAGAACACGAACAGGTGCACGGCGATCAGCGGCACGATCAAGCCGTTTTCCGCGCCCAGATTGACGATGACCGGCGCCATCAGCGTCGAGACGACGATGTAGTTGGCGGTCGTCGGCAGGCCCATGCCCAGGATCAGGCTGATCACGGCAGTGAAGATCAGGATCAGCATCAGGTTGCCGGCCGAGATGAACTCGACGAAGGCGGTCATCTTGAGGCCCAGCCCGGTCAGGGTCACGGTGCCCACGACGATACCTGCCGCCGCGGTGGCCACACCGATGCCGATCATGTTCTTGGCACCGATCACCAGGCCATGGAAGAGGTCTTCGCCACCGCGTTGTGCGGCGCCGCCGACATTGCCTTCCTTGCGGAAGATGGCCACCAGCGGACGCTGGGTCACGGTGATGAAGATCATGAACAGCACGGCCCAGAAGGCCGATAGCCCCGGTGACATGCGCTCGACGGTCAGGCACCACACCAGCACCACGACCGGCAGCAGGAAGTAGAGACCGACCTTGACGGTCGGGCCGACCGGCGGCAGTTCATCGATGTCGCCTTCCCCAAGTTCCGGGAAGCGTGCTGAATAGGCGATCAGTGCCACATAGGAGGCCAGCAGCAGCGGCAGCACGATCCAGACCGCGCCATCCCCCGCCAGGGTCTTGATCCAGCCGATGCCGTAGTAGACGACCAGCGTGAGTATTCCCATGCCGATGAAGACGGTCAGGAAGGTCAGCAAGGTCGCGATCATGCTGGTCTTCTGGGTGCGCTTGAGGCCTTCCATGCCGGCCTTGCACGCTTCCAGGTGCACGATGTAGATCAGGGCGATGTAGGAGATCAATGCCGGCAGCAAGGCATGCTTGATGACGTCAAGGTAAGGAATGCCGACATATTCGACCATCAGGAAGGCCGCGGCGCCCATGATCGGCGGCGTCAGCTGGCCATTGGTGGACGCGGCCACTTCCACGGCGCCCGCCTTGGTGGCCGGGAAGCCGACCTTCTTCATCAGCGGGATGGTGAAGGTGCCGGTGGTGACGACGTTGGCGATGGAGGAGCCGGAGATGATGCCGGACAGGCCAGAGGCGACGACGGCGGCCTTGGCCGGTCCGCCACGCATGTGGCCGAGCATGGAGAAGGCCATGCGGATGAAGTAGTTGCCGGCGCCAGCGCGTTCCAGCAAGGCACCGAACAGCACGAACAGGAACACGAAGTCGGTGGAAACGCCGAGCGCGACCCCGAATACCCCTTCCGTGGTCAGCCACTGGTGGCCGAGCAGCTTGTTGAGGCTGGCCCCGGCATGCGCGATGACATCGGGCATGTAGGCGCCGAACAGGCTGTAGAGCAGAAAGACGCTGGCGACGACCGCAAGGGGCGGCCCGAGTGCGCGACGCGTGGCTTCCAGCAGTAAGACCAGGCCAATCCCCGAGAACACCAGGTCCACGGTGGTATAGGCGCCAGCGCGACGTGCCAGTTCATCACTGAAGATCAGCACATAGGCGACACCCGCCACGGCAAAGATCGCCAGGGCCCAGTCATAGAGGGGAATGCGATTGGCGGGAGCGCCCTTGTAGGCCGGGTACGCCACGAAGGCCAGCGAGATGGCAAAACAGAGATGCACGGCGCGCGCGGTGTCGGAATTTAGCAGTGACAGCGGCGAGGCGTGGTAAAGCTGAAACAACGACCATGCCAGTGGAATCAGCCACATGAAGTGGCGGCCCACGAAGCCCACGGGATGACGGCCGCCGGTTTCCGACTCCAGCATCTCGAGGACTTCAGCATCATGATGCGTCTCGGCGTCTGGCGCCTGAGACGTTGCTGCAGTTTGGGTTTTGGTCATTTTTTGTGATCCGGTACGCGAGTCAGGCGATGGCTGACAGGTCACCTTCTTGCTCGACCAGAAGGCCCTGCTCAACCACATGCTTATCAAGCTGGTTACGTCTTCAGTATGTCCGGCCTGACAGATGTTTCCATTGATTCACCCGATCAGGGCGCAAATTATCTGAACGATGTCCTGAACGGGCAGCGAGCTAGGCTCGTGACGAGCGTGAGACCTTGCCTGGTTACGCTTGTCCATGCTGCGGCTGCCGTCACGCCACTTGCTACTTGCCACTCGCCACTCGCAGGCAAGTCTTGGCGGCGCGCTGACGGCGGGTGTCTCTGCTGCGCTTTCCCTGCTCGACCTTTTCCTGCACGACCTAAGTGGCCGCCCGGGAATGCAGACTTTCCACAAGCACGGAGACCGCAACGAGTGCGGTCTCCGGGAATTCCCTGTGCTCCCTGTGCTCGGCTCCCTGAGCGCAGGGTGAGCGTTCATGCACGGCGCCTCACAGGCGAGGCGCGCAGGGCATGTCACTCGCTCAGCAGGCCAGCTTCCTTGTAGTACTGCTTGGCGCCATCGTGCAGCGGCGCCGTCAGGGAAGCATTGACCATCTCTTCCTTCTTCAGGACCTGGAACGCCGGGTGCAGGCGCTGGAACTGATCGAAGTTGTCGAACACGGCCTTGACCACTTCGTAGGCGACGCGGTCTTCGACTTCGGCACTGGAGACGATGGTGGCGCGGACACCGAAGGTGGTCACGTCGTCATCGTTGCCGCGGTACATGCCACCCGGGATGGTCGCGACGGAGAAGTAAGGCTTCTCTTCGACCAGCTTGGTGACGGCGTCGCCGGTGACATTGACGATGTTCGCGTCACAGGTGGTGGTCGCTTCCTTGATGGAACCGGACGGGTGACCCACGACGTAGACGTAGCCGTCGATCTTGTTGTCACACAGTGCGGAAGACATCTCGGAGGCCTTGAGCTCGGAGGCCACGGAATACACGCTGGTGTCCTTGTCCTGAGAGGACAGCAGAGTGTCGATGGTCGAGCGCTGACCGGAACCCGGGTTGCCGATGTTCATGCGCTTGCCTTCCAGCTGATCGAACTCGGTCACGCCGCTGTCCTTGCGGGCGACGACGGTGAACGGTTCCGGGTGCAGGGAGAACAGTGAACGCAGGTCCTTGTTCGGGCCGAAGTCTTCGAAATCGCCCTTGCCTTCATAGGCATTGTAATGCGCGTCAGACTGGGCAACGCCCATGTCCAGCTCGCCGGTACGGATGCTGTTCAGGTTGTAGCCGGAACCGCCCGTGGACTCGACGCTGCAGCGAATGCCATGTTCGGCCTTGCCACGGTTGACCAAGCGGCAGATTGCACCACCAGCCGGATAGTAAACGCCTGTTACACCGCCGGTGCCGATGGTTACGAAGGTCTGCTCGGCGGCGCTGGCGCCTCCGGAGATCCCCATCAGGCCAAGACCTGCGGTCGCGACCGCCGCTGTCAGCGACTTCTTGATCATGGTCATGTTGAAACTCCCTTTGCTGGCTTGTTATTGGTCTTGCCGTCGTGCACCTCGATACCGGCCAGGCCCTTGCTTGTATCGCGTGTGAAACAGGCCGATTTTCAGGCTTATCCACTGCCACATGGCTGATATTTCAGTAATTTGAGGTGCATAACGCTGCACTGAGACTAGCATAGCTGAAGTGCGCGAGTACCAGCTTGTCATGCTTTATGCTACGAAAGGTGTAGGTGTTGGCAGTGAACTGCGCAGACAGCGACTTGTCCCTCGCCAGACGAGGATTGCCGCTTCCTCATTGCGTGCAACTTTCAGCGCGGATTCAGATAGTCGCTGCTGCTGACTGTGTAACCTGCAACGTTACTCAGTAACCATGATTCCCCTTTCGCAGTCCAATTGCGCGTGGGCACGCAGAAGACGCATGCAAAAACGCCCCACGGCAAGGCCGTGGGGCGTTTTGTTTTCGACGGTCTATTTCGACGTTCAGCCTTTCCGAAGCTCAGTCATTTCGACGAGCCGTCTATTCGACTGGCTTGTCAGGTGCGCGTGACACTGCGCATGGTGACGAACTCTTCCGCTGCCGTCGGGTGAATGCCCACGGTCAGGTCGAAGTCGGCCTTGGTCAGGCCGGCACGCACGGCGATACCGATGCCCTGCATGATCTCACCGGCTTCATCACCGACCATGTGCACGCCGACGACCTTGTCGCTGGCGTCATCGACGATCAGCTTCATCAGGCTGCGCTCATCGCTGCCGGACAGGGTGTGCTTGAGCGGACGGAAGTCAGCGGTGTAGACGCGGATGCTGTCGAACTTCTCGCGCGCCGCTTCCTCGCTGAGGCCGACGGTACCGATGTTCGGATGACAGAAGACCGCTGTCGCGATGCTGTCGTAGTCCAGGCCACCCACGACGCCGTCGCCGAAGTGCGCACGCACCAGGTGCATGGCTTCTTCAAGGGCCACCGGCGTCAGTTCCGGGCCACCGATGATGTCACCCAGCGCGAGGATGGATGGGGTGGTGGTCTCGAAGCGCTCGTTGACGCGCACGGTGCCATCGACATTCAGCGCCACATCGACATTCTCCAGCCCCAGGCCTTCGATGTTCGGCTTGCGACCGGTGGCGGCGAGGATGCAATCCACTTCCAGCACCTGGCCATCGCTCAGGCGCACGCTGTAGACATCGCCTTGCTTGTCGATGGACTCGACAGTGGTGTTGAAGTGCAGGTTGACGCCCTTCTTGGCCATCTCGTCACGCGTGAACTCGCGCACTTCGTTGTCGAAGCCGCGCAGGAACAGGTCACCGCGATAGCTCAGGTGCGTCTCGGCACCCAGACCATTGAAGATGCTGGCGAACTCGACCGCGATATAGCCGCCACCGATGACGAAGAAGCGCTTCGGGAAGCTTTCCAGATCGAAGATGCGGTTGGAATCCAGCGCATGTTCACGACCCGGGAAGTCCGGCAGGAACGGCCAGCCACCGGTGGCGACCAGAATCTTGGCCGCAGTGTGACGCTCGCCATTGACGACGACGGTGTTGGCATCGGCGATGCTGGCACGGCCTTCGATCAGCGTGGCACCGGAATTGTTGAGCAGATTGCGATAGATGCCGTTCAGACGAGAGATCTCGGCGGTCTTGCGATCACGCAGGGTCGCCCAGTCAAAGCGCGGGGCGTCGCCCAGATCCCAACCGAAGCCGGCGCTGTCCTTGAATGAATCATGGTAGTGGGCAGCGTAGGAGTAGAGCTTCTTGGGCACGCAACCGACATTGACACAGGTACCGCCGAGGTAGCGGTCTTCTGCCACGGCAACGCGGGCGCCGGTCGCGGCGGCGGTCCGGGCAGCACGAACGCCGCCGGAGCCGGCACCAATGACGAACAGGTCGAAGTCAAACTGGCCTGTCGCAGGCTGATGGGTCTGATCGGTCACGGGAATCTCCTTGATGAATTGGCCACATGGTATCAGGACTCGCGCGGCCTCGGGAGTCCCGTGTCGCTGGGCACGGTTACCCGCGTATCGGCCTTCAGGTTGACCCTGTGGCCTCTGACACGGTAAATATGTCCAACAAGCATGTTAGACAAAAGTTACAACGTGCTGGCACAGGGGCTAGCACCGTCATTGGCGGAGCGCTCCGCGGGCGCGTAACATTGTTGCTCGTAACACTGTCGCTCGTAATCTTAGTGCTCTGACGTCTTGCCTGACGCTGCCGTGAATGCCTGCCTCGTGGGTCTGAGCCAAGAGGCTCTGCGCCCGAGAGGCATCACGGCCAACGCCCCTGTGCGACAACCGTCCCCTGCCCCCGTCATTTGAAAAAGTGGTCTCCCTGCCATGAGCAATATCGAAAAGCTGCTTGAGCAAAACAAGGTCTGGGCTGAATCCATGACCGAGCGCGACCCTGAATTCTTCAAGCGCCTCTCGGACCAGCAGAATCCTGACTTTCTGTGGATCGGCTGCTCGGATTCCCGCGTACCGGCCAACCAGATCATCGACCTGCCGCCCGGCGAAGTCTTCGTGCATCGCAATGTCGCCAACCTGATCCACTACAACGACATGAACGCGTTGTCGGTGATCCAGTACGCCGTCGATGTCCTGAAGGTCGAACACATCATGATCGTCGGCCATTACGGTTGTGGTGGCGTGCGTGCCTCGATCACCGGCGGTGACAATGGCATGGTCGACTACTGGCTGCACACCCTGCGTGAGCTCTACAACCTGCACTATGACGAGCTCAAGGACCTGCCACTGGATGAGCAGGTCGATCGCATGTGCGAACTCAATGTCCGCTCTCAGGTGCAGAACCTGGCCAGAACCAAGATCCTGCAGCGTGCCTGGGAGCGCGGTCAGAAGTTGGAAGTGCACGGCTGGGTCTACGGCCTGTCCGATGGTCGAGTGAACAACCTCGATTGCACCATCAGCAACCTGTCACAGGTGCCGCAGCTGTATCGTGTGGACCGCATCGAGCCTTTGCCGCAGCAGGACTGATCAGGCCGACCTGATCAAGCTGCCGGTGCTGCAGGATGCCGGTAGCAACCTCAGTGCCCTCCAACGCGCCTCCCACTCGGGAGGCGCGTCGCGTTTCAGGCCTCCCTCATATCAAGACCGACCCTCCAGGCCTTTCTCCCCCTGTCAGTGCTTTCCTGCATCGACTGCCTTGGCGTCTATCGAATGGAATCAGGCTGGCAGTCACCGGCGCTGGAAAGTCTTTCACGTGTTTTTAGCGCAGCGTTCGGGAATTTTACTGCGCAGTATCGCCCTTGCAGGCCTTCGTGGAGGGCCTCTGAGGCGCAACTTTGGTCGCAGAACGCTAGGCGCACCAATCAAGTGCAGAGACTGCACGCATTGGAAAATTACTGCCTATCCTGTCGGCTTTTCTACCGCTGATGGTTCCTGTTTATCGCCAGGTGGCATGAAGCCGGATTGGCGGTATTCAGCGTACGCAATGTCTCTCAATCAGGCGCTGTCGGCTGACGGAACTGATATACACAACCGCCACACCGCGTCCCAAGAACTTGCAAGACCTCGATTATTACATCTGTCTCAGATGATTGATTCTATTGGGATTTGCTTGTCATGAAGGCTTGCAGCGTGAACGAGGCAGACCAGTGTCACGGCGGCTTGCCCAGCATATGAAAGGACTGAATCGCACCGCATTGCCTCGACAGGAGACGCGCCTAGCTCACGGCTTTGTTGATGAGAGAGATGGCGTTGGCGTGTGACATCCGGGGTGTCGCTTCGTCGATCTCGCGCCCTGCACCAGCCTGGATGACGTTGCGTGGTCAGGAAAAGGCTATTCACCACCTGCATCCGGCTACTCAACATTTCGATTGTCCCGCGACCAAGTGACTCTCTACTGTTAGAACGCATCCTGCGTGTCTGCCTCGACAGCCGCGCCGGATCGCCACAACAACAATCAAACTACACAAGCAAAGGGATGCTCATGACCCGTCAGAATGCCCTCCAGTCTCTCTTGCCCAAGAAGACCCTGTGTGCGCTGATCGGCAGCGCGACATTGGCCATGGCGGCTCCGGCAATGGCCGAAGACGTCACCCTGCGCATGGCCTACGACGCTGACCCCGTGACCCTCGATATCCACGAACAGCTCTCCGGCGGCACCCTGCAGCTGTCGCACATGGTCTACGACCCGCTGATTCGCTGGAACAAGGACCTCGGCTTCGATGGCCGCCTGGCCAAGAGCTGGGAGCGTGTCGATGACAACACCATGCGCTTCCACCTGCGCGAAGGCGTCAAGTTCCACTCCGGCAATGACTTCTCCGCCAAGGATGTGGTCTGGACCATCGAGCGCCTCAAGAAGAGTGCCGACTTCAAGGCCATCTTCGCGCCGTTCACCGACGTCAAGGCCGTCGATGACTACACCGTGGATCTGGTGACGGACAAGCCCTTCCCGCTGGTGCTGAATGCCGCCACCTACATCTTCCCGATGGACAGTGAGTTCTATTCCGGCGAGACCGAAGACGGCAAGGCCAAGGATGAGATCGCCAAGGCGGCCAACACCTTCGCCTCACGCAACGAGTCCGGCACGGGCCCCTACAAGGTCTCGGACCGACAGCAGGGCGTGAAGATCAGTTTCGAGCGCTTCGAGGATTACTGGGATACCGAATCGCCGGGTAACGTCGATGACATCGTGCTGACGCCGATCAAGGAAAACGCCACGCGTGTCGCGGCGCTGCTGTCGGGCGACATGGACTTCATCGCGCCGGTACCGCCGACCGATCTGGAACGCATTCGCAAGCAAGACGGCGTGCACCTGGTCGAGATGGGCGGCACCCGCATCATCACCTTCCAGATGAACCAGGAGCGTGTCGAAGCCTTCAAGGACAAGCGCGTCCGTCAGGCCGTCAACTACGCCATCAATCAGGAAGGCATCGCCCAGAAGCTGATGAAAGGATTTGCGACCCCCGCCGCCCAGATGTCGCCGGATGGCTATCAGGGCCACAACCCCGAGCTGACGCCGCGCTATGACGTGGCCAAGGCCAAGGAGCTGATGAAGGAAGCCGGCTACGAGGATGGCTTCGAGATCAGCATGATGGCGCCCAACAACCGCTATGTGAACGACGCCAAGATCGCCCAGGCCGTGGCTTCTATGCTGGCCAAGATCAACATCACGGTGGATTTGAAGACCCTGCCCAAGGCCCAGTACTGGCCGGAATATGATGCGCGCGCGGCCGACATGATGATGATCGGTTGGCACTCGGACACCGAAGACAGTGCCAACTTCTTCGAATTCCTGACCTTCTGCCCGGATGCCGACAGCGGTGTCGGTCAGTACAACTCCGGCAACTACTGCAATCCGGACGTCGACAAGATGGTCACCGAGGCCAACCTGGAGACCGACACCGAGAAGCGCGCCAAGATGCTGCAGGCCGCCGAGAAAGCCGTCTACGACGATGCCGGTTTCGTGCCGCTGCACTGGCAGAACCTGGCCTGGGGCGCGCGTGATGGCGTCAACATCGAGCCGGTGCTGAACGTGATGAACTTCCCGTACCTGGGGGATCTGGTCATCGAGCAGGACTGATCCCACGCCGTGAGTGAGTGACAGGCACTGAACCGCCTTGCATCGTTCAGTGCCATGTTCCTGGCCACGCACCCCTCGCGACAGGCAAGTCAGGCAACCGGAGATAGCCTAAGCGAACTCTCTGGTTGCCCTGCTGACCTGAACGTGACGACTTACCCCCGCCTGTTCTTCCCCCTTGGTCATCGCCTCTCGGTGATGGGTTGGGGAGCCTGTGCCCGATGACTGGCCAGCGACAGGCGGGATACCTGACACCCAGCGTGATCGGCCAGCATGGATATGGCCGACGCGCGCGAGACCGTGATGTTCACGAGGAAGGTGGCGATCCATGATTGCCTTTCTGATCAAACGCCTGATGCACGCCGTACTGGTCATGTTCGTGATCAGCATCATCAGCTTCGCCATCCAGGACAACCTGGGCGACCCGCTGCGCGAGATGACCGGCCAGGCCGTGTCGGAAGCCCAGCGTGAAGTCATGCGCGATGAAATGGGCCTCAACGACCCCTTCATCACCCAATATCTGCGTTTTGCCGGCAATGCCCTGCAGGGCGATCTCGGCAACTCGTACTTCTACAAGCAGCCGGCGACCGAGGTGATTCTCAAGCACCTGCCCGCCACGCTGGAGCTGGTGATGGCCTCGAGCCTGATCATCATCCTGCTCTCGGCTCCCATCGGGGTGTTCGCGGCGATTCGCCCGCGTAACTGGCTGTCACGCCTGTTCATGGGTACCTCGATCATCGGTATCTCGGTGCCGGTCTTCCTGACCGCCATCGTGTTGATTCAGCTGTTCGCGATCGGCGTGACGGTGGACTGGTTCCCCAGCGACACCACCTGGGGCAGTGTCCTGAACGGCATGCTGTCCACCGATGGCGGCATGCCCTCCTACGGGCGCGGTGAGCTGGTGCACGTCGCGGGCACCTGGTCGAGCGGCTTCTTCACCGCCGACGGCCTCTGGCACCTGGTGCTGCCGGCCATCTCGCTGGCCTCGATCATGCTGCCGCTGTTCATCCGCCTGATTCGTGCCGAGATGATGGAAGTGCTGCAGTCGGACTACATCAAGTTCGCACGCGCCAAGGGCATCGGCCTCAAGCGTATCTACTTCCTGCACGCACTGAAGAACACCATGCTGCCGGTGATCACCGTCGGCGGCGTGCAGATCGGCACCATGGTCGCCTACACCATCCTGACCGAGACCGTCTTCCAGTGGCCGGGCATGGGCCTGATGTTCCTCGAGGCCATCACCCGCTCCGACATCCCGCTGATCGTGGCCTACCTGATGATGGTCGGCGTGATCTTCGTGATCACCAACACCCTCGTCGATCTGATCTACGGACTGGTCAACCCCACCGTCAAGCTTGCGGGGAAACCGGCATGAGCCAATCCAATACCCAATCGAGCAACGCGCCCGTCACCCCGAAGACCAGCTCCATCGTGGTCCCCGGCCGTTGGCAGCGTTTCCGCGAGTCCTATCTGGTCTACAGCTTCAAGCGCGACTGGATGGCTCAGGCCTGTCTGCTGGTGTTCATCGCCATGGTGCTCGGGGCCTTCCTCGCGCCGTGGATCGCCCCGGCTGATCCCTATGACCTGGCCAGCATCGACATCATGAACTCGGAGCTGCCGCCGGCGTGGATGGCGGGCGGTGATCCGGCCTTCCTGCTGGGCACCGATGCTCAGGGGCGTGATCTGCTCTCCACCATTCTCTACGGCACGCGCGTGTCGCTGTTGATCGGCTTCGGCGCGGTCATCCTGCAGGCGTTGCTTGGCGTGACCTTCGGGCTGCTGGCGGGCTATCTGGGCGGGCGTATCGATGCCTTCCTGATGCGCATGGCCGATATCCAGCTGTCGTTCTCGACCCTGATGGTGGCCATCGTGGTGGGTGCCATCATCAAGGCGACCTTCGGTGGCGCCGCCTTCTCGGACTACGCGCTGATCCTGTTGATCCTGATCATCGGTCTGGCGGAATGGCCACAGTATGCGCGTACCGTCCGCGCCTCGGTGCTGGCGGAGAAGAACAAGGAATACGTCGATGCCGCGCGGGTGATGGGCTTCCGCTCCCGTCGCATCATGTTCCGTCACATCCTGCCCAACACCCTGTCGCCGATCTTCGTCATCTCCACGGTGCAGATCGCCAACGCGATCATCTCGGAGGCGGCGCTGTCCTTCCTCGGTCTCGGCATGCCGGAGACCCAGCCGTCGCTGGGGTCACTGATCAAGTCCGGCTTCGACTACCTGCAGTCAGGTAGCTGGTGGATCACGCTGATCCCCGGTGGCGTGCTGATCGTGCTGGTCCTGGTCATCAACCTGCTGGGCGACTGGCTGCGTGATGTCATGAACCCGCGTCTCTACAAGGGCTGAAGCCGAGAGGAGTCAAGACAATGGCACTACTTGAAGTCAACAACCTCGACGTCCGCTTCGCCATGCGAGGCGGTGAGGTGCGCGCCCTGCGCGACGTCAGTTTCACCCTGGAACGCGGTGAGCGTCTGGGAATCGTCGGTGAATCGGGGGCCGGCAAGTCGGTCGCGGCCTTCACCATCCTGAATCTGATCGCCAAGCCCGGCTACATCGCCGGCGGCGAGATAAAGTTCGATGGCGAAGTGCTCAACACCCTCAAGCCCAAGGCGATGCAGTCGATTCGCGGCAACCGCATCTCGATGATCTTCCAGGACCCGATGATGACGCTCAATCCGGTGCTGACCATCGGCGAGCAGATGATCGAGTGCCTGAAGGCGCACCGCCGCATCTCCCGCAAGGATGCGCGCGCCATCGCCCTGCACAAGCTCAATCAGGTCTTCATTCCCTCACCGGAAAAACGCCTGGATCAGTACCCCCATGAGCTGTCCGGCGGCATGCGTCAGCGCATCATCATCGCCATCGCGCTGCTGCTGGACCCGGACATCATCGTCGCCGATGAGCCGACCACCGCGCTGGATGTGACCATCCAGGCCGAGATCATGGAGCTGTTGCTGCTGCTGTGCGAGAAGCACAACGTCGGGCTGATCCTGATCACCCACGACCTGGGCGTGGTCAGCCAGGTCACCCAGCGCACCCTGGTGATGTATGCCGGGCGCGTCATCGAGCAGGGGCCGACCCGCGAGATCATCAATGATGCTCAGCACCCCTACACCCAGGGGCTGATCAACGCCCTGCCCCAGATGGCCACTCCGGGCAGCCGTCTGAACCAGATTCGTGGCTCGATGCCGACCCTGACCAAGATTCCGGCCGGTTGCGCCTTCAATCCGCGCTGTGACTTCGCGGCGAATATCTGCCTCGAGAAGGTGCCGGCCTTTGCCCATTCCGGCAACTGCAAGGTGGCCTGTCATATGGTCGATGCCATGGTGGCCGGCGAGCGCTGGACCCCGATCTTCACCGATGCCAACGGCAATGGCGCCACTCCCACTGACAGCCACCGCACGGAGGTGAACGCATGAGCGCGGCAATTCTGAAGGACGCTCAGTCCTCCTCCCAGGCCTCCACCCGTGTGGATAGCGCCGAGCTTGGCGAAACCCTGGTGGAAATCCGTGATCTCGAGAAGCGCTTCTCGTTGTCCGGCGACTTTCTCGAACAGCTGACCTTCGAGAAGGGACGTCTGCGTCGCAAGCAGGAATACGTGCACGCCATCAATGGCGTCACGCTGGACGTCAAACGCGGTGAGGCGCTGTGCGTGGTCGGGGAATCCGGATGTGGCAAGTCGACGGTCGCGCGCACGGTGATGGGGCTTCTCAAGCCCAGTGGTGGCGAGATCCGTTTTGACGGCACCCGCATCGACAATATGGCCCCGCGGGACCTGCTGCCCTACCGCCGTCGCATGCAGATGATCTTCCAGAATCCCTATGCGTCGCTGAATCCGCGCATGACCATCCAGCAGACGCTGGAGGAGCCGCTGCGCTTCCATCAGCCGACGCTCAAGGATGGCGAGGTGCGCGACAAGATCGAGGAGGTGATGCGCTCGGTGGGCATCGACCCCGACTGGGGCAAGCGCTTCGCGCACGAATTCTCCGGCGGCCAGCGTCAGCGTATCTCGATCGCCCGCGCGCTGGCGGTGGACCCGGAATTCATCGTCGCCGATGAGCCGATCTCGGCGCTGGACGTGTCGATCCAGGCGCAGGTGCTCAACCTGATGATGGAGGCGCAGGAGCAACGCAACCTGACGTATCTGTTCATCACCCACGACCTGGCCGTGGTCGAGCACTTCGGCACCCGCGTTGCGGTGATGTATCTGGGCACGCTGTGCGAGCTGGCGGACACCCGTTCACTGTTCGCCCGCCCGCGTCACCCCTACACCCAGGCGTTGATGTCGGCGATCCCACGCCTGCACGATGACAAGCCCAATCACATTCGCCTCGAGGGCGAGGTGCCGACGCCGGTCAATCTGCCTTCGGGTTGTGTCTTCCATGGCCGTTGTCCGCATGCCAATCAGCGTTGCCGTACGGAGATTCCGCGCCTGATCGCCACGGAAACTGCTCAGGTCGCCTGCCACGCCGTGGAAGAAGGCCGCATCGACTGAAGTGATGGCAGTGACGAAAGTGATGACGGCGATGTGATGGGCGCCATCGATCATTGCGTTTCCGGCCCCAAGCAAGGAAAGACCGCGCAAGGTTGCCATTGTCATCGGCAACCTTGCGTCTTGCGCTCATTGACGATTGCATCTCGCGTTTTGTGTGGGCAAGATTTCGCACATCCATCACTGACCAACAGGTCAATTGGCGCCATTGCCCACGATGCTTGAAGAAGATTCAGCGTGGCACCGGGCCCCGATGACGCATCCCCAAGATACTCTGGTGTGACACGTCCGAAGAGATGTGCGCCCGACCTCCTGACATGGCCTGTTTCCAGGCCGACGAGGCACTCCGATTACATGGAAATTCGCTGGCTCGAAGATTTCATCGTTCTGGCTCAGACCCGACATTTCTCGCGGGCAGCCGATGCACAGAATGTCTCTCAGCCCACCTTTTCCCGCCGCATCAAGTTGCTGGAAGAGGAGATGGGCACCACCTTGATCAATCGTCAGACCCTGCCGCTGTCGCTGACTCCCGCCGGAGACGAGTTTCTCCAGCTGTGCGAGCAGATCACCGAGCGCGTGCGCATCACACGCGAACGCCTGCAGGACATGGCCCAGCAGCAAGCCAGCAAGATATCGCTGGGAGCACCGCAGTCTCTGGTGTCGCACTTCCTGCCTGATTGGCTCGATCAGCTTCAGCTGCGTGAACAGGTGCTGCCCTATCTGCGTGCCACCGGCTGGCTGGCGGCCGACTACTTCCACGGGCTGGATCGCGGCGAATGTGATCTGGCGCTGTGCTATTGGCCCCAGGCACGGGTGGACCTGGGCTTTGAGCTGGACAGTTACCAATACCTGGTGGTCGGCGAAGAAACCTTCATTCCGCTGTGCGCGCCTGGCGCGGATGGCAATCCCCGTCATCAGTTGCCGGGCACGCGGCGCAATCCGCTGCCGTTCATCAGCCCGCATCCGCGCGCCGTCATCGCCACCTCACTGATGGCCCATCTCGCTCAGGTCCCGATTCAGGCGCATCTGGTCACCATGAACGAGAATATCCAGGCGGCCAACATCAAGGCGCTGGTGTTGCAGGGCTATGGCATCGGTTGGTTGCCGCAGCGGCTGGCCGCAGAGGAAATCGCCAGCGGCAAGCTGGTGCGTGCCGGTGACCCGCGCTGGGACCTGAGCCTGCATATCCGCCTGTATCGCCCGCGCGTGCCGCGCCACGACAGTGTCAGTGAACTCTGGCACCAGCTGGAAGCCCGTTTCTCGTGAGTCATCCGGGCAGGAGGGTCGACGGTGCCGACTCAGCGGCGCTCTCCCCTTCATTCCTACATTCTCCCTCACCTCACGCCATTGACGTTCACTCCTCCAGGTCAGGCGTGCCGACCGTTTGCAAGGAAACATGATGTCTGACAGCCAGCTCAACGACCCGACACTCACCCACGCCGCGGCACACCGCGCGCATCTGGCGGCGCTGCAATCCGGCTACGAAGTTGCCATGCAGCAGCATGATCTGGACGCCATCGTGCTGCACAGTGGCAAGCCGAAGCGGCATTTCGCCGATGACCAGGATGCCAGCTTCAAGTCGCATGCCCATTTCCTGCACTGGGTGCCGATGGCGGGCCTCAGCGATAGCTGGCTGGTGATTCGTCCGGGCGAGCGCCCGACGCTCTACCTCTATGCCCCCGATGATTTCTGGCATCTGTCACCCAGCCTGCCGACGCCGGACACTGCGCCCTGGGCCGAGCAGTTCGAGATCGTCCATCTGCGCAAGCCGACACTGCCAGAGCGTCCCGAGGGCCGCGTGGCGCTGCTGGGCGAGATCGCAGAGCTTCAGCCGCAGGTGGTCAGCGAACTTGAGGCACTGCCCAACCCGGTCGGCCTGGTGCGCCAGCTCGACGAGGGGCGCGTCTGCAAGAGCGAATTCGAGATCGCCTGTCTTGAAGAAGCCAGCCTGCGCGCCGCGCGTGGCCATCTGGCTGCCCGGCGCACTTTCATGGAGGGCGGCGCGGAGCTCGATATCCAGCTGGCCTATCTCGGCGCTTCTCGGCAACGGGAATCGGATGTGCCCTACGGCAACATCGTTGGTCTCAACGCGCATGCCGCGGTCCTGCATTACCAGCATTATGGCTTGCAGGCTCCCGCCGCCCGTCACAGCCTGCTGGTGGATGCCGGCGCCAGCGTGCACGGCTATGCCTCTGACATCACGCGCAGCTGGGCGGGCGATGATGCGCTGCCGCTCTATCGCGCGCTGGTCGAGGGCGTGGAGGCGCTGCAGAAGCGCCTGATCGCAAGACTCGCGCCCGGGGTGGACTACGTCGACCTGCACCTCGAGATGCATCGTGAGCTGGGTGAGCTGCTGCGGGAACTGGGCGTGGTGTCCCTGCCCGCCGAGGAACAGGTCGCACAAGGCATCACGGCAGCCTTCTGCCCGCATGGCCTCGGGCACCTGCTGGGATTGCAGGTCCATGATGTGGCGGGTCGCATTCCTGATCACACCACCGGCGACATCCGTCATCCGCCGCAAGGTCACCCGATGCTGCGCCTGACGCGTGTGCTCGAGACCGGCATGGCCATCACCATCGAACCGGGCTGCTACATCATCCCCATGCTGCTGGAGCCGCTGCGCAACGATGCACGTGGTGAGCATATCGACTGGAAGCTGGTCGAGGCGCTGGCACCGCATGGCGGTGTGCGTATCGAGGACAATCTGGTCATCACCGCAGACGGTGCCTTCAATCTGACACGCAGCCCGGCGACGGGCCTGTAATCAGGTCTGTCACAACACTGTCCGGGTCTCTCGCTGTGACGCTTGCCGTCACACGCCTGCCTCACGCCGCCATGGGCCCTGTGCCGATGGCGGTTTTTTGTCGCGTGTCGTGAGGCTGAGTATTCGAGCGCCAGGCCAACACTGTGATCCAGGGCCGAGCTATCGCCGTTGGCATCGATGCGTATGCTGCACTGCGACTAGCGATTGGCGTCGCCAAGTGAAATGATGCCAACGATATCCGTGCAGAAATTCCTGTCAGATCTTGCTGCAGGCCACCGCCATCAAGGGCATGTCCATCACCCGACCACCAACGTCATCGCCCTGGCCTGCCACTGGAGCTACCTCACATGCCGCACTCCATCTTCACGTCAGAGTTTCGCCCTGCCCTTGGCCTGCGCAATCGCCATGTCCAGACCTTGTTGCCGCGATTTCTGCCCCGCGCGCCCCTGAGTCGACGCACCGAGATTCTCAATCTTCCCGATGGTGACTTCGTCGAGCTCGCCTGGGTCATCAGCGACGGTCATGAAAAGCGTGAGCGTACGACGGCCCTGAGCGACGATGCGCCCCTGTTCGTGCTGTTTCATGGCCTTGAGGGTGACTTGAGCTCGCCCTACGCCCGTGAGCTGCTCAATGCAGCCGCCCGGATGGGCTGGCGACCGGTGATGATGCATTTCCGTGGCTGTGGGCAATCCCCCAACCGCCTGCCACGCGCCTATCACAGCGGAGATACCGCTGACGCCTATTGGGTGCTCGGCGAGCTGGGGCGACGCTATCCGCACGCCATCAAGGTCGCCTGTGGCGTATCGCTGGGCGCCAACATGCTGCTCAAGCTGGTGGCTGAGCAAGGCGGTGATGGTCTGGACCTGGCCGGCGCGATCGCCATCAGCGCCCCGCTGGACTTGGCAGCCAGCGCGGACGTGCTCAATCAGGGTTTCTCGCGCCTCTACCAGCGCCATCTGCTCAAGGGCTTGAAGGCCAAGGTGGCAGCGAAGCTTGCCAATGGCCCGCTACCCATCTCGATCGGAGCGCATCAGCTGACCCAGCTGAACAGTTTCTGGGCCTATGACAATGAAGTCACCGCACCCCTGCATGGTTTCACCTCGGCGAGTGATTACTACACGCGCTCCTCGGCGGGCCGTCTGCTGAGCGAGATCGAACTGCCGACGCTGATACTGCAATCGCTGGATGACCCCTTCATGCCACGCGATCTGTTCGCACGCTTCCACCAACCTTCCGAGGCCGTGCGTATCGAGCTCAGTGAGCGCGGTGGGCATGTCGGCTTCGTCGAATGGCGCCGTGGGCGACTGAGCTCCTGGCTGGCTCGCCGTGTCAGTCAGCAACTGGATGCCTGGAGCGGACTGCCCAAGCCACAAGCGCAGGCCGAGGTGCAGAGCGAAGCGCACTGAGCTGCCTGCATTGAACCGGCTGCATTGAACTGTCGTGCATCGAACTGGCGGCATTGCCCGCCATTCAGACGCCAACACGCTTTCCCCTCCCTGGCTTTCTTGTCCTTGGCTTTCTTGTCCTTGGCTTTCCATGCCTCTTTTGGCTTCTTCCACCCTTGCTCGCCTTCCCACCCTCAGATCCGGTGGGAAGGTCTTAACCCTGTCTACGACCGTATGCTTTTCAGGATGGTTAAATCTTGAGCAACAAAAATGATAACGGTATACAGGATGAGGGTGTGTAGGATGACACGGATCACTGTCACGATTCAGGGAGAATGGTAGACTGCGCGCCCATCCTACGTTCAAGACTCTACTGGCCTGATAATGAACCTGATTTTTCGCCTGGTGCTCGGCATCGTGGCTGGCATACTGCTGGGACAATGGGCTCCCGAATCCCTGATCCGCGCCCTGCTGACCTTCAAGGTACTGTTCGGTGAGCTGCTGGAATACGCCATTCCGCTGATCATCCTGTTCTTCATCATGAGCGGGATCGCGCGTCTCGAGCGCTCCTCGGGCCGTCTGCTGACCCTGACCATCGTGCTGGCCTATGCCTCGACGACGCTGGCAGGACTGTTGGCGGGCATCGTCGGGCTGGAAGTCGTGCCGCATATCGTGCAACAGGACCAGCTGCCGGTCAGTCATGCCATCAAGCACTTGAGCCCCTACTTCACGCTGGATATTCCGCCGCTGACCGATATCAGCACCGCCCTGGTGACGGCCTTCCTGTTCGGCATCGGCATTTCCGCCACCGAGCATGACGGCATGCGTCAGCTGGCCGACGGCGGCCGCGACATCGTCGAGCGCTTCATCGCCAAGGCGTTGATTCCTGCCCTGCCGTTCTATATCGCCGGCCTGTTCTGCGAGATGACGATCGCCGGCACGGTGGCCAATACCCTCAAGAGCTTCGGCATGATCCTGCTGCTGGCGCTGACCCTGCACTGGCTGTGGCTGAGCTTGCTCTACGTCACCAGCGGCACCAGCACCGGCCGCTCGCCCATGAAGGCGCTGGCCCACATGCTGCCCGCCTACTTCACCGCGGCCGGTACCATGTCTTCCGCGGCCACGATTCCGGTCACCGTGCGCCAGATGCACCTCAATCACATCTCGCCGTCCGTGGCGAGCTTTGCGGTGCCGTTGCTGGCCACCATCCACATGTGCGGCAGTGCCATCACGCTGACCGTGTGCGCCATTGGCGTGATGCTGGTCACTCCCTCACTGGCAACGCCCGAGCTCACCACCCTGCTGCCGTTCATCGCCGCGCTGGGCGTGACTATCATTGCCGCGCCCGGCTCGCCCGGCGGGGCCGCGATGACCTCGGTGGGCGTATTGCAGAGCCTGCTGGGCTTCGATGCCGCCGCCGTCGGCCTGATGATGGCGCTCTATCTGGCGCAGGACAGCTTCGGCACCGCGTGCAACGTCACCGGCGATGGCGCCCTGGTGCAGTGGATCGATCGCTTTGCAGAAGCCGAGCAGGATCGACAGCGCTACCGCTGACACTGTGCATCGCTGCTCATGACCGACAGCGTTTTCTGACAAAAGCTGTTTCTGACCGAAAGCTGTTTCTGAAAGAACAAAGCCTCATGGTGGCCGTGAACTTCGCGGCGATCATGAGGCTTTCGTGTCTCTCAGCGGTAATCTGTCACCAACAATCTCATGACGGCATGCCCTGCCTGTCATGACTGTCGAGGCTGTCAGCCGATGGGGCAGCTGATTCCCGTGCCTTTCAGGCCGCAGTAGCCGCCCGGATTCTTGGCCAGATACTGCTGGTGATATTCCTCGGCGTAGTAGAACTCGCGCAGCGGTGCGACCTCGGTGGTGATGCGGCCGAGACCGGACTGGTCCAGCGCCTGCTGGTAGTCGGCCATGCTTTTCTCGACGATGGCGCGCTGGTCATCGCGGGTGTAATAGATCGCGCTGCGGTACTGGTTGCCGATGTCATTGCCCTGACGCATGCCCTGGGTCGGGTCATGGGCCTCGAAGCTGGCCCGCAGGATCTCCGGCAGGCCGATCACCGTCGGGTCGAAGATCACACGCACGACTTCGGTGTGGCCTGTCTTGCCGGTGCAGGTCTCTTCATAGCTTGGATTCGGCGTATGGCCGCCGGCATAACCGACCGCCGTCACCTTGACGCCCGGCAGCTGCCAGAAGAGGCGCTCGGCTCCCCAGAAGCAGCCCAGCCCCAGCACGATCTCCTCACACTCACTGTCGAACGGCGGTACAATCGAGCGGCCATTGACGTGATGAACGCCGCTGATGCGAACCGCTTCACTGCGCCCTGGCAAGCTGTCCTGCGCTGAAGGAATGGTCTGCTTATCTTCCGTTATCCACATGGCGGACTCTCTCCTGTGTCGCGTCGTGCAATCGTGTATAGGTTCAATGATGTCATCTCTGCCCCCCAAGATCTGCCCCTGCCAGCCCAACAGCGCCCAGGCGCGACGCTACGCCGATTGCTGTCAGCCGATTCATGCTGACATCACCCGCGCCGAACGCCCCGAGCAATTGATGCGCGCGCGCTACAGTGCCTTCTGCCTGTCGCTCGCCGACTTTCTGATCGACAGCTGGGACCCGGCCCATTGCCCGGCACGCGCCGATCTCGAAGGTGCTGGCCCACAGTGGCTGGCATTGGAGATTCTGGACAGCGGACAAGACGCCGATACCGGCATGGTACGCTTTCATGCCACCTTCTTCGAGCAGGGAAAGTTCCAGCAATTGCAGGAACTTAGCCGCTTTCATCACGATGGCCATCACTGGCGTTATGTCGACGGTGATGCCGAGTGGCAGACATTGACGCCGGGGCGCAACAGCCTGTGTCCCTGTGGCAGCGGCAAGAAGATCAAGCGTTGCTGCACTGCGTGACCGTCAGCGTCTTGTGCTGACGCGCGTGCGCTTGAGCTCTCAAGCATAAGCGAAACGAGCACCTCTGAAACGCCCCCTCCAAAACGAGACAGCCCCCACCGAACCTGTCGATGGGGGCTGAATCTGTGGCAATCAATTGGCCTGACGTGTCATCTGTCCTTGCCGACTCTGGGCGCCAGCTCGCTGCGACCCAGCGAGAAGCTGTAGAGCAGATCCACGGCCTGCGCCGTGCCGGATACCGCTTCGGCATACAGGTTGCGGAACAGCTTGTAGCGCAGTGTCAGCTCCGCGATCGGCGAGAACAGCCCGACGCCGTAACTGAGCTTCAGGTCCGGAGCGATATAGCCGCTGACCACCACCTGGCTGTCATCGCCGCTGCCGGAGCTGTCCAGACTCAGGTCGCGCACACCGAAGGTTTCCCCGATCTGGCCGACCACCTGACCACTTTGCGCCAGCGACATGCCGATCAAGGCGGACGTGACCGCACTGTCACTGCTGGTGTCGCTGTCCAGGCCCTCACCGCGCAGCAGATAACTCAGTGCCGAGGATTCATCCATCGACGGGTCCGAGAAGATCTCGACGCTGGGTGACGAGGCAAGACCGGTCACACGCACCCCTGCGGTCACGTCGTCCTCGGTGTTGTCAGGATCACGGATCGCCTCGATATTCAGACGCGGGCTAGAAGGCGGTCCGGCCAGCAACACCTGCCCCTTGCTGATCTGCAGGTCCTGCCCGAAGCTCTTGTAGGTCCCGTCGACCAGATTGACCTCACCGAAGACCTGCACGCCGCCCTTGGACTGGCGCACATCGAGGTCGCCTCTGAGCTTGGTCTTGAGCCCCATCGCCTCCAGGCGTGCATCCGGCCCGATATGGATGCCGATACGCACATCCAGCGCCATGCCGGCCTCATTGAGCGCCTTGGCGGTATCGCTGCCATCGGCAAGCTCGGCCGGGTTGGAGGTGTCCTCATCACTGGGACGCTCGATGATGATGGTGTCACTGGAGGGTGACACGGCAGACGGCGGCACCTGGTCCACTTCGATGCGTGTCCACGGCACCTTGACGTCACCCCGCAGCTTGAGCAGCGTGGGGCTGGCATTGATCTCGAGATCCGGCGCGACGCGCATGCGGCCGATCCCGGCGATATGCAGCTCGAGCGGATTCTTCGCGCCGTCGAGGTTCAATGACGCCGTCCAGTCCTCAAGCGTCGGCCACGCCGCCTCGCCATCGATGCCCCAGCGCGCATCATTGCCCACCAGATAGCCATCGATATCGGCACTGTTGCCATCGAAGTCGACGGTGAACTGGGCATCCGACAGCGACACCGGCAGGCCTTCGCCCTGCACCTTGACGCCGGTCAGCGCGATCGGGCCGGTCAACGACGGCAGGCTCAGGTTGCCGCCGACCTCGACGTCACCCGCCAGTTTGCCTTCCAGCTGGGTCATGCCCGCCACCAGCGGACGATACGGCGAGAGGTCGATGTCGCGGATGGCCAGCGAGCCATCCAGCTGACCTGCGCCCGCCGGGTCGAGGACCGACACGGTGAGACCGATGCCGCCAGCGCTGTCGAGGCGAATCTGGGTATCGAGATCGGCCTTGTCGGGTGTGGCTTCCAGCGCCAGTTGCAGGGTGGTCTCCGGCAGAGACCAGGCATTGCCGTCGGCGTCTTCCCCGGCCAGCGTCAACTTGCCCGCCAGCTCCGCGTCAGCATTCCAGCGTTGGGCACCCTGCTGCCAGCTTGCCGTGATCTTGCCGCCCGTGGCACCGCCGATGGTCCAGCTCTCAGGCATGGCGCTCTGGGCCATGTCCAGCGGAATCCCCTCGAGAGTCACCACGGCCTGACCGTCGTTACCCGCGCTCAAGGGCTCGGCGACACAGATCTGGCCGCCCTGTTCGCGACTCAGACAGAACGGCTGCACCAGCACGCTGCCCTTAGCGAGATTGGCATCGAAGCTCGCCGGCGTGTCGAAGTTGAAGTCCCCAAAATCGGTATTCGCCGTCAGCGGAGACAGCGCACCACGATAATGCTCACGCGCCTTGTCGAGCCCACCCTTGAGGGTCAGTCCCAGGCGAGAAAGCGGCATCTCACCGGCCATCTCGGTATCGAACTGCAGGGTGTGATCGCTCAGGAAGCCTCCCAGCGTCAGCGCGACCGTCGCGATCTGCTGTCCGCCAGCTCTGACATCATCGGCATTCAGGGCGATATCCAGTGCCGGGTCTTCAATCCCCCGCTTGCGGGCATCGACCCCGGCCGACAGCGCCATGTCGGAGATACGGTTCTCACCGATCTGCAGGCGCCGTGCGGTGAAGTTGCTCGCCAGCTGAGGCTTGTCGAGCGTGCCCAAGGCATCGATCTTGCCCTTGAGCTCACCCGCGATATCCGGCATCAGGGTCGATAGCGCCGGAAAATCGATGTTGGCCGCCAGGGTGATGGTCTTGGCAATCTTGCCATTGGCGCTCAGACGGTTCTGGCCCTGACGCAGCTCCAGCGCGTTGACGTCCCACTGCATGTCGGCATTGCCTGAAAGCTTGCCGGTCAGCGTGAGCGGACGCTCGAGCAAGGTGCCATGGATATCCAGCTTGCTGACATCGACGGCCCACGGTCCTTGCTGCGGCTGATGGAAGCTGGCCACGAGATTGCCGCTCAGCTCACCACGCACGGCTTTCTGTCCTCCTCCGGTCGGGGCCGGCAGCAAGTCTTCGGGATGGAGCTTGTCGAGGGCCAGCTCGGCGGCGACCTGAATACCTTCCTGCCAGTGAATCTCGCCACGGGTAGTGGCAGAGCCACGCTTAAGGGCGATCTTGAGCGGCTGCCAGCGGTAATGCGCGAGATCACCGTCGCCTGCCAGTGACAAGGTGGCGCGCGGAATGTCACGCCCCTCGATGATGGCATCCAGCGTGGTCGTATACCCCGACAGTGAGCCCTTGGCGACCAGCGCCAGATTCTCGACGCTATAGTCAGGCGTAAAGGCGGCAGCGGAGGCAGACGTGTTGTTGCCATCCTTGGCTTGCGTCGCTGTCTGAGCGCCTTTCTGCGCATCAGCGGAGGTGGCATCAGAGGCATCAGTGACGGCGGCAAAGGGCCAGGTGATCCGCTCGGAGCTCAGGCGCGCCTCGAAGGGCAGATCGCTGTCCAGTACATCCGCGCTGGCCACAAGCTCTGCGGCAAGTGGGCCGTCAGCCTTGAGAGAGGCTTCAAGATCCGCCAGCGAGCCTTCCAGAGACAGGCGCAGCTTTTCATTACGCACGGGATCAATCAGGGTCTCGGCATTGAGCGTGGCGCTCAGGGGATACTCGTCCTTCAAGGTGACCTGCGCCACGAGATCGGCGTTCACATCACGGGAATCGACCTCGAGACGCGAGAGCGTGATGTCATGCCCTTCCGCCTTGAGCGCCAGCGATAGACGGCTGACCTCATACGGGCTTGGCCCCTCGAGCGCAAAGTCTTCGATGGCGAGATCGGGAACCTCGATGGTCAGCGGAATATAGACTTCCGGCAAGGCGATGCGCCCGGCCTGTGCTGTCTGATCCGAGGTTTCAGCGGCAGTCTTGCCAGACACTCCTGCGGCGTCATCAGTGACGGTCTCATCCGTGATGGCCTTATTCGAAATGGCCTTGGCGACGCTCTCGGCTTGAGACGCCACGACCTGAGTGTTGACCACTGCACTTGCCGCTTGCTGAGCCTCAGGCGTGATGCTCACTCCCTCGAGGCTGGCAGTGTCTGACGTCGCTTGAGCCGCGGCGGCATCGGCCGGAATGAAACGACTGGTGATCAGGCGTGTCTCGCCCAGGGTCAGCGTACTCACTGACAGCGCAGCCGAGGTATGGAAGTGATCGAAGGTGACGCGACTGCCATCCGCCAGCGCCAGGACGAAGTCATCAATGGCGACCTTGCGCACCTCGATGGGAATCGGCACCACGATGGGCGCGTTGAGGCTCTCACCGCTCTCCGCTTCCGGCTCAGCGCTGGCACCGCTATCGCTCAGGGTGATCGCGAGACCACTGGACTCCAGCGACTCGAGACACAGCTTGCCCTTGAGCAGACAGTCCTCGCCCCAGGCCAGCGACAGGGAGTCGGCATTGACGGCCAGCCCCGGCAGGTCCAGCGAGACGTCCTTGAGTGACAGCGCTTCCAGCGGTGAGCCGGAGGCCTGCGAGTAATCGATGAAGCCACGCGAGCGCGCCTGATCGAGCACCAGCCCGGTGCCCCACGGGGACAGCACGCCCCCGACCAGCAGCATCGTCAGCCCGATCAGGAACACGAGCAGCCATATCAGCAACCGGATGACCAGGCCGCCCCGACGTACATAGGGATTAGACAATTCCAACATCTCCATATCTTTTTTATCAGCTCACCCGCTCAGCTGATGGTCCTTTGCTGGCGCTTGATCCGCACGACACTCGTGTTAGAGACGCGAGCCGCTCAGAATTCCGGCCCGATCGAGAAGTGAATACGGTAATCGTTGTCATCGTCATCGAAGGGATGGGCGATATCGAGACGAATCGGCCCTACCGGCGAGATCCAGCGAATCCCCATGCCGGCCGCCGTCTTGAGCTCGAGTGCGTCCCAGCCATTGAAGGCGTTACCGGCGTCGTAGAAGGTCGCACCCCACCAGTCGCCGGTCAGACGGTAATCGTATTCCAGGCTGCTGGTGAGCAACGAGCTACCGCCCTCCAGATCGCCGTCATCATCTTCCGGGGCGAGTGTCTCGTAGGAATAGCCACGCACACTGTTATCGCCCCCGGTGAAGAAGCGCATCGAGGGCGGCATGTCATCAAAGTTGTCGGTATCGACGTGGCCGACGCCCATGCGCGCCACGAAACGATGGTTGTCACCGATGGAGCGTATCCAGTTGGTGTTGAACTGGGAGCGCAGGAAGGTCACGTCCGAGCCCCACATCTGATCGCCGTATTCGAAGGTCAGCTGTTGGCGGTCGCCCCACATCGGGAAGGTCTTGGGACGGGTGCGGGTACGGTTCCAGCTCACGCCGGGATACAGCAGCAGCACGGCTCCGGATTCGTCCGCCTGGGTGTAGTCCTCATAGGTGGAACCGAAGAACACGCGCTGGGTCCAGCCATTGTCGAACTTCCACTCGCGGGTGAAGCGCACGGTGGTCTCGAGACTCTCGGTATCTTCATCGTCGGTGTTCGACATCCCGTACTCGAGGACATAGCTATCCTTGAGCGGGTCTTCGAGCGGCATGCGGTATTCGCCCTCGAAGGTCTGTTCCGGCGAGGACAGGAACAGGCTGTTGGTCAGGCTATGGCCATAGCGATTGACCCACGGCATCTCCCAGCTGAACTGCAGGCGTGGCCCGACATCCGTCGCGTAGCCGATACCGGTCTCAAACTTGTGACGGTCAGCGGGAATCAGGCTGATGTCCACGGGGATGATGGGGCCGTTGGCCGTCTTGACCGCGGCTTCCAGCGCATCGCCCGTCAGCACCGGCGTGTCGTTGCCGGCGGCTTCGGTAGCGCCAGCCACAGCGGAGCCAGCGTCATCAGCATTCACGGTGGCCTGCGCGACGGGCGCCGTCGAGTCCGAGGGGGACGCCGCGTCAGCGCGGCGGCTCTCATCCCCTGTCTCGATTTCAGTCCTCTCGACATCGGCAAGCCATGAGCCCTCATAGCCCTGTCCCTCGGCATAAGGTGTCTTGATCTCGCTGTCGGGGCTGGTGGTCTTGAGTTCGGCGCCCGGGTTGAGCTGTGGCTTGATCGCGGCCGAGCGGAACCAGCCGGCCTCACTCAGCCGCTGGTTGAACTGGGTCAACTTGCCGGCTTCGTAATAATCGCCAGTCTCGAACGGCTGCATGGCCTTGACGCGATCCAGCTCTATCTGACTGTTGAGGTAGGTGATATCGCCGAAGCGGTAGCGCTGACCGCTCTGCATGACCAGATAGATGCGTGCCGAGTGCAGCCAGGGGCGTACCTCGATGCGCTGCTGGGAGAAGGAGGTGTCGAAATAGCCGCGCTCGAGGCTGAGCGACGTAAGAGTCGACTTGAGGCTGTCATAGCGAGAGTGACGCAGCACATCGCCTTCCTCGAGGTCGGCGTCGGCCAGTACCTTCTTCATGACCTTGTCGCGCGCGGCGTCGCCTTCGAGCCGCAGCTCCAGCGTCTCGATGGTGACCGGCTCACCGGCATCCACCGTCACGACCACATCATCGCCGCCCAACAGCCCCTTCTCGGGATAGCTGAGCGTGATCTGAGCATCGTAGTAACCGAAGGCCTGCAGCGCTTCCTGGGTGCGCCGGATGATCTCATCCTCATAGCGCTCGGCCGGTGCATCGCCCTCAAGCGTCATCCCGGCCAGGAAGTTGACCACATTGGTCGCCGTCGCGCCCTTGACGCCCTTGACGGCGGCATCGATCGCCAGCGCCTGCGGCGCGAAGCACAGGCCGCCACACACGATCAGCGGCGTCAGATAGCGATGCGGCAAACCGCGCGTCCCGGTCGCTCGAGCAGACTCTTTGTTGTCGCCACTCATGATTCGTCCTTTGTTGAGTGCTGGTGGAAAGCACTGTCCATCGTTCCCATTCATCATGTCGTGCGGCGCTCGGTCATCACGGGGCGTGTCACATGGCCCGCCAGAGTGGCGGGCCACGCCATATCGTCGTTACTTGTATCCCTGCGGCGCCGGCTCAGCGACGTTCCAGTCGACTGACGCGCTGCTCAAGCTCAGACACCTGGCCCAGCAGCGACGCGACACGGCCACTCAGCTGACGGCGGCTGGCGTCCAGCGAGCGCAACTGCTCTCGTGTGTCCTCTGACACCCCCTGTGAGCTGGCTTCCAGGCCGGCACTGAGCGCTGTCTGCTGACGGCGCAGCTCACCCAGCTGGGAGTCCAGTGAGCGTTGCGCAGTCTCAAGCGCTGTCAGCTCGTCAAGCGGCGCGAAACGGCCCTTGAGCTTGCTGGCCAGTTCATCGCCATCGGCGGCGGCTGCAGGCTCCGGCAGTGCCTTCAGCGTCTCGCTCAGTTGCTGCTGCGATTGCTGCAAGTCACGCGTCTGGGTCTGTTGCGTGGCCAAGTCCGTCTTGAGTGCCGTGAGGCGAGCCTCAAGCAAAGCCAACTGCTCGGCGCTGTCGTTTTCCACATCGCTCTGCAAGCTCTCGATACGGGCAGCCAGCGTGTCCAGGGTGCTGGAGGTCTTGTCCACCAACGGCTCGAGGTGCTCAAGCGTGGCCGACTGGGCGTCCAGTCGCGCGCCCAACGCTGCACGGCCATCACGGCTGAGGGATTCCAGCGCCGCCATCGAGCCTTGCAGCGCCGTGATCAGGGTCGCGTGATTGTCACCTGTCTGGGCAAGCGTCGTGACGCGCCCATCCAGACGATCAAGCGCCTCGTCCATGGCGGTCAGACGCGCTTGAGCGCCATCCGCGTCCTTTGCCACCTTGTCTTCCAGCGTCTCGAGGCGCGCGACGGCCTTACTCGACAGGGACGCCTTGTCCTCCTGCAGGGTGGTCAGCGCCGGCAGGACAGTGTCATTCAACTGGCTGTCCAGGGCACTGAGTTGCTCACCCAGTGCATCACGCAGTTCGCTCAGGCGCTCATCGCCCTGCTGCTCAAGCTGGGCCACGGAACGTTCGAGCTGGCTGACACGCGCGCCGAGCTCATCGCGTTGATCGCCCCCGAGGGTCTGCAGGTCATGCAGCTGCCATTGCTGCCAGCCCACCACGCCCCCCAGGGCGAGGAGGCAAAGCCACGTCGGCCAGCGTCTGGGCGCGGGGGGACGGGTGTGATGCACGCCAAGCGCATCGTCGGGACGCGCGACCAGCGCATCGTCCGGTGAGTCATTGAGAGACGGTTCAGCGTTGTGCGGCCGCATTCTGGCTCCAGGTCCGGCAAACGATCAGCAGCGAAAGGTTCAGCGCGGCATCTTCAGGGCGGCGCAAGACGACCGGAAGTGCGCTTTTTCGCCTTGCTGTATAAAAATACAGTCATGCAGGTTCTGCAAAAGATAAGTCACGGTTCACGTACAGGAAATCGAGTCTAACAGCTGACCTCGGTCATCTCATCAGGTTCCCGCCACGGCCCGTCATCGAGGGCAGAGTGGCAGGAATGTGGCAAAAGCCTGGCAATGAATGCGAGCCCTGCAAGACGCTTGAGAGGATCCCGCGGTCAGTGCCCACCAGCGTTGGCCTGTCGGTGTCTGGGTGCTATAGTGCCAGACACTGCGATACGCGCAGCCTCTGTCTTCGTAGCTATCTGGATTCACAAGGTTTTTCACGCTGATTGCACATTTCATGCGCGTAGCCACGGCATGAAGGATGCACGGCGAGTCATGCACTTTCGCCCTTGCCCGCTGCCTGAGCGGGTGGCCAGTTTCAGGGCCGGGAGTGATGCTGGTCGCGGAGCTTGAGTCTGTGCTTGTCTGACCCTCTTCCATCACGCGATGGCAGGTCAGGCATTGAAATACTCAGCCCCAAGCCCCACGAAGGCAGAGTACGACCCAATTGGTGAGGAAAAGGAGCTGATCCCCATGGCATTTGAACTTCCAGCACTGCCGTACGAAAAGAACGCACTCGAGCCGACCATCTCTGCCGAGACCCTTGAGTACCATTACGGCAAGCATCACCAAGCCTACGTCACCAAGCTGAACAGCATGGTCGAAGGCACTGCTGACGCAGAAAAATCTCTCGAAGAGATCATCCAGAGCGCCCAAGGTGGTCTGTTCAACCAGGCAGCTCAGGTGTGGAACCACACCTTCTACTGGCACTGCCTGTCCCCGAATGGTGGTGGCGAGCCGTCCGGCCCGCTGGCAGACGCCATCGTGGCCAAGTGGGGCTCCGTTGCTGACTTCAAGGAAGCCTTCAACACTTCCGCCGCTGGCAACTTCGGTTCCGGTTGGACCTGGCTGGTCAAGAACGCCCAGGGCGAGCTGGAAATCGTCAACACTGACGACGCTGACACCCCGATCGCCAAGTCTGGTCAGACTCCGCTGCTGACCGTCGACGTCTGGGAGCACGCCTACTACGTCGACTACCGCAATGCGCGTCCGAAGTACCTGGAAAGCATCTGGAACATCATCAACTGGGAATTCGCTGCACAGAACTTCGCAGCCTGAGCTTTTCCAGCTTGAGTTTGGCTAGATCGAGATTGGCTAGCCTCAGGAGGCCGAGTCGTTCACCGCTCGAGACTCCAGCTGAGCCAGGGCATTCAACGTCACCCTGATATGACGCCTGGACGCCCTGCCCTGAAAACCCCGCCACCTGGCGGGGTTTTTTTCGTTCAAGACAACGTCACCCAGCTGCGAGCCTGCTACACGAAAGCTTGGCTACGCTGTATGCACCACCAGGAGAAGAATCTCGTCAGTCGACTTGCAAATGACGGCGTTGCCCCTATCTAATGATGCAGAAGTAGAACGTATGCTCTACCTCGTTGCGTACCCTTGGTCGCTCACAGGGATTCGACGACAAGAGACTCGACGACATTGTTGGCACACACTGCTTGAAATGCATTCTTTGACTGCACGAAATACATACTTTGAAAAAAGGGAATACCGATGCCCACTGACACCTCGACCTCCTCTCTGCCCGACTCCATGCTGGCGATCGTGACCACCGGCCATGGGGGTTATGAATGCCTCGAGACGCAGCAGCGCCCGGTGCCGGCACCCGGTGAAGGCGAGGTGCTGATCAAGGTGCTGGCGGCTGGCATGAATAATACCGAGATCAATACGCGTCTGGGCTGGTATTCCTCCACGATCACTACCGCGACCCAACAGGCCAGCAGCGTGCATGACAACGCGGATGCAGACGCGACGACCGACAAGCCGGCACCGCCGGAAGGTGGCTGGAAGGGAGAGACGCCCTTCCCCCTGATACAGGGCACGGATTGCTGTGGCGAGGTGGTGGCATTGGGCCCGAATGCGGATGCCAGCCTGCTGGGCAAGCGCGTGCTGGTACGCTCCTGCATGCGCAGCGAGGGCTGGGACTCGTTGGAAAACGAATGGATGGGCTCGGATTTCGACGGCGCCTTCGCGCAGTTCGTCAGCGTGCGCGCCAGTGAAGTGTTCGCGGTGGATTGTGACTGGAGCGATGTCGAGCTTGGCTCCCTGCCCTGTGCCTATGGCACGGCGGAAAACATGCTCGAACAGGCAGAGCTCAAGGCGGGCGAGCGTGTGCTGATCCTGGGCGCCTCGGGCGGGGTCGGTTCCGCTGCATTGCAGCTGGCCAAGCGCCGCGGCGCGACGGTGTTTGCCGTGGCAGGCGTTGCCAAACATGAGGCTCTGGCAGAACTTGGCGCCGACAAGCTTCTGGACCGCAAGGCCGATCTGCTCGAGCTGCTGGGCCACGAAAGCGTCGACCTGGTGGTCGACAATGTCGCGGGCGACAACTTCCCGGTCATGATGAAACTGCTCGCGCGTGGCGGCCGTCTGGTGACCACCGGCGCCATCGCCGGCCCGATGGTGACGCTGGACCTGCGCGACCTGTACCTCAAGAACCTGCGCCTGCTGGGCACCACTGCCTGGTGTGAAGCCACCTTCCCCAATCTGATCCGCTACGTGGAGCAAGGCGAGATTCGTCCGCTGATCGCGGCCAGCTTCCCGTTGACCGAGATCGTCACTGCGCAACAGCAGTTTCTGAGCAAGGGCCACGTGGGCAAGTTCGTGCTCGAGCCCTGGGCCTGAAGACAGCTTGGCGGTCATCATGAAAAGCCTGGCGGCCTAGGTTTCAAACCTGAGCCCCACGACAAAAAGCCCTCATCCGGTCCCGGATGAGGGCTTTTGCATACTGAGCACGCAAGGCTCAGCCTGAAGGTGCGTCAGTCTGAGAGAACATCAGCTTCAGAGTGCGTCAGCCTGACCCACCGAGATGCCCGTCAGGGGCTGGCACGGCGGCCGATGCCGCGATAGACCAGTCCCTGACTTGCCACGTAACGCGGGTCGAAGATGTTGCGACCATCGAGCACCAGGCCCGCGCCCAGCTCACGCTTCAGGCGCTGCCAGTCCGGGTTCCAGTAGCACTTCCACTCGGTGACCAGCATCAGGGCATCAGCGCCCTCCAGGGCGTCATACATGTTGCCATCGACCAGCTCCAGCAACGGATGCGCACCACAGGCCTCCCCCAGCGCCGACAAGGCCGCGGGATCATGCACGCGCACGCGCACGCCCTGGGCCCACAGCGCCTCAAGCAAGGTCAAGACCGGCGCATGGTCGATACGCGCGGTACCCGGCTTGAAGGCCGCGCCCCAGATCGCCACGGTACGACCGCGCAATTCACCATCGAAGTGCTGCCACAGCTTGCGGAACAGCGTCTCCTTCTTGGCCTCGTTGATGTCGAGCACATGCTCGAGCAACATCGATTCACGCCCTGTCTGATGCTGAACATCGGCCAGACGCATCAGATCACGCGAGAAGTTCGGGCCGCCGAATCCACAGCCCGGATAGAGATAGCCGAAGCCGATACGCGGGTCGGCGCCCATGCCCTGACGCACATATTCCACATCGACGCCGAGGGAGTCGGACAGACCCGCCACTTCGTTCATGTAGCTGATACGCGTCGCGAGCATGCCGTTGATGGCCAGCTTGGTCAGTTCGGCGGCGCGGCGCGGCATGATCTGGAAGACATCTTCACGCCGGTTGAAGGCACGCAGCAGCTCCTGCACCCGCAGGGTGGCAGGTTCCGCTTCGCTCCCAAGCAACCAGCGGGCCGGACGCTCGAAGGTGGCCAGTGAACGGCCCTCCTCCAGCATGTCCGGCAAGGCGACGGCGTACTGGTCGTCACGCGGCAGCAACGCCTCGAAACGCTCGGTCGTGCCCACCGGGAAAGTCGAGTTGTTGACCAGCACCAGCGGCTCATCCAGGGTCGCCACCAGCTGCTCGACACGGCTCAGTGCGCTTTCGCGCTGGTCCGGCGAGACGGCGATCCAGTGGATATCGATGCGCCGCAGTGACTCGAGGTCCTCGATGAGAGTGAGATCGCCCCGCTCCCGATGGCGATCAAGACGTTCGCGCAGGCCTGGCTCACTGTTCAACCAGTCGACGCGTTCCAGGGCAGCCCAGTCCATGTCCTCATGTGGCCACCACCAGACACGGTGACCCACGCTCGCCAGAGCGGCGCTGGCCGTTGCCGCCGCCAGTTCGCTTCCGTGCACCAGCACCTGCATGGCTTATTTCTCCTGGTAGCGAGTCAGCAGCTCGCGGAAGCCTTCACCGAAGGTCGGGTGACGCTTGGCAAAGGAAAGAGTCGCTTCAAGATAGCCCAGCTGGTGGCCGCAATCGTAGGTATCACCGGCCATGCGGTAGGCCGCGACGGCCTTGTCGTCACGCAGGGTGTCGATGGCATCTGTCAGCTGGATCTCACCACCCGCGCCCGGCGGAGTGTTCTCCAGAAGCTCGAAGATACGGCCCGGCAACAGATAACGGCCGATGACCGCCAGGGTCGACGGCTCGGTGCCCGGGGCCGGCTTTTCGACCATGCCATTGATCAGGGCGGACTTGCCGGCTTCCGGCGTGTCACCGTCGATCGCGACGATACCGTACTTGTAGGCCATGTCCTGCGGGACATTCTCGACCATGATCTGGGCGGCGTTGGTGGCTTCGTAGGCCTCCATCATGCGCGCCAGGTCATTCTTCTCGAGTCCTTCGCCATCGACCAGCACGTCCGGCAGCATGACGATGAACGGCTCATCACCGACGATCGGCTTGGCACACAGCACGGCGTGGCCCAGGCCCAGCGGCTCCGGCTGGCGCACGCTGATGATCTTGACGTCATCCGGAATGATGTTACGCAGCTGTTCGAGCAGCTCGAGCTTGCCCTTGGCTTCCAGGGTGGTTTCCAGCTCGAAGTGCTTGTCGAAGTGGTTCTCGATGGCATTCTTGCTGGAATGGGTGACCAGCACGATTTCCTTGATACCGGCTGCGACCGCTTCTTCCACCACATATTGGATCACCGGCTTGTCGACGATAGTGATCATTTCCTTGGGGATGGCCTTGGAGGCCGGGAGGCAACGTGTGCCGAGACCGGCAACAGGCAGAACAGCCTTGCGTATCATGTAGCGTCTTCCTTGTGTCTATGTCGTGGTGAAGCCCGTCGAAGGACCTCCACCGGGTTACTGTCGTCGAAGCCAATCAACGACCATCCTTCATCATAGGCAGAGATTATGCCAGTTTGATCAAGGAGTGCGAAATTCCTGCACTATCCGAGGCTTGGTGAGCGCTACCACCCTGCGAAACGCCATCAGCGGCGCATGGCGCGCCCGAGCAGCGCACCGACACTGTCGCTATCGGGCGACTCTACCACGCCATGTTCGGTGACGATGGCATCAATATACTCATGCGGTGTGACATCAAAGACCGGATTGAAGACATCGATGTCCTGCGGCGCGATCTGGCGTCCGCCCGCCTCGCGCAGCTCGGCGGCGTCGCGCGTCTCGATGGGGATGTCCGCGCCACTGGCCAGGCTGCCATCGAACGTGGCCAGCGGGGCCACCACCATGACCTTGATGCCATGGGCGCGCGCCTGAACGGCCAGCGAGAAGGTGCCGATCTTGTTGGCCGTGTCGCCGTTGGCCGCAATGCGGTCCGCGCCGACGATCAACCAGCGCACGCCTTCCGGCGTCCGGGCACCCTGCTGCATGATCAGCGAGGCTGCGCCTTCCACGGCCAGACGCGCGGGAATCCTCTCCTGCACCAGCTCCCACGCCGTCAGGCGAGAGCCTTGCCACCAGGGGCGCGTTTCGTTGACATGCACACGGCCGAGAATGCCCTGGGCGTAGGCGGTACGGATCACGCCCAGCGCCGTGCCGTGGCCGCCGGTGGCCAGCGCGCCGGTATTGCAGTGGGTCATGACCTCGCACCGCGTCTCGCCCTGCGCGAGGGAGGCCGCAATCACCTGGGCGCCAAACTCGGCCATGCGCAGATTGTCTTCCAGATCCTGCTCGTGAATGCGCACGGCCTCCTTCAGCAACGCCTCATACGGGGCCTGCGACCGGGTGGCGTGTGCGGCAATCACCGTGCGCATGCGATCCAACGCCCAGAACAGGTTGACCGCTGTCGGGCGCGAGGCAGCCAGCACATCACAGGCACTGGCCAGGCGTGACTGCCAGTCGCCGCCCTCGCGGTTGATGACGAAAGCCTCCAGCGCCACGCCATAGGCGGCGGCGATCCCGATGGCCGGTGCACCGCGGACCACCATGTCGGTAATGGCAGTCGCGACCCCGCGTGCATCCTCGAGCAGCACCTCGCGGGTCTCACCCGGCAGCAGACGCTGGTCGAGCAGCGCAAGCTTCACCGCCGGCTGAGTGGCATCAGAAGTGACATCATGAGTGACGTCAGCGCTGGCATCGGGCGGGGTGCCTGCCGTGTCTTCTTCCCGCGACGCACACTCTTGCTGGCTTACCCAGCGAATCGGAACCAGGCTCATGACCACTCCCCGTTGCTACATGACAATAATGACGACTGGTCATCGCGCGTGGCGCGACGCCCTCCCCATCGTAACGCAAGTGCCCGTCATGATGAGTTTTTTGCGATGGACGCTGACCCGCGACGGCAGCCGGATTAGAATGGTGGAATCGTGCCCGAGGGTAAGGTGCCTGTACAGGCCTGCCACTTCCCGAACAGCACTTCCGTAACGGTAAGGATGCAAAGATGAGCGATAACGACACCCAGCAAGATGCCCAGCCCCAGGACCATCTGGGCAATGTCGATGCCAGCGAGATCGCCAAGTTCTCGGCATTGGCCAGTCGCTGGTGGGACCGTGACAGTGAATTCAAGCCGCTGCATGACATCAATCCGTTGCGGGTCGACTATATCGACACTCACGCTGGCCTGGCAGGCAAGCGCGTGATCGACGTCGGCTGCGGCGGCGGCATTCTCTCCGAAGCCATGGCGCATCGTGGCGCCCAGGTGACGGGCATCGACATGGGTGAGGCGCCGCTGTCCGTTGCCCGCCTGCATCAGCTGGAGTCCGGTGTCGAGGTGGACTACCGCCAGACCACCGCCGAAGCCGCCGCAGAAGAGATGGCCGGTCAGTTCGACGTCGTCACCTGTCTGGAAATGCTCGAGCACGTGCCGGACCCATCCTCGGTGATCGCGGCCTGCGCACGGCTGGTCAAGCCCGGCGGCATGGTGTTCTTCTCGACCATCAACCGCAATCCCAAGGCGTATGCCTTCGCGATTCTCGGCGCGGAATATGTGCTGCAGATGCTGCCGCGTGGCACCCACGAGTATCGCAAGTTCATCCGTCCGGCCGAGCTGGGTCGCTGGACACGCGATGCGGGCCTCAAGATGGAAGGCTCCACCGGCATGACCTACAACCCGCTGACGCGCAAATATCGCCTGAATTCCTCCGACCTGACCGTCAACTACCTGATGCACACGCGTCGCCCGACCGAGGAAGAGCTTGCGTGAGCCTGCCGGCAGCGCTACCTCGTCCCGCCGCCTTGATCTTCGATCTCGATGGCACCCTGGTGGACACCGCGCCAGACCTGGCGCGCGCCACCAATGAGCTGCGTCAGCATCACACCCTGCCGGCGCTGGACTACGACGTGATTCGCGCCGAAGTCTCGCATGGTGGCAGCGCTCTGGTGACGCTGGCCCTGGGCCATGAGCTCGATCACCCTGAGCATGCCAGCGAGCGCACTCGCCTGCTGGAATTCTATGCCCGCGATGTCGCGGCGCACAGCGTGCTGTTCCCGGGCTATGACGCCCTGATCGAGATCTGTCAGCGCGCAGGCCTGCCGTGGGGCATCGTGACCAACAAGCCCCGTCAGTTCGCCGAGCCGCTGATCGCCGCGCTCAAGCTCACGCCCGGCTGTCTGCTGTGTGCCGATGACCTGCCGGTCAAGAAGCCGCATCCAGAGCCTCTGTGGGAGGCGGCACGTTGCCTCGGTGTCGACGCCTCCGAATGCTGGTATCTGGGGGACCACGACCGTGACATGCAGGCGGCACGCGCGGCGGGCATGCTGGCGGTCGCGGTGCGCTACGGCTATGTCCGTGAGGGCGACGATGTGGACGCCTGGCCTGCCGATGTGTGGTTTGACACCTCGGAAGAAGTCATCAATGCCGCGCTGCGAGCAGCGGACCTGCGCTGACCGAGCGACACGCACGTAGCGCTCACAAGAAGCTCGCACGAACCAGCCCCCCACGAGCGAATGATCCGCAGATGAACATCAGAAGATAGACACAAGCCGCTAGAAACAGACAGCTAGACACAAGAACGCCGACGGCCAATGCCGTCGGCGTTCTTGTTGCAGGGTATGACGAATGGCCCGCCTGGCGGCGTCACTCGTCATCCAGTGAGGAGATGACAGTCGACTATGGCTCAGACTTTCGGCGGCTGGGCGTCGAACATCTCGCCGGTATGACCACGACTGTCCGGCCCCATCAACCACAGATAGGTCGGCATGATGTCGGCGGGCGTACGCAGGGTATCCGGGTCTTCGGCCGGGAACGCCGACTTGCGCATCGGGGTCCGCGTTCCACCGGGATTGAGCGTATTGACGCGCACCTGGCTGGTATTCTCCAATTCCTGAGCCAGCATCTGCGAGAAGCCTTCCGTAGCAAACTTGGAGACACTGTAGGCGCCCCAGAAGGCACGCCCCTTGCGCCCGACACTGGAGCTTGTCAGCACGACGGAGGCGTCCTTCGAGGCCTTGAGCAACGGCAGCAATGCCTGGACCATCCAGATGGGGCCATTGATATTGACCTGCATGACCTGCTCCCACAGCGCCGGATCATACTGCTCGAACGGAGTGATCTTGCCCAGCAGGCTCGCGTTGTGCAGCAGGCCATCCAGTCGACCGAACTCGCTGTGCAGGGTATCAGCCATCTGCTGATAATCCTTGAGCGATGCCCCTTCGAAGTTGAGCGGATAGATGGCCGGTTGTGGTGCCCCCAATGCCTCGATCTCGTCGTAGACTTCTTCCAGCTTGGCAATGGTTCTGCCCAGCAATATCACCGTCGCCCCATGACGCGCATATTCGACTGCCGCTTCACGCCCAATGCCGGACCCCGCCCCGGTCACCAGAATGATCCGCCCTTTCAGCATGTCGTCCGGGGCCTGATAGTCGATCTTGCACTCTGCCATGGTGATATCCCTGTCTGAGATCTGTCGTCAACGCCGATGAGAGTCACTGTATCCGCACCGGCAATACTCGCTCGGCCACATGAATCGAATGAAGCGTGCCCGGGACGCCTGCCGATGGCATGAGACGCCGAGCGCCACTTAACACAAAGCCCGCACCTGGTAGAATACCAAGCGCGGGCTTTGGGGAATACAGGTGGCCAATGGCCACGGGCACTCAGGCGCCGGAGGACAGGAAGTCCTTGGCCATGGTGCCAGCCTTGCTGTCCGGATACTGCTGGACCAGCTTCTCGAGCAAGGAGCGACTTTCCTGCGCCTTGCCTTGACGCGCCTTGACCAGACCCAGCTTGTACATCGCATCCGGCACCTTGCTGGATTGCGAGAATTCGCTGATCACGGTGTCGAAGGCCTGGGCAGAAGCATCCAGCTGGTTCTTGGCCGAATACAGCTCGCCCAGCCAGTAATGGGCATTGGCGGCGAGGTTAGAATCCCCATGGTCCACCACGAAGGCTTCAAAGGCGACAATGGCACCATCGAAGTCGCGAGACTGCACCTTGGCGAAGGCATTCTCGTAATCCTTCTGGGCAGCTGCACCGCTGTCGGCATTGCTGGCGCCATTGGTGCTGGCTGCACCACCGGCACTTGCGCCGCCAGTGACTGCCGCTGCTGCCTGTGAATCGACAACCTGACCGTTCTCCCCGGCGGAAGCGCCGCCAGAAACCCGCTGTTCCAGATCCAGGTAGCGTTGCTGCGACATCTCGGTCAGGCGCTTGAACTGGTATTCCAGCTCATCGATCCGGCCGCGAAGTCGGGCAATTTCCTGTGCCTGTTCGTCGAGTTGATTGAGAAGGGTCAGGGTGCCGCCGCCACTCAAACGAGTATTGGCCTGCTGATAGAGCGAGTTTGATTGCCCAGTGAGGTCCTCGACCGTCGGTGCGGCCAAAACGGACAACGGGAGCAACAAGGCTCCCGCACCGAACAACCCTTTCAGGCTGTGTTTCATGCTGTCGGCTCCGCCGAATCATCATGGTATCGCGCAAGCAAGCCCGGGGTTCAAGGACACGCCTCTTGCCCGGGCCAGCTCAACACAAGTTTCTAGCGTCTCCACGCCTCATTGGAGAGTCGCGGAGATGAACCGTACTTAGTAGTCGAAGACCACACGACGATTCTTGGCGTAGGAAGACTCGCCGTGGCCCTGGACAGCCGGACGCTCTTCACCGTAGGAGACGATCTCGATCTGTGACGGAGACACGCCCTGGACAGTCAGGAAGCGTGCGACAGACTTGGCACGACGCTCGCCCAGACCCAGGTTGTATTCACGAGTACCGCGCTCATCAGCGTGGCCTTCCAGAACGACATTGGCGCTGGTGTTGGCTTTCAGGTACTGAGCGTGACCCATCAGGACGCTTTCGAACTCAGGACGGATGGTGTCCTTGTTGAAGGCGAAGTAGATGGTACGCACGTCAGGCATGGTGGCGTTGCTCATCTGGTTGGCGCTGCTGTTGGCACCAGTGTTCATGCCGGCAGTGTTCGCACCGCTGTTGGCTGAATCCATGTCGCCGTCCTGAGCGCCGCCGCTGCTGGAACAACCTGCCATGACGCTCAGGGACAGGGCAACCAACAGACCTTTTGCATACGGGGTGAACTGCATTGTGAAACTCCTTGCTCTAATGGGTACGAATGCCAAGCCTTTCTTGGTGGCTCAGTTGCATTCTAGTGGTTTAGTTCAGGAACGGCGACCACGCAGGTTCACGCACGTCGCCTTGTGCTGACGGCAGGGAGAATTGTGCCCTTCCGTCTGCCGACACCTGGCCCAGGACCCCGCGGGTTCCTTGCTGAGTGGCATATATCACCATAGTGCCATTCGGCGCAACACTTGGTGATTCATCCCACTGAGTATCGGTCAGGGAGGTAACCCGACCGCTCTTCAGATCTTGCTTGGCAACCTGATAACCGTTGCCTGCGCGGTTGATCATGAACAGGTTCTCTCCATCGGGTGAGATGCGCCCGCGGGAGTTGTAATTACCGGTATATGTCACACGTTCCGTACCGCCGGACAGATCAAGACGATAGATCTGTGGGGAGCCTGCACGATCAGAGGTGAACACCATACCGCTGCCATCCGGCAACCAATCCGGCTCGGTATCGATCGCAGGATTGTTGGTCAGACGCTGGAACTGACGGCTGGCAATATCCATCACATAGATTTCCGGCTGGCCATCCTTTGACAATGCCATTGCCAGTTTACGTCCATCCGGCGACCAGGCCGGGGCACCATTGATGCCTCGGAAACCTGTCAGTTTTGCACGACGACCACTGCCCAATTCCTGCACATAGATAGCGGGACGTTCGGCTTCAAAACTGACATAGGCCAGCTTCTTGCCATCCGGCGACCATGCCGGTGACATGATCGGCTCATCGGACGCCAGAATCTCCTGACTATTGTGGCCATCTGAATCCGCCACGTACAGGGCAAAACGAATATTGTCGCCAACACCATTGGCGGTAATGTATGCGATTTTTGTAGAGAAAGCACCGCGAATTCCAGTGATTTCCTCAAATATTTCATCGCTCATATAATGGCCACGCGCGCGCAGCTCACCATTGCTTCCGGTGATGACTTCGCCAAGCATGCGCTTGTTGCCCAGCACATCCATCAGCTCATACTGGATGCTATAACCACCATTGCTGGCCGTCTTTACCTGACCCACCACGAGGTAACTGGCCCCCAGGCGCTTCCAGTCATTGACGAAGACGTCCTGGGTCGTGCCCGGCAACGCGATCAGATTGTCGCGCTTGATCGGGTCGAACTGGCCACTGCGCGCCAGGTCATCGGAGATGATGCGTGCGAGGTCCTGCGGCAGACTTCCCCCGGTCAGATTCTCGAACGGCACGACAGCGATAGGTGTGGCGCTGTCATTCCCCTTGGTGATCTCGATGGTCAGATCAGCTCTTGCCAAGCTGGTCACTGCCAGCAAGGCGGCTGCCATCATCCATGCGGTCAATCGTCTCATCGGCCCAGGTCCTCTGGATTGAAGTACAGGTTGAAGTTTCGGAACTGGCTCTTGGCACCAGCCGGCAGGTCCTGCATCTCGGTAAACGGTGCTGCTTTCTGGATCGCCTGAATCGCGGAGCGATCGAAGGCGGCGTTACCACTGCTCTTGCTGACCGCTGCCGTTACCAATTCGCCTGTCGGCAACAATGACACTCTCAGCGTGACCGTCATACCGGGAACGGAGCCCGAGGGCCGATTCCAATTCTGTCCGACATACTTCTTGAGCAGGTTCTCGAAGCTGTTGGCAGCCTGAGCGGCCTGTTTGGCGCCACTGATGGCGTCGCTTTCACTGTCTATCAGGCTATCCAGCGAACCGGCAGAGGCCTGCGCCGCTTTCTCGGCAAGTGCCTTCTGACGTGCGGCTTCAGCGGCCGCTTTCTTGCGCGCTTCTTCCGCCGCCTTGGCCTTGGCTGCCTTCTCCTTGGCGGCCTTGTCGGCTGCCGCCTTGGCCGCCTTTTCCTTCTCGGCCTTCTCCGCAGCTGCCTTGGCCTTGGCTGCCTTTTCGGCTTCCGCCTTCTTGGCTTCAGCGTCTGCCTTGGCCTTGGCGGCCTTCTCCGCTTCGGCTTTCTTGCGCGCTTCTTCTGCGGCTTTGTCCTTGGCGGCCTTTTCGGCTTCCGCCTTGGCCTTGGCAGCCTTCTCGGCTTCCGCCTTCTTCAAGGCATCGGCCTTGGCCTGCTTTTCCGCCTCGGCTTTCTTGCGATCAAGGGCAATCGCCTTGGCTTCCTCTGCACGCCTGGCCGCTTCTGCCTTGGCCTTTTCGGCCGCCGCCTGCTCAGCCTTCAACTGCTCCGCCGCCTTGGCCTGCTCAGCCGCCTTTTGCTGTTGCGCCTTCTGGGCAGCCGCCTTTTCCTCGGCGGCGCTGCGTTGCTGTTCCGCTGCAAGCTCTGCCTCTCTGGCCGCCTCTTCCTTGGCGCTCTGGCGCTGATCGGATTCTTCGGCCGCATCACGCGCCTTGCTGGACTTCGCCTGCTGGGCCTGATTGGTCGTGGTCTCGGTACTGACCAGTGTTGCGTTGACGATGGTGGTGTTGGTCTTCTCCGGTTCGGATTCTGGCCAACTCACCAGAGTCAGAATCAGGATACCCAGGTGCAGGCCAACGGCCAGCACCACAGGCAATCCCAACCCGACCCGCTGTTCTATCTCTGGCTGACTCATCCATCAGCCCTCGGTCGGTGGTTCTGAAATCAGCCCGACATTGGGGACACCGGCACCCTGCAACGTGCTCATCAGCCCCATGACATCGCCGTAGGGCGCTGTCTTGGCACCCTTGACCAGCACGGGCGTCTTGGGCTTCTCGGCCACGATGGACGCGACCTTGCTGCCCAGTTCGTCCAGCGCCACCGGCGTGCGCTTGTCTTCATCCGACCCCAGGTCGATGTAGTAATTGCCGCTATCATCCAGCGAGACGATCAATGGCGTCACATCATCGGGATTGTCGATCGGCTTGGAGGTGACCTTGGGCAATTCGACCTGAACCCCCTGCGTCATCATCGGCGCGGTGATCATGAAGATGACCAGCAACACCAACATGACGTCGATGAAGGGCACCACATTGATCTCGGAGGACAGCTTGCGCTTGTGGCCTCTGCTATACGGTCCTTTCATTGACTCGCCTCCCTTCAAGCGTCGTTGCTGCCACGACCGTGCAGATTACGATGCAGAATGGAGTGAAGTTCTTCGGCGAAGTCTTCATAGCGACCCAGCAGCTGATCAGCACGGCTGGCCAGACGGTTGTAGAAGATGACGGCCGGAATTGCCGCGAACAGGCCCATGGCGGTCGCGACCAGTGCTTCGGCAATCCAGGGGGCGACGGTGGTCAGAGTTGCCTGCTGAGCCGTACCCAGTGCCTGGAAGGAGCCCATGATGCCCCACACGGTACCGAACAGGCCGACATAGGGGCTGACGGAGCTGACCGTAGCCAGAAACGGGAGATGAACGTTCAGGCGCTCTTCTTCACGTGACAGCGTGACGCGCATGCTGCGTTGCACACCATCCATTACCGCATCGGCATTGCTGGACTTGGGCTTGAGGCGGCTGTACTCGCGGAAGCCGGCACGGAAGACGCCAGAGGCGCCCGGGGTGGATTCTTCATCCGTCGGCAATTCACGATAGAGGTGATTGAGGTCGACCCCGGACCAGAAGCGCTTTTCAAAGGCCGCGTAAGCCTGCTTGGCACGGGACAATGCCATCCCGCGCTGAAAGATCACCACCCAGGATGCAATGGAAGCTGCCAGCAACAGCAACATGACTGCCTGAACGACCAGACTGGCGTTCACGAACAGCGAAATGATCGACATCGAATCTTCCACGGAAATCCCTCTTTACTTGGTTCAGTCTGTGCCACCGTCAATCAGTGACACGATAAATAATCTGTTCATCAGCCTGGCGTCTCGGCACCTGGCTGGCAGCGGCCTCAACTGCGCCTTGTGATCTCAGACCTCAAGAGCCGCAAGCAATTCCCCGGGCCAGCGTCTGGGGCGCATCGTCGTGGCATCGACGCAAGCGATCACGACTTCCGCTTCGCTCAAGATCTGCTCACCGCGCAGCGCCTTCTGGGTGAACGTCAAGCGTGCACCGCGCAAGGCGCCTGCCGTTGCCGTCACGGTCAGCAGGTCATCCAGATGCGCAGGACGAAGATAACGATTTGTTACACTGTGTACTACCAACTGAATGCCTTTTTCAAGCAAGGCTTGCTGCGTGAAGCCCTTCGCTCGCAACCATTCACTGCGCGCGCGTTCCATGAAGCGCAGATAATTCACGTAGTAGACGATGCCACCGGCATCAGTATCCTCGATGTAGACGCGCACAGTATGGTGAAAACATGCAGCTTCACCCTTCAACGTATTTCCTGCGCCTTCAGATGTCATGACGCGTCATTTCCTTCCTGTCCCAGGCGCGCCTGCTCTTCACGCGGGGTGATCCCGAAGTGCAGATAGGCCGAGCGTGTGACCAGACGCCCACGCGCCGTGCGCATCATGAAACCCTGCTGAATCAGATAGGGCTCCAGCACATCCTCGATGGTATCGCGCTCTTCCCCGATGGCCGCCGCCAGTGAATCGACCCCGACGGGCCCGCCATCGAACTTCTCGATCATCGCCAACAGCAGTCGACGATCCATGTGATCCAGGCCGTGGCTGTCGACATTGAGCATGTTGAGCGCCTTGTCGGCCACTTCCAGCGTCAAGCGACCATCCGAGCGCACTTCGGCGAAGTCACGCACTCGGCGCAGTAGACGATTGGCAATACGCGGCGTGCCGCGGGAACGACGCGCAATCTCAAGCGCCCCTTCCATCTCGACTTCCATGCCGGAAAGCCTGGCACTGCGTGCCACGATGTCGGTGAGTGACTCGATATCGTAGAACTCGAGGCGCTGGACGATGCCGAAGCGATCGCGCAGCGGCGCCGTCAGCAGCCCCGCGCGCGTCGTCGCGCCCACCAGGGTGAATCGTGGCAGCTCAAGCTTGATCGAGCGGGCCGCGGGGCCTTCACCGATCATGATGTCGAGCTGATAATCTTCCATCGCCGGATAGAGCACTTCCTCGACGGCCGGTGACAGGCGGTGAATCTCGTCGATGAACAGGACATCGCCTTCCTGCAGGTTGGTCAGCATCGCTGCCAGGTCCCCTGCCCGTTCCAGCACCGGCCCGGAGGTCGACTTGATATCGACACTCATCTCGCTGGCGATGATATGCGCCAGCGTCGTCTTGCCGAGTCCGGGCGGGCCGAAGACCAGGGTGTGATCCAGACTATCGCCTCGTCCTCGTGCGGCACTGATGAAGATTTCCATCTGCTCGCGGACGATGGGCTGTCCGATGTAGTCACTCAGCGTGCGTGGCCGATTGGCGCGATCGATCCGCTCTTCCGGATCATGCGTCGCCGCGGAGATCAGTCGGTCCGACTCCATCATGATGCTTGCTCAACTCCTGATGACGCAGGTCACGCACATGACGCGGGTCATGGGCCATGAACGTGCGTCAGTGGCAGGTGGCAAGGTTTGCCAGGGCGGTGCAACGATCTAGCGCATCTGCATTCAAGCGCGCACTTTCTACCCCAGTAACCTGCCAACCCCTAGTCAATAAATCCAATCACGATGCGCCGTTTCCTTCACGGAAACTATAGGGCGCATGTTTGCTGCCCTGGCGGGGCTTCAGCTGGCCATCTTGCGCGCCAGCGCCGCCTTGATGAGCGCTTCCGTGGAGGCGCCGGTCTCGAGCCCGGAGAGCATCTTGGCCGCCTCGACAGGCTTGTAGCCCAGGGACACCAGCGCGGCTTCGGCATCCGCCAGAGGATGGGTGACCGGCGGTTGTGGCTGGGAGGCACGCGCCATTTCATCCAGACCATCATCCGCCGGCAGCGTCCAATGCTTGAGGCGATCACGCATCTCGATGATCAGGCGATCCGCCGTCTTCTTGCCGACGCCCGGCAGTCGTGTCAGCGCCCGGCTGTCTTCGTCGTGCACACAGCGAATGAAATCGGACTGCTCCATTCCCGACAGAATCGCCAGCGCCAGACGCGGGCCGACACCGGAGATCTTGATCAATTCACGGAACAGACGACGCTCGGGCTCCTTGCCGAAGCCATACAGCAACTGCGCGTCTTCGCGCACCACCAGGTGGGTGTAAAGCTGGCAATGCTCGCCCACGGCCGGCAAGCCCAACAGGGTGTTCATCGAAGCTTCCAGTTCATAACCGACACCCTGTACGTCAAGCACCAGCTGCGGCGGTTGTTTTTCCAGCAATGTCCCGGTCAGGCGTCCAATCATGTTGCGGCTGTCCTTGCTCGGCAGAGAACGTGTTCGGTGGGATCGTGCTGCTCACAGACCCGATTCTCTGCACGGATTGTTACAATGCGGGCAAGCCTACCAAAGATGAAGCGTAGGCGGCATGTCCCAGTGTCACGACGAATTTGTCGCATCTTTCTGACAGTCATATCTTGGGTGATGGCACGAAGCCTGATGCCACGCGGCTTGGCGCATCACGCAATCGACTGCTGCCAGGCTCGGCAGACACTCTACAAGTGACTGAAAAATCGCTATTAATTGAGCACGATACCGCATTTGTCGCTCAACGGCATGTCAGGCGTCGGGCTCGAAGTCTCGCCAGCTGCTGCTACGACGCACGCGGGTTCCCTTGCGTCGACTGGTATTCCCCAGCCCCAAGGCTTCCAGCTGATCATTGCCGGGCGTCAGGCGTCGACGCGCGAAACAATGCGTCAGGGCAATGGCCAGCGCATCGGCGGCATCGGCCTGCGGCGTGGCGGAGAGCTTGAGCGTATGCGTGACCATATGCTGCACCTGTGACTTCTCGGCGGCACCGGTACCGGTCACGGCCTGCTTGATCTGCCGCGGCCCATATTCGAACACCGGCAAGCCGTGATTGGCCGCACACACGATGGCAGCCCCGCGCGCCTGGCCCAGCTTGAGCGCCGAATCGGCGTTCTTGGACATGAAGACCTGCTCGATGGCGAATTCCGCGGGGCGATGCAGGGCGATCACCTCGCTGATACCGGCATAGATCTGCGCTAGGCGCTGATCCAGGCTGACCTGTGACATGCGAATGCAGCCACTGTCCACATAGCGAGGCTGGGCCGCAGAGACATCCAATACCCCATACCCGGTCAGACGTGAGCCCGGGTCGATGCCAAGAATGATCATGCTGCCGCCTCGTCTCTCACACCTTCCATCTTCGCTGTCGTCATCGCGCCATCGCTCTTACTGTGTATATAACCAGCCACCATGCCACAAAAAAGGCGGTGCGACACTGTCATTGCCTGACGTGAACGCCAGCAAACAGTCTCGCACCGCCTTGTCGGGCTTGCTCGCCCCCTCGCCTACCAGGCCAAAGGAACAAACCTGCCACTGCGGGACCGCCCTTGTCTGATCGAATCAGTCCAGACGGCCCCACCAGTCACTCTCTCGGTCATGCGCCGCTGAATCAGGCCTGACCGCTTTCGTCCTCGACCTTGACCTTCTGACGCAGACGGATGTTCAGCTCCTTGAGCTGCTCACCGCTGACCACGCCCGGGGCGTCGGTCATCATGCAGCCGGCGCTCTGGGTTTTCGGGAAGGCAATCACTTCACGAATGGTCTTGGCGCCGGTCATCAGCATCACCAGACGGTCGAGACCGAAGGCCAGACCACCATGGGGCGGCGCGCCGAACTTCAGGGCGTCGAGCAGGAAGCCGAACTTCTCTTCCGCTTCTTCTTCACCGATGCCCAGCACTTCGAACACGGTACGCTGCATGGCCTGATCGTGGATACGGATGGAGCCGCCACCCAGCTCGGTGCCGTTGATGACCATGTCGTAGGCGCGAGACAGTGCCGCTTCCGGGTTGGCCTTGAGCTCTTCCGGCGTGCAGGACGGCGCGGTGAACGGGTGGTGCAGCGCGCTCAGGCGGCCGTTGGCATCGGCTTCGAACATCGGGAAGTCGACGACCCACAGCGGTGCCCACTCGCGGGTGTAGAGGTTGAGGTCTTCACCCAGCTTGACGCGCAGCGCACCGATGGCCTCGGCCACGATGTTGGCCTTGTCAGCGCCGAAGAACACGATGTCGCCATCGACGGCGCCACAGCGGTCCAGCACTTCATCCACGACGTCTTCCATGAACTTGACGATCGGCGACTGCAGACCCTCGATGCCCTTGGCACGTTCGTTGACCTTGATCCACGCCAGGCCCTTGGCACCGTAGATGCCGACGAACTTGGTGTAGGCGTCGATTTCCTTGCGTGACAGGCTGGCACCGCCCGGGACACGCAGTGCGGCGACACGGCCCTTGTCGTCCTTGGCCGGACCGGAGAAGACCTTGAAGTCCACGCCGCTCATCAGGTCATCGACATCGACCAGTTCCAGCGGGATACGCAGGTCCGGCTTGTCGGAACCGAAGCGGCTGATGGCCTCGGAGTACGGCATGGTCGGGAAGTCGCCCAGCTCGACATCGAGCACTTCCTTGTAGAGGCCACGGATCATGGTCTCGGTCATGCCCATGATGTCCTGCTCGTCGACGAAGCTGGCTTCGAGGTCGATCTGGGTGAACTCCGGCTGACGGTCAGCACGCAGGTCTTCATCACGGAAGCATTTGGCGATCTGGTAGTAACGATCGACACCGGCGACCATCAGCAGCTGCTTGAACAGCTGCGGAGACTGCGGCAGTGCGAAGAAGCTGCCGGCGTAGGTGCGGCTCGGCACCAGATAGTCGCGTGCGCCTTCCGGCGTGGCACGTGTCAGGATCGGGGTTTCGATGTCGAGGAAGCCCAGGGCTTCGAGCTGGGCGCGCACGCTGTGAGTGATGCGCGAGCGCAGACGCAGCTTCTCGATCATGTCGGGACGACGCAGGTCGACATAACGATACTTGAGGCGAACTTCCTCACCGACCTTGTTGTGGTCGTCGAGCTGGAACGGCGGCGTCTGTGCGGTGTTGAGCACTTCGACGTCCTTGGCCAGCACTTCGATCATGCCTGTCGGCATGTTCGGGTTCTGGGTGCCTTCCGGGCGCAGACGGATACGGCCCTTGATACGCAGCACGAACTCGCTGCGCGCCTTGTCGGCAGTGGCGAAGGCATCGACGGTGTCCGGATCGACGACGATCTGGGCGATGCCATCACGGTCGCGCATGTCGAGGAAGATGACGCCACCGTGGTCGCGACGGCGGTGCACCCACCCGCACAGAGTGACATCCTGATCGATCAGGGTCTCGTTCAGTTTGCCGCAATAGTGGCTGCGCATGTTGATTCCTTGTTGCTCAAATTCATGATCGACGCGCTGATGCGCATCTGTCTCAGAGGGCCTGCCGTTGGCGATGAGGGTCAAGGGTACCCGCTGGGCGCCCTTGACCCTCATCACGCTGATGCCTGACGCACCATCCCAGCTGTGTCAGGCGGTGCTGTCGCTACCACCGGCCAGATTCTTCTTGCTGCCGGACTTGAAATCCGTCTCGTACCAGCCACTGCCTGCCAGACGGAACCCGGCGGCGGAGACCAGCTTCTCGAGCTGGTCCGTCTTGCATTCCGGGCACTCCGTCAGTGGCGCAGCGCTGATCTTCTGCAACTTGTCCATCCGATGGCCACAGGCCTTGCAGTGGTATTCATAGATCGGCATGGTTTTCTTTCCTGACAATACTGGTCACGGGGCTGTCTGAGCACCGTGAACCATGACAATGTTATGCCTTGCGGCGCGTCTTGCGTTCAGCGCACCTGCGGCCCCAACATGAGAGCTTTCGCAAGCACCAGCAAGAGACGCCTACAATAAGGCCAGTTGAGCGGCTTTCAAGTCAAAGCGAAAGGGGCACATTATAGCGTGCTCGGCCCCGTGCGGGGCAACACCCAAGCACAAACCGGCCCAGACGCTACGTACTCGTCATTTCCGGGCCAGCCTTTCTGTCTTCCTGTCTATCTTCCTACGCCATCATGAGGCACCTATGTCCGATCACGATCGTACTGCGCAGTCTCCCTCTCATTCTTCCACGCCCGCTTCCTCTCACTGCGAGCCCGCCTCGTCCACCAGCGCCCCGCAGGCCGTCATGCTAGATGCCGGCTCCGTCGGTGACGGACTGGACTTCTCGCGTCTCGAGGCCCGTCTGGAAGGATTGGTCTGTCATGACGCCACCGCGCCCGAGGAAGTGGTGCCACGACTGAGCGGTGCCTCCATCGTGCTGGTCAACAAGGTACGCATCGAGGCGCACCACATGGATGAGCTGCCGACCCTCAAGCTGATCGCGGTGATGGCGACCGGCACCAACAATATCGACATGGCGGCCGCCGAAGCACGCGGCATTCGGGTCATGAACGTCAATGCCTATGGCACTCATTCGGTGGCGCAGCACACCTGGATGCTGCTGCTGGCACTGGCAGGCCGCCTGCCGGAATACCAGACCGACATCGCCGCGGGCAAGTGGCAACGCAGCGCGACCTTCTGCCTGATGGGCCGCCCCGTGGTGCAGCTGTCCGGCAAGCATCTGGTCATCATCGGCAAGGGGGAGCTGGGCACTGCGGTGGGCAGGCTGGCCGAGGCGTTCGGCATGCGCGTGACCTTTGCCGCTCGTCCGGGCACCGCCCCCACCGCCGAACGCCCCGCGCTGGAAAGCCTGCTGCCTCAGGCTGACGCCATCAGCCTGCACTGCCCGCTGACCCCAGAGACGCAGCATCTGATCGATGAGCAGGCGCTCGCCGCCATGAAGCCCGGTGCACTGCTGGTCAATTGCGCCCGCGGGGGCATCATCGACGAGGACGCAGCGCTGGAGGCACTGGCCACCGGACAACTCGGCGGCCTGGCGGTGGATAGCCTGCCGGAGGAGCCGCCACGTGAAGGCCACTCGCTGCTCTCGGCCCTGGAAAGCCAGCATCATTCGGCGAGTGCACCCTTGAACCTGATCGTCACGCCACACAATGCCTGGATCAGTCAGGAGGCGCGCCAGAACATGCTCGATCTCAGTCTGGCCAATATCGAGACATTCCTGAGCGAACACGCCTGACACGGCCACAGCCTCGCGGCCTCAACCTCGCGATGATAGCCACTGACACCGAGTGGCAGGTGTGATCGGCACGTCACGAAAAAGCCCCCGAACCGGCATATGCGCCGAGTCGGGGGCTTTTTTGTCAATGGCCGGCATCAGCGGATGCGGATATGCATGCCTGCCGCCTTGAGGGCGTTGCCTTCAGCGTCCCACGACACCACACGACCGCGTGAGCTCAACAATACCCATCGGGTGCCGCTCGCTCGCTCGCCGTCCTCATGCTCACCGTCATCGTCAGCGCTCAGGCCCCGCTGTTGCAGAAGCTTGTCGCCAGCCTTGCCTGTGGCGTCCGCCATGCCTGCCTCGTTCATTCCCATCGCCTCGATCTGCTGTAGGTCCTCTTCCTGCGGCGCACGCATCCGGTACTGGCACTCACAGCTTTCGCCATAGGTGGTGATGATCTTGTGTCTGAGCGCATGTACCTGTTCAAGATCCTCCGGGTGAATCAAGCGATCGAAGTCCATTTCGCGCATCGCCAACGGCTCGTGGCCCGAAGCGCCGAGCATCTTCCAGAGATTGGGATGGATCTGGACGATGCGCTCAGGAATGTCCATTTCCCACAGGCTATCGCCACTGGCTTCGAGGGAATCCAGCAAGCGACGCTCGCTGGACTGCAATTCCTTCTGGGTCTGGCGCAGCCGCTGGTACATCTCTTCGGCGGTGGCGTTGGCATCATCCAGCTCGACGATGCCACTGCCACCCGCGGACTCGACTTCCGCGCCCATGCCGATGCGATGCAGACGCTCACGCAGCTCGGCCAGCGGCACCGAAAGGCGACGGCTGATGTGGTGCGTGCGCCAGCTCATGAGAATGAAGAAGGTGAAATAGAACAGGATCAGGCCACCGACCAGCGCCATGCCGACCAGCTGGAAGTTGCGCCCGATCTCGGCGGTACGAAAGAAGACGGCGCTCTCCTCGACCATGCTCAACATGATCCAGCCATGGCCCGGCAAGCGCTCCCACGCCACCTTGTAGGGTGCCCCTGCCACATTGACGCTCTCCAGGCCACGCCGCTGTTCCAGGATACGGGGCGCGAGTCTCTTGAAGACGTCATGACCTTTCAGCTCCAGCTGGGCGGGCCGAATGACATCCTCTTCCTGGAGGTCATTGGCATCGGGAATCTCCAGCGGCAGCAGCGACAACAACTGCTCACCGGCCCGCGGGACGGCGAGTGAGCGCCCCTCGGCATCGAACAGCATCGCGAAGCCTTGCCAAGGCAGCTCCATCGCCAGCACCTGATTGACGATCACGTCCAGGGTCATGTCGACGCCGGCGACGCCGAGAAACTCGCCTTGCTCGGAATGGAAGGGACTGACGGCCGACGTCATCCAGCCATTGCCGGCCGGGTCTTCGTAGATGTCGGTCCAGATGGTGTTTCGGGAGGGATTTGCCTCTGGCGCGGCCAGATAGAAGAAGGAGAAATCACGACAGTCGTGGTCGGCTGGCACCAGCGAGGCCAGATCGACATAGGGGAAGAGGCGGACATAGCAGTCGGCCATCGTGACGAAGGACTGCACCACGGCCGAGTGCGAGGACACGACACTGCGCATGATCGGGTCGACCGCCGTCATGCGCAGCGCCATGGGGATGTCCTGCTCGAGGCCTGGCAAGGCGGGATAGAAGCCGCTGCCCTGATTGTCCGCCGTCTGCTGACTGGCCCAGACACCGCTGGGCAGGCTTGCGTGACGGGCAACCTCGCGCGCCGCTACCCCGGTACCGGCGTCGCCCATGGCCAGTTCGCCTGCCTGGGCACCGAGCCCGCGCGACAGGTTCTGGACATGCTCCAGTTGCTGGCTGAGTGACTTGGCCTCCCGCAGCATCGCCAGATTGAGCTCGCTGCTCGACTGGGATTGCAGGTAATTGAGGTTGGCATCACGAATCTCGTCATTGGATACGAAATACACCGCCACCAGGGCGGTCTCGACCAACAGCAACGGAATCATGGTACTGGTGAAGAGCGCTCGCCAGACCCACTTCTTGATCGTGACGGCGGGTTGCTTCGACTCCGACATGGGCGACTATCCTGAATCCAGCGAGATGACAGGAAGTATGCACTTTCTCTTGCGTTCCAAGAGGCTAATAGCTTCAACGCTTAAACATGACCTGAAGGTCAGACCTTGGTGATACGACTGGGGACAGGCGGCCAAGGCTTTGCTAGGATGCTCGACCCCAAGGAGGCTGCATGCTTTACAACTACGGTTCTATCAATATCGATCACGTCTATCGGGTACCTCACCTGGTACGACCGGGTGAAACCCTGGCGAGTCTCTCCTACCGTCAGGTACTGGGTGGCAAGGGTGCCAACCAGTCGCTCGCGCTTGCGCGCGCCGGAGGCGACGTCACGCACTGGGGCCGCCTTGGCAACAGTGATCGCTGGGCACTTGAGCCGCTGGAAAGCGCCGGTGTCATCACCTCGCAGGTCGAGCTGAGCGCCAGCGCCAGTGGCCACGCCATCATCCAGGTGGACGACCACGCCGAGAACAGCATCATTCTGCATCCGGGTGCCAACCACGGTTTCACCGATGAGCATCTGGCGACGCTGTTCTCCGGCGTGACGCAGGGAGATTGGCTGCTGCTGCAAAATGAGTGCAACGCACTGGGCAAGGTCATCGAGCTGGCACATGCCAAGGGCATGAAGATCGCCTTCAATCCGGCCCCGATGGGTGCTGATGTTCTGCGCCTGCCGCTGGAGCACTGCCAGGTGCTGTTCCTCAATCGCGGTGAAGCGGCACAGCTGGTCGAGCTGGAAGAAAGCGCACCTGTCGCCACCCTGCTCGCCGCGCTGCACATTCGCCTGCCTGACACCGAAGTGGTGATGACCCTGGGTAGTGAAGGCGTCTGCTACCAGCTGGGGGAACAGCGCATCCAGCTGCCGGCGCACCGCGTCAATGCCGTGGACACCACCGCGGCGGGCGACACCTTCATCGGCTATTACCTGGCAAGCCAGATCGAAGGCCAGAGCATCGAGGAAAGCCTGCGTCGTGCCAGCACCGCCTCTGCCCTGTGCGTGAGCCGCGAAGGCGCAGCACCGAGCATTCCGCTGGCCAGTGATGTCGCCGCTGCCCTGGCCGAATGGCCGACGCTCGACGTCCTGAGCAACTGACTTTCTGAGCAACTGAACAACTGAGCTACCTGCACGGGGCACCACTATGTGGCCCGTGCCGTGCCCGTGTCACCTCATGGGCGCCCTGTTGGCGTAACGCCCTCTATTGCAGGTCACTTCTTTCACGAGGTCAGCATGAAAACACCGATTATCTTTGATACCGATCCGGGCGTGGATGATGCCCAGGCGATTGCCATCTGTCTGGCGCATCCGGACATCGAATTCCTCGGCATGACCACCACCTTCGGCAACGTCACCATCGAGACGGCCACCTCCAACGCCCTGCTGCTGGGCGAACTGGCCGGTCAGGAGATTCCGGTCGCCCAGGGCGCTGCCCAGCCGCTGGTCAAGGACAAGTTCCCGGCGCCGGCGCACATCCACGGCGCCAATGGCCTGGGCAACATGGAGATCCCGGAGCCCAAGGGCAAGGCGCTGTCCATCAGCGCACCGCAGTTCATCGTCGAGCAGGTCAATGCGCGTCCGGGCGAGATCACCCTCGTCGCCGTCGGCCCGCTGGGCAATCTGGCCACCGCACTGCAGCTGGACCCGAGCATCATCAGCAAGGTCAAGCAGGTCGTCATCATGGGCGGTTCCATCCGTGAAGGCGGCAACGTCTCACCGGTCGCCGAAGCCAACATCTTCAATGACCCGCATGCCGCCGCCAAGGTGCTGACCGCCGGCTGGCCGCTAACCATGGTCGGTCTCGATGCGACGCACCGCTGCGTGCTGTCTCCGGCCCATGTCGAGCGCATCCGTGTCGCGCAAGGCGCACTCGGCGAAGTGCTGTCCGGCAGCTATCAGTTCTACAAGGCCTTCTATCAGGAAGCGCGTGGTATCGATGGTTGCTGCCCGCACGACAGCTGCGCCCTCGCCTGGCTGATGAAGCCGGAGCTGTTCACCACCGAGCGCGGCCACCTGAATGTCGAAGTCGAAGGCCTGGCCGAAGGTCAGACGCTGTTCGCCCCTGAGGGTCGCGAATTCCTCGGCAACCAGTGGTCCCAGACGCCGCTGGTCGACGTCTGCGTCAATGCCCAGGGCGACAAGGTCGTCGAGTGGATCACCGACGTGCTGACCGCCAAGGCGTCCTGATCCGACGCTCGGCAGGCCCGCCTGGGCCTGCCATCGGCCTTGCCACAAACCGAGACAACGCCCGTCAGAGTCATTGCTGGCAGGCGTTGTCTCGGTTTGCGCATTCGCGCTTGTTCACTTCCCCCTTTCCTTCCTCCTTCCTCCTTCCCTCTTCTCCTCTTTGGTGTCTCTCCTTTACCACAACGGCCTCCCCATGGCCCCGAAGACCGAGAAGTTGCTGAGTTATGGAGTCTCTTTCATCAAGATAACGGGATAAAGTTTTGAATAACCCTTGCCAGACGAGAGTGAATGGCGAGCCGTTCGGCGCATGCACATAATCTGATACGCTAGCGGAATATCACTGGGCAAGCGCCTCATACGCCGCCCCATCCTGCCTGCCACGGAGCTCATCATGCCTTCGACGACAACGTTGCCCTCTGCACCCGCTGCAACGCTTCGCACTCAGGATTCTCCCGCGATCGCCGACACCCAGTACGACTGCCTGGTCTTCATCGGTCGCTTCCAGCCCATGCACCATGGCCATGTTGCCGTGATGGAAGAGGCCCTGCGCCTCGCGCGGCAGGTCATCGTGCTGGTCGGTTCTGCCTGGCAGGCACGTTCACTGCGCAACCCGTTCACCTTCTCTGAACGCACGCGCATGATCCGCAGCTGCTTTGACGATGCCGACAATGCGCGCCTGGAGATCGTGCCGTTGCTGGACGCCCTCTACAACGACGATGTCTGGGTGCGTGATGTGCAGCGCAAGGTACGCGATATCGCGCGTCCGCAGGCCAACCGGATGCCGAGAATCGCGCTGATCGGTGCCAATCGGCGTGACAGCAACAGCCAGTCAAGCTACTACCTGAGCCTCTTCCCGCAGTGGGAGTCGGTAGCGGTGCCGCTGCGCGAGGGGATGGAGGCCAGCCGTATTCGTGAGGTCATCTTCACCGAGCGTGCCCGCGCCGAGGATTGGCTGGACAACGAAGGACTGGAGCTGCTGCCACCGCCGGTGGCTCAGCACCTGCATGGCTTCCTGGATGAGACCGCGTGGCAAGGGCTGGTCGAGGAGCGTCGCCTGCTGGAGCAATATCGCGCCGCCTGGAGCGATGCGCCCTACCCGCCACTGTTCATTACGGTCAACGCCGTGGTGGTGCAGTCCGGCCATGTTCTGCTCACCACACGTCGCGCGGCACCCGGCAAGGGGCTTTACGCTCTGCCTGGCGGCTTCGTGCAACCCCAGGAGCGCCTGCTGGATGCCTGCCTGCGTGAGCTCAAGGAACGTGTGCGCCTCAAGGTGCCGGAACCTGTTCTGCGTGGCTCTCTGCGCGGACAGCGTCTGTTTGACGCGCCGCATCGCAGCTGGCGCGGACGCACCCTGGCAGAGGCCTTCTACTTCGCCCTGCGCCCGGAGCAGCAGCTACCCAAGCTCAGAAGCGGCGGCGGCGAGAACGAGGAGCAGGCACGCTGGGTCGCGCTGGCGGATCTGGAGCCCGACACCCTCTTCGAGGACCACTTCTTCATCATTCAGAATTTCCTCGGCCTGCATGCAGGCCAAAGCAGTTTCTGACTACCCGGAACGGCCCATGCAGGCGCGCACACTTCCCTGTATCAGCACAACGAAAACGGCAGCCCAAGGGGCTGCCGTTTTCGTCAGAAGACACCTGGCTTTCTTTTGTCTTCGCCTTTGACTTTGTCTTCGCCTGCAACTCTCAGGCTCAGGCTTCGAGGAAATCTCGCGGCAGATTCATCAGCTGCTTCCACAGCTTGTCGATGCCGGGCTTGTGGACCAGCGAACACCGATAGAGACGAATCTCCAGCGGAATATCCCACGCCTCGTTGCCCGCGCGCACCAGCTTGCCGCTTTCCAGCTCATCGCGGATGCAGAAATCCGGAATCCACGCCATGCCGACGCCCTGCAGGGCCATGCCCTTGAGGCCCTCGGCCATCGCCATCTCATAGACGGTGCGCAGGCGCAGGCGCAGCGGATCATTCTTCAAAAGCATCTTCACGCTGCGGCCCAGAAACGCCCCCTGGGTATAGGACAGCAAGGGAATCGCATCCTGGCTGGTCTCGCTCTGCCCGGTCAGCGGGAAGCGTGGCTCGCCATTCTCCAGCGGCACGCACACCGGCAGCATGTTGACCTTGGCGACCGAGAAGGACGGGAAGGCCTCGGCGTCCAGCTGCATGCTGGCGTAAGGGTCGTAATAGGCGAGCATCAAGTCGCAGTTGCCTTCGCGCAGCGAGTGAATGGCGTCGCCGACATTCATCGCGGACAGGCGTGTCGGCAACTCCCCCAGGCCCTGCTGGAGACGCGAGATCCACTTGGGAAAGAAGGCCAGCGCCAGCGAATGTGCGGCCGCGATATCCAGGGTCTCGTTGGCCATGCCCAGCCCGCGCAGGTGGGCGAGACACTCTGACAGTTGCTCTGTCAGGTTGCGCGCGGTGACCAGGAACAGCTGGCCCTCCGGCGTCAGACTGACCGGGGTCGTCGAGCGGTCGACCAGCGTAGTGCCCACGGCCTGTTCAAGCGCACGGATGCGGCGACTGAACGCAGGCTGGGTAACGTGTCGCAGGCGAGCCGAGGTGGAGAAGCTGCGGGTATTGGACAGCGCAACGAAATCTTCCAACCACTTAGTTTCCAGGTTCACCCGAACTCCCAAAAATGTCGAACATGCCCAAGCGAGGCTTGCCTGGCCGGTCATGCAGGGTCTTGTCATGGAGAATGGTGCGTCGCGGCGCACCACCACCTTCGTCTTATGCGTTTGACGTATACGGCAGCGTTGAATGGCATTGGCCGCCGAGGGGCTGCGCTGGTTACCCTTGTCCACCTAGCCGCCATTCAAGCGCCACAGTGTACTTCAGCCAGGAGTTCCGCCCAAGTGAACCATCTCTCGGAAACCCCCATCGCCGCCAATGCCACCCCGGCAACTTCCACGCCGGCCGACCTGAGCCATGCCGAGCGTGAGGCACTGGCCAACGGCTTCCGACTTGAAAAGGATCTCCTCGGGCGCGAGCCGGTGCCGGCTGATGCCTACTACGGTGTGCAGACCCAGCGCGCGCTGAACAACTTCCACCTCTCCGGCGTGCCGCTGTCGCACTTCCCGCGTCTCGTCGAAGGGCTCGCGCTGGTCAAGGCCGCCGCCGCCGAAGCCAACCATGCGCTGGGCTATCTCGAGACACGCGAGCATGATGCCATCCAGCACGCCTGTGCGCGTCTGATGAATGGCGATCATCACGATCAGTTCGTGGTCGACATGATCCAGGGCGGCGCCGGCACCTCGACCAACATGAATGCCAACGAAGTGATCGCCAATCTGGGCCTGGAATTCCTCGGCTACGAGAAAGGCGATTACCAGCAGCTGCACCCCAACAATCACGTCAACATGGCGCAGTCCACCAACGACGCCTACCCGACCGCCATCCGTGTCGGCCTGCTGCGCAGCCACTCGGTACTGGTGGACGCGCTGAGCGAACTGGCCAATGCCTTCGCCAGCAAGGCGCTGGAATTCGATGACGTGGTCAAGATGGGCCGCACTCAGCTGCAGGACGCGGTGCCGATGACGCTGGGCCAGGAATTCCGCGCCTTCGCCAACACCCTGCGTGAAGACGTCGAGCGCATCGCCAACCTCAATGAGTTGCTCAAGGAGGTCAATCTGGGCGGAACCGCGATCGGTACCGGCATCAATGCTGACCCGCGCTACAGCGCACTGGCGATCGAGGCTCTGGCGCGTCGTTCCGGCATCGACTTCCGCCCGGCGTCGGACCTGGTCGAGGCCACCAGCGACATGGGCGCCTTCGTGCTCTTCCACGGCATGCTCAAGCGCCTGGCGGTCAAGCTGTCCAAGATATGCAACGACCTGCGCCTGCTGTCCTCAGGCCCGCGCACCGGCTTCAACGAGATCAACCTGCCGCCTCAGCAGCCGGGCAGCTCGATCATGCCGGGCAAGGTCAACCCGGTGATTCCGGAAGCCGTCAATCAAGTCGCCTTCGATGTCATCGGCAACGACACCGCGCTGACCATGGCGGCGGAAGCCGGCCAGCTGCAGCTCAACGTGATGGAGCCGCTGATCGCCTACAAGCTGCTCGACTCCATCCGCCAGCTGAGCCGTGCCATGACCATGCTCAAGAATCGCTGCGTGATCGGCATCACCGCCAATCGCGATCGCTGCGCCGAGCTGGTCAACAACTCCATCGGCCTGATCACCGCGCTCAACCCGTATATCGGCTATGACAACGCCACCCGCATCGCCAAGGAAGCCCTGGTCAGCGGTCGCAGCGTGCTGGAACTGGTACGTGAGGAAGGCCTGCTGGACGAAGCGCGCCTTGAGGCACTGCTATCCCCGCAGGCCATGACGCGCCCGCGTCAGATGAAGGACTGACCCTTCAGCGAGAGTCTGCTCGCTTGCCGTATTAACCTCTTGCCGCATCAACCTCTTGTCACATGCGACAGCGCCGCACCAGAAAGCCTCTGGTGCGGCGCTGTCGTATCAAGGCCATGAGTCAGACGACTTTACCGACTTCGGGCATCACGCTTACTGCTGTGCGCTGGACTGCGAGATTACATCATCACGATGCGCGGCAAAGTATTTGCGTGCACGCTCAGCTTCTTCCGATGTGGGTGTATAGGTCGTCCATTCTCCGCCCTTCTCATCACGATAACGCACGACTCCCTCGTCATGGTCGATTTCATAGTAAGGGTGGACTTCACGCAGATTGAAGAATGCGGCGGGGGCAAAGAACAGGATATCTAGCGCCAGATAACCGCCATTGAACTTCAGCGGCAGAATGCCATACATGGGCATATTGTTGTCATCCACTACTTCAAACTCGTAATTTCCGAAGCTGGTAGTGGGTAGCGTTTCTTGAACGGTAGACTGATCTCTGGAGACATCTTTCAAGTTGATTCGCGCCGTCTCTGACGGGCTGCTGATCGTCGTATGCGCGCTACATCCTGCCAGCAGCGCCAGAATAGCCAGACCACCTGAGGCTTGACGCAATTTCCGGGCGAGAGGTCGAGACATGAGTACGTTCCCTGTAGGTTATCGATTTTTATCGATCTGATTATTGAGTTCAGCAAGATCAGCAATGATCACGCGACGTGACACTAACACGAATCACGATAATCACGGTTATATAAATCGGCATCACCATGCGACTGCCATCCAAGGAAACTCCTTTTCACACCGCGCGCGGATCCCGTGGATAGAAGCGTTCGGGTTGCGCCTCGATATGATCGAAATGCTTGGTGTTCTTGTAGGGCATCTTCATGAAGCCGGAGATCCCCAGCCCGGAGATCAGAGGCACAGCATCGAGAATCTCCGCCAGCAAACGCGCGAATTCCTGCTCGCGCGAGGGGTCCAGAAGCCGGTAGTAACTGTGAATCTTGAGATGGTGAGGCAGGGCTTCGAAGATCAGCATGCCGGTGTGATGGATGGCATTGAGTGACTCCAGTGCCTTCAATATCTTCTCTGGCAGCACCAGCAGTTCCTCAGGGTCCGGGCCGTCCTCGAAGTAGGAGTGCACGCGCGAGTCATCCTCAAGCTCCGGCACCGCACTGACCTCATAGCTCAAGCGAGGTCTGGCCTCCCCGTCTGCCGGCGGCGCAAAGACGAAGGCGGCCTCCGGGTCTTCCCGCTCCAGGTGCAGGGTATCGCGAGCATTGAACAGACACGCCTTGAACACGCCCTGGCGATAGATGGCACGGGCCAGAGCGACCATGTTGTTGATCGCGACGACGAAGGCGGCCTTCAAGGCAGGGTCATGCAGGTGCAGCGCAGTATCCACGAAGATGCCCTGTGGCTCCCAGCGAATCGCCAGACCGCCGACGATCGGGTATTTGCCCAGACGACTGACCGCGGCCAGGAAGGCTTTTTCGGTGCCGCCCATGCCTTGCATGAAGTTCTTGTAGTAACGATCCAGCTGGACATCATTGACGGCGTCCAGCGCGTTGCCAGCATGTTCGCCGGTCTCGTCCGCCTCGAAGGCCTCACGCAGGAAGGATTTGCGCGAGGTATAGACGACCGTGTCGATCTCGCGCGTTGCCGGCCTCACCCAGACCGGCAGCAGAGACTGTGGCGGCTCGAGAGGCAATTCCGGCATCACCAGCCGTGCGATCCTGCCCATCTCGCGCAGGAAGTAGTCGCCGGCCTGCATGCGCAGCTGCGGGTCACCCGCCAGCATGCCATCGAGCAGACGCGCGAATTCACGGGGCAACCCCAGCGACACCGCCGGAATGGCGCGCGCGCCAAAGCGACACGACTGACCTGAGGCCAGCGCATAGAGTGTGGCGGCCACGCCCTGCTCATCGAAGCGCGGCGAGGACAGCGCACCATTGAGCTGCTCCTCGCCGATGAAATAGACATCGCCCAGACGCGCATTGGTCTGTTGCAGGTTGTCCGACATCAGCTGCATCACGTTGGTGGTGATGAACTGCTGATGCTCATCGAGCTGAGCGAACACCGAACTGCCCCAGTCGATCAATGCCACCTGTTCCCGCTCGACATCGAAGACCAGATTCGACGGCTTGATGTCGCCATGCACGACCGGTGGCGTACCCGCTCCCGTCGATGCCCCACGCAGCGACTTGAGAATGTCGGCCAGCTGACTGGCGATCTTGACCACCAGACGCGGCGACATGCGCCCGTGACGAAGTGAATACTCCTCCAGATTGATACCCGGCGCGCGCTGCATGACCAGAATCGACTGCCGCCGTACCCGCTGATAGCTGACCAGACGCGGAATCAGCGGGTGAGCGACCTGGTCGAGCATGTAGGCCTCTTCCTCCAGGCGGTCCTGCAGTGCCTGGGGCAGGGTCACCCGCGTGAACTTGAAGACGTGCTCTTCACGCGTGCGCCGGTCTTCGCCCAGGCGCCAGCCCGCGAACACGAAACCGTAGGCGCCCTTGCCGACCAGATGGATATCCCGGTAGCCAAGCCCCTCAAGCTGGGCAATGCACAGCGCCACCCAATCCTTGAGCTTCTTGGCATCATGATGCGAGAGCAGATAGATCGACTGCTCTTCCGGGATATAGAACTGTTGCAAGCGCTCGTGGGCGCGCGCATCACTCATGCAGGATGCTCTCTAGCTGGGGCCCCTGGATCAGACAGTGCCTCATGACAGCGACAGCAGCATTTCGTCAGGGTGCTCGAGATAGTGCTTCCACAGATTGCTGAAGCGAGCGATGGTCCCGCCATCGATGATGCGATGATCCCCCGCCCAGGTGATGGTCATGATGTCACGCGCACAGACATTGCCCTCGCCATCGAAGCGCGGCAGACGCTGAGTGCGCCCCAGCGCGACGATGGCGACCTCCGGCTGGTTGATGATCGGCGCGGCGTAGGTGCCTCCCAACGCACCGATATTGGAGATCGACAAGGTGCCGCCCTTGAGGTCTGCCTGGGCAACGCGCCCGCTGCGCGCAGCTTCGGTCAGCCGCCCGACCTCACGCGCGATCTCGAGAATGCTCAGACGTTCGACGCCCTTCACGTTCGGCACCATCAGCCCGCTGGCACTGTCCACCGCCATGCCGATGTTGCAGGCGCCCTGATAGAGAATCTCGCTCTCATCCTCACTGAGACGCGCATTGAGAATCGGCTCCTCGATGACCGCCAGCGCCATGGCCTTCATGATGAACGGCATCAGGGTCAGGCGAATGCCCTGCTGCTCGACGCGTACCTTGAGGCGTGACCGCAACACCAGCAGGTCGGTGATATCGAGCTCATCGCCATAATGGAAATGCGGGATCTGGGTGCTGGCCTGCACCATACGCTTGGCCATTACCGCCGCGACACCCTTGAGCGGTACCGCTTTCGACTCAAGGCGTGACGACCTCTCCTCGTCACTGGCCACGTCACTGGCCACAGCACACGCTTCGGCAGCTGCCTTGTCGGTCTCGGCGGCCGCGCCGACCTTGTGAGAGTCATCAGGTGTCACGTCAATCTCGCGAGCCTCGGATTGCTTGAGATATGCCAGCACATCTTCCTTCAGCACCCGGCCATTACGCCCCGAGCCTGCAATGGCCTGGATATCGAGCTGATGCTCGCGCAATAGACGGCGCACGGCAGGGGTCGCGGGTATGCGAGGCCGGCTCTCCTCGTGACGCCCGTCTTGCTTACTCTTTTTGTCGCTCTTGTCGTCGCCCTTCTGGCGGTTCTCTGACAGACGCTCTGGCTGAACCTGCTTGTGTTCAGGTGCGGTGACGTCGCTCTCAGTGCTCTCAGCGCTCTCAGCCTCTGCCTCCTCATCAGGGACATAGGCATACAGCGGCGTATGCACTCGGGCATTTTCGCCCTGGGCATAATGGAAGCGCACGATACGCCCGGGCTCCGAGGCGGTGATCTCGACCAGTGCCTTGTCGGTCATCACATCGACGATCGTCTGGTCTTCTTCCACCGTGTCACCTTCCGCGACGTGCCAGGTGACCACCTCACATTCGACGATGCCTTCGCCGATATCCGGCAGGATAAAATCACGCGAGCGCCGCTCAAGGGCCGCGGCTGTCGGTGTGGCAGCTGCCTCATTGCTGGCTGACAGAGCAGAAGCTGACGCAGCGACATCCGACTGACTGCTGGTCGCCTGGCTGGCAGCTGACTGAGTCTGTGCCGTCGAGCGAGCAGGCGCTGCAACCGTCATGACATCGCCGGCGTGATCATCCTCACGCTCGCCGTGTACGGTCTTGTCACCATCACTGTCACTGCCATCATCCACCGCAAACAGCGGCGCATGGACACGGGCAATCTCGCCTTCCTGACAGTAAAGCTTGACCACGGTACCGGCGTGGGGCGCGGGGATTTCCACCAACGCCTTGTCTGTCATGACCTCGGCCACCGGCTGATCTTCCTCGATCACGTCGCCTTCCTTGATCAACCACTTGACCAGCTCGCACTCGACGATGCCTTCGCCGATATCGGGCAGGATGAAATCATTCATGGCGCGCATCACTCCCTGTCATCAGTAATTCAAGCTTTGCTTGATGGCCTCGTAGATCTTGAGCTCGTCCGGCAGATGCTCCTTCTCGAGCACCAGCGGGAACGGCGTATCAAGGCCAGTGACGCGTCGGATCGGCGCCTCGAGATACAAAAAGCAACGCTCCTGCACGGTGGCGGCAATCTCGCTGGCAAAGCCTCCCGTCAGCGGCGCTTCATGACTGACCACCAGACGTCCCGTCTTGAGCACCGAGTCACACACCGTCTCGATGTCCCAGGGCAGAATGCTGCGCAGGTCAATGATCTCGCAGTCGATGCCATCCTGCTCGGCGAGCGCGGCGGCCTTCTCGATGACCTCCATCTGTGCGCCCCAGCCGAGCAACGTGATATCGCGGCCTTCACGAATGACGTCGGCCACGCCCAGGGGAAGTTCGTAATCGGCTTCTGGCACCTCGCCCACCGAGGCGCGATAGAGCCGCTTTGGCTCCATGAAAAGCACCGGGTTGGGGTCGCGAATCGCCGCCAGCAAGAGCCCCTTGGCCTGGTGGGGATTGCGTGGCATCACGATCTTGAGGCCCGGGGTATGCGCGAAATAGGCCTCGGGCGACTGGGAGTGATAGAGCCCGCCTGCGATGCCGCCACCATAGGGCGTGCGAATCGTCAGGCCGCCGACATCGAACAGATCACCGGAGCGATAGCGGAACTTGGCCGCCTCGTTCACGATCTGGTCAAAGGCGGGGAAGATGTAGTCGGCGAACTGGATCTCGGCCACCGGCGTCGAGCCCTGTGCCGCCAGCCCGTTGGCGAACCCGATGATGCCCTGCTCGGTGAGTGGCGTATTGAAGCAGCGCTCTCGACCGTATTTGTCCTGCAGGTGGCTGGTGGCCCGGAAGACACCACCGAATACCCCGACGTCCTCCCCGAACAGCACCACACGGGGATTGGCGGCCATGGCGATATCCAACGCATTGTTGATCGCCTGCAGCATGTTCATCTGTTTCTTGCCCGAGGCCGAGGCTGCTGCATCCTTGCTGCCAGGCGCGGCAGACGCTTCTTTCGCCGCTGAACCCACCGCAGCTGAGTCGCTTGTCGCTGAGTCTGTCACTGGTGTTTTCTCCAACGGCTGCTCACTCATCTGCTCGCTCATGATGTCTGGTCTCCATCCACAGGCTGATGGCTCTCTACCGGCTGATGGTTCTCAACAGGCTGATGGCTCTGCATGCGCTGCTGACGTGCCTGATACGCCTTGCGGCTGTCATCCAGCTCCTGCGCAGTGAATCCCATGCTGGCGGCGCCCTTGGGATAGGCATGCGGATACTTGCGAATATGCTGTTTCACGTCTTCCAGCTGCTGCGTGAGCAACGGCGTCGGCGTGTCGTAGACATCGCTGATCAGCGTGTCCAGCGCCGGTGGCGCCAGTTTCTCGGCACGCTTCATGGACTCAAGCACTTCGCGACGCAGTTGATCGCCAGTGGCCTTTTCCTCCTCCTCGCTCCACCAGCCTTGCGCTTCCAGCCAGTTGCGCATGCGCAGGATGGGGTCCTTGTCACGCCAGATGGCCTCCTCCTTCTTGCTGCGATACCCGGAGGGGTCATCCGAGGAGGAGTGCGCTGCCAGACGATAGGTCATCGCCTCGATCAATACCGGCTGATTCGTCTCGACCGCGATCTTGCGCGCCGCCAGGGTGGCTTCGTAGACGGCGATCACGTCATTGCCATCCACCCGGATGCTCTGCATGTGATAGCCGAAGGCGCGTGGCGCGATGCCATCGGCAGCGAATTGCTCGCATGACGGGGTGGAAATGGCATAGCCATTGTTGCGACACAGGAAGATGCACGGCACCCGATGCACGGAGGCCATGTTGAGGGCGGCATGGAAATCGCCCTCGGAGGCGGCCCCTTCACCGAAGATGGTGATGGTGCACTGCCCCTTGCCCGCCAGCTTCTGGCCGTAGGCATAGCCGGTCGCCTGGGGAATCTGGGTCGCCAGCGGCGAGGAGATGGTCATGTAGTGCAGGTCACGCGACCCATAGTGGATCGGCATCTGACGGCCCTTGCCGTAGTCGCGCTCGTTGCCGAACATCTGGTTCATGAATTCGTCGCAGCTGAAGCCGCGCCAGGCCAGCGCCCCCTGCTCACGGTATTGCGCCATGATCATGTCATCGTCTTGAAGCGCCGCCGCACTGCCGATCACCGTGGCTTCCTCGCCGGTGCATTGCATGTAGAAGCTCAAGCGCCCCTGGCGCTGGGCGGCCAGCATGCGCTCATCCAGCACCCGGGTGAACAGCATCGTCCGGTAGATCTTGAGCGCCGTGTCGCGGTCGATAGGTGAACTGTCCTGCGACTGGCCTCCCCGGGTATCGTCACTCTGCCCCTGTGGCACATCGACGGGATAAAGGGTGCCGTCCTGACGCAGGCGCTTGAAGATCGGGATGCAGAGTTCATCGCCGGTCATGAAGGTCAGGTGATGCAGCACCGTCGGCCCCTGCGGCGCGATCTGGTCTGCCGTCGGCATGGCGGTCAAGTCATTGAGCTCTGGCTGTGAGCCATCGGGCGGCGCGGTCCCCGGGGATACGGGTCCGCGTGTTGTTGTATCGGACATGCTCAGCGTCCTCTCTTACCGATCAGGCGTTTGAGGGATTACCCAGCCCTCGTGAGGCCGGGCAGGCAATGGCGTACCTTCATGAATGTCGAACCGCAAGCTGCCGAACCGGAAGCTGTCGATTCGACGATGACAACAGTGCCTACCATCAGACTAGTGGAAAGTCGCTCTGGCGGCCCAACGGTTAACGTTAACGTCAAGGTAACGCAAAGACAGACGATATGCCTGCCTGACAACTACTTCTTTGGTGGAACCTTTTGCGGCATGGGCTCATGCGCGTTCGGCATGGAAAGCTGAATTCGCCTGTAAGAACGCTTTTTTGCGACTAAAGGTGCAGAGGGTGAGTGAAGGCTGACTGTTAATCTTCCCGCACCAAAAAAGTGCTTAATGCAGTGCGCAATCGTGACAAGGCATCGAGACGACAGACTCGGGCGCGCCCTGAGCATCATCAGCGATGATCATCGCTAGACACCTAAGGACAGTTCCATGAGTGATTCCTCCCGCCCTAACCTGTGGCGCCGTTTGCCGTTGTGGCAGAAGATCCTGGGCGGCCTCGCCCTGGGGGTACTCGCTGGTGCCCTGATGGGAGAAAGCGCCAGCATGTTCAAGCCGCTGGGCGATATCTTCATCAATGCGATCAAGATGCTGATCGTGCCGCTGGTCTTCAGCACCCTGGTGGTCGGTATCACCTCGATGCGTGACCCGCAGAAGATGGGCCGCATAGGCGGCAAGACCATCGCCCTCTACCTGCTGACGACCGCCTTCGCGATCGCCATCGGCATGCTGGCCTCCAGCATCTTCCAGCCAGGTGCCGGCTTCGAGTTCAACTTCGACAAGGCGATGGAAACCAAGGATGCGCCCTCACTGGTGCAGATTCTGGTCGACCTGGTGCCGAGCAACCCGATCGATGCGCTGGCCAACGGCAACATCATGCAGATCATCGTCTTCGCCATCGGGATCGGCATCTCGCTGATCATGATCGGCGACAAGGGCGAGCCGGTCGTGCGCGTCTTCGATAGCTTCGCCGAAGTGATGTACAAGCTGACCGAGTTCGTGATGGCCTTCGCGCCGTTCGGTGTCTTCGGTCTGATGGCGCATGTCTCCGGCAACTACGGCCTGGATGTGCTGCTGCCGCTGGCCAAGGTGATCGGCGTGGCCTATCTGGCGAGCATCGTGCACGTGCTGGTGGTCTACTCCGGCCTGCTGGCGACGCTGGGCAAGCTGAACCCGGTGCGCTATCTGCGCGGTATCGTCGATGCACTGGTCGTGGCCTTCTCCTCGGCTTCAAGCTCCGGCACCCTGCCGATCTCCATTCGCTGCGCCCAGAAGAACCTCGGCGTCTCGGAAGGTGTCTCCGGCTTCGTGCTGCCGGTCGGCGCGACCATCAACATGGATGGCACCGCCATCTATCAGGGCGTGGTGGCACTGTTCATCGCCCAGATGACCGGCATCGAGCTGTCGATGATGGATTACGGCATGATCGTGCTGACCGGTACGCTGGCCTCCATCGGCACCGCCGGTGTGCCGGGCGCCGGCCTGATCATGCTCTCCATCGTGCTGAGCCAGGTAGGCCTGCCGCTGGAAGCCATCGCGGTGATCGCCGGTATCGACCGTATCCTCGACATGGCGCGTACCACCGTGAATGTCGCGGGCGACCTGATGGTCACCACCCTGGTCGGCAAGTCCGAGAACGAGCTGGACCTCGAGGTCTACAACGCGACCCAGCCCAAGAAGGACGCCTGACGCCAGGCGCAGGCCTTCTCGCCAGCGCCTTGCCTTGAAACACGAACGCCCCGCTCATTGAGCGGGGCGTTCGTGTTTCAAGGGCTGTGTTTAGGCTCCGTATTTCAGGCTGTCACCAACGGGGAGAGCACAAAGGCAAGGTCAGGCAGATTCCGGCGGCGAGTCGCGCAGCTCACGTCTGAGCACCTTGCCGACGTTGGTCTTGGGCAGCTCGTCGATGAAGACCACCTGACGCGGCACCTTGTAGCTGGCCAGTTCCTTGCGCGACCAGTCTCGCAGCGCATCCGCCTCGAGCTCTGCGCCATCCTTGAGCACGACATACAGCTTGATCGCCTCACCACTGCGCTCATCCACCACCGAGACGGCGGCCGCCTCGAGCACGTCCGGGTGACGCACGATGACGTCCTCGACCTCATTGGGATACACGTTGAAGCCGGAAACGATGATCATGTCCTTCTTGCGATCGACGATGCGCATATAGCCATCGTCCTGGAAGACCGCGATATCACCGGTGCGCAGGAAGCCATCGGCAGTGAAGCTGTCCTTGGTCGCCTGCTCACGCTGCCAGTAGCCCTTCATCACCTGCGGCCCCTTCACGCACAGCTCGCCCGGCTCCCCCATCGCGACCAGCGCGCCTTCATCGTCATATAGGCGCACCTCGGTGGAGGGCATCGGCCGACCGATGGTGCCGAGCTGAATGGCATCCAGCGGGTTGAACGACACGATCGGCGAGGTCTCGGTCATGCCGTAGCCCTCGGAGATATCGCTGCCGGTGACCCGCTTCCACTCTTCTGCCGCCTTGCGCGTCAGCGCCACGCCCCCTGAGGTGGTGATCTTGAGCTTCGAGAAGTCCAGTGCCTGGAAGCCGGGGTTGTTGCACAGCGCCACGAACAGCGTATTGAGACCGACGAACATCGTGAAGTCGTGCTTTTGCAGCGTCTTGACGAAGCCCGGGATATCGCGCGGATTGGGAATCAGCAGGGTGTGATTGCCTTCACTGAGCATGCAGGCCAGATGAATGGTGAAGGCGTAGATGTGATAGAGCGGCAGCGGCGCCACCAGCGTCTCATGGCCGGGATTCAAGCCCTGCGTGAGGGCCATCTTGCCTTGCAGCATGTTGGCGAGCAGGTTGCGGTGAGTCAGCATCGCGCCCTTGGCGACCCCGGTGGTGCCGCCGGTGTACTGCAGCACAGCGACATCATCGAGTGCCAGTGTCGGCCGTTCCCAGCGCTCGGACTTGCCCTGCGAGATGGCCGTGCGCAGCGAAATGGCGTCGGGCAGATGATAGCTCGGCACCAGTTTCTTGACGTGCTTGACCACGGTGTTGATCAACAGCCGCTTGAAGGCCGGGTGCATGTCGCCCAGCTCACAGACCAGCACGTACTCGAGACCAGTGCGCTCCCGCACGCGTTCGACCTTGTCCGCCATGTTGGCCAGCACCACCAACGCCCGCGCGCCGGAGTCATTGAACTGATGCTCCATCTCACGTTCGGTATACAACGGATTGGTATTCACCAGCACCAGGCCTGCACGCAGCACGGCGAAGGCCACCACCGGAAACATCAGCGTATTGGGCAGCTGGATGGCGACCCGATCGCCCAGCTTGAGGTCAGTTTCATGCTGGAACCAATCCGCCAGCTGACGACTGGTGGCATCCAGCTCCGCAAACGTCATGGTGCGGTCCATGCAGGTAAAGGCAGGACGCTCGCCATGCGCCGAGCAGGCCTTCTCCAGCATGTCCATCAGGGAGTCGTAGCCGCTGAAATCCACCTCCTGAGAAGACCGCAGGCACGACATGCCACTCATGTCGCCTGCCGTTGGCTGTGCTCGCGAAGCGTCGGGCGAGGCATCTGCCACGTGGGAAGGTTCTGTAGTGGAATCGGCAGTGGTATCGGTAGTGGACTTGCCTGACTCATCGGGTCGAGCCGCTAGGGGATCATGCATGGCGTTGCTCCTTGATCAGTACGTGGGGCGCTCGGCATCACTGCCCCCGCTACCTTGTTGTTGTAGACGTCGTTGTAAGACCTCGTTGCAAGACGTCGTCGTGAGACTAGGTCGTAAGACATCGTGGTGAGATGCGTGGTGAGGCGCTGTCGGGACTCCGTCGGGTGGGTATCAGCCTGTGGGCCCTTCACTGTCGACAGCATAGCCGCAAACCGATGCTGCGCGCCGTTGGCGAAATCGATGGACCTGTCAGCATTGGAACATACGTACGTTTGATATTACCTTGCGACCTTGGTGACATGCGCAGGCCTGCTCTGGAGCAGGGAAACAGCCCTGAGCCCAAGAAGGGAAACAGCCCTGAGCCCAAGAAGGGAAACAGCCCTGAGCCCAAGGAGGTAAACAGCCCTGACCCGAAAGCGAGAAACAACGAGGCCCCTGCCGGGGGGCAGAGGCCTCATGTCTTGCACACCGAACGCATGCGTCAGGCGCATACATCTGGCAAACGGCAACTCAGGAGAGGTCGCGGACCTCGTTCTCGATCATCTTGCGGATATGCTCCTCGTTCTCGATCATCGATTCGCCATCCTCGCGCAGCGATTTCAACAGTCCGATCATCATGGCGATCAGCACGAAGGTGAACGGCAAGGCGCCGGCGATCGAGGCCGCCTGCAGGGACTTGAGCGCCTGATCGCCCCCCAGCAACAGCAGGATCAAGGTCACGGCGCCCAGCATCATGCCCCAGATGATGCGTTGCTGAACCGGGGGGCGACGACCGAAGGCCAGCAGGCGTCCCAGCACCAGGGTGCCGGAATCCGCAGACGTGACGAAGAAGATGATCACCACGACCAGCGCGGCCACCTTGGCCACGGTCGCGGCGATGCCGGGAGTGAGCACCTCGAACGAGTGGTAGAGGGTGCCGGCGTAGTCCCAGTTGGTGACCGCAGCCGTGTAGATGCCCATGTCGGCCCCGTACAGGGACTGATAGATCCCCGCCGAGCCGATGACGCCGAACCAGACCAGCGCCACGATGGAAGGGATGACCATCACCCCGAGAATGAATTCACGGATGGTCCGGCCGCGCGAGATGCGGGCAATGAACATGCCGACGAAACCGGCCCAGGCGATCCACCAGCCCCAGTAGAAGATGGTCCAACCGCCCTGCCACACTTGCTCGTCCGGCGTGCGCGCCGTCCACAGTGTCATCGAGACGCCATCGGTGAGGTAATTCCCGAGCGCGGTGATGGAGCTCGCAATCAGATAGTTGGCGTCGCTCACCAGCAGGAAGTAGGCCAGGATGCCGAGGCAGACCCAGGTATTAAAGGTGGAAAGCAGCTTGATGCCGCGTGCAACGCCGCTGGTCGCTGACAGGGTAGCGATGACGCTGATCAACACGATGGAGACCACGGTCACCATGCGCGACTTCTCTTCGATGAGGCCCAGTGACATCAGGCCGGAGCCGATCTGCTCGACGCCCAGACCGAGCGTGGTGGCGATGCCGAAAATGGTACCGAACACGGTCAGGATATCGACGGTGTGCCCGATGGGCCCGTAGATCCGGTTGCCGATCAGCGGATAGAGGGCCGAGCGCATCGAGAGCGGCAGGCCCTTGCGGAAGGCGAAATAAGCCAGTGACAGCCCGACGATGGCATACATGGCCCAGGCGATCGTGCCCCAGTGGAAGACGGTGAGCTTGATGCCCCCGGCGGCCGCTTCCGCGACGCGGCTGTCAGGCACCGGGAAGCCTTCGTCCCCCGGCATGAGACCACTCGCCAGGGCGGCCTGCTTGGCCTCGAAGAAGGCGGCAACGGCCGCCTTGACGTCAGCACTCAGAAACGGATTGCCGCCGCTCCAGTCACTCGCGAAATGGATCATGGGCTCGGACATCGAGAAGAACAGCATGCCCGCGCCGGTCCCGCAGCCGAACAGCATCGAGAACCAGGCAAAATTGCTGAACTCGGGACGCTCATCGTCACGCCCCAGCCGAATCTTGCCGACACGCGAACACATCACGTAAAGACAGACCACGAAGGTCGAGAACATCACCAGCACGTAGTACCAGCCCAGGGTGCTCTCTATCCAGGCCTTGATGCCCAGAAACTGATCGCTGGCCGTCTTGCCCAACAGAATCGCATAGAGAATGAAGAACACGGTCATGGTGATCGCGGTGATACCGAGCGTCGAGTTGAGTCCCTTCAGGACACCTCGCTGCTCGATGAGTGCATCCAGTTCCTTTCCTTTCAACATGTTTCTACCTCGTGACGGGTTTTTATTATCATTTTTCATGATGCCGCTATCGTCGTTCGTGACAGCGGTATCGTTGTTCATGACAGCGGTATCGTTGTTCATGACTGCGGATGCCGGGGCTCAAGGAATCTCAGTCGTCATGGGGACATTGCGGGCAGATCGCGTTCACCTTCGGCCAGACATGGGCGGGAACCTTGGCAGACGACAACGCCACGGCATGTCATCTGACCCCAGCCGATATGCGACTTTGTGGGGAGAGTCCATGCTATAGGCCCCCCGCTTGCGAGACCAATAAGATCTCGACGCCGTCTGGATAAGCAGCGCTAATGCCCGAGCCGAGAAAAAGAGGCCTCACATTCTGGCGTCTTTCGACAGAGGTCCTATCCAGGCCGCATCCTTCAGGGAACCTCATCCAGACAGACAAAAGCCCCCGGCGGATCTCTCCACAAGGGGCTCTTGCGTCATGGCGACGCGTGAAGCGTCACTGACTGCCCGCTCGGATCATTGACCGACGGACTGGCTCAGACGCAGCTGGTGCAGGTAGTGCATATGACGCTCGTACTGCTCGAGCAGATCATTGATGACCTGGTCCTTGCTGTAGCCCATCAGGTCATAGGACTGACCGCCTTCCTTGAGGAAGACCTCGGCACGACAGTAGTCCTCTTCATCCCCCTCGTCTTCCTGATCCAGATTGAGGTCCGGACGCAGGTGAGAGCGAATGCGCACGCCGTAGATGAAGTCATCTTCCTCACCATGGCGTGCATTGAAGTAGACGCGATCACGGCTGATGGTGACGTCGACTTCCAGTCCCTGGCTACGCAGCTCTTCGGCCAGCTCCTGCATGCCTTCCGCGACAGTGCCGCGCAGGAAGCCACGTACCATGGCGCGCGTCGGGAAGCTCATCAGGTGCTGGGCACGCTTGCGCCAGTTGCCCTTCTCGCCCATCGGCGTCGCGGCTGCGGTGTTCACCGACAGCGAGCGGCGCTTGACGGACTCGAGATTGAGCTGACGCAGCAAGCCGAAGATCGCGGCCAGCAGAATCATGCCGAACGGCAAGGCGGTGGCGATGGTGGCGGTCTGCAGCGCCCCCAGCCCACCGGCCAGCATCAGCACGATGGCCAAAAGACCCACCGCGAAGGCCCAGTAGATACGCTGCCAGATCGGGGTGTCTTCACGACCACCGGAGGCCAGCATGTCGACCACCATCGAGCCGGAATCCGCCGAGGTGACGAAGAACACGATGACCATCACCAGCGCGATCACCGAGGTGATGGACGACAGCGGCAGCTGCTCGAGGAAGGTGAACAGGGCCAGCGAATAGTTGTCGTTGACGGTATCGACCAGCGCCGTGACGTTCTGCTCCAGAATCATCGAGATGGCGGTGTTGCCGAAGATGGTCATCCACAGCAGGGTGAAACCGGCCGGCACGAACAGCACGCCGATCACGAATTCCCGGATGGTACGGCCACGCGAGACACGCGCGATGAACATGCCGACGAACGGAGACCAGGACATCCACCAACCCCAGTAGAGCAGCGTCCAGCCACCGATCCAGTCATTGGGTTCGTAGGCGTAGAGTTCGAAGGTCTTGCCGACGATATCGGCCATGTAGAAGCCGGAATTCTGGACGAAGGCCTTGAGCAGGAAGGCGGTCGGGCCGAGCAGCAGCACGAACAGCAACAGCACCACGGCGAGGCCGAGGTTGATCTCGGACAGGATACGGATGCCCTTGTCCAGGCCGGTCACGACCGAGATGGTGGCAAGGCCGGTGATCACGACGATGATCGCGACCTGGGTCCAGTCGTTGTTCGGCATGCCGGTCAGGTGCGAGAGCCCGGCATTGACCTGTGCCACACCGTAGCCCAGCGTGGTGGCGACACCACAGACAGTGCCGACGATGGCGAAGATGTCCACCGCATGGCCGATCGGACCGTAGATGCGCTTGCCGATCAGAGGATACAAGGCACTGCGCAGCGTCAGCGGCAGGTCATGGCGATAGCTGAAGTAGGCCAGAATCAGCGCGACGATGGCGTAGATCGACCAGGCATGCAGCCCCCAGTGGAAGAAGGTCAGCTTCATCGCTTCACGTGCGGTCTCGACCTGCTCCGGGGTGCCTGTCGGCGGGTTGAGGAAGTGCATCACCGGCTCGGCCACGCCGAAGAACATCAGACCGATGCCCATGCCCGCCGAGAACAGCATCGCGAACCAGGTGACGTTGCTGTAGTCCGGCAGTGAGTGGTCCGGCCCCAGGCGAATCTCGCCATGGCGTGAGAAGCCGACATACACCACCGAGATCAGCACGATGGCCACGCACAGGATGTAGAACCAGCTCACGGTGTTGGTGATCCAATGCTGGACCGACTCGAACACGGACATGGCCGTATCCGAGAACACCGCGGTGAAGATCACCAATAACAGGATGATGGCATTCGCGCCGAAGAAGACCGGCGGGTTGACCTTGGCAAACAAGCCGGTGCGCGGCTCGGCACTGGCATCTTCGCCACCGCCCGCTGCAGGGGTATTGCGCATGGAGATTTCCTTGTGAGTGTCCGGGAGAGACGCCGTGAGCTGTCTCGGCGCCCTGCTGGCAAACAACACTATAATGAAAAAACATGATCAGATTGCGCGCGGATAATATCACCTGATGCCTACATGACCAATGTCTTGTCCAACTACCGTCCAACTTCTCGGCGTACACATGGCGCAGGATGCCATTTGTTTTCTTGATGCTTGCACGCTGGCACCCAACGTCATCGGCACACTCAAATGCCATGCTGGTCACACAGGAGTTAACGCATGAGTCGCAATCGTCATTCCGGCAAGGCCCCCCTGCGCGCGCTCGCGCTGTCTCTCGCCCTGTTGAGTGCCCTGCCGACCACGTCCGCCATGGCGGGCCCGGGGCATGGGCGCTTCGATGGGCCGGGCTACATAGGCCCCGACATCGTGATCGGGCATGGTGAGCCCGGTCGGCTGATTCGCTGGGCACCGGGTGGCCCTGGGCACGGTCATGGCCTGCCCGCCGGGGCGCGCGGTGTCTGGGTGGGCGCTACGCTGTATTTCCTGGCGGCAGGCACCTATTACCTGTGGGAAGAGAGTCAGCAGCAGTATCTGCCCGTCCAGGCCCCCGCTCAGGCGACACTCACGGCCGCGGCAGTCGATGTCATCGCCTACCCCACCAAGGGCCAGAGCGAAGACCAGCAAGCGCGTGATCGCTATGAGTGCCATCGCTGGGCCAATCAGCAGAGTGGCGCCGAAGCCAATTCCGCGGCGCCGCCCGTGACCGCCAGCAACGCAGACACCTATCGCCGCGCGCTGAGTGCCTGCTTCACCGGTCGCGGTTACAGCGTGCAATAGTCTGCTTGAGCCATGAGCATGAAAAAGCCCCGCCAGCTCGCGATGATCGCGGCCTGGCGGGGCTTTCTTGTGTCCATTGTCGGCTTTCTGCTGTCTGATTTGACTGCTTGCGGGATTTGACTGCTTGCGGGATTTGCTGCTCGTGGCGATCAGCCGCGCCGCTTCTGATGCCGTTCGCGGTTGGTGTCACGCGCCGCGCGGGATTTGCGCAACATCACCAGCGTCGCCCCCAGCCCACCGTGGCGCGGCGTGGCACTGCTCCAGGCCTGCACCTCGGGCATCTGCTCCAGCCAGTGCACCAGGTAGGCACGAATCAAGGCGGCATGCGATTCGCTGTCACGCCCCTTGCCATGAATCACCAGCAGGCAGCGCAACTCGCTGCGCCAGGCATCCTGGATGAAGCGGTGCACCTCACGGCGACACTCGATGAGCGGACGACGCATCAGATTGAGCTGCGCCTCGGGTGGGTAGCCGCCCTGGCGCAAGCGCTCCAGCACACCGGTCTGGATGCCATCACGGCGAAACTCGACCGGGTCATGCGGCGAGAGATGCTCCACGTAGCTGTCGGACAGCCCGTCCAGCTCATTGCCCAGGGTCTTCTGCGCGTCTTCACGCCGTGCCAGCTGAGCCTCGCTGGGGCCCTTGCGGGCCGTGGTGACATCGGCGCGGTCCTTGCCGCGCGTCAGGGGAGCAACGCCTTGCATCTCACGACTGAACAGATCATCCGCCTCGGCACTGCTCAACTCACGGGCATGCGCCGCCGACATCATTGCAGGGGAAAAACGTGACATGGCACCCTCCAGTCTTCACCAGGACGTGTCAATTACGTGGAGCGCGCAGCCAAGGTCGACAAACGACGACGCCCCGAGACAGAGCATGCCTCGGGGCGTCGGTTCAGCTCAAGTCGCTGACGTGATTTCTTGCGTCATCACGCCTAAAGGGCGGATCAATGCCCGGTCTTGAGCTGCTCCCAGTACTTCTGATAGATCGACAGCGCATCGCCGACATCGGTCTGGAATTCGCCGCGGGCGAGATCCTGCTGAGTCGGGAAGACCACCGGGTTGTCACGCACTTCCGGGTCCATCATGTTCTTGGCCGCCAGGCTCGGCGTGGTGTAACCCACGTACTCGCTGATTTCCTTGCTGACTTCCGGGCTGATCAGGTAATCGATGAACTGATAGGCCGCATCGACGTGACGCGCGTTGGACGGAATCGCCATGGTGTCCATCCACAGGATGATGCCTTCCTTGGGATAGACATACTCGACCGGCACGCCTTCCTGGTTCGCCTGATAGACCTCACCGTTCCAGATCAGACCGGCATCGACCTCGCCCTGCATGAAGGGCACGCGCGCCGCGTCGGAGTTGAAGGCACGCACGTTGGGCATCAGCTGGGTCAGCTTCTCGTAGGCCGCCTTGATCTCGTCCGGGTCCGTGGTGTTGCCACTGAAGCCAAGGCTTGCCAGTGCGACATGGAAGACTTCACGCATGTCGTTGGAGAGCAGCAGCTTGTCACGATACTTGTCGTTCCACAGGTCGTTCCAGCTGGTCAGTGCGCCCTCTTCGACATAGTCCGGGTTGTAACCGATACCGGCGCTGCCCCACATGTAAGGCACGCTGTACTGGTTGCCCTTGTCGAAGTCACGATCGACCAGGTTGGGGTCGAGGTCCTCGAAATGGTCGAGCTTGCTGACATCCAGCTTCTGCAGCAGACCTTCACGCGCCATCTTGTCGATGTAATAGGTCGACGGGAAGACGAGGTCGTAGCTGTTGTCGCTGTCCAGCAGCTTGAGCTTGGCGTACATCGCTTCGTTGGAATCGAAGGTGGAGTAGACGACATCGATGCCGGTCTGCTCTTCGAAGCGCTCGATGACCTCATCGGGCATGTACTCGGTCCAGTTGTAGACGTAAAGGACCTTGTCGCTGTCATCCGCGGCCAGAACGGGGGCGGATGTGGCCACGGAAGCCAGGCTGACGGCAGCCATCAGGCCAGCGGCACGCAGCGGGAAACGGGTACCTTGCATGTTATTTTTTCTCCTTGAGCAACAACTGTGAAATCAACAGCAGACAGAGCGACAGCCCCAACAGCAGGGTTGCCAATGCATTCACTTCAGGTTTGAGCCCCAGTCGCACCATCGAGTAGATGCGCAGCGGCAGCACCTCGAAGGTCGGCCCGGTGACGAAGGTCGAGATCACCACATCATCCAGCGACAGGGTGAAGCTCAGCAGCCAGCCGGAGGCGATCGCCGGCATCAGCGCCGGTACCAGCACGTGCCAGACGGCGCGGGCTTCACTGGCACCGAGATCACGCGCCGCTTCCAGCAACTGCGGGTTGATGCCCGTCAGGCGGGAATAGACAGTGATCACCACGAACGGCAGACAGAAGGTGGCGTGCGAGACCAGCAGCGAGAAATAGCCCAGCTGGATACCCAACGCAATGAACAGCGCCAGGAAGGCGATCGCCATCACGATGTCCGGCATCATCATCACCGTGAACAGCATGCCATTGAGCAGCGGCTTGCCGCGGAAGCGATAGCGATAAAGCGCGGTGGCCGTCAGCGTGCCGATCAGGGTCGCCAGCGTCGCCGCCGTCACCCCGAGCCACAGCGTATTGAGCGCAGCCTCCATCAGATTGCCATTGCCCAGCAGCTTGTCGTACCAGCGCAGGCTGAAGCCGCCCCACACGAAGGGATTGCGTGAGTCATTGAACGAGATGCCGATCAACACCAGGATCGGCACATACAACAGCGTGAAGATCAGCGTCAGGTAACAGCGGCTGAACCAACGCAGCGCGGCGCTCGCCTTCATAGGGTCACCTCACGCTTGAAGAGCTTGACGCTGCGGTAATAGGCCAGCAGCAGGAACGCCATCACCAGTGTCAGCATCACGCTGATCGCCGCGCCGAAGGTCCAGTTGTTGGCCTCCAGGAACTGGCCCTTGATGATGTTGCCGATCAGCGGATGGCGCGAGCCGCCCAGCAGGTCCGAGACATAGAACATGCCCATCGCCGGCAGGAACACCAGCAGCACGCCCGCGATGATGCCCGGCATGGTCAGCGGCAGCACGATATGGCGGAAGGTGGCCAGGCCATTGGCACCAAGGTCGCGGGCCGCCTCCAGCGTCGGGCGGCTCAGCTGCTCGAAGACGGCATACAGCGGCAGGATCATGAACGGCAGCAGCATGTAGACCAGCCCCACGATCACCGCCTCCTCGGTATACAGCAGACGCAGCGGCGCATCGATCAGGCCGAGATTCATCAGCACATCATTGAGCAGGCCGCGTGTCGCGATCAGCGTGCGCAGGGCATAGATGCGGATCAGCGAGTTGGTCCAGAACGGAATGATCACCAACAGCAGCAGCAAGGGCTGCAGGCGCGGGCTGGCCCGCGAGATCATCCACGCGAAGGGATAGCCGAGCAGCAGACAGATCAGCGTCGTGATCAGGCCGATCCACAGCGAATGGCCGAAGACGCTCAGATACACCGGACTGACCATCTGGCCATAGTTGGTCAGAAAGCCCTGCCAAAGCGTGCTCAGCGTCAGCTCACCGCCCAGCAGCTGGCCGGTGTTTTCCGGCATCAGACTGACCAGCACCACCAGCAGCGTCGGGGCCAGCACCAGCACGATCAGCCAGCCCCAGATGATGGTCAGGGTGGCGGTCTTGAAGGGATTGCGCACCAGACTCATGCACCCGCCCCCGTCACGGCCGGCTCATCATCGGGCAGGATGATCTCCCAGTCCGGTACCCAGCTGACGCGCACGCGCTCGCCGAGGCGGTAATCGAAGTCAGGGTCATCCTCGTCGAAGAACTCGCTGGCCAACAACTGCTGACCGCTGTCCAGCTCCAGCACCGTGTCCAGGGTCATGCCCTTGTAGTTGCGCTCGATGACGCGCGCCGGGAAACCTTCGCTGTCCTCGGCGCCCTTGAGTCGCATGTCTTCCGGGCGCAGCAACACCTGCACCGCCTCTCCGCCCTGATAGGTGCGACCATGGCTGCTGAGTTCCAGCGTCTGACCGAGCAGCGTGATCTCGATGCGCCCGGCCGTCGCCGCGGGGCGCACGACCTGCGCCGCCAGCTGGTTGATCTCACCGACGAAGCGCGCCACGAACAGCGTGCTCGGCGATTCATAGACCTCACGCGGCGTACCGATCTGCTCGATACCGCCTTCGCGCATCACCACCACGCGATCGGACATCGACAGCGCCTCTTCCTGATCGTGGGTGACGAACACGAAGGTGATGCCTAGGCGACGCTGCAGGCGCTTGAGCTCGTTCTGCATCTGCTTGCGCAGCTTGTAATCCAGCGCCGAGAGCGGCTCATCGAGCAGCAGGACGCGGGGACGCTTGACCACGGCGCGGGCAATCGCGATGCGCTGCTGCTGCCCGCCGGAGAGCTGGTCCGGGCGGCGGTCCGACAGATGGGCCAGTTGCACCATCTCCAGCGCTTCGCGCACCCGCTCATGAATCTCGGCCTTGGCGACCTTTTCCATGCGCAGCCCGAAGGCCACGTTGTCGTAGAGGTTCATGTGCGGAAACAGCGCATAGCTCTGGAAGACGGTATTGACCGGGCGCTGGTGAGCGGGACGCTCATGCAAGGCCGTCGACTCGAGCGTGATGGTGCCGCTATCCGGCGATTCGAAGCCGGCGATCATTCTCAGCACGGTGGTCTTGCCGCAACCGGACGGGCCCAGCAGCGTGACGAACTCACCATCGTTCAAATCCAGGTCAAGGCTGTCCAACACCTTGCGATCACCAAAGGTCTTGGAAATGCCACGCAGCTTGACCAGCGGGGCCTTCTCAGGAGCAGAGCTTTTCATCGGCGGGTTGTCACCTCCAGCGGGCGTCGCGAACGGCACCCTCATGCATGTCAGGCGCGCCAGGGACTGGCACGCCACATCGTCAATTCCATCGTGCCTGGCCACCGGCTGACTGCCAGCTCTCGCCGCTCGCTTTGGCGCTGGCGCGCAGGTCGCGCAAAGGTCACATCAGACAGCGGAAAGGCGCCGTCGCCAGTCTGGCATGCCAACCTTTCACTTGCGTGTCTGCCCGGCGAGCCGCTGCCAGCTGACCTGTCTCATTCATGCCTCGACCACGCCTCACCCTTACCTCGCTCACTCCTCACCCTGGCTCTCCAGCGTGCAGGCCGAATTGCGGCAAGGCAGGCGAGCGGTTCCGGTTGATGTGCGAGAGACAAAGGAAAAGGCCCGAACAGGTGTCGGGCCTTTTCATTGCCGTCATCGCTTTCGATATCGGGGCATCGGCATCCGCCTCAACCCCCGTCGGGATGAGCAGACGGCACAGGGTGCGCATTCTGCCCATTCGGCTTCAGGCTGTCACCTTGCAATCACGTTCCTGTGCCGCTCAGGAAGTCGCAAGTCGCGGATCTTGCGGGTCTTTTTCCTCCTGAGTCATGGCCTCATCACCCACCTCACCGACACTGGGCAGCACCTCGACCAGACCGCAGGTCATGCGCTCCTTCTCGGCGGCACGCGCACGCGCCAGCGCCTCACGCAGGGGTTCCAGGCGCGGATGCGGCGCTTCGCCCGCCTCGCCGGCCGGCAGTTCCCACGGCAAGGCGTGCGCCATCTCCCACAGCGAGTAATGACTGAGATCACGCCCGAGCACCCATTGGCCATCCTGGGTCTGGCTGGCGATGTTCTCGGCGATCAGCGGCTTGAGCACACGACGGTAACGACTGCCCAGCACTTCCGTGAGTCGATCATCGGACAGCGGCTCACCGCGTTCATGGGCATCCTTGAGCAGCATCACGGCACCGAGGGTCTGCCAGAACGGTGGCCAGCGATGCCAGTCAGCATTGGAGCGCTCGCCCATCCAGGCCGCGACTTCCGCCCCCAGCAGCACGATGCACCAGGACAGGAACACCCACAGCAGGAAGAGCGGAACGGCCGCGAAGGCGCCGTAGATGGCCTGATAGGACGGGAAATGCGTCACGTAGAGCGAGAAGCCCGCCTTGGCCAGCTCCAGCGCCAGCGCCGTGGTCAGCGCGCCGACCGCGGCGTCACGCAGGCGAACCTTGCAGTTGGGCACCGCGGCATAGATGAAGGTGAAGGCCGCAGCGCTCAACAGCGGTGGCAACAGACGCAGCAACAGTGCCTTGCCGCCCAGCATCTCGGCGGCCGAGTCGAAGAAGGACAGCGAGGTCAGAAAGGACGACAGCAGAAAGCCCGAGCCCAGCATCAGCGGCCCCAGCGTCAGGACGGCCCAGTACATCAGGAAGCTCGACAGTCCCTTGCGCCCTTCCGGCACCTGCCAGATGGCATTGAAGGCGCCTTCGATGGTGATCATCATCATCACCGAGGTCACGAACAGGAAGATCAGACCCACCGAGGTCAGATTGCGCGCCTGACCGGAGAACTCGTTGAGATACTCGAGCACCGTGGCGCCGGTCGAGGGCAGAAACTGGGAGAACACCGTGGTCTGCAGTTGATCGCCCACGCCGTCGAAACTCGGAATGACGGCGAACATCGCATAGATGACCGTCATCAAGGGCACGATGGCGAACAGCGTCGTATAGGTCAGTGCCGACGCGGTCTTCTTGCCGTCGTGATAGTTGAAACGTGATACCAGCTTGAGGATGACGCCGATGGAGGGCATGACCCGCGAGATCCCTGGCAGTTGTGGCATTCTTGTGCGCCCCTCTACAATGCGTTCCTGATTCATTCGCCACCGCCGGCCATGGCCAGTAGCGCTTGCGTGAAACCCATCACCTGTCCGGAAACGGAGACAGTCATGTCAATATTGAAACTCTACCATAACCCACGCTGCTCCAAGTCACGGGAAACACTGGCGCTCTTGACCGCGCGCCTCGAGGGCGATGCCTTCGAGACCGTCCGCTACCTGGAAGACCCCCTCGATCGTGAGCAGCTCGAGGCCCTGGCCGCCCGAGTGGAAGGCGGGGCGCGGGCTCTGACCCGCGAGAACGAAGCCGAGTGGAAGGCGCTGGGCCTTGTAGACCCCAGCGATGCGCAACGCCTTGACGCGATTGCCGCAACGCCGAAATTGATGCAGCGGCCGATTCTCGATGATGGCACCCGTGCCGTCATCGGTCGCCCGCCCGAAGATGTGCTGGTGCTGTTGAGCGACGCCTGATCCCCTGATGACAGAGTGTGCTCACGCAAGCCCCGCTTGCCCCTTTCGATAGATTGTCATCCACCTGAGGAAGCTCATGTCCGCAACGCCCCCCGACGCGACGCCGTACGTCCTCGTCCTCTATTACTCGCGCCATGGTGCGACCCGCACGCTGGCCGAGCAGATCGCCGCCGGCATCGAGTCCATCAGCGGTGTCGAGGCACGCCTGCGCCAGGTGCCCGAGATCTCGGCCACCTGCGAGCAGACCGAGCCGGAAATCCCCGACAGCGGGGCCATGTACGTCGAGCTGGACGACCTGCGTCACTGTTCGGGCCTCGCGCTGGGCAGTCCGACCCGCTTCGGCAACATGGCGGCGCCGCTCAAGTACTTCCTGGACTCCACCAGCGAGCTGTGGATGAACGGCGCCTTGATCGACAAGCCTGCCACCGCCTTCAGCGCCTCAAGCTCTCTGCATGGCGGTCAGGAAACCACGCTGATCACCATGCTGATCCCGCTGCTGCATCATGGCATGGTGTATGCCGGTGTGCCCTACAGCGCCACCGAGTTGCTCGAGACCACCCAGGGCGGCACGCCCTACGGCACGACCCACGTCAGCGGCAAGCGTGGCGACAACGATGTCGATGACAACGAACAGCGCCTGGCACTGGCGCAAGGCAAGCGTATCGCTCGCCTGGCCCTTGCCATGCAACCTCTCAGGGAGACGAAATAGATGCGCGCCTGGCTTGAACGACTGGAACGTGAGCAGGGCCTCGACACGCTCGAAGCCAAGAGCCGTCGCGGTGTGATCGCAAGTTTTGCGGCCGTCGCCCTGCTGCTGCTGATCGGCGGCATTCAGCTAATGGCGCAGAGCGAGAACAGCGGCCTGCTGCCGCTGTTGATCCGCCTGCTGCCCATCGCACTATTCCTGCCCGCCATCTTCACCCGCCGGGCACGTGGCCATGTCTGGCTGGCCTTCGTCAGCCTGCTCTACATCATGCAGGGCGTGATGCTGGCCGGTGTGCCTGGCCACGCCGTCATCGGCGTTCTGGAAGCACTGGCGGCACTGGGGCTGTTCATTTCCAGCATGGCTTACGCCCGTTTCCGCTCGCGCAACCTCAAGCGTCAGCCGCAGGCCTGATCAAGCCCTGGCCTCTCCATTGCCCGCCCTTCTCGTCGCGCCATAATCGACTAAAATTGGCGGCTAGAATAGCCGACTAAAATAGGCGACTAGAATAGCCGTAAAATAGCCGACTAGAATGGCGGGTATCGGTTTGCGCCCTCCCACGGCGGCTTGCCACTTACCCCGCCGCTACCCACTGCTTTTCCCAGCGTGTCTCCTCAACCATCGCGAGCCGCCCATGCTGTATCGGCTTTGCGAGTTGATTACAGCGAGGCTTTGCCATGATCGGCCTGACAACACACTTGTCTTTTCCGCGCCCTGCGGGCGTATCGCGCAACCGCCTGACCACTGGCGTGCTGGCGGCTGGCGTGGTGCTTGCCAGCCTGTTGGCGTCGCCAGCGGCACTGGCTGACAAGACGGAAGATGCCATCCAGTATCGCCAGGCAGTCTTCCAGACGCTGGCGTGGCAGTTCAGTCCGATGGGTGCGATGGTCAAGGGCAAGCAGGACTATGATGCCGAGGAGTTTCGCACCCGCGCCGAGCGACTGGCGCTGTTGGCTCAGATGCCATGGGAGGGCTTCATCGCCGGTTCCTATGACGGTGATACCGACGCGCTGAGCAAGATAGAGAGCGACCGTGCAGGCTTCGACAAGCGTGCCGAGGCGCTGATGACCCAGAGCCGGGCATTGGCTGACGCCGCCGCCAGTCAGGACCTTGATGCCCTGCGCAGCCAGTTCGTCGAGACAGCCAAGACCTGCAAGGGCTGTCATCAGCAGTATCGCGCTGACTGATATAGCCAAAGCTCCGTCAAGACGCAAAAGCGCCGCCATGAGATTGCTCGTGGCGGCGCTTTTGCGTCTTGGCATACATGAGGGCGAAAGTGAGAGTAAAAGTCATAGCGAAAGCATGAGTGAAAGCGAGCAGAGCTTACGGCAACTGCGCCCCCTGCCAGATGACCAGAACGGCAATGCCGATCGCCAACCCCAGCGCGAGCCTCCTGCGTGGGCGTAAAGGTGGCACTGGCTCGCCCTCATCCACTACCGATTCATCGCGCCTGAAATGCTTGCGGCCATGCACCATCGCCCAGATCAGCCACTCACCGCGCAGGCCATGCCAGACGATGGCCATCAGATGCAGGGCGATCAGCCCCCACAGCAGCGTGATATTGGTGTGATGCACCCAGGCCAGCCCCTCGGCGACACTCGCTGGGACCCGATCATGCAGGGGCCCTTCGAACAGCAGATCATCGGTGAGAAACAGCCCGCTCGAGGCCTGAATCGCCAGCACCAGCAACATGGCCAGCGTCATCCAGCCACCCAGGGGATTGTGGCCTGCATGGCGTGGCGCGCGTCCCGCCAGAAAGTCAGCGGCGTAGCGCCAGGTCGTGCGCGGTGACGCCACGAAGCGGCTGAAGCGAGCATGCCCGCTGCCCACCAGCCCCCAGATGACGCGAAACGCCACCAGCCCGATCACGCAATATCCCAACCGTGCGTGCCAGACCATCGGAAAATCGAGTCCTGCGCCCACCTCGGCGGTGTACCACATGCCGATGATCACCAGGATCAGCAGCAGGTGAAACAGCCGGATGGCCAGCCCCCAGATCACGACACTGCGCAGCGGCGAAGGCTCACCCTGATCATGAAGCACCGTCTCAGACGAGGACTTGCGGAATCGGTTCGAACTCATCCTGATGACTCCCTCAGCGAATGAACCTTTGATGGCACGACACGTGATCAGGCAGCGATAGGCAGCCAACGAGCGACTACAGGCCAGTATAGGTGGACTCGGTCTGGCGGCTCACGGCAAATCAATCGGCCGTGCCGCCATGAGACATGTGAAATATCAGCAATGAAGCGCTGATTCAGCACTTTCCACTGCCAGCTGCCACCTTGGCAGCATCGCCTGACGCTTGATGACATTATATGCTGCGTAGATTGCCTGCGGCTTACCGGGTCTCGGCCTCTTGAAGGCTCCCGGCATGTGTCGCCCGTCTTCACCCCGCCTGCGCAGAACGGAACTCTCGCCATGTCATCGCCTTCCACGGCCGGTACCTCGCACGCCTCCCGGGACGACACCACCTGTGCGGGCTCGCCTCCCCGGCAGCCAGTCAGCAGTCGTCACCTATGGCAACAGGCACTCAACAAGACCCTGCCGGTGATGTTCGGCTATATCCCGCTGGGCGCTGCCTTCGGCGTGCTGTTCACCCAGCTGCCGTTGAGCCCCTGGCTGGGCCTTTTGATGTCACTGGTCATCCTGGCCGGGGCCGGCCAGTTCCTGGCGGTAGCGCTGCTCGGTGCGGGCGCCGGCATCACCGAGGTCTTTGTGGCCACTCTGCTGCTCAATTCGCGCCACCTCTTCTACGGCCTGTCGCTGCTGGAGCGCTTCCGCGCGGCGGGGCTTGGCAAGCTCTATCTCATCTTCGGGCTGACCGATGAAACCTACTCGCTGCTGGCCAGCCTGCCACGCAGCGGCGAACGCGATGATCCCGTGGCGCGCCGTGATGACCAGCGCCTGATGTTGCGCATCACCTTCCTCAACCAATCCTGGTGGGTACTGGGGACGCTGCTGGGTCTGGCAGCCGGACAGCTCAGCTTTGACAGCAGCGGCATCGAGTTCGCGTTGACGGCGCTGTTCGTGGTGCTGGGCATCGAACAATGGTTCGCCCTGCGCGAGCGCTGGCCCTTCATGCTCGGCCTGCTGGTCACGCTCGCGGGCCTGTGGCTGCTGCCGGAAGATCAGCTGATGCTGGGCAGCATCGCGGCAGCCTGCGCCCTCCTGCTCGGGCAGTATCATTACCAGCGTGGCAAACAACAGCCACACGTCACGCCTGCCCCGCGTGACGATCATCCCCCACACGGCAAGTCTGGCGCGCGCCGGACTGAACACAATCAAGCCTCGGAGCACACCACCCCATGACGACCCTGCAGGCCTTGCTGTTGATCGCCGTGTCAGCCGGCGCGACCTTCGCCACGCGCGCGCTGCCCTTCGTGTTCCTGTCCCGCCATTCGGCCCATCCGCTGATTCTGCATATGGGCCGCTATCTGCCGGCCATCGTCATGGTCGTGCTGATCATCGTCTCGCTGTCGGCCATGCAACTGCCTGACATGTCAGAGTCTGCGCACCACATCTCGGCCTGGCAAAGCTGGCTCGTAAGCGCCGAGGGCGCCGGCATGCTGGTCGCGGCCCTCTGCGTGGCGGGACTGCATCTGTGGCGACGCAATGCGCTGCTCTCGATTGCCGTCGGTACCGGGCTTTACATGGCGTGGCTGCAGCTGGGCGGTGTCTGAGGCTTGCGATCCAGCACGTGAGCGGTCACAGTCATGTCATTACATGAGCAATTCATCAAGGGAGCCCACCATGAACCGCGATATCGCCGATGTGCGCAGAACCTATTCCGGTGATGGCCTGAGCCTTGCGAACACACCGCTGGAACCCTTCGAGCTGTTTCAGGAGTGGTTGACCAGCGCCCTGTCCGCCGATGACAACGACGCCAATGTCATGACGCTCTCCACCGTCGACAGCCAGGGCAAGCCGCATGCGCGCATCGTGCTGCTCAAGGGCTGCGACAGTGAAGGCTTCATCTTCTATACCAACTATCAGAGCCACAAGGGCAGCGAGCTGGCCAATGTGCCCTTCGCCGCGCTGACCTTCTGGTGGCCCGCGCTGGAGCGCCAGGTGCGTATCGAAGGCAGCGTCGAGAAGGTCGCGGATGCCACCTCCGATCAGTACTTCGCCTCACGCCCCAAGGAGAGCCAGCTGGGCGCCTGGGTCTCGCAGCAGAGTGTCGAGATTCCCGATCGCGAATGGCTCAGCGAGCGTCAGGGTCGCTTCGAGCAGGTCTATGCCACCACCGAAGTGCCGCGTCCGGAGCATTGGGGCGGCTACCGCGTAGTGCCGGAAATGATCGAATTCTGGCAGGGGCAGCCCTCGCGCCTGCACGATCGCGTACGCTACCAGCGCCTGGACACGGAAGACGGCGAATGGCACAAGCAACTGCTGGCACCCTGACCCGCTAGCCAGTCTCTGCCGCTAGCCAGTCTGTGCCGATAGCCAGTCTGCGCCACAACAGGCGCTCTTCTCGAGGCTCCGCTCATGCGGGGCCTCTTGCGTTGCCGTTCGGGTTACCGTGCGGGGCGCCGGCCGGGTTGCCGCTTGTGTTATCGCTTGCGCTATTCCTTGAGACCCCGCCGGCGCAGATTCGCGCGTTCAGCGGCTTGCCCTCGCCGGGCACAAGCCGGACAATGGCCGCCCTTTCGGCCTCTCGAACGCCAGTCAGCCTGCGTCATTCATAGCGCATCCGACATGGCCTGCGATGCCAGACACGCTCAGATTGGAGGCTTCATGGCCTGGGATGACAGCGGCACCCCCAAGGTGGCACGTCAGACACTGGTAGACCGTCTGCTGGCCGGTTATACGCCGTCCGACAGTCATGGCATCTCGCTGGTCGATCACGCCGTGGTCGGCAATGTGCTGTATACCGTGCTGGAACATCCTCACGGCCATACCTTCATTCGCCAGCACCTGATGCAGGCTCCCAAGAATGGTGACCCCAGCCGCTGGGAATACCATATCCGTGACGAAGGCACGCCAGACATTCCGCTGCAATGCCCCGAGGAGCTGCTCGAACAGTCGACAGCGCCCGGTGAGATTGCCGCCCAGTGGCGCGCCGACACCCGCGCGGCGCGTGATGCCGCCGCAGCACGCAAGCGCAAGATCAAGAAGCTCAAGAAGGGTGAGCTGCTGACCGCACTGGATGGCAGCCAGGTGATCTTCGTGCGCGCCTTCACCGCCAGCCTCTTCATCGGTCGTGCGCCAGAGGATGGTGAGGACGACGAGTACGAGTATCATTGGCAGGATATCGCGCTCTAGACCGCGCCAGCGCTCTAGAGCACGCCAGCAATTGCCTCACTTGCCGTTTCGCCCCGCCCTCCTTGATGTCACTGACGAGCCCTTATGCAGCCACAAGCCGACCCGTTCATCGTTCCCGTCTGCCACGAAACCTACGCGGTGCTGTACGCCGACGATGACATCCTGCTGATCCACAAGCCCAGTGGCCTGCTCAGCCTTTCCGGCAAGCATCCGCTCAATCTGGATTCGCTGCATCATCGCCTGGTCAAGGAATACCCCAGCGCCAAGCTGCTGCACCGGCTCGATTTCGGCACCTCCGGCATCATGCTGGTCGCGCTCAACAAGCCGGCCAACGGCAACCTGACCCACCAGTTTCAGGACCGCAACATCGGCAAGTCCTACACCGCGATCCTGCATGGCCATCTGGAGGAGGACAGCGGGCGCATCTCGCTGCCCATCGCCAAGGACGTCGACCAGTTCCCGCTGCAGAAGATCTGCCACGAGACCGGCAAGACCGCCATCAGCGATTTCCGCGTCATCGAGCGCCTGGAGAATCCGGCGCGCACGCGAGTCGAGTTCACGCCGGTGTCAGGTCGCACGCATCAGTTGCGCATCCATAGCCAGCAGATCGGCCACCCGATCCTGGGCTGCGACCTCTATGCGACGGATGAGGCCTTCTTCATGGCCGAGCGCCTGATGCTGCATGCCGAGATGATCAGCTTCGATCACCCGGTGAGTGGTGAGCGCATGGAAGTGCGCAGTCCCTGTCCTTTCTGAGCCCGCCCGTTCTGATCAGGTCAGGCTAAGCCAGTCCGTTCTGAGCCATTCCGCTCCCGCTCGCCCGGGGTGAGCGACGCGTCATTTGCAGGCACACAACGAAACGCCCCCACAGGAGACCCTGTGGGGGCGTTTCGTCATTCATGACTCAGCGAGTCATGCGTCAGGCATCACTCAGCCGCGGCCGGCAGCCATTCCTTGACGATATCCTGATGGCTTTCCACCCACGCCTTGGCGGTTTCGTAGGGGTCAGCGTCGTCTTCTTGGTTGTTGAGCATCACTTCGCCCATGTCAGCCGGGGTCCAGGCGAAGTTGTCGAGAATCGCGTAGACCTCCGGCATGTCTTCCTCGAGCCCCTTGCGCGCCAGGGTGTGAATCTCCTCGGCACCGCCGTAGACGCCCTTCGGGTCATCCAGATACTTGAGGTCCCAGCGGGCGAACATCCAATGCGGCGTCCAGCCGGTGACGACGATCTCACGCTCACCCTTGATCGCATTGCTCAGCGCGGCGGTCATGGTCGCACCGCTGCCGGTGGTCAGGTCGATGTCCTCGAGATCGTAGTCCTCCAGCACCTGCTCGGTCAGACGCGTCAGACCTGCGCCCGGCTCGATGCCGACGATGCGCTCATCGATATCCTCGGCGTGGGTCTTGATGTCGTCGATGGTCTCGAGCTTGCTGTAGGACGGCACGACCAGCCCGAGCTTGGTGCCTTCGAGGTTGACGCCCAGGTCGTCGACCTTGTCGGCGATCTTGGCCATGTAGTCTTCGTGGGTGGTGGGGAGCCACGCACCGACCATGCCGTCGGCATCGCCGAAGGCGACTGCCTGGAACATCGCCGCCGCAGACAGCGCCTTGAGTTCGACGTTGTAGCCCTGTGATTCGAGCACCGCCTTGACCACATTGGTGGAGGCGACTTCAGAGGACCATTCGACGTAGGCCAGCGTCACATCGCCCTTGTCACCGGCGGCATACACGGCGCTTGCCCCGGCCAGTGAGGAGGACATGACAGCGCCGAGCAGCAATGCCTTGGTGGCGGCATTCATCTTCGCGGTGACGTTCAAGGTAGTGTGGGAGGCATCTTGCTTGTTCATCATTTTCCCCTTTATTCGAATTTACTCATTGTTTATCGAAGCACGTCTGTCGAAAAACGTGTGTCGACGGCCAAACGTTGAGTCGGGTATGGAAGTGCTCGAGGCGGCCTCCGCATGGGCCAGGCAATACACGGAGGCCGCTGGTGAATCCCCTCATGAACGGGGCTTCTTTTCCTTGCTGAAGGTCTGGGTCAGGCGGTCGAGCAGCATGGCCAGGATGACCACCGCGATGCCCGCTTCGAAACCATCTCCCGGACGCAGGCGCTGGATGGCTTTCCAGACCTCATTCCCCAGGCCATCGGCGCCGATCATGGCCGCGATCACCACCATCGACAGTGCCAGCATGATGGTCTGGTTGATGCCGGCCATCACGGTGGGCAGGGAAAGCGGCAGCTGCAGCTTGAAGAGCTTCTGGCTGCGGGTGGCGCCGAAGGCATCGGCGGCTTCGATCAGGTCATTGGGCACCTGACGAATGCCCAGCGTGGTGAAGCGAATCGCTGGCGGCATCGAGAAGATCACGGTGGCGAAGATGGCGGAGACCGAGCCGATGCCGAAGAAGGGAATCGCCGGGATCAGGTAGACGAAGGCCGGCATCGTCTGCATGAAATCCAGCACCGGCATGATGACCTTGTAGAAGCGGTCAGAGAGTGCCGCCAGTATCCCCAGCGGTACCGCGATGACCACGGCGACCAGGGTGGCGATCACCACCAGGGTCAGCGATTCGATCATCGGGTCCCACAGATCCAGGTTCCAGATCAGTCCCAGCCCCAGTACGGAACCGATGGCCAGGCGCGTGCCGGCCAGCCGCCAGCACAGCAGCGTCACCAGGGCGATCAGCGCCCACTCGGGCAGCCACATCAGCGCATCGTTCAGGACGTCGATGCCGGTCTCGGTGAACTTGGAGATGCCGCGCGTGATGCTGGAGTAGTTGGTCGTCAGGTAATCAAGCCCCGTCTCGATCCAGTCACCCAGCTCTATCTTCGGGATGGTAAAACCGGTTGCGTCGCTCATGCGTGTGCCTCCCCTGCTTCCGCCAGTTCCGCGAGTACGGACCCTTTGATCACCACGCCCAACAGGCGGGATTGCTCATCGACCACCGCCAGCGGATGGTGATGACCGGCAAACATCGCGAACAGGTTGTGCAGCGGTTCTTCCGGCGAGACCTGACAGCAATCGGAGTGGATGATGCTCGAGAGATCGGTGAGATTCTCGCGCACGGCACGTTCGGTATCCTCGGCGGTGATGATCCCGAGCACAGTGCGATCACGACGCACCACGAACAGGCTATCGAGGCCGTTGTCGCCCATCTTGCGCAGCGCCGTGCGCGGGCCATCATCATCGCGTGCGGTGGCATGGACATCGGTCATCGCCGAGCGGGCAGTGAGGATGCGCGACATGTCGACGCCTTCGACGAAGCGCGCCACATAATCATTGGCCGGGGAAGTGAGGATGCTTTCGGGGGAGCCGATCTGCACGATCTCGCCATCCTTGAGCAGGATGATGCGGTCGCCGATGGAGAGGGCTTCATCAAGATCGTGGGTGATGAAGATGGTGGTCTTCTTCATCTTGTGTTGCAGCGCCAGCAATTCCTGCTGCATGTCCTTGCGGATCAGGGGATCAAGCGCCGAGAAGGCCTCATCCATCAACAGCACCGTGGAGTCGTTGGCCAGCGCTCGCGCCAGGCCGACACGTTGTTGCATGCCGCCGGAGAGCTGGCTGGGGTAGGCATCTTCCCAGCCATCAAGGCCGACCTGCTTGAGCGCATCGCGACCGCGCTGATAACAGACTTCCTTCTCCTCGCCGCGCACCTCAAGCCCGAACTCGGCATTCTGCTGCACGGTGCGGTGCGGGAAGAGCGCGAAATTCTGGAACACCATCGAGAAATGCTTGCGACGACAGCGCAGCAGCGACTTGTCATCCAGCTTGGCGACATCATCGCCGTCGATGAGGATCTCGCCCTCCGTCGGTTCGATCAACCGGTTCAGGCAGCGGATCAGGGTCGATTTTCCGGAACCGGACAACCCCATGATGACCAGCAACTCGCCTTCCATCACATCAAAGTCCACGTTGGAAAGCCCCAACGTCTGGCCAGTCTTCTCGAGAATCTCGGGGCGTTTCATGCCCTCATCACGCAATTTGAGCGCCTTGTCGGGCTGATTGCCGAACACCTTGCTCAGATTGCGCACTCGAATCTTCACGTCGCGAGTGTCAGTCATTGGCTTTCCTGTCGTCAGCGGGCAGGAAATATCCACGGATTCTGTCAATTACGCACTCAATCCGGCAGGGAGAATGGCTCGCCCTGCCGCTGACATCGCGCAATCTGGCCGCAAGCATCGCTTGCCGACCTGCTGACAGAATACTGTGTCATCCCCTGCGCCATTATCCATAAAGGATTCTTATATTTGTAATTACAATACAGTTTTATTGATAAGCGCTCAAACACGAACAGACGCTTATACGACCAAGGTGGTATGCCCTTGACGCTTCTGCTGATACCTCCCTGAATCACGACATTGCATGTTGTTATTGGTCTATTGCTCTCCATTCCCTGACGCATTGCGTGTTGCCGAGAACCGCCTGGCAAGCCCGCGCACGCGCCCTTGAACAACCCCCGCACACGCCTATCAACAAGCCCAGGCACACGCCTATCAACAGGCCCTTGCACCATCAAGGCGCATCAGGCCTTGGCTTCCAGCCTCAGGCGCTGCCAATCACTGACTGGCTCGTTGAGACGGATGCTGGCATCGATGACCTGCTCCTCCATGTTGTAGCGGCAGGTGAAACCGAGGTGCTTCATCAGGGCGCGCATCGGGTGGTTGTCGATCATGATCTTGCCGACCATCTCCAGCGTGCCCAGCGAGCGGCAATAGCGCAGCATCTTCTCCATCAGCAGACTGCCGATCCCCTCGCCTTGCATGTCATCACGGATGATGACGGAGAATTCGGTGCGAATGTTGTCCGGGTCATTCCATACCCGCACCACCCCCAGCATCTCGCGCTGCGGCGACTCACCTGACAGGGCTTCCACTTCACGCTCGGCGATGAAGGCCATCTGGCGGTCGTAATTGATCTGGGCGAGCAACGCGAGATCTCGCTGAGTCAGCGCCGCCTTGTGGTGGAAGTAGCGGAAACGAATGCTCTCCTCGGATAGCCGCGCATGGAAGGCCGTGATCAAGGGCGCATCCTCGCCGCGTATCGGGCGAACCTCGACGTGCATGCCATTGTCCAGCGACACCCATTCACGCAGCTCCTCCGGATACGGCATGATCGCGAAACGGGCCGGTTTGCCGAGATCCAGCGCGAAGTCCACTGCCACGGCCTCCTCGCGATTGAGCAACAACGGATTGATTTCCAACCCTCTTATGTCACGCAAATCCGATGCCAACTGTGAGAGCTTGATCAACAGCGTGCTGACGCGCTCGAAATCGCGCTCCGGGTCCGGCGAGTGCTCGGCGATCAGGCGGGAGGCATGGCTGCGCGAGATCAGCTCACGCGCCAGTGTCATGTTGAGGGGCGGCAAGGCCACCTGGCGGTCCGCCAGCACATTGACCTTGTAACCGCCGATACCGAACACGATCACCGGGCCGAATTCGTCATCGCGCGTGATGCCTGCGCTCAACTGCAGCGAGTGTTTGCCACGCTGCATCGGCTGCAGGCAGAACTCATGAATGCGCGTGCGCTCGTGGTCACCGCGGCCACGCTCGGCATCGCCCTCCGCCACCTTCTGGGTGATGCGGCGAATCGCCAGCGCGATATCCTCCGGACCGGAAAGGTCCTGCACCACGCCGGAAGACAGCCGCTGTGGGTAGCGGCGATAGCGGAACGGCTGGCTGTTGTGTTCATGCACCACGCGCAGCGCATAGGGGCCCTGGCGAGAAGGCTTGTCGTCATCCGTGGCAGATCGCTGCAATTCGACGATGGCGCGCGCGCCTTCGGCGGCGTCGAGCACATAGCGACTGGGCGCGGTCGCGATGCCGTAGGTATCGAGCACCTGCGCCGTTTCCGAGTGGGTCAACCATTCACGGCCGGCACGCCGCGCACTGTGCACCAGATCATGGGCGCGGGCGCGGATCTCGGCACTGGTCGAGAAGGCCAGGCTCGGCGGCGTCTGCTGCAACAGTGTCTGCACACGGTGGTAATCGACCATCTGCAAGAAGGCCTTGACGCCCTTCTCCGGCGACAGATAGGTCGGAATGCCGGCCAGATGGCATTCATGGCGGGCTGAAAGCGCCTGCTCGAGCCCCATCCAGCTGGTCAGCAGGTTGCGTCGGAATTGCTTGCGATGCGCCACCAGGGCCTCGGCCGTTGCCCGTGAGGGAGCAAGGCGTGTCGGCGCATGCACGACCAGCACGGCGTCCACGCCACGGTCATTGGCCACGATGTTGACCGCGGCCAGGAAATCTTCCGGCGTGGCATTGCCGCCCAGATCCACCGGATTGCGCCCCGGCAGGCTGACATCCAGCTCGGCCTTGAGCAGCGCCTGGCGGCTCTCCTCGCTCAGCTCGGCCAGCTTGCCGCCACCCGCCATCAGCTTGTCGATGGCCAGCAAGGCCGGGCCCAACCCATTGGAGACGATCGCCAGCCGATCACCGCGCAACGGCTTCATGCGATTCAGCGTCTCCAGCGCATCGAACATGTCTTCGCTGTCATTGACGCGCACCACCCCGGCACGCGCGAGGGCAACATCGACGATCCGGTCGCGATTGGGCACGCCACGTGTGACATGTGTGCCGAACAGGTCGGCTTCCGGGGTACGGCCACTCTTGATCGCCAGCACCAGCCGATTGCGGGACGCCTCGCGCAGCGCGGTCATGAAGTGCATCGGGTCGTGAATGCGCTCCAGGTGCAACAGCAAGGCCTGCGACGGCCCGTACTGGTTCAGATAGTCGATCAGATCGGGCAGCATCACATCGACGCTGTCGCCCAGGGTCACCAGATGCGAGAAGCCGATGCCGCGCCCTGCCGCCCAGTCGATCATCGCATTGCCCAGCATCCCCGACTGGCCGAGATAGGCGACCTTGCCCTTGGCCACTGGCTGCCCGCTGAAGGAGGCATTCAGGTGCCGATTTGGCACGCAGATGCCCATGCATTCCGGCCCGAGCAGGCGAATCCCACTGCCTCGGGCGGCCTTGAGCAACCGACTGTTGAGGCTTTCCTGATCACGGTGGATACGCGGGACTTCGACACCCGGCTCTCGTGCCTGCGAGGCATCCAGCACGTCGTCCGTGCTGTCGGCGATCCGCGGGTAGCGCTCGGCGCTCGGCGCGGCAGGCTCGCCGGCCTCATCCAAAGACGACGCCTCGGTGACGGAGGGTTCGGGGCCTGGCTTGCCCGTAGTGGACCTGTGAATGCCCGGCAGACGCGGGGCAGTGAAGTTCAGCCCGTCGCGGCGTGACAGCATCTCAAGCCCCTTGCCGGTGACGCGGGCCAGCGAGCTGACAGGTGTCGGCGCGACACCTCCCGAAATCAGCAGCGCCGCCTTGACGCCGCGCCGGCCCAGCTTCTCGACCACACGCGGCAAGGTATCCGGCGGTGAGCACAGAATGGCCAGGTCCGGCACCTGCTCTAGCTCACTGACCCGCTTGACGCACGCCACGCCATGCACCGTCTCATATCCCTTGGGGTTGACCACCGTCAGGGCGCCCTTGAAGCCCCCTTCAAGCAGATTGCGCAGTACCTGCCCGCCCAGTGAATGCGGCTTTTCCGAGGCGCCGATCACCACGATACTGGCGGGCTCGAAGAAATTGCGCAGAAATCGCGTTCCCATAGGCTTGTCCTGTCAGCGGTTGCGCCTCGTCAGCGCGATATGAGCAGCATGCCGCGAAAGCGCAGGTCTGAACAGCCATCCTCGCGCCCTTCATGCGTGAAACAAGGTAGACCATCGGCGACTGGCTCATGCCATTGACGACTCTTACTGTTACGTCATGGTGCAGACCATTATGACCCGCACACTCACGCAGGCATGCCGATGATCACCTCCTACATATCCCATCGCGACTGCGGTCAGCATTTCATGGGCCCCACCCATCCCGAGAGCCCACTGCGTCTGCAGGCCATCGAGCGTCAGCTGGCGCTGAGCGGCGTGATTCAGCATGTCCAGCAATACAGTGCGCGAGCGGCAACGCTTGAGCAGCTGGCGCGCGTGCACCCCATGCGCCACCTGCAGGCGTTGGAGAAATGTCCGCCCCAGGCCGGGCAGCTGCTGACCATCAACGAAGACACCGTGATGTGTGCCGATAGCCTGGTCGCGGCGCGACTGGCCGCCGGCGCGGTGGTACGCGGGGTCGACCAGGTGATGCGTGATCAGGCCGACAACGTCTTCTGCGCCGTGCGCCCCCCGGGCCACCATGCCGAACGCGCCGATGCGATGGGCTTCTGCTTCTACAACAACGTGGCGGTGGGCGCTCTGCACGCCCGCCAGCATTACGGCGTGAAGCGGATCGCGATCCTCGATTTCGATGTACACCAGGGCAACGGCACCGTCGATATCTTCAAGCATGACCCCGATACGCTGGTGTGCTCCTCCTTTCAGGACGCCATGTACCCGTGGCGCTACCTGGAGAGCCGCTGGGAGCACATCCACAACACGCCCCTGAGCGAAGGCAGCGGCTCACTGGCCTTCCGGCGCGCCATTGAAGCCCAATGGCTGAAGAAGCTTGATGATTTCAAGCCGGAGTTGATCCTGATCTCGGCGGGCTTTGACGCGCACCGTGAAGACCCGATGGCAGAACTGTGCCTGGAAGATGACGACTATTACTGGGTCACCCTACTGGCGATGGATGTCGCGCGGCGTCACTGCCACGGGCGTATCGTCTCCGTGCTGGAGGGCGGGTATTGCCTGGAGGCGCTGGGGCGCAGCACCGAGGCGCATCTCAAGGCGCTGGCGGGCTTGCCGATGCAGGATGGCCTCGAGGCACGTGCCGGCGGCCATCGTCCTTCTGAGCAACCCATGTCAGAGCGACCCGAGTCAAACAAACCCGAGCCAGACCAGCTCGATCTCGCGCCTCCCACCGTGGATGCCCTCCCGCCCCGCTCCGCCTCTGGCACACCAGACGGCGTCCAGCCGTCGCTTGCCAAGCCCGCCGAGGATGAGCGTGATCACCCGCTGTTCTAGCGTCTGGCTGCTCTAGTGCCCGACTGTTCTAGCGCTGGGCATCCCCCGCACCGGTGACTTTTTCCCTGACGCACACCACACCTCACGACAGGTTTCCCGCAGCCAGGAAACCTGTCGCTGCATCATTGGAGCACCAGCGAGCCTTCGGTGTCGCGAACAGCCATGTCACAGACAGCCATGTCGCGGACAGCCATGTTGGCTACGTGTCGGGATGATGCGCGTTTGCCATGCTGTGATAAGCTGGCGATAAAGTTTCCGATAGTAAACTTTATCGCCAGCTGACAGCGCTGCGACACCCGATGTCGTGCGCCGCCAATATCACGCCCATAGCGAAGCCACTCTCATGAGCACACCGACAGACAAGGACGCCGCCGTCCGGATCGCCTCCGGTCGCAAACCCTTCGTTGAGCCCCTGAAGCTTGGCGAACGCGTGAAGCAGATCCGCCTCTCCCATCACTGGACGCTGGAAGATGTCAGCCAGCGCACGGGACTGGCACGCTCGACATTGTCCAAGATCGAGAACGAGCAGATCTCGCCGACCTTCACGGCGGTCCAGAAGCTGATTCATGGTCTCAACATCGACCTGCCGCAGCTGCTGAGCCCGCCCAAGCGCCAGAGTGGCACACTCGGGCGTCGCGATCTGACGCGCGTCGGTGATGGCAAGTCACACCCGACCCCGACCTATGAGCACGAGCTGCTGTCCTGGCAGCTGGCGCAGAAACGCATGATTCCTTTCAAGACTCGCGTGCGTGCGCGCAGCTTCGATGACTTCCCCGACTGGGTGCGTCACGACGGCGAGGAGTTCCTGATGGTCTTGGCGGGCAGCATTCTGCTCTATTCGGAATTCTATGAACCCTTGCCGCTGGGTGAGGGTGACAGCATCTATTTCGACTCCGACATGGGGCACGCTCTGGTTTCTACCAGCGAAGAAGATGCCATCGTGCTGTCGGTGTGCACTCGCAATGATTCGGATCCGAGCTGATCTGATTTGAAGTGAGCTGGGCTGTGTTGAAGTGAGACAAGCCACGTAACGCACTGGCAGGAAGCTAAACTGCAAAGATTGCCTTAACGCGAGCGTCACCTGGCCGGTCCATTCAAAACAATGACTTGCTTGACCATGCTCGCCGTCAGCTCGAAATAAAAAAATCGCCCACTAGCCATGCGCTAATGGGCGATTTTTCTGGATATCGCAAAGACACTCATGGCTTGCGCCGAGTCCTGACCGCCAGCATCCACTGGGTGTTCAGTTTATCGAGCGTCTCATTACAGAGCGTCTCGATACCGAGCGTCTCAATCGTGCTGTGCGGCATCGCCGCGCCAGATCAACTGACCGCATTCGCGCAGATCATAGCCGCCGAGGGATTGCGCCAGCTGGATGCCATTCGGTGTGGCAAGATAATCCAGCAACCCCTGGAAGAGATCGCGGAAGTAGACATTGCGCGGTACCACCAGGTCGAAGGCCTCTTCACAGACCGGCACGAAGCCGAGGCCGAACTCATTGGCGGCCGACAGCGTACCGGGGCCGACATCCACCTCGCCGCGCGCCACCATCGAGGCCACCTCACGCTCGGAATAGGCGATCGCCAGGGTGTTGAGCTGCTCGGCACGCATCTGATGGCCGGACAGCCACTCCTGCAGGAAGCGCTGCGAACCTGCCCCCTCCTGTCGCACCGCCCAACGCCGCTGCGAACCGAAAAGGCCGCTGGGGTCGATGGACAGATGGCGATCATCATTGCGGATGATCAGCCCCTGGGTACGGCGCGCAAGCCGCACCATCACCCACTGACGATAGCCATCATGGCCGCGAATCAGCGCCGGATGACGCAGCGCCGCCTCCTCCGCGCGCCCCCAGTGAATGGCGCAGACGTCAGCACGCCCCTGGCTGAGCAGATCAAGCCCCAGACGCGTGCCGGTGACGCTCATGCCATAGAAGGCGCTACCGGCATGCTGCTGATTGAGACGCATGGAGAGCGCGGCCAGCAGCGGGTCATCACTGCCGGTGATCATCAGGCGATCCGCCAGCACACCATGATGGCTGGACTCGAGAATCCATTGCTCCACCAGGCGCCGCGGAAAGAGCCACTTGCCGGTCACCTTGGTCGCCGGCATGGTGCCGTCACTGGCCAGCTGATAGATCTTCTTCTCGTTGAGGTGCAGAAGGCGCGCGACTTCCTGCACCGTCAGAAAGGGGTTGTCGTGGGGAACCGGAGCCTGCCGGCCGGTGGCCGCATTCAGGGCCTCGCCTGAAGACTCAGCGGTAGAGCCGCCCGAAGGTGCGCCGAGTTCAGAGGAAAAGCCCTGTGAGGGTATGACGCCCAGCGGCGAAGAAAGACGACTCATCACTGCGCCCCCTTGTCATGTCCGGCTGCGCCATCTGCTGAAGATGGCTTGCCTGACGCGTCATGGCGCGATGATTTGAGAGCGTCGCCGGCACGCAGCGGCGGGATGGCATCCAGCACCAGCCGCCCGGCAGGGTCCACCGCCTGGAAGTGGCGCCCCTTGGCGCGCGCGATCAACAGCACGCCAAAGCGTTCCGCCAGCTCCACTCCCTTCTGCGTGACGCCGGAACGCGAGACCAGCACCGAGATCCCCGCCTGAGCCACCTTCAGTACCATCTCGGAAGTCAGACGACCGGTAGTGTAGAAGATGTTGGCCCCCTGATAATCACTGGCATCATCACTCAGGGGCGCCAACCAGCTCAGCCCCGCCAGCGTATCGACGGCGTTGTGGCGGCCGACATCCTCGATGAACGCCAGCACTTCATCATCCCGACACAGGGCGCAGCCGTGAACCGCGCCGGCCTTGCGATAAGTCGCGTTGTGCGCCGCCAGCGCCTCCAGCAGGCGATACAACAGGGCCTGACTGAAGGGGCCTGCATCCAGCGCAGCCAGTGATTGGCGCTCCAGCAGATTGCCGAATACCGTGCCCTGCCCACAGCCGGTAGTCACGGTGCGCTTGCCGAGGCGCTGCTCGATATCCTCGGGTAGATGACGCGTCACCACCGAGGCGCTCTCGACTTCCCAATCCACCTGCAGCGCTTCGAGGTCCTCAAGCTCACCCAGCAGTCCCTGATTGCGCAGATAACCGGCCACCAGCGCCTCAGGTTCGGCACCCAGGGTCATCAAGGTGACGATCTCGCGACGATTGAGATAGATGGTCAGCGAGCGCTCGGCGGCAATGGACTGCTGATGGCGCTCACCGCGCTCATCCATGACTTCGATGTCCAGCGTAGTGGGTAGTGTGGCGCGACTGATCGCTGGCCGTGCAGAGGGCATCATGAACTCGGGTCTCCCTGATCGAGCCGGTTGGAATGGCAATTCTTGCGCTGAATCGCCGTAGAGTACCAGTCTGATGGCAGAGCTGTCCCCGCACTGACTGACGGTAACCCTGATATCGCATGCGCCGGCATGTATCTTGCACACCAGCACCATCGCAGCATTCTTTTCAGACCCGCTTGCGGGTACAGCAGTGAACAAGGAAGCCATGTCTGAATCCATCCCTCCCCGCAGTGACGACACCCGCTGGTTGAGCGTCACCCTGGCGCCCACCACGCAGAAACTGGGGCGTTTCAGCATCGACACCTGGCGGATTGCCGACCTCTCGCCCTCTGCAACGCCAGAGACGGAATCGCACGTAGCGGAGCCTGCCGCCGCTGATGAAGTAGCGCATCGCCGCATCCTGCCGCTGCAGCTTCACCTCACCGAGCGCACCGATTACCGCTACAACCTGCGCTGCGAGCAGCCGCGCCTGTTCGTCCAATGCGATGAGCGTGAAGCCGACGGCATGCAGCCCCGCGTGGTGACGGCCTGTCAGGAGGTAGCATCGCATTGGATGGATGGCGACCAGCTGGTGCTGGATGTGCCGATGCCCCCGGCCTTGATGGTGTGGCTGGAAGCCTACCTCGCGCGTCACGGCGAACGACTCGACGAAGGCAAGAAGAAGAAACGCAAGGGCGCCGGGCGCGCCAGTCAGGCAGAGCAGCACGCCGTGACGCCCAACAAGACTCATCAGCCCGGTGATGGTACGGAAAGCACGTCATGAGCCAGCACGACGACAACGCAAGCCCTGCCCATGAAGGCCTGTTCTCGCGCTGGTCACGCCGCAAGCAAGGCGACAGCCGCCGTGAAGACCAACTGTCACAGCCGGACAGCACCGAGGTGAGTAAAGCCGACAGCCTTCCGCCGTCACAGGTGGGAGTCGCCTCTGAAAGTAGCGCTGACACCCCTGCAGCGCGCGGCTCGCAGCACGAATCCCTGAGCGGCGATAGCCCCTCCTCGGCAGCAGAGCAGGCAGCAGAGCAGGCAACCGCCGAGAGCGATCAGCAGGCAGCAGACGCTGACAACGCTGAAGTGCCAGTCATCGAGCTGCCAGACCCGGACACCCTGACCCCAGACGCCGACATCAGCGCCTTCATGCAGAGCGGCGTGGACCCGGCGCTACGCCAGCGTGCGCTGCGACGCATCTTCATGGGGGGCGAGCACTCGGTGCGCGATGGGCTGGATGACTACGACCAGGACTTCTCCCAGATGCGCCCGCTCGCCGAAGGTGTCGCCGACACGCTGCGCAGCTGGACCCGCAAGGTCGAAGAAGGCCTGGAAAAGCTCGGTGAGGCAAGCGAGACACCCCAGGCGGATACGGCGCAGGAGACAGACGACCAGATCGCTGAGCAGGCGCCTGACGGTGAGGCGCCAGTGGGCGAGTCACACGCGACGCCCAGCGACGAGATAGTCGAGTCGCCTGACCCGCAAGCGATACGAGCAGAAGACTCGCGCGAGCCAGCTCCCGCGTCAGATGATGTCGGCGGCGTCCGCCACAAGCCGTGAGCCGGGGCTGGCCCCACAGACGCCTCCAGCGCCAGGGCGTCAGGATGACGCGCCGCACAATCAACATGCGTCATTATGGCCCACGAGTAAGCCGGATACGTCTGACCGAGGTCATCCTGATGCCTCATGGGTCACCCTGACGCGCCTCATCAAGGCGCACTGACTGCAACGCACATGCAAGATTCAGCATGACATGCCAACCCTTGAAGATGATGACTGGCGTCAACCGCCTGCGCTGATGAGTGCCTGCGCGACCTGACCGCGCCCCTCTTCTCGCCGGGCGTGAAAACGGCAATGTCATCAACAGCATGCAAAGATGGTTGGCCTGTCATGAATCCCCCACTGAACGACTGTCGATCGCCGACCCGGCTCTGACCGCGAGAGACCGCGAGAATCAGCGACGACCGGGACCTGCATCATCCGCCTGCCACCTGACGGCAGCTTGCATGCAAGGTCCGCCACGACCGAATAAGGATGAGGATGCTCAGCTCAAGCCTCGAGAGCGCTCAGCGCGCCCTCAATCAACAAGCACGCCAACGCGCCCTGTCATCCGCCATGGGTGGCTCGCCTGCCTCAAGTCTGCCGCTGTTGGCGACGGATGCCGGTAGCGCCCCCATCCGCTATCACAGTCAGGGACGCACCGTGATCATCGGCAGCGAAGCACGAGTGCGAGCACTGGCGAGTCTGCTGTCCCGCCTGCCGGCCACCGCTCAGCTGCCGCTGGCACTATTGATCAGTGAGCAGGACAACAGTGCGCTGGTGACGATGGATGAACAGCATCTCGCCGCCAGTGAGTCGCTGCCTGTGCACAGTGCCCCGCGTGACATGCTCGCGCTGAGCGGTCACCTCGGCCAGTTCAGCCTTGCCAGTGATGGCGTCAATCTGGCTGCCGCGCTGGTGCCGCAAGGTGCTGGCAGCGCGACCCATTTCGACCTGATCGCCGACCTGTCCAGCCAGCCGCTCAACCAGGCGGAACTGCCACCGCCCGGCTATCTGCAAGCCGGCGCGGACGTCATCGCCGAGCTGGATCAGCTGGTCGCCGATGCTGAGGCCTCTCAGGAATCACTGTCACAGCTGACCGCCTGGGCCATGCAGTTCGCGGGTCTGATCGGCAACTTCGACAAACCGAATTACGTGACCGTCAATCTCGATACCTGCGCGCACTCCAGTGCCGGCAATATCGGCTGTACGCGTTGCCTGTCGTCGTGCAGCGCCGATGCCATCTTCTCGGTGGCCGGTCGTCGCAATGCGCATATCGAGATCGACCCTTACCTGTGCCACGGCGCGGCCAGCTGCGTCAGCGCCTGCCCGACCGGCGCGCTGAGCTTCACCCAGCCCCCGGCCGAGCAGCGCATGGAGCAGATCCAGCGCCTGCTGGAGCGCTATCAGGATGGCGGTGGCCTCTACCCGCTGCTGCGCTATCGCCTGGAGCAATCCCCTGCCTCGCAGACTGCCCTGGCGAGTGTCGACCAAGAGCGCTGCCTCGATATCACCCTCGAGGAAATCTCCGCCACCGGGCACGACGAGTGGCTGGCCGCTCTCGCACTCGGCGCGACGCAGGTCATCGTCGAACTGCCCCACGACCTGCCCGCAGGCCAGCACCAGCAGCTCGATAGCGAACGTCGCCTGGCACTGACCCTGCTCGACAGCATGGGGCTTGCCAATGCGGACAGTGGCGAGCCGCGCATTCGCTTCGTCTCTTTGCCATCCCCCCTGCCACAAATGGATAGCTACGAGACTGAAGCCCTACCCCTGATCACGCCGCTGTGTGTCGCTCTGGCACCGGGCGCGGACAGTGAAGAAGAGCAGCAGCCCAGCCAGCCGATCGCCCGTGACTGGCTGCTGGGTCAGCCGCAGGCACGCCCCGGCAAGCGCGAACGCCTCAATCGGGTGCTCGATCACCTGGCGACCCTGTCGGTCGCGGACCTGGCGCAGGACAGCGTCGCCGTGCCGACAGGCGCGCCCTTCGGCGTGGTGAACGTCGACAGCGACAACTGCACGCTGTGTCAGGGCTGCGTCGCCGTCTGCCCGACCAGCGCCCTCTCGGCCAATCGCACGTCGCCTGCACTATCCTTCACTCAAGGTGACTGCGTGCAGTGTGGCCTGTGCGAGCAGGCATGCCCAGAGCAGGTCATCACCCTGACGCCTGGCTTTGCCCCGCAGCCCGACGTGCGGCGCGAACCGCAGCTGATCAAGCAGGATGTGCCCTTCCCCTGCATCAGCTGCGGCACGCCGTTCGGCTCCACCGCCACCATCACGGCGATGCAGACCAAACTGGCCTCGCATGCCTACTTCCAGGGCGATGGCGCACTGCGCCTGAAGATGTGCAGCGATTGCCGCGTCAAGGACATCTGGCACGAAATGGCACGCAATCCCGATGCCCAACTCAAGGTTTGAGCCAATGACATCACCCACGTCGACTCCCGACGACTTTGCAGCAGGTGGGACTGACGATCGTGCACCTGACACCACTGCGGCCGACTCTCTGATAAGCCATAGTGAAGAACAGCAGGCATTGCGCGCCGACCTCTACCGGCTGCTGGCGCGGCTATTGCGCGCGGCACCGGATGCGGAACTGATCGACTTTCTGGCCGAACTCGACCATGACGCAATCAGCCTGCCCGGGGCCGCCGAGCAACAACTGCCGCGCGCGCTGGCGTCGCTGTCATTGGCCGCCCGCGTCAGCGACTCGCGCCGTCTGGAAGACGACTTCTTCCAGAGCCTGGTAGGCGTGGTGCAGGGCGAGGTAGTGCCCTACGCCAGCTGGTACCTCACCGGCTCGCTGATGGAAATGCCGCTGGTCGCCCTGCGCCAGGACCTGAAACGTCTCGGCTTCGAACGCCAGAGCGATGTGCATGAGCCCGAGGATCACCTCGGCGCACTGTGCGAGGTGATGGCCATGCTGATCGATGAGGTGCCCGGCGAGCAGGTCAATTTCTTCCGCCGCCATGTGGCCAGCTGGGGCGAGCGCTGCTGCGCCGACCTCGCGGGACGCGAGAGCCCCTTCTATGCCGCCGTCGGCTACCTGGGGCAGGCCTTCCTGCGGGCAGAGCGCCTGAACCTCGGTGACTCGATCCCGCTGCATGCGGCGACCGAAAACAACTCTGGCGTGCAGGTGACGGCCGAGGCCGTCCAGCTCGTCACGCCAGCCAGTGTGGCGCCCGACGCAAGACACTGATGTCACGCATGACGTGAAGCAACATTCGAGACTGCAACGCTATCCATCTCGCATCACCCAGCAGCATTGCCGACAGGAGATCAGCATGAAGACTGATGACGCAAAAGACAGCCATAACCAGGCGCGCCAGGGGCGCCGCAAATTCCTGCGTGTACTGGGCGCCAGCACCGTAGGGGTTGCCGCAGCAGGGTCATTGGCCGGTGCCGTGATTCCGGACCAGGCCGCGCCAGAGGCCCCCGTCAAGGACAAGGGCAGTGACAACTATCGCGAGAGTGATCACGTCAAGGCCTTCTACGCCACGCTGCGTGACTGAATGCTAGACAGACAGTGCCCCGAGCCTGCGCCATGCGCGCGGCCAGCGGCCTGAACAACGGGCAGCGCGGAGAGGTTTCCGCCCGCCATCGACAGTGACAAGTCGGCACGGATCAGGACTGCCCCTGATCTGAAAGACCGCCGCTCCCGACATTGCCCCCTGACCCGCTCACGCGGCCCGGGCAATGATTCGGGTGACGAGGAGAGATGATGTCATGCGACTGACCCCCACCCCCTCTGCCAAAGAGACCTCAGGACTCGGCATCAACCGCCGCCAGTTCCTTAAACGCAGCGGTGTCGCCACCGGCGGCCTTGCCGCCGCGAGCTTCATGGCCGCCCCGATGATGAAACGCGCCGAAGCCAAGACCGAAGTGTCTGATGCGCCGGTCGAGACGAAGCGCACCATCTGCTCACACTGCTCCGTGGGCTGCGGCGTCTATGCCGAGGTCCAGGAAGGTGTCTGGACCAAGCAGGAACCCGCCTTCGATCACCCCTTCAACCGTGGCGCGCACTGCGCCAAGGGCGCATCGCTGCGTGAGCATGGTCACTCTGACCGTCGCCTCAAGTACCCGATGAAGCTCGAAGGTGGCAAGTGGAAGAAGCTCTCCTGGGAGCAGGCCATCGAGGAAGTCGGCGACAAGGTGCTCGAGCTCACCAAGGAGCACGGCCCCGATAGCATCTACTGGCTGGGCTCGGCCAAGTTCAGCAATGAACAGGCCTACCTGATGCGCAAGTTCGCGGCCCTGTTCGGCACCAACAACGTCGATCACCAGGCGCGTATCTGCCACTCCACCACGGTGGCCGGGGTCGCGAATACCTGGGGCTACGGGGCGATGACCAACTCCTTCAACGACATGCACAACTGTCGTTCGATCCTGTTCATCGGTTCCAACCCGTCCGAAGCGCATCCGGTGGCCATGCAGCACATCCTGCTGGCCAAGGAGCGCTCCAACGCCGAGATCATCGTCGTCGATCCGCGCTTCACGCGGACCGCCGCCAAGGCCAACAAGTACGTGCGCCTGCGTCCGGGTACCGATGTCGCCTACATCTGGGGCCTGCTGTGGCACATCTTCGAGAACGGCTGGGAAGATGAGGCCTACATCCAGCAGCGTGTCTACGGCATGGATGAAGTGCGTGCCGAAGTCGCCAAGTTCCCGCCGGCGGAAGTCGAGCGCATCACCGGCGTAGCCGAGGCCGACATGCTCGACGTCGCGCGCCGGCTGTCCCAGAACCGTCCGGGCAGCGTCGTGTGGTGCATGGGCGGCACCCAGCACACCACCGGCAACAACAACACCCGCGCCTACTGCATCCTGGAACTGGCGCTGGGCAACATCGGCAAGTCCGGTGGCGGCGCCAACATCTTCCGTGGCCACGACAACGTCCAGGGCGCCACGGATCTGGGCCTGATGTCCCACTCCCTGCCGGGCTACTACGGCCTCTCAGAAGGCGCGTGGAAGCACTGGTCCAAGGTCTGGAACGTCGATTACGAATGGATCCAGAACCGCTACGACCAGACCGAATATCACGACGGCAAGCCGATGCACACCAACGGCATCACCGTCTCGCGCTGGGTCGATGGCGTGCTCGAGAACCCGGACCGCATCTCCCAGCGCACCGCGCTCAAGGCGATGTTCTACTGGGGTCATGCCGTCAACTCCCAGACCCGCGGGCCGGAGATGAAGAAGGCGATGGCCAAGCTGGACATGATGGTGGTGGTCGACCCCTACCCGACCATCGCCGCCGTCATGCACGACCGTACCGACGGCGTCTACCTGCTGCCGGCCGCGACCCAGTTCGAGACCACCGGCAGCGTGACCAACTCAAGCCGCTCCCTGCAGTGGCGCGATCAGGTCATCGAGCCGATGTTCGAGTCCAAGCCTGACCACGAGATCATGTACCTGCTGTCTCGCAAGCTGGGCTTCGCCGACGAGCTGTTCCGCAACATCAAGGTCGAGGGCAGCGTGCCCGTCGTCGAGGACATCACGCGCGAGTTCAATGCCGGCATGTGGACGGTGGGTTACACCGCCCAGAGCCCTGAACGCCTGAAGGCTCACCAGCAGAACTGGCACACCTTCGACTTCGAGACGCTCAAGGCCCGTGGCGGCCCGGCCAACGGCGACTTCTACGGCCTGCCCTGGCCGTGCTGGGGCACGCCGGAGATGGGTCACCCGGGCTCGCCCATCCTGTATGACACCTCCAAGACGGTGGCCGAGGGTGGCGGCAACTTCCGCGCGCGTTATGGCGTGGAGCACAACGGCACCAACATCCTCGCGGAAGGCTCCTGGTCCAAGGGCGCCGAGATCGAGGATGGCTATCCGGAATTCACCGACAAGCTGCTCAAGCAGCTGGGCTGGTGGGATGACCTGACGGCCGAGGAAAAGCAGGCGGCGGAAGGCAAGAACTGGAAGACCGATCTCTCTGGCGGCATCCAGCGCGTGTGCATCAAGCATGGCTGCATGCCGTATGGCAACGCCAAGGCGCGTGCCCTGGTGTGGACCTTCCCGGACCCGATCCCCAAGCACCGCGAGCCGCTGTATACCGCGCGTCGCGACCTGGTGAAGGACTACCCGACCTGGCCGGATTCCGAGTCCATCTATCGCCTGCCGACGCTCTACGCCTCCATCCAGGAGAAGGACGTCAGCGCCAAGTACCCGATCACCCTGACCTCGGGCCGCCTGGTGGAATACGAAGGGGGTGGCGAAGAGACACGTTCCATTCCGTGGCTGGCCGAGCTGCAGCAGGAGATGTTCGTCGAGATCAATCCGGCACTGGCCAATGACCAGGGCATCAAGGACGGCGACATGGTCTGGGTCGAGGGCGCCGAGGGCGGCCGCGTCAAGGTGATGGCGATGGTCACCGAGCGTGTCGGCCCGGATGTCGTCTTCATGCCCTTCCACTTCGGTGGGCATTACGAGGGCGAATCCCTCGAGTCCCGCTATCCGGAAGGTACCGTGCCCTATGTGCTCGGTGAATCGGCCAATACCGCGACCACCTACGGCTACGACCCCGTGACCCTGATGCAGGAAACCAAGGTCACCTTGTGCCGCGTCAGCCTCGCCTGACTCGAGTGACGGCCGCGTCCCGATGACGCGGCCCGGACGCAGCGCAAGACACGATCGGACGTATCCGTTACCAGAATCATCCGGCCTGTTGACCGAGGAACCCGGCGACAGGCTGTGAAGGAGAAGCACCATGGCCCAGATGAAATTTTTGTGTGATGCAGAGCGCTGCATCGAGTGCAATGGCTGCGTGACAGCCTGCAAGAACGCCAACGAGACCGAATGGGGCGTTCAGCGTCGCCGCGTGGTGACCCTGGACGACGGCAAGCCGAGTGAAGTCTCCATCTCGGTGGCGTGCATGCATTGCGATGACGCGCCGTGCATGGCGGTCTGCCCCACCGACTGCTTCTACAAGACCGATGACGGTATCGTCCTGCACGACAAGGACATCTGCATCGGCTGCGGCTACTGCCTGTACGCCTGCCCGTTCGGCGCCCCGCAGTTCCCGCAGCAAGGCGCCTTCGGCGAGCGCGGCAAGATGGACAAGTGCACCTTCTGCGCCGGTGGCCCGGCCGAGAGCCCGGAAGAAGAGTTCGAGAAGTACGGTGCCAACCGCATCAGCGAAGGCAAGCTGCCGCTGTGCGCCGAGATGTGCTCCACCAAGGCCCTGCTGGCCGGCGATGCCGAGACCGTCTCCGACATCTTCCGTCAGCGTGTGGTCTATCGGGGCCATGAAGACGGCGCCTGGTCGCCGGTCGACAAGGCCAGCCATCCGGAAACCTCTGCCAACCTGACCACCAGCAGCGTTCAGCAGGCGGACCACCTGGCCTACGACGCAGCCCGCAAGGGGTAAGGAGGCGACATGCGCGCGCACTTTACAGCTTCACGGTTGACCGTGGTCGCCATGTTCCTGTGCCTGATGCTGGCCAGTCTCTGGCTGGCTCCTCAGGCACTGGCCGCGAACCCTGACGGCGAGATCGGTCAGGCGGTCGGCACGGTGGACGCCGATACCTGGCGGCAGGTCAAGAATGGGGGCAACTCCATAGACAGCCGACATGACTCCAACTACAGCCTGATCAACCAGAGCGGCGAGACCTGGCGTCAGATCCGCAATCGCTGGATCTCACCGGGCGGCCTGATCGCACTGGGTGGCATGCTGGCCGTGCTGGTGATCTTCTACCTGCTGGTGGGACGCAACAATCTGGACCATCCGCGCAGCGGCAAGCTGATGCTGCGCTGGACGGCACTGGAGCGCGCCATGCACTGGACGCTGGCGACGCTGTTCCTGACGCTGGCCATCACCGGCATCAATCTGCTGTGGGGCAAGTTCGTGTTCCGCAATGTATTCGGGGATGTGTTCTGGGCCAACATGATCATGGCGACCAAGGTGATCCACAACTATGTGGGGCCCCTGTTCTCGATCATGCTGATCCTGGTGCTGGCCAAGTGGCTGAAGCTCAATCTTCCCAAAAAGCATGACCTTGACTGGTTCCGTCAGGGTGGCGGCATGATGAAGGGCAAGCATCCGGACGCCGGCTTCGCCAATGGTGGAGAAAAGGCCTGGTACTGGATTCTGGCGACGGTCGGCCTGGTAGTGATTGCCAGCGGGCTGGTACTGGACTTCCCGATCTTCGGCCAGACGCGTGACAACATGCAGTGGGCCAATGTCTTCCACGGCATCGCCTCGCTGATGCTGATCGCGGTGTCCTTCGGCCACATCTATATCGGCACCGCTGGTACCGAGGGTGCCTTCGAGGGCATGAAGACCGGTTACGTCGATGAGACTTGGGCCAAGCAGCACCACAATCTGTGGTACGACGAGGTCAAGCAGGCCGAAGCGGCAGACCCGGCAGCAGACCCCGCCACGGCACCTGACGATAGCCTGGCACGTCAGCAACGTCCGAATTAGCGCGGCGTCAGACATCCGCTGGATGAGTGAAGATACGCCCGGTCAGGTTCGCCTGCCGGGCGTTTTCGCTTGCCAGCGCCTGCTCTCTCGCTTGCCCGCGCACACTCTTTCGCGACTCTGCCACCCACTGGCGTTCCACCGGCCAACCCGCCTGCCAATCCGTCTGCCAAACCACAGACCAAACCACAGGCGTGCAGCACTGGTTCACAGCTCTGCATTAGTTGCGTAAAGTTTCAGATATCCCGCCTGGGCCCACCAGGCACCCCGACAGCATGAAGGCTGGCGCTTGGCTGCGCCTTCTCAGGAGAATTCGATGAGCGACCCGACCCCTCAAGCCGTACAAGACCTGAGCCAACTGGACGAACAGACCCGCACCGAGCTGGAAGCGGCCGCGTTCCGTCGTCTGCTCAAGCATCTGGATGACAACAAGGATGTCCAGAATATCGATCTGATGATCCTCGCCGACTTCTGCCGCAACTGCCTGTCCAAGTGGCTGATGGCCGCTGGCGAGGAGCGCGGCGTGAGCTTCGATTACGATGCGGCGCGCGAGCATGTCTACGGCATGCCCTATTCCGAGTGGAAGACACATCACCAGGCCAAGGCGACACCTGAGCAGCTGGCAGCGCTCGAGGCACGTCAACAAGGCAAGAAGGACTGATCATGAGCGGCAATGACGAACAGATCGGCCTCACCATCGCGGTATTGACCGTCTCGGATACACGCACCGCAGAGAATGACCGCTCCGGCGACGCCCTGGTCGACAACCTGACGGCGGCTGGCCACAGCCTGCATGAAAAGCGCATCGTGCCCGATGACGTCTACCAACTGCGCGCCGTGGTCAGCGAGTGGATCGCGGACCCGGCCGTGCAGGTCATCCTGACGACGGGCGGCACAGGCTTCACCGGGCGTGATTCCACACCGGAAGCCATTCGCGTGCTGCTCGACAAGGAAATCCAGGGCTTCGGCGAACTCTTCCGTCAGCTTTCACACCAGGAAGTCGGCAGCTCGACGATCCAGAGCCGCTGTCTGGGAGGGCTGGCCAACCGTACCGTGGTGTTCTGTCTGCCCGGCTCCACCGGCGCCTGCAAGACGGCCTGGAACGGCATCCTCAAGGAGCAGCTCGACAGCCGTCACCGCCCCTGCAACTTCGCCAACCTGGTGATTCCGGAGCGCGGAACCCATGCCCACTGACGCCAGTAAAGACCCGCATTCCCAGCCGTCGCCTTCCGCGGCGGCAGAATGTGGCTGCGACGCCGTGCCTGCCGGCGCCAAGGGGCTGGCGCCCCTGGCCAGTGCACTCGCAGCGCTACGTGACAGCTGCCCGCTGATGCCAGCCGAGCGCGTGGCAGTCAGTGACGCCGCCGGACGTGTGCTCGCCGAGGACGTGCATGCCGAGCTTGACGTGCCGCCTGCCGACAACTCCCAGATGGATGGTTACTGCGCCCGGGTGGCGGACATCGGTGACGGTGCCTGGCTGCCGATCAGTCAGCGTATCGCGGCAGGCCAGCCTGCCACGCCGCTGGCCGTGGCGAGTTGTGCGCGCCTGTTCACCGGAGCGGAAATCCCAGACGGCGGTGACGTGGTGGTCATGCAGGAAGAGGTGACACTGCGTGAAGGCGAAGGTGGCACCACTCTGGCCTGGCTGCCCGGGCCTCGCACCCGCGGCGACAACATTCGCGTTCAAGGCCGGGATGTCAGCAAGGGCAATCGATTGCTCGCGGCGGGCACACGACTGGACGCTGCCGCGCTGGGCCTGCTGTGTGGCCAGGGGGCAAGTCACGTGCTGGTGCGCCGCAAGGTACGAGTGGCCTTGTTCGCGACCGGCGATGAACTGATCGAACCCGGCCAGCCGCTCAAGCCCGGCCAGATCTACAATTCCAATCGCGTGATGCTCAGCCAGATGCTCAGCAACTTCGGGGCTGAGGTGGTGCTGGCGCCACTCAATGTGGCCGATACCTTCGAGGCCACCCGTGATGCTCTCGCTTCGGCGGCGCAACAGGCTGACCTGATCGTCACCTGCGGTGGGGTCAGCGTCGGCGAGGAAGACCACGTCCGCCCCGCCATCGAGGCGCTCGGCAGTCTGGATCTGTGGCGCCTGGCCATCAAACCGGGTAAACCGCTGGCGCTGGGGAGTATCAACAGCCCCCGGGGTGACACGGTGCGTGTCGTGGGCCTGCCGGGCAATCCGGTCTCCAGCTGGGTCGGTGGCTGGTTGTTCCTTCGTCCGCTACTGGGCGAGATGACCGACTGCTCTGCATTGCGCGAGCTGAAACGTCTCACGGTACGCGCGGCCTTCTCAGCCCGCACCGCCATCCGTCAGGACCATCTGCGTGTCACCTTGGCCACCGGCAGTGATGGACAGCTTGAGGCACATGCCTTCCCGGACCAGAACTCGGCGGTACTCTCCTCCTGCGCCGGTGCTCAGGCACTGGCCGTGATTCCGCCCCATGCACAGCTCAACCACGGCGACAGCGTGGAATGCCTGTGGCTCGAGCGCTGACACCGCTCCCCCCTCCCTGTTTTGACAACTGTCTTTACAACTGTCGTGACTACTGACGCGATAACTGTCACGACAACTGACGCTGGAATGCGACACCCTAGTGACACTCCAGCGTCATCTTGACCTCGCCCCTGAGTCCGGCACACTGACTGCCTTCATTCATCTGAGTTCTGACTGCCTACGGCGGCTCAGGACACTGATCGGTTACGGACTCTTGAGCAAGGACAACTCAATGCCAGCCTCTTCCTCGTCGCCCCACGCGCTGTTACGCCCACTTGCCATGGCTGTGCTGCTTGCCACCACGTCGTCATCCTTGCCGGCACTCGCCGATGACATTGCCACGTCGCCTGCGCCGGGCACGTCGGTCACCGAATGGAGCTATGCGAGTGAATCCGCGGATGACACCAACGCCGGAGCCAATGGCCCCGAGCATTGGGGAGAGCTCACCCCGGGCTATGCCGAGTGCTCGGTCGGCAGCCAGCAGTCGCCGATCGATATCGACAGCCAGTCACGCACGCTGAATGAAGCGGGCCCGAAACTCGACTACCATTCGCCGCTGCTCGTCACGCGCGATACGGGCCACACCCTGCAGATCGAAGGGGCCAGCGGCAATACCATGACGCTGGATGGCACCCAGTACACCCTGTCGCAGGTGCACCTGCATGTGCCGTCAGAGCACGCCATCGACGGCAAGCGTGCCGCCATGGAAATTCATCTGGTGCACAGCACGCCGGAAGGCAAGCTGGCCGTGCTGGCCGTACTGGTCGAGGAAGGGCATGACAACCTGGCCCTCAGCCGCCTGTTGAGCCGTCTGCCCCAGCGCGGCCTCTCCGAGACCCTGACAAGCGGCCTGTCTGCCAACCTGCTGCTGCCACGCGAACATGCCGGCTGGCAGTACTCCGGCTCGCTTACCACCCCGCCATGCTCTGAGCCCGTCACCTGGTTTGTCATGCAGACGCCGATCGAAGCCTCCCAAGCACAGATCGACGCCTACCATGAATGGCAAGGCGGAGAGAATGCCCGCCCCCTTCAGCGCTGATTGACAAAAACACGTCTACTTAGGCCGGCTGGCGCAATGCCAGCATGTCCGGCCACAACCGCGCGAAGCTGTCCTCGAGCATCGCGCGGTTATCCGCCAGCCACGGCGTCATGTCCGCCAGCGGATTGGTGCCTGCATCCAAATTGCCCACCTTGTGCGTATGCCTTCCATTGCGAGTATCACTTGTCTGGCGCAAGCGGCGTCTGGCCGTCATACGCTCGCCGATGCTGGCAATGGTCGCGAGCGTGAACTCCAGCTCCTGATAGCGCCTGAGTGCATCGCGCACCTGGATCCATTCGATCAGGCTCGACAGGCGCGACGGCACCTCCTCACGCGCCAGCAGGCGATAGAGGCGGTCGATATCGTCATCGTGCATCTCGGCGGCCAGCCGGTGATCCCACATCATGTCGAAGGCGATACCGGCGACACGTCGCGACGAAGGCGGCACCTGGGTCAACAACCAGCGTGTCTCGGGATGAGCGTCGATCACCGCGTCACAGCGGCGGTGAAAGCGGATGCCCGCCTCTACCTCCGGCGACCAGCCGCTCAGGTCACTGCCGCGCACGCCATCGGCAATCAGGTTGCCAAACAGGAAGTTATCGCTGCCCGCCAGACTCAGGCGTGCATGACCGAGAAAGTTCAAGTTGCTAGACTCCTGCTTTTGCGAATCCTGTCGCCGGTCTCATCTGGCGCGCCCTGGCTCTGCATACCCTGCTCCTGTTTCCCAACTCTACTGACTATCGAGATTCACGATGCCGTCCGCTTCCATGCCAGTCAAAGCGCCTATCGTGCGTGATATCGTCCTGATCGGCGGTGGGCACAGCCACGTCGGCGTGCTGATGCGCTTTGCCATGCAGCCAGAGCCCGGTGTCCGCCTGACCGTCATCTGTCGCGACACCGACACGCCCTATTCCGGCATGTTGCCGGGCTACGTCGCCGGTCATTATACGTTCGACGATGTGCATATCGACCTGCGCCGGCTGTGTCAGTTCGCCGGCGCCCGCTTCTATCGCGATCAGGTGATCGACATCGACCGCCGCGAGCGCCGCGTGATCTGCGCCGAGCGCCCGGCGGTGGACTACGACCTGCTGTCGATCAATATCGGCTCCACGCCTCGCCTGTCCCACATCGATGGTATCGGTGACCCTGAAGCCGCAGACGCCCCCGTGGTGGCGGTCAAGCCGATCAGCACCTTCCAGCAGCGCTGGCTGAGTCTGCTCGAGCGCGCCAGGAGCGCCGAGCGTCCGCTCGATATCGTGCTGGTCGGCGGCGGTGCCGGCGGTGTCGAACTGCTGCTGGCCATCCAGCAGCGCCTTGCCACCGAGTTGCCCGATGCGCTCGCGCCGAACCTGACGCTGATCACCCGCGGTCAGCGTCTGTTGCCCACCCATGCGCACACGGTCAGTGAGGCGCTTGCCACTACCCTGCACGAGCGCGGTATCCAGGTGCATTTCGGTGAGGAGATCACGGCCGTCGAACGCGCATCCTCGACCGCCCAGCGCCAGCTGATCAGTGCCAGCGGTGCCTGCCATCAGGCCGATGAGGCCATCTGGGTGACACGGGCCGGTGGTGCGCGCTGGCTGGAGAAGACCGGACTGAGCCTGGACGAGGATGGCTTCCTCAAGGTTCGCGATAGCCTGCAGACACTTGAGGATGACGCCATCTTCGCCGCGGGCGATATCGCACATCAGCTCAACCATCCCCGCGAGAAGGCCGGCGTGTTTGCCGTGCGCCAGGCCCGGCCGCTGGCCGACAATCTGCGACGGGCCGTGCGCGGCGAGCCACTCAAGGACCATGTGCCGCAGTCGCGCTGGCTGGCGCTGATCAGCACCGGGGATCGCGATGCCATCGCCTCACGCGGCAAGCTGGGGCTGGTCGCGCCGCGTCTGCGCCCGTGGCTGTGGCGCTGGAAGGACCATATCGACCGCCAGTTCATGGCTCGCTTCAATGAACTGCCCAGCATGCAGGACGCCGCGAATGCCGGCGACCTTTCCGGGTTGCACCAGCGCATCAGCGCTGCCTGGCAGGCACTCAGGGGACGCGTTGGCAAGCTGCATCCGCACCTGACAGCCGAGCTGGATGAGCAGGAGGCACACCAGGCCCTGTCCGCACTGGCGATGCGCTGCGGCGGCTGCGGGGCCAAGGTCGGCGCCAGCGTGCTGTCGCGAGCGCTGCAGAGTCTGGCCCCGCGCGAGAACCCGGACGTGCTGGTCGGGCTGCATGCCCCGGATGATGCCGCCATCGTGCGCGTGCCCGAAGGACAGGCGCTGGTGCACAGCGTCGACTTCTTCCGCGCCTTCATCGATGACCCCTATCTGTTCGGGCGCATCGCCGCCAATCACGCGCTGGGCGATCTCTACGCCATGGGCGCGACGCCGCATACGGCGACGGCGGTGGCCACGGTGCCACAGGGGGTCGAGCGCAAGGTCGAGCCGCTGGTACGCGAGCTGATGCAAGGCGCGACCGAGGTGCTCAACGAGGCGGGCTGCAGTCTGGTCGGCGGCCATACCGGCGAAGGTCAGGAGCTGGCACTGGGCTTCGCGCTCAATGGTCTGGTGGAGGAGAGCCTGGCCGGCGTCACCTGCAAGGGCGGCATGCAGCCGGGTGATGTGCTGTTGCTTACCAAGGCCATCGGCACCGGCACGCTGTTGGCAGCGCACGCACGCCTGGAAGCCCGCGGCCGCTGGATCGACGCCGCGCTGGACAGCATGCAGCAATCCAGTCAGCGCGCGGCGGATATTCTGAGCACGCATCAGGCGAGCGCCTCCACCGATGTCACCGGCTTCGGTCTGCTCGGCCATCTGGTCGAGATGACCCGCGCCAGCGGCGTGGATGCCGAGCTCGAGATCGATGCCCTGCCGGTGCTCGACGGCGCCGAGGACTGTGTCGCCCGCGGCGTGGTCAGCTCGCTGCAACCGGCCAATCTGCGCCTCAAGCGTGCCCTGAAGGACCAAGCCGGCGTCATCGATCATCCGCGCTATCCGCTGCTGTTCGATCCGCAGACGGCCGGTGGCCTGCTGGCCAGTGTGCCGCCCGGGGAAGCCGAGGCCTGTCTGGCCGCGCTCAAGGCCGCCGGCTATCACGCCAGCGCCATCATCGGGCGCATCACCCCCCAGGGCGATGCACTGGCGCCGATCAGCATCAAGCACTGAGCACGGTTAGAGGGTCACACGGTGAGCCAGCCAGTTGGCGGTCAATGACAACCGGCGACACCCAGCGATGCTTCACAAGCGTTGTGACATTAAGCGTTGTGACATTCAGATGCCAAGATGCCCGCCAGAGAATTCTCTGGCGGGCATCTTCATGACTGGCGACTCATGCGCGGGGCGTCTGGCAACAAGCCTCAGACTGACCGGCTACCTCAGGCTTCGGCTTCGCGCTTGAGCGCCTCGAAGGACTCCACGAACGCATCCATGGTCTCGGCGCAGTAATCCCGCAGCCCACTGACGACCAGCTTCTTGGAACCACTGCCGATGCACTGCTCGCCATCATGGATGCTGAACTCGAGCAGGGTATCGCCGCGCTTGCCGTTGACCTCGAGCGAGGACCCCACGAAGTCGAGGTGCAGGTCGGCGATATCCAGGCGCTCGAAACAGAAGCCCATGCTGTCGTAGATCACCAGCGGGCGGGCCGGGTTGAACATCACGCCCTTCTCCAGCATCAACGGCTGCAGGAAGTGCGGGAAGTTGCGCCCGGAGAAGGCGATATACTGGCGAGTGAAATTGGCGACCACTTCCTCGTCATGGGTGGTATCGCCGCTGCGCTCGACCGTCAGGTAGACCTTGCCGGCTTCATCGCGCACCAGCAGGGACACGCCATTCTCGTCGGGGGCGTCCAGCGCTTCGAAGATCAAGGGCACATCGTTGCCGACCATGCCGCAGAAACGGATGGTCATGCACTGCGACAGACCGAATTTCGCCAGCAACAGGGAGAACAGCAGGTCGCCGGGCACACAGAAGCGTCGCGCGTCCGGGTCATGAATGGGGTTGTAATCCCCCGCCATCTGCTTGGCGAAACGACTTGCCTGCTCGGCGGTGATCCGCACGCGGCCATCTTCGACCCGGTGAAACTGATCAAGAAACATGGACTGCCTTCCTGCCCTGCTTGAATGATGATCGATGGTCCGTCCTGAACCATCGCGGAAATGCCTCCGAGGGGAGGAATCGCGGTCGACGCGCTGTCACGCCTGCCCACCTGTCGTGTCATGAAGCTTTCAAGACATGCAGATGAAACGATTTTACCACTGGATGACAGTCAGGTGGTGACTCGTGACAGGCTTTGCAAGAGATTGCAGCGCGACAGATGGCCATATACTGTATATAACCCCATGCTTTCGGGCAAACTGCCGCACTGCCCGCCACTTCGACAGGTCGCCATGCAAGCCGCTCCCCTCGACAATCCGCGCTACTACCTGGCCAACTTCGACACCCTGATCGACTGGGTCTGCCAGTGTCACGCCGATCTGCTGACAGAGGCGGAGCGTGCCACGGTGGACGCCATCACTCGCCTGCCGGATGCCTCGCGGGCCTTGCTGGTGCGACTGCTGATGCGCAAGGGCGATCATTTCGAACGCTCGCAGCTGCAATATCCCGAGATCGGTGCGATCGAGGCCGCATGCCAGCCATTGATCACACCGCTCGCCGACAGTGCCACGCCTGACGGCCTGTGCCGCCACAATGCCGACCTGAGTCTGGACGAGATGCTGGCGCTGGTGACCTTGCCGCGCCTCCGGGCAGCCTTTGCCGAGCTGCCCAGAAGCACGCCCAAGCGCCGCATGCATGATGCCATCAGCGAGCTGCTGGGTGACGTCACGCCACGGCCACTGCCAGCCTGGTTGAACGACCCCGCAGCCGACACCTTGAGTGTCGGGCTGGGTGAGCTGTCGCGACGCCTGAGCCTGATGTTCTTCGGCAACCTGCGCCAGAATCTGTCGGACTTCGTACTCAGCGAGCTGGGCCTGCTGCGTTGCGAGACGGTCGCCCTGTCGCCGGCCTCTCGCGCCTTCACCCATCGCTGGGAGGTGGATCGCTATCTGGCGCTGGAGCAACTGCGTGAGGACTGGCAGCAAGCCAGCGAGCGGCTGGACCGCACGGCGAACGCTGAACTTGAGCGGCACTGGCAGCGCATTGTCGCGGCGCTGGATGCGACGGCGTCTGCAGCGGCAAACGAGCTCCACAGTGAGCCGTCCGCGACTCATCAGCTCACTGACGCTCATGCCACTGGCGGGCGTGCTATTGATGATCGTGCCAATGCCTGGCTGGCGCAGCGGCGTGACCGGCTGCGCTTCTCGCTGGCCCGCGACGCCGAGCGTCAGGGCTGGCATCAGGCGGCTGCCCGCCAGTACGCCTGTCTCGAGGATTCCGCATATGCCCCGCGTGCCATGCCGCGCCGGGTGAGAGCACTGGAGCTGTCGGGCGATATCAGCGCAGCTCACGCGCTGGCCAGCGAGCGGTTGGCGCGCGCCGAGATCACGCTGGACGAGCAGCTGGCACTCGAACGCGCCCTGCCGCGTCTGTGCCGTGGCCTCGGATTGCCCGCGCCCAGACGCGCCAGGGCGCCGACCACGCCACAGATCGCCCTCACGGTGCCCGACCTTGCCACCTCGGCGGCTGACGGTATCCACGGGGTCGAGCGCGCGGCCGCCCATGCGTTGGCCACGCCCGAGGCACCGGTCTTCTATGTCGAGAATGGCCTGATTCCCGCGCTCTTCACCCTGCTGTGCTGGGAGGTGCTGTTCGCCCCCTTGCCGGGGGCCTTCTTCCACGCCTTCCACACCGGCCCGGCGGACCTCTATCGCCCTGATTTCGTCAGCCGTCGCCAGGCCGCTTTCGAGGCCTGCTTCGCGCGCCTGAAGGACGAAAGCTACCGGACGGTGATCCGTGAACGCCATCAGCAGAAACAGGGCATTCAGGCACCCTTCGTGCACTGGGAGCTATTGAGCGAGGAACTGCTGAACCACGCACTGGACTGCATTCCGCCCGCGCATCTGGAAGCCTGTTTCCGCCACCTGCTGGCCAACCCTCGTGAACATCGCGCTGGCCTGCCGGACCTGATCCAGTTCTTCCCCGAGCACAGCAGCGACCGTTATCGGCTGATCGAGGTCAAGGCGCCCACCGACCGTCTGCAGGACAACCAGCGTCAATGGCTGGCCCTGTTCGCACGCCATGCGATTCCGGCGCTGGAATGTCGAGTCGAATGGCTGAGCGCGACCGAGGCCTCAGCGGACGAATGCTCCCGGCACAAGGCACCTCCTGCATCATGATCAAGGCGGACGAGACCCACGCTGAGCCCGCACGCTACCGGATCGCAGTACGCGAACTGTGTGCCTTTGCCGCGCGCGAGGGCGATCTGGACCTGCGCTTCACGCCATCGCCTACCGCCCAGCAGGGCATCCGTGGTCATCAGCGTATCGTGCGCCGACGCGGCAAGGACTATGAAAGCGAGATCTCGCTCAGCGGTGACATCGGCAATTTGACCATCCGTGGGCGCGCCGATGGCTATGATCCCAAGCGCAACTGCCTCGAGGAGATCAAGACCCATCGCGGCGACCTCTCCCGCCAGCCCGCGCACCATCGCGCCCTGCATTGGGCCCAGGCACGCGTCTACGGCGCACTGATGTGTCGCAGCCGGGACCTCGAAGGTATCACGCTCGCGCTGGTCTATCTGGACATCGCGGCGGATGCGCCCAGGGGCACCAAGAGCGAGCATGATGAGCAGAACGAGCAGAACGAGCAGACTGACCAGGCTGACCCCAAAAGCCGCAAGGCACAGCCTGATGAGCAGCGTCTGGAAGCCTGGTGGAGCCGTGAGGCGCTGGAGGCGGAGCTGGCACGTCTGGCGGCACGCTTCAGCGAGTTCGCCGCCAATGAGCTGGCCCATCGCAGTGCCCGCGACAGCGCGCTGAGCCGCCTGGCCTTTCCGTGGCCGAGCTGGCGCCCCGGTCAACGCCAACTGGCCGAGCATGCCTACAAGGCGGTGATGACCGGCCGCGAGCTGCTCGCCGAGGCGCCGACCGGTACCGGCAAGACCCTGGCCACGCTGTATCCGGCACTGCGCGCGATGCCCGCAAGCGGCACGGACAGACTCTTCTACCTCACCGCCCGCACCCCGGGCCGCGCGCTGGCACTCGACGCGCTGGCCACCTTGGCACCAGCCGCTGACGACAGCGAGGGGCAGAAAAAGACACCGGCGACACCGCTGCGCATTCTGGAACTGGGCGCGCGCAGCAAGACCTGCGAGCACCCGTCCCTCGCCTGTCATGGCGAGTCCTGCCCGCTGGCGCGCGGGTTCTATGATCGCCTGCCCGCGGCACGCGACGCCGCGCTCGCCGACCAACGCCTCCTGAATCTGGCGACGACACGCCGCCACGCCCTGGCCCACGACATCTGCCCCTACTTTCTCGCCCAGGAGCTCTCGCGCTGGGCGGATGTCATCATCGGCGACCATAACCACTACTTCGACAGTCATGCGCTGCTGTTCGCCCTGAGCCAGGCCAATGATTGGCGCACGGTGGTGCTGGTCGATGAGAGCCACAACCTCATCGAGCGCGCCCGCGGCATGTACAGCACCGAGCTCGACGCCCGCCAGTTCCACTTCCTGCTCAAGCAGTTGAGCCGCAAGGGCCATCCGGCCCCGCTGCGCTCGGCTTCACGCGCACTGGCTCGGCAATGGCGAGCGCTGGAGCAGCTCAAGCAGGGTGCTGACGGCGAGACACAGGCAAGCAAGGTCGATAGCAAGGACGAAGGCCACAAGGCGCAGCGCCTTGCACTGGAGGCGCTACCCGGCGACTTCCTCAAGGCCTTGAGCCAATGGACCGGCGCGATGGGCGACTGGTTGGCGGAGCCTGACAAGGCCGCAAACCCTGCTGCGGCCAGGCAACAGCCAGCGACAGCCACACAAGCCCCCGAACAGCTGGGCCTGATCGCAAGCGATGCCCCCTCTGCTGCTCCGAGTGCTACCGATACAGGCACTGCAACGACAGTCTCCGGCTCGGCCTCTTCCACGGCCAGGCGCCGCGTGGAACCCGATGTCGAGATGATGGAGGCCTACTTTGCGGCACTGACCCTGGCGCGACTCGCCGAAGGCTTTGGCGATCACTCGCTGTTCGAGGTCGAACTCTCCGCCACGCCCCCTGCGCGGCAGGCGTCGCTTGCCAGCGATTCAAGCTCGAGTTCCGGCGCAGCATCGGATGCAGGAACAGAAGCTGACGCGTCAGCCCGGCCACACAAGGCCCGCGGGCGCAGCGTGCGCCAGATCCAGCCGCGACTGCGCTGCGTCAGTCCGGCGCCGTGGCTGGCACCCCGCCTGCGCGCCAGTCACGCCATCCTGTTGTTCTCGGCCACACTCAATCCACCGGCCTATCACCATCGCCTGCTGGGTCTGGCGGACGATGCCGTCTGGCTGAGTGTCGATTCCCCGTTCAGCGCGGCCCAGGTGCAGGTCAGTCGTCATCGGCTCTCGACACGCCTGCGGGATCGCGACGCCTCCTGCCGGCCGATCGCCGAGTTGATGGCGCGCCAATACCGGCAACGCCCGGGCAACTATCTGGCGTTCTTCTCGAGCTTCGCCTATCTGGAACAGGTCGCCAGCACCCTGCAACAGCTGGCGCCGGAGATTCCCCAATGGCGCCAGACCCGCGCCATGACGGAAGCGGAGCGCACCGGCTTCATTCAGCGCTTCACGCCCGAGGGACAAGGCATCGGCTTCGCGGTGCTGGGTGGCGCCTTCGGCGAAGGGATCGATCTGCCCGGCTCGCGTCTGATCGGGGCCTTCATCGCCACCCTCGGACTGGCCGGTTTCAGTCCCGAGAATGAAGCACTCAAGCAGCGTCTTGCCACGTGGCTCGACAACGACGCACAGCGGCGTAGCCAGCCGGAACAGGCTGAAGGCGACCCACACGACGATACGCGCGCACCGTACCCGGTCATCCAGCCCTTGAATGCCGATGACTGCACCTATCTGTACCCGGGGCTCACCAGAGTGGTGCAGGCTGCCGGCCGAGTGATTCGCAGCGAGCAGGATCAGGGCGTGATCCACTTGATCGATGACCGCTTCATGCGCCCGGAAGTCGCACGGTTGCTGCCACGCTGGTGGTCACCGACGAATTGATGCGGGCTGCAAGCGTGACGCCGCCACGATGCGCCGTGATGGCACAAAGCCTGCACATCAATGGAGATGTGATTGGGTCTTCATTTCGCACTTCATTTCGCTCTTGTCTTCGCTCTTCATTACGCTCTTGTCTTCGTTATCCACCCGCAAGGAAGCCGCACGATGCCAGACACCGACAATGCCCTGTGGGGCGATGAGTATCCGCGTGACCTGATCGGTTATGCCGACACGCCACCGCATGCCAACTGGCCGGGTGGCGCGAAGATCGCGGTCCAGTTCGTGCTCAACTACGAGGAAGGCGGCGAGAACTGCCTGCTGCACGGCGATAGCGAGAGCGAGAAGTTTCTCTCCGAGATCATCGGTGCCGAGGCCTACCCCGCGCGGCACATGAGCATGGAGTCGATCTACGAATATGGCTCGCGCAGTGGCGTGTGGCGGATTCTGGATGAATTCAAGCGCCGCGAGTTGCCGCTGACCGTCTTCGGCGTCGGCATGGCGCTGGCGCGCCATCCGGATCTGGTGGCGCGTTTCCTGGAGGATGGTCACGAGATCGCCAGTCATGGCTGGCGCTGGATTCATTATCAGCACATGGATGAGGCCCATGAGCGCGCCCACCTGGAACGCGCGGTGGAAAGCTATCGCGAGCTGGTCGGTCATGCGCCACAGGGCTGGTACACCGGGCGCGACAGCCCCAATACCCGCCGACTGGTGGTGGAACACGGCGGTTTCACCTACGACAGCGATTACTACGGCGATGACCTGCCGCTGTGGATGGAGGTGACTACCGCCAATGGTGAACAGGTGCCGCATCTCGTCGTGCCCTATACCCTGGACACCAATGACATGCGCTTCGCCAGCGTCCAGGGCTTCAATAGCGGCGAGGATTTCTTCCAGTACCTGCGCGATGCCTTTGATGTGCTCTATGCCGAGGGCGACACGGCGCCCAAGATGCTCTCCGTCGGGCTGCACTGTCGGATCGCCGGCCGCCCGGGACGCTTCGCGGCGCTGAAACGCTTCCTCGATTACATCCAGTCCCACGACAATGTATGGATCACGCGACGCATCGATATCGCCGAGCACTGGCAACGCGAGCATCCCTATACCCCCGCCAGCTGACGAACCATCACCTCAATCCCAAGTGCCAGCATCAGAAACGCCGCAGCCCTTTCGGGATGCGGCGTTTCTGTTCAACTCCAGACAATGTCTGCAATCGCACATGCAAGGCAGCGCTGGTCAGTTTTCCAACATGCAGATCAGTCTTCCAACATGCAGGTCAGTTTTCCAACATGCTGGCCAGTGCCAGCAGACTCTCATCACGTCCCGGCAGGCCCAGCAATGACACGCCCCAGGGCGGGGGCGCGGCTTCCTGTGGCAGACGTGCCGCCGAGTCGGCAAGCCACGGCAGACTCAGCTGCGGCGCACCGTTCAAGCCCGCCAGTGCGGTGAGTCCCATCAGGCGATGACGATAGGCCTCCATTACCTCAAGGCTTGCACCCAGCAGCGGTGAGGCGCCCGGCGTGGTGGGCAACATGAAGACCGCCTCGCTGGTAGCTTCGGCCTGGGCGTGAAGCGCGCGACTGCCAGCCTCCGCTGGTGCCTCGCTGCCTTCCTGATGACTGGCTGCCTGGCTGGCCGGCTGACTGGCTGCCAGCTGCTGGCGAAACCAGCGGCGAACGGTATCCGCCTTGGCTTCTGCTGCCTGCTCGTCGCTATCGCTGAGCGTCATGCACCATTTGAGACGCGCCGCGATATCCGGGTTGAGGCGCGGCCAGCGCGATTCGGGCCCCTGCTCCGGCGTACTCAACCACGCCTGGTGAGTACGCCGAATCTCGCAGCCCTGCAGAATCCGGAAGGCTTCACTGGCGCGCGCCATGAAGGTCTGACTCAGCATGCGCCGCTCGCACTGAAAGCCGAGTGACTCAAGGCGCCGAGACAGCGGCCCGAGCAGGCGCTGATAAGGCCCAGCGGCGAGCCCTTCCGGCACCAGCAGGATGATGCGCGCCGGCAGTCGAGTGGCTGTCGCCGCCGGCATCAGCACCTCACTGACCTGCGTCAGCGTCCCCAGATCCCGCGTCATCCAGCCGACGGTGTCGAAGCGCGGCGCCAGCGGCTTGAGCCCGGTCATGCTGATACGACCATGGGTCGGGCGCAGCCCATAAAGCCCGCAGTAACTGGACGGCACGCGGATGGAGCCGCCGGTATCGGTGCCCAGTCCGACCTCCGCCTCACCGCGCGCCACCGCCACCGCAGAGCCCACGCTCGAGCCGCCCGGCAACCTCAGCGGCGCGCGAGGGTTCTGCGGCGTGCCGAAATGCGCATTGGTGCCATTGAGGCTGTAGGCCAGCTCATCGGTGGTGGTACGGGCACGATAATCGGCCCCCGCCTGCTGAAGCGCGAGGACAGCAGGCGCCGTCTGCCGCTCGATGGGGGCGCTGGCCAGCAGGTCAGGGTTGCCCTGGCCGATGCGCTCGCCCTTGATCGCGAACAGGTCCTTGACCACCAGTCGCTGGCCATTCAGCGGGCCTTCTTCCTGCCACCCCTGACCCCGCGGCCCCGAGAAACGTGCCGGCGCTACATAGATACGCTTGTCCACTGGGAGCGACTCCTTTCGACTCATGATGTGGTCCACCGCTGCACGCTCAAGACGCTGCACTCATAGCACCGCGCCGAGGAACTGGCGCAGCTCTTCCGTGGCCGGATTGGCGAACAGTGTCGCGGGGTCGCCCGACTCATGCACACGCCCCTGGTGCATGAAGATCACGCGATCGCCCACATCACGGGCGAAATTCATCTCATGGGTGACCAGAATCAGCGTCATGCCCTCACGTTTGAGCTGTTCCAGCACCTTGAGCACATCGCCAACCAGTTCCGGGTCCAGAGCCGAGGTGATCTCATCGCACAGCAGCACCTTGGGGTGCATCGCCAGGGCGCGCGCGATCGCCACCCGCTGCTGCTGACCACCGGAGAGCTGACTCGGCCAGGCATCGAATTTCTCCCCCAGCCCGACCTTGGCCAGCATCTCGCGGGCCTCGCGCTCGGCGATATCGCGGGCGACACCCTTGACCAGCATCGGTGCCAGCATCACGTTCTCGCCGACGCGCTTGTGGGGAAACAGATTGAAGCTCTGGAACACCATGCCGACATCCTGCGCCAGGGCGGCGGCGTCCATCTCGCTACCGTCCAGCAGCTTGCCGGCGACATGAATGGCGCCGCCGTCATGCTGTTCAAGCTGATTGATACAGCGCAGCAAGGTGCTCTTGCCGGAACCGCTGCGCCCGATGATCGACACCACCTCACCCGGACGCACCTCGAGATCGATCCCCTTGAGGACCGCCACGTCACCGAAGGACTTGGTCAGCGCCGACAGGCTGACCAGCGGTGCCTTGGCGCTCTCGGTATCAAGGGCGCTGTCGGAGACGGGAGCGCTCTCGGTGACGGCGGCCTTCTCGGAGACAGCAGCGTCGGATGAGGCGCTATCCAGCGCAGAGACTTCAGCGAGCAGTGACATTGAGACGTGCCTCCAGGTGGCGAGCCAGCCGCGACAGCGGATAGCACATGGCGAAATACAGCAACGCGACCAGCGCGAAGACGGTGAAGGGTTCCAGGGTGGCGTTGTTGAGCATGGTGCCGGCCTTGGTCAGCTCGACGAAGCCGATCACCGAGGCAAGCGCGGTGCCCTTGATGATCTGCACCGAGAAGCCGACGGTCGGCTCGATGGCCATGCGCAGCGCCTGCGGCAGGATGATGTGACGCATGGTCTTCAGGTAGCCGAGCCCCAGCACCCGCGCCCCTTCCCACTGCCCCTTGGGCACCGCCTCGACACAGCCCCGCCAGATGTCATGCAGGAAGGCACTGCTGAACAGCGTCAGCGCCACGGCCGCCGCCGTCCAGGCCGAGACATCCAGCCCGAAGACCGCCACGCCGAAGAAGGCCAGGAACAGCTGCATCAACAGCGGCGTGCCCTGGAACAGCTCGGTATAGAGACGACAGAAGAGCGCCGCCCCCGGCCAGCGGGTCAGGCGCAGAAAGGTCAGCGCCAGCCCGACCAGACTGCCGCCGATGAAGGCGATCAGGGATAGCGCCAGTGTCCAGCGCGCCGCCAGCAACAGGTTGCGCAGAATGTCCCACAGCGTGAAGTCGATCATGAGTGGGCCTCTTTCAGGACATGGGAAGACAGACAGCTGCGCGGGGCGGGCGTCAGGTGGCGAAAGCCGAACAGGCGACGCCCGATGCGGTTGAGCAAGGCGCGCATCGCGATGGCCAACAGCAGGTACATGCCTGCCGTCACCACGTAGCTCTCGAAGCTCAGGAAGGTACGTGACTGGATGAAGTTGGCCGCGAAGGTCAGATCCGCCACGCTGATCTGGGAGACCACGGCGGAGCCCAGCATCACGATCACGCACTGGCTGGTCAGCGCCGGATACATGCGTTCCAGCGCCGGCATCAGCACCACATGGCGATAGCTCTGCCAGCGGGTAAGCCCCAGTGCCCGCCCGGCTTCCCACTGGCCGCGACCGGTGGCATCGACCCCGGCACGCAGGATTTCACTGCTGTAGGCCGCCAGGTTGAGTGTCATCGCGATCACAGCGGCCATCTCGGCACTGAGTGACAGTCCCAGCGCCGGCAGACCGAAGAAGATGAAGAACAGCTGGACGATGAAAGGCGTGTTGCGCAGCAGCTCCACCAGCATGCCCAGCAGCCGGCTGAAGATGCTGGTCGGCGCACGATGGCGCTGCCAGACACACATCACCGCGCCGAGTATCCCCAGCGTGGTGGTCAGCGCCGTCAGCCAGACCGTCGTCATCAGCCCGGCCATCAGGTCGGGCAAATACGGCAACAGGCGCGGGAAATCCGGGAGATAATTCATCGATCAAGCCTCACGGGCAAAGGGATCAGACGTGTGACGTCTCGAGTCAGGCATCCAGTGACGGCAGTGGCGCCTTGAACCAGATCTCGGAGAGCGTATTGAGCGTGCCATCCTCGATTCCCTGGGCGATCAGCTCATTCACGCGCGCCTTGAGCGCCGGCGTGTCATGCCGCATGCCCACATAGCAGGGAGAATTCTTGAGCGGCAGCACGCTGACCGGCACGCGGGCAGGATTGCGTTCGGCGATGGCGGCGGTGACGAGATTGCCGGTGGCGATCATCTCGACCTGGCCTGACAGAAATGCCGACAAGGTCGTGTTGTTGTCTTCGAAGCGCTTCACGGTGGTCGATTCCGGTGTCACCTTGCTGAGTTCCATGTCTTCCACCGAGCCACGTGTCACGCCGATGGTCTTCTCGCTCAGTCCTTGCGCGGAGTCCACCTCACTGCCCTTCTCGCCGAACACGCCGAGGAAGAACGGCGCATAGGCATCGGAGAAATCGATCGCCTTCTCACGCTCGGGATTCTTGCCCAGGCTCGAGATCACCAGATCGACCTTGCGGGTCTGCAGGTAAGGGATGCGATTGGCCGAGGTGACCGGCACCAGCTCAAGCTTCACGTCCATCTCGTCTGCCAGATAGCGCGCCATGTCGATATCGTAGCCACGCGGCTTGAGGTCCGGGCCGACCGAGCCGAAGGGCGGGAAGTCCTGTGGCACCGCCACTTTCAGCACCCCGCTATCGGTGATGTCACTCAGTGCATCCGCGTGTGCACTCAGGGCGGTGGACGCCAACGTGCCCCACAGGGCCAGCAATATTCCCTTGCGGACCCAGTTGCCAAGACGCTGCTTGTTGCCTGTCCGTGTGGCGCGCTGCTGGGCCTTGCTCTCGTGACGCTTGCTCATCGGTCGACTCCGGTATCCGTCAATGCCAGGCGCTGATGCGAGGACTACTCGTCATTCACCTGGTGCCTTGCGGCAGTGGATTGTTGTTGGTTGTTGTTGATCGTCTTGCCGAGTGTCTCGCCGAGTCAGGTCCATTGACTCCTTGTCGCATTCGTCTTCAGAACCTGACCAATGAAACGAGTGATTCCCTTATCAATCTTTGCAACAGGTGTGCCAAAGCACTTCCGCCAGGTGCTCAACAAGGTGATCGAGTTGCAGGCAGCGCAGAGTCACCAGCAGCTCACACGCCTGTGCATGGGCTTGCGAACGCACTTGAGCACGCGCCTCAGCACAGGATCGAGAACAGGCCTGAAAGCAAAACAGCGAGAAGAAATGAGTAGCTACGATAAGAAGAGACACACGCCTGCGGGAGGCGAAATCGCGGATGACGCCCTCGCCTGGCGGCGAGATCAGGGCGCCGACATCAGCGACATGGCAGCAGATGGTGCAGTCAGGGAGGCATATGCGCCCTGCGGGTGCGCAGAGCGCGCCGGGTCGAATCGGGCCGCCGCACAGATCAGAAGCAAGACTGGCGGCCCACAGGGAGATAGATAGAGAGGAAGGAAAGGCAGGAGCACTTCAAGCTGGACGATCAGCCGTCGCCCAGTTCCTCCAGCGCATCGAAGGTATCCGTCACGCGGCGTATCTGACTGCGCCCGCCGACGAGGTCGTCATGCAGCAGGCGCGTGGCCAGCAGATTGATCTGGCTCATGGCTGCGGCGTAGCTGTCGAAGGCGCTGACGCTGTCCAACGGGCAGCGCAGGACATGCTCGATACCGGCGGGGATGGTGCTCAGGCTGTCATCGCAGACCAGCAGCACCGTACATGACGCCTGCCCCAGCCATTCAAGCAATCGTGCCAGCCCATGCGGTCGCCGGCGCATGGCGAATACCACCACGGCGTCATCGACGCCCAGGCGTGCGATCTCCTCGCCGAGTGATTGGCCGGGTTGCGGCAACACCGCCACCTGCTCGCGCAACTGCAGCAACTGCTGGCGCAGGTGCAGCGCGAGTGGATAAGCATTGCGAAAGCCGATGATCTGCAGCCGCTCGGCCTTGGCCAGAGCGCCGCTCAAGGCCTCCATATCGAGCATGTCCAGCGCCGCCAGTGCCTGACGCAGGTTGCGACACTCCTGCTCATAGTGGCGCTGGTGATGGTCTGCCGTCGGCGCTGCCGCCACCGGCACACCCGAATGACGCAGACTACGCGCCTGGTCCCGCGCCTCACGGAAGTCCTGATAGCCAAGACGGCGGAACAGGCGGCTGACCGTCGCCTTGGAGACGTCGGTCAGGCGTGACAGTTCCGCGGCGTTGTATAGCGCCAGTTCATCCTGATGCGCGAGCAGAAAGCGCGCGATGCGCTGCTCATTCGGTGTGAGCTCCTCAAGCGAACGGGTCAGACGCTGATGCAGGCTCAGGCTCCTGGTGCCTTGGCTTGCGGCATGGCGAGCGAGACTGGTAGCAAGATTGACGCTGGCATCGGCATCGGGGGCAGGCGCTTCCCCATCCGGGTGCACTGCCCGGGATTTACCGGACACGTCATCCTCGGGGGGCGCGCTGTGATCTATGGGCGCTCGTGGCATGAAGACACACTCCTGAAAAGATTCTGCGTGAGCGCAGAGCAACGATTGCATCAACGATTGCATCAAGACAGTGCAAAGCCTGGGCCAGGTGCTGACTGACAGTGCATAGACGAAAGGCGTAACCCTCGAGATGAGCGCTTTTTCTTCATCCTGAACGCCTCTGACGCCCTCAAGCGCTGCACGACGCCAACCATCCGCACCGCGCGACAGACACAAGCGCCTGTTTTTACTGTTCATCACAACAAATCGGCACGCAAGCCGCTTGATCAAGACTAGCCAGCCGACAGGTCATACGCCGCGCAGTAACGCCAACGACCCTTGCCGGACTGCAATATTCCCGATAAAGCGCTCGCGATGCGCAAGGAGCATTCTCATGGCCACCTCAACGATGACTGCCCTCCTCGATACCTGCCGAGCCATGACAGCCAAGGTCACGACACAGACATTCACCCTCTTGCCCCGCTCTAGCAGCGCCACACAGGATGTCGCCAATGCCCAGTCCGCTCAATTGCTGGGCGTGATGGCGATGGGCTACGAGGCACCGCCGCTGAGCCTGAAGACAACGACGGCCCCCACGACGCCTTCACCGGCCCATGACACGCGCAGCCAGGCCGACATTGCCGCCTCGGCCGTGGCGGCCCAGGCCTCAGCCGAGACACCGACTCCGACAGCATCGCCCATCGCGCAGCAGAAAGCCGTCTTCAATCCTGACATCAACCACAAGGCTCACGCTGACTGGGAGGCGATGCACCGCCACCACACCCTGCTGCGTCAGAGCATGACGCGTCGAGGAATGCTGGCATGAGCGTCTATACCATCGGCATGGAATGCGGCATGCACATACCGCTGGAGAACAGCATCGCCCTCGCCCCGGCGCCTCGCATCAAGCTGGAACTGACCGCCGGCCAGCACGCTGGCGAGTACCTGAGCATGATGTCAGGAGCCATCCAGCCGCTGACGGATAGCGACGATGCGTTGCTGAAAAGCCTGGAGGCGCAGCTGCCGCGGCGCAGCCTGATCTGGACGGCGCGCGGGATCACCGAGGTCGGGCGTGGCTGGCGCTGGCAGTCATCGCCCGGCCATCCCCAGGCGCCCTGGCTGGACGCCGTGCATCACAGCTGGCCGAGTCATGCGCCGCGCTGGCTGCGCAAGGCGCCGGTGGTGGTAGTCACCGCCGATGCGCTGCCGCTGGCCAACCGCACCCGCCACCAACGTGACCTCGCGCGGCTGTGGGCAAGCGCCGATGCCGCGCTGATCTATCTTGCCGACGATGCCCGCGATGGCTGGCAGATGCATCAACACTGTGACATCTCTCAATTGGAGAAAGCCGAGTTGTCGGGGACCAAGCAAGAGGAAGAAGCAGTGCTGGATCGCGATGCTGGCATGCCCTTGGAGATGGCAAGCTGATCGCCTGATGGCCTTATCCTTCACATTTCCAGAATGACGCAAGAGCGAGCGACGCAAGAACGACTCTAGACTCAAGAACCAAAAAAGCCCGCCCCGGATACCGGGGCGGGCTTTTTGCTGTGCGGCGAGGTACTGACAACAGACAGCTGAAACAGGCGACCGACAGAGCGCCGAATCCGCCGGCTCAAGCGCTCATGCCGCTCATGCCGCTCATGGCTGTCGCGGGCACAGACCATCACATAGCGTGCTGGCCACGAAATCCGCCAGCTGCTCCCAGTCTTCATCGCTCTGCGGCGCTCCCCCCAGCTGATCGATCTGGGCGGCGAAATCCGCGTAATGCTGAGTGGTGGACCAGATGAGGTAGATCACCCACATCGGCTCCGCCTCGCGCAGTTTGCCCGCGGCCATCCAGGCCTTCATGACATCGCAGCGCGCCTGCACCCAGTCGCGCAGGTCGCCACTGAGATAATCGCGCAGGAAAGGCGCCCCACTGATCACCTCCGCCGCGAACAGACGCGAGGCCTGCGGTGCCTGGCGTGCCAGCTTGAGCTTGACGCGCACCAGCGCCTCCAGCACCTCACGTGGCTCGTCATCGGGCGAGATATCCTCGAGCGAAGCATTCCAGCGCGTCAGGGTCTGCTCCAGCAGGTGAACGTAGAGCTTCTCCTTGGAGCCGAAATAATAGAGCAGATTGGCCTTGGGCAACTCGGCCACTTCCGCAATCTGCTTCAAGGTGCTGCCGCGATAACCGTGACAGGCGAATACGCATTCGGCGGCCTCGAGAATACGGCTCTCGGCTTGCTCACGCGGAGAGCTGGCAGGCGGCACGCTCAATTCCGCGCTACGGGTACGACGGACTTCAGCGTAAAGGGAAGAAGGAGAATCCGCGGGCATCGGCATCACTCATCAGGTCAGAAAAAAGCATTCGAGTCTCTTGGCGACAGTCCCCTGTCTGTCTCACTCGCCAGTCAGCGACGATGTGCGCAAGCAGGAGGCTCTGGTCAAGCGACTATCACGTGGCGTTGGAACAGCAGTGAAAACAGCCCGTTGAGACACCGGCGAACAAAATACCACAACATGCACTGACCATTTGGTCAGATTCTTGCAGGAATCACAATACGACCTGTTACATTGATAGAGACAACAGCCTGCAGACCAACGCTCGTCGCCTGGATAGAACAGGCCCGCTGGCAAGACAGCCCCAGCCCGCCGGCAGCGTAGAACAGAGGACTTGAGCGTTGGAAGTACGCTGTACGCAACAAGGCACCACAATGACAATACGACCTGACAGGATGCCCGCATGATCGACTTCACCTTGAACGGGCGCGCGTGCCGACTGCCCACACCTGCACCGGGAACGAGCGTACTCGAAGTGCTGCGCACCTCACTTGGGCAAGACGGCACCAAGGAAGGCTGTGCCTCCGGCGACTGCGGCGCCTGCACCATTGCCTTGCAGGGGCCGGGCCACAATGTGAGCACCGCCAACGCCTGCCTGATGCCCGCCCACCAGCTGGCCGGCTGTGACTTGATCACCGTCGAGGGTCTGGCGGATGCCAGCCAGGCGCCAACCCTCTCGGCGGTGCAGCAGGCATTGGTCAGCACACACGCCAGCCAATGTGGCTTCTGCACCCCGGGCATCGCCATGAGCCTTGCGGTGCTGCATGCCCGTCATCAGCGCCAGATCGATCAGGGCGAAGTGATCGATGCCCGGCAACGCGACACCATGATCGACCATGCACTGGGCGGCAATCTGTGTCGCTGCACCGGTTATCGCCCGATCCGCGAGGCCGCTCACCGTCTGCTGCAAGGCGAATTCGGGCCAGCCTGCCTGCAGGACGCTGGCGATAGCACAGCGGAAGCGCACGACACCGCCCCTGATGACGAGCGAGACACCGGGCGTTTCTATCGGCCGGTCACCTTGCAGGCCCTGCTGGCGCTGCGCGCCGAGCGCTCGGATGCCACGCTGATCGCCGGTGGCACGGACCTGATGCTGGAGCACACCCAGCGCCTGCGCGACTTCCCGGCCTTGATCGACACCACCCAGGTCGCGGCGCTTGGCAAGATAGAGGAAGGCGAGCACGCCGGTCAGGCAGGCTGGTGGATCGGGGCAGCGGTCAGCTATCACCAGCTGATGCCGCTGCTGCGGGAGCATTACCCGGATGGCGCGGAGCTGCTCACGCGACTGGGCAGTGAACAGATCCGCCATCGTGGCACCCTGGGCGGCAATATCGGCAATGCCTCGCCCATCGGTGACATGCCGCCGCTGCTGATCACGCTGGACGCCTATATCCAGCTGATGAGCCAGGACAACGAGCGCATCCTGAAGCTCGAGGACTACTTCCTCGACTACAAGCGTACCCAGCTGATGCCGGACGAGATCATCCACTCGGTCTTCCTGCCGCGCCCGCTGCCCAACCAGCGGCTGGCGGTACACAAGCTGTCCAAGCGGCGTGACGATGACATCTCCACCCTGCTCGGCGTCTTCGCCTGGCGGCGTGACGCCAGCGGGCGCGCCCAGCACTGGCGCGTGGCCTTCGGCGGCATGGCCGGGGTTCCGGCCCGCGCCCCGCACCTGGAAGCACTGCTGACGCTGCAAGCGCTGGAATCTCTCACTCCCGCCAGGCTGACGGCGCAGACTCGCCAGCAGATCGAGCAGGCCGTGCAGGCCGATTTCTCACCGCTCAGTGACGTGCGCGGCTCACGCGAGTATCGCCTGCTGGCCGCCAGCCATCTGATTCCCCGCGTGGCCCAGCGCATCCTGAATGAGCGTCAGACCACGACTTCCCTCACGCCACTGGAGAGCCTCGATGCGTACCTTGCACAGTCTTGAGTCCGACGCCAGCGCCGCGCCGGCCGCCCCCGTTCTCCAGTCACGTCAGCATGAAAGCGCCCAGCGCCATGTCAGCGGCTCGGCGCGTTATGTGGATGACCTGCCACTGCCCACCGGCACGCTGCATCTGGCCATCGGCATGAGCGAGGTCGCGCACGCCACTCTGGATGCGCTGGATCTCGAAGCGGTGCGCCGTGCCCCCGGCGTGGTCTGCGTGCTCAGCGCCGCCGACATCCCCGGTCACAGCGATGTGGGGCCGGTCTTCCCCGGCGACCCGCTGCTGGTCAGTGACATCATCAGCCATCATGGTCAGGCACTGTTCGTGGTCGCCGCCGACAGCGAGCGCGCGGCACGTCAGGCGGCGCGACTGGCCAAGGTCGCCACCACGCCCCTGCCGGTGTGCCTCGACCCGCGCGAGGCGGCCAACCGCGGTGATCTGGTGCGCCCGACCCACACCCAGGCACGGCTTGCCAATGGTCGCGCCGGCGATCTCGACAGCATCAGCAACAAACTCGCCAAATCCGCCTGGCAATTGAGCGGTGAGCTGGAAAGCGGCGGCCAGGAACACTTCTATCTGGAGAGTCAAGCCGCACTGGCCTTGCCCGGCGAAGATGACGAGATGCTGGTGCACAGCTCCTCCCAGCACCCCAGCGAAGTCCAGAAGCTGATCGCCGAAGTGCTCGGCGTGCCCTTCCACGCCATCACGGTGGAGACCCGCCGCATGGGGGGCGGCTTCGGCGGCAAGGAAACCCAGGCCGCACCGGTGGCCTGTCTGGCCGCGATGATCGCTCGGCGCACGGGCCGCGCGGCACGCCTGCGGCTGGCACGCGCAGATGACATGCGCCTGACCGGCAAGCGCCACCCTTTCCACCACCGCTATGAATTCGGTGTCGATGACAGCGGGCGCATCGAGTCCGCCATCATCGAGCTGACCGGCGACTGCGGCCACTCGCCGGATCTTTCGGATGCCATCGTCGATCGCGCCATGTTCCATGCCGACAATGCCTACTACCTCGGCAATGCCCACGTGCGCGGCATTCGCGCACGCACCAATGTGGCGTCCAATACCGCCTTCCGCGGTTTTGGCGGCCCTCAGGGCATGTTGGCGGTCGAGTCCGCGATGGAGGATATCGCCCGGCGTCTGGGGCGTGACCCGCTGGAGATCCGCAAGCGCAATCTCTACTGCGAGGGCCGTGAGACCACGCACTATGGCCAACACGTCAATCAGCACCCGCTGTTGGCGACCCTGATCGATCAGCTCGAGGACAGTGGCCGCTACTGGGCGCGCCGCGCCGAGATACGCGCCTTCAATGCCGCCAATCCGGTGGTCAGGAAGGGGCTGGCGCTGACACCGGTCAAGTTCGGCATCTCCTTCACCGCCAAGCACCTCAATCAGGCAGGCGCCCTGGTGCATGTCTACACCGATGGCAGCGTGCAGGTGAATCACGGCGGCACCGAGATGGGCCAGGGCCTGCACACCAAGATCACCCAGGTCGCGGCGCGTGAACTGGGGCTGAGCGTGGACAAGGTACGCATCACCGCCACCCGCACCGACAAAGTGCCCAACACCTCGCCGACGGCGGCAAGCTCCGGCGCGGACCTCAACGGCATGGCGACGCGTGATGCCTGCCTGCGCCTCAAGATGCGCCTGCTCGACTTCGCCGCCGAGCATCTCGCCCAGCCACGCGTCAGCCTGAGCCTCACGGATGGCGAGCTGCATGGCCCGAGCGGTGTACTGATGACCTGGGGCGAGCTGATCCAGGCGGCATACCTGGAACGCATCTCACTGTCCGATAAGGGCTTCTATGCCACCCCGGATATCCATTACGATCGCGCCAGCGGCACCGGTCACCCCTTCTACTACTACGCCTTCGGCGCGGCGCTGTGCGAAGTGGTCGTCGATACGCTGAGTGGTGAATACCGCCTGGAAAGCGCCGAGATCCTGCACGATGTCGGTGATTCGCTCAATCCGGCCATCGACATCGGCCAGATCGAGGGCGGCTTCGTGCAGGGAATGGGCTGGCTGACGACGGAGGAGCTCAAGTGGAACGAGGATGGCCGGCTGCTCACCGATGGCCCGGCGACCTACAAGATTCCGGCGATCAGTGACGTGCCGGCTGGCGCGCTCAAGGTGCGCCTGCTGGAGGGACATCCCAACTCGGCCGCCAGCATCTATCGCTCCAAGGCGGTCGGCGAGCCGCCCTTCATGCTCGCCATCAGCGTGTGGGCGGCGTTGCGCGATGCGCTGGCCTCGCTGACCGACTATCGCCGCGCGGTGCGCCTGGATACCCCGGCCACGCCGGAGCGCGTGATGCTGGCGGCGCGCGAACAGCGTGACTGGCAGGAGCAGCACGACACTGCTGGCGCAGAGCCAACGCAGGTGCCGTCATGAATGTCGACAAGAGTGCCGTCATGAATGCAAAGAGTGCCGCGACCGGCCGCTGGTATCAGGCGCTCGCCGAGGCCCAGGCAGCATTGACGGCGCATGCACTGGCCACCGTGGTGACGGTGGCGGGCTCTGCCCCGCGTGGTGCCGGCAGCAAGATGCTGATCACCCCCGATACGCTGCACGACAGCCTCGGCGGCGGTCGGCTGGAGCAGCTGGTGGTGGAGCGCGCTCGCGGGATGCTGGCCCGGGGACAATCTGGCTGCCTGCTCGAGGAGATCGCGCTCGGCCAGCATGCCCAGCAATGCTGTGGCGGCCATGTGCAGGTGCTGATCGAGCTGTACCCGGCACTTGCGCCACGGCTGGCCCTGTTCGGCGCCGGCCATGTCGGGCAGGCGATCGTCACGCTGCTGGCACCGCTGGGCTGGCAGATCGACTGGCGGGACTCACGCCCCGAGCAGCTCACGGCCGCCACGACTCCCGCGGGTTGCGAGGGTCGTGTAGAACGTCAGGCGTTCAATATCCTGACTGACCTGCCGACCGCGAAAGCCGCGCCCGCCAGTGAATCACTGCCCGTGATGGCGGGCAGCCATGTGCTGGTATTGACCCATGACCATGTCGAGGACCAGGCGCTGATCGCCGCGCTCGCACCACGTGATGACCTGGCCTCGCTGGGGCTGATCGGTTCCAGCAGCAAGTGGGCGCGCTTTCGCCAGCGCCTGCGCAGCGATCTCGAGGAGCATCAGATCGCCCGCGTTCGCTGTCCGATTGGCGTGCCCGGCATTCCCGGCAAACGCCCTGAGGAAATCGCGATTGGCGTCGTCGCGGAACTGCTGCAGATCGAGGCGCGGCGCAGTGACGAAGCGGCCGTGAACTCGCCCGACAAGGCCACCGGACATGGCGCGTCTCTCCAAGGCACGTCAGCCCAGGGCACGTCACTGGACAGCCATGGGCTGACGCGTCAGGGTGCCCGCCAGCTGCGCGCCCATTTTGCTCCTGACGCGATGCACCAGACAGAAACGACACAGAAGGCCGAATGATGACTGACCAAGACACGTCGCACACTGCGGCCTGCCACCTGGATGAGCAGCGCCTGACGGCAGCCCTGCGCGCGGCCGCCAAGGACGCTTCCTGCGTCAGCCTACTGCGCGGAGCGCTGCTGCATTTCGTCGCCGACCCTGCAGACGCCATGCTGAGTGAGGCGGTCTCGAGCGATGGCAACGATAAGCAAGATAGCAATCAAGGAAACAGCAACAGCCGAGCCTCTGACATGGCGGCGACCCTGGCACGCGCCGTCGAACACTACACCGATGCGCTGCTGGTGATGCATGCAGGCCATGTGGTCGCCGTGGGGGATCATCGCTCGCTTGTCCGACATGAGGCCGTGGGCGAGCTGATGCGCCTGTCTCCGCCGCGTAACGTCGAAGGCCTGATGATGCCGGGCTTCATCGATACCCATGTGCACTTCCCGCAGCTGGATATCATCGCAAGCTACGGCCACTGCCTGATCGACTGGCTGAATACCTACACCTTCCCCGCCGAGCAGCGTTTCGCCGACCCCGCACATGCCGCCGAGGTCGCCGATGCCTTCCTCGATGCGCTGCTGTGTCATGGCTCGACCAGCGCCCAGGTGTTCGCCACCTCACATGCCACCAGTGCCGATGCCCTGTTCCGGGCTGCCCGGGCGCGCGACATGCGCGTACACGCCGGGCGCGTGATGATGGACCGCAATGCCCCGCCCGCTCTGCTGGACTCCGGGGTCACCGCGCTCAAGGACGATGAGCGCCTGATCGCCGACTGGCACGGGCGTGACCGCCTCGGCTATGTGCTGACGCCGCGCTTCGCGCCGACCTCCACGCCCGAGCAGCTGAAGGCTGCCGGCCAACTGCTCAAGAGCCAGCCGGACCTGCACCTGCAGACCCACCTGGCCGAGAATCTCGATGAGGTGAAGTGGGTCGCCGAGCTGTTCCCCGACGCTCGGGATTATCTGGCGGTCTATGAGGATGTCGGCCTGAGCCATGAGCGCACCACCTTCGCCCACGGTATCCACCTGGACGATGGCATGCGTCAGCGCATCGCGGATCAGGGCGCCAGCATCGCCTTCTGCCCGACCTCCAACCTGTTTCTCGGCAGCGGACTCTTCGATCGCGCCAGTGCCCGCGCCGTGGGCATGAACATCAGCATCGCCACCGATGTCGGCGGTGGCTCCAGCCTGTGTCAGCTGGAGAGCCTCAAGGCCGCCTATCAGATCGGCCAGCTTCACGGCGCTGTCGCCCATGATGTGGCGGGGCTTGAGTCACGCGCCAATCAACCGCTGACACCCTGGCAGGGCTTCTATCAACTGACGCTGGGCAATGCGCGGGCCATGCGTCTGCAAGACAAGGTCGGCAACCTGCGTCCGGGCATGGAAGCCGATGTCATCGTGCTCGACCCCGCTGCCACGCCCTTGCTGGCACGGCGCACGCGCTGGGGTCAGTCCAGCCAGGTATCGCTGCAGGAGGTGCTGTTCGCATTGATGATGCTGGGCGACGACCGCGTGATACGCGAAGTCCATGTGGCGGGCCAGTGCCGCAAGCTGCACGGCCTGATGCTGAGTGCTTCTTCTGAGACGCCATCCAGAGAGCCTGCCGCAGCATTAATGCCATGAAAGCATCACAGCGATGACAAGTAATTGACATATGGCACCAATTCTCGGGATTGGTGCCATTTTTTCATCTTAAAGATGCGCGCAACGCGGATACTCAACGCTGAATCCACTCGCTATGATGGCGACATCTTCTTCTACAAGTCTTTCCACAAGGCTTCTCACAAGGTCATGGACGCTCAGCGACTGGCCTGCCACTACGAGGACCATCATCATGACTCCCACCGCCATCATGCAACGTCGTTATTCCACCAAGGCCTTCGATCCGGCACGCAAGATCAGCGCCGCCGACTGGCAGGAACTGGAAAACGTGATGCGCCTGAGCGCCTCCAGCGTCAATTCCCAGCCGTGGCACTTCCTGGTGCTGGAATCCGACGATGCCAAGCAGCGCTTCGCGCGCGCCGGTACCGATGACAAGTACGCCTTTAACTCGCCGAAGATCACCGATGCGTCTCACGTCGTGCTGTTCTGCACTCGCTCCACCCTGGACGACGACTACCTGAACCACCTGCTGGACACCGAAGCGTCTGATGGCCGCTTCAAGAAGGATGACGAGTTCAGCGCGATGATGGACGGCGCGCGTCGTCTGTTCATCGACCTGCACCGTCATGACCTCAAGGACCTGCAGCACTGGATGGACAAGCAGGTTTATCTCAACTACGGCAGCCTGCTGTATGCCGCCTCCAGCCTGAACATCGATGCGGTGCCGCTGGAAGGCATCGACCGGGTGGCACTGGATGCGGAATTCGGCCTGCGCGAGAAAGGCTTCAACGCCCTGGTCGCCGTGAGCCTGGGTTACCGCGCCGCTGACGATTTCAATGCCGAGCTGCCCAAGTCCCGTCTGCCGGCAGACGAGATCTTCACTCGCCTGTAAGGCTCGCTCTCAAGGCCGGGCTCTCAGCAGCTGGCGCTCAAGAGCGGATTCTGAAGATCTGTTCACAGCAGCTGTCCGCAAGACATCGACGTGTCCGCCTTGCGGGCCAACGGCGGGCACGGGGGGGGCAAGTCGCTGCCCGTGCCCGCCGCATTGCATCCCGATGGCGGACATGCCACCTTTTCGAGGCAGACCAGCGCAGTGCATTCCCGGCGGCGATGGCCGGCTTGCGTGCCTGATTTATTTCGCCCATCCGTTACGTCCACTTCTTACGCCCACGACAGGATTCATGCCATGTCCATCAAGCTTATCGCGACACTGACCTTCCCCGCCGACCAGCAGGACAAGGCACGCGATGCTCTCGCCGAACTGGTCGAGAAGAGCCAGTCCGACAAGGGCTGCCTGCAGTACGAATTCTTCGCGATCGACAAGAACGTCGCGGAAGGTGAGCCAGTACCGGAAGGCGACTTCGTGGTACTGGAAGAATGGTGGGATGAAGACGCCATCGAAGCCCACGTGGCCACCGAGCACTTCCAGGGCTTCCTGAGCACCTTCGGCGAAGGTGAGATCAGCCTCAATATCCAGCGCCTGCTGACGCCCTGAGCCGCTGGGCGTACTTTCGCTCAGACAAGGCGCCGCGAGAGCAAAGACAGATCCCCGCCGGGCATCACGCCCGGCGGGGATCTTGCGTTTGTGGCACACGGGCCTGGCCTGCTCATCCCCTGGCCTGGCCGCGGGACACGCAACAAGTGATGGAAAAATCGATACGAGCACTGAACTTGGTTCACATCTTGCTTATAATTGGCTGCCCGCGCTGAACAATCCAGTGCCCGACACCATTTCCGCCATTGCACCGCGAGCAGAACAAGGAGCGTCACATGAGCCAATCCTCTTCCGATTCCAAGGGGATCGACGAACCACTGCTCGGCCTCGAAAGCTGCCCGTCGGTCCCCATCTCGGCCCTCGCCGGCGCCCAGCATCTGCTGGCCAGTCTGGCCGGTATCATTGCACCGACATTGATCATCACCAGCGCGCTGGGCCTCGATGCCTACACCGCCAGCCTGCTGTCGATGGCACTGGTGGTCTCCGGGGTCGCCACCTGGATCCAGTCCCAGCGCATCGGCCCGTTCGGCTCAGGGCTGTTGAGCATCCAGGGCACCAGTTTCAGCTTCGTGTCCGCGCTGATCACCGCCGGATTGATCGCTCGTTCGCAGAATGCCAGTGACGAACAGGTACTGGCGGTGCTGTTCGGCACCTGCCTGGCCGGCAGCCTGATCGAGATGGCGCTGGGCACGGTGCTGCCGTGGCTCAAGCGGGTCATCACGCCCGTGGTCACCGGCGTGGTGGTGATGCTGATCGGCCTGAGCCTGATCCAGGTGGGCATGACGGACATCGGCGGCGGCTTCGGCGCCGAGGACTTCGGTGCGCCCGCCAATCTGGCACTGGCCGGTTGTGTGCTGATCACGGTGCTGGCCTGTCAGGTCTCGCGTCATCCGTGGCTGAGAATCGCCTCCATCTTCATCGGCATGGCCGTCGGCTGCATCATCGCCGCCATCGGTGGCCTCTATGATGCACCGCAGCTGGCCGATGCCGCCCTGCTGGCCCTGCCGCATCCGGCGACCCTGAATACAGGCTTCGATTTCTCGCTGGCCGCCTTCCTGCCGGTGGCCTTCATCTTCATGATCACCGCCATCGAGACGGTCGGTGACCTCACCGGCAGCGCACGCGCCTCGGGTCTCGCCGTGGATGATGAGCTACACCAGAAGCGTCTGCGCGGCGGCGTGCTGGGCGATGGCCTGAATTCCGCACTCGGCGCGCTGGCCGGCACCTTCCCCAACACCACCTTCAGCCAGAACACCGGCGTGATCCAGCTGACCGGCATCGCCAGCCGCCATGTGGGCCGCTACGTGGCCGGCTTCCTGCTGCTGCTGGGCCTGTCGCCCTTCATCGCCACCCTGCTGACCCAGATGCCGCGCCCGGTGCTCGGTGCCACCACCACGCTGATGTTCGCGCTGATCGCGGTGTCCGGCATCCGCATCCTGATGGCGCAGCCCATCGGGCGTCGCGAGATGATGATCATCGCGCTGGCCCTGGGGCTGGGGCTTGGCGTCGGCATGGTGCCGGATGTGCTGAACGCCATTCCGGGCGCCTTCGCCGATGCGCTGCGCTCGCCGATCACCATGGGCGGCCTGACCGCCATCATCGCCGAGCTGCTGCTGCCGAAGATGGAAGACGCCGAGGTGTTCAACCCAAAAGCGAGTGAGCGTGAGTCCACCGACAGCATCAGCGCGGACCAGGAACACGCCTGACCCGCAGGCGCAGCGATGAGACATGAAAAGACCGGCGCATCATTGGCCGGTTTTTTCATGTCGGTCTCCCTCTTCATGCCAGTCGATGACGCTCACAAGCGGCGCCAGCCTCGCACTTCGGGCGTCGGTCGTCCAATCTCCACAGCAATGAGGCAGACTGCATGGGGTTGTTCATGCCGTCCCCACCCTTCAAGCAGTTTTACCATCAACACTCTTGCAATCAGCACCCTGACAATCAGCACTCACAGATTTGAACGCGCCATTGCGCACCGGAGCCAGACACAAGGAACGTATCGCTCATGCTGAATACTCGACTCATCTCATCAAATGCGCCGGGCTTGTGCGCGCCTACCCGCTCGCGCATGGCGCTGAAGGCCCTGCTGGGGGCTGCACTGCTCAGTACGCTGAGTGCCTGTGCCAGCCAGGCGGGCCATGAATGGCAGGCCGACACCACCTATCACCTGACGGTGCTGCACACCAACGACCACCACGGCCGCTTCTGGCAGAGCAGTGATGGCGAATACGGCATGTCGGCGCGCAAGACGCTGGTCGACCGCATCCGCGCCGAGGTGGAATCCGCAGGTGGCAGCGTGCTGCTGATGTCGGGTGGCGACATCAATACCGGCGTGCCGGAATCCGATCTCCAGCAGGCCGAACCCGACTTCAAGGGCATGAACCGCATCGGCTACGACGCCATGGCGGTGGGCAACCATGAATTCGACAACCCGCTGGCGGTGCTGCTAAAGCAGCGCGACTGGGCCGACTTCCCGATGCTGGCCGCCAATATCTACGACAAGACCAGCGGCGAGCGCCTGTTCGCGCCCTGGAAGATCTTCGATGAGCATGGCATCCAGATCGCGGTGATCGGCCTGACCACCGAAGACACCGTGCGTATCGGCAACCCCGAATACTTCAGCGATCTCGACTTCCGTGACCCCAAGGAAGAGGCGCGCAAGGCCATCGAGGAGCTCAACGAGCATGAGCAGCCGGACCTGATCTTCGCCGTCACCCACATGGGCCACTATCAGAATGCCGAGCATGGCATCAATGCGCCGGGCGATGTCTCGCTGGCGCGCTATCTGCCCTACGGCGAACTGGACATGATCGTCGGTGGCCACTCCCAGGAGCCGGTCTGCATGGAGGGTGCCAACCGGATGGCGGACTTTGCACCCGGCGATGATTGCCAGCCGGACCGCCAGAACGGCACCTACATCGTGCAGGCGCATGAATGGGGCAAGTACGTGGGACGCGCCGATTACGAGTTCCGCAATGGCGAGCTGACCATGGTCAACTATCAGCTGATTCCGGTGAATCTCAAGAAGACCGTCGAGGAGAATGGCGAGCGCAGGAAGGTGCTGGTCGCGGAGGAAATTGCCGAAGACAGCGAGCTGCGCGAATTCCTGCGCCCCTATCAGGAAAAGGGTCAGGCGCAGCTCAACGTCACGGTCGCGCAGAGCAACGGCAAGCTGGAAGGCGATCGCGACGTGGTGCGCTTTGCCCAGACCAACCTGGGACGTCTGATCGCCACCGCCGCCATGCAGGCCGGCAAGGCCGACTTCGGCGTGATGAACTCAGGTGGCGTACGCGCCTCGCTGCCCGCGGGCGAGATCACCTACAAGGATGTGCTGACCGTGCTGCCCTTCGGCAACACCGTGGGGGTCGTGACCATGTCAGGTAGCGAGGTGCTCGAGTATCTCGAGGCGGTGGCCACCCAACCGGTGGACTCCGGCGCCTATGCCCAGTTCGCCGGCGTCAGCCTGCGCGTCAATCGCGCAGAAGGCAGCGTCTCCGACGTGATAATTCAGGGCCAGCCATTGGCCATGGACGCCCAGTATCGCTTCACCGTCCCGAGCTTCAATGCCGCCGGCGGGGATGGCTATCCGAAGGTCACTGACCTGCCGGGTTACCTGGATACCGGCTTCGTCGATGCCGATGTGCTCAAGGCCTATCTTGCCGAGCAGAGCCCGATCGACGTCACGGCATACGCGCCCCAGGGCGAGATCGTCTATCAGTGACGCTTGAGGCTTCTGCTCTAAACATGCACATGACAACGGGACGCCTTGGCGTCCCGTTGTCATTTCCAGAGCCGGAATATCCTCGCCAGGGCTGCAGTCGGACTATACAAGTGCGGATCGCACAGGTTTGATACGACATGCGCACCACTACAACAAAGACCGTCGAGACCCTGGCCCATGAACCTCAACCGCACCGACAGTGAGCTGCTCAACCTGCTGATCAAGGACGGTCGCATGTCCTACGCCGATATCGCCCGCAAGCTCGGCATTTCGCGTGCCCATGCGCGCAGCCGCGTCCAGGCGCTGGTCGAGAGCGGCGTGATCGAACAGTTCACCGCCGTCATCAACCCCGACAAGCTCGGCAAGGGCATCTCCACCTTCGTGGACCTGACCGTCGCTCCCAGCGCCATCGAACGCATCGCCGAGGAGCTTTCCGCCTGCGTCGAGGTGGTCAGCCTCTATATCATGAGCGACCTGAAAAGCCTGCACATCCACACCCTCACCGACAGCTACGAGGCCTTCGATGCCTTCGTGCGCGCGCATATCTTCAATCGCGACGAGATTCTCTCCGTCGACTGCAAGTCGCTGATGACGCGCGTGAAGCATCGGCGTGGTGGCGCGCGGCTATGACATCTCTGCCTCTCTTTGTCTTTGTCTTTGTCTTTGTCTTTGTCTCTGCCTCTGTCTCTGCCTCTGTCTCTGCCTCTGTCTCTGCCTCTGACGCCGCAGCACCGGACGGCGCCGGGGCTGTCATTTCACTCGTCACCTCACATATCACTGCAAGCGTCACTGCAAGCATCACTGCAACCTTGCCAGCCCGCGCAGCAGCCGTAGCGCGACCCACAGAAAGCCCAGCGGGAACAGTACCGTCTGGGTGATGAACAGCATGGTCAGGTCGATCACCTTGTCGGTCATCGCATCAAAGCCCTGGGTGACACTGGTGATCGGCCCGCCGACCCAGCCTTCCATGCTGCCCTTGAACTGCTGCCACCAGCTGCGCTCCTCGTGCGCGCCACCTACCTGCTTGTCGGCGACTTCCGCCAGCTGCTGCTGCGTCACGCTCAACTGCGCCATCTGGGTATCGCGACTGTCATCGAGAAAGGCCTGACCCGCGGCGCCGCTGGCCAGCGCGACACTCAGCACCGCGAAGCGCAGTGCGATGCCCCACAGGGCCACGCGCAGGATAGCCACCTGCCACCAGCGCTGGCGGGGATGCATCCCATCGACCGATTGGCGACTGCCGGTAAGTAGCCCGAGAGCCGCCAGCAGGCAGGCACCGCTGGCGAAGGCCTTGATGATCAGCGAGCCGGAGATGCCCAGCAGCAGCTTCTGTAGCGCCAGCGAGCCGGTCGCCGCGAACATCACCCACGAAAAGCGCTCGATCATGTCATTGGCGGGGTCCAGCGCTTCCCCGGGCGAGACCTGAAAGACCTGCAGATCGATGGTCGAGGACTGCAGTACCGAGATGGTCGCGTTCAGGCCCTTGGCGATGGCGAAGGCACTGAACGCCTGACCCAGAGTGGCGTCGAGGAAATCCAGCGCCCACTGCTGCGGCATCTCCCACCAGGCAAGCACCGCCATCACCACCAGGATGGCGACCAGCAGGATGCGCGGCACCTGAGCCCCTCCTGGTGCCCCGGGCGTGGCGGGCAGGCGAGGCCCGGCAGTCTTCGTCACGCAGGTGGATGCGGCGGCAGGCGAAGACTCCGAGCGGGTGGCGGGCTCTTCAGGCTCATGAGGTGACATCTAACGCTCCATCAGGACAAAGCCGCATGATGCCACCAGCCACTCAGACTGTCGTCTATGGCGCCTCGCATGAAGACTCGATGTGGGCGTACCGAGTCTTATTGACCTGCTCTGATTGACCGATTCTGAGCGCCCCTATCCAGGTGCACCATGATCGATCGCACGCACCATCAGGTCGCGAGCATGACAATTGATCATCCCTACCCCACATTCGTGAGCCAGATGTCACCCTCCCCGTCGCTATCGGTGAACAAATGCCGCGCCAGGCGTCATCTTCTGACATTTGTCAGGCCCTGAACTTTGCCAATCAGCGCTGCCACGGCCTCACTTGGGCAACGCCAGGGGCGCGCTCACGCTCTATCAGCGAAACACAACGCCCAGAATTTCCATGCAATCGATTGAAAATAAAGAATAAATCTCCCTGCGCGCCAAATGGCACACGCCTTGCAATGTCTTCCACGTAGCCCACTGACAAATGGCAGCCTTCTGGCTGACAAATGACAGGCAACGCTACTCAAGAACATGCAGAAACACCTACACAACAAGATCGCCGGCCTCGATGTCGGCATGCCGTACAGGCACCCCTTGAGACAGAAGACTCTTTCACACAGAGCATTCAAAGCAGTCTGTCGCAAGGGCATTACTGGTCATCCGTCCGCAGGAGATCCTCCCATGACATTCGATCGTCGCAAGTTCCTGGGTGCCGCACTGGCAACCTCAACCGCTGGACTCGTGATGGGTGCGCCCGCCATCGTGCGCGCGGAATCCAACAAGACCTATCAATGGAAGATGACCAATGCCTATGGTCCGGGCTCGCCCTTCTATGTCGAGGGTCCGGGCAGTCCGACCGACTTCTGCCGCAAGGTGGAGGCCATGTCGGGCGGGCGCATGAAGATCCAGCACTTCGCGGCCGGTGAACTGATTCCGGCCCTGGAGGGCTTCAATGCCGTCGCCAGTGGCGTGGTGGAGATGAACGCCGGCAATGCCTACTTCTGGGCCGGCAAGATTCCCGCCGCCCAGTACTTCACTACCGTGCCCTTCGGCATGAATACCCAGGGCATGAACGCCTGGCTGTATCACGGTGGCGGCCTGGAGCTGTGGCATGAGCTCTACGCCCCCAAGGGGCTGATCGCCTTCCCGATGGGCAACACCGGCGTGCAGATGACCGGCTGGTTCCGCAAGCCGATCAATACGGTCGAGGACTTGAAGGGTCTGAAGATGCGCATCCCCGGGCTGGCCGGCAAGGTCTACGCCGAACTGGGCGTGGCCGTGCGTCTATTGCCCGGCGGAGAGATCTTCCCGGCGCTGGAACGTGGCGTCATCGATGCCGCCGAGTTCGTCGGCCCCTATCAGGATCGCCGCCTGGGGCTGCAGAAGGCCGCCAAGTATTACTACACCACCGGCTGGCATGAGCCGACCAACGTCACCGAGCTGATGATCAACAAGGCAGCCTGGGAGGGCCTGCCCGAGGACCTGCAGGCCATCGTCAAGGCCGCCGCCCAGGCGTGCAACGTCGAGAGCCAGGCCTGGTGCGAATCGGTGAATGCCGAGGCGCTCAATGATCTGGTCGACAACGAAGGCGTCACCGCCCAGCCGCTGCCGGACGCGGTGGTAGCGCGCCTGAAGGAAGTCACCGAGAAGACGCTGACCGACATGGCGGCGGCCGATCCGGACACCGCGCGCGTCCACGAGTCCTTCATGGCCTTCCGCGACCAGCACAAGGAATGGGCCGCCGTCAGCGAGAAGACCTTCCTGGCGCTCTGACGCCTGTCGTCCTGAGTCTCGCGGCTCGCGGCTCGCGGCTCGCATCTGTCGACTCATGTCTCGCGTTCAGACCCGTCGCCCGATGAACTCGCCCTTCGCTGCGCTGCGGGGGCGAACTCAAGATACAAGCCCCGAGCGCAAACGCCTTTTTCCGTCTTCCTGCTTCCCTGTCCAACGCCACGACCTGTCCCGTCGTGGCGTTCATGAGGCCATGCCATGCTGTACGTCATCCATTTTCTCGAGGGCATCATCGAGCGACTGGGCGTCATCGCCCGTTACTCGCTGTTGGCGCTCGTGTTGCTGGTCGCCAGCAACGTGCTGCTGCGTTACTTCTTCAGCATCAGCCCCGTGCCACTCCAGGAATTCGAGTGGCACCTGATTTCTCCCATCGCGCTGCTGGGCATCTCCTACGCCCTCAAGCATCGCGCCGACGTTCGCGTCGATGTCTTCTACGACCGTTTCTCCCTCAAGGGCCGCGCGCTGGTGGACCTGATCGGTGCGCTGATGACCATCGCCATCGGCGCCGCCATCGCCTGGCTGGGCCTGAGCTACACCGAGCAGTCCTGGCAGCTGATGGAAGGCTCGCCCGACCCCGGCGGCCTGCCCTATCGCTATCTGCTCAAGGCCTTCATTCCCCTCGGGTTCGCCGCGCTTGCGCTGCAAGGCGTGGCAGATTGCCTGCGCGCGCTGCTGGTACTGTCCGGCAAGCCCGTCGACGGTGACCTGGAACGCGAGGTGACGCCATGAGCCCGAACGAGTGGATCGCGCTGGCCATGATCGGCGGTTTTCTGGTCCTGATGCTGATCGGCATTCCGGTCGCGATTTCCCTGGCCGTGGCCGGTTTCGTGGCGGGGCTGGCGGGCTTTGGCCCGTTGCTGTTCAGTCTGATGCCGGCCCGTCTGTATGGCGTGGTCACCAACTACACCCTGCTGGCGATCCCCTTGTTCGTCTTCATGGGGGTCATGCTCGAGAAATCGCGGGTCGCCGAGGACATGCTCGAGACCATCGGGCGCGCCATGGGCGGCGTGAATGGCGGCATGGGCATCGCGATCATTCTGGTCGGCGTGCTGATGGGTGCCTCCACAGGCATCGTCGGCGCGACGGTGGTCACCGTCGGCATGCTGACGCTGCCGACCCTGTTGCGGCGCGGCTATCACCCGGGCGTGGCCTCGGCCACCATCTGTGCCTCCGGCACCCTGGGGCAGATCATTCCGCCGAGTCTGGTACTGATCCTGCTCTCGGAAATTCTCGGCGAATCCGTCGGCACCCTGTTTGCCGCCGCCTTCGTACCGGGGCTGGCCATCGCCGTCATCTATATCGTCTATCTACTGGTGCTGGGCTGGTGGAAGCCGGACCTCGTCCCGGCCATCCCGGAAGAGGAGCGCGCCGCCGCCGGTGGCATGAAGGAATTGCTGCGTGATCTGGCCCGTAGCGTGATCCCGCCGCTGATGCTGGTGTTCGCGGTGCTCGGCTCGATCCTGGGTGGCGTGGCCGCTCCCACCGAAGCGGCCTCGATGGGGGCGTTGGGCAGCATGCTGATCGCGCAGCTGGCGCGGCGTCTCAACTTCACCATGCTCAAGGCCTGTCTGCATTCGACCCTGACCATCACCGCCATGGTCTATTTCATCCTGCTATGCGCGCAGCCCTTCTCGCTGGCCTTCCGCGGCCTTGGCGGCGAGAACATGGTGCATGACCTGTTCAACCTGCTGCCGGGCGGCGAGCTGGGCGCACTGATCTTCCTGATGGTGATACTGTTCGTGCTCGGCTTTTTCCTCGAGTGGATCGAGATCAGCTATATCGCGCTGCCGATGTTCCTGCCGGTCTTCATCGGCTATGGCACCGACATGGTGTGGCTGGGCGTGCTGGTGGCGATGAATCTGCAGATGTCCTTCCTGACGCCGCCCTTTGGCTGGGCGTTGTTCTTCCTCAAGGGCGTCGCTCCCCCCGAAGTCACCACCCGCCATCTGTATCTCGGTGTGCTGCCCTTCGTGGGCCTGCAGGCTGCGGCAGTCGTGCTGCTGTTCTGCTTCCCGGGTCTCGCTACCTGGCTGCCGGAAGCGATCGGTTGGTAAGCCGGCCAGCCATGTACCGGCGCGGTTCGGGACGCTTGACGGGTGATTCAGCGCAAAGGCCATTGGAAAGGTAATTCAGCAACGCGTAATGTCTTGTGGCCTGCCCACCGGCTCGCCTCCCCTGGAGACAGCACACCCGCCAGCGCTCCAGGGACATGCATCGACTGCCGATGGCGTTCATCGGCAACCTTCATCAGCAATGAACCACCCCGCGCCATACGGGGGCGACAAGGAAACACCATGGAACTGTTCTCAGCCTATCCACTGCACTGGATTCTCGGCCTGATCGCCGCACTGATCGTCACCGGCATGATTGCCGGCGTGATGGCCGGCCTGCTGGGGGTCGGCGGCGGCATCGTCATCGTGCCCGTGCTCTTTCACCTCTTCAGCCTGCTGGGCGTCGATGAAGCGGTGCGCATGCACCAGGCCGTCGGCACTTCACTGGCGACCATCATTCCCACCTCGATCATGTCGGCCAGGGCGCATTACGCCAAGGGCAATCTGGACCCGGCGATTCTCAAGCGCCTGCTGCCGGGCGTGATCATCGGCGTCATCATCGGCGGCCTGCTCTCCAACCTGTTCAGCGGTGCGGTACTGATGGGGCTGTTTGCCACCGTGGCCTTCCTGGTCGCGCTCAACATGTTCCGCCGTCAGTCCACCGTGCTGGGCACTGGCCTGCCGGGCCCGCTGGGCAGCGGCGCACTGGGCACCTTCATCGGTGGCGTCTCGACGCTGATGGGCATCGGCGGCGGCACCCTGAGCGTGCCGACCCTGAGCACCCTGGGCACCCCGATGCACCTGGCCGTCGGCACGGGCGCGGCGCTGGGTCTGGTGATCAGCCTGCCGGGCACCGCAAGCTTCCTGCTCAATGGCATCGGTGAACCGAACCTGCTGCCGGGCTCCATCGGCTACGTCAACCTGCTCGGCTTCGCCGCCATCGTGCCGGCCACCATGCTGTGCGCCCCGATCGGCGCGAAGCTGGCCCACGCGATGGACGCCGCCAAGCTCAAGAAGGTCTTCGCCATCTTCCTGATGTTCACGGCACTGCGCATGTTCTACGACCTGTTCACCGGTAGCTGAGACGCACTGGACGCTCAATAACAACAACGGAATCCTCAGGAGCAAGACGCCATGATTCATACCCGACGTGGTTTTGGCGGCGCCTGCGCCGCGCCCCATCATCTGGCGGCGCAAGCGGGCCGCGATATCCTGCGCGATGGTGGCAACGCCATCGAGGCGATGGTCGCGATGGCAGCGACCATCGCGGTGGTCTACCCCCACATGAACGGCATCGGCGGTGATGGCTTCTGGCTGATCAAGCGCCCGGGACTGGCGCCGCTGGCGATCGATGCCTGTGGCCCGGCGGCAGGGCTTGCCAGCCGCGAGTTCTATGCCGAGCACGGCCATGGCTTCGCGGCTGACAGTGAGGGGGCCGCCCCCTTGGCCAACGGCAGCAGCATCCCGACCCGCGGACCGCTGTCGGCCTTGACCGTGGCCGGCACCATCGGCGGCTGGCAGGAGGCGCTGGCCTTCTCTGCCGAGACCTCGGCGGATGAGCGCTCGCCCCTGCCGCTCTCGACACTGTTGAGCCACGCCATCCGGCATGCCAATGATGGCGTGGCCGTCAGCGCCAGCCAGAAGGCACTCAGCGAAAAACATCTGGCCGTGCTCTCGCAGCAGCCCGGCTTCGCTGAGCGCTATCTGGGTCAGAGTGAGTCAGGTGAGCCGATCGCGCTGGAAGAAGGCGCGCGACTGCGTCAGCCGGCGCTGGCCGCGACGCTCTCGCGTCTGGCAGATGCCGGACTCGATGACTTCTATCGTGGTGAACTTGCGACCCGCATGGCACAGGAACTGGAAGCCGCCGGCAGCCCGCTGCGCCTGGCAGACCTCAACGGCTATCGCGCCCAGCGCGTCACGCCGCTCAAGGTCCGCCTGCGTGACAGTGAGGTATACAATCTGCCAGCGCCGACCCAGGGCCTCGCGACGCTGATGATTCTGGGGCTCTACGATGCATTGAGCGCGACGCATGGCATCAGCGAAGCGGACGGCAACACCCCGCGTCACCTGCATGCGCTGATCGAAGCCACCAAGCGCGCCTTCCTGGTACGCGACAGCCTGATCACCTCGCCGGAATGCATCGAGGGGGCGCTCGAGGGCAGCCTCGAAGGCAGCATCGCCACGCAACAGGCACAGCTTTCTCCGGAGGCCCTTGCCCGCCAGGCCGAGATGATCGACATGCAGTCCGCGCTTGGCTGGCCGCACGAGCCCGCCGAAGGCGACACTATCTGGATGGGCGCGACGGACAGTGACGGCACCACCGTCAGCTTCATCCAGAGCGTCTATTGGGAGTTCGGCAGTGGCGTGGTGCTGCCCAGCAGCGGCGTGATGTGGCAGAACCGTGGGCTGGCGTTCGACCTGGCGCCGGACAGACTGCGCAGCCTGGCACCGGGCCGCAAGCCCTTCCATACCCTCAATCCGTCACTGGCCTGCTTCGATGATGGCCGCGTGATGGCCTTCGGCACCATGGGCGGTGAAGGCCAGCCGCAGACTCAGGCGGCTGTCTTCACGCGCATCGCCCGCCACGGCATGTCATTGCAGGCCGCGATCAGCGCACCGCGCTGGCTGCTCGGCCGCACCTGGGGCGATGTCAGCACCAGCCTCAAGCTCGAATCGCGCCTCGCGGGCGAAATGGCTCAGACACTCGCGGCCATGGGCCACGAAGTGGAAGTCCTCGATGAGGCCTTCAGCGACACGCTGGGGCACGCCGGCGCCGTGATGTGCCACCCGGATGGGCAGGTCGAGGCGGCCCACGACCCGCGCAGTGATGGTGGCGCGGCACTGACGTGATGCAAACCGGCCAGTGTCATGTCACGAACTGGCCGGCTTCTTGCTTGATTTGATGGGGGATGAAGCCTTTCGTCTGACTACCGCCTCCACCCCATGCTGAGCATCAATCGCCACACAAAACGACAAGGAGAACTGACCTCTTAAATTTAGATATTCCTTATTCATGAATAATGAAAGATTGAAAAACGACCTTCATTTCCACTCATAACAACGACAGAGCGACTCACCACAATGACAACAGCTGACTTCATGACTCCCCGCCGCCTTGTAGCTGCCATCTCGATCGCCGCCTGTTCCCTGGCCTATGGCATTCAGGCCAACGCCGCGGAACACCCGGGGGTGAAAATCTATGCCACCGGCGGCACGATTGCGGGTAGCTCTGCCTCCTCCACGGACACCACCAACTACAAATCCGGCAGCCTGGGGGTGCAAGCGCTGCTGGACGCCGTACCAGAACTGGCCGATGTCGCCGAGGTGACCGGTGAACAGATCGCCAACACCGGCAGCAGCAATATCGATCAGGAAATCCTGCTCAAGCTGTCGAAGGCGATCAATGAAGAGCTCGCGACGGACGCCACCCACGGCGTGGTCATCACCCACGGTACCGACACGCTGGAGGAGACCGGCTTCTTCCTGGATCTCACCGTCGACAGTGACAAGCCGGTGGTAATGGTCGGCGCCATGCGTCCGGCGACTGCCATCAGTGCCGATGGCCCCTTCAACCTGCTGGAGGCGGTCACCCTGGCAGCCGATGAAGGCGCGGAGGGACGTGGGGCGATGATCGTGCTCAACGACCGCATCGGCTCGGCGTATTACACCACCAAGACCAATGCCATCATGATGGACACCTTCAAGGCGACCGAGCAGGGTTACCTCGGTGCCTTCATCAGCGGCAAGCCGCACTTCTATTACACACCGGCGACACCGACCGACAAGCCTCGCTTTGACGTGACATCCCTCGATGGCCTGCCGAAGGTTGATATCATCTACGCCCACCAGGAGATGGACCCGGCGCTGTTCACCGCCGCCCTCGACAACGGTGCCAAAGGCATCGTGATCGCCGGCAGCGGCAATGGCTCGATTCCAGAGACCGTCAAGCCGCTGGTCAAGCAGGCCATGGCGGATGGCATCCCGGTCGTGCGCAGCACCCGTACCGGCAATGGTATCGTCAGTGCCAAGGAAGAAGGCATCGGCAGTGGCGCCCTCAATCCTCAGAAGGCGCGCATTCTACTCTCGCTGGCGCTGACGGAGACCGATGACATGGACAAGGTGCGTGGCTACTTCGAGTGAGCCGGCAGTCACATGACGAAACGTGACTGACTATCAATGCAAAAAGGGACTGCTCAGGCAGTCCCTTTTTGCTGCGTCACCCGTTTATCGAGGCGTGGAATGCTATCGCTCCTTCAAGGCGCGTTGCGCTGCGAGGGGCTGCGCGTGAAGGCGCCGGGGCGCTTCTCACCGTCTTCGCTCTCGTGATAACGCCTGGCGGCATTCGCCCACCAGGCAAGTTGTTCGAAGGCGCGCTCGAGATAGCCGCCCCATTCCTGGGCATCCTGATTCTCGGCGTAGCCGCCATCTTCATTGAGCACTTCCTGCGCCCGAGGCACGTGAATCATCGCCGAGACCGGCAAGCAGCCCAGCTCCGAGAGGAAGGTGCGCATGTTGACTGCTGCGCGTACCCCGCCCCACTGTCCTGCAGAGTAAGTCGCGATCACAGAGGGCTTGTAGGAGTAAAGCGAGCTGCCGAAGTGATTCAGAAGATTGGCCAACGCCGGACTCATGGAATGGTTGTACTCGGGGCTGACCATCACGTAACCATCCGCCGCTTCGATCTGCTGGGCGAGATTGAGCAAGTCCTGAGGGGCATTGCGCTGCGCATAGGAGAACAGCGGCTTGAAGGGGTCTGCCAGATCGTAATCGAGTGGATCGATCAGCACCGCCTCATGGCCACTTTCCTCGAGCTGTGCGACGCAGCACCTGGCAACCCTTTCCCCAAGACGTGCAGGTGCGGGGGGTGTGCTGGTCCGCACCGACCCCAGAAAGACCAGAATCTTCAGTGCCATTGCTCTCTCCTTGTTGCGAGCCACATGAATTGGATTCCTGTGCTCGATATTCACTCTTGCATTGCATCATATCCCGGACTCTGAACACCGGTGCGCTGCATCGCAAGATACTGCATCAATCTTCAGTTTGCGCCTGACACAGATCACGAATGTGCATATCCAGCCATGCATGCCCTTACATGAATTTTCTGCCACGAACTTCTTGCCTGCGGCTTTACCACCTTCCCCATTCTTTCCTTGTTTGCTGCGCCAGCACCCTTCCAATCCCCGCAGGGGCATGACCTGCTGGCATGAACCATATCACCCTCAGTATCTGCAATTGGCGACTGATGCCCCTCTGCGAAGGTAGCGTGTCGGAGTCTTTGGTGTTGCGGCAGCAGACCCGCCATTTCTCATGACAATACCGATCTCGCATCTCGTGGGGCCAAGGCTTCAAGGCCATACACAAGTCAGTCCCAGGCAATGCGGTAAAGCGCAGCTTCATCTCTTTTTGCCTCATGTTAGCCGCCCATATCGAGATTATCGTGACATGCGGACATCATCCGCCACGGCGGTTTCATTTCGTCGGTGCGCTGACAATCCTGCTATCTGGGCCATCTTCGCCATAGCCAACTCCGCGTCATGATGCTGCAACAAACATGCACTAAAACTAATTAAGTGTTAGCTTCGTCATCCCAAGAGCATGAGAAAACTAACCAACCTCATGACACGAGGAGACAGAAAGGGAATGCAAGACACTCAGGACATTGCCGTCATCCAGCAGTTCACCGCTTCTTTTACGCATCAGACCCATCGAGAGACAGTGTCTTTCTTTGGTCACAATCACCCGCTCTTCCGCCAGGTGCGCACGCTACGTGAAGACCACCACAGCGCCTCGAAGGCCTATCTACAGAAGCACCGTGATCACGATGATGTGATCGACAGCAACAGCCAGCATATCTGCCTGATGGACACCCAGCACGACACCCTACTGGGCAGCATTCGCGTCACCCCCGGTAGTCTCGAGTCGCGCACGCTCTTCGATGACAGCGATGCGGTGTCCATCCCGGAGGGCGCCATCTATGAGTTCAGCCGGCTGGTAATGGCCCCGGAGGCCAAGCGATTCGCCCATGGCAATCTGCTGATGGCTGCTGCGGCACGTCATGTCAGATCCCGAAAAGGCGATGGCATTCTGGCCTTGTGCAAACGCGCCAACATGAAGATCTTCAAGCGTTTCGGTCTGGCGCCACTGCACGATGCCACGCTCAGGACTGACAAGAACCTGGGAGAACTCTACATGGTGTATGCCAGCATGGAGACCATCATGCACACGGCGAAACAGCGCTATTCCTCGCCCGAGCAAGCGCCACAGCCAGCGGAACTCTCACCAGACGCTACCTCGCTCTCGCCGGGCCCGGGCCTCGCAAGCCAATCGCTCTGAACCTAGAACGCTCACCAGCACCGCGTCGCCCGCCAGTCTGTGCGCTGACAGTTCGCGTCTGATCTTGCGCGCATTACCCGGGGCCAAGCCGCCTTCCCCCTGATTTACCATCCCCTCTTGCAGTCGCTGAGGCTTTGCACCACTATTGAATGATAATGATTATCATAATCATGGCGATTTGCTTAAAGAAATCGATATCCGGTCACGGGAGGGCCTCATGGACGAATGGAAGCGTGAAACACAGGCAGGCAATGCATTGTTCGAACAGGGCGACTACGCCATGGCAGAGCAGCACTATCTCAGCGCCTGCCATTTTGCCGACATCTTTCTGATGCCCTGTGCAGACCCGGATGGCGGCGTCGCGGCACTGGTCGTGAGCTACCAGAATCTGGCGGAGCTCTACCGCGCCCAGGGCCAACACCCGCAAGCGATGCGCTCCCTCCAGGCTGCTCATGCGCGCCTCTCCCATGCGCTCTCCGCCCCGGGTCTGTGCCATGCCCATCAACAGGCCTTGCTGCGCGGCAGCGGCCAGGTACGCACGGAGATCATGAACACCGTGCAATGGCTCGGCGTTTCCACGCGACGGACTCACCAGGCGAACCCCGCGGGACACTCCACGACGCGGGTCCATCACTGACTCTCACCCTCACAGGAGATACGGCATGAAGAAAACCCTTACCGCGAGCGGACTGCTGTTGCTGACCGCCGCCAATACGGCCCTGGCCCACCCGGGACATGACCACAGTGACTGGAGCAGCCCGCTCGTTCACACCCTGTTCTATGGCGCCATCGCAGCCGTCATCGGTACCGCGTTCTTCGTCATTCGTCAGTCGCGTCACAAGCGCCAGAACACTCAGCAAAAGGAGGATTGAGCATGATTCACGCCCTGCTCCGCGGCATTGACCGCCTGGTATCAGTCCCTGCGGCTTCCGCGCACTGTGATATTCCCTGCAAGATCTACGACCCGTCTGCTGCGCAGATCGCCGCACTCAGCGTGATTCGCTTCATGGATCTCATCAATGAGCTGGGCCAGAAGGACAGCCTGACGCTGGCAGATCAGGCCTTGTTGGCGCGTCTGGTGGAGCAGAAGGAAAGCCACGCCGAGAAAGCCAAGCATGAGATCCGCATCATCTGGGGCGATTACATCAAGCAACCGCAGCGTGATGCCTATCCCAACATCGATGCGCTGGTCCACAGCATCATGCTGGCTGGTTCTGTCTGCAAACAAGGCATCGAACGCGACAAGGGCGAGAAGCTGCTGACCCTCATCAACGAGTTCGCGGCGGCGTTCTGGGATACCAAGGGTGTCACGACCTTTACCGCGACCTGCCCGTATCCGCCATCTGAAGATGTCGCCTATCCGAAGCTGGATTGAGGCAACGACATGATGCGCCTAAGAACTGATGAAGAGTGAATTGATCAAGAGTGAACGGATGCCGATCGGACTCTATCGCATCAATGGACTCAGCATGTCTCCCGGCCTTGCGCCGGGAGATTATGTCGTGACGCTGAAACGCTGGAAATCGCGCTATCGCATCGGCGATATCGTGGTAGCACAGCATCCCCAGTTCGGCCGCATCATCAAGTGCATCCGCGCAATACAACCAGACGGCATGCTCTGGCTGGAAGGCACCCATCCTGACAGTACCTCTACTGACAAGATGGGCTTGATGAGGCGCGAGCGGATCCAGGGGCGAGTGATTCGATCCATTTCTCAAAGCACTATGTGAGACTTTTCACGCCACCCTGTGAGACTTGCCCAGCCCGTGTCATGCCTCTGCAGTGACGCCCCTTATCTCCCCCCCTCACACCACCTTCATCAGCCTCAACGCGTCATGGATCGCCGCATGGGTATTGCGGGTCGCGACGGCGTCGCCGATGCGATAGAGCTGGAAGCTGCCCTCTGCTGCGCGCTCGGTGTGTTCCGGACTCGGGCCGTCCACCGGTTGGGCGAGGCCTGCGATCAGGGCGTCGTAGTCCACTGCCCCGCCATTGCGTGAGTGAGGCTTGAGTTCGAAGTAGAGATCTTCCATCGGGCGGGCGCCGTAGTTGACCACTACCTGATCGACGAGGCGCTGATCCGCGTAGGCACCGGTGCCCTTGCCCTGCGCCACGGCGTCATCCAGATAATCACTGCCGATATGGGCGATCAGCTGGCCCTTCTCACTGCGCGTGACGCTGCCGAGGCGATAGGTCGGCGTGAAGGTGACGGCGAGACGCTGCAGGCTGCGCATGTAGGGCACCAGGTTCATGGCCATGATTTCCGGCGCGAAGGTGCGGTCTGGCGTCATCATCTCGAGCCTGGCACCGGAGTTGGCGATCATCTCGGCGGCCTGTAGCGCAGCGTGGTCACCCGTGTCATCAAACAGCAGCACGTTGCGGCCAGGCATGACATGGCCCGAGAGAATGTCCCAGCTGGAGACGACCAGCTCGCTGCCGACCTGCGGCATGTCTTCCTCGGGATAGCCACCGGTGGCGACGATGACGACATCGGGTTGCTCCGCCAGCACATCCTCGGCCTCGGCGAAGACGTTGTAGCGCATCTCGACGCCGAGCGCCTCACAGCGACTGATGCGCCAATCGATGATGCCGATCATCTCGCGTCGCCGCTCGCTCTGGGCGGTGAGGCGAATCTGGCCACCGGGTTGATCGGCCGCTTCCAGCACTACCACCTGATGCCCACGCTCACCGGCGACGCGTGCGGCCTCGAGCCCTGCCGGGCCCGCGCCAATGATCACGACCTTGCAGGTGACCTCGGCAGGCGTGATGTCATGGGGTTGCTCCAGCTCCCGCCCGGTCGCAGCGTTATGGATGCAGTAGGCGGAGCCACCCTGATAGATGCGATCCAGACAATAGTTGGCCCCGACACAGGGGCGGATGGTCTCCTCCTGCCCGGCCATCAGCTTGCGCACGATGTGCGGGTCCGCCATGTGGGCGCGCGTCATGCCGACCATGTCGACCTTGCCAGTGGCGATGGCGTGACGTGCGGTGGCGATGTCCTGAATCTTGGCGCCGTGGAAGGTCGGGAAATCCATCGCCTCGCGAATCTGTCCGGCGAAGTCGAGATGCGGCGCACTGGCCATGCCCTGGATCGGGATGACATCGGTGAGGCCCGCATCGGTATCGATATGACCGCGTACCACATTGAGAAAATCGACCTGACCGCTATCGCGCAGCAGGCGCGAGACCTCCAGGCCATCGCTGGCATCCAGCCCACCACTCAGACACTCATCTCCGGTGTAGCGGACACCAACGATGAACTCGCTGCCCACCCGTGCGCGAATGGCGCTCAACACTTCCATGGTGAAGCGCAGCCGATTCTCGAGACTGCCGCCGTAGGGGCCCTCCAGGGTATTGGTGAGCGGCGACCAGAACTGATCCATCAAGTGGCCGTAGGCCTGCAACTCGATACCGTCGAGGCCGGCTGCCTGCATGCGCTCGGCGGCGTCGGCGTAGTCCTGGATCAGCCGTGCGATATCCCAGTCCTCGACCCGCTTGGGAAAGGCGCGGTGCGCCGCCTCACGACGATGGGACGCCGAGACCGCCGGCAGCCAGTCGGCCTTGTCCCAACGTGTGCGGCGTCCCAGGTGAGTGAGCTGGATCATCACCGCGGTGCCGTGCTCATGACAGGCATCCGTCAGCTCGCTGAGCCACGGCACCACCTCATCGCGATACGCCAGGATGTTGTTGAACACCGGCGGGCTGTCCTTCGCCACCGAGGCGGAGCCCGCCGTCATGGTCAGGGCGATGCCGGCACGCGCACGCTCCTCGTGATAGGCGCGATAACGCGCCTTGGGCATGCCATCTTCCGGATAGGCAGGCTCGTGGGAGGTCATCATCAAGCGATTCTTGAGGGTCAGATGCTTGAGCGTGAACGGCGTGAGCAGCGGGTCCTGAGCCATGTGGCCTCCTGATGAGCAGACAGCTAGAACAGGGGTGTCTTTATTGCGTACACCTGTGTACATACGCTGACTATAGTCCTAGGCTTCAGGCCATGCGTCACCGGACACGCCGTTCTCGCCCGCCTGACGCAGCCAGACTCGTCGCTGTCGCAAACAGCATGCTCTTGGCGTCATCGCACGATCGACCTCACATGAGCCTCACCATCCCCCGCCTTTCAGGAGACCGCCGATGCCAGAGTCCCCAAGCGTCCCCCCGGCAAGTGACGGCGCCCAGGCTGCCGGGCGCGGCAAGGCCGAGGACTGGCTGGAAGCCGCCTATCAGCAGCTGTTGCTGGGCGGCGTGGATTCGGTGCGCGTCCTGACATTGGCCAAGACGCTGGGCCTGTCACGCACCAGCTTCTACTGGAGCTTCAAGGACCGCGACGCCCTGCTCACCGCGCTGCTCGCACGCTGGGATGCCCACAATACCGCCGGCCTGATCGGGCGCTGCGAGCAATACGCCGCCACGGTGGTGGAAGCCATGCTCAATGTCTTCGACTGCTGGCTGGATGCGTCACTGTTCGATTCACGCTTCGAGCTGGCGATCCGCAACTGGGCCTCTCAGAACGCGGAGGTCGCCGCTGCCGTCGCCCGCGCCGATCAGGCACGCATTCAAGCGCTGACCAGCATGCTGATGCGCTACGGCCAGCCCGAGCAACTCGCCAACGTGCGGGCACGCACCACCTACCTGACCCAGATCGGCTATCTGTCGATGCGCACTCAGGAAAGCGTCAGCGAGCGCATCAGCCGCGTCGCCGAGTATGTCGAGGTCTTCGTCGGCGAGCGCTGCGAGCCTCAGGAGCTGGCACGCTTCGCGGCCCGTCACCCGGCCTGAAAGGACAAAGCCCTCACCGACGGCAGTCGGCAAGGGCTTGGCAGAAACATCAACGGCTAGCTGTCACATTCAATGGCACTCGAGCCAGCTCTTGGCGCAGGATCGAGCTCAGGGGTCAGCTTGGAGTAGAGCGCGCTCAGAAGGCTTCCCACTCCTCCTCTTCACGACGCTGGGAACCGCGCGGGGCGCTTGCCGGCGGCGGGAAAGCCGTCTGCTCGCCATCCGCCATCGGCTGAGTGTTCATGTGCGACATGGACTGATGCGACACGGATTGGCGCGACATGGACGATGTTGCCATGTCCTGAGCGCCCGCCACCTTGAAGCCTGCCATCAGCTGCTCCAGTGCCTGAGCCTGTGCGCTCATGCTGCGCGCCGCGCCACTGACCTGATTGACCAGGGTGGTATTCTGCTGCGTCATCGCATCCAGCTCGCTGACCGCGGTATTCACCTGGCCGACGCCGGCACTCTGTTCACGCGCGCCGGCGCTGATCTCGGCGATCATGTCGTTGACACGCTCGACACTGGAGAGAATCTCGGCCATCGCCTGACTGGCGTCCTTCACCTGCGCCACGCCCTGCTGAGTGTGCGAGATCGACTCATCGATCAAGCCGCGAATCTCGCGGGATGCATCACTCGAGCGCGTCGCCAGGGTGCGCACTTCCTGCGCGACCACCGCAAAGCCACGCCCATGTTCACCGGCCCGCGCCGCTTCCACCGAGGCGTTGAGCGCCAGAATGTTGGTCTGGAAGGCGATGCCATCGATCAGGCTGATGATCTCGCTGATGCGCTCGGCGGAGCGATTGATGTCTTCCATGCTCGCCTGCGCCTTGCGCATGTCGTCATTGCCGCGGCGGGCCTGCTCGGAGGTCGAATTGACCAGCTGACTGGCCTGCTGCGCGGAATCGGCACTGTGCTGCACGGTGGTGGTGATCTCCTCCATCGAGGCCGAGGTTTCCTGCAGGCTGGAGGCGGACTGCTCGGTGCGTGCCGAAAGCTCCTCGTTGCCCTGGGCAATCTCGCCGGCGGCCTGATTGACGGCGCCCGTGGTGCCCCGCACCTGACCGACCACTCTGCTCAAGTCCTCGCCGACGCTGTTCATGGCCGCGGTCAGCTTGCCGATCTCATCCTGACGCTGACTGGTGATGCGCTGGGACAGATCGCCCCGCGCCAGCGCCTGAGCCAGTGACACCAGCGCATCCAGCGGACGACTGATCAGACGCCGCTCGAGGAAGTAGAGGATGCCGGCCACGGCCAGCGCCAACAGCAGTGCCAGCCCGAAGACCTGATTGCGGACCTGCGTGATGCCCGCCGTCACTTCCTGCTTGTCGATCGTGGTCGCCACCACCCAGTCCCAGGCGGGATAGTGCTGGAAGCTGGTGATGCGATCACTGTCTTCACCCGCCAGGCGGTAATCGATCTGACCGCTGTCGGCGGCGAAGAGCGGCGCGAAGGCCGGCTCGCCCTGCGCATTCTTGAAGTCCATCAGCGAGCGGCCCTGCCACTGACCCGTCGTCAGCACCTTGCCCTGCTGGCCCGGCGCCGTGCTCGCCACCAGACTGAAGTCCTTCTCATGCAACTGGATATTGGTGATGGTGGCATACAGCTCATCGATCTGCTCGCCGACATCCACCCCGATGAACGAGGCCCCGATGAGGTTGTCATTGAAGTCGGTGATCGGACGATAGCGCGTCATGTAGTGACGGCCCGCCAGATAGAGCATGCCGGTATAGGGCTGGCCGGCATTCAGCGCATCCTTGACCCCACCACTCAGCGTCAGCCCGAGCAGGCTTGAGCCATCTTCGGTCTTGAGGGTGGTGGCAATGCGCACGAAATCCTCACCATCGCGCACGAAGAAGCTGACCGGCGCACCGGTTCGATTGGCGAAGTCGGCCAGATAACCGGATTGATTGTTGAGCATGAAGCCGGCATTGAGCAGCGCCGGTGCATCACGCTCGCCGATCGGCAGACGTCGGTCCTCGATCAGCGTGAAGTTGTCAGGAATGGTCGCCAGGAAGGCATTGAGCATGCGCGTCACGCTGGACTGCATGGTGGTGTCGAACAGCTCGATGGTGTTGGTGATCTGTTGCTGCTGCTGAGCGAGAGCGCGTTCGGTGCCCTCTTCTACCTGCATCTTGCTGGCCGTCGAGAACACCAGGCCCAGCGCCGTGAAGGCCGCCATCATCAACATCAATACCAGCAAGGCGAGCTTGCTGCCGACACTGGCGCGGGCCAGACGCTTTTTTATTGTCATCACTACGCGATACCCCGATCGATCCATGAGAGAAGTATCACGTCTATCGGCCACCGGACTCAGAACTGTAGCGTTGCTGCTGACGAGTGGGTGCTGACGAGTACTGACGACTGGGCTCAGACCAGCGGCGACTGGAGCGCCGCTGGTCAGTACGCCCGCATTCATGACTCTCTCAGCCATCGCCCCTCAGCGTGTCGCGTGTCGCCTGCCACCAGTCATCCAGCATCTGGCGTTCGGCATCGGTCATCTGGGTCATGTTGGCCAGCGGCATGCTCTTGTCGACCACCGTGCGCTGGTGGATACGCATGGCCTGACGCTGGATGTCATCCCAGCCATTGAAGGCCACGCCGGCTGCCGGAGCCGTCAAGCCGATCAAGTTCGGCGTGTCACTGTGACAGCCGGCGCAGCGTTGCTCGACGATATGACTGACCTTGTCTCGCAAGGCCTGATTCTCCCCCGGGGCCTCATTGTCAGCGGCGCTGCTGGCCGCCACAGTTACTGAAGGCGCGCTTGTCTCGGCAGTTGCAGGCGCCGTCTGTGAGCGCGGCGCGCAGAGCAGGATCACGCCGATCAGCGCCAACACTGCCCCTACGGGTACCCACAGGCGCTTGACGCCCTTGTGGTGATCCACCGTGGCGATGCGGATCAGACCGCCCGTCACCAGCAACAGCAGAATGACGCCCAGGCGATAGTCATTGGCATACAGCAGCGGGTAGTGGTTGCTGATCATCATCAGCACCGCAGGCAGCGTGATGAAGGTGTTGTGCACCGAGCGCTGCTTTGCGCGCTGGCCGTGGATCGGGTCCGGCGTTTCCCCACGCTGGGCAGCAGCCAGCAGAGCCTTCTGACCCGGGATGATCACATTGAAGACGTTGCCCGCCATGATGCTGCCCATCAGCGCGCCCATCAGCAGGAAGGCGGCACGCCCCGAGAACAGTTCGGTCGCCACCCACGCTGCCAGCGTCAGCCACACACCGACGGCGACGAACAGCGCCCCGGCATGGCGCTTGAAGGGGCTGCGACACAGCGCCTCGTAGCCCAGCCAGCCGCCGACGAGCACGCCCAGAGCGCTGCACACGGCGAGCGTGCCGCTCATCTCGAACACGCGCGGGTCGATCAGGTAGGCGTGCGGCTGAAGCAGGTAGATCAGCGTGAAAAGTCCCATCCCGGAAAGCCAGGTGACATAGGCCTCCCACTTGAACCAGTGGATCTCGCTGGGCAGCGTTTCACTGACCCCATCATGGCGAAACAGATGATAGAGACCGCCACCATGCACCGCCCACAGCTCGCCGCCGGGGCGGCCATCTACCGCATGAGCAGCAGGCTTTCGCCGGTTGTCGAGCCAGATGAAGAAGAACGATGCGCCGATCCAGGCGATCCCCGCCATGACATGCAGCCAGCGGGTCAGCAGCATCGCCCAATCGAGAAGATATGCGCTCATGCCGGCTCCTTAGCTGCCGCGGTAGACACTGTAGGCCCACGGAGTGACCAGCAGCGGAATGTGATAATGGCCACTGGCCTCGAGGGTGAACTCGACCGGCACCCGGCCGAGCATGCCCTTGCCCACCGTGCGGCTGGCAAAGTAATCCCCGACCTGAAACGTCAGACGATAGACGCCGGAGAGATCAGCGGAAGCCTCGGTTTCCTCAAGCAGCGGCGCATCGAGACGCCCATCGGCATTGGTCGTGACCTGCGCGATCTCGTGAAAGTGACCCTGCGCATCCTGGCGCTCCAGGGTGATATGCACACCGCTGGCAGCGATGCCTTCGGCCTGATTGAGCACATGCGTCGTCAGTCTGGGCATGGCGATTTCCTGTTCTTGTGTGGATGTGGCGGGTACGACTCGAATCTGGGCAGATGGAAGCTGTACGAATGAAGACTGTGTTCTGTTTTCTGGCCAGGCCTGCTCTGGCCTGCCGTCAGCGGTTGGTGGTATTGCACCCGATGAGTGCATTGCTGCATTCTGACCTATCGGTCAAGGTGCAGGCCGTATCGCCCCATGACAGACGCCGCTCGGCGCCGTCAGGCAGGTCAGTGGCGATACAGCCTTGTCGTCAACCGCTGGCATGGCGATGCAGCGTGTGACACAGCGTTGGTCAGACGCGTTGCCAGCGACGGCATGCGCCTTGCAAGCTGATGATTCCGTGAGCTTTTCAAACCTATCCCCCTCTCTGGAGCAAGGCGCATGCCAATCGAGACCCCGATGCACTATCTGGTGATGCTGGACACGCTCAACGCCCTGCCACCCGAGGCGCTGGCACGACGCTTGAGTGGTCTCTATGAGCACTCGGACTGGGTGGTGGAACGCGCCGCGGCAGAGCGCCCGTTCGCGAGCATGGAAGTCCTGCTGACGGCGTGTGCCAATGCGGTACGCCAGGCCAGTGATGCCGAGCGCCACCAATTGATTCTGGCCCATCCTGAGCTGGCTGCCGGCAAGCTGGAGACCCTGACGCCCGCCTCGCAGGGCGAGCAGCGTGGCGCAGGGCTCGATCAGCTCGATGACGCCACCCGTGAACGCTTCCTGACGGCCAATGCCGACTACCAGGCGCGCCATGGCATTCCGTTCATCATCTGCGTCAAGGGCCACAGCGCCAGCAGCATTCTCGAGGAACTGGAGCGCCGCCTGCCGCAATCCACCGAGGCGGAATACCAGGAGGCTCTGGCCCAGATAAATGCGATCGCCGCAGTGCGCCTGCCGGGGCTGCTCGAGGCTAGTTAGTGACCAGCGCCCCTGCGGCCGCCAATGGGTGCTGTCTTACGCGTTCTGTCTCATGCGTGCTGTCCTACACGTGCCTGACGGCCACGGCCTCGATACTGGCGATCAGTGCCGCCAGGGCCTTGGCGACATCGTCTTCGGTCACCGCCTCCAGCGGGTGGTGGCTGATACCGCGCTCACAGCGCAGGAACAGCATGCCCACCGGACACAGATGACTGACCGCCATGGCGTCATGCCCGGCACCACTCGGCAGCCGGAATGGCGCCTGACCGGTAGCCGCGATACCGGCATCGACGGCCTGCATCAATCCCTCGTCACAGGCCACGGCATCGGCCGCATGCGTCTGCTCGCAGTGGAAGGTGAGGCCCCGTCGCGCCGCGATTCTATGCGCCTCGTTCAAGAGTTCATCCAGCGCACGATCCCGCTGCGCATCGTCCAGCGCGCGGATATCCAGACTCAGTGCCGCCCCCCCGGGGATGACATTCACCGCCCCGGGACGCAGCTCGCAACATCCCACGGTCGCGACCAACGAGTGGTCCGCCATGTCAGCGCGCTTGCCCGCCTGGACATCACACGCCAGCGATTCCACCGCCAGTGTCCACTCCGCCGCCGCACACAGCGCATCCTGACGCAGCGCCATCGGCGTGGTGCCGGCATGCCCCGCCTGGCCGACGAAGTTGACCGCGAAGCGTCGCGCGCCGGCGATGCCGGTCACGGTGCCCAGCGCCAGATTCTCGGCTTCCAGCACCGGGCCCTGCTCGATGTGTACTTCCAGATAACCCAGCGGCGGATTCGCCTGCAGGCTGGCCCTGGCAGCCGTCTGCCCGGAAAGCCCGAAACGTTCGAGCGCGTCGCCAAGCGGGATGCCGTCCTCATCCTCTACCCGCTCCCAGTCCGACTGCCAGCGTCCGGCGATGGCATGGCTGCCGAGCAGGGTCGCACCGAAGCGGGCGCCCTCTTCATCACCGAAACCGACCACTTCCAGCGCGAAGGGCAAGCTCTGCTCGCCGGCATCGGCGCGCTGCCTGAAATGTGTCAAGGCGGCCACCCCGAGCAGGACACCAAGAATGCCGTCATAACGGCCGGCGTCCGGCACACTGTCCAGATGCGAGCCGATCACCAGTCGCGGCACGCCGGCTTCGCTGTCAGCGGCAGCGATGAGAGCGGGTGGACACCAGCGGCCCCAGAGATTGCCGGCGCCATCCTGCCAGCTGCGCAGACCGGCAGCCTTGAGCCAGCCAGCCGTGGTGGCATTGGCGGCGGCGTGTTCCGGCGTCAGATAGCGGCGGTTGATCCCGCTGTCGCTGCTCGAGATCGCCGCCAGGGTGTCGCAGGCGGTCAGCACATCGGCGGCCGTTTCCAGCGGCGCGGTGACGTCCGGGGGTATGGATCCGGCATCACTCATGACTGGCCTCCCGCGCTGGGATTGGCACGGCCATTGGCCGCCTGTCTCTGATGCTCCTGATAGAAGTCCAGCGCGGCGCCAACGCCACCGCCGGCCACTGTCTTGACGCCACCCCGGCGCAGAGTCTGCTCCAGCGCCGCCAACGTGGTCAGTACGGTATCGCGACGCGCGTTGTAGCCCATCACGCCGAGACGCCAGACCTTGCCGTGCAGCGGGCCGAAGCTGGTGCCGATCTCGATGCCGAAGTCCTCCAGCATGCTGCGGCGCAGACCATCGCCATCCAGGCCGTCGGGAATCATCACCGCGCTGACGTTGTTCATGCGGTGGGCCTGATCGCCGAACAGCGCAAGCCCCAGCCCCTTCAAGCCTTCGACCATCGCCTGACCATGCAGCGCATGGCGCGCGATGGCGTTGTCCATGCCTTCATTGACCAGCAGGCGCGCACACTCACGTGCGCCATACAGCATGCTGGTGGCTTCGGTGTGGTGATTGAGGCGCAGCTCTCCCCAGTAGTCGAGCACCATGGAGAGATCGAAATAGTTGGAGCGGATTCGCGCGCCCGGCTCCGCCAGACGATCACTGCCGCTGCTGATGCCCGCCTCGACATGCCGCCGGGCATGCACCACCTCCACCGCACGCGGCGACAGCGTCAACGGCGAGCTGCCTGACGGCCCCGCCAGACACTTCTGCAAGCCTGCGGTGACGGCGTCCAGCCCCCACTCATCGGTCTTGAGCGGATTGCCCGCCAGCGAGGCCGTGGCATCGCTGTAGAACAGCACGCCTTCGCGGCGACAGATGGCGCCGATGTCTTCCAGCGGCTGGCACATGGTGGTCGAGGTATCGCCCTGCACCAGCGCCAGCACACTGGGCTTGACCTCGCGAATGGCGGCTTCGATCTGCTCCGGGCGGAACACCTGGCCCCACTCGCATTCCAGCGTATGCACCTCGGCACCGCAGCGCTCGGCGATCTCGCGCAGCAGATGACCGAAACGGCCGAAGATCGGCACCAGCACACGCTCCCCCGGCTGGATCAGCGAGACCAGCACCGCCTCGATACCGGCACGCGAGGTGCCATCGATCAACAGGGTGGCATCATTGGTGGTCTCGAAGACGCCGCGATAGAGCTGCATCGTCTCGTTCATGTAATACGTCATCGCCGGGTCGTACTGGCCGATCAAGGGAGCGGAAAGCGCTCGCAATACACGCGGGTCCGCATTGATCGGACCGGGGCCCATCAGCAGGCGCTGGGGAGGATGAATCTGGTCAAAGGTCGGGCTCACGGTCGCTCCTCGTGCAGCAGGGCATGGAATGCAGGAAGACTCGCCAACTCGCCGAGCCTCATGCTCAGACTACTGCAACAAGTGCGCCAGAATTTCAGAAATGAAACAAATGTTGAATTTCTGATGTATTCGACGGGCGCCCCCGCCCTGTCATGGCGTGCGCATCGAGGGGCAAAAGGCAACCTGGCAACCGAGTGACAGAAAGCCAGCTCGGCAAAAGACGGCATGCCTGCAAGATAACGCTATAACTCTGGTATCCACACTGACCGGTGTCGCTTTGACAGTGCATCCCTTGCCTGCCAGGCACCATGACGGGGCATGAATGAGCTGAATCGACGCTTTCATTACCTGTTTCATGCGCCGGCGCTCACTGCCCGAGGCTGAACTCGCCACATGAGTCTGTTATACAAGGAGGCATCGGATGAGTGAGGGTTGCCTCATCCGACCTGATCATCGCTGCCGGAGAGCCACATGACGCTGGAACAACGCCTGGAACGAGCAACGGAACTGGCCAGACAGGCTGGTGAACGCATGGTGCAAGCGCGCGAGGAGCAGGGTTTCGCGCACCATTACAAGAAAGGCGATGAGCTGGTCACCGACATCGACGTGGCGATCGATACCTTCCTGGCGGAAGCGCTCAAAGCCGAATTTCCCGAGGATGCGCGCCTTACCGAAGAGCTGTCACCCGAGCGGGATGTGATTGGTACCAAGGGTGGCCTGTGGGTGATCGACCCCATCGACGGTACCGTCAATTTTGCCCATGGTCTGCGCCATGTTGCCGTGTCCATCGCCTGGTGCGAGCGCGGCAAGATCCAGATGGGGGTCGTACATGCGCCCTTCCTCGGCGAGACCTTCACCGCCATCCGCGGCAAGGGAGCCTGGCTCAACGGCGAGAGCATCTCGGTCAGCGAGACCGATGAGATGAGCCGCGCGCTGGTCGCGACCGGCTTCCCCTACAACCGTGACAGCCGTCCGCCGCTGCTCAAGCGTCTCTCGGCCATGCTGCTGGTCTGTCAGGATGTACGCCGCAACGGCAGTGCCGCGCTGGACCTCTGTGATGTGGCGTGCGGACGTATGGATGCCTATTACGAAAGCGTTTCCCCCTGGGACTTTGCGGCGGGCCTTCTGATCGCGCGTGAAGCCGGTGCGCGCACGGGGCACCTGTATCGCTGCCCGGACGGCATTCCCGATGAGCTTTATGGCGAGAATATCGTGGTGGCCTCACCGGCCTTGCATGCCCCGCTCAAGCGCCTGCTGGAAGAGGCCGATGCCAGTTCAGGGCTGCCGGGGCTGTAGTGAAGAACTCACATACAGGACTGTAGTGACGCGGCTGTGATGACATGACTTTCATGACCTGACTTTCATGACATGACTTTCATGACATGACTTTCATGACATGACTTTCATGACATGAGTTTAATGAAAGACTGCCGCTGCAATACGCAAGAGCCCCGCCAATTGGCGGGGCTCTGTGTTTCTGGCTGGCTGACACTCGGCATCAATCGCCCAGGTTACCGCCCTTCTTCTTGCCCTTGGCGGCCGACTTGCTGGTCGCCTTGCTGCTGTCTTTGCTGGCGTCTTTGCTGGCGTCTTTGCTGGCAGAATCCTTGCTCGCCGGCTTCTTGTCAGTGCTGGGCGCTTTCTTGCTAGAAGCTGCCTTGCCGGCAGGCTTGGCCGCTGGTTTGCTTGATGCTTCCTTGCTGGCTGGCTTGGCGGCGGACTTGCTGGCCGCTTCCCCTTTGGCGCTGGCCTTGCCGGTGGCAGCACCTTGAGGCGCGGTGGCGGTTGATCCAGCCTCAGCAGTCTTGGCAGCGGCTGGCGCCACCGTCGGCTCCTTGAGCAGGCTCAGCCGTTGGCCGATTTCCTGCCACAGGCTGCGATAGCTGACCGCCGGTGAGCTGTTGCGCGAGAAAGTCCCGATGGGCTTGCGCTCGATTCCCATGCGCTCGACCACGCTGGAATACGGGATAAAGCCACTGAGCTGCAACGGATAATCCTGCTTGAGCGATTCCATCACATCCTTGTGCAATGTCTTGCGGCGATCCACCAGAGTGAAGAACGGCCAGACGGGCACATCGAGATCGATCTCGGCCAGATAGGCGTTCAATTGCTCCAGGGTACGCAGCGACAGAACCGTGGGAATGATCGGCACCAGCAGGGTATCGGCAGAGGCGAAGACCTGCTCGGAAAGACTGGAAATGCTCGGCGGACAATCGAGGATGACGAGGTCGTAGTCATCGCGTACCGGCTTGAGGACCTTGCGCAGTCGGGTGCGCTTCTCTTCCTCGAGTATGTGGTCGAGATTGCGGTAGGAGAATTCCGCCGGCAGGACATCCAGGTTCTGATAATCCGTGGAACGGATCACGCGGGACATGTCCTGCTTGCCGCTGATCAGCTTCTCGACCCCGCCCTTGAGCTTGGGCTTGGTACGCACGTAGAAGGTCGCAGCGGCCTGCGGATCAAGATCCCACAGCAACACACGCAGGCCACTGTTGGCGGCACAATGCGCCAGATTGATGGCAGAAGCAGTCTTGCCCACGCCCCCTTTGATGCTGTACACCGCAGCGATTTTCATGGCTCCCTCCCGTCATTCCAGTTTGTGCAACGTTAGCACAATCCGGCGCCATGTCCCTGACTGACAACGGCGAAACGGGAGAAAATGATATGACAGTTTTATGTCAGACAGGCTCTCGCTCATCGACCAGGCCGCGCTTGAGCAACTGGTTCGTGAGGCGATTGAGCAACAATCCGTACATCGGCAGGAACAGCAATATCGAGATGGCCAGCTTGATCGCGTAATCCACCCAGGCGATCTCGATCCAGTGAGCCGCCATGAAAGCATCGGGCCCATTGCGGAACGCCACCGAGAAGAAGGCAAAGGTGTCAGCGAGATTGCCGAACAATGTCGACGCCAACGGCGCGATCCACCAGTGGGCATTGCGACGCAGACGATCGAACACCTGAATGTCGAGCAACTGACCGATCACGTAGGCAATGAAGCTTGCCAGCGCGATACGGGCCACGAACAGGTTGAAGTCAGCCAGTGCCTCTACCCCGGCAAAGCTGCCCGCCTGAAACATCACCGACACCATGTAGCTGACCAACAGCGCCGGCAGCATGACCAGCGCAATGATGCGCCGCGCCTGATGCTTGCCGAACAGACGCACCGTCAGATCCGTTGCCAGGAAGATGAACGGGAAACTGAAGGCGCCCCAGGTGGTATGGAAGCCGAACAGGGTCATCGGCAACTGCACCAGGTAATTGCTGGCGGTGATGATGAGGATGTGAAACAGGGCCAGGGCGACGAGTGCGCGCTGCGTCTGGGCAGACGAGAGGAGTAGCATTGCAGGTCCTTTTTGGATCAAAGCCGTCGTCCAGGGGTGAGGGAACCCTGTCACGAGCGTGTTGAGGTTTGCGTCGTTGATGCTGACATCAGCTGCCATGGCCTGACATCGGCCTTGACGCCTTGTCGCAGCGATTGAGCGCTGCAGGCATGCGTCAGCCGACATGCTTCACTGACAACCGCCGCGAGGCTTGCACATCGCCAGAACGCAAAATGGCCGCGCATCGTATCACGATGCGCGGCCATTGACAGGTACCTGCGGGGAAAATCTGGCCAGATGGTCAGGCCGTCAGTCTCCCCCGGCGCCCCTTACGTTGCAAAGACAGCGATGCAATGAAATCCATGCAATGAAAGCGAGTGTCAGAGTCACTTCTTCCAGATGCTGGCATCGACCTTGCCCTTGAGCTCCGGGAACTGCTCCGGATCAAAGGTCGGCTCCTTGCCGGCCTTATGCTGACGGTCGTAATCCTTGAAGATACGGAAGGCCAACGGCGACAGCAGCAGGATGGCGATCAGGTTGATCAAGGCCATCGCGCCCATCGACAGATCAGCGAAGTTCCAGATGTTCTTCAGGCTGGCGACAGCACCGAGCATGACCATGCCGAGCACGGCGAAGCGGTAGACCATGATGACGGCCTTGGCGTTCTTCTTGCCGGCGATGTACTCGATGTTGGACTCGCCATAGGAGTAGTTCGCCACCAGTGAGGTGAAGGCGAACAGCAGAATGGCGATGGCCACGAAGCCGCCACCCCAGCTACCGACCTGTGAGGACAGCGCTGCCTGGGTGATCTGGATGCCGTCATTGCCGCCATCGTTGCCCAGGGTGCCGCTCATGATGATGATGGCCGCGGTCGCGGTGCAGATGACCAAGGTGTCGATGAACACGCCCAGCATCTGGACGAAGCCCTGGGACGCCGGGTGCTTGGTGGTCGCCATCGCGGCGGCGTTCGGGGCGGAACCCATACCCGCTTCGTTGGAGAACAGCCCCCGCTTGATGCCGTTCATCATCGCTTGGGCAATGGTGTAACCCAGCGCGCCACCTGCGGCCTGCTCAAGACCGAAGGCACTGCGGAAGATGGTGCCCAGCGCCGCCGGCAGCTCGGTGATGTTGATGGCCACGACGAAGATGGCCAGCAGCAGATAGAGCAGCGCCATGAGCGGCACGATCAGCTCGGCGGTACGCGTGATGCGCTTCATGCCACCGAAGATGATCGGCACCATGACCACGACCAGCACCACCCCCATGATCCACGGCGGCACGCTGAAGGCCTGCTCCATGGCCAGTGCGATGGAGTTGGACTGCACTGAGTTGAAGGCCAGACCGAAGGCGATGATCAGACACACGGAGAACAGGATCGCCATCCAGCGCTGACCGAGGCCCTTCTCGATGTAATAGGCCGGGCCACCACGGAAGGTGTTGTCATCGTGGGAGACCTTGTAGGCCTGCGCCAGGGTGGACTCGATGAAGCTGGTGGACATGCCGACCAGCGCCGTCATCCACATCCAGAAGATGGCGCCCGGGCCCCCCAGGGAAATCGCCACGGCAACACCGGCAAGGTTACCGGTACCGACGCGCGCCGCCAGAGAGGTCGCCAGTGCCTGGAAGGAAGAGATGCCGCCTTCGCTGCCCTGACGAGACGTGGCCAGCAGCTTCCACATATGTCCGAAATAACGGAACTGGATACCCTTGGTCATGACCGTGAAGAAGAGACCCGCTCCAATGAGCAGGTAAATCAATACACTGCCCCACAGCAGGCCATTGCCTGCATCGATCAACGCCAGAATCGGCGCTGGAATGATGGACGTTGTTTCCGACATGTCGGTCTCGCTTTGGCGGGTTTTTGGTCTTGTCGACGCTGCCAGGGCAACGGAAAGCCCATGGCTTTCCTGCGACTGACAGCGAGCAACCACTACGATCGGGCTGCTCGACATGCTTTGGTGAGCGCCATTCTTCATATCCCACGGGGATAAGCAAGAAGAGCCCACTGTAAAGCGGACTTCTACGCCCGAATTCTAGGGGAAAAATAGCGCAACGGCGGTGTTTTTCACTGCCACCTAGACTTTAGATGAACACGGTAATGTTTCACGTCTTGTTTGGCTCGGGCATAATGCGCCCCCTTCCGGAAGTCGCCGCCTGCCAGTGGCGGCCCAGGACTTATCGGGCGCAGACTCGCGACTCATCGATTGCCGTTGCGCAACGGCGATCCCGCGAGTGTGCGCTGCGATCAGGCGGTGCAACTCCCTGACACCCACGCACCATAACCGCCATAACGGCACCCGGTAGCGCGCTTTGTCCCGGCGCCTGCCTTTGATTACAGGTGATACATGGAACTGACCAGCTACGCGGCGTCCCCGCTTTCGCTGCTCGCCCCGATCATAGCCATCGGTCTCGCAATACTGACACGTCGTGTCATGCCCTCCCTCGGGCTGGGTATCGTGTCAGGCGCCCTGCTGCTGAATGATTTCTCGCCGCTCGTCACGCTGCACTATCTCTGGCAGCAGCTGGTGGCCGTCTTCATCGAGATGCCGGACAGCGGTCAGCTTGCCGAGGCCAGCCTCAACAGCTGGAACGTCTATATCCTGCTGTTCCTGCTGGCACTGGGAGCCATGGTCGGCGTGATCACGCTGGCAGGCGGCACCCGTGCCTTCGGCAACTGGGCGCGGGCGCGTGTCACTACCCGCCGTGGCTCGCAGCTGATGACCGTGCTGCTGGGGGTATTCATCTTCATCGATGATTATTTCAATAGTCTGGCAGTGGGCAATATCTGTCGTCCGCTGACCGATCGTCAGGGGCTGTCGCGCGCGCGCCTAGCCTATCTGATCGATTCCACCGCCGCGCCCATCTGCGTGTTGACGCCGATCTCGAGCTGGGGTGCCTACATCATCAGCCTGATCGCCGGAATCCTGGCGACGCACCACATCACGGATGTGAGTCCGTTCGGTGCCTTCCTCGAGCTGTCCGCCCTCAACTACTACGCGATTGCGGCGCTGGTGCTGGTGATCGCCTCGGCGTGGTTCGACATCAACTTCGGTGCCATGCGCCGTCATGCCATCGCGGCGCGCGACGGTGAGCTTTTCGATGCCAAGCGCGGCAATCCGCCGGGCAACACTCACGTGGAAGAATCCGAGCGTGGCCGCCCCATGGACCTGCTGATCCCGATCATCGTGCTGGTCATCGCGACCTTCTTCATGATCGTGCAGACCGGCGCCAGCGCACTGGCCGCCGAGGGTGAGGCCTTCGGCCTGATTCGCGCCTTCGAGCTGACGGATGTCGCCAAGTCGCTGATCATCGGCGGCGCCATCGGCCTGCTGGCCGCGGTAGTGATGCTGCTGCGTCATCGCATGGGCGCTGGTCGCAGCCTGAGCGCCATCGCCCAGGGCGCCAGCTCCATGCTGCCGGCCGTCTATATCCTCGTCTTCGCCTGGTTGCTGACCGGCATCATCGGCTCTCTGGGAACCGGCCAGTACCTGGCCACGCTGGTCGAGGGCGTCGTGTCTCCAACCTGGCTGCCGATGCTGCTGTTCGTGCTCTCCGGCCTGATGGCCTTTGCCACCGGCACCAGCTGGGGCACCTTCGGCATCATGCTGCCCATCGCCGGTGACATGGCGGCCGCCACCGAGCTCGCCATGATGTTGCCGATGATGGGCGCGGTGCTGGCCGGCTCCGTGTTCGGGGATCACTGCTCGCCGATTTCCGACACCACCATCCTGTCCTCGACGGGGGCCAGCTGCCATCACATCGATCACGTGATGACCCAGTTGCCCTACGCCCTGCTGGGTGCCGCTATCTCGCTGATCGCTTACCTGGTGATGGGCCTGACCGACAGTACCCTGTTCGGCTGGTTGAGCCTGGCGGGTCTGCTGGTCATCAGCATTGCCTGGCTTGCACGCCGCGAGATGGCCAATCCGGTCGTGGCACGCACCTGATGCAATAATCGCTGCCTTGCTGAAAAAAAGCCCCCGCCATGTCTCATGGCGGGGGCTTTTTCATTATTGGAGCAGCGCGGGCCGCGTCATGCGTCCGCGATATCACTTCTTCGACTCACGCGCTACGTGCCTCACTCGCCTGACCGACGCCCGCCTCGCTCAGCGCCTCACGCACATCTTCCAGGCTTGAGGGGTTATCTATCGTCGAGGGCACCTGGTATTGCTCGCCCGCGGCGATCTGACGGATCATCTTGCGTAGTATCTTGCCTGAGCGCGTCTTGGGTAGACGCTCGACGATCAGCACCTCCTTGAGCGAGGCAAAGGCCCCGATTTCCTGGCGTATCCGCTGGGCAAGCTCGGCGCACAGGCTGGCTTCATCCCCCTGCCAGCCATCCTTGAGAATCACCAGTCCCAACGGCATCTCGCCCTTGAGCGAATCCTCGATGCCGATCACCGCACATTCCGCGATCGCGGCATGTGCACCGAGCACCTGCTCCATTTCACCCGTCGACAGGCGATGCCCCGCCACGTTGATGACATCGTCAATGCGTCCCATCACGAACAGATAGCCCTGCTCATCGAAGTAGCCGCCATCACCGGACAGGTAATAGCCGGGGTAGGCGGCAAGATAGGCAGCATGGAAGCGTCCGGGGTCCTGATAGAGTCCGGTCAGGCAGCCCGGCGGCAGCGGCTGACGCAGCACGACATTGCCCTGCTCTCCCATGGGCACCTCATCCCCCATGCCATCGAGAATCTGCACATTGAAGCCCGGCAACGGCCAGGTGGCGCTACCGGCACGCGCCTCGGCCGGCGCCTTCACCTCGCGGCTGCCTTCGGTGAACATGTCGAGGCCCAGCAGGTTGCCGGCGATGGGCCAGCCGGTTTCGGTCTGCCACCAGTGATCGACGACCGGCACCGGCAGGAGATCGGCGAGCCAGTGATAGGTCGGCGGGTCCAGTCGCTCTCCGGCCAGGAACAGACTGCGCAGGCTGGAAAGGTCGTAATTGGCCATATGACTGGCTTCCGGGTCTTCCTTCTTCATGGCACGAAACGCCGTCGGCGCAGTGAAGAAGCAGTTGATGCGGTATTCCTCGATCAAGCGCCAGAAGGCTCCGGCATCCGGGGTCTTGACCGGCTTGCCCTCATACATGACGGTACTGGCCCCCATCAGCAGCGGGCCATAGACGATATAGGAGTGCCCGACGACCCAGCCGATGTCCGAGGCCGCCATGAAGGTATCCCCGGGGCGGGTCGCATAGAGAAGCTCCATTGAATAATGCAGCGCCACGGCGTAACCGGCGTGATCACGCACCACTCCCTTGGGCTTGCCGGTGGTGCCGGAGGTATAGAGGACATAGAGAGGTTCGCTGCCCAGCATGCTGACCGCTTCGGTGGCCTGGGCGCTGGCCAGACATTCATGCCAGTCATGATCACGCGGCCCGAGTGTCGCCCGCTGCTGTTCACGCTGCAGGATCAGACAGGCTTGCGGGGTATGCTCGGCAAGCTCGATGGCTTCATCCAGCCAGGGCTTGTAGGGAATGATGCGATCGACTTCCACCCCGCAGGACGCCGCCATGATCACCTTGGGCGCGGCGTCATCGATACGTACCGCCAGCTCCTTGGGGGAAAAGCCGCCGAAGACCACTGAATGCACCGCCCCGAGACGTGCACAGGCCAGCATCGCCATCATGGCCTCGGCGACCATCGGCATGTAGAGCACGACACGGTCGCCCTTCTCCACCCCGAGATTGCGCAATGCCCCCGCCAACAGGGCCACCTCATCACGCAGCTCACGAAACGTGTACTGCCGCTTGCTCTGGGTGACCGGCGAATCCCAGTACAACGCGACCTGATCCGCGCGCCCATTGGCGACATGATGATCCAGCGCGGCATGGCAGATGTTCATCTCGCCATCGATGAACCAGCGTGCATGCTGTTGCTCATCCCAGGCCAGAATGGTCTGCGGCGGGCGAAACCAGGCGATGCGTTGCGCCTGCTCAGCCCAGAAGTCTTCTGGCGTCTCGTTGGCTCTCGCCGTCAGAGCTAGATAACGCTCGCGTGCACAGGAGTGATTGGCGTCGGGCATGGCGTACCTCGTGATCCACGAATGGCTTTGTGGGCATCTCTTGCCTGCCCTGACGCAAGGCCTTGTCTCCGGGGCCCGTTGACCGGACCTCTTTTCATGTCGTCATTGATGTCGCTCGCCAACGGCGATGCGACAGACGACGATGGAGGAAGGACAGGCAGTACAGAGACACCTGAACCGATAGTTACGTTGAAACCTTAGGCCAAAAATCGCCCTTCAAACGTGCTCGGCTCACCGTTTTCAGCGTCTGATGGTCTTATACTCAATCCTTGGTCGCAGACGACCTGACAGCATGAAAGGCGTCATTCGCGCAATAAAACATACGCTTGAACGCGGTCTCACAGCAGATGCGACAAAAAGTCAAAGCCTGAGAACGACAAAGTCGATGATTTATCGTTTAAGATTGTCTTGGACGTAGCACGCGGAGTTATTGATCATTCACTAAAACAAGGTTAGGTCATAACAACATGCCAATGGCCCATTGCGTCCCTCGGGATGCACCAAGATAGACCGACCGGGAGAGACCGCATGAACGCAACACTTTCTACAGCTGCAAGGAATAACCCCATGCCAGTGTCCAGCGATGCCATCACCCTGCACCAGGCCGGTGACCGCGTCATCGAAGAAGCCACTGCCCTGCTCAAGGCGATGGGCAACGAGAACCGCCTGCGCATCCTGTGCCTGCTCAGCGACAGCGAAATGTCGGTGAGCGAGCTCAACTCGCGCCTGGAACTGTCGCAGTCCGCGCTGTCGCAGCATCTGGCGATTCTGCGTCGTGAAGGCATGGTGCGGACGCGCCGCGCTTCGCAGACCATCTACTATTCGCTGCAAGGCCCCAATGCCGCAGGTGTCATTCGTGCCCTGCAGGACCTCTATAACTGAAAAAGGGCGCCAGCCGGTGACTGACGCCCTTTGAGGGGAATGTCGCTGAGTCACGCTGATCGTGACCCGCTAGACATCTGTATCACTCGCCGACTCCAACAAGATCGGGCAGGCCACGGAATGGCCTTCCAAGCCTCTTCTCTTCGCCCGCGACGGCAATCTGTCGCTTATTGCTGATGCCAGCGCGACTCCGCATTGCGCTCCAGCACGCGATCCAGCACACGATCCAGACTCGAAGTCACGCCCTTGCCGAAACGGTCCATCACGCGGCGCGGCTTCTCGAGACTCACCTCGAAGATCTTGACCTCTTCCTTCAGATAGCGTGCCAGCAACGCCTGACTGGTACCGACCTCGTCGATCAGACCGATATCGATGGCCTCACTGCCATACCAGATATCACCCTGGGACACTGCCTCGACGTCCAATTGCGGGCGACGGCTGCCGACATGCTGCTTGAACAGCTCATGGGTGCGCGCCAGGTCCGACAGGAACTTCTCACGCCCTTCTTCACTGTTCTCGCCGAGCATGGTCAAGGTGCGCTTGTAACGCCCCGCCGTCAGAATCTCGACATCCACATCATGCTTCTTGAGCAGACGGTGCACATTGGGCACCTGCGCCACGACACCGATCGAGCCGATGACCGCAAAGGGCGCTGCCACCACGTGGTCCGCCGCACAGGCCATCATGTAGCCGCCACTGGCCGCGACCTTGTCGACCGTGATCGTCAGGCGCGCGCCACTGGCACGCAGACGGTCCAGCTGTGCCGCGGCCAGGCCATAGGCATGCACCAGGCCACCACCGGACTCCAGTCGCAGCACGACCTCATCCTGCTGACCCAGCACGCCTTCCAGTGCCGTGATCTGCTCCGCCAGGCTTTCCACACCGCTGGCCTTGATGTCGCCGACGAAGTCGAGCACGAAGACCCGACGCCCACGCGTACTGGCCGGCGCATCGTCCTTGTCCGCATTGTCGCCCTTGTTGGCTTTCGCCTTGGCCTTGAGCGATTTCTTAAGCGCCTTGGCTTCCTGCTTGTGCTTCTTGGCCCGCGCCTTCTCCTTGGCGGCGTACTCGGCCTCTTCCAGGCCGGCGTGGCTCAATTCGCGTTGATAGCCCTTGATGCGCTCATGCCAGGGACGAATCTTCAGCTTGGGCTGGCGCTCCCCCGCTTCCCCCTGTCGTGCACGTGCAATGATGAGCACGATGGCCGCGATCGCGACCACTACGGTGATCGCCTGGGCCAGAAATAGGCCGTACTGTGAAATCCATTGCATGCACTTGCTCCTGAAACATTGAAGAAGGTGTCTGATCTCTCGCCTGCACGTGAGCGGCGAACGCTCGCTCTCGAGTGCATGGTTGTCAGGCAGAAGGTCAAGGCATCTGCCACACGACCAGGACCCCATAACGAAATCACCGGCTAAAGGGCCGGTGCGGGATGGTACTCGATATGGGGGCAAGCTTGCCCGCCTGCAAGGCTGGCAAGCGCTTGGGTAGATTTCATACTACTCGTATTGTCATGGGACTGGCGTACCGCCTGCGCGGGCTCTCAAGGTGGCCTGGATGCCATCCGTACGTTGTCTCTGTACGCTACTTCTGCACATTATCTCTGCACGTTACTTCTACAGGTTCAGAGCTGGGCGCTGAAGCGCGGAACACGCCAGATCGATCACACGACTTGATTGGAACGCTCGTTTGAAATAGTCTGATGTCAGTCTTGAAGGTCAGCAGCGTGATCACTTCATGGTGAGCAAGGTGATGAACGACACCTTCCCCCTTGCCATGCACGTCATCTTTCCCCGTGATCATTGGCCTTTCTCCACCGCTAGCACTGACAAGGAATATCACCATGGCCGACGCCAACGCCGTCATCGACATGCTCAAGAGCCGTTTCAACCCCGAAGCTGCCAAGGGCATGGATGAGGTCTTTCAATTCAACATCACCGACAGCGATGACTACTACATGGTCGTCAAGGACGGCACTCTGGACGTCGGCGAAGGTGAGCACGATGACCCGTCCGTGACCCTGAGCACCGACAGCGATACCCTCAAGGGCGTGATGAAGGGCGAAGTCGACGGCATGCAGGCCTTCATGACAGGCCGCCTGAAAGCCACCGGCAACATCATGCTGGCCACCAAGCTGACGTCTCTGTTCCCGAACAAGTAAGCGTCTGCTTGAGCAGGTGCATCGTTGCGAACAAGCCCGATGGTAAGGTTCGCTTTATGCACCAGCCAAAGAAAACGCCCCGACCAATGGTCGGGGCGTTTTCTTTGGGGAGAGGCGCGCACTATCAGCGGCCCGTCGCGACCGAGCGCAGGAAGTTGTCGATCAAGGCATGCGAGATCGAGAACTTCGGTGGCAGCCCCGGCAAGTCTTCCGGCGTGAACCACTGGGCATCCTCGATCTCGACACCATCGATGGTGATGTCGCCACCGGCATATTCCGCGTAGTAGCCCAGCATGAACGAGTGCGGGAACGGCCACGACTGGCTCTGGAAATAGCTGACTCGCCCGACCTCGACACCGACTTCCTCGTGCACCTCACGCCGCACGGCTTCCTCGGCACTTTCACCGGCTTCGATGAAGCCCGCCAGGGTCGAATACATGCCCGGCCCGAAGCGCGGACTGCGGGCCAGCAACATCTCGCGGCCCCGGGTGATCAGCGTGATGATGCACGGCGAGATACGCGGGTAGCTGCGATGCTGACAACCGGTGCAGTGCATGGCGAATTCATGCTCCAGTCGCTTCATGCGCTTGCCACAACGGCCACAGAATCGATGGTCGCGCAGCCATTTGAGCACCTGCAACGCACTGGAAAGCAGCGGAAACTGATCACGTGGCAGCGTATGCAGCCACTGACGTGCGGCGGGCCAGTCGGCACTGCCATTCTCACCGAACACCGCAATCGGCGCGCCCTGCCATTCCCCGAGGGCCACGGCGCCGCTGGGCCAGTCCGCGATGGGCTGGATGATGCCGCCATCCGGCGCAGGTGCCACGCCATCACGCCCCACGCGAATCAGATAACCATGGCGCTGGGTCACACGCGAGAGATCACGAATCAACATCAGGCGTCGTCTCCGCGGTTGCCTCGGCTGTCCAGACTGGCACCCTCAAGAGTGGCGCCATCAAGACTGGCACTATCAAGACTGCCCAAGGCATCGATCGAGAGGCGATCGAACAGGCACTCATCCGCCTTGCCGCGAATCTCTTCACACCAGGCCGAGTGACGCTCAAGTTCCAGCGCGGAAAGCCCAGGCGTGACCAGACGTGGGCGATCGGCACGCAGGCGACGAACCCCGACGATACCGCCCTCCTCGCCATCGCCTTCCTCTATCACGTCCAGGCCCAGCGCCGTCTGGCCACCGGTCATCGCCAGATAGACATCGCCGAGAATCTCGGCATCCAGCAAGGCGCCGTGCAGCACACGATGCCCGTTGTCGATATCGTAGCGCTTGCACAGCGCATCCAGGTTGTTGCGCTGTCCGGGGTGCTTCTCTCGGGCCAGCTTCAGGGTATCGAGAATGGCGCAGTGATCGGCGACCGGGCCCAACGGGTTGGCACGCCCGGAATTGATCAGCCCGAATTCGTGATCGATGAAGCCCACATCGAAGGGCGCATTGTGGATGACCAGCTGGGCACCCTTGATGAAGTCCCAGAAGGCATCGGCAATCTCGGCGAAGACCGGCTCGTTGGCGACTCGCTCATCGGTGATGCCGTGTACCCCGATCGCCTCTGCATCGATCAAGCGCTCAGGATTGACGTACTGATGGTAGGTGCGTCCGGTCAGGCGGCGGTTGATCATCTCCACCGCGCCGATCTCGATCAGGCGATGGCCTTCCTTCGGATCGATACCTGTCGTTTCGGTATCGAGAATAATCTGACGCATCTCAGACCTCTTGGTAAACAGTGACAGCTCCCTGATCGATCCGCCTCAAGCTTCGGGCCGCGCATCAGGGTGCCTCAATATCGGATCCTGCATGTCCGTGCTCAAACACGACTGGCCACCGTGCTCGGTGTACCTGCCAGCCGAGGCACTCAGCGGCGGCGCTGCATCTCGTCGATGGCCTCGTTGGCCAGCGCATCGGCGCGCTCGTTGCCCTCATCGCCGCTATGCCCCTTGACCCAGCGCCACTCGATATCATGACGCTCACTCTGGGCCAGCAGTGCCTTCCACAGATCTTCATTCTTGACCGGCTGCTTGGCTGCCGTCTTCCAACCGCGCTTGACCCAGCCGTGCACCCACTTGGTGATGCCGTTCTTGACGTATTCGGAGTCGGTCCACAGCACCACCTGACAGCGCTTGGTGAGCGCCGTCAGCGCCTCGACCGCCGCCATCATCTCCATCCGATTGTTGGTCGTCTGGGCCTCGCTGCCATTGAGTTCCTTGCGATGCTTGCCACTGACCAGAATCGCACCCCAGCCACCCGGCCCCGGGTTGCCACGACAGGCACCATCGGTGTGGATGACCACGCGAGTCGGCGCCGCCTTGGATTCGGACGTCGCAGCAGCGGAGGGATTCTGGGGTTCGGACGTGGATGCACTCTGGCTCACAAACGGCACTCTCGACAAAGGAAACGAAGACGGGCAAGTGCGACGGCGCTGGCTGTCACGACAGGGGCAAGCCTGGCTCTCAGAGGCGGGGCTTGGAAACCGCTCCCTGACAATCACTCTCCGGGAGCCCCCGCGGCAACAGCAGGCCTTGCCACAATGAGCGTCATTCTACCCACTCGCATCCAGCATGGCCAAAGTCCCTGTGTTTTTTTACAGCTTCCGTCAGACTGAAGCCTTGAAGAAAAGGGAGCCCTGCAGCGAGCCCTCGAGCTAGCCGCGCTCGGACAGGTCTCTGCGCGACTCACCCTTCACATGCCCCTCCCGGGAATGCACCCGCGTGGCCTGGCCGATGGAGACACCGGGGATAGCGACTCGCGGTCGCTTGGCATTCAAGGGTTGCACGTACCCGACATTGCGCCGCGCCCGTATCAACATCAGGCTGCCCAGCGGCAGGTTGTAGCGGCGCCCCATGCGTTCAAGCCAACCGTGTCGCAGGCGTAGCCCCGGCAGGTGGAAGCCGGCATAGTCGATACGCTCGATCTCGAAATCCACGAAGGCCAGCCAATCGCGCAGAGCCGCCGGCGTTCGCCAGCTTCCCTCCCAGGGAGTGATGTGGCGACGCCGCGGGTCCAGACGCAGCAGCCCCTCGCCAGATAACGGCTGCCAGGCGACGATGACCAGACAGCCACTGGAGCGCAGCACGCGGGCCGCCTCGCGTAGCAGACGGTGCGGCTCCGGCGCGACCTCCAGCAGATGGTGGAGCATCACCAGATCCATGCTCTCGTCCGGCAATGCCAGCTGCGTCAGCGGGCAGATCAAGGTGGAAGGCGACTCGGCAAGCGCCGCCTCGGGGCTCCATTGGATGGCATGGCGGATGGCGGAGAGTGACAGGAGGTCATTGCCGCCCGGCCCCAGGTTCAGGCTGTGAAAACCGAAGCAACGCTCGAACAGCGGCGCCAGCATCTCGCGCTCCGCCGTCAGGATGTCCTGCCCATCCGGGCCCTCGAAAAAGGCACGCATGGCGCGCACATGGGCACTCAATTGGCGCGCATGCTGGCGCTGGCGCTCCTCGGCGGTCAGGGACGCGCTGGCCTTGTCCGCACCGGAGTCATTCACACCAAAGGGGCCTTTCCACATCTTGCATCTCCCGGGCTTCAGGCGGGGAGACACTCCCCACGGCATAGACAGGCTTTGACACTTGTCTACATTCTCACACCATAAGAGGTTTGACACTTACCTGCTGGCTCGTCAGGCTTGTTATCCGGAAAATTCAGATTCCCGCCACGAATCAATCCACTGGGCATCATCGTACTGGCTATTGGCCTTGCGATTGATGGCGCTCATGGACTTTGGCACCGGCGGCCAGTCGTGACTTTTCCTGCTGGACTCTTCTTGTTGGGCTTTTCCTGAAAGACACTTCTTGCAGGACTGGGCATCAGCCACCCGGCGCCTGATCGCACACGGCGAGTCTGACCGGGAACGAAATGCCGACAAGCGAGTCTTGAACAGGACTGCGGGCACCGAGCGTCTCGACACGCCCGGCCCGACACTCAGGATAGAGTGAAGCAAGGTGTTGCCCAACATCCTGCGAATGACCCATAAATATGCGTTGTCGATCATAGAGCATACGGAATGCCCCTCCCGCCCACATATGCGGCCAGGGGAGCGGCCAGGAGCACGACCGTCCTGAGCCGTCTCTGAGCATGACTTTATGCTGCTTTCGACAACTAACTCTCAGTAAGGAGTCGATGGAACCGCCTGCCCATCAGCATTGCAGGCGACGATGACATGCCATGTTCATCTGCTTCAGCCTGGCCGATTCCTCGGCGAGGACGTATGGAGCCCCTTTCGCGTCACTGGCCTGTCATTGCTTCGATCGACGACTGCAAGACATCAAGAGCACCTGACCACCATGATGAGCGTAACGCCCATAGCGGCCTTTCAGGACAACTACATCTGGTTGATACAGAGCGACGACAACCCCCGCGTGGCGGTCGTCGACCCCGGTGATGCACGCCCGGTGATGGAGGCCCTAGAGTCCAGAGGCCTGACCCTCGACACCATCCTCATCACCCATCACCACCAGGATCACACCGGCGGCCTGCCGGAGCTGATCGAACGCTATCAGCCTCGCGTGGTTGGCCCGCACAATCCGGCCATCCACGGTATCGACGAGCGTGTCGGCGATGGCGACAGCTTCCGCCTGCAGGGCCGCCTCTTCGAGGTGATGGAAGTGCCGGGCCATACGCTGGATCACATCGCCTTTGTCAGCTCCGGCATGCCGGGACTGCTGTTCTGCGGCGACACCCTGTTCAGTGGCGGTTGCGGTCGCCTGTTTGAGGGCACGCCGGAGCAGATGCATCACTCCTTGTCACGCCTGGCCGCCCTGCCGGAAGAGACACTCGTCTTCCCGGCACACGAATACACGCTGGCCAATCTGGCCTTCGCCAGTGCCGCCGAGCCGAACAACCCGGCGCGAGACACCCTCAACGCAGAATGTGAACAGCTGCGTTCACTGGGCCGCCCCACGCTGCCCACCCTCATCGGTCGAGAAAAGCAGATCAATCCGTTCCTGCGCAGTGATGAGGTGGCGCTGCAACGCCACCTCGAACAGGAAGGACGCCTCTCGGCACCCTCGGGTCAGGAAGATTCTCCACTGGCGGCCTTCACGGCACTGCGTCAGTGGAAGGACAACTTCTAGCCCTGCTGCCCGCGTGCCATTGCCCCCGTTCCGACGCCCCCCCCAGGTGAGCGGTTGGAGCGCGGCGTGAATGGCATTTCGCGTGACAGCGGGTCGAGAACATTCCTGATCTCGATCGGCCCCCGCAGTCACTGATTCGTGCCGGCATGACCGGCCAGCCGAGCCGCTGCTGACCCATCCAGCCGCGGCTCGCCAGAGAGTATTTCGTCAATGCATCAGCAAGACCTCCGTACCGACGGCCAGATGGCCGCCGACACGCCGTGTCGTGTCACTCCGACCCAGGCCCCCTTCCGTCCGGCTCGACTGCGTCACCTGATTCGCCTCGCCTCTCTGGGCGCCACCCTGTGCCTGATGCCGCTGACCGCCAGCGCCAATTCAGCGATGGTGTCCGGGGTCTCGCCCACCAGTGAATATCAGCGCGCCCCGCTGAACTTCATGGAGGCCGTCGACGCCATTCCCGCGCACTACGACGACGTCTGGGAGCGACTGCGCGCCGGCTATCAGCTGCAGCAGGACACCGGTCGCCCACGCGTGCGCAAATGGATCAGCTGGTATCAGGAGCACCCCCACCACGTGGAGCGTATCGCGGAACAGGCCCGCCCCTGGATTCGCTACGTGACACTGCGCACCGAAGCACGCGGCCTGCCGGCAGAGCTGGCACTGCTGCCCTTCATCGAGAGCGCCTACGATCCGGATGCCGCGCATCCGGGCGGTGCGACCGGCATGTGGCAGTTCATGCCGCGCACCGGTGACGCCATGGGGCTGACACGCAACCGCTGGTATGACGGTCGCAAGGACGTGTTGCTGTCCACGGATGCCGCGCTGGATTACCTGGAGACCCAGGGCGAGCGCTGGTATGACGGCGACTGGGAGCTGGCGCTGGCCGCCTACAATGCCGGTGCCGGCACCGTGAATCGTGCACGCCGCCGCGCCGGTGGCGATGAGGATTACTGGAACATCAAGCTGCCCAACGAGACCATGGAATACGTGCCGAAGCTTCTGGCACTGGCCGCGGTGATTCGCGACCCTGAGGAATATGGGCTCTCGCTGCCGAAGATTGACGACAGGCCGGAAATCGCGGCCGTCGAGACGGGCGGACAACTGGACCTGTCCACCGCCGCCAAGCTGGCCGGTATCAGTGAAGATGAGCTGCGCGCTCTGAACCCGGCTTACAAGCGCTGGGCCACCACGCCGGGTGACAGCTCGCTGGTGATTCCCGCCACCGCCCGCGATACCTTCCTCAGCCAGCTGGCCACGCTGCCTGAAAAAGCGCGCCAGAGCTGGGCCAGCTATCGCGTCAAGCGCGGCGACACCCTGTCCGTCATCGCGCGCCGCAGTGGCCTGACGCTGTCCGAGCTGAAGCAGAAGAACCGCCTCTCGGGCAACACCATCCGCATCGGCCAGGCACTGATGGTGCCGGACCGCGGCGCCTCGGTGGCCACCCAGCTGGCCTCGGCCAACGGCGAGAAGAAGGTGCGCGTGAAGAGTGGCGATTCCCTGTCCTTGATCGCCGCCCGTCACAATGTCAGCACTCGCCAGCTCGCGCGCTGGAACAAGCTGTCATCTGCGGACTACCTGCGCCCCGGCCAGATGCTGACCCTTTACAGCGCCAACTGAGTCAGTCGATTCACGCGTCGTTGCACGACGCTTGATAGGCGATTCCTCAACGCCCCTGCCATCTGCGATGGTGGGGGCGTTTGCGATTCAAACGCCGCAGCATGGCCGCTGACAGGGAACTTCGTTACTCTTGGCGGGGTCGATGCAAGGAGACCGGCCGCAGCCCGGCGCGTGGCGTGCACCTGCTGCACCGCTTCCGCAGTTCTCCTGCGGTTCTTCTTCAGCTCACGGCAGCTCACGATAGTGTGTCGACAGCGGTGTCGTCACACTTGTCGACAACCGCTGAGGAGACCCAAGCAAGCAGAGTTGATGGCGAGTCAGGCGCAAACCAGCCGCTGCCCAGATGCCGGTCATTTCATCACGGCCGCGAGGCCCGGGTCATTCAGTCAAGGAAGTCTTCGATGCAGCGTGTTTCTTCACTCACCCAACGTCGCTGGGCTGCGCTACGTGCGCTATGCCTGGGGGCGCTGATGGTGAGCGGCTCGTTCACTGCCACGGCCAACGCGGCTGAGCCCAATGCAGCCGGGCCCAATGCGAATAGCGAGCAATCGGCCGATTCACGCCCCAGCGCCGAGACGGCGTCAGGCACGCAGGCAACCAGCGCGCAGGCAACCAGTATCCCCACCTCGAACGTGCAGACACCGCTGGACGTCCCGACCGTGCATGGCCTGGCCATCTACGGCGAGCCCGCCCACAAGCCCGGCTTCACGCACTTTCCTTACGTCAATCCAGAAGCGCCGGTCGGCGGGCGCATGACGCGCGCCGCCATCGGCAGCTTCGACTCCACCAATCCCTTCATCCTCAAGGGCAATTCGGTGGCGGGACTCAACTACTTCGGGGGACTGATCTACGACACCCTGATGATCCCCTCCGCTGATGAGCCCTTCACCGAATATGGATTGCTGGCCAGCGGCGTCCGCCTGGCCGAGGACCGCAGCGCCATCGAATTCGATATCGACCCTCGGGCGCGTTTCCATGATGGCGTGGCGGTGACTGCCGAAGATGTCGTCTTCACCTACCGCCTGCTCAAGGATGAGGGCCTGCCGTTCTTCAAGAGCTACTACCACGATGTCACCGGCGTCAGCGTGATCGATGCCGACACCGTGCGCTTCGAGATGGCGCCAGGCGCCGCGCGCGAATTGCCGCTGATCATCGGCCAGCTGCCGGTATTGCCGGAGCACTACTGGAAGAGCCGCGACTTCACGCGCGCCACCCTGGAACTCCCGCTGGGTTCCGGACCCTATCGCATGGCATCTCTGGATGCCGGCCGCCAGGTTCGCTATGAGCGTGTCGACAACTACTGGGGCAAGGACCTGCCGGTCAACAAGGGCCGCCACAACATCCAGACGCTGGTCTACGACTACTACCGGGACCAGACCGTGTCGCTGGAAGCCTTCAAGGCCGGCAGCATCGATCTGCACGTCGAAAGCAGCGCCAAGAACTGGGCGACCGCCTACGACACTCCCGCGCTGCACGAGGGGCGCCTGAAGAAGCTGGAAGTCCCGGACAGCAACCCGGCGGGCATGCAGGGCTTCGTGCTCAACGAGCGCCGTGAGCGCTTCCAGGACCCGAGAGTCCGTGAGGCACTGGCGCTGGTCTTCGACTTCGACTGGATCAACCGCAACCTCTTCTACGGTGCCTACCAGCAGACCCACAGCTATTTCGAGAATTCGGACATGGCCGCGGATGGCATGCCCACCGGCAAGGAACTCGCGCTGCTTGAGCCCTTCAAGGATGAGCTGCCCAGCGCGGTCTTCGACAAGCCCCTGCCGATCGATGAGCCACAGGAATTGCGCCCTCGCCTGCGCAAGGCGTTGGGGCTGCTGCGCGAAGCGGGTTATGAAGTGGTCAAGGGCCAGCTGGTCAGCCGCAGCAGCGGCAAGCCGCTGACGCTTGAGGTGCTCAACTACGACACCCAGTTCGAGCGCATCATCCAGCCGTGGATTCGCAATCTGGCGCGCATCGGCATCAAGGCGCGGATTCGCACCGTCGACGTCAATCAGTACATCAACCGCCGTCGCAGCTTCGACTTCGACGTGGTGGTCGGCAGTTATCCGCAATCCAACAGCCCCGGCAGCGAGCAGCGTGAATACTGGACCAGCGACTATGCCGACGTGGCCGGCTCACGCAATCTGATCGGGCTGAAAAGCCCAGTGGTGGACGCGCTCACCGATGCCCTGATTCAGGCGCAGACCCGCGAAGACCTGCTCAGCGCGACACGGGCACTCGACCGCGTACTGCGTTGGGGCTTCCATGTCGTGCCCCAGTGGCACCTGGCGGCGACGCGTATCGCGCTCTGGAACAAGTTCGGCTATCCGCAGCCCTTCCCGGAATACCAGCTAAGCCTGGACAGCTGGTGGATCGAGCCCGACAAGGATGCATCACTCGAACCGGGAGAATGAACCAGGTGAATAAGCCGGGTGAACATGCCTGCTCAGCAAGCCTGAAGAACACGCTCGGCGCATATGCCAGGCATAGACGCCTGGCGGGACTGACGCCTTGCTGATGCGTCCACGACACCAATAACCGATGTCCCTTGCACCGCACATCAGATGCCGGCGATGAGGGGCACGCAGGGAGATTGCCATTGGGTGCCTATATTCTGCGCCGGATTCTGTTGATGATTCCGACGCTGCTCGGAATCCTGTTGCTGAATTTTCTGATCGTTCAGGCCGCCCCCGGTGGCCCGATCGAACAACTGATGTCACGTCTGGACGGCATGAGTGCCGGTGCCAGCACCCGCCTCAACAGTGGCGGCGGTGATGGTGTCACCAGCGGTGGCGGTGGCTCCTCGACCTATCGCGGCGCCTCAGGGGTCGACCCGGCCTTGATCGAGGAGCTGGAGCAGCAGCTCGGCTTCGACAAGCCGGTCTGGGAACGCTTCACCGACATGGTCGTCGACTACGCGCAGTTCGATTTCGGCGACAGCTTCTTCCGTGATCGCCCGGTGATCGACCTGATGCTGGAGCGCCTGCCGGTCTCCATCTCGCTGGGGCTATGGACCACGCTGCTGGTCTATCTGGTCTCGATCCCGCTGGGTATCCGCAAGGCACTGGTGCATGGCTCGCGCTTCGACATCTGGACCTCCGGCGTCGTCATCGTCGGCTACGCCATTCCGGGCTTCCTGTTCGCGATCCTGTTGATCGTGGTGTTCGCCGGCGGCAGCTATCTGGACTGGTTCCCGCTCAGGGGGCTGACCTCGCCGGACTTCGAGGAGCTGTCCACCGCCGGCAAGATTCTGGATTACTTCCATCACATCGCCCTGCCCGTGCTGGCCTCCGCCATCGGCAGCTTCGCGACCCTGACGATGCTGACCAAGAACAGCTTCCTGGACGAGATCCACAAGCAATACGTCCTGACGGCACGCGCCAAGGGGGCCAGCGAGAACCGCATCCTCTACGGGCATGTCTTCCGCAACGCCATGCTGATCATCATCGCCGGGCTGCCCGCGGCGCTGGTAGGCATCTTCTTCACCGGCTCGCTGCTGATCGAGGTGATCTTCTCCCTCGACGGCCTGGGACTGCTCGGCTTCGAGGCTGTCCTGCAGCGCGATTACCCGCTGATCTTCGGCACCCTGTATCTCTATACCCTGATCGGTCTGATCCTGAAGCTGGTCTCTGATCTGATGTATGTGTGGATCGACCCGCGCATCGACTTCGCGACACGGGAGGCCTGATATGCGTCACGAGACAACGCTTCACGAGACACCCGCTCACGACGTAAGCGACGAAAGCCAGCAAGCGAAGCAACGCCCGCGTGCCTCACGCCTGTCGCCCATCACCCGACGGCGCATGGCGGCCTTTCGTGACAACCGTCGCGCCTGGTGGTCGCTGCTGATCTTCGGCGTGCTGTTCGTGCTCTCGCTGGGGGCCGAGCTGATCGCCAATGACCGTCCGCTCCTGGTCGAGTATCAGGGCGAGACCTATCTGCCGATGCTGCACGAGTATCCGGAGACCACCTTCGGCGGATTCCTGCCCACCGCCACCGACTATCGCGACCCCTATGTGATCGAGGCCATCGAGGCGCAGGGCTTCATGCTCAACACCTTGATTCCCTACTCCTACGACACCCTGGATCTGAATCTGGGCTCTCCGGCGCCGTCGGCCCCCAATGGCCGTCATTGGCTGGGCACCGATGATCAGGGCCGTGACGTGCTGGCGCGCGTCATCTATGGCTTCCGGCTGTCGGTGATCTTCGCGCTGGTACTGACGGCGGGCTCGCTGGTGCTGGGGGTGGTGATCGGTGGCGTGCAGGGCTACTTCGGCGGCAAGGTCGACCTGATCGGCCAGCGTCTGATCGAGGTGTGGTCCGGCCTGCCGGTGCTGTTCCTGTTGATCATTCTCGCCAGCATCGTCGAGCCGAACCTGTGGTGGCTGACCGGCATCATGTTGCTGTTCTCGTGGCTGGGCATCGTCGATATCGTGCGCGCCGAATTCCTGCGCGCTCGCAATCTGGAATACGTGCGTGCCGCCCGGGCCATGGGTCTGCCCTCGCGGCTGATCATGTGGCGTCATGTGCTGCCCAACGCGATGGTCGCCACCCTGACCTTCATCCCCTTCCTGTTCACCGGCGCCATCACCACCCTGACCGCGCTGGATTTTCTTGGCTTCGGCCTGCCAGCAGGCTCACCCTCGCTGGGCGAGCTGGTCGCCCAGGGCAAGAACAACCTGCAGGCACCGTGGCTGGGCATGACCGCCTTCCTTAGCCTCGGCATCATGCTGACGCTGTTGGTCTTCATCGGCGAAGGGCTGCGCGATGCCTTCGACCCACGTCATATCAGTGACCGGGAGCAGAACGCATGAGTCATCCCTCTTCACCTGCGGACAACACCGGCACCGCTGCCAGCGTGCTGAGACTCGACGATCTCTGCATCCGCTTCGGCCAGACACCCGTCGTCAGGCATCTTTCCCTTGAGGTCCGACGGGGGGAATGTCTGGCCATCGTCGGCGAGTCCGGGTCGGGCAAGTCCGTCAGCCTGTTGGCGAGTCTTGGCCTGCTGCCGGGGCATGCCCATGTCACCGGGCAGCGCGAATTCACGCGGCCTGACGGCAAGACGCTGGATCTCGCCGCCCTGACGCCACGCCAGTGGCAGCGGGTGCGCGGCGGCCAGATCGGTTTCGTGTTCCAGGAGCCGATGACCTCGCTCAACCCGCTGACGCGTGTCGGCGAACAGATCAGTGAAAGCCTGCGCCTCCAGCAGGGACTGCGCGGCAATGCCGCCCGCCAGCGCGTGCTGGAACTGCTCTGCCAGGTGCAGCTGCCGCGTCCCGAGGAGTTGATCGACGCCTGGCCACACCAGCTCTCCGGCGGGCAACGCCAACGCGTGATGATCGCCATGGCGATGGCCAATCAGCCACCGCTGTTGATCGCCGATGAGCCGACCACGGCGCTGGATGTCACCGTGCAGCAGGAGATACTCCAGCTGCTGGATCGCCTGCGCCGCGACCAGGGCATGGCGATGGTCCTGATCAGCCATGACCTCAATCTGGTGCGCCGTCATGCCGACCGCGTGATCGTGATGCGCGACGGGGAATGCATCGAGCAAGGGCGCGTCGACGAGGTATTCGATGCGCCACAGGCCGATTACACCCGCGAGCTGCTGGCCGCCGAACCCGAAGGCCTCGCCAGCGACTTGAGTGCCGAGGACGCCGCGACACCGGTTCTCGCCGCGCGCAAGCTGGAGGTGCGCTTCGCTCGCAGCAAGAAGCTGTTCCAGAAGCGCCCCGCGGACTTCGTCGCCGTTCATCCGCTGGATCTGACACTGGCCCGCGGCGAGACGCTCGGCGTGGTCGGGGAATCGGGGTCCGGCAAGACGACACTCGCCCTGGCGCTCTTGAAGCTGCAGGCCGCCAAGGGCGAGATCCACCTCGAGAACGAACGCATCGATACGCTGGATCGCAACACGCTGCGCCTGCGTCGCCGTCAGATGCAGATCGTCTTCCAGGATCCATACGGCTCGCTGTCGCCACGCATGCCGGTGGCGGACATCATCAGTGAAGGTCTGCGCTTTCATCATCCAACGCTCAGCGAAGACGAGGTTCGCCAGCGTGTGGCGCAGGTGCTGGAGGAAGTCGAACTGCCCTCGGTATGTGCCGATCGCTATCCCCACGAGTTCTCCGGCGGCCAACGTCAGCGGATTGCCTTGGCGCGCGCCCTGATCCTCGAGCCCAGACTGCTGGTGCTGGATGAGCCGACCTCGGCACTGGACCGCAGCGTGCAGAAACAGCTGATTGCCCTGCTGCGTGAACTCCAGACACGCCGTGGCCTGAGCTATCTGTTCATCAGTCATGACCTGGCGGTGGTACGCGCGCTGTCCCATCGGGTGATGGTGTTGCGTGAAGGACGCCTGGTGGAGACGGGCACGACGGCAGAAGTGCTCGGCAACCCCCGCGAGGACTATACGCGCGCCCTGATACAGGCCGCGGGGCTGGCCTGAAACGCTCTGACACGCTCTGCCATGGCCTGACCAAAGCCGATTGGGCTGACCTGACCTGCTCTATCCTGCTCTGCCATAGCATGCCAATCGCCCTGCTCGGGCAGCCACTGGTGATGAGCAGGGCATTGCCGCATTGCAGCCAGTGCCCCCCCTGCGTTGCAAGACGCACGTTTTGTCGATTGCAAATAATAAAGGTTCTCAATATGATCCAGTGAGATGCGGGCCGACCATCGAGAGATCGTGTAATGACTTCCCGCCCCCTCTCGAGCGGCCCCACGCACTGCCGTTCTGCGCGCACTGCATAACAACAGACCGATCAAGGGATCCACATGACTGCCTCTTTCCGTTTTGCCTCACGCAAGCCGCTGGCAGCTGCCATCGCATTGTCAGCCTCCATGTTCACCGGTGCCGCTCTGGCAGAGCATCATGGCGACGCGCATGACAAGGCGCTGACGGCCGACGCTGTCGTCGCCCAGTACGCCAACGTCGCACATGCCACCTACAGCGATGCCCTGGCCAGTGCCAATGCCCTGCGCGCCGCCAATGCCGCGCTGATCGAGTCGCCGTCCGAAGAGACGCTGGCCGCGGCACGTGCCGCCTGGAAGCAGGCGCGCGTGGCGTATCAGCAGAGTGAAGTGTTCCGCTTCGGCAATGCCATCGTCGATGACTGGGAAGGTCAGCTCAACGCCTGGCCGCTGGATGAAGGGCTGATCGATTACGTCGAAGGCGACGGCTATCAGGCCGAACTGGGTAACCCGGGTGCCAGCGCCAACATCATCGCCAGCGACAGCGTGCAGATCGGTGCCGACAAGATCGACACCACCGAGATCACGCCGGAGCTGCTGGCGTCCCTCAACGAGCTGGGCGGTTTCGAGGCCAACGTGGCCAGCGGCTACCATGCCATCGAATTCCTGCTCTGGGGTCAGGACATGCACGGCTTTGAGGCCGGTGCCGGCGAGCGCCCGGCGACCGACTTCGCCAAGGGCGATGCCTGTACCGCCGACAACTGTGACCGTCGTGGCGCCTACCTGCTGGCCGCCAACGACCTGCTGATCAGTGACCTGGAATACATGGTCGGCCAGTGGGCGCAGGGCGAGAAGGACAACTACCGCGCGGAACTGACCTCGCTGCCGGCCGGTGAAGGCCTCGAGAAGATGCTGTTCGGCATGGGCTCCCTGTCACTGGGGGAGCTAGCCGGTGAGCGCATGAAGGTCGCGCTGGAAGCCAACTCCTATGAAGACGAGCATGACTGCTTCTCCGACAACACCCACTACTCGCACTTCTACAATGCCAAGGGCATCCAGAACGTCTACGAAGGCAAGTACGTGACCCTAGACGGTCGCACCTTCGAAGGCCCGTCACTGCATGCACTCGTCGCCCAGAATGATCCGGAACTGGCCAAGAAGATGCACGAGGCACTGGACACCACCATGGGCCAGCTGCAGGTGATGGTCGACACGGCAGAAGCCGAGGGCGGCATGAAGTTTGACCAGATGATCGCCCCGGGCAATGCCGAAGGCGCCGAGATCATCAATGCCAGCATTCAGGATCTGGTCGCCCAGACCCGCCTGATCGAAGAGATCGCCGGCGATGTCGGCATCAGCGGCATGAAGGCCGATACCGCGGACCATGAGTTCTAAGCACACGCTCGAGATTGCCAGTCCATGGGGTGACGATTGATCCTCCCCATGCAGCGCAGCCCCACGCCCGAACCCGTCTACGCACAGGTTCGGGCGTTGATGCTTTTCGCGCCAGCATTTGATGCGCGTCTGCTGATTCTTTCAGGCTGCTGCGCAGCACCGGAAGAACCTGCAGCCTGACCGCGCAAGCCAGGACCTACATTGATGCCACACGTCGTCCCGAAACACCCCACACTCCACGCGTTGTCTCTCGCCATCACGCTTGCCGCCCTGCCGCTGGGCGTAGCACAGGCCGCCCAGCCAGCGCTGACCGTGAGCGCGTATCTGGCCGAACTGCCATTGCAGGTCACCGACAGAAGCGGTGGCGACGGCAGCGTGCCCAAGCACGACACCAATGCCTACTCCCTGCCGGCCAAGAACCTGAGCTTCGATCAGCGCCTGTCCTTCAGTGTCGGCAACAGCTTCTTCAAGAGCCCCTGGGTGATCGCGCCCGCCAGCACCACCGCGCGCGATGGCCTCGGCCCGCTGTTCAACACCAACGCCTGCCAGAACTGCCACGTCAAGGATGGCCGCGGCAGCCTGCCGGCCGAGGGCGATCCCTCGGTGGGCCTTTTCCTGCGCCTGGGTCTGCCGGACAGCCACGAGGACAGCTGGAGCGATGAGGAGCGAGAATTCCGGCGTATCGCCGGGGTGATGCCGCATCCTGTCTATGGCACCCAGCTGCAGAATGCCGCCGTGCCCGGCATCGAGCGCGAAGGCCGCATGCAGGTGGATTACGAGGATGTGACGGTGACTCTGGCGGACGGGGAAGTCATCGCGTTGCGCAAGCCGCGCTATTCCATCGTCGAACCCGGCTTCGGTGACCCGGGCGCCATCGCGCTCTCCCCACGTCTCGCCCCCGGCATGGTGGGGCTGGGGCTGCTCGAGGCGGTCAGCGACGAGAACTTGCTCGAGTGGGCCGACCCGCAGGATGCGGATGGCGACGGCATCAGCGGGCGCGCCAATACTGTCTGGTCACTCGCCGAGCAACGCGAGGTCATGGGCCGTTTCGGCTGGAAGGCCGGTCAGCCCGATGTGCGACAGCAGAGCGCCAAGGCCTTCGCCGGTGACATGGGGCTGACCTCCCATCTGGTCAGCTCCACCGACTGCACCCCGCTCCAGAAGTGCAAGACATTGCCCGATGGGGGGGAGATCGAGGTCGACGACAACGTGATGGACAACGTGGCCTTCTACTCGCGCAATCTGGCCGTGCCCACCCGACGTGATATCGATGACCCGACGGTGCGCCAAGGCGAGCAACTGTTCCGCGAGCTTGAATGCGCCAGCTGCCACCGTCCTCGCCTGACCACCCAGTCCGGCGGCGTGGCGGAACAACTGGCCGAGCAGACGATCTGGCCCTACAGCGACATGCTGCTGCATGACATGGGCGAAGGACTGGCGGATGATCGCCGCGAATTCGAGGCCAGCGGCCAGGAATGGCGCACGCCGCCCTTGTGGGGCATCGGCCTGGCCCAGACGGTCAACCCTGCCACGGGCTTCTTGCATGATGGCCGTGCACGCACCCTGCTCGAGGCCGTGCTCTGGCATGGCGGCGAAGCCCAGCCAAGCCGCGATGCCGTCGTGGCCCTGCCGACTGACCAGCGTGAAGCCCTGTTGCGCTTCCTCGAGACTCTCTGACAAGGAATACCCGTTCATGCCCCGCGCCACCTTCACCCCAGCTGCAACCCCGATGAAACCTGCCCTGCGCAAGACCTCGCCCCTGGCCCTGATGGCCTGTGGCATGACACTGCTGGGCGCCGCGCTATTGCCTACGAGCACACTGGCGGCGACGGACTCTTCTGCTGCCAACACAGACGCCGCCACAGACACCAACAGCGCAGCGGCCGTCAGCCAGTTTGCCGCTGACACGCTGAGCGAGGCGCACCAGCTACTTGCCAGCCGCCTGCAACAGCTCGCGCAGCATACTCAGGCGTTCTGCTCCGCCGAGGGTGACGTCAGCCTCGACACCCTCAAGCAGGACTGGCGCAGCGCCATGCTGGGGCTGAATCAGGTCAACTGGGTGGAAATGGGCCCGATCCTGCAGAACTCGCGTCAGTGGCAGCTGTATTTCTGGCCGGACAAGAAGGATCTGGTCGCGCGCAAGACCCGCGCCCTGCTCGCCGGTGATGTCCCGATCACGGTCGAGAGTCTGGCGGAGCAATCCATCGTCATGCAGGGGCTGGGCAGCGTGGAGTATCAGCTGTTCGATGCCCGCTATGCCGACTCGCCCCTGACGGCCGACTCGCGCCGCTGCGAGTTGATGACGGCCAACACCGCCTACGCCGCCAATACCGGCAAGACGCTGCGTGATGAGTGGCAGCAGTTCGCACCGCAACTGGCCGAAGGCACTGGCGCCTTCAGCGATTCTCGTGACGCCGTGCTGTCTCTGGTTCGCGCGCTGACCGTGCAGCTGGAAGCCATCAAGGACCGCAAACTGCGCCGGCCGATCGGCCTCGACAACGGCGGCACGGCCAACCCCTATGCGGCTGAGTCCTGGCGCGGCGGCATGGGGCTTGCCAACATCGCGGCGACCCTGGCGATGATGGAACGCCTCTGGCTCGGCAATGACGAGGCCGCTGGCATTCAAGGCTACCTGAATGGCCAGGTCGACCCGCGCATGGTGGCCTCCACCACCAGCGATTTCGTCGATGCCCGGCAGGCCTTCGCCGCCCTGCCGGATGACCTCGCCGGCATACTGCGCGATGACCCGCGCAATGGTGAGCTGCAGCAGGCCATGATCCATGTCGAGACCTTGCAGGCCGGTTTTGCCGACACGCTCAACCCGGCGCTTGGCCTGTCACTGGGCTTCAACAGCACCGATGGCGACTGATCAGGGCGGGGAATTGTGAATGGCAGTGGCGAATGGTGAATTGAGAGCGGCGAATGACAACTGACAAGGGGCCAGGCGAGATGCCTCACGGCATGACAGACACACACGCAGCCGACGCCCGCCAGCGACGTCAGCTGCTCAAGGCGTTGGCCTGCACGCCCCTGATGGGCATGCCCGGCGGCATGGCCGTGGCGGGCGGCAACAACGCCGCCAGTGCCCAGGGGCGCGAGCCACTCGGTGTGGCCATCTCGGCATGTGACGATGACACAGGGCAGCACTTTGCCAGCTGCACCAGTTATCAGGGAGTGGAGCGCTGGCGCCAGCCGATACGCCAGCGCGCCCACGGCGCCACCCGACATCCTCACAAGCCGTGGGCGCTGATCTTCTCACGGCGTCCGGGGACGGAAATCAATGTCTTCGACCTCGATAGCGGTGAGCGGATCGCACGCATCGAAGCCGCACCGGACCGCCACTTCTATGGGCATGGCGTATTCAGCCCGGATGGCGGCCTGCTCTACACCACCGAGAATGCCATCGCGCCCGGAGAAGGCCGCATCGGCATCTACGACGTGAATCGCGACTTCGCGCGGATCGGCGAGTTCGCCAGTGGCGGGATCGGCCCGCATGAAATTCGCCTGCATCCGGATGGCCAGCAGCTGATTATCGCCAATGGCGGGATCCTGACGCGGCCTGACACCGGTCGGGTCAAGCTCAACCTGGACAGCATGCAGTCGAATCTGACCTTGCTCGACCGTGTCTCGGGTGAGGTACGATGGCAAGGCGAGCCCTCCCATCACCAGCTGTCATTGCGCCACCTGGACGTCAGCCGTGAGGGCACCATCGTCGCGGGCTATCAGTACCAGGGCCCCGCGGCGGACCACCGCCCGCTGGTGGTGATGAAGCATCCCGGCAGTGACCGCTTGCAGGAACTGCCGTTGCCGCGGGAATACGTCCCACAATTCAAGCAGTACATCGCCAGCATCGCCGTCTCCCCCGATGGGCGACTGGCCGTGGCGACCGCCCCGCGCGGCAATCTGATCACGCTCTGGAATCTCGCGACGGGAGAGCTGGACACGACTCTGGACTTTGCTGACTGTGCAGGCGTTCTAGCCGTGCCGGCCACGCAGCAGACGCCGGCAGGCTTCGTGGTCAGCAATGGTCGTGGCGAGTGGCTGCTGATCGATGAGGAGGGGCTGCCGGCGCTTGGCCCGGTGCGGCTGGCGAATACCCACTGGGACAATCACTTGGCGCTGATGTAGCAAGCGGTAACCATGCCCCAAACGCGCATGTCTCAAGATGACAATGCCTCAGGAACGACAAGGCCTCGCAGGTAGCTGCCTGCGAGGCCTTGTCGTTGATAGATTGCCATGCTCTCACGAGCATCAGCACTCAAAAGCAGCCAGCTGCCTCAGAAGTGATAGGTCAGACTCCCGATGATGCTGCGAGACTCTCCGTAATAGCACCAATAACTGCAACTGGCGACATACTCCTTGTCGGTGAGATTGCTGACATTGACCTGCGCACTCAACTCGCGAGTGAAGTCATAGCCGACCATCGCATCGAACAGCAGATAGTCGGACACGGTGGCATCGCCATCCACTGATTCGCCGACATAACGGGCACCCGCCCCCAGACGCAGCCCCTCCAGGGCACCACGCTCGAAGGCGTAATCCAGCCAGCTGGAGGCCTGATGGCGCGGTATCAGCGGGGCACGCACATCGTTTTCCAAGCGTGCATCGGTATAAGTGTACGCTGAAGTCAGTTTGAGATGGTCCGTCAGATAACCGACCATCTCCAGCTCGAAGCCACGCGACTGGCGTTCCCCTTCCTGAACCTGAAAACCTCCGGTGGTGACAAGAGTATTGTCCTCGGTGAGTTCAAAGACGGCAGCCGTAAGATACCCATCCCAGCCCGCAGGCTGGTACTTGGCGCCCAGCTCCCACTGACGACCTTCGCGAGGCTCATAGAGCGAACCGCGATCATCGGTCGCGCTGATCGGCTCGAAGGATTCGGTATAGCTCAGATAAGGGTTGAGGCCGAAGTCACTCAGGTACATCACCCCGCCCGACCAGCTGATCTCGTCATCATCGGAGCGCTCACGAGACCCCGTCGTCTGATTGACGTTCTCGGTCTCGGCCTGGTCGTAGCGCACCCCCGCCAGCAGTACCCACTTGTCGTCGATGCGCAGCTGATCCTGCACGTAGAGACCGATCTGCTCCTTGTCGATATCGCGCCGCGTGATCTGTTCATCGCTCAATGCGGTGTAATTGCCGTATTGCGGATCAAACAGATCGATCGGGTCGCCGAAGGCATAGTCATCCGCTTCCTTGCCCGACAGGCTCAGATTCTGATAATCCACGCCCAGCAGCAAGGTGTTCTCGGTGCGCTCGCCATACCATTTGCCGATGGCCCGGTTGTCGACGGTATAGCTGTCGATGGTGCCCTCGCGGTACAGAAGCCCCCGCTGACCTTCGCGCGCCGAGGACTGATAGAGGATGTAGCTGCTGATCAGGTCGAGATCCAGCTGGCTATAGCGGAAATCCTGCTCCAGCGCCCAGGTGTCGTTCACTTGATGGCGCAACTCATAGCCCAGGGATGTCTGGGTACGCTCATCCTTGTCATACCCCGGTTCACTGTAATTGGTCTGCGGGTCCACCTTGCCGAACGGCGTATCATCATTGGTGCCATAGGCCAGCTTGAAAGCGTTGGTAGGTACGCCATCATCCTTCTGGAGGCTGGCGAGTAGCGTCAGCTGGGTCGCATCCGAAATGTCCCAGGTCAGGCTCGGTGCGAAGTAGTAGCGCTCGTTCTCAGTATGATCCAGATCCCCATCACGTTCGCGATACAGCCCTACCAGACGATAGCGCACATCCCCGTACTCGCTCAGATAACCACTAGTATCGAGCCCCGTCTGGCGAAGACCGCGATTGCCGATCTGCAGCTGCAGTTCCGTCTGGGGCTCATCGGTCGGGCGCTTGCTGATGGCATTGATCAGACCGCCAGGAGGCGCCTCCCCATAGAGGATGGAGGAAGGCCCCTTGAACAGATCGACCCGCTCCAGGCCCCAGGTCTCCGGCAACCACTGATAGAACCCTTCACGGTAGATGCGCAGGCCATCCTGATAGGTGGATTGATCAAAGCCACGCACCTTAAACCAGTCGGTATTGTTATCGGATCCATAATGGCCAGACAGGACGCCGGCACGGTAGCGGAAGGTTTCATCGAGCTGCTGGACGTTACGCGTGTCGAGCTCTTCGCGATTGACCGTCGAGACCGGACGCGGCGTCTCCACCAGCGGCGCATCGACTTTCAGTGCCGTTCCGACCACGACCATGGTGTCATCGGTCTCGGCGGCCAGCACGATGGCGGACTGTGACAGGAGCCATGCCGCGATGCAGAGCCGTATGGTGTGAGACAGTGGGGCTTGTGACAGAGCGGCATATGAATACGGTGCAGGTGCCGGCCGGGCAGCTGCCTGTCGTGATGATAGGTATCTTGGCATGTCGTGTTCCCTTGTAACGATCGTTTATGGTCAATCTCCCCTTCCGTCTCGTGGCGTCTCTCACTGGCACGCTCATATCCAATGCGGAATGGAATTAGGATGATTCGTATTCAACAAATGTAATTTGCGGTGACACACCGTTCTGCATGCACCTGCATGCAATCCCGAGAATGGCGCGTCTTACCGACTGCAACACCCCGAAGGCGATTCACTCTGCAGCCGGACATCATCCCTGACACATCACATGAGACCGTCTCCTGGGCTCACGTCCTGGCGTTGCGACTTCTTGCGCCTGCTACCTGCATCGCGTCTTCCATCTTCGTCCATGTTCTTCTGCCCAGCGCTCAGACGATGCCCAGCCCGTGTGACGTCTTGCAGGGCATCGGCAGGTATGCGCTTTCGTCTTCCCGGTCACGCTTCATCCAGGCGCGCCACAGCGTCCCGACTGATACGATCACGCTGGGCACCCGACAACTCCTGCAACTTGCCGGCGCGCATCTCGAACAATCTATCCGCTTGCCCGAAATAATGATCATCGTGACTGATGGCGAAGACCGTCTTGCCCATCTCGCGCAGACGCGGCAGCAGATCACGATAGAAGATGCGGCGGAATTGCGGGTCCTGATCTGCCGCCCATTCATCCAACAACACGATGTCGCGACGCTCTGCCACTGCCATCAACAGCGCAAGTCGCTTGCGCTGCCCTTGAGACAGCTCGGTATTGATCACACGGTTTTCCTCAAGCACCAGCTTCTCGCGCATCTGCAGGTAGTCGACCCACTGCGCGATCAATGCCGGGTCTGCCGGCCCACCGGTCGGACCCAGCAGGCGATCGAACTGATGGAAATCAGTGAAGACCGCCGAGAACTGCTGACGCCAGGCTTCCCGCTCGTCTTCGCCTATCGGGTGCCCGTCCCGCAAGAGCGTGCCTGAGCTTGGCCGATAGAGGCCGGTCAGAAGCTTGGCCAGGGTCGACTTGCCACTGCCATTGCCACCGATCAGGAAGACCAGCTCTCCGCGCCTGAGGGTAAGATCCAGCGGACCGACGCAGAAGGCCTGCGTGTCATTGTTCGCAATGTCCTGTCCCATATTCTCGCGGCCGGCGTAGCGAAAGCAGACACCCTGTAGACTCAGGGTCTGCCAGTCAGACTCGGCCGAAGTGCCTGCGGTTGAATCATGTCCGCGCGGCTCAGGATGTCGAGGAGACGCGAAATCGGCGTTGACCGGTGCCAATGCCAACTTGCGCAGCTTGGCAAAGGCCACATCAGCCCCCAGCAAGGTGGGCAATGCCCCCACGGCCTGGATCAAGGGCGTGCGCAGAAACAGCAGAGTCAAGGAAAAGGTCGCGGCGACTTCACCACTGGCCCATCCCAGGCCATTGGCCAGATAGAAGACAATACCGATGGCGCCCAGCATCATGATGTTGGAGAAGTTGACGGCGCTCAGGTGGTAGGTGTCCGCGCGCACGACGTGATGGCGATACTCACAGGCATTGACACTGTAGCTGGTGTCGAAATAGTCACGCGCACGTGGACGATTGAGCGCCAGCTCCTTGCGCCCGTCGATGACAGCTTCATAGTCGGCATAAAGGCGACTCTCCGCTTCACGCACCTCGGCCAGGTGGCGATAGACTCGCGTGACCATCCAGCTGCCCCCCATAATGGTCAAGGTCACCCAGATGGCGGTGATCAACATCATGCCGAGAGACAACCAGCCAAGATAGAACACGGCTCCTAGGGTCAGCACGATGCCTTGTACCAGTTCTGGCAGGCGCACGAACGCCAGGGTGATGTTGCGGATGTCACTCGAAAGACTCGCCAGCAGGTTGGCGCTGCCGAGCTGCTCGAGCCGCTCGATATCAGTATCGAGGATCTGCTTGACCAAACGCCCGCGCAGTCCATGCACGAAATGATGCCCCAGCGTCGTCAATGCCAACTGTGCCCCCAGCGTGATCGCAAGCAACAGCAGAATCAGCCCAAGAAACTCCGGAAGCACCCCGACATGGGCCGCAAGCCCCTCGTCCAGGGGGACGGTGGCAGAATGCGCGATGAGTCGCTGGTTGATATAGGCAATGACACCGATGCCTAGCCCTGCACTGACAAGGCTCAGAAAGATCACACCAAGAAAGGACCAGCGATATTGGGTAAGAACCACTTTCAGTAACGTCACACCTGCTCCCGGACATCATGGCAATCAGACCGCCACCAAAAGGCGGCGACGCAGGTCATGTGACTGCGCCGAAAGAGAATCTTACGGCGCGCATACTTTAATGCAAGAAATAATGAGAAATATTATCACTACGGAATAACGACTATAGATGCCGTCGCGCGCCCCCCCCCTCTTCTTGCACCACTCCCCGATAGGAACACCCCCGCTCATGGGCCACTCCTGTGGCCGTAAGCCTCACCACAGCATCATCTGACGATCCAGCAGCCGATCGAAATCATCGTCGACGAACGGCAGGATGCCATCGGCGACGGGCTTGAGCTGACGACTCAGGTAGTGCTCGACATCAATGGGCGAGCGCAGATATTCGACGGGTTCCGGGCCGGAGGTGGTCATCACATAGCGAATCCAGCCGCCGCGCTGATAGCGTAACGGCAGGCCCCGCCGGCGGTTCTCGTCATCCGCCAGACGCGCCGCACGGACATGGGGCGGCACGTTGCGCTGATAATCGTCGAGCTTGCGCCGCAGTCGCTTGCGGTAGATCAAGGCCTCGACATCCGTGGTGTCCGCCGCGCCATGGGCATGGCGTTGCAGGTAATCCTGCACGTAGCCTTTCAGATACTCCTGATAGGGGCTGCCTTCGAAGATGCGGCGATAAAGTCCCTGCTGGAAGGTCTTGGCCAGCGGCGTCCAGTCGGAACGCACCGACTCCAACCCCTTGAACACCAGTTCCGTCTGGCCGCTGCAGCCTGTCTGTTGCAGTCCGGCGTAGCGTTTCTTGCTGCCCTCTTCGGCCCCGCGAATGGTCGGCATCACGAAGCGCTGATAGTGGGTCTCGAACTGCAGCTCCAACGCGCTGTCGAGATCGAGACTGTCCTTGAGATGCCGTCGCCACCAGTCGGTGACATGGGCCGCCAGCTCACGGCCGATCCGGCTCGCCTCGGCTTCCTCATGCGCAGCGCCCAGCCACACGAAGGTGGAGTCGGTATCGCCATAGATGACGCGATAGCCCTGCGCCTCGATCAACTCCACCGTCTGCTGGATGATCTGATGGCCACGCCGCGTGATCGAGGACGCCAGCCGTGGATCGAAGAAACGACAGCCGCGTGATCCCAGCACGCCGTAGAAGGCATTCATGATGATCTTGAGCGCCTGGGTCAGCGGGGCGTCACCCGCCGCGCGGGCGGCGTCACGTGCTTGCCAGATCTCGGCGACGATGCCTGGCAGACAATGTCGATCACGCGAGAACCGCGCGCCGAGAAAGCCGGGCACACCGGCCTCAGGGGCATCATCCGAGCTGTTCTCCGACCCACGCAGCCCTTCGATCAGGCCCAGCGGGTCGATCAGGAAAGTGCGGATGATGGAGGGATACAGACTCTTGAAATCCAGCACCAGCACCGAGTCATAAAGCCCGGGCTGGGAATCCATCACGAAGCCGCCGGGGCTGTCCTCCCCCACCACGTCTCCCAGATTGGGCGCGACCTTGCCCAGCCGGTGCAATCTCGGCAGATACAGATGCGTGAAGGCCGCCACCGAACCACCGCTGCGATCTGCCTCAAGCCCCGTGGCTGCCGCCCGCGCGAGCAGAAACTCCATCAGTCGCGTCTTCGTGAAGATGCGCGTGACCAGCTCGCAATCCTTGAGGTTGTAGCGCGCAAGGGAAGGCTTGTCCTCGGCGAACATGCGCAGAATCTCGTCCAGCCGGCCATAGGGGTCATCGATGGCCTTGCCTTCCTGCAACAGCTCACGCGAGACATTCTCGAGGCTGAACGACTCGAAATGCCAGAAGGCTGACTTGAGCGCCTCGATGCCATCCACCACCCAACGCCCGGCGATCTCGGCAAAGAAGTGCTCGGCCTGGCGGGAATGAGAGCGCCACTGCATCACGCTGGCGTCACGCCCCAGTCGCAGTGGCAGACCTTCGGCCTCTGACAGCCGCACCAGCATGCGCAGATCGAACTGGATGACGTTCCAGCCGATGATGACATCCGGATCATGCCTTGCGACCCAGTCCAGCAGGCATTGCAGCAACTCACGCCGGCTATCGCGGTACTCCAGCGAGAAATCGCGGCTGACGTTCTCCTCGCCATTGGGGGGCCCCAGCATGTACACCTGACGCTGTCCGCAGCCCTCGAGCGCGATGGAATACAGATTGCCCCGCGCATCGGTCTCGATATCCAGCGATGCCCAGCGCAGCGGTGGCCGATAGCCCTCAAGCGGTGTCAGGCGCGCATTCTTCACGCTGCCATCAGGCTGGCGCTCGCCGCGTGCCGTGACGCCTGCCGTGATGAAACGCTCCATCAGGTAGCGGTCCGTCGGACGAACATCCGCTTCATAGACGTCGACGCCAATCGCCTTCAAACGGCGCGCCAGCTGGCCCAGGGTGCGATATTCACGACAGTAGAGCCCCACCACCGGGCGATGGTGGAAGTCTTCCAGTGCCAGCGGACGCAGCTCGGCGCCGGCCTCAAAGCTCACCAGTGTCTGAGCCAGTACCTGCTGTTCGGCGGGCAGGAAAGCGACGACTTCCTGGGGTGCACATTCGACACGTACGGCGCCTTCGTCGGTGCGAATCCAGAAGCTGATCACCACCCCCTCGGGCGTGTCCCGCCAATAACGTGTCAGCACGAAGCCATGAAGTTCAACAGGAGCGTGGCGGGAATCTTCGGATGCGGCCTCTGGCACTGCATTACCTTTACGTTGAATATACGAATGCCGGGCAGGATGAGAGCAAGACGCGTCTGCATCCTCATACGATAATATGAATTCTGTATCGTACAACATCCGGCGTGAAGCCTGAGCTTGACGACGGAAATACCGTGCCTTCCCGGCGACAGGATGGATGTCTGCGGCAAGGAATGCCTCTCCCGAGATAGCGGCACCCCACAAGGAGCCTGCGTCATGCAACGCTTTGAGATGATTCAAACCCTGCTGGGCCAGATGCTGGGCCAGATCGACGACATCATCTTGCTTGCAGATGATCAGCGCCACATCACCTACCTGAATGACAGCGCGGTGAAGGCATTCGGCTACCCGCGTGAAGCGTTGATCGGCAAGCAGACACGTATGCTGTATGCCTCCAGCGATGAGTTCGAGCGCCAGGGGCAGAGGCGCTTTCGTGTCGATGCCCCGCCCGAAAAGGAAGGTCGAGTCATTCGCTATCGACGCCAGGATGGCACCTATTTCTATGGGGAGACGCTCGGCGGCCCCATCAAGGACCCCACCAGCGACAACATCTTCATGTTCGGGCTGATCCGCGATGTCTCACGCCGCGTGACGGCGGAACATACCCTCCACAGCCTGCATGCCATCACCTCATCACGAGAACTCAACTTCAATGCTCGCATCGACGAGCTGCTGAAACTGGGCTGCGCCCATTTCGGCCTGCCGATCGGTATCTTCAGCCGCATCAAAGGCGGAGATTATGTCGTCCAGCGTGCCTGTCACCCGGAAGACCTGCTGGAGCCGGGACTTAGTTTCTCGCTCAGCGATACCTATTGCGATCACGTCTACAAGGCCGATAGCGTACAAGCCTTCCATCATGTGGCAAACAGTGAAATCAGAAATCACCCCTGCTACGCCAACTTCAACCTGCAAGCCTACATCGGGGCGCCGGTGATCGTGGATGGTGAACGCTACGGTACCTTCAACTTCTCAAGTCCTGACCCTGTACCGCCCTTCACCGCTCAGGACATCGAGCTGGTACGTCTCATCGCCTTGTGGGCCGGCCACGAAGTCGCGCGTGCCAATGACATCAATGCCTTGAAGGCAGCTCATCAGGCGCTCGAGAAGATCGCGATCACCGATCCGCTGACCGGCCTCTACAATCGCCGTCATGCCCAGCAAGTACTGGATGACAGCATCGCGGCACTGGCCACCGCCGAGGTTGACCACCCCCTGTGCGTGGCACTGCTGGATTTCGACCATTTCAAGAAGATCAACGACAATCATGGCCATGACGCCGGTGATCTTGCCTTGCAACACTTGAGCGTGCTCGCCGAGGAGATTCTGCTGCCCGGCGACACCCTCGCCAGATGGGGGGGCGAGGAATTCCTGGCGATTCTGCCTGACTCGCTGCTCAGTGACTCGGCCACGCGCATCAACCTGCTGCGACAACGCATGAAGGACAGTGTCGTGGAATACGCTGGCCAACGTCTGCCCCTGTCATTGAGCATCGGGATGACCTGCCTGGAACCCGATGACAGTGCCACGCGCGAGCAGTTGATCGCACGCGCCGATGAAGCCATGTACGCGGCCAAGGAAGAAGGACGCAACTGCCTCAGGATGCTGTAACGCAATGATTCGTGAATTGCTCCGTCCTGCCTGTCCTGATCAGGAGCGCCAAGCAGGACGGAGCCCGCTCACCAAAGCCCGCTCACCAAAGCCCTCTCACCGAAGCCCTCTCACCGAAGCCCTCGCGCCGAAGCCCTCGCGCCGAAGCCCTCGCGTCATGCCATCCCCCCTCTCGCACTCAGGTAGCGAACACGCTAAGGTCAGGCCCATCCCCTACTGCTGAGCCACCCGACGTCGTCGTTGCCTATCCTCATGCCTTCACACGATTCCAGCGCTACGCCGCCCGATGCGTCCTATGCCTTCGGCCTTCCGGAAGACGGCGTGTTGTCTGACCAGCCCACCAGCATCGCGCCCTTGACCGCCACCCTTGCCTCGCCTGCCCCCGCTGACCGTCACCAACTCGGTATCTTCCTGCTGCCGGGCTTCGCGATGGTCGCGTTGTTCTCGATGATCGAGCCGCTGCGCATCGCCAATCGACTGCGCGGAACACGCCTGTATCAGTGGACACTCGCAAGCCAGGATGGCGCGTCGGTCAAGGCCTCCAACGGCATGGTGCTGCCGGTGGATACCGCACGTGATGACCTCGCCGCAGTGGACAAGCTGGTGGTGTGCACCAGCTTTGCCCCGGAAGCCTATCTGGAAGACCGCACCTTGCACTGGCTACAGGAGCGCTCCCATAGCGGCTGCCAGCTCGGCGGCGTAGACACCGGCTGCTTCGTGCTGGCGCGTGCCGGCCTGCTCACCGGCAAGACGGTGACGCTGCATTGGGAAAGCCTGCCGGAATTCAGCCAGCGCTTCGATGAGGTGGACGCCGTGGAGTCACTGTATGAAATCAGTGACGATGGCTTCTTCTGCGCCGGCGGCAGCGCCCCGCTGGACATGAGCCTGGAGCTGATTCGCCGCCAGCATGGTCAGACGCTCTATCAGGCGGTACGCGAACAACTGATTCTCGATCAGGGCCGCCTGCCGGCCAGCCGCCAGCGCGGCATCAGTCAGCAGACGGCCGATCTGGCCGACCCGCTGCTCAGGCGTGCGATCACGCGCATGGAGAACACCCTGGAGGCCCCGCTCAGCATCGAGGCACTCGCCGAGGAGCTCGGCCTCTCATGGCGCCAGCTGGAGCGCCGCTTTCAGCAAGGGCTCGGCTGCACGCCTCGCGCCTATCATGGGGAGCGTCGCCTGCTGCACGCACGCAGCCTGCTTCACGATACCCGCCATGGCGTCACCGATATCGCCCTGGCCTGCGGTTTCACCTCGCATTCGAGTTTCACCCGCGCCTTTCGCCGTCGCTTCGGCATTACCCCGACCCAGGCACGCCGTCAGCCACCACGTCCTCTGATGTGATCCACGCTCGATACCCGCAACGCGATGTCGAATTGGGCACAGTCGGTGTCGAATTGGGCACAGTAGCGAGCGCCGTGGGCTGCCATTCTGTCGGGGAATCGCTCACCTGACAGAAGGAAGGACTCTCCATGGCGCTCCCGATCACACCCGATTACGACAGCTGGCCAATTGACGAGACTCTCGTGAAGGTCGTTCACGAAGCACGCTATCTGAGCGTGACCTGGAGCGATGGCCGCGTCAGCCGTTTTCATAGTGTCTGGTTGCGCGAGAACGCCGCGGACGATACCACCGTCAATCCGGCGACGCGCGAACGCATTCTGGACCTCTCCCAGATTCCCGCCTGGCCGGAAATCGCCGAGGCCAGCATCGATGAGGACGGCGCACTCAGCGTACTGTTCACGCCAGAAGACCGCCGCCTGCGCTTCCACCCGGGCTTCCTGCGCGCCAATGACTATGACAACCAGGACGCGCTGCCGCCGGAACTGCCGCCGCTGACGCTCTGGCACGGTGAGCAGCTGGAACAGCCGCCGACCATCGATGCCGCCCGCCTGGCCGAGGCCGATCATGGCAGCGCGCAGGAGGCGGAGATTCTGTATCCGACCCTGCACGAACTGCTCGGCAAGGGACTGGTGCGCCTGCGCAACCTGCCGACGGAAGAAGGCGCCATCGAAAAGGTCGCCGAGCGCATCGGCTCGATCCGCACCACCAACTTCGGCCACCTCTTCAATGTCCGCGCAATCCAGAACCCGGATTCGAACGCCTATACCTCCATCGCCTTGCCGCCGCATGTGGACCTGCCGACCCGGGAATATCAGCCGGGCCTGCAATGCCTCTACTGTCTCGAGAACACCGTGGAAGGCGGCATGGCGGTGATGATGGATGGCTTCGCCATCGCGGCGGCGCTGAAGGAAGAACACCCCGAGGCCTACGCGACACTCACCACGGTGCACTGGCGCTACGCCAATACCTCGCGCAATACCGATCATGTCTGGTATTCGCCGATGATCGTGCTGGGTCAGGCAGGAGAACTGCTGGAGGTGCGAATCGCCGACTTCCTGCGCGGGCCGATGATGGCGCCGTTCGAGCAGACCGAGACCGCCTATGAGGCACTGATGACGCTACAGCGCATGTTGCGTGAGCCGCGCTTCGCCATGCGCTTCACCTATGCCCCCGGCGACATGGTCATCTTCGACAATCGCCGCCTGCTGCACGCCCGCGATGCCTTCGAGGGCGACAGCGGCAGCCGCTGGTTGCAAGGCTGCTACCTGGAACGTGACGAGGTGCGCTCTCGCTATCGCATGCTCAAGCGTGCCGAACGCGCCGAGCGGGTCGAGGAAGCTACCCAGACGGCGTGATTCGGCACGGCATGCCTCTGCTCGCGAATTGGCTCACACATCAGCTCACGCCGATGGCCGGCATGAGAATGAGAACGTGCGGGGGAATCAGGGCGTGCGTGGCGTGATGACGAGCGTGAAGCCGGGGTCCTGCGGGATCAGGGGCGGCAGACAACGCACCTCATGACCAGGCAACTGGCGGGCAAGACATCGGGTCAGCGTCGCAGGTTCACAGGCGCTGACCCATGCCGGCCTATCAGGCTTCTCGCCCCGCCAGTGGACGGCATGCATGCCCCATTCCGGCTCCAGCATGTGACGTGACAGGGTCTGCCAGGCCAGTTGATGGCGACCGCTGCCCGACACGATGCGCGTGGACAACGGCAGACGTTCGACATCACAGGCATCGATCACGATTCGCAGGCGTGGATGACGAAGAATCACCTCGACGAGTCTCGCGAGTTGCTCGCCCTGCTGCCAGTTGGCACTGATGCGACAGCTGATCGCCACGCAGGATGCCGGCGTCTCTGCCAGCACATCGAGAATGTCGCCGTGCACCACCTCTTCAAGCTGAGGCCGGCTCTGGCATCGTACGCCTGTCAGGCAGGTCATGTTGTTTGCGGCTGGCCGTGTACGTCACTTCCGATGCCTGATGCTGGCCCTGGCCTCAATGTTGATGCTCTGCATCATGTGATGAGTGAGGATGATCCTCAGCCCGACCACTGTCCTTCGGCTCATGATTCTCTTTCGGCTCATGACTGCCCTCCGGCTCATGGCTGTCTTGTAAATCAGCAGGCCCATCAGCTTCCCTAGCGTGATGTGGTTGGCGGGTGTCATCGTCATGATGCGATGACGGTGATTGTGCAGTCTCGCCTCCGCCATGTTGATGACCATCACTTGCTGCCACAAGAGCCGTATAACGAGCAGCACTCATGTCCGGTAGCTCTTGCATGAAAGCGACCATCTGCCAGATATATTCATCCTGCATGCTCTTGCCCCATGCCGGCATTCCGCTGGCTTTTATCCCATGCTTGATGACCCAGAAGCGCTCTTCAGGCTCACCATGCATATCCGAAGATACAAAATTCGGTGGACTGGGGTAAAGCCCCTTGCTGAGCTCTGTCTCTTGCATGCCTGGCGCGAGATGGCAGGAGGCACACATCGATGCATAATTGCCGGCCCCCGCCACTTTCATGGCTTCATCATCGAGGGGTGGCGCGGCGATATCACTCGCGTGGCTTTCGATCGAACGTTCACGCGCCGTTTCAAGAATTCCATGGACCCATGACCCATGCGGATCATCTGCCGCGACACTGACGACGCCGGAGTAAATGACTCCGGCCCCTGCTGCCAGCAGCACCATGAATGCCAGACACATCCCCAACAATAATTTCTTCATGTCGCCCCCCTTTTAGACGGCAAGAATAGTCAATGACAAGGCTGTCAACCAAAGCGAAAAAAAAGGCCGACGAATGCCGGCCATCAACACGATCCAGAGTGACGCCTTATTTACAACACAACATCAATGAATAATTTTCAAATATCGCTCAGCAATTTACACTAAACCTATCATTGATCATCTTTCGCCATAACCACCTCTTATTCAAAAGCAACATTTAGAGAATAGCTACGCCCATTTTCGTCAGCCGAACCACTTATTGAATTTCCTGCGACCTCCAATTGGTAATAGCCTTCTTGGACATCCTGCTCCAGTGAAAAATGCCCATTATCATCAGAGGCTGTCGCGACGACATTTCCTTGTGGGTCCCGTAGCACAGCAGTCATCAGGTTGTTCTTACTCGAATCAGCTGCAAAATGTCGACTGCTGATCTTTAGAACTGCATCATGTTCAACGGCTATTTGGAAACGCAATGGCTTTCCAGCCACAAGTCCATATGTTTCTGAAACTCCAGCCGAAAGAGTCGGAAGACGGCTATGCTCATCATTGGCCTGCGTCACAGCGGTAAAAAAAGTCATGGTAGCAGCAAGTAACAGCGTTGATGTTTTCATGAAAATCATCTCTTTATGGGTTCACTTATCATCATGGCAACACAACCTGAAAACATCCTGAAAATGGAATAGATTATCATCACATTGTACAAAACCATAAGACATAGTCTCCCAATCAAAAGGCCATTCTGCATATTCATGTAAAACATGATCACGCAACTACACCACCGCTATTCAATTGAAAAATGTCACTGCCATCCTGACTCCTCTAGAACATCATGCGCACACCGACCACGACAGCCGTATCCTCCACATCCTCACCTTCTTCACGCTGCATATCGGCGGTTTCGCCATACTCTCTCTGCCAGTACATGCCGACGTAAGGCGCTACCCGCCGAGTTATCTCATAGCGTGCACGCAAGCCGATTCGTACTGAGTTGAGGCCCGTCCCAATCCCCTGCTGCCTGGACTCATTGGCAGCGAACACCATTTCACTACGTGGCTGTAGATACCAGCGCTGGGTCAGGCGCACATCATGTTCAAGCTCCAGGCTGGCAGTCACGATACCTTCCTCTCGGTACTGCACTGCGGCATCCGTCTCGATCCGGTAGGGGGCGGTCCCCTGAAAGCCGAAGACCCCATATACGCCTTCATCATGATCATCGTTGAACACACCACCCTGATAGCCAGCTCCAACCTGGAACTCCCAGAAATCGGCAACCAGGCGACTGTAGAGAAGCTCAAGGGATTCAAACTCGGCTTCTTCACCATCGCCTTGGACATTCTCCCCTTCTGACTTGAGATAGACGCGGTGGGTATCTCCGCCATACCAGGCCTGAAAATCCCACACCAGGGAGTCCTCTCCCTTGTCCGGAAGGCTATATTCCAGGCGATCGAAAACTGCGCTCCACTGGAGATGTTCGGCCATGGGCGATGGCCATGACGCCGGGGCATCATATCCATCCTGGGCAAATGCCTGGGAGGCACCAGCACTGGAGAATAGACATACCGTCACGCAGGCAAGACGAAATGAATGCTGACTGATTGACATGATGACTCCTCAGGAAACCTTTACGACACGGAACATACCTGCATCCATGTGGTACAGAAGATGACAATGGAAAGCCCAGCTACCTTCTGCATCGGCAGTGATCAACGCTGAGACGCGCTCACCGGGTTTGACATTCAAGGTGTGCTTGCGAGGGATCAGGTCACCGTGGCCATTCTCGAGCTCCATCCACATCCCATGTAAATGAATGGGATGCTCCATCATGGTGTCATTGATCAAGATGAGACGGAGGCGCTCATCTTTATGAAAATGAATAGGGCCATTGACTTCACTGAACTTCTTGCCATCGAAGGACCACATATAACGTTCCATATTGCCGGTCAGATGCAACTCCATCTCGCGCATGGGCCCACGTCTGTCCGGCCATGGTGAATAGGCCTTGAGATCCTGATAGACCAGTACACGACGCAGCGACTGGTCCAGACCGATTCCTGCCTGGTCATAACGAGCCCCTTGCTGAGCAGCACCCGCCATCAGCATGCCGCCCTGGGCTGCATCGGCTTGCAGGCCAGTCATCTTCGAATGGTCCATACCTGCCATCTGCGAATGGTCCATGCCCGCCATCTGCGAATGGTCCATACCTGCCATCTGCGAATGGTCCATGCCTGCCATCTTCGAATGGTCCATGCCCGCCATCTGCGAATGGTCCATGCCTGCCATCTTCGAATGGTCCATACCTGCCATCTTCGAATGGTCCATGCCCGCCATCTGCGAATGGTCCATGCCCGCCATCTGCGAATGATCCATGCCCGCCATCTGCGAATGATCCATGCCTGCCATCTGCGAATGGTCCATTCCAGCATGAGCGCCCATGGCCTCCATCCCGCGATCAGCGATCTGCCGTCGTTCAGGTACGGGCGCCTCCATTCCGGGGCGGGGTGCCAACGTGGCTCGCGCGTAGCCACTGCGGTCCATGGCTTCGGCGAAGATGGTGTACGCCTTGTCATCTTCCGGTGTCACCAGCACATCGTAGGCTTCCGCCACGGCAATACGGAACTCATCCACTTCAACCGGTTGCACTGGCTGACCATCTGCCGCCACCACGGTCATCTTCAAGCCGGGAATGCGTAAATCGAAGTAGCTCATTGCCGAGCCATTGACGACACGCAGACGCACTGTTTCCCCACGCTTGAATAGCGCGCTCCAGTTTTCTTCTGGTGAATGACCATTGAGAAGATATGTATAGGTACTGCCGGTGACATCGGCAATATCCCGTGAGCTCATGCGCATCTCTGCCCACATGCTGCGCGACTCGATCGTGTCCACCCAACCACCCCGTCGTACATCCGCAAAGAAATCAGCGACGGTGCGCTCCTGGTAGTTATAGTAGCCTTCCATGGTCTTGAGATTGCGAAATACGGACTTGGGGTCTTCGAATGTCCAGTCAGTCAGCAGCAGGACATGCTCACGATCATAGGTGAAGGCTTCGGGTGTTGCGGAGTCGATGATCAATGGACCTGCGTGGCCTTCCTGCTCCTGGAGGCCTGAATGACTGTGATACCAGTAGGTACCGCTCTGAGTGACAGGAAACCGGTAGGTAAAGGTTTCGCCCGGTGCTATCCCTGCGAAGCTGATACCCGGCACGCCGTCCATTTCCGGAGGAAGTATGATGCCATGCCAGTGAATGGAGGTTGGCTCATCGAGCAGGTTTGTCACCTTGATGACAGCATCCTGCCCCTCCTTCAAGCGCACCATGGGCCCGGGACTACTGCCATTGATGCTGATAGGACGAGCGAATTGCCCGGCAATGTCGATGTCTTCACGTCGAATGACAAGAGAGATCTCGGGCCCATGCTCAACCCCTTGGGAGTAACCTGATGTGCGCCCCCAGGGGTTGGCCCAGGCGGGTGCCACGCCTGACACCATTGCGCCCAGCCCCAGGGCAGAACCTCCCTTGAGCAACTGACGACGTGATACAGAAAATTCAGACGGTTTTGGTGCCATGGCCGTTGCTGCTCCCGAGTCATGAATGAAGAGTCATGACATGGATGAAGCCACGGCAAGCTGAAACGAACCTGAATGGAGTGCCTATTTGCGTGTGGGCAGATGCACCTCGGCTCTCAATCCCCCTGCGCCGGCTGTTGAGTAGCTCACGCAACCAGCGTAATGCTTGACGAGATGGGCAAGAATGGAGAGCCCCAACCCATAACCCGGGTGAGTTTCGTCCTGACGCCACCCACGCTCGCCAAGATGGGCCAACTGTGCCTGCGGCACCCCCGGACCATCATCCTCGACGCAGAGCACGATCTGGTCACTCTCTATCGTCAATCGGCATTGCACCTGATTGACAGACCACTTGCCCGCATTATCCAGCAATATGCCGAGCATTTCGGTGAAATCCTGTGTCTCGACATTCACCCAGCTATCCGCATGCTCATTAGATACGCCCAGACACTCCAGCAAGAAGGTACGCTGCGGATAGATCCCCTGGAACATCTCGATCAAGCGCTGGGCCTCTTCAACCGGGCGTGTTGTCTGACCGGCGCGCGGGCCAGCAATGCGGGCTCGCCTGAGTTCTGTCTCCAGCTGGGAATGAATCGTCTCTACACGTTGCAGCATCTTGCCACGACGTACCTCATTGATCGGTCGCTTGCCACGCAGCACCTGTGTCAGTGCCGCCAGAGGTGTCTTGAGCGCATGGGACAGATTCGCCACAGACTCTCGTGAACGAGTCAACCTAAGATCAAACTCATCCAGCAAGGTGTTGAGCTGTGATACCAGCGCATCAAGCTCGGAAGGGGCCTCAAGCTCAATCCGCTTTCGATACCCGGACTGAAGTTCACTCAATTGATGGCGCAGGACACTCAACGGCTTGAGCCCCCGCCTTACCGCCAGCAGATTGAGTGATATCAGAATCCCCCACAACAGGATGGCGCTGGCGGCGATCCACCAATGAACTCGGGTCAAGCCCTGCTCCACTGGCGAGAAATTCTCGGCAATCAACAATTGCACCGCGTCCCCGCGGATATCGAAGACGTGCCGATAGACCAACAGTGGCTGTTGCTGAAACTGATGCATGAATAACGCATCCCCCTTGCCCTCAAGCAAAGGGAGCATCTGCGTCGGCAAGGCAGGCAACGAGGTACTGACCTTCTCCCCGACTCGCAACACATAGAAATGATGAAAGCTCAGAGATTCCTCACGGGCCGCTGCCATGAGCTGGGCAACAGGCCGCTCATCCTTCTTGAGCAAGGTGACGATATGCGATGCCTCATCCTTGAGACGCTCCCCAAGAAAGTCCTTCGCCAGCTCGTGGAGAAAGAAGCCATGCAGATACCAGGCAAACAACACCACCGCGAGGGATGCACCTCCCAGGCGGGTCAGCAGGCGAAAACGAAGGCTACGACGATCGATGTGAAACAAGCAGATACCCCTGTCCGCGGCGGGTCTGTATCAAGTCCTTGCCCAGGCGGCGGCGAAGGCGAGCGATATAGACTTCTACCAGATTGGGCGCCGCGGCGTCCTGCTCCAGGGCATATAGCTGATCCAGCAACTGTGTCTTGGAGTGCACTCTGTCTGGATGATGCATGAGGTACCGTAACAGGCGAAATTCGGTGGCCGTCAAGCTCGCCCACTGCTCTCCATCACAGCACACACGCTGCGCCTCTTCATCCAGCTGAATTCCGCTCACCTGAAGATACCCATGACTTGCCCCTTGACGACGCCGAAGCAGCGCATGAAGACGTGCCAGCAACTCTGCTTCATGAAATGGCTTGGTCAGGTAATCATCTGCCCCGCTGCGCAAACCGACGACCTTGTCTTCCCACGTGTCACGGGCCGTGAGAATCAGTATCGGAATATCCACCTGACCTTGACGCCAGCGCTTGAGCAAATCCAACCCGGAGCCGTCCGGTAGTCCCAGATCCAGAATGGCCAGCGCGTACTGCTCGGTTGCCATGAAGGCTTGCGCATCATTCAAATTGGAGGAGACATCCAGTCGATAACCATTGTCCTCAAGCAGCTCGGCCAGGCTTTCCGCCAGCAGGTCATCATCTTCAAGCAACAACAGCTTCATGCCAGCTTTCTCCTGATCCACAAAACACCCACTGAACACTGCGGCATATGGCTAAACCAACATGCCATGGTAAGCCTCACCATCCTATAGGGGAAAGCTGATCACTGGCTGAAAAGACAGCAACATGCAATCTCTCCACCACGCGAAGCCGCTCGAATCTCCCATGTGCTATTCAGCCACGTACGCTTGGCTGGATAGCGCCTCTTGGTCACGGTAGCCTTGCACGCCTGTCAGGCAGGTCATACGTCATGTCGGCTGCCTGACCCCCTATCCATCTTTATTGGCTATCTCCACAGGATGCCCGCAATGCTCGCCAGTCCCGCCGATTTTCCCTACCTCGCAAGCCTGCTTGAGGGCCTCGCGCAGTATTTCCCACTCTCGTTGCCTATCGTCTGCGCGTTGTTGTTGCTTGCCCTGCTGACGTCAGCCATGTCCGCTGCCGTCGGGGTTGGCGGCGGCACCCTGCTGATCATGTTCATGGCGCAGTTGATGCCTGCCGCTGCCCTGATTCCGGTGCATGGCATGGTGCAGCTGGGCTCCAACGGCGGGCGCATGGCGATGACGTGGCGCCATATCGACATGCGCCGTCTGCTGGCCTTTCTGCCCGGTGTGGCGCTGGGTGCGCTGGTCGCGGCCTGGGTATTGATCCGCTTGCCTGAAGGGGTGCTGGAGCTTTCCATCGCGCTGTTCGTGCTGTTCACCTGCTGGGGGCCGGCACTACCCAAGCGAGCTTTGAGCCGCACGGGCACCTTGATCGCCGGTGCCATCACCACCTTTCTTTCAAGTCTGATCGGTGCCAGCGGCCCACTGGTCGCAAGCTTCATCAAGCAAGGCGGCGGCGCGCGTCACACCAAGGTGGCGACCTTCGCGGCCTGCATGGTCGCGCAACACCTCACCAAGGCGTTCATCTTCGGTATGGCCGGCTTCGTCTTCCAGGAGTGGTTGCCCCTGATCGTGCTGATGATCGGCGCGGGCCTGATCGGCACCCGGCTCGGACTGCGCTTTCTGGATCGCGTCTCCAACCGGCATTTCGACGGCCTGTTCAAATGGGCGCTGTCGTTGCTGGCGCTAAGGCTTGCCTGGCTGGGGAGTGTCTCTCTGATCAGTCATTGATCCGCCGCCAGCCACGCTCTGATCCGCTTCTCGCGCATGGGACATCTGGCGGTTGCGCTGTTGATCATGACCGGTGCGCTGATGATCACAGCTTGCCCCCCTGTCCTCTCGACAGGGATGCCCCGGGTATCACACTCAGCTGGCCTTGTTGCCTGCTCCGCCCATCACGACGCGTCAGCATTACCCACCATCAAAAGCGCCCCGCTCAGGCATCAGGCTGAGCGGGGCGCTGCTTGTCATGCGTCAACTACAGATCAGAGAGATCAGAACGGGTACTGACGAGGTTCGACCTGCACGCTGACCCACTGATCGGTGGTGAACTCCTCGAGCACCCAGTCGCCATTGAAGCGCCCCAGGCCGGAGTTCTTCTCGCCACCGAAGGGTGCGCGCGGATCATCGTTCACCGGCATGTCATTGACGTGCACCATGCCAGACTCGACCTGACGCGCGAAACGCTCGCCACGCGCGATATCTGCGGTGAAGACGGATGCCGAGAGGCCATATTCGGTGCCATTGGCAAGTTCCAGCGCGTGCGCTTCATCACGGGCCTTCTGGATGCCGACCAAGGGCCCGAATATCTCGTTGCGGGCCAGACTCATGTCATTGGTGACATCGATGAACACATGCGGCGGCACCAGCTGGCCTTGTGTCTCACCCTCCAGCATCACCTTGGCACCCTCGGCCTTGGCTGTCTCGATCATCTCGAGCAACCCGTCACGCTGTTTGGCATTGATGATAGGGCCTATGACGGTGTCATCACCTGCGGGATTGCCCATCTTGAGCGCACGGGCGCGACCTACGAAGCGTGCCACGAAGTCATCATGGACCGACTCATCGACGATGATGCGATTGATGGCCATGCAGATCTGCCCCTGATGGAGGAACTTGCCCATCAAGGCTGCACTCACGGCTTGATCGATATCCGCATCATCGAGCACCACGAAGGGGCTGTTACCACCCAGTTCCAGGGCAACATGCTTGAGGTGATCACCACCGACGGCGCGCTTGCCGATGCCCTTGCCTACCTGGGTGGAACCGGTGAAGGAGATCAGCCTCGGCACTTCGTGATCCACGAAGGCATCGCCGATCTCGCTGCCGGAACCGACCACCACGCTCAAGACGCCGGCAGGCAGGCCCGCCTCCTCGAACAATCTGGCCAGCAGCAGGCCACCCGTCAGCGGCGTGTCACTCGCCGGCTTGATGACGACGCTGTTGCCAAGCGCCAGTGCCGGTGCCAGGGAACGCTGGGTCAGATGCAGCGGGAAATTCCACGGGCTGATGATACCGATAACACCCAGCGGCTTGCGAAAGACACGGCTCTCCTTGCCCGGCACCTGAGCCTCCATCGCCATCCCGGCCACGCGGTTGGCCATCGCGGCAGATTCCAGCGTGATCGCGCGAGCCGCGGCCAGCTCCGCCTGCGCCTTGATGCGGGTACTGCCGGACTCACGAATCAACCAGCCGAGCAGCTCCTCGCGTCGCTCATCCATCAGCTCCACCACCTTGTGCATCACGCCCGCGCGCTCGCTTGCCGGCGTCTGGGCCCAGTCAGGCTGAACATCGCGCGCCTTGCGATAGCTGGCGTCGAGATCCTCGGCGTTGGCCATGGAAATAGAGAGCAGAGAGCTCTGATCGAAGGGGTCCACCACCTCGAGCGTCTTGCCGGCTCGTCCGGCACGCCATTCACCGGCGAGAGGTAGCTGCTCCAGGTTCTGGTAATCGCGAGGCATGAGTCTCTCCGTGCTATGGGGTTACAGGAGACATGGCGATAGTGTGGCAAAACCCAACCACCGCAACTCAGCTATGCCAGAATGGCACCGCCAACTGAGAGCATCCCCCTACCGAAACCGAATGAGAGTCAAAGGATGAGCCCTGAAGACCTGCAGAAACTGACGACCCGCCAGATGCCCTATGGCAAGTATGCCGGACGCCTGATTGCCGACCTGCCCGGGGATTATGTGGGCTGGTTTGCGCGCAAGGGGTTTCCGCAGGGCGAGATCGGTCGCCTGCTCGCGCTGATGCACGAGATTGATCACAACGGGTTGAATGCGTTGCTGGAGCCGCTGCGGCGGCGCTGAGGGACTGAGGCGCTGAGGGAGTGAAATACAGAAGAGCTGCGCAAGCCGCAGCGTCGCGGACAAGTCAGCGAGTGGGAATCACGACAGGCGGCCGCTGGCCTCCAGTTGATCGAACATGTCGTGCAGCGTCGCCTCGAGGGGCCGGTAGATCAGACCCAGCTGCTCGCGGCTGCGGGTATTGTCGAAGACGAAGGGATGGCCCACGTTGCGCGCGACGACCTTGCGGGTCACTGCCTTGTTGGCCAGCGGACCCGCCAGCCACACCAGCCATTTGGGCAACTGGCGAGTGGGAATCGCGTACTGCGGGCCGGCGTGACGACGCAACAGGCGTCCCAGTTCGATGAAGCTTGAGGAGTGCCCGGAGACCAGATGACGCCCATTGGCCGTGGGCAGAAATCCTGCCGCCAGATGCGCCTCGGCCACATCCCGCACATCCACCACGCCCATGCCGTAATCCGGCGCGCCTATCCTGAGCGTGCCATCGCATAGCTGGGTCATCAGGCTGAAGGATTCGCCGCGCGTGTCATCGCTGATCGCGGGGCCGAGCACCAGCGAGGGGTTGATCACCACCAGCCGCCAGCGCGACTGCTGCTCGGCGATCTGCCAGGCGGCCTGTTCCGCCAGCGTCTTGGAATGGGAATAGGCCTGATGCTCAAGCGATGCCGTGGTGTTCCAGACACTCTCGTCGAAACAGCCGCGCGGCGTATCCAGCGCATCGGCATTGTCGCTGTAGATGGCGGCACAGCTGCTGGTCAGCACCACCCGTTCGACACTGGCGTGACGATTGGCCTCTTCCAGCACATTGCGCGTGCCCTCCACTGCCGGACGCACCAGATCGCGCTCAGGGTCCAGGACACTGACCACGAAGGGCGAGGCGGTATGAAAGACCACCCCACAGCCTGCCATCGCCTGAGCGTAGGAACCCGGTTTGAGCAGATCGCTGGCGAAGACACGTAGCTCCCCCGGCAAGCGCTCGCACAGTGCCATGAGCGCCGCCAGACGTTCGCTATTGCCGGGATCGCGCACGGCGGCATGCACCGTCAGGCCTTCTTCCAGCAAGCGACGAATCAGCTGCCCCGCCACATAGCCGGTCGCGCCGGTCACCAGTACCGGGCGCGATCGCTCCAGCCCTGCCAACAAGGCTTGCGTAGACGCATTGAGCGGCATGGACGGACTCCCGGAATGCAGTAAATGGCGATCTGACGGCACAGTGTGCGCGGCAATGGCGTCAGGCAGACAGCTTGACGAACCAGGTCCACAGGCCGCCCAGAATCAGCGACTCGGCGGCGAAGCGGAACAGATGGCGCATCTCGATGCCATCCAGCATCAGCCCCATCAGACGGGCCGTCATGATGCCGGCGATACCTGCCACCGCGAGCGTCACCAGCACCGGCAACACACCCAGGCCGATCGGCGGATACATCAACAGATACCCCACCGCGATGACCCAGCCCCAACGAATGCGCCGCGAGATCGCCGCGCCGGTCTCCTTCGGCACTGTCTGCGGCGTGTCGTTCGGGCCCTTGAAGCGGTTGACCAGCTCCGGCACTGCCGCCAGCAGTACCCCTGCGGTCAGCACGAAGCCGCCCAAAATCTGCAATACCATCATCATCGTGCCATCTTCCCTTGTCCGGTAATCAATGGCGCACATGCTACCAATACTGCCGGGCAAATGCCTGACCGGGATGCATCCCCCGGCATCGTCTCGTGCATCTTCCCATCTGCGGCACGCTGATCTATCATCACGCCATCGTCATTTCGACAAGTCTCGACATATGGACAGATCAAATGAATGACTCCGACAGCCTGCCCGACCCGCAGGCCACACTGGACACCTTCGCGGCGCTGTCCCAGGCCACGCGTCTGGACACGTTTCGCCTGCTGGTCCGCCATGAGCCACAAGGCCTGCCCGCCGGCGAGATCGCACGGCGTCTCGAGGTGCCGCACAACACGCTCTCGACCCATCTGGGCGTATTGAGCCGCGCGGGGCTGATCCACTCCCAGCGCGAAGGCCGCTCACTGATCTACCGCGCCAATCTCGAGCACATGCTCGCCACCGTGCAGTTTCTGGTACGTGACTGCTGCGCGGGCTCCTCGGTGGTCTGCGACCCACTGCTGGCCTCGCTCACCGTGCCCGACTGCAGCGCCTCTTCCACCCCCTGTGCTTCTCAGGAGCCTCGCAACGATGACTGATTCCGCCCGTTCTTCCGGCAAGATCACGATGTATCACAACCCGGCCTGCGGTACGTCACGCAATGTGCTGGCCATGCTCAAGGCCTCCGGCGAGACACCGGAGGTGATCGAGTATCTGGTCACGCCGCCGACGCGCGAGACGCTGGAATCCCTGATTGCCGCCATGGGAGGTGGCCCGCGCCCGCTGCTGCGCCGCAAGGGCACGCCCTATGACGAGCTCAATCTGGATGACCCGGCCTTGAGCGATGCGGCATTGATCGACTCCATGATGGCCCACCCGATCCTGATCAATCGCCCCATCGTGGTCACGCCGCAGGCCACGCGTCTGTGCCGCCCGTCGGAGGCGGTACTGGAGCTGCTGGACAACCCGGTCGCGCAATACACCAAGGAAGACGGCGACGTCGTCCACGCCCCCAGGACCTGAATCATGAACGCACACACTCCCGACACGTCGCACCTGCCCACAGGCGACACCATGACCAATGAACTCATGACCGACGAGATGAAAGCGGCACTCGCCGACCTGCCCAATATCGATGCCGAGCACTGGCGACCGCTGGAGATCGATCGCTTGGTCGGGCCGGATGCCCCGCGTCACGCGCCGCGCATTCTGGTGTTGTACGGCTCCCTGCGTGAGCGTTCCTTCTCACGCTTCGCCGCCGAGGAAGCGGCGCGCCTGCTGCGTGCCTTCGGTGCCGAGGTGCGCCTTTACTCGCCAGCCGGCCTGCCATTGCCGGATGACTGCGAGGCCGATCATCCCAAGGTGCAGGAGCTGCGCGAGCTGGCCCAGTGGTCCGAGGGCATGCTGTGGGCAAGCCCGGAGCGCCACGGCGCGATGACCTCGATCATGAAGGCGCAGATCGACTGGATTCCCCTGTCACTGGGCGGCGTGCGCCCCACCCAGGGCAAAACGCTGGCCATCCTGCAGGTCAGTGGTGGTAGCCAGAGCTTCAACAGCGTCAACCAGCTGCGCATTCTGGGCCGCTGGATGCGCATGCTGACCATCCCCAACCAGTCATCCGTGCCCAAGGCCTTCAATGAATTCGACGAGCATGGCCGCATGCGCCTGTCGCCGCTGTATCTGCGCATCGTCGATGTCTGTGAAGAGCTGATGAAGTTCACCTGGATGAACCGCGACCGCAGCGCCTATCTGACCGAGCGCTACTCGGAGCGTGTCGAGAGCGCCGAAGAGGTCTCCCGTCGCGTCAACCAGAGCACGATCTGACGCAATCCGCGGTCGCGCACGCGGCTTCTCACTTACTCTTCACCCTCGACAAGGAGACGTCATGCTTGCCTTGGCAATCTTCGCCATCACGCTGGCACTGGTGATCTGGCAGCCACGCGGGCTGGGCATCGGCACCAGCGCCCTCGGCGGCGCCGTGGTCGCGCTGGCCTGCGGCGTGGTCAATCTGCCGGATGTGCTGGTGGTCTGGGATATCGTCTGGGACGCCACCTTCACCTTCGTGGCGCTGATCATCATCTCGCTGATCCTCGATGAGGCGGGCTTCTTCAGCTGGGCCGCGCTGCATGTCGCGCGCTGGGGCGGCGGCAACGGACGCAAGCTGTTTCCGCTCATCGTGCTGCTGGGCGCGGTGATCGCGGCCTTCTTCGCCAATGATGGCGCCGCCCTGCTGCTGACGCCGATCGTGATCGCGATTCTGGTGCGCCTGGAATTCTCGGCGGCGGCCTCGCTGGCCTTCATCATCGCCACCGGCTTCGTGGCCGACTCCACCAGCCTGCCGCTGGTGATCTCGAATCTGGTCAACATCGTCAGCGCCAACTACTTCGACATCTCCTTCACGCATTACGCCGCCGTGATGGTGCCGGTCGATCTGATCGCGCTGGCCGCCACGCTGATCGTGCTGTGGCTGATGTTCCGCAAGGAGCTGCCCTCGCACTACGCGCTGGAGAAGCTCGAGGCACCATCGAGCGCCATCAAGGACCGCCAGGTATTCCGCGCAGCCTTCCCGCTGCTGGGGGTGCTGCTGGTGTCCTACTTCGTGACCGCGCCGCTGGGCATTCCGCTCGCCGTCGTCACCGGCAGCGCCGCGCTGATTCTGCTGGCCATCGCCGGGCGCTGGCTGGGCAGCGGTGATGCCGTGATCGAACTCGGCCCGGTGCTGCGCGGCGCGCCGTGGCAGATCGTGCTGTTCTCGGTGGGCATGTATCTGGTGGTCTACGGGCTGGGCAATGCCGGCCTGACCGATCACGCCAGCGACATCCTCGCCTGGCTTGCCAGTCAGGGCGAGCTGGTCGCCACCCTCGGCACCGGCGTGCTGGCCGCCGTCACCGCCTCGGTGATGAACAACATGCCTGCCACGCTGATCGGCGCGCTGGCCATCGACCACCTCACCACGCAGCAGGTCAGTGACGCGACGCGTGAGCTGATGGTCTACGCCAACGTGATCGGCAATGATCTGGGGCCCAAGTTCACCCCGATCGGCAGTCTCGCCACACTGCTGTGGCTGCATGTGCTCGATCAGAAAGGCCATCACATCAGCTGGGGGCAGTACATGAAGGTCGGCCTGGTGCTGACGCCGCCGGTGCTGATCGCCACCCTGCTCGGCCTGTGGGCCTGGCTGGGCGTGCTCAACGGCTGAGAGGCCGCCATCTCCTGGCCAAGGGCCATGGCTCAGGCCGTCATGACATGACCACTTGCACAAGAAAGCCCCGCCGAATCCCGGCGGGACTTTTGCGTTGCGTGCGTCATTGCCCGAGATAGAGATGTCCGCCGTCAGGGCTGGCGGCGGCTGACGATGACTCCGCTGTCGGCCGCTTCACCCTCGGCGGCGATCTGCGCGCGCATCCAGTTGCAGAATTGCTGCACGTGCCTGGCGGGCTGCGGGTGATGGAATAGCCAGTAGGCACGCTGGCGGTTCGCAGCCATCTCGAACAGGCATTCCAGGGTGCCATCCTCAAGCTCCTTGCGGATCAGGCGTGGCGGACACAGCGCGACCCCTTGCCCCGCGACCACCGCAGCACTCAGCAGACTGAAATCCTGATAGAGATCGCCCTTGTCGAGCTGGGAGGGATACAGCCCGCAGTTGTTGAACCAGTCATGCCAGGGCTGGCGCGACTGATCGTGGATCAGCTCCAGCTTCAACAGGTCTGCCGGCTGGGTCGGGCGGCGGTGATGCTCCAGATACAGCGGACTGGCCACCGGCTGGGTGGCCCCCGAGAACAAGCGGAACGCCTGTGATGCCTTGTCCGGGAGTTCGTCCTGCCAGGTGATCATCACATCGAGCTCCGGCAGCAGCCCACGCGCACTGATGCCGGCATATTGCAGGCTGACCGCGATATCGGGGCATTGCTCGCGAAAGCTGTTGAGCCGCGGGATCAGCCAGCGCACCGCCACCGAGGGAAGACAGCTGACGCGCAGCTGGCGACGCTGATGCACCCCTTGTGGGTCGACCTCGAATTCGGCCACCGACTGCTCGATTCTGGCAAAGCCGGCCTGCAGGCCATCGGCCAGTCGGCGCCCGGCGTGTGACAGCACCACGCCGCGTCCGGCCCGCTCCAGCAGACTGACTTCCAGCGTGGCCTCCAGGCGGCGGATCTGGTGACTCACCGCCGACTGGGTGATGTTGAGCTCATCCGCAGCCGCGGTGATGCTCCCCAGGCGTGACACGACCTCGAAGGCATTGAGCGATGACAGACTGGGTCGCATGGGATGTCCTTGATGACTGGCCTGGCCGGGGGCCAGAAACCGGGTGCCAGAAACTGGGTGCCGAGTTCCTGTGCCAAGCGCTGGGCTGAGTGCTTGCGAGCAGCGCCCTGATGGAAGAAAGGCGTCAACCAGCATGTGACGGCAACCCATGATATGAAGTCATAGGTTAAACGAAAAATGGTCAGTTTTCTGCAATCCACCTCATGGCTAAGGTGAAGGTGTCAGTGATATTGCCAGCTCCCCGCTGCTTGTTCCGCGCAAGCCTGCTGCAACACGACACCACTGGTGAACAATAACAAGACGCCTCGGCGTCACCATGAGGTCTCCTAGGATGAACTTACCTGTCCTGCTGTCGTTCGGGCTCTATCTGCTGCTGATGCTGGGCATCGGCATCTACTTCTATCGCATCACCCACAATCTGTCGGATTACATACTCGGGGGACGCGGCTTGCCGCCAAGCGTCGCGGCCTTGAGTGCCGGCGCTTCCGATCTCAGCGGCTGGGCCCTGATGGGCCTGCCCGGCGCCATCTTCAGTGGTGGCCTCTCGCAAGCCTGGATCGCGGTCTGGACCCTGGTCGGCGTCTACCTGAACTGGACCCTGGTCGCCGAGCGACTGCGCGTGTTCACCGAAGCGGCCGGCAATGCGCTGACGGTGCCGGATTATCTGGAAGCGCGTTTCGAAGACCGCTCACGCGTGCTGCGTACCCTGTCTTCCGTGGTCATGCTGGTGTTCTTCACCTTCTATGTCTCGGCGGGTCTGGTCGGTGGTGCCGTGCTGTTCGAAGGTCTCTTCGACATCGATTACCGCGTCGCACTGTGGTTGGGCGCGCTGGTCATCGTCGGCTATACCTTCCTCGGTGGCTTCCTCGCCGCCTCATGGACCGACCTCATCCAAGGCCTGATGATGGCCGCCTCGCTGTGTGCCGTGGCTGCCATGACGGCAGTGGCGCTGTTCGGCGATGGCGCAGCCGCCCCGGCAGCGGCGCAGGATGTCGCCCCCATCGGTGGCCTGATGGAAGGCGTGACCTTCCTGGGCATGCTGTCGCTGGCCGGCTGGGCGATCGGCTACTGTGGCCAGCCACACGTCGTGGTGCGTTTCATGGCCGTGCGCAAGCGTGAAGATATCAAGGTGTCGCGGCGTATCGCCCTGCTGTGGTCCGCCATCACCATGGCGGCTGCGGTATCAGTGGGCGTGCTGGGTTACTACTGGTTCGGCGGTGAGCTGGGTGGCGGTCTCACGGACAGCGAGCGTGTCTTCATCTCCCTGAGCCAGATCATGCTCAACCCCTGGGTGGCAGGCTTCATTCTGGCCGGCGTCCTGGCCGCGATCATGAGCACCGTCGATTCCCAGCTGCTGGTCTGCTCCAGCGCCATCGCCGAAGACATCTACCGTGGCCTGATTCGCCCCAAGGCAACGCAGAAGGAGCTGGTCTGGCTGAGCCGTGCCAGCGTGATCGGCATCGCACTGCTCGCCACCGTGATGGGCAGCGAGCGTGACAGCAGCATCCTCGGCCTGGTGTCCTACGCCTGGGGTGGCTTCGGCGCCGCCTTCGGTCCCGTCATCCTGCTGTCACTGTTCTGGCGTGGCATGACCCGCAATGGCGCCATCGCCGGCCTGCTGGTCGGTGCCCTCACCGTCGCGATCTGGAAGCCGCTGAGCGGCGGCCCGCTGGAGATATTCGACATGTTCGAGGTCGTACCCGGCTTCCTGTTCGCCCTGATCGCCGTCGTCATCGTCAGCCGCATGAACGCAGAACCTGCCGCCAGCGCCTGCTTCGACCGTCTGATGAAGCACTGGCGCCGCGAACAGGCATGACCCCGCGCAGGGGGATCAAGAATTTCTCCCTGCGCCCTGCAGATACCGCCACTGCCGGTCATCACACTTGCCGGCAGTGCACGAAAGCCCCCAGCCGGGCAGCGAATTCTAGGCAGTCCGGCCTGGTCATCAGATCCAATTTCGATTTACGAGGAGTCCTGTCATGAGTGATGTACCTGCCGCCTATCAAGCCAGCAAGGGTTCGATTCTGGACGTCGATCGCGACTTCTACGACAGCCTCACCGAAGGCAAGGCCGAGCGCACCCTGGTCGCGACCCATACCGTGCCGCTGCGCGATGGCCTGGCGTGGGAAGTGCCGGCGGGCCACGTGCTGCGCATCAAGATCACCGAAGGTTCACAGGTCGGCGATTTCAACATGTGGAACCTGCACAACCCGCGTGAGCGCATGTGGGCGTCTCGCACCCGCCAGCTGCAGCGCGCGCATGTCAGCACCTATGATCGCCTGTGGTCCACACTGCCCTACCTGCGCCCGATGGCGACCATCATCGATGACACCCTCGCCGACTATGGCGTCGATGCAGAAGGCGGTCGCGTGCATGACCTGCTGGGCACGCGCTGCGACCCCTACGTCAATCGCCTGCTGACCGGCGAGGACTTCGATCACCACTGTCACTCCAACCTGGTGCGTGCAGTGGAGCCCTGGGGCCTGACCGAATTCGATATCCACGATGTGCTCAACATCTTCCAGTGCACCGGCCTCAACAATGAAGACAAGTACTTCATGAAGGCCTGCCCGGCACGCAAGGGTGATTACCTAGAGTTCTTCGCCGAGACGGACCTGCTGTGCGCGATGTCCTGCTGCCCGGGTGGCGATCTGTCAGTGGACCTGTGGGGCCCTGATGCGCGTGACCCGCTCGAGACCTGCAACCCGCTCGGTGTCGAGATCTACCGACTGGAAGGCGATGTTCTCGCAGGCTGGGAGTCGCCCAAGGTCGCGGCTTACGCTGGCAACCACGGCCGCCAGCACCCCACCACCGACTGGGCCGCCATCAAGCGTGAGCGCTGCTGCTGATGCGACTTCTGGTACGCTGACCGCCTTTATCGAATACTGATGTAACAAAGCCCCCTGCCGAGACTCTCGGCAGGGGGCTTTGTCATTTCGTGAATGGACATCGCCGCCTTATCCCCGGCTTGTCTGCTCATACAAACGGCGATGTTCGGCGTGCAGCGATGTCCAGAGCGGCGCCATGCGGGCAATCAGGCGAGGATCAAACTGCTTGCCGGATTCCTCGCTGAACAATCCGACCAGACGCTTCAACGACCAACCCGGCTTGTAGGCGCGCGGCGAGGCCAGGGCATCGAAGACATCCATCATCGCGGCTACCTGACAATGCAGTGGCAAGGCACCCCCGGTGGACCCGGCAGGATAGCCTTGGCCATTCCAACCCTCGTGGTGGGTGATCGCCACCAGGCTGGCCAGCGCTCTCAGGGGGCCGCGCAGCGTAAACAACAGGCGCCCGCCGTGACTGGCATGATCGCGCATCGTGACGCGTTCCTCATCACTGAGCGCACGCGGGGCATTCAGAAGCTCCGTCGAGATCCCGACCTTGCCGATATCATGCAGCAAGGCCGCGCTATGCAGATCATGCAGTGGCACCTTGCGCTGACCGGACGGCAACAGCCTTGCGTAGAGAAATACCGTCAGCCCCGCCACCCGCCAGGAATGCGCCAGGGTATCGCCATGATGACGATGAAGGAGGCGCGCCAAGGCCAGGACCCCGGGTTCGAGCGTCTTCGCCCCGGGCGGCGGCTTGAAGAGGTAATCCGGCAAGGGGGCATCACCGGCGGGCGCGAATCGCGTCGCGCACAGGGCATGTTTCATGGGGGCTCCCTGTTCAATCTGCCTATCAAGGGTCGTGAGTCATCAGGGGGCGCATGATCGATGCACCAGATAGGGTCGCATCAGCCCAAAATGACGAATGCCTATTTGTCGTTCGTTTTTTAGATTTGTGTTTCACATCCGTCTCGCAAGCTCGGGCCTTCATATCCGCTTCGAAGACCAGCTCTTCCAAGACCCTGCACTTGCTAAAAAGGGCTTGCTAAAAAGGACTTGATAGACAGCACGTGATAAAAAGTACCTGGTGAATATTAGGCGATAATAATGACGTGTCTCAATGTTTCCTTCATCAAATCTTTACCTTATTCGTATTGCAGCAATGACGCATACCGCGCTCAGAGACGCGCGCATATCATCTCGCGAACCATTCCAGCAGATGCTCGATCAAGCGCACCGTGCGCAGCGGACGATGGCGCTCACGATGATAGATCAATGACAACGGCACATCCGCCGGCTGCCAGTCACTCAGCAACTCCTGCAGCTCTCCTCTCGCGATGGCTGATTCACAGTAGAGCCTGGGCACGCGAATGATGCCATTGCCGGCGATGGCACCACTGACCAGCACATGCCCGTTGCGGCACTCAAGCTGGCCACCCACGTCCACCTGCAACTCGCGAGACTCTGCCCCGCGCGTGGTGAAGGACCAGCGCGAGACCGAGCCAACCAGGCAGCGGTGATCCACCAGCTCGCCGGGCGTGTTCGGCGCGCCATGGCGAGCGAGATAGTCGGGGCTGGCCACCACCACGTAGGGCAATGTCATCAGCGGACGCGCGATGAAATCGGCATCCTCGAGGGCGCCCATGCGCAGGGCGATATCGAAATCGTCACGAATCAGGTTCACGCGATGACTGCTGAAATCCAGCTCCACCTGCACTTGCGGCCATGTCTGCATGAAGGCATGCACGGCGGGTGCCAGCAGCCGCTCGCCGATCGGCCCGCCGACGCTGTTGATGCGCAGCCTCCCGCGCATGGCATTGCGCTCCTCACGTACCAGCGTCACGATCTGGGTGATGTCACCCAACGCACTGCGACACTGGGCATGCAGCAGATGACCGCTCTCGGTGAGTCGCAACGAGCGTGTCGAACGCTGCATCAGCGACACGCCCAGTGCCTGTTCAAGCGCAGTCACCTGTTTGGAGACCTGCGACCGCGACACGCCCAACTGATCGGCGGCGCGGGTGAAGCTGCCATGATCCGCCGTCATGACGAAGGCACGAATATCGGCCAGAGGAAGCGACTCGAGCATGGGGCTCTCCAGAGGTGTGATGTCGAGAGGGAACACAGAGGCAGGCACGCCAAGACACTCAATCGAAGATACTCGACCGAAGACACGTAATTGAAGACACGGGATCGAAGACAGTCAGTCACGGAGCATCATGCCAGCAGTCTACCAGCCGCATCGACGTCTTCTGTCACAAGGTCTTCAAGACGACAAATGGCGCGTGAAGATCCTTGGCGTTAGATAACGCATACAAAAAGGGGCGCTGATGAGCGCCCCTTTTTATTTCTAGATCACCAGCCCATTACCAGATCACCAGACCATTACCAGATCACCAGTCTATGACCAGGTCACCAGATCACCCGACTTCCGAAACTGGCTTATATCGTCTGTCTTGCCTGTCTGGATGCCGTGACTGTCTATATGTCGTGACTGTCTATATGTCGTGACTATCCTGGCATCTAGCCGTCCCTGGCGAGTCAGCTTGCCAGAGGGAGCCGCATTACCAGCCGACGCTGGCTGACAGGGTGATTTCCATCGGGTCACCCACCAGCACGCGGGTATCGCCGCCGCTGCCGTAGTAGTAACCCGTATCGAACAGGTTCTTCGCATTCAGCTTGAATTCGGTGTCCGGGCCGAAGAAGTCATGACGCCAGCCGACGAAGGCATCTGCCACGGTGTAGGCATCCATCGAGAAGCTGTTGTCGTCATCGCCTTCACGCTCACCGACATAGCGCACGCCACCGCCGACACGCCACTCGCCGTAGGACGGATCGATCGCCAGATCATGTGCCAGATAGAGGCTGGCCGCGTTGAGCGCCGCATTCGGCAGACGATTGCCCTCGGTGCCTTCGGTATCCTCCAGCACTTCGGTATCGGTGTAGGCGTAGCTGAACAGCAAGGAAGTGCGATCCGTCAGGGCCCCTTCGAGGCTGAATTCCAGGCCTTGCGAGCCGGCTTCACCGATGGTGCGAGTCACACCATTGTCAGTGACTGCGACGTTTTCCTTGCGGATCTGGTAAAGCGCCACGGAGGTCGCCAGACGCGGATTCCACTGACGCTTGTAACCGATCTCGTAGCCCTTGCCGAGCTCGGGGTCGAGGCTCTCGCCGCTGTCACTGTCGCTGCCATTCGGCACGAAGGATTCGCTGTAGCTGATGTAGGCGGAGCTGGCATCGTCGATGCGATAGAGCAGGTTCGCGGAGGGCAGGAACAGGTCGTCGCTGTAATCGGGGTCAGACACGAAGTCCTCGCCCTGCCCGCTCTGCTGATCGAACCAAGTGTAGCGCCCGCCAAGGCCCAGAATCCACTTGTCGGTCAGATACCAGCGGTCGCTGACATAGACCCCGATGGCCTGGGTCTCGTCGAGACGATTGCTGCGCGAGGTATTGATGTCGTCGGAGGTCACCTGGGCCAGCTGGCCGTGGTTCACGTTGGTGACGGTGGAAACCGTGACGGAATCGCCGAAATAGCGCTCATCAAGATAGTCGCGAGTGGTCTCGTAGTCCGCCCCGATGACCAGCTGGTGACGCTGGCCCGCGATCTCGACATCGCCCATGGCGTCCAGCGCCGTGTAGTGCTCGCTGCGATCATAGCCCTGGTTCTCTTCGGCGCGCACGGTCACATCGCCGCTGTCGCTGACATCGGTGACATTGGCGCGTGCATCGCTGTACTGACGACGCGTCCAGCCGTAGGTCAGCTTCATATCCCAGTTGTCGGTGACTTCCTGCTTCCACCAGGCATTGACGGACTCGTCATGGCCATAGACGCGGTTCCAGGATTCATCGAAACGCGTGCCACGCGTGACGTTGGCGGCGCTGCCGTTGTAGAAGACGGTGCCACGATCGATATCCAGCTCGTAGTCCTGGTACTCGTAGCTGATCTGGGCACTGCTGTGCTCGCCTTCCCAACGCAGTGACGGGGCGATGGTGGTGCGACGGTCATTGCCGTATTCGCGCCAGGAGTCCTCATCCTCATGGGAGAGGATGAAGCGATAGGCCAGACCGGTGTCCTCGATGGGGCCGGTGGTGTCCAGGGTGGTATTGCCACCGCCGAAGGAGCTGACCTCGCCACTGATCTCGGTGTGCGTCTCGTACTGCGGACGCTTGGTGACCATGTTGATCACGCCGCCGGGGTTCTGCTGGCCCTGGAAGAGCGATGACGGTCCCTTGAGCACCTCGACGCGGTCCACGGTCGCCGTGGTGTAGGTACGGCGCGGCTGACGGATGCCATCGATCAGCATCGAACCATCGCTGTTGCTACCGAAGCCTCGCTTGACGAAGCCGTCTTCGGTGCCCCCCAGGGTGTTGCCCAGCTGGATACCCGCGACCGGCTGCAGCGCCTCTTCCAGATCATCCAGATTAAAATCATGCGTGACCTGCTGGGTCACGACATTGATGGTGCGCGCCTGCTCGAGGAAGTCCACCGACTGCTTGTTGGCCAGGCTCGAGGCCTCGGCGCGGTAGCTGCCCGGCGCCACTTCGCCTTCACGCTCTCCGGTCACCACGATCACCGAATTCGCGACCGGCGACTCGCTTGAGGTGGCGCCCTCTGCCGCCAGCGAAGTGCCCGGCAATGCCATCAGGCTGAAGATCAGGCAGGAGAAATGTCCCTTGTTCGTGCTTGCAGCGCTATCCCGAGAATGATTTGGCACCTGAAAACCCTTTGTACGCGATGCGACAGCGTCCTGCTGAACCACACCTTTCATCAGCTCGATGAGCAGAAAGTGGCCATGACTGACGCCCCCCGCGCCAGTAAATGAGTCGCGAATGCTAATCTTTATCAAATGCTACCGCAACGAAAAGTGCGTGATTTTTCCGCGGAATGACCTGAGCTTTGCCTTATTTAACGCTCAGCAAACCTCTATTTGCGTAATTGTACTGACGTCGAACCGTCACACGCGCAATGCGCGACGTCAGACCATGGGCGCAATGACACAAGGCTTGGGAAACGCCGCATTGACACAGGGAGAATGGGCGCTCTACCCTGCACAGGTAGAACGAACACTCTCCCTCGTTGATTCGACCATGGCACCGACATGATCCAGCACGATATCGCCGCCCGCCTGGAGACGCTCTTCAGCCAGCGCGGCTTCGCAGAACCGAGTGTTGCCGAGCTCAAGGCAGCGTCAGACGTGAGTCTGCGCACCCTCTATCGCCACTTCCCCTCCAAGGAGAGCATGGTGATCGGTGCGCTTCAGCATCGCCACGAGCGCTATATGGCCTTCCTCGAAGAGGGAGTGCCCGAGGATGGCGCTGCGGCGCTCAGCCACCTCTACCAGCGGTTGGGTCACTGGATGGCGTTCGAGGCACCCAACGGCTGCATGTCGGTCAATGCCCTGGCGGCCTTTCCCGACAACCCGCAGGTGCGCGAGGCCGTCGACCGCCACAAGCACGAGATTCTCGAGTGGCTCGGCCAACGCAGCCGCCGCCCAGACCTCGCCACCGAGCTGTTCCTGATCCATGAAGGCGCCTCCTCCGCCTGGCTGGTGCTGGGCGAGAAGGCCATCGAGGCCGCACTTTCCACCACACTGACCCTGTTGGGAGCACCCCACCGATGAGCTCACTTGCCACAAGCAAAGACAGCATGCACGGCGTCTACCTGACCGGGCATGGCGGCCCGGAAGTGCTGGAAGTGCGTGACGACATTCCTCGCCCGACTCCCGGCCCGCGTGACGTGCTGGTGCGGGTCGGCGCGGCTGGCGTCAACAATACCGACCTCAACACGCGGCTGGCCTGGTACTCCAAGGGCGATGGCGAGGCAGAGGATGCCAGCTGGTCCGGGCAGCCGATCCACTTCCCGCGCATCCAGGGGGCCGATATCTGCGGCGAGATCGTCGCGGTCGGCTCAGACGTCAGCCAGGCGCGCCTCGGCGAGCGTGTACTGATCGAGCCCTGCCTGAGGGAGCACGACGGCCAGACGCTGGAGTCCGCCTGGTATATCGGCGCCGAATGCGATGGCGGCTTTGCCGAATACACCCGGGTAGCGGCGCGCCATGCCCTGCGCGTCGAGAGCTCACTCAGCGATGTGGAACTCGCCTCCTTCCCCTGCTCCTACTCCACCGCCGAGAACATGCTGACTCGCGCACAGCTTGCCAAGGGCGAGCGCGTGTTGATCACCGGCGCCTCCGGTGGGGTCGGCTCCGCGGCCGTCCAGCTCGCCAAGGCCCGTGGTGCCCATGTGATTGCCGTCACCAGCGCGGCCAAGGCCGATGCCCTGCGCGATCTCGGAGCCGATGACATCGTGCTGCGCGATCAGCCTCTCGACGAGGCGCTCAAGGGCCACAGTGTCGAGGTGGTCATCGATCTGGTGGGCGGCCCGCAATGGCCGCAACTGCTGGATATCCTGGGCTACAAGGGGCGCTACGCCGTCGCGGGTGCCATCGGTGGCGAGATGGTGGAACTCGACCTGCGCACGCTGTACCTGAAGGACTTGAGCTTCTTCGGCTGCACGGTGCTGGAACCGGAGGTCTTCCCCAATCTCGTGCGCCATATCGAGCAAGGCAACATCAAGCCGCTGGTCGCTGACACCTTCGCGCTGGCCGAGATAGCCACCGCCCAGGAGGTCTTCCAGCAGAAAGGTCACGTGGGCAAGGTCGTGCTCAAGGTCCGTCAGGACTGAAAGCGCCCTGCTCGGACGACTGGCCAGAACGCAAAAGGGCTACCCGATGGGTAGCCCTTCCTGTGACTGAACGCTCATTGCTCGGCAGTCATTACTCGACGGGCATTGCTTGAAGGTCATTACTCGACGGTCACTGCCAGACGATCTCTGTCTAACGATCACGTCGCGATAATCAGTCGCTACGCTTGTCTTCGGTGTTGGTTTCGAAGTCACTCGCCGAGTGGCGCTCGATCAACTGCTCCTGCGGCTCTCCCCAGAAACGATTGACCATGCGACCCCGCTTGACCGCCGGGCGTTCGGCAATCGACTTGGCCCAGCGCTGCACGTGCGTGTAGTCCTGCACGGAGAGGAACTCGGCAGCGTCATAGAGCTTGCCTTCGACAAGTGCGCCATACCAGGCGTAGATGGCGATATCCGCGATGCTGTATTCGTCACCGGCGATGTAGGCATTGTCGGCCAGCTGACGATCCAGCACGTCCAGTTGACGCTTGGTCTCCATCGCGAAGCGGTTGATCGGGTACTCGAGCTTTTCCGGGGCGTAAGCATAGAAGTGGCCAAAACCACCGCCCAGGTACGGCGCAGAGCCCATCTGCCAGAACAGCCAGTTCATGACTTCGACACGCTTGGCGGGGTCTTTGGGGATCAAGGCGCCGAACTTCTCGGCCAGATGCAGCAGGATGGAGCCGGATTCGAACACGCGAATCGGCGTCTCGCCGCTTCTGTCCATCAGCGCGGGAATCTTGGAATTGGGATTGATCGCGACGAAATCACTGCCGAACTGATCGCCCTCGCCGATACGGATCGGCCAGGCATCGTATTCGGCGCCGCTATGCCCGAGCGCCAGCAGCTCCTCGAACATGATGGTGGCCTTCACGCCGTTGGGTGTCGCCATGGAGTAAAGCTGGAAGGGATGCTCACCGACCGGCAGCTCCTTGTCATGCGTCGGGCCCGCGATCGGCCGATTGGTACTGGCGAACTTGCCGCCACTCTCGCTTTCCCATGTCCAGACCTTGGGTGGCTGATAACTGTCGCTCATACCCTTGACTCCTTGGCATCCTGTTGAAGCTTCAAGACTGAAGTTTCAAGACTTCGGTGACGTCAGACACGTCGGCTTGGTGCCGCTCTGACTCGGTAGACAAGTTATGAAGGTCAAGCGCTCGTGACACAAGGGGATGAAATGACAAGATTTTGTTGCTAGTATGCCACCAGTTTTTGGGGAGTAGCCCGCTCTCGTCACCCAACGAGAGTCTCGGATGTCAACATAGTCGGCAGGCATTGCCGTGGCACCGAGGACCCGCCTATCCGATCATGCCCGTGATCAGTCAGGACGAGGTTCGGCGAGACCAATGACAGTCAGACGCTTCCGGCCGGTGGTGTCTTTCTGTTATTGACTCGCAACCGGCCTGGAACATCCTGACTCATGCCTCTGCTACCGACATTTCTGCTCGCCTTCTCCATGTCCTGCGACGCCTTTGCTGCCGCCTTGTGCAAGGGAGCCGCCATACGTCGTCCCTCTCTGAAAGACGCCCTGCGTATCGGCCTCATCTTCGGGGTCATCGAAGCCATCACGCCCATGATCGGCTGGCTGATCGGTCGCTCACTGGCCGTCTACGTCGAACAGTGGGACCACTGGATCGCCTTCGCCCTGCTGCTGCTGCTCGGTCTGCACATGATTCATGAGGGGCTTTCCAAGGACGAGGAAGACGAGGACTGCACCACGCCGCAGTCGTTGCCCCGCCTGATGTTGACCGGCCTTTCCACCAGTATCGATGCCATGGCCGTGGGTGCCGGGCTTGCCTTTGCGGGCGTGAACATCGTCACCACTGCGCTGGCGATCGGCACCGCCACCTTCGTGATGGCCACCACCGGCGTGATGCTGGGCGGTGTGCTGGGCAAGATGGTCGGCAAGCGCGCGGAAATCATCGGTGGCCTGGTGCTGATCGGCATCGGCACGACCATCCTGCTGGATCACACCGGCTACCTGGGTTGATCCTCTGCTGAAAAGCGCCCCGAACGGCCCCGTGGCGGCCCCTGGCGATGAACGCACCCTCGTGTTGCGCCAAGGGGCCCTTGAAAACCCTGACAATGGCGTCATTCAAGGGGGACGCATGGCGTATCCTGTCGCTGGTCATTCAAGGCGCTTGATATCCAGACACGTGATATCCGCCGCCTGATCAGCTGTGACATGAAAGTCAACGCCGTGATCTTCCAAAGGGAGCCAGATTGCATGTATACACGCAAGCTTCATCCAGGCAGTGAATTCCCGGCCATCCAGGTCAAACGCAGCGACGGTGAGGCACTGACCCTCGGCAAGCCCCAGGGCGAACATGACTGGCAGCTGGTCGTGGTCTATCGCGGCAAGCATTGCCCGATCTGCACCAAGTTTCTCAACAAGCTGGAGAGCGATCGCGAGCGCTTCAGCGCCCAGGGCATCGATCTGGTCGCCGTGTCTGCCGATGATGAGCAGCAGCTCACGCAGCATCGCGAGTCGCTGGAGGTCAACTTCCCGCTCGCGTATGGGCTGACCCTCGAACAGATGCAATCGCTGGGACTGTTCATCTCGACGCCGCGCAGCGAAAAGGAAACCGATCACGACTTCCCGGAGCCTGCCTTCTTCATCGTCAATGGCGAAGGCAAGATCCAGATTCAGGAGATCGCCAACGCGCCCTTCGTGCGCCCTGATCTGGATACCCTCATAGGTGGCATCGAGTTCATCCGCAAGCCGGATAACGACTACCCGATTCGCGGCACCCGCGATTACGACTGAATCCTTCAGGGTTCACGCCGTCACACAGACGCCCCGCAGCCTCGTGCTGCGGGGCGTCTGTGTGTCTGGGCCTGTTGCTTGCCACCTGGCTTTCACCTTGCCCGCTTTGCGCTTCTGGCCTCTTTTCATGACGCCGCTGATAGGCGCTGAAAACAGGCCACGAAAAAACCACGAAAAAAATCTGATCCCGTGACATCCAGACGAGAAAGGCCAGCGTTATGAACAGTGCAAGGGAGACAACGACACACCTGCAACCGCTAGCTGAACCTTATCTGTCTACGGAGTCGTCAAGATGAAAACAATCGCCTGTATCTCTGGTATTTTCGCTGCCCTCGCATTGAGCCCGCTGGCTCAAGCCATGGAGGTTCCCGAGAGCGTCACGGTGCCAAAAGGCAATGAAGTCGCCATGGAAACCGTCGGTGTCGGCAAGATCAAATGGGCCTGCGAAGCCAAGGACGATGGCACCATGGGCTGGGTCTTCAAGGGTCCGGATGCCGCTCTGAATGATGCCGATGGCAAGCAGGTCGGCAAATACTATGGTCCGCCCGCCACCTGGGAGTCCATGGATGGCTCCAAGATCACCGGCACACAGCTGGCGGTTGAGCCCAACGGCAAGGGCAATATTCCGCTGCAGCTGGTCGAGGCCAATCCGGCCGAAGGTGAAGGGCATATGCAAGGCGTCACCTATGTTCAGCGCCTCAATACCCAGGGCGGTGCCGCACCTGACATGGCCTGCGATGAAGCTCACAAGGACAAGGTCGAAATCGTGATGTACCAGGCCGATTATCTGTTCTACAAGGCCATGTAATCTCAAGCCTTGAATAGAATGGATTCACCACTCGATGTCGTGTAACAAAGCGCATTGACACAGGGAAGGTGAGATCATGAAAAGCCCCGGCATGCACAGGCATGTCGGGGCTTTGTCGTCATCAATCCCGGCGGGGAAATAATGATTCAGCGTGGAGCTCAACCAGCAACGCGCAGGCGATAACAGAAGTGCTAACAGAGAAGATCAGGGAGGCCATCACGAAGACAGTCAGCCCCCCATTTCGGTGCAAAAGCCGTGAGTTTGTTTCCCCGGCCTGTGAACCGATCTCTAATCCAGCGAGCTGCCGTCAGACCAGCGCCAGCATTGTATAGGGCGCTTCACAGGAGTGGCGCTCATCGCGTTCATCCACGCTACCCAGCTCATGGTTGCGATCATTGTCATAGACCACGAACAGCCGTTCGCGATCCAGTACCGCAAGCCCCTCCGCCTTGTGCTCGAACTCCAGCACGCGACCATCCTCATGCGTCACCAGCGTCGGGGATTTGCCTGCATGGAAGTCGGCCAGCGACAGCACCCACAGATAGCCCCCGATCACCTCTTCACTGCCCTGCTCGGTCTCGAAGCTGGTTACCAGATAGAGGCGTGCGTGATAGGGGTCATATTCCAGGCTCGAAAGACCACACTCGTGATTCACGCCCTCATACTCGGCGGGATCAAACGCATAGACGTCGTGAAGGTCCTCGATGAACTCGATATTGTCGCTGTCGGTCATGGCATAGCGCGCCCCGATGACGCGTCGCACGTACGCGAAGTCATCATGCGAGTTGCCTTGTTCGCGCACCCCGAACAGGATCAGCCCATCACCCTTGTCACTCGGAACGACCGCCAGACCTTCGATCTTGTAGTACGGCTGGCCAATGGCCGCCTCCAACTTCTGACGAAATTCCAGTGAGCCCTCGACCCCGTCACGCGGGTCCGGGTCGACCACCTGCACCTTGCCCGGCTCACCCAGCGGCCAGATCAACAGGTGGTTGTAGGCATTCAGGGCATGGCTCTCGCTGTCGATACGATCAAACCCGGTGGTTGCCAACATGTGACGGCCATCGGTGGTCAGCGCGAAGTCTTCATACTTGACCGCCTGACGGATCAACGGCGTGGTCAGATACTCGAGCTGACTGTCATCGGGCCCTTGCGAATCCAGAGGCAAGGAGAAGACCGCCGAGCGTCCCTCGCCCGGAATCGGCTTGTCACTCGCCATCAACAGACGCTCGCCGTCATAGGCCACGGCGGAAATCTCGGCGTTCACCAGCTTGCCCTCCTCATCCTTCAAGCCGGCCGGAAAACAATGGATCGTGCCCTGTTGCGTGATACGTACCTTCGCCATGCATGGCTCCTTGAAATGAAACGTCATGATATTGGGACAGGCCATGCGGGATTGAGTTCGAGGCAATGCACGCCGCCTTGCGATAGCTGGGCCAGTGACAGGGGCATACCCAGAAACTGAGACAGAAGCAGAAAAGCGTCTGCCAGACACCACAACGCCCCGCGAGACTCCATCAGTCAGGAGTGTCGCAGGGCGCTGTGTGCATCAAGCCTCAAACGTCAGGGCACTGGCTTGCGTACAGGCTAGCGGTGTGCGGCTCACACTTCCCTGGCCGGCGCCGCCAGCACCGTCTCGTGATTGCCACCTCCAGCGGCTGCGGCCTGCTGTGTGTGAGTGCTCTGCTTGCGAGAGCTGCGCGCACGCCAGGTGATGGAGATGGCCAGCACCACCAGCATCGCCCAGGGGTAAGGCGTGAAGAAGGACGCCATGGCACTCGGCGCCGCGACGCCCGCCTCGGCGGCACTGGCAGCGATCACCTGCTGCCAGACGGCCACCGCGATATGCCAGGGCAGCAGGAAGAAGACCGTGCAGACGGCGCAGTCCATCAGGTTGGCACTGCGCTCCGGCGCGATCCCGAACTTCTCGGCCAGCTTGCGCACCAGCCCGGGGCCGACCAGCAACAGTGCCGGCGCATTGGCGGACAGCGGGATGGACGCCGCGACCGTCACCGCCACGATGCCTGTCTCGGCCCCCGTACGCGACGTGATCAAGCTGTCATTGGCCTTGTCGAGCAGACGACGCATCAGGCCGGCATCCAGAATCACCTGTGTCAGCGCCAGCACCATCAGGGCGAACAGCACGGCGCCGGTCACCGAGGCGATGCCATTCTCGATCAAGCCGGTGCTTTCACCGCGCTGTGCCGGCAGCGCAAAGATATCGTCCAGACTGATGGCGCCGATCACGAGAGCGCAGAGCATGGCGACCAGATTGCCGAAGAACATCGCTTCGATGATATGGCGACGCTTGAGGGCCAAGCCGACCACCACGGCCAGAGGCAACAGCATGACCAGGCCGAGCGCATTGCCTGATGCCAGCGCAGGCACCTCGGTCAGCGCCGTCTCGCTACCACCGGCCACCAGGAAGATCACCACGCAGATGGCCGCCGCGGACAGTGCCAGCGGCAGACGCGTGCGAATGACATCCGCGACCTGCGCCCCCTGGGTGAAGGACGACACGATGGTGGTATCCGAGACTGGCGACAGATTGTCACCGAAGGCAGCGCCCGAGAGCAGCGCCACCGCCAACATCGTCGGGTCCGCGCCCAGCATCACCCCAGCCGGATACAGCACGGGGCCAAGGCCGATGACAGTGCCCACGCTGGTACCCGTACCCAGCGAGAACACCATGCAGATGGCGAAGGCGAGCACCACGAAGACACCTCCGGTGGCGCCCATCGAGGCACCAATCCATTGCAGGCCATCGATGAGCCCACCAGCCATCATCAGCTTGCCGAAGACCCCGGCGAGCAGCCATAGGGCAATGATGGCGGTCGCGGTGTGGTTGCCCATGCCACGCAGCAGGCTCTCGCAGTAGGCCGAGCGGTCACGACACAGAAAGAGCCCGACCCCCATCGCCAGCCAGGCGCAGGCCCAGAAAGGCTGGGTGCCTGCACGCTCGAATACCGAGAGGTAGATCAGCCCCGCCACCAGCACCATCAGCGGCACCAGGGCGCCCACCACACCACCCCGAAACACCAGTTCCTTCGTGTCCTGTTGCTGCATATTCCTGTCCCTCACACGCGAGTCTTGTTATTGGAGTCATCCTTGCCTGGCGGGCCTGCACATGACGGCCCAGGCCCCAGCCAGACAGCCACAGGCTATGCGAGCCACTTGCGTGACGACCAATGCCAAAATCAGTGGCAAGCGATTACTTTTTCACATGACCAAGCAATCTCTCTGCCAAACATTAGAAAATCAGGAATTTCACATACTAAAGCGCTAACAAGCCAGTGATCTGTCAGGGTGCTGCCGCATCAATCAGCGTTGCCGCAAGGCAGTATTGGTGAGAGACAATATTGGCGGGAGAAAGTCTTGGAGAGAGACCATCCTGGCGAGAGGTATCAGCTGCGAAAGCTCGCTGAGCTGGGGCCTTGAGGCAGAACGCGGTTCAACACTCGCCCCTGCAAAGGCTTGCAGGGGCGCATGCGGACAAGTGAAACGCCGGAATGATGATCGTGGGTGAAGGCAGGACTGACGCCAGCGCCGCGCGGGAGCGCAGCTTGTGATCGGCAGATGCGCGATAAAGGGGCACGCATTGATCTTTTGCACCGATCCTCTACACCGACCCCCTGCACCATCTTCATGAATCGAAGAGTCAGCGCAGGAGCCCGGACACATGGCAGTTCACTTCATGCCGGGTGATCAGTGCAGCACGTTGCGGATGAAGCGCAGCATCCCGGTGCCCGTGTTTTGGTAGCGGTAGGCCTGATCACTGGGATAGACATGGAAATCCCCGGCGTGAATGACGATTTCCTCACGTTCCAGCGTAAGGGTCAGCTCGCCTTGCGTGACCACCAGCATCTCATGCCAACCGGCATCATCGGGCGCGGAGTCATAGTGCTCGCCGGGGGCGAGGGTCCAGTCCCATAACTCGACTTCCTGGGTCGCCGGCTTGCTGGCCAGCAGCACCGCGCGACTTTCGGGCGCCTGCCCGACCCACGCCACCTCATTGATGCGTGCCGAGTCTTCGCTTTCCGGGGGCTGCACCAGCGCGTAGAAGAGCACCCCAAGTGCCTCGGCGAGCTTGTCGAGCGTGCCGAGGCTGACATTGACGTCGCCCTTCTCGATGTTCACCAGCATGCGGCGGCTGATCTCGGCCTGATCCGCGAGTGCCTGCTGGCTCAGCTCGGCGGCCAGACGCAGACGGCGAACATTGGCCGCGACATGGACCAGAACATCGGGTCGATCTTTACTGTTGTGCAATATAGTGCGCATCCGTACAATCCCGCTGACGATGAGGGAAGCCGGCATCCCACTGGCCTCAAGCTCCCTTCCCTTGCTACCTCAATGTCCCTGAATCATGCCGCATGTGTTCTTGACTGACCATGCCCGTCATCCACTGGATCGCTCAAGGAGACTTCAATGTCCATTGCCGTCGCCGCCTCCTCTTCTCGTCTGTGGCCCGTCGCCATGCTGCTGGTTGCCATGTGCTCGATCCAGAGCGGTGCTTCGCTGGCCACTTCCCTGTTCCCGATGATCGGCGCGGCGGGCGCGACGGCGATTCGTCTGATCATCGCCTCGATTCTGCTGCTGGCCATTCTGCGCCCGTGGCGCAAGCCGGTGACGCGCAAGGCCTGGAAGTCCATCACCATCTACGGCGTGGCGCTGGGCGTGATGAACCTGCTGTTCTACCAGGCCCTCAAGACGGTACCGCTGGGCATCGCCGTGGCACTGGAATTCACCGGCCCGCTGGCCGTGGCGCTGCTGAGCTCGCGCCGCTGGATCGACCTTGGCTGGGTGGCACTGGCGATCACCGGGCTGGTACTGCTGCTGTTGCTGGGTGAGGACACCGCCGCGCCGATCGACCCCGTCGGTGCCGCCTTCGCCCTCGGCGCTGGCCTCTGCTGGGCGCTGTATATCCTGTTCGGCCAGAAGGCCGGCGCAGGCAATGGCACCCAGAGCGCGGCGCTGGGCATCACGATCGCGGCGGTGGTCGTCGCGCCCGTCGGCCTGATGGAGGCCGGCAGCGCCATGTTTTCGGTCGATATCCTGCCGTTGGCACTGGCCGTCGCGGTGCTCTCGACCGCGCTGCCCTACACCCTCGAGATGGTGGCCTTGCCGCGCCTGCCGACCCACACCTTCGGCACCCTGATGAGTCTGGAACCCGCCATCGGGGCGCTCTCCGGCCTGCTGTTCCTCGGTCAGACGCTGGGCATCTTCCAGTGGCTCGCCATCGGTCTGGTCATCGCCGCCTCGGTGGGCACGACGCTGACCGGTCGCAGCAAGGAAGTCTTCGATGGACCGGTGCCGGATTGAGGATGGCGCTGCCGCCCGCAGCTGAGCCGTTCAGATGTTCCGTTCAGCTGAACCGTGCAGACGTACCTCTCAGCTAAACCGTTCATGTACACCTTTCAGGAAGAACGGGACGGTGAACCAAGACGCAGCGTGGGATATCGTGTCTTTCTCTATCACGCTTTTCGAGACAGGAGACCGCCAGATGACATCGCCACGTTCCGCGTCTTCCTCACCCTCCGCTGCACGCTCCACCGCCCAGATGGTGGTGTGGTTCGGGTTGAGCTTCCTCACTGCCGCCATCGGCGCGCTGGCCTCGGTTGACGCGAAGACCTTCTATGCAAGCCTTACCCAACCGGCCTGGGCCCCGCCGGCGGGGGCCTTCGGGCCGGTGTGGACGGCGCTGTTCGTGATGATGGCGCTCGCCGCCTGGCGTGTCGCGCGCGATGGCTTGCATGCCAGCAATGGCTTCCGTTGGCGCCATCGTCTGGCGCTCGGGCTGTTCGTGGTGCAGCTGGTCGTCAACGGCCTGTGGAGCTGGCTGTTCTTCGCCTGGCATCTCGGTCAGGCGGCGTTCATCGACGTGCTGGTGCTGTGGACGCTGATCGCCGTCACCCTGATCGCCTTCTGGCGTATCAGTCGCCTGGCCGGGCTGTTGATGCTGCCCTATCTGGCGTGGGTGACGCTGGCCAGTGCGCTGACCTGGTCCGTCTGGCAAGCCAATCCGGCCCTGCTGGGCGGCTGAACCCTAAGCGACCGTCCTGACGGCAGATGAGCGGCCAGCACTCGGGCCCCGACGCCAGAACATCCCCCGCAGATACCAAACGCCAACGCCCGGCCGAGACTCCTGCAGAGTCTCGGCCGGGCGTTGGCGTATCAAGCGTCGTCTTTCTAGTGCAATTCTTGCTGTTGCGATGATGCCTTGCGGTCCTCTGGTGCCGCCGTGCGGGCAGGTGAGCGATCAGATCTCCTGACGCGCCTTCAAGCGACCTTCCTCTACTACCAGCACGCGATCCGCGACCTTGCGCAGCAGTGCCGCATCATGACTGACCAGCACCAGCGCCGTGCCCTGCTCGCGCACCATCTTCACCATGCAGGCGATCACCTCCTGCTGGACCAGCGGGTCGAGGCGTGAGGTCGGCTCATCGGCGAACACGAAGCGCGGCTTGATCAGCATCAGACGCAACAGCGCGAAACGCTGCAGCTCGCCACCCGAGACCTGTCCCGGCAGACGCGAGAGCAATTCCGGCGCCAGGCTCAGTTGCTCCATCAGCTGCGGCAGCTGGCTGTCGTCGAGACCATGGCGTGCGCTGAGATCCTTCAACAGCCGCCCCAGTGTCCGGCGTGGCGGGAAGGTCGCCACGGGGTCCTGGTAGAGCTTCTGATATTCCAGGCGTTCGGCATGCTGGACCACGCGTCCTGAATGCGGTGGCAACAGGCCGAGCAGTGCATCGCCCAGCGATGACTTGCCACAGCCTGAAGCGCCCTGGACGCCGATGATCTCACCGCCCTTCACGCTGAGTTCCACGTCACGCAGCAATGTGGTGTCCCCGCGCGCGATGGTCAGATTCTCGGCGCGGATGATGGTCTCGCCTGCCGCCTTGCCATCACGGCTTGCACTGTCGGCTGCCGGCTTGAAGGCGGCCTCCGGCCAGGCCTGCGGCGCGGCATTCACCAGGCGTCGGGTATAGGCATGTGTCGGCGCGGCCAGCACGTCACGCGTAGCGCCCTGCTCGATCACCTGCCCCCTGCGTACCACCATCAGCCGGCCACCGATCTGGTGCGCCAGCGCCATGTCATGGGTGATGACCATCAAACCAGCACGCGGTGTCTCGGCCAATGACTTGAGCAGCAGCTCGCCGATCTCGCTGACGCGGGCGGCGTCCAGCCCCTTGGTCGGCTCGTCGGCGATCAACAGCGGTGCGCCGCCGGCGCGGGCGGCCGCAAAGGCCACACGTTGCGCCATGCCACCGGACAGCTTGCCCGGCAGCTGCTCGCTGGCCGCGGCGACACCCAACTGCTCCAGATCACTGCGCGCGGCCGCGTGGGAGGCCTGTGCCGAACGCCCCGCGACCAGTCGATATGCCTCACCGACCTGACGAATCACCTTCATCAACGGGTCCAGCGCCAGCCAGGGCTCCTGGGGCAATACCGCCAGGCGGCGACCCCAGAGCGGGCGACGATTCTCTGGCGTATGCAGAGGATATGGCTCGCCGTCGAGCCACAGGCTGCCGGAGGCCACAAGCTCCGGGGGCAGCGTGCCCAGCAGTGCCTGAGCCAGCAGACTCTTGCCGGACCCCGTCTCACCGATCACCACCAGCGGCTCTCCCGCCTTGAGCGCAAGCGAGACAGGCTCCAGCAGCGCCGTCTGCGCGCCCTGGACCCGCACGCTCACATCCTCGGCACTTAGCACCACATCATCCGCCGTTGCCCCATCCCGCGTGTGAGAGGCTGGCGTGGTCATTGTCGCGACATTCATGGGCGCGCTCCTTCGAGGGTGTCCGCGGCGGTTGACGTTCTGGCCTTGCTGCCGGACATCAGCAACAGCCCCAGCAACAGCAGGAAGGTAACCAGCACCGGCGTCAGCAGCGCGAATGGCGCTTCACGCCAGTACGGCAACAGCTCGACCATCATGGTGCCCAGCTCCGGCGTGGGCTCCGGAATGCCGACATGCACGAAGCCCAGCGCGGCAATCGCCATCAGGGCGTTGGCCATGCCGAAGGCCATCGCCGTCATCATCACGGGTGCCATTTCCGGCCACAGGTGATGACGAAACCGGTACCAGGCCCCGAAGCCCAGCAGACGGCTGGCCTCCACACCGGGACTCGCCAGCACGCTGCGACCGGTGGCGCGAGCCAGGCGGAAGAATTCCACCCACAGCACCAGCGACAGACCCAACCACAATGCCAGCGGCGTCGACGGCAGGATGACGCTGACCATCAGCACCAGCAGCAGCCCCGGCAATGCCAGCAGGCTGTCTGCCACCAGGCTCAACAGGCGCTCGGCCCAACCACCGCGTCCCGCGGCCAGCAGGCCCAGCGAAATGCCCGAAAAAGCCGCCAGAATCACCGCCCCCGCGGCAATGGAAAGCGACAGCCCGAGCGCCGCCACCAGGCGGTGATAAAGGGAGCGCCCAAGGTGGTCATAGCCCAGCGGGGCGCTGGTGATCACCTCGCCGGCGTCAGAGACACCGACGGCATCCGCGCCCTGCAGTGCACGATAGAGATGCTGCTCCAGCGGGTCTCCCGGTATCACCAGATTGCCCAGCAAGGCCAGCAGCACCAGACTGGCGACCATCGCGGCCCCGATCACCCGGCGCAACGGCCAGTCAAGACGTGGACGACGCACGGCTTCCACGCGCTGCGGCGCAAGCCCTTCCACCACCTGATTCATTTCACACCCCGTGGGTCCAGTTGGCGACCCAGCAGATCGACCAGCAGATTGATCAAGACAAAGCCGACGCCCAGCACCAGGGCGGTGCCCTGCACCATCGGCACATCGCGCGAGAAGATGGCGTGCACCAGCGCATGGCCGATGCCCGGCCAGCCGAAGATGCTCTCGATCACCACCACACCCTCCACCAGGGTCACGAACTGCAGTCCCAGATAGGTCACCAGCGGCAAGGCCACATGGCGCAGGCCGTGACGCCAGAAGGTCTGGGCGTTGCTGAGGCCCTTCCAGCGCGCGAAATCATGAAAGGCCGTCTGGGTGACGGCGGCCATGGCATCACGTGCCAGGCGTGCCGATACCGCTGCCAGCCCGAGCGCCAGCGTCATCGCCGGCAGAATGAAGTGCTGCGGCTCACCGTGACCGGCGGCCGGCAGCAGGCCCATCTCCACCGAGATCAGCAGGATCAGCACCAGCGCCAGCAGGAACTGCGGCGTGGCACGCAGCAGACTGCAGACGGCCAGCAGGCTACGGTCCAGCCAGCCACCGGCACGCAGACCGGCCAGCAGCCCCAGCGGCGGGCCGATCAGCAGCGAGATGCCCAGCGCCGCGCCGGCGAGCGACAGGGAGTTGCCCAGCTGATGACGAATCTCCACCCACACCGATTCACCGGAAATCAGCGAGGTGCCAAGCTCCAGGCGCAGGATATCGCCCAGCCAGTAAAGGAAGTGCAAGCCGCCCTGTGCCTCGAGGCCCAGTTCGGCGCGTACCGAGGCCGCAGCGGCCGCATCCAGCGCATCATAGCCATAGCGGCCGGCCGCGATACGCCAGGCGGCATCGCCGGGCAGACTCTGCATCATCAGATAGCTGGCGCCGCCGACCATCAGCACCACCATCAATAGCTGCAACAGACGTGAAGGGAGATTCATTGTGCCCACCGCAATTCTGAAAGGCCGAAACTACGCTCCCAGGGATCTACCTGAGCGCTTTGCAGTCGATTGGAGATCGCCAGGTTCTGGTAGTACCAGGCGATGGGGATCACGGGCAGCGCCCGCTGGATCACGCCGCTGGCCTGGGCGCGCGGGTCCTGCCCTGCCGGTGTGGGCCCATAGCCCTCGCGTGCCATGCGCTCAAGCTCGGCGGTGAAGTCCGCATCGAACCAGCCCATCGCGCCCCAGTCGCCACCAGGGGCCTCGGGGGTTCCCGCGTAATCGCTCAGCACGTTGCCGATGGGGTCCGGCACCATGGCCAGATTGCGCGCGAACAGCGCCATGTCGAGGCTGCCGTCATGATGGCCGGCCGGAATCGCCGAGAAGTTGGTGATATCCAGACGTGTCTGGATGCCGATGGCGTGGAACTGGCGCTCCAGCACCGTGGCGACCAGCGGCAGCTCCGGACGGTCCGAGAAGGTGATCAGGCTGATCGCGAGGCGCTGGCCATCCTTGTGGCGGATACCCTCCTCGCCGACGGTCCAACCTGCGGCGTCCAGCAGTGCACGCGCCTCGGCGACGTCCTGATGCAGCTCGGGCAGTGCGGGGTCATGCCAGCCTTCCACCATCGGCGGGAACAGCTGGCTGGCGCCACGCGGATAGCGCAGCACGACCTGAGCGATGGCGGTGCGATCGATCGCCAGACTCAATGCACGCCGTACAGCGGGGTCCTGAAAGGCCGGATGATTGGCGTTGACCTTCAACAGCATCGTGCGCGGCGTCGCGGCCGCTGCCAGAGTCACACGCGGCGACTGGGAGAGACGCTGGCGACTGGCGGGGTCCAGCCCATAGGTGAAGTCGGCATCTCCGCTCTCGGCGATCAATGCCCTGCCCTCGGCGCGGCTCACCGCCTGATAGCGCGCCTGGCGCACCTCGGGCTGCGGGCCCCAGTAGTCCTCGAAGGCGGTGACTTCCAGGCTCAAGGGCGGCGTCATGCGCAGCATGCGATAGGGGCCGGTGCCGATGACCTGCTGGGCGGTGCCCGTCTCATCGAAGGCTGCCGGCGCGAGTATCTGCTGGCGATAATCGGCCAGATAGGCGGGCAATGCGGCGAAGGGCTCGCTGAGGGCAATCACCAGCGTCTGGGCATCTTCGGCGACGATCCGCTCGACCGGCACCGACTTCAACAGACCCGGCTTGGCACTTGCGATCTCGAGCACCTGACGCGCCACCTCGGCATCCAGCTGGCTGCCATCATGGAACTGTACGCCGGAGCGGAGCGTGAAGCGCCACTCCAGGCCGTCATCCGAGACCTCCCAATCGGTCGCCAATCCCGGCTGCAGCTCTCCCGTGGCATCCACCTCGACCAGTGTCTCGACGATCTGCATGCGCTGGAAAAGAATGCCGCTGAGCAGCGGGTCCGCCCCCTTAATGTCGAAGGGCGCGACAATCTCCAGACGTCGTGTGTCAGCCGCCGACGCTTGCGCCGCTGAGGCATCTTGCGCATGGCTGGGCTGCACCACGGCCAGGCTCAGCGCGACGCTGGCGACGGCCAGCTGCCTGCGATCGTGAAGGAAGGTTCGGTATTGCCACCGAAGCCTTGAGAGCAATTTGACCATCGATATCGCGAGTCCCGAGCAAGAGCATGGATGCCGACGCGCAACCGGCGCCGACGAACAAAAACGCAATGTTATAGTGTAACTATTACGTTTTGGCAACTCTCGACTCACCTTCTACGACTGGGCAAAGCTGGACGGGCACTTGAGGGGCACTTGAGGGGCGCTTGAAAGGTGCAGGACAAGCACTGGACAGGCATTCACTTGTCAGCGGCAACCCAACATCCGATGATAGATGGCAAACTACATTAGTATGCGCTAACCGACTGGTCCGCTATTCTGGACGAATGGTCATCAGTCCGCGCATCTGTGCCCCTACCCTCAACAATAAGCGACAGGATCATGGATGATCTCAGCATTACCCCTATCAGCGATTCGGCTTGCAGCAGCTATCTGAGCGCCGCGGCTCGGCGACTGTGCTGCGGCAACATGCTCGCGACCTACAAACGGCATGGCATGAGCTGGGACGAGGAGTTGTTCAGCGAGCGCTGGCAGGACAACGAGAACTACGCGATACGTATCAATGGCGAATGGGTCGGCTTCATCAGCCTCAAGGCCCTGCCGGACATCCTGTATCTGCGCGACCTGCAACTGGTGCCACATTGGCAAGGCCGTGGCGTCGGCTCCGCCTGCCTGAACTGGTTGATCCAGCTGGCAACGCAACAGGAGTACGGCCAGTCGCTGATGAAAGACCGCGCCTCCGAGCTCTCCCCGGGCGCTCAGCCCTGCCCGCGCGCGCTGCGCCTGAGAGTCTTCTCCAACAGCCCGGCATTGGCGCTCTACCAGCGCCACGGCTTCACCCTGGTCAATGAGCAGTGCACCCCGACGCGCAGTGGCAGCATCATGGCACTGGAAAGACCCCTCGCCTTCCAGACAGCGCCGACGCTTGCCCCGCGGAGTGATCACGCGCCCCTGCCCCCGGTAGGCAATGCCTCTCTCGACACGATCATCGATGACCTTACCGAGGAAGAGGCCTTGACGATCACCGCCAAGCGCAAGCGACAGTCCCCTCCGGCCGCGCGGAACATCGCGCATCATTAGGCGATTTCCCGTGCGCGATTTCCGCCAGATACGACAATGCCCGGTCATAGGACCGGGCATTGTCGTTCAGGGCTCATTCACCATCAGGGGTGAGATTTTACTGCGCTGATGGCTGATGGGCTCCTCCTCAGCGGGCGAGGAAGTCCAGGATATAGCGCACGGTATCCTGCGGCTTTTCATCCGTCACCCAGTGACCGGCATCCTTCACCCAGATCAGCTCGGCACCCGGAATGGCATCTGCCAGCATCGGGGCGTAATCCGGCTTTTGGAAGTTGTCCTTGTCGCCCCACAGCACCAGAGTCTTGATCTCGATATTCTTGAGCTCACCGGCGATGGCCTGGGTGTATTCCTTGTTGAGACGACGCATGTTGCGGAAGAAAGCCGCCTTGCCTTGCTCGCTGTTCCACTGGGACACATAGCGCTCGACCATCTCTTCGGTCGCGACGGCCGGATCATGCACACCACTGGGCATGAAGCCGCGCATGGTGCTGATGAATTCCTCGACGCTGGTCGCTTCCTCGACGCCCGGCTCCAGCAGCTGCTTGAACTCCGGAATCGGCCAGGAATCGAAGCATACGCTGTCGATCAGTACTTGACGGCGAACACGCTCGGGATGATTGACGGCCATCAGCTGACCGATACCTCCGCCGATATCATGCGAGACGACATCCGCACTCGCCACACCCAGTGAATCCATCAGCTTGATGAAGATGCGTGTCTGGGCATTGATGGAAACGTCAGCATCCACCGGCATGTCCGACTCGCCATAGTTGAGCATGTCCGGTGCGATGACACGATAATGCCTGGCCAATTCCGGCATCACATCACGCCACATCAGCTTGTTGGTCGGAATACCGTGAATCAACAACAGCGGCTGACCTTCACCCATTTCCTTGTAGGCAATGCGGTGACCTTCGATCATCGCATAACGGGTTTCCAGGGCTTCCATTGTCACGTTGTCGTGGCTCATTGCTGACCTCTTCGCTTGATGAATACTCAATCACGGCCTGGCGAAACAGTGCTATATCGCGGTGATGCCGTGAACGTGGGACCACCTTACGGATTCCTGAGCGATCACTCAAGCACGATTTTGATTGATTGCTCAAAATACGCTTTAATGGCCCCATCAAATTCAAGGGAAACGCCCATGGCCCGTGTCATCAACCGCAGTCTGCTCGATCTTCGTCGCCTGACCATCAACCTGGTGACCTACCCCGAAGGCCACAGCGTGATGCGCCACAACGACCCGATGGGCAGCGGCAGCTACTACAAGCTCAATATCGTGCTCAAGAAGCCCCGCCGGGGCGGTGTCTTCGAGACCGATGGCAGCCTCTTTCGCCTCGCGGACCGCGTGGTGCTGTTTCGCCCCGACCTTCACGAACACAGCGTCAGCCGCATCGAGCGCGGCAAACGCGTGCTGCTGAGCATCGCCTTGCACGCGCCCTGGCGCTGACCCGCAATGGGACTGCGCAAAAGAACCTGAGGCAAAAGCGAATAATGAAACAGATAGCGGGTAGCGCCAAGTGACAAAAAAACGCCAGTCAGCAATTGCTGACTGGCGTTTTTTCCCACCTGAATCCAGGCCAGGAACGACGTGCTCGACAATGTGCTGCCTTGGCTATTCCATCCGGTCCAGCCCGACGCGATAACGGGCAAAGCCCATCTCGTCCTGATCCACCAACGTCATCGGGTAGACCGCCTGGGCATCAATGAACTGCTGCGCATCCTCGCCGGGGGCGGTGGTGAAGCGAATGTCCAGCGGGGTATCGGTGTCGATCGCGGCCAGCCGCCAGTTGTGATCCGCCGCGGGGTCCACCGCGCCCTGCTGCTGTGTCTGGCGCGAGATGTACTGGGCCAGAATGCTGCGATTTTCATCCGGTGACGCGAAAGCGATATGCGACTCTCCGGTGCCGGGGAAGTCCTCGCCGTAGGCGCGATAGTTGTTGGTCGCGAGCAGGAAGACCTCGTCGTCCTTGACCGGCTCGCCCTGGTAGGCGAGTCCCTGAATACGGTGGGCATCGGCGTCGATCAGCGCGCAATTGCCGTCGTAACGCGCCGGCTGCGTGACATCCACCTGATAGTCGACGCCATCGATCACGTCGAAGTTGTAGCTGCGGAAACCTTCCCAGTTGATCAAGGGCTGGGGCGTGGCGAGATCCGGATCAATGCGATGGAACTGGCCGGCGCTGCACTCGAGCCATTCCCGCACTTCCCTGCCGGTGACCTTGAGCGCCACCAGCGTATTCGGATAGAGATAGAGATCGGCGGCATTGCGGAAGCTCAGCTCGCCCGCCTCCATCTCGGTGAACTGGGTCGGATCATTGTGACGGCCGCCGACCTTGAACGGCGCGGCTGCCGAGAGAATCGGCAAGCCTTCCAGGTCCGGGTCGCCTTCGACGAAGCGTTTGACGTAATCGGCCTGGGCGCGATTGACGACCTGGATCGTCGGGTCGTCCTGCACCAGCGCCAGATAGCTCTTCATCGCCGCACTGGCGCGGCCGATGCTGCGATTGACGTACTCGCGCGTGGCGTCGTGCTCATGATCGATCAGCGCCGCCAGTTCGGCATCTTCCGCCACCTGTGCCTCGCCGCCCACCTGAATCGGGCGGGCTTCTGTCTGACCGCTCACGACCCGCCACTGGCCCGAGGCATTGCTCAGTTCGAGATCCATCACGCCCACATGGCTGCCCCAATGCCCCGGCATCATCGCCGGCACGCCATTCAGGGTGCCCCTGGCGATATCGGCCCCCGGTACCTCGGCGAATTCCTCGCTGGGGAAGACGGCATGGGCATGCCCGAAGGCAATGCCATCGATGCCCTCGACCTGCGAGAGGTAATACACCGAATTCTCGGCCATCACCCGATAAGGGTCGGTCGAGATGCCGGAGTGCGGGATGGCGATCACCACATCCGCGCCCGCCCGGCGCATCTCGGGTACCCAGCGCCTGGCGCTCTCGGTGATGTCCTCGGCCGTCAGGCGGCCCTGGAGGTGCTTGCGGTCCCAGGTCATCACCTGCGGCGGCGCGAAGCCGATATAGCCGATCTTCAATGTCTGAGCGTTGCCCTCACTGTCGGTGAAGGCATGGGGGGTGATCTGGTAGGGCGTGAAGTACGGCTCGCCTGTCGTGGCGTCCAGCAGGTTGGCGTTCACATAGGGGAACTGCGCGCCGGACAGCGCCCGTTCGAGATACTCGAGCCCGTAATTGAATTCATGATTGCCGATATTGCCGACATCGTAATCCAATTGATTCATGACCTTGTAGGCCGGGAAGACATCGCCCTCCTCGAGACCCTCCGCCGCCATGTAATCGCCCATCGGGCTGCCCTGGATGAGGTCGCCATTGTCCAGCAGCACGCTGTTGGCCACCTCGGCACGCGCCTGCTTGATCAGACTCGCCGCGCGGACCAGACCGATGCGCACGCTGGGACGGTCCTTGTAATAGTCGTAATCCATCACGTTGGCGTGGATGTCGGTGGTCTCGATCACGCGCAGTGACAGCGTCGCGGCATTGGCTGGCTGAGCGATCATGAAGATACCTCCGAGACTGGCCAGGCCAAGGATGGCTGCCCGCAAAGGCGGCTTGCGCCGACGTCCGGGGTGCTGCGCAACACCTGGCGCGTCAGACGCCCGTTGATCTTCGCTAGCCGATGAAGCATTCGCCATCTCTCACTTCCTTGTCATGGGGGGATGTGCCAGTGCCCCTTGGGGGCAGCGCTCCATTATTCAGATGCCGACGCCTCAGGCAACTGGCGGTCCCTGCCCGCCAGCCAGCCGACACCCGCCATCAGCACACTGAGGACGGCGCAGACCATCAGTGCCAGCTGCCAATTGCCCTGCATATCGTAGAGCGCGCCGATCAGCGGCGGCCCCATGGCCGCGAGCAGATAGCCCAGCGTCTGCGCCATGCTCGACAGCGACGCCGACTGCATGGCATCGCGCGCCCGCAGCCCCATGAACGACAAGGCGAGAATGAAGCTGGCCCCGGAGCCCGCGCCCAGCAACAGCACCCACACCAGTGCCCACTTTGGCATCAGCCATAGCCCGATGAATCCCGCCAGCGACATGCAGGGCGTCGCGAAGGCGATCAGGCGTTGATCCTTCAGGCGCGGCATCAGGGGCACCAGAATCAATCCCGGCAATGCGGAGGCCAGCTGGAGCAGGCCATGCAGCGAGCCCGCCTTCTCGGCCGAGAAGCCATTGTCCGCCAGTATGCTCGGCAGCCAGCTGTTGACGGTATAGAACAGCAGCGAATTGATGCCCATGAAGAGCGTCACCTGCCAGGCCAGTGGCGAGTGCCACACGGCTGCCTGACGCACCGGACGCGCGGCACCCTTCTCGGCACCCTTCTCGGCTTCCTTCGCCGCCGCCGGCAGGGAGCGACGTGACAACTGCGGCCACCACACCCCCATCGTCACCAATGGCAAAACGACCACTATGAGCATCGCGTACTGCCAGCCAGCGCTGCTGCCCTGGGCCAACGGCACCATCAGCGCCGAGGCGATGGCGGCCATGATGCCCATGGTCAGCACATAGCAGGAGGTCAGCAGCGCGACATGCTGCGCAAAGCTGCGTTTGACCAGACTGGGCAGCAGCACATTGCCCACGGCGATGCCCGCCCCGATCAGGCCGATACCCAGATAGAGCGCCAGCATGCTGCCCTGCACCCGCAGCACGATGCCCGCGGCGATCGTCACCAAGGCGAGGAAGAGACTGCGTTCAAGCCCGAGACCTCTGGCGAGGCGCGGCACCCAGGGCGAGACGACGACGAAGGCCAGCAGCGGCAGGATCATCAACAGGCCAGCCGCCGTGGCATTGAAGCCCAGCGCCGCCTGCAGGCGCTCCAGCAGTGGCGCGATACTGGTGAAGGGCGCACGCAGGTTCATGGCGATCAACAGGATACCGGCGATCAATACGGCCGGATGGCTCAGTCTCCGGACAGGAGACGAGTGGCAGAGTTCAGTCATGAGGCGCTCGCAGCGATCGTGAAATGGGGTAATGGCGGGACGACACCCAAGAGATGAGTCCGCGCACAGAGTGAGGCTAGCTTAATCCCCTCGCCCACTGCAGAATTGAGCCATCATGACATCAGATCACTGAAATCAGACAATCTGCGAGCCGCCATGTCAGTGACCACACCCGTCCTACCGTCATCGCCCGGGGTCAGCACCCGTGGCCCCGATCAGGTGCCCTTCTCCAGCAGCGTCTGCGAGCACGACCCGGACATCTACGAGATTCCGGCCAGCGCACTGCATGTCGAGACCGGCCAGCAGGTGATGGAGGTGCCGATCCACCAGCATCGCAAGGGACAGCTGGTGATCGCCCTGCATGGCGTGGTGACCAGTCGCGTACCGGAAGGTCTGTGGATGGTGCCGCCGCACAGCGGGGTCTGGATTCCCGGCAACCTGCCCCACAGCAACCACCTGACCCGTGGCGGCCGCGTCTGCCACCTGTTCATCGAGCCCGGTGCGCTCGAGATGCCAAGCCACAGCTGCACGCTGTCGATCTCGCCCCTGCTGCGTGAGCTGGTGTTGCGCCTGGCGGAGCTGCCCCAGCCGTATCCTGAACAGGGGCCGACCGCGCGGCTGGTCGGTGTGCTGCTGGAAGAGCTGGCCTGCATGCCCAGCGAACGTCTGCACCTGCCCTTGCCCGAAGACCCGCGGCTGACCCGCATCAGCGATGCCCTGATCAAGACCCCGGACGACCGACGCACCCTGGCCGAGTGGGCAGGCGAACTGGCGATGAGCGAACGCACCCTCGCCCGGCTTATCCAGCGTGACACCGGCCTGAGCTTCAGCCGCTGGCGTCAGCAACTGCACCTGGTGGTGGCGATTCGCCTGCTGGCCGAAGGCATGAGCGTGCAGCGCGTCTCGGAAGACGTCGGCTATCAGTCCGTCAACGCCTTCATCAGCATGTTCAAGAAGCTGCTCGGCACCACGCCCGCCCGCTACCTGCAGGAACGCGAGCAACGCCGCTCGGGCAGTGGCATGGGCGGCGCGTGACGGCGTCGCTTACTGAGTGGCCGCCTGTGCCACGCTGACGGCCAGCGCTTCGACGGAATCCACGATCGGCAGCCGGTCATCGAGCAGATGGCTGATAATGGAGAGCTCGGTGCAGGCCAGCACCAGCACATCGGCTTTCTGCGCCACCAGGTCAGCAGCTGCCTGACGGAAGGCTCCCCCGACGGCGTCATCACTCACCTGGCCTTTCTTGACGCTGCGGATCACCTCCAGCATCGCGTCCTCATCCTGGGGATAGGCCAGCGACAGGCCACGCGCCGCGATGAAGCCTTCGTAAAGGCCAATCTTGCGCAGTGCCGGGGAACACAGCATGCCGACACGTGCGCCCGGCCACTGCGCCGCCACCCGGTCCAGGGTGCGCTCGACGATATGCCACACCGGAATCGAGACGGCGTCCTGCGCATCCTGCCAGTAGTAGTGGGCGGTGTTGCAGGGCATGACCAGAAAATCACACCCGGACTGCTCCAGTCGCTGGGCCATTTCCGCGATGGCAGGCCCCGGAGAGACATCGCCCCCTTCCAGCAGAGCCTTGATGCGCGACGGCACCTTGGGATTGTTGTCGACCACCATGTGTACATGGTCGATGTCATCCTCGGCCGGTGTGGCCTGGATCACCTGCTGCATGAAGGCCACCGTGGCATCCGGCCCCATGCCGCCCAACACGCCCACGACGATATGTTCTGCGCCCGAGGCGTCATGCGAGCTGCTCATTGGTCGTTCTCCGACAAAACTCTCACTGAAGATCAAGGCTCGAGAGGATGGCGACGTGGCCGGCATCCTCTCGAGAAACTGTTTCATGAGGCACTGTTCACGAAGGGCTGTGTTTACGAGCCACAGCCCTCCGCTGCGCCGCTAGAAGCCCATCATGTCCGGCAGCCACATCGTCAGCTGCGGCACGAAGGCCAGCAGCAAGGCGATCAGCACCATGGTGCCGACCAGCGGCAGCGCCCGCACCGAGATCTTCTCGATGGACACATTGGCGATGCTGGAGCTGATGAACATGTTCTCGCCCAGCGGCGGGGTCGAGAAGCCGATCCCGAGACTCACCACCAGCACGATCCCGAAGTGCACCGGGTCGACGCCCAGCTCCACCATCACCGGCAGCAACACTGGCGTGACGATCATGATGGTGGCCAGAATCTCGATGAACATGCCGACGATCAGCAGGAAGGCGATCACCAGCACCCACACCAGCCACAGGCTGTCGGTGATGTTGAGGATGCCCTGGGCGATCATGGCCGGAATGTGGTGCTCCACCAGGATGCGACCGAAGGCGGTGGCGGTGAACATGATGATCAGCACGCGACCGGTCAGCCAGGTCGTGTTCTGGAAGGCTTCATTCAAGCCCAGCAGCGAGGACTCCTTGTGAATGAAGACACCGACGAACAGCGCATAGAAGATCGAGACGACGGCGGCTTCGGTCGGTGTGAAGAGGCCGCTGTAGATGCCGCCGAGGATGACCACCGGTGCCATCAGTGACCAGAAGCCTTCCTTGAGCACCTTGAAGACACGCGCCTTGTCGTACGGCTCGCCCTGGGCCTGATAGCCGTTGCGCTTGGCGGTGATGTAGTTGGCGATCATCAGGGCCGCCCCCAGCATGATGCCCGGGATGACACCCGCCATGAACAGCGCCGAGATCGACTCGTTGGCGGTCACCCCGTAGATGACCAACGGCATGCTGGGCGGAATCACGACGCCCAGTCCGCCAGCGGTGGCGGTGATCGCCGCCGGATAGCTGCGGCCGTAGCCACGTTCGATCATCGCCGGGATCACCAGCATGCCCACGGCCGCCGTGGTCGCCGGCCCCGAGCCGGAAATGGCACCGAAGAACATGCAGGCCATCACCGCCGCCGCCCCCAGGCCACCTGCGGCCGGGCCCGCCAGCTCTTCAGCGATACGAATCAGACGCCGCGCGATGCCGGCGTCGCCCATCAGGGCGCCCGCCAGAATGAAGGACGGCAGTGCCATCAGCGGGAAGGAGTTGATCGCCGAGAACGCCAGCTCCACCAGCGAGGTGATGTCATCACCACTGACGACATAGACCGCCATGGACGCCACCCCAAGGGCAACGACGATGGGTGATCCCAGAAACAGCAGTGCACCGAACAGAGAGAACAGAATAGTCGCGGCCATGGCATCAGCCTCCCATCTTGGCGGTGCGGGTGTCATCGGCGGCATCCGGGGCCGCTTCCGTGATGCGCTTCACTTCCTCGTCGTCCACGTTGCCGGGCTCGATGCCTCTGACCAGCTTGAGGAACTGCACCTGCACTACGCGAAAGGCCATCAAGGTGAAGGCCACGGGGAAGATGTAATAGACGTAGGCGAGTGACCAGCCGAGCGCCGGTGACTCATAGGGAAACTCGGTGAGAAGCCCGATCAGATCCAGGCTCTTGTAGGCGATGATCAGGCTGAAGAGCGCCCAGATGAGGTCGACGAACAGCAGGATGGCGTTGGCCACCTTGCGCGGCAGCAGATTGATATGGGTCTGCAGCCGATTGTGGGCACTCAGGTGAGCCGCGTGCGCAGCCCCCAGGAAGACGAACCAGACGAAGGCGTAGCGTGCCAGCTCTTCCATCCATGCCATGCCGATACCGAACACGACACGCAATACCACTTGGGAAAACAGCAGGAGTACGAAGACCGCGAGCAGAAAGCGGCAGGCGTAATCCTCGATATTGTTCAATCTGGCCAACATGCGAGCCTCCTTCACGATGAACTGTGAGAGGGATACCAGCACTGTCTGGTATCCCTGCTCGATAGCATTGAACGCAGCGGGGGTCACTCAGACGTCATTCACGCTGACGCCGCGAGCGACCCCGCCCACTCGGGCTCAGTAGCCCAATGCTTTCTGCAATTCGTCGAAGGATTCCTTGCCGCCGATCTCTTCATAGAACTGCGGCCAGACTTCTTCCTTGGCAATGCTGATCCACTTGTCCTCGTCGGTCAGCTGGGCGGACTGCACCCCTTCAGCTTCCATGGCAGCACGCGCCTGAGAGGCCTCGGTCAGCTGGAATTGAAGCGCATAGAGCTGGGCTTCCAGGCCGGCGCGATCGATGATCTCGCGCTCCTCGTCAGAGAGCTTGTTGTAGGTACGCACCCCCATGACGATCGGCTGCAGGGAGTACTGGTAGTGGACCTCGGTCAGATACTTCTGCACTTCCTGGAACTTCATCGTGTAGTTGACGATGTCCGGGTTGTCCTGGCCATCGATCACGCCCTGCTGCAGACCGGTGAAGACTTCCGGCCACGACATGCTGATCGGGCTGGCGCCCCAGGCCTGATAGGTGGCGAGCATGATCTTGTTCTGCGGCACACGGATCTTCATGCCTTCAAGGTCTTCCAGCGACGTCACCGGACGCTTGGAGTTGGTCAGATAACGGAAGTTGGAATACAGCCAGCTGACGATGTGGACGCCGGCCTGTTTCTCGGCGATCTGGTTCCATTCATCCGCCAGCGGGCCGGTGGTGGCCTTGACGGCATCCGCATGGCTACGCAGTGCATAGGGCATGGTGAGCGCGCCGAGGCGCGGCGCGTAGGGCGTCAGATTGCCGACGCCGATCAGCGCGAAGTCCAGCTTGCCGATGCGCGTGTCCTGGATCATGCCGGTCTCGGAGCCCAGCTGACCGCCCGGGAACAACTCCACCTGCATCTCGCCATCGGAAAGGTCCTCGACCAGTTCCTCGAAGCGCTGTGCAAGCGCGCCCTGATCCGAATCCATCGGATCGCCCATGCCGACCTTGAAGGTCTTCGCCTGAGCGGTCGCTGACATCGCCAACATCACTGCGGTTGCCAAGAGAGCTTTATTGAACATTGTTATTACTCCACTGGTTGCGGGTCCGCATGGCCTGTCATCAGGACATGCGGATTGAAGATCATGTGGCTTTCAAAGCGTTATCGTTATGGGTTCATCCCCGTCACGTGCTGCCGCCGGGCATAGTCACGCGACGGTCGAGACAGGTCGTGCACTGTGCAGAGCGTCCAGGATCAAGTCCGCGATGACCTCACAGTCCTGCACGTCAAAGGTCAGCGGGAGACGCAGATCACACAGCGTCGCCAGCACCCGGTCGGCATTGGGCACTGCACGATGGCTGCCCAGATAGGCCCAGCTGTCGTAGCGGCTGGTGTAATCCTCCGGCAGCGGCTTGCCGTACCATTTCACCGGCAGCCCACGCGCTTCACAGCCTGTGATGAAGGCGGCGATCTGCTCGTGGGAGCACTGCGCCAGCGTGAACTGGATGGAGCTTCCGACGTAGCCTTCCAGCGGGCCACGCAGGATGGGCGTGACGCCCTCCATGGCCGCGAGCCGGTCCTGCATGCGGGCATAGAGGGCATTCCAGCGCTCACGACGCTCTGCCAGCTCCCCCAGTTGCGGGCGCAGGATGGCGGCACGCAGATTGTCCATGCGACCACTCATGTTGGGGGTCTGCAGGCGCGCCTCAGCGAAGCTCTCCGCGGCCGGCGCCGCCAGGTGGCGGTCGTACAGCATGTAAGAGCCCGACAGGATGATGGCGCGTCGCATCACCTCGTCATCGGCGGTCGCCAGCAGGCCACCCTCACCGGAATTGACGTGCTTGTAGGTCTGGGTGCTGTAGCAGCCGACCTTGCCGAAGGTGCCGCTGGGCTTGCCGTCGTAGCTCGCGCCCATGGTATGCGCGCAATCCTCGATCACCGTGATGCCGCGGCTGTCGCAGACCTGCATGATCGCGTGCATGTCGCCGATATGGCCGCGCATGTGCGAGAGCATGAAGAAGCGGGCCCCGCTCTGATCGGCCGCGCGTGCCAGATCCTCCGGATCGACCGTGGTGTCCTCGAGGATGTCCACCAGCACCGGCTCGCCACCGGCGGCGACGATGCTGCCGGGCACCGGGGACAGGGTGAAGGCGTTGCACAGCACCTTGTCACCGGCCTCGAGTCCACAGGCGCGCAGCGCCAGCTGCAGGGCATAGCCGCCGGAGGCACAGGCCAGCGCATGGGGAATGCCCAGACTCGCCGCGAATTCCTGTTCCAGCAGCGCCGTTTCGCCCTGCTCGCCTTCCGCCAGGTTGTAGCGATGCAGGCGACCACTGCGCATCACGGCAACGGCAGCCTCGATGGCGGTGTCGGAGATGGCTTCCTGCTGGGTGAATGACTTGGCAAAACGACGCATGTGGCCTCCTCAATAACGCTTCTGGGCATAGACGGGGAAATCCCAATCCTGCTCGGGGAAGTATTTGGTGAGGCGCCAGTCACAGGCACGCGCATGGCCTTCCATCCCTTCGGTGCGCGAGATGCGCGAACCGATGGCACTGAACTTGAGGTTGGCTTCGGCACTGAGCTGTTGCGTGGTCAGTACCTTCATGAACTTGTGGACATTAAGACCGCCGGAGTAGCGACCGGCGCGCTTGGTCGGCAGGATGTGGTTGGTGCCGGAACACTTGTCACCGTGGGTGACGGTGCTGCCTTCGCCCAGGAACAGAGAGCCGTAGTTGCTGAGGTTCTGCTTCCACCATTCAAGGTCCTCACACAGCACCTGCAGGTGTTCGCAGGCGTACTGATCACTGACCTGGACCACTTCTTCGCGGGTGTCGCACAGGATGACTTCGCCGTAGTCGCGCCAGGCGGCGTGGATGACCTCGGCGTTGGGCATGTCGTTGCCGACCAGCGGCACCAGCTCGATGACGCGGCGCGCGACCTCTTCACTGGTGGTGAACAGCCAGACCGGTGAGTTCGGGCCGTGCTCCGCCTGGGAGACGAGATCCACCGCGATGGTCATCGGGTCTGCGGTGTGATCGGCGATCACCGCCGATTCGGTGGGGCCGGCGAAGACGTCGATGCCGACCTGCCCGAACAGCAGGCGCTTGGCTTCAGCCACGAAGGCGTTGCCCGGGCCGACGAGGATGTCGGCTTCGCGCCCGCCGAACAGGCCGAAGGCCATGCTGGCGACCGCGTGAACGCCGCCCATCTCCAGGATGCGGTCGGCACCGGCCACATGCATGGCGTAGGCCACCGCCGGATTGATGCTGTCACCGCGCGGTGGCGAACAGGCTGTGATGTACTTGACGCCGGCGGCCTTGGCCGTGGCGACGCTCATCAGCGCCGAGGCGGCATGCGCGTAGCGTCCGCCCGGCACGTAGCAACCCGCGGCATCGATGGGCAGCACGCGCTGCCCCAGCACGACACCCGGCTCGGTCTCGATCTCGAAGGATGTCAGGCTGTCGCGCTGCGCTTCGGCGAAACGACGGATCTGGCGATGGGCGAAATCGATATCGTCCTTGACGCTCTGCGGCACGCTTTCGATCAGCGTGGCCAGCTTTTCCTCGCTGAGGACGAAATCGCCGCTCCAGTTGTCGAACTTCTCGGCATACATGCGCACGGCGTCTTCACCACGCGAGCGAATGTCCTGCAGCATGTCCTGGACGATGGCCGTGGTGCGCTGATCTTCCTCTGCCACGCCGTCGGCTGCTTCAGCCAGCTTGAGGTGTCTGATTGTCATTGTGATTCCCCGAAAACTGCTGTGATCATCACGCTCCCTTGCCAGCTGGGCCGGGGAGCGTGTCGTTACGGGATGCGTCAGTCACGCCGCTGTCGTCAGGCGGGACGCATCACTGGCCGCAAACGCTATCAGGCCTGGTAATCCGCGAAGTTGAAGGCATCCGGGTAGCCGAACAGGGCCACGGCACCGCCGGTGTGCAGGAAAACCACGTTCTCGCCTTCCTTGAAGTGCCCCTTGCGTACCAGGTCGATCAGACCGGCCATGCCCTTGCCGGAGTAGACCGGGTCCAGCAGGATGCCTTCCTGCTGAGCCAGCAGCGTGACGGCCTCGATCATGCTTTCGGTCGGAATGCCGTAGCCGTCACCGACGTAATCGCAGTTGGCGACGACATCTTCACGCTTGACCACGTCAGACAGGCCCAGCTTGGCTTCGGTCTTCTGTGCCAGCGCGAAGACATTGCCTTCCTGCTTGTCCTTCGGGGCCCGCACGCCGATGCCGAGTACCGGAATGCCGGAGTTGCAGGCGGTCAGGCCCGTCACCAGACCCGCCTGGGTCCCGGCGCTGCCGGTGGCGTGCACGAGGTGATCGATCTTGAGGCCCATGTCGTTGGCCTGGGACAGCAGTTCGAGGGCGGCATTCACGTAACCCAGCGCGCCGATCTCGTTGGAACCACCCCCCGGGATGATGTAGGGCTTCTTGCCCTTGCCGATCAGCTTGTCGGCCAGCGCTTCCATCTCGGCGGCCATGTCGGCACCGCCTTCACGCTTGGCGACCGTCGCGCCATGCAACTGGTCGAGGAAGACGTTGCCGTTGTAGTTGTAGCTGCGGTCGTCGCTGCCGGTACGGTCTTCCAGCAGGATGTGGCACTCAAGACCCAGCTTGCAGGCAGCGGCAGCGGTCTGACGCGCGTGGTTGGACTGGGTAGCGCCCTGGGTGATGATGGTGTCGGCGCCCTGCTCCAGCGCGTCTGCCATCAGGAATTCCAGCTTGCGAGTCTTGTTGCCACCGGTGGAAAGCCCGGTGCAGTCATCACGTTTGATCCAGAGACGCGGCCCACCCAACAGCTTGCTCAGGTTGTCCATCGGCTCCAGCGGAGTCGAGAGGTGACCAAGGCGAACACGGGGAAAACGGGACAGATGCATACGAGCCTCCAGGCGAGTCATTGTTGTCATAGGGGGTTACTCTCATAACGACGTTCGTCGAATGTGTGACATCACTCCGGCACGCCGCCGAGCGGTCTTCTCAACAGTAAGCCGCGATTCTCGCCAGTCCCAATGCCATGTTTCTCAAAGTTTGTTACTTTTCTGCATGACCAGCTCTTTGCTCTTGTCCGACTCAGGCATCCAGAAGATCGTCATGCCCGCGACGCCGACCGGCAGTCATATCCATTGCCTGTGGCCTGTGGCCCCTGGCCCTTCGGCGCTGCCCTACCATTGACGAACCAAGGATGGTTCATGCTCCGGGGGTGTGCTTGCGGTCTTCACCCCAACAAGCACTCGGTGCATGATGGCCGACCTCCAACAACAACCGACATCTCCTCAGGCGACGCATGAAGATCGAATGGATCGAAGACTTTCTCGCATTGATCGAGGCCGGAACCTTCTCGCTGGCAGCCGAGAGACGCAACGTGACGCAACCCGCCTTCTCGCGCCGGATACGGCAGCTGGAAGAGTGGCTGGGCGTCGAGCTGGTCTATCGTCAGTCGCAGCGCATGATCCTCACCGAGCACGCGCTGGAATATGAGCAGGAAATGCGGGAATGGCTGGCGCGGCTCTACACGTTGCGCAGCCGCCTGCGCAGCGAGGCCCGCCAGGGGCCGAAGGCAATCATCACCACCCAGCACACCCTCACCGTCAGCTATCTGCCGCGGTTGCTGCGCTATTTCCGGCACAACTCCCCCGAAGCCGGACTGCAGGTGAAATCACTGGATCGCAGCGAATGCCTGCAACTGTTCGAGCATGATCAGGCAGACCTGCTGCTGTGCTCAGAACTGCAGGGCGCGCCGATCTTCGATGACAACGGCGACACCCAGCGCATCTCGCTGGGGCTGGAGCGGCTGCTGCCGGTGTGTGCTCCGGACGCCCAGGGGCGCCCCCTGCACCTGCCGCGCAGTGACCAGCGCCTGCCCTTGATCGCCTATGATCCGGAGAGTTTTCTGGGCCAGATTCTGGCCTCGCCCTACCTGATGGACCTGCAGCGCGCCCAGGACATCGACATCATCTGCGAGACGTCCTTTACGCTGGGCATTCGTGAACTGGTGATGGCCGGATTGGGAGTCGGTTGGCTGCCCCACGGCCTGATCGAGGATGATCTGGAGAGCGGCAGACTGGTCTCGCTATTGGATGATCTGGGCGGCCCGACCCTCGAGGTGGCCTGCTATTGTCGCCGTGGCAAGCACAGCGCGGCGACCGAGTCGCTGTGGCAACTGCTCAACGAGAGCCCACCTTCGGTGTAAGCCCATCTGGCGCTCACCTGTCTGCTGGGCTCTGACTTGACCAGCACTGACTTGACTGGCACTGACTCGAGCAGCACGCAGCTGCCAACCGTTTCTTGAGGAACCAGCATGAATCGCATCAACCCCGACAAGCTGTTGCAGAGCAAATGGACCGCCGTGTCGCCCCGGGAGCGTGAGCGCCATTTCATCGTCACACGCTTGATTCGTGATGAGCAGGACGAACATGTGGTCGAGGTCGTGTTGCAGGCGGTGCTGACACGCAGGGATTACACCCTCGCCTGGCGCGAGCTCAAGGCAGATGATGTCTGGCAGATGGGCTGGAAATGACGGGCTGGAAATGATGACCTGACTTGAGCATCGCTGAACGCAGAAACGCCGCCCTCGGGCGGCGTTTCTGCGTCTATGCAACAGAGGGTGAGACGGATTGAAGCCTGATCTTGACTGGCCTTGCCTTGCCTGGCCTTGAGACTGACCGAAAGTCACTGAGAAAAGATCTCAGGCCACGACCTCGGCTTCCAGCTGGTCACACAGCAGCGCCATGCGCTGCACCGCTTCCAGCAGGCTGTCGTCCGGCACGGTCAGGGCGACACGTACCAGCGGCGTACCGCAATCACCGAAGACGCTGCCGGGCATCACCGCCACCTGCTGCTGTTCCAGCAGCCGCCAGGCGAATTGCTCACCGTTCAGGCCGGTGCGTGAGACATCGACCATCAGGAACATGCCGCCCTGGGGCAGGCTGGAGGACAGCTGCGGGATGGCCGCCAGCGCCTCGTGGACCAGACGCGCGCGGCGCCTGAGAGAGTCGCGCAGACGCTCGGTGGTATCGAAATCCCCGCGCAGCGCGGCCTCGGTCATGTCGGCGATGAAGGGCTGGTTGCCGAACAGCATGGTTTCCGAGACAGGCAACAGCCGACGGCAGAATTCCGCCGATCCGATGGCCCAGCCACTGCGAAAACCGGTGGCAGCGTGACTCTTGGAGATCGAGGACACCACCACGGTGCGCTCACGCAGTGCCTCGATTTCCAGCGGCGAGACGAATTCGCCCGTGAAGATCAGCGCTTCATAGACCTCATCACAGACGATCCACAGATCATGCTCGCGACATAGCGCGCCGATATGCTCGAGGGTCGTTCGGTCCATCACCGCCCCGGTGGGGTTGTGCGGCGTATTGAGCAGCAACACACGGCTCTGCGGCGTGATGGCCGCGGCCAGATCGTCTGGCTGCAACACGAAGCCATGCTCCATGCGCAGCGGTACCGGCTGCAGGTCACCGCCGGCGCCGCGGATCACGCCCTCATAGGTCGCGTAGTAGGGGTCGCCGGTCAGTACGCCGGCCCCCTCCTCCACCAGCGCCAGCATCACCGCGAACAGCGCCGTCTGCGTGCCGGGGAAACACAGCACGTTGTCTGCACTGATCTCGGGCATGCGCGCGGCGTAGCGCTCGGCCAGTGCCGCGACCAGCCCCGGTTCACCACGGCCATCGGAGTAGCGGGTACGGCCAGCCCGCAGCGCCTCGACACAGTGCTCGACCAGGGCCGGGTGCGTGGCGATATCCGGCTCCCCGATGGTCAGCTCGATGATCGGCTCGCCGGCCTGGATACGCTGGCGGGCGGCGCTGTGAACGGCCCATTTGTCACCGCCCAGATCACTCAGTCGTTCGGTAATGGTGGCGTAGCGCATGCTCAACTCCTGTGAGGTGGGGGTGATGTCGTGATAGCGACGTGCTCAAGCAAGGTGCCCTGTGGCAGCCGCAGAATGCCCTCTGCCGCCCGCATGGCGATCGCGGGCAGCCGCTCGACCGGATAGAGGTCGTGTTCCAGCCCGCCTTCCAGCCACAGGCCATCGATCAAGCCATTGAGGGCGATCGCCTGCTCCTGACATTCACTCTCGGTGGCGGGCAGCGCGTGGGCACTCAGCACCGGCTTGACCAGCTGTGCGAGCAGGTCGAGAAACTCGCGATAGGTTTCTTGGTGCACCGCCGAATAGCTGGCATCGTGGCGCACCCGGCCGATGAAGGTCGCCCACAGGGAGACCTTGTGGGCGGCCAGGTTGGGCTGCGTGAGACTCGCCGCGATGAAGCGCGCCAGACGACACGCCGGGGATACATCACTGGCCGGGCTGGCATCGGCGATATCGGAGGTCAGCTGGCCCATCATGTAGGCGTAGGCGGCCCGCACCATGTCGTCCTTGGTACCGAAATGGTGGCGAATCAGTCCCGGCGAGACCCCGGCCGCCTCCGCCACACGGCGAACGCTGGCACCGGCCAGACCGTGCTGCGCGACACAGCTCAAGGTGGCTTCCAGCAGGTCGCGACGACGCTGATCCTGGGAAAGCCGCTGGAATGCCTTGCGACTCATCGTGATGTCTCCCGTCCGGTCGCTGTCCCGCGCATCAGGCACTCGATGGCCTCTCGAACGAAGATGCCTTCAACAGCGCGCCTGCTATTAACAACGATAATCACAGCCAAGGCTCTCCAGCAGTCGCAGATGAGACTCCCACTCCAGCGCCAGATCTCCCTCCTCGTGGATGGCCATGTCGTACTGACCGACCACATGCTCACAGATCTCGGGCGAGAGGCGGCGCACCGGCTGGCCCATGGACAGAGTCGCGACCTGGATCTCGCAGCTGCGCTCGAGATAGAACATGTTGTTGAACATCTCGGCGGCAGAGGCGCCGGTGGTCAGCAGGCCATGATTGCGCAGGATCAGTGCCGGATTGTCGCCAAGGCTTGCCACAATGCGCTCGCGCTCATCCAGATCCAGCGCGATACCCTCATAATCGTGGTAGGAGACGCGGCCATGGAACTGCAGGGCGATCTGATTCAGTGGCAAGAGCCCTTCTTCCAGGCTCGACACCGCCACACCGGCGCGGGTATGGGTATGCATGATCCAGCTGGCTGAGTGACTTGCCGCATGAATCGCCGAGTGAATGGTGAAACCGGCCGGATTGACCCGCGCGGCACTGTCATCGACCTTCTGGCCGTTGACGTCGATCTTGACCAACGAGGACGCCGTGATTTCCTCCCAGCGCCAGCCGTAAGGATTGATCAGAAAATGCCCTTCCTCATCCGGTACCCGCGCCGTGATGTGGGTGTAGATCAGGTCGGTCATGCGATAGTGCGCTGCCAACCGATAGCAGGCCGCCAGGTCCAGGCGTGCTTGCCACTCCGCGTCACTCATGGTCGATGCCGGCATGTTGCTGTCTCCTGTGGTCACAATGTCGCTGTCTGGGGTCGAGAAAGGCTCGGCTGAGCCTTGAGAAGCATTGAAGCGTCCACCTTCGGTGTTCAAGCGACGCGGGCCTCAATCGCTGAGGGTTTTAAGCGCTGCGGCCCTCAATAGCCGCGCTGGCGATCCACGCCCAGCATGAGCGGCAGGCCATCGCGCAACTCACGCGCCGTGGCCACCACCTGTTCGGCCACCACCTCGGGGAGCGAGTCACTGGCCACATGCGGCGTGATGCGCAGGCGCGCGTCCTGCCACCAGCGGTGAGTGGGCGCCAGCGGCTCCTCGCGGAAGACATCCAGCGTCGCGCCTGCCAGTTGTCCGGCGTCGAGCGCGGCTTCAAGGTCCGCTTCCACCAGGTGCTCGCCGCGGCCGATCTGCACCAGCCAGGCGCCACGGCGCAGCCGGGCGAACAAGGCAGCGTTCAGCACGTTCTCGGTCACCGGGGTCAGCGGCAGGATATTGATCAGATAATCGGCGCCGTCGGCCGCCGCCATGACGGCAGCGTCACCGGTCAGGTAACGCACGCCCGGCACCGGCGCGGCCGGTTCGCTGCGACAGGCGACCGTCACCGAGAACCCCAGGGTCGACAGCGAACTGACCACGGCGCGCCCCATGCTGCCGTGGCCCAGCACGGCCACCTGTGCCTTCTCTGGCGCACGCATTGCCAACGGCTGCCATTCGCCACGCGTGGCATTGTCGGCCATGACGGCAAACTCGCGCTCGCGATGCAGTACCTCGTGAGCGGCGAATCCGGCCATCAGATACGCCTGATGCGGATCGCGCACCCGTGCGACCTGAACCTCGGCCGAGAGCCCCGGATGACTCATCAGGGCATCCACCCCCGCCGCGATCGACATGGCAAGCCGAAGATTCGGGTACGGCGCGAAGGCATCCTCCCCCGGCTGCCAGCAGATGGCGAACCGCACCTCGCTCGGGTCCTCGATCTCATGCGGATGACGCAGCACGACATCGTCGCCCAGCTGGCGCAGTGCTTCACCGTAGACGCTGTCCAGGTCCAGGGACTCACTCAGATAGACACCCAGAATCGGGGCTTGGCTTGGCATTGGCTCTCCTTGTGACACGACTGGCAGCGAGTGGGTTGCCATGGATTTCTCCTCACTATTACACACTCGTATAACTACTGCCAACCGTCACGTGCTCCCCTGCTCCCTCATCGCCTTGCCAATGCCTTGATCGATGGGGTTTTTCCGTCACCGCACTGTTCTGGATGAAACATGCGCGCCACAACGACAAAAGGAGAGGCGCAAGCGCCTCTCCTTTTTCATGTGTTACCTGGTCAATGGTGCAAGCTGGCGTCAGCGGTGATGACAGCCTGACGCTGCCAACCTGATGGCAGCGAAGGAATTCACAACGAGGCCACCTTCGCCACTGGCGGGCGCTGCTTGCCCTGGGTGACGATGTAGATACCGCTTGCGACCACGATGGCGGCGCCCAGCAAGGTCATGGCATCGAGGCTTTCCCCCAGCACCATGACCCCGAGCGCCAAGGCAAACAGGACGCGGGTATAGCGAAATGGCGTGACCACCGAGACCTCGCCCTTGCGCATGGCAATCGTCAAGGCGTTGTAGGCGATGACCCCGAGTATCACGGCACCCACGATCAGCCAGGTCGCCTCGGGCGCATACGCAAGCGGAGTCTGCTGGTAGAGAGCGATCAGCCCCCCCGCCGGAATCAGGGCGAGAAAGCCATAGATGCCGAGCTGGACGTTGGACAACGACGCCGGCGCGCCGCGCGTCGCCAGGTCTCGTCCGGCGAAGCCGATCGTGCTGATCACCGCAAACAGTGAGGACATGTTGAAGCTGTCGAGACCGGGACGCACGATCAGCAGCACGCCAATGAAGCCGACACCGATTGCCAGCCAGCGCTTGCGGCTGACGCGCTCCCCGAAGAACAGTGCCGCCCCGGCCACCACGACCAGCGGCGTCGCCTGCAGGATGGTGGAGGCGGTGGAAAGCGGCATCAGGGTGATGGCGAGGGCGAAGCTGCTGCGGGCGATGATTTCACAGATGACACGCACCAGAATCGGACGCGAGAAGATCGCCGCAGGCATGAGGGACTCGCCGCGCAGGCAGGTCAACAGCATGAAGACCAGCATGCCGCCGAGACCGAACAGCATTAGGGTGATACCGGTCGAGGTATGCCCCGCCGCCAACTTGAACAACAGATCCTCCACCGCGAATGCTGCCATCGCGATGACCATGAAAATACTGCTACGCATATTGTCCACTCACGCCACCTTGATCTTTCAAGTCACATTCACCAGAGGGTCTGGCGGCCAGGATCAAGCGCGTATCGCGCTGCAACATCACCCCAAGGCAGGCAGCGGGTCCGCTTGATCATCGGTGGCATCGTCCTGCCACCACGCCATCAAGTCTTGCACCCTGTGCTTGAGGTGAAACAGGCGCGATTGCGGCAAAGACGCGTTTCAGAAACCCTCAGGATGGCGCAAGGTCACGCTATCCGGCACTCGAGTGATACGCTGGCAGCGCTCTTGTTAGACGAAAGATATGGCGTCAGGCGCTCGGCGCGCTCGAATCAGAACGTCACGGAAAGCCCGAACTTCAAGTCAGTCCTCGCACAGCAAGACGCCCGCGATCAGCGAGCAGGAGCTCGTGAACGCGGGCGTCAGTCCTCAATATCTCTTCACACGGCTCAGTCCTGCTGATTCTCCAGCAGCGACTTCAGGCCATGCGGCTGGCAACGCAGGTACTGGGGCGCGGCCTTGACGGTGTCACCCAGCGCAGCGGCCGCGTGCCACGGCCAGCGCGGGTCGTAGAGAATGCCACGCGCCAGCGCGATGGCATCGGCACGCTCGTTCGCCAGCAGGTCTTCGGCCTGCTGCGGCTCGGTGATCAGGCCAACGGCAATCACCGGCATCTTCACCTGCGCCTTCAGGGCCTCGGCGTGCGGCACCTGATAGTTGGACGCTACCGGAATCTCCTGCTGCACGCTGAGCCCGCCACTGGAGACATGCAGATAGTGGCAGCCACGGCGGTCCAGCGCCTTGGCAAGTTCAATGCTCTGCTCGAGGTCCCAGCCGCCCTCGACCCAGTCCGTCGCGCTGATCCGGATGCCCAGCATCACGTGCTGCGGGATCGCGGCCCGCACGGCGTCAAAGACCTCAAGCGTCAGACGCATGCGATTCTCGAGCGAGCCACCGTAGTCATCGTCGCGCTGATTGCTCAACGGCGACAGGAACTCGTGCAGCAGATAACCATGCGCCGCATGCAGCTCGATGCCGTCCAGGCCAATCTCGACGGCGCGCTGCGCCGCCGCTACGAAGTCCGCGATGGTGCGGCGGATCTGATCACCACTCATCGCCTCGGGCAGCGGCCCACCTTCGCTGAAGGGAATCGCGCTGGGGGCGAGTACCTGCCAGCCGTTTTCGTTGCCGGGCGCGATGGCAGCGCCGCCATCCCAAGGCTTCTGGCAGGACGCCTTGCGCCCCGCATGACCGATCTGCACCGCCAGCGGCATCGGCGAATAGCGGCGGATACGCTCGACGACTCCCTGCATAGCTTGCTGGCAAGCATCATCAAAGAGTCCGACGTCGCCGTGGGTGATCCGCCCCTCGGGAGAGACAGCGCTGGCCTCGAAGATCAGAAGCCCGGCCCCGGACTGGGCGAGATTACCAAGATGCTGGTCATGCCAGGCCTGCATCTGGCCGTCCTCGGCGGAGTACTGACACATGGGCGCGATGAAGATGCGGTTGTCCAGCGTGAGCGGGCCGAGGGCAAGCGGTGAAAACAGTGTGGACATGGAATTCCTCTGGATACAGACAGGGTGGGTTTGACAAGGTGCAGGCGCGAACATGGCGAGAAGGTCCGTGCTGAAATTGCCAACGCAGTGCAAGCACAATGCGGGCACCGAGGAGGCGCCACAAGCGCAAGGTGGCCGCGATGACGGCAACGCTGAGTTGCCTATCCTTCACGCAAGCCCTGCTGGAACGTCATCATCAGCGACTCGCTTCGCTCTCCAGCACTTCTTCGACCAGCAGACGCCCGACATCGGCAATCGCGGCATTGCGCGCTGCCAGGTCCGCCTCGCTTTCGGTCAGATAGACCGCCACGATCAACGGGGCACGCAACGGCGGCCACAAGATGGCAACGTCATTATTGGTGCCATATCCCCCGCCGCCGGTCTTGTCCGCGATCTGCCAGTCATCGGGCAAGGCCGCCCGCAGCTTGTCATCGCCGGTGGTGTTGGCCAGCATCCAGCCCTGCAGGGCAAGGCGCGATGGCTCGCTCAGCGCATCCCCCACCAGCAATCGCTGCAGGGTGGCCGCCATCGCGTGCGGCGTGGTGGTATCGCGAGGATCACCGGGGGTGGCTTCATTGAGCGCCGTTTCACGTCTGTCCAGCCGCGTGCTGTCATCGTTCAGGCGCCGCAAATAGGCCGTCAGTGCGGCCGGGCCGCCCAAGGCGTCGAGAATCAGGTTACCCGCGGTATTGTCGCTGGTCGTGATAGTTGCATGGCACAACGCCTCAAGCGTCAGCCCGCCATCCCGGGTGTGGTGCTCGGTGATGGGGGAGTAGGTCACGAGATCCGCCGGGCGAATCGCCACCTTGCGTGACAACGATTCCTGGCCTTCGTCCACCCGAGAGAGCAGATGACCACAGGCCAGCACCTTGAAGGTGCTGCTCATGGGGAAGCGCTCATTCCCCCGCCAGCTGAAACGGGTGCCATCGGCGGTATCCAGAACGGTGACACCGATTCGCGCGCCGACCTCTGATTCGATGGCCTGAATGGCCGACGCCGAGAGCGGCTTGTCAGCGGCCAAAGCATCGTCCGCGGCCTGAGCGCCCAGCGACAGACAGGCAAGCGCGGCGGCGGCCAGCCACTGTTTCCAGCACCTTGAAGGCCTGACAGCAAGCTTTACCGCAAGGCTGGAAGAGTGCAATGGAGACGAGCGGTGATCGGCACCGCACAGGCGCTGAGGGGATGAAGGCATCAATGATATGTCCTGATCATGGGGAGCGGTCGTGTCGCAAGACACGACCCAATATGCAGCATGCTACATGTACCATAGCCGCTTAAGCGCGGACATGCCGGCCATCTCACTACGGGCCGCGGGCTGGCAGAGACTTGATCTGGGTCAATGCCTGCGCACGCTGCCCTCACTCATCGAGAACCTTGAGCGTCTTGTTGCGCTTGGCGCCGGGCTTGGCATGCCATGACAGGCGAATATCGAGGCGATGATGATCATCCTCTCGCCGCGCCGTGACCTTGAGGGTCATCAGGCCGCGCGGTGCCAGCCGTATCTCGCCGTCCTCATCGCGAAATGACAACAGTCCCTTGCCCAGCCCCTTGATGATGGCCTTGAGAATGCCCTGAACGCCATCGATGGACTGCAATGATTCATGTCGGAACAGCGACTTGTCCTGCTTGTCGTCTTTCACCTGCCTCTCCTGTGCGTGTATCAGGGCGCGTAGACCTTGACCTCGGGATGGTCATTGCTGATGCCGACGATGCGTCCACAGGCTTCTATCAGCGTCGCCCCCATGCCCACGCCATCCAGCCCTTCCTTGCGGCGTGAATTGCGATCCAGGGTGACGTCGCCCTCGATATGCAGAAGCCCGTGGCGCCAGCCCAGTTGCTGGCCCGCCTGATGATTGACGTGGCCATGCATCACGGCACGAATGCCGACCTTGTGCAGGCGCTTGACGCCTGCGGCGCTCAGCACCATGTCGCTCTTGCGATATTTGGTGCGCAGTACATTGGCCAGCTCACCGTAATAGAAGGTGAACGGGTCTTCGCGCAGGATGCGCCGGAATTCCTGATTGACCTGCGAGACCTTCTGGCGGCCGAGTCGTCTGGCGAAGGCATCATCCACGCCTGCATGGACATGCAGGAAGGCGCCACTGCGATAGGCAAGGCGCATCTCGTCGAAGAACCAGGCAAAGCGCCCGCCGGGCTTGAGAAACAGCTCGTGGGCCTTGAGCGCGGCGGCATAGGTCTGACGCAACGAGAGGCCATGTTTCTCACAGGCATGCTCGAAGCCATCGGCCTTGGCGCTCAGGCGAGTGACCTCCTTCTCCAGCGCCTCCCCCTTGAGCACATGGCCTGCCGATTTGCGAAACTGCTCCGCCCAGTCCGGCCCCGGGTACAGGCGTCGACGGCATTCACTTCGCGAGGGAATGCTCTTCATCGCCCGCGGTCTGTCCGCCAGATAGTGATCGAAGACTTCCTTTAGCAGCGCCAGCCCCTTGGCGCCCATGCGCACGAACAGATGATCGGTTCGCGCCGAATCATCATGGCTCAGCCGCATCAGCGCCAGCATCAGCCGCATGTCGTGATTGCCCGCCAGCAACTTGAGGCGTGCCCCGCTGCGCATCAAGGTGCGCAGGGCTTCCAGCAGCTCCAGATTGCTGGGGCCCTTGTCGAGGCAGTCACCGCCGATGACGAAGACACTGCGCTTGCCCCGCGCCGTCAACACCAGGTTGTCCCGCGAGGTCAGGCGCACACCGCCACTGGCCACCAGAGACGCGATGAAGGCTTCCGCGTCGGCATGGGCATCGGAGATGAAGATGACATCGCGGCGTGGCCAGTCCTTGCTGCCCAGCTTGCGAGCGGCGCGGGACACCTTGTCACCGGCGCGCAGGTGCTGATGTGTCTCGGGCCACTGAGCCGCGTGACTGGGCAGCGCCTTCAGATAACGCGTCGGGCCTCGGTAACGCGGTACGGCGTCGCTCATGGGGGGACTGAGGGTCATTGGGCTATCTCCTTGTGGCATCTGCTTGCCTCGTTGAACTCACCGGCCTGTGGCAAGCAAGCGCCTTGCCGCTCCTTGGGGACCATCCTGGGGAATGTGGAATGAGGTCACGGGCACAGGGCGACAAGATTATGACCGTTTGATCACAGAAAGATGACAGACTCGTATCACGCTGATGCGCTGGCCTGCTTCTCTGCTGTCAATGACTCCGCCCATCTCCTGCTCTCCAGCACCCCGCCCGCTCCCGGCACTTCAGTACCCCGCCGGCTGGCCGCCAACTCAGTCCTGCGCGGGCTCGTGACGCTGGCGCACCTTCCACTCGCCAGCCACATGCCGCCATGACCCTGACGGGGTTTGCTCGATGACCACCGGCCGTGCATGGTGCATGCTCAGCCCGGCAATCTGGTCGAAGTCCAGCACGCCCAGCAGATGCGCCGCATGCCGCAGCGCCGCGCCATGGCCGACGACCAGTGTCAGCGTGGCGCCCGATGTGGGGGTTGATGTGGGAGCCGAGGCAGGAGCTGGTGGGGAAGCCGGCAACGAAGCAATGAAGTCGGCCACCCGCTGGCCGGCCTGCATCAGGGATTCAGCCCCTGGCAGCGGCAGGCGAAAGTGGCTGTTGGATTTCCAGTCGGCCGGCAGGAAATCCACGCGCGGGTCATGACGCACCGCTTCGGCGATCTGTGCCGTGGTCAGATTGGCGGCGCTGCCCAGACTGCGCTCCCACAGGGCATCATGTGCCATGAGCGAGAACTCACGCCCTGTCCTGTCACCCATGACCTCGTTCATCACCTGCGCCGTCTGCCAGGCACGCAACAGGCTGGAGGCATGTACCGTGCTGGCCGGTTGCCAGCCATGGGCCTGACACAGCATCAGCACTTCCTCGGCTCCCTCACGCGCCTGGCGCTCACCGCGACGGGTCAAGGGAAACGGCTGCAGCGCGCTCGGGGTATCAATCTGCTGGTGATAGTCGGCATGACGAATCAATGCCACACGTCGGATTGTCGGTTCATCAGTCATCGGCCGTCGCTCTTCCCGTCTTCACTCGGTATTGATTCATGCTAGCGGTCCTCGCCATGCGTCGCCTCGTACGGTGCTAGTGGCTCTAGTGGAACCAGTCTCCCGCGCTCACGTCGCCTGGCGCGACTGATCAAGCCGTGCCAGCAACGCCATGGCGGCGTGCCCCATCTCGTGGTTCTTCAACAGGCTCGGCATGACCTCCGCCGCCACCCAGCGCCGACTGCGATGCGGTTCCTCTCGCTCGCTCTCTTCCTGCTCATGCACGACTCTCACGGCGTGCAGACTGGCCTCGACAGGAGCGCCCCACTTCTCGTAACTGAATTCCAGCGCTGCGTGGTCCAGCGCCTCCGCCTCGATGCCCGCTTCCTCGCGGGCTTCCTTGAGCGCGGACTCAAGCGGACTCAGCCCCGGATCGACAATCCCCTTGGGCAGGCTCCAGTGACGATTGGAGGAAGAACCGATCAGCAGCACCTCCCACTGGGCATCGTCGCCCTCCCCCTGCAGACGACAGGGCAGGACGGCCGATTGGCGGTAGTAATAGGCGGGACGTTCGCGACGCTCCTCACCGGCCGGGAATGGCCAGGGGAAGCCATCCGGCAAGGCACGCACGCGCTGGATCAGCTCCAGACTCATCTGGCCGGAGCGCAGGTCTTCCCAGCGCCCCTCGAAGGTCAGCTTGACCACCGCCGCCGTCGGCAGCAGCTTGGTCTCCTTGGGCGGGCGCGGACGCTTGCCGGTCAGCCAGACCAGCGCATCTTCCAATGCCGGGTTATGGCCGATGATCATCAGTCGCTGCACGCTGTCCGGGCAGGCGCGCACTGTCTTGAGCAGCGGCGCCTCGTTCTCGCAGTAAAGCGCAGGCTTGAGCTCGATCATGTCGACGCCGAGGCCCATCGACTTCACGCACTTTTCCGCCGTGGCGCGCGCGCGAAGGGCCGGCGAGCTCAGGATGGCATCCGGCACCAGCGCCTCCTGGGCAAGCCAGGCTCCCATGCGCTGGGCGCCCCGCTTGCCGCGCTCCTTGAGGGGTCGATGGAAGTCGTCAGCTGCCACTGACCAGTCCGACTTTCCGTGGCGCATCAACAGCAGTTCACGACGCATGTTCAAGCCTCCAGCAAGGGGGTCAGGTGGTTCTCGACCAGCGCGGCGAAGTCCACGCGCCCGGTCACCTCAAGCACGCGGGTTGCCGCCAGGCGCTCCAGATACGGCGCGGGATCAAGGCTTGCGCCATTGGGCACGAAACGGCCATCCCGCTGCTGGTGGAAGGGCCCCGGTGTCTTCATCACCGCGCGTATCAGCGCTTCGCTGCGGCTGACCTCGATCTCGCGCACCTCTAGCGGCGCCTCGCTGCCACGCGTCCAGTTGAGTATCACCATGGCCGCAAGCTCGCCGCTGGCGCGGATACGCCCGGGGCCGTAGACGTCCTCGATGATCAGATCGTGCTTCTCTTCGAGATCCCATAGCGCTTCTTGCGGCATCGCTTCATAGCCTGCGATACGCGCGGGATCCAGCAGCGGGCGCAGACGCGGATTGTGGAGCATGGTACCGGGATTGATGCGTGGCAACTTGGCGACGCCGCGGGCACGCAGCGTTCCCTCCCGCCCCGGCCGGTCCAGGAACAGCCGGTCATTGCTGATGAAGTCGAACTCGGGATTGTCGAGCGCCTTCACCATGGTGGTGGACTTGCCGCCGCCCGAGAAGGCAGCGATGGCCACCGCGCGATCGCCCTTCGACAGCGCCGAGGCGTGACAGATCAAGCCGTCATTCTGCTGCAGATGCGACATGTGCAGATTGAGCAGGAAGTTGATCACCTGGCTTTCATTGTCTTCACAGGGCCCGAACGCCAGGTTGTGGTCGTTGCTGCGCAGAAAGGCCATGCCCGTGCGCACCTTGTGGATCAGGCGCCCGTCGGCCAGGTCGATGATGGCGTCCTTGCGGCGTGTCTTGCCGGGCTCCGGCATCCAATCGACGAAGGCCTCGGGCACGATGCCGAGCCTTGCTGCCGCTGACGTGTCCTTGAGGGCCGGCGCCTCGAGCACATGCACGAGCCTGGCTCCCCCCGGCACAGTGTCGAGCGCCACGAGGCGCGCGCAATGGCGGAAATATGTCGCCAGACGTTGCAGCAGCCGCGGCATGTCCGTCATCACGCACAGGCGGAAGTCATCCACCTCGAACAACAGCGCCTCGCTCAGGCACTGGCGCGACGGTGTCAGCGCCGTGAAGCAGGCGGCGGCCGTCCACTCTGCAAAGGGCAGCGTGGCAAGGCTGGCCGGGCTGTCACAGGTCGTCGCGTTCATGCCAGACACTCCATCACGTGATCGAGATAGGCGGCTGCCGCATCGACACCGGCACCTTCCAGCGCCCCGCGGAAGCCACCGAAGGCCGAGACTTCGAAGATGATCGGGCCATCGTCGGTCAGCGCGACATCGACGGTGGTGAAGTCGAGCTTGAACGGTGCCTGGGCACGCTGCGCCAGCGCGATCAGCTCCTCAGAGGGCTCGAAGGGCGCGTACTTGCCACCGGCATGGATGGTGGTATTCCAGGCATCGCCCCCACTGACGCGGGCGTAGCTGCACAGATAACGGCCACCGACGAAGACCATGCCGTAATCCTGCCCCGGCAGGTCAAGGCGCTGCTGCAGATACATCATCGGGTGCTCGGCGACGAACTCACGCACGGCAGCTTCCAGCGCGGCATCATCGCCGGTGTTCTCGATGATGCACATGCCCCGTGCCTTGGTGGAGAAAAGCGGCTTGAAGACGGCGGCCTTGAAGCGCTTGACGGCCTCGCAGGCCGCCGTCACGTCTTCGGTGACCAGCGTGGCAGGCATCGGGATATCGGCATTGGCCAGCGTGACGGTGCAGCTCAGGCGGTCGATCAGGCGAATCATGCTCTCCGCGCTGCTGAAGACGCGCACGCCCCTGGCTTCGGCGACACGCAACAGCTCCAGGCGGTCCAGGCTGCCCGGGGAATATTCCGCGCTGATCTTCTTGACGATCAGGGCATCCAGCTCGGTCAGGTCATGACGCACCCCGGCAGAGTCACGGAATTCGAGGCAGTTGCGGGTCAGATTCAGCGAGACGGCCGCCATGTCGATCACGAGACGAAAGCCCGTCCGTGCTTCGATGGCATCCGCCAGCACTTCGGTCGACCACTTGCCGGGAATACCCACGACGCCAATCTTGAAATCAGTCAACGAACAACTCCTCCAGGGGAATACGGTAATCGGCCGGCCGTTCAGGGTCGGCGCCAAGCACATGCTCGAGTATAAAGCGTGCGCGGTTGAACATGCGCCCTGCCAGCCCGGCATCGAGGATGAAACGTGTCGAGGTGGCAAAGGAGCGCGCCAGGCCAAGTGCCAGACGCCATTCAAAGGTGGTATCGCCCTGCTCATGGGCAAAGCGACGCATCTGCTGACCGAAACTCAGGGCCAGCGCCAGAATACGGGCCCGCAGCGCCGCATCCGTCAATTGCAGACGGTAATGGGACACCATGTGCACGGACACGTCCTGCACATAGTCCTGATAGGCCGAGCGGTGAAGATCGATGAAGCGGATGCTCTGCTTCGCCGGATCGAAGAGGATGTTGTCGACATTGAAGTCGCCGTGGATATAGACGGCGAAGGGAGCCTCGAGCGAACGTTCCAGACCTGCGGCCTGCTCGATCAACGCTTCCAGCGAGGGCATCTCGCGCCCACACAGCGAGGCACCGCAGTGGCGAAATTCCGGATGGATCTGATAGACATCACTCAGCCGCTTGAGTAGCTGGCGCATGTGCCCTGCAGTGACCGGCTTGTCGCGGCGGGTGGTGGTCCACACCGAGTGTAGCGTCTCGACCAGCGCCTGCTGGGCGGTACGATTGAGGCGTGACGATTCGTTGATCAACAGATGCTCGAGGGTCATGCCCGGCAGGTGCTCGATCAAGAGTGCCGCGCTGTCGCCCTGCTGATGATGCGAGAGGATGCGGGGGGCGATGCCGGGATAGATGTCGTGCCAGCGCTCGACGCCCTGACGCTCCTCCTCGACCTTGCGCCCCAGGCCATCCTTGAAGATGGCCAGATACTCCGGTGAGGTCAGCGGCAGATCGCCGGTTGGCTTGCGGTCCTTGGATTTGCGGTCCTTGGATTTGCTGCCCTTTGACTCGCTCGCGTCAGTCTTGCGGTCCTTTGACTTGCTGCCCTTTTGCTTGCTGCCCCCTGACTCGCCAGCCTTGCTGCCCTTTTGCTTGTCGTTGGCCGGCCTGCCCTTGTCATTGCCCTTGTCACTGACCTTCTCGACAGCCCTCTCATTGGGCTTCTCGCTAGCAATCCCCGAGATCCGGCTGCCGGAACGTGTCTCGGCCAAAGTGTCGACGCGCATCTCGCCCGCCGTCTGACTGCCATCACCGAGTTCATTGACCAGGTGGGTCAGCGAGGCATAGCGCTCGAAGTTGAGTGACTGACCGAGGGTTGCCGAGATGATCGCCTCACCCAGCTGCCCCAGCACCTCGCCCATCTGGCTGATTTCCCGAGCCACGAACAGCAGATGTGTCAGGTCTTCGGCGGGAGCGCGCTTCTTCTTGAGCTGGCCGGTGAGTGCCCGGATGCGACCTTCACTGTCCCGCTTCAGCTTCTCGCGACTGCGCGCGAGCTTCAGGGCCAGGGACAGGGAGCCGTTCTCCAGAGACATCTCGCTGCGCAGAATGCCGCGACGCACACGGCGCAGCGACTTGACCAGCACGACATCATCGACCAGCTGGACATCATCGACGCGAATCAGCTGCTCCAGACAACTGCGCGCCAGCTCACTGAGCCGTGCCAGACCACTGGCGACCTCGACCAGGCTCTGATGGAAGCGGGCCCGCGCGTGCGAGCGCTTGTGGTTTCGGGCTTCAGGGCATGCCTGTTCGATACGCTGGCAGAGGTTCTCGGCGTACCCCTGGCGCTCCAGCAGCTTGCGCGCCATGGCCGCCGTCGGCGCGGACACGAACGCCTGCAGCCAGCCATATTGGCTATCCACTTCCGAACACAGAAATCGAAGGTTGTCGCGCGTGCTTTCAGGCCAGGCCTGATCCATGCCATCTCTCCATCCACTGGGGAATCATCCCAATATCCCAGTATTCCAAGCAAAGATGACAATCAGCGACACACGCTGGATCAATCATCTATTTCGCTCACGACCGACCAGAAACATTCTCCTTCAATGAATTCCACCCTCCAGACGCTTCCCACTAGACGTATCGCTTATAGCTGGGCAAGACCGGATTCGGCGACAGTAGCGCAAGGGACCAAATCAGCCTCGCGCTACTCACCACAGATGGAGTTCGGAATGACCATTACCTGCATCAATGATCTGCAACGCCTGGCGAAACGCCGCGTGCCGAAGATGTTCTACGACTATGCCGATTCCGGCTCGTGGACGGAGTCCACCTATCGGGCCAACGAGGCCGACTTCGCCGCGATCGGACTGCGCCAACGGGTGATGGTCGACATGGACAATCGCACTCTGCGCACGAAGATGCTCGGCGAGGAGGTGGCCATGCCGGTGGCGATCGCGCCGACTGGCCTGACCGGCATGCAGCATGCCGATGGCGAGATGCTGGCCGCGCGCGCAGCGAGTGACTTCGGTATTCCCTTCACGCTCTCGACCATGAGCATCTGCTCCATCGAGGACGTCGCGTCCGTCAGCTCACGGCCCTTCTGGTTCCAGCTTTACGTGATGCGTGACAAGGATTATATCGGGCGGCTGATCGATCGCGCCAAGGCAGCGGAGTGTTCCGCGCTGGTACTCACCGCTGACCTGCAGATCATCGGCCAGCGCCACAAGGACCTGATCAATGGCCTTAGCGTGCCCCCTCGCCCCACCGTGGCGACCGTGCTCGATCTGGCCACCAAGTGGCGCTGGTGTGCCGGCATGCTCAAGACGAAGCGCCATACCTTCGGCAATATCGCCGGACATGTGAAGGATGCTGGTAACCTTAGCTCCCTCTCGAAATGGACCGCCAGCCAATTCGATCCCAGCCTGAGCTGGGACGACATCAAGTGGATCAAGGACCGCTGGGGCGGCAAGCTGATCATCAAGGGCATCATGGAGCCGGAAGATGCCGAGTTGGCCGTGCAGGCGGGCGCCGATGCGGTGATCGTCTCCAATCACGGCGGACGTCAGCTGGATGGTGCCGCCTCCTCCATCTCCGCCCTACCGGACATTCTCGCGGCAGTCGGCGACAGGACAGAGGTCCACATGGACGGCGGCATCCGCTCCGGACAGGATGTGCTCAAGGCGGTGGCGATGGGTGCCCAGGGCGTCTATCTGGGGCGCGCCTTCCTCTATGGTCTCGGCGCCATGGGCGAAAAAGGCGTGACCAAGTCCCTGGAGATCATACACAAGGAACTCGACACCACGCTGGCCCTGTGCGGACTACGTGATATCCACGACGTGGACACGCGAATTCTCAGGCCCGGCACCTATCCACTGGCCAGCTCGCAGAGTGGAGCCGAAGCAGCGCGAGAATCACGCCGCAGGGTGCCTCATGACCCGCTGGGCACGACCTCCTGAACACGACCTCCTGAACACGACGGCGGAGCAATGATGTAGTGGTCAAGTGCTTTTGGCCACCGAGCTTTGAGCATTCCAGTAGTTCTTTTCTGCCAAATTCGGCGGTATCCCATCGTTATGCTTGTGCGGCCGCAGGCTGCTGTAGTAACCGATCATATAATCAGTGACAGATCGCTTCGCCGCAGCAACATCGGGATAGCCGATCTCTGGTATCCATTCCGTTTTCAGGCTTCTGAAGAAGCGCTCTGTTGGGGCATTGTCCCAGCAATTGCCACGGCGACTGAGACTCAGTGTCATTCGGTAGCGCCAGAGCATCTGCCGGAATGCCCGGCTGGTGTACTGGCAACCCTGATCCGAATGAAACAGGATATTCCGTGGCTCTCCACGCGATTCGTAGGCCATGGTCAGCGCTTTCTTTACCAGCTCCGTGTTCGGCGATAGGGACAATGCCCACCCCACGGGTTTACGAGCATACAAGTCGATGACCACTGCCAGATAAGCCCAGCGTGCCCCTGTCCAAATATAGGTAATGTCGCCGGTCCATACCTGATTGGGCTTCTTTACATCGAACTCCCGATCAAGAACATTCGGTATATCCAGGTGTGGCTGATCAGCCTTCTTGTAGGCGTGCCTCGGCGGCTGCGAGCTCATCAGCCCCAGCTGCTTCATCCGCCTGCTGGCCCGATAACGACTCAACTGTATTCCTGCCTGCGTGACCATTTTTGCAATGCTGCGAGCGCCGGCAGAGCCGTTACTGATGGTATGCGCCTCGACAACCTGATCCAGCAGCTTCTGCTCAGTCTCACAAGGTCTTCTATCCCGACTACGCCAAGCCCGGTAGCTACTGCGATGCACCCCAAACACCTGACACAAGTGCTGCACCGCGTAGCTCTCTTCAAGTCGCTCGATTATCGAGAATTGCTCAGGGAGTCCGACATCAAGAGAGCGGTAGCCTTTTTTAATATTGCCTTCTCTTCTTCCACTCGCCGCAGCTTGCGCTTCAGTTCCTGGATCTCACGCTGTTCCGGCGTCAGAGCCTCACCTTTCAGCGACGCCTTGCCTGCTCGCTCAGCGCGAAGCCTGCGAACCCAATACTCCATGGTGGATTTGCCAACTCCCATAGCCTCACACGCCGCCTTCAGCGTGTAGCCCTGGTCGACCACGAGCTGGGCCGCTTCCAAGCGAAATTCCGGGCTAAACGTTCTCTTCTTCGTCATCATCTGCACCTGATTGTCTCTGTGAGCCATCATACACTCAAAGTCAGGTGGCCAGATTCACTGTGCCACTACATGACGCCCTGAAAAGCACAAGGCCGACATGCACCAGTGGAATCCACCACGGCACATGTCGGCCTGTCATCACTGGGCGGCGAATCTCTTAAGGCTCACTCAAGAGTCACTCAAGACCCGCTCAAGGCACACTCAAGATCCGCTCAAGACTCAGTGCACCTTGAGACGCGGCCCCATACTTCGGCGTAGTACGTCACTGACCACCTCGGCGGAGCCCTTCAACGGCCCCAGCAGCAGGAACTGGTGCTGGCGCTGCAGCCCTTGATAGGCGGCGCGCGCAAAGCGTCCTCTCACCTGCAGATCATCATTGCCCTTGCTGCCTTGGGCATTGCCAAGCTTGTCACTCAACTTGCCGCTGAGCTCACCGACGCTGCCGGCGCTGGAGAGTGACAGCAAGGTACCGCGGTCCTTGAACTCGAAGGCCTGAGCCGGCTCACCCTGCTGGCGACGCGGCAGTTCATCGGCGAGAAACTCGGCCTGCTCGCTGGCCACCTGAGCGGTGGGCGGCAGCGGTGCCTCATCGATGTTGGCACAATCGCCCAGCGCGAAGATGCTGTCGTGGCCGAGACATTGAAGCCCGGGGGTCACCGTGAATTGACGCTTCTTGTTGCTTTCCAGGGCATCGATTTCCTCGACGATGGCAGGCCCGACACGCCCTGCCGCCCAGACCACCAGATCCGCGTCCCGCGTCACCGACTCATCGCCTTCACTGATCTCGACACTGCCGGAGGACACCTTGGCGACCTGACGAGACAGTTCGATCTTGATGCCCTGCTCCTCGAGTCGCTGATGGATCGACTCGCGCAGTTCCTGTGTGACACCGGGCATGAAGGTCTCGGTGGCCTCGAGAATCGTGATCTCGACCTTCGCGCCCTTGGGTGCAGGGGCGTCATGCATGCCACGCGCCTCATGCAGGTAGGCGGCCAGTTCGACACCGGTGGCACCGGAGCCGACGATCACCACCTGATACGGCCGCCCCGGGGACTCCTTGGCACTATCTTGCGTGCTTCCCTCAGCGCCAACCTGAGCGCCGCCCTGGGTGGCTGACACGCCAGCATCGCCTGTAGGTGCTGTTTCCATCGCCACATGGTTGGCCAGCAGGCCACGCGAGAACTGCTGGGCGATGCGCTCGGCGTCGTCAGGGGAATCCAGCAGGCAGGCATGCTCCAGCACACCCTCGACCCCCATGTCCGGCGTCACACCGCCCAGGGCCAGCACCAGCTGACGATAGCCCCTGACGCGCGCCGGCACCTCGGCGCTCGCGTGATCTTCCCCGCCCGGGATCGCGGCCAGGGTGATCTGGCGCTGTTCAGGCTCCACGCTCGCGAGTGTGCCGCACTCATAGCGGAACCCCCACTGCTCGGCCAGACCGGCATACCCCAGCTCATCGACCTGACGCCGCCCGAGGCCCGCCGCGATCTCATGCAGTCGTGGCTTCCAAACGTGACTGGTGTCACGGTCTATCAGCAAGATGTCCTTGTGGCCTGCCTTGGCAAGGCGAACCGCCAGCTCCAGTCCGCCGGCACCGCCACCGACGATGACGATATCGGCGTCGCGCGTTCGCTGAGGATCATGCGTTTCCATAGGGGCCTCCTTTAGCGGGGTCGAATATGGAAACCTTATGTCAGACCAGATGCTTTTCAAGACTGACACGCATGACTTCGCCAATGCGCTGCCTTTGATGCGACGCATCATCGGCGTGATCGCCTGCGCAACGCTTGAGGCCACCTTGGGGTTTGACAGCGCTCGAGTCCGCGACTAAAGCTTATTTATACGAATAAATATAACTGACTCGCTGCCGCTCAGGACATCGCATGCCGACATCGCCTTCCCCCCTGGACACTTCACGCGCCAGCACCAGTGCCAACGCCTCCGGCGCCCACCTGCCCAAGCGGCAGAAGCTGGCCGAGCTGATCAGTGATGATCTGAGGCGCAGCATCGTGCGCGATGGGTTGAGCGAAGGCGACCGGCTGCCCAACGAGAAGGCGCTGATGGCCCAGTACGGCTGCGCCAAGGGCACGCTTCGCGAAGCCCTCAAGATTCTCGAGGTCGAGGGCTTGATCACCCTGAAGACGGGGCCCAATGGCGGCGCCGTGCTCAATGCGCCGAGCATGGAGCCGGCCAGCCGCATGCTGAGGAGCTTCCTGCATTTCAAGACGCTCAATGGTGCCCAGGTCTATCAGTTACGCCGACTGCTGGAAGTCGAGATGGCGGTCTCGGTGGTGGGCCTGCTCAGCGAAGAGGACCTGGTGGCGCTCGAAAACAATGTCCATGACTGCAGTTGCCACCAGCCACAGGAAGAGGACCAGCGGCGCCAGCGCTTCCTGGAAATCGAATTCCACCAGGTACTGGCCCGCGCCTGCCCCAACCCGCTGCTCAGCTTCATGTGCCAGTTCCTCAACGACATGCTGCATGAGCTGGTCGTCATCAAGAAGGCCTACCTGCCGGAGCGCAAGCAGTTCGATCAGGCCAATCAGCATTACCACTCGGGCCTGATCACGGCGTTTCGCCACGAGGACCATGAGCAGGTCAGACAGCTCATGACAGAACACATGCAGGATGCCGAGCACCACATGACGGCACTCGAGGTGGAAATGGCCGACCAGTTGCTCGTCACCCCCGCGCAACTGATGGCCGACAGCAGAACCTGACCCGAAGCCGCAGCCGAAGCCTGGACCGAAACAAGAGCAGGACCGAGAGCGGAGCCGAAACAAGAGCGGAACCGAGACCGGAAGCACAACAACAATATCCAAGAGAGGATGAAGCCGATGACCACTGCCCAGATGGACACATCGCCCGCGAATACCCTGAGCGAGCTGCGTACCGACAGCGATCGCCTGTGGCAATCACTGATGACCCTGGCTGAGCTGGGCGCCACGCCCAAGGGCGGCGTCAACCGCCAGGCGCTGACCGAGCTGGACCGCCAGGCACGCGACCTCTTCATTCAATGGTGCAAGGCCGAGGGCTGCACGATCCGTATCGATGCCATCGGCAACATCTTCGCGCGTCGCGCCGGCACCGACCCGGACACGCCGGCGGTGATGACCGGCAGCCACATCGACACCCAGCCGACCGGCGGCAAGTTCGATGGCTGCTTCGGGGTGATGGCCGGGCTTGAGGTCCTGCGCAGCCTCAACCAGCACGACATCAAGACCCGCTGCCCGGTGGAAGTGGTGGTCTGGACCAATGAAGAAGGCTGTCGCTTCGCGCCCTGCATGATGGGGTCCGGCGTGCATACCGGCCAGTTGTCACTGCATGAGATGCTCGCCCAGAAGGACAGCGACGGCGTGACCGCCGGTGAGGCACTGGATTCCATCGGCTATCGCGGCAGTGATGAGATCCCCCGCGAGAACGTACGCGCCTTCTTCGAGAGCCACATCGAGCAGGGCCCGATTCTGGAAGATGAAGAGACCACCATCGGCGTGGTGATGGGCGCGCTGGGCCAGCGCTGGTTCGATCTGACCCTGACCGGTCAGGAGGCGCACGCGGGCCCCACGCCCATGTCACTGCGCCAGGACGCCATGCTTGGCGCGGCCGAGATCACCGTCGCCGTCAATCGCATCGCCATCGATCACGCGCCGCACGGTCGCGGTACCGTGGGTGTGATGCAGGTCCACCCGGGCTCGCGCAACGTCATCCCCGGGCAGGTCAACATGACCATCGACCTGCGCTCGCTGGAACCCGACTCCCTCACCGCAATGGTCGCGGAGCTGAAAGAAGTCGTCGAAGCCGTCAGTCAGCGGCATCGTCTGACCTACGAGCTCACCCCCACCGCCGACTTCGTGCCGGAACACTTCGCCGACAACTGCGTGAACGCGGTGCGCAACGCCGCCAGCCAGCTCGGCTACTCGCATCTCGACATCGTCAGCGGCGCCGGCCACGACGCCATCTTCATGGGCCGTATCGCTCCCGCCGGCATGATCTTCGTCCCCTGCGAAGGCGGCATCAGCCACAACGAGATCGAGAACGCCGCGCCCAAGGACCTGCACGCCGGCTGCAACGTGCTCTTCCATGCGATGCTCGATCAGGCCGAGATCGTCAGCTGAGGAGAAATTTCCCTCCCACAGATGACAGGACGCCCCGCTCGATAGGTCATCGAGCGGGGCGTCTTGTGTCTGGCGCTGTGCATAGCCAATCCGTGCGACCCGCCATGAGCCGCTATTGCAGAGACCGCTTCCAGAGACTCTCGATGCTGTCCATCTCCGCCGGCCCGAACAGCGCCTCGGGTTCGCCGCGGTACCAGGCCCAGAGCTGATCACCGAAATCGAAGTGCCACCATTCGCTGGGCAGATTGGTGAACCCGGCCTCGGTCATGACGTGATAGAGCAGACGCCGGTTGTCGCGTGCCTCGGCCTGGGGCGTATCGCCGGCAGGCGGATGGCGCTCGAAATGATCGGCGTGGGACTCGGGTGTCGCCTCGTCGAACAGCGTCCCCATCTCGAGCAGCAAGCCGTCGGCGTCACACAGGGTGACATCGACGGCGCCACCGGTGAGATGCGGACTCGGCGCGTCCGGGTCACGGCTGGGCAGCGAGACGAATTCGCGCGTACGCGCCAGCAGCTGCTCCTCATCAAGCTCGGGGTCATGCGTCTTGAGCGACTGATATAGCGTCTCGAACAGATACTGCTGCACCCGCCAGGGTCGCCAGCCATCCATCACCACCAACGACAGCCCTTGCGGCAAGGCGCGCGCGGCCTGCAACAGGCGCTGATACACCGCGCGCCGCACGAGACATTCATTGACCGCCCCGGGGATACCGAGGCGCGCGTAGGCAGGATAGACCTTCAGACATGACGGCCCGAGGCTGGTCGGCACCAGAGTACTGTCACAACCCTTGACGGGAATTCGGGTGACCTGCGTCCAGTCCGGCTCGTCATGACTCGGGATGGGGGGAATTGGGCGATTCAATGTTGACGTCATGAGTTGTTATCCAGACAGGGTCGGCAACCACAGGGTAAGAGGCGGGAAGATGATCAGCATCAGCAGCACCGCGACCGCCAACAGCACGAACGGCCAGATGGTGCGAAACAGCGAGGTGATCTCGAGCTTGCTGACCGCGGCGGCCACGAACACGCAGGCGCCCATCGGCGGCGTGATCAGCGCGATGGTGATATTGAGCGTGATGATGACCCCCAGGTGCACGGGGTCGATGCCGGCGGCCATGGCCACGGGCACGAAGATCGGCGTCAGCAGCATCAAGGCCGAGACTTCCTCCATGAACATGCCGGTGACGAAGGTGATGGCGCTGAGCAGCAGCAGGATCAGGATCGGGCTGTCGATATAGGGTGTCAGCAATGCCACGAACTGATTGGGCACCTGGGCATAGGACAGCAGCCAGCTGACGATGGACGACACCGCCATGATCACGAAGATGGCGCTGGTCAGGCGCGCCGTGTCCTTGATGGCACCCCACACATCGACAAGCTTGAGCGGCCCCTGGCACAAGCCGCAGAGCAGGACATAGGCCACGATCAAGGCGCCGGATTCGGTCGGGGTCACGATGCCCAGCACGATACCGGAGACGATGATTACCGGTGCCACCAGCGCAGGCAGTGCCCCGATGACCGCCGCGATCACTTCGCGACGTGCCGGTGCCTGACCGCGCGCCTGCAGACCATGACGCCGGGCATACCAGGCATTCATCGCCATGAATGCCACCGCCAGCACCAGACCGGGTACGACACCGGCGAGGAACAGGCTGCCCACGGAGGTATTGGTCAGCGAGGCGTAGAGGATCATGAAGATGCTGGGTGGGATGATCGGCCCGATCAACGAGCTGCCCGCCGTCAGACCTGCGGCAAAGGAAGTCGAATAGCCCTCCTTGCGCATGGCCGGCACCAGCAGCGAGCCCAGTGCGGAGGTATCGGCGACCGCCGAGCCATTGACGCCAGCGAAGAACACGCTGGAAACGACGTTGACATGACCCATGCCACCGCGCAGATGTCCGACCATCAGGCGTGCCAGGCGCATGAGGCGTTCGGTCAGGCCACTGATGTTCATCAGGTTGCCGGCGAGAATGAACAGCGGAATCGCCATCAACGAGAAGGCATTGATGCCACCGAAGAACTGCTGTGGCCCGAGGCGCTCCAGCATCGAAATATCGACGAACAGAAAGCCGGTCACGGCGGTGACGAGCAGGGAGAGAAACAGCGGCAGGCCCAGCAGCACGTGCACGACGAAGATGGCCAACATTGCCCAGATCATGTGCGTGGCCCTCCTGTCCTGTCATCGTGTGTCGCAGGCTCGTCGACCTCCGCGTCCGGCGCGACCTCAAGCGCCGGGGATGTCAGCGGCCGTGGGCCATGCAACAGAACCTGCAGCGTAATCAGCGCGAAGCCGATCGGCATCGACAGCATCGGCACGCTGCGACTGACGCCCAGCCCCATGGTGCGGAACATGCTCGCCGACATGGCGTAGTGCCAGGTCATCCAGGTCGCGCCCGCCATCAGCACGAGCGTCAGCCACCACTGGTAATGGACCAGCGCCGTGGCCATGCGCGGAGGCAGACGCCGTTCCAGCAGCGCCACACGCATGTGCGCCCCTTCTGCCCAGACGACGCCGATCGCCAGCATGACACTGGCGATGATGAGATAGCGGGTCAGCTCATCGACCCAGATGGGCGCGCCGCCCAGTACATAGCGCATCACCACGCCGTAAAGCATGATCAGCACCGTGGAGGCCAGCAGTACCGCCGCTATCGCCAGTGTCACGCGGCCACAGGCAAGCAGCAGGCCTTCCCGCAGGGAAGGCTGTCGTGAAGGAGTCATGGAAGTCATTTACCGCAATCCACCAGAGGGAGGGAAATTCAGAGCCTCGATGCCCGGACTGTCATTGCCCGGGCACCGGGTACCGCAGCGGGATGCTCGCTGATACTTGAGCGTCACTCGCCTTTCACCGAGTCAGCGTGTCAGTTCATCTCGAAGGGCCATCGCAACAGACCATCGCGACAGACCATCACGAGGACAGGCCAGCATCCTTCATGGCGGTATCGATCAGCTCTGGCGCGATGTTCTGGCTCTTGAGCCATTCGAGGTAGGCCGGCTGGCCCTTGCTGCGAAATGCCTCGAGATCAGCCTCACTGGGACGGATCACTTGCATGCCCTGCTCTTCCAGCGAGGCGATACGTGACTCGACCTGGCTCTGGTTGTCCTGACGGGCCTGGGCATTGGCTTCCTGAACCGCCTCGAGAAGTGCCGTGCGCTCCTCGTCCGACAGGCTCTCGAGCAGCTGACCATTGGCCACCAGGAACTGATCGGAATACTGGATGTTGGCCAGTGTCAGGTACTTCTGCACTTCCTGCAGACTGCCCAGCAGGATGTACATCGGCGGGTTCATCTGACCATCCGCCACCCCCGTGCGCAGCGCCATGTAGACCTCCGTCCACGGAATCGGCGTCCCCGAGGCGCCGAAGGCCTCGTAGAGCGCTACCTGGCTTGGGTCCATCGCGCGAAAACGCAGGCCTTCGAAATCATCAGGGCTGGTGATCGGGCGCTTGTCGTTGGTGAAGGCCAGAAAGCCCCCTTCCTCCACCACGGCCAGAATCTCGGCGCCATTGGTGCGCTCGCTGAACAGCTGCTGCACCTGCTGCCAGTACTGCCCCTCATCGAAGAAACGGCGCGCCTCATCAAAGCCGTCGAACATGAACGGCGTCGCGCTGACATAGACTTCCGGCACGATGGGGGCCATGCCCGCGAAGGAGGCGATATTCAGGTTCGGGGCGCTGATCACCTGCTCCATGCGCTCCTGCTCCTCGCCCAGCATGCTGTTGGGATAGAGCTTGAGTTCCAGCTCGCCGTCGGTCTTCTCTTCCACCAGGGTCTTCAGATTGCTGGCAAAGACATGCACCGCGTTCTTGTCGGCATCCGGTGCACCGTTGTAGCTGAGGTTGATGGTCTGGGCCTGCACGCTGGCCGCCAGCAGGCTGAGCGCCAGAGTGGAACCGGTGAGCGTCTTGCGCAGCAGAGATGTCTTGGACAAGGACATGTGGATTCCCTTTTGTTGTTGTAAATATTCGTTGTATGCGGCGGGAGTGACGCCGCCTTTGTCAGTGTGGCCCTGCGGCCAGTCAAGGTGAGGGACTTTCGCCTTCACACCTCGAAAGTAGCGTTGCCGCTGTAGACTAATCAATCGCCTGAGTGTTGTTTTTTCGTCCACACCTGAAAAAGTGCCTGAATAGTGCCCTTCCTGACGACGACTGCCCCGCCAGCATGGGCTGTACGGGGCAGTCGGGAAGTTCTGTGACATGCTGCACTGAGCGAGAGAATGGCCTGTGCAATGGGAAAGTCGTGTGAGGAGATAAAGCTGGGCAAGCGCCCGTCAGCACCGATACCCTGGCCTGTGCGTCAAGCGATGCTGCTTGAATATCACGCGGCGAATGGCACTTGTCGAACGTCACTTGCCCAGCAATCGTGGTGCATCCGCGGTAAAGAATCGCAGGCCCTGCTGAAGATGGGTGACGCAGGCCTCGACGGCGACAGTCATCTCGCGCCCACGCCGCGTACACATCTGCGCACGGGTCGTCGCCAGCGCGGGGTGCTGCATCGGCAGCAGGCAGATATCACCGCGCCGCAGCTCCTCCACCACGCTCAACTCCGGCATGAAGGTCACGCCGATTCCCGAACGCACGAAATTCTTGAGCACCGACACGGAATTGGTGCGCAACTGCGCGCTCAGCGAGACCCGCTCCTGCTGCGCTGCCTGATTGACCATCTGACGCATGCCGGTACATTCATCGATCAGTGCCAGCGGCCACTGCGCCACCTGCGAAAGCGTCAACGGCTCTGCGATCTCGAGTAGCGGATGCTCCGCCGGCACGATCAGATCCAGCGGCTGGCAGGTCTCCACATGACAGCAGAGAATCGGATCGACAGGCGGGGCGTAGAGCAGCGCGATATCCACCTCGAAGTCGCGCAACAGCTCAGTCGCCTCATTCACCCCGGCCATGCGCACCACGACCTCGATGCCGGGATGACGTGCCATGAAGCTCTGCAACGGCAGCGAGATCAGGTCGGCAATGAAGCCCTCGCCCACCGCGATTCTCACCTCACCGCTGCGCAGGCCCTGCAAGGCGCTCAGCTGCGAGAGCGCTGCCGCCTCCGCCGCCTGCTGGCGATGAAAGTGATCCAGCAGCAACACCCCGGCCTGGGTGGCGCGCATGCCCGTCTCGCTGCGCTCGCACAGCGCGACACCCACCTCTTCTTCCAGCTGCTTGATCTGGCGGCTCACCGCTGAAGGGTCGAGATTCAGATGCCGCGCCGCGCGCCGCAGTGAGCCTCGGCGGATGATTTCATTCAGCGCCGTCAGCGCCTTGGGATTGAGCATGGAGACAATACCTGCCAGCAGCAGTGGAGAAAGAGGCAAGACTCGGATCACGCAGGATATCCTTGCAGACCGAGCGACTCCAGAGGCCCATGTCGGGAAGCGATCGACAACGAAAAAGGAGCCGCATGAGCGGCTCCTTCTGGTTCGACGTGATCAGCAGTTACCTTTCTTGGCCTGCCCCGGCGGGCAGAAGTCACCGCCTCCCCGCTTGTGGTCATGGTGTCCATCACCGATCTCGATGATTGGCTCGGCATCGATCCGCGCCGGTGTATAACTGCACCCTGCCACGAAAAGGGCACTCAGCATCACCAGGCTGACAACTCGCACGCTAGACTTCATCATCATTCCTTTTCATGAAAATACGCATTTCTCGATGCTCCATATCGTACCGGAATGTACGCCATCGAGAACGCAATTTCTCAACGAGTGGTAATGTGAGCCTCAAGCTTGCGGCATCAATCACGACAGGATCTGGCCATGTTCGATTTCAAGGAAGTGGAAGCCTTCGTGTGGATCACGCGCCTGGGGTCGTTCCGGCTGGCCGCCCAGCACCTGCATCTGACCCAGCCCTCGATTTCCGAACGCATCAACAAGCTGGAAACCACGCTGGAGACCCGCCTGCTGGAGCGCACTCGCCGACCGGTACAGCCGACGCTCAAGGGGCGCGAATTCTATCGCCACGCCGAGGCACTGCTGGAAGCGCGCCAGAAAGCGCTATCCATGATGGAGTTGAATACGCCCTTCCAGGGCGTGCTGCGACTGGGCGTCGTCGAGACCGTCGCGCATAGCTGGCTGCCCGGCTTTCTGGCCGAACTGGCGCGCCGCTATCCGGACCTCACGCTGGAACTCGAGGTCGACAGCTCCCCCGGGCTTGCCGCCATGCTCACCGCCGGCGATATCGACCTCGCCTTTCTGATGGGGCCGGTGACGGCTGAGAGCGTGCTCAATCGTTTTCTCTGCAACTACACGATGGGCTTCGTGATCAGCCCCGCGCTGGGCTTCACCGAAGACAATTTCTCGTTGCGGCGCCTGAATTCTCTGCCGCTGATCTCGTTTGCCCGCAACAGCCGACCGCACCATGAACTTGGCTCCATGCTCCATCAGATGGGGCTGGATGACGTGAAGCTGCATTGCTCAAGCTCCTTGTGGACCATCGTGCGCATGACGCTGGATGGCCTGGGCGTCGGCGCCATCCCGCCACGTATCGTCGCCGAGGAAATCCGCCAGGGCACCCTGCTCAGCCTGCCCTGCGACCTGCCCGAGCTGACCTTCACCGCCTCCTGGCCGACCCATATGGAAAGCGCCCTCGCCGAAGGCGTGTGTGAACTCGCCATCGAGATCGCCCGCCAGGATCAGGAGGCGCATTCACGAATCGCCTGATCTTCTCGGGCTTTCATACCCTGCATAGCCTCCCTTTCGACCATGATGTCTCTACTAACTCGCGCCATATGAAAGGAATTTCCGATGACTTGACTCGATAAAAATCGATTGGATTTATCCGAGTGCGCTTCTTATGGTGAAGACAGACAACAACAACTTCACAAGAAGCCCCTACGATGCCCCAGACACTTCTCAGTGCCGCGTCGTCCCCCCGCGAGGCGCGCGAGCAGATCCGCAGCGGTCATTGGGCCAGCCACACCAGCGGTATCGCTGCCGGCTACGCCCAGACCAACCTGATCATCCTGCCAGCCGAGGCTGCCGGCGAATTCCTGCGATTCTGCCAGGCCAATCCCAAGGCCTGCCCGTTGCTGGATGTCACGGCCGTCGGTTCTCCCGCCCCGACAGGGCTGGGTGAGAATATCGACCTGCGCCACGACCTGCCGGCCTATCACATCTACCGTCACGGCAAGCGTGAGGAAACGCGCGAGGATATCGCCGCCCTGTGGCAGGACGATTTCGTGGCGTTTTCCATCGGCTGCTCGTTCTCGTTCGAAGAGGCGCTGCTCAACGAGGGTGTCGAGGTTCGCCATGCGCGCCTGAAGCGCAACGTGCCGATGTATCGCACCAATATCCCGCTGATCAGTGCCGGGCGTTTCCACGGCAACCTGGTGGTGTCCCTGCGCCCGATGTCGGCGGCGCACGCCATTCGCGCGATCCAGATCACCACCGACATGCCTCGTGTGCACGGTGCTCCCGTCCATCTGGGCGACCCCGCCTTGATCGGTATTTCCGATATCGAAAGCCCCGACTTCGGCGATGCGCCTACGCTTGAGACAGGCGACCTGCCGGTGTTCTGGGCCTGTGGCGTCACACCACAACTGGCGCTGGAGAATGCCCGACTGCCACTCGCGATCGCGCATAGCCCGGGCCACATGCTGATTACCGACATTCCCAATCATCGCCTCAAGTACGGATGACCTGCTGCCAGGCGTGCTGCCGGGCGTACTGCCGGGCATGAGAAAAATCCGCACTCATCACGCCCGGCGCAGTGCAGGGACGCACCGCGAATCGAAACACAGCACAGCAACACAGGACGGCAGCGGGAAAGACACACCCCGCAAAGATGTAGCCAACAAGCTTTTCCGATAACACCAGATGCACAACAACAATGGTGATTCCCATGAAGACACGTTTTGCCCTCTCCGCCCTTGGTCTCGCACTCGCCGCCGCCGGTAGCGCCAATGCTGCCGATACCCTCAACGTGGTAGGCAGCTGGAGCAGCCTGGAGCTCAACCGTCAGTTCGAGAAGCCGTTCTGGAGCGAGACCCTCCCGGCCGCCAGCAGCGGTGAACTCAGCACCCAGGTGACCACTTTCGATCAGATGGGTATCCCCGGCTCTGACGTCTATCGCTATCTGGGCGATGGTGTCTTCGATGTCGGCATGACCGTGGCCGACTACACCGTGTCCGATGCGCCGGAACTCGAAGGGCTGGATCTGCCGATGATGGCCCCCACTGCCGAGGAAGCGCAGCAGGTCGCCGAGGCCTTCCGCCCCCTGGCGGAGTCCACCATGAACAAGCGCTTCAACAGCCACGTGCTGGCCATCGTGCCGTATCCGGCTCAGGTGCTGTTCTGCAACACCCCGATCGACGGGCTCGATGACCTGCAGGACAAGAAGGTGCGTGCCAGCGGCCGCTCCACCGGTGAGTTCATCGAGGCGCTGGGCGCACAGAGCCTCAACATCGCCTTCAACGAGGTGCCTGGCTCCCTGGAGCGTGGCGTCATCGACTGCGCCGTCACCGGCTCGCTCTCCGGCTACAGCGCCGGCTGGCATGAAGTGTCCAGCCACCTGATGCCGCTGCCGCTGGGCGGCTGGGATTACGTGATCACCGCCATCAATCAGGACAAGTGGCAGGGCCTGGCCGCCGAGACCCAGACCCTGATCCAGCAGCAGGTGGACAGCGAGTTCACCGCGCCGGTGTGGGAAAACGCACGCGGCGAGACCGCGCGTGGCGTGGCCTGCCTGACCGGTGAAGGCGATTGCCCGCTGGGCAAGAGCGCCGACATGACGCTGGTCGACTTCAGCGATGACGATGCCAAGCGCGCACGTGCGGCGCTCGAAGACACCGTCCTGCCTGCCTGGGCCGCGCGTGTCGATGCCGAGACGCGCAATACCTGGAACGAGAGCGTCGGCAAGGTCGTCGGCCTGACCGCTAGCGCGGAGTGATCCAGTGGCACCTGCTCACCGAAGCCTGTTCGTGAGAAGGTGCCGATAGCCCCGCCCTGTCCCGACGTGGCAGACATGTTCCCCAGAGACGTAGCGCTGAACGACTCGCGCCTGTGTATTCAAGCGCATGCTTTCAAAAGCAGGCTTCATAAGCAGGCTTTCTCGAGAAAGCGGCCTTCGTTCAGCGCCCCAGCAGGACCCGACTCATGAACTCCTTCCTTCACGCACTCGATGTCCTCGTGTCACTGACACGCGCGATATCACGCCACGCCGCACGCTTGATGGGCCTGTTGCTGCTGGCCGTCGTGGTCTTCATCGGCGCCGAAATCCTGATGCGCCAACTGTTCAATCATCCGCTGCCCGGCGTGCACGAATATGCCGGGTATGTGCTGGCGATGCTCTCGGCGTGGGGCCTTTCCCACACCCTGATGGAGCGCGCCCACATCCGTATCGATGTCGTGCACGGCAAGCTGCCGGCCTTCTCGCGCCACACCCTGGATATCCTCGCGATGCTGGCGCTGAACCTGGTGGCCTGGGTGATTCTGATCAATGCCTGGCCGGTACTCGGCAAGTCGTTGAGCAATGGTTCCACCGCCAATACCCCGCTGGCGACACCGCTGTGGATTCCGCAGCTGCTGTGGCTGTCCGGTTATGCCTGGTTCGCGATCACCACCAGCGTGCTGGGACTGCGCGTTCTCGTTGCCGCCTGTCTGCGTGATACCACCACGCTCGAGACACTGGCCGGCCCCGATCACGGAGAAAGCGAAGGGGCTCTGGCCCAGGCTGCCTCCACGACCAAGGAGACTCGCTGATGTTGGGCTTTCTTTCGGTGGGTATCTTCACCCTGCTGCTGGCCGGCATTCCCGTTGCGGTCACCCTCTTCCTGCTCGCCTTCGGGATCGACCAGTTCTATTCCTTCTTCCCGCTGACCAAGGCGCTGGGCCAGAACCTGTGGTCTGCCGCGGACTCCTTCCTGCTGATCGCGATTCCGCTGTTCGTGCTGATGGGCGAGATCATCGTGCGCGCCGGCATCGCCGAGAAGGCCTACCGCGCCATGGACCACTGGCTGTCGTGGCTGCCGGGCGGCCTGCTGCACGCCAACATCACCACCTCGGCACTATTCTCGGCGACCTCCGGCTCCTCGGTGGCAACGGCGGCGACGGTCTCGACCGTGGCCTTGCCCCAGGGCAAGAAGCTCGGCTATGACGCCAAGCTGTTCTGCGGCAGCATCGCCGCGGGCGGCACCCTGGGCATCCTGATTCCGCCGTCGATCAACCTGATCGTCTATGGCTTCCTGACCGAAACCTCCATCCCGAAGCTGTTCATGGCCGGCCTGGTACCGGGCCTCGGCCTGGCGGCGCTGTTCATGCTGGCCTCGCTGCTGCTGTGTGTCTGGAAGCCATCCCTGGGCGGCCCGCGTCAGAGCGCCAGCTGGAGCACCCGCATCAAGAGCCTGTCATTCCTGCTGCCGTTGCTGGTGCTGTTCATCGTCATCGTCGGCTCCATCTATCTGGGCTGGGCGACCCCGACCGAAGCCGCCGCCATCGGCGTGCTGGCCTCGCTGGGCCTCGCCGCCATCAACCGCTCGCTGAATCTGTCGATGATCAGCCGCGCACTGGACGGCACCGTCAAGACCACCTCGATGATCCTGTTCATCATCATGGCGGCCTCCTTCCTCAACTTCGCGCTGGCCTCCTCCGGCATGGTCCAGCAGGTCACCGGCCTGCTCGAGGCCTATGACCTGGGGCCCTTCGCGCTGCTGATGGCGGTGATCGCGCTGTTCATCGTGCTCGGTTTCTTCATCGAGACCCTGTCGCTGATGGTCATCACCATTCCCATCGTCACTCCGCTGATCGCGGCGGCCGGTTACGACAAGGTGTGGTTCGGCATCGTGATGATCCTGTTCGTCGAGCTGGCACTGATCACCCCGCCAGTCGGCCTGAACCTCTACATCGTGCAGGCCTCACGGCGTGGCGAAGCCTTCGCCGACGTCATCATCGGCACCCTGCCGTATCTGGGCGCGATGCTGGTGATGGCCGCGCTGCTGGTGGCCTTCCCGCAGATCGCGCTGTCGCTGCCTTCGGCGCTGTAAAGCCGCTTTTGCCTGACACCTGCTGGCAAGCCGGCAGGTGTCACTGGCGCAACACCATTCATTCAAGACTTCCTGCACAGAACAACGACAACCCCTGATAACGGAGCGATTCCCATGCTGACCTTTACCCATGACAACGGCGAATTCACCCTTGATGTCCAGCGCGTCGCGATTGCCGGCTGGGCCGGACGCGACCAGGCGGGCGTGCAGCACCATATCGACGAGCTCAAGCTGCTGGGCGTGGCACCGCCCTCCCAGACCCCGCTGTTCTACCGCGTGACCCGCGAGACCCTGACCCAGGCCTCTCAGGTCGCGATGCTCGGCGGCGAGGGCTCCGGTGAGGTCGAAACCTGCCTGGTCAGCGACGCCGAAGGCACTCTGTGGGTGACGATCGCCTCGGACCACACCGACCGCAAGCTCGAAGCCGTCGGCGTCGCCGAATCCAAGCAGCTGTGCGCCAAGCCGATTGCCCGCCATGCCTGGAAGCTCAGTGAGGTCATCGACCACTGGGACAGCCTCGAGATCGAAAGCGAGATCGAAGATGCTGGCAAGACCGTGCGCTATCAGCAGGGCACTCTCGCCGAGCTGCTGCCGGTCGCCACCCTGATGGAGCGCCTGCCGGCCGGTATCGCCAAGGACGGCAGCCTGGCCCCCAACAGCGTGCTGCTGTGCGGCACCGTGCCGGCGATCGGTGGCATCCGCCCCAGCCCGAGCTTTAACATGCGCCTGATCGACCCGCAGACCGGTCGTCGCATCGAGCACCGTTATGAGGTGGAAGAACTTGAGGTGGTGGCATGAGTGATGAGAGCAAGCGCCTTGAACAGGCGCGTGAATTCTGGGCGCGCCCGCCCCGCCAGCGCACGTTGACGCAGTTGCTGGCCGCCTATCAGACAGGCAGTTTCGGCCCCGAGCAGACCGCCACGATACTTGCCGAGCGCCATCAGGCCCTGGGTGATAGCGCCAACCACAGCATCATCAGCCGCGATGATGCTGGCATGAGCGTGCAGGCCACCGCTCAGCAGCAACTCAAGGCGGCTGCGACGTCGTTGCCGCTGGGAGGGGTTCCGGTCTCGATCAAGGACCTCTTCGACGAGACCGGCATGACGACGCTGGCAGGCTCGCGGGCACTGGCAGAGAGTCGCCCCGCCGATCAGGACGCTGTGGCGCTGAGCCGCCTGAAAGCCGCCGGTATCCTGCACGCCGGCCGCACCAGCATGAGCGAGTTCGCGTTCTCTGGCCTGGGCCTGAATCCCCACGTCGGCACGCCGCCCAACCCCTTCGACGGCGAGCGCATCACCGGCGGCTCGACCTCCGGCGGCGCCGCCTCCGTCGCCTTCGGGCTGGCAGCCGCGACCCTGGGCAGCGATACCGGCGGCTCGCTGCGGATTCCGGCGGCCTTCTGTGGCCTGACCGGCTTCAAGCCGTCACAGGCCAGCGTGCCGGGAGATGGCGCCTTCCCGCTGTCACCGAGCCTGGACTGCATCGGCCCCATCGCGCCCAGCGTCGCCTGCTGTCGCCTCCTGTGGGAAGTCCTGAGCGGTGAGGTCGCTGACCCGACGCCGCTCACTCGACCGCTGACGCTGCTGGTGCCGGAGAGCGAGCTGGTCAGTGAAGTGGACGCCGATGTGGCCGCCGACTTCGCCGCCCTGCTGGAACGGCTCGAGGGGCTGGGGGTTCGCCTCCAGCGTGCGTCGGTCGAAGCCATCGAGGCCGCTTACGCCATCAACCAGCGCGGCGGGCTGGTCATTCCGGAAGCGGCCGCCGTGCATCACGAACTGCTGGCCACTCATGAAGCCCAGTATGATCCGCTGATCGCCGAACGCCTGAACGGCGGGCGCGACATCACCTCCAGCGAGTATCTGGCACGCCTGTGGCCGCGCACCGCCATCCAGCAACGCTTCGCCCAGCAGGTGCAGGATGTCGATGCGGTGCTGATGCCGACCGTTGCCATGCGTGCTCCGCGTCGTGACCTGCTGGAGCAGGATGGCGCGCTCTTCGCCCAGCTCAACAAGCGCGCGCTGCGCAACACCAGCGTCTTCAACTACCTGGATGCCAGCTCGATCTCGATTCCGGCGCCGGCAGCGGTGAACGAAGAACCGCTGGGCCTGATGCTGTCACGCCCTCAGGGTCAGGATGTGGCGCTGCTGCGCGTCGCCCAGGCGCTGGAGACACTGCTCGCGCAATAGTGCTGTGCTGCGAATCGCAACAACGGCTGACCGCAAAAACGCAAAAGGGGCCTCCATCTGGAGGCCCCTTTTTCATGACGCGGACAGTCTGACTGTCCTCAATTATTGAGAATGATCGCGGTAATGGCACCGCCCGCCACGGCCGCCAGCACATAGCGACCATCGATGTTCAACCAGCGATGTCCCTGCGGCGGCGCAGACAGCTTGTGAGCACGCCAGTCACTCACCCAGTAACGCTTGTTGGAGTAGTAGCTGCGCGGCACATGGTCACCGCGACGCCAGTTGTGTGACTTCTGACCTTGATGCCTGGCCTGCGCCTGATGCTTTTGCTGATTATGACGCTGAGGCTGGTCGTGACGCGTCTGCTGCTTTTTCTTCTGATGCCCGTTGCCGTGGCTGTTGTGCTGGTTGCCTTGGCTGTTGTGTTGACCGCCACGATTATCGCGGTCGTTGGGCGATGCCTGCGCCAGCGACGCGGTCATCAGGGTGAAGATCATCATCATTACGGTCAGGGTGCGATTGCGCATGTCTGGCCTCCTCGTCGTACTCGGCATCAAGAAATGCCGAGGCTGTGAATCAGGGTCATGAAACGGAGTCATGAAACAGGGTCATGAGACAGAGTTAAGAAACAGTGTTAACAAACGGTATGAGAGAACACTATCGTCTCGTGTTCGCCACGGCAAGCCAGCGCGCCAACCTCCACTTTTGCGCACAATTCGCAACGACTTGTCGCCAGTTGACGCATCCTTGTTGCGCAATGACGACATCGAGAAGCAGATATTTGTAATGGCTGATATGGCGCGCCATGGCGCGTGGCAAGCATTGGTGCCTGCGTATTCCATGGTCGCAAGGGGGTGGGTGCCCCATCAGAGCGTCGCCGGATGAGGACAGCTTGCATCAGTGATAGGTAATGTCATCGCTACCTGCGGCATCACTGCTCGAGCACGATCTCATCGATGACATGGCTTTCGGTATTCATCAGCACGAAGGCATTCTTGAGCTGCAGCCAGCGCTGGTTGGCGCCCGGTTCCGAGAGCTTGTGCTGCTGCCAGTTCTCGACCCGAAGGCCATCATCCCGGGCGACAGTGTCCGGCACCTTGCCGCCCCGCTTCCAGACATGTGCCGGCGAAGCCTCTGCCACCGCTTTCTTCTCAGCCAGCTTTTCCTGGTGCTGAATCTTCTTCAATTCCCGCATCTGTTGCGCCTGAACGCGCTGCGCCTTTACCTGACCTTCCAGATCATGATGCTTCTGGCGCAGCCGCTCCTCGTCCTTGTCATCATTGCCGTCACCCGCCGAGTCAGCCTGCACGAGGCCAGCACCCAGCAACGACAACACCAGGGTCAGTACCGCAAATGACCGCTTCGCCATGTTGGCCTCCTCGGCTGATTGCGTATGCGTGCGATGTGCTGAGTCCAGCTCAGGCCATCCTGCTGAAGGCTGGACACCCTGCGTTCCAGATCGCCATTCCCTACCATCAGCTTATCGCGTCAGCGGCGCAATTTGCGGTTGGATAACGCACGATCTACACGCTTTCCTCAAGTCTGGCAGCCACTTGGCGCCAGATATGACCTCCTAGAGCCAGATATGACCTCCTAGAGCCAGATATGACCTCCAAGAGCCAGTTCAGGCCACGGCGCGGCAGGGTGCGGTGGCAAAATCGAGATGTAGATGATTGCCGTCCGGGTCTCGCATGTGCAGTTGCACAAGCCCGCCACCCGCGAGCGCGATCCGCTGATATTGCGTACGGGACGCCGCCAGGCGCGCCTCGAATGCCTCGATATCCGTGGCGGCAAGCGAGAAATGCTCAAGCCGGAGACTGGCATCACTGCTGATCGCTGGCAGGCAACCGATGTCGATGAGATGGATGACCGCCACCTCCCCGGCGTAAAGCCAGGCACCGGCGAAGGGGAAATCGGGACGCGGCCCGCTGTGCAGCCCCAGCACATCGCCATACCACTGGAGCATGGCACTCAGCTGTCCGGTTCGCAGGTTCACATGATCAAGGCGCTGTATGCCCATGACAGGGTTCCATCATTGTATCAGCCACTCGGCACTCACCAGCAGACAAGGTGGCTTGTGAGTGCCGGGTGGCAATGAGAGTGTCTTTCACGAAAAGGAGTGCGACCGGTTGCCCGGCCGCACTCCTTTCACATCACCGCCTCGACAGTGGCTTCGATCAGAAGCCTTCGAGGACGATCTTGCCCTTGGCCTTGCCGCTTTCCAGCAAGGCATGCGCGCGCTTGAGGTTCTCGGCGTTGATGGTGCCGAAGGTTTCCGTCGCGGTGGAGGTGATTCTGCCAGTGTCCAGCAGACCCGCCACCTTGGTGAGGATCTCGCCCTGACGCGTGATATCGGCGGTAGTGAACAGTGAGCGAGTGAACATCAGTTCCCAATGGATGGAAACGGCCTTGGGCTTGAACGGCACCACATCGAGGGTCTCCGGATCATCGATCATGCCGAAACGGCCCTGCGGCGCGATCAATTCGGCGACCTGCGGCGCGTAGTGCTCGGAGAAGTTGGTCGAGAACACGAAGGCCGGTGCACCGATGCCCAGCGCCTCGATCTGGGCCGGCAGCGGCTGGCTGTGGTCGATGACGTGATGCGCGCCCAGTGACTTCACCCACTCGCGGGTCTGGGGACGTGACGCCGTGGCGATGATGGTCAGGTCGGTCAGCTCACGCAGCAGCTGGATGGTGATGGAGCCCACGCCACCGGCCCCGCCGATAATCAGGATGGCACGTGCAGCACCCGGCACCGGCTCGGTGACACGCAGACGATCGAACAGCATCTCGAAGCCGGTCAGCGTGGTCAGCGGCAGCGCAGCCGCCTCATGGGCCGCCACGGATTTGGGCGCATGGCCGACGATGCGCTCATCCACCAGGTGGAATTCGCTGTTGGTGCCGGCGCGGGTGAGATCACCGGCATACCAGACCTTGTCGCCCGGGGCGAAGGCCGTGACCTGGTCACCGATGGCGACGACTTCGCCCACGGCGTCCCATCCGATGACGGCAGCTTCGCCGGCGGCCGGCTCGCGGCTCTCACGAATCTTGTAATCCACCGGATTCACCGAGACCGCGGCAACCTTGACCAGCAGGTCGTGACCGGTGGCGACCGGTGTCTCGAGTTCAATATCGACCAGAGCGTCGTCACGATCAACGGAACCGGCAGCGTAGTAACCAATGGCTTTCATCAGAGTCTCTCCTAAAGATCATGTCAGTCACGGCAGCACTGAAAGGCCGTGCCGTGATGCGATGACAGCATGTTAACTCTCTGGCCTTGGCGTAAAAACAGCCCTCACCCGCAAGGTTAATCCGGATAAAGCGGATAATGTATGGCGAGTTTGCGTGTTGCGTGCAAGGAGACGCCGACGGGTGATCAGCTTGCGATGCGAGATGCGCCGGCCAGACACAAGAACGACAACGCAGGACGGTCGTGAGACACGTCCTGCGCAGATCACAGGCTAGCGAGAAAGCCATGGCGCCAAGGCAATGAGTTGCCCGAGGACCAAGCCCCAAGGGAGCAAGGGTCAGTTGGCGGGTGTCAGCTTGAGCAGGTAGTAATGCTTGTCACTGCCATCCACACCCTGATTGAGTGCCGGGTGGGCGTTCAGCTGGTTGGTGGTGAGGTAGAGACTGCCATCCGGCGCGAAGGCGAAGCCATCCGGCCAGCGCAGACGCTCGTCATCCTGGGCGATCACCGACATGCCCTCCGGCGATGAGAAGGTCAGTGCGTTTTGCTCCGCGTCACCGGCGATGATGCCGCCGCGGCGGCCATCGAAGATGAAGCCATCATTGGGGCGCTTGGGGGCGTAAGGCGTGATGGCGCGAGCCAGTTCCGCCGCCGTGGCAGTGTCATCGGCCAGCTCAGCCGCCGGCAGACGATAGATCTCACTGCCGTTCACGCCACCGAATAAGACGACGTCACCCGCCGGATCGAAGGCGATGGCATTCAAGCCCAGGTACCAGGGCTTCGGCTCACCATTCTTGTCGCCCTTGGCCGCCATCAGATGGCCATTGATGACCATGTCGTGTTCCACCGGCATCAGCCTTTCATCGCTCTGCAGCACGCGACGCGTCTTGCCGCTGGCGATATCCACCACCACGAAGGCCGGTTTCATGCTGGAGGCCGGCGCGGTAAAGGTCATGTCAGCGATATAGATCTTGCCGCGCTGCTCATCGATGACGAAATCCTGCAGGAAGGAGATCGGCAGCACGCTGTCACCGGCAAGCGAAATCACCTTCTTGAGCGAATCACTGCGGGTATCCCAGCCCACCAGCTTGGGCGCACTGTCCTGGCTGCCCATGTCGAGCATCCACACCACACCCTGACTGTCGGAGTGCACGCCGATGATCGAGGCGATGCCGACCTCGCCCTTTTCCGGGCCATCGGCCCAGTCCAGGTTCGGGAACGGCACACGCTTGCCGTCCTGGGTGATCTCGACCACGCGCAGCGCCGGTGCATCGAGTGGCTGCTGGGACATGATCAAGCGGCCATCCGGCGTGAAGGTGATGTTGCCGGGGCGGGTGTCCGAATATTCGGCGACGGTGGTCAGCGTGCCGTCGCGCAGGGAGGCGGCTTGCGCATTCTGGGGGGTCACGGCCGTGCTGTCAGCGGCCGCCTGCGCGGCGCCGGCGACAGTGGCAACGCCCAGTGAGGCGATGAGAATGGCAGTCTTGAGGCGAGAAAACGGCATGGGGGCTCCTTGCCCGCCGGTTGGCGCTGTGCGCTGCACCGGCAGGGGTCGATGATGATGAGATGAAGAGACTGGGCGGTGACGTGGCCATCGCCCGGGGTTAGTCGAGACTCAGGTTAGAAAACTCAGGCGAGAAGATTCAGGTGCGATAAATCAGGTGCGACGCATCAGGCGCGGCGACGCAGGTCGTCTTCCAGTTCGCTCAAGCGAGGATTGCCGATGTAGAGCTGAGAGAGGTCCTTGAGGGCCGCGGCGCCGATGCGCAGGCGAGCCTCCTTGCGCACCACCAGCGTGGCGTCATCCCGGGTACCCAGCAGCCCCTTGGGCTCCTTGAGGGCGCGAATCCGGTAGCGGTGATGCAGGAACTGCGGATGCCACAGCGGCACCACGACCCAACGCCCCTGCGCCACCGCCGCTTCGTAACGACCGAAACAGTCCGCTTCGCTGCCGGTGCGGAAGACATACCCGGCGGCGTCCAGACCATATTGCTTGATCATCTCGACCGAGAAGCGACTGATGCCGGCCCCCGGATTGATGCCCTGGATGATCAGCTCCATCTTGCTGAGCGCCGGTTCCCGCAGCAGGTCCGTGACGCTTGCCACCGCGCTTTGTGGCACGTAATCCGGCACTCCCCAGATGCAATACGGCTCATAGATGACGGCGAGCTTGTCGACGTCCTCCAGCATGGGGGCCAGGTAGGTCTCATGACTCGACGGCAACCAGGCGGAGGCCAGAATGTCGACCTCCCCTCGCCCCAGCATCGCGAAGGCCTCTTCGTGGGGAGCAGAGGCGAAGGTCACCTCATGACCGTGGCTCTCCAGAACACGCGCCACTTCCCGAGCACTGGCCTCATGGAAGGACAACGCGATATGGCCGATACGGATGGGGTCTGTCATGACTGCCTCGAGTGGGTTGTTTGAAGGAGAAAGAAAGCGAGCAGGCCTGCATGGCCGCGGTGGTAAGCCAGGGCCCAGGCCCGCCCTCAGTCGAAGGCGGTCATTTCATGCAGGGTGAATTCGCTGACCGCGCCTTCGGTCGCTGCCACATACTCTTCCAGGTGCGGGGCCTGCATGTGCTGCTGCCAGAGTTCCCGCGAGGCCCAATTCTCATGAAAGGTGAAGTGCGCCGGGTTATCGTTGTTCTGGTGCAGGGTATAGCCAAGGCAGCCTTCCTCGGCACGGGTGATCGGCACCAGTGCCAGAAGCGCTGTCTTGACCTGCTCGACCTGGTCCGGCTTGGCATGGATATTGGCGATGATGGTCAGCTGGGTCATGAAAGACACTCCGTGGCGTGATCGGGAAGCTTGAGTTGCGCAAGCGATGTGGTCATCCTAGCCACAAGCCTCATCCGTATAAACATCCAACTTACGCAAAGATAATTCGGAAAAACCGTACAATGCTGCTGGATAATATCGCCCTGTTCCTGACCATCATCGAGAAAGGCAGTCTGACCGCCGCAGGACGCGAGACGGGGCTGTCGCCTACCACCGTGTCCGAGCGCCTCGCCGCGCTGGAAGCCCATTACGGGGTGGTGCTGCTCAACCGCACCACGCGCGCCATCAGCCTGACCGAAGAAGGCCGGACACTGATGGAGGAAGCCCGCGGCCTGCTCGACAGCGTGTCGGAACTGGAGACCCGTATCCGCCTGGGCGCCCAGACCCTCACCGGCCGCATTCGCGTCAGTGCGCCGAGCGACCTGGGCCGCAACGCCCTGTCACGCGCCATCACCGAATTCCAGCATCTGCACCCCACCATCGAGATAGAACTGCTGCTGTCGGACAGCTACGTGGATATCGTCGGCCAGGGGATCGATCTTGCCCTGCGCTTCGGCACCATCATGGACAGCACGCTGCGCGTGCGGCATCTGGGCCAGAAACGCCGCCTGATATGCGCCTCCCCCGCCTATCTGGCGCAGCATCCTGCGCCGCTGACGCCGGTGGACCTCAAGCACCACAACTGCCTGGTGATGCGCTTCGGCAAGAGCCTCGACAACGAATGGCGCTTCGGCAGTCACAAGGTGCCGCAGATCGTCACCGTCAGTGGCAACCGGATCGCCAATGACGGCGAACTGGTGCGTCAGTGGTGCCTGGAAGGGTTGGGCATCGCCCTGAAATCGGAAGTCGACGTGAAGGAGGATCTGCGTGCGGGTCGCCTGATCGAGCTGCTGCCGGAACATGCCGCGCCGCCCTCGCCGCTGCAGCTGCTGTTTCCGCCGGCGCGCGCCCAGCCGCGTCGCGTGCAGGCGTTTGCCCAGCACCTGGTCGAGACCTTCAGCGAATCGGCCTGATCAGGACACAGCCGCCTCGTCATTTGCCGGCCCGTCGTCTGTCGATCTGGCAAGACATTTGCCGCAACCAGAACGCCAACACCTCTGTGCGCATTGCGCGCGACAGAGGTGTTGGCGTCTTGCTTTGCGCGTGTTGCGGACATGCCTCAAGGTCTGGATCTGGATCTGGACCTGGATCCGGGGATGGGCCTGGTTACAACACGGCCTGGCGCACCCTGGCCGAGACCCACTCGGAGGCGATCACGGTAAACAGGATCACCACGAAGATCATGCTGACCTGGTTCCACGCCAGCACGTTGAGCGAGGACTGCAGATTGAGCCCCAGTCCACCGGCCCCGACCAGTCCCAGAATCGTCGACTCGCGGATATTGATGTCCCAGCGGAACACGCTGATGCCCCAGAAGGCCGGCAGAATCTGCGGCACCACGGCGTAGTTCATCACCTGCAGCCCCGAGGCACCGGTGGCACGCACGGCATCGACCTGACGCTCATCGATCTCCTCGATGGCTTCGTAGAGCAGCTTGGCGACGAAGCCGATGGAGCGCAGACCGATGGCGATCACCCCCGCCAGCAGCCCCGGGCCGATGATGGCGACCAGCAGCAGCGCCCAGATCAGCGAGTTGATCGAACGCGAGGCCACGATGATCAAAAGCGCCAGCGGACGGATGAAGCGCACGCTCGGCGTGGTGTTGCTGGCGGCGAGGAAGGCGACCGGCACGGCCATGATCACGCCGAGCACGGTACCCAGCGTCGCCATGTTGAGGGTGTCCCACAGCGGCTGCCACAGGCGCCCCAGGTAGCTCCACTCAGGCGGGAACATGCGCCCGCCGATATCGGCCGCCTGGGCAGGCGCATCCTCCACGAAGGCCCAGATGGTGTCTTCATTCATCACCTGCCAGCAGTAGACGCTGAACGCCACCAGCCAGAACAGGCCAACCCACTTCACCAGGCGCTGACGCGACGAAGAACGCTGCCAGACAGGGGCGTAAGACGAGGAACTGTCTGTCATGACTGTCATTGCACCCACCGACGGATATAGGAAGAGGAATATTCCACCACCAGCACGATGGCGATGATCATGATCAGGATGGCGCCGGCGGAATCGTATTCGTAACGATCGATCGCCGTATTGAGTGTCGCGCCGATCCCGCCCGCACCGACGATGCCGATCACCGAGGACTCACGGAAATTGATGTCGAGACGGTAGAGCGACAAGCCGATCAGGCGCGGCATGACCTGAGGCTGCACGGCATAGTTGACCACCTGCCACCATCCGGCACCGGTGGCACGTATCGCCTCGATCTGGACGGCCTCACAGGCTTCGATCTCCTCGGCCAGCAGCTTGGCGACGAAGCCGATGCTGGCGAACGTCAGCGTCAGAAAGCCCGCGAAGGGTCCGAAGCCGAACATGGCCACCAGCAGGATGGCGATGATGATTTCCTGGAAGGAGCGCGACAGCGTGATGATGGAGCGGCACAGGAAATAGATCGGCGCCGGGGCCAGATTGCGTGCTGCGCCGATCCCGATGGGGATCGAGATCAGAATGCCCGCCAGCGTCGAGGTCCAGGTCATGGTCAGGCTCTCGATCAGCCCTTGCTGGATATCACGCCAGCGCGACGTGAAATCCGGGACCAGGAAGCCCTGCAGGAAGCGCCAGCCGCGGATCATGCCTTCCTGGACCCGTGCCCAGTCGACCTCGATGGTCGAGGTTGCCACCACCAGATAGGCGATGGCACACAGCATGAACAGCCAGGCATGCCAGCGACGCTTGAACATCACCGGCGGACGCTGCCAGCGGGTCGGCATGGTGGAGGAAGAGGAAGCTGGCGTTGTCATGTCGCCGCCACCATCTGCTCGCGCGGTGCCTGCGGGCGCACCGCCGGTTCATCTGCCGCCTCCTCGGCGCCCTCTTCCGGATTGAGCTGCGTCCAGTCCTCGGCACCATAGATGGTGGTCAACACCTCGTCGGTCAGTGCGTCCGGCGGTCCATCGAAGACCACTTCCCCGGCACGCAGCCCGATCAGGCGGTCCGTGAAGTTGCGGGCCAGCATCACATCGTGGATGTTGATGATCGCCGGCAGGCCACGCTCGCGGCACATGCCCTGGATCAGACGCATGATCTGGCGCGAGGTCTTGGGGTCCAGTGAGGCGGTCGGCTCATCGACCAGCAACAGCTCCGGATTCTGCTCCAGTGCCCGCGCGATGCCGACTCGCTGACGCTGCCCGCCCGACAGCTCATCGGCGCGCTTGTCGTGACGCCCCGCAAGCCCCACCCGCTCCAGCAATGCAAACGCCTGCTGCACGTCTGCCGCCGGATAACGACGCAACAGCGAGCGCCAGTACGAGACATAGCCCAGTCGGCCTGACAGCACGTTTTCCATCACCGTCAGACGCTCGACCAGCGCATATTCCTGGAAGATCATCCCGATACGCCGACGGACGCGGCGCAGATCGCTCCCCTTGAGGCCCGTCAGGGACTCGCCGGCCAGACTGATCTCGCCAGAGGTCGGCTCGACCAGCCGGTTGATGCAGCGGATCAAGGTCGACTTGCCCGCCCCTGACGGGCCGATCAACCCGACCACCTGCCCTGCCGGTACCTCAAGACTGACGGCATTGAGCGCCAGATCGCCTGTCTTGTAGGTCTTGGTGACTTTCTCTAGTTTCAGCACGTTTGACTCCCGCCCCTGCCGATCAACGGCAGTGGTATTGAACGTTGTTCGCCGCGTCGATCTTGCGGATGACTTCCCACTCCTTCTTGAAGGAAATCGGGATGAACCGGGTTTCCCCCACCGGCGTGAATTCTTCTGCCAGTGACGAGCCTTCCCACGGGAAGGTTCTGAAGGCGTCCTTGATCTTCTCCTGCAGCTCCGGCGTCAGGTTGTGCGCCATGCCGTAGCTGGTGGTCGGGAAGGTCTGGGAGGTATACAGCGTCTTGAGCTGCTCGGGCTTGATCACACCGCGCTGCTCCATGCGACGGGCGACCTTGTTGGCGATCGCGGCGGCCGGGTAATCCTTGTTCGCCACACCGAGTACCGAGTTGTCATGCTTGCCGGAAAACACGGGGGTGAAGTCGGTCCCGGCGGTCATGCCGTAGTCGGATTTCAGAATCGCCGACGGTGCCTTGTAGCCGGAATTAGAAGTCTCGGAGGTGAAGGCCATCTCGCGGCCCTTGATGTCCTCGACCTTGTCGATCCCGGAGCCCGGATAGGTGATGATTTCCATCTCGTAACCGAAGGAGCCATCGTCCGCGGCCATCATGGTGAAGGGGCGAAAACCGGCACAGGCCACCGCCAGCGGGGTGGAACCGGTATTGAAGCCGGCAATCTGCAGACGGCCGGCACGCATGGCCTCGATCTGGGCGGCGTTGGACTGCACCGGGAAGAATTGCACCTTCTTGCCGGTCTTCTCGGCCAGATACTCCAGAAAATCAGACCAGGCATCGGCGTAGACTGCCGGGTCTTCCACTGGGGTGTAGGCAAATACCAGGGTGGCGGGGTCCTTCAGTTCGGCGGGGTCCGTGGGGATATCCGCCACCATGTCGCCATCGGCATCGCTGTAGCGTTCGCCCAGACTGAACTGCGCTTGCGCCAGCGTCGGCACCAACAGCAATGACCCCAGCCACCATCCAAGACGCTTCATTCCCTTCTCCCGTGTGTTCTTTGATCTGCCCCCGCCTCGCGCGAGGGACAGATATCATCAGCTGGCGACGCCACCCGACAATATTCACTGATACATATAAGCCAATATTACAGACTGGCGGCACTGGCGTTCAGGGTCCTAGCCCTTCACGACCTTGGCCCTTCACGACCTAGACCCTTCACGACCTGGGCCCTTCACGATCTAGACCCTTCACGACCTCCCGGCCAGCCACATATGGCATCAATTCGGGAGGTCGCGTTACGCCCGTCATGTCACTGCCTGATCCCTCTTGCGGGGTTCAGCGGCAGTTGTATTGAACGTTGTTGGCGTCATCGATCTTGCGGATGACTTCCCACTCCTTCTGGAAGGAGATCGGCACGAATTTCGCTTCACCGGACTCGGAGAACTCCGCTGCCAGTGAGGAGCCTTCCCAGGGGAAGCTCATGAAGGCGTCCTTGATCCTGGCCTGCAGCTCCGGCGTCAGGTTGTAGGCGACGCCGTAGCTGGTGGTCGGGAAGGTCTGCGAGGTATAGAGCGTCTTGATCTGGTCCGCCTCGATCACGCCGCGATCTTCCATGCGCCCCATCACCGAATTGGCGACGGCAGCAGCGACGTAATCGTGGTTGGCGACGCCGAGGATGGAATTGTCATGCTTGCCGGAGAACACCGGCGTGAAATCGGTACCGGCGACCATGTCGTAATCGGCCTTGAGGATGGCAGACGGTGCCTTGAAGCCGGAGTTGGAGGTCTCGGAGGTGAAGGCCATTTCCTTGCCCTTGATGTCCTCGACCTTGTCGATGCCGGACCCCGGGTAGGTGATGATTTCCATCTCGTAGCCGTAGCTGCCATCCGCCGCCGCCATCATGGTGAACGGGCGATAGCCGGCACAGGCCACGGCCAGCGGGTTGGAACCGGTATTGAAGCCGGCAATATGCAGACGACCCGCACGCATGGCTTCGATCTGGGCAGCGTTGGACTGCACCGGGAAGAACTGCACCTTCTTGCCGGTCTTCTCGGCCAGGTAATCCAGGAAGTCAGACCAGGCATCGGCATAGACCGCCGGGTCTTCCACCGGCGTATAGGCAAATACCAGCGTGCTCGGGTCCTTGAGCTGTGAGGCATCCGTAGGAATATCCGCCACCAGATCCCCATCGGCATCGTCGTAACGGCTATCCAGACTGAACGCCGCCTGTGCCATCGAAGGAACCAGCATCATCGCGCCTACCACCAAGCCAAGCGTCTTCATATTCCCTGCCCCTTGAGTTTTTTTCGTTCGAACCGAGATCCAGCTGCGGATGTAAAGTAGGCGCTTCGTATGAAGATTGGATGACGCTTGCATTGCGAACGTGATGCGCTCGCATGACAGTCCGAAGACAGCGCCCTGGAGCGAGCATGACAAGGCGACTTTCATGGTTATCTGAAAATATGAATCTCCATATGTATTTTCCGATAACGGCTCGCGCCGAGGCTGCCAGGCCCCATGATGCCCCGCTATCGTGGCCTTCTCCCCCGCTGATTGACGTTCATTTGAAGATGGCGAGCTGATCACTTCGCCACGCGATGAAGCCGTCTTGCCTGACAGGCACCCAGCACGGCGTGAAGGTCGCGCTATCGAGAACGCTGAGATCCACTCGCTCTCTACGGCCTGTCGTCGTGAGCAAGAAGCCAAGGCGCTGGCCCCGAGAGCTTGGACCCAAGGGCTTGATGCAAAGGGTTTGAAGCAAAGGGCTTGGAGACGAGGGCCTTACGCAAAGGGCTTGGCCACAGCGGCTGGAGACAGGATCTGAACAAAAGTGGCCGAAACGCAAAAGCCCCCGGTAACCAAAGGCTGCGGGGGGCTTTCATCATCCGGGGCACTCAGCCGCCATCAGGCAGCGATGTCATACCTCAGTGGCGCTCGTTCTTGAGCACGTCGGCGTAGTTCTTCTTCTGGTAACGAGACTGGGTATCGCTCGCCTTGTTGCTGGCACTGGACTTGGCTGACTTGGCCGCCTGGCTGGCGTGTGATGTCTTGGCCGATGCCTTGCTGCTTGCCGTGGCCCTGTGAGACTGGGCGGCAGACTTGGCGCTGTTCTTTGACTCGCTGTACTGGGACTTGGCGCTGTTCTTGGACTGACTGTACTGGGACTTGGCGCTGTTCTTGGACTGGGAGTACTGAGTCTTGGCGCTGTCCTTGTGAGCCTCAAGCGTCGGATTGCCGGCCAGTGCCACGGAGGAACCGGCCATGCTGGCCACCATCAGTGCTGCGATCGTCAACTTGCGCATCGTGTCTACCTCGTCATCTTGCATGAATACCGGGTCCTGGAGGGCGTCCCTCGAGGTTTGTCATGAGCAGACACTAACGTGTTGATATTCAAGCTCGCAATTGTCGATCCCTGACATGACGATTTCTTTCACCTTATCCAAAAGTTGTAGCCATCCCGAGACGAGCGTGTCTCATCTGACACCTGTCCCACCCTCGTCCGCCGCATGGCCTTGCCCTGCGCCGCACTCTCCCAAAGCGGAAAAATTCATCAGTGAATGATTGTCTTAATTTCATGGGCGCTAACGCCGGCCGGCGCGTCGATCAGGCTTGACCCAGCGCCAGAAAAACATTGTTATTTACTTGAGAAGAAAATTAAGTCACTGACAGGAAATAACCGAGCCACAGCCACGTCAGTGAATGAAATTCTTCACATCACAACAACAATGCCTCTCTGCCGACATCGGAGCCCAGAATGCCTCACGCGACCTGCACCTCAGACGATCACTTCATTCTCACCATCAGCTGCCCGGCGACGTCCGGCATCGTGGCGGCCATCACCACCTTCCTGACCACCCATGAGTGCTACATCAGTGAGCTGGCGCAATACGATGATGAGGACAAGGGGCAGTTCTTCTTCCGCGCCCGCTTCCGCTTCAATGAAGGCGTCGAAGGCGATATCGCCCAGATGCGTCAGGCCTTCGAGGACGTGGCGGCTCCCTTCGAGATGCAATGGCAGATCCACGGTGGCCAGGACAAGATGCCGGTGCTGATCATGGTCTCCAAGTTCGACCACTGCCTGGACGACCTGCTCTATCACTACCGCAAGGGTGAGCTGGACATGCGGATCACCGCGGTGGTCTCCAATCACCTGGACCTGCGCCCGATGGTCGAGCGCGAAGGCATCCGCTTCGTCTACCTGCCGATCACCAAGGACACCAAGGCGCGCCAGGAAGCGGCCCTGATGGACATCGTCGACGAGACCGGCACTCAGCTGGTGGTGCTGGCGCGCTACATGCAGATTCTCTCCGATGAGCTGTGCCAGAAGCTGGCCGGGCGCGCCATCAACATCCACCACTCCTTCCTGCCGGGCTTCAAGGGCGCCAAGCCCTATCACCAGGCCCACGCCCGCGGGGTCAAGCTGATCGGAGCCACCGCTCACTACGTCACCGCGGATCTCGACGAAGGGCCGATCATCGATCAGGCCGTACAGCGGGTCGAACACAACTTCGCCCCGGAAGATCTGGTCGCAGCGGGTCGCAATACCGAGACCCAGGCACTGACCAATGCCGTGCGCTATCACATCGAACACCGCGTCTTCCTCGCCAATGATCGAACCGTGATTTTCAAGTAAGACTTCAAACAAGTCTTCAAGCAAGGCGTCACACAAACCTTCAAGACAGACCACGCGTGAATCATCGGCCGTCACCCAAGGGAGGAAGCGCAGTCATGAATACCCAAGCGACACCCACCGCGAGCGCGGACGAGACACTCGCACAGCCCACCGCCGCCGTGATCGATGGCAAGGCCGCCTCGGCGCGACTGCTCAAGGAAGTCACGGCAAAGGTCGCAAGCCTCGCGCAACAGGGCGTGATACCGGGGCTTGCCGTCGTGCTGGTCGGCGAAGACCCGGCAAGTCAGGTGTATGTGCGCAACAAGCTCAAGCGCACCGTCGAGTGTGGCATGCAGTCCTTCGAGCACGTGCTGCCCAGCGAGACCCGCGAAGCCGAGTTGCTGGCGCTGGTCGCCAGACTCAATGCAGACCCCGAGGTGCATGGCATCCTCGTCCAGCTGCCGCTGCCGGCGCATATCCAGGAAGACGCGGTGCTGGAGGCCATCGATCCCGCCAAGGACGTCGACGGCTTCCATCGCATGAACGTCGGGGCGCTGGTGCAGGGCGCCGATGCCCTGGCGCCCTGCACGCCCACCGGCTGCATGCGCCTGTTGCGTGACACCTTTGCCGAGCGTGGCGGAGACCTTTCCGGGCTGCACGCGGTGATCATCGGCCGCTCCAACATCGTCGGCAAGCCGATGGCCAGTCTGCTGCTGGCCGCCAACTGCAGCGTCACCCAACTGCACTCGCGCAGCCAGAACCCCGCCGAACTCTGCCGCCAGGCCGATATCGTGGTCGCCGCGGTCGGGCGCCCGAACATGATCAACGCCGACTGGATCAAGCCCGGCGCCGTGGTCATCGATGTGGGCATCAATCGCATCGCGCAGTCCGCCGAGCAAAGCCCCACCGGCAAGGCGCGCACCCGCCTGGTCGGAGACGTGGACTTCGCTGCGGTCAGCGAGATCGCCGGCGCCATCACGCCTGTCCCGGGGGGCGTCGGCCCGATGACCATCGCCTGCCTGCTCGCCAACACCCTGACTGCCGCGCGTCGCCAGTCGGCCTGAACCACTAGAGGTACGTTTGCGCGTACCGGGAGTCACCGATGCCCTTTTCCCTGCTCAAGTACGGCCTGTCCTCCGAGTATCCGGCCGAAGTCGACCTCCCCCCGCCCACGGAGCTGAAGTCCCGCTACGACGTGGTCATCATCGGCGGCGGCGGGCACGGCCTGGCCACCGCCTACTATCTGGCCAAATATCACGGCATCACCAATATCGCCGTGCTGGAAAAGGCCTACCTGGGCAGTGGCAACACCGCACGCAACACCGCGGTGATTCGCTCCAACTACCTGACGCCGGAAGGCGTGCGCTTCTACAGCGAATCGGTGCGCATGTTCCAGGGACTGTCCAACGAGTTCGACTACAACATCATGTACTCGGAACGTGGCCAGCTGACCCTCGCGCACACCGATTCCACCGTGCGCGCCTTCCGCCAGCGCGCCGAGGTCAACACCCATTTCGGCGGGCGCACCGAGATGCTGGATCGCCAGCAGATCCGCGAGCTGGTACCGACCCTGAATCTGGACCCCGGCCACTTGCCGGTCATGGCGGGCCTGTGGCACATCGATGGCGCCACCGCGCGGCATGATGCGGTCGCCTGGGGTTACGCCAAGGAAGCCGCCAAGCGCGGCGTCGAGATCCACCAGCTCACCGAGGTGCAGGACCTGGTGGTCGAAGGCGGCAAGATCCGCGCCGTGAAGACCAATCGCGGCACCGTGCAGTGCGGCTGCGTGGTGCAGGCGGTGGCCGGGCACAGCTCGGTACTCGCCAGCAAGGCCGGCTTCACCATGCCCATCATCAGCTACCCGCTGCAGGCGATGGTCACCCAGCCGTTCAAGCCGTTCCTCGACCCGCTCGTCAGCTCCTCGGCCCTGCACTGCTACGTGCAGCAGACCAGCCGTGGCGAGGTGGTGTTCGGCGGTGGCTCCGACCCCTACCCGCTCTACAACACCCGCTCGACGCTGGACCTCAAGGAAAGCCTGATCGCCGCGGCGCTGGAGATGTTCCCCCTCCTGTCCCAGGCCCGCCTGATGCGCCAATGGGCGGGCACGACCGACATGACGCCGGACTACAGCCCGATCATGGGCGAGAGCCCCGTCGAGAATTACTACCTGGATGCCGGCTGGGGCACCTGGGGCTTCAAGGCGACGCCGATCTGCGGCAAGACCATGGCAGAGCTGGTCGCCTCCGGCGGCAAGACTCCGGACTTGATTGCCCCCTTCGCGCTGGAACGCTTCGCGCGCTTCCGTCAGGTCAACGAGATGGGCGCGACTGCCGCCAGCCACTGATGGCTCGCGATGGATCGCAACGGCTCGCAGCGGCTCGACCTACAAGGCTCGATGACTGCCCCGGTATGCGCACCCCACGCTGGATGTACAAGAACAACGGTCAAGGATTTCCGCGATGAAGATCATGCCCTGCCCACTCAATGGGCCCCGAAATATCAGCGAATTCGTGTATGGCGGCGAGCTTGCCGACATGCCAGACCCCGATACCTGCAGTGATCGCGAGTGGGCCGACTACGTCTTCTTCAGCGACAACACCGCCGGTGTCGTCACCGAATGGTGGATGCACGCGGCCTCCAGCTACTGGTTCCTCGCCGAGCGTCACACCGTGACCGACGAGATCCTGCGCACCTTCGACCCCTCCGAGCGCTTCACCCAGCGCGTGGAGTTCCCACTGCACACCACGGATAGCTCGGGAGAACGCGCATGAACGCCAGAGTCCCCATGACCCGAGGCGCACGTCTGCCGGCCCCGATGGGCCGACTGATCGACCGTGACACGCCCGTGACCTTCAGCTTCGACGGCAAGAGCTATCAGGGCGTTGCCGGCGACACCATCGCCAGTGCCCTGGCCGCCAATGGCCGCTGGCTGCTGTCGCGCTCCTTCAAGTATCACCGCCCGCGTGGCGCCCTGACCTTCGCCGGCCAGGATGCCAACACCCTGGTGCAGTTGCCGGATGAGCCCAACGTGCTGGGCGATGAGCGCCAGATCAGTCCGGGGCTTGAAGTCACCGCCCAGAACGTCTCTGGCAGCCTGGACAACGACCGCGACATGCGCCTGGGCAAGTTCTCGAAATTCATGCCGGTGGGCTTCTATTACCGCGCCTTCTACAAGCCCAAGGGCGTCTGGAAGTACTGGGAGCCGCTGATTCGTCGCAAGGCCGGGCTCGGCACGCTGAATCTGGACGTACGCGGCGACTATCACGACAAGGCCTATCTGTTCCATGACGTGGTGGTGGTAGGCGCCGGCCCGGCCGGCATGACGGCCGCGCTTGAGGCTGCCGAGGGTGGCGCGAGCGTGCTGCTGGTCGAACAGGGCCGCCTGCTCGGCGGTGCCTTGACCTACGCACGCTTCGATGCCGAAGGACATGAGGCCAGCCAGACACTTGAGCGTCTCGCCGCGGCCGTCACGGCGCATCCGCGCATCGACGTGATGACCGAGGCGACCTGCAATGCCTGGTTCACCGACAACTACCTGCCGGTGATCCGCGGCAAGCGCCTCTACAAGGTGCGGGCCAAGGAGTGCATTCTCGCCAGCGGTGCCTTCGACCAGCCGGTGGTATTTCGCAACAACGACCTGCCGGGCATCATGCTCGCCAGTGCCGCCCAGCGCCTGATGCAGCACTATGGCGTGTTGCCGGGCAAGCAAGGGGTGGTGATCACCGGCAGCGATGATGGCTATCTGGCGGCGCTGGACCTGATGGAGCACGGCGTCAACATCGTCGCCCTGCTCGACATGCGCGCCCAGCCCGATGATGAAAGTCTGGCCGATGCCGTCCGTCACTGTGGCATCGCCTTGAAGCTCGAGCACGCCATCTATGAAGCGCAGGCGGAGAAGTCGCTGCATCACGTCACGGGCGTCGAGGTACGCAGGATCGTCGCGCGCGGCGAACTGGCTGACGAAGGGGATGTGATCCCCTGTGATCTGGTCTGCATGACGGCGGGCTACATGCCGGTCTATCAGCTGGCTTGCCAGGCGGGTGCCAAGCTCTCCTATCTGGATGACGATGCACGCTTCAGCCTCAGCGGCCTGCCGGCACACCTGCACATGGCGGGCTCTGCCAATGGCCTCTATCACCTCAAGGACGTGATGGCCGATGGCCAGCGTGCCGCCAGATCTGCACTGGCCGGGCTTGCCGCCGCAGGCAAGGTCGTGGATGTCACGATTGAGGCGAATGAGCCGGCGGCCATCACGCCGTCACGTCCCTTCCGTCAGCATGGCTGGCCGCTGTTCGCGCACCCCAAGGGCAAGGAGTTCGTCGATCTGGATGAAGACCTGCAGATTCGCGACATCCTCAATGCCACCCGCCACGGCTATCGCGACATCCAGCTGGTCAAGCGCTTCTCGACACTGGGCATGGGCCCCTCCCAGGGCCGTCATTCGGCACTGCCGGCCGCGCGTCTGGTCGCCGAAGCCACCCAGCGCACCGTCAGCGAAACCGGCGTGACCACCGCGCGCCCGCCCTTCGTGGCCGAACCGCTGCCGTTGCTGGCCGGTCGCAGCTTCGACCCCTACCGCCAGACACCGATGCATCAGCGCCACCTGGATCTGGGCGCCACCATGATGCCGGCTGGCCACTGGGCGCGCCCGGCCTTCTATGGCCGCCCGGAGGAGCGCAATGACGCCATGCAGAACGAGGCATTGGCCGTGCGCAATGGCGTGGGCCTGATCGATGTCTCGACCCTGGGGGGCATCGAGCTGCGCGGGCCGGACGCCGCCGAACTGCTCAACCGCCTCTACACCTTCGCCTTCCTCAAGCAGCCGGTGGGGCGCACGCGTTACGCCACCATGGCCAACGAGCAAGGCGTGATCATCGATGACGGCGTGTCGTGCCGCCTCGGTGAGGAACACTTCTATGTCACCGCCACCACCAGCGGCGTGGACCGGGTCTACCAGCAGATGCTGAAGTGGAATGCCCAGTGGCGGCTGGATGTCGATATCACCAACGTCACCACGGCCTGGTGCGCCGTCAATCTGGCCGGCCCCCGAGCCCGCGAGGTGCTGAGCAAGGTGTGCCGCGATATCGACCTGAGCCCCCAGGCCTTCCCCTATCTTGAGCTGCGCACCGGCCACATCGAGACCGAGCTGCTGGGCACCACCGGCAGCATACCGGCACGCCTGCTGCGGGTCGGCTTCGTCGGTGAGCTGGGCTACGAGATCCATGTGCCGAGCCGTTTCGGCGAAGCGCTGTGGGACCTGCTGATGCTCGCAGGCGAGCAGGCCGAGATCCGCCCCTTCGGTGTCGAGGCCCAGCGTCTGCTGCGTCTGGAGAAAGGCCACATCATCATTGGTCAGGACACCGATGGCATGAGCCATCCCGGTGAGATCGGCCTTGAGTGGGCAGTCAGCCACAAGAAGCCCTTCTGTGTCGGACGGCGGGCGATCGATATTCTTGCCGCCCAGCTCCAGACCCGCAAGCTGGTCGGCTTCATGCTGCCCAAGGACAGCCCGCAACCGCTGGAAGGTCAGCTGGTGCTCAGCGGAGGTGAACAGAGCGCAGACGCCGCCAAGCCCGGCGGCGACATCACCGGCAACGTGACCTCGTGCGAGTACAGTGCGACGCTGGGTGCCATCATCGGCCTGGCCTACGCTGGACTCGACAGCAGCACGCCCGGCAGCAAGATCACCATCCGCACGCAGGGCGACGTACTGGTCCAGGCCGACGTCGTCGCATTGCCCTTCTTCGATCCCGAGTCTGCCCGCCAGGAGCTGTGAGATGACGACAACCATGACGAACACGCTGGGCGGCGCCACGGCGTTGGCACGCTGTCCACTGCCCGAGAGCCTGGTCAGCCCGATGACGACCGCGACGGCAGATGTCTCGACGGCGGCCCTCAGTCACTGTGCGCTCGCCGACATGACCGCATTGGGTCGCGCAGGAGTGCGCGGCCGCGACGCCGCCGACTGGCTGGCCACGCTGGGTTTCACGGTGCCGGGCACGCCCAATGCGGCAACGCTTCAGTCAGATGGCAGCTGGCTGGTCAGGCTGTCAGTGGGTGAGTTTCTTCACCTGGCGCCGGCCATCAGCCCACAGGCGGGCGTGGCCGAGCTGCCGCTCATCGCACAGGCGGATGAAGCGCTGGCCCAGGGCATGCGCGTGCATTCCCTGCCACGGCGTGATTCCCACGCCTGGTTCAGCCTGAGCGGCAGCACCCTGCCCGCCCTGATGGCCAAGCTGTGCGGGGTGGATCTGCGCGGCGAAGCCTTCCCGCCGGGAAGCGTCGCCCAGACCTCGGTGGCACGCACCAATGCCATCATCGTCAATGCGGGGAGCCTTGCGTGTCCCTGCTTCCACCTGCTGTTCGACATCGCCTCCAGCCACTATCTATGGGGCGTCATGCTCGATGCCATGCGCGAATACTCCGGCGAGAAAGTGACAGTCGCTGCCCTGCTGGCCCATCATCACGGCTAGCGATTGCGGCGCGACATCGGTATCCGCCCGCGGATGCCTCTCGCGTTACCACCCGCTCCCCGCCGCTGCCTGAACCACAGGCCGCGACGGGGACGCTGCGTTTCGCCAACCGCCTGTCGTACGTTGCCAAAGGAACCAGGTATGTCCGATTCCCAAGTGTCGCTTTCCAGCGGGCAAGATGTCGCGAGCGCCCCGACAGCACTTTCCTCGCTCGCGGCATCGCGCGAGAACGATTACACCGTGCCGGCGCTGTTTCGCGGGCTGAGAATCCTCGAGATGTTCAGCAGCAGTCGCAAGGTCCTGACCACCAACGACTTCGCCGAGGAGCTGGGCACCAGCAACTCGGCCATCTACCGCATCGTCATCACTCTCACCGACATGGGCTATCTCAAGAAGATCGCCCGCAATACCTATGAACTGGGGCCACAGGTCATCTCGCTGGGCTTCAGCTATCTAGCCAGCCGCGACCTGGTCGAGGTGGTCGCCCCCCACCTGGACACCCTGCGCGACCAGACCACCATGTCGTGTCACTTGAGCGTTCGCGAGGGCACGGATGCCATCTATCTCTACCGCGCCTTCGCCGCACAGCGCATGTCGGTCAACATCCCCATCGGTTCCCGTCTGCCGTGTCATGTCAGCGCCATGGGGCGCATTCTGCTCACGGTGCTGGGCGAGGATGAACTGCAGCAGCTCTACCGTCAGATTCGGCTGGATGACTACCCACCGCCGGCGCCCCAGAACCTGCCGGCCCTGAAGGATGCCATCGAGGAAGCCCGCCGCCAGGGGTGGGTGGAGAGCCGCTCCGACTACGCCACCGCCATTGCCACGGGGCTTTATGACCATACCGGCCATCTGGTCGGCGCCATCAATATCTCGGGCCCTGATGCGATGATGGCCGATGAGCGCCGCCGCCTGCTGTTGCGCGGCGCGCTGATGGACTGCGCCCGCCATATCAATCATGAGCTGGGTGGCCTGCACCGCCGCTGACGCCGTGTCCGTCTGGCCGATCTTGTTCACCCCGGGCCCTTCATCATCTCTCTTGTTTCCGCCTGCTTTTCCTATCCTTTCCCCACCACTCCTCACCTTTCCCCCGCCGTTCGCCCGCCGTTCGCTCTCCGTTCGCCCTGGAACACGAGAAGGCCCGCCAATTGGCGGGCCTTCTCGTATCACATGCTGGCGGGGCGCATCACGCTCTGAATCATCAAATTCTGTGCCTCTGAATCATCAGACTCTAAGACTCCAGCACTCGGGGTGCGGGCTCAACGCGTCGCCCCCTTGAGCACCGCAGCCGAGGCCGCTGTGCTCGCCTTGCCGGCTTGCCCGGACACATTGCCTTCCCCCTGTGACGGCGAGGACATGTTGACGAATTCCGGATAGGCGCCCATGCCGCATTCGTGCATGTCCATGCCTTCCAGTTCCTCTTCCTCGCTGACACGCAGCCCACCACAGACCTTCTTGATCACCAGCAACGCCACGAAGCTTGCGCCGAACATCCAGGCGAAGATGATCAGCGTGCCCAGGATCTGGGTACCGAAGTCCGCCTCCGGATTGGAGAACAGCACCGCCATGATGCCCCACAGGCCTGCGGAACCATGCACGGAAATCGCACCGACCGGGTCATCGATCTTGAGGCGATCAAGCCCCACCACCGACAGCACCACGATGATGCCGCCCACCGCGCCGACCAGTACCGCAAGGCCGGCAGACGGCAGCAGCGGTTCCGCGGTGATCGAGACCAGACCGGCCAGGGCACCGTTCATCACCATGGTCATGTCGGTCTTGCCGAACATGGCGCGTGACAGCAGCGCCGCGGCCACCATGCCCGCAGAGGCCGCCGCATTGGTGTTGACGAAGATACGCGCCACGCTGTTGGCATCATCGAGACTGGCGATCTTGAGCATCGAGCCGCCATTGAAGCCGAACCAGCCCATCCACAGGATGAACATGCCCAGCATGGCGATCGGCAGATTGGCGCCCGGGATGGCACGCACCTTGCCGTCAACGCCGTAGCGACCCTTGCGCGGACCGACCAGCAATACCGCCGCCAATGCCGCCGCCGCACCCGCCATGTGCACGACCACCGAGCCTGCGAAGTCCTGATAGCCCATCGCATCCAGGAAACCACCGCCCCACTTCCAGTAACCTTCCACCGGATAGATGACCGCGACCATCACCACCGCGAAGATCAGGAACGGCCACAGGCGCATGCGTTCCGCCACGGCCCCCGAGACGATGGACATGGTCGCGGCGGCAAACACCGCCTGGAAGATGAAGTCCGCCATGCTGGAGTAATAGGCGGCACCATCGCCAGCACTGATGTCGCTGAGGGTATTGTCAGCGCCGAGCATGAACGACAGCCCCGGAATCACGCTGCTGATGGCGTTGTCACCGGGATACATCACGTTGTAGCCCACAACCAGGAACACCAGACAGGCGATGCCGTAGAGCAGCGCATTCTTGGTCAGGATCTCGACGGTATTCTTGGAGCGTACCAGCCCGGATTCCAGCATCGCGAAGCCGCAGGCCATGAACATGACCAATGCGGTACACATCAGGAAGTAGAACGTATCCAGCGCGTAGCTGAGTTGCAGCACATCGATATTCACCAGCGTTTCCCCTTTGTTGTTATCCGCAAGCGCTATGGTCAGTGGCTTGCGATCCATTCCCTGTCACGCCCTCGGCGCCGAGAGTTGTTTGCCGAGAGCTCTTTATCAGGAGCTCTCTTATCAGGAGCTGTTTGCCAGAAGCTGTTTGCCAGAAGCGGCTTGCCGAGAGCGTGGCCTAGACCGCTGCCTGCGCCGTCGCTTCGGCGTTGGCCGCGACACTTGCCTCGCGGGCTTCCAGCCACTCGAGCACGCTGGGCAGATAGCGCGTCAGTCCCTTGTAGTCGATCAGCTCCGCCGGCAGGGTCTTCAGCACCTTCAACAGCCGCGTCTGCCAGACCGGGTTGGTACACAGGTCTTCCAGACTGATCAGATAGGTGCGGATACCGAAGAACAGCGCATGACTGCGCGGCATGCGCACCAGCGTCTGCAGCTCGACCCGCAGATGTACATCACGGCCGGCATTCTCTGGCGTGATGGTGGTGCGATCACTGCCCCATTCGGCGTAGGTCTCCGGGGAGCTGTCCATGCGCGGATGGATGGTCATGGTCCAGTTCAGACGCCGCACCGGCCCGCCGACCTGGATGGCGCACAGGTATTTGAGCGCGCGATCGAATACGCCCATCTCATGCGCCAGCGGCACCGGGCCATGCCACTGCTTGAAGCTCATGCCGGCATCGAAGGCCAGTGACCAGTCCGCCGGACAGGTGATCATGCCGGCGTCCATGAAGAGGTCACCGTCGCGCTGGTCGAGCAGCGCGATATCGCCCTGCATCTGACGGCCGATATAGTCCAGCGGCGGCAATGGCAGGCTGGCGTCATCGCCCATGCAAAAGGCCTGCTCCAGCCCCAGCAGATGGTTGCGCCACACGCAGTCATCGCCGTCGCGCTCGAAACTGAAGGCCTCGGGATAGTCCCGGGCGTAATGCGTCATCACGAATTCCAGGAAATCCCAGGCGGCCGGCTGCATGTGCGGCATCACCAGACAGCGTCTGGGGTCCTTGGCCAGCACCCGCTCACGCTCGGCGATCTCGCTCAGATAGTGCTCATCGATATCCAGCATGTGCTCGGTGATGGAACCCGGCTTGCCGGGCAAGGTATGCGGCTCGATATTGACCGAGTAACGGTACTCATCTTCCGGGAACGGGAAGGGAAAACGCTGGATGGCGTGATCGGAATTCTTGAAGGTGAACAGACCATGGAACGCCTGGTCATCTCGCGGGGAAAATTGCATGTTCCTGCTCCTTGGGGGTCCATCTCGCGAAAGACGTATTCAGAGATCCAGCACCAGCCGCTGGCTGCGTGCCCGGGAAACGCAGGGCATCACGCAGCGCTGACTGGCCCGCTCCTGTTCATCGAGGAAGGCATCACGGTGCTCCGCCTCCCCCTCCAGCATCTCGACCCGACACTGCCCGCAGACGCCGCCACGACACAGGCTCGTCACCTCGACACCGCTGCGCTCCAGCGCTTCCAGCATCGATTCCTGGGCGCCGACCGCCACTTCCACACCGCTGGCGCGCGCCACGGCCGTGAAAGGAGTCCCCGGTTCCGGGGCGGCAAAGACCTCGTGGTGGATGCGCGCGAGACTCCAGTGCAGCTCGCGTGCCGCTTCCTTCACGGCATCGATCATGGCTTGCGGGCCGCAGAGATAGACGTGCGTGCCGGCGGGCTGACGCGCCAGCAAGGCCTTCAGGTTCGGGCGTTCGAGACGATGCTGGGTGATGTTGCCACTCGCCAGATAGGGCGCGGCCTCCGGGAAGCGGGCGACGTCGAGGTCCTGGCTGCGCAGGTGCAGCTCCCAGCTGGCGCCACGCCGCTCAAGCTCCGGCAGGTAGGAGAGAAACGGCGTGATGCCGATGCCGCCTGCCAGCATCAGGTGGTGGCGCGCCTGCCAGTGCGGCAGAAACAGGTTGGCCGGCGGGCTGAGTTCCAGCTCGTCACCGACCTGCACACGGGAATGGATGGCTTCGGAGCCGCCACGCGAGACCGGCTGACGACGCACCGCGATGCAGTAATGCGAGGGATCATCCGGCGGGCTGATCAATGAGTAGGCGTTGCGACACACCCGCCCCTCTCCCGGAATGCCCAGCACCACATGACTGCCCGGCGAGAACGGCGTGAAGGGGGGAGCCTCATCGGCAGGCACCAGGGTGAGACGGCGCACGCTGCTGCTGAGCTGATCGACCGCGGCGACCCGCGCCTTCATGAAGCGAGACATGGTGCCACCTCCTCCTGTGGGGGAATCTCTCCCGGGGCTTCCGCATCGATTCGCACGCCCATGTAGGCGCCGAGACGCTTGGAAAAATGATCACGCACTTCCAGCATCAAACCGCAGCCATCACAGGCTGCCGGCGAGTGGATGACATGCTCACTGACCTGCTGACAGTGCACGCAGAACACATGCCGCCCCAGGGCAGCGACCGGCAACATCACCATGTCATCCAGCAGCAGCCCCTGCTGCTGAGCCAGATTGGCGACCTGCCACACGAAATGCTCACTGCCGATGATGACCAGACACCCCGCGACACCGATCTCGCTGATGGCGCCGACCAGTGCGTCGCAGGCCTTCGGGCGGTCATCGACGTCGTACCAGCGATGCAGACGGGCGTTGTCGACGGGGCCCGTGGGCAACGCCTCTGTTGCCGGGGCGGATTGCACGGCGCCTCCCACCTCGCGGCTACCGAGCTGCCCCAGCAGCGTACTGATCAGCTGACAATGCATCTGCAGCTGCTGACGGGCGTTGCCCGCCGCCTCACCAGTACCTGGCAGGCTCTCGGGAGACTGGCACGCCACCAGATAGCGTTGGGCATCGGGCAGCGCCTCGATGCGTGGATAGTGTTGCCGACTTCGAATCCCGGCAGTGACAGAGGATGATTGCGGGCTTTTCATGACACGACCCTGCTCTGAGAAATTGTCCTTGTTGTAATGCCGCCGTCTTGACGATGACGTGCATCCGACTACCACTCCATTTCTTGAGCATATTTCGTGCCATTGACGGCAAAATCATTGCCCCACATACCCGACAAAATTGCCTGAAAATCCTGCTTCATACATGAACCATCAATCGAGACATTCACGCACCAAAACAGAACACTCAGCTCAGGTAAAACGGCTTGTATTCACCATTATTGCTCTGTTTCATTCTCACCCCACAAGCCAACCTCTACGCCTGACATCTTTCTCATGAAATAACCACAAGATCCTGAAAGAATGGAAAAACTCTGCCTTGAGAAAATCACGACCTCTCCGTCGACACGACACCATGTGCTTCTCCATCATCAGCATTATGACGCGCTTTCGCTTGCACGATATCGGCCGGATTCCTTGATTGAACTCAGCACAAAAGAAAGCGCCTCACCGAAGGGGTGAGGCGCTCTAATGACTCGATGGAATCAGGTCACATTTTTCTACATCAACCGGAGCAGAGCTCTTGTCATTGCGACAGCTTGCCTGGACAACATTGCGGCGAGCTTGCTGACAAAAGGCTTCGCAGCTTTGCCATGACAATCATGCGCAATGCCAGCCATGCACGATCGCTCTCATGCGCAATGGCACACGCACGATAGAGATCGTGCCATCAGTAACCGCTCTGTCCCGGCACCCAGTTGGTGCCCGCCAGCGGCACCCGGGCCATGGCCGCGGCTTCCACGTTCAGGGCGACCAGATCTTCCGGTTCCAGGTGGTGCAGGTGCGACTTGCCACAGGCACGTGCCAGGGTCTGGGCTTCCAGCGTCAGCACGCGCAGGTAGTTGGCCAGACGCTTGCCGGCTGCGACCGGGTCCAGTCGCTGGCTCAGCTCCGGGTCCTGGGTGGAGATACCGGCCGGACACTTGCCATCCTGGAAGTCGTCATAGAAACCGGCGGCGGACCCCAGCTTCTGATACTCATCGGCATAGCGCGGATGGTTGTCGCCCAGCGCAATCAAGGCGGCGGTACCGATGGCCACGGCGTCGGCACCCAGCGCGATCGCCTTGGCCACATCAGCGCCATTGCGAATCCCGCCGGAGACGATCAGCTGCACCTCACGGTGCAGGCCCATCTCCTGCAGTGCCTGAGTGGCCTGGGGGATGGCAGCCATGGTCGGGATGCCGACGTGTTCGATGAAGACATCCTGGGTGGCGGCCGTGCCGCCCTGCATGCCATCCAGCACGATGACATCCGCGCCCGCCTTCACCGCCAGCTTGACGTCGTAGTAGGTGCGGGTCGCGCCGATCTTGACGTAGATCGGCACCTGCCAGTCGGTGATCTCGCGCAGTTCGGCAATCTTGATCGCCAGGTCATCCGGGCCGGTCCAGTCCGGGTGGCGACAGGCGCTGCGCTGGTCAATGCCCTGCGGCAGCGTACGCATGCCCGCGACCCGCTCGGAAATCTTCTGGCCCAGCAGCATGCCGCCACCGCCGGGCTTGGCGCCCTGCCCGAGCACGACTTCAATCGCATCGGCCTTGCGCAGGTCGTCCGGGTTCATGCCATAACGTGACGGCAGATACTGATAGACGAGTCGCGAGGACTGGCCGCGCTCCTCCGGGGTCATGCCGCCATCGCCGGTGGTGGTGGAGGTGCCGATTTCCGAGGCGCCACGCCCCAGCGCTTCCTTGGCCTGGGCGGACAGGGCACCGAAGCTCATGCCAGCGATGGTCACCGGCGTGCTGATCACGACCGGCTTCTTTGCATGGCGCGTGCCGAGCACGACTTCGGTCTCGCACTTCTCGCGATAGCCTTCCAGCGGATAGCGCGACATGCTGGCGCCGAGGAACAGCAGGTCGTCGAAATGCGGCACCTTGCGCTTGGCGCCCCAGCCACGGATATCGTAGATTCCCGTCTCCGCCGCGCGCTGGATCTCATGGATGACATCGCGGCCGAAGGTCGCGGATTCCCGCAGTGCCGGGTTGTAGGGCTGTGTTTGAGTCTCGTCGGTCATGTTGAGCATCCTGATCAGTAGGCTGAGGCGTTGTCGACCTTGAAGTGATAGAGCTGACGCGCAGATCCATAACGCGTGAAGCTGGCCGGGTCTTCCTCGATTCCGGCACTCGCCAGCAACTCCGCCAGTTCTTCCAGGTGCTCGGCACGCATGTCCTTGGCGATGCAGTCCGCGCCCAGCGATGCGACCGTGCCCTTCACGTAGATTCGCGCTTCGTAGAGCGAATCGCCGAGCCCTTCACCGGCGTCGCCGCAGACCACCATGCGGCCCGCCTGGCCCATGAAGGCACTCATGGCCCCGATATTGCCCTTGACGACGATATCCACGCCCTTCATCGAGATACCACAGCGCGCCGAGGCATTGCCTTCGATGATCAGCAGGCCGCCGTGGGCGGTCGCGCCCGCGGACTGGGAGGCATCACCCTTGACCCGCACGCAGCCGGACATCATGTTTTCCGCCACCCCGACCCCGGTGTTGCCGTGGATGGTGACGCTGGCCTTCTGGTTCATGCCCGCGCAGTAGTAGCCCGCATGGCCATCGATATCGACACTGATGTCGTCATTGATGCCGCAGGCGATATTGTGGGCGCCGTCGGAATTGACCACTCGCCACTCACGCGCGTCCTTCAGGATGTCGGCATCGTGCAGGGCCTGGTTCAATTCGCGTAGCCCTTCAACGGCCAGATCGTGTGTCTTCATCATTACGCGGCCTCCGAACGGGCGGTGTCTTTTTCCCACAGATACAGGCGACCGGGTTCCGGCTCCCACACGCGGGCATCCTTGATGCCCGGCAGACTGGCCAGGGCACGGTATTCCGAGGCCATGGCCACGTAGTCATCGGTCTCGGCGATCACGGCTGGCTTGCAGGCGATCGGGTCACGCACCACGGCGAAGCCATCACGCGTGCCGATGGTGAAGGTGAAGAAGCCATCAAGGTCCTTCAGGGCGCCGGTGATCGCGGCTTCCAGGCTGTCGCCCTGCTCCAGACGCCAGGTCAGGTAGCCGGCGGCGACTTCGGAATCGTTGTCGGTCTCGAAGCTGATGCCCTCACGCTTGAGCTTGGTGCGCAGCCAGTTGTGGTTGGACAGCGAGCCGTTGTGGACCAGGCACAGGTCACGCCCGGTGGAGAACGGGTGGCTGCCCTGCAGGGTCACGGCGCTTTCGGTCGCCATGCGGGTATGGCCGATGATGTGGCTGCCCTGCATGCCCTTGAGGCCATAGAGGCTGGCGATATGAGCCGGCAGGCCCACCGCCTTGAGGATCTCGATGCTCTGCCCCACGCTCAGCACGCGAATCTGCGGGGCGCTGTCGGCAAGCCAGCCGCGCACGGCGCTCTCTTCCCCGGCGATCTTGAATACCGCGACACTGGCATTGCTGAACCAGTCCGCCACCGTGCCGACCTGCTCGCCCAGGCCCTTGGCGATCGCCTCCCAATCCTCATCGGCACCATCGCTTTGCAGCGTCAGCTTGATGCCAGCGTCAAATTCGTCGCCATAGATGGCGAAGCCGGCGCTGTCCGGGCCGCGATCGGTCATCGCGATCAACATCGGCTCGAACAGCTCCCCCAGGCGCGATTCCAGCGCCGGGTTCTTGAGATAAAGCCCTACGATTCCACACATGGTGATGTCCTCTCACGGGCAGGAGGCGTCTCCTGCCTGGTGTCTTGAGCGTGGTGGTGACAGTGGCGACCCTCGTCTGGCATGCCCCGCGAGATCCGCGAGCGCCGCCGGATGAGATCAGAAGAATTCGGCGTAGCGCTGGACTTCCCAGGCACTGACCTGTGCGTTGTAATCCAGCCATTCCTCGCGCTTGAGGCGCATGAACTCGGCGCAGATTCCCTCGCCCAGGCTCTCGCGCAGAATGCTGTCCGCCTCGAGCGCATCGATGGCCAGCGAAAGATTCTGCGGCAGCTTCTCGATGCCCTTCTCGGCGCATTCGCTCGGGGTCAGCGAGTAGAGATTGATGTTGTGGGGCGTGCCCGGGTCCAGCTTGCGCGCCACGCCATCCAGCCCCGCCGCGATGATGGCGGCGTGCACGAGATAGGGGTTGCAGCCGGCGTCCGGCAGGCGGAACTCGAGGCGACCGTAGGGCACACGCACCATGGCCGAGCGGTTGTTGTCACCGTAGGCGATGAAGACCGGCGCCCAGGTCGCGCCGCTGGTGCTGCCACCACCGACCAGACGCTTGTAGGAATTGACGGTCGGCGCGGCAAAGGCACACAGCGCCGGGGCATGTGCCAGCAGTCCGCCGAGGAAGTGGTACGCCAGCGGCGACAGGCCCATGCCCTGGGCGTCGGAGTCATCGCCGAACAGGTTGCGGCCGGTGTCATCACATACGGACAGGTGGAAGTGCATGCCATTGCCCGGGCGGTCCGCCAGCGGCTTGGGCATGAAGGAGCACACCATGCCCAGGTCATTGGCGATCTCGCCGGCGGCCATGCGCACGAAGGTGAAGCGGTCTGCCGAGGTCAGTGCATCGCTGTAGGTGTAGTTGATCTCGAACTGGCCGTTGGCGTCCTCGTGATCGATCTGATAAACGTCGAAGTCCACCGCTTGCAGCGATTCGACCAGGCGCTCGAGGAATTCACGCGAACGCGACAGGCCCTTGTAGTCGTAGCAGGGCTTGGCGAGGGTATCGCTCTCGTCCACCGGCAACAGCTCACCCGCTTCCCCCCGGCGGAACAGCGAGAATTCCGGCTCCAGCCCGCTATTGAGCGTCCAGCCCTTCTCCTTCAGGCGCTCCAGCTGCTTGAGCAACACCACGCGGCTGTCGTTGGCGAACGGCTGACCATTGACGTAGCCATCACAGGCCATGCGTGCATAACCCGGCTGCCACGGCACCAACGACAACGAGCTCAGATCACCCCGCGCCATGAAGTCCGGCCCCTCCGGCGACATGCCGAGACCACTGACGGCAAAGCCGGCAAAGCCGGCGCCCTTCTCGACCACATCCATCAGGCAATTGGCCGGCACGGACTTGGTCTTGGCAGCGCCATGAATATCCACGAACTGCGCCAGCAGATAGCGAATGTCGTGATCCTTGATGAACTGTTGCGCGTTTTCGGGTGACATCTGGGTTTCCTCTGAGAGCGGACCGGGTTTCATCTCCCTCGACACTGTCTGCCACCCCGGGAAACCTGACCCCTTGTGGTGACTCGCCACGTCAAGATAGCGGATGAAACGAGTTTTTGTGATTCCTGCTGGTCAACTTTATTTCCCCCAAAGAAAAGCATGCAGCATGCCATTTCGCCAACTGCCGGCCAGAACTTTTCACCAACCTACTGTTTTGCATGGAAATTTATTTTCCAAGTTCATTTCATCCCACAGGAAACGCCAGGTGATCCTGAGTGAATTTCTACCTGTTTCTCGAAATAGGCATCATTTCGGTGCCCAAAGCTCTCTCTTCGCACCAGCATGACGCAAAGCGCTAATATTCACGCCCTGATTCGTGCTGCCAATCGGCGCCTGACTCGCTCAAGTGCTGCCGTGGCCATGGCCTTTGACGGAATTGGCAAGCCCCTTGCTTAACTATGGGGAATGTTTCTTTCCTTCCAAGAATCGACTCTCGTGCGATCAGGCAAGGCAAGCAGCAGGCACAAGCCCTGGTGAAGCGCCTGAAAAGGCGAAAGAACAACAACACCTCCTGCGGCGGATGCGCGTCTTGCGCGACATCATCGCCAGCATCAGCAGGACTACGGCACCCCCCATTTACGCTAGGCAGCACGACTCACAGGAGAAAGGGACGCATGGCGAATTCATGGCGCATCTCGGCACTGGCCGAACAACACCGCAAGCTGGGCGCGGAGCTCGAAGACTGGAATGGCATGGGCACCGCCTGGAATTACGCCGTCTCGGACACGGCCGATGACCACGAGACCATTCGCACCCGCGCCGGTCTGATGGATGTCTCGGGGCTCAAGAAGATCCACTGCAATGGTCCGCACGCTCAGGCCGTGCTGGATTACGTCACCACGCGGGACATGTCCAAGCTGTATCCGGGCAAGTCGGTGTATGCCAGCGTCTTGAATGAGGCCGGCAAGTTCGTCGACGACTGCATCGTCTATTGCCTGGCACCGAACTCCTACCTCGTGGTGCACGGCACGGGTACCGCGAATGAAATGCTGGCCAAGAGTGCCCTGGGGCGCGCCGTCAGCCTGACCTTCGATGACGACATGCACGACATGTCACTGCAGGGGCCGGTCGCGGTGGATTTCCTGGAGCGTCACGTGCCGGGCATCCGTGAGCTGCGTTACTTCCACCATCTGCAGACCCAGCTGTTCGGCTGCCACGTGATGATCTCGCGCACCGGCTACACCGGCGAGCGTGGCTACGAGATCTTCTGCAAGGCCAAGGACGCCCCCTCTCTGTGGGAACAGATCCTCGCGGAGGGTGCCGACATGGGCATCAAGCCGTGCAGCTTCGGTACCCTTGACTGGCTGCGGGTCGAGAGTCACCTGCTGTTCTACCCGGCGGACAATTCCGAAACCTACCCGTACCCCGACCAGCCCGTGGGCGACACCCTGTGGGAACTGGGCCTGGACTTCACCGTCTCGCCGGGCAAGACTGAATTCCGTGGCGCCAGCGAACACTTCGCGCTGCAGGGCAAGGAGCGCGTCAAGGTCTATGGCGTGCTGCTGGATTCGAAAGACGTCGCCCAGATCGGTGACAAGATCTACGCCGACGGCAAGTGTGTCGGTGTCATCACCCAGGGCATGTACTCGCGCCTGAGCGATCGTTCCATGGCGCTGGCACGTCTCGAACCCGGCTATGCCGAGCATGGCACCCCGCTGACCCTCAAGACTGGCACTGACGGCGAGACCAGCCTCTCGGCCATCAGCCATTCCCTACCCTTCGATGACCCGGAAAAGGCCAAGCGACTGGCTCGCGGCTGATCGCACGCCACAGCCGCGAGGCAACAGCTCAAGCCCCGCGGCAACAGTGCGAATCGCGTGATGCTGGATAGCGTGAAACCTGAGAGGCCTCCTCGGCATGGCGTCGAGGAGGCCTCTTGCATCACACGCCATGGAGTCAGGACGAGGACTGGCCACAAACGTGGATGAGGGTTGGCGGTAAACTTGATAATGTCACCCGATATCCGCACGCGGGTGACGCGCAACGACTCCTACAAGGACGCGTATTCTCATCCCGCCTGCCCATCCCTATCGCATTCACCTCCGCCACAGGAGTTATCCATGCCGCGAGAATCCTCCCATTCCTCCGATACCCCTCAACCGACAGCGCCTGACACGAAAGCGCCTTCGCTGGCCGCGGAACCTGCCGCGCAGTCCGAGGTGAAGGAGACCATCACCGCGGCAGCCGACGAGACACGCCTGGGGCTCGAGCAGCACATCGCGCGCGCGCTCAAGCAGCAGCGAGTCTCGCAGGGCTACAAGATTTCCGACGTCTCGCGTATCGCCGGTGTCAGCCAGGGCATGATCAGCAAGGTGGAGAACGCCCAGGTGTCCACCAGCCTCGATACCCTCAACAAGCTGTGCAATGCCTTGAGCCTGCCGATCTCGAAGCTGTTCAGTGATTACGATGTCAACGGGCGTGGTGCCCAGCACATCAAGGCCGGGCAAGGCATGCAGGTGGTGCGCACCGGCACGGAAGTCGGCCATGCCTATCAACTGTTGAGCTACAAACAAGGCCCCAAGAAGCGCTACGAACCCTTCCTGATCACCATGGATGACGCCAGCGAAGTCTTCCCCAACTTCTGTCATGCCGGGCATGAATTCATCTACCTGCTTTCCGGCAACCTCACCTACCGTCATGGTGACAAGTTCTATGACATGGGGCCCGGTGACAGCCTGGCCTTCGATGCCGGTGTGCCGCATGGCCCCGAGAAATTGAACGAGGTGCCGATTCAGCTGCTGTCGATCATTCACTACGACGATGAATGAGCCTCTCTGACGAATGAGACCCTCGAACATCCATCATCATCGTCATGGGGGCTGGACAACATCAATGAAGATTCGCCTTGCCACACCCGAGGATGCCCTAGGAATTTCACGCGTCGCGTCCGCATTGGGCTATCTGCCCCACGACGATGATGCGTTGATCCTGCAGCGACTGGAGCACCTGTTGGCGTCACGCCATGACCGCATCTGGGTGGCGGAACAGGCGGGCGAAGTGATTGGCTGGCTGCACGCCCAGCATGTCTTTCGTGTCGCTTCGGCCGATTTCATAGAGATACTGGGCCTGTCCGTCGCACAGGAGGCGCAACGGCAAGGCGCAGGACGGGCATTGGCCAGGCAGGCCATTGCCTGGGCAACCGACGAGACGCTGACCCTGCGGGTTCGCACCCATGAGGCGCGCGATGTCGCCAGGAAATTCTATGCCGCCTGCGGCTTTACGCTGGCCAAGACACAGTGCGTCTTTCAGATGACCCCGTGATTCTGTACGCCTTCCTGATCGAGCTCGCCCGCCTTCCGGACTGAGTACGCCCCGCTATCATGCACTGCAGGCCGAAGAAAAAATCGCCTGCCATGACAGCGTTGCGAGACGCGACCTGTATAGCTCTTCATTCCTCTGGCAGTCGTATCGCCTGAATGGCGGCAGAGTTGTCGTCGTTTCCGCCAGCTACGGCACCTGTTTTCTGCGCGAAGAGGCATGAGGATGCCGCTTCTTGCATGACTCCCCTCCCCACGAGAATCTTGCCATCGCGCCGGCATGAGACTTTCGTCCGCCGGTGAAATTTGTTTTTGACAGCGCCTTTTTCTCGGCTAGATTGAGTCGATGTAACGGGTTACATTCGAAGACAAGACATGGTTGTCTCGGCCATGTCCGCCACCTTCCCCACTGCGTCATCCCCGACAATCAGAGGGTCGTTTCAGTCCCTGCTACGCCACGTACGCCCTGCTCCATGCATGACCTTCATAGAACAATCAACAATAAACGGAGACTCGACTATGGCTTGGTACTACTCCTATATCATTGGCTATTTCGTGATCATGTTCGCGATCGGCTACTACTACTTCCGCAAGGTGAAGACCTCTGACAGCTATCTGATTGCCGGCTGGAACATGGGCTACTGGAAGATCACCGGCACCACCATCAGCACCTGGTGTGGTGCGGCAGCCTTCATCGGCTGGATGGGTATGGGCTTTTCCAAGGGGCTCTCCGGCTACTTCATGTTTGCCCTGCCCGGTATCATCGCGAGCCTGATGCTGGTCATCTTCTTCAGCCGCCCGCTGCGTCGCAAGAAGCTCTATACCCTGGCGGACCTGTTCGGGCGCCGCTTCGGCCGCAAGGCCAGTCTGTTTCCCTCGTTCTTCTCGGCCTTCGTCTACTCGGTGCCTGCCACCGCGATCCAGATCATCGGCATGAGCACCATCCTCACCGTGGTGCTGGGGCTGGAGTTCAATACCGCCATCTTCGTGTCCTTTGCGCTGATTCTCGGCTTCACCATTCTGGGGGGCCTTGAAGCGGCCATCGTCACCGATGCCCTGCAGAGCATCCTGCTGATCGCCGGCATCATGGTGCTGGGCTTCACTGCCCTGAGTTATGCCGGAGGGCTGGAACATGCCCTGCTCAATACGCCGATCGAGTTCCTCGCCCCGCTGCCCGAGGGCAAGACGATGGAAGTGGTGACCTTCGCGCTGACGGTGGCGCCGTTCTACCTCGTCTGGCAGTGCACCTGGCAACGCATCTTCGCCTCCGAGAGCGAAGATGTGGCCATCAAGGCCGGCGTGTCAGGCTTCTCCATCGTGATGCTGATTTCCTTCTTGCCCTACTGCATCGGCGTACTGGCACGTCAATTCGTGCCGTTGGATACCTCGGCCGATCTCGTCTTCTCCTACGTCACCATGCAGTTGCTGCACCCGGCCATCGGCGGGCTGGTCATCGTCGGCCTGCTGGCCGCCCTGATGACCTCGGCGGATTCCTACATTCTGCAGGGCAGCTCCAACCTGGCGCATGACCTCTATGGCAACTTCATCAATCGTCACGCCAACGAGAAGCAGAAGATGGCCTCGGCACGTCTGAGTGTCGTCATCATCAGCGTGCTGGGGCTGGGCGTCACCTTCCTGATGACCGACATCATCTCGGCCTACCAGTGGGCGCTGCGCATCTCGGCCACCACGCTGATCTTCCCGTTCTTCGCGGTGATGTTCTGGAAGCATGCGACGTCCCGTGGCTGCATCAGCAGCATGGCGAGCGCACTGAGTGTCACCGCCCTCTGGCCACTGCTGTCGACTGGCATCGACCCCGCCTATCCGGGCTTCCTGACCTCGCTGGTCGTGCTGGTGGTCGTCAGCAAGCTGACCCGCCATAGTCCCAGCGAGGATGTCGCGGCCTATTACTGGGATGGTGCCGAGTCACACGCCGCAAGCGCTCTCCCGGACGCCGCCAAGCCGGATATCGCGCTTGCCTCGAAGGCCGTCTGAGCGACACCGGATCACCAGGACCATAAAGACAGGAAGTGGCTCGGGGCTTGTCGTTGCCACGAGCCATTTCACCGCCCCCTGGTGCCTGGCGTGCCGCTTGCTTGTGATCTCTTCCCCCGCTGACTGATCAGCAGAGTTCTCTGGCACGTCGTCATGACAAGGATGACTCACATGACCCGAGCAGTACCGACTTCCCACAGCGCCGCCATGCCAGCCGCCCATCGTGTCCATAATCCCTACGCCTCGCTGAGCGAGTCAGGGCCTCAGCCCGGCACGCGCTGGCTCAAGGGCAATATCCATGTGCATACCCGCGAAGCGCTCGATGAGAGCATTTCGATGGACCGGATTCATGGCGAGGATCATGACGAAGTGATCCGGCGCTCACAGGCCGCTCCCTTCCACTTCGATTTCGTGTGCACCTCGGTTCACCCCTACCTCAACAATATCGAGCTGTTCTCACGTGGTGAGCAGCGTGATGACTTCGTGGTGATTCCGGGGCGCGAGATCCAGAACGACACCATCGACGATGGCGGCTATCTCGACGGCTATTTCGCCGGCGAGCATTCGAAATATCTGCATGTGCTGAGCATGGGCAAGGTCGGCGGCCTGTCGATCTGCGCCCATCCCAACTTCTTCGAGACCACCCGCCCACGCGAAGGCGGCGAATGGACACAGATCAAGAAGACACTCCTCAACCCGTGTGCGCGCCTCGCGGAGATGAACATCATGGGCATGGAGGTCTACAACGGCCTTTCCATCCTGGAGGAACACATGGGGGCCAGGCCCTACGCGCCGCACATGGCAGAGCCCTGCTGGGATGATCTTCTGTGTGAGGGAGTGCGCTGTGCCGGCTTTGCCGGCAACGACGAGTTCTATCGCGAACAATATGTCTACGAGAACTACGCGCCACTGGGCTTCATCATGGTGGCCGCGGCGCTCAATGAGGCCGATATCCTGCGCAACGTGAAGCGCAACCGCTTCTATGCCAGCACCGGGGTGATGCTGGCCGATACGCCACTGGCAATGTCTGAACAGCAGGGACGCTACACCTTGCGCGTCAGCGCACAGGACAAGGTGAAGTGGAAGGCGATGGTGCAGCGAGGCGTGGGCCCCACAGGTGTGGGCGAGACAGACGCGCCGCAGCTGATCGAGATCACGGCCCCCACCGCTGCTGCAGAGTGGGAGCTGGAACTGGGCGGCGACTGGAAGTACGTGCGCTTTCAGGCCGAGTCACTGGACAACTCCCTGCACCGCGCCTGGTTGCAGCCGATCTATGGTCCGGGCTGGGTCGACTACAAGACGCTGTGAGTCAGGCCCCGTGAACAGGTGCTCAGCCCTGGCTGGGCGCCGGGCCTGCACTGCCACGAATCGCCAGCGACGCGTCCAGCAGGCGTGACGTCAAGGGCGCGTCGTCCTCGAGATGGCGGATCAACGCCTGGGCGATCACTTCGCCCATCTCCTCCACCGGCAGGTCTACCGTCGTCAGCGGTGGATTGAGGAACTCCGCCATTTCCAGGTCATCGAATCCCACCACCGAGACTTGTTGCGGCACACGGATCCCCCGCCGCTGCAGCGCCAGCATGGCACCACTGGCCAGCACGTCATTGAGGCACATCACGGCGGTGATGCCATCCCGCAGGCCGCCTTGCCCTTCGCCACCGAGCGCGCTCCCAGGCTCACAAGAAAGCTCGCCTATCGCGGCGCTCGCCCCGGCGGTGGTGACATCGACGAACTGATCATGCTCGCGATCGGCGCTGGCACTCTCCAGCGCCTGCAGCGCGACAACGGCGCCGTCGTAGCGCAGGCGCGCGCGGTCGTTGTGCGCCAGCGGCTCGGAGAGGATGACGATACGCTGATGACCCAAGGACATCAGATACTCCGCCAGTGCCTTGGCCAGCCCGTAGTTGTCATAGCCCACCGTGATCAACGGCGAGTCCGGCAGATAGATGCTGTTGAAGACCACCGGCACCGAGAAGCGTGACAGGTAGTCCAGTGTCTCGGCGGCATGACTGCCACCGGGCAGAATCACGGCGTCCACCCCCATGTTGACCAGCTCGCGTACCTTGTCGAATTCCGTCACCCGCCCCTTCTGGGTAGTCGTCACCAGCAGGCTGTAGTGCGCCCGCGCCAGCGCGCCTTCCAATGCATCGATGAACTTGGCGTAGATCGGATTCTCGAAGGTCGGGATCACGATTCCCAGGGTGCGCGACTGATGCTGAGACAGCACACGCGCGGCATTGTTGGGCAGGAAATCGAGCGCGTCGGCCGCCGCCAGCACCTTGTCGGCGGTCTTCTTCACCACCTTTTCGGGATTGTTGAGCACCCGCGAGACCGTCGCGACCGACACCCCCGCCAGCTGGGCGACTTCCCTGACCCCGGCACGCCTGGGCTTGTTCATGGCTTGCTCTCCCTCGCCGCCTGCGCTCTTCGGGCCGGTTTCGCCTGGCGCAGGGCATCCAGCTCCGTCAGATAACGCTCCAGCACCAGATTGGGCGGGCGGCTCTTGCGAGTGATGGCGCTGTAATAGGTGACATAGGAGTTGGCCACCGGGCTGAGCGCCTGCATCTGGCCATCGCGCACCCAGCGCTCGGCATAGTGGGTGGGCAGATAGCCGAGATAGCGCCCGGAAAGCACCAGGAAGGCGATGCCCTCGCGATCAGTCGCGGAAGCGGCGGCCTTGAGCGGCTCATGCAGCGCCTTGATCGCAGGCGTCTGGGCGTAGGCCGGCAACACCGCATCATGCTGGCGAATCTCTTCCTCGCCCACCGGACGCCCGCGCGCGAGGGTATCGCCCGCCCGTGGCTCACGAAACAGCACATGGCCTCGCGCGCAGTAAAGGCAGGAGGTTTCCTCGTAGAGCGAGCGATACTCGAGCCCCGGCAGCGTCTTGAGCGTCGGGATCACCCCGGTATGCAGGCGGCCATCCAGCACGGCACGCTCGATCTCGTTGGGGGGAATCATGCGGATGTTGATCATCACCTCCGGGCCGTGCCCCTTCAGCGCACTCAGCGCATCCGTGATGTGCATCTCGGGCATGGTGACCAGATTGTCGGTGATGCCGATGTTCAGCTCGCCCTTGAGCCAGGCATGCAGACCATTGATGCGTGTGCGAAAGCCCTCTGCCGCGGCCAGCATCTGCATCGCGGCCTCGTGGACTTCCCGCCCCTCATTGGTGAGAGCAAACCCGCTGCGCCCGCGCTGACAGAGCTTGAGGCCCAGCCGCGTCTCCAGGTCACTCATCGCCATGCTGATGGCGGAGCGACTGATGTTGAGCTCGATCTCGGCCGCCGAGAAGCCACCGCACTCCACCACCTTGCGAAAGATACGCAGCAGACGCAGGTCGGTATCGCCGAGCTGCCCCCGCATGACCTCGCCTCGCATAGGCCCGCGCCTCCTGTTGTTGAACGGTTCCGCGCCACACGGCGCCTGACTGCGCCGAGATGGCGTAGCGAACGCCAGCGGAAAGTTAAGTAAATGCTTTCCTGAAGATAAAGACAATGGCATTTATCTTACCAAAAGGACTTCCTAATCTAGTTGGACAGGAGCCGAGAACCAACAACAACACACTCTGTGGGAGACATCATGACCGCCTTCGATACATCCCCTTCCGCCCAGGCAGGCTTGAGCCAGGAGCAGCTCGATGCCTACTGGATGCCCTACACGGCCAACCGCCAGTTCAAGCAGGACCCGCGCATCATCACCAAGGCGCAGGGAGCCTACTTCACGGACTCCCAGGGCCGTCAGATCTTCGATGGCCTGTCGGGTCTCTGGACCTGCGGTGCCGGCCATTGCCGCCCGGAAATCGCCGAGGCGGTCAGCGCGCAGCTGCGCGAGCTGGATTACGCGCCCGCCTTCCAGTACGGCCATCCCAAGGCCTTCGAGCTGGCGCACCGCATCAAGACGCTGATGCCCGAGGGGCTGGATCACGTCTTCTTCACCGGCTCCGGCTCCGAGAGTGCCGACACCTCACTGAAGATCGCGCGTGCCTACTGGCGCAAGAAAGGCAAGCCGACCAAGACCAAGCTGATCGGGCGCAGCAAGGGCTATCACGGCGTCAACTTCGGGGGCTTCAGCGTTGGTGGCATCGGGGCCAACCGCTCGCTCTACGGCCAGGGGGTCGATGCCGATCACCTGCCGCATACCCTGCTCAAGGAAAATGTCTTCACGCCCGGCATGCCCAGGACCGGTGCCGAGCGCGCCGATGAGCTGCTGGAGCTGATCGCGCTGCATGATGCCTCCAACATCGCCGCCGTCATCGTCGAGCCGATGGCAGGCTCCGCCGGCGTGCTGCCACCGCCAGTGGGCTATCTCAAGCGCCTGCGCGAGATATGCAACCAGCACGACATCCTGTTGATCTTCGATGAGGTCATCACCGGCTTCGGACGCATGGGCGCCATGAGCGGCGCCGAGGAATTCGGGGTCACGCCGGACATCCTCAACGTCGCCAAGCAGATCACCAATGGCGCGGTGCCGATGGGCGCCGTGGTCGTCAAGGGCGACATCTACCAGACCTTCATGGACAACGGCGGCCCCGACTACATGATGGAGATTCCCCACGGCTACACCTATTCCGGTCACCCGGTGGCGTGTGCCGCGGCGCTGGCGTCCCTCGACGTGCTCGAGAACGACCAGCTCATCTCCCGCGTCCGCGAGCTGAGCCCGGTATTCGAGAAGAAGCTGCACGAGCTCAAGGGCACGCGCTACATCAGCGACATCCGCAACTACGGCCTGGCCGGTGCCCTGCAGGTCGAGGCCTATCCCGGCGAGCCGGCGCGGCGCCCGTATGAGATTGCCATGCACTGCTGGAAGGCCGGTTTCTATGTGCGTTACGGCGGCGACACCATCCAGCTGGGCCTGCCGTTCATCACCGAACACGACGAGCTGGACCGCCTGATCAATGCTCTCGGCGATGCCTTCGCCGCCCAGGACTGACGGCCATTGCTCAAGGCTGACGGTCGACGCTCAAGGCTGACCATCGACGTTCAAGACTGACCATCAACATTCAGAACTGACGATCAACACCACTTCATTCATCGCCATTCATTTCACAAGTCATCTCAGGGGGCCCACCCAATGAAGACGCTCGGACACCTCATCAACGGCAACATCGATCACAGCGAAGGCCGTACCCAGGACATCTTCAATCCCTCCACCGGCGAAGTCGGCGGTCAGGTGCGCCTGGCCAGCAAGGCGACGGTCGAGGAAGCCATCGCGGCCGCCGAGGCCGCCTTCCCGGAATGGCGCAACACGCCGCCGATCAAGCGCGCCCGGGTGATGTTCCGCTTCAAGCAGCTGCTGGAAGAACATGCCGACGAGATCGCCCGCCTGATCGGTCAGGAGCACGGCAAGATCTGTCACGATGCGCTGGGCGAATTGCAGCGCGGCATCGAGAATGTCGAATATGCCTGCAGTGCTCCGGAACTGCTCAAGGGCGAGCACAGCCGCAATACCGGCCCGGGCATCGATTCCTGGAGCGAATTCCAGCCGCTGGGCGTGGTTGCCGGCATCACGCCGTTCAACTTCCCGGCCATGGTGCCGCTGTGGATGTACCCGATGGCGATCGCCTGCGGCAACACCTTCGTCCTCAAGCCCTCCGAGCGCGACCCGACTTCCACGCTGTTCATCGCCGAGCTGCTGATGGAGGCCGGTCTGCCGGCCGGCGTCATGAATGTCGTCAATGGCGACAAGGAAGCCGTCGATACGCTGCTGGACGACCCGCGCATCCAGGCGGTCAGCTTCGTCGGCTCCACCCCGATCGCTGAATACATCTACAGCCGCGCCGCGGCCAACGGCAAGCGCTGCCAGGCCCTCGGTGGCGCCAAGAACCACGCCATCGTGATGCCGGACGCCGACATGGAATACGTGGCCAACTCACTGAATGGCGCCGCCTTCGGCTCCTCCGGTGAGCGCTGCATGGCACTGTCCGTCGCAGTGGCCGTGGGCGATGACGCCGCCGACAAGCTGATCGCGCAGATGAAGCAGCAGATGGAAGGCCTCAAGGTCGGCATCTACAGCGACAAGGGCAATGATTTCGGCCCGCTGATCACCGCGGCCCATCGTGACAAGGTGGTCGGCTACATCGACAGCGCCGAGCAGCAAGGCGCGACGGTGGTGGTCGATGGCCGCAATCCGCAGGTCGAAGGCGGCGAGAACGGCTTCTTCGTCGGCGGCACCCTGATCGATGGCGTCACCCCGGAGATGACCTGCTACCAGGAAGAGATCTTCGGCCCGGTGCTGCTGGTCGTGCGCGCCGATTCGATGGAAGCCGCCATGCAGCTGATCAATGATCACGAATACGGCAATGGCACCTGCATCTACACCCGTGATGGCGAAGCCGCCCGCTACTTCAGTGATCACATCCAGGTCGGCATGGTCGGCATCAACGTGCCGCTGCCGGTACCGGTCGCCTATCACAGCTTCGGGGGCTGGAAGCGCTCGCTGTTCGGCGATCTGTCCGCCTACGGCCCGGACGCGGTGCGCTTCTACACTCGCCGCAAGACCATCACCCAGCGCTGGCCTTCCGCCGGTCTGCGTGAAGGCGCCCAGTTCGCCTTCCCGTCCTGATCCATCGCCTTCGCTTTCTGATCCGCGGATCATCATCTGATAACAACTGCGCCTGATAACAACTGCGCCGGACAGCCCTGCTGTCCGGCGCTTTCGTGTGCTCATCATGCAGGGTCATGCCGGCAGTCAGCCCCTGCCCCTTGCAGTGGCCAGAAACGGCTCCACATAGTCAGGACATCTCATCACGAGAATTCCGACAACATCGGCGGTCAGCACCGTCACAAGGAGCCAAGATGATCTGGGTAATCGCCACCGTTACCGCCAAGGAAGGCCACGTTCAGGATGTCTTCAATGAACTCTGCGCCGTCGCGCCCACCGTGCGCGAGGAAGATGGCTGCCACGCCTACCACCCGTGCCTGGACTCCGAACGCGCCGCCGACAAGGACAACGACCCACGCCCCGACACCATCACCGTGGTGGAAGCCTGGGAATCCCACGATGCGCTGCAGGCCCACCGTGAGACCGAACACATGCAGCGCTTCCGCGACAACGCCGGTGACTGGATCGCCGATGGCGATATCCGCATCCTGAGCCCGGCGGGCTGATAGACAGAACAGCATTGGGAAAGACCCAAAAAAGCCCGGCCTCCAGGAGGCCGGGCTTTTTTATCGGGTTTGCTGTCATGACAGCATATCATTTACCGCTGCAATCCCGGTTTCACTCCTGCGGCTGATCCTCGGACAACTGCATGATCATGCGCGTCGTCAGGTAAAGGCGTGGCACGACGCTATCGACCAGCACGAACTCCTGATCGCTGTGGTAGCCGCCGCCGACGAGACCCAGGGATTCGAGCACTGCCGGTTTATCGGAATCTGCATGATAGGCGTAGGCCGCATCGGTGCCGCCACCGATCTCGACCGCTTGCAGTGTCTGCCCCAACTCCTGATAGATCTTCTGGGCCTGCTCGGCCAGCTGCTGACTCTGCGGATTGTCAGGCAGCGGCGGACGCCCCTTCTCTAGGTGAAACTCCACTTCGGTATCATCGATCAACTGGTTCTTCGTGATGGCCTGTGCTTCTTCCAGGACACGCTGATACTCGCTGCTATCGAAGTAGCGCATATCACCTTCCGCCCTGGCATGCTCCGGAATCACGTTGCGCTTGACGCCGCCCTCGACGATCGTCCAGTTGAGCGTCGTCTCCTTGTCCGCATCATCAAGCTCATTCAACTGCAGCAGCTGATGAGACAGCTCCATGATGGCGTTGCGCCCTTCCTCTGGTGCGCCACCGGCATGGGAGGCACGGCCCTTCACCTCGAGAAACGCATAGTTGATGCCCTTGGTGACGACGGTGACGGCATCGACTCCCGGGTCAGCGAAGGTAGGCTCGAATACCAGCACGGCATCCTGATCTGCCGATAGCTCATGAATCAGGTCATGCGAGCCCGGCGAGCCCTTCTCCTCATCAGGATTGAAGACAACCGTCACCTGGCCATAGTCATCAAACCCGAGCGACTTCAGCGCCTCGAGACTGTGCAGAATAACGGCTGCGCCACCCTTGGCATCGCCCACGCCCGGGCCATAGGCACGCCCATCCTCGATACGGAAGGCACGCTCCGTGGCGGCGCCTTCATCGAAGACGGTGTCGTAGTGAATCATCAACATTATCTTGCGACTGCCATCTCCCTGCAGGCGACCGACAATCGTATTGCCGCCATAGGTCTTGGCAGGGTGCGTTTCCACCTGTGCGCCAAGCGCTTCGAGATGCTTGATCAGCATTGCCTCAACGTCATTCAAGCCTTCACGGTAGCCCGTTCCCGAATCCACGTTGACCAGTGATTCCAGCGTCTCCAGCAGAGGCGCTCGCTGTTGCTCGACGGCATCCTGTACATCCTGATAGTCCGCCGCTTGCGCACCGGCACTGCACATACCGCATGCCAAACCCACCGCCAATATCGGAAGCCGCATTTTCCACCTCTAATATTGTTATATAAGGAATAACGAAGGTAAGGCGGATATCAGGCAAACGCAAACGCGAGGCCTACCGGGAAATTTTTTCCGCTAGCAGCTTTACCTGCCGTCCACCATTGAACACAGGTGCACCTCATCTGATCTGCGTCTCGTGAATGTGTAGCACTCGCAGGGATTATCGGTTGCCTGAGGGCTTCTCAGCGCCGATACTGTATATGAATACAGTATCGAAAGGAGACCCCACCCATGACCGTATCTGCCGCTCAACCATCCCATGCCTCGCTGGCTCGCCCTCATCCAGCGCCGGAGCCCTGTGCACTGCCGCACCCTCACATCACGGGGCGCGCTGGCATTTCCGGCTTCCCCTCGCCGGCCGAGGATTACGCGGGGCGCACGCTGGACCTCAACGAGCGGCTGATCAAGCGCCCGGCAGCGACCTTCTTCATGACGGTGGCGGGTGACAGCATGGAAGGCTTCGGCATCTATGAGGGCGACACCCTGGTGGTAGACCGCTCCATCGATGCCCGTCCCGGGCATATCGTGGTGGCACTGGTCGAGGGTGAGGTGGTGGTCAAGCGTTATGAGCTGATCGGTCAGCGCCCCTATCTGAGCTCCGGCAATGCCCTGTATCCGCCGGTCGCGATCTTCGACCTCGAATGCCAGGTCTGGGGGGTGGTGCGTTCCGTCATCCACGAATACGCGGTATGAAGACGCCGATGATCGGACTGGTCGACTGCAACAACTTCTACGCCAGCTGCGAGCGAGTGTTCGACCCGCGTCTGGAGGGCCGCCCTGTCGGCGTGATGTCCAACAATGACGGCTGCGTGATCGCGCGTTCCAACGAACTCAAGGCGCTGGGCGTGGAGATGGGCACCCCCGCCTTCCAGCTACAGCCACTCGTCCGTGAGGGGCGCATCCACCTGCTCTCCTCCAACTACGAGCTGTATGGCGACATGTCGGCGCGCGTGCGTGAGGTGCTGGAGGAATATTCCGCCGGGGTCGAGCCCTACTCCATCGATGAGATGTTCGTGCGTTTCGATGGCTTTGATCGCAACTCGATGCTGACATTGAGCCGCACCCTGCACCGCAATGTCCGCAAGTTCACCGGCATTCCCGTATGTGTCGGGGTCGCACCAACTCGAACGCTGGCCAAGTTGGCCAATCGCGCTGCCAAGAAGCGTCCGGAATTCGGCGGTGTCTGCGTGCTGGAACCCGATGAGGTCGGCACCCAGCGCCTGCTGGCCGATACGCCACTGGGCGATGTCTGGGGTGTGGGCCGACGTCTGGTCGAACGCCTGGCACTGCAAGGCCTGCACACTGCCTGGGACCTGCGCTGCGCCGACCCGCGCGCCATCGGCCAGCGGTATTCCGTGGTACTGGAACGCACCGCGCGCGAACTGCAAGGCACGCCCTGCTTCGAGATGAATGATGCCGATGACGCTCGCCAACGCATCATGACCTCGCGCTCCTTCGGGCGCATGACCGGTGACTTGAATGAACTCAGGGACGCCATCCGCCAGCATGCCCAACGCGGCGCCGAGAAGCTGCGCCATCAAGGCAGCCTGACACGCGCCGTGCTGGTCTTCCTCAAGAGCAATCGTCACCGACCCGACCTGCCGCAATACTCACCTAGCACCATCGTCGAGCTGCCCGCCCCCACCAATGACAGCCGCGAGATACTCGCCGCCGCGCAACAGGCGCTGGAGCATATCTACCTGCGCGGCTATCGCTTCATGAAGGCTGGCGTGATGCTGCTCGACCTCATCGACCAGCCACGCGAGCAACTCTCGTTGCTCGACGACGAAGCGGATATCGCCAGGCGTGAACGCAGTCAGCAGCTGATGGCGACACTGGACGCCATGAATCAGAAGATGGGCCGCGGCACCGTGCGCCTGGGCGTCGCACGCCCCGACGCCGCCTGGCAACTGCGCTGCGCCCACCGCAGCGCCCGCTACACCACCAACTGGCAGGAATTGAAGCGGTTGCGTTAGTGGGCTTGGCCAAAAGCTCTGAGCGCAATTTCGACCGCCCCAACCATCAGCAATACAACCCCTTTCCTCGGCGCTCATACCGCAGAAGGCATGAAGGGAGTGAATGCGTAGATATCGCGCGCAACCTGATCGGATTGTTGCACCTACAGCAAAGGTGTTTTACGCCAGTGCCGCTTTATCAATGACTTGCGAACGCTCATGCTGTGCGCCATTGCTGAAAAGCCAACAGTCGTGGAGTACCCGGCATGAAGATTCTACTGATCAACGGCGGCAAGGCCTTTGCCCATTCCAATGGCGAGCTGAACGCGACGCTGCATGAACTGGCGCGCGGTGAGCTGGCCGAGCTGGGTCATGAGGTGCGTGAAACCGTCATCGAGGAAGGCTTCGAGGCCAAGGCGGAAATCGAGAAGCAGCTGTGGGCGGACCTGATCATCTATCAGACCCCAGGTTGGTGGATGGGTCTGCCGTGGACCGTGAAGAAGTATCTCGATGACATCCTGACTGAGGGCCACGGCTCGCTGTACGCCAGCGATGGTCGTCACCGCACCAGCCCGACCCAGGGCTACGGCACTGGCGGCTTGATGCAGGGTCGCCAGTACATGCTGTCACTGACCTGGAATGCGCCACTTGAAGCCTTTGATGAAGAAGGCAACTTCTTCGAAGGCAAGGGCATCGATGGCGTCTACTTCCCGGTGCACAAGGCGATGGAATTCCTCGGCATGACGGCCCTGCCGACCTACCTGGCCACTGATGTGATCAAGAATCCTGACCTGGCAGCCTACACCCAGGCCTACCGCACGCACCTGCGCGAGCACGTCGGCCACGCCTGAAGGCTCGGGGCGTCATTCAGTCTGAGCTGATGACGCCTCTCTCAAGCTCTCGAATACACGAAAGGCTGCCCATGGGCAGCCTTTCGTCGTTGAGTAGCCGTCATTCAGCCATCAAGTAGCGATAATCCGGCGTTCGAAGACACCGATCAAGGCCCGACCTGGCTCAGTGCCCCGCTCTGGCGAGAGACGAGCGAGACGTGATCCAGAAACAGGCGGAACATCTGGGCCTGGCTCGAAACGGCCAGACGCTGATAGATATGCTTGCGATGTACCTTGACGGTGCCATCGCTGATAGCGAGTTCACGCGCGGCAGATTTGGTGGAGTGTCCGGCCAGCAACAACTTGACGATGTCCTGCTCACGCTGCGTCAGAAGACCATCACCAAAGCTATCGAAGGCGGCCTCTACCGGCTCATGATGCTCCAGGCGATCCACGAAACTGACGCCCTGCCACTTCCAATACTCGCGCGCGAGGGGCTCGATGATCGGTTGCAGGTTCTTGAGCGCCAGCAGTGATTTTCGAGTCAGCGGCAGAGAGGTCTCATGTAATCCCAGCGAAAACACCATCACGATGTCGCCGGGCAGTTGTATGAAGATGCCAATTTCATCCTTGAGTCCCAACGCGCCGTAATAATGCTTGTAGTACTCACTGTCCTCGAAGCAATCAGGCGCCAGCTCACTCAGGCGGTAGACGCCGGGACGACAGCTTTGCTGGGTCGAGGTATAGAAGGGATCCAATATATAGGCATCGCCAATATAACGTTCTACCCCCTGCTGCCGACGCTCAGGAGGATAATTGTCGTAGATCAGGATGGGTGCGCACCCTTGCTTGTAGGTGCTGACCAGTATCGTGTCAAAAGGCAGAATGTCGTGGAAGACGTCCTGCAGCAAGCGAGGGAATTCCGCCGAAGATGCCGATGTCATCAGCTTCGCCAGCACGCAATGCCAGCTCGATAGTTCTGGAGCGCACAACAACTCTTTGTGAATCATGAGCCGACCCTGGTGACGTATCGAGACATCCTAGCATAGCCAACGAAGGTATAACGCTGGCGCATCCGGAGCCATCACGCCCCGAACGCCAATGAAAGCGCCAGGCATGAGCCTGGCGCTTTCATTGCAAGACGCTTGTTCGTGTCAGAACGTCCAGCACGGCTCATTCCCGCCACCACCATTCAGGTAATGGCCAACCAGATGGACTTCGTCTCGGTATATTCACCGAGTGTCTGCAGTGACTTGTCGCGGCCATTGCCGGACTGCTTCACACCACCAAAGGGCATCGTCATGTCCGGCCCTGCCCAGTTGTTGATATAGACCTGTCCAGACTGCAATCGGCGCGCGACACGAATCACCCGGTTGACGTCCTGACTCCAGAGCCCTGCTGCCAGCCCATAGTCAGAGTCATTGGCGATCGCAATCGCGTCTTCCTCATCATCAAACCCCATGACGGCGAGAACCGGGCCAAAGATTTCCTCGTTGGCAATGGCCATGTCTGCCGTCACGCCAGTGAAGATGGTCGGCGCTATGAAGCAGCCCTCAACCTGGCGATTGTCGTCCGTGATGATCGCCTCACGTCTTGCCCCTTGCTGCTCACCGAGCGCGATGTAGCTAGCAATCTTGTCGTACTGTTCCTGATCGACGATGGCGCCCATGAAGCTTTGCGGGTCCAGCGGGTCCCCCGGCTGCATGCTCCTGGCAGCTTCACACAGCGCACGAACGAATGGCTCGCGAATACGGTTATGCACCAACAGGCGGGAACCTGCGATGCAAACCTCTCCCTGATTATGGAAGATGGCGGCAGCGGCCTGACGTGCGACGCCCGGGATATCAGCACAGTCTTCGAACACGATATTCGGGCTCTTGCCACCACACTCGAGGAAAGTGCGCTTCAGGTTCGACTGACCCGCATATTGCGTCAGAAGCTTGCCCACCTGAGTCGAGCCCGTAAAGGCAATGGCATCGACCTGCATCGAAAGCGCCAGCGCCTTACCGACATCTGCGCCGAAGCCTGGCAGTACCTGAAAGACTCCCTTGGGTAGCTCCGTCAGCGCGATCAGTTGCGCCAGGCGCAGTGCCGAGAGCGATGACTTCTCGGAGGGTTTGAGAATGACACTGTTGCCAGTCGCCAGGGCTGGAGCAATCTTCCAGATCGTCATCATCAGCGGGAAGTTCCAGGGCACGATGGAGACGACCACGCCCAGGGGTTCACGCACGATCAGTCCCAACGCCTCTTCGCCGGTCGGCGCGACCTGACCATAGAGCTTGTCCAGGGACTCAGCGGTATAGCGTAGACATTCAATGGCAGAGGCCACATCGCCCAGCGCACTGGTGATGGGCTTGCCCATGTCGAGTGTATCGAGCAGTGCGAGCTCCTGCTGATGCTCGGCGATGAGTTCTGCCAGATGCAGCAAGGTGCGCTTGCGGGCTGCCGGTGCCAGCCGCGACCAATCGCCCTTGTCGAAGGCAGCTCTGGCACACGCCACGGCGCGTTCTGCCTCGGGCGCCTCGCAGCAGGCCACCTGCGCCAGAGTGTCGCCCGTCGCAGGATTGAGAGAGGGAAAGGTCTTGCCACTGGCGGCGTGGGTGAACTCGCCATCGAGATAGGCGCGAGTTTCAAAGGACAGCTGGCTGGCACGTTGCTGCCATTGGGCATGAGTGAGTGGCATGGTATGGCTCCGAGGGATGACTGCGGCGGAAAAGACGTGAGAACGGGATGGCAAGGGTGGAGAAATCAGCGACTCGCACGCGCCAGCACGGATTCCAGCAGTACCTGGCAGCCGAGGGCACAGTCTTCAGGTGAAGCATATTCCGCCTCGTTGTGGCTGATGCCATCGAGACACGGCACGAAGATCATTGCCGTCGGCGCCACGCGCGAGACATAGACGGCGTCATGGCCAGCACCGCTCATCATCTCTCGTGAGGGCGCATCCTGATTGGCGACGGCCTGCCTGACGACCTCGATGCATGCCTCATCGAAGTCGACGACTTCGGACTTCCAGATGCGCTCCTGCGTCACACTGACACCATATTCCTCTGACACCTTCTCAAGCATCGACATGAACGTGGCTTCCAGTGTCTCAAGCTCGGCTTCTTTCACGTGGCGCAGGTCCACCGTCAAGCTGACCTCGCCCGGAATGACGTTGCGCGAGGCGGAGGGAATATTCAGGGTGCCCACCGTGACACGTGCATTCCCCGTCGGGTCTGATTGCACATGCTGGTGGATCTGATCCATCAAGCGCGCAGCCGCCATCATCGCATCACGGCGATAACGCATCGGCGTCGGCCCTGCATGCGCCGCGACACCAGAAATCGTGACATCAAACCAGCGAATTCCCTGAACGCCGGTGACAACCCCCAGCGACTTGCCTTCCTGTTCCAGCACCGGCCCCTGTTCAATGTGGAGCTCAAAATAACTGTCCAACCTGGGGCCCGTCTTGAAATCTGGCGTGCGCAGTCCGGTGCTCGCCAGCGCTTCGCCATAGGTAATGCCTTCGCTGTCTTCACGCGCCAAGGTATAAGTCGGCTCAAAGACGCCCGCGTAGGTGCCGGACGCCACCATCGCCGGGGAGAAGCGGCTGCCTTCTTCATTGCCCCATACGATCAATTCCAGCGGCCGGCGCGTGACAATGCCCTGCGCATCCAGCACTCGATAGACTTCAAGTCCTGCCAGTACACCGAGAATGCCATCAAAACGTCCGCCCTTGGGCTGAGTGTCCAGGTGGCTGCCGGTCGAGACCGGGGCCAGCGACGGCTCGCTGCCCTCACGACGAATGAACAGGTTTCCGACCTCATCGACACGCATCTCGCAACCAAGTGCCTCGCACCACTGCATCAGCAGGCGGCGCCCCTGGGTATCCTCCTCGCTGAACGCAAGACGACAGGAGCCGCCCTTGGCCGTGGCCCCGATCTTCGCCATATCCATCAGGCTATCCCAGAGACGTTGCTGGTCGATCCTGAGCGGCTGAACCTCTTGTGCAACTACCTGCATGCTTGCGTCCTCTTGTTCTTGTGTCCGTATGTCGATGGGCGTGTACCGACCTGTCACTCAGCACCCCGCCGTCACATCGTGTAGACCGTCACCTTAGAAACTCACGCACCAAGAGCGGAATACCCCCATTGGGATATACCGGGCGGCTATCCGATCTGGATACGCTGGTTCCAGTGAACGATTGCAGCGAGAGCGACAGTGAAGAGCGCTTGGCACGCTGCATGACACCAGACCCCAGACAATCGCTGGCTCTCCGCCATCACCAACAACAAGAGACAACACTGATGACCACCAACACTCTGGATCACACCTCATCTATCGATGCACCATCCGAACATTCTGCCCATGGCCTGAGCGGCGATGCTCAGGCTGTCTGGGAGAAGGACAGAGATCACTTCATCCACCCCTTCACTGACTTCTCGACCTTCCACGAGCAGGGTTGCGACATCATCAGTGATAGCGACGGTATCTACGTGTCAGATATCGAAGGCAACCGTTTCATCGATGGTATTGCGGGGCTGTGGTGCGTGAACGTGGGGCATGGTCGCAAGGAAATCGGTGACGCGATGGCAGAACAGGCCACACGCATGGCCTACTTCTCTACCTTCAACAATCTGACCAATATCCCGGCAGCGGAATTATCGGCCAAGCTTGCAAGTCTGGCACCGGCACACCTCAACCACGTCTTCTATACCTGTGGAGGCTCCACCGCGAATGATGTCGCCATTCGTCTGGTGCATTACTACTACAACCGTATCGGAAAGCCGCAGAAGAAGAAGATCATCTCCCGCAAGAATGCCTATCACGGTACCACCTACATGGCGGCCACCCTGACAGGCATCGAAAGCAACAACTGGATGTTCGATACCCTGGACTCCCATGTCAGCTATCTCAGCGAAGCCAACTGTTATCGTCGTCCGAAGGGCATGAGTGAAGCTGACTATTGCGACCAACTGGTGAATGAATTCGAGAACAGAATCGAAACACTGGGCGCTGACAATATCGCCGCTTTCATCATGGAGCCCATCATGGGCGCAGGCGGTGTTCTCGTCGCTCCCGAGGGTTACCACACTCGCATGCAGGCCCTCTGCCGCCAGCACGACATCCTGTTGATCGTCGATGAAGTCGTGACAGCCTTCGGACGTCTCGGCCACTTCTTCAGCAGCGAAAAGGTCTTCGGTCTCAGCCCGGACATCATTACCTGCGCCAAGGGACTTTCCTCAGGCTATGTGCCGCTTGGCGCAACGCTGATTTCAGACTCCCTCTATGAGGTGCTGGGTACCCCCCAGGGTAAAGGTGGTGTATTGAGTACAGGGTTTACCTATTCAGGCCATCCGGTCAGCTGTGCCGCCGCGCTCAAGAACATCGAGATCATGGAAAGAGAAGCGCTGTGCGAAAACATCCAGCGAGTCGGCCCCTATCTTGAGGCGCAGTTGAAAACCCTGAAGCATCACGCTACCGTTGGCGACGTTCGCGGCAGTAACTTCATGATGTGCTTGGAAAATGTGGCAGACAAGACAACCGGCGAGCTCTTGCCACTGGAAGCACGTGTCGGGGATAGGGTCGCTGCAGAAGCACAGAAGCGAGGCTTGATCATTCGCCCTGTCGGCCACCTCAACATCATCTCTCCGCCGTTGATCTGGGATGAAGCCGTGATCGATCAGGTCGTGGCCATCCTCGATGCCTCATTCTCGGCAGTCACCGAATCACTCACGCAAGACGGTTATCTGTAACAGTCCAGAAAATGGATTGATGTGACGCGGCCTCGCCCAGGTTATCGCGTGTTGCCGACATTGCCGCTGGCCCTTGAACTTCGCTGCGCCAGCGGCATCGGCCGTCACATATGTATAAAAAATTATAATGACAAAAGGTATGTTATGGACAATTTTGGATACATGAGCCTGATCCCCACAGGCATCGTGCTCATCATGGCGCTCATTACACGCAGGACAATCGAATCACTCATGACAGGGGCAATCGTCGGCTTGTTGATGATTGACCCTTACAATGCCATTTCAGATGGCGCAGATACCATGCTGACGGTGCTGGCCAACGATACCGTCACCTGGATCATTCTCGTATGTGGTCTATTTGGCAGCTTCATCGCCTTGTTGGTAAAGACAGGCGGTGTACTCAGCTTCGGGGCAGCACTTGGCAGCCGAATCCGGACCAGGAATCAAAGCTTGCTGGCAACCTGGGTGCTGGGCCTGGTGATCTTCGTCGATGACTATCTGAATGCGCTGACCATCAGCGCCTCGATGAAGAAGATTACCGATAGATTCAACATCTCACGCGAAAAACTCGCCTACATCGTCGACTCCACCGCTGCACCAGTCTGTGTATTGGTACCCTTCTCGACCTGGGCAGTCTTCTTTTCGGGCCTGCTGGAAGAAAATGGCATCCCGGGAAATGGCATATCCATGTATATCGAAGCCATTCCTTACATGTTCTACGCCTGGGTAGCGGCAGCTATCGTACCGATGGTCGCCATGGGCTGGATTCCCAATATCGGCCCGATGAAAGCCGCCGAACTGCGTGCCGCCTCTGGGCAGACCATCCCCGATGACAGCACTGACACGACACTGGAAGTCGAAGATACCGGCAAGACACCGCCACACCTGCTCAACTTCCTGGTGCCGATGTTCGCGCTGGTCTTCTTCACCTGGTATTTCGACACTGACATTCTACGCGGCGTGATAGTGGCACTGCTGGTACTGTTCGTGATGATCTTTGCGCAGCGTCTGCTCAGCTTCAATGACACCTTCGACACGGCATTGGAAGGTTTCAAATCGATGCTGCTGCCTCTGGGAACACTGGTTGCCGGCTTCTTCCTGAAAGAGGTCAATGACACCCTGGGGCTGACCACATTCGTCATCACTCATGTGCAACCCATCATGACGCCGGGGCTGCTGCCGATGGTCATCTTCCTGACCATGGCCTTGCTGGCCTTTGCAACCGCCTCTTTCTGGGGCCTCTTTGCGGTGGCAATGCCGATCGTCTTGCCGCTCGCCATGAGCATGGATGCCAACATGCCACTGGTCGTAGGCGCACTGATCTCGGCCAGCGCCTTCGGCAGTCACGCCTGCTTCTATGGTGACTCCACAGTGCTCTCGGCACAGGGCAGTGGCTGCTCTCCCATGTCGCATGCCTTGACCCAACTGCCTTACGTCTTGACCGCGGCATCGATATCCGCGCTTATCTTCCTTGCCGCCGGCTACCTGTGAGACGAACATCATGACCCGCTCCTCCCCCTCTCATTCTCTTGATGTCTTCACTCCAGGCTCACCTGCTGCCAAGGGCTTCTTCATGCCTGCCGAATATGCCAGACATGATGCCTGCTGGATGCTATGGCCACAGCGGCCGGACACCTGGCGTTACGGTGCCAAGCCCGCCCAACAGGCTTTCGTGGATGTCGCCACGGCCATCGCCGGCAGCGAGACCGTCATCGTCGGCGTCAATGATGAGCAGTACGAAAACGCACGCAATGAACTGCCCGCGCATGTGCGTGTCGTCGAGATATCCAGCAACGACGCCTGGATGCGCGATGTCGGCCCGACCTTCCTGACTCATCCGGATGGTCGTATTGCCATGATCGACTGGGAGTTCAATGCCTGGGGCGGCCTGAATGGAGGACTCTATTTCCCCTGGGACAAGGACCGCAGAATCCGCACCAAGATCTCGCAGATTCTGGATGTTCCGCGCTTTGATGCCTCGATCATGCTGGAAGGCGGCGCCATTCATGTCGACGGCGAAGGGACGCTGATCACGACCGAAGAGTGCCTGCTCAACGCCAATCGCAACCCTGATCTGAGTCGCGAGCAGATAGAGCAGATCCTCAAGGACCATCTCGGTGTCACCACCATCATCTGGCTTCCCAATGGCTGCCACCTGGATGAGACCGATGGCCACGTGGATAACCTGTGCTGCTTCGTCGGGCCTGCAGAAGTCGCCCTCAATTGGAGCGATGATCCCCAGGACCCACAGCATGCGATCTCCAAGGCGGCGCTTGAAGTTCTCGAGAACTCCGTGGATGCCAGAGGGCGTGCCTTCAAGGTGCATCTGCTACCACAGCCCGGCCCTCTGTATATCCAGGAAGATGAAGCCAATGGTCTGGACCGCCTGGGTAGCTCACACCCGAGACGTCCCGGCGACCGCATGGCAGGGTCCTACGTGAACTTCTACATCGCCAACGAAGCCATCATCATGCCATTGCTTGACCCGGCGCTGGATGATGTCGCGCGCGAGAAACTGCAAGCCATCTTCCCGACTCGGCAGATTCTTGGCGTCAATGCTCGTGAAATTCTGCTGGGGGGCGGCAACATCCACTGCATTACCCAACAGCAACCCAAGCGCCTGACTGAACGACACTGACGCCTGTTGGCGTAAAAAGAAGCCCGCCACCGGTGACATGACCGATGGCGGGCTTCTTGCGTTCTAACGAATAGCGGCGACCAGCGCTCACTATTGAGAGGATACGGGTCTCAGAAGCTCCAGCTGGCATGCGTCCAGAAGATACGCCCCGGCTCATTGACCTGTACATCGCCCTGCAACGGATCGTCGTAGAAGCGATTGACGTGGTAGGCGTAGGCCTTGTCGAACAGGTTGGAGATGCCGGCGCTCAACTCGATGGCGTCAGTGACATGGTACCCGCCCTCCAGGCCGACGATGCTGAAGCCTGCCGTCGCGTCTTCACTGTCGGAAATACGCGACTGACGTGCGGCCGCATCGAATCGGGCACCTGCCCACCAACGATCCGCGTCATAGCGTGTCGCCAGATAGCCATTGAAGGGGGCGACCTGTGACAGGGGCGTCCCATCGCTCAGGTTGGTGCCGTGCGTGGCGGCAACGCCTACGGAATGCCGCCAGCCGTGTTGCCGCCAACTGGCTTCCAGCTCGATACCGTAGATCTCGGCCTCGACATTGTCGTAGGTGGTCAGCGAGTCGCCTTCGGTCAGCTCGATCCAGTCATGCACCCGGTTGTAGTAGGTGTCCGCCGAATAACGCCAGGCGCCCTGCCTGACCGCCACCCCAAGCTCGAGCTGCTGATGGATCTCGGGATCAAGCTCTGGATTACCCAACCAACCATCGGAGTCGGACTGGCGGTTGTAATAGCGCTCACTGGCCGTCGGGAAGCGTACGCTGCGACTGAGCGCCGCATAGCCTTTCACCGCCTCATTGACGCGATGCTCCAGACGCGCCAGCGCACTGAGTTCGCCATCACGCTGTTTGGCGTCAACATCATCGCCATACTGGGCACGCCAGGCGGAGATGGCCGAGGCATTGCTACCCACCACCTCATCGGCATCTCGCGCATCACTGATGGAGACGTCATAGCGCGCACCGGTCACGAGTCGGTTGTTGGCATCGAGGGTGGTATCCAGTTCCGCGAATACCCCACCGCGCGTCCGCACGACAACCGGCCAGGTCTGGCTATCCGACAGGCTATCCAGTGACATGCCCATCCGGGAGTTGGTATTGCTCTCGAGCCGTTCGGCATCGGCACCCAGCGTCAATATCGCGTCATGTCCGCCGACAGTCAGCGGAATATCGCCCTGGGTGCTGGCATACCAGGTCTCGGTGGTCGCGCTGGAGAACATGGCCATGTCGCTCATGTCCATATCTGAGCTCATATCCATGCCCGAGCTCATGTCCATGCTCATCGAGTTGGCGCTGGAATCATCAAAGTCACGCAGGGTGACGTTATCCATGTCGTGCACGACGCGAGCATGGTTGACCTGTGTCTCGGTGTGCGAGAACGGCCCGACGTTGTCGATGGTCAGCTTGAGATACTGGCGGTCCATATCGCTGCGTGGCGCATCCATGGTGGGATACAGGGCATCATCGATGCGCACCACGGCGACACCCGCCTCGATGGCGACATCCTCGGTGGCGAAGGCGCCAATGCGGATACTGCCATTGTCGCTGCGATACGCGCCTGACTGGGTATCGCCATTGCCATCCTCGTAGTTGTTGCGCTCGGAATGCTCGAAGTCCAGTGCGGCCCAGAAATCGCCCTGCTTGGCGGTCAGTGACAGAGTCTCGCTGGTGGCGTCATCATTGCTGCGCCAGCCAGCCCCCAAGGTACCTTGGACGCCATCATCATCGCTGCGCGAGGGCGTCTGACGCGTCACCTCGATGCTGCCCGCGGCAAAGTTGGGGCCGCGACTGACGGTCTGCGCGCCCTTGTAGAGCGTGAGGTCCGACTGACTGCCGGCAGTGGCGTAACCCAGTGTGGTGTCCATGCCCCCCGGACAGGCGGGATAAAGCGATGCGCCATCCACCTCCTGGATCAGGCGCTCACCGCCCTGCGCACGGAAGATGGCCGAAACACCGTGACTACCCAAGCGCGAGCCACTGACACCATTGACCTCGCGCAGCTGTTCGCCAAGGTCCATGTCGCCCTTGGCATGCCCCGCATGCACGTCATGGACGGGGCTGGCCATGGGCGCCTGAGCCTCGATACGGATCAACGGCAATACGCTGGTGGTGTCAGCATCGGCGTAAACCGGCAGCGTGCCACTACCCGCGATCGCGGCAGCAATGGCCAAGGGCAGACGACCACGCGATGCGCTCACTGGCGATGACAAGCGACGCGCACGGATCGGGAAATTGACGAGAGACAGTGTCATGCGCTGGCCTCCTGCAGGTCATCCCCTCGCTTGTGCGTGGCGCGAATCCACAGCCAGTCCAGCAGCCCCATCACGATCAGCGAGAGGCCGACCAGCGGGAAGATGACACCGATGATCATCATCAAGCCCCAGACACCGGCGATTCGCTTGCGCTCCTTGGGCAGCGGCGGGATACCGATACCGCCCACCGGACGACGCTTCCACCACATCACGCCCGCACCGACGCTCATCATCACCATCGCGATACAGGCCAGTAACAGCACCAGCTGGTTGATCAGCCCGTACTGCTGCCCCAGGTGAACATTGATGCCCCACTCCAGCGCTCGACCCAGCGGGCCATAATCGGCGTAATGCATGTCCAGCAGCACATCGCCGGAATAGCGATCCACATGCACCACCTGCTGGCGCTCCAGCGCATCCGGATAGATGGAGCCGGTGTAGACGCCCTGAGGCGTGCCCGGCAGATTGATGGCATAGCCCGGCGCCAGGCCTTCGCGAGCGAAGATGCGCTCAGCCTGATCGAGGCCGATATCAGCATGGGCAATCGCGGCGGCGCTCAGCGGCACGGCCGCAGCGCCGGAGGCCTGCTCGGCACCAGTCTTGCTACCACCGCCATGCCCGGCATGCTCCCCCTCGTCCACGACGTGGCTTGTCGCTGCAGCCGGCAAGGAAGATAACGGGATAACGGCCTGTTCGAGCGACCAGGTCGTCCGCTCCTGGTCCACCAGCCGCGTATCCGACATCGGCGTATTCACGCGCACGCCATCGGGATACCCGAAGTTATGCCCGTTGGCCAACTCGTTGACCTTGGCACCCCACACCATCGACCACGGCATGCCGGTCACGGCGAGAAACAGGATGAAACCAGCGGCGAAGATGCCACACACGGCATGCAGGTCGCGCCACCACAGACGGCGCGCAGGCGTGGTACGCAGCGTGACGACGCCACCCTTCTGGCCCCGCGGCCACCACAGATACAGGCCGCTGAGTACCAGCAGAATGCTCCAGCCGGCGGCGATCTCGATCGCGGCATTGCCGATGGGGCCGGTGATCGCGAGGCTGTGCAGATTGCGCACCGTCCACATGATGCTGTCACGGTAGGCCATCTGCCCCTGCACTTCACCGCTGTAGGGGTTGACGTAGACCGCCTGCTTGCCACTGCCATCGGCTGCCACGATATCGACTTCCGTGGTCAAGTCACTGGCCGCAGGCGGCACGACACGCACGGCCTTGCCGGGCAGACTTTGCACGGCGACACGCACCTGCTCGCTCAGCGGGACACTCGCCTGTGCCTGGCCATTGGCCTGTTGCACCACCGGCGTGTTGACCTTCATCAGGTCGGCATGCACGAAGTGGTCGATCTCTTCACGGAACAGATAGAGACCGCCGGTGACGGCCAGCAAGGTCAGGAAAGGCAGCACCAGCAGGCCGGCATAGAAATGCCAGCGCCACACGGCACGGTAGATATCGCTGAAACCGCGAGCGGCGCGACCCGCGGTGTCGGTATTGGTCGTTGAACTCATCTCGATTACCCATCGACAGGTGCCACGACGCGCGACGGATACTTTGTCCGCCGGTCAACGTGAGGTCACCGAACACTATGGAGAGCCACCGCGAGGTGGCCCAGCAATTCATGGCGCGAGGGAATCGTGGGGTGGCGCGCGCCCGGGCGGACGCAGATAGACATTGATGTCGCGAAACGCGACAAGGCAGGGACGCGGGGCCGCGTCGCGAGACAACCGCCCCAATGCCAGCAACAGGGCAACGGCGACCAATGCCAGCGTGAAGGCCGCCATGCTGGCCAACGGACAATCCGAGGCAGCGGAACTATGGGTGATCTGCGCCTGCGAACCGCTTTCGCGAGCGGCACGCGTTATCCAGTCGCTATCGGCACTCACCCAACGCCCGGTACCAACGCTCTCGAAGACGGCATGGTCGTTGACCATCACCACACGCGGGGCCGCCAGCGGCATGACCAGCATGGCAGCCAACGCGATCAGCATCACGAAGACGACATGCCCATTGGCCGCGGTCAGGCGTGACAGGGCGCGATGATAGGAGACGGATTCACGCCTGGCGTGGCGAGTCGAGGGACAAGTCGCTGTCATGCGCCCCCCGTGGCCGGAGCATCAGCGTTCGTATCTGCGCTCGTGTTGACGGTCGCAACACCGGCAGAAGACGGCGCTGCGGCCACGGACTGGAGCAGGAACGTCAGGCGGTCGGCCAGCTGCGCAGGCGTCTGACTGAGCGGCAGGGTGTCACGCAGCCGACCCTGCTCATCGATCACGAAGATCGCCACGCTGTGGTCGATCATGTAATCGGCCTCACCGGCCGACGCCTGCGCTTGCGCGTGTTCAGGAGGATGACTCTGCTCGGATTCTCGCCGCTGAAACTGGATACCGAGGCGCTGGGTGAATTCCTCCAGCCGCGTGTCATCCTGTGACGGGAGGCGAAGGCCGGTCACCGGCAGGCTGAAGGCAGACAGATAACGTGACAGCACGGGCAGGGTGTCGCGCGCCGGATCCAGCGTCAGAAACATCGGATGCAGATGCGCGCGTGAAGTCTCGTCAAGGCGTTGCCAGGCCATCTGCAGCCGGGCAAGCGACAACGGACAGATATCCGGACAATGCGTAAAGCCGGGAATCAGCACGCTCAGGTGACCCGCTTCCCCCCGAGACAGGGTGTCCGCGTGCAGCAGTCCCCGCGTGGAAGGCAGCTCGAGCGTCGTCGGCCACGCATCACGCGGTTGATGCGAGGCAGAAAGCCCCGTGATCAACGCGATAGCGACGAGGGCAAAAGCACTGAGTCCCATCAGGATCAGCTTGCGCGGCGACATGAACACTCCAGCGTGGCGTGCAGAGAAGGTAAAGGCAGCAGGATCGATGACAGGGATGCTAACCATTCACACCCGCGAAACCACTAATGCGACAAGTTGCCACAGCGATTGCCTCGGGCCTTCGCGAGCGCGACAAGGCCCCAGATAGCGTAAAGCCATCACCACCATCATCAGATTCAAAGTGCGTCTCACCCAGACGGACACGACACTATCTCCATGCTCCTGCAATTGAGCCAGTCCCCCAACCCCTTCTTCCCCTCACGCCATGAGGCTTCGCCATGATTCAGCGCCTTTCCCTGCACCCAGCCATCCTTGAAGTGCGCGACCTCGATGCCGCTTGCCGTTTCTTCACCGAAACACTCGCCCTGCCCATCCTGTTGCGCAACGCCACCAGCGCGACCCTGGAGCTGAACCATCGCCGAGACAAGCAGACCAGCGTATTGCTGTTGCAGCGCAGTGCTGAGCAACCCGACAGCCGCCAGCTGACGCTTGAGATCGAGCGAACGGACTTTGCCCGCTTCCGCGACCAATGGCAGGCCCAGGGAGCGCATCTGATCGAGAGTCACGGCAGCAGCGCCCCCGGCTGTGCCTGGCAGGTGCTCGATTGCGTGCTCCCCGATGGGCATCGCCTACGCGTGGTCAGCATCAACCCCGAGCGCTGCGCCCCGACGATCAGCCGTGGCATGGGCATGGCACCCTGAGATTCCAGCACACCAGATGGCTCGAGAGTCTCCGCTGGGGCCGGCGCATGACACAAGCGCCGGCCCCGCTATCAAGTGCGCCATCATGGCGAGAAATGACGTACCGGTGAGGCGAGCAAGTAAAAGGCTTGGATGCCCATCACGGCTGAGGCGTCAGTAGTTGACCAGCAACTCATCAATGACCGGGTTCATCTTGGTTTCGACCCCGGCAAACTTGGAGAACGTCAGACCACCCTTTGCGACAAGATGATATTGCGCATAGGCGATTTCATCGCCATATGGATCATTGAGCCAGAGTTCTGCGTGTGACAGATAGGTCGTGAAGTCCCATGAGCGCAAAGCGGTATACGTCAATATCACTTCACAATGGCCAGGGACCGGAGCGTCATAGACTCGCGTATTCAAGCCATTGCGACTGAAGCCCTGCTGGATCACATTCAGGAAGCCGGGCACGATCACGGCTTCATTGCGCTCGATGCACACGGTATCCAGATAGGACATGCGCTCCAGAGGCTGAACCTGCACCGAGGTACAGCCTGCCATCACGAAGGTGATGGAAGCTGCCAATAACGCCTTCGTCATCCCTGTCATTCTTGACTCCCTGTCATTGAACAAGAGGCTTTATCGCGAGATATGCCATGGAAGGCATGCTTGCCCGCAGGGTATTAGTGAAAGCAAATAAATGCGAGGAATCTGCCCGTGATCAGGCGTAATTCCCCCATGCAAGCGCGAGTCTCCTACAGCGACACCGACAAATGATGACAGGCGTGGCAAACATGAGTCCCCTTTATCACGCCGAGCCAATAATGACCCACTGACAGAGTGCGCGGATGTCCGCATTGCCGCACTCTTGCCCGACGCAGCATTAAGTATTGCTCAGCGACAGAATCGCCAGCCCCGCGTGCCGAGGTGGAAGTGATCACGATGGGCGGCGTTGTAATCCGGCCCCAGCACGGTACCGAAACTCTCACAGGCGGCGTCCTGCACGGCACGCAGGAAGCGGCCCGGGGCATCTTCATCCTCGGGCGCCGTCCAGTCGCGCGGCAGGCGAACCTGACGGCCGTCCGCCAGCGTGAAGCCTGTGACATCCAGCGCATCCGCAGTGGCATGTTCACTGCGACGTGCGTTCTCTCGTCCGTAGATGTTGCGGCAGGCGTAGCTGCCCACATGGGACACTTGCGTCACCTCGCTCCCCATGACTTCCTGCGCCGCAGACTTGAGCCCATGGCGCTCGAAGCGCAACCAGCTCACCGCCAGCGGGCAGCTGGCAATGAAGGACTGGTTGAAGCGAACGCCCTGCTCACCACTCACGCCTGACGCCGAATGCATGCGTACGCTGTTGATGAGGTCACAGCCGTTGTCGCTGGGGCGGTCCGGCAGGAAGGTCACCCGTTGCGGGGCTTCCCGCTCGAGAAATGCGCGACAGGCGGCTGGGTTCTCGTTCAAGCGTGAGAGCTTCCAGCCGGTCACCATGCCGGGCGGGTCCTCCAATTGCAGTGGCGCCCACGGGAGATAGTGAGCGGGTATCCAGCGCTCCAGCACGATGATATCGCGCTGGAGCGCAACGCCCAGGCCGATGAGCACAAGGCATATCAACGTGAGCCCCATGCCTTTGCGGCGCTGCTTGTGCTGCAAACCGTTCATGTTCGCCTCCTGTGCGCGATGCAGGCCCTTACCTGCCCCGGGCTTCGCCTGCCCCAGGGTGACTGACCACCGTGAATGGCATGACGTATCGACCGCCTCATATATGCCATATCAGAAACAGTGAAATGAAGGGCGAGGCGCTGTCAGAGACGCGGCTGTCCACTATGCTGGACGCCATTCAGCAGACCAGCCACACACCCTTGAGGGGCCACGCCCCGGCTGCTCTCTGCACGCCAATCCGCTATCAGGAGCGCACATGACGACAGCCCCTACCTCACGCCTGGGCACGATCCCGCTCTCGGTGCTGGACCTTGCCCCCATCCGCGATACCGGCAGTGTTGCTGAAACCTTCCACAATAGCGTCAGTCTCGCCCAGCATGTCGAAGCGCTGGGCTTTCATCGCCTGTGGCTGGCCGAGCATCACAACATCGATGGCATCGCCAGTGCCGCCACCTCGGTGCTCATCGGCCATGTGGCGGGCAAGACCTCCCGCTTGCGGGTCGGCTCGGGCGGCATCATGCTGCCCAATCATCCCCCGCTGGTGGTGGCGGAACAGTTCGGCACCCTGGCCACGCTCTACCCGGACAGGATCGATCTCGGGCTTGGCCGCGCGCCGGGCTCCGATGGCATCACCATGCAGGCGATGCGCCGCGACCCTTCCGCCGGCGTGAATGACTTCCCCCAGCGGCTGGCCGAACTCGAGCAGTATCTGGGCGAGGCCTCACCCGGTCAGCGCGTCAAGGCCATGCCGGGGCAAGGCACTCATGTCCCCCTGTGGCTATTGGGTTCCAGTGACTACAGCGCACGCCTGGCAGCGAAAAAAGGTCTGCCCTTCGCCTTCGCCGGCCAGTTCGCCCCCGGCTACATGCTGGAGGCCATCAAGCTCTATCGCGAGAACTTCACGCCCTCCGAGGTGCTGGATGCGCCCTATGTGATGCTCGGCCTGCCGCTGATCGCCGCCGACAGCGATGAACGTGCCCACTTCCTGGCCAGCACCCAGCAACAGAAATTCCTCAATCTGATCCGCGGCAAGAGCACGCGCGCCCTGCCCCCACGCGAGACACTGGACTGGTCAGCACGCGAGGAAGCCATGGTCGGCCAGAATCTGGCTGCTGCCATCATCGGCGGGCCTGAGCGCATTCGCAGCGAACTCGAGCATCTGCTGGAGGTGACCCAGGCCGACGAATTGATGTTCAACTCGGATTTCTATGAGCATGCCGACCGCCTGAAAAGCTACGAGATACTCGCCGAGGTCGCCGGTCGCCGGTCGCCGGACGCCGGCCTCCAGTCAATGACGTGAGCCCCTTCACGCTGACTGGCTTGCCAAGACAAGACGCCGCTCACATCTCCTGTGAGCGGCGTCTGTCGTTATGAGCCTGCCGTGAAGCCACGCATTGACGTCATGAGCTGAAGGCGATGAGCTCAAGGCGATAAGTTCATGCCACGACTCGGCTCAATGATGGTCGCGCGGGTTCACGCGACGATTCTTGACGTCCGGCGCACGGCGGATGCGATCTTCCTCGGCCAGGCTGTCAGCCTCGAAGATATCCGCACCGACCGGTGTCTCACCATGACGGCGATACAGCTGACTGAGCATCTGGCGACGATCAGCCCGCAGCTCCTTCACCAGTACCACGATCATGCCGTAGATGATGAAGGTGAACGGCAAGGCCGAGAGTACCGAGGCTGACTGCAAGCCCTTGAGACCGCCCGTCGAGATCAGCGTCAGGCAGATGGCCGCGATCAGCACGCCCCAGGCGATACGCTTGTAGAGCGGCGGATTGATCGAGCCACCGTCGGTCATCTGCGCCACGATGTAGGACGCCGAATCGGCAGAGGTCACCAGGAAGATGAAGATCAGCATGATCGCGACCACCGACAGCACGCTGCTGAAGGGCATCAGATCGAACATCTCGAACAAGGCAGACGTGATGTTGGCATCCGTCGCGGCCGCCAGACCGACATCACTGGCCAGCTCCATATTGATCGCCGCGCCACCGAAGACACCGATCCACAGGCACGCCAGCAGCGGCGGCACGATCAGCACGCCCACCACATACTCCTTGATGGTGCGGCCACGCGAGACACGCGCGACGAAGGTGCCGACGAACGGCGACCAGGCGATGACCCAAGCCCAGTAGAAGACGGTCCAGGAGCTGTTCCAGTCATTGCCGTCATAGGGCGACATGCGCAGGCTCATGCCGATGAAGTTCTGCAGATAATCGCCGATGCCCAGGGTGATCGTCTTGAGGATGTCCAGCGTCGGGCCGGTGAACAGCACATACAGCATCAGCGCGATGCAGATGCTCATGTTGAGGTTGGACAGGCGCTTGATGCCCTTGTCGAGCCCGGACCAGGTCGAGGCCATGTAGGCACAGAACATCACGCCCATGATGATGAACTGCCATTGCCAGCCTTCTTCCACGCCGAAGACGAAGTGCAGCCCCCCATTCATCTGCAAAACGCCCAGGCCCAGCGACGTCGCGACCCCCATCACGGTCGCCACCACCGCAAAGACATCCAGTACCGGGCCATAGCGGCGCACCTTGGGATGCTTGGCCGTCACGGAAGACAGCACCGAGGACACCAGCCCCGCCTGTCCCTTGCGGAACTGGAAATAGGCAATGATCAGGCCGACCACCGAGAAGGCAGCCCACTGATGGACGCCCCAGTTGAAGAAGGCATATTGAATGGCATAGCGCGCAGACTCGGGCGTCTCGCCCGGCATATCGGCGAACGGCGGCTTCAGATAGTGCTGCATGGGTTCCGCCATGCCATAGAACACCAGTCCGACGCCAAACCCTGCTGCCAACAGCATGCTGACCCAGGAAAAGAAGGTATAGGAAGGCCGGCTATCCTGCGGGCCGAGCCGGATCTTGCCGTACTTGCTCAACGCGAGACTGATGAGAAAGATCACGAAACCAAACACGGATATCAGATAGAACCAGCCGAACATGCTGGTCACGGCGCCGAGCGCCTGATCTGCCAATTCACCGAAACGGGTGGGGAATCCTGCCCCCAATGCGACCAGCCCCAGAATGATGATGACCGACGCGCTGAATACGCGCTTTCCTCCAGATGTCATAAATCGCTACTCCCTGTGAGCTGTGACAGCGGTGAGGTGGATCGCGCACCAGCGAGAAACGAGTAGCGTATCGCCAACGAATATTCGCAGTGCCTTCTAGACATGAACCTGATTCCCCAGAACTTCAAGGGCAGACGACGTCAGCAGCACAGGAAAATTTGTCACCGTCTGTACAGGTAGGCGTTTGCCCCAACCAGGCCATAGCCTCCGCGTGGGAGGAGAAAGCCGCTTTTGAAAGGTCAGTGCTGGCTTTGAAAGGACAGTGCAGACCTTGGAGGGACAGCGCAGGCCCTGGAAGGACAGTGACGAAGGAGCAGGGAGACGGGAAGTCCCGGGCAAGCTGGCCAGTCACGATGGCGAGATCGCCAGATAACCTCTACATTACTTGTACGATATTTATAAAACGCGATTCACCGCCGACATGACATCCCACTGAGGGTATTCCCGATGCCTGCACATACCACTGCAACACATCCGCCACGCACCGCTGTGACCCCCACCCACGCGTCGCCTGCTACCCCACTACCCCCAAGCCAGCTCGCCGATCAACCGCTCGCCCACCAGGACGAGACCAGCATGACACTCGAGTCGCTGGCACGCGCACTGCAGCACGGCATGGTGCCGGTGGTCGAGGTCATGTCACTGGATGGCATCTACAAGGTGAGAATCCATCATTGCCACGGCATCTCGGACCTGACGCGCAATGATCACAGCGCACTCTGGTTCAAGGGTACCGGTGAGATACGCGACTTGATGGGCGCACGCGGCATCAGCCACGGCGTGCTGACCTGGGCGGATCAATGGGGAGATGAAATGATCGGGGTCGAATCGCGCAGCCTCAATCAGGAAGAACTGCTCGCCTGGGGCACGCGTATCTGTTTCAAGTGAGGAATAGCCTCACGATGCCAGGGAAGATACCAGAGCCTGCGACTTCACGGACACAGGCACCTTGGCGAGAGACCATCAGGCTGAAGGCCTTCAAATGATGGGGAGGCGGATGACAAGCCAAAAGAGCCTGCAGCCAATGGCCACAGGCTCTTGTCCTTTTACCCTATTCGGTACTCACTCTATCCAGAATTCCCTCTAGCCAGAATTTTAACCAGCCAAGTTTCACGCTGAAGCAGAGCTCACGCTGACACGAGCCTCAGCCTCTTTGGTGTCAGCCAACAGGGACAGAAGGTAGTCCTTGCGTTTCAGAAATACGGGACGCTGTTGGTAATCTCTTTTATAGGTCTGCTTGGAGACCAGCGCCTCCTGGAATGCTTCAAACTCCTCTCCATTCCCTACGTAGCGATTCTCGAGCGCCATGAAGCGCTCTATATCCGCCGAGGACAGGTATTCCCGCAAGCTGTCATTGAGATAATAGCTGAACGAAAAATACGGCATGAAGCCAAAGCGCTCGGCACGGCGGACAAAATCCGCATAGAGCAACTCAGGATGCTGACGCCCGACCCCCAGCTTCGCGTGATTCTTGGCACGATTGGAAATGAAGATCGCACTGCGCCGGGGCAAGAAAAGATGTTCCAGAAACAGGCCCAATGTATGGGTCACGATTTCCCGCCCTTGCACCGCCGCAATGAACCAGACCTCCATCGGCCTGGCGGGCGCCTTGCTTTGACGAAAGGTGAAAAAGCCCAGTTCACTCATTGCCACAGGCAACCACTCCGACAATGGCGTCAGGCAGAACGTCGTGCTGTCAGCCCAGACTCCTCCATAACGACTCAATAGATACAGCCGCAATACGTCCGCCTTGATGGCAGGGTTCAACCTGACGGTCGACAGCTCGAAGGCAGCAAGGAAATCAAAGCCAAGTACCTGCTGGATATTGTCATCACTGAGCAGTCGCACTTCGTAGTCTGGATTCAGCGCCTGCCAAGACCTGACGCTCAGACGTACGACTTCCGGTGCTGATTCCAGCGGAGCATCCCAGTACATCCAGATTATCTTGGGCTGGGCTTGTGCCTGAGTCGCCGCCCCCGGGTTGGGCCCCAATGACGCCGCACGCTGCAATTCTGCGAGTGAATCCCGTGCTACCTGGTAACGTGGACTCTGTGGCGACAGCTGCGCGATTCCATAATGCGCATTGTAGCGATGGCTGAACCACGCAACATGCTTGCGCAGCCAATAGCCCTTGTTCTCGAAAGTATCGCTTCGAATGAATGCATTGATCATCAGGCAACCCAGGTATTAGTTACCCATGACAGCGCATAGGTAACGATAAATAACGCGAATCGCGTAAAAATACCGATAGTTTGCAGAATTGTCTAACAGAAGGGAAAACTCGAGGAAATGTGCAAGGCCGGATGAGTCGAGGACAAGTCTTGGCCTTGTGACAGGGCTTGTGACAGGGCTTGTGACAGGGCTTGCAACAGAGAATGAAGACTTGTCATCGATGAAGCTGTTCACCGATGACAAGAATCAGGAAACCACGTAAGCAGCATTCGTCTTTCAAGACATGCCAGCTGAGCGGTCAGCGCACATATCAGTGCAACACCTCACTGGCTGATGGCTTCTTCATTGGCCACGAAACCGGCATCAGCGCACAGGCGGCTGAATTCATCCCAGTGCTTCATGACCTGCCAGGCGCCTGTGGTCCGCAGCACCTCGGCGTGGCCCGGCGGGATGTGGCTGGCGCCCAGATGGCCGACGACCTTGAGGCCCGCGGCCACGGCTGCCTGCATTCCCGTGCGGCTGTCTTCCACCACCAGACATTCCTCGGCGGAGCGTCCCAGCGTCTTGAGGGCGAGCAGATAGAGGTCCGGCGCCGGCTTGGGATTCATGACCTCATCGGAGGTGAAAATCGGCAGCTGCTCATCACCATTGGCCGCGGCAATCTCATCGAGAATGCCACGCAGCCCCGAGCTCTCGAGATTGATCTTCATGCGCTGCTCAGAGCTGTTGGACACGATCGCCAACGGCAGACGCTGATCGCGAATCCACTCCAGCGTCTCACGCACCCCGGGCATGGCCTTGAGCGAGTCGGCCAGGCGGGCATCGACGAGATGACGTACCTGGTCGAGCGCATCCACGGGCAGCGTGTGCTGGCTGCGGGCTTCCAGGTCCAGCAGGATATCGCGCGTCATCATGCCCAGACAGCGGTCCAGCTCATGCTCGATCTGCTCTGCACTCCCCAGGTCTGGCAGCCAGACGGGAAGTTTTTCCTTGAGCACGCCATCAGCGATGATCTCGCTATCCACCAATACACCGTCACAATCAAAGATAAGTTGCTTCATGCGAGCTCCAATTCGAGAAAAGATGGCCGAAACACGTGATGAACAAGACACCTTGTCGCGCAAGGCATTGAGCGGCCACAAGAAGTGATATCCCTCATTGATGAGGGCAGAAAACTGAAAAGCAATCCCGACACTCTGCAGCAGACCTGGGCGAGGATTTTACGAGGCAAGGCTGTCGGTAGGTGACTTGACGCGCTCAAGGGTAATGCACTGCAATGGCAACGTCATGACAGGAATTCTTGCCTTATCAAGACACACATGCAGGAGGAAGTATGCGTCATCGCCATTCCCGCACATGCTCACATCCCTCACACTCGTCCGGCTTCGGCACAGGCCTTCTGGCCGGCGCCGCCGCGGCGACCGCCTTCTTTCTGGGCCGGCGCCTCAACAGTGCTCGCAAGGTCAGTAGCGGCCATCCGCTGAAGCATCAGGTGCTCGATGCGGCCTCGCAGGTCATGCAGCGCAAGTATCCGATGGAAGCGATGAGTACCTATCTCAACGGCTTCCACCATTACGCCGATGACATGGGACGTCAGGTGGAGGCCAGCCACTTCTGCATCCACCTGGAACATGATCTGCACCAATGCGTGATCTTCGATTCCAATCGCAGTGATGCCCGCTTGATCGGGATCGAATACATCATCAGCGCCGAGCGCTACGAGCAGCTGCCCGAGGAAGAGAAGCCGCTCTGGCACAGCCATCACTATGAAGTGAAGTCCGGCATCCTGGTGGCCCCGGGGATTCCGGAACTGGCGGAGCGCAGCTACTTCGAGGACCTCGTCACCACCTACGGCAAGACCTTCCACACCTGGCAGATCGACCGCGACGACTTCCCCTACGGTATCCCGCAGCTGATGATGGCCTTCACCCGTGACGGTCAGATCGACGAGGAGCTGATGAAGCGCCGTGATGAGCGCCTGGGCATCAGCACCGAAGAGCGCCGCCGGAAGCGCGCCGAGATTCCGCTGCCCGATGTCAGCCCCAAGGCCAACGGTGGCCCGACCCCGCCCGACAGCGAGTCCCACCAGCCGCCGCATGAGAGCCTGAACGACAGCCGCTGAGGCCAGCGGCGCATCAGCGACACATGCCACGACACGCACCAACGACATGCACCAACGACATGCATCTACGACAAGGCGCCTGGCAATCAATTGCCAGGCGCCTTGTCGTTTCAGCTATCGCGTCAGGAAGCCGCAATGGGCATCCCGCAGGGCTCAGCTCTGATTGTCGTGGCGCGGCTTGTCTTCACGTGATGTCGAGGCCATCTTCTCGAGCTCCTCCTCACTCATGGAGTCATACATCGAGCGAGCGGCCCCATCCAGTTCGCTGACCTTCTGCTCGCCACGACGTGCTGACAGTGCTGCCCCGGCTGCCATCTGCTGTGCCTTGGACTTGGCTGGCATGATTGTCCTCCCTCTGGGCGAATATCGTGAACCATGGTCGGCTGCCATGAGCTCGACCATGCCGCTTGCTGTCACTCTCCATGGGCCATGCGGCCCTCCTTCGCCCTTTTCAAGCCTCGCGATGCCTTGAGTTTCCCCTCTCTGACCCAAGGCCATGCAGGAGAGACAGATGACTGTCCTCAACAATAATATCGCCATCCAGCAGCAGGAGAGCCGCCATGCGTGACGTCGAATTTCCTCAACATCTTTCGCCCCATACTGCCAGGGATGACCTGACGGCGCTGGACGCCGAGCAACTGGCACGCGGGTATCAATGCGGTGAGTTCGACCCGCTACAGGTGACCCGAGCGGTGCTCGATCGTATCGAGCGACTCAACCCGCTCGTCAATGCCTATGTGCATGTCGCGCATGACACGGCGCTGAAGGAGGCGCGTGAATCCACGCAGCGCTGGCAGGCCGGCAAGCCATTGAGTCCGCTCGATGGCATTCCGACCTCACTGAAAGGCCTGACGGATGTTGCCGGCATGCCAGCGAGAGCAGGCTCCCTGATCACACCGGCTACGCCATGCCAGCAGGATGCGCCTCCGGTCAGGCGCTTGCGTGAGGCAGGCGCGATTCTACTGGGCAAGACCAACACCCCCGAGTTCGGCTGGAAGGCCGTCACCGACAACCTCGTGCATGGCACCACCAGCAATGCCTGGAATACCGAACTGACACCCGGTGGCTCTTCCGGTGGCGCGGCTACCGCCGCCGCCCTCAATCTGGGCGTGCTGCACCAGGGCGGTGACTCCGGTGGGTCGATCCGTATCCCTGCCGCCTTCAGTGGCATCTTCGGCTTCAAGCCCACCTTCGGCTGGACACCGCAGTGGCCGCCCTCCAAGGCTGCCTTCCTGTCCAGCATCGGGCCCATGACCCGCAGCCCCCGTGACGCCGCCGCCATGCTCAATGTCATCGGCCGTCACGATGCCCAGGACCCATACGCCAACCGCGGCCAACCCGAGGATTGGGGCGCGGATATCGGCAAGTCGCTGGCAGGACTGCGTATCGCCTACTCGCCATGTTTCGGGTCTGTCGAGGTCGACCCCGAGATCGCAAGCCTGGTGGAGCGCGCCGCACAGCGTCTGGCGAACCTTGGCGCGGACATCGTGGCGGTCGATCCCCCGGTCGAGACAAGCCTCGAGACGTTTCGCAAGATCTGGTTCACCGCCTCGCTGGGGCTCTGGGATGACTGCGATGCCGAGCAGCGTGAACAGCTCGACCCCGGGCTGGTCGAGAATGCCATGTGTGCACGCGAATGGTCGTCGCTGGATCTGTTCAAGGCACTCGAGGAGCGCTACCGGATCACCCAGGCGCTGGAGAAATTCAATCAGGATTACCACCTGTTGCTGACACCCAGCGTCGCCGTCACCCCCTTCGCCCTGAATCATCAGGTACCCCCGGATAGCCAGATGCATGACTGGGAGGAATGGGCGCCGTTCTCGTATCCCTTCAACCTGAGCGGCCAACCTGCGGCGTCAGTGCCCTGTGGCTTCACGTCTCAGGGGCTGCCCGTCGGCTTTCAGCTGGCAGGCGGCAAGCACGATGATGTGCGACTGCTGCGGGCCGCCGCTGCCTATATGGATGCCTACCCTACCGCGCATCCCGCCGAGCCCTACCGCCCGAGGTGAAATCGCGGCCGCACTGTCTGACCGGCGGCCTGCACATGCGACAACGCCCGCCACTGCCCCTTCATCAGGGCGGTGGCGGGCGTTGGCTGTGATGCCTGTCGTCCAGGCAAGAGGCTATTTCAAAGAGCTGTCTCAAAAGGCTATTTCACAGGGCTATTTCAATACGCCCTGCAAAAGGCGATTCACATGAACGCGGCCCCGTGAGCCGCCCCGGTTACTTGAGCGAATCCTGATTGCCGATGCGCGCCATCATCTCGGTGAACATCTGGATGTCGAGCATCAGGTTATCGACCCGCTTGAACTCCTCGGAGGTATGCCCGGTATAGGTCTCACCCGGCATGGACGGGCCGAAGTTGATCGCATTGGGCAACAGCTTGGCGGTCGTGCTGCCTGCGGAGGAGCGCGGCTCGGCCTCCATGCCGGTGGTATCCCCGAAGATATTGAGCAGCGTCTGCAGCCAGGCACCGCTGGGATCACGCAGCATCCAGTCGCGAATCTCGACGTTCAGCGTCATGTCCATGCCCTGCTCGCTGGCATAGGCGCTCAGCTTTTCCTGAATCGTCTGGCTCAATTCCTCAGGTGATTTCTCGCCGGCGGGCGCACGCACATTGACCGCGACCCGCAGCGCATCGTCCTCCTTGGCGAAGAAGGTCGGCGTCACCTTGAGCGGCCCCATGAAATCATGGGAATACGCGATGCCCAGCTGCTTGCCGTGATAGTCCAGCCCGTAATTGTCGTTCAGGTAATGGATGGCATCTTCATAGGCATTGTCATGGAAATCGATGCCGGAGGTGGCGAGCAGGCCCGCCAGCCGTGTGACAGGATTGATGCCGTTGGCCGGCGCCGAGGAGTGGGCCGACTTGCCGGTCACCGTCACGCTGACCTCTTCGCCTTCCACCTCACTGGCGACGCTGAAGTCCTGGCCATGCTCCTTGACGTAGCGGCTGCCGAGCGTCTCAAGCTTGTGGCTGAGCGCCTTGGCGCCCGCTGCGTCAGCCGCGTGCAGCGTGGCGGTGGAGCGCTCCGGAATCTGGTTGGTCGCCAGGCCGCCCTGGAAGTCGGTGATCGTCGGCAGAGCGTCGACTGCCTGATCAGATGACGCCTCGCCCGCCTTGTGCGTCAAGGGGAAGCGCGCATCGATGGTGCCGAAACCATTCTCGGCCGTGATCGCCGGATAACCGCTATCGAGCACGATGTTGTATTCCGGCAGGTCATTTCTGGCCTTGTAGTACTCGAAGCCATCACCGCCGGTCTCTTCCGTGGTCTCGATCATCAGGCGAATGGTGCGCTTGAGCGGCACCTCATTCTCCTTGAGCGACTTCATGGCATACAGCGCCGCGGCGATAGAGGCCTTGTCATCTTCGGTGCCGCGGCCGTAGAGCTTGCCGTCGATCTCGGTCATCGCGAACGGGTCGAGATGGGTGCCGTCGTCGAGTGTCCAGCCCTCCTCGCCTGCCGGCACCACATCGCCGTGGGTCAGAATGCCGAACACGTCATCGCCAGTTCCCTCGAGCTCAACCTCGAAGACGCGGTTGTCGACGTTACGGAACGTCAGGCCGAACGCCTCGGCGCGCGCCTTGATCAGCTCACCGAAGCGCGCGATTTCCGGGTTCTCGAATTGCGGCTTCTCCCCCACCTTGGCGGTCGGGATCGCGACCATTTCCTTGAGCAGCGCCTGGACGTCATCGCCGTACTGCAGACGGTTGTAGACCCCCAGCAGACGATAGATGTTGACGAAGGCATCGCCCTCAAGCGTCTCACCGGCCTGATACTGCTCGATGGCGGCCCTGACGGCCGTGTCCTGGGAATTGCGTTCGGCAACCTGGGTCAGAAAGCCATTGAAGTCCGGCGCCAGCTCCTGATGCCCCTGTTCGATCAAGCTGACCAGCTGGGCACGCTTGAGCGTATGTTCACCCTGCGGTGCGCGCTTGCCCGTGTCATCGGCCGCCATCGGCTCGTCTGCGCTGACAGGCAGCGCGCTGCCGAGCCCGAGTGCCAGACCCAGCGCGAGGGCCGTCTGACGAGAGGTAGCGTGAGTGGCTGTGCGGGTACTCATGGGCATGTACATCCTTGTGTTAGGCAAGACGCCACGTCGTCAATGGCCGCAGAGACAATGGATGAGGGGGAGACCCTCACCGACGCCCGGCGGCAGCTGACCACGCGACATCAAGACGGTTTCATCGGCCTTGCCGTGAAACATGAATGTCTTATACACAACCATCTTATGTACTAGGCCACGCCACGCCAACCCTGGCGAGAGGTGCCTGCCACTCTGCTCTCCATTATGGCCTTGGCCCCCTCGCCCCAGACGAGCGACTCAGTTCCAGCGCTTGAGCAGAATCTCGATGAACAGTTCCGCGATCGGCGACAGGGATTCACCGCGCCGCCGCAGCAGGCCAATGGTGCGGTCAATGCGCGGTTCGGGCAGTTCACGCTGACACAGCACCTCGTGTTCCGGCCCCGGCATGGCCATCGACGGCAGGATGGCGACGCCCAGCCCGCTCTCGACCAGACCCAGTGACGTCGAAAGGTGCTGCACTTCGTAGAAGCCATCCAGATGCAGCCCGGCGGACAGCAGGGTGTTGTCGAGCAGAATGCGGTTGCCGCTGTCACGCGAGACCGTGATCAGGCGCACATCGTCCAGGTCGCTCCATTCCACGCGCTGTTTCTGTGCAAGAGGATGGTCTCGACGCAGGGCCAGCACGAAGGGATCACGATAGATGGAGGTGAAATCCACCGCCGGATGGTGGGCACTGACCATATTGATACCAAAGTCTGCCTCCCCCGAAACCACCCTTTCGACCCCTTCATTGGCACTGACATCCAGGATGCGAATCCGGATACCGGGATAGGCGGTATTGAATTCGCGCACCACGCTGGGCAGGAAGTAGAAGGCTGCCGTGGGCAGGCAGGCGATGGTCAGCACCCCCTTGCGGTGGGTGGCAAGCTCGCGAACGCCGACCAGAGACGACTCATAATCTTCGAGCAACTTGCGGGCTTTGGGCAGGAAATCACGCCCAACAGGCGTCAAACGACTTCTTCGCGTGGTGCGTTCGAGCACCTTGGCGCCCAGAATTTCCTCCAGTTTCTGGATGCGGCGCGACAACGCCGGCTGCGAAATATGCAGCCGTTCTGCCGCCTCATTGAAGGAATGATTCTCGGCGACCTCGACGAACGCCGACAGATCCAGAAACTCCAATCTATGCATGCAACTACCTTATTGTTTCAGTTTTCGGATTAATGCGCACAATGATGACAGTATAGGTTCTATTTGCATTTGATGCATAGATCATCGGCTGTGATGCTTCATGAAGGCGCAAACAGACAGGAGCGCGTTCCAACATGATGCATTCACTTCCTTGCATGATCCTACGTGGCGGTACCTCTCGGGGTCCCTTCCTGCGTCTGGATCACCTCCCCGCCGATGACGAAGGCCGTCGCGAAGTTCTGCGTCAGGTCATGGGCTCCGGCCACGTACTGCAGATCGATGGCCTGGGCGGCGGCAATTCGTTGACCAGCAAGGTCGCCCTCGTCGGGCCGCCCAGTCATCCTGAAGCTGATGTCGATTACCTGTTCGCTCAGGTCGACGTAGAAGGCGACAAGGTCGACTTCTCACCCAACTGCGGCAACATGCTGGCCGCCGTCGGCCCCTACGCCATCGAGACCGGCATGATTGCGCCACAGGGTGACCTGACGCGTCTGCGGATCCACAACCTCAATACCCGCACGCTGATCGACAGCCAGGTGCCGACGCCCGGTGGCGCGGTGGCCTACCAGGGTGACACGCGCATCAGTGGCGTGCCCGGCGCCGGCAGCGCCATCAAGCTGGGCTTCCTCGGCGCGGTGGGCGCCAAGACCGGCAAGATGCTGCCCAGCGGCCAGGTCATCGACGTGATTGATGGCGTCGAGGTGACCTGTCTCGACTCCGCCACGCCGGTGGTGCTGATCGAAGCGGCAAGTCTGGGCTGGGCAGGCAACGAAGCGCCGGCCGAGATGGACGCCAACCGCGAGGCGATGGCACGTCTCGAGCAGATTCGCCTCAAGGCGGGGGAATTGATGGGCATGGGCGACGTCAGCGGCTCGGTGCTGCCCAAGCCGGTGATCCTCTCCGCCCCGCGCACCCAGGACGGCACTCTATGCGCCCGCTACTTCGTGCCGCATCGCTGCCATGGCGCCCTGGCCGTCACGGGTGCCATCACGCTGGCCGTTGCGACCAGCATCCCGGGCACCCTGGCCAATCGTGTGGCACTCGCGGCCGGCACTCTGGCACCGGATAGCCTGGCGGCAAACGTTCATCTGGAACATCCCGCCGGATTTCTGGATGTCGAGGTCGAGCATGCCAATGCCGACCCGATGACCCCCAGCCGCGTGTCTCTGCTGCGCACGGCACGCAAGATCATGAGTGGCGAGGTGTTCTTGAACCTCCCCGACTCGGTGGAAATGCCTGGGCGTGCATGACACGCCAGACGACCGCACTGGCAAGCGCCAGAGGCGAAGAGTTCGTCGACAGGCAACGAGCAGGTACTGCAGTATATTGATTTACAATGAATTTTCGCTAAACGAAATAGCCTGACTGCGCCGCCATGCAGATAGCGCATCACTGATCGACAACGCATTCCAACAATAATCAGGAGTCAGACCATGTCCATCATCGTGTCTACCCCCAAGCGCCAGACCCTCAAGCGTCATGCCCGCACCACCGCATTGGCCTTCATGCTGCCCGTCATGGGCCTGATGCCACTGTCCTCAGCCGTTCACGCCGCGGCGGAAGTCCCCGATACCCTGACCTGGACCGTCCCGTTCGGTGTCGGGGGCGGCACGGACGTCTGGGCACGCTTCATGTCCAACTGGGTGACCAAGGACCTGCCGGGCAACCCGGCTGTCGTCATCGACAACGTCCCGGGCGGTGGTTCCATCACCGGCGTCAACCTGTTCAGCAAGCGTGCCGGCGATGACGGCGACGAGATGGTCGTCACCTCGGCCTCTACCCAGTATCCGGCCATGCTGCGCGACCGTCGCGTGCGCTATGACTATGCCGACTGGGAGCCGATCTTCGCCGCACCGACAGGGGGTGTCGTCTACGCCTCAAGCTCGCTGGGCAAGGACAGCGCCAGTGCGCTCGAGGCCCTCGCCTCCCAGGAAGTGAAGTTCGCCGGCCAGAACCCGACCGGGCTCGAAATGCCGGTACTGATGGCCTTCGATCTGCTCGACTTCCAGGTCGACCCGGTCTTCGGCATGAAGAGCCGTGGTGAAGGCCGCCTGGCCTTCGAGCGTGGCGAAGTCGCCCTCGACTTCCAGACCACCTCCGCCTACAAGAGCAACGTCACGCCGCTGGTCGACGCCGGCCAGGCCGTACCGCTGTTCAGCCTTGGCGTGATGGATGACGAAGGCCATATCGAGCGCGATCCGTCCTTCCCGGACCTGCCGACCTTCTCCGAACTGTATCTGGCCCAGGAAGGCCATTCACGTGACGACGAGGCCTACCAGATCTTCCACAAGTTCTTCGCCTCCGGTTACGCCATGCAGAAGATGCTGCTGGTGCCGAAGGACGTGGACCCCAAGCTGCTGGAGCTTTACCGCCAGGCCGCGCGTGATCTGGCCAAGGACCCCGAGTTCCTCAAGGAGGCCGCCGAGAAGGTCGGGCCCTATGGCCTGATGGTCGGCAAGGCCGCCGCGACCCAGCTTCAGGAAGCCATGCAGCTGAGCGAAGCCGAGCACGAATGGGTCAAGAACTGGCTGATGGAACGCCACAATATCCGCCTGCAATCTCGTTGAGGCGCGCAATCACACCCGTAACGGTCTGACCCCCCGGGTGTGATGGGGACCCACTCACGGGGCTGCCGACCAGCAGCCCCGTGAGCCTTTCACTCCCTGCCTCACCATGCTCTCCCCGGCACCGCCTCTGAGTGTTAGAGAAGCATCTAGAGAAGAACAAGAGGTTGAGTAACGCCATGATCGACACTCTCCTGTCCAGCATTGGACACGTCTTCACGCTGACGCATCTGCTGTTCATGATGATCGGCATCTTCGTCGGCCTGCTGGTCGGTATCATTCCCGGCCTGGGCGGCATCGCCGGCATGGCCCTGCTGCTGCCCTTCCTCTATGGACTGGACCCGGGTTACGCCCTGGGTATGCTGATGGGCATGGTCGCGGTAATTCCCACCGGCGATACCTTCGCCTCTGTCCTGATGGGCATTCCCGGTTCCAGCGCGTCGCAAGCCACGGTGCTGGACGGCTTCCCGCTGGCCAAGAAGGGCCAGGCAGCCCGCGCGCTGACCAGTGCCTTCCTGTCTTCCCTGTGTGGTGGCGTGATCGGCGCCATCATCCTGACCGGCTTCATCCTCGTCGCACGCCCCCTCGTACTGGCCTTCTCGTCAGCCGAATTGTTCGTGTTGACCTTGCTGGGCCTGACGATGGTGGCGGTGTTGTCCGGCAAGAACCTGTTCAAGGGCACCGCTGCCTGCGGCCTCGGCCTGCTGGTCGGTGCCATCGGCGCCGCACCGGCGACCGGCGAGTACCGCATGAACCTGGACATCGACTACCTGTACGACGGCGTGCCGCTGATCGTGCTGGGCCTGGGCATCTTCGCCCTGCCGGAAATCGTCGAGCTGCTGCTGGGACGTGGCAGTATCGCCAAGAACGGCAACACCGACCTGGGCAAGGGCTGGTCTGCCGGCATCAAGGATGTGGTCAAGAACAAGTGGCTGGTCGCGCGCTGTGCCGGTATCGGCAGCCTGATCGGGACCATTCCGGGTCTGGCGGGTTCCGTGGTCGACTGGATCACCTACGGCTTCGCGGTCAAGACCGCCAAGGACCCGAGCCAGTTCGGCAAGGGCGACATCCGCGGCGTCATCGCGCCGGAATCCGCCAACAATGCCTGCGCCTGTGGTGCCATGGTGCCGACACTGCTGTTCGGGGTGCCAGGCTCCGGCACGGCGGCGGTCTTCCTGGGTGGGCTGTTGCTGCTGGGTCTGGAACCCGGTGTGTCGATGATCACCACCAATCTGGACATGACCTACACCATCATCTGGTCACTGGCGCTGGCCAATATCCTGGGCGCGGGCCTGTGTCTGATGCTGGCGCGTCCGGTCGCGCAGCTGACGCGTGTACCCTTCGCCATTCTGGCCCCTGCCATCACCGTGCTGATCCTGTTCGCTGCCTACCAGGCCAGCCGCTCGCTGGGTGACTGGGCCGCGCTGGGCATGATCGGCATGATCGGTGTGCTGTTCAAGAGTGCTGGCTGGTCGCGTCCGGCCTTCCTGATCGGCTTCGTGCTGGCACCGGGTGCCGAGAACTACTTCTATCAGAGCATGCAGTTCCACGGCGCCGAAGCCTTCCTGCGTCCGGGCGTGCTGATCATCCTCGGCCTGATCCTGCTGGCCTTCTTCCTGCCGGTGATCCGCAAGGCGATCATGCGTCGTCGCCAGACCCATGAAGTGGTCGAGACTGCGCCGTCGCCGGAAGAGGATGTCCTGGAATCGCGTGGCTTCGGTGGCGTCGACTTCCTGCTGCTGTTGATGATGGGCGCAGCCGCCCTGTGGGCGCTCTATGACGTCAGGGACCTGATGCCGCTGGGCAAGGCCTTCCCGACGCTGGCCGCCTTCATCACGCTGCTCTCGGTGATCGCCGTGGTCTTCAACGGCTGGCGTCGCGGCATGATTCGCGTCCAGCAACCGGCCTTCAAGGCAGTGGGTGTGGTTCTCGGCTTCTTCGTGTTGATCGGCGTCAGTGCGCTGCTGGGCTTCGTCTCCACCGCCGTGCTGTTTTGCCTGGGCTTCCAGCTCACCATCGCGCGCAAGTCGCCGCTGTTCGCAGGGCTCTTCGCGCTGGGCGTTGCAGTCTTCCTGCTCGGCATGCAGGCGGCGATGAATCTGCACTACCCGACGGGTCTGCTGGATGACGTGGTGCTGCCGATGATTCCCTTCCTGTAAGGCCAGCGGGCATCACCAGCACTCAACTCTCAAGTACGACATACGCAAGCGGGCACCCATTGGGTGCCCGCTTGCGTATTATGACAACCCCAAGCCCATTGTCAGGTGCTCGCCGCCATCACGACTCACTCGACGCGATGAAACCTGGCTCGTGCCGCCTGTGGCGACACCCCGAAATGACGCCGGTAGGCCGTGGCGAAGTTGCAGGCATGGGCATACCCCACCTGATGCGCCACCTGCTGAATGCTCACCCCGCGACGCAGAGCCTGCTCGGCACACCGCATGCGACATTCGCGCTGATAACTACCCAGCGACTGCCCGAAGGCCTGGCGAAACTTGTGGCGCAAGCCGGAGGGGCTCATGCAGGCCAGCCGCGCCAGTTCCTCCAGCGAGTGTGCGCCATGCGGCACGGCGGCAAGACGCTGGCGCACCGCCTCCAGATGTCGACAGGCGCCGTGGGGGCGCGATGGGGACGCCAATGGCGATGCAGGGGGTGCGGCGGCTGCGGAGAACGCCGAAACCTCCTGCGCCTCACCAGCGCGGCGCTTGAGTGCCGCCCCCAACAACTGCAGCGCGATCCCCTGCCACTCCAGCATCTCTCCCTCGCAGGCGGTGACCACAGGCGTCTCGCACTCCCCGCGTACGCCATCACTGCCAGGGACTCTGACACACTCATCCAATTGCTGATGAAGCCAGCGCCCCGGCGTCCAGCCCATCGGTCTGGAAAGGCGCGTGCACGGCAATGCATCCCAGTTCGCCAGCCCGCGTCGCACCTGCAGCGACTGGCTCGCCTCGCCCTCCAGATGCAAGCTCAAGCAGCGCAGGCGACCTTCAGGGTGGTAGCTCTTCAGCGTCGGCGGCGCAAACTGCGTTCTCGCCGGGCGAAAGATTCCCCCCTGCCCCGCGAGCAAGTCGACCCCCACGCCGTCCACGCCTGATAGCGTCAGCCGTCCTTCCAGCACCAGGCAGAGATAGAGACCCTCGTTAAACTGATGCTGGCCGTGATAGGCGCGTGACACCTCGAGATCACACAGCGTCAGATGCGCATCCCGCCAGGGATGCAGGTCATGCACCTGCCCCTCGCAATGCGGATATTTCGCTGCTCGCCAGCCTCGCCGCTCGCTGAGCGATGAAGGGCGCTGTTGAGGTGAGGCCATGACGCGGCGTGTAATCCGACTGTCGGCTATGTCTCCAAGCGGCTGTGACATGTCGCTGCAAATCCCTGCAATGTGAATCCTGGTGAAGGCCTACCGCCTGCTGCGGGTCGCACTGACGGCTGAAGGGACGCACGGTGCCACTCAGCGGCCATGCCAGGCCGTGGCTTGCGAATACGGCTGGCGAACACAAAATACAATGATTGCCGAAAGCAAAACAATCTCATTATCATATAAGTATTGCATCTTGTCTCATGTAAAGCCTTTTCCCCTTTTGCAGCCCTCTTGCATCCCTCGAGTCAACGGCACTTTGCGTCACAGGCTGGCAAGCTTGGCCAGCAGGCTGAAAACTCCGCGAGAATTCACGGGTTTGACAGTGCTGCGCCTTATGTCACTAATGGATGCCTTTCCCCCCAAGGAGCACGCCTCATGTTTCTGTTGATCCTGTTCGCTGCCATCGCGATTGGCATCTCATTCATCTGCTCCGTGCTCGAGGCGGCGCTGCTGTCTCTCTCCCCCAGCTATGTGGCAAGCCTGAGAGACCAGCACCCCAAGCGCCACGCCGCTCTGGCCAAGCTCAAGGACAATATCGACAAGCCGCTGGCCGCCATCCTGACGCTCAATACCATCGCGCATACCGTCGGTGCCACGGGGGTGGGCGCGCAGGTATCGGTCGTCTTCGGGGAAGCCTGGGTCGGCGTGGCCTCGGCGGTGATGACGCTGCTGATCCTGGTGGCCTCGGAAATCATCCCCAAGACCATCGGTGCCACCTACTGGCGTCAGCTGTCGCCGATGCTGCCCGGGGTGCTCAATGCCATGGTCATCGCGCTCAAGCCGCTGATCTGGCTGTCGGAGTTGATCACCTCGCGCATCGGCAAGGATGCCCATGACATCGATGTGCGTGGCGAGATCAAGGCACTGGCCCAGATGGGGCTAGACAAGAAAGCCCTGGAAAATGATGAACAGCGCGTCATCACCAACATCCTCAATCTGCATGAAATGAAGGTGCGTGACGTGCTGACGCCGCGCCCTGTCTGCCAGACGGTCAGCCCCGAGATGAGCGTGGCCGAATTCAATGACCAGCTGACGATCTGGCCCTTCAGCCGCTACCCGGTGATGACCGACGATGAGCGAACGCTGGGCATGATTCACCGGACCGATGCCCATCAGGCAGAGCCCACCACCCCGCTCAAGGATCTGATGCGCCCGATCAGCGAGCTGCACGCCGAAGACAACGTCGAGCATGCCTTTGGGCTCATGCAGCGCGAACGCCAGCATCTGTGCGTGGTCTACGACAACCTCGGCAACTGGCTGGGTGTCATCACGCTGGAAGACGTGATGGAGACGATACTGGGCGAGGACATCATCGACGAGACGGACAACGTGGCCAATCTGCGCCGCTTTGCCCGCCAGCGCTGGACCAAGCGTATCGGTGCCAACACCTCAAGTCCCCAGCCTTCCACTGCAACGGCTGCTGGTGAAGATGCTGTCCCGGGTGAAGAAACTGGCTCTGATGAAGGTGCTTTGCCCGTCTACGAGCGATCCGAGAAAGATGCGGGTTCTTCCAAGCACTCTTCCAAAGACTCTGCCAAGAGCCCTGGCGACAGCAAGGGCTAGGCTCGCCCCTCCACGCTTGTGACTCGCTCGAAGGCAAAAGTCCCGTGACAGTCGTTGCCAGATACGACTATCGCGGGACTTTTTTTATTGGCGTTTGTTGATACCGCCTGATAACCCATTGATTCCTCTTGCGAACACCTACTCTCAAGCAATCGAATAATTTCTTTCTTCCAATCTCTCGGTAATCAATCCCCGGACTCGGTGCTAACGTTAATCACACACGACGGGCAGTGAACGAACCGAGATAACTTAATGATATACAAGAAATTTACGACGTTCCGGGCTGAACAGAAAGGCGCCATTCCTGAAGTAAGAGGCCTATTGGCTCTATCAGGCCACCCGCCAGACCGCCGCCATCAAGCGCTTCCAGAATGCCTATGACAGCGATGTCGAAAACGACATGACCGCCCAGCGCAGCTGGGACCAGATCGTGATCGACTTCCAGTCCATCGTTTGAGAATACGTCCTGCAACGTAAGCAAGGATGCCCTTTCGGGGAGTGGCAACACTCCCTCTTTTTGGATTCTCCCCCCCTATTTCGGAGCCACACCATGCATATCGATGACCACTCCCTGTGCAACGACTTCCCTCAGCAACGTGAACTCATTCTGCGCCTGATCAACGGCAATGAAGAGTTCGCCCGCATCGCGGAAGCCTATACCCGCATAGACACCGAGATTCATGCCCTGGAAGTCGATGAATCGCCGATCGGCGATGACTCCATGCACCAACTCAAGCATCAGCGCAGCCTGCTCAAGGATGGTCTGTACGAGCGAATGATGGCGGCTGAGTAAAGCGCCTACGGCTCACTATCTGGAAATACCGACCGATTATTATCCATCAGCTTCTGTGACTGACGACCTCTATCAAGAGATTTCCTGATTAGCTGGCCTTTGCAGGCTGGCTACTCTTTTTTCGGATATAGAAATGCATACTTCCCCCTTTAACAGGCCTACGGCATACATCCAGATAATCCAGTTTCTGAATCATCGCTCCAAGCTTGCTGGCACCATGATCAGACGGTTTCAAGTCAGGCATCTTCTTCTTTAGATATCCACCAACTGCTGACAGGGGAGCCCAACCATCAACTTGTTGCAGTTCATTCACCGCATTCAAGATATGCGACCTCAACTGTCGCTGTGTCTTGGTCGGCTTGACGAGGGCTACCGGCTCAACAGCCGGCTTGCTGACTGGCATGGCCGGGACGGGCTTCTCAGCCACCTTGCGCAGTCCTTCGCTGTAGATGAACGTGTCACAGGCAGACACGAAGGGCTGAGGCGTCTTGTCTTCACCGAAGCCATACACCAGCATGCCGCTCTCTCTCAAACGAGCCGCGAGGCGCGTAAAGTCGCTGTCCGAAGAGATGAGGCAGAACCCCTCCACGTTCCCCGAGTACAGCAAGTCCATGGCATCGATGATCAACGCAGAGTCAGTTGCATTCTTGCCCTGGGTATAGCTGAACTGCTGAACCGGATGAATGGCATGACGCAGAAGATGCTCTTTCCAGGGCGCGAGATTCGGCGTCGTCCAGTCTCCGTAAGCCCGCTTGATGGTGCTGACCCCCAGCTTTGAAATCTCTGCCAGCAGCGCTTCGCAGATAGCAGCCTGCGCATTGTCAGCATCAATAAGTACCGCCAATCTATTGCGTCCAATCTGTGACATGTATCGCTCCATGATGTACGTCACTGAAATCCTGTTATCTCTCCTTGGGATAATATGTCATGTAATGACCTTGATGATCACCAGATACGTCATGCCCTTGGCAAACGCCTCCTAGCCGGTTTCAAATCCCTCTATCAAGGCATCCATCAGCACCCTCACTCGCCGAGGAAGAATCTGCGTCTCCGGGCGGACGATGTATATGCTGGTATCTGCGCCGTCCCCACGTATGTCTTCCAGCAGCGGGATCAAGCGTCCAGAAGCCAGATCATCGGCGATCAGGTAGTGCGGCAGACAGGCAATGCCGCGGCTGCCCAGGCAGGCTGCGTGCAGGGTTTCCAGGGAATTGGAGAGGAAGCCGCAACGCATGTCGGGCAGTGACTTGAGCCCCCAGGCATTGAAGCCGCCGGGGAGATTCAGGATCAGGCTGACATGCTCCGCCAGATCCGGCACTGAGCGCGGCGTGCCGTGGCTTGCCAGATAGTCCGGTGATGCACAGATGACGCGATGGTTGGTGGCCAACCGCCTGGCGATCAGGCCGAGCTCGGGCTGTGCGGTGCTGCGTATCGCCAGATCCATTCCTTCATGGACCAGGTCGACCACCGCGTCCGACAGCGTCAGGTCCACGATCACCTCGGGATAGCGCTCCATGAAGCGCAACAGCAGGGGCATCACCTGCAGCTTGCCCAATGCATTAGAACACGAGAGTCGAATGCGCCCCTTGAGCGCGCCGCTGCCTTCGGCGATCTCCTGCTCCACATTACGCAGGCGCTCCTGCAACTCGCGCGTCTCCAGGGCATAGAGCTGCCCTGCTTCACTCAAGCGCATCTGCCGAGTGGAGCGAATCAACAACTGGGCACCAAGGCGCTGTTCCAGCTGCGCGATGCGCTTGCTGATCGCGGAGTGGGTAATGCCAAGCTGGCGCGCCGCCCCGGTGAAGGTGCCGGCGTCGACGACGGCGTGAAAGATGTCGAGGTCCGTATGCGTTTTCATATGTTCCATTTGCTCACGGATACTGTGCGCGCACAACGGATTATCACTGTCCGCAAGGCATGTCACCCTGTCATCAGTTCCTGAAATGACAGATTCAGTGTCACATTGCTCAGCATATTCCTTGCCACATCTTTTACTTAACCCGCACCAAGAGAGACATCGCCACCATGACAGACCAGCCGACAGCCCCCGCCCTGTTTACCCCTTTCACGTTGCCAAGCGGCCGGGTGCTCGCCAACCGAATCGTCAAGGCTGCGATGTCGGATTCTCTCGGCGATGGCACGGGGCATCCCAGTCAGGCACAGCTGCGCCTTTACGAGCGCTGGGCAGAGGGTGGCGTGGCGGCGTCGCTGGTCGGTGAGGTACAGCCTGACCACCACCATGCCGAGAAACCGGGCAATCTAGTGCTCAGCGCGCAATCCGATCTCACAGCCTTCACGCAACTGGCCCAGCGCGGTCAACAGCACGGTGCAGACCTCTGGCTGCAGCTCGGCCACGCCGGTGCGATGGCCTACCCACCGACCAGCAAGGCGCATGGCCCCAGTGCCCTGGATATTCCCGGGCTACGTTGCGAGGCCATGAGTCTGGAGGCCATCAAGGCACTGCCTGCTGCCATGGCAACGACGGCTCGCCTGGCCCGTGAAGCCGGGTTTGGCGGGGTACAGGTACATGCGGCACACGGTTTCCTGCTCAGCCAGTTTCTGTCTCCCCTCTTCAACCAGCGCACGGATGACTACGGCGGCAGCCTCAACAACCGCATGCGCCTGATGCGTGAGGTGATCATTGCCGTGCGTGAGGCCGTCGGCCACGACTACCCGGTCATGGTGAAACTCAACTCCAGTGACCAACTGCAAGGCGGTTTCGAGGAGTCCGAAGCGTTGCCGGTGATAGCGGCACTCGATGAACTGCCCATCGATCTGATCGACATCAGTGGTGGCACCTACTTCCCCGGCGCGAACTCCGCGTCGGATGCCAGCGCCAGCGGCCCCTACTTCATCGAATTCGCCAAGCGTGCACGCGAGATGACGACCCTGCCCTTGATGGCAACCGGCGGCTTCAAGACACTCGCGCAGGCCGAAGACGCCGTGGCACAGGGCGCCGTCGATCTCGTCGGCCTGGCCCGCCCACTGGCGCTGCACCCGTCCCTGCCCGCCCTCTGGCAGGCCGGAAAATGTCCCGCGCCGGAATTCCCGCGTTTCAGCACGCCGCCGGAAGGCGGTGTGACAGCCTGGTACACCTTGCGCCTGACGCAGCTGGGTGAGGATCGTGAGCATGAATCACTGGGCGAACTGGAGACGGTGCTGGCCGACTATGAAGCCCGCGACGCCGCGCGCGCCGAGACCTGGAACGCGCACTTCTCGAACTGAGACGTTTTCAGTAGGACAGATGCAGAACGCCGCAGCGCTGACGCTGCGGCGTTCATGTTTCAGCCCCTTGCAGTGATGCAAGTCAGGTCGTGGGAAACCGCACCAATGAAGCGTCTTCAGGCAGCGTTGTGCACACTGACTGAAGGCGCTTCACTGCCGCCCCTGTTTCCCTGCGACTTGCCCTGGCGCTGATAGCTGCCCTTGCCCTTGCGCGCCTTCACCACACGTTGCTTGAACATCGGGGTACGCAGCACTGCCTTGAGGGCGTTGTCCTGCACCTTGCGCTTGTGAGTCATGGTGTCTTCTCCTGTAGCTTCTCTATCACACCCAGTATACGCCCTTTCGGCATGTAAAGTGATCAACCTCCGCTTGCCCTCTCGTCGCTGGCCTGGCGAGTGAACACCAGCAGATACTCTAGAAATTCCTCCAGCGAGAATCATTCCATAATCTGTCACCCTTTTCCCTTCGGCCCCTGGATCTTTCTCCATTCACCCGCCACTCACTACTCTGATACCAATCCTCCATCCTTCGCACTCCCTTGTTTACCCCAAACCTCAAAATTACGAGCACCTACCTGCTTGACGAACAGGCTATCCCCCTCCAGCCGTTTGACTCGGCATGCCTTGAAAAGTCAAAAATTCATCCAGCCTGGAATCGGCATTGCAACACGAAAATCTTCTTTCTTTCTACACAGAAAACAAGCCAGTTTTTTCACACAGATAACAAGCTGGACAATTCCATGCAAAACCACCTCAGAAATATAAAAATATCATCTAAATCAATAACTTGAACAAAAACCACCGCAACCATGAGCCAACAAACCACATCCTTCTTCCTGACCTTTGTAAAGAGATACAACCTAAAACAATCTTGCAACTAAAGTCTAAATACTCTCGTTATCGTGTACACTTCATACACTCATAATCAATGCTTCACATTTGAGATGACGCATCATTTCTGCGAGGATGCCCCACGTTCCGTGAGCCGCAGGATGCCCTCAAGGCAAGAAAAATACGGCTTCCGTGTTCAGGTTCAGCGAAATTACAAGTGGCCAGTCAACTGGTTTTCTTACCTTTCCAGGCCACCCAAGCGCTGGATAATGTTCATTATTATCGCGTTCCACTACATAGGAAAAAGCACCTGGTCAACACGACATCCCGCAACACGGGGTTCACGGAACATGACGTCTCATTACAGTCTCAACAGGAAATACCCATGACAAAACGCATTGCGATCATTGGCGCAGGGCCGAGTGGCCTGGCACAGCTGCGCGCTTTTCAATCTGCCGCTGACAAGGGTATCGATATTCCCGAGATAGTCTGTTATGAAAAACAGAGTGACTGGGGTGGCCTGTGGAATTACAGCTGGCGCACCGGTCTCGATCAGAATGGTGAACCCGTCCACGGCAGCATGTATCGCTACCTGTGGTCCAACGGTCCCAAGGAATGTCTGGAGTTCGCGGATTATTCCTTCGAGGAGCATTTCGGGCATCCCATCGCCTCGTACCCGCCACGTGCGGTGGTCTTCGACTACATCAAGGGTCGGGTCGAGAAGGCAGGCGTGCGCAAGTACATCCGCTTCAACTGCCCGGTGCGCCACGTCAGCTTTGACGACACCCGCGAGCAGTTCACCCTCAGTGTCCATGATCTGCAGGCCGATGCGGTCGTTCAGGAGCAGTTTGATCACGTCATCGTCGCTTCCGGTCACTTCTCGACTCCCAATGTTCCGGAATTCCCGGGGTTCTCGCAGTTCAATGGCCGTATTCTCCATGCTCATGACTTCCGCGACGCGCTGGAATTCAAGGGCAAGGACCTGCTGCTGATCGGCAGCAGCTACTCTGCCGAAGATATCGGCTCACAGTGCTACAAATATGGCGCTCGCAGCATCACCACCAGCTATCGCACCGCCCCGATGGGCTTTGCCTGGCCGGACAACTGGGAAGAGAAGCCGCTGTTGCTCAAGGTGGACCGCGACACTGCCTATTTCCGCGATGGCACCAGCAAGAAGATCGATGCCATCATCCTGTGTACCGGCTACCTCCACCACTTCCCCTTCCTGGATGAGCCACTGCGCCTCAAGACAGGCAACCGCATGTGGCCGCTCGGTCTCTACAAGGGCGCTGCCTGGGAAGCCAACCCACGCCTGTTCTATCTCGGCATGCAGGACCAGTGGTACACCTTCAACATGTTCGATGCCCAGGCATGGTGGGTGCGTGACGTGATTCTCGGGGAAATCGCGCTGCCCAGCCGCGAGGCAATGCAGGCGGATAGTCAGTCATGGCGTGACAGGGAAGAGACTCTGGACAGTGATGAATCAATGATCCTGTTCCAGGGCGATTACGTTAAGTCACTGATCTCGGAGACGGATTATCCGAGCTTCGATATCGACGGCGTCAATCGCACCTTCCTCGAGTGGGAACATCACAAGCATGAGAACATCATGACGTTCCGTGATCACTCCTATCGCTCGCTGATGACCGGCACACTGGCCCCTCCTCATCACACGCCCTGGCTCGACGCGATGGATGATTCACTGGAAGCCTTCCTGGCGCAGCCCGACAAGAGCGCCAGACAAACGGGCGACGACAGAGCTACCACCGCGCAGCTCACGACTGACGACGCCTGAGCAGGCCGTCACAGCAAGCAGCCGTCTGAGCGAGCAAGCCATCTGAGACGACGAGCTTCCTGATCCGCCAGGCAACGATGCCGCCGAGTCATGACACGACTCGGCGGCATCGTTCTATCACTTCACAAGTACAACAGCTCACACGTGCAGCAGCTCACAAGTGCATGAGTGAATCAGAGCAAGCTGCGCAAAGGCCTGCGCCTTGCGGCCGCCCTGCTCACGCCCTATACCGCTTCGCGACTGTCGCTGCTTGGCATATCGCAAAGTGATATCAACGCCTGCGGCTGCGCGATGACCCGCTCCGGCGCCATGCTGGCCAGGCGCTCGGGGCTCTGCCATCCCCAGCTGACCGCAGCGGCACGACACCCCGCCTCGTGCGCGGCGCGAATGTCGCTGACGGCGTCGCCCACCATCCAGCTGCGCTCCACCGCCACTTGCGGCGCTGCCAACAGACGCGCCAGCTTGGCCCCCTTGCTGCCAGCGATCTCACCGCCCAGCACCTGTGACACGCAATCCGCCAGGCCGGCGGCGGCGAGCGTGGCACGAATCATCTCGCTGTGATTGGCCGACAGCACCATGACGTCGCCCTGTTCGGCGAGTGCCGACAAGGCCTCGCGCATGCCGGTGAAGACCGCCGGCGGCGTCGCCTGGCGGGTATAGGCAAAGACATGTGCGGCAAAGCGCGCGACGGCCTCGCCCGCAAAGCCCTGCATACGCGCCATCTCCTCGAAGGTCACGTTGTCCAGCGACTCCCAGCTATCGCGTTCCAGCACGATCGTCCGCCCTTCCAGATGCGCCGCATGTGTGCAGGCCTTGAGGCACAGTGTCAGGCTGTCAGCAATCACACCATCAAAATCAAAGACATATAACGCCTTGTTCATTATTTTGCTGCCTCAGCTGCCTGCAAGGTATTGCTCAACGGCTCGCGCTCGCGAGTCGGAATCCGCTCATCGCGCTGCAGAGCGATCAATTCATCGAGCGCCTCCAGCGACTGGGCGGCTTCGAGCGTGTCGTGGAAGAAATAGCGGCGACTGTCATCCATGTAGAGGTGCAGGTGATTGACGACCTGCTCCTCGCCTATCATCAGCACGCCATAGGCCGGCGGCTCATGACTGCCGGCGAGACAGTCCGCTGCGGAGGCCAGATCCAGTCCGACCTGATGATTGACGCCCGGCAAGGTCGAGAACGAGAGCCCCCGCCAGACACCGCTGGCCGGACGATGCACATGCCCGAACAGCAAGTGCTCGACGTTGCCATGCCGCTGGATCACCTCATGCAGCGCCTGTGGATTCTGCAAGCGGATGTCGTCCATATAACGGATGCCGAGGGCCATGGGCGGATGATGCAGCGCCAGCAGGATACGGCGATCGTGATGCGCGGCCAGACAGGCATCCAGCCACGCCAGACGGGACTCGCAAAACAGACCGCCATGCTCACCCGCGACGGCTGAATCGAGCATCACCAGCACGCAATCATCGGTGTCGGGGCCGAAGGCATGCGCATACTGTACGAAGCCTCCGTCATCACGGGGCAGCTCCGGGAAGGCGGCCTGCAGAGTCTCACGCGCATCGTGATTGCCCATGCCGAGGAAATACGGCATCGACAGTTCTTCCAGCACCTCACGCAGCGCCTGGAAGGCGGCCGGCTCACCGCGATCGGTCAGGTCACCGCTGATGATCACGCCCTGAGCATCGCCGTGGTGCAGATTGATATCGGCGACGGCAGCCGCCAGCCGTGCACGTGGGTCCAGCCCGTAAAGTCGCTTGTCAGGAGCGACCAGATGGGTGTCGGTCAGATGAATCAATTTCATGCTATCGCGCGTTCCATGAGTGCCACCTTGAGGGGCCGCCATTATCAAGCTCTCAGGTGACGACTGCGTGACGCGCACCACGCTCTCTTCGCGCAAAGTCGTTCGGGCTTCACGTAAAGTCGTTCGGGCTTCGCGCAAAGTCATTCGGGTGCACGACTCCTATCAAAAACGCCGCAGCGCTGAGCGCTGCGGCGTTTGATGTGTCATTGGCAAGCACCGTTGGCAAGCACCTAGTGCCCGCGCAAGGGTCGTGATCCTCGGAGGGTCACGGCGTCTTCTTGCTCTCGAAGGATGCTTTCTCGTGACGCAGGATGTTGGCGCTCAGCGCAATGCAGACGCCAGCGGCGACCAGCAGGCACACCGCTACGGCGCCAGAGTTGCTGAAGAAGAAGGCGTAGTTGCCAGCGTGTACCACAGTATCGACAGTTTCCATTGCAAGGCTCCTTGCGAAAGCGAATATCGGTTGGCTCTACCAGTACTGCAATAACGGGGCCAGTCAGCTCTTATCTCGACATCATCTCGACAGACCGGCCCCTTCAGAAGGTGCGCCGGGACTCAGCTACCAAGGCTCAGCTGATGTCCGGACGCTTGTCCATTGGCGCCGCGACCACCCCACCGGAACGAGCCGGTACACTGGAAGATGACTCGGTTGCCATGCTCTCCGGGTAGGCCTTGGCCGGGACTTCGAACAGATCCAGTCCGAGCACTTCGACATGCGGCGGCACACGCAGCAGATTGAGCTTCTTGAGCACGTAGGCGACACCCCAGCCCGGCACGAAGCCCGTCACTGCCATCACGACTGCGCCAGTCAGCTGGCCGGTGAAGGAGATGTCCGGCACGCCTTCGCCGACATTCGGGAAGCCAGCGGCGAAGACACCCACCAGTACCACGCCGTAGAAGCCGCAGAAGCCATGCACCGCGAAGGCGCCGACGGAGTCATCCAGGCCACGCTTCTCGAGCAGCGCGCCGATCTTCGGCATCAGGGCGCCACCGGTGACCGCCAGCACGAAGGCCAGCCCCGGGTTGTAGAGATCCAGCCCCGCCGCGACGGTGATGATGCCGCCCAGTGCACCGGACATGGTCCAGAACGGGTCACGCGAGGATAGATAGGCACCGATCACGCCGCCACCGAAGCCCATCAGGGTATTGAAGGCGAAGGCAGAGAGGTTGGTGCGATTGCCGTAGATGGTGGTCCAGCCGATATCACCGGTGTTGAAGATGATGCAGCCGCCCAGGAAGCCGAAGAACCCGACGATGATCAGCATCAGGCCGATCAAGGTCATCGGCATGTTGTGCGGCGCGATCACCTGCGGCTTGCCATCGTCACTGTACTTGCCGATACGCGCGCCCAGATTGAGCAGCACGCCCAGCGCGAAGAAGCCGGCCACGGCGTGCACCACACCGGCGGCGCCGACATCGTGGTAGCCCAGCTTGTGCAGCATCCAGCCATCCGGATGCCAGCCCCAGGCGCCCGCCATGATCCAGACACCGGCACCGAGAATCACTGCCAGAATCAGGAAGGCCCCCAGACGGATGCGTTCGATCACCGCCCCCGAGAGGATGGAGCCGGTGGTCGCGCCGAACAGGGCAAAGGCGGCGAAGAAGATGCCGGTGCCCATGTCATCGGCGTCGGGTCGCATGCTCGCGCTCCACGGCAGAGCGGCGGAGGCCTCGATGGGGATCAGCCCGTTGGGGAAGGCGTTGTAGATCCACCAGCCCACGAAGTAGAAGGCGGGGATGATCGAGGCCAGCGTCAGCACGTTCTTCATGCCGGATGCCAAGGCATTCTTGGAACGGGAGGCACCTATCTCGTAGGCCAGAAAGCCTGCATGGATCAGGAACATGATGGCGGTACACCACCAATAGAACACCTCGATGTTCATCGCCTGATGCATATCCAATATGCTTTGCAACGTCTTTTCATCCATCGTCTTTTCTCCTTTACCGGAGCCTGTGGATCAGCGCGCTTCACTGTGCAAGCGACACTGCCCGTCCGGGGGTTGTTGTTGTTTTTCAAGGGGACCTGCTGGATAAAGCAAGCGACATGCCAGATGATCAAAATTGACCACCCTCAGCAACTCTCTGTTTTCACTGAATTATTCTTGAAACCGAGAACTCCTCTTCAGATATGAAGCCCCTGAAGCCTTCCCTGCGAGGAGGATGGGCATTAATGAGGCATGCCGGTCACGGCATGCACCGAGAGATGACTTGCAGGGCGCTGCATATACGCAAGTCATTGCTCGCGACTCCTCTCTCATGCTCCCCCTCATTGCAGAAGGATCAGCTACGCACCTTGAGGCGCTCAGGGTCATGGAAGGGCAATGTCACCACCTCTGCGGCGAGGCGCTTCTGATGGCCATCCAGCTGGCCGATCTCGAGCTGGGTACCCGGGCTTGCGAAGTCCGGCGCCAGGCGACACATCGCGATGGAGCGACCGAGCAGCGGCGACTGGGTGGCACTGGTAACCACGCCCACCGGATAGCGGCCGTGATAGACGAGATCGCCATGGCTGACCAGCTCGCTGCTGGCCACCTTCAGGCCCATCACACGATGCCGTGATTCCGGCGTCTCGCGTTGCAGCGCTGCCCGCCCGACGAAGTCATCCTCCTTGCTCTTCATCGGCACGGTGAAGCCGATGCCCGCCTCATAGGGGGAAGTCTGCGGGCAGAATTCATGGCCGGCGAAGATCAACCCCGCCTCGATTCTCAGCATATCGAGGGCATCCAGTCCCAGTGGCGCGATGCCATGAGGCTCACCCGCCGCCCAGATCGCCTCCCACACGGATGGGGCGTCCTTGGGATGACACCAGACTTCATAGCCGAGCTCACCGGTATAGCCGGTACGCGACACCATCATCGGGATGCCATCCGGGCCTGACAGACGACCGATCATGAACCGGAACCAGCCCAGCCCTTCGACGTCCGGCTGGGTACGCGCATTCCAGATCAACGGCGCCAGCACCTCACGACTCTTCGGCCCCTGCAAGGCGATGTTGTGCAGCTGATGGGTGGAATCACGCACCGTGACGCGATAGCCCTGGCGCTGGGCAAGGTCCCTGAGCCACTGGCCGCTGGCCGGATCACCACAGATCCAGCGGAAGGTCTGCTCGCCCATGCGGAACAGGGTACCGTCATCGAGCATGCCGCCGGTTTCCTGACACATGGCCGAGTACACCACCTCGCCAATGGAAAGCCGTCGCACATTGCGCGTCAGCGCGTACTGAAGCAGGCGTTCGGCGTCCGGTCCGGCGACCTCGAACTTGCGCAGTGCCGAAAGGTCCATCATCGCGACCCGCTCGCGGCAGGCCAGATACTCGGCCCGCGCGCCCCACCCTTCGTAATGGGTGGCCAGCCAGTAGCCGTGGTAATCGATGAACTGCTTGGTCAAGGCGGACGTGCAGGGGTGAAAGGCGGTGGGCAGTGTCATGCGCGGCAATTCCTCGGGCCGGTTGCGATAGGCGATACCGCGGGGGAAGTCATGTTCAGCGGCGTAGATACGCACATGGATATCGGTCGGCACCCAGCCATTGGCGGCATCGATGTCGTCCGGGCAGGCCGATGAGGCACAGATGAGGTCACGGTCGGCGCGCAGCAGCACATAGTCACCGGGACGCGACCAGGGCTCATCCACCGCCAGAGTGCCGCAGGGCTCGACATAGGCATTGAAGAAGAAGTTGATCGCCGGCCAGCTGGCGCGCTGTCGGATGCCGTGAGACGCGGACAGGGCATTGTTGAAGTTGATCGTGCAGCTATCGTGGCCGAAGTAGCCGTGGTGTTCGTAATACTGCGGCGAACAGGCCAGCATGAAGCTGTCATGGCGGCCCACCGTGTCCTGTACGACTTCCAGCATCGGGTGCATGTGCTGATCGAAGAACACTGAATAAAGCCCCGGATTTGGCATGCAGTGGCCGGACAGGCTGCGCGTGGCACCGCCATCCAGTCCCAGCTCCTCGCCCTGTGCCCAGGCATTGGCATCGAAGGCCACGAAGTCGGAACACTGACGACCGGCGACATCGATGATTTGGATCCACTCGCCCTTCTTGACTTCATAGACCTCGACCGTGCCCGCCGCGACTCTCGTCTCCTGCTTGATCGGCGCCAATGGCACTGGCAGCTGCTCCTGCCCCACCAGCCCCTCGCAGAAGTGCGCGACCTCAAGCTCAGTGGCCAGATGCTTGCCATCGAGCAACATGTCATTGCCGGGGGCCAGCAGAATCAGGCGCGCGGCTGGCGCTTCACGAGGCCAGCGAATCTCGGCCGGCAACCCGGCGGCTGACAGGCTCTGCCACTGCGACAATGGCACCTGCGCGACTCCCAGCGCTGCCAGACGCTGCTGGGTGAACGGGCTTCGTGCCTGCTCGGCCTCACCCTCTTCTCCCCCTTGCGGCTGGCTGGCAAAGGCATGTTCTTCCAGACAGGTGATGCTGGCGTAGCGCGCGAGTATCACTGCATCGACGTTGTCTGAAGCCTCTCCAGCGCCTGCTTCTCCAGCCTCAGCCACACTGTTCTGTCCCTCCCGCCCCCCTGGCGGCAATAGCAGCCACTCGCAGGCCTGGGCCCCATCGGCAGATGACACCTGCACGCTGTCTCCCGGCGACAGCTCCAGCGCCAGCGCATCCAGCCCGGGTATTCGGTAACGATACGGCTGGCACGGCGTGGCAGCGGGTATCTCGACTGCAAGCTCCATCGTGGTGATACCTCTTGTTGTCATGGCAAGTGGGTTCGGCGTTGCACACGTGATGGGGCGAAGCAGCTCCCCGATGTACCTGGATGGTGCATGCCCCCTTCTGTGACGCACCACGTTCTTCATGGTTAATTAAATTTACTCACAGTAGAGGCGTCGACAATCCATCAAGAGAGGTACCCATGAAGGGGTAAGCCGTTCACTGGCATGAAGCTTGCTGGTGTGACACTCGAATCAGGGCGCGCCGCAGGGGCGGCGAAACGACAGAGGAACTCGCATGGCACTCAGTCTCGGCGCATCGAAGGCAGGCAAGGCGCCTGCATTGCAAGGGATAGCCCATCGCCTTGAAGCCCAGCGCGCACAAGTCTGTCCCGCCGGTGCCGAGCCTCCCGTTCATCCTGCTACCATCCCGCCGCCTGATCTGCGTGACAGGCACCACCTCGATGCCATCACCTTGCACATCGCTACCTGCGCTGACCTCAAGGAGGCGTTGCCATCCGTGCTGAGAGAGCTGCTGGACATGCTGAACGGCTGTCTTGACAGCGGTGCGGCTCACTTCGCAACTGGCGAACTCTGTGTCGTGCATCGCGCCCTCGGTCAGGCGACCCATGAGGTGATTTCCCCCATTGGCCTCGCCCTGCCAGCCGCTACGCGTGAGAGATTGCAGGAAGTCGTCAGGGATATCAGTCGCGGTCGCGATCCCGACGCCCGACAGCAGGTGTCTGACATGGACGGCACGCCAGGTGGCTTGCTGATCGCCCTCACGGACGCCACTGATAGAGGGGAGACGGGCAGAGGGGCGACGGGCGATGACTGGTTGTGGCTTGGAGAGCCGACAGCCGCAGCCATCGAGTCAGGGCTGGCGAACGTCGTCATCAATACCCTGAGCCGTGGCCTGGCACTGCATCAGCAGCAACAGGCGCGTCATGCCGAAGACACGAAATCAGCGGTGGCGCAGGCACTGAAGAACGAACGCCGACATCTGGCCGCGGAGCTGCACGACACCCTCGCCCAGGAATTGAGTTATCTGCAGATGCAGAGCGCACGCCTGACTCGCGCCGCTCGTCATGCGCCACAGGACGTGCAGGCACTGGCCGAGGACGTGCATACCCAGGCCCGGCGCGCCTTCCGCCAGACCCGGGAACTGATCAACGGTGCGCACGCCACCTGGGGAGACGCGCCGCTGGCCTGTGTGCTGGACAACTTGATCGAGGAATTCGAGACACGCTCGGGGATGGTGTTCGAGCTCGACAACCGCATCCAGTCGCTGCACCTCCCCGATGCCCAGGCCCTGCAGGTGATGTTCATCGTGCGCGAAGCGATGACCAACAGCGTGCGCCATGCCCGAGCCACCCACCTGCGCCTGCAATTGCTCTACCAATCCTCTGGGCATCCACCGGCGGCGCGAGTGTTGCTGACCATCGAGGACAACGGCTGCGGCTTTGACCCTGCTGACATCGCCCCCGCCCATTTCGGACTGGGCATCATGCAGGATCGCGCATACCAGATCGGAGCCGACTTCGCCATTACCCAACCCCGCCAGGGCGGTACCCGCGTGACACTGAGCTGGGAGCGCCGCGACACATGACCGTGACTCGCCAGACATCCTCGACACACCAGATGCCCTCGACACCCCCGACAAGAGTCGTGCTCGTCGACGACCACCCGCTGTTTCGGCGCGGGCTTGCCGAGCTTTTGAGTGAAGGTGGCCTGTTCGAGGTCGTGGCCGACTTCGATGACGGCACCGACCTGCTTGATGCCCTACCCACCCTCTCCCCGGAGCTGGTAATCGTCGACTGGCAGATGCCGCAGCTTGATGGCCTGACCCTGATGCGCCATCTCAAGCAGCGTGATGCCGCTCTCAAGGTTGTGCTGCTGACCGCATCCGACGACAGCCGCCACCTGCTGGATGCCATCCAGCAAGGGGCGGATGGCTACCTGATGAAGGACACCGACCCCGAACGCATACTCGAGCGCCTTCAGGCCGTGGTCGACGGCAAGCTGGGGCTGGAAGAAGAGACCTTGCTGCTGCTGGCCAGACGCCTGCAGCAGGATCACCGCCAGCGCGAGGAACACTCGCCAGCATATACACATAAACAGGAGCAGGAGCGGAAGCAGGCCGAGGCGCTGCCCGCCGCGGCGAATACCCCTGGTGGCTCCACGCCCGACGGGGCCCCCGCACTCGACCGACCCACGACAACTGACTGGCCCGCGACAGCCGACTGGTACGAAGGCCTGACCGAGCGTGAACGCGATACCCTCAAATGGATCGGGCGCGGCCTCAGCAACAAGTTGATTGCCCGCGAACTGGGCATCAGTGACAGCACGGTGAAGGTCTACGTCAAGAATCTGCTGCGCAAGCTGAACCTGCATTCACGACTGGAGCTGGCCGCCTGGGTCTACGCCCACCCGCTGACGCCAGCGAGTGATGGCAGCCGAGCGCCCGCCAAGGACGCGGCAAGCGCCAAAGAGGCCATGACACGGGCCGAAAAGGAGAGCCTGCGATGATGCGCTTTCTTGAACAGTTCGCCTCCGCCTCGATTGCCTCGACCGCATCGACTGCCTCGCCCTTCAGCGCACAGGCAATTCTCGATGGCCTGAGTGATGCCGTGCTGGTAGTGGATGCCGACAGTACCCTGCTGTATGCCTCGCGCGGCTGGCAGGCCCTGAGCGGACACGAATTAGGCGGCCCACGAGAAGACACGCCAACCACCCCTCGGGCGGAGGGACACGGCACGGCAGCGCAGCGCCTGCGCGATGCCCTGCACCCCGCGGATCAATCGCGCTGGGACATGCTCGCCCGCCACGTTTCGCGCCGCGAACGCCCTGACTGCTGGCGATTGCGCATCTTGGGGGCGGACCACCACTATCGCTGGTGTGAAGTTCGCAGCCAGTCACTTTCGCTGGCATCGCCCTGGCCCGCCACGCTCACTGTGCATGACATCAGCGAGCGCGTGCAGCAGGAGCAGATCGACGCCGCCAACCTGCGCAGCCTGACACGGCTGATCAAGGGGCTGCCCGCAATGGTCTATCGCGCGCGCAACAACCGCCACTGGTCGATGGAGTACATCAGTGACGGCTGCCTGGCCATCACCGGCCTCAGCCCCCAGCAACTGCTCGATCATCCCTCCCTCACCTACGGGGAGATGATCCATCCCGAAGATGCTGATCGCGTGTGGGAGCAGGTGCAGGCAGCCCTTGAGGCCCGCACCCCCTTCACCCTCGCCTACCGCATTCACCATCGCGACGGCGACGTGATCCAAGTACAGGAAAAGGGCCATGGCATCTATTCCCCCGACGGGACGCCACTGGCGGTGGAAGGCATCATCTTCGTCGTCGACACCTCGGGCCTGGCAGGGGATTCTGCATGATTCGCAGAGCATGGTATCGATATCGCATACCCCTTTATGGCTACCCTTTCCGAGCAATGTGCAGCCGGACCACATCTCGCTAGCCTGTTTCGTTGTCAGCGTTTCACGACGTCATCACGTCCTGAAGCCCCGGATAACGCATGAAGACACAACAAGAACAGGAAGGTATCCATGACCCAACGTATCGCGATCATCGGTGCAGGACCCAGTGGCCTGGCTCAGTTACGTGCCTTTCAATCCGCCGCCGACAAGGGCATCGAGATTCCCGAGATTGTCTGTTACGAGAAGCAGGATGACTGGGGTGGTCTGTGGAATTACAGCTGGCGCACCGGGCTGGATGCCCACGGCGAGCCGGTCCACGGCAGCATGTATCGCTACCTGTGGTCGAACGGTCCCAAGGAGTGTCTCGAGTTCGCCGACTACTCCTTTGAAGAACATTTCGGGCGCCCTATCGCCTCCTATCCGCCGCGCGCCGTGCTGTTCGACTACATCAAGGGACGTGTCGAGAAGGCCGGAGTGCGCAAGTACATCCGCTTCGGCTGCCCAGTGCGCCAGGTCACCTTCGATGATGCCAGCCAGCAATTCACGGTCAGTGTGCATGATCAGTCGCTCGATCTGGTGACCAGCGAAGAGTTCGACCACGTCATCGTGGCCTCCGGACATTTCTCGACACCCAATGTGCCGGAATTCCCCGGATTCTCGAGCTTCAATGGCCGTATCCTGCATGCGCATGATTTCCGCGATGCACTGGAATTCAAGGGCAAGGATCTGCTGTTGCTCGGCAGCAGCTATTCCGCGGAGGACATCGGCTCCCAATGCTACAAGTACGGTGCGCGCAGCATCACCACCAGCTATCGCACCGCGCCGATGGGCTTCAAGTGGCCGGATAATTGGGAGGAAAAACCGCTACTGGTGAAGGTCGATCGTGATACCGCCTATTTCAGTGACGGCAGCCACAAGCGAGTCGATGCCATCATCCTGTGCACCGGCTACCTGCATCATTTCCCGTTCCTCGAGGAGTCACTGCGCCTCAAGACCCAGAACCGCATGTGGCCGCTGGGGCTCTACAAGGGCGTGGTGTGGGAAGAGAACCCACGCCTCTTCTACCTCGGCATGCAGGACCAGTGGTACACCTTCAACATGTTCGATGCCCAGGCCTGGTGGGTACGCGATGCGATTCTCGGCACTCAGACACTGCCGGCGAAAGCAGCGATGCAAGCCGATAGCCAGGCGTGGCGCGAGCGTGAGGAAACGCTGGATAGCGACGAGGCGATGATCGTCTTCCAGGGGGACTACGTAAAATCGCTGATCAGCGAGACCGACTACCCAAGCTTCGATATCGATGGCGTGAATCGCACCTTCCTCGAGTGGGAGCATCACAAGCACGAGAACATCATGACCTTCCGCGACCACGGCTATCGCTCCTTGATGACCGGCACCCAGGCACCCAGGCATCACACGCCGTGGCTTGAGGCGATGGATGATTCGCTGGAAGCCTATCTGGCCCAGCCGGTCGAGGCCGAGACGCCACTCGACGAGGAGTCAGCGACTCAGGCGACGACCACGCCGCTGGCCTCCTGACGCGTTCTTATCACTGTTCACTAGAGCTTGTGTTAACTAGAGCTTCTGTTCACGGGGACGCGAGTCAGACGAGGCTGCACCAACGACTTGCTGGCAGCAGGTGGAGGGACAACAGGCGGAGGGGTTACCTCCGCCTTTTCCTGCATCAAAACATCAACAAAAACTCATATAGATCCGCATTCATGCAACGCATGTCTTTCGCTGGCGATTGAACGCCTCGTTTTCCCGACACCCCACAAGGACACTCGATCTCCATGCGCATCACGCTCTACTTCCTGATCTCGACCCTGTGCGAAATCGGCTGGGCCACGGGCCTGAAAGTCGCCGACAGTCCGCTGGAATGGGCGCTGACGGTGCTGCTGGTCATCATCAGCCTGAGTCTGGTCACCCAGATCGCCAAGACACTGCCCGCCAGCACTACCTATGCCATCTTCGTCGGCCTGGGCACGGTGGGGACAGTGGTGGCCGACCTGCTGTTCTTCGATCTCGAATTCCAGTGGTCCACGCTGGGCTTTGTGGTGCTGATGCTGATCGGCATCATCGTGCTCAAGACGGCCCCCAGCGCGCCTGCCGACAAGCAATCTCGCGCGAGTGCCATACCGCAGACCACCCTCAGTGAATGACCAGGAGTGACGCCATGGATTGGGTCTATCTGATCGCCGCCGGCTGCTGTGAAGTCGTCGGCGTCACCGGTTTCAACCAGTACGCCAATCAGCACCGCCGCATGGGCGTGTTGCTGGTCGCGCTGGGCTTCAGCTCCTCCTTGAGCCTGCTGTATCTGGCCATGGACACCATCAGTCTGGGCATCGCCTATGCCGTGTTCTCCGGCATCGGCACCGTGGTCAGCGCCATCATCGGCGTACTGTTCTGGCGTGAGCACTTCTCGTTTCGCCGCATGGCCTGCATCGGCGTCATCGTGCTGTCCATTGCCGGCCTGCATCTTTCCGGCGGGCATTGAGCGCCGGTCGGCGGTTGATTATTGCCATTTGTGCAATGACCAATTGCCGGCCGGCGTCTTTTTCTGCCCGCAACAGTGCACTAGCCTCTCGGGCAATCTTCCAAAACCTGCCCGTCAGGAGCCTTGCCATGAGCTTGTCTTTCCATGTCGTCCGCCACGAACGCGGCTTCTCTCCCACGCCCCTGCCCATCTGGACCGACAACGGCGACGTGTCTGATCTCTTCGAGGCCGACGCGGCGCCAGAGGTGGTCCGTCAGGAAGTCGAGGGTGTCCCGGGGGCCTTCCAGCTGCTCAATGTGCTGACACCCGCCGAGTGCGACAACTTCGTCGCCGCGCTGGAGGAAATGGGCTTCGAGGAAGATGCGCCCGTCTCCCTGCCGCGTTCGGTACGCCACAACCACAACGTCAACTGGGTCGTCAGTGAAGCGGTCGATCAGGTCATCTGGCAGCGCTCGGCGCCGCTGGTGACCGAGCAGATCCAGGGCGAAGGCGCCAAGGGCATCAATGCGCGCTTTCGTGCCTATCGCTACGAGGCCGCCGACTTCTTCAAACCGCACACCGATGGCGCCTGGCCGGGCAGCCGCGTCATCAATGGCGAGATCGTCCAGGACGCCTATCCGGGCCTGATGAGCCAGTACACCTTCCTCATCTTCCTGAGCGATGGTTATACCGGCGGGCGCACCGAGTTTCTGGTCAGCCGTCGCGACCCCGGCAAGCCGGCCCAGTCGCAGGATGACATCCAGAAGGTCTCGGTCTCCACGCCCAAGGGGGGCGTACTGTGCTTCCCGCATGGCTCGCATCCGCAGCACTGCGTGCATGCCGGCGAGCCGATCCGCGATGGTGCCAAGTACATCATCCGCAGCGATATCCTCTATTGAGGCCTATCTGATGAAGGCAGTCTGATAAAACCGCCTTGATCGGCGAACAAGTCATGCACAACGCCAAGGGCCCGATCTCTCCCGAGACCAGGCCCTTCATCATCGTGAACTGCGTGTTTCTCACAGGGCTTGTCAGGCAGGGCTTGTCAGCAGCAGGACAGCCGCTCGCGGCGGGCAAGCAGGAAGTCGACCCAGGCACGTACGCGCGGGTTGTGCTGATTCTCGCGCGCGAAGACGACGTGGATACCGGTGTCGAAATCCGATGAGGTGACCTGAAAGTCCTCCAGCACCGGCAGCAGGCGGCCACTTGCCAGCTCTTCCCGAATGGCCCAGAGCGGCTGCACTACCACGCCGGCTCCCCCAAGCGCCGCCTGGGTGAGAATGTCGGCATTGTTGGTGCGCAGCGCGCGAGCGCGCACCGAGATGCGATGCTCCCGATCGCCTTGCACCAGCCGCCAGTGATGATTGGCAGTGGTATAGCTGAAGGTCAGCAGACGGTGCTGCTCCAGGTCCTGGGGCTGATGGATAGGCGGCTGGGCGGCGAGGTAGGACGGCGCGGCAGCCAGCACGAAGCGCTGGTCACTGATATGGCGCGCGATCAGGCTCGAATCTTCCAGATGGCCGATGCGCAGCGCCACGTCGAAGTGGTCCTCGACCAGGTCCACCCGCTGGTCACTGCTGACGATATCCAGGGCTACCTCGGGATAGCACTGCATGAACTCGCTCACCAGCGGCGCCAGATAGAGGCGCGAATAGCGCCACGGCACCGAGATGCGCAGCGGCCCCGCGACCCGCTCACTCAACGACTCCAGCTCACCCTCCAGTTGATCCACCTCGGCCAGAATGGCGCGAAAGCGGATCAGGGCGCGCTCGCCGGCCGGCGACAGCCGTACATGGCGCGTGGTGCGCACCAGCAATGGCTCGCCCAGCTGGCGCTCCAGATGATTGACGTGACGCGTCGCCGTGGAACTGGCGATATCCAGCTCCCGCGCCGCCACGTTGAAGCTCTGATGCTCCGCCACCTTGAGAAAGGTGCGCAGGCGTTGGGTCAGTTCGTTCATGGTGCTCCTGCGGTGCTCTCCATCGAAAGGTCGGCGTCCTTGTCGTGCAGCCAACCGGCCAGACAGCCGGTTGGCGCTCACCAGCCGCGAGCATATCATCGACGCACCGCAGGATGACCGCGACACGAGGATGAACGACATGGACATGATAAGCAGCATGAAAGGACTCGCCGGTGGCGTCCTGATCGGACTCTCGGCAGTGATGCTGATGGCCTTTCTGGGACGTATCGCCGGTATCAGTGGCATCACGCGCGGCGCGCTGCTGGAATCAGGCCCGGACCGCCGCTGGCGTATCGCCTTCGTGCTGGGGTTGATCAGCGGGCCACTACTCCTCCTGCTGCTCAATCTTGACTGGGGCAATGTGGCCGCAAGCACGGATGCGCTGATCGGCAATCCCGCCAGCGGGGTGCTGAGCATGATGTTCGCCGGTCTGCTGGTGGGTATCGGAACAGGCATCGGCGGCGGCTGTACCAGTGGTCATGGTGTCTGCGGTATCGCGCGTCTCTCTCCCCGCTCGTTGGTGGCCACAGTGGTATTCGTGGCTGTGGCCATGCTGACGGTGTTCGTGAGCCAACATTTGCTGGGGGAGTCGTCATGAAAACGGTCATCGGCTTTCTCACCGGCCTGGTCTTCAGCCTCGGGCTGACACTCAGCGGCATGACCGACCCCGCACGTGTGGTCGGCTTTCTCGACGTGGCCGGAGACTGGGACCCCACGCTGATCTTCGTGCTGGGCGGTGCCGTCATCACCACCTTCCTCGGCTATCGTCTCGTATGGCGGCGTGGCACTCCCCTGCTGGGCGAGCGCTTCCAGCTGCCTACGCGTCGCGATATCGATGGCCGTCTGCTGCTCGGCGCAACCCTGTTCGGTATCGGTTGGGGGCTGAGCGGTTACTGCCCCGGGCCTGCCATCGTCTCCAGCAGCGCCATGAGTCTGCCATTGGCGGGCTTTCTGGTGACGATGCTAGTGGGCTGGTGGCTGGCCACTCGTCTGACGCGCAATAGCTGATGTGAGAATCCCGCCTTGAACGCAAACGCCCGCCAGATGGCGGGCGTTTCATCTTCCTGCAAGGGAGACCGTCACGACTAGACGATGCCCTTGGCCTTCATCTCACGCAACACGGCGGCGACATAGTGCATCTCCTCTGGCGTACCGAGTGACATGCGGCACCAGCCATCCGCCGGCGGGAAGGCACGCCCGATCAACACGTGGCGTTCCTTCATTGCGGCCTGGAATTCCTTCAGCGGCCTGGAGATACGATGGAAGACGAAGTTGGTCTGCCCCGGCAGATAGTACCAGCCCAGCTCGTCGAGCGTCGCCGTGAAGATGGCGCGCGCTTCATCGTTACTCTGCTTGCTGTGGACCAGAAACTCCGGTGACTGCATGGAGGCCGTCGCCGCCATCACACCAGGGTATGACAGCGTCATGGCATCGTCTTCGACATAGTGGGAAACGTGCTCAAGACGATCGACATCGCCGACGGCATAGCCGACACGCAAGCCTGCCATGGCGTGAATCTTGGAGAAGGTCTTCAGCAGCAGGACGTTCTTCGCGCCACCAGCAATCAGATGATCCGCGGAGCGGAAGGCCGGGTCATTCACGAATTCGGCGTAGGCTTCGTCGATGATGAACAGCGTATCGTCGCGGCTGTCGTTGACCCAGGCCTCCAGTTCATCACTGGAAATGATGGTCGAGGTCGGGTTGTTGGGATTCACCAGATAGACGATGGAAGGGCCGGAGTGGTCGGCCACGGCCTGCTTCATGTCGGAAATCTTGAATGACCAGTCCTCGCGCGAGGACGGCACCTTGCGAATGGCGAGGTCATAGAAGCCGGCATACAGGGCGCCATCGCCGTAGGTCAGCTCGGGAATCACCAGCTGGGTATCGGGAGTCGCATGGGCCAGCACACTGGCACGAATCGCATCCGAGGAGCCCGGCGTGAACAGAATGCTCTCGCTCGGCACCTTGTGGTGAGTCGCCACCAATGACTGCAATTTGCCCAGATGAGCGAAGGGATAACGATTGGAATGCGGAATGGATGCCGCTGCGGCGCGCTGTGCCGACGGTGCCATGCCCAGCGCGTTCTCGTTGTAGTTGAGTCGCACCGGTGACTTGGCGGAAGGCTTGAGCACCGCCGCCGCAGGCGCTGTCTCCTTGGCCAAGGCACTGGGAATACCCGGCAGGAACTGACCCAACGCCGCCCCGGCAATTGCCGCCCCACTCATGCCCAGGAAACCACGACGCGAACGCGATGATGGAGAGCCCTTCTCAACCGCCTGAACCACAGAAGACTCCTGCAGATCCTTCTCGACTACGTCTGTCATCGTGTGTCCTTAGTCTATCGCTGCTGCCCTTCCCCTCGTGTGAAACCACACGGGCAATCGGGAGCAAGCCGTTGTTTTTGTATGTGCTAATAAAGCACCACCAACGTATAAGACTTTGGTGAGAGGCACAACGAAACGACGCGCCGGATCGCGCAACCATGCGCCGCGGCAAGGGCAACCCCTCGGGATGGGCTCATATTGCATATGAATTGGGAGCAATATAATCACATCAGAACTGATTTTAATTCTCTTTTACATAAATCAGGCATATTGATACTCTCTATATCAACTTTGGTTAGTAGCTCGTAATAACTTTCTACATCTTTTTTTTCGAGCTCGAACTTAACTTCTTTGCTTATGTATAATGCAGTAAACCTTGAACAGCCTAAAGCCATAATGTTAAGCGTATCTTTATTACACGAACCAAATTCCATATATATGTGATATGGTTCTATGTTTTCTGCAAGCTCCTTTTTATTTAAATCCATACATACTTTATTCAACACATCACTATAGGCTGAAAAAAACTTAACCGCATTAAATCTAATATCTTTATCCAGGATACTTAAGTAATCTCTAATAATCTGAGAAACTTCTTTACTAGGGCTTTTTTCTTTATGATACGCTACTTGGTTACTTAAAATTTGTCTCAGGGGCTGTTCAGTAATCCAATATTGTGCAGCCCGACTTAGTAGATTTATATATCCTTGTGTTATATTCCAACCCAACACATCTTTAAAAACAATCATTATGTTTTTTAGCCTTGCTATAAAACCAACCTCATAAGGGCGCAATGGTATATAATCTTCAATACATTCTGCTTCTAAAAGAAAACCATACAACTTCTGAAGATTATCAGGCCTTATGCTTCTATTTTTTTGAATTATATCTTCTGGTAAGAGAATTTTCAGCTCCGATACTTTTTGTATGGTTGTATCCAAAACTTTCGAATTCTCTTCTGTTCGATATTGCTCTAACTCGTGCTTATTTTTTGGCCAATGATAATCTTGATAAATTTTACTAAATACTGCTTCAGCTTGCTCCAAATCACTTTTATTCAGGGAGTCTTCATCTAATAAGCTCTGTATTATTTTCCCTCCATCCTCCATGAGGAGATCGACCGAAGGTTTAATTGTTTGTAATCTTAAACCTCGATAGGAACTTTCTTGCCATTTATTCGGTCTTAAACACCATATATTCCCTTGAAATTCTTTTAAGAGCCTTCCAGCACGTCCAGATAGATTTAAAAAGTCCGAGCGTGACATAGGTTTATCGCCCGACTTTGGGCTTTCTATCAATATATGCTTAGTAGGAAGATTAACACCCTGTAATAAAGTACTAGTACAACAAAGAAACTTTATTTCACCAGACCTAAACAAATTCTCAACCCCAGCTCTTACTATGGATGGCATCTTACCGTAATGAAAGCCGGCCCCACCTTTTAAACAATCTATAAGTGGATACTCCGGATGGATCTCCTTGTACAAAAAATCAATAAATGAACTGACATTCTCTGTTAGTATGTATTTATTCCTCATGCTTATTTCTTTGGCCACCTTCTCAGCATCAGATGGGCCATTGGAAAAAACCACTATAGACTCATCTTCCTTAACAATATTTAAAGCAAGATTTGCCTTTTGTGTTGGTTTTTTATTTCTTAAATGAAAGTCAATATCTCTAACTCCTAATGCTACAGTCGCATCATTAACCAACAAATCGAATTCTACTTTTTTACCATTACCTTGAACTTCTTTTACGAGTATTACGTTTTGTAGAACTGGTGAGACTTCCTCTACAAAAGAATAGCCGGTACTAGTTGCATTTATACACTCGAAGTATATATCGGGGTTATTTATTAACGGACTACAAAATAAAACTTTAACATTATTGTATTTGAAAACCAAATATTCTATAGCACTCTGAAGTAATATTCCTCGCTTACCTTTCTGTATCTCATGGGCTTCATCAACAATCAACAAATCAATAGGACTAGCTTTAGGTTCTATTTCGCTAAGATAATTTATCAACCTCTCCTGAGTAAAAACATATACTACCCCTCTATCGGAATTATTCAGCTCATGTGCAAATGGAGCAGTTCTGACTTTTACTCCTGAAATAGAATAATCATTTAGAGATATTCTAATTCTATCCGAAACTTCAGATATCAATGCCCTTGTAGGTACAACATATACAATACGCTGGTTTAATTTTTCTTTTAAAGCAGTTACCAGCCCTAAGCTAAGGATAAACGATTTACCAGCTGAAGTAGGTGCTGAAACACTTAAATACTTTCTCTTTTTTAATTCGCTGTAAAACTTACTTTGAAAATCGGTTAATCGTATTTCTTCTGAATCAATGAAAATAGTATTTTCTACTTCTCGACCTAAACGCTCTAACATCAACATACTAGTTGATCTTACTAACTTATTAGATGCTCTATCTTCAAGTAGCTTACGACCAGGGAAATTACCCAATCTAGAAAAAATCATTCCTATAGCTTGAGTAAGATCATATTTGGCACTAACATTTACATCAATTAACCTAACCGCTATTTCATAACATAAGCTCTTATCAATATCTTTATCGGATAAAGACAAAACAGATGCATACCTTAACAGCTGTTTGAACTCCATCTCATTTATTTCTGGAGTAGAACCAGGTTGTTTACCGAAGAGCTGACTAGAAACGCTGCAGACTCTCAGTTTTTCTAAAGTAGTATCTTTTACCATGCTTTACCCCAAAGCTTTATTAAAAGCGTTTCTAAAATCTTTCACTGAAGGAAAAGGTAAGAAAAAAATCTCAAATACGAGAGATTTCTTATCAAACTTGACTAACTCTTCTCTTAAGTGATGTATAACTTTTTCTATATCTGCCAAGTATCTGTCTTTAAATTTGGCGTTATCATCTAACATAACCTGATCTATGTGGCTCTTATAGCCATCATAATCAAATCCTATCAAAACAGCATGATTAACTCTTACATTTGGCCCCGGGTTGTTATTTACAAACAGTGACTTAATTTCTTCCTTAATTTTTTCATCCGCATATTTAAAGTGCTTTGTAACCATACAAAATTCATGTTGAGCCATACCAATATCATGAAAACCACTAACACTAGCTAAAGCTGACTTTAAAGCTTGATTAACATTTTGGTATAACTTTGCCTCGCCAAAATAAAAATCTACTATATTTAGGTCTGAATTCCATCTAGCATGTATGCCATCAGAACCTTTAACTTCATCTTTATGATTGGTTTTCAACTCCATCTTGGATACTATTTGTGGGGCTCCTAGAACAGCTTCAAGTAAAAAGAAAAGTAATATCTCTCCAGCTTCGCCGCTTTTATCATCAACACCTGTACTTATATCAGGTCGCCTAAACAAACTTCGTGCTTCTTTAACTAAAAGTGCATACTGGCTATTTGTTATAGCTTCTTCAGTGTTTTTAGAGGAAAGACAATAATCTATAATATACGAGTATAAAACATCAGCTAAGGCTGTCACCATAGGCACATTGTTCCCATCAAACTTCAAACTATTTAATCTGATAGTGGTTTTAATAGAATCTATAGTGTAATCATGTTCAAAGCTATCAACACAATTTACAAAGTCATCTATTTTTATCGCCAAATTGTCAGATATATTTTTCACACTATCCATAGCTTAAAACCTCCATCAACAAAACTTAATCACTAAAACTAAATCCTATCGGAGAAATACAGCCATGAGGAAGTTACCAACCTTAAACTAAACTTTATATTAGACCATAAAGCAGAACTTTCATAATATCAGTCAATTATTGTGCACTACTGCTCAAAAAGCACCATTTCAGTGCACAAGATACCTTCATTCCTGTATCCCCACCCCACCCTCAAAAACAACTCATTGATTTCATTATATTATTTTCTCCTTGGAATAATCTTCGCAGGTGTAGCCCTGAGGCACCGATAGGCATACAACAATCGAAAATCTACACCAATGGAGCGCTAGGGTTCCGGTGACTGGCTTATGGCCGTCACGACTGGTCCGAGAGCACTCGACCTCCAGCTGGGGGTTACACGGCGGGACAAAAGCCCGGGAGACGCAACGCCTGAAAAGGTCGGCGCCTCTCACTTTTTCCGCCGGAGATAACGACAATGACCCAGCCCACTCGCCTTTCCCCGTCTACGACTTCCCCCTCGGATGCCAGCGCCCAGGTGTCATCCGCTGCTGTCTCATCTGCTTCAGCTACCGTTTCCCGAAACGCTTCCAGACGTGCTGCGCTGGCCGGCGCTCTGCTGCTTGGCGCATCGCTGAGCCCGCAGGCCATGGCGCAGGATTCCTTCAGCGTGTGCTGGTCGGTGTATGCCGGCTGGATGCCGTGGGAATACGCGGACACCCAGGGCATCGTCGACAAGTGGGCCAAGAAGTACGACATCAACATCGATGTGGTGCAGGTCAACGATTACGTCGAGTCCATCAATCAGTACACCTCCGGCAATGTCGATGGCTGCGCCATGACCAACATGGACGCCCTCACCCTCCCCGCCGCCAGCAGCGTCGATTCCACCGCGCTGATTCTGGGTGACTACTCCGATGGCAATGATGGCGTGATGATACGCGACGGTGATTCCATCGAGTCCCTGAAGGACCGTGAGGTCAATCTGGTGCAGTTCAGTGTCTCCCACTACCTGCTGGCACGCGCGCTGGACAGCGTCGGCATGAGCGAGCGCGACCTCACCACCACCAATACCGGCGATGCCGATATCGTCGCGCTGGCCAGCAACCCGGATACCCAGGCCGTGGTCACCTGGAACCCGCAGCTCGCCACCCTCAAGGACATGCCCGGCTATACCGAAGTCTTCAACTCCAGCGACATTCCCGGCGAGATTCTCGACCTGATGGTCGTCAACACCCAGACGCTGAAGGACAACCCGGACTTCGGCCATGCGCTGGTCGGTGCCTGGTATGAGGTGATGGAGAAGATGAAGGCTGGCGATGAAGCGGCGCTCTCCCAGATGGCCGATGCCGCCGGCACCGACCTCGCCGGCTATCAGTCCCAGCTGGCCGCGACCCACATGTATTACACCCCCGCCGAGGCCGTGGCCGCCTTCAATGCGCCGAGCCTCAAGGACACCATGCAGCACATCGCCGACTTCAGCTTCGCACAGGGGCTGCTGGGCGAAGGCGCGCCGGATGCCGGCTTCATCGGTATCGAAACGCCTGCCGGCATCGTCGGCAATGAGGGCAACGTGATGCTGCGCTTCGACCCGAGCTACACCGCCGCACTGGCCGACAGCCAGTAACGCCACGCGGTGGATGCCGCACACCAGCCGCAGGAAAGCTGTCTCTGTGGCTGGTGAACCGATCGCCTCCCTCGACCGCACCCTCGTTCGCACCCGTGGAGCCCGCGCATGAAACGCCTGATCAATCTGACACCCTCCCGTGGTGGCCGCTGGCTGCTCGGCGGCCTGCCCTTCGCGCTGCTGGCCATCCTCTACATCGTGCAGTCCAACCAGCGACTGCTCGACAACCCCAACGACCGCCTGCTGCCGTCCTTCGCGTCCATGGGCGAGTCCTTCGCCAAGCTGGCCACCGAGGTCAACGTGCGCACCGGTGACCTGCCGCTGTGGACTGACACCTTCGCCAGTCTCGAACGCCTGCTGGCCGGCGTGCTGATAAGTGCGCTGATCGGCCTGAGCGTCGGCCTGCTCACCGGCGGCCTGCCGCTGCTGCGCGCCAAGCTGTCACCGCTGATCACCGTGCTGTCCCTGATTCCGCCGATGGCGATCCTGCCGATCCTGTTCATCGCCTTCGGGACGGGTGAGCTGGCCAAGATCGCGCTGATCGTCATCGGCATCACGCCCTTCCTGATTCGCGACCTGCAGAATCAGGCCCTGCGCCTGCCCGATGAGCAGCTGATCAAGGCCCAGACGCTGGGCGCCAGCTCCTGGCAGGTGCTGACCCGCGTGCTGCTGCCCCAGTTGACCCCGCGCCTTCTGAGCGCCACGCGCCTGGCACTCGGCAGTGCCTGGCTGTTCCTGATCGCCGCGGAAGCCATCGCCGCCCAGGACGGCCTCGGCTATCGCATCTTCCTGGTGCGCCGCTATCTGGCGATGGACGTCATCCTGCCCTACGTGGCCTGGATCACGCTGCTGGCCTTCCTGCTCGACCGTCTGCTGGTGCTCGTCTCGACCCGCGCCTTCCCCTGGTACCACGCTGAGGAGAGCCAATCATGAGCCTGATCCACGCCAAGGGTCTCGAGAAGCATTACGGCCAGCAGGTCGTGCTGGAACGCATGAACCTGACCGTCGAGGCCGGAGAATTCATCACCCTGGTCGGCGCCTCCGGCTGCGGCAAGACCACCTTCCTCAAGCTGCTGCTGGGCACCGAGGGCGTCTCGCGCGGTGAGCTGCTGCTCGATGGCAAGCCCATCCCCGCCGAGCCGGGGCCGGACCGCGGCATCGTCTTTCAGAAGTATTCCGTCTTCCCGCACCTCACGGTGCTCGGCAACGTGATCATGGCCGAGGAGCTGGCGCGCGCCCCGCTGACCGGCAAGCTGTTCGGTGCCAAACGTCGCGAGGCACGGGTCGCCGCCGAGAAACGTCTGGCAGAAGTCGGCCTGTCCCATGCGCTGGACAAGTACCCGCATGAGCTGTCCGGCGGCATGCAGCAGCGCCTCGCCATCGCCCAGGCGCTGATGATGAAGCCGCGCATCCTCTTGCTGGATGAGCCCTTCGGCGCACTGGACCCGGGCATCCGCAAGGACATGCACCAGCTCATCCTGCGTCTGTGGGAAGAGCAGCAGCTGACCATCTTCATGATCACCCACGACCTGAAGGAAGCGTTCGAGCTGGGCTCACGCGTCTGGGTGTTCGACAAGGTGCGTGTCGACCCGCAAGCCCCGCAGGCCTATGGCTCGACCATCACCTACGACCTGCCCACCGAGCGCAGCAAGGCCAAGGCGTCGTCTCAGCAGCCGGGCTCTGGCCAGCAGGGCGCTGTCCAAACGGGCGCTGACCAACCGACGCCCAAGCACGAAGCGCTGACGACACCAGCCCACTCCGTTTCCCAAGCCACTCTCACCGGAGGCCAATTCAATGAACATACCGCTTGATGCCGCAACCACCGCCCGCGCCAGCTTTACCGCCAAGTATCAGACGCATCTGCCCGGCGGCCATCACTGGTCGATGCGCATGCCGCGTGGCAGCGCACTCAAGCTGACCGCGAGCGAGGCCAACGCCAATGTCGGCCTGGTGATGTACAACCCGCTGGATCTGCTTGAGCGCCTCAATCTGCCGGATACCCTCAAGGGTCAGCACACCTTTCGCCTCACCGAAGGGCACTGCCTGTATTCCGACATGGGCCGCATCTTCGCCTCCATCATCCAGGACGATCTGGGCTGGCATGACAGCGCCAGCGGCAACCTGATGGAGCAGCACTTCGCCGCCAAGGGATGGCACAAGAAGGCCTATCAGCAAGCCTTCAATGACTTCACGCCCAGCGGCCACGACAGCCTGCTGATCGAGATGGCCAAGTACGGACTGGGCGAGCGCGACCTGTGCGCCAACCTCAACCTGTTCTCCCGCGTGCGCGCCGATGAAGAGGCCAATCTCCACTACGTCACCGACCACTGCGCCGCCGGCGACAGCGTCACCCTGCGCTTCGAGATGGACACCCTCGTCATGCTGCACACCTGTCCGCACCCGCTGGACCCCGCCGAGGACTATCCGCTGCGCGGCGTTGATCTGACCTTCGGAACGGCCACGGCCATGGATGAGCACGACGCCTGCTACCTGTCGCGCCCCGAGAACGCCCGTGCCTTCGCCAACAATCAGCTCTATCACCTGGCGGGCTGAGGCGCCCCTCGACAGCAGACGGACGCCACGCCGACTGGCTAGTGGCAACTGGAAACGACGCCCCAGATGACAAGGACAAAGGACAATCCCATGTGCACCTCGACACTTGAACACCCCCATGCCCACACCCCGGCCACGACGGACGGCGCCCCGCTGAGCTACGCCGACCCCGCACAGCAGCCGCGCGAGCTTGAGCGCACCATCGAGGCCGGCGATCACTTCATCGGCCTGGTGCGCGCCGGCCAGCACCTGCGTATCACCGACCTGCACGGCAATCAGGCCGCCGACACGCTGTTCTTCTCGGCCGACGATACCGCCGAGCGCTACAGCGCGATGGACACCGTGCGCGAGCAGGGCAAGGTCTACCTGACCACCGGCACGGTGCTCTACTCCACACGTGGCCGGGCGCTGCTGACCATCACCGGCGATACCTGTGGCCGGCATGACACCCTGGGTGGCGCCTGTTCCAGCGAGTCCAACACCGTGCGTTACGACCTGGAAAAGCGTCACATGCACTCCTGTCGTGACAACTGGATGCTGGCCATCGCCCGCTACCCGAAGTACGACCTGACCAAGCGCGACATCGGCCACAACATCAACTTCTTCATGAACGTGCCGGTCACCGCCGATGGCGGCCTGAGCTTCGAGGACGGCCTGTCCGCCCCGGGCAAGTACGTCGAGATGGTCGCCGAGCGTGACGTCTACGTGCTGCTCTCCAACTGCCCGCAGCTCAACAACCCCTGCAATGGCTACGACCCGACACCGGTCGCCATCCGCATCAGCGACTCGCCCTTGGGCTGATCGGCCGAGCTGATCTGCCAAGCTGAGCCGCCGCGCTGACAGCGACGCTTTCGAACACGCATACGACAAGAAACGGCCGAGCCACACCTGACGATGTCATCTCTCTTGCATCACTCGTCAGCTCCCAAGGCTCTGCCCGGCTACCGGACGACCGGCAGCTCACAGTTTGAAGGCGGGACGACCCGCCGCCGGAAGGATGACTCCGTCATGTTCCACAAGGTCCTGATTGCCAACCGTGGCGCCATCGCCACCCGAATCCAGCGCACGCTGCGTGCCCTCGGTGTCCAGAGCGTCGCCGTCTACGCAGAAGCCGATCGTGAATCCCCCTTCGTGCGCGAGGCCGATGACGCCTACAGCCTCGGTGAAGGTGCCGCCGCCGAGACCTATCTCGACATCGACAAGCTGATCGCCATCGCCCGCGAGAGTGGCGCCCAGGCCGTGCACCCGGGCTATGGTTTCCTGTCCGAGAACACCCGCTTCATCCAGGCCTGTGACGCCGCTGGCCTGGTCTTCCTCGGCCCGACCGTCGAGCAGATCCACGCCTTCGGCCTCAAGCACGAAGCGCGCACCATCGCCGAGAATGCCGGTGTGCCGCTGGTACCCGGTACCGGCCTGCTGGACGACGTCGAGAGCGCACTGAGCGAGGCCGCCCGTATCGGCTATCCGGTGATGCTCAAGTCCACCGCCGGCGGCGGCGGCATCGGCATGCAGGTGTGTGAGGATGACGCCTCCCTCAGTCGCGCCTTCGATTCGGTCAAGGGTCTGGGCGAGCGCAACTTCGGGGATGGCGGCGTCTTCCTGGAGGCGTACATCGCCCGCGCCCGTCACCTGGAAGTGCAGCTGTTCGGGGATGGTGAAGGCACGGTGATCGCTCTGGGCGAGCGCGACTGCTCCAGTCAGCGCCGCCACCAGAAGGTCATCGAGGAATGCCCGGCACCCGACCTGCCCGAGCGCGTTCGCGACGACATGATCGCCACCGCCATCCGCCTGGGCGAAGCCGTCAATTACCGCAGTGCCGGTACCGTCGAATTCATCTATGACGCCGAGCGTCAGGCCTTCTACTTCCTGGAGGTCAACACGCGCCTGCAGGTCGAGCACGGTGTCACGGAGCTGGTGTGGAACGTGGACATCGTCGACTGGATGCTCAAGCTGGGCGCCGGTGAACTGGGCAACCTGCGCGAGCTGGTCGCGCCGTTGACGCCCCGCGGCCACGCCATGCAGGCACGCGTCTATGCCGAGAATCCGCAGCACGATTTCCGCCCTTCCAGCGGCCTGCTCACCGAGGTGGAGTTCGCCAATGACGCCGTGACCGCCGCCCTCGCCGAGGACAGCCAGCTGCGGGTGGATCACTCCATCGAGGCCGGGTTCGAGGTCCCGGCGTGGTTCGACCCGATGCTGGCCAAGGTGATGGTGCACGCCCCGACCCGCGAGCAGGCACGCGGCGATCTCTCTAGGGCACTGGCCGCCTCTCGCCTCTACGGCATCGAGACCAACCGTCAGTGGCTGTCGCACCTGCTGGAAGACCCGCGCTTCCGCAATGTCGAGATCTATACCCGCTGGCTGGAAGGCCTCGAGTGGGCCGCACCGACCTTTGAAGTGATCGTCCCCGGTACCCTGACCACCGTGCAGGACATGCCGGGTCGCCAGGGGCACTGGGATGTGGGCGTGCCGCCCTCCGGCCCCTTCGATGACTACGCCTTCCGTCTCGGCAATGCGCTGCTGGGCAACGCGGCCGATGCCGCAGGTCTCGAGATCACCCTCAATGGCCCGACGCTGCACTTCCACCGCGCCACGCGCGTGGTGCTGGCCGGTGCGCCGCTGCCCGCCACGCTGTCCGTTTCAGCACCTGTAGCCGGCTCCGATGACACCGCGACTCACGATCTTGCCCTGTGGCAGGTGCATGAGATCGCCGCTGGCAGCACCCTGAACCTGGGCAAGGTCGCCGCCGGCGCGCGCAGCTATCTGCTGATCGCCGGTGGCATCGACTGCCCGCAGTATCTGGGCTCGCGCGCGACCTTCACCCTGGGCCAGTTCGGCGGCCATGCCGGACGCGCCCTGCGCAGTGGCGACACCCTGCCGCTGGCTGATCTCGCCGAGTGCCCCCAGCCCGCCCTGACCCGGCTGCCCGAGGCGCTGATCCCGCAGGGCGCTGGCATTATCGACAATGAGCAAGGCAAGACCTCAGGTCGCGAATGGCAGATCGGCGTGCTCTACGGCCCGCACGGTGCGCCGGACTTCTTCACCGAAGACGACATCAGCACCTTCTTCGGCCACCGCTGGGAAGTGCATTACAACTCCAGCCGCACCGGCGTGCGCCTGATCGGCCCGCGTCCGCAGTGGGCGCGTGCCGATGGTGGCGAGGCCGGTCTGCACCCTTCCAACATTCACGACAACGCCTACGCCTTCGGCACCATCGACTTCACCGGCGACATGCCGGTCATCCTCGGCCCGGACGGCCCTTCACTGGGCGGCTTCGTATGTCCGGCCACCGTGGTGCGCGCGGAACGCTGGAAGCTGGGCCAGCTGGCCGCCGGCGACCGCATCCGTTTCGTCGCGCTGACTCTGGATGAGGCCCGCGCCATCGAGGTGCAGCAGGACGCCGTGATCGCCGCCCTCGCCAATGGCAAGCTCGACACTCTGGAACAGCGCCTGACAGAGACCAGCGGCGCCACGCTGAGCGGCATTGCCACGCTGAACGATATCGCCGAGCAACGTCCGCGCCCCGATGACTCGCCGGTGCTCAAGCGCCTGAGCACCGAGCAAGGCGGCGAGCAGATCGTCTATCGCCGCGCCGGGGATGACTTCCTGCTGATCGAATTCGGCCAGATGGAGCTGGATATCGCGCTGCGCTTTCGCGCCCATGCCTGGATGCTGTGGCTGAAGGAGCATCCGCTGCCCGGCCTGATGGAGATGACACCGGGCATCCGCTCGCTGCAGCTGCATTACGATCCGCGCAAGCTTGCCCTCGCCACACTGATGACGCACCTCGAACAGGCGGAAGTCGCGCTCAAGGATGTCGAGGACATCGAGATCGAGGCGCGCACCGTACACCTGCCGCTGTCCTGGGATGACCCGGCGTGTCAGCAGGCCATCGACAAGTACCAACGCTCGGTGCGCCCGGACGCCCCCTGGTGCCCGAGCAATCTGGAATTCATTCGCCGCATCAATGGCCTCGCCGATGAGGCGGCGGTACGCGAGACGGTGCTCAACGCCCGCTATCTGGTGATGGGCCTCGGCGATGTGTATCTGGGTGCGCCGGTGGCAACGCCGCTGGACCCGCGCCAGCGCCTGGTAACCACCAAGTACAACCCGGCACGCACCTGGACCGCCGAGAACTCGGTGGGCATCGGTGGCGCCTATCTGTGCGTCTACGGCATGGAAGGTCCGGGCGGCTATCAGTTCGTCGGCCGCACGCTGCAGATGTGGAATCGCTATCGCCGCACCGAACACTTCACCAGCCCGTGGCTGCTGCGCGTGTTCGATCAGCTGCGCTTCCACCCGGTCAGCCATGAGGCGCTCGAGCAGATCCGTCGTGATCATCCCCAAGGGCGTTATGACCTGAAGATCGAGAAGACGCGCTTTCGCCTCGCCGATTACCAGGCGCAGATCGCCGAGCATCAGGCCGAGACCGATGCCTTCCGTGAACGTCGTCAGGCCGCCTTCCAGCAGGAAATCGACGACTGGCATGCACGCGGCCAGTTCACCTTCGAGGATCAGATCAACGAAGTGCAGGAAGCCGACAGCCTGAGCGATGACGAGCTGGGCATCGAGACGCCGGTCACCGGCAGCCTGTGGAAGCTGGAGGTCGCCGAGGGCGATCTCGTCGAGGCCGGCCAGGTGGTGGCGCTGGTCGAGTCGATGAAGATGGAAGTCGAGATTCGCACCCACACCGCAGGCCGTGTCGTTCGCCTGCCGATCAAGGAAGGCAGCGGTGTCGCCCCCGGCCAGCCGCTGATCGTGCTGTCGACCGCCGTGGAAACCACGGATCCCGCTGATGCCAGCGCACCAGACAACGCCCAATCGACCCTGTCTTCCGAGGAGACGCTGTGATGATGACCCATACCCCGCACAACCTGAGCATCACGGCGCTGAGCAAGGCCTATCAGGCCGGTGAGATGACGCCACGCCAGCTGGTGAATGAACTGCTGACCGCACAACCCGAGCAAGACGCCGCCTGGATCACCCGCCTGAGTGCACAGCAGCTGGAACCCTATCTGGCGCGTCTGGACGCCGTGGCGCCCGAGTCACTGCCGCTCTACGGCATCCCCTTCGCGATCAAGGACAACATCGATCTCGCCGGCATCACCACCACCGCCGGTTGCCCGGAGTTCGCCTATACGCCAGACGATGATGCCTTCGTGGTCAAGAAGCTGATCGCGGCAGGCGCGATCCCGATGGGCAAGACCAATCTGGATCAGTTCGCCACCGGCCTGGTCGGTGAGCGCGCCCTGCCGGTCTACGGCACTCCGGCTAATGCCTTCGACCCCGCCTATGTGCCGGGCGGTTCCAGCAGTGGCTCCGCCGTCGTTACCGCCCAGGGCCAGGTCAGCTTCGCGCTGGGCACGGACACGGCGGGCTCCGGCCGTGTGCCGGCCTGTTTCAACAATCTGGTCGGCGTGAAGCCGACCCTCGGCCTGCTCAGCGCGGGCGGCGTGGTCCCGGCCTGCGCGACCCTGGATACCATCTCGATCTTCGCGCTGGGCTGTGATGATGCCGCGCGCGTGCTGTCCGTCACCGCACAGTTCGATGCCGATAACCGCTGGGCGCGCGAGCATGACTTCGCCGTTCACGGCCAGGCCTATGGTGTGCTGCCGGACCTTACCGGCCTGCGTATCGGCGTGCCGCCGCGTACCCAGTGGCACACCGACGCCGATTACAGCGGCTACATGGAAGCGGCAATTCGTCAGTGCAAGGCACTGGGAGCCGAGCTGGTCGAGCTGGATTGCAGCCCGCTACTGGCCGCCGCGCGTCTGCTGTATGAAGGCCCGTGGGTGGCAGAGCGCTATCACGCGGTGCGTGAACTGATCGAGCGCAACCCCGAGGCCCTGCATCCGGTGACGCGCGAGATCACCCTCGGCGGTGCCACGCCGCTGGCGGTGGATGCCTTCGATGCGCGCTATCAGCTGGCCGAATATCGCCGTCAGGCAGATGCCCTGCTCGCGCAGGTGGATGTGATGCTGGCCCCGACCACGCCGCGCCTGCCCACCAAGGCGGAGCTTGCCGAGGCGCCGATTGCGGTCAATTCGGAGCTGGGCACCTGGACCAACTTCATGAACCTGCTGGACCTGAGCGCACTGGCCGTACCGGTCGGCTTCAACAGCCAGGGCCTGCCCGGCGGCGTGACACTGTTCGCGCCCGCCTTTGAAGACCTGCAACTGCTCAGCATCGCCCGGCTGCTCGAAAAGGAATTTGCGCTGCCGCTGGGCGCCAGCGCCGTTGCTCGTCCCCAGGCACGTCTCGCCGACAGCGATCTGCCGATGGCGCAGAATGGCCGACTCGAGATCGCCGTCTGTGGCGCACACCTCAGTGGCATGCCGCTCAATCATCAGCTCACCCAGCGCGATGCCCGTCTGGTCGCCCGCACTCACAGCGCACCGAGCTACCGCCTCTATCAACTGGATGACGCGACACCCGCCAAACCGGCCATGCTGCGTGCGCCAGAGGGTGGTACCAGCATCGCGCTGGAAGTCTGGTCACTGCCCATTGCCAGTGTCGGCAGCTTCCTCGCTGGCATCCCCTTCCCGCTGGGTCTGGGTCAGATCGAGCTCGAAGACGGCCGCTGGGTCGCGGGCTTCATCTGCTCGGTCTCCGCTGACAGCGGCCTACCGATGACGGACATCAGCGAGTACGGCGGCTGGAAGGCGTGGGTGGAGCGCGAGTGAGCTCGCCATAACACCTGATTCGCCCTCCCTGAGCCGATCCCCTGAGCTGAGAGCTTCACTGGTCTGTATCTCTGGATCGGAGGCGACATTCCAACGACGTAAGCCCTGAAATGAAACGCCCCGCAACCGGAGAAACGGTCGCGGGGCGTTTCAGTATGACGCTTGCGTGCGTGGCCTGAAGGTATCGAACGCGCGGCCCGAATATGAGGCTCGTACATGTCAGCGGGTAGCGGTTCTGTCCTGACACATGACCAGCCCCATCGCCCGATAGCACCACGCCGGGCTCATGAAGTTCCCCGAAATTTTCATTCTTGGCATCCCGCAAAGCGAGTCTGGCATTTCGCAAAACAAAAGTGCCGCCAGCGGGTAAATAATAATGATTATTATAAACAATCAGGGAACGCAATCTTGGCTCACTCACTCCGCCGTCCAGGTTTTACACGCTCGCCACTCGCTATCTCCATCGCCCTCGCGACGTCCTCACTCCTCAGCGCCACCGCCTTCGCGGACGAGACGCAAAAACTGGAGTCGATGACCATCGTCGGCGAAGCACAAACCGGCACTACAGAAGAGACACAGGCGTACACGGTCGGCTCCAGCACCAGCGCCAATGGCCTGACGCTGTCACCGCGCGAGACACCTCAGTCTGTCAGCTTTCTGACCCGCCAGCAGATGGACGACGAGGCGCTGACCAGCACCACGGAAGCCGTCAATCGCCTGCCGGGGGTGTCTTCCAATCGTCTCGATGGCACACGCGCCAGCTTCCAGTCTCGCGGCTATACCATCCGCAACTTCCAGTTCGATGGTCAGCAGAGCAACACCAGCGGCTTCTGGCCCTTCGGCGACGCCGAGTGGGATACCGCCATCTACGATCGTGTCGAAGTCGTCCGCGGCGCCACCGGCCTGATGACTGGCGTGGGCGACCCGTCCGCCACCGTCAACTTCGTGCGCAAGAAGCCGCTGGATGAAGCCGCCGCCAGCGTGACCGGTGCCGTGGGTAGCTGGGACCGCCGCCGCGGAGTAGTGGATGTCAGCACGCCTCTGGATGACGCCGGCAAGGTCGGCGTACGCTTCGTGGCCGCCAAGGACCGTTCCGACAGCTTCATGGATGATGTCGAGAACGATCGCGAGACGTTGTATGGCGTGATCGCCGCGGAAGTGACACCGGACACCGAGCTGAACGTCGGCGTCGAATATCAGCGCTACGACCAGGACGGCGCCTATCTGGGCGTGCCGCTCTACTACACCGATGGCACGCGCACCGACTTCGATCAGTCAGTCGCCAACAATACCGAATGGGCGCACTTCTTCACCGAAAACACGCGTGGCTTCGCGGACCTTACCCACTACTTCGCCAATGGCTGGAAAGCCACGGCAGCCTACAGCCATGGCGATGCCAACTACGGGCTGACCTACAACTACCGCGGCGGTTACGTGGATCGTGACAACGGCATCCTCTACTACGACAGCAATCGACAGTATCCGACCACCTCCTATCTGGTCGACTATCGCGGTGATCGCACCCAGAAGAACCTCAACCTGAGCGCCGAGGGCCCCTTCAAGCTGTTCGGTCGCGAGCATCAGCTGGGCTTCGGCTACATGCAGCTCAAGGAAGAATACGAGATCTGGAGTCGCACCCCGGCCGGCAGTGTACCCGCGCTGGGCAGCTTCACTGATCGTGACGACCCGGCACTGGCCGAGCCCGAATGGGGCGAGTGGGGCCTGACGGACGACACCGAGACCCAGCAGGAAGGCTTCTACGCTGTCACGCGTTTCTCGCTGGCAGACCCCGTGCACCTGATCCTCGGTGCCCGCCTGACGGATTGGGAGATCGACCAGGACTATCGCGGTGAGCGCAGCTATGAGTACAACGACGAGTTCACGCCCTATGCCGGCCTGATCGTCGATATCACCGACAACCTCACCGCCTACACGAGCTATACGCAGATCTTCAACACCCAGAGTGAGCGTGCCCCCGATGGCGCCCTGCTCGATCCGCTGGAAGGCACCAGCTATGAAGCGGGCCTGAAGGCCGAGCTGTTCAATGACCGCGCAGACGTGTCCTTCGCCGTCTTCCGCAGCGAGCAGGACAATCTGGCTGTCGAGATTCCGGGCGTCTATGTCGACGGCACCACCGATCAGGCCTACACCGAGTCCGACGGCGCCGTGGTCGAGGGCTTCGAGCTGGAAGTGGCCGGTGAAGTCGCGCCGGGCATCAATCTCTCCGCCAGCTACGCACTGGTGGATGCCGAGGATTCCGATGGCACCCAGCTCAATACCAGCTATCCGCGCCAGCAGGCCAAGGTCTATGCCACCTGGCAGCTGCCCGGCGACTGGTCACGCCTGACTCTGGGCGCCGGCGGCACCTGGCAGGGCGATACCTATCGCAATGCCGACACGCCTACCGGTAGCGAGAAGGTCGGCCAGGGCGATGTCTTCCTCGCCAACGCCATGGCGCGCTATCGCTTCAATGACAACTTCAGCACCCAGCTCAACGTGTCCAACCTCTTCGATGAGGAGTACTACACGCAGCAGGGCTTCTACAGCCAGTACCTGTACGGCGCGCCGCGTAGTGCGTTGCTGAGCATGACCTACGACTTCTGAGTCGAGCATTTCCTGTACGAACCTTCTCTGTATCCGACGACCAGACAGGCCCTCACCGACAGGGTCTGTCTGGTCTCATCTTGATGGCGGTATCCACCGCGACACGATCACAAAAGGATTCTCCCTTGCGACGCACGCGACTTTCCTGCGCCATTGGCCTGGCCGTCATGGCCACTTGTTTCATGCCTGCCGCCCAGGCACACGAGTCACACTCTTCACAGGCTGACACCCATACCTCCTCGCTTGTCTCAGATGTCACCGAGACAACGGCTCAGTATCCACTCACCATCCAGCATGCTTTCGGCACCACCGTCATCGAGAAGAAGCCCCGACGTATCGCCACCGTCGCCTGGGCCAATCATGAAGTGCCGTTGGCACTGGGCGTCGTGCCGGTGGGCTTCCCCCGTCAGGCATTCGGAGATGATGATGGCGACGGCATGATGCCGTGGGTCAAGGCACGACTGGACGAACTGGGGGGTGACGCCGCCAATCTGTATGACGAAGGGGATGGCATCGACTTCGAGGCCGTGGCCGCGAGCGAGCCGGACGTGATTCTCGCCGCCTATTCCGGACTCAGCGAGGCCGACTACAACACCCTGAGCAAGATCGCTCCTGTCGTGGCTCGTCCGGGCCCGCGCTGGTCTTCCAGCTGGCGTGACATGATTCGCCTCGACAGTGCCGGCATGGGCATGGCCGCCGAGGGCGAAGCGCTGATCGAGCGTCTTGAGACGCAGGTTGCCGAGAATGTCGCAAGTCACCCGGAGATCCAGGGCAAGTCGATCATCGTGATCAGCCATATCGACCCGACCAATCTGAGCCGCATCGCCTTCTACAACGACAACGATGCCCGGGTGCGTTTCTTCCACGAACTGGGCATGGTCTCGCCACAGTTCGTCACCGAGACCGCCGTCGATGGCCGCTTTGCCGGTCAGATCAGTGCAGAACGCCTCGATGAGCTGGCCGATGTCGATATCGTGCTGACCTATGGCGGCCAGGCACTGGTTGACCGCCTCAACGAGCACCTGCTGACCTCACGCCTGCCGGCCATCCAGCAGGACGCCGTGGTGTTACTGGAAAACGGCCCGATGGGCACGGCCGCCAACCCCACCCCCCTCTCGATTCCCTGGGTACTCGACGATTATGTTGACCTGTTGTCCATCGCCGCCAACAAGGCCGACTGATCTCACCGGGCGCGCCGCTTCCCGCAAGCGGCGCTGGCTGGGGACGCTGGGACTGGTGCTGGCGTTGGGCGCTGTCATGACGTTGTCAGTGATGTTCGGCGCGCGGGCAACGAGCTGGTCCGATATCACCGGGCTGCTGGATGGCTCTCTCGATACGATGGCGGAGGCGGCTGTCGCCAGCCGCCTGCCACGCACGCTGCTGGCCATCATGGCCGGTGCGGCACTGGGCGTTTCAGGAGCGGCCATGCAGGGATTGACCCGCAACCCGTTGGCAGACCCGGGGCTACTTGGCGTGAATGCCGGTGCCGCTCTGGCAGTGGTGATCGGCATCGCCTGGTTCGGCATCGAGCTGGCCAGCGACTATCTATGGCTGGCCATTTTCGGGGCAGGCGTGAGCGCCGTGGTGGTCTATCTGATCGCCAGCCTCGGCCGAGGTGGCGCCACCCCGTTGAGATTGGCGCTATCCGGTGCCGTCGTGTCAGCAGCACTGAGTTCCTTGACCTCTGCCATCATCCTTCCGCGTGCCGACATCGGAGGCTTGATCCAGTCGTGGCTGATCGGTGGCGTGGGTGGCGCGACGCTGGATCAGATCACGCCTGCCCTGCCCTTCGTGATCAGCGGCCTGCTGATCTGCGGGCTTTCAGCACGCAAGCTGAACATGCTCGCGCTCGGTGATGACATGGCCAGCGGGCTCGGCGAGCGAGTCGCTCTTGTCCGCCTCATGGCGGCGCTGGGGGCGATTCTACTCTGCGGCGGCATCACCGCCGTATGTGGTCCCATCGCCTTTGTCGGCCTTGTCGTGCCGCATGTCTGCCGTCTGGTGGTCGGCAGTGATTACCGCTGGGTGGTTCCGCTGTCGGCGCTGGCCGGGGCGCTGTTGTTGACGTCGGCCGATATCGCGGGCCGGCTGATCGCCCGCCCTGCCGAACTCGATGTCGGCATCATGACAGCGCTGGTTGGCGCCCCCGTGTTTCTCTGGATCGTACGTCGCCACAAGGTGAAATCACTGTGACTGCCTTTTCTTCTCGTCGCTCTTCCCAGCCTGAGGATGAGACGGCGCAGCATGTGATGCACGCATCGCTTGATGACCCTCACCGGCCCCACCTGACGCCCATGCGCCCACGCGCCCACTGCGGCCACCGGGAGATGCGGGTACTGCGTAAATCTCGCCAGGATGCCAGAAGGCGCAAATCCTGGTGCCTGTTCGCGGTCCTGGTGACGGCCTTCAGCCTCACTCTGGTACAAGGCCAAAGCTTTATCTCCCCACTGACGGTACTGCGTGTGCTGTGGGGCGAGCCGGTTGCAGGTGCAAGCTTCATCGTGGGCGAGCTGCGCCTGCCTCGCGCGCTGGTCGCGGTGCTGGCAGGTGGCTGTTTTGGTCTGGGCGGAGCCGCCTTCCAGAGTCTACTGCGCAACCCGCTGGCGAGCCCGGACATCATCGGCATCAGTGCCGGTGCCAGCGCTGCTGCGGTCTTCGCCATCGTGATGCTGTCGCTGAGTGGCACTGCCGTATCAGTGATCGCGGTACTGGCAGCGTTGGGCGTCGCGGGCTTGATCTACGCATTGTCATGGCGCAATGGCGTGGCCGGTGCACGCCTGATTCTGGTAGGCATCGGGCTGGGCGCCATGCTGCAGAGCATCACCGCCTATGTATTGACCCAGGCACCCAGCTGGTCACTTCAGGAGGCCCTGCGCTGGATGACGGGCAGTCTCAACAGCGTGACCATGAGCCAGGTGGTGCCGCTGGGTAGCGTGTTTGGCCTGCTGGGGGGCATCCTGTTGCTGCTGAGCCGGAATCTGGAAGTCCTGCGCATGGGCGATGACATGGCATCCGGACTGGGTGTGCGGCTATCCATGACACGCCTGGGCATCATCATTTCCGCTGTCGGCCTGGTGGCCTGCGCAACTGCCATAGCTGGCCCGGTCGCCTTCGTGGCCTTCCTGAGCGGCCCTGTCGCGACACGACTGTTTCACCATCAGGGTTCCGTATTGGTGCCAGCAGCGATGATCGGTGCGCTCTTGATGCTGGTCGCAGACTTCATCGGACAATTTCTGCTCCCGGCCCGCTATCCAGTGGGCGTGGTGACCGGTGTGCTCGGTGCGCCCTTCCTGCTCTATCTCGTGATTCGTGAAAACCAGCGCGGAGCTTCCTCATGACGCAGCCTTCTTCCTGCACTTCAGGCCTTGGCGTGACAGACCTCGCGGCTGGCTATGCCGAACGTCCGGTGCTTTCCGGTATCGATCTCGACATCGCGCCAGGCAAGACAACGGCCATCGTGGGTGCAAATGCCTGCGGCAAGTCGACGTTGCTACGCACGCTCTCACGGCTACTGACGCCCGCCCGCGGCGAGGTCCTGCTGGACGGCAAGTCGATCCATCGCCTGCCGGCCCGCCAGCTGGCACAGCGATTGGGCTTGCTGTCTCAATCACCGATCGCGCCGGAAGGCATCACGGTGCTCGACCTCGTCAGTCGAGGGCGTCACCCCCATCAAAAGCTGTTCCAGCGCTGGCGTCATGAGGACGATAGCGCCGTGCTGGAAGCCCTCAACGCCACGGATACCGCCTCATTGGCGGAGCGCCCGGTGGATGAGCTCTCCGGCGGGCAGCGCCAACGCGTCTGGATCGCCATGGCCCTCGCTCAACAGACCGACATCCTGTTGCTTGATGAGCCGACCACCTTTCTCGACATCAATCATCAGGTGGAAGTGCTTGACCTGCTGACGGACCTCAACCATGCCAGAGGCACGACCATCGTGATGGTGCTGCACGAACTGAACCTGGCGGCACGCTATGCCGATGTGCTGATCGCACTATCCGAGGGCCGCATCTACGCCCACGGCAGCCCCGAGACAGTCCTGACGCGCGAGATGGTGAAAGACGTTTTCGGCATGCAGAGTCACATCTCGCCCGACCCCGTCACCGGCAAGCCGATGATGACGCCACTGGGCAGGCATGGGCTGACACCTCGCGCTCCCGTTCTGGAGTAAATCCTGCCATTCGATGCGCAATAGACGCGAAAACCCCGCTACCGGTGACCCGGTAGCGGGGTTCTTCATGGAGCCTGAACTCGCCCGATCTACTTCTTGAGACTGTCGATCAGCAGCTCAGCGACACCTTCGGAAGACATGGGATTCTGACCGGTGATGATCAGGCCATCCTGAATCGCGAAGGAGGTGAAATCGGCCTTCTTCTCATAGATGCCGCCTTTCTGCTGCAGGGCATCTTCGACCAGGAACGGCACGACATTGGTGAGGCCGACACCTTCTTCTTCGCCATTGGTGAAGCCGGTGACACGCACGCCATCCACGAAGGGAGTGCCATCAGGCTTGCGGGCGTTCAGCAGCACTGCCGGGGCGTGGCAGACGGAGCTGACCGGCTTGCCGGCCGCATGGAACTGCTCGATCAGACGGATGGAATCCGCGTCGTTGGTGAGATCCCATAGCGGGCCGTGGCCACCCGGGTAGAAGATGGCGTCGAAGTCTTCGACCTTCATGTCTGCCAGCACGGCGGTGGTGGCGAGGTCCTGCTTGGCCGCCTCATCCTGATCGAAACGACGCGTGGCGTCGGTCTGGAAGTCCTCGGCCTCACTGGCCGGGTCCAGCGGCGGCTGACCACCCTTGGGAGAGGCCAGCGTCACCTCGATACCGGCGTCCTTCATGACGTAGTAGGGAGCCGCCAGCTCTTCCAGCCAGAAGCCTGTCTTCTTGCCCGTGTCACCCAGCGTATCGTGGGATGTCACTACCACCAGAACCTTGCTCATGATGCTCTCCTTTACGTGCGGGATAGTCCGCAACGGTAATCGTGTGAAACATGTCGTCGGCGAATCGCTCGCCCCGTGTTGAGTCCACCTTACTGATCTCATCACCATCGTCACAATCGATAGTCCGGATAGCCACTATCACTGAGATAAATAGTGCACATTCCTCTCAGCTCAAGATGGTCATGCACATCAATTGTGGAAAATCAGTTGTGAAGCGCCTGCCGTACTGAATCACCAGGTCGGCATCAGATGCACTTCGCGGATATTGGCACGCGGCGAGGCGCTGATGGCGTAGAGCACGGCATCGGCCACGTCCTGCGGGTCCAGCTTGTCCGGCTTGGGCTGATCGAAGAAGGCGGTATTGACCATACCCGGGGTAATGGTGGTGCAGCGACCTTGCCACTCGGCCATTTCCATCGCCAGGTTCTGGCCGAAGCCGTAGGCGAACCACTTGCTCGAACTGTAGATGGAGCCCGCATGGTTGGCGCGACCGGCCACGGAACTGGTGAGGATGAAGTGGCCCTTGCGCTCTCTCAGGTGCGGCAGGGTCGCATGGGCGGTCCACAGCAGCGCATTGATGTTGATGTCGATGACTCGCCTCCACTCCTCGGGATCGCCATTCTCGGTGCCAGCCTGGCTGACGCCGGTACCGGCATTGGCGAACGCCACATCCAGACGGCCATGATGCGCGACGGCCTGTTCGACGACCTTGGCGAGCTGATCGTAGTCCGTCGCATCCGCGGCGATCGCCAGCACCTTGTCGCTGCCCAGCTCCTCGACCAGCGCATCGAGGCGCTCCTTGCGGCGGGCGGTCGCAACGACCTTGTGCCCGGCCTTGACCAGGGTACGTGCGGTGGCCTCGCCGATACCGCTGGAGGCACCGGTGATCAGTACGATCTTTTCCCCTTGGGCTTCGGTCTGCTTCACATCACTCATCGGTCGCTCCTGTGGGTCGCATGAATCACTCGTTCTGTTGTGATGGTCAGCCTATCGCCTGCACTTGCCATCGTGATAATCGATAGTACAGATAGCTGCTATCATCCAGACAAATAGTGCTCACTCGCCCGAGTGCAGCCGAGACACTCCGCGACATTCCGCCAGCTCTGGTAGTCATCATGAAGCTCAACTACGACCTCAACCTCCTGCGCACCTTCCATGCGCTGTATCTCGAGCAGAACGTCACCCGCGCCGGCGAGCGCCTGCACCTGAGTCAGCCCTCGGTGAGTGCGGCGCTCTCCAGGCTGCGCGAACTGTTCAATGACCCGCTGTTCATCCGCGACCGTCAGCGCATGCGCCCCACCGAGAAAGCCGATCACCTGTTCCCGACCATCGAGGCGGCGCTGACCGATCTCGATGGCCTGATCAACAGCGAGCGACACTTCGACCACACCACCGAGAACCGTCACTTCGAGATCGCCGCCAACGACTACTTCGAAGTGCTGATATTGCCGCAACTGGCGACGATCCTGCGTGAACAGGCACCGGGCATCACCATTCAGGTACGCCGCCTCTCGCAGGACATGAGCGAAGCCGGCGTGATGAGCGGCACGACGGACCTCGCTTTCGGGCGTCAGGTCGACCCGCCCGAGAATCTGGTGGTCAGGGAAGTGATCACGGAAGGCATCGACTGCCTGGTGGGCAATGGCCATCCTTTGCTGGAGCGTCTGGATGGCGAGGGCCGCATGAGCAAGGCGGACTTCGAGCAGCACGCCCATGTGCTGGTTCAGCCGCATACCCGCCTGAAAAGTGGCATCTTCAAGCAACTCGAGGGCCAGGGGCTCAAGCGTGAGGTGGCCCTGGCGGTCACCTACTTCATGGCCGTGCCTTCCCTGCTGGAACGCTCGCCGCTGATCGCGAGCCTGCCCACCGGACTATGCCAGCATTTCTGTCGCCAGTTCGCCGTCACCCGTGTGGCGCCACCCGTGGCCTTCGCCTCCTTCCCCTTCCATCTGAGCTGGCATCGCCGCTATCAGAAGGACCCGGCGCACCGCTGGATCCGCGAGCAGATCATCAAGTGCTGTCAGCGTCTGGCAGAGGGTCAACAGGTCCTGGCCTGAGCCACTGGTACGCGAACGCAAGCCCTCGGAACGAAAACGGCCCCTCACCATCCAGTGAGGGGCCGTTCTTTTCATGCCACAGGTCATGCCACAGGACTCAGCAGGCGAGCATCAGGCCTGTTTGGCCGCCAGCGCAGCCCGGTGGGCGTGCAGCTTCTGGTAGCTTTCGATCAGACGCAGGTGGCGATCGAGCCCTTCCAGCTGCATGTTGGTGGGCTCCAGGCCATGGAAGCGCACCTCACCCTGCACGGAGCCCACCACGGCAGCGATGGTGTCTTCACCGAACATGCGGCGGAAGTTGTAGAGGTAGTCCTCGAGCTCCAGCTCATCGTCGAGGGTGATCTCCAGCACCGCTTTCATGGCCTGGTAGTAGAGGCCGCGCACGACGGTGTTGTCGTTGTACTGCAGGAACATCTCGACGCGATCCAGCGCATCCTCGTGCTGACCCAGCGCGAGATTGATCATCAGTTTCAGCTCGAGAATCGTCAGCTGACCCCAGATGGTGTTCTCGTCGAACTCGATGCCGATCAGCGTCTTGATGTCCATGTGCTCATCAAGCTGGCTCTCTTCGAGGCGCTCGCCCAGGTCCGCCAGCTGATCGTCGTCGAGACGATGCAGATTGAGGATGTCCTCGCGGTAATCCAGCGCCATGTTGGTGTTGTCCCACACCAGGTCCTCGACCGGATAGACCTCGGAATAGCCCGGCACCAGGATACGGCACACCGGCGCGCCGAGATCCTCGTGCACCGCCATGTACGATTCCTTGCCGATCTCATCGAGAATACCGAACAGGTTGGCGACTTCTTCTTCATTGCTGCCGGAGAAGTCCCACTCGACGAACTCGATGTCAGTCTTCGAGCTGAAGAAACGCCAGGAAACGAGGCCCGATGAGTCGATGAAGTGCTCGACGAAGTTGTTCGGCTCGGAGACGGCCAGCGAGTTGAAGGTCGGCGGCATGAAGTCGTTGAGCCCTTCGAAGCTGCGGCCCTGCATCAGCTCGGTCAGGCTGCGCTCGATGGCGACCTCAAAGCTCGGGTGCGCGCCGAAGGAAGCGAAGACACCGCCGGTCTTCGGGTTCATCAAGGTCACGCAGGCCACCGGGAACTGGCCGCCCAGCGAGGCGTCCTTGACCAGAATCGGGAAGCCCTGGGCTTCCAGTGCCTCGATGCCCTCGACGATTTCCGGATACTTGGCCAGCACCTCCTGCGGCACGTCCGGCAGGGTCAGTTCCTGCTCGAGAATCTCGCGCTTCACCGCACGCTCGAAGATCTCGGACAGACACTGCACCTGGGCTTCCGGCAAGGTGTTGCCGGCGCTCATGCCGTTGCTGAGGTACAGGTTCTCGATCAGATTGGACGGGAAATAGATCGTCTCGCCATCCGAGCGACGAGTGAACGGCAGAGACACGATGCCACGATCCGCACGCCCGGAATTGGTGTCAATCAGGTTGGAACCACCCAGCTCGCCGTCCGGATTGAAGATCTCCAGGCAGTAGTCATCCAGCACGCCTTCCGGGATCTCGTCGTTCGGGCCCGGCTGGAACCACTTCTCGTTGGGGTAATGCACGAACTCGCTGTCAGCGATGGCTTCGCCGAAGAACTGGTCGTTGTAGAAGAAGTTGCAGCTCAGGCGCTCGATGAACTCGCCCAGCGCCGAGCACAGCGCGCTCTCCTTGGTCGAGCCCTTGCCGTTGGTGAAGCACATCGGCGAGGCGGCATCACGAATGTGCAGCGACCAGACGTGCGGCACGATGTTGCGCCAGGAAGCGATCTCGATCTTCATGCCGAGATCATTCAGAAGGCCCGTCATGTTGGCGATGGTCTGCTCCAGCGGCAGATCCTTGCCTTCGATCCAGGTGCTCTGCCCTTCCGGCGGCTCCGCCATCAGCAATGCCTGGGCGTCTTCGTCGAGGTTGTCGACCGTCTCGATCTCGAAGCCCGGGCCGGTCTGGACGACTTTCTTCACGGTGCAACGCTCGATGGAGCGCAGGATGCCCTGGCGGTCCTTGTCGGAGAGGTCTTCCGGCAGCTCCACCTGGATCTTGAAGATCTGGTTGTAGCGATTTTCCGGGTCGACGATGTTGTTCTGCGACAGACGGATGTTCTCGGTCGGGATGTCCCGCGCTACGCAGTACACCTTCACGAAGTACGCCGCACAAAGCGCTGACGACGCCAGGAAGTAGTCGAACGGGCTCGGCGCCGACCCATCACCCTTGTAGCGGATGGGCTGATCGGTGATGACCGTGAAGTCGTCGAATTTCGCCTCGAGCCTCAGGTTGTCGAGAAAGTTGACCTTGATTTCCATGAACGATGCACCGCTGTGAAGAGTGTGGGCGTCAGCACGCCAATCTGACGGCTACGCGATGGCCGCCATTATCCAGATTTTGGGGGCCTGCGTCGCGGGTGAGGCGAAAAGCGAAAACGCCGCGACTTCCTTGACGGTCGGGAGATTGTCACCTATTGGTTAATTTATACGCATAAATACAATAATTGATGCTTTGCCATGCCCGGTTCCCTGCCATCGACACGACAGGTCACAACCCGCCCCACCAACCACAATAAAGGGGAATGCAATGAGAAAGCGCTTCACGACCCGCAAGGTCGCCATCTACGGCAGCATGCTGCTGGGATTCTTGATGCTCGAGAGTCCATTGATGCTGATGGCCAACCAGATAGAGCCCATGGTGATGGGAATTCCGTTCTTCCTCGTCTGGAACCTGGTGTGGTGGGGCTTCCTCACCGCCGTGTTCCTGTATGCCTACCTGACCAACTGGGGTAGCGCCAAGGCCCCTTCCACCGGCAGCAAGCGCTGAGGAGCTCATCATGACGGGAAGTATCTTGATCATCGCGGCCTTCATGATCATCCCCTTGATCGTCGGGCTCGTGTCCGCACGAAAGTCCCAGACGACAAGCGAGGATTTCTTCGTACAAGGGCGGGCCATGGGCAGCATTGCCGTGTTCTTCACGGTGGCGGCCACCTGGTGGAGCGCCTTTGCCTTCCTGGGTTCGAATGCCACCTTCTATACCAGTGGCCCCATCTATCTCACGGCGCTGGCGTGGAACCTGCTCTTCGGCTTCATGTACTACTGGGTGGGCAAGCGCGTCTGGTATCTCGGCAAGCGCTTCGACTACCTGACGCCGTCAGACCTGATGGGCGATTTCTACAACAGTGAAGCGCTGAGAATCCTCGTCGCCGTCATCACGCTGATCTTCACCGTGCCCTATCTGCAGATCCAGCTGACCGGCGGTGCCTACCTGATCGAGGTCGCCTCGGGTGGCGTCGTGCCCTTCTGGCTGGCCGCGCTGCTGTTCTACTTCATCATCATCGTCTATGTGTGGGTCGGCGGTATTCGCGCCATCGCCTGGACAGATGTGATCTATGGGGCACTGCTGTTCTTCGGCATGATGTACGCGGGCTATTACATCGCCGGCCAGGCAGGTGGCCCGACCAGCATGTTCGCGCAGCTTGCCAGCGACTCGCCCGCGCACCTGACCCTGCCGGGGCCGAATGGCAACATGGGCTACTCCATGTGGTTCTCGCTGTTCGTGATCGTCGCCATCGGCGCCTTCATGGGCCCACAGATCTGGCTGCGCATGTATTCGGTGAAAAGCGGCAAGCTGTTCGGCTTGATGCCCTTCCTGCTGGGGCTCGCCGCCTTCGCCTACTTCGGTTCGGTACTGACGGGCTATACGGGCGTACTGCTGGAGCCTGGCCTGGAAAATGCTGACCAGATCCTGCCTGTCATGCTGATGAACTATGCGCCCTACCTGCTGGCATCGCTGATCATGGCGGCTGGCGCGGCAGCGGCGATGTCCACGGCCAACTCCCAGATCCATGCGGTATCGACCGTCGTCACCATGGATATCTACAAGCGCTACGTGAACCCGCAGGCGAATCAGGAACGCATCGTCCATATCGGTCGCCTGTCCCTGGTCGGCTTCTCTCTGGCGGCCTACATCCTGGCACTGACCGTACCGGGACTGCTTGTCACCATCGGGATCGCGGCACTGGCGGGCACCGCTCAGCTGATCGTGCCGACACTGGGCGCCATCACCTGGCGCAAGGCCCACCCGCAAGCGGCCTTCTGGGGCCTGATTCTGGGCATCGTGACCGTCCTCTGGCTGTCCTATGGTGCCAGTGTCAGCAACCCGCTTGGCCTGCATGCCGGTATCTGGGGCCTGATTCTCAATGCGTCAGCCTTCGTTGTCATCAGTCTCGCCTTGCAGCGCAAGGATGCCGAGGTGGTGGAACGCTTCGCCCAGGCGCGTCGGGATTACACCGCGGAATATCATCCGGAGCAGCTGGAAGATGATGTGGCTCCCTCACCTCAGGTGATCGAAGCCCGCTGACCAGCGACAAGGGCCTGCATTGCGCAGGCCCTTTTCATTGCCGAGAACGCCTCACGTGCGAGTAGTTGATAGCCAATGGACAGGATTTGACATGACCTCACCCCCTCTCCCTACGCAATTATCGGAATTGACCGCCACTGACGCCCTGACACTATTTCGCCAAGGCGAGCTATCCCCTGTCGAGCTGACCCGGGACTGCCTGGAACGTATCGATACGCTCAACCCCAAGGTCAATGCCTTCGTGCATATCGCCCATGATGGGGCAATGAAGGCGGCGAAAGACGCCGAAGCCCGCTGGATGAATGGCTCGCCCTGCGGCCCGCTGGACGGTGTACCGACAACACTCAAGGACCTGACGCTGTCCCGGGACATGCCAACCCGGTATGGCTCCGCCACCACATCACCAGACATAGGCAATGACGTCGATGCCCCCGTCGCCGCGAGTCTTCGCAAGGCAGGCGCCGTCTTTCTCGGCAAGACAGCCTCGCCGGAGTATGGCTGGAAGGGAGTGACGGACAACCCGCTGCATGGCGTGACGCGCAACCCCTGGAATACCGCGCTGACCTCCGGTGGATCCTCAGGCGGGGCTGGAGCAGCGGCCGCGCTCAACCTGGGCATGCTCCATCAGGGCAGTGATGCCGGTGGCTCGATCCGCATCCCCTGCAGTTTTACCGGTACCTTCGGCCTGAAACCCACATTTGGGTGGATTCCCCAGTGGCCGACCAGTGCCATGTCGACCCTCTCACACCTGGGACCAATGACGCGGACGGCGTCCGATAGCGCCCTGATGCTTGCCAGCATGGCAAGGCCGGATGCCCGAGACGGATTGCTCGGCAACCCGCATGGCATCGATTGGAAGGCGCCACCTCCGCTATCTCTTGAAGGGTGGAAAATCGCTTACAGCCCGACGCTTGGGTATGTCGATGTTGCTAAGGACATACGCCTGCGAGTGGATGAAGCGGTCGCTCTACTCTCGAGACTGGGCGCTGAGGTCATCGAGATAGACCCCGGGTTTGTCTGCCCCCTCGATACCTTCAACACCTTGTGGTTCGCGGGTGCCACCCAGGTGGTCGAAAAGATGACCGGCAGCCAGCGAGATCAGATGGACCCGGGCTTGCTGGACATTGCAGAGCGAGGCAGCAACATTTCCTTGTCGCAATATCTGGCGGCAAGACGAGAGCGAACTGCGCTTTGCGCACACATGCAATCCTTCCATGAGCAATGGGATCTGCTCGTAACTCCCACACTGCCCATTTCACCCTTTGCCGCCGGGCACAATGTCCCACCCGGCGAGAAATACACTGACTGGATGGACTGGACGCCGTTCAGCTACCCCTTCAACCTGACCCAACAACCCGCGGCATCACTCCCCTGCGGATTGGATGACCAGGGACTGCCTGTCGGCCTGCACATTGTCGGAGGAAAATTCCAGGACATGAAGGTGATGCATGCCGCCATGTTGCTTGAGGAGATGCTTCCTGGACTTGTCTATCCGAGGCTCTAGCCGAGAGACGTCCGTCAATCAGCTACCGAGCTCATGGTAAACCTCAAGCTTCTCGCTTCAGCTCACTTCACATCTCGCACCCCGCCCCGCCCGAGCAATCGTGCGGGGCGAGCGTCATGATGAGACCCCTGACACTCACAGCATCAGGAATTTGATACTAAAGATCGGCGCAGCAGTGTCGATAGAGGGTTCAACAGTAAATAAACATTATTTCAGCACAATCGCATCAAAGATACCCGCAGTCGATGTGCTCATTGATCTCCCTCTCTTGCCAGGAACTCTCCCATGCTGCTCGATCGTGCCCAGGCCCTGCGCCGTGCGCTGGAAGACCATACTGCCTGCATCTTCTTTCGCCCGGATGGCAGCATTCTTGGCGCAAGCGACGCCTTTCTCGCGGCGACGGGCTATCGCCGTGATCAGGTCGTGGGGCAACATCACCGCATGTTCTGCTCGAGCGAGGTCCATCAAGCCCCTGACTATCAACACTTCTGGCAACAGCTGGCCGCCGGCCACTCGCGCGGTGGCACCTTCGAGCGACGAGATGCCAGAGGCGAGACCTTGTGGCTGGAGGCGACCTACCTGCCGGTCATGACTCGCCGCGGACGAGTGCGCTATATCATCAAGATTGCCCGCGATGTCAGTGAGCGTCACGAGAGTGCCAGCAGTCAGGACGCCATTCTCACCGCGCTCAACACCTCGATGGCGGTGATCGAGTTCGCGCCGGATGGCACCGTGCTCAAGGCCAACGACAACTTCCTCAAGGTAATGGGCTATCAGGCCCATGACGTCATCGGGCAGCATCATCGTCACTTCTGCGCTGACAGCTTCTATGAGGAAAATCCCGATTTCTGGTACGAGCTGGCCAACAACAGCTTCAAACAGGGACGGTTTGCACGGATCAGAGCCAATGGCAGCCCGATCTGGCTGGAAGCGACCTACAACCCGGTGCTCGATGCCCACGGCAAGGTGGTTCGCGTCATCAAGTTCGCCAGTGACATCACGGCCGAGATGCAGCAGCATCAGGCAACGCGAGACGCCGTCACTGCCGCACGCACCAGTGCCCAGCAGACGGAGACCATCGCCGCTGACGGCCTGACACAACTGGCGGCCGCCGTGGAGGATGTCACTCGCGCAGGCATGGAAGTCGCGACGGCGCGGCAGGTCATCGAGGCGCTCAATCATCATGTGAGAAGCATCAACCAGATGGCCGAAAGCATTTCCCACATCGCGCAGCAGACCAACCTGCTGGCCTTGAACGCGGCGGTCGAAGCCGCCCGCGCGGGGGATCATGGCAGAGGCTTTGCGGTGGTGGCCCACGAGGTTCGACGTCTGTCACAGGCAACCACGCAATCCGCCGAGCAGATCAGCAAGGTATTGCGCGACAACACGGCCTTGATCCGCCAGGCGGGCGAGCGCATGAATACCGTCGTCATCCACAGTGAAGCCGGCCAGCAGAGCGTCGATCAGACCCAGGCGGTCATCGCCGAGATCCTGGCCGGTGCCCGACAGGTCAGCGCCGCGATCGATCGCCTCTAAGGCTAGCCTGCGCCATCCATCCGCCAGCCGTTGAATGCCCTTGCATGCCCTTGCATAAGACGACGCCCCGACCACGCTGAGAGATCAGCATGAGCGGGGCGTCATATTGCAGCGTGACAGCGAATCCTGGCGCACTTCAGCCAGCCAGAGAGCCTAGCGTCTTCTCCATCGTCGCGACCACTTCACGGCACAACGCATCATCGAGTGCGTCGGCGTGCGGCGGTGCGAAACGCTGGGCGTCGTTGTCGAAGTACTGACCATTGGCGCCGGCGAATTCCTCATCCAGTGCCGCACGCACCAGGATATCGGCACCGATGCCCAGGTCCTTGCCCGGCACGCCGAAGCCTTCCTTGACCATCTTGCTGGCCAGCAGAGAGCCCGGATTGACCGCGATCAGGATAGGCCCCTGGCCTTCCCAGTCCTGGGCAAGCGTACGCGTCCACATGGTGATCGCGAGCTTGCTCTGGGCATAGGCCGCGTAGTGGTCATTGAACGCGATCTCGCCGGTCAGGGCCTTCAGGTCCACGGAGGATTGAGCCGCCGAGGACAGATTGACGACCCGCCCGGCCGGACGCAGTGCCGGCGCCAGTTTCTGGGTGAGCAGATAGGGGGCAAGGGTATTGACCACGAAGCGCAGGTCGAGACCGTCCGCCGTCACCACGCTGGGTGCCTGGAAGACACCGGCATTGTTGATCAGGACATCCAGACTGGCATTGGCCGCCAGCACGTCGCTTGCCAGTGAATCGATGGCGGCCAGGTCGGACAGGTCTGCCACGAAACCGGCAACGCGCTCGGTGCCTGCCAGCGCCGCAAGTTCGGCGACGACACCATTGACCTTCTGCTCGCTGCGTCCGTGGATCAGCACGCGATGGCCGCGCTCCAGCAGGGCCTTGGCCGTGACCAGGCCGATGCCATCGGTAGAACCGGTGATAAGGATGGTTTTCATGCGCTCTCTCCTTGAAATGTCACACGACGCTTGAGACACGAACGACAGGGTGTGCCGGATGGCCACACCCTGTCGTTCATCTGTGCCAGCGCAGTGTCAGGATGATCCTGTCAATGTGGCTTTCGGTCACGGAATCAGACCTCGACGATGACCTTGCCGGTTGCCTGGCCGCTACCCAGACGGGCGTGGGCCTGGCCCACTTCCGCGAGCGGGAAGACCTGATCATCGATGATCGGCTTGAGCGCGCCGGCATCGGCGATACGCGCCATGTCGGCCAGAATCTCGTGATGCTCCTGACGACGGAAGTCATGCAGCATCGGGATCAGCATGAAGACGACATGCAGTGACAGGCCCTTGAAGTGCGCGGTGGTCAGGTCGATTTCCATGAAGGACACGGTCGTCGAGACATGGCCATTGAGCGCGGCAGCCTCGAAGGAGGTCGGCAGGTTGGCACCGCCGACAGAGTCGAACACGATGTCGAAGCCCTTGCCGTCGGTGTGCTTGGCCACATAGTCGGCGACCTGCTCATTGCGGTAATTGATGGCACTGGCACCCAGGCCTTCGACCAGCGTCTCGTGCTCATCACGACCGACGGTCGAGGCGACGTCGGCACCGAAGTGACGGGCCAGCTGGATGGCGATGTGACCCACACCCCCCGCGCCACCGTGAACCAGCACCTTCTGACCGGCCTCGATGTTGGCGCGTTTGAGGCCTTCATAGGCCGTGATGCCGACCAGCGGCAGCGCCGCGGCTTCCACCATGCTCAGGGACTTCGGCTTGTGGGCGATCAGGCGAACATCGGCGGCGATGTACTCGGCCAGCGTGCCCGGCAGGTCGGCCAGGCCACCAGCACAACCATAGACGTCATCCCCGATGGCGTAGCCTTCGACGCCCTCGCCCACGGCTTCGACGGTACCAGCGAAGTCCATGCCCAACAGCGCCGGCAGTGCCGGAGACAGCGGCAGCTCAGGGCCCATCTCGCGAATCATGGTGTCGACGGTATTGATGCTGGTGGCGGCGATGCGCACCAGCACCTGACCTGCCGCCGCTTGGGGCTTGGCGATTTCCGCCGCTTCGAACACCTCGGGACCACCGAATGATTTGACGAGCATCGCTTTCATGAGTCTGTCTCCTGCGTGGATGTGGAGCCAGCATAATTGCCATGGGCCTGAATGATAAACGGCGATAAACTACAATCAGTTTATTGATCTTATTGAAAGTCACGAATGTCACGCCAAGCCGTTGCTGGCGTGCCTCTCGCCTTCGTGAGCCACGCGCGTCGACGCAAATGAGGACACCCGCATGAATCTTGAGCACCTGAAGCTGTTCGTCCGTCTCGCCGCCGTGAACAGCATCAGCCAGGCCGGAGAGGACCTGGGACTGTCGCCCGCCGTCGCCAGCTCTCACCTGCGCAAGCTCGAGGACAGTCTGGGAGTACGCCTGTTGCATCGCACCACGCGTCATGTGGCACTGAGCGAAGAAGGTCGCGCCTTTCTCCCCCACGCAGAGGAGGTGCTGATCAGCGCCGAGGCCGCGCGGGCTGCCGTCGGCGTCGGCACGACTTCCCCCAGCGGCACCTTGCGCATCACCGCTTCCGCCTCCTTCGGGCGCATGCACCTGGTGCCGGGCCTGGCCGGCTTTCTCGAACGCTGCCCTGATCTGGAACTGGACCTGCGCCTGACCGACACCATCGTCGATCTGGTCGAGGGCGGCTTTGACATCGCCATCCGCAACTCCGCCCTCAAGGATTCCAGCCTGATCGCGCGGCGCCTGGCACCGGACAAGCGCATTCTGTGCGCCTCGCCGGACTATCTCGCGCGCCATGGCACACCGACGCACCCCTCGATGCTGCACGAACACGAATGCCTGACCCTGATCGGCATGGACCAGTGGTGCTTTCAGTGCGAGAACGGCGTCGAGCCGATTCGCGTCAAGGGGCGTATCCGCACCGACAATGGCGAAGCCGTGCGTGACGCCTGTGCCGCAGGTCTGGGCATCACCCTGTCCTCGACATGGAGCATTTACCGCCACCTGGCCGAGGGCAGCCTGGTAGAGGTGCTACCCGAGACGCCCTTGATCAGCGAGACGGGCATCTGGGCGGTCTATCCCAGCAACCGCCAGCTGGCCCCCAAGGTGCGCGCCTTCCTGGACTACTTCTCCGAATACTTCGGCAGCCCGCCCTATTGGGATGTCCAACAGGGCTGAGACGCCGGAAAGCCCGTCATCCCGCCGCCAGCACCCAGCGCTGAAGCATCGGCTTGTAGTGAGCGAAGTCCGGCGTCTGCATGCCGGCGACCTTGGCGGCATCATCCAGGCGCCGCACCTTGATGACGGCCTCGAGCTGCGGCAATTGAGCAAAAGCCTGCGCTTCTTCTTCCGTCATCGCCCCGCCCTGCAGCGCCAGGCTATCCAGCGAGGCCTGTGACAGGCAGGTACGATAGCTCGGCTCCACCGCGACCAGATAGCGCTTGGCTGCCACATGCTGGCGTACCGGCTCGACGATCTCGACCGGGAAGAAGCGCGCCAGCCAGTCGGCACCGCTGACCTGATGACGGTTGTCCTGGCCGTTCATCAAGACCTCCGGCGGCAGCGCATTGGCGTAATGCCCCACGTCATGCAGCAAGGCGGCCAGAATCACCGACTCGGATTCCCCCTGCTGCTCGGCAAGATGCGCTGCCTGCAGCATATGCTCGGCCATGGTCACCTCCTCGCCCAGATAGGAGTCCGCACCATGCAGGGCGAAGATGTCCTCGATCAGGCCGACGATACCCTCGGCGTTGGCTGTCTGCGTGATCATCGGGCGTTCTCCAGCAGATTGAGGGTGGAATACAGGCTGTCGAGATCGGCGTAGGCGCCCTGCAGATGACGATTGCCACCAGCCACGAAGGCGGTGCGGGCGTGCATCACGCGACTGTTGTCGAACAGCAGGCAATCCCCCGGGGCAAGGCGCAGGCGCGTAGCCTGCTCCGGCTGACCGATCACGCGCGCCCAGTCGTGATAGGCACGATAGAAGGCGCGTTGCGCCTCGAGCGGCAGCGGCAGCGAAGCAATGGAGCGGTTGTTGTAACGCACCTGGCGGATGTTGCCCTTGTGGTCGGTCTCGATGAACGGCACCCAGCTTCTGAGATCGGCATGGTCCGCGTCATGGAAGCGGAACGGCACCCGCGTGCGCGTCAGCAGCGCGAAACTCTCGGGCGCCAGTTCGCGCAGGCGCTCGGCGGCGGCGAAGCCATCCACCAGCAGGGTCTGGCCGCCTTCCACCTCGTTGCTCAGGCAATGCAGCAGCTGAATGCTCGGCGCCGGATCGCGATAGGGATTGTCGGTATGCGCCCCGAGCCCGAGATTGCTGAAGGCGAGATTGCTCGGCGAGACCTCGGTGCGGACATCGAACAACTTGCCGTAATTGGTTTCGCGCACATACCCGAACTGATCGATTACCTCGAGCACCTTGCCCGGCTCGACGGGCACGCCGCGCAGGCACACCACTCCGCTGTCGCGGACACAGGCCAAAGACTTGCGGAGTGCCTCTCCGCCGGCGATGACATCGGCCCACTCGACTCGGACGACCGAGAACTCACTGCCCTGCCAGAGCGTCTTGTGCGCACTGCTGCGCTCATCGGGGAAGCCGGTGCTCAAGGCGGCCAGCTCATCGACGCCGTAGCGAATCTCGCGCGCATTGCTCAGTGTCACTCGCAGGACGTCGCCCTCCTCAAGCGCCGCCTCGCTGATGGCGGCGTCCCAGTCGAGGTCGAGCACACTGTCCAGACGCTGGCCATTGGCATGGCGACGGGCGGGGTCATGGTCTTGCAGCCACAGCACATGCTGGGCAAGGGTCTGGCCATCATCCAGAGTCAGGTGAAGCTGTTCGGCGTCAAACGCGAGGCGAGGCATGCAGAGTCTTCCTGTCTGTCGAGTGCGATCACAAGCCGCAAGGCACGGCATGACGAACGGGTGTGGCTGGCGCTCATGTCAAACGAGCGATCCGCCAGTGAATGCCCGCCATGCTAGTGAACGCAGACCCGTGACCATAGCGAGACTTTCTGGCGGCGAGCCTTAGTTTTTATACGCGCACACTGTCACGTCATCGTCATGCACGGCTGCAAGAATGAGCGCCCGGCCGCGTGCCGCGGCAGGATCTGCAGTCATGGCTTCAGCACCAGCCGCCGATGCGGCGACTGGCTCAGTCAAGCTGGAGTTCTGCATGTCGCGTCCTGCCTATCACCCTTCCCAGCGCCTCGCTCAGCGCCTGCCCCCATTCAATGCCCTGACCGCCTTCGAGGCCACCGCACGCCTCGGCAGCCTGACCCGCGCCGCCGCCGAACTGTGCATTACCCAGGGCGCCGTCAGTCAGCGCGTCAAGCAGCTGGAAGACTTCCTCGCGGTCAGCCTGTTCGTGCGCCGTGGCAATCGCATCGAGCTGACCGACGAGGCGCATGCCTATCTGCCGCTGGTCAGTGGCGTGTTCGAGACCCTCAAGCGCGGCACCGCCACCCTCTTCCAGCACGATGAGCAACAGAGCCTGACGCTGCGCTCCAATCACAGCTTCGTCGAATACTGGCTGATCCCCAGGCTCAAGGACTTCCAGCGCCTGCATCCGAACATCCAGGTCACGGTGCTGCCGCACAACCAGGTACTCCCGGACGAGCAGCCCGATGTCGATATCGAGATCATCAATGGCTACGGCGGCTGGTGCGGGCGCGAGTACGAGAAACTGGCCGATGAGCAGTGGGTCGTCGTGGCCAGCCCCACCTTCCTGCATCACTCCCTCGCCCCCAATGCCTCACCCGCGAGTCCACTCGACGAGCTGGCCCGCGCGCCACGAATCGAGTGCATCGGCTACCGCGAAAGCTGGCTGGACTGGTTCCGACTGCAGAAGTTTCGCGGCCACATCCCGCCGGCCGGCCTCAAGTTCGGCAATGCCAGTCTGGCGATTGCCGCGGCACTCGAAGGACATGGCTTCCTGCTCGTCCGCCAGTCCTTCGTGATGGACCTGATCAAGAACGGACGCCTGCAACTGGCGCACGCCTTGCGCATGCCCAGCACCAGCAGCCAGTACCTGCTGGTGTCTCCGGAGCGCCGCCATGCCCCGGCGGTCAACGATTTCTGTGCCTGGTTGCGCAGCACCATGCACACCTCTCAGGCCAATCCTGTCACCAGCGAGATGCCCTCCCAGCCCCGCTAGCACGGGCAGGAAGACGCGAGCCTCAGAATTTCTAAGGCACAGTCGCAGTTTTTGTTACGGCCAACGGCCGGCATCTGTCACGGAAACGTCATCATCTGCGCCAAAGATGACGCCTCAAGACGACAGCGTTGACGCAGTTCGACCGTCCCGGCGGGCTGCGCCACGAGCCATCCAACGGCCTGCCTGTCGGCCTGACCCGGTTTTGCGGAACCTGCTTGCTGTCACTGATGACCGTACCTGACGACCGCCCCTGACCACTGTCCCTGACGACCGTCCCTGACTATCGTCCCTGACCGTTGCCCTTGCCTGGAGCCTGACATGAAGAAGCCCTTGATCGCCGCCATCGGCCTTGCCGCCTTCGCCCAACTGGCCGTCCCCCAGCTGGCCCATGCCGAGACACTGCGCACCCCGCATTGGGTCGAGTTCAGTGGCAAGGAGTCGCTGGACCCCATCTCCCCGACGCGCTTCTACTCGGCCAACCAGCTGATCTACAGCCGCCTGGTCCGTCAGGGCAGCAAGGGCGAGCCGGTGTCGGACCTGGCCTCCGAGTGGCAGGCCAATCCCGCTGCCGATGAGTGGACCTTCACGCTGCGTGACGGAGTCAGCTTCCACAACGGCAAGGCGCTGAGCGCAAATGACGTCATCTACAGCTTCACGCGTCTGCTCGACCCCGAGCGCGATGCCCCGGCACGTGCCGCGCTGTCAGTCATCGAGGACGTCAGCGTCAATGAGGCCGGCCAGATCGTGTTCCGTCTCAGCCAGTCCCATGCTGACCTGCCGATTCTGCTGATGGATTACCGCGCCAAGATCGTGCCGGTCGGCTTTGATGACGACACCTCACTGCAGGGCATCGGCACCGGCCCCTTCAAGCTGGTCGAATTCGATCCGCAGGGCACCACCACCTTCGAGGCCTTTGCTGACTACTGGGAAGGCGCACCGAAGCTGGATGGCATGGACCTGATCGGCATTCCCGATGACAACGCCCGCACCCAGGCATTGCTGGCCGGCCAGATTGACTGGTCGGGCTGGAATGGCGTCAACGCCCAGCAGCTGCGCCTGTTCTCCAGCAACCCGGCCTACCACTACGACTCCATCGCCACCGGCGACTGGCGTGGCATGGTGTTCCGCGCCGACGACGAGGTCTTCCAGGATGTGCGCGTGCGCCGTGCGCTGCGTCTGGTGGCTGACCGTGAAGAGATGGTCAACCTGCTGTTCGGCAAGGGCGGCGCCACCATTACCTGTGACAATCCGGTCTGGAATGGCGATCAGTACAAGCTGGCGCAGCAATGCCCGCAGGACCTCGACACCGCTCGCAGCCTGTTGAGCGACGCGGGGTATGCCGATGGGCTGGAGATCGACGTTTACACCAGCGGCGTCGACAACTACTTCCGCCCGATGACGGAGCTCTACCAGCGTCAGGCAGCCGAGGCCGGCATCACCGTCAACGTGCACAACGTGCCCGCGGCGGATTACTGGAACACCGCCTGGATGAAGAAGCCGGCCTTCACCACGGCCTGGGGCCAGCGCCCGACAGATCAGGTGCTCAACGAGATCTTCCAGAGCGAGGCCAACTGGAACGAGTCGGCCTACAAGAATCCCGAATTCGATGCCCTGCTCGCCAAGGCGCGCGCCACTCTGGATGACGAAGCACGCACCGAGCTCTATCACCAGGCCCAGGCGCTGCTGACCGAGACCGGCGCGACGCTGATCCCCTTCCACCTCAACAACAACCGCGTCATGAAGCGTGAGGTGCATATCCCGGCAGTCGAACACTTCGCGATTCGCTGGCACCAGGTCGACAAGCAGGGAGAGAGCTGATGTCCCGCCCTGGCCTGATCCTGATTCTGATGGACGGCATCAGCAGTCAGCGCTTCGCCGAGACGCGGGCGCGCCTGCCGCATCTCGATGCCCTTGCCAGAGACGGCCTGCTGATCGAGCGCCTGGGTGCCGATACCAATGCCAATTCGATGCCCGCGCGAGCGGGCGTCCTGACCGGGCAACCGGCTCAGGTGCACGGCATCTATTCCAACGGTATCTATTCCAACGGCATCCATTGCCCCGGTGCTGAGACGAAGACGGAGTTTGCGTCTGATACAGGGACTGAAACGGATAGCAACAGTCACGCCTCAGACGCCAGCGCCACTGCAGGGCATTTTCGCCCTGCAACGGTCGAGGACCTGCGTGGCGAGACCCTGCTCGAGGCCGCGCGCGCGGCAGGACTGCGGGTGGCCAGCCTCGGCTTCGGGCTGGCCCGCCCCGAGAGCTGCGACTGGTATCTGTCGCCCTGGTGGGAGGAAGGCGACCTGCGCGCCAAGGGCATGACCGCGCCGCGTCTGAATCACTGGGATGCCCGCAATGACGCCCTGATGCGCGCGATGAGCAATGACCAGCAACTGCTCAACGAGGCACTGTCGCTGATCGAGCGCGAAACGCCAGAGCTGGTGCTGCTCGAACTCAACACTCCCGATTACTGCCTGCATGTGCATGGCAATGATGACGCCCTGGTCGATGGGGCCCTGATGATGGTCGATGCCCAGCTTGGCAGCCTGCTGGCCGGCCTTGAGGCCATCAACAAGCGCGAGGCCTATCACCTGTGTGTCTTCAGTGATCATGGCCATGCCCTGGTCCAGCGGGCGCTGGTGGCAGACCGCCTTCTACCGGATGTCGCGCTGCAATGTGATGGTGGCCTGTTGCTGGTGGCCTGTGATGATGACGAACGCCAACGCGAGCAGGCCGCGCGCCTGGCCGAGTTCGGCGTCACGCCGCTTGCGGCGGCCGACTTCCTGCCCCCGGGCGTGAAGCATATCCAACTCTATCAGGCACCGCCTGGCATGAGCTTCGAACCCGCCTGCAAGCATGCCCATCACGCAGAGCTGGTGGCGGCGCCCGGCTATGTCTCCACACACGGTTTCGGCCCCGGCGCCACGTCGGATCAGCGCTTCGCCATTCTGCATGGCCCGTCAATCACTGCGGGCGAGCGCCTTGAACTCGAGTCACTGGCCCTCCACCCGCGCCTGCGTCAGGTGCTGGGCCTGCCGCCCCTCTGTGAGGCTTCGACGCCACAGCGGGCACGTGATCTTCAAGAGGTGAACTGAGATGTGGGCAATGCTGTTGCAGCGCTGCCTGTATGGCGGCTTCACGCTGGTCTTCGTGGCCTGCGTGGTGTTCTGGGTGCTCGAGATGCTGCCCGGCGACTTCTGCGTCAACTATCTGGGACGCAGCATGACACCGATCAATCTCGCCCAGTGTCGCGCCGAGCTTGGCTTGGACACGCCGGTGACGACGCGCTTCGTCAGCTGGTGGGGGCAGTTGCTGAGTGGTGATTTCGGCACCTCGCTGACCAGTCGTGCACCGGTCAGCGATACCTTGATGCCGCGTCTGGCCAACACCTTGCTGCTGGGCGGCATCGCGACCGTGATGGCCATTCCGCTGGCCATCCTGCTGGGGCTGATCGCGGCGCTCAAGCGCGACAGCTGGATCGACTCCAGCCTCTCCAGCCTGGTGCTGATCGCCATGACGGTGCCGGAATTCATCAGCGCCACCCTGCTGACCCTGGCCTTCGCCATCTGGCTGCCGTGGTTCCCTGCCATCACCGTGGCCGGTGCCAACGAGAGCCTGTGGAACCTGCTGCCCGGTGTCTGGCTGCCCGCCATCACGCTGGCGCTGGTGGCCATGGCACACATGATGCGCATGACCCGCTCCAACACCATCAGCGTGATGGACAGTGACTTCATGAACATGGCGCGTATCCGCCAGCTGCCGCGCTGGCGACTGGTGATCCGTCATCTGGCACCGGCCGCCCTGCTGCCGACCATCAGTCTGGCCGCCATGACCATCGCCTGGCTGCTGGGCGGCGTGGTGATCGTCGAACAGGTCTTCAACTATCCGGGGCTGGGGCGCCTGATGATCTCGGCCATCAATGACCGCGACATGCCGGTGGTGCAGGCCTGCGCACTGGTGCTCTCCGTCACCTATGTGCTGTGCAATCTGGTCGCCGACATGCTGGTCATCGTGCTCAATCCCAAACTCAAGACAGCCTGAGTCACTCATGAACGCTTCTTCCTCGACGACCGCACGCGGCCCGCGACTGGCCCTGGCCAGCCTGCCGGGTCAACACACCCTGGCGCTGCTGTGGGCCAATCGCCAGGGCCGCCTGGGCCTGGTGCTGATCGGCCTGCATCTTCTGCTGGCCGTCGCTGGCCGCTGGCTGGCGCCCCATGACATCTCTGCGGGTGACAGTCTCGCTTCACTGCTGCCCCCCAGTGCCGAACATTGGCTGGGCACCGACCAGCTCGGCCGCGATGTCCTCAGCCGCACCCTGGCCGGGGGCCGCGAGGCCATCTACACCTCGCTGCCGGCCGCCGTGCTGGCCGTGGTATGGGGCAGCGCCTGCGGCATGCTGTTGGCCATCATCGGCGGGCGGGTCGAGAACATCGCCATGCGTCTGGTGGACGCCCTGCTGTCGATTCCCTGGCTACTGTTCCTCTTGCTGGTCATCGGCGTGATGGGCCCCGGCCCGCTGGTCTTCATCCTGACTCTGGGCATCTTCTATGGCGTGGCGGTGGTGCGCGTGATGGTCACTGCGTGCCGCGAAGTGCTGTGCCTTGACTATATACAGGCCGCACGACTGCGCGGCGACAGCCTGATGCGCCTGCTGTGGCGCGAGATCAAACCCAACGTGCTCGACACCATCCTCGTCGAGCTGGCGATGCGCTGGTCCTGGGCATTGCTGGCCTTCAGCTCGCTGTCGTTTCTCGGCTTCGGCGTCTCCCCGCCGACCCCGGACTGGGGGCTGATGGTCGCCGATGGCCGCGGCTTCATGTCGTTTGCGCCCTGGGCCGTGCTGCCGCCCATCGTGGCGCTGTCCAGCCTGATCATCGCCATCAATCTGGTCGCCGACACCCTGGCCAAGACACTGGGCATCGACCGTGCGGGGCGCCCCGAATGATTCCGAACTCCAAAGGTGACGCCATGACGGACAACGCCGTGATCCGCGTTCGCGATCTCAACATCGGCTTTCATGATCGCCAGCAGACCTGGCGACCCGTGCTGCGCGGTATCGACCTGAGCCTGGGCCAGGGTGAGATTCTGGGTCTGGTGGGCGAGTCCGGCAGCGGCAAGAGCACCTTGGCCACGGCCATGCTGGGCCTGTTGCGTCGGGGCAGCCTGGTGCGCACTGGCGAGGTGAGTGTCGCCTTACCTGCGCCCGCCTCTGCCTCTACTTCTACTTCTACCTCTACCTCTACCAGTCATGACCCTCTTCACGACGAGCACCGCCGGCTGAGCTTTCATCATCAACCGGGGCGCTGGCTGGGCGAACTCAGACTCGGGCTGGTGTCCCAGCATGCCGAAAAGGCCATGACGCCCCATCTCACGCTCGGCAGCCTGCTGTGCGAGACGCTGCTGTCGCAGGGCGTGAAAGGCAAGGCGGAACGCGAACAGCAGGCCGTGGCATGGCTGCGACGCGTCCACCTCCCTCACCCCGAAGTACTGATGCAGCGCTATCCGCACCAGCTTTCCGGCGGACAGCAGCAACGCGCCAGTCTGGCGCTGGCCCTGGCGCAACGCCCGCGAGTGCTGGTGATGGATGAGCCGACCACCGGACTGGATGCCAGCACCCAGAATGAGATTCTGGCGCTGTTGGCCTCGCTGCGCGCTGAGCTGGGCATGAGCATCGTCTTCGTCAGTCATGATCTGGGCGCGGTATCGCACCTGTGTGACCGCGTCGCGGTGATGTACGCCGGCCAGCTGGTGGAGGTCGCCGCGACTCGCGACTTCCTGAACGGCCCGCGCCACCCCTATGGTCACGCGCTGCTGGCCGCGACTCCGGGCAGTCAGTGCTATCGACCTGACGCCGCGCTGGAAGGTACGCCGCCCCTGGTGGGAAGCGCCATCAAGGGCTGTGCCTTCGCACCGCGCTGTCCGCGCGCCAGCGAGACGTGCCGTGACAGCGTGCCGAGTTGGCAAGGGCGCTACGCCTGCCATCATGCGCTGGAGGGTCATGAATCAGTGGACAGAGCGCATGCGGAGAGCGGGGAAAGTGCGAAAAGTGACGCAGCAACCGATGAGCGGGCGGATAGCGTAAAGAACGACTCGCAGCCAGCCGCGTCGCTGGACGTCGCGCCGCTGCTGGACGTCGCGCCGCTGCTGGCGGTGGAATCGCTGAACCTGTGCTATCGCATGCCCGGCTGGCTGGCGCGCCTGCGCGGTGAAACGCCGGTGCTTACCGTCAGCGATGTGGCATTCTCGCTCCAGCAAGGCGAGACGCTGGCCTTGATCGGCGAATCCGGCAGCGGCAAGACCTCGATCCTCAAGGCGCTGGCCGGCCTGCTCTCCCCCGTCTCCGGACAGCTCAGTCTGCGTCAGGAGTCCTTGGCGGGATTGGTCGCCGAGCGGCGTCCAGTGCAGCGTCAGAAGATCCAGTACATCTTCCAGCATGCCAGCACGGCGCTGAATCCTCGTCTGACCGTGTTCGAATCTCTCGCACCGGTGCTGTCTCGCTGGTTCGATCTCAAGGGCGATGGCGCCCGCCAGCGTGCCCAGTCACTGTTGGAAGAGGTGCGACTGCCCGCGCTCTATCTGGACCGTCTGCCCAACCAGCTGTCGGGGGGCGAGCAGCAGCGCGTCGCCATCGCCCGCGCGCTGGCCGCCGAGCCCGACATCCTGCTGTGTGACGAGATCACCTCGGCACTGGACGTCTCGGTTCAGGCCGCCATCATTCGCCTGCTGCAACGCCTCAAGCGTGAGCGCGGCCTGAGCCTGGTCTTCGTCACCCATGACCTGGGGCTGGTCAGTCATTTCGCGGACCGCGTACTGGTGCTGCGCAATGGCCGCACCGAGCATCTGGGAAATGTCGCAAGCCTCGCCACAGGGGACCTGCCGCCCTATGTGCAAACCCTGATGGAGGCCAAGCTGGTCGCGGCATGACCCGCCTGCCTGTCCCGGCTGCCTCCCCCTGCTGCCGATCGCCGCTGCTGATTACCTTCATGCAACGAAAAAAGCCCACCAATGGCGGGCAGGGAATGTCGGGACAGGACATTCAGGACAGGAAAGCGTTTGAGCAAGGGCTCTGCAGTTGACGACGAGTGCGCACTTCCACACTGGCTTCCACTCAGCCAAAACACTTGCTCAAGCGTTCTTCTCTCTCACGTATTCTTCTCTGGGACACTGACCATCATGACGCGGCACGATGGTCAGTGGATCCATTCAGCAACTGACAGGGGCAAGTCGATGGCATATCGGCATCCTTGGCTGTCTTGCAGAGTCGGAGGATGTTCATCCGCCGACGAGAGATCATGCGCTTTCGCTCAAGGCATGCTCGACGCGTGTAGCAGAGACGCTCTTGCCAGCATCGTTGACGTAATCAGCCGAATCGCTCGCCAGTGCACGGGTGGTGCCCTGAATGCCGGCGTTGCTGATGGACTTCTGGACGCGGCTGGCAGCGACACTCATGCCGGTTTCCACGGCATCATCGTGATGCAGCGCGGCTTGCTGAGTCACCGGCTGTGCCTGGCCCATGATCACGCGATCACTGAGGGTGGCACGGACGCGGGCATCGGCTTCGCTGTCATTGGCAGAGGCCACGCCAGTGGCGGCAACGGACAATGCGGCAATGGCAAATAAAGACTTGAGGGATTGCATGGGGGTTCTCCTGTCGAAAAAGGTCATGTCAGTGCAGACACCTGGCCTGCAAGCGCCTGACGCAGACGTCGGGCGTCTCAGACGTTGACGTCGCTCACGGCGTGACGAACACGGGTGCCGGCAACGCTATCGCCGGAATCATTGGCGACATCGAATTCCTGCAGATGGATGGAGCGATCATGGCCACGGATCTCGTCGTCACCGGATGCCACCTGGAAACGGCCAGCAGCGGTGCTCATGCCGGTTTCCGCGAAGGTCGCCTGGGCGGTCGGAGCATGCTGGGCAGAGCCATGGATGACGCTGTCACTGACGTTGTGCTGGACGCGCTTGGCAGCCGGGCTATCGTCGGCGGCGAAGGATGCAGTGCTGACGGTGGCGAGTGCGGCAGCGGCGATCAGAGTCTTGAGAGTGTTCATGGTGTATCTCCTCGATAAAAAGCAAAGCGATGATCAGACCCGGCAATCCAGGTCAGGCTTGACGATGGTTCAGACGTTGCTGTCGTTCAGGGCGTGCTGGACGCGAGTCGCTGCGACACTCTTGCCGGCATCGTTATCGAATGCCTGGCTGGCAGTGGCCACGGTGTGCGACTGACCATGGATGCGATCGGCACTGATGGACTGCTGAATGCGACCTGCCGCGACACTCATGCCGGTTTCCGCGAAGCTGGCTTGCTGGGTAGCGGCTGACTGAGCGGTGCCGACGACGACGTCCTGGCTGATGGACTGCTGGACACGCTGGGCGGCCGGGCTGTCATCCGCGGCGAAGGTGGCGGTGCTGACGGTAGCGAGAGCGGCGGCGGCGATCAGAGTCTTGATGGTTTTCATGATGAATCTCCTCGATGAACAAAGTGGTCAGTGGGCGTGAGTGCCCGGGCAAGACGGCTGAATGGCTCAGACGTTGCTGTCGCTCAGGGCGTGCTGAACGCGGGTAGCAGCGACACTCTTGCCGGCGTCATTGTCGAAGGCCTGCTCGCGGCTGACGGTGGCAACACCCTTGCCTTCGATGGCGGACTGATTGAGGGCAGTCTCGACACGACCTGCGGCAACGCTCATGCCGGTATCGGCGAAGGTGGCCTGGGCAGTCGGTGCCTGCTGGGCAGTGCCGACGACGACGTCCTGGCTGACGGACTGCTGAACACGCTGTGCGGCCGGGCTGTCATCCGCTGCGAAGGAGGCAGTGCTCACGGTAGCGAGAGCGGCGGCGGCGATCAGAGTCTTGAGGTTCAGAGTTTTCATGATGATTTTCCTTTGCTTGTCCTGGGCGATGTTGCCCTTGTGATGTCGTGTGCAGTCTCGGCTGCACCCGTCTAACTTGTTAACAGACTAATGATTATTGCGCTATCACACTAGCCGTGTCGCTGGCAGCTCACTGTTTCCATCAAAGAACCAGATTGCGATGCCTTGTCATTGCCTCGGTACCCGCAAGTGATGAAGCCCCTCACCACGCAAAACCCTTGCAAGCTTTTTGCATCACTTCTGTACAACCATGAAGGTGCATGTCGCCAGTGATCGAATGTCGATCAGTCACTCAGGTCTGCTCCGGTACTGCTGCCTGACACTTCAACTTTGGTCGCGATCATGAGGAAGGCATTCGTCAGCAGTATGTCTTTCTACCCTGCTGAAACCCTCACCGTTGTGCTTGTAGAGTCTTACGCTTGCGCCAACGGGTTGGATGCATGCCATCTTCAAAAAAGTGGAAGGCGTCTTGACAGGCGCCAGCCATCGACCGAATCCAGACTGACGTTTCATGCAATGTGGAATGAGCGCATTGTGGACGAAACCCGCCACGCGAGATATCCCTCCACTGGAACAGCATTGATTCCAATCACGAACCAATGCGCCACTCACCTGACCAGCTGGACAGACACTCATCTACGACTTTGGTAATAAGCATAGTATTATCAACCGCTTACGAAGCCCGTGGACGCCCTCTCAAGTCACCTGTTTCAAGCGCTCCCTGCGCCTCTGCGCTCCCCTTGCATCGCGACGAACGATGAAAATTGTTGTCCAGACACGAAAACGCGGAGCCATTGGAAGATGGCTCCGCGTTTTTTCATGCTGCTGCACCGCGCCTCAATAGCCCGGGTATTTCTCCCAGGCCCACTTTTCATCCTTGCCACCACCCTCGGTATAGAGCTCCCAGCGGGGGCAGTCGTGCAGGTCTTTGGCGATCTCGCCGATCACATCACGCAGTTCAAGGGGCGCCAGCCAGTCCCTCGGTATCGCCTCCTCGCCCCATTGCGCCCCGAGCAGATTGCCCGTGATGGCCCCGGTGGAATCCGAATCTCCGTCGTGATTGACCGCGAGCTGAATCGCAGAGCGGAAATCCCGGGCAGTGAGCGCGCAGTAGACAGCGATTGCCAAGGCTTCTTCCGCGATCCATCCCAGTCCCAGCAATACCACTGCGGCCGGTGCCGACGTCTCGGACTCGGCCAGGGCGCGGGCTTGCTCCAGGGCCTGCAGGGTGTCATCACAGCCCGGCTTGCGCTCGAGAATACACAGGGCATGCGCGAGTGCCTTCACCATCGAATCCCCCGCCACCAGACACTGGATCATCACCGCCAGCACGCCGCCGGTCAGCTGGCCGGTCACGTGCCCATGGGTCAGCGCACAGACCTCTTCTCCGAGTTCGAAGCACATCTCATGGGAGGCTCCCATCGCATGCGCGAACAAGCCGACAGGTGCCACACGCATCACCCCACCACAACCCTTGCTGTCGTTCTGCGCCTTGTCACCGTAGGCACGCATCTGCTTGAGCGCTGACAGGCATGTCATGCCCGGGGCGCGCCGCGAATGGAGCTCGCGTTGCTTGATCAGCCAGCCACTGTCCAACCATTCCTGCTCGGTCTCCTGCCGCGAGCGTTCGCCCTGGGTGTAAAGCCAGCGCTCGTAGGCGCTGCTGACCAGACCACTTTGCGTCGTGATGCCTCTCAAGCAGCCACGCACATGACTGCGCAGCAGGCCCTCGGCAGTAAACAGCGTCATCTGCGTATCATCGGTAATCCGCCCCAGCCCACCATAGGCCGGCGCATAGTCGGCTATTCCATCACTGCCGAAGCGCGCCTGGATCTCCTCGTGCGACAGGAATTCCACCGCCGCCCCCAGGGCGTCACCCACCGCACCACCCAACAGGCAACCACGAAACCGCGATGTCATCTCAAGCGTCATGTGCCTCTCCCCTGCGTGACCTTCAGGTGGCGTCAGCCACCCTCAATACGTCTTACGCTATCAGCATCTGCGCATTTGCTGAAAAGCAGGCTCAACCAGTGGTGCACATATTCAGGCAGAACTGGATGGGCGCTCAGTATCGGCAGGCGTGAGGTTGGCAGCACCGAAGACAACGCCGATGACAAGCCCGACGATAGAGACCCTCATACAAGAACGGCCGCCCAGGAGGCGGCCGTTCTTCTTCATGCAGTTGTGACTTTCCGCGGTGTGCTCTCAGCGATCACTCTGCTGCTCGATCTACACGGAGGTTCATGAGGCCAGCTTGAGGATATCGTCATACAAGGCTCTCGAAAGCGTGACGCCCTCTTCTTGATGCTTCTGGCGAGCCTTGAAGCGACGCTCGGAAGATAGCCTTGCGCCCTGCTGCTTCACGAGTTCGAACAGCCTTTCAGAGCGCAGCATGTGCTGCTGGGTGCTGCCACCCGTGAGGCGCGCGGGATCTATCGCGATGATCAACTCCCCATGATACGGCAGGCTCCCCTTGCCCTGATCGTGTTCGCTGGATTCGATACTCAGCATGTCGCCGATCAGCGGCCCTGCAATCAACTCGATCATGATCGCCAGCGCAGAGCCCTTGTGATCACCGAAGGGCAGCATCGCGCCATGATCCAGCACTTCCGTCGGGTCCTGCGACGGCTCACCCTGTCGATCGACACCCCAGCCGAGCGGAATCTTGTCCCCCTGGCGACGATGCAGCTCGATATCGCCGCGCGCGATGGCACTGGTGGCGAAATCGAATACGTACGGGTTACCGTCCTCGCGCGGCCAGCCAAAGGCGAGGGGATTGGTCCCCAGCAGAGGCTGACTGCCACCATACGGCGCCATGTACGACTGAGTCGGATTGCAGGCGATAGCGACCAGCCCTTCACGCGTCAGCCGCTCGATCTCTACCCACAATGCCGTACCATGCACGCAATGATTGATGGCCAGAATGGCAATGCCATTGGCTCGCGCCTTGTCGAGCAGCTCAGGCACGCCCTGCTGGAAGGCCAGCGACGAGAAGCCCCCCCTGGCATCCACCTTGACGATGGAGGGCGCCGTATCCTCGACCACCGGCACGGCGTCCGGCACCACACCGCCATTGTTCAGTGTCGCGACGAACCCCATCAGGCGATAGAGCCCATGGGAGCGACAGCCGTCCATTTCCGCCGCCACCAGCGCGTCACTCATGGCATCGACATGTGGCTCACTGAACCCATGGTGGCTCAGCACCTCGTGACATAGCGTCTTGAGCGCTGCCCGATCGAGATTGACGTCCATTCCTGTCTCTTCCTGTGTTGCATCACTCATACGAACTCATTCCTTTCCAATAAGGTGTCCATCATTTCCATGACGGTCCGCTGATGGCATCAGGCAACCACAGCGCCAGTCCCGGGAAGGCCAGGATCAGCGCCAACACCACCAGCTGCAGGAAGATGAAGGGCATCACTCCCTTGTACATGTGCTTCAGCGTCACTTCAGGAGGCGTGATGGCACGCAGATAGAAGATGGAGGGCGCCAACGGCGGTGTCAGATAACTCGTCTGCATCACGATCAGGAAGGCCACGCAGAACCAGATCTCATCGAACCCGAGCAGGCCGATGACCGGCATCGCCACGGGGATGACGATCAGGACCACCGAGATCATGTCGAGCACGAAACCGGCCAGGAAGGCGATCAGGAGGATGGCGCCAAGAATCAGCCACGGGCTCAAGCCGGTATCCAGCAGCAACGACTGTACGGTGGCCATCCCGCCGGAGGCGAAGAAGACGCCCGCGAACATGTTGCCGCCCAGCACGATCAGCAGAATCATCGCGGTGATGTTGAGTGTGCGTACCGCCGCGTTCCACAGGATGGACAGCGTGAGATTGCGATACCCCAGTGCCAGCAATACGGAGCCGAGCGCCCCACAGGCCGCCGCTTCCGTCGGCGTGGCGATGCCCATCAGAATCGTGCCCAGCACCACCAGGATCAGACTCATGGTCGGCAGCAGCGCACTCAGGGTAATGGTGAGCAGCTTGCCCCACCCCGGATGCTGCTCATCTTCCTTGAGTCGCGGCGCAAGTGCTGGCTTCAGCGCACAGACCACGACGATATAGAGGAGGAACAGCAGCGCCATCAACAGCCCCGGGATCAGCAGACCACTGAACAGTGATCCGACAGAGACCCCGGCTACAGGCCCGAGAATGACCACGGTAATGGAAGGCGGAATCGCCGTGCCCAATGAGCCACTGGCACAGATGGTGCCGGAGATCAGCGACTTGTCGTAGTGATGCTTGAGCATGACCGGCACGGCCAGCATGCCGATCACCGCCTCGGTGGCCCCGACGACACCACTGGCGGCGGCGAAGATGGTGCCCATGATGACCGCACCGACGCCCAGCCCGCCGGGCATCCGACGTGTCCACAGATGGATGGCCCCGAACAGTCGCTCGGCAATGCCGGAATTCTCGAGCATCGCGCCCATGAAGATGAACAAGGGCACGGCAGCCAGAATGGAATTGGACGCCGTGTCCTCGATCTTGGTCAGCAGTTGATAGGCCGCGGCATCCCCGAACTGGGCAACACCAAAGACGGTAGCGACAACGATCATCGAGAACGCGATCGGGAAACCGAGCACGATCAGAGCGATGAGCGCAGGGAACATGATGAGGGCAATGAAGTCGCTCATGAGGACACCTCCGCGCCATGATCATGGCCCAGCAGTGTGCTCCAGAGCTTCAACATCTCCGCGATCACCTGCAGCGTCAGATAGACGAAGCCCAGCCACCACACGCCGAAGACCGGCCAGATCACCGGATTCCAGGCAGAACGTCCGGAGCGCTCATTGCTGGAGAACGCCTCGAGCGCATAGAGCGACAGCTCCCAGACAAGCCACATCAGTACCGGCAGCAACACCGCATAACAGGCCAGATGAACTCCAGCCCTGAGACGCGGTGCAAAATTCTGGCTCAACACATCCACACTAACGTGCTGGCCGACACGCAGGGCATTTGCCATGCCAAGCATGAAGATGGCGCCCATCACCATGTAGCTGACTTCAAACGCCCATAAGGTGGGCTTTCCCAGCACATAACGACTGAAGACTTCATAGACCAACGCAAGCACCAGCGGCAGTATCAAGACTGCCCCCAGATACCCGGCCCAGCGGGTCTGGCGCTCAATGACAGCGACGATTTTCATGGCAACTCACCAGGATGACGACAAGGAGAGAGCCCGGGCGATACAGGTATCGCCCGGGCCAGAGACATCATTCAAGAGGAATCAGCGTCCCATTTCCCCGATCGGCAAACGGTAGTCCTGCCAGGTCGTCATGCTCTGTTTGAAGGTACGTTGCGACTCAAGCACACGTGCGAACCACTCATTCTCGCCCGCCTTCTCATCTTCCCAGGCACGGGTCTCTTCGTAGATGGCATCGATGAAGGATTGATCCAGCTGCACGATTTCGTTGGGGCCTTCCTCCAGCTCCTTGAAGGCCTTGAGATCGGCAAAGGAGCTATCCAGCCAGGACTCGAACACGCTCAGCTTGCCCGCGAGGCGCAACTGGTTCTGCTGGGCTTCGCTCAGCCCGTCCCAGGCATCGACATTCACTTCACACTCCAGAATGCCGCCCGACTGATGGATGCCGGGCAAGATGACGTACTGCGCGACATTCTGGAAACCCGTCGGCTTGTTGAGCTCAGGACTCCCCCACTCCGCGGCATCGATTACACCGCGATCCAACGCCGTATAGATGTCACTGCCGGCCATCACCACGGTAGAGGCCCCAAGACGTGAGGCGATTTCAGCCCAGGCACCCGAGGTTCTCAGGCGCAGTCCCTGGAAGTCCTCAAGCGTCTGCACCTTCTTGCTCGAGTGCAGGAAAATCTCGGTGCCCAGGGTCGAGCACGGGAAGGCCACGACGCCGAACACCTCGCGACGGAAGGCTTCATAGAGCTCGACACCGCCGCCCTCGTACATCCACAGCATGAATTCTTCCGGTGTCAGGCCGCTGGAGTGCCCGGCCAGCAGCGCTGCCGTCGGGTCAGTTCCGTAGTCATAGTTGATGTAGTTGTGACTGATCTGCGCGACACCGGACTTCACGGTATTGGTGACGCGCAGCGCGCCGCCCAGGGTGCCACCGGGGAATACCTGGATGCTCACGTCGCCATTCGTCAATTCGCTTGCATAGTCCGCGAAGGTCTTGGCATCCCGTTCAAGCCAGGGCCCACCGCCCCACGGGGTCGCCATCTTCCACTCGACGTCCGCCGCCTGAGTCGTGGCAGTCGCCAACAGGCTGGCAGCGATACCCATGCCGAGGAGCTGTTTCTTGAAGTCGTACATTTTTGTTTTCCCAAGATTATTTTAATTAGAGTGCAATGCCATGCGTACCTGCAGGCGAATGCCTGATACAGGCTGAGGCCTGATACACGCCCAGTGGGCGGCCACTGTCGATTGCGCATTCGCCTCCACAATTGCATATACGCAATATTGGGTCAAATGTGGATACCTGCTCGACATTTTGCTCGTGGAAGCCCTAAATGGACGCCATCATGGCGCTTACGCCTCTCTCCTGCCGTGGCATGACTTGATGACTCGCGCCCATGTGCCACACAGGCGCTGAGCAACGGCAAACGGCGACAGACGCCACCCAGCAGACAAACTCGATGGAGCACGCTGACATGACACCCCACCAGGAAACGCCGATCGCGCTGAAGCACCGAGAACGCAAGGCAGGCGCCATTGGTGACAATCTCAAGGCACTACGCAAGGAGAAGGGACTGACCATCGCGGCCGTGGCCAGCGCGTCAGGTATCTCGGCGGCCAGCGTGTCGAGAATCGAGAATGGACGTATCTCGCCGACCTTCGAGGCGATCGTGAATCTCGCTAGGGGCCTGAAGGTGGATGTCAGCGAGCTGTTCTATCACACGGAGGACGCGGCATTTCGGGGTTGGCTCGCGTTGACGCGAGCACAGGAGGGAGACGTCATCGAGACGCCCAACTACCGCTATCGACCGCTCTGCAACAATGTGGCGTCCAAGGAATACATGGTATTGGAAACCACCGTGCTCAATCGCAGTCTCGAGGAGTTCGGCGGCCTGCAAAAACATTCCGGCCAGGAACAGATCATCGTGACCAGCGGCGAGGTGACGGTCTGGACCGAACTCTACGACCCCATCCAGCTCAAGGTCGGTGACAGCCTGGCCTTCGACAGCACCCTCGGACACGCCATCACCTACAACGGTGACACCCCCGCGACCATGACCTGGGTATGCAGTGCCTACGCGTGAGGGGATCGAGCCTCATGTGGACAGCACTTTCCACTGAAGATCGGACATGAAAAAGGGGCCTCATCAGAGGCCCCTTTTTCATCGTCTTGCTTAGCGCAGCCTGTTGGCCACTAATTCAGCGATTGAGAATGATGGCCGTGATCGCGCCACCCGCCACCGCGGCCAGCACATAGCGCCCATCGATGTTCAGCCAACGATGACCGCGCGGCGGTTTGGACAGATGACGATGGTGCCAGTCCTTCACCCAGTAGCGGCTGTCGGAGTAGTAATGACGCGGCAGGTGGTCGCCACGGCGCCACTGGTGATGGCGTCGCGCCTCATGACGGCGGCGTTCATGGTGGCGCTGCTGCTTGTGGTGCTTATTGTGCTGTTTGCCGTGATGGCCGCGGTCGTGGTGGCCATGCCCACGGTCATGATGCCCATGGCCTCTATCGTGCGGTCCTGCCTGAGCCAGCGGGGCTCCCAGCAGCGTGAATATCATCATCAGAATGGTCAGTGTGCGCGTTCGCATGGCTGGCCTCCTCGCCTTGCCCCGTCGCCAATCAAGCGCCGGGAGTCATGTTGGGGCTTCCTGGTTAGGAAACAGTGTTGCGCAACCTTAGCGAGAACTGGGGGACGCCGCAAGATGTCTCATTTTTCTCGTTCTTTGTCGTTATTTCATGCACTTTCCGTCGCATTGTGCCGAAACCGATGTCGCCACTGACCAACACCCACCTTTATATGTCGCCACCTCTATAGCGCTCTTTATAGTGCTCTCTCGCAGCGACCCGACTTTCGCTGCCCTTTCCGCTGCCCTTTCCGCTGCCCTTTCCGCTGCCCTCTCCGCTGCCCCATTTCCCCTTTCGACTCCCGGGCCTCGATCAGGAGACTGCTGAGGCATGGCAAGAAAGCGACGATGCCGGGTACGCCGATCGCACCACATCGGTGCAAGACCACCCTCAGAGTTGTGAGATATCTGGCCCTGGATCGTTGGCCGTTTTAGCCAGGACACAATGCTTCAGGCGCCGAACGGGGTGTGAGAACGGAAAAATTCATTTTGCTGAATCGTGTCATTGAATCGAGACACCCTCGCGCAAGCCCTGATTTCATGCGGCCTTCAGCGCTTTCCTGACTTCCATAGCCATGATCACTCGAGGTCATAGCCCAAAGTTCAAGCACGCGGGCTTTGCGTTTTGATGACCATTCACCGATCATTTGCACCACACCTGAGTCATTTGATCGATAATAGACGATCTACCCTCGTCATCGCCGACAGGATCGCCAAGGCGGCTGCGTGACATCTCGGGTAGGAGCAGCAAGACAAGCCGTAAAAAACAGGAGCCAATCATGGCCAGTACTGCGCCAGATTTGGATCGGCAGATCGCCCATATGGACGATGAGCTACTGCCGGTGCCACGTCATAAACTGCACCGGTGGCCACACTTTGCCGGTCTCTATGCCGCCGAGCACGTTGCCGCGACCGAGTTCGTCATCGGTGCCACCTTCGTGGCGCTCGGTGCCGGTATCTGGGATATCCTGCTGGGCCTGCTGATCGGTAATGGCCTCGCAGTGCTCAGCTTCTGGTTGATCACGACGCCAATCGCGATCGAGACCCGTCTGAGCCTCTTCACCTATCTTCACCGTATTGCCGGTGATTCGATGTCACGGCTCTACAATTGGGCCAACGTGGTCATATTCACCGCCATATCGGCGGCCATGATTACCGTTTCCGCCACGGCGGTCAGGCTGCTGTTCGACATCCCGGCCCAGACCCAGGCCTATCCCACCAGCTTCGAGTTCATCCTGCTGGCACTGGCCGTGGCGGCCATTGTGGTGCTGGTCGCGGTCTATGGCTTCAACGCCCTGACCGAATTCGCCAGCATCTGTGCCCCGTGGCTGATGCTGATGTTCACCGTCGGCGGCATGGTTCTGCTGCCGGAACTGGCGGAGTCCGTCACTGGTGAAACCAGCCTGAACAGTTTCTCGAGTTTCATTGATGTCGCCGGCAGTACCGTCTTCACCGGGATCAACTCCCAGGGCGAAGCGGGCATCGGCATCTGGGAAGTCATCGGCTTCTCCTGGGCGGCCAACACCTTCTCCCACTTCGGTCTGATCGACATGGCGCTGCTGCGCTATGCCAAGCGTATGCGCTCCGGCCTTGCGACCAGCACCGGCATGATGTTCGGCCACTATGTCGCCTGGATCTCCGCCGGTCTGATGGGCGCGGCCACCGCAGCCGTCGCCGGTATCAGCATCGATGTGCTGGAACCGGGCGAAGTGGCGTTGCACGCCCTTGGCGCCGCTGGCTTCGTTATCGTGGTCGTCGCAGGCTGGACCACCGCCAACGCCAACCTGTACCGCGCGGGCCTTGCCGCCCAGTCGGCCATGCCGAACCTGTCGCGCAACAAGGCGACGCTGGCCGTGGGTATCTGCGTTGCCGTGCTCAGCTGCTTCCCGTTCGTCTATCGCAGCATGCTGCCGCTGCTGACCTATGCGGGCCTGGTGCTGGTGCCGGTCGGCGGGATCATCTTCGCTGAGCATCACCTGTTCCCGAAACTCGGCTTCAGCCGTTACTGGGCGCGCTACAAGGGCGTGAAGCACAACACGCCGGCACTGGCAACCTGGGCGCTGTCACTGATCTTCGGCTTTGGCCTCGAGACGGTCGACGTGATCCCGTTCTACTACCTGTTCCTGCCGACCTGGTTCGTCTCCATCATCCTCTACACCCTGATGGCCAGATCTGCCGGTGCAGCCGACTCCTACCCGAAAGCCGAAGCGGCCGAGCGGGAATTCCAGGAGCGTGTCGAAGCCCTGCACGCCAAGCAGGCCGAGACCACCAACCACGCACCGGTCAAGGACACTTCGGGTCTGACCAAGGCCATCAAGGCCGTCTGGATGGTGCTGGGCCTGGCGGTGCCGATGGTCCTCGCGCTGCGCGTACTCTTCGGCAGCCCGGACCTGGCCAGCTACGAAGCGAATCGTGAGTTGTTCTATGACGTGACCATCTGGTCGACGATCATCTACTTCATCTTCGCGTACTGGGAGCTGCAGCGCAGCAAGGCGCTGTTCAACAAGCAGTCCCCCAAGCAAGCGGCCACCGCTAGCTGAGTCGGCAGGGGCTTGCCCCCTGCCATGCCAGCGGCGAAGGAAGCCTGAATCACACGGGTGACCTTCGCCGCTGGCCGTTACGACCTACCCTTTCTTTACCCATCTCGACTCGACCGCGACACGCGGCAGGAGACCTCCCCATGACCCGTCTCTCCAATGCCAGTCTGACTCAGCTGGACGCCAAGGTAGCCACTCCGAACTATGACCGCACTGCGGTCAGCGCCGGTATCGTCCACTTCGGCGTGGGCGGTTTCCATCGTGCGCACCAGGCCATGTACCTCGACGAGCTGATGAATCAGGGCAAGGCGCTGGACTGGGGCATCGTCGGCGTCGGCGTGATGCCGGGCGACCGCCGCATGCAGGAAGCCCTGGCCTCGCAGGACCACCTCTACACCGTGGTACTCAAGCACCCGGACGGCAACTATGAGCCGCGCGTGGTGGGTTCCATCATCGATTACCGCTTTGCCCCGGACTCCCCGGAGGCCGTCATCGAGCTGATGGCCGACCCGGCGATCCGCATCGTCTCGCTGACCGTCACCGAAGGTGGCTACAACTTCCACCCGGTCACCGGCGAATTCAATCTCGAGAACGCCGACGTCCAGCACGACCTGGCCAACCCGGGGGAAGCCAAGACCAGCTTCGGCCTGATCACCGAAGCCCTGGCACGTCGTCGCGAGCGTGGCGTCGCCCCGTTCACCGTGATGTCCTGTGACAACATCGAAGGCAACGGCAACGTCGCTCACAAGATGTTCACTGCCTACGCGCGTGCACGTGATGCAGAACTGGCGGCATGGATCGAAGCCGAAGTCCCCTTCCCCAACTCCATGGTCGACCGCATCACGCCGGTGACCACGCCGGCTGACATCGAAGAGCTGTCCTCACGTTTCGGCGTGGAAGACGCCTGGCCGGTGGTCTGCGAGCCCTTCACCCAGTGGGTGCTGGAAGACCACTTCGCCCATGGCCGCCCGGCCTTTGAAGATGCCGGCGTGCAGCCGGTGGAAGATGTCGAGCCCTATGAGCTGATGAAGCTGCGTCTGCTCAACGCCGGTCACCAGGCGCTGTGCTACTTCGGCTATCTGGCCGGCTATCGCTACGCGCATGAAGCCTGCAACGACCCGCTGATCGTCGACTTCCTGCTCGGCTACATGAACGAGGAAGCTCGCCCGACGCTGGCCCAGCTGCCGGGTATCGATCTCGACGCCCATTGCCGCACGCTGATCGAGCGTTTCGCCAACCCGGAAGTCAAGGACACCCTCGCGCGTCTGTGCGCCGAGACCTCCGACCGCATTCCGAAGTTCCTGATCCCGGTGGCACACGCACAGCTCAAGACCGACGGCGAACTGCGTCGTACCGCAGCCGTCGTGGCCAGCTGGGCACGTTATGCAGAAGGCGTGGATGAGCAAGGCGAGGCCATCGACGTGGTCGACCCGCTGAAGGACGAGCTGATGGAGCGTGCCAGCCGTCAGCGCGAAGAGCCGACTGCCTTCCTGGACAACCGTGAACTGTTCGGTGATCTGGTCGATCAGCCGCGCTTCCGCGACGCCTACCTGGCAGCGCTGAAGAGCCTGCACGACAACGGCGCGCGCGCCACGCTGGAAATGCTGGTGGCAGACGCCAAGTAAGCATGGCGGTGCAGGGGTTCACTACAACGTGATGCCCCGCCAGCGCCCGTAGAAAGACAAAAGCGAGATAGGCAGCCGCCTGTCTCGCTTTTTTTGTGCCTCATGCCACGCCTTTCCTCACACCAGCGCAACGGTCCACAGTCCCGCCAGCATGATGACGATGCCGATCCACTTGGCGATGGCCGCTCGCTCGCGCAACCAGAGCACCCCGAGCATCACGCCCAGCGGGATCGACAGTTGACGCATCGCCACGACGAGGCTGACCTCCGCCGTCAGCGTCATGGCAACCAGCACCAGCCCGTAGGTCGCCATCACCATCACGCCGGTCAGCACCATGCTGCCCCGCTCCCCCCGCCATAGCGCGGGCAGGCGGCGACGCTCTGCCGGCAGCAACATCACCAGCAGCGCGCCCCAAGCGACGGTCATGATGGCCTGCAACACCAGAAAGACAGCGCCCGCCGAGGTGGGCGAGTAACCGACACTCACCATGATATCCAGCGCCTGCTTGTCGATCAGCGAATAGCCGGTGGTGCCGACTGCTGCCAGCAGCGCGAACCCCAACGCGGGCGTCAGGTAGGTCGAGGGGCGCAGGCCCTGCGGACTGCTCAAGGGCAGCACCAACGCGCCGAGCACGATCAGCCCCATGCCGACCAGATCCAACGCCGTGAGTGCCTGACTGCCCAGCAGACTCAGTGACACCAGCGGCACCAGCACCACCGGCAAGGCCCGCGCGATGGGATACAGCACACTGACCTCGCCGCGCGCATAGGCCCAGGCAAGTCCGCCCATGTAGAGCACCTGACAGAGGCCGGTGGCCACCAGCCAGCCCCAGAATTCAGTGGGCAGCACGGCAAACGACGGCCCCAACCCCAGCAGCGGCGCAAAGATCAGCGCACCACTGGCCATGGCCAGCATGAAGAAGGCCAGCGACGGCGCCCGCCCCTTGCCGAGCAGATTCCAGCCGGCATGCAGACAGACCGAGATCAGGATGAGTCCCAGCGCCAGTGGGCTCAAGAGGCACTCACGGCAATCGTGTGGCCTTGAACTTGAGCTTGAGCTTGAACATGAAATTGGGCTTGAGAGTGAGCTTGCCCGTGCATGGGGACAGGCATGCGGACGGGCATGCGGGAATTACGGGCTTTCAGGGCAACCAGGCGGCAATCGCCAATGAGCATATGTCCTTACCTTTTGCGAGAAGACGCCAGCCTCAAGGCCTTGTGCAAGGACCCGAGGCTGGCGCCTGAAGGGGTGGAGTGAAGTGGTGGGGTGAAATGGTAGATCAAGGTGGGCGAGCGAGGTGACAGGCAGGCCTGGCATCGCCACCCCGTCACCAGGCTGTCAGGGGCGCTCACCGCGCGCCAGACGCGCCTCGATCTCGCGGATCACCTCGGGCAGCTGCGCGATGGTGTCGATCATGAAGTGCGGCCCGGACGGCGTGAACTGGGCTTCGATGGCGCTACGCCTTTCGTTGAGCTCTGCCTCCGACAGGTCCATGAACACCGCGTGATCCAGCCCCATGGCGTTGCCGGAGCAGGTCAGCGCGACCGTCCACATGCCGGCGCTGCGACCTTCCAGCAGCCCCGGCGCCGTGTCATCCACTTTCACACAGGCCGCCACGTCAGTGATGCCCAGCGCGATGACATTGGCCAGAGACTGCGCCGGAGAGGGTCGCCCTTTGGGCACCTCATCAGTGGCCACGACATGGTCCACCACCAGCCCATTGCCCTTGCCCCGTGCGACCACCTGCTCGAGCACCTCTCGGGGGTAGCCGGAGCAGGAGCCGATCTTGATGCCCTTGTCGCGCAACCCGTTGATGACCTCGAGCGCGCCGGGAATCAGTGCGGAGTGCGCCCCGATCTTGTCGATCTGCAGCGGCATGAAGCGCTCATAAAGCGCCGTGACATCGGCATCACTCGGGGCGTGGCCACAGGCTGCCTCGAAACGGGCCGCGATCGCTGGGTCATCACACAGGGTGCGGATGTGTTCCCATTTGCCCATGCCCATCGGGCCGCGCGCCTCTTCCAGACTGATGGCCACGCCGATTTCCGCGAAGGCCTCGACGAAGATCTGGGTCGGCGCGAAGGAGCCGAAATCCACCAGGGTGCCGGCCCAATCGAAGATGGCAGCCTGCAGACGATCCGGGGTGTGATATTGCATGACAGTTCTCCAGTCAGTTGAGTGCGACAGCGCCAGCGCACGGGCGGGCATCGTCGACACCCAGGGTGGCCAGCGCGTCATCCACGGCGGCCAGAAGTTGATCCATCACGCGGACATCCAGCTGCCCGATGCTGCCGATGCGGAAGCTCTCCACGTCGGTGAGCTTGCCCGGGTAGATGATGAAGCCACGTGCCTTGAGCTCGGCGTAGAAACGTGAAAAGTCGAAGTCCGGGTGTGCCGGGCTCAGGAAGGTGGTGATGATCGGCGACAGCCAGGCATCGTCGAGCAGGGTCGTGAAGCCGCGCTGACGCATGCCTGCCACCAGTCGCTGCATGTTGGCGTGATACCGGGCGTGGCGACCCGCGACGCCGCCCTCCTCGGCGTGTTCCTTCAGCGCCTGGTGAAAAGCCGCCACCACGTGAGTCGGCGGGGTATAACGCCATTGGCCGGTGCGCTTGAGGTACTGCCATTGATCGTGCAGGTCCAGCGACAGTGAGTGGCTACGCCCCTGTGCCGCCTGCAGCGCATCGCGCCGGGCGATCACGAAGCCGAACCCCGGCACCCCCTCGAAGCATTTGTTGGCCGAGGAGATCAGCGCCAGAAACGGGGTACGTTGCGCATCGATCTCCAGCGCCCCGAAGCCACTCATCGAATCGAGGATCAGCTCACGGCCGTGTGCTGCCACCACCTCGGCGATGTCCGCCACCGGATTGAGCATCCCGGAGCTTGTCTCGCAGTGAATCATGGCGACATGGCCGATCTCGGGCCTTGCCGCGAGTCTGTCGGCCACGGCCTTGGCACACGGCGCCTCGGCATCGCCCCACGCCAGCACGTCGCAGTCGCGCCCCATGCGGGTCAGTAGACTGACCAGCCGCTTGCCATAGGCGCCATTGACCAGCACCAGCGTCGTACTCGTCGGCTCGATCAGACTGCCCAGCGCCGCCTCGACCGCGAAGGTACCGCTGCCCTGCATCGGCACGCACTCATGGTGCTCACTGGCATTGGCACAGCGGAGCAACTGCTGGCAGATCTCGGCGGTCTTGGTGTTGAAGTCCTGATCCCAGGAGCCCCAGTCCTTCATCATGGCGGCCTTGACGCTCTCACTGGTGGTCAAGGGACCGGGAGTCAGCAGGTACGGATGTTGAATACTCATTGGTATATACCAGTTAATTTGCACAAAAAAAAGACGGCCAACGGCGTAATCAGGTCGCCTGTCGCCAGCGTTGGGCACGGGTCAACAGCAGATGACTGACCACCGCATGCAGCAGCTTGACGCCCAGACAGGTGAAGAAGATCAGCACTGCCATGGCGGCCGCGCTGGCGAAGTGCCCGGCTTCGTCGAGATGCATCACCGCGATGGAGGCCAGTCGGGTATCGCTGTTGTAGAGAAATACCACCGCCGAGACGGTCGTCATCGCGTTCATGAACAGATAGGCCGAGATATCCAGCACTGACGGCAGAGACACCGGCAAGGTGATGCGGCAGAAGGTCTTCCAGAACGGCACCTTGAGTGAGGCACCGACCGCCTCGAATTCCCCATCGAGCTGCTTGAGCGCGGTCACCGAGGTCAGGTGGCAGACGGTATAGAAATGCACCAGGGTGTTGAGCACCAGAATCGCGAAGGTGCCGTAGATCCAGTTCAGCGGGTTGTCGGCCTGGTTGAAGTAGAAGATGTAGGACAGACCCAGCACCATGCCCGGCACGGCCATCGGCATCATCGCCATGAAGTGCAGTCCCTGGCGCAGCGGGCGATAGCCCTGACTCTTCTCGGTCAGCCAGGCGTTGAAGAAGATGACCAGCGTGCCGATCAAGGTGACCCAGAAGGCCAGCGTCAGCGAGTTGAGCCACGCGTCCCAGCCACCACCCGCCAGCGCCTTGAAGGCGTAGTGATCGAGGGTCAGGCTCAGGTTGTAGGGCCAGAACTGCACGAGCGAGGCATAGATGGCGGTGCCGATCACGGCCAGAATCGCGGCGGCCACGCCATAGCAGAGCAGCGCGAAGACCCAGTCACGCAGCGGGCTTGGCGTCGGCTGCCAGGGCACGGCGCGCGCCGAGAGCTGCGCGACCTGACGGCGCTGGATCCAGCGGTCCACCGCGAAGGACAGCAAGGCCGGCAACAGCAGGATGACGCTGACCACCGCGCCCATCTGGAAGTTCTGCTGCCCCACCACCTGACGATAGACATCGGTGGCCAGCACACTGAACTGCCCGCCAATGATCTTCGGCACGCCGAAATCGGTGATCGACAGCGTGAAGGCCACGAAGGCACAGGAGATGATGCCGTAGCGCGCACCCGGCAAGGTGATGGTCAGAAAGCTGCGCCATTTGGGCGTTCCCAGCGCGTCCGCGGCTTCATAGAGACGGGCATCGCTGTTGCTGAGCGCCGTCATCATGATCATCAGCGCATGCGGGAAGATCCAGAATGTCATGCCCATCACGATGCCGATGGGGCCGTAGATGCTCTCCCCCAGCAGCACATCCTTGAACCAGCCCTGATTGCCGAAAAGATACACCAGACTGATGGCTGGCAGCAGTGACGGAGCCAGTAGCGGCAGGATGGACAGCATGCGGAAGACGCGCTTGCCCGGCATGCAGGTGCGGGTGGTGCCGTACGCGCACAGGAAGGCCAGGCTCACCACCGTCAGGGTACTGATCAACGCGATGCTGACGGAATTGATGATCGAGCCGACCAGCGCCGGCGTCTGCACATAGCGCGCGAAGTTGGCCAGGCCGACGAAGTCGCCGCTGCGGTCCTGCACGCTCTTGATCAGCATGGTGGCCAGCGGCAACAGCAGCCCGATGACCAGCAGCGCCAAGGCCAGCAGCAACATCAACAGACGCAAGCCGGACTCGCCAGACAGCCGACCCGACAAGGGCAATGCGCGCGCCATCATGCCTGCGCCTCCACCAACGGATACAGGCGGATCGCCTCGGACGGCAGACGCACACCCACCCGAGCACCGACCCGCACGCCCAGTGACTCGCTGTCCTTGAGCGCCACATCCGCCGACAGTGTCTGCCCACAGCCCTCAAGCGTCAGAGTGATACGCAGGAAGGCGCCGAGAAACTCGACGTGATCCACCTGCGCCGACAGCCCCTCACCCACTGCGCACAGCGAGACGGCTTCCGGGCGAATGGCCAGACGCGCCTGATCCAGCCCCTCAAGATCATGCGCCGCGCATTCCAGTCGCTGCTGGCCCAGACGCAGAGTACTGGCGTTCTCGGGACAGCATTGCAGGAAGTTCATGCTGCCGATGAATTCGGCCACGAAGGCGCTCGCCGGCTGACGGTAGATCTCGGCGGGAGTGCCGATCTGCTCGATCACGCCATGGTTCATCACCACGATGCGGTCCGCCATGGCCAGGGCCTCTTCCTGGTCGTGGGTCACCATGATGGTGGTGACGCCCAGCCGTGCCTGCAGTGCCTTGATCTGACTGCGCAGATGCAGGCGTACGCGCGCATCCAGTGCCGACAGCGGCTCATCGAGCAACAGCAGCCCCGGCTCGGTCGCCAGCGCCCGCGCCAATGCCACGCGTTGCTGCTGGCCCCCGGACAGTGCCGCCGGATACTTGCCTTCACTGCCGGCCAGGTCCACCAGGGTGAGCAGCTCCGTCACGCGGCGGCGCATCGCGTCACGCGCATCGCGCCGATTGCGCAGCCCATAGGCCACATTGTCGAACACGGTGAGATTGGGGAACAGCGCATAGGACTGGAAGACGATGCCGAAGTCGCGCGCCTGCGGCGGCAGCCGTGAGATGTCCTGGCCGCGCTGGTGGATGGTGCCTTCGCTCTGCGGCGCAAGCCCGGCGATGGCGCGCAGCAAGGTGGTCTTGCCACAGCCGGAGGGGCCGAGGAAGCACACGAACTCGCCTTCGCGGATCGCGAGATCGATCTCGCTCAGGGCCGTGAACTGGCCATAGCGCTTGGTGAGGCCGCTGATCTTGAGGTGGATGCTGTCTGACGACGCAGAACGCGTGGTGAGTGCCTGAGGCGCTGCGTCACGCGCAGGCGCCCGGGCTGCAGGGGCGGATACCGCGCGCGGCGAGGCGCCGGCAGTCGCTGGCGGCGCTTGACGCGAGGCGTGATGACGCGGGGGTGCGGTCACAAGAGACATGCGAGAAACTCCCGACCCCGGCGCAAGGCGCCGGGGCAATGACGAAGGTGGCTGGGCGTGACTTACTGACTGTCGGACTTGCCGTCGTAACGGCGCTGCCATTCGGCGAGCACTTCATCCCGCTGGTTGGCCGCCTTGGCAAAGTCAGCCTCGATCATCATCTCGGTGATATTGGCCGGATAATGCTCGATCGGCTTGGCCACCCCCGGATAGGCCACGACCGCATAGCCTTCGTTGTAGAGTTCATTGGCCGGCTTGGACACTGCCCAATCCATCAGTGCCTGCGCCGCCTCACGCTTGTCGGTGCCCTTCATGATCGCCGCGGCTTCCATGTCCCAGCCCAGCCCTTCCTCGGGGAAGACCAGGTCCACCGGTGCGCCCTGTGCCTTGAGGCGCGCGCCTCGGAAGGCGAAGGACACACCGACCACGGCCTCGCCGGAACCGGCCAGATTGCAGGGCGCGGAGCCTGAGTGGGTATAGCGGGCAATGTTGTCGTGCAGGCGGTCCATGTACTCCCAGCCGCCCTCGTCACCCCACAGCTGCAACCAGCTGGCGACATCCAGATAGCCGGTACCGGAAGAACTCGGATTGGGCATGATCACGTGGCCCTTGAACTCGGGACGCGTGAGGTCTTCCCAGGACGTCGGCTTGGGCACTCCCAGTCGCTCACCTTCGACGGTGTTGTAGCAGAGCGAGGCGACCCAGGCGTCCATCCCGACCCAGGACGGGTCCTGGCCATCACGGTAGGCGGGGTCGACGAACTTGCTATCCAGCGCCTCGACTCCCTTGGGGGCATAACGCGACAGCATGCCTTCCTTCTCGAGCACCAGCAGGCTGGTCGCGGCCAGGCCCCACACCACATCCGCCTGCGGGTTGTCCTTCTCGGCAAGCAATCGTGCGGTGATCACGCCCGTGGAGTCGCGCACCCATTTGATGTCGATATCCGGGTGCGCCTGCTGGAAGCGCTCGGCATATTTCTGCAGATCATCGGACTCCACCGCGGTATAGACGGTGAGCTCGGTGGCCGCCTGGGCATTGAGGGAAACGACCAGACCAACGGCACTGGCCAGCAAGGAACGGGTGAGGAAGGAACGGGTCAAGAAGGACATCGGGACTCTCCAACGCTTGGAATGAATGGCTCTCACCATCTGGTATATACCAAGAGTATGAGCGGGCCGAATGACACCCCCGTGACAGTCAGTTGAAGGCCCGGTGAAACAGTGTTATCTCATATAGTGTCCCTGCAGCGCGGGCTCAGGGCTTGTTCTTGAGCGTGACGGTGATGCACAGCGCATTGTGCAGCCAGCGCTCTTCGTCATAGCCGATGGGACGATGCTGCTCATCGAAGGTAGCGCGACGTACGGTCAGACCGGGACTACCCATGGCGACCCCCAGCTCCCGGGCGGCCTGCTCCCCCAGCGACTCGGAGTAGAAGCGCAGCTCACGGTGGGCCAGCGTCAGGCCATAGCGCCCGCGCAGCTCCGCCCACAGTGACACCCCGAACTGGCCCTCCTCGAGCAGTCCCGGGGCACGCTCCGGCACCACCCACATCGACTCGCTGAGCACGGCGCGCTCATCCACGAAACGCCGGCGGCGAATATGATAGAGCGGTGTCTGGGCCGCCAGGCCCAGCGCTTGCGCAGCCGGTGGGTAGGCCTGAACATCGGTCAGCAGCACTTCCGTCCGTGGCCGCCGCCCCTGCGCCGTCACATAGTCATTGAAGCCGGAGTCACGCGTGGGGTCGTAATCCAGCCGCGGCGGCGACACGAACCACCCACGCCGATTGCTGCGATGAATGCGCCCTTCTCCCTCCAGCTGCCCCAACGCCTGACGCAACGTCACGCGCGTGGTATCGAAGCGCTCGGCCAGCACGCGTTCCGAGGGCAATCGCCCATCTTCAAAGGCATCAGGGTCCTTCAGCTGTTCGCGCAGGCGATCGGTAAGGTGGAGGTAATACGCATCACTCATGACGAGGGGTCCTGACCAAAGATGAAGGGGTTGCCACTACCGGGTAATAACACGGCGCCGCTTGCCCCGCCGGCGAAGAAAATGCCCGGGACTCTGCGCCGCCAAACGGCTGGACGCTCCAGAAACTATCACATTCGCGTGACTCGCACTGGCCTGCCAGCTTACGTGCCGCTGGCGCTGCAGGGTTTCATGACAGCCGCCTGGTTGAGCTCACAGGCGTGGATGGCGGTGGGATGACACGCTGATGTTCAAGGAGGGGGTGAACGCACAATGCGCAGCCTCTAAAGACTGCGCATCGCATGGGTAAACAGGAAACGAATGACCGGCGGGAGAACTCAGAACTCGCTGACGATATTCAGGTACTGCTGCATGTCCCCGACCATGGCCTGCTCCAAGAGCTTGCCTGTCTCGATGGCATAGGGCTGCTGGAAGTGAATGTCCCACAGGTCTGACTCCGTGCGCCAATGCTCGTATATCACCAGCGTGTCGTCCTGCCCGTCGATGGTATACAGATCAAACACGAGATTGCCCGGCTCCTCACTGCGCGTCTTCGCCACATGCGTGGTGAATTGCTGCAGCAATCGAGCGCGATATTCTTCCTTGATCTTGAAGATGAAGAAGATACTGAATACCTCATCTTCCGGCTGCACGTGCCTGGGGTTCGCCTCATGCAATGGCGCCGGGTCAGTATCGTTCAAGGGCATCACCTCGAATGGCGATGCCAACGCCGTGTCAGCCAGTTTCAGCAGGGCTTGCGCGTATGGCTGATTCACATGTGCCTGATGAGCTTCGGCGCTTGCCCAGCGCTCGTAGGCGAAGATGGTGGTGGGAGAATCCTTGGCCGCGAAGAAACGCATTTCCAGCATCTCCGGTTCAGCCGCTGAGCCCAGCTTGTTGTCAGCCAAGGCCTGCTTGAAGGTAGCGAGTTGTTCGGGCTTGACGTCAAATTTCACGATCAAGGTGAGCATGGAGATGCCCCTTATAGTCAGTGGTTGTCATAGGCCCAACGGCAAGAGCTGTTACGTCACGTGGCAGCAGGTCTGTCTCGGGAAGTGACTGACACTATCTCTCGCTGCCTGGCTGAAAAACCCGCGGCGCAGAGAAAGACTTTCAATGAAACCTTGAACGTGAATACAGCCCCTTCCTCTGCAATGCGCCGCTTGAAACAAGAGACTGCGGCCTCACGCAGATTCAGAACGAAAGATCCCGCAGGCAGGGCTACAGGATCAACGAATACAGACAACTCATCGACCAGCTCACGTCCTCATCCCAGGCCCTGCTTGCCACTCGCGGCAGAGATCAGCGCCGCCCCACATGACGTGTGACAGCCGTGAAACGCTACCGGCTTGCCATTCAAGCTGATGGTGGGATGCCCCTAGATGATGCTGCAGATGCTGTGGCCATCCTTGGGACACCTTACCATGACCCCCACCACTGCCACCGGCTTGCCCTCCAACAGATAGTTGGACTGGGCATACACCACCTTGCCGCCATGTGTGGTGCTATCACCTGGCACTATAACGCCATCGCCGGAACTGAGCATCCGAGACCCTACAGCTGGGCCGCTTTGAAGACTCGCTCTCCCATGTGTCAACGTCCTCTTCCACGCCGAGTCAGCCGTTGCTTGGGCCATTGAGGGAGTCTTTTCCTCAAGCATTGGACAAGAAATACGCATGACGTAATGACAACGATTTATTTCACTTCCTGGCACCATTCAGAACACTCAGCAAATAAACACAACTCATGCCGAGTAATATTATTTATATAATACGTCATGTCTTTCATGCTGCTCTGGCACGTGTCACGCAACTGAACATCGTCGCACCCGCTCGTCCAATCATCGTTGAGGTGAATGAGAGGCAAGCTTTCCCCGCCAGGGTGTGGACATTGACATGCGCATAATTTATCGTTGCCAACGAATTTGATAACGAGAAAAAATAAAAACACCGTTTTGCCAAGCTTGGGGCTGACCAACAACTCGCATCAGCGCCCTTGCAAGGCTTGACCGATAACAAGGACGCGTATGCGATATCATTATTCCGATGAAGGCAGATGCATGCCACGCCGCCCTCCCCCAAGTTCCCGCCTGACCGGGAAGTGCCACCAACTCCGTCTTCATTGACCGAGATTGCCGATTATTGATGACGCGGCCCACGTGCTGCGCTGGATGCCATTTGCTTGAGCAAATGACGCAGAACTACGTCCACGGCTAAGAACCTTCCCCTCCTTACTCGTCGCTATCGACAACCGTTTGCCCTTAGGCGACTGCGTTGCGTAGCGCCCTGTTTCCCTACCGAGGGCCAGTTCTTGAACAACGAATCGCTATATCAATTCTCTACCCTGACTGTCGTACTGCTGCTGCTTGCCTTCTATGGCGGCACCTACCTGATGACGCTGGGGATCCGCAAGAAAAATGAAGATGCCGATGCCTTCATGGTCTCCAACCATCGCGTTGGCTTCGGCATGGGCGCGGCAAGCATGACGGCTACCTGGATCTGGGCGGCCTCCTTCTATGCCGCCGCCACCTCCGGCTATACCTATGGTGTCTCAGGGCCGATCCACTATGGCCTGTGGGGTGCACTGATGATTCTGTTCATCTACCCCTTCGGTCGCCGCTTCCGCAAGCTGGCACCCAATGCGCATACACTGGGCGAGCTGATCCATGCGCGCCACGGCTCCTCCAGTCAGCTGATTCTGGCGCTCTCCAACCTGCTGGGTAGCGTGATCAGCCTGATGGTCAACTTCACCGCCGCCGGGGCGCTCGTCTCCGTGCTCTCACCGCTGTCCTTCCAGGCAGGCGTGATCATGGCGGGTGTGGGGGTGCTGTTCTACACCCTGTGGTCCGGCTTCCGCGCCTCGGTACTGACCGACTTCGCGCAACTGGTTGCCCTGATGGCGATCGCCATCGTGATCATTCCAGCGGTGTTCTTCGCCATGGGCGGCCCGACGGAGCTGGTCGCTGGCCTAGATAATCTGACGCCTGAGCAGGCCAACTTCTTCTCGACGGATGCCATCCTGAACCAGGGGGCGCCCTTCTTCGTCGCTGTACTGGCCTATGCGATCGGTAACCAGACCATTTCCCAGCGCCTGTTCGCCGTCAACGAAGACCACATCAAGCCGACCTTCCTCACCGCGACGCTGGGCTATGGCGCCATCGTCATCGGCCTGGGCATGATTGGCCTGATGGCACTGACACTCGGGGTGGAGCCGCTCAACGGCGACATGAACAACCTCATCCCGCAGATGGTGTCCGAGTATCTGCCGCCGTTCTTCATCGCGCTGTTCTTCATTCTGGTGATCGGCTCGCTGTCCTCTACCGCGGATTCCGACCTTTCCGCGCTATCCGCCATCATCATGGCTGATGTCTATGGCAAGAATATCGCCCGCGGCAAGCCAGACCCGAAGCGCATGCTCTTCATCGGCCGCTTGACCATGATCATCGCCACGGTGCTGGGCATCGTCTTCGCCAGCTTCTCACTGGATATCCTGGTGATGCTGGTCTTCGTCGGGGCTCTGTGGGGCGCGATCGTTTTCCCGGTCATCGCCAGCTGCTTCTGGAATCGCGTGACCAACACCGCCTTCACCACGTCGGTCATCGTCGCGATGGTGATGTTCTGCCTGGCACGCTTTGAACTGGTGCCGCTGACGGGCATGAGCGGCCTGTTCTTCGAGCTGCTCGCCAGCATCGGCGGCGGCGTGATCATCGGTCTGATGGTATTCGGCTTCCTGGGGCGCATTCTCGGCATCATCGCTGCTGTCGCCGCCATGATCGCCATGCTGATCTTCGCGACCGACTTCCTGCGTGACTACACCGTTCTGCTCGCCTCACTGACCGCTTACGGCACCAGCACTCTGGTGTGTGTGGTCATGAGCCTCGCCAGCCGACAGGAACGCTTCGACTTCGACACCATCACCGCACGTGTCGGCAACTATGACGAAGCACTCGACTCAGGTGGTCGTGATACGACAACACCGATCCAGACGCAGCCTGCTGCCTCCACCGGCGCATGATTCTGGATAACGTCCGAAACAGAACAGGGAGACAACACACATGACATTGCTATTTGCCACCTACGTACTGGTATGGCCAGTGCTCACCCTGGCGGTATTGATCGTCATCTGCCGCGCGGTCGCACGTGATCGCCGCATCGCACGGGAAGAAAAGCGCGAGCTGGTATAAAGCCCTCTGGCGTAATGTGACGCCATGAAAGCAAAAGCCCGCCTCTGGAATGTCCAGAGGCGGGCTTTTTCATGCTGTGGGTACGGCCTCACCTGATCGGTCATCAAGGTGCCAAAAGCTCACCGAATCTCGCTGAGCAGCACGCGGCGTCCTTCGCGCCAGGAAATGAGCGCGGCTTCCGCCAGCTCAAGTGCCGCCAGGCCGTCCTGAGCCCCGGCCAGAGGTGCTCGCTTGTCTTGGTAGGCCGAGACGAAATCGGCGACCTCACGCCCGAATGCCTGAGCATAGCGCTCGAGGAAGAACCATTTGGGTCGTTCATCCATCACCCCCTGCTCGCCCGTGAAGCGCAGTCGCGTATCCGTCTCGTTGCGGGCTTCCAGCATGCCCTTGCTGCCGAAGACCTCGATGCGCTGATCATAGCCGTAACAGGCACTGAAGTGGCCCCCATCCTTTGGACCACCTGACGGGTCGTCTAAGCTCGGATCAGGTCATCATCGGCGTCAGGCCGCCTGGATCAGTGGTTGAGAGAAGTACACTTCATCAGGTGTAGCATCGTCTAGCCCTTGGTGGGGCCGCTCTGTGTTGTACCAAGCGAAGTAACGCTTCAGATCCCCTCGCAAGTGGGCGCCGCTCTCGAAAGCCTTCAGCCCGCCTTATTCACGAGTGCCCTGATCAGGCGGCTTGAAGTGGCTGGCCGTTGGGTTCTCGCACCAGGGGCGCTATCTACGCCGTAACGGCCCGCTGAATCATGCCCAAATGCTGCTCTTCTGTCGTATCTATATAACGTTCAGGAATTAATCACGCCGTTAAAGCAGCCGTCATCGTCGACCGTCGCTGCGGTCGCTCGATTCTTGAAGCTATGGTGGTTGCGCCGAACGTCAGCTGAGCGCGGTCAGCTTCGGCAGCCCCTTCAGCAAGGCAGGCCACCATTTATCAGCCGCATCGCCGAGGTGAACGGTGATGCGCCGAGCGTGCAGCGAGAGCGTCGCCGCCACCTTGAGCACCTGTTCACGCATCCGGCTCAGGCTCCAACCCTGCCGAGTCTGGCGCCCCAGCAAGCAGCGAAGGCCATGCAGAACCTGATAGGCGTAGAGACTCAGCAACAGGCTCACCTCATTGCGGGCCATCACGTCCTGGACGGTGGAGGCACCGCGATCGGTCGACGAGAGATGCACGTCGAGCGCCGACTTCACCTCGCCCATGTGCGCTTCGGCGCTGCCGCGCTTGCGATAGAGTGCCAGGATCTTCTCGGGCGGCCAGTCGAACTTGCCGAGGTTGGTGACCAGGAAGAAGGCATGCAGCAGCAGGTCATCGGGGCGTTCCTGAACCACCAGCACCACGCGTCGTGGCGTTGGCCAGGTACCGGCCTGGTATTCAAGGTCGTGGCACCACTCCCGAGGCTGCTCAGGTGGCCGGCCGCGTGGCCGCTTCAGGTAGGGCGCTGCCAGCGCCTGCAAGCCCTTGTGGCTACGCAGCCGGCCCAGGTACTCGATGCTGCGCTTCTCCAGCGCCTCCAGCGTGTCGTTGTCGGTGAAGCCGGCGTCGATACGCACCCGAACCTGGGCGCCGGTGCTCTCGTTAAGCCGCTTCACCAGGTGCGGGATCCACGTATCAGCGTTCTCGGCGGGGCCGGCGTTGCCCTCGCGCAGCAGGCCGCCGACCATGTCGCCAGTTTCGGCCAACGAGGCGACCAGCGGCGAATAGATCCGCGTACCGTAAAGGCCATGATAAGCGGAACCGCCCTGGTGCCCATGGACCTCAATCGGCAGGCCGTCGATGTCTAGCGTCAGCTGCTTGGGACGCTCGCCGTTCTTCAGCGAGGTCAGGCGCCAGGCCACCAGCCGCAGCAGACCTTCATGCACGGCATCGATGTTGTCGTTGTGTCCAAGGCAGGTCAGCAGCCGCGACAGCGTGGCTTGGGACGGCCTATCCTGGACCAGTGGCGTCATGCCGCGCGCATCACTGCAGGCCAGCTGCCAGAGCGGATCACGGCGCAGCGTGTCGGTATCGCTGAGATCGATCCACCCCATCGCCCGCTGCAGCACCAAGGTGCGTATCTGGCTGGCCAGCGAGTGGCGAATACGCAGCGGATGCCCTATCTGCCAGCGTAGTTGTCACCTAAACGGATTGAGAGGTGATCAACGTGCGTTATTCCACAGAACGTAAGGAAGCCATCCTCAAGAAGATGGCGCCGCCTATGAGCATGACCATCCCGGAATTGGCCAAACAGGAAGGCATCACTGCAACAACCCTCTACAATTGGCGGAAACAGGCCAGCGATGTCTGTCAAGCTTGTTGGAACCTGTAATCAGGCGGCTTCTAATCGCTGATCCTGTTGAACCAGCGGGTCTTCCTGGTCGGGGTTCAGCCAGACTGTCCGGCGCGGTGTCCAGTTGCGGGTGGCACTGCTCCACCGCCCGGGATGTTGCCGTTTCGCCTCGGCATAGATGGCGTCTCGCCTTGCCAGCACCTCGTTATCCAGGCCGGCATGCCGCTCCCCCGGGGTGACGAACCGTATGGCGCTGTGGCGGTGTTCGTGGTTGTACCACTGCACGAAGCGCGTCACCCACTGCTGCGCCGCTGACAGGTTCTCGTATCCGTCCATCGGGTAGTCGGGCCGGTACTTGCAGGTCCTGAACAGCGACTCTGAGAAGGCGTTGTCATTGGAGACCCGAGGGCGGCTGTACGACGGAGTGATATTTAACCGCTGCAGCGTCGCCTGAAGCGTCGAGCCTTTCATGGCGGAGCCATTATCGGCGTGTAATACCAGTGGCTGGTTGATGCAGCCTTCGCGCAGCACGGCACGCTGGATTACCTCGCTGCTATTGGCCATGGACTCCTGGTCGAAGACCTCGGCATCGACGATCTTGCGACTGTAGATGTTGACGATCATGTACAGGTAGTAGAACTGACCACGCACCTGGGTCGGTAAGTAGGTCACGTCCCAGCTCCAACAGGCATTGGGGCGTGTCACCCGGTGTCGCTGGGGGTCGCCCTTGGGACGTGGAGCGCGAGCGCGGCCACGGTGGTGCTGCTCACCATGCTCCCGGAGAATGCGGTAGTAGCTGGACTCTGACGCCACGTAGCGGCCTTCTTCGTCCAGCAGCCGCGGCACGATCTGCCCAGGCGGCAGGCTGGCGAACTCAGGACGATGGCAAATCTCCAGCACCTGCTGACGCTCTTCCGGCGATAGGGCATGACGCGGGACAGGCCGCACCGCTTGAGGCCGGCGATCCTGATCGCCCCGCACCCAGCGGCGATACGTGTTGGTGCCGATGCCGAGTTCAGCGCATGCCGACTGCAGGCGTGCCCCTTGGGCACGCCCCTCATCGATCAGCTGTATGGCGTCCTGGCGATCTGTGGTGCTGATCATTCGTCCTCGTCCCCCCAGATCGCTCGGGCCTTTTTTCGCAATGTCAGTAGTGCGGCGGTTTCCGCCAGCGCGGCCTCCTTGCGGCGGAGCTCGCGCTTGAGTTCCTTGTTCTCCTGGCGCTCCGCCTTGCGTGCCTCACTCTGCTGCTTGGTGGCGGCATCGCTTCGGTCGTTAGCGCCTTCACAGCTCGCACGCCAGCGCTGGACCTGTTCGGGATAGAGGCCACGCTGCCGGCAGTATTCGGCACGCTCAGCCTCGCTGAGGGCCGCTGTCTCCAGAACGGCGTGGAACTTGTCCTGCGAGCTCCAGCCTTCGGGATCATCGCTCTGGTCAGGTAGCAAACGGCCTGCTTGCCGAGCCTTCTTGCGCCAGTTGTACAGTGTCGCAGCGGAGATGCCTTCTTCCTGGGCCACTTCTGCCACCGTGCGGTTGTGCGGCGGGAGCAGCTTCTTGAGGATGGCCTCCCGGCGCTCGTCGGAGTACTTCATCGGAACCTCATCACGCCCCATATGGTTCAGAGTCTAACAGCCGCTGATACTCCAACTAGCGTGACAGTGGGGGACCGTCCAGGACGTGATGGCCCGCAATGAGGTGAGCCTGTTGCTGAGCCTCTACGCCTATCAGGTTCTGCATGGCCTTCGCTGCTTGCTGGGGCGCCAGACCCGGCAGGGTTGGAGCCTGAGCCGGATGCGTGAACAGGTGCTCAAGGTGGCGGCGACGCTCTCGCTGCACGCTCGGCGCATCACCGTTCACCTCGGCGATGCGGCTGATAAATGGTGGCCTGCCTTGCTGAAGGGGCTGCCGAAGCTGACCGCGCTCAGCTGACGTTCGGCGCAACCACCATAGCTTCAAGAATCGAGCGACCGCAGCGACGGTCGACGATGACGGCTGCTTTAACGGCGTGATTAATTCCTGAACGTTATATAGATACGACAGAAGAGCAGCATTTGGGCATGATTCAGCGGGCCGTTACGGCGTAGATAGCGCCCCTGGTGCGAGAACCCAACGGCCAGCCACTTCAAGCCGCCTGATCAGGGCACTCGTGAATAAGGCGGGATCAAGCTTCATAAACAAGCGACGACGTCACCGAAGATCCGTATCGATATACAAGCAGCGCCCTCCAGCATCACGGATAGCGAGCTCGCCCGGCAGTATGGCGTTGCCATCGCGACTATCCGGCGGTGGCGGCACCGTGACGATACCTAGGTTCTGTACGAAAAGTCGGCTCGTAGACAGCGGCGTATGCAAGCTACGCATACCATCGCATAAAAGCTACGGGCCAACTTCTCATATCGCGTCGCAATACGACGGAACTCTTTCAGCCAACTGAAAGAGCGCTCCACGATATTTCGCTGACGGTACATGGGTTTATCGAAACCCCGTAGGAGACCTGGCCGGGGTTTCCGTTTCATCTTTCGTTGAGCGATGATCGGCTTGATTCGAACGCGGTCGCAGTAACGGCGCAACTCATCACTGTCATAGCCCTTGTCTGCCACGATGTAGCGGCAACGCTTTCGTGGCCGGCCACGACTCCCCGGTAGATGAACCTTTTCCAGAGTGGGCATGAAGTACCGCGTATCCGATTCTTGCCCCGCCGACAGCGTGAAGTCGATGGGCCAACCAAAGCGATCACAGATCAAATGGATTTTGGTCGTGATGCCGCCACGACTCCGGCCCAACGCATGGTCTAAGGGTTCTTCAGATCCCCCTTTTTGCCTCCACCAGCGGAGGCGCGTATTGCACGAACGGCGGTTGAGTCGATCATCCAGGTCTCGAGATCCATCAGGCCATCTTCACGAAGCCGAAGTTGTAGCCGCGACAAGACCGCCTCAAAGGTACCGTCATCACGCCATTGTCGGAACCTGGCGTAGACAGTACTCCAAGGGCCATAACGTTCGGGAAGGTCGCGCCACTTGGCGCCAGAGCAGAGGGCCCAAAAGATGCCGTTCAGCATCTGTCTGTCGTCTTTCCGGGGCCTGCCCATCGATTGAGCCGGTGAGACAATGTCTTCGATCAACTGCCATTGGCTATCAGAGATTTCGTCGCGTCCTGTCATACCGCACCTATGCTGGGTGTGCATGGGTCACATTAGCAAAAATGACTTTTCGTACAAAACCTAACAAGGATAGCCTCCGATGTGAAATCCGATAATCCGGTGCCATACAAGTGGTCAACCACACGGGGCCTGACAAGCATGCATGGTTACTACTTATCTATATGCAATGTTATTCCTGTATAACCACCATCTCTTAGCTTATTCTCTATATCTAATGCCTGCTTATAACTAGGTAAAGAATGCATTCCTTTAATATAGTTAATTAAGTTAGGGAACTTATTTTTAGGCGACATATTAAGAGCTGTCTCTATAACAAAGACAAGCATAAAATCAGCCCCTGTCAATCTATCTCCTACTATATATTTTTTATCTTTGAGTGAATCATCAAGATAACAGAAAACCTTCAAAAACTCATCCTCGGCATACTTCTCTAAAAATGATGTTTGTTTTTCACTGCTCTCACGTAAATTAAATATTTTAAGCAAAATAGGTAGCATAGCTGAACTTTCTGAAAAATGTATCCATTCTAAATATTCAAAATACTCTTTAGAAGATTTGCTTGGCGCCAAATAACCAGCAAATCTAGATATAATAATTTCGGTTATAGCTCCAGACTCGACAGTAATCTCACCATCTATATTCACAACTGGCGACTTTCCTAGAGCATGTATATTTAGTAATGACGATGGCGCGAAATGTGTAATAGCATCTCGAGAATAGCCAGTTATCTTGTACGAATGACCTATCTCTTCAAGTAACCATAAGATACGAATTGAGCGCGAATCAATTAAGTGATGTAGGTGTATCATCATATAACTCCATTCCTGTTAGTTAAAATCAAATACCTTAATTCAAGCAACAAGCTATTATCTGCGGCACCCAGGCTTCCTGCGCATTCCCCCCCCCCCCAAACACCTGCGCCGGTGTCTGATAATCGGACCGTTTTCGAGGACGGTCATTTGGCTACTCGTCCGACTTGCATAACACTAAATTACTAACTTGGCGGAAGTCTTTTCCTTTGGGGAACAAGCAATTGGTGTTCTTGTTGCTCCCACGCAGCCTAGAGCGATAAAAATCAAAGAAATCCATCATCGCCGTTACGACCTTAGCCACCGCTTAGCATCCGAAGAATTCCGAGCCATTGTCCAGTACAGCGTGATGATCTGGACTGCCGCCGCGCCTAGACCCTAGGCAGTCTTGCCGCCAGTAAATGGCAGCTGCGACGCTCAACTAGTGTGACCAGGTCTGATTGCTTGTGACACTGTATTACGGTGTCACCCACCCAGTGGTCGATGAAGCGTCGATCATCGACCTTATCTGGGCTCCACTCATCACGCAGCCATCATGCTAAACAGGCGCTTTGTCCACTTGGTGGCGGTACGGCACCTTACAGGTACCGCTTCTTTTTCAAACCTCAGAGTGTTCTGAGTCGACCATCCTTTTTGGGCGTTCTACCAACACAAGTTTACTGTTTACAGCGCCTACTGCCATCATATTCTATTATTCTTATAAAGCAGCTTCAAGAATACGGCGAGCATCATCGGGTGTGATGGATTTATGTTCACCAAGCGCAGTCATTCCGTGATTTCGTAAAGAATCAACGATATAGTCGATTCCGGCAGCATCAACACTATAGTCGCCTAATCGAGTCTTGATGCCCATCCGCTCAAAGAAATCACGCGTTGCTTCGATCGCAGTATCAATGCGTTCGACATCAGATCCTTCACGAATATCCCAAACATTGCTGGCATACTGGAGAAGTTTCTCACATTTGACCTCGCGCTGATCATACATTAATGATGGTAGCACAACCGCAAGCGTACGGGCGTGATCAGTATCGTTCAGTGCGGTAATCTCGTGCCCGATCATATGAGTAGCCCAGTCCTGAGGTACTCCTGCACCAATGAGCCCATTCAAAGCCATTGTTGCAGCCCACATCAAATTGGCACGAATATTATAATCATCAGGTTTCTCAAGCGCCTTGGGTCCAAGTTCGATCAATGTACGCAGAAGGGTTTCGGCAAAACCATCCTGAATCGACGCAGCAGCTGGATAGGTTAGGTATTGTTCGATCGTATGAACGAAGGCGTCAACTACACCGTTGGCAATCTGACGCGGTGGCAAGGTGTAGGTCACCTCGGGATCTAACATGGAGAACACCGGGTAACAATGAATACTGCTAAACGGCAGTTTAGCTTTTTTTTCAAGATTGGTAATCACTCCACCAGAATTCATCTCAGACCCAGTAGCAGGTAGCGTCAACACAGAGCCAAACGGAACTGCTTGGGTAATGACTGATCCATGTGATATAAGAATATTCCAAGCATCACCATCATACTTTGCCGCCGCCGCAATAAATTTGGTGGCATCGATGACCGACCCCCCCCCAACGGCTAGCAGGAAAGTGACGGCATTTTTGCGAACTATCTCAACTGCTTTTAGCGCTGTAGCATAGCGTGGGTTAGGTTCAATGCCTCCAAACTCAAGCATTACCCTGCCAGCAAGAGCTTCGCGCACCTGGCTTAGAACGCCAGTACGTTCGGCACTACCACCGCCATAGAGAATCAAAACTTTCGCATTAGCGGGGACCTGATCTTTCAGCTCTGCAATGCTACCTTTACCAAACAGAATTCGAGTAGGGTTGTGAAAATCGAAATTCTTCATATCAGTTTCCTTCAGTTTCAATATGTAAGCGGATATCGATGTTTCCGCGAGTAGCATTGGAGTAGGGGCAAAGTTTATGTGTCGCCTCGACCAATCGCTGTGCGTCCTGTCGGGCCATGCCCGGTAAGTGAGCAATAATGTCAAGGTCAAGCGCGTATCCACCATCGGATCGTTGGCCGATACCCACTTCAATCGAAGTTTTTGCCCCCTTGACATTCAGCTTGAGCTGCCTTGCGGTAATCTCCATCGCGCTGTCAAAACAAGCGGCATAGCCAAGTGCAAACAGTTGTTCAGGGTTTACGCCATCTTCATCACTATCGGGCCGAACCATTTGGACCGAAAAACTGCCGTCGTTCAGGGTTGAAATTCCTGTGCGCCCGCCCATTGCAATTGCAGCAGTTTTGTAGAAAATTTTCATGAACTATCACTCCTTATTCGACCAGTCGACTATCGAATGGTTAAAAAATACCTTGAGGGCATCGTTTTTCACGTCACTATTTAGAACGGTGCGTCAATATCAACCACCGAAATAAGCTTGTGGTTGACAAACTCCCTGATTCCGAGCCCGATCAATTCTCGGCCGTAGCCCGACCGACCAATACCACCAAAAGGCAAGTCTGCCTTAGTAAGCGTTAGGAGATCAGAGTCATCGGCCAACGCATCTGCAATCTGCGACCAAATATTTCTTTAACCAGCGATTGTAACGCATATAGACGGTATGCCGACGCCCGAAGGAGACCAGCAGGTCACGCTCAGGAGCTCCAATGCGAGCGATCGACAGGACAGCTTCATTAAAGAGGCCGGTTGTCTTTGGCGGTCACACCACAGTCAGTCACTTTATCGGGAAGAAGAGACTCAAGTGACTCCCACTGGTTATCACGCAGCATCATTCGGACATTTATCCAAACCCCGTCATCCCATATTAGGCACGTAAAAAGTAGTAATTATCAACACTGTCAAACTTACTAATAATTTCTTTGTTTTTTGCCACCAGACATCTTATATACCATCAGTGATACCACTCGTCCAGCCAGTGGAAATGATATTAACTGAGTGACTGGGACCAATACTAACACTTCAATAAGAACCATTAACGGGAAGCTTAACCCCTTGGTTAAGGGAGACAATATAGCCAGCACTATTAGTAAAGTCGGATATAGCCCTATACACCCCACTAATAACCTTCTTCGAATAGAATTTGCCCTATGATGCCAAGACTTTTCTCTACTCCGCTTCATGAATGCCTCTTCATTAGAGAAATGATGATAATTTCGATTCTGCGCGATTGAAGCGCTCAGAAAGGAACTTCTATCCCACTACTACTAACTGACGAATATACGGTCACCACGATGACTGGTGGTCACAGTTAATGCCTGAAAGTTAGATAGAAATGATGAAAAGTACGTCCTTCGCATAAAAATCAGGCTCTTGTGCCGCAAATGCTGCTGTTGAGGACCGATATCTGCGACAAAAACCTTTATATGACTCCGGAAGCGCTCTCATGAATAAGCCGGGATAAGGGATTGTACTTGGCTAATACATTGTCAGGCTCCTCTGACCTCAAGGTTTCCATTACGCACACGCAGCTCCACTGGCCGCGTCCGAAATGCGAACGCGACCAGTAATGCCTTATGGCCGGTAAGAGGGATAGTCGGTGTATCCCTTGTCAGTACCGCCATACATCGTCGCTGAGTCTACTGCGTTGAGCGGCCAGCCTTGGGCGATTCGCTCAGGCAGATCCGGGTTGGCAATGAAGGGACGACCGAACGCAATCAGATCTCCCCAGCCTGCCTTTACCACGCGCACACCGCGCTCCACGGTATATTTACCGGCATAAAGGACCTTGCCACTGAAGTTGACGCGTACGTCATTACGGAAAGTCTCAGGCAGCTCTGGTGCGTTGTCCCAATCGGCCTCGGCAATCGAGACATAGGCAATTCCGATCTGTTCGAGAACCCTGATGGCCTCGATATAGGTCTCATGGGGATCATCCTCCACCAGCCCCAGATAGACGCGATCTTCCACGGTGCTGGTGAACAGCGGAGCGAATCGCACCCCGAGCCGTTCCTTGCCGACCACATCAGCAACGGCCTGAACCACCTCGCGCAGGAAGCGCAGACGATTTTGCAGCGAGCCACCGTATTCATCGGTTCGCCGATTAGTATGCACGGAAATGAACTGGTTAATGAGGTAGCCGTTGGCGCAGTGGAGTTCGACACCATCGAAGCCTGCATCGAGTGCATTGCGGGCTGCCTGGGCGTAGAGCCGTACCAACTCCTTCACTTCGGCAGTTGTCAGCGCACGCGGCACCGACGGCTCCGAAAGTGCGCCCTGGTTCGGACCGGTTTCGACGAACACCTTGACGTTGTCGGCAACGATTGCTGAGGGCGCGACGGGTGCCGCACCGCCGGGTTGCAGCGAGTCGTGCGAAACCCGTCCCACATGCCAGAGCTGCGCAAATATAATGCTACCTTCAGCATGTACCGCTGCCGTGATTTTGCGCCAGCCTTCAACCTGTTCCGAGCTGTGAATACCGGGCGTCCAAGCATACCCTTGACCACGCGGCTCGATCTGCGCGCCCTCGGTGACCATAAAGCCCGCCCCTGCCCGCTGACGGTAGTAGGCAGCCATGAGTTCGTTCGGAATGTTGCCCGGCTGGGAACTGCGCGAGCGGGTCAGCGGCGGGAGCACGATCCGGTTTTTCAGAATGTAAGGCCCCAACTGCGTGCTTTCAAAAAGTATCTCTTTGCTCATATTGAAAATCCTAAATGCTTAAAAATTTCGATATTAGTGAAAAAAACTTGACTATGAATCGCACTCAAAACACACCGAACGGTGCTTCGTTCAAGCTGATGTAGATGTTCTTCTTCTCGCTGTACGCGTCCAATATGGACTTGTGAGTCTCGCGGCCGAGACCGGACTTCTTGTAGCCACCGAACGGGGCGTGGGCCGGAATATCATGATAGGTGTTAATCCACATACGGCCAGTTTCGATGGCTCGCGCCACACGGATTGCACGGTTGATGTCCTGGGTCCAGACTGCACCAGCCAAGCCATAGTCGGAAGCATTAGCCAGCGCCACCACTTCGGCCTCATCCTTAAACGACAGCACGGTAACGACCGGCCCAAATATCTCCTCTTGGGCGATGCGCATGTCGTTGCGCACATCAACGATGATCGTCGGCTTGATGAAGTAGCCAGCATCGTATTCACCGCCAGTCAGTCGCTCACCACCTGTGAGGATGCGAGCTCCTTCTTCCTTAGCCAGCTCGATGTAGCTCATGATGCGATCTGTATGGATTTGGCTGATTTGGGCACCCATCTGTGTCTTGAGGTCGAGCGGATTGCCAACGCGAACCTTTTCAAAGCGTTTCTTGAGCTCGCCGACGAAGCGCTCGTAGATCGTCTCGTGCACGAACAAGCGAGAACCAGACTCACATACTTCGCCTTGGTTCCACAGAATGCCAAGTGCAGCCGCTTCGATAGCCCGATCCCAATTGGCATCGGGGAATATGATGTTGGCCGACTTCCCGCCAAGCTCTAGTGTGGCCGGAACGATCCTCTTGGCTGCTGCTGCTGCCACGACTTCACCGATACGCGTTGAGCCGGTGAAGGCGAGCTTGGCGACCTGAGGGTGATCGAGAATCGCCTGCCCAACCTCTGTGCCCAGGCCAGTGACAATGTTGACCACGCCGGCAGGAAGCACCTTGGCGAAGATCTTTGCCATTTCCAAAATCGTGACCGGCGTCATCTCTGATGGTTTGATTACCACCGTGTTGCCCATGGCAATCGCCGGGGCAATCTTCCAAGCTGCCATCAATAGCGGGAAGTTCCAGGGGATGACTTGGCCGACCACGCCGAGTGGTTCGCTTAGCGTCAGACTCATCGTCTGGTGGTCAAGCATGGAAGCTTCGTCCGAATGGCTGCGTATCGCACCGGCAAAGTAGCGGAAATGGTCGATGGCCAACGACACATCTACTTGGGCCTCACGAACCGGCTTGCCGACATCTAGGCTCTCAAACGCCACGAAACACTCAGCATCGGCTTCGAGCAAATCAGCAATCTTCAGCAGCGCGTTGGCACGTTCGGCCGGAGAAGTCTTGCCCCAGGAGTTAAATGCGCGGGCCGCCGCTTGGACAGCACAATCCACGTCACCAACCGTGCCGCGCGGGATATTGGTCAGAAATGCACCGGTGGCCGGGTTGGTAGAGTCGATGGTCTCGACACTTTCACCGTCAAACCATTGATTGTCGATGAAATGACCATAGTGGCTGTCGGGCGCATGGCTTGAAGTGGTTTGGTTGGGCTTCAACACAATGAACTCCTTTGACTTGGTTAGCCTACAAACCCATCATAGCTAGATATCGAGATACGTCAATACTTAAATTTTATGATATGGGTAAAATATAGCATCCGCCTCTCCTTATGTATGAGAGTGTTGCTCGAGTCACGTAAGCTCTGTATCGAAGGCATCGGCCCTCAAGTGAAGTGGACCCTATCCTTTGGACCACCTGACAGGTCGTCTAAGCTCGGATCGAATCATTATCGGCGTCAGGCCGCCTAGGTCAGTGGTTGGAAGTTGCTTCATCAGGTATATCATCGTCCAGCCCTTGGTGGGGCCGCTCCGTGTTGTACCAAGCGAAGCAACGCTTCAGATCCCTTCGCAAGTGGACGCCATTCTCAAATGCCTTCAGCCCGGCTTATTCATGAGATCGACCTGAAAACGAAGATAACGGATGGTATTCTCTTGAAAAATCAGTGTTTTACGCAAAGAGTCTGACTCAAGAGTACTACTCGCCATGGGTGAAAGCCTATCCACCTGGACGCCTTCCAGCAACGGCTCCGTCCGTGTCGAGCTGAGCGGCCAGCGAACCACCAGCGACAGCGGCGCCCTGCTGCTGCGTGAAGCCCTCGACAACAGCGGCGTGATCGAGGCGCTCGAAGACAACCTGGTCGATCGGCGCCACCCGCTCCGTATCCGCCACTCGCTGGCCAGTCAGCTGCGAACCCTGGTCCTGCAGCGCGCGATGGGCTGGATCGACCTCAGCGACACCGACACATTACGACGTGACCTACTCTGGCAGCTGGCCTGCAGCGATGCCCGCGGCATGACGCCACTGGCCCTTGACCGACCATCCCAAGCCACATTGTCGCGACTGCTGACCTGCCTCGGACGCAACGACAACATCGATGCCGTACACGAAGACCTGCTGCGACGGGTGGTCTGGCGTTTGACCTCGCTGAAGAACGGCGAGCGCCCCAAACAATTGACGCTCGATATCGACGGCCTGCCGATCGAGGTCCACGGTCACCAAGGCGGCTCGGCTTATCATGGTCTTTACGGGGCCCGCATTTATTCGCCGCTGATCGCCTCGCTGGCCGAAACCGGCGACATGGTGGGCGGCCTGCTACGCGAGGGCAACACCGGCCCGGCCGAGAACGCCGATACCTGGATCCCGCACCTGGTGAAGCGACTCAACGAGAGCACCGGCGCCAAGGTTCGGGTGCGTATCGATGCCGGGTTCACCGACAACGACACGCTGGAAGCGCTGGAAGACCGCGACATCGAGTACCTGGGTCGGCTACGGAGTCATAAGGGTCTGCAGAAACTGGCGTCCCCGCACCTGAAACGGCCACGAGGTCGACCCCCCGAGCAGCCTCGGGAATGGTGCCATGATCTCGAGTACCAGGCCGGTACCTGGCCTGAGCCACGTCGCGTGGTACTGGTAGTGCAGGAACGCCCCGACGACCTGCTGCTACATGCCTTCTTCCTGGTCACCAACCTCAACAAGTTCGACTGGCCGCCGGAGAAGATCCTGGCACTCTACCGCAAGCGCGGCAGCGCCGAGGCCCATATGGGTGAGGTGAAGTCGGCCCTCGACGTGCATCTCTCGTCGACGGATCGCGGCACCTCCACGATTCAGGACGTGATGGCTCGCAACGAGGTGAGCCTGCTACTCAACCTCTACGCCTACCAGGTTTTGCATGGTTTGCGGTGCCTGCTGGAGCGACAGACCCGGCAAGGCTGGAGTCTGAGCCGGATGCGCGAACAGGTGCTCAAGATCGCCGCTACGCTGTCACTGCATGCAAGACGCATCACCATTCACCTTGGTGCCGCCGCCGACAAGTGGTGGCCCACGTTGCTGAAGGGGCTGCCACGACTGACCGCGCTGAGTTGATACACGGCGAGACCGCCACAGTACCAAGAATAGAGCGACCGCAGAGGCGGCCGACGATCACGCCTGCGTTGACGGCTGAGACAGGTTTCTGAAAGTTATAAGAAGGCGAAAAAACAGCAGCATTTGGGCATATCTCACCGGGCTTTCACGGCGTAGATGCCGATCCTGATGAGAGAAGTCGCCAGCCAGCCGCTTCAGACCGCTCGTTCCGAGTCCTCATGAATGAGGCGGGATCATCGTTCCCATAGTAGTTTAAATATTATAATATCGAAAGAAATCGTTTTGAGGTTGCTATGAGTATTGATATCCAAGAGGCACTGAAGGCTTTGAACAACCCCGCCCGATTAGCGATCTTGGCCAAGCTCAAAGACCCACGAAAACACTATCCGGAGCAAGAGGTCGACCCTGAAAAGGTTGGGGTTTGTGTGAGCATCATCCAAGAGAGTGCGGGGCTGTCACAGTCGACGATTTCACAGTACTTGGCGGTCTTGCAGCGGGCTAAACTGGTTACATCCCAACGCATCGGACCTTGGACCTATTACAAGCGTCACGAAGGGAATGTTGAAGAGTTGCTGAAGAGCCTGAAAACGTTAATCTGAACATTGGCCGTGCCATTGCTGTGTGCGTGGCGCGGTTTTTTCACGAATCTCTACGACAGCGCGGAAAAGTTATCGTCGAATCTGGTGGATAGCAGTCAGGCCGCATTCCTGCCTGACTGATCAGATACCTGCCCCCGTACTGAGGCTCGACGTTTCGACGACTAGGTTTTGTACGAAAAGTCATTTTTGCTAATGTGACCCATGCACATCCAGCATAGGTGCGGTATGGCAGGACGCTACGAAATTTCTGATAGCCAATGGCAGTTGCTCGAACACATTGTGTCACCGACTCAAGCGATGGGCAGGCCGAGGCAGGACGACAGACAGATGCTGAACGGCATTTTTTGGGGCTCTATGCTCTGGCGCCAAGTGGCGCGACCTTCTCGAACGTTATGGCCCTTGGAGCACTGTCTACGCCAGATTCCGCCAAGGGCGTGATGACGGTATCTTTGAGGAGGTCTTGTCGCGCCTTCAACTTCGGCTTCACGAAGATGGTCTGATGGATCTCGAGACCTGGATGATCGACTCAACAGCCGTTCGTGCAACACGCGCCTCTGTAGTGGCACAGTGAATCTGGCCACCTGACTTTGAGTGTATGATGGCTCACAGAGACAATCAGGTGCAGATGATGACGAAGAAGAGAACGTTTAGCCCGGAATTTCGCTTGGAAGCGGCCCAGCTCGTGGTCGACCAGGGCTACACGCTGAAGGCGGCGTGTGAGGCTATGGGAGTTGGCAAATCCACCATGGAGTATTGGGTTCGCAGGCTTCGCGCTGAGCGAGCAGGCAAGGCGTCGCTGAAAGGTGAGGCTCTGACGCCGGAACAGCGTGAGATCCAGGAACTGAAGCGCAAGCTGCGGCGAGTGGAAGAAGAGAAGGCAATATTAAAAAAGGCTACCGCTCTCTTGATGTCGGACTCCCTGAGCAATTCTCGATAATCGAGCGACTTGAAGAGAGCTACGCGGTGCAGCACTTGTGTCAGGTGTTTGGGGTGCATCGCAGTAGCTACCGGGCTTGGCGTAGTCGGGATAGAAGACCTTGTGAGACTGAGCAGAAGCTGCTGGATCAGGTTGTCGAGGCGCATACCATCAGTAACGGCTCTGCCGGCGCTCGCAGCATTGCAAAAATGGTCACGCAGGCAGGAATACAGTTGAGTCGTTATCGGGCCAGCAGGCGGATGAAGCAGCTGGGGCTGATGAGCTCGCAGCCGCCGAGGCACGCCTACAAGAAGGCTGATCAGCCACACCTGGATATACCGAATGTTCTTGATCGGGAGTTCGATGTAAAGAAGCCCAATCAGGTATGGACCGGCGACATTACCTATATTTGGACAGGGGCACGCTGGGCTTATCTGGCAGTGGTCATCGACTTGTATGCTCGTAAACCCGTGGGGTGGGCATTGTCCCTATCGCCGAACACGGAGCTGGTAAAGAAAGCGCTGACCATGGCCTACGAATCGCGTGGAGAGCCACGGAATATCCTGTTTCATTCGGATCAGGGTTGCCAGTACACCAGCCGGGCATTCCGGCAGATGCTCTGGCGCTACCGAATGACACTGAGTCTCAGTCGCCGTGGCAATTGCTGGGACAATGCCCCAACAGAGCGCTTCTTCAGAAGCCTGAAAACGGAATGGATACCAGAGATCGGCTATCCCGATGTTGCTGCGGCGAAGCGATCTGTCACTGATTATATGATCGGTTACTACAGCAGCCTGCGGCCGCACAAGCATAACGATGGGATACCGCCGAATTTGGCAGAAAAGAACTACTGGAATGCTCAAAGCTCGGTGGCCAAAAGCACTTGACCACTACACTCCGCTGGTGGAGGCAAAAGGGGGATCTGAAGAACCTTTAACCCGGCTTATTCATGAGGCCGACCTGAAAACGAAGATAACGGATGGTATTCTCTTGAAAAATCAGTGTTTTACGCAAAGAGTCTGACTCAAGAGTACTACTCGCCATGGGTGAAAGCCTATCCACCTGGACGCCTTCCAGCAACGGCTCCGTCCGTGTCGAGCTGAGCGGCCAGCGAACCACCAGCGACAGCGGCGCCCTGCTGCTGCGTGAAGCCCTCGACAACAGCGGCGTGATCGAGGCGCTCGAAGACAACCTGGTCGATCGGCGCCACCCGCTCCGTATCCGCCACTCGCTGGCCAGTCAGCTGCGAACCCTGGTCCTGCAGCGCGCGATGGGCTGGATCGACCTCAGCGACACCGACACATTACGACGTGACCTACTCTGGCAGCTGGCCTGCAGCGATGCCCGCGGCATGACGCCACTGGCCCTTGACCGACCATCCCAAGCCACATTGTCGCGACTGCTGACCTGCCTCGGACGCAACGACAACATCGATGCCGTACACGAAGACCTGCTGCGACGGGTGGTCTGGCGTTTGACCTCGCTGAAGAACGGCGAGCGCCCCAAACAATTGACGCTCGATATCGACGGCCTGCCGATCGAGGTCCACGGTCACCAAGGCGGCTCGGCTTATCATGGTCTTTACGGGGCCCGCATTTATTCGCCGCTGATCGCCTCGCTGGCCGAAACCGGCGACATGGTGGGCGGCCTGCTACGCGAGGGCAACACCGGCCCGGCCGAGAACGCCGATACCTGGATCCCGCACCTGGTGAAGCGACTCAACGAGAGCACCGGCGCCAAGGTTCGGGTGCGTATCGATGCCGGGTTCACCGACAACGACACGCTGGAAGCGCTGGAAGACCGCGACATCGAGTACCTGGGTCGGCTACGGAGTCATAAGGGTCTGCAGAAACTGGCGTCCCCGCACCTGAAACGGCCACGAGGTCGACCCCCCGAGCAGCCTCGGGAATGGTGCCATGATCTCGAGTACTAGGCCGGTACCTGGCCTGAGCCACGTCGCGTGGTACTGGTAGTGCAGGAACGCCCCGACGACCTGCTGCTACATGCCTTCTTCCTGGTCACCAACCTCAACAAGTTCGACTGGCCGCCGGAGAAGATCCTGGCACTCTACCGCAAGCGCGGCAGCGCCGAGGCCCATATGGGTGAGGTGAAGTCGGCCCTCGACGTGCATCTCTCGTCGACGGATCGCGGCACCTCCACGATTCAGGACGTGATGGCTCGCAACGAGGTGAGCCTGCTACTCAACCTCTACGCCTACCAGGTTTTGCATGGTTTGCGGTGCCTGCTGGAGCGACAGACCCGGCAAGGCTGGAGTCTGAGCCGGATGCGCGAACAGGTGCTCAAGATCGCCGCTACGCTGTCACTGCATGCAAGACGCATCACCATTCACCTTGGTGCCGCCGCCGACAAGTGGTGGCCCACGTTGCTGAAGGGGCTGCCACGACTGACCGCGCTGAGTTGATACACGGCGAGACCGCCACAGTACCAAGAATAGAGCGACCGCAGAGGCGGCCGACGATCACGCCTGCGTTGACGGCTGAGACAGATTCCTGAAAGTTATAAGAAGGCGACAAAACAGCGGCATTTGGGCATATCTCACCGGGCTTTCATGGCGTAGATACCGATCCTGATGAGAGAAGTCGCCAGCCAGCCGCTTCAGACCGCTCGTTCCGAGTCCTCATGAATGAGGCGGGTTTAAGACATGCACGGGGCCGGAGTGACGGCGGCATCACGACCAAAATCCATTTGATCTGTGATCGTCTCGGCTGGCTCATCGCCATCAGACTGTCGGCGGTGGAATAGTCGGATACACGCTACTTCATGCCTACCCTGGAAAAGGTTCATCTAGCGGGGGATCCTGGTCGGCTGCGAAAACGTTGCCGCTACATCTTGGCAGACAAGGGCTATGACAGTGACGAGCTGCGCAGTTACTGCGACCGTGTACGAATCAAGCCGGTAATCGCTCAAAAAAAGATGAAGCGGAACTTCGGCCAGGTCTCCCACGTGGTTTCGATAAACCCATGTACCGTCAGCGAAATATCGTGGAGCGCTCTTTCTGTTGGCTGAAAGAGTTCAGTCGTATTGCGACGCGATATGAGAAGTTGGCCCGTAGCTTTTATGCGATGGTATGCGTAGCTTGCATACGGCGCTGTCTACGAGCCGAGTTTTCCTAAAGAACCTAGGGGCGGGCCGCTCATGCAAGCAGGCTCGCCCCTTGTCTTTGATCTCACAGCTCATCACCCGCTCGGCGCTCATGACAACCATGAGTGCCGCCTTCCCTACCACCGTGGAGTCGTGACGGGTATCATCCCCAGCCCATTCATCGCAGCCGAGGGAGGTTTCCATGCCGATCCTGCAGAGCATCATTCACCGTATCGACAAGGGCAATAGCGAGACGCCGGCCCAGCTGCTGCCTGCCGCCACCGCCCTGCCGGCATCCGATGCACTGGAGGATCTGGTGTCCGGGCTCAATGATGCCTACCACGGCAAGGCCAAGAACTGGGGCCGTTTCAATGAAGACGCGCCTGCCGCCTTCCCCTCCGAGCTGGCATCTTTCCTCGCAGGTGATACCGATTTCGCGAGCCTGACCCAGACGCTTGCCAGTCGACTCATGACGTTGATCGATGACAACCTCCCGACAGGCGGCCATCTGCTGGTGGTGGATCACCAACAGGGCGAGACGCGTCACCTGTTCATGGCGTTGCTGCACCATCGTGATGGCTTCGCGATCGACGAGTCCCTCGCGGTAACGCCCGCCCGACAGCTCAACATGACCCAGATGTCGCTGGCCGCACGACTGGATATCAGTCAGTGGCAAGGCAGCTCGACGTCTCACCCCTATCTGTCCTGGGCGCGCGATCGCGGACGCACCAAGCTCGCCGAAGCTTTCGCCGAGACGCTGGGCGCACAGGAGCAGCGGGATGCCGGCCAGGAAACCCGCACCCTGCTCAAGGCGTTCAGCGACTATGTCGAGAAGGAAGACATGGCCGAGGAAGCCAGCCGGCAGAAGACCGACACCCTGGTCGATTACGCCACCGATCAGGCCAAGCTCGGCGAGCCGATCACGCTGGACCAGCTGTCTGAGCTGATCGATGAAGAGCACCCGCAAGCCTTCTACGATCACATTCGCAACAGTGACTATGGGCTGTCACCGGAAATCCCGCCGGACAAGAAGACGCTCAACCAGTTCAAGCGTTTCACCGGGCGCGCCGCGGGTGTCTCGATCAGCTTTGACTCGCACCTGCTGGGCGACTCGGTGGAATACGATGAAGCGAGTGACCGTCTGATCATCAAGCAGGTGCCGACGGGCCTGCGTGATCAGCTCAAGCAGCGCTGACGTTCTTCCCTCCACTTCGCGCCAGACATGACAAGGCCCCACGGAATCCTCCAGTGGGGCCTTGTCGTCAGTGTCTCAAGCTATCGCACCCGGTCGAGGCTATATTTGCGCCCACCGTCTTGCACCTGCCTGTAGCGCCGCGCCACTCGGACACCAACTGACACCCGCTACCCTATCGTGTTGTCTGGCTCATTTCGCCGTTGCCTTCAGTGACTGCTCGAACCTGTCCAGAAAGAGGTCGGCTTCCGAACGCTCGATGCACAGTGGCGGACGGATCTTCAAGGTACTGCCGGACTTTCCGGCCCCGCCGATCAACACGCCATTGCGCTTGAGATCATTGATCAACGCCGTGGTGCGCTGGGCGTCTGGCGCGCCGTCACGCGTCGGGTCACAGAGATCCAGTCCCAGGAACAACCCGGCGCCTCGCACATCACTTACCTCCTCGAAACGTGCCTGAATATCCTGGAGCTGTCGCTTAAAGTACTCACCCTGACGCTCTGCATTGGCCATCAAGTCTTCTTCGGCGATCACGTCCAGCACCGCCGTGCCTGCCGCCACGGCCACAGGTGAGCCACCGAAGGTATTGAAGTAGCCTACATCGGCGTTCAGCACAGCCAGCAACTCTTCGCGTGCCGCGAGTCCGGACATCGGGAAGCCATTGCCCATCGGCTTGCCCATGGTCACCACATCCGGCGTCACGCCGTGACGCGAGAAGCCCCACATTCCCTGCCCCGTGCGCCCAAAGCCGGGCTGTACCTCATCGGAGATGAACAGGCCGCCCCGAGCCTGCAGGAGTTCGACCGCGGGCTTCAGGAAACCTGCAGGGTCTGCATAGATGCCATCGCTCGAGAAGATGGAGTCGACCAGCAGCGCCGCGCATCCATGGCCTCGCGCCTCCAACTGTTCGATGCCGAACCGCACCTGCTCGGCGAACCAGGCAGCCGGGTCTGCCTGCTCACTCATTCGGGAGATCGGCAGGATATGCACATGATCCGGCGGCGTGCCCTGCTTGTAGGAAGACGGTGAGACTTCCGTCACGGCGGCCGTATTGCCGTGGTAGGCCGCCTCGGTGACGATGATCCCCTGTCGCCCTGTCCAACCACGCGCCAGCCTCAGCGCCATGTCGTTGCTTTCACTGCCGGTACACATCATCACCAGTCGAGAGTCAGCTCTCACGCTGCTGGAAGGGGATCCGCAGCACTCGATGCGCCTCGGCATGCCGCAAGGGACTCGCCAAGCCGTCACCTTCCTGATGGACCGTCTGATCAAACGTCAGAAAACAGGGTTCGAGGTTCAAGTCCATCAGGACATTCTGTCGCTGGCTGTCTCCGCCATTCTGGAGGAAAAAACTCCCCTGACCGACCGCTACCCGAGCTACCACCACCGACGACAGGTAGTGGAGCGGGTACGATCACATGTGAACAGCACGGAACCTGCACCGGTCTGTATCGAAAGCCTTTGCCGTATCGCTCATGTCAGTCAGCGGACGCTTCGAAACAGCTTCACCAGCATTCTCGGCATCAGCCCCATGCAATTCATCCGCCTCAACCGACTCAATCAGGTACGACGCCGGCTGTGTGACCCTCAGTCAACAAGCACGGTCGGTCAGGTCGCCAGCGACTGGGGGTTTTATCATCTGGGCCAGTTCGCCCGGGATTATCGTCACCTCTTTGGTGAGAGCCCCTCGAGCACCCTGGCGCGCCATCGACGCAAGGCTCCAGCACCCGAAATTCACTTTGCCGTGAGATAGCCCCCCACCATCTGAACTGACGATACTGGGCCACACTTCTCTCACCCTGCCTCAGGAAGGTATCCGTCTAAACCTCATGCAGGTACGCCTGACCTACATGATTGACTCAAGCAACGCCGAGCCACCGACCAGTCTCAGAAAAAAGCTGTCAACAACGCCTGAACACACGAAGGCCAGACAAGATGCCTGGCCTTCGTGTGACAGAAAAGTGTGTGGCAGCAGGCTGTCTGCACCTTGGCCTTACAGCCCTCCGAGAATCTCATCCATCTGGGCGCGCACACTCTGCAAGCCATTGCCGGAGAGATACCAAAGTCCCGGGGATAGCACAGTGACACCAATATCCGCACCGCCAGCATCGGCCAGCGCGGCTTTAAGCGCGTCAGTATCCATCGGGGACTGGCCAATGGCAGCACTGCGATCAACCACATACAGAGTATCCGGCGCCATCTCGGCAATATTCGCTGGCGTCAGCGGATAGAAAGTACGCTCACCACGGCTGACCGGCTCCACGGAGTTCGGCAGCGCCGGCTGATCGATCTGCAGCAGCTCAGTGACGATCGGCTCCTGGCGCAGAACATAACGACCGTCGTTATGGATCACGACCAACGCGTCAAGATTTTCCGCCAGCCCTTCACGCGCCGTCGCAATATCCGACTCGAGCGCTGCCAGCTTCTCACGTGCCTTCTCTTCAGCATGATACGGGGACGCCAAGCTCAGTACCTTGCTGCTCAGTGCCTCGAAGTAGTTGCCTTCTTCGAGAGTGACATCACGCGTCTCCGCCACAGCCTTGAGTGCCTCAAGTGATCCAGATTGACGACCGGTGACCAGAATCAGGTCCGGCTCCAATCCCGCGATCGCCTCGACATCAGGCTCCTTGAGCCCGCCGATATCTGCCCGACCTTTGACCAGGTGTGACACATAGGCGGGCGCAGACTGATGTGGTACCCCGACGAGGTGCTCGGCTAATCCCAGCTCATCCAGCGTATCGGCAGCGCCCCAGTCCAAACTCACGACGGAAGGGCCATGCTCTCCCCCGCCGACTTCGTGTGCCTGGGCACTAATAGGTAAAGCAGCCAACAACAGAGTAGAAACAGACAAGGTGAGCCCAGCGACGTTCATCGACATTCCTTTTGTTGAATAATAATTAATATCATTTGTGTTTGCGATCCTAGCACGGCTATTTCCTCAAAATCATGCAACTGTGCGTTGCACAACCCGCAATTTACGAACGACTCCATGCCACCACTGAGGGTTGCGCAGAACGCAACTCTGACAACAAAGAAACACACCTAAACTAAAAAATACGAATGTTTATCATTTGTTTTCTTAAATACGAAAAAAAAGATCGACACTGATGCGATGACGTCTGTCGTATTCCTTACCCGAAGTCGACGTCAACAGAGCACTCAGTGGCCCACAACCCTAAAAAACCTCGTGGCTCAATAACGACATAATCGCGACCTCAAGGATCCAGGAACATGACAGTCCCCGCACTCCCCTTTGCTCGATCGGCCTTGGCTATCGGTATCGCCGCCGCTTGCCTACCTGCTGGCGTACAGGCTGACGAATCCAGCCAGTTGGAACCTGTGGTGGTGACAGCTTCCGGCTACGAGCAGGTGATCTCGGATGCCCCTGCCAGTATCTCGGTCATTACCGGCGAGCAGCTAAACAAGCAGTCGTACACGGACATCACAGATGCCATGGATAATGTGCCTGGCGTCTATGTTACGGGGGGCGGGAATTCTCAGGACATCAGTATTCGAGGGATGGACAACAGCTACACGCTTTACATGATCGATGGCCGCCCGCTCTCGGCTGGCCGCTCCGTGAATACCAATGGCAATGATGAAGGCAAGCAGATTGGTCTCCCCCCGATCTCGATGATCGAACGAGTGGAAGTGATTCGCGGACCGATGTCATCGCTGTACGGCTCACAAGCCATGGGCGGCGTCATCAACATCATCACCAAGAAGGTGGCGGATGATTGGTCAGGGTCTGTCACGACAGAATATACCCACTCGCTCAACGACATCAGCAATGACGGTCAGCAGCTGAGTTTCTATACCAGCGGGCCGCTCATCGAAGGCCTGCTCGGCCTCAAGGTCCATGGCAACTGGACCGGCTATGAAGAAAGCGATTACCAGGGCGGTAGCGACAATGCCGAAAGCATGCCCGATAGCGACACACGTCAAGGAGGTGCCGAGTTCACGCTGACGCCAGATGAGGACAATGCGTTCACGCTCGGCTATACCGCTTCCAAAAAAGAATACACTCACAATGCTGGCGTCAGCATCGCGGATGATTCCGAAACCAGTCGTTATCGCTACGATAAGGACGTCTATACCCTTGGCCACAAGGGAAGTTACGGCAGCTTCCTCACGGACACCTATCTACAGCACGATATCTCGGAGAACGTGCTGGACTCCGATGATGAGAAACGCGAAGAAGTCACCACGCTCAACAACCAGACCACGTACTTCTGGGGCGACCATATGCTGACCTTCGGCGGTCAGTACAAATTCGAGCAGCTGACCGATGAGACCAATGGTTTGCTGGATTCGAATGTCCCGGGGGCCGTCGATAACGTCGATCGCTGGATCGCGGCGCTATTCGTCGAGATGGAATGGAGTCTGACCGAGGACCTCAACGTCACCACCGGCTTGCGCTACGACGATGACGAGCTATTTGGCGGACATCTCTCGCCGCGCGTCTATGCCAATTACCACCTTGACCCGCAATGGACACTCAAGGGCGGGGTTTCCACGGGCTATAGTCAGCCGAGCCTATCCGCTGCGACAGAGGGCTTTGGACGTCGAACCGGTCGGGGTAGCGCTGTCATCATCGGTAACGAGGAGCTGGATCCGGAAACCAGTACCAACTACGAGCTGGGCACCGTCTTCCAGAACCAGTCTGGCACGCTCAGCGCCGGCGCCACCCTGTTCTACACCCAGTTCAAGGACAAGATCTCCGAAGACCGCCTCTGCCAGGGCCCGGATGAAGGTTTCTCCGATCCCGCCTTCCGCGAGTGCAGCTATGCCGGCACTGATTACTATTTCGTCAGCACCTACCGCAACATCGACGAAGCTGTCATGCAGGGCATCGAGCTGTCACTGGACTATGCCATCACGCCAAGCGTGAACCTTAGCTCCAGCTACACCTACACCGACTCCGAGCAGAAAAGTGGTGAATTCAAGGGCGAGCCCTTGAACAAGATCCCGGAACATATGCTCAACGTGGCGCTGGACTGGCAAGCCACTCACGACCTCAACCTGTGGGCACAGGGGAACTACCGTGGCGAAACCAGTGATTACCTGTCACGTACCAGCATGAGTGAAGGCACGCCGAGCTATACCTTCTTCGATGTGGGTGTCGTCTATGCCTTGAACGAGAGCGCCCGCGTCAAGGCTGGCCTCTACAACATCGCTGACAAGGAAGTCACCAATGACACCTACGGCGTGGTGCTGGATGGCCGCCGGTTGAACCTTGGGCTGACCATGGACTTCTGATCCTCGACCAGATCCACTCATGCTTACGCAACAAGGGGAGCCGAGGCTCCCCTTGTTGCATTGCAGCTCATGGTTTCAAAACAAGACGTCAGTCATGGGGGCCGGTGTCTTCATCAGCAGCTTCCATCAGATCCACGAGACTCGCTGCCACTTTCCTCCAGCAACCACTCGCGAAAGGCTTGCACCTTGGCAAGCGTTGCCCCCCCAGGCCGATGAATCACGTAATAGGCCAAGGAACACGCGCATATCACCTCATCGAAAAGTCTCACCAGACGCCTTCAAGCAATTACATCGTGAGCCATTACCACACGAGCCAGTGCAATACCCTGCTTAACAATTGCAACCTGCCGCTCCGAAGCGGAGTTATTCACCGATGATCCATGACGTATTGCGAGTGGGTTACCTGGCAGTCGTTCTCAAGGATTGCTCGAACCTGTCCAGGAAGAGGTCGGCTTCCGAGCGCTCAATGCACAGTGGCGGGCGGATCTTCAAGGTACTGCCGGACTTGCCGGCCCCGCCGATCAACACGCCATTGCGCTTGAGGTCGTTGATCAACGCCGTGGTGCGCTGGGCGTCCGGCGCTCCGTCACGCGTCGGGTCACAGAGATCCAATCCCAGGAACAGCCCGGCGCCTCGTACATCGCTCACCTCCTCGAAACGTGCCTGAATATCTTGGAGCTGTCGCTTGAAGTACTCGCCTTGACGTGTGGCATTGGCCATCAGGTCTTCCTCGTCGATCACGTCCAGCACCGCCGTGCCCGCCGCCACGGCGACCGGTGATCCGCCGAAGGTATTGAAGTAGCCCACATCGGTATTCAGGACCGCCAGCAACTCCTCGCGTGCCGCCAGCCCGGACATCGGGAAGCCGTTGCCCATCGGTTTGCCCATGGTCACCACATCCGGCGTCACGCCGTGGCGCGAGAAGCCCCACATCCCCTGCCCCGTGCGCCCGAAGCCGGGCTGGACCTCATCGGAGATGAACAGGCCGCCCCGGGCCTGCAGGAGTTCGACCGCGGGCTTCAGGAAACCGGCGGGGTCTGCATAGATGCCATCGCTCGAGAAGATGGAGTCGACCAGCAGTGCCGCACATCCATGGCCCCTCGCCTCCAGCTGTTCGATGCCGAACCGCACCTGCTCGGCGAACCAGGCGGCCGGGTCTGCCTGCTCACTCATCCGGGAGATCGGCAGGATATGCACGTGATCCGGCGGCGTTCCCTGCTTGTAGGAGGATGGTGAGACTTCCGTCACGGCGGCCGTGTTGCCGTGATAGGCCGCCTCGGTGACGATGATCCCCTGCCGGCCCGTCCAGCCACGCGCCAGCCTCAGCGCCATGTCGTTGCTTTCACTGCCGGTACACATCATCACCAGTCGATTGAGCGTGCGCGGCAGCGTGTCCAGCAGGCGCTCGGCATAGCGATGGATGCCTTCGTGCAGATAGCGGTTGTGCACGTTGAGGGTCCCCATCTGTTCGGCGACCGCCTGGACCACGCGAGGATGGCAGTGGCCGATGGACGGCACATTGTTGTAGACATCCAGGTAGCGCTTACCTTGATCATCGAACAACCAGACCCGCTCCCCTCGTACGATGTGCAGCGGCTCCTCATAGAAGAGCATGGACGTCGGCCCTACCGTTTCCAGCCGCTTGCGTACCAGTGCGCCGATTCGCGCATCTGCCTTGTCGATGTGCGCCATGCTGAAGGCGTTCTGATCCAGAATCCCGCGTACCTTTTCCATCACGCCATCCTCACCTTGTCATTGATTGCCCGATCTGTACCTGTCCAATCTGTACTCGTCCGATCAACATCCGCCTGATCGTCGTGTTCTTGCATGCCCGGTGTCTGCACGACACCTTGCTGGCCCTCTCGTGACTGGCCCCCTCGTTGCTGAACATAGCGCCGCGCCATGATGGCCGTATCCCGGCTGAAACCATCACTCAGTGTCTTGCCTTCCTTGCTCTCCTGATGCGTGGCCAGCCAGGCACACAGCAGAATGCGACGCAGCATGATGAAGGTATCCAGCATTGCTTCATCTGCCGCAGGGAATTCGGCCACCGAACGATATCCCTTGATCCAGGCGTCTCTGAGCTGCGGGATGCACGAATCCGTCTCGTGGAAGCTGATCGCCGCAGCGAAGTCATAGGCATACCAGCAGAAGCCGCAGTCATCGAAGTCGATGATCGCCATGCTGTCCTGTGACACCAGCAGGTTGGTCAAGCGCAGGTCGGCATGGACCAGACCGAACTGCTGTGGCGCCGTGCCATACAAGGCAATCTCCGACTTGAGATAAGGGATGGCAGCATTGATGGCCTGGGCCTCTTCCACCGTCATGCCCGGCGCATTTCGCCAATCGCCCCACAGCCCACGGGGCGAGATCATGCTTTCCAGGTCCCAACGCTTGCGCACGAAGCCTTCAGGGGGCTGCCAGCGACGACTGTGTTCGTGCAGCGTGGCAGTCATCGCGCCCAGCCGTTCAAACCACTGCGGCAAGTCATCGCCGATATCCGGCTCACTGCCGACCACATGCTCGAAGGCCACAACATACAAGGATCGCCCGCCGGCGGAGATGCTCAACACAGGGCTGCCTGTCGTGGTCATGACCGGGGCCGGCGTATTGATCCGTGCCATCGTGCGCAGGTCTTCGATCCAGGCCAGCTCGGACTCGATCTCCTCCCGGCAGTGATAGTCCGGGCGGTGAACCCGAATGATGATCCTGCGTCCCGCCTCGTCGTCCTCGGCCAGAAAGGTCGCGTTCTCTGACATGGTCAGCAGCGAGATCCGCGAGGTTTCCGCCATGTGCCATTTTTCCAGGCAAGTGACCAACTCGTGTCTTGTTTGATTTATCAGAGTTTCCGTATACATCTCACCACCTCGCTGACATGGGAAGACCGGGGGTCTTGCGGTCTCGGTGTCACACTTCGTCTGCGGTCAGAAGCCAGTGGCCAATCTCACGACCCACGATCTGGCTCACGGCATGACTCTGTGCGCGAAAGTTGCATGACTCAGACTAACGACAGCGTGAGGTGATGCGTTATCAGCATCCGGCAAAGCTGAAAACACCAACAATAACAATGAGTTGATTGATCAATGCACGAAGATGTATCACGAACGGACGACAGTGATGCCACCTGGCAGCACGGGATTTTCGAGCATGCACCAGGCAAGTGCACACGGGAGGCATGGGACGTCAATGAACAGGCGCATAACCTGACCGACTGGTCGCAACACTACGATCAGTACGGTCAGGGCGCCTTCTACGGACGTATCGATGAACTCCATCTGCCGGGAATGCAGGTATTCAAGGAATACACCAGCCAGGCATTGGACCAGCAATGTCATGTCTGGCCGGATTCCCTGTGGATCGGTATTCCCGCCGAGCGACAGCCCTGCCGGATCAATGGCTACGCGCTTGAGAAAGGCGACATCATGTGTCAGCCGGGCGGGCAGGATTTCGCGCTGACCACGCCCGATACCTTCGCGATCCATTGTCTCGTGTTGCGGCGTGACTGGCTGCTCGAGGTCGCGGGGGAGTCGGCACTGACGCTATTGGAAGGGGATCCTCAGCACATGATGCGACTCGGGGTGACGCAAGGGACTCGGCGAGGGGTCACCTTCCTGATGGACCGCCTGATCAAGCGACAGGGGCCGGGATTCGAGGTTCAGGTGCATCAGGGCATTCTGTCACTGGCTGTTGCCGCCATTTTTGAGGAATGGACACCTCTCACCGACCGCTACCCCAGCTATCACCATCGACGGCAGGTAGTGGAGCGCGTACGCGAGCATATGAACCGAGGGGAGCCTGCACCGGTCAGCATCGAGAGCCTCTGTCGTATCGCCCACGTCAGTCAGCGGACACTGCACAATAGCTTCACCAGCATCCTTGGTCTCAGTCCGATGCAGTTCATCCGCTTCAACCGACTCAATCAAGTACGGCGGCGGCTTTGCGATCCCCTGTCAACGAGCACGATCGGTCAGATCGCCAGCGACTGGGGGTTCTATCATCTGGGCCAGTTTGCCCGGGACTATCGCCGTCTGTTCGGTGAGAGTCCCTCGAGTACTCAGGCGCGTTATCGGGCAGGATGAGGTGTGCGATGGCTACCCCGATACTGCTCAAGCTGTAAGCCGAGGGGACCTGCCCACTCGACCACGTCAACTGAACACTCAGCTGACCTCTTCCAGCAACCATTCCCAGAATGCCTGCTCGTTGATGTCATTGGCTAATGACCCGCCAGGTAGACTTGCTTGATCACAGAGCCCTCACGACCCTGACGTCGAGGGTATTCGGCAACTGAGCCCGGCTTCTTCCAGCAACCATTCACGGAATGCCTGTACCTTGGCCACGTGGGTGACCTCGGGTCGATGGATCACGTAATACGCCAGGGAGGAGGCACACATCACTCCATCAAACGGTCTGATCAAACGCCCCGACACAAGATCATCGTGAACCATGACTCCACGCGCCAGCGCAATGCCCTGACCATCGATCGCGGCCTGCAGCACTGCAGCAGAATTGTTGATCTGCAGACCGCGCGATGAATCAGCATCCGTGAGACCGGCTCTCTTGAACCAGCCGTTCCACGAGGGAAAACCGTCATGGCCTTCCATGGACAAGTCATGAATCAGTGTCTCATCCAACAGGGCTGCGGGCGTCTTCAAGCGCTCGGGGTCACGTAGCAGCTGTGGCGAGCAGACGGGGTAGACCTCTTCATGCATCAGCTCCTGTGCCACCACGCCCTTCCACTTGCCCGGCCCGTAGCGTACCCCGATATCCACCCGCTCCCGTGAGAAATCGACCGGCTTGTGGTTGGTATCCAGATGCACATCGATGTCAGGCCACGCCGCCTGAAAACGGTGCAGGCGTGGCAACAGCCATTTGGCGGCAAAGGCAGGACTGACTGTCACCGTCAGCACACTACGCCGAGTGCCATCCTTGAGACGCTCCACCCCGAGAGACAACTTCTCAAATCCGGCGCGGATATCGGGTAGTGCCTGCTCTGCAAGCTCTGTCGGGATAAGGCGTGTCTTGCCGCTGTTGGCACGATGAAACAGCGAATCGCCGAGCCACTCCTCTAGCCCACGCACCAGCTGACCGACAGCGGCAGGCGTGACGTGTAACTCCTCTGCCGCAGCGGCAAAGCTCTTGTGGCGGGCGCTCGCTTCGAAGGCACGCAAGGCATTCAGATGGTTGGGCGATGTCATGGCGATAAAGTTTTTCTTTCCCTACTGCCTAGTTAATCTCGTTTGTTGAATGGGCAATCAGCTTCCAGAATACCCGCAATCACCGATCGTGACACCTTGACGGTATGTGTGCAGTCCTGCTCATGCCCTGACGCTCGGGTGTGATGACCGCCAGACATTGAAAAAGGTTTTCTTCCCCTCTCGCCTACGTGGAGATGCTCTACATGCGCCTCAATGCCGACTTCTCACGACGTGCCAGCATCACACCCGATCACTACCAGTGGGTTCCGTCCCCGGAGGGAGGCGTCGAACGCATGATGCTGGATCGTATCGGGGAGGAAAAGGCAAGGGCCACCAGCCTGGTCCGATATGCACCAGACTCCCACTTTTCAGCGCATGAGCATCCACAAGGCGAAGAGATTCTCGTGCTGTCCGGCACCTTCACGGAAAATGGCTCGCTCCACTTCCCTGCAGGCTGGTACCTGCGCAACCCGCCAGACTCGCGACACACCCCCAGCAGCACCGACGGCTGCGTGATCTTCGTCAAGCTGCGGCAGATGCCGTCCGAGGAGCATGAGGCGGTACGCATCAACACGCGGGACCCGGCCAACTGGCATGAGCAGGATGGCCGCGAGGTCTGCCCACTGTATACCAGTGCCACCGAGCAGGTGAGCCTGCAGCGCATGGCGCCACATGCCGAGCTTCCGCTGATGACAAACACTGGCGGTGCCGAACTTCTCGTGTTGGAGGGCTGCCTGCACCCGGGGCACGAGTCCTGCCCTGCCGGCAGCTGGCTGCGCTTGCCAGCCAGCGAACCGCTGATGCTTTCCGCCGGTACACAGGGGGCGACCTTCTACCTCAAGACAGGGCATCTGGCCATTCAGGAGACGCCATGAGTCAGCACTCATCAAGAGTCATCATCATTGGTGCCGGACTCGCAGGCCTGTATGCGGCCTGGCTGCTGGAACGCCGAGGCATGCGGGACTACCTCGTGCTGGAGGCTCAGTCAGACCCGGGTGGAAGGATCGCGTCCCTGCTGCCAGCAGGCGTCGACACCGGTACGAGTCGGCGCCTGGACCTGGGGCCGACCTGGTTCTGGCCTGAGCATCAGCGCGAGATGGGACAGCTGATACAGACACTGGATCTGGAGTGCTTTGCACAACAAACGGCAGGCGACAGCCTTCTCGAGCGCGCCACGGACAAGAAACCTCTGCGCACCGCTGGCGTCAGGGATTCGCTGACCGCCATGCGTGTGGTGGGAGGAATGGAGGCGCTGATCGAGCGACTGCGTCGCGATATTCCCGCGGACAAGGTATTGACTGGGCAGGTCGTCCGTCATCTCGAGCGCTTGCCAGACGGGATTGCGCTTAGCGCAGAGGATGGCAGCGGACATCGCATGAACCATGAGGTGGAGCAGGTCTTGTTGGCCGTCCCGCCACGTCAGGCTCTCCAGCATATCCAATTCACGCCGGCACTCCCGAGCGCTCTGGCAACACAGTGGCAGCAGACCGCGACCTGGATGGCTCCCCATGCCAAGTATCTCGCGGTCTACGATCGTCCTTTCTGGCGCGAGACCGGCTTGTCCGGTACCGCACGCAGCACGCGTGGCCCGATGGTGGAGATTCACGACGCCAGTCCAATGGAAGGCTTAGGTGCACTCTTCGGATTCGTGGGGGTACCGGCTGGTTACCGACGTCAGATCACGCCGGAGGCATTACGTCAGCACTGCCGCGTACAGCTGGGTCGCCTGTTTGGCCCTCAGGCGGCCAGTCCCCAAAGCGATGTCCTCAAGGACTGGGCTACCTCACCCTTCATCGCGAGCCCGGCAGACCTGGAAGACGTGGCATCCCATGTCTCGGTGCCGCCACCGGAAGCGAATGAGGGTCCCTGGCATCAACACCACTTCGGCATTGCCAGTGAATGGTCGCCGCAATTCCCGGGTCACCTCGCGGGCGCCATCGATGCTGCCACCCAAGGTGTCAACCGGATGCTGACCGCACGCTAGACAGAAGGCTGAGAGATAACCAGACACCCGCACCGACAGACATTGAGCACGACCCATTGACTTCCCCCACTCGTCACTTTGACGAAGACACACAAGGATCCCCATGACTACCGTATTTTCCCCCGAGACGCTGAACGCGCTATGGACCTGCTTCGTGATGGCCCTGGCGGCCAGCAGCATAGCGATCTCGATCACCCAGGGTGAGCTGTTCGCACCGTTGCGTCAGTACGCACAACGCTTTGGCCACATGATCGGCCACCTCTTCCAATGCTTCTTCTGCATCAGCCACTGGGTGGTCTTCGCTGGCATGGTGTTCTATCACCCGACCTTGACGAATAGCGGCTTCGTCCTGGTGGACTGGATCCTGGCCGGTTTCTTCACCTTGACGCTCTCCACCCTGGTGAGTGGCCTGCTGTTCAAGGTGCTGTTGACCGGCATGGCGAAGAAAGTACGCGACAAGGAAGTAAAGGAAATCTTCGCGGCCAAATGAACACCGGGTCATGCCCCTGACCACATCGCACCAACTGACTTGCTCAGCCAGGCAATTCATTTCAGGGCTCACACGTGGCGATGCTCCTACTGCATCGCCCATCCCCGCGTATCGCCACTCCCCATCATCATTGCCCCGCCCTGCGACAGACTCCACCACCACGTGCGTCCCGGGGCATGGCATTTTCTGGACACAGGAAGCCCCATGTCACAGTCAAATTCCTTCCCGCAATCAGGCACCACCCTATCCGCCTCCCCCTCCCTGGCGGCAGGTCTTGAGACAAAACCACGTGTAACTCCCTGGCAAGACGGCGATGCCGTCCCTGCTGACCTGCTGGAAAGCATGCAAGCACGCCGCCCCAACCGAGAGCTGATCGGGATCGATCGCTATCTGCTCAAGAGTGTGCCCCTGGCCACGGGCTGGAATGGGCTGCTGGGCCGTGTTCGCAAGGACTTCGCGCTCAGTCTGGAATATCGCGAGTTGATCATGTGTCGCGTGGCCGTGCTCAATCGGGCCGAGTTTGAATGGCAAGTACACCAACCCGCCTACCTGGAGGCCGGCGGCACACAGGAGAAATGTGACGCGCTGCGTGAGGAAGGCATTTCAACTCGTTTCAATGAAGAAGAACGTGCACTGCTGGCGTTGACGGATCAATCAACCCGCCAAGTGGAAGTCGATGGAGCCATCATCGAGACACTAAAGACCCTGTTCGGTGAACAGCAGACTATCGAAGCCGTCGCCACGGTTGCCGCCTACAACATGGTCTCTCGCTTCCTGGTGGCCTTGGCCATCTGAGGGGGCTGCTGACACATCACGTTCAACAAGCAGTGCTCGTCGTGTGAGGGGGCATCCCCGTAGTGAGAGGTGCTGCTGTCCGGCATGGCGAAGAAAGTACGTGACAAGAAAGTGAAGGAAAACTTCGCGGCCAGATAGCCTCACCCTTTTCAAGGCGCAGACAATGACGCCCCACGACATGCGCGTCGTCGCAGTCTTGAATGTTGTCGCCATAACACTCTCCCCCCCCCGCACTTCTCACGAAATCAAATAACGTTCGATACGAACCGGAAGGTGATATTTACGACCTCTCTTTCATCTGCTAGATTCAGTTTATCGAGGCAAAATCCTCGATCGGGTTTGGCGACTCGAATACCTCTAGGCGCATAAGCGCCCCAGACCATGGTTGGCGCTTTTTTTGTGTCTGCCATGCGTTATGGCGGTCGTGCGTGGGAGACCCTCGGGTCTGCCGGTTTCCTAGAGTGCCGGTTCGCCAACCTGCGTACGGCCGCCCCCATCACTGTTTGGCGACAGCGGGTGCGGCTCCTCAACTCTAGGAGCTTCAACCATGGTCATTCAGACTACGGCATCTCCGCGTAGCCCCGATCTGCCCACCCCCTATGGTGGCTATCCCGACCCCCCTTCCCAAGACTGTCGTGCACGTATCGTTGGCAACTGCAACGAGGTGCTGTCATGACCTCGAATTCTTCTCATACCACACAAACACCCTCATCTACTCCTCTTGCGGCCACTGCTACAGGCAAGGCAATAGCCGAGTCTTCCCAGACGCCTGAGACCTCGTCGTCACACGACTCGTCATCTACCGTCACTTCAAAGAGCCAGCACCGCTCTCCTCCTCACACCTCGAGCATTCCCACATTCCAAGATTCCTCAACTGCAGCAGCTTATCGGCGAGGACAGTTGATCAAACAGCACTTCCAACAGTGGCTGAAAGCCTTGAAGGATAAACCGACTCCTTTCACGAAAGTCAGCTGCCGCAACGAGCTGATGAAACATCCAGAGTTGGCGGGCTATAAACCCATTATTGTCCTGCAGCGTGTCGGAGACCTGATCGATCGCCTGGTCATTGATGGTCAAGCTGTTCAGTCCGACACCATCGGCAAGCGCCGCCGCGTCTATCAACTCATCGATAGCACTTCGGAGCGCTCACCGGATATCCCCTTGCCGAGCAATCGACAGGATCTTGCCACGTCGAAAACCGATAGCACATCGCATCTACCGCTCGATGCAGCACTGCAGGAACAACGTCGAGCCTTGAAAAAATCCATGCGGGCCGCGAGCGCGGAAGCCGAGCACCTCTATCAATTGGCAAAGGACTATCCGGAGGCGAAACCCGACATCGCTCCACTCCAGGAGGATGCAATTCAGCGCGCCTGCGAACTCCAGGGACAACTGGCTGCCGTGCTGGCGCTCTCTGCAAAACGCCATGCTGGAGGTGCCTCATGACGCCGCGTCAGATCAATCGATTACTGCCCTCTCTGACAAGCCCGACACTCAGAGCCTGGCAAGCGCGTTGTATTGAGACAGCGCTTCAACGGCTTTCGGATCAGCAGCCCCATTTCCTGTGCCAGGCCACTCCGGGTGCGGGCAAGATGCTGATGGCAGCCGTACTGGCTGAGGAGCTGATTCTCGACGGGAGCATTGATCACGTCATCTATCTGGGCCCCACCTCCGCCGTGGTAGAGCGTGCGCGTGAAACGTTTTCGCAAATTCTGGGACGCCCCATGCAGGGCCGGCTGGGGGATGTCGGTATCGCGCTGACTTATCAAGCGCTCAGCTTCCGCCTGGAGGACCTCAAGCAACTCTGTCGCCAAGGACGTGTCTTGCTGGTATGGGACGAAAGCCACCATGCCGCCGGCGCGACAGCATGCGCCGCAAAAAACGCCTACACCAGCTCGGCAGCCACCGGCGCCAATCAATGGGGATTGGCACTCTTGGCATTGGAGCGCGATGTTCGCTTTACGCTCGCCTTGTCAGGCACTCCTTGGCGCACTGATGGCAGTTGCCTTCCGATGCTGCGTTATATGGCACCGAGCCATGAAGACGCCTCAGCGTCCGAGCCATCGGCGCCAACCCTGCCATCGGCGGACAGTGACCGCCTCGCGCTGATCCCAGACTTCACTTATCCCCTGCGTGATGCCATCCAGGATGATGTCTGCCGTACTCCCCAGATATACCTGATAGATAATGACGACATACGTCTGGTGGCAGAACAGCAGGCGCAGCGTGAGACACTGTATTACCAAAGCATCCCAGCCCTGTTGCGTCATCCAGGGGTGCATTACGCCGCCTTGCTGCGTCACCCGGGGCCTCAGCAGCATTTGCTGGACGTCAGCTGCCAACGCTTGCGACAGCTTCAGGAGAAAGACCCGACCGCCGCAGGATTGGTGGTGGCATCCAACATTTCCCATGCGGAAGACATCGCTGATTGTCTGAAACAGATGGGACAGACGGTGTGTCTGGTAACCAGCCAGACGGAAGGGGCGCACGCACGACTTGAGGCCTTTCGCTACGGCCATACCTCGTGGATTGTCTCCGTCAACATGGTCAGTGAAGGGATCGACATTCCCCGCTTGCAGGTATGTTGCTACCTCAGCCACGTCAGGACCGAACAGTATTTTCGTCAGGTGCTAGGCCGAATCATACGGCGTCGACATGCACAAGATGATGCGTGCTATTTCTATGCACTCAACGAAAGCACGTTACGGCACTACGCCTACCGGCTGTTTGACGACTTACCCGACGAGCATGCTGCGATCCAACTGGATCCCTTCTCTTCCCCGACAACACCCGCCCCAATCGTCTATCCAGCCACAGATTCGATAGCCTCCAACGACCCTGGCACGAGCGGAGAACTCCCCACGATTGAAATGCATGGCGCGCCACATGCTCAGGCCCCCATGAGTGAGTGTGTGAGCCTATCAGAGGGAATACGAGAGATGACTCTCGATCTGGCAAATGATGTGGCGTTCTCCAACGCCTTCTTGGCGCGCCTGGTATCGCTCTGACCACAGGCAGCGATTCGGCTGCACCGCCTGCACGACCAGGCAGATGATTTCACTTTTCTTCAACCTCATCCCAGAGATAACACTCACATATCATGCACTTGCTAGTGGCATCCCTCCAATAACCCTAAGCATGCGTGACTCTCGACTTTCCATGCCTTCTGAGGCATGCATTTCGGGTTGGCTGATTTACGAAGAGTGATAGCGTGAAATTGGTTGGCCGCCTCACAAGCGCATGTCGGCCATCATTCCAACTTTTCGACATCGATGGAGATCCCTCATGGTGTCCAGACCACCGACAGGCATTCACCCGCCTCAAAGACGAAGACATCAGGCAATGCAAGTGATCCCCTATCAGGGAAACCAGGACTCTCTGCCGGGACTTTGCCTGACGGTCTCGGCACGAAAGCTGATAATGGCAAGCCTTGCACCGAGTACCATCCGAGCCTTCCAAAGCGACATACGGATGTTTCTCAGACGTGGCGGCACCCTCCCCAGCACCGACACGGAGATAGCCAACTATCTCACCCGGTGTTTCGAGGACGGCTATAAACCGAATACGCTCAAGCGGCAGCTGTGCTCGTTACGGCGTTGGCACCTTGTCATGAATTGCCCCACCTTGGGCAATGAGCAAATGATCAAGGGGGTCATGCGCGGCTGTGCACGCCTCAATGAAGTGCCGGTGAAACGTGCACCAGCCTTGATGAGAGACGATCTGCATCAGCTGCTGAATAGCCTGAATTTGAGCGAGTTGCGAGATCTGCGCGACGCCGCCATGTTCTGCCTGACGTTCTATGGAGCATTTCGTTACAGCGAAGTCCTCAACCTTCGTGTCGAGCACCTCACATGGGATACACGAGGCGTGTTGGTCAGGCTCGCCCGCAGCAAGACCAATCAAGAAGGACGACATGAAGTCAAAGCCATTCACCATGCGGATACCTCGCTCCCCTACTGCCCAGTCAATCTCCTGTATCGCTGGCTAGAAGCCGCCCATATCCAGAGAGGTGCGGTATTTCGCAGCGTCTCGCTGGGCGGCAGGCCAGGAGGCTCGAAACTCTCTCGAACTGCATTTCAGAATGCGTTGATCAGAGGGCTTGAGCGGTCAAACCTGGCTTCACGGGGATTCAGCACACATAGCATGCGTGCTGGCCTGATCACTGAAGCTCATCTGCGGGGGAAGAGCCTGGAGCAGATACAACGCGTAACAGGTCACAGGCATCTCAGCACCTTGACGGAGTATATTCGGGTCGCAGACCCCTTCGAAAACAGTGCCAATGACTTTTGATAAACACGAACAGTACATTACCGTTCAATAATCGATGAATTGAGAAAAGCAATCAAACGCAAAGTCATAATAAAAAATCACTACCAATATTGACGCTAAAAAGCCCTAATGCTCGCGAAACGGTCGATTTTGACGGTTAACTGATGCAGTAGATTCTTGCTACTTGAGTTATGCTATTAGTACACATTGATTCAGATTAGACATATCAGGAGGTAGTACTCTCAGAGATATCGTTCTACAGGTCGGGTGTATTACTCGACTGATCATCACTACTCAAAGTTGGCGGTCTCAATGACCAAGTGCAACACGTGACCCATCAGGTACGGTGTTGCCATGAACCACTGCTATCGCCATCTTTCTGCTGAAGACCGAGCCGCCATCATGATGATGAGAGCGACTCACTCGATCCGAGCTATCGCCCATCATCTGGGCCGTGCACCGAGTACCGTGTCGCGAGAAATCGCTCGCCACTCCATTAATGGCTACGATGCCAGCCTCGCAGGCTACCGGGCTCGCCTGACACGCCATCGGCCCCGTCGGCGTCCCAAGCTGCACCCCGACAGGGAGTTGTTTGAAGTCGTGGTCCATCTGCTGCGCAAGTACTGGTCACCGCAACAGATAGCCCGCACACTGAAGCGCATGTCTCCCAACGATTCACGTCGACAGGTCTCGCATGAGGCCATCTACAACGCGCTCTATGTGATGCCCCGCGGCAGTCTCAAAAAGGAACTCATCGCCTGCCTGCGACAAGGCAACGGCAAACGCCGGCCACGAAGTCGTGGCACGGATCGGCGCAACCAGATTCCCGGTCTGGTTAGCATCCACGCGCGACCGCCTGAGGTCGAAGATCGTTTGATGCCTGGCCACTGGGAAGGCGATCTCATCATCGGTGCCAACAATCGCTCTGCCGTCGGTACGCTGGTGGAACGCACCACGCGATTGGTGATTCTGGCGAAAGTGGATGGCACCACCGCCACCGCTGCGGCCGTTGGCTTCAGCGACAAGCTAAACGAGGTGCCGCGATCGCTGCGCTTGTCCATGACCTACGATCAAGGCAGAGAGATGGTGAAACATGCCGAGATCACCCAGAAGACCGGCACGGCGATCTACTTCGCTGACCCGCATAGCCCTTGGCAGCGAGGTTCGAACGAGAACACCAACGGGCTGTTGCGGCAGTATTTGCCAAAGGGCACGGATCTCTCCGTCTACAGCCAAGAAGAGCTCGACGAGATCGCCGACTCACTGAACACACGGCCTCGCCAGACACTGGACTGGCGAACCCCACTGGAAGTCTACGCCGAGGTGCTCAAGAAATCCGTCGGCGGTCCGAGCACCCTTCAATAGCGTTGCGCTTGGAACTTGAGACCGCCGTTACTCGCGTTTGCTGGACATGAACTCGACGAATGATTCTCTCATACGTCTCGGCCCCCCTTTGCCTATCGTTGGAGTCATCAATATGCCAGATGCTACCTATACACCGTCACTAGTGAAAATCAGCGCTGACAAGACGCTTGTCATCTATCAGCGAATACTCGAGGTGGACACCGCCGAGCTTATGAACGAGGAGCATGCTTTTCGACCAACGGTCGCGACAGAGAGCCTGCCCATAGCGCCTGTCCGCTTCCGCAGCAACGTTCAGTCGACTCACACTTCCGAGGAGTTCGTGAATTTTCATGTCATCAAAGCCATCGTATCCACACAGAAAGTGCCCGTCTCACAAAGTGTATTTTGCATCGAGATCGATATCGGCAGACTCAACGAAGATGAAGTCCAGGTGGTGAGATTCTATTACCAGGTGCTACAGCCTCTGCTCGAGCTTGGCTGGGAATGGATCAATATCCACAACCTACATGTAGGGTGCCGGATGATCGGATTTCACAACGAAGCTATCCTTTGTTAGCCTCTCGTGAGCTCATCAAGCAATTGATTCAGGAAAAGCTTCATGGACATCAAGCTGCATAAGCAAGCGACGACGACACCGAAAATCCGTGCCGACATCCAAGCAGCTCCTTCGAGCATGACGAACAAAGATCTCGCTCGTCAGTTCGGGGTCAGCGTCTCAACTATACAGCGCTGGCGCTATCGTGATGATGTCCTGGATCGCTCCCACACACGTCATAACCTACTCGCGACTCTGACCTCAGAACAGGAAGAGATCGTCATTGCCGCTCGTGAACTGCTTCGCTTGGGGCTCGATGATCTACTTGTCGTTGCTCGGGAATTCCTGAACCCCAATCTGTCGCGTTCCGCGCTTCAGCGCATGCTCAAACGACGTGATGTACCGACTCTCGCCAAGCTGGCGCGTCAAGATGCGAAGGAGGACGAGAAGCCCAAGCATCGGCCTTTCAAGGATTATGAGCCCGGGTATGTGCACATTGATATCAAGCACCTGCCCCAAATGCCTGACGAAGATCAGAAGCGTTATCTCTACGTCGCGATTGATCGTGCCACTCGGTGGGTGTATCTGGAGGTCAGATCAAGTCAATCTGCAAAGGACGCCCAGGCGTTCATGAAGCGTGTGGAAGAGGAGGCTCCCTTCACGATTCGAACCGTGCTCACGGACAATGGTAAATCCTTTACCGATCGCTTCACCGTGGGTGGCGAACGTAAGCCCAGTGGAAATCATCTTTTCGATCAGGAATGTCAGAACCATGGTATTGAGCATCGATTGATCAGGCCAGGCAGACCCCAAACGAACGGGATGGTGGAGCGCTTCAATGGGCGTATCAGCGATGTTCTGGCGACTCGGCGTTATGACTCAAGTGAGGATTTAGAACAGACACTCGAGCGTTATTGCTGGCTCTATAACCACCACATTCCTCAGAAGGCACTACACCACAAAGCGCCTATAGCAGCAATGAAGGAGTGGCAGGTCGAACGACCTGAGCTGTTTACGCAAGCTATAGTCAATCAGACGGAACCCGACACCTACATACCACTGGCGATATCAATATTAACGAGAAGAAGTTATGGAACAATATACTCAGAAACTTCATTAGTGATGAAAGATTACAATACGCATGGAGCAATGTAGTCACTCAACAAAACTTGCCAATAACACACAAGCAAATCTCATCAATGTTCAAACATCGCTATTCCACTGACTCGATTAGAAAGTTTATGAACACAATAACGGATAGCGCTAATAAAAGTCAAAGTAATGCATCTAAAGATAGAAATATAGCAAACGGCGCCACTGTCGCTAAAACAAGTAAGAAGAACACCCATAGCAAAAGAAAAGATAATAGGAAGCAGGAATCAGATACCAACAAGCAAAGCAATATAAAAGAAAAAAACAAGTACTCGAACAATAAGAGGGAAAACGACTCAGATTCGCAAATTGATTGGCTTTATGAGCTTTGATTGACTGATAAACAGGAGGCTTTCACGTGAGTGAACACCAACTACCTGACCAAATATTGGCTAATTACGACCTCAATGCGATCGGGTCCCGCTGGCCCCTTGTACCGGAGTGGCTCAAGAGGAGCCTCCCACCCTTGATTGCCTCAGAATATCGCCTCAGTGCTCGCCTCTTTGCCGCCGATTACTCGGAGCCAGACCTTGTGCCCCAAGTAGAAGAGTTTCTAGAAAGCCAATTTTTTATGGAAGATGAGTCACATCGAAATCATAGAATGTCTCACTGCCTTCATTACACGGTGAACTACCGATTTATATCGCTCACTGATCCTCGCGTAAGCAGTATCCGAAAGCTGCTTAGACTGATTTTTTGTCAGCCACGTCGTACTGTAAGACGTGGCTCTGCCATCAAATATTACACCCAGATACTTGAGCTTAGAAAGGCGCTTAAGCGGCTACTTAACTGGGGCGACCTGGATGATATTCAAAACAGTTTCCCCAGACCCATTTCCCCTACCCTGGGAGAGCAGTTAGTTCCTCCTCCGGAGCATTTTTCCGATGCTGATTTGGAGCTGCTCGAACAGTTTCTTCATGCCTATGATAAAGCAACTGATCGTCCATCGGAGCATCCCAACCATCTGCGCAATAAGAAAGCGACACGCGCTTTGCTTGACGAAATTTATCAGTCGAGCCAGCTCACTCGTAGCCCAATAAGAAAACAGCATAGAGCTCGCAATGAAAATCAAAAAAGACGTCAACATGTCGATACCATTCTTCGTGATTCGCCACTTTGGGCCAGTGACAAATCTTACAAAATTCATGCTGAATATACCGACTATCGCTCCCTTGACAGGTCAATCCAAGCACTTGACCATGCCTTAATAGAGGATGATGAAGAGCTCACGGATGACAATGAACATCAGAATGAATCATCATCTAATGATCTGAACCAAAGCAGTATCTCACCCCTCGACCCAGTGAAAGAGCTATTCCATAACACGCTGCTTTCACAAGGCGATCAGGCGCTTCACCTTGAGAGCGTACAGCTCTTGCAACAGGCCCGCAGTCTCAAGACATCTGCAGACATCAGCCTACGCCCACAAGAAGAGGTTCTAGCAGCTTTACGTATCTTCCAACCACCGAAAGATGAGGAATTTCTCATAGAATCTGAGAGTGCTATTGCAAACCGACAAGCCTTGGCATTTCTTAGCATTCTACTTTGCAGTGGAATAGCACCTGAGCGCTTGCTGCAGACGACGGTAATCTCCCGATCCCCCAAGCTGCCCCTCAATAGCGATAGCAATCGTGAGTGGATCATCTGCCAGACACTGGATCAAGTTCCCAGCTGGTCACCGGAGGAGGGGCTACTCCATTACTCTGTCAACAAGGCACCTAACGAAACCATCATCACGTTGCCCTTGCCCAACGCTCTCAATCAGTCACTCATGGCCGAAAAGGCATGGCTCCCCGGCGCCCAGCCCTTCAAAGCACTGAAATCACTGATCGAGAAAAAACTCAAGCGCTGGGGGGATAACCGTCCCGGAAGTACTCTGACGTTGAGACGCGTGTCCGCCAGTCATCATCATTGGGTGATACCTGCCTGTGAAGATGAAGTGATCGCGACCTGGTTGCGAGGCGAGCTCCCGCTTTCGCTCTCTGCCCCGGCAACGTATCGAACGATACCTCTGCACAAGATTCAGAAGGCTTTTCTCTCGGCTCAAGCTGCGCTTGGCCTATTTCCCTTATTAGAAGAAGACTGTCGTACACCTCGCGAAGATCACACCGTGGGATCCACAAAAGCCCAGGAGCCGAGCTATTTCAAACGTCCGCTTCATTTGCTGACGCAACTTACCAAGAACCACGCCATGCTGGTTACCTCATTGATTACCTCACAAGGGAATCGTAGTCGCGACTTACGAGCAGTCGGCGAAGCCATTGCCCGGCAAGGTCAGATACTGGGAGCGCTGACCTTACTTGCATGGCAGCTCTGCACCTTGGCTCGCCCAATTGGATCCAAAACCCAATGTGAGCAGCTGGAAAATACGCTCTGGCTACGCGACAAGGATTCGGCTCGGGCACAGGAAAGCCGCCAAATTCCACTTGTCCCTGCCCTTGGCACATTGCTCCGGCTTCAGCATGAGTGGCGGGAGGAATGGCAACGATGGTGGAAACGCCACGGTGGCAAAGCAGACTTTCTTAGGCATGAACAAGTCGCCTACCCCGTTCAATGGAAGTTCAATGCCTCGACAATGATGTTGACGCAGCAACGCATGCAGCATGCTGACTGGCGACAGTGGCTCAAGGATCTTCCAACATTCATGCCTTCGCCTTTGGCAACTGAATTGAGCCAGTGGGGCCACCAGCCTTCCAATATCACGCGCCACAGCATGCTCACCGCGCTCCAATCGCGACTTTCTCACGCTGAATTTAGCGCACTCGCTGGGCACACCACCCAGGGGCACTCACTCCAATCCCCGGCCAGTGATCGGAGCCTGATTCAATCGGCGACACGAAGCGCACTAACCGATATCGCCAGACTATGCGGCTTGACACCGGATCTGCTTCACAGAGACGACCTCCCATGGCCCATTGAGCACGCCGGACCAGCCATTCAAGGAGATAGAGGATGAGCGCTGTTACCACCATTGATCTTCGGAAGAAAACCGATGTACCTGCCCAGGCCACGCACCAAGAGCTTACAACTCCGAAGCTGTCTCCGATCGAGCTTTCGAAAACACTGGGTAGGATATTCCGTCGCTGGGATGATCCAGCTCATCCCCTTTTCTCCTCATCTGAAGAGCTCAGACATTTCCGCAAGAATGTCGCACGCTACGCCTGGCGACGGCATAAGAAAAAGGTAACCAGAGCACAGGCTAGAGCGCAAAGTGCGCCTTCCACCAAGCCGTCTCGCGCTCGACACAATGCCACACGCTTGAACCAGCGAGCTGTACAAGCCTTGATTCGCAACGCCATCCAGCTTACCAAGGAAGCTGAACTCGACTTCAGCTCCCGAAAGGTCACCAAGGAAGTCGCGCTTGTACTGACTCATCTCAACCGAGAGCCTGACTTCGAGGCTACGATTCCGACCAGTATCAAGCGTCCGGTCAGACCCTCATCCGCGGCTACCTCATCACGAGATATCAAGGTTCAGCAACGGGTGCTGGATTCGGTACGCGCCCTGCAGAGCATTCCCGCTAACCAATGCACGCCAGAGCAGTCTCTTCTCTTCCTGGCCTTGAGCATGGGTACCCTGCTGGGGATGGAGGAAGAAGTGATTCGCCATACTTTGCTGAACTTGAGCTCAGAGCATCTGCCACGCCTGAACACCAAGCGCGGTCCCCACCATTGGTTCATCGGCTGCCTGCCAGGGTTATCTCGAACACATCCAGCCCATTACCGGCTAAAAATCCCGAATCATCTCAGGAGGCTACTCAGGGCTTGCCGTCAGTCCCCTGCCCCATCATCAGCCCCCTCCTCTCAGCGAGCAGATGTATGGTGGTTCTCCTCGGATGCTACGCTGGATCTAAACAGTCCATTGGAAGCGCGAGCTGCCCATCTGGATCAGCTCTTGGTCACCGGTCTGTCACAGCTGCTAGATAGCCAGGCACCACGCAGGACTGGTTCCTCCGCTTCGCTGAAGAGTGTCCGATCATTGCTTCGTCATGCCTTTCGGTGCACGACATTGTTGGGCCCTGCGCCCCTCTGGTCACAGCTGCTTCGGCGCTATCCCCTGCCGGTGTGTAGCTGGCGTTCTCCTTGGCAGCATGACGAAAGCCTCTTTTTATCGGCGGCATCCCTCCCTACCTCCGGTACGTCAAGCGCTTCCGGCGCCATGGATGCCTCTGAACCGGAAGACATCGAGACCGATCTTCACACCCCTGAACTCCTTATGGGAGGAGGCGTCAGGAGTAACGAATCGTCACCATCAACCTCCCCTCGATACAGGCAGGATCAACTATCAACAGACTGGTATGTGAAAGCAGGCAACCAACTGTATGCGTATATCACCGAACTGGAGCATGAAGGTCTGATAACCCCCAGAGGGGAATCTGCGATCCAGCGGCATGACGCCATTACGTCTCGCTACGCGAAGAAGCTGATACACATGCTGGGCGAAGACAGCTATCCACTCTGGATACTGCTATGGCTGTCTTATCAATCGAGCACTCAAGGCAACAAAGCCAGCACGCTCAGAACTTACCTGAGTCGTCTGACGCCCACCTCCATGATGATGTTGCCCGATATCCCATGGTTGACGCTCTGGGATGGAGAACTGATGGAGGCGATCAGCGAACAGCTACCGACTCAGAAAGGCTGGGACACTTCGACGTCCCACAACTTCTTCCAGACGTTCAATCAGTTCATCAGCTTCTGCCAAGGTAACGATCGATTAACGGGTATTCCCCCCGTGCAGGGTGAGGGAGGTCGCTTCATCAGTACATTGCGTACACATCTGATCATGCCGCACGAGGCGGAACATCTGACCCGGGCGCTCTCCCGAAGACGGAGTGGATTGCGGCGCAGCTGGCTGATCGCCTTCCTCCTTGGCTACTACGGGGGCCTGAGAGCTGGAGAAGTCATGGCATTGACACTGCATGACGTCATCATCAATCAGCCGGGAGATGACGGCCCCACCTACTGTTACGTAGAAATCCATGCTGGGAAGACCGCAAATGCTCGTCGCAGCGTTCCTCTTCACCTTTTGATATCCCCAGAATTGATGACGCTGGTGAAAGAATGGATTGATAGGCGCCGAGAGTCCTTTGCTGGCCAGCAGCGTTTGAAGAACATTGCCTTGCTGGGGCCAGAAAGCTCTCCGCTGGGCTATTCAAGAGAGAGCTTGCTGACCCCGCTCATGGCATGGGCCCGGCAGTCTCTCCGCGGTGCTCTCACACCCGGATTGGAGCTGGAGGACATCCACTTCGACTTTCATCTCTTGAGGCACAATGCAATCTCGTGGCTCGTACTGCGCCTCTACAGCGACGACTACCCTCAGCTTCTGGATCGCCTTTCCTCCACCTGCCGAGGACATTGGTCCTTCACTCCTGCAGCACTGGCGAACTGCCGCCGAGCGGTCTACGACGTACTGGAAAGAGATGCCAAGGCACGAGGTCACCGTCTCGAGTTACTCGCCAAGTTGATCGGGCACCGCAACTCTCAAACACTGACACATCACTACACGCATGTGCTGGGTGAGATACATGGTGAGGTACTTCTGGAGCTGATGAAGCGACGCTGAAGGCGAAGATCGCATACTCGCATACTGGCTGTCGCCTATCGAAGCCGAAGCGCAGGTGGTCGACGGGCTAGAGATAGCCCAACCCCGATGTATCACCCTCCATCACTTGCGGTGTTGCACTCAGAGTCCACCTGCGCCATCTCACGCTCGGCAACCAGGATGAGTCAGGAGGTACAGTAGGCTGTCCGAGCCTGTACACACGGATGGAGCATTAGCAGTTCATGCGTGGTGCGATGATCTCCTTGACACTTTGACAGACTGATCGCCCCAAATTGTCCTGAAAGGGAAAAATTGCAGCACTTGCAACCCGCACACCAACTATTTTCCCTATAGGGAAAAATTCAGGACTACTCCAGTATATCCACCCAATTATCCCTATAGGGAAATTTTTAAGTATACTAAATTGTTTACAACAACCCGCTTTCTTATCGTGAAAGGTCTTAGCATGCCCCTATCGCAAGCAGTTCCCATTCATGATGCCGCAACGCTTGGCAAGTTGATTCGCCGCGCTCGCAAGCAGCAAGGGCTAAATCTTGAAACCCTCGCAGGTCTTTGCGGGTTGAGCATTCGCTTTCTGAGTGAGTTGGAAAACGGCCGTGACAGCTGCGGGTTGGGTCGCATATTGATCGTACTTGATACGCTAGGCATCGAGCTGTCCGCTGTTCCACCGGAGGGATCCGAATCATGATATTGCCGGATTCGTTGAACGTATGGCGCGACACGCAGCATGTAGGGACGTTGTGGCGCGGCACGGATGGCCGACTGATGGGCTTCGAATACAACGATACCTGGCGACAGAACGGGCATGCCATTTCGTACAGCTTGCCTCTAAGCCAAAAGGCTTGGCAGCCCCAAGACCTTCTGGCGCATCACTGGTTCGCAAATTTGCTGCCTGAAGAGCAAGCCCGGGCGGCGCTGATCAAGCGCCTGGGTATACCAGACGACGACTTCTCGCTACTGGCGACCATCGGCGGCGATTGTGCTGGTGCGCTGACGATCCTTCCGAGCGATCACATGCCGCCGTCAAGAACCCTACCGTCATCCCTCGATGACAACTACCGCGAGTTGCCGCTCGATCGACTTGCGCAATGGGCAGGTGCTCGCGAGCGGTATGCCCTGATGAACGAAGGAGCTCTGGCCAAACGCCCTCGTCTCTCGCTGGCCGGCGCGCAGGACAAGATCCCTGTGCGACTGTGGAACGATACACTCTACTTACCTATCGGAATCGAACCCTCTACCCATATTTTGAAATTCGCCGTCGAAGGGCGTGAGCAAGTCATTCTGAATGAGCTGTATCTGAACAATCTGGCACGCTTGGGGGGGATAGCCTGCCCGAGGACCACGATGGTCTATGCCGGCCGACATCCTTACTTGATGGTCGAACGCTACGACCGCTTGGGTATTGAAAGCGGACACGTCGAGCGTTTGCATCAGGAGGATCTGTGTCAGGCCATGGGCGTGTCACGGAATCAGAAATACCAGGCTTACGGTGGGCCACGTTTCGGAGAAATCGTGCAAACAGTCCGCGAAGCCTGCCGACCCTCAGCGGCATCCATTCAGCAGCTGCTTCGCTGGCAAATATTCAATGTGCTGGTTGGCAACAGTGACGGCCATGCCAAGAACGTGTCCTTGTTACAGGACTCCCGAGGTCGTTGGCAGATCGCCCCAGCCTATGACCTCGTTGGCACCATAGTGCTCGGTTACGATTCAGACATGGCCTTCTCCCTCGGCGGGGAGTTCAATTCGATGCAGCTGCTACCGCGCGATTGGCAGGCCTTTTCGGATGAGTGCCGATTCAGTTATCCGTTTGTGAAGCGCCAAATTCAACAGATGGTTACCACGCTCGCTGATCTATCCGACTCAGTCATACTCAAGGAGCAGCTACAGCAAGCCGGTCTCGAAGGCAAAGGCTGGACGAGGTTGCAGCAGCAACGTCAACACATTCAAAAGCAGTGCCGCCGTGCCGAGCGATGGTAGTGCCTGTCAGCGAAATTCAAGTTTGGATGTTGCCTCGTTCGGGGCCGTGAAGGCAGTCATCACACCGCCTGTGTCGCACGACACTCCGGATAGGCCGAGCATCCCCAGAATTGCTGGCCCTCACGCACACCGGATTTGACAGTGCGCAGCACCATCCGGCTGCCGCATTTCGGGCATTCACGTCTCGCCTGTGAATCATTGCGCTGCTTGAGATGCTGTACATGGGCACGCTGCGTCGCCCGAGTCGGTGCCAGACGCCCTGTCAGCAGCGCCTCGTGCATGGCCTCGACCTGCGCCTCGCTGAAGACGGGGGTCTTAAACGACTGTACGAAGGGAACGAAGTCAGTGCCGCGCGTCACGTTGGACGGCATCTCACCCTTGAGCCTGGCCCTGCCGATGAAGATGATCACCGAATGCAGGTGTTCGAATGGCACGCCAAGCGTCGTCTCCAGCGCCTTGAGGTGACGGTAGTTCTGACGTAGCGGGTTCTGGAAGCTGAACGATTGGCGAGGAAACTGCTGGGTCCAGTTCGCCTCGTGCTCACTGCCGAAGATCCAGCCCTTCATGTTCTTGGTTTCCAGCACGAAGCAGCCGAAACGCGACAGCAGCACATGATCGATCTGGGTGGTGCCGTTCGCGGTCTTGAGGGTTACATTGTGCAAGGCCCGATAACCCTGCTTGCCGAGTCGGCGCGCCATCCAGCGCACTCGCCACTCGCCGATGCGGCCTTTCATGCGGGGAGACTTGAGGTAACGGCTGACGAAGGACGCCAGCACGAGGCATAGCAGTACACTCATCACCGGCGCGATGTTCGAAGGGACAACCACTGTCATGACTCCTGGTGCAGCCTGTACGGAAAGGAATCAAGCGAGGTGATTCGTCCAACCGGAGTACTGAGTCTTGATAAGGGAAAGGCAAGGCTACACCGCACCCGATGGCTGAGCGCGGTGCAGCAAACTGCAGGATTCTAACTATCTGGCGAACGCCAAGCTACTGCTCTCTATCGGTTTATCTCTGAAGAAGAGCACGGCGGGACCTTATGCGCCGACAAGAGAAGCAGGTTGGCCGCGAGTCATTCGCCTGAATCACTCCATTTCCAATGTGACCTTGTCGGTATCGAACGCCAATCGCCCGGCGATCGCCAGCATCTCCTCGATGGGCTGGTCGTAACTCCAGGCGATATCCGGAAAATCGGGCAAGGAGTAATAGGTGCTGTCGCCCTTGAAGGGACAATGGGTGACGGTGTGAGAGACCGAGAGCTTCGCCATCGCCACATCAGCGCGCGGCAGATAGAGCCTCGGTGGATAGCCCTTCTCGCGCAATTCCAGCGCGTTGCCAGTGTCAGCGATCACCGTCTCACCGACCAGGATTCGCACCCGCGAGGATAGCGGGTGCAGCGTGATACGCGGTTCGAGGTGGTCGGCCATGAAGACTCCTTTACGGGTTGGCGGGTGAAAGCGGCAGATGAAAGCGGCATATGAAAGTGCCTTGAGGCGCGTTCTGAAAGAGTCAGACCCTCAGACCCCACCGTCCCTGGCGAGACGGAAGCCGGAGAACGCCCAGCGCGCCTCGGGCGGGAAGAAGTTGCGATAGGTCGCGCGGATGTGATCGGCGGGCGTGGCACAGCAGCCTCCGCGAAGCACCATCTGACCGGACATGAACTTGCCGTTGTACTCGCCCAGGCTGCCTGGCAACTTGCGAAAGCCTGGATAGGGGCGATAGGCGCTGCCCGTCCACTCCCAGACACCGCCGAACATCTGACCCGGCGTGCCTTCGGCTCTCGCGGCTGCGATTGGCTGCAGATGATCCTGATCGACGAAGTTACCCGTAAGTGGGACATCCTGAGCGACTGTCTCCCACTCGGCCTCGGTGGGCAGACGCGCGCTCGCCCACTGGGCGTAGGCGTCGGCCTCGAAGAAGCTGACATGGCAGACCGGCGCATTCAGATCCACCGGCACCAGGCCACTCAGGGTGAAGTGATGCCAAGCGCCGTCGCGCTCGACCCAATAAAGCGGCGCCCGCCAGCCTTCCGCCTTGACCGTCGCCCAGCCATCCGCCAGCCAGTGCTCGGGGGTGGCGTATCCGCCGTCCTGCATAAAGGCGAGAAACTCGCCGTTGGTCACCGGACGGTCGGCCATCTCGAACGCTTCGACGAACTGACGGTGTCGGCCCATCTCGTTGTCGTAGGCGAAGCCACCTTCGGCTGCATCATGGCCGATCTCGCGAACCCCGGCTGGATAGGCCAGCCATCCAAGCGACGGCACCTCCTGCGCAGGGGCTGGTGCCAATCCCGGAGTCAGATCATCCCGATAGGCCGGACACAGTGGGTTCTGCGCCAGAATGTGCTTGATGTCCATCAACAGCAGCTCCTGATGCTGCTGCTCATGCGGCAGCCCCAGCTCCAAGCGGCGAAGAATCTCGGGCAGATGTTCCCGTGGCGGATTCTCAAGCAGCGCTTGCATGGCCTGATCGACGTGCGCGCGATAGCGATAGACATCGTCGACGGTCGGGCGCGAGATCGTGCCACGCTCGGCGCGCGGGAACGGTACGCCATGGGTCTCGTAGTAGGAGTTGAAGAGGTGATCGTAGGCGGGGTCGAGCGTCTGATAGTCCGGCTGAAACGGCTTCAGGATGAAGGCTTCGAAGAACCAGGTGACATGGGCGATGTGCCACTTGGGCGGGCTGACATCTGCCATGCTCTGCACCATGTAGTCTTCCTTATGCAGCGGCGCACAGATCGCCTCGGTGGCGGCGCGTACCCGCTGGTACGCGCGTAGCCACTCCTTGGCATGCAGGCTATCGGGTCTTTCGATGACGGTGTCATGGGCAGATGACATGATGGCTTCCTTTACGAGTCTGGTTCTCTCCCTGAAACGTGATCGGACAGGCTCTTGGCCAGCACGGCTGACGTGCCTCCCCTGCCCCATCAGCGCTTGGCCGGGGTGATATCCCCACCCTATCACTCGTGTTGCTAATGCCAACTCTTCACGGACTCTGGTCTTTCCTCTGAAACTAGGTCTGCACCTTGATCTACCCCTGATCTGCCCTAGCCTTCACTTCGCTGTAACGCACGTCCCGCTGCAAGTGTCTTACCTGAGCGCGCCAGCCTCAGTTCTGCATCGGAATATTCTCTTCCCAACGAAAGCCGATACCGCCGCCCTGCCATACACCATTCTCCAGCGGGCTGGGGCCATGGATATCCACCTGCAGCGGCAGTCCGAAGCCAGGTGCCAGATCCTGAGTGCCACGCACGGTACTGCGATGCATGATCCGCAGGCCTTGCTCCTGTGCCGGCAAGTGCGCGCCGGGCGCGGCCCTATGAGCGACCGCCAGGTTATCGATGAACACGCAGTCGTTTTCCTGGTACTCGAAGTCGAGGGCGTAACCCTCGGTGAAGCCGGCATTCAGGATGGCGTTGTACTCACGGCAGAGCTGCGTCAGCTCTTCGGCGGTCAGCAGCCGGAAGGCATCCTGATCGGGTAGCTTCTCGATCACTGCACCGGTCATGCCCAGATGAAGCCAGATGCACTTGCGACCGGTGATGGGGTGTTCGTGTACCACAGGATGTACGGCCCCAGAGGAGGAATTCACCGAAGCAAGACGGCGCCAGAAAGCCTGACGCTCGGCAGACAAGGCGTCATGGGCCGCGCCCTGATGAGCAAAGCAGGTACCGCCGCCGTTCTCGGCCGGGCGGATGATGTGGTAGCCGGAGTGCGAGAACGTATCGGTATTGAAGCTGCCGTCGTTATGCCACTGCGGCCCGACGCCGGGAATGCCGTGACGGCGATCGTTCGACAGTCGGAAGATGTGCCGGTTGCCATCGGGCGTGGCCGGATGCATCCCATGGGTACTGTGCAGCTCCTTGCCGCCCCACCAGCAACTGGCGCGCAGAAAGTCATCGGCCTCCAGGGGCGTATCGCGCTTGAAGACCAAGAAGCCGCGCTCGGCCATGATCTGCTCCAGCGCCTCAAGCACTGGCGCGGGCGGCGCGTCCTGAGCGGACAGATCGATTCCCCTCACCTCGGCGCCTATCGGCTCCAGCGGTGTGATGCTGCCGCCGAATTGCTCGATGACAGCCACCTGTGCCGGGTCGAACGGAACGCCCGGTGCTGACTTGGCTACCTCAGTGCGTGTTGGATTCGCCATGACACTGACCTCCTGTCGCGGCTCCCACGCTGGCGAGACGCTGATGTGTCATCAGGCCGCGCTATCGCTGCGCGACGACACTCGCGGCTCACAGACTCTCGGCGTGGGATGAATGTATCAGCATTCTCGCAAACACATTCCCGTGCGCCAAACCTCGACCCATCTCATCCCGAACGCCGCGAGTTACCTATCAGGATGACGCTGGTGCATCACGTCACTCGTATTTCTTCTGCCAACTCTTCACGGCGATCCGCTCCTTGAGCAGATCCAGCATGTCGATCAGCACCTGCTCGGTGATCTGCTCCGTCCTCGGGTCAGTGCGCGACCAGGCATCGAAACCACTCTCTGCCAGGTGCCCCACCAGCGCCGAGAACTCCTTGGAACGCAGGCCGACCAGCGCTTCATCGACGAGATGGCAGGCCAGATCCGACAGCGAGCTTTCCAGCCCTTTCGTAAGCTGGGTGCCCATGGGCAGGCGCGAGACACGCTGAAGCTCCGGACTCTCGGCGAGGGTGCGACTGACCAGGCCCCGCACATAGCGCAGGGTATCGTCGCGATTCTGGGTATAGACATCCCCCGCCATGGTCTCGAGGCGCTGGGTAATTTCACGGATCAAGGCCTGCTTGCGAGGCTCCACGACACGCTCGATCACCGAAGATGAGAGGTCATCGCTGTCGCGCAACTGCTGCTGCACGTTGTCGAGCATGCGCAGGGAGATACGGTCCGTCAGCTCCTCCAGCAGGATATCGAGATACTTGGCCGCCACTCCGTAGACGTACCAGCGGCGTACATCGATCAAGCCGAGACGTTGCAGGCGGAACAACAGCGAGATCACACGCAACACACGCAACAGGCGGAAGCCGCTCAGCGGGATACACCCCAGCACGTCGTACCAGTGCACGAAGGGATAGAAGAACCAGCGGTGGTAGCGCCGCTCCGCAATGGCCACTGCCCACCCCGCCAGCACATCGAGCAGGAAGACGGCGACGAATGCCAGGTCGATAGAGAGGAAATTGGCGTGGATATTCTGCTCATAGGCCGCATGCAACCCGGGTGTCACGGCCTCGAAGGCCGTGTTCAGCGGGGGAATCAGGAAGAGGCTATCGAACAGCAGCAATGCCAGGTTGGCGATCACGAGCACGATGATGAACAGATCCCACCACAGATGTATCCGCTCCCTGGCGGACGAGGGCGTGCGGGTGGCTGGCATGACAACTCCTTGGCGATTGTTTCAGAATGCGTAACGCGTCTTCCTGACTCAGCCTACAACGCTTCAGATGACCACGCTGGCGATGACCGCGCATCAGCTGACCACACTGGCGATGACGCTATCTGCGAGGGCTTGCAGCGCTACCGGAGCCCAGCCCCGAATCGCCGTAGACACCCTATTAGTGAGGGAGACACCCGCATGAAACAAGCGCAAGTGATGACATGGGCCGCCGTGATGAGCGCAGCACTCACCCTGGGCGGCTGCGCAGGCGCTCAATCCTCTGAGGATTATCAAGGTGTCGACGAGCCACTGGAGAACACCTATTGGAAGCTGGTGACACTCGACAACCAGCCAACACCCGTGGTGGAAGGCAAGCGTGAAGCCCATATCGTCTTACATACACAAGACTCGCGAGTAGCCGGCTCCACCGGCTGCAATCGCCTGATGGGGGAATATCACCATGATGCGCAAGAACTCGGCTTCGGCCGCCTGGCCATCACGCGAATGGCATGTCCCGGTGAAGTAGCAACGCTCGAACGCGATTTCCTCGCGACACTCAATGACGTGTCGGGCTGGCAGATAGAAGGCAAGACACTGACGCTGATGGATGCACAAGGGGCGTCGCGTGCCCGTTTCCAGGCAGTCCATCTCTATTGAGGACTCACAAGCTCCAGTGACAAGGTGTCGGGACGAGAAGAAATGCTTGCACTGCTTCATCGCGCCTGAATCACTCGTCCCGCTCCGGTCTTTTTGCGACATCCACGCCGCAGGGTATTCCCCATCTCGCATCTTCGGACTGCCGGGAGCATGAAGGGACTCACCTCGGCTACGCCTTTATCAGACGGCGAATTGTTTCTGGTAAAGGTCTATACCGGATTGGCCATCCGAGGCCCAGCCTGCCATAGACATGATGTGGGTCGTTCTTTGCCCTTGCCACTCCCCGGCAGCCCTCAAGCGCGAGAGCTGGATGCACGACTCTGGCAGTGTGAGGCCTCTCTCTCACTGCCAAGCTTGTCGTGAAGAAATTCGATGAAGGCACTGATCCGTCGACTTGCATATCTGCCTTCCGGAAACACGGCGTACAGATTCACTTCAGGAATCCGATAGTCATTCAGCACAACTTCCAGTCGTCCGGCCTCAATATCCTCTGCCACATCCACCATCGATTTAAATATCACTCCAGCCCCTGCGATCGCCCACTCGCGCAACGCGCCACCATCGCTGGCCATTCGGTTCCCCGCCACCGTCACGGAAAATACCTGCCCTGCCTCCTGGAACTCCCAATGGTTCTGGGGCGCTCCTGGGCGAGCGAGCACCATGCACTGGTGGGATGACAGCTCTGATGGGTGTTGGGGGCGCCCTGCGTCCTGCCAATAAGCAGGTGCCGCACACACAACACGATGGGTACTGACGAGACGTCGTGACGTCAAGCTTGAGTCCGCCATCGGCCCATGACGAATGGCCAGATCAAATCGTTCATCGACCAGGTCCAACACTCCATCGGATAGCACGAGTTCAAATTTTACTTCCGGGTGCTGTATCAGGAACTGATCGATCAGCCGTGGCAGGTGCGTGCGGCCAAAATCATTGGTCGCCGTCAGCCTGATGGTGCCACTCAGCGACCCTGTGCCCGAGATCCGCTCAAGAGCCTTGTCATACTCGGCCAGGATCCTTTCGCTGTCGTCTCGAAATTGTTCGCCTTCCGCCGTCAAATGCATGGCACGCGTTGTTCTGACGATAAGCTTGGCCCCGACCTGCTGCTCAAGCTTCTGTAAGGCTTGGGTGACCAATGACGGGGACTGACCTCGCTGACGGGCCACCGCCGCCATTGACCCACGCTCACAGATATCCACAAAAAGTTTCATTAACGCCAAGCGATCCATTATTCACCATCTAGTGAAGGATGAATTCATCAGTCGAGCATTTATTAGCAAAACAAACAATGCCACTGTCAGGGCCGACGGCATGGGCGACCCCTCCCATGATCATGCGCCACAGGACAGGAGAGTCTCATGAGCCAACATCACCTATTAGTCGCTGGCGCCAGTGGCGTCATCGGCCGTGCAGCAACATTGGCCTTTGAAGAGGCAGGATGGCGAGTCACGACACTCTCTCGCTCCTCAGAGGGTCCGGGAAGCGGACACCACGTCAGCGCCGATCTCTTGAATATTGTCTCTTTGCGAGATGCAAGTGATGTACTGAGCAGCGTGACGCACGTATTTTACGCCGCCTTGAAACCGGATCCGGACCCTGCCACTGAAGCACAACAGAATGGCGACATGATGCGGCACCTCTTCCAGGTGCTTGAAGAATCCCAAGCGTCAATCGAGCACCAGGTCTTCGTACAGGGCGGGAAGGTCTACGGTGCTCACCTCGGGGTCTACAAAACACCGGCTCGAGAAGAGGACAGCCGGCACTTCCCCCCCAACCTGTATTTCGAGCATGAAGATCTGGCTCGCGAACTCGAAGGCAAGGGAATTCGTTGGACCGCATTGCGTCCCGACATCGTGATAGGCCATTCCCTGGGTTCAGCCATGAACCTCGGTAACCTTATCGGTCTCTATGGCACGCTTTGCCGGGAGCTCGGTGTTGCCATGCAATTCCCCGGTACGGCGCGTGCCTACGATATCTTGCTGAACATCTGCGATGCCGATCTAGTGGGCAAAGCCGCCCTGTGGGCCATCGCAGAGAACCAGCAAGGGCCCTATAACGTCACCAATGGTGATCAGATTCGGTGGCGCCACGTCTGGCCAGAGATCGCCAACTGGTTTGGGCTTGAGACTGGCGAGCCTCAACCTATTTCGTTGGAGACACGTCTCGCTGCCGTGTCAGGCACTTGGAAGACGCTTGCAGAGCGCCAAGGGCTTGCCGAGACAGATATCGACAAGATTGCCCAAGGTGGCTTCGGAGATTTCATCTTCCATGTCGAAGAGGACGCTGTCTTTGATTTGACGAAGGCTCGCCAAGCCGGCTTTGCAGAAATGTGTCGCCACTCACCCCAGAGTCTCATTCAGCACCTTGAGGCCATGAAGGAACGCCGCCTGATCCCTTGACGTTTGATCACTCGACCCCTCTGGTACGCACCTGCTCGATTCGCCCTAAGTGCTTGAGCGATGACGTACTACGGGGGCACTAACACGCTGACAGATAACCGCATGAGCCTACGCGGTTGCAGAGTAGACCGCCCCATGAGCGAGGGTCATAAAGCCTTCAAGTGACAGAAGTCAGGAGCCGTCACGACAATCAGGCCGCCTTCCATTAGCGAAGGTGGCCTGTCTCGTGCTGTCATCATGTATCGAACCATGATCAGCGCTAGCTTACAGCGTGAAGCCACCATCGACGGCGATGGCCTGCCCTGTCACGTGTTCGGCCTGGGCGAGGTAGACCACCAGCTGCCCCATGTCCTCAGGTGTCTGGGCGACTCCCTGGGGCAGCAGGCTCTTCTGCAGGCGCTCCCATGCAGCGGGCTCGCTTTCGCCTTCCTGACTCCAGCGTGCCGAGAGCCCACTCTCGCCCCGCCACATGCCGGTGCCCACCACGCCCGGGCAGATCGCGTTGACGGTGATGCCTTCCGCTGCCACTTCCTTGGCGACGGCATTGGTAAAGCCGATGACCGCGAACTTCGAGGCACAGTAGTGCGACAGATCAGGAAAGCCGACCTTGCCGGCCATCGAGGCCACGTTGATGATCCGCCCGACGCGGCGTGAGCGCATCACGACGACCTCGGCCTGAGTACACAAGAAGGTACCTCGCGCATTGACGTTCATGACGCGGTCCCACTCCTCCACCGTCAGCGCATCGATGGAATGGATGCCGATGATGCCGGCATTGTTGACGGCGATATCGAGCGGGCCGAGTCCGACCTCTGCCTCTTCAATCAAGCGCCGCACGGACGCCGCATCCGCGACATCGACCTGTAGCGCCAGACACCGTCTACCCAGTGCCTCCACTTTTGCCGCCGTCTCGCGGGCGATGGCGAGGTCCAGATCCGCCACCACGACATCCGCGCCCGCCTTGGCCAATGCCAGCGCGATCCCCTGGCCAATACCGCGCCCACCCCCTGTCACCAGTGCAATCTTGTCGTTCAGTTGCATGAGTTGTCTCCTGAATCTTTCACCGAAATCTGCAAATGCTGCGCTGCTACCATGACGCTGGCAGACTGCCCAGCGCCACTGGCCTCAGCTCAGATGGTGGACTTCCTGAAGGCCGTAGACCGGCGTCGGAATACCCTCGAGCCGCGCCTTGAGCTGCAGCGCCAGATACTGGGAATAGTGGCGCGACTGGTGCAGGTTGCCGCCGTGGAACCATAACGCCTGCTGCTGGGTCGGCTTCCACATGTTGCGCAGCTCGCCCTCCCAGGGCCCGGGGTCCTTGAGCGTATCGGAGCCCATGCCCCAGCATTTTCCGACCTTGTCGGCGACGTCCTGCGAGATGATGCGTGCCGCCCAGCCATTCATCGAGCCGTAGCCGGTGGCATAGACGATCAGGTCAGCGGGCAATTCCGAGCCATCGGTCAGAGTGACCGAGCGCGGATTGATGCGCTCGATGCCGACGCCACTGCGCAACTTGATGTCACCATTGGCGACCAGATCACAGGCGCCCACATCGATGTAGTAGCCGGAGCCGCGGCGCAGGTATTTCAGGAACAGGCCCGAGTCGTCATCGCCGAAATCGAGCAGGAAGCCTGCCGCCTCCAATCGACGGTAGTAGTCGGCATCACGCTTGCGAATCGCCTCGAAGATCGGGCGCTGGAAGTCAGGCAGTATCCGGTAGGGGATCGAGGCAAAGATCAGGTCCGCCTTGTGGTGATCGATGCCGTTCTGCACTGCCTGCTCGGAGTAGAGCGGCCCCAGCGCCTCTTCCATCAGCGAGTTGGACTTCACCACATGCGTGGAGGAGCGCTGCAGCATGGTCACATCCGCGTCGTGCTCCCACAGCGCGGCACAGATATCGTGAGCGGAATTGTTGGCGCCCACCACGACCACCTTCTTGCCACGATAGGCATCCGGCCCCGGGTGCTGGCTGGAGTGTTGCTGCTCACCTTCGAAGGTTTCGGCCCCCGGAAAGTGCGGCACATTGGGCATGCCCGACATGCCCGTGGCCAGCACCAGTTGCTTGGGCCGCAAGGTCACGGGCTTGCCGTCGCGTACCACCTCGACCACCCACTCGCCGCTCGCCTCATCGAAGTGCGCACTCTCACAGGCCGTGGAGCTCCAGTAATTGAGCTCCATGATCTTGGTGTACATCTCCAGCCAGTCCGCGACCTTGTCCTTGGGCGCGAACACCGGCCAGTTTGCCGGGAAGGGGATGTAGGGCATGTGGTCGTACCACACCGGATCGTGCAGACACAGGGACTTGTAGCGATTGCGCCAGGCATCGCCCGCACGCGGATTCTTGTCGATCACGATGGTTGGCACATCCATCTGTCTGAGCCGCGCGGCCAACCCGATGCCGCCCTGACCGCCACCGATGATCACGCAATACGGCTGGCGCTCGTAGCCCAGCTCGGCCTCTTCGCGCTGACGCGACTCAAGCCAGGTCTCACGCTGCTTGTTGGCACCATGCTCGGCGCCCTTGGGGCGCTGCATGCCCAGCGGCTCGGGAAATTCCTTGAGTTCGCGCATGGCGGTCAACAGCGTCCAGCAGCGCCCTTCCTTCAGGCGCAACAAGCCCTTGCCGCGTGCATCGGCGGTCTCGAAGGTGAACCAGGCCTCGACGATGCCGCCGGCCTCACTGGCCTCGCCATCCAGCTGCCAGCGAGAGGGAGCGACATGCTCGAGGGTCGCCGCGAGCATCGACTGGATCTCGTCCTTGCCCTCCGACGTCTTGAGATTCCAGGTGAAGGCGATCAAATCGCGCCAGTAGCATTCCTCGCCAAACAACGAGAGAACCCGGGCGATATCGCGCTGAGTCAGGGAGGACTCGAAATCATCGAGCCATTGCTGAGCAATCTGAGTTGGCGTGCGTGCGGTCATGGCGTCTCTCCGCGTGTTGTTGGATGTTGTAGTCACGCCTTCCATCCAAGGCATCAAGCATGCCAGCTTCGTCATGCACGACTGACAAAGCTCGTAAGCACTTGTCGTGAATGACAAAAATTCGCCACTACCGAATCACCACCCTCCTCGCCTCGCCGGGCTCTCCACCTTCCTCGTGACAACTGTACGCTGTACGCCTGACACGGGGCGTTACACCTGTAACGCCCCGACCAAGGATGCAGGACAGGGTGATTGACGCTCCCGTCACACCGCATACGCTTGAAGGAGCACACGCCGCTTTTGCTATGGACGCTGTTGTGACAATTGCGATTGCCATCGCCACCGGCACAAGAGCCATAGCCACAATCAAAAGAGCCGTAGCCACTATCAAAAGAGCCGTAGCCACTATCAAAAGAGCCGTCCCGAGACGGCCAGCGCCGAGGCAGCCATGATCCGCCAACTCGAAACGATGCAGCCCGACAAGCGGCAGCATATCCAGACCCTGATGCAGCTGGGCGAAGGCCGCGACGTCTTCCCTGAGACGCAGCGCGACGTCATCCGTCGTTCCTGGCAGCGCTGTCTGGAGGAATATCAGCTGGACCCTAGCCGCCCTCGCCCGGTCCGCGTTCTCACCCAGCAGGCGCTGCGCGATCATCAGGAATCGGCGGATGAGCTGTTGCATGTGGCGCGTGCCGGGGTGGAGCGGCTCTATAGTCAGATCGCACAACATGGCTATGCGCTGATCCTCACCGATCAACGCGGCATCGCGGTGGATTTTCGCGGTCAGCGTGATCAGTTGAGTGAGCTGCGGCGCGCGGGCCTCTATCTCGGCTCGGACTGGAACGAGCGCTATGCCGGCACCTCGGCGGCGGGCACCTGTCTGCACGATGGCGCAGCCGTCACCTGCCATCAGCGTGAGCATTTCGATGCCACGCACATCGACCTGCATGCCCGCATGATCGAGGATGCGTACTTCCTGCATCGCTATCGGGATTGCCTGATCCTGCGCTTCGACACCGCGCGGGAATTCGTGCACCTGAATGGCCGGGGCCTGTTTGCCATTCAGGAAGATGGCAAGGTGATCGCCGCCAATCACGAAGGCCGACGCCTGATCGATGCGCATCTTGAACGCTGGCCACCGTGGACGATCTCCACCCTGCCCGCCGTCACGCAACTGTTCGATGGGGAGCTCAATGAGCTGTTGAGCATCCCGCATGCCAACCGGGATCAGATTCGGGCCTTCCGCCTGCGGGCGGATGACGCCACCGTCTTCGTGACACTGATCGAGCCACGCGGCTACCCGGTGCGAGCCCTACCCACTGTCAGTCAACAGGATGACCCGGTGCCAGAGCTTGACCAACTCGCGGGAGATGACCCTTCCATGCATCGGCTGCTCAAGCTGGCGCGCCGCATGCGCCATGAGAACGTAAGCATCCTGATTCGTGGCGAGACGGGTACCGGCAAGGAAGTGTTGGCAAGGGCGCTGCATGACAGCGGGCCACGCGCCAAGGCACCCTTCGTGGCGGTGAACTGCGCCGCCATTCCGGAATCGCTGATTGAAAGCGAACTCTTCGGCTATCTGCCGGGCGCCTTCACAGGAGGAAGGCCCAAGGGCATGCGCGGCCTGATCCAACAAGCCGACGGTGGCACACTGTTTCTGGATGAGATCGGTGACATGCCGCTGCCGCTTCAGTCACGCCTGCTGCGCGTCCTCGCCGAACGGGAGGTGTCACCCCTGGGGGCCGAGACGCCCATCAAGGTGGATATTCGCGTCATCACTGCCACGCATCGTGATGTCACGGAGCTGATCGCCAGTGGGCAATTCCGCGAAGACCTCTACTACCGACTCAACGGCGCCGAACTCCTGCTACCTGCACTGCGTGAGCGCGCCGACCGTCACTACCTCATTCGCAAGCTGCATGCGGAACTGCAAGCCGAACGCGAACAGTCACTCCACCTGCGCGCCGATGCCATCAGTGCGCTGCTGAGTCATCACTGGCCGGGCAACATACGCCAACTGCGCAATGCGATTGCCTTCGCGATGGCCACCGCGGAAGGCGATGAAATCACCCTGCATGATCTGCCGGAGGTCTGCCAGACCCACACCGGCAGCACCCGCGGGGCTGCCAGTCCGCTTGCCGCTGCCTCCCCCTTCGCATCCGGCGCTTCCTCGAATCCGGCCTCTCCAGCGCCCGCGTCTGCAGGGGCTGATGCGGGGACTGATGCGGACGCCAACGAACTGCTCGAGCTGTTGCGCCACACGGACTGGAACGTCAGCCAGGTCGCCCGCCAACTCGGCGTCTCGCGGCCCACCATCTACCGCCGCATGCGCCGCCATGGCCTGGTGGCGCCCAATCATCAGCCGCTCGCCTCATGAGCCAGCTGCATCTTCATGGCCGAGTATGGAGAACGTGAAGAGTGCATGAGGGTGTCGTGCTCTGAAACGTCAGGTGCTTGCCACACACAGGCCCGAGCGGAAGTTCGGGCCAGCGTGTATGTTTCTCCATTCTTTCCCCCTTACCCCTCTTTCCCTTCTTACCCTTCTTACCCACTCCTCACGTCAACGTCTCTGCGGCTCACGTTGCGTGCTTGCTGAGCCCGCCTATCCCCGCTCGATTCGCCGGCTTTCACAACGCGCGAAATGACGCCCGCCCTCATCATGAATTTCACTCAACTTGAACATTAAAAAATCCAGTTTGTGTCATGGAGACAGGCACTAGATACTCACCTGCATCAGATCGTTGATGAAGACTTCCCATGACGCTGCACTTCACAGCCAGCACACGGAACGTGATGGCGAGCAGCGTGCCTCTCCCGGCATGGATGCGTTCTCACAGAGAGCAACCCGCTCACGAGACGCCTGAAAGATCACGGGAAGATGTCGACGACACAGTGAATTTTCTCTCTCAGGATCAGGATGAACGCCATGAGCAACGAATTCGGTTTCAGCATCAACAGTCTGCGCTTCGACGAGAACTACGTTCCGGCGGAAAACACCCGCCTGACCACCAACTTCGCCAACCTGGCGCGTGGTGAGAGCCGTCAGCAGAACCTGCGCAGCACGCTGAACATGATCAACAACCGATTCAATGCGCTGGCCAACTGGGACAACCCCAAGGGCGATCGTTACTCCGTCGAGCTGGACATCATCTCCGTCGAGCTGAATCTCGACGCCGCGCGTTCCGACAATGCCCTGCCGATCATCGAGATCCTGCAGACCACCATCGTCGACCACCAGACGAATCAGCGCATTGACGGCGTGACCGGCAACAACTTCTCGTCCTACGTGCGCGATTATGACTTCAGCGTGCGCCTGCTGGAGCACAACAAGGGCAAGGACTCCTTCAGCGTGCCGGAGCAATTCGGCGAGCTGCACGGCAACCTGTTCCAGGCCTTCGTGGGCTCTGCTGCCTACAAGGAATGTTTCAAGAAGCCGCCGATCATCTGCATCAGCGTCTCGACCACCAAGACCTACCAGCAGACCGAGAATGTGCACCCGATCCTCGGGGTGGAATATCGCCAGGACGATGACTCCCTGACCGATGCCTACTTCAGCAAGATGGGCCTGAAGGTGCGTTACTTCATGCCGCCGGGCAGCGTTGCGCCGCTGGCCTTCTACCACACCGGCGACCTGCTCAACGATTACAGCAATCTGGAACTGATCAGCACCATCAGCACCATGGACACCTTCCAGAAGATCTATCGTCCCGAGGTCTACAACGCCAATTCCGTGGCCGGTAAATCCTATCAGGCGAGCCTGAAGCAGCAAGACCATTCACTGACGCGCATCGTGTACGACCGCGAAGAGCGCAGCCAGCTCGCCATCGAGCAGGGCAAGTTCGTGGAAGAGAGCTTCATCAAGCCCTACCAGAGCCTGCTCGAGCAGTGGTCAGCCAACTGGTCCGCCAACCGATAACTCCATCATCGGTCAGCTCACTGATCCGCAAACAGCGCGCTGATCGACGAACGACTTTCGCTATCTGAACCATTCCAAGGACAAGGTTATTCATCATGACGAGATTACTCCCGACCTCCACCGCTGGCAGCCTGCCGAAACCGTCCTGGCTCGCCGAACCGGAGGTCCTCTGGTCCCCCTGGAAACTCGAAGGTGAGGCACTGGTCGCGGGCAAGCAGGATGCCCTGCGCGTCTCCCTGCAGGAGCAGCAGCACGCCGGGATCGACATCGTCAGCGATGGCGAGCAATCGCGTCAGCACTTCGTCACCACCTTTATCGAACACCTGAATGGTGTGGATTTCGAGAAGCGCGAAACCGTCAAGATCCGTGATCGCTACGAGGCCAGCGTGCCGTCCGTGGTCGGCCAGGTCTCCCGCCAGAAGCCGGTGTTCGTCGAGGATGCCAAGTTCCTGCGCTCGCAGACCGATCAACCGATCAAGTGGGCGCTGCCGGGGCCGATGACCATGGTCGACACCCTCTTTGATGGCCATTACAAAAGCCGCGAGAAGCTGGCATGGGAATTCGCCAAGATCCTCAACGAGGAAGCCAAGGAACTCGAAGCGGCAGGCGTCGACATCATCCAGTTCGATGAACCGGCCTTCAATGTCTTCTTCGATGAAGTGAATGAATGGGGCATCGCCACGCTGGAACGTGCGATCGAAGGCCTCAAGTGCGAGACCGCCATCCACATCTGTTACGGCTACGGCATCAAGGCCAACACCGACTGGAAGAACACCCTGGGCTCCGAGTGGCGTCAGTACGAAGAAGCCTTCCCGAAGCTTCAGCAATCCAACATCGATATCGTCTCGCTGGAATGCCACAACTCCCACGTGCCGATGGAGCTGATCGAGCTGATCCGTGGCAAGAAGGTCATGGTTGGCGCCATCGACGTTGCCAACAACACCATCGAGACGCCGGAAGAAGTCGCCGAGACCCTGCGCAAGGCGCTGCAGTTCGTGGATGCCGACAAGCTCTACCCCTGCACCAACTGCGGCATGGCGCCTCTCTCCCGTGAAGTCGCCCGCGGCAAGCTGCAGGCACTCAGCGCTGGCGCCGCCATCGTGCGCAAGGAACTCGAAGCGCAGCGCTGATCGCTTGACCGAGACAGAGCGCGGGCTAGGACACAGCACTGACAGATAACGCCAGGCTAGTTTCGACCCGAGTTGGCCCGACGATAGTGCTCGAGAGTGGAAGTAGCTGCGGCTGACACCGCCGCAAACAAAAATGGCCATCGTGAAGGATTCACGACGGCCATTTTTTCATCACTCTCACTCTTGTCACCCTTGTCACCCCAGCGCCCAATTCCGCGCTCTCGTTGCAGCCCCTCCCCCACGGCTGCTCGTTACCACCTCCCCAATCTTGCAGGACTTGCTATGTCACTCTCCGACACCAACCCAGCCCCCACCATCGACCCCGCTAGTTTCCGTGAAGCCCTCGGCCACTTCGCCTCCGGCATCACCATCATCACTACCCAGGTCGACGACGAACCGATCGGCTTCACCTGCCAGTCGTTCTACAGCGTCTCGATGAACCCGCCGCTGGTCTCCTTCAGCGTCAAGGCCAGCTCGTTCAGCTACCCGAAGATCCGCCAGGCAGAGCGCTTCGCCGTCAACATCCTCTCCAGCGAGCAAAGCCATGTCTCCAACCAGTTCGCCATGCGAGGCGCGGACAAATGGCAAGGCATCGACTGGCAGCTCTCCCCCCTCGGCAACCCGGTGATCAATGACAGCCTACACTGGCTCGACTGTAAGATTCACGCTGAGCACCCGGCAGGTGATCATCTTATCGTGATCGGGGAAGTGAAAGGACTGAATCTGGATGTTGCGGGGACCGCGCGGCCGTTGTTGTATTTCAAAGGAAAGTATGGGGGCTTGGCTGGGGGAGAATAAGGCTGGAGGATACTGGGCGGCTGAAACCTTTGAGATCAGGCCAAGGGATTATGAGTTCGCTTTTAAAACAATAAGTTACTGACACACAAGGGAAAGCGACCGTAATCGAGCGAAAGGTACAGCTCTTTGGAATCAATAGCTTAGCGAAAGTTGAGGATAGCATACGAAGCTGGTCTGTGTACCGCTGATGTACCGGTTGGGACCTACCTCTCTCGAATGGCATGCCTCAGGAAGAGCGGAGACTGCTCGTCCCAAAGGCATGCTGACCGCTTACGTCCATGAGCAGCCTGTAGTGGTCAAGTGCTTTTGGCCACCGAGCTTTGAGCATTCCAGTAGTTCTTTTCTGCCAAATTCGGCGGTATCCCATCGTTATGCTTGTGCGGCCGCAGGCTGCTGTAGTAACCGATCATATAATCAGTGACAGATCGCTTCGCCGCAGCAACATCGGGATAGCCGATCTCTGGTATCCATTCCGTTTTCAGGCTTCTGAAGAAGCGCTCTGTTGGGGCATTGTCCCAGCAATTGCCACGGCGACTGAGACTCAGTGTCATTCGGTAGCGCCAGAGCATCTGCCGGAATGCCCGGCTGGTGTACTGGCAACCCTGATCCGAATGAAACAGGATATTCCGTGGCTCTCCACGCGATTCGTAGGCCATGGTCAGCGCTTTCTTTACCAGCTCCGTGTTCGGCGATAGGGACAATGCCCACCCCACGGGTTTACGAGCATACAAGTCGATGACCACTGCCAGATAAGCCCAGCGTGCCCCTGTCCAAATATAGGTAATGTCGCCGGTCCATACCTGATTGGGCTTCTTTACATCGAACTCCCGATCAAGAACATTCGGTATATCCAGGTGTGGCTGATCAGCCTTCTTGTAGGCGTGCCTCGGCGGCTGCGAGCTCATCAGCCCCAGCTGCTTCATCCGCCTGCTGGCCCGATAACGACTCAACTGTATTCCTGCCTGCGTGACCATTTTTGCAATGCTGCGAGCGCCGGCAGAGCCGTTACTGATGGTATGCGCCTCGACAACCTGATCCAGCAGCTTCTGCTCAGTCTCACAAGGTCTTCTATCCCGACTACGCCAAGCCCGGTAGCTACTGCGATGCACCCCAAACACCTGACACAAGTGCTGCACCGCGTAGCTCTCTTCAAGTCGCTCGATTATCGAGAATTGCTCAGGGAGTCCGACATCAAGAGAGCGGTAGCCTTTTTTAATATTGCCTTCTCTTCTTCCACTCGCCGCAGCTTGCGCTTCAGTTCCTGGATCTCACGCTGTTCCGGCGTCAGAGCCTCACCTTTCAGCGACGCCTTGCCTGCTCGCTCAGCGCGAAGCCTGCGAACCCAATACTCCATGGTGGATTTGCCAACTCCCATAGCCTCACACGCCGCCTTCAGCGTGTAGCCCTGGTCGACCACGAGCTGGGCCGCTTCCAAGCGAAATTCCGGGCTAAACGTTCTCTTCTTCGTCATCATCTGCACCTGATTGTCTCTGTGAGCCATCATACACTCAAAGTCAGGTGGCCAGATTCACTGTGCCACTACAGCCATTGAGATTCTTCTGATGTATAACGCCGCGCTCTGCGGAAAATTTGCCCGACAGCAGCGTTTTGTTAGGCATTTCTTAGTCTTCAATCTTCCTGATCTTCTGGGTATGGAATCGGTTCTACTGCCACCCACCCTTCACGGTCCGGAGCATTGTGCCCAATCCTCTTATTGCTTCCTTCTGTTGAGATTACTTTTGCCCCTCTATGTATGAATGCACGGACAACAGACTTTCTTGGGTGATCTTTATCTTCCTTTGCTGCGCTAACAACTGCCGTAAAACTTCCAGAAGCCTGATTTTGATCCAATCTTGTCCCCAACCATCGGTCTAAGACCTCGGTTGAGACGTTGTGTCTTGAGCCATGATGGGGCACTTGCATACGGTCGATTCCGGGAAGGAATAACCCAACATTTGGAGCAAAGTCAGCTGCTTCGTGAAGAGCAGCACGACCCGCATCACCGGTTAACAAAATCTTCTTATCACATAGACAGGCATACTGAATGACGCTCATATTATTTTCTGGGCTAGTATCATCCTCTGGAAAATACTCTTCACCCCAGGAAGATTTGATAAAATTAACGGCCTTTTTAAACAGTTGTCCGGCGGCCTCAGCAAAAGACTGTTCCGCCTCCATCGACGCTTCTGGCGTTCTATCTGACTCAACGATAAGATCAAGATATCGATTTTTCGATGGAGCCAACACATGGAAGTCCCCAATCAATGAACCTTGAAACGGCTCCATGATTGTCACATTGTGCTCTATTGCTAGCTCTTCCAGAGCAACTAGATTCGGGTAAAGCTGGGCGGTCTCAATGACCAAGTGCAACACGTGACCCATCAGGTACGGTGTTGCCATGAACCACTGCTATCGCCATCTTTCTGCTGAAGACCGAGCCGCCATCATGATGATGAGAGCGACTCACTCGATCCGAGCTATCGCCCATCATCTGGGCCGTGCACCGAGTACCGTGTCGCGAGAAATCGCTCGCCACTCCATTAATGGCTACGATGCCAGCCTCGCAGGCTACCGGGCTCGCCTGACACGCCATCGGCCCCGTCGGCGTCCCAAGCTGCACCCCGACAGGGAGTTGTTTGAAGTCGTGGTCCATCTGCTGCGCAAGTACTGGTCACCGCAACAGATAGCCCGCACACTGAAGCGCATGTCTCCCAACGATTCACGTCGACAGGTCTCGCATGAGGCCATCTACAACGCGCTCTATGTGATGCCCCGCGGCAGTCTCAAAAAGGAACTCATCGCCTGCCTGCGACAAGGCAACGGCAAACGCCGGCCACGAAGTCGTGGCACGGATCGGCGCAACCAGATTCCCGGTCTGGTTAGCATCCACGCGCGACCGCCTGAGGTCGAAGATCGTTTGATGCCTGGCCACTGGGAAGGCGATCTCATCATCGGTGCCAACAATCGCTCTGCCGTCGGTACGCTGGTGGAACGCACCACGCGATTGGTGATTCTGGCGAAAGTGGATGGCACCACCGCCACCGCTGCGGCCGTTGGCTTCAGCGACAAGCTAAACGAGGTGCCGCGATCGCTGCGCTTGTCCATGACCTACGATCAAGGCAGAGAGATGGTGAAACATGCCGAGATCACCCAGAAGACCGGCACGGCGATCTACTTCGCTGACCCGCATAGCCCTTGGCAGCGAGGTTCGAACGAGAACACCAACGGGCTGTTGCGGCAGTATTTGCCAAAGGGCACGGATCTCTCCGTCTACAGCCAAGAAGAGCTCGACGAGATCGCCGACTCACTGAACACACGGCCTCGCCAGACACTGGACTGGCGAACCCCACTGGAAGTCTACGCCGAGGTGCTCAAGAAATCCGTCGGCGGTCCGAGCACCCTTCAATAGCGTTGCGCTTGGAACTTGAGACCGCCCTGTTTCAATCTTCTTGCTAGATTTTCAACAGAAGTAAATCGACCAAATCGATGTATTAGCTCGCCTGCGTAGAGCCACGGCCTCAACATCCATAGCTCTCCAATTCTATACTCTCCAAAAAGCTTCCTTAGGCCACCAGCATGATCACCGTCTGGATGCGTTACTATTACTGCGTCAATATATTTTGGAGAGTCATAATGTCTATTTATATGCTTTACTACCAGATCACCAGTATCTTGAAATCCGCCGTCCGTTACGTGAATCCTGGTGTCTCCATTGATTGAATACCGAAGCGGGATTGCATCCCCGCTTTTTTTTGATTCAACGTCTAAAAAATCTATTTCAAAAAAATCACTCATAGTCTAATCCTTCTCTTTTGCGTTAGACACACGTCTACTGATGTAGGCAGTCTGCTTTCGATAGGAAAAAGCAAATAGGGATAATAGCCCTACAACGATAATGGCAGGCAACCAATCATTCAGAAATGGATAGTAGCCAGTTATAACTTCGAAAGCTTTGAGCATAGCCAAGCATAAAAATAGAGATAGAAAAGTCCTATACATGTTATTTGCTTCGGAAAGCACTTTTAATAGCTTATCTTTTTTGGCAGCCTGAATATAATCTCGGTACTCGCTAAAATGCAGAAACCCTAACCCTTTAAGAACAGGCTCGACTAAAATAGAACCTATTCTACTGATCACCAGACCGATGAAATAATATAGAAAAACTCCTATCACAATATCATCCTGGATAAGGCTGTAACCCGTCAGGGATGACGAGATCGCAACAAACACTACACCAGGTAGAAGATAGTTAAAGATATTGTATGAGGATAGCTTTTCGAGTAAGTCCTTCATTGAGCTCTCTCTATCCGCTCCATTGCCTAACGCTGGCGTAACGGGCCGATTTGTGGAGCGGCAGCGGAACAAAACGGTCCCGTTGACGCATTTGTTATACATCCCTACTCCATTGGTGAGGGCAGCTCCTCTTCGAATTGAGCAAGGTTGCTATTTTTAAGAAAATAGAAAAATGTCGAATCAATAGCAAAAAGCATTCTTTTCCCTTTGTCATAGTCTATTAGTGGCGGATTTATTTTCTTTTTGAATTGGAGACTAGATAAATTATGAAGAAGATTACTCATATCGCTAGGTCTAACATCTTCAGGCCTGTGATGCATTGCCTTAATTGAATCAGTAATATCCGCGCGCGAAAGCCCACCAATTATTCCATCATAGCCCTTTTGAGCTATAACTCTGACCAGATAATAGGGAAGGTGTAGGGGCACTTTTTCTTTGTCTTTGCTGTGCGTAACGTTACCGGACGCTAGTAATTCAAGATCTTGTTGGTGGTTTTCGCGATAATCGTCGCACTTTTTAGATAAAGCGGCATCGGCATAGGAGTCATCCGCAAGATGGCGACCGTCCCCAGTACATGTTTCGGTAACACCAGCAGCTGCACAGCACTCCCTAAGTAGCTCCTGAAGAACACCAATACTTCCAAATGAATTTGAAATTATTCTTGAGATAACACTTTCGCTGATACTAATATTAAGTTCTTGTGATCCCTTTCGAATAACCTTTCTAAAATCTGGCTCTACCCAAGGTTCGACCGGAATATCATCAACCCTATCGGTAAGGTCAGTACAAAAATTACGCAGCTTGTCCTTTTTTCTCCAGACGCCGAGAATGACAAATATAATCCCAGTTTCTTGAAATGTTCTTAGATCAAAAGCAAGCTCTCTCTGCTTTTCTTCGTCTAGATAGTGAAAGTTTTCTAAAATAACTTTCTTATCAAAGTTTATAGTATGGAGGAGTTCGGATATGTCCTGAGCAACTGCTAAGTTAAAAGGAATCGTTTTAGATATCTTTTTCTGCTTATCGCCAGCCTCTAGCTTTGCCGATGCATTTGCCTCACCCTCACCAAAAAGCAGCAATTTCGCTTTCGCTTTAATCCCTACTGTTGCGGAGGACGATATAGAATTTTCACTTTCACTTCCTATTTCAATTTCTATACCGAGTTGCCTCAGGATGCTCGCATACACGTCTGAAATATTAGTGTTTGGTGTTAGCCTCACAACCACGTTCTCATCATAGGGCAGGTACCGGGAAACCAGAGCAGTCTTACCTTGTTTTGATGCCCCATATACCACTATGTGGTTTCCGGTTCCCAAAAACCTCTGAAACTTCTCATCAATATTATTCCGCTCGACATATGAGAGAACTTGATTAGGGCTTACGCCAAATACTTCAGATAATTGAGCCATATATATTGCATCCTCCTGTATAACAGGTATTAAACAGTGCGCTCGTTTATTGACTTGAACGAGCGCGCGCGCTCAAAAATGTTATACCACTCGCTTGCAGAGCCCCTAAAACACTGTTATAGCTTGTCAGCACACCACGGATTATCGTGCATACTGCATATCCCCAATGAACGTGCCTGTTGCCTTTTTCTGCATGGTGGCTGCAGGTTGTTATCAGTCACGTTAGCCTCCTCCCCTAAACCGCTATTCAGCACGCAAGTCACGGCTCGACCTTCCCGCCAATAACCTCAGGATCAACAGCGCAAACTGCCTTCCTGTCTCCTCGTCCTCCAGCAGCGGCATGCTGAGCTTCTCGTGGTCGCTTAGGGCGTCGAGCACGGCGTCGGTGACCTTCTTCGGGAAGAGGCCGTGCATCACCTGGTCCTCGCTATGGTTGCGCACCTGGGCCATTACCGCCTCGTCGCGTTCGATGCGGTCGGCGATGCCGTTGGCGAAGTGCAGCTTGTCATCGTCGCTGACCTCGGCGCCGTAGAGGTCGTTGAGCCGGTCGATGATCTCGGCCAGGCGCTGCTTCTCGGCGTCGTGGGGCTTGCCAGAGCGGACATCGTTGACCGAGGTAAGGCCGTAGCCCTCCCCGGCCACTTCCAGGAGCAGGCGTTCCTCCTCACGCTCGATGAGGCGATAGTGGGGCAATTCCAGCCAGCTGACGTACTCCCAGCCGCCGGCAGACATGGCCTTGGTGATGCTCCACTGGAATAGAGCTTCCCAGCTGCCCGCCATGTTATCCCCTGCGCCTAGCGTAACTATGCGTAATAGCCTAGCGCCTCAGGGATGTAAAGAGAAGTCTACTTAGGCCGGTACATCGCTGGGGGTATTAGGCGTCATCTCCGAAGGCTACCCAGCGCCTGCTCCAGGAGCGTTAGTGACTGACGGTGCTTGTCAGCCCCCATCTTCTGGATATTGGCTAGCTTCCAGCGCACGGCTGGCAGCTGATCAGCGCCTGACAGCGGAAACAGCGTCCAGTCAGGCGCCCCCTGCTTGAAGGCCATAAGGAAGCGGATATCCTCATCCGTCATCAGCTGGCCCAGCCGCGTCAGAAGTTCGTGCCGTACGTCCTCGAGCTGCTGCAACGGGATATCAGCCCTGGCCATCCCGACAAATTCCTGTCGGTAGACGTCGTCAAGCGGTTTTAGTCGCGGGTTGATCACTTCGTTCAAGGGCCTCGGGTGCCCCAGCAGATAGACCAGGAAGCCTTCGAACACGCTGCGATCCAGGCCGCCCTGGTCCAGCAGCAGCTTCACATCGAAGAGATCTCTGGGGTGCTGGCGATCCAGCGCGGCGCAGATCTTGCCGCCATACAGGTCCGGTAGTGACACCACCTGCACCGCCGCGAAGCCGTAATCGTCCTCCACGGCTTCCACGACATCGCGCTCCTGGGGCGGGTGAAGAGTGCCACGCAGTACCGGCGATACCTCCACCTTCACCTGGCTACGCCCTCGGCGCACCAGGATTCTCAGCTCGTCTCGGCGATTATCCTGAAGCTCGGCGCGTACGCCTGGCAGCCGAGCGCTGAAGGACTCTGTGAGCCGCTACAGCGCCTCACGACAGCGTCGCAGCGCCTTGTCACGGGGCTCCAGCGGCAGGTAGGCCAGGTCGATGTCGACCGATAGACGAGGTAATGGCTGCACGAAGAGGTTGATGGCCGTGCCGCCCTTGAGGGCGAAGCACGGCTCGGCTTGAAAAACGGCAGCAGCGAGACCAGCAGACTGACCTGTTCGTGGTAGCGAGCTTCAATCGGCATGCAGGAACGCCTCCGGCACCGTCACGTGATATTCCCTATCCAGCCTGCCGCCCTGGCAGAGCTGCCGCTTACCTTTGCCAAGGTCCAGTCGGCCTGGTTCCAGTCGTCGGTACCAGGCATGCCCGACGTGGCGAGCCAGCACCAGGAAGGCACGCTTCGTTCTCACCGAACGGCACCCCTCTAGCAATGCCTGCAGCCGGCGGGGGCGCAGCGTATTGAGCCCGCCGAAGGTATCCACCAACTCACTGCTGAACAGCAGCTCATTCGGCGTCACGGCGACCCACTCCAGGACCGCTCGTTCTGGGGTCGATACCTGCAAACTGAAGGCCCTGCAATCCGATGCGTAGTCCGTAAAGCTGCCGGGAAGCTGCGCTGGCAGGCCCTTTTCAGAGTGAAGCATCATCCGCCCTGCCCACTCGGCATCATTCAACCAACGGGGCAGCCGAGCTGCCTCCTTGCCATACAGGTGTGTTGTGCTCTCCCCCATCGGCAGATAGTGGGCAAAGCCATGCAGTGCCAGGGCCGTCTGGCCACCCGGCCACAGCGGTGGTAAGTCCGTGTCGTCGCTCGCCTGCAGGGCGAAAACAGCGCTCTCCCAGGTAAGAGGCTCCCCCGCTTGGCAGTAAGCGCCGTGCCCCACGCGTTGCAGCCAGCCACTGTTGGCCAGCTTACGCGCCTGATCAGAGGTGACGCCATGTGACGCCAGCCAGGCGGTCGTCACGACAGCGCCATACGGGATCTTGTGCAGCAGCTGGTTTATTTTCACGTAGAAAAGCGACCTTAAATTCCGTTTTCAGTAGAAATAATAAACCACCCCCACTCACCTTCAAGATCAGAATCGCCCTACAAGGCCGCTTTAACATAAAGTTTAAACCACGAATGGGCAGGACCCGGCCCTCCGTAGACATGACTGACCGACCTCTTGAATAGGTTATGGAAGCAGCGCTTCTTGCACGTGTCGATCAGCTGCTTTTTGCAGCCCCCACTAGGGGCCGAGCTGTGCGAGACAGAATGCATCACCGGTAATCACCTTTGCCCGCTACACCGGCAAATTCAGAGACAAGAAAATGAGCGCCCTCTGATATTCGTTGCACTCAGGTCAACAAACACGCCGCTCTCTGGTCTCCCTTCGTGCTCCCGCCTTGTTCTAGCGTAGTCAAGCAGTTCCTAAACTAGAACAAGGACAATCAATGTTTACCGACAGTCAGTTAGAGACGGCCAGATCGCTCAGGCACCACTTCCATCAGCACCCCGAGCTGAAGTTCGAGGAGACCCAAACAGCGAAGGTGGTCGCAGAGAGACTGCGTGAGCTGGGCTACCAAGTCACCGAAGGGATAGCAGAGACGGGGGTTCTGGCAGAGCTGGACACTGGTCGCCCGGGGCCCGTGATCGCCTTTCGCGCGGACATGGATGCGCTGCCGATTGATGAGGCCAACATCTTTTCGCACTGCTCCACCAAGCGTGGGCTGATGCATGCCTGCGGACATGATGGCCATACCGCCACACTCCTTTTGGCGGCAGAAGCCATCATGGAGCAGCGCGGCACCCTGTCAGGGCACCTGAAGCTGATCTTCCAGCCGGCGGAGGAAGGCGGTAACGGCGCGGCGCGGATGATCGAAGAAGGTGTGCTGGAGAATCCGAAAGTCTCCGCGATATTCGGCTACCACAATCGTCCGAACTTCCCAGCCGGTCAGGTATTCGTCAAGCCCGGACCGGCCATGGGGGGTAACGACACCTTCCGAGTCACTGTCGAAGGGAAAACCGGGCATGCCGCCATGCCGCACCTGGCAGTGGATGCGATCTACGTGGGTACCTCGATCATTCAGCAACTACAGGGACTGGTCGCACGCCACAAATCACCGCTGGAAGCGGGCGTGATCACGATAGCCGCCTTCCATGCCGGTGATGCAGCCAACATCATCCCGGGCGAAGCCGAGATTCTGATCAACATCCGCAGTGACCGCACTTCTTCACGTGATGCACTGGCCGGCCAGCTTGAGCAGGTCATTTCAGGCGTGTGCAGCGCGCATGGCGCCAGCTACCGAATGGCACATGAGCTCGAGATTCCGCCCCTCCTCAATGACGCCGAATGGTCTGACAAGGTACTCGAGATCGCTCGCCATCATCAGGTCAGTGATGACATCAAGAAGCTGGACTACATGCCCACCATGGGCGCTGAGGACTTCGCCTTCTACCTCAGGGAAATCCCCGGGTGCTTCTTCTTCGTCGGCAACGGCGACAGTGCCTACCTGCACAACGAGCATTACGACTTCAATGACGACATCCTGCCGGTCGCGGGCGGTGTCTTCCTGTCGTTGGCCAAGGACTTGCTGGCACGCGATTGAACAAGTCGGTCAGATCAACATAACAAGGACAACAACAATGCAAGCCGTTCTCGCATCCATCGAACGTACAGGGAACAAGCTCCCTCACCCCTTCATTCTGTTCACGATTCTGGCAGGGTTGATCATCGTCGCCTCAGCGGTGCTGGATCTACTCGGTGTGTCTGCCGTCAATCCGCAAAGCGATGCCGTGGTACATGTGCGTAGCCTGGTATCACCTGAGGGTCTGGAGTTCATGTTGACCAGCGTGGTCAGCAACTTCATCAACTTCCCGCCCTTGGGGCTCATCCTGGTCGTCATGTTCGGGATTGGACTGGCTGACAAGGTCGGTCTCATGTCCACGCTCATGCAGGTCAGCGTCGCGAAAGCGCCACCGGTCCTGCTGACGTTCTGCGTCTTCATGGCAGGTATCTGCGGCAGTATCGCCTCGGATGCCAACTACCTGATCCTCATCCCGCTGGCGGCGATGGTGTACCACTCCGTGGGCCGTCACCCCATCGCCGGTGCTGCGGCAGCTTATGCAGCTGCAGGCGCCGGCTACGATGCCAGTCTGTTCGTGACCGTGGGCGACGCTCTGTTTTCCGGCATCACCACGGATGCCGCCAGACTCGTGGATCCCGAGGCGTACATTTCCCCCGTCGACAACTACTACTTCGTCGCCTGCTCGGTGTTCGTGCTAGCCATCGTCGGGACTCTCATCATCGACAAGGTAGTGGAGCCGCGTCTGCAACGTGTCCTGCCCATGGGCAAGGACTTCACGGCACAGGGCGAAAAGCCTGAGCTGAAGCCTGAAGAATGGACCGGCATCAAGCGCGTCGGTCTGGCCACATTGGCCTATGTAGCACTTGTCTTGATCGCGGTTCTGCCTGAGGCTTCACCGCTACGCAATGCCGATGGCGGCTTGATCCCCTCTCCCTTCCTCAAGTCTCTCGTGCCGTTGATGTTCCTGTACTTCGTACTGATAGGGCTTGTCTACGGCGCGACTGTCGGCAAGATCACCAGCAGTCGCGATGTCCCACAGAAGATGGCGGAATCCGCCAGCGAGCTGGCCCCGACGCTAGTGCTGTTCTTCGCGATCTCGCAGTTCATCGCCTACTTCAAGTGGTCCGAGCTGGGTCAGTTCATTGCCATTGAAGGCTCCGATATCCTGCAAAGCACGGGCTTTACCGGCCTCCCGCTGGTCGGTGCCTTCATCGTGATGACGGCAGTGCTCAACATCTTCATGACGAGCGGCTCCGCGCAATGGGCACTGATGGCACCGGTCTTCGTGCCCATGCTGATGATGATCGATTTCGACCCTGCCTTCGTGCAGGCGATGTTCCGTATCGGGGATTCCAGTACCAACATCATCTCGCCGATGAGCCCCTACTTCTCGGTGGCGTTGGTCTACATGCAGCGCTATCAACCGGAAATGGGTCTCGGCACCCTCGTGGCCACCATGCTACCGCTGGCACTTGGCTTCCTGATCGCCTGGTCGGCCTTCCTGATGCTATGGCTCTCTCTGGGCTGGGCCATCGGACCAGGGGTCTACATGATGGCGAGTTAAGTCAGTGCATCCCCATCATCACCTTCCATAGATAGTCGGCAGCCGGCGTCAGCCGTCTGCCGACTCTGCGTACCAGATTGCCTTGGGTCGCCTCTGCCAAAGGGTGCTCGATGGGGATGGCAGACAGGAGGCCCGCCGAGATCTCTTCACGTGCAGCGGCTGCCGTCATGAAGGCGACACCGATGCCAGCACAGGCCATCCGGCGCGAAATGGAGTGCAGATTGCAGCGGTAGGAAGGCGTCGCGACCTGGCCTGCCGTACGGAAGATGTCATTGACCAGACGCTGCGACCCCGAGACCTCCGGCAGGAAGATCAACTTGTGACGCGACAACTCCGCCACGGAGACGCTTTCATGATCTGCCAAGGGGTGATCCCTCGCCACGAGAGCACATAGAGGCCCGCGGGCAAAGGAATGCACGACCAGACGTGGGTCTACCACCGGGCCGTAAGTCACCGCGATATCCACCTCATCATGCAAGACCATCTCATGAGGCTCGCGCGGCACATAGATGCCGGTCCGCATATCGATCATCACATCCGGATAACGCTTTGCGACGGTGCTCAGCACCGACTTGATGAAGCTGTCCACGAAACCATCACCGACAGAGACAGTGACCTGCCCCGTCTGCAGATTCTTCCAGCGTGACAGCGTATCGCGAAGCTCGGAGTTGAGTTGCCGCTGTGCGAGATAACTCTCCAGCACCAGTCTCCCCGCCTCCGTGGGCAGTACATGGCGACCATTTCTCTCGAGCAACGCCACGCCCAGCTCATTCTCCAGACTCCGGATCTGACGCGTCACGACAGAAGGATTCACATCCAGATGCTCCGCAGCCGCCCGAACCCCACCACAACTGCTGACTTCCTGCAGATAAAGCGCGCGCTTGTCCAGACACTCCATTTGTCACTACGCCTCTGATAATCAGTGCTACATGCTGGTAGTCATACAGATATCACAGATTCCATCTGCGCATCGCATGCGATCTACCCCTCCCCTCTCGGACGATGGTATTTCGCTAACTGCCTGAATATGCGACGCACCTCGCCATACCCTGATTTAGTCATGGTGCATGACGCGCTATCATGCCCCTACAGCCTTATCTGCAATTCCTAAAGCAGTTCCATACGCGGGAGCATCATCGTGAACACGGAAAGTCATTCCCAGCTGGCGAGTTACATCTGGTCCATCGCGGACCTGCTGCGCGGCGATTTCAAGCAATCTCAATACGGGCGCATCATCCTGCCCTTCACCCTGCTGCGCCGCCTGGAATGCGTACTGCAAGACACCAAGGCCAAGACACTGGCCGTGGCGGAGGAGAACGCCGACAAGCCGGATACCCTGCGCGAGAAGCTGTTGATGCGTGCCACCGGGCGCGAGTTCTTCAATGCGTCACTGCTTAGCCTGGGCACACTCTCCGCGACCCAGACCTCTGAAGACCTCATGAGCTACGTTCAGGCCTTCAGCCCAAGTGCACGCGAAATCTTCGAGCACTTCGAATTCGAGAACTTCGTCCTGCAGCTGAGCAACAACAACCTGCTCTACAAGGTGGTCGAGCGCGTCGCGGAGATCGACCTCAGCCCGGAGGCCGTCAGCAACTACCAGATGGGCACCATCTTCGAGGAGCTGATCCGCAAATTTGCCGAGAGCTCCAACGAAACCGCCGGTGAGCACTTCACCCCGCGCGATATCGTCCACCTCACCACTTCACTGCTGATGACCGGTGAAGAAGAACACATCGCGCCCGGTGGTATCGTCACCCTGTATGACCCCACGGCCGGCACCGGTGGCTTCCTCTCCGAGGGCGATGCCTACATTCAGGACATCAGCCACAACGTCAGCGTCTCGCTGCACGGGCAGGAGCTCAACCCAGAGTCCTACGCCATCTGCAAAGGCGACATGCTGATCAAGGGCCAGGGCATTGATCAGATCAAGCTCGGCAATACCCTCTCCGATGACCAGCTGGCCGGTGAGCGCTTCGCCTACATGCTCTCCAACCCGCCCTTCGGTGTGGATTGGAAGAAGGTGCAGAAGCAGATCACCGATGAGCACACTCTCAAGGGCCACGATGGTCGCTTCGGCCCCGGCCTGCCGCGTGTCTCCGATGGCTCGCTGCTGTTCCTCATGCACCTAGTCTCCAAGATGCGTGCGCCCAGCGATGGCGGCTCGCGTATCGGCATCATCCTCAATGGCTCGCCGCTGTTCACCGGCGGTGCCGGCAGTGGTGAGTCGGAGATTCGCCGCTACCTGCTTACCCGCGACATGGTGGAAACCATCATCGCGCTGCCGACAGACATGTTCTACAACACCGGCATCGCCACCTATGTGTGGATTCTCTCCAATCGCAAGCCGCAGGCACGCAAGGGCAAGGTGCAGCTGATCAACGCCGGTGACATGGGCAGCAAGATGCGCAAGTCGCTTGGCAGCAAGCGCAAGTACCTGGAAGACGGCCAGATTGATGAACTGGTGCGTCTCTACGGCAGCTTTGCTGGAGAAGACGAGGGCCTCACGGAAGACGGCGCGCCGCGCAGCAAGGTCTTCGCCAATGAAGACTTCGGCTACCGCCGTATTACCGTCGAGCGTCCGCTGCGTCTCGACTTCCAGGCCAATGAGGAACGCCTCGCCCGCCTGAGTGACGAGAAGGCCCTCCAGAAGCTCAAGGAAGAAGAACGCAGCGCCCTGCTCGCCGCCTGCGCCACCCTGCCGGATACCCTGTTCACCAACCGTGATGCCTTCACCAAGGTACTCAAGGCCGCTCTAAAGGCAGAGCTGCCCGCCAGCATGAAAGTCGGTGCCCCGCTGCTCAAGGCCGTCTTGAACGCCCTGAGCGAGCGCAGTGACACAGCCGATATCTGCTGTGATAAGCACGGCAATCCGGAAGCCGACAGCGGCCTGCGCGACTACGAGAACGTGCCGATGAGTGAATCGGTGCTGGAGTACTTCGAGCGTGAAGTGAAGCCCCACGTCCCCGACGCCTGGATTGACGACACCAAACGCGACCCGCTCTCTGGCCGTCTCGGTATCGAAGGCTATGAAATCCCCTTCAATCGCCACTTCTACCAGTTCGTGCCGCCACGCCCGCTGGAGGCCATCGATGCCGACCTCAAAGCCTGTACCGACCGCATCAAGCAGATGATCGAGGAGATGTCGGCATGAGCTTCAAGGCCTATGAGGAATACAAGGACTCTGGTGTCAAGTGGCTGGGGGAAGTGCCTGCACAATGGGACAGTAAACGCCTGAAATTTCTTTTTGATATTTGCAAGCGGCCTATTAGAGATCAGGATGAAATAATAACCTGTTTCAGAGACGGGACCGTCACGCTTCGCTCTAAAAAAAGAGCTGATGGCTTCACAAACGCTGTAAAAGAAATTGGCTATCAAGGCGTGCGTAACGGCGACTTGGTTATACATGCAATGGATGCTTTCGCTGGTGCTATTGGCGTTTCAGATTCAGATGGTAAGTCCACACCAGTTTATTCGGTATGTCGGCCTAGAGACAAAGAATACACACCATACTATTATGCTCGACTATTACGTCACATGGCATTATCAGGCTTTGTTACATCGCTTGCTAAAGGCATACGAGAACGCTCGACTGATTTTAGGTGGGCCGATGCTTCTGAGATATTTCTCCCCGTGCCCAGCATGGGGGAACAAGAAAATATCACAGCCTTCCTCAACCACGAAACCGCGCGTATCGATGCGCTGATCGAGGAGCAACAACGCCTGATCGCCCTCCTCAAGGAGAAGCGTCAGGCGGTGATCTCACACGCCGTCACCAAGGGGCTAGACCCGAATGTGCCGATGAAGGACTCCGGTGTGGAGTGGCTGGGAGAAGTGCCAGCGCACTGGGATGTTAAGCCCCTTCGTCGTCATACAATATCGGGACTTTCAAACGGCTTGTTTAAGAAGAAACATGAATTTGGATCTGGAGCACCTTTAATTAACGTTAAAGACGCATACTCCAGTGACTACTACGTTAAAGAAGACGCTCTTGATAGAGTAACATGCTCAGAATCGGAACTGACATCATTCCGTGCCGAGAAGGATGATGTTTTTATTGTCAGATCGTCTCTAAAAAGAGAAGGCATTGCTTCTGCTGTCATATTGGGGTCTGAAATTGAGAGCTGTGTTTTTGAGTGTCATTTAATAAAAGTAAGATTTAGTGCGGAGAGAATAAACCCAAGGTTTGCGACGTTGGTATTGAATTCGAAACTTCATCATGAAAATTTGATTGAAGCCTCAAATACGACGACCATGACTACTATTTCTCAGAAACCAATTCTGGCAATCCCTATGCCCACCCCCTCACTTGAAGAACAAATCAGTATTGTCGAGACTGTTGATTCCGATGTAGCACAAATAGATCAACTAATTAGTGAATCATTGGCATTATCTAATCTCTTGCTGGATCGCCGTTCCGCCCTTATTTCCGCCGCTGTCACCGGCAAGATCGATGTGCGCGGCTGGACGCCGCCGGCCGACGCGGTGCCAGCTCAACAGGCTGCCCGCACGGAGGCGGTATGACCCAGGGGCGCAGCATCCGGCTATTTCTGGTCGATGGCACACCGAATGGCTTGATGACCGCCGAGATCATGAACTGGACCGGACATGTCATCACCGGCCCGCGTGGCAAGTTGAGCCAGCTGGTCCAGCGCCCTGAGTGCAGTCGCACCGGGATCTACTTCCTGATCGGCCCACCCACCGAGGGTAGCTCTCTGCCTTCGGTGTACATCGGTGAGAGCGATGACGTGGCCACCCGCCTCAAACAGCACAACCGTCCGGAGGACAAAGGCGGCAAGGACTTCTGGGAGCGGGTGTGCCTGGTGACAAGCAAGGACCAGAACCTGACCAAGGCCCACGTCAAACATCTCGAAAGCCTGTTGATGCAGGCCGCGCGTGAGGCCGGCCAATGCCGCCTGCTCAATGGCACCGCCCACGAGTACGGCGGCTTGCCGGAATCGGACCGCGCCGATATGGCCTTCTTCATGGAGCAGATTCGCACCGTGCTGCCGGTGCTGAGCTTCGACTTCCTGCGTGAGCGACCCAAGCCCTCAGCTTCCAGCACGATTGTCGAACCGGCAGACATCAGTGCTCAAGCATCACCACTCTTTGTGGCAGAGGTACCACGTTTCGGTATCAAGGCGCTGGGCAAGGAAATCGAAGGCGAGTTCTATGTATTGAAGGGGTCATTGGCCAAGGGTAGTTGGACAGGCAAAGGCGGGGGCTATCAGAACCTTTACCAGCAACTCTGTGATAACGGGGTGCTGATCGAAGCGGAAAAGGGATTACGCTGCTTTTCTACCGATCAAGCCTTCTCGAGCCCCAGCGCTGCCGCCGCGGTGGTGTCCGGTCGTGCAGCCAATGGGCGCGAGCACTGGAAGACAGAAGCCACCGGCCAGACCTACGCCGACTGGCAAGACAGCGTGGTAATGACGACCCCCAGCGCCACCGATGAAGGCTACACCCAGTAACGTACCAGTGAGTCAGGCCAGCATGCCGACTCCTCACGAACAAGCAGGAATGCCTCATGGCTGATAGCAAGGAAGCGCAGTTTCAGCAGGACATCGTCGATAGCCTCGTCGCCAGTGGCTGGCAACTGGGCAAGGCGAGTCAGTACGATCGCGCCACGGCGCTCTACCCCGAGGATGTGATTGCCTACCAGAAGGCTGCCTGGCCGGAGCGCTGGGACAAGCTCTGCACTAGCAATCCACAGAAGCCTGAGCAGGTGCTGATTCAGCAGGTAGAACGCCACCTCAAGAAGCTGGGCACGCTGGCCGTGTTGCGCCACGGTTTCAAGATGCCGGGCAATACGCTAGTGATGTGCAGTTTCATGCCAGACCACGCCATGAACCCGGAGTCAGTGCAGCGCTATCAGGCCAACATCCTGCGCGTGGTGCCGGAGGTGTCCTACTCCCCGCATGCCAAGGACAGCAGCAATGGCAAGGCCAGCTACAACCCACGGCTGGACCTCGTGCTGTTCGTCAATGGCCTGCCGGTGGCCACGCTGGAACTGAAGAGCGCCTTCAAGCAATCGCTGGAAGCCGCTAAGCGCCAGTACCGCAAGGACCGCCCGCTGAAAGACCCCATCACCCGCAAGGAAGAACCACTGCTGGCCTTCAAGCGCGGGGCACTGGTGCACTTCGTGGCACGTCAGGATGAGATAGCGATGACCACCCGCCTGGCGGGCGACAAGACCTTCTTCCTGCCCTTCAACCGAGGCAGCGAGGAAGGCGGAGCCGGCAACCCGCCTGCGGAGGATGCCAACAGCTATGCCACCGACTATCTGTGGAAGCAGGTACTGCAGCCGGATGCCTGGCTGAAGATCATCGGCCGCTTCCTGCACCTGGAGGAGAAGACCAGCGAGGACTTCGCAGGCAACCGCATCACCAAGGAAACGATGATCTTCCCGCGTTTCCATCAGTGGCAGGTCGTCAATCAACTGCTGGAGGCCACACGCAATGAGGGGGCGGGCAACCGATACCTGATCCAACACAGTGCGGGGTCGGGCAAGTCCAACTCGATTGCCTGGACGGCGCATCAACTGGCGAACCTGTATGCCGAGGATGGCAGCCGCATGTTCAACTCCGTCATCGTGGTGACGGACCGCACCGTGCTGGACAGCCAGCTGCAGAACACCATCTATCAATTTGAGCATGCCCACGGCGTGGTGTGCCCTATAAGCCGGGAAGGCGCGAGCGCCAGCAAGTCAGCCCAGCTGGCGGATGCTCTGGCGGCCAACACTCGTATCATCATCGTCACTCTGCAGACCTTCCCTGCCCTCTTCGATGCGCTGGAGAAACGCCCCAAGCTGGCGGAAGGCCACTATGCCGTCATCGCGGATGAGGCTCACTCCTCCCAGACGGGCTCGTCTGCGGGCAAGCTCAAAGCCCTGCTCAATAGCGCCGGACAGACCAATGACCCGGAAGCCGAGCTGAGCAGCGAAGAAGTGATGGAAGCGGCCGTGGCGGCGCGCAGTGCCAGTCAGCGCATCAGCTACTACGCCTTCACTGCTACGCCCAAGGGCCGCACCCTGGAACTGTTCGGGGTACGCCCGGAACCGGAGCTGCCAGCGAGTGACAGCAACAAGCCGCGCCCCTTCCACCTCTACTCCATGCGTCAGGCCATCGAGGAAGGCTTCATTCTCGATGTGCTACGTCGCTATACCACCTACAAAACGGCATGGAAGCTCTCGCATCCGAATGGCGAAGAGATAGAGGTAGATTCCAAGAAGGCCAGCCGCACCTTGGCGCGCTGGGTACGCTTGCACCCGCACAACATCAATCAGCGGGTCGAAGTCATCGTCGAGCACTTCCGCCATAACGTGCGCCACCTGCTCAACGGTCAGGCCAAGGCGATGGTGGTCACCAGCAGTCGGCAAGAGGCTGTGCGCTATCAGCTGGCGATGCTCGCCTATGTGAAAGACAAGGGCTATGACGACGTGCACCCGCTGGTGGCCTTCTCGGGAAGCGTACCGGCCGATGATGTCATCCCTGAGGAAGTCACCGAGGCCAGCGCCCTGCTCAATGCCGGCGTAAAAGGCCGCGACCTTGCCACGGCGCTCGACAGCGACGATTTCAATGTGATGATCGCCGCCAACAAGTACCAGACCGGCTTCGACCAGCCCAAGCTGTGCGCCATGTACGTGGACAAGAAGCTGCAGGGCGTGGAGTGCGTGCAGACTCTCTCGCGCCTCAATCGCCTCTTCCCCGGCAAGGAAACCTTCATCCTCGACTTCTTCAATGATACCCAGGACATCCTGGATGCCTTCGCGCCCTACTACCGGGAAAGCGAGCTGGCCACGGTGTCAGATCCGCAGGTCATCTATGACATGCAGCAGAGCCTGGATGACACCGGTATCTATCACGGCCAGGAAGTCACCCAGTTTGCTGAAGCCTTCTTCGACCCCAAGGCGCCGTCATCGAAGCTGTCGTTTTACTGTGACCCGGCGCGTGATCGCTTCAACAAGCGTTATGTCGCGCTGACCGAGCAGATTCGTGTCTGGCGTGATGCGCGTAATACTGCCGAGGAGAACGGCGATGAGATGGGCTTGAAGCGTGCCGAGCAAGAGCTAAAGGATGCAGGTACCTCCCGTGATGAGCTCGATCTGTTCCGCAAGAACCTCAAGAGCTTCGTACGCGCCTATGAGTTTCTCTCGCAGATCATCGCCTACGAAGACACCGAGCTGGAGCAGCTTTGCGTGTTCGCCAAACACCTGAGCCCACTGCTGCGTGAAGACCGCCTGGGCGACCCGGAGCTGGATGTCAGCGAGCTGGAGCTGACGCACTACCGCCAGACCAAGCATCAGGAGCAGGAGCTACGCCTGGAAGAGGAAGAAGGCGAATTCGGCCTGGATTCGATCACCGAGGTCGGCTCCGGTACCCCGAAAGATCCGGAGAAGAAGAAGCTGGATGAGATCATCGACACCCTGAATGATCTCTACGGGGCCGAGATCCAGGACGACGACAAGCTCCACTTCGCCAATGGCCTCGCCACACGCCTGGAGCGCGATGAAGACCTCATGGGACAGGTCAACAGCTACAGCCTCGAAGACGCCATGAAGGGCCTGCTACCCAAGCGGCTCAACGACGTACTGCTCGATGCACTGGCTGACCAAGAGAAGATGTCCATGCCGATACTGGAAGACGGCGGGATAGAGAAACGCTTCGCTCACCTGATGTATCAGCTGCTCAGGCAGCGGAGTGAAGGTGGCAAGGGGGTGCAGGGATAAGGGCTAGAAGCAGTCCTGGATACCAGGGATCGACAGAACGGAAAAGTTCGTCGCCAAAAAGAGGTTGGTCCGAGTCGAGGTCAATTTTATAAGATTCACTCTCACCCACAGGAGAGAGCCAACACATGAAACATTCCAAGCAATCTAACCAGCAACAACAAAATGACCGCTCTAGGGCGCTTAATCCCAATCGCGGTACTACTGGCACAAATCGCGAGAATTCCAAGGCTCATGGAAACCGCGGCAAGCAGTTCAATCCAAACAACAAATAAACATGGAGTCAAGGCCTCGGCTAAAAACCGAGGCCTAACTATACACATGATAACTCAATATACTTATCCCTCCTTGGGAGAGGCTATCAAATATTTTGTATCTACTATGGGCATTCTACCTCGCAAGAATGAAGTCAAAGAGGATACAAATACGAGTGAAGCAGAAAAAAAGAAAATTCAAAAGCAAATTGAAAGGCTTGCCCGAGAGGAAGGGCATTTACAGGCACAATTTAATGCCCTGATTCCCTCAATAAACACTTATCTCACAGATTCTATTTCCTGTCCTATAGTAGCTGCCCAGATATGCTCAGTAGCCAACAAATTACACGAAAGCTATAAAGAGCTGCTAGTTGGTCAAGGTACCTTCATGAGTCAAAGAGATACCGTCCTATACTTTATAAAAAACTTTGCTATAGAAGCTTGTGTTACGGAATCAAGCTTGGCATATCTAATATACCAAGACTTAAGGTCGGACGCAGTATGGCCCGAAGAAGACTTCTGGTATCTCCCAGAAGAAAGAGATGGGAAAATAGTATGGCCGATAGCCAACGCAATGAAATGGGCATACTCTATAACCGAACTCTCTCAAACTCAATTCCATAAACCAGCTGATAGCGAGGATGTTTTCAATAGATTGGAGAATAACCTCAAAAATGCTAGTAAATGGACGCACGGAAAGTCTATACCCAGCATGCTCGGATTGACAAAAAATATCCGCGACTCGCTGGAAGCTCAGGAAAACAATGGAAAGAAGATACCGAGTGAAGTAAAGGACAGCATACTAGCCACTATATCTCTATCGCTAATTCTGACTTCATTAGCACAAGACGTTAAGAGAAACTATGGCGCTGAGACATTATTCCAGCTAACAGACCAAATAAAACAATATGTATACTGGATTAGAGAAGACATCGATGAGTTCCAGAAAAATTACTCTGAAGAGATTCAGTTACGAAAAATAGATGAAAATATTTCTGCACAAAAGCTAAAATATAAAATGCTATCTTCGTACTTACCGTTCTTTCATGAGAAGTGTCAGCGAGCTAGACATCCTATATCTGAACATATATTGCACCAAAGATCTATCGATAGAGCAATGGTCAATTGGCTGGCAAAAAGATATGGTAACTATGCTGCCAAAGTGCCTGAGTATGCGTATGATAATAGCCATATCAACGTACCCGAAGGCTTTTCCCTGTTGATGCCAATAGCATTGACCATGATAAACGATAATAATATTACATTAAAAGATATCGATAACTTTAGCAATTCACTACAAGCATATAATCTTGACAAGCAACTTCCGTGGGTAGCGGACTGGTTGTATGGCGGCTATTACTATAGAAAGGATGATTTTGAAAAAGCACATCAGCATTTTCAGAAATCGTTTCAGTATGGAAAGTATAGAGCAGGAAACACTTTCTATCGGGCCCTAAACCAGCACATAGAGATTTGTGCAAAACTTGACAAATGGAGAGAATTCAAAAAAGCAGCTCTGTGGGCGAAGTATTTAGGGATACCTGTGAGATGGCTGCGTGACGAAGAGCCTACTGACGAAAATCTTAGAGTTGCTTACAGATATTTAGGATTGAAGAACTGTAAGTATCCACGATTGTAATTGATACAGCCTTATCCATTAAGCTGATCTGGAGCGAAATCTACCAATATAGACAGCTTTCAAAGCACTGTAATATCGGCGAACTTCCTCGTTGACGGCCTGGTCCTTGGCTGAGGCTCAGGAGAGAAGCCCGTAATTTAGCGAAGGGTACAACTATGAACATAGTCACAGTATCCTTCGCTACATAACCCCAGACTAGGATTATGGCGGCGAAGCGAGAGATTCTGAAGTACTAGCGAACGGCCTCAAAAGCAGCATAGCAGCATCTCCCGTAGCGGTAGTCAAATGGAATCCGAGCACTCAGCCTATCCAGGAATTAACAACAATTGTGTAAATCTAGTACTACTCAAGCCCTAGCGACTTCAACACTTCACCTTCGCTGACCACATCAGTGGTCACAACGGCATCCTTTAATAGAAGCTTTCCGCTGAGTAATCGGTCGAGATGAACATCAAAGGAGTCGTAATCAGGATGTAAGGCGGTAGGAATATGAATATAGACATTTTTCCTCTGGCCAATACGATAAATCCGATCGGTAGCCTGTGCCTCTTTAGCGGGGTTCCAGTGGCGTTCCAGATGAATGACATGGTTAGCGCCCACAACCGTCAGACCAACACCTGCAGCAACCGGTGACATGATAATGGCATTGAAGCCCTGAACAGATTCAAACTGCTCAATTAAGCCCTTCCTAGTGAGGCTATCCCCTTTCTTTTCTACCGCAGATGTATCGCCATTTATAATATTGACATCAAGCCCATATATTTTATCCAACCATATCTTCACGAAACGTTGCACATTTTTTGAAATAATAAATATAATAATCTTTTCACGAGCCATCTTTATCTCATCAAGAATATTGAGGGCAACCCTCATCTTGGCAGATTGAGACATAATCTCTCGGTATGACTCAGGATTGGAAATCAAGGACTGCAATGGTGCACCAGCACGCGGGTGAAGCGATATTGTCCTCAATTTCTGCAGTGTCGAAAGAGCGATGCCTCTGACATCATCTGCTTCAGCCCTAAGTTTTCGATAGGCTTCTATCGCTTCATCGTAATGGGATAGCTGAGCACCGCTCATAACAGATGAAAGCTTTGGACTGTAGGAAACGTTATGCGATGATGCAGGCACACCACTATATATACTCTTAGTAGGAAGAGCTAAGAGTTGATTTTCCTTGATGCGACGCAGCATAAAGCCACCGGCTGCAGAACGTAGATCTTGACCAACCGATTGACGAATGGAATCCTTCTCGTCTTCAGAGGCACGTAGTATAGGGGACACCCATTTATCTCTGAAATAAACCCAATCTCCCAACAATCCAGGCTGCGCAGTATCCATCAGGCACCAGAAGTCACCGAGAGAGTTCTCAACAGGAGTACCAGTAGCCAATATCTTGATATCGCTATTAAGCCCCTTTGCTGCATGTGTCTGCAGCGTATTGGGATTCTTGAGATTTTGGGCCTCATCAAAGATGACCATTCCCCAGTCAACGAGACATAGTGAGAACTGGTAGTCACGGAGAGTTTGATACGTCGTAACAACGAGTCGTCTATTGACATCGAGTCTTTTTGAGCCTGCATCTGGCCCAACATGGAGAGCAAATCGAACCTTATCCTGGTCCATCTGGCCCTCTTCGTTCAATAGCTCTGAAGCCTGTACGGACTCCCGTTTCTCTCCTTTCTTCTTGAACTCGGCAAGATCTCGGCCAGACTGGAGGATCTTGACATCTTTAAAAGGAATAGTCTTGTAAGTCAGTGAAACCTCCTGCTCCCAATTCTCCACAAGGCTAAGAGGGGCAACAATGAGAATGGGTTTCTCTTTCAACTCATTCCGTCTGCTGTGTAATAGATACTCATTAATGGCCACGAGTGACATGTATGTCTTACCTAACCCCATGTCATCAGCTAGAACCCCCCCTTGGATACGCTCAAAACTATCACCTTTATCCAGAGTACTTAGTTCAATCAGCTTCAGCATCCAGTTCACCCCCTCTTCCTGGTGGGGAAAAGGCTTCCTGGCATAAATCTCCCAGTCAGGTTGGTTCTTTACCGTGTACGCATCGAGCCTGGTTCTTAAGGATTCACCGTTGTCTTCGGCATCTTTAACAATTATACCAACCTGGGTATCAGTTCTATCGACAGTTTGATAAAAATCTTCTTCTAACTGCTCTTTTTCATCAAGACGGCTCGCCACCTTACCAAGAATACTTTCTAGATTCTTGATATTCGATATGTCGACACACTCTCCTTGATAGTCAACAGTCTGCGCTCCTTGAGAACAAGCTACATCTAGTTTCCTCTGAAAATCCTCAAGCTCCTCATGGCTTTTGATGAGCTTATTGATAAGCTCGGGAGGTGAGGATGACTGTTCAACGCCAAACCAGTCGTTATTCCCTTGTTCCAAGCCTCCAAAATCCATATGCTTTATCTTGCCTACACCAAGCACGCGAACTGAAAAACCAAGGTCTAGATTAACCAAAGAAGCATCAAGAAAAGCAGAGGGAGAATTGATAAAGTCAACTACGCTTTCTGAGGGAATGCGGCGATTATTCATTACCTCTCTAACACCGCTCATCCTTTCTTCGTCAAGTATGACCACCTTGTTCTTTATTCTAATCACACCGCCATCTGAATTAATATCCAACTGACCAAGTCTATTTTCAATTTCATCCAAGCCATCGCCAACACTAGGAAAAAGCTCCAAGCTACCATCAGGCAACTGTTTTGCAATAACTCCAACCTCTTCTGCCTTTTCAACATTGATTCTTTCGAAATGGCTCAAGTCAATGTTCATACCGCTTCGCTTGGCCATCTGCAGTGAAGCTAGAAGTCGTAGGTTGTCACTGCTCTTCCTAAGATTCTCAGGTAGCATTGAATGCTTTTCCAGCGCCTGAAATGCTATCAACTGTGAGTAATCTAGCAAGTAGCGATTATCAGGACCGACTTCCATGAGAGCACCTTTGATACGACAGGGAACCTGACCTCCATTAAAAACTGGAAGAACCTTTACAGAAAATCCCTTGCTGTTAGAGTGACCTTTGATGGATGCCGTAAACTCTCCCTTAAACTGGGGTGGAAGCACCAGAATTTCTATTTGCTCATCATCCAGCGAAGCAGCGACGGGCACGTCAAGGCTGAAACCGTTAGGAAACCGCGTGGCAAGCCCCTGCTCTTCGAGCATACGAAGAACAACCCCTTGCAAGTTAAGGTTGGGAGACCCCTTACCCGAAAGAAATATCTCAAGCTCATGCTTATCAAGATATAGTTTGACACCATCATCATCAAATGTTAGGTGAAAACTCTCTGCACCACCTTGGTGATTATCTCCATCAGGGAGAATACTTCTCAGGATTTTTCGAAGTCTACTCTTCATCATCGAGAACCCCACTGTTCCTCAATATGCTCTCACCATCTTCTGTAACAACCCATTTGAAATCAGGCGCTTGCTGACAATAACCTTTCAGATCCCAGTGCAAGATATAGTTAATGTCTGTCAATGGCAGGCCTAAATATTTAGAAGCATCTCTTGCCTTGCTACTTGGATACATATATAAATAAATCATAACCTGAATTGCCAAAGGTGACGAGACGCCTTCAAAATGATTCCTTTTTGCCAACTCATCAAATTTTTTATTTTTAGCAGCAGTATTAAGTTTTTCAGCCGGCGATGGAATTATAACCGGTGGTACAGGCTTCACAACTGGCATACCAAACCTGGAAATATATCGCTTGTAATCTTCCTTTCTCAGCAAGGCTTCAATATCCAACTCAATACCATTATTAGCCAAAAACTCAAATACTTTATTCTGCCAAGTAGAAGGAGCATGAACGATGGCAGCGTGATTCAAGCTAGGATACTCTTTCCGATATTCTTTGGGCAACAGGATTGTCAAGTCAGAATGAGATAATGCTGACACCTCATATCCAATATACCGGCGACTCGGTGGAGCCAGGTAAACCCAAAGTTTGAAACTATGTGAACCCTCTATTAAATGGAAGTCTCCACAATCCAAGTATATGATCGCCTTGTCGGAAAGCTGACCATTTAACTTTATATAGTTAACCTTCAGCTCATCCTTCAAGATTCTTTTTACTGAGTGCTCAGCCTTGCTGCCGAGCATCAGCCTGGTACTCTTGATCATCTTGAGCCTGAAAAGCCCCTCCAGGAATGTTCTCCTAGCGGGAAACATCCTCTTTAATTCTGCATTATTGGTTGTTTCCCCATACTGCTCCAGCGCTTGAAGAAAGAGGCGAAGATCCTGCTTCGAAAGCCACCCCCTAACCTTTTCAACACGCATTTCGCCTAAAGGCGCCCACCACTCTCGGTAGCTCTTAACCCTACTTGATACACGCGGATCACCAGCCAAGCTCAACATGAAATCTTGCCAAGTTTCGCTCGCCTCCGCTACACGATCAATAAGGATCTCAAGGGCTGCATGGCCAATCCTCTTACCCTCGCTCCGATAGGGCGCCCTCGACACATCCTGGTGCAAAAGTTCATCAAAAATCGGCGACCACTCATTCTCGTCAACGTACTTTAACTTTTCTAAATAATAATGCGCACGACAAATATCCGAATAACGGCCCCCGTCAACCCCCAATAATCCGAACCTAGAGAATGTTTCCTGCAGCGAAATACTATTATTGACAGCATACTTCACTAACTGAGACGGCCCATCAACTGTCAGGATCCAGTCGCTTTGGCGGTTGACAACGTCTATAAGATCATCAATAGCCAGTTCTTCTTTCACAACCTTTATTTTACTTGCCTGATCAATAAGAGTTTTCTCAATGGATTCTCTCAGCGAACCATCGCTTGATGAAGGCAGGCGATCCAAGTTGTCGAATTCCTGGAAATAGAGCTGGAGAATATTGAGAAGAGGCACTCTGCCTAGGCGAGGCTGCTGAGCTTCAACGATGACATCAAGAAGCCTAGGGCTAATCAATTTCTTCAGAACTTCAGGATCATCGAGCCATAGCTGGGTGAGTGCGCGCACGGCCACTCTTTTCATGAGCAGGCTTGGTAGCACCTCAAACCTTTTATTATTGGCAACCTCTTTAATTTCCCCTTCAGCTTTTTGATAAAGTTCACCTCGCCCAGCATCGTTCTCAACCCTTTTTGCTGACGAAGTGATCTCATCCCAAGGCTCTAGTGAAAGAGCCTTCCAAGTTATATTAACTACCTCGAGAGATGGCAGTATCACAACGACTCATCCGCATATTTATCTTGGATATTTTGATAATCTTCTACTGTAGGCCGACGTATCGTAAACCTTATATCTATCCTTCTATTGGTCCGGAGATCTTCCTCGGATACCTGAACATCTGTGACAGGACGTGTTTCGGCATAGCCACTAACTGAAAATACCGGCAGCCCATCCAGGTTGGTCAAGCTTTCCAGACTTCGATTATCCGGCAAAACGTTTAGCCAATGTTGCCACAGAGAAATTGCCCGAAATGCCGAAAGCCCCCAGTTTCCCTTTCCACTCATTCCGTGATAAGGACGGTTATCTGTATGCCCTTCGACAAAAACAGTGTCGAGATATTTAATTCTGTTGTTCTTGAGAATCACCTCAGCCAGGACGTTACCGATTTGTGAGGCAGTCTCCCGATACTGCGGTCCAATATCAAATTCAGCAGTTTCAAACCCTAGAATCTCATTCGGTATGCTTAATACGGTATCATTTTCACTGACAGAAACCCGAATACCCCGACGGTGAAGCTCGTCAGCAGCCTCATGGAGAATAGTTCTTCTGACTTCGTCCGCCTGACCGAGCATCTGAATTTCTTCCGTGAATTCCTGCTGCTGCTCTTCCAGCTGCTCACGAATCTCCATGATCTGAACTATTAGCACTACCGACGCCAATATAAAAATGATCAACAAGGCTGACATAATGTCAGAAAATGACATCCAATATGGATTTTCCTCATCGACTGTGGCTTTTTCACGTCTATAAAGCTTCATTAACGACGCTCCAAATCATCCACAATACCATTAATAGCCATCACAGTTCTCTTCATTTGATCCGCAAAGGATAGAGTGTTTTTATTCCATTCTTCCATACGTTCAGAGACCTGCTCACGAACTTCCTTGCTGTACGCCCTGAGCCACTCTTCTGCTTGCTTTTCAATATTTCCCACCTGCTCACTAAGAGACTCACCCAGCCGGTTAAACTCATCTCTCAGCTTACTTATAAATTCTTCATTCTGGTTACTTAGTTCACCGAACCCGTCATTGGCAAATCTAGCTGCGGATTCAAGTTGATGGGCCGTATTACTGATAGTCTCCTGCAACTTGGATAAAGAATTTGCATGTTCTGCAATATTATCAAGAACCTCGCTATTTCTTATAGAAACACTATCCAGGCTTTCCGTAACAGCCTTGACTCTCTCATCAAGTACCGTAGTAGTCTTGTGGAGATTAGCCGACAGTGTTCCTAGCTGGGTCGCGCTATTAGTCATATTTTGACTGCTACGCTCAGCCGACTTGGCGACTTCACCCAGCGCGCCAGACAGCTTGTCATACTGTGAAGAAATGCCATCAAGATGCTGATTAGCACTCCTCGAAGCCTCTCCTACCTGTCTCATCAACTCTTGCTGCTCACTGACAAGCTTCTCGATGAGAATACTAAATCTTTCTTCAACCGCTTTCTGTTGCTCACTAAATTTGGCGGCACGATCTTGGTCTCTTTTCGCTTCCAGCGCCATCTGACTATCAATCGCCTCTGCCTGAGATTCAGACATTTGCTTTAGGCTTTCTTCATGCGCTCGCTGACGTTGCTCATCTCGCTCAGAGGTTTGACGGAACTGGTGTTCCATTGACTGCGTCATCTGCTCCATGAAATATTCGAACTTTTGAGTCAATGCAGACTGTTGCTCCAAAGCAGTCTCGCGCTGCTGTTCCAGCTGATGTGCAAATTCACGAGAGGTATTCTCAGCCTGTGCTCCACTCCTGTTTTGCTGCTCCGTTAGTGTAGTAAAGAGCTCATCCATCTTCACAGTCATTGAGCTTACTGCTTGATTTACCTGTTCGGAGGCACTTTCAAGCGCTTGGCTCTGCTCACTTCCCACCGATTTGACGCCTTCGGTGAAGTTGCCCACGAGCTTTTCGAGCACTTCAGTAGACTGATTGCTCGCGTTATCCACCAATGCCTGAATGGCTGGAGCCATGACATTGTTCAGGGAGTCTGATACTGCCTGCTGCATGGCCTCACTCATGCCACTAACGGTTTCCTGAAGCCTATCCCCGATACGTTCATGTAACTCCTGCAATGCTTCCTTGCTTGCCATGCTGGATTCAGCAATATGGATAAGAGAGTGCTCGGCAGGCATACGGGGGTAAAGAAAATCAATGTCATGCTGAAGCCTGTTGATACGCCTCAAAGCGCTTCGCTCAACCATCTTCTCTATCACATTGAGCAAGAGGCTGAGTCCAACCCCCCAAACAGATGTCAAAAAAGCAATTGCGGCACCATTGATCATGCTCGCGATGCCAGCTCGCAACGTATCAACATCGTCTGTATTGACCTGAAGGTTTCTTAATCCAATAGTTAAACCAATAAAAGTTCCTAATACCCCGATCGCGGTGAGAAAGGTTGGAGTAGCCGCTAGAAGACGACTTGATGTCAGACCGTATGCTAACGTTCTTCCGTTAAAGAAATGGTCGGCATCTAGTGTATTGAAAAGCTTATCTTTATCTGGAGAATATACTAGGCTTTCATCAAACTCTCCCCATAGTTTCCCTGCCTGGGTGTCTGAATCTTCTGCCTGTTTTAGTATTTGTTGTCGTTTCCAAGCCAGCTCTTCCCTTGACTGCCCCTTGATAAGGCTCTCAACAAACTTGATGCTCTTCCTGTACTTATTGAAATAATATCCTAAAGATACAATAGCGATCATGATTATCGCCATCATGGCTAACCAGAACCAGTCACTCATCTGGAGTTCATTGCTCTGGAAAGCTAAAGGATTCATAGCTTGAAAATTTGGTAAAAGATGCGAAATCGACTCAAGCATTATTAATTCCACTCAATTCATTTAAATATATACATCTCGACATTGACATATCGGATCACTGTTCCCTTCGGGAAAATACACTGACACATCTCCTCCCTCCGCCAATGCAGACATCGTCGCACGCTTTCCTAGGATGCTTGCCAATCTTCCAGCCCACGCGCATCACCACATACAACTCCTGGTCGGAAATCCCGGCGTGCCAGCTGCGAAAAGTAAGGATCAGCCCTGAGGGTTGAGTGATCTTCATTATGGCGAGCCCCTTGTCAGGCAATGAAGCCCTGTATCAGCTGTTGTGACAGCAGGTAGGGCGCTTGTCGAATCTCATCCAGTTGGTAGAGCTGCCAGCCGGCTAGCGTCTGCGGGATGGGTGAAGCCTTTCCATGGTCGTTCCAGATGCCCACCCGCTGCTCCGGCCAGGAAAGCTCGAAGTTGCCGACGATTTCGCCGCTGGCCCCCTCGATATCCTGCCCGATAACGGGGCGAGGCAGTTCCTGGTCGACAATCCACTCCACCACGGGGACCGCTGCCATATCTTCCAGGTGCTGCGCCCAAGAGGGGAGCACCGCTAGGGGATCATCAAGAATTTGTTCAGCCACATGGCACTTGAGATGATCAAAGTGTACGAAGACGTGATAGCCAGCTCGGTTAGCTACCTTGATCAGTTCACTTTCTTCATTCAATAGCAGGACTGCGGGTGCGCTCAACCCTGGCTGGATACCCTCGGGCCATGCCAGGTCGAGGATGGCAAGGAGTGCGCCACTCTGTGCGTCGTTTAGCTCGAATTCGAGCTCACCGGCGGGCAGCTTGTGAAGTTCCATCCACGCCTGGAGCTCGCGAAGCTCCTGCTCCTCTTCTTCGCTTTCGATTCCCCCCGGGACTACGCGAACAGGCCCCGAGTTAGTCTCAGTATCCTGGCTGTCATCGAAGTAATAGAGTTCGTCCAGGAGCCGGTTGGTCGCTTCAGCGAGCAATTCACGGCGTGCTTTGAGGAAGTCTGGATAGCGTTTGATCTGCCACAGCTCTCGCTGCATCGGCACCCATTGGCTCTGCAGGACATTCGGGTAACGATTGAGCACTTCCTCAAAATACTCAACAGGCAGGCGATTGGAGATGCTGAGGTTCGAGCCCTTGGTCAGGAAGCAGAAATTCGCCAAGGAGTTGACCTGTTGATGATCGTAACCGAACTCACGAAGACGATGCTTGGGGAAGATATGGTGTAATTCGAGAGATGAGTTGTTGCCGAGCATATTCTTCTTGAGCACGATTCCCAGGCCCCAATCTTGCGCTTCGCCAGTGCGCGTCAGCATGTAGAGCAACGAATAGAAGCGGTTGCCGCGCGTATGCCCGGAGAAGTGATCGGCGCGAACCTTGAGGTTGCCACGCCAGAGATGCAGCTCCTTGATAAGCGCCTCAATACCACGGGGCTGGTTGTCGAGGAATATGTCGAGGTCCCGTGAGAGCACACTCTCAGTCGAGCCGGAGTATCGCCCCCATATCGCCGCGTGGATGAACCAGAAAAGCATCGACTCCAGTGTGGCCTTATCGGTGATCTTGCCGCCCTTCTCTTCGATGAAACGCACCAGTACCGGGAAACCATAGTGGCCGGTGAGTACCTGCTGGTGGTCCAACCCCAGGCGATCACCGATCACATCCAGCAAATAGCTGATGTGTTTGATGGCCTTGTTCAGACCTGTAACAAACTGCTCGCCGTCAAGGTCGTGGATGAAGGAGAACTTGGCTTCGTTGGTGGTCAGGGTGGTAATACAGCGCAGCAGCCAGTCGAGGGAGAAATGGAAACCCTGGCCGCGCCAGTCATCGAGGGCTTTGCGCATCCTGGCTCGCGCATCCGGTTGCGTGGAGCAGATTCGCGCCAGCGCAAGGTCACCTTTGGAGAGCTTGGTGCCACCACTGTTGACCTTGTTGAAAATTTCTACAACCACGTCGAGGGTCTTGTCCTCTCCGGAAATCTGCTCTACGTGCACTTCGATATCGCGAACATCACGCAGCCGGTTGAGCCGGTTGTTGTATCGGCTGCCCTCCTTGAAGGTCAACTCAAGAGACTCGGCCAGACGCTCTGTCACCGACTCGGCCCCATCGATCATCAACTGCGTCACGCTGATCCACTTGGGATCATTGGCCATGCGACTAGGCATATAGAAGGAGAACTTCTCGTTCTCCACGTTGAAATAGAGATCGGCGAAGGCGCGCTCGTCGCCATCGAAAAAGGCCGGAGCCTTACCCCTCACGATGCCATACAGTGAAGTAATTCGCTGTTGGCCATCCAGCAGCAGATTGACCGTACCAGCGTTGAGCTGCTGATGGCCCCGATGACCGACGGTGCAGGCGTCGGTTGCCCAAGAGAGCAGACTACCCACGGGATAGCGCTTGTAGAGCGAGGTCATCAAGCCGCGTACCTGATCGCGGTTCCACACATAGCCGCGCTGGAATTCGGGTAGTGCCGTCTGTCCATTATCGATCTGATCGAGTAGCGTAGAAATCTTCATGCTGGTTCAACTCCCTGCGCGTCATTGCTTTCCATAGTTATTCACCTGCATACCGCCCCTTCAAATAAAGGGCAACAACGACCTCGGGATTCGCAGCCGACAAGTATCCACATGATCATAGTCGCGACTGAAGAGATTCCTCTCTCCCCACCCAGCAGTTTCCATTGATACCCCAGGCGATATAGATCCCGAGCGAGACTAGGGAAGCTAGGACTCCGATGCTGCTTTCGACGGGAAACATGATCTTGCCCAGTAACAGTGGACACCCTAACAAGGATGTATACTGTCGCTGGGCAAGATCAATGGCCTGATTCGCCAGCACCTCACCAAGGCAGCGGACTTGTCACTGACCAGTCAGGAAGAGCTAGATGCCATTAACTTCAAGCTGAATATACATCCCCGGAAGCGCTTCGACTTCAAATTCCCTACCGAGGTGATGAACAAACTGATCGCAAAGCACAGTAATGCACCGGCCTCAATCCAATAGGGGGATTGCACTCAGTATCCTTGTTGACTCGGGAGTAACGGATGCAAATCTTCTTCATCGACGTTGCTTCCATTGTCATGGGGTCACCTCGTTCAGTGTACTGCCTTAACGGGGTGTCCGCTGTTGGTGGGCAAGATCAGGACTTGTGACACCACGGCTACCGCACGGCGCTTACCGCTGGGGCAAGCTCCGTCTCATGGTTTTCCACCATGGCGTCCTGCCTTGGCGAGAAATGCATATTTGAATATAGGGAATTTCATGAAACCTAATAATAGCCGAGTCGAGACTAGCGCGGAAAGAAACCGTTAGTTCAATGCGACACACCGCGTCGCATTAACTAGACACCAAATTCGATATCCAGCGCGCCTCGCTGCGCCCTCCCCTCTTATCGCTCCCCAACTCCACGCCGAAAATTTCCGCACCACTCGCCATCGCTTACGTACACTGTCTGACTGAACTGATATCCAGCTTCATAAAATTCATACGCCTACGTAAGACATTGCCAACAAATCCCAAAATCCACTTTCCCCAGCCCCACGGGAAATTTCCGCCCGGGCACGGGAAATTCCGGCTTCTTCCGCCACCACCTATCGGTAACTCACTGATTCATATAGAAAGTGGTGATATTGGAGGCTCCAAGTTGCCTCGTTTCGTCTCACAGCCAAAACTCATATTGCACTGCAGCAAAAACAGGCGTATCAATGTACTCAGGTTCCTTACTTGGAGAGCACAATGGCTAAACAACCTGCCTGGTCAGAGTTGGTCCCGACGACGCCGGCTGCGATGTTCGATGTCTGGAAACTGGGCACGACATCGGTGGAGATGTGGTCGACGGCCATGTCGACCATCATGTCGCGCACTCAGTTGTGGGGAACCCAGTCACCGCTGGACCCGAAGATGATCACCGAGAACCAGAAGATGGTGTCGGAGAAGATCGCAGCCAGCTGGGAGATGTGGTTCGTGATGCAGAAGGCGTGGATGAACGCGATGACGGGCGGCAAGGTGGCGCCGTGGTGGACGACGGGCACCCTCTTCATCAAGCCCTTGCACAAGCGCACGACGGCCAACTCGCGTCGACTGTCGTGAGAGGCGTTTCATGGCTTGCAGCTGCGGCCGCTAGGCTGTGAGCTGAGATGCGCTCAAGATGCCACAACGCAAGACGGGAGCCCTAGTGGCTCCCGTCTTGCGTTATGCACTGGCGATGATTTCAGGTCATTGCCCTGCTCTTTGCCTTGCGTGCTCTTTCCGTTGCGTGCCCTTTCCGTACTCTTTCTTCTCCGGGCCCTTTCTTTCCCTATCCCTGCCTTGGTACACCGCCAGCAGGCGATTGGTCTGGCTCGAGGGTTTCGTCTTCGGCGGTCAGGCAAGCTTGCCAGATGCGTTCGGCCACGCGCTGGTCATGCTCGGCGTGGCGGAAGAGGCAGATGTCCAGCGGTGCGGTGTGGCTATCATCGCTGATGATGACGAGGCGCCCGGCGGCCAGCTCGTCGCGCACGGCGCGTTCCGGCACCCAGGCGATGCCGCTGCCGGCGAGTGCACCGCGCTTGAGCACGTCAGACATCGAGCATTCGTAGCGGAAGTTGAGTCGCGCGGCGAGGTTCTGGCGGCCAATGATCAGTGCGGTCAGGCGCCCGAGATAGCTGTCGCTGGAGTAGCAGAGATAGGGTTGCGGCGTGTCGCTGTCGAGGGAGTAAAGCGCCTGGCCTGCGTCATCGACGGCACTGACGGGCACCAGTCGCTCGGAGCCGAGCACGATGGAGGGATAGCGCACGATGTCGGTGAGCGTCGGCAGTAGCGGGCTGTTGTAGGCCAGCATCAGATCACAGTTGCCGCTGATCAGGGCATCGACACAGCCGGCGACGTGGTCGGGCACGATGCGTGCCTTGAGATTGCCCAGTCGGTTTTGCAGCTGTTCATGCCAGTCGACGAAGAAGCTGACCGCCAGCGTGTGCGAGGCGGAAATCGAGACGACTTCCTCTATCTTGGGCACGAAACCGAGCGCCTCATCGCGCCCGACGCGCAATACCGAGAGCGCATCCTGGGCGGTACGCTGGAAGGATTCGCCTGCGGGGGTCAGGCCGACGGGGAACAGGCTGCGGTCAATCAGGGTGGCGCCGACCCAGTATTCCAGATTGCGAATACGACGGCTGAAGGCCGGTTGCGTCACGTTGCGCAGGGTGGCGGCGCGCGAGAAGTTACGCGTCACCGCCAGGGTGAGGAAGTCTTCCAGCCAGTTCATTTCCACGGCGAGCACCTGAAGAGAGGCATGAATGAGACAAAGGCACACAGCGAGCCTGCGTGAGCGCAGTATATCGCGTCGCTGGGTGTCTTTTCTTCAAGCTCTCTTCACTGGCTGATCGGATGGTTGCAGCGCTGATCAGGCCTCGGCTTGCGCCAGTGCCACACAGCGCTGCGCGAGAATTTCCGCGGGATCGAGCAGCGCCACCCGCTCACGCAGTGCCGCATCGAGCTCGATCAGCGGAAGCTCGGTACAGCCCAGGATGATCACTTCTGCGCCCCGCGCCAGCAGGTGGGAAATGGCAGCCTGCAGATGCTCGCTGCACTCCCCTGCCGTATGCCCCGCCTTCACGCCGTGATGCCCGTAGATCGCCTCCATCACCTGGCTCTGACAGCGCGCATCAGGCACCAGCGCTTCACGCCCCGAGGCCTCGATGATGTCGTGATAGACCCGACTGGTCACGGTGCCACTGGTCGCGAGCAACCCGACCCGCGTCACCGGCGTCTGTATCGCTGCAATATGGTCGACCACCGCCGTCAGCATGTTGATGATCGGAATGCCGATATAGGGCTGGATGCGCGCCACGAAGGCATGAGCGGTATTGCAGGGAATCGCGATGGCATTGGCGCCATCGGCCTCTAGCCGCTGACAGGTCGCGAGCATCGGAATACTCGGATCCTCGCCCTTGCCGATCAGATTGGCGGTGCGATCGGGAATCTGCGGATTCTGCTCCACCACCATCTTGAGGTGGTCCTGATCGCGTTCGGCACGCGTCAGGCTGACCACCTTGCGCATGAAGTCCACCGTGGCCGCCGGCCCTACCCCACCGAGCACGCCAAGCTTGAAGTTGTGATTCTCGCGCTCGCGGTCCACGCCCAGTGCGTATTCGGCGTAGATGAGGTTGGAGTCGAGCAAGGGCACCGGCACCAGCGGCTGCAGCGACTCCATCAGCACCGGAATCTCGCTCAGGCCCGGCACGATGATCTCCGCGCCCTGACTGACCAGGTCATCACAGGCCTCGAGCAACAGTTGCAGACACTCGCCACCATGATGGCCGCTCTTGATGCCGCTCGGCCCATAGATGGCCTGCATCAGGGCATCACGCTGCAGCGTGGCATCAGGGTAGATGACCTCGAGGCCGCCAGCTGTCGCGAGGCTTCCGTCTTGCGCGGCATCCGGCTCACCGAAGCGCTGCTCGAAGATGCCGGAGGCGCGCACGTAGCTTGAGGTCAGCACGCCGATCTTGCGCACCTCGGGATAGTCGCGGCGAATGCGCGCCAGCAGCGCATCGAAGATATCGACAACGTTGAAGCTGATTTCCGGGGTGATCTCGGCCAGGAAGGTGTGAGAGAGAAAGCATGGCACCATCGCGTTCTCGACCTTGCCCTGCATGTCCTTGAGCACGTTGTAGACGTAGAACTTGCGCCGCAGCGGATCATAGGCCTCCGCGGCGATTCCCGGACCATCATCGAAGTGGCGTTGCTCGAAGGCGATATCCACCCCGCCCGGCGGCTTGCAGTACTGCGCCGCGCGCACCGTCTTGAGCAGGACATCCGCGCTGCCGATCGCCCCCAGGCCACCCACGACGCCGTAGCGAACGACAGAGGGACTGGCTTTATGTGAAGGTGCGTTGGGGCGTTCCATGACGATGTTCTCCTGATGTCGTTGACACGCTAATCACGCGGATGCCGACAAGCCGATGATGATGACGCGGTGGGTGTTCAGACAAGAGCGCTCAACTGAGCTCTGAGCGCATGACGTGGGGCGTATTGAAGACTTCCTCGTCCAGCTCGCCTTCGCTCTTGGCGACCAGGCAGCTGACGGCGCAGTCACCCGCCACGTTGAGGCCGGTACGCGCCATGTCGAGCACACGATCGATGCCGGCGATGATGGCGACGCCTTCCAGCGGCAGGCCGACGGAGGTCAGCACCAGCGAGAGCATGATCAAGCCGGCCCCCGGCACACCGGCGGTACCGATGGAGCCCAGCGTCGCGGTCATGATGATGGTGACGTATTCGGTCATGCCCAGATCGACGCCATAGGCCTGGGCGATGAACAGCGCGCAGACGCCCTGATACAGCGCGGTGCCATCCATGTTGATGGTCGCGCCCAGCGGCAGCACGAAGCTCGAGACACCTCGCTTGACGCCCAGATTCTGCTCGGCGGCCATCATGGTCACCGGCAAGGTGCCGGAACTGGAAGTGCTGGTGAAGGCGAGCATGATCGGCTCGACACTGCCCTGGAAATAGCGCAGCGGGTTCAAGCGCGCCAGAAAGCGCAGCATGCCGCCATAGACCACGATGGCATGCACGAAGCAGCCGAGATAGACGATACCGATCACCTTGGCCAGCGGCGCGAGCATCGCCAGGCCATAGGTGCCGGCCACCCAGGTCATCAGGGCGAAGACACCGTAGGGCGTGAAGGCGATGATGATGCTGGTCATGCGATAGATGATTTCCGCCGCGGATTCAAAGAACACGCGTACCGGACGGGCTTTCTCCCCCACCAGCGTGATGGAGAGGCCAAACAGGATCGCGAAGACGATGATCTGCAGCACATTGCCTTCGGCGAAGGCCTCGACGGCATTGGTCGGCACCAGCCCGAGCAGCGTATCGACGGCGGTCGGCGCTTCACGCACCTCGACATTGGCCGCGTTGCCCAGGTCGATCCCGACGCCGGGCTGGAAGACGGTGGCCAGCCCCAGGCCGATGGTGATGGCGACCGCCGTCATGCCCAGATAGAGCACCAACGTCTTGACGCTCAGGCGGCCGATCTTGGAGAGGTTGTTGAGCGAGGCCACGCCAGTGACCAGCGAGATGAAGACCAGCGGCACGATCAGCATCTTGATGCCGCGGATGAACAGGTCACCCAGCGGTTTGATATCGGCGGCGATATCGGCGCGCCCGGTCTGGTTGAGCACGATACCCAGCCCCAGACCCAGAACCAGTGCGATGAAGATCTGCTTCCACAGCGCCAGCCGTGTCCAGGGAGACAGAAAGCGCGCAATGGGCCCGGGAGAGCGAGGCAACGAGGCGGAGGAAGAGCCTGAATCAGCCATGAGTGTTTCCTTCTTGTCATTATTGTTGGCTGCGCGTGGAAGCAGCGCAGAGTGCAGACTGATGGTGATACAGGCCCCTATCCCGCGACCAATTCTTTATTTGGATTTTCCATGCAAGATTTGCATGACGACGAATTCTCCTCCTGATGCGCGGCATACCAGAGGCTATTCCCGGCTCTGACGCTGTGCGCTTTCTTGACACGTTCGCTGCTGAAGAACGCACGAAGCCCGCTCAATGAGCGGGCTTCGTGTACTGACCACAATATTCAAGGTGTTGCATCCACAAAGATCAGCGGCACCTTTTCAAGCTGTCGATCATGCCTCCGGCAGGCCGAGAGCCTCCTTGACGGCCGGCCAGGCAGGTTCACCATCACGGGTGGTCACGCCTTCCAACCAGGCCTTGACCTTGGCCGGGTTGGCCTTCATCCACTCACCGGCGACCTCTTCCTGCGGCTTTTCTTCCTTGCCATAGCCGTAGATCAGCGCGCTCTGATCATCCGAGCTGAAGGCCAGCTGATCGAGCAGGCGGGTCGCATTGGGGTGCGCTTCCGACCATGCCTTGTTGGCCAAGGTCTTCACATCACTGGCGCCGCCACCCGGGCCCCACATGTCATCCGGGTCGTCGAGGAAGACCATGTCGTATTCGATGTTCATCCAATGCGGTGTCCAGCCGACGAACAGGATCCACTCCTTGCTCTTGGAGGAATTGGCCACGGTGGCCAGCATGCCCGGCGTCGATGACTCCTTGAGGTCCCAGTCGCCCAGACCATAGATATCACCATCGACCCCCTTGTTGACGATCTCGCTGGAACCGGAGCCGATCTCGATGGAATAGATGGTCTTCTCGAACTTGTCGGCGAACTCCGGCTTGTCGAGGTCTTCGTTGGAGGTCACTCCGGCCTCAGCAACGTAGCCCGGCACCGCGAACCCGAGGCGCGCGCCTTCGACATTGTTGCCCATGTCGACCAGCGTGCCCTTCTCCATCGCGGCGTCGTACATGTTGCTCTGCGCCGGCAGCCAGGCGGCGAGGAAGGCATCCACCTCGCCCAGCGACATGCCTTCATAGGTGATCTGCGCGCCCAGCTGACGCGTGCTGGGGGAGTAACCCAGCGCTTCAAAGACTTCCGAGGCAATCTCGGTCTTCATGGTCACGCCCGGCCACGGCGGCGCGGAGAACACCACACTGGCATCTTCCGCGGCAGACGCCGGCGCCGACAGCGTTGCCAGCAACAGGCCACTGCCCGCCAGCGCCATGCGCAGTGGCAGGGGGTTCAGCAGGTGGGACCTGGTGAAGGGAGACGACTTGAAGAAGGGGGACGACATAGTGGACTTTCCTCGTTGTTGTTATGAATACGTCATTGTCATGAAAATACTGGAAACAAGCGTTTGATTGAAGACGGCCTCTGCATAAATACCACTTCTGCAAAACCCACTTCCAGCAAAGAATTCACAATACGAGCAGGCAATTGCCTACCTTAAGCGCGATCGTTGGATCGATACAAGGCTCGGCGGCCAACGACGCGCATGAAAAAGCCCCCGCCATTCGTGAAAAATGGCGGGGGCTTTTCATGATGCATACGCTGATGAATCAGAAGCTAGCGACCAGAAGCGAATGATCAGAAGCTGGCGATCTCTTCCGGACGCAGGAAGCGGCATTCGCCCGGCTCCAGCTCCGGGTCCAGCTCGACAGCCCCGATGGCTTCGCGATGCAGGGCTTCGACGTGATTGCCGATGGCCGCGAACATGCGCTTCACCTGGTGGTAACGGCCTTCGGTGATCCACAGCAGACCCACGGTGGCGGTTTCCATCTCGAGACGCGCCGGACGCGTCGGCTTCTCTTCGCCATCCAGCATCAGGCCGTGCTCGAAATCGGCAATGGCGGTGGCCAGCTCATCGCCTTCCAGCGGACGCGCCAGAGTGACGCGATAGCGCTTGGCACAGGCCTTCTTGGGCGAGGTGACACGGTGGTTCCACTGGCCGTCGTCTGTCATCAGCACCAGACCGGTGGTGTCGACATCGAGACGCCCGACGATGCTCAGGCGCTCGACATTGGGCAGATCGATCAGGTCATGCGCGCGCTCATAGAGGCCCGGCTTGCTGGTGCATTCCACATTGGCCGGCTTGTACAGCATCAGATAGCGCAGCCCCATCAGCTCCAGGTGCTCGCCATTCCATTCGACGCGCATGCCGTCCTTGACGGCGCTCGCGGTGTTCTTGACTACCTCACCATCCACGGTGACATCGCCGCGGTGCACGACCTTCTTGGCATCGCTACGGCTGAGATCCGTGGTTTCGGTAAGGAATTTGTCCAGGCGCATCAGGCCTCCAGAGTGAAATGATCGGCGTCCATCCACGCCGGAAACTTGGTTCGAAACTCGTCGAGCGCGCCGCGTTCAAGCGTCACGGTCTCGATGAAGGGCTGGTCTGGCGCAGGGTCGAGGATGGGCTCGCCCTTGAAGTCGCAGACCATGGAGTCGCCGGTATAGTGCAGCCCGTTGGCGTCGTCACCCACACGGTTGACGCCCACCACGTAGGCCAGATTCTCGATGGCGCGCGCCTGCAGCAGCGTACGCCACGGATGACGCCGTACGCCCGGCCAGTTGGCCACGCACAGCAGCAGGTCATATTCAAAGGCGCTGTCGGCGGCGGTCTCGGCGGCACTCACGCCACCGATGACGGGACGCTGACGCAGCCAGGTCGGGAAGCGCAGGTCATAGCAGACCGAGAGCTGAATCCGAAAGCCGTTGAGCTCGACCAGCACCCGCTCATAGCCCATGCCATAACGCTCATGCTCACCGGCCATGCGGAACAGATGGCGCTTGTCATAGTGCGTCACCTCGCCGTCGGGCGTGGCCCACAGCATGCGGTTGTAACACTCGCCGTCATCCAGCACCGCAATGCTGCCGGTCATCACGCAACCGCGGGTGATGGCCTGTGCCTTGAGCCAGTCGACGCTCTCGCTGGACTCCATCGGCTGCGCCATCTCACGCGAATTCATGGTGAAGCCGGTGGCGAACATCTCGGGCAGCACGATCAGATCGGTTGCGGCATTGCGGCCATCGGCGCCCATGACCAGGCCAGCGGCATCCAGCTGCTCGCCGAGCAGACGGCAGTTCTCCGCCGGGTCTTCCCAGCGCAGGTCCGCCTGCACCAGGCTGACACGCAGTGTCGCCCCTCGCGAGGCATCACCAGCATTCGCTTGCGAGGAAGTCGCCTGTGGCTGTGTCGTCATGGTCGTCGTGCCTCCCTGCTGACTGAATGGACGCTTGAGTGGCAACTGGCGGATTCGCGGCGGCGTGAGCCTTGCCCACCCTGCCGCCGGTCGTGCCACGCCTTGAAAGCGCTCATTCTACCGTCTGTGGCGATCAGATGTGAGAGGCAAAGCATGATCTGTCACCACCGCACTGCTCAGCACGCGCACGAATCCCTGGCGGCGGGTGTGAGCATCAGAAGCCAGTGATATATTGGCGATGAACGCAAAGTCGCCACGCCAGGTTGCGGCGACGTCTGTTCACCGCGAGCTTGCTCGCCCCCTCCCCATCCCGACTCACAGGAGAGCTTCATGCCTCAGCTTCGCTTCCACGGTGTCACGCCTGCCCGTCTTGCCCCTGTCTCGCGCGCACTGATCGATCAGCTGAGCGAAGCGACCGCCACCGCGCGCGACGAATTCACGCTGGAATGCATCACCACCCAGTATGTGTTCGATGGTCAGCTCGTCGACGCCTTCCCTTTCGTCGAGGTGCTGTGGTTCGAACGTGGCCAGAAGGTGCGCGATCTGTGCGCCCAATCCATCGCGCAGGCCATGAATGAGGCCGGCTATCCGGAGGCCGAAAGCTTCTTCATCGCCCTTGAGCCGTCGGGCTACTACATCGCAGGTAAACCGCTGGCGCAGATCGCAGACAAGCCACTGGCGCAGGATGGTTCGAGCGACTCCGCATGAGGCGGGAGCAGGCAAGCCCCTCAGTCGAGAGCCTGGCGCAGGCGCGCCGCGAGAGCGCCAAGGGTGTCGGCTTCGGGCTGGGCGCCTATGTGATGTGGGGCTGTTTTCCGCTCTACTTCGCGCTGTTCGAGGGCATTCCCGCCTGGGAAGTGCTGCTGCACCGCATCCTGTGGAGCTGCGTGTTCATGGTGCTGCTGATCAGTGTCATCCGGCGCTGGTCACCGGTGCGCGCTGCCTTCGCCGAGCCCCGCAAGCTTGTGCCGGTGCTGGCCTGCTCGATCCTGATCGCGCTCAACTGGGGCATCTACATCCACGCGGTAGAGGTGCATGAGGTACTGCAGGCAAGCTTGGGTTACTTCATGACGCCGTTGGTCAATGTCGGACTGGGCATGCTGTTCCTGAAGGAGCGCCTGACGCGCGTGCAGCTGTTCGCGCTGGGGCTGGCCGTTCTCGGCCTGAGCCTGCAGCTGATCGGGCTGACGAAACTGCCGTGGATCACGCTCTCGCTGGCTGTCACCTTCGGCACCTACGGGCTGCTCAGAAAGCGCATCGCGCTGGATGGTCTGTCGGGCCTGCTGGTCGAGACGATGATGCTCGCGCCACTCGCGCTGCTGCTGATCGGCGGCCAGTGGTTCTCCGGCGAATCGCACTTCACGGCCAGCGATGTCGGCCCGCTGGGGCTTCCCGCCAGCGTGCTGATGATGTCCAGCGGCGTGCTCACCGCGCTGCCGCTGCTCGCCTTTGCCGGTGCGGCGCGTCGCCTGCGCCTCGCCACGGTCGGCTTTCTGATGTACATCAACCCGACCATGCAGTTTCTGATCGCGCTGCTGATCTTCAAGGAAACCCTGCATCCGACGATGCTGATCACCTTCGTGCTGATCTGGAGTGGTCTGGCGCTCTATACCGCCTCGACGTTCTTCCAGCATCGCGCCCGACAGCGCGGCTGAAATCACCCTTGAACTGACTTCACGAACCAAAGCGAGGATGCCCAGCCATGCCAGACCCTGCTGCAGACTCCGTGAGCAGCCGCCTGTTGCGCTTTCTGCCGCGCCTGCTGGCCTTCGCCCTGCGCGTCATCGGACAGTTCATCGCCAACCGTGGCGTACTGCTGGCCGGTGGCGTCGGCTACAACATCCTGCTGTCCAGCGTGCCGCTGTTCGCCTTGCTCTGCGTGCTGCTGACGCACCTGGTGGATGAAACGCGCCTGATGAGCATCATCGCCATTCAGGTCCAGCATCTGGGGCCGGGCCAAGAAGATATCCTGTTGGACGCGGTGCGCAAGCTGCTGGCCAATCGCGAGGTAATCAGCTGGATCGGCATGGGCGGCTTGCTGTTCTTCGCCGGGCTGGCCTTTCGCATGCTGGAAGACGCCATCGCGCTGATCTTCCATCAGCATCCGGTGATTCGTAAGCGCAGCGCCTGGATTTCCGCCCTGCTGCCCTACGCCTTCGTGATGGTGCTGGGGGCGGGCCTGCTGGCGCTGACCCTGCTGGTGGCGCTGGCTTCGGCGATGAATGACGCCCTGACGCTGCTGACCGGTATCGAGTTGACCCTGGGCGATGCCGGCAGCGAGGTGATCTATCTGATCAGCATCGTCGGCATGTTCGGGCTGTTCAGCGCCATCTACAAGATACTGCCCCAGACCCGCGTCTCGACCCGCCGCGCGCTGGTCGGTGGGCTGGTCGCGGCCACGCTGTGGGAGCTGACGCGTCTCGCCTTGAGCTGGTACTTCACCCACCTTTCCTTCGTCGGCGCTGTCTACGGCTCGCTGGCGACGCTGATCGTGCTGCTGCTGGGGCTGGAAATCGGTGCCGTGATCCTGCTGCTCGGCGCCCAGGTGATCGCCGAGCTTGAGCAGTGCTCACGCGAGAACATTCGCTGGTACCGCACGCCGGATCGCAAGCCACTGACGCGCCTGCAATCCCGCCGTAATGCCATGCAGCATGCCGGCGAGGTCAGCGAGGAGGAGGAGTTGGCAATGAGCCCAGACAGGGGGTCAGGCAAGGGTTCAGACAAGGTTGCAGAAAACGGCTCAGCAAACGGTTCAGAAAGCGGCTCAGACAAGCGCTAGTACACGCCCTCGGAAAGCTCACCGCACACAACGAAAAAACCGCCCCGAGGGGGCGGTTTTTTATGCTCGCATCGCAGAGATGATGCCTGCAGTCACGCGAGTCGCTGTCGTTGTCGTCGTGGTCGTGGTCGACGCCTGACGGCTATTCGCCCGCACGACTGGGTCGACAAGCGACGCCTCAGTTGACCAGCGAGGCTTCCAGCGAGATCTCGGCGGTGAACAGCTTGGAGATCGGGCAGCCACCCTTGGCCTTCTCGGCGGTGGACTGGAAGTCTGCCTCGCTGATACCCGGCACATCGGCCTTGGTCACCAGGGCGACCTTGGTCACGCTGAAGCCGCTGTCGTCCTTGTCCAGATGGACGGTGGCGGTGGTGTCGATGGCCTTGGGCTCATGCCCCGCCTCGCCCAGCATCATCGAGAGTGCCATCGAGAAGCAGCTGGCGTGGGCCGCCCCGATCAGCTCTTCGGGATTGGTGCCGGCGCCATCTTCAAAGCGCGTGTTGAAGCCGTAAGGCTGATCCTTGAGCGCACCACTTTCACTGCTGACAGTGCCTTTACCCTGCTTGACGCTACCTTCCCAATGCGCGGAACCGGTTTTCTTGATCGTCATGCCTGTCTCCTTGACCTGGGTGAACACTCAGGGCCGTTGCCCTGTCCCTCTCACATTGTCATGGCGCGTCGCGACTTCAAGGGGCGTCTGCCCTTTTGCCATCAGAAGTGTCTGATCGATCGCGTGCCGGCTGCCTATCAATTGCGTGAGCAAGACACGCCACCCACCCCGGCGAGTGCGCCCGTCGCCACGGCCAATTATTGAACAAGAGTTGAATTCCCGCCGTGCGCCCCGATAACTGTTCTATCGATTACCTGGCGCGCAACGCCGAGTTGCAGTCACTCACATCATCTTCTCATGTCTGGCATCCTGCGCTCGCAAGCTGGCGCAGCATTCGCCGACACCTCATACGTCGCCGGTGAATCCCTCACCCGCGCGGCTGCCGACACCGGCAGCCAGACCCGCAAGGAGTCCCCTCATCATGTTCTACAAGACCTCGACAGCTACTACTGACGTCAACGCCTCTCTCCATCGCCAGCGCCCTGCCGCGAGCACCCGCCTGCGCCGTGGCATTGGCGCCGCCGCAGTGATGCTGGGCCTGCTGGGCCTCTCCCCGGCCCAGGCCTTCGACGAGATGAACACCGAGACAGGGACCAGCGGCGCGGCCTCTTCCCAGCATTCCTCGCAGGGCCAGCCTACGCCCAGCCACTCCAAGCGCACCGCGGACGACGCAGCTGACAACGGCGCGCACTATCAACAGAACGAACAGCCCGAGGCAAGCCAGCAAGCCAAGGACAACGCCACCCGCCAGGTACAGAAAAGCCTCGATGGCGGCGAGATCGGCAGCCAGGGCGGCCGACACGCCAACACTGGCCAGGCCAAGCCGACCGAGAACTGGTTCGGCTGCCCGCCCTCCGGCAGCAGCAAGCAGAACGCCCAGTGCGACGGCAAGTGATCACCAGCACTGAGCACTCGCCATAGGCACGATTGGCGCTGATGACGCAGGCCCCGCAACCCACGGTTGCGGGGCCTGCGTCGTTGCGCGCATATGCTTATGTGCATGGAAAGCAGCACTGCGTTGCCACTTCATGCAGCAACCCTGAATTATTTGAGAAAAATCTCGCAAATTCAGTCAATTACATGCACAGGTTGTCAAAACGACAACACTCTCCTTCCAGCGTTCCGGCTTGTGACACCCAGGTGCGGCAGGCACGATATAGGACATGCAGATGATCCGTCGATCATTCATTCAGGCCACCGTACTGCGTCGATCTTCACCTCTTTGTGCACGCAGACGCTCAGGGCCTACGATCGGATACGACAGCGGAATGCTTTCCGCGGGAGACGTACTAGATGACAGACACCACCGCACTGTTCACCCCCCATGCCTTCGCCGGGCTTGAGCTCAGCAATCGCCTGGTGCTCGCCCCGATGACGCGTACCAGCGCGCAGGATGACGGCCAGGTGCACTTTGACATGGTCGATTACTATCGCGATTTCGCGCGGGGCAACTTCTCGCTGCTGATCACCGAAGGCATCTACACCGATGAAGCCTTCAGCCAGGGCTACGCCAACCAGCCGGGGCTGGCCAACCAGGCGCAGCAGGACAGCTGGCGTCCGGTGGTCGACGCCGTGCATCAACAAGGTGGCCGTATCATCGCCCAGCTGATGCATGCCGGCGCCCAGACCCAGCACAACCGCTTCAAGGATGAGGTCGTCGCCCCCTCCGAGAGCCGCGCCAGTGGCGAGATGCTCAGCTTCTACGGTGGCTCCGGCCCCTTCCCGCTGGCCCGCGAGATCAGCGAAGCGGAGATCCATGAGGCGATCGCCGGCTTTGCCACCAGCGCCCGTCGCGCCAAGGAAGCCGGCTTCGATGGTATCGAGCTGCATGGTGCCAACGGCTACCTGATCCACCAGTTCATCAGTGAGCGCTTCAATCAGCGTGACGATGCCTGGGGCGGCGACGCCATCGCGCGTCTGGCCTTCCCGCTGGCGGTCATCCGCAGCGTGCGTGAGGCGGTCGGCGCCGACTTCGCCATCGGCATGCGCCTGTCCCAGGGCACCGTGACCGAGCCGGAGCTCACCTGGCAGGGCGGCCCTGACAAGGCCCGCGAGCGCTTCGCCAAGCTGATGGAGGCCGGGCTGGACTTCTTGCACCTGACCGGCAGCGATGTCGATGCCCCCGCCTTCCCCGAGATAGACGACGAGCGCGAGCGCAGCCTCAGCCTGACCGCACTGGCGGCACAGGTGCGCAGCGAGAAGGCCGCCGAGGTGAGCCTGATCACCAATGGCAATGTCGCCAGCGTCGCGAAGGCGCAGGCCGCCCTGCAGCACGCGGATCTGGTCGCCATCGGTCGCTCGGCGCTGGCCAATCATGACTGGCCCAAGCGCGTACAACGCGGCACCTGCCTCACCGAGTTCGACTTCTCGATGCTGTCGCCGCTGGCCACGCTGGCCAATGAAGAAGACTGGCGCATCGCCAATGACAAACCTGCCAACTGCGAGGGTCGCTGCTGATAGCGACTGACAGGCAAGACGCAAGGAGCCCCGCCAGTTCACTGGCGGGGCTCCTTGCGTTGGGAACTGGTCTCTTCTCGACCTGACCTCAGATATACAGCCACTGATCGCACTCAGGCCTTCAAGAGAGTTCCACTACTGAAGGCCAAGGCCGTCATGGCGGACATGCCGGCCTTTGTCATGCGTCCAGAATGTCCACCTGCAGCGACGCCTGCTTCGTCAGGACATCCCACCCGGGGCGATTGCTCATCATCGGTTTCTCTCAGCAGTGACGGATACTGCTGCGCCCACTCAGCCAACTCCTCAAGCCCTGTCGCAAGACTGACACTGGGGCGAAAGCCGGTCAGCGTCTCGAGTGTCGAGGTATCTGCCCAGGTACGCTCGACATCCCCTGGCTGCATCGGCAGCAGACGCTTGCGAGCCGGGACACCCAGCGCTGCCTCGAGGCCATTGATGAAATTCCCCAATGCGATGGGCTCGCCACGCCCGAGGTTCAGGACACGCGAGGGAGCGGCATTCACTTCCTGCGTCGGCGGCAGGTGCATAAGCCGGTAGATGCCCTCCACGATATCACTGACATGGGTGAAATCACGTGCCATCTGTCCATGGTTGTAGACATCGATCACCTCGTCGGCCAGCAGCTTGCGTGCGAAACGAAGTGGCGCCATGTCCGGGCGCCCGCGAGCGCCATAAACGGTAAAGAAACGTAGCCCTGTCACCGGTAAACCATAGAGATGCGCATAGCTGTAAGCCATCAATTCATTTGAGCGCTTCGTGGCAGCGTACAGCGAGAGCGGGCGTACACCCGCCTGGGATTCCTGCAGAGGCTGACGGGTATCATCCCCGTAAACGGAACTGCTGGAAGCATAGAGCAAATGGCTCGGGGCCGTGTCACGACAAGCCTCAAGAAGATTGACGAAGCCGACCAGGTTGCTGTCGACATAATCAAAAGGCTGAGTGATGGAGTGGCGCACCCCAGCCTGGGCCGCCAGATTGACGACGACATCAAACTCCTCTTCCTGCATCAATGTGCGAAGCGCCTCACGTTCGACAAGATCCAGCTTGACGAAGCGAAAGCTGCCCAGCCGGCGTGCATTCCCGGGGGCAGCAACGCACTGCCCGGCAAGTGCTTCCAGACGTGTCAGGCGGTGCTGTTTCAGCGCCAACGGATAGTAGGGGTTGAGATTGTCGAGACCGACGACCTGCAGGCCTTCCTTCAAGAGTCGCTCACACAGAGCAGCACCAATGAAACCTGCAGCCCCAGTTACCAGTATCTTCATGCTCATCGTTTCTCCTGAGCGGTCATGACCAACGCCGTTGGTGCTGATGAGGGGCCGCCCAATGCCGCTGCGGGTACCGTCAATAATCGGTGGCGTCCCTGATGAAAGACCGGCGTGGCATTGGCTCCATCGTCTACTGCCGCCTGACACCAATCACGCATGCCGGCCAGAGGGCCTCGCGTGTCGGGTAGACGCAGACATTTGTCAGCCTCGATTATCAGCCAGCCATCGGGATGCGCTGTCTGCCAGGAATTCAGCTGACTCGAATCGCGCTTCAACTGCTTCAGCGGTTGGGTCAGTCGCCCCAGAAATTGCCAGGTTGCCTGATAGTCCCAGCCAACGACGGCCACCTCCTGGCCTTCCTGTTGATGGTGCTGAACCCATTGAGCCAGGGCAGTCTGATCCAGACGTGGCCATAACGGACGCAATGTCAGGGCCAGCAAGCAGGTCACCAGCAACACGCTGCCCAGCGCCAGTCGCCGCTGAGCATTCAGCGCGCTATTGCCCTGTAACTCAGCGGCGGGTGTTTGAGCCGTGATGGAGCGTCTCGCCTCATCCACGGAAGGCCATAGCCATACCATCAAGGCCAGCAAGCTAGCTCCCGCCATGAGACACGCAAGGCTTGCGTTGCCCGAAGCCACCAGCGCTGCGTTGGTCGGCAGAAATGAGGCATCAGTCAGCCAGCCTGCAGGCATGACGATGACCGCCAACGCCAGGCTTGTCAGTCCCAGGCCACCGCTGATCATCGCCAGCAGTTTCAGCGATGTGCGAGCCGGAGGCTGGCGCAGAGCAGCCCAGGCCAGCAGCAGACTCACCGGTACCAGTAGCGGCATCAGATAATGCACTTGCTTGCCGGAGATAAGTGAAAAGACCAGCAGTGCGCCCAGTGCCCAGAAGCGTCCCAGCTTCAGCAAGGGATGCTCTGACGTTGGCCGCCGAACAACCGAGGCCAGAACCCCCTCGATCAGCAATCGCGGGCGCAGGCTGAGCGGGAAGATCAACACCGCCAGCCACGGTAGATACCACCATGGCGGTCGAGCATGATCCTGCGCGGAGACGACGCGGTTTGCCGTCTGGCCCCATAGCAGATCCTCGACATAGTCGGGAGGGCCTGTGATGACGGCGGGAAGCAACCAGATGCACAACACCGCGATGCTCAGCAGCAGGCTCAACACCCAACCGCGCCACTCACAGACCCACACCTCGCGGGCTTGTGCTTGCGTCCACCAGGGGCGCGAGCCGACCACCAACAGAAACCACAAGAGTGCGACCGGCCCTTTGGCCAGCAAGGCCAACCCCAGCCACACACCACTCTCGAGCACGACGCTCAGGCTGAACGGCTGCCCTCCCTGTGGTGTACACCAGGGCCGCAACGCGCCTAGTAGACACGTCGTCAACAGCACATCGAACATCAAGGCCTGGCTATAGAGCACCCACATCAGACAACCGGCGAGCATCCAACGCACCATGCGTACCCAAAGTTCATGCCTCTGCCGTTCGGCATCGGCCAGGCCAGTGGCCGGCCACAGGGTGCGGGCGACACGCCCTATCTGCAAGATACCCAGCAGACTGACCAGTGGCATCACCAATCTTGGCCAGACATCATTGACTCCAAAGACCATCCATCCGGCGTGAATCAACCAGAACAACAGTACCGGCTTGTCAGCGTAGGCCGCCCCGTTCATGGTCGAGACGAACCCGCTGCCGGCATGCCACATCTCCCATGCCACCGAGACATAGCGAGTTTCATCGATGGGCAGATAGGGTCGTGCCAGCGCTGCTGACATCAGCAACACTCCCCATAGCGTCCAACATATTCGCTCGCTGGCATTCAGGTTGATCAACGAATGGGAGCCCCTTCCCACCAGGGATATCGCACATGAAAGTTGCTTCTGACACTTCATGGCTGAACCTCCGGCATCAGAGTATGGCGCTGGGGAAGTCCGATCAGCTGTGCCGCTTCATTCGAGACCGAGGTCGGCGCCAGATACATCGGCGCAGCATCGGGATTGCCCTGACATTTCACGGCCGCGCTGCCAGGTAGCAGTACCCATTGCTCATCCGGCTCATTCAATGTGATGGCTTGTGCGCCATCCAGACAGGCATGCCGCTTGAGCTTGCGGGGTGTCAACAAGACCCAGCGGTTCTGCGGGGCCTCCTTCAGCCATGCATAGAGGCGCGAGAATTGGTCTTCCTCCGGCGTCTTGTAACCGAAGTGCCACAATGGTTGGCGCGCCTGCAGGATGTATTGCTCACGAAAGTCGGGAATGGCCAATGCCTGGTAATCGCTCTTCTCGGCAACCTTCGCCATCAGTACGGCAGGATTGCGAACCGGGTCCATCAATCGTGCCCCCCAGGTGCCCCACAGACTCCAGAACACCACGAGCCAAATCCCCAAGGCCAACAAGCCATTCCGTGGTTTCAGCCAGGTACAGAGCGTGATACCGCTGACACCCAGCAGCCCCCACCACCCCCACGGCACCACTCCCTCCTTTTCGGCAAGCGTCGCCAATGCCGGGTACCCGAAGACACCGAGCGGTGCCGCGATCAGGAAGATGCCTGCCAATCCGGCGCAAAGTGCAAACCCCAGCCAGGAGACATGAGGCTTACGTGACAACCCCGGCAACATGGGTGCCAGACCGATCACCAACAACGGCAGCGCCGGCAGGATATAGACTCCCCGCTTGCCTGGAGACAACGAGAAGAAGACCACCATCAATGCCGCACCCACCAGGGGCAGCCAGACTCGTAGATCGCGGCGCGAGAAGCGGCGAGCGAGTGCCTTCGGCCACGAGGGTAGCGTCAGCAGCAGCGGCATCCATGCCCAGGGAATCACACTGGTCAGGAAGTAATGCCAAGGCTTCAGATGATGCCAGCTGTCGGTGTATCGCTCAGCGGTCTGCTTGAGCAGGATGTTGTCGCGATAGGCGGCAAGCTCCGAATCGCCGGACACGAAGGACATTACCAGCATCGGCCCTACCCAGAGCAGCGGAGCCGCCAGCATCCAGCAGAGTCCGATCAACAGCTCGCGTGATGTCAGCTGCCCTGCGCGACGACCACTGCTGCGCCAAGTCGATGCGTGACGCGCAGCCATCAGCCAGAAAGGCAACATCAGCAACGGCAGGAACCCGACCCCCTTGGTGAGGATGCCAAGCCCCATCGCAAAGCAGCCGAGATAGAAATAGCGCACGCCATCATTGAGCAATGCATGCCGCAACAATCCCCAGCTACCCAGCAGGATGAAAGCCGTGACCAGCATGTCGATCTGAGCCGTACGGGCCTGCAAGATGAACTGCACTGACGCGAGCAACCACAGCCCGGCAATGAAGGCTGTGTGCCGGCCATGCAGGCGGCGAATCAGGTCCACGCTCAGCCCCAGAGTCGCGGCCCCGGCCACCAGCGATGGCAGGGCAAAGCCGATGCGGATATCCCCCACCAAGCCAGTGGACAAGGCACTGAGCCACATGAAGATCGGCGGCTTGTCGGGATAAAGCTCTCCCGCGCGGTGTGGCAACCACCAGTCCCCCGTGATCCACATCTCGAGACCATTGAGCGCGAAGCGTGGCTCATCGGCAGGCCACGGCATACGCATGCCAAGCCCGATGGCAGAGACAGATAGATACAACGCCCCCAGGACCCACCAGGGATGGCGGGAAAGTCTTCGGTACACACCGCCAGCTGGCGTCATTGCCTTCATGCGCCTGTCCCTTGGTGCTGAACGGGATTGGCATGGAGGTGTGCCACTTCAGTCTTGAGTCGGGCGTTTTCTATCTCCAGCGACGCGAGCCTGGCCTTCAGGGAGTCGTCAGTGCCCGATTCGCGTTCTTCCGTCTTGCCACAAGCGTGTTCGACGACAGTGGACTCCTGCGGTGCCTGGGACGACGCTTCGCTGCCAGGCGACGTGAGTGACCGGCGATCCCGCTTGATCAAGCTCAGATTACGCAGATAGATGAAAAGCCCTGCCCCCTGACCGGCAATGAATACCGGGTCCTCGCGATGGATGGCATACGCAAGCAGCGTCATGCCACCGGCAAGCGAGAACCACCAGAAGGCACGAGGAACGATGGAACGACGCGCCTTCTCACTGGCCAGCCACTGAATGATGAAACGCGCCGAGAACAGCGCCTGGCCTCCAAAACCGACAGCGACCCACCACGGACTGACATCCATCAGCAGGCACCCCGCGCCACGTCGGCCTGGTCCGGGTTGCTGTCACCTGCTGCTGCATCGTGACCGTCAGCCTGATATCTAGAGGGGGAATCAAACAGGCTTGTTGGCGCGGATGCAGAGGGCGTCGACACGTGCGTCCCCACCAACGGCAGCGAACCATGGTCGATGGCCTCACTGGCAGCATGGCCAAAGATATTCTCGAGCGGTGACGGTAGACGCGAGCGACGCACAAGCCACATCACTCCGACGATATCGGCAATACCGACCCAGAGCCGATCGAAGAAGCCGTATTTGGATACTCCTGCCACTCGTTCGCGGTGACGGACTGCCAATGACTGCACCTTGCCACCCTGAGCGCGAACCAACGCCGGAAGAAAACGATGCATGTGATCGAAATACGGCAGCCGAAGGAAGACGTCACGACGCATGACCTTGATTCCGCAGCCGGTATCTGGCGTGTCATCGTGCAGCAGCGCTTGTCGGATGGCATTGGCCAAGCGTGATGACACACGCTTGACGGCATCATCGCGGCGTTGCGTTCGATGTCCAGCTACCAGGTCGAGCTTTTCGAGCGTTGCCAGTGACAACATGTCCGGCAAGTCCGCTGGATCATTCTGGCCATCGCCATCCAGGGTCGCCAACCATCGACCGCGCGCCAGCCGGGCAGCCTGCCACAGCGAAGTACTCTGTCCGAAACTGGTGCCGTGATGATAGGGACGCAATCGTGAATCTTCCTGCGCAGCCTGCTTGAGCCAACTCCAACTGCCATCACTGGAACCATCATCCACCACGATGATCTCGTAGCGCTGCCCCGCAAGCGCCTCATGCACCTCGGCAATAAGGCCCGGCAAGTTGTCACGCTCATCACGAGCCGGTATCAACACCGAAACTCCTCCGCACAAGGCCCCCTCGCCCTGCGCCCGGGGGTGGTCTGGACCAGGCGATGTCATGGTGATCGCGGACTTCATGGAATAACTCCTGAGCAATGACTGGGCGTCGAGCAAGCCGGATAGATGTCAGATCCTGCAGCGATCGGAACCGGCAAGCTGTGCGTTTCTGGCAGAAAGTTTGCCCGCAAACTATTAAGACAGGCTTAAGTGAAGCGCGGATGACAACCGCCAATGCAAGAAGCCCCCGTCGCGCTGGGCGACGGGGGCTTCAATGCAAAGACATCATTGAGCCGAAGACTCTCTTGATACGGCTATGACAGACGCTTCACTTCCCTTGCCAGTGATTCCGCCCCCACTGCCGACGCTGGTCGGGCGTGAGATACGACCAGGCGACGAAGCGGCTGACCTTCTGCCCCTGGGACATCTCGATCACCCTGACCTCGCTGGCGCCACTGCGCTTGAGGGCTTTCCTGATGCCGGTCAGGCTCGCCGAATGCGCGACCAGCGAGGTGAACCACAGGCACTGCGTGGCGACATTGCGGCTCTCCTGGATCATGCGGGTGACGAAGGCTTCTTCCCCGCCTGGACACCAGAGCTCGGCCGCCTGACCCGCGAAATTCAGCGCAGGCGCGTTGCGTGACCCACCCTTGCGTGAGGCATTGCCGCGCTGCTGGCGCGATTTGTCGAGCCCGCGCCATTTACGCTGCGATTCCCGCGCCATATCGGCTTCGCTGGCATGGAACGGTGGATTGCACAGCACCACATCAAAACGCTCATCCGCGCCCCAGATCCCAGCGAAGTGCCGCGTGCGATCGGCCTGTAGTCGCACCTCGATCTGGCCCTTGAGGCGCACATTGGCGCTCACAATCGCGCGAGCCGAGTCGATCGCCTGCGCGCTGATATCACTGCCGACCATCTGCCAGCCAAAGCTGCGATTGCCCAGCAGGGGGTAGATGAGGTTGGCGCCGGTGCCGATATCCAGCGCGCGCACGTGCTCACCCGCCGGCAGCTGACCGCCATTCGCCTCACTGATCAGGTCCGCCAGGTAATGCAGATAATCGGCACGCCCGGGGATGGGCGGACACAGATAGCCGGCGGGAATGTCCCAGTGGGCGATGCCGTAATGGCGACTCAACAGGGCCCGATTGAGCGCCTTGACCGCGAGGGGATCGGCAAAGTCGATGGACTCGCTGCCAGCGGGTGTCTTGATCACGAAGGCCGCCAGTGCCGGGCTCGCCTTGACCAGCGCGGCCATGTCATAGCGCCCACGGTGCGGGTTGCGGGGGTGCAGCTGACCCTTGCGAGCCGGGGTCACCTTGATAGAAGGCGCCTTGTTGGAAGGCGCTTGGACGGAAGGTGCCTTGGCCGCGCCAGGCTTCTCGCGGGCGGCCGGATCACGACGGTCAGCCGGGGCGGCCTGCTGACGACTGTCAGCCGAGTCGTGTCGGGAGGATGCGCCAGACTTGGCGAGGGAAGCACCGCGTGGGCGGCGCGAAGACGAGGACATGACGACATACCGGACAATGACAGGGGACGCCATCTTACCAGAGGGCGCCGATCAACACAGACCGCTGCCGCTCAGGACGCTACCTATCAGGACAGGTCGCTACCGATCAGCGCCGCGCGCGAGTTGGCGCGCTGATCGACCCGACGCGTCTGAGCGCGGCGGGCCGTGGCGCGCTCGATGCTCAGCGGACAATTGCTGCAATAGCCCAGACACTCGATGCGATAACGCACGCAGCACACCTTGCGCGGCGTATGCCGTTCGCCGTGGCGGTCCATCACGTCGCTGACCGGCTGATAGAGCGGATTGCGCCGCCCGTCGGCCAGAATTCTGGTCGCCATCAGCTGACGTGCCGGCGCCGCCTGCGCGACCCAGCCCTGCTCTTCCAGCATGCCGACGATATAGACGAAGTAATGCGCCGCGTTGCTCCAGAAGACCTTGGGCCCCAGCGCAGTGTGCGGCACGAGGCGCTCGATGACGGCCTCAAGATGCGCCAGGTAGCCCTGAAAGCGCGCCTGGAGCCGCGTCGCCTCATCGGCCGACTCGATCTCCGCCGGGAGGCTTGTGCCCTGCCCCGCCGCATCATCGAGTATCAGCTGCGTGACCACGCCATGCTCGCCAAGGCGCAGCGAAAGATGTCGCAGCTCCAGCGGCAGTTGATGATCCAGCAGCAGGTTGGCCGCCAGCGGCAGCGATACCATCGAGGACAATAGGTACTTGGACCACTGGGAAAGCAGCGCCTGCTCATCGGGAGCGCTGATGTGAGAAGCGGCGTCTGCCGGGCCGGTCTCGTACTGCATGCCATGCGCGGCGATGCACGCCGCCAGCCACCCGGGGCTTAGCACATCGCGCGCCGGCACGACACGCTGGAGCGACGCCTCATCACCTGCCTGCACCTGAGCGTAGGTAGTGATCAGGTCCCGGTAGGCAACCATCGGACCGGCAAAGAGCGGGGAAAGCGCGTCGATCATCGGGAAGCTCGCAGACATGAAGAAACAGACAGTGCCTCACATACTAACGAAAACTATTAGCATTTGCATATCAAAAAAGCATGATAAACCAGCAGGGCTTGCAATGGGGGTTCCAGCGGCCTGCGTCGGGCTCGCCGACACTCACAGCCTGCCGTCCCGACACAGCCGACGACGCACCCAGGCATCGTAGACTCGCGTCAGCGCCGGCTCGATCAGCGGCCGCGTGATCAGCCACCCCAGCCAGGCAAGGCCGGGGATGCGCGCAAGCAGCAGGCGATACGCCGGCATGCCCTCACGGATCTGCCCTTGCGCTGTCTCGACATGCAACGACAGCAATGCCTGCTTGAGGCCGATGCCGCGAGCGGCGAGATGCTCGGCGTTATCCGTCGCATCCCACCACTCCACGTTGGCGTCTTGGCGCGACAGCCGCTCGTAGCGGGCGCGTTCACGACGACACACCGGGCAGCGCGCGTCGTAGTAGATCCTGATGAGTGGCAAACCGTCACGCTGAGGTTGCTGGCTGGCGGTGTCCGACATGCTGGCCTCCCTCTTGTGATGAATGTGCGCGGTACGCGTTCCTCAATGAGCGTTCAGAGCGACATAAGATCAGGACGCCGCGCCGATGCGATCGGAATACTCCTTGTCTTCATAGCGATGTAGCGGCGCGTCCTCGGCACAGTCCGGGCTGGTCTGGAAGGTCTTGCGCACATCGAGTACACCCAGGCTCTGGATGGTGCGGCGCCCCAGCAGCACCGGGTAATTCATGCCGTCGCGATCGCGCAGACTGAACTGCTCCTCGTAGCGCTCGCCGCCCATGCACAGCGTCATCAGCACCACCGGGCGTGTATCGCGTCCGCCTGCGCCGGACACCGTCAGGTCGCGATACAGGGGGCGCTCGAAGGTGTTCTCGACCTTGTCACCCTTGGCTTCGTCCTCGACCTCGACATCGAAACGCACCCACTCCTCGTCATCACGCTCGAAGGTCTCGATATTCTCGGCATGCATCGAGGAGGTCAGCGCGCCGCTATCCAGCTTGGCCTTCACCATCACACCCCACGGCTCGATGGTCGCCTTTTCCACCCAGCCGAAGACCTTGTCGTCTGCCGCCTGGGCCACGGCTGGCGCGGCAAGCGAGGCTATCAAGCCGACACCGGCGAATTGACGGGCGGCGCGCGCAAGGGATGTAGCAGCGTGTCTCGACATGGTGACTCCTGGGAAAAGTGGCGAAATTGCAAGGGCAATGCCCGACATCCTTCACCATGGAGGCTTGCGGCAAGGTTAACAAGGCGTGAGAACACACCCTCGCCTGCCACCCTGTCAGGCGAAAGCAACGGGCGGTTGCGAGCAGGCGATGACAGGCCACCCTTGATATGGCGCGCTGCCCCCACCAGCTATCAAGGAGGGCCGCGCCATCAGCGTATTGCTATCGGCGCACGGCCATCTGCGACATCCACTCGACAGGAGGTCACCATGCAAGATCTATTACGTGAGTCACTTTCCCACTGGAGCCTGCTGCTGTGCTGGCTGTTGCTGATGGTACCGGCGCTGATCTGGGTCGTGCGTGACCTGACCACGAAGAATGCTCACCTGGCCCCGATGATGAAGTGGGTGTGGGGGCTGACCACGCTCTACTCCGGTGTCGTGGGCCTGCTGGTCTATCGCTTTGCCGGGCGTCGCCAGATCGCCGCCAACGGTGATGCCCGCAAGGGGCTGAGAAGTGTCGCGCACTGCTACTCGGGCTGCGGACTGGGGGAATTCGTCGGCGTCAGCCTGGCGGTGGGCCTGTTGGCCATGGGCAATATCTCCACTGCGATCATCACCTTCATCTTCGCTTACCTGTTCGGCTTCCTGCTGACGGTCGGCCCGATGCTGCAGGGCGGCAGTGATGACAAGCCGCAGGTAATTCGTGATGCCTTCAAGAGCGAGACGGCCTCCATCGTGGTGATGGAAGTGGTGGCGATTTCCGTGGACCTCTGGCTTGCGGGCGGTGCCGGCATGCACCAGCCGCTGTTCTGGAACTCGCTGATCATTTCCCTGAGTCTGGGGCTGCTCGCCGCCTGGCCCGTCAACGTCTGGCTGGTGAAGCATGGCGTCAAGGGGGGCATGGCAGACCCACGCGAGACGGACCCGCAAGCGCAGCATCACGCACATTGCTGAAGCGCGCACTGCTGAGGCGCGCAGAGTGTTGAGTATTGAGGGTTGAGACATGAAAAAGCCCCGTCGGCATGCCGACGGGGCTTTTCTCTGACTGAGTTTTCACACTGACATTCGCATCCCAGTCAGCGTGAAGCCGTCAGTCGCATCACGTTCAAGACGCTGGCCTAGACGAACTCGCCGTTATGATAGACCTGCTGCACGTCTTCACAATCATCCAACAGCTCGAGCATCTTGTTGAGCAGCTCGGCGTCATCGCCGCCGACTTCGGTATGGATCTGCGGAATGAAGCTGATCTCATCGACTTCGAAGTCGAGGTCTTCACCGTAGATGTCGGTCAGCGCACCCTTGGCCTTGAAGTACTCGGTCGTCGGCGCGAGAACCGTGATGATGCCCTCGTCGAGCTCGATGTCACTGACATCGACGTCGGCTTCCATCAGCGCTTCCAGGACCTTTTCCTCGTCCTCTTCCGCGCCCTTGAAGGCCAGGATGGCGCGGTGGTCGAACATGTGCGACACCGAACCCTGCGCGCCCAGCTTGCCCTTGCCCTTGTTGAAGCAGGTGCGGACTTCGCCGAAGGTGCGGTTGTTGTTGTCGGTCAGACAATCAACGATGACCATGACGTTGCCCGGACCAAAGCCTTCATAGCGCGCCAGAGCGAAGTCTTCGCCGCCGGTGCCCTTGGCCTTGTCGATCGCCTTGTCGATGACGTGAGTCGGCACCTGGTCCTTCTTGGCCTTCTCGATGAGACGACGCAGGCTCAGGTTGCCGTTGGGGTCGAGGCCACCGCTCTTGGCCGAGACGTAAATCTCGCGCCCGTAACGTGAATACACGCGTGCCTTGTTGAGAGAGGTACGCGCCATTGATTCTTTACGGTTCTGGAATGCTCTTCCCATGCAAGTCGACTCTTGTCCGCCTGAATTCAAATGCCCTTGCGACCATGTCGCGGGACCTGAAGCAGCATCGGCCTCCTGGCCAATACCGCAACGCTGTGACGAATAGTAACGCAGACAACGCCGTACGTCGCCATCCCTGCCGGGTCTTGCGCGTTGAGCGCAGCGCACCACGACGGGCAAGGCGACTCATGCATGCCGCTGACCGTCACAGACAGTTGGTCGGCTTGGGCAGCCCGGCGATGCGCGCGCCCACCTTGGGCGGGCTGTCCGGGAACAGCCGCATCAGATGCAGCGAGCGGCCCTTGTCGGGGCCAAACCGCTGGGTCATCGCCTTGCTCAGCGGGCGCATGGCCGGCGAGAGCGAGAAGCGCTGATAGAAGTCGCGCAACACCTCGATCACCTCCCAGTGCTCCGGCGTCAGTTCACGCCCCTCCTCGGCGGCCAGCATTTCCGCCAGCGCCGGGCTCCAGTCATCCAGATCGACCAGATAGCCTTCCGCATCCAGTCCGATATCACGCCCATCAAGCGTCAGTGTGCGCACCGCTTCACTACTGGCCATACAGATCCTGATTCACTGTCTTGCATGAAAATTGAAAGGGAGAAGCGCCTGGCGCCTCAGAACCAGCTGACGGTCTTGTCGGCGGCCTCGGTCAAGGCGACGAAACCGTCGACGTCGACCACGATGACGTTCTCCGCGCAGCGCCCCAGCAGGCCGCGGGACTCGAGGTCTTCGCGCAACGCGAACAGCCGTCCCTCAAGCCCGGCAAGGTGCTGCTCGGCGTTGTCGAGGGCGCCATTGACGCCATCCTCGATCAACAGCAGCTGGTCTTCCGGACCCATGGCATTGAGCACATCATCATGGATGCGGCTGGAGAATGGCGAACGATTGAGTAGATGTAGATTCATGCAATTATCCAGGCAAGGGAAGCTGGGACTGCCACTGGCCATCAATCAAGAGATATCAATGACATGGCATCAGGAAACTGATGCGAGCATATCAGTCGCCAGCGTTGGCGGCAGTGACGTGTCAGAAGCTCAGCACGCGCGAGAACGAGGTGGTCAGCGCGACCACCTCGTCGTGCTCGAGCAGCGTGACCGGCAACAGCGTGACATCCTGCGCTGTCAGGCCCCGTGCGCGCAGCGCCGCCGCATCGACGTAGCAGCGCTCGACGTCATACATCTCAAGCGCCGCCAGCAGGTTGTCACTGCCCTTCTGCCCCAGCGGCCCGACCTGCTGACCTTCCAGCAGCGCCATCACGCCATCGCCGGTGAACAACAGCCCGACCTCGCGCCCGAAGGCGGCCGCGACCATCGCCGCCTCCAGTCCCTCGCGCAGCCAGCTGCTGCCATGCGGGCCATGGCGCAGCATGACCAGCAGATCACCGGCGGCTATCCCGGCGTCATCGCCTGCCAGGGCTGCCGTCATCACATCGCTCATGGTCTGCTCCTCACTCGATAAGTGACATCATCATCAGTGACGACAAGAAATGACGTCATGCAAAGGTGATCAGGTGGTCATTGTCCAGCGTCGCCTCGACCAGCTGGCCCAGCCCCGTCAGCTCGAACGGCGCCTCGAGGGTATGCCCCTGCTTGCCATGCCGCGCCGCTTCGCGCTCATCGAGCATGCCGCGTCTCAGCCCCGCCGCGACACACACCTGCAGGCGGGTGGCGTGATTCTCGGCAAGCGACAGCCAGCGATCGCGCAGATGCGGCTCGTCCTGGGGCGGTGCCATCATGTTGGCGGCGTTGTAGACGCCATCGTGATAGAAGAACACCGTGGTCAGCTGATGGCCGCGCGCCAGCAGGGCGTCGGCAAAGCGCAGCGCCGAATGGCTGGCCTGCTGGCTGTAGGGGCCGCCGTAGACGGCCAGAGCATAACGCATGCGAACCTCGTGTGACTGCTCATGAATGGGCGCCATTCTAGCGCGTGTCACGCCACCTGACACCCGAACGCAGACGACCCCGCCGAGGCGGGGTCGTTTGCAGGTCTCATGTTCCTTCGCTTGACGATCAATCGTCGGAAGCGAAGCCCAGCAGGGCCAGCAGGCTGACGAACATGTTGTAGATGGAGACGTACAGGCTCACCGTCGCCAGCAGGTAGTTGGTCTGCCCACCGTGGATGATCTGGCTGGTCTCGAACAGGATCGCCGCGGAGGCGAACAGCACGAAGCCGGCGGAGACAGCCAGTGCCAGGCCGCTGATGTTGAAGATCATCGCTGCCAGCATCGCCAGAATCAGCACGATGGCGCCGGCGAACAGGAAGTTGCCCAGGAACGAGAAGTCCTTGCGCGTCACAAGTGCCACCGCGGACAGGCCGGCGAAGGTGATGCCGGTCATGCCGAGCGCGGTCATCACCAGCTGGCCACCGTTGGGCAGGCTCAGGTAGGCGTTCAGTACCGGGCCGAGCGTGAAGCCCATGAAGCCGGTGAAGGCGAAGGTCGCGAAGATGCCGGCGGTGGAGTTCGCGGTCTTGTGGACCAGGAACATCAGGCCGTAGGCACCGATCAGCAGCACGAAGATGTTCATGCGGCCGACGCCCATGCTCATCGCCACGCCAGCGGTCAGCGCGGAGAACAGCAGCGTCATTGCCAGCATCATGTAAGTGTTGCGCAGTACCTTGTGAGTACTGAGCGAGCGGCTCGCGGTATCCTGCGAGACCTGCCAGGAGCTGTTAGCCATGGTGTCTATCCTCAGGTTGCTACGATGGATTCATCGATTTGACCCCAGCATGCCCTCAGGGGTTTGCCTAATCAAGAGACAGAACGATGAAAAGCCCTATTGAGGCAACCATCCGGCGCGTGCAAGGCAACGACATCGTCAGTCTCCGCGGCCATTGTGGCATGTACGACCTTTCAAGCATCTGAACGACAAGGAAATTTACGCCAAGTCCTTGACCCTGACTGAAAAATCCGTAGTATTTCATCCCGTGAGTCGGAGGGATGGCAGAGCGGTTGAATGCACCGGTCTTGAAAACCGGCGTAGGTTAATAGCCTACCCAGGGTTCGAATCCCTGTCCCTCCACCACCTTGATTCCGAAAGCCCCGTCTACCTCAGGTAGGCGGGGCTTTTTCGTGGCCTGAGTCATGACCATGATTCATGGTCTGGTGCCAGCAGGCGGCTCCGGCGGCCTCACCCCGGCGCCATCCTGCTGCAAGTGATTGTCCGCGATGGCTTTTCCGAAGATTTTTCTTCGCCTACCCCTTGCTATTCTCATCAGGTTCGGTAGTATTTCGCTCCGTGAGTCGGAGGGATGGCAGAGCGGTTGAATGCACCGGTCTTGAAAACCGGCGTAGGTTAATAGCCTACCCAGGGTTCGAATCCCTGTCCCTCCACCACCTTGAATTCCGAAAGCCCCGTCTACTTCAGGTAGGCGGGGCTTTTTCATTGTTGCCGCGCAGCGCCCATCGCCGCCACTTCGCTACCCTGCCTGAGCAGCGATGGCCAATGATGCGCCGGGCCGTCAGCGAACTTTCGGCTACAGTGAGCATCACTGCGCCAGACATTCCTTGCCGCAGAATGTGCGCTTGCCCCTCCCCCTCTAGACAAGTCGAGACACCATGCCATTTTCTGCCCTTGGTTTGAGCGATTCCATCGTCAAGGCCGTCACCGAGCAAGGCTACCAGACCCCGACTCCCATCCAGGAGAAGGCGATCCCCGTCGTACTGGCCGGTGACAACCTGATCGCCGCCGCCCAGACGGGTACCGGCAAGACGGCAAGCTTCGTGCTGCCCATCCTGCAGACCCTGCAGCAGGCGCCCAAGGTGCGTGCCAAGCGCGTACATGCCGTCATCCTGACACCGACGCGGGAGCTGGCGATTCAGGTCGAAGACAACATCCAGCACTACTCCAGGTATCTGGAAGTCAGCTCCATGGCGATGTATGGCGGCGTGGAGATCGAACCCCAGCAACAACGCCTGATCGAGGGCGTGGACATCCTGGTGGCAACGCCCGGCCGCCTGCTGGACATGCTGACCCGCCGCGCGATCCATCTCGACGAGACACGCACCCTCGTCATCGACGAAGCGGACCGCATGCTCGACATGGGCTTCATCGCCGACATCAACAAGATCGTCGAGAAGCTGCCCAGGGAGCGCCAGAACCTGCTGTTCTCGGCTACGCTCTCGGCCCAGGTGCGTGTGCTCGCCAAGACCGCAGTGACGGACGCCGTCGAGATCATGGTCGCACCGGAGAACGTCACCGCGCCGGATATCAGCCAGTATCTGATCACGGTCGACAAGGAGTTCAAGTCCGCCCTTCTGAGCCACCTGATTCACGAGAAACAGTGGCAGCAGGCGCTGATCTTCATCGAGACCAAGCGTGGCGCCGCCAAGCTGGTCAGTCAGCTGGAGAAGCGTGACATCGCTGCCGAGTCCTTCCACAGCGGTCGCAGCCAGGCAATGCGCGAGCAGCTACTGGCCGACTTCAAGGCCGGCACCATCAAGTATCTCGTGGCTACCGGCGTTGCCGCGCGGGGCATCGACATCGATGACCTGCAGCGTGTGGTCAACTATGACCTGCCGGACGCCGCCGAGGATTATGTCCACCGCATCGGGCGTACCGGTCGCGCCGGGGCCAGCGGTGAAGCCATCTCGCTGGTCTCGCGTGATGACTTCCGAAATCTGTGCGCCATCGAGCAGCACCTGGGCTATTTCGTGACGCGCGAAGTCGTGGAAGGCTTTGCGCCCAAGCTCGCGGTACCGGCCTCGAACAGCGACTACGCCCCCAAGTCCGCAAACAAGGGCCGTCGTCGCCAGCCCAACCGCCGCTGACTCTTCTCAGGGCAAGCCTGATGACGCCCTGACACACGCACGCCCCCGGAGACATGAATGTCATTCTCCGGGGGCGTGCTGGGTTGTATACCAAGCTTTGTTCGCAAATCTCTATACGCAAACCTCTGTGCACAAAACTCTGCGCGCAGTGAATTGCGCTCAATTGATGGCGGCGATGCCCGGCCCACCCACGGGGCCCAGCTGGGTGTCACTGACGAAGCCATTGCCGCCGTCCTGCTTGGCACGGAACAGATTGACGTCGGCCTTGGCGATCAGGCCTTCCAGGTCCTTGTCGCCAGACTGGCGCTGGGCGACACCGATCGACAGATTGACATCCAGACTGTTGAGGCCGTCATTGATGACGAACGGCAACGCCGAGGCGCCCTTGCACAGGCGCTCTGCCACCTGATCGACGCGCTCGCCATGCAGCCCCGGGCACAACAGCACGAACTCCTCGCCGCCATAGCGCCCGACCAGGTCCTCCCCGCGCAGGATGCTGCGCATGCGCCGCACCAGCTCCTTGAGCACCTGATCACCGGCCTGGCGCCCCCAGGTCTCGTTGATCAGCGCCAGATGGTCGATATCCACCATCATCACGCTCAGCGCCCCGTTGTTGATCAACATGCCACGCCCGCTGTCGACCAGCTCGGCGCGACTCAGGGCGCCGGTCAGCGCATCGAAGCGCCCTCCCGCCTCGAAACGCTGCTGCAGGCGCTCCACCGACCAGCCCATCTGCACCAGCACCAGCGTGAAGAAGATGGTCAAGACGCCCAGATTGATGATGCGAAATGCCAGCATCCAGCCGTCGGGCAGCGGATTGGCCGGCCCTTCCAGCATCAGGATGATGTAGGCCAGCAGCGGCATGCTCAGGCAGGCGGCGCACAGCAGAACGCGCAGCATGAACGACATGCGGATCGAGTAGATGCACAGCAAGGCGCCGAAGTAGAAGTAGTCGAACCCGGCTTCCGAGCCGAAATAGCGCAGCGAGAAGCTGATCTGCGCGCAGGTGCCCAGTGCCATCAGCGTGGCCGCCAGGGCTTCACGGCGAGCACGGTGCAGCTGCAGACAGACCAGATCGACGATCAGCATCGCCAGATTCAGCGCCAGAATGCCCATCTCGCCCAGCCACAACAGCAGGATGGCGTAGAGCAGATGGCAACTGACCGCCAGCACGTAGACCACGTTGAAGGTGGCATGAAAGGTCTTCTCATCCGCCGTGAGCCCGGGCGGGAATTGCTCGAATCGTCGCAGAAAGCCCGCGAGATGAGGATGTGGGCTGGCCATGTAGTCACCTCCTTGTCGCTGGCCACAATCGGTGGCCAGGCGCTGTCACGGACAAATTGGCCTGACATCAACAGAATACGATATTGATGAGTCCAAACACGACGCCCCCATTACACGCAGTGCAATGGGGGCGTCGTAGTGTGTGAAGCGCAGGCTCAGGTGCAGACACAGGCTCAGGCCCTGACACGGATTCAGGCTCAGTGCAGTCGCAGGCCGACCTTGGTGATGCGATTGCCTTCCACCTCGTTCACCACCCAGTGGATGCCATGCCAGTCGACATCGTCGCCGACCACCGGCACCCCGCCGACTCGACGGGTGATGAACTCGGCGATGGTCAGGTGGTGCTCGCCCTGGGAGAGCGTCAAGCCGTAGACATCGGCGATATCCTGCATGTTGGCATCGCCTTCCAGCGTGAAGGTCCCGAAGAAGGCGCGTTGCTCGTGCTGCAGACTCTCGCCATTGAACATGCGGTTGAGGCTCGGCACATCACACGAGCGCCCCACCACGCACAGCACATCCTGCTGATGCAGGCAGGTGCTGCCCTTGGGGTGGATCAGCACCTTGTTGCGGAACAGCGCCCCGACCTTGGCCCCCGACGGGAAGCGCAGCATGCGCAGCGCCACGCCTTCCAGCGCCGTGTTGTCGACGCGATAGACCAGCATCTCGTAGTCATTGACCGGCATGATGCCGAGCAGGTTGCGGCGACTGGGCTGTGCGCCCGGCGGCACCACCACCCGCAGCTTGCGCGCCATCGGCGCCAGCGACGAGCCCTGCACCAGCAGCGAGATGATGACCACGAAGAAGGCGACATTGAAGTAGAGACCGGCATTCTCGACCCCGGTGATCACCGGGAAGATCGCCAGCACGATCGGCACCGCCCCTCGCAACCCGACCCAGCTGATGAACCACAGCTCGCGCCAGCGGAAGCGGAAGAACGGCTTGAGACACAGGATGACCGCCAGCGGGCGCACCACCAGAATCAGCGCCACGCTGAGGATGGCGGCCGGCAGCGCGAACTGCAGCATGGTCGAGGGCGAGACCAGAAGGCCCAGCATCAGGAACAGCACGATCTGCGAGAGATGCGCCAGGCCATCATGCACCGGCAGGATGTGCTCCAGATGCCGGCCGGGGTGATTGCCGATCATCAGGCCGCACAGATAGATGGCAAGGAAACCACTGCCGCCCATCTCGTTGGTGGTGGCGAACAGGCTCAGACCCAGCGCCAGCGCCAGCAGCGAATAGAGGCCGGGCGCGAGGTCCAGATAGCGCATCAGACGGGCGATCAACCAGCCGCCGGCGATCCCCATGGCGGCGCCGACACCGAACTGCAGCAGGAAGCTCATGATGCCCGACGCGACGCCGGAGAGCTGACCGGTCAGGATCTCGGCCAGCGTGATGGTCAGGAAGATCGCCATCGGGTCGTTGGTGCCGGACTCGATTTCCAGCGTCGCACCGACACGTTCATTGAGGTGAACGCCCTGACCGCCCAGCAGCGAGAAGACCGCCGCGGCATCGGTGGAGCCGACGATGGCCCCGACCAGCAGGCCTTCGATCAGGGTGAGATCAAACAGCCACATGGCCAGAAGGCCCACCAGACCACTGGTCATGAAGACCCCGACGGTGGCCAGCACCAGCGCCGGTTTCAGGCCGGCACGAAACGTGGACAGCCGCGTGCGCAGGCCGCCGTCGAGCAAAATGAGCGCCAGCGCCAGGTTACCGATCATGTAAGCGGATGAGGCGTCGTCGAACTGGATGCCCAGTACGCCATCTTCACCCGCCAGCATGCCAAGGCCGAGGAACAGCAGTAGCAGCGGCATGCCAAGACGCGCCGAGACGCGGCTGGCCAACACGCTCAAGGCGATCAGCGTGCCTGCCAGCAAGAAATAATAATTCAGGTTCTCTACCACGAGTGCTCCCCCGCCAAGCCCTACATCAGATCTCGAGTGACGTCCACGACGACTCACCCACAGTATTCCATGTCAGCGATGGGGCTGCAGAGAAATTTCACACCTTTCATGTACTTGCAGCGTGCAGCACGCGGATTTCACGCCAGGCTGCGCGGCGAGACCCAGGCAGGGGCTGCCGCAAGCTCAGCATAGGACCGCGGACCGAAGGCCTCCATCGCCCACAACAGCGCACGACACAGTTCACGCTGGCCATCGAGATCGATCATGCGCCCATGGCGCGAATAGCCCTTCATGAAGGCCTGACGCTGCTCCGGCGTTTCCAGCAGCAACTCCACCAGCGCCCAGTCGAACTCGATCGGCGCCCACACCAGCGCCTCCCAATCGCTCCATACCCAGCCGGTGGCGGCGCACAGGTATTGATCGGCACGCATGTCCGGCAGACACCACACCGCGCGAGTCGGTGCCGGGAAGGTGCGCTTGAGCAGCGTGCCAAGCTCCGCGCGACGCGGGTGATGGGCGAGAAAGCGCGTGACGCGGGTATTCCAGTGCAACAGCGGCATCGGCTGCGCCAGCGGCTGACCGAAGCCCGACACCGTGTCCTGGTGCAGGCGACCGAGCTGGTCGCCGAGCAGCTCACAGAAAGTGATGCTGAGATCGCTCGGCTGCCCGCTGGACCATGGCAGGTGCCAGATGGGCGCGCCATCGAGACGCCCCAGAAAGGTCAGGGGCAGTGGCGGAATCGGCAGGCGCGCGGGCAAGGCGCCCGCCAGTCGCGTCAGACCCTCCGGCGTCGCCCAGCGATCGGCGCCGAAGACCCCGCGCATGGCGCGCCAGAAGGGGTCATGGTCTGGGCCGGTGCGCGCCAGCTTGATGAGGCCGGGTGTGCCGCCACGCTGGCGCCATAGCCAGTTGGCGCTATCCGGCCAGGCGAGTGCCAGCGGTTCGAGCGGCTGGCCCAGATAGGTCGAGAGCCGTCGGGTCAGTGACTCCTCGGGCCAGCCCCTGGGCACGGGACGCGGCTCGCCCACGGCCTCAGCCGTGCTCGGCCGCCGTGGGGGAACGGGATAACTGGAACAGGTCGAGAGATCCGGTGTGTCGGGCATGATGATCTCCTTGGGCTACACGTCTTGTTACAGTAATCCTCAGCATACCCAAGGCATGGCACATCGGCATAGTCCGTTTCGCACGCCACCTCTGCCCTGCCCACCTCTGCCCTGCCCACTGGACCCGCCCCCCGCCCCTGACCCGCGTCGGACAAGACACCGGCAAGACAGTGACGTTACACTGTCGGCCTGGATGGGGGTGCCCGAGGATGGGCTGAGAGCCGCAGCGATACGTCGCGCGACAACCCCTGGAACCTGATCCGGTTGATACCGGCGGAGGGAATCCCCGACGCGTGCCCTGCACGGCGCGTCACCTGCTTCCTCCTGCCGGCACGCCGCCTGACCACGGAATTGCCTGTGTCGCTGGGACTCACCCTCAACAACGCACGAATCGATTACGCCGGCCACACGCTGTTCCGCGATATTTCCGCGCGTCTGGAGGCCGGTAGCTGGACGGCACTGCTGGGGCGCTCCGGCTGCGGCAAGAGTTCGCTGCTGCGCCTGCTGGCCGGCCTTGAGATGTCAGACCTCCACCAGCTCGATCTCGCCACCGATGACGGTCAGCCGCTGACCGACCGCGTGGCCTGGATGGCGCAGCAGGACCTGTTGCTGCCGTGGCGGCGCGTCATCGACAACCTGTGGCTGGGCGATGACCTGCGCCGGCGGCCGCGCAATCGCAAGCTTGCCCATGAACTGCTGGCCGCGGTCGGGCTTGAGGGCCGTGAGCAGGCCTGGCCGGACGCCCTCTCCGGCGGTCAGCGCCAGCGCGTCGCCCTCGCCCGCACGCTCTACCAGCAGGCGCCGGTCGTGATGATGGACGAGCCGTTCTCGGCGGTGGATGCCATCACCCGTCTGGAGCTGCATGATCTGGCCAGCCGCCTGCTCAAGGGCCGCACCGTCCTGATGGTGACCCATGACCCGCTGGAGGCATTGCGCCTCGCCGATCAACTGCTGGTGCTGCGCCCGTCGAGCCTCCCGGGTCACGGCGCCGAGCTGGAACGCCTGCCGGGGCTTGGCGCCGCACGCCCGGTGCCGCTGGATGACCCGGCCCTGCCACCGGCGCAGGCGCAACTGATCGCCCGCCTGCGTGATAGCGAGGAGACCGCATGAAACGTCTGCACGCCATGCGTCACCTCGTCATCAGCGCGCTGCTCCTGCTGGGGCTGTGGCAGCTGATCATTGCCGTTACCGCCGTACCGCCCTACATTCTGCCCACGCCGCAGGCCGTGCTCGAGGTGCTGATCCAGAAGGTGCCGCTGCTGGCTCATCACGCTGGCGTCACCATCAGCGAGATACTGGCCGGGCTGGTGCTGGGCATTCTGCTCGGCCTTGCCACCGCGCTGGCGCTGGCCTTCATTCCCCGCCTGCGCCGCACGCTGCTGCCGATGCTGCTGATCAGTCAGGTGATACCGCTGTTCGCGATCGCGCCGCTGCTGGTGCTGTGGCTCGGCTATGACATGCTGTCCAAGGTGGTGATGGCGACGCTGATCATCTATTTCCCGGTCGCCTCCACCGGCTACGACGGCCTGCGCCAGACCCGACAGGGCTGGCTGGATCTTGCCCATACCCTGGGCGCCAGCCCATGGCGCCGACTGATCCACATCCAGTTGCCCGCCGCGCTGCCGGCACTGGCCTCCGGCATTCGCATGGCCGCGACCGCCGCCCCCATCGGCGCCGTCATCGGGGAATGGGCCGGTGCCAGTCAGGGGCTGGGCTATCTGATGCTCAACGCCAACGCGCGCATGGAAATCGACCTGATGTTCGCCGCCCTGCTGGTGCTGGTCGCCTTCTCCCTGCTGCTCTATTTCTCGCTGGATGCGCTGCTGCGCGCCCTGATGCCCTGGCACCGCGACCGCCTGACACGCCTGAGCTGACACGCCGGGGCTTCGAGTAACTACCGCAAGACCGCAAGATCGCGTAACCGAAAGACGCAACGACGCTCGACACAAATTGCATGAGCCTGACGACTGCCGCCCACGAACGGCAGCACCACTACCCTGTGATCACAAGGAACTCCGCCATGTCTCTTTCGTCATCGGCGCCACGGCGCAAAGCGCAGCCGACACGTTCACCGCGTGCCTCACTGCTGTCCACCGCCTTCGCCACCCTGCTGACCACGCTGTGCCTGAGCAGCCTGCCAGCCACCGCCATGTCGGCCCACGCCGCCGAGGCAGAACCCGCCACCAGCACCCAGTCAGCGCCGGAAATCGTGGCCCAGCAGGCCGAGGTCGGAGTGAACGGTGACTCGGCCGCCTCCGCGCCGGTGGCAAGCCAGGAAGCCGTGGAAGCGACCGCCGGCGCCGCCGAACAGGCGAAGAACGGTACTGAACCGGCCGCGGATGCCCCGCCAGCCGCCAGCGACGAACAGAGCGCTGATGCTGACTCGAAGGACGTTGCCAATGACGCTACCAAGGACGCTGCCACCGCCGAGCAGCCGCTGACACAGTTCAAGGTCATGCTCGACTGGTACACCAACCCCGGTCACGCCCCGCTGGTGCTGGCGCAGGAGCTGGGCCTGTTCAAGAAGCACGGCCTGGATGTCGAGCTGATCGCCCCCGCCGACCCGAGCGTGCCGCCCAAGCTGGCCGCCGCCGAGCGCGTCGACATCGCCATCAGCTATCAGCCGCAGCTGCACCTGCAGATCGATCAGGGCCTGCCGCTGGTGCGTATCGGCACCCTGGTCGCCACGCCGCTGAATGTGGTGGTGGTGCGCGCCGACAGCGACATCCAGTCGATCGCCGACCTCAAGGGCAAGCGGGTCGGCTACTCGGTCGGCGGTGTCGAGGAAGTGCTGCTCTCCACCATGCTGCAGCACAGCGGCCTGACGCTGGATGACATCACGCTGACCAACGTCAACTTCTCGCTGACGCCGTCACTGCTGACGCGCAAGGTCGATGCCGTCACCGGCGCCTTCCGCAACTTCGAGCTGGCCCAGATGGCCCAGGAAGGCGTCAAGGGCCGCGCCTTCTACATCGAGGAAGAAGGTGTGCCGACCTATGACGAGCTGATCTTCGTCGCCAACAGCGACAGCTACGAGCGCAAGCAGGCCCAGTACGCCGGCTTCCTCGCCGCCGTCGGCGAAGCCACCGCCTGGATCATCAATCACCCGGACCAGGGCTGGGAGATGTTCCGCGACTCCGATCCGGCACTGGATACCGAGCTCAACAAGGAAGCCTGGTACGCCACCCTGCCGCGCTTCGCGCTGCGTCCTGCCGCGCTGGATGCCGGCCGCTACCGTGACTTCGAGGACTTCCTGTTCGAGCGCGGCATGATCAAGAAGCGCCAGTCGCTGAGCCACCTGGCCGTCGACGTCAACGCGCCCTGAGACGTTGAGCGCCCAGAGCTCTTGAAACGCTGAGCGCTTGCGCGCCCCATGCAAAACGCCCTGTCGGAATCTCCGACAGGGCGTTTTGGGTTCAGGACCGGCTCACTCTCGCCGTATTGTGCCTATTTGACAAGCGCTAGCGGCGTGCCAGGCGACGCGACAGCCACAGAATCTGCAGCGGCTGGATCACCAGCGCGACCATCAGCACCGCGACCAGCAGCGGCATGCCTTCCAGCGCACCGCTCGGGGTGCTGACCAGCAGCCCGGCGCCCACATAACTGCCGGCGGCAGAACTCAGATGCTGCACGGCACTCTGGGTGCTGGTGAAGGCTGCCCGCTCATGATCGGCGGGAATGAAGCTGTTGAGCGTATTCTGGGTCACACGCCGCGCCGACGAGAACAGCATGTAGGCGCCGAAGCCGATCCAGATCAGCGACGGCCCCGGCGAATGCAGCAGGAAGGCCCAGCCGACCAGCGCCGTCATCAGGCAGGTGATGGTGCCCGGCCAGACACAGCCATAGCGATCACACAGCCGTCCCGTCAGCTGCATGCCGACCAGCGACAGCCCGCCGCCGATCATGTAGAGCCCGCCGAGATCCTCACGCGGCAGGCCCAGATTGAACAGCAGATAGCTTGCCAGGTTGGGAATCACCAGGAAGTTGCTGAACATCGCCGTGGCGATCAGCGCCAGCCCCAGCCGATGATCGGGCTGGGCCAGGATGGTCAGGATCGTGGTGCCCTTGCGGCTGCGCTGACGTGTCTCGGGGTTATCGAGATGGCCGCGGATCGGCGGCAGTATCCAGGCCAGCAGCCCGCACACCAGCAGCGCCAACAGCGCCACGGCGCGAAATGGCGCCTGCCAGCCGAAGCCCTGTGACAGCCACAGCGCAAACGGCAGCCCCAGCACCGAGGCCACCGAGAAGGCGCCCATCACCAGGCCCATGGCACGTCCCCGGCGTACTCCCGGCACCACGTCGATCACGATGGCCAGCGCCGTCGCCGCCGCCGGCCCGCCGAACAGGCCGCCCAGCATGCGCGCCGCCAGCAGGGTCTCGAAGTCGGTGGCGAAGCTGGCGATCAGGTGACAGAGCGCCGCGCCGAACAGGAAGCCCAGCACCGCCCAGCGCCGGTCGAAACGATCGGCGTGTCGCGTCCACAGCAGAGTGCCCACCGCGGCAGCCAGCGGATAACTGCCGACGATATAGCCAAGGTGATCCAGCGGAATGCCCAGCGAGGTGGCAAAGTCGGGGCCCAGCGCCATCACCATGGTGAAGCCCATGATGACGGCGAACTGCAGCAGGGTGACCAGCGCCACCACCAGGCGCTCGTGGGTGGTCACCGGCGGGATGACCCGCTCGCTCGCGGCCGGCTGACGATTTTCGGAGTGACTGCTCGGCGTACTCAAGCGCGTGCGACGCGTTCAAGGAACGTCACCACCGCCTGCTGGAACTCGCTGGCACGCTCGGCGTGCAGCCAATGGCCGGCCTCCAGCGAGTCGTCTTCCAGCGCAGGGAAGTGTTCGCGCATCGTCGCCAGGCCCTCGGCCTGCACGTAGTTGGAGAGCGAGCCCCACAGCAGCAGCGCCGGCAGCTCGACAGGCCCCTGGCCGTGCGGCGCCTCGACGATCTGCGGGTAGCCCGCCGCGATATGGTCCAGCCCGACGCGCCAGCCCATGGCGCCATCGTCGAGACGCACCAGATTGGTGGCGAGGAACTGGCGAATGGCCGGGGTATCGACATGCTGCGCCATCACCGTGTCGGCCTCCTTGCGTGAGGCCGGGCGCGCGTCACGTACCGCATCGAAGGCAGCAAAGATATCGTCATGCCCGTGGCCATAGGCGACCGGCGCGATATCGGCGACCAGCAGGCTGCGCAGACGCTCGGGCGCCTCGAGCGCGACCTGCATGGCGACCTTGCCGCCCATCGAGTGGCCCAGCAGGTCACAGCGCTCGATGGCGAGGCGGTCGAGCAGCGCGATGACATCCGCGGCCTGCTCGGGGTAGCTCATGCCGGCCACGTGCGGGCTGCGGCCGTGGTTGCGCAGATCCACCGCGATCACGCGGCGCGTCCGCGACCACGACTTGATATGCGAACGCCAGTTGTCGGCACTGCCGAACAGGCCGTGAAGAATGACCAGCGGCGTCGCGTCCTGCTGGCTCGTTGTCTGTTCCTCGGCGCCATCACGAGCATCGCTCTCGTGGTAATAAAGCTCGACCGTTGTGCTCATCATCATCTCCATGGACGCTAGACAGACCGTTACGCTCCCCGTGGCTCAGGCGCAGTAGCTCAGGCGCGGTAGCTCAGGCTCAGTGGCGTGGCTCGGCGGCAGCCGGCTCGCGGGGAGCGCCTATGTTAGCAAACTATCAAGCGCGCGGCGGCTCCGTCCTCGACGGCTCAGCGCGGGCTGGCTTCCAGATAGACCTTGACCGCCTGCCACAGCGGGCTGCGGTAACGCTCCGGGTGCCACAGCATCGAGAAGCGCCGCTTCAGGTTGAGCTGGGGCGTGGCCAGCACCACCAGCTCGCCACGCGCGATCTCGGCCGCTACCGACAGGTGCGACAGGCATCCCAGTCCCAGCCCGGCGAACACGGCCTGCTTGATGGCCTCGTGCTGGCCCAGCTCCATGCGCACCTTGAGGCGCTCGATCCGCCCGTGCAGTGCACGCTCGAAGACCGCTCGCGTGCCCGAGCCCCCCTCGCGCAGAATCCAGTCGGCGGTGGCGAGGTCCTCGTCGCTGAGCGCCACGCCGCGCACGGCCAGCGGATGGCTCGGCGGCGCCACCACCACCAGCTCATCCTCGCGCCAGGTCTGGCTCATCAGGCGCGGCGCATGGCAGTCACCCTCGATCAGGCCGAGTTCGGCGTCATAGTTGAGCACCGCTTCCACCACCTGATGGGTATTGCGCAGACGCAGGTTAAGCTCGGTGCCCGGATGTTCGCGCATGAAGGCCCCCGCCAGCCCCGGTAACAACCAGGTGCCGATGGTGGCGCTGGCGGCGATTTCCAGCTCGCCGCGCAGGTTGCCATCCACCACGCCGGGCTCACGGGCCTCCAGTTCCAGCGCGTGGGTCTGCTCCAGCAATTGCTCGGCGCGCGCCAACAGGCGGCGACCATTGGCGTTCAGGGCCAGGCGACGGCCGAGGCGCTCGAACAGCTGCACCTCGAGATGACGCTCAAGCTCGGACAGCCCCTGACTCGCCGCCGATTGCGACAGGCCGATCTCGCGCGCCGCGGCACTGACGGAGCCGTGGCGGGTCACCGCCACGAATACTTGCAACTGGCGCAGCGTGATGTGGATCTGCATATCGGTTTTTCCGGTATGTAATAAAAGAATAATCGACTAACTGCCGAATAATATTCCCGAATAGACTAATCATCAAACCAGAGACACTAAGCAAGCGACGCAGACTCAAGCGCCCTTGCCGATGACAACCGTGCACCCCACGCCAGCGCACGACCCATAACAAGACAGGCCATGTTCCGCACGGGATAGGCCACTTTCCTCAAGGAGAATGCTCATGGACGCACAGACCCTGACTCCCCCCGCCACTGCCGAGCGCTTGCGCCGCATGTTGCCGGGCCTCGCCCTGTGTGGCGGCCTGACCCTGGTGGGGCTGGCACTGCATTCCATTCCGGCGCTGGCCTCCACCGGCATCAGCCCGCTGGTCTTCGCCCTGCTGTGCGGTATCGTGGTCGGCAACCTGCCGATCACCAGCCGTCACGCCGCGGCGCTCTCCCCGGGGCTGCATATCGCGACCAAGAAGCTGCTGCGTCTCGGCATCATCCTGTTCGGCCTCTCCATCACCCTGCAGCAGATTCTCGGCCTGGGCTGGAGCGTCGTCTTCCTCGATGTGCTGGTGATCACCGCGGTGCTGAGCAGCGGCTACTTCATCGGCACGCGCTGGCTGGGGCTGGACCGCGACACCGCACTGCTGACCAGTGCCGGTTCCGCCATCTGTGGCGCCGCGGCGGTACTGGCGACCGAATCGATGATCAAGGCACGCCCGGCGGCCACCGCCATGGCCGTCGCCACGGTGGTGCTGTTCGGCTCGCTGGCGATGCTGGTCTACCCGCTGCTCTACCCGCTGAGCGGCATGCATGAAGGCCTGTTCGGCATCTATATCGGCTCCACCATCCACGAGGTCGCTCAGGTCGTGGCCGCCGGTGAAGCGGTCGGCCCGGACGCCCTGGCCAATGCGCTGATCGTCAAGTTGATGCGCGTGATGATGCTGGTACCCTTCCTGCTGCTGTTGCCGAAGCTGTGGGCCATGCGTGCCCGTACCGAGGGCGATGACCGCGAGACCGGCGGCAGCATGACGATTCCGTGGTTCGCGCTGGGCTTCATCGCCATGGCCGGCATCAACAGCACCGGCGCGATCCCGGCGGCAGTGCACTCAAGCCTCTCTACTCTCGGCAGCGTGGCACTGACCATGGCCATGGCGGGCCTGGGCGTCGAGACTCGCATCGATCGTCTGCGCTCACTGGGCATGAAGCCTTTCCTGCTCGCGCTGATCCTGTTCACGCTGTTGATCGTCGGTGGCTTTGGCGCCAATCTGCTGCTGATGGGCTAATCCTCAGCACGGCAGTGATTGATTGCCCCAATGACTTTGGTAGTACGGCTCAATTGGCAAACCCGGGCAGGCTCAAGCACAATGGCGGTCATCCATTACTCACCGGCAGTGCCGGCGCCATTTTCTCGGCCCACCCAGTACGGGCTGAACGAGAGTCACGAACCTTAGGAGAGTCTCATGCTTGCAGTCATTTTCGGTCGTCCGGGTTGCCCTTTCTGTGTCCGCGCCAAGGACCTCGCGGAAGAGCTCACCGCCAAGCGCGATGATTTCGACTTCCGCTACATCGACATCCATGCCGAAGGCATCAGCAAGGCCGACATGGAAAAGACCATCGGCAAGCCGGTCGAGACCGTGCCGCAGATCTTCGTCGATCAGACCCACATCGGTGGCTTCACCGAGTTCAACCAGTACGTGCAGGACGAAGCTCTGATGCCGCAGGCCTGATCGCCGCCATCAGCCGCTTCACTGCTGAAGCCCTCGCCACTGGCGGGGGCTTTTTTGTGCCTGCATCACCGCCTCCCGCCGCTGGTCACGACACTCACTCGCAACACAACGCTGTGCACAGGGTCGCGTCTTGCCGCTTGCGACAAAAGGAGGGGGCAGCGACAATCGCTGCCTTCTCCGCCCGTGTATGCACAAGGACACGCACATGAACATGTTGATGGAAGGCGCCGTGCTGCTGGGGTGCGCGGTGGTTGCCGTGCCACTTTTCCAGCGTCTGGGCCTCGGCTCCATCCTGGGCTATCTGGCCATCGGGGTACTGCTGGGTCCGTCGTTGATCGGCTTCATCTCGGAGCCTGGCGAAGTGCTGCACTTCGCCGAGTTCGGGGTCGTCATGCTGCTGTTCATGATCGGACTGGAACTGGAGCCCAAGCGGCTGTGGGACATGCGCCTCAAGCTTGCGGGCCTGGGCAGCGCCCAGATGCTGCTGTGCGGCGCCCTGCTCACCCCTGTCGGCCTGTGGCTGGGGCTGGAATTGCCCGCCGCCGTGTTGCTGGGCCTGATTCTGGCGCTGTCCTCGACCGCCTTCGCGCTGCAGGTATTGAGCGAGAATCAGCAGCTGGCGACGCCGCACGGCCAGTCGACCTTCGCCATCCTGCTGTTCCAGGACCTGGCGGTGATCCCGCTGCTGGCCCTGATGCCGCTGTTCGCTGACAACTTCGATGCCTCCACCGGCACCAACTGGATCGGCATCGCCAAGGGCATCGGCATGATCGCGGCGGTCATCATCGTCGGGCGCCTTGTCGTGCCGCGCCTGCTCAAGATGGTCGCGCGCAGCGAGATCCACGAGATCTTCACCGCCGCGGCCTTGTTCGTGGTGATCAGCACGGCGCTGCTGATGGAATGGGTGGGGCTGTCCATGGCCCTGGGCGCCTTCCTGGCCGGGGTGCTGCTGGCCGATACCGTCTACCGCCACGAGCTGGAAGCCAACATCGAGCCCTTCAAGGGGCTGCTGCTGGGGCTGTTCTTCATGGCCGTGGGCATGTCGGTCGACGTGTCGCTGGTGATGGAGCGTCCGCTGACCGTGCTGGCGCTGACGCTGGCGCTGATGTTCGGCAAGGTCATCGTCATCACGCTGGTCGGACGCGTCGCACGCCTCAAGATGGCCGAGGCCCTGCCGCTGGCGGCGGTCCTGTCACAGGGTGGTGAGTTCGACTTCGTGCTGCTGACCGCCGGCATGGCTGCCGGCATCTTCGATCAGACCCTCACCAGCCTGGTGATCAGTGCGGTCACTCTGTCGATGGCTGCCACGCCCTTCCTCTATCGCTATGCCCGCCACCTCGGCGCCACCAGCGAAGCCAAGCGTCCCTATGATGAGGACTTCGGTGAGGAGACGCCGCAGGTGGTGATCGCCGGCTTTGGCCGCTTCGGCCAGATCAGCGCGCGCATGCTCAAGAGCCAGGGCATCAACTTCACCGCGCTTGACCCCAATATCACCCAGGTCGAGTTCGTGCGTCAGTTCGGGTCGCGCATCTTCTACGCCGATGCCAGCCGCGCCGAATTGCTGCGGGCGGCGGGTGCCGAGCAGGCCAGGATCATGCTGGTGGCGGTCGATGATGCCGAGACCTCGACAGGCATCGTGCGCATGGTGCGCCATCAATTCCCGCACCTGAAGCTGTTCGTGCGTGCCCGTAACCGACACCATGCCTGGGAGCTGATGGAACTGGGCGTGGAGCACGTGATTCGTGACACCTACGCCAGCAGCCTGGAGATGGGCGGAGAACTGCTGGTGGCGATGGGCTATCCCAGTGCTCGCGCAGCGGAAGTGGCGCGTGCGTTCCGGGAAATGGATGACAACATGCTCAAGCAGAACTACGAGCACCGTCACGACCAGAAAGCGCTCGTCAACAGCGAGCAGGCCGCCATGGTCGAGCTCAAGCGTCTGTTCCAGAACAATCAGGACTGACGACGCACGACTCGCCAGAGCGCTCAGTTGCGCCTGAAAAGACACAAGGGCCGCCCCGGCAGGGGCGGCCCTTGTCGTTGGGGCACTCGGCAAGGCCTTGCGTACTGGCCCGCCTCCCGAGGGGCAGGCGAGCGGCCCGAGGCCTGCTCAGCCCTGCGACAGACGGCGGGACGTCAAGCGCGCCCGCCACTGCGGGCCGAACAGATAGGCGCACAGCCCGATCACGATCAGCAAGGCCCCGGCGAGCACGCGGCTGGAGATCAGCTCATCATTGAGCACCGCGCCCAGGCTCATGGCGAAGATGGGGGTGATCAAGGTCGCCAGCGCCACCGTACTGGCCGACAGGCGTGACAGCACGAAGTAGTAGCACAGGTAGCCGATCAGCGAGCCGAAGATGCCAAGGTAGAGGATGGCCGCCATCGGACGCCCCTCCGGCAGGGCCTGCGGCACGCCATCGACGATCAGCGCACACACTAGATAGAGCGGCAGCGAGACCAGCAGCGCCCCCTCCGTCTGCACCAGCGGATGCAGCCCTGCCCGCTCGCGCTGCACCAGTACCCCCGAGGCGGCGAAGCAATTGACGGCTAGCAGCATGGTCAACACTCCCTTCCAGCTGCCCGGCGGTAGCGCGAGAGAATCCGAGACCGCGACGGCCAGTCCACTCAATGCCAACGCAAACCCCATCCACTGCAACTTGTCAAGTGGAGCACTTTTCAACCACCAGCGTGCATAAAGCCCTGATAGCAAAGGTGCCAGTCCAAACAGTAACGACATGATACCGCTTGGTAACCAGGCTGCAGACAGGTAGGCGAAGTACATGCCACCCCAGATACCCAGAGCGGCTGCCGAGTAGCTGCGCAGTGCCCCACGCGAAAGGTCCATTTTCAGCCCCATCATGCGTAACAATGGGTAACCGAGGCATGCGGCAATTAACATTCTGCCCATCGCCGACCAGGCAGGCAGCCAGCCCGAGGCGCTCCACGAGATGGCCAGCGGTGTCGTCGACCACACCATGAGAACCACGCAATACGCCACCAGCACTGGCATTTTTACTCTCCGATCAAGAAACGCGAAAAAACGGATAATGGCGTTGAATACCCCTTTGCACGACTACCTATAATCGCTCCAGCACTGAGGTCATAGGGGCCGTCCAAGGAGGCATCATGCAACGCAAGGAATTCCAACAGCAGCTATGGCTGGACTTCGTCCATCGCCATCCCGACATCGGGGCGCTGGATATCTGGCCAGACAGCATCAACCCTGAATATCTGATGTTCCTGACGCTGAATCAGGGGCCTTTCAGAAGCGAGAAACTGTTACCCAGCCTGTATCACCAGGGCTATCGCCGCGTGAAACAGTACGCCATGGCCGACCGCGGCCTGCTGGTTGATCTGCTGCTTCCCCCGGATGGTGGCGCTGCCGTCATGCTGGCGGAACTGCAGGCCAACAGCCTGCCGCCGATGCACCGCGACCTGCTCAAGCGCCTGATCAGTCAGAGTCATCGTGATGACTGCAAGGGACAGAACCTGCTCGCGCCCTGCCGTCCGTGGGACATGCCGGACTGGCCGACCTTCGAGCGCCTGCTCGAGGCCAACCCGCTGGCTGCCTGGCTCTCCGTGATGGGGCCGCGCCTGCACCATGTCGGCTTCAATGCCGAAGAGCTTGGCGAAACGCTGGAAGCGGTCTGCGAGGGCATGCTGGCCTACGGCATGGCTCCGCAGACCGGGCGCCATCATGCGGTACTGCCTATCAATCCCAAGCTGCAGTATCACTACTACCCGGCCCACGCCCAGCGCATGGTGTTCGCGGATGGTGACGAGCATATGGTGGTGCTGGGTGGCATCGCCCTGCTGGCGACGGCACCGGTGACGAATCAGCAAGAAGGAAAGCAGCGTCCCGCAGAACAACTGCTGCCGGAACATACGCTGTGCCAGCTCAGCGCGTAACGGCTTCTTGGCAGCACTGCGCAATGAGATGAGTCGCATTCAGCCCCCTGCGCATGCGTAGGGGGCTCTTGTGTTCAGAGGGTGACATGACCTGTCATGCCATACCCTTCACACCCTCTCTTGCCATCACTCTTCATGGCATCACCCCATGATGTCATCACTGCACGACTCTCCGCTTCCCCCCCGCCATGCCTGCGTCTTGTGTCTGAGCCTCTAAACCTAACGTCGCAGACAGGTTATCAACAGAAGCTGTGGAAAAAGCTGTGAAGAATCTCTGTACATCTAGGTATCGCCATCGAGATCAGGCGAGCGCAGACAGATTGATCAAAAAATGATCAGTCGACCGCAAACAGCGCCAATTCCCCTTCCGACCACGCATCTGGCAGTGCATCTGACAGTGGATCAAACGGCCGCTACGGCAGCGGCTGTGGCCGTAGTGAACAGCCCCATCAACTTCCACATCAGCTCAGAGACGACAGCGCCAATGTCACTGGCGTATTCGTGATCTGCCCGCCCAGCCAGTATGCCCCCAGATAGCCCACGCTGTAGGCCAGCAACAACGCCGGGAAGAAGCGCAGATAACTCATGAAGCTCACCTCGCGCACCTTGGAAAGCGCGATCACCCCGGCGGCGGAGCCAATCACCAGCAGCGAGCCACCCACGCCTGCGGCGTAGGTCAGCGCCAGCCACTCCGCATCGTTCATGCTGACATCCGCCTTGAGCACTGCGGCGGTCAGCGGCACGTTGTCCACCAGCGCCGAGAGCAGCCCGACCAGATAATTGGCCTGCATCGCCGGCATCAGGGCATAGAGCTGTGCCAGGCCTTCCAGCAGACGAGCTTCCTTGAGCGCCCCGACCATCAGCAGGATGCCGAGGAAGAATAGCAATGTATCGAATTCGATAATACGAATGTAATCAAGTATGCGGCGCTCTTCGCTGTCGCTGCGCCGTTCGGCGACATGTCCAAGCAGGAACATCAACGACATCCCGAACAGGAAGGTCAGCAGCGGCGGCACGCCAAACAGCACGTTGAGCCCGAGGGTCGACAGGATGGTGGCCAGAAACAGCCAGGCGACCAGACGATCAAGACGCCGGGTCTCGCGCGGCTCGCGCACCAGGTTGACCTCGCCACCCAGCCCGGGCAGCAGTAACGTCGCCAGCAGCATCACGCTGAGGAATGACGGCAGCGCCAGCAGCATCAGCTCGCTGATGCGCACCTTGCCCGCCAGGAAGATCATCAGCGTGGTCACATCCCCGGTGATCAGCGCCACGCCGCCGGAGTTGACGGCGAATACCGCCAGCACCGCAAAGCGCAGCGTCTTCTTCGGCGCCAGGCCCAGCGACAGCACCAGGGTCAGCGATACCAGCGTCGCGGTGATGTTGTCGGCCAGCGATGAAAAGGCGAAGGCAAAGAGCCCCGTCAGATACAGCAGGCCGCGCTCCCCGATGCGTTTCGGCAGCAGGCGGTAGATCAGATTGGCGATCAGCCCCTTGGCATTGAGAAAGGCCACGAAGGTCATCGCCGCCATCAGAAACAGCCACAAGGTGGCGATCTCGAGCAGGTTCTCGTTCAAGGCCTCGGGGACATCATCCACCGCCAGGGCCGCGGGGCCGAAGATGAACAGCAGCAACCAGCTGAAGGTGCCCAGCAACAAGGTCGTCTTGGCCTTGTTGAGATGGATCACATCCTCGATGGCAATCAACACGAAGGCGGCCAGCGCCAGCCCGATCAACAGTCCCTGCAACCACATGCCACTCTCACTCCCTGAGATATCGCCGCGCAGCGGCGGCGATGATTGACGGTACCCGGCGTGACTTCAGCGTGAGCCCTGCCACGACCTTTCCCTTGCACCGACCCGTCACACGACCGGCGATGCATCTCATCACAGCTGCGTGCACCCCGCCATTCGACCTGAGGGGCGTTCGCTTCGTGCAACGCAGGGTTGCCATCCCCCACGCAAGCGGGGTGGGCATCCACTCTTGGGTGAATTACGATGGCGCCACCTGATGAAGGAGTCATGCATGTCGAGTATCAGAGGTGTCATCAGCCTTGTCTTTCTGATCATCAATACCCTGTGCTGGGCGCTGCCGCTGTACCTGCTGGCCGCACTCAAGCTGATCACGCCATCGCGCCGCCTGCAGTTGCACATGCTGGAGGGGCTCAACCGCCTCGCCATGGGCTGGATCGGCACCAACAACCTGTGGATTCGCCATGTGCTGCGCCCGCGCTGGGACATCCACGTGCCGCCATCGCTGCGCGATGGGTCTGCCCGACGTCGCTGGTGGCTGGTGATCGCCAATCACCGCAGCTGGACTGACATCTTCGTTCTCCAGTACGCCCTGCACCGTCGTACGCCGATGCCCAAGTTCTTCCTCAAGCAGGAGCTCATCTGGGTGCCGGTGATCGGCCTTGCCTGGTGGGCGCTGGAATTCCCGTTCATGCGCCGTTACAGCCAGCAGAAACTGGCCAGCAATCCGCGGCTCGCCGAGCGTGATCGCGAAGCGACGCGACGCATGTGCGAGCGCTCGCGTCAGGCGCCGATGGCGATCTTCAACTTCGTGGAAGGCACTCGCTTCACGCCCGCCAAGCACAACCAGCAGCAGAGCCCTTTCCAGCACCTGCTCAAGCCGCGTGCCGGCGGCAGTGCCCAGGTGATCAACACGCTTGGCGATCGACTTTCCGGTATTCTGGATGCCACCCTCGATTACCGGCATGCCGATGCCAGTTTCTGGCAGTTCCTGTGCGGTCACGGGGGCGACATCACGCTCGTCATCACTCAGCGGCCGTTGGAGCCCTGGATGCTGGACGGCAACTATCATGCGGACGCCGCCTATCGCGAGCGCTTCCAGCAATGGCTCAATCAGGTCTGGAAGGACAAGGATGCCCGACTGTCACGTGCAGGGAATGACATTGATGAACACTGAATACGGCCTGAATGCCGCGGACTTCTCGGCACGAGCGCAGGCCGAACCTGACGTGAACCGTCCACTTCTGCAGCGGGCCGGCCTCGCGCTGCGCTGGTTGGCGCTGATCTGTCTCGGCCTGTGGCTGAGCGGCTGCGCGACCGGCAGCTACTCCGGCTCGCCGGCCGGCCAGTGGGTCACCATCCAGAAGGGCGATACCCTGGGGCAGATCGCGCGCGATGCCGACATTCCCCTACTGCGCCTCACGCGCTTCAATCCGGGCGTCAAGATTCGTGACCTCAAGGTCGGTCAGCGCATCCTGGTGCCCACCGCGCGTGAGCGAGCGCCTTCCGGCGGCCCATATCGCTATCAGCTGCGCCCCGGCGATACCTACTCCAAGGTCGGTCGCTATTTCGGTGCCAGCCCGCAGCGCATTCAGGCCGCCAACCCCGGCAAGGACCCCAATGATCTCGATGTCGGCATGCTGATCTCGGTGCCGCTCAACGGTGGCCCGAGCCGCAGCGCCCCGGCCGCACGCGCCAGCGGCGGCAGCCTGGTCGCCCGCCCGGACCCCGGCCCGCTGCAGAAGCCGGGCCAGTCATGGCGCTGGCCTGCCGCCGGCAGCGTGACGCGTGAATTCGGCACCAACGGCAATGGCCAGCTGGCACCCATGCAGATTCGTACCGCCGCCAGCGGCATCGCCAGTGCACCGGCGCGGGGCGAAGTGCGCTTCGCCGACTCCATGCGCCAACTGGGCAACGTGGTCATCCTGCACCACTCCGGCAACCTGCAGAGCGTGCTGGCCCAGTGCGGCGAGATTCTGGTCAAGGTGGGTCAGCAGGTCACTCCGGGCACGCCGCTTTGTCGCGTCGCACGCGGCAACAACGGTCAGCATGAATTGCTGTTCGACGTGCGCCACGGCGGCAAGCCGATCGACCCGCGCGAGATTCTCGAGAAGCGCTGAACCAGCGTTGCTTCACGGCGCCAGCCCGATATGGCGCCACCTCCAATCCCCGCCAGATGACGACAGCGCCGGTGCCACGCCGGTGGCTGTCGTCCTTACTTGACGATTCATGAGACAACCCTCATACCTCTGAGTTGTGAGGGGTTGAGGGTGTGTCATCGCTTCGTCACCTGCTTGTTATGCCGCCGTCACTCCCTCTCTCGATAATGACCACAATAGTCATCTAGGGAGACGTCATGGAGCGCATTGCCTTCGTCAGTGAAACCTGGCATCCGGAGATCAATGGCGTGGCTCATACCTTGAGTCATCTGTGCGATCAACTCATCGCACGCGGCTGTGAGCTCCAACTCATTCGTCCCGCCACCCGAGATGGCAGCCTGGAGCCGCGTGTCCAGCAGGAGCTTCAGGTGCGCGGCTTCCGCCTGCCCGGATATGACACCGTGCAGGTCGGCGTGCCGGCACCGCAGCGCCTGATGCGCATGTGGCGCGAGCATCGCCCCTCCGTCGTCTATATCGCCACAGAAGGCCCGCTGGGCATCAGCGCACTGATGGTCGCCCGCCGTCTGGGCCTGCCGGTGGTCGCGGGCTTCCATACCAATTTCGATCAATACAGCACCCACTACCGGCTCAAGGCGCTACGCCCGCTGGTGCGGCGCGGCCTGCGCCGCTTCCACAATGCCGCCAACATGACGCTGGTACCGACGCGCACCCAGGCAGACAGCCTGATGCAGCAAGGCTTCGAGCATGTGCAGGTGGTGGGACGCGGCCTGGATTGCGAGCGCTTCTCGCCCAGTCATCGCAGCGAAGCATTGCGCAAGTCATGGGGCGTCAGCTCACAGCAACCCGTCGCGCTGCACGTCGGACGCCTGGCCGCCGAGAAGAACATCGAGCTGCTGATCCGCACCTATGAGGCCATGCTGGCCGTGCAACCGGACCTCGCCCTGGTGCTGGTCGGAGACGGCCCGCTGCGCGAGCGTCTGGAGCAGCGCCTGCCCGAGGCGATCTTCGCCGGCTTCCAGACCGGTGAGGCGCTGGCCGCCCATTACGCCAGTGCCGACCTGTTCGTCTTCCCGTCACTGTCGGAGACCTTCGGCAATGTGGTGCTGGAAGCCATGGCCAGCGGACTGGCCGTGATCGCCTTCGATTACGCGGCGGCCGCCGAGGTGATCCGCGATGATCACCAGGGCTTGCTGGCGCCCTGCAGCCAGCCGGAGCGCTTCATCGAACAGGCGGTGGAGGCCTGCCAGCGGCCGGCCCGCATCGCCAGACTGGGACGTGCCGCCCGCGTGCGCGTCGAACCATTGGGCTGGAGCCGCATCGCCGAGGGCTTTCTGACCTGCCTGCGTCACGCCGAGGAGAAGCCCGATGCACGATCGCAGCCTTCCCGTCTTTGAGCGACTGGACCTTCTGGAGTGGCGCCTGTGCCGCCAGGTCGCGCGCCTGGCGCTGTTCCGGCCGATACTCACCCTGTTTCGTATCGTCTCGCGGCTGGGCGACTGGCCGGTATGGGCGCTGCTGACGCTGAGCCTGCCGCTGCACCATGCCATGGGCGGCTGGCTGTTTCTGGAATTCGGCCTGGCGGCCGGCGCTGGGGCACTGCTCTACCGCGCGCTCAAGACGCGACTGTGTCGGGAACGCCCGTTCATCACCTTCAACACCATCAACTGCACCATGCCGCCGCTGGACCGCTACAGCTTTCCCAGCGGTCACACCCTGCATGCCGCCCTCTTCGCCAGCCTGACCGCTCAGCAGCTGCCGGAGCTTGCCATCCTCGTCACGCCGCTGGCACTGCTGATCGCGCTTTCCCGGGTGATCCTCGGCCTGCATTACGTCAGTGATGTGCTGGCCGGCGCGCTGCTGGGGCTGGGCCTTGCCGAGGTGGCCATCCTGACCTTCGAGGCGCTGCTGACGACCTGATGCTCGCGAGGCATGCGTCAGCCCGGGGTCGGCGCGAATCGAGAGCCACTTGCCCAACCTGACGCGGCTCTGGCACTCTCGCCGCATGACGACTCCTTCTGCTGGCGACGACCTCTTCGCCGCCCTCTCGACCTCTGATTCGACGTCCGCGACTGATGGAGCTGCGCGCCAGACGGCGGCGGATGGCTCGGCCTTGGCAGCTCGCCCGCGCGAGCTGCCCGAGGACTGGCTCACCCTCGCGCACGGCTGGTACCGCCATCCTCTGCACCCGCTGTATCTCAAGCCGCGCGCCCTGACGCCGCTGCAGGCCGATCAGGCTCTCGTCACGCTGGAGGGCGATCTCGACTGGCAGCGCCCCAGCCTGAGCGTGCATGGCAAGACGTACCCGATTCCACGCCGTCAGGTGTGGATGGGCGATGTCGGCGCCCGCTATCGCTACTCCGGCAGCCTGTTCGAACCCAACCCCTGGCACATGACCGCCTGGCAGCTGGGCGAGCTGTCGCGTCATGCCATCAATCACGAGCTCAGCCCGCAACGCGATGACCTGGGGCGCAGCGAGCCCGTGATCCCGGAGCATTTCAACAGCCTGCTGGCCAATCGCTACGCCGATGGTGCCGACCGCATGGGCTGGCACAGCGACAACGAGCCGGAACTGGGCACTCGCCCGATCGTGCTCGCCATCTCGCTGGGACGAGAGCGCCCCCTGCGCTTCAAGGGCCATCCGCGCAACCCCTATGCCGACACGCCGGCGTTCAATCTGTGGCTGCCGCACGGCTCGCTGCTGGTGATGGGCCGTGGCTGTCAGGACCGCCTCCATCATGCGCTGCCGCCGCGCAAGCTGGAGGGACTGCGCATCAGCCTGACCTATCGCCAGTTGCTGACGCCCTCGCGCTGAGGTCATCTTTCTTGTTGCTCTCTGCTTTCTCTCTTCTCGCTCTCCTCTTGCCTTCTTCCTACTCACTTCCTGCTCTAACGCCCTCTCTCTTGTTTCTTCTCCCTGCTTCACTTTGCCGCCCCACATTCATTCCGCCGACGGATAACGCGCACGCAGGGTCTCCAGCATCGCCTGTACCGCCACCGACAGCTCATGGCGGCCGCGACGGATCACCCCGACCCGCTGCTGAATCTCGGGGCCTGTCAGCGGCAGACACTGACAACCCAGCGCACTCATCTGCGCCGAGCTCATCGCCGGCACCGCGCTGACGCCCAGACCTTCCGCCACCATGCGCCCGCAGGTGACCAGCTGGTGGGTCTCGAAGGCGACATGCAGCGCCATGCCCGCATCCTCGAGGCGTTTCTCGAGCATGCGACGCACCCCCGAGGGCCGCTGCAGCGTGATGAAGTCTTCCTTGAGCAGCCGTGACCACTCGATGGAGGTCGGCGCCTCTTCCAGCAAGGCGTGGCCGGGGGGAATGATCGCCACATAGCGGTCCTCGAACAGCAGCTCGAACACCAGGTCCTGGCGCACGCCGGGGTCGAAGCAGATCCCCAGCTCGACACGACCATCGGTAACCCGCTCGACCACCTCTTCGGCGATGACATCGTTCACTTCGATGGTGATCTCCGGATATTGGCGGCGAAAATCGGCCAGTACCCCGGGCAGTAGATTGCCGGCGAAGGTCGGCATCGCGGCCAGGGCCACGCGGCCGCGCCCGAGACTGAAGCGCTGGCGCATCTCATCCTCGGCATGCTCCCAGTCCGACAGCAGACGCCTGGCCAGCGGGAAGAAGGCGCGCCCCTCTGGCGTCAGGCTGACCTGCCGGGTCGAGCGCTGAAACAGGCGCCCGCCCAGCGACTCCTCCAGATTCTTGACCGCCAACGATAAGGCTGGCTGCGAGAGATGTACCAGCGTGCCCGCCTCGGCGAAGGACAACGTGCGTGCCACGGCCACGAAGGCCTTCAACTGTTTCAGAGTCATGTCGTGTCCTGTCCCGGGGTTGTTTCAAGAGATGTCACAAGAGGTGATGCGGCGCAGTTCGTCGTCTGGCGCTCGCAGGGCAGACACTCGCAGGGCAGGCGCTCACAGGGCATCTAGGCCATTGGTCATAGATGACAGCCACGAAGCTCTCACATGACTGACCGCACGGTTCAGACCATTCCGCCCCGCTACCGCGTCAGCCCCGCTAGCATGGGGTTTGGCGGGCTTTTTCCTCGCGGGCAGGTTCGGTAAACAGCAGATCAATTCTTATCAAAAACTGATCAATGGATAGAAAAAACAAACTTATTAAATATATACAGACTCAGGATTGTCGGCAATGATGAAGACATCCCGACAACAACAGCTTGGATACTCAAGGAGATTCGCATGGCAGGATTCAACAAGGTGGTGACCAGCTACGCGGAGGCCATGGCAGGCCTCGAAGATGGCATGACGGTAATCGCCGGTGGCTTCGGCCTGTGTGGTATCCCGGAGAACCTGATTGCAGAGATCAAGCGCCTCGGCGCCAAGGACCTCACCGTGGTATCCAACAACTGCGGCGTCGATGGCTTCGGGCTCGGTATCCTGCTGGAAGACCGTCAGATCAAGACCATGATCGCCTCCTACGTCGGCGAGAATGCGCTGTTCGAGAAGCAGCTGCTCGACGGCGATCTGGAAGTGATCCTCACCCCCCAGGGCACGCTGGCCGAGAAGATGCGTGCTGCCGGCGCCGGTATCCCCGCCTTCTTCACCGCCACCGGTTACGGCACACCGATCGGCGAGGGCAAGGAAGTGCGCGAGTTCGATGGCCGCCCCTACATTCTGGAAGAGTCCATCAAGGGCGACTTCGCCATCGTCAAGGCCTGGAAGGCGGACCGCTACGGCAACGTCGTCTACCGCCATACCGCGCGCAACTTCAACCCACTGGCCGCCACCGCCGGCAAGATCACCGTGGTCGAAGTCGAAGAGCTGGTCGAGCCGGGGGAACTGGATCCCGCCGACATCCACACGCCCGGCATCTATGTGGATCGCGTCATCAAGGGCAACTTCGAGAAGCGCATCGAGAAACGCACCGTCCGCTCGCGTTGAGCCCAGGGCTCCGCCGGCATGAATCGCCGCCATCAGGGCGACAGGCCCCACGGCGAACTTTCTCGACCGCCTTCACGACACGGCACAGTGCCTCATGGCTGATGGCACCCAAGACAAGGAAAAAATCATGGCTTTGACACGCGAACAGATGGCCCAGCGAGTGGCTCAGGAAATCCAGGACGGCTCCTACGTCAATCTGGGAATCGGCATCCCGACACTGGTGGCCAACTATATCCCCGATGGTATCGAGGTGATGCTGCAGTCCGAAAATGGCCTGCTCGGCATGGGCCGCTACCCCTATGAAGACGAAGTCGACGCCGACATGATCAACGCCGGCAAGGAAACCGTGACCGCCATCGATGGCGCCGCCATCTTCGATTCGGCCGAATCCTTCGCCATGATCCGTGGCGGCCACGTCGACCTCACGGTGCTCGGCGCCTTCGAGGTGGACGTGAACGGCAACATCGCCAGCTGGATGATCCCCAACAAGCTGGTCAAGGGCATGGGCGGCGCCATGGACCTGGTCGCCGGTGCCGAGAACATCATCTGCACCATGACCCACGCCTCAAAGCACGGCGAATCCAAGCTGCTCAGCCAGTGCGAACTGCCGCTGACCGGTGCCGGCTGCATCCGTCGCGTGCTGACGGACCTCGCCTTCCTAGAGATCAAGGATGGTGCCTTCCACCTGCTGGAGCGCGCGCCAGGCGTGAGCGTCGAGGAAATCGAGCGTCTGACCGCAGGCAAGCTGGTCGTCCCCGAACACGTGCCGGAAATGCAGCTGGACGCCTGAGGCGCCTTCTGCCCCCGGGCACTGGCCACCCTCGCGCCGCTTTTGACCTTCGAGCCACTTTTGACTCACGAAACAATTGCGCTCGAGGGTGGCAAAACACGGCCCCGGCATCCCACGGATTTTTGCCGACTCTTTTGAGGAAAATCTCTCATGATGTGATGGGCGCATCACATCCTCTCTCCGAGAGCCTTGATGGCTTCGACGCCATCCGCCGGCAGCGCTGCCATCGCTGCCGGCTTTTTTGTGTCCATCGCCCGCCATACGGGGCTTTGCGCCATTCAACCCTCCATACAAGCAAAGCCGCACTATGGTCTTTTTCCTACAGGTGTCATCGCTCACACCAAGATAACGGGATAAAAAACAAGCGGACTCCCTGCCCTCGGTGTGGCGAAATTCTCAGCACTATTGGCACGGCTTTGCGGGCGAATTCTGCGCACGATTATTAGGCAAAAGGATAAGTTTTTGATATTTCATTTGACCTTACCGCCCGAGCAGCGCAGTATTGCTCTCGTTGGTTAGCAAGTCGAATATCGTCAGTCGTGATCGAAGCACTTCGGTACCTGGTGTATATCCTCCTTGTTTTACCCACGTTTATCGGGTAACTCCCGGCAATATCATCAGTAAGGAATTACGATCATGGCAACTGGCACAGTCAAGTGGTTCAACGACACCAAAGGTTTCGGTTTCATTTCTCCGGACGACAACGGTGACGACCTGTTCGCACACTTCTCCGAAATCCAGGCTGAAGGCTTCAAGTCTCTGCAAGACGGTCAGAAGGTCTCCTTCGACGTCACCCAGGGCAAGAAAGGCCTCCAGGCCGCTAACATCAAGCTGATCGACTAAGCTTTGATTTTAGCTGGAAGAGGCTAACCCCTCCTCCAACAGAAAAGCCCGCTTCGGCGGGCTTTTCTGCGTCTGGCGTTCGCGCACGCCGCGGGGTATCGCATCCTTCCGCATGCCCGAGTGCCAGACATGAAAAAAGGGACTGCCTGGGCAGTCCCTTTGTCGTTTCTCTTCCTTTTCGCATCTCTTCAAGGCGCTGCTACCCGCGACGGGTCGTCACGCCTCGCAGCGAGCCCGACTGTGGCTCACCTGGCCACGGTGCGCTTACCCCCGATAGTAGCGCTGTTCGACGAACGGCATCTTCGTCACCGTCATCGGCAGACGCTTGCCACGCACATCGGCAAACACTTCGGTCTCGAGTGCGCTGTGAGCGATGCCCACGTAGCCCATCGCCACCGGCTTGCCATAGGTCGGCCCGAAGCTGCCGGAGGTCACCACACCGATACGGTTGTCCTGGGCATCATAGAGCTCAGCCCCTTCGCGGATAGGCGCACGCCCCTGGGCGACCAGTCCCACCCGCTTGCGGGTGTGATCCTTGTTGGCGATCTGGGTCAGGATGACATCGGCCCCCGGGAAGCCGCCTTCACGCTCGCCGCCCTGACGACGCACCTTGCCCAACGCCCAGATCAGACTGCCTTCCACCGGCGAGGTGGTGGTATCGAGATCGTGACCGTACAGGCACAGCCCCGCCTCGAGACGCAGCGAGTCCCGCGCGCCAAGACCGATGAACTCCACCTCCTCCATCGCCAGCAACAGACGCGCGAAGCGCTCTGCATCGGCATCGGGCACGGAGATCTCGAAGCCATCCTCGCCGGTGTAGCCACTGCGGCTGACCCAACACTCGATGCCCTCGATAGTGACGTGGGCATGATGCATGAAGGTCAGCTCGCAGGCCTCGGGCGACAGACGCTGCATCACCGCGTGAGCCATCGGCCCCTGCAGTGCGAGCAGTGCCCGATCATCCAGCACCTCAAGCTCGATATCCATCGGCAGGCCGACCCGCAGATGCGCGATGTCCTGATCCTTGCGGGCAGCGTTCACCACCACATAGAGGTGATCACCGCCATTGACGATCATCAGGTCATCCAGGATACCGCCAGTGTCGGAGGTCAGCAGGCCATAGCGCTGCATGCCCACCGGCAGGTCGATGATATCCGTCGGCACCAGGGCCTCCAGCGCCGCCTGCACATTCTCGCCCCGCAGGATCAACTGCCCCATGTGCGAGACATCGAACAGCCCTGCCTTGGCGCGCGTGTGTTCATGCTCCTTCTTGACGCCAAGCGGGTACTGCACGGGCATGGAATAGCCGGCGAACTCGACCATCCTGGCCCCCTGCTCGACATGCAGGTCATGAAGGGCGGTCTGCTTGAGACCCGCCACTGCGGCGGAATCGGACATCGTCATTCTCCAGGTTGGCTTGCGATGACTCTCAGAGATGGCGCCCGAACGGCACACGCTCTCTGGAGGCTTGTTGTCATGGGCAGTGCTCTCAAGAGCACTGCCGATTTGAACAGGGCGCCCTGCGCCTGCACCGCCCAAGTCAGGTGACCCGGGCGATGCAGAAGGCAGTCAGCGGCACGGTAGGGCCAGGCGAGTCATCAGCGTCGTTCAGCGATCTTCGCCAGCCAGCACTTCCTTGCCATCAAAATAATCACGCGTCAGCTTGAAGACCACCGGCGACAGCAGTGCCAGACCGATCAGGTTCGGGATCGCCATCAGCGCATTGAAGGTGTCCGCCATCAGCCAGATCAGGTCGAGCTTGGCCATCGCGCCCAGCGGAATCGCGATCACGAACACGATGCGATACAGCATGATGGCACGCGTGCCGAACAGGTACTGGAAGCACTTCTCACCATAGAAGGACCAGCCAAGAATGGTGGTGAAGGCGAAGACCGCCAGCGCGATGGCCACCAGGTGGTTGCCCACGCCCGGCAGCGCCTGATCGAAGGACATCGAGGTCAGGGCCGCGCCGGTTTCCCCGGAAGACCACAGGCCGGACGTGATGATCGCCAGCGCCGTGATGGTGCAGATGATGATGGTATCGATGAAGGTCCCAAGCATCGCGACCAGACCCTGACGGACCGGGTTCTTGGTCTGCGCCGCCGCGTGGGCGATGGGCGCACTGCCCAGACCCGCTTCATTGGAGAAGATACCGCGCGCCACACCGAAGCGGATGGCGGCCATCACCGCTGCCCCGGCAAAGCCGCCGGTAGCCGCGACCGGATTGAAGGCATAGGTGAAGATGAGACCGAAGGCATGGCCGATCTGGTCGGCGTTGATCACCAGGATGATGATGCCGGCCAGGAAGTAGGCAATCGCCATGAACGGCACCAGCTTGCCCGCCACGCTGGAGATACGCTTGATGCCACCGAGAATCACGGCGCCGGCCAGTACCATCATCACCACACCGGAGACCCAGTGCGGGATGGCGAAGGACGTTTCCAGCGCATCCGCGACCGAGTTGGACTGCACGGTGTTGCCGATACCGAAGGCCGCGAAGCAACCGAAGAAGGCGAAGGCACCGCCCAGCCAGCCCCACTTGGCGCCCAGACCGTTGCGGATGTAGTACATCGGGCCACCGACATGGTTGCCGGTGTCATCGACTTCACGATAACGCACGGCACACACGGCCTCGGCGTACTTGGTCGCCATGCCGACCAGCGCGGTGATCCACATCCAGAAGATCGCCCCCGGGCCACCCAGCGCGATGGCGGTTGCCACGCCCGCGATGTTGCCGGTGCCGATGGTCGCCGACAGCGACGTCATCAGGGCATTGAAAGGAGAAATCTCGCCGTCGCCATCTTTGCCCGGCGCACGACCATTCCACAACAGCTTGAAGCCGGTACCCAACTTGCGAAGCGGCATGCCCTTGAGGCCTGCCTGAAGATAGAAGCCGACCCCGAGCAACAGGATCAGCATCAATGGGCCCCAGACGACGCCATTGATGGCACTAAAGACGGAACTGATCATTTCCACGCAGATTTCCTCCGCTGAATTGTTGTTATCACACGATGCGCAGTGACTCGTGGCGGTGCCATCCCCAGGCGGGTGATCGACCCGCGACGAGCCTCCCACGGCATTTTCACCGTTGGGACAGCTCACATTAGCGGAAGCTATCTCACTTCACTAGCCCAACAGGGCTTTACGCTGGCAGGTGAGGCAATCATTGCGTAAAAAGTACGATGAGACTGCGCCAACTCGCATGTTTCATCGCCTCATCGTGTCTTCTGGCAGCAGATCCTGCGCCGAGTGATCTCGAGACTGGCGAAAAAAGTCTCACAACAAACCGAGCCGAATGACGAACCGAAAGCCGAGCCGCATGCCCGGCGCGGTAACGCTCAGGTGAAACTCGCTCAGCGCCACCAGCGCCCTCATCAAGTTCGCTCTGCTCTAACGCATCAGGCATTGACAGCCGGGTCTTCACGACACAACATGGAAACAAGTTTCCGATAAGAAACTGTCGGCACCATAACGCGAGTTTGAGCGCCTCGCAACAGTGACCCGGACATCCTCGCCCACTGGCGCGACCGATCTCCCGCGCTGCTGCAATGCACTCAACCTCTCACGAGGTGTCACGGCGCGCTGGCAAGGCGCCGGGCGGCCTGGCCAGCGATGTACAGCCATGGGCCAGGCAAGCCCATGATGGCGGGCTTCATGAGTGAACCACGCAAGACACTGGACGCCCGAAGAGTGACAGACCACGATAGAGGTACGGCCGTCAGCAACACACGCCCAAAGTCGTAGCATCACGCGGCAGTCTGCCACTGCCACACGCCGAGACCTTGGGGCATAATGACGTACCGATTCCCTGAATCAGAAAATCTTTTCACATAGGAAAACACTCATGAGCAATATTCCCGCCACGCTGAAGTACACCGAGAGTCACGAGTGGGTTCAGGACAACGGTGATGGCACCGTGACCATCGGGATCACCGACCACGCCCAGGAAGCGCTGGGCGACGTCGTGTTCGTCGAACTGCCGGAAGTCGGCCGTGAGCTGGCGCTGGAAGAAGAATTCGGGGTCATCGAGTCCGTCAAGGCGGCCTCTGATCTGTACGCGCCGCTGGCCGGTGAAGTCATCGCCGTCAACGAGAGCCTCGAAGACGCGCCGGAATCCGTCAACGAAAGCCCCTATGACGATGCCTGGATTCTGAAGATGAAGGTCGCTGACAGCGCCGAACTCGACAAGCTGCTCGACGCTGATGCCTATTCTCAGCTGGTCGAAAGCGAAGCCTGATCGCCGTCAACCTCCTGTCCATGCCGCAGTCGCTCTGGACAGGAGGTTTCAGCGCCTTTCCGCGCTCGCATACAGCCGCACTCGCGCACAGCCACCTTCGTGACTGCGCCACCCCGTTTCGATGGCACGACACCCCTGACGCGACTGCCCTTGCAGGTCGCGCGGGGAGTGAAGCAACTGCAGCATGCTCGGCAGTGATGTCGATGCCCCCATGATTCCCGACGCCCTGCCCGCCGCTTCCTCGCTGGCACGGTGATGTTCCTCCCGCGGACTGCCCTCTGCAGTCCCCGTTGCAGCACAGGATTTCTTGCATGGCTCACGAGACGCTTACCCTGGCCCAGCTGGCCGGACACGACGATTTCATCTCCCGCCACAATGGGCCGACCGATGCCAATGTGACGCGCATGTTGGCGACGCTGGGCGAAGAGAGCATCGCCACGCTCATCGACCGCACGGTGCCCACCGCCATTCGTCTGGGCCGTGAGCTGGATCTCGAAGGGCCACGCACGGAATCCGAAGCACTGGACTACCTGAAGCGCCTCGCGCGTCAGAACAAGGTGTTCAAGACCTATATCGGCCAGGGTTACCACAACACCCACCTGCCGGCGGTCATCCAGCGCAACGTGCTGGAAAATCCGGGCTGGTACACCGCCTATACGCCGTATCAGCCGGAAATCGCCCAGGGTCGTCTCGAAGGGCTGCTCAACTTCCAGCAGGCGGTAATGGACCTGACCGGCATGGAGCTGGCCAACGCCAGCCTGCTGGACGAAGCCACCGCCGCTGCCGAGGCCATGGCGCTGTGTCAGCGCGGCAACAAGAAGAGCAAGAGCAAGCGCTTCTTCATCGCCGATGACGTGCTGCCGCAGACCCTGGACGTCATGCGCACCCGCGCCGACTACTTCGGCTTCGAGCTGATCATCGATGCCGCCGAGAACGTCGGCGAGCACGACATCTTCGGCGCCCTCTTCCAGTATCCGGGCAACACCGGTCAGGTGCGCGACCTCGCGCCACTGCTGGACGCCGCGCGCGCCAATGGCGCGATGACCGTGGTGGCCGCCGACCTGCTGAGCCTGGTGCTGCTCAAGTCGCCGGGCAGCCTCGGCGCCGACATCGTCGTCGGTACCTCCCAGCGCTTCGGCGTGCCGATGGGCTTCGGCGGCCCGCACGCGGCCTTCTTCGCCACCACCGACAAGCTCAAGCGCTCCATCCCGGGTCGCATCATCGGCGTCTCCAAGGACTCGCGCGGCAACCCGGCACTGCGCATGGCGATGCAGACCCGCGAGCAGCACATCCGCCGCGAGAAGGCGACCTCCAACATCTGTACCGCCCAGGCGCTGCTGGCCAACATCGCCGGCTTCTACGCCGTCTATCACGGTGCCGAGGGCCTCAAGCGCATCGCCACCCGCGTGCACCGCCTGACCAGCATTCTCGCCGAGGGCGTCAGCCGCTGCGGCATGGCACTGGCCCACGACAGCTGGTTCGATGCCATCACCGTGACCGGCGTGGATGAGGGCAAGATCCACGGTCGCGAGCTGACCCACGAGATCAACCTGCGCCACCACGGCGACGGCCGCATCACCATCAACCTCGACGAGACCACCACCGCCGCTGACGTCGGCGTGCTGTTCGACGTGCTGCTCGGCGAGGAGCATGGCCTGTCCGTCGCCGCGCTGGACCAGGACCTGCTGGCCAAGGGCGCAAGCGCGATTCCGGCGGCCTGCCAGCGTGACAGCGACTTCCTGACCCATCCGACCTTCAGCCGCTACCACTCGGAAACCGAGATGCTGCGCTACCTGAAGCGTCTGGAGAACAAGGACCTGTCGCTGACCCACGCGATGATTCCGCTGGGCAGCTGCACCATGAAGCTGAACGCCACCACCGAGATGATCCCGGTCACCTGGCCCGAATTCGCCAACGTCCACCCCTTCGCACCGTCGGATCAGGTAGTCGGCTACAAGCAGATGATCGATGAGCTGTCGGCCTTCCTGGTCGAGATCACCGGCTACGACGCCATCTCCATGCAGCCGAACTCAGGCGCGCAGGGAGAATACGCGGGGCTGGTCGCGATCCGTCGCTATCAGGCCTCCATCGGCGAAGGCGCGCGCGACATCTGCCTGATCCCCAGCTCCGCCCACGGCACCAACCCGGCCTCGGCCGCGATGGCCGCCATGAAGGTGGTGGTGGTCGAGTGTGACGCCAACGGCAACATCGACATCGCCGACCTGCGCGCCAAGGCCGAGCAGCACAGCGACAAGCTGTCCGCGATCATGATCACCTACCCGTCCACCCACGGCGTGTTCGAGGAAACCGTGCGCGAGGCCTGCCAGGTCGTTCACGATCACGGCGGCCAGGTCTACATCGACGGTGCCAACATGAACGCCCAGGTCGGCATCTGCCGCCCGGGGGACTTCGGCGGCGATGTCTCGCACCTCAACCTGCACAAGACCTTCTGCATTCCCCACGGTGGCGGCGGCCCGGGCATGGGCCCGATCGGCATCAAGGCCCACCTGGCGCCGTTCGTCTCCAACCACGTTGTCACCCCGCTGGAAGGCGTGAAACCGGAATGCACCGCCGTCTCGGCCGCCGCCTTCGGTTCCGCGGCGATCCTGCCGATCTCCTGGGCCTACATCAAGATGATGGGCGCGCAGGGGCTGCGTGAAGCCACCGAGCTTGCGATCCTCAACGCCAACTACATCGCCACGCGTCTCGATGGGCACTATCCGGTGCTCTATCGCGGCAAGAACGGCACCGTGGCGCATGAGTGCATCATCGATATCCGCCCGCTTAAGGCCGCTTCCGGCATCAGCGAGGAAGACATCGCCAAGCGTCTGATCGACTACGGCTTCCACGCGCCGACCATGTCGTTCCCGGTGGCGGGCACCCTGATGGTCGAGCCCACCGAGTCCGAGTCGCTCTACGAGATCGACCGTTTCTGTGAGGCGATGATCGCGATTCGCGCCGAGATCACCCGTGTCGAGCAAGGCGAGTGGACACTGGAAGACAACCCGCTGGTGCACGCGCCGCACACCCAGGCCGACCTGATGGACGCCGAGTGGACGCGCAGCTACTCCCGCGAGATCGGCGCCTTCCCCAGCGAGCACGTCAAGGCCGCCAAGCAGTGGCCGGCGGTCAACCGGGTCGACAACGTGCACGGCGATCGTCAGTTGATCTGCTCCTGCCCGAGCATCGATCTCTACCGTGATTGAAAGCCGCGATTGAGAGCCAGCAATGAGGCAGTGATGAACGCTGTCGCTGATCGCTCTGGCACAAAAACGCCCCTGCCGGGAAACCGGCAGGGGCGTTGTCGTTGCTGCTGTCTTTCAGGAGACTGCTCGAAGGCGCAGTGTCGCGCCAGTCGCGCTTACTCCTTCCAGCTCTTGAGCAGCTCGTCGTAGGCGATGGTCTCGCCCTTGGGCTTCTCGTTGTCCAGCTTGGCCTTCGGCGCACCCGGCTGGGCGAACCAGTACTCCGCATCACGCTCCTCGTTGAGCTTCGGCCCACAGTTGTCCATCACCTTGGCGCGCTCGAGACGCTCGAGAATGCGGTCCTGCGCCTTGGCCAGGCCATCGAGAGCTTCCTGCGGCGTGGCTTCGCCGCTGGCGGCCTGGGAGATGTACTGCCACCACAGCTGGGCGAGCTTCGGGTAATCCGGCACGTTGGTCCCGGTCGGCGACCACTGCACCCGCGCCGGGCTGCGATAGAACTCGACCAGACCGCCCAGCTTCGGCGCGGCATCGGTCATCGCCTGGGACTGGATATCCGACTCGCGGATCGGCGTCAGCCCTTCCAGGGTCTTCTTGAGCGAGACGGTCTTGGCGGTGACGAACTGCGCGTACAGCCAGGCCGCGTGACGATTCTTCTCCGGCGTGGAATCGAAGAAGGTCCAGGCGCCCACGTCCTGATAGCCAAGCTTCATGCCCTCTTCCCAGTACGGGCCATGCGGCGACGGCGCCATGCGCCACTTCGGGGTGCCATCGTCGTTGACCACCGGCAGGCCATCCCGCGTCATGTCGGCGGTGAAGGCGGTGTACCAGAAGATCTGCTGGGCGATGTTGCCCTGGGACGGCACCGGACCGGACTCGGAGAAGGTCATGCCCTGGGCTTCCGGCGGTGCGTACTTGCCCAGCCAGTCGACATACTTGGTGGTGGCATAGACGGCCGCCGGGCCGTTGGCCGCGCCGCCACGTGTCACCGAGGAGCCCACCGGCTGACATTCCTCGACACGAATGCCCCACTCGTCCACCGGCAGGCCGTTGGGCAGGCCCTTGTCGCCGGCACCCGCCATCGAGAACCAGGCATCGGTGAAGCGCCAGCCAAGTGACGGGTCCTTCTTGCCGTAATCCATGTGGCCGTAGACCCGCTCACCGTCGATTTCCTTGACGTCATTGGTGAAGAAGTCGGCGATGTCCTCATAGGCCGACCAGTTGACCGGCACCCCCAGCTCGTAGCCGTACTTGTCCTTGAACTGCTTCTTCAAATCTTCGCGCTCGAACCAGTCGGCACGGAACCAGTAGAGGTTGGCGAACTGCTGGTCCGGCAGCTGATAGAGCTTGTCATCCGGGCCGGTGGTGAAATCCAGCCCGATGAAGTCGTCCAGATCCAGCGTCGGCGAGGTGAAGGCCTTGCCGTCGCCTTCCATCATGTCGCTGATCGGCACGACCTTGCCATAGCGGAAGTGCGTGCCGATCAGGTCGGAGTCGTTGACGTAGCCATCGTAGATATTGCGCCCGGACTGCATCTGGGTCTGCAGTTTCTCGATGACGTCGCCTTCCTGGATCAAGTCGTGGGTCAGCTTGATGCCGGTGATCTCGCTGAAGGCCTTGGCCAGCACCTTGGACTCGTATTCATGGGTGGTCAGGGTTTCCGAGGCCACCTTGATTTCCATGCCGCGCAGCGGTTCAGCGGCCTTGATGAACCATTCGAGCTCGGACATCTGCTCGTCCTTGCTCAGCGTGGAGGGTGAGAACTCCTGATCGATCCACTTCCTTGCCGCATCCTGATACTGATCGGCCATGGCCTGACTGGAAAGGCCGGCAAGCCCCGCCGCCGTGGCGAAGGCGATGGCGTAACGCAGGCGTGCGGGTCGAATGATGTGCTGACTCATGGGATGTCCCTTCATTGGCGTTATTGTTGTGTCGCGTCTTCCAACAACCACTTCCGTCAATCACGTGTCGCGCGGCGCGATTCGCCGCCTTGCTTGCTCTCGGTGCTGCTCGTCCTCCTGCCGTTGCGATCGGCTGTCGTTGGCTGCTGCTCTGTTGTTCTTGCTGCTCTGTTGTCCTTGCTGACCTGATTGCTCTGCTGCGCTGATGCCCTGATGCACTGATACTCAGCGGCTTGCTGTCACTCTCGCGTCTCCTGCAGCAGCTCGCGCTGGGCGCGGTAGAGCGAGGCGGGCTCCACGGCCTCGCCCGGCGACTCGACGCGTGCCTGCAAGGCATCCATCGGCGGCAAGGGGTCATACTCGGTCACGCCCTTGGCATTCATCACTCGGGCATAGTCATGGCGGTTGGCGATGCCCAGCGCATGCCCGGTCGCCCCGACGACCGTCGGCATGATCACCTTGCCGAAGTGGGAGTCGGCGCGCATGAAGGGCCAGGCAGCATGCGGCTTGCCGGTATTGACCGGATTCCACAGCACCAGCCCGCGCAGATGATTGGGCTGATGGCCGACACTGGCGCCCCAGCGGTCACGCACATGACCGCCACGCTTGCGATCGAACACGTTGTCGCGCGATTGCTGACCATGCAGCTCGATACCACTGTCACCGGCGTGCTCCAGTTCAAGGTAGACGTTATGGGTCGCGTAGCGGGCCACCCCGGGCGCATGCCAGGCATGACTTTGGTCGACTACCTGGCGGGCCAGTACCTGATTGCTGTCACTGATCGTCATCGCGATATGCCCGGGCTTGCCGGTCATCGTCACGTCTTCGAGTGTCAGCTGTGAGCTGTGGCGCACCTTCACCCCCTGATTGAAACTGTCGAGCCGCACGTCACGTACCCAGCCATCCGTGATGCCATCCAGGTCCAGAAGGCCGAAGCCGCTGTCATCCTCGGCACTGCGGTGATGCTTGAAGTGCCCCCGCCAGTTGCCCTTGAGCGTGATGCCCTGCACCCCGACTTCCCGCGCCGGGTGCAGGCGTGCGATGCGCCACTGCTCGCCGGGAAAGCGCTCATGCACCACCGGCAGCGAGAGCGTGAGGCGCTTGCCGTCACGTGCCACCACGCGATAGCGCGCCCGCTTGATCACTCCGTCACGCTCGATCAACCAGCGTGACTCGCCGGTGCTGGCGTCCTTTTCCATCTGATAGGGGGCCAGGGCACGCGCCACTGACTCAGGCCGCTTGTCGATGCTCTCCAGCAGCACCTCATCGCCTGGCGAGAGCGCTGCGCCATCTGTCTCATCCGACTGACCCGCCTCATCCGCCAGCGTGATCGTGTCCTGCGTATCCGCCGGCTGCCGGTGTCTCGTCGGTGTGACGGCTTGCCATTCTTCCTGCTTGCCCCCCTCGGCCAGATTGCCCAGATGCAGCAGCCAGGGAGTGCTCCAGTACCAGCTGGCGTGCAACGGCAGCATCGGCCGGGTCTGCTTGAGGTGCGTGACATCACTGCCCGCGCCCATCAAGGTCCAATGACTGCCTGCCAGACTCAAACCCTGCATCTTGAGCAATGCCTCGCGCAGCGCCTGCTGGTGTTCTGCGTCCGCCACCGCGGCTTTCAGTGCCACCAGGCGGGAGTGAAACCAGTCGCGCTCGGCCGCCCCATACACCACGTAATCCCCCGCCGGGAAATAGAGCACGCCGCGGCGCGCCGGGCGGTCAGCGTCATCACTGCCCTGGCGCTGCCAGTCACGCATGGCGGCATGCGCCTCGAGAATGGCGCGGCGATCACTCAGGGTGTCACTACCATCCGCGCCGTAGGCCGTGACATCGAACCGGCGCAGCACGCCCTTTGCGCTCTCACCTGCCGTGCCCTTTTCTGCCTCGCCCTTTCCTGCCGCTTCACCCTCGTCACGGGACTCGAGCTCAAGCGCCGGCAGTGCCTCGCCCTGGTGGTAGCCGGCGCGGGAAACGTCTGGCAGTGGCAGTGGCTTGCGCGCCTTGGGTGAGCGGGTCTGATTGGCCTGCCACACGCGCTGATACTGCTGCCACAATGTTGATTGCCCTGCATCTTCCGTTTCGCCATCCCCGACCTGCTGATCAGGCGTCGCGGCGTCCGGGTTGTCGAGCGGTGTACCGGCCCACCAGCCGAGGGCGACAACGCAGGCAATGCTCAGCCCTGTCACGCCCGCCCAGAGACGACGGCGGTTCTTGCGGCCCGGCGAGGGAGAGTCGCCACGTGAAGCGCCATGTGAAGCACCCTTTGAAGCACTACCTGTAGACGAGCGATGCGGTGAACGAGATGACGACATGCAACGAGATTCCAGAGCGGCGAATGACACTGGCGGATGCCAGTCAGAACCGCTTGGGACTCCCCTCAGGCTGTCCGGTTCCGTGTTGCCACCGGGCGACGCTGCCTGTCGTCAGCGCTCTCTCCTCTTCACATCTCCCCGCATGTCATCCCCACTTCATCCCCACTTCATCAACACCAGCATCCAGACGACACACACGATGCTGATCATCCACAGCACCTGATCGGTAAAGCCCAACCACAGCAGATGCAGCCAGCCGCTGGAGAGCAGGCCGATGAACAGTCTGTCGCCCCGCGTGGTCGCGATGGGCAGAAATCCCTGCCGACTCAGCGTCGGGGTCACGAACTGCCAGGCGGTCATGCCCAGCAGCAGGGTGCCGATACCGGCAAAGAAGAGTGACGTGGGCAGTGTCCAGGCCATCCATTCCATCATCATGTCCTCTTGTGGGCCGCCAGCAGAGACTTGCTGACGGCAATGACAGCGGCGCTCGGCCTGGTGACGATCACACCCGGCCCAGGGCGAAGCCCTTGGCGACATGGTTGCGCACGAAGTAGATCACCAGAATGCCGGGAATCAGCGTCAGGGCACCGGCGGCGGCCAGCACGCCCCAGTCGATGCCCGAGGCCGAGACCGTTCGCGTCATCACCGCCGCTATCGGTTTCGCCTCCGTCGAGGTCAGGGTTCGCGCCAGCAACAGCTCCACCCACGAGAACATGAAGCAGAAGAAGGCGGTCACCCCGATTCCCGGGCGAATCATCGGAATGAACAGCGTCAGGAAGAAGCGCGGGAAGCTGTAGCCGTCGATATAGGCCGTCTCATCGATCTCCTTGGGTACGCCGGACATGAAGCCTTCCAGAATCCAGACCGCCAGCGGCACGTTGAACAGACAGTGCGCGAGTGCCACCGCCAGCGGGGTATCGAACAGCCCCACCGAGGAATAGAGCTGGAAGAACGGCAGCAGGAAGACCGCCGGCGGCGCCATGCGATTGGTCAGCAGCCAGAAGAACAGATGCTTGTCGCCCAGGAAGCGATAGCGCGAGAAGGCATAGGCCGCCGGCAGCGCCACCGCCAGCGAGATGAGCATGTTGAGCACCACGTAGCTCATCGAGTTGAGGTAGCCCATGTACCAGCTGGGGTCGGTGAAGATCACCCGATAGTTGTCGAAGGTGAAGTTCTCGGGCCACAGGGTCAGGCCGCCGAGAATCTCCTGATTCGACTTGAAGGACATGATCAGCAGCCAGTAGATCGGCACCAGCAGGAACAGCAGATAGATCGTCATTACCAGACGCTTGCGTGTGGTCATCACTCGTCTCCTCAGGCGTCGTCACTGTCCTGATGGGTCATGGCGGTATAGAACAGCCACGAGACCAGCAGGATGATGAGGAAGTAGATCAGCGAGAAGGCTGCGGCACGTCCGAGATCGAACTGGCCGATCGCCATCTGGGTCAAGGTCTGGGACAGGAAGGTGGTGGTGGTACCCGGCCCGCCACCGGTGAGCACGAAGGGCTCGGTGTAGATCATGAAGCTGTCCATGAAGCGCAACATGATGCCGATCAACAGCACGCTCTTGAGCTTGGGCAGCTGGATGTAGCGGAACACGGCCCAGGGCGAGGCACGGTCGATACGCGCGGCCTGGTAATAGACATCGGGAATGGCACGTAGCCCCGAATAGCACAGCAACGCCACCAGCGACGTCCAGTGCCAGACATCCATCACCAGCACCGTCACCCAGGCGTCAGCCGGATTGGAGGCGTAGTTGTAGTCGATGCCCAGCTGGCCCAGCGCCCAGCCGTAGAGACCGATGTCCTCACGACCGATGATCTGCCAGATGGTGCCGACCACATTCCAGGGGATCAGCAGCGGCAAGGCCAGCAGAATCATGCACAGCGAGACCATGAAGCCCTTGCGCGGCATCGAGAGCGCCACGGCGATCCCCAGCGGAATCTCGATGGCTAGCACCGCGAATGAATAGACGAACTGACGGATCAGCGAATCGTGCAGGCGCTCGTCACGCAGGATCTCGCGATACCACTCGGTGCCGACGAAGAAGCGCGTGGAGGGGTCGAAGATGTCCTGCACCGAGTAGTTGACCACCGTCATCATCGGGATGATGGCCGAGAATGCCACCACGATGACTACCGGCAGCACCAGCCACCAGGCGCGATTGTTGTGTGTGCGTTGCATCAGGCGTTTCCTCCCGGCCGCTGGTCATCTTCCCCTCTGACAGGGCCGCCACTCTCCCCTCTGGCAAAGCTGTCCGCCTCGCCACTGTCGGGCGCGCCGGCCTGTGACAGGTCCAGCAGGTGCTCATCGAGATAGAAGCGCTGCCAGCGGGCCGGCAGGCGCAGACGCACGCGGCCTGTCGGCAGCAGCGCATCTTCCTCGATGCGCGCCTTGAACAGGCAGCCGCCACCGATGTCGAGATCCACCACCTTGTAGGTCCCCAGGTCCTGCACCAGCGTGACCTGACCACTCAGCCAATGCTCGCGGGTGTCGGGAACCGCCGCCGCTGATGAGCTGTCGCTGGCCTCGAGCTCGACGAATTCGGGGCGAATGCCCAGTTTCAACTCGCCCTTGCGCTCCGCCAGTGTCGCTAGCAGCGCTCGTGGAAGATGCAGCAAGGGTGCATCCTCCCCCGTGCCGAGCCGCACGCCCTGCGATTCCAGCGTGATGCTGGCCAGGTTCATGCCCGGTGAGCCGATGAAGTAGCCCACGAAGGTGTGAGCGGGGTCCTCGAACAGCTCGCGCGGGGTGCCGAACTGCACGATGCGGCCCTCGTACATCACCGCGATCTTGTCGGCGAAGGTCGAGGCCTCCAGCTGATCATGGGTGACGTAGACCATGGTGATGTTGAACTGCTCGTGGATCTGCTTGAGCTTGCGGCGCAGCTTCCACTTGAGGTGGGGGTCGATGACCGTCAGCGGTTCATCGAACAGGATGGCGGCCACGTCATCGCGCACCAGGCCACGGCCCATCGAGACCTTCTGCTTCTCGTCGGCCGTCAGGTTGCTGGCACGCCGAGTCAGCAGGTCTTCCAGCTCCAGCACCTGGGCGATCTCACGCACCCGGGACTGCACCTTGTGCTCCGGCTGGCGCTGATTGCGCAGCGGAAAGGCCAGATTGTCGAAGACCGTCATGGTGTCGTAGACCACCGGGAACTGGAAAACCTGGGCAATGTTGCGCTCTTCCGGCGGCAGCCGATTGACCACGCGATCATCGAAGCGCACCTCGCCCTCGGAGGGGGCCAGCAGCCCGGAGATGATGTTGAGCAGCGTGCTCTTGCCACACCCCGACGGGCCGAGCAGTGCATAGGCGCCGCCCTGCTGCCAGACATGATTCATGCGCCGGATGGCGTAATCACTGTCCGCGGTGGGCGCCGCCAGGTAGCTGTGCGCCAGATCATTGAGGTGTATTTCCGCCATCAGGCCAGCCCTCCGCCAGTCGTGGTGGGTCGCTCGGGCGAGCGGATCAGTGCCCCATCGCCATGCTGTTCCGCCCCGTCACCACCATCGGCGGCATAGACGAACAGCTTGTGGGCGGGGGCATAGACGCGGATGGCATCATCCACGGCGAAGTCGTGGATGCCGGCCAGATGCAGGACCAGCGAGTGATCGTCATTGCTGACATGCAGGAAGGTCTCGGAGCCGGAGATCTCGGCGATATCCACCGTGACGGCGAACTCCAGATCATCATCGGCCAGAGGTGCCAGCCCCAGATGGCTGGGGCGGATGCCGAAGCGGTAGGCCCCGCTCTCGATCCCCGCCAGTGGCGTGGGCAGCACGAAACGGCTGCCCTGCTCGCCGGCACTGGCCGCGCCGGAGAACGCCAGCTCACGTCCGCGCACCTCGGCCTCGAACAGATTGATCTGCGGCTCGGAGTAGAGCTTCGCCGCCTCGACACTCAGTGGATGATGGTAGACGGCCTCGGTAGGCCCGGACTGCAGCACCCGCCCTTCATGCATCAGGGTGGTGGTGCCGCCGAGTGCCAGCGCCTCGCCGGGCTCGGTGGTGGCGTAGACGGCAATGGTGTTGCGGGTCGCGAACAGGCTGCGCATCTCGTGGCGCAGTTCTTCGCGCAGCTTGTAGTCGAGATTGACCAGCGGTTCATCGAACAGCACCAGGTCGGCGTCCTTGACCAGCGCCCGCGCCATGGCCGTGCGCTGCTGCTGGCCACCGGACAACTCCGCCGGCTGACGCGCAAGAAACTGCTCGATATGCAGCATCTCGGCGATCTCGTGCACGCGGCGGCGGATTTCCTCCGGCGCCATGCGCGCCAGCTTCAGCGGCGAGGCGATGTTGTCGTAGACGCTCAGGCTCGGGTAGTTGATGAACTGCTGATAGACCATCGAGATGTTGCGCTCGCGCACTGGACGGCCGGTCACGTCCTCGCCGTTCATCACGATGCGCCCGTCACTGGGCACATCGAGACCCGCCATCAGGCGCATCAGCGACGTCTTGCCGGACAGGGTGCGTCCCAGCAGCACATTGAAGGAGCCGGGCTCGAAGGTCAGGTCCACCCTGTCGATATGGGTCTCGCGGCCAACCCGGCGGGTGACCGCCTCAAGGCTCAAGGACATGGCGCTGTCTCGTCTGGTGAAAGTCATCGGGGCAAGGACACGGCCAACCACTGCCGAGTGTTCACACCCACCTGGTGACTATCCTCAAGCGAACCCTGTGCCAGCCGCGCGCAACCCCCTGCCCACAGACAGCCTCCATCGCCCCTCGGAGGGCGCCGGATTCCGCTCTTCTGTCGATCATTCAGCCACTTGCCAGATGCGACCAAGGCAGGGGCAGACCATGGTCTAGCCCGTCATCCGCCGCGTCTGCCGCTACTCTGATGAACAGTGTCTGCACACTGGAGTCCTCGGAACTGAACACTCACCACGCACAAGTGAACATTGCCGTGAACACTCCCCCAGACCGATCACAGCATCGATAACAGCACCAATAACAACAGAGGCCTGAAAGGCCCGCCGCACAAGGGACATCGCATGCCACTACCCCACGCCGCCAAACACTCAGCGCGCCACGCTGCTCATCATTCGGCCAAGCATCCAGCTCACCACGCAGAGGATCAGGCGCTCGATCCAAGCGCCGCCTGCGCAACGTCTGCGGCGGCGCTTCCACCTGCTCCCTCCTCTTCTCTTCCCTCTTCTTTCCCCTCGTCGCTGCCGCCCTCAACCCTCAGGTGTCCGCCGGAGGAGCTCGTCTGGCGTCAGCGTCAGGCCGCCAACCTGATGGCGACGGTGGCGTCAGCGGTGGCCGGCCATACCCTCAACCTGCTCGATCACTGGCAGGCGTGTCTGGTGCTGACCGACCGCGACGGCGTGGTGCTGGCAAGCTACGGCCATCAACAGCTGCTGGGCAATGACGCCCCCCTGTTGCACCCCGGCGCGCGCTGGCGTGAGGAGTCGCTGGGTCACAACGCCATCGCCGAGACCCTGAATGCACCGCGTGCCAATCGCCTGGCGCGCATCGCGCTCGAAGCGCATGACGCCGAATGCCTCAAGGGGCTGGCCAGTGCCAGTGCCGCGCTGCTGGCACCCGCCAGCTGGAGTGCCAATCGAGGCCTGACGCCCGGCGCCTGCGAGGGGTGCCTGGGACTGATCTGCGATCCCTACCGTGTGCGCCAGTACAGCCTCGGCATGCTCGGCGTACTGGCGGATGACATCGAGCAACGCCGTCTGGGCGAGGCGCATGGGCACGACCATCACCTGTTGCGCCTGCATCTCAACCGCTCGCAGCTGGACTCGCCCAGTGCGGCCCTGCTGGCCGTCACGCCGCAAGGTCAGGTCGCTGCCGCCAGTCGCCGGGGACTGCAGCTGCTGGCGGCTCATCTTGAACTCACGCCCGCTTCCGAAAACGCAGCCAACGCAACGGACAGCGCAGCCAATGCAGCGGACAGCGACAGCTGCGCCACCCGCGATGACATCCACCTGCTGCTGGGCCAGCCGCTGGCACGCTGGCAGCTGGACTGGGCGCCGCTGGCCCAGCTCGCCAATGCGCAGTGCCTGATGCTCACACAACACCCGCGCTTCACGGGCTACACCCTGTGTGCAGCCCCGCCCAGGCCACGGGTCGTGGCCCGTGCGCCGGCCGAGCGCTCCGCAAGCCAGCCACCGGCCGAAGTCGCCACTCGAGAGACTGCGTGCCACCCGAGCCTCGCGCGCCTGCATCATGGCGATGCCGGCTGGGCCAGAGTCTGCGAACTGCTGGCGCGGCTGGTGAACGCCCGCCTGCCACTACTGCTGCAGGGCGAGACCGGCGTCGGCAAGGAGGAAGTGGTCAAGGCGCTGCATCAGGCCAGTCATCGCGCCCATCAGCCGCTGGTCGCCATCAACTGCGCCGCCTTGCCTGATGAGCTGGTCGAGGCCGAGCTGTTCGGCTATCGGCGCGGCGCCTTTACCGGTGCCGACCCCGCCGGACGCGAAGGCCGCCTGCTCGAGGCCAATGGCGGGCGCCTGTTTCTGGATGAGATCGGCGACATGCCACTGCATGTGCAGGCGCGTCTGCTACGCGTGCTGCAGGAGCGTGAAGTCACCCCGCTGGGCGGCGGCAAGCCGCAGCGGGTCGATTTCGAACTGGTCGCCGCCACCCATCAGCCCCTCAGCGAGCTGGTCAAGGCCGGGCGCTTCCGGGCGGATCTCTACTATCGCCTGTGTGGGGCCACCATCGCCCTGCCGCCGCTGAGGGAGCGTCACGACATCGCCGGACTGAGTCGTGCCCTGCTGACACGGCTGTGCGGGGAGCAGCAACGTGAGCTGCCGCGCATCACGCCCGCCTTCCTCGATCGCCTCACCCAGCATGACTGGCCCGGCAACGTGCGCGAGCTGGACAACGTGCTGCGTCTGGCGCTGGCACTGTGCGATGGGCCGACCCTGGAGCCGTGCCATGTGATGCTGGCGGGCGACTGCCACGCGGCAGAGGGCGAGATTGCCCACCAGCCCTCGCAACCGAGCGGCCTGCCCTCGCTGCATGATCTCTCCAGTGCCGAGGAGCTGCAGAGTGCGCTGGACGCGCTGGGCGGCAACGTCTCGCGTCTCGCGCGGGAGCTGGGCATCAGCCGCACCACGCTCTACAAGCGACTCGGCGCGGCCTGACGCAGCAGGCTTTTCCTCAAGCCCTGTCTCCAAGCCCTGTCTTCAAGCCCTGGCCCTGAAACGCCCTTGCCCCCGCAGACAGACTCTGCGGGGGCAAGGGCGTTTCTTGCGACTCCTGTTTCTCACAGCCATCAAGCGCTCAGCACTCAAGAGCAAAGGGCAGAGGGTCGAGGACAGTGGTCAGCTCGGCGTCAGGCCGCGCAGACGTTCATTGCGGCGGCGAATCAGCTCCAGTGTCGTCAGCAGCAGGATCGAGACCATCACCAGCAGCGTGGCCACCGCCAGAATCGTCGGGCTGATCTCCTCGCGGATACCGGACCACATCTGGATCGGGATGGTGGTCTGCGCCGGCCCGGCGATGAACAGCACCACCACGACTTCATCGAACGAGGTGATGAAGGCGAACAGCGCACCGGACACCACCCCCGGCGTCACCAGCGGCAGGATGATGCGGAAGAAGGTGCGACTCGGACTGGCCCCCAGCGAGTGCGCCGCACGTGTCAGCGAGTGATCGAAGCCGGACAGCGTCGCCGTCACCGTGATCACCACGAAGGGAATGCCCAGCGCCGTGTGCGCCAGAATCACGCCCAGATAGGTCTGGGTCAGCCCCAGTTTCGAGAAGAAGAAGAACATCGCCGCGGCGCTGATGATCAGCGGCACGATCATCGGCGAGATCAGGATCGCCATGATGGTATTGCGAAACGGCATGAAACGGCTGGAAAGCCCCAGTGCGGCAAGCGTGCCCAGTACCGTGGCCAGCACCGTCGCGCACACCGCCACGATGATGCTGTTCTTGATCGAGCGCATCCACTCATCCGAGGTGAAGAACTCCTGATACCAGCGCAGCGAGTAGCCCTCCGGGTCCAGCGACAGCATCTTCTCCGAGAAGGTGAAGTAGGGTTCGGCATTGAACGAGAGCGGAATGATCACCAGGATCGGCCCGATCAGGAACAGGAAGATCAGCGTGCACAGCACGCAGAACACCCAATGCCAGATCCGCTCACCACGAGTTGCATAGGAAGGTATGGCCATCTGTCACCCCAGTTTGACCTTGTCCACACCGATCAGGCGGTTGTAGACGAGATAGAAGAGGATCACCACGACCAGCAGTATCGAGCCAATGGCCGCTGCCAGGCCCCAGTTGAGCGAGGTCTGCATGTGATAGGCGATGAAGTTGGTGATGAAGCGGCCCGACTGCCCGCCCACCAGTGCCGGCGTGATGTAGTAGCCGATGGAGAGGATGAAGACCAGAATCGAGCCCGCCCCGATGCCCGGCAAGGTCTGCGGGAAGTAGACACGCCGGAAGGCGGTTATCGGCCCGGCACCCAGCGAGCGCGCCGCATGCATGTAGCTGGGCGGGATGGTCTTCATCACCGAGTACAGCGGCAGGATCATGAACGGCAGCAGGATGTGGGTCATCGCGATGATGGTGCCGGTCTTGTTGTAGATCATCTGGATACGCGCCTCCTCGGCGAGTATCCCGACGCCCACCAGCATGTCATTGAGCACCCCCTGCTGCTGCAGGATCGCGATCCAGGTGGTGGTTCGCACCAGCAGCGAGGTCCAGAACGGCAGCAGCACCAGAATCATCAGCAGATTGCCGCGACTGGCTGGCAGGGTCGCCAGCAGCCAGGCCACCGGATAGGCCAGCAACAGACACAGCCCGGTGATCGCCGCGCTCATCCAGAAGGTGCGGATGAACAGCGAGACGTGGATCTGCAGATACTCCGGTTTCTCGACGATCTCGCCTGTCGGTGAGAACTGGCGATCCACCGCCGCCAGATAGTAGGAAGCGGTGAGAGGCGACGATTCGCGTTTGATCAGACGCCAGATATCCGGGTCCTCCCAATCCTCATCGGCCTTGATCAGCGCGGCCTTGTAAGGGGCCTCCATGCGACCGGCACGGCGGGCGCTCTTCATGAACAGCGACCGCATGCCGGACTTTTCGTAGTTGAGACGCGAGGCGACGCGCCCGAGATTGCGCGCCTTGAGTCCCGCGGCCAGATCCTGCGCCAGGGCGGCGTAGGCGGCCTCTTCCGGCAACCCTTCGCCGTCCCAGTCGACCAGCACCTCGCTGGTGCGCGGTAGATAGGTGGAGACTTCCGGGTTGTCGACACTGCGTGACAGCATGTCGAAGATGGGCATGACGAATGCCAGCCCGATGAAGACCAGCAACGGCGCCACCAGCAGCAACGCCTTGATGCGACTGCGACGGATGGCGCGATTGAGGCTCTGTTTCAGCGGTACGCCATCGGCGGTGGTCAGCGCCGCGCCGGGGGCGCCAGTGGGGTCATGTGCTGCGCTTCCGGACGTGGCCGGGGCGGAGGAATCGCTCATCCTGCACTCCTTGATCGGCTATCCGAGGATGCCTGGGCCGCCAGCCGGCTTCCGCGTGACAGTGACGGAAGCCAACCTGGCGGAATCGAGCATGGCCGACGGGCCATCAGGCATGATCAAAAAGGCCCCGGCGCGCGGGTGTGCGCCACCGGGGCCAGCGGGTCAGTGCAGGGGTCAGCGTGCCAGCCAGGCGTTGAAGCGCTGGCTCAGCTCATCGAGGTTGTCGGCCCAGAATTCGTCATCCTTGGGGATGGCGGTCTCGAAGTTGGGGCCATAGGTGGGCATGTGCGGCTTCATGTCGATGCCGGTGTCCGCATGGGTCGAGACCAGTGCCGCGGAGGAGGTACGCGCCGGCCCGTAGGAGATGTACTTGGCCTGATCCGCCAGTCGCTGGGTATCGGTGGCGAACATCAGGTAATCCTTGACCTTGTCGAGCTTGCCGGTCGGGACGACCCAGCCATCCAGCTCGAAGACCTGGGCATCCCAGACGATGGAGAATGGCTGCTTCTCGTTGACCTCGGCATCGAAGATGCGTCCGTTGTAGGCCGAGGCGAAGGCCACTTCCTTGTCCGCCAGCAGCTGCGGCGGCTGTGCGCCCTCTTCCCACCAGATCACGCTGTCCTTGATGGTATCGAGCTTGGCGAAGGCACGTTCGATGCCTTCCTCGGAATCCAGCATCTCGTAGACATCTTCCGGGGCCACGCCATCGGCTACCAGCGCCCACTCCATGTTGTTGATCGGCTTCTTCTGCAGCGCACGCTTGCCGGGGAATTCCTCGAGATTGAAGACGTCATCGATGGAATCCGGCTGCTTGTCCTCGGGGAACATCTCGGTATTGAAGGCCACGATGTTGGAGTAGACGATCTGCGGCACGAAGCACTCGCTGAGCGAATTCTCGATGAAGTCCTCGCTGGCCGGCGTGCCATCCGGCGCTGCCGCGAACAGGGTGTCCGGGTCCAGCGGCTCGATCAGGCCTTCCGAACAGGCGATCAAGGCATCACTGGGCAGCATGTCGACCAGGTCCCAGGTGACGTTGCCGGCCTGGACCTGTGCGCGCAGACCGGACAGCGCATTGGATGACTTGTCGATATTGACGACGGTGTCGCCGCTCTTCTCTTCCCAGGGCTCGTGATAGGCCTTGTTCTGGCTGTCGGTATAGGCGCCGCCCCACGAGACGATATTGAGCGTCTCGGCCTGGGCCGCTCCGGCGCTCATGCCGGCCGCTGCCACGGCAACCGCCAGCAGGCTGCGCAGCGGCATGCCCGGGCGCGAGGTAGTGAATGACGCGGTGAACTGATTGATGACTGACATGGATGAATCTCCCTGATTTCTTGTTGTTGTGCTGCACTCTTGTCGCGAAATCTGCTCTTGCTCTGCTGAGGAAGCGTGCTTCACCTCCCGTGCTGCCTTGTCTTTACTCGCCTGTCCTTTCTCGCCTGTTCTTTGCTGGCCTGTTCTGACCTTTGCTGGCCTCAGGCATCCAGCGCCCGGCAGTCGCAGGCGTCCCATCCGACCTGCAATGTCTGCCCGGGCCGCAAGGGCGGATAACCCTCGGCGTTGGGTGTCTTGATGATGAATTCGTCACTGCCACACACCGCCACGCGCGTGCGCAGATGATCTCCAAGATAGATCACCTCGAGCACCTCGGCGGAGAAGACATTGTCGGGAGGGCTTTGCGTGCCCGCGGCGCCTGGCTCTTCCGCCGACAGCAGGCGTACCCGCTCCGGGCGCAGTGACAGCTGGGTGCGCTCGCCGACCTCATTGACGGCCACCTTGAGTGCCCGTACCTGCTCGCCGCTGTCGAGGGTCACCGTGCAATGCTCCCCCTGAGCGTCAAGCTGCGATACCTGGCCGTTGAGGCGATTGTTCTCGCCGATGAAATAGGCGACGAAGGCATTCTCCGGCGCTTCATACAGCGCCTCGGGGGTTGCCAGCTGCTGGACGATGCCGTCATTGAAGACCGCGATGCGGTCCGACATGGTCAGCGCTTCCGTCTGATCATGGGTCACATAGAGCATGGTGACGCCGAGGCGCTGGTGGATGCGCTTGATCTCGAACTGCATCTCCTCGCGCAGGTTCTTGTCCAGCGCCCCCAGCGGTTCATCCATCAGCACCAGCTCCGGCTCGAAGACCAGCGCACGTGCCAGGGCGACCCGCTGTTGCTGCCCGCCGGAGAGCTGCCCCGGACGGCGATCGCCGAATTCGCCGAGTCGCACCATGTCCAGCGCGTTGGCCACCTTGGTCGAGATCTCCTCCTTGCTCATGCCGCGCACTTCCAATGGGAAGGCCAGGTTCTCGGCCACGCTCATGTGCGGAAACAGTGCATAGTTCTGGAAGACCATGCCGATGCCGCGCTTGTGCGGTGGCAAGTCATTGATGGGGGTACCGTCGAGGAGGATGTCGCCGTGGGTCGGCGTTTCGAAGCCTGCCATCATCATCAGGCAGGTGGTCTTGCCGGAACCGGACGGTCCCAGCAGGGTGACGAACTCGCCGCGCTGGACTTCAAGATTGAAGCCCTTGACCACCAGCGTTTCGCCGTCATAGCTCTTTTGCACATCATTGAAGATCGCGAAGCAGGAGCTGGTCTCCTGCGGCGCGTCGGGCTCAGCAGTCGTGACCATGCGTGGTATCCATACGTGTTGTTGTTATCGTGGAGCATGTGATCGAACAGGCTTCACCGGCCCTGATCGCTGCCCTCAGTCCCATTTGACCCTACGGGGGCAAGCGAGAGGCGACAAGCGCCGCGCTCGCTGAAAAGCGTTGAAATCAGGCTATGCGAAAGTCTAAATGTTGAACTACCGTCGCCTGCCATTCGCCAAGGGCCCTCGGCATGCACCGCCGCTGAATCACCGACGCCACATGGCGCTTCCCCGGTGAGCGCCCACTGAAAAGCCCCCGCTGCACACAAGGCAGCGGGGGCTTTGGGCCTTTCAACTCTGGGTTGCCCGAGGTGGGCAGCCATATCAGAGCCTCTGGGGTTCAGCGGCGGTCAGAACTTGGTAATGACCCACACCGCGTGGATGATCCCCGGCAGGAAACCGAAGCAGGTCAGGATGATGTTGATCCAGAAATGCTTGTTGGCGACACCCACCTGCATGAGAACGCCCAGCGGCGGCAGGATGATGGCCAGAATGATGCGAATGATATCCATGAGTTGCTCCTTGCGATTGTGACAACCGTGACTCCACGGAGGTCATGAATGTTCGGTACTCGTGTTGATCAGTGTCCTTCTTGATCACAGTCCTTCTCGATCACTGCCCGTCTCGATCAGCGTCAGCCTTGTCGACGTCATCGTCGTGCGCAGAGGCGGATCCGCCGGCGCGGGCCTGACGATCGATCTTCTGGGACAGCTTCTCGGAGTCCGCGGCCAGCTGCTCGTGGTAGCGCTCCCAGTCTTCCCAGTCATGCGGCGTCCCGGTGCGTGGCCGATGGCTGCCGGACTCACGTGCACGTGCCCAGGCATGTTCTTCCAGACTCTGAGGCTTGTCCTCCTCCTTGTCCTTGTCGCCGTCCAGGCCGTGCTTCGCCATGTACTCTCGTGCGTTCATCTATTGCCTCGCTTGCCAGACTCGACGCCTGACGATGCCGTGACGTACCCACTACCTATGGCTGACAGGGGCAAATATCAAGTCTGTATAACTATTTCCGGCAAAAAAGCCGCTTGCCGACCAGCACGTTCCTGCCGAGAACAAGGCCATGAGCCAGCACACGACTGACTGTCAGCAGTATCATCAAGAAAAGCTATCGCCTCGCTTGATGCAATCAAATTCACCCGCAAGAGGCTTGCCCCTAGACTGGCTCCAGTTTCGCAAGGCACTGATTTCTCATGCACTCGACATTGTCATCGAGCCTCAGTCGCCTGCCATCCCCTTTAGATACGTCTCATCGAGACCGGAGCCAATTTCATGCAACTCGAATCACACGAAGGCCAGCAGGTCCCGAACGTCAGCTTCAAGATCCGTCGCGACGGCCGTCTGGTCGAGCGCACCAGCGAGGAGATCTTCTCGGGCCGCAACGTGGTGGTCTTCGCCCTGCCGGGCGCCTTCACCCCGACCTGCTCCTCCACTCACCTGCCGCGCTACAACGAGCTGGCCGATCGCTTCTATGCTGTCGGCGTCGACGAGATCGTCTGCCTGTCCGTCAATGACGCCTTCGTCATGGAGTCCTGGGGCGAGCATCAGGAAGCCGAGAACCTGAGCCTGATCGCCGATGGCAACGGCGACTTCGCCGCCGGCATGGGCATGCTGGTCGACAAGAGCGACATCGGTTTCGGCAAGCGCAGCTGGCGCTATTCCATGCTGGTACGCAACGGCGTGGTCGAGAAGCAGTTCATCGAGCCGCAGAAGCCGGGCGACCCCTTTGAAGTCTCCGACGCCGATACCATGCTCGACTATCTGGACCCGGACGCCGGCCGTCCCAGCTTCGCTACCCTGTTCAGCAAGCCGGGCTGCCCGTACTGCGCACGTGCGAAGCAGATGCTCGACGAAGCACGCATCAGCTACGAAGTCATCGAAGTCGGCACCCGCGGCGTAACCTCACGCACCCTGCGCGCCATGACCGGTCAGGCCACCGTGCCGCAGGTCTGGATCGACGGCGAGCATGTCGGCGGCAGCGATGAAGTCGCCCGCTACTTCGGCAGCCTGACCAGCGCTTGAACGCATCACGCTGACAGGCCCCGATAACTTTCTCTTTTCATCACGCGCGGGCCACGCTCGCGCCTGAGACCCCATTGTCAGGTGCGCCGCTGGCGCGCCTTGAGGAGTACGACGTGAACGAACGCCAGGTTGAAGTCGCCATCATCGGTGCCGGCAGTGCCGGTCTGGGTGCCTATCGCGCCGCCAAGGCACACACCGATTCCGTGGTCATGATCGAAGGCGGCCCCTACGGCACCACCTGTGCCCGTGTCGGCTGCATGCCGTCCAAGCTGCTGATCAGTGCGGCCGAAGCCGCGCATCACGCCCGTGACACCGCACCGTTCGGCATCAATATCGAAGGCGAGGTCAAGGTGGATGGCCGCGCCGTGATGGACCGCGTCAAGCGTGAGCGCGACCGCTTCGTCGGCTTCGTGGTCGAGTCCGTGGAAGGCATTCCCTCCCACGACAAGCTGCGCGGCAATGCGCGTTTCGAGACCGCCAACAGCCTGATCATCGGCGACAACGAGACCCGCGTCACCTTCGAGCGTGTCGTGATCGCCACCGGCTCACGCCCCAGCTACCCGGGCTTCTTCGAGAATGCCGGTGACCGCCTGATCATCAACGACAGCGTCTTCGACTGGGACGACCTGCCGGAATCCGTCGCCGTCTTCGGCCCGGGCGTCATCGGGCTGGAGCTGGGCCAGGCGCTCACGCGTCTCGGCGTGCGCATCCGCATGTTCGGTGTCGGCGGCGCCATCGGCCCGCTGCGTGACGAGAAGCTGCGTGCCAATGCCGATCGCGTCTTCAACGAGGAGTTCTACCTCGACCCGGACGCAAAGGTCGAGAAGATCGAACGTGTCGAGGACGATAACGGTGCCGGGGTCGAGATCACCTTCATCGAGCGTGGCAGCGAAGCTCGCCTCACCGAGCGTTTCGACTACCTGCTCGCGGCCACCGGCCGTCGCCCGAATGTCGATCGCCTCAATATCGAGGCGCTGGGCCTGAAGCTGGACGAGCGCGGCGTGCCGATCTTCAATCGTCACACCCTGCAGACTCGTCTGAGCGACGACACGCCGAGCCATGTCTTCATCGCCGGCGACGCCAACAATGACCTGCCGCTGCTGCACGAAGCCTCCGATGAGGGTCGAATCGCCGGTGACAACGCCGGTCGCTTCCCCGACGTGCGTGCCGGTCAGCGCAAGAGCACCATCGCCGTCGTGTTCAGTGATCCGCAGATGGCCACCATCGGCCTCTCGACCGCCGAGATCGAACAGCGCTACGGTGCCTGCGACTGCTACGCGGTGGGCGAAGTCGACTTCACCGGCCAGGGTCGCTCCCGCGTGATGCGCATGAACAAGGGCATGCTGCGCGTCTATGGCGAGCAAGGCACCGGCCTGCTGCTGGGCGCCGAGATCTTCGGTCCGCGTGCCGAGCACCTCGCCCACCTGCTGGCCTGGTCCCATCAGCAACGCATGACCATCGAGCAGATGCTGGAAATGCCCTTCTATCACCCGGTGATCGAGGAAGGCCTGCGCACCGCGCTGCGTGACCTCAACGCCAACCTGCAGCTGGGCCCGGCCATCGTCGAGCGCTGCATGGAATGCGGTCCGGGTGACTGATACCCCCTCAAGGCAACGGGACGCGCAGCTCACGCAGTGATGCCCTATGCTCTGAACAGATGTTGAATGTCGCCGGCAGTCACGATAGTGGCTGCCGGCATTCATCGCACGGCTCCCTCACCGGAGAGTCGAAGAGCAGTGACGCAGGAGATCTGCCCATGAAAGCCACCCAGCTCAAGGTGCCCTCGACCCTTCGCGACATCATGTCCCGCGACTGTTATCGCGTGAAGGCGCGCACCAGCATTCTCGAACTCGCCCAGGGCCTGACCCACCACCGTCTGCCCGGCGTGCCGGTCGTGGATGACCTGGACCGCCTGATCGGCTTCATCTCCGAACAGGACATCCTCGGCAAGCTGCTCGACAGTGCCTATCACTGCGGCCAGCATGCCCAGGTCGGCGACCTGATGCGTCACGAAGTCCTCAGCGTCGGCCCGAATGACAGCATCACGGATCTGGCGCAGCACATGAATGGCCAGCGTCCCAAGGTCTATCCTGTGGTCGAGCAGGGCCGCCTGATCGGCATGGTCACCCGCCGCGATGTTCTGAGTGCGCTGCTGGTGATGCAGAACGGCTGTTGAGACAGTTCACCCATCAAGAAACTGCTTGGAGCCAGACCAAACGTACAGAGCCCCCAGCGGTCATCACCGCTGGGGGCTCTGTACGTGATGGCTGAGAAAACCGAGTGCATCGAGAGCGCCTTCAGCATGCTTGCACCAGCAGGCCAACGCCTCGAAGATTACCCAATGGCTAATCAATCTCTGCCGCCAGCCTGACACCCATCAATTCTCGCGCCGCAACCCGAGGCGGTGACAGTCGTTGGGAAGCGCTGTGCCGCGCCCTGCCCCCAAGACCTATAGTCACAGTGAAAGTCGCTGAAAGCTTGGGAGAATCCAAACGCCCCAGGCGAAAACCTGCCAAAGCCCGCGTATTTCAGGCATAAAAAAATCCGCCAGGAAAACCGTGGCGGACCAAAGAACAGTTAAAGCCAGACATAACATCGCGATAACATCATGTCCTTGCTTACTATGACTGCACCTTTTGCATTTCTATCCCGACGGTTGCCAAAAAATTCGGTCTTTTTTGTCACTGACCTTTACGGAATGTGAAAGCTGGGCTACGTGCGTTGCCAGTGGAAGACGCGCTAACCTGTGATCTGACCTGATCGCTGGATCGAGCCCCCACAAGGACACCGCATGTCTGCCACGCCCCATGACCTCCACGCCCTGACGCTGCGTCACCCTGAAATCGCCAGCCTGATGGCCGGCCGCGAAATCGGCTGGCTCAACCCTGAACGCGTCGCGACCGCCAAGGCGCTCGCCTCACCGGCGCTGCAGGCGAGTGGCGTGGGAGCCCAGGACATCGAGGACGCCGACGCACGCCTGATGCGTTTCGCTCCCTGGATTGCCGAAGCCTTCCCCGAGACCGCCGCCGCGTCAGGGCGCATCGAATCACCGCTGGTGGCAACGCCCGGCTTGCAGCAGGCGCTGAGCGGCATAGCCTCGACCGCATCTCCTCTCAGCGCAACCGAATCCCCGCTGCCCGGCCGCCTGATGATCAAGTGTGACAACGCCCTGCCCATCTCGGGTTCGATCAAGGCGCGCGGCGGCATCCATGAAGTGCTCAAGCATGCCGAGCGTCTCGCCATTGACGCAGGGCTGCTGCATCAGGAAGACGACTACCGCGCCTTCCAGCGTGATGAGATACGAGACCTGCTGGCCGGCCAACAGGTCGTGGTGGGCTCCACCGGCAATCTGGGGCTCAGCATCGGCATCATGAGCGCGCGGCTCGGCTTTCGCGTCACCGTGCACATGTCGGCGGATGCCAAGCAATGGAAGAAGGACCTGCTGCGCGCCCGGGGCGCGGAGGTCGTGGAGCACAGCGGGGATTACGGCAAGGCCGTCGCCGCGGGGCGCCAGGAAGCGCAGCAGCCCAACGCCCACTTCATCGATGATGAAAGCTCGCGGGATCTGTTCGTGGGCTACGCCACGGCGGCCAGCCGCCTCGCGGAGCAGCTCTCGGCGCAGGGCATCCCGGTGGATGCCCGCCACCCGCTCTGCGTCTATCTGCCCTGTGGCGTCGGCGGCGGACCGGGTGGCGTGGCCTACGGCCTCAAGCAGGTCTTCGGTGACGCCGTGCACTGCTTCTTCGCTGAACCGGTCAGCTCCCCCTGCATGCTGCTGGGCATGTTGACCGGCGAACATGACGGCATCGCGGTGGAGGATATCGGGCTGGACAATCGCACCTGCGCCGATGGCCTGGCGGTGGGTCGCGCCTCGGCCTTCGTCGGGCGCGTGATGGCCCCCTTGCTCAGCGGCATCCATACCGTGCGCGATGAGCATCTGCTCGAACTGCTCGCGCTGGCATATGACAGCGAAGGCCTCATGCTTGAACCGTCCGCGCTGGCCGGCGTGCCCGGTATCCGCCACGTACTGCGCAATGATGCCCCCGAGTGGCACGCCTGGCGGGCGGCCAACGGGCTGGATGACGGCGAGGTGCAGGCCAATACCACCCATGTCGTCTGGGCCACCGGCGGCAGCATGGTGCCCGAGGCGATCTGGCAGGCCGACTATCAGCGCGGCAAGGCGTTGCTGTCGCAGGTCAGCGCAAGCCGGCAAGAGTGAGCGATCAGGCGATGAAGGCCTGCCACAACCACACGCCGGTCAGCGCCAGCCCGATCACTCCCAGCGGGCGCGAGTAGCGCTGCCAGAGCGCCAGTGCCTGATCCTCGACCAGTGCCACCAGGGCTGCCAGCCCGAAATAGCGCACCCCGCGCCCGATCAGCGCCGCCAGCAGGAACAACGCGACCGGATAGCCGCTGGCACCGGCGACCAGCATGGCGCTCTGGAAGGGAATCGGCACGATGCCGATCAGCATGATGGCAAGGAAGCCCTGCTCGCTGAAGCGCTGCTGGAAGGATTCGAAGGCCTGCTGCCCGCCAAAGAAGCCGATCAACCCATCGCCCCACGCCGCCAGCGCGTAGGCTCCCAAATAGAAGCCCAGCAATGCCGCGGTCAGGTTGCCGGCGAGTGCCACCGCGGCCACGCGCCAGCGGCGCTCGGGGTGGCGCAGCATCCACGGGATCAGAACGACCTCGATGGGAATCGGGATCAGCAGGGTTTCCAGCATCGAGGCGATGAACAGCCACAGCATGGCGTGGCGGGAGTGATTGAGGCGGTCGAGCCAATCACTCGCGGAAGAGAGTTTCCACATGAAGGCAGCACGTTGTCCTGGGCGATGAGCTGCCCACTTTGCCTTGAGTCCGCCCCGCTTGCCAGCCTGCTTGTCCGCCTGAGCCAGAACCCTGACGCGCTACTCGAAGCCTTCCAGCCGCATGGCCGAGCGCACCAGCCGCTCGTCCTCCGCCTCCAGCTCGCGCAGGTTGTCGCGAATGCTGTGCAGATGCTCCAGCGCCGCCTTCTCTGCCGCCTCCGGCTGCTGGTCCATCACCGCGCGGTAGATGGCCGTGTGCTGGGCATTGATCTGGCCGCGGGGAATCGGGCGATGGTAGAGATTGCGCAGCGAGGCGAACACCGAGCTGAGCAGCAGGTCATTGATGCCCTTGAGCGTATGCACCAGCACCGGATTGTGGGACGCCTCACAGATGGCGTGGTGGAAGGCGTGGTCGTGACGCGCCAGCTGCTGGGCATCCGGCAGCGCCTCATCGCCCGGCGCTGAGGACGCGAAGTCGGGCGGATACTCGCGCACGCAGGCCGCCATCGCCTCGTAATGACGCCGGATCAACACTCTATCCGCCGGCGTGCCGCGCTGGGCGGCCAGTCGCGCCGACTGCCCTTCCAGCAAAGCCCGCACTTCCAGCAGGTCATACAGGGTGCGCGGCTGATCTCGAAACAGGTGCATCAGCGGGCTGATATCGCCGCTCGGCAACAGCGCCGCGACGCTCGAGCCCTTGCCATGACGCGTCTCGATGATGCCCTTGCCACGCAACAGCCTGAGCCCTTCGCGCAGCGAGGCCCGCGAGATACCCAGCCGCTCACATAGCCGGCGCTCCGAGGGGATCATCTGCCCGGGCTTGAGCACGCCGTCCAGAATCAATTGCTCCAGACGCGCCGCGGCCTGATCCGCAGCGCGGGGGTCAGCTCCTGACTCGGCGATGGTTCGCAGCATCCTGCCCCTCCCCTTTTGCTCGACCTTTGTGTGCTGGGCCTTGATCAACCCGCTCGTGGCACTTGATCAACCCGCTGGCAGCGCCTGGAGATTTCCGACTGGTCAGACCTGTCGATCGAGTGACGCAAAGCCGCCTGATGGCAGCGGACGTGAGGCCAGTAAAGCGTGGTTTTCCTTGCGCAAACACTAGACGAATGTCTGGTCAGACCACTGATGTGAAGCATGGACAAGGCCGGGGAGGCAGGCCAGATTGTGTGCAGATCAGGTGCGGCGGAATCGACAGGCGACTCGCTCGAACCCCGCACCAGCCGACAGTAACGACAGACAGCAACGACAGAAAGCAGCCGCGCAGACCCCAACCTCCGGGAGGCAGTGCATGAATATCCTCTATGACCCGACGCTGGATGGACCGCTGGCCCAGCACGACAAGGGTCAGGTGCTGGCGCATCTCACCACCCTGCTGCCGGACCTGACGCTGCTGCACCGCGAGGAGGACCTGCACCCCTTCGAATGTGATGGCCTGTCCGCCTATCGCGTCATGCCGATGCTGGTCGCCCTGCCGGAGCGGGTCGAGCAGGTCGCCGCCCTGCTGCGTGAATGTCATGCGCTGGGCGTGCCGGTGGTGACTCGTGGCGCCGGCACCGGGCTATCCGGCGGTGCCTTGCCGCTGGCGCAAGGCGTGCTGCTGGTGATGTCGCGCATGGCACGGATTCTCGAGATCGACCCTGACGCCCGCACCGCACGCCTGCAGCCCGGGGTGCGCAATCTCGCCATTTCCGAGGCCGCCGCGCCCTTCGGGCTCTACTACGCGCCGGACCCCTCCTCGCAGATCGCCTGCTCCATCGGCGGCAACGTGGCCGAGAATGCCGGTGGCGTGCACTGCCTCAAGTACGGCCTGACCGTTCACAACCTGCTCAAGCTCGAGATGCTGACCATCGAAGGCGAGGCGATGACGATCGGCGCCGACAGCCTCGACTCGCCCGGGCTGGACATGCTGGCGCTGATGACCGGCTCCGAAGGCATGCTGGGGGTGGTCACGGAAGTCACGGTGCGCCTGCTGCCCAGGCCCGAGACCGCCAAGGTGCTGATGGCGAGCTTCGCCGATATCGACAAGGCCGGCCGCGCGGTGGGCGACATCATCGCCTGCGGCATCATCCCCGGCGGGCTCGAGATGATGGACAACCTGGCGATCCGCGCCGCCGAGGACTTCATCCACGCGGGCTACCCGGTCGAGGCCGCCGCCATTCTGCTCTGCGAGCTGGACGGCGCCGAGGCCGATGTCGTCGATGACTGCGCGCGAGTCCGTGAGGTGCTGGAGCGCGCCGGCGCCACCGAGATCCGCCAGGCACAGGACGAGGCCGAGCGCGCGCGCTTCTGGGCCGGGCGCAAGAATGCCTTCCCCGCCGTGGGTCGCATGTCGCCGGACTACTACTGCATGGATGGCACCATTCCGCGTCGCGAGCTGCCCGCCGTGCTGAACGGCATCGCGGAGCTCTCGCGCCAATCGGGGCTCGCGGTGGCCAATGTCTTCCATGCCGGTGACGGCAACATGCACCCGCTGATCCTGTTCGATGCCAACCAGCCCGGCGAGCTGGAACTGGCCGAGGAGGTCGGCGGCAAGATTCTCGAACTGTGCGTGGCCGCCGGCGGCAGCATCACCGGCGAACATGGCGTGGGCCGCGAGAAGATCAATCAGATGTGTGCCCAGTTCAACCACGAGGAGATCAGCGTCTTCCATGCCGTGAAGGCCGCCTTCGACCCCGCTGGCCTGCTCAACCCCGGCAAGAACATCCCGACGCTGGCGCGCTGCGCCGAATTCGGTGCCATGCACGTGCATGACAACCAGTTGCCGCACCCCGATCTGCCGCGTTTCTAGACAGACGCCGCGTGGCTGGACGGTTTCTCTGTCATGGACAGCTCTCGAATCCGCTGCCGCCTGACCTTTCGCTACCTGACGTTCACCACTTCATCGCCACTTTAATAGAGACATGCCATGCCAGAGCCAGATGATTCGCTCCAGGATCAGGTGCCAAGCCATGCCGAGTGCGCTACGCCTGCCGCCAGCCAGCCCCCGCAGCAGCAGGATGCCAGCGAGGCACTCCGCGCACAGGTCCGCGCCGCCCATGAGGCGAGACGCCCGTTGCGCATCGCCGGCAGTGGCAGCAAGGCCTTTCTAGGCCGTGAAGTGGCCGCCGAGGAAGTGCTCGACATGCGCGCGCATCATGGCATCACCCACTACGACCCGGTGGAGCTGATGGTCTCGGTGCGCGCCGGCACCCCGCTGGCGACGCTGGAGGCCGTGCTCGCCGAGCAAGGTCAGCACCTGAGCTGCGAGCCACCCCACTTCGGGCCCGCGGCGACCGTCGGCGGCACTCTCGCCTCGGGGCTCAGCGGCCCACGCCGCCCCTGGAGCGGCAGCCTGCGCGACCTGGTGCTGGGCACGCGCATCATCAGCGCCGACGGCAAGGCGCTGCGTTTCGGTGGTGAAGTGATGAAGAACGTGGCGGGCTATGACCTGTCGCGCCTGATGTGCGGCGCCCAGGGCACGCTGGGCGTGATCAGTGAAGTCTCGCTCAAGGTGATGCCGCGCCCGGTGGCAAGCGAATCGCTGTGTCTGGAAATCAGCCTCGCCGAGGCGCTGTCTCACCTGAATGCTTGGGGCCGCACGCCGCTGCCGATCACGGCGACCAGCTGGCATGACGGCCGCCTCACCCTGCGTCTGGAAGGAGGCGAGCGGTCGGTCCAGGCCGGGTGCGAGCAGCTGGGCGGCGAGGCCCTGACGGCGGATCAGGCGACGGCGCACTGGACTGAGCTGCGTGAGCAGCGCCTGCCCTTCTTCAGCGCGCGCGCACCGCATCAGGCACTGTGGCGACTGTCGCTGCCGTTGGCGCTGGACCACCTCGAGTGGCAAGCCGCCGTCAGCGAACTGCTGGGCCCTGTGGGGGATGCCGACCTGCTGTGTGACTGGGCGGGTGCACAGCGCTGGCTTGCAAGCGATGCCCCGGCCCAGCGCATCCGCGCGCTGGCCAGTCGGCTGGGCGGCCATGCCATCTGCTATACCCCGGGCACCGTCGCCGCCGAGGACAGCCCGCTGATGCCGCTGGCCGCCCCCAATGCCCGCTATCACCTTCAGCTCAAGCAGCAGCTGGACCCCCACGGCATCCTCAATCCCGGTCGCCTGTATGCCGAGATGTGACTCACGCCACGACAGGAGACGCACCTGAATGCAGACCCACTTCAGTGACGCCGCGCTTGCCAGACCGCATATCCAGCGGGCCGACAAGGTCCTGCGCAGCTGCGTGCATTGCGGCTTCTGCAATGCCACCTGCCCCACCTATCAGCTGCTGGGCGATGAGCGCGACGGGCCGCGCGGGCGCATCTATCTGATCAAGCAGCTGCTGGAGAGCGACCCCGAGAGCCAGGACTCAAGCACCCGCCAGCAGGCCAGCGAGATCACCCGCGAGACCCAGCGGCATCTGGATCGCTGCCTGAGCTGTCGCAGCTGCGAGACCACCTGCCCGTCGGGCGTGCAATATCACACCCTGCTCGATATCGGGCGTCAGGAACTGGAGCGTCGCGTCGGCCGCCCGTGGCGAGAGCGCCTGCTGCGCAGTGGCCTGCGCCATGCGCTGGTCGAACCCGCGCGCTTCAAGGCCTTGCTGGCACTTGGCGTGCGCTTTCGCCCCCTCGCGCCTGGCGCGCTGGCCGACAAGATCCCGCTGGCCCGCGAGCGCGACCGTCAAGCCGAGCACCCAGCTGCGCCCGTCACCGCGACGCCTTCTGATCAGTTGCTGTCTCGCCAGGTGCTGATGCTGGAGGGCTGCGTGCAACCGGGCCTGGCCCCCAACATCAATGCCGCCACCGCCCGCGTGCTGGCGCGCTTCGGCATCGGCGTCACGCCGATCCACGAGGCCGGCTGCTGCGGTGCCATCGACTATCACCTCAACGCCCAGCAGGCCGGTCGCGCGCGCATGCGTGCCAACATCGATGCCTGGTGGCCGGCCATCGAGGCCGGTGCGGAAGCGATCGTGCAGACCGCCAGTGGCTGCGGGGCCTTCGTCAAGGAATATGGCGAGATGCTGGCCGATGACCCGGACTATGCTGAGCGCGCCGCACGCGTAAGCGCCCTGGCCCGCGATATCGTCGAGGTACTCGGCGAGGAGATCGCCCGCGATGATCGAAAGAGTCTCGCGGCCGCGCCCGACCAACAGCCGCTGGCCTTCCATTGTCCCTGCACCCTGCAACATGCCCAGGGACTGGGCGGCGAGGTGGAGAAGATCCTGTCGCAACTGGGCTTTACACTGGCGCCTGTCATGGAGGGCCATCTGTGCTGCGGGTCCGCCGGCACCTACTCGATCACGCAACCGGAGTTGTCACGCCAGCTGCGAGACCGCAAGCTTGAGGCGCTGGAGGCCAACGGGCCTGCGCGCATCGCCACCGCCAACATCGGCTGTCAGACGCATCTCTCGAGCGCCGGACGCACGCCGGTGAGTCACTGGATCGAACTGGTGGATGACGCCCTGCCCGAGACGCTCCCGCAGAAATGAAGCGTCACTATCTGTTTCAGTATCTGTTTCACTATCTGTTTCACTATCTCTTTCACCTCACCACTGCCAAGGAAGCCCGATGATCACTCGCCACGTACTGACCCTCGCTGACGTCAATCAGATGCTGGACGCCGCCCAGAAGGAAGCCGAGGCCAATGGCTGGGCCGTCTCCATCGCCGTTGCCGACGATGGCGGCCACCCGCTGGGTCTGCGTCGCCTCGACGACACCCCGGCGATGACCGGCTACTTCGCCCAGGAGAAGGCCAAGAGCGCCGCCCTGGGTCGCCGCGAGACCCAGCTGTTCGAGGACTCCATCAACGGCGGACGCACCGCCTTCCTGTCAGCGCCGCAACTTGAAGGCATGCTGGGCGGCGGCGTGCCGGTGATGGTCGAAGGCCAGATCGCCGGCAGCATCGGCGTGTCCGGCGTCAAGCCGGAGCAGGATGCCCAGATCGCCAAGGCCGGGGTCGCCGCGCTGGGCCTCTGAGGCCCCGCCAGCCTGGATAAAGAGGCAAATAAAAAGACCGCCGCGTCCATCAGGGCACGGCGGTCTTTTTGCATACGCCACTCTTGCGTCTGTGTCTTTCGTTCACGCACCGCGAGGCGGCATGGCGGCTTCCACCGCCGCCATGAAGGCGCGCAGCTTGCCCGACTGCGGCAGGCGCTGGGGATAGAGCATGTAGATGCTGTTGGGCTCGCCCTCCTCGTGCGCCAGCAGACGCACCAGACGGCCCTCGGCCAGCTCACGGTCGACCAGGTAATGGGCGACCCGAATGATGCCGGCATGACCCAGCGCCTGCTGCTTGAGCAGGCGGTGATCATTGATGGCCAATCCCCCCGCGAGACTGACTTCACCACTGGCCAGCGGCCAGCCGGACTGCCCCGACCAGACGTGGCAGCGATGATCACCAAGTGCCGCGGCCGTGTGCGGCGTGCCATGCGCGGCAAGGTACTCGGGCGACGCGCAGCAGCAGTGGACGTAATCGAGCAGGCGACGCGCGATCATGTTGTCCGGTGGCGTGCGCGTGGCGCGAAATGCCACATCAAATGGCTCGCGGGTCAGGTCATGACTCTCGTAACTGACGTCCAGACGCAGCTCGACCGCCGGATGGCGCGCCTGGAAGGCATTGCAGACCTCGATCAGATAACGCTCGGCGAACAGTACCGGCGCCGTGATGCGCAACACCCCGCTGTAGCCCTGACGCTCCGACTCACTCGTCTGCTTCAGGTCGTGTTCAAGCTCGCGCTCCAGTGCCAGCAGTTCGCCATGTACCGACTGCATGCGCTGGCGAATGCGCTCGCCCTCCTCGGTGAGGCGTACCGCCCGTGTGGTGCGGATCAGCAAGGGCGCTCCGATGTCCTGCTCCAGCCGCCGCACCTGCTCGGAAAGATGAGCACGCGACACGCCCAGCGCCTTGGCCGCCCGGGTGAAGCTGAGGGTTTCCGCCACCTGAGCGAACAACATCAGTCGCTCCACCTGCTTGTGATGCCGCATCCTGCCTGCTCCTCACGCCAGCCATCCGGGATTTCAGTGAACGAGACTGCCACAGCATTGTACGTTCTGGCGAACAATCTATTCGTTCGCATGTGCTTATCAGACCTGCAGACGCGACCTAGACTGAAGGCGTCATTCGATGTCACCTCATCCCTGTGAGACATCGACGCCTCCACTCGTGAAAGGACTCCGCCATGCGCTATACCCCGGCTGAAGATCGCTACGAACGCATGCACTACCAGCGCTGCGGCAAGAGCGGCCTCAAACTGCCCCGCCTGTCACTGGGGCTCTGGCACAACTTCGGCAACAACGCCCACGAAGACAATGCGCGCGCCATCTGCCAGACCGCCTTCGATCTGGGCATCACCCACTTCGACCTGGCCAACAATTACGGGCCGCCGCCGGGCAGCGCCGAGGAAATGTTCGGTCGCATGCTCAAGCGCGACTTCGCCGGCTACCGCGATGAGATGGTGATTTCCACCAAGGCGGGCTATCACATGTGGCCTGGCCCCTACGGCGAATGGGGCAGCCGCAAGTACCTGCTCTCGAGCCTGGATCAGAGCCTCAAGCGCATGGACCTCGATTACGTCGACATCTTCTATTCACACCGCTTCGATCCGGACACGCCGCTGGAAGAGACGATGGGCGCGCTTGACAGTGCCGTGCGCTCCGGCAAGGCGCTCTATGCAGGCATCTCCTCCTACAATGCCCAACGCACCCGCGAAGCCGCCGCCATCCTGCGCGAACTGGGCACGCCGTGCATCATCCATCAGCCCAGCTATTCGATGATCAATCGCTGGATCGAGGAAGACGGCCTGCTCGACACCCTCGATGACGAGGGCATCGGCTCCATCGTGTTCTCGCCGCTGGCCCAGGGCGTGCTGACCAACAAGTATCTGGGCGGCGTGCCACAGGATAGCCGTCTGGCACGCGGCGGAGCGATCAAGGAAGATCACCTCACCGAGGACAATCTGGAGCGGGTGCGCGCCCTCAACGCCATCGCCGAGCGCCGTGGCCAGTCGCTGGCCCAGATGGCCCTCGCCTGGGCGCTGCGTGGCAACCGCGTCACCACCGCACTGATCGGCGCCAGCCGTCCGGAACAGGTCAGCGATTGCGTCAAGGCACTGGATCATCTCGACTTCACCCAGGCCGAGCTCGACGAGATCGACCGCTACGCCATCGATAGCGGCGTCAATCTATGGGCGCGCTCGTCCAATGCCTGAGCTCGTGCCTGAGCCGCGACTGATACAATGAAGCGCGTGAAACACATCGCCCCCGTCGAGTCTCACTCGGCGGGGGCGATGTGTTTGGCGTGACGTGCTGATGTATTGAGTTCAGCCGCCGTGCTCTGACAACGTGCTCAGCCGCCGGCGGTAATGCCGTGCTCGCTGGCGAGCAGCGCGCGGTAATCGGCGTAGCCCTTGCGGTAGGCGGCCACTCCTTCGGCCTGGGGCTGGGCGAGTGTCGCGTGATCCAGCGCGACCAGCCGCTCACAGAGTTGCTCAAGCGTCTCGCTATGGCGACCCTGTCCTTCATCGCCTGACTGTCCCAGACACCAGCCCGCCTGAATCGCGGCGCCCAGGGCGGCGGCCTCGGTCACCTGCGGGCAGACCACCTCGAGGCCGAGAATGTCCGCCAGCATCTGACGCCACAGCGGACTTTTGGCGCCACCGCCCACCAGGCGGATCTGGCGCGCCTCACTGCCCAGCGGCCCCATGCACTCCAGTGCGTAACGCAGGCCGTAACTTGCGCCTTCCATGGTCGCGCGACACAGGTTGGCCGGGGTGGCATTGCGGCTGTCCAGCCCATGGAAACTGGCCTGGGCACGCGGCAGCATCGGCACACGCTCACCATTGAAGAACGGCAGCACCCGCACGCCCTCGGCTCCGCGCGGGGCGCTTGCCACCTGGGCTGAGAAGGTGGCGATGTCGAAGCCGAACATCTCGCGTACCCGCGTGGTGGCCGAGGTCACATTCATGGTGCACACCAGCGGCAGCCAGCCACCATCGCTGGCGCTGAAACTGGCCACCTGAGGGTCGCAGTCGGCCGGATAGTCCGCCGACCAGGCGCATACCGTGCCGGAGGTGCCCATGCTGAGCGTCACCCGCCCCGGCGCGATGTTGCCGGTGCCGATGGCGCTCATCATGTTGTCGCCGCCGCCGCTGGAGACGATGACGTCGTCACGCAGCCCGAAGCGCGCGGCGATCTCGGGGCGAATGCTCCCGGCCGGCTGATGGGATTCTATCAATCGGGGCAGCACGCGCCGGGCATCAAGCTCCGGGGCGATCTGCGCGAAGACATCCAGATGCCAGCAGCGCCGCCGGGTATCGAAATAGCCGGTGCCCGAGGCATCGCCGTATTCGGCGACGCGCTCGCCGGTCAGCCAGAAGTTGAGATAGTCATGCGGCAGCAGGATGCTGGCGATGCGCTGATAGCGCTCGGGATGCCGCTCACGCAGCCAGGCAAGCTTGGAGGCGGTGTAGCCGGTCTGCAGCACCAGACCGAGCGTCTCCAGACAGCCCGCCTCACCTCCCAGCGCCGCGATCAGTGCGGCATTGTGCTCGCTGGTCTCGGTGTCACACCACAGCTTGGCCGGATGGAGCGGCACACCGGCCTCATCCAGCACCACCATGCCATGCTGCTGACCGGACACTCCGATCGCCGTGATGCGCTGCGGGTCCAGCCGCGAGGCGGCCAGTGCATCAGCGAAGGCGCCCTCAAGCGCCGCCACCCAGTCCTGCGGATCCTGCTCGCGGCGTCCGTTGGCACCTTCCTGCAGCGCATGACTGCGCTGGCCCTGGGCCACGATGCTGCCGCAGGCCGGATCGACGATCACCACCTTGGTACTCTGAGTCCCACAATCAACACCTACCCACATGGGGCTCTCCCTGCCATCCGTCATTCAGCTGTCTTCCCCATCGGGGCCGATGGGGGCATTCGCAAGGCGCCAACGCCAGTCGGCGTTGAGCGAGTCCTGCTTGATCAGGTGCGCGTTGAGCATGTCCTTGTGATGGGTGCGCTCGTGGGCACCGCGGGCATCCTGGCCCATCTCGCGCCAGCGATGCAACAGACGCGGCACCAGCACCTCATCCTCGATATCCAGAAAGATGCTGATGTCGAACAAGCCGAGCAGCGCGTCCCAGGGCGCGTGGCGCAGCAGCAGATAGTTGCCCTCGACCAGCACGATGCGATGGTGAGTCCCGACCACGCGGCCGCCGGCACGTGCCAGGTCCAGCGGGCGATCGAAGACCGGCACGGCGACCGGGCCATCATCGGCGCGCACCCTGACGAGATCATGATAGAGCCCGCGCGCATCGAAGGTCTCCGGTGCGCCCTTGACGTAGAGCAGGCCCTGCGGCGCCAGCACGGCGTTGTCGTAGTGATAGCCATCCATCGGCACCACCACGGCGATGCCGGGTTCCAGCGCATTGAGGGTCTCGCACAGGGATTCCGACAACGTCGACTTGCCCGCCGCCGGCGGGCCGGCGAGGGCCACGATGGTACGTGTGCGCTGACTGGAGGCGTGTTCCGCCAGCACACGGCTTGCCATGTCGTCCAACGAGGGCGACATGTGGGCCAGGCGAGAATCGGGTAAAGATGTCACGTGACTACCTCATTAATGGATGCGCACCCTTGCAGCGGGACGGAAGGTGTCTCTCATCCTTAGCTCATCCAGTTGCCACCGTCGACATTGAGTGTCTGGGCGACGACGAAATCGCTGTCTTCACAGGCCAGAAATACCGCGGCGCCGGCGTGGTCATCCGGCAGCCCCATGCGTCCATAGGGTACCGCCTCACCGACCAGACGTTTCTTCTCGCCCAGCGGGCGCTGTTCATGATGGGCGAACAGCGCATCGACCTGATCCCACATCGGCGTGTCGACCACGCCCGGCGCGATGCCATTGACATTGATGCCATGACGGATGAGATCAAGCCCGCAGGACTGGGTCAGGCTGATCACGGCGGCCTTGGAGGCACAATAGGCGCTGACCAGCGCCTCGCCGCGTCGTCCGGCCTGCGAGGCCATGTTGATGATCTTGCCGCCCTGCCCGCGCTCGACCATCGTTCTGGCCACCGCCTGCAGGGTGAAGAACAGGCCTTCGACATTGACCGCCAGCTGGTGGCGCAGCATGCCCTCGCTGACCTCCAGCACCGGCGCCATGGCGAAGACGGCGGCATTGTTGACCAGGATATCGATCGGCCCCAATTGTGCCTGCACGCATTCCAGCATGCTCTGACGCGAGACGCTCGACGTCACGTCCAGCGTCACCGCCAGGACGCGTGCCTGCGGCCCGGCCTGCTCGCGCAGCTGCTGGGCGGCACGCTCCGCCGCCTCGCCGTTGATGTCCGCCAGCGCCACATAGGCGCCTTCGGCGACATAGCGGGTGGCGATGGCCAGGCCGATACCGCCCGCAGCACCGGTGACCACCGCCACCTTGCCGGCGAGCCGGGCGCTGCGTGGCGAGGTCAGCGGCTCACTATTATTGGCCGACTCGGATAGCGTCTGCATGTTGTCACCCCCTGACGGTGCTCATGTGGCGCTCAGGTCGCTGGCCTGACCGATACGCAGCTGACTGATCAGACCACTGACCTCCTCCATGCTGGCACGGCTCTGCCAGGCACCCGCCTCCAACTGATGCTGGGCGTGGCCCGGCGGAATATGCCCGGCGCCGGTAAAGCCGATCACGCGCAGACCGGCCGCGACCGCCGCGCTGACGCCAGCGAGGCTATCCTCGATCACCACGCACTCCAGGGCATCGCGCCCCAGCTGACGCAGCGCCAGCTGATAGACGTCCGGCGCGGGCTTGGGGCGCGCGACTTGCTCGGCCGTGAAGAGCGGCACCGAGCCCAGCCAGCGATCCAGACCGGTGGCGGCCAGCGAGGCACGCACCCGCCGCTCGGCACTATTGGAGACGATCGCCACGGCCACGCCATTCGCCAACAGCCCGCCAAGCAGTTCCGCCATGCCGCTGATGGGCGCAAGTTCCTTTGCCAGACGTGACTCGATGGCGTGGTCGATGCGCTCCATCGCCTGCGGCGGCAGGGTGTGAGCGCTCATGGCCTCCAGATGGCCCAGGATGGCCTCGGTGGTCATGCCCAGCGCCGCGCGCAGCTCGGCCTCGGTGTCGAGATCCGGCAGCCACTCACCCAGCTGACGCGACAGCTCCTCCTCGGCCAGCACTTCGCTGTCCACCAGCACGCCGTCACAATCGAAGATCACCTGCTGCAAGGGTGTACTCATCTCATCATCCTCTCTGGCTTCCCGATTCGCGGCTTCCCGATTCGCGGCTGCGCGGTTCATGCGCGGGCTTCCTGTGCGGCGCTGGCGCTGGACAGGGAATTGTCCTGACGCGTCAGGCTGGTCAGCGGGTGACGGTTGAGATTCTGCAGCGCCAACCCTTCACGGGTGAAGAGGTGCGCACGCTCGGTATCGAAGCCGTAGCGGATGCTGTCACCCACGCGGCTGTTGACGTCTCCATCCGCCATCAGGATCCAGCCGCTGTCTGACTGCTCGTCGGACTTGAGGCCGCCGATCGGCGCATCGCCGGAACCATCCGGAGTCGCCAGGTACAGAGAGGTCACCCCGCCCAGACGCTCGATGACCTGAACCTGGCCGCTGAACGGGCCTTGCGCGTCCAGCATCAGGTGCTCGGGGCGCACGCCCAGCGTCAGGCTGTCGCCGACGATGACCGAGGCGCCATCTTCGGTCTGGCTCACCACCGGAATCAGGCGCTCGCTGCCGTCGGGCAGGCGCACCGTGACGCCCTCGCCGGCCACGCCAGTGACGGTGATGTCGAGAAAGTTCATCTTCGGCGAGCCGATGAAACCGGCCACGAAGCGGTTGCGCGGGTGATGGTAGAGCTCCATCGGCGAGCCGACCTGCTCGACCACGCCGCCCTGCAGCACGACGATCTTGTCGGCCATGGTCATGGCTTCGACCTGGTCGTGGGTCACGTAGATCATGGTCGCCTTGAGCTCGGCATGCAGGCGCGCCAGCTCGATGCGCATCTGCACCCGCAGCGCGGCGTCCAGGTTGGAGAGCGGCTCATCGAACAGGAAGATGCTCGGGTTGCGCACGATGGCGCGACCGATGGCGACACGCTGACGCTGACCACCGGACAGAGCCTTGGGCTTGCGGTCCAGCAACGGCCCGAGCTGCAGCACCTCGGCGGCGGCGTTGACCTTCTCGGCGCGCTCTTCCTTGGAGACGCCGGCGAGCTTGAGGCTGAAGCCCATGTTCTCGCCCACCGTCATGTGCGGATAGAGCGCGTAGCTCTGGAACACCATCGCCAGGCCGCGCTCGGCCGGGCCGATATCGTTCATGCGCTTGCCATCGATCAGGATGTCACCGGAGGTCGCGTTCTCGAGACCGGCGATCATGCGCATCAGCGTGGACTTGCCGCAACCGGACGGGCCGACGAAGACCACGAATTCCTGGTCCTTCACTTCCAGATCGACTCCCTTGATGACCTGGGTGGTGGAGGCGCTGGCGCCGCTGCCGGAGGTGAATTCCTTGACGATGTTCTTGAGCGTGAGTGTGGACATGGGAAGTTTCCTTATCCGCACCTGCCCGAGGGCAGGTGATGGCAAATTTGGGTGGCATGGCAAGGGTGCAACATGCGTGTGGCTCTCGGCCGCCTGCGCTGATCTGCTCTCAGTCAATGCTCATCTGGCAATGTTCATCAGCCAATGTGGCGCAGGCGGCGTACCTCTCTGTAGCTTATGCGTCTTGCGTGTGCGTCTTGCGTGTCTCTGGCTGGCGCGGATTACTTGACGGCGCCGAAGGTCAGGCCGCGTACCATCTGCTTCTGGGTCATCCAGCCGAAGATCAGGATCGGCGCGATGGCGAGCGTGGAAGCCGCGGACAGCTTGGCCCAGAACAGCCCCTCAGGACTGGAGAAGGACGCGATGTAGGCGGTCAGCGGTGCGGCGTTGGAGGTGGTCAGGTTCAGGCTCCAGAACGCCTCGTTCCAGCTCAGGATCACGCACAGCAGACCGGTGGAAGCGATGCCCGGCAGAGTCAGCGGCAGCAGCAGGTGGAAGATCTCCTGCAGGGTGCTGGCACCATCCATGCGACCGGCTTCGAGGATGTCCTTGGGAATGTCCTTGAAGAAGGTGTAGAGCATCCAGACCACGACCGGCAGGTTCATCAGCATGTAGATGATGATCAGGCCGGTACGGCTATCCAGCAGGCCCAGATCGCGGAAGATCAGGTAGACCGGCAGCAGCACGCCCACGGACGGCAGCATCTTGGTCGACAGCATCCACAGCAGTGTCCCCTGGGTACGCTTGGTGGGCAGGAAGGCCATCGAGTAGGCGGACGGAATCGCGATCAGCAGTGCCAGCAGCGTTGCCCCGAGCGAGATCACCACACTGTTGAGGGCGTACTTGAAGTAGTCCGCACGTGCCTGGATCTCGATATAGCCCTCGACGCTGGGCGTGAAGAACAGGCTCGGCGGCGTGGCGATCGCCTCGGCCTCGGTCTTGAAGCTGGTGAGGATCATCCAGAAGATCGGGAAGAACATCACCAGCGCGATGGTCCAGGCCACCAGGGTCAGGACAAGCTTCTTGTTGATCACGCTGCGGCGCGCGCGACTGGCGCTGACGGCAGCGCTGGCGGCGGCCACGGAATTGGAAGTTGAAGTCGACATCATTGAGTCTCCCTGTGCTGAGCGCTTGTCATCAGTTCTCGAGATTCTTGGCGACGGTACGCACCAGGAAGAAGGCCACGATATTGGCCAGGATGATGGCGATCACGCCACCGGCGGAGGCACCACCCACATCGAAGTCCAGCAGGGCGCGGATGTAGATCAGGTACGCCAGGTTGGTCGAGGCAAGCCCCGGACCACCGGAGGTGGTAACGAAGATCTCGGCGAAGATGGTCAGCAGGAAGATCATCTCGATCATCACCACGACGCTGATGGCACGTTTGAGATGCGGCAGGGTGATGTAGAAGAAGATCGCCACCGGCCCTGCCCCGTCCATGCGCGCCGCCTCGACCTGGTCGTCATCGAGTGACTGGATGGCGGTCAGCAGGATCAACACCGCGAACGGCAGCCACTGCCAGGTGACGATGATCACGATGGAGGTCAGCGGCAGGCTGGCGAACCAGTCGATGGCCGGCAGACCGAACAGCCCGGCGACCCAGGCCAGAATGCCGTTGACCGGGTGCATCATCATGTTCTTCCACACCAGGGCACTCACGGTGGGCATGATGAAGAACGGTGCGATCACGAACAGACGCGCGACGCCGCGGCCGAAGAATTCCTGCTGCAGCAATACCGCCAGCAGCGTGCCGCCGACCACGGTGGCGACCAGCACCCAGCCCACCAGCAGCAAGGTGTTGCCCATGGCGGTCCACAGGGACGGGTCGGTCAGCAGGTAGTAATAGTTGTCGACGCCGGCAAAGCCGGACACCGACGGCATCATCAGGTTGTAACGCTGGAAGGAGAACCACAGGGTCATGACCAGTGGTACCAGCATCCACATCAACAACAGGCTTACGGCTGGGGCTTGCAGCGACAGGGTTCGCAATCCCCCGACGGTGCGTCCGGATGCTCTCGTGCGCATGGTGAGTCCTTCGATACGGTGAGGAAGTCCGGCAATGCGGTGGGCTTCAGGCCGAGGCTCCCCGTGCCACGCCGCGAGGGCGTTGCAGGAGTCTCGAGAGGAAGGGGGTAACCGCGGGTGCCGGACGGGGCTCCCGCCGTGCTTCGAGTCAATTTCGATTGAGGCTCAAGGCAAGGCGGGAGGCCGTTGCAACGTTCAGATCAGATCGGTTGGGATCAGACCGGCTGGATCAGATCAGTAACCCGACTGGCGCATGGTGCGCTCGGTGGAACGCTGGGCGGAGGACAGTGCCTGCTCGACCGACATCTGGCCGGCCAGCGCCGCGGCGATCATCTGCCCCACCTGGGTACCGATGGACTGGAATTCCGGAATGGTCACCATCTGCACGCCGACATAGGGCACCGGCTCCAGGGTCGGATCGGTCGGGTCGGCACTGGTGATGGCGTCCATCACGAAGCCGGCGAAGGGTGCGGCGTCCTTGTAGGACTGGTTCTCGTAGGTGGAGACACGGGTGCCCGGCGGGATGCTGGCCCAGCCTTCACGCTCGCCGACCAGGTTCACGTATTCCTGGGAAGTGGCCCAGGTAATGAAGGTCTGGGCGGCATCCTTGGACTTGGAGGATTCCGGAATCGCCAGCGCCCAGGACCACAGCCAATGCGAGCCCTTCTCCGTCTTGGCGATCGGTGCCGGCGCGAAGCCCAGCTTGTCGGCCACGGAAGATTCCTTCGGGTTGTAGAGCTTGCCGGCCGCCGAGGTGGCGTCGACCCACATGCCGCACTTGCCGCTGGAGAACAGTGCCAGGTTCTCGTTGAAGCCGTTGGAAGTCGCGCCCGGCGGGCCGTACTTGCCCATCATGTCGACGTAGAAGTTGATGGCCTCGCTCCAGGCCGGGGAATCCAGCTGCGGTTCCCACTCCTCATTGAACCAGCGGCCGCCGAAGCTGTTGACCATGGTGCCCAGTATCGCCATGTTCTCCCCCCAGCCCGGCTTGCCGCGCAGGCAGATGCCGTAGACGCCTTCATCCGCGGAGTTGAGCTTGGCGGCCCAGTCATTGACCTGGCTCCAGGTCGGCTGCTCGGGCATCTCGATACCGGCCTGCTCGAAGAGGTCCTTGCGGTAGTAGAGCATGGAGCTTTCGCCATAGAACGGCAGCGCGTAGAGGCCCTTCTTCTCGCCTTCGGTCACGCTCAGACCATCACGCACCGGCTTGATCAGGTCATCGACCTGATAGTCCTCCGGCAGGTTGTCGAGCTTGGTCAGCCAGCCATGCTTGGCCCAGATGGGCACTTCATAGGTGCCGATGGTCATGACGTCGAACTGGCCACCCTGGGTCGCCACATCGGTGGTCAGACGCTGACGCAGCACGTTCTCTTCCAGTACCACCCAGTCGAGGGTGATGTCCGGATGCGCCTTCTCGAATTCGCTGGTCAGGCTCTGCATGACCACCATGTCGGCGTTGTTGACGGTCGCGACGGTGATGGTCTCGGCACTGACCTGGGCGCTGAGCGGCGCCAGGGCAGCGACACTGGCGAGCGAGAGCAGATGACGGCGGGACTTGGTGATGTGAGGTAGGCGCATGAGGGCACTCCATCGGGGCGTTATTGGCATTGTTCTTTTCGAGGGCAGCGGCGCCTTGGGCACCGATACCTTCCCATCAACCGGCTTGGTGAACGGATGTCCTGGCGAGACATCGCGACGCAAACACGTTCGATCAAAACGTCATTCAGTGAACAAATGATCGGATCAGACCTGTAAAAAAGCAAACCCTGAAGCGCTATACCTTGGGCTATACAACCTTGGGATCTGATCCTTTGGGTGTAGGCCACAAGGCGGCATGGCCACTGAGCTTGCGTGCAATTCAGCATAGACAGATATTAGCGTTAAACGAAACAACGCGGACCACGATTGCCGCCCCGATTCTTTATCATTGAGGTGAACAAACGCACTCGATTGTCAGACAAGAGAAGTCAGTGTTCGCCCTGAAAGTCGTACCTCCTACGCGAGGATGGGAGAACGAAGGGGAAATAAAGAGAGAACAAAGAGCGAACCAAGAGAGGGCAAAGAGAGAGCAAAGGGCAAGAAAAAACGCAGGTATCGCGGAGAAATAGCAAAGGAAGGGCGAAGGAGTGACGGAGAAATAGCAGAGCAATAGCACCGGGAAGGTAACGGGACGCCTGGGCCTCACGCGAGCATCGCGCGGGCAACGACAATGCTGAACCCTGACCACGATAACGACACCGCGAACGACACCAAGAACGACACCAGGAGCAAGGCCTGGCCATACGCCCCGCCCTGCTCCCGATGACTCGCTCGGCGCCTTGTACGGCGCCTTGTGCAGACTGTATCCACAAAAGCCTGTCATCGGGAGCCAGCCGTCAAGCGCAAGCCATCAGCAGAAAACTAATAGGCTGCTGACATCTCGGTGAAATCATACGAAGACGGCAGTTCTCTGCTCACTCCTTGAGGGCCGCGCAGACCCGCTGGGCAGCCACCTCGTCGATGATCAGCCCTTGCAGCCAACCACCGCGCAACGCACTCAGGATGGCCGGCACCTTGTCGTGGCCGCCCGCCAGCCCGATCAGCGGCTGCGCCTTGAGCGAGGTCAGCGGCACACTGGTGATGCGCTGCGCCAGCGGGCAATCGATCAGCCGGCCATGGGTGTCGAGCGGCCAGCCCATCAACTCCCCCACGGCACCGACCTCCATCAGCTCATCGCGCTCGGCGGCGCTGATGAACTGATCCTGGAACAGCGTCGCCTGGGCATCGAGACGCCCGATGCCGATCATGCCCACATCGGCCTCACAGGCGACCTTGAACACCGCCTTGACCAGATTCTGCCCCTGCAGCGACTCCTTCTCCTCGATGCTGGCCGCCACCACGGGCGCGGGCAGCAGGAAGCGATCAGCGCCGATCTTGTCCGCCAGCAGCATCACGCCGTCATAGCGGTTGGAGGAGCCATCCAGCGCCACATTGCCGACCAGTGACACGATGCGATGCTGGGGGCGCTCGCTGCGACTCAGCGCTTCCACCGCCGCACGTACCGCACGCCCGGTGCTCAGCGAGATGGTCTGTGGCTGCTGGCGACCGAGATAGAACGCCAGGCGCTCGGCACCCGCCACCGCCAGATACTCCGCGATGCTCTCCGGTGACTGGGTGTCAGAGGGCACCACATCGCAGAAGCTCAGCCCGAAGTGCTCCACCAGCGTATCCGACAGCGCCATGCTGCTGGCCACGGGATGATCGATGGAGATCTTGACCAGCCGCTCCTGACGCGCCAACGACAGCAGGCGCTGCACGCCGGGGCGCGACACCCCCAGCTGAACCGCGATGTCGTCCTGGGTCCGTCCACCGACATATGACAACCATGCAGCCCGCGCAGCCTGCTCCAGTCGCTGTTCAAACTTGTCCATGCGCTTTCTTCCACACTGTCGATTGAGTCCAACACTTTCCACGCCGCCGCCACCGAGCACAAGTGCCACGCGCCAACCCGCGCGCAAAATGACAACGCCCCGCCGATGAAGGCGAGGCGTTGCAGAGACGCTTTTTCGCGCCGATGGCATCAGCAGACTGACGCCTACGTGCCGCGAAGGACTACATGAACCAGCGTGCGCCATACCCCCACAGCAGCACGGTGACCGCCAGCAGGCCCTCGAGAACCAGCACCCCGATCCCCAGTGTCGACCCGGTGACGAGGAAGCCTTCCTTGTTGGAGATGTCGAGCAGTGGCGGGATGCCCAGATACAGCAGGTATGCGCTGTAACACAGGCCAATGGTGCCCGCGAGGATACACACCCAGATGACAGGGTAGAGCGCGACCAGCCCCGCGAGGAACATCGGCGTGGCGACATAGCCCGCGAAGATGATGCAACGCCGGCGGCTGGGGTGCCCCGAGAAACGCTGCGAGAGCATGTGAATGACAGTGCCCATGAAGCCGATCGCTGTCAGTATGGCGATATAGAACGCGATACCGGCGAAGAAGGCATCCAGAGGCTCCAGAAGAATGGCGTGGCCTTCCGTCAGGCTCCAACCGAACTGCGTGGTCCCGATGTAGGCGCAGATGACAGGCACCAGCGCCATGAGCAGCACATGATGTGCGTAGAGGTGGGTGATGGATTCGTGTTCCTTGCGGATGGTCTGCCATTCCCGTTGCGGATGCGCCATCAAGCCCCATACGTGGGTCAGCATGTGGTCTACCTCCCGTTGACAGTCGTCGACAATCCGGCCATGCGGTCCCGGCGCGGAGTTCGTGTCAGGGCAGTTGCACAGCCATGATTTGAGCGTAGACCACATTGCGCCAACTGGCAGTTCAACGCCCGTTGCCCCTTCCGAATCGTGCCGGTGCAGGCGTGAAACAGGCCAACCGGGGAAGCGTTGATCGAGACAGCGACAGCACGCCCTGCACTTTTGAGGGATACTTGATTTACCCCCTATGGATGGATGACGACGAATGCCAATCGGACAGCGTAGCGGCATGAAGGCAGTGCTTGTCATGCAGGGAGTGCTCGACATGAAGAGAATGTTCGGCATCAAGAGAGCGCTCGGCGTGGGCTTGGCACTGGGCCTTGCCACCCTGGGCACGCCCGCCCAGGCGGAGCCTGTCGAGCTGACCATGAGCCGCGAATACGGCCCCCAGACCATGATGGGCCAGCGCGCCCAGCAGTTCGTCGATCAGGTAGCATCGCTCAGCGAGGGCGAGCTCGAGATCTCCTTCGGAGAAGGCCCGCTGAGTCGGCTGCGCTCGGTGAATCATCTCGAGGCCATCAACGCCGACATCATCCAGCTGGCTGACTCCCACAGCGGCGCGCTGGCCGCCGAAATGCCGCTGTTCGGCCTCAGCTCGCTGCCGACCCTGGTCGATGACCCGCATCAGGCGCGCGAACTCTACCGCCTGGCGCGCCCCAGCTATGAAGCGCTGCTGGAAGAGCATGACCAGATTCTGCTCTACGCCCTGCCCTGGCCGCCCAGCGGGCTGTGGTCGCGCAAGCCGATCACCACACGCGATGACCTCCGGGGCGTGCCCGTGCGGGCCTACGACCGCAATACCCAACGCGTACTGCTCAACCTTGGCGCCATCGCCACCGTGCTCGGCTGGGAGCCGATGCAACAGCAGCTGGCCGAAGGCCGTATCGAGGCAGTGATGACCTCGGCCCTGGGCGGCCTGACGGCGGAGCTCAACCGCACGCTGGATCACTACACCGCGCTGCAATACGCCATGCCGCTCAATATCGTTCACATGAGCCGGTCACGCTTCGAAGCGCTCGACGACACCCAGCGCGAGGCCCTTCTCAGCGCCGCGACCGAGATCGAAGACACCAGCTGGAACGCCATCGCCAGCGTCCTGGAGCAGACCCATGCCCAGCTGGAAGAGGCCGGCGTGACGGTCAGCAATCCGCTCTCGCCCGAACTCAAGCGCTCACTGGCACGCGCCAGTGTCAGCGTGATCGAGAGCTGGCGCAGCAAGGTTGACCTTGAGGAAAGCGAACTGCTGGATCGCTATCTCGCACAACGCGATGCCCTCTGAGTCAGGCACGCGCCCACGCCACCGACCTTGGCCATGACGGCCACCCCACGCGGCAACCTCTCCCGACAGCGCAGGGAAAATGCGCGACGTCACGATTCACCTGAGCATAAACGCAGGCATGCACTACCCTAGCGGGCAAAGGTCAATGACAAAAAGAAAGGATTCCCCATGACGTCTTCCTCACGCATTTCCGCGCTGTTGTCCGCTGGCCTGGCCACGGCAGGCCTGATCAGCGCACTCAGCGCGCACGCCCAGACGACCCTCAGCATGAGCAGCGATTACGAGCCCGACACGATGATGGGCCAACGCGCTGCCGAATTCAGTCAGCAGGTCGCCAGCCAGTCCGAAGGCGACCTGACGCTGACGCTGCGCTCGGACATTCGCTCCGCCAGTCACCTACAGGCCACCGCCGGCGGTGTCATCGACATCGCCGCGACACTCAGTGGCGCGCTCGCCGAGGAAGCCCCCTTCTTCGGCATCTCCTCACTGCCGGCGATCGCCTACGACCTCGATGAAGCTCACCGCCTGTACGTGGTCGCGAAGCCGCGCTACGAGGAACTGCTCGCCGAGTACAACCAGATCCTGCTGTATGCCCTGCCGTGGACGCCCAGCGGCCTGTGGTCGAAAGCGCCTATCGCTGACGGTGATGACCTGAAGGACATGCCGATCCGCACCTACGACCGCAACACGCAGCGTGTGCTGCTCAATCTGGGCGCGGCGCCTCAGGTCATGAGCTGGGGAGAGCTCAAACCCCTGCTGCCCGGTGGCAGCATCCACGGCGCGCTGACCTCCGCGATGGGCGGTGTCAGTGCGGAGCTCTACCGCTACATGCCCCACTTCACCACGCTCAACTACGCGATGCCGCTCAATATCATCCACATGAATCGCGATAGCTTCGACGACCTGACAGAGGCGCAGCAGCAGGCGTTGATCGATGCCGCGCATGCCGCCGAGTCTGCCGGCTGGACGGCCACCCACAGCGTGCTGGACGAGGCCTACGCCATCCTGCAGGAGAACGGCGCGAAGCTGATCACCCCGGCCCCACCTGAGCTGCAGGATGCCCTCGAGGAGGCCAGTCAGCATGTGGTGGAAAGCTGGAAGCAGAAGGTCACCAGTGAAGATCGCGAACTGCTGACGAAGTATCTCGAATCACGTCCTGAGCGCTGAGCCCGAAAGCACTGATGATCGACAGGCTCCAGACACGACAACGGCACCCTCGGGTGCCGTTGTCGTCTTCGTGCGCTTCACGTCTTGTGCAATAGAGCGGGGCTCTGCTCAACGATGCGACGCCGCCAGTCCCGCGCCGGCCACGACGAATAGACTGCCCGTGGTGCGATTGAACAGCCGCACGCGCCGGTGGCTATCAAACCAGCGACTGATGCTGGAACCCGCATGGGCGTAGGTGCTCATCGTCAGCAGGTCCACCACCAGCCAGGTCAGCGCCAGCACCACGAACTGGGGCAGCTGCGGTTGGGCCATGTCGATGAAGTTGGGAAACAGCGCGCCGAAGAACAGCAGGTCCTTCGGGTTGCTGATCCCGATACCGAAGCCCTTGCGGCACAGTTGCCAACGCGTGGCTCGGGCGCGCATCTGCCCGTCTTCCCCCACGGCATCGAACACCACCGGCTGGGATGGCGCCCGCCAGGCCTGAATGCCCAGATAGATGAGATAGAGCGCCCCGACGATCTTCAGCACCAGAAACCCCGTCTCGGAGGCCGCCAATGCTGCGCCGAGGCCCAGCGACGATAAGGCCATCAACACCAGTGACGCCGCCGCCCCACCCACCACCGTCGCGAACGAGCGGCGTCGGCCGTGGCGCAGGCCATGATCCATGCACAGCAACGCAAACGGCCCGGGAAAGGTGATCAAGGCAGTGATGACGCTGACATATGCCAGCCAGACGGTGAGTTCCACTGGGTTTCCTTGTCGTTCAACGAGTGACGAACTGCTGAAAGGTGACCTGCCAATATCGCGACTCTCCGCCACGTCAGCAACACTTTTCGCTCCGATCGGCTCGGCAAGATAGCCGCTCCCCTCTTTGAGCACGTTGTTGCTGCCGATAACCACTTCTGCGGGGGCTGCCTGGCATTGACAACCAGCCTCCATCACACTTCACTCATGCAAGGAGACTGCCGAGCGCTATTCACAAGTGCCCTGCTCACAAAAGCTCTGATCACAGAACTCTGCCCCAGATTCAGGACGAATCTGGCGACACTAAACTACCAGGGAAGAACCATGAGTGACTGCGTGTTTTGTCAGATCGTTGCGGGCCACAGTCCAAGCCATGTCGTGGCCGAAGACGAGCAGTTCCTGGCCTTCCTCTCCATCTTTGCCTCTACTCCGGGCAACACGGTCGTCATCCCCAAACGCCACCTGGGCAGCTGCGTGTATGAACAAGACGATGAGGTGATTCTCGGCCTGATGCGCTTCACGCGCCGCGTGGCGCGCAAGCTCGACGCCTACTTCGGGGTAGCACGCACCGCCATCATCTTCGAGGGCTACGGCGTCAACCACCTGCACGCCAAGCTCATCCCGCTGCATGGCACACAGCCAGGCGAATGGCAGGCCAGAAACTCGAAGATGAAGTACTACATGACCGAATACGATGGCTACGTTGTCAGCGCGGATGGCCCACGTGAAAGTGATGAGAAGTTGGCCGAGCTGGCGGAAGATATACGCCAACGTTGTGAGTGAAAAACAAAAAAGCCTCCCATTCGGAAGGCTTTTTTGAAGAATCTGGAGCGGGTGAAGGGAATCGAACCCTCGTCTTAAGCGCCAGTTACAGGATGCTTTGAGCCTTATCATTGCACAATTTGTGTGCCTGCTCTGTGTGCCCATTATTCACAATGCACAACAAAAGGAAAGCCCCGCCAAATTGGCAGGGCTGGTACGTCACTGAGTGGTCCACCTGGCGGGCGTTCTAGACAGCTGCGGCGGCGCCGGCACCAGCCATGCTTACTGCTCTTCTGGGGCTGCTGGATTGTGAGTGCTTAGAAAATCATGCTGGCTAGTATCCGAGACGAGCGCCGGGGGCCCTGCCATTCATCGAGCTGACTTTCATCAAGACCTTGTCATCGTCAAAGACTGCAGAAAGGCTCTGCTGCTCAGTGCCGATACCGAACGCTCCCACGTGGACATAAACCCAATTAACCACCAAGTTGCCATCATTGCCAAAACCTTGCCCAACAGGGGCGCCAAACTGCTCTTTCATCTCTGACAGTGTCGTAACGCCCGGCTCCAAAGATTCTATGGCCGCGTTATCCATCTTTTGACCACTTGTTGCACAACCGGATACGGCTGCGGCTATGACGATCGGGGCTACGATGCCGGGGATGTAATGATGCATTACCTTCTCCTCCATGAGTGTCCCTAGATGGTAGCCTACGGGCACAAAAAAGCCCGCACATGGCGGGCGTGTCTTTTCAGCGCTTACGGTTCGGTGGGTGCTCAATGTGAGCCATGATGCGCGGGGCAATCCATTGAACATCCAGTCCCAGGACTTCACACAGCCGGGATAGCTGCGTCTGACTAGTCAGCAGGTCGGCCAGGGCCGCGTGTGCCTCCTCCTTGTCACCGGCCAGCTTCGGTGCTCGGCCATGCAACGCGGTCTGGCAGTCATCGACGTACAACGCCAACGCCGCTCGCCAGATAGACAGATAGACAGATAATTGGTCTGATCTTCCTGCTCGACTTCTGCCATGCCGCCACCTCCTCACTTGAGTTCGACTTCCACCAGGCCGTGCAGCTCATCACACCGCGCCTCAACACGGGCCGTGAACGCTTCTGCTCCCTCATCGAGGCCACGGCGCAACGTTTCCCCTTGCCGTGTCTTGCTGCCCGCAATCACCGCCATACAGACGCTGCTCTCACCGCCGGGCATTGAGGCATCGACGCGATTCAGAAAAATGACCAGCGGCTCGCCATCATCCGGCGTCAACACGCGCTCCAGCTTTGCCATGCGTCGCTTGAGGGCTTCACTCGCCATGAGCTGCCTCCAATGCTTCCAGACGCTGCGCCAGCTCCGTCACCTCGACGATCCGGGCGGCACCGCCAAGGGCCGAGACCATCGAAGCCGCAACATCTGCCGGTACGGTGCCCTGAGCAGCCGCTGACAGCCAGCACTCGGCCTGCTCGGCCAATGATGCACCTTCAGGAATGGCGAGCGTGACGGGCGCTGTAGACGCCTTCACGGGCGGCTGGAGGCGCTCGAGCACCAGACGCGCCGCTGCCATATCACCAGCCATAGCTCGCTCAACCACGACGCCGGCCACGTCAGCGCCGTGCTGCTCCAGCTCACGACGTAAGGCGGTGTGCTTGGCCTTTGGGCGACCAGCGGGATTGCCGCTGGTGCCTGGGGCGAATGTGCCGCGCTTGGTGCGCTTGTCGGCTGTCATGCCTGGCCTTCCAGCTCTGCGCGGGCGGCGGCGGCTGACTGGCTCTCGCGGCGGTAGCTATCGGCTACTGCCTTAGCGCTCACGACGTCGGCAGCGTCCAGGGCGGCGGTGTAGCCGTCGTTTAGGCGGCTCTGGGCCTTGTCGATGGCTTCTTGCTTGCGCAGCACGTCAGGTGCGTGGGCCAGCAGGGCGCGGCGCATGATCGTGCCTTGGTTCTCGGCTGAGATGCCGGACACAAGCGGGCTGGCGTTGGTCAGCGCGTATATCACTTCCCCGTCACCGCGCTGGATGGCCTCACTAATGGCCTTTTGTCGTGCCTCGGCGCTCATGCTCAACAGTGCGCTGCGAATCTCGGCCTCAGCGGCCTGGCCGCGTGTGGTCAAGCCCAGGCGTTCGATTGCTTCGCCCTGGAGGGCTTCGCGCTTCAAATTCAGGCCTGCCCGTGCCCGGTCAAATTGGCCAGACATGCGCGTCAAAGCGGCATCGGTGAGCTTGGCGAGTTGGTTGAGGTGCGCAGCCTGGGTGACGGCTGGATCCTGGGCGTTTCGAACCTTGCTCAGCTGCTCGAATGACTGACGCCAGCTCGCCAAGGTGTCTCGGGTGCCCTTGAGCGTGGTGTCATCGGCCATGCCTGACTCGCGGGCAATCGTGTCCAGAAACGCGCCATTGATTCGCTCGGGAATGGTGAACTCGGGCAGGGGCTTTCGTGCATGTGCGTCGGTTTTCTGAGCGATGCGGCCACCGCGATATTCGAGGTCAGGACGGTACGACATGTGCGTGGCGCCTTTGTTTTTGAGTGTTCACTCATTTTACCCTAATACTGGACGGACATACAGTGGTTTCTGCCTGATATGGCCTGCACGATTCAACGGAACAGGGGGTGATAAAAAAATCATGATAATACGGATAATCATGAATTTCCCAGGCAAAGATAGTAATACGTCTCACTCAATGTGCCTGTTTCTAACCTGCTCATCAGGGCGCGTTGAATCTGTCGCGGCAGCGGGTGTCCGGCTGCTGGGTGCCCGTGTGATTTATGGACTGATCGGCACTTGGTAACACATGGTGCGGGTTGGTGCGGAAGATAGTGCGCTCAAAAACCGCTCTAGAACGCGGGTTGCAGGGCGCCCGTTACCAAAGTGACCATCTAATCTAGAGATTTGAGATAAATAATAGATAGGGGGGAGCGTGGTGGTGACGATGGATCGCGGGAAAACTTGTGATCTGCTGGCGAAAGATGGTCACGTTGGTAACACCCTTGCTGCAGCTACCATGATTGCTGGGCTTGAGGTCACACCATAACCCTGAAAGATGGTGGTAATAAGGTGCGTAGATGGTGCACACAAGGTCCTGCGGCGAGTCGCGGCAGCAAACGAAAACCCCAGCGCAATGGCTGGGGCGGGTGGGCGAAAGGATCACATGATGGGGTCAGGCATTAAGAATCGCTTGTCTCGCTGCCGGCGCTCTACGCCTCGAGCCTTCAGAAGCGCTGCCACTGCATTGGCTTCTCGCTTGCTGGGCTTGTCATACCCAAGGGACTTCATTATCTCGGTAGAGTTCATCCACGAGATGCGCGATACCCCCCAGTTGAAGTGGCTATCAAGTGCCTCCTCCAGCGGATCGACCTGCTCGAAATTACCATTGGATGCCGCCAGCTTGGCCTCCTCCTCCGGCGTCAACCACCACTGCTCACCGTCCTTGTACATCGCGTAGACCTGAGCCCATAGCTGCTGCAGGTCGTCTGTGATGCTCTCATACACCAGTGATGCCACTTCGACAGTCCAGAAGCGGGAGTTACCCGTCGTGTCGACCAAGAACTGCGCATCGTTAACGCTGGCACAGAACACGGTGCGACGCGGCAGCATCGACTCAGTGCGGGCGTACGGCTTGCGAATACGATCCTCGCCATTGGTCACGAAGGCTTTCAGTCGAGCGATGTCGGCCTTTCGGAACGTGGCGTCCAATTCACCGATCTCGACGAGCCAGTTAGACACGGCGCTGGTAATACTGTCCTTGTCTGCCGGATCAATCGCGGCGCCCTCACGGAAATACTCACTCAGCGAGGCCGGCAGCAGGTTACGGAACCAGCTGGTTTTGCCGATGCCCTGGGCGCCAGTAAAGACCAACACGCCGCGGGCATGGAAACCACTTGGCTTGGCCAGCGCGGCGACGGCAGACACTAGCCAGCGCGTGATGAGCGTGTCCCGCAGCGTGTAGTCGAACTCCGCAGGGATTACCACGCTGTCCAGCAGGTCTTCCAGCCGGTCAATGCCATCCCACGGCTTGCTCTCGATCCAAGTCAACACCGGGTTGTAGGCGTTATCATCGGAGATAGCCAGCATGTACTCGCCTAGCTCCCCGACGGGGAGCCGGTTCATATGGGCCAGCGACTTCACGTGTGCCAGTGTGGCCGCGTCGTGGTTATCGCGCGTCGCGGTCAATCCCGGAACAATCGCCTCGTCGCGCTTACTGATGAGGTTGTAGCGAGGCTGAATGCCATAGTGCGCCAGCAGTCGCCTGAAGTTGGCCAGCGTGGGGAGAGGCTTGCCGCTACCCTGCATGTGCGACCACTCCCCTTCCGGCATTGGTTCCTGTTGCTTGTTCCGCATCATGGCGTTCTGCGCCAGCAGCGCGGCGTTGTCAGTGTCACCCCAGAACTCAGATAGCGCGGCTTCAAGTTTCCCGAGCGGCGTTCCCACCTTGTGATCTAGCAGCAACGCATATTGCTCAGCTGTCTGCGCCAGGTCGAGACACTGTTCATGCCAGTCTGCCGCGTCCCGGTCCAGCCAGGTTGCCAGATTACGGCGGTGCTCCTCTCTCTCATCAGCCCATGTCTTGCCCACCACTGCCAAGCGCTTGGGCATCCGCTCAATGTGCTGGGCTGCTGCTGCCGGCGTCATGCTACTGAGTAGTGTGCTGGTTAGCTGGTTCATGCTTCGCCTCCGTGCGCCTGTTCGTACTGGTTTTGCTGCTGCGACCACAGAAGCAGCCGCTGGGCGAACTCAGCATCCGAGCCCACGAGGGAATTGAGCCAGACTGGATCAACCCGGTACTCCTTCACGGGAACTATTTTGCTGTCAGGTCGGGTGAAGCTCTTCGAGCGGGTGACAATCTGCCAGTCGTGCAGCTCTACCAGGTCTTTTGCGCGGCGGGAGGCGTTGCCCATGCCATAAGCGCGAAGTCGGTCATTGTCTAGCCATCCACAGCTGAGCATGAGCCAAAGGGACCGTGCATTGCAGGTACCAACGACGGGGAGGCGAGGAGCCTTAGTAGACGGGGTGCCAAACATCTCAAACTGGCTCATGCGCTCACCTCCTGGGCGTACTGGGGGCGATTTGCGCGAACCCATGACTCGACTTCAGCAGGATCGAACAGCGGGCGGTCACTGGCCCCATAGACTGCAACGGGCTGGGGGAATGAGTCGCGCGTCTCGAGCCATCTCTTCACGCTTGTTGCGGTCACGCCACTACGGCGGGCTACATCTGAAATACAGACTAGCTTCAACATGGGCATATGCCTTCTGAGGTAGTTTTTCACTTGCCTCGAGGCGCGAATTCGTTTAGATTGTGACACTTGACGATATCCAATCTGTTTTGCTCGCACCATCGGGGCTGGACAGAAGCATGAGCCTGACCCTTTGCCGTTGCACCGGCATGAGGGTCGGGCTTTTTGCGTCTACGGTGCCATTATGACTTATCTCAGCTAGCTGGCACAAGCTGAATTCTAAAAAACTCTTGACTTTTCAATCACCTATACCCTACAGGGTAGTGATTCTAAGCACTTCCAATCCAGCATCCCCACCAGGTCGGCCAGCATTGGCAGGCGCTGGCGCTTATCTGCATCTCTGCCATAGTGGTCTGTCATGGTCTGCGCCGAGTGGCCTAGCAACCAAGCGATAGCATAGCTCTGCCCACCAGCCAGCCTTAGCTCTTCAGCCACCGTATGCCGATAGCCGTGAAAGTCGGCCTCAATGCCCAGCTTGGCCCGTTGCCGCGTGAACCACTTCGAAGCATTGAAGCCATAGCGTCCCTGGCGCCGCTGCAGGTCAAACAGGCGCTCATGCTCCTGACGGCCGGCCACGAGATCGAGAAAGCCCAGCTCGATGAGCCTCGGGTGAATCGGGACGGTTCGACACGAAGCCGCGTTCTTGACGTGCCGGCCATCGCGGGCATGTATCTCGAGATAGTCAATCCCGTCATGCCTGCCTATATCGCCGGGGGACAGCGCTGCCAGCTCCTCCAAACGCGCACCTGTATAGATAGCCAGCAATGGCAGCCAGTATTGCCACCCGGCGCCGGTCTGCCCAACTGATGCACCGAACCACGCCTTTAGCTCGTCCTGGGTCCAGGTCTTGCGCTTGGCTATCCCCTTTCCACGCTTGGGCTTGAGCCCCTGCAATGGGTTGGCCTCGAGATACCCGAAGCTGACCAGCCAGGCGGCGAAAGATGAGACGCGTGTGATGATGTTGCGCTGCGTGGTGGGACTGATCGGCTGATAACCATCAGCCTTGATGTCAGCCAGCGACATAGAAGCGAATCGGCCCAGTCCACGCCGTGACGGGTAGACCCCGAGGCGCTCCACAAACTCACGCGCCACAGCCTTATCAAAGCGCTGGGGGTCGACATCGCCAACAAGCTCCACGAGGACGCCGAGGGCATGGCGTGACTCATGGCGCGTCTTGCCCCTAACGTCATCAAGCTGATGAGCAGCGTAACGCTCCCAAAGCAAAGTGAATGACTCAACAGCCTTTGGCGGCGACGGCTTGGGGCGGGGCTTTCTCTCTGGCGCGGGAATGCCAGGCATAACGCTTCGTCGGAGCTCATCTAGCGAGGCAGCCGAGCCAACCAGACCATCAACCTTGAGACGCAGAGATGCTGCCCTATGGCGGGCTTCATGCTTGTCTTTGGTCGCGAGGGAGATGCGAAGCTCGTTGCCGAGATGCTGGAATTCGGAGGGTATGCGCCATCTGAAATGATAAACACCAGAAGGCTTTCGTACAGTGTACGGGATCGCCATTGTGTGACCGCCTTATGTACCTATGGGCGCTCAAGCAATCGTAACTAGCTGATTTCATTGTTCTGGAGCGGGTGAAGGGAATCGAACCCTCGTCTTAAGCTTGGGAAGCTTCTGCTCTACCATTGAGCTACACCCGCAGGGCGGTGCATTGCGCACGCCAGAACTGCATTGTACTCAACGACTTAGCGCGGTCAAGCAACATCTGATGGAGCGGTTGCCGCAGGCGGCGTCGTACTGGCGATGTTGGTGGCCAAGCCGTTGATTGCATTCAGTATTCAAGCGCCGGTGATAATTCTCAGGCTGCGCAGCTATCGAGTTGCGCCAGCAGCAGACCACGGCGGGCGTCACTCATGCCGAGGCCTTCGCCGCGCTGCGGGAAGGCGGCGTCGATGGCGTTGCGGCACAGGGTAAGCCACTGCGCCTCGCTGAGGTTCAGCGCTTGCTGCACGGCGATGAAGTTGTCGAGCATGCCGCCGCCGAAATAGGCCGGGTCATCCGAGTTGAGGGTGATATTGAGGCCCGCATCGATCAGCTTCGGCAGCGGGTGGTCTTCCATGCGCTCCACCACCTTGAGCGCGACATTGGACAGCGGACACACCGTCAGCGGGATACGCCGCTCGGCCAGCTCCGCGACCAGGGCGGCATCTTCCAGGCAGCGCACACCGTGGTCGATACGCTCCACCCCCAGCACCTCAAGCGCCGTGCGGATGTACTCTGCCGGGCCTTCCTCACCTGCGTGCGCGACACGATGCCAGCCGCGCTCCCCCGCAAGCTGGAAGACTTCGGTGAACTTCTCCGGCGGATTGCCGATCTCGGCGCTGTCCAGGCCGACACCCACGAAGCGCGATTCAAAGGGAATCAGCGCGTCGAACAGCTCGCGCGCAGACGCCGCGGAATGACAACGCAGGAAGCTCGGCACCAGCGCCGAGGTGATATCGAATTCCTTCACTGCCTCACGACAGGCGCGCTCCAGCCCCGCGAACTGGGTTTCCAGACTCACGCCACGCGCCAGATGCGCCTGCGGATCGAAGAACAGCTCCAGATGCTTGACGCCATCGGCGCTCGCACGGCGGAAGTAGTCCTGCGCCAGGCGGTAGAAGTGTGACTCATCATTCAAGACGCCCATGCCCTGGTAATAGAGCGCGAGGAAGGCAGGCAGGTCCGCGAAGTCATAGGCCGCCTCGACCTCCTCCAGGGTGGCGTAGGGCAATGTGATGCCCTGCTCCGCCGCCAGCTCGAACATCAAGGCCGGCGTCAGCGAGCCTTCGATGTGCAGGTGCAGCTCCACCTTGGGCAGGCGGGCGAGAAAGTCGTGCATGCGCGGGGTAAGGGTCATGGCCCGTCTCCTCAATGAAAGGCGGCGGCTGGAAGATCGCGGAGCGCTCACCACAGCCTGATGGCGCAATTCTAGCAATCCCGAGACCACCTTGAGGAGTGACGGCGCGGGAAATGCGATTTCTCTACTCACTGCCCGCCTGCCGTGCCTTTTCGCGACTCGCCGAAATAGGCTATTTTCGTTCATTCGCACTCTCGCAAGCTCACGACACAAGCTCATCACAACAGTCATGAGCGTGCGACAGCCAGCAACGCTCAGCCCCATGCCACGCTGACTGACATAACCATAACGATCGACGCTGAACACCAAGGACACGATAGCCATGCACGCCACATCCCCTGCACGCCATCCCTTCTCACGCAGAAAGCAATCTCGACAGCGCACTGGCGCCCTGCCCGCTGCCCTGCTGCCCTGCTGCTCAGCCTTGGCCTGCTGGCACCCTTGAGCGCCAACGCCGCCCAAGAGGAGCAGAACGAACAGACCGACTTCGCCCCGCAGGGCAAGACGGAGTGCATCGCACCCGCCAAGCCCGGCGGTGGCTGGGATTTCACCTGTCGCAGCGTGGCCCGCCTGCTGGATGAGCAGAACCTCATCCCTGCCGGCATGCAGACCCTCAACGTGCCCGGCGCCAGCGGTGGCGTCGCCTTCGCGCATGTGAAGTCCAAGCGCCACGCCGATGAGCAAGTCATCGTCGCCGCCTCGAGCGCGACCACCACCCGCCTGGGCCAGCATGCCTATCAGGACGGCAAGGTCGACGACGTACGCTGGCTGATGACTCTCGGCGCCGACTACGGTGTGATTGCCGTGGCCGAGGACTCACCCTACCAATCGCTGAACGAGCTGCTGGCCGCCATGCAGGCAGACCCCAAGGCGGTGCGCTTCGCCGGTGGCGATGTCGCGGGCGGGTTTGATCACCTCAAGGTGCTGATGGCGGCGCGTGAGGCGGGCATCGACAATCTGCGCGCCCTGCCGTACCTCGCCTACGACTCCGGCTCCGTCGCCATCACCCAGGTGATGGGCGGACACCTGGAGGCCTTCACCGGCGACATGACCGAGGCCCGCGGCTTCGTCGAATCCGGCCACCTGCGCCTGTTGGCAGTGTTCAGTGAAGAGCGTCTGCCCGGCCAGTACAGCGACATCCCCACCGCGCGTGAGCAGGGGATCGATGTGGTCGCACCCAACTGGCGCGGCTTCTACCTGCCGGGTGGCGCGTCGGATGCCGCCTTCGACTGGTGGGAGCAGACCCTCAACCGCATGGCCGAGACGCCCGAGTGGCAGCAGGTGATGCAGGACAACGGCCTGATGCCGTTCCACAAGTCCGGCCAGGCGTTGGATCGCTTCATCACCCAGCAGGTCAACGATGTCGAGCAGATGTCGCAGGAGCTGGGCCTGCAGTGATCAACTGAAGCCCTGAGGTACTGGCTCCCTGAGACCCTTGAGCCCTGAGCGCCGCGCTCGCCTGGCAAACGCTCGAGACTGGCAAAAGCTCAAGGCAGCCCCAAAAAAGACGCCACCCGTTAGCCGGGGTGGCGTCTTTTTGCGACTGACTGGCTTCCAACGACCTCAAGGCATGGAGGGCCAGGGCCCCTTGGGCGGCTGATGTTCGGAGTCGAATTGATAGGACGATGCCTGGTCTCTCTCTTCGTGCGGCTCTGAGTCCGAGCTTGAACCTGTGTCAGCGCCTGAACCTGTCTCAGAAGCTGTCTGTGACCGAGGCTCCGCTCCCGGCAACAGCTCGGACAACCGCTCCGTCTCGAACGCGATTTCCGTGTCGGCATCAGCCTCGAGCAGCGGCTCTGCCACGTACTCGTGATCCGGCTCCACCAACTCCGCCTCCTCCAGCGGTGCGACGTTGGCCTCGAACGCCTCATCCAGCGCCTCTTCCAATGCCTCCTCGAAGGCTTCTTCCAGCGCGACCTCGAAGGCCTCTTCCTGCGCCGCTGCCTCGGCTGCCTCGGCGGCCAGCTGCTCATCCTCGGCGTGTTCATGCGCCCACTCCACCGCCACCTCGACCGCCATCGGTGACGCCGTCGGCAGGATGTTGAGGTAACTGTCGGTCTCCTCGACCGGCACCATCTCGCGCTGGGTGATCTGATAGAGCGCATACAGCGAGATGGCCACGAAGGTGGTCGCCAGCACCAGCCAGAAGGCGTAGGGGTCCATCACCTCCATCGCGCCACCTGCCGCCAGCGGCCCGACGATGGCACCCAGCCCGAAGGCGAACACCAGCCCGCCGGAGGCGCCCGGCATCTCCTCGGCCGACAGCGAATCATTGGTGAAGGCCAGCAGCAGCGCATACAGCGGTGTGGTCACGCCCCCGGCAAAGAAGGCCGAGGCGATCAACGGCCACAGCGCATCGCCCGCCATCCAGCCGAACAGACATGAGCCTGCCCCTGCGGCGGACAGGCCGCAGATGAGCACGCGGCGGTCCATGCGGTCCGACAGCCAGCCGATCGGGGTCTGCAACACCAGCGCGCCGGCGAACAGCATGGCGATGAACAGAGCGATATGTGAGCCCGACAGGCCCACCTGGGTGCCGAAGACCGCGCCCATCCCCGACTGGGTCGCATAGACACTGCCGAGCAGGAAGATGCCGATGGCGCCCAGCGGTGACGCCTTGAACAGTTTCGCGAACGACATGGCCCGCGACACCTCGACCACCGGGGCCACGGCTGCCGACAGCAGAATCGGCCCGAAGGAGATCGACACCAGGATGGAGGCACAGATGAACAGCACCGAGGTCGCGGCGTCGCCCAGCGTCAACAGGCCCTGCGCGCCGATGATGCCCAGTGTCTGCGCCATCATGTAGGCCGACAGCACCTTGCCGCGCGTCTCGTTGCTGGCAGCCGCATTCAACCAGCTTTCCGCCGTGACATAGATGCCTGACATGCAGAAGCCGATCAGCAGGCGCAGCAACGTCCAGGCCCAGGGTTCGGTCAGCAGCGGCAAGGCGATCAAGGCCGCCGAGATGAAGCTGCCGAGTGCCGCGAACACCCGCACATGCCCGACCCGCTGGATCAGCACCGGCGTATAGCGCGCGCCGGAGAGAAAGCCCACGAAGTAGCCCGAGGTGACGATCGCCAGCTCCGCCGAGGAGAAGCCCTCGATGCCGCCACGCAGACCGATCAGCGTGAAGTGCATGCCATTGCCGAGCATGATCAGCACGATACCCAGCAACAACGCCCACACACTGCCCAACACCTTGGCCATGAGTCTTCTCCCCTCCCCTGTCCCCTTGCACGATTGCCGATGGCACCCGGTCAGCACGCAGTCTGGCTACCGGCTACACGCTAGACCAAAGCCCAATGGCCACGCTTCTGCTGCAACGCCGCATAACGTTTCAAACACGACAAGCAAGCCATGACGCCCGTGAACGCACAGCTCACGCAGGCGACGCAAGCGTCCCGCTCGGGCCTGCTGGGCGAGGTGCGAGGGAGGCAAGTAAGAGCAGCCAGAGAGCAGCGATAGAGAAGCGAGAGAGAAACAAGAGAGGAGTGAGAGAGGAACAAGAGAAAAGCAAGAGAGAAGCAAGAGAGCGTCGGAAACCGCCAGATTCCGACACGACATCCCGCCGGATCATTCACAAAAATGCACCACAAAGGTGCGCAAATACGCCTTTCGACCAAGGTCGGTGCGACGAATGGGTATCTTGCGAGCCATCGGGCGGCAGTCTAATTTCACCATACAGAATAAAGTTCCGCCTTACAGAATTGTAAGGTTGCTGTCAGGTTCGCGGCGCAGGGCGAGTTTCTCGCTCGACCGCTGCCAGCACCTGACTCACGACATGTGCCGCTACCACAATCCAATAACACCAGAGGTCGCCATGACACGTCATATGACACTCAAACTCCTGACAGCTGCGGTGGTCACCGCCATGTCCGCCCAGGCCTTCGCCTTCGAACCGAAAGGCAAGGTTGACTGCATCGCGCCGGCTGATCCGGGCGGCGGCTGGGACTTCACCTGCCGCAGCGTCGGCAAGATCCTGTCTGAGCTCGATTTCGTGCCGGGCAACGTGCAGACCATCAACATGGCCGGTGCCGGTGGCGGTGTCGCCTTCGCGCACACCGTCTCCAAGCGTGCCGGTGACGAGCAGCTGCTGGTGGCCGCCTCCACCGCGACCACCACCCGTCTGGCCCAGGGCCAGTTCCCGGGCATGAATCAGGACCAGGTCGAGTGGATCGGCGCACTGGGCGCGGACTACGGCGCCATCGCCGTCTCCAAGGATTCGCCGTACAACACCCTGAGTGAGGTGATGGACGCGCTGAAGAAAGACCCGAAATCCGTCAAGTTCGCCGGCGGCAGTGCCGCAGGTGGCTGGGATCACCTCAAGGTGCTGATCGCCGCCCAGGCTGCCGATGTCGAGAACCTGCCCAAGGTCTCCTACCTGTCCTACAACAACGGCGGCGAAGCCATCACCCAGGTCGTCGGCGGCCACGTGCAGGCCTTCACCGGTGATATCTCCGAGATTCAGGGCTTCATGGAATCCGGCGACCTGAAAGTGCTGGCCGTGCTCTCCGAAGAGCGCCTGCCGGGCAAGCTGGCTGAGGTGCCGACCGCTCGCGAACAGGGCATCGATGCCGTCGCCCCCAACTGGCGCGGCTTCTACATCCCGGCCGGTGTCAGCGACGATGCCGAGCAGTACTGGACCACCACGCTGGACAGCGTCTATGAAAGCGAAGAATGGAAAGATGTGATGACCAAGAGCGGCCTAATGCCGTTCCACAAATCGGGTGCCGACTTTGATGCCTTCGTGAAGGCACAGATCCAGGACATCCAGACCCTTTCCAAGGACATTGGGCTGATTCGCTGATGAATGACCGCATCTTTGGTCTGCTGATGCTCACCCTGGCCGTCGCGTACGGCTGGGGTGCCCAGCAGTTCCCGGAACCCTTCGGCGGGGCCGAGTCCATCGGGCCCGAAACCTTCCCCACGGTGCTCTCGATCGTGCTGGCGCTGAGCAGCCTGTATCTGATCGTGCGCCCCGACCCGGACCAGCAATGGCCGTGGAGCCGCACCGGCGCCGAGATGGTGCTGGCCATCGTCATCCTGTGCCTGTACACCGCACTGCTTGAGCCGCTGGGCTTCATCGTCACGACCACCGCTGCGGTCGGCACCCTGTGCTGGCGCATGGGCTCCAAGCCGGTTCGCGCTTACGTGACAGGCCTGCTCGGCGGCATCGTCGTCTTCGCCCTGTTCAACTTCGTGCTTGAGCTACCACTGCCGCTGGGCATCCTGGAGGTGGCGTAATGGAAAGTCTTGGCTTCTTGATGCAGGGCTTCGGCATCGCCCTGCAGCCAGAGAATCTGATGTTCGCCGTGCTGGGGGCCTTCCTGGGCACCCTGATCGGCGCACTGCCGGGCCTGGGCCCGGCCAACGGTGTGGCCATCCTGATTCCGCTGGCCTTCACCCTGGGCCTGAGCCCGGAAACCTCGCTTATCCTGCTGACCTCGGTCTACGCCGGTGCCATGTACGGCGGGCGCATCTCCTCGATCCTGCTCAACATCCCGGGCGATGAGCCGGCGATGATGACCTGTCTCGATGGCTATCCGATGGCCCAGAAAGGCAAGGCCGCCGAAGCGATGGCCATCTCGGCGATCGCCTCCTTCATCGGCAGCCTGATCGCCACCATCGGCCTGATCGTGATGGCGCCGTGGCTGGCCAGCTTCGCGCTGACCTTCGGCCCGGCGGAATACTTCGCGCTGTTCGTGCTGGCCTTCGCCACCCTGGGCGGCATCACCGGCAAGAATCCGGTCAAGACGCTGATGGCCGCCGCCATCGGCCTGATGATCGCCACCGTCGGCATCGATGGCTCCACCGGCACCCAGCGCTACACCTTCGATGTGCTGGAGCTGTTCGAGGGCATCGACTTCATCATCGCCATCGTCGGTCTGTTCGCCATCTCGGAGCTGCTGTTCTTCATCGAACAGCACGCCGGTGAAGGCAAGCCGATGATCGCCATGAACAAGATGACCCTGAAGCTGAAGGACATCGTCGCGATTCTGCCGACCTCCTTCCGTGGCGGTGTGCTGGGCTTCATTTCCGGCGTGTTGCCGGGCGCCGGTGCGTCGCTGGGCAGCTTCATCAGCTACACGCTGGAGAAGAAGATCCTCGGCAAGAAAGGCAACTTCGGTGAAGGTGATCCGCGCGGCGTGGCCGCCCCGGAAGCCGGCAACAACGGCGCCGCCTCTGGTGCCCTGGTGCCGATGCTGACGCTGGGCGTGCCGGGTTCCGGTACCACCGCGGTGCTGCTGGCGATGCTGATCTCGCTCAACATCACCCCCGGCCCGCTGATGTTCACCCAGCACGGCGACATCGTGTGGGGCGTGATCGCGGCGCTGCTGATCGGTAACGTCATCCTGCTGCTGATGAACATCCCGATGGTCGGCATCTTCGTCAAGCTGCTGTCCGTGCCGCCCAAGTATCTGCTGCCGGTGGTGACCATGGTCGCCTTCGTGGGCATCTACTCCATCAGCCACTCGACCTTCGACCTGTACTTCATGGTCGCCTTCGGGGTCGCTGGCTACTTCCTGCGCAAGCTGGATATCCCGCTGGTGCCGGTCATTCTCGGCATGCTGCTGGGGCCAGAGATGGAGAAGAACCTGCGTCACGCCATGCAGCTGTCTGACGGCGACTGGACCATCCTGATCGGCAGCCCGCTGGCCGTGACCCTGTGGTGCATCGCCATCGCCGGTCTGCTGCTGCCGGTGATCGTCGGCCCCATCCTGCGTCGCCGCATGAGCGCCGCCAAGGCCGCCACCGACGCCTGATCCTGGCCAGGGTCCGCGCCTCTCATGAGGTGCCACGCCCTGAATGACAGCGCTCTGAAATGACATCGCCCCCGCCGGCAAGACCGGCGGGGGCGATGTCATTTCAGCACTTCAAGACTCCTGTCACTGGTGAGCGCGCATCAGTTGCCCTGCTGCCACTGCGCGAGCAGGCGGTGGGCCTGGGCAGGCGTCAGGCGCGCCGTCGGGCCACTGAGCACGATGACTTCCGCCGGTGCCAGCCCCTCGTCGTGATGCTGGGCGACGCTGACCGCCAACGCCGCCACCGACAGGCCGGCGGCTTCACCGGTCTCGATCTCGCCACTGTCGACACACTGCTGCAGCAAGGCGGACAGCGCCTCATCGACCAGCTCGCCCTCCTCCAGCTGATGACGCAGCGGCCACTGGCTGACATGCGCGTACTGGCACATCGCCTGACGCGGGCGTGTCACGCCCTCCACCGGGCGCGCCTCGGCCAGCGGGCCATGCTCGACCAGCATCAGGCTGGCCGTCTCGCCACTGGCGGCATTCAGCGCCGCCAACCAGCCGCGCAGCTGAGCCTCGCGGGCCGGCAGCGCCGGTGCCAGCTGGGCAAAACGCCCCAGCGCCGCGCCGATGGAGTAGATGCCATGGCTGTCACGCGCCACATAGCCGAAGTGCTCAAGCGAGCCCATCAGCCGCAGAATCGTGCTCTTGTAGAAACCACTGGCCTGCGCCAGCTCGTTGAGCGTCAGGCGAGGGGTCGCGGGGGTAAAGGCTTCCAGCAGCGTCAAGGCACGCTCGACCGCTTCCACACGTTGATTGGCCATGCGGCGGGGCTCCCACGGCAGGTGAAGAACGAGGCTGACAGGCAACGTGTGCCATGCCGTCTCAATGGACTTGAATCATGCCATAACGTTCTGACAGACAGAACATGACGCGCCTGCCGCACTGACGATACTGGCCGTGCAGCGTGATAGAATGGTGAGCTACCACACTATTTCCGGTTACGCCCGCACAAGGTTCGCTCATGTCCATCTTCATCATCACCTTCGTGGTCTGCCTGATCGTCACCGTCGGCACCGTGGCCATGCTGATGATGTCGCGTACGCCGCGCTTTCGTACCGACTACAGCGATATCGCCCGCGTGCTGGACCAGGCGATCAGCGGCGAGATCAACGAGAACGAGTGGCACAGCGTGATCGGCTACCCGATTCGCCATGATGAGTATCTGGAGAGTCTACGGCGCCGCTGCCAGGGCATCTTCGACAACCACGCCCGGCCGTGGCAGCTGGCCCAGGGCGGTGCGCTGTTCTCGCGCGCCGGCCGTGAAGAGCTCAACGTGCTGCTGGGCCATCTGCGTGCCCGCACCGGTGTCGCGGAGACTCGCGCCTGATGGCCGCCAGCGAGATGCGCCTGATCCCGCTCTCCAACCTGCGTGAGCACCACGATCACAGCTACCACCAGCTGGTGATCGGCCTCGATGGCCTGGCCGAGTTCGAGATCGAGGGCCAGGGCGGCGAGATTCGCCCGCTGACCGGCTGCATCGTGCCGGCCGATCATGTCCATTACTACGCGGGCATCGGCGAGAATCGCCAGCTGATTCTCGACCTGCCCGATGATGCGCCCTACCTGACCGCCCATCATCGCGAGCTCAAGCGTCTCTTCGAGCGCCCACGCTTCTTCACGCTGGACACCCGCCTGCGTGGCTATCTCGAATTCATGCTCGCGGAAGTCAACGACTACCAGCAGGCGCCGGGCGACCTGCTCGCCGCCACCTTCCTCGCCTGCCTGAACACACGCATAGAAGAGCCGATGAGCGCGCTGAGCACCAGTGGTCGTCAGCTGGATCTGGTCGCGCTCAACCGCTTCATCGACGCCAATCTCGGCCAGCGCCTCAGCGTGGCGGATCTTGCCCGCCAGTCGCATCTCTCCGAGCAGCATTTCAGCGAGCGCTTCCGCGTCCTGACCGGCCTCTCGCCCTATCAGTATCTGCTGCGCCGTCGGCTGGAAGAGGCACGCCAGCTGCTGGGCACCAGCGAGCTTTCCCTGTCCCAGATCGCGGATCGCTGCGGCTTTGCCAACCAGAGCGCCCTGTCCCACGCCTTCCGCAAGCATCTCGGCTTCCCGCCTTCGGCACTGCGCAAGTCCTGATCGAGCCGGCAGGAGCCGATGAGGCGTGCGTGTCAGATCCGCCCGTGTGCCTGGCACGCCGCTCTTCAATTCGCCCCTCAAGCCTCTACCACCTTGGTATAACAAGATCGCATCATTTCGCTGCACAGCCTTCGACAAAGGTCGGAGAAGCGTGTCACTTTTCTGACATGCCCGTGAATTTGACATGTGCAGCCGAGAAATTGGAAAGACCCGCCCCCCTGCGCCACCCTACATTCTCAGTCATACATCCAGACGTGCCGCTGTCGCGCTTTCTGATGCGTTCTGCATCACTCCCGGCGCTGTGACTCGGCAATCCCATTCGGCGCTTCGACGCCCAGCAGCAAGGGGTTCGCACCATGACCACCTCCACTTCCTCCGATCAGTCCAGTGCAGTGAATGCCGCGATCGCCTCAGCCACGTCCACAGCCGCCCAGTCATCGACAAACGACAAGCAAGGGGTGCTCAAGGGCAGTGTGCTCAAGGACAACATCCTGCGCAGTGACCAGATGCTGGCCGCCAGCACCTGGCAGCAGTCTCCGGAGGCGCTGTTCGCGCGCTTAAGCGACCACTACCTGGTCGATGAAAGCGCCTACGTCAGCGAGCTGGTCGGGCTGCTGAACGCCGAAGACAAGGATGCCAAGCGCATCGGCGACAAGACGGCCGAGCTGGTTCGCGAGATCCGCACCATGGACACCGCCGTCGATTCCATCGACGAGCTGCTGCAGCAGTACAGCCTCGACACCCAGGAAGGCGTGCTGCTGATGTGCCTGGCCGAGGCGCTGCTGCGCATTCCGGACAAGGAAACCGCCGATGCGCTGATCGAGGACAAGCTCGGCGTGGCCGACTGGAAGTCCCACCTGGGCCAGAGCGAGTCCTGGTTCGTCAACGCCTCCACCTGGGGCCTTCTGATGACCGGCAACGTCATCAAGATGGATCTGCCCAAGGGTGACGGCAAGCCGGCCACCTTCATCAACCGCATGGTCAATCGTCTCGGCGAGCCGGTCATCCGCCGCGCCATGTACCAGGCGATGAAGGTGATGGGCAAGCAGTTCGTGCTGGGCCGCGACATCAAGGAAGCGCTCAAGCGCTCCCAGCCGCTGTTCGACAAGGGCTACACCTATTCCTACGACATGCTGGGTGAAGCGGCCTGTACCCGCGACGACGCCAAGGGCTACTTCGACGACTACGCGCGTGCCATCCGCACCGTCGGCGAAACCTCGCGCAAGCTGAAGGAAGGCACCCCGTCGCCGTCCGTGTCCATCAAGCTGTCCGCCCTGCATCCGCGCTATGAATTCGGCCGTCGTGAGCAGGTGCTGGAAGAGCTGGTGGCAAGCGTGCGTGAACTGGCCGGCATCGCCCGCGAGCTGAACGTCGCCATCACCATCGATGCCGAGGAAGTCGATCGCCTCGAGATCTCGCTGGAAGTGTTCCGCGCCGTCTACGAGAGCGACACCTGCCGCGGCTGGGGCAAGTTCGGCCTCGTCGTGCAGGCCTACTCGACGCGTGCCCTGCCGACCCTGCAGTACCTGAACCGCATCGCCGACCTGCAAGGCGACGAGATCCCGCTGCGTCTGGTCAAGGGCGCCTACTGGGACAGCGAGATCAAGGAATCCCAGGAGCTGGGTGTCGAAGGCTATCCGGTGTTCACCCGCAAGGCCTCCACCGACGTCAGCTACCTGGTCTGCGTGCGCTTCCTGCTGTCCGAGAACACTCGCGGACGCATCTACCCGCAGTTCGCCACCCACAATGCCCACACCATCAGCACCATTCTGGATGTGGCCAACGCCGGCGAGACACGTCAGTTCGAATTCCAGCGTCTGCACGGCATGGGCGAAGCCTTGTATGAAGCCGCGCTCAAGCGTGCCCCCAAGGGGACCTGGTGCCGTATCTATGCGCCGGTCGGCGCGCACAAGGACCTGCTCCCGTACCTGGTGCGTCGTCTGCTGGAGAACGGGGCCAACTCCTCGTTCGTTCACCAGCTGGTCGACCCGCGCGTGCCGGTCGAGAGCCTGTGCACCCACCCGGTGGTCACGCTCAATCAGTACAAGACCTACCACAACCCACGCATCGCGCTGCCGCCGAATATCTATGGCGCAGACCGCCTGAATTCACGGGGCATCAATCTGAACATCAATAGCCAGTACCAGCCGCTGATCGACGAGATGGCCACGCACATGGACACCACCTACGACGTGCGTCCGCAGCTGGCCTTCGATGTCGAGGTCAATGCCGAGCGTCGTCAGGCCGTCACCTGCCCGTTCGACCGTCGTGACACCCTGGGCCACGTGCAGTGGACCAGCGCCGAGGAAGCCTCCAAGGCCATCGACGCCGCCTGGGCTGCCTTCCCGCGCTGGGAGCAGACACCGGTCGAGGAACGCGCCGCGATTCTCGAGCGCTTCGGTGACCTGATGGAAACCCACACCGCCGAGCTGATGACCCTGTGCTCCCGCGAGGGTGGCAAGCTGCTCACCGACGGCATCGCCGAGATCCGTGAAGCGGTCGACTTCTGCCGCTACTACGCCAACCGTGCGCGTGCCGACTTCGCCGAGCCGACCGAGCTGCAGGGCCCGACCGGCGAGCACAACCAGATCATGCTCGGCGGCAAGGGCGTCTTCGCCTGCATCAGCCCGTGGAACTTCCCGGTCGCGATCTTCTGCGGCCAGATGGTCGCCGCCGCCGTCACCGGCAACACCGTGGTCGCCAAGCCCGCCGAGCAGACCTCGCTGGTCGCTCACCGCGTGGTCGAGCTGCTGCGCGAAGCCGGCATGCCGCACGATGTCGTCCAGCTGCTGCCGGGCGATGGCCCGACCGTGGGTAGCGTGCTGTCCAGCGACCCGCGCATCACTGGCGTGTGCTTCACCGGCTCCACCCAGACCGCGCAGATCATCAACCGCTCGCTGGCCGCGCGTGAGAACGCTCCGCTGCCGACGCTGATCGCCGAGACCGGTGGCCTCAACGCCATGATCGTCGACTCCACCGCCCTGCCGGAGCAGGTCGTCAATGACGTGGTGCAGTCCGCCTTCCAGAGTGCCGGTCAGCGCTGTTCCGCCCTGCGTGTGCTCTACGTGCAGGAAGACGTCGCCGAGCGCGTCATCGGCCTGCTCAAGGGCGCGATGGACGAGCTGAAGATCGGTGACCCGCGCGATCTGGGCACCGACGTCGGCCCGGTCATCGACGAGGAAGCGCGTGCCGGTCTGCTCAAGCACATCGAGGAATATCGCAGCCAGGGCCGCGTGATCGCCGAAGCCGCCGTCGACAAGACCATCACCGAGCACGGCACCTTCGTTGCGCCGGTCGCCCTGCGCATCGATGGCATCGATAGCCTGGAAAGCGAGCAGTTCGGTCCGGTACTGCACATCGCGACCTGGAAAGGCGGCGAAGTGGACAAGGTCATCGATACCATCAATGGCCTCGGCTACGGCCTGACCTTCGGTGTGCATTCGCGAAACGAAAGTTTTGCTAATGCCGTTGCACAGAAAATTCGTGTTGGTAATGTCTACATCAACAGGAATATCATCGGTGCTGTGGTAGGTGTACAGCCGTTTGGTGGTCAGGGCTTCTCTGGTACTGGCCCGAAAGCCGGCGGCCCGCACTACCTGCACCGCTTCGCTACCGAGAAGACCCGTACCGTCAACACCACGGCTCTCGGCGGCAACGCGTCTCTTCTCGCCATGGGCGACGAATGACCGACGCTGCCTGCTCTCGCGGCAGCAGCAGAGGTCATGCCTGGCGGAAGACTGCATGCTGGACGTGCATGAGGTAGCCAGGTGACAGGGCATCAGGACGATGCCCAGTGGATGACGGCGAGCACGCCAGGCCGTCATCTGCCCCGGACACCGACAGGGACGCCCACGGACATGAATCGCCAGCGACTGGCCCCTCATGCTCGTGCCCTGCGGTGTCCGTTGCCGTTTCCCCTTTTGACTCGACGGCAATATGCGGGGACGGACGAACGTCAGAAGATTCGTTTATGCGCTAGTCTGAACGTACAAGATTGGCAGGAACTTGCGAGAGCCGCCGCGACATGGCCCTCGAAGGACGTTCGATGCATGACGCAGGACTCCCGGCGACGGTCTGACAGGAACCGTCACTGGCAGTGAATCATCACGACGCTCGCCGTCCGACAACAATAAATGCAAAGGATTTACTCCACGATGGTCGATAACAGCCCCACCATACTCATCACGTTCGCTATCTATCTGGCGGTGATGCTCGGCATAGGCCTGCTGGCCTACAAGCGCACCTCCAACATGTCGGATTACATCCTGGGTGGCCGCTCATTGGGCCCCTGGACATCCGCCATTTCCGCCGGTGCGTCTGACATGTCCGGCTGGCTGCTGCTGGGCCTGCCCGGCGCTGCCTACCTCAGCGGCCTGTCCGCTGCCTGGATCGGCATCGGTCTGCTGGCCGGTACCTGGCTCAACTGGCTGATCGTCGCCAAGCGCCTGCGTATCTACAGCTTCGTCGCCAGCGACTCGCTGACCCTGCCGGATTACTTCGAGAAGCGCTTCCGCGACAACTCCAAGATGTTGCGCGTCATCTCGGCCGTCTTCATCCTGCTGTTCTTCCTCTTCTACACCAGCTCCGGTCTGGTGGCAGGTGGCAAGCTGTTCGAGACCGTCTTCGGCCTCGACTACACCATCGCCGTGACCGTCGGTACCATCGCCATCGTGTCCTACACCTTCTTCGGCGGCTTCCTCGCCGTGTCGTGGACTGACCTCATCCAGGGTCTGATGATGGCTGTTGCCCTGATCGTGGTGCCCATCGTGGCACTCACCGACATGGGTGGCGTGGCAGAAGCGACCTCGCGCATCACTGCCGAGAACCCGCTGCTGCTGGAATGGTTCCGTGACGCCTCCACCGGCGAAGCGCTGACCCTGGTCGGCATCGTCTCCTCACTGGCGTGGGGCCTGGGCTACTTTGGTCAGCCGCATATCCTGGCGCGTTTCGCGGCCATCCGCAGCGAGAAGGACATCGGCGCGGCCCGTACCATCGCCGTCGTCTGGTCTGCACTGGGTCTGTTCGCGGCCATCTGTATCGGCCTGCTGGGTCTCGTCTACGTGCCGAAGGACCTGGCCGACAGCGAGAAGATCTTCATGGTCATGGTGAACTTCATCTTCCACCCGGCGGTTGCCGGCGTGCTGCTGGCCGCCATCCTGGCTGCCGTGATGTCCACCGCTGACTCCCAGCTGCTGGTATCGTCCTCTGCTCTGGCCGATGACTTCTACAAGGCGCTGTTCAAGAAGGATGCGACCCAGTCCGAGCTGGTGTGGGTCGGTCGCTTCGCGGTGGTCGGTATCGCCATCATCGCCTGGATCCTGGCGCTGGACCCGAACTCCAGCGTGCTGGGTCTGGTGTCCTACGCCTGGGCCGGCTTCGGTGCCGCCTTCGGCCCGGCGCTGATCATGTCGCTGTACTGGCGCCGCATGAACCGCTTCGGCGCGCTGGCCGGCATCATCGTCGGTGGCGTGACCGTGGTGGTCTGGAAGCAGCTTTCCGGTGGCATCTTCGATCTCTACGAGATCGTGCCGGGCGTCATCTTCGCCTACATCGCCATCTACGTGGCCAGCATCATGAGCGCAGCACCGGCTGATGAGATCACCACGGAATTCGACAAGGTCGAGAACCACGCCTGATCGAGGTGTGACAACACATTGTTGAAGCCTGTACCTATTGCCGCTCATATCGGCAATACGACAACGCCGCCCCTCGGGGCGGCGTTGTCGTTCATGGCAACTTGTCCTCACTGACTCTGGCTGTCATGGCTCTCTCATATGTCCTAATCACATTGGCGAGGCTTGCGGAAATCGATTACCCAGACTCCTTCTTGCAGTGACAGCGCTGGCGACGGCACTTGCGACAGAACTGATAAAGGAGCTGAGGGCTGGCTGGTGGGCTGATCGGAGGCCTGACTGACAGCATCGCCCGGCGCACAGGGCGATCGCGCTTGCAGGCGTGCCTTGAGCGCCTCATCGCGCAGCAAGGTCACCGCGCTGGCGCCCGCCAGGCGCAGCCGCACCACGGCCCAGTAGTTGTCAGGCGTGAAGGCGGCAACCAGATTCTGGCCCACGGCCGCCGCCTGCTGGCGAGCGACCCGCGCCAGCGGCGCCACTGGCGCCTCGCCCAGCACCAGTACCGGCAAGGCATCGCGCGGCTGGTAGCGCTCGGCGTCACGGGGCGAGTCCAGCGGCAGGCCCTGCTCCCGCGCCTGAGCCACCAGAGTGCGCGCCAGCTGTGTCTCATGGGCCTGTTGGGCGCCCAGCGCATTGCTCCAGGCGGCGAAGATCACCCCATGGCGCACCAGCAACAGGCCGGCGACGATCAACAGACACGGCTTCAAAGGGCACTGCGTCAGACCCCGCCAGCCAGGTGACTTGCGCTGCGTGTTGGCCGTTTCTGTCATGCTCGGCGTTGCGCTTGCCTCCGCGCTCGCGCCCTCTCTCACACTCACACTCACACTCAGTGCCAGCATCAGGGCACCGCCCAACAGCGGTCCCCAGGCGATCAGGGTGCGCGAATGAAATACCGGCTCGGCCAGCAACAGCATCGGCCCCCACAGGGCGGGAACCAGCAGCAGCGCCCACAGGGCCCAGCTCATGCGCTGCAGCGATAGCTGGCGCGCCGAGCGAGACCTGCCCTCGGGCGCGCCAGCGGCTTCTGCATGACATAAAGGCACGCTTCGAGGCAGGAGTCGCAACAGCGCTGCCCCGGCCAGCAGCGCCAGACTGAGCAACAACGTGACCTGCCCCAGCCCCTCACGCAGCGCGCCCAGCGCCACGCTCAGGTTGTGCTCGATCCCTGCCAGCAAGGCCTGAGGGTCGGCGAAGGGCAGCATCTGGCCATGCTGCTGACTGTACTCCCCCGCCACCAGCAGCCGCGTGATGGGCAGATAGAGCAGCAAGGCGACGGCGGCCAGCGCCCCACGCTGCAACAGCATCCGCCAGCGCGACCACAGTGACGTGCTGACGGCGCCCGCGAACAGGGCTTCGAGCAGGCTCAGCACCAGAAAGGCATTCAGGGCCGGTTGATAGCAGCACAGCGCCAGCAACAACAGCAGCAAGGCGCTCAGCGGTGGCTGCCAGACTTGCCATGGGCCTCGCCCTTCGCTTATCCCTCCGCCTTGCTCTCCCTCTGCCCCGCTTTTCCCGCCAGCACGCAGCACCAGACTGGCCAGTGTGGCACTGGCCAGCGCCACGCTCATCGGCAGGCTGTCGAAGGCGTAACTGAAATTCTGCAGGGTGAAGGGCGTCAGCCAGATCAGCGCATTGCCCACTACGCAGCCCGCCAGCGAGAGCCCCGGCAGCCATCGCCACCAGGCCAGCGCCATGCTCGCCGCCAACCCCCAGGCCGCCATTTGCGGCAAGGGCGCGACATTGACCAGCACATCGCCAAAGCCCAGCAGGCGCATGATGCCCTCGGCGGCCGGGCGCGCATTGAGCATCCAGCCGTAATAGCCATCCAGGGCACGGCTCATGTCATCCAGATACAGCGCGCGCGTGGCGATCAGTGGCACAAGCCCGAGCCCGATCACCACGAGACTGGCAAGCAGAATGCGCCATGCCTGACGCCGCCTGGCATCAGCGGCATCACACGCTTGGGACAACGGCTGCGAGCTTGTCATGCACTGGACTCCCGATCAGAACGATACCCAGGACGGATGACGTCGAGAGTACCTGACTCGGGGCGCGATGGAATGCCCCGACGAAAGCCCATCAAAAACGCCACCCGAGGGTGGCGTTGTCGACATGCCTACGTGATGCAAAAGTTACTCGGCCGGCGTGCTGGCCTGATGGAAGTGCACATCGCGCTGCGGATAGGGAATGCTGATGCCGCGCTCATCGAAGGTCAGCTTGATGCGTTCGGTCATGTCCCACTTCAGCGCCCAGTAATCGGAGGCCTGACACCACATGCGGAAGTTGAAGTTGACCGAGCTGTCGGCCAGCTCTGACACGGCGATCAGGTAGGACGGCTCCTTCATGATGCGCTCGTCACCGGCGACCAGCTCCTCGAGCACCGCCTTGACCTGACGGATGTCGTCGTCATAGCTGACACCGACCACCAGGTCCAGACGCCGCGTCGGCAGCGCCGAGTAGTTGGTGATGGTGTTGGACATGACGCTGGAGTTCGGCACGGTGACCTTGCGGTTGTCCGGCGTCACCAGGCGGGTCTGCAGCATGGTGATCTGATCGACGCTACCGGAGGTGCCGGCGGCTTCGACGTAATCGCCCTTCTTGAACGGACGCAGCGTGACCAGCAGGAAGCCGGAGGCCAGATTGGACAGCGAGCTCTGCAGCGCCAGACCGATCGCCAGACCCGCCGCACCCAGCGCGGCGATCATGGAGGTGGTATCGACACCGATCTGGTCCAGAGCGGTCAGCAGCACCATGACCACCAGGATGGCGTAGGCGATCTGGCCGACGAAACCGGCCGCCGCCTCGTCCATGCTCTTGCGGTGCAGCAGCGAGGTCGCCCACTGGGTCAGGCGCTTGGCGACCCACATGCCGAAGACCAGCACGGCCAGCGCCGACAGCAGGGTTCCGCCCCATTGCAGCCCTATCTCGAACAGCTGACTGGTATCCATGGGGATGGCATTCAAAAATTCCACGACAACTCCTTGAGCATCCCTTGCGTGGCGGTCAGCAGACCACCGGGTGCTTTATCGTTATAGGGCACGAGGCGCGCGCCGGGGACGCACTGACACTCGGCCGAACGGATCATTGGGTATTCACGCGCACACAATTTACCTGACTATCGGCGTCACGTCAGTGCTCTTGCCGCTGAAGCAGCGTGCCCTGACAGGCCATTCATCCATTCAGGGCTGCGCCCGAGCGGGCGTCAGTCCCAGCGGTGAGCGCAGCGTCAGCGCGTCCAGGCGCAGGCCCACGGGAAACTTGTTGGCATCCAGGCCCGCATCGCGCGGCGCGATGGGCGGCGGCCCCTTGAGGGTCAGGCTGAAGCTGCCGTCGCTCGCGATCAGCGCGGCGGGCACCTCGACCTCGAAGCGCTCATAACGGCCGCCTACCGGCCAGCGCGTGACGGTCTGCTCCCCGATCATGACTTCCACCGGCAGCGCGGCGGCCGAATCCGGGAAGCGTGACAGCTCAAGCGCCACGACCACGGCCTGCGAGCCTGCCGGCGAGACCTCGGGCGCCACCCGCAGGCGCAAGGTGACCTCCGCCAGCCGCGCACTGACCGGCACATCTGGCTGGGGCGAGTAGAAACCGGCCCACAGCACGCCGCAATTGCCCAGCGGCTCGCCCTTGCGGATGGGGTAGCGCTCACCGGGCGTCAGTACCGGCACCTCGCCCATCGGCCGGTAACAGGTGGTGGCATGCTCGATGAAGTAGCGCCGGTAGTGATCATCGACCCTGGGCGTGCGCGCCAGCCACAGCAGGGTGAGTTCGAAGGCCAACACCACCACGGTGGCCAGCAGCCACCAGACCCGCTGGCTGCGCCGTGGCCGTGGCGCGCCATACAGGGCATCAGACGAGCCAGAAGACGGTGTCATACCAGTTCTCCACCAGCCAGAGATTAGCGAGCGCGCCCAGCATGACCAGGCCCCAGGCCAGCATGCGTGGCAGACGAGTGAGCAGGTCATGCAGGGCCAGCACGAACACCGGCATGCCGATCATGTAGCGCGGAATAGCGTCCAGCCCGGTCGCCAGCGGTACGAACAGCGTGAAGCCCGCCAGCCCCATCTCCAGCCAGCGCCGCTGCACGCCCAGCCAGCCGATCAGGCCGACACCGACCAGCGCCATGCTCGCCTGCCACGCCGGGCGCAGCGTCTCCGGCGCGCTCTGCCAGTAGCTCAGCCCTTCAATGAGGTTGGTGAGGGGATTGCCCATCTCACGGCCCCAGGAAATCTGCACATGACTGAAGGCCAGCGCGTCACCCGTCCGGTGATAGAGCAGCGCCATGAACAGGAACAGCCCCAAGGGCCCCACCACGCCGATCAGCAGCCAATCGGGCCGCCGCCACAGCTCGGCGAAAGCCCGCAGGCGCAGGCGCGCCACAAGCTCGATTCCCATCGCGATGACCCAGAACACCCCGGTGGCGCGGGTCATCGACAACAGCAGCGTCCAGAGCATCACGCGGCCGGTACGCTGACAGCGCCAGTCGATCAATGACGCCAGACACAGCAGCCAGAACAGTGACTCGGAATAGAGCGCGCTGAAATAGAAGCTGTACGGCATGCTGGCCGCCAGCCACACGAACAGCAGCAACGGCGCGCCGGGGCGCGTGATGGCCAGATAGCGACAGCCCAGCCCCAGCGCGACGGCCAGCAAGGCATTGCTCAGGAGCACGCCCATCAGCTCGGGGTCCAGCTGACCGCCCAGCGTCACCAGCCACAGTAGCGCCGGATAGAGCGGGAAGAAGGCCCAGTTGGCGGCGTCGCCATCGCTCATGCCGCGCGCCTCGACATCGTAGCCGCGCGTCATGATGCCCTTGAACCAGCTGCCGTCGAACTGCGCCATGGCGTGCAGATAACTGTGATCGCCCCACAGCGCGATGGCGAGCCAGACGGCGCGCGTCACCAGCAGCGCCAGCAGGATATGCCCCCAGGGAATGCGCACGGCCTGCGCCCGCGCGAGTGCCTCGGCAGGGGGCGGCGTCTCGGCTGCCAATGTCTTGAGGCGCTCCCCCAGCGTCGAGCGCGGTCCTGCGGTGACGCTGTCATTCATGCATGGTCTTCCTTGAAGGCCCACAGCCGTGAGGCCAGATAGGTCATGATCGGCACCGAGAGCGTGGCGATCGCGATGGCGACGAAGCCCGACAGATCCAGCCCCTGCATCAGCAGTGCCAACAGGCCATTGTTGAGCGCAAAGCCGCCCGCCGCGACCAGCCCGAAACGCCAGGCACTGCCCTGGCGCTTGAAGGTCAGCCGGCGATGGCCGACCAGCGAGACCTGAAAGGCGACGCAGAAGGCAATGATATTGGCGATGAATTCATTGAGCTGCGGCCACAGGAACAGCAGCAAGGCGGCGACGCCCAGGTGCACGCCCGTCGCGGCCAGCCCGACCAGCCCGAAGCGGGTCGCGGTGCCCGCCTCCTCCCTGGCGCGGGCAGTGACTGGCCTGTCGGACTCGCTGACGCCCTCACGATCAGCGCTCAAGTGATTCACCTCGCGCCGCATCGCGTGACGCGCCGCGCACGACTCGCGCAGTGCTCAGGCCGCTATCGAGGCCCCTGTCCGGTGACACGCTGCCCGGCGGGCTGTCGTGCAGGCTGTCATGGTCGATCAGGTAAAGCGGACGCTGCTTGGTTTCCATGAACAGACGACCGAGGTATTCGCCCAGCACGCCGATCGAGATCAGCTGCATGCCGCCGAAGAACAGGATCGCGACCATCAGTGAGGCATAGCCCGGCGCATCGGCGCCGAACAGCACCGTCTTGCTGATGATCACCAGGATATAGAGGAAGGACAGAGCGGCGACGACACTGCCGATATAGGTCCAGACCCGCAGCGGCCAGGTCGAGAAGCTCACCACGCCATCGAGGGCGAAGTTCCACAGCTTCCAGTAGTTGAACTTGGTGGTGCCGGCCGTGCGCGACGGGCGCTGGTAGGTGACGCCCACCGAGCGATAGCCGGGCCATGAGAACAGGCCCTTCATGAAGCGATTGCGCTCGGGCAGGCGCCGCAGCGCCTCGACGACACGGCGGTCCAGCAGGCGGAAGTCGCCCGCATCGCGCGGTATCTCGGTGAAGGTCAGGCGGTTGAAGACGCGATAGAACCAGCCTGCCGTCTTGCGCTTGGTGGCGGTGTCTTCATTACGCGCGGCGCGTACGCCATAGACCATGTCGTAGCCGGCCTGCCATTGGCTGATGAACTCGAGAATCACCTCCGGCGGGTCCTGCAGATCGACATCCATCGGCACGATGGCATCGCCACGCGCCTGCTCGATGCCGGCGGACATGGCCGCTTCCTTGCCGAAGTTGCGTGTCAGGCTCAGGTAGCGCACGCGGGCATCGCCGGCCGCCGCGGCCTCCAGACACGCCAGGGTGCCGTCGGTCGAGCCATCATCGACGAACAGCACTTCAAGGTGTGGCACCTGCGAGCCCAGAGTCTTCTCGATGGCCTCCAGAAAGAGACCGATGGTCTCCTCCTCGTTCATCACCGGCACCACCAATGACAAGACCCAGTCACCGGAAAGGCGGCGCGACATGTCGCGGGGAATGTGCCCCGACGAGGACTGCCGGCCAGACGCCTGGCCGCAGGATGCATCAGCTGAAGACCGCATGGTATTTCCTCCATCGAGAGCCCCGTCATTCATACACGCCAGGGCATCATCATCTGACAAGGTGAGAGTGAAGAGGACACAGGTGCTGCACCAGCGGCTTACCAGACACTCTCCCGTTCTCGATCGGCGCCCCTCCTCCCTCCGCTCCATTACCTCTTGGGGCCGAGGGCGACGAATACAACGCAGCGTCAATGCTGACGGTGACCAGCGCGAACCGGTCTGCCGGCTGCAAGAATCCGTGAAAAGCTCCGCACAGCGCCAGACATCGGCAAGGGCTTGCGAGGGTTTACGAGGGCTTGCGAGAGCGGTCTGCGCGGGTCATTGAGCGCGACACCACCTCGCTGCGTTATAGAGCCTGCGGCCTCAACAAGTAAAGCCTGAATCACTCAAGGGCTCGCAAGCCATGCCCTTGAGCCATGCCTTTAGCCCTAAACAAACACGGCCGCTCCAGGGAGCGGCCGTGTTTGTTGATGTAATGATTAGAGCCCGCGCAATCGCGTTACTGGCTGGACGCGAGGGTCACCAGCGTGATGAGCAAAAGACACCAGCTCAGCGGCGCCCCCAGCAGCCAGGCGCGGGTCGCATGGCGCGGCACCAGGCCGACGCCATGCGTGAAGCCGGCGCCCAGCCCCCACAGCGCGACCAGCAACATCAGATAGCGCGGTCCTGTCTGCATCGAGGCTATCGCATCCGGCCCCAGCAGCATCCAGATGGCCACCATGGCAGACAGCAGCAGCGAGGCCAGATGGGCAGGTCGAGTTCGGCACCAGGCCGGTGGTCGTGAGGCGTACCAGGGTCGTGACATCGAGCTCTCCTTGATCGGAACGGTCAGCGGCGCAGAAGTAACGTTGGGGGCCGCCTCACTCAATCATCGTCAAAGGTGTGGGTCTGCTCAAGCCACAATGCATTGATGATGCCCGCGAAGCAGGCCAGCAACACACCGAGAATCCAGGCGAAATACCACATGGTGTCGTCTCCTGGCGAGGGCACTGCCCTCGCCTGTTGATAGCAAATGGGAGCAATTGGCTCAGCTAGCTCAACTCAATTCAGATCAGCTCAACTCAGATCAGCTCAACTCAGGTCAGCGCACCTCAATACAGGCTGTGACCGTCCTGCTCGATATGCGCGACGGTGACGCGACGCCACATCTTCACGTAGCACCAGGTGGTGTAGAGGATGATGGTCGGCACCATCACCAGCCCCGCCACGGTGACGATGGAGAGCGTCAGCTCGCTGGAAACGGAATCCCACAGCGTCAGGCTGGCCTCGCTCATGCGCGAGGACGGCACGATGAACGGGAACATGCTGATGCCCGCGGTGGCGACCACACCCCCTACCCCGACGGAGCTTGCCGTGAAGGCCGCGCCGCCCTTGCGCCGGGCCGACAGCACCATCGCGGCCAGCACACCGACCACTGCGCTGAGCGGTGCCAGCAGCGTCAGCGGCTCACGCGCATAGACATCCAGCCAGCTGCCTGGCCCGACCTGCTTGTCGAGCAGCTTCAAGGCCGAAGCGGTATCGCCCATCTGATCGATGCTGTAGCCCATGCCGGACAGCCACACCCACAGGCCGCCCAGCGCGAACAGCCCCAGCGTCAGCAGGCCCAGCGGCTGCACCAGACGCGCGCTGCGTGCGGCGACGGCCTCATCGGCACGTGCCACCAGCCAGGTGCCGCCATGCAGCATCACCATCACGATGGACAGCGCCGCACACAGCAAAGCGAAGGGGTTGAACAGCCCCAGGTAGCTGCCGGCGTAGCTGGCACGCATGAACTGATCGACTTCCAGCGGCACGCCCTGCAGCAGGTTGCCGAAGATCAGCCCGAAGAAGGCGGTGGGAATCAGGCTGCCGGCGACGATGCCGCGGTCCCACCAGCCACGCCACTGGGTGTTCTCGAGCTTGGAGCGATAGTCAAAGCCCAGCGGGCGGAAGAACAGCGAGAACAGGATGGTCAGCATCGCGAAATAGAAACTGGAGAACACGGCGCCGTAGACCACCGGCCACACCGCGAACACCGCGCCGATGGCGGTGACCAGCCATACCTGATTGCCATCCCAGTGCGGGGCCAGGGTATTGATCACCACACGGCGCTCGCTGTCATTGCGGCTGACCAGCGGCATCAGCATCGCCGCGCCCATGTCCATGCCATCGGTGATGACGAAGCCGATCAGCAGCAGCCCTACCGCCACCCACCAGAACAGCTTGAGGATCTCGTAATCCCACATGATCCGTTACTCCTTGAATGACAGCGAAGGATTGAGTGACATGCCGTCATCTTCGGACATGGCGCCATGGTGGATGCCGCTGCGCTCGAAGTGATAGCGACCGGTGTGCAGGGAAGACGGCCCCTTGCGCGCGAAGTGGAACATCAGCCACATCTCGATGACGAAGAACAGGCTGTAGAAGGCCAGGAAGCCACCGATGGACCACCACAGGTCGGACTCATCCAGACTCGAGGCCGCCATGAAGGTCGGCAGGATCTCCCCCACCGCCCACGGCTGACGCCCGAATTCGGCCACGAACCAGCCGGTTTCCACGGCGATGAACGGCAGCGGGATCGACAGCAGGCAGATCCACAGGAAGGGCCGCACGTCGAAGCGCTGCTTGGCGGTCATCCACACCGCCGCGATGAAGATCACCAGCATCGCCATGCCGCAGGCGACCATGATGCGGAACGAGAAGAACATCGGCGCGACCGGCGGAATCGAGTCGGCGGCGGCCTTGTCGATCATCTCCGGCGTGGCATCTGACGGAGTCTCGACGTAGCGCTTGAGCAGCATGCCGTAACCGAGATCATCCTTGACCGCATCGAAGGCCTTGCGGGTCGCGATGTCGTCCTGGCCATCACGCAGCTGCTGGAGCAGGTCATAGGCCTGCATGCCATTGAGGATGCGTCCGCGGTGCTCCTCGGTCAGCTCCTTGATGCCGGGAATCTCGGTATCCAGCGAGCGCGTGCCGATCAGGCCCATCACATAGGGAATATGGATGCCGTAATCGGTGTGCTGGGTCTCCTCGTTGGGCAGACCGATCAGCGTGAAGGACGCCGGCGCCGGCTCGGTTTCCCACATCGCCTCGATGGCGGCCATCTTGGCCTTCTGGACATCCCCGACTTCATAACCGGACTCATCGCCCAGCACGATCACCGAAGCCACCGAGAACAGACCGAAGGCGGCGGCGATGGCGAAGCTGCGCTTGGCAAAGCCCAGGTCACGCCCCTTGAGCAGGTAGAAGGCGCTGATGCCGAGCACGAACATGGCGCCGGTCACATAGCCTGCCGACACGGTATGCACGAACTTGGCCTGGGCGACCGGGTTGAAGATGACATCCGCGAAGCTGGTCAGCTCCATGCGCATGGTCTCGAAATTGAAGGCCGCACCGACCGGATTCTGCATCCAGCCGTTGGCGATCAGGATCCACAGCGCCGAGAAGTTGGAGCCGAAGGCCACAAGCCAGGTCACCATCAGGTGCTGACGCTTGGTCAGGCGGTCCCAGCCGAAGAAGAACAGGCCGACGAAGGTGGACTCGAGGAAGAAGGCCACCAGGCCCTCGATGGCCAGCGGCGCACCGAAGATGTCGCCGACGTAATGCGAGTAGTAGGCCCAGTTGGTGCCGAACTGGAATTCCATCGTCAGGCCAGTGGCCACGCCAAGAGCGAAGTTGATACCGAACAGCTTGCCCCAGAACCTGGTCATGTCCTGGTAGACCTGCTTGCCGGTCATGACATACAGGGATTCCATGATGGCCAGCAGGAAAGCCATGCCGATGGTCAATGGTACGAACAGGAAGTGGTAGAGCGCGGTCATGCCGAACTGGAACCGCGACAGCTCCACGACGGTATCGGAGATCATGTCTTAACCCCTTTGCGATAAGGCGGACGGTCAGGCTGCCGTCCCTGCATGCGCTTGCCACCGACGTCGGACGGACACATCAGGCCGACTCTCGCCGGCAAGCACACAGGCAATGGCACCGTGGCACCAAGACCTTGGTCGGCATTGTCTACCCTCCCGCGCCAGTCTCCAGATGTCAGGTTGTCGCACTCACCGGGCGCATGTCGCACCCGCTACCTCCGCCAAGTGCCTGCTGTCACTGGACAACTCCGCTGCAAGCCGCATGGATGCTGGAGCGGCGGGCCTCGCTGGCCTGGCGCCATCTCAACGCTGACTCTGCGCACCCCTGCGCGCGCTGCGACCATCGACCACACTGCGACGTTGCACCACGCTGCGACCGACTGGCGCACCCAAGCGCCGCCAGTCGCCGCGCAGCAAGCCATCACGGCCCCGCGCCATTGACGCGCTGGGAAGGAGAGTTTTGTGCCGCAGGCCTGTCACTTCCCCAGCAGGCTAACTATCATGGCCAGTCATCGCAGCGCTCACCGCCAAGGATTGCCAGTGAACGCTTACCGCCTATCACCCGAGACCGTGATTCCTACCTGACATGACGCATCGCTCCCCCATTCATCCCTCTGCTGGTCACACCGCCACCACCAGCCCCAGCGCCACGGCGCCGCGCGGCCACGGCGATTACTGCGAAGCCGGCCTCGCCCGCCTGCTGGAGCAGCACGACCTCAATAGCTTCGATGCCCTGTGGCAAGTGGCAGCCCACGACGTCGACGCGCCGAATCGTGAACGCGGCGGCGTCTCGACGGTTTCGCTGCTGACGCTCGAGGATGAGGACGGCAACAGTCATCGCCTCTATCTCAAGCGCCAGACCAACCACCTGGGCCGCAGCCTGGCGCGCCCGCTGGGCGAACCGACCTTCTCTCGCGAATGGCGTGCCATCCGCCACTATCACGCGCTGGGAATACCGGCAGTGGACGCCGGCTGGTACGGCGAGCGGCGTGCTGGCCGGGAATGGCGCGCCATCCTGATCACCTTCGATCTCGCCGGGCGCGATGATCTGGATCACTGGCATGAACGCTGGGCGGAACTCGATGCCGGCATGCGCTCTCAGGTCATCACCGCCAGCGCCCGCCTCGTTCGCGAGATTCATCAGGCTGGCCTGATGCATGGCTGTCTGTTCCCCAAGCACCTCTTCCTCAGTCGCCCGCCGAGTGAGTCGCCGAACAGCACCTGGCAGATGGACGCCGTCATCATCGACCTCGAGAAGACGCGCCGCTTCGTGCTGCGCCGCCACGAGTGCCTGCGCGATCTCTACGTGCTGTGGCGCCGCCTGAAGAGCTGGCAGCACGATGAATGGCGACAATTTCTTGCCGTCTATCGCGATGCGGATGCGCAGAGCGCCGAGGTCAGTCAGTGGCTGAAAGAGCTGGAAGCACGCGCCGCACGCAAGCGGCGCTGAGCCTGCAGAGGCCGGAAATGACCTTTGCGTAGTGAACACTAACCTCGCGCACGGCATGCGACCAAGGTCTTGGTCACCTTGCGCGAGGATGAATGGGGATGTCGCTCGAATGCGTCACCACAAGTCTCACTCGTGAGACATTAAACTTCCCTGAAATAATCGGTAACATCCGCTAACAGGACGCCTAATAAGTTTTCAAACAACGTTCTAAAAAAAGCTTGCCAAACAGAACGCTGTTTTTTATAGTTTGCAGCGTCCCCTGATCGACGCAGCCACGCAGAGCACACGGCCCAAGCCGTAGGGTAGCGAGGCACTGCTGACAGGCAGCTCACGAAGCCAAGCTTCAAGGAGAACTACACATGAAAGCTATCAAGATCCTGACCGCTACTGTTATCGCCGGCACCATGGCAATGGGCGCACAATCCGCCATGGCATATGGCAAGGGTGATACCTTCCTGCGCGGTGGCGTTGCCAAGGTCGACGGCAAGAGCAACAACGGCAACGGTCTGATCGCCAAGGACGAGTCTGGCTTCGCCGGTTCCGTGGGCTACATGTTCCACGACAACCTGGCCATCGCCCTGCAGTCCACTGAAGAATTCAGCACTGACTGGGAAAACAGCGCCGGTGGTTTCGATCAGATGCCGATCAACCTGATGCTGCAGTACTACCCGCTGGGCGGTACTGAAGCCCGCGTCCAGCCGTACGCTGGTGTCGGCCTGAACTACACCCACTTCTCCGGTGAGTCTGCCGGTGGCCAGAGCATGGACATCGACGACAGCTACGGCGCCGCTGCCGAGCTGGGTGTGGACCTCAAGATCACCGAAGCCTGGGCCGTCAACGGCTTCGCTCGTTACGCCGACGTCAAGGCCGATACCAAGATCGCCGGACAGGACGTGAACGACACCGAGCTGGACCCGGTCACTGTCGGTGCCGGTGTCACCTACCGCTTCTAAGTCCTTGCACGAGGCGTGAACATGCCTCCAGCGAGTACCTGGCAAGCCGTGTGATGCCGCGTCATGAAAACGTCAGCGATGGAGCTCGGCAACGCCGAGCCGTCCAGGCGCCAGATGGGCATCACACACAAACGCCGCAGACCTTCGGGTCTGCGGCGTTTTCGTTGTGGGCAGCCAACGGCTACATGGCCGATCTTCAGCGACGTGGCGCAGAAATTGACCTGGATCAACCACGTCCCTGACCGAGCAAGAACGCCCGTAAACTCTTGCCCCAGATCAAATTTCTCGAAATTCGGCTACCTAGAATGAGGGCATTGTTTCCCGCCATCCTTCAGGAGCCATCATGTCCGACGTCGTCTCTCGCTCAGCCTCCCTCCCCGCGCACCTGACTTCGCGCAGCCCGCGCTCTGCGGCACGCCCGTGGCAGATTCTGGCACTGGCAGGCCTCACCAGCCTCGCGACTCTCGGCGCCACACCGGCCATGGCCGCCGACTCGCTGAATGCCAGCTCTCACAGCTCTCTCAACTCTCTCAGCTCGCTCAACTACGGCGCCGGACAGTTCTGGACGCGTGCAGGTGTCGCCAAGGTCTCGCCGAAGAGTGACAACGGTCGCATCGATGCCATCGGTGCCGACGTGGATGTCGATGATGACAGCGCCTTTGCCTTCACTCTCGGCTATCGCTTCACCGACACCTTCGGTATCGAGCTGCTGGCGGCGCAGGATTTCGACCACGACATCTCGCTCAATGGCCAGAAAGCCGGTTCCGTCGATCACCTGCCGCCGACCCTGACACTGCAGTACTACCCGCTTGGCGGACGTGAATCGCGCATTCAGCCGTACATCGGCGCGGGCGTCAACTACACCCACTTCTCCGATGAAACCCTCGACGATGGCACCAAGCTCGAGATGGATGACAGCTGGGGCGCGGCCGCACAGATCGGCGTCGATCTGGTGATCAACGAGCACTGGGCGGCCAACGTCGCCGCCTGGTATCTGGATATCGATTCCGATGTCACCGTGGCGGGCAGCGTCAACGACAAGGTCGAGATCGACCCCATCGTGACCATGGCCGGGATCAGCTATCGCTTCTGATCAGCCACTTCCTGGCTAGCGCTTCTGACTGGTCAGAAACGACAACGCCCCGCCAGCCCATCTCGGGCCGGCGGGGCGTTGTGCGTTGTGCGTTGTGCGTTGTGAGTTGTGCGCTCGGCACGCCTCAGCGCGGGGCGGCTTGCCCGCTGTTCGTTACCGAGGCCTTGGAAGTTGCTGAAGCTATTGAGGTTGAGGGCGTTGAAGGCGAAGGCGGCATGGCGTCGTCGGCCGGCGCCTTGCTCACCTTGCCCGGACGCGGGCGGTCCAGCACCAGCCCCAGCACCACCAGTGCCGCGCCCGCCACCATCAGCGCGGTCCACTGCTCATCGAACAGCCACCATGCCATCAGCGCGGCACACGGCGGCACCAGGAAGAAGGTGCGCGCGACCTGATGGGCCTCGCCCCGCTCCAGCATCAGCATCAGCAGCCAGATGGCACCGACCGAGATGGCGATCACCAGCCAGGCCATGGTCAGCAGCAGACGCGGCGTGGGGTCAAAGGCAAAGCTGCCGACACTGGTCGCCGCGACGACGAACACCGCGCCCGCACCGAGATACTGGAACATCAGCCCCTCGACCAGCCCCATGCGCCCGGAGACCCGCTTCTGCCACAGCGTCGAGCTGGACACGCCGATCAGCGCCACCAGGCACCAGACGAGCCCGATCAGCGGCCACTCCAGGGTACCCGCGCCATCCTTGGCAAGCCCTGCCCCCAGCACCAGACTGACGCCGATGGCGCCACAGCCAAGCCCCGCCCACTGCTTGGCGCCCAGCCGCACGCCGAACAGCGGCAGTGACAAGGCCGCCGTCACCAGTGGATGCAGGCTGACCAGCAGCGCCGTCAGGCCCGCCGGCAGCCCCGCCTTGACCGCCGCGAACACGCCGCCCAGGTAGGCGCCATGCAACAGCATGCCAATGCCCATCTGCGCCAGACGGTCATTGCGCCGGCCCCACTGACGCGGCTTGCGGCGCAGCCATAGAATCAACCCCAGCACCGGCAGCACCAGCAGGCTGCGCACCAGCAGCAAGGTGAAGGGTTCAGCGTCCAGGGTGCCGAAGCGCGCGGCGATGAAGCCGCTGGCGAACAGAAACACGAAGCAAAGTGGCATCCACATCACGCAGACTCCAGCGAGAGAAATGACAAGCGGTCGGCCCATAGGCAGGTGCAGGACGTGCACCGACGGGACCACGACATGAGCCTTCAGCTTGCCGCGAACCCTCAAGGGGGCACAAGATACAGATAATCACCAATTCAAGGGGTACAGACAGGCATGTCATCCGCCGAGCACGCTTCGTCCGCCAGCCGCCCTTCGCTTGCAGGCCCCGCCATCAACTCAACCACCAGCTCAACCGCCAGCTCAGGCGCCACAGCCGCGACGCTGCCGCGCTATCAGCAGCTGGTCGAGCGGCTCAAGACCCAGATGGCGACGGGTAAACTGAGCGCGGGACAGCGCCTGCCTTCGCTCAGGCGGCAGGCGGCGCAGTCGGGGCTCGGCCTCAACAGCGTGATTCGTGCCTATGGCGAGCTGGAGGCGGCGGGCCTGATCATCGCCGAACCGCGTGCCGGCTATCGGGTCGCGCCAGCGACGCAGGCTGCTCACGACGCGGATGCCCTGAATACCGACTCACAGACCAGCCCGGCTTCATCTCGCCACCCCGACGAGCTAGAGCACGGGCAGCGAGAGTCACATCACAGGCCGCGCGCCATCACCACCCTCACCATCAGTGACCCGGCCTGGCAGGCGATGGCGAATGCCAGTGATCCGCGCCTGGCGCCGTTAGGTGCCGCTCACCCAGAGCTGGACGCCCCCGCCGTGCGTCGCCTGTATCGTCTGGCGCGCACTCAGCTCGGGGCGCATGCCCAGCATCCCAGCGCCTATGCCCTACCGCCGGGCTCGAGCGCGCTGCGCACCGCCATCGCCCAGCACCTCAGCCACCACGGCCATCCCTGTGACAGCGACGCCCTGTTGATCAGCCAGGGGGCGCAGCATGGCATGTCCCTGCTGCTCGGCCAGCTGCGTGCCGCCAAGGGCCGCTGTCGGATCGGCGTCGAAGCGCCGGGCTATTTCGGCATCGTGGCTGCCATCGAAGCCCAGGGCCATCAGGCGATCGCCATTCCGGCCCGCGCGCACCAGGGACTGGATGTCGCGGCGCTCGAGCGTCTGCTCGAACGTCATGATGACAAGACGCCCGCCCTGACGCTGGATGCCCTGATCGTGACCGCGGATGGCCACAATCCCCTGGGCGGACAGCTGAGCACGCCAGATCGCCACCGCCTGCTGGCACTGGCGGCCCGCCACGCCATCCTGCTGGTCGAGAACACCACCTTTGCCGAGCTGAGCTTCGATACCCGCCAGCCGTGGCTGGCCGACCTCGCCCATCGCCATGCCGACAGGCCGATGCCTGCGCTGATCAGTCTCGGATCATTTTCCAAGACGCTGGACCCCCGCACCCGCTGCGGCTGGCTGTGGCTGTCACGGCCCGAGCAGGAGTCACCACTGGGGCTGCAGGCGATGATTCGGGCGCGCTGGGCCAATGGCATGGGCGACATGCCGTGGATGCATGCTGCCCTGAGCGAACTGATCACCAGCGGGGATTACGGCCGCCACGTGCAGCGCATGCGACGCTGCTATGCGAGGCGCCTGGAGCGTCTGCGTGCGCACCTGAGCACGGCGCTGGGTGACCGAGTCTGGCTGCCGCCACCGAGCGGCGGCTATCTGCAATGGTGTGGCCTGCCCAGCCTTGAGGCGCGCCAGCTTGAGCAGTTGCATCAGGAGCTGCTGAATGCAGGCATCGCCACCCTGCCCGGCAGCCTGTTCAATGCCGAACAATCCGGCCTGCGTCTCAATGCGGCCCAGCTCGGCGAGGAAGCGATGCAGAACGCTGCGCGGCCCTCTGACGAGATTCCCCGCCAGCAGGAGATACTGGCGCGCCTCACCGCTCACCTGCAAAAAGCCCTCGCACAGGGCGAGGGCTGATTGAGGTGCGATGTCTGGATTTGCTTATGGCACAGACTGTCAGGCCATGCGCAGCGCCTGCTCGCGGCGACGTGCCCACACCTGATTGATCACCAGTGCCGCCACGATGACCGCCCCACCCAGCGCCAGACGCGCCAGGTCGGCGTCGCGGTTCCAGATCAGCAGATTGACCAGCAGGCCCGCCGGCACCAGCGCATTGTTCATGATCGCCAGCGTGCCGGCATCGACCCGCGTCGCGCCCTTGTTCCACAGGAAGTAGCCCAGCCCCGAGGCCACGATGCCCAGCCAGCCCAGCACCACGAAGTGCACCGGCTGCGACGGCAGCTTGTCGGTACTGCCGAACAGCAGGAACATCACGATCACCAGCGCCAGCGCGCCGAGATAGAACCAGCCGAACACATGGCGATGGGCGACATCCGCCGGCAGCTGCGGAGCAACCTGACGATAGGCCACCTGCCCGATGGCAAAGCACAGATTGGCACCCTGCACGACCGCAAAGCCGAGCCAGAAGCCGTCACTGACCCCGTTGTAGCGAATGATCGCCGCACCCAGCACCGCAATCGCGGCGGTCAGCAGGTAGAATGGCGACAGGCGCTTGTTCATCAGGTCATCGAGCAAGGTGATGTAGATAGGCGTGAAGATGGTGAACAGCAGCACTTCCGGCACGGGCAGCAGCAGGAAGGAGCGATAGAAGAAGATGTACATCAGGCCGAGCTGGATCGCGCCGATGGCCATCAACTGGAAGCGCAGACGACCGCTGATCGCCCGCGGGCGCATGAACGGCGCAAAGATCAGGCACGCCAGCACGATACGCGTCAGTACGGCCAGATAGCTATCGACCTGACCGGACAGATAGACGCCGATCAGGGAAAACGAGAAGGCCCAGAGGGCCGTGACACCAATCAGGTAGGACATGACGAGTAAACTCGGTAGCCAGAAGAAGTTGACACCAATTGTAACCCTCTATGCGCTGCTCGCGCAGATCCGCCGGCTGGATTTTTCGTCACGCTCCGGCCCGGCCTCGCGCAATGCCTGGTCTGGCCAGGGAAGCGGCGAGGTGACGGTCACCCGCGAAGCCCCAGCCTTCCCCCACGACGGGTCACGACAGGCGGCTCAGCAAGAGGAGGAGAGTGTGGTATTTCTCGAGCAGGGCCAGTTCCAGCTCGAGGGCCAGTCATCCAGCGTCAACTTCCACAACCGCTATCGCTGGCAGCTGGCTGCGGATGGCGAGGCGCTGTCGCTCAGTCATGAACGTCGTGGCCGCGATGCCGCCGTCTTCCTGTTCGACTTGGTGGCCGACAGCGCTCGAGGCGAAGATCACTTCGTCAGTCGTGAAGCGCATCTGTGCATCGATGATCTCTACGCCGCCACGCTGGTCATCGTGCGCGATGAGGTGGGCAATGCCCTGGGCTTTGATCTCGACTGGCGCATCACCGGCCCGCGCAAGGATGAACACCTCGCCTACCGCTATCGCTGCTGAGCGCGACCAGCACTGGCAAAGACCGCTGACGGCGTATGACGGGGCCGCTGGCAGCACATGAAAACGCCGCTGACGGAGTGATCCGTCAGCGGCGTTTTTGCTCTGGCAGTCGATACTGACAGTCGATCCTGGCAGCCGATCAGGCCAGCAGACGCGCCTTGAACCACTCACCGATCGCCTCGATTTCCTCGAGACACACGGCGTGCGCCATCGGCCAGGTCTGCCATTCAAGTGGATGACCCAGTGCACGCGCACTCTCGGCGCCCGCCTCACCCAGTGCCAGCGGCACGATATCGTCGTGGGTACCGTGATGGACACTGAGGGCCAGGCCCTGATTGGCGGCGCTCGGCGCAATGGTCGCGCTGGTCGCGAAATAGGTCGAGAGCGCCAGCAAGCCGCCCAGCGGACGCTCGCAGCTCAACGCCGCCTCATAGACCACCGCACCGCCCTGGGAGAAGCCGGCCAGAATGATGCGCTCACTGGCGATGCCCTGGGCGATCTGCTCCTCGATCAAGGCATGCACGTAGGCTGCGGATTCACGCAGCTGCACCTCATCGACGCGCCGGCCGAGATTCATCTCGAGAATGTCGTACCAGGCCGGCATGCGCATGCCGCCATTGACGGTCACGGCCAGCTCCTGTGCATGCGGGAAGACGAAACGCACGCCGTGATTCTCAGGCAGACCCAATGCAGGCACCACGGGCACGAAATCACTGCCGTCAGCACCCAGGCCGTGCAGCCAGATCACGCAGGCATCCGCCTGGGCGCTCGGCTCGATGATCTGAGGGGCACGGTGGCCATGCTGCTGTGATGCGTCACTCATGTTCAGCTCCGGTCGGTAAGAAGGGGAATGCCGCCCAGCCTACCATTGACGCTGGCATCTGCCATGCGATGAGGCTGGCAATCTCACGATGAACAGGCAAATTGCCCTGTCACTCGACGCCCGCCAGCCTCACCGATGCCATAAACGCCATGATGACAGAATATCTTCAGCACCTGTCAATCAAGGGTTCTGCCAATCAAGGGTTCTGGTGCTATTGCAGAATGTCGGCCAGTTCGTTCACATCCTTCACGACATGATCGGGCTTCTTTGACAGCGGGAACAATGCCTTGCCCGGGCGGGCGATGAACGTGGTCTGCAAGCCCGCCTCCTTGGCGCCCGCGACATCCCAGCCATGTGCCGCGACCATCATGGCTTCCTCGGGTTCGACATCAAGCTTGTCCAGCACCCATTCATAGGAACGCAGGTCCGGCTTGTAGATCTGGATATCTTCAATGCTGTAGCGCGCATCGAAATACGGCAGCAATCCCGCGTTTTCGAACTGCGCCTGGACGCCCTTGTTGGACGAGTTGGTCAGGCTGACGATCTTGTAGCCTTCCGCCTTCAGCCTGGCCAGACCTTCCTTGACATCAGGGTGAGGCGGGAGTGTCAGCAACGGGGTGATGATGGCCTTCTTCGCCTGCTCATCCGTCAATTCGACACCGTTGTTCTGCGCGACCACCCGCAACGAGGCGACACCGATCTGCCCGAAATCGTGGTAATCCCGAGTCACGGTAGACACCAGAGAATAATGCAGCATGGTCGAGAACCACAGGGGCAGCAGGTCTTCTCTTCCCCCCAGTGCCTCGCCGACGGAACTGCGCATCGAGGCAAGATCCAGCAGCGTTTCATTGACATCGAAGATCAGCACCTTGGGCTTTTCGACGACATCACCCGCCATCACACTCCCTGACATCAGACCAACGCCCAACACCAATGAACCCGCCACTTTCTTGAGTTTTCCGCGCACCATCATGGGCCTCCACTTGATTGATATCATGGCATCCTGCCTCGGGATATCCGACATGCAGGCCGGCAATCAACAACGTTTAATCACCGTGATGCATCATGACATCCACACAGTGAACTGCCGATGAATCCTTACGAATCATCTGGAAAACCCTCAGAATATTGCGGGCATCAAGCAAGGTGCCATACACAGAGTCGACCAGCCACTTGCTGTGCCCTTCTGGAATCCGGGCATAAAAAAACCCGCCATGGTGGCGGGCAATGAATGTCGGGACAGCGACACCCAGGACAGGAAAGCGTTTGAGAAAGGGTTTTGCCACCAGGTCGTTCTAGAGGGGATGGTGGAGGGTCCCAAAGCCCTTGCTCAAGCGTTCTGCTCACTATCCAAGTGTCTCTACGTCTGGGATATTTCCTTTCGCTCTCCCTGAATGTCGGTAGTCACTGGCTGCGCATCAGTGCCTACGCCTTCAATCGTCGCTGCGCGGTGATTCAAGCAGTGGCAATCAAATCACAGCGCTTCAATTGTTTCGCAATGACAACTTGCGGCATGAAGTCATGTGAACCGAGTCGTGTGAACCGTCAGCATCGAAAGCTCAGCGATGGTCAGCGTCGATATCGACTGCACCATGCACATCACTATCGGCAAACACATTGCCACGGCTGGTGATCAGAATGTCAGGATTTGCGGCGTAGCGCTTTTCGCTCTTCTGATAATCACGCACTTCGCTGTGGATGCCGTGAGATTGAGCGCTATTGAATCGCACGTTACTGCTGTCATCAGTGCTGATATCGGCACTGGCCAGACCGCTGGTGGCGAGGGCAAACGCTGCCAGGCCGTGAGTCATGAATGACTTGATCATCTTTCTATCCTCCGTTCATTTTCACTATCGAGTTGCCATGAAGTGACACATCATTGATCACTTCAAGTACTGGGTATATCCAGGCGGGATATCTATCAGAGTCGATAACTGACATCACCCACGTGACCTATTGATAAAGACCATCAACAAGCACTACCCACAAGGATGCGGTTTACGATGGCGCGATATTCAGGCTTGCCCATGGCGGGACCCTTCTACGTCATCGTACGAGGCACGGGGCGTCGCTGCGCGGGATGACTCCCGACAGATACCGGCCATTTCAGGAAGGGTCAGACTGTCGTTTCACTTCGCGACGAGGTATCACCTGGCGATCAGTGTCAGTGACACTGCTTTACGACTGGCTTGTTCACGCTTTTGATTCTTCGAGCTCTTATGTCTCCAAGCCCTTATGTCTCCAAGACCTTATGTCTTCAAGCTCTAGCTACTTAAAACTCTTGCTGCTGCTCATGACGACACTTGCTACGGGGACGCTTGGGTCAGTTGCTGCCATGCGTGGTCACGAATCAGAGCGGGGCTCAGACAACCTGAATCAGACAACCTGGCTCAGACAATCTGGCTCAGACGCTTTCGCTCAGAGCATGCTGGACGCGAGTCGCGGAAACACTCTTGCCAGCATCGTTGACGAATTGCTGTGAGTCGGACGCCAGGGTCTCGCGCTGACCTTCGATCGCAGCATCGTTCAAGGAGCTTTCGACACGACCCGCGGCAACGCTCATGCCGGTATCGGCAAAGGTGGCTTGCTCGGCGGCGGCGGACTGGGCCTGGCCGTGGATGCTGGATTCGCTGAGCGCAGAGCGCACCTGAAGGTCAGCGACGCTGTCTGCCAAGGCAGCACCGGTGGCAGCAACGGAAAGCGCGGTGGCGGCGATGAGGGTATTGAGCATTTTCATGAAATATCTCCAGTGAAATCTTTTATCGGGTCAACCGGGTAAAAAGGTCAGCCAGGTCGCAAGCAGAGTCCTTGTTCGCTGCCGTCAGTGTGACGGCGCGACGCATCAGGCGTTGTCGTTCAGGGCATGCTCGACACGTGACGCGGCAACGCTCTTGCCGGAATCATTGACGAACTGCTGGGTGTCGCGAGTGACCTGCGCCTGCTGGCCCTTGATGGTCTGGCTGTTCAGCGCCTGCTCGACACGGCTGGCCGCAACGCTCTTGCCTGCATCGGTGATGGCCTGCTGCTGAGTGGCTGCCTGCTGAGCCTGACCGTGGATCACGGATTCACTGATGTTGGCGCGAACCTGCTGGTCGGCAACACTATCGGCATTGGCGACGCCAGTGGCGGTCACGGACAGGGCAACGGCGGCGATAAGGGCATTGAGGGTTTTCATTAGATGACTCCAGAAAAAGTGAATAGCGAATAGATAAAAGGGAGATCAGTGCTGCTGTGGTCCCGGGCCTGAGGCCATGAATCAGGACCTGCAGACTCAGGCGTTGCCGTTCAGCGCATCTTCAAAGCGTGATGCCGCGACACTCTTGCCGTTGTCGTTGCTCAGACTCTGGCCGCGGGAGACGGCGTGCGTCTGCTCACCCTTGATGGTGTCGGCGTTCAGGGACTGTTCGACACGGTTGGCAGCGGCACTCATGCCGGACTCGGCAGCATTCAGCTGCGTCGCGGCGGGCTGCGCCTGGCCGTGGATGACCTGTTCACTCAGTGCGGCACGCACCTGGGCATCGGCAACACTTTCATCAGCGGTGGCAACGCCGGTGGCAGCAATGGAAATGGCAGCGGCGGCGATCAGGGAAGTCAGGGTTTTCATGATGATTCTCCAGAAATGGGCAAGGATCGAATGTCAGGTGAGGCGATGTTCGGGGGTCACCGAGTTGTCAGCGTGGCCCACTCTGCTTCAGGCGTTGTCGCTGATGCGCTGCTGAACGCGGCTAGCGGCGACGCTCTTGCCCTGATCATTGACGGTGGCGTTGGCCTGGGACACGGCAGCGGTATCGACGCCACGGATGTGGTCAGCATTGAGCGCCTGCTCAACGCGACCGGCAGCAACGCTCATGCCCGTTTCGGAGAAGCCCTGCTGGCTGGTGGCAGCCGGCTGAGTCTGGCCCATGATCTGCTGGCTGCTGATGGCGTTCTGGACGCGCACGGCGGCAGGGCTATCGTCGGCTGCGAATACGGAGGTGCTGGCAGTGGCGATGGCGACGGTAGCGATCAGAGTCTTGAGGGAAATGTTTTTCATGGTGTATCTCCTGGTCCTGGTGCGGATGCTTCCGCTTTGAGTCGTTGTCAGTCAGTGAAGGAGTGGTTTGCTGACCCCTGTCCGGGTCCTGGCCTTCACTGACTGTGGTGCGTGCTGCGTTTCGATTATTAACAGACTAATTGTTATGCTGCGCTCAAACTAGCCGTGCAACTGGAAGCTCACTGTTTCTCTTTGAGCAACGCCACTGGAAACGAACGGCCTTCCCCAGCGCTTGCCCCTACTGCCCCTCTCATCACCCATAAAGCTATTGCAGCGGTTCTGAAAAAGACTTGTACAACATGGAGAGTGCAAGAATTCCTTGTTTGCGTGCTGGCCCATCCCCTTGAGCGGCGCTTCGGCCTGGCAGATCACTATCGACTTTGGTTGAGGAAGACAGTGTCTCGCCCACCACCTTGGTCGAACATGCTGCACGCTGCAGGGTGTGTCTTGCTGTGCTGATGAGTTATACGTCGCCACAGCAGAACTGGATGCCACAAAAACAAGAAAATGCGTATTTTTCTTTCTGCTTTGGCTGAGACGCCTGAAAACAGCGTCTAGCAGCAAGAAATTGTGCACATCAATCTTTACGAATATTCATTGACCGATTGTTCAGGGTGTGGATTCTGCCCCTCACACTGTCAGTCGGTGACGCCTTGCCCACTGATGTCGAGAAGATTCATGTCGCTCGACAACCAAGAGCTCGAGGTCAATACCGCCTCATCAGCCCTGCATATTTGCTGCAACGTTGATGGAGTGCATTGTGAACCTCGCGAGCCGCGGGATATATCCCCGCGCCGGAACAGGATTGATTCTCTCATCGAATCAATTCAGCGCTCTTCCAACCCGGACTGAAGCACCCTCACCCACCCACGCGAAGTAATCTCAACGTTTTCAATCGCTTAGGCGACCCATGCAACGATGTCAAAATGATGACAGCCTGGGGACGGCCGTCGCATTTCCGGCGGTGGACGGCAGAACGTGGTGGAAGAGCGTCAAGAAAACGGCGAGAAAGTGTCGCGTGAGCAGCGCTAGGCTGGCGTAAAGGGTCGGGTAAAGAGTGGCGAGTGAGGGAAAGGAGCGAGAAGACAGAGAGAGCAGAGAGTGGGAGTGGAGGAAGGGAAAGGAGAAGGGAGTAGATAGAGGGAGAGAAGGAGCACCAGCAGGACACCACGGCCGGCAAGCAGCACTCGGCTCGGTTCACACAGAGCCAGCCCCGAACGAAGTCGCGCATTATCGACCGTCATCCGACGTGGGATACACTGGCGTCATGCCTATCGAGCCCGAAGCCCAATCCCATGCATCGCCCGGTGCAGCCGAGTCATCGCCCCCTTTTGCCCAATGGGCCGACTCCCCCTGTGCGACCGGCCGCGACCTGCGCCGCGACTGCGCGCGCTACAGTCACCCGCGCGTCAGGGATATCGCCTGGCTTCTGAGTGCCCCGGACCTCTTGCAGCTTGCGCGTTACCCGCGCCCGTCCCTGGCGGCACTCGGGCTGGAGGATGACCGCGTCCGCCACCGCTGGCTGATGACACTGGAGCAGGCGCCCCACGCGCTCGAGGCCGCCGTGAATGAGCGCCGCCACTATCGCCTGGGCCACTACCATGAGCTGCTCTGGCAATTCGTGCTGGCACACGCGCCCGGCAGTCACCTGCTGGTCAACAACCTCAGGATTTCCCAGGGCAAGATCACGCTGGGCGAGCTGGACATGCTCTATCTGGCGGCGCAGGACACGGCGCCCACGCACCTGGAGGTCGCGATCAAGTTCTATCTCGGCCTGCCAGAAGGCCCCGAAGCGGCTGACAGCCCGGCACGCTGGATAGGCCCCGGCGGCGCCGACAGCCTCGCCATCAAGTATCAGCGCAGCCTTGAGCATCAATTGCCCCTGGCCTATACCGAGCGCGGACAGCAGACGATCCGCCAGGCACTTGCCAGACAAGCACTGGCCAGACAGGCAGGCGCGAGCGAGACGAACTCACCGCTGGCAGAAGATCCGCCTGCCCCGCTGCTTGCAGGCCAGCAACTGGCATTGCCCGGTTGCCTGTTTCGCCCCTGGCAGCCAGATATAGCTCCCGCCGACTGGCTGCCCCCGCCCCGCCATTGCCATCCCGAGAGTGCGCGCCAGGCCGGCTGGTGGATGAGCGTCAGTCAGTTCGCTGCCTTCTGTCAGACCCTCGAGGCCTCCCCGATACATGACGGCCCGCTGTTGGGCTGTGTCAGGGAAAAGCCTGCCTGGCTGGCCGCCCCGCCCGTGGCGTCGCTACAACCATGGCATGAACTTGACCGCTGGCTGCGCGATCACTTCGTGCCACCTGCCGCTGACGACCTCAGGCCGGACGAACCGGTTCAGCAAGTCACGGCGGCTCAGCAAGACGCGCCGGCTCAGCAGCATAGCCGCCAGCGCACGCATCAACACCCCCGCCAGCTGTGGCTGGAGCGCAGCGTGGCGGCGCCTGACGGCGAGCCGACCACCGCCAGCTCGCCCCGCCAGCAATGGCGGATCTTCGTGGTGCCGGACGACTGGCCGAGCTTCATTCCACTACCGCCCCCGGCGCCTGCCGCGCAGTGAGCCTGCCGCGTGGCTTGCTGATGGCTTTGTCTTGCCACGTGAAATCAACGATAATGCGCCGCGTCAGATCAGGGTGGCGACAATCCATCAGCCTGATCTCGCCATTCGGCCCGCGCGCAACACTACCCCGCTGCTCCCGGGTCTGCTGGTGACCCACCCCTGTCGCTAGCCAACGGCTTCTCGGCACGTCTTCTTGCCTGACCGACCACCTCATCGGTCACCTGATGACGCCTGCTGCAACGCATCTGCTGAATCCGTAGGACGTCATAGTGAAAACACGACTTTCCAGCCTCGACATCGTGGCGCTGGGCTTCATGACCTTTGCCCTCTTTCTGGGCGCAGGCAATATCATCTTCCCGCCTCAGGTGGGTCAGGGCGCGGGTGCCGAATTCTGGCCGGCGGCACTGGGCTTTCTGGCCACCGGTGTCGGCATGCCGCTGGCCGGTATCGTCGCGGTGGCCGTGATCGGCGGTGGCCTCGACAAGATCACCTCGCCGTTGCCCAAGTGGGCAGCCGCGGCCTTCGGCGTCGCCATCTACCTGTCCATCGGGCCGATGTTCGCGATTCCGCGCACCGGCACCGTGGCCTTCGAGATGGGCATGCGCCCCTTCATCGACATGTCAGCACAGAGCGGCCTGGCCCTGCATTCGGTGCTGTTCTTCGGCATCGCCACGCTGATCGCGCTGAGCCCGGGCAAGTTGATGGATGTGGTCGGCAAGTGGCTGACGCCGCTGCTGATCGCGCTGCTGGCGCTGATCGCGCTGTTCACCATCATCGACCCACAGGGGCCGCTGGGGCCGGTGAGTCCCGAGTGGGCCGAGGCGCCGTTCATGACCGGCTTCCAGCAGGGCTACCTGACCATGGATGCGCTGGCCTCGATGGTGTTCGGCATCCTGATCGTCTCGGCGATCAAGGCACGCGGCATCACCGCGACCGCTGACGTGACCCGCTACACCCTGTGGGCCGGCGCCATCGCCGCCATCTGTCTGGCCGCCGTCTACCTGCCGCTGACCTACATGGGCGCCACCAGCCATGCACTGGTCAGCGAAGCGGCCAAGGGCGAACTGATCCCGGTCTACGTCGAGGCACTGTTCGGCGATGCCGGCAAGCTGATCCTGGCGCTGGTCATCACCCTGGCGTGTCTGACCACCGCGGTGGGCCTGTTGACCTCCTGCGGCGAGTTCTTCCATCGCCTGCTGCCGAGCGTGCCCTACCGCCTGCTGGTGATCGTGATGGCCGTGGCCTCGGCGTTGATCGCCAATCTGGGCCTCTCGACCCTGATCAGCGTCTCGATTCCGGTACTGGTGACGCTCTATCCGCTGGTGCTGGTGCTGACGCTGCTGTCCTACCTGCGTCCGCGCCTGCATGATGCGCCGCGCGTGTTCGCCTGGACCCTGGGCCTGACGCTGCTGGTCAGCCTGCTGGATGGCTTCGAAGCCAGCGGCATCGACTCGCTGATGGCCATCTCGCACCGCATCGAGCCGCTGCTGCCGCTGGCCTCGATGAATCTGGGCTGGCTGGCGCCGGCGCTGGCGGGGCTGATCATCGGCATGCTGGCCAGCCGTCGTGACCAGACGAACCTGGACCCGGCACTGGCCGCGCAGGACTGAGGCTCACGCCAATCAGTCGCGCGGCGTGACCAGAAACACGAAAGCCCGCCTCTCCAACGAGAGGCGGGCTTTTTGTTGCGACATGACAGGTGACAGAAAACAGATGACAGGCACCCGTCAGCTATCAGGCGACCGTCAGCGCGGCGTACTACGCGACAGGCCCAGCTGAGCCAGGGTGGCGTCATCCAGCGCATGCACGGCCTCGACGCCGCTCAGTGCCGTGAAGTAGTCCGGCGTCAGGAAGTCACGCCCGCCAAGCAGGTGCTCCAGATACTCGCGTGCCGGCTTGAGGCCCTCGGCGGTGCGCTCGGGCAGCGCCACATACACCCAGGCGTCGATCACGCCTTCGCGGGTGACGATGGAATGAAGGAAACGCTCATATTCATGCGGGCGGCCTTCGAAGGGGTCCATCAGCGTGATCTGCTCGGCCTCGAGCAGCTCATACAGCACGCCTTCGACGCGCTCGCCCGGCGCAGGCTGCACGTTGGCATGCGCGATACCATCGACCCGAGAGGCCTTGTCGAAACTCAGGCGATGCTCTTGCAGCCAACCATGCACGGCCCGTCGCGTCTCGCCGATGCGTGCCTCGACACGCGCCGGATTCATGTTGCTGCCGTAGGCGAAGTAATAGGCCATGCAAGCTCCTGACAGTTGTCTCGAGGCGCAATGCGAGGGCATCACGCCTGCATAGGGGCAGAGTGGGAGGTGTCGGGTAGAGGAGGCTCAGTGCGAGGTGAGACCCCTACCCGGCAATCAGTGCGTCGTGATCAGCGTGTCGATCTCGCGAATCACTTCCGTCATCGCCACGCGGCGCTCGGGGCGGGCATCCTTCAACCAGGCCTCGATGGCCGGCGCCACTTCACACTTGGCGGGGAACGGCGCGCGGGCATCGCACAGCGCTTGCAGACGGGCGATGAACACGAAGCGCAGCCACTGGCCCATGTCCATGTGATCGACACAGAATGGCTCCACACTCATGAAGGCCTGCGGGGATGGCGTGTCCATGCGCCACAGGTCTGCTGCCTTCATGGTCGCTTCCAGACGTGCCAGCAGCGCGCGCAGCTCGTCGTAGGGATTGCCGGCGATCTCGCCGTCCTGGGGTTGTTCAGTCGGATTCATGCGACCTCCGTCAAATCATGCATGGTTCGTTCACGCTATTATCCCGATGATGCTCACGGAAGGCCAGGAGGCCGCATGGCAGACACGCTGTTCAATGATGTGATGATACTGCTGGGAGCCTCGGTAGTGGCCGCGGCGCTGTTCCGCCGCCTGCATCTGCCGCCGGTGCTGGCCTATCTGGCGGTCGGCTTTCTGGTCGGCCCTCATCTGGCGGGCTGGATCGGTCGCCCGGAAGAACTCGCCTTCCTGTCGGAATTCGGGCTGGTGTTTCTGCTCTTCTCGCTCGGCCTCGAATTCTCGGTGCCGCGGATGCGCGCCCTCAAGACCACGGTGTTCGGGCTGGGTGCCTGTCAGGTGGCGGTATGCAGTGGCCTGTTCTGGGCACTGGGCTCGGCGCTTGGCCTGTCACCGGCGGCGGCGCTGGTCGCGGCCGGTGCACTGGGGCTTTCCTCCACCGCCATCGTTACGCGGGAACTGGCGCGCTGGAATGAACTGGACAGCCCCCACGGCCACGCCGCCGTGGGCGTGCTGCTGTTCCAGGATCTCGCCGCCCTGCTGTTCCTGATCCTGATTCCGGCCATGGCCGGCGATGGCAGCCAGCTGCTCAGCGACCTGGGCCTGATGCTCATCAAGGGGCTCGGGCTGGTGGCGGTGATGCTGATGATCGGCAAGTGGGTGCTGCCGTTCGTGTTCCAGGAAATCTCGCGCGCGCGCTCGGAAGAGCTGTTCGTGCTCACCGTGCTGCTGGTGGCGCTGTTCTCCGCCTGGCTGACCCACAGCCTGCACCTGTCGATGGCGCTGGGCGCCTTCCTGGCCGGAATGATGCTCGGCGAGAGCCATTTCCGCCATCAGATCGAGGCCGACATCCGGCCCTTCCGCGACATCCTGCTGGGGCTGTTCTTCGTCTCGGTGGGCATGTTGCTGGACCCGCAGGTGCTGCTGGCCCAGTGGTATTGGGTCGTCATCGGCGTGGCCTGCCTGCTGGCGACCAAGGCACTGCTGATCACCGGACTGGCGCGCCTCTCCGGCCGCCCGCTGGACAGCGCGCTGCGCACTGGCCTGGTGCTGTCCCAGGGTGGCGAATTCGGCTTCGCGCTGCTGGCCCTGGCCAGTCAGCAACGCCTGATGGACAACGAGACCGTCGGCCTGGTGGTGGCGATCATCATCGGCTCGCTGGTAGTCACGCCAAGCCTGATTCGCCACAACCAGCAGCTGACGCGCCGCCTGTGTCGCTCCACCACGCCCACCCAGGAGAACCCGCACACCACCGCGGAGCTGAGCGCCGCCACCGCCCCGCTCAGTGGCCATGTCATCGTGTGCGGCTTCGGGCGTGTCGGCCAGACGGTGGGGCGATTTCTCACTCAGGAGAAACTTGAGTGGATCGCCATCGATGCCGACCCCATCCGCGTCCACGAGGCCGCCAGCGCCGGTGAGCCGGTGGTGTTCGGTGATGCTCAGCGTCTGGAAATCCTGCGCGCGCTCGGTATCGAGCGCGCCCGTCAGGTGGTGATCACCGTCAATCAGCTCTCGCATGCGCTGGCCATTCTGCGCGCCATCCAGCCGCTGGAACTCGAGAACCTCAAGGTGCTGGTGCGCACCCAGGATGACGCGGACCTCGAGACCTACAAGGCCGCCGGGGCCACCGAGGTGATTCCCGAGGTACTCGAGGGCTCGCTGATGCTGGTCTCGCATGTGCTGGTCAATCTCGAGGTGCCCTTCCGGCGCGTGGCGCGCTCGATCCAGAATGCGCGTGAGGCGCGCTACAGCATGCTGCATGGCTATTTCCATGGTCAGCAGTCCCAGCTGACCGACAAACGCGGCAACCCGCTGCTGCGACGACACCCACTGACGCTGACCGCCGATGCCTGGGCCTGTGGCCGGCGACTGGACGACATCGCCCTGCCGGAAGTGTGCGGCATTCTCGTCTCACGCGTGGTGCGCGCCAGTGGCGAGAACCTGGAAGAACCCACCGGCGACCTGACGCTGGCGTGTGGCGATACACTGGTATTATCGGGATTGGCTGATCATATTGAAGAGGCGGAAACCCGCCTGCTGACCGGCTGACAGGCCTTGAGCGGCAGGCGACACCCAAGACTCCGCCGCCTGCTGTCCTGCCGCCAGCAACCGAGCTGGCGTGCGGGAGGGAGAGCGTCACAGAGAGTCAGCTCGGATGAACATACTGATGAGCACACTGAAGGGATCGACATGTCAGGGGGCACGGCCCTGCATGGGAGATAGCACCCATCACCAGGAGGCAATACACATGGAAAGCGCAGGCGTACACAATTACATGGAGCAGCTGGTGCTCGACCAGCTGCGCTTGCATCCCGATAGCCACGCCATGGATGTCGACAGCCGCGAAGACGTGGCCTGCATCGCGCTCAATCAGCTGGCGCCCCGCTATATCCGCCACGACGTCGACATGGCGTTCTACATGGCACCCGCCGAGCAGGAGCTGCTGGAAGAGCGCGTCTCGATGGCGCTTCAGGAAGCCTTCGACAAGGTGCGCTCGATGCCCCGCCACGGCTAGCCACACGCTGCGGCCCCATGAAGCGTCGCCCTGAACGCGCCCTGAACGCGCCCTGCAACACCAGAAACGGATTAATGATCACCGCCAGCGAAACGACAACGGCCACCGCGATGGATATCGCGGTGGCCGTTGTGTCTGTCGCAGGTACTGCCCGAGGCGTTACCTCACGTGACCTGAGGGGCATTACCTCAACCGGGCAGTATCAGATGCCCTCGGCGCACTGCGGCGGCACTTCATCCAGCACCTTGCGCAGGAAGGCGCGCGTGCGGTCATCCTTCGGCGCGCTGAACAGCTGACTCGGCGGCCCCTGCTCGACGATACGCCCGCCTTCCATGAAGATGACGCGGTCGGCGACTTCCCGCGCGAACTGCATCTCGTGGGTGACCACGATCATGGTCTGGCGCTCGACCGCCAGCTGCTTCATCAGCTCCAGCACCTCATCGACCCATTCCGGGTCCAGTGCCGAGGTCGGCTCATCGAACAGGATCACCTCGGCCTGGGCGGCCATGGCGCGCCCGATGCCGATACGCTGCTGCTGACCGCCTGACAGAGCCGCCGGGAAGGCGTCCGCCTTCTCGCTCATGCCGATACGCTCGAGAATCTCGCGCGCTCGCTGGTGCGCCTTGGCCTTGGGCCAGCCGTTGACGACGATCAGGCCCTCGGCAATGTTCTCCAGCGCCGTCTTGTTGGCGAACAGCGCATAGTTCTGGAACACGAAGGCACTGCTGCGACGCAGACCGAGAATGTCGTGACGGCTGGCGCGTGTAGCCTCGACCTTGCGCTCGCCGATCTGGATCTCGCCACCATCGGGCTGCTCGAGGAAGTTGATGCAGCGCAGCAGCGTGGACTTGCCGGTGCCTGACGGGCCGATGACGACGATGATCTCACCCTGCTTCACTTCCAGAGTGATGCCATCGAGTACGGCCTGCCCGCCGAATTTCTTGACCAGGTTTCTGGCTGCAATCATCGCTGATAGGCCTTGTTGAGACGTTTCTCCATCCAGCGCTGCACGAAGGACAGCCCTTCCACCATCACCCAGTAGACGATGGCCACCATGATGAAGGATTCAAAGTACAGGAAGCTGCTGGCCGCTTCCTTCTGGGTCGCGCCCATCAACTCGGTCACCCCCAGCGTGAAGGCCAGCGACGTGGACTTGATCATGTCCACGAAGTAGTTCATCAGCGTGGGGGCCGCCACGCGGGCCGCCTGGGGCAGCACGATGCGTCGCATCAGCTGGACATTGGTCATGCCGATGGAGAGCGCCGCTTCGGTCTGGCTGCGATCGACCCCGACGATGGCAGCGCGGATGGATTCGGCCATGTAGGCCGAGAAGTGCAGCGTCAGGCCGAGAATCGTCGCGGTGACGCCATCGATCTGGGTCAGGAACGCCATCACCTGCGGCAGGCCGTAGTAGAACAGGAACAACTGCACCAGCAGCGGCGTGCCGCGGAAGAAGGAGATGAACACGATGGTCAGCGCATTCAGCACCGGCACCTTGAGCACCCGCACTACCGCCAACAGCGAGGCCAGCACCAGCGCGGCCACCATGCCGATACAGGCCATCTTGAGTGTCAGTGGCAGGTATTTGAGCATGACCGGCAACAGGCCAAGCATGTAATCGATATTGAGAGTATCCATTCGTTATCCGGACAGGCTGGGGGCTTGGCTGAGGGTCTGGAAAGACACCCGTCGACATGACGACAACGGGGCGACGGTCAAGCCGTCACCCCGTTTGCACATGACATCCTGGCATGCGCCCTTGTATCAGGGCGCAGCAAGCAATGTTCAAGGCGTGGTGATGTCGTTGCCGAACCACTTGTTGGAAATCTCGGCCAGGCGGCCATTTTCCTTGAGCTCGGTCAGCGCGGCATCCACCTCGTCACGCTTGGCCTCGCCTTCGGCGTCCTTGCGGAACGGCAGTGCGTTCTCCAGACGCGAGAACGGCTTGCCAGCCAGTTCCAGCGGCAGCGGCGTCTTCTGGATCACCTGGCTTGCGCTGACGCGGTCCATCACGAAGGCATCGACACGGCCCAGAGCGGTGTCCTGCTCGATGTTGGACTCATAGGTCTTGATGTCGATCTGGTCGGCGTACGGCAGCTCTTTCATCAGCGCTTCGTAGTTGGAGCCCAGGTTGACCGCCACGCTGTGGCCCTTGAGGGACTCGACGCCGGTTATCTCGTCATTGCCGCGACGCTTGACCACCTGAGCCCCGTCGTAGACGTAGGGCTGGGTGAAGGCGAACTTGGCCTGGCGTGCATCGGTGATGGTGATCTGGTTGGCCACGGTGTCGATGCGGCCGGCTTCCAGCGAGCCGATCAGGCCGGAGAAGCTCATGGTCACGAATTCGATGTCGTCGCCGGTGATCTCGCCGACGGCGTTGAGGACATCCACTTCAAAGCCCTGCAGCTTGTCCTGCTTGACGAAGGTGAACGGGAAGTAGCCGCCCGACATGCCGACCTTGAGGGTGTCAGCCTGTGCCGCCAGGCTGCCCAGGGTGGTCGCGCCCAGCGCGGCAGCCATCACGGCGCCCTTGAGAGCGGTAGAAGAGAAGACAGCTGCGAGCGAACGTGATTGGCGCATCGGGATTCCTCGTGGATCGCAAGACTGAGCCATTGGCGCTGGACGGTCGCTGACATTCGGCTGATCGCGGATGTCTAGCCAACAGAACAGGTATAAGCACAGCCTTTTATATGTGATTTGGTTGTATAGGATAACGGGACTGCCCCGCATTCCCAATCATTTCATCCCTTAAGGACATAACCAGAAGGAATAAGACAGCAATTCTGTCAATGAGCGCGATTCTAGCATGCCTGTCATGGCGGGCCAGTGACGCCGTCTGGGCTACCTGCAGCGCTAGATGTCAGCCTGACGACAAGTGGATGACAGTTATTCACGCCATCCGTGGACGATGCTGTGGATAACCCGCCTCGGTCACGCTGCAAGCCACGCCAGTCGTGGGATGACGAAAATTGATCAAAAAATCATCAACCTGCAAAACGCTCAGCGGGACTTGAGGTGCCGCGTAATCTGTCAAGCCGTTACGGGCCGAAAGAGCGGCCATAATAGGATCAGGTCGCCCTCTTCCCTCTGGCCGCCATCACACGCCAGCGGGTGGCATGACAGCCGGTGAATCGCTAAAGTCGCTGCCATTCCAGACATGCTCAGGCACATGTCACGCGCCGGCAGCTGTCACTCAACGACACATGCCACGCCTGGCAATGATGCTCGACAAGACTCTTTTCTTCCGTTCTTCCACACGCCAAGCCGAGGCGTGGCGGAGACACAGCCGTGGTGAGCCTCATGACTCCTCTCTCTTCCTTGAGCAACTTCTTCACACGCACCGGCGCCGAGCTGCACCTTTATCACCTGGGTCGCACCCTGGCGCCGCTCAGTCTTGAGCAACTCGAAGCCTTCGAGACCGAACAGCAGCCGTGGGAGCAGCCCTTCAAGGGCCAGGCACGCCTGGCATGCGTGTTCCGTCCGGCCGGGCTCGACGATCCGCTGGTGTGGTTTCTGGCCTTGCCGCTGGATGAGGAAGGCCGTCTGTCTCCCGCGCAACGCGACGCCTTCCTCGAACGCCTGATCACGACGCTGGGTCAGACGGCGCTGACCGTCGGCCGGCCTGATCTCCAGCAGGCCGAGGCAGGCAAGATCGACAACCTGATGCAGGACAACCCGCTGGCCTTCACGCCGGATGACAGCCTGCGCGCCATGCTGCACGCCCGCGCCAGCCTCGATTGTGACCGCCCTGCCAGCCAGTACTACGAGCTCGCCGAGCAGTATCTCACCGCCCAGCTACCGCTGGATGACTGGCCGTCACTGGGCCTGCAGGGCATTGCCGACGTGCTGACACGACGCGGCGAGTTGTCCGGCGAGCTTGCCGCCGCCTTCGTGCAGCGTCTGGCTGACCTGCCGGATACGCCGCTGCGCGCCATCGCGCTGTGTCTGGAGCAGGCGCCGCCCGCCCATGCCCAGCTGGCTGGCCAGCTGCCGGAGGAATACGAGACCGAGCTGCTCTCCGCCCTGATCGCGCGTGGCCAGGCCGCGCGTGACCTGGGGGACCTGGAGACGCTGTGCGCCTGCCTGCGGGCCGCCGGTGCCAGCCCACGGCCTGCGGCGGCGGAGTGGATCGATGCCCTGCTGGCCGACGACGAGGCCGTCAATGTCGACGTGCTGGTCGCAATCGCCGCGCGCGGCTACGCCCACCTGGAAGATGCCGAACGTCTGCCGGCCTTCCTGACCCGCCTGGCCAGCTGCCCGCAGGCCAACTTCGCTGCCCTGGCCCGCGACCTCGCCCTGATTCCGCGTCTGCGTCTGCCGGTGCTGATGACGCTGCGCAATGCAAGCGCGGACAGTCCGCTGGGTCAGGCGCTCGCCGCCCTAACTCGCCAGGCCGATACCGGCAATCCTGCCCCGCGTCATTGACGCCGGGCATGCCCACAGGTGACAGTGCTTGAGATCATGCGCATAACCCACGACACTTGATCGGACACTTGATCGAGTCGTGGAATCGGGGCTGATCGGCACCGGTGAACAGGGCAAGTTGCGACGCGCCAGTTGCACGATGCCACCCGCGCCTGTGGCCGTGGGTGACTTGCCCAGCGCCCGCAAGCGAGGCGTCTGACGGCGATGAAAGCGCGCCATCACCGCGTGCCATGACCGCGTGCCCGGGGCGGTTTTGCCGGGCGTTGCCAGCGCCACCGTCATCTCCGATTCGTGAGGCGAAAAAAGAGGCTTCAGCAAGGATTGCTGTCAGTACGTTAAGTGACTATGCTGCGCGCCCGCCTGGCCATTACCCCGCCATGCCGGCAACGCACATTACGCTGTGCCGCGCCTGCCCGGTGTCTTCATGCCGTGAGCCGCTGCCCGCTTCGCTCACGCCCTCTGATTCAGGATGAAACATGTCGCATCACAAGAACACTTCGCGTCATCACATCGACAAGGCACCGCCCCTCGATCTCAAGACACTGAATCATGACCTGCTGGGCTTTCGTCCGCGGGGCGTGGTGGGTCGGCGTGAGCTGATCGAGCTGCCGGAACTCAAGCTGCACCTCAATGCCAAGATCGACACCGGTGCGCATTCCAGTGCGCTGCATGCCGAGAGCATCGAGGTCTTCGAACATAACGATGATCTGTGGGTTCGCTTCATCACCCGGACCGGCGGTAGCGACTCCCCGCCGCATACGGTCGAGACGCCGGTGCATGATCGCCGCCGCGTGCGCTCATCCAATGGTCAGGCCGAGTGGCGCTACGCGATTCGCTCGCGCATGAAGCTGGCCGGGCTCGACTACGATATCGACATGACGCTGGTGGACCGCTCCCAGATGCGTCACCCCATTCTGCTGGGGCGCCGTGCCCTGCGTCGCCTGCTGGTCGCACCGGGCGCCGCCTATCTGCACGGCGAACCCTGACGGCACCAGCCAGGCGCGCGGCGGCATGCTTCGGCATCTCGCCTCAAGACGCTGGCCCCGGTGCCATCTGCATCGCGTGACGCCTCGATTCGACAAAGGCTTCACCGGCGAATACCACGCCTCCTGACGGGCATCACGTCAGTCTTCTTCTGATTCATTCCTATCTCTGTCTGGCCCATTCGGCTCCGGAGGATTTCATGCATATCGGTATCCTGTCGCGTAACTCACGCCTCTACTCCACCCGTCGCCTGATCGAGGCCGCCGAGGCACGTGGCCACACCGCGCGCGTGGTGGACACGCTGCGTTGCTACATGAACATCGCCTCGCACCGCCCGTCCATCCATTACAAGGGTGCCGAGATCGAGCACTTCGATGCGGTCGTGCCGCGCATCGGTGCCTCGGTCACCTTCTATGGCTGCGCCGTGCTGCGCCAGTTCGAGATGATGGGCACCTACGTGGTCAATGATTCCGTGGCCATCTCCCGCTCACGCGACAAGCTGCGCTCCCTGCAGCTGCTGTCGCGCAAGGGGCTGGGCCTGCCGGTCACCGGCTTCGCGCATTCGCCGGATGACATCCCCGACCTGATCACCATGGTCAAGGGCGCGCCGCTGGTCATCAAGCTGCTGGAAGGCACCCAGGGCATCGGCGTGGTACTCGCCGAGACCAACCAGGCCGCCGAGAGCGTGATCCAGGCTTTCATGGGCATGAAAGCCAACATCATGGTGCAGGAATACATCAAGGAAGCGCGTGGCGCCGACATCCGCTGCCTGGTGGTGGGTGACAAGGTGGTGGCGTCCATGAAGCGTCAGGCGGCCGATGGCGAGTTCCGCTCCAACCTGCACCGTGGCGGCACCGCGAGCGAGATCCGCATCACGCCGGAAGAGCGCTCCACCGCCATCCGCGCCGCCAAGGCCATGGGCCTGTCCGTCGCCGGTGTCGACCTGCTGCGCGCCAATCATGGCCCAGTGATCATGGAAGTGAACTCCTCGCCGGGCCTGCAGGGCATCGAGACGGCCACCGGCAAGGACATCGCCGGTCTGATCATCGATCACATCGCCAAGTCCGCCGCGCCGGCCAAGAAGATTCCGCCCAAGCCCAAGGGCTAAGGGCTGAGGGCTGAGGGCTTGAGCCTTAGCGCTGAAGCCTGAGAGCATTGCGCGCAACGCTTGATCAAGGGTGCAGGTCGTCATGACTGCACCCTTGGCGTCTCTGGGTCAGATGGCCGCGCGTGCACAAGCGTGAGCGATGGAAACAGGGCAAGGCCAGCGCCTGAAAGGCAACGATGATCGTCACCAGAACGTCATTGTATTGTCGTAAACTGCAGGGATTGACAGTGCGGGAATAAATATCCTGACTTTCTGCCCTTCAGGGGTAGAAAAACACTGTTTTCACCCGCACAATCTCTTCTGACGGAGGAGGTGACCGCCCATGTTTCTCGACAATCGCCAGGTGGCGATGGATAGCGTCCAGGAAGCCCTGGCAGACAGTCTTGATTATTTCGAGGATAACGCCGAACGGCTGCGTCCCGCGCTCCTGAAGGCCTTCGAGCCCTTCTATGCGAGCCGTGTCGAGCTCAAACAGGCCCTGGAAGTCGAGACACGCAAGCATCTGAGCCTGATGCCGCGCGACGCCGATGTCGAGCGCGATGACTACATGTGGCTATGGAGTCGCCTGAAGAGCATCGTCGGCAATGACAATCAGGTGCTGATCAACGAGTTGCTCGAACAGGAACGCGTCCTGATGCAGGCCTGCTCGACCGCCTTCACGCATCCACTGCCTGACAGCATGGAAAAGGTACTGGAAGGCATCTTCCACAACTGCCGCCATCTGATCCGCGAGCTGTACCGTCACCAGACAGGTCAGGCCGCCCGCCGCCGCGCCGGCTAGCCACCTGCCCGCCGCCAGGCCGTGAACGCAAGACGCCCCGCCTTCCAAAGGAAGTGCGGGGCGTTTTCGTGTTGACCTTGTGCGTCTGACGAGGCCAATGCGCGGCTAGTTCGTATCAGACCTGACAGGCAGCCACTGGAGCAATGCCTGCTTCACTCCGGGCAGACTGGCCAGCAGGCTTGCCTGCGCCTGACGCGCGAGGGCATGCGGGTCCGGCGTGTCGGCAGCATTCTCTTTATCCGTCACATCCACTCCATCCGCCACTTCCACTCCATCCGCCACATCACGATTGGGAGCGGCCTGCTGCCCTGCTCCGGCTGTCACGGAGTCCTCTCGCGTCGACATCACGTGCTTGTCTGAGGAGTGAGATGATGAGGGATGCGATGATGAGTGCGATGACAACACCGGCGTCGGCAGCGACTCCTGCGGCCCGAGGAAGCGCGGCTTGCGCCCCCACAGGTAGAGATCACCCACTGTCGCCGCACGGGCCAGCCACTCGCGCAGCATCAGCTTGAGCCCCGGCGGCTGGCGCTCGGAGATGGCCGGACAGCCCACCGCCTCCAGACCCAGTGCATCGGCGATGAACAGCGCGCGCGGCAGGTGCCACGGCTGGGTGACCAGCACCGCCTCGTCGACACCGAAGACCTTGTGCGCTCGCACGAGGGTATCGAAGGTGGAGAAGCCCGCGTAATCGAGCGTCATGAACTCCTGCGGCACGTTGCGTGCTCGCAGATCACGCCACATGGTCATCGGCTCATTGTAGTAACGCGTGCGGTTGTCTCCCGAGAGCAGCAGGTTGGAAACGCGGCGCAGGCGGTAGAGCTGGGCGGCGGTATCGAGGCGCGCCTGATAGTGCGGATTGCTGCCCCCGCCCACCAGGCCGTGGGAGGTGCCGAACACGATCCCCACCTCACGGCTCTGACAGGTCAGCGGTGACGTGGCAATGCGATCGTGCGTTGCCATCACGACCCAGAGGTTGAGCCCGACCACCGTCATTGCACCGGCGGCCAGCAGACCGACGATGGTCCAGCCAGCCCGCATGATCACTCGCTGCATCTCTTCCTCACGCCCATCCCTGCCTGTCTTTCCTGCCGTTACCGTCACATCGTGCAGGCATGAGCGCCCAGCCTACCCAAGCGGCCGAGGCTCTGCCAGCACTGACTGTTCCCCGGCCACGCATGCGGGTGACTCCGCTCAGTCTTCCTGCACCATCACGGCCTTGACGTTGACTGGCACCTGGGTCGCGATGTTGCCAAGCCCGGCCAGGTCACGCAGGGTGCGAATGCCATCAACCAGCGCGAACTGCTCAGCGTCGACCATCACAGGCGTGAGGGTCTGCACCAGCCAGCGATCGCCACGCAGGCGTGTCACCTGCAGGCTCATCGGCAGGTTCTGGGTGTTGTCGTGCAGCGTCAGCTGGCCTTCGACATCCACTTTCTGAGTATCACCCGGCTCCATCACCTTGAGGGTCGGCATGTCGAGACTGGCGGTCATCACGGCCAACGGATAGGTGCCGGACTCGAACAGCTTCTCGCTGACGCGCTGGTCACGAATGTCAATGCCGGTACTGGCGGAGTCGAGGTCGATCTCCACCGACAGCTGACCGGCGTCATTGACGCGCGCCCGCCAGGAGGTGAAAGCATCCGTCTCGACGGTGCTGGCGCCCGACTTGGCCATCTTGGTGGTCTGGAAGCTCAGCTGTGACACATCGCCATCCAGCTTCCAGGCGGCCTGCGCGCTGGCAGCGGTGCTCAGGATCAGGGTGGCGGTCAGGGTGCGCAGCGCAGTCTGGAATCGCATTGGGGAGTCTTCCTTGAGGCAGGTGATACGGAAACCGTCAAACGGACGTGCCGACGCGGCCCGAGGCAGCAACTTGCCCGGACGCTCAGCAACGTGAATTGGATAGCCGGATGGACGAGAGGTTCCCGCCCATCCGGTTGCGTTTGCTGCATCTCGCCCAAGTGTTACTGCGACTGACGGCCATGCAAGGCCTCCAGGGGGCCGCAGACAATAAAGGGCGACAACAGCAGACGACTAAGGGGCGCTGATGATGTTCAGAACATGCCCAGTTCCAGGCGGGCATCCTCACTCATCATCTCGCGCGACCAGGCAGGCGAGAACACGATCTCGACATGGACCTTGGAGACATCCTCGGCGCCAAGAATCTTGCGCTTGGCGTCCTCGGCGATCACGTTGCCCATGCCGCAGCCCGGCGCGGTCAACGTCATCTTGAGATTGACCATCTTCTCGCCGCTGATCAGGGTGTCGATACGACAGCCATAGACCAGCCCCAGCTCGACGATGTCGACCGGGATCTCGGGGTCGAAGCAGGTGCGCAGCTGGGCCCAGACGAAGGCCTCGATGTCGGCATCGCTCTGGCCGGCAGGCAGATGCGGACGCGGCACGGCGTCCAGCCCCAGCGCATCGAGGCTGAAGCTCTCGATCAGGTACATGCGACCCTCGAAGGCGACGCTGACGGTGCTGCCCTTGGCCTGCATGACTTCGACCACCGAGTCCTCGTGCAGGGTCACCGACTTGCCGAACGGTACCGAGATGCCCTCCACGTCCCGCTGCAACGGCATCTTCTGGCCCTTGCCGAGGCTGGCCAGCTGGTCTTCAGTGTGGCTCATGCCCTCTCCTTGCCGAGCCGCATGACAGGCATGCGGCTCGTGAATTCTGTTGGTTCACTCAAGACGTGCGGGTGACAACATCCCCTGGCAAGTGCCGATACCAATGAGGCCCGCCATGCGCGAGCCTCATTGATCAGCGCCCGTCAGGGCCACCGCAGGGTGGTGCTCAGCGCACCATGGTCAGCACACGCTGCAGGGCATCGACGAACATGTCGATCTCTTCCGGCGTGTTGTAGGCCGCGAAGGAGGCCCGACAGGTGGCATCGACACCGAAGCGACGCAGCACCGGCTGCGCGCAGTGGTGGCCGGTACGGATGGCGACCCCCAGCTGGTCGATCAGCAGACCGATATCCTGGGCGTGGGCACCATCGACCACGAAGGAGATCGCGCCTGCCTTGTCAGGCGAGTTGCCGATGATGCGCAGGCCGTCCACTTCGCGCATGCGCTCGCTGGCATGGCGCATCAGCTGCTGTTCCCAGCGCGTGATCAGCGCCATGTGGGTGCAGTCCAGCCAGTCGATGGCCTTGCCCAGCCCGATGACCTCGGCGATGGGCGGCGTGCCGGCCTCGAACTTGTGCGGCAGGTCCGCGAACAGGGTGCCATTCTCGAACGACACCGTGCGGATCATCTCACCGCCACCCTGCCACGGCGGCATCGCCTCCAGCAGCGCTTCCTTGCCGTAGAGCACACCGATGCCGGTCGGGCCGTACATCTTGTGGCCCGAGAAGACATAGAAGTCAGCATCGATCTCGCGCACATCGACCTGCTGATGCGGCACCGCCTGGGCGCCATCGACCAGAATCAGCGCGTCGTGAGCGTGCGCCAGCGTCGCCATCTCGGCCACCGGGTTGATGCTGCCCAGGGCGTTGGAAACCTGATTGACGCAGACCAGGCGTGTCTTCTCGCCCAGCAGGTCGCGGTAAGCCGCCATGTCGAGCACGCCATCGTCGTCACACGGGATGACCTTGATGACGATGTCGAGACGCTCGGCCAGAAGCTGCCACGGCACGATGTTGGCGTGATGCTCCATCACCGAGATCAGCACTTCATCGCCGGCATTCAGCCAGTTGGCTCCCCAGCTGTTGGCGACCAGATTGATCGCCTCGGTGGTGCCACGCGTGAAGATGACTTCCCGCGTCAGACGCGCATTGATGAAGCTGCGCACCTTCTCACGCGTACCTTCGAAGGCCGCCGTCGCCTCATCCGCCAGGGTATGCAGGCCACGGTGGATGTTGGCATTGGTCTTGCGGTAGTAGTCGCTCATCGCGTCGATGACGGCGGTCGGCGTCTGACTGGTGGCGGCGCTGTCCAGATAGATCAGCGGCACATCACCATGCACGCGACGCTCGAGGATCGGAAAATCCTCGCGTACCCGCACGACGTCGAGCATCAGGTTGTCGAGTGCGCTCATGCAAAGTCCTCATCACGTGCCACCGCCACGGCGCCACCGCCCAGCTCGACGCTGAGATCGACCAGCTCATCGAGGTGGAAGCGTGACGGCAGGCGTCCCGCGACACTGCGCTCGATGCGCTCGGCGATGGCGTCGATGCCCAGACCGGTCATGACTTCGTTGGCGAAGGCCAGGGTCAAAAGGCCACGGGCGGTCTGCTCATCGATGCCACGGGCGCGCAGCGCGAACACGGCGGTCTCGTCGAGCTGACCGGTCGTGGTGCCGTGGGAGCACTTGACGTCGTCGGCGTAGATCTCGAGTTCCGGCTTGGTGTTGATCTCGGCGCGGTCCGACAGCAGCAGGTTGGCGTTGTTCTGATGCGCCTCGATCTGCTGGCTGTCGCGCTTGACCAGCACGCGGCCATTGAAGACGCCGCGGGCGCGGTCGGCCAGGATGCCCTTGTAGTTCTCGTCGGAGAACGTCAGTGCCTCGTTGTGATTGACCAGCGAGTGGGTGTCCACGTGCTGGCGATCACGACCGAAGAACAGGCCATCGAGGCGTGCATGGGCGTTGTTGCCGTTCAGGTCGCAGACGATGTCGTTGCGCACCAAACCACCACCGGTGTTCAGGTTGATGGAGCGATACTGGCTGTCACGCGGCTGCTCGACCTGCAGCGAGGCGATATGCGTCTCGCCGGTGGCGGCTTCGCCCAGCTTGTAGTGATTGAGCACGGCGCCGCGCTCCAGCATCACTTCGCTGACCATGTTGGTGAAGTTGGTCGCGCCGCTCTCACCGATGTGATGCTCGATCACGCTGGCTTCAGCGCGGCTGCCCAGCTGCACCAGCAGACGCGGGTGGCTCATGGTCACGGGCTGGCCTTCGACGGCGGCACGCGACAGGAACAGCACGTAGACCGGCTTGTCGAGCACCGTGCGCGGGCCGACCTGAATCACCGCACCCTCTTCGGTGAAGGCGGAGTTCAGCGCCACGAACGGCGTGAAGTCGATGCCGGTCAGGCGGTTCAGCGAGCCGCCGATGACTTCCGGCTGATTGACGATGGCGTCAGACAGCGGCACGACACGCACGGTGTCGGGCAGGCCTGCCACATCGGACAGCTCGGCATTGTAGAGGCCATCGACGAACACCAGACGGTAGGCGTCGACGTCGAGAGCCAGCGCATCCTTCACGGCCGGCGCGAGGCTTGCATCGTCGGCGAGACGATATTGCTGACGACCCAGTGCCTGGGTGTCGGTGTACTTCCAGGCCTCGACCTTGCGGGTCGGCAGGCCGAGGGCTTCAAAGCGGGCGATGCCGGCCTGACGGCGGGCGGCCATCCAGCTCGGGTCAGCCGCAAAGCGGGCCTTGCGGGCAGCGAATTCGCTGGCGAAGGCTTCGCTGCCGGGGACGGACGCGGTAGCAAGTGCTGTCATTACGCGGTTTCCTCCTGCAGCCAGTCATAGCCCTGGGCTTCGAGTTCGAGTGCCAGCGACTTGTCGCCGGACTTGACGATGCGGCCATCCATCAGCACGTGGATCTGGTCCGGCACGATGTGCTCGAGCAGACGCTGGTAGTGGGTGACCATCAGCACGGCGCGGTCTTCGTTGCGCAGCGAGTTGACGCCCTTGGCGACGACCTTGAGGGCATCGATGTCGAGGCCGGAGTCGATCTCGTCGAGCATGGCGAGCTTCGGTTCCAGCACCAGCATCTGCAGGATCTCGTTGCGCTTCTTCTCACCGCCGGAGAAGCCTTCGTTGACGGCGCGCTGCAGGAAGCTGGCGTCCATCTGCATGAAGGCCAGTTTCTCGCGGATCAGCTTCATGAATTCCGGGGCCGGAATCTCGCCCAGGCCTTCGGCTTCACGCTTGGCATTCAGCGCCGCCTTGAGCAGGTAGACGTTCTTGACCCCCGGGATTTCCACCGGGTACTGGAAGCCCAGCAGCATGCCGGCACGCGCACGCTCTTCGACTTCCATCTCCAGCACATCCTCACCTTCATAGGTAATGGTGCCCGAGGTCACTTCATAGCCGTCCTTGCCGGCGATCACGGAAGACAGCGTGGACTTGCCTGCGCCGTTCGGCCCCATGATGGCGTGGACTTCACCCTTGTTGATGGTCAGATCGAGACCCTTGAGGATTTCCTTGCCTTCCACCGAAACGTGCAGATCTTTGACTACGAGCATGTTGATACCTTTTGCTGACAGGCCGCCCGCGAGCGGCCTTCAAGAATGGGGTGAATGCGAAAGGGACGGCGGGATCAGCCGACGGCGCCTTCAAGGGTGACGTTGAGCAGCGCCTCGGCCTCGACGGCGAACTCCATCGGCAGCTCCTGGAAGACGTCCTTGCAGAAGCCATTGACGATCATGTTGACCGCATCTTCCTCGCTGATGCCGCGCTGACGGCAGTAGAACAGCTGATCTTCGCCGATCTTGGAGGTCGTCGCCTCGTGCTCGACGGTGGCCGTCGCGTTGCCGATTTCCTGATACGGGAAGGTGTGCGCGCCACAGCGGTCGCCGATCAACAACGAGTCACACTGGGTGAAGTTGCGCGCGCCCTTGGCCCGCGGGCCGATCTTGACCAGACCACGATAGGACTGCTCGGAATTACCGGCCGAGATGCCCTTGGAGACGATGGTGGACTTGGTGCCCTCACCGATGTGGATCATCTTGGTACCGGTGTCCGCCTGCTGACGGCCATTGGTGACGGCGACGGAGTAGAACTCCCCGACACTGTGCTTGCCGCGCAGGATGCACGACGGGTACTTCCAGGTGATCGCGGAGCCGGTCTCGACCTGGGTCCAGGAGACCTTGGAGCGGTCACCACGGCAGTCGGCACGCTTGGTGACGAAGTTGTAGATGCCGCCCTTGCCATCTTCATCGCCCGGATACCAGTTCTGGACGGTGGAGTACTTGATGTAGGCGTCTTCCAGTGCCACCAGCTCGACCACGGCGGCGTGCAGCTGGTTGTCATCACGCTGCGGCGCGGTACAGCCTTCCAGATACGAGACCTGAGCCTGCTTCTCGCAGATGATCAGGGTGCGCTCGAACTGGCCGGTGTTGGCGGCGTTGATGCGGAAGTAGGTGGAAAGCTCCATCGGGCAGGTGACGCCTTCCGGCACGAACACGAAGGAGCCATCGGTGAAGACGGCCGCGTTCAGCGCGGTGAAGTAGTTGTCTGCCTTGGGCACCACGGTACCGAGATACTGCTTGATCAGCTCCGGGTAGTCCTGGATGGCTTCCGAGATGGAGCAGAAGATGACGCCCGCCTCGGACAGCTCCTTCTTGAAGGTGGTGGTCACAGACACGGAGTCGAAGACCGCGTCGACCGCGACACCGGCCAGTGCGGCACGTTCGTGCAGCGGGATACCCAGCTTCTCGTAGGTCTCGAGTAGCTTGGGGTCGACCTCGTCCAGACTCTGCGGGCGGTCTTCCGGCTTCTTCGGCGCGCTGAAGTAGGAAATCGCCTGGTAGTCGATCTCCGGATAATCCAGGTGGGCCCAGGACGGCGCCTTCATCTTCAGCCACTGCTGATACGCATCCAGACGCCACTCCAGCATCCACTCCGGCTCACCCTTCTTGGCCGAGATGAAGCGAATCACGCTTTCATCCAGTCCCGGCGGAATGGTGTCGCTCTCGATATCGGTCACGAAGCCCTGCTTGTACTCGCGCTGTACAAGCTGCTCCATCTCCTGGCTCGCCATGCTGGTCTCCTCTCCCGGAGAGCTCCGGGTCTGTTCAGATGCCTGATCACCCCGCCCGAATCGCAGCGAAGTTCGAATGTTCGTGTTGCCACGGCGACGTGTGTCGCGCGGCAACGGATTCAGCGTTTACCGGTGCTGTCGGCTGCCGTGGCCATGGGGGGCGGTTCGTCATCCCCGTACAGGCTGATGGCCTGAATCGGCAGTTGCACCGGCATGCGCAGTGGCGCGGATGACGCCAGATGCGCCAGCGTCACGCTGCCCAGCAGCTCACTGATGGCGTACGAGACGCGCTGCCAGTTGTCGGCCACCCCGCAGGTGTTGACCAGCTCGCAATCGCCGTCGGCGTGGCTGCACTCGGTCACGGCCACCGGGCCTTCGATGGCGCTGATGATGTCGCTGGCCGTGATCTGGCTGGCCGGGCGTGCCAGGCGATAACCGCCCAGCGCGCCGCGCCGCGACTCAAGCAGCCCTGCCCGCACCAGCGCCTTGAGCGTCTTGCTCACGGTGGGATGCGGCAGCTGCACGCTTTCGGCCAGATCGATCGCCGCATGGGCCGAGTCCGGCTCGCGGGCGATGCGCGCCATCACGACAGCGGCATAATCGGTCATCTTGGAAAGCTTCAGCATGCTGGCCTCCACCACGGGAAGATTAATTGGGGACCATTTTAGTCCTGTATCAGAACGATGTGAAGCGGGGACCCCACCGAAAACGTCGAATTGCGACCTGGGCAACCAGTTTGCCGACAAGATAGCCGCCGATCACAACAAAAATAACAATCATTCCCATTTAAAATATCTACCAGCCCTGCCCTAGGGACCAGGTGCCCTGTACAACAATCCCGTGCGCGCCAGGTAAGCGATGACGGCAGCCCCACCCTCTCTACAACGCAAGCCCTACCTGCAACACAAGTCATCTCTACAACGCGCGCCCCTCCACAACGCAAGACACCCCGCCGGGGAATTCCCGACGGGGTGTCTTGGTCACGCCATCATGCCGTCATGCAAGGCTCATGTGAGCCATGCGTGATGATCAGCCGTGGAACGGGTTGCGCAGCACGATGGTCTCGTTGCGGTCCGGGCCAGTGGAGATGATGTCGATCGGCACGCCGACCTGCTCTTCCAGGAAGCTGATGTAAGCGCGGGCGTTGGCCGGCAGCTTGTCGACTTCGCGCACGCCGATGGTGGAATCGCTCCAGCCCGGCAGGTCCTGGTACAGCGGTTCGATGGCTTCGTAGCCTTCGGAATCCACCGGGTTGTCCAGCACGTCGCCATCCTTGCTGCGATAGCCGATGCAGACACGGATGTTCTCGAGACCATCCAGCACGTCCAGCTTGGTCAGGCAGATGCCGCTGACCGAGTTGATCTGCACGGCGTGACGCAGAGCGACGGCATCGAACCAACCACAACGACGCGCACGACCGGTGGTGGCACCGAATTCGTGGCCACGCTCGGCCAGGTGACGGCCGAACTCATCGAACAGCTCGGTCGGGAACGGACCGGAGCCGACACGCGTGGTGTAGGCCTTGGTGATGCCCAGCACGTAGTCGAGATACAGCGGGCCGACGCCGGAACCGGTGGCGGTGCCGCCGGCAGTGGTGTTGGAGCTGGTGACGTACGGGTAGGTACCGTGGTCGATGTCGAGCAGTGAGCCCTGAGCACCTTCGAAGAGGATGTTCTCGTTGGCCTTGCGCACGGAGTGGACCAGATCCACGGTGTCGCAGACCATCGGGCGCAGCTCTTCGGCCATTTCCATGGCTTCGTCCAGCACCTGCTGGAAGTCGACCGGCGCTTCACCGTGATAGTGCTGCAGCACGAAGTTGTGGTAATCCAGCACTTCGCCCAGCTTGGAGGCAAAACGCTCACGGTGGAGCATGTCACCCAGACGCAGACCACGACGCGCGACCTTGTCTTCGTAGGCCGGACCGATGCCGCGACCGGTAGTACCGATCTTGGCGACGCCACGGGCCTTCTCGCGCGCCTGGTCCAGACGCACGTGGTAGGACAGGATCAGCGGGCAGGCCGGCGACAGTCGCAGGCGATCACGCACCGGCACGTCGTTGGCTTCAAGCTCGCGGATTTCCTTGATCAGCGCTTCCGGAGACAGCACGACACCGTTGCCGATGACGCAGGTCTTGCCCGGGTGGAGGATGCCGGACGGGATCAGGTGGAGGACGGTCTTCTTGCCGTCCAGCACCAGGGTGTGACCCGCGTTGTGGCCACCCTGGAAACGCACGACGGCGCTGGCGGATTCGGTCAGCAGGTCGACGACCTTGCCCTTGCCTTCATCACCCCATTGGGTGCCGAGCACGACTACATTCTTGCCCATGGTTCCTATCTCTTTCGGTGAATAACCGTCGGTGAAAACCCACTCACAAGTGCAGCTGCCCTGTCGGCAGCTGCACCTCGGGACCCAGTGGCCCCAGCTGTTCTGCTATCTGTCACTCGCTGCCATCGCTCTCGGATCACCGAAGCTCAACCATTCAAGCTCAGTCATACAAGCTCAGTCATACAAGCTCAGGCATCGAGTGTGACGACCTGCCAGCCGCCGTCGCCATTGACCAGCTCACGATTGCAACGGTGTGCATCCGCGCCGGTGGTCTGGCCCGGCAGCGCTTCGATGACACGCTCGCCAGCGGCACGCAGCTGATCGACACACTCACGCAGCGCGCTGTCGTTGAGTGCCGGCGCCCAGATGCCGTCGCAGGCCGGGGCCTGCACGGCCAGCGAGGCCAGCTGCTTGAGGTCCATCGAGAAGCCGGTGGCAGGACGCGCACGACCGAAGGCACGTCCAGTATCGTCGTAGCGACCACCCTTGGCCAGCGCCTGACCGTATCCCGGGACGTAGGCCGCGAACACCATGCCGGTGTGATACTCGTAACCGCGCAGTTCGGCGAGATCGAAATAGAGCGTGACCTGCGGATGACGCTCGCGGACCGCGCAGCTCAGCGCCGTCAGCTGATCCAGAGCGCTGGCGACTGCCGCCGGTGCGCCGGCGAAGGCGGTACGCGCCTGGGCAAGAATCTCGTCATCACCGTGCAGGTGCGGCAGCGCCTTGAGCATGCCCGCCACTACCTTGTCCCCCACCACGCGATCGATCAATGCATCGAGAGCGGAATACTGTTTACGCTCGATGGCGGCGAACAGTTCACGCTCGTACTCGTCATTCATGCCGGCTTCGGCGATCAAGGCACGATAGATGCCGATATGGCCCAGTGCCAGGTGCAATTCACCGGCGCCGGCCTGCTCGAGACTGGTCAGTGCCAGGTGCAGGATCTCGTGGTCGGCCTCGAGGCCGGCGTGACCGAACAGCTCAGCACCGACCTGCACCGGGCTGCGACCGCCCTGGTGCTTGTCCGCCTTGGTGCGCAGCACGTTGGCGCAGTAGCACAGACGTACCGGGCCTTCGCGGTGCAGGGAGTGAGCGTCCATGCGCGCCACCTGCGGGGTGACGTCGGCGCTGGCGCCCATCATGCGACCGGTCATCTGGTCGGTCAGCTTGAAGGTCTGCAGATCAAGCTCGGTACCGGTGCCGGTCAGCAGCGAATCGAGAAATTCGACGGGCGGCGGCAGCACCAGGTCATAGCCGAAGCGATGATAGAGGTCGAGCAGCGCGCGGCGCAGCGCCTCCATACGGGTTGCCTGAGGGGGCAATACCTCATCCATGCCATCCGGGAGGAGCCAGCGATCTGCGATGGTCATTGCGCTATCCTGCGAGAGATTTATGACAAGGGGTGACTCGTGACGCGAGGAAATTCACCCGGCTGGCGTGCGTGACGAACGCGACGCCTGCGGGGGATTTCACAGCAGCCGACCGAGACCCGTGAAGCAAGGTCCTGCTCGACGCTTTCCTGTCGGCCTTGCGCCTGTGCATGAAAAGCGGCCACAAAAAAACCGGGCGGTGCCCGGTTGCAGGAGTCTAGCATGAATCCTTGTGGGATGAACCCCGCGGACCTCTCGAGCGACGTTCATCCACTGCGCGGCCTCTGATGCTGCCAGAGGCCGCGCGCAACATCCCCGAAAGCAAGCCTTCGGGCTGAGTGATGCTGCTTACTTGCTGCCACCCTGCGGGTCCTTGAAGAAGCGGAAGAACTCGCTGTCCGGCTGCATGACCATCATGTTGCCATCGCCCTTGAAGCTGTCGCGATAGGCCTGCAGTGAGCGGTAGAAGCGGAAGAACTCGGTATCCGCCCCGTAGGCACCGGCATAGATGGCAGCGGCGGAGGCATCGCCCTCACCGCGCAGGGTCTGCGCCTGTTCTTCGGCCTGCGCGAGCAGAACGGAACGGCGACGATCGGCATTGGCCTGAATCTTCTCGGCCTGCTCCTGACCCTGGGCACGATACTCACGTGCCTCACGCTGACGCTCGGTCTTCATGCGCTCGTAGACCGCCTGGGAGACTTCGTCCGGCAGGTCGATACGCTTGACGCGGATATCGAGAATCGACACCCCCAGTTCCTTGCGCATCACCTCGTCGAGCTCTTCGGTGGGCTTCTTCATCAGCGCGTCACGCTGCTCGGAGATGATCTGCACCAGCTCGAGCTTGCCGAACTCGTTACGCAGACTCTCGTCGACACGCGGCGCGATCAGGCGCTCGGCCATCTGCTCGTCGCCGGAAGTCGCTTCGTAGTAGCGCTTCGGATCGACGATCTTCCACTTGACGAAGGAGTCGACGATGACGGCCTTCTTCTCGCGGGTCAGATAACGGCTTGCCTGGGCATCCAGCGTCAACACGCGCGTATCGAAGGTACGGATCGTGTTGTAGACCGGCAGCTTGAAGTGCAGACCGGGCTGGATGTTGTCTTCCACCACTTCACCAAACTTGAGCTTGATGGCGCGCTGGGTCTCATCAACCGTGTAGAGGCTGTTGCTACCAAGCCAGGCCACTACGGCCAGACCGGCGACGGCCATCAGTGAGCGATTGTTGATCATTAACGACCCTCCCGACGGATGCTGTTGCTGCTGTCAGTGCTCTGGCTGCGGCTCAGGGCATCACTCGCCTGTCGGGACACACGGTCCAGCTCACTACGACTCATGCCACTGCTGTCTTCGGCGGCAGCACTGGACTTGTTGGCCAGCTTGTCCAACGGCAGGTACATGAGAGAATTGCCGTTCTCGACATCCACCAGCACCTTGTTGGTCTTGCCGAGCACTTCACCCATGGTTTCCAGATACATGCGCTCGCGGATGATTTCCGGCGCCTTCTGGTACTCGGTCAGCAGGGACGTGAAGCGGTTGGCCTCACCCTGGGACTTCGCGACCACGGACTCCTTGTAACCCTCGGCTTCCTCGATGATGCGCTGCGCCTGACCCTGGGCTTCCGGGAGAATCGAGTTCTCGTAGGCCAGTGCCTGGTTGATCGTGCGCTGACGATCCTCACGCGCCTTGATGACGTCATCGAAGGAATCCTGGACCGCTGCCGGCGCAGAGGTGGACTCGACGTTGATGGTCTGCAGCGTCAGGCCGACACCGTAGTTGTCCAAATAGGACTGCAGGCGCGACTTGACGTTGCTGGCCAGCAGTTCACGACCGGAGGTCAGGATGTCGTTCATGTCGGCACTGCCGACTTCGTGACGCAGCGCAGAGTCCATGGCGTTCTCGAGACTGATCTCGGGCGCACGGACGTTGAGCAGGAAGTCACGCGGGTTGGACACCTGATACTGCACGGACATCTGGACTTCGACGATATTCTCGTCCTGGGTCAGCATCGACTTGGTCTGGGAGAGCGAACGCACCTTGGTGACGTTGACCTCACGCACATCGTCGATGATCGGCGGATTCCAGTGCAGGCCCGGACCGACGATGTCGTTGTACTTGCCGAAACGCAGCACGACGCCACGCTCTGACTGATCGACCAGATAGAAACCGGAAGCCGCCCAGATGGCGACCAGGATGACACCGATGATACCCGGCAGTGCGAAGGCATTGGTGCTGCCACCGTTGCCACCATTGCCATTGCCACCGGCACCGCCACGACGCTTGCGGCCATTGCCGAGCATGCCGTTGAGCTTGTCCTGGAATTTCTTCAGCGCTTCGTCGAGGTCGGGCGGTCCACCATTGCCACCGCCGCTACCCCCGCCCCCCTTCTTGTCCCCGTTGCGACCACCGCCGCTCCACGGGTCATGCTGGTTGCCGCCACCCGGCTCATTCCAAGCCATACGTCGTCTCCACTCAGTCGATGTTCCGCTCGTCATTATGATGACGCCGCCCTGCCAGCTGCGACCGGTTCCATGCCTTGAGCCTGATGGCCTCCGGCGACCGATTCTCTCGTACGGCATGGCGACGCGTCCCTTGCGGGAGAAGGCCATGGCCCTGCCCGACGACCATCGTCCGTCGGACGGCATCCAGCCAATCCTGCTGAATGCCCGCTGCTCTGACGCGCAGGGCAGGCCCTGCGCGAGGGCATCCATCGTCATTCGTGCGCGGCGATGGATGCCGGGTAGTGCTTGCCACTGCAATGCGACAACGGTGCGATGCTGCGTCGCGCGCCACTTCTCGTCGAGCGCAGCGCAGCGCACCGGCGCAAGTCTCGCTACCAGACGGTATCAGGACTTGTGCGTGACCGACACGCGATGCTTTTCCGCGCGTTCGGCGGACAGCTCACGCTGCCAGGCTTCGCGGTCGTCATGTTCACCGCCGAGATAATCTTCAGGCGATTCACCAAGATGCGACAACAACTGCAGAAAGTCGCGTTTCTCGAGACGAATGTCCAGCAGCGCATTGCCCTGCTCGTCATATTGCTCGTCCTTGACCGCGTCCAGCTCATGCAGGCCTGCCCGCAGACGGGACTTGGCAGGCCCCAGCGTCAGCTGCATGGAGATGACGTTGTCGGACAGCAGCTCGGCGAAGGCCTGCATCAGCAGATCCAGCCCCTTGCCGTCGCGTGCCGACAGCCACACCGCCAGCGGACGACCGAAGCCATCACGCTCGATGCGCGGCGCCATGTCGAGTCGATCGATCTTGTTCATGACCAACAGACGCGGCACATCACCGGCATCGATCTCGCTCAGGACGTGATTGACCTGCTCGGTATTGCGGTCATTCTCCGGGTCTGCGGCGTCGATGACATGTACCAGCAGATCCGCTTCCGCCGCTTCCTGCAGGGTCGCCTGGAAGGCTTCCACCAGCTTGTGCGGCAGATGACGAATGAAGCCGACGGTATCGGCCAGGACTGCCGGACCGACATCCTCGAGCTCCAGACGACGCAGCGTCGGGTCCAGCGTCGCGAACAGCTGATCGGCGGCGTACACCTCGGAGGTGGTCAGCGCGTTGAACAGCGTCGACTTGCCGGCGTTGGTATAGCCGACCAGCGACAGGCTCGGGATCTCGGCACGCGCACGGGCACGGCGGTTCTGATCGCGCTGCTTGTGCACCTTCTCGAGTCGCTTGTGGATCGACTTGATACGGGCACGCAACAGGCGACGGTCAGTCTCGAGCTGGGTTTCCCCCGGGCCTCGCAGACCGATACCGCCTTTCTGACGCTCAAGGTGGGTCCAACCCCGCACCAGGCGGGTGGACATGTACTCGAGCTGTGCGAGTTCCACCTGCAGCTTGCCCTCATGGGTCCGCGCACGCTGGGCAAAGATGTCGAGAATCAGACCGGTACGGTCGATGACGCGACACTTGAGCGTGGCTTCGAGGTTTCGCTGCTGGGAAGGACTCAATGAATGGTTGAAAATGACCAGCTCGGCTTCGTGCACGGCCAGGGCCTCTTGCACTTCCTCAAGCTTGCCTTCTCCGATGAACGTACGGGAGTCGGGGCGGGGCCGGCTACCCTCGATGAGGGTCGCCGGCACGGCGCCTGCCGAACGTACGAGTTCGAGGAGCTCACCGGCATCCTCGCGTTCTTTTTCGTCCCGGAAATTGACATGCACCAGGACGGCCGTTTCACCGGCTTCGGGTCGTTCGAAGAACAATCAGCGCCTCTAACTTCAGCTTTCTGTGGACGGCACGCTCGGATCCTGGGCCGGCAGGCGCACATTGCGCGACGGCACCACGGTCGAGATAGCGTGCTTGTAAACCATCTGGGAGACAGTATTGCGCAGCAGGATCACGAACTGATCGAAGGATTCGATCTGGCCCTGCAGCTTGATGCCGTTGACCAGGAAGATCGAGACCGGGATACGTTCCTTGCGCAGGATGTTCAGGTACGGGTCCTGGAGTGATTGACCTTTGGACATGTGACTCTCCGTAAAAATGTCTCGTTCGAGGTAAGTATGGTTATGTTCGCCAGCGCTCCGGGTTGCCCTCTTGAGGGGGCTTCACGGGCGCGGGTCGTGACCGCTCATGTTACGCTAAGTGCAGGTCTGGCGCACGATTTTCAAGGTTTCACTGTAAGGATCTACACCCATGGAATCTACCGGGTGAATCCCCTGCCAGCTCCGCAACCAGGTCAACTGTCGCTTGGCGAGTTGACGCGTCGCGATGATGCCGCGTTCGCGCATCTCATCCCGGCTCAGATGGCCATCGAGAAAATCCCACACCTGACGGTAGCCGACACAACGTATCGAGGGCAGGCCCGCATGCAGCTCCGGACGCGCCTTCAGCGCTTCGACCTCGGCAATGAAGCCCTGTTCCAACATCTGATCAAAACGCGTCTCGATACGTTCATGTAACACGGCTCTATCGTGGGGCGCCAGTGCGATCGCTATCGGCCGGAACGGAAGTTCCGCCTCTGGCTGCTCCGCGAGCAGCTCGCTCATCGGGCGCCCGCTGATCAGACAGACCTCCAGCGCGCGTGTCAGCCGCTGGGGGTCAGTGGCCCGAATGCGCTGTGCCGTGGCCGGATCAAGCCGCGCCAGCTGCGCATGCAGCGCCGACAGACCCTCGGACTGGATACGCGCCTCGAGCTCCGCGCGCAGCTCGGCATCCGCTGCCGGCAGCTCCGCCACGCCTTCCAATAGACGCTTGAAATACATCATGGTGCCGCCGACCAGCAGCGGCATCTTGCCGCGGGACTGGATCTCGGCGATATGCGCCAGCGCATCGCGACGAAACTCGGCGGCGGAATAGCTCTCCAGCGGGTCGAGAAAGTCGATCAGGCGGTGTGGCGCTCGGGCCAGCTCTGCCGCGCTCGGCTTGGCCGTGCCGATATCCATGCCGCGATAGATCAGCGCCGAATCGACACTGACCAGCTCCGCGCCCTGCTCCTCATGCCAGCGAATGGCGAGGTCGGTCTTGCCGGAGGCCGTCGGCCCCATCAACAACACGACAGGCGGCTTGTCAGCCACCTCAGGCGCGTGGTGTCGGGAATCTTCAGGGGGTTGAATCTGGGTCATGGCCTATTGTCTGGGCTGGGAGGTGAATCAGGGGTGAACCGCTACGACACGGGGCGTCATCTACTGGCCGCGCAGGAACAGCTTGTCGAGCTCATGCATCGAAAGCTCGGTCCAGGTCGGCCGGCCATGATTGCATTGCCCGGAGCGCTCGGTGCGCTCCATGTCACGCAGCAGGGCATTCATTTCCGGAATCGTCAGACGGCGGTTAGCGCGCACGCTGCCGCGACACGCCATGTCGGCGAGCAGTTCATTCATGTGCGCCTCCATGCGGTCACTGCGTCCATAGCGCTCGAGATCTTCCAGCATGCCGCGCACCAGGGGCTCCACATCGGCATTGCCGAGCACGACCGGCACCTGACGCACCAGCAGAGTTTCCGGCCCGGCAGCGTCCAGCTCGACGCCCAGACGCGTGAACGCCTCGGACTCGCGCTCGAAGGTACCCATCTCACGCGAACTGACCGCCAGCGACACCGGCACCAGCAGCGGCTGGGCCTCCAGATGGCCGCCACCGTGAACGTGCTGCTTCATGCGCTCATAGGTGATGCGCTCATGAGCGGCATGCATGTCGACCATCACCAGCCCGCGCGAGGTCTGCGACAGGATATAGACGCCGTGCAGCTGCGCCACGGCGTAGCCCAGCGGCGGCGTGTCATCGTCGTCACTCTGGGCCGGCAGACCACGCATCACCACTGCCGAGCTGCCTGAGACCGAACCACCCGAGACCGAACTGCCTGAGACAGACGGCGCCGACATGCCAGGCCCTGCGTCGCTGGAAGGCGCTCCCGCCGGCGCCGAGTCGACCCGCCAGCCGGGCGCAGACTCCCCGACACCGGCCTGCGCACTGCCCTGTCCTGCGCCCTGTCCTGCGCCCTGCCCTGGCCCGTCACCCTCGCGGCCACCTTCGCCCAGCGTGACACGTGGCGCACGCCGTGCCTCACGTTCGGCACTGGCGATCGCCGCCGGATCATTGGCCACGCCCGCGCCGCCTGCGCCGCCACCCGGCGTGAGCAGATGATCTTCGCTGGGGTGCAGTGCCCGATAGCCGGCCATGAACTGACGCACACGCTCGGCACTCAGGCGTTCGCTGGAGCGACCATCACCGGCAGGCGGCAGCTGCGAGGAAGGCTGCCAGGGGGCCGCAGGGCGGCCTGCAGGCGCGCTTGGCGAGGCTGACGAGTCGCCCCCGGCCTGCGGACCGGCCGATGACGGTTGCTGTTCAGTGGCGGCATTTGGCTGGGCATCCTGTTCCTGACGGCCAAGGCGCATGCCCTGCTGCTGCCAGCCGGGGTCCTCTTCCTTCTCCTGCCCCTCGATGCCGGTAGGCGCGGCGCTGTTGTCACCGGGGCGCACCTCGGCCAGCGCCTTGTGCAGGCTCGAGAACAGGAAGTCATGCACCAGGCGCCCGTCCCGGAAGCGCACTTCGTGCTTGGTCGGGTGAACATTGACATCTACCACCGTCGGGTCGAGCTCCAGGTAGAGCACGAACACCGGATGCCGACCATGGAACAGCACATCGCGATAGGCCTGACGCACGGCATGCGCGACCAGGCGGTCGCGCACCACGCGGCCATTGACGAAGAAGTACTGCTGATCGGCCTGGGCACGCGAGTGCGTCGGCAAGCCCACCCAGCCGGACAGGCGCAGGCCGGAGGCCTCGATATCCAGATGCAGCGCATGCTCGAGGAAGTTGCGCCCCAGCAACGCACCGATGCGCCGCTCCACCGTCAGGGTGTCTTCACCGGCGCGCAGCTGGTGCACCACCTTCTGGTTGTGGCGCAGCGTCCAGCCGATGTCGTGGCGTGACAATGCCAGCCGCCGGAAGCTTTCCTCGACATGACCGAACTCGGTCTTCTCGGTGCGCATGAACTTGCGGCGCGCCGGCGTATTGAAGAACAGATCACGCACCGCGACGCTGGTGCCACGCGGATGCGGCGCCGGGGAGACGCGCGGCGCCATCTCGCGCCCTTCCGCCACCACCCGCCAGCCATTGGCCGGTTCCTCCGAGACATTCGAGAACAGCTCCAGCCGCGAGACCGAACTGATCGAGGCCAGTGCCTCGCCCCGGAAACCGAGGCTCGCCACGCCCTCGAGATCATCCAGGCTCTCGATCTTGCTGGTCGCATGCCGTGACAGCGCCAGCGGCAGGTCTTCCTCGGTGATGCCGCAGCCGTTGTCGCGCACGCGAATCAGCCGCGCACCGCCACCTTCCAGCTCCAGCTCGATGCGGGTGCTGCCGGCATCGATGGCGTTCTCGACCAGCTCCTTGACAACGGAAGCCGGCCGCTCCACGACCTCACCCGCCGCGATCTGGTTGGCAAGGCGCGGATTGAGGATACGGATCCGTCGCTCGCCAGGGCGAGCGGGCTGCATGTCGGTCAGCTCGTCAGACATCGATAGACTCCTGGATACACGAGCGAAAAACGCCGCTTCTCTGAAAACGATACTGTCCGCCGACCCAGCCACGGCAAGCAACGCATGCCGGAACTGCATCAGCGGACAGTGTCTGCGCCCCGCCAACGCAAGGCGCGGTCAGGGCGACTTCATGACGTCAGGTTCAGCTGCGCGGGATCTTGAGCAGCTGGCCCACGCGCACCGTGTCGCCACTCATGTTGTTGGCCTGCTTGAGGGCCGCCATGCTCACGTTGTGGCGCTGGGCCACTTCCGACAGCGTATCGCCACTCTTGACGCGATATTCGCCGCCGTTGCCACCGCGTGCCTGGCTGCGCTGCCATGCCAGCAGACTCGCGGGCGGCGGATTGCGCTCGAAGTGGCTCTGGATTCCCGAGAAGATCGAGCGCGCCAGCTTCTCCTGATAGGGGCCGCTGTTGAGGTTGCGCTCTTCCTGGGGATTGGAGATGAAGCCCGTCTCCACCAGCAGCGAGGGGATATCCGGCGACTTGAGCACCACGAAGCCCGCCTGCTCCACCTGTCGCTTGTGCAGGGAATTCATGCGTCCGAGGTTGGCCAGCACGCCGCTACCCGCCGCCAGCGAGTCATTGAGCGTTGCGGTCATGGTCAGGTCGAGCAAGACGCCACGCAGCATCTCATCCTTGTCATTCAGGCTGAGATTGCCATCCACGCCCCCGATCAGGTCAGCACGGTTTTCAGTGGCGGCCAGCCAGCGTGCGGTCTCGGACGTCGCCCCGCGGCTTGAGAGCGCAAAGACCGAGCTGCCGTGCGGGCGCGGGCTGTTGAAGGCATCGGCGTGAATCGAGACGAAGAAGTCCGCCTTCTGCTCACGCGCGATCTCGGTGCGCTTGCGCAGCGGAATGTAGTAATCGCTGTTGCGGGTCAGGATGGCCTTGAAGCCGGGCTGGGCATCGAACATGCGCTTGAGGCGCTTGCCGATCTTGAGCACCACATCCTTCTCACGAGTCCCGCTGGGGCCGCTGGCGCCCGGGTCTTCCCCGCCGTGGCCAGGGTCGATCGCGATGATGATGTCACGCTTGGGATGTGCCGCCGCCTGCGTATTGACCACAGGTTCCGCCGGCTCGCCCTTCAGCTTGCGCTTGGCCGCGGCCTGTTCCTGCTCGCGGATACGGGCCTCGATGGGGTCGATGGGGTTCTCGACCGCCGACTCGCCGGGGAACTCGAGATCCACCACCAGGCGATTGCCGTACTTGGCATTCGGCGCCAGCGTGAAGTCCTTGGGATTGACCGGGCGCGTCAGGTCGAGCACCACACGCAGGGCATCCCCCTGACGCCCGCTGCGGATCGACTTGATGGCACTGCCTTCGAGATTCAGCGCGGCGAACTTGCGCTCGACCGCGGCACTGGCCACTTCGCTGCCGGCAAGGTCGATCACCAGACGGCGCGGATTGTCGAGGCCGAAGACCTTGGCCTTGGCGGCACTGTCGAGATCGAACACCAGCCGCGTGTGGTCCGGTGCGGTCCACAGGCGCAGGTTCTCGACCTTGGCGGCCAGCGCCTGCGGCGCCAGCACCAGACTGGCAAGCGAGCAGACGACGCCACCCGCCAGCCAGCGACGGAAGCTGCGCGCCAGACGCATACGGGGGATTTTGGACGCTATTTCAGGCATCAGACAGGATGACCCAGACAGAAAGAACATGAATGAAGATAACGAATGATCGGACACTGCGCCGCCAGACAACGCAAGCGGAACGGCGTCATCATGCCTGAGAGGTTCGGCGCTCGGCCAGTGTTGCCAACCAACCCTCACCTCGCGGTGTCAGGGCAGTCAATTCGGCCTCGCGTCCTTCGTCGGCGACGAACAGCGTGATGCGCAGATCCGGCGTGGGCAGAAAGCCCTGACCACAGCTCGGCCACTCGATCAGCGCCAGGCTGTCGGCGGCGAGCAGATCGCGCCCCCCGATGAACTCGAGCTCTTCAGGGTCGGCGAGGCGGTAGAGATCGAAGTGGTTGATGTGCCACTCGCCACCCTCGGCCCGTGGCAGCACGTAGGGCTCCACCAGGGTGTAGGTCGGGCTCTTGACCGCACCCTGGTGACCATAGGCGCGCAGCACGCCGCGGGTCAGGGTCGTCTTGCCCGCCCCCAGCTCACCCTCAAGGAACACCAGCCCGCGGCCGGCAAGGATATTTCCCAATTGAGTGCCGAAGGCAACCTGGGCGTTTTCATCAGACAGAAGTATGCGCATCTCGGGCCCGTGGATTGAGCAATAAATGCATATAGGATGCCAGATCACCCGCGAGCAGGCCACGTTCACCACGCTCCTGTACCGCCCGGTCGGCCGCCAGGGCATGCACCAGCACCCCAAGCCTGGCCGCCTGCGCCATGGCGCGCGTGACTCGCCGGGCCTGCGCCGCCTCATCCTGGGAGGAACGCGGCTGGCGTGCATCGAAGCCGCCGTTGAGCGCCTGCGCCGCCAGACCCGCGATGATGCCACCCAGCACATCGCCCATGCCGCCACTGGCCATGCCCGGATTGCCATAGGGGCAGAGCGCCACCGCCGGCCCCTCGAGCCCCCCCGCAGGACTCGCCACCAGACTGCCCGCGCCCTTGAGCACCACGCTGCCGCCGAAACGCTGCTGAAGCGCTCTTGCGGCTGCGATCCGGTCACGTTCGACGTCCGCCACACTGCAATCGAGCAAACGCGCGGCCTCGCCGGGATGCGGCGTCAGCACCCAGTCGTCGCGACGGATGATGTCGCCTTCGCTCGCGCGCCAGGCCAGCAGGCTCAGGCCATCGGCATCGACGACCAGCGGCTGCCCCGCCGCCAGCACCCGCGACATGCCGCCCCAGCCCCACAGCATGCTCTCGAGACTCTCGGTGCCCATGCCCGGCCCGACCAGCGTCACACTGGCCTGTGCCAGCTGTGATTCCAGCACGGCGAAGCCATCATGGTTGCTGCCCTCAGGGCCACTATTGAGACCGCGCGCCATGACCTCAGGGCAGCGCGTCAGGCTGGCGCTGATATGCGCGGGCGCCGTCAGCAGCGCGACCTTGCCGGCGCCGGCCCGCGCCGCCGCCTCACTGGCCAGCAATACCGAGCCCCCCAGCCCCGGCCCGCCGCCGAAGACCAGCACACTGCCGGTATCGCCCTTGTGGGCCAGCGGCGAGCGCGGCACCAGCTCGGACTCCAGCCAGCGCGGTGTCAGCCGCTGCACGGCGTCCTCTGCCAGCAAGGCCGCGGTTCGCGACTGCGCGACCACCTCCGGCAACACGCGCGCCGCGCCCAGGCGCGCCAGACTGACGTGCCCGGCGTGCAGCTCGGCGCGTCCGGTGTGCAGGCCCGGCTTGTCGACCAGAAACGTCAGCGTCACATCCGCTTCCACGGCGACACCCGCGACCGCGCCTGTCGCGGCGTTCAAGCCTGAGGGCACATCCAGCGCCATGACATGCACGCCCTGCTGATGAGCGTGATTGATGCGCTCGATGGCTTCGACCACACTGCCGCGCGGCGCATCGCGCAGGCCGATGCCGGTCAGCGCATCCACCAGCAAGGGCCAGCCCTTGAGCAGCGCATCCGCCGCCTCCTCATCGGCCTTCGGCCATGCCAGCGTCTCGACACCAGCCTCGCGCGCCGCGATCGCGGCCAGCTGCGCATCACCGGTCAAGGCATCCTCCGGCGTCAAGGCGATGACTCGCACCTCGAAGCCCGCCAGCAATGCCAGGCGCGCCAGCAGATAGCCATCACCGCCATTGTTGCCGCCGCCACACAGCACGCACAGCCTGCGCGCCTCCGGCCAACGCTGACGCAGCAGATCGAACGCCGATTGCGCGGCGCGCCCCATCAGGCGCTTCTCCACCGGCGCCTCGCTCTGGCCACTGTCAGCGGCGACGGTCTCCTCCGCGAGCATCCAATGCTCCAGATCACGCAGCGCCGCCAACGGCCACAGACAGTTGACCGAACGCCACAGCGTCATGGTCGCCGAAGATGCCGGGGGGCAGGTCTGGTCAGAGGTCGATTCGTGCGCTGTCATGCCTACACTCCTTGTCTGGATATCCATTGCCTGACTGGATGTTCGTTGCCTGTCTGGACGCTCGTTGCCTGCCTGGATGTGCGTTGCCTATCGTGAGGCATGGCGCTGCATGCCGCCTTCCTTTCTACTGCGCCTTACCTGCCGTGCTCACGCCGTCAGGCAGCACGCTTGGGCTGACCGGCAAGTTGCGCTAAGGTGGCGCGCCTCTGCCCTCGATCTCGCTGGAACCCCCATGTCTGCTCCGCACTCATCCACCGCCGCCGCTTCACCTGCCGACACCGGGAGCCCCGCCGCCGATGAACAGGCCATGGCGGCACTGGCGACGCGCATCAAGACATGGGGGCGCGAGCTGGGTTTTCAGCAGGTCGGCATCACCGATGTCGACCTCTCGGCCCACGTGGCCTATCTGGAGCGCTGGCTGGCCAACGGCCATCACGGCGAGATGAACTTCATGGCCAAGCACGGCACCAAGCGCACTCGTCCTGAGGAGCTGGTGCCCGGGACACTGCGCGTCATCAGCGTGCGCCTCGATTACCTGCCGCCTGAGGTCGAGACCACTCAGGTGCTCAGCCAACCCGAACGCGCCTATGTGTCACGCTACGCGCTGGGGCGTGATTACCACAAGCTGATGCGCAAGCGACTGGCCAATCTGGCCAAGCAGATCGAGAAGGAAGTCGGCAAGTTCGGCTATCGCGCCTTCGTCGACTCCGCCCCGGTGATGGAGCGCGCCCTGGCACAGAAGGCCGGCATCGGCTGGTTCGGCAAGAACGCCATGCTGATGAATCAGCAGGCCGGCTGCCTGTTCTTCCTGGGCGAACTCTACACCGACCTGCCCCTGCCGGTGGACGCCCCCTTTGAAAAGGAACACTGCGGCAGCTGCAACGCCTGCAAGGTCGCCTGCCCGACGGATGCCATCGTCGAGGACAAGGTCGTCGATGCGCGGCGCTGCATCTCGTACCTGACCATCGAGCTCGATAGCGCCATCCCCGAGGAATTCCGCCGCCCGATGGGCAACCGCATCTACGGCTGCGATGACTGTCAGCTGTTCTGCCCCTTCACGCGCTTCGCCAAGGCGACCCAGGAGACTGACTTCTCGCCGCGTCATGATCTGGATCGCATCGAGCTGATCCGCCTGTTCTGCTGGGGGGAGCAGGAATTTCTCAGCAAGACGGAAGGCAGCCCGATTCGACGCATCGGCTACGAGAAGTGGCTCTCCAACATCGCCATCGGGCTGGGCAACGCGCCCTGGTCGGAGCAGGTCGAGCATGTGCTGCGCGCCCGTCTGGCCTACCCCAGCGAGCCACTGCGCGAGCATGTGCGCTGGGCGCTGAAGGAGCAGGCCATCAAGCGCGGCGCCCGCCTGGCCACCGCGCTTTGAGAGGCGTTGCCTCCAGGGCTATCGCTTTCAGTTAAGGAGCGATACTTAGACGATGCCCTGCTGGGTCAGCTTGAGGAAGGTCTTGCGGTAATGTGCAAGCTCCGCCAGTGACTCACGGATATCGTCCATCGCCTGGTGGGTCGCACGCTTCTTGAAGCCGTCGAGCGCGGCCGGATTCCAGCGCTTGGCCAGCTCTTTCAGGGTCGAGACATCGATGTTGCGATAGTGGAAGAATTCTTCCAGCAACGGCATCTCGTGCTGCAGGAAGCGGCGGTCCTGATGCACGCTGTTGCCACACATCGGCGAAGCGCCTGCCGCCACGTGCCGGGCCAGGAACTCGAGGGTCTGGCGTTCGGCTTCGGCGGTATCTATCTGACTTTCCTTGACGCGCTTCACCAGCCCGGATTCACCATGGGTGCGCGTATTCCACTCATCCATCGCCTCCAGCAGGCTGTCCGGCTGATGCACGGCCAACACCGGGCCTTCGGCGATCAGGTTGAGGTCGCCGTCGGTGACCAGCGTGGCCACCTCGATGATGCGCTCACGCGCCGGGTCGAGACCGGTCATTTCCAGGTCGATCCAGATGAGGCGGTCGGCCTGCGCGGTGGGATTTGCCATGGGTCACTCCTTGCTGAGCAGATGATGGAATGGCGCGGGACGCCAGTCGATGACAGCAGTATCACACGCCATCCCGGGGCGTCGCACGACACCCGAGGGCGCAAAGGGTACAATCGCGCCGCAAAGGGGGGAAGACTCTCCCATCCCTGGCGAACGAACGGCGACCGGAGTCACCAGCCAAGCATGAGTAAACGCAAGCTAAGCCGCCAGCAGCAATGGCGAATCGAGAAGGTGCAGGCCGAGCGTACCAAGCGCGCCGAGAAGCGCGAGGCGCAGGACCGTGACAAGCTCGACGCCGGCGAATATGGCCCGGAGCAGCATGGCCGTGTCATCGCCCACTTCGGGCGCAGCCTGGAAGTCGAAAGCGAATCCGGCAGCCTGCACCGCTGCCACCTGCGCGCCAACCTCGAGACGCTGGTCACCGGTGACCGGGTCATCTGGCGCGAAGCCAGCGATGCCAGCGGCGTCGTCGTCGCGCGTGGCGCACGTACCACCGAGCTTGAACGCCCCGACATGCGCGGCGTGCTCAAGCCGGTGGCGGCCAACATCGACCAGATCCTGATCGTGTTCGCCGCCGAACCCGCCCCGCAGCCCAACCTGATCGACCGCTATCTGATCGCCGCGGAAGCCACCGGCATCACGCCAGTGCTGGTGCTCAACAAGGTCGACCTGCTGCCGGAAAGCGGCGGTGAGCTACGCGACCTGCTGGCACGCTATGAAGCGCTCGGCTACGAAGTCGTCGCCTGTACCACGCGTGGCGAGTCGGGGCTCGATGCCCTCAAGGCCCAGCTCAGCGACCGCACCTCGGTCTTCGTCGGCCAGAGTGGCGTCGGCAAGTCGTCCCTGATCGGCATGCTGCTGCCCAGGGAAGAGGTTCGTGTCGGCCCGCTGTCGGCCGAATCACGCCAGGGCATGCACACCACCACCACCGCCTGGCTCTATCACATGCCGGATGGCGGTGACCTGATCGACTCACCCGGCATCCGCGAATTCGGCCTGGTACACCTGACTCCCGAGCAGGTCACCGACGGCTTCCGCGAGTTCCACGACTATCTCGGCTATTGCCGCTTCCGCGACTGCAAGCATGAGAAGGAGCCGGGCTGCGCCCTGCTTCAGGCCGTGGACAACGGTGAGATCGGCCGCGTGCGCTTCGAGAGCTACAAGAAGATTCTGCTCTCGCTGACCGAGAGCTGATCAGGCGCTATCAAAAAAGCCGTCAACAAAAAGCCCCGCCAGGCAGTGACTGCCTGGCGGGGCTTTTTCATGCTCGAGGCCCTCGAGTTACATCACAGCCTCGAGACACATCACCACCGCTTTCGAAGCCTAGCCTTCCAGCAACAGCAGCAGTGACAGCGCGAACAGCACCCACATGGTCGGGCGAATCTCGCGCGCCTTGCCGACGCCGAGCTTGATGACCACGAAGCTCAGGAAACCGAACACGATACCGTGGGTGATGGAGTAGGTCAGCGGAATCATCACCATGGCGATGAAGGCCGGAATCGCATCATCGAACTGGTGCCAGTGGATCTTGCCGATCGGCTCCATCATGAACACGCCGACCAGAATCAGCGCCGGAGCGGTCGCGATGGACGGCACCAGCGACAGCAGCGGCGCCAGGAACAGGAACGGCAGGAAGCAGAGCGCCACCACCACCGCGACCAGCCCGGTGCGTCCGCCCTGACTGATACCGGCCGCCGATTCAATGTAGGCGTTCGCCGGGCTGGTGCCGAGTGGTGCGGACACCAGCGCCGAGAAGGCATCGACCATCATCGAGCGACGGATATTGCGCGGGTCACCATTCTCGTCCTTCAGATTGCCCGCCTCGGCCACTGCCATGAAGGTCGAGAGCGCATCGAAGAACACCGTGAACAGGATGACGAAGATGAATGGCGCATAGGCCACCTTGAGCGAGCCGAGCAGGTCCAGCGCCAGCAGGCCGCTGAAATCAGGCGCAGCGAAGATACCGGTGAAGTTGACCAGCGTCGGCTGAGCGATCTCCGGCGGGAAGTAGGCGCTGCCATCCCCCCACAGACGCCCGATGGTGGTCGCCATCAGGGTCGTGACGATGATGCCGATGATCAGAGCGCCGTGGATGCGCTTCGCGACCAGGATGGCAGTCAGCGCCAGCCCCAGCAGGAAGACCACCAGTGAGGGCGTCATCGGCGCGACACTGACCACGGTGACAGGGTTGGAGACGATCAGCTTGGCATTCACCAGACCGATCAAGGTGATGAACAGGCCGATACCACAGGCGATGGCGTAGCGAAGCTGAGCGGGAATCGCATCGATCACCAGGCGGCGCACGTTGAATAGGGCCAGTACCGCGAAGATGACGCCGGCCCAGAACACGCAGCCCAGCGCGACCTCCCAGCTCATGCCACCGCCCAGTACCATGGTGTAGGCGAACAGGGCATTGATGCCCATGCCCGGCGCGACCAGGATCGGGTTGCGCGCGTACAGGCCCATCATCAGGCTGCCGAAGAAGCTGACCAGCACGGTCGCCGTGAGGGCGGCACTGAATGGCACGCCGGCGGCTGACAGGATGCCGGGATTGACCACGATGATGTACATCGACGCCATGAAGGTGGCGATGCCCGCCAGCACTTCCGTGCGCGTCGTGGTGCCTTCGGCACGCAGTGAGAATAGGCGCTCGAGCAAGATGATGACTCCCGTTCAGGATGAAGCGATTGAGTAGCAGCTCAGCGTCGACGAGACGCCGACATGCTGCACCGAAATGACACACGTTGAGCGCCCGCACCGCACTCGAAGAGTGCAGCAGCGCCACTGGCGACAGACAGTGTATTGCCTGGGGCCGCGAAGAGGGGGTTCCCGAGGGCCAGAATGTGGCATTCGCCCCAGGCCCGCTGCACTGAAACAAGCGCTTCTTTCGACAAGACCTACTGGCTACAAGACCTACTGGATCTACTGGCTGCTGGCTGGCCTCGCCAGTTGATCAGAAGCCTGTCCAGAAGGCTGTCCAGAAGGTCAGGTCATGGCGCGCACTGTGCCCTGCTGGCACACGCGTCGTCCACGTCTGTACCGTTATGCGTCCGTACTGGGCATTCACACGTTCGCCCCAGAATGTGACGCGCGGCATTATACTGAAAACATGTCGTTTCAGGGGACAAGATGGCAAGGAATCTGGCGCGGTGACACTTCGCCTCGCCGCAGTCACTTGATTGCATCTCTTGATCGCAGTGACTTGACCACAGTGCCAGCCGACGTGCCATGATGCCGGAAAGATCACTCTCTTCGTAGAAGCAAGGATTACGCCATGTCTCACGATTCTTCACACCCTTCCCCCTCGGAAGCCGACCTGCTGCCCTTGATCGTCGAACCGCAGCAGCTCGCGGAGATGCTCGACCATCCTGATATCGTGATCGTCGACGTGCCACTGAAAGCCGAGAGCCATGCGCGTCATGTGCCCGGCGCTCGCCTGCTCGACTTCAAGCAGCTGGTCGGCAGCAATGACGACGACATTCCCGGCGTGCCGAGCCCCGAGGCACTGTCTGGCGTGATGTCAGCCCTTGGCATCACCCGCGACAGCCATGTGGTGGCCTATGACGATGAAGGCGGCGGCTGGGCCGGACGCCTGCTGTGGACCCTGGCGCTGCTCGGTCATACCCGCTACAGCTACCTCAATGGTGGCCTGCACGCATGGCAAGGCGATGGCCTGCCGCTGAGTGACACCGCCAGCGACTGGAGCCCCAGCGAGTATCACGCCGCCTACATGGACACCAGCGTGATGGCGACGCGGGAAGACATTCTCGATCGACTGGCGACCGAGGACCCGCAGGAAAGCGTCGTGGTCTGGGATGCGCGCTCCGCGGAAGAGTATCGTGGCGAGAAGGGCCAGAACGCCCGCCTCGGCCATATCCCGGGCGCCGTGCATTTCGAGTGGACCGAGGCCATGGACCGTGAGCGCAACCTGCGCATCCGCGACTATGCGGAGCTGGTGACGGAACTGGGCGCTCGCGGCCTCAACCCCGAACAGCACATCGTGACGCACTGCCAGAGCCATCACCGCTCCGGTCTGACCTGGCTGGTGGGTCAGGCGCTGGGCTTCAGCGATGTGCGCGCCTATCCGGGCTCCTGGAAGGAATGGGGCAACCGTGACGATACGCCCATCGAACGCTGAAGGCGCTTGATCGCAGACTGGAACGCCCCTGTCCGGCGCCAGCACGCCAAGGCAGGCCATGCCGGGATGACACGCATGGCCTGCCTGGCAACTGTCGCCAGGCCCACGGCTGCGGCAATTCGCAGGCTTGAGCCGTTATTGACGATGGGCTAAGGTGCAGCCCAACTGCTGGCCGCCGCTGTTGCCGGCCAACGCCCGCCCTCTCGAGGAGCGGGCTTTTCATTCCTGAAAGTGCCTGCAAGGATCGCCATCGTGGATCGCGCCAAGCTGTTTTCCCTGAGCCAGTACCCACTGCCCCAGCACCTGATCTCACGCCTCATCGGCCGTGTCGCCGCCTGCACCAATCCGTGGGTCAAGAACACCTTCATCGAGCGCTTCATCAAGGCCTACGGCGTCAACATGAACGAGGCGCTCGAGGAGAATCCGCGTGCCTACGCCTGCTTCAATGACTTCTTCACCCGCGCCCTGAAGGCGGATGCCCGCCCCATCGGCGAAGGCCTGGTGTCACCGGCCGATGGCGTACTGTCCCAGTTCGGCAACATCGAACACGGCACTCTCGTACAGGCCAAGGGTCAGGCATTCTCGCTGACCCAGTTGCTGGGTGGCAGTGAAGAGCGCGCCGCGCCCTTCCGCAACGGTCGCTTCGCCACCGTCTATCTGTCACCGAAGGACTACCATCGCGTCCATATGCCGGTGGCCGGTCGCCTAGTTGAGATGGCCTATGTTCCGGGACGCCTGTTCTCGGTCAACGAAGCCACCGCCAAGCACGTGCCGGGCCTCTTCGCGCGCAACGAGCGACTGGTGTGCATCTTCGAGACCGAACACGGCCCGATGGCCATGGTGCTGGTGGGCGCGATGATCGTCGCGGCGATTAAGACCGTCTGGAGTGGTCAGGTCACGCCGCTTTCCGGTGATGTCGAGACGACCCGTTTCGATCAACTCATCGAGCTGGCGCATGGCGCCGAGATGGGCCGCTTCCAGCTCGGCTCCACCGTGGTGATGTGCTTCCCGGACAGCGTCGAGTTCGATGACGCCCTGACACCGGGCCAGAAGGTCAGCATGGGTCAGTCACTCGGCATGCGCCCGTCTGCGACAGCACCGGCCCCGACCGAGCCAGAAGAGCATGCGACAGAGACGGCGCAGGACACGCCGACCACAGACGAGAAATAAGGTCAGGCCTGGCGCAGCGCGAGCACGACACTCGTGCATAAAGCCCGCACATGAAACCCTGGCATAAAAAAAGGGAAGCCCCTGGCTTCCCTTTTTAACGACAGGAGACTGACCGCGCCCCTCGCCTTCTTGCCTTGCCCCGCGATGAACGTTGCCATCGGGGTGATCACTACCTTCAGTGCCCAAACAGATCAGAGTCCTCCATGACGGGCGTCGCGCTCTAACGACGCGATTGCCGGATGATGCCTCGAAGGCTCCGAGGGTTCGAGCCATCATCTGTCGCCTTCTTTCACCATGCCCGATAAAAGAAGACCCGCTGCGACCATTGCCCTGGTCCTGCCATCACCTTGTCTGCGGGCTTCGCAGGCAAGCGCCAACCCTCCACGCTGACTTCTCCAGTCTAGTCGACGCACGCTCGGCAAGCGTGTTGGTAATAAACGCTGGGATTCACGCAAATCACATCAAAAGCTGCCTCTCATGCCGGCTCTCAAGCACGTGATGCCGGGAAAGCGATGACCGCCGAGATATCGCGCTCCCCCAGCGCCAGCATGATCAGACGATCCAGCCCCAGCGCCACCCCGCTCCCCGCTGGCATTCCCGCCTGCAAGGCCGCCACCAGACGCTGGTCCGCCGCTACCTCAGGCAGGCCCTGGGCGACTCGCGCGGCATTGTCTTCGGCAAAGCGCGCCGCCTGCTCGCTGGCATCAGTCAGCTCGTCATAGCCGTTGGCCAGCTCGATGCCCGCCACGTAGGCCTCGAAGCGCGACGCCACCCAATCACCCTCACTGTCCTGATGCTTGCGCGCCAAGGCTGCCTGCGCGGCCGGGTACTCGGTGACCAGCTCCACGGTAGCTTTTCCCTGCGCTTCTATCCCCTGTGCCCCTCGCCCCTGCGCTCCTGCGCCCTGTGCTTCCGCGCCCTGTGACCCTGAGCCAAGAGTCGGCTCGATCACCAGGCTCATCAGCGCATCCAGGCAGGTCTCATGCGACCAGTCGTCAGCCGCGACCTCACATTCTCGCGCACAGGCGGCTCGCAGCTCCTCGAGCGAGGCCGTGAAGGGGTCCAGCGCCAGCACACGGCGAAACAGCGCACGGTAAGGCGTGATGGCAGGCCCAATCTGGGCGTCTTGAGACTCACTGAGCAGCGACGGCTTACCGGTCAGCTGTGCCCCGAGCGCCATCACGCGCCGGATCAGCTCGCAGGTCTCCGTCATCAGCGCCTCAAGACACATGCCGGGGCGATACCACTCCAGCATGCAGAACTCGGGATTGTGGCGGCGGCTGACCTCGCCATCACGGAAGGCACGCGCGATCTGGAAGATCGGCCCGCTGCCGGCCGCCAGCAGACGCTTCATGTGAAATTCCGGCGATGTCTGCAGCCACAGCGGCACGCGCTCACGCTCGCCCGGCAACTGCGCGGTCAGTGACAATGACGCGAGACCGACATCCGTCGACCCGGCCTGCCCCAGCACCGGCGTTTCCACCTCCAGCACCTCACGCTCGGCGAAGAAGGTGCGCACCTCACTGATCAGACGCGCGCGCTGGACGAGCCGCTCGCGCGTGGCAGTGGGCGCCCAGTCCTCTGCCAGGGCGGCGCCGGGCGCGGCAGCGGCTGAGAGAGGTGAAGCAGCGGCGGAAGAATCGGCATCAGACATGGACAGGCTCGAGGAAGGGATCAGCGGGAGACATTGGCCAACCGGGAGGGCTGATCGACACGATCGCCCTGCACGAATGACCAGCATGAGTGGCCAGCACAAACGATGATGCCCCGCACGAGGCGAGGCATCAGGGTGTTCACGACGTGAGCGAAAGGGCTCAGGCGCGAGACACGTACTCGGCGCTGCGGGTATCAACCTTGAGGACTTCGCCCTGGTTGATGAACAGCGGCACACGCACCACTGCACCGGAAGACAGGGTTGCCGGCTTGGAGCCACCGTTGGCGGTGTCGCCCTTGAGGCCCGGGTCCGTCTCGACGACTTCCAGCTCGATGAAGTTCGGCGCGGTGACGGCGATCGCGTTGTCGTTCCACAGCGTGATGGTGTAGACGACCTGCTCTTTCAGCCACTTGACCGTGTCGCCCAGCGCCTTGCCATCGACAGCGTACTGCTCGAAGGAGCCATCGGTACGCATGAAGTGCCACATCTCACCGTCGGTGTAGAGGTATTCCATGTCGACTTCCATGACATCGGCGGCTTCGATGCTCTCGCCGGACTTGAAAGTACGCTCCCATACACGACCGGTCTTCAGGTTGCGCAGCTTGACGCGGTTGAAGGCCTGACCCTTGCCCGGCTTGACCAGTTCGTTATCGACGATGGCACAGGGATCATTGTCCAGCATCACTTTCAGACCGGACTTGAATTCGTTGGTAGAATAGTTGGCCATCTTGCTCGCTCTCGACTCGTTAACGGGTCTTGCCCGCCATGAATTCCAGATTGCAGTCAATTGGCTGCAATCATGACTAGAAGTGATGCGCATGATAACCCGAACCCCTGCATCCTTGCATACCATCCCGCACACCAGCCACGAAAGTCGTGCCTCAGAGGCCTTCTCAACTGCCGCTGAAGCCCCGTCTGCCCCGAATGACTGGCGTGCACAGCTACGCGACGTGATCCGCTCTCCACAGGCTCTGCTGGAGCGCCTGGGGCTCGCGCGCGAGTGGCTGCCGGGCGCCCGCGACGGCCATGAGCTGTTCGCGATCCGCGTGCCCGAGGCCTATGCCAGCCGCATCCGCGCCAATGATCCCGACGACCCACTGCTGCGCCAGGTACTGCCGCTGGACGCCGAGACCGACGTGCTCGACGGCTACGTCACCGACCCGCTGGAAGAGGCCGAGCATACGCCGCTGCCGGGGCTGATCCACAAGTACACCAATCGGGTGCTGCTGATGGCCAGCGGCGGCTGCGCGATCAACTGCCGCTACTGCTTCCGCCGTCACTTCCCCTATGACGACCATCAGCCCAGCCGCGCGCAGTGGCAGGATATCCTCGACTACCTGCGCGCTGACGAGCGCATCCACGAGGTGATCCTGTCCGGCGGCGACCCGCTGGTCTCGCCCGACAAGCGCCTGGCGTGGCTGGTGGAGTCGCTGGGTGAGATTCCGCACCTCAAGCGCCTGCGCATCCACACGCGCCTGCCAGTGGTGATTCCGGACCGCGTCAATGACGAGCTGCTCGGCTGGCTGGGTGCCACGCGTCTGCAGAAGGTGCTGGTCATTCACACCAACCATGCCAACGAGCTGGACGACGCCGTCGCTGCCGCCATGACTCGCCTCAAGAGCGCCGGCGTCACCCTGCTCAATCAGGGCGTCATCCTGCGCGGCGTCAATGACAGCGTGGAAGTGCAGACAGCCCTCGCCGAGCGACTCTTCGAGTGCGGCGTACTGCCCTACTACCTGCATGCCTTCGACCCCGTACAGGGTGCCGCCCACTTCGCGGTCAGTGATGAAGAGGCCTGCAACCTGATGGAAGCGCTGCTTGAGCATCTGCCCGGCTTCCTGATGCCGCGCCTGGTACGTGAAGTGCCCGGCCGACGCTCCAAGACACCTCTTTCCAAGCCCCCTCTGTCCAAGCCCCCTCTGTCCAAGCCCACAGTGTCCAAGACACATCCGGGAGTCGACGCCGCCACCACTGGCCCTTCGGCGTCTTCCCCTGCGGGTGACGAGCGAGAGCCATCTTCGCTCAACCTGACGGGTATCATCGCCAGCGCGTGAATGGCGCACTGGCAGCGTGAGGCAACAACAGGCGGCGTGCTGCGCAAAATTTGCTACTATCGCTGGCCAATTTCATCATCGGCACACGCCCCGAGAGGCGTGGCCATGCTCAAGGAGCCCACCACATGCCTCATCTCGTCATTGATTATGCCGACAGTCTGGCCCCCAGCCTCGACATGGACGCGATCATGGATGACCTGCATGCCGCTGCCATGCAAAGTGGCCTGTTCAAGGAAACCGACATCAAGGTGCGCGCGGAAAGCTGGCGCCACTGGCGTCTGGCCGGCAATCAGGCACCGCTGGCGCACAAGCACGGCTTCGTCAACCTGCACTGCCACCAGCTGGAAGGCCGCAGCGATGACGACAAGTCGCGCCTGGCGGATATCCTGATGGAGGCCCTCAAGCCTCACTGCGAGGCGGCCCGCGAAGTCAGCGTGGAGATCGTCGAGATCACCCGCGCGACCTATCGCAAGCACAAGGCCTGAGCGCAAAAGTGACTCACCGCCCCTGAGGCCGCAGACGAAAACGCCCCGTGGCCGAAAGCCACGGGGCGTTTTTCCTTCTCATGATCAGCGATTCAGCCAACAGGCGAACTCAGGTGCCCGTCATGGCCATCGGGACGTGAAGCAGGTCATTGAGACGATGGGCGTGCTCGGCGGCCTCACGGCCCACCGACGTCAGATAGCCGCCATCCGGCAGCGTGGTCAACCCCTTGGCATGCAGACGCTCGGCGGCGGCCACCATGTCGGGACTGGCATCGTGGCGAATCTTCAAACCCTTGAGGGCGGCATCATGCGGAAAAAGGCACAGCAGGTGCAGTTCATCGTCATAGGGTGACGGCATGGGCAAACTCCTGACGGCGTGGCGAGTGGCGTTTCAGTATGGCGTCAACTGACGAGCGACGAGTCGTCGGCGCTTCCCCTCCAGTCTAGCCCTTACACCCGAAAGCGCATTGCTGCTTTGGGACTATTCTGCGACCTGATGACCAGACGACAACGCCCCCATCGCGGCGGCGATGGGGGCGTTGTCACTCACACACTGGCTTGTCACTCAGCGCAGGCGTTCAGCGGCTGAATCACGGATCAGTGCTCGAGATCCTGCTGGCGATAGCCCATCAGGTAGAGCACGGCATCCAGGCCCAGGGTCGAGATCGACTGGCGCGCCTGTTCACGCACCAGCGGCTTGGCGCGGAAGGCGATGCCCAGCCCCGCCTCGGCCAGCATCTTGAGGTCATTGGCACCGTCACCGACGGCGATGGTCTGCTCCATATGCAGGCCATGACGCTCGGCGATCTCGCGCAGCAGCAGCGCCTTGCGCTCGGCATCGACGATCGGCTCGCGCACTTCACCGGTGACCTTGCCATTGACGATCACCAGCTCATTGGCGTGGATCTCATCGAAACCCAGCAGCTGCTGAAGATGACGCGCGAAGTAGGTGAAGCCGCCGGACAGGATCGCGGTGCGATAGCCCAGCGCCTTGAGGTTGGCCATCAGGCGCTCGACCCCATCCATCAGCGGCAGATTGGCGGCGATATCGGCCAGCACCGACTCATCCAGGCCTTCCAGCTTGCTCATGCGTTCGCGGAAGCTTTCCTTGAAGTCCAGCTCGCCCCGCATGGCACGCTCGGTGACTTCCGAGACTTCCTCGCCGACACCGTGACGGCGCGCCAGCTCGTCGATCACCTCGGTCTGGATCAGCGTCGAATCCATGTCGAAGCAGATCAGGCGACGATGACGACGCCAGATATCGTCTTCCTGGATCGCGATATCGACACCGTGCAGCGCGCCCAGCGCCAGCGCCTTCTCGCGCAGGGCATTGATGTCGGTGTCACTCTCCGGCAGGCGCAGCCAGCACTCGACACAGGCGCCTTCGGCCGGTGACTCGCCATCCAGCGGCTCACGCCCCGACAGACGATGCATCAGCTCGACGGTGATGCCGAATTCGGCTGTCAGGCCACCGACCTCGGCCAGAATGCCGGCCGGCAGACACGGCGCCAGCAGCGTCAGAATCCAGCGCGGGCGCTCCGCCTGATGGCTCCAGCGCGCATATTCCTCAGCACCGACCTGCACGGCCTGCACATCCAGCCCCAGCTGTTCACCGGCGGCGGCCAGCGCGGCCTCCAGATCGGACTCCGCGCCGAGAGCCACCAGCGCTTCCAGCGACACCAGCCCGAAGGTCACGCTCTGATTGATGTCCAGCAGTCGTGCGCCGCTGCGCGCCAGCGCCTGACCAAGCCCTGCCAGCTGTCCTGGACGAGCCGTACCGGTGGCACGGATCAAGATACGTTGTGTCATTGGAAAATCATTCCTGAGCAATGAATCATCAAGGTGTCGCCCACGGGGCATGTCGGCGTCAACGCCGACGCACCTCAGCTAACAAGCCAGGCCATCCGGCCCGGATTCAACTATCGACGGCCAGACGGTCGACCTTCTGGAAGCCCTTGGGCAGCTTGCTGCCGCGGCGGCCACGCTCGCCACGATAATAATCGAGATCCGCCCCCTTGAGCAGGGTCTTGCGCTTGCCGGCATGCACCACCAGGGTCGCGCCGGCGGGCAAGACCACCAGCGAGCGCACGAGCTCCTCGCGGTTGGCGGCGCGTTCGCCAGGAATCGACAGCATCTTGTTGCCCTTGCCCTTGGACATCTCGGGCAGCTCGGAGAGCGGGAAGACCAGCAGGCGCCCTTCGTTGGAGACCACCGCCACTTCCAGGGCCGCGGGCGTGCCATCGGCAGCCTCCGGCACTGTCGGCACCTCGACCGGTGGCAGCACCGCACAGCCGCGCGGCAGGGTCAGCGCCGCCTTGCCGGACTTGTTCTTGCCGGTCAGCTGTTCGAGCGTGGTCACGAAGCCATAGCCGCCATCGGAGGCCAGCAGATAGCGCGCGGAAGGCGCATCGAGCAGCAGCCCGACCATCGCCGCCCCCGCCGCCGGATTCATGCGCCCGGTGATCGGTTCACCCTGCCCGCGTGCACTGGGCAGATTGTGCGCGGCCAGGGTGTAGGCACGCCCGGTGTCATCCAGCAGCACCAGCGGCTGATTGGTCTTGCCGCGCGCCGCCAGATGGAAGCGGTCGCCGGCCTTGTAGGACAGGCCTTCGGGGTCGATATCATGCCCCTTGGCGGCACGGATCCAGCCCTTCTCGGACAGCGCGACGGTGATCGGGTCGGCGCCCATCAGCTCGACTTCCGACAGCGCCTTGGCTTCGCCGCGCTCGACCAGCGGCGAGCGGCGTGGATCGCCGAAGTCGGTGGCGGCCTGCTCAAGCTCACTGTCGATCAGGTCCGTCAGTGCCTCGTCATTGCCCAGCAGATGCTTGAGGTGCTTGCGCTCGCGCTTGAGCTCGTCCTGCTCGCCACGCAGCTTCATCTCTTCAAGACGCGCCAGGTGACGCAGACGCAGCTCGAGGATCGCCTCGGCCTGACGCTCGGAGAGCTGGAAGGTCTCGATCAGGCTGGCCTTGGGGTCTTCCTCCTCGCGAATGATGCGAATCACCTCGTCGAGATTCAGGTAAGCCGTCAGCAGACCCTCGAGGATATGCAGACGGTCCTCGACCTTGGCCAGACGATGCTCGAGGCGGCGACGCACGGTGGCACGACGATAGCGCAGCCACTCGGCCAGCATCTCGTGCAGCGCCATCACCCGCGGGCGCCCCTTGAGATCGATGACGTTCATGTTGACGCGCGCGTTCTTCTCGAGGTCCGTGGTGGCGAACAGGTGCGCCATCAGGCCTTCGATATCGACACGATTGGAGCGCGGCTGAATCAGCAGGCGCGTCGGGTTCTCGTGGTCGGACTCATCACGCAGGTCCGCGACCATCGGCAACTTCTTGGCCTGCATCTGGGCGGCGATCTGCTCGATCACCTTGGCGCCGGAGACCTGATACGGCAGCGCCGTGATCACGATATCGCCCTCTTCCAGCACGTAGCGGGCGCGCATCTTCACGCTGCCACGACCGGTGCGGTAGAGCTTGGCGAGGTCGGTGCGCGGCGTGATGATCTCCGCCTCGGTGGGGAAGTCCGGTGCCGGCAGGTACTCCATCAGCTGATCGCTGTCGGAGTCCGGATGACGCAGCAGATGGCGCGTGGCGGCCACGACTTCATGCACGTTGTGCGGCGGGATGTCGGTCGCCATGCCCACCGCGATACCGGTGGTGCCGTTAAGCAGCACATTGGGCAGACGCGCCGGCAGCACCTTGGGCTCGTTCATGGTGCCATCGAAGTTGGGCACCCAGTCGACGGTGCCCTGGGAGAGCTCGGACAGCAGCACCTCGGAGTACTTCGACAGCCGCGATTCGGTGTAACGCATGGCCGCGAAGGACTTGGGGTCATCCTGGCTACCCCAGTTGCCCTGGCCATCCACCAGTGGATAGCGATAGCTGAACGGCTGCGCCATCAGCACCATCGCCTCGTAACAGGCGCTGTCGCCGTGGGGGTGGAACTTGCCCAGCACGTCGCCGACGGTACGCGCCGACTTCTTGTACTTGGCGTTGGCCGTCAGGGACAGTTCGCGCATGGCGTAGACGATGCGGCGCTGCACCGGCTTCATGCCATCGCCGACATGCGGCAAGGCGCGGTCGAGAATCACGTACATCGAGTAGTCGAGGTACGCCTTTTCGGTGTAGTCGCGCAGGGCCAGACGTTCGACGTCACCCTCCGCGACCTGGATATCCATGCTCATGGGCGCTTGACCTTGATTACGAGCGTAAAACCGGGGAGCGCCTGACTGTGGCGCTCCCGAAAGAATGCTGTCGCGCAGCTTGTCTGGCTTTCGAAGTTCAGCTGCTTTCGAAGTTCAGCTGCGCTCGAAGCTCAACCGATGATCAGACCTCGATATCGGCCATGTTGCCGTAGTCCTCGAGCCAGCTCTTGCGATCACTGGCGCGCTTCTTGGCCAGCAGCATGTCGAGCATCTCGTGGGTGCCGTCATCCGCACTGCGCGTCAGCTGCACCAGACGTCGGGTGTCCGGTGCCATGGTCGTTTCCCGCAGCTGCAGCGGATTCATCTCACCCAGACCCTTGAAGCGCTGCACATTGGGCGTGCCACGCTTGCTCTCGAGCTGCTTGAGGATGTGCGCCTTCTCGCTCTCGTCCAGGGCGTAATGTACTTCCTTGCCCAGGTCGATGCGGTACAGCGGCGGCATGGCGACGAAGACGCGCCCGGCATCCACCAGCGCCGGGAAGTGACGCACGAACAGCGCGCACAGCAGCGTGGCGATGTGCAGACCATCGGAGTCGGCATCCGCCAGGATGCAGACCTTGTGATAGCGCAGCTTGGTGAGGTCATCCGAGCCCGGATCCAGGCCGATGGCGACCGCGATGTCGTGGACTTCCTGGGAGGAGTAGATGTCATGCGACTCGACTTCCCAGGTATTGAGGATCTTGCCACGCAGCGGCAGGATCGCCTGGGTCTCGCGGTTGCGGCCCTGCTTGGCGCTGCCGCCGGCGGAGTCACCCTCGACCAGAAACAGCTCGCTGTCGGCAGGGTCGGAGCTTGAGCAGTCCGAGAGCTTGCCCGGCAGCGCAGGCCCGGAGGTGACCTTCTTGCGCGCGACCTTCTTGGCGCTCTTCAGACGGCGCTGGGCCGCCGAGATCACCAGTTCCGCCAGCGCTTCGGCCTGATCGACATGGTGGTTGAGCCACAGCGAGAAGGCGTCCTTGACCACGCCGGAGACGAAGGCGGCGACGCTGCGCGAGGACAGGCGCTCCTTGGTCTGGCCGGCGAACTGCGGATCGAGCATCTTCACCGACAGCACGAAGGCGGCGCGCTCCCACAGGTCATCCGCGCTCAGCTTGACGCCACGCGGCAGCAGGCTGCGGTAGTCGCAGAATTCCTTGAGTGCCTCGAGCAGACCGGAGCGCAAGCCATTGACGTGGGTGCCGCCCAGCGGCGTGGGGATCAGGTTGACGTAGGGTTCCTGCACCAGCTCGCCGCCTTCCGGCAGCCACTGGATCGCCCAGTCGACCCCGTGCTCCTCGTCCTCGAAATGGCCGACGAACGGCGATTCCGGCAGGCGCTCGAAGCCATCGGTGGCGCCGAGCAGGTAATCGCGCAGGCCATCCTCGTAATGCCAGGTCGTCTCGCTGCCATCGGTCTCGATGAGCACGACCTTGAGGCCCGGACACAGCACGGCCTTGGCACGCAGCAGGTGGCGCAGGCGCGGCATCGCCAGGCGCGGGCTGTCGAAGTAGCTCTCGTCCGGCCAGAAGCGCACCAGAGTGCCGGTATTGCGCTTGCCGACGGTGCCGATCTGGGTCAGCTCCTCGGCCTTCTCGCCATTCTCGAAGGCGATGCGCTGACGCAGGCCATCGCGGCACACTTCCACTTCCAGACGCGTCGACAGCGCATTGACCACCGAGACGCCCACGCCGTGCAGGCCGCCGGAGAAGCGATAGCTGTCCTGGGAGAACTTGCCCCCCGCGTGCAGCTTGGTGAGGATCAGCTCGATGCCGGTCACGCCATGCTCGGGGTGGATGTCGGTGGGCATGCCACGACCGTCATCGCCGACCTCGATACCGCCATTCTCGAGCAGGCGCACGCGGATTTCCTTCGCGTGCCCCGCCAGCGCCTCATCGACGGAGTTGTCGATGACTTCCTGCGCCAGATGGTTGGGCCGAGAAGTGTCGGTATACATGCCGGGCCGCTTGCGGACCGGTTCGAGGCCGGAGAGGACCTCAATGGAACTGGCGCTGTACTGACTCATCGCAGCCTTGTGTCCTTGGTGTTGACGTCCGCCATCCGACTCGCCATTTCACGTGCGCGAGACGGACAACGGATTCCTGAAAAATGAGAGACCGGCGCCTGGCGTTCAGCATCGAACGCCCTGCCAAGTCGTGCCAATCCATGTCGTGCCAAGAGGTGCCGTGCCCAGCCAAGTCGTGGTGTGTCGTAGCAGAAAGCACCACGCGCATGACCTGCTAGTCCGGCGCGACATGCATCGCCGCTGCGGTGGCGGGGGCCAGCCGGTGCCCGCCATGCGCCATGATCGCCGGCAGGTATTCCGCCAGCTGCGCAAAGCCGTGATCGCCACCCGGCGTGATGATCAAGCGACTTCCCTGATAGAGCCCTGCGGCATCATTGACATCCAATGTCTCATCGGCCGTCGCCAACAGCACCAGGGTGCGCTGCGCCGTGACCGGCTCCGCTTCCAATGCGAGCAGTCCGGGCCCGAACTCCTCGGTGACGGTGAACGTCACGCCGGTATAGGGATTGGCATGCACCGAACCGAGCCATTCGCTGACCAGTCGCGCGGGACGCACGGCCGGATTGATCAGCACACTGCGCGGCCCCTGACGCCAGACGCTCTGAGAAGGACCTGCCGGCCCCTCGAGGCGTGCGGCCTCACGCGCGACCAGCCAGGTGGCCAGAAAGCCGCCCATGGAGCTGCCGATCACCATGATGGCGTCATCACAGGCAGGGTCTGCGGGGTCCAGCGCCAGGCGCTCACACAACGTGAGATAGGCCGCGTTGACCGCCGCCTGACCCGCACCGGGCTCCGGGGGGATGTCCGGCATCACGCACGGCAGGCCGAACTGCTCTGCCGCGCGCTGCATCAAGCGTGCCTTGGGCGAACAACTGGCCGAATTGAAGCCGTGCAGATACAGCAGACCCTTGACGGGCGCGGCGGCGTGCATCGCTGCCGTATCTGACGGTAAGGGGGAATTGGCCATCAGCACTCCCGACAACACGTCAGACCGCGAAACCTCCCCTCCCACGCCTCAAGATGGCTGGGCATCTCTCGAGCGTTCATATGCTGGAAGCAGGGATTTCGACGGTCCGCGTCGTGCTGTCTAGTGTAAACGATTGATTCGCTTATAGGATAGCGAGAATACTGTATAAATCAACAGAGAACGACGACTGCCGCCGCCGCTCGTCTTGCATGGCATATCAGCATGCCCTCACTCACGCACTCTCACTCTCACTCACATCCGCCGAGGGCTCAGCGCGGGTCCTGATCCTGGGCTGCCCACACCGCTTCGATCAGCGCACGGCTGGAGGCGTCCAGCGTGTCGAAACCTTCGCCGGTGGTCATGGTCGCTTCGGTGGCGGTGGCGATCTGCTTGCCCAGCTCCACGCCCCACTGATCGAACGGGTTGATATCCCAGATGGTGGCCTGAACGAAGACCTTCTGCTCGTAGAGCGCAATCAACGCACCCAGCGTTTCCGGTGTCAGCGTCTCCAGCAGCAGCGTGGTCGACGGCTGATTGCCACGGTAGCGCTTGTGGTTCGGCTGCGCCTCATCACCGGGGATGGCGTCATCGCCCAGCATCAGCACACGTGACTGGGCGAAGCAGTTGGCCAGCGTCAGGCGGTGCTGTGCCTTGAGGTGGGCGCGCGTCTCGGCATCCTCGACATGGTCATAACGGCACATCGGCGCGATGAAGTCACACTCGACCGCCTGGGTGCCCTGGTGCAGCAGCTGATAGAAGGCGTGCTGAGCGTTCGGCCCCAGCTGGCCCCACAGCACCGGACAGGTCGAGTAGTCGATCATCTCGCCATCGTTGGTCACTGACTTGCCGTTGGATTCCATCTCCAGCTGCTCGAGGTAGCTTGCGAAGTATTCCAGGCGACCATCGTAGGGCAGGATGGAGTGGGCGCGGATATCGAGGAAGTTGTTGTTCCAGATCCCGGCCAGCGCCAGCAGCACCGGCAGGTTGTCTTCCAGCGGCGCGGTGCGGAAGTGCTCATCCAGCTCATGCGCCCCGGCCAGCAGGCGACGGAAGTTGTCCATGCCGACATTGAGCGCGATGGGCAGACCGATGGTGCCCCACAGCGAATAGCGGCCGCCGACCCAATCCCAGAACAGCAGCTGATGTTCCGGCGCGATGCCCCACTCGGTCATCTTTTCCGGCTTGGCGGAAGCGCCGATAAAGTGCTGACGATTGATCAGCGCTTCCAGGCGCCCTTCCGGGTCGAGGCGTGATTTCAGCCAGTCGCGCGCGGTGCGGGCATTGGACAGCGTGTCGATGGTCGAGAATGACTTGGAGGACAGGATGAACAGCGTGGTTTCCGGGCTGAAGGATTCCAGATAATCCGCCAGCTGGGAGCCATCCATGGTCGAGGCGAAGTGCACGCCGATCTCGTGGATGTCCTTGGGACGGCAATCGCTCAAGGCGCTGGAGACCATCAGCGGGCCCAGGTCCGAGCCACCGACACCGAGGTTGACCACGTCGGTGATCGGCTTGCCGGTGGCGCCGCGCCACTGGCCGCTGTGGAAGGTGTCGACCATCTCGGCCAGGTGCTCGAGGCTCTCGTGGATGGCCGGCACGATATCCTCGCCGTCCACCTCGAGGCTGGCGGAGCGCGGCAGACGCAGCGCGGCGTGCAGCGCCGGACGGTCTTCGGAGCGATTGACATGTTCACCGGCAAGTAGGCGCTTGATGCCCTGCTCGACGCCGGTTTCGCGCGCCAGATCCAGCAGCAGCTCCAGGGTCTCGCCCGTGAGGCGCTGCTTGGAGAGATCCAGACGCAGTCCCGCGGCTGAGCGCGTGAAGGTCGCCACTCGGTCACGCCCTTGCGCCGCATCCTCGGCGAACAGGTCCTTCAGATGCACATCGGCCATCTGCTCTTGATGATGGCGCGCGAGAGCCTGCCAGGCCTGGGTATTACGACGCGCAGAACGTGCCGCTGATTGAGTGGACATGGCCACCTCTCTCCTTGAAGTGTAATGACCGGCCCTGCACGGCCCGGCCTGAAATCGATTGATGGAGGCATCACCCGCCGGCCGTGACGGGTGCGTCACGGGCGCCGAATGCGTAGAATGGCGGGCCCGACGGGGCGCTCTGCCCGGCCGGTCCTCGGCCACAGGCATGTCGCCCTGGCCCACTGCCCGATGAAGCCTTGATCCATGAGTGATGCATCTTACCGTGACGCGATATTTACGACACCCCTTGACCGTGTCGCCAGCTTCTCCTTCGACGAGCAGGTCGTCAGCTGCTTTCCGGACATGCTGCGCCGCTCGGTGCCGGGTTACGGTCAGATCATCGCCATGCTGGGCCTGATGGCCCGCGCCCACCTGCGCCCCGGCGCGCGGGTCTATGATCTGGGCTGCTCACTGGGTGCTGCCAGCATGGCGCTGGCCCGCGAGATGGCCGCCGAGGATATCGAGATCGAGGCCGTCGATCTGTCCAGACCGATGGTCGAGCGCGCCAGCCGCGAACTCGCCGAGGCCTTCCCCGACCACCGCATCAACGTCACCGAAGCTGATATTCGCACTCTCGACTATCAGCCGGCCGGCATGATCGTGGTCAATCTGACGTTGCAGTTCCTGCCGCCGGAAGACCGCGACGCCGTGATCGACAAGCTGTTCGCGGCGCTGGAACCCGGCGGCGTGCTGATCCTCTCCGAGAAGATCATCAGCGATGATCCGGTCGAGAATGCCTGGCTGATCGAACGGTATCATGACTTCAAGCGCGCCAACGGCTACTCCGATCTGGAAATCTCCCAGAAACGTGAGGCCCTCGAGGACGTGATGAAGCCCGACAGCCTGAACACGCATCACGAGCGCCTGGCGCGCGCCGGCTTCCAGCGCAGCCACACCTGGCTGCAATACCTGAATTTCGCATCGATGGTCGCCTTCAAAGCCGCCGAATGACCGCTACGCCTGCACGGACCCGACCCAGCGCATGAGCATTTCCCCGTATGACCGCGACCTTTACCGCGCCTTCACCGAGCTTGCCTGTGAGCCAGGCGCCGTCGGCGACGGCTTCGCCCGCTGGCTGGGCGCCCTGCCCGAGCAACTGGCCAATGGCCTGGACCGCAAGCGTCACGCCGACCTCAAGGCCTGGCATGGCGCGCTGGAAAAGCTGCCCGCCCTGCCCGACGATCGCGATGTACAGCTGGATGCCGACCGGGTCGGCGCACGCTTTCCGACTGGCCTGACTAGCGGACAGCTGCGCCAGAGCGAGAACCTGCTGCGTGCGATGATGCCGTGGCGCAAGGGCCCCTATCAGCTCGACGAGATCCATATCGACACTGAATGGCACTCCGACTGGAAGTGGCAGCGTCTCGCGCCGCACCTGTCGGACCTCACCCATCGCCGCGTGCTGGATGTCGGCGGCGGCAATGGCTACCACGGCTGGCGCATGGTTGGTGCAGGCGCGGCCTTCACGCTGGTGATCGACCCTTCACCGCGCTTCTACTGCCAGTTCCATGCCGTGCGTCACTTCATCGGCGCGGATCACCCCCGGGGCCGCAACCTGCACTTCCTGCCGGTGGGCATCGAGGATGTGCCAGCGAAGATGGGCGCCTTCGATAGCGTATTCTCGATGGGCGTGCTCTATCATCGCCCCTCGCCGATGGACCACCTCTTCCAGCTGCGTGACACCCTGCGTCCCGGCGGCGAGCTGGTGCTGGAAACCCTGGTGGTGGAAGGTGACGTGACGACGGTGCTGATGCCCGGCGAGCGCTACGCCGCGATGCCCAATGTCTACTTCCTGCCCTCCTCGCAGGCGCTGGCCCACTGGTGCGAGCGCGCCGGTTTCAAGGACGTGCGCATCGTCGATGAAGCTGTGACCACCCTGGACGAGCAGCGTGCCACCGACTGGATGACCTACCACTCGCTGAGCGACTTCCTCGACCCCGCTGACCCGAGCCTGACCCGCGAAGGCCACCCGGCGCCGCGGCGTGCGGTGCTGATCGCCACTCGCGCCTGACCTGGCGTCTGAGCAGGCACCTGAACGCGCGTTAGAGACACGGACTTCTCGTCGCGCTAGGGCCGACGGCAGCAGAAATACAAGAACGGCGATGCTTCATGAGCATCGCCGTCTTCTTTTCTCTTCTCAGACACTGCCTCTCGTCTCAGACACTGCCTCTCGTCTCAGACAATTCCCAGACGCTGCGCCTGCCGGTACAGGTTGCCGCGATCGATCTTGAGTCTGCGCGCTGCCTCCGCCCAGTTGCGATCACTTGCCTGCCAGACCCGCGAGATGTGTTCACGCTGAAACGCCTCGGTGGCATCGCGCAGTCCCAGCGTCTCATCGCCGTCCTGCCAGGCGGTGCGCGGTGCAGAACTTGCTCCTCCGGTCTGACTCGCTCTGCCTGTCTGATCCACCCTCCCCACCTGCGCACCCTGAATCTCCTGCGCCACGCCGGTGGCCCGTTCAAGTGACATCTCGGTATTGACCTCCAGCCCCAGCAGCTCCGGCGTGATCACCACCAGCTGGCGCCCATCGGCGCGCAGGCGAGTCGGGTGGGCGCCATGCGCGAGCCGGGCATGCAGGGCGGCGCGGCTCAGGCAGTGCTCCAGTTCACGCACGTTGCCGGGCCAGGGGTAGTCGCACAGCAGGCGCTCCGCCGCCGGCGTCAGGCGCAGATTGCCCAGCCCGAGGCGCGTACGGTTGTGCTCAAGAAAGGTGCCGGCCAACGCCAGCAGGTCCGCACGTCCGCGCTCACGCAGCGGCGGCACCCTGAGCGGATAGACGCTCAGGCGGTGATAGAGGTCTTCACGGAAATGCCCGGCGGCGACCTCCGCCTCGAGATCGCGATTGGTGGCCGCGATGACGCGCACATCGACTTTGACCACGCGATCGCTGCCCAGCGGCTGCAGCTCGCCCTCCTGCAAGACCCGAAGCAGCTTGGGCTGCAGCGACAGCGGCAGCTCGCCGATCTCATCCAGCAGCAGGGTGCCGCCATCCGCCATCACGAAGTGACCACGATGGTCGTGGGTCGCCCCCGAGAAGGCGCCACGCCGATGCCCGAACAGCGCGCTTTCGACCAGATCCGGCGACAAGGCGGCGCAGTTGATGCGCACCAGCGGCCGCGCAGCCCGCCGGGAAGCGTCGTGCAGGCGCTGGACCACGCCCTCCTTGCCCACGCCGGTCTCGCCCTGCACCAGCACCGTCATCTCGGTATCGGCGACCGCCTCCAGCTGCGCCTCGAGCCTGGCCATCGCCGGGCCCCGCTGCGGGCAGGCCATGGCACTCTGTGACGCCATGCCTGTCGGTGAGACCACCATCGGTGCCGAAAGCCCTGACCTGCCTTCCGTGGCCCCCGCAGCCCACTCCTGTCGCAGTGACAGCGACAGACAGTGTGCGGGGAGTGACAACCAGGCCTGCAACTCCTGAAGCGGAAGTGCCAGCTCGTCCGTACTCGCAGAGGCGCACAACGATTCCAGCGGGGCCAACACTCCCGGCGTCAGCGCATCGAAGGTCATCACTCCCAGCAGGGTATCGCCCTCGCGCAGCGCGATACCGGCACAGTCATGCACCAACAGATCCGGCCCATGCACGTCCCCCAGCAGGCCATCGAAGGGGTCCGGCAGGTCGCTGTCCAACGCGAAACGATGTACTCCCGTGTGCTCGGCGATCGCCTTGAGCCGCGGGTGCTCCGCCAGCGCGAAGCGTCGCCCGCGCACCTCGGCAGGCAGGCCGTAGGTGGCCAGTGGCAACAGCTCGTCACGCTCGGGCAGGTAGCGCATCAGGGTCGCCGCCTCACCGGGCAGCTGCTGCATGATCGCGGCCAGCAGACGCGTCCATGGCAGCGCGCGCCGCTCGCCGCCCTCCTCGCGGGACAACCAGGCGGCGAGCCAGGCATTCACGGCCGCGACCGGCGTATCGTTCAGGGGCAAGAGGGCATCGGGCATGCGGTCATCCTTGCGGATATCGGGAGTGAGAGGGCTGAAGATTGATGTCATCATGACACGCTTGATGTCATTAGAACACGCCACATGACCATGTCATTTTGACATCATAGACCTGCAGAGTGCATGACGACTGGCCTCGAGAGTTGGCACGCCCCTTGCCATAGAGGGAGGGACATCAATCAGAGGTATCGTCATGCTGACCAACGCCCAGGAAGACCTGATCGCCGCCACCGCTCCCGTCGTCGCCGAGCATCTCAATGCCATCACGGCGCGCTTCTATCCGCTGATGTTCGAGCGCTATCCCGAGGTGAAGCCGCTGTTCAACCAGACCCACCAGGCCAGCGGCGGCCAGGCCCGTGCGCTGGCCGGCGCCGTACTCGCCTATGTCGGCGCACGCCACTCGCGTGAGGCGGTGGACCGCCTGCTGGCGCCCGTGGTCAGCAAGCATGTCTCGCTCAATATCCTGCCGGAACACTATCCCATCGTCGGCGAGTGCCTAATGACCGCCATCGGCGAGGTGCTGGGGGACGCCGTCACGCCGGAGATCGCCGATGCCTGGGGCGCCCTCTATGGGGAACTGGCCGCTGTGCTGATCGCCGCCGAGCAGGGCCGCTACGACAGCTTCGCCGCTACCCGCGGCGGCTGGCAGGGGCTGCGCCGCTTCCGCATCGTGCGCACACAGGACGAGAGCCGCGAGATTCGCTCGCTGTACCTGGCGCCGGTGGAAGGCCCGATGTTCTCCTTCCTGCCGGGCCAGTACATCGGCATGCGCCTGGCGACACCCCAGGGCGTGATCCATCGCCATTACAGCCTGTCCCACGCGCCGGACGAGCGCTTCTGCCGTATCTCGGTCAAGCGTGAGGCCCACGGCCAGTCCAGCCAGTACCTGCATGCGCTGAAGACAGGTGACGAGATCGAACTGCTGCCACCGGCCGGCGAGCTGACCTTCGAGCATGCTGCCCCGCAGAGCGCCGATGCCCCGGTGCTGTTGCTGTCGGCGGGTGTCGGCCAGACGCCGATGCTGTCGCTGCTGACGGCGGCGCTGGCGGCGGGCCGCCAGGTGATCTACCTGCATGCGGCGCGCAATCCCGAGGTGCATGCCTTCGACGCCACCCTCAAGGCGCTGGTCGCGCAGTATCCAACGCAGCTGCATTATCAGGTCTGCTACGAACAGGCCGAGACGCTGCCGCCCCATGCGCAATTGGGCATCATCGAGCGCGACTGGCTGGCGCAGCAGATCGCCGCGACCGGTGCCAGCGCCGAGTCGCTGCAGGCCTTCGTGATCGGCCCGCATGGCTTCATGCAGAGCATGATCCAGCACCTCAGCCGTATCGGCGTACCGCTCAGCCAATGTCACCACGAGCATTTCGGCCCCTCCACCCCGCTCGCCATCGACACTGCTGTCGCCTGATGCGCCAGGTGTGAGCCGCACCATGCAAAAAGCCCCCATCGCCTTGCGGCCATGGGGGCTTTTGCGTTCTCCGGCTTCATTCCAGCAGGCCGTGTTGTTATTGCGTGTCCAGCGTTGTTGTTGGTATTCCGCTGACTTCCATGCTGCTGTCGCTACAGGACGGAATCAGTTGGTGCGGCCGAGCAGCTCGCGCACATCTCGCGCTTCCCAGTGCGGGAAGTGCTTGCGCACCAGCGCATTGAGGTCGGCTTCAAACGCGGCCCAGTCGGTCTGCTGGGTGGTGGCCTGGGTGCCGGCGCGACCCACGCCGCGAATCATGCCCGCGCCGACGGTCACGTTGCTCAGACGATCGATGACGATGAAGCTGCCGGTCCCCGGGCTTGAGCGGTAGTCGTCTACCGGCACCGCCTGGGTCAGCTCGAGCTGGACGCGACCGATGGCGTTCAGCGCCAGGCTGTCGCCCTCGTGATGCTCCAGCGTGTTGACGTCGTAGAGGTAATCGATGGCGCTGACCTGACCGGTCAGGTCACGGGTCGCCAGCTTGATATCGTACTGACGGCCCGGCTGCAGCGGCTTCTCGTGCATCCAGACGACATCCGCTTCCAGTGCATTGGAGAGCGGCAGTTCGGCATCCGCCGCCACCAGCCAGTCGCCACGCGAGATGTCGATCTCATCGTCGAGCGTCAGGGTAATGGCCTGACCCGGGTAGGCGATCTCGAGATCACCATCGAAGGTGACGATGCGCTCGATGGTCGAGGCCTTGCCGGACGGCAGCACCTTGACGCTGTCTCCCGGACGCACGACACCGGCCGCCAGGGTGCCGCAGTAACCGCGGAAATCGAGGTTGGGACGATTGACGTACTGCACCGGGAAGCGCAGATCGCTGAGGTTCTGGTCGTGGGTCAGTTCGACGGTTTCCAGCACCTCCAGCAGTGACGGGCCCGCTTCGCCATCGACGGTGTACCAGTCCAGTGACGGGCTGCGATTGACGACGTTGTCGCCCTTGAGCGCGGACATCGGCACGAAGCGGATGTCCGGCGCGTTCAGCTTGTTGGCGAATTCCTGGTACTCGGCGACGATCTCGTTGAAGCGCGTCTCGGAGTAATCGACCAGGTCCATCTTGTTGACCGCGATCACCAGGTGCTGGATGCCCAGCAGGTCGGCGATGAAGCTGTGACGACGAGTCTGGGTCTGCACGCCGTAGCGCGCGTCGATCAGGATGATCGCCAGGCTCGCGGACGAGGCGCCAGTGGCCATGTTGCGGGTGTACTGCTCGTGCCCCGGCGTGTCGGCGATGATGAACTTGCGCTTGTCGGTCGAGAAGAAGCGATAGGCGACATCGATGGTGATGCCCTGCTCACGCTCGGACTGCAGGCCATCGACCAGCAGGGCCAGATCGACCTCGTCACCGGTGGTGCCGCTGGTCTTGGAGGCCTGGGTGATGGAGGCCAGCTGATCTTCATAGATCAGCTTGGAATCGAACAGCAGACGACCGATCAGGGTCGACTTGCCATCATCGACGCTACCGCAGGTGATGAAGCGCAGCAGGTCCTTGCGCTCGTGTTCTTGCAGGTAGGCTTCGATATCCGCGGAAATCTTGTCTGACGCGTGGGACACACTCTTCTCCTTGCCGCTGTCATGGGCCTGATGAGGTGGCGAGCCAGTGTCGCGAACCAGTGTCTCATGAGGCTGCGAGCCGACTCATCAGGCGAATTGTTCGTTCGGGTCATCAAGCGCCGCGTGGCGGCGCCTGCAGGCAATGTGCTGAGGCGACCTTAGAAATAACCTTCGCGCTTCTTCTTCTCCATCGAGCCTGCCTGGTCGTGATCGATCGCACGCCCGGAGCGCTCGCTGGTACGCGTCAGCAGCATTTCCTGGATGATTTCCGGCAGGGTCGCGGCGGTGGATTCCACGGCGCCGGTCAGCGGGTAGCAGCCCAGGGTACGGAAGCGCACGGACTTCATTTCCGGCACTTCGCCCTCCTTGAGCGGCAGACGGTCGTCGTCGACCATGATGTCGAGGCCGTCACGCTTCACCACCGGACGCACGGCGGAGTAGTACAGCGGCACGATCTTGATGGATTCGAGATAGATGTACTGCCAGATGTCCAGCTCGGTCCAGTTGGAGAGCGGGAAGACGCGGATGGACTCACCCTTGTTGATCTTGGAGTTGTAGATGTTCCACAGCTCCGGACGCTGATTCTTGGGGTCCCAGCGATGGTACTGATCACGGAAGGAGTAGACACGCTCCTTGGCGCGCGAGGCTTCCTCATCACGACGTGCACCACCGAAGGCGGCATCGAAGCCGTGCTTGTCGAGTGCCTGCTTGAGACCGGCGGTCTTCATGATGTCGGTGTACTTGGCACTGCCGTGATCGAACGGGTTGATGCCCGCCTCGACGCCTTCCTGGTTGATGTGCTCGATCAACTCCATGCCGACTTCCGCGGCCATCTCGTCGCGGAACTTGATCATTTCCTGGAACTTCCAGGTGGTGTTGACGTGCATCAGCGGGAACGGCGGGACGCCCGGCGCAAAGGCCTTGCGCGCCAGGTGCAGCATGACGGCGGAATCCTTGCCAATGGAGTACAGCATGACCGGATTGGCAAATTCCGCTGCCACTTCACGGATGATGTGAATGGATTCGGCCTCAAGCTGCTTGAGGTGGGTCTGACGTTCGGGGGTAAGCATTGCGTGCGGCAACCTCGTGAGCGTTGGGACACGCCCCGAGAGGCGGCCCGTGAAGTCAGTGGCGCGCTCTGTCAGCGACAGATGGATGCCCCGAGGGAGCACGCCGAATGGTTACACGGTACTCGCCCCGCCTTGATAACGTCAAAGAATCAGAAACTATCTTTTAAGACCAAAAAGGCATACCTGATACCTGTGGGCCTTGCACCCCGCTGATGACACCGAGGGCATTCATGCTGACGCCCAGATCATTCATGCTGACGCTGTGGCAGCGCATGGGGCGAGCTTGCCCGCCCTTCCTTGCGAGACTGGCTAGAGCGTGACCCGCTCCACCCAGGTCTCGAGATGCTCGCCATCGAGATCCACCACGCGCAGGCCGGGGCGCGCCGCCTCATCCACGGCGAAATCATGGCTGAGCGGAGCGAACTGATCGGAGGTGGAGGGAACGCCATAGACGGCCACACTGCCCTGCCCACACGGCATGAGTTGCGTGAAGGCCTGATGGATATGCCCACACAGTACGGCCCGCACCTGCGGGTACGGGCGCAACGTTTCCCACAGCGCATCGCGGTCGGCAAGGCCTAGCGCATCCATCCAGTCCGAGCCGATCGGCAGCGGATGATGATGCATGGCCAGCAGGATCGGACGTGGGTCCAGCTCGACGGACAGCGCCAGTGACTGCGCAAGCTCGCTCAATTGCTCCTCGCCAAGCTCCCCCCCGGCCTGCCCGGTGACGCGCGAATCCAGACACAGCAGTCGCCAGTCGCCCAGATCCAGCTCGTGATGAAAGGGACGCAGCTCCTGCATGAATTCAGGGTGATCGTGGTTGCCCGCGAACCAGAACCAGGGGCAGCCAAGGCCATCGAACAGATCTGCCGCCATGCGATAGGAGGCAGGGCTCTCATCCTGGCTGACATCACCGGTCACCAGCAGGATATCGGGGCGCAGGCGCGAGGCATGCGCCATCACCGCCTCCAGCTGACGCCAGGGGAAGCCCAGCCGTGAACGCGCATCAGGGTCGGCGCGCAGATGGCAATCACTTATCTGAATCAGTCGCATCGGTCTCTCGAGCAGCAGGGAAATGAACAGAACCGCGACGGCCGGGCCATCGCGGTTCTGTCAATCAAGACGGGAAATCCATCGGGTGTCAGCGCCTGTGCGCCATGCCAGCCCCAAACGTCACGGCAACTCCGGCACATCCGCCTGCCCGAAGGCGCGGGCATGGGTCAGCCATTCGCCGAGAAAGCGATTGAGCTGAAGCTTTTCGTCCGGCTGGTGCATGCGCGGATTCGGGTAACGATTGCGCCCTGAGAAGTGACGCTGGCGCTGAAAGTCGGTGACCTCCGCCATGCGCACGTCGTGGTACAGATGCACGCTCATGCGCGGCGAATCGATGATGTGGTCCAGCACGCCGGTCTGGGCGACCGTGACCATGGTGGTATAGGGCGCGCATTCGACCACCTCGAGCAGCAGCGTGCCGAAGTGGCCCTGATTGCCCGCCAGCGGGAAGGCGAAGCTGTCACCGGCCTCGGCCTTGCCGAGGATGCGCGTGAGGCGCAGATAATTGGACCCGCACTCGGCATGGAGTGCTTTTAGGTCAGCCACATAGGCTTTCTTGACCTGCATGGGCGATCTCCTTGCGAATCTCAGAACATTGGCATGTTGTCTGTCAAAGCACGCCCGCTATCGTGCGTGGCAAGATGCGGGCGACGTGTGATAAATCAAGCGCTGCGCCAGCGCTCAGGCTGTCGGCGATAAGCTCTCGGCTATCGACTCTCGAGTCCAGCTCTCGGGACTGAAGCTGAGACGAAAACCGAGACTGATACGGACGCAGACAGTGATCGTTGCTGGCTGCCGGTTTTCAGCAAGCCTCTAGAATAGCAGCTCTGACGCGCAGGTTGAGGAAGCCTGCGTGAGACACGGGGGATTGCCAAGCTTCGCCTTCACTGCCTCAGGCATGCATGACGCGCAACGAGGCACGCTCACGCAGCAGCCATTGCATGGCCATGATGGCCATCGCGTTGCCCAACCGCCCTTGTTCCAGCAGCGTGAGGGCCGCCTGGAAATCGAGCACATGCACACGGATGTCTTCATTCTCCTCGGCCAGACCATGCACGCCACCCAGCCCACTGCTGTCACACAGACCGATGAACAGCGTGACCTCCTCGGTACAGGCGCCGGGGCTCGGATAGTAGCGGTACAGTTCGATCAGGTCGGTCAGCTCACACCCGGCCTCCTCGATCGCCTCACGGCGCGCGACCTCATGGGCCTGTTCGTCCTTGTCCACCAGCCCTGCAATCGGCTCCAGGCTCCAGGGCGTGCGTGCGTCTTCCAGCATGCCGGCACGAATCTGTTCGACGAAGACCACACGGTCGTTGACCGGGTCGTAGGGCAATACGCCTACCGCATCGTGACGGACATGCACCTCGCGATGGATCACATCGCTCCAGCCACCGTTGAAACGCTGGTGGCGGAATTCGCGCTGCTCGAGGCGAAAGAAGCCGTCCTGCAACACCCTGGCCTCGACCAGTTCGACATCATCATGTGCGAAGGCCTGTTGCCCTGCGACGTGCTCTTGTTGCTCGCTCATGCATCCTCCTTGGCTGAGCAGACATTATCCTGTCCTGCCGCGAGACTGGCCAGCCCGTCACCTGCAAACTTGCTCGCCGCGCCGTACCGAGTCAGCCATCAGCGCCATTCAAGGCGCCGCCTGAAGACACCTGGGCGACTTATCACCCGCAGAGCGATAAACGACACGGCCCGAGCGGGATCTCCGCTCGGGCCGTGGGGCTCAAGGACTCAGTCATTCAGGGAATCGGGAATTCATTCGAGGCTGTTAGAACAGCGCCTGACGCCAGCGCTGCCGTTCACTTGCGGGGCTCACTGATGGTCGCTCCAGCCAGTCTCCGCCTCCAACAGCCATGCAAGTGATACGGATGCCAGAGACTCACTGCAGGCGCTTGATCAGCGCGGCGATCTCTTTCTGCAATTCCTGATCGGCCAGCTCACGGTTGGGACGCGGCGGCCCGTCCTGTGCGAGACGCGCATGCTTGAGCGCTTCCTCATCACGGCCTTCGGAGGCCAGATAATCGGCGTAATAATAATTGGTATCCATGCCCGTCGGGTTGACCTCAAGCCCCTTGCGCAGCACTTCTCCCGCCTTCTCATCATCCCCGAAGCCCACCGGCCAGCCGGGCGCCTTGTCATAGAGCGCGCCAAGCGTCACATAGGCAGAGGCGTTGTCGCCCTCGGGGTCGAGCGTGATCGCCTTCTCGAGCGTGGCCTTGGCTTCCTTGGCCAGATCCAGTGCTCCAAGGCCACCGCGCGCCTTGGCCCATGAAGCCAGAATGATGCCTTCCCAGGTCAGCACATGGGCATTGTCCGGATACTGATCCGCCAGCGCGCGTACCTCCTTGCCCAGGGCCTCCATGCCCTTTTCCTGAGCATCACCGGAGACCTGATAATTGATCTGCGCCCAGCGCTTGGAGAGCGGGAAGACGTCATCATCGCCCGGGGCAGCATGGACTCCGGTCATGCCGGCCAGCGTGATGCCCAGCGCCATGCCCCCGGAGAGCAATACGCGACAGCAACGGGATATGACACGGCAAGACGGGTGTGAAGATGGCAGCATGGGCATGGACAGCTCCCTGATTTTCGTTATTGTTGGCAGATTCGGCATGGGTGACGCGCAAGTGCTCCGGCGAGCACACACTGACTGTAACGAACGTTTGAATCGGCCGCCAATCACCCTTGGTCGCAGGTCTCAACGCTAGCGAACATCACACACGACGCCTTGAGCCTTACCCACAGAATCAGCGGAGCAGACCATGCAAGGTCGCAACATGACACGCTGGCGCGACCCCAAGACGGACCCGCGCCAGGAAAAGAAGAGCAACGTGATTACCCCGCAGGGCCTCGCGAAGATGAAGGGCTTGGCCGACCACCTGAGGCGTGTGAGGCGCCCAGAGCTTTCGCGCAAGACGGGCGAGGCCGCCGCCATGGGGGATCGCAGCGAGAATGCGGATTACACCTACAACAAGAAGGCGCTCAATCAGACCATCGCCAGGATCGCCTATCTGGAGAAACGCCTGGATGAGCTGACAGTCGTCGATCGCTTGCCCGCGGATCTGGAGCGCGTCTATTTCGCGGCCTTCGTGACGCTGGAGGACGAGCAAGGAGAGGAGATGGAGATTCGCATCGTCGGCCCTGATGAGACCGACAATCCGCGCCGCTGGATCAGCGTCGATGCGCCCCTTGCCCAGGCATTGCTGGGCAAGGGGCTGGATGACGAGGTGAGCGTAGCCGCACCGGGTGGCGAGACGACCTACATCATCACGGCCATCCGCTATCAGTCGCCGGAGGCATAAGCGGCGAGCTGGGCATCAGGCCGCAGAGGCTCAGGTCGCAGGGAATCAGCGCGCCTTGCGTGCACGATAGACCTTGAACTGGCGCGTTTCCGCGAGCACTTCAAACTCGCCGAAGGCCGCCTGCAGCAGACCGGGATACGGCAGGAAGGCATTGGCGACCAGCGTCAGGGTGCCGCCGGGCATCAGGTGATCCGGTGCCTGGCTGATCAGGCGCGCCGCCGGTCCGTAATCGATATCGCGCTCATGATGGAACGGCGGATTGGCCACGATGGCCTCGAACCGCTCCCCCTCGAACGCCGCGAAGACATCACTCAGGCGTACGTCCGCCTCAAGCCCGTTGAGCGCCAGACTGCGACGGGTCGCCTCCACCGCGAAGGCACTGACGTCGCCTGCCATCACGCGCGCACCGTGACGCGCCAGCCAGCAGCTGATGATGCCATCACCCGCCCCGATATCCAGCGCACGCTTGTAGCCACGGGTCGGCAGGTTCTCCAGCAGCAGCGCGGTACCCGGGTCCAGCTTGGCATTGCCATACAGTCCCGGATGGCTGGTCAGTCGCATCTCCAGCGCCTCGAATTCGCCCCAGCCTTCTGTCCATTGTCCAGCCACTGCCAGTGGCGATTCACTGCTGGCGGCCTGTTCGGCCGTCAACTCACGCGTGGCGGATGACCACAGCTGGCAACGGCGCGCGGTATCGTCCTTGCGCGCCGTCATCCCCAGCGCCTTGAGGATGCGCTCAGCGCGCTTGATGCCACCGTTGACCTCGCCCACCACCTTGATCGGCGTACCGGCCGGCAACACCTGGCATAGCGCCACCAGCCACCACTCGCCCAGCGCGTGCGCCTTGGGCCAGAACACGATGGCGCCCGCGGCTTGCGCGATGGTGTCATCAGCTCGCGCATCGGCGAAGAACACCGCATGGCTGACCCGGTGCCCTGCTTCCCGCGCGGCATTCACGATACCGGTGTCATGCCCCCAGACACGCCGCTGGCGGTCCGATGACAGCCACCAGTCATCACGCGGCGCAGCGACCCACAGCCAATCACGAAAATCACTGTCCTGACGCTCTAGTAGCTGACAGGCGGGGGTTTGAGCAGACATGAAGACTCCAACAGGGTAAGAAGATACGGACAACGGCGAGGGCGCCGGATATCGAAACAATGCGGTTGTGCGGGTACCGCCTCAGGCCGGGCGCACCAGCTCATAGTGCAGATAGCGGCCCAGATAGACGAAGGGGGTCGTGCGCCAGTGCTGACACTCGAGCGCCAGCAATTTCTGCATGTCAGCCTCGCTCAGCGGGTCGCGTGAACGCAGATAGTCGTGGAAGACGCGCAGCCCGGTCAGCTCACGCACCTCAAGCCCCGCCTCCGCGGCCCACTGACGTATCTCGCCATCGCGTAGCGGTGAGATGGGCGTCAAGCGCTTGCCGGTACCCCAGCCTGCCAGGCGCCCTTCCAGTACCTTGTCGAAATTGCCCTTGCTGACATTGGAAAACGCCAGCGCATCGCGATTGAAGACACTCAGCGACATGACGCCGCCGGGCGCCAGCAACTTCGCGAGCAATGCAAACCCCTCCCGGGGATCGACCAGCCACTCCAGCACGGCATGGCACACCACCACCGGCCACCGTTTGTCCGTCTCAGCAGCGAAGCCCTGCAGATCACGCCCCTCCCAGATCAGTCGCCCAGCGAACGGCTCATCATTCGACAGCGCGTCGGCGTGACCAGGCACTTGCGGATCTGACGCCGCCTGAGCCGCCCGGGATGGATCAGCCGTCGAACCAGCGGACAGCCCCTGGCCTTGCGGCGCGGCAGTGCTCAGGAAGCGTTTCGCGCGCTCACGCATCTCGCCAGAGGGTTCGACCAGCGTGAGGTGGTGCCCACGCGTGAGCCACCAGTGAGCGGTCTGCCCGAGCCCCGCACCGATTTCCAGTACCGGGGAAGGCGGCAGGTGCGAGAAACTCTCATCCATCAGACGCTGGGTCAGCGCAAGACGAACACGGCCGCGCTCCGTGGTGTAGAAACCACGTTCGAACTTGTCGGCCAGACCGTCGAAATGACGATCAGCGGTGGCACGGCGAACGCGAGAGGCGCCAGCGCGGGACGAGGTTTTCGGCTCAGGCATGGAGAATATCTTGGCGAAGGAGAAAGAACTGACGAAGCGATGGTGCAGATAATGCCTCACTCACTCGCCAAAGGCACTTCTCGGTGCGGATGAACCGCCCACTGATGCCGCTGACGGCCCGCCGCCACGCATTTCCTCCGCCAAATGGATCGGCGTAGAATGGCGCCTGCATCGAGGGGCCAAGGAACGGCACATGGCGAGGAAAGAGGTCATGGGGCAGAGAAAGACCGACACTTGATCGACTTGAGCAGCCAAGGCTTCAACGTGACTGACTTGTGCACATCGACTCCACTTCCGACATAGACCTCAGCCATGAAACAACGCGTCCTGCTAATCGTCCGCAAGCTCAACATCGGCGGCATCCAACGCAATACCGTCAATCTCGCCAATGTCTTGCACCGCGAAGGGCATGAGGTCCATGTACTGGTACTGAAAGGCGAACTGGAACTCGTCCCGGATGCCGGCGTGCACCTTCATCAGGTCGACTTCGACAAGGCATTTCGCAAGACGGGCATCGGCCTGTTCTACGACCTGTTCACCCGCCTGCTGCTGGCTCCGTGGATCAAGGGCTCAGGATACGTCTGGCGAGGCTATTACGGCGGCCACTATCTGCGCCGTTTCATCGCGCGCCTGGAGAAGGAACACGGCCCGATCGATCGGGTCATCACGCGCGGCCAGGGCGCCTTCGAGACCTTCTGGTCGTGGCGGGACCCTCGCCTGTGGCAGGTGGCGGTGTCATGGCCCGGCGACCTGAAAGAGGGCTGGCGGCAACGTTTCCTGTTGAGCCGCCTGTATAGCGGCAAACAGGTCGTGTGCAACACCGACAATGTGCGCCAGCAACTGGAAAGCCTGCTGGACCATCACGGGATCAAGGCGGCGAGACTCGCGACCATCGGCAATGTCTGTGATCTGGATGCCATCGCCGCCATGGCAGAGGAAGAGGTGGAACTGCCCTCCCGCCCTTACGTGGTGCAGGTGTGTCGTCTCTCGGACGTCAAGCGTCAGGATGTGCTGATCAAGGCATACCTCGCCTCAGGCATCGAGGAAGACCTCGTCATCGTCGGCGATGGCCCCAAGCGGGAAGCCATCGAAGCACTGATCCGCGAGCTGGGCGTCGGCGACAGGGTCCACCTGATCGGTAGCCGCCTGAACCCCTACCCGTGGATGAAGCACGCCCGTCTGTTCGTGCTCAGTTCACGCAGTGAGGCCTTCGGCATCGTGCTGGTGGAGAGCATGTGCTGTGGCACGCCGTGCGTGGCACCGGATGTCCCCGGCGGCATTCGCAATGTCTTGATCCATGATCAGGCGCGCCTGATCTCCGAAGACTCCATCGAGGCGCTGGCAGCCAAGATTCGTGAAGGTCTCGCCAACCCGCCGGCACTCGACTCGGATCCGGAGCTGATCGAACGCTTCCGCGATACCCGCATCATGCAGGAGTTTCTGTCCCTGCCCACTGATGCCGTGACATCAGACTCCCGCTGACACCCAAAGCCCTGCGTTTATCGAGAGACTCTCTTGCAGGGCTTGTTCTTGCGCCTTCCCGCGACGCTGAACTGGCAGGACGATTGGCTGGCAAGACGATGCGATGTCCAGACCAAGAGCCAGGACATTGTTGAACGAGTAATCGGATAGGAAGATCAAGTGCGGCAATTCTTACTCCGGGCCTGAAGCCAGGACGGGCGCTGCTCACAGAGCAAGGGCCGAGCACGCAACGAACGGTGCAGAGAAGACGATAAGGCGATGACGCAGAAGGCAGGACAGACGACGGCGTCCAGAAGGTGGGATTGCTGGCGCCCCCTGCAGGAGTCGAACCTGCGACCTGCCCCTTAGGAGGGGGCCGCTCTATCCAGCTGAGCTAAGGGGGCGTAGCGAGCGGAAGTATAAGCCATTGAAGTGGCGAGATAAACCCGACAATTGCTGCACCGCCTGCTTCACGCCCCTTCGTCGTCATCCACATGCTGGAGGCGCTGGAGCAATAACCTGAAGGCATGCTCCACGCCTGATTTCGGTGTCATGCCCCAGGCTGGCTGAGACAGCCTCATGAACATGCCTTCCCTATCCTTTCGACAATCGGGCCTCCGCGTCGCCAATCACCTCTGCCATCGGGCGCGGGCGCCCCAGCAGGTAACCCTGAACTCGCGAGCAACCCATGCGCCGCAAGACTTCGAGTTGCTCCGTCTCTTCCACGCCTTCCGCCACGACATCGAGTGACAGGGCGCTCGCCATCATCAGCATGGCACGCACGATCTCGTTGCCCGTGGTATGCGTGTCTGGCGATTCCTCATGAGACAGGTCATTGATGAAGCTGCGATCTATCTTCAGCTCCTTGAGCGGCATACGACGCAAACGCGACAGATTCGAGTAGCCGATGCCGAAATCATCAATCGAGAAGCTCAGGCCCAAGGCTGCCAGCTGGTCAATCTTCTCGAGCATTGCCGCTTCATCATCCGTCGCCAGGCTCTCGGTGATTTCCATACGCAAGAGCTCAGGCGCGAAGTCATGTTGCGCCAACAGCCTGGTGACCTGCGGCACGAACTCGCTGCTACGGAACTGCACCTGACTGACATTGACCGCCATCGGTAGCGCATAGCCTCGAGCGGTCATGGCGGCAAGCTCGCGACAGACCTGCTCCAGCACCCAATGTCCCAGCTCGAGAATCAGGCCGGACTCCTCCGCGATGGGGATGAAGGTCGCTGGCGAGACCATCCCAAGCTGCGGGTCATGCCAACGCAGCAATGCCTCGGCGCCACACAATTGCGGCTCACCACTTTCGGGCAGGGAAAATTGCGGCTGGAGGTGGACACTCAGCTGCTGGCGAGACACGGCCTCACGCAGCGCGTGTTCCATCCGAGCGGCATCGATGATGCGTTGGCGCATCTCGGGCGCGAAGAAACACAGCCGTGCACGCCCGGCCCCCTTGCTCTCATAGAGCGCGATATCCGCTTGATGCAGGAGGTGACTCCAGGCATCACTCTCTTCTCTATCAATTTCGTCATGCTCGGCCTTGCCAGCCGGCAACACTTGCTGAGAGCAGGCGCCATAGCCTTCCTCATGACGCGGATAGAGCGTGATGCCCAACGAGCCGGTCAACTGATGCGTTCGCCCTTCAAGCTCCAGCGGCTCCTGCAGTCGCTCCAGCATCTGCTCCGCCACCTGGCGCGCTCGGCTAGCCGCTTCGCGCGGCCCACCGGCTCTCGGTGCCAGCAGCACGATGAACTCGTCTCCCCCATGGCGCGCGAGGAAGTCCTGCGGGCCCAGCATCTCTGCCAGACGCGAGGCGACCTGCTTGAGCGCCAGGTCACCGGCATCGTGACCGAGGATATCGTTGAGACGCTTGAAGTGATCAAGATCCAGGAACATCAGCGCGCCCATCTCGCCGGGCTGGGCCTGCTCCGCCAGCTCACAGAGATGACGACGCACGAGGCGCCGGTTGGGCAAGCCGGTCAACGAGTCGTGCAAGGCCTGATGCGTCAGCTGCTGGTCACGTCGATAGCGTTCGATCGCCAGCCTGGCCACCTTGACCGCCACTTCGAGCAAGCCATGGTGAGTTGCATCGAAGACCTCGCCTGTCTCGGCATAGAAGGCAAAGCTGCCCAGCGGATTATCCTCGCCATCGAGAATCGGCATCGACAGGCAGGCATCCAGCCCCAACGCATGCGGATGCTCACGGAAGCCCTCCCAGGCAGGTTCCTGCGCGATGGAAGGCGTCATGACCGGCTTGCGCCGCCACATCGCCGTCCCACAGGTGCCCACGCCTTCCCCGATCTTCAAACCACGGGTGAACAGCATAAAGCTTGCCGGCAGGCTGGGCCCCTGACCTGCCACGATGGTGCGGCCCACATCATCCAGCAGCAGCAACGAGGAGCGCACCTGAACCGCGGCGCCTTCGATGGTCAGGCACAGGTCGCGCAGCGTCTTGTCCAGAGACTGGCCTGCCGCCACGGCTTCCAGCAGCTCAAGCTGGGAATGGCTCAACATCAAGGCCCGGTGCATCTGGGTAATGTCCGTCTGCAGCCCCAGATACCCTTCCACCCGCCCCCTGGAATCCTTGAGTGGAATGCAGCGCAGCCGCAATCGCAGTGGTTGGCCATTGCTGTCGTAATGCACCAGCTCCTCATCGCTGGGTTCGCCGCGGCGGCGCTGTTCACGCAATCGGGTGATGACCAGCAGATCGGATGCCGGCCCCATCAAAAATTCACTGGGCACCTTGCCGACCACCTGCTGCTCTCGATAGCCGAGAAGCTGCTCAAAGGCGGGGTTGACCCAGCGAATGCGCCCTTCGAGGTCATAGCAACAGACGCCGTTGCTGGTGTGATCCAGCAGCTGATTCAACAAGCCTTCGGCTTCCTGGCCATTGGCGGGCCGGGAAGTGCTCGGCATGGTGCCAAACGATGTGGTGTCACTCACTGGCGTATCCTCAGCAGACTCCTCTGCGATCCTGGCTGGATGACATGCCGAGCCTCAGGACTCGGCGAATTACCAGCACCAGCGTGCCGGATCCTCGGCACCAGTATGCGGCCTATGTCTCAGTGATATTAACCCACTGCGATGCGTTGAATATGAGTCCAGCGTCATTCGATCGGCACTGGCGTCGATCATCATTCGGCTCTCGAGCGCCGCACAGGCCTTTGAATCGAGCGCGTTCACTCCCACAACACTGACAACGCTCACATTTCAGATGCCCTGACAGCATGATCCACTCGGCAGCGTCGGGCGTAGTACACACATCACGCCATTCGCCACGGAGAGCCACTCCTTGAACGCTCTGCTGCCCTTTGTGTCAGTCACACTCTGCATGCTGCTATCGGGATGCGGGCCGCACTACCTTGCGGCCAATGACATCCACCAGGCCCCTTGCCTTGATGAATCCTCCGCCTCACGCCATCTCGTGACCCGCGACGCCACGTCGCTGGCATGGGAGTCCTGGCAACCTGCGCAGGCAACCCCTCAACGCGCCATGCTGCTTGGCCTGCACAGCTACGGCGACTTCCGGCTGGCATATGCCGATCTGGGCCCGTGGCTGGCCGGACAAGGCATCGTGACCTACGCCTATGACCAACGCGGTTTCGGGGAGTCCAGCCAGCAAGGGCGATGGCCGGAGTCCCCGTTGCTGGTCGAGGATCTGGTGGACGCCATCACGGTACTGCGCCAGCGCCACCCGAACCTCCCCTTGATCGTGGCGGGAGAAAGCATGGGCGGCTCGGTGATACTCAATGCCCTCGCCCAACATCCGGCGCTGTCGATCGATGGCAGCCTGCTCGCCGCCCCGGGCGTCCGCGGCGGCATCCGCTGGCGCTATCTGTACAACGCAGGACTCTGGACGGCGGCGCACCTTATCCCAGCGACCAGCGTGGAGGTGCCACGCAGGTACCCCGAAGGAGAACTTCAGCCCGCAGCTGCCGGGCGGTTGGCCAAGGATTCCCGCGTCGTGCATTCCGTGCGCCTTGATGCCTATTACGGCCTGATTCGCTTCACGGATCACGCCAGCGATGACATCGCAGCACTTTCTGCTGACACACGACTGCCGCCCACCCTGCTGTTGCACGGTGATCGCGATGAGACCGTGCCCCGTGTGGCCATCGAGCGGCTGGTCAGCGACTGGCCGAGCGCCTCACGCGATACGCTCGAGATTCATTACCTGCCCGAGGCGCCCCATCTGCTGCTGCAATGGCACGACAGTGACCAGATACGTGGGCGGATAGCACACTGGTTGGACCAGATCCTGCCAGCGCCCGCTTCGTGAGCGTAAGAACAAGGGTAAGTGCGAGAACGAGGCGATGGACGTGACACGCCGCGTCGTGCCGATAGCGCGTGCCTCACAAACAGCAACGCCCCGAACAGGGTTCGAGGCGTTGCTGTCTATCTATCTAACTACCGCCCCTGCGAGGGGCATGCTGACCGCTAACCAGCAATCACTGACGCGCGGTCTTCAGGGCATCAGCCAGTTCACGGGTCAGGGCGTGCACGGCTTGAGTACCCTGCTCCGGCGTCTCGGCATTGGCCTGCAGGTCGATCAAGGCAGAACCGACCACCACACCGTCGGAGAAACGCCCGATCCGCGCCGCCTGTTCAGCGGTACGGATACCGAAGCCGACCGCGACCGGAATATCGGTATGTTCACGAATGCGACCGACCTCGGCCTCGACCTTCTCGGCAGTAGGTGCCGCGCCGCCGGTCACGCCATTGCTGGAGACGTAGTAGAGGAAGCCCGAGGTGTTGGCCAGCACACCCGGCAGACGCTCGCTGTCGGTGGTCGGCGTAGCGAGGCGAATGAAGCTGATGCCCGCTTCGCTGGCCGGGACGCACAGCTCGTCATCGTGCTCCGGCGGCAGATCGACGACGATCAGGCCGTCGACGCCTGCCTCGCTTGCCTGCTCGAGAAAACGGCTCACGCCACGACGATAGATCGGGTTGTAGTAGCCCATCAGCACGATGGGAGTGTCCTGATCGCGCTTGCGGAACTCGCTGACCATCGCCAGGGTGCGGTCCATGGTCTGGCCGGCCTTCAGGGCACGTTGGGTGGCATGCTGAATGGCCAGACCATCGGCCATCGGGTCCGTGAACGGCATGCCCAGCTCGATGACATCGGCGCCTGCGTCCGCCATGCCGAGGAAGGTCGCGAGGCTGGCATCGTAGCCGGGGTCGCCCGCAGTGATGTAGGTCACCAGCGCGGCACGATTCTCGGCGCGCACGGCAGCGAAGCGACGGTCAAGACGGCTGCTGGCAGTAGTGTCGATAGCGGAAATGCTCATCAATAGACTCCGGATTTGCTGGCCTGCAGGCATCGATGACACCTGCAGGCGAAGAAGGCATGGGGCGCTCAGACTCGATCAGCGACTGACGACTCTGACGCCGGGCAACACGTGACAGACCCGGGCTTACTCGCCGTCAGGGTTCAGGCCCAGTTCGTCGGCCAGGTGATGAGTCACGGTGGCCATGTCCTTGTCACCACGGCCGCTCAGGTTGACCACCATCAGGTGGTCCTTCGGCAGGCCCGGCGCACGCTTGATGACTTCCGCCAGCGCGTGGGAGGACTCCAGCGCCGGAATGATGCCTTCTAGACGGCACAGCATCTTGAAGGCGTCCAGCGCTTCCTGGTCGGTCGCGGCGACATATTCGGCACGCTTGATGTCATGCAACCATGCGTGTTCCGGACCGATACCCGGATAGTCGAGCCCGGCGGAGATGGAGTGCGCATCGCCGATCTGACCTTCTTCATCCTGCAGCAGGAAGGTGCGGTTGCCATGCAGTACGCCCGGCAGGCCGCCCTTGAGGCTGGCGGCATGACGCGGAGTCTCAAGACCTTCACCAGCGGCTTCGACACCGATGATCTCGACGCTTTCCTCATCGAGGAACGGGTGGAACAGGCCCATCGCGTTGGAACCGCCGCCGATGCAGGCGACCAGCGAATCCGGCAGACGCCCTTCCTTCTCCTGCAGCTGCACGCGGGTTTCCTGACCGATGATGGACTGGAAGTCACGCACCAGCTGCGGGTACGGGTGCGGCCCGGCCACGGTACCGATGATGTAGAAGGTGTCATCGACGTTGGTGACCCAGTCACGCAGCGCCTCGTTCATGGCGTCCTTCAGCGTGCCATCACCGGCGGTGACAGGCACGACCTTGGCGCCCAGCAGCTGCATGCGCTGCACATTGGGCTGCTGACGATGGATATCGGTGGAGCCCATGTAGATCACGCAGTCCAGCCCAAAACGCGCCGCCACGGTGGCAGTCGCCACACCGTGCATGCCGGCACCGGTCTCGGCGATGATGCGCTGCTTGCCCATGCGGCGAGCGAGCAGTACCTGGCCCAGCGCGTTGTTGATCTTGTGAGCCCCGGTATGCATCAGGTCTTCACGCTTGAGATAGATCTTGGCGCCGCCCAGCTGCTCGGTCAGACGCTCGGCGAAATACAGCGGGCTCTGGCGGCCGACATAGTCCGCGGACAGACCAGCCAGCTCCTCGGCGAATGCCGGGTCCTGCTTGGCGGCTTCATACTCGCGCTGCAGGTGCAGAATCAACGGCATCAGCGTCTCGGCAACGAAGCGGCCGCCGAAATCACCGAAGAAACCCTTGGCATCAGGCCCTTGGCGCAGGCTGGGGGTAGCAGTCGTCTGGCTCATGCTGAACTCCTCGAATCGTGTCAGTGGCTGGTCTCACATACTGCGCAAGGCATCTGCGGGGCCAGCGATATGGTGATCATCCTAGCGCTGCAGGCACTGGAAGAAAAACGATAAATTCGCCAAGATGTGTGAGAAAATCTCACAGATGGTCGAGACGGTCATTGCCGCGCAGCCACTCTTTCCATGCCAATGACACGTCCAGCACTTGCTCAGGAGACACACCATGGAGCGCACCGAGCTACTGCCTCCCCTCAATGCCCTGCGCACCTTCGATGTGGCAGCTCGCCATGAGAGCGCCTCGCGCGCCGCAGAGGAACTGCATGTGACCCACGGGGCCGTCAGCCGTCAGATCCGCCAGCTGGAAGACGCACTCGGCACACGCCTGTTCGATCGCGCCGGGCGGGGCCTGACGCTGACACAGGCCGGCCGTGAGCTGGCGACCGCGACCCGTCATCACCTTGGCGGTCTGGCACGCGTATGCGGGGCACTGGCACGCAGTGATGCGCGGGCGCCCTTCGTGCTGAGCTGCCCGGGGTCGTTTCTGGCACGCTGGTTCATTCCGCGACTGGGGGCACTCAAGGACGCCCTGCCGGAACTCGAGCTGCACCTGACCGCCAGTGATGACAACGAAGGGCTGCGCAATGGCGTGGACGGTGTCCTGCGCTTCCAGACGCCGCCCTTTGATGACGCCGAGCATCAGGAGACGCGCGTGCTGGGCACCGAGCGCATCGGGCCCGTCCTGCGGCCCGACAGCGAGTGGCTGAGCGAGGCATCCAGTCCCCCTTCCCCCGAGGTTCTGCTGGGCCTGCCCCTGCTGCATACCCGATCACGCCCGCAAGCCTGGCCAGATTGGTGCTCACGCCAGGGACTATCCAGTGAGGGGCTTGATTACGCGCAAGGTTTCGAGCACCTCAACTACCTGCTCGAGGCGACACTGGTCGGACTGGGCGTCGGCATCGCGCCGGACTATCTGGTGGAGGAAGACCTGCGCAGCAAGCGTCTCGTGGCCCCCTGGGGGTTCGTCGAGACCGAGGCATGCCTGACGCTGACATTGCCGCAGGTCGGCCGCGCTCGTGCTCGCCACCCGCATGCCGAGGCGCTGGGCGAATGGCTTGCCCGGGAGCTGGCGACGGCACCGCCCCACTAGCCACACTTTGTGACAGGCATAAAAAAAGCCAGTCACAAGGACTGGCTTGCCCGGACATGTATCCAGAGGATAGCGCCGGAAAGATCGTGAATCCGCTCAAGGAACCATCGCAACCTGCAACGCAGGCTGGAAGCGAGGATGGGCGAACAACCCTGCGCATTGAACGACGCAGCCACCCTCGGCAGAAATGATCGAGGAGCCATGACTGGCTCGACTCGAAGACTTCACGTCAGGTGGCCAGTCCTTATCCGAGATGGAGGACTCGAAATGAAGGGTGACGGCCTGACGCGTTTCAACTGTCAGCATCATATCTTTTAGTCCGCGAACAAAAAAGAGCCCAAACAGCAACAGACCTTTGCTGGAGAAGCACCATCAATCGCTCGCATGGCCGACCGGTATCAGTGACAGCCAGGGGCTGCAGCGCCCTTGTCCGAGGCGAGGGCCCCCGAGGCGCGATTCGGCGGATTGTTGCCGCCGAGTAACAGGCGCTGAATGTCCGTGGCCGCCATCGGCTTGTAGAAGTAATAGCCCTGGATCAGGTCACAACGCATCTCGCGCAGCAACTCCAGCTGCTGCTCGTTCTCGACTCCTTCCGCGACTACCTCCAGCCCGAGGCGATGACCGAGGAAGACCGTGGCCTCCATGATGGCGCGGTCCTTGGGCTCCTGGGCGCACTCGATCACGAAGGAGCGATCTATCTTGAGCGCCGTCACGGGCAACAACTTGAGATAGCTCATCGAGGAATAGCCGGTGCCGAAGTCATCGATGGCGATCTTGTAGCCACGGTCGTAGAGCGCCCGCAGGCTGTCGCGCACCTTGATATCGGCATCGATCAACACGTTCTCGGTCAGCTCGATACCGATGTCCCGCGGTGTCAGCCCGTATTCCTCGACGTAGGCCTCAAGGCGGGTGAAGACGTCCGAGCTGATGGCCTGGCGTCCGGAGATGTTGATGTCGATCCGGTAGCCCTTCAGCCCCATGGCGCGCCATTCGGCCTGCTGACGACACGCCTGGCGGATGACCCAGTCTCCCAGACGCTCGATCAGATTGGTGCGCTCGGCGACCTTCACGAAATCGGAGGGTGGAATATAGCCCTCGGGAGAATGCCAGCGCAGCAGCGCCTCGAAGGATTCGATGCGCTCACTGCGCGCCGCCACCTGCGGCTGATAATGCAGCGACAATTCCCCTCCGCCGTCCTGATTCAGCAGCGCCTGCAGGCGTCCGGCCAGATGGTGCTGATGCAGCATCTCGTTGCGGACTTCCTGATTGAAGAACTGATAGCCATCGCGCCCGGCCAGCTTGGCACGATGCTTGGCGACATCGGCATTGCGCACCAGCTCGGCCGCCTCGCTCCCATTCTCGGGATACAGGCTGATGCCGATACTCAGGCGCAGCAGCAACTGGCGCCCTTCGATCTCGAAGGGTCGCTGGAAGTCCTGACGAATGCGCTCGACCACCGACAGGGCATCACTCTCGTAATCCAGTCGTGGCATCGCCAGCACGAATTCATCGCCACCAAAGCGCGAGAGCAGATCCTGATTGCGCTGGAAGCCCTGCAGACGCTTGGCCACGCTACGGATGACGCGGTCACCCATCTCGTAACCGAGGGTGTCATTGATCTCGGTGAAATGATCGATATCGAGAAACAGCACCATCAGGGTGTCGTCATGACGCTGACATTCACTGAGCGCCTCGCCGAGTTCGCTCTCGAAGGTCTGGCGATTGGGCAGCTCCGTCAGGGGGTCGAAACGCGTCATGTAATCCAGATCACGCTGGACCTTGCGCTCACCCGCCAGATCGATGTCGATACAGAACATCAGCGGGTTGTCAGTGCGCTCTCCCAACATCACATGGTGAGAAAAGACAGGCACGGGGGCGCCTGACTTGTGCTTGAGCTCAAGTTCACTGGAGGGGATCTCGATACCCTGAGAGACCCAGGCATGGTGTGCGTCCACCACGACATCTGCCATCGTCTCCGGGATCACCAGAGTTTCTAGGCATCGTCCACGAGCTTCCTGCTCGCTATAGCCGTATAGCCGCTCGCTGGCCTCGTTCCAGTAGATGACGCGGCGCTGGCTGTCATAGCCCTGAACGGCGACGCGCGGCAGACTTTCCAACAGCTCTCGAAAGCGCTGATCACTGACGGGAAGTCCCTTGCTGGTCGAGAGGCCAACCATACTCGTCTGCATGACCGCCTCCTGCGTATGCTGATGATGTGACACCTGACGCTTGCGAGATAGCATGATGCCCGCAGTTGCGCCAAGAATCACCATCAGTAACGCGGTTGGCCATCGACCCAGCATGCTCTGGCCCCACATCACCACCACCATCAACGTCAGTACCACGGCAATGATGACGGGACGAGAGCACAATATTCCGGCGGCCCTGCTGGCCTGGCGGAACCCTTTAGCCATGTTGAAGGATACCTCCGCTGCCGTCCTTCGCCTGTTCGCCGGACTTCGGCGGGGCAGATCAACTCGTGACGGAATGTCACTTCGAACGAGTTCTCTCACACGCAGAACGAGTTCTTGTCGTCATGAGAAAAGTCTAAGGGTCTGCTGCGCGTAAACCCAGCGTCTTGCAGCGCCTCTCGATCACTATCCTCAACGCTTCATGCAGTGCCAGGCGGCCTGAACATGCGTTGCGCTGCTCGTCTGCAAAGGGCGAAGAATAGCGCTAATGACTTACATAATACCAGTCGATTAGATTACTCATACCTCGATATTGGCCATGTACCCATATTGATGATACTTGCGCGAGATTAGCGTGTTACCGCCATGGTACGGGTTTGACTATCTCGTGCGCACCTTCCCATTCTCCTCGACGTTGCCAATGCAACACCTTCCATTTGCGCCCAAGCGCACAAAACGTCGAGGAATTTCATATGAACATCGCAAATCGTGGCGTACGTCAACTGGCCGACTCTTCCCGCAAGATCACCCTGGAACAGGGCGGCCTGGTGGAGCACTACCCGACCCCCAAGACGGACACCACCCCCTTGCGCCTGCCGCTTGCCTCGCAGTACTGGCCGGAGGCAGTCCACGAGGAGCTGGCACGCCAGCATTGGAGCAAGGCATCCATCACCTCCCAGATCGACCTCGAGGCCTGGCAGGGCTTCCTGAAGGACCTGCCGCGTGACCCCTACGTCAACACCCGCTGGAAGCGCATGTCCTGGCTGCACCTGAACGACCAGCATGAAGTCGAGACGCTGGGCGAATGTCCGATGGCGCAGGGCGGCAAGTTCAATGACGCCGCCAGCATGGCTGACCGTCTGCGCTATTACGCACCGCTGGAAGAGAGCTTCACCGAGCGCGAGGATGTGCGCGCCTTCGTGAAGGCCTGGGCCGACATGTGGGGTATCGGCCCGCGTGAACCGATCCTGATGCAGATCACCGGCGTGCGCGGTGATGGCACCATCGATCCTCTCCAGGGTCAGGGCATCCACGCCGATGGCTGCAAATACCTGAGCATCCTGGTGCTCAACCGCGAGAATGTCAGCGGCGCCATCAACACCCTCTATCAGGACAAGGCAGGCAAAGAGCTGCTGACCACCACGGAGCTGGCCCCGGGCGAGGTCCTGCATATCCACGATGACCAGCTGTTCCACAGTGTCAGCTCCATCACCCAGGAGAACGCCGGCGAGCACTTCGAGCGCTTCATCATCATCATCAACTGCTCGTTCATCGACGAGTTCCAGAACCGCATGCTGCGTCGTCATTTCCCGGACGCCGTCCTCAACGACTGCGAGTGAGCAACGGATTGCTCGCGAGCCATCGCAGCGAGACGCATCGCAACTTGCGGCGTCGTCTCATCTGAAGCCCCGCCGCGCAGAAGCCACAATGCCGATGTCCCTCGATACGTGAAACCCTGTTCTGAGCGCCTGAATCCCTGAGCGCCCAAGCGCCTGAGCACCTGAGTATCTAAGTACCCAAGTGCCTGAGTACCTGAGTACCTGAGCACCTGAGCCTCATGGCGTCAGACACAGAAAAGAAGAAGGAGAACCTGCCATCAGGTGACGCACTGTCACAAGATGCGCGCCGACGAAAACGTGCATGTGCAGCACCCAGCGCCAGCCGGGCCACCGGCTGGCGCTTTTATATGCCACAGAGCGCCCGCTTCGCGCTTGTCTTGAATCATGCATCTGCCCTGTTACACGATTCTTCCTTCTTCTCTCTCTTCTCTCTCTTCTCTCTCTTCTTATCTCCTCTTCATTCTGCTCTCTTCACTCTTTCCTTGTTCTCGCTTTCTCCTCCTTCATCCCCTCCTCTTGTTCTGCTCTCCCGCACCGCCGCGCTTTGCATTACTCTGGTGTCTCGCGCTTGGCACTCTCGCCTGCCGAGACGCGCTTGATTACATCGTCGCTGTGGCGGCGCTGCCCTCCCCTCTATGCATCAGGGACCTCTCATGACCTTTGAAAGCGGGCTGACCTTCTTCATTGCCATCTTCCTGTTTGGCATCACCCCCGGGCCTGGCATCCTGGCGCTGCTGGCGCGCGGCATGAGCCAGGGTGGCAATGCCTGCGTGCCGATGGCCGTGGGCATGAGTCTCAGTGATGTCTGCTACATGCTGGCGGCGGTGTTCGGCCTGTCGGCACTGGCCACGCATTGGGGCGAAGTCTTCGTGGTCATCCGTATCCTGGGCGCCGCCTACCTGCTCTATCTCGGCTACAAGTTATGGACGAGCTCACCGACGCTGGATGAGACTGATGTCCCCAGGCTACGTGGCAACTGGTGGAAAGGGTTTCTGCAGGGCTTTCTCATCTCGGCCTCCAACCCCAAGGTCATCCTGTTCTATATCGCCTTCCTGCCCACCTTCATGGATATCACCCGGCTGTCCGGCAGCGATATCGTGATCGCCGCCGGACTCAACCTGAGCGCGTTGCTGCTGGGCGTGGTGCCGGTGGGCTATCTCGCCGGGCGTGTCCGCCGCTATCTGCGTTCGGCGAAGGCGGTCAAACGCCTCAATCGCAGCGCCGGCGGCCTGATGATCGGGGCAGGCGGCTATCTGGCATTGCGCGGCTGACGCCTGAACGACGCTCCCCGTGACGCGAGCGCCTTGCACAAACACAAACGCCCCTGCCGATTGGCAGGGGCGTTTGTGTCGAGAGGCATGGGGTGGGATTGCAGAGCGCTTGCGCTCAATCCACGGCGCCAGTGCACGCTGTCGATGCTGACGTCAGCACCAGTGCACTGCGTTTGCCGTCGTTACTGGCGGATACCTTCGATGACCAGATACAGATCGACAGTGGCCGCATTCGGGCCAAGCTTGGATGTATCGATGCCGTAATCGGCGAGCTTCAGCGTGGTGGTGCCTTCAAAGCCCTGACGGTAGCCGCCCCACGGGTCTTCACCGCCGCCGATATGATCCACATCCAGGGTCACGGGCTGCGTCTGGCCGTGCAGCGTCAGGTCGCCCTTCAGCTTGCCGGAACCATCGCCAGTGGACTCGAAGCCGGTCGAGGTGAAGGTCGCCGTCGGATATTGGGAGACATCCAGGAAGTCGGCCGACTTGATGTGCTTGTCGCGTTCGGCGTGGGCGCTGTCCAGGCTATCGACATCGACCTCTACCGACACCTTTGCATCTTCCGGCTTGCCCTGGTCATAGGAGAAATCACCACTGAACTCCTTGAACTGCCCCAGCACGTAGGAGTAGCCCAGATGGCTGATCTTGAACTGGATGAAGGCGTGCTGGCCATCGGTATCGATCGTGTAATCGGAGGCCTGTGCCTGACCCGCCATCAGCGGCAACGACGCCGCCATGAGACCTGCCACCAGTGACTTGCCGAGGAAGGATGTCTTGTTCATGTTGGTGCTCCTTGAGAGGTTTCGTCACATCTGGCGTTCGAGCGTACCCAACGCCTTCCTTTTCGTCAGCGCAGCGGCCGAATCATGCGCCGCAACGTGTCCTGCCCATCCAGCAGGTGATGCTTGAATGCTGCCGCCGCATGCCCCAGCGACAGGATGATCAGAACGCAGGCAGCATACCAATGCACCTCACCTGCCAGCGATGCCTGATCCTTCAGCCCCGAGATCACTGCCGGCACCTCGAAGAGATCGAATACCTTGATGCCACGCCCGTCAGCGGTGGAAATGAGGTAACCCGAGATCATCACCACCAGCATCAGCACGTAGAGCAGCACATGCCCGACCAGCGCCGCGCGCTGTTCATTGCGCGTGCCGTGCGCCTGCGGGGTCGTCTGGCTCCAGCGCCAGGCGAGCCGCACCAGCGTCAGCACCAGCAATATCACCCCGACCGAGCGATGCCACCACGGACCGAGCTGGTACCAGGCATCGTAATAGCCAAGCGACGTCATCCACCAGCCCAGCGCGAAGAGCCCGACGATGGCCAGCGCCGACAGCCAATGCATCACGATGACAGGCCAGCCCCAGCCCCGTCGAGAATTACGCCACATGAGGTGCTCCTGATGACAGTCTCCACCTGACCATCGAGCTGGCAGGTTCTTTGAGCAAGAGCTTAACCAGTGCCCGAACGGACGCCAACCCTTGAGGGCAACACCAGCGAAATTGTCCAGAGACACCAACGCCCGGCAGAACCGGGCGTTGGTGTGCAAAGGCAGGCGTTACGGGACTCAGCTCGCGAGGCGATCAAGTCCGCGCGCCAGATCACGCTTGATGTCGTCGAGGTCTTCCAGGCCGACAGCAATACGCAGCAGGCCCTCTTCGATGCCGGCGGCCGCTTTCTGTTCATCGCTTAGGCGACCGTGAGTCGTGGTGGCTGGGTGCGTGATGGTGGTCTTCACGTCGCCCAGGTTGCCGGTGATCGACAGGATGCGCGTCGCATCGACCACCGACCAGGCCGCCTCGCGGCCGCCCTTGACCACCACCCCCAGCACCGCACCGAAGGCCTTCTGCTGGGCCTTGGCCAGTTCATGCTGCGGATGGCTCTCAAGTCCGGAGTAATGCACCCGCTCGATGGCCGGATGCGATTCCAGCCAATGTGCCAGCGTCAGCGCGCGTGCACAGTGGGCTTCCATGCGAATGTTCAGCGTCTCCAGGCCCTTGAGGAAGACCCAGGCGTTGAAGGGGCTCAGGCACGGCCCGCAGGTACGCACCACGCCATAGACCTCCTCCATCAGCGAGGAGCTTCCCACCACGGCGCCACCCAGCGTCCGGCCCTGACCATCGAGATACTTGGTGGCGGAGTGGATGACGATATCGGCGCCCAGCGTCAGCGGGCGCTGCAGGGCCGGCGTACAGAAGCAGTTGTCGATGGCAAGCCAGGCGTCGTTCTCATGGGCCAGCGCCGCCAATGCCTTGATATCGCCAAGCTCGGACAGCGGATTGGACGGCGTCTCGGCGAACAACAGCTTGGTGGCCGGCGTGATCGCGTCGCGCCAGGCATCCAGATCCTTCAGTTCGACGAAGCGCGTGGTGATGCCCAGCTTGCCGAAGTACTTGGTGAACAGGCTGACACTCGAACCGAAGATGGAACGCGACGCGACGATTTCATCGCCGGATTCCAGCAACGCCAGCACGGTGGACATGATCGCGGCCATGCCGGAACTGGTTGCCACGCAACGCTCACCGCCTTCCATCGCCGCCAGGCGCTCCTCGAAGAAGCGCACCGTCGGATTGGTGAAGCGCGAGTAGATGTTGCCGGCTTCATCGCCCCCGAACTTGGCTGCGGCCTCAGCGGCGCTGCCATAGACGAAGCTTGAGGTGGTGTAGATGGGCTCGCCGTGTTCCTGCTCGGCACCGCGCAGGTGACCGGCACGGATGGCGAGCGTCTCGAGGCCCAGCTCATCGCGGGAAAGACCGGCGCGGGAAAGATTGTCGTCGTGCATGGTGTCCAGTACCTCTACTGATGGAATCTACTGCCCTGTGAATCACGATCCAGCGTCACGCGCCGCTGTGACATGTCGCGTCTTCAGCATTTCGGGTCGCGTCGACAGCAAGAAGAAGAAGGAAAAGCGATGCGCCAATGTTACCGGTTTTGAACGCGCAACGGGCCCCGGATTTCTCCGGAGCCCGTTGCGGTTCGCTCATCGCGTGATTGCCTGCCGAGGATGGCAGGCAGCCGGATCAGTCGAGATCTTCCGAATCGTTGTGCAGATCCACCACCGCGTGGGTCTCGCCAGCGCTCTTGGCGCCATCATTGCGCGAGGCACGCAGGTCGTTCAGATAGGCTTCGTCGATATCGCCGGTCACGTAGACACCGTCGAACACGGAGCAATCGAACTCATCCAGCGCCGGATTGACTTCACGACAGGCGTCCTTCAGGTCGTCGAGGTCCTGATAGAACAGGCGGTCAGCGCCGATCAGGTCCGCGATTTCCTTCTCGGTACGGTCATGGGCGATCAGCTCTTCCGCCGCCGGCATGTCGATGCCGTAGACGTTGGGATAGCGAACCGCCGGTGCTGCCGAGGCGAAGTAGACGTTCTTGGCGCCCGCTTCGCGCGCCATCTGGATGATCTCGTTGCAGGTGGTACCGCGCACGATGGAATCGTCCACCAGCAGCACGTTCTTGCCGGCAAATTCGATATCAATGGCGTTGAGCTTCTGACGCACGGACTTCTTGCGCAGTGTCTGACCCGGCATGATGAAGGTACGGCCGATATAGCGGTTCTTCATGAAGCCTTCGCGGTAAGTCACTCCCAGATGCTGGGCCAGCTCGAGGGCAGAGGTGCGCGAGGTATCGGGGATCGGAATCACGACATCGATGTCCTGCTCCGGCCATTCCCGCACGATCTTGTCGGCCAGCTTCTCGCCCATGCGCATGCGGGTGCCATAGACGTAGGCACCGTCAAGCAGGGAATCCGGACGCGCCAGGTAGACGTGTTCGAAGATGCACGGCTTGAGAACCGGATCATCCGCGCACTGCAGGGTGTGCAGCTCACGCTCCATGTCGATGAATACCGCTTCGCCCGGGGCCAGGTCACGGATCAGCTCGAAGCCGGCGACGTCGAGCGCCACGGATTCGGAGGCGATCATGTACTCGACGCCTTCGGCGGAGTCACGCTTGCCGAAACACGCCGGACGGATGCCGTGCGGATCGCGGAAAGCGACCAGGCCAGTGCCGTTGATGATCGAGACGGCCGCGTAGCCGCCCTTGCAGCGACGATGCACACGACGCACGGCATCGAACACATCACCGGCGCCCAGACGCATGCCCTGCTTGCCCAGCTCGTGAGCGAAGACGTTGAGCAGCACCTCGGAATCGGAGCTGGTGTTGATGTGACGCAGATCAGAGGAGAACAACTCCTGCTTGAGCTGGTCGGAGTTGGTCAGGTTGCCGTTGTGCGCCAGCGTGATGCCGTAAGGCGAGTTGACATAGAACGGCTGTGATTCCGCCTCGCTGGAGGAACCGGCGGTCGGGTAGCGAACATGGCCGATCCCCATGTTGCCCTTGAGACGCTGCATGTGACGAGTGCGGAAGACATCACGCACCAGACCATTGCTCTTGCGCAGCAGGAAACGACCTTCGTGCCAGGTCATCATGCCCGCGGCGTCCTGCCCGCGGTGCTGCAATACGGTCAGCGCGTCATACAGCGCCTGGTTGACCGAGGCGTTGGCCATCAAACCTACAATCCCGCACATCCCGTCATTACCTCACTAATACACACTTGGATAGGGAAGCGCACGCTGGCGACTGCCGGCGCCCGTCCATATGGCAATATGAGTGCTCACACGGCGCAATTGTCAGGCCTGCCCCCCATGCAGGCAACACCTGACCGATGGGTCAACCCCTTCGACTGCCCCGCATGAGGCTTCAGCAACGCGTGCCGAATGCCGAAAACGACAACGCCGGGCCACGATGCCCGGCGCTGAAAATCCTGCCTGTCACTGCTCACCACCCGCGTTGCGGCTTGCGGCCTCGCCAGCGGTGCTGCCCCTGAGCAACGCCTCCAGCGAGGGCTGGCCCTGCGTGGCATCCTGGCGCGTGAACGACTGCAGCGCCTGCTGGCTGAGGCTGTCGCTCAACGCACGCCCTTCTCGCTGGGCGCTTTCGATCAGACCGCTGGCCTGCTGCTTGAGCCGGTTGCCGCTGGTGGAATCCGGCAGCGACACGCTCTGGCCCCAGTCACCGCCCGTATCCCATTCACGATAGCGAGCCAACGACCAGTCGCGCAGCTGCTCAAGCGTCGGCCGCAACTGGGCGGCCTGCCAGTCGGCGCTGTCACGCAGGGGCGTCAGCCCCACCACGGCGGTGATCAGCACCAGTATGACCGCCGCGCGCAAGGCGCCGAACACACCGCCGAGCAGACGATTGAAGCCGCCCATGCCGACCGCATGAATCAAGCGTTCCAGCAGGCGCAACATCAGCCCCCAGATCAGTACGCTCACGATCACCACCAGCACGAAGCCGACCGCGGTGCGGATGCCCGGCGAGACGATCATCTCTTCGAGCAGGCCACCCACCTCGGCGCCGAACTGGCGTGCCGCGACCAGTGCCACCAGCCAGCCCGCCAGGCCCAGGGCCTCGCTGAGCAGACCCCGCATCAGCCCCAGCAGTACCGAGATACCGATCAGGCCCAGACATAGCCAATCGATCCAGACCAGCTCGTTCACTCACCCTCCTTGCGTCGTACCAGCAGGCCCTTGATATTGACCTGCTGCTGCAAGCGCGAGCGTGCGGACTCACCGATCTCGGAAGACTTGTACGGGCCGACGAAGACAACGGTCAACTTGCTGCCACGCGGGATCCGGTATGCCGCGAAACCCTTGCCCTGCAGCTCCTTCTGGAGACGCTCGGCATTGGCCGGGTCACCGAAGCTGCCGACCTGCACGGCCCAGCCACCGGCGGAAGACGACGGCGCATTCGAGGCAACCGCAGGCTTCGGTTCAGGCTTGGGCGCGGGCTTGGCAGCGGGTTCCGGTTCCGGTTCCGGTTCCGGTTTCGGTTTCGGTTCCGGCTTTGGCTTTGACTGCGGCTCGCTGCTGGCCACAGAGCGGGTCGGCGACAATTGCTCGGCCTCGGCGACACGGCCTTGGGACTCGGAACCGTTGTCACTGCCAGCACCCGGGTCACTGTCACGCACCTTGCCGTTGCTGTCGACGAAGGTGATCGGCACATCCGTGCCGATCTTCAGCTCGCTGGGCGGCTGCGGCTCATCGACGTTGGAGCGATCGATATCCACCGGCTTGCCAAGCGTCATCACCGGACTCGGGCGCTCATCACGGGCCGGCGGCTCATCGAAGAGCATCGGGATGAAGATCACCCCCAACGCCAGCAGGATGACCGCACCGCTGATTCGCTCGCGTTTGCCATATTTCATTGTGACATCTCCCTTGCACCCGAAATCCCGGACCCGCCGCCGGCCTGCATCAGGCCTGGGCGCCGAGCCACATCAATGCTTCACCGACCGTGAAGAAGGAACCACAGACCAATACTTCTCCAGCGCTCGTCTCGCGTGCCAACCATTCGGCTGCAGCGGTGACCGTCTCGCACTCTGCCAGCACCTCACCACCACAGTGGCGGACCACGGCGGCAAGCTCACTGGCCTGGCGGCTACGCTCGCCATCCAGGGTGGCGACGACGAAGCCGTCCACCACCGGTGCCAGCGCCTGAATCACGCCAGCGGCATCCTTGTCGCCCAGCATGGCGAGCAACGCCCGCCGCGGCCGAGTGGCAGGATCCCGCGCGCAACGCAGGTCATGAGCGGCAAGACGACTGGCCAGATAACTCGCGGCATGCGGGTTATGGCCGACATCCAGACACCAGTCACGCCCGTGACGGCTCAGCCATTGCATGCGCCCCTTGAGCTTGACTCTCGCCATGGCCTGCTGCACGCATTCGGCGTTGAGCTCGATACCGGCCTCGACCAGCGCATTCAGCGCACTGGCCGCATTGTCCCGCGGCAAGCCCGGGTCTGGCAGCGCATCGAACGTCAGTGCCGGCGCTGACAGGCGCTGCCATTGCCATTGCGAGGTAGCCGAATGGTCCGTGCTGCCATCCACACTGCCATTCACACTGCCATTCACACTGCCATTCACACTGCCATTCACAAGATCAGCCGCGACCTGCCAGCGAAAGTCCTGCCATAGCACCTGCGGCGTGACACCCAGCGAGCGAGCATGTTCCGCGCAACTGGACGGCAGCACATCCGAGCCGAACACGGCCGGCTTGCCGGCGCGCAGAATCCCGGCCTTCTCGAAGCCGATGTTCTCGAGGTCGGTGCCAAGAAACGCGGCATGATCCTGTGCGACCGTGATGATCATCGCGACATCACAATCGATGATGTTGACTGCGTCCAGACGCCCACCCAGGCCAACTTCCAGAATCGCGAGCTGCGGCTGCTGCTGAGCGATCAGCCATAGCCCGGCCAACGTGCCGGCCTCGAAGTAGGTCAGGCTGATCACGCCCTCGTCATCCACCGGCTCACCACTGGCCGACAGCCCGGAGTGGCGCGCGGAATCGACCTGCTCGAAGGCCGTGACCAATGCCGCATCACTGACGTCGTGACCATTGAAGCTCAGACGCTCGTTGTAATGCAGCAGGTGCGGAGAGGTATAGGTGGCGGTGCTCAGCCCGTGGGCACGCCCCAGCGCCTCGAGCATGGCAACCGTCGAGCCCTTGCCGTTGGTGCCCGCCACGGTAATGATGCGGCCACCGAGCCGACGCGCACCCGCCCCGACCAGACCGAGGCGCCTGGCCACGCACAGCACTCGGGCAAGGCCCATATCGATACTGACGGGGTGCTGATGCTCGAGACGCGTCAGCCACTCATCCAGCGAGAGGCCACGCGGCACGGCATCATGCAGGGGGGAAAGCTGCCACGAAGCGGCATTCAGCGGAGGGAGTGAGGAAGACTGCAGCACCTCATCGGTGCTGCAGCTTGCCGGGGCGGAGCCCTGCTCAGCCATCGCGACGTTCGCCTTGCGGCTTCTCGCTGGTGAAGGTCTCGTCGAGCACGCTGTCCACGGCGGAGCGCGGCTCGGCCGGTGCTTCGACAGTCGCATCCGCCTCGACGGATTCTTCTTCGACGACCGCATCCGCGACCGGCAGATTGGCGGCGTTGACCGGCATGCCCTGCAGCTTGAGCAGGATGCTGGACAGGCGCTCACGCATCTCGCGGCGGTGGATGATCATGTCGACGGCGCCATGCTCGAGCAGGAACTCGGAGCGCTGGAAGCCTTCCGGCAGCTTCTCACGCACGGTCTGCTCGATGACACGCGGACCGGCAAAGCCGATCAGGGCGTTCGGCTCGGCGACATTCAGGTCACCCAGCATCGCCAGCGACGCAGAGACGCCACCGAAGACCGGATCGGTCAGCACGCTGATGTACGGCACGCCAGCCTGCTTGAGCTTTTCAAGCGCCGCGGAGGTCTTGGCCATCTGCATCAGGGAGAACAAGGCTTCCTGCATGCGAGCACCACCGGAGGCGGCGAAGCAGACCAGCGGGATGTTCTCGGCCAGCGCAAGCTCTGCTGCACGCACGAACTTCTCGCCGACGATGGCACCCATGGAGCCACCCATGAAGCTGAACTCGAAGGCCACGGCCACGACCGGCTGACCGGAGAGCGCACCGCGCATGGCGACCAGCGCATCCTTCTCGGAGGTCTGCTTCTGGGCAGCACTCAGGCGATCCTTGTACTTCTTGGAGTCGCGGAACTTGAGGCGATCGACCGGCTCGAGATCCGCCGCGATTTCCTCGCGGCCTTCGCTGTCGAGGAACCAGGACAGACGCGCACGCGCAGTGAGACGCAGGTGGTGGTCACACTTCGGGCAGACGTTGTCGTGCTTGGTCAGCTCCGGAAGGTACAGGACTGCTTCGCACTTGGGGCATTTACGCCACAGGCCGTCAGGAATGGAGGTACGCCGATCCTTGCGTTGGATACGGCTCATTGACGGCACAATCTTGTCAAGCCAGCTCATGGTGGGGAGGCTTCCGTTTTGCTGCTGTTCTGGGCACCGCTCGACGACTGTCGGCGGCCATGCGAGTTGGCACATATTCCAGGGCGTTCACGCCCCCGGCAATATGGCGGGCAGCTACCATCACAGGGCAGTGCCAATGGAAAAGACCGTGCAACCCATTGGTCGTACGGCCACTTTTCCGAATTCTGGGGGTCATTGTAGCGGCTTCGCCCCCCTTGCGGGTAGTGCGAGATGCCAATTGAGCGTTGCGGCCCTCGCCGCTTGGGACGAAAGCAGTGCAAGGGCCACAACGCGTGCCGGCAAATCAGCGCTGCTGGCGGACTGCCTGACAGAATGCCTGCATGCGCTCGGCACTCTTCTCGCCGGGCGCGGCTTCCACACCGCCGGAGACATCGACCGCGTAAGGGGCGACCTGCGCCACCGCCGCGGCGACATTGCCTGACTCGAGACCACCGGCCAGGATGACCGGCAGCGGCAGATCGGCCGGGATGCGCGACCAGTCGAAGGTCTCGCCGGTGCCACCGGGCACGCCGGGACGATAGGCATCCAGCAACAGGCCACGCGCGTCATGGTAGCGCGCCGCCTGCGCGGCGAGATCGATCCCGTCACGCATGCGCAACGCCTTGATATAGGGCCGCCCTGCCGCCCGGCACTGCTCCGGCGTCTCATTGCCATGCAACTGAAGCAGATCGAGATGTGGCGCCGCCGCGGCAATCTCTTCGGCGCTGGCATCCACGAACAGGCCGACCCGCGTCACGAAGGCCGGCACGCACGCGGCAAGCTCGGCCAGCCGCGCCACATCCACCGCACGCTTGCTGCCCGGCCACAGCACGAAGCCCAGCGCATCGGCCCCTGCTGCCACGGCGTCGCGGATATCCTGCTCTCGCGTCAAACCACAGATCTTGATCCGGGTACGCTGGCTCGCTCGAGCGCTCATCTCGGTCATGGGATCACTCCGTTCAACGTGAGGATTCATTCTGGGTGGCAGTCGTCAGCGTGTCATCCTCGGCGCCTGCCGCAGGAACGCCTGCCGCAGGATCGCCTGCCGCAGGAATCGCTTGTTCATGCTCGCGACTGAGGCGCTCGGCTTCACGGGCCACGTTGCCCAGCCGGATGGCCTCCTGCTCACTGAGCTTGCCTGCCGCGCGCGCCTCTTCGGCACCCTCGGCCTCGGCACGCGCCATGCGTGAGCGCACCATCGGGCAGTCCGGCAACGGGCGCTCGCCCGTCCACTCGCCAAGATGTGCGACCAGACCAGGGCCCAGGGGTTCCTTGGGCAGCGCATAGCGCGGCGGATAGATGACATCGACGAAGTGAAGCCCTGTCGCCGCTGCCGTCGCGCTCGAGCGCGTGCGATCTCCTCCGCGCATCAGCTCGACGATCCACTCGACAGGCTTCTCGCCACGCCCGATGGCCATCAAGGTGCCCGCGATATTGCGCACCATGTGATGCAGGAAGGCATTGGCCTGGATATCGATCATGACGATATGGCCATGGCGACTGACTTCAATGAAGTGCACGTGGCGGCGCGGCGAGCGCGACTGACAGCCTGCGGCGCGGAACGCCGAGAAATCCAGCTCACCTACCAGATGCGCCGCCGCGGCCTGCATGTCGGCGACATTGAGCGGCTCGCGACACCAGGTGACATTGTTGCGCTCCATCACCGGCCGAAACGGCTGGTTGATGATCATGTAGCGATAGCGACGGGCGATGGCGCTGAAACGCGCGTGGAAATCATCGGGCACCGGCACGGCCCAATGAATCCCGATATCGGGGGGAAGGTTGACGTTACCGCCCATGCGCCAGGCCTTGCGACTGCGGCCCACGGGGGTATCGAAATGCACGACCTGACGCACGGCATGCACACCGGAATCGGTGCGGCCACTGCAATGCACGGTAATCGGCGTGGAGGCGACCTTGGACAAGGCCTTCTCGAGCGCTTCCTGCACGGAGGGGGCGTGGCTCAGACGCTGCCAGCCACAATAGCGGGTGCCATCATATTCAACGCCCAGAGCAATGCGCCCCGGGCGTTTCTCGTTATCATCCAACGGTGTAAAAAAGGGCATCAGGTCAGACCAAAGCGCTCCATCAACGCCAGCGCCTCTTCACGGACCATGTCATCACTGGCAGTAGCGAGCGGCTCAAGCAGCGCAGCCGCCTGATCATCATCGCCATCCACCAACAACTGACGGGCTTCCTCGAGCTGTTGGAATGCCACGGTATCCTGGGCGCCAGCCCCAAACCCTGCCGACTCGACAGAGGGATAGGCATTATCCTGATCCCCAGACTCGAACGCCACTTCCTCGACCTCGAATTCCGAGATATCACGCCGCGGCACGTCCACCTCTTCCAGCGTCATGCTATCCAGTGACGGCAGCTCGTCCATGCCATCGACAGCGGCTGATGGCTTGCTGGACGCCTGATACGGCTTCCGGCTCGCAGCGCTGCCTTCACTTGCGGCGCCGTTCTCAATCGCGGAGTGGTCATCCAGCTCTTCACGCAGCGAGGTAAACTCGACGGACTCGCCCTTGAGCGCGCTATCCGCCGCCTTGGATGCCTCGGTATCAGCGCCCTTCTCACCATCAGCGTGACCAGCATCCCCCAGCGTCAATTCCGGCGCCTGGTAATCGATCACGTTGTCGCTGTTGAAGTGGCTCTCACGCACGGGCGCCTTCTCGAGGTCCTCGCCCTTGAGGCCCGGTTCGAACGCGACGCCTTGATCGGGAGCATGCTCGACCAGCGGTTCGCTCACGCCGTCACTGGCATGCGGTTCGCTGTCAGACAGCGCGCCGGCATCTTCCTGGTCATCAAGGGAGGCGTCAGAGCCCGTGGCGGATGCATCTGCCGGGCCATGAGCCGCATCATCGGTCTTGTCGCGACCTTCAAGCGGCGCGCGAGGCGCTGCCGCCTGCTGACTTGCCACTCCTGACAGATAGGAGACCTTGCGCCCCACCTGACTCGCACCGCCGCCTGCGACAGCACGCAGCGCACTGCTTGAGACACTGTAGCGATCCAGCAGCGCCTGAGCCTCGAAACGCTCTTCCTCATTGCCGGCCGCCAGCACCTGCTCACCTTCATGATGCAGGGCTTCGGCGTTGCCAAGCTCGCCATGGACTCCCATCAGCTTGAGGCGCAGGTCCTGGCGTGCGGGATCTTCCACCAGACCGGCTTCCAGCAGGGCCTGGGCCTGATCGAAGCGGCCGTAGGCGATGAAGATGTCCGCCTCGCTGATCGCAGCCGCTTCCGGCTGGGAGAGCGGCTCGAGGCTACCGGAACCCCGGCGCGCCGCCACGTTGGCATCTTCAGACGCGGATGACTTGTGACCCGCGGCGGCAGCGGCAGTCGAGGCCGCAAAGGTATCCGGGAAGACGCGTGGCTTGTCCTGGTCGGGCTCTTCATTGCCGCGGACCGCATCGGCAAAGCTCATGTTCTCATCCCCCCCGGAACCGGAGCGGCGACGCAACAGCAGCAGCAACAGAAGCAGCAATGCCCCGGCCGCCCCGCCGACGATGGCCAGGTTGTCCTGCACCCACTGCCAGGTCGCCTGGGGCCACGGCTGCTTGGGCAACACCAGATTGCCCTCGCCGTCGCGCGGCTGACCGAGGTCCACCCCGGCGGCGATCAGGCTTTCCGGCAACGCCAACGGCGAGATGCCGCTGTTGACGAGCAGACGATTCTGTTTGGCGAGCAGCACCTTGGCCGTCTCGAGCTGTTCGGTACGCTCTGCCAGCGACGCTCGCAGCTCACCGACTTCGTTGCGCAGGGAGGCCACTTCACTGCGCAGGTCATCACGCTCCTGCTCCAGCTGATCGAGGCGCTGCTGATTGGTCAGCAGCTGATCTTCCAGCGACTCGAGGCGATCGGACAGTTCATCGATCGCCTGCTGACTACCCGCGGAGATCTGACCACTGGCTGCTGCCGCCTTGGGCTTGCTGCCGTCTTCATCCAGCAGCGTCAGACGCGGCTTGCCATCGGCACCCGCGCTGGCGGGCCCGCTCGGTGCGGCTGTGGCCGCAGGCGCAGCACTGGCGGAAGGCTCGTTCGATGTGCTGGCCGCAGCGGTTTTCTTGCTGGCGGGAGCCGGCACGGTCTTGCCCTGCGCGCCCGCGACCCACTGCTGATACTGCTGACGCACTTCCTTGTCGGCCTCGGTACGCGAACGTCCCAACATGGTGCTGCGGTCCGGCACGCTCAGCACCACTCCCGCACGCAGCTTGTTGATGTTGCCGCCCGGGAAGGCCCTGGGGTTGGCTTCCTGAATCGCCAGCATCGCCTGACGGATGCTGACACTGGCATCCGGACGCACGCGACGCGCGATCGTCCACAGCGAATCACCGTTGCGCACCTTGATGCTGGACGGCGGTGTGCTGGATGACGCACTGCGCGAGGCAGCCTGGCTGGGCTGGGCATTGTCGCGGAACACCACGGAACGCGTCGGCGAGGAATCGTTGGTGGCCAGCGGGCGCGAGCGCGCGCCGGCAGGTGTCACCAATGACGGCTGACTCGAATAGCCCGCCGGATCGAACAACAGGGTCACCTGACGCTGCAGCTTGCCATTGGGCCATTCGACATCCAGCAGCAGGTCCACATAGGGCTCACGTACCGCGCCATTGGTGGACAGCTGGAGGTAGTAGCGCCCACCCTGCTGCTTGACGGCAACCTTGATGTCATCGCTGACATAGCTGCGATCGACGCCCGCTCGCGTAAAGGCGGCAGAATCGGCAACGCCGGCCTTGATGAGGCTGGCATCGAGGCCCGAGGTATCCGTGAGGCCGATGCGCGCGTCCAGTGGCTGATTCAGATTCGAGCGCAACCGCGGCGATTCCATGCCGACTGCCAAGGCCTGAGCACTGTAGACGGCGAACGACACCGCCAGTGCGAGAGGAAGCTTGCGTCCCATTGAGTGTCCCTTCGTATGCGGCCGAATCATTGCCCGGCCTGCGCATTATGTTACGTATACTTACACAAGATACCAGAGAGTCCGTCCCAAGAGTGCGGGAAGCCATTGGCAAAGTGGAAAAAGTTTCAACGATAGAGTGACGGCCCACGATCGATAAAGGCCGCAGAGGCGTCATATCGCGAGTGACCAGCTCGACGATATCCCCTTTACGATACCCGTAAAAAACACCTCCCTGCCATCATGCATCAAAAGCGCCAGTCAAAATCGCAAAAAATGCGCAGGAAAGACTGAGATATCTGGTACTCGCCGTGACATCAGTGACCTATCTCTTACCTGAAATCACCGACCTTCCATGACGTAACGTGCAAAAGAGAAACGCCCTCGACTCCAGAGAGCCGAGGGCGCTTTCAGGTCAGGCTCGCAATGAACCCGACGACATGCTGCTACACAGTGCGATCAGGCTGCGCGATGTTCACGCAGGATGGTCAGCATGCGCTTGAGCGGCTCCGCGGCCCCCCACAGCAGCTGGTCACCGACACTGAAGGCGGACAGGTATTCGCCACCCATCGCCAGCTTGCGCAGACGGCCGACCGGCACGGTCAGGGTGCCGGTCGCAGCGGCCGGCGTCAGGTGCTTGAGGCTGTCTTCCTTGGTGTTGGCGACGACCTTGACCCAGTCATTGTGCTTGGCCAGGCGGTCTTCGATCTCGTCCAGCGGCACGTCCTGCTTGAGCTTGACGGTGAAGGCCTGGGAGTGGGAACGCATCGCACCGATACGCACGCACAGCCCGTCGATCATGATCGGGTTGCCCTGACTGTCGAGAATCTTGTTGGCCTCGACACCGGCCTTCCACTCCTCGCGGGTCTGACCGGATTCCATCGCGGAATCGATCCACGGCAGCAGCGAGCCGGCCAGCGGCGCACCGAACTGCTGGGTCGCGAAGTCATGGCCGCGCATGGTGGCGGTCACCTTGCGGTCGATGTCGAGGATGGCACTGGCCGGGTCCGCAAGCTCGGAGGCCACGCTGCCATTGAGCTGGCCCATCTGGGTCAGCAGCTCACGCATGTGGCGCGCACCGCTGCCGGACGCCGCCTGGTAGCTCATGGAGGTCATCCACTCGACCATGCCGGCCTCGAACAGGCCACCCAGGCCCATCAGCATCAGGCTGACGGTGCAGTTGCCGCCGACGAAGGTGTTGGCACCGGCGCCGATCTTCTGGTCGATCACATGACGGTTGACCGGGTCCAGCACCAGCACGGCGTCCTTGTCCATGCGCAGGGTGGAGGCCGCATCGATCCAGTCGCCCTTCCAGCCGGCTTCACGCAGCGGGCCGAACACCTGCTTGGTGTAGTCGCCGCCCTGACAGGTGACGATGACATCCAGCGCCTTCAGCTCATTGATGTCATTGGCATCCTTGAGCGCCGGCACCGGCGTGCCCACGTCAGGACCGGCCTGACCGACCTGGGAGGTGGAGAAGAATACCGGCTCGATACCGGCGAAATCGTTGTCATCACGCATGCGTTGCATCAGCACGGAACCGACCATGCCACGCCAACCGACAAATCCGACTTTCAACATGCTTGTTCTCCTTGTTCATGCACGGCCGGGAGCATGGAAGACACCACCGCTCCCGACACAGGAATGACCCGCAGCGAGCACAGGCAACTCACACGAGGCGAGCCTTGCCCAAAGCTCCAGCCGCAGGTCCTGACATGAGAACCCGGCGACGCACGCCGAGCTCCCCCATGATCATCGCGAGAACGCCGCTGGCTGGCGGCGTTCACGCGGGTCTTGCCTTACGCCTGGGCCTTGAAGGCGGCCAGCACGGCATCGCCCATCTCGGAGGTGGAGACCTTGCGCGTCCCGGCGTAGGCGATGTCGGCAGTGCGCAGCCCTTCATCCAGCACCACGCCGACCGCCTTCTCGATGCGCTCGGCCCAGGCGGCTTCGTTGAGCGAGTAGCGCAGCATCATGGCCACCGACAGGATGGTCGCCAGCGGGTTGGCGATGCCCTGACCCGCGATGTCCGGCGCGCTGCCGTGGCACGGCTCATACATGCCCTGACCACCCGCATTCAGCGAGGCGGACGGCAGCATGCCGATGGAGCCGGTCAACATGGCGGCCTCATCCGACAGGATGTCGCCGAACATGTTGCCGGTGACCACCACGTCGAACTGCTTCGGAGCACGCACCAGCTGCATGGCGGCATTGTCGACGTACATGTGCGACAGCTCGACATCCGGGTAGTCGGCGGAGATGCGCTCCATCACGTCACGCCACAGCATGGTGACTTCCAGCACGTTGGCCTTGTCGACGCTGCACAGCTTCTTGTTGCGCTTCTGCGCCATCTCGAAGGCGGTGCGACCGATGCGCTCGATCTCGGACTCGGAGTAGACGTAGGTGTTGTAACCGACCTGCTGGCCATCACGCGTCTCGATGCCACGCGGCTGACCGAAGTAGATGCCACCGGTCAGCTCACGCACGATCATGATGTCCAGACCGGACACCACTTCCGGCTTGAGGCTGGAGGCCTCGGCCAGCTGCGGGTAGAGAATCGCCGGACGCAGATTGGCGAACAGCTCAAGCTCCTTGCGCAGCCCCAGCAGGCCGCGTTCCGGACGCAGCGAGATGTCCTCGAGCTTGTCCCACTGCGGGCCGCCGACTGCGCCGAGCAGGATGGCGTCCGCCGCCTTGGCCGCCTCCAGCGTTTCCGCCGGCAGCGGGTGGCCGGCCGCGTCATACCCTGCACCACCGACCTTGCCTTCGCTCAGCGTGATGTCCAGACCTTCGCTGCGGGCGGCTTCAAGGATCTTCACGGCTTCGGCAGTGATTTCCGGGCCAATGCCATCACCGGGCAGAATCAGGATATTGCGGCTCATCTGGAACTCTCCTTGGGCCGGAAGTCTTCCGGCGAGACCGACGGTTCACCGTCGGTGCTGAGACTGGGCTCGCCGCCATTCTGGACGGCGAGCCATGACGAATATGTTGCGATGTCAGGCGCTGACTGACGCGACGCTGGCCAGATCAGGCCGTCTTGCCGTCGCGGAACAGCCACGGACGCTCGGTGCGAAGACGCTTCTCGAAGCTGTCGATGGCGTCCTGGTCCTTGAGGGTCAGACCGATATCGTCCAGGCCTTCCATCAGGCAATGCTTGCGGAAGCTGTCGACCTCGAAGGGAATCGACTCACCGGACGGCGTGATGACCGCCTGTGCCTCGAGGTCGATATCCAGACGATATCCTTCCACCGCCTCGGCTTCCTTGAACAGACGGTCCACCGTGTCCTCGTCGAGGGTAATCAACAACAGACCGTTCTTGAACGAGTTGTTGTAGAAGATATCGGCGAAGCTCGGCGCGATGACCACGCGGAAGCCGAAGTCGGTCAGTGCCCAGGGCGCGTGTTCCCGCGAGGAACCACAACCGAAGTTGCGACGCGCCAGCAATACGCTGGCACCCGCGTAACGCGGCTGGTTGAGCACGAAATCCGGATTCAGCGGACGCTTGCTGATGTCCTGACCGATATAGCCCTCATCGAGATAACGCAGCTCATCGAAGAGGTTCGGCCCGAAGCCGGTACGCTTGATCGACTTCAGAAACTGCTTCGGGATGATCAGGTCGGTATCGACGTTGGCGCGATCAAGCGGTGCCACGAGGCCCTGCTGGCGAATGAACTTTTCCATGTCGGGCCTCCTCAGGCGACTTGAGTGTTGTTGGTAGGGATGGGGGCAAAGTCACGAACATCAACGAAGTGACCCGCAATCGCGGCAGCGGCGGCCATGGCCGGGCTGACGAGGTGCGTACGCCCACCGAAGCCCTGACGGCCTTCGAAGTTGCGGTTGGAGGTGGACGCGCAATGCTCACCGGCGCCCAGCTTGTCGGCGTTCATCGCCAGACACATGGAGCAGCCCGGCTCACGCCATTCAAAGCCCGCCGCGAGGAAGATCTCGTGCAGCCCTTCCGCTTCCGCCTGCGCCTTCACCAGGCCAGACCCCGGCACCACCATCGCCTGCTTGAGGCTCTTGGCGACCGTGCGGCCTTCGGCCACGCGCGCCGCTTCACGCAAATCCTCGATACGTGAGTTGGTGCAGGAACCGATGAACACGCGGTCCAGCTTGATGTCGGTGATCTTCTGCTGAGCGCTGAGGCCCATGTACTCGAGCGCACGGGTGATGCCACGCGCTTCGGTGTCATCGCTGGCCGCGGCCGGGTCCGGCACCACGCCATTGACGCTGGTGACCTGCTCCGGGCTGGTGCCCCAGGTGACCTGCGGCGCGATGTCTTCGGCCTTGAGCACCACGACCTTGTCGAATTCGGCGTCCGCATCGGAGACCAGATTGCGCCAGTCGGCGACGGCCGCTTCCCACTGCTGGGCGTTCGGCGCATAGGGGCGCTCGTAGAGATAGTCGATGGTGATGTCATCGACACCGACCAGACCGACCCGCGCACCGGCTTCGATCGCCATGTTGCAGATGGTCATGCGGCCTTCCATGGAGATGTCCTGGATGGCAGAGCCGCCGAATTCGATGGCGTAGCCGGTACCGCCGGCGGTGCCGATCTCACCGATGATGGCGAGCACGACATCCTTGGCGGTGACGCCAGTGCCGAGACGACCATCGACGCGCACCAGCATGTTCTTCATCTTGCGCTGGATCAGGCACTGGGTGGCGAGCACGTGCTCGACCTCGGAGGTGCCGATCCCGTGGGCCAGTGCCGCGAAGGCACCGTGGGTCGCGGTGTGGGAATCGCCACACACCACGGTCATGCCCGGCAGAGTTGCGCCCTGCTCCGGCCCGACCACGTGCACGATGCCCTGACGCGCATCATTGATGGTGAACTGCTCGATGTTGAAGCTGTTGCAGTTGTCGTCGAGGGTCTGCACCTGGATGCGTGAGGTCTCGTCCTCGATGCCCGCGATACCGGCAGCACGCTCCTTGAGAGACGTCGGCACGTTGTGGTCCGGCGTTGCCAGGTTGGCATCCAGACGCCACGGCTTGCGACCGGCCAGACGCAGCCCTTCGAATGCCTGCGGCGACGTGACTTCGTGCAGCAGGTGACGGTCGATGTAGATGAGTGCAGTACCGTCTTCGCGTTGCTTGACCAGGTGCTGATCCCACAACTTGTCATAAAGGGTCTGGCTAGCCATGTCGTGTCTCCTCGTGGCGCCTTACGGTAAGAGCGCGCTTGCTGCCTCGGGGCTCGTAACGGCCCCTTGATGAGGGTGTGTCGTCCAGTGTTGATGGCGGGGCGGTCGTGCGAGCCCGTGGATAGTGACCACTTGCTTGCAGGCTCCAGCATCGCCGCCGCGTCCTGTGCCATCAAGAGTACTCGGCGACAATGAATAAAAGCAATTCATGTTTTTCATGCTTTGGATTCCCAAAAGGAATACCATTGCTCATCAGGTCTTGAGCAGGAGTGCATCCGCCTGCGGCGGCATCGATCGCCCCGCTTGACGCTCCCCTGAATGCCCCTATGAACGCCCTCATGACAGGATAGCTGCCCCACATGGACACACCCTCTCTGCAGGCCTTCGTCGCCGTCGCCGAAACCGCCTCCTTCTCGCTTGCCGCCGAGCAGCTGCACCTCACCCAGCCGGCCGTTTCCAAGCGCATCGCCCAGCTGGAGCAACTGCATGGCGCACGGCTGTTCGATCGCATCGGACGGCGTGTCTCGCTGACGGAGGCCGGCAATATCCTGCTGCCCCGCGCCCGCGCCATTCTGGTGATGCACGATGACACACGGCGTGCGCTGCGCAATCTTTCCGGCGAGGTAAAAGGCAGCCTGACGATGGCCACCAGCCACCATGTGGGCCTGCACCGGCTACCACCGCTGCTCAAGGCCTTCACCATGGCCCACCCCGAGGTGCGCATGGACATGCGCTTTCTGGATTCGGAACAGGCCTATCAGGGCGTACTGGATGGGGAGCTGGAACTGGCCGTCGTCACCCTGGCACCGCATCGCGATCCCAATTTGACGGTGGTGCCGGTGTGGCTGGATGAGATGCGCTTCGTATGCGGGCGTGATCACCCGCTGGCAGGTCACAAAGCGTTGCCGCTGGCCGCCCTCTCACAGCACGACGCCGTGCTGCCGGGCCACCTGACCTTCACGCGTGGCATCGTCATCGACACCTTTGCGCGTGACGGCCTCTCGGTGGAAGTCTCGATGTCCACCAACTACCTCGAGACCCTCAAGATGATGGTTGCCATCGGCCTGGGCTGGAGCGTACTGCCGGAAAGCATGATCGACGACGAAATCGAGATCCTGCCCATCGATCACCGCCCCATCGAACGCCAGCTCGGCTACCTCTATCACAACAACCGCACCCTCTCGAACGCCGCCAGCGCGATGATCGAACTGCTGGAAGGCGCAAGGGATGCGGCGTCGAGAAACCTCTAGCGCACTCGAAAGCCCCGCTTGGAAATACAGCCTGAACGCACAACGCCAGCCCCGAAAGGCTGGCGTTGCGGTTCTGACTCACAGCTTATGGCGCCGCGGATCAACGCTTGTCGCTATCCTTGGCATTGCCAGACGCGCCATCCGCCTTGCTTGCCGCAGGCTTGGCATCGTCCTTCTTCGCCTCTTCCGCTGCCTTGGCGGCGGCCTTGCTGGCATTGGAGGGACGGCCACGGCGCGGCTTGGGCGCTTCGCTGCCGGTGTCGCTCTTGGCGGTGGTAGTGGAAGCACCAGAACTTGAAGTGCCCGAGCGGGTAGCCCCCTGACTGGAAGCCCCGGTGCTGCTACCCGTCTTGGCAGTGCTCGCGCTTCCCGTCGAGCTGGCGGTGCTCTTGCTCGCTGTAGTCTTGCTGGCAGTGCTCTTGCTGGCAGTGCTCTTGCGCGTCGTCGCGGGCTTCGTAGCGCTGGAACCCGAAGCCGTAGAAGAAGTGCTGCTGCTCGAGGTGCCGGATGCAGACGGCTTGTTGTCAGAGGCTGACGTGCTCGCAGTCGTCTTGCTTGCAGTCGTCTTGGCCGCCGTTGACTTGTTGGCAGTGGTCGTCTTGCTGGCAGCCGTCTTGCGCGGCGTGGAGGTCTTTCTCGCCGTGGTGGTCTTGGTCGCTGAGCTACCGGTGTTGCTGGCAGCCGTGCTCGCAGTGCTCGATTTTGCCGTGCTCTGTTTGGTAGTGCTGTCGCTGGCCGTGCTGCTGGTGGTCGTTGCGCTCTTGGTAGCAGCGCTCTTGGCAGCAGTGCTCCTGGAGGCTGTGCTCTTGGGTGCAGCACGCTTGCGCGCGGCGGGCTTGCTTGCCGACGTCGCCGACTCAGCGGCTGATGCGGCCTTGGAGGCGGCAGGTCTGGTGCTCGCACCATTCGCCCTGGAGGCACTGGATGAACTATTGCCCGCCGTGTCGCCGGCATCATTGGCGGCCTTGCCGGTGACGGCTTCGGTCATCGCGGTCATGGCCTCTTCCAGCGGCAGCGTCACCTGCTTGAGCGCTTCATTCACGCTCTTCTCGACCGTCTGTTGGACATCACGCACGGCCTTGAGCTGCGCATCCGCCACGCTGGTGATCTCTTCCGGCACGCTCTGCCCCAGCACTTCGGGGATGGTCTGGCGCGCATAACGCCCCGGTGCCGCTTCGATCACGTCGAGCTTGCCCTCACCCGGTGTGCGCGCAGAGACCTCCGGTTCCGGCTCCACGAAGCCATTGCCGGTCATCCACGCCTGCCAGTCATTCCACCAGGAGCCTTCGTGCTGCTCGGTGCCCTCGAGCCACTCATCCGGCGTTGCCGGCAGGCTGTCATTGGTGGCGTAGCCGTACTTGTTCTTGTGCGGCGGATTGACGATACCCGCGATATGACCAGAGCCACCGAGCACGAAGCGCTTGATGGAGGCCTTTGGCAGCTGGGTACCGTTGTAGGTGGTCTGCCACTTGGCGATGTGGTCCTCGCGCGCGGAGACCCAGTAGCTCGGCGTCTCGATCTGGGAGAGATCGATCGGCACGCCGTCCAGCTCGATGCCGCCGGGCTGCACCAGGCGGTTCTCCAGATACATGTGGCGCAGATACCAGGCATGGGTACCGGCCGGCAGGTTGGTGCCGTCGGTGTTCCAGTACAGCAGGTCGAACGCGGTCGGCGCTTCGCCCTTGAGATAGTTGGAGACGTAGAACGACCAGAACAGGTCATTCTCGCGCAGCAGGTTGAAGGAGAACGCCATCACGCGGCCATCCAGATAGCCGTCCTGCGCCATCTGCTTCTCGAGGCCCTGCAGCACCGGCTCGTTGAGGAAGACACCGATCTCACCGGGATCGGAGAAATCCTGCAGCGTTGCCATGTAGCTGACCGAGCGCACGCGGTCGGACTGCTTCTCGGCCGCCAGATAGGCCATGGTGCTGGCCGTCAGCGTGCCGCCGATGCAGTAGGACAGGATGTTGACCTGCTTCTCGCCGGTGGCCTGCTCGATGGCATCCATCGCGGCCAGCGGCCCCATCTGCATGTAATCGGCCCAGGTGAGATCACTCTGCTCGGGCCCCGGATTGCGCCAGGAGATCAGGAACACGGTGTGGCCCTGCTCCACCAGCCAGCGCATCATCGAATTGTCCTGACGCAGATCGAGAATGTAGTACTTGTTGATCCACGGCGGCACGACCAGCAACGGCGTGCTGAAGGCCTTCTCGGTGGCCGGACGATACTGGATCAGCTGGATCAGCTCGTTCTCGAAGACCACGTCACCCGGAGTGACGGCGATGTTGTCGCCGAGACGGAAGGCTTCGGTGTCGGTCATCGCGACATTGATGCCTTCGGCGGAGTTGGCCAGGTCATCGCGCAGACGCTTCAGGCCGTCGAGCAGGTTCTGGCCGCCGGTCTCGCGGGTCACGCGCTGCACTTCCGGGTTGGTGGAGGCGAAGTTGGAGGGCGAGAAGGCGCTGACGTACTGGCGCGCGTAGAACTCGAGATTGCGCTTCTGGCTCTCCGGCAGGCCTTGAATGCCAGCCAGCATGTCGTCCACGGCGCGCGAGAACAGCAGGTATTGCTGCACGAGGAAATGGTAATAGGGCTCACTCTGCCAGGCCTCATCACGGAAGCGGCGATCAGAGCGCGCGGGCGTGATCACCGGCTCGACGCTCTCGCCATTCAGCTCGCGCAACGTGCCCTGCAACAGGGCCATCTGGTCCTGGAAGAGGCGCGTCTGGGTCGACATCAACAGTTGCGGGTCACGTGCCAGGGCCTCGGCCCCCGCCTGGAAGCAACGGCCCATCTCGTCATAGATGGTGGAAGCGGCAGCGCTGGGCCATAGGCGCTCCAGCATGTCACTCATCAAGGCTTGATACTGGGCACTGGCCTGCTGCATCACGCTGGCCCACTCCGTGCCTTCAGCGCCGTCGGGGAACAGACTGGTAAAGGCCTGAGAGAATGTCTGCGAGAACGCCTGCTGCTGGGCTGAGTCCATATCGCCCTTCCTCCTTGTCATTGACCATCACGTCATTGGCTATCGAAGCTTGGCTGCCGAACGTCTGCCGGCGGCACGGTTTCATCGAATCGAATCGAATCCTTCCTGACCACTGAGCAATGCCATGCCGTCTCTCGTGAGACGGGCGCCTTCACTGGCGACGGACACTGCTTTTCAGACTGTTTTTGAAGACCGTTTCACAAGACGGGTTGAAGACCGTTTCATGGCTGATTTCAGGGCGCTGCAGGCGAGCATGCCAAGGCAAGCAAAGTGCGCTGTCAGCTAAAATGCGCTGTCAGTTGGAATGGTCTGCCTCCTGCAGGTCTGCTTTCCGTCGGATTCGCGCGCGGCAAATACGAGAGCAAAACAACCTGTGCGCCAGCGTGCCCATCTCCAGCATGCGCCTTCCAGCACGGCAGGGGCAATGCCTGAAAACGGCAAAAAAAAGGCTGGCGCAAGCGCCAGCCTTTTCGGGGTATACCTTAGTTCTGCTTGGCGCGGCTTGTCGCGGCAGCCGGCTTGTTGCTGGCAGCGGAGGATGCCTTGTCCTCTGCTGCTGAAGCGGCTTTCTCTGTGGCAGCGGACGCCTTGTCGGTGGCTTCCTTGCCAGCGTCAGAGTAGGCCTGTTCGAGCTGGGCGCGCATTTCGTTGCCCATCTCGGCCAGCTTCAGGGAATCATCCATCATCTGCTGAGACAGCTCGGTCGCCACTTCCAGCTGGCGGTTGCTGAACTCGCTGAACTCTTCCATACCCTTGATTTCAGTGGCAGCACGCGCACGCTCGAGACCAGTCTCGGTATAGCGCTTGGCAGCGTCCATCTGATAATCGGCGATCTTGCCCATATGGTCGAGCATCAGAGTGTTGAGCTTGCGCATCGGCTGGTAGAAGCTGCGGGCTTGCTCGGCAAAGGCGTTGAACATCTGATCCTGCTGCATGACGGTTCCTCCCATGGATTCCGTACCGGGACAGCGCGCAGAAGTCTCTGCGCCACCTGTGGAGCACAGCAATATGCTGCACTGCACAAAGACTAGTCTGCTCCTCAGGTGGTTGCAATCCCATGACAGAAAACTGTCAAAGGACATTTTCTGTCATGGGATTGGCTGGGCATGCCTCACACCGCTGTCAGCCAAGAGCGTTCTTCGCGCCTGCCGGTCATCAACTGCGCTTGGCGCGTGAGCGCGCACTGGCCGCAGAGGCCGGTTTCGCATCATCCGCCCGGCTGGCGCTTTGCTCTGCCTTCTGATCCGCGCCGTGATCACTACTGGGCCCCGAACTCCTGCGCGTGGCAGACTCCGGCTTGTCAGCCTCCTTGCCTTCCGCGCCGCCCTGACCGAACTGCTGCAGGGTATCCAGCATCATCTTCTGATACTGATTGAAGGCGGCCATGCCCTGGGCCATGCTCTCGCCCATATCGCCGGGCATGCCGCCCGCTGCGCCCTGCCCGGCATTGCCAGCGCCAGACGCGCCGCCCATCATCCCCTCGGCCATGCCCGGCGGCATGAACTTGGCAAACGGCGTGCCCGCGCCCGGTGCCATCAATGGCTTGAGCAGACTCATGGGGTCGTAGCCTTCAACACCGGCCTCCATCTGGCGACGAAAGCGCTCCATCAATTCCTGCTGGAAGGCTTCCACGTCCGGCAGGCCCATCGCTTGGCGGAATTCCTGCGGCGTGAGGTCGAATTCGACATTGATCTTCATGGCAGATTCCTTGTGTTGTCTGCCCGCGCACGGCGTGGTGCGCGAGTCCGCTGGCATGCATGCCATTCGAGTCTAGCAGCGCGAATGATACGGGGGCAGCCTGCTACTTACGTCTTTTCTTATTTACTTTCCGCAAGCCAGCCCACAACGCAAGACGCCCCAGCCACGAAGGATGCAGGGCATCACTCCACGACTGGGGCGTGTCTTTCTACAAGCTCAGCAACGCCGCAAGCGGCTTACACCTCGCGCAGCACCGGCGTATCGACCTTGACGTCGGCGTTCTGGCCGCGATGGCGCAGCAGGTGGTCCATCAGCGTCAGCGCGACCATCGCCTCGGCGATCGGCGTGGCGCGAATGCCGACACACGGATCATGACGGCCGGTGGTGATCACCTCGACCGCCTCGCCGTTGACGTCGATGCTGCGACCCGGCAGTCGCAGGCTGGAGGTCGGCTTGAGGGCGATGCTGGCACGGATGGTCTGGCCGCTGGTGATGCCGCCCAGAATGCCGCCGGCATGATTGGAGAGGAAACCTTCCGGCGTCATCTCGTCACGGTGCTCGGTGCCCTTCTGGCTGACCACGGCGAAACCGTCACCGATCTCGACGCCCTTGACGGCATTGATGCTCATCAGGCCATGCGCGAGTTCGGCATCGATGCGATCGAAGATCGGCTCACCCAGGCCGACCGGCACGCCAGTCGCCTCGACGGTGACCTTGGCCCCCACGGAATCGCCTTCCTTGCGCAGGGCGTCCATGTACTGCTCCAGCTCCTCGAGGCGATCGGCATCGCCACAGAAGAACGGGTTGGTGTCGACCAGCGACCAGTCCTTGACCTCAAGCTCGATGGGGCCGAGCTGGGACAGGTAGCCACGCACCTGCACGCCCAGACCCGCCAGATACTTCTTGGCGATGGCCCCGGCGGCGACGCGCATCGCGGTCTCGCGGGCCGAACTGCGGCCGCCGCCACGGTAGTCACGCTCACCGTACTTGTGGTGATAGGTGTAGTCGGCGTGGGCCGGACGGAACTGGTCCTTGATCTTGCCGTAGTCCTTGGAGCGCTGATCGGTGTTCTCGATCATCAGGCCGATGGCCGTGCCGGTAGTGCGGCCCTCGAACACGCCCGAGAGAATGCGCACCTGGTCCGGCTCGCGACGCTGGGTGGTGTGGCGCGAGGTGCCGGGACGGCGGCGGTCCAGATCGATCTGAAGATCCGCTTCGCTGATCTCGATACCCGGCGGGCAACCATCGATGATGGCGCCCAGTGCCGGGCCGTGGCTTTCGCCGAAGGTGGTGACGGTGAACAGCTTGCCGAAGGTATTTCCGGACATTCAGGGGGTCCTCAGGCGATGCCGCCGGTCATGGCCGACGGCGTTCTGATAATAGTTGTCGTAAGCGTTGCAGAGCCTGGCGGCCTGCGCCCGCGCTTCTGGCGAATCCCGCCAGCTCAGACGAATCCCGCCGGGTCAGGCGCCCGCCAGCTCAAGCAAATTCAGGCGCGCAGACTTCCAGCGTCTGGGCATCGATGGCGAAGACGCCGTTGCCGCCGCGCTCGAACTCCAGCCACATGAAGGGCACTTCCGGGAAGGCTTCCATCAGGTGGCGCTCGGAGTTGCCGACCTCGACGATCAAGACGCCGTCGTCGGTCAGGTAGTCACGCGCCTCGCGCAGAATTCGACGCACGATATCCAGGCCATCGTCACCGGCGCCCAGCGCCAGCGCCGGCTCATGGCCGAATTCCTGCGGCATGTTGGAGAGATCGAAGGTATCCACGTAGGGCGGATTGGAGACGATCAGGTCATAGCGCTTGCCCGCCACACCCGCGAACAGGTCCGACTGCACGGCGATGACACGCCCTGCCACGTCGTGACGTTCGATGTTGCGACGCGCGACTTCCAGCGCCTCGCTGCTGATATCGACCAGGTCGACCTCGGCGGTCGGCATCACCAGCGCGGTGGCGATACCGATGCAGCCGGAACCGGTGCACATGTCCAGCACGCGAGTCGGCGGCAGTTCCGGGAACCAGGCCGAGAAGCCGCTCTCGATCAGCTCGGCGATCGGCGAGCGCGGAATCAGCACACGCTCATCGACATCGAAGGGCACGCCGGTGAAGAAGGCCTCGCCGAGCAGATACGGCAGCGGCTTGCGGGTGGTGATGCGCTCACGCACCAGCGCCACGATGCGCGCTCGCTCCATGGTCAGAAGGCGCGCGTCGATCACGGCGGGGTCCGTGTCCCACGGCAGATGCAGCGCACCCAGCACCAGCGCCACCGCTTCGTCCCAGGCAGAATCGGTGCCATGGGCGAAGTGCAGGCGATGCGCGTGGAACTCACTGGTCGCCCAGCGGATCAGGTCGCGCAGGGTCACCAGCTCCTCGACGAGACGGGAGTCCGGCTCACTGAGGCTGGAAGGATGGCGCAGGTCGGACGCGGAAGATGTGGACACGGTGATTCCTGTAAGCGGACAGATGGACAACGAGCGCCGCCAGTAGTGAGGGGCCGGTGGCGTCTCGCGCAGGCATTGTAGCGTTCACGAGGCGTGGCGGCGACCCTTGGCATGCCTTGATGGCGCGCCTGCCGCTTTTGTCTTCGCAAGCGACAACCGTTTGTCTTCGACAGTGGCAACCGCCTGTCTTCGACAGCGACAACAGCCGCGCTATACTGCGCGACTTGCCATTTTATTGCCCGCGGAGCCCGGCCATGCCACCCAACCACGACGACAGCTCGGATACCGGCGACGACTTCAACGCCTTCCGTGCCGCCCTCAAGCAGGCCGGCGTACGCAAGATCACCACCAACCGCGCCGACCCCGGCCGCAAGCCCGTCGACAAGGAAGAGCAGGCGCGTCTGGCGGCACGGCGCGCTGCCGCCAGCGAAGCCTCGACCGACACGCTCGGCACGCCATCGCGCACCACCGATGGTCAGGTCGAGCCGGTCACGCCCAGCCAGCTGCTCGACTTCGCGGTGCCCGATCTCCCCTACCGCCAGCGTCAGCGCCTCAAGCGCGGCGAGATCGCCTGGGAGGCGGGTCTCGATCTGCACGGCTATACGCTGGAGCAGGCCCGCATCGAGCTTGAGTCCTTCATCGACGATGCCATCGCCCGTCGCTCACGCTGCGTGCTGGTGGTGCATGGCAAGGCATGGACCGGCATGGCCGATCACCCCATCATCAAGAGCCACGTCAATGCCTGGCTGCGCCAATGGCCTGACGTGCTGGCCTTCACCTCGTCACTGGAGCTGGATGGCGGCAGCGGCGCGGTCTATGTCCTGCTGCGCAGCAAGGGCCGTGACCCGCTGCTCGACTGAGCGAATCCTGCGCTCGCCACACCGCCGAGACATTGACGATCAGAGCATCTGAATAGCTGAGCACTTGAATAGCGAGCACCTGAATAGCCGAGTACTTGAATAACTGAGTGCTTGAATAGCCGAGCACTCGAGTAACAGAGGCAAGCCTCACGCCGAGCCTGCCGCCATAACGACAAGGGAACACCCTGATGACACCCAACGCTGAACAGCCAATGCGCACCTCTTCACGCCGCACCCTTTCCGCTGCCATTCTCGGCGGTGCAACCGCCGCTGGCCTGTCGCTGGCCTTCGCCATGCCGGCCGTCGCCAGCGATGCACTGTCCGACAGCACCCTTTCACGCGTGCAACAAGGCCAGGTGCTGAAGGTCTGCACCACCGGTGACTACGCGCCCTTCAGCCACCGTGAAGACAATGGCGACTTCGAAGGCATCGACATCGACATGGCCGCCTCACTGGCCAAGAGCCTGGGCGCCACGGTACAGACCGTGCCGACCAGCTGGCCGACGCTGATGGAAGACTTCACCTCCGGCAAGTGCGATATCGCCATGTCCGGTATCTCGGTCAAGCTTGACCGCCAGGCTCAGGCCTACTTCAGCCAGCCGTACCAGACCGGCGGCAAGACGCCCATCGTGCGCTGCGAGGACGTCGACAAGTACCAGACCGTCGCGCAGATCAATCAGCCCAGCGTGCGCATCACCGTCAACCCGGGCGGCACCAACGAGCGCTTCGCCAATGAATTCCTGAGCGATGCCACGCGCGTCGCGCACAATGACAACCGCACCATCTTCAACAACATCATCGAAGACCGTGCCGATGTGATGGTCACCGACGCCATCGAGACCCAGCTGCAGGCCAGCCGCCATTCGGAGCTGTGCAGTGTGCATCCTGATGCGCCGTTCACCTTCTCCCAGAAGGGCTATCTGCTGCCGCTGGGTGACAACATCTGGAAGGCCTACGTCGATCAGTGGCTGACCCAGATGCAGGGCACCGGTGAGCAGGCCGCCATCTTCGACAAGTGGATCAACGGCTGAGGCGACGCTTCGCTCAGGCTCCGGTCACACGCTCTGCAATGAAGAGCCCTGTATTGAAGAGCCCTGTATTGAAGAGCACTGTATTGAAGAGCACCGTAACGAAAAGCCCCCGCCGATTGGCGGGGGCTTTTTCATTAAAGGACAACTCACGACAGGCTAGCCGTCGCTGCCCTTCTCGTAGCGATCCAGCGCTTCGGCGGCCAGGTGCCGGCCCAGCTTGATCAGGCCTGCGGCGCGGTGAAATTCATAGGCGCCACACACCGTCTTGGGAATCTCGACCAGGATATCCGGTGGATAGCCGGCGATCTTGTACTTGGCCAGCGTTGCCTGGGTGATATCGAAGGAGCGCATCATCATGTCCAGCTTGCCCCAGGCAAGCTCCGGCGCGTTATCATCGACCCGCTCAGGCTCAGCTGCGGACGGCGGCTGCTTGCCCTGGGTGACAGCGCCAGTCTCTGCCTGCGGCTCTGCCAACGCTTCTTCTCCCAGCGCTGGCTCGGCATCGCTGCTTTTCAGTGCCTCGAACTTCAGGCGCGAGGCATCGCCCGGCGGCAGCGGGACGCCGCCGACCGGACTGGCAAATGCCATGCCCTGCTGGTCCTCCAGCGCCTGCTCCTTCTCGGCAGAAAAGATGCGCTCGGCACCGCGACGCACTCCCCGCAGCCAGTCACTGAAACCACCGCCGCGCGCTTCCAGGGCGGCTTCGCGCGCCTCTTCCTCGGCGGCATCGGCCGGCGGCAGCATCTGCTCCAGTGTCTGGTTGCGCGGCGAATGCGCCGTGGCGTTGACCGCCAGCACCAGGTCAACGTGGGCGGCGACCAGCGGCGTGATCGGCAAGGGATTCATCAGGCCGCCATCCACCAGCACCTTGCGGTCGCGTTGCACCGGCGTGATCACCCCGGGCACCGCGATGGAGGCCCGAATCGCCTCGAGCAGATTGCCGCTCTGGAACCAGACCTCCTTCTGGGCGATCAGGTCGGTGGCGACGGTGGTGACCGCAATCGGCAGGTCCTCGATGCGCGTATCACCGATCAGGGCTTCCAGCTCATCCATGATGCGGCGCGCGCGGATGGCGCCCATCGGGCTCCAGGTGACATCCACCAGCCGCAGCACGTCGAAGTAATCCAGCTCACAGACCCAGTCGCGATAGGCATCCAGCTTGCCGGCGGCATGGATACCCCCGACCAGTGCGCCCATCGAGCAGCCCGAAATGGCGCGAATGTCGTAACCGCGCGCCAGCACTTCCTCGATGACGCCGATATGGGCATAGCCTCGGGCCCCGCCACTCCCCAGTGCCAGGGCGATGGTCTTGCGCTTGGCCATGGCATGTCTCCCGCTGCAGATGATGAAAGATGAACGGACGCGGCACGCGGTGCATCGCTCAGTGCGAGCTGATCCACTCGACGATGGCATCGGCGACCGCCACCACATGGGGCGGCTCCAGATGCAGGTGGTGGCCACCCGGCAAGACGCGACGCTCGAGCCTCTTCACGGCATCGCGCGCCTGCTGTGCCTCGTGCCTTATGGTCAGGATACCCTGCTCGCCCTCGATCAGCAGTACCGGTTGGGTCAACGCCGCCAATAACGCCAGCACCTGCTCCGGGGTGTAGCGCATCAATGAAGGCCGCAGCAGGCGACGGTCACTTCTCAGCCGCAGGCCACCGTCTGCCAGCACCTCGAGGTTGCGCTCGACGATCGGCCGCGCCGTGTCGGCATCGATCGGCGTGACACCTCCCGCGACCCGCGCCGCCACGGCGTCCTCGACATGACGATAATGGGCACGTCGCGTGGCGGCGCGTCTGACCGGCTGCGCGTGGCGTGCCAGCAATCCGCGGCGCAGCTGATCGACCACCTCCGAGGCTGGCGTGGCAAGTGCGCCGATGCCATCGATCAGCACCAGTCGCGCGATATATTCCGGCAGCGCCGCAGCCACCTGCCCCGACACCGCCGCCCCCAGCGAGTGCGCCATCACCGTGACCGGCGCGCGCGGCAGCCCCTCGTCATACAGGCCTTCCAGTGCCTCGATCACATCGTGGCAGTAATCCCACACCGCATAATCACCGTGCTCACCCAGCGGACTCGAGTGTCCGTGACCGACCATGTCGATGGCGATGAGACGAATGCCGAGCCGTTCACACAACAGCGGCGCCAGGCGACTGAAGCTGGCGGCATTGTCGAGCCAGCCATGCAGCGCCAGCCACGTCGGTGCCTGCTCGGCGTGCTCGGCAGGCGCCCACTCCAGGGCCGCCAATTCTCCGCCTGTGCGCCGTGGGAAGCGACGCTCACGCAGCGTAACGTTGGCGCTGAGGGGAGCCTCTGCGATGTCCTGAATGGATTGATCAGTGCTCATGATTGCCTCCCGGCCAGCAGGCCTGGCGGCAGCACATCCGGCGGCGCGAGGTCCGCGATGGCCGCCAGCAGCGCGGCGCGCGTCTCTTGCGGGTATTCAAAGGGGTACATATGTCCTCCCCGGACATGCTCCACCGTCAGCCCGGCGCGGCGCAGGCGTACCTGACGCGCCGGCGTGAGCAGATCAGACTGGGCGCCGGCCAGAATCCTGACCGGCACCGCCAGCTTCGCCGGCGAGCCTGACAGGTGATCGCTGAGGTGACGGAAGATCTCGACCTCATAGCGGGTATCGAAGCTCAATGACAGGCTGCCATCCGCGTGACGATGGGTAGCGTTGTCGACGTAGTCGTCCAGCGCCTCTGGCGTGAAATTGGCGAACAGCGAACGACGGCGCAGGTAATCCTGCATGGCCTGACGGGAGTCCCAGCGCGCGCGACGCCCGCGAGTGCGGCCTGCCGGCGTGACACGATCAATGAAGCCGAAGCGCTTGGCGACCTTCATGCCCAGCGCATCACGGCCCAGCATCAACGGCGGGTCGAGCAGCACGAGGCAGTGGAAGCGTTCCGGCTGCTTGAGCGCCGCCATGTAATTGACGATGCCTCCCAGCGAATGCCCGACTCCGATCACCTTGCGCCCGGTGCCGTCCGCCGCGGGCAACGGCCCCAGCGCGGCGTCCAGACACGCCAGCCACTCATCACGCAGCGAGATCAGATTGTTGCCGACCGGATAGGCAGGGTCGTGCGCCAGTCTGTCTACCGGCAACAGATTGAAGTGCTCGGCCAGCGGCGCCAGCAGGCTCTTGTAGCAGGCACCGGTGAAGCCATTGGCATGCGCGAAGGCCAGCACCGGGCGCTCGGTGTCGGTATTCAGGCTGGCCGGGTTAGCGTCGCCCTGCTTGGACAAGGCCTGCCCGGGCCGGGGTTGCCGTGAGGTGGCATTCATCGCAAGGTCTCCTTACCACGGGCCGACGTCCCTGACGCGCCCAGACAAACGGTTGTTTAAATATAGTCAACAGCATGCCAGCCCCGCCCCATGGGCGCTACTCCTCCCTTTGGCCCATGGAGCACCTCACTCCCCTTCCATGCCCGCCGGCACCAGCGCAGCGGCTGCTTCCGTGCTGGGCTCGGCTGCTCCCACTCCCTCCTCAGGCAGCGCCAAGGCACGACTGACCGCCAGCGCCGCCTGAACCGCGATAGCCGTGAGCTCAACGGGCTCGTCTTGCAACGCCCTCGCGCCCAGTGCCAGCAGATGATCGCGCAGCGCGCCATTGACCTGTATCTCGACGGCATTCAAGCGCGCGACCAGTTCAGGTGGCCACCCCTTGCCGGAGAGCGTCAGCCGCGCCCAGGGCTTGCTGCCCGCGGCGATGGCCAGCACCAGCTGGGTGCGATCATTGAGCTGCTCATGCTGACGGTAATAGAGCGAGGGGCGCGACCAGTTGAGGGTCAGCGTCACGGCAGGCTGCCAGGCGTCTGGCTGGGCTGCGCCGCTTTCAGGCGTGGAGGCACGGGGGCGCAGGTCATTCTGCGTCAGCGGCGACAGCGCAGCGAGAATCTGATGGGCAGCGTCGCTGTCAGGTGCCAGGCCTCGCACCAGCGGCGCTTGCCGTGCTGAGGCGTCTTGAGCAGACGCCGCCAGCGAGATGTCCATGCGACTCAGCGGCTTGTACGCCGCGGCGTCACTGCGTAGCTCGGTGACGTCCAGCACCTCGCTGGGCGCCATGCCGCCGCGCCAATCCGGCAACCCGATATCGCGTGTCAGCTCCCAGACCGGCGCGCCATTCGCACCAGCCATGGCGGGGGAACCTTTCACGTTCGCATCCGAGGGTGACGGCACCCACCGCACGTAGCGACCCGCCAATTCAGCACTGCCCGCACCGCTCAGCTGCGTTGCCGCCGCGGGCCTGGCGCCCAGTTGCAGACTCACCTGAGCGCCATTGCCCTTCACGCTCAGCAGCGGTGACTGCGCGCTGAAGCCCAGCGCCTCAAGTGCCTTGTCCGTGGCCGGCTTGCGCGTGCGCAGTTGTGCCTCGCCCAGCTGACTCACCAGCGCCTCCACCTTGCCCTGACGGGCAGGCCAGCCGGCCAATGAGGTAATCTGCCAGTCGCCTGCGGGCCCACGCGCCAGACTCAACCAGTCCTGGCTGGCCTCTGTGCCACGCCGGATGCCGATACGCTGCGCCGAGGCGGCCACCTGCGACAGCAGCGGCAAGGGCTGCAAGATGCCTGACTGACCCGCGGCCACTGTCGTCAGCGCCTCGCTCATCAACGACTCACTTTGCCACTGGGCTAAGTCTGTCTCGCCCGTGGCGGCGCCTGAGCGCAGCGATTCCAGCAGTGACGGCCCTGCGGTGAGCGCCGTCACCGCGGCCACGGAGACCAGCGCCGTCAGTGCCCATCCCGTCCGATTGAAGCGCCCCATCAATCACCTCCCGACTGGGTAGTATCGCTCGGCGTCGTCTTGCCTGAAGCTGCCTTGCCTGAAGCTGCCTTGCCTGAAACGGCATTGCCTGCGGCTGACTTGCCCGAGCCTGTCGAAGCGCTTGTGGCGGCGTCACTCGCGGAGCGGGCGCTGTACTGTGCATTGCGCTGCTCCTTGCGCTGTACATCTCGTTCTGCGCTGCGCTGCCCGCTGGGCTGACCGTGGCCCGATAGACGCCCTGTCGACTGATAGCCCGCGCGACGGCTGGCACGATAACGGCGCCAGCAGATCAGCTCGCCGAGCAGGCTCAACGCCACCGGCAAGGCCAGCAGCGTCCACAGACGCAGCTCGCGACGCAGGGCATCACGCTCGGCATTCGCCTCACGCTGCTGACGTGACAGCGCGTCCTCGAAGTCATGCTGCATCGCCGCCAGGGCGTCGCTTTGCTGCGCGGCTTCGGCCTTGCCAGACACCGGCGTCGCGCCGAGCGCACTCAGACGCGTCTGCCAGTCATTGCGCAGCCGGGTCTCCTCGGCGGCCTGATGATCGGCCAGTTGATGCAGACGCGTCAGCTCGCGCACCTGATGGGCACGCGCGCGCAAGGCGACCAGCTCGGGGCTGCCTGCCAGCAGGTCCACGGCATTTTCCAGCCAGCGCGCATTGGCATTGAGGGCCTGTTCGCTGCCATCCGCCGCCGTGCGCCGCCACAGACGGTCACTGGCCATGTCGACATCGCTGACCACCAGCAACTGGCCACCCTTGGCGCCCGCCGCCGGCCACTGCGCCAGCACGGCCAGCCCGCCGGCCGGCGGTGTTTCCCCTGCCAGCCCCGACAGCGGACGCGGGTCCATGCGGCTGGCGTGGACACGCGCCGCCGGAATCAGGCGCGCCTCATCACTGCCACGAATCAGCCACTGCAACGGCGCGTCTTGCGCCCCTGGGCCTTTCGATGATGCGTCTGCTGCATCAGGCAGCGGCGCCAACCAGCCCGCGCTGGACATCACCAGTTGCTCGACATTGAGGTTGAGCGCGGCATCCGACAGCAGTGCAGCACTTAGCCCGAGCAACGTCGGACTCAGCGCACGCGTGCCGTCCAGCAGGCCGATCGGCAAGGCCAGCTGCGCATCCGCCACCACCTCGCCCGCGCGTGATTCAAGCCCCGCGCGCGCCAGCAACGTCGTGAGCGCCTCGGAAGCCGGCGCCGGCTGATCGAGCATTTCGGGCAGCGGGTCCACCAGCATCAACACCCGTCCGCCACGCTCGAGATAGGCCGTGATGGCCTCCAGCGTCTTGACCGGCAACAGCCGCGGCGCGATCACCAGCAACGCATCCTGATCGGCGATCGGACGCGCGGCATCATCACCGGCCGACAGCCAGTCGATGCGCAGGCGTGCATTGAGATGCTCCATCAGGCCCCAGCTGCCCAGCGCTCTGCCCTGCTCCAGGCTGGGCTGGCCCATCACCGGCAAACGCGAGACGACGCCCAGGCGCGGCGGCTCAGTGCGCGAGACTTCCTGGATCTGGCGTGTCACCTGCGCTTCCAGCCCGCCGATATCCGCCGCCTTGAGCAGCGGAATGGCGCGGCGTTCGGCGTAGGGGCTATCCACCACCAGCCCGAACAGCATCTCTTCGCCGCCCGGCAATGACAGCGCGGTCAGGCCCTGCGCTTCGAGATCCGCGAAGTCGGCACTGTCCGGTGCAGGGTCGACACGCTTGAGGCGTATCTGCGGCTCACGCGCGAAGGCGGCCAGACGCGTCTCGATCCGAGTCGCCAGTTCACGCAGCTGCGGCAGATCGGCGGCGAAGCGTTCGCTGTAGGCGAAGGTCAGCGTCACCGGTGCCTCGAGGTCATCGAGCACCGCACGACTGGCGGGGCTCAGGCTATGCTGACGCGTGGCGGTCAGATCATGCGCGCGGGTGAGCGGATTGTGGCCGTCGGCCGTCAGCAGCGGCGGCAGGCGCACGCCGGCCAGCAATAGCGCGGTGACCGCAGCCGCCAGCGCCGCCGTGACCAGCCACTGTGGCGCCTGCTTGCGTGCATGGCGCTCCTGACTGAGGCCGCGCGCCTGCAGCACCAACCCGGCCAGGGTCAACAGCAGGAAATAGCTGGCATCGAGCCAGGTCGGTCGGCCTTCACTGAAAGGCGTCAGATGCGCCGGCAAGCTGATCAGATCGAGCAGCTGCACCCAGTGCGGCGCCAGATGCTGAGCCAGCTGGCTCGTCACCGCGGGTGTGCCCGGCAGCATCAGCGCCAGGCCCAGCACCAGCGCCCCGAGCCACGCCGACAGCGCAGAAGGCGCGCGCACCGCCAGCGCCTGACCGAGACTGGCCAGCGCCATCACCAGCAGCGCCATGCCCAGATAGCCGCTGAGCATCAGGCCGAGATCCGGCGTGCCCAGCCAATGGATCAGCACCACCAGCGGCGCCGTCATCGCAAGCCCCAGCCAGCCCAGCACGCTGGCACTGATCAGGCGTGCGCTGGCCAGTCGCCATGACCCCAGTCCGAGGCCGGACAGCCATTCGAGCAGGCCGTTGGCGCGCTCTTCCGGCCAGCCGCGCAGGGCCAGCAGCGGTGTCCACAGCACCAGCAACCAGGGCAACACCTGCCACAGCGAGCCAAGATCGGCGCGATCACGTGCCAGCAGATCACCCACCTCGAAGGCCCCCAGCGGAGCCAGCACCGCCATCACCACCAGCAGCGACCAGCTGGCGCCCTGAGTCAGTGCCTGATGCAGGTCACGGCGGACCAGCGCGAGAACGGCCCTCATGACGACACCTCCTGATCTGCGCGCGGTGTCTGCTTGCGCATCGGCAGCGGCGAGGGCTGCTCCGCCATGCGCGTCACCAGCTGGCGGAACGCGACCTCGATATCGCCCCGTTCGTGGACGCATTCATCGAGGCGGATTTCCATGTAGCTGCACCAGCGTGCCAGCGCGGGGCGCGGGTCCTGGTGGAGGCGCCCGGCCAGGCGCAGCACGGCGCCGGTCGAGACCACCAGCGGCGACTTGTCACGCGCCATGGCATCGCCGGGCTTGACGGGCGTGATGGCCGCCACGCCCGGCAGGCGCGAGACACTGGCCAGCTCGCGCTCGCTCAGGGCCCTGCTCAGCGTCACTCGCCATACCGGCAGGCTGGAACTCGCCCCATACCCCGCGCCGTAGCGCGAACGGCTGCCACCCAGGATGCCTTCGCTGACGGAGGTCGCGGCCAGCGCCTCCGGCGTGTCATCGAAGCCCAGCTGGCCATTGGCCATGACCAGCACGCGGTCACAGATACGAGGCACTTCCTCCAGCAGGTGGGTGGAGACGATGATCAGTCGCTCGCGACCCAGCTCACGAATGAAGGCGCGCACGCTGTCCTTCTGCAGCGGGTCCAGCCCATCGGTGGGCTCATCGAGCAGCAGGATGTCCGGGTCATGGGTCAACGCCATCGCCAGTGCCACACGACGCCGATAGCCTTTGGATAACACAGCGCACAATTGATTGGCGAAAGGCGTGATATCTAGGCGATCCATCAATGCCGCAAGGCGATCATTGCGCACCTCGCGCGACAACCCATGCAGACCTGCCACGCACTCGAGACTCTCGCGCACCGTCAGCTGCGGCCACAGGGGCGCACCCTCCGGCAGATAGCCGATACGACGCTTGAGGCGATTGAGCTGGCGCTGACTGGCGCGGCCATCGAAGGCTTCGCCTTCCAGCTCCAACTGGCCCTGGGTGGCGGCGAGCGTGCCCGCCAGCATGCGCAGACTGGTGGTCTTGCCGGCACCATTGGGCCCCAGCAGACCGATGACCTCACCACGCGAGGCCGTGAAGGTCAGCCCGGTGACGGCCTGTTGCTGGCCGAATTGACGCCCGAGCCCGCGACTGACCAACAACGCCGGGGAAGCGGACGGATCGTCAGACGCGCGCGCGGGAGCTGCAGCAGAGCGAGCTGCCACAGGGCGAGTCGCAGCAGAGGGCGTCGCGCCAGAGGGAGTCGCGGCAGAAGATGACGCAGAGGTCGTGTATGGGTCCTGCAAGATACCCGCTCCTTGTACTTTTCTTGATAGGGGCAATGCGCTGCCGAGGCTGATGGTTCCGGCAGGTGATCACGAGGCCGGAAGATAACCGTGGCCCCGGCAGTTAACCGTGACAGATGACAATGCAGCGCACAGGGTAAGCGGACAGCCTGCGCTCGCCAAGCAGGAGTGCGCGCACAGTCGCCACTCGCGCGGTTATGGCGTCTATTCCGCCCTTTGCCGGCCCTCAAGGCAGGTCTCGGCGCCGATCTTCTCGATCATTACATCCGCCCGCGCCCCTGATTGGCGCCATCCGGCCAACGCGACCTGATAGCGGAACTAGCGCCGGCGCTGATACCCGAGCTGAACGACTATCCCTAAGTCTAAGGAAAGCCTGATATGCTGGGCGAATGACAGGCACGCGCTGTTGTCAGAGCGCCTGCTGGCCGGCCGTCTGCCCGCCAGAGCCTTCACACGTTGAGCCTTCTCCCGCTGAGCCTTCATTCGCTGAGCCAATATTTCACCTTGCTGGACAGGACCCCTCGATGCCCAAGCATGACAAGCAGTCCGCTACTTCCTCGCCGTCTTCCAGGCCGCGTCGCGATACCCGCCTGCGCAACGGCCTGTTCTGGGCCTTGCTGGCAGCGGCCTTGATCACGGGCTTCTGGCTGGCCTGAGCCAGGCCGCCGCGGCAGTTCACGATGGGCGGTCGCGCAACGCTCGTCAGACGCTGACCAGAAGCCTCACCAGACAGACCGCAACACTCACAGGACAAGGGCGGAAATGAGCGAGACTACTTCATGAACGACATGCTGGCGCTGTTCGTCGCGACCCTGAACGTCACCGTTCCGGTCTTCGCGATGGTATTTCTGGGCCTGGGCCTCAAACGCCTCGGCTGGATCGATGACACCTTCATCGGCACCGCCTCATCGCTGGTGTTCAAGGGCACCATGCCGGCGCTGGTCTTCCTCTCCATCGTACGCGCGGACCTGGATCACGCCCTGCGCCCGGGCATGCTGACCTATTTCGCGCTGGCGACACTGGGCACCTTCCTGCTGCTGTGGGGCTGGGCGATCCTGCGCGTGCCGAGAAAGGAACGCGGCGAGGTGGTCCAGGGCTCGTTTCGCGGCAACTGCGCCATCGTCGGGCTGGCACTGGCCGCCAATCTCTATGGCGATCTCGGCCTCTCGATGGGCGGCATCCTGATGGGCGTCGTCATCCTGTCCTACAACATGCTGTCGGTAGTGGTGCTGTCGAGCTATCTCGGCGATGGCCGCACCAGCTGGAGTGGCATCGCGCGCGGCATCATCACCAACCCGTTGATTCTCGGCGTGCTGGCCGCCCTGCCCTTCGCGGCATTCAGCTGGCAGCTGCCCGAGTGGCTGGAGACCTCCGGCGACTACTTCGCGCGCATGACGCTGCCGCTGGCATTGATCTGCATCGGCGGCACCCTGTCGATGCGCTCGCTGCGTGAAGGCCGCAAGCTGGCGCTGAGCGCCAGCCTGATGAAGATGATCAGCGTGCCGCTGCTGGCGACCACCGTTGCCGTGCTGCTGGGCTTCCGCGGTACCGAACTCGGGGTGCTGTTCCTGTTCTTCGCCTCCCCGACGGCGGCGGCAAGCTTCGTGATGGTGCGGGCAATGGGCGGCAATGACCGCCTGGCCGCCAACATCATCGCCATCAGCACCCTGATGGCGGGTATCACCATCACGGCAGGCATCTTCGTGCTCAAGCTGAGCGGTCTGGTCTAGCAGCAGCGGTCTGATCAAGCAGCAGCGGTCTGGCTGCAGGCCACAACGAAACGCCCCCGCCAGTGCAGAATGGCGGGGGCGTTTCGTTGTGGCTCAATGGTTGTGGTTCAGTGGTTGCGGCTCAATGACAGCCGCGCGTGACTTACGCCAGTTCCGCCGGGCTCACGAACTGGTGCAGATCCGCCAGGCCAGCGGCCCAGACATCGGCGTCCAGCCAGGCAAGACTTGCGGTGGCAAAGGCCAGCTGGGTACTGCCGGGGCCATCGACCAGGGCGCTGGCCAGATTCGAGACCAGCGGATTGTGGCTGATGATCAGCCAGTCGCGCGGCTCGCGCCCTTCAGAGGTGGGCGGCACATGGGTCTGCAGCCAGTCGAGCACCGGCGTCAGCGGGTCGTCCGGGGTGATGATCTCGAGCGTGGTCTGCTGCTCACCACTCAGCTCCAGCGCCGAGGAGATCTCCTGGGCGGTCTGCTGGGCGCGGGTGAACGGACTGACGACCAGCGTCAGGCGTGCACGCCGCTCGGCGGGCAGCTGATGGGCCAACCAGCGACCGATGCGGCGCGCCTCTTCGCGGCCATATTCACTCAATTCGCGGCTGGGGTCCGGCGTGCCGGCCTGGGCCTCACCGTGACGCATGATCAGTACACTCATGACATTCTCCTGAAAAGATGACTGCCGCAGCGCAAGCGCTTCATCACTCGCTCTGTCGCTGCGGCCGATGACCAGGGACTCGCCAACCGGAGCGTTGCACGAGTCAGACAAGGGGATGGCGAAACACGCTCCATCACCCGCTACCTGCTATGAGTCCTCAGGAGCCGTCGGGTTCCAACTGCCGCGCCTGCTGCACCGACTCACGCGACAGCACGAATTCCACATCGCTGGACTGCTCACCGCCCATCAGCGCGCGGGCCATGTGATGCGGGTCGACATTTTCGAACAGCACCTTGGCCATGCCACTGACCAGCGGCATGTAGATGCCCAGTCGCTCGGATTCATCCTGCACCAATCGCACGGTGTTGACACCCTCGGCGACCTGCCCCAGCACCTCGACCGCCTGGTCGAGGGTGCGCCCTTCTCCCAGCGCATAGCCGACCCGATAGTTGCGCGACAACGGCGAGGAGCAGGTCACGATCAGATCGCCAACGCCGGCAAGGCCGAGGAAGGTCATCGGATTGGCGCCCTTGGCCACCGCGAAGCGGCTCATCTCGGCCAGCGCACGGGTCATCAGCATGGCGCGGGTGTTCTCGCCCATGCCCAGGGCCGCAGCCATGCCGGCCGCGATGGCGTAGATGTTCTTCAGCGCCCCGCCCAGCTCGACGCCGTAGCGGTCATTGCTGGCGTAGACACGGAAATAGTCGCAGCCGAAGGCCGTCTGCACGCGAGCGCGGGTGTAGGCATCGTCGGAGGCGATCACCGTGGCCGTCAGCTGCCGCTGGGCGATCTCGGCCGCCAGATTGGGGCCAGACAGCACGCCGATATGCGTGAAGCCGGTTTCCTGCTCCAGCACCTCGCTCATCAGGGTGAAGCCTTCGCTCTCGATGCCCTTGGTGGTGGCCACCAGAATCTGCCCTTCACGCAGGTGAGCGCGCGCCTGACGGACCACCGTGCGGAAGGCCTTGGAAGGAATCGCCACGCACACCAGCTCGGCCTCGGCCAGTGCATCGGCCATGTCGGTGGTGGCACGCACCGAGGCATTGATCTCGAAGCCCGGCAGATAGCCCGAGTTGCGGTGCCGGGTGTTGACCTCCTCGGCCTGGCTGGCATCACGCATCCACTGGGTGACGCTGGCACCATTGTCGGCGGCAATCGAGGCGATTGCGGTCCCGAAGCTGCCGCCACCCAGCACGCAGACATTGAGTCCCACCGCCTGAGGGGTCGTTTCGCTTACCTCGCGATCACGAATGGCCCGACGAGGTGAAGGGGTAGTGGCAGACATGCTGACTCCTTGGATGACGATGTGCTCAGTGAATGGCAGGCATTGTACTCATAGTTTGTCAGAGAATGCTGAACAAGAGATGTCTGCGCAGACCTCGTGGCCAACGCAGGGGCTGCGCCTGGGTGACGCGCCTGAGTGACGTACCTGCCACGCGCGCCTCACAAGCAATCGACTGGCATGCACCATCGATACGCATGAATTCTCGACATGTACAAAAAAACCGGCAATTCCTGCCCCCTGAGGCGCAGAAATTGCCGGTCTGTTCAGCACTGGCGTGATGGCGGCAGACTCGCGCCCATCACGCCGAGGCGTCAGATCACAGCGTCTTGAGGGCCGTGATCATGTCGCCGACCACCTTCTGACCATCGCCATACACCATGCGTGTGTGGTCAAGATAGAACAGGTGGTTCTCGACACCGGAGAAGCCGGAACCCTGACCGCGCTTGATCACCAGCACGTTGCGTGACTGGTCGGCGTTGAGGATCGGCATGCCGTACAGCGGGCTTGAGGCGTCGTTCTTGGCGACCGGATTGACCACGTCATTGGCGCCGATGACCAGCGTGACGTCGGTGGTCTCGAAGTCGTTGTTGATCTCGTCCAGGTCCGCGATCATGTCGTAGGGCACGCCGGCTTCCGCCAGCAGCACGTTCATGTGGCCCGGCATGCGACCAGCGACCGGGTGGATCGCGAAGCGCACTTCGACGCCACGCTCACCCAGCAGCTCGACCATTTCCCAGACCTTGTGCTGTGCCTGTGCCACCGCCATGCCGTAGCCCGGCACGATGATGACGCGCTCGGCGAAGGCCAGCTGCACGGCGGCGTCCATCGGATCGGAAGCCTTCATGCTGCCCTCGATCTCGCCCTGCTCGACACCTGATGCGCCACCGAACTGCTTGAACAGCACGTTGCGGATCGGGCGATTCATGGCCTTGGCCATCAGCTGGGTCAGCAGCGTACCGGCCGCCCCGACGACAGTACCGGCGATGATCATCGCGGCATTGCCGAGCACGAAGCCTTCCATTGCCACCGCAAGGCCGGTCAGCGCATTGAACAGCGAGATGATCACCGGCATGTCGGCGCCACCGATGGGCAGTGCCAGCATCGCGCCGAACAGCAACGCGAGCGCGAAGAACACCAGCACCAGCGAGCTTGATGGTTCCACCGCCGCGATCACGACGCCCAGATAGACCGTCAGACCCAGCACGATCATGTTGATCAGCTGCTGACTCGGGAAGTTGAACGCCTTCTTGAGACGCCCATCCAGCTTGGCCCAGGCCACGATGGAACCGGAGAAGGCCACCGCACCGATCATCGCCCCGAGCACGCCCAGCCACAGCGCCAGCGAGCCGTGCTGCTCGATCAGTGCCGGGTTGTCGCTCATGCGCATCAGCTCGACCGCGGCGATCGCCGCTGCCGCACCGCCGCCCATGCCGTTGTAGATGGCGATCATCTGCGGCATGTCGGTCATCTCGACCTTGTTGCCGGAATACCAGGCGATACCGCCACCGATGACGATGGCCAGCAGCATCAGGCCATAACGACCATCAATCTGCGGATGCAGGAAGGTGAGCAGCGTAGCCACGACCATCGCGATACCGGCCCAATGGATGCCGCTGCGTGCCGTGGAAGGATGTGACATGCGCTTGAGGCCGAGGATGAAGACCACCGCCGCCGCGAAATACCCTGATTCGACCAGCCAGTTCATCAGCGAGCCTCCTTGTCGTTGATGCCATTGGCAGCGTCTGTGCCCTTGCTGCGATCACTGGTCTTGAACATTTCCAGCATGCGCTCGGTGACCACATAACCGCCGACCGCGTTGCCAGCGCCCAGCAGCACGGCGATGAAACCGATGAACTGCTGCATGCCGGTCTCGGCCTGACCGAGGGCGATCATCGCCCCGACCAGCACGATGCCGTGGATGAAGTTGGAACCGGACATCAGGGGCGTGTGCAGAATCACCGGCACGCGCGAGATGACCTCGTAGCCGACGAAGGCCGCCAGCATCAGGATGTATACGGCAGAAAGTCCTTCGATCATGCGGCGTCCTCCGCGCGAGCGCGTACGTCATCGTGGGTGATGCGGCCGCCTTCGGTCAGACGCATCGGGCCGAGCACCGCATCCTCGAAGTCCAGCGTCAGTTCGCCGTCCTTCATGAAGGGGGTCAGCAGGTTGAAGAGGTTCTTGGCATACATCTCGCTGGCATTGACCGCCAGGCTCGAGGCCATGTCCAACGGGCCGAGTACCGTGACGCCGGCGTGCTCGACACGCTTGCCGGGCTCGGTCAGTTCACAGTTGCCACCGCCTTCGGCGGCGAGATCGACCAGCACGGCGCCTGGCTTCATGCCCTCGACCATCTCGCGGCTGATGATGCGCGGCGACGGACGCCCCGGAATCGCGGCGGTGGAGATCACCACATGCGCATCGCCCATGTGACGTGCCAGCGCATCGGCCTGCTGGGCGCGCTCGTCATCGGTCAGCTCGCGGGCGTAGCCGCCCTCGCCGGAGGCATCGACGCCGGTATCGATCATCTTGGCGCCCAGTGATTCGACCTGCTCACGCGCGGCAGCGCGGATGTCATAGGCCCACACCTGGGCGCCGAGACGCTTGGCGGTCGCGATGGCCTGCAGACCCGCGACGCCGGCACCGACCACCACGACACGCGCCGGACGCACGGTCCCGGCGGCAGTCGTCAGCATCGGGAAGAATACCGAGGACTCATTGGCCGCCAGCAGCGCGGCGTGATAGCCCGCGACACCCGCCTGCGAGGACAGGGCGTCCATGCTCTGGGCGCGCGAGATACGCGGCACGAATTCCATGCACAGGCTGGTCAGCCCCTGGCTGGCAAGCTTGCTGATCAGCTGCGGGTTCTGGTACGGCGTCATCAATGCCACCACCACCGCGCCTTCACGCAACTCGCTGATCTGTGACTCGCTGGGCGTACGCACGCACAGCACGAGATCCGCCGCGGCACGCGCCGCCGCGATATCGGCCTCGGCGACGACCGCCACCCCGGCCTGGGCGGCGTAGGCCGCATCATCGAAGTGCGCATGACGTCCGGCACCGCTCTCCACGTGCACGATGGCGTCGCTGGTGTCACTGACGCCGCTGTCCAGGTGACGCGCGAGCTTGCCGGCCGTCACCGGGTCCAGCGCGACGCGGCATTCCCCGCGCGCCAGTGTGCTGCTCACGCCCTCGTCGGGTGTCACCAGGTCCGGTGCACGCATCTCGCGCACGACTAGAATATTCAGCATCGCGCACCTCGTTTCACGTCCGTGTTCATGCCTGAGGCTGCCAGCCTTGAAAGGTTCATGGCGTCGTTCCTGTTGAGCGCTGATTCGCGCCATCCTGCCTGCCGGAGGCGCTTTCAGCGACGTTATTGCCTGTCACAGGTGAGACTTGCCTGAATCGCAAGCCGTGACTCACGCATGGCCAGAAGGCCTGACATCACCCGCGACACGATGAGTGTCCAGCATCAGTCTTTTCTTGTCGGTGCATCAGGGTCAAGCGCTGCATTGCAAAAAAAGCAATAAAATCAAGCATAAAGCTATCGTTATGGCAGCCATAACAGCCGCCTTATGCTGACAGGCGTCTTGCGACACTACCAAGTGACTGATTTGCAATGAGTTTACAAAAGGCACCCCACCAAGAATAGCTCAGCTTTGTGTTATGCATCGCATAATCTCGAGCTTATGGCTGCCACAGCGCCTGCCATGAAAAATGGGATACCGCCGCAGCAGTATCCCATTTTCATGACGATGACTTGAGTATCAGCGCGTGTTTCCTGCATTGCGCCAAGCGGATGTCCGGCCATGGCTTGCGCTGTCAGCGAAGCAGTTCAGCCCCCCATGAGAACCGCTCAGGACGAGCAGCTCAGGAAGAGCAACTCATGCAGATCGGCGCTGCATTCGCCGCCGGTGGCCGTGTCCAGTCATCGACGAGCTCGGCATCGACGCCCTGCGCCTGCCCCAGCTCCAGTGCCGCCTCCAGACTGCCCTCCTCGGGGCGGAAAAAGGGCGCCGTCAGACGCTGACGCAAGGCCTTGAGCGCAGTGTCATCGCCCTGCTCGACCCGTGCGATCACCTCCAGCAGCAGATGCGTGCGCGGCACATAGAGCGGATTGCAGCCGAGCATGGCCAGACGACGCTGGCGTTCATCCTCGGCGGAGAGCCCGATGGCCATGACACGCGCCTGATAGCGCGCGAGCCACGCCGAGGCTTCATCGCGCGCCCGGGCCGAGTTGCCATGCGGCCCACGCTCACCCGCCAGACGCACGACCAGCGTTTCCGGCGCGGACTGCGTGACATCCCAATGACTGAGCAGACGGTAGGCATGGGTGTGGTCGACCTTGCCGGCCGCCAGCAGCTCGCGCCACTGCTGCACCAGCGTCATGTCCTCATCGCGCGCATCCGGCAACCCGAGACGCGCACGCATCAGGCGGGCATATTCACGCTGCAACTCGCCCTCATAGGCGCCCAGCGCAGCGGAGAGCGCTTCGACATCGATCAGCGGCGACAGCGCGATCCCCAGACGCTCCAAGTTCCATAGCCCGATGCCCGGCTGCTGGGCGAAACCATAGCGCCCGGCCTGATCGGTATGATTCGGCACCAGATTCTCTTCATAGCCATCGAGGAAGGCGTAGGGCCCGTAATCGAAGGTCAGCCCCAGCAGCGACATGTTGTCGGTGTTCATCACCGCATGCACGAAGCCGTAGGCCTGCCAGGCCGCGATCAGCTTTGCGGTGCGAGTGATCACTGTCTCGAACATGGCCAGCGCGCTGGTCACGCGCACCTGGTCTGTGAGGGGGTGGTCTGCAAGCGGCTGGTCCGCCGCTGCCTGCGCGCCGCCTTCCGGCAGAGGTTCAGTCAGCTCCTCGGGCAGGCACTCAGCAAAGTGCTCCCGCAGGGCGTGATCGATCAGCGTCTTGAGGTCTTCATGCCGGCCGGAGTGGGCCAGCCACTCGAAGTGCCCGAAGCGCAGGTGGCTCTCACAGACGCGCAACACGGTAGCGCCGGGCTCGACGGTCTCGCGCTGGACCCGCTCGGCATTCACCGCCAGCGCCAGTGCGCGACTGGTGGGAATGCCCAGCGCCGCCATGTACTCGCTGGCCAGATACTCGCGCACGCTGGAGCGCACCACCGCCTGACCATCGCCGAAGCGCGAGTAAGGCGTACGCCCGGCGCCCTTGAGATGCAGATCGAAGGTCTTGCCGTGTTCAGTCTCAAGCTCGCCGAGGAGAATGCCACGCCCGTCGCCGAGCTGCGGGTTGTAGTGACCGAACTGATGGCCAGTGTATTTCTGGGCCAATGCGTCCATGCCCGGCAGCAACTGCTCACCGGCCATCAAGAGGCGCAGCTGCTCGAGCGCCTCCTCGCTGGAGGCGTCGGAGGTCAAGGGCGTCTCCAGCCCCAGCAGGCGGGCGCAGTCAGGACTCACATCGGCAAGGCGCGTGCCGTGTCGCGGCTGCGGGGCGACACGCGTGAAGAAGTGCTCCGGCAGGCGGGCATAGCGATTGTTGAAGCGCAGCGCCGCCAGGTCGTGCACGTGCGCGGTGGGCGTAGGGGCAAACTCACTCATCAAGAGGCTCCGTCGGGCCGCCGGGGGTCGGCGACTCGCTGGGGGAAGAAGTGGACGCGGCGGCGTCGCTCGGGGTCAGCAGGCTGCGCAGGCCGCCGGAGGGTCGCCCGGGCGGCAGCTTGCTGGCCATTTCATACAGCTTGCGCGCCGTCGTGTCGGTGCGTGCCTGACGCTTGAGCGCCTGCAGGGCATCGTCGGAGTCCCGGGCATGGTCCAGGTGCTGAGCATGAGCCAGGTGCTGATCATGGCTGGCAGGGTCGCTCGAGGCTGGCGCCTGATCGCGCGATCCAGCCGAGGGCGACACCGCGGCAGACGTGCCCTCAAGCGAGGTCTCCTCAAGCGAGCTCTCATGACGGCGCAGCAGCAGGCGCTTGCGCGGTGTCAGCGCCAACTCCGACAGGCGTGCCTTGCCCCACCACGGGTGTGGCGCCTGCACGCCATGCGTGGACTCGCTCAGCCAGGCCTGCGGCAGTGCCTCGAGCAGAGGGAAGCGCTCACTCTCGCCCTGCGCCTGCCACCAGTGTCTCAGGCGCTCATTGAGCACCAGCAGCTGGCGTGCTCGCGTGGCGGCGGTGTAGCTGAGATTGGTGACCAGCACCTGATTGGGCAATTGCTGGCGCGCGCTTGGCAGTGCCAGATCATCGGCCAGTACCACGCAATCAAATTCAAGACCCTTGGCGCGGAACACCGTCCCCAGCATGACCGTGGGCAGCTCGACCGACTGTCCCCGCGAGTGAGCACTGACGATGGCGGCCTGCAGGTCGCCATCGTGCTTGCGCAGCTCACCGATCCATTGATCGAGTGGCGCCTGGGCATACCAGGAGGCCAGCTCATGCAGGCTGCGCGCCTGATGATCATCGAGACGCGTCAGAGCCCCCAGCACCTGCGCCGGGGTCTGACCGAGCCGTGTCAGAGAGGGAGGCAGCAGTCGCCACCACTCACGCTGACTCGCGCTGTCGCCCTGCTCGGCCATCTGATGTGCGCGCCAGAGCCGCCAGTGATCCAGCAGCCCCGCCAGCGGATAGCCTTCGATGCCGTCCAGCCAGGCCACCGCGATGCCGCGCTGATGCAGTGACAGCGCCTCCCCCAGCGCCGCCACCGGGCCGGCACTGATCACCGCATGGCGCTTGCCGGAGTGCAGCAATGCCTCACGCACTGCGGGCAGCGCCAGACGGGTCGCCGGGCCGAGGCCGCTCATGGCCTGCTCGCGGGCGGTGGGCGAACAGGCCGCCAGCCGCGTGCCCAGCGCCGCCAATGCCGGCCCGAAGCGCCAGGCGCCGGGCAGCGAGTAGACGGTGGCATCGGCCAGCAGCGGCGAATCCAGCGAGCTCATGCCTTCCACCTGACGCGACAGGCTCTGATGCGGGTCGCCGATCAGCAGCAAGTCGCAGCGCTGGCGACGCAACATGGCCAGCAGCGCTGGCGTGGCGTCCTGCGCCTCATCCAGCATCACCAGGTCGGCCTCCAGCGACTGGCCATGCTGCGACCACAGCTTGAGCAAGGCGTTGAACGACAGGCTCTGCTGGTGATCGGCGGGGTCCAGCAGGCACTCCCACACCAGCCGCATGCTCTCGACCAGCTGGCGCAGCTCATTGGCACTCAGACGTTGTGCCACGCCTTCAGGCAGATGCTCCGGCATGGGCACCGCGTCGCTCTCGGCGAAGAAGGTGTTCAGGCCCTGGGCGATCAGGCTGCGCGACTGACTGGAAAGACTGCCCAGCCAGCTGAGGCTCTGCGGCGCCAGACGGCGCGTGATGTCGGGCTGCCGCTTGAGCTTGTCGCCGTACTCCTCCATCAAGGCCTGGCGTGCCAGCTGGTGCAGCGACAGCGACTGGACATTGGCGGGCAGCTGACTGGCAGTCCGCCCGGCCACCGCCGGGTTGAGCGAGGTGTAGATGAGGGTCTCGTCGGCATAGGTACGCGCCAGCTCGACCATCAGCACGGTCTTGCCGCTGCCGGCACAGGCACGCACCACCACGCAATCGCTGTGCTCGGCGCTGTTGGCCGGCGTGCGATCGCGCAGGCGCGAGGGAAAGGGATGGGCGAGAATTCGCCGTTGATCATTGCTCAGATGCATGGCGGCATGATCCCCCCTGTCAGCGCGGGGGGCAAGACCTTCGCTGCGCGATCATGACTAGGACAGCGCGCCATTGGCCGCGAGGCGCTCACGCACGGTACGCATCAGGCCACGATTCCAGCGCAACAGATCATAGAGCGTAGTGAAGTAGGCGTTGCCCCGCGTCGAGTAGGCACTCAACGTCGGGATGAGGTCTTCGGCGCGCACCGGCTGGCCCGCGTTGCGCAGACGCCCGCGCAGCTCACGTAGCTCGGCATAGCTGCGCTGGGAATTGAGGTTGTCGAAATAGGCGGCGATACCGGCCTCCAGGCTCTCGAAACGCCGATATTCACGCCCCGGCGGCCCGATGCCGCAGCCGCGCGAGAAGCAGCGCATGCCGAACAGGTTGTTGGCCTCACGGGCATGGCCCGACGTCCCCCAGCCCGACTCCTCGATGGCCTGCACCAGCACCATGTCCAGCGGCAGGGTATCGATGCGCAGCAGCAGGCGCGTCCAGCTGACGCCGATGTCCTCGCGAGTCACATCGCAGGGCAGATTGGCCTGGTCACACAGGCCATTGAGGCGCTCCTGCTCGCGCTCGCTGTAGTCACGCCCTCCGTCACCGGCGCGCTTGCGCATCGCCAGCAACCAGTCGCGCTGCTCGGCGATGCGCTGGTTCTCGGCCACCACCAGCGGAATCATCAGTTCGAAGAATGCGACCTTGCGCTGGTTGCCCGCGGGATAGGGCCGCAGGTCCGGCATCTGATGGGTCTTGTCACGGGCCAGCAGCTCATCATCCAGCCGCGCCGCCTGCGCCATCGAGCCCAGCCCCATCATCAGCAGCAAGGCGGCGCTGACCAGACGAACAGAGCCCAGACGAACAGAGCCCAGGCGCCACGAGCGCCGCGGCCAGGCCCAGGCCCACGCAAACAGGCGTGGCAGGCCACGCACTCCGCCAGTCAGCCAATCCGCAGAGAAAGGTAGGTAAGTCATGTGCTGCGCTCATCGAGAGGGATGCAGTAGCAAGACGCGAGATACCATCAGCGTATCTCATGAGGCTGCATGAAACCCTAAAAACGCGTGGGCGAGAAGATGGTGCGGTCGGCCAAGCGAGGAAAGACGCGGCAAGCCCTGTCGTCCGTCACCGACAGACCGCCAGGCGATGCCCGCCTTTCGCGCCACTGACGCGGCGCGCTCTCAGTGCTCCCTGCGCTTCCTCGCCTTTTCCCCTTTCCCCTTCCTACCCTGCCGCCTTCCTGCTCTGCACACCTTGCACCTCGTACTGGACGCTATCGCTGACGACACACCCAACGCAAAACGCCCCCGCAGCATAGGCTGCGGGGGCGTCGTTGCGGACATGCTTGATCAAGCCAGTGGCTCGATCGTTCCGCCGTCTCAGGCGCTGAGCATGCTGTTCAGGCGGCGCACGTAAGCGGCCGGATCTTCCAGCGCACCGCCTTCGGCGATGATGGCCTGATCGAGCAGCACGTGTGCCAGGTCGGTGAAGTAATCGCCTTCACCACCTTCCAGACGCGTGACCAGGGCGTGCTCCGGGTTCAGCTCGAGAATCGGCTTCACTTCCGGCAGCGGCTGGCCAGCGGCTTCCATCATCTTGCGCATCTGGTAGCCCATCTCGTGCTCCGGCAGCACCACGCAGGCCGGGGAATCGGTCAGACGGTGCGTGATGCGCACTTCCTGAACGTTCTCGGCCAGCGCTTCCTTGACGCGCTTGACCAGATCTTCCTTGGCCTTGGCGGTCTCTTCCTGGGCCTTCTTCTCTTCTTCGTTCTCGACATCGCCGAGATCGAGATCGCCCTTGGCGACATCCGCGAAGGACTTGCCGTCGAACTCGGTGAGATGGCTCATCAGCCACTCATCGATGCGGTCGGTCAGCAACAGGACTTCGATACCCTTCTTGCGGAAGATCTCGAGGTGCGGGCTGGACTTGGCGGCATTGAAGCTGTCGGCGACCAGGTAGTAGATCTTGCTCTGGCCTTCCTTCATGCGCTCGACGTACTGGGCCAGTGACTGGTCCTGGGTCGCGCTGTCGGTCTCGGTGGTGGAGAAGCGCAGCAGCTCGGCAATCTTCTCGCGGTTGGCGAAGTCTTCCGCCGGGCCTTCCTTGAGCACGGAGCCGAACTGGTTCCAGAAGGTCTGGTACTGCTCGGGGTCCTTGGCCAGCTTCTTGAGCATGTCCAGGCCACGCTTGGTCAGCGCGGACTTGAGCTTGTCGACCTGCGGGTCCTGCTGCAGCAGTTCACGCGAGACGTTCAGCGACAGATCATTGGTGTCCAGCACGCCCTTGATGAAGCGCAGGTACAGCGGCAGGAACTGCTCGGCGTCGTCCATGATGAAGACGCGCTGCACGTAGAGCTTCAGGCCACGCGCGGCATCACGCTGGTAGAGGTCGAACGGCGCACGGCCCGGCACGAACAGCAGGCTGGTGTACTCGAGCTTGCCCTCGACCTTGTTGTGGCTCCAGCTGAGCGGGTCGGAGAAGTCATGCGAGACGTGCTTGTAGAAGTTCTTGTACTCCTCGTCGCTGACCTCGGACTTGGAGCGCACCCACAGCGCGGTGGCGGAGTTGGCGGTTTCCCAGTGGACCTGCTCGTTGCCTTCCTCGTCCTTCTCGACGCGCTTCATGCGCACCGGCAGTTCGATATGGTCGGAGTACTTGGTGACCAGGTTGCGCAGACGATGATCGTCAGCGAACTCGATGGCGTCATCCTTGAGGTGCAGCACGATCTCGGTGCCGCGCTCGGCGCGCTCGATGTCGGCGACGCTGAACTCGCCTTCGCCACGCGAGGTCCACTCGACGCCCTGGTCAGCGCCCAGGTCGGCGCGACGGGTGCGCACGGTGATCTCGTCGGCGACGATGAAGCCGGAGTAGAAGCCGACCCCGAACTGACCGATCAGACGCGAATCCTTCTGCTGGTCACCCGACAGGTTCTTCATGAACTCGGCGGTGCCGGAGCGTGCGATGGTGCCCAGGTTGGCGACCACATCGTCACGGCTCATGCCGATGCCGTTGTCACGCAGGGTGATGGTCTTCGCCTCGGCGTCGTGCTCGATCTCGATGCGCAGTTCGCTGTCGTTGCCGTAGAGGGCGTCGTTGTCCAGCGCCTGGTAGCGCAGCTTGTCGCAGGCATCCGCCGCGTTGGAGACCAGCTCGCGCAGGAAGATCTCACGGTTGGAATACAGCGAGTGGATCATGAGGTGAAGCAGCTGCTTCACTTCTGTCTGGAAGCCATGCGTTTCGGTGTGAGTGGCGGTCGTCATCGAAAAGGACCTCTATGTCGTGGATGCCTGAAAAGAAGATTCGCGGTGGCCAGAGCGCCCCCGCAACAATGGAACCGGCTCGCCGACGCCTGCCTTTCTTGGGCGGCAGATCGAAGGAAGCACTCGTGGATCAGATATGGGGCAAGGGTGAGGGATTTCAAGGCACTAGCGACAGATGATTGCGCCATACGCGCCAGGCATGTGCCACGGAAACCCCCAAGCGGCTCCCTGGGGTAGTAGCGAAAGGAGCCAACGAAGGGAGCCAACGGAGAGGTAGTCATCAGTGAGGCGCTTTCGAGTGTGATGCCTGCGGGGCAGACACTGCCCATCACGGGGAGGCGAGTGACTCCAGCACGAAGTGCATGCGCGCGCTGGCGACCGGTTGCTCGCGGGATTTCTGCCAGGCACTGACGCGCACATTGGTCATGCGCCGACCTTCACGCATCACTTCACAGTCGATGCGCGTCACCTGATCGCCGCGCGCCGTGGCCAGATAGTCGATGGAGAAATCGATCAGCTTGGGCAGGCGCGCTTCACGACCACCGCGCCCATGCCGCCTGAGCACCTCAAGCGTCGCGGCGGTTTCCATCGCTGCGGCCAGCACGCCGCCATGCACCGCCGGCAGCATCGGGTTGCCGACATTGTCGGGCATCGCCGCCATTGAATAGCTCAGCGCCTGCTCAGGATGCAGCTCGACATCGCTGGCCGCGCCCGCCTGCTGCCCATCAATGGCACACAGCCCAAGCCCGATCGCCTGCGCGTAGGGCAGACTCGCCAGCAGCGCCGCCAGGTCGGCGTGAGTGCGCTGCCCTTCGACGAAACGCCGCGCACTGAGCAGGCCACGCGGGTCCTGGGCATCGCGCGGCGCCTGCGGCTCGGTTTTTTCGCCTGCTGGCTGTGCAGCCTGTGCTGACTGCCCCAGCGGTTCCGACTCGTCCATGGAGGGATTCGCGGAGGCTTGAGCATTGGCCGCCGCCAGCAGCGCCTCAGCAAAGCCGCTGGGCGTATTGCGCTCACCGAGCCTGACGAAGTTGCCGATCGCGCGACACAGGATCTTGCCCGGCTGCTGCCAGATCTGCGCCTCGGTAAACACCATCGATTCCGTGACCCGCAGCACGCGCGCCTCGCCCACCAACGCCAGGCCCTCGACGCCGGGTCGGTAGTGATCGAGGCGCAGATCCAGCGTCGGGCAGACTTCCGGTGCCGACAGCCCCGTGAGCACGGCACTGCCGCACAGCGTATCGGCGAACATGGTCAGCACACCGCCATGTACCAGCCTGCGGTGCGGATCGCCGATCAAGGCCGGTTGCCACGGCAGCTGCATGCGGATGGCCGGCGCGGCGACCTCCTCGACCCTGACGTTCAAGCGCGCCGTGTGCGGAATGAAGCTCAGGAATCCGGTCAGCGCCCGCGCCCAGCTGGCGTCATCCAGTACGCCACCCGCAGCCGGCACGTCAGCGGGATTGACGGCCAGCCCCAGCAGGCTCTGCGGCACTGCATGCATCACATCCACAGCGGCATCGCCATCAACGTGAGGGAGACCAGATAGCCGGCGCCCCACAACAGGGAACGCAACGGGGCGATATTGGCCAGATAGCAGCCCCAATAGCCCAGACGGACCAGCACGAAGATCACCGCCAGCGTGGTCGCGATGGGCGCGCCCGGCGCGGTGATCACGCTGACCAACACCCCGGCGGCAAACAGCGGAAAGGCTTCGATGGTGTTCTGGTGCGCGGCGAGCGCGCGGGCCCCGAAGCCCGTCAGTTCACGCTGCTGCGCGCGCGGGTCATGGTTGTCGTAACGTCCGGTTCGCTGTTGCGCCCAGGCGACCGGCACCTTGGTCAGCACCAGCATCAGTGCCGCAAACAGCAGGCAGGCATAGATCAGCATGCAGAATATCCTTGAAAGGCGTTGTTCAGGGCGTTGCCACAGCGGCGCATCTCGTTTGTGAACAAACGACAGATCAGACACTGACAGCGCGCCAATTCAAACTGGTGTTTGATAGCGTGTCACGAGCATGGCAGGGTCGCGGCGTCCCTGCCATGCGGCCAATGGCCAGTGCCAAGCGTCAGGGCTGGTAGAGAGATGGTGTTTCCACGCTGCACGCCTTCAGGGAGCCGGCGGGTCGGAGGGATCAGGTTCGGGAATCTCGCCACGCCACAGGCGATAGTCGGCCAGCGCATCATCGAGCTTGCCGAGCAACCAGGTCACGATCACCAGATCATCGAGAATCCCCAGCACCACCAGCAGATCCGGGATCAGATCCAGCGGCGAGACCAGATAGATGAAGGCGCCGGCCGCCAACCCCAGCGCCTTCCAAGGCACCGGGCGATAACGTCCGCTCACCACGTCGCGCAGCAAGGGCCCCATGGTGCGCAAGGCGGCGCCTGCCTTGCCCAGCACATGTCGGCGGCCAAACAATCGCGTCAACCATAATGCCTTGCCCATAGTGGACTCCTCACGGATAGCACAAATTTCGTTTACTGAGCTTGCCATCTTCGCGGCAGCACAGCCGCGATATCACTCTCGGATAATTCACTATCAGTATCAGATGGTGCTGTTATTCAGCGCCGACCACTGCCACGATAGCCACTATCGTTACTGAATCGGCAACCCCTGATAGCCAATATCGGGGCACTTGTTCAACATCGGGGCACTGAACCGCCACCACAAGGTCGCAGCCAGCCCACGCCCCCTTTACCGACAGTCGCAGGAGTCCCAGGTGACACCAGGCAAGCAAACACTCCGATCCCGTGGCAGCCGTCGCTTCGCGGCGCTGCGGCACCTCACCGGCCTAGGCCTGCTGTTGGGACTGAGCCTGCCCCTGCAGGCCGCCACTCCCAGTGACCAGAGCTTCCGCGCCGCCTTCGATGATGCGCGCGCCAAGCGTTTTGACGAGATTCAGCAGGTCGCCGTCAATGGCCACGTGCTGGAGGGCTACATCGAATATCACCAGCTCAAGGCCCGCCTGCCGTACGCCACCGCCGCGGAAGTGCTGTCCTTCATCGAGCGTCATGCGGACTCGCCGTTGGCCGAGTGGATGCGAGGCCAGGCGATCTCCGCCTACGGGCGTACCGGCCGTCATGATGCCCTGCTGGAAGTCAGCGATGGCGTGCCGGCCGGCGCGCAGCGCCAGTGCTATTACTACACGGCGCAGCTGAGCAATGATGTCGCGAGCGCATCGCAAGGCGGCCTGAAGCTCTGGCATGTCTCCGGCTCGCAGGACTCGGCCTGTGACCCGCTGTTCTCGGCGTTGCGCGAGCGTGGCGTGATCGATGATCAAGCCATCTGGGAACGCGCCATGCTCGCCTGGGCTGCCGGCCAGGGTGGCATGGTCAGCTATCTCGAGCGCCAGCTGCCCAGCAGCTGGCAGCGGGCCATCGCGGCACGCGAACAGCTGGAGGGCAACTTTGCCGCCATCACGCGCCTGCCGACCAACCTCGGCCACGGCGGCCATGCCTTCGCCGCCTTGAGCGTCGCTGCCATGCATGGCTTCGTACGTGCCGACACCGAGGCCGCGCTGGAAGCCTGGCGCAAGGTGAATCCGCACATGCCGATGAGTGATGAGCAGCACCACACCGTCGAACGCGACCTGGCCTGGTATTCACTGGTACGTGACATCCCCAACAACCGCGGCTGGGTCGATCAGCGCCTGACCATCCTCGATGACGAGGAGCTGTTCGATCTGCGCATGCGCAACGCGGTACGCGATGGCGACTGGCCGCAGGTGCGTGAATGGGTGTTGAAGATGCCGGACCGCTTCCGCAACGAAGCCCGCTACCAGTATTGGCTGGGGCGTGCCGATGACAGCCTGGGCCGCCCGCAGGAAGCACGCGCCGCCTGGACGCGCGCCGCGACCGAGCGCAACTTCTACGGCTTCCTGGCCGCCGACCGTATTGGGCAGGCCTACTCGCTCAATCGCGATGACCAGGACTTCTCCGACGCGGAACTGGCCGAGGTCGCCGAGACGCCGGCCGTCAAGCGTGTCAGGGCGCTGATGAACATCGACGAGATCGGTCTGGCTCGCTCCGAGTGGTTCAACGCCGTCACCCAGGCGGATGACGCCGATGCACGCCGTCTCGCAGCCTATGCACTGCAGCAGAAATGGTATGACCTGACCGTCTTCGCCACCATCCGCGGCCAGTTGTGGGATGGCCTTTCCTGGCGCTTCCCGCCGGCCTGGCAGCAGGACTTCCAGCGCTTCGGTGCCGATGCCGGCGTCGACCCGTGGATGCTGATGGCACTCGCGCGTCGCGAGAGCGCCTTCAACCCCACCGCCACCTCGCCGGTGGGCGCACGCGGCCTGATGCAGCTGATGCCGGGCACCGCCGCTCAGGTCAGTCGCGGCCTGGGCCTGCCCACGCCCAGCAACGCGGCGCTGGGTGATCCGGTTACCAATATCCGTCTTGGCAGCACCTACATCCGCGAGATGCTGGACCGCTACTCAGGCAACCGCCTGGCTGCCGCCGCGGCCTACAACGCCGGGCCGGGACGCGTCGATCGTTGGCTCGCCGACACCCCGGGCGAATACGACCGCTTCGTCGAGCGTATCCCCTTCAAGGAGACCCGCGAATACGTCAAGGCCGTGCTGGCCTACCGCGTGATCTTCGAAAGCCTGGCCAAAGGCACCAGCGAGGGCGTCAAGGTGGTCAGCGACCGCGAAGTCAGCCAGCGCTACACCACCGCGCTAGTGGATCGCCGCTGAGCCGAGCAGCATCCAGCAACGAAAACGCCAGCCCCATGGGGCTGGCGTTTTCGTTTCCATGGCATCAGGGCCCATGGCGTCAGAACTCATTGGGCCTTCAGCCATTCTTACAGTCATTCTTTCAATCGGTCATTCAGTCATCACGACGTGGACGAATGACGGGCGAGGACCCGGACTGGCTCTCGCCCTTGGCTTCTCCCGGTCGCGAGGCAGCTACACCATTGCCGAACGGCGGCTTCTGCTGAGGGGTATACCGTCCCAGCGCCTCGGCATAGCTCAGGGGGCGCCCTTCGTCGCTCCCCTTGCTCTTGCCACGCCAACCCTGGCGCTTGCCGGGAGCGCCTTGGGGCTGTGGTGCGTCATCATGGGACTGAGATTCCGCATAGGGCTGAGATGCCGCATGGGAGCGAGTCGCATAGGGCTGAGACGCCCCCTCGCCCTCAGCCTCGCCGCCAGGGTATACCTGCGACACCACCGGCTCCGATGCCGCTCGGCCGGAATAGGCCAAGGGCTGGGAACGCGTGACGCGCGGTGTACGCATCAGTCGCACCATCAGCCAGACCGCCAGTGCCCAGCAGAGCGTGCCCAGCACGCCATAGACGATCATCGCCCAGACATTGCCGGGGCGGTGGCCGGCATTGATGATGATCACACGCGACAGATCGATGTCGGGCCAGCGCTCGGCCAGAAGGGAGCGCTCATCGCCCGGCAGGTCCGTCTCGGCGTGCAAAACGGTGCCGAACAGGCCATCGGGGAACTCGATCAGCGGCGGCACGTTTTCCAGGCTCTGCACGGAGTCGGTTCGCACCAGCACGCCCATGCGCTCGATGCGCGGCCATTCTTCCGAGGGGATGCCATCGATGCCGCCGAAGGCGCGTGACAGACCGGCCAGCTCCAGTAGATAGGGGTTCATGTCAGAGATGACCGGATAATAGAGCGTCTCGATGCGGCGCCCCCCGTCTGCATTGGCATCGAGGCGGAAGGTCTCGGTGTGCTCGCGATAGACCGCCCAGTGATTGCGCAGCGAGACGAACTGATTGACCGGCAGGTTGCCCTGCTCCACCGACTCGAGATTCAGCGTTTCGGGGCGCGTGGTCACGCGCCCGACCCAGCGCCCCTCATCGACGGCGTACAGCCAGGCCGCTATCCCGGCGACCACCAGCACCACGGCACTCAACCCGCCCAGACGGCGACGAAGGGTATGTGAAAGACTCATCCGATTGCGTTCCCTGCCAATGCCAGCCTTGATGGGCCGGTCTTCATGTCATGAATGCAGCACTGTACCGCTGCTGTCGTTGGCTCGGGCAGGCGTCGGCACCGGCCCGGGCATCATTGTTGTTCGAGCCGTGCTGCCAATCGATTGCTCTTGTCGCAGTAGCGTTGCCGCAGGCGCAGGATCTCCAGAGAATTCGAGGACAGGGCATCCAGCACGTAGCGGTTGCAGGCTTGCTCGGCTTCTCGATGCGCCGCTTCCAGCGCCTTGCGCGCCTTGCGCTCTGCCGGCGTCATGCCCGCATAGGGGTCGCGCCGGGGCTTGAAGGTCGCTGCGGCCTTGCAATACATGGTGCGGGTGTCGATATGTGCCGCCCGCCCCCGACGCTGCAAGGCATGGCAGGTCTCGACGAACAGTCGGCTGGCCATGCGCGAGCACTCGCGCTGCTCGACGGCGGTACCGGTCTTTTCCAGATGTGCACAGACCGACTCATCATCGATGCGCCACAGCTGGTGGCGGAAGTCGATGGTGTAACCGTAGTAAAGCACCCGTACCTGCTGTACGCGGGAATCGTAGACATCACTGATATCCCGAGCTTCCAGGTGCGTGACGACCTTGAGAAAGGCCGCCAGTGTCAATGTCACAGGATCCATGTGTCATCAAGGATACGAACCGTCATCCCATGCGCTCCGTTGCGATGTTGGCAGTGGCCGCTCATCCCTAGCGGCCTAGCGCCAGCCGTGCCCCCAGCAGCACCATGACGGACCCGGTGATGCCTTCCATCCAGCAGGCGACCCGCGGCCTTGCCAGCCAGCGCCCTGCGCCACCGACCATCAGCGCCACGCTGATCTGCCAGAGGTTGGCGATCACGAAGTGGACACCCGCCAGCCACAATGACTTGAGCACGGCCGGATCGGTCGGCGCGATGAACTGCGGCAGAAAGGCCATGTAGAACACCACCGTCTTGGGATTGAGCACATTGGACAGGAAGCCCTCACGCAGCGGCAGCCAGCACGATACCTGCTGCCGTGTCACGCTGACGTCGACATTCAGCCCGCGGGCGCGCCGCGCACTCTTGAGACTCTTGATGCCCAGCCAGATCAGATAGCCCGCTCCGACCAGCTTGAGGGCCGAGAACGCCCATGCCGACTGCAACAGGATCAGCGAGATGCCCGCCGACGACACCAGCGCGTGCACGAAGAGACCGGCACAGATCGCGAGACTGGTCAGCACGCCGTCACGCAGACCGCCGCGCGAGGTATTGCGAATCACCAGCAGGGTGTCGACCCCGGGCGTGACCGTCAGCAAGGTGATGGCCACCACGAAGGACCAGAAGGCAGCATCGAACTGGATGAAATCAAACATGACGAACGTCCTTGCGACAGACCCGCTTCAGTAGCCGAATTCGTGCCCCCATGGCACTGAACAGGCGACCAGTCTAGGCGAGCACGGCCAGCCTGCAAAGCCATCCACACCAAGATGACAGCCTGGTTTGCCTCTGAATGGTGCACTTCAGTCTTTTGTCTTACTGCGCTGCTACACAACGGCGCAAGCGCTCTCATGAGCCCGCAGCTGATGGCATGCAGAAGCCATCTCGCGTCATCAAGGATACGAGCCTCGACTCCTAAAATACGCTGCGTCGCTGTTGAGCGACCAACGCAGCCTTCAACCTACCAACCAGAACCCCGTGGCGATATCCAGCAGCAGCACCAACAAGGCCAGCAGGATGACCAGGCCATCCTCCCCGATCAGCCCCAGTCCCAGCAGCAGCAAGGTCGCTGCCGGCAAGGCCGCGGCGAAGGGCACCAGCTCCAGCGGCACCATGGCCGTGGCCAGCAGGATGGTCAGCGCCGCGATACCGCGATAGGCAATGCCACGCGTCATGAAGCTCAGGCGTGGCTTGAGCAGACGATCGAGGCGTCGTGTCCAGGGTCTTGCCCGCTCGACGCCATGGGTCAGGCGTTGATGCTCGAAACTGAAGCGCGCCAGCCGGCGTGGCAACCACGGCATCTTGCGCCCCAGCAACAGTTGACCCGCGATCAGCACGATGAACAGCGCGCAGGTCGTCGGTACGCCGGGGATCGCCCCGGTCGGCAGCAGTACCAGCAAGGCAGGCAATACCAGCAAGGGGCCGAAGCCCCGGGAGTTGAAATGCTTCAGAATGTCGCCCAGCGAGATATCCCCTTCGATCTCGCGGTCCAGCTCTTCCAGCAACCCCGTGAGGTTGCCTTCATTGGCGTGCTTGCTCATGCGAGCTCCCTATCGGGAAGATGACGGAGGGTGTGAAGGTCTCGAGCCGTGGCGAGTCAGCTGGTGCCGTCCCGCCACGGTGAATCGTCAGCCAACCAGGCGATCGCCCAGCATGCCGATCATGAACCCCAGCGAGGCGCCCAACGGCGGTGACCAGTGATGCGCCACCCGCGACTGGGGCGCAATGTCCTGGAAGACGAGGTAGAGAATGCCGCCGGCGGCGAAGGCCATCAGTCCGCCCAGCACGCCCGGCGCATCCGCAAGCCACAGATGGCCGGCCAATGCCGCCAGCGGGCCCAGCAAAGACAGCAGCACGAAGGCCCCGAGCCCCTGACGCGCCGTCAGCCCGGCCCCTTCCAGCTCACGATAGGCATTGAAGCCTTCCGGCAGGTTCTGCACCGCAATGAACAGTGCCAGCAGCATCGCCGCGGCAGGAGAGGCAGAGGCCAGTGCGCCCAGCGCGATCGCCTCGGGGATGAAGTCCATCAGCATCGCCAGCAACTGGCCCTTGGCGCCGCCACCGCGCGCCAGCCAGCGGTCCAGTTGCATGAAGATCAGCGCGCCCAGCAGGAACAGCCCCAACAGCGCCGCGATGGACAGCGCCTGCATGGCATGCGGCACCAGCACCAGCGACACGGCGGCCAACAGAATCCCGCCGCCGAGCGCGGTGATCCCCGCCAGCCAGCTGCGCTTGACGTGACTCTCGTGACTGCGCTCCAGCTGGGCGATCACGCCACCCAGCGGCATGCACAACCCGGCAGCCCAGGCGAGCGCCACCATGGTCCACGGAATCGATGCCATCATGCTGTCGTCGGGGCTGCAGGACTCGGCCGCGCGCCCAGCACACGCATCAACAGGCTGGTGCCGACGCCCCAGGCGCCATTCAGGATCAGGCCACCGACCACCATCAACGGCGCGACCTCGATCCCCTTGAGCGGGAAGACGACCAGCATGGCCACGGCCGTCGGGCCGACTGCACCGAAGACGAGGCTGATCAGCCAATGGCTGACGCCCGTCCTGCGGCGCACCAATGCCCACAGCGGTAGCCCCCAGAGCCCGCCCCAGAAGGCCAGCGAGAGCACTGACGGGACGCCCAGCGGCCCGGTAGGCGTCATGTTGTAAGGCGCCTTGGGCAGGATATCGGCCAGATAGAAGAGCCCGAAGAGGCCCTGATGGAAGATCAGAGTCGCCAGAAAGGCGGCGATGAAGGCTTTCAACCAGATCATGTTCACTTCCTTGTCGTCATATTGATGAAAACATCCGAGCCCCAGCACATTAGAACATGCGAAAATTCGACACTGCCTTTCCTGCTACGTCACTTCCGTCCCGCTGGATGCAACGCAGGCATGATCTCTAGCGCTGGGTGGCCGGCGCCTGTTCGGCATGGCGCAGCGATATCTGGTCGTTGAGTGTCCAGAAGTCATACAGCACGCCGATGAAGAACAGCCCACCGGTGCACAGGTAGAGCAAGCCGGTCAGCCACTTGCCCATGTACATGCGGTGGATGCCGAACACGCCCAGGAAGGTGAGCAGAATCCAGCTCAGCGAGTAATTGATCGGGCCTTCGCGAAAACGGAAGTCCGCCTCGCGGTCCATCGCCGGAATCAGGAACAGGTCGATCAACCAGCCGATGCCCAGCAACCCGAAGGTGAACAGCCAGATGGTGCCGGTGACCGGCTTGCCATAGTAGAAACGGTGCGCGCCGAGGAAACCGAAGATCCACAGCAGATAGCCCATGGTCTTGGAATGCGTGTCCTGTACAACAGGCGATGTGGTCATCAGTGAAGCCTTAGCCGCGATGCGGCAGATCATGATTGCGAATACTGTCAATGCGGTCTTGGCGCCGATGAATCAAGCCTTCTACCGCCAGAGGCCACGCCCGGAGACGACGACGCCACCCGCGCACTGGCGCGGATGGCGTCGGATCAGCAGGTGTCTCTTCATCGGTCCCGGGAGCGAAAGCCAGGCCAGGAACGAAAGCCAGGCCGCAGCCGGCGCTAGATGACGCCCAGCTCGCGCAGACGTTCCTTGAGGTAGGAGTCCGCCGTGTGCTTGTCAGACAGTACCACTTCGGGGCGCGGATGCAGGAACAGCGGCAGCGACAGGCGTGACTGGCTGGAGCCCTCGCCGGTCGGGTTGATCACGCGGTGCGTGGTCGACGGGAAGTAGCCGCCGCTGGTCTCCTGGAGCATGTCGCCGACATTGATGACCAGCTGACCCGGATCACAGGGCACGTCCATCCATTCGCCATTGACGTCCATCACCTGCAGGCCCGGCTCGTTGGCTGCCGGCAGCACGGTCAGCAGATTGATGTCTTCATGCGCCGCGGCACGGACGGCGCCCGGCTCTTCACTGCCGGTCATCGGCGGGTAGTGAAGCACGCGCAGCAGCGTCTGACCGCTGTCCTTGATCATGTTGGAGAGCGGTTCACGGTAGAGCTCAGCCACTTCGGCAGGTGAATGGGCCTCGACCCAGCTCAGAAGCTCTGCCGCGAAGGCTTCGGCCTGGCGGTAATACTCCATGGCATTCTCGCGCAGGCTGTCCGGAATCTTGCCCCACGGGTAGATGTGGTAATACTCCTTGAGATCACGTGCCGTATGGCCCTTGGCGGTCTCGGAGACATCTGCCGGGAACAGTCCATCCTGGGTCTTGGGGTCGAAGCGCCAGTCAAGCTTGTCGGCACTGGAGAAGAATTCGGCCCATTCGGCGTAGATCTTCTCGACCAATTCATGAGAGATCGGGTGATTGCGGATGACACCGAAGCCCGTCGTGCGCAGGGATTCGACAAATTTTTCGGCTGCATCGGCCGAGCGGTAATCTACGTTCTGGACCTTCATGGCATTTCCATCTATGTTGGCTCTGTGTGAGCATCCTACTTGAGCTGGAAGGAGTCGCCAATACGACAACTTTCTGTTCGAATGGAAGCGAGCACGTGCAGCCTAGGCTGCATGCGTAGGTCAAGCAGGAAAGGATGTCGTCGCTGGACGCAACGCGTCTCTCTGGTGGAATTCCCCCTAGCCGCACCAACGCACTCTGGTCTGATGGGCAGACCACCAACATCATCTCGTAAGCAAGGAAAGAATCATGGCAACTGGCACAGTCAAGTGGTTTAACGACACCAAAGGTTTCGGCTTCATTTCTCCGGACGACGGCGGCGACGACCTGTTCGCGCACTTCTCTGAAATTCAGGCAGAAGGCTTCAAGTCCCTGCAAGACGGTCAGAAGGTTTCCTTCGACGTCACCCAGGGCAAGAAAGGCCTTCAGGCCGCAAACATCAAGCCGGTCTGATCTTCTCGATCAGCCTGGTCAGGCCGCCCTCACCGGCGCCCTGATGATGGCAGCAAGACAGTCATGGAAAAGCCCGCCTTCCGGCGGGCTTTTTTGTGCCCAGGCCTTGGCCTGACTCACGCTTCACGAAGAGTCGCCATCAACAAGAACGCCGCGACCCAAGGGGGCACGGCGTTCCTGTATCGGCGGCCATGTCACTCGCACTCAGCCAGTGACACGGCTTGCGACGGGCATCACGCCAGCATTCGCTGGCCAGTGATTACTGCTGCGCTTCGTCGATGGACTCGTTGGCATCCTGCTGCGCAGCGTTGATCTTCTCGTTCGCTTCGGCAGCAGCGTTGTCGCCAGACTGTTCAGCGGAGTCGGTCAGCTCGGCAGCCTGCTCCTTGGTGGATTCATAGGCGTTCTTGGCAGCATCGGCAGTGGCGTCAGCAGCGTCGTTGACACCTTCCTTGGCGGACTCATAGGTCTCGGAAGCAGCGTTCTTGGTCGCGTCGAGGGCGCTTTCGCTCTCGGCAGCAGCTTCATCGCCCATGGCATCGGCAGATTCAGCAGCGTCATCAGCCATGTTGTCGGCCTTGTCAGCAGCGTCATCCATCTCTGCGGCCGCTTCATCAGCTGCCGCGTCCATCTTCTCGGCAGCGGCGTCAGTCGCTTGATCGGCGCTCTGTTCAGCCTGCTCGGCGCTCTGCTCGGCAGAGGTCTCGGCGTTCTGGGCAGCTTTGTCAGTATCGCCGTTATCGCAACCAGCGATGGCCAGAGACAGGCCAGCGGCCAGTGCGGGAATCATCCATTGCTTGAGTTTCATCGTCTTCTCCATGATAGGTGGGGAGTTGCCAGCCCCTGTTTCCTGCAAGTGGCATTGCAACAAAGGTCGTGTAGTCATGCAAGCGAAAGCGTGGCTTGGCGCCTGATACCCAAGACATGGTGCCAGACCGACAGCTTTTCAAGCATTCCGCCCTTTTCACAGCAGAATAGTGTTAACGAACACCATTTTCCATCAGCTACCACCAACAACCGCGCCGCGATCACTCACCGATATCTTCGTTCCAGACGTCCGGCTGCTCGCGAATGAAGGTCGCCATCAGCTCGCGGCAGCGCGCATTGTCGACCACATCGACCTTGACGCCCAGGCCACGCAGGTGGTCTTCCGCGCCCAGGAAGGTGTGGTTCTCACCGACCACGACATGCGGGATACCGTAGAGCTGGATGGCACCACTGCACATCGGGCACGGTGACAGCGTGGTGTAGAGCACGGATTCACGATAGACGCTGGCCGGCAGGCGACCGGCGTTTTCCAGTGCATCCATTTCACCATGCAACACCGTGCTGCCCTTCTGCTGGCGCTGATTGTGGCCACGACCGATGATCTTGCCATCATGGACGAGTACCGAGCCGATCGGCACGCCGCCAGCCGCATAGCCCTTTTCCGCCTCTTCAATGGCGGCCTGCAGGAAGCGCTCATGATCGGTAGTCATTGCTGTCATCGTCTTGCTCCAGATGCGGTGAATATTCAGTGGAGCGGCAGCCTACTGCCACTCACTGCTCGGCACAATACACTCAGCCCAAGCCCGCTTCGCCAGTCATCATCTGACGGGCGCGTCTCAGCCCTTCATTGCTGGCATTGGTGGGCTCGCCGACTTCAGTGGCAAGCTCGCGGAAACTGCCCATGGCACCCAGCAAGGCAGAGGCCTCGTAGGGGATGAAGACGCGATCGCCTTCGCGCGCCATGTCCGGCAGCACCTGCAGATATTTCTGGCCCAGCATGTAGCCGACCACCAGCTGCGGGTCTTCCGCACCGATGGCATCGCGCAGCTGATAAATGGCCTGACGCTCACCTTCGGCGCGCAGAATCGCGGCCTGCTTGTCACCCTCGGCGCGCAATACCGAAGACTGCTTCTCGCCCTCGGCGGTCGCGATGGCAGCTTCGCGCTGGCCATTGGCCTCGGTCACCGTAGCGCGACGCTTGCGCTCGGCCGCCATCTGCAGCCGCATGGCGTCCTCGACTTCCTCGGGCATGCTGATGTCCTGGATCTCGACGCGCGTCACCTTGACGCCCCACTTGTCACCGACCTCATCCATGGTGATCTGCAAGGCGTCGTTGACCTCCTTGCGGCTCTCGAAGAGCTTGTCGAGCTCCATGCGACCGATCTCGGAGCGCAGGCTGGTCTTGGCCAGGACCTCGACGGCCTGGGTGAAGTTCTCGACTTCATAGACGGCGCGCTTGGGATCGACGATCTGGAAGTAGAGCGCGCCATTGACGGTCACGGTGACGTTGTCCGTCGTCACCACGCTCTGGCCGGGGAAGTCCATCACCGTCTCGCGGCGATCGATGCGCGTCTCCTCCACCACCAAGGGCAGATTGTCGCCCTTGACCTCACGATAACGGCGAATGGTGATCGAGCGCGGCTTGTCGATGAACGGAATCACCAGATTGACGCCGGATTCCAGTGTGCGGCTGTAGCTGCCGAGGCGTTCGATGACGACGGCTTCTGACTGCTGGACGATCATCAATCCCTTGGCCAGCAGGATTACCACCAGCGCCAGTATGAAAAGAATGATGATGAGTCCCGGACTGATAATCATATTGCTCAACTCCCTTGAACTGGGCCGTATCCGCAAGCCCTTGTGAGATATCCGATCACGCTTGACCCGCTACCACCACGACCGCGCCGTCGAGCCGCGATCTCATGGCGTCTTTGTGCCACTTTCTTTCGAGACAGGCTCGACACAGACGGTGATGCCTTCGACGCTGACGATCCTGACCGTGTCCCCCGCTGCCGGCGGCGCCTCCCCCTCCCAGCGTAGCGGATACTCATTGCCTGACACGCGCACGGCAGGTTTGCCGCCGTTGCCGATGATCACCTTGGCCAGCTGCCCGGTCTCCGCGCCGCTGCCCAGGGTACCGTAGGGCGTCTTGGGCAACAGATAGGGATGGATCTTGCGCACGAACAGCGGCACCAGCACCAGGGCCGTGATCGCGACGCTGATCAACTGGAGGTTGAGCCCCGCCCCCAGCCCCGCCGCCAGAGCGCCCCCGAGGGCACTGACACCCAGTGCCAGCAACACGAACTGCGCACCCAGCAACTCAAGCCCCGCCAGAATCAACGCGAGGATGACCCAGATATGCCACGCCGCCAAACCGACCATGCAATCACTCCCTGAGGTCCTGACTCCCGCCCTGCGCGGCCGAGAGATTGGAAGAATACGCTGCCACCAACGCAACGAGCGCAGCCTGAGTAAACCTCAGACTGCGCTCGTGTACCAGCCAGCTCTCATGGCTCAGCCAGCGCTCAATGGCCCATCTGCGGGCTTATGAGTGTGTCAGCAGGGCGGCGTCCTGCGGGGCGACCAGACGCAGAGCGCCGGGAATCAGCTGGAATTCGCTGTTCTCGATCAGGTAGCTCTCGCCATCGAGATTCACCGGCAGCGACTCACCACGATAGTGCAGCGAGTCAGTGCGCACATACCGCACGAAATAGCCATTGTCGGGAAGCGACTCCAGCTCCTCGATCACCTCACCCACGCGCGCGATGGGAAAGTCGCGGATCACCAGCACATCGAAGCAGCCATCATCGAGCAGCGCCCGAGGCGCCAGCTCCTGACCGCCGCCCGCCTGACGACCATTGCCGATCGCCAGCACGAACAACGCCAGCTCCTCCTCCACCCCATTGAGGGTCACGCTGCCACGATAGGGACGGAAGTCCCATGCCTTGAGCACACCCATCAGCGAATAGGCCCCGCCGCCGAACAGCTTCTTGAGGCCACCGGGCGTCGAGCGCGTCACCTCGGCACCGAAGCCCGCCGAAGCCATGTTGAGGAAGTAGGCATCATCCAGCTGCACCACATCGACGGCCCGCGCCGCCCCTTCACAGGCCAGCGCCAGCGACTCCGTCACCGGCTCGGGGATGCCGAGCGAGGTCGCCAGATCATTGGCGGTGCCCAACGGCAGGATCGCGACTTCCGGACGCTTCGCGAGTGGGTGCTGCATCAAGGCATTGGCGATCAGATTGAGGGTGCCATCACCACCGCCAACGACCAGCCGCGTGACGCCTTCATCGACCGCCTCGCTCACCAGTCTCGCGACATCATCACCCTCGAAGGTCAACCGCACTTCTAGCCCTGCCATACGCTCACGCTGAGCGAAGATGGCCTCACGCAGCTCCGGCTGCTGAGCCTTGTCCCCGTTGAGTATCACGCGCACACGCGCCGCTGATTCCATGGTGCCTCCTTGGCGACATGCGGATCGAGCGACAAGCATACTCTGGTCGGGGGCCTTCAATGAACCATCTCTGCCCTGCGGCCCGCCGCTGTCGCCAGCCAGCGAATCCTCCATGCCCGGCCAGTACCACCGGCCAGTCGCAATGCGCCGTCGCACCGGGCAGTCTTACCGACTAGACGCCCGGCTGACGTCGCGCGCCCAGCAGCAGCAACGGCAGCACCATCACCACGCTGATGAGCAGCAGACCCTGCTGAGGGGCGAGCGGCGTATTGAGCAGCGCCGTCGCCACCACTGCCGAGCCGCCGAGCTGGATGCTGCCGAGCAGCGCCGCCGCAGTGCCGGCACGCTCAGCGAAGGCCTCCAGCGCCAGGCTTGATGCCGCCCCGAGCGCCAACGAGAAGCCGACCGACAGCACTGCCACCGGCACCATGAAGGCAGCGGCAGACAGTGGCAGCCAGGCGAAGGCCGCGCCCTGCATCAGGCCGGAGAGCAGGATGATCGCCAGCCCCAGACGCACGGTGGGCTGACGGCCGAGGCGCGTGATCACGCGCGGTGCGAAGAAGAAGGTGATGATATTGATCACGGCATTGCCGCCGAACAGGGCACTGAAGACCAGCTCGGAGTGACCGAGGCGCTCGACCAGCAGCTCGGAGGACGACGACACATACAGCAGGATGGCGCTCATCGCGGCCATCGCGACCAGCGCCTGATACAGGAAGCGCCAGCTGGTCAACACGGGGCGGTAGCGCGCCCAGTTGTACAGCGGACGCTCCACGACCGTCGTGGCAGGACGCGTCTCGCCAAAGCTCTTCCACGCCATCAGGCCGACGCACAGCGCGAAGGCGGCCATGAACAGGAAGTTGGAGCGCCAGCCGAACTGCACCGCCAGCAGGCCGCCCAGCACCGGCGCCAGCGCCGGAATGATGCACAGCGCACCATTCAGATAGCTGTACATCCTGGCGCCCTGCTCCGGCGTGTAGCAGTCACGCACGGCCGCGAAGGCCACCGTCACCGTGGCGCATGCCCCCAGCCCCTGCAGGATACGCCCGAGATACAGCATGCTGATGTCCTGTGCCAGCACGGCGACCATCGCGCCGACGAGGTAGACCGTCGCGCCGCCCAACAGCGCCGGACGTCGTCCGTAGAGGTCCGTCAACGGGCCGACCAGAATCTGTCCGACACCCACAGCGCCCAGAAACAGCGTCACCGTCATCTGCATCACATCGGTGGGCTGGGCGAATTCACGCGCCATCGCCGGCAGTGAGGGCAGATAGATATCGATCGCCAGCGGCGAGAACATCACGCAGCCGACCAGCAGCAACAGCAATAGTCGTGCGTTGGGCATGGGCCTTGCGGCAGCAGAGGAAGACACGGACATGGATAATCTCGAGAGTCAGAAGCCAAGGGCGGCCCGATAGAGGGGCCATCAAGAATCCGCAGAGCCTAGCGCCTGCGACTTATGAAGCAAAATGATATTATTTCAGGCCTGATATTCCACTGGAGAAACTCATGAGCGCGACTGCTCCGCAGACACCCGCAAGGCCGGTTGGTGCCCAGTCTCCAGCCGCGTCGTCACTGCCTGCGTCTTCGGGCTCAGCGCCAGCGTCCACGCCCTTCAACACGCGCATCGATCTCAATCTGCTGCAGGTGCTGCAGGTACTGCTGGAAGAGTGCAGCGTGACGCGCGCGGCAGGCCGCCTGCATCTCTCGCAGTCTGCCGTCAGCAAGAGTCTGGCACGCCTGCGCGTGATGTTTGATGACGCCCTTTTCATTCGCGAACGCCATGGTCTGCGCCCCACGGCGCGGGCCCTGTCATTGCGTGGCGAGCTGGCCGAGCTGCTCTCGCGTCTCGAGAACCTGAGCGCCCCTGCCACCTTCACCCCCGCCACCAGCCAGCGGCGCTTTCAGCTGGCGGTGCTGGAAAGCGCCTGGGCGACCCTGATGCCGTCCTGCACGCGGGCACTGACCGATGCGCTGCCGCATGGCAGCCTCGAGATCAGCCGCTGGCAGGCCGATTGCCTGAGCCTGATGGAAAAGGGCCAGCTGGATATCGGGCTTGCCGGACACGATCACAGCGCCGAGACCCCGGGCGAGCCGCCTGCCCTCCCCGCTGGCTTCCAGTCGCGCCTGCTGTGGCGCGACGACCATGTGATTCTGGTGCGGCGTGATCATCCGCTCACGCGGCGCCAGACACCGATGACGCTGAGCGAATTCGCGGCCTTGAGTCATGTCCAGGCCACCTGCGAGGGGCGCTCACGCTGGTCGCTGGATGAGCGGCTGGAGCAGCACGGCGCACCACGCCGCATCAGCGTGCTGGTGCCGGATTTCCGCGATGCCCTGAGCATCGTCGCGCACAGCGAGCTGGTGTTCTGTGCCCCCAGAAGCTTTGCCCAGGCCAGCAGCGAGCTGCATGGGCTGGCGATTCTTGAGCTACCGATGCGCCTGCCCGCGCTCAGCTACCGCTTGATCTGGCATGCCAGCCACGAGCAGGACCCCGGGCACCGCTGGTTGCGACAGTCCCTGTTGACGCATATCCGCAACGCGCATGGGGAAGACGTCGAGGCCGCTGAGCTCTAGAATGGCCCCATTGTAAATTCGCCACCCGCCCTGCGGCACTGGCGCCGATACCCGCACGTCCCATGAGGTTCTGCCATGCGCTCCATCATCCGCCTGTTCTTCCGCACCCTGCGTCTGGTGCTGGCTCCCTTCATGCTGCTCAGCGAGAAACTGACCCGCGGCAGCGCGCTCGAGCGCAGCCCCGCCCAGCAGGCCGAGGTGGATGCCGAGACGGCCAAACTGGCGCTGTATCAGTTCTCGACCTGCCCGTTCTGCATCAAGGTGCGCAAGCGCATGCATCAACTGAACCTGAACGTCGAGCAGCGCGACACCCAGCACAACGCCACTCACCGCCAGGCCCTCGAACAGGGTGGCGGTCGCGTCAAGGTGCCGTGCCTGCTGATCACCCATGACGATGGGCGCGAAGAGTGGATGTACGAATCCGACACCATCAATGCCTACCTGCAGGAGCGCTTCGGCAGCGCGGCCTGACAGGATACCGGCTGATACGACGCAGACCGCAAGAGGCCGCTCTCATGAGCGGCCTCTTGCGGTCTGGTGAGCGCGATCACGCGCACTTGGGGGTCTCTCTTCTGCTTACCGTCTTGCCCACCTTCTGCCTCTCATCAGGCCAGCGCCTGCGAGACGGATGCCCGCTTGTGGCGAGCCGCCTGGCGCATCTGATCCATCGCCCACACCATCGCCAGCGTCAGCGCGACGGCCCCCAGGGTATGCGCCAGCGCCAGATCCAGCGGCAACCACCACAGCACATTGGCGATCCCCAAGCCTGCCTGCACCAGCCAACACCCCAGCGCCCAGCGCCAGGGGTTGTCAGGCGCCGCCTTCCGCGCCGGCAAGTGGCGGCGCTGGCGCCAATACAGCGCCAACAGCACCGCCCCCAACAGCACGGCCCCGCCACGGTGCGCCATGTGAATGGCCGTGCGTGCCTCACCATGCAGCTGCCCATGCAGGTAGCTGGGGCCGACATCCTGGGTCAGGTGGAAGCCCTCTCCCCAGTCCATCGCCGGCCATGCGGCACCATTGCAGGCCGGGAAACCTTCACAGGCAAGCCCGGCATAATTGCTCGAGGTCCAGCCCCCCAGGGCCAGCTGCCCCAGCAGCAGAGCCGCGGCCAGAGCGGCCAGCCAGGGCTGACGCCGGATGTGCGCTGCATCAGCGCCCGCCGTGTGTTGCCCAGCCGTCACCTTGAGGTGCGCCGCCCGCCGTCTGAGTGATAGCCACAGCAACAGCAGCAGGCTCAATACGCTCAGACCGCCCAGCAGATGCAGCGTCACCACCTGCGGCCACAGCTTCAGCGTCACGGTAAAGGCCCCGAACGCGCCCTGGACCAACAGCATGCCCAACAACAGCCAGCAGCCGGCCAAGGGAAAACGCGTGCGCGCCTCCGCTCCCCAGTGATCAGTCACCTTTGCCTCGCCACTGCCACCCTCGAAGGTCTGCGACTGATGAGCCTCCCGACGGCGTATCCGCCAGCCCAGCGCGAGCAATGCGATGGCCGCAAGCCCGAGCAGACTCGCCGCATAGCGATGGATCATCTCCGCCCACGCCTTGTAGCCTTCAAGCGGATGATGCGGGCTATGCAGGCTCGCGGTCTGGGCATCCGGCACGACCAGGGCGCCATAACAGCCCGGCCAGTCGGGGCACCCCAGCCCGGCGTCCACCAGCCGCGTCCAGGCTCCCAGCCCGATCACCAAGATGACCAATCCCAGCATGCTGGCGACCAGTCGCTGACTGCTGCGCCACAGGCGTGCCGTCACCCGTCGGCTCACCGCCTGCCGGGCGGCAGAGCCATGCACCAGATCAGACGACTGCTCAGGCGTCGCCATCGAGAAGGCCTGCGCGGCGGCAGCTTCATCAGTGGTGGCGTGACGCAGAAATGGCGGGCGAGGCAGCAACGCCGCCCCTCGTTGGCGGGCCCGCGGTGGATAGCGCTTCTGTATGGCGAGGCGAGACATGGCATATCTCCCTGGTGAAGCGAAAGAAGATCACGTGCGACTTGGCGAGGCCCGGCCTGGCGAGGCGCTAACTATCGAGGTCCGACCTGGCGAGGCGCGACCTATCGAGGCGCAACCGGATTACGCTTGAGCAGCCGGCGCACATCCTTCATCACGGCCTGCGGCGTGATCTCGGGCCCGTAGGCGACCACGACCTGCCCATGAGGGTCGATCAGGCGCAACTGGTGCGACGCGGAAGTGGCATCGTTCGGTGCCGGCCAGCGCCCGAGCGCCCGTTGCTCGCCCGGCACCCGGGGATGCACAAAGGTCTTTTCAGCCACCACCAGGCGGCCCAGGCGTGGCGCCTCCTTGCCAAGCGCGCGATGCAGGCGCCACCAGCGCTCGGCCTGCGCCGCGGCCAGCTGCGGCTGGTTCGGCTCCGGCCAGCTGAGCCAGAAACGCTGCTCATCCGCGCCTCGCGCGGCCAGCGGCGGCATGCCGGGGGCCTCCTTCGCGCTAACAGCGCCGCCAGTCGCGTTTCCTGTGGCGTTTTCGGTGACGTTGTCAGTGGCGTTTTCTGTCACGAGGTAGTCGAGCGACCAGTCCGTGAGCGGCTTGACCTTTGGCAACAGGGCACCGTTTGCCACCCGTCCTTCGGGAATCCCTACCTGTGCGCTCAGCATGGCCCACGCCAAGGGCAGCGGGGCGGACAACAGCCCCAGCAAGGCCACGAGTTTCAGACGCTGTCGCATCACGTGTGTCATCGCTCTCCTCCTGACGACGGCTTCCCTGCATGTCCGGGCGTGCGGACAACAGACTCAAGACACAAGCACCGGGCGCTAGGCCTGGCGCTGACGTAGCGCGGACTGACGTTGGCGGCGCGCACCCAGAATCATGACCACCGCCGCTCCCAGGCTGAGCCCCAGCCACTGCAGCGCATAGGCATAATGGCGCTCCGGCGTCATGTTGCTCGGCTGCCACCAGGGCAGGAATCGCCCCTCCCCGCTCGTCTGGTGCAGAACACCCGCAAAGGCCGGTGTGCCCAGCGCCTGCCAGGCGCTCAGATCGACCTGCTGCAGGCGCTGCCCCTCGCGATTGGGGCCGAACAGTGGGCCACCGCTGTTGCCCTGGCCGTTCAACCACTGCCAGCGACCACTGATCACCCCGGAGCCTGTCGGGGTCGTGAACTCCGGGTCACTGCGCGGGGCCGGCGATGCCACGAAGCCACGCTCCACCAGCCACCAGCGGCCATCCAGCGTTCGGAAGGGCGTGAGCACCGCCACGCCATGGCGCTTGTCCAGCGTGCGGTTGTCCAGCAGCAGGCTGTGTTCCGCGAGCCACTCGCCGCGCAGCTCGATCAGGCTGGCACTGGCGGGCGGTGCCGTCGGCATCACCAGCTCTGGCGCGCTGGCGGTATCCTCCAGATGCTGGGCACGCGCCTGGCCACGCATCACCTGCCAGCTGCACAGACACAGACCGAGCACGATCAGGCATCCCCAGAACAGCCACCAGCCGCGTCCGACCTGGCGCTCCTGCGTCGCCGCCGTTGAAGACTCCTGCCCCATTGAAGACACCTGCGCCGCTGGCGCTGACTTGCGCTTGTCTGCCGGATGAGCTCGACTGTCACAAGCGAGTGCCGCGCTGTGCTCACCCGCCACTGTCTGCGCCCCGGGAGGTGACATGCTGCTCAAATCGCTGATCGCACTGGTCTTTATCGGCATGCTGGCAAGCCTGGTCGCCGGCGCCGGTTTTCTGCTGCGCGATGGCAGCCGCAGTCGACGCCTGCTGACCTCTCTCAAATGGCGGGTTGGCCTGGCAGTGTGTCTGGTGATTCTGCTGGTCATTGGCTTCTCCACCGGAATGCTGGACTGACATCACGCCACGTGCTGTCAGAACACATAGACGAACAGGAACAGACCGATCCACACCGCATCGACGAAGTGCCAGTACCAGCCAGCCGCTTCGAAGGCGAAGTGACGTTCACTCGAGAAGTGGCCGCGTATCACGCGCACCAGCATCACGATCAGAATCAGGGTGCCGATGGTGACATGCAGACCATGGAAACCGGTCAGCAGGAAGAAGGTGCCGCCATAGACCCCCGCCTGCAGCGTCAGCCCCAGGTGGTGCCAGGCCTCGTAGTATTCGATGCCCTGCAGGGTCAGAAAGCACAGCCCCAGCACCACGGTGCCCGCCAGCCAGTTGCGCGCCGTGCGCCGAAACTCCATCTTCAGTGCTTCATGCGCCACCGTGAGGGTGACACTGGAACTGACCAGCAACAGCGTGTTGGCCAGCGGCAGCTGCCAGGGCGACAGCAGCTCTCTGGGTCCGGCGATGCTGGTATCCGGCGGCGTCATCAGGGGCCAGCTGGCGGTGAAGTCAGGCCACAGCAGCGCCGTCACTCCCTTGGCGCCCTCGCCATCGAGCCAGGGCAGCGCGAAGGTTCGCAGATAGAACAGCGCCCCGAAGAAGGCCGCGAAGAACATCAATTCCGAGAAGATGAACCAGGCCATGCCCCATCGGAACGAGCGGTCCATCTGGTCATCGTAGAGGCCGCCCATCGACTCGCGCACCACATCCCGAAACCAGCCCGCCATCACCAGCACCACGGCCAGCAGGCCGATGCCTGACAACCAGGCGGCGCTGCCGTGCACCATCCAGATCCCAGTCCCGATCATCATGCCGCCCACCGCCAGCACGCCGAAGATGGGCCAGGCACTGTGGGCCGGGACGTAATAGCTGCCACTGCTCATGTTTCACCTCCTGCAGAATGCTCTGCACCATCGCCCCCCGCGGATGACGGCGTCGTGACCGGATAGAGCGTGTACGCCAGAGTCAGATCACGAATGCCCTCCGGAAGGTCAGGGTCGACCTGAAAGACCAGCGGCAGCTCGCGCCGCTCGCCTGCTGCCAACGTCTGCTCCTGGAAGCAGAAGCACATGATCTTGCGCAGATGCAGTGAGCCCTCGGCAGGACTGACACTGGGGACCGCGCGGCCACGCACCGGGTAATCGGCGTGATTGGTGAACACGAAGCGCGCGCTGTACTGGCCACCGGGATGGATGCGGAACTGCTCATCCAACGCCTCGAGTGTCCACGGCAGGCCCTGCCCCTGCTGGGTGATGAAGCGCACCGAGACCCAGCGGCTCTCGTCGATCTCCATGGCCACCGCGGCCCTGGCCTGACTGGCGGCCTTGCCATTCAGGCCGGTGAGATTGCAGAAGACGTCATAGAGCGGCACCAGCGCGAAGGCGAAGCCCAGCATCGCGACCAGCGCCAGCAGCGTGCGCCGCACGGTGCGTGCCACTGCCTGTTGCTGTGCTGCGTGATCGCGTGAGGGCATGTCACTCTCCTGGCCGCTGTCCATCGCTCAGCGGATGATCTGGCCATCGCGGGTCTGCGGAGGAATCTCGAAGGTATGCAGCGGCGCCGGACTCGGCACGCTCCACTCCAGGTCCACCGCGCCCTCCCAGGCACACGCCGGCGCTCTGACACCGCCGCGCGCGCACTTGACGATCACGACCAGGAACAGCAGCTGCGAGATACCGAACAGGAAGGCGCCGATGCTGGACAGCATGTTGAAGTCGGCGAATTGCAGCGCGTAATCCGGGATGCGCCGCGGCATGCCGGCCAGCCCCGAGAAGTGCATCGGGAAGAAGGTCAGGTTGACGCCGATGACCGACAGCCAGAAATGCCACTTCGAGAGCCCCTCGTGGGGATAGAAGCCGGTCCACTTGGGCAGCCAGTAGTAGGCTCCGGCGAGAATCGCGAACAGCGCGCCGGGCACCAGCACATAGTGGAAATGCGCCACCACGAAGTAGGTGTCGTGGTACTGGAAATCCGCCGGGGCGATGGCCAGCATCAGGCCCGAGAAGCCGCCGATGGTGAACTGGACGATGAAGGCGATCGCAAACAGCATCGGGGGCTCGAAGCTGATGGAGCCGCGGAACATGGTGGCGATCCAGTTGAAGACCTTCACGCCGGTCGGCACCGCGATCAGCATCGTCGTGTACATGAAGAACAGTTCCGCCACCAATGGCAGGCCGACGGCGAACATGTGATGCGCCCAGACCAGGAAGGACATGATCGCGATGGAGCCGGTGGCATAGACCATCGAGGCATAACCGAACAGTCGCTTGCGCGAGAAGGTCGGCACGATGGCGGACACGATGCCGAAGGCCGGCAGGATCATGATGTAGACCTCGGGATGCCCGAAGAACCAGAACAGATGCTGGAACAGCACCGGGTCGCCGCCACCGGCGGCATTGAAGTAGCTGGTGCCGAAGTTGATGTCGAACAGCATCATGGTGATGGCGCCCGCCAGCACCGGCATCACCGCGATCAGCAGGAAGGCGGTGATCAGCCAGGTCCAGACGAACAGCGGCATGTCCATCAGGCGCATGCCCGGGGCACGCAGATTGAGGATGGTGGCGATGATGTTGATGGCGCCGAGAATCGAGCTGATGCCGGCGATGTGCAGCGAGAAGATGAAGAAGCTGGTCGAGGGCGGCGCATAGGTGGTGGACAGCGGCGCATAGAAAGTCCAGCCGAAATTGGGGCCACCGCCCTCCATCAGCAGGGTGGAAAGCAGCAACAGGAAGGCGACCGGCAACAGCCAGAAGCTGAAGTTGTTGAGGCGCGGCAGCGCCATGTCGGGCGCGCCGATCTGCAGCGGAATCATCCAGTTGGCCAGCCCGGTGAAGGCCGGCATGATGGCGCCGAACACCATGATCAGCCCGTGCATGGTGGTCATCTGGTTGAAGAACTCCGGCTGCACCATCTGCAGGCCGGGCTGGAACAGCTCGGTGCGGATCACCAGCGCCATGATGCCGCCGATGAACAGCATGCTCAGCGAGAAGATCAGATAGAGGGTGCCGATATCCTTGTGATTGGTGGTTAGCAGCCAGCGCAGCATGCCGCGCGGCGCGCTGCCGTGGCCCTCGCCCACATGAGCGCCGCCTGCGGTGGCCCCCTCGCTCTCGCTGGCCTGAAGTACCGCCTTGCGTGGCTGTTCACTGGCCATGACACGCCTCCTGAATGCGTCGCTTGCACGCTATTGAGACAGCTGTTCCTTGATGACGGCTGGCTGCACCAGCTCGCCGGTATCGTTGCCCCAGGCGTTGCGCTCATAGGTGATGACAGCCGCCAGCTCGACCGGGCTCAGCACATCGGCGAAGGCCGCCATGGGCGTGCCCGCCTTGCCGTTGACCACGATATCAATGTGCGCCTGCATGTCCTGGGTGACGATGGCGCTGCCCACCAGCGAGGGGAACGCCGGCGGCATACCCTGGCCATCCGGCTGATGACAGGAGGCACAGATGGTGGCATAGGTCTTCTCGCCCTTCTCCATCAGCTCCTCGAGGCTCCAGTCACGACCGGCATCGTTGAGCGCGGCCTCGGCTTCGGCCTTGCGCGCGATCAGCCACTCATCGAACTCGGCTTCCGGTAGCGCCTCGACCACCACCGGCATGAAGCCGTGGTCCTTGCCGCACAGCTCGGTGCACTGGCCACGATAGGTGCCGGGGGTCTCGATACGCGTCCAGGCCTCATTGATGAAGCCGGGAATGGCGTCCTTCTTGACGCCGAAGTCCGGCACCCACCAGGAGTGGATGACGTCGGCGGAGGTGGTCAGGAAGCGCACCTTGCGATTGATGGGCAACACCAGCGGGTTGTCGACTTCCAGCAGGTAATGCTCGCCCTTGGCGGCGGTGTTGTTGATCTGCTCGCGCGGGGTCGCGAGGCTTGAGGTGAAGGCGACATCCTCGCCCAGATACTCGTACTGCCAGCGCCATTGATGGCCGGTGATCTTCACGTCCAGTGCCGACTCGGAGGCGTCGTACATGTCCTTGAGCGTGGCGGTGGCAGGCACCGCCATCACCACCAGGATCAACAGCGGGATGGCGGTCCACAGAATCTCGATACGGGTATTTTCATGGAAGCTTGCCGATACCGCACCGCGTGACTTGCGGTGCTTGATCATCGCGTAGCCCATCACACCGAACACCACGATGCCGATGACCACACAGATCCAGAAGATGATCATGTGCAGCGAGTGGATCTCGCGGCTGACCGCAGTGACCCCGACCGGCATGTTGTATTCGACTGCCAGCACCGAAGGGGAAAGGGCTGTCAGTGACAAGGCCGTCAGTGACAGGGTCGTCACTGTGCGTCGCAAGCGCAGACGCATTGGCCTAGTGACACGGGAAAGGCATTCCGCGATCCATGACATCGGCGCCTCCTTGTCATTGTTATCGAGAGCCTCACCCAGATGACGGCGCTGAGCGGCTCCCCGTGCTCCGACTTGCTTCGAGTATAGAAGAGCTTGGCGGAACACAAGGTCGCGTGGATCAACCCACTGATACTCCTTGGTCGCAAGGCAGAGCGAGGCAAAAACGGCTACCCCGCGCGTGATGCCGCCTGAGCACAAGGCGGTGGCGCGCTTCTGCGTTCAGTCCACGCAGGAAGGCGACGATTGAGTCATTGCCAAGAAGTCGGCTCGCGACATGCCGGCGCGCGCCGGGGCGACCAATGGCGAAGTTATATGCGCATTTATCGATGTTAGCGTCACGCCGACCTGCACCAGTGTGTTGAAAGCCCTCCGGCACGCGTCCAGACACCAGACACACGCCAGCACGCCCTACTCAATCCATCACCACGCCTCTCGGAATCTGCCATGAACGCCATCTGGCTTGCCCTGTTCGGCTGCGTTGCCTTCGCCATCGGCTATCGCTTCTATTCCCGCTTTCTGGCCGAACGCATCTTCCGCCTCGACCCGAATTTCGTGACGCCAGCCCACGCGCTGCGCGATGACACCGACTACCTGCCGACCAATCGTTGGGTGCTGTGGGGTCACCATTTCACCTCGGTGGCGGGCGCAGCCCCCATCGTCGGTCCGGCGATCGCCGTCTACTGGGGCTGGCTGCCGGCCGTGCTGTGGGTCGTGCTGGGCAGTCTGTTCGCGGCAGGCGTGCATGATTTCGGCACCTTGACGCTATCGGCGCGCCATCGTGGCCAGTCGGTCGGCACCCTGGCGGACAAGCTGATCGGCAAGCGTGCCAAGCTGCTGTTTCTGTTCATCATCCTGATTCTGGTCCTGATGCTGAACGCGGTGTTCGCCTGGGTGATCGCCAATCTGTTCATCAACTTCCCGGCCAGCGTGCTGTCGGTGCTGATCCAGATTCCGCTGGCGGTATGGATCGGCCATCGCGTCTATCGTCGTGGCGGCAAGATGTTGATCCCCTCGCTGCTCGCGCTGATGGTGATGTATGCCGCCGCCCTGCTGGCCGGTCAGTTCGAGTTCCTGCAGATCGACCTGGCCGGTGCCTTCACCGCCATGGCCGGTGGCGAAGATGCCACCCTGCTGTTCGGCCTTTCGCCCATCTCCAGCGCCTTCCTGGTGTGGATCATCGCGCTGATGAGCTATGTCTACATCGCGTCGGTACTGCCGGTCTGGAAGCTGCTGCAGCCTCGCGACACCATCAACTCTCACCAGCTGGTGGTCGGGCTGGTACTGCTGTATCTGGGACTGGCCGTAGGTGGCCCGCAGCTGACGGCGCCGGCCTTCAACGCCGATGCCGAGATGTCCTTCTACCCGCTGCTGTTCATCACCATCGCCTGCGGCGCCATCTCGGGCTTCCACGGTCTGGTCGCCTCCGGCACCACCTCCAAGCAGCTGTCCCATGAACCGGATGCGCGCCTGATCGGTTACTCCGGCGCGCTGGGCGAAGGCATGCTGGCGCTGATTTCCATCATCGCGGTGGCGACCCTGTTCGCAACCCAGGCCGATTTCAGCGCAACCTATTCAAGCTTCGCCGCGGCGGGTGCCAATGGCCTCTCGAGCTTCGTTCAGGGGTCCGGTCAGCTGATCTCGCACCTCGGCCTGCCCGCCAATGTCGGCAGTACGCTGGTTGCGGTCATCGTGGTCAGCTTCGCGGCGACGACGCTGGACTCCGCCGTGCGCCTGATGCGCTACATCATCGCGGAACTGGGCAGCGAATACGGCATGCCGGCGCTCAGCCACAAGCATGTCGCCACCAGCATCGCCGTCATCGCCAGTGCCGCGCTGGTCATCCTGCCGCAGGGGCCCAAGGGTTTCGGTTCCGGCGGCTACCTGCTGTGGCCGTTGTTCGGCACCAGCAATCAGCTGCTGGCGGGCATCTCGCTGATGCTGGTCTCGGTGTGGCTCAAGCGTCAGGGCCGCCCTGTCATCTATACCCTGGCCCCGATGGTCTTTTTGATGATCATGACGCTGTGGGCGATGGTGCAGCAGGTGGTGCTGGATTGGTCGGGCATGGGCAGCAACGACCCGCAATGGCTGTTGTTCACCTTCGGCAGCCTGATCATGGTGTTTGCGCTGTGGATTCTGCTCGAAGCCAGCCGCAGCCTGAAGTCTCCCGCCCGGGTGAGCGCTCATGAGAGCTGATGACAACTCCCGGTTGGCGTCATCACCGCGCCCGCCGGGTCTGACAAGGCGCCTGCTGACAGGTGCCATTCAGCTGCGGGATGGCTGGGAGGCCATGCTGCGCGTCAACCAGCAGCGCGATCTGGCGCAGCTTGCCCGTGAGGAGGAGGACATCTTCATGATGATGAGCTTCGCGGAGCTGATGGGCATCCCCAATCCGGCGCCTGCCGTCTCGCTGGAGATGCTGCCGCTGATGCTGGAACGCATGCATGACTGGCACCTGCGTCAGGGGCTTGAGCATTCACCGCTGGAGGGCTTCAAGTGCTGTTGAGCAGGTTCTGGAAACGCGCGGCATCCCGCAAGGGGAAAGATACGGCTGTCTGGGCAGGCACTCAGCCGTCAGCGGTTCACGAGACTTACGAGACTCACACTCACCAGTCTGGCCAAGCACCGGGGCAAGCCGGGAAATCGGAGCATCCCGAGATCTGGTTCTTCGGTGGCAAGGGCGGTGTCGGCAAGACCAGCTGCGCGGCGGCCCAGGCGCTGGCACTGGCGGAGAAAGGCGAAGCGACCCTGCTGGTATCGACAGACCCCGCGCACAATCTCGGCGATCTGTTCGGTGCGGTCGGTGGCAAGCCCTGCAACATCGCGCCGCGCCTCGACGTGATGGAACTGGACCCCGAGCGGGAATGCGACCGCTACCTGGAGGCGGTCCGCCAGCGGATCGCCCCCCTGGTAAGTGGCGAGCGCAGTGCCACCGTGATGCGCCAGCTCGAGCTGTCACGCCACGCCCCCGGCACCAGTGAAGCGGCACTCTTCGATGCGCTGGTGGAGATCATCCTGACCCCGCCAGCCCCGCTGGAAGATGAAGATTCACATTATCGCCACATTCTGTTTGATACGGCCCCCAGCGGGCACACCATTCGCCTGCTGAGCCTGCCTGAAGTGCTGGGCGGCTGGCTGGAGGGCATGCTGGGCCAGCGCAGGCGCGCCATCGCCGAACGCAGCCTGTGGCTGGACAGTCAGCAGGCATCAGAGACGCCAGGCGAAGAAGCGCCGGAAGACCCGATCAGCGCGGCGCTGGAGCAACGCCGTACGCGCTACGCAGCATTGCGTCAGCGCTTGAGCGATACCCGCCGGGCGCGCGTGATTCTGGTCAGCACGCCAGAGAAGCTGCCGTGTCTGGAGACAACTCGAACACGAGAGGCACTGGAAGCTCATGGTCTGGCCGTCGGCGGCTTGATCATCAATCAGTGCCTGCCGGAGCCCGCCGCGCAAGGGGCTGGCAGTCCCCCCTCAACGCCCCGCGAGCCGCAGGCTGACTGGGTCGCGACCTGGCGAGAACAGCAGCAACACTGGGCCGCCAGACTGGAGGAGGCCTTCGCTGATCGCCCGCGCCTGCGTCTGCTGCGCCAACCACAGCTGCCGGAGGACCGCGCAAGCCTTGCCCCGCTGGTGGCGCAATTCGCGGCGTTCCGCCCCTGGTCACCCGCCCCTGCCGCGTCCTCTTGCGGTTGCGCTGCCCCCGCTAGATGACTCGAGAGGTTGCCCTGCGCTTCATCCCATCAGTGCTTCAGACCCTCAGCCCCTCAGCGCTTCCGCTCTTTCACCCTCCTGCTCTCCCGCTCTCCCGCTCTCCCGACCTCATACTGATCCGCTGATCCCTCATGTGCTGACGACACGCATTTGCGTACGGGGTCGGGGAGTTCATCATTCAGACACTTCGATCTGATAACTTATTCAGAATTTGCGCATATTTATGCACCATCACTGCCCTGGCCTCACCTGACTTGTGCACGCACCTTGCGTGAGGCGAGGCATGTGCACGCCTGCGGGCATGGCAAGCGAATTGCATTGTGTTGCATCCCCCTCCATGACGTTCAGGATGCTGCTCACATGGCAACAATCTGTTGCAACAGGGTGCGCAATAACTGCACAAAACAACCATACAGTCGCCTCGCCATTCCGATAGAATAGCGGGCTAAATATCTTCCTCATCATGACATCGTTGCTTTGGCCTGCCGCGCCTGCGGTGAGTCACAATGTGGCGATGATGACGCACTTCAGCCCCTGAATTTCGTAAAGGACGCTCCATGGCCCCGACTTCCCCCAGTCAATCCCGCTTGCAGAGACACCCATTGGCTTTCAATGCCCGCCGCCTCGGCCTGCTTCCAGCAAGCCTGCTGCTGGTCGGTGCCCTGCTGGCCGGCTGTAGCGGCGACAAGGAAGAGGCTGGCCAAGGCTCCGCCGCAGGCGCCAGCCAGGCCGCTCAGGTCGATGTCGTCACCGTCACCGCCCAGGATGTACCGCTCACCAGCGAACTTCCGGGCCGCACGCGTGCCTATCAGATCGCGGAAGTGCGTCCGCAGGTCGGCGGTATCATCGAATCGCGCGACTTCACCGAAGGCAGTGACGTCGAGGAAGGTCAGGTGCTCTATCACATCGATTCGCGCACCTATCGCGCCGATGTCGAGAGCGCCAAGGCGAGCCTGGCGCGTGCCGAGGCGAGCCTCAACACCTCGAGCCTCAAGGCCAAGCGCTACAAGAATCTCGTCGCGCGCAAGATGGTCAGCCAGCAGGATTATGACGATGCCGTGGCCACCGTCGGCGAAGACCGTGCCGATGTCGCCTCGGCCAAGGCCGCGGTATCCAGCGCGCAGATCAACCTGGATTACACCAAGGTCAGCTCACCGATCAGTGGTCGTATCGGCAAGTCCAGCGTCACCAAGGGCGCACTGGTCACGGCCAGTCAGGAAACCAGCCTGGCCACCGTCCAGCAGCTGGACCCCATCTATGTCGACCTGACCCAGTCCGCCACCGAGGTGCTGCGCCTCAAGCGTGAGCTGGGCGAGAATCGCGATGCCGCCACCGCCCCGGTCCAGACGGAAGTCGAGCTGGTGATGGAAGACGGCAGCGTCTATGGCGCCAAGGGCAAGCTGCAGTTCGCGGATGTCACTGTCGACCAGGGGACCGGCATGGTCACGCTGCGCGCACTGTTCCCCAACGAAGATGAGCTGCTGCTGCCGGGCATGTTCGTGCGTGCCCGTCTGACCGAAGCCGTCGCCAAGGATGCCATCCTGATTCCGCAGAAGGCCGTGAGCCGTGACAGCACGGGCCAGGCCAGCGTGATGACGGTTAATGCCGAGAACAAGGTCGAGGCCAAGCAGGTCGTGATCGGTCAGGCCATCGACAATCAGTGGCTGGTGACCAGCGGCCTCGACAGCAATGACAAGGTCATCGTCAGCGGTCTGCAGAAGATCAAGCCGGGTGCCACGGTCGAGATCGCCTCGGACGAGACAGGCACTGACCAGAACGCCGCATCTCAGTCGCGGACTGCTGCCAGCAGCGACTCCTCGGAAAGTGAACAGGCCAAGACCGGCGATAGCCAGTAAGCCTGCCCCCGCTTTTCGCGCCACTGTCGCCAGTCAGACGAGAGACGCTTCTCGTGTGATTGGCGACCGTCCCGAACGACGTTCCAGGAGCCTCAAACGTCATGGCCAGATTTTTCATCGATCGCCCTATCTTTGCCTGGGTGCTCGCCATCATCGTGATGCTGGGGGGTATCTTCAGTATCCTCAAGCTACCGATCGAGCAGTACCCCTCGCTGGCCCCTACCAGCATCACCATTCAGGCCACCTACTCCGGTGCCTCCGCCCAGACGGTGGAAGACACGGTGACCCAGGTCATCGAGCAGCAGATGAACGGCATCGACAATCTGCTGTACATGAGCTCGACCTCGGACTCCCAGGGCAACGCCAGCATCGAGCTGAGCTTTGACACCGGCACCGACCCCGACATCGCCCAGGTTCAGGTACAGAACAAGCTGCAGCTGGCCACTCCGCGCCTGCCGCAATCCGTACAGAACCAGGGTGTCTCGGTCACCAAGTCCTCCGGCAGCTTCCTGATGGTCGCGGCCTTCGTCTCTGACGATGGCAGCATGACCAAGCAGCAATTGACCGACTATGTCGCCTCCGACATCCAGGATGAGGTCGCGCGTGTCCAGGGCGTCGGCGAGACCCAGCTGTTCGGCGCGCCGGGGGCCATGCGTGTCTGGCTCGACCCGCAGAAGCTCAACAACTTCAAGCTGACCACCAGCGACGTCACCACGGCCATCAGCACGCAGAACAACCAGATCGCCTCGGGCCAGCTGGGCAATCTGCCGGCGGAAGAAGGCCAGCAGCTCAACGCCACCATCGTGGCGCAGACCCTGTTTGAAACGCCGGAGCAGTTCGGCAACATCCTGCTCAAGACCCAGGAAGATGGCTCTCAGGTCTATCTGCGTGACGTCGGTCGCGCCGAGAAAGGCGCCGAAACCTACAGCACCGTCAGCCGCTACAACGGCAAGCCTGCTGCTGGCCTGGGGATCAAGCTGGCCTCGGGCGCCAACGCGCTGGACACCGTCCAGGCCGTCAAGGACCGCCTCGATGAGCTGTCCGCCTACTTCCCGCCGGGCATGAGCTTCAAGGTCCCATACGACACCTCACCCTTCGTCAAGATCTCCATCGAAGAAGTGGTGATGACACTGCTGGAAGCCGTGGCACTGGTCTTCCTGGTGATGCTGCTGTTCCTGCAGAATTTCCGCGCCACCCTGATTCCGACCATCGCGGTGCCGGTCGTGCTGCTGGGCACCTTCGGGGTGCTGGAAGTGCTGGGCTTCTCCATCAACACCCTGACCATGTTCGCCATGGTGCTCGCCATCGGGCTATTGGTCGACGATGCGATCGTGGTGGTCGAAAACGTCGAACGCGTCATGCACGAAGAGAAGCTCTCGCCACTGGAAGCGACTCGCAAGTCGATGGGCCAGATCACCGGTGCACTGGTGGGTATCGGCCTGGTGCTGTCATCCGTGTTCATTCCGATGGCCTTCTTCCCCGGCACCACCGGCGCGATCTTCCGTCAGTTCTCGGTGACCATCGTCTCGGCGATGACGCTGTCCGTACTGGTGGCGTTGATCCTGACGCCGGCCCTGTGCGCCACCCTGCTCAAGCCGACCAAGGAGAAGACCACCGGCTTCTTCGGCCTCTTCAACCGGGTCTTCGATCGCTCCAACGCGCGTTACCAGAAAGGCGTTGGCGGCATGCTCAAGCGCACCGGTCGCTCGATGCTGGTCTATGCATTGATCGTCGTCGGCTGTGGCGTGGTGTTCACACGCATCTCGACCGGCTTCCTGCCGGATGAGGATCAGGGCTATCTGTTCAACCAGGTCATCCTGCCGGTGGGCTCCACTCAGGAGCAGACCCTCGAGACGCTGGAAAAGGTCGAGCATCACTTCCTGGTCGATCAGGAAGATGCGGTTCAGGAAATGTTCGACGTCGCCGGCTTCAGCTTCGCCGGTCGTGGTCAGAACATGGGCCTGGCCTTCATCAACCTGAAGCCGTGGGATGAGCGCGAGCGCGATTCCTTCAGCGTGGTCAGTGAAGCACAGAGCTACTTCAGCACCTTGAAGGAAGCCCTGGTCTTCGCTATCAACCCGCCGCCGATCATGGAACTGGGCAACGCCAGCGGCTTCGACATGATGCTGGTCGACCGTGGCGGCATCGGCCACAAGGCACTGACCGACGCGCGCAACCAGCTGCTGGGCATGGCGGGCCAGAATCCGGCCGTGACCGGCCTGCGCCCCAATGGTCTGGAAGACAGCCCGCAGTTCACGCTCAATATCGATGAACTCAAGGCGACGGCGATGGGTGTCTCGCTGTCAGAGGTCTACTCGACGCTTTCCACGGCGTGGGGCTCGACCTACGTCAATGACTTCCTCGACGAGGGTCGTACCAAGAAGGTCTATGTGCAGGCGGAAGCCAGTGCCCGCATGCAGCCGGAAGACCTCAAGAAGTGGTACGTACGCAACACCTCCGGCGAGATGGTGCCGCTGAGCGCCTTCATCAACGGCGAGTGGACCTACGGGTCGCCGCAGCTGGAACGCTACAACGGCGTCTCCTCGATGGAACTGCTGGGACAGGCGGCACCGGGTTACTCCACCGGTGAGGCCATGCAGGCCATGGAAGAGATGGTCAGCCAGCTCAACAATGGCGTCGCGCTGGAATGGACCGGCATCTCGCTGCAGGAATCCCAGAGTGGCGGCATGGCACCGTATCTGTATGCCATCTCGCTGGTCTTCGTCTTCCTGTGTCTGGCCGCGCTGTATGAGAGCTGGAGCATTCCGTTCTCCGTCATGCTGGTGGTACCGCTGGGGGTGCTGGGTGCCCTGCTCGCCACCTGGATGCGCGGACTCGACAATGACGTCTACTTCCAGGTCGGCCTGGTGACGACCATCGGGCTCTCGGCCAAGAACGCGATCCTGATCGTCGAGTTCGCCAAGGACCTTGAAGTGCAAGGTCGCTCGCTGATCGATGCCACCATGGAAGCCGTGCGCATGCGTCTGCGCCCGATCCTGATGACCTCGCTGGCCTTCACCCTGGGTGCCGTGCCACTGGCCATCTCGACGGGTGCGGGTGCCGCCAGCCGTCACGCCATCGGTAACGGCGTGATCGGCGGGATGATCTCGGCCACGGTGCTGGCGATCTTCCTGGTGCCGGTCTGCTATGTGGTCGTGCGCCGAGTCTTCGGTGAGCCGAAGGACCTCAAGCGAGCCCACGAAGCGGCCCGCCAGGAGGATGACCTTGTCTGATCTCTGATCACGACAGAAGCCTCATTGCTGTCACATTGCGTGACGGCCCTGCACGCCGCCCTCTCCGGGCGGCGTGCCTGTTTGCAGGCTGGCAAAAAAAGGCGCGCTCACGCGGCAAGCATTGAGTGCCATCAGCCTTTTGCGGCATCATGCTACTATCGAACACTGTTTGCCTGCGCAGGCCTGGTGCTCCTACAGCTCCTATACCTTCGCAGGTCCGCGTGTGCATGGGGCCAGGCCACTGACGGCGCATCCCCGAGAGCGCTTCCCCAAGAGCGCAGCCGCAGGCGTGGTCAAGCCGCGGCTGACAATGCCTCTGCGCATGACCCGAACACGCGCGGCACGGCGATACACCACCCGATCCCGCTGGAGCGACATGCCTCGTCCCCTTGCTGCCCTGCGCCGCTACACCCGGCGTACCTTTGAAACCCGTGATCCGCCGCAGGTGTTCGCGCCTGTCACGTCAGGCGTGTCACGGCGGCGGATGCGTGCCTGCGAGTGCTGCGATCTCGTCGTGGCTCTGCCGGCGCTCAAGGCCGGCGAGCGCGCCCGCTGCCCGCGTTGCGATCATCTGTTCGCCCAGCGCCACGCCCATGCCGTGCAACGCACCCTGGCACTGGCGATGGCGTGCCTGGTGATGCTGGCGCTGACGCTGCCCTTCGAGTTCATCGCCTTTGCCACCAGTGGCATCTCGGCAAGCCTCAGTCTGATCGATACGCCAGCCGCCCTGACGGCCGAGTCCTATCCTTCCCTGGCCGTGCTGCTGATCCTGACCATCGTGATGCTGCCGGCGCTCTACCTGCTGGGCGTCATCTATACGCATGCGGCCATCGGGCTGAAACTGCCCTTGCCGGGCATTCGCGGCATTGCGCGCACCCTGAGCCACCTGCGCCCGTGGATGATGGCGGATGTGTTTCTGGTAGGCGTGATGGTGAGCCTGGTCAAGATCGCCGGCATGGCCGATATCAGCTTCGGCCCTTCCTTCTGGGCGTTCTGCGCCTTCGCCCTGCTGATGACCAAGACGCTGGCCAGCATCGATGGGGATCGCATGTGGTTCGCGCTGGCAGGCGAGCCAGCTGCCCCCAGCGGTACGTTGCCGGGCATCGGCGCCGCCTTGCAGGGATTGGCCAGTTGCCATAGCTGCGGCCTGATCAACGCCTGCGGCGAACGGGAGGCGCACACCCACTGCCTCCGCTGTGGCGACCCTGTCCATCAGCGCAAGACGCAGAGCCTGCAGCGCACCTGGGCGTGGCTGATCGCGGCGGCGATTCTGTACATCCCCGCCAACCTATTCCCGATCATGACCACGGTCAGCCTCGGGGAGAATGACCCGCAGACGATTGCCGGTGGCATCGTGGTGCTCTGGTCACATGGTGACTGGCCCATCGCGATGGTCATCTTCATCGCCAGCATCCTGGTGCCGGCCTCGAAGATGATCGCCATCGCCTGGCTGTGCATCAGCGCCCAGCGCCCCGAGGTGCAGCATGCGCGGGCGCGGGTGACCCTGTACCGCATCACCGAATATGTCGGGCGATGGTCGATGGTCGATGTCTTCGTGGTGGCGCTGCTGGCCGCGTTGATCCAGCTGGGCGCGCTGATGTCGGTCCACCCGGGGCCCGCGGCGCTGTCCTTTGCCTGCGTGGTGGTGCTGACGATGCTGTCGGCGTTGAGCTTCGACCCACGCCTTGTCTGGGACACCGAGACGGAGAAGACGATGATGGCGAACACGCTGTTCGGTGATCTGCCGCTGACCCCGCTGACGGGCTCCGCATCTCTTGCCGCGTCCTCGCAGGCCACGCCTCCGTTCACGACCCCGGATGCCTCCCGCAATCCCCCTTCCGCTGCCGCCTCACAGGATGACTTATGAGTGATGATTCTCGCGCACGTCGTGAAAGTCGACGCCGCCTTTCACCGATCTGGATAGTCCCGATCGTGGCCCTGCTGATCGGCGCCTGGATGGTGTGGCACAACTACGCCAGCCGTGGCCCGCTGATCACGATCGAAATGGAGACGGCGGAAGGCATCGAGGCGGGCAAGACACTGATCAAGACCCGTAACGTCGAGGTCGGCAAGGTCGAATCCGTGCGTCTGTCAGACAATCTCGACAAGACCATCGTCACCGCGCGCATGTCCAAGGACAGCGAGCGCATGCTCAATGCCGACTCGCGACTCTGGGTCGTGAAGCCGCGCATCGGTCGTGAGGGCATCAGTGGCCTCAACACCGTGCTGTCGGGGGCCTATATCCAGCTTCAGCCCGGCGACAGCCGCGATGAGGAGGACCACTTCGTGGCGCTGGAGCAACCGCCGGTGACGACGCAGGACGCCAAGGGGCTGCGCATCGACCTCACCAGCAACGATGGCAGCGTGCTCTCGGATGGTGACCCCGTCACCTACGAGGGCTTCGTGGTCGGGCGCGTGGAATCCAGCGAGTTCCGCCCCAGCGAGAAGGAAATGCACTACACCCTGTATATCGACTCGCCCTACCATGAGCTGGTGACCTCCACCACGCGCTTCTGGTCCACCAGCGGGGTCAGCCTGCGCCTGGACTCCCAGGGCCTGCAGGTCGATGTCGGGTCACTGGAAAGCGTACTGAGCGGCGGGGTGGCCTTCGGCATTCCCGAAGACCTGCCGCGTGGCCGCCCGGTGGTCGAGAACACCTCCTTCACGCTGTATTCCGACCAGGAAGAGGCCCGTGAAGGCAGCTTCCACCAGGCCATCGACTACGTGATCATGGTCGACGATACCGTGCGTGGCCTGTCGCGCGGCGCGCCGGTGGAATTTCGCGGCGTCCGTCTCGGCACCGTGGTCAGCGTGCCCTATCGCCTGACCCACCAGCGCGTGCGGACGCTGTCGAGCTTCGAGATTCCGGTGCTGATTCGCATCGAGCCCGAACGCCTCGAGGGGCAAGTGGATGATGAAGGCGTGGCCCAGTGGAAGAAGCGCCTCGAGCGCCTCTTCAAGCGCGGCATGCGCGCGACGCTGAAATCCGGCAACCTGCTGACCGGCGCCCTGTTCGTCGATCTCGACTTCTATGACAACCCGCCGCCCTACAAGGCCGATACCTTCGATGATATCGAGGTCATGCCGAGCGTCTCGGGGGGCCTGGCGCAGATGGAAGCCAAGCTCAATGCCCTGCTCGACAAGCTCAATGCGCTCGATGTCGAGCCGGTACTGAGCAACCTGAACAAGACGCTGTCGGCCTCCGAGAGTCTGGTCAAGCGCCTCGACAAGACGGCCGGTCATGTCGATAGCCTGCTGGGTTCCGAGGCGGTACAGAAACTGCCGGGCGATATCAGCACCAGCATCGACAACCTCAATCGCACCCTGGATGGCCTGACACCGGATTCTTCCGCCTACCGCAAGCTGGAAGGCGATCTCGAACGACTGGACCGCGTGCTCAAGAAGGCGGAACCGCTGCTTGATACGCTGGAGAAGAACCCCTCCAGCCTGATCTTCGACAAGCCGACCACTCGCGATCCGATTCCAAGGGCCCAATGATGACGACAGCCAAGAGTCTCTCGACCCGCACAGCCGCCATGCCGCAAGCGTGCAGCGCGTCTGCCTCACCGCGCACTTCCACGTCGCACAAGGGCCGCTTCGGCGGCCTGATGGCAGGCTTGCTGATGCTCGGCACACTGGCGGGCTGCACGACCGCCGCCACCGGTGGCGCCTACCTGCTGCCGCAAACGACACAGGCTGGCGCCGCCCAGCGTAGCGTTGCCGCCGATGCCCCTCTGCTGGAAGTGATGCCGGTGCAACTGGCCAGCTATCTGGAAGGCGGCAGCCTGGTCTATCAGACGGACGACATCACGCTGGTACAGGCCAGCCAGAACCTGTGGGCCGATGACCTGCAGGACATGCTGACCCGCCAGCTGCTGACGCAGCTCAAGGCCAGCCCCGCCCAACCGCTGAGCCAGTACCGTATCGCGGATACCAGCCTGAGCGGCCTCAAGGGCGTACGCCTGAGCGTAAGCCTGGATCGCTTCATCGGCCGCCACGATGGCCAGTCCGTCATTACCGGTCGCTGGCGCCTGCGCGGCGTGGATGGCAGCGTGCTGGAGGAAGGCGACATCCAGACGCTGACTCCCCTGACGGATGACGGCTATCCGGCGCTGGTCAATAGCCTGGGCGAAGGCTGGCGTGTGACCGGCGAGCAGTTGGCACGTGAGATCGCCAAGGCATTGCCGGCCACGGCGGATGCCAGCTGACGACCTGACGGTCTGACAGAACAGGGCGCGACTGGATGCCCAGAAAGCTGGATACCCAGAAAGCGGGATGTCCAAAAAAAGAAGACCCCCGACGGAATCCGTCGGGGGTCTTCTTGTCTGGCGGCTAGCTGGCCTCAGCCTTGCTGGGGCAGCACCAGCTCACCGTCACGGATCTCGAAGCGCTTCACGTCCGGCTTGTCCTCGAGACGCACGGTGCGGGTCTCGTCACCCATGTCGACCTTGACGTCGTAGCCGACCACCTTGTCTGACGCGTCCTGCACCGTTTCGCAGCGCTGTTCGGTCGTGGTGTAGGTGTCGCCCTTCTTCATCTGGCCCTGGATCTGGTTGCCGGCATAACCGCCACCCACGGCGCCCGCGGCTGTCAGCACCTTCTTGCCATTGCCACCGCCAAACTGATTGCCCACGACACCGCCGACGATCGCGCCGACGGCCGTGCCCACGACATTGTGGGTGTCCTTGCTGGGCGCCTGATGCGTCACGGTCTCGTTGTGACAGACCTCGCGCGGGGTGGTCACGGTTTCCGTCACGGCATCCACCGCCACGATATCGGCATATTCAGGGCCTGAGTTGCTGGCCGTATAGCTGCCGATCGCCACTCCACCGCCAATGCCCAGTGCAGCAACGATCGCGCCAATCAGGATGGACTTGTTCATGCGTGTTCTCCTCACCGAATAGTGTTGCAGCCTGGCTCGTCGGCCAGTCAGCCACGCCCCTGGATGACACTTGAGGGGCTTGCCGCTGCGTTCGGAGAGTAATCTAACACTGTTCGATAAACTCGGTAATGTGGCAACTTCACCACCCGGTCGTCGCCATTTCGCAACATCGGGCGTGGAAAAACCAGTATCTACGCTAGATCATGCCTTATATTAGCAATTTCTTGGCAAGCAGGCTTGCGACCAGAAAACCCCGCTCATCGTCCTGGCGCTGACGCGGGCTGTGCGAGTCGGACAGAACGAACAGGGCCGGTGCGAGCGCCTCAGCTCGCACCGGCCCTTGCCTTGATGGCCCTGACCGCAAGTCACTCAGTCCAGCTGATTGGCCGTGATGGACACGGCTTCATCGTTGCAGAACTGTACGCGGACATCTTCCCACCAGTTCAGCAGACGGCAGGACGTGTCATCGGCAATCGTCTCGCTGATATCACTGGGCTTGCCCAGCAACGAGATGGCCTGAGCCTCGCTCATGCCCTGCACCAGATAGCCATCATCCAGCGCTGAACGAATGCGGTACTGGCGCTGACTCTCCTCACGTGCGGCCAGGGCACGCTCTTTCTCACGCGCCAGGCGCTGTGCGGTCGGGTCTTCGCCTGAGGTTTCCTCTACCACGTCAGCGGCGGGTACCACCGTCAGTGAATCATCCAGCGTGACGGGGGTATCGCCCTGCTGACAAGGCTGCTGCTGCCAGGTGGGCACCCCCGCCTGCATACAGCGAAAGATGCTGTTGTTGGCCTTGGCGGCAGGCGGCAGAGAGGGTGTCGCCGGGTCGGCAATCACTTGCGCCCGGGGCGCCTGCCCGTCACTCGAAGACGCTGCAGCATTCGGCGACTCCTCCGCCTGAACCGCCGCAAGCGGCATACCACTGACCAGCGTCGCCACCAGCAGTCTCCGCAAGAGCCGGCGCGACACGCTGCCGCAGGAATCCATCATCAACTTGTCTCTCCGCTTGGTGAGAGCGTGGATCATGTACGGATATCACGCCCAATGAGGTGAAATGGCAAAGCCATCATCCTTGCGTCAGCGCTTCCACTGATAGACCTCATCGGCGGTCTGCACATCGTCATGGTGACTGACATCAGAGCGACTGGGGGTCGAGGCCGCTGCGCCTGATCCATCGCCCGGAGTGTCCAGTGGCGGCATGCCTGGCATGGCCAGGCTGTCGTGGCTGTGGCCGTGATCGGGGCGGTGGTCGTGATCAGACGGCTCGATCTGATCGAGACTGGCTGCGCCGTGATCGGGCGTATCCCAGACGGTGACTACCCGATTGCGCCCTTCGCGCTTGGCACGGTACATGGCCTGATCGGCACGCTGCAGAAGGTCCGGCAGCAGTGATTCCGCGCAAGCGGCCGGTCCGCCCTGGGCCACCCCGATACTGATGGTGACCCGCAGCAGCTGGCCGTTGCTCAGCGTGAAGGCACGACTGTTGATCGAGAGCAGCAAGCGCTCGGCTGCGTGCTGGAGCCCTTCTCTGTCCTCCGTCGGGCACAGGGCCACGAACTCTTCTCCCCCCTGGCGGCACAACTGATCACTGCCGCGCAGGTGATGACGCAGTCGTTGCGTCAGCTCTATCAGCACCTCATCGCCAATCGCATGCCCTTGCGTATCGTTGATGGCCTTGAAGTGATCGACATCGATCATCAGCACTCCCAGGCCACCACGACTCAGCAGACGCGGCCCCTCTTCCAGCAAGGCAAAACGAGACAGCGCCCCCGTCAGCTGATCATGGCGCAAGTCACGACGGTAGCGCTTCTCGCGCTGCTCAGCCTCCCACCCGATCTGCACGGCCACCACCGCGATGAAGGTGACGGAAATCACCAGGTTGACGACACTAGCCAACGACATGAACTCATAGGAGACGATATAGACCGGGCTGGTGAGGTATTGGGCACCGATATAGAACAGCAGCAGGACACCACTGAACAGTAGCCGTTGAATGCGTGACAGGGACGCGATACAGACGAAGAAGATGGCGACGATATGGAAATACTCGAAGCCACCCTCGGCGCCAAACTGGTATTCCCACCATGCCGCCTTGGCTGACATCGGCACCACCAGCAACAGCAACGCGGAATTCATGTACCCCTTGCGATGGAACATGATGGCCAGGACGTTGAGCAGGACGCCGATGACATTGATCACCACCGGCTGCGGATAAGGCTGCAGGCCCAGCAGAGCGAAGTAGCCCAGCTGGCAGCCGAGCGCACTGATATAGATCCACATGAACAACTGATAAAGCACGAGGTGCCGCTCAGCCAGCCCCGCTGGAGCTGGCCACCGCCACTTCATGTTTACCGTGCGCAAGACACCCTGCCGACTTCCCGCTTTGCGACGGCGATCTGCTTTCGCCATGATTCCTTCCTCATTTACGGCACTTCCCGTGTGCCTCCGCTGCGCGCTACCTGATGATTTTACCTGCCTATTCTATCTCACGCTGCTGTATGAAACGTGACAGCCCTTACCAGTGCGCATCCTACAAGGCATGCAGCGCAGTCAGGCATGTGACTCACGTGTACCAGGCGCCCTCCCCTGCGAGACTGGCAATCCCATCACAGCGGCGTGGCTCACGTAGCAGGAGCCTGAGCGTGAAGCATCAGCAATCTCGAGGATCATCAGTCGAAGATTCTCACAAAGTGGGCCTTGTGGGTGACTTGCAGAGTAGTTCAGAGAAGATTTAAGCCCTAGATTCAGTCGTGATGATGACCGGGCTGGAAAAAGTCCGTGACCAGTCAATGGTACTCTTGAGCATGGCAATGCTGACATCTCGTCGCCAGCCTGCATGACCCGGACCACCTGACACTCGGGCCCTCCTCGACGTCTGAGACAAGAACCGGGCAGACAATCGCCCGCCTTCGTGACACCATCAGCGCCTGGACATGGCAGTAGCCGTCACCCACTTTTCCCCGCCGCTTTAGAGAAGAGAGACTGTAATGGACGCGACCACTCTGACACGCGACTTCCACCTGTGGCAGCGTTTCTCCAAGCAAGACCGCCTGGAACGTGAACATCGTGCTGCCCGCCGCAAGATCGCCGAAGCTGGCACCATGGCGACGCGCATGATCAAGGCCTATGAAAGCATGGCCGCCAAGGGCGTCTCCGAGAATGCATGCTATCGCACCATCTACAAGCAACGCGATGCGCAGGGTGAGATCATGGTGCGCGAAGGCTGGCTCAAGGTGCGTCGTGTGGTCGCTGAAGGCGGCACCACGCGTCTTCGCGGCACGCTGATGACGACGTTCAGCCTGCTGGAGGGTGAGCAGGAGCCCGCTGATGCCAGCGTCGAGAAACTCACGCTCGAGGTGTATGACGAAATCGTCGCCGGCACCAAGATGAAGCTGGCCTGCAAGGTGGACCGCTGCGACGCCGATGACCAGACGGACTTCATCACCTTCCTGGATGCCGTACGCGGCGACCTCAAGGAGTGGGTGTGACGCGCCCAGGCGTGAACGCCAGCCTCTGATGAAGGGATGACTCCCTGAATCGGCTCAATGATGCCCACTCGCCTCGTGCAGTGGGCATCAATGCTGTCAGGGGCAAGAAAACTGCTGGCTCATGCCAGTACCGGCCTGCCGGGGCTTTGTTTCCCAAATGGAATCTATCCATTTCCCAACTCGCACAGATAGCGACGAATATTGACTTGATAGACCGGAATTCCTGTCACTGTTGCGACAGTAGCAACCTGAGGTTACCCATCGTGCAGGAAACTCCTGGCCCTCGCCTGACTCATAGTACGCAGAACATGCTCGTCATCTGATTACAGGAGTCAGTCCATGAATGCCATTGCACCGTCGGCTTACCATACCCTCGACGTCGAAACGCTCTCTCATGTCACTTCCGCTCGTCTGCCTTTGCAGCCGATCGGCGACATCACCATGGATAGCCCGGCCAGTGAGCTGGTGACGGACTTTGCCGTTACCGCCGGTCGCAGCATTCAGGGCAGCGCCTCCATCGGTCAGGCACTGGCGACCATGAAACAGGCGGGGGTGCGTCTGCTGCTGGTCCACGATCATGATGGCACCTTCACCGGCGTGGTGACCTCGCGTGAGCTGCAGGGTGGCCGAGTCGTGATGCGCGCCATGACCCGCTTCAATGTTCAGCGCGACGAAGTCACTACCGACATGGTGCAGATACCCCGCGCAGAGCTGCAGGGCATTCCTCTCGCCGTGCTCAAGCGCGCCCGCGTCGGGGACCTGGTCGAGACACTGCGTCAGAGCGGAGAATCCCACCTGCTGGTGACCGAGCAGGGCGACGATGGCAAGCCCTGCGTGCGCGGTCTGGTCGCCGCCTCCCGCGTCGGCAAGGCCTTGGGGCTCGATCTGGAACACCCGCCGGAAGCACGCAATTTCGCTGATATCTGCCGGGCCGTGCTGGGCAAGTACGAGTGACCCGACAAGGGTAGGCAGTGTTCTCAGTCATCTGGCTGACAGAGGCGTCATGAAGCCGCGTCTTGACAAGATGGTTTATCCCCAGACTGGTGCTTGATTCGGGAAAAATGCTCACAAACGGCGTATGATGTGGCTATCAGCGCGAGATATCACTTGGCAGGCAGCATGGAAGCGCCTGTCGGTCAGAGAGATGACTCGGGCTCTGACGGATATACTCAGCCAACGGATGGTGTAGATGAGGATTTCAGCCATGCCATTACGCTCACTGCGTGATCATCTTTTCAAGCAGCGCCACGTCGAGGTGCTCGTCATCAAACAGATTGATGGCGAGCTCGTGCATGTGTGTGGTGCCGGCATCGTGGAAGGCAACGGCAGCGTCAGTCACAAGCGGCGTGAGCTGCAGCGTGACAACCATGCCTTCCCGGTGCGCATGTATGATGGCAATCAGGTACTTCAGCCGGACGACTTCAATCGTCTGGTGCTGCTGGAGGAAGTGACTCTGCATCCCCTTGGCTGCCAGCCGAAGGAAGCCATCTCGCTGGAGGTGGCTGGCCATCGCTATCGTGTCGCGCATACCCCCATGCGCTGCTGGCACTTCCGCGGCCACCTCGTGCTGGAGCGCACGCCCCAGGGCATGCTGCTGAGCACCGAGGACATGACCCTGATTCGCGCCAAGGCGAGTCGCCAGCCAGTCTCCAATACGGCACGCGCCAATGCCGAGCGCCTGCAGAAGACGCCCGCATGGCGCAATGTCGCTCCCCGCGGCCACGATGTGCATGCCGACGGCGCCACGACGCGTCAACGCGCGGCAGCACGCAGGATCGACAGCCCGACACGCGAGCTGGAGCTTGAGCCCAAGTACTGAGGGGCACAGGAGCGGCGCATTGAGACAGATGAATTGAGAAAGGCCCATCGAGAAAGGCGCATAGAGACAGAACGCTCGGCAACTGCCGAGCGTTCTGCTGTCCAGGGTCCGGTTGGAGGAAGAACGGTTCGCGGCAAGACAGCTTGAGCATATGCCGGTATTCTCACAGACCTGTCCTCTCGTTCAGGTTTCCTCATGCGCCGAATGCCAGCATCCCTTTTCCTGCTCATCCTGATTCTGGTCGCCCTGAACCTGCGTCCGGCGCTGTCATCCCTGGCGCCCCTGCTGGATCGCATCACCCAGGACCTGGGCCTGAGCACGCTGGCAGCGGGCCTTCTCACCACACTGCCCGTCGTCTGCCTGGGACTATTCGCCCCACTGGCGCCGCGCCTGGCCCGCCGCCTGGGGGTAGAGCGCACCCTCAGCCTTGCCCTGGTCACTCTCGGCATCGCCCTGTGGTTGCGAGCCAGTGACATGGCACTGCTGCTCTATCTCGGCACCCTGTTATGTGGCGGCAGCATCGGCGTCGCCGGCACCCTGCTGCCCGCCATCGTCAAGCGTGAGCATCCTGAGCGAGCCGACCTGTTCACCGGCGTTTACACCATGGCGCTATGTCTTGGTGCGGCGCTGGCCGCGGGACTCAGCGTGCCATTGGCCAATCTTCTCGACAGCTGGCAAGCCTCATTGGCCTGCTGGGCGCTGCTTGTGATGATCGCGCTTCCCGCCTGGCGCCTGAGCATGCCCCACCCGTGGCCAGAGAAGATGACCAGCCATCAGCAGGCTGCCCCTCGCCTGTGGCACCTGCCGCTGGCCCGTCAGGTCACCTTCTTCATGGGCTGCCAGTCTTCCCTGGCCTATATCGTCTTTGGCTGGCTGCCTTTCCTGCTCCAGCAACGCGGTCTGAGCGATATCGAATCCGGCTGGCTGATGGCCGCCTCGGTAATGGCACAGGTGCTCACTGCCCTGCTGGCCCCCGTGATCGGCCGCATGGGGCGCGACCAGCGCCCCGCCATCCTGCTGCTGCTGTCCTGTACCGCCATCGGCCTGCTGGGACTGATGATCGGGCCACTGTCCCTGCGCTGGCTGTTCGCCGTGCTGCTCGGTTTCGGCCAGGGGGGCAGCTTCTCGATGGCATTGACGCTGCTGGTGCTGCGCACCTCCGATGCACGTCTGGCGGGCGCCCTCTCCGGCATGGCACAAGGCACCGGCTACATGCTGGCCGCCCTCGGGCCACTCGCCGTCGGCATTCTGCTGGAAATCACGGCCGACCTGCGCGTGATCGCGTCGCTGTTCGCGCTGATCCTGCTGAGCGCCGCCATGCTTGGCTTCCAGGTCGGCAGGCGTCGCCGTATCTGCCTGCGCGAGGATGGCAGCGCCGAAGTGGTCGATGGCTGACATCTTCTCCCCTCAAGGGGTGAGGCAAGGCCCCACCAAGGCATCAATATTATCTGTCAGCCATGCCTGTATGATAGATTTTATCGATACTACTTGTCGTTGAAATTTATATATTCCGAATGTCTCATTTGGATTCCTCTGGTGTCGCTCTACCCTCTGAGTTCTCGTTGTAAAGCAACGAACATTACGCCCTGCCATGTTCGAACGGCACTGCCATGTTCGAACTGCTCGGCCATGGTCAACCAGCCAGACAATGTTCGACCTGCTTCGCAACGAGACCCTCATAACAACAATCTCACACCCAGAGGCACATGCTCATGTCCTTCGAAAGGATTCGATTGTCCTCCCCCTGCTCGGGAGACACCTCATGCTGTCATTGATCGGCGTAGCCATCATCGTCATCGGCCTGGCACTGCGCCTCAATGCGCTGCTGGTGGTGCTGGTGGCAGGGTTCTCCTCCGGCCTGGTGGCCGGCATGTCACCCACTGAAATTCTCGCCGCGCTCGGCCAGGCCTTTACCGACAACCGCGCCGTCTCGCTGTTCATCATCACCCTGCCGGTGATCGGGCTGCTCGAACGCAATGGACTGCGTGATCAGGCCGAACATCTGGTCCAGAAACTGCGGGCCGCCAGCGCCGGGCGCATCTCCTTCAGCTACCTGGTGCTGCGCAAGGCGACCAATGCCTTCGGCCTGCAGCTCGGTGGTCACCCGGCGATGATCCGACCGCTGGTCGCCCCGATGTCAGTCGGCGCCGCCGAACGTGATCTCCCCGAAGAGGCGCTGAGCTCGCCACGCTTCAAGGCCCTGAGCCAACGCATCCGCGTTCTGAATGCCGTCAGCGAGAACTTCGGCAACTTCTTCAGCCAGCTGATCTTCGTGGCTTCCGGCGGGTTGTTGCTGATCAAGAGCGTGCTCGACAAGAGTGGCGCCAGCGTCAGCCTGGCCGACATGGCGCTGTATGCCATTCCCACCGCGCTGGTGTCACTGGTGGTGGTCTTCGTGCTCTGCCGCCGGCTGGACGCACGCATTCGCCGTGAACATCAGCTGCTGCGCGAGGAATACCCCCAGCCCTCCGGCCAGACCAACGCGACACCAGGCAAGGACACCTTCACCACTTCTGCGACGGAGAGCCACTCATGAACAGTATCGACGCTCTCTACCTGATTACCGGCTTCGCCATCATGGCCTTTGCCGTCCTGACGCTCACCGATCGTGATCATCCGCGCAGACTCGGCACCAGTGCCTTCTGGATGATCTTCGGCATCAGCCTGGCATTTGGACAATGGCTGCCCGATGTCGCGGTCGGACTTGCCATGCTGGCGCTGGCGCTGCTGGCCGCCACCGGCCAGCTCGGGTTCGGCAACTACGGCCAGTTGAGCGATGAGGCGCGTCAGGCGCGCCGCAAGCGCTTGGGGTCGCGCCTGTTCATCCCCGCGCTGGTGATTCCGGTCGGCACCTTCCTTTACACCCTCACGACAGGTCAGAGTGCGCTGGTCGGCCTGGGCGTCGCAACGGTACTGGCCTTTGCCGTGGCGCTGCTGCTGCTGCGCGAGAGCCCGGCGACCGGCATGCAGGAAGGTCGCCGTCTGGCCGATGCCATCGGCTGGGCCGCCATCCTGCCGCAATTCCTGGCCGCCCTTGGCCTGCTGTTCGATCAGGCCGGCGTCGGCCAGACCATCGCCGGGCTGGTCTCGAGCGTGGTGCCGGATACCAGCCTGATCGCCTGCGTGATTGCCTACTGCGTCGGCATGGCCGTATTCACCATGCTGATGGGCAACGGCTTCGCGGCCTTTGCGGTCATCACCTCCGGCATCGGCTATCCGCTGGTCATCGCGCTGCATGGCGGCAACCCGGCCATCGTCGGCGTGCTGGGCATGCTGTCCGGCTACTGCGGCACTCTGATGACGCCGATGGCCGCCAACTTCAACATCGTGCCGGCCGCCCTGCTGGAACTGGATGACCGCTACCACATCATTCGCGCACAGATACTGCCTGCGCTGGTCATGCTGGCCGCCAATATCAGCCTGATGTTGCTGCTGGCCTTCTGATCTCCCACTCTTACCCGCGCATCGATCACCGCCAGCCGTGACCCGCGGTGATCGATGCCAGCCAAGGAATTTCATCATGCGTCGTCTGCTACTCTGCGGCTTCGAGCCCTTCGGCACGGATAGCGTCAATCCCGCCCTCAAGATCATCGAACAACTGGACGGTCAGACACTGGCCATGCACGACCAGCCCGATGAGCGCTTCGAGATCATCACCTGCCGGGTGCCGGTGACACGCTACGCCGCGATTGACAGCGTCATCGAGGCCATCGGCGAACACGCCCCTGACACCGTGATCATGCTCGGTCAGGCCAGCGGTCGCAGCGCCATCACGCCGGAGCGTGTCGCCATCAACCTGGATGACTATCGCATCAAGGACAACGGCGGCCACCAGCCGGTGGATGAGCCCATCGAGGCCGACGGCCCGGATGGCTGTTTCACCACCTTGCCGATCAAGGCGATGGTCAACGACCTCCAGGCGGCAGGCCTTCCCGCCAGCGTCTCCTACACGGCAGGCACCTTCGTCTGCAACCACCTGTTCTATGGGGTGCAGCGTCATCTGGCGGATAGCCCCATCCGCTCCGGCTTCGTGCATATCCCGGCGCTGCCCGAGCAGAGTGTCGATGGCCGCCTGCCGACCATGAGTCTTGAAAGCATGCTCGAAGGCGTACGGGTGATGTGCATCAGCGCCATGTCCCATCAGGAGGATGCGCGCATCGGCGGTGGCAATATCAGCTGAGCGCCCCCATCGCGTCGCGGCTGAACGCCCGACGCCGACAGCTCCCCTGCAAGCCGGCATGCGTTACAATGCCGGCTTTCCCATTTCTGGCAGGTGGACACGATGACTCCCGAGACGCACATCCTGGTACTGTATACCGGCGGCACGCTGGGCATGGTGGAAAGTGAACAAGGACTGGTACCTGCCGGTGACTTCGATGCACGTCTGCGCGCAGCACTGGAGCAACTGCCCCCCAGCCGTCGTGGCCGTCTGCCCGCCTTCACCCTGCGCGAGTTTCCGCAGCTGATCGACTCCTCCTCCGCGACACCGGCGGACTGGCACACCATCGCCAGCCAGATCGCGGACGCCTACGACAGCTTCGATGGCTTCGTCGTCCTGCAGGGCACCGACACCCTGGCCTGGACGGCCTCCAGCCTCGCCTTCCAGCTCAAGGGCACCGCGCGCCCGGTGATCGTCAGTGGCGCACAGTTGCCGCTGGAAGCCGAGCACAGTGACGCGCTGGGCAATGTCGAACTGGCACTCACCGCCGCCGCCCAGCCGACCCTCAATGAAGTCGTGGTCGCCTTCGGCGGACAGTTGCTGCGTGGCGTGTGCACCCGCAAGTGGTACACCCAGGACCACCGCGGCTTCACCACGCCCAATGCGCCGCTGCTGGGCGAATGGGTCGATGACCGCGTCGTGCTCTACCCCGGCCGCCTGATGGATGATCAAGGCCCCGCCTTCGAGCTGCCCGACTATGCCCGCCTCGGCAAGGACAGCATCATTCGCCTGCCGCTCTACCCCGGCATCAGCGCCGAGAGCGTGCGTGTGCAGTTGATGCGCCCCGAGGTCAAGGGCGCCGTGCTGGAGCTGTGGGGCAGCGGCAATCTGCCGGAAGACGGCGAGCTTTTGGGGGTATTGGCCGATGCGCGTGGCGAAGGCAAGCTGCTGGCCGGTATCAGCCAATGTCCGCACGGGCCGGTCACCATCGGCCACTATGCGGCCGGCGCAGGCCTGGCCACTGTCGGCGTGCTGTCAGGCGACGACATGACGCTGGAAGCGGCCTTCACCAAACTGCTGCATCTGGTGGCGCTCGATCAGGATGAGGACTGGCAGCGGGAACGCTTCCTGATGCCCTTGGTAGGTGAGCGCGCCAGCGGCCTGCTGTGAGTCCTGGCGACCCCGCGTGTCGCTGAACTCTTATCGCTGAGCTCTAGCCTCTGAACTCTAGCCTCTGAACTCTAGCCGCTGAGCGCTGAATTCTGGTCGCTGATCAGCGCGCAAACCAGCCTTCAGCGTTGACCGATAGATAACAGAAAGCCCCCGTCAGGCGTACCTGACGGGGGCTTTCCAGTTTCGCTGATAGGCCTTGGCTAATCCTTCACGCCAAGGCGCAAATCAACAGGGCCAGCTGGATCAACTGGATCAACCGGTGTTGCGCAGACCGGCCGAGATACCGGCCATGGTCACCATCAGTGCGCGTGACAGCTCGGCGGAGATGGCGCCATCAGCGTCGCGGTTACGCTGCAGCAGCTCGGCCTGCAGACCATGCAGCGGGTCGATGTAGGGGTTGCGCACATCGATGGCCTGACGGATCAGCGGCATATGCTCAAGCAGTGCCTGTTGATCGCGGATCTCCAGCACCACCTTCTCCAGACGCTCGAGACGATCTCGCAGCGATTGCCCCAGCGCCTTCAGGGCCGGCTCATCGACCAGACGCTGCTCGTAGTAGGCCGCCGTCGAGAGGTCGGCCTTGGAGAGCAGCATCTCCAGCATGTCGACGTAGGTGGAGAAGAACGGCCAGTCGTTCATCATCTCGCGCAGCACTTCCAGGCCGCCCTCTTCCTGCATGCGCGTGGCGAAGGCCTCGCCACTGCCCAGCCAGGCGGGCAGCATCAGACGAATCTGGGTCCAGGCGAAGATCCACGGGATCGCACGCAGCGTCTCGACGCCACCATCCTGACGCCGCTTGGCGGGGCGTGAGCCCAGCGGCAGACGTGCCAGTGCGGTTTCCGGTGTTACCGAGCGGAAGTACGGCACGAAGTTCGGGTCTTCACGCACCACGCCGACATAGGCCTTGTGCGCGATACCGGCCAGGCGATCCATCTCGTCTCGCCATTGCTGCTTGGGCGCCGGCGGCGGCAGCATGCTGGCTTCCAGCACCGCGCAGACATAGATCTCCATCGAGCGGCTGGCGATGTCCGGCAGACCGAACTTGAAGCGAATCATCTCGCCCTGCTCGGTGACGCGCAGCGAGCCGGTCACCGAGCCCGGTGGCTGGGACAGGATCGCCGCATGCGCCGGGCCGCCGCCACGACCGACCGTACCACCACGGCCGTGGAACAGGGTCAGTTCGACGCCGTGGCGCTTGGTGACTTCCACCAGCGTTTCCTGAGCGCGGTACTGTGCCCAGGCAGCCGCCAGCTGGCCAGCGTCCTTGGCGGAGTCGGAGTAACCGATCATCACTTCCTGACGATCACCGGCCTGCTCGCGATAGATCGGCATGCCCAGCAGCGTGTCGATGACCGGGCCTGAGCGGTCCAGATCATCCAGCGTCTCGAACAACGGCGCGATCGGCAGGCGCACATCACCGCCGATCTCCTTCATCAACAGTGCCACCGCCAGCACATCGGAGGCCTGACCGGCCATCGAGATGATGTAGGTGCCCAGCGCCTCGCGATGCTCGCGCGCGATGACCTTGAAGGTATCCAGCACCTCGCGCGTGTCGGTGGAGCATTCCCAATGGCGCGGGATCAGCGGGCGACGGCCAGCCAACTCCTTGGTGAGGAAGTCACAGCGCTGCTGCTCGTCCCACTCGAAATAGCTGCCCAGCCCCAGCGTCTGACTCAGTTCATCGAAGACCTGTGCGTGGCGCGTACTTTCCTGGCGGATATCGAGCTTGGTCAGGGTGACACCGAAGCAGGCCACGCGACGCAGGGTGTCGAGCAGTGCGCCGTTGGCGATGGTGTCCAGTCCCACATCGCACAACGAGCGGTAGCAGGCCAGCAGCGGCGTATACAGCTGCTCGCGGGTCTCGATGATATCGACGCCTTCGTGGCGCTTGCCGTCCAGGCCCGCCTTGGCCCAGTCACGCGTGCTTTCCATGCGCAGGATCAGGCGACGCAGGATCTCGCGATAGGGTTCAGCCACATCACCGGCCTCGGCACGCAGGGCGGCCGTGCACTTCCACATCGACAGCTCCGACTTGAGCTGTTCGAGATCGCGAAGGTAAAGGTCCGCCGCCATCCAGCGTCCCAGCAGCAGCACGGTCCGCGTCACGCTGGCGGTGACATTGGGGTTGCCGTCGCGGTCACCACCCATCCAGGAGGCGAAGCAGATCGGTGCGGCGTCCAGCGGCAGGCGCTCGCCGGCGGCGTCCAGCGTCATCTCGTCAAGCTGACGGTGGAAGTCCGGCACCGCTTGCCACAGCGAGTTCTCGATGGTGGCAAAGCCCCACTTGGCCTCATCCACCGGCGTCGGACGCTCGTGGCGAATCTCGTCAGTGTGCCAGGCCTGACTGATCAGCTCGGTCAGACGTGCACGCGCGAGGGTCGCCTGTTCCGGGCGATCACAGGCGCCTTCCATCTGGGTCAGGCAGCCCTCGATGGCATCGTATTTCTGGATCAGGGTGCGGCGGATGACTTCCGTCGGGTGCGCCGTCAGCACCAGCTCGACACGCATCGCCGAGAGCTCCTCGACGATCTTCTGCGCGCTGAAGCCACGCTCGCGAATGCGCGTGATCAGCTCGCCGAGGTCCGGCTGGCTGCCGGGACGATAATCCTCGACGCGCTTGAAGCGGCCACGGTAGTGCTGCTCGGCGATGTTGGAAAGATTCAGAAACTGGTTGAACGCCCGAGTGACCGGCAGCAGATCACCATCCGGCAGATCACGCAGATAGTCGATCAGCTCATGACGGGCGGCCTGATCGCCCTGCTGGCCCTGTTTGGCCAGGGCGCGGATGCGCTCGATGCGTGCGACGAAGTCATCGCCGAGGTCGGCCGCGATGGTCTGGCCGAGGTTGTCACCGAGAATACGCACGTTATCGCGCAACGATTCATGCAAGTCGTGACTCATGAAACCCTCCTTGGGAGTGACGGTGCTGCCGCGGTCATCTTCCCCTGTCACCAGGGGCACACAGTCAGATAGCTGACAACAGATTCCCTCATTGCGCAAAGACACCTGATGACAACCGGCTGAGGGAAGACACCGGTCTGGCGCTGGTGAAGACACTGGCGCGAAACGGAAAGACCCGCGGCGCAGCAGACCGGAAAGCAGGACAAGACTCGCGTCCTGATCGCTTCCCCTCAGCATACGACCGCGGGCCTCGGCTCCACAATCCGACTATCGCGTAAACTTACTACATTTTTCCAAATGCCCTTTTCCCAATACCCTGCGACGACGCCCTATCACCGAACCAGCGGCGTCACCGGACGCGCTGCTGACGCCGCACCCTCGCCCTGTCGCGCCTGCTCAGCCACACGCTCCCGGCGCTTGGCCTCATCCCAATGCGCATCCATCTCGGCAAGCGACGCCTCATCCAGCGTGCGCCCTTGCCCTGCGATCGCGGCTTCCACATGGCGGAAGCGTGATTCGAAGCGCGCATTGGTGGCGCGCAGCATCTGCTCCGGGTCCGCCTTGAGGGTGCGCGCGAGATTGACCACCGCGAACAGCAGATCCCCGACCTCCTCGCGCGCATGGGCCGTATCACCCTCGGCCAGAGCTTCCTCGACTTCGCCGAGCTCCTCACGAATCTTGGCCAGCACGCCACTCGTGTCAGGCCAGTCAAAGCCCGAACGCGCGGCCTTCTTCGAGAGCTTGGCCGCCCGCGTCAGCGCCGGCAGGCCAATTGGCACGCCATCCAGCACGCTGTCGCCGGCAGTCTGGCTGGCAGGCGCGTCAGCGAACTCCTGCTGCTTGAGCGACTCCCACTGGGCGTTGAGCGAGCCTTCGTCGACCTCATGAGTGGCGATGCCCTCCCGGCGCGATGCGAGGGTGCCATCCGGGAAGACATGCGGATGGCGGTGCAGCATCTTCTCGGTCAGCACATGGATCACGTCGTGGAAATCGAAGCGTTGCTGCTCACTGGCGATCTGGGCGTAGAAGACGCCCTGAAACAGCAGGTCACCCAGTTCCGCCGGCAGCTCCTCGAGCACGCTGGCATCGGCTGCGGCGCGCTCGATGACATCGGCGACCTCATAGGCCTCCTCCAGGGTGTGCGGCACCAGGCTCGCGTAATCCTGGCGGCTGTCCCACGGGCAGCCGTACTGCGGGTCACGCAGCACGGCCATCAGGGTCAGCAGGTCATCGAGGGTGTAGCGCGTATCGGCTTGCCTGCCTGCATCGACATCGACACTGGCATCCAATCGGCGACTCATGCCTTGTCGCCCCCGACCCGCAGGCGCTTGACGTCGATGATGTTGGGCAGCTGCTGGATGCGGGCAAATACGCGCCCCAGCACATCGAGATTCTCGACTTCCAGCGTGATCTTGAGCGTGGCGATGTTGTCGAGCTGATCGGTGCGCGTGTTCACCGACAGCACATTGACCTTGTCGCCGCTCAGCACATTGGTGACATCGCGCAGCAGACCGGAGCGGTCCCAGGCCTGGATCTCGATATCGACCGGATACTGATTGCGCGAGCGCTGACCCCAGTCGACATCGACGATGCGACGCGGCTCGTCCGAGCGCAGCTGGATCAGGTTCGGGCAGTCCTGACGGTGCACGGTCACGCCGCGCCCCTGGGTGATGAAACCGGCGATCTGATCGCCCGGCACCGGGTGACAGCAGTTGGCCATGGTGGTCTTCAGATTGCCGACCCCCAGCACCATGACGGCGTCGGGCTTTTCCTTGCCCTGCGGCTTGCGCTGGCGCAGCAGACGCTCGAGCTGCTCCTGATCATCGGTGTCGCCGAACAGCTGCTGGGCCTGATGCAGCACCTGGCCGACGCGCAGATCGCCCGCGCCGATGGCGGCGTACATGTCATCACGCGTCGGGTAATTGACGGCGTTGGCCAGCTTGTCACGGTCGAGATTCTCCAGCGCCAGCCGCGAGAATTCCTTCTCGAGCAGCGCCTTGCCCTCATCGACGTTCTGGTCGCGTGCCTGCAGCTTGAACCAGGTCTGGATCTTGGCGCGGGCCCGCGAGGTGCGTACATAGCCCAGATTCGGGTTGAGCCAGTCGCGGCTCGGGCCGCCCTTGGTGGCGGTCAGGATCTCGACCTGCTGGCCGGTCTTGAGCTTGTAGGTCAGCGGCACGATGCGCCCGTCGACCTTGGCACCCCGGCAGCGATGGCCGACCTCGGTGTGCACGCGGTAGGCGAAGTCGATCGGCGTGGCGATCTTGGGCAGGTCGATGACATGCCCCTCCGGCGTGAAGACGTAGATGCGGTCCGGCGCGACATCGGAGCTCAGCCCCTGACGGATCGCCTCTTGGCCGCCGTTCTCGCCGACTTCGTCCTGCCATTCGAGCACCTGACGCAACCAGGCGATCTTGTCCTCGTAGCTGCGGCTCTTGTGGCCGACATCGTGGCCCTTGTAACGCCAGTGGGCACACACGCCCAGCTCCGCCTCCTCGTGCATGTCGAAGGTACGGATCTGGATCTCGATGACCTTGTTGCTCGGCCCCACCACCGCAGTGTGCAGTGACTGGTAGCCATTCTTCTTGGGGTTGGCGATGTAGTCGTCAAACTCATGCGGCACGTGGTGCCAGCGCGAGTGGACGATCCCCAGTGCCGTGTAGCAATCACTGACGGTGCCGACCAGAATCCGTACCGCGCGCACGTCATACACCTGGGAGAAGGCGATGCGCTTGATCTTCATCTTCCGCCAGATGGAGTAGATGTGCTTGGCACGGCCCGCGACATCGAAGTGCTTGATGCCCTGCTCGCTCATCAGAGTGCGCATCTCGACCAGCAGGTCGGCGATGTAGTGCTCACGCTCCAGGCGCTTCTCGGACAGCTGCTTGGCGATGGTCTTGTATTCATCTTCCTCGCGGTAGCGGAAGGACAGGTCCTCCAGCTCCCACTTGAGCTGACCGATGCCCAGGCGGTGCGCCAGCGGCCCGTAGATATCGAAGACTTCGCTGGCCACGCGCATGCGCTTCTCGCGCGGGGCATCCTTGACGTGACGCAGGGCGACGGTACGTTCGGCGATCTTGATCAGCGCGATGCGCACGTCATCGATCATCGACACCAGCATCTTGCGCAGGTTGTCCTGCTGGTCATGCTGCGCCATGCCATGACTCGGCGCCTGCAGCTGACTGATGGCGGCCATGTTGAGCACGCCATCGATCAGACGGGCCACTTCCTTGCCGAAATGCTTCTCGATGGCCTCAAGCCCCAGATGCCCTTCGCGTACCGCGCGATAGAGCACGGCCGCGACCAGCGCCGGTTGGTCGAGCTTGAGTTCCGACAGGATGTCGGCCATCTCGAGACTGAAACGGAAACTGCGCAGCGGCTCGCGCCACGGCTTGTCACCGCGGGCGTCCGCCTCGCGCGCCACCTTGAGCGCCACTTCACAGGCCTGCACCATGACCTCGGCATTCACCGACGGGACTTCCTCGCGCAGTCGCGCGACCCACACCGGGATGTCCACACCACCGCTATCGGTCAGCGGCTGATCTTCGCGCACCTTGACCATGACCCTATGTCCTTGAATATCTTGCCATCTTGATGACAGTGCCCGAGGGCACCGCCTCAGTCTTCCGCCCGCTCCAGCAGCAACATCGATTCCAGATGTGCCGTGTGAACGAACATGTCCGCCATCAGGGCACGCGTGACGCGATAACCGGCCTCCTGCAACAGCCGTGCATCACGCATCAACGTGGTCGGGTCACAGGCGATGTACAGCACACGCTGCGGCACTCGGCTGACCCTCCCAGCATGCAGATCACGTGCCAGCTCCTCGCAGAGAGGCTGAGCGCCATCACGCGGCGGGTCTAGTACCAGAAGGTCGATACCCTCGAGTGACGGCAGGGCCTTGCTCAGGTCCGCTCGACGTGCACTCACCTGAGCCAGGCCGTTGGCTTCGGCGTTGACCATCAGCTGATCGACCATGCCCTGACTGCCCTCGATGCCCGTCACCTCACTGGCGCCGGCCGCGGCCGCCGCCAGGGTCAGGTTGCCGACACCGGCGTAGAGGTCCATCACCTTGAGGCCACTGACGTCGCCCAGCCATTCGAAGGCGGTGTCGATCAGACGCTGATTGAGCGCCGCATTGACCTGCACGAAGTCGCCCGGCGAGAAGGCAAGACGCAGCGTCGTTGCGCCGATATTCAGCGAATACGCGGCGTTCGGCGTGCCCGACAGCCACTCCAGCACCACCGGATCACGTCCGACCCGCCAGCCGACCACCAGGCCATGCTGCTCGGCGAAGGCCTGCCAGCGCTGCGCATCACGCGGCACCGCCTTGAGCTGGCGCACCACCACGATGACCTGCCCTTCGGCAGCGGTCAGCTCCAGATGGCCCAGACGCTTGGGCGCCTCGAGGCTTTCGATCAGCTCACGCAGCGGCGCGAGCAGGCGGTCCAGCTCCGGCACCAGCACGCTGCAGGTGGTGATATCGACCAGCTGGTTGCTGCCGCGTCCCCGGAAGCCGAACTGCAACTCACCGGCATCGGTCACGCGTACGCCGATGCGCGCGCGACGGCGATAACGGCTTTCATCTTCGCCCAGAGGCTGAATCTCGGGCAGCGTCACGCCATTGCGTGTCGCATGTTCGCCCAGCACCTGCACCTTATGGGTGCGCTGTGCATCCAACGCCATATGCTGCAGATCACAGCCGCCACAGCTGCCGAAATAGCCACAGGGCGGCGTCACACGACTGTCAGCCGCGTTGTCACGTGCACGCACATGCGCCTCATTGAAGCGCTTGTGGGTGCGGTGGATGGCCAGCGTCACGCGCTCGCCGGGCAGGGCCTGATCGATGAACTGGGTCTTGCCGCTCTCGTCATGGGCGATGCCGCGCCCATCATGGGCCAGGCGGTCGACCGTCAGCCACTGGCTGTCGGCGTCGCTGGCATTGCGGGTGCCACGACTGGCCACTTCCTTCTCGCGACGGGTCGGCTTGCGCGCCGGTCGCTTCTGTCCGAGCAGCGCCATCAGGAACGCTCCCCTGCGACGGCTTCATTGTGGGGCGTGTCCTGCTGAGTCATGTCGTCGTCCTGGGTATAGAGGCCTGTCGAGAGATAGCGGTCTCCCCGGTCACAGACGATGAACACGATGACCGCATTCTCGACCTGCTCGGCGAGCTTGAGCGCGCCCGCCAGCGCACCGCCGGAGGAGACACCGGCCAGAATGCCTTCTTCGCGCGCCAGGCGACGCATGCAGACTTCGGCTTCGTGCTGACCGATATCCAGCGTGCGGTCGATGCGTGAGGCATCGAAGATCCGCGGCAGATACTCGGCAGGCCAGCGGCGGATACCCGCGATACTGGCGCCTTCGGCAGGTTGCAGACCGACGATCTCGATGGCCGGATTCTGCTCCTTCAGATAGCGCGAGGTGCCCATGATGGTGCCGGTGGTGCCCATCGAGGACACGAAGTGCGTGATGCGTCCGTGGGTCTGCTGCCAGAGTTCCGGCCCGGTGGTGCGGTAATGCGACAGCGGATTGTCCTGGTTGGCGAACTGATCCAGCGCCTTGCCCTCGCCACGCGCGATCATCCCCTCGGCCAGGTCCCGTGCGTGCTCCATGCCATCGGCTTCGATCAGCGTGGCCCCGTAGGCGCCCATCGCCTGCTTGCGCTCGCTGGAGGCACTGGCCGGCATCACCAGCACCATGCGGTAGCCCTTGATGGCCGCCGTCATGGCCAGCGCGATGCCGGTATTGCCGGAAGTCGCCTCGATCAGGGTATCGCCGGGAGAGATCTCGCCGCGCGCTTCCGCCTCCTGGAACATGGAAAGCGCCGGACGATCCTTGACCGAACCGGCGGGGTTGTGACCCTCCAGCTTGGCCAGCAGCACATTGTTGCGGCCTGCGGTGATGCGCGTCAGGCGCACCAGCGGCGTGTTGCCGACGACATCTGCAAGGCTGGGATAATCGGACGCGCCAGGGTTGGCGTCACCGGGGGTTTCGCTGAGATGAGACATGAGAGGCAGACTCCAGAGACGCCGCGCCCGGACAGCCGAATGACAGCGGTCAGGCGCTGGCATCGCGACCAAGGACGAACGGGGGGCCGCGTCGGGGTGTAGATGATGCGCGCAGTATATCGCTCCCGCCCAGCCCTGTCAGGGCGCTCGCCATCGCTTCGCTCAAGAGCGCGAGGTATGCTTGCCGCTGATGCTCGTTCGCCCTTTGACGATGGATTGCCATGCTGCTTCGTACCCGATTCCAGCTTGCCCTCTTGCTGCTGCCCCTCGCCACCAGCCTGATGTTCAGCCTGTATGCGGTGGACCGCGAGATCAGCGGTGAGCGCCTGGCCATGATGGAGCGCCTGCAGGCCAGCATGCAGGCCATCATGCCGGGCATGGCCAACGCCGCCCTCGCCGCTGACGACCAGCGCCTGCACGAGCAGGCCCAGATGCTGATCGACCAGCGCGACGTGCGCGCCCTGACGCTGCGCACCGCCAACGGCGGCGCCCTGTTGCATCTCGGCCCCAGCCAGCGCCCGGAAACCAGCACGCTGGTCGAGAGCCAGGCCTACCCATCGGACCCGGACTCGCTGGTGATGGTGATGCCGGTCATCGACCCGTGGCGCGAGACGCAGCGCGGCGAGCAGATGTCGTGGCTGGTACTTGAGGCCTCCGACACCCGTCTGGTGCTGCATCGCTACCAGCTGCTGGTCGGCTACGGGCTGGCCAATCTGGTCTTCGGGCTGGCGCTGCTGCTGCTGGCCTTCCATGGCTCGCGCCGCATGCTGCAGCCGCTGCATGAACTGGGCGAGGCCCTGACCTGTCTGGCGCGCGGCGAGACACACCGCCAGCTGCCGGTGGCAGGCAATGACGACCTCAGCGAGCTGGCCGAGAACTACAACCGCAGCGTCGAGCAGCTCAAGCGCGCCCGCGAGGACATGCAGGACCAGATCGAACAGACCACCCAGGACCTGCACGAGTCGATGGAAACCGTCGAGATCAAGAACATCGAGCTCGACATGGCGCGCCGCAAGGCGCTGGAAGCCAACCGCATCAAGTCGGAATTCCTGGCCAACATGAGCCATGAGATCCGCACCCCGCTCAACGGCATCATCGGCTTCAGCAACCTGCTGGGGCGCAGTGATCTGGACAACCGCCAGCGCGACTGGCTGGGCCACATGCAGAATGCCTCCTCGAGCCTGATGTCATTGATCAATGACATTCTCGACTTCTCCAAGATCGAAGCCGGCAAGCTCGAACTCGAGAAGGTGCAGATGGACATCGAGCCGCTGATCGAGGAAGTGCTCGCCATGCATGCCCCGGAGGCCCATCGCAAGCATCTGCATCTGCTCGGGCTTGTCTATGACGACGTGCCGCAGCGCTTCGAGGGCGACCCGCTGCGCATCAAGCAGGTGGTGACGAATCTGGTCGCCAATGCCGTCAAGTTCACCGAGCGCGGTGAAGTCATCGTGCGCGTGATGGTGGATGACCTCTCCGGCAGCAACACCCGCCTCAAGATCGCGGTGGCAGACACCGGCATCGGCATGGACAGCGCCCAGCGCAATCGTCTGTTCCAGGCCTTCTCGCAGGGAGACCCGTCACGGGCACGCCAGTTCGGCGGCACCGGCCTGGGGCTGATGATCTCCAAGCGACTGGTCGAGCAGATGGGCGGCGAGATCCAGGTCGACAGCCTGCCCGGCCACGGCTCCACCTTCCTGTTCAGCGTGCCGGTGGCGGTGAGCAGCATCGAGGAGCGCCCGCGCGAAGTCGTGTTCGATCATCAACGCATCTGCCTGATCGAGCCGCACTCGGCCACCCGTCGCGCCCTGAGTTACCTGCTGACCCGCTGGTCACTGACGCTGGTCGGCATCGAAGAGCAGCCGGACCTGGTGGTGGTCGCGCTGGAGAGCCGCGACCTCAAACGGCTGGATGAATGGGGCGCGCGCCTCAAGCACCTGCCGTGTCGCGTGCTGGGCCTGCTGAACGCGCCCCTGCCCGCCGACGCCGAGAACCTGCAGCAGTACGGCATCGACGAGGTGGTCAGCAAGCCGGTCACACGCCTGCAGATGCGCCACAAGCTGGCCAATCTGCTGCATTCACCTCACCGCGACCCGACTCAGGCGCCGCGCAGCGCCTCCTTCACCTCGTTCGAGCCGGCCACACGCGAGCAGGACGCAAGCACGGCACCAGCCGCCAAGCCCACCGCCACGTCTGATGCGAGCGCCACGCCTGTCAAGACGCCACCGGCCGGCCCGCGGCCTGAGCTCACCGCCCAGCCTGCGAGTCAGGAAACGTCCGCACAGCCTCGCAAGTGCGTGATGGTGGTCGACGACAATCCCTCCAACCGCCTGTTGGCCGAGGAGCTGTTGACCGACATGGGGCTGGACACCCTGGCCGCCCAGAGTGGCGAAGAGGCGCTGGCGCTGGCTCAGGAGCAGGTCGTGGATGCCGTCCTGATGGATATCCAGATGCCGGGCATGAACGGACTGGAAGCCACCAAGGCACTGCGCCATCAACATCGCGAGGGCAACCGCCACCTGCCGGTGATCGCCCTCACCGCCCATGCATTGGCGCATGAACGGCGAGAGCTGCTGGCGGAAGGCATGGATGATTACCTGATCAAGCCCATCGACGAGGGCCTGCTGGCCAACCTGCTCAGCCGTCATCTGGGCATTTCGCTGAACCCGCCACCGCAGGCCGCGCGGTCATCCAGCCAATCGCGCAGCCCTGCCCGCAGCCAATCGCGCAGTCCAGAACGCAACCAACCGCGCAGCCCTGCTCGCAGTCAGGCGACGTCTGCCTTGCCGCCGGGAGTGAAAGACACTGCCAGCCAGGCCGAGTCCTCGCCGCCGGCAGCGCCGCTGCCCCGCTCTGCCGCGAAGAGTCAGCTCAGCCTGGAGCAGGACGCCGACCTGCCGGTGGTCGACATGGCGCTGGGCGTGGAGATGGCCGGTGGCCGCGAGGCCCTGGCTCTGGAGATGCTGGGGCTGTTGATCGAGAGCCTGCCGGAGAGCGAGGCGAGGATCCGCCGCGCCTGGCAGGCGCGTGACAACGAGGCGATGCTCGATGGCGTGCATTATCTCAACGGCGCCTGCCGCTACTGTGGCGTGCCACGCCTGGCACTGCTGGTGGAAGCGCTGGAGACCCGCATCCGCGTCAGCGGCCTGTCGCGGCTGGAAGAGGATGTCGAGGCCCTGTTCGCGGCCATCGACAGCCTGATCCAGTGGTCGCACAGCGATGAGGCCAAGGCCTTGCTCGCCGCGCCGCTTGAACCGGCTAGCCCCGACGGTGAGGCGCCTGAGACGGCTGAGACGCCGACAGCGTCCCCTGTCGAGACCTCGCCCTCATCCCCGCCCGCCACCGCGCCCTCGAATGCACCCGCTGAGCCATCCGACACAGGCTCGTCATCGGTAAGCAAGCCACAGACAAGCGGGCCACAGACAAGCGAGCCCCAGTCCAAAAACCAGCCCTGAAAAACCAGTCCTGAAAGACCAGCCCTGCACAAACGACAACGCCACCCGCTGCCGCAAGGCAGGGGTGGCGTTGTCGTTTCGAGCGCCGTGTTCAGAGACGCGATCCAGCGCCAGATCGAAGGAGGCTAACGCTCCAGCACCACGAAGGCGATGGCCTGATCACGCTCATCACTGATCGACAGGTGCAGATGGCGGATTCCCGCCCGCGCGGTCAGGGTTTCCGCCTCATCAGACAGCTTGAGCGAGGGCTTGCCCAGGGCGTCGTTGACCACCTGAATCTGGGTGAAGCGCATGCCCTGACGCAGGCCGGTGCCCAGCGCCTTGACGAAGGCTTCCTTGGCCGCGAAACGCTTGGCCAGAAAAGCCGCCGGCTGAGGGTGATCGGCAAAGCGCGCCAGCTCCTCTTCCCCCAGCAGTCGGCGCGCAAAGCGCTCGCCGTGGCGCGCCATGCCTGCCTCGAAGCGCTCGATACGCGCGATGTCCGTGCCTATGCCGACGATCATCCGCAGCAGCCTGAGCCCTGCACATGCTCATGGTCATCACCGTGTTCGTGGTCATGGTCATGGTCATGATCGTGCGCATCCAGCGCGGCCATCAGGCCCGCTTCCTGGCCTGCGATGCACAGACGCTTCATCTCGATGACGGCCTCCTTCAGGCCGACGAACATGGCGCGCGCGATGATCGCGTGACCGATGTTCAGCTCGTTGAGCCCGGAGATACCCGCGATCGCCTCGACGTTGTGATAGTTGAGGCCGTGACCGGCATTGACCACCAGCCCCAGCTCGTTGGCCAGCTCCGCGGCGGCCGCGATACGCTCGAACTCGACACGCGCCGTCTCGCCCGTGGCATCGGCATAGGCGCCGGTATGCAGCTCGATGACCGGCGCACCGGCCTCGAAGGCGGCACGGATCTGCTCCGGCTCCGGGTCGATGAACAGCGAGACTTCACAGCCCGCCGCTGCCAGACGCTCGCAGGCGGCGGTGATGCGCGCCAGATCACCGGCGACATCCAGTCCGCCTTCAGTGGTCAGCTCTTCGCGCTTTTCCGGCACCAGACACACGTTGGCCGGCTGGACTTCCTCGGCCAGCGCCAGCATTTCTTCGCTGACGGCCATCTCGAGGTTCATGCGCGTGTTGAGCACCTCGGCCAGAATGCGCACGTCGCGCTCCTGGATGTGGCGACGGTCTTCACGCAGGTGCACGGTGATACCGTCGGCACCCGCCTCTTCCGCGACCAGCGCGGCCTGGACCGGGTCCGGATAGCGGGTACCACGCGCCTGACGCAGTGTGGCGATGTGGTCGATGTTGACCCCGAGCAGGATGCGCAGCGGATGCATGATCAGCTCCTAACGATGAACAAGAGAACAGGCATGGCGACGAGGGCCATGCCGAAGACAGGTCGCGCAATACTATCATGCGTCACGCCGCAGCCGGACAGTGTCGCCACGCCTGATGACGTCAGTCGGACTGACGACTCTGACGCCGCCTGGCCGTCAGCTGCATCATCAACTCGCGCGAACGCAGCGGACGGTCCCCCAGCAGCGGCGCCAGCGCACGTCGCGCCAGCCACAGGCTCTCGCGGGCAAGCCCTGCATGGCCCCAGTCTTCACTGGCCAGCAACTTCAAGGCGCGGCCTTCGATGCCTGCCGCGCCTGGCGGCTGCGCCTGAAAGCGACGTTCACTGACCACATAGTCATAGCGCACGTCCGGCATCAAGGGGCTGTCATCCAGGCCGCGAAATTGCGGCAGTTGTTCCAGCGCTTCCAGCAGACTGTATTCCAGTCGTCTGAGCGCGGGGGCGCGTCTGGCGGGCAGTGCCACTTCATCCAATGTCAGCGAGTAGAGCGCGAACAGCTCCGGCACCGGCATTTCCACCGGCAGCGTGCGGGTCAAAAGCTCATTGGCGTAGAACCCGCACAACAGCCCCTCGCCCGCCAGCAGACTGGCGCTGCCGCCGGTCTCCATCAGGTTGAGAGTCTTGAGATCGCTCTCGCCACGCCAGGTGACATGCAAGGGCGTGAACGGCTGCAGTCGGGCACGCGCCTTGCTGCCCGGGCGCTGAACGCCACGCGCCACCGCGCGCACCCGTCCGTGTTCGAGGGTCAACAATTCGATGATGGCACTGGTTTCACGGTAAGGCTTGCGATGCAGCAGGAAGGCCGGTTGCGGCGTCATCAGGCAGGCTCACGTCAGACGGTGGCTTGGCAAAAAAAGCTGGCAGAAGGACTGGCAGAGGGGCTGGCAGAGGGGCTGGCAAGAAACGAGACCGCCTGGACAGGGCCAGGCGGTGCGCGGCAGAGACCGCGAGAACATCGAATCGGCGACGGGCGGCACACGGCAGTCACGCCCCTTTGGGATCGCCACCACCCTGCACCGCTCGCGCGACGTCGTCAGTCCTTGTCGTGGGTGTAACCCAGACTCTTCAGGGCACGCTCGTCATCCGACCAGCCACGCTTGACCTTGACCCACAGGTTCAGCATGACCTTGGCGTCGAAGGCGCGCTCCATCTCGAGACGCGCTTCACGGCCGATGTTCTTGATGCGCTCACCATTCTCGCCGATCAGGATCTTCTTCTGACCCTGACGCTCGACCATCATCAGCGCGCTGATGTGCAGGGTGCCGCGCTGATCGGTCTTGAATTCCTCGATCTCGACGGTCATCTGGTAGGGCAGTTCATCGCCCAGCTGACGCATCACCTTCTCGCGCACCAGCTCGGAGGCCAGGAAGCGAGAGCTCTTGTTGGTGATCTGGTCGTCCGCGAACATGTGCTCGCCCTGTGGCAGACGCTTCATCACGTTCTCGAGCAGCAGATCGATGTTGGTGCCGTTCTTGGCCGACATCGGAATGATGGCCGCGAAGTCACGACGCTCCTGCAGGCTCTGCAGCCAGGGCGCGAGGGTGGTCTTGTCCTTGAGCCAATCGATCTTGTTGACCACCAGGATCACCGGCGCCTTCACGTGGGCCAGCTTCTCGAGCACGATCTGGTCTTCTTCCATCCAGCGGGTGCGGTCGACGATGAAGACGACGGCATCGACGTCACGCAGCGCCTGGGTGGCGGCCTGGTTCATGAAGCGGTTGATCGCCTTGTTGCGATCGCGCTGCATGATGTGGATCCCCGGGGTATCGACGAAGACGCACTGGGTGCCCTCTTCGGTGTGGATACCCATCACCTGGTGACGCGTGGTCTGCGGACGACGCGAGGTGATCGAGACCTTCTGGCCCAGGATGTGGTTCATCAGCGTCGACTTGCCGACATTCGGGCGACCGACGATGGCGACGAAGCCACAGCGGGTGTCCGGCAGCGGCTGATCGCTGACACCGGCGGCGGCCAGCATGCCCTCGAGGGCATCCGGCGTGCCGGCGCCGTTATCAGTGGAGTGATCAGGGGCGTCGCCGCTCGGGGTGACGTTGTCTTCTGGGGTATGGCTCATGAGCGGCCTCCGCGGGCAGGTTCGAGCAGTTGCAGCGCGAACTCGGCCGCCTGCTGTTCAGCATGACGGCGGCTGGAGCCGACGCCTGTGGTCTTGGTGTCGATCATCTCGACGTGGCAATCGACGCTGAAGGTCTGCGAATGCGCTTCGCCTTCGACGCTGGTCACCTCATAACGCGGCAGTGCCGCCTGACGCGATTGCAGGAATTCCTGCAGACGCGTCTTGGGGTCTTTCTGGGTGTCCTGAAGATTCAGCGCTTCAAGACGGGTGGCGTACCAGCGCAGCACGTGTTCACGTGCCACCTGCATGCCGGCGTCCAGATAGATGGCGCCGATCACGGCTTCCACGGCATCGGCCAGAATGGACTCGCGACGGTGACCGCCGCTTTTCATCTCACCGGAGCCCAGACGCAGGTTCTCGCCGAGATTGAATTCACGCGCCAGCTCCGCGAGGGTCTGGCCCTTGACCAGACGCGCACGCAGGCGTGACAGCTGGCCTTCACGGGCCTGGGGGAAGCGCAGGAACAGCGCTTCGGCGATCACGAAGTTGACGATGGAATCGCCAAGGAATTCGAGACGCTCATTGTTCTGGCCACCATAGCTTCGATGGGTCAGAGCCAGTTCCAGCAGGCTCGCATCCTCGAAGGTGTGGCCGATACGCTTTACAAAGGCATTCAGCGGGCTACTCACAGGTCTCCCTACTCTCTTTTTGTCGCTGACGCCCGCGGGCGTCCTGTCGAATGGTGCATCAGTCATGCTGGCTGATGCCTGTCGTCTTCGACATGTCTCGCGATGCCCGAAGCCTACGCGGCTTGAGGAGTTGCCGATTGCCACCATCCCAATCCGATATTCGTCAGCCGCGCTGCCCGCAAGCTTGTGGCCACGGGTCCGACATGATGAACAGCAGGTTGACATGGCAGGCACGACGCATCGTCCCATGTCGAAAATCCGCACTGATAAGGCCGGCGGGCCAATGTGGCCCTGCCAGACACGACCGGGCCGCCTCTCGGCGGCCCGGTCAATGCACTGATCAATGAATCAGGCGTACCGAGGAAAAGTCCGGGAACCCTTCTTTCCAGTGCATCCACACCGCCACCGCCTTGCCGACGATGTTCTCTTCCGGCACGAAGCCCCAGTAGCGGCTGTCGTTGGAGTGATCACGGTTGTCACCCATCACGAAGTACATGCCTTCCGGCACCCGGATCTCGCGCATCTGCGGGCCGGGGTCCTGAGGGTTATTGTAGATTTGATGGGCGTGTTTCCCCAGTGTCTCATCCAGCAGGTCTTCACCGGACTGTTCACTGGAGTTGCGCGCATTCAATGTCTTGTCGATGGCCTCACCATTCACGTAGAGCTGCTTGCCTTCGTAGCGAATGGTATCGCCCGGCAGGCCGACGACGCGCTTGATGAAGTTGGTGGACGGATCCTCCGGGAAACGGAACACCATCACATCGCCACGCTCCGGCTCGCCAACTTCCAGCACCTTGGTGTCGACCACCGGCAGGCGCAGGCCATAGTCATACTTGTTGACCAGGATGAAGTCGCCGATCTTGAGCGTCGGCAGCATCGAGCCGGACGGAATCTGGAACGGCTCGAACGCGAAGGAGCGCACCACCAGCACCAGCAGCAGTACCGGGAAGAAGGACTTGGCATAGTCCACCGGCCACGGGTCGCGCGCCAGCTTCTCACGCGTGCCAGCGTCCAGTTCTCCTTCGACGGAGGCCTCGGCCTTGGCCACACGCGCCTTGCGCGCACTGCGCAGGGCAACCAGGTCTATCAACCACACCACGCCGGCTACCGCTACGGCAATCACCAATACAAGCGAGAAATCCATCGTTGTCCCTGTCTGCCCTGGGTCTTGGTGGCAAGCCGCCAGACGGCGGCCTGCCTCAGTCGTTCATCTTGAGCACGGCAAGGAAGGCGTCCTGGGGAATTTCCACCCGGCCGACCTGCTTCATGCGCTTCTTGCCCGCTTTCTGCTTCTCGAGCAGCTTCTTCTTGCGGCTGACGTCGCCGCCGTAACATTTGGCGGTCACGTTCTTGCGCAGCGCCTTGACGGTGGAGCGTGCCACGACCTGGCCACCGACGGCGGCCTGGATCGCCACATCGAACATCTGACGCGGAATCAGCTCTTTCATCTTCTCGACCAGCAGACGGCCGCGGCCATGTGCATGATCACGGTGGATGATCGCCGCCAGTGCATCGACGCGGTCGCCGTTGATCAGCACGTCCAGACGCACCAGCTTGGCCGCCTCGAAGCGCTCGAAGCTGTAATCCAGCGACGCATAGCCCTTGGAGATGGACTTGAGGCGATCGAAGAAGTCCATCACCACTTCCGCCATCGGCAGTTCATAGATCAGCTGGATCTGGCTACCCAGGAACTGCATGTCGAGCTGAACGCCACGACGATTGACGCACTCGGTGATGACGTTGCCGACATATTCCTGCGGCACGAGGATGGTAGCGCGGCAGATCGGCTCACGCAGCTCATCGACGTTGGCCATGTCCGGAAGCTTGGACGGGTTGGACACCGGCAGCACATCGCCGTTGTCCATCAGCACCTCATAGATCACCGTCGGCGCGGTGGTCAGCAGATCGAGATTGTACTCGCGCTCCAGACGCTCCTGGATGATCTCCATGTGCAGGGTGCCGAGGAAGCCGACACGGAAACCGAAGCCCAGCGCGTCGGAGTTCTCCGGCTCGTAGTCCAGCGAGGCATCGTTGAGCGCCAGCTTCTGCAGCGCATCACGGAAGTCCTCGTAGTCATCGGAGCTGATCGGGAACATGCCGGCATAGACCTGCGGCTTGACCTTCTGAAAGCCCGGCAGACGCTCGACCTTGTCGGCGGTCTTGGTGTGCACGATGGTGTCACCCACCGGCGCGCCCATGATGTCCTTGATCCCGGCGACGATGAAGCCGACCTCACCGGCGCGCAGCACGCCGGTTTCCTTGCGCTTGGGCGTGAAGATACCGATCGCGCCGGTTTCCCAGTCGCGGCCGGTGGACTTCAGGCGGATCTTCTCGCCCTTCTTCAGGGTACCGTCGAAGATACGCACCAGCGAGACGACGCCGAGGTAGTTGTCGAACCAGGAATCGATGATCAGCGCCTGCAACGGTGCCTCCGGATCGCCCTTGGGCGGCGGAATGTCACGTACCAGACGCTCGAGCAGCGCTTCCATGCCCATGCCGGACTTGGCCGACACCTGACAGGCGTCCGTCGCGTCCAGACCGATGATCTCCTCGATCTCCTGGGAGACCTTCTCCGGGTCCGCCTGCGGCAGATCCATCTTGTTGAGGACCGGCAGCACCTCGAGGCCCTGCTCGATGGCGGTGTAGCAGTTGGCCACCGACTGGGCTTCGACACCCTGGCCGGCATCGACCACCAGCAGCGCCCCTTCACAGGCATACAGCGAGCGCGAGACTTCATAGGAGAAGTCGACGTGGCCCGGCGTATCGATGAAGTTCAGCTGATAGGTATTGCCATCGTCAGCGTGGTAGTCGAGGGTCACCGACTGCGCCTTGATGGTGATGCCGCGCTCACGCTCGATGTCCATCGAGTCAAGCACCTGCTCCTTGAGCTCACGGTCGCTCAAGCCTTCGCACAGCTGGATGATGCGGTCAGCCAGCGTGGACTTGCCGTGGTCAATGTGGGCGATGATTGAGAAGTTGCGGATATGCTTCAAGGACGGCGGCGTTACGCGTTCGGTCATGGATCACTGCTCTGTATTTGTGCCCGTCTCCGTGAAATCACACGGCCAACACGGGAGACGACGGAAATCGAATTGCACGCATTGTACAGTCCGACCACAAGCGATGATAGAAGGCGTTGCCTTTTGCGCCCCTCCGGCCCTGTCACAACCCGCCTGAACTCGGGTGAACCGCAGGGCCGCCCGGTAGCAGACGGGGCGCACAGTCGCCCGTGCGCCCCGTCTGCTACCGGAGTGACCGCCTTCGTGCCGGTGGCGGTCACCTTCTGTTGCCTGCGCGCTCGTCGCCCAGGTTCTTGACGCTTGCGTCAGGCGCTGGCGGGATCACTTGTCGCTGTCGGCACGCATGCGCAGTGCGATGTACAGCGGGCGACCATTGCGCACCAGGCGCAGCGAGACCGGACGGTTGGTCGGCAGCTTGGCGACCACATCGCGCAGCGCCTGCACGCTGGTCAACGGCTGCTGATTGAGTTCGACCAGCACATCGCCGGCGCTGATGCCTGCCTCGGCAGCCACGCCCTGCGGGTCGACTTCCATCACGCGCACCCCGTGATCGAGGTTGAGCTCGTTCAAGCTGGCCTTGTCGAGCTCTGCCACCGCAACGCCCAGCCCTTGCTTGTCGTCACTGGCCTTGGTGGCATGCGCCTGCTCACTGCCCGGCCAATGGCCAACCTTGGCAGTCAACGTCTGGCTCTTGCCATCGCGCAGGATGGAGAGCTTGAGCGAATCGCCCGGCGAGCTGGCGCCGACCATGCGCGGCAGGTACGCCGAGCTCTCGACCGCCTTGCCATCGACGGCGGTGATGATGTCGCCACTCTTGAGGCCAGCGGCGGCGGCAGGGCCGTCCGGATCAAGATCGGCGATCAGCGCACCGCGCGCACGGTCCAGCCCGAAGGATTCGGCCAGGTCCTTGGAGACCGGCTGAATGACGACGCCCAGCCAGCCGCGATCCACGCGCCCATCGGTCTTGAGCTTGTCGGCGACATCCATCGCCACATTGATCGGAATCGCGAAGCTCACGCCCATGAAGCCGCCGGAGCGGGTATAGATCTGGGAGTTGATGCCCACCACATCGCCATCGAGATCGAACAGCGGCCCACCGGAGTTGCCCGGATTGATCGCCACATCCGTCTGGATGAACGGCACATAGGCGTCCGACGGCAGGGTGCGATCGATGGCGCTGACGATACCGGCGGTGACGGAATGATCGAAGCCGAACGGCGAGCCGATCGCGGCCACCCATTCGCCGACTTCCAGCGCATCACTGTCGCCCATCGGCAAGGTCGGCAGGTCTTCCGACTTGACCTTGAGCAGCGCGATATCGGTCTTCTTGTCCTCACCGACCACCTGCGCCTTGAGTTCGCGACGGTCGTTGAGGCGCACCATCACCTCATCGGCACCGTCAATGACATGGGCATTGGTCATGATGTAGCCATCATCGGAGATGATGAAGCCAGACCCGAGACTGGAGCGCTTCTCGACGCCCCCGCGGCCCGGGCCAGGCAGCTGATCACCGAAGAAGCGCTTGAAGAATTCGGGCATCTCTTCGCCATTGGGCCCTCGGAACACCGGCCCCGAGCTGCGCTGGATCTCGGTGGTGGTCGCGATATTGACCACCGCGGGCGCCGAGTCCTTGACCAGCTGGGTGAAGTCGGGCAATTCACGAGCCTGAACCAGCTGGGAGCCCATCAGGGCAGCCATGGCCAAGGCAGGTACCATCAGGCGGGAAAGGGATTTCATCAGTGCGGCTCCTGGTACGTCCTGTCATCACTTGTTATCAGGCGTGCAATCACGCAACTACTGACGATGGCAGCGTCACATCGCTGGCGGCGTCCTTCTCATTGACGTCGAAGCGTCGTTGAAGTTCAGCGATTGGTGCCGCGCTGGACGCAACCATGCGTCGCCAACATTCGACAGGTGCCGATGCCAGCCCGATGCAGACTGACGACGCCACCTGCCGACTACGCAAGTCACTCCCCGATCTGCCGAGAGAGTCGACTACCGCTAACACTTGAGCACGTCATCACTTGAGCACGTCATCACTTGAGCACGACGACTACAGCGCCTTGATCGCCATCGCGTCCATGCCGAGACGACGCATCAAGCGCGGCCGGTAGAGTGCCTGCCGCTCAGGACGCGCGGCATGCCAGCGCACGGCCATCAGGCCCGCCGCCAACGAGAGCGCGAAGCCCAACGGCACCGCCAGGGTGCCAGCGCCCGCCAGCTGCTCGGACACGATCCCCCCCAGCATGCCGCTGACCAGCGGCAGGCCATACAGCAGGCCCGCACTGCGCAGAAACGCCGACTCATCGATGCCGATCACCACCCGCTCGCCCACCATCGGCAAGTCTTCGCCTGCCGGCACATGGATCAGCACGCGATGCGGCTTGCGACGCGAAAACTGGCTCAACAGGCCGCTGCCACAGCTACTGCGCGCATTGCAGGCACCACAGGTGGAGCGACGCTGGGTCTCGACCCAGACGCCTTCCTTGCCATGCCCCGTGACCTGCCCCTCTTCCTGCATCATCCTGCTGACTCCTGCAAAAACTCGCCGCGCACTGGCGACACATACGCGTAGAATAGCGTCATTCACGGCGGCACTTCACGCGCCTCAGGCCCGACAAGCGCCCACGATACCATCAACAGGAGCCCGCATGAGCGACGCACCCCCATCCACTTCCCGCCTGGACCCGCTGCACGGCGTCACCCTCAAGGCACTGCTGACCTGGCTGGTGGACCACTACGGCTTCGAGACCCTGGGCGAGCTGATTCCCATCAACTGCTTCCTCAGCGACCCGAGCATCAACTCGAGCCTCAAGTTTCTGCGCCGCACGCCCTGGGCACGCGCCAAGGTCGAGACACTCTACATCCAGACGGCAGATCGCTATCTGCATGACTGAGGCCGAGCGTGGTCACACCAGCAAGTGACGGCACTGGCCGGACGCGACCAGGTCACGTGGGCGCATGCAGGACATACAGACAAGAAAAAGGGGCAGCCAATGGCTGCCCCTTTTTCTTGTCTGTCCATGCTGCTTTCATCTGCCTTGGCAGCGACGCCAGCGCAAGCCAGTCATCCAGCGAATATTACTGGGCAACATCCTGCAGGCTGATCCACTCACTGCGCTCCGGCACCGGGCCGCGCGAGGAATGCTGGCTCAGGTAGGCCTCGAGCAGACGCCGCTGGGCGAGATCCGCCGCGGCGACATTGCTGGACGACATGCCGGAATCGTAGCTGCTACTTTGCGGCGCCATGAACATCGGGCGTGAGCTGGAGGGCGTCACGCCGACCTGCATCAAGCCGCTGTTGGCACCGGGCTGTACCCACTGAGACGCCTCGGCATTCACTGACGGCTGGCTGACCTGACGCACGGTGCCGCCCTGGATGGCTGAACCGCCCTGGTTGACGGAAGAACCGCTGGCAAGCTCTGCACCGCTGTTCACGCCGCCGGGCACCGCATTGTCGCCGCCATTGAAGACCTGCACACCGGTGATCACCATCACCGCGACGCCTGCCGCGATGGCCGCGGAACCGGCAAAGGAGAACAGGCTGCGACGCTCGGCCACGGGCGGTGCACTCGCGGGAGCCTCGCGGGAGATCAGCTCGACCTCGGCGCTGACCGCCGACGCGATATCCAGAGTGAAGGTGCTTTCACGCTCACGATGCATGGCACTGCGCGCCAGGTGATAGCGGCGCCAGGTGTCTGCAGCCTCAGGAGACTCATCGAGCCCCTTGAGGACACGACGCAGATCCAGCTCGTCACCCTCCGCATCCATCAGCGCGGACAGCGACTCCTTCACGGATTCGGTGGTCTTCAGATTCATGCGTAAATACCCTCACACTCGTCAGATTGAACGACGACTTCAATCTGCACTCCTGGCAACAAATGGCGTCATTCACCATGGCGGCTGATGGCCCGAGCGGGCCAACGGCAAACAGCGTTACTGCGCCGTGGAAGAGGGGCTTTCGTGCCCTACCCCTCACCACTCAACTTTCCAGCGCTCATGCACGCAGTCGCTGAGCTACATGACTACTGAACAGTAAGAACACGCGCCGCACGGATTGTTCCGCCATTCGTTCAGAAAACATTCACTTTAGCTGCAAGATTTCGCCAAGCCACTGAGTTGATTGAATTTAACCAACAAAATTTTTGTGGCTCTTCTCTCACAGGGGCGACGCAGAACAGCGACGTCACTCGACGGCAGACACCGCCGAGGCGGGACTGACCAGCCCCTGGATCGCCTTGTCGACCGCTTCACGTGCACGGAAGATACGCGAACGCACCGTGCCCACCGGGCACTGCATCACCTCGGCGATATCCTCATAGGACAGGCCATCGAATTCGCGCAGCGTGATGGCGGTGCGCAGGTCTTCAGGCAGCTTCTCGATGGCCTCGAAGACGACCTTCTCCAGCTCATCGCGCGCCATGGCGGCTTCCGGCGTCTCGATGTCCGACAGGCGACCGGATTGATCGACCACCTCGGCATCGCCGATATCCATGTCGGTGCCCGGCGGACGACGGCCCCGCGAGACCAGATGATTCTTGGCCGTATTGATGGCGATCCGGTACATCCAGGTATAGAAGGCGCTCTCGGCCCGGAAGTTGGGCAACGCACGATAGGCCTTGATGAAGGCTTCCTGGGCGACATCCTGCACTTCTGAATGATCGTGTACGTAACGGCTGATCAGGCCGAGAATCTTGTGCTGATATTTCCTGACCAGCAGATCGAAGGCGCGGTTATCCCCTTTCTGGGCGCGCTCGACCAACTGCTGGTCCGTTTCATTGACACTCATTCACTCGCTCCCTCCGCGGGAGTGGAGGCACCGCTTGCGGACTCCACATCAGGAATCCCCGGGGCATCAGCACCTGACAGGAATTGCGACTCGCGCATGCGTTATCCGGCCCCTTTGATATTCGTTGTGATGGATGCGATGCCTGGCGCGGGGCGAAAAAGCGCCCGGCGGCCCGCTGACGCGACCAAAATCAACGCACAGTGTTCCTGTTTATCATTTGTACGGCAAGACGCCATGCCGTCAAAGCCTCAGGTTTTGCGTGTTCACTCCCGTCATGACAGCGTTTGGCGACGCTGACACGTCAAAGCGTAACGATTTCTTTACGATTTACGCTTATCTTGAGTCACACGAGCCTCAAGTCAGCGCCAGCCAGCTTGACAGTTGATTAAATTTGACCCAAGGGCGCTGACAAGCCGGCATGCAGCAGATACCATGGACATCATTCAGTACGCACAACACGGATGGCGGGCGCGAAGACGCCCGTCTGACTCTGCTAGCAGCCATGCAGACCGCACACCGCTCAGGACACTGTCATGTCAGAACAACACGTCAACAACCTCAACGTCCTGTCACAGGACGTGCTGATCACCCCCGAAGCGCTCAAGCAGGACATCCCGCTGACCGCCAAGGCCGAAGAGACCGTCATCGAAGGCCGTCGCACCATCCAGCGCATTCTGGACGGTGAAGACCCGCGCCTGCTGGTCGTGGTCGGCCCCTGCTCCATCCATGACCTGGACGCCGCCCGTGACTACGCACGCCGCCTGAAGGTACTGGCCGAGGAAGTGAAGGACAGCCTCTACATCGTGATGCGCGTCTACTTCGAGAAGCCGCGTACCACCGTCGGCTGGAAAGGCCTGATCAACGACCCGCACCTCAATGACACCTTCGAGATCGAGGAAGGCCTGCACATCGCGCGCGGCCTGCTGGTCGAACTGGCCGAGATGGGCCTGCCGCTGGCCACCGAAGCCCTCGACCCGATCTCCCCGCAGTACCTGCAGGACTGCATCAGCTGGTCCGCCATCGGCGCCCGTACCACCGAATCCCAGACCCACCGCGAGATGGCCTCTGGCCTGTCGTGCCCGGTCGGCTTCAAGAACGGCACCGACGGCTCGCTGGATGTCGCCGTCAATGCCCTGCAGTCCGTGTCTCACGGCCACAACTTCCTGGGCATCAACCAGGCCGGTCAGGTCGCGATCATCCGCACGCGTGGCAACGCCTACGGCCACGTCGTGCTGCGTGGCGGCAACGGCAAGCCGAACTACGACAGCGTCAGCGTCGCGCTGGCCGAGCAGGAACTGGCCAAGGCCGGCGTCACCGCCAACCTGATGGTCGACTGCTCCCACGCCAACTCCAACAAGGACCCGGGCCTGCAGCCGCTGGTGCTGGAGAACGTCACCCAGCAGATCCTCGAGGGCAATCGCTCCATCATGGGTCTGATGGTCGAGTCGCACATCAACTGGGGCGCGCAGAAGATCAATGCCGACCGCAGCAAGATGGAATACGGCGTCTCCATCACCGATGCCTGCATCGACTGGGCCACCACCGAAGACACCTTCAAGACCATGGACGCCAAGCTCAAGGACGCGCTGCGCGCCCGCCTCGAGCAGCCTGCCGAAGCCTGAGCCAGAAGCCTGGGGCCAGAAGCCACTGGTTTCAGACCGGCAGCATTGGATGAATGAAAAAGCCCCGCCGATTGGCGGGGCTTTTTTGTGGCTGCTGGGTCGGCAGCTGACGGGCCAGCTTTGACCGTTAAGCCCTGACCCATCAGTTCTGCCCCATCACTCCTGCCCCATCAGTTCTGGCGCACGCCATCGATCTCGCGCACGAAGGGCGGCAAGGCCTCGATCAACTGCTGACCGTAACGCTTGGTCAGGATGCGTCGATCCAGAATCGTGATACGCCCTTCATCGGCTTCCTTGCGAATCAGGCGCCCACAGGCCTGCACCAGCTTGATCGAGACATCCGGCACCGCGATACGCATGAACGGGTTGCCGCCCCGCGACTCGATCCACTCCGCCAGCGTCGCACCGACCGGGTCATCCGGCACCGCGAACGGCAGCCGCGTGATCACCACGTGGGTCAGATACTTGCCGGGCAAGTCGATGCCCTCAGCGAAGCTCGCCAGCCCGAAGATGATGCTGCCGCGCCCGCCATCCACCGCCTTGCGGTGCTGACTGAGCAGCTCATGCTTGGGCAGACGACTCTGCGCCAGCACCCGCTTGCGGGTCTCGCCATCCAGCGCCTTGTTGACCGCCGCCAGCTGCTTGCGCGAGCTGAACAGCACCAGCACCGCCTCGCGCACATCCAGCGCATTGACGAAGTCGACGATCGCCTGCTCATGCGGACCGGGTGGCGACGGCTCCACCGCCTCGCGCGGGATGGCCAGCACCGCCTTGCCATAGTCGAACGGGCTGGGCAGGCGCTGATAGCGATAGCGATTGGCCAGGCCTGCGCGCTCCTGCAGGCGCTCGAAGCGATTGAGCGCCGTCAGGGTCGCCGACGTCAGCACCGCGCCGAAACAGGCGCCCCACAGATGGCGCGCCAGCGTTTCCGCGGCCGACACCGGACTTGCCGAGACGGTCATCTCCGGCTCGCCATTGAAGCGCTCGAAGGTCAGCCAGCGCGCATGCGGCGGCCCATCGGCAGGGTCGCTCAGGCCGATGGCCTCCCACAGCGCATGGGCCTCCAGCGCACGCCCGTGCAGCAGGGCCACCAGCGGCAGCCAATCCTCGGCATTCTCCTTGGGCAGGCCGGTGGCCTTCTCCGGGTCCAGGCTCTCACGCAGGATGTCGGCGATCTGCTCCAGCGCCCGCGACAGCTCCGCGAAGCCCTTGAGCAGGTTGTGGCCCAGCTCCTTGAGCGCCTCCGGTGCCTGACCGCGCTCGAAGCGATGATTGGTGACGTCCTCGCCGGCCCCATTGGGCAGATCCGCCAGCTGATGCCCCAGCCCGAACACCTCGCCCAGACGCGGCTCGATATCCGCCAGCAACTCGGGCATGCGCGCCAGCAGACGGCCGATGGTCGGCTGACTGCCCAGCGCCGCATTCAGCTCGGTGAGCGACTTCTTGAGGTTGCCCAGCCAGCGCAGCGTCTGATTGATCGGCGTGCGGTGATGGAAGTGATCCAGCGCCTTGTCGGGCAGATGGTGCGCCTCATCGAAGACGTAGATGCAGTCACTGGGCGATGGCAACACCAGCCCGCCGCCCAGCGAGAGGTCCGCCAGCACCAGGTCATGGTTGGCGACGATGATGTCGGCCTGCTCCAGCTGACGACGGGCACGGAAGAAGGCACACGCCGAGAAGTGGCTGCAGCGGCGATTGGTGCACTGACGGTGGTCCGTGGTCAGACGCGCCCAGTCGCGGTCCTCGACCTGCAGAGGCCAGCTGTCGCGGTCCCCTGCCCACTCGCCGCTGGCATAGTCCTCAGCCATCTTGCCGGCCAGCTCCACGAAGCTGCCGCCGTCGCTGGCGATCATGTCACGCTCGAACAGCGCCATGGTCGGGTTGTCCTCGACACCTTCCAGCGCCTGATCCAGTTTCTGCACGCACAGGTAACGGCGACGGCCCTTGGCCAGGGCGTAGTCGAAGCTCAGCCCCGAATGCTTCTTGAGCGCCGGCAGGTCCTGATGCATGACCTGCTCCTGCAGCGCGATGGTCGCGGTCGAGACCACCAGCCGCTTGCCACGCGCCTTGGCCACCGGCAGTGCGGAGAGCAGATAGGCCAGCGTCTTGCCGGTGCCGGTACCGGCCTCCAGCACGCAGACATGCTCGTTGCCGAGGCGATAGCCTTCCGGATTCTGCTCGATGTTGCCCAGGGTGCGCGCGATCTCGGCGATCATCAGCCGCTGCCCGTAGCGCGGCGTCAGTTCAAGACCCTCGAGCAACTTGCGATAGGCGCCCTGAATCTCGCCCTTGAGGCTATCTTCCAGCATTGCGTGTCTCTCTCCTCAACTGGCCATCCACCCCTGACCCACGACATCCGCTCGACAACAACTGGCAACTGGCTGCTTGTCGTCGAACCTGCGGGTCATGGAGCGCAAGACGGCGAACAGCCTGAGCTGTCCGCCGTCTTTGCGTGCTACTGCCATCTACCTCGACTGCCCTGCGCGGCCGGCCAGCTTTCTGTGACCGGTCGGAGGCAAGCAGACGTTACAGCAGGCCCTGGGGCGGCTGCTGACGCGGCAGCGTTTCCTGCAGGTAGTCTTCGATTTCCGGCAGTGAGAAGACATCTTCCTCACCGACGAAGCTGATCAAGGTCACATCGCTGAAGCTTGCACGGTGGACGTAGTCTTCCGGCACTTCCGGCAGCGTGAAGTTGATCGCATGGGTCGCGTCCTCGAGTGCGAAGCCACGCCCGGCGACATCGCTGACCACCAGCACCTTGAGCTTGCCGTTGCGGAAGGCCTCATGGGCTTCCAGGCGCTCGGTCTGGGTCTCGGCGCCGGACATCACCGCCGACTCGATACCGGCTTCCTTGAGCGCGGCGTTGATCTTGCGCACCAGCCCACGGCTATTGCCGAAGACCACGGAGCGCTCCATCTCGCCCTGCTTCACCAGATTGATCAACAGACGCAGCTTGTCATCATCGCTCACGGTGTAGGTCTGCACGGCGTCGTTGTCCGCCGCGATGGCAGCCGTCGCTTCGTGCTCGACCGCGACCTGAGTCGCCTCATGCGTCCACTGCTCGGCCAGCCCCAGCACGTCGGAAGACAGCTCGGCGGAGAACAGCAGCGTCTGGCGCTCTTCCGGACGCGGCATGGCGCGGATGATGCGCTTGACGTCGGGGATGAAGCCCATCGACAGCATGCGGTCCGCTTCGTCGACCACCAGCACCTCGGTCTCGGAGAGATCGACATCGCGCTTGGTATGGAAATCGAGCAGGCGGCCTGGCGTGGCGACCAGCAGGTCGACCTTGCGCTCGAGGCGTTCACGCTGCTTCTGGTAGTCCATGCCACCCACCACGCAGGCCACCGAGATGCGCGCGAATTCGGAGAACGCCTTGGCGTCCTTCTCGATCTGCAGCGCAAGCTCACGGGTCGGCGCGATGATGACGGCACGCGGCGCGCCCGGCTTCTGGCCTTCCGGCGCCTTCTCTTCCAGGAAGTAGGCCAGGGTAGCGATCAGGAAGGCGGCGGTCTTGCCGCTGCCGGTCTGGGCACGACCGACCACGTCACCACCCAGCAGTGCCTTCTCGAAGGTCTGGGCCTGGATCGGGGTGCAGTATTCAAAGCCGGCCTTCTGGATGGCACGCATCAGCGGCAGCGGCAGATCGAAATCATGGAAGCGCCACTGGCCAGCGACCGGCGCGACCGGGAACTGATCGAGGTTCCACTTGGACTGGGAGCGACGCGGCTTGCGACGACGACGCTTGGGCTTTCTCGGCTTCTGGTTCGGGTCCTGCGGCTCTTGCTGAGTCTGCTCAGCGGCTGGCTGGGTCTGATCCGTCTCGCTCATGTAATCCGTTCTTTTCAAGGGTTCATATGCGACAGGCGCGGGTCGTTCTCGGAATCTCGCCGTGACAGGCCACACCCGGTTGGTTCGTCATGCCCAGTCGTCTCACCTGGTTCGCCTGACTCGCGCCTGATGCGCGGTAGTCTCGGGCTGCATGCGCCTTTACCGGATTGGGAGCCATCCCCCGCCCTTCTGCGGCAACACCCCCTGGGTGTGCGTCTCCGGGGCCACGCAGGCCTCGGGTGCAGAAGGACACGAATGCTCTCACCTGTTCTTGACGGATTCACGCATCCAGCGCTCCCCTGCCCGAATGTTCGGCAAGGGACTGGAGCGGACGTCTGCCATGAGGGTCTGCTCACGTGGCACCGGTCATGTCATCGCCGGGCTCACGCAACGGACAGGCTCATGGGTCGCCACAAGGACGGCCGATACTGCGTGTCGGTCGAAAGGGCTTCTTCATCGAGCGGGCATCAGGCTGCCGGGCAACCTTGGCCACGCCACGGGACAGTTCGCCGCCGCCCGTCTGTCTATCTGTCTGGGCCGGGGCGGCGTACCTGCCAGGGTCATTCAGGTAACACTCATATATTGCATATTGCATGTCGCTGGCACGGGCAATGGCAGCAAGACTGGTGCGTCCGGCAAGCCGTTGTCTCTGACATGCGTGAGGGGAAGCGCGCCCCGAGGGGCAGGCGACCCGCCATCGTGCATGAGACACAAGGCGCCGATTCAAGCGGCCAGTCACGCACCTCACCTGCGGGCAGCGACGATAACGCCGACATATTGTACCAGCCCGCCGGCGTCTTCGCGCCCCTGCATCATGACGCACTCGGCGCGAGACATCCTCGCGTGCACGACACGCGATGCCTCTCACCACGACGCCCCTCATGGCACCCGCCCCATGCAGGCTGGTAGAATGCCCGACAACTGATGCGGTTGCCCGCGTGCCGCGGCCTTGCCGTGCGACTCAAGGCTGGCGACTGCCGACACCGAACAGGAAAGCCCGAAGATGACACGTAGAAAGAAGAGCCGCTCCATCGCCGACAAGGTGCAGATTCGTACCGGCCGCCGCAAGGACTTCAAGAAGTGGCGCGCCGAGAACCCGGACCAGGTGCATTCCGGCCCGCGTTACGTGGCCAAGAAGAAGGACCAGCGCAAGTCCCAGGCTGCCGCCAAGCTGGAACGCATGAACGCGGCGCCGCTTTTGCCGCTGCACCCTGATGCGCCGGCAAAGGAAGACAGCTCCTCCAAGGATGATGGTGGAGGCGAAGCGTGATGCGCCTGATTTCCTTCAACATCAACGGCATCCGTGCGCGTCCGCATCAGCTGGAAGCGCTGATCGAGACGCATCAGCCGGAAGTCATTGGCCTGCAGGAAACCAAGGTGCAGGACAGTGAATTCCCCCACGCGCACATCGAGGCGCTGGGCTATCACGTGGTGTGGCACGGCCAGAAGGGTCACTACGGCGTCGCGATGCTGACCCGTCAGGTGCCGAAGAAGGTGCACTACGGCATGCCGGATGACGACGAGGATGCCCAGAAGCGCATGATCGGCGTCGAGATCGACGGCCCGAATGGCGAGCCGCTGATCGTCTACAACGGCTACTTCCCCCAGGGCGAGAATATCGAGCACCCGGTGAAGTTCCCCTACAAGACGCGCTTCTATCAGCAGCTGTTCCGCCTGCTGGAAGAAGACCACCAGCCCGAGCAGCATGTGGTGGTGATGGGCGACTACAACATCTCGGCCACCGATCGCGACATCGGCATCGGCGAGCCCAACCGCAAGCGCTGGCTGCGCGAAGGCAAGACCAGCTTCCAGCCCATCGAGCGCGAGTGGATGGAGCGCCTCTACGCCTGGGGCCTGACCGACAGCTTCCGCCATGTGCACCCGGAAGTCGATGACCAGTTCAGCTGGTTCGACTACCGCTCACGCGGCTTCGAGCGTGAGCCCAGGCGCGGCCTGCGCATCGACCTGATCATGACCAGCCCCGGCCTGACTCCGCTGATCAAGGATTCCGGTGTCGACTACGCACTGCGCGGCATGGAAAAGCCGTCGGATCACGCCCCAGTGTGGACCGATATCGGCTGATGCGCTGAGCAACGCCAGCGCGAACACGATCGCCAGACACGCAAACGCCGCCTTTCCCGTCTCAGGACGATCAGGAAAGGCGGCGTTTTCGTTGCAGTGATACTCAGGCAGCGCTGGGTCGTAAGCGTCTTACGTCATCAGCGCTGCGCGACGGATTTCAACCAGGCATCGGCCCCTTCGGCGCCACGCGCCTGAGCCTTCTTGAAAGCTTCACGCGCAGGGTCGAACTGCTCCAGCTGACTGGCGACCACGCCGGAGAGCAGCCAATGACGCGCCGAGTCGTCGCCACGCTCACCGGCCGCGGCCAGCGCCTGCTGCGCCGTTTCCCAACGCCCCCAGTCATAGGCAAGCTCGGCATACTGCTGGGCATCCTCGAGTGACTGGCTCTGCTGCGAGACGGCTGCCCACGCCTTGAGCGCATGCTCGACATCGCGCGCCGCCGTCCAGGCCTGCGCCAGCTGGCGACGCAGCGCCGGGGTATCGTCAAGCAGCGGCTGCCCCTCGGGTGTCGCGGATTTCGAGAGCCCCGCCTTGATCAGCTCCGCCGCCCGTGCCGGCGCACCGGCCGCCAGCTGCAGGTCGACTCGCTGCTGATAGGCATCACTGCCGCTGACGATCCCCGCTGCCCATGCCGCTTCCCAGGTACTGGCGGCGCGGGTGTTCTGGTTGAGGCGCTGATAGAGCGCCACGGCACGCTGCCAGTCCTGCGGATCGCGTGACTCGCCCAGCCCCTGCTCGACCAGCGCCACCGCCGCGCCATGGCGGCCGGTCTGCTGATAGACACTGACGGCCAGCTTCAGGCGATCACCGCTCGGCGCACTCGCCTTGCTGGCACGCTCCAGCCAGTCCTCGGCGCGCGCCCAGTCACCACGGTTGGCTTCCAGACTGACCGCCAGCCACAGGTCATCGGCACTCGCCGAGCCGCCGTGCAGATATTCCGCAAGACGAGCGATACCCCTATCGCGCTCACCGGCGCGCAGGCGCAGCATCGCTTCACGACGCAGCCACTCGCGAGCCTGGGAGGCATTGACGCCCGGCAGGCGACGCGCCTCGGCATACAGACGCGCCGCCTGGGCCTGATCGCCCTGGCGCGCACGCGCACTGGCCGCCAATGACAGATACAGCGCACGCACTTCACCACGCTGGCGCTTGGCCTCACGCTCGGCGCGCTCACCGACCGCGTCATAATCGCCTTCATCCAGCCGTGACTGCAGCGTACGCAACTGCCCCGCCACTTCGGCGGAGACGCGCGTCGCCGCATGGGCCGCACTGATGCCACCAACTTCCATCATCAGCATCAGGCAGGTCGAGACCAGCGTCACGCGGGTGAGTCGGCGCCCGCCGCGTGTCAGCAGCTGGCGCGCCCGCGCCATCAGGCCTCGCGATCGCTCAGCGCTGTCGGCGTCCTGCGGCGGTGTGGATTTCGCTACCATGAGTCTTTCCTCTTGCGTTCATCGCTGCCATGACCCGGCGCATTGCCGATAAGTCCACGGCATCAGAGATGACGACATATGACACACATCAGACACCCGATGAAAGCCCGCGCCATGGGGTCATGGGTTGCCTCAACGCAACTGGAACTCGAGCCGCTGGCGCGCCTGGCGCGCATTGCCCGCGGCCGGGAATTCCCAGCGCGCGATCGCCTTCATCGCCGCCCGGTCAAACACGCCCGACGGCTCGGCACGCACCACCCGCAGCGAGCCGCCATCGACATTGCCGTCCGGACGAATCACGAAGGCCACCTCGACGAAGCCCTCAATGCCGCGGCGACGCGCGCGACTCGGATATTCGGGAGCGGTGCGCACGGTGGGCCGCGGTGAACCACCCTGCGCCGCCGGGGCCGCCTTGGGCTTTGACGGCTTCGCCGCGGCCTGTGACGACGCATCAGACGCCGACTGCGCCGATGAAGCGGCCTCGGCCTGCCTGGCGACCGCCTTGGGTTCCGGCTTGGCCTTGGGTGCCGGTTTCGGCGTCGGTTTCGGCTTGGGGGTCGGTTTGGGCGGACGCTCGACTTCCAGCGGCGGCAGGCTGTCATCCATGGTCAGCTCTGGCGTCGGCGGCAATGGCGTCTTGACCTCGGGAATCGCCACCGGGCTTGTCGCCTTGGGCGCCGGCATCGGGGCTGCCTTGGGTGGCGGCGGTGGCTCGGCCGGCGGCGTGGGCAGACTTTCACTCGCCGCCGGTGCGGGCTCCGGCGCCTCTTCAGGCGCCTGAACGGTGGAGACCGACAGCGGCTCCGGTGGCGGCGTGTCGTTCACCGGCGGCGCAACCAGCAAGGCCAGCGCATAGAACAGCACCAGCGCCAGCAAGGCGCCGCCGACAAGCCCGACGAGTCGATTGGCATACAGGCGTCGCGTCATGTCATTCGCCCTTCGAGGCGGCGACCGCGATGTCCTGCACACCCGCGTTGCGCAGTGCATCCATCGTCTCGACCAGCAGACCGGTCTGTGAGCGGCTGTCGGCCTGGATCACCACCGGCTGACCATCGGCAAGATCGGCCACGGCGTCGCCGACGCGATGGGCATCCACCGGCTTGCCGTCGACCCACACCGCGCCCTCGGCGGTGATGGCGACCATGACCGCCGCGTCAGGGCGCGCCGTGGCGTTGGAGGCTTCCGGACGCTGGATCTCGACCCCGGACTCCTTGACGAAGCTGGTGGTGACGATGAAGAAGATCAGCATGATGAAGACGACATCCAGCATCGGCGTCAGATTGATCTCGCCGCTGTCTTCCGCGGCCTCCATGCGACGTCTACGCATGTGGTGTCTCGCTTGTATCAGAGGAGGAATCAAAACCGTTCGCAGCGGACATGCCGGAACGTGCATCGTCGACGGCGCGCGCCAGACGGTCGTGCAGGCGCTGGTCTTCACGACGCACCACGCGCTCGAAGCGCGTGACGAACATCAGGCCCACCACCGCGACCGCCATGCCGGCCAGCGTCGGCAGCGTGGCGCGTGCCACACCATCGGCCATGGCACGCGCCTGGCCGGTGCCGGCGATCGCCAACGAATCGAAGACATGGATCATGCCGGTCACGGTGCCCAACAGGCCTGCCAGCGGACAGATCAGCACCAGCAGCTTGAGCCACGGCAGCGGCGCGCGCAGGCGTGACAGCAGCTCACGGGTCAGCACTTCGCGATGGGTGAGCGCCGACCAGCTGTGGTGCTCGCTGCGCGCCACCCAGTCGTGGATCAACCGCTGACGCGCCGGACGATGCACGAGCCGCCAGTAGAGGCCGCGTTCCAGCGCCAGCCCGAACAGCACCATGGCGATCAGGCAGATCACCACGATCAGCGGGCCACCGCTTTCCACCAGCCGCATCACTGGCGCGAAGCCACCGCTCAGCAAGGAAGAGGCGGCCAACGAATCAGGCATGCTCGGTATCCCGCTGACGCGCCGCCGCGCTGGCAGCCTTGCTCGGGGCGCGCTTCTCGAGGTGATCGGCCAGACGTGCACTGGCGCGGCCCTCGAGGCGGCCCATCAGGCCCTTGGACAGACTGGAAAGCCCGGTCTGGGCGAACAGCAGCGGCACGGCGGTCACCAGACCCAGCACGGTGGTCACCAGCGCCTGGGAGATACCGCCGGCCATCAATTTGGGGTCGCCGGTACCGAAGACAGTGATCGACTGGAAGGTGCCGATCATGCCGGTCACGGTACCCAGCAGACCCAGCAGCGGCGCGATGGCAGCCAGCAGCTTGACCAGCGCCTGGCCACGTTCGAGCCTGGGCTGCTCGGCCAGCAATGCCTCATCGAGACGGGCTTCGAGCGCTTCCGGCTCGTGATCGTGGCGCATGCCTTCAAAGCGATGCAGCACACGGCCCAGCGGGTTGTCGTCACTGAGCTGGCTCAGGTCGGCTTCCTGACGCTTGACCGCCCGGCGGGTCAGCGACAGACGCACCAGCTGGATCAGCGCGATGATCAGGCCCAGCACGCCCAGGCCGACGATGACATAACCGACGGCGCCGCCCTGCTTGAGGCGCTCACCGAGACGCGGTGCCCGCGCCAGCGCCTGGGTGACATCGCCACCGGTGGGGTCGAAGCTCAGGCGATCACTGTCGCCGGCATCGAAGGCCGCCAGCTGCTTGCGAATGCGCAGCGGCGTGGTACCCGCAAGGCCGAGGGTGTCCAGCGCCGAGGGGCCATCCACGGCCTTGTCTTCCGACAGCGGCGCCAGCAGGTGGCGACCACTGAAGGCCATCTGCTCGCCGACGCGCACGATCTCACGCGGCTTGATGCTGCCATCCGGCCCGGCCAGCGGTGCCTGGAAGCGCAGCGCGCGACCGCTTTCGGTGGCGATGCTGCGGATGTCCGCGGTCAGGGCGGCGAGTCGCTCGCGGCCCGGCACCTCATCGCGCGGCCCCAGGTCCGGCAGACGCGCCTGGCCGCCGACCAGCAGCCAGTTGCCCGCCAGGGCTTCACGCGTCTCGCGGGCATGCTTGCGTGCCACCTCGAATACCTGACCGAGATCGCCCTGCTGGGCCTGACGCTCTTCGTCCAGACCGCTGAGGGTCGCCTGTTGTTCCTGCGCCTCGGCCTCGAGGGTCGCGCGCGTCTCGCGCAGGCTGTCACGCCGCGCCTCGGCCTCGCTGACCGCCGCTTGCAGTGCCTCGCGATCCGACAACAGGGTGTCGAGACGCGCCTGATCGCGGCCTTCGGCCTGACTGGCGGCCTGTTCGAACTGCTCGACGCTCAATGACTGCTCGGCACTGCCGGTCGCCGCCAGCACGGCGGGAGATGACAATGTCAGCAGCCCCAAGGTGCCGGCCGTCAGCAACAGGCGTGACAGAGACGCACGTGGCGCTTGTGAATTCGTCGCCATCAGCTGGACTCCTGCGCGGTACGGGTAGTGGTGGTACGTGTGCTGGTGACTGCCGCGGCAGCCTGATCGGCGCTCTCGAGCGCGGACTGCGACAGGCGCCCCTTCGGAGCCAGCTCGACGTCCTCGACCGGCACCGACAGCGGCAGGGTCACCAGTGACGGTGCCTGCTGGTCACGCGCCATGCTGATGCCCTTGCGCAGCGCTTCCAGGCCGCTGTCATCCAGCACCTGCCAGCTGCCATTTCTGGCCTGCCAGGCGCCGCCATGCTGACCATCCAGCGTCAGGTAATAGAGGCCGACGCGGCCGACACGCAGATACTGCACCTCGGTGTCTTCCCCACCGACCAGCCCAGCGCGCCAGGTATCGAAGCCCTGACCGTAGCTCAGCTCCTGCTGCCAGGCGTTGAGCAGCTGATCGAGGCGCTCGTCATTGCTCAGGCTGGCATTGGAGAGGTTGTCACGCAGACGCTGGACGCGCGCGAGGCGCTCGTCCTTGAGAAACGGCAGATCCTGCTCGATGAAGTCCGCCAGCTCCTCGACCTGCTGACGCAGCAGGCCCGGCAGCGACTCACGCGTGGCCTCGAGATTCTCCAGCGCCGTGCGCTGGCGCTCGATACGCGCCGCGCGGTCAGCATTCAGCGGCGTCAGCTCCGCGGTATAGCTTTCCAGACGCGCGGCTTCCTGACGCGCTTCACGCAGGCGCACCAGCAGCGCACGCGTCTCGTCATCGGCGGCATCGATGCGCGCCTGCAGCTCACGCTGGGTTTCCTGATGAGTGGCGGCACTGTCACGCAGTGTCTCGGCATGCGCCGGCAATGCGGTGGCTGTCAGCGGTGCAAGCAGCACCAGCGCCGGGAGCAGGCCGCCAAGGGCTCGCACGCACGGGAAGGGGAAAGAAGTCGAACGCCGCACGGACATCTCCTGAAGAACTAGGCTTGGTTGCATCCTCGGTCGCCTGCCAGGCCGCTAGTGGCTTCCGAGTGGAAATGCAAATCACTGGCATGGACGGTATTACAAACAAGAACAATTATCAATTGATCTTGCCTCGCTCTGCCCCATCAGCAGGCCCTGAAACCTGCAATGCAGCGTTGCACTTTTCTCCTGACGCTCTCTCCCCTGCCCTCGCCCCAACCCTTGCCCGCAGACACAAAAAAACACGACCCGCCGAAGCGGGTCGCGTTGATGGGCCAGGCCACCTTGCGGTGTCTCGGCCTCAGCCTTGCAGGGCCTTGCTCAGAGCTTGCCTTCCAGCTCCGGCAGTACCTCGAACAGATCGCCGACCAGGCCGTAATCCGCGACCTGGAAGATCGGCGCTTCGTCGTCCTTGTTGATCGCGACGATGACCTTGGAGTCCTTCATGCCCGCCAGATGCTGGATCGCCCCGGAGATGCCGACGGCGATGTAGAGGTCCGGCGCGACGATCTTGCCAGTCTGGCCGACCTGCATGTCGTTGGGCACGAAGCCGGCGTCGACCGCAGCGCGTGAGGCACCGATGGCGGCGCCCAGCTTGTCGGCGATACCGTTGAGCAGCGCGAAGTTCTCACCGTTGCCCATGCCGCGGCCACCGGAGATCACCACCTTGGCGGAGCCCAGCTCAGGGCGCTCGCTTTCGGCCAGGGTTTCCTCGACGAAGCTCGAGACACCTGCATCCTCGACCACGTCCACGGCCTCGATGGCCGCCTGTCCGTCGAGCGCGACCGGATCGAAGCCGGTGGCACGCACGGTGATGACCTTGAGCACATCGTCGCTCTTGACGGTGGCGATGGCGTTGCCGGCGTAGATCGGGCGCTGGAAGGTATCGGCGCTCTCGACGGCGATGATCTCGGAGATCTGCGCCACGTCCTTCAGTGCCGCGACACGCGGCATGAAGTTCTTGGCAGTGGTGGAGGCACTGGACAGCACGTGGCTGTAGTCATCGGCCAACGCCACGACCAGTGCCGACAGGTTCTCGGCCAGCTGATGGGCGTAGACGGCATTGTCGGCGACACGCACACGCGCGATGCCGGCAAGCCTGGCGGCCTGCTCGGCGACGGCGCCTACGCCCTCACCGGCGACCAGCACATCGATATCGCCACCGATGGCGGTTGCGGCTGCCACGACACTCGCGGTGCTGCTGGTCAGCTGGCCATCATGATGATCGGCAATGACGAGAATGCTCATGAGATCACCTTTGCTTCGTTCTTGAGTTTGTCCACCAGCTCATCGACGGAGCCGACCTTGATGCCGCCCTGACGCTCGGCCGGCGGCGTGACCTTGACCAGCGACACCTTGGAGGCCGTGGAGACACCCAGCTCTTCCGGCGTCTTCACATCCAGCGGCTTCTTCTTGGCCTTCATGATGTCCGGCAGCTTGGCGTAGCGCGGCTCGTTGAGGCGCAGGTCAGTGGTGACCACCGCCGGCAGGTTCAGCTTGACGGTCTGCAGGCCGCCATCGATCTCGCGGGTGACATTGACGCTCTCGCCATCGACCGCCACTTCGGAAGCGAAGGTGCCCTGCCCCATGCCGGTAAGTGCCGCCAGCATCTGACCAGTCTGGTTGTTGTCGGCATCGATGGACTGCTTGCCGAGAATCACCAGGCCGGGCTGTTCTTCCTCGACCACCTTGGCCAGCAGCTTGGCCACGGCCAGCGAGTCGACGGCGTCATCGGTCATCACCTGCACGGCGCGATCGGCACCCAGCGCCAGCGCGGTACGCAGCTGTTCCTGGGCGGCCTTGGGGCCGATGGTGACGGCCACGACTTCGGTCGCCACGCCTTTTTCCTTCAGGCGCACCGCTTCTTCCACGGCGATCTCGCAGAAGGGGTTCATGGCCATCTTGACGTTGGTCAGCTCGACGTCAGACTGGTCAGCCTTGACGCGAATCTTGACGTTGTAATCGATGACGCGTTTCACCGCGACGAGTACTTTCATGGTGTCCTCGCTGATTTCTCATGGAGTACCAGTGACCGTGAGGCCGCCAGCGCTCGATTCATGCAAGCGTTTGATAGGTGAATATCTTCCACAGATGACCGTGATGACAAGTGTCTCGCCACGATATCCGCTGGCACCCGACGGATGAAGTCAGCCAGACCGGCGTGGTTTTCATTGTCCGGGCGCCGCCATTCTCATGCGGGCATCTTGCGCAGAATTGGTTGCCGGGGTCAAACCTGACAATCACTCTCAACACGCCCGAGCGTGAAACCCATCGGGCGATTTCCTGCAACGCCCCCCGGTGGCTATTACGTCAGACCCAAGCATAATAAACAAACGGTCGTTTTAAATGCTACTGTTGCGGCATGCTATGCGGCTGCTTCGCGCCAGCGCCTTGTGTCGAGCGGCCGATCGTCCGTGCAGGACATGGCGTACCAGCGTGAGTCGCACCCCTATTTTCACTCCGGCGAGTCGTGCCCTGACGCACGCCACGCCGGAGGTCCACTGCCCAGCGGACGGCCATGGTCGTTCGTGACACGCCCGCCCCGCCGGATCCGCGGGGCCCTGACGGCGCAAAGATTGAGGAGACGGGTCATGGAACGCGAATTCATGGATTTCGACGTGGTCATCGTCGGTGCCGGCCCTTCCGGCCTGGCGGCGGCCTGCCGACTGATGCAGCAGGCCAACGCGGCCGAGAAGGAGCTGACGGTCTGCGTGGTCGAGAAAGGTTCTGAAGTCGGCGCGCACATCCTGTCCGGCGCCGTGCTCGAACCGCGTGCACTGACCGAGCTGTTCCCCGACTGGGCCGAACGCGGCGCACCGCTCAAGACGGCCGTCACCCGTGACGAGGTCGTGCTGCTCAAGGATGACCAGAAAGCGCAGGTCATCCCCAATGCACTGGTCCCCAGGACCATGCACAACGACGGCAATTACATCATCAGCGCCGGCAACCTGACGCGCTGGCTGGGCGAGCAGGCCGAGGAGCTGGGCGTCGAGATCTTCCCGGGCTTCGCCGCCCAGGAAGTGCTGCATGGTGAAGATGGCACGGTGCGCGGCATCGTGGTCGGTGACATGGGCGTGGCCGCCGATGGCAGCGAGAAGGATGGCCACATGCCGGGCATGGAGCTGCGCGGCAAGTACACCCTGTTCGCCGAGGGCTGCCGTGGCCACCTGGGCAAGCAGCTGATCTCGCGTTTCTCGCTCGACAGCGAAGCGGATGCCCAGCACTACGGCATCGGCTTGAAGGAGCTGTGGGATGTGCCCGCCGAACAGCATCAGCCAGGACTGGTGGTGCACGGCAGCGGCTGGCCGCTCAAGGGCAACGCCGAAGGCGGCTTCTTCCTCTATCACACCGATGACCAGCAGGTGGTGGTGGGACTGATCGTCGATCTCGCCTACGACAACCCGTACCTGTCACCCTTCGATGAATTCCAGCGCATGAAGCAGCACCCGACCCTGGCCCGCCATCTCGAGGGCGGCAAGCGGGTCTCCTACGGTGCGCGCGCCATCGCCAAGGGCGGCCTCAACTGCCTGCCGAAGATGAGCTTCCCGGGCGGTCTGCTGATCGGCTGTGACGCCGGCACGCTCAACTTCGCCAAGATCAAGGGTCTGCACACCGCGATGAAGTCCGGCATGCTGGCGGCGGAAAGCGTGTTCGACGCCATCAAGGGCGGTGACGAAGGCGGTGAAGACCTGGTCGACTTCGGCAAGCGCTTCAAGGACAGCTGGGCCTATGAGGAGCTGGACGCCTCGCGCAGCTTCGGCCCGGCCATGCACAAGTACGGCACCTTCCTCGGTGGCGCCTACAACTTCCTCGACCAGCTGACGGGCGGCCGCCTGCCGACCCTGCATGACACCACACCGGACTACGCGCGCATGCGCCCGGCGGCTGAATGCACGAAGATCGAGTACCCCAAGCCGGACGGCAAGCTGTCCTTCGACAAGCTGTCCTCGGTGTTCCTCTCCAACACCAATCACGAGGAAGACCAGCCGTGTCACCTGCGCCTGTCCGACCCGGAGCTTCCTGTGCGTGACAACCTGCCGCGCTACGCCGAGCCCGCCCAGCGCTACTGCCCGGCCGGTGTCTACGAGATCGTCGAGGAAGCCGGTGAGCCGCAGTTCCAGATCAACTTCCAGAACTGCGTGCACTGCAAGACCTGTGACATCAAGGACCCGGCGCAGAACATCACCTGGGTCGCGCCGGAAGGCGGCGGTGGCCCCAACTACCCCAACATGTAAGCCTCTGCTGCCCGCCAGCTGACAACGCCGCCACGGCCCTGCCGTGGCGGCGTTGTCATGTCTGGCCCTCCTCATCTCTCAGCGCCGCGCCTGCGGACGCCTTGCGCTCCTTAAGCGCTTCTTGTGTTATTCCAAAACAATCTCAAAGCGATTGTTGATATAACAGCCTCCCGGTAGCACATTAGCCTCCCTCGAATTCAGACTCACGCCATCGCTTCGGAGCCACCATGTCCGTCACACGCCAGATACTGCTCGCCCTGGGGCTGGGCATTCTCAGCGGCCTTGCCCTGAACGCCGGGGCAGACGCTCTGCCCGAGGGCAGCGTCGCCTGGCTCGACAGCCACCTGCTGACGCCGGTGGGACAGATCTTCCTGCGCCTGCTGCAGTTCGTGGTGGTGCCGATGGTGTTCGGCGCTCTGATCATGAGCCTGACCAACCGCGAAGGCGGCGCCGACGTCGGTCGCCATGCCGGCCGTCTGCTGGGCAGTTACGTGGTCACCAGCGCCGTGGCACTGACACTGGGCATGCTGGTCGCGCATTGGCTGACGCCGGGCAGCGGCGCCGAGAGCCTGGTGGATTCAGCACCTGAAGGACGCAACGCCGACAGCATCGCCCAGTGGCTGGTGGGCCTGGTGCCCAACAACCCCTTCACTGCGCTGGGTGGCGGCGGTCTGCTGCAGGTCATCTTCGCGGCCGCCCTGATCGGGCTGGCGATGCGCGCCCTGCCAAAGGAAAGCGCACCGCTGCATCGCGTGATCGAGAGCGGTTACACCGTCAGCCTCAAGGTGCTGTCCTTCGTGCTCAAGCTGGCGCCGGTGGGGGTCTTCGCGCTGATCACCTCGGTGATCGCCACCCAGGGGCTGGACCTGCTGATGCGCCTGGGCATGTACGTGATCGGCCTGATCATCGCGCTGGCGCTGATGGCACTGCTCTATCTGGTGCTGCTGGCCGTCACCGGTGCCCGCCCGCTGGCCTTCGTGCGCCACTTCGGCCAGAGCCTGGGCTTCGCCTTCGGTACCGCAAGTTCCGGCGCGACCCTGCCACTGGCGCTGGGCAATGCCCGCGACTACGGCATGAATGAATCCCTGGCCAGCTTCGCGCTGCCCTTCGGCACGGCGCTCAAGCGTGACGGCGCCGCCGTGCTGCAGGGCTTCAATGCGCTGTTCGTGGCGCAGCTGTTCGGCATCGATGTCACCACCTCGCTGGTGATCACCGTTTTCACCACCGGCCTGCTGGTCAGCTTCTCGACGGCTGGCGTACCGGGTGCGGGGCTGGTCGCGATGACCACCGTGCTGGGCGCGGCAGGTCTGCCGCTGGAAGGCGTGGCGGTGGTCGCCGGGGTGGACCGCTTCACCGATGGCCTGCGCACCGCCCTCAACGTGATGGGCAACTGCGCCAACGCCGCCCTGCTGGAGCGCTTCGATTCGCGCAAGCCCGCCACTGAGCCCAAGACACAAGCGTAAGCACGCACGCAAAGAGTCAGGTAAAGCGCCCCACAAATGACAACGCCCGCCAGAGAACCTCTGGCGGGCGTTGTCATTTGTGGGGCCGTCATCGCGCTGGCGCGTGCGGCTACTTCTCGCTGGCCTCTCCGGTGGCGACCGGACGCGCGGGATCACTGATCCAGTCACTCCAGGAGCCGGCATACAGGCGTGGCAACGGCAGCCCCGCGATCGCGAAGGCCAGGATGTTCTGGCAGGCGCTGATGCCGGAACCGCAATAGGCGATCACCTCGCCCTGCGCCGGCAGCAGGCTGCGCAGCTCACGCATCAGACTCATGCGGTCCTTGAAGCGGCCATTGGCTTCCAGATTGCTGGGGGTCGGCCGGCAGAATGCCCCGGGGATATGGCCTGCCACCGGATCGACCGGCTCCTGCTCACCGCGAAAACGCGCCTCGCCGCGGGCATCCAGCAAGCTGTCATCCGTGGCGGCCACCTCTTGGGCGCTGACCAGCAGGCTGTCATCAAAGCTCGGCTGCCAGTCGCTGGGTGTAGGGCTCACCGGTTGGGCAGGCGCACGCTTGAGCTCGCCCATGGCCTGATTCCAGGCCTGGATGCCGCCATCCAGCACCCGCACATCCGGGTGCCCGGCCCAGGTCAGCATCCACCATAGCCGCGCCGCCGCCATCTGCCCGCCCATGTCGTCATAGACCACCACCTGCTGCTCGGGCGTGATGCCGAGGCGGCGGAACAGCTCGGCCGTCGCCTGATGTGACGGCAGCGGATGCCGCCCGCCCACGCCGTCCTCGCGCACGGCGGCCGAGAGATCACGGTCCATATCGACATGGATGGCACCCGGCAGATGGCCTTCACGCCACAGGCGCTCGCCGGCTTCCCCATCGTCGAGACGCGCACGGCAATCCAGCACCACGGGCGACTTGAGGCCCGCCATCGCCAGCTGGGTCACCAGCTGACTGGCATCGATCAGAGGCGCCTGGCGCTGGTCCGGCACCAGCAGCGATGAGGCGGAGACGGAGGCTGCCGCCAATGCGGCAGGATCGGGATACTGAGCCATGGGAACTCCTTTTCGGGCAGACGAAGATGCATTGGAGGCATGATGGTGCTCGGCGCAAGGCTTGGCAATCGCGCTGCCTTGTCGCCCGAGTCTCAAGTCCGTTGTCACAAGGGTCACAAGGCTGTCAGCGGGGCACGCGTGGCGATCAGGCGGCGCTTGTTGCCATCGGCGAAGCGCACCTCGATCAGCGGATTGGCCTCATTGCCGGAGACCTCTTCGATCACCCCCTCCCCGAAGCTCTCGTGACGCAAGCGCTGACCGACCTCCCAATCACCGACGCGTCGCAGCACGGCCGGCTCGCCGCGTGGAGTGCGATTGCCCTGTCGAGCGCCACGAGCATAGGTACCGCCCGAGCTGGACTGGCCTTGCGCAGCCGACTTGCTGGCCGGCTTGCCCGGGGACTTGGCGGCCTTCTTCGGCAGCGCTTCCAGCGTCGGCGGCGTGATGCCGTGACGTGCCAGAGGCAGCCGCGCCAGATAGGCCTCGCCAAGTGCCGGCGCCGCCACACGCAGCCGCTCGTCGCTTCCGTCCGCTGACTCGCGGGCGGCCTCATCGCCGTCGTCGGCCTGCAGACGGGCGAGCTTGGCGCGCTTGCCGGCACCGTGAATCCAGTCACCGAGGCGGGTGCAGTCCTCCACGCACAGCTCGGCCAGGAAGCGGCTTGGCGTATGCGTGCCACCGTCACGCCACAGGTGCAGCTGCTCGCGGGCACGCGTCACGCCGACGTAGCACAGGCGACGCTCCTCCTCGAGGCGCTCCGGCGACAGCGGGTTGTCACGCGAGTAGGCCGGGAAGTCTTCCTCGTTCATGCCCCACAGCCCCACCAGCGGCCACTCCAGCCCCTTGGCCCCGTGCACCGTGGTGATCAGAACGCCGTCGGCGGCGTCCTCGACCGGATTGCGCAGCAGATTGATGAAGGCGTCGGGATCATTGGCCAGCTCCCCTGCCTGCTCGATCAGCACATCCAGCAGGCGCACATCCTCCTCGCCCTTGTCACGTCGGGCCGCGGCGCGGCGCAGCACCTTGTCGGCCTCCAGCTCATCGACCACATGGCGCAGCAGCCGCGCAGGCGCCCAATCGCCCAGCGAGGGCAGATCGCACAACAGCTTCCAGCGCTTGTGCAGGTTGCGGCGTTGCAGCGGCTTGAGCCCCTCGAGGATAGGGTCTTCCTTGCGTGGCCAGCGCTGGCTGTCGGCCAGCTGCTGACACAGGCGCTCGAGGCGCTCGCGCGCGACGAAGGCGGTGGGCTGGGTGAACAGCAGCAGCAGGTGCGTCGGGTCGCGCAGACGCGTGGCATCACGCGCCAGCTCCAGATAGCCCGCCAGCGCCTGCACCAGCGGCAGACGGAACACGAAGCGATCCCCCTGCCCCAGCCGGAAGGGAATGCCGGCCTTGAGCAGCTGCAACTGCACCGGTACCGACAGCGCCCAGCTGCGCACCAGCACGGCGGCCTCGGCGCCACTGCGACCCGACTCTCGCCAGGCCGTGAGCGCCGCGACCAGACTGGCGGCGCCCTGGCCTTCGAACAAGCGCGTCGCCGGCGTGCCGGGCGCGGCCAGACACAGCTGGTCCGGACGGCGCGCATTGGCAGCGATGGCGTGATTGGCCGCCAGCGCCAGACGATGCCCGTGCCGGAAGGTGTAGCTGAGCGGGAAATCCAGCGGCGCGGCAAAGCTCTCGGCAAAGCGCGTCAGCATGTAGTCAGGCCGCGCGCCACGCCACTCGTAGATACACTGGTTGGCATCCCCCACGGCCATGACTTCTGCCAAGGCGCCGGAGGCTGCGGGCGACGCTTCGCCGGGCGAGGAAGCTTGGCCGAGCGACGCTTCGCCGACCGACGACTCGCCGAGCGAAGCCTCGCCGGATGGTGCACCCGCCAGCAGCGCCAGCATGCGCTGCTGCGCCTCATTGATGTCCTGATACTCATCGATGATGACGTGCTGCAGATGCCCCTGGATGCGCGCGCGGGTCTCGGGCTCCTTCTCCAGCTGACGCAGCGGGCGATAGAGCAGATCGGCATAGGTCATCTGGCCGTACTGCTCGAGCAACTGCTCCAGCTGAGCGAAGGACTCGACGAAGTGGCCGGTGTGCTCGCCGAGATTCATGCGCTCATACAGCAGCGTCGGCTCGCACATCTCGGCCTTGACCAGATCACAGAACTGGGCGAGCGCTTCGAGGCGCTCGCCTTCCAGCGCTGCCTCACGATCGGCGCGATCGGCATCGCCCAGCGCACGCTGGGCGGCCTGCTTGAGCAGACGCTCCAGCGCCCAGTCCTGCTGGATGAGCTCGCGCGGTTCGAGACTGCCCCAGCGCACCAGGGTGGTGGTCAGGCGATGGCCGATGGAGTGGAAGGTGCGGATGTCGGGCAGCCGAGTGCCCGGTGGAGCCGACTGCGCCAGCTTGGCGACGAAGTCCTCGCGCGCCGAGCGGTTGAACATCAGCACCAGAATCCGCTGCGCCGGAATGCCTTCCGCCAGCAGGCTCAGCACCCGCGCCACCAGCGTGGTGGTCTTGCCGGAGCCCGCCACCGCCGCTACCCGCGCATGCCTCCCACGATGCGCCACCACGGCGCGCTGCTGATCCGTCAGCCGTTGCGTCAGCTGATCGACGGCCAGCGCCAGTGGCGATGCTGCAACGTCTGGCCCGGAGGTTGCGGTGCTGTCGGGCTCGATGGGAGGAAGTGGTGACGACATGAAGACCTGCAATGGCTGACGGCGAGAGAAAAGGAGCGAAGCAGAACGCGAGGGGCATACGGAAGAGAGAGCAGAAGGCGGCAGGCTCAAAAAGGCTCAGACAGGTTCAGACCTCGACCTCATCAGCCGCCAGCTGTCCCAGAATCTGGAAGCGCCCGCCGCTCATGAAGCCAAGTGTCAGGCTGCCGTCTTCCTGCTCATGCGTCTCGGCGCTCTCGAGCAGTCGATAGTAGAGATTGCGGTGCAGGCGCGCGGCAAGGCCGAAGCGCACCGGCACTTCCGGCAACCACAGGCCGTCCGGCGTCTCGCTCAGCGTCAGGCAGGTCTCCCCTTCCAGCCGCACGACATCGCCCTGATCGGTGACCAGCTGCCAGACGTCCGGCTGGGGCTCGGATAGCCCGGACTCTGTCTGTACGGACTCTGTCTGTCCGGGCTCGGCCTCTCCAAGCTCAGTCTGCGCAGAATCGCTCTCGACGCGGGAGCAGTCCACCGCCAGGAAGGGGCGGTCCTCGACCTGGATGGTGACCTTCTCCGCTGGCGTGACCAGGCAGTAGCTGCCATCGGGCTCGCGGCGCAGGACACGCGACAGCATGTGCACCAGTCGCGCACGGCCGATGGGCGTGCCCTCGTGCATCCAGCGCCCGTCGGCACAGATGACGAGGTCCATCTCGCCACAATGCGCCGGGTGCCATTGATCCACTGGCGGCAATGCCTTGCCGCTGGTGGCCTTGTCGCCCAGCTGGGTGAGGATGGCGGCTGGATTCATGACGTTCCCTCCCTGGTGGTCAGATCATGCGGGGTACCACGCTCAATCGATGAGCATACCGCTGCTGGCCAGCGCTTCGCGAACGTTGTCCGGCGCTTCCGGCGCGGCAGCGCGGAACAGGCGATAGAAGTTGGCGGTGGTCTGCATCGCCAGCTCATCGACGGTGATGCCGCGCTCGGCGGCGATGCATTCGGCGACCTCGACCACATTGCCCGGCACATTGGAGGTGCCACGGTACGGCACCGGCGCCAGATAGGGGCTGTCGGTCTCGATCAGCAGGCGGTCCAGCGGGATGGCGCGTGCCAGCTCGCGGACGTGTTCGGCGTTGCGGAAGGTGACGATACCGGAGATGGAGACCATGAAGCCGTGGCCCACCGCGATGCGCGCCATATCCAGATCTTCGGTGAAGCAGTGCAGCACGCCACCGACAGCGGGGTCCGTATGCTGCTTGATCAGCGCCAGGGTGTCTTCGCGCGCTTCGCGGGTGTGGATGATCACCGGCAGCTCGAGCTCACGCGCGGCGATCAGGTGGCGCGTGAAGCGCTCGTACTGCAGCTCGCGGCTGACGCTCTCGTAGTGATAGTCGAGGCCGGTCTCGCCGATGGCCACCGCGCCGAAGCGCTCGGCGCACTTCTTGATGTCCTCGACCGTGGGTTCCGGGTCGATCTGATGCAGCGGATGCACACCGGCGGAAATCACCACATCCTCATGCTGCTGAGCGATGGCCGAGATCTCGGGCACATCGTCGAGCGTGACGGCAATGGCGAGGAACTGGTGCACGTGACGGGCGCGCGCGGCGACCAGCACGGCCTCGAGGCTGCCGCCGTGCTCTTCCAGTTTCAGACGATCAAGGTGGCAATGCGAATCGACAAACATCCGGAAACTCTCACTACTGATGGCCACGCGCTGCGCGGCGAAAAACGTGCTCGACCGGCGGGCGCCCATGGCACTGCCGGTCGAGATGATGAAGCGACGCTGCGCTCGCGCTACAGCGTATAGGTCGCGTGACCCTTGCCGAGCATGCCGGCCAGGTGGTTCTCGATATGATCGCGCACCTGGCGGTCCTCTTCACTGAAGTGGATGCCGATCCCGGCAGTGCGCCGGCCACTGACGCCCTGCGGGGAAATCCATACCACGCGCCCGGTGACCGGAATACGCTCGGATTCCTCAGGCAGGGTCAGCAGCAGATAGACTTCCTGGCCCATGGTGTAGCGCTCGGTGGTCGGCACGAAGATGCCGCCGCGCACGAGGGTCGACATGTAGGCGGCCAACAGGGTCTTCTGATCACGAATGGTCAGCGAGAGCGCCTTCTGGCCTTGCTGTGGAGCGGTATCCATCCTTCACCTCCGGCCGGTCTCCCGGCACATGCAGTCCCGTGACGAGCGTCAGCGCTCACATGAGGGCTCACGCTGCGTATCAATGCGTATTCTTCGGCCATTGCCTGCTGTCATCTGACGCAAGGCGAGCAAGCGGCCTGGCTGGCTTCAGTCTAGCCTGCCCGCCTTGCCTCGCGCAGCCTCGTGGCTTTCCACGCGGACCTTTGCTCAGACCCTTCCTCAGCTCTTCGCTCAGACCTTCGCTCAGACCTTCACTCGGGTCTTCACGCCGGAAAAAGCCAGCTGCGCATTCAGGAGCGTAGCAAGGCGGCCCAACGCACCAGCCAGGCTTCCAGCACCAGCTGTGGGTTGGGGTTGCCGCCCGCGGCCAGCAGACGGCGCTGCTCGCGGGCGAAGTCCAGCAGCTTGAACCAGTCCTGGGTGCGCCCGTTCTTGACCGCCTGTCTCAGCAGCGGCTCGAGACTGGGGTCACGCAGGTCACTGGCGTTGCCGGACAGGCCCATGCGAATCAGGTCTTCCAGCCAGGCAATACCGTACCACAGCACCTGCGCCAGCGGTTGGCGCTCCAGTCGCCACGCCTCGGCCACCGGCTCACCACCGCGCACCAGCGCATCGAACAGCTCGCGCAAGGCCTGACGCAGCTGACGCTGCTCCGCCTCGCCAAGACGCACCGCCAGCTGCGGCAGTCCGCCCGCCATGCGCAGCAGGGCCTGAGCATCCTCGCCCAGCTGCTGCGTGAGCCACGGCAGGCTCTCTTCGGCCGGTGGAATCACCAGCGGCCATTGCTGACAGCGCGAGCGAATGGTCGGCAGCACCCGTGACGGCATGTCGCTGAGCAGAATGAACAGCGTATTGGCGCCGGGTTCCTCGAGGCTCTTGAGCAAGGCATTGGCCGAGGCGATGTTCATCGACTCCGCCGGTTGCAGACGGATGACGCGGTAGCCGCCCTGCTGGGCCGTCTGGGAGACGAAGCGATTGACCTCACGGATCGGGTCGATGCGGATCATCTTGCCGACATCCTGCGGCGCGACCGCCATCAGATCAGGGTGATGCCCGGCCGCCAGCATATGACAGCCATGACATTCACCACAGGCCGCCGCGCCGGGCTTGCCTTGGGCGGTGCGACACAGCACGCGGGCGATCATCGCATCGGCCAGCTCATGCTTGCCAAGCCCCGAGGGCCCGCTGAGCATCACCGCATGCGGCAGGCGACCGTTGTCGTGTACTGCAGTGAAGTGTTGCCACAGCGAATGCTGCCACGGCAGCGGTGAGAAGCTCGAAAGCGTGACACCACTACTGACGTCTGATGCACTCATGGCTGCTCATCCGTGGCAGTGTTCGCCTGCCAGGCCGCCACGCGCGCCGCCAGTACCGCCGCGATATCGGCCTGCACCGCCTCGAGCGACTGACCGGCATCGATGGTGGCAAAGCGCTCGGGGTCGGCGTCACGACGCATGTGATAGCCGACACGCACCGCCTCGAAGAACTGCTCGGCTTCCTGCTCGATGCGGTCGGCGCCTTCGCCGGTCTCGGCGCGACGAGCGGCCAGACGGCCACGTGCCGCCTCGACCGGCATGTCCAGTAGCAGGGTCAGGTCCGGCTGCAAGCCTTTCTGCACCAGGGATTCCAGCGCCGAGATATCGGCCAGCGGCAGGTTGCGGCCACCGCCCTGGTAGGCAAAGGTCGCGTCGGTGAATCGATCGCACACCACCCAGGCACCACGCGCCAACGCCGGGCGAATGGTCGCGGCCAGATGCTGGGCACGCGCGGCGAACATCAACAGCAGTTCGGCATCATCACTCAGCGACTCGGCCGGCGCCGGGTCCAGCAGCAACTGGCGAATGGCTTCCGCTCGCTCGCTGCCACCCGGCTCACGCGTGCGCACGACCTCGAGGCCATGCGCCTCGAGCTCGGCGACCACGAAGGCGACATTGGTGCTCTTGCCGACGCCTTCACCGCCTTCCAGCGTGATGAAGCGACCAGCGGGCGAAGCCTGGGTGGCCGCCGCGCTGGCGGCGTGGCGAGAAGACGTCGTGCCTGATGCGCTCGGACGTGAAGACATGATGTTTCCTGATTCAGACAGCAGATGACTCGCGACGAAAGCCTCGTGCAGCATGGCAGACCCTGTTCGCCACACGGGTTTCAGCTCATTCGCCACGCATTACCGATTGAGAATATAACGGCGCACGGCATTGTTGTGCTCGCGCAGCGTGCGCGAGAAGTGATGCTTGCCCTCACCCTTGGCGACGAAGTAGTAGGTATCGCCTTCCTTGGGATGCACCGCCGCTTCCAGCGCGGCGCGCCCGGGCATCGCGATCGGCGTCGGCGGCAGGCCGGTGATCACGTAGGTATTCCAGGGCGTCGGCTTGCGCAGGTCGGCGCGCGACAGCGAGCCATCATAGTCCTTGCCCAGGCCATAGATGACGGTCGGGTCGGTCTGCAGGCGCATGCCGCGCTCCATGCGACGCTTGAAGACGCCGGCGATCTCGTCGCGCTCTTCCGGGGCGCCGGTCTCGCGCTCGATCAGTGACGCCATGATCAACGCCTCGTAGGCGCTGGTGATCGGCAGGTCGTCGTCACGTCCGGCCCAGACTTCCTCCAGCGTCTTGCTCATGCGGCTATAGGCCTGCTTGTAGAGCGAGAGGTCGCTGACGCCCTTGTGATAGCGGTAGGTGTCCGGGAAGAAGCGCCCTTCCGGCTTCTCGCCCTCGGCACCGACGGCCGCCATCAACTCTTCATCGCTCATGTCGCGAGTCGTGTGCTCAAGCTTGGGCGAGGCATCCATGGCAGTGCGCATCTGGGCGAAGGTCCAGCCCTCCGGCACGGTCAAGGTATAGCTGACCACATCGTCACTGGACAGCAGCGCCACCAGCTCACGGCCGTTCAAGCCCGGCGTGAGACGGAATTCACCGGCGCGCAGGCCATTGACGGCCTCAGGCTCGAGGCGCGACCACACCTTGTACGGCCAGCTCGCCTCGATGATGCCATGTGACTCGAGCTCGCTCACGACCCTGGTCAGGCTGGCGCCCTTGGGCACCTCGAACAACTGTTCCTTCTCGATCGCCAACGGTGACAGCAACTGCGCCTGCCAATAACGAAAGCCCACCACACCCGCAGCCACGGCCAGCACTACCAGCATCAGGAGGATCTTGAACACTCGCATAATCAGGTTTCCAGTCTTCATGGCGAAGGCGACGACCGCGCAGGCATGCCTGCTGACGCTCGTCGTCTTCCGTCAGTTCGCGGGCTCGCCCAGCAAGCGCGCGACAGTGTGATTCAACTCGTCCAGCGCCGGATGCGCCTCATCCTTCCACTCAGCCAGAATCGCGCCATCGGCCTTGAGCAGGGTGCGCAGCGGCCAGACGCCCTGCACGGAATTCATGACGACGACCTGCTCGGCCCACGCGAGTGACTCAAGCCCCTCACGGACTCGCTCGAACGTCATCTCGGCCTCAAGCGCCGCCAGCAGCGTGCCCTCGACCCCGGCACGATCAAGACACGGCGTGAACCATCGCCCGTCACGATACCAGGCCAGATTCATGCTGGTGGCCTCGATCAGCTCACCCTGCGCATTGAGCAACAGGCCCTCGCTGATGGCCATGTCGCTCCACTCACGGCGCGCCAGCACGTTCTCGAGCCGGTTGAGGTGCTTGAGCCCTGCCAGTGCCGGTTGCTCGGCCACACGCAGCTCACAGACCCGCGCCGTGATGCCACGCCGCGCCTGCTGATTGACCGCAAAAGGCGTCGCGCGTGCCCGCAAGCGCGTCTCCGGTGACTCAGGTGCCCTGTAGCCCCGCCCGCCGGAGCCGCCGGTGACGATCAGCTTGAGCACTTCAAGCCCCTCGCCCTGGCAGACCGCCAGACAGCCCGCCAGCTCAGCTGACGAAGGCGCTGCAATTCCCAGCCGCTGACAACCGCGCGTCAGGCGCGCCTCGTGCCAGGACCACAGCTGCGGTTGGCCCTCACGCACCAGAATCGTCTCGAACACGCCCTCGCCATAGGCGAGGCCACGGTCATCACTGGGCAGATCGGCGGCAAGCGTCGCAAGAGAGCGCTTGTCGTAAGCGCTCCTTTCATCAGAGGCCCGGTCATCTGAGCTCTTGCTGCCAAAGGCATCAGTCGTCATCGATACAGCCCTCCAGAGAACGGTTGCGGGCACGACACGCAAAGCAGGTGACGCCCCACAGACAAACGCGCCCCCGGATGGGAGCGCGCCTGAGGAGAGAGAACACGAAAGCGTGTGATCAGTCCTTGAGCTTGCCGAACACCAGCGAGCCGTTGGTGCCACCGAAGCCGAACGAGTTGGACAGGGTGTACTCGATCTTCATGTCACGTGCGACGTTCGGCACGTAATCGAGATTGCAGCCCTCGGCCGGGTTGTCCAGGTTGATGGTCGGCGGCGCGATCTGGTCACGCATCGCCAGCACGCAGAACACGGCCTCGACCGCGCCGGCAGCGCCCAGCAGGTGACCGATCATCGACTTGGTGGAGCTGACCGCCACATCACGTGCCGCGTCGCCCAGCACCGACTCGACGGCGAGGCTTTCCGCCTTGTCGCCGGCATTGGTGGAGGTGCCGTGGGCATTGATGTAGTCGATCTGGCTCGGCTCGAGCTTGGCGTCACGGATGGCGTTGCGCATGGCGGCGGCCGCACCACGGCCGTCTTCGGGCGGCGCCGTCATGTGGTGAGCGTCGTCGGACATGCCGAACCCGAGCACCTCGGCGTAGATGGTCGCGCCACGCGCCTTGGCGTGCTCGTACTCTTCCAGCACGACGACACCGGCGCCGTCGGACAGCACGAAGCCATCGCGGTCGCGGTCCCACGGACGGCTGGCCGCCTGCGGATCATCGTTGCGGGTCGACAGCGCACGCGCCGCGGAGAAGCCACCCAGCCCCAGCGGCGTGGTCGCCATCTCGGCACCACCGGCCACCATCACGTCGGCATCGCCATAGGCGATGGTACGTGCGCTGTAACCGATGTTGTGCGTCCCGGTGGTACAGGCGGTGGTGATCGCGATGTTCGGACCACGATAACCGAACTGGATCGCCAGATTGCCGGAGATCATGTTGATGATGGAGCCCGGCACGAAGAACGGCGAGATGCGACGTGCACCGCCCTTCTCCAGCGCCTTGTGGTTGTGCTCGATCATCGGCAGGCCGCCGATACCGGAACCGATGGCGACACCGATGCGCTCGGCGTTGTCTTCGGTGCATTCAATGCCGGAGTCGGTGATGGCCTGGTGGGCCGCCGCGATACCGTATTGGATGAAGAGGTCCATCTTGCGGGCCTCTTTCGGGTTCAGGTACTGACCCACATCGAAGTCCTTGATGGAGCCACCGAAACGGGTATTGAAACCGCTGACATCGAAATGCTCGATGGCCGCGATGCCACTCTTGCCCGCCTTGATGTTGCTCCAGCTTTCCTCGACGGTATTCCCGACCGGGGTTACCAGGCCAAGACCTGTTACCACTACCCTTCTGCGAGGCATCGTGTCTCCTCCAAAACTATCGAATTGGCACGCCAGGGCCATGGACGCCCGGACGGTAATTGAGCGCATTATACAGAAACCTGGCCATGCGTGGGCAGTCGGTTTTCAAGCGCTTTTCTGGCCACTTTCACGAAGGAATTCCGACACTTGCCACAAGGGGACATTTGTCACGAAGCCCACCGCCTACCACCAGGCAATGCGCGCCCTGTCGGCGCGGCATTGCGCAGCACATCCCTGAACGACAAGAGCCGCACTGAGGAACAGTGCGGCTCTTGAACGTACAGACAATTGCATCACGACCATGAGCAACAGGTTGCTCCGTGATCGCTTCAACACACCTTACTGGTGGTTGACGATGTAATCGATAGCTTCCTGCACGGTGGTGATCTTCTCTGCTTCTTCGTCAGGAATTTCAGTATCGAATTCCTCTTCAAGAGCCATCACCAGCTCGACGGTGTCCAGGGAATCGGCGCCCAGGTCTTCAGTGAAAGAGGAAGAGTTCTGGATTTCTTCTTCTTTGGCGTTCAGGCGCTCAGCCACAACCTTCTTGACGCGTTCTTCAATGGTGCTCATTTAACAATCACTCCTAGTGGTACGGAATCCGCAGCTCGAAAAAGCTGGGCGTAGTTTATAGGCCACCCCAAAAGGACGCAACCACGTCCCTGCGTGGGGTTCAGCGCATGTTCATGCCACCGTTCACCTGCAACGTCTCACCGGTAATGTAGCCTGCTGCATCACTGGTCAGGAAGCCGACTGCCGCAGCAATCTCTTCCGGCTGGCCAAGGCGCGCCAGCGGGATGTTGCCGAGCAACGCTTCGTGCTGCGCTTCCGGCAATGCTTCAGTCATGTCAGTGGCAATGAAGCCCGGCGCCACTGAGTTGACGGTAATATTGCGTGACGCGACTTCGCGCGCCAGCGAGCGGGCAAAGCCTTCCATGCCTGCCTTGGCGGCAGCATAGTTGACCTGACCGAGGTTGCCCATGGTCGCGACCACGGACGAGATGTTGACGATGCGGCCGAAGCGCGCCTTGGTCATGCCGCGCAGGCAGCTCTTGCTGACACGGAAGACCGACTTGAGATTGGTGTCGAGCACCGCGTCCCAATCGTCTTCCTTCAAACGCATCAACAGGTTGTCACGCGTGATGCCGGCATTGTTGACCAGAATGGTCGGGGCGCCGAAGCGCTCGCCGATTTCCTTGAGCACGGCGTCGACGCTGGCCTGATCGGTGACGTTGAGCAGCATGCCCGCGCCTTCGATACCGTGCGCCTCGAGGTCAGCGCCGATGGCCGCTGCCCCTTTCTCGCTGGTGGCAGTACCGATCACGATACGGCCCTGACGGCCGAGTTCACGGGAGATGGCTTGGCCGATGCCACGACTGGCACCGGTCACCAGTGCGATTCTGCGTTCGCTCGTCATCTTGAGTCCTGAGTTGGCTGATCCAAGTCACATGGCCGGCCAGATGGGCCAGCCACGAGCTTACTGATTCTGTTCGGCAGCGGTCTCGCGGGCAAGTTCCAGCGCCGCTTCCAGGCTATCCGGATCATTCACGGCCAGGCCACGTGCCTGACGCTGAATGCGCTTGCCAAGGCCGGTCAACACCTTGCCCGGGCCGCATTCGATGAAGCTGCGCGCGCCACTATCGAACATGGCATTGACGCAATCGGTCCAGCGCACCGGCTGATAGAGCTGCTCGATCAGACGCTGACGCAGTGTCTCGACATCGTCATGCGCCTTGGCATCGACATTCTGGATGACGGTATAGCGCGGCGCACGGAAATCGATGGCATTCATCGCCTCGGCCAGCTTGTCGGCCGCCGGGCGCATCAGATCACAATGCGACGGTACCGACACCGGCAGCGGCATGGCGCGCTTGGCACCCGCTTCCTGACATGCCGCGATGGCACGCTCGACGGCAGCGGTGCCACCGGCGATGACGACCTGTCCCGGCGCATTGTAGTTGACTGCCGCGACCACTTCACCCTGTGCCGCACTGGCACAGGCGGCTTCGACCTGGGCATTCTCGAGACCGAGAATGGCTGCCATCGCGCCCTGGCCCTGCGGCACGGCAGTCTGCATGGCTTCGCCGCGCAGATTGACCAGCTTGACGCCCTCGGCGAAACCGATCACGCCAGCGCAGACCATGGCGCTGTATTCACCCAGGGAGTGACCGGCCATGCGCGCCGGGCGCGGGCCTTCCAGCTCCTGCCAGACGCGCCAGATGGCGACACTGGCGGTCAGAAGCGCCGGCTGGGTCAGCTCGGTACGATTGAGCTCCTCCGCCGGGCCTTCCTGTGTCAGGTGCCAGAGATCGCGCCCCAGCGCGTCAGAGGCTTCCTCGAAGGTAGTGCGGACCACGCTATAGCGCTCCGCCAGCTCCCGCAGCATGCCGACCTGCTGGGAGCCCTGTCCCGGGAAGATGAGGGCCAGGGAATCTGTCATTGCTGTCACCATTTCCATCTGTTCAGGTGGGACTGACACGGGTCAAGAAACCCGATTTCCACTGGCTCGCAAGCGAGACGACCACTGTCGTGTCTCACGCTTCTGCCAGGGGAAAGCCTGCTTCCTGTCATTTACGTCATGCTGCTGTCCTGCGGGGGCTTCCTGTAGGAGCTGCCTGCCCCTGATTCCCGTCCGCCTTCACCGCCCGGCCGCGAAGCGCTGGCATTGTCGCACCGTGTGCGCCGAAGCTCGACCCCAACAGGAACAAATCAGACCAATTTACTCATTCAGCGTGAGTATGTGCCTTCCAGGGCCTGCGCCAGGCGCGAGGGCAACTGCTCGCGAGCCTCGCTGGCCGCGCGCGTGACGGCAAAGGCAAAGCCTTCCGCCGCCGCGCCGCCGTGGCTCTTCACCACCACGCTTGCCAGGCCCAGCAGGCTAGCGCCGTTGTAGCGCACCGGATCCAGTTCACGCGAGAGTCGTGTCAGCGCCGGGCGCGCCAGCCAGGCCATCAAACGCGTGCGCCAGCTGGCCGCCAGGGTCGCCCCCAGCTGCGCCGACAGCATCTGCGCAAGCCCTTCACTGCTCTTGAGCACGACATTGCCGACGAAGCCGTCACAGACCACCACATCTACCTTGCCGGAGAAGAGGTCGCCGCCCTCGACAAAGCCAAGGTAGTCGAAATCCGACTCGCTGCCAGCCAACAGGGCGTGCGCTTCCTGCACCTGTGCAGTCCCCTTGACCGACTCGACCCCCACGTTGAGCAGCCCCACTCGTGGACGCTCGACCGCGTCGATGAGGCGACTGCGCATCGCGCCCATACGGGCGAACGCCAGCAGATGGTGCGGTGCGACATCGACGTTGGCGCCGAGATCCAGCAGGCTGCAGGCGCGCGCGCCGCGCGTGGGCACCGCGGCACAGATGGCAGGTCGCTCCACCCCTTTCACTCTTCCCACTTCGCGCATGCCCAGCGCCATCAAGGCGCCGGTATTGCCGGCACTGACACAGGCATCCGCCTGACCCTTCGCCACCAGGCCCAGGGCCTGAGACATGCTGCTGGGCTCGCGGCTGCGCAGGACGCGGGACGGGCGAGCATCAGACGCGACAATGCCGTCGACAGCGAGTGTCTGAAGGCGATCACGAACACGAGAGAGTGAAGCAGGGAGGGAGTCTAACTCGGCATCCAGTAGATGCTGCGGGCCGACCAGGATGGCGCTGAGTTGCGAGTCTCGCAACAGCGCACTGGCCGTGCCCCGTAACGTAGCGCGGGGACCGAAGTCCCCGCCCATCGTATCGATGGCGATACGCACGGCGTTACGCCGCGCGCTGCATCAATGCCTTATGCATCAACGACTTTGCGGCCACGGTAGAAACCGTCGGCAGAGACGTGGTGACGCAGGTGAACTGTACCGGTTTCCTTGTCCTGGGACAGGGTCGGTGCAGTCAGGGCATCGTGGCTACGACGCATGCCACGCTTGGAACGAGTTTTGCGGTTCTGCTGAACTGCCATGGGAATTACTCCAATCTTGTCGACAAATTGAGTTCAGTGCTTGTCCTTCAGGGTGCGAAGCACACTGAATGGATTCACAGCGGGTGCGTCCGAGGCCTCGGGTTCCACACCGCTGGCCAGCTGGTCGCGAGAGACGGCACAATCGGCCTCCTCGTGGTAGACCACCTGCGGCAGGACCAGGAGCACTTCATCCTCGATCACTGTCAGGAGATCCAGCTGTTCGTTTTCCACCACTACCGGCTCGTACTCACCGGGCAGCTGCGCCGCCAGCGCATCGCTGGTCACCAGACCCAACAGGAACTCGCTGGAAAGCGGCTCCGGCTCGGTGGGTCCCAGACAACGCTGACATAGCAGACTTGCCTCGAAGGCGATGGAGCCTTCGATGAAGCTGCGACGTTGAGTGTCGATGTCAAAGGTCATGGAGACGCTGACGCCCCCTTCCTGAGCACCGATGGCCTCAACAACACGGGGCATGTTCGCCAGTGGAATCACGCCTTCAAGGCGTTTACCCGCTGACGCCAGCCGGTAGGGCTCGACCTTGGTCGGCAGTCTTGTGGTCAACATAGGCGCGCCATAATAGGGATTCCCCCTCCCGGTGTCAAAATGCATGAGCAACTTGTTGCTTTTGCCAGCCCCCTCACCATCACGCTTTCACGTCGATATGCGACAACTGACACTGGGCTACACGTCCAGCGCGCGATTGTACGCGCCTGACGCTTCAATGCCGAGAGGATTTACGGCATCCTGCAGCCCTTGTTTTTCAAATACTTGCCGCGCGCCGCCCAGCCAATGCCCGCAACGCGCCCCGACGGGAGAGCCATGATGACTCCACTGGTCCTGGCGTCCAGCTCACGCTGGCGTCGTGAACTGCTTGAACGCCTCGGGCTGCCCTTCACCTGGACAGCCCCCAGTATCGATGAGACGCCGCGGCGCGCAGAAAGTGCCGAGACACTGGTCCATCGTCTGGCACTCGGCAAGGCCAACGTCGTGGCGGATGCCTACTCCCACCACCTGATCATCGGCAGCGATCAGGTCGCCGTCTTCGAGGGCGAGATACTGGGCAAGCCGGCGGATCTGTCAGCCGCACGCGCCCAGCTGGCGCGCTTCTCCGGGCGTCGCGTGCGCTTCGTGACCGGCCTGGCGCTGATCGACACCCAATCCGCGCGTCACTGGGTCTGCCATGAAGACTACGAGGTCGTCTTCCGCTCCCTGACCAGCGCCGAGATCGAACGCTACGTCGAGCGTGAACGCCCCCTCGACAGCGCCGGCAGCTTCCGCATGGAAGGACTGGGCATCACGCTCTTCGAGCGTCTCGAGGGGCGTGATCCCAACAGCCTGATCGGCCTGCCGCTGATTCGCCTGTGCGAACTGCTGCGCGAGGCAGGCGTCGACCCTCTGCTGGATGCGCCGTGATTCTGAGAGACACCTTAACCCTGAGAGGCACCGCGCCCCCGAGAGACACCGCAGCCCTGAGCGACGAGGGCTGCGGCCCTGGCTCGCCTACCAGGGCAGGCGGTAGCTGACCGGCGACACCGTCGTCTCGAGCCCCATCGCACTGACCATCACACCGGCGAAGCGCCGCGTGAAGCGCTCGAAGGGGTCCTGACGCGGCGTGTAATCGTGCAGCTCCGCCTCTGGCGTCAGCTCCGCTGCCAGCTCTTCCAGCGTGCCGGTACGATCGACCAGCCCCAGCCCCCGCGCCTGCTCGCCGGTCCAGATCAGCCCCGAGAACAGCTCGGGATCGTCCTTGAGGCGCTCACCGCGCCCGGCCTTGACCGCCGCGATGAACTGCTGGTGCGTCGTGGCCAGCACGCTCTGCCAGAAGGCACGCTGGTCCGGCGAGATTTCCGAGAACGGATCAAGAAACGCCTTGTTGTCTCCCGCCGTGAACACGCGACGCTCGATATCCAGCTTTTCCATCGGCCCCTTGAGCCCGAAGCTTGAGGAAATCACGCCGATGGAGCCCACCAGGCTCGAGGGTGCCGCGATGATCTCGCCGGCGCCGGCCGCCATGTAATAGGCACCACTGGCGCCCAGGTCTTCAATCACCGCGATCACCGGCTTGTCGCCCCGCTCGCGCAGCCGCATCAGCTCGTCATAGACGCGCTGGGACTGCACCGGGCTGCCACCGGGCGAGTTGATGTCGAGCACCACCGCCACGGAGACCGGTGACTCCCAGGCCGCGCGCAGCCCCTTGATGATGCGCTCGGCATTGGCTTCGCCATCCGCTTCGATCACGCCCTTCACGCGCACCACGCCCAGATGCTGCTCGCCGGGCAGCGCCGCTGGCTGGCTGCCGAGCGTGAACAGAGTCACCGAGGTCGCGATCGAGGCGATGAACAGCAACGCGAACAGGAAGCGGAAGAACAGCTTCCAGCGCCGCGAACGACGCTGCTCGGTGACCACGCCCTGCACCCAGCGGTCCATCATCTCGAGCTGCGCGGTACGCTCGCGCGCCTGCCAGTCCACCTCTCGCTCGGAGGCGTCAGCCGCGCCCTGTCCACTCATGCCCTGCTCACTCATGCCCTGCCCGCTCAAGCCCGCTTCGCTCTCGTCCTTGCCACCCGCGCCTTCACGCCAGGGATCATGCGGCCTGTCACTCATCGATTGCTGCTCCTGTGCTGGGCGATCGCGGCCGTTACCTGGCCACGTACAGCCAATCCATCAATTCATCGAAATGCGAGACGATACGCTGCGGCGCACAGGCCTCAAGGCGCGGCACACTGTGTACGCCGTAGTCGACACCGACACTGTGCATGCCCAGGGCACGCGCCATTTCCAGATCATATTCGGTATCGCCGACCATCAGCGCCTCATGCGCCTCAACGTTCAGCTCGGCCAGCAACTCCTCGAGCATGCGAGGGTGCGGCTTGGACAGCGTCAGGTCCGCGGTGCGCGAGGCATGGAACCAGTCACCGCAATCATGGGCCGTGAACATGCGGTCCAGCCCGCGGCGGCTCTTGCCCGTCGCGACGGCCAGCAGCTGCTCGGGATGGCGACGCAGACGCTGGATGCCGGCCTCGACACCGGGGAAGAAGTCCAGCGGCGTGGTATCGACCGCCACGAAATGCGCCTTGTAGGCCGCGACCAGCGCCTCGCACTGCTCGGCCGTCGCCCCCGGGAACAGGCGCTCCATGGCTTCGGGCAGCCCGAGCCCGATGATGTCGCGCGCCGCATGGGCAGGCAGCTCGCCCATGCCCGTCGCCAGTGAGGCCGCCTGCAGGCAGTCGACGATACGCGCCTCGGAATCCATCAGGGTGCCATCCCAGTCGAAGATGACCAGGCGATAGCGCGGCTGCGGCAGTCCTGCGGTGAGATCAGTCATGACGAGCTCCCAGCTCTCTGGCAGTGGCGAGAACGCGCTTCATCCGCTTGTCCAGCGGTGCGCGCACGGTGACGGTTCGCCCGTCGATCGGATCAGGAAAGCTGAGCTGGGCGGCATGCAGGAACAGGCGCTCCAGCCCGACCTTCTTCGCCAGGGCATTGCCGCGCTCGGTGCCGTACTTGGTATCGCCGAGCAGCGGGTGGCCGGCATGCACCGAATGCACGCGAATCTGGTGGGTACGCCCGGTGATCGGCTCGGCCTCGACCAGCGTCATGCTCGGATAGGCCTCACGCACCGCGTAGCGGGTGCTGGCCGTCTTGCCGGCCTCATCGACACGCACCCGACGCTCACCATTGCCACCGTCATAGCGCTCCAGCGGCGCATTGACATAATCGCGGCGTGAATCCCAGCGCCCCTCGACCAGCGCCAGATACAGCTTGGTCATCTTGTGGGCCTTGAGGTCGGCATTGAGCTGCAACAGCGCAGCCCGCGACTTGGCCAGCAGAATGCAGCCGGAGGTATCACGGTCCAGGCGGTGCACCAGCTCCAGGAACGGCAGGTCGGCGCGGATCTGGCGCATGGCCTCGATCAGACCGATCTTGACGCCACTGCCACCGTGCACGGCAAGCCCCGAGGGCTTGTTGATGACCATGAAGTCATCCGTCTCGCGCACGATGCAGCCCGCCAGCACCTCGCGCAGATTGTCACTGACCTCCTGCACGGCGGCTTCCGGCGAGAGGCGCAGCGGCGGCACCCGCACCAGATCACCCGCCTGCAGGCGGTAATCGACCTTGATGCGCTTCTTGTTCACGCGCACTTCACCCTTGCGCACGATGCGATAGATCAACGCCTTGGGTGCGCCCTTGAGGCGGGTACGCAGAAAGTTGTCGATGCGCTGCCCGGCCAATTCCGGGGCAACCTCGATCCACTGGACTGATTGGCCTTCGGCCATGTCGCACTCCTTTCCGGCCCCGCCTTCGCGCGGCCTGCTCATCTTGTTGCCGTGCGCCTGGGCGCACTCAGACCGGTCATTCTACGGTGTCATGCGACCAATGGGGAATCATCGTGCCATATGCCGCTCTCATCCGCGGCTCGCCGGGCCTCGTATCTCGGGCGATGTAGCGAAGCGTTTGATCTGGCAGCTGAATTGCTGGTACATACCTTTACTGGTATATTCGAGCGCAGTGAGATGGGCCTTCTCTATATGCCCAATCATCGTCTCCGCAGCCCTGTCACAGCGGCCGGAAAAACGGCGCACCCGGCACTTCAACAAGGTGCTTCACGCCGGCGGAGAGGGTCAGATGGCCCGCAATGAAGCAACGCGCACCGACATCAGCACCGTGCAGGTCACGCAAGCACCCTGTTGTCATCTACCCTGTCGGTAGCGTGCTGTCCCGCGCATCGCACCTGTCAATCACAGGCAGCGAAGGCCGCCCCAAGGACAGTCATTCGCGGCCAGTGGCCAGACCAACAGCTGACGCAAAACATCGATGTCGCTCAGGTCTCACAGGACCTGATGACGATATCAGCGGGCGCGGAACGCATGACGCCGCGCGCCGCAGCGCAATCGCCCTTCGAGCCTTCGTTGCAGACTCCACGAGATGATGTCGCGGGAGCCCGAAAGCCGCCTGCGCAGGCAAGACAGCAAGACGCCCAGTCATTCATGGGCCAACGACACAAGACCGCTCGGGCATGAAGCCCGGGTAATCATTCGATATCCGTGCCGAAGGCCGGCGTCGATGAATCGGCAAATGCCAGGTGTTAGGGAAGAGACCGCAGGGCCGGAGGAGTACAAATCCCCGCAACACGTCCTGCCTCTTCCAAGTACTCAACATGATCATGCCGCATGTGGCCCGTCCACGGACTTGCCTGCATGCGAAAAACGCATTCCACGACATGCGCTGAGCACAACACGAAGCGGAAAACGGTTCCTCGTCGCCGACGCACAATGCGGCTGCCCTTCGGCACGCCCAGTCTAGCGAGACGACATGAAACGGATGCTCATCAACGCGACCCAGCCGGAAGAGCTGCGCGTCGCACTGGTCGACGGACAACGCCTTTACGATCTCGACATCGAGTCCGGCGCCCGCGAACAGAAGAAAGCCAATATCTACCGCGGCAAGATCACCCGCATCGAGCCCAGCCTCGAAGCCTGCTTCGTCGACTTCGGCGCCGAACGCCACGGCTTCCTGCCGCTCAAGGAAATCTCCCGCGAGTACTTCTCCAAGGACCCCGGCCAGGGCCGTCCCAACATTCGTGAAGTGCTCAAGGAAGGCCAGGAAGTCATCGTCCAGGTCGACAAGGAAGAACGTGGCAACAAGGGCGCCGCCCTGACCACCTTCATCAGTCTGGCCGGCCGCTTCCTCGTGCTGATGCCCAACAACCCGCGTGCCGGTGGCATCTCCCGCCGTATCGAGGGCGAAGAGCGCGCTCAGCTGAAGGAAGCGATGAACAGCCTGACCCTGCCGGACAAGATGGGCGTCATCGTGCGCACCGCTGGCATCGGCAAGAGCGCCGAAGAGCTGCAGTGGGACCTCGACTATCTCGCCCAGGTGTGGGACGCGGTGACCAAGGCCGCTTCCAGCCGCCCTGCCCCCTTCCTGATCTACCGTGAATCCAACGTCATCATCCGTGCCATGCGCGACTACCTGCGCAATGACATCGGTGAGGTGCTGATCGACTCTCCGGAAGTCCAGGAAGAAGCGCTTTCCTTCGTACGTCAGGTGATGCCGAGCTACCAGCAGAAGATCAAGCTCTACGAAGACGACGTGCCGCTGTTCTCGCGCTTCCAGATCGAATCCCAGATCGAGACCGCCTACCAGCGTGAAGTGAAGCTGCCCTCCGGTGGCGCCATCGTCATCGACCACACCGAAGCCCTCGTCTCCATCGATATCAACTCCGCTCGCGCCACCCGCGGCAGTGATATCGAGGAAACCGCGCTGCAGACCAACCTGGAGGCCTCCGACGAGATCGCCCGCCAGCTGCGTCTGCGCGACATCGGCGGCCTGGTGGTGATCGATTTCATCGACATGACGCCGGCACGCAACCAGCGTGAGGTCGAGAATCGTGTGCGCGACGCGCTCAAGATTGACCGCGCTCGCGTCCAGATCGGTCGCATCTCACGCTTCGGCCTGATGGAAATGTCGCGTCAGCGTCTGCGCCCCTCACTGGGCGAGACCAGCGGCGTGGTCTGCCCGCGTTGTGACGGCCAGGGCACCATCCGTGACGTGCGCTCCATGGCGCTCTCCATCATGCGTCTGATCGAAGAAGAGGCCATGAAGGAGCGCAGCTCGCAGATCCGCGCCATCCTGCCGGTGCCGGTCGCGACCTACCTGCTCAACGAGAAACGCGCCACGCTGTTCGACATCGAACGTCGTCAGGGCGTGAATGTCGTGCTGCTGCCGAACCCGGAACTCGACACGCCGCACTACGAAGTCGTGCGTCTGCGTGATGACCACGTCGATGAAGACGGTGCCGACAAGTCCAGCTTCGAGCTGTCCGTCGAGACCGAAGTCGGCAAGGAACCGGATCCGAACTTCGACAAGCCGCCGGCGCGCACTGAAGCAGCCGTCAAGAGCGTGTCCCACACCACGCCTGCCCCGGTTGCCGCACCGGAAGCGCCTGCCGCAGCGCCCGCCGCAGTGGCCGAGACCGCTGACAGCAGCAATGACAGCGATAGCCGCAACGGCAACGGCAAGAACAACGGCAATCGTCGTCGCAACGGCAACGGCAGCAGCAACGGTCGCAACCGCCAGGAGTCGCGCAACGAGTCTCGTAATGACACTCGCAGCGAAGGCCGCAACGACAGCCGTCAGAGCTCGCGCAATGACAACCGTCAGGGCAACCGTTCGAGCCAGGGCAATGACACCCGCGCTCAGGCCAGCAAGCAGGAAGTCGTGGCGCAGCCTTCAGCCCAGACTCCCGCCAGGACTGCCGCTCCGGCCGCCGGTGGCGGCCTGCTGTCGCGCTTGGCCCGAGGCTTCAGCCGCCTGCTGGGCAATGACAGCGACACCGCCGTGCCGGCCAAGTCCAGCGAAGCCCGCAAGGCACTGGAAAAGGCCCGCGAGCGTCGCGAGACCGTCAGTGAAGCCAGCGCTCCGGCAGCGGCTCGCAACGACTCCCGCAATGGCCGCAACGCTGAACGTAGCAACGACCGCAACAACGACCGCAGCAACGACGGCCGTGGCAATGAGCGTGATGACAACCGCAAGGACTCCCGTCGTCGCAATGACAACGCGTCACGCAACAACGATGGCGAGTCACGCAACAGCGGCAACGATTCCCGTGGCAACGACGCTGACAGCAGCAGCCAGAACGATGGCCGCAGCAACAACAAGCGCCGTCAGCGCAACGACCGTGGCAACCGTCGCAAGTCCAACGAGTCGCGTCAGGACAGCCAGCAGGAAATCGTCACCAACGACAGCAAGCCGCAGGCCGAACCGGAGCAGACGCCGCAGGCTGACAACAGCCCGAAAGCCGAAGCCAGGAGCAGCGACAGCCAGAACGCCAAGGCCGACAACGCCAGCAAGCGCGATTCCGGCAAGCGCAGCGACAAGCCGGCCCGTGGTGAAAAGCCGGCCAAGACTGACAAGGCCGAGCAGGTCGACAGCAAGCAGGCACGCGAGTCCATCAAGGCGGCCGAACAGGCCGAGCAGGTGGAACAGCAGGTCAGCAGCGAAGACCAGCAGACCCGCAACAACCCGCGTGTGCGCAGCCGTCAGCATGCTCTGAACCCGCAGGCGGTCGAAGAGCAGAAGTCGCTCAAGGCCATGACGCTGGCAGGCCCGCAGGCCGCCGCTGCTCCGGCAGCCGCCGCTGCGGTGCCGGCCATTGCCGAGGAAGGTGCCGAAGCCATCAGCGCCACCACCGCTACCCCGCAAGGCGACGACAGCGCTCCGCAGGCTGAAACCAGTGCTCCGCAGGGTGAAAACAGCACCGCGGCACAGGACGCGCCGGCCAGCGCCAAGCAGTCTGCCAGCGCAGACCTCACGGCTGCCGTTGCACCGGAAGTCAGCGAGCCGAGCAACGAGGCGCTGAAAGAGACGGTAGCGCCTGAGTCAGCGGCATCCGATGCGCAAGCGTCTGAGTCTGAGCCAGCGACAGCGGAAGTGCCCGAGCCGGTCGTCGAAGTACCTGTCGAAGCACCAGTCGAAGAGGCGTCCGAAGCGCCTGTCACCGACGCTCACCAGGCGCAGAAGACTGAGCAACACGCCGCCCAGCGCACTGAGCAGCATGCCGTCCAGCAGCCAAGCGTGCACCAGCCGCAGGCCAGCGCAGCTGACGACGCCGTCGACACGCCGGCCGTCACCGCGGCAGAAGTCGCGCCGGAAGCCGCGGCCGATGAGCAGTCGCTGAAGGAAAGCGTGACCAGCGAAGCCGCTGTGTCTGAAGCGCCAGCCGTCGCCGAGCAAGGCGTCCAGGCACCGGCCGCCGAAGCGCAAGCTGCCGAGCAGACCGAAGCTCAGGCACCTGTCGCTGAAGCAGAGGAAGCGATCGCCGCTGAAGCCGACACTGCCAGCCAGCCTGCGCAGCCTGTGGCGGAAGAACCTGCCGTGGAAGAACCTGCCGTGGAAGCAGCCGCCGCTGAACAGCCTGTACAGGAGGCCGCGCACGAAGAGACTCCTCAGCAGACTGAGACCAGCGAGTCGAAGGTGACGCAAAGCGCTAGCGCTACTGAAGTGGCCAGCACAGAGATTGAGCCTGCCGTCAGCACTGAGCGCACCGCAGATACTGTCGCTGAAGCTACGGAAGGCTCTCAATCAGCTGAAGGCTCTCAATCAGCTGAAGGCTCTGATTCTGCTGACGGCTCTGATGCTACTGCTGAAGGTGCCGAAAGCGCCGTCAACGTCAGCGCCAGCGTCGAGAATGCGCCGGCCGAGGCAGCGTTCGCGACTGCCGAACGTCACGACAATGTCGCCGTGGCGCAAGCCGTGAGCGACGACTCCCATACAGGGGAAGTCGCTGACAGCGAGCACAAGCAGGCACCGAGCGAGCAAGGCGAGATGACAGCGGCAGAAGGCGTGCAGCAGGACAGCACGCAGCCAGCCACCGAGACCCGCCGTCGCCGTGGCGAACGCGCCTACAACGATCCGCGCGAAGTGCGTCGTCGTGAGCGTGAAGCTGCCGAGCGTGCTGCTGCACAACAGGCCAGCGCAGAGACTCAGGACACGACCGCTCAGGATGACAGCAACACGTCTCACTGAGTCCTGAGGCTGGCGCCCTGCCCCTGCCGTCACTCTGACGCCCATTTCAGCCACAAGCGCTGAAGGGGGCGCCAGAAAGGCAGCAAGACAGGGTCTAGCCAGGGTCTATGCCAAGGTCTGCCAGCCGCTCCCGTTGAGCAGCAAGTCAGATGAAAACAAGAACGCCCCGCAGGCAAGCCTGCGGGGCGTTCTTGTTTTCAGTGCATGCTATTTTCAGCGCTTGGTGTGCGTGCCTTCACTTCAGCGCAGGTCTCGTGTGCACGACTCTGGGCCTCAGCCCTCGGGCCTCACCCTTCAGGCATCATCCCCAGCTCCCGCGGCTCCTGCTCGAGCCAGACCCCGAAGCGGGTGTGGACTGCCTCACGCACCTCCTGCGCCAGTGCCAGCAGCTCCGTGACGGCGCCCTCGCCGAAGTGCACCAGCACCAGCGCCTGCTGAGCATGCACGCCGACATGGCCTCTGCGCGCGCCCTTGAGACCACATTGGTCGATCAGCCAGCCTGCTGCCAGCTTGATGCTGCCATCGGCCTGCGGGTAATGCGGCAAGCTCGGGAAGCGGGTCAGCAGCGCCTGGGCCTCAGCCTGGGGAAGCTGTGGATTCTTGAAGAAACTGCCGGCATTGCCCAGTTGTGCGGGGTCGGGCAACTTCTCACTGCGCGTGGCAATCACCGCCTGGGCGACCTGCAACGGCGTCACCTCCTCCCCTTGCGGCAACGCCGCACTGACGCGCTGGGCGAGATCACCATAACCGAGCCGGGGCGACGCCTGGCGCGACACCTGCAACTCCAGGCGCGTGATCAGCACACGATGCTCAAGCGCGCCCTTGAAGATGCTGTCGCGATAGCCGAAACCGCATTCCTCGCGATTCATCCAGCGGCAGCTGCCATCTTCCAGCGACATGACCTCCAGGCGCAGCAGATGGTCTGCCAGCTCGACGCCATAGGCGCCGATATTCTGGATAGGCGCCGCACCGCAGCATCCGGGAATCAAGGCCAAGTTCTCGTAGCCCCACCAGCCGGCGGCGGCCAGCTCCATCACCAGGGCATGCCAGCGCTTGCCGGCTTCGACGCAGACCGTGGCTGTCAGGCCGTCTTCTGCCGGCGTGATGGTGACCTCGTCAAAGGCCGGACGCATGACATGGGCATCCAGCCACGGCAGCAATACCAGATTGCTGCCGCCGCCGATCACCACCAGACGCTCTCCAGCCTGCCGGGAGGCCAGCACCTGTGCCCTGGCCGCCTCGACGGTGTGTGGCTCGCTCAGGGCGCGGGCGCGCGCCGAGAAGCCCAGCGTATTGCAGCCATCCAGCGCCACCCCCTCACGTTGCGAGGTGTCGCCAGCGTTCTGATCAGTGGATACCGGAGTCATGAGCGTGCCCGCGCCGTGGTCGCCGCAGGCAGTGCCGCAATGAGTGCCTCACAGGCCACATCGATCAGATCCAGCACACGCTCGAAGGCATCGGGGCCTCCGGTGTAGGGGTCCGGCACCTCACGACTTCCCGCTGCCAGCGCGGGCAGCGGGATCGGCAGCAGGTCCAGCAGGCGACCGATCAGCGCCTGATCGCCACTGTTGCTGCGTGCAGCCAAGGCACGGGTATCGGCAAGATTGGCGTCGTCCATCACCAGAATCAGATCGAAGTCGTGAAAGTCCTGCTCGCACAACTGACGGGCACGCAGCGTGCTGATGTCGTGTCCGCGCTTGGCCGCATGGGCGATGGCCCGCGAGTCAGGCTGACCGCCGACATGCCAGTCACTGGTGCCGCAACTGTCCACCGTGATGACCTGATCCAGACCATGGCGCGTCAAAGCCGCACGCAACACACCTTCGGCACTCGGTGAGCGGCAGATATTGCCCAGGCACACCATCAGGATGCGCTCCAATGGCGCCTGACGCTGGGCCAGTTGCTCAAGAAGCTCGCTCATCAGGCCTCTCCGCTCTCGCTGCCTGCCGCTGCTTGCGCCAGCCAGTCGCGCACGCGCTCGAGATCCTCCGGCGTATCGACACCGGCCGGATGCGCCGTGCAGGCAATGGCCACCTGGATGGCATGACCATGATGCAGCGCGCGCAGCTGTTCGAGCTGTTCGAGCTGCTCCAGCGGGGCCGGCAGCCAGTCGACGTAATCGGTCAGGAAGCTGGCACGGTAGGCGTAGAGACCGATATGGCGCAGCCAGGAATCGGTGGCCAGCATGTCCGGCGGCGTGGTGAAGTGCTCGCGGTCCCACGGGATAGGCGCGCGCGAGAAGTACAGGGCACGCCCACGCAGGTCACGCACCACCTTGACCACATTGGGATTGAACAGGCTGTCGACGCTGGCGATCGACTCCGCCAGGGTGGCGATCGAGGCGCCCTCGTCTTCCTCGAGACGCACCGCCACCTGATCGATCAGCGCCGCCGGCAGCAGCGGCTCGTCGCCCTGGACGTTGACCACCAGGGTCTCGGGGGCCAGCGCCAGCAGCGTGACCACCTCGGCAAGGCGGTCTGTCCCGCTGGGGTGATCGGCACGCGTCATCACCACCTCGGCCCCGAAGCCTTCACAGGCCTCACGGATGCGCTCGTCATCGGTGGCGATCACGACCCGACTGGCCTGACTGGCACAGGCATTGCGCCAGACGTGCTCGATCATCGGCTGGCCATGAATGTCCGCCAGGGGCTTGCCCGGCAGGCGTGAGGAGTTGAAGCGCGCCGGAATCACGACCACGAAGCCGGACTCGCCCTCTGAACGGCTGTCGTCTGCCTGCCCCTGCTGCAGAAGGTCACTCATCAGCCGCGGCTCCCCTTGAGCTTCTCGTCGGCATCCATCTGGCGCGCTTCTTCTTCCAGCATGACGGGAATGCCGTCGCGTACCGGATAGGCGAGGCCATCGTAGAAGCACTTGAGCTCGGCATTCGCCGCATCATAGGTCAGCTTGGCCTGACACAGCGGGCAAACCAGTAGCGCGAGCAGTTCCTTGTCCATCGAGACATCTCCGGAATAACAGCAGAAAAGAAAGAAAATTCAGCGATCAAGCACTCAGAGCGCCTCAAGGCGTTTGGCGAGCCAGTCTACCAGCGCCTGGTCCGGACGCGCCTCGACATCCAGCGCCCAGCAGCGCTCATTGGCGAAGCTGCGACACTTGACGGCGTCCTTGGCGGTCATCACCACGGGCAGATTGTCGGAAAAGCGCAGATCCGTCGGCGTGAAGCGATGGTGGTCCGCCAGCGGACGCGGCAGATGCTCGACTCCGAGGTTGGTCAGGGTGCGGAAGAAGCGCTGCGGATTGCCGATACCGGCCAACGCATGCACCTGACCACTGAACGGCAGCTGGTGGGCAGGATAGCGCACGTCGTCGATCAGGTGGCGCCAGTGGACCGGCGTCAGCTTCATGCAATGCGATTCCACCGGCAGGCGCGAGCAGTCGATGACACCGTTGGAGATCACCGCATCGACACTGGCGAGGCGCGACAACGGCTCGCGCAGCGGCCCGGCGGGCAGGCAACGCTGATTGCCGAAGGCACGCTCACCGTCCACGACCACCAGCTCGATATCGCGCCCCAGCGCATGATGCTGCAGACCGTCATCGGAGAGCAGAATGTCGCAGCCGGCGGCAATCAGGCGCCGCGCCGCGCTTGGGCGATCCGGATCGACCGCCACCGGCAGGCCCGTCTGCTGAGCCAGCATCACCGGCTCATCGCCGGCATGCTGAGGATCGGTATCGGCCTGCACGTAGAGGGGATAGCGCGGCGAATGCCCACCGTAGCCGCGCGAGATGATGCCCGGGCGCCAGCCCTGCTCGCTCAACCAGCGCCCCAGCCAGGCGACCAGCGGCGACTTGCCGGTACCACCGACGGTGATGTTGCCGATCACGATCACCGGCACCGGCGCCTTCCAGACCTCACGCTTGCCGGTGAGATAGGCATTGCGCTTGCGCGCCACCACATTCTTGTAGACATGTTCCAGCGGGCGCAGCAGATGAAGCCAGCCGGCGCCGCGATACCAGGCGTCTACCAGTCGTTCACTCATGCGTCTGCCGTCTCCCGGAACTGGATGCGATGCAGCGCGGCATAAGCACCTTCCTGAGCAATCAATGATTCGTGGGTGCCGTCTTCGATGATCTCGCCATCATCCATCACCAGGATGCGGTCCGCCTTCTCGATGGTGGACAGACGGTGGGCGATCACGAAGGTCGTACGGCCCTGACACACTTCCTCCAGCGCGCGCTGGATATAGCGTTCGGATTCGGTATCCAGCGCCGAGGTGGCCTCATCCAGCACCAGGATCGGCGAGTCCTTGTAGATGGCACGCGCGATGGCGATACGCTGGCGCTGACCACCGGAGAGCATCACGCCATTGTCGCCGACGATGGTGTCGTAGCCTTCGCTCATGCGCTCGATGAATTCGTGGGCATAGGCCGCGCGCGCCGCCTCTTCCACCCGTGCCTTGTCGACCTCACCGGTGCCGTAGGCGATGTTGGCGGTCAGGTCGGCATTGAACAGGGTGACATTCTGCGAGACCAGCGCGATCTGCTGACGCATCGGGCGCAGCTTGTAGTCCTCGATGGCGACATCATCGATCAGGATGCGGCCGGTGGTCGGCGCGTAGAAGCGCGGCAGCAGGCTCATCAATGTCGACTTGCCCGACCCCGAACGCCCGACGATGGCGACCATCTGCCCCGGCTTCACCTCCAGATCGATGCCCTTGAGCACCTCCGGCTGATGGTCTGCATAGCGGAAGTGGACATTGTCGAAGCGCACACGGCCCTCGAGGCGACCCTCAGGCACCAGGGTGCCGTTGTCCGGCTCTGCCGGCGTATCCAGCAGGCCGAACAGTTCTTCCGAGGCCGCCATGCCCTTCTGGATCTCGCCGTTGACTTCGGTCAACTGGCGCACCGGCTTGGCCATCATCGAGGCGGCGGTGATGAAGCCGACGAACTCACCGGCGCTCATGCCGGCCATCAGTTCCGGCGCCATCGCCAGCCATACCAGCGTGGCCAGCGCCACGGCGATCAACAGCTGGATGACCGGCGTGGCGGTGGCCTTGGTCAGCGCTTCCTTCATCTTCTGCTCGCGGTTGTACTCACTGACCGCCGCGAAGCGTGCCTTCTCGTAATCCTCGGCACCGTGGGTACGCACGACACGATGGCCGGACAGCGCCTCGGAGGCCACGTGGGTCACCTCGCCCATCGAGCCCTGGATACGCTTGGAGAGCTTGCGGAAGCGCTTGCTGGCATAGCTGACCACCCAGCCGATCAGCGGCGTGACGGCGATGAACACCAGCGTCAGCTTCCAGTTGGTCCAGAACAGATAGCCCAGCAGGCCGAGCACGAAGAAGCCTTCGCGCAGGATGATGGTCAGCGCCTTGGTGGCCGCGCCGGTGATCTGCTCGACATGGTAGGTGACGCGCGTGATGAGATGGCCGGTGGAGTTCTCGTCGAAATAGCGCCCCGGCAAGTGCAGCATGTGGTTGAACACCGTGGTGCGCAGGGTGTGGACCACGTTGCGCGCCACATCACTCATGCAGTAGGTGCCCAGGAAGGTGCCGACGCCGCGCACGGCGAACATGCCGATCACGAACAGCGGCAGGAACAGTCTGAACTGGGCGTCAGGATTCTGAATGCCGTCGATCAGGCGCTTCATCATCTCGGCCAGCGCCGTACTCGAGGCACCGTAGATGATGTAGCCGACGACGGCGGCCAGAAACATCTTCCAGTACGGGCGAACATAGCCGAGCAAGCGGCGGTAATGAATCCAGGTGGAGTCGCGACTCACGGGGTCTCCATAGACTTGGGCGGCGCCCTCATGGGGCATCCGGTGATGATGATTCCGTCCCGATACGCGTACTGATGCGCACACGGGTGATACCCACTTCAGCGGCGGCGTCCAGCGCCGTGACCACCTTGGCGTGGGGCGTGCGGCCATCGGCTTCGAGGATCAACCCGAAGCGATCTGCCTGGTCCTTGTACTGCGCAAGCTGCGCTCCCAGTTCATCCTCGCCGAGGCTTGCCTCGCCGAGCGTAAAATCACCTGCCGCCCCGATGCTCAGGATCAAGGGCGCCTGCTCTACCGCGCTGGCCTGACTGGACTGCGGCAGGATGAGGTCCAGCGCTCGACGGCTATCGAAGGTCGTCGAGACCATGAAGAAGATCAGCAGCAGAAACACCACGTCGATCAGCGGGGTGAGATTGACCTCCACCGACTCACGCTGGCGACGCGGAAACCTCATGACGGCCTCCCGGCACCTGCCCCCTTGCCATCATCGCCACCATAGGGGTCATCGGCGTCACGACGCATGTAGGCCGGCAGGTCTTCCGGCAGGCGCTCATGGGGCTCCGGCACCTGGCCGGGGCGCTGGCCCGGGCGACGGTCGATGCCGTCATGGCTCTCGGCCAGCCCGAGCTCGCCCTGATGGTGCGAGATATATTCCACCACCTGCCCTGCCTGCTCCTCCATGTTGACGGTGATGTCCTCGACACAGCGCTGGAAATAGCGATGGAACATCAGTGCCGGAATCGCCACCGTCAAGCCGGACGCCGTCGTCACCAGCGCCTGGGAAATCCCGCCGGCCAGCTCCTGGGCTCGCTCGGCGCTGCCCGCATCGACGATCACGGCGAAGACGTCGATCATGCCGACCACCGTGCCCAGCAGCCCCAAAAGCGGCGTGATGGCGGCGATGGTGCCCAGCGGACTCAGGAAGCGCTCCATGTCATGGATGACGGCCACGGCCGATTCCTGCATGCGCGCGCGTACCTGCTCATTGCCCAGGCGCGCATTGCGCAGCCCCGCCGCCAGCACGTTGCCCAGCGGCGAATGACTCTCCAGCCAGTAGACATTGACCTGTCCCTGGCTGATCAGTTCACACACCTGCTGTCCCAGACCCTTCGGCGCGATGCGTCGACGACGCAGCGTCCACAGGCGCTCGAGGATGATGGCCAGTGCCACGACGGAACATCCGAGGATGGGGAGCATCAAGACTCCCCCTGCGTACAAGGCTTCCAGCATGTGACCTCTCCCTTGGTCTCGATGCCTCTGCGGGCACCATTGTTGTCGTGTCAGATGTCACGCGCCATCCCTGTCGCGCAGGCCGTATGAATCCGCCATGCATCTGATCATTCAGCGGATTTTACCCCAAGGCACCTCACTCCGATACCGCCAGCCCTGCGCGCTGGTTGCAGCCGCTCCCCCTGCGGCGACCACTCCCAGTGCAAGGCACCATCCAGCCCGACATGCCAGAGACACTCGACATGACGCGCCAGACGCTCCACCACGTCCGGATGCGGATGACCATGCGGATTGTAGCGACCGGCGCTGACAATCGCGTGACGCGCCGCCAGGCTCTCGAGCCAGGCATCACCACTGCTGGAGCGGCTGCCGTGATGTGCGACCACCAGCAACGGCAAGCCGCGCCCGGCCAGGCGCTGGCGCAGCGTCGCCTGCAACTCGCGCTCCTGCTGCTGGCCGATATCGCCGGCCAGCAACGCCAGCGGGCGCGCGCCATGTGCTATCAAGACCACACAGGAGTGCGCGTTGTCACGTCGGGTCTTCAACCCTGCTGGCGGCCACAGCATCTCAAGGCGCACGGGGTGGCCCTGCAGCTCACCGAGGGTGATGCTGCGCCCGGCGACACACTCCCGCATCGCCACCTCATCGAGCCAGCTTACCTGATGCTCCAGCCGCGCCCGCTGCCCGGCCGGCACCCACAGGGCGGCGATCTCCTCGGCAGACAGCGCCTGCAGTCCACCGGCGTGATCGCCATCCCCGTGACTCATGATCACGCCGATAGGCTCTCCCGCCACGGGCATTGCTCCCGGCAAGCGGGCGCTGGCATTGCGCGACGCCGCCCCCAGGTCGTAACGCCAGTGCCTCGGCACCTGCCGTGACGCGCCTGTCGAGTCACTCGCGCTCGACGCCAGATGACTGTGCAGCGACAGCGCCAGCCCCTGCCCGACATCGTGCACCGTCAGACTGAGCGCGGGCGCCCGGGGCGAGAACGAGGCGGCCTCCGTCGCGCGCGTGCCGGCGTCCCGTCCGACGGTGGCCAGCGCCGCCGGTGACCACGGCAAGGCCAGCGCCGCCAGTGACAGCCCCCAGCAGAGTGCCACGCTGCCACACAGACGCTTCAGACGGCCATCGAGGCCCGGCACCCCCTCCGCCAGCCAGGCACCCAGCAGGGCCATCAGCGCGAGCGTCAGGATCAAGGCCGAGGGAGTGGCGTCCGACAGCCCCGCCGCCATTGGCGACTGCGGCCAGCGCCCCTGCGTCGACGCAAGCGAAGACAAGGAATCCATCGTCTGCGCCATGCCCTGTGCCAGCAGCTGCCATAGACCGCCACTGAACACACCGTCAGCGAGCATGCCCGTGAGCCGTGACGGGACGAGCCCCGTGGACAGCAACAGCTGCTCGAGTCCCGCCAGCCCCCAGCCCAGCATGCCAAGCGGCACGATCAATAACGTCACCAAGGGAGCCATCACCAGATTCATCGGCAGCGACAGCCAGGACAGCTGGCCGCGCGAAAGCAGCAGGGCCGCACCCATGACCAGTGTCAGCAACCACTGGCTGCGCAACGTGGCCAGACACCAGCCGCGCATTCCTCGCGGACGCGAGCGGCCCTGCCAGGCCAGCAGCAACACCGCCACGGCGATGAATGATAGCCAGGTACCCGGGCGCCACAGCGCCAGCGGGTCCAGCCCCAGCACCAGAATCAGCGCCAGCATCCAGACCTGCCAGACACCCAGGCCGCTGCGGCCACTCGCCATCCAAAGCCCGACCGTCACCATCAAGGCGGCGCGCAATGCCGGCGGCGCCAGGCCTGCCAGCAAGGCGAAACTCCAGGCCGCCAGACAGGCAAGCCACCAGGGCGCGACGCTGAATCGCCATCCGCCCGGTCGCCAGAGACGCAGCACGCCGAAACTCAGCCCCAGCACCAGGCTTGCCATCAATCCGACATGCAGCCCCGACACCACCGCCAGATGCGTCAGCCCGGTGGCGTTCAGCGTGTCCCAGTCGTCATGGGTCAGTGCCGAGACCTTGCCCAGCGTCAATGCCGCCAGCCAGCGACAGGGCGAACCCGGCCAATCGACCAGTGCCTCGCCTCCACCTTTATCCTCGCCCTCGCCCTCGCCACAGCGCTGCCACAGAGCCTGCTCGGCATGAAGACGCAGTGCTGCCAGCCCGCCGGGTGGCGCCAAGCGCTGCGCAAGGGACAGTTGGCGCACGTAACCCGTGGCGACGATACCTTCACGCCATAGCCAGGCGACACGGTCAAACTCCGCGGGGCTCGCTGAGCGCCCGAAGGCAGGGTTGCTGACACCATGAGGCGGTACCAGACGCACGACCATGCGCCAACGCTCACCGGCCTGCCAGGGAGTCGCCAGCGCCTCGCGTGTCGCAACATCGCGGGGCAGCTTGCGCGGCCAGTAACGCCGAAGCTGGACCCGCTGATCCAGCAGCCGCTGACAGGCGGCCTGACGCCCGGCATCCGCGCCGGGGACCTCCGTCGGCTGGAAGAGATCACAGCGCGAGACACGCAGCACCAGGCGCACCGAGTCATCAGGCGTCGGCAGTGCGCGGTTGACCTGCTCGACCCGGCCTTCCAGCCACAGCTCCTGGCGCGTCAACGCCTCCGCCATCACGAGCGGCTGCTGATGAAGGCCGATCACCAGCCCGACCCCCAGCGCTGTCGAGAGCCGCAGACTCAAGGCCCCGAGCCGAAAGCGGCGTGACTCAGCGTCGGGAGCAGAGTGCGGGAAAGCACGAGAGGGATTGGCGGCCAAGACCCCTGCCACCATCAGCCAGCAGAGCAGCAAGGCGGCCAGCAGCAGGTTGTCGCTCAGCGTCATGAAGGCGGCCCAGCCATGCGCCCCACTCTCTTGCGCGCCGAGCCCTGCCGATGAGCGTGACTGCCAATCCGCGCCCCACTCGCCCTGGCGTGACAGCCAGATTCCCGCCACCAGTCCCGCCAGCAGCTGGGCCAGCGAGGCCGGTGACAGCCAGAATCGAGCGGGATGGGACGATTTATTCACGGTGGCGCCTGACATGTTGCTGGCCTCTTGCAAGGTCACCCATGGCGCAGCCCGTCAGGCATGGCGCGGGCTTTGCTGTACTCAGTGCCGAATCGAGACACGCGGGTTGCAGATCACGAACCGGACAACTGCGCAGTCAGCATGGCAGTCCTGTAGCCATGTATGGATAATGGCCGGCGTTGAATGCCAAATGGCCAAGTCATGCCTCGTCGTCTACTCAAGCGGCTCATGCCGGAACCGGATGCCCTCAAGCGCAAGAAGTCGCTGCGCTTCATGCATCACCTGATCGCCGATCCCGCACTGTGGGCGTTGTCGCGACGCACTGTGGCCAATGCCTGCATGGTGGGGCTGTTCTGTGCGCTGCTGCCGATTCCCTTCCAGATGGTGGTGGCCGCCTTCGGTGCCTGGGCACTGCGCTGCAACCTCGCGCTGTCGGTGGGCCTGGTGTGGGTGACCAACCCGCTGACCATGCCGGTGGTCTACTACGCCACTTACCGCGTAGGTGCCTGGATGCTGGACACGCCCGCACGCGTGATGCCGGACCAGGTCTCCGCGGCCTGGTTCGCCAACCAGCTGGAAGACATCCTGCCCGCTCTGGCGCTGGGTTCGCTGGTCAGCGCCGTCGTCCTCGCGCTGCTGGCCAACATGCTGGTCCGCCTCTTGTGGCGCTATCAGGTGGTGCGCAACTGGCGCAGCCGCCGCAAGGCGCGCCTGGCCGCCAGACGTTGCAGCAAGGAGCAGTCGTCACGCCAGACCGCTGAGCAGGACACCGACAAGCTCTGAACGCTGCCGACAGACACGCATGAAAAACGCCCCGCCATCTCTCGATGGCGGGGCGTTTGGCTTTCAGGCATGGCGTGAATCAGTCAGCGGCTCGACTCAGTCCTCGTGCAGCTTGCCACCGTCCAGACGCAGCACACGGTGCTGGTGCGCGGCCAGACCGTTGTCGTGGGTCACGATGATGAAGGCTGCCTGCGCTTCGCGCGCGATGTCATCCATCAGCTCGAGAATGCGCGCCGCCGTGGTCTGATCCAGGTTGCCGGTCGGCTCATCCATCAGCACCAGGCTCGGGTCGGTCACCAGCGCACGCGCGATGGCGACGCGCTGACGCTCGCCCCCGGACAGCTCGCCCGGCTTGTGATCGGCGCGCGGCGCCATGCCGACCCGCTCCAGCAGCTTGCGCGCCTTGACGGCAGCCTCGGCGCGCTTGTGGCCACGGATGATCAACGGCATCGCCACGTTCTCTTCGGCACTGAATTCCGCCAGCAGATGGTGGAACTGATACACGAAGCCGATGTGCTGATTGCGGAAGCTGCCCAGTGCCGACTCGCTGAGTTCGGACAGGCGCTGGCCGGCCACCTTCACGATGCCCTGGCTGGGGTGGTCCAGCCCGCCGAGCAGGTTGAGCAGCGTGGTCTTGCCGGAGCCGGAGCTGCCGACGACGGCGACTCGTTCACCGGCATGCACGCGCAGCTCCAGCTCGTCGAGCACCTGCACCTCTTGCGGGCCCTCATCGTAACTGCGACTCAGGCGCTCACAGATCAGCATCGGCTTGCCGTGGGGCTGACCCGGCGCGTGAGTGTCAGAAGCCGGCGTCGGCATGGCGGTGTCTCCAGCAGCAGAACGGATGGATGCATCAGACGGTGTCGACGGATTACTCATAGCGCAGCACCTCCGCCGGCTGGATGCGCGAGGCGCGCCAGGCCGGATACAGCGTCGACAGGAAGCTCAGCACCAGCGCGGAACCGATGATGATGCCCATGTCGCTCATCTCGAGGCGCGACGGCAGATAGCTGATGAAGTAGACGTTGGGGTCCAGGAACTGGATACCGAAGGTCGACTGCACCCAGGCGATGATGTCGGAGACACTCAGCGCCAGCGCCACACCGGCGATGGCGCCGATGATGATGCCCATCACGCCGATGGTCAGCCCCTGCACGATGAAGATGCCCATGATGGAACCGGGCCTGGCCCCGAGGGTACGCAGGATGGCGATGTCGGCGTGCTTGTCCGTCACCATCATCACCAGCGTCGAGACGATGTTGAAGGCCGCGACGGCGACGATCACCATCAGCAGCAGGCCGATCATGTTCTTCTCCATCTGGATGGCGGCGAACAGGTTGCCGTGGGTGCGCTTCCAGTCCATGCCGCGATACTGCGGCCCCAGCTGACTGACGATGTCGCGGGTGACCTGATCGGCGCTGAACAGGTCATCGAGCTTCAGGCGCACCCCCTGGACGTCACCTTCCTTAAAGCGCGCCAGCTTGGCCATGTCCGAGATATCAGTGTAGGCAAGGCTGGCATCGACGTCCGCGCCGACCTTGAAGATACCAGTCACCGTGAAGCGCTTGAGGCGCGGGAAGATGCCCCCGGGCGTGATGGAGGCCTCGGGCACCAATAGCGTGACGCGATCCCCCACGCCGACGCCCAGGTTGCGCGCCAGCAGCTCGCCCATCACGATGCCCCAGCTGCCGGGCGTGAGATCCGCCAGGCTGCCCTGCACCATGTGCTCGCTGATGATCGAGACCTGGTCCTCCGCGGACGGATCGATGCCGGTGACCAACGCACCCTTGTTGCGGCCGTTGGTGGTGAACATGCCCTGCTGCTCGATATAGGGCGCCGCACCGACGACATGCGGCTTCTCGCGCAGCTTGCCGGCCAGCGTCTCCCAGTCGGTGACGCTGTCACGCGCCTCGACGCGCACATGCGGCACCATGCCCAGCACGCGGGTGCGCAGCTCGTGGTCGAAGCCGTTCATCACCGACAGCACCAGAATCAGCACGGCGACGCCCAGCGACAGCCCCAGCATCGAGGTCAAGGAAATGAAGGAAATGAAATGGTTACGGCGCTTGGCGCGGGTATAGCGCAGGCCGATCAGAAAGGGTAGGCGATCCAGCAGCATCGAAGTCGATTCCTTGGGTCAGGGTCGCGGGCCATGATACGCATTCCGCAGGCTCGGCGCATGGAGCCATATTCGAACGCAGTTTGCCAGCCTTCGTCTGTGGCCAACATGAACCGCCAGCATGGCGAGACATGTGCACGTCAGGCACCACAGGGCTAGCGTCGGCGCATGGCTCTGCTATCATCGCGCGCCGAGTCCGCGGCATTGCGGCTTGCGCCTTTATCGTTACCTCTTCATCAGGGAGATGCCCATGGCCACCCGTCTGCTCGCCGAATGGCACCCGCAGGACGCCATCCAGCTCAGCTGGCCCAGCCCGCACAGTGACTGGAGCGAGATGCTCGAGAGCATCGAAGCCACCTGCGAGGCCATGGTGATCGCCATCAGCCGCTATCAGCACGTGCTGATCAGCGTCAGCGATGACGCCACCCGCGAGCGCCTTGCCGCACGCTTCGCCGGTTTCGGCTTGCCCGCCGAGCGTCTGCATCTTTTCGTGGCGCCGCTGGATGACACCTGGACGCGCGACCATGGCCCCATCACCATCGAACGTGATGGCCAGCCGGTACTGCTCGACTACACCTTCACCGGCTGGGGCGGCAAGTTCGAGGCCGCCCGCGACAACGCCCTGACCCGCGCCCTCGCCGCGCAGGGGGCTTACGCAAGCCCGGTGGAAAGCCGCGACTTCATTCTGGAAGGCGGCGGCATCGAGAGCGACGGCCAGGGCACCCTGCTGACCACCGAGGCCTGCCTGCTCAACGACAACCGCAATGCCGGCCTGAGCCGCGCCCAGGTCGAGGCGCAACTCAAGGCCGATTTCGGAGTCAAACGCGTGCTGTGGCTCGCCAATGGTCATCTGGAAGGCGATGACACTGACAGCCATGTCGACACCCTGGCGCGCTTCTGCGACCCGCGCACCATCGCCTATGTCCGCTGCGATGATCGCGACGACCCGCATTACCCGGCGCTCAAGGCGATGGAAGCCGAGCTTGAAGCCCTGCGCGACGCCAACGGCGACCCGTACTTCCTGGTGCCGCTGCCGTGGCCGGATGCCTGCTTCGATCCGGACGACAGCCATCGCCTGCCGGCGACCTACGCCAACTTCCTGATCATCAACGGGGCCGTGCTGGTGCCGACCTACGCCGATCGTCACGACATGATCGCCCTCAAGGCCCTCGCCAGCGCCTTCCCCAAGCGTGACATCCTTCCGGTCGATTGCCGCGCCGTGATTCGCCAGCATGGCAGCCTGCACTGCATGACCATGCAACTGCCCAAGGGCACGCTGGCCACCTCGAACACCTCTCAAGGAGCACTGTGATGACTGCTTCCCGCCGTACACTCAAGGTCGGTGTCGTCCAGCAACAGGGCTGGCCCGACAAGGACACAAGCCTGGCGGCCAGCGAAGCCGCCATTCGTCGCCTTGCCGCCGATGGCGCTGAGCTGGTGATGCTGCAGGAGCTGCATGCCAGCCACTACTTCTGCCAGACCGAAGACACCGAGATCTTCGATCTCGCCGAGCCCCTCGAAGGTCCGACCACCCAGCGTCTGGCCGGTCTGGCCGCCGAACTCGGCCTGGTGATCGTCGGCTCCATCTTCGAGCGTCGCGCCGCTGGGGTGTATCACAATACCGCCGTGGTGCTCGACAAGGCCGCTGGCCTGGTCGGCACCTTCCGCAAGATGCACATTCCGGATGATCCCGGCTTCTACGAGAAGTTCTACTTCACGCCAGGCGATGCACCCAGCGCACAGTCCCCACGCCGCGGCTTCGAGCCCATCGACACCTCGGTCGGCCGTCTGGGCGTGCAGGTCTGCTGGGACCAATGGTATCCCGAAGGCGCACGCCTGATGGCGCTGGCCGGTGCCGAGATGCTGCTCTACCCCACCGCCATCGGCTGGGACCCGCGTGACGATGAAGCCGAGCAGACGCGCCAGAAGGATGCCTGGACCCTGATCCAGCGCAGCCACGGCGTCGCCAATGGCGTGCCGGTGATCGTCGCCAACCGGGTCGGTCATGAAGCGGACCCGACGCCTGCCAGCGAAGGCATCCAGTTCTGGGGCGGCAGCTTCATCTGCGGCCCTCAGGGCGAGCTGCTGGCGCATGGCGGTACCGAGCCCGAGGAGCTACTGGTCGAGGTGGACCTGGCGCGCGGCGAAGACGTGCGCCGCATCTGGCCTTACCTGCGCGATCGTCGCATCGATGCCTATGGTGATCTCACCGAGCGCTATCGCGACCGCTGAGCCCAGCGGGCTTTTGCAGGTGCCGGCCTGACAACAGCACCCTATCGAGATCACACAGACCCCCGCAGAGACAGGAGGGCGCCCAGCGTGGCGCCCTCTTCTGTTTCGGTCTGTCGGCGCCGGCGCAGCCGGCCTCTCCCGTCACTCCATCCCGGGTGATTCAGTCTCTCGGAGCCCTTCTTCTGCCCGCGCATGCCGCCATGGTCTGACTTGCCATCCCGGTCACGCTAGGCTAAACAAGATAACGCGATAAAAAATCACGCCTCCCTTGCTGCAATCAGGACGCAGAGCATGCCCGAATACCAGTTGATGGCCAGAATAGAAGCGGCCTTCGATACGCAGATCAGTGCCGCCGATCAGGTCATCACCGCGGTCAGAGAAGAGAATTCGCCACTCTGGCGACTGGATGGCGTCAGTGCCGATAGCGAATGGCTCAGCCAGGCGTTGCAGGACGTGTGGTATCAGGATGGCCAGGACGGCCGAGTCACCCGCCCCTATCTGGGCGTTGTCGCCGCAGGCCCGACGGTGATCGAGCGCGTCGCGGCGCTCAACGCCGCCAAGGAGCAGCTGGCGGAGCTCTTCGCCGAGCTGCGCGAGAAGTATCCCGACCAACTGGCCGAGCTGAAGGCGATTCTGCCCTTCCGCCATCCGGGGCTGAATCAGCACCTGAGGGGCGATGGCCTTGCCCGTTTGCACCTGAAACAATGCTGGCGCCGGGTACCGGTGGCAGAGGCACCGGTGGCGCGAGTGCGCTTCGCCTGGTACAGCTCCGGGCGCTCGATCCAGCGCGTCAGCGTGGCGGAGTGTGAAGCCTTGCTGATGAAGCTGGATACCGAGGCCGAGCACGTACGCCTGCAGCTCAAGCTGCTCGCTGGCTTGCCATCGGATGAGATTCTGGCCCGCATCCAGCCCCAGGCACCGCTGATGCGCGCCAACCTGTTCTACCGTGAGCCGGTGATGCGCGAAGACGGTGAGCTACGCACGCGCCGCGCGCTGAACGTCTCTCTGCCGCTGTTCCTGCCGCATGATGACCTGCGCCTGCCCGCTCTCAACCAGCCAAGCCCGACGCCGCCCACCGAACGCACCCGCGCCCGCCGCGGCGACGTGCGCATCGAGGACACGCCCTTCCTCAAGAGTCTGCGCGTGCATCGCTATCGCTGATCCCTAGAGCCAGAGAGCCAGAGAGCCGGTGAGCCAGTCAGGCCGTGAAGACGCCCGCTAGAGGTCCAGCGCCGATTCGGGCATCCGCTTGAGGTGCATGCGGCGCGCCAGGCGAATCACCGGCTTGAGCGTCAGCTGCAGCGAGCCGATCACGAACAGCCAGATTCCCAGTGTCATCCACTCTTCCCAGAAGAAGCACACGCTGCCGATCGTGAACAGCAGCCCCAGCACCAGCTCATTGATGATGCTGGCCAGCTCATAACGGCGATGGATGATCAGTTCCTCATGGCCGAGGCGTAGCGTGAGGTCCGAGGTCGGATCATCCTGCAGTGGCTCGCGTGACTGCGTGCCCGACTGGCGAGTGTCGTGTTGCTGCAAATCATCCTGCATGCGTGATTTCCTCAAGGCTCATCAACAAGGTTTCCCAGTTGGGAGCCACACCACAAGGCCCCGACATCAATGATGTCGGGGCCTTGTGGTGTGGCTCCAAGTCAGCGGGCAAGTCAGTGGGCGCGAGACCCACGCCGCTCAGAACAGACGGTTGAGTCCATTCATGGCCGCGACCCGGTAGGCTTCCGCCATGGTCGGGTAGTTGAAGGTGGTGTTGACGAAGTACTTGAGCGTATTCGCCTCACCCTTCTGCTGCATGATGGCCTGACCGATGTGTACGATCTCGGACGCCTGGTCACCGAAGCAGTGGATGCCGAGAATTTCCAGCGTATCGCGATGGAACAGGATCTTGAGCATGCCGACGGTATCGCCGGTGATCTGGGCGCGGGCGGTGTCCTTGAAGAACGCTTGCCCCACTTCGTAGGGGATGCGCGCCTCGGTCAGTTCGGACTCGCCACGCCCCACCGAGCTGATCTCGGGGATGGTGTAGATACCGGTCGGCACCTCATTGACGAACTTGAACTCTTCCCCCAGCAGGTTGGCCGAGGCGAAGCGGCCCTGATCGTAAGCCGCGGATGCCAGGCTCGGCCAGCCGATCACATCGCCCACCGCATACACGTGGTCCAGCTCGGTGCGGTACTGATCATCGACGGTCAGCTGACCGCGGCCGTTGGCCTGCAGGCCGACATTCTCGAGACCAAGGCTGTCGGTGTTGCCGGTACGACCGTTGGCCCACAGGAAGGCGTCAGCACGCAGCTTCTTGCCGGACTTGAGGTGCACGACCACGCCGGACTCGTCGCCCTCGATGCGATCGTATTCCTCGTTGTGACGCACCAGCACGCCGTTGTTGCGCAGGTGGTAGGACAGCGCGTCGGAAATCTCGTTATCCAGGAAGGACAGCAGACGATCACGCGTATCGATCAGGTCGACCTTGACGCCAAGGCCGGAGAAGATCGAGGCGTACTCGGAGCCGATGACACCGGCGCCGTAGATGATCAGCGTGCGCGGCGTGTGTGACAGCCCCAGGATGGTATCGGAGCAGTAGATGCGCGGGTGGCGGAAGTTGACGTCCGCCGGGCGGTAGGGACGCGAGCCGGTGGCGATCACGACCTTCTCCGCGTGCAGCTCCTCGACCCCTTCATGGGCATCGCGCACCACGACGGTGTGCTCGTCCTTGAAGCGCGCGGTACCGAAGAACACATCGATGCGATTGCGGGCGTAGAAGCGCGTACGCATCTCGACCTGCTGCTCGATGGTGCGGCGTGAACGCTCCAGCACCTTGGGGAAGGAGAACCAGCGCGGCTCGCCGATATCGCGGAACATGCGATTGGTGTTGAACTCGATGATCTGCTTGACCGCGTGGCGCAGCGCCTTGGAAGGGATGGTGCCCTTGTGGGTGCAGTTGCCGCCCACGGAAGACTGAGCCTCGATCACGGCGACACGCTTGCCATGCTTGGCCGCGTTGACTGCCGCGCTTTCCCCTGCCGGACCGGTACCGATCACGACGACATCGTAGTTATAGACTGCCATGAGACTCGCTTTGCTCCTTGATTGTTCGTAGACCGGCCCTGACACGTACGGTCTCACCTCGCGGTGACACTGCCATGTCAGGGCCGGTAGCAGGCCTTGCGGCCGGCGGGCTCTGAGCCATCAGAGCAGAAATCAGCGACGTGCGGCGTCGTAGGCCAGATCGCTGGCCGGCTTGCCGCCACTCTCTGCCATCAGACGCTGGCGATCCTGCTCCTTCTCGCACTCCTCGTCCTTGCCGCCACAGATGTCACAGCCATCCTTGAGCCCAAGGTTGTTGAGACCACCGCAGGAGCCGGCGATCGGCTTGCGGCCCATCAGGACGCCGACGGCCATCACGCCAATCAGCAGCAACATCGCGGCGAACACCAGTAACCAGATCGTCATGTCATTCCTCCCGGGGCATGGCCCCATTGTGAACCTCTCGCGCGGGTCGGCTCCAGCGCAGCTTGCCCCCTGTCGATCCTGTGGATCCTTCAGGACAGCATCCAGAAGATGCCATGCAATCTGAGCACCCGACCCTGTCGGAGGTGTGTCTCGACAGATGGCAGATGAGAGAGCCCGGCCGGCTGCCTCTCGGCAGACCGGCTCTCGATAGACCGAGCTCAGGCGCCGGCTTCATCTGCGGGCTTCGTATCGCCTGTCGCCGGCGCGTCCTTCAGGTAGGGCGCAAATGCCGGACTCCAGGACTGCTTGAAGCCATCATCCGTTTTGACAATGAAATAGGCGGCAATGTTCTCGCGAATTGCGATCGTCATTGCCTTCTCGGCGCCCAGCACGTTGAGTGCCGTGGCCCAGGCGTCCGCACTCGCGCAATCCGGCGTGATCACGGTGACCGAGGCCAGACTGTGCTGGATCGGTCGACCGGTACGTGGATCGATCGTGTGCGAGTAACGTACGCCGTCCTGCTCGAAATAGTTGCGGTAATCACCGGAGGTGGCAACCGCGGCATTGCCGGGATCGATGATCCGCTGCACCGAGCGCTCGAAGGACTTCGGCGCTTCGATGGCGATCCGCCACGGCTTGTGGCCGGGCTTCTCACCCTTGACGCGGATCTCGCCACCGACTTCGACCAGATAGTTCTCGATGCCATTGGCCTCGAGCACATCGGCGACTCTGTCCACCCCATAGCCCTTGGCGATCCCCGACAGGTCGGCATACACCGGCTTGCGCTTGATCACCGTATTGCCATCGAGCTCCAGCGCCAGATGATCGACCTTCTCGAGCGCCTGCGCGATCTGTTCATCGCTCGGCGCCTTGTCGAGACGCTCATCCGGGCCGAAGCCCCACAGATTGACGGCCGGACCGACGGTGATATCGAAGGCCCCGTCGGAGCGCTTGCCGATATCCTGCGACTCGGCCAGCACCTGCGCCAGGCCATCCGACAGCGTGATCGGCGTATCCAGCGGCGCCTGATTCAGCTTCGAGAGCTCCGAGGCGTCCTTGTAGGTCGACATCTGCCAGTCGACCTTGTCGAGCGCCTCGAGACTCGCCTGCTTGAGCGACGTCACCTCATCGGCGTCCAGGTCCGCAGCCACCGTGACATGGAACCCGGTGCCGAAGATGGGGCCGGCGAAGCGATGCAACTCAGGGTTGCTGGAATTTTCACAGCCTGCAACCAGCAGGGCCAGCCCCATGAGGGCCGGCCCTGCCAGTCGTCTTGCGACGCGTGACATCATCGATCAACCACCGAAGTCATCGAGCAGGATGTTCTCCGGCTCTACACCCATGTCGGTGAGCATCTTGACGACGGCGGCGTTCATCATGGGCGGCCCGCACATGTAGTACTCGCAATCCTCAGGTGCCGGGTGGTCCTTGAGGTAGTTTTCGTACAGGACGTTGTGGATGAAGCCCGTCGGGCCTTCCCAGTTGTCCTCAGGCTGCGGATCGGACAGCGCCAGGTGCCATTCGAAGTTCTCGTTCTCTTCGGCCAGCTTGTCGTATTCCTCGTTGTAGAACGACTCGCGCATGGAGCGCGCACCGTACCAGAACGACATCTTGCGCTTGGAATTCAGACGCTTGAGCTGATCGAAGATATGGCTGCGCATCGGCGCCATGCCGGCACCACCACCGATGAAGACCATCTCGGCGTCGGTGTCCTTGGCGAAGAACTCACCGAACGGCCCCATCACGGTCACCTTGTCACCCGGCTTCAGCGAGAAGACGTAGGTGGACATCAGACCCGGCGGATGCTGGGAATTCGGCGGCGGAGTGGCGATACGGATGTTGAACTTCAGGATGCCGTACTCTTCTGGATAGTTCGCCATGGAGTAAGCACGGATGACCGGCTCTTCGTTCTTGTGCTGAACGTTGAACAGACCGAACTTCTCCCAGTCACCACGATACTCTTCTTCGATGTCGAAATCGGAGAACTTGATGTCGTAGGCCGGCGCTTCCAGCTGCACGTAACCACCGGCGCGGAAGTTGACTTCCTCGCCTTCCGGCAGCTGCAGGTTCAGCTCCTTGATGAAGGTCGCGACGTTCGGGTTGGCGGTGACGGTGGTTTCCCACTTCTTCACGCCGAAGATCTCTTCCGGCACTTCGATCTTCATGTCCTGCTTGACCGGGACCTGGCACGACAGGCGCCAGCCTTCTTTCTTCTCACCCATGGTGAAGTGGGATTCTTCGGTCGGCAGGATGGAACCGCCGCCTTCCGAGATCCGGCACTTGCACTGGGCACAGGAGCCACCGCCACCACAGGCGGAGGACAGGAAGATGCCGTTGGCGGCCAGGGTCTGCAGCAGCTTGCCGCCGGCCTGGGTCGTCAGGGTGTTGGCGGGGTCGTTGTTGATCTCGATCTGGACGTCACCACTCGAGACCAGCTTGCTGCGTGCCGCGAGAATCACGAGCACCAGGCCGATAACGACCACGGTGAACATGACGACGCCGAGCACGATGATGGAGGTATCTACCATTTCGATTTCCTTATGCTCGGTTGCGTTACAGCTGGACGCCGGAGAAGGACATGAAGCCCAGCGACATCAGGCCAACGGTGATGAAGGTGATGCCCAGACCCTGCAGGCCAGCCGGCACGTCAGAGTACTTGAGCTTCTCGCGGATACCGGCCAGTGCAGCGATGGCCAGTGCCCAACCGAAACCGGCACCCACGCCATAGATGACGGACTCACCGAAGGTGTAGTCACGCTGCACCATGAACAGGGCCGCACCGAGGATGGCGCAGTTGACCGTGATCAGCGGCAGGAACACGCCCAGCGCGTTGTAGAGCGCCGGCACGAACTTGTCGAGGAACATCTCGAGGATCTGGACGATCGCCGCGATGACGCCGATGTAGGACAGGTAGCCCAGGAAGGACAGGTCGATGCTCTCCGCCCCTTCCAGACCCGTCCAGGTCAGCGCGCCTTCACGCAGCAGGTAGTTCAGGATCAGGTTGTTGACCGGGACGGTCACCGCCAGCACGACGATGACGGCCACGCCCAGACCGATCGCGGACTGGATCTTCTTGGACACCGCCAGGAAGGTACACATGCCCAGGAAGAAGGCCAGTGCCATGTTCTCGACGAACACGGCCTTGATGAACAGGCTCAGATAGTGTTCGAACATGTTACACAGCCTCCTTGATCTTGGTGTTGGCGGTAATCTTGTACTCCGCCTTCTCGACCTGCTCCGGGTAGATGCTGCGCAGCACCCAGATGAACAGACCGATGACGAAGAACGCGGACGGCGGCAGCAGCATCAGGCCGTTCGGGATGTACCAGCCACCGTCGTTGACGGTCTGCAGGATGGTCACGCCGAACAGGGAGCCGGAACCGAACAGCTCACGCACGAAGCCGACCACCAGCAGGATCACGGTGTAGCCGAGACCGTTGCCGATACCGTCGATGAAGCTCATCGTCGGGCCATTCTGCATGGCGTAGGCTTCAGCGCGACCCATCACGATGCAGTTGGTGATGATCAGACCGACGAAGACCGACAGCTGCTTGGACGTCTCGAAGGCGAAGGCCTTCAGCGACTGGTCGACCACGATGACCAGCGAGGCAATGATCGTCATCTGCACGATGATGCGGATGGACGACGGGATGTGATTGCGGATCAACGAGATGAACATGCTGGAGAACGCTGTCACCAGGCACACCGCGATACCCATGATCAGGGCGGTGTTCATCGAGTTGGTCACCGCCAGCGCGGAGCAGATACCGAGGATCTGCAGCGCGATGGGGTTGTTCTTGAAGATCGGCGTCGTCAGGACACCTTTAGGAGTTTCGGCTGCCATCATTACGCTCCTTTGACGTCACGGAACTGGGTCAGGTACTTGGCGAAGCCATTCTCACCCATCCAGAACTGCAACAGGTTGGTCACGCCGTTGCTGGTCAGGGTAGCCCCTGACAGCGCATCGACCTGGTACTTGGCATCCGGAGAAGACGGATTCACGCCGCCCTTCTTCAGGTGCACTTCCGGGTCCATGCTGCCTTCGGGATAGATCTTCTTGCCATCCCACTGGGCCTTCCACTTCGGGTTGTCGACTTCGCCGCCAAGCCCCGGAGTTTCGCCCTGCTGGTAGAAGGAGAGACCGACCACGGTGTTGCCGTCACCCTTCAGTGCCAGATAGCCGTACATCATTGACCACAGGCCGTTGCCGCGCACCGGGACGATGATCTCGTCCGGCTGCTCGACATCGCCGACCAGGTAGACCACGGAGTACTGCTCACGACGCTTGATGCCCGGCAGGTCTTCGTCGCCAGACAGGGTGCGTGAGGTGGCCGGGTCCTTGGACATCTTGGCCTGGTCGTACTTCTCCGGGTCGATGTCATCGACGTATTCACCGGAATCCAGGTCCACCACCTTGGCGGTGACCTTGTCACGGAACTGCTGACCGATGTCCTCACCCGGTTGCAGCAGCTCGGCGACCGCGAGGATGTTGCTCTTGCGGTCCAGCTCGGCATTGGTCAGCTGCATCGGACGCAGCACGACCGCCGCGGTGGAAACGACCACCGAGCAGACGATGCACAGCCCGAGCGCGACGCCGAGGGTTTTCTTGATGGAGTTGTTGCTGGCCATGTCAGACGGTCTCCTCGTTCGCGATGCCGGCAGTCTCGCGCTTGACGCGGCGCTTGATGTTGGCCTGCACGACGAAGTGGTCGATCAGCGGAGCGAACAGGTTGGCGAACAGGATCGCCAGCATGATGCCCTCCGGGAAGGCCGGGTTGGCGACACGGATCAGCACGGTCATCACGCCGATCAGTGCACCGAATACCAGCTTGCCCTTGTTGGTCATGGACGCGGAGACCGGATCGGTGGCCATGAAGACCATGCCGAAGGCGAAGCCGCCGATGACCATGTGCCAGTACCACGGCATCTCGAACATGGCATTGGTGTCGCTGCCGATGGCATTGAACAGCGCCGAGGTCGCGATCATGCCCAGCAGGACGCCCAGCATGATTCGCCACGAGGCGATACGCGTCCACAGCAGCACTGCGGCACCGAGGAAGATCGCCAGTGTGGAGACCTCACCCACCGAGCCCGGAATGAAGCCGAGGAAGGCATCGGTCCAGCTCATCTGCTGCATCAGGGCACCCATGCCATCCTGCGCGGCAGTGGAGAGCGCGGTCGCACCGGTGAAGCCGTCTGCCGGTACCCATACCGCGTCGCCGGAAATGCTGGCCGGGTAGGCGAAGTACAGGAAGGCACGGCCGGACAGTGCCGGGTTGAGGAAGTTCTTGCCGGTACCGCCGAAGACTTCCTTGCCGATCACCACACCGAAGGTGATACCGAGCGCGACCTGCCACAGCGGAATGGTCGCCGGCAGTGTCAGGGCGAACAGCACCGAGGTGACGAAGAAGCCTTCGTTGACCTCGTGGCCGCGACGCATCGCGAACAGCACTTCCCAGAACCCGCCGACCGCGAAGGTCACCAGATAGATGGGCAGGAAGTAGGTGGCCCCCAGGATGAAGTTGGCCCACACGCTGCCGGCATCGTGGCTACCCGCCAGCAGCATGACGATGGCTTCACGCCAGCCGCCCAGTGCGCTGTAACCGCCAGCGATGGCCTCGTTGGCCTGCAGACCGGCGTTGTACATGCCGAAGAACATGGCCGGGAAGGTACACATCCAGACCGTGATCATGATGCGCTTCAGGTCGATGCCATCACGCACGTGAGTGGTGCTGCGCGTGACGCTCGCCGGCGCATAGAAAATGGTGTCCACGGCTTCGTAGAGCGCGTAGAACTTCTCGTACTTGCCACCTTTGTGGAAGTGCGGCTCCAGGTTATCCAGAGTCTGTCGAATGCCCATCATCAGACCTCTTTCTCGATCGTGGTGAGGTTGTCACGCAGGATGGGACCGTACTCGTACTTGCCCGGGCACACGTAGGTGCACAGCGCGAGGTCCTCTTCATCAAGCTCCAGGCAGCCAAGCTGCATGCCGGTCTCGATATCACCCACGATCAGCGAACGCAGCAGCTGCGTCGGCAGAATGTCCAGCGGCATGACCGCCTCGTACGCGCCCACCGGCACCATGGCACGCTCGGAGCCGTTGGTGGAGGTGTTCGGGCGGTAGTCGGTCAGACCGGTCAGCTTCGACAGGTAGATACCCAGCACCGAGTGACGCTTGGCGCCCATCGACAGCCAGCCCATGAAGGCACGCTTGTTGCCTTCCTCGAGCAGGCTCACCTGATTGTGGTAGCGGCTGACGAAACGCAGCGCCCCTTCACAGGTCAGGCCGGAGAACACCGAACCGGAGATGACACGCGTGTCTTCCGGCTGCTCGACTTCGCCCTTGAGCAGCTCTTCGGTGCTGGCGCCCAGACGGGTGCGCAGCAGACGCGGCTTGGTGGCACGCGGGCCACCGACGGCGATGACGCGCGTGGTATCCAGGCGACCTTCCGCCAGCAGCGTACCGATGGCGACCACATCCTGATAACCGACATGCCAGACCTGACGCTGCAGGCTGACCGGTGCGAGGTGATGGATGTGCGTGCCCGGCAGACCCGCCGGGTGCGGGCCCTTGAAGGACTCGCTGACCACACCGGAGACGTCGCCACCCGGGATATCAGCACCCGGTGCCTGGCACAGGAACACCTTGCCTTCGGTCAGACGCGTCAGTGCGACGAGACCCTGACGGAAAGCGGCTTCCTGACCCTTGAGCACCACGGCCGGATCCGCGGACAGTGGGTGGGTATCGATGGCGGTGACGAAGATGGCTGCCGGCTTGGCATCCAGCGCCGGCACGCGCGAGAACGGGCGGGTACGCAGCGCCGTCCACAGGCCGGACTCGACCAGCTGGTCGACCACGACCTGACGTTCGAGACCTGCAATGGCGGCATCGCCATGTGCAGTAAATTCCACAGCTTCGCCCTGCGCGTCGATCTCGATGACCACGGACAGAAGCTTGCGCTTCTCGCCACGATTGATCTCGACCACAGTACCGGCAGCAGGCGCGGTGTAACGGACGCCCGGGGTCTTCTTGTCGGTGAACAGGAGTTGCCCCTGCTTCACCTTGTCCCCTTCGCGGACTTCCATCGTCGGCTTCATGCCGACGTAGTCAACACCCAGGATCGCTACGCGACGAACGGGCTGCGCATCCTCGATACGCTGCTCCGGCGCCCCGGCGATGGGGAGATCCAGGCCACGTTTGACTTCGATCATAGACTCGCCCAATTGTCGGATCTGATGTTGTTCAGGAAAGATCACCCATCGTAGATACGCCTCGAGGCCGATAATTGACCAGGCAACCTCGCGATTTTCGCGTATCAGGCAATGTGAATGCTTTTCTTATCAGACGGTTGGAGGTGTAGCCCAGAGATTGGACCGGCCCAAAAAAATCCGGCTCATTATAAAGATGCGAGGCCGGAAAGACCATACGACACTAAAGTGGTGCACACGCCGAAAACGCCAACGCCCCCGCCATCATTGAGGGCGGGGGCGTTGTAACAGCAGGTATTTATTTCAATTTTTCGCAAGTCACGCCACAGACGCGGCGCATTGACTCAGCGCGTAGGGAAGTAGCTGAAACGCACGTTGGACATGTGCTGCAGAATACGCACCACCTGACAGCTGTAACCGAACTCGTTGTCGTACCACACGTACACGACGGCCTGCTTGTCGGTGACGATGGTCGCCTGGCCATCGACGATGCCGGAATGGCGGTTGCCGACGAAGTCCGAGGACACCACTTCACAGGAATCGACGTAGTCGATCTGCTTCTGCAGCGAGGAATGCAGCGAGGCGGTGCGCAGGAAGTCGTTCATGCGCTCAGCGTCGCTTGCGGTGTTCAGGGTCAGGTTGAGGATTGCCATCGAGACATTGGGCGTCGGCACGCGGATCGCGTTGCCGGTCAGCTTGCCGGAAAGCTCCGGCAGTGCCTTGGCGACGGCCTTGGCGGCACCGGTCTCGGTCAACACCATGTTGAGGGCCGCGGCACGGCCACGACGGTCACCACTGTGGAAGTTGTCGATCAGGTTCTGGTCGTTGGTATAGGAGTGCACTGTCTCGACGTGACCCTGGCTGACACCGTACTCGTCGTGCAGCACCTTCAGCACCGGCACGATGGCATTGGTGGTACAGGAGGCCGCGGAGATGATGCGGTCATCGTCACTGATGTCGGTGTGGTTGACGCCGTAGACGATGTTCTTGAGATCGCCCTTGCCCGGTGCCGTCAGCAGCACCTTGGCCACGCCCTTGCACTCCAGGTGCTGACCCAGGCCCGCTTCGTCACGCCACTTGCCGGTGTTGTCGACCACGATGGCGTTGTCGATGCCGTGCGCGGTGTAATCGATCTCGGTGGGCGAATTGGCGTAGATGATCTTGATGTAGTTGCCGTTGACGATCAGCGCCGAGTTTTCTTCATCGACGGTGATGCTGCCCTCGAAGGGACCGTGCACCGAGTCGCGACGCAGCAGGCTGGCCCGCTTTTCCAGGTCATCCTTGCTGCCACGCACCACGATGGCGCGCAGACGCAGCAGGTTACCGCCGCCAGCTTTCTCGATCATGATGCGCGCCAACAGGCGACCGATACGCCCGAAGCCATACAGGACGACATCCTTCGGGTCGCCGCCCATGCCGCCTTCGACGTAGCCACCGACGATGTCGGCCAGCTCACGCTTGAGGAAGGCGGTGATGTCCGTCTCGTCAGAGCGCTTGAAGGCGACCGCCAGCTTGCCGATATCGACGTGGGCCGGGCCCAGGTTGAGCTCGATCATCGCGCGCACCAGCGGGAAGGTATCTTCCACTGACAGCTCGACGCCTTCGGCCTTGCGCACCCAACGGTGGTTCTTGAGGATGCGCACCATCGAGCGATTGATCAGCGAACGCCCGTAGATGGAGGGCACGACGTTGAAGCGGCGGTAGAGATCTCCCAACAGCGGGATCATCTGCTCCGCGAGGGCTTCATTGTCCTGCCACTGCTTGAAACAGGCTTCGAGATTCTCTTGGCTCACGGGTGCATCCTCTCACGTGCGGGCAAATAATGATGGTCGTCACCGAGCGCTTGGCGACGCCGGACAAGGCCAGCTGAGTATGCGTAACGCGGCTATGCACCACAATGAAAGGATGGTCGCACGCAGGGTAGTAGTGCTACAGAATCAACGATTTGACTACAAAAGCGTTTCCCCCATCCCGCGCTCGGCCATCTGTGTCCACGGTGCTGAAAAGCACATCACTTGCCCCCATATAGCGACTGACTTGCTATGATCAAGCGCGACTCCTTTCATGGCGGCGACTGACGTTGCAGCCCCTTGCGCTGCGACAGCTTGCGTTGAAGCGCGCCTGGCAAGCCAAGGCATCGCGTCTGCCTTGTCGCGCTCATGAGTATTCTGCGCGCTATTGAATGTGCCGCGCGCTCACCAATGTGCCGTGCACCCGAGAGACTGCCTTGCGCCCATGAGTCGCTCAGCGTCATCTGCATGCGTGGGCCGCTCATCGTGAGCGACTGACCCAGCACCTTATTCACTCGGGCCCTGCCCGTGACGTCATCCCGTGCCGTGAACGCCGCAAGGCGTTGCGCCCAAGCCCAGGACACAAGACACCAGAGCCCATGTTCGAGACTCCGCTGACGCCCCCGTTGCCGCGCTCGCGCCGCGAAACCACCTTCTGGATGCTCAATGACCCTAGCGCCGCGGCGCTGGCGCTGGCGCGCCTGGCCGATGCCGATGAAGCGCCGCTGATGGTCATCACCCCGGACACCGCCAGCGCCCAGCGCCTGGAAGCCGACCTGCGCTTCTATACGCGCCATCCCGAGCGCCTGCTGCCCTTCCCCGATTGGGAAACGCTGCCCTACGACAGCTTCTCGCCGCACCAGGACATCGTCTCGGAGCGTCTGCGCACCCTGCGTACCCTGCAGACCAGCCGCCGCGCCATCGTGCCGGTGCCGGTCAACACCCTGATGCAGCGCCTCGCGCCGGTGGATTACATCGCAGGCCAGGTCTTCAGTCTCGCCAAGGGCGACATCCTCAATCGCGAGGACTTCCGCTCACGCCTGTCGCGAGCCGGTTACCGCGCGGTGGAGACGGTCTACGAGCCGGGCGAATACGCCCTGCGCGGCGCATTGATCGACCTGTTCCCCATGGGCAGCGAGCAACCGCTGCGCATCGACCTGTTCGATGACGAGATCGACACCCTGCGTGCCTTCGACCCTGACACCCAGCGCAGTGGCGACAAGGTCGAGGCGATCGAGATTCTGCCCGCACATGAATACCCGCTGACGCGTGGCGCCATCGCCTGCTTCCGCGAGGGCTTCGAGACGCTGTTCGATGTCGACCCGCGCCAGTGCATTCTCTACAACGACGCCATCAAGGGCATTCCCTCGCCGGGGCTCGAGCAGTACCTGCCGCTGTTCTTCGACGAGACCGCGACGCTCTTTGATCATATGGGCGACGAGCTGCGCATCGCCATGCTGCCCGGCGTGCGCGAGGCAGCCGAGAGCCACTGGGACGCCATCACCACCCGCTACGCCAATCTGGGCGTCGACCCGACACGCCCGCTGCTGCCACCGCACCGCGCCTTCGTGCCGGTCAATGAGCTGCTGGGCCTGATCAAGCAGCACGAGCGTATCGAGCTGGTACGTGAGTCCAATGCCCACGCCATCGAATTCGGCCATCAGACGCTGCCGAGCCTGGCCATCGATGCGCGCAGCGCCGACCCGACCCAGGCCCTGGCCAGCTTCCTCAAGCAGCGCCTGAACGGCGAACATGCCCAGCGTGTGCTGTTCGTCGCCGAGACCCAGGGCCGCCGCGAAGTCGTAGAGGAGCAGCTCACCCCGCTGCTGCGCGGCTTCGGGTTGCGCAGCCTGGATGACTTCGCAAGCTTCGAGCACTTCGTGGACAGCCCAGCCGCCGTCGGCCTGACCGTCGGTGGCCTGACACATGGTACCTGGGTGGCCAGCGCGCAGGCAGAAGATGCCCTGTCCAGCGATGACAGCGACAGCCACAAGGGGCTGGTGGTCATCACCGAGACCGAGCTCTACGGCGAAGTGGTACGTCAGAGCCGCCGCCAGGCGCGCGCCACCGATGACAACGAGCTGGCCGTGCGCCACCTCTCGGAGTTGCGTGAAGGCGCGCCGGTGGTGCACCACACCCACGGCGTCGGCCGCTATCTGGGGCTGGAGACCATCAACGCCGGGGGGCAGGAAGCCGAGTTCCTCGCGCTCGAATACGCCGATGGCGCAAAGCTCTACGTGCCGGTGGACAGCCTGCACCTGATCTCGCGCTATTCCGGGGCCAGTGACGAGCTGGCGCCGCTGCACAAGCTGGGCTCCGAGCAATGGGAGAAGGCCAAGCGCAAGGCGGCCGAGAAGATCCGTGATACCGCCGCCGAACTGCTGGATGTCTATGCACGCAGAGAGGCGCGTGTCGGCCATGCCTGCGACTTCCCCGCCGAGGACTACGCACGCTTCGCGGCCAGCTTCCCCTTCGAGGAAACCCCAGACCAGGCGCAGACCATCGGCGCGGTGATCCAGGACATGTGCGCGCCCCAGCCGATGGACCGCGTGGTATGTGGCGATGTCGGCTTCGGCAAGACGGAAGTCGCGATGCGCGCCGCCTTCCTCGCCGTCAATTCCGGCCGCCAGGTGGTGGTGCTGGTGCCCACCACCCTGCTCGCTCAGCAGCACTACGACAACTTCCGCGATCGCTTCGCCGACACCGCGGTGGAGATCGCCCTGCTGTCGCGTTTCACCAGCGGCAAGGGCCAGGAAGCCTCGCTCGAGCGCATCAGGAACGGCCAGGCCGATATCGTGATCGGCACTCACAAGCTGCTCTCCAAATCGCTGGAGCTGCCCAACATGGGGCTGCTGATCATCGATGAGGAGCACCGCTTCGGCGTCTCCCAGAAGGAGCGCCTCAAGAGCCTGCGCGCCGAGGTCGACATCCTGACCCTGACTGCCACGCCGATTCCGCGCACGCTGAACATGGCGATGAGCGGCATCCGCGACCTGTCCATCATCGCCACGCCACCGGCGCGCCGCCTGTCGGTGAAGACCTTCGTCCAGCAGCGCAACGACGGCGTGGTCAAGGAAGCCATCCTGCGCGAGCTGCTGCGCGGCGGGCAGGTCTACGTGCTGCACAATGAGGTGAAGACCATCGAGGAGAGCGCCGCGCGCATCGCGGAGCTGGTGCCGGAGGCCAATGTCGGCGTCGCCCACGGCCAGCTGCCGGAGCGCAGCCTGGAGCGGCGCATGTCGGACTTCTATCACAAGCGCTTCAACGTGCTGGTGTGCTCGACCATCATCGAGACCGGCATCGACATCCCGAGCGCCAATACCATCATCATCGAGCGCGCCGACAAGTTCGGCCTGGCCCAGCTGCACCAGCTGCGTGGCCGCGTCGGGCGCTCGCATCACCAGGCCTACGCCTACCTGCTGACCCCGCATCCCAAGGCGATGACCCGCGATGCGGTCAAGCGTCTGGAGGCGATCAGCGAGTCCCAGGACCTCGGTGCCGGCTTCACGCTGGCCTCCCATGACATGGAGATCCGCGGCGCGGGTGAGCTGTTGGGTGACGAGCAGTCCGGCCAGATGGAAACCATCGGCTACTCGCTGTACATGGAGATGCTCGATCGCGCCGTGAAGGCCATCAAGGCGGGCAAGACGCCCAATATCGAGTCACCGCTGGATGAAGGCGTCGAGGTCAGCCTGAATCTGCCGGCACTGATTCCGGCCGATTATCTGCACGACGTTCAGCAGCGCCTGATGATGTACAAGCGCATCAGCAACGCCGAGAACGCAAGCGACCTGCGCGAACTGCAGGTCGAGATGATCGACCGCTTCGGCCTGCTGCCGGAGCCGGTCAAGACGCTGTTCCGCCAGACCCAGCTGCGCCAGCGCGCCCAGGCGCTGGGCATCATCAAGCTGGAGGCCGGCGCCGGACGTGGTCGCATCATCTTCGGCGCCCAGACGCCGGTCGATCCGCTGACGCTGGTCAACCTGATCCAGCGCCAGTCGGATGTCTACAAGCTGGAAGGTGCCGACACGCTGCGTTTCGCCACCGACATGGACGACGCCGAGGCGCGCTTCAGCTTCTGCGAGACCTTGCTGGACCTGCTCAACGCCAAGACCAAGGCGGCCTGACGCGCCCTGCGCTGCCAGGCGCCTGGGTTCGAACTTGGGCATGAACTTGAGCGTGAGCGTGAGCTTGAACGAAAAATGAAAACGGCCTGCATCGCGGATGCAGGCCGTTTTTTCGTGCGGGCATACCCTCTACACGCTCTACACCCTCTACACGCCCTACCTACACCACCGCCTACCTACACCACCGCCTCCCCCCACTCTCCTCCTGAGGTCAGGCAGCTCAGGCATGGCGCGCCAATAGCGTCGCCAGCAAGCGCTGCACTCTGGGCATGCCGGCCTCGATCACGGATTCCGTGCCCGCGCGGGTCGGCTCCTCTTCGCCGACGCCTGCGGCATGGCTGATCACCAGACACAGGCTGGCGTATTCCATCTCGAGCTCGCGCGCCAGCACGGCCTCAGGCATGCCCGTCATGCCGACCAGCGTATTGCCATCGCGCGCCATCAGGCGGATCTCGGCGGCAGTCTCCAGCCGCGGCCCCTGCACCACGCCCAGCACCCCGCCGGCCGAGAGGGGCAGCCCCGCCTCGGCGGCGGCCGCATGCAGCTCCTCACGCCAGACCCGATGATACGGCCAGGCGAACGACACATGCTGGAACGGCTTGAAACGCCCATCGAAGAACGAACCCTCGCGACCGGTGGTGTAATCGATCAGCTGGTCCGGCACCACCAGCGTGCCCGGGACCAGCGTCGGGTCGATGCCGGACACGCAGTTGACTCCCACCACATGGGTCGCGCCCGCCTGTTTGAGCGCCCATAGATTGGCGCGATAGTTGATGCGATGCGGCGGCACCTTGTGCGGTTGGCCATGACGGGCCAGAAACAGCAGCGACTGACCATTCAGTCGCCCTTCCACGACGCCACAGGAGGCCGCCCCCAGGGGCGTTTCCTGCCCGCCGCGCCTGAGCACTTCCATGCCTGCCCAACTGCCGAACCCCGTCCCACCGATCACCGCCAGCATCGCCCGCCTCCTTGCCACCCATGTGCAGGAATCTCCCGGGACCGGACACCCCGATCCTCAGCGAACGCTACTCCGAGCCGACCGACAACGACAAGCACAATCGTCACGCTCTGCGCCAGGAGAACAGAAAAGGCCCCGAAAACGACACCACCCGCCGCGGTTGCCCGGGCGGGTGGTGAACGAGTGTCATATCGCGGGATGGCGGCTGCCATCCAGCAAATCTTACAGACCCTTGGGCGCGTAGATGCCCGGCGCGTTACGCCAGTAGCCCTTGTAGTCCATGCCGAAGCCGAACAGGAAGCGGTCTTCGACGTCGAGACCACAGAAATCGGCCTTGAAGCCCGGGTAGGCCTTGCGGTCATGCTTCTTGTCGACCAGCACACAGCTGGACACGCTGCGCGCGCCGGCTTCACGGCAGTACTCGAGGATCGCGGCCAGGGTGCCACCCTCATCGAGGATGTCATCGACGATCACCACGTCGCGACCGGCCATCGGCAGCTCCGGGTTGACGCGCCAGAACAGCTCGCCGCCGCGCATCGCGCCACGGTAGCGAGTGGCGTGCAGATAATCGACTTCCAGCGGAAAGTCGAGGCGGGTCAGCAGCTGGCCGGCGGTGATCAGGCCGCCGTTCATCACGCAATAGAAGATCGGCATGCGATCGCCGAGGCGTTCCGTCAGCTCAACGGCCATGCGGTCGAGTGCCACTTCAAGGTCAGCTTGCGGGATCAGGCAATCGGCATTGTCCATCACCTCACGCATTTCGTCATGCAGGGCGGTGAGGGTCTCAGGCGTCGGAGTCAGCATCGGGAGTTTCCTGGGTGTCACTGGCCTCATCTCCACGCCGGACGGGCGCAGAGGAGGATGTAGCAGCGGCGGTTGAATCAGAACGGCGGCGGGACCCGCGCGTCTGCGTGTCTGATGACGCCGCGGCATTCTCAGCCTCGGCGTCGTGTTCATGGTGGCGTCCTTCGAAGGACAGTACATCGGCAAAATGCAGACGCTGGCCCGGCAGCGCCACCTGGGCATCATGCTCACGGATGATGTCGTGCACCTTGAGCAGGACATCCTGCTTGATCGCGTGGTACTTCACCCAGTCGGTGGTGCGCGTGAAGACATAGACGAAGAAGTTCAGCGAATGCTCACCATAGGTGGTGAAGTTCACGATCTGGGTGCGCGTCTGGTCGATCTCGTCATGGCCTTCCAGCATCTCGCGTACCGCGGCAACGATGGGGCCGACCTGGGCGGCATCCTCATAGCGCAGCCCCACGGTCTCGAAGATGCGGCGATTGTACATGCGCGACGGATTCTCCACCGAGATGCTGGTGAAGATGGCGTTCGGCACGTAGAGGGGCCGCATGTCGAAGGTGCGGATGCGCGTCAGGCGCCAACCGATATCCTCGACGGTGCCCTCGATCTCGCGGTCCGGTGAGCGGATCCAGTCGCCGACCTTGAAGGGCCGGTCGAGATGGATCATCAGGGCGCCGAAGAAGTTGGCCAGCAGATCCCGCGCCGCAAAGCCGACCGCGATACCGCCGACACCCCCGAAGGCCAGCACCCCGGACAACGAGACGCCGAGATTCTGCAGGATGGCCAGCCCCACCAGCACGACCACGACCGCCCGCAGCAGCTTGCTGATCGCCGAGGCCGTGGTGGCATCCATCGCGTTGACGTTGGTGCCGGGCGGCGGCATGGTGCGCAGCGCCTCGAAGCGCTTGACCATGCGAATCAACGCCCAGGCCAGCGCCAGCAGGGTCACGATCTGGCGCGCCGTGCCCAGGTACTTCTCGGCCCCGCCGAGGCTGAACTGGCCGGCGATGATGCCGAGCGCCAGCAACACCCCCATGCTGTAGAGCCAGAATGACAAGGGATGACGCAGGCCATGCACCAGGGCGTCATCCCACAGGTTGCGGCTCTTCTCGGCATGCGTCGCCAGGCGGCTGAGCACCACCCGCTCGATGAGGTGCAGCAACAGCACCGCCAGCAGTAGCAGAGCGAGATTGATGCCCCACAGCGGCAGACCAAAGGTCTGCTCGACCCATTGGCGCAGCGGCTCGACCCATTGATTGATCATCTCTTCGGCAGGCGCTGCCAGCTTGTCGGCAGCAGCCTCGGTGGCGGATTGCTCAGCCATGGGAATTCCTTGCCAGTCTTCGACTCGAAAAAGGCACCGCGTGCCTGATTATTGCGCGCTACCGGACTCAGAGACCGACCGTGCGTCAGACGCGTCAGCGGCGCCTAGCGTGCCCGAGGGCATGGCAGCCTGCTGTGATGCCTGACTGGCCGCCATCGATTCGAGCCGCGCGTGGGTGCGCCGCCAGCGTGCCAGCCCCACCAGACCATCCAGCGTCGGGCGAGCTCGCGCATAGCGCAGACGCGCCTGGCGCTTGCCACGGTGGCGCTGCTCATCGTCATCGAGGCTGTCGAGCACTTCGCGCGCGGCGGCCGGGTCATTGCAGACCAGCGCCATGTCGCAGCCGGCGTCCAGCGCCAGGCGTGCACGCTCTGCCGGGCCACCTTCCGCGACGGCCGCCGCCATGCCGAGATCATCGGAGAAGATGGCGCCCTTGAAGCCGAACTCTTCGCGCAGCAGGCCCAACCAGCTGGGTGAGAAGCCCGCGGGACGTGCATCGAAATCCGGATAGATCACATGCGCCGGCATCACGCCACCCAGGCGCTCGGCGAGGGCCGCGAAGGGCTTGAGGTCATGTTCGCGCAGCTCGCGGAACGGCCGCGGGTCGACCACGCGCTCCAGATGGGTATCTGCCGAGATGCCACCATGCCCCGGGTAGTGCTTGCCGACGGCGGACATGCCCGCCTCCTGCAGCCCGTCGATGAAGGCGCCGCCCACCGCGATGACGTCTTCCGGCGTGGCGCCGAAGCTGCGATCGCCAATGATGGTCGAGCCCGCCACATCGATATCCAGTACCGGCGCAAAGGTGATATCACAGCCGATGGCTGCCATTTCCATGCCCAGCAGCCAGCCGGCATCGCGTGCCAGACCCAGGCCTGCGGCCTGGGCGTCTTCGCCGCAGCCATCACAGTCACGCCCGAGACAGCACTGCGCCAGGCTGCGCATCGATGGCAGGCGTGTCACGCCCTCGCGCAGACGCTGGACGCGCCCGCCTTCCTGATCGATGGCGATCAGCAGGTGGGGATTGACGCTGCGAATCTCGCGGCTCAGTTCCAACACCTGCTCGGGAGAAGCGCAGTTGCGCGCAAACAGGATGACGCCCCCGACGGCAGGGCGTGCCAGCAGTTCACGTTCGTCGCGGGCGAGGGTCAGCCCCGCAACATCGACCATTACGGAGCCCAGTGGCTGTGTCATGTCATCCTTCCTGTCCATGGCCTGCGGCAGTGATGTCCCGTGAAGAGAGGAGCCACGACCGCCAGGACTTCATGTCTTTTACGGGGCTCGGCAGCCTGGAAGAAACGTGATGAATCAGGCTGCCAGCGCGAGGAAAGGCGCAATTCTAGCCGACTGAACCCCTATCGAACAGTCGCGGCCAGCTGCGCCCCGGCAAGGGGCTGTCACGCAGATTCCGGTGACAGCTCATGGAGGGTATCAGACTCGGGCACCAGCGCCTTCAGGCATGCAGCAGTACCGGGGTGCCGGGCACAGCCTCGGCAAAGAGTCGCAGCAGGTCGTCATCACGCAAGCGAATGCAGCCGTGGGACGCCGCTACCCCCATGGGCTCCGTGCTGGGCGTGCCATGAAAATAGATGTAGCGGCGCAGACTATCGACCCGCTCGCTGCGGGCATTGCGACCACGATTGACGCCGGGCTCGCGGCCGCTGAGCCACAGAATGCGCGTCAGGATCCAGTCACGCTCAGGATGCTCCGCGGCAAGCTCGGGCGTGAACACCTCGCCCGTGAAGCGCCGTCCGCGATAGACGGCGCCACGCGGATTGCCCGCCCCGATGGCGGCTCGAATCACATGCCAGCCGGTTGGCGTGCAACCGCTGCCGTCGAGCTCGCCAATACCGTTGAGGCCGCTGGAGATCGCGCAGGCGTGCACCAGCGCCTCAGGGTCAGCCGCGGGGGGCGGCGCATCACGACTGCCACTCGGCGCGTCATTGCGTATCTCAAGGCTTTGGCGCGAGAGGTCCACCGCTACCCAGCAGGCCATCAGCTGGCCGCCTGGGTGACCGCCTCACCATCTCCGAGCGAGGCCGGCAACGGCGCTGCCATCGCCGCGACCACCACCGGACGCATGTGCTGGATCAGCTCACGCACCGTGGTGTGATGGCCGTACTCGGCTTCCTCGATATCGCGCAGCGCATCCAGGCCCGAGAAGGTGAAAATCACGCTGCCGAGCATGAAGTGCAGGCGCCAGAAGCGCTCGTTGTCCGGCAGATCAGGCGTCGCCAGCTTCAAAAGCTCGGCGAAGCGGCTGAAGACCGTGCCGTAATGCTCGCGGATATAGCGTCGCATGTGGCCCTGCCCCTGGGTATAGGCCAGCCCGAGCAGGCGCATGAAGGTACGCAGGCTGTTGCGCTCGGCCGGCACCTCCAGCACGGTACGCGCCATCACCTCCAGCAGGACCTCCAGCGGCACCTGACGCCCGGCGTATTGCTGCTCGACGCTGTCGAGTGCCGCGTGGAAGCGCTCACTGAACGGGTCGAGATAGCGTGCGAAGACCGCCTGGATCAGCGATTTCTTGGAGCCGAAGTGGTAGTTCACCGCCGCCAGATTGACCTTGGCCTTGCTGGTGATGTTACGCAGTGAGGTCTCGGCGAAGCCGCGCTCGGCGAACAGCACCTCGGCAGTATCGAGGATGCGGGTAACGGTATCGGTCTGGGCCATGGGCGGAACCCTTGTCAGGTAGAAAAGAACTGGAGTCGTAGGTCACGGCGCAAGCCCCGCGCGGCGACTCTCTCATGAGGTGGTGCATGTTCACCGCAAGGCACGTTCGATCACGGCACCCGTGAGCACCGCCATCGACGAACATTCGTTTGAAACACTTTGATTCTAGCGCGCCATGCCATGACTGACAATTCTCTCGCGTTTCAAACGCCAGAGGTTTAGCCAAGCCTGATATTCCCTCAACGCTGACCGTGCCGATTCAAGGGCTCGCCTAGCTGGGTGACTGACCACCCCGCCAGCGCCAGGCCGGGTTCACTTCCAGACATTCACCACCAGACATTCACCTCCAGGCATTCACTTCCAGACATTCCCATCAAGAAAGAATGCCTCGGATATCGGCACGAAAAGTCGCCAGACAGCGATATCTCGGCGACTACCTGCCCTTTGAGGCCACCACGCAAGCCACGATGCCTTGCATGACCGCCATGACTGGATACAATGACAGTTGTATGGATGCACACCCCGTGCCGTCAGCTCAAGATGCCGCCCAGGCCAAAGGCAATGCCATGACCCAGCCGCTTACTCCGCGCCAGCAGGATGTCTTCGACTTCATCATCAAGACCATCAAGTCCTCTGGCTACCCGCCGACGCGGGCCGAAATCGCCCAGGCGCTGGGCTTCCGCTCACCGAATGCTGCTGAGGAGCATCTGCGTGCCCTCAAGCGCAAGGGCGCCATCGAGATGGTGCCGGGCACCTCTCGCGGCATTCGCGTGCCGTCGCTGGCTGACGTCGACGACAGCGCCAACGATGGCCTGCCGGTGATCGGGGAAGTGGCCGCCGGCAGTCCGATTCTTGCCAGCGAGCATATCGACCGTCACTGCCCGCTGCCGAGCGACTACTTCTCGCCGGCTGCCGACTACCTGTTGCGCGTGCGCGGCGTGTCGATGAAGGACGTGGGAATTCTGGAAGGCGACCTGCTGGCCGTGCACCGCACCAGCAGCGTGCGTGACGGACAGATCGTAGTGGCACGTCTGGGGGATGAGGTCACCGTCAAGCGCTTCCGCCGTGACGGGCACTACGTGTGGCTGGAAGCCGAGAACGAGGACTTCTCGCCGATCAAGGTCGACCTGCGCACGGACAGCCTGGAGATCGAAGGTCTCGGGGTGGGCGTCATCCGCGATGGCGGCCTGCACTGAGGCCTTGACCAGCAGCGCTTTGAGCAACGAGCTATGCCCAGCAGCACCTTTCTCGCAGAGCTCTGAGCAACAGAAAAGCCGCACGCATTGCACAAAAAAACCCGCCTCGAGGCGGGTTTTTTTGTGCGCGAAGCGCGAGCGATGAATCAGTGCACGATGCCTTCTGACTGCTCGTCCTCGTCTTCTTCGCCATCCCAGAGGCGAGTCCGGGTGATGGCGTGGTCGATCATCTCACGCGCGACCTCGAAACGATTGTCACGCAGCAGATCGGCGGCCTCGTCCGAAATGCGAATGCTGAGCAGCGGCTCACCTTCGCTTTCCGCGGCGCGCAGAATCACTTCACCATCTTCCATTTGCACAATTTCAAGTACGGCGGGATCGGACACGTCATTCCTCCTGCACGGCATCTCGCGAGATACCGGCGTCGTTGTAATCGTCAGCGCGACGGCTGGCAAGCCCGGCACCGCGTTGCCATCAGCGACGCAGAAAAAAGTACGACCACAGCCAGAGCCATGGTCGTACCGGAGAATGCAGGGCTTGCCACAATGCGATCAGTCTAGCACCCGTGAAGGCGAAACGTCACCCGATTGCCATGCGCCAGTCATCACCAGCGTGCAGCACCAGATCAACGCCTTGACCTACCACTCGACACTCGACTCGCGCAGCTGCGGCAGCAGCGCCTTGAATGCCGTGATGGCGGCACTGAGACGCTCGGCCAGCGAGGCGCTCGAGGCTGCCGCGATGATCAGACCATCACCACGCGAACGCGATTCCTCGCGGCGAGCGACGCCGCCCTCTTCATGCAGGCGGGTCACATCCGCGACCAGCTCAGACAACCAGCTGTCGGAATGCTCCAGCAGGCTGCGCAGCTGCTCGACCTCGGCGATGGGCGTCGGCGGCGACGCCAGGCGCTCGCGCCAGCTACCCTCTGGCCAGCGCGCCGTCACGGCACACTCTTCCAGCAATGACGCCAGCGCCAGCTCCAGCAGGGCGAGCGCGCCCTCTTCACCGGCCATGCGACGCGCCACGGCATGCTCATCGTCGCCAGAGGCTGCTGACTGGGCCAGCAGCAACTCGGCCTGATACAGCAGCTGATTGGTACGGGCACGCTGGCTCATCAGCTCTTGGCTCCCTTGCGCTTGTCCTCGACGACCCAGCGGCCGTTGTCGTAGGTCGCCTTCCAACCGGTCGCCTTGCCTTCCTCATCGGTCATGACGTACTGAGCCTTGACCTTGCGCGAGAAGCGAATCTGCGCCGGACGTCCGTCCGGGTCCTGATCCGGGGCTTCGAGAATGAAGTGATACTTCTCCGGCAGCTCGTCGGCATGCGCCTTGAGCTCCTTGACCAGCGGCGGACGCGTCTCGCGATTCTTGGGGAACTGACTGGCCGCCAGGAACAGGCCACTGGCGCCATCGCGCAGCACGTAGTGGTCCTCGACCTTGACGCAGGCAAGTTCCGGCATCGGAATCGGGTCCATCTTCGGCGGCGCCACCTCACCGGACTTGAGCAGCTTGCGGGTATTCTTGCAATTCTCGTTGGTGCAGCCGAAGTACTTGCCGAAACGCCCGGTCTTGAGCTGCATGTCGGAACCGCACTTGTCGCACTCGATCACCGGGCCATCGTAGCCCTTGATGCGGAACTGACCTTCCTCGACCTCGTGACCGACACAGTCCGGGCTATTGCCGCAGACATGCAGCTTGCGCTGCTCATCGATCAGGTAGCTGTCCATCGCGGTGGCGCAGATCGGGCAGCGACGCTTGGCGCGCAGCGCATCCGTCTCGGCATCTTCACCGGCATCGGCCGCCACGGCTTCATCGCCCGGCAGCAGATCGATGGTGGTCTTGCAGCGCTCCTTGGGCGGCAGGTTGTAGCCGGAACAGCCCAGGAAGACCCCGGTCGAGGCGGTACGAATCTGCATCTCACGCCCACAGGTCGGGCAGGCGATGTCCGTCGGCACCGGCTGGTTGGGACGCATGCCCTCTTCGGACTGGGCGTGGTCCAGCTCGGCCTTGAACTCGGCGTAGAAGGTGTCCAGCAGCTCACGCCAGTTGCGCCCGCCGTTGGCCACCTCATCGAGATAGTCTTCCATGCGCGCCGTGAAGCCGAAGTCCATCAGGTCCTTGAAGGACTCGCTGAGGCGATCGGTGACGATGTCGCCCAGTTTCTCGGCATAGAAGCGACGGTTTTCCAGCGCCACGTAGCCACGGTCCTGGATGGTGGAGATGATGGCGGCATAGGTGGACGGACGACCGATACCGCGCTTCTCCAGCTCCTTGACCAGGCTGGCCTCGGTGTAACGCGCCGTGGGCTTGGTGAAGTGCTGCAGCGGCTGCAGCTCGACCAGGTCCAGCTTCTCGCCGATGGCGAGGTCCGGCAGCGACTGGTCCTCTTCCTTCTTGCCCATCGGCTTCATGACACGCGTGTAACCGTCGAACTTGAGCACACGGCCCTTGGCGCGCAGCTCGTAGCCATCCACTTCGATGGTCAGCGTGGAGGACAGGTATTCGGCCGGCAGCATCTGACAGGCGACGAACTGACGCCAGATCAGCTCATACAGACGCTCGGCGTCACGCTCCATGCCGGCGAGATCGGTGGCGCGGCGTGACACTTCGGAAGGACGAATCGCTTCGTGCGCTTCCTGGGCGCCTTCCTTGCTGGAGTAGACGTTGGCCGCTTCCGGCAGGTAGTTGCTGCCGTATTCTTCGCTGATGAAGTCGCGCGCCGTGGCCACCGCGTCCGCCGACAGATTGGTCGAGTCGGTACGCATGTAGGTGATGTAACCCGCCTCGTAGAGACGCTGGGCCATCATCATGGTCTTCTTGACCGAGAAGCCGAGACGACCACTGGCCGCCTGCTGCAGGGTCGAGGTGATGAACGGCGCGTTCGGCTTGGAGCGCGTCGGCTTGTCTTCACGATTGGTGATCGCGAGCTTGGCCGTGCGCAGCGCCGCGATGCGATCCATCGTCTCCTTCTCGCTGGTCGGACGGAAGGCCTTGCCATCCTGACGCGCCAGCTCGAAACGGATCGCTTCACCACTGGCGGCGGCCAGCTCAGCGTGGACATCCCAGAACTCTTCGGGGATGAAGGCGCGGATCTCGCGCTCACGCTCGACGATCAGACGCACGGCAACCGACTGCACGCGCCCGGCGGACAGGCCACGAGCGACCTTGGCCCACAGCAGCGGCGAGACCATGAAGCCGACGACGCGATCCAGATAACGGCGTGCCTGCTGGGCATGTACGCGGTCCATCTTCAGTTCGCCCGGCTCATCGAAGGCCGCCGTGATCGCCTTCTTGGTGATCTCGTTGAACACTACGCGCTTGTAACGCGAATCGTCGCCACCGATGGTCTCGCGCAGGTGCCAGGCAATCGCCTCACCTTCGCGGTCCAGATCCGTCGCGAGATAGATGGTGTCGGCTTTCTCGGCCAGACGCGTCAGCTCGGAAACGACCTTTTCCTTGCCAGGCAGGATCTCGTAATGCGCCTCCCAACCATTCTCCGGGTCGACCCCCATGCGGCGGATCAACTGGGTCTTGGCCTTCTGCGCCTTGTGAGCCGCCTTGACCTCGGGCGACATCTTGCGAGTCTCCGCCGCCTGACGGGCACGTTCCTTGGGGTCGGTGGCCTGCTTGCCGCTTCCGCTGGTCGGCAGGTCGCGGATGTGCCCGACACTCGACTTCACCACGAAGTCGTTGCCGAGATACTTGTTGATGGTCTTGGCCTTGGCGGGCGACTCGACGATCACCAGTGACTTGCCCATGGTTGCTCGCATCTCCTGGCCGGCGCTGATTGCGCCGGCGAATGACTCGTCGCGCTGGGTTTTGTCCCAGCCGAAAAATGCGCCTACCCTACCCCAGCATTTCAGCGCTGACCAGCAATGTTGAGACTGACGCTTCGTCAGGGCGGCTCGACAGGGCGCCTCTGCGACAGCCTCGAGACATGCCATGCCACCCGCCATGTCAGCATGCGGCTTGCGCCGAATGACATCGACAGCCTTCAGGCATGTGGTCGTGGCAATCCGGCATTCGAGCCGGGTTTGAGCATAGGTCATCAGCGCATGGCAGCGGTCAACGGGCCCGATACACGGGGCCGGTACAGGGTTCTGCGCTGGGCCGATGCGCGGAAATTTCGCTCAGCAGGGTATTGCCACTATATAGGTAGCACTGGAATGGCTGTCAGTGAAAGCCAGCCGGCGGACATTGGCGTGACGGGGCGGTCACCACGACACTGCCGCAGAGAGCATGCGACGCCTGGCCGTCAGGCCTCGAAATGACGGGCCGCGCCCGCATGGCGCAGCGCGGCATACCCTGACGCCCCAGCCCATGTCCGCGTACCCGCGACAACGTATTCGCAACAATCGCTCGGCATACTTCACGTCACCCCTTGCAGTCCCGATCGTGATCACGAGAATGGACAACGACAGCCGACGATACTCGACAGGCTCCCTTTCAGCCTTCAATGTAGTAAAATGACAACAACCTGGTTTGCGTTTTCAGCCAGTCCATCACGCCAGTGTTCAAGGAGTATGCTTTCATGCCGCACGCGTTCAACGGCCCGATCCGCCGCACCAAGATTGTCGCCACTCTCGGCCCTGCCAGTGACAAGCCGGGTGTGCTCGACGCGATGATTCGTGCCGGAGTCGATGTGGTACGCCTCAACTTCTCCCACGGTAGCCCCGAAGACCACCGCATGCGCGCCGAGGCCGTACGTCAGGCTGCCGCCGCACAGGGCCGCAGCGTCGCCGTACTGGGCGACCTGCAGGGCCCGAAGATCCGCATCGCGCGCTTCAAGGATACCGCCGTCAAGCTGAGCGAAGGCCAGCCGTTCATCCTCGATATCGGCCTGGGCCGTGATGAAGGTACCGTCGAGCGTGTCGGCTGTGACTACCAGGAACTGGCCGATGACGTGGTTGCGGGCGACGTGCTGCTGCTCGACGATGGCCGTGTGGTGCTTGAGGTCAATGAGCTCAAGGGCAATGAGATCCACACCACCGTCAAGGTCGGCGGCAAGCTGTCCAACAACAAGGGCATCAACAAGCAAGGCGGCGGCCTGTCTGCCGAAGCCCTGACCGACAAGGACAAGGCTGACCTGAAGACCGCCATCGATATCGGCGTCGACTATCTGGCCGTTTCCTTCCCGCGCAGCGGCGCCGACATGCAGCTGGCCCGTGAACTGCTGGGCGAGGAAGGTCGTGACATCGGCCTGATCGCCAAGGTCGAGCGCGCAGAAGCCGTGGCCGACGACGCCGTGCTGGATGGCATCATCCTCGCCAGTGAAGGCGTGATGGTGGCGCGTGGCGATCTGGGCGTCGAGATTGGCGATGCTCAGCTGATCGGCGTGCAGAAGCGCATGATCCGCCGCGCGCGCAGCCTCAACCGCGTGGTCATCACGGCCACCCAGATGATGGAATCCATGATCAGCGCGCCGCTGCCGACCCGCGCCGAAGTCTTCGACGTCGCCAATGCCGTGCTCGACGGCACCGACGCCGTGATGTTGTCGGCCGAGACCGCCGCCGGCGACTTCCCGGTCGAGACCATCGAGACCATGGATCGCGTCTGCCTGGGCGCCGAACGTGAGCGTGCCGCGCAGGAATCCCAGCACCGCATCCACGAAGGCTTCAGCAAGACCGACGAGACCATCGCGCTGTCCGCGATGTATGCCGCCAACCACCTGACCGGTGTCGTGGCCATCGTGTGCATGACGGAATCCGGCTATACCCCGCTGATCGCCTCGCGCATCCGCTCCGGTCTGCCCATCGTCGGCCTGGCGCAGGACCAGAAGACCCAGCGTCGCATGGCCCTCTACCGTGGTGTGGTGTCACTGCCCTTCGATTCCAGCGAATTGCCGGCGGCGGAAATCAACCGTCGCGCCATCGCGGAGCTGGAAGCCCGTGGCATCGCGACTCGCGGTGACCTGGTGATCCTGACCCGTGGCGACCAGATGAACGCACATGGCGGCACCAACACCATGAAGATCGTCACTGTCGGCAGCACCATCGACTGATCGGCCTCGCTGGCCTTCCGCCCCGGGCCTTTCGAGGCGGGAGGCCAGCGACATTGCCCCATCCTCAGGAGGTCAGGGAATGAGCGAACAACGACCCAAGCGCCAGGCACGGCGCACCCTGCCAGCACGCAAGCGCATTGCGCTGGTGGCGCACGATGGCAAGAAGGATGAAATGCTGGCGTGGGCCAATCGCTGGCGCGATGAGCTGTCCCGCCACCAGCTGCTGGGCACGGGCACCACTGCCCGCCGCATCAGCAAGGAGCTGGGCCTCGAGGTCGAAGGCCTGCTGAGCGGCCCGCTGGGCGGTGATCAGCAGATCGGCGCGCGCATCGCCGAAGGCAATCTGGACCTGCTGGTCTTCCTGTGGGACCCGTTCGCGCCGATGCCGCACGACCCTGACGTCAAGGCGCTGCTGCGCCTGGCGGCATTGTGGAACGTGCCGGTCGCCAGCAATGCGGCCAGCGCGGACTTCCTCTTCCACTCGAAGTTGATCTCCGAGGAAGTCGAAGTGGCCGTGCCGGACGCCAACGACTGGGTCAGCACCCGCGCCTGAATGACGCTGGCTGTCGCCCCATGAAAACGCCGCCTGCTCGCAAGAGAGGCGGCGTTTTCATGGCCAGATGTTGTAATCAAACTACCTTTTGCGCAGACGGGCGGCCTTGCCTGCACGGCCTCTGACGAAATTGCTGCCTTCCTGCCACCTTCCCAGCTCTTCCTCTCTCCACTTTCACGCTATCCCGCTATCCCGCTATCCCGCGACGCTATGCGAGAGACGCAGCTCAATCCATGACAGCAGCTCACGACATCTGCTCAAGAAGTCAGCTCAAGCTGACTGGCGATCACCGCACCACGCGCCGCCATGCAGTAAAGTCCGATGTGATGACTGTCTGCCTGGGGATGCGTCGCCGTATCGGGGAGCCCCAGCTGCTCAACCACTTCGGCCGGCAGGTCGTAGGTGGCACAGCCGGGCTCCAGCACCACGATGTCACGCACCTTGCCCAGCAGGCCGTGATTGCGCGCCGACAGCAACGTCAATACCAGGTCCATCACGCAGATATCGGTGCAGATGCCTACCACGACCAGGCTTTCCAGCCCTTCGTCGCTCACCCACTCCTGCAGCGCATTGACCTGGGTATGGGGATCAATCGCGCCGACATAGCCATTGATGCAGTCCTTGCGCACCAGCGTGGCCTGCGGCTCCTCCTCCAGCCAGGCAAGTTCCGCCACCAGCTCATCCTCGCCGCTGCCCTGCTCACAATGGGCGGGATAAGGCGGCTCCGGCTTGCCCGGCGCATGGGAATCAATGAAGGCCAGCAAGGGGCGTCTGCGCTCACTGAAGGTTCGCGCCAGCGTATCGCTGAGGGCGATCATCCTGCTGACCTGTGCATTGGGCGCCTGAGGTGCCAGCGCACCGCCTGCGACCTGACAGAAGCCGTTGATCTCATCGACGATGATCAGCCCGGCCGTCGGCAGCGAGACCGGCACCACGGCCGGCCGCACCGGCAGGCGGGCATCAAGCTCGCTGGGGGTCTTCCACTCGGCGGGAGTGGCAGGAATGCGTTGCACCACGCAGGACGCCGCGACATCGGATGAAGTCGCGGCGTCCTGCGTCTCTGGTGTAGAGGATACGGAGGGAGCGGACGAGCGCTGGTCGGAAGACACCATGCAAAAGGCCTCTGATGACGAATGGCCTTCAGCATAACGGAACTCAGGGCCGAGCGGCGACCCTCACCCGGCGGGCTCGCTGGTACCGGACAGCACGGCGTTGCCCTGCCCTTCATCCACCGTGGCATCACAGGAAAAGCACTGGCCGCGCACCCGCGCGTGGTCACGCCTCAGCACCGCGAATTGCGCCACACGGCCGGGGTCATCCTCGATGCGCTGGGCGAGGCACACGAGCCCCGGGCGGCGCGCCAGTGATGGCGGCGCGATGGCCAGCGTATCGCTGCGACTCTCTGCCATGTCCAGCGCATCCGCCATGTGCAGACACTCCACCCGCTCGACCTCCGGCAGGTTCTGCTGCAGCCAGGCATCGCACTCTTCGAACAGGGCCTCGCGTGCCACGATACGCCTCACCGCCGACGGCGAAGCCCCGGGCGGCCCGAGCAGACTGAGACTGATGGCACGGAAGACGCGCCGCTCGACGCAGATGCCCGTCCAGAAGGCCAGCGCCTGATGCGTGGTGCGCACCGGACGCTGATGCCCACGCGACCAGGGCACCACGGCGGTATCGATCTCGCCTTCCGCCAGCGCCCTGATGACCTCGTCGATGCCTGCGTAAGCCTTGAGCTGGGCGTCGTTGGCATAGAGCTTGAGCGCGCACTCGCGCGAGTACCCCCCAAGGTGCCCGGGATAGCCCACGCGCAAACCATCGGGAGCCGGGATCACGCCCTGCGGCGAGATATCGCCGTGGACTTCGCTAGCTGTCACCTTCATACCAGCCCCTCATGCCAATGTCTGAACAAACCTCATCCTGACAACAGCATAGCCGCAAACATGGGCGTTGTTAGGCAAAACCCACCTCGGTGACCTCAGGCAAAGCCGCCATTGGCACCGATGACCTGGCCACTCACCCAGCCGGCATCTTCGCTGGCAAGCCAGGCCACCACGGCTGCGACATCCTGCGGGTCCGCAATGCGCCCCAGCGCCGCCATGCCCTTGAGGCGCTCGATGGTCTCTTCACTCTTGCCGTGACGAAACAGGCCGGTGTCCGTCGGGCCCGGCGCCACGGCATTGACCGTGATGCCTCGCTCGCCGACTTCCTTGGCCAGCACCCGCGTCAACTGGTCCACCGCGGCCTTGGAAGCCGCATAGGGCCCGTAGGTCGCGAACATCTGCCGCGTCACCGAGGTGGACATGTTGATCACACGTCCGTCATCGCGCAGATGCCGCGCCGCCTCACGCATCAGATTGAAGGAGCCGGTCAGATTGGCCTGCATCAGGTTGGCGAAGTCGTCATCCGTGAAATCGGCGATGGGCTTGTAGATGCTCATGCCGGCATTGTTGACCAGGATATCCACCCCGCCGTATACGCGCCGGGCTTCGGTGAACAATTGTGCCGCGTCGCTGCTGACACCGACATCGGCCTGAACGGCGATCGCCTTGCCGCCCCGCGACTCGATATCCGTCACGACCTGCAAGGCACCATCACTGTCGCTGCGATAGTTGACGATGACGTGAGCGCCGTCCGCCGCCAGGCGCTGCGCGATCCCGGCGCCGATCCCGCGTGAAGCCCCACTGACTACCGCCACCTTGCCGCTCAACCGCTGTGCATTCTCCGACATAGCTGTCTCCTCTTTCGTCATGGGCGATCGACCTCAAGGGCCATCAATAATGAGCGCCTTGCGAGTGTCAGTCAGACATCATCATTGCAGCAAGCGAATGCCGCTGACACCCCTGCAACGCGGGGTTTCGCATAAACGAAAAACCGCCACCCCGGGCATGCCGGTAGTGGCGGTTCTTTTACAGCGGCGGCCTGCCTCAGACTTCGCCGTTGGCCTGACGCTCGAAGGTATCGGCGCGCAGGATCTCGATCCAGTAGCCATCGGGGTCCTTCACGAAGGCCAGACCCTTCATCTTGCCATCGTCGGGACGCTTGACGAACTCGACGCCCAGCGACTCGAAACGCTCGGCAGCCGCGTAGACATCCGGCACGCTGACCCCGATATGGCCGAAGCCCTGCGGCTGGGCGTTGCCGTCATGGTAGGCGAAGTCCGGGTCATTCTCGGTGCCCCAGTTATGGGTCAGCTCCAGCATCGCCTCACGCCCGAAGGTGTAGGTGGTGCGCTTGAGGTCATCACCGGGCACTTCACTGGCCTGGTCGTCATCCAGATAGGCGAGGAAATAGAGGCTGAACTGCATTTCCGGGAAGTCGAGCTTGCGCACCAGACGCATGCCCAGCACGCGAGTGTAGAAATCCAGGCTGCGCTCGGGGTCCTTGATGCGCAGCATGGTCTGGTTGAAGACGTAGCCACGGGTGGCCGGGTCGATCTGCTCACTCAGGCCGGGAGCCTGCTCGAAATGTGTTGCCATGTTGGTCCTTCCACAGGAAAGGACGGCAGAGCCTCGAAGATGCCCGGCCGCCCCTGGTGATCGTATAGCTGTCAGATGGTGACGGCGGCCAGATTTTGCAACCTCGCCGCCGCTGGCATCACGCGATCTCGATCAGTACTTCCCCCGGCGTGACACGATCGCCACGCGCGACATGAATGGCCTTGACGGTACCGTCGACACGCGCGGCGATCTCGGTCTCCATCTTCATCGCCTCACTGATCAGCACCGACTGGCCCGCGGTGACGCTGTCACCGACCGCGACCAGTACCTCGACGATGTTGCCCGGCATCGCGGTGGTGACATGGCCCGGCGCCGAGGCGCTGGCACGTCCGCCGCTCTGGCCGCCCGCCACGTAATCGTCCTTGGCCTCGAACACTACCTCTTCCGGCATGCCGTCCAGGGTCAGGTAGACGTGACGCTTGCTGCCCTTGGCACCGCCGACGCCGGTGATCTGCACCGCGTAGGACTCGCCGTGCACGTCGATGACGAACTCGGTCGGCACGCCAGAGGTCACCGGGCGCTCCGCCTCGCCCTGGGGGATGATTTCCGGTGTGAGCGTGCCGGCACGACGCTCGTTGAGGAAGTCACGTCCCAGCTCCGGGAACATGGCGAAGGTCAGCACGTCCTCGGGGGATTCGGCCAGCTCGCCCAGCTCCTCGGTGAGGCGCGTCATCTCCGGCGCGAGCAGGTCGGCCGGGCGCCCGACTTCCACCGGCGCGTTGCCGATGGCACGCGAGCGGACCTCTTCGTTGACCGGTGCCGGCGCCTGACCATAGCCGCCCTGCAGATAGCGCTTCACCTCGTTGGTGATGCTCTTGTAGCGCTCGCCGGTCAGCACGTTGAGAACCGCCTGGGTGCCGACGATCTGCGAGGTCGGGGTGACCAGCGGCGGGTAGCCGAGATCGGCACGCACACGCGGAATCTCATCGAACACCTCGCGGATGCGCTCCAGGGCGTTCTGCTCCTTCAGCTGGCTGGCCAGGTTGGACATCATGCCGCCGGGGATCTGACTGATCTGGACCGAGACATCCTCGCGGGTGAATTCGCTCTCGAAGGCTGAGTACTTGCTGCGCACCTCGTGGAAGTAATCGCCGATCTCGCGCAGCGACTCCAGCTCAAGGCCGGTATCCCACTGGGTGCCGCGCAGCGAGGCCACGAAGGATTCGGTGGCCGGATGGCTGGTGCCGCCGGCGAAGGCCGAGATACAGGTATCGATGTGGCGACAGCCCGCCTCGACGGCCTTGATCTGGCACTGCGGCGCCAGGCCCGCCGTGGCGTGGCTGTGCAGGTGGACCGGCACCTCGACCGCCTCGACCAGCGCGCTGACCAGATCATAGGTGGCGTACGGCGTCAGCAGGCCGGCCATGTCCTTGATGGCGATGGAATCGGCCCCCATCTCGACCAGCTTGCGCGCCTGCTCGACGTACATCTCCAGCGTATGCACCGGGCTCACGGTGTAGCAGATGGTGCCCTGGGCGTGCTTGCCGGCCTTCTTGACCGCGCGCATGGCGGTTTCCATGTTGCGCAGATCATTCAAGGCATCGAAGACACGGAAGATATCGATGCCACCTGCCGCGGCGCGCTCGACGAAGGCCTCCACCACATCATCGGCGTAGTGACGATAGCCGAGCAGGTTCTGGCCGCGCAGCAGCATCTGCAGCGGGGTGTTGGGCATGGCTTCCTTGAGCGCCTTCAGACGCGTCCAGGGGTCTTCCTTCAAAAAACGCACGCAGGCATCGAAGGTCGCGCCGCCCCACACTTCGAGACTGTAGAAACCGGCCTGATCGAGGCGCGCGGCAATCGGCAGCATGTCCTCGGTGCGCATGCGGGTCGCGATCAATGACTGGTGGCCATCGCGCAGCACGACTTCGGTGACCTTGACGCGCTCGGCGTGATCAACGGCGGGGGTGTTGGGGGTTGCAGCTGTCATGTCTGGGGTCCTTCTAATTGTTGGCTACGTGAACCGGGGGAAGCTCAGAGAAGATTCACGACATCAGGGGCATCAGGTGCGCATCAGAGACCGGCGTGGGCCGCGATGGCCGCCGCGATCGCCAGCGCCGTCTGTTCCGGCAGGCGCTTGACCGAGTACTGGGTCAATTCCGGGTGGGCTGCGACGAAGCCGGTATCGAAGTGTGCGTTGCGGAAATCAGGGTGCTTGAGGATTTCCTGATAGTAAGGCGCCGTGGTCTTGACGCCCTGCAGACGCATGTCATTGAGGGCACGTGAACCACGATTGATGACCTCTTCCCAGGTCAGCCCCCACACGATGAGCTTCAGACACATGGAATCGAAATACGGCGGGATGGTGTAGCCGGTATAGATCGCGGTATCGGTACGCACGCCAGGCCCGCCCGGCGCGTAGTAGCGCGTGATGCGTCCGAAGCTTGGCAGGAAGTCGTTCTTGGGGTCCTCGGCGTTGATGCGGAACTGGATCGCATAGCCGTGATGGCGAATGTCTTCCTGACGGAAGGCCAGCTTGTGGCCCCAGGCGATGCGGATCTGCTCGCGCACGATGTCCACGCCGGTGATGGCCTCGCTGATGGTGTGCTCCACCTGCACGCGAGTGTTCATCTCCATGAAGTAGATCTCGTTGCCCTTGACCAGAAACTCCACGGTACCGGCGTTGCGATAGCCGACGGCGCGGGCGGCACGTACCGCCATCTCACCGACGTAGGAGCGCTGCTCCGGTGTCAGCTGTGGACTGGGGGCGATCTCGATCAGCTTCTGGTTGCGACGCTGGATGGAGCAGTCACGCTCGAACAGATGAATCACGTTGTCGTGATTGTCGGCCAGGATCTGCACCTCGATATGCAGCGGGTCGACCACGCAACGCTCGAGGAACACATCGGCACTGCCGAAGGCCTTGGTGGCTTCCGAGATCACGCGCCCCCAGGCCTGCTCGAGCTGATGAGCATCATCACAACGCCGGATACCGCGCCCCCCACCGCCTGAGGTAGCCTTGAGCATGACGGGGTACCCGACCTGCTCGGCGACACTCAGCGCTTCCTCGACATCGGCCAGATTGCCGGCCGAGCCCGGCGTCACCGGCACGCCGGCCGCCTTCATGGCATCGCGGGCCTGGGTCTTGTCACCCATGCGGGCGATGACACTGCTGGCCGGCCCCACGAAGGCGATACCCGCCGCTTCGCAGATGGCCGCGAATTCGGCGTTCTCCGACAGGAATCCGTAGCCCGGATGGATGGCGTCACAGCCGGTCTCGCGCGCGAGATCGACCAGGCGGCGGGCATCCAGATAGCCGGCCAGCGGGTCTTCGCCGATGAAATGCGCTTCATCGGCGCGTTTGACGTGCAAGGAGAAACGATCAGGTTCGGTGTAGACAGCGACTGAGCGGATGTCCATCTCGGCACAGGCGCGTACAATGCGCACTGCGATTTCCCCTCGGTTGGCAATCAGCAACTTGCGAAACATGGTGACTCTCCCGGACGTGACGCGTGATCTTGTTGTGGTGCTCTGGTCGTGCGCTTGTCATTGACCGCCAGACGCGACAACGGCGCTGACAGACACGAGGTAGCATGCGTTCCACGCTACCCAGCGAGAGACCAATAGAAAAGTTGATATTTTTTTGCCAATCTATAAGTAAAACCTTATGACTGGGTGTGTCATGTCGCGTCCAAACTTGTTGAATCGCTTAACTTTCAGACAGTTACAGGTGTTCCAAGCGGTTCATCGCCAACAGTCCTACTCCCGTGCGGCCGAGCAACTTGGCCTGACGCAACCCGCCGTCAGTGCCCAGATTCGTCAATTGGAGCAGGCACTCGAGCAATCGCTGTTCAAATATGCCGGTAAGACGCTGCATATCCTGCCGGCGGCTGATGCCCTGGCGAACTCGGTGCAGTCGATCTTCGGCGAGGTCTCGAGCTTGCAGATGGAGCTGTCGGAGATCGCCGGTACCATCCGCGGCGAGCTCAATCTGGCGGCCGTGTCCACCGCTCAGTACGTGGTGCCGCATATTCTGGCGCGCTTTCGGGCGCGGTATCCGGAAGTGTCGGTGCGCCTGCGCGTCTGCAATCGCGGTCAGGCGCTCGAGCGTCTCGCCGAGCGGCGCGATGACCTGGTGATCATGGGCATGGTGCCGGATGACGCCAATCTGGCCTTCATGCCGATTCTCGACAACGAGCTGATCCCCGTCGTCTGGCCCGGCCATCCGCTGCTGGAGGTCAAGGGCATCACCCTGGAAGACCTCGCGCAGTACTACATGCTGATGCGTGAACCCGGCTCCGGCACACGTACCGCCTTCGAGGAGTTTGCCGCACGCGAGCGTGTCTCGCTGCGCCATACGCTGGAGTTGGGCTCCAATGAGGCCATCAAGCAAGGCGTGATGGCGCACCTGGGGGTGGCGATCCTGCCGCGACTGTCGGTTCAGCTCGAGCTGGCCTCAGGCCTGCTGGCCTCGCCCTCACTGCCGGGCTTCCCGCTCAGACGCAGCTGGTGCACCGTCTACCCCAAGGACCGCTACCCCACGCCGGTCACCGAGCTGTTCCTGCGCTTCGTGCGCGAGCTGCTGCCGGAGCTCAATGCTCACTTCAGCGCGCCGATGGAGCCCATCCCCGGGCACAGCGTGGCCTGCCTGCCGCTGGCGACCGAGCAATGAACATAGCGACCTGATGGCGCAAGCCACATGAAAAAACCGCCATGGAGACAAGCTCCATGGCGGTTTTTTCGTTCAGGCAACTGACGTCATGTCAGCAGTGCGGCTTACTTCACTTCCACACCGTGCGCCTGCTTGTCGGCGTGGTAGGAAGAGCGCACCAGCGGGCCGGAGGCGACATGCGAGAAGCCCATCTCGCGCGCCTTCTGACCGAGCCAATCGAAGGTGTCCGGGTGCACCCAGCGGTCGATGGGCAGGTGGTTGCGCGACGGCTGCATGTACTGCCCCAGGGTCAGCATGTCGACACCGTGGTTGCGCAGGTCCTGCATGACTTCGAGCACCTGCTCGTCAGTCTCGCCGACACCCAGCATCAGGCCGGACTTGGTCTTCACTTCCGGACGACGCTCCTTGTAGCCCTTGAGCAGATCAAGTGACCACTGGTAGTCGGCGCCCGGACGCACGCGACGATAAAGGCTCGGCACGGTTTCCAGGTTGTGGTTGAAGACGTCCGGCGGCGTCTGCCCGAGCACGTCCAGCGCGACCTGCATGCGGCCACGGAAGTCCGGTACCAGCACTTCGATCTCGGTGCCATCGCACTTCTCGCGAATCTCGCGGATGCACTCGGCAATGTGGTTGGAGCCACCGTCGCGCAGGTCATCACGGTCGACGGAGGTCACGACGACGTAATTCAGGCGCATCTCGGCGATGGCCTCGGCCAGCTCGCGCGGCTCGTCAGCGTTCAGCGCGTTGGGGCGACCGTGCGCCACATCGCAGAACGGGCAACGACGGGTGCAGATGTCACCCATGATCATGAAGGTCGCGGTGCCGCCGCTGAAGCACTCGCCCAGGTTCGGGCAGGAGGCTTCTTCACAGACCGTGTGCAGGCCGTGCTTGCGCAGCGTCTGCTTGATGCGCGTGACTTCCGGCGAGGCCGGCATGCGCACACGCAGCCAGTCCGGCTTCTTGGGCAAGGTCTCGGTGGGAATCACCTTGACCGGAATGCGGGCAACCTTCTCGGCGCCGCGCAGCTTCACGCCACGCTCCTTGCGGGCAGGAGCAGCGGAGGGAGCGGGCTTCGTGGTAGCGATGGTCTCGGTCATCAGTTCTGTCCTGCTGTTCGAGAAATGTCAGCCAGTGCCGCGGGCAGGCCGCTCACCGGAGTCAGGGTCACATCGCCCAGGCTTGCGCCCAGACAACGCACCAGGCGGTCACGCTCGCTGGCAAGATCCACCGGTGCGCGAACGAGATCGCGCAGCTGGGTCATCGCCATGCCGGCATAGCCGCAGGGATTGATGCGCCCGAAGGGCGCGAGGTCCATGTCCAGATTGATCGCCACGCCATGGAAACTGCAACCACGCCGGATGCGCAGTCCCAGCGAAGCGATCTTGGCCTCTTCCATCGAACGACGCGGGTCATCGCCACGCTGCGCCGACTTCTTCACATAGACGCCAGGCGCGTCCGGACGCGGATAGGCCTCGATGCCATGCTCAGCCATCGCCGCCACCACCGTCTCTTCCAGCGCCGTCACCAGCTGGCGAACGCCGATGCCGCCCCGCTTGACGTTGAGCAGCGGGTAGAGCACCAGCTGGCCGGGCCCATGATAGGTCACCTGGCCGCCACGGTCGGTCTGCACCACCGGAATGTCGCCCGGCATCAACAGATGCTCCGGCTTGCCCGCCTGGCCCTGGGTAAAGACCGGCGGGTGCTCTACCACCCACAGCTCGTCCGGCGCATCGGCCGCACGCGTATCGGTGAAGTGGCGCATGGCCGACCACACCTCATCATAGGCCTTGAGGCCGAGGTGGTAGACGTGAATCGTGTTCATGCATGCGCTCCTGTCATCAAGGCGCAAGACAAGGAAATCCAGCGTTTCATGCCTGGATCACAGCACCATATGGATGCGACCGGTGGCCTTGAGGTCACGGTGCAGCGCATCCAGCTGATCGGTACCGGTGGCACGGATCACCACACGGATGCTGCGGTAGTTGCCGTTCTTGCTGTCCTGCCAGGTGATGGCCGTCGCATCGAAGCCCGGCGCATGCACTTCCAGGATATTGCAGACCACTTCGACGAGATCTTCTGCGGCGGTGCCGACGATCTTGAGGGAGAAATCACACGGGAATTCAATCTTCGGGGGCGTCTGCCCACCAGCTGCTGGCGTCTTGGCCATGGGGATAGCCCTTCAGGTAACTCTATTTCCGACCATTCTACTCAACAAAGGGCGATCCGTCAGCCGGATCGCCCTTTGTTGAGTACACGACCGCGATATTCAGGGGCGCGCGCCTGGCACCGCCAGCACGCGCGCCCCACTGCCATCACTGAATCATGTCATCGGCCGCGTCACCTCGCACAGCCAGGCGACTGACTCAGTTGAACAGGCCGTGGAAGAACAGCATCAGGGCATCCCACAGACGCTTGAACAGGCCGCCCTGCTCCACCGGCTCCAGTGCGACCAGCGGTTCTTCGGCCAGCACCTTGTCGTCCAGCTTGATCTGCAGGGTACCGTACTGCTCGCCGGCCTGAACCGGGGCCTTGATGGTGTCCTTGAGATCAAGACGCGCGGTCAGCTTGTCAGCCTGACCGCTCGGTACGGTCAGGAAGACGTCCTGAGCCATGCCCAGACGTACCTGGTCCTTCTCGCCACCCCAGACACGCGCCTGGTTGAGCACCGCGCCCTTGTCATAGAGCTTCTTGCTCTCGAAGTAGCGGAAGCCGTAGGTCAACAGCTTCTGGGATTCCTGCGCACGCGCCTCTTCGGACTTGGTACCCATCACGACACTGATCAGGCGGGTATCTTCCTTCTTGGCGGATGCCACCAGGCAGTAGCCGGCTTCTTCGGTGTGGCCGGTCTTCAGGCCATCGACATCCTTGTCACGCCACAGCAGCTTGTTGCGGTTCGGCTGCTTGATGCCATTCCAGGTGAAGTACTTCTGGGAATAGATCTCGTAGTGATCCGGGTAGTCCTTGATGATGCGACGCGCCAGAATCGCCAGGTCGTGCGCCGTGGAGTAATGCTCCGCGTGCGGCAGGCCAGTGGCGTTCATGTAGTGGGTGTTCTTCATGCCCAGACGCTTGGCGTGCTGGTTCATCAGGTCGGCGAACGAACCTTCGCTGCCGCCGATACGCTCGGCCAGCGCGACGCTGGCGTCGTTGCCGGACTGGATGATGACACCGTGCAGCAGGTCATCGACGGTGACGCTGGTGCCTTCGCGGATGAACATGCGCGAGCCACCTGTCTTCCAGGCATTGACGCTGATGCGAACCTTCTCGTCCGGGCTCAGCTTGCCGTCGTCCATCTCGCTCTCGACCAGGTAGGCCGTCATCATCTTGGTCAGGCTGGCCGGCGGCAGGCGCTTGTCGGCATTGTGCTCGACCAGGATGCGCCCGGAATTGGCGTCCATCAGAATCCAGGAAGATGCCGCCAGCTGCGGCGCCGCCGGAATCAGGGTATCCGTCTCGATGGCATGGGCCGGGGTGGCGGCAACGCCTGCGAACAGCGCAATGCCGCTGGCCGCCATCAGCGCGGAGAATCGACGCCGAAGAGGAAGAAGTCGGGCTTTCAGGGACATGTTGGAATCTCTTTGACACTCATGCATAAGCCGAGGCTTGCGCCTCGGCCATGTTGCGCCTCTTCACGAAGCGCATGATGGATGAAAACGGGCCTGCGGCCCTTATCGCTCTGCCGTGACGCTGAAGGCCCCGGCATAGCCAGCATCGGCCAGCGCCGACTTGAGCGATTCAATACGGACATTGTCTTCCAGCGGGCCGACCTGAACCTTGTAGAGGTCGCCGCTGCCCAGCACGCGGGTCGGTCGTCCCAGACGGGAACTGACACTGGCACGAATGCTGTCGGCCTTGCTCAGGTCACTGACCGCCGCGACCTGCAGGAAGGTGGCTTCCCCGTTCGCCACGGAGGACGTGCTGCTCGGCGCAGCAGAGGCTACCACGGGCTTGGCGGCAACGCTCGCGCCGGAAGCGCTCGAGGCCACGGAACTACCGGTTGCCTCCATCGCGTCAAGTCCGGCAATGCCCTGCTCGCGGCGTACCGCCTGGCTGCGCGCCAGCAGGCGCTCGGACTCTGCCGTGCCCTGGGTCGGGCTCGGGCCCGGCTTCCAGGTCGTGGCGTCGAGGGTCTCGACACGCACGTGCCCGGTGCCGTGGCCCAGCATGTCCAGGCGCCACGCCGCGCTGTAGGACAGGTCGATCAGGCGGTCTTCATGGAAGGGCCCGCGGTCGTTGACCTTGACGATGACCTGCTTGCCGTTGTCCAGATTGGTGACACGCGCATAGGTCGGCAATGGCAGCGACTTGTGGGCCGCCGTCATGGTGTACATGTCATAGATCTCGCCACTGGCGGTGGCGTAGCCATGAAACTTCTTGCCATACCAGGAAGCCGTGCCCTCGGCCACGTAACCGCGCGGATCATCCATCACGCGATAAGTCTTGCCCCATACCTCGTACTCGCTGCGATTGCCGCTGCGGGTATAGGGTTCGACACGTGGCACCTCATCGGGCACCGCCGAGACATCCGGCGCATCATCGGGATAGGCATCGCTGTCCATCTCGTAGCGGCTGTTCTTGCCCGCCTTCTTGCCGGCACTCGCCGAGGCACCATCACTGACCTGGGTGCCACCCCCACTGCTGGCACAACCGGCCAGCAGGGCAAGCGCGAGGGTCAGCGGTAGCGCGCGTGACCAGCTCATCCCGCACCTCCGTCCTCGAGACGACGCTTGATCGCCCGGGAGAGCTCATCCACGGCCATCGCATACATGTGGCTGTGGTTGTAGCGCGTGATGACGTAGAAGTTGTCGAAGCCGACGGCGTAGCGGTAGCCCTGCTTCAGGTCCAGCGCCAACGGAATCACCTGGGTATTGCCGGCCACGTCGTCTGCCACCTGGACACCGGCAGCCTCGAGCGCGGAAACGCTCATGTACGGCTTTTTGGTCTTGTTGAAGGTGACGGAGGACGGCGGCGTCCCGGGGCCATCCGCGGCGCTGACCACCGGCGCACCGGCCTTCCAGCCATGACGCGCGAAGTAGTTGCCGACACTGCCGATGGCATCGACCGGGTTGTGCCACAGATCACGCACGCCATCGCCATCGAAATCGACCGCATAGGCCTGATAGCTGGTCGGGATGAACTGCGGATAGCCCATCGCGCCGGCGTAGGAACCCTTGATGGAGAGCGGGTCGATGCCCTGCTCAATCGTCAGCTGCAGGAAGGCTGCCAGCTCGCCACGGAAGAACTTGCCGCGACGCGGGTGATCGAAGGCCAGCGTGGACAGTGAATCGATCACGCGGTGAGTGCCGGTGTGCTTGCCGAAGAAGGTCTCGACACCGATGATGGCGGCGATGACTTCCGGCGGCACGCCATACTCGGCCTGGGCGCGATCGAAGGTTTCACGATGCTCGGCGATGAACTTCACACCAGCTTCGATGCGTGATTGCTTCATGAAGATGGCGCGGTACTGGTCCCAGCGCAGATGACCTTCCGCCGGACGCGACATGGCATCCAGCACCTTCTGGCTGTAATCGGCCTGATTCATCAGCTCGGTCACGCGATCGCGATCCAGCCCCTTGGCCACCAGCTCGTCGACCAGCTTGGCCGTTTCCGGGTGAGTCGCCGGGGCGAAGCCATCAGGCGCCGCCTTGGCCACGCCTGACATTCCCAGCAGCGGTGCCACCATCACCAGGGCTGCGCCCCAGTGCTTCAGACGTCGCCCACGCGCATTGATCACCGTCATCGACTCTCTCCTTGCCTGTCTGCGAGCTTGGGCTCGCGAATGTCCTTGCCACTCGGCAACTGGCCGCCACGTCATCGCGACAATAGGCGCCGGTGGGTATGAATGCTCATGAGAATACCGAAGCCTGCCAGCAAGGTCACGCTGGAGGTCCCACCATAACTGACCAGCGGCAACGGGACGCCAACGACCGGCAAGATACCCGATACCATACCGATGTTGACGAAGACGTAGACGAAGAACGTCAGGATGATCGCGCCCCCCGTCAGCCGTGCAAAACTGTCCTGGCCATTGTTGGACATCACCAGCCCGCGCAGCACGATCAGCACATAGAGCCCCAGGAAGAAGCTCATGCCGATCAGGCCGAATTCCTCCCCGATGACCGCGACGATGAAGTCGGTATGGCGCTCCGGCAGAAACTCGAGCTGGGACTGGGTGCCCAGGGTATAGCCCTTGCCGAAGATGCCGCCCGAGCCGATGGCGGTCTTGGACTGGATGATGTTCCAGCCCGCGCCGAGCGGGTCAGACTCCGGATTGAGGAATGTCAGCACACGGCGGCGTTGATAGTCGTGCATCACCATCCACAGAAGCGGCAATGCCGAGGCGATCAAGGCGCCGAAGAAGGCGATCAGCTTCCAGGAAAGCCCCGCCAGCAGGATCACGAACACGCCCGCCGCGGCGACCAGCAACGAGGTGCCGAGGTCCGGCTGGCGCGCGATCAGCAGCACCGGCGCGACGATGATCACGGCGCAGATGGCCAGATCTCGCCAGCGAGGGGGCAGCGGGCGCTGACCAAGCCAGCAGGCGACCATCATCGGCATCGCCAGCTTCATCAGCTCAGAGGGCTGAAAACGCACCACCCCGGGGATGACCAGCCAGCGCTGGGCGCCCATGCCGACATCCCCGAGCACCTCCACCGCCACCAGCATCAGGAAGCCGGCGCCATAGGCGACCGGCGCCCAGCGGTAAAGGGTCGCGGGTGACAGCTGGGCGAGCCCGATCATGATCACCAGTGCCAGCGCCTGACGTGAGGCCTGGCGCAGCGTGAAGTCGATATCCTGGCCGCTGGCGCTGTAGAGCACGATCAGCCCGCAGCCGAGCACGGCCAGCAGCAACAGCAACAGCCAGGGGTCGAGGTGGATACGCTCCCACAGGCTGGTGCGGCGGCGATGACTGAGATCTCCACCTACACCACGCATCGAGCGCTGATAATCAGTCGGCATCGTACTCTCCTTGCTCACCCTCGCCCGCCGGTGCCTCCGGGGGTGCCAGAGCGGCAGCCAGCGTGAGCGCCGCCTCACGCGCCTCGGGGTCAATGCGCGGCAACAGCCAGTAATCGGTGACGGCGCGTGCCATCGGGCCCGCCACGGAGCTGCCGCCCTGGCCGTTCTCGATCACCACGGAGACGGCAATCTCCGGGTGCTCGACCGGCGCAAAGGCGGCGAACAGGGCGTGGTCACGCAGACGCTCCGCGAGCTCCTTGCCGTTGTATTTCTGGTCCTGCCCGAGGGTGAAGACCTGAGCGGTACCGGACTTGCCGGCCATGCGGTACTTGAGCCCGGGCCCGACATACTTGCGCGCCGTGCCTTCTCGCCCGCTGACCACATCCTCGAGCGCGGCGATGACATCGTCCCACCATGCCGGATTGTCCAGCACCACATCCGGCTTTTCCTCGCTTCTGGGCAACAATACCGTCTCGTCACCGATGCGCTTGGCCAGGTGAGGCGTCACGTGCCTGCCGCGATTGGCCAGCACGGCCTCCGCTGAGGCGAGCTGCAACGGCGTGGCAAGCCAGTAGCCCTGACCGATACCGATGGAGATGGTCTCGCCGGGGTACCAGGGCTTGTCGTAGCGATTGCGCTTCCACTCCTTGGACGGCATCAGGCCGGGCAGCGCGCCCTGCACGTCCAGCGCCGTCTGCTCACCGAAGCCGAACTTGTGCATGTACTCGCTGATGCGGTCGATCCCCAGGCGGTAGGCGACGTTGTAGAAGAAGGTGTCATTGGACACCGCGATGCCACGCCGCATGTTGACCCGCCCATGCCCCCAGCGCAGCCAGTTGCGATACTTGTGGCTGTCATTGGGCAGCTGGAAATAGCCGGGGTCGTAGAAGGTGGTGCTGGTGGTGATGGCACCGTTCTCCAGCCCCGCCAGCGACATGAAGGGCTTCACGGTCGAGGCCGGCGGGTACTGGCCGCGAATGGCACGATTGAACAGCGGCAGGTCGATATCATTCTGCAGCGCGCGATAGCTCTTGACGCTGATGCCGGTGACGAACTCATTGGAGTTGAAGCCCGGCACGGAGGCCATCGCCAGGATGTCGCCCGTCTCGGGCTCGATGGCCACGATGGCACCACGCCGCCCCTTGAGCAGCCGATAGGCGAGATCCTGCAGGCCGCGATCGATGGTCAGCGTCAGGTCCTTGCCCGGCACCGGGTCGATCCGCGACAGCTCACGCAGCACACGACCCCGCGCATTGGTTTCCACCTTGCGCAGGCCCGCCTGACCGTGCAGCTCCTCTTCATAGAAGCGCTCGATGCCGGTCTTGCCGATGAAGTGGGTGCCCGAATAGTTGCCCTTGTCGAGGGTCTTGAGCTCGGCCTGATTGATGCGCCCCACGTATCCCAGGGTATGCGACAGCGGCTTGGCGTCCGGGTAGTAGCGCAGCAGCTGCGCCTCGACCTCGACGCCGGGCAGGCGATAGCGATTGACGGCCAGACGCGCGATCTGCTCCTGACTCAATTCACTCATCAACAGGGCGGGCTGATAGGGGCGTTGACGCTGACGCGAGCGTTCCTTGAAGTCTTCGACTTCATCGGGCGGCAGATCGAGAATCTCGACCAGGCGCTCAAGCGTCGTCTCGAGATCACCGGCGCGTTCGCGCACGATGGTGAGATTGTAGTTGGGACGGTTTTCGGCGAGCAGCTGACCATTGCGGTCATAGATCAAGCCGCGCGTGGGCGGCAAGGGCTCGACACGCACACGGTTCTTGTCCGAGCGCGTCGTATAGATGTCGTGTTCCACGACCTGCAGGAAGAGCAGCCGCGCCAGCAGACACCCGGCCAGCACCAGCACAAGGCCGGCAGCCACGATGCTGCGAAGGCGAAAGATCCGCACTTCCTGTTGAGGATTCTTTATCGTCGCCCGGCGTTGGCGCATGGCGGGTCTCGCAACCAGTGTCGTGTCGCAAGCGGCAGGCGCTTACCGGTGATAGGGGTGCCCGACCAGCAATGTCCAGGCGCGGTAAAGCTGTTCCGCCAGCACGATGCGCACCAGGGGGTGCGGCAGCGTCAGTGCCGAGAGCGACCAGCGCTGATCGGCACGTGCCAGCAGGCGTGGGTCGAGCCCATCCGGACCACCGATCAGAATGGCCACGTCTCGCCCTCCCAGCCGCCAATCATCGGCATGCTGGGCAAGCTGCTCGGTACTCCAGGCCTTACCTAGGACATCAAGGGCGACAACATGTTCATTTCCCTTGAGTTTTTCAAGCATCCGGTCGCCTTCACTGGCCATGGCACGGGCGATGTCCGCATTCTTGCCGCGATTGCCGGGCGCCAGCTCGATGAACTCAAGCGAAAAATCCCGCGGCATGCGCTTGAGATATTCCCGGCTACCCTTCTCCACCCAGTCCGGCATCTTCTGCCCGACCGCCAAAACTCGGATCTTCATGTCCTGTCCCGTGCTGTGTCAGAACGACGGGCAAGCCCGCAGTCCTTCCATCGGATACTCCCTGCCCGCGACATCGCGACCGGCAAGGACGTAACGCGCGGTTGGCATGCCCCGACGAGCAACCCGTCGGGTCAGGCTGGCAGGATCAGTGGCTCTGCTCGTACTCTTCACGCGTTTCGCGGGGCAGATCGCTCCACAGGCGCTCGAGGTCGTACAGGGCACGGGTTTCGGCCAGCATGACGTGGACGACGACATCGCCCAGATCCAGCAGCACCCAATCGGAGCCGTTGTCGCCTTCACAGCCCAGCGGCTTGACGCCGGCTTCTTTCACGGTGACCTGCACGTTGTTGGCCAGCGCGGAGATATGGCGGCTGGACGTACCGGTCGCGATCACCATCACATCGGTGACGCTGGTCAGCTTGGAGACATTGATCTCGCTGATTTCCTGGGCCTTGAGTTCTTCAAGGGCGTCGACAACCAGGTTTTTAAGAGCTTCGGTCTGCATGATTCCTCGGGAGTTTGTTCGGCAGGGGGCGCATTCTACCCGTTGGCGATGCGCGCGCCTATGGGCATCGTCATTTACTCGCCAAAGGGGCGCCACGCACGGCGATGCGGGATCGCGGCAGCGACGCCCCTCTCATGATGCCACGCTCGCACGCGACAAAGACGTTCAGAGCCACAACGCTCAGCTCGATGATGGGCTCAGGTCGATGACGGACAATAGAGGCCATGCGCCTCGATATGACGGATCACCGCTTCCGGCAGCAGGTAGCGCACGCTGTCACCCAGCGCGAGGCGCTCGCGCACGAAGGTGGCACTGATGGCCATGCGTGTCGGCAGCGACAGGCGCAACAGATGGCCACCCGGGCGCGCCATCAAGGCCGCCACCGAGTCGACCTCGCGCCCCTGGATCAACGCTTCGAGCGCCCGGGGCAGCGGTGCATCATGGTCCGGCCGCTCGATCACCACCACATGGGCATCATCGAACAGACGGTCGGCGGCATGCCACTCCCCGAGCTTGAGGAAGGCGTCATGGCCGATGGCCATCACCAGCCGTGCCTGCGGGCCATATTCGGCACGTAGACTGGCCAGGGTGTCGGCACTGTAGGAGGGGCCATCGCGCAGCAGCTCACGCCCATCGGCCTTGAGGCCCGGCTCTGCCTCTATCGCGGCTTCCAGCATCGCCAGCCGCTGGTCACTGCTGACGCCGGGCGCGGCGCGATGCGGCGGCTGATGCGATGGCACCAGCAGCACATGGTCCAGCCCCAGCGCTTCGCGCAGCTCGATGGCACTGCGCAGATGGCCGTGATGGATGGGATCGAAGGTACCGCCGAGCATGGCGACACGCGGCACCGGGCCGAGACAGCCCTCGAAGCCCGTCTCCGCTGCCGTGTCAGTCCTTGAGCGCGAATCATGTGCCGACTCGGTGCCGTGATGCACGGCCTCACGCTCCTGCGCGAGACCATCGGCATTCAAGGGCCGCTGGGTATCCTCCAGCGCCTCGGGCGACAGGGCCTGCTCGTTCGTCAAGGTCTGCTCGGACGCGACCTGATCCTCGGCGGGTGAGACCTGGTCCTTCACTGGCGAATCTGCCCATCACCGAACACGATGTACTTGCGGGTCGTCAGGCCCTCAAGCCCGACCGGGCCACGCGCATGCAGCTTGTCGGTGGAGATGCCGATCTCGGCGCCCAGGCCATATTCGAAGCCATCGGCGAAGCGGGTGGAGGCGTTGACCATCACCGAGCTGGAGTCGACTTCCGCCATGAAGCGGCGCGCCAGCGCATAGTTCTCGGTGATGATGGCCTCGGTGTGCCCGGAGCTGTGACGCTCGATATGCGCCATCGCCTCATCGACGCCATCCACGACGCGAATCGCCAGAATCGGCGCCAGGTATTCGGTATCCCAGTCTTCCGCGCTGGCGGCCACGGCCTGCGGCAGCACTGCGCAGGTACGCTCGCAACCGCGAATCTCGACCTCATGTGCCGCCAGACGCTCAGCGATACGCGGCAGGACCTCGGCGGCAACCGGCGCATCGACCAGCAGAGTCTCCATGGTGTTGCAGGTGCCGTAGCGGTGGGTCTTGGCGTTCTCGGCGATCCGGACCGCCATCGCCAGGTCAGCCGTGGCATCGATATAGACGTGGCAGATGCCATCGAGGTGCTTGATGACCGGCACGCGCGCATCACGCGAGATACGCGAGATGAGGCTCTTGCCACCGCGCGGAATGATGACGTCGACGAACTCGGGCATCGCGATCAGCTCACCGACCGCGGCGCGGTCCGTGGTGGCGACGACCTGCACTGCCGTGGCCGGCAGCTCGGAGAGCACCAACGCCTCGCTGATGATCTCGCTCAGCGCACGGTTGCTGGACGCGGCCTCGGAGCCACCGCGCAGGATGCAGGCATTGCCGGACTTCAGGCACAGGCTGGCCGCCTCGATGGTCACATTGGGGCGTGACTCGAAGATGATGCCGATCACGCCCAACGGCACGCGCATGTGGCCGACCTGAATGCCGCTCGGACGCGAGCGCAGCCCATCGACCTCGCCGACCGGGTCCGGCAGCGCCGCGACCTGCTCGAGCCCTTCGATCATGCCGTCGATACGCGCCGGCGTCAGCGCAAGACGATCGACCATCGCCTCCGAGAGCCCATTGGCGCGTGCACGCGTCAGGTCCTCGGCATTGGCCTCTGCCAGTGTCTCGCGACGCTCATCGATCAGACGCGCCATGGTCTGCAGAGCACGATTCTTGATGCCGCTGTCGACGCGACGCATCACGACGCTTGCCGCGCGCGCTGCGTGCCCCAGACGATTCATGTACGCCACGACGTCCGTGGTGTCGTGCTTGCCCTGCTCACTCATGTGCCTAATCTCGCTGGTTGTCAGTGTCCACGTGCTCATTTCATCATCGGCCGGGCCCCGCGTGGGCATTCCCCAGAGAAGCCCTGACGTGCAGCCCTGACGTGAAGGCCTGATGTAAAGGCCAGACGTGGTGGTCTGATGTGAAGGCCTCAGAGGCGTAGACACTTTTGTCACTCGCCGTTTGGGGTATGCTGCCATTATTGCAGACGACGTTGCATGATCGGAGCACCGTCGCATCTTGCAAACGTGCAGGCAATGCCCACGTCACAGACCGTTCGGCCAGGGAATTCGGCCGATTTCGCGCCATCCACGGCAAAGGTGCCAATATAAGTCACCATGGAGATCAAGTTCAAAGTCCGTCTCAGTCAGTTCGTCTGTCTGCTCGGCTCTGTATTGCTGCTGCTGGAAGCGGCACGACAGATCAGTATCGGCCTGACGCTCACTGCCCTGTTGCTGGCGGTGGGCGGCACGATGTTGTTGGTGGTCTCTCTCGCCCACGAGCTGTTCACCCTGCGCTGGTTCCGCACGCTGGTGATGCTCAGCGTCGCGCTGATCATGAGTGCGCTGGTACTGCTGGCCCCGCAGCAACACCTGATGTGGCTGTGGGGCTTTGCCGTCCTGCTGCTCTACCCGCGCCCGCGCTGGCTGGCACCGGCCTGTGCACTGATCGGGCTGGTGACCACCTGGCTGGCGCTCGCTCAGCTGGGCAGCGACTGGCTGAGCCTGGGCATCGGCATCACCGCGACCCTGATGGCGCTCGGTGCCATCGGTGGACGGCGCCAGCAGCAGGTCTGGATGCAGCTGGAGCGGCGTGGTCGGCGTGATTCCAACCGCGCGATCTGGTCACAATACCAGCTGATGCGCGACCTGCCGCGGGAAATTGCCCGTGCCGATCGCGAGGACATCCATATCGAATTGATCCTGCTCGCACCGGTCAAGACCGGTCGTCTGGCCAATCGTCGCCTGATGAACACCCTCGACAGTGCCGCGCTGCCGCATGAGACCCGCTACCAGCTCGATGACGGGGCACTGGCCGTCCTGCTGGTCACCCGCGGCGAGCGCATGGCCAGTCTGCGCCGTCGCCAGTTGATCGAGCATCTCGCGATGCCGATCCGCGCCCGCGTGCAGCCCCTCAACGACAGCGACCCCAGCGCGCTGGACCTCAAGCGCCTCAGCGCCCACCTGAGCGATGAACCGCAGCCGATCACCCTGCTGCCGCCACTGCCTCGCAAGCCTGCCGATGCCGATGCCTCGTCAGACGATGCCCTGTCAGACCATGGGCGAGACACCCTCAAACCGGCCAGCGCGGCAGACAAGGTTGCCGTGGTACCGTCGCGGGGGAATGATCACTGATGTCTCCTCTGCACAGCCTGGCCCATCGCGAGCGCCGGGAGCTCGCCAATCGCAAGACACTGATCATGCTGCTGGCCGCCGCGGTGATCGCCACCTATGCCCTGTGGCGCTACCTGGTGGGCGATTTCGAGCATATCCTGACGCCGGTGCTGGCCACCTTGCTGATGGCGATTGCCGCCGGCCTCAATCACCTCGATGATGAGCAGCCGCTGCCTTCCTATCTGACTCTGATTGCCAGCTATCTGATGCTGGCACTCGAGGCACCGGGCACCTATCCGGGCATGTCGCTGTGGCTGGGGCTGCCCAGCGTGCTGACATTGCTGCTGCTGCCCCTGGCACCGGCGATGCTGCTCAATCTGGTGCTGGCACCACTGTGGCTATGGCTATTGGGCCACCAGGAAGACAACTTTGGCGAGATACTGCGCTACCTGTGTCTGCTGCTGGTGGCCAGCCAGCCGTTCGTCATCAACAGCCTGCAGGCGGGTGTCATGAGCCTGACCGCCAGCGAGGAAACCGAGTGCAATGCCTTCAACGCCCGCACCGGCCAGCAACGGCTGATCAGTGAGGCGGCGCGTGCGCGGGCGCTGGATCAACCGTTCAGCATTCTGGTCGTCTATCTGCCGCAACTGGACATGCTCGGCGAGCAGTTCGGCGAGGACAGGCGCGTCGAATGCCTGGCGATGGCCTGCGACGTGATGCAGGAGGTCTCGCGCCAGGGCGACCTGCTGTGCCGCAGCGACAAGTCGTCCTTCTGGCTGATGCTGCCCAATACCGGCGAGGCGGGAGCGCTGATCATGCGCGAACGCCTGACCGCGGCGCTGGCAGCGGCCACACAGCCGGAAACCGGCTCCATCATTGCCCGCGCGCGCCTGGTGACGTACAAGGCCGATGACACCACCCAGAAACTCGAGCAACGCCTGCTGGCCAGCCAGCTTGCCCTGATGGATCTCAATGAATGAGCGACACCCTTGCGTCACTGCTGCATTGGCTGAACCCCAGTGTGATGATCGACACCCTGATGACCACGCTGAGCGATCACCCGGCAGCCCTTGTCGCCGTCATCGGCCTGGTCTCACTGCTTGAATCTCTCGCCATCATCGGCCTGCTGGTGCCGGGCGTGGTCATTCTCACCGCCGGCGCCTCCCTGGCCGGGCATCTCGAACTCTCGCTGCCGATATTGCTGGCCGCCGGTGCGCTGGGCGCCATCATCGGCGATGGCGTGAGCTTCTGGCTGGGCATCCGCTATCGCGATCAACTGCCCGGCCGCTGGCCCTTCTCGCGCCATCCCGAGTGGATCGAGCATGGTCAGCAGTTCTTTCATCGCCACGGCAGCTGGTCGATCGCCTTCGGGCGCTTCGTCGGCCCGGTGCGCCCGATCATCCCGCTGGTCGCCGGCATGCTCGACATGCCGCCGACGCGCTTCTTCCTGGTCAATGGCCTCTCGGCGCTGGCCTGGGCACCGGCCTACCTGCTGCCGGGCTATCTGCTGGGCCAGACCTGGCAGTCACTGTTCACCCTGCCGGAAGGGGCCGACGGCCTGCTGGTCGGCCTGGCCAGCGGCCTGATCGCCTGTGCCTTCGCCTTCTCCTTCCTGCGCCGCCAGCTGGGCCGCGAGGGCCGCCTCTATCATTGGCTGGCTCGCCGCATGCGTCGCAGCCCTTCCGGGCGGCGTCTATGGTGGCAACTGCGTCATCCCGACCCCGAGGGCGAGTTTCCGCTCGCCTCGATGGCGCTGCTCATCTTTGCGGTGATCAGCGTGCCCGCCATGAGCCTGGCGGTGCTGGCCCATCCCGAGCCGTGGTGGATCGACCGCGTGGCCGCCTCACTGGCCGCAAGCCTCACCTCACTGATGCCCGAGGACTGGCTGCGCGAGGCAAGCCTCGTGCTGTCTCGCCTCGCCGATGGCACCGGCCTGGCAGCGCTCGTGGCTCCGTGGCTAGTGTGGCTGCTGCTCAAGGGTCGCCATGCGGTGTGGTTGCATCTGACGGCCGCCTGGCTAGGCATCGCCAGCGCCAATACCGTGCTCAAGCACCTGATCCAGCGCCCGCGTCCGGATACCCCCGCCTTCCTGGAAGGGTCGATGTCGTTTCCCAGCGCCCATGCCGCCGGCAGCGTAGCGGTGTTCGGACTGGCCGCCGCCTTCATCGCCGAGCGCCAGCCCTCCTCGCGACGTCGCTGGATCTACTGGGCAGCCATCGCCGCCTGTACGCTCGTCGGCCTGTCACGCATCACGCTTGGCGTCCATTACCTCAGCGATGTGCTGGGCGGTGCCTGTCTGGGCCTGCTGGTCTGTGCGCTGGTGCGCATCAGCTATCCCGCCTTCGTGCGCCAGCCCTCGGCCCCCCTGGAATCGCCAGCCCCGCTGCTGTGGTTGAGCATGGCGAGCCTGCTGCTGTTGGCGGCACGCTTCGTCTGGCTGCCGCTCTAGTCTGTCGCGATCAGACTGCTGCCGCTCAGGCCGTCGCGATAACGTTGCCGTGATAGCGCTGTAAACCGATGAGCCGCCTGAGATGGCGGCTTTTTCACTACCCCCTGATGACGAGGAACCTCATGCCCGGCCCTGCTGCCCCTCCCGCCAACCAGCCCCAGGCGTTGATGTCGATTCATCTCGGCATCGCGCTGCTCGGCGGTACGGCGCTGTTCTCAAAAGGCGTGCCCCTCTCGGCGCTCGATATCACCACCTGGCGCAGCCTGCTGGCGGGGCTGTTCCTGCTGTGGCTGGCGCGCCTGAAATGGCATGTCTCGCTGCGTCTGAGCGGGCGCGACTGGGCCTTGCTGGGCATCGCCGCCGCGCTGATGGCCGCGCACTGGGTGAGCTACTTTCACTCGATGCAGGTGTCTTCCGTGGCCACCGGCATGCTGGCGCTGTTCACCTATCCCATCTTCATCGTGCTGCTGGAGCCCTGGGTGGAAGGCACGCGCCTGAAAGCGAAGGACCTGGCGGCAGCGGGGCTGGTCTGCATCGGCGTCTGGCTGCTCGTCCCTGGCGGCGACAGCAGCGCGCAGGGCGACAGCCTGGCGGGAGTGTTATGGGGCGTGTTCTCGGGCCTGTTGTTCGCGGCGCGCAATCTGCTGGTGCGCTACCGTCTCAGCCACCTCAATCCGGTGCTGTCAATGAGCCTGCAGGCGCTGGGCGTCGTGGTGCTGACGCTGCCATTCGTCTCCGGCGAGATCATGGATGCCAGCCCCTCGACGGGGATCGCCATGCTGGTGCTGGCCATCGTCTTCACGGCTGCGCCGCATGCACTGATGACCTTCGCCCTCGGCGGCCTCAAGGCCAAGACCGTCGGCATGATCGGCTGCCTGCAACCCGTCTACGGCGTGCTGCTGGCGTGGTTGATTCTCGGCGAGGTGCCCACCTGGCTGACGCTGGTCGGCGGCAGCTTCATCGTGGCGGCGGCAGCACTTGAGACCCTGCGCCGCAGCTGAATCAAAGCCGCGCCCCTGAATGCATCAAGGCCCGCCAATGGCGGGCCTTGATGTATTTACAAGCTGCAATGCCTGGCTCAGTCATGCCGAGATCAACCGGTCGCGAGCCAGATTCCCACGCCGATCATCAGCGTGCCGGCCACGCGGTTCATCAGGCGCACACGCGAGCCACGCCCCAGCCAGCGCGCCAGGCTGCTGCCACCGCCGGCGTAGAGCAGCAGGCAGGTGAATTCCAGCGTCAGGATGATGCCGACCAGCGCGATCAACTGCGGCGCCAGCGGCAGGCTGGCATCCAGAAACGGCGGCAACAGCGCGATAAAGAACGCCCAGCCCTTGGGATTGGCGATCGCGGTAACGAAGCCCTGTGCGGCCAGAGCACGGCGCGAGGCGCGCGGTGCCGCCGCATCCTCCCCTTCCCCCCCCAGGGCCAGGCGGCCACGTGAGCGCCACATCTGGATCCCCAGCCAGGCAAGGTAGGCGCCCCCCGCCAACTTGAAGGCCGAGAACACCATCGGATAGCGCAGCATGATGGTCGCGACGCCGATCACCGCCGACACCGCCACCAGCCCGACGCCCAGCAGTTCGCCCACCATCATCCACAGGGTGCGCTTGACGCCCTGGGTCATGCCCAGGGTCATCGCCAGCGTCATGCACATGCCCGGCGTCAGCGAGACCAGAAAGAACGTCGGCACGAACACCGACAACAATGACCAATTCAGCATTCCCTGCTCTCCTTGCACAGTCTGAAGCAGTGCCAGAGGGACGCCTCTGACAAGCTCTCACCCGAGCGGATCGACTGACCGCCCTTCAATCGCCGCTGACATGCCCCTCGCCCCAGCGCGGCATCAGCGCATGCGAGATTCCCAGCTGGTTGAGAATGCGCGCGACGATGAAATCGATCATGTCATCGAGGGTCTGCGGGCGATGATAGAAGCCGGGCGCGGCGGGCAGGATGACGGCGCCCATGCGCGTCAGACTCAGCATGTGTTCAAGATGGATGGCCGAGAACGGCGTCTCGCGCGGCACCAGAATCAGCATGCGGCGCTCCTTGAGGGCCACATCGGCGGCGCGCTCGATCAGGTTGTTGCTGGCCCCGGTCGCGATCGCGGACAGCGAGCCGGTGGAACACGGACACACCACCATGGCGCTCGGCGCGCCGGAGCCGGAGGCCACCGGGGCCATCCAGTCCTCGCGTCCGAAGCAGCGAATCTGGCCGGGTCTGGCGGCGTAGCGCTGCGTGAGCACCTCGGTGAGACGCGCCGGGCGCGCCGGCAGCTCCTCGTCGGTCTCGGTGGCGATCACCATGTGCGCCGCCTTGGAGACCATCACCATCACTTCATGACCGGCCGCGACCAGACACTCGATCAGGCGCAGGCCGTACTGGGCACCGGAGGCCCCGGTCAGCGCGACGGTGACCGCCGACTTGAACTCGCCCTCTGGGGCTGTCGCTTGCGTTTTCATGCTTCACCTTCACGTGCTGCCAGCGCCGCCAGAAGGCGCTCGTGGATACCGCCGAAGCCGCCATTGGACATCACCACCACCCAGTCGCCGGCGCGGGATTGATTGGCGATCTTCGCGATCAGGGCATCGAGGTCCTGCTCGACCTCCGCCTCCACGCCGAGCGCGCGGCACTCGCTGACCGTCTCCTCCAATGACCAGCCAAGGCTGGGGCCCGCGAACCAGCTGACGCGGTCGGCCGCGGTCACTGAAGCCGGCAGACGCGCCTTCATGGTGCCGAGCTTCATGGTATTGGAGCGCGGTTCGATCACCGCCCACAGGCGACCGCCCTGCCCTTCGGCCGCAACGCCCGGCGCCAGGCCCTCGAGCGTGGTGGCGATGGCGGTCGGGTGGTGCGCGAAGTCATCGATGACCTTGACGCCTGCCACCTCACCGCGCAGCTCCTGGCGACGCCTGGGAGGCGCGAAGCGTGCGAGCGCCTCCAGTGCCACCGCAAGACTCACGCCGCATTCGACGGCCGCGGCCACGGCGGCGCAGGCATTGGCAACGTTGTGGCGCCCGCGCATCGCCCACTGGCACTCGACGAAGCGATCCGCCTCGCCTGAGTCATCAAACGGCGGTGCCAGCGCGAAGTGACTGCCGTCGGCACTGATCAGGCGATAGCGCCAGTCGCCACCGGCATTCTCGATGCCGCTCTCATCGCCGAAGCGCGCCACCGGCGTCCAGCAGCCTTGATCCAGCACGCGCTCCAGCGCCTCGGCACCGGCGACGGCGTCCGCCGCGACCACCAGCTTGCCGCCTGCCGGCACGGTACGTACCAGGTGGTGGAACTGACGCTCGATGGCGGCGAGATCCGGGAAGATGTCGGCGTGATCGAACTCGAGATTGTTGAGCAAGGCGATGCGCGGCCGGTAATGCACGAACTTGGAGCGCTTGTCGAAGAAGGCCGTGTCGTATTCATCGGCCTCGACCACGAAGGGCGCCCGGGGGTCGCCGATACGTGCGGAATCGCCCAGCTGCGGCGGCACGCCACCGATCAGATAGCCCGGCGCGAGGCCCGCGCATTCGAGAATCCAGGCGGTCATGGTCGCGGTGGTGGTCTTGCCGTGGGTGCCGGCGATGGCGATCACCGGACGGCCGGTCAGCACCTCGTCACACAGCCATTGCGGGCCGGAGGTATAGGCCAACCCACGCTCGAGCAGCGCCTCGACTTCGGGGTTGCCGCGCGAGACAGCATTGCCGACCACCGTGAGATCAGGCGCGGGGACGAGATTGTCGGCCGCATAGCCTTCCATCAGGGTGATACCGGCCTCGGCCAGCTGTGTGCTCATGGGCGGATAGACGTTGGCATCGCTCCCCGTGACGCGATGACCGCGCGCGCGCGCCAGCAGCGCCAGAGAGCCCATGAAGGTACCGCAAATACCGATGACGTGAAGGTGCATCTGTTTCTCCAATCCGGAAGCCCGAGCAGCCTAGCACGCCCGCCAGGCGGCGAGTAGCGCGCGGCCTGTCAGGGATGGACGACACCCCCAGTGGCATTCGGGCGTCGTGCAGGGGTCATGTCTTTCGGATATGATGCGGCGGGTAAGCGCCAGCCCGTTCAAGACCATGACAAGGAAGCAGAGACGAGAAGCCCATGCCCCAGCACAATGCCTTCTACGCCCAGTCCGGTGGCGTTACCGCCGTCATCAACGCCAGTGCCTGTGGCGTCATCGAAGCCGCTCGTGAAAACGGCGACCAGATCGGCAAGCTGTATGCCGGTCACAACGGCATCATCGGTGCCCTGACCGAAGACCTGATCGACGTCAGCCAGGAAAGCGACGAGAACATCGCCGCGCTGCGCCACACGCCGGGCGGGGCCTTCGGCTCCTGCCGCTACAAGCTCAAGAGCATCGAGGACCACCGTACCCAGTACGAGCGTCTGATCGAGGTGTTCAAGGCCCACGACATCCGTTACTTCTTCTACAACGGTGGCGGCGACAGCGCCGATACCTGCCTGAAGGTCTCTCAGCTGGCCGAGACCATGGGCTACCCGATCCAGGCCATCCACGTGCCGAAGACCGTGGACAACGACCTGCCGATCACCGACAACTCGCCGGGCTTCGGCAGCGTGGCCAAGTACATCGCCACCTCCACCCGTGAAGCCGGTCTCGACATCGCCTCCATGTGCGCCACCTCCACCAAGGTGTTCATCCTGGAAGTCATGGGTCGTCACGCGGGCTGGATCGCCGCTGCCGGCGCCCTGGCCGGTGAAGATGCCACCCAGCCGCCGCACATCGTCGTCTTCCCGGAAGTCGCCTTCCATCGCAAGGAATTCATGGCGCGCGTCGATGCCTGCGTCAAGGAACACGGCTACTGCGTGGTAGTGGTCTCCGAAGGTGCGCGTTACGAAGATGGCACCTTCCTGGCCGATGCCGGCAACACCGATGCCTTCGGCCACCGTCAGCTGGGCGGCGTCGCGCCGACACTGGCCGGCATGGTCAAGCAGGACCTGGGCTACAAGTACCACTGGGCGGTGGCCGACTACCTGCAGCGCGCAGCGCGTCACATCGCCTCCAGGACCGACGTCGAGCAGGCCTACGCCACTGGCCGTGCCGCCGTCGAGATGGCCCTGGCCGGCAAGAATGCCGTGATGCCGGCGATCCGTCGCCTCGGCGATGGCGCTGACTACGCCTGGGACATCATCGAGGCGCCGCTGGAGCAGATCGCCAACCACGAGAAGTTCATGCCGCTGGAGTTCATCACCGAAGATGGCTTCTACATCACCGATGCCTGCCGCGAATATCTGTCGCCGCTGATCCAGGGCGAGGACTTCCCGCCGTTCGTCAATGGTCTGCCGGCGGTCGCCAGGCTCACGCTGGCCAAGGTCGAGAAGAAGCTGACACCGTTCACGATCTGATCGCCTGACTTTGATGCGCCTGACTGGTCCGGCGCTGACACGGCCAGTTGCTGACTGACCCGATAGCTGACTGCCCCGGTCGTTGACAGAGCCGGTCATGACAGTGAAGCGAGTGTAAAAAAGCCCCGCACAGGCAACTGTGCGGGGCTTTTTTATGGCTGTCAGTTGTCATGCGGGGGGACGGGGAAACACCTCCTCCAGCCGGTACACCGCATGCGCCTGCTGCTGACACTGGCTGACCTCGACCATACGTGCCGCCACCTGAGCGCCACGGATCGGTCGATAGCGCTGCAAGCCCGGCAAGCGGGTGAGCAACGGCAACAGATAGCGACCCAGCGTCTCGCCCAGGCGGAACTCGCTGCGCTCCCCCACCAGCAATGACGGCTGGAAGACACTGATATGCGCAAAGGGCAGCGCCTTGATGGCCACTTCCAGCTCGCCCTTCATCCTGAGGTAGCCATTGCGGCTCGCGTGATTGGCGCCGCTGGAGGACACCAGCAGGTAGTGCGTCACTCCCTGGGCGGCCGCCAGCCGAGCGGCACTCAGTTGATGATCGATATCGACACGCCGCTGAGCCTCGAGCGACCCCGCCTGCTTGAGCGTGGTGCCCAGGCACGAGAACAGCAGGTCCGCCTGGAAACAGTGGGCCCAGTCTTCCAGGCGCGCGAAGTCGACCACATGGTTCTCGACCTTGTCAGAGTCGCCAGGCACCGGCCGGCGCGTCAGCGTGATGACTCGGGCGATGGCCTCGCAGGCGATCAGCTCAGCCACCACCTCGCGCCCGACCACGCCGGTCGCCCCGATCACGATCGCGGTCTGCCCCATACACCTCTTCCTCCCACCATGGCCTTGAGCGCCATCAGGCCCTGCACTCACTTCAGCAGCCAGGACAGCACCAGCAGCAACAGCAGGATGCCGGCGACGCCCTGCCAGAAATTGGCAGGTTCACGTATCGCCTCCGAGGGCGTCAGCGCCTTGCCGGGGTCCTGCTGCGGCAGGCGCAGCGCGTAAAGCAGCTCAGACAGGCGGCGATAGCGCAGGGTGCGTTGCGGGTCCAGGGCGCGCCTGAGGGCATCGTCCAGGATCTGTGGCACCTGGGGATTGCGCATGCGGGCTGGCTGATACTCCAGCAGCTCGAGATCGGTATGGGTGCGCAGCTGCTCCATCGACTGGGCGTAGGGCTGCATGCCGGTCAGCAGCCAGTAGATCACCGAGGCCAGGCCGTATTGATCGCTGCGACGACTGACATCGGCACCAAGCGCATATTCCGGCGCGCTGTGCTCGGTCAGGCCGACCTGACGCGCCAGCGGACCGGCGCTCTCGTGGCCATCCCCCTCACGCAGATGGCAGGCGCCGAAATCGACCAGCACCACCTTGCCATGACGGTCGATCATCACGTTGTCGGGGTGGATCAGCTGGTGCAGCACCTCACGACGATTGAGGGCATGCACGGCCTTGCCAAGCTGACGCGCGATGTCGAGACGCTGCTCGAGATTGGCCTGCGGGTGCATGCGCGCCCATTCGGTCAGTGTCTGCGCCTCCAGATGTTCAAGCAGATAGTAGAGGTGATCACGCGGACGTGACGGCTCCACCACCTTGACCACGAAGGGCGAGCTGACGCGGTCCACCACCCACTGCTGGAGCAGGAAGTGCTCGAGATAGGCGTTCTTGAGCGACAGCTCCGGGCTAGGCGCCTTCATCACCATCACGCGCCGGCTCTTGAGATCACGCACCTTGTAGACGCGTACCCGCGCACTGCGCGACATGACCTCCATCACTTCCAGGCCATCGATGCGGTCGCCCGGCTCCAGCTCACGCGGCACCGGCAGGTCGCCATAGACGCGCCCCGGCGTATCGTCAGAGGCAGTCGCCAGTCGATCGATGCGCACCAGCTGGAAGCAGAACTGATCGGCCGTGTAGCCGCGCTCATCGGCGCGGTCCGCCGCGGCATGCGCCAGGCGCTCACTGGCGGCATCGAGATCCGAGACGTCATCGCGAATCAGTGACACGAAATCGGAAGGCAGCAGGGTGCCGCGCACCGCCTGGGTGGTGAACAGGAAGATATCGCCCTGCTTGAGCGGCAGCTCGATGTAGTCGATGTCGAGGCTGACATCCATGCCCAGCGCCCGCGACGGATATCGATAGCCGCCGAGATCGGTGACATGGTCACGCGAGATCTGCTCGAACTCGCCGCCACGCAGCCGGAAGACCACCGTGTCACCGGCATGGAACAGATGCGCCGACTGGCCCCGGAAGACGACGGCGGAAATCGAGGTCACGTAACTGCCGCCCCGCACGAAGCGGCTCTGGCTGTAACACCAGCTGTTCAGCGCCCGCAGCACGCGGGTCGCGGAATACTTGACGCTCCAGTTGTCGGGCGTGGCGAAGTAATCGGCCAGAAAGCCACGCACGGCAAGGTCACCGGCCTGCTTGGCAATCGCGTTCTTGCTGGTGGTGTCGGCGATCAGCGCACAGCCGCCCTTGGCCGCCAGCGGGCCGCGCTCCAGCGGTATCTCCAGCGACATCGAGCTGCGATGACGCTTGCGGTCGGGAGCCACGAAGGCCTGACCGTAACTGAGTGAAAGCTCTGCATCCGCCAAGGCGGTCTCCTTGCGTCTCGATCCTGCCGTTACGTTTCATGCATGCGGTGGTGACGCTGCGCCAGCCCGACGCTGAAACACGCAATCGCCGTTGCGCCGCGCTGGACGGCCCCAAGTGTTACCCGAGTCAGCCTGCAGTGCCACCACTCGTTGGTGCAACGCAAGGCGATCGAGCGTGGCATAATGGCAAAACGGTCTGCCAGTTCGTATAATTCAGCGGAATTTTGACCCGCAGGCCTTCAACCCGCAAACCCAAGGACTCGACAATGAGTTTCGACAAGATCCCCGCTGGCAAGGAATTGCCGAACGACGTCTACGTAGCGATCGAGATTCCGGCCAATCACGCGCCGATCAAGTACGAGATCGACAAGGACATCGATGCGCTCATGGTGGATCGTTTCATGGCCACCCCGATGTTCTACCCGGCCAACTACGGCTACATCCCGAACACCCTGGCCGACGATGGCGATGCCCTCGACGCGCTGGTCGTGACCCCGTATCCGGTCGCACCGGGCAGCGTCATCCGTGCGCGTCCGGTCGGCGTGCTCAACATGAGCGACGAAGCCGGTGAAGACGCCAAGCTGGTCTGCGTCCCGCACCAGAAGCTGACCTCCCTGTACGACGACGTCCAGGAAGTCACTGATCTGCCGGAACTGCTGCGTCAGCAGATCGCGCACTTCTTCGAGAACTACAAGGATCTCGAGAAAGGCAAGTGGGTCAAGATCGACTCCTGGGACGGTGCTGATGCCGCCCGTGCCGCGATCGAGAAGGCAGCCGCTGCCTACCAGAAGGACTGAGTCCTTCTGAAGTGATGCGCGATTCAGGCATCACGATGCAAGAAAGCCCCCGTCAATGACGGGGGCTTTTTCGTTTCCGGGTCACGCCCGACACCGGTGAGGAGAACCCTCAGGCGGCATCGGGCGTCACGGGATCAGCCCTTCTCGAGCAGGCTGCGCAGGTCACTGATCGCGGAGTTGGCACGCGCGACGTAGTTGGCCATCACCAGCGAATGGTTGGCGAAGAAGCCGAAGCCGGAGCCATTGAGGATGATCGGGCTGCCGATATCGGTCTGAGTCGCTTCCAGCTCACGGATGATCTGGTCGATGGAGGTCAGCGCGTTCTTGTCTTCCAGCACGCCCTGGAAGTCATGACGCACAGCCTTGAGCAGATGGATCAGCGCCCAGGAGGTGCCGCGTGCCTGATAGAAGACATCGTCGATCTCGAGCCACGGCGTCTTGATCTCTTCTTCCGTCTGGGTGCTCTTGGCCGAGGTGGCGCTCTTGTCGCCGGCCAGGCTCAGGTTGAGCTGCGACTTGCCGACACTCGCCGACAGGCGCTGGGACAGGGAACCGAGGCGATTCTCGACATCCGACAGCCAGGCCACCAGGTTGTCGGCACGCGCGTAGAACTGGCCGTTGTTCTGGGTGTCATCGCTCAGACGCTTGAGGTAGTCGCCCAGCTCACGGTTGGCGTCGGCATATTCGTGCTCGGCTTCCGGCAGCATCCAGGCATTGGCATCGATGAACAGCAGGGATTCGGCCTTGCCCAGCGCCTTGTCATCGCTGGACTGGGACTGCGAGCGGCTGAATTCCTTGCGCAGCTCACGCGTCATGTCGCGCACCTGTACCAGCACGCCATATTCCCAGTTGGGCATGTTGTCGAGCATCAGCCCCGGCGGCGCCACATCATTCTTGAGATAACCGCCCGGCTTGTGCAGCAGGGTGTCGTTGAGTTTCATCAGGGTGGCGACGGTCGCGGTGCCTGTCGGCAGGGTCTCGAAAGCCGGTGCCGGCTCTTCACCCTCGACCTTGGCCACCGGCGCGGCCAGCCCGTGCACGCGAGCCAGTTCGGTGCGCGTGGCCTGATCGATGTTGAACTCGTCCGGTTCACTGCTCCAGTAGATACCAAGGCCAACGCAGACCAGCAGGTAAATGACGAACAGCCCGATCAGTGGTTTCCAGATCCAGCCATACTGAGGCGTTTCCAGCACATCGCGATTGGCGCCGCGCTTGCTGCCTTTACCGAATAGGGCCATGCGTTCTTCCTTGTATGAAGCCTTGTAGAAAAAGCCGTGTGAGAGACGAGTCAGACCTGCCTGAACGGATGTGAGCCGCGCCGATGCACCCAGCGCCGGTACTCATGACGTACGTCCTATCCTATCATGCGCCCCTGCACGTGCCAGTCGCACTCGGTGAAGTGCCGGTTCTGTGGCAAGGTGCGATGCGCTCCGGATTGCGGGCCGGGCCACGGGCCTGGTCGTGGACCGAGTTGCGGAGTGAGTCGCGGGCTGAGCCGCGGTACGAGCCGAGGGCCAGACTGCCACCCGCGCAGGCGGCTTCACCACTCGAGCCCGATACGCCCTCACACGCCCTCACACGCCCTCACACGAGCGGGATGTCTGCTACATGGTGGCACATTCATCCGCGTGCAAGTCGTGCGCGGCGATGATGGGCCTGCTCTCGATCCAGCGCTCGCCCCCGAGCAGGATGAAGGCGGCGCGAGACTGCGGTGCCTTGAGGCCTGCAGGATGTTCTTTCGGCACTGTATAAGGATGCTTTCGTGCTTCGTTCGTTCTTGAAAGTCAGCATGGCGCTGCCAACGGGCCGCGCATGCCCCTCCGCGTTCTCACGCCTGCTGGGCCCTGCATTGCTGGCAACCCTGCTGGCAATCGCGCTGGTGGTCGCGCAGGCGATGACGGCGCTGCCCGCCAATGCCGGCCTGTTCAGCTCAGGCTCAGGCTCAAGTTCAAACGCCGGCAGCGGCTCCAGCGGTGCGGCGTCCAGCCTGTTCGGCGGCAGCAATCAGGGCGATTTCCTGCCGGTCAGTGAAGCCTTCAAGCCGCGCAGCTGGCGCGAGGGCGACACCCTGTATGTCGGCTTCACCAGTGCCGAAGGCTATTACCTCTACCGGCATCAGTTCAGCTTCGCGACCACCAGCGACCAGGTCGCTCTGGGCGACGCCGACCTGCCGCCGGGAGAGCTGAAGAACGACCCCTACATGGGCGAGGTGCATGTCTTCCACGATGCGCTGGTCATTCGCATCCCGCTTATGAGCGCCTCCTCTGGCAAGGCAGTGCGTGACGACACACCGGCCAGCGGCCCGGTCCCGCTCTCCATCACCTTCCAGGGCTGCGCCGATGCCGGGCTCTGCTATCCGCCGGAGACCGTCACGCTGCAGGCCGGTGAGCAGAGTGCCCCTGCCCCGTTCGCGCAACTGATGCCGACCGCCAGCCAGTCGAGCGATACGACGGCGTCGACGGAAAGTCGCACTACAACAGCCCCGATCAGCGGCACCGATGCCGGCTTCAGCGCACTGTTCGCGGATGCCAGCCTGCTGACGGCTCTAGGGCTGTTCTTCCTCGCCGGTCTCGGGCTGACCTTCACGCCCTGCGTGCTGCCGATGATTCCGATCCTGAGTTCGATCATCGTCGGCCAGCGCCCCAGCCGCCCGCGCGCCTTGCTGCTCTCCACGAGCTACGCCCTGGGCATGGCCCTGACCTACGCCGCGGCCGGCACCTTGATGGGACTGTTCGGCGCGGGGCTCAACCTGCAGGCGCATCTGCAGGCACCGGCTGTACTGATTCCCTTCGCTGCCTTGTTCGTGCTGTTCGCGCTGGCCATGTTCGGCGCCTTCACTCTGCGCCTGCCCAGCGGCATGCACTCACGGCTCGACGCGCTGCAAGGACGGCTGATGAATGCCGGCCCCGGCGGACTGGCGCTGGCAGGCGCGTTATCGGTACTCGTGGTATCGCCCTGCGTCTCGGCACCTCTGGCCGGTGCACTGGTCTATCTTTCCGCCAGTGGCGATGCCCTGACCGGCGGGCTGGCACTCTTCGCGCTGGGGCTGGGCATGGGCGTGCCGTTGATTCTGGTCGGCACCTTCGGCGCCAGCCTGCTGCCCAGGGCCGGCGGCTGGATGGAGGGCATCAAGCAGGCCTTCGGTATCCTGCTGCTGGGGGTGGCGTTGTGGCTAGTGGAGCGCTTGCTGCCGGCCTCGCTGGCGGTGCTGGGCTGGGCCATTCTGGCCATCGGCACCGGCGTGGCGCTGGGGGCGCTCAGCACACAGACCCGAGGCTGGGCGCGTGCCCGTCAGGCACTGGGACTGGTCGCGCTGGGCTGGGGCATGATCAGCCTGCTGGGCGTGGCAGGCGGCGCAAGCGACCCGTTGCGCCCGCTGGCCCCCTTCACTGGCGGCACATCATCCGGGCAGGCCGCCGAGACGTCACTGGACTTCACCACCGTCAGCGACATGAGCGAGCTCGAGCGAGAACTGGCACTGGCCGCCAGCCGCGGCCAGCCGGTGTTCGTCGACTACTACGCCGACTGGTGCATCTCGTGCAAGGTGATGGAGCGCGAGGTCTTCCCCAAGGTCGCCAGCCAGTTGCGCCAGTTCCACCTGATTCGCGCCGACGTCACCAGTACCGGGGCCGCGACCCAGGCACTGCTCAAGCAATTCGGCCTGTTCGGCCCTCCTAGCCTGCTGTTCTTCGCCGATGAACGCGAGCTCAAGGCGGCGCGCATCCAGGGGGAGGTCAACGCCAGCCAGCTCGGCCAGCACCTGACAGCGGTGCTGGATCAGCTGCGCGGCACGTCACAGCGCGCGAACTGAGCGGCGTGTCTGCCACAGGCCCGGCGCGGGGCAGTTGCTGTCGAGACGCACGCGAGGACGAAGAATGCGGCAAAATCTTCGGTTCAGTGCCAAACTGGACAGCGTTCGAGAATTTCGGCAGAATCCGCGTCACTACGGCAACAGCCTGCGCTCAATAGGTAAACGTCGTGGATAGTGACGGTATCTTTGCATTTTCTTCATGGGTTAACAGCTCAATGAGCCTGGTGCTCGAGCACGGCTGACACAAGGGACTTTCATGGCGCGCATCCTGGTACTCAACGGCCCCAATCTCAATCTGCTGGGGACCCGTGAACCCGAGGTGTATGGCACCACCACGCTGGAGGATATCCACCAGCGTCTGGTCCAGCGCGCCAGCGCGGCCGGCCATCAGCTGGACTGGCTGCAGTCCAATGCCGAGCATGTGCTGATCGAGCGTATCCACCTTGCCCGTGAAGATGGCACCGCCATCATCCTGATCAATCCGGCGGCCTTTACCCATACCAGCGTTGCGCTGCGCGATGCGCTACTCGGCGTCGCACTCCCGTTCATCGAGCTGCACCTTTCCAATACCCATGCCCGCGAGCCGTTCCGCCACCATTCGTATCTTTCCGATGTGGCACGCGGCGTGATCATGGGCTTTGGCGCTCGAAGCTATGACATGGCGCTTGACGCCGCCTTGGACGATCTCGCGCAGTAAGGGCACGTCCAGAGCGGTGTTCACGCACCGCCATCAGGCCTCATCACTGCCTGATACCAGGATTCACCGGCCATCGCCATGGTCGGGACAGCCGTCGGGGCTGTCGCCCGCAGCCGCCGCTATCACGGCTGCACACCCCCATTTCCAGCCACATTTACATCGGGATTAATTTCATGGATATCCGCAAGGTCAAGAAGCTGATCGAGCTGCTCGAAGAGTCCAACATCAGCGAAATCGAGATCCAGGAAGGCGAAGAGTCCGTTCGCATCAGCCGCCATCCGCAGGGCTTCGCCCAGCAGCCGATGATGCAGGCCCCGATGATGATGCAGCAGCAGCCGATGCAGCAGGCCGCTCCGGCAGCCGCTGGCGCCGCTGAAGCACCGGCCGCTCCGGCAGCACCGGCTGCGCCGCAGGGCCACACCATCAATTCCCCGATGGTCGGCTCCTTCTACCGTTCTCCGGCGCCGGGCTCCAAGGCCTTCATCGAAGTCGGCCAGAGCGTCAAGAAAGGTGATACCGTCTGCATCGTCGAAGCCATGAAGATGATGAACCAGATCGAAGCCGACAAGGATGGCGTCGTCGAAGCCATCCTGATCGAAGACGGCGAGCCGGTTGAATTCGACCAGCCCATGATCGTCATTTCCTGATCCCAACGGACACGTCACCATGCTCGACAAGGTACTGATTGCCAACCGCGGCGAGATCGCCCTTCGCATCCTTCGCGCCTGCAAGGAACTGGGCATCAAGACGGTAGCGGTGCACTCCAAGGCCGACCGCGACCTGATGCACGTCCGCCTGGCGGATGAAGCTGTGTGCATCGGCCCGGCCTCCTCTGCCAAATCCTATCTCCACATCCCGGCGCTGATCGCAGCCGCCGAGGTGACGGACGCCGACGCCATCCACCCGGGCTACGGCTTCCTGTCGGAAAATGCCAATTTCGCCGAACAGGTCGAACGTTCCGGCTTCGCCTTCATCGGCCCGCGCGCTGACACCATCCGCATGATGGGTGACAAGGTCGCGGCCATCGAGGCGATGAAGCTGGCCGGCGTCCCGACCGTGCCGGGTTCCGATGGCCCGGTGCCGGAAGACGAAGACGAGATGTACGCCATCGCCGAGCGCATCGGCTATCCGGTGATCATCAAGGCCGCCGCTGGCGGTGGTGGTCGCGGCATGCGCGTGGTGCACTCCAAGGCCAGCCTGCTGTCCTCGGTGAGCATCACCCAGGGTGAAGCGGCCGCGGCCTTCGGCGACGGCACGGTGTACATGGAGAAATTCCTCCAGAACCCGCGTCACGTCGAAGTCCAGGTACTGGCCGATGGCCAGGGCAACGCCATCCATCTGTATGACCGCGACTGCTCCTTGCAGCGTCGTCACCAGAAGGTGCTGGAAGAAGCACCGGCGCCGCAGCTGGACGAAGAAGCGCGTGCCAAGGTACTCAAGTCGTGCACCGATGCCTGCATCGAGATCGGCTACCGTGGCGCCGGCACCTTCGAGTTCCTGTACGAGAACGGCGGCTTCTACTTCATCGAGATGAACACTCGTGTTCAGGTCGAGCATCCGGTGACCGAAATGGTCACTGGCATCGATATCGTCAAGGAACAGCTGCGCATCGCCTCCGGCCTGCCGCTGTCCGTGAGGCAGGAAGATATCGAGCTGCGCGGTCACGCCTTCGAGTGCCGCATCAATGCCGAGGATTCGCGCACCTTCATGCCGTCTCCGGGCAAGGTCGAGCTCTATCACGCGCCGGGCGGTCTGGGCGTGCGCATGGACTCGCACCTGTACTCCGGCTACACCGTTCCGCCGCACTACGACTCCCTGATCGGCAAGCTGATCACCTGGGGCGAGAGCCGCGAGATCGCACTGACGCGCATGCGCAATGCCCTCGACGAGCTGCTGGTGGAAGGTATCAAGACCAACACTGACCTGCAGAAGGATCTGGTGCGTGATGCCGGCTTCCAGGAAGGTGGCGTCAACATCCATTATCTGGAGAAGAAGCTGGGCCTGTAAGACGCCCCGCTTGAGATCGGTGACGCGTGTTGCCGATAGACGCACGACAGAAGGGTGGCCTCGGCTGCCCTTCTGTCGTCTGTGCCCTCCTCCCCTTTCTTATCGCCCATCGACAGGAGTCACCATGTCCTGGCTGCAACTCAAGGCGCGTATCGCCCCCGACCACGCCGAGATTCTCGAGCATCTGCTGATGGAAGAAGGCGCCTGCGCCATCACGCTGCAGGATGCTGAAGACCAACCGCTGTTCGAACCTGACCTCGGCAGCACGCCGCTGTGGAGCGAGACTGTCCTCACTGGCCTGTGGGATGGCACCGAAGGCATCGAGGCCATGCGCGAGCGGGTCAAGGCCGGCTGGGCGGCACTGATTCCCGATGAGCCCTGCCCGGAGATCGAGGTCGAGATCCTCGAGGACCGTGACTGGGCCCGTGAATGGATGGACGGCTTCGAGCCGCTCAAGATGGGCCAGCGCCTGTGGATCGTGCCCAGCTGGCACGATGCGCCGGAGCAGGACGCCGTCAACCTGATGCTCGACCCCGGCCTGGCCTTCGGCACCGGCACCCACCCGACCACCGCCCTGTGCCTGGAATGGCTCGATGGGCTGGCCGTCGATGGCAAGCTCGCCCAGCACAGCGTGCTCGACTTCGGTTGCGGCTCCGGAATTCTCGCCATCGCCGCGCTCAAGCTCGGCGCGGTGGATGCGCTGGGCACCGATATCGACCCGCAGGCGCTGCAGGCCTCGCGTGAGAACGCCCAGCGCAATGACGTCAGCGACCAGCTGACCCTGTGCTACCCGGACCGCCTGCCGGACGCGGGCTATCAGATCGTGGTCGCCAACATCCTGGCCGGCCCGCTGGTCGAACTGGCTCCGCAGATCGCGGGCAGCGTCGCCCCGGGTGGCCTGCTGGCGCTCTCCGGCATTCTCGCGCCCCAGGCGGGAGAGGTGCTCGACGCCTATCGTGAAGCCGGCCTGATCATGGAAGAGCCCACCGAGCGCGATGGCTGGGTACGCCTCAATGGTCAGCGTCCACTGATGGGCTGAGCCACGCCATGAGCGCCGCAGCCGCGCAGGGAGAACGCATCCGCGACGCATTGTGGATGAAATAGCCCTTCAAACCCTGCGGCGCTCTAGGTATCATGACGCCCCCGCGAATCCCTGACACGACAACGGTTCGCGCGCCTGACACCACTCGCATGACACGAGACCCATGACCGATACTCCGCTTCCCGCCGACCTGCCCCGCATCGGCGTACATCAGCTTCCCAATCGCGTGATTCTGGCCCCGATGGCCGGTGTCACCGATCGCCCGTTCCGACAGCAATGTCGTGAGCTGGGCGCCGGGCTGGTGGTATCGGAGATGGTGACCAGTGACAAGCGGCTGTGGAATACCGTCAAGTCCCGCACGCGCATGAACCATGCCGGCGAACCCGGCCCGCGTGCCGTGCAGATCGCCGGCGGTGATGCCGCCATGCTGGCCGAGGCCGCGGCACTCAACGCCGAGATGGGTGCCGAGATCATCGACATCAACATGGGCTGCCCGGCCAAGAAGGTCTGCAACAAGGCCGCCGGCTCTGCCCTGATGCGCGACGAGAAGCTCGTCGGCGAGATTCTCGATGCCGTGGTGCGCGCCGTGGACGTGCCGGTCACGCTCAAGATGCGCACCGGCTGGTGCGAAGAGACGCGCAACGCCATCGCCATCGCGCGCATGGCCGAAAGCGCCGGCATCCAGGCGCTGTCCGTGCATGGTCGCACTCGCCAGCAGAAATATACCGGTGAGGCCGAATACGACACCATCGCCGCCGTGAAGGCCGCGGTGTCGATTCCGGTCTTCGCCAATGGCGATATCGACAGCGGCGAGAAGGCGCGACATGTGCTTGACTATACGGGCGCCGACGCCGTGATGATCGGCCGTGCGGCCCAGGGCAATCCCTGGATCTTCCGCGAGATCAATCACTACCTGGCCACCGGCCAGGTAGCCTGTGGCCCGAGCGATGCGGAGCGCGCCCTCGTGATGCGCACCCACCTCGAGGCCCTGTACGAATTCTACGGTGACTACATGGGAACGCGCATCGCGCGCAAGCATGTGGGCTGGTATCTGGCGACGCGGGAGGATGGCAGTGAGCTCAAGCGCCACTTCAATCCCCTCGAGGAGCCGGAACAACAGCGCCAGTTTCTGACCCGCCTGTTCGGCGAGCCGGAAGGCATCGCCCGCACCGAGACGCAAGGAAGTCACGCAGCATGACCAGCAGGCACCCTCTTTCACCCGACGACGCAAGCCAGGCCACCCTGATGACGCCCGTGCGGCACCATCAGACCCTGCGCGAGGCCGTCGAGCACTCCATGGCGCGCTACTTCGCCCACCTGGATGGCGAGCAGGTCACCGACCTGCATGCCATGGTGATGGCCGAGGTCGAGGCGCCGCTGCTGGAGGCGGTGATGGCCCACGCGCAGGGCAACCAGACCCGCGCCGCCGACATGCTGGGCCTCAACCGAGGCACACTGCGCAAGAAGCTCAAGCAGTTTGATCTGATCTGACCCCGCCGGGGCACCTTTACAGGTGCCCCGGCGTCTTTTTGTTGATCCACGAGTGGAGCATCATGCAAGCCAAGCCCCAAGCCATCCGTCGCGCCCTCCTGAGTGTTTCCGACAAGACCGGAATCGTCGAATTCGCTCGTGCCCTGGACGCCCGCGGCGTCGCCCTGCTGTCCACTGGCGGTACCTTCCGCCTGCTCAAGGACAACGGCCTTGCCGTGACGGAAGTGTCCGAGCACACCGGTTTCCCGGAAATGATGGATGGCCGGGTCAAGACCCTGCACCCGAAGATCCACGGTGGCATTCTCGGCCGTCGCGGCCAGGATGATGCGGTGATGGCCGAGCACGGCATCGACCCCATCGACATGGTCATCGTCAATCTGTACCCGTTCGCCGCTACCGTGGCCAATCCGGATTGCTCGCTGGAAGACGCCATCGAGAACATCGATATCGGCGGCCCGACCATGGTGCGTTCCTGCGCCAAGAACCACGCCCACACCACCATCGTCGTCAACGCCTCGGATTATGACCGCGTGATCGCCGAGATGGATGCCAACGACAACGCCGTCAGCGATGGCGCGCGCTTCGATCTGGCCGTGGCCGCCTTCGAGCACACCGCCGCCTACGATGGCGCCATCGCCAACTGGCTGGGCCAGCGTGTCGAAGGCGGCAGCGAAGGCCTGCCGCGTCAGTACAACGTCAGCCTGAGCAAGAAGCAGGACATGCGTTACGGCGAGAACCCGCACCAAAAGGCGGCCTTCTACGTCGAGGACGGTGCCACCGAGGCCAGCGTCGCCACGGCGGTGCAGGTGCAGGGCAAGGCGCTGTCCTACAACAACGTCGCCGACACCGATGCCGCCTTCGAATGCGTCAAGGCCTTCGACGAGACCGCCTGTGTCATCGTCAAGCACGCCAACCCGTGTGGCGTCGCCATCGGCGAGTCTGCCCTGGCCGCCTACGAGCGTGCCTTCCAGACCGACCCGACCAGCGCCTTCGGCGGCATCATCGCCTTCAACGTGCCGCTGGACGCCGAGACCGCGCAGGCGATCGTCTCGCGTCAGTTCGTCGAGGTGATCATCGCCCCGGGCATCAGCGAAGAGGCGGCTGCCATCGTCGCCACCAAGGCCAATGTGCGCCTGCTCGACGTCGCGGATGCCTGGGCGGCCGAGCGTACCGGCGGTCACGACTTCAAGCGTGTCACCGGCGGTCTGCTGGTCCAGGACCGCGACCAGGGCATGGTCGGCCGTGATGAGCTCAAGGTCGTCACCGAGCGTGCACCGAGCGAGCAGGAACTCAACGACCTGACCTTCGCCTGGAAAGTGGCCAAGTTCGTCAAGTCCAACGCCATCGTCTACATCAAGGATGGCCAGACCATCGGTGTGGGCGCCGGCCAGATGAGCCGCGTCTATTCCGCCAAGATCGCCGGCATCAAGGCCGCCGATGAAGGTCTGGAAGTGCCGGGCTCCGTGATGGCCTCCGATGCCTTCTTCCCGTTCCGCGACGGCATCGACGCCGCTGCGGCGGCCGGCATCACTGCCGTCATCCAGCCGGGTGGCTCCATGCGCGATCAGGAAGTCATCGATGCGGCCAACGAAGCCGGCATCGCCATGGTCTTCACCGGCATGCGTCACTTCCGTCACTGATCAATCCTCGCTGACCTGCACAGGTACCTGAACGGGTACCTAAGCTAGCGCCCACGCAGAAAGCCCCCGCCAGCGACATGCTGGCGGGGGCTTTTTCATGTGCATCTGACAAGAAACGCGGTCATTCGACCGGCAGGTTGACCCAGCGCAGGAAGTTGTCGCGCGCGACATTGCGCGCCGCCTGTGGCGACAGCGCATCGAGGAAGGGCGTATAGCTGGCGAGGATATCGCCCACCGAGCCGAAGCGCCCGACCACGTCACTGCCAAGCACGAAGCGCTGCGGGAAGCGCTCGACCAGCGACACCCAACGCGAGCGCGGCTGCCCTTCATCATCCAGCAAGTAGGGTTCCAGCACCGACCAGGACAGGTCGATATTCAGGTTGGGGTAGGTTTCCAGCATGCGCTCGATCTCGCCGTGCAGCCAGGTCATGCGCCCCAGACGGCGATTGAGCTCAGCACTGGTCCCGGCGTGTGCCCAGATGAAGGTCGTGTCCGGATTGTCGCGCACCGCACTCTCGAATTCCTCGAGATACAGGCCCTCATGCCCTTCCCGCTTGCTGGTGATGTTGGAATGCACCATCACCGGCAGCCCCTTCTCCGCCGCCAGCGCATAGACCTTCATCAAGGCCGGATGGTTGGCGCGCGGCGTCTCGCCTTCGGTCAGGCGCGTCAGGTCGTCATGGCGCGTGAAGACCTCCCCGATGCCCTTCCAGAAGCCGGGATAGATCGCCATCAGCTGGCGAATCTCGTCGGCAGCGTTCAGATCGGTGGGGTTGAAGCCGGTGATGAACGGCGAGAAACGCGCCTGTACCGGCTCGGGCGCGCGAGTCAGCGCCTCGGCCAGGATGTAGTCGGTACCGGAATACCAGTAGACCGGCGCATCATCGCCCATGTAGTACCGTGGCTTTTTGGGCGCGTCCTGCTGCCATTTCTTGGCAACGCCGATGCCCGTGACCAGGGCGTGATCGACCTGCGCCTCGTCCATGGCATCCAGCAAGGCCCCCAGACCATCACCCTGCTGGAAGAAGTCCACGAAGTGCAGATGGGCGTCGCTGTAGTGATAATCGCGCGTCTCGTCGGCTGACACGGATTCGAGAGCAGACAGGCTGCCGGCAAGCCCCAGCAGCAACGCCAACGCCCCCTGGACGAGAGGACGTTGGCGGGCGCGGGCAGGATGAGAGAGCTCGGCAGGACAAGAGGCCTTGGCAGGAAGAGAGGCACGGACGATGCGAGGGGCAAGCTTCAGCATGGGGAGCTCCGGGAAAAGGTCGCTCGATTCTGCGGCGCATCCCTGCCACGCGCAAGCAGCCTCAGCCCGCCAGTGCCGCCCCGCTCATGGCGTTTCGCGAGTTCGCCTGCTGCTCAGCAGCCTGCTGGCGGCGCGCGGTGACACGGTTCCAGACCTTCTCGTGGAAGAAGAAGGCGACGGTGTTGACCGCCGGCTCGACGATGGCGACCAGGCCGCCGACCACGATATCGCCGGTCAGCAGGTAGGTGACGCCGAAGGCGATGGAGAAGTGCATGCTGGCAAAGGTCAATGTCTTGATCATGTTGGCTGCCCTCCGGGCGGTCTACTCAGCGAGACGCTGAGCCTCAGCGCGTCGCATGTCATGGGGTCAGGCAACTGCGTGCTGCCTTGATGAACCAATAATAACGATTCTCAACTGCATGTAGAAATCACTTTGCACTACCTGGCTGATAAGCGTCAACTATCACGCGATTGAGCCGACCTGATGGCACGCCCTGCCAGCGGCATCGAGCGCGCCAGCTGCGGTCATATCCGCTAGAATGCCCTGCCGGCCCCTCGCGCCACTCTCGACCTGATGCCCGATGGCGCCGTTGTCACGATGGCCCGGCCAGCTTCGCGCCATTTTCCTCTACCGCTGCTTCAAGGTTGCCATGACGCCGCCACTCGACCCCGATGCTCTCCAGACACTGCTCGAACGCCTGTCCGATGATGCCAGCCGCTGCTTCAACGAGGGCAAGGTCGCGGACTATATCCCGGCACTGGCGCAGGTCGACCCTGACCAGTTCGGCATCTCCGTCTGCCATGTGGATGGCCGTGTCCAGTACGCCGGCAGCGCGCATACCCGCTTCTCGATCCAGTCGATCTCCAAGGTGCATGCGCTGGTACTGGCGATGCAGCGTCTTGAGAGCGACGAGATCTGGTCGCGCGTCGGTCGTGAACCCTCCGGCCAGGCCTTCAACTCGATCATGCAGCTGGAGGTCGAGAACGGCATTCCGCGCAATCCCTTCATCAATGCCGGTGCCCTGCTGATCACCGACCTGCTGGTGTCGCGTATCGTCTCGATCCAGAACACCCTGCGTGAGCAGCTCAGGCGTCTGTCCGGCAGCGACGATATCGGCTTCGATGAAAAGGTCGCGCGCTCGGAAATGGACCACAAGGCACGCAATGCCTCGCTGGCCTACCTGATGCAGGCCTACGGCAATGTGCATTCCGATGTGGATGACCTGCTGGATACCTACTTCCACAGCTGCTCGGTGTCGATGAACTGCGTGGAACTGGCGCGCAGCTTCGCCTTCCTCGCCAATCGCGGCGTCAATCCGCTGGATGGCAAGGAAGTGGTCTCGCCGCTGGAGACACGCCAGCTCAATGCGTTGTTGCTGACCTGCGGGCTTTACGACGCGGCAGGCGACTTCGCCTGGCGGGTGGGTCTGCCGGGCAAGAGTGGCGTCGGCGGTGGCATCATCGCCATCCTGCCGGGACAGATGAGCATCTGCGTCTGGTCACCACGCCTGGACGGCTACGGCAACTCGATTGCCGGGCGACATGCACTGGAAGGCCTGGTGGCGGGCATGGGGCTTTCGCCACTGGGGTGAGACCTGCGAGCCGAGAAGTGAGGACTGAGATGGGGACTGGGAAGTGAGCGTTGCGGCATGAGGGTTGCGGCGCGAGAGCCAAGATCCGAGATCCGACCCCGAAATCAGAGATCCAAACCCGAGATCAGAGATCCAAACCCGAGATCAGAAATCCGGCAATAAAAAAGGGCGAGTCGCGTCCGCCACGCCACTCGCCCTGTCTTCAATCCTTGAAGACTATCACCACAGGTCCCGCTCTTTGACTGTAGCGTAAATAAGCATATGCACAAGTAAGAGAATGCCGACAAAGCACACCTGTCTTTGGCCCTGATCTGCGCTAAAAGGCCGCGATATACCGCTTTGGTCTGACACGTGCAGCGCGAGACACTCCATCTCTACGACCAATGACTCATGCGCCTCTTGTCGCGACGCGCATGCCGTTCTCTCATCAGAAGCAAAAAGATCGCTCTCATCAGCAGCGAAAATTCCATGGCCAAGTTGCACCACACTCGGCGCAGACAGGTGGAATAAATGCATGGCATGAAAAAGCCCGCCCGGTTTCCCGGGCGGGCTTTTTGCCAGCTGATGGCGTGTCCAATCACTGCCTTGAGCGCTGGCCATCAATCAGCGATGCAAAGCTCCAGGAGGCAAAGTTCGAGGATGCAAGGCTCAAGCAAAGATCGACAGCGCAGATCCGATGACGATGGATCAGCCAAGTGAGAGACACAGATACTTGGTTTCCATGTACTCCTCGAGGCCATACTTGGAGCCTTCACGGCCCAGCCCCGATGCCTTGGTGCCACCGAAGGGCGCAGCGGCGTTGGAGATCAGCCCGGTATTGATACCGACCATGCCGTAGTCCAGACCTTCCGAGACGCGCCAGACACGCTTGAGGTCGCTGCTGTAGAAATAGCTGGCCAGACCGAATTCGGTGTCGTTGGCCATCTCGATCGCCTCTTCCTCGCTCTCGAAGGGGAAGATCGCCGCCAACGGTCCGAAGGTCTCCTCACGGGCGACCTTCATCTCCGGCGTCACCTGCGAGATCAGGGTCGGCGTGAAGAAGCTGCCCCCCAGCGGATGCGGATGGCCGCCCAGCAGCAGTTCGGCGCCCTTGTCGAGGGCATCCTGCACGTGCTCGGTGACCTTCTCGACGGCGTCGCCATCGATCAACGGACCGACCTTGACGCCCTCTTCCAGGCCATTGCCCACGGTCAGCTCGGCGTTCATGGCAGCAGCCAGCTTCTCGCTGAAGGCATTGACCACGCTGGACTGCACCAGGAAGCGATTGGTGCAGACGCAGGTCTGACCTGCATTGCGGAACTTGGCCGCCATCGCGCCTTCCACCGCCGCATCGAGATCGGCGTCTTCGAACACCAGGAAGGGCGCGTTGCCGCCAAGCTCCAGCGAGATCTTCTGGATATGCTGCGCGGCATTTGCCATCAGGCCACGCCCGACTTCCGTGGAGCCGGTGAAGGTCACCTTGCGCACGATGCTGGAATCGGTCATCGCCTTGGCGATGTCCTTGGCCGAGCCCGGCACGACGTTGAAGACGCCGCGCGGCACGCCAGCGCGTTCCGCCAGCACCGCCAGCGCCAGCGCCGAGAACGGCGTCTGGCTGGCCGGCTTGACCACGATCGGGCAGCCCGCGGCCAGCGCGGCGCCCGCCTTGCGGGTAATCATCGAGGCTGGGAAGTTCCACGGCGTGATCGCCCCCACCACTCCGACCGGCTGCTTGAGCACCAGGATGCGCTGGTCACGCTTGGCGGCCGGAATGGTGTCGCCATACACGCGCTGACCTTCTTCGGCGAACCAGCGCAGGAAGCTGGCCGCGTACTGGATTTCACCGGCGGCTTCGGCGAGGGGCTTGCCCTGCTCCAGCGTCATGATCTGCGCCAGATCATCCTTGTGCTCCAGCATCAAGGCGTACCACTTCATCAGGATGTCAGCGCGCTCCAGCGCCGGCGTCTCCTTCCAGTCCGCGAAGGAGTGCTGCGCCGCCTCGATGGCGCGTTCGGTCTCGGCGTAACCCAGCCGAGGCACGCGGCCGATGATCTCGCCGGTGGCAGGATTGTCGACCTCGATCTGCTCGCCGGAATCCGCGGCTACCCATCCACCGTCGATATAGGCAAATGGACGAAACAGACTGGTATCGTTGAGATGTTCCATGAAGACTCCCGAGGCGTGCTTGTGGGTCAAGGCAGTGATTCCCGGCTAACCGAGACTACTCAAGACTAACCTGATATAGCCTAGATGCGGGCGTGGCGCTAGATCCACAACCCTGCCAGTACTAGTACCACGATGGCCAGCCCGGCGAGCCACCAGCGCTTGCGCGTTGCTGGCCTGGCGGCGTCAGCCGTGGGCCAGGGCGCCTCGCCGGTCTCGCTCTCGGGCGGCATCGAGACGACTCGCCGCGCCTTCTGCTGCTTGATCCGCGCATTGAAGACCTGCACTGCACGCCCGTCGCGAAGCTCGAAGTCCACCGCCAGCCCCGGCCCCGGCAAGCCACGCCCGCGCCAGCCGACCAGATCGAAGGCGTGCTCACCGCCCTTCTCGTCCCGAATGGTGCCCTGCTGTTCTGCATCATCGAAATGGATGATTTCCCCGATCACATCATGTCTCCCGACTCTTCAGGCTTTTGCGCCTGATCTTCTCGACATCTGACCTTCTCGATATCTGAGCTTCTCGACATCTGACTTTCTCGACACCTGAGCTTCTCAACACCTGCCCCGGCCGACTAGTCATGCGCTTCGCGACTGTCCGACAGGGTGATAGACACCGAGTCAGAGAAGCGCAAGGCATGTGGCTTGTCGATCTCGACCTGCGCCGTCAGCACCTGTTCGTGCGCCATCACGATATCCAGCACCTCACGGGTCATGCGTTCGAGCAGCGCGAAACGCCCTTCCTCGACATGACGGATCAACTGCTTGGTGATGGTGCGGTAATTGAGCGCTTCACTGATGTGATTGAACTGCACGGCGCGTGCCGCGCGATAGCGGATCACCACGTTGATCACGACATCCTGGCGGTTCTGGATCTCGTCTTCATTGATCCCGATATAGGTCCTCAGGCGCAGATTCTTGATGCGAATGGTGGCGAGATCGTGATCGAGATGTTCATCGTGCAAGGCATGCATCGGCATCGGCAGGGACTCCTGATCAAGGGAAACGCGCGAGATGACTCCCAGACAAGAACGCCGCCTCGAAAGGCGGCGTCTTCACTCTGCTGTCAGCTGATCAACGTCAGGAATTCCTGACGGGTCGGCTGATTTTCGCGGAAGGCGCCCAGCATCACGGACGTCTTCATGCTGGAATTCTGCTTTTCCACCCCACGCATCATCATGCACATGTGACGCGCTTCGACCACGACGGCCACACCACGTGCACCGGTGACCTGCTGAACGGCCTCGGCGATCTGCTTGGTGAGGTTTTCCTGAATCTGCATGCGACGCGAATACATGTCGACGATACGCGCGAACTTGGACAGACCGAGCACCTTGCCAGACGGCAGATAGGCGATGTGGCACTTGCCGATGAACGGCAGCAGGTGATGCTCGCACATCGAGTAAAGCTCGATGTCCTTGACCAGTACCATCTCGTCCGTATCGGAGGTGAAGACAGCGCCGTTGACGATCTCCTCCAACGACTGTTGATAGCCATGAGTCAGGTACTGCATGGCCTTGGCCGCGCGCTTGGGCGTATCCAGCAGGCCCTCACGCTCTGGATCCTCACCCAACGCGGTGATGATCTGGCGGTAGTGGTTGGCAATCTCTTCGGTCATCCGTCTGCCTATGGTATCGGTCAGGGGCGCGCACTAGCGCACGCATAGCAGGGGTAAAGCACAAAAGTCATACACAAGCGATCAGATGGCAAGAAATCGTATAACTTCGTGTTCAATGTCAGGGCCAGATTCTACCTCAGGCATGCCGTCAACGCAGGTCTGTTCACGCGATTGTCGTATCCATGCAACACATGCGCCCCCATCGGTAACCGATGGGGGCGCATGAAGGGGCGATGTCACTCACTTCGTCAAAGGGGCTCAGGCCTCGCGACGACCTTCAGGTCATGTCACGACTGCCAGGCCATGTCGCGACTACCAGGCCATGTCGCGATCGCTAGGCCAGCCAACGCGGCGCAGACAGCGCGACGCGCTGCTGTTCCAGGCTGCGAATGTGGTCATCCCAGTAGCCCAGGCTCGCCACATGCGAGAAGGCTTGCGGGAAGGCGGGGTCCGACCAGCGCCGCACCACCCAGGCACTGTGACGCACCATGCGCAGTGTGCGCAGGGTCTCGATCCACTTGAGCTCGCTGCGATTGAACTCACAATGCTGCTCGTAGCCCTCCAGCACTTCGGACAGCTGCATGTGCAGCTCCGGGTCGCTCTGGCCGGTCAACAGCATCCACAGGTCCTGCACCGCCGGGGCGCTCAGGCAGTCATCGAAGTCGACCAGCGCGAAGCTGTCATCACGCCCCAGCATGTTGCCGATGTGGCAGTCGCCGTGGGTACGGATCAGGGCGCTTTCCGGCCAGCTCTGCTCCGCGACCAACGGGCGCAATGCCTCGATGACACGCTGGTAGCTGTCGCGCTGACGCTCACTCAGCCAGTCGGAGGCCAGCACGCTGGCGCAGCTCTCTTCGAGAATCCGCAGCGGCGAGAGCGTCTCCCGCTCGCGAAACGCGCTCTTGCGCCCCACCGCGTGCACGCGGCCGATCAGCTCACCCAGCTGATAGAGGTGCTCGGCAGATTCAAGCTCCGGCGCGCGCCCCACCACATGCGGGAAGAGAGCGAAGTCGAAGCCCTCGAATCGATGCAGCGTCTCGCCGGCCTCGTTCGCCCACGCGGGGGCGCCGGGGACACCGGCCTCATCCAGCTCGGCCAGGAAGGCGTGCTCCTCGAGAATCTGGGCACGGCTCCAGCGCTCGGGGCGATAGAACTTGGCCACCCAGCGGCGTCGGTCATCATCGGCGAGATGGTAGACACGATTCTCGTAACTGTTCAGCGCGAACGGCTCGCCGGGCAACCAGAAGCCCAGCGATTCGACAGCGGCCACGACACGGTCCGGCGCGAGAGCATCGAAGGGATGAAAACGCGTGTCTCCATGGCCCTCTGGCGCGGATGTCGTCGACCAGGTGTTGCCATTGGAGCGCGCATCCAACTCGCGCGAGGTGCCGGAAGATTGCGTGTCATCGGGGGAAACAGGATCAATAGGCATGGCAATTCCTCGGGCATGGACCAGCAAACGGCTGCCGGACCTTGCATGCTATGAGATTAGACCCTCTGCACGCCAGTCTTCTCCCTGATTGACCCCGCCTGCCCGCTGAGTTCAACGCCCGTTTCGAGGCTCAGCCCCGGCGGCATGTGTCGGGCAGCTCTACTTCGTGTCGCGTTTTCGGGTCACAGCGCCCCGCGCAAGGCCAGGGGAGTCCGCGCCAGCACGCAGGCATCGACCTCACGGGCACCGACCCGCAGGCAGGCCTGAGCAAGACTGTCGAGCGTCGCACCGCTGGTCATGACGTCATCGATCAGCAGCACGTGCTCGGGCAAGAGGCCGTCGATGTCATAACGCCCACGCTGCGCTTTCAGACGCCCGCGCCTATCCCGCAGGCGCTGATCCGGCGCTGCCCTGGCCACCGCGACTGACGCCTCGTGCGGCATGCGCCTGCCGCGCACCCGCGCCATATCCCGCTGATGGCCGGCGATGGCGGGGCCCAGCCCGCGACACAGTTCCGCCAGCGCATCATGGCCGCGCTGGCGACGACGATAGGCATCTGCCGGTACCAGCAGCACTGCGCCGTGAGGATGCGCCTGGCGCCACTCGCGACAGAAGTGCGCCAGCTCCCGCTGCATGAGCTGGCGCAGCAGTCGCCCAGCGCGGCGCTGATGCTGGTCCTTGTAGCGCTGGAACAGCCCCGCCAGCAACCCTTCATACCGCAGCGGCGCAAAGCAGCGCGCAAAGGCGGGCGGTGACGACAGGCACCGCCCGCAGGCCTGCTGACTCAATGCCAATGAGGCGACAGGCTCAGCACAACGCGGACAGGCATGCTGATTGCGCGCGATTCTCGCCTCGCAGGCGTCGCACCACTCGCGGCGCGATGTCAGCTCTCGCTCATGAGGCGAGCGTGTCGCTGGAGAGGAAAATGAATGGGGAGGTGACACTGAAGCGCTCTGCCGTTCGGTCGCGCCGGGCATGGCTGTCGTCAGCTGACGCTGACAGAAGGCGCAGGGTCGCGACAGCTGCCAGTGGTCAATCAGCAGAGTTCTCATCGTTGACAGCGCCCGCGGAAACTCTATCATCTCAGTTAACCTGACCCTACTCGATGCGTTGACTGGCCACTTGCCAGCTCGGCTGCCGACTCCCGGACTCACCCACGGATGACCGGCTCAGCGCACTCTCGCTCTGCCCGCCTGATGAAGGACCTCAAGCTCATGACCGTAGAAGCCTCCCGCGTGACCACACAAGCCACGAATATCCCTGCGCCTGCCGATGACAGCGTGGTACGCCATGACTGGAGCGTCGCGGAAATCGAGGCGCTGTTCGCCCTGCCCTTCAATGACCTGCTGTTCCGTGCCCAGCAGGTGCACCGCCAGCACTTCGACCCGAATGCGGTACAGGTCTCCACCCTGCTGTCGATCAAGACCGGCGCCTGCCCGGAAGACTGCAAGTACTGTCCGCAGTCAGGCCACTACAACACCGGCCTTGGCATGGAAAAGCTGATGGAAATCGAGAAGGTGGTCGAGCAGGCGCGTGCCGCCAAGGACGCCGGCGCCAGCCGCTTCTGCATGGGCGCGGCCTGGAAGAGCCCGCGTGAGCGCGACCTCGAAGTGGTCACCGAGATGGTGCGTCAGGTGAAGTCGCTGGGACTCGAGACCTGCATGACGCTGGGCATGGTCGATACCGATCAGGCCAGAAAGCTCGCGGATGCCGGCCTCGACTACTACAACCACAATCTGGACACCTCACCGGAGTACTACGGCGAGATCATCACCACGCGCAGCTACAGCGAGCGCCTGGACACCCTGGCCAGCGTGCGCGAAGCCGGCATGAAGGTGTGCTCCGGCGGCATCCTCGGCATGGGCGAGACCACCACCGACCGTGCCGGCCTGCTGCGTCAGCTGGCCAATCTGGAGCCGCAGCCGGAATCGGTGCCGATCAACATGCTGGTCAAGGTGGCGGGCACGCCGCTGGAGAATGTCGATGACCTCGATCCCATCGAGTTCATCCGCGCCATCGCCGTAGCACGCATCATGATGCCGAAGAGCCACGTGCGCCTGTCCGCCGGCCGCGAGCAGATGGACGATTCCACCCAGGCACTGGCCTTCCTCGCCGGCGCCAACTCAATCTTCTATGGCGAGCGCCTGCTGACCACCGGCAACCCGCAGGCCAACCGTGACCGCGAGCTGTTCGAGCGCCTCGGCCTGCACCCGGAGACCCGCCAGGAAGTCGCCAGCGACGAAGTGCGCGAAGCCGCTCTGAAGGCCGCCATGGAAGAACAGGCACGCGCCAATGTCGAGGGCAGCCTGTTCTATGACGCCACGCGCGAGGCGACGCCCGCCAGCAGCGAAGGCCATGTTCGCGAACGCAAGCCCTGCGGCCTGGTGGTCTGATCGCTCGTGGCCACCGACACGCCCGCCCGCCCGCGCTTAAGCCCTCAGTCCAGCGCCAGCTTCACGCATCTGGAGGACCTGCTCACTCAGCGTGAGCGGGTCGGCCGCTATCGCCGGCGCCTGACGCTGGATTCGCCACAGGGCCCCCACGTCAGCCTCGCCGGGCAGGCAGCCGATGCAGAGGCGCGCCCGCTGCTCAACTTCACCGCCAACGACTATCTGGGGCTGGCCAACCACCCGGCGCTGGTCGAGGCCGGCTGTCGCGCGGCGCGTGAATTCGGTGTCGGCAGCGGCAGCGCTCACCTGGTCAATGGCCACCAGCGCGCTCACCACCAGCTGGAGGCTCGCCTGGCCGAGCTGACCGGGCGGCCACGCGCGTTGCTGTTCTCCACCGGCTTCATGGCCAATCTGGGCGTGATCGATGCGCTGGCGAGCGCCTCGCGCGAGGCCGGTCGCAGCCTCGAGATCTTCCATGATCGCCTCAATCACGCCAGCCTCCTCGATGGCGCGCGCCTGGCGTCCTCCGGCACCACTGCCGTGCGCTCGCGTCGCTTCCACCATCGCGATCTTGAAGACCTCGAGCGCCAGCTGGCGCGCTCCCGGGCCGACGACAAGCTGGTGATCAGCGATGGCGTGTTCAGCATGGATGGCGACTGCGCCGATATCGCGGGCCTGAGCCAGGCCTGCGCCCGGCATGGCGCCTGGCTGATGATCGATGATGCCCATGGGCTGGGCGTGCTGGGCGAGCATGGCGAAGGCCTGGTCGGGCGCGATACCCCGCTGGCTGACGTGCCGGTATTGGTCGGCACCCTGGGCAAGGCGCTCGGCAGCAGCGGCGCCTTCGTCGCCGGCAGCGATGCGCTGATCGAGAGTCTGATCCAGCTGGCACGCCCCTACATCTACACCACCGCGCAACCACCGCATGTCGCCGCCGCTACCCTGGCGGCGCTGGAGATCGTCGCGCGCGAGCCGCAGCGTCGTGAGCAGTTGCAGGCCCGCGTGCAGCAGTTCCGTGATGGCTGTGCCCATCTGCTGGCGGGCAGTGGGCTCGCGCTTGGGCTGACGCCAGCCGACACGAACATTTCACCCTCTGCCCCGCTGACCCCGATTCAGCCGTTGATTCTGGGCAGCGAAGCGCGGGCATTGGCCTGGAGCGCGGCACTGCGCGAACGTGGCGTACTGGTCTCGGCCATCCGCCCGCCCACGGTGCCCGCCGGCAGCTCGCGCCTGCGCTTCACCTTCTCCGCCGAGCACACGACCGAGGATATCGCGGCACTGCTCGACGCTCTCGAAGCGGTACTGGCAGCGGAAAAGGCCCAGCCCCGCTCGGCTTCCCCAACCATCAGCCCAGAAGGAGTCACGCCATGACGCTGACTCGTCTGGTGCTGTTCAGCGGCTGGGGCATCGATGCGCGCATCTGGCAGCCCTTGATCACCTGCCTGCATGCACGCCTCGCTAACGTCACTGAGACAGATGAGCAGGCAGATAAGCAGGCAGCTGACGAGGCAAAGAGTCGCCCGCTGGAGATCATCGCGCCGGATTGGCCAGAAGAAGGCCCGCAGGACGATTCACGGGCAAGCTCAGAACCGACTGCCTTGCAAGCCTCGCTGGGCGGCGCCGATACCCTGTGGCTGGGCTGGTCGCTGGGTGCCCTGCGGGCCGAGGCGCTGGCGAAGAAGCAGGCGCCGGCCGCCCTTGTCTCGCTGGCCATGGGGCCAAGCTTCATCGACCAGGCCGCAGTTGAGCAGATGATTCCCGCCCTGGCACCAGAAGTGCTGGACGACTTCCGCACAGCCTTCGCTCGCAATCCCACCGCCAGCTGGCAACACTTTCTGCGCTGGCAGGCCAGTGGTGAGGCCTCTGCGCGTGATTGCCTCAGGCAATTGCGCGAACTGATCGGTCGCCACCCCGTCAGTCGCGAAGCGGTGCTGGCGGCAGGACTGGCGGAACTGGCCAGCCGCCAGATGTCGCTGGCACCTCAATCAGAGTTACCGCTCGAGTTCTGGCTCGGCAAGCAGGACCCGCTACTGGCGCCGGGCCTGAGTGCGGCGCTGCGCGCACAGGGCCAGGTGGTCGCGGAATTCGAGGGCGGCCACTGCCTGCCATTGAGCGCGACCGAGGCGCTTGCCGATGCCCTGCTCGCGCGCATGGGCCTCGCCACCCACGTCACGCGCATCAGCGAGGAGGCCTGAGATGTCGATTGCCGTCAGCATGTCGCCTGCAGAGCTTGCAACGCCCCCGTTCACGCCTGCCACGAGCCGCCAGCAGATTGCCCGCGCCTTTGATCGCGGCGCTGCCGACTACCTCACGCTGGCGCAGGCGCAGCACGCCATGGCGGCCTCCCTGTTCGCCTCGCTCCCTGAGCGGCTGCCGGCCGATGCCCGTGTGCTCGATCTCGGTTGTGGGCCCGGACATTGGACCCTCCAACTGGCGCAGCGCTACTCTGGGGCTTGCTGCATGGGGCTGGATCTCTCGCTTGAGATGCTGCGTGAAGCCGCACGCCAGACGAGCGAGCTTGCGAGTGGCAGCCCTGAACGCCTGCACTGGCTACGCGCCGATGCCGAGCGCCTGCCACTGGCCGATGCGAGTCTGGACCTGGTGTTCTCGAGCCTGGCCGTGCAATGGTGCGATAGCCCTCGGCAATGGCTCGCGGAACTGTCACGCACCTTGAAACCCGGCGCTCGAGCGCACATCAACACCCTGGGGCCCGGCACCCTCAAGGAAGTACGCCATGCCTGGCAGCGCGCGGATGATTCCGTGCGTCACTTCCCCAGCGCCGCCCATCTTGCACGCCATGCAGAAGCCGCCGGATTGCGCTGCCACTGGCAGTTACGCCCGCGGATATTTCACTATCCCGATGTCGCCGCGGTCATGGCCTCGATCAAGGGCATCGGGGCACAGACCGCCACTGGCCGGCGCCTGACACGCGCCGAGGTGCAGCAGGCCAAGGCGCGGCATGAAACGTTGCGTACCGCAAAGGGATTGCCTGTAAGCTATCAAGTCATTGAACTTGTGCTCGAAAAACCGTTCAGAATTGCGTACGAATAACACTGATACTTTGCTTGAAGACAATTACCTGCCTCGCTCGGATACAATGAAAACTGATATGAAAACCGCGGACAGCTCGTCACGGGACACTGCTTTGCCTGCGAGAGCCGAACATGGCATCGCCGCCTTCGTGACCGGTACCGATACCGAAATCGGCAAGACCTTCATCGCCAGCGCCCTGCTGGCACGTGCTCGCCTGCGCGGCTTGACCACGCTGGGCCTCAAGCCCGTGGCCTCTGACTGCTTCGAGAATCACGATGGTCTGGTCAACGCCGACGCCCTGTCATTGCAGGCGCAGTGCGAACCGGAAGCGGATTACGAAAGCATCAACCCCTGGCGCTTCGCGCCGGCCATCGCGCCGCACATTGCCGCGCGTCAGGTGGGCGTCAATCTCGAGGTGGCGAAGATCGCGGCGCATGTGCGGGGCCAGCGGACGAGTGCACCGCGCGACCTGCTGCTGGTGGAAGGCGCTGGCGGCTGGCGGGTACCGCTGAATGACGATGAGGATTTCTCGGACCTGGCCATCGAGCTGGGCTTGTCGGTGATTCTGGTCGTCGGGCTACGCCTGGGCTGCATCAATCATGCGCGCCTGACGCTTGAGGCCATCGAGCGCGATGGGCTGGAGATCGCCGGCTACGTCATCAACCATCTGGAAGCGGATATCGAGGTCAGCGAAGACAACATGGCGACGTTGTCACGCACGCTGCGAGCCCCCTGCCTGGGCGTCGTACCGTGGATGTGCGATGAAGATCTTTCCAATACACGCCACGCCGCCGAGCGCGCCGCCAGCTATCTGCAACTGCCCTGCGGGCTGGAATCACGTAGCGTGCATGTCGTACAGGAGTGAGGCGCTGAAGGCGCAGCACAAGGCGGGAAAATTCAGGGGATAATCGATACAAGCGATTGACTTGAAAGGCATCACAGGTAAAATGCAGCCCTGCTTCTCGCGGAAGTGGTGGAATTGGTAGACACGCCAGATTTAGGTTCTGGTGCCGCAAGGTGTGGGGGTTCGAGTCCCCCCTTCCGCACCATCAGCAAGCCTTTGCTGATGCTCCCCAGCTGCCTCGCGCAGTCAGCAAGTCCTCTCGCTTTTGTCTGTCGTGCATGCGTCGTGTCATCTGATGCCTTCTGCACCAATCGTCGTCGGTGCCTTTCCGTCGGTTGCTATACTCGTTTCACGCCCTCTCTCTGCGTTACTCTGCTTTGCAAACAACCTGCTCTACGCTCTCCTGCTCTGCGTTCCTCTGCTTTGCGACCCTCGGTCGATCTGCGGTGCGGCATTCGCGCGTCTGGACGAACCTCAGCGTCGTCTTAGGCTGTCCTGCAGATTGGCCAGGCTGACACGCGCCTGATCCAGCAACAGCTGGCGCTCTTCACGGTCATGATGCGCGGCATGCGCCGCGGCGAGCTGCAGATTCACGTATTCGACCCCGCTGGTGAAGCGATAGAACTCGCGACGCGAGGCCACCTGGCGAAAGGCGTCGAGCAGCGAGGGATCAAGCGCCAGCCGCTCACCACGCGCAACGTCTGACTCCGCCTCCACCAATGCCGATAGCAGTGGTTGCACGGCCTGATTCCATTCCTCTCTGCGCGGCCGCCAGCGACCGAGCCAGAAGCCGATGAAACCGCCGATGCCAAGGCCGCCCAGCCCCCATAACCATTCCCACTGCATGCTGGTGCCTCATTGCGTCAGATCGAATCCCGAGGGTCATTGCCTCATCTTGGCGCAGTATACCCAACAATGAGCGCTCTCATGCTCAACGCCCGACATATTTAATAAAATACTAATAAACAAGACATTTGCGCTCATTGCGCACGGGCGCCCAGCACGATGATGGCGCTGCCCGCCAGGCAGACCAGTGTCCCCAGCAGGTCCCAGCGACTGGGCAACTGCTGCTCGACCAGCCACAGCCAGGCCACTGACGCGGCGATATAGACACCGCCATAGACGGCAAAGGCGCGCCCGGCGTGACTGACGTCGACCAGTGAAAGCAGCCAGGCGAACAGCGCCAGGCTGAGCATGCCGGGAATCAGCCAGCCGGGGCTACGCTCCAGTCTCCACCAGGCCCAGAAACTGAAGCAGCCGGCGATCTCGGCGAGCGCCGCCAGCGGATATATCCAGAGAATCGACATCGATGAGTCTCGCGTGAGGTTGGCAGCCCTGGGTGACAGCGCCATGAAAGTTGTCTGCATCAGACGACTCCCGCACCCCGTCAAAAGCCGCTAGGATTAATTAGCGGACAATCCATGGACAATCACGGCCGATGGATCCCCTGTCCGTCTCTCCGTATTGACCAAGCCAGGATTGGCGCCGTCTTGCTGCGCATGATATCGCGCAGTGACTCGATAACAAGGAACCCCACGATGACTCGGCAACGACTGATCATCAACCGCCTGGACGCTGACCGCCTCCAGCGCCTGATCGACGCTCAGCAACACGATGATGAGCTGTCGCTTCGCCTCGAAAGCCGCCTGATCCAGGCAGAGATCGTGCCCCCCGATGACTTCCCCGAAGACCGCGTCAGCATGCGCAGTCGCCTGCGCCTCAAGGGGTCGCGCTCCGGCGATAGCGAGCTGACACTGCACTACCCTACCCCGGAGGATGGTGAGTGCATGTCGCTGCGCAGCCACCTGCCGCAACCCGAAGAGCAAGAGACCTCACTGGCGCTGTGCATCATGTCACCACTGGGCATCGCGCTGCTGGGAATGGCGGTTGGCGAGCAGATCACGCTGCCCCGGGAAGATGGCCAGAGTGACGTCATCCGCCTGGAAGCCATCCTGCATCAGCCGGAAGCCTGCGGTCAGTTCCATCTCTGAAGGGCCAGGGCCACTTGATTCACGCCTGAAAAGCGCCGGGTTCGTCAGTCAGCCCTGTGCTGACACAGGCTGGCAGCGCGGCAATACGCTACGCTGACAGGAGCCAGCAGGGTTGCCGGACCCTGCTGGCTCACGCCATTGCTCCTTGACATAACACGCCATCGATCCCGCTGCGCACCTGCGCATGCGGGCATTTTCAATGTCTGTCTGGAGAATGCCTCATGGGTATATTATCGCACCCTCATGTCAAGACAGCCGCTCACCGGCGCCTGCATGAAGCTCTCGAGCACTACGCGGCCAGTCATCAACATCGTGAGAACATCCGCATGCATCTTGTCTGCGTGCCTATCATCTTCACTGCCAGCTTGATCCTGCTGTGGAGACTGCTCGGAGGGCAGGGGCTATCGAGTGAACCGGGGCTAGGTGTGTGGATGCTGCCCGGTGGCGTGGTCACCCTGGCGGTCCTGGCCGTCTATGCGCGCTTCTCCCTCAGGGTACTTGGCGTGATGGCCGTCTGGGCCCTGGCAAGCCTGGCGCTGATGTTCGTGATGCTCGGGCTCAACTGGCCGGTGACACCGATGATGCTGGCGGCCTTCGTGGTCGCCTGGGTCGGTCAGGTCGTCGGCCATCGTATCGAGGGCCGCAAACCGGCCTTCCTCGATGATCTGCGTCAGCTGCTGATCGGACCGCTGTTCGTGCTGGTCGAGCTGTTCCCCGCCATGCGTGACTGGTTGCTGAAGCAGGATGAGCCGACCGAGCGGTCATGAGCGTCCAGAGGGCATGCAGCTTGCCGACACGCCCCGATGGACAGGGATTCCGACAACACAAAAAAGCCCAGCGACCTGACACGGTCGCTGGGCTTTTCATTGGACTCTACTGACGGTCACGGTGCCTTGTGGCTTGCGTCATTGCTCCGGCGCGAAATCCTCGAGGCTGAAGGCCATCAATGGCGCGGCGCCAGCGCTGATCTGGGCCTCAATGGCGACGGCGCGCGGCAGCACGCGTGCCACGAAGTACTCCCCGAGTGCCAGCTTGCGGCGATAGAAGCCCTCACCGCTGACACCTGCTTGCGCCAGTCCACGCGCCGCAGCACGCGCCATGCGCAGCCACAGATAGCTGTAGACACACAGCCCTGCCAGGTAGAGATAGTCACAGGCCGCTGCGCCCAGCTCTTCCGGGTTGTCATCGGCGCGGGCCAGCAACTGTTCCGACACTCGCTCCAGGCGCGCAAGCTCCGTCTTGCAGGCCTCGGCGAACGGGCGGGTCTGGGCGTCATCGGCCTGACGCTCAAGCTCGGCTCGCACCAGGGCGGCAAAGCTCGCCACATGGGCGCCACGGTTGCGGTAGAGCTTGCGCCCGACCAGATCCATCGCCTGAATGCCGTTGGTGCCTTCGTAGATCATCGCGATGCGTGCATCGCGCACGTACTGCTCGGCGCCCCACTCCACGCAGTAGCCATTGCCACCATAGAGCTGCTGCGCCATGACGGTGGCATCGAAACCACGGTCGGTCAGCAGCGCCTTGGCGATCGGCGTCATGAATTGCACCAGCGCATCCGCGTCGGCCTTCACCGCGTCATCGGCGTGATATTTGACGCGGTCCAGCTGCTGGCCCACGAAGACGGCAAAGGCGCGCCCGGTCTCGTTCCAGACGCGCACCTCAAGCGCCATGCGGCGCACGTCAGGATGCACCAGAATCGGGTCGGCCGGCTTGCCAGGCGCCTTGGCGCCTGTCGGTGCCCGGCTCTGCAGACGCTCGGCGGCGAAGTCCATCGCGCTCTGATAGGCCACCTCGCCCAACCCCAGCCCCTGCAGACCGATGGAGAGACGCTCGTAGTTCATCATGGTGAACATCGCCGCCAGCCCCTGATGCGGCTCGCCGATCAGCACGCCTTCGGCACCGTCGAAGTTCATCACGCAGGTCGCGCTGCCCTTGATGCCCATCTTGTGTTCGATGGAGCCACAGCTGACCGCATTCGGTGTCGCCAGCTGGCCATCGGCATCAAGCAGGTGCTTGGAGACCAGAAACAGCGAGATGCCACGCGTGCCCGGCGGCGCATCCGGCAGCTTGGCGAGCACCAGATGCACGATGTTGTCGACCATGTCGTGCTCACCGCCGGTGATCCAGATCTTGGTGCCGGTGAGGCGATAGCGCGGTAGCCCCAGCAGCGGGTCATCGCCCTCGATGGGTTCGGCACGGGTGCGGATCAGGCCAAGATCCGTGCCACAATGCGGTTCGGTCAGACACATGGTCCCCAGCCAGTCGCCGGCATACATGCGCGGCAGAAACACCTGCTTGACGGACTCCTGCGCGTGACTGTCCACCGCCAGACAGGCACCGGCATTCAGCGCCGGATAGAGCGCGAAGCTGGTATTGGTGGCGTACAGCATCTCTTCAAACGCCACGGTGAGCATCTTGGGCATGCCCTGACCACCGTATTCAGGGTTGCCGCCCAGCCCCATCCAGCCGCCTTCGGCGAGCACCCGATAGGCCTCCTTGAAGCCCTTGGGTGTCGTGACGTGGCCATTCTCGAAACGCGCTCCCTCGGCGTCACCACTCAGGTTGAGCGGCAGCAGCTCGGCCTGGGTCACGCGCGCACCTTCCTCGAGAATCGCCTCGGCCAGCTCGACATTCACCTCTTCGGTGGCCGCCATGCCCGCCCATTCCTGCTCGGCGGCGAACACCTCGTCGAGAATGAAGCGTGCATCCTTGAGTGGCGCCTGATACTTGGCCATATCACTGTCCTCACTGACTCATGTGCTAAGGGCTTTCGCGAAAGACTTGCCTCTCACCCCGTGATGAACGACGGGCTTCGCTCAGCAGGATTCAAACGATTGCTTGAAACAATAGGCGCAATCAGATGCCACGTCATCTCGACCTTGGCCCAAGAGCCACCCAGCCATGCGCCAGCACGATGATCAGGCCCGCGATAACCAGTCCGACAACGCAAGACGCCGCCCCGGGGTTACCGAGGCGGCGTCTTGTCACTGCTCATGTCGCTGCTTTCAGCGCTTTCGCTACGGTCGCTCTAGACCGATACCACATTGGCCAGCGGCGTCGGGTGCTTGCCATCTTCCCACCCCAGGCTGCTGTTGGCATTCGGCGAGAACCACTTGAGCGAATCGTGCAGCTTGACCACATCCCCGACGATGATCAGCGTCGGCGGCTTGAGGCCCTGACCGGCGATCTGCGCCGGCATGTCGGCCAGCGTTGCCACATGCACACGCTGACGCGCGGTGGTGCCCTGCTCGACCAGCGCGATCGGCGTGGACGCCGCCAGACCATTGGCGATCAACTTCTCGCAGATCAGACCCAGGCTGCCGAGCCCCATATAGAAGACCAGCGTCTGGGCCGGACGCGCCAACGCCTCCCAATCCAGGTCACAGCTGCCATCCTTCAAGTGGCCGGTGACGAAGCGTACCGACTGGGCGTGGTCGCGATGGGTCAGCGGGATACCCGCGTAAGCCGCGCAACCGGAAGCCGCCGTGATGCCCGGCACGACCTCGAAGCTGATGCTGGCGCCGGCCAAGGTCTCGAGCTCTTCCCCGCCGCGCCCGAAGATGAAGGCGTCACCACCCTTCAAGCGCACCACGCGATGCCCGGCGCGCGCGTAATCCACCAGTGCCTGATTGATGCCTTCCTGGGGCACGCTGTGATCGCTACGCGCCTTGCCTACATACAGGCGACGTGCCTCCGGATTGGCCAGCGCCAGAATCTCGTGACTGACTAGGCGATCATGAATGATGACATCGGCCTGCTGCAGATGGCGCAGCGCCTTGAGCGTCAGCAGCTCCGGATCACCCGGCCCCGCGCTGACCAACGCCACCTGGCCCTGCGTGCCCGTGAAGCGGTCCTCCTCCTTCACGGGCAACACCGCCTCGCCGGCCACCAGGCGTGGCGGCAGACGCACGCTGGAGTCCCGGGGGTGGCTCGGCGCGAACACCATCACGTGCTGCTCGCGCGCATGACGCAGGATGCCGCGATCGCGCCCTTCGCTGCCGGTGGCGACCAGCCATAGCTGGCCGGGGGCCGGCACGGGCAACAGGGTATCGGCAACCTCCCAACCTTCACGCCCACACAGGGTCTCCAGCATCGGCATGCGGGCATCGCCGTAGACACACAGGTCTGCACCGAGGCCGGCGAAACGCTCGGCCAGCGCGACAGCCTCCTGGCCGCCACCGATCAGGCACAGCTGGAGTCGTGAGGGATCACAGGAGAGATTGAGAAATTCCATGGGGCACATCCACAAACGCGGCGAGGCTGGGGAGCAGCCTTCGATGGGTCGCATTTTAGAGCATAAGAACCACTCTCTAAAATAACCAATAAGAATAACAACCCTGGCGCTACGTTGTAGTCGCGCAGAGGGAATAACGAGTGGTGCGATCGGGCAAGGCCTCTGTCTTCGCGATAAACGAAGGCCCCCGCTTCCATGGGAAAGCGGGGGCCTTGACTACGCGAATCCACTACGGCGATTCACGCACCTCAGACGTTGATGGTTTCCACTCCGCCCATGTAGCCACGCAGCGCCTGCGGCACAGTGATGGAGCCATCGGCGTTCTGATGGTTTTCCAGCACGGCGACCAGGCAGCGGCCCACGGCCAGACCGGACCCATTCAGGGTATGCACCAGCTGCGGCTTCTTCTGGCCTTCGACACGCACACGCGCCTGCATGCGGCGCGCCTGGAAGTCACGGCAGTTGGAGATGGAGGAGATCTCGCGGTAGGTCGCCTGGCTCGGCAGCCAGACTTCCAGGTCATAGGTCTTGGCGGCGGCAAAGCCCATGTCGCCGGTGCACAGGGTCACGGCACGGTACGGCAGTTCCAGCGCCTGCAGGATGGCTTCGGCGTGGCCGCGCATCTCTTCGAGGGCTTCGTCGCTCTTCTCCGCCGCGACGACCTGCACCATCTCGACCTTGTCGAACTGGTGCTGGCGAATCATGCCGCGGGTATCACGGCCATAGGCACCGGCTTCACTGCGGAAGCACGGGGTATGGGCGGTGAACTTGAGCGGCAGACTGCCGGCGTCGATGATCTCGTCACGCACCATGTTGGTCAGCGGCACTTCGGCGGTCGGGATCAGGAAGAAGTCACGATCGTCGTTGAGCTTGAACAGGTCTTCCTCGAACTTGGGCAGCTGGCTGGTACCCATCAGGGAATCGCGGTTGACGATATAGGGTACGTAATATTCTTCGTAGCCATGCTCCAGCGTCTGCTTGTCGAGCATGAACTGCACCAGCGCACGATGCAGACGCGCGATGGAGCCATGCATCACGGCGAAGCGTGAACCGGTGATCTTGACCGCCAGTTCGAAGTCCAGCTGGCCCTTGAGCTCACCAAGGTCGACGTGGTCGCGCACGTCGAAATCGAATTCACGCGGCGTGCCCCAGCGGTGCAGCTCGACGTTATCGCTTTCGTCAGCGCCTTCCGGCACTTCGGCGTCCGGCAGGTTCGGCAGGCTGGCCGCCATGGCGTCGGCCTTGGCCTGCAGCTCATTGAGCTCGGACTTGGCGGCGTCGAGACGCTCGCCCAGATCACTGACTTCTGCCAGCAGCGGCGCGATGTCTTCGCCGCGTGCCTTGGCATTACCGATGGACTTGGAGCGGGTGTTGCGCTCGTTCTGCAGGGATTCCGTCTCGACCTGCAGGTCACGGCGGCGCGCTTCCAGCGCGGCAAAGGCTTCGGTATCCAGCTGATAGCCACGACGTGCGAGGCGCTCGGCAGTCGCTTCAAGATCAGCGCGCAGAAGTTTCGGGTCCAGCATGTGGGAAGGCTCTCTCGTCGGATCACTCAGGCCGCATCGCGGCGCGGAAAGGTTATGCGCACTAGTCTACCTCAGCCATGCCCTGCTTCGCAGCCGCCCAGGCGACAGGAGGGCGCGCCCGGGCGCGAGAATCACAGCAGGACGCGTGCGATCTTCATGCCCAGCGCGACCATGCCCAGACACGCCACCACACTGACGGCGACATAGACCAGCCCCGCCAGCATGCGTCCGCTCATCATCAGATTGAGCGCCTCGAGGGCAAAGGTGGAAAAGGTGGTGAAGGCGCCGGTGAAGCCGGCCACCATGATCGCCTGCCAGACGGGGGCCAGCTTGAGCTCCTGGGTCACCCAGATGAACAGGAACCCCATCAGGCAGCTGCCGATCAGATTGACGCCGAGGGTCCCCCACGGGAAACCGCGCCCGGCGGCGCCGACGATCCAGCCACTGACAAGATACCGTCCCAGCGCCCCGATGGCGCCGCCCGCTGCTACTGCCAACCAGGTTCCCATGTGCCTTGTATGCCCCGTGCTCGATTCAATGCGAGTGAGTGCTGGGCAACGCCATGGATCGGCCGCCAGCCACTCTGGCACCCGAGGGTGCCGCCTAGCGCCCCATTGTAGGAAAATCGCCAGCCACGGGGAATCCACGACTCACGAAAGGCAGGTTGAACAAAGCACGACACCCGCGATGCGCCTCCTGACCAACGGGCATCGCGGGTGTCTGAGGGTGGCTGAGAGCGGAAGGCATCAGGCGGCAAAGCGTCTCATTCACTGCCGGGGGACGCACTGCCCTGCTCGATCTCCGCGCGCAGTTGCTCCAGCACATGCTGCCATTGGCGGTGTGCGCCCTCCTTGCCCCCCAGCTGCTCCAGACCGCGTGCCGTCCAGGTGCCGGGGGTGCCGATACGCGAGGCAAGCTCGCCGGGCGGGGTATCGGGGTGGGCTTCCATCAAGGCCAGCGCATCGCGCAACTGCGCCATCAGCAACAGGCGCGCCTGAGGGCCGCTCATGCCGGGCACCGTCTGGAACCAGTCGAGCAACGCCTGCTGTTGCGCCATCTGCCAGGCATTCACGCAGACCGCCAGCATGCTGGCCTCGAAGGCCGCTTCATCATCGAAGGCGATGATCTGCCGGACCGCCGGCCCGAGCAGGTCGCGCGTCAGCGGGTCTTCCGGATAGAGCGTGAGGGCGCTCTGCCCTTCACAGACTGCCAGCCCCGTCATCACCCGCACCACTCGCGCCGGCGCGAACCAGCGCTGCAGCTGCTGCAGTGGCACCCCGGCCGCCAGCACCATCAGGTGATGATCCTTGCTCAGTGCGTGGCTTTCACGCAGTTCACTTGCCAGTGCCTCGAGCTGCTCTGGTCGCACCCCGACCAGCAGGCACAGGCTCGATTCACACACCGCGACATTGCTTACGTGGCGGATGGCACCGAAACGCCAGCCCAGACGGTGACTGCGCACGTCGTTGCGCGGCGAGAGGTGAAATTCCAGATCATGCCGCGAGCGGCCTTCGCGCTGACAACCGCGCGCCAACGCGACCAGCAATGACTCCGCCAACTCCCCCACCCCCAGCACTCCCAATCGCGTGGGCGGCTGGCGAGACTCGCGATGACAGGTGGAGGTCGAGGAATAGGTGGACGATGCCATGAGCTAACTCCTGATGACTCAGCGGAAGAGGGAAGACAGCTTCGAGGGAAGAAACGGAGGGGATACGCCATAACGGCCTGCCTTGCGATGGCTGACGGTACCACTGAAGCGGCGACTGACGCCTGACAATCGCTCGCAGCATGTGCACATCATCCCCCTTGTTGCTTGCATTCGGGCGCACACGCCTTGATTTGATGACTCCTCACAGCGTAGTCATTCCTCACTCCTTTCACCTGAATTCCCGTCTCGCGAGTGACGCAATGCCGCGCTGGGCTGGGGCCACACGCCCAGCTCAGGTAAGCTTAGGCCCATTGGCCCTGGATGCCTGCCTGACGCGACTCACTTCCCGAGCGAGATCATGACCGAACGCCTGCTGGATATGCCCGCCCCCGTCGATTCCCTCTATCTGGACTTCCTGGCCGCCCTGCGAGATGCAGGCTTTGCCGGTGACATCAGTCCGGACTACGCCAACCGCACCGTGTTGTCGACCGACAACTCGCTCTATCAGGTGCTGCCTCAGGCCGTGGTCTACCCGCGCCATGCCGAGGATGTCCAGCGCATCGCGCGCCTCTCCCACGAGCCACGCTTTTCGGGCGTCACCCTGGCGCCACGCGGCGGCGGTACCGGCACCAATGGCCAGTCGCTCAATGACGGCGTGCTGGTGGATGTCTCGCGGCACATGAACCGCATTCTCGAGATCGATGTCGAGAACCGTCGCGTGCGCGTCGAGGCCGGTGTGGTGAAGGACCAGCTGAATGCCGCGCTCAAGCCGCATGGCCTGTTCTTCGCCCCGGAGCTCTCGACCTCCAACCGCGCCACCATTGGCGGCATGATCAATACCGATGCCTCCGGCCAGGGCAGCTGCGAATACGGCAAGACGCGTGACCACGTGCTGGCGCTCGACAGCGTCCTGCTCGACGGGACACGACTGTCGAGCCATGCCATCGATGATGCCGAGCTCGAGACACTGTGCGCACGTGATGACCGCGTCGGTGAGGTCTACCGCACCGCACGCGCGATCGCCGATGAGCGCGCCGAGGAAATCGCCGACATCTTCCCGCCGCTCAACCGCTGCCTGACCGGCTACGACCTCGCCCACCTGCGCGAGGCCGATGGGAGTTTCAACCTCAACAGCCTGCTGTGCGGCGCCGAGGGCACGCTGGGCTTCGTGGTCGAGGCCGAGCTGAATGCGCTGCCCATCGCGCCCTGCTCGACGCTGATCAACCTGCGCTACGCAAGCTTCATGGACGCACTGCGCGACGCCAAGGCACTGATGGCGGTCGAGGGCAATCGCCCGACCTCCATCGAGACGGTGGATGACACCGTGCTCAACCTCGCCATGCAGGACTTCGTGTGGGATAGCGTCGAGGAATTCTTCCCGGCCAGCGCCGAAGGCACCCCGGCCATCGGCGGCATCAACCTGATCGAATTCAATGCCGACAGCGAAGAGGTGCTGGATGCCAAGGTCCGCGCCTTCAGCGAGCACCTGGCCAGCGATACCAGCGTCGAGCGTCTCGGCTTCACCGAAGCACGTGGTCGCGCGCAGATCGGTCGTGTCTATGGCATGCGCAAGCGCTCGGTGGGCCTGCTGGGCAATGTCGACGGCGAAGCCCGCCCGCTGCCCTTCGTCGAGGACACCGCCGTCCCGCCGGAGCATCTGGCCGATTACATCGCCGAATTCCGCGCCGCGCTGGATGCCCGTGGCCTGCGCTATGGCATGTTCGGGCATGTCGATGCCGGCGTGCTGCACGTGCGCCCGGCGCTGGACATGAAGGACCCCGCCCAGCAGGCGATGATCCGCGAGATCTCCGATGAGGTCGCCGCCCTCACCCACAAGTACGGTGGCCTGCTGTGGGGCGAGCACGGCAAGGGCGTGCGCTCCGAGTACTCGCCACGCTTCTTCGGCAGCCTCTACGGCGCGCTGCAGGACGTGAAGGCGGCCTTTGACCCGCACAACCAGCTCAATCCGGGCAAGATCGCCTCCCCGCGCCTGTCAGTGGCGCTGGTCGACGACGCTGGCACGCGTGACGCTGGCGCCAGCGAAGGGAGCAGCGAAGGGAGCAGCGAAAGCGACAAGCGTGATCACGCTGACAGCGCCGTCGAGGCCTTCGACCCCCGCTTGATGCGTATCGATGACGTGACCATGCGCGGCGATCTCGACCGTCAGATCGATGAGCGCGTGTGGCAGGAATACGCCAGCGCCGTCTACTGCAACGGCAATGGCGCCTGCTACAACTACGACCCCAACGACGCCATGTGCCCATCGTGGAAGGCGACCCGCCAGCGCATCCACTCGCCCAAGGGACGTGCCAGCCTGATGCGTGAGTGGCTGCGCCTGGAAGGCAACGCCGGACGCGACGTGATCGCCGAGGCCCAGGCCGCGCGCACCCCGGGCCTCAAGGGCACCGGCATGTGGCTGGCGCGTCTGCCGGCGCGCCTCAGCGCCTCGCTCAAGGCGCGGCGTGGTAGCACCTCGCAGGCTGAGGGTCAATCTGACGCCAACTTCGACCAGCAGGTCTACGACGCCATGTCCGGTTGCCTGGCGTGCAAGTCCTGCGCGGGCCAGTGCCCGATCAAGGTCAACGTGCCCGATTTCCGCAGCCGCTTCCTTGAGGTCTATCACCATCGTTATCAGCGTCCGCTGCGCGATTACCTGATCGGCAGCCTCGAATTCGTGCTGCCGTGGGCCGAGCGCGTCACACCGCTCTATAACGGCCTATTGACCAACAAGCTGGTCAGTCGCTTGCTGGAAGGCCCGATCGGCATGGTCGATGCGCCGCGCCTGTCACGCGCCAGCCTGCGCAGACAGCTCAAGAGCTGGGGCGTGTCCGAGGCGACGCCGACCCAGCTGGGCCGTCTGACCGAATCCCAGAAGGCCAGAAGCGTGATCCTGGTGCAGGACGCCTTCACCAGTCACTTCGAGGCCCAGCTGGTGATCGACATCATCGAGCTGCTGTCGCGACTCGACATCCATGTCTTCGTCGCGCCCTTTGCCCCCAACGGCAAGCCGCTGCAGGTGCAGGGCTTCACCGGCGCCTTCCAGCGTACCGCGCGTGCCCAGGCCGAGCGCCTCAAGGCGATCGCCGACTTCGGCGTGCCGCTGGTCGGCATCGACCCGGCGATGACCCTGACCTATCGTCAGGAGTACGTGAAGACCCTCGGCCCGGACGCGGTGCCCGATGTCCTGCTGCTGCAGGAATGGCTGATCAGCCTGCGCAAGCTGCTGCCGGTCGGCGTCACCAAGACGGTACTGGGCAAGATGGACCCGGGCATGAAGCTTCTGAGCCACTGTACCGAGAGTACCAATGCCCCGGGCTCGGCCAAGGCCTGGCAGCAGGTCTACTCCGCCTTCGGCCTCAAGCTCGAGACCATCGCCACCGGCTGCTGCGGCATGTCCGGTACCTACGGCCACGAAGCGCGCAATCTCGAGACCTCGCGTGCCATCTATGACCTGTCGTGGAAGGCCGTGGTCGAAGACGACGCCAATCAGGGCAAGCTGGTCGCCAGTGGCTATTCGTGCCGCAGTCAGAGCAAGCGTTTCTCCGGCAGCCAGTTGCCGCATCCGCTGCAGGCATTGCTGCCGCTGCTGCGTCGCGCCCAATGAGTGATCGCATCTGTCCGACGCCATCACGTGGGCACGACAGAGAAAGGAAATGAGGAGAGCGCGATAAGGCAACGCGACGTTGCATACCACGGAATCAATCGCTAGGCTGCGCCCTTTCGGCCTGCCGCGCGGCAGCTGAGTGGCGCCTGCCCCCTGCTTCAAGCCTGTACAGACCAGCAGGGGCAAGGGCCACTGACAGACGGCTGAGACACAACGAAACGATGAGCGGTGACCGCAACAGTGGCACCGCTCATTTTCGCTGACTCCAAGGAAGACACCCGATGACCGAACCTGCTCTGGCCCTGACCCTGATCGGTCTGATGGCCCTCGGCTGCCAGTGGCTGGCCTGGCGCATGCGTCTGCCCGCCATCCTGCCGCTGTTGATCGTCGGCATCCTCGCCGGCCCCGTCACGGGCTGGCTGAAGCCGGATGAGCTGCTCGGCGATCTCTTGTTCCCGCTGGTCTCGCTGGCGGTGGCGGTCATCCTGTTCGAGGGCAGCCTGACGCTGGACTTCAAGGACCTGCGCGGCCATGGCCATATCGTCAGGCGGCTGGTCACCACCGGCGTGGTGATCACCGGCGTGATCGGCACCGTGGCCGCCCACTATCTGCTCGACATGCGCTGGGAGATGGCCGCCGTGCTCGGCGCCCTGCTGGTGGTGACAGGTCCGACGGTGGTGATGCCATTGCTGCAGACGCTGCGCGCGCGCGGCAACCTGACCCAGATCCTGCGTTGGGAAGGCATCATGATCGACCCGGTCGGCGCGCTGCTGGCGGTACTGGTCTATGAGTACGTCGCGCTCGGCATGACCGGCAATGCGGCCTCGCACACCCTGTTGCTGTTCGCCCAGACGGTGGGCCTCGGGCTCGGCATGGGGGCACTGGGTGGCTGGTGCTGGGGGCTGGTGCTGCGTCATTTCTGGCTGCCGCAGAAGCTGCACAACTTCGGCACCCTGATGGTGATGCTGGGGCTGTTCGCCATCTCCAATACCCTGTTCCATGAATCCGGCCTGCTGACCGTCACCGTGATGGGCGTGTGGCTGGCCAACATGCGCGGCGTGCCGACCCAGCAGATCATCGAGTTCAAGGAGACCCTGACGGTTCTGCTGATCTCGGGACTGTTCCTGCTGCTGGCGGGGCGCCTGACCGTCGAGCAGCTGTCCCTGCTGTCGTGGCCGGCGTGGATCTTCCTGGCGGTGTTGATGTGGGTCGCACGTCCTCTGACGGTCTGGCTGTGCACCCTGGGCAGCGGGCTGACGCTGCGCGAGAAGGCCCTGCTGGCCTGGCTTTCACCGCGTGGCATCGTCGCGGCAGCAGTCGCCTCGCTGTTTGCCCTCAAGCTCGAGTCCCAGGGCATCGAAGGCGCCGAGATGCTGGTGCCGATGACCTTCCTGGTCATCATTGGCACCGTGGTGGTCCAGAGTCTGCTGTCGCGTCCCATCGTCAAGGTGCTGGGCGTCGGCGAACCGCCGCCCTCGGGGTTCCTGATCCTGGGCGCCAACTCGGTGTCGCGCCAGGTCGCCCGTGAACTGGTCGATGCCGGCTTCTCGGTGCGCCTGACCGATACCAACTGGGACGCCGTGCAGGAAGCGCGCATGGCGGGCCTGCCGGTCTACTACGGCAATCCGCTGTCTGAACATGCCGCCCAGCATCTCGAGCTGACCGGCATCGGCCACCTGATGCCGCTGTCGCCCTATCGCGAACTCAATAGCCTGGCCGCGCTGCACTTCGAGCACATCCTGGGTCATGGGCGTGTCTTCCGGCTCGCCGAGGACAACGGCAAGAACGCCAAGCGCCAGCAGGACCAGGCGCTGGGGCATCTGCCGCTGCTGTTCGATGGCAAGATCACCTATGCCAAGCTAGCGAGCCTGCTCTCTCAGGGCGCGCAGTTCCGGCGTGCGCGCATCACCGAGAGCTTCAGCCTCGAGGATTACCGCAAGATTCATGAAGAGCGCCTGCTGCCGCTGTTCTGCATCAGCAGTCAGGGCCGCATCCGGATCGCCAACACGGCCGTGGCGCTGGAGCCCAAGGCCGGCGAGACGCTGATCAGCCTGATCCATGCCGACTCGCCGGAGCTGAACAAGTCTTCCCAGCCCAGGACCGACAAGGCCGAAGCTCCCCAGGCCGACAAGGGCGCGGGCAGCAAGTCATCACAGACGCCGCCGGGTTCGGGGTCAGGCCCCCTGCCGGCCAGTCGACTGCCGGGTGCCGGCACCTGACAGCGGGCAGACTCAGCATCACATCGGAACATCACGACGGAAGGCACGAGGCTCGCCCATGGCGGGCCTCGTGCGTATTGACGCAGGCACGCCTCGCGCGATTCACAAAAAATGCGTCAAACGTTAGTGGCAGACTCCGACAGAGGGCAAAAATACTGGTAGAGTACGCGCCAGTTTTGGCCATACCGTCCTGTGGCCAGCGCTATTGCCTTGTCCTCAACGTAACACCTACGCATTCAGGAGCTGCTTGATGCAGATCGTCATGGGCCTGGTGGGCGTCTTCGCCCTGCTGGGGATTGCCTTCCTTCTCTCTGAAAACCGACGCGCCATCAGCCTGCGCACCGTACTGGGTGCCTTTGCCATCCAGGCGATGCTGGGCATCTTCGTGCTCTACGTGCCTGCCGGCAAGAGCATGCTGCTTGGGCTCAGCGAAGGTGTACAGGCCGTAATGTCCAGTGCCAACGTCGGCATGGACTTCCTGTTCGGCGGCCTGGTCAGCGACAAGATGTTCGAAGTCTTCGGCGGCGGCGGCTTCGTGTTCGCGCTGCGCGTACTGCCGATCATCGTGTTCTTCTCGTCACTGATCGCGGTGCTCTATCACCTGCGCGTGATGAACGTCGTGATCAGCGTGCTCGGCGGCGGCCTGTCGAAGGTGCTCGGCACCAGCCGTCCGGAGTCCCTGTCCGCGGCCGCCAACATCTTCGTCGGCCAGACCGAAGCCCCGCTGGTCGTGCGCCCGTTCATCGCCGGCATGACCCGCTCGGAGCTGTTCGCCGTGATGACCGGTGGCCTGGCCTCGGTGGCCGGTTCCGTACTGGTGGGCTATGCCTCGCTGGGCATCGACCTCAAGTACCTGCTGGCAGCCTCCTTCATGGCGGCGCCGGGTGGCCTGCTGATGGCCAAGATGCTGATCCCGGAGACCGAGACCAAGACCCAGAGCGTCGAAGAAGCGCTGGGCAAGGACATTGATCGCCCGACCAACGTCATCGATGCCGCCGCCTCCGGCGCGGCCTCTGGCGTGCAGCTGGCGATCAATGTCGGCGGCATGCTGCTGGCCTTCATCGCGTTGATCGCATTGGGCAACATCATCGTCGGCTGGGTCAGCGGCCTGTTCGGCTATGAAGACATCACGCTGCAGCTGCTGCTGGGCTATGCCTTCGCCCCGGTGGCCTGGGTCATCGGCGTGCCGTGGCACGAAGCCATCCAGGCGGGTAGCTTCATCGGTCAGAAGCTGGTGCTCAACGAGTTCGTCGCCTTCGCCGATCTCGCGAGTCATCAGATCAAGCTGTCCGAGCACTCTGAAGCCATCATCATCTTCGCACTGTGCGGCTTCGCCAACCTGTCCTCCGTCGCCATCCTGATGGGGGGCCTGGGGCTGATGGCACCGAACCGTCGCGGTGATATCGCGCAGATGGGCATGAAGGCGATTCTCGCCGGCACGCTCTCCAACCTGATGTCAGCGAGTCTCGCCGGTCTGTTCCTGTCTCTCTAGAGACGCTCGCTTGTGAGCCAGTCTCCAGAGAGCTGGCTTCTGTAGCACGAGCTTCCATGGAGCAGACACCGCCATCTGGCCAGACCGTCATCTCGACAACGCCCGCCCCGTGCGGGCGTTGTCGTATCCGGCACAACCGAAGACTTGTCCTCTGACTTCTCCCCCTGAATGACCGCACCTGAGCGGCCTTGGGTGGCAGCCAGCGCAACGCCGGTTTGCCGATTGACTCCCTCCCCCCCGCCCCAGACAATGGTTCACGTTGAAGCCAGGGTGTTCGGGAAACGGGTGAAAACCCCGTACTGCCCCCGCAACGGTGATCGCAACGCTCATGCAGGTCGACCACGATCGACAAGATCGACACGGCCAGCCACTGCCTCCGGGAGGTCCTGTCATTCAGGCCTCCCCCAAGGGAAGGAGGTGGGAAGGCGCATGAGGGGGTGAGACTCCTGCCATTGGAGTCCACCAGGCGTCAGTCCGGAGACCGGCCCTCGCTTCCACACTGGTTGATGCGGAGGGCCTCACCAGTGGCAAGTCTCCCGCGATGGCCTGCTTGATCAGGGCGCGCGCGGGGGACGTGTGCTCGCACACCCTGTCACGCTGTCCTCCTCATTGCGTCTGACGCTTGAGGATCATTCATGAAACACAACAACACTCGTGGTCGCGCATCTGCGCAGGCCAGCTTCACCCTCGTCGGTAGCCTGCTGCTGCTGACCCCGCCCGCCGTCGCTGCTGATGCGCTGACCACCGATTCATCCGAGGACCTGGACACCGTCCAGGTCACCGCCAATCGCATTCCGCAGCTGCAGAATGATGTGCTGGCGAGCACCGACGTCATAACGCGTGACGAGATCGATCGCCTGCAGGCCAATTCGCTGGTCGATCTGCTGCAATCACGCAATGGCATCGAGGTCGCCCGCAGCGGCCCGATGGGCAGCCAGACCAGCCTCTTCATGCGCGGTACCGAGTCCGACCACACCTTGATTCTGGTCAATGGTCAGCGCGTCGCCAACAGTGCCGATGGCCTGGCGCGTTTCGAATTTTTGCCACTCGCCGCCGTCGAGCGTGTCGAGATCGTGCGTGGCCCGCGCGCCAGCGTCTACGGCGCCGATGCCATCGGCGGTGTGATCAACCTGATCACGCGTGGCGCCAGCGAAGTCGGTCAGCATGCAGAAGTCACCCTGCGTGCCGGCAGCGACGGCACCTTCCGCCAGAACGCCCAGTTCAGCTCGGTGGAAGACGACACACGCCTATCGGCCAATCTCCATCATGATGAGAGCGATGGCTTCTCGGCCCGCGATACCGGCAGTGAAGATGATGGCTACGAGGCCACGGGCGCCGAACTACGCCTTGGCCACGACTTCGGTCAGCAGGCCACGCTCAGCCTCGGCGTCGCCAACACCGAGACCGATTACGACTATGACGACTGCTACGACAGCAGCTCCAGTGCCTCGGAAGACTGCCACGGCGAAGGCAGCCAGATGGTATTGGATGCCAGCCTGCTGACGCACCTGAACCCGAACTGGGACATGACGGTCAGCGTGGCGCGCACGCGGGATGAGTACGAGAACACCCAAGCCGGCAGCGATGCCGGGCGTGTCGCCAGTACTCGCAACGAGGTCGGCCTGCGCCACGACTTCTACACCGACCTCGGCACGCTCAGTCTGGGGGTGGACCATCGCGAGGAAAGCCTGGATGCCGAGGGCTACAGCGTCGATAGCCGCTATGCCACCGGCGTCTACGGCAGCTGGCATCTTCAGCAACAGCGTCACCACGTCACGACCAGCCTGCGTTATGACGACGACAATCGTTATGGCCATCAGATGACGGGCGGCTCCAGCTACGCCTATGACCTGACGGCCGCGCAACAGCTCGGTGCCAGCTATTCCAGCGCATTCAAGGCACCGAACCTGATCGACCTCTACAACCCGTATGGCTCCGGCAATCCGGACCTCGATGCCGAGACCTCCACCACGGCCGAGCTATTCTGGCGCCTGCAGCGACACCACTGGCATCTGGGCCTCAATGCCTTCCAGACCGATATCGACAATCTGATCAGCTACGAAGGAGTCGACTTCTCACCGATCAATATCGATCGCTCGCGCATCCGTGGCGTCGAGCTGAGCAGTGGCTGGCAAGGCGAGGCTCTGAGCGTGAACCTTGCCATGACCTGGCAGGACCCGGAGGACCGCGATACCGGTGAGAAATTGAAGCGCCGCGCCCAGCGCTTTGCGCGTCTGGACGCCGATTACGCACTCGACGACTGGAGCTTCGGTGCCACGCTGCGTGGCAGCGCCAGCCGCAGCGATACTGACGCAGACACCTACACCGACACGCGCACTGCCGGCTATGGCGTAGTCGATCTGCGCACCAGCTGGCAGGTGATGCCGAACGTCAAGTTGAGCGCCAAGCTGGATAACGTCTTCGATCGCGAATACCAACTGGTCAATGGCTACAACACCCAGGGCCGTTATGTGGAAGGCGGTGTCACCTTCTTCTTCTGACGGCTTTCCCGAGGGTGCCTCTTTTGAAGAGCCTCGGGCGACAACCAGCCACACATACCACAGCACCGATCACAGCACCGCCCCCGGGACGGTGCTGTGCCTTTGACTCACGGAGCATACGCATGACGGACCGCAATACCCGCCACAAGGCCGCGATGGAAAAGCTCAAGTCACATGTCGATGACAAGGTGGCGCAGGCCAATGAGGAGCGCGGCCAGCTGCTGGTGTTCACCGGCAATGGCAAGGGCAAGACGACCGCCGCCTGGGGCACCATCACCCGCGCGCTGGGCTATGGCTACAAGGTCGGTGTCATCCAGTTCATCAAGGGGCTGTGGGAATGCGGCGAGCGCGAACGGCTCGCCGAGGATGCCAATCTCGAAGTGCATGCCATGACCACCGGCTTCACCTGGGACACCCAGAATCGTGAGGCCGATACCGCCGCCTGTCAGGCCGTGTGGCAGCAAGCGCAGCGCCTGATGCGCGATGACAGCGTCTATCTTGTGGTGCTCGACGAGCTGACCTACATGGTCAAGTTCGGCTATCTGCCGCTGGAGGAGGTGATGACAGCACTCGAGAATCGCCCTGCGGAGCAGACCGTCATCATCACCGGGCGCAATGCCAATCGTGAAATCGTCGCCTGTGCCGATACCGTCACCGAGATGACCGAGATTCGCCACGGCTTCAATCATGGCCTCAAGGCGCGGCGCGGCATCGATTTCTGAGCGTGCTGCTCGAAGCCGCCCTGACTCCACCGCCCTCGCCCTCAGTTCGACGCGCCTACTCTGACGCCCTCAGTCCGGCGCCTGCACCTTCGCGATGGCAGCGCAGACCTCTGCCATCGCCTCGACACTGCGCGGGCCGGGACGACTGATCAGGTCAGGAGTCAGACCCGCCAGTGCCACCTCGGAAAGTGGCCCCTCATCTGCACGCCAGGCGGCAATCCACTCCTCGCGCGCCGGCCCCTTCGCGACCGGATGCAGAATCAGGCGCGGCCTGGCCAGCCACAAGGCTTCCCGGTTGATCTGCGGCACCACGGCGGGTGAGTCCGTCAGCAGCGGCTCACCGCCGCAGCGCCGAATCAGCTCATTGACCAGGTGATTACCACCCAATGTCGTCATCGGGCTCTCCCCCAGCTGGAAGAAGACCGGCAAGGGGGCGCTGTCGCGGGAGCGCTCCAACTGCTCGATGCGCGCTGCGAGCGCCGCCACACGCGTATCCGCGATATCGCGGGTGCCCAGCAAGGCGCCAAGCCGAGCGATATTGGACAGCACGTCGTCGAGTGTGGCGGGCTCGCTGACGAAGACGGGCATCCCCAACGTTGTCAAACGCGCATGCATCTCATCGGAAAGCCCACTGCCCCATGCCACGATCAGGTCAGGCCGCGCACTGAGTAGTGCCTCCAGGTTGGGCCCGTGATAGCTGGCCAGGCGCGGCAGCTCGCTGACCGCAGGGGGGAAATCACTGCCCTGACTCACGCCGATCAAGGCCGGCAAGCCTCCCGCCGCCGCCACCAGCTCGGCCGCGTGCGGGGCCAGCGTGACCACCCGCTGCGCCGGCTGTGACAGTGCCACGACGTCGCCTGCATCATCGATCACATCACGCTCTGCGGCCAGGGCAGGCAGCGCCATCAGTGATGACATGACGAGCACCGACACTGCCTGTGCAGCGCAACGTATCCAGCGCAGTCTCTCGTGTACCTTCACGCATCGCCCTCATTGCTGATACTTTCAAGCCTATCGCGCCCGCATTCATGCCCCTCACCAAGCGCCAGGCAACAATGTTGCCACTTTATACAAGGGAATTCCCATGCTGATGAACCACGCCACCAGAGGCCCCGCCCCCCTCGCCCAGCGCCTGCGTCGTACCGCCATGCTATGCGGCCTGGCGCTCTGCACCGCCGGCGCCACGCACATGGCCCGCGCCGACCAGACGCCCGCACCGGCTCTGGTGCATGTCAGCGCCAGCGCCAGCCTGGAGGCGGCACCCGACAAGGCAACCATCCAGGCACGCCTGTGGGAGAAGACGCCCGCGCGCAAGGTGGATGACAAGGCTCCGGACAGCAAGGCCGAGGGCCAGGCGGCTCGCAAGGCACGCGAGTCACTGGAATCACGCATAACGACCCTGATTCAGGCACTGGAGAAAGCGGGCATCGACAGCCGTCAGATCAGCGCCGGTAGCCTCAACCTGCGCCCTGAGCAGTACTACGAGCGCAACAATGGTCAGCAGCAGCCCCAGCAATGGCGCCGTACGCACCTCGAACGCCCGATCAGCCTCTCTCTCGATGACCTGGACAAGGTACCGGAAGTCATCGACCTGCTGCTGGGCGCTGGCGTCAACCAACTGGCCGGTGTGCAGTATCAGATCAGTGAACGGGATGCCCTGGAAGACAAGGTATTGCAGGAAGCCTTGAGCAAGGCACGTCACAAGGCACAACTGATGGCCGAGACCCTCGGCGCGACCCTGGGCAGCGTGCAGTCGATCAATGAGTCCTCACACAGCCCGCGCCCGCAGATGATGGCAATGCGTGCCGACATGGCAGAGGCCAAGAGCAGCGGCAGCGAATACCGCCCCGGCGAGCTGAGCCTCGAGAGCAGCGTTCAGGTCAGCTGGCATATCAAGTCTGCCGATTGAGGCAGTCGCGCAAAACGTGAGCGAGTGATCAGCAGCAGTGATCACTGCCATGAAAAAGACGCCAGTCGCAGAGTCTGCGACTGGCGTCTTTTTTTACCCATGAGGCAGACAATCAGCCGATCAGGCGCCCAGCTCCTGCTCGATCAGCGCCAGCGCCGCCAGCGGATCCTCCGCCTGGGTAACAGGACGCCCGATCACCAGATGGGTGCTACCGGCTGCCATGGCTTCACCGGGCGTCATGGTGCGCCGCTGATCACCGGCCTGCGCGAAGCTCGGGCGAATACCCGGCGTCACCTTCAGGAACTCAGGGCCACACAGCGCCTTGAGGCTCGGGGTCTCACGTGCGGAGCACACCACACCGTGCATGCCGCTCTGCTGGGCGAGAGCCGCCAGCCGCTCGACCTGCGCAAGCGGCGTGACATCCAGCCCGATACCGGCCAGATCGGCCTGTTCCATGCTGGTCAGCACCGTCACGGCGATCAGCTGGGTATCGAGGCCGCGAGTCGAAAGGGCTTCTGCGGCGGCCTGCATCATGCGCGCACCACCTGAGGCGTGGACATTGGTCATCCACACGCCGTGCTCCGCTGCCGCCAGCACGGCCTGGGCGGTGGTGTTGGGGATGTCGTGGAATTTGAGATCGAGAAAGACCTCGAAGCCGCGTTGATGCAATGCCTTGAGAATCTCGGGACCCACACGCGTGAACAGCTCCTTGCCTACCTTGACGCGACAGCGCGCAGGATCCAGCTGGTCTGCCATGGCAAGCGCAGCACTCATGTCCGGGTAGTCGAGGGCGATGATCAGGGGGGAAGTCGTGGCAGGCATCCGGGCTCCAGGCGATGTGGCAGGCGCAATGACAGGAGGTCATGGGCTCGGGGCAACATTATAGCGCTCGGCTCTGTCGTTGTATGCCCAGGGAAAGACGAATCGAATCAGCAGGCTAACGCTCGTAGTGCTTTCTTGCGTTGAGCGCCGAAAGCCGCGCAAGGATGAGAAATCGTTTAAATCTAAATGACTACAAATCTAATACCTGAGCCAGAGTATTTCTCGCGCAGGGCCTCGGGTGGTCGCCCCGCGCACTTCCAATCGACCGCCCTGATGTGAGCATAGGAAGCGACCATGAAAACCCTGCTAGGAACACTTCTCGTGACCAGCCTGCTGGTACTGTCACCGACCAGCCAGGCCGCAGACATGAACATCAACACCGCCACTGCCGCACAACTGACCGAGCTCAAGGGCATCGGTGGCAAGAAGGCCCAGGCCATCATCGAATGGCGCAAGGCGAACGGGCCCTTCACCGACGTGGCACAGTTGACCGAAATCAAGGGAATCGGCCCCAATACGCTCAAGCGCATGAACACGACATTGACGCTGGGCGAGCCGGGCAAACCGGGCAAGACGACCTCGGCCATCAACACGAAGAGCCCGTCGGTCAAGCAAGACGAAGCTATCCAGAAGAGCCAGGCTGTCAAGAAAAGTCAGAGCATCGACAAGACCACCACCGGGAAGGCCGTCGACTCCCACAAGGAAGTCGAGAGCCTCAAGACTGCCAGCAACAATAGTTGAGCCGTCTCGCCGGGCAGGCAACCTCGTGCCAGTTGCGGGGTTGCCTGTCCATCGACTCTCTTCCTCCCAGAGAACTGGCAAGAACTGGCACGAATGGGCAACACCTTTCAAGCAACCCGCAGGCAAGCCAGCGTCATGCAAACGCGATGCTAGCCATTCCCCCTCTGGACCCCACAACCAAAAAAGCCGACCCGAAGGTCGGCTAGCGGGGTTTCCCCCTCCCCTGACGGCGAATCGGCACCTGCAAAAAAGCCCGATTCTGACAGCGGCCATCCTGGCCTGCCCCTTCCCCAAGGGGCTCCCTGAATGTCAGCCTCTGTCGGCAGCTGACACCTCTGCTTCTGATATCAATAGCTCTGACATCGATAGCTCTGACATCGATAACTCTTCCGCCTGTGTCGGCCTGCTGCGGCCTCGACAAGGACACTCTACCCCTCCACGCCCCGCGCGAATCTGATCTGCATCAAGTCCTGAAGGTTTCACGGCTCGATCCGTGCGGCTGGCGCGCAGACGACTGATCCATATCAATTTTCTCCATCGCTATAGGCCCCAACAACAGACAGCCCCGCTGCCGAGGATTCCGGCAGCGGGGCTGTCTGTGTTGAAGAGGGGCTGCAACGAGGAGCTTGAGCGTCGCCCCCATCCGCAATGCCTACCTCAGCGACGCACCTTCTTGTCTTCGATCTCGGTATGGCTGACATCGAGACCGAGCGGATGACCGGCCGAGAGTTCGGCACGCGTGGCATCGCGCACTTCCAGCACCTCGACTTCCCAGCTCAGCGCCTGACCTGCCAGCGGATGATTGGCGTCGACCTTGACCTGCTGTTCACCGACTTCCAGCACCGTGACCGACCGCTGGCCTTCCGGGGTGCGGGCCTGAAAGCGCATGCCGGCGTTGATCTCGCCCGGGCCGAAGGCATCACGCCCGAAGTACTGCACCAGGCCTTCATCCCGCTCACCGAAGCCTTCGGCTGGCGTCAGATTGACGACCTTGCGGTCGCCGACATCGCAGCCCTCAAGCGCGCTCTCGAGCGCTGCCAGAATATTGTCGTGGCCATGCAGGTAATCCATCGGCTCACGCTCAAGGGAGCTATCCAGCACAGTGCCATCAGCGGTGCGCAGGGTGTAATGCAGGCTGACGACCTGCTGGGAAGTAATCGCCATGGGAACCACTCCAGAAGAAAGGTGCAATGCGGTCTCGCGGATCAAGTCGGGTGAGACAGGTCGGCAGCTCAGCTTTCGCTACGCCGCAGCTGACGACTGGACAGCTCGACACGCTGTTGCTGATTGATCAGATTGAGCAGCACGATGACGCGCTCATCGCCCTTCGCGCTCTCGAAGACGCCACTGAGCGAACTCAAGGGGCCATCGATGATCTCGACCTGCTCGCCGGCCCGGAAATAGACATTCTCCGACGGTTGCTCCTGGCGTTGCTCGCCGCTGGCGATCAGGGCTTCCACCAGAGGCGTCGGCACCGCCGTCGGCGTGTTGCCGAAGCTGACCAGCTTGAGCACGCCACGGGTCGAGCGAATCGGCCGCCAGTTGTCATCCATCTGATCAAGGCGTATGAACAGGTAATAGGGGAAGAGCGGCTCTTCGACCCAACGCAGCTTGCCGCCGCGCTTCTTTTCCACCTCCAACAGGGGGTGGAAGACGTGAAATCCCTGATTGGTGAGGTTCTCCGCCGCACGGAAGGATTCCCCGCCCTTGCACTGGATCAGATACCAATGCGCCTTGGCAGCTTCTCGGGCTTCACTCATGATGACCTCTCATTGCCTACCTGCCCCACTCATGCGTGTCTCGAACCTGCATCATGCCTGTCGGCTGACCGGCAGGACAATGCATGGCTCTTGCCCTCAGGCAGTGCGACAATCCGGCCATGAATGACGCAAGCGGCAGATAGCCGCTCACCGTGCGTGTGACACGCGCGGCCACACCCTCTGCATGGACAGGCAAGGCTTTGACTTCAAAGGATTTACGCTTACTCGTTGGCCGTCATGGTATCACGTTCCTGATGGGCTTCGCCTCCGGGCTGCCACTGCTGCTGACCGGTAGCGTGCTGCAGGCCTGGATGACGGATGCCGGTGTCTCACTGGACGCCGTGGGCCTGCTCGCGCTGGTCGGCCTGCCCTACACCCTCAAGTTTCTGTGGGCGCCATTGCTGGACCGCATCATGCCGCCGGTGCTCGGCCGGCGCCGTGGCTGGCTGATGATCGCCCAGCTGGCCCTGACCGCACTGATCGCGCTGCTTGCCTTGCAGGACCCGCACATGTCGCCGCTTACCATGGGCGCCATCGCGCTGGCGGTCAGCTTCTTCAGCGCCACCCAGGACATCGTGATCGACGCCTATCGGCGCGAGCATCTGCCGGACAACGAGCTGGGGCTGGGCTCCAGCTTCTATGTCTATGGCTACCGCATCGGCATGCTGATGGCCTCGGCCGGTGGCCTGGTGCTGGCCGACATGATCGGCTTCCGCGTGACCTACCTGATCATGGCCGCGACCCTGGGCGCCTGCATGCTGGTGACCCTGCTGGCACCGGAGCCCGAAGCACAGGCCGCGCCGCGCGCCCATCATCTGCATGAGATCCTGTGGGACCCCATCCGCCACTTCATGAAGCGCGATGGTGCCATCTGGCTGCTGCTGTTCATCCTGCTCTACAAGCTGGGCGATTCCGTGGCGGGCAATCTGACCACGCCCTTCTACAAGGACATCGGCTTCAGCAACTCCCAGATCGGTGCGACCGTCAAGCTGTTCGGCCTGTGGCCATTGCTGGCCGGCACCTTCTTCGGCGGCCTGATGATCATGCGCATCGGCATCTATCGGGCGCTCTGGTGGTTCGGCATCCTGCAGATGGTATCGACTGCCGGCTTCGTCTGGCTGCATCACGTCGGTGATTCGCTGGCGTGGCTCGCGGCGGTGGTCGCCTTCGAGAACCTGGCGGCCGGCATGGGCAGCGCCGCCTTCATCGCCTTCATGGGCGCGCTGACCGACAAGCGCTTCACCGCCGGCCAGTACGCGATGCTCTCATCGATCATGGGCCTGCCGCGCGTGGTGATCGCCGCGCCCTCCGGCTATCTGGCCGATGCGGCCGGCTGGGACAGCTTCTTCTGGATCTGCACGCTGGCCGCCATACCGGGCCTGTTGCTGTTGCTGCGCTTCCGCCACTGGGGCGCGATGCTGGCCACGCCACACAAGTCACCCGCCATGTCGGGCGAGTGACAACGCCGCGCAGGCAACCTGGACAGTCCGAAAACAGCAGGAGAGCCCGAAAACAGCAGGTAGCACCACGAAACCCAGCAAGAAAGAATGAGGCAAGTCAGTCGGCGTCGTTGACACTGTAACAGCAGGTAAACGATGCTTATGCGGCATAGTGCATAAAGATAACAAGCTGCACCGCAGGCCCAGCTGGCGCCAGGCGGTGACATCAAGCACAGGGAGCCCGTCATGCCCATCACCACCCGGATTCACGAAGGCATCATGATCACGCCGCCTGCCCAGCTGACAGGCGAGCTCGCGCGCTATTTCCGCCAGGAGATGCTGGCGATGATTCCTGAGCACACCGGCACGCTGGCGGTGGACCTCAGCCATGTCGAGGCCATCGATGCCGATGGGCTCTCGGTGCTGGTCAGCCTGCATGATGCGCTGTCCCCGGCGGCGCTGGTGGTGGTCGAACCCTCGCCGGTCATGCAGACAGAGCTGGAGCGCGTGCGCCTGTTCGAGCTCTTCGATATCTACTATCAGCGCGACCCGCTGCTGGAGTCGAGCGGCGACACGCGGACAGGGCCTTCTTGTGAGGTAGCCTGATGAAACGCGATCTGACTCGGCCCAGCTCCCTTTTCCGCTCTCTTCGACGCCTGGTGGGTGTCGCGATCACGGCCGGCCTGATGGGCGGCTGTACACCGATCATGCTGGACGACACCCCCGCCGAAGATCACTGGCAACAGGCGACCCACTGGCCGCTGGAGCTGCCTGCCCCTCATGCCGATGATCGCTTCATGCAACTGCCCGCGGGCGATGACCAGCGGCTGGCGGCGGGCGATCGTCTGAGCGTCAGGGTCGCCGGCAGCGAACTCTTCGATGGCAGCTACGAGGTGGATCATGACGGACGCCTGCGCCTGCCGTGGCTCTCGCCGGTCGAGGCTTCCAACAAGACCATCGACGCCCTAGCGGATGAGATCACCCGGCGTCTGGTGCAGGAAGAGCTGATTCGCCCGGGGCTGGCGCATGTCAGCATCCGGCTCGAGGAATGGGCTCCGTTGGCCGTTGCGGTGTCCGGCGCGGTGTTCTTCCCGGGCGAGGCGGTCATCAATACCCGCCTGCCCGAAGAGCGCATGGTGCGCCGCGATTTCGCCGGCGGCGATGCCAGTCAACAGCGTCGTCTGTCGGCGGCCTTGACCACGGCCGGCGGCATCCGCCCCGACGCGGACCTGAGCCATATCGAGCTGATTCGCGACGGCCAGACACAGGTTCTCGACATGCGCGGCCTGATCGACGGCGAGTATGCCGCCAATCCCTGGCTGCGTGTGGGGGACCGCATCCACGTGCCCTCCAGCGGCGCCTTCCAGGCCGCTCTGATGCGCCCCTCGCCGCTCACCGCGCCGGGCATCGTCATCTATGCCTCCAACCTGACCACCCCTGCCAACAACAACAACGTCAGCAATTACACGGTGTTGCGCTCGCAGGTGCCTTACGGCGTGCGCATGCTGCAGGGCGTGATCAATGCCAACTGCGTCGGCGGCATCCAGGCGACCTCCGGCTCGCGCCGCGCGGTGCTGATCAGTACCAACCCGATGACGCATCAGCCGGTCGTGGTCGATCGCGGTATCGATGCCCTGCTGGCCAATCCGGCGGATGTGGGCGTCAATCCCTATCTGATGCCCGAAGATGTGGTCGGCTGCTATGACTCCGGTGTCACCAACATCCGTGATATCGCCCGCACACTGACTGACCTGCTGACGCCGGCCACTCTGCTGTAACCCATCGCCTGTCCGTTGATGGAATGCGACTGATCACTACCACGCGACAAGGATGTGCATGACAGAGTCCCGCTCACCCGACACACCACAAGACGCAGCCAAGCCCTCACTGGGGCGCCGACTCCTGGGCGTCCTGCTGGGCTGGGCGGCGCGTGGCTCCAGCATGCGCCCGCGCACCCGCCGCGCTGCCTACCTGTTGCTGGCGACCGCCATCCTGAGTGTCATCTGGGGGTTGACCATCGCCTTCATCGCCGTGGCACCTGTCACTTACACCACCAGCTGGACGATGATCCTGCCGGGCACCGGCTCCGGCCTGTCGGTGAACTTCGAGAGCATCGGCCAGGCCAGCACCAGCGCCAACTCTTCCTACTCCAGCTCCTCGCTGGACCCCAAGGTCAACTATCGCGCCATCGCCGAGAGCCCTGCCGTGCTCGAGCGTGCCGCCAGCACGGTCGACATGCATCCCGACGATTACGGCAAGCCCAAGATCAAGCTGACCGACCAGACCGCGCTGATCGCCTTCCAGACCAGCGCGCCGAGCGCCAAGGCCGCGCTTGCACGTGCCAATGCGCACATCGATGCCTTCAATGAGGTGATCGAACAGCTGCGCAATGATGAGCAGGCGCGCCGCGAAGCCGTCATCCGCCGCTCGCTCGAGACCTACGATCGCACGCTCAAGGAAACCCAGCGCAAGCTGCTCGAGTTCCAGTCCACCTCTGGGCTGGTTTCCATAGAGCAGTTCAAGGAACTGACGCTGAGTGTCGAGGCGCTCAAGGACACACTCGAGACGCGTGATGGCGAGCTGTCGGCCCTCAATGCCCGGCTCGCCACCCTGTCCAGTCGCCTGGGACTGGACGCCGGCCAGGCCGGTGGCGTGATCGCCCTGCAGCGCGACGCCCGCTATCAGGCGCTGCTGACGCAGGCGGCGGAGCAGGCGGCCAGTCTCGATGAAGCGCGCGGCAAATGGGGCGAGCGCAATCCGGAAGTCATCAATCTGGCCGCGGGGCTTGATTCCCTCGAGCGCTCGCTGGCCTCACGCATGCGCCAGTTGCTGCCCCGTCAGTCCTCGCGCAACCAGAATGCCCTGCGTGCCGCGTCCGGCCATGCCAATCAGGACACCCTGGTCGGCGAGCTGATCACCCTGGATACCCAGCGGCGCGGCGTGATCAGCGAGCTTGCCACCGGGCGGGCCAATCTGGCGGCCCGCCAGCAGCGGCTGGACAACAGCGTCGCCAAGGCCGCCCAGCTGCAGGACCTGCTGCGCGAGCAACAGGTCGCCACGGCGGTCTACACCACGGCGCTGGCCAAGATCGACATCGGTCAGATCGACCCCTTCGCCAGCTACCCGATGCTGCAGATTCTCGATCCGCCGCCACTGCCCGAGAAGGCGGATTCGCTGGGCATCAAGCTGGCCATCGTCGGCGCGCTTGCCGCGAGCGTCTTCAGTATCATCGGCCTGATTCTCCTGTGGATCAGAAAACCCTACCTGCTGCGTCTGCAGCAAAGCGTGTGAGCCGCCGATGTTTTCCCTGAAGGCGGGGCCAGAGGCGGATGTCCGCCCCGAGACCCCGGAAGAACGCATCATCTGGTTCTCGATCACCGCGACCTACCTGTTCTATCTGGTCGGCGGCCTCTATGTGCTGGCACCGGTGCTGGCATGGTCATTGGTGATGCGTGCCGCCTGGCTGCACCTCAAGGGCCGCCAGCGTTTTCCGCGCCTGCCCTGGCCGCTATGGGTATGGATCATCGGCATGATCGTGATGGAGTTCTCATTGCTGGCCGGCCACCTGATCGAGAACCTCGGCACCGGCAAGCTGATCAAGTCCTCCATCGGCTGGGCCAAGGGCTGGGCGCTGCTGGCGGTCTTCCCGATCATCGGCTGTCTGGCGATCCGCCCGGCGGTGATCATCCGCGCGGCCATGCATGTCTGCCTGCACACCATGCTGTTGCTGCCGGTATTCGTCGGCGCCTGGCTGGCGGGGCTGCCCCAGGTGCCCTTCGTCTCGCCGCTGCAGGCCATCGGCGGGCCGGGGCCGGAATTCTTCGCCGTCTCGCTCTATGAGATTGACCCCGGCAGCGGCATGCCGCGCTGGCGCCTGTTCACGCCCTGGGCGCCGGCGGTGGGCTTTGTCGCCAGCATCTATTTCGCCTGTGCCCTGCTCGAGAAACATCCCTTGTGGAAGGCGATCGGCATCGGCGGCAGCGTGCTGATGATCCTGATGTCCGGCTCGCGCATGGCGCTGGTGTCGCTGGTGTTGATCAGCGCCGGGATGTTCCTGCTCAAGCGTCTGCACAAGCCGTGGCTATGGTTCAGCTTTTCCGGCGTCAGCCTGATCGGTGGCTTTCTGGGCGCGCCGATCCTGGAAGCCATCGACAACTTCATCGCCGCCTTCAAGGGCTCGCGGGCGGACTCAACCCGAGTGCGAGCCGCGCTGGGGCGCATCGCGGTGGATCGCTGGCGCAACGAGGCGCCGTGGTTCGGCCACGGCATCGTCGAACGCGGCCCGCACCTGGTGGAGTACATGCCGATCGGCTCACACCACAGCTGGTATGGGCTGCTGTTCGTCAAGGGCATCTTCGGCCTGTTCGCGCTGTTGGTGCCGATGCTGGTCAGCCTGCTGCATCTGCTGCGCTTCGTGGTCGGCCGCCCTGTCGTGCAGCTGGGCTTGATCATGGTCGGCCTGCTGTTCGTCTACTCCTTCGGCGAGAACCTGGAGATTCTGGCCTACCTGATCTGGCCAGGCCTGATCCTGATCGGCAAGGCGCACCAGCTGGCGGGCCTGCCCGCCAGCGAAGGGCATATCCACAACATGGGGCCGGTGGATGTGGAGAAGCCGCTTTCAAGGGCAGCGCCCGCCTCCGCCGATACCGGCAGCAGCGACACGGCAACCTAGCCCGTTCACGGGATAGTGGAACAAGGCTGCGCCAGATCACGCCTATTCATCACTACATTGCGCTAGAGTGGCTACACCAGCCGTTCAAAAGCATGACTGACAAGACCAGATGCCTGGAAAGGCACGACAAGCCAGGGAGCCAGGCGATGGGTGTGATCACGCGACTCAAGACACGTCTGACAGGTGGCGGAGACGGTGGCAATGGCCGTCTGATCCGCAATCTGGCCTGGATGGGCATGTCGCAAGGGGTGCACCGCATCGCGCGATTGGGCGCGACCCTGGTGGCGGCGCGCATGATCGCGCCGGAGTCCTTCGGTATCGCCGCCATCGTGCTTACCGCGCACGAGATCATGCACGCCATCTCCAATGCCGCCGTGGTACCCGCCCTGGTGCAGGCCGGGCGCGAGGGATATGAACGCCTGTGCCGCGATGCCTACTGGTTCAATTGGGTGGTATGTCTTGGCCTGATGGTGCTGCAAATGGCACTGGCCCCGCTGCTGGCCTACCTCTATGACGCTCCCGATCTGACCCTGCCGCTGATAGCGCTGGCGCTGATCTTCCCGATGCTGCCCCCCGCCGCCATCAACGCGGCGCGAATTCTGCGCAGCAACCGCCTGCACATCACGGCGCGCATCGAGATGGGCCAGAGCATCGGCGAGGCCGTCGGCGTGATGCTGCTGGCCGCCATGGGTGCCGGGTTCTGGGCCTTGATCCTGCCCAAGCTGATCGTGACGCCCATCTGGACCCTGACCTACCGCTGGTGCGAGTCATGGCGCATCGATGAGCGCCCCTCCACGCTGTGGTCGCGGCCGCTGATGAGCTTCGCGCGCCCGATGATGGGCGTCGAGGTGGTCTCGGTGCTGCGCCAGCAGATGGATTACCTGCTGGTCGGCGCCCTGTTCGCCATGGACGTGCTCGGCGTCTACTTCTTTGCCTTCAATGCCGGGCTCGGCATCAGCCTTGGCCTCTTGCGCGCCTACTCCACCGCCATCTTCCCCCAGCTGTGCGGCGACATGACGTCTCGCGAGCGACTGGCACGCATGCACCACGGCATGCGCCTGTTCGCGCTGGTCGCCGTGCCCGCCATCATCGCCCAGAGCCTGCTGGCGCCCTGGTATGTGCCGATCCTGTTCGGGGAGGCCTGGGTCGAGCGTGGCGCCCTGCCGATCCTGATCCTGATCTGCCTCTCCGCCCTGCCGCGCATCCTGCTCGACAGTTGCGGCCAGTTGCTGCGCGCCCAGGGCATGCCCGGGGCAGACCTCAAGCTGCAGATCTTCATGACGCTGATGCTCGGCGCCGGCATGTTCGCCGGCGTGCCCTTCGGCATCAATGGCGTCGCGGCCGGCATTCTGGTCGGCATCAGCCTGGCCGCGCTACCCGGCTACCTGTGGACGCGCCGGCTGATCCTCGCTCAGGACGGCCGGGTGACAGATGCGCCGCCACCAGACTCGCCAGACACACCAGACACACCTCACGCAGCATCCACCGCATCGCTTTCCCCAGACAGGGACGTCCAGGAGGCCAGACCATGACCCCGACCTTTTCGGTCATCATGCCGATCTACAACGTCGAACGTTTCGTCGCGGCCGCCATCGACAGCGTGCTGGCGCAGGAGGACGGCGACTTCGAACTGCTCATCATCGATGACTGCTCCCCCGATGGCAGCCGGGCGATCTGCGAGGCCTATGACGACCCGCGTGTCACGCTGATCACGCATCCGGTCAATCGCGGCCTGGCCGGGGCCCGCAACACCGGCGTACGTGCCGCTCAGGGCCGCTATCTGGCCTTTCTGGACTCCGATGACATCTGGGAGCCCGCCAAGCTGGCGCGCCACCGCGAGCACCTCGAGGCACGCCCCGAGGTAGGCCTGTCCTTCTCGCGCTCGGCCTTCATCGATGCCGACGGCGAACCGCTGGACTACTACCAGATGCCGAGCCTGACTGATATCACACCGGGGCTGCTGTTCTGTCGCAATCCGGTGGGCAATGGCTCGGCACCGGTCATCCGCCGCGAGATTCTCGAGGCCATCGCCTTCGACTGTGAGATCAAGGGGGGCGGCGTGCTGCCCTGTTATTTCGATGAGAGTCTGCGCCAGAGCGAAGACATCGAGTGCTGGACCCGCATCGCCCTCAAGACCGGCACCACGGTGGAAGGCATTCCCGAGCCGCTGACCCGCTACCGGCTCAATGAAGGCGGGCTTTCGGCACAACTGGAGCGCCAGTACCAGAGCTGGCTTGCGATCGTCGAGCTGACGCGCGCCTACGCGCCTGACTTCATCGAGCAATGGTATCCCCGCGCCCAGGCCTACCAACTGCGCTACCTGTCGCGTCAGGCGATTCGCCTGCGTGACGGGGATGCTGCCTGGGCGTATTGCCGCCGCGCCGTCAAGGCATGGCCGGGCATCTGGAAGGCGGAATTCGGGCGCACCGCTGCCACGGCAGGGGCCGCCCTGATGCTGCGCATGATGCCCAAGAGTCTCTATCTACGCTGTGAAGGGCTCGCCCAAGGGGTCATCGGCAAGGCGCAGAAGAAGAAGATCGACAATGCGCCGCGCCCGCAGTCGGCCAGACCGAATCAACAGCAGGACGCTCATGAAGTGGAGTCGCCATGATGAGCCAGCCATTGGATCAAGCCCTCTTCACCACTGAGCGCGTCAAGACGCTGCCTCACGTCAAGGTGCTGGGGGTGCCCTTCGTCAACACCAGTCTCGACACCTGCCTGAGCCTGCTCAAGAGCTGGATCAGCGACCCGCAGCCGCGCACCGTCAATTTCGTCAATGCACACTGCCTGAACGTGGCCCAGGTCGATCGCTATTACATGCAGGTACTGCATGACAGCGACCTGCTGCTGCCCGATGGCAGCGGCGTCAAGATGGCCTGCCGCATGCTCGGCCAGGAGCTCGAAGCCAACCTCAATGGCACCGATCTGCTGCCCCACCTGTGCGACATGCTGGTGGCGGAGAACAAGCGCCTGTTCCTGCTCGGCGCCGCGCCGGGCGTGGCCGACAGGATGGCCGACAAGCTCCGCGAGCAATGGCCGACGCTCGAGATCAGTGGCGTGCATCACGGCTTCATCGGCCCGGAAATCATCGACGACGTGCTGGCGCAGATCAATCAGGGCACTGACCTGTTGCTGGTGGCGATGGGCGTGCCGGCCCAGGAGAAGTGGATCTCGACCTACCGTGAGCGACTCGAGGTGCCGGTGGTCATGGGCGTCGGCGGTCTTTTCGATTTCTATTCCCAGCGCATCCCGCGTGCGCCGGGCGTCGTGCGCAGACTGGGCATGGAATGGGCCTGGCGGCTGCTGATGGAGCCACGCCGCATGTTCAAGCGCTACGTGCTTGGCAACCCGAGCTTTCTGATGAGCGTGCGCAGGTATGGGGAAGAGGCGATTCCCGGCCGCGGCCTGTGGATGAAGTCACGCTCCAACTGGCGCCACTTTCGATGGCGAGTGAGCAACTGGCTGACCCCGCGCGCGCGCCGCGCCATGGATATCGTCGGTGCCAGCGGCGTGCTGCTGGTGCTGTCACCGCTGCTGCTGGGCACCGTGCTGGCCATCCGCCTGGAATCGCCAGGCCCGGTGCTGTTCGGTCAGGAGCGTATCGGGCGCCACGGCAAGCCGTTCAAGCTGTGGAAGTTCCGCTCGATGTACATCGACGCCGAAGAGCGTCTGCGCGAACTGCAGGCCGCCAACGAGAGCGAGGGTGGCGTACTGTTCAAGATGAAGCAGGACCCGCGCATCACGCGCGTGGGTCGTATCATCCGCAAGCTGTCCATCGATGAATTGCCGCAGCTATGGAACGTGCTGCGCGGCGAGATGGCGCTGGTCGGGCCACGCCCCGCCCTCGCCCGCGAGGTGGCGCTCTACGAGGCGCGCGCGCGCATGCGTCTGGATGCCACCCCGGGGTTGACCGGGCTGTGGCAGGTGTCGGGCCGCTCGGACCTGTCCTTCGAGCAACAGATCCATCTGGATCTCTTCTACCTGCATCGTCAGGGCATCAAGGAAGACATCAAGCTGCTGTTGCGCACGATTCCTGCTGTTCTGACCAGCCGTGGAGCCTACTGATGCGTGAGACTCCCTCTCTCATTCGTGCTGCGCTGCGCCAATATCACGACTCATGCCAAGGAGGTGTGCAATGCATGTGATCCTGTTGGCGGACCGCCTCGGCCAGGAAGTCGCGCCGATTGACCGCCGTTACTCGCCGGCGCTGCTGCCGATTGCCGGACGCAGCGTGCTGGAGCGCAATCTCGACCTGCTGGTCGGGCGAGGCGTGACGCATATCAGCCTGATCATCGCCCGTGACCCCGAGTGGTTCCGGGCGCGTATCGCCGATGGCTCACGCTGGGGCATCGATCTCGACATTCTGCCGATGCCCGGCGAGCGAAACCCGCGCGAGCAGATCAAGCGCCTCGGCGCCATGGCTGCCCTGCCCGCTCCGGTGCTGCGCGCCGATGTGCTGCTGATGCCGGAGTGGTTCAAGGATGACAGCCTCGCGATCAGCGAGCAGGCCATGGCGTCGGGCGCGCCGGTCTGCCATCCAACCAGCGTGACAGACCCGTCTCTCGCTCGCCTGCACTGGCCGGAGCTGCGCGACAATCCCGGGCTTGGGCCGGCCCTGCTGGCCTCGCTGTCGCACTATCACGCCCTGGTGATGCAGGCACTCGATGCCGATGACTCAGGCCTGACACCACATGGCGAGCGCGGAGTATTGCCCGGCGAGCAGGACCTGCACCACGTCTACTACGCCGCCGGCGCGACGCGCCTGGATGAATCGCGCCTCACCGGCGGCTTCGCCGGCATCACCACCCATGTGGAGCCCGGCGTGCTGCTCAAGGGACACTGCTGCCTCGAACAGGGCAGCTACGTGGAAGAAGGCGCCATGCTCGAGGACTGCGTCATCCTGCCCTTCACCCGCGTGCACGGTGGCCAACAGGTGAACGCCGGCATCCTGTTCGAAGGCGAGGCGCTCGACAGGACGGCCCCGCACTGGCTCAAGGACCGCCGCCAGGCAGGTGCCGCCTCGCAACGCGGCGTCGCCTACCGCAACCCGGCACGCCCTGAATGGCAAGAGCGGATTCTGGCGGCCCTGATCACCCTGGCCACACGCCCCTTCGGCTCACGCTACAAGGAGCTTCGCCATCGCCTGCGCCAGGTGCAGGACAGCCGCATGCGGCTTTTCGGGGCACTGCCCGAGCGCTCGCCACCGCCACTGGACAGGGTCGGCATCAGCAGTGCAGGTGCCATCCAGCCCCCGGATTGGCGCGCCACACCGGATGCCTTCGCCGCGACGCTGGAGGCCATCCAGGTCGGCCAGACGCCGGGGCTACGCGGCGCCATTCGAGAAGCCTGGCGTCTGCGTCAGCAAGGCAAGCAGCAGTGATCGCCTCCGTTCACGCTTCCCCCTGAGCCCGCCTCGCGATGCAAGGCGAGACACGAAAAACCCCGCAGTGCCGTGGCACTGCGGGTTTTTTCATACGGGGCCTTGTCACACGAGGTCTAGTCATGCGAGCGCTTGCGATCACTCGTCAGGCAGCATGAGCAGCCTTTGACACCGGCTCAGCGATGCTTGGCCAGCCAGGCAAGCGCGCCTTCGCTGCGCTTCCACTGGTCGCGCATCAGGGTGCGGTACTGCCAGGCCTCACCACGCGTGCCGGGCTCCGGTGCTTCCACCGCCAGACTCACCGGCCGCGGATGCTCCGCCAGCAGCAGGCTGATCAGATGCGAATTGGCTTCCCGCACGATCTCGAGTGCCTGCTCGGCGTCCTTGTCGCGACCCAGTCGATAGAGCGCCAGCACCTGGCCCATCAGGATGCCCAACAGCGGCATTTCCTCATCGACGGCACGTCGCTCGATATCATGTTCGGCGAGGGTCACGGCCTCGTCGTTGCGGCCTTCGCGCAGCAGCTGATCCAGCACCAGCTCACGCAGGCCGAGGCTGTCTTCCTCGTCGAGCTTGAGCAGGCGCTCCGCCAGCTGGCGCGAACGCTCGCGCTCACCGCGCTCCATGCCGATCACCAGCCCCAGCCCACAGCGCAGCAACTGGGCGTTGTCGCCATCTTCCCAGCGCAACAGGCCGCCGGCCTGTTCGATCTGATCGAGCCAACGATCGAAGCGCTGTGCCAGCGGCACGAAGAAGGTGTCCGACATCCACGGCAGGCTACCGAAGCGACTGGCCAGTGCCAGAATCAGCCCCTGACACACCGCCGGAACGTCCAGCCATTCGGGGCTGGCGCACAGCTGCTGCAGCCACTCGTTGGGGTCCTGGACATCCCAGGGATCGATATCCAGCGCCAGTGCCGCCTCTTCCTCGATACGCGCCGGGAAGACCGCCTCCCAGAGCCCGAGTGTCACGGCCTGCTCCGCATTCTGACGGAACAGCAGACTGCCATCTTCCTGCGTTTCCAGCGCCAGACGCGGCGGATGCTCGATCACCTCGAACAGCGCCTGCAGGGCGGCCAGTGAATCCGACAGCGACTCATCGGAATTGACCATCTGCTCGGCGAGCGTGGCACGCGGGTTTTCGGCCAGATCCGCCAGGAATTCCAGCTGACCGGGCTCGATGTCCTTCTGCTTGGACAGACGACGCCACCAGAAGCGCGCACGATCCTGCGCCTCTTCCGGCTGGCCTTCGTGCAGCAGCAGCATGGCTTCGATATACGCCAGCGTCGGCGAATCGGGCAGCGTCTGCTGGGCACGAATGAAGGCGGCGCGCGCCGAGCCCAGATCATCGCTGTCCAGATGCAGCAGACATTGATGCTCCAGGGCGACGCCGCGGAGGAAGGCAGGGCCGCGCTCCAGCACCTCATCGAGCAGCAGCGCCTTCTTGCGGGTGAAGCCGCGCTCCTGATAGAGGTCCAGCAGCAGCTCGAAGCCAGGCTCGGCCTGCTCGGGCAGACGCGACCAGTCGCTGGTATCGAACAGCGCCTCCATGATCTGCTGAGCTCGACCACGATTGCCGCTCTCGGCGCTGATCAGCCCCGCTTCGAGCAGCGCCTGCGCCGGCGCGAGACCAGAGGCCAGCGCCGCCTTGAGCTGTTCACCCTTGAACTCGCGCAGCGACAGCATCCACATCAGGTGATCCGGTATCGCCGGCAGCTGCACCTTGTCGCAGCACTGCTTGTACTTGCGACCCGAGTCACACCAGCAAGGCTCGTTGCGTCCGGGCGGCGCCAACGACTCGCGCGCGAAGTCGAGTCGCACCAGCGGAGTCTGGCTCCACAGCACCGGCGCCAGCGCTACCGCCAGCGCTTCGTCGCCACCGCTGTAGTTCACGCCCTCCGAATGCGCCCACTGCATGAAGGCAGGAAAGGATTCATCGGCGCGGATGGCATCAAGTGCCCCACTGGCGTAACTCAAGAGCCGTTCGACCCACTCGGCAAGCATGGCATCTCCCTAAAAAAGCGTTTCACAGTCCTGCAGACACCGCATCCCGATCGTCGCCTCGGCGTTCACCTCGGCGTTTCCTCAGGCGCGATGCCCGTCAGAACCTGCGAATCAAGGGGCGAAGTCTATCACGAGGAAGCCTCCCCCCTCATCGTTCACTCACTCAAGCGGCTGACGCAGCGATAACCTGCTGACCTGAGCTGTTCGGCCAGGCAGGCGATATGCGCCGGGCCCACCTCACAGCAACCGCCGACGATACGAATGCCGGCATTGACCCACCCCAGCGCATGCGCCGCGTACTGCTTAGGCCCCAGGTCTTCGCGCGCCTTGAGGTCCTTGACGGTGCCGCCGGGGTTGAGTTCCGCGATGGAGGTGAAGCCATTGGCATAGGCACCGGTCGGCAGCGGGCTGGCCAGCAGATTTTCCAGACTACCCTGAATGGCTTCCGGCGCGCTGCAATTGATCAGGATCGCGTCCACGCCCATCGCTTGCAGCATGCTGATCGCGTCGGCCAGCGGCTCACCGCTGCGCAGGGTCGCGGTCAGATCATCCTTCACCGTCAGCGAGACCCACACCGGTAAGCCGCTCTCGAGTGCGGCGGTGGCAGCGGCGCGAGCCTCGACGCAGGAAGACAACGCCTCACACAGCAGGACATCGACCAGCGGTGCCTGCAATTCCACCAGCCGGCGATAGCTGGCCAGGGATTCGTCAGCACTCGGCGCGACATCGGGGCGATAGGTGGCGACCAGCGGCGGCAGGCAGCCTGCCACGCGCACGTCCGCCTCGCCACTCAGGGCGATGGCATCCCGCGCGGCCTTGCCGGCGGCGGCATGAATGGCCGCGATCGACTCGCCGACACCCGCCAGGCCCAGACGCTGCGGCGTGGCCGTGTAGGTATTGAGCGTGATGACGCGCGCGCCGGCACGAATGAAATCCAGGTGCAGGTCACGCACCAGCTCAGGCTGGTCCAGCATCACCTGAGACGACCACAGCGGCGTCGGCTCACGACCGCTACGACGCACCAGTTCCTGGCCCATGCCGCCGTCCAGCAACACGACTTCAGCCCCGTCACCTGCACCCTTTCCTGCTTCCAAGTCTCGTTCCACACAACCTCCAGAGCTTTTTGATGTCCTAGCGTGAGCCTGACGACCTGGCGAGACCCGCTGGCCAGTCAGTGGCGGGCGAAATTCTACCACGCTCGACCCGCTTGCGGCCCTTGCTCACTGGAGCCAAAAGGCTGCCCAATGCTACTGTTGACGACACCCTTTGCCCCGCGCTGCGCTCGAGGCTCGTGCTCACGAACCTCTCGGCAGCCCATGTCGTGCCAGAAGCCCCACCCCGTTCAATCAAGGAGGCCTGCCTTGCTGTTGCCGAGCCCCTTTCGTCCCCGAGCCAACACTGCCAACGACGCGCCCCAGGTGCGTCTGGAGCGTGAGGGCCGCGACGAGATTCGCCGCATTACCCAGGCCGTGGAGCGTGTGCCCTGGTCGGTGAGCCTGATGCAGATCCTGTGGACCGCAGGCCCGGTGACGCTGATCGGCGCCTGGGGCGGCTATCTGCTCGGTTACGGCAAGGAACCGACCTTCGAGAACTACATCTTCTTCATCTCCTACACCGTCATCACCGGTGTCGCGGGCATCGTGGCCAATATCGCCCACAACCTGACCAGCTCACGGCGCTATGACCGCACCGAAGCCAAGATCGAACGCGTCATCGACACCGTGCCGGAGCTGATCCTCGCCACGCGCAATCTGATCGTCGAGAGCCTGGAAGGCGATGCCCGCCGGCGTGAAGCGGCGGCCATGCTGCTGCGCAAGCAGGACCTGGCGCCGGAGGGGGTTGAGCTGGCGGCGCTGGAGCTGCTCGATGACCGTGATGCCGCGCGCATCATCAGCCAGATCGACGTCTACCGTCGCGTGGGCCTGCATGCGCGTATCCGCGACATGAACAGCCTCAACCGCGAATGGCTCGAGCCCCAGTTCAATGAGCTGGCCGAGCTGGCCCCCGAGGCCATCGGCCTGCTGCGTGAGCGCTTCGAAGGCCGCGCGCCCGACCTGCACAGCGGTGTGCCGCGTGACGAGAACTTCATCGAGCGTGTGCTGGCGGCCATCGAGCAGGACAACGACCTGCTGATGACCCTGCAGGACGTGGAGGAGATGTTGATTCTGGCCTTCGAGCTGATCAGCGGGCGCAAGATTCCGCTGCTGACCTTCGAATACCGTGGCCGCTGGAAGCTGGCGCGCGCGCTGGACAACCTCGAGCATGCCCGCTCGCGTTATCGCATACGTCAGGCCACCGGCCTGTCACGCCTCAAGGCGCTGACGGTCTATCTGGCCGAGCAGTCCGGCACCCTGGTGGAGGATGCCGCCTCCGGCCTGCGCGCCGAGGTACTGCTGGAGCGCTCCACCCAGGCGATGGACGCCCTTGCCGAGCAGGTGACGCATCTGGCGATCGCGGTCAATGAGGGCGATCGTGAACACCGCGCCGCACTGCGCTCGCGGGCCGACATCCTCACCAACGCCATCCGCCTCTACAAGACGGTGACCAATGCCTACGAGCAGGTAGGGCGCAGCCACGCCGTCTTCCTCAAGATGTCCAAGCGCTGGGAAAACATCGCCTCGCAGATGTCCGATGACGCCACCCGCCTGCGAGTCGGTCCGGGCCGTCGTGGTCTGCGCATCCAGGAAAAGACCATCGCGCTGGACGATGAAGCCAAGGCGGAGGTCTGCAAGCATCTGGCCGATCACTTGAACGAGAGTCGCATCAAGCGCGTCGACAGCGAGATCGCCTACCAGGCGCGCGAGACGGTGCTGCGCGTCGGTGTCGACAAGGCCAAGGCGATGGCAGTCGAGATCGCCCTCGCGCTGGAGCCCCACATACACCTGTCACGCCCGGCCGTGCAGCGCGCCATCAATGGCTCCAACGCCGCCTATTTCGGCCAGCTGGAGCCCAATCAATCCGCGGCGGCCAAGGCGGCCCTGGGCAGCGCCATGGTGCGCGAGATCGACGATGACCTGTCACGCACCGCCGAATCACTGGCCATCGCGCTGGTGCGCCACTACCGCGTCGAGCTGGAGCCGCTGGCCATCGAGTTCCTGCGCGATACCTTCGGCGCCCGTGAAGCGACGCTCAACATGCTCAGCAACTATCAGCCCGCGGACCACCACCCGGTCAGCTATCTCTCCAATCGCCCCCCGCTGATCCAGACCGCCAACCGCGACTGGTATCGCGCCCTCGTCCAGGCGCGTCGCGCGCTCGACGACGATTGATCCCCGCCTCGGGCCAACGGCATACTGTATGGATCATCATATCGACAGCCTTTGACCGCAGGATGCCCGATGCGCCTGATCATCGCCGAAAAGCCCAGCCTCGCCCGCGCCATTGCCGAGGCGCTGCCCGGACGCTCAAGCAAGCGCGACGGCTATATCGATGCCGGTGACACCCGTGTCACCTGGTGCATCGGCCACCTGCTGGAGCAGGCCCCGCCGGATGACTACGACGAGCGCTTCAAGCGCTGGTCGCTGGATCACCTGCCGATCATCCCCGAGCAATGGAAGCTCAAGCCACGCAGCCAGGCGCGCGGTCAGCTCAAGACCATCCGCGAGCAGCTCAAGCTGGCCGATGAGGTCGTGCATGCCGGCGACCCCGACCGTGAAGGCCAGCTGCTGGTGCAGGAAGTGCTGGAGCACATGCGCTGGCGCGGGCCGGTCAAACGCCTGCTGATCAGTGACATGAACCGCCCTGCCGTCAGCCGTGCCCTCAACAAGCTGGACGACAATCAGCGCTGGCAGCCGCTCTATGAAGCCGCACTGGCGCGCCAGCGCGCCGACTGGCTGTATGGCATGAACCTGACTCGCGCCTGGACATTGACCGGACGCCAGGCCGGCCACGACGGCGTATTGTCGGTGGGACGCGTGCAGACGCCGCTGCTGGGACTGGTCGTGCGCCGTGACGAGGAAATCGAGGCCTTCGAGCCCCGCGCCTTCTTCCCGCTGTGGATCGAGGCAGGTGTGGCGGCGGGCAGCTTCAAGGCCTGGTGGCATGCGCCCAGCTCGCCCTGGCTGCAACGCCTGGCGGACAAGGGCACCCCGCTGCCACTCGATGACAAGGGTCGCCTGCTGGATAGCCGTCCCGCCGAGCGCCTCGCCCGACATCTCGCGACCTTGACCACCCTCGGCGATGGCCATGTCGAAAGTGTCGAGGCCAGCGACAAGTCACAGCCCGCGCCGCTGCCCTATTCGCTCTCGGCGCTGCAGGTCGATGCCGCGCGCCGCTTTCGCCTGCCCGCCCAGAAGGTCCTCGACACCTGTCAGGCGCTTTACGAGCGTCATCAGCTGATCACCTATCCGCGCTCCGACTGCCGTTATCTGCCGCGTGAACATCACGCCGGCATGGCCAATCTGATGATCAGCGCCTGCGTGGGTGACCGTGAGCTTGAACGCTTCAGTGGCGGCGCCGATTTCAGCCTGCGCTCACGCGCCTTCAATGACAGCAAGGTCAGCGCGCACCACGCCTTGGCGCCGACCGGGCGCGAGCCGGACTATGCGCGCCTGTCGCGCGATGAAGCCAACCTCTACCGCATGATCACCCGCAACGTGCTGGCCCAGTTCTATCCGGCCTATCGCTATCGCGAGGTCAAGGTCGAGCTGCGCTTCGCCAAGGAGCCCTTCCGCGCCAGTGGCCGCAGCGTGATCGACGAGGGCTGGAAGGTGCTGTTCCAGCGCGCTGCGGGGGCCGGGGAGACAGCTGATAAGCAAGACTCTGACAAGAAGGCCTCTGACAAGAACGCAGCTGCCGATGACAAGACCCCGCCGCCACTGCCCGCCTTGACGGAAGGCGAACCGGCCTGCGTACTCGACTGTGGTATCGAGGAGAAAGAGACCCGCCCGCCGGAGCCCTTCAATGACGCCAGCCTGATCCAGGCGATGATGAACATCGCACGTTACGTCGAGGATGAAGCGGTGCGACGCACGCTGCGCGATGTGGATGGCCTGGGCACCGAAGCGACACGCGCCGGCATGCTCGAGACACTGATCAATCGCGGCTATCTGGTGCGCGAAGGCCAGGCGATGCGCTCGACGCGTATCGGTCGCGCGCTGATTCATGCCCTGCCGCCTGCCGTATCGCGTCCGGAGCGCACCGCACAGTGGGAGCAACGCCTGAGCCTGATCCACGAGCAAGGCGACCCGGCGGCGCCCTTCCTGAGCGAGCTGATCGTGGATCTGCGTGCGCTGCTCGCCGATAGCTCCGCCAGCCGCTTGAGCACGGCACTTGCCAGCGTCGGCGGTGCGACACCCGCGCCGCGCAAGGGCGGCGGCAAGGGCGGCTCGCGTCGCAAGGCCACGTCCTACAAGAAGCGCGCGTCTGGCAGCTCTTCAGGCAAGACCGCTTCTGGCAGCACTACTGACGGCGCTTCTCGTAAAAGTGCTTCCACCAGGAGTCCCCGCAAGCGAGCGACTGGGTCACGGTGCAAGACCGACAGCTGACAGCAGGTCAGGTGAAGTACAACCGGCCTTTCCCGCGCTCACGCACTGCTCTCCATGACAAGATGACGAATATGCATACAATGACTGATCCGGAAGATAACTGGCTGTGGATCATCGGCCCGGGCGCCATCGGGCGCCTGTTGGCGGCTTCGCTGATGGCAGCGCGCCAGCGAGAGCTGCGTGAGCAGGGGGCAACCGAGCTACCGCGTGTCTTGCTGCTGGGGCGTCAGGCAATGGTGGGGCAAGACGTCATGCTCGACATGACCACACCGGAATCACACACTGTTAGCGCAAAGATAAATTATTCAACAATTGACACACTGCAAGGCTCGCCATCCAGAAAGCCTTCCACCATCTGGCTGACGACCAAGGCCCACGGTGTACCCGCCGTCTGGCAGCAACTGGCACCACATATCACGCCCGGGACTCCCGTGACCTGCTGGCAGAATGGCCTGAGCGCTCAGCCGTGGCTGGCCGAACGCCACGCCAATCTGCTATGCGCCAGCACCACCGAAGGCGCCTGGCTGCCAGCCGAGCCTAGCGCAAGCGCGGCGCCTGACACTGACTCAACCGCGGATGAACTCCAGCACCTTGGCGTGCAACACGCCGGGCGCGGCCACACCTGGCTGGGCGCATGGCAAAGTGACGGCGACGGCGATCCCGACAGCCAGTCCCACCAGGCCGCTCTCCTGCAATGTGACTGGCTCAAGGCTGCAGGGTTTGCGTGCGAGCAGACGCCGGATATCCAGACTCGCCTGTGGCACAAGCTGGCGATCAATGCGGCGATCAATCCCCTGGTGGCACGCTATCGCATTCGCAATGGCCAGCTGCGCGACCGGCCATTTGCCCCGATGGTGCGCCAGGCGGTCGAGGAGATCAGCGCGGTACTGGATAGCGAAGGCATCTCTGCCCCGAGGGAAGGCTGGCAGGCGCTGGTCGAACAGGTCATCCGCGCGACCGCCAACAATCGCGCCTCGATGCTGCAGGATGTGCTCGCCGGTCGCCCTACCGAGGTCGAGGCGATCCTTGGCCCATTGCGCCTTGCCGCCGTCCGACATGGGCTGGCCCTGCCCTTGCTGGATGACCTCTACCGCCAGCTGAGCACGCCGCAACGCTGAAACCGGCATCACAACCAGCCCAGCGACTCCAGCCAGACAAGCTAGCCTCGCCTCTCTCCCCAGATGACGCGCACAAAAAAAGACCCGCCTCGCGAGAGACGGGTCACAAGCAACAGCCAAGCTGTCGAGAGAGAGCAGTACTGGCAGCCTGTCAGCCTCAAGCACGGCGTGCATGACGTTGGCAGGCAACCGCTGGATCAGTGACCAGCACTCATCCAGATATCAGGCTTCAGCGGTGGAAACGCTCTGAGGCTTCACGCGCCAGCTCGCGGATACCATCCCAGTCACCCGCATCGATCAGTTTCTGCGGCGCGACCCAGCTACCACCGACACACATCACGTTCTTGAGCGCGAGGTAGTCAGCGGCGTTGCTCAGGGAAATGCCGCCAGTCGGGCAGAAGCGAGCTTCGCTGATCGGGCCACCGAAGGACTTGATCGCATTGACGCCGCCCGCGGCTTCCGCCGGGAAGAACTTGAAGCGACGGTAACCGTACTGCCAGCCCGTCATCAGCTCCGAAACGGTCGCGACACCCGGCAGCATCGGCACGCTGCTGGTCACGCCGTACTGGTACAGCGCTTCGGTGGTGCCCGGCGTGACGATGAAGTCGACACCCAGCTCTTCCACCTGGCGATACTGTTCCGGCGTCAGCACGGTGCCGGCACCGATGCTGGCGTTGGGCAGCGCTTCACGCATCAGGCGGATGGCTTCCAGCGCGCAGTCGGTACGCAGCGTGACTTCCAGTACGGTCAGGCCACCTTCGTAGAGGGCCTTGCCCAGCGGTACGGCGTCCTCGATGCGCTCGACGGCGATCACCGGCAGCACGGAGGCTTTCTGGCAGATGCTGTCGATCTCGGTGGTGCGAGTCGACGGAAGCTGTTTTTCAAAGCTCATGGCGTTCTCCTTGTGCCGCGGCCAGCCTCCCTTGTGGCTGGCCGCGGCCGATGTGATCAGGGGGCCCAGTAAAGCGCCAGCGGCGCGGACAGGAAGGCACGAATCGGCAGTTCACTGGCCGCCTCGACGTCGCTCAGCGCGCGCGACAGCACGGCCTGCTTGTCGGTCCCCGTGAGATGAAGCACGGTACGACGCGTCTGGCGCAGACGCTCGAGAGACAGCGTGATACGCGCCTGCGGCACGCTGGGTGCACGCATCGGCACACAGCAATCCGCACTGGTCAGCGCTTCCTGCAGGCGGTCACCGTCCGGGAACAGCGAGGCAGTATGGCCATCGCCGCCCATGCCAAGAATCAGCGCGGAAGCCGGCCAGGGGAGCGCCGCGATGCGAGCACTCACTTCTGTGCAACCGTCCTCCGGCTCTGCCTCGGCATTGGTCAGCGGATGGAAGGTGGCGGCACTGGCCGCACCACTCAGCAGGTGCTCACGCACGAAGCGTGCATTGCTGTCATCGGCGTCTTCGCTCACCCAACGCTCATCGGCGAGGGTGATATCGACCCGCGACCAATCTAGCGGCTTGTCGCGCAGCGCGGCAAACAGCGGCTTGGGCGTGGAGCCGCCGGAAACCACCAGCAGCGCACGCGCTGACGGATCAACGTCGAGATCAGCGCGCAAGGCAGCGGCCAGATACTCGGCGAGAGAGTGCGCGGTCTGTACGCGCGGGTCCTGCTCATTCACGGTGGCGCTCATCTCAATACTCCTCATACCAGCTGCGACCATCGCGCGTGATCATCGCGATCGAGGAGACGGGCCCCCAAGAGCCGGCCGGATAACGGCGCGGCGTGGCGGCGCGGGATTCCCAGCCATCGATGAGGGTATCGACCCAACGCCAGGCGTGTTCGATCTCGTCACGACGCACGAACAGATACTGCTGGCCCTTGATGACTTCCAGCAGCAGACGTTCGTAAGCTTCCGGAATACGGCGCTTGGGGAAGGCGCTGTTGAAGTCGAGATCCAGCGGGCCCGGACGCAGACGCATGCCCTTGTCGAGACCGGAGTCCTTGGTCAGCACCTGCAGGGAGATGCCTTCGGACGGCTGAAGACGAATGATCAGCTTGTTGGCCGCCAGCGAGCGCTGGTCCGGATCGAAGATGTAGTGCGGCTGCTGACGGAAGTGGATCACGATCTGTGACAGCTTCTCCGGCATGCGCTTGCCGGTCCGCAGGTAGAACGGCACACCGGCCCAGCGCCAGTTGGAGACTTCGGTCTTGAAAGCCACGAAGGTCTCGGTCTGGGATTCGGTATTGGCACCCTCTTCCTCGAGGTAGCCCGGCACGTGCTGGCCATCGACGGCACCCGCAATGTACTGACCACGCACCAGATCCGTATTGAGACGCTCGCCGGTGATCGGGCGCAACGCCTTGAGAACCTTGACCTTCTCGTCACGAATGGCGTCTGCGTCCAGGTTGGACGGCGGATCCATCGCGATCAGACACAGCAGCTGCAGCAGGTGGTTCTGCACCATGTCACGCAGCTGACCGGCCTGATCGAAGTAGCCCCAGCGCCCTTCGATGCCGACCTTCTCCGCCACGGTGATCTCGACGTGGGAAATCTGGTTCTGATTCCACTGATTGCCGAACATCGGGTTGGCGAAGCGCAGCGCGATCAGGTTCTGTACGGTTTCCTTGCCCAGATAGTGATCGATACGGTAGATCTGGGATTCGTGGAAGACGGCGCCGATCGCGTCGTTGACGACGCGCGAGCTCTCCAGATCAGAGCCGATCGGCTTCTCGACCACGACACGCGAGTGCTCGTCGAGACAGCCCGCCGCCTGCAGATTGCTGCTGATGTCGCCGTAGATACGCGACGGTACGGAAAGATAGATCATCAGCGGGCGCGGCGACGGCTTGCCCTTGGCATCCACACGCCAATCGGCGATCGCGGAATAGCCTTCCACGGTACTGAAGTCCAGCGCCGCATAGCTGATGCGAGAGAGGAAGCGCTCGATGCATTCCTTCTCGAGGTGTTCCGGCTTGACGCGCTCCTTGAGCGCCGCCTGCACGGTGTCCTTGAAGGATTCGAGGCTGACATCCTGACGCGCCAGACCGATCAGGCGGGTTGCCTTCTCGAGCAGACCGTCACGGTCGAGGTGATAAAGGGCTGGATATAGCTTGCGCTTGGCGAGATCGCCCAAGGCGCCGAACAGGGCAATATCCACGCCCGGAATGATGTCGGAACTCATGCCGCCGATTTCTCCCGTCGAAACTGCCCTGTATGCCGAAATGACCGACAAGGTGGGCGACTTCGAACCCGCTTCCTGGAAGGCTGCGCAGGCTGGCGCGGCGAGGAGAGGCTCGAATGACACACGGCACCGGGAAGGCGTTGGCGATACATGGCTGGTTATATTAACAACAAATGTAGCGATAACGCCGCTGTCACTCAAGACAATTCGCCCCACAAATAGGTAAACTTACCTAAAAGTGGTAGTCAGCGGCGCTTTCGCTTTCACCTCGTCCTTCGCACCCCTGGATCAGCAAGTGACCCAAAGAGATGCTTGGCCTACCAGACGAGTGAGGCTAGGATGCCCAGATTACGTAGTTATTTCACTACACAATGGCAGGGTAACAGGCGAATGGCAGTACACGACCTCATCAATCGCATCCGTGAACGTCTCGACGAGCTCAATCGCTCCGAGCGCAAGGTCGCCGACGTCATTCTGGCGGACCCGGCTGCGGCCACCGGCATGAGCATCGCGGCGCTCGCTCAGGCCTCACTGGTCAGTGAGCCGACCGTCAACCGCTTCTGTCGCAACTTCGATGCCAAGGGCTTCCCCGACTTCAAGATCAAGCTGGCCCAGAGCCTGGCCGGCGGCACGCCCTATGTGTCACGCAGTGTCGATCAGAACGATGATGCCGCCGCCTATGGCGACAAGATTCTCGGCGCCACCGTGGCCGCGCTCGACGATGCCCGTCGCGCACTGGACCCCAGACGCATCGAACGCGCCGTCGACTACCTGAGCCAGGCCAAGCAGATCTGCTTCTTCGGCCTTGGCGCCTCAGGCCCGGTCGCGGCGGATGCCCAGCACAAGTTCTTCCGCTTCAACCTGCCGGTCATGGCCTATGAAGATGTGCTCATGCAGCGCATGGTGGCCGCCGCCTGCCATACCGGCGACGTGATCGTGATCATCTCCTACACCGGACGCACCCGCGAGCTGGTCGATATCGCCAAGCTCGCACGCAGCAATGGCGCCGCGGTACTGGGCATCACCGCACCGGACTCTCCGCTGGCGCGCGAGTGCACCGAAGTGCTGGAAGTCATGGCGCCGGAAGACACCGATATCTATATGCCGATGACCTCACGCATGATCCACCTGGCCCTGATCGACGTGCTGGCCACCGGCGTGACGCTGCGCCGCGGAGAAGACTTCCAGCAGCATCTCAAGAAGATCAAGGACAGCTTGAAGGACACCCGTTTCCCACCGGAGTCTTGAGCACTAGCCATCAGGTCATCAGCCCCAGCTAAGGCAAATGAGCTCTTCCTGCGCAGCCATTCAACGCGCTACTGACTCTTCAGCGTCACTTGAGCGATCCTTCAGGCATGGCGCGGGGCTTGCACCCGCGTGATCAAGACACAACAATACGCGCCATACCCCCCTGACATGCGGTGCTCGCCGCGTGATGTCTCATGTCGTGAATGCTGAGGATGCTTCCCATGCGCTGGCTGGCCACTGCTGCTCTGACCCTGATTTCCGCCCTTCCCGTGACCATGAGTCTGGCTCAGGCCGACACCTTCAAGTTCACGGCGATTCCGGATGAAGACGAGTCACGCCTGGTCGAGCGTTTCGACAAGGTCGCCGAGTATCTGGAAGAGAAGCTGGGCGTCGATGTCGAGTATGTGCCGGTCAAATCCTACAGCGCCGCCGTCAGCGCCTTCCGCAATGATCAGATCCAGATGGCCTGGTTCGGCGGCCTGACAGGCGTTCAGGCACGTCAGATGGTGCCGGGCTCCGTCGCCATCGCCCAGGGCGTGGAAGATGCCGCCTTCCGCAGCTACTTCATCGCACGTCGCGACCTCAAGCTGGCCGGCGATGCCGCCGAGCCGCTGGACGCCTTGCCCGACTCCGTCGAAGGCCACTCCTTCACCTTCGGCGCCAAGACCTCCACTTCAGGCCGCCTGATGCCGGAATACTATCTGCGCGAGCAGTTCCAGCAGGCACCGGATGCCCTGTTCAGCCGCGTCGGTTTCTCCGGCGACCACTCACGCACCATCGCACTGGTCGCCGCCGGCACCTATGACGTGGGCGCGGTCAACTTCGCGGTGTGGGAAGCGGCCGTCAAGGATGGCAAGGTCGACCCGAGCAAGGTGCAGGTGCTGTGGCAGACGCCGGCCTACCCGGATTATCAGTGGACCATTCGTGGCGATGCCGACAGCCATTTCGGCGCGGACTTCACTGCCCATGTCACCACGGCCCTGCTGGACATGAAGGACCCGGACCTGCTCGAGAGCTTCCCGCGCTCCGGCTTCATTCCGGCCAGCAACGATGACTACGCGCCGATCAAGACCGTCGGTGAGCAGCTCGGTCTGCTGCGCTGAGCTCATGACCCAGGAAACACCCTCTCCACTGCTGCACCTTTCGCAAGACCACCTCGGCCATGGCGTCGAGGTGGTCTTGCGTGATCTGGATATTCGCCTCCTGCCGGGCGAGCGCATCGCCCTGCTCGGCGCCAGTGGCGCAGGCAAGTCCACGCTGCTGGAAGCCCTGCGCGCCGCGCTGCAACAGCGTGACGTAGCCGCCGCCTGGTGCCCTCAACGCCAGGGGCTGGTGCCGCAATTGTCGGTCTACCACAACATCTTCATGGGCCGGTTGGACCAGCACTCACGGCTGACCAACCTGCTCAATCTGCTGCGCCCGAAACCGGCTCACTGGCAGACGGTCGCCGCGCTGTGCGAACCGCTGGGTATCGCCGGCCTGATGGAACGCTCCGTCGAGGCGCTTTCCGGCGGTCAGCGCCAGCGTGTCGCCATCGCACGCGCGCTCTATCAGGGTCATGAGCTGTTCCTCGGTGACGAGCCCGTCGCAAGCGTGGACCCGCATCAGGCCAGTCAGTTGATCCAGCTGATACATGCCCGTCACGCGACCAGTGTAGTAGCGCTTCATCAGCGTGAGTTGGCGCTTACTCACTTCACGCGCGTGATCGGGCTTGGCAAGCAGGCTGACGGCCAGGGGCACGTGCTGCTGGATGTCGCGACCGACGGACTAACGCCTGGCGACCTGGATTTCCTGTACCCCGCTGCGGCGACGCGCGAGTCATCCGATGTCAGCTGACCCCTCCACCATGACGGCAGAGCTGCGCCATCCCCCTCGCTGGTGGCAGGCACGCAGTGACGGTGCGCGCCTGATGCGCCTCGGTGGTGGTCTAGTGATCGCCATGCTGGTATTGGTGCCCTTCGCCGATCTCTCCGTTACCTCGCGCGATCCCTGGCAGGAACTGGGCCGCATGCTGGCGGGTCTGGCGTCGCCGGCTCCCGGCGCGCTGGAATCCCCGCTGCACGCCCTGATCCTGACCATCGCTTTTGCGCTGTGGGGCACCCTGCTGGGTGCGCTGATCGGGCTGCCACTGGCATTGGTCTACTCTCGCTCACGCTTGCTGCGGGGCATCTGCGCCGGGCTGCGTGCGGTGCATGAGCTGTTCTGGGCGCTACTGTTGCTGCAGGTGTTCGGGCTGTCGGCCGCCACGGCGCTGGCGGCGATCACGATTCCCTATGCGGCGACCTTCGCCAAGGTCTATGCCGAGATTCTCGAACAACTGCCGCAGGCGCCGCTCAAGGCACTGCCCTATGCCAGCTCGCGTGCGATGCGCTTTGTGTATGCAGAACTGCCGATGGCGTGGCGGCGCATGGCCAGCTACACCCGCTATCGCTTCGAATGCGGACTGCGCGCCAGCGTCCTGCTTGGTTTCGTCGGCTTGCCCACGCTGGGCTTCTATCTGGAAAGCGCCTTTCGCGAGGGCCGTTACGCCGAGGCGGGCGCTCTGCTGTGGATCTTCTATCTGCTGATCGCCACGCTCCCATGGTGGGGTCACCGTCGGGTATTGCCGGTGCTGGCCATCGCCAGCCTCTGGTGGCTGGGGCCATGGCCCGATGTCAGCCCGCCCCTGCTGTGGCGCTTCATCAGCCATGACATCTGGCCGGCGCCGCTGGTCAATGCATCATTCGAGTCACTGACCTCGGGCGAGCTCGCGACAGGCCTGCTGCAATGGGCCAGTCACCTGCCCGACCTGCTGCCCGCCATCGGCAATACCTTGCTGCTCGGCCTGCTGGGCACCGCCGGTAGTCTGCTGATCGCCATGCTGCTATGGCCGCTGGCCAGCCGCCATGTGGGCAACCGCCTCTCGCAACACTCGACCAACGGCCTGCTGATCTTCCTGCGCACCACGCCGGAGTTGATACTGGCCTTCATCCTGTTGCTGCTGTTGGGGCCCTCGCTGCTGCCCGCCTGGCTGGCGCTGGCACTGCATAATGGCGCGATCATCGCTTTCCTGTGTGCTCGCCATGCCAACCAGATTCAGCTGCCGCCCAGTCGCCCGCAGGGCAAGTTCGAATGCTGGCTCTATGAACTCAACCCGCGTGTCGCCCCCGGCATGTTCGCGTTGCTGCTCTACCGCGCCGAGACCATCATTCGCGAGACGGCCATTCTCGGCATGCTGGGGGTGGTGACGCTGGGCTTCCATATCGACTCGAGCTTCGAATACCTGATGTTTGATCAGGCATTTGCCTTGCTGGTGCTCACCGCCATACTCAATATCGGCGTTGATAGCCTAGCGCGGCGCCTGCGCCCCAGCGGCGAGATCTCTGAAGACAGCTGCGTGCGCTGACTCCTGCCCGGCCTGCGCAGAAGTAGGCGCTGACTTCATGACGCCCCCGACTCTCCTTTGAGCGAGCCTTCCCATGCCTCAATCGTCACCCGCAGATGCTGCCAGCACGGCAAGCGCCAAGCGTGAAGCACAGCGCATCACCTTGATCGGCGCGGCGCTGGATGGCGTGCTGGGTGTCGCGAAGCTCGTCATCGGCAAACTGGTCGGCTCGCAGGCGCTGATCGCCGATGGCATCCATTCCCTGTCAGACCTGGTGACGGATGCCTTCGTGTTGGTGGCGACTCACTACGGCCGCCAGGCGCCGGATCGCTCACATCCGTGGGGGCATGAGCGCATCGAGACGCTCGGCACCCTGGTGCTTGGCAGTCTGCTGCTGGCCGTGGCGGGCGCCATTAGCTGGGAAGGCATTCTGCGCAGCTGGGAGCTGATGTTCGGCTCACTGACCATTCCGCTGCCCGGCGCGCTGGGCATCGGCATCGCGATCATCTCGCTGCTCGTCAAGGAAGGTATCTTTCGCGCCACGCTGAAGGTCGCGCGCAAGCAGAAATCCAAGCTGCTGGAGGCCAATGCCTGGCACTCGCGCAGCGATGCGCTCTCCACCGTAGCGGTGCTGATAGGTCTGATCGGTACCCAGCTGGGGGCCAGCTGGCTGGATGGCATCGCGGCGGTCGTCGTTGGCGTCATGGTAGGCAAGATCGGCGCCTCATTGGCCTGGGAGGCCTCGCGCGAACTGATCGACACCGCCCTGCCACGCGAACAACAACACGCCATGCGTGAGTGCTTACTGTCACTACCGGAGGTGCGTGGCGCACATGACTTGCGCAGCCGCACGCTGGCCGGCCGTATCGTGCTGGAAGTCCACCTGCTGGTCGCGCCACGCATCAGCGTCTCGGAAGGCCATGCCATCGGTCATCACGCCGTGGCTCGCCTCAAGGCCGAATTCCCCCAGCTCAGTGATGTGCTCTATCACATCGACCCTGAAGATGACTCGCACCTCGGCCAGGCCAGCCTGGCGCAGCCCTCGCGGCAGCAGCCCCTGCCCCTGCGCAACGACATCATCGTCGCACTCGAGGAATGCTGGCAGCAGTCGCCTCTCTGGCAGGCGCGCAGCGGCCTTACACTGCATTACGTCAACCATGCCACCGCGTCTACTGATACCGATGCGTCAGCCCCGCATGTGGATATCCTGCTGGAGTTGCCGGGTTGTGCTACGCGAGCCATCTCAGAAACAGCTCAGCAATGTAACCACGACGCTGACTCACGCAACGCATCAATCGCCGAGATGGAACGCCTCGCAGCGGGCCTTGAGTGGTTTGGCAAGCTGGAGATCGGTGTGATGTCACATATCCACCAGCGCTGACGTGTGGGTTACACTGCAGGCAAAGGCAGACATGGCATCCTGAACTTCAGAGGCAGGCTTGGGTTGATCCCTCATCGTTCAAAAGCGCTCAAGAGAGCTCAAATCAAAGCCATCTAGACCAGAATTCACCCTCGAACTCAAAGACAGACGTCCACCAGACAAGGAGCACACCATGAGCAACGCATCCGGCGAAATGCACAAGACACGCATCATCAGTGAGCTGAAAGGTTTCATCCGCAAGCTGTTGCAAGACCCGAAGATTCTCGAGCAGTCACTGGTCGTGGCGCGAGCGCGCCTCAAGGAAGGGGCAGAACAAGGAAAGAATGAGCAAGCGGTGCTGGCTATCATCGCCAACGAGATTTCTGACACTACCAGCATCCATATCCCGGAAGATCCCGCAGAACACTCCGATGCAGACAAGCTGTTCCTGGAGCTGCTGAAGGATGTGGTGGAAGAGGAAGAAGCACTTTATTGAGTATTTTATAGATACAATAAAAAAACCGCCCCGTAGGGCGGTTTTTTTAAACCAAAATTAGGGTGCATCACAGTTCTGCGGAAGAAATTCAGCCGGGATAGTACCTTCACATGTCCAACGACCATTAGCATCACGATAGATACCAAGAGTATTTGCATCGGTACCTGAAAGGCGAGGATTCACCTCCCCTGTAAAAGCAATTTCTAGATCAAACTCTCCTGCTGCTCCGTCATCCGGTGCCGCAAGAGTGATTGCACCTAGATCTAGTTCATCGCTCGCAATACCAACATCAACTTGCCCCGCCTCCAAATCTGCGTCGCTACTCAACACTGGCTCTTGACCGCGTAGAATTGCTTCTTCAGCTGCAGTTTGTACGCCTCGCAAACTAGCCAAAGCGCTCGTGGCTTGAGAACGTGCAACATAATCTTGGTACCGCGGAATCGCGATAGCCGCCAGAATACCGATGATCGCCACAACGATCATCAGCTCAATCAATGTAAAACCAGCTTGCTTGCGTATCATGGTGTGACTCCCTTGCATTTGCGTAGTGAGATCAGGTCGTACGTCCTGAAACCCCGGTTACCTTCCCTGACCAGCAGGATGTTACACAAAGATGTCAGTATGAGCGTTTATTCCAATATTCCCAACAACATCTTCAACAGCATAACATCTTGATATCACGGGGTGTCGACCGGACGGGACGAGTGATACCACAGCCACAGATCAGGTGCCATTGCCATGTCGCAAGACGCTTGCTTGGCGGCGCTGACGGCTGCTTGGTTGTTACAATAGATTACACTCAGTGACATTGCAAGCAACGAACACAAAAACTTTGTGATCGAGATTCAGACGCACTTCAACGTTACTCTCGCCTCTTCAGTGTTTGGCTACCTCCTTCCACTAACTCTATCACCTCCTCATGTCACGAATGCGCCATTCCTAGCGCTGGGCAATCCAGCTACACTCTTCTGCAAGACGATGTTTGTAATACGATGGCTTGCCGCACCAGAGTTCACGCACAGCGCATCAGTGCCTTCTTCACGTTTGAAGCAGCGAGAGTAGACCCATTGGCAACTGCAACAGGAAGAGTGTCATGCCCCAGTCAGAACACACGCTAAAAGGATTTGCCGCCCGACTGGTCGACTCTGGCCTGCTCGAACCACAGGCAGCACAGCTGGCTGAACAAGAAGCCAATGAGGTCGGGGAAAGCCTGTTGTTGCACATTATCACGCATGGTCTGGTACCGGCGCGTGAGGCGACATTGGCGGCCGCCTGGGAATACGGCCTGCCGTATGTGGATCTCGATGCCCTTCGTATCGACTCGCTGCCCGCCATTGATGAGCTGCCCGAGAAGGTGCTGCGTAAGCTGGGGGTATTGCCACTTTATCGCCGTGAGCATCGCCTGACCGTCGGTGTGCCCTCCCCATCGACGCTCACGCATCTTGATGAACTGCAATTTGCCACGGGCTTGTCGATCGAGAGTGTTCTGGTCGCTGCCGACCAGCTGACGCCGGCATTGGAACAGTATCTGGAAGCCGGCGAAGAAAGTGCCATTGATATGCTTGGCGGCGAAGGTGAAGCCCTCGATGGCTTGGAGTTCGAGGGGGAGGAGGATAACAATAACGATCTGGCCATCACGGCCAGCAGTGATGATGCGCCAGTGGTACGCTTCGTGCACAAGGTACTGATGGATGCCATCAAGCGTGGCGCCTCGGATATCCACTTCGAGCCCTATGAATCCACCTATCGCATTCGTTTCCGCATTGATGGCATGTTGATCGAGAATACCCGCCCGCCCTTCAATATGCGTAACCGTATCTCGGCGCGCCTGAAAGTCATGTCGCGCATGGATATTTCCGAGAGACGTTTGCCGCAGGATGGTGCAATCAAGCTTCGTCTGTCCAAGTCCCGCTCCATCGATTTCCGCGTCAATACACTTCCCACCGTGTATGGCGAGAAGCTGGTGCTGCGTATTCTTGATCCCAGTTCGGCCAAGATGGGCATCGAAGCGCTGGGCTTCGAACCTGAACAGCGCGCCATGTTCGAGAAGACGCTGGATCAGCCACAGGGCATGATCCTGGTCACCGGCCCGACCGGTAGCGGCAAGACCGTGACGCTCTATACCGGCTTGAATATCCTCAATACACCGGAGCGCAATATCTCGACGGCGGAAGACCCGGTCGAGCTCAAGGTAGAAGGCGTCAACCAGGTCAATGTACTGCCCAAGATCGGCCTGGACTTCGCCTCGGCCTTGCGCGCCTTCCTGCGCCAGGATCCCGATGTGGTTATGGTAGGGGAGATTCGTGACAAGGAAACCGCCGAGATTGCCGTCAAGGCAGCCCAGACCGGTCATCTGGTACTTTCCACCTTGCACACAAACTCGGCGCCCGAGACGCTGACACGTCTGAGCAACATGGGGATTGCCCCTTTCAACATCGCGAGTTCTGTCTCGTTGATCATCGCCCAGCGCCTTGCTCGCCGACTGTGCGCTCACTGCCGCCAACCTGCGGAAATTCCGCCTGAAGCGATGGCCTCGATGGGCTTCAGTGAAGACAATGGCTTCAGTGCAGCAGAACTCGAGGCTGCAACCATATTCCGCCCCGTCGGTTGCAGTCAGTGCACGCTAGGTTACAAGGGGCGAGTCGGCATCTATGAAGTCATGCCGATCTCGGATGAGATGAGCCGCTTGATCATGCGTGAGGGCACCGCCATCGAGCTGGCAGACCAGGCGCGCAAGGAGGGGCTTTCAGACCTGAGGCGAAGCGGCTTGCGCAAGGTGATGTCGGGCATGACCTCGCTGGAAGAAGTCAATCGCATCACCAAGGACTGAGCCACTGCAACTGACCGAGCATGTAATGGTTGTCCATGCTGGGACAGCGATCAATACGCCAGATAGCTGACTTTTGCTCAGTCATCAGGCACATTGAAGACAAGATGACCCAGGCATTGATCATGGCTCGACCTTCAATGCCTGCTCCCCATTTATCAGGGAACGATAACTGACATGGCAACTCCCAGAACTGCCAAGCAAGACAAGAAAAAAGCGGGCATTGAAACTTGGCAATGGTCGGGCAAAAACTCGCGCGGTGAAAACGTCAAGGGCGAGCTGATGTCCCAAAATATCGATCAGGTCAAGAGCACGCTAATCAGCCAAGGGATTGTGGTCAAGCGCCTGCGCAAGAAGTCCTCCCTGTTTGGCGGTAGCAAAAGAGTCAGTGGAAAGGACGTCACCATGTTCGCTCGCCAGATGGCAACGATGATTCGCGCTGGCGTACCCGTATTACAGGCGTTTGGCATCGTTGCCGAGAGTATGAAAAGCCCAGGCATGCGCCACCTGGTCGAGGATTTGATGAATCAAGTAGGAGCAGGGGCCAGCTTTTCGGAAGCCCTACGCAAGCACCCTCAGCATTTTGATAATCTATTCACCAATCTTGTTGCTGCTGGGGAGCAGGCCGGTGCTTTAGACAAGATGCTGGACCGAGTGGCTACATACAAAGAAAAGATAGACTCGCTCAAGGCTCGTGTAAAGAAAGCTCTATATTATCCTGCTGCCGTAATATGTGTCGGCTTTGGTGTGACTGCCATTCTATTAATAAAAGTCGTACCGCAATTCGAAACGCTTTTCAAAGGTTTTGGAGCTGAATTACCAGCGTTCACTCAACTCACGTTGAAGCTTTCAGAATATGCCCAAGCATATTGGTATGTAGCCATAGCCGCTATAATCGTTTCAATAATCTCTATTTCTCAAGGCATGAAAAGATCAGATAAATTTGCTTATGCAATGCATCGTTTTATGCTAAAAGTTCCTGTTTTAGGAGATATACTAGACAAATCTTCTGTCGCAAGATACTCCAGAACGCTAGCCACCACCTTCCAAGCAGGCGTGCCGCTGATAGAGTCATTGGACACCGCAGCTGGCGCTACAGGTAGTAAAGTCTATGAACGCGCGATCGCCCAGATAAAAGAAGATGTTTCTACAGGCCAGCAGCTAAATTTTGCCATGCGTAACACTCAGTTGTTTCCGACATTGGCAGTACAGATGGTGGCGATTGGTGAAGAATCGGGCTCCTTGGATGCCATGCTCAACAAGGTCGCTGACTTCTATGAAGAGGATGTCGATAACAAGGTAGATGCACTAACCTCGCTACTGGAACCCTTTATTATTGTAGTATTAGGCACACTTGTCGGAGGTCTGGTTGTCTCAATGTACTTGCCAATTTTCGAAATGGGCAACGTCATGTAGATTTCAATAACACCAACTCTTCAAGATGTGGCCGCGCCACCTCAGGGACGCGGCCGTGTCATTTACTGACAAGGACGACTCGTGGAATCACTCGCCCAACTTTCCCCCACACTGCAAGCCTGCCTAGCCGGTATATTCGGTTTGCTGGTTGGCAGCTTTCTGAATGTCGTCATCACTCGCCTGCCCGTGATGATGATGCGCCAATGGCGCGCCGAGGCCCGCGAGGCATTGGAGCTGGAAGCCGAAGACACACCGCGCTTCAATCTGCTGGTGCCCGCATCACGCTGCCCGGGCTGTGACATGCCGATCAAGTGGCACGATAACCTCCCCATCCTCGGTTGGCTGAAACGCCGTGGCCGCTGCGCCAGCTGCAATACGCGTATCAGCGCGCAGTACCCGCTGGTGGAACTGGCCGGTGGCGCGCTCGGCGCGTCCATCGCGTTGATCTACGGCCTGGAGGTACAGAGCCTGTGGATCTTCGGTGCCTGTCTGACCCTGCTGGTGCTGTCGGTCATCGACTTCCGCACCCAGCTGCTGCCAGATGCCATCACCCTGCCACTGCTGTGGGCAGGCCTCGCCTATCAGTTGCTGTTCCAGCCTCTGATGCTGCCCAGTGCCGTGATCGGCGCGATGGCGGGCTATCTGGTTCTGTGGAGCTTCTACTGGCTATTCAAGCTGGTCACCGGCAAGGAAGGCATGGGCTACGGTGACTTCAAGCTGCTCGCCGCTCTCGGTGCCTGGCTCGGCTGGCAGTGGTTGCCGCTGTTGCTGATTCTGTCGGCTGGTCTCGGGGCCGTTCTGGGCATCCTGCTGCAACTGCTGGTACCGCGTCTGCGCGGCGCCCCGATGCCCTTCGGACCTTACCTGGCGGTTGCCGGCTGGATCGCTCTGCTGTTTGGTACGCCCTTGATGAGCCTCTACCTGAGCGTGATCGGCGCATGACGACGTCCTCTCCAACCCAAGGCCCCATCATCGGTGTCACCGGCGGCATCGGCAGCGGCAAATCGAGCGTCGCGCGGCTGTTCGGCGATCTGGGCATCCAGTGGGTGGATGCCGATGATGTCTCGCGCGAAATCGTGCGCCCCGGCGAGACCGCACTGGCCGAGATCATCGCCCACTTCGGCGAGTCGATCGTCACGGCGCAGGGCGAGCTTGATCGCGCCGCACTGCGCGAGCGGATCTTTGCTGCCCCCGAGGAGCGCCAATGGCTGGAGCGCTGCACCCATCCGCGTATCCGGGAGCGGATCGTGCAGCACCTGGCGGCCATGACCAGCCCCTATCGCCTGCTGGTCTCTCCGCTGCTGTTCGAGTCCGGCCAGGACAGTCTCGTCTCACGCACCCTGGTGGTGGATGTCAGCCAGGATATCCAGCTGGCGCGCACGCTGAGCCGCGATGGTGTCAGCGAAGCGCAGGTACGCGCCATTCTTGCGGCCCAACTGCCGCGCGAGACACGACTGGCCAAGGCCGACGATGTCATCGACAATGACGGAAGCCAGGCACATCTTCGTGAACAGGTAGTGGCCATGGATGCCTACTATCGATCACTGAGCGCCCCCCACACACCGTTTCAGGACACCCCTCATGTCTGATGCCACCGCTCCCCACAATGGCAAGACACCATTGACCGTCGCTTGCCCGCAATGCCGTACCGACGTGGTATGGAGTGCCGCCAGCGAGTTTCGCCCCTTCTGCAGCAAGCGCTGCCAACTGCTGGATCTTGGCGCCTGGGCTGACGAATCCCACAGCATCGCCGGTGAGCCCGCCATGGATGAGACCAGCATCGACGAGATGGTGGCGCGCATGGAGCGCGACATGCATCAGCAGTAGCGCTCGAGAGAGACCTGCTGATTCAGGCCGATAAAAAGCTCGGCACTCAAGACGCTGGGCATAAAAAAGACCCTCGAGGCTAGCCTCGAGGGTCTTTTGTCGTTCAGGCAAGTGCCATCAACGCGCGATCATCACTTCCAGAAATCACGGATCGATGCGATACCCTGGGCGCCGACGGCGCGTGCGTGATCGCTGTCATAGCGTGACATGCCGCCCAGCGCATAGACCGGCATGCACGCCTGCTCGACCAACCCCTGGAAGTCATGCCAGCCCAGCGGCGGACGCTCAGGGTGCGACGGCGTCACACGCAGCGGCGACAATGACACGAAGTCACACGCCACACGGCCGGCCTGGTCCAGCTGCTGCTGATCATGGGTGGAGGCAGACAGCCACTTGTTGGCGGCAATCGGACGCTCGCCCTTTTCCGCCAGCTCCGCCAGACGCACGCTGGTCAGGTGGATACCATCCGCATCGACCTTGCCGAGCATGGACGGTTCGGCGTTGAGCAGCAAACGGGCGCCACGCGCATGACAGATCGCCAGCGCCTTCTCGGCACGCGCGATATAGGCCGCCTCATCCAGCTCCTTGGCGCGCAGCTGGACCAGACGCACGCCGTCCTCATCCAATGCACGCGTCAGACGCGTCTCGAAGACGTCCTCATCAGCCTCTTCCGGCGTGATCAGATACTCGCGCGGCAGCGAGACCGCCCGCAGAATCGGCAGATTCGCCGCCGGGAAGGCGTACTTGTAGAGATCCTCGATCTCGACCCAGCGCACTGCCTGCCCTTCACGACCAAAGGGCTCGCCAGTGAACTGACGCGTTTCCCACACATCCAGCAGGATGTGCTTGTCCGGGTATTCGTGATGAATACGGATCAGCGGCTGAGCACGAATGATCTCGATGCCCAGCTCTTCGCACAGCTCACGCTTGAGCGCTTCCAGACCGGTTTCGTAAGGCGCCAGCTTGCCACCCGGAAACTCCCACAAGCCGCCCTGATCCACCGTCGAGGGACGACGTGCAATCAGGACCTGGCCCTGTTCGTTTAAGATGGCGGCAGCCGCCACGTGAACCCTTCGCTTCGGCATGATGCCTGTACCTTTGACTCGCGTTGTACATCCGACTCCGCCTCGAGAGGCGAAGCCTGCGGGAGATATTGCATTACCGTTTCAGCGTAAGCCTTCGCTCTGGGGCGTCAGCTACGATAATCAGCGTTGATCGAGACGTAATCGTGGGACAGATCCGATGTCCAGATGCGAGCTTCCTGCTGTCCACGTCCCAGGCGGATGCCGATCACCAGCTCCTCCTCGGCCATGGCAGCACTGCCGGCGGCTTCGGTGTAGCTATCGGCACGGCCGCCCTGTTCGACGATGGTGACGCCATTGAGTGTGATCGCGACACCCGTGACGTCCAGCTCTTCCAGCGGCGCACGTCCGACGGCCGCCAGAATGCGACCCCAGTTGGCGTCGCTGGCATAGAGCGCTGTCTTGACCAGCGGCGAGTGCGCGACGGTAAAGCCGACGGCACGCGCCTCTTCCTGTGAACGCGCCTCGCTGACCTCGATGGTGACGAACTTGGTCGCCCCCTCGCCATCACGAATGATGGCCTGAGCCAGCTCGAGCATGACCTCCGCCAGGGCGGCCTCAAACGCGATCAAGTCTTCACCCTCGACACGCCCGGCCTGCCCTGTGACAGCCAGCATGCAGGCGTCATTGGTGGAAGTATCGGAATCGACGGTGATGCTGTTGAAACTCTTGACCACCACCCGGCGCAGCATGGCGTCGAGAGCCGCCTGATCGATGGCGAGATCAGCATCGGTGGCCACGAAGCCCAGCATGGTCGCCATGTTCGGGCAGATCATGCCGGAGCCCTTGGAGACACCCGCCAACGTCACGCTCTCGCCATTGCTCAGCGCAAGCGTCCGCCAGCTGCCCTTGGGCCGCGTATCGGTGGTCATGATGCCATGCGCCGCGGCAGACCAGTCGCCCTCGCCCAGATTGGCAAAGGCTGTCGGCAACGCCGCCGTCAGGCGATCCATCGGCAACGGTTCACCGATCACGCCGGTCGAGAACGGCAGCACTGCCTTTGCATCACAGCCGGCGATCTCCGCCAAGGCCTGGCAGGTCGCGCGAGCATCGGTCATGCCCTGCTCGCCAGTCCCCGCATTGGCATTGCCGGTGTTGATCACCAGATAACGCGGCCCGTCGACGCCTGCCGTGAGGTGCTCACGTGCGACATGGACCGGCGCCGCACAGAAGGCGTTGCGGGTAAAAGTGCCTGCAAGACGCGACCCTGCCTCGAGGGCCATGATCACCAGATCACGACGACCCGGCTTCTTGATACCGGCTTCAGCAACCCCGATCTGAAAGCCGGCAATCGCCGGCATGTCAGCGGGAAAAGTGGAAGGCCCTACCGCCATCGCTCACGTCTCCAATCATGGTGTTCTGTGACAACTGCCCCCTGCGAGCCGAATCGACGTGACTCACAGGGAGGCTGTTTGGCGCAGTGTCAGCTCAGCTTGCCGTGGCACTGCTTGTATTTCTTGCCGGAACCGCACGGGCACGGGTCGTTGCGGCCGACCTTGGGAACATCGCGGCGCATCGGCTCGCCATCGCCCTGGGCCTGAGGCTGCGCACCGTACTGTGCCTCGACGACCTCTTCTGCCGCCTGAACGCCGTCTTCACTGACCGCATCTTCATCGACACGGCGCGTTTCGGCGCTGGCCTGCTCGCGCTCGAGGTTGGCACGACGCTCTTCTTCCAGCGTGTCGACCTCTTCCTGGCGACGCACCTGCACGTGGCTGAGAATGCGCACCACGTCGGACTTGATGTTGACCAGCAGCGTCTGGAACTGCTCGAACGCTTCGCGCTTGTATTCCTGCTTCGGGTTCTTCTGGGCATAACCGCGCAGGTGGATACCGCGACGCAGGTTGTCCATCGCCTGCAGGTGCTCCTTCCAGCGCGTGTCCAGCACCTGAAGCATGACCTGCTTCTCGAAGCGGCGCATCAGCTCAGGGCCAACGGCCTCAACCTTGTCGGCATAAAGCGCTTCATGGGCGGCCTGCAGACGTTCACGCAGCGTTTCCTCATGGAAGTGCTCGTCCTCTTCCGCCCACTGCACCAGCGGCAGGTCGAGGTTGAAGTCGGTCTTGAGGTCGTTCTCGAGGCTCGGCAGGTCCCACTGTTCCGGCAGGCTCTGCGGCGGCACACGCAGGGAGATGGCGTCATCGAGCACTTCGCGACGGATGCCGGCGATGTTCTCGGCGATCTCGTCGGCTTCGAGGATGTCGTTGCGCTGTTCGTAGATCACGCTGCGCTGGTCGTTGGCGACATCATCGTACTCGAGCAGCTGCTTGCGCACGTCGAAGTTGCGACCCTCGACCTTCTTCTGCGCGCGCTCGACGGCATTGGAGACCATCTTGTGCTCGATGGCTTCGCCCTTCTCGAGCCCCAGCGCGCCCATCAGACGCTGCACGCGGTCAGAACCGAACAAACGCATCAGGCTATCTTCCAGCGACAGGAAGAAGCGCGTGGAGCCCGGGTCACCCTGGCGACCGGCACGACCGCGCAGCTGGTTGTCGATACGGCGTGATTCGTGACGCTCGGACCCGATCACGTGCAGACCGCCTGCCGCCAGCACGGCTTCGTGACGCTCCTGCCAGCCATGCTTGATCTCGTTGATCTGCTCTTCGGTCGGCGCTTCCAGCTCGGCAAGCTCGGCTTCCCAGTTGCCGCCCAGCATGATGTCGGTACCACGACCGGCCATGTTGGTCGCGATGGTCACGGCGCCCGGACGACCCGCCTGGGCAATGATGGCAGCCTCGCTGACGTGCTGCTTGGCGTTCAGGACGTGATGCTTGACGCCCGCCTTGTGCATCATCTGCGACAGCAGCTCGGAGGTCTCGACCGAGGCGGTACCCACCAGCACCGGACGCCCTTCCGCAACCTTCTCGCGGGCGTCCTCGATGATGGCGTTGAACTTCTCTTCCGCGGTCAGATAGACCAGATCATTCATGTCCTTGCGCGCGATGGGCTTGTTGGTCGGGATGACCATCACGTCGAGGTTGTAGATCTGACGGAATTCGAAGGCCTCGGTATCGGCCGTACCGGTCATGCCGGACAGCTTGTCGTAGAGACGGAAGTAATTCTGGAAGGTCGTGGATGCCAGCGTCTGGCTTTCCTTCTGGATGGCAACGCCTTCCTTGGCCTCGACCGCCTGGTGCAGACCTTCAGACCAGCGACGACCGACCATGGTACGCCCGGTGTGCTCATCGACGATGACCACTTCGCCGTTGTTGACGATGTAATCCACGTCACGCACGAACAGGTTCTGGGCACGCAGCGCAGAGTGCACGTGGTGCAGCAGGCTCAGGTTCTGGGCCGCATACAGGGAATCCTCTTCCCCGAGCAGCTCCTGGGCACGCAGCAGCGCCTCGACCTTCTGGTGGCCGAACTCGGTCAGCTCGACCTGCTTCTGCTTCTCATCGAGAGTGAAGTCGCCGCTTTCCGGATCTTCCTCATCGCTGCACTGCTCGAGCTCGCGCGCCATGCGATCGATGATCTTGTAGAGGTCGGTATTCTCTTCCACCGGACCGGAGATGATCAGCGGCGTGCGCGCCTCATCGATCAGGATGGAGTCGACCTCATCGATGATGGCGAAGTGCAGCTTGCGCTGGACCTTGTCTTCCAGCGAGAAGGCCATGTTGTCGCGCAGGTAATCGAAACCGTATTCGTTGTTGGTGCCGTAGGTGATATCGGCCTGATAGGAGGCGCGCTTGTCTTCATTGGGCTGGCCGGAGTAGATGACACCGACACTCAGGCCGAGGAATTCATACAGCGGACGCATCCAGTTGGCATCACGGGTGGCCAGATAGTCGTTGACCGTCACCACGTGGACGCCTTCGCCGGTCAGTGCGTTCAGGTAGACCGCCAGCGTCCCCACCAGCGTCTTGCCCTCACCGGTCTTCATCTCGGCGATGCGACCTTCGTGCAGCGCCATGCCACCGACCATCTGGGTATCGAAGTGACGCATGCCCATGATGCGCTTGCTGGCCTCACGCACGGTCGCGAAGGCTTCCGGCAGCAGCTTGTCGAGGTGTTCCCCTTGCGCGAGACGCTCGCGGAATTCCGTGGTCTTGGCTGTCAGCGCCTCATCGGAGAGCGGTTCAAGCTCGCTCTCGAGCGCATTGATCGCGTTGACCCGCTTGCGCAGGCGCTTCACTTCGCGATCATTCTTGGAACCCACTACCTTGGTCAGGAATTTACCCAGCATATTCTGTCCTTGTACGTGACCCGGGGCCGGGTCACGCCTTCACATATCATGACACTCAAGCGCTGCCGCCAAACGCGATGACAGGGCAGCTCGATGTGGCCCGGGGCCCATCAGGCATTACGCTCGAAAGAGAAAACGAACCTCATCATCCGCGGCGCGAACGATGAACGGGGTGTCAGGACAGAATGGGCGGCGCACGCGGCGCGATGGCATTGACGAGACCACGCAGCAGAACGCGGGTGCAGGAAACGAAGGAGCGCTGGCGCGGGAGGTTGGGACTGGCCTGGGGCGCACGACGCACCCGCTTGCGCAGGCAGCGTAGCCCCTGACGGCGACTCTCGGCACGAATCACCGCGGGTGCCAGCAACTGCATGCTGGCCAGCGTCAGATTGACGCGCTCGACCTGCGCCGCGCTCAGTCCAGCGGGGAACAGACAGCTGAGCAGCAGGCCTGCCAGCAGCCAGCGCGGCGCCGTGCGTACCGACCAGCGACGCGAAGCGCCGCTACCGGAATCCGGTAACGCACGAGGGCGTGCTGTGGCATCGACAGGGCTCATGCTGTTGCCGGACTCCCGCTCATGATAGATTGCCGGAAATCACTAAACCGGCATGCAAGCCCATGAGTATAAAGGCTAAGCGTTTCCGCGCCCAGCCCGCGGCGCGCCTGTTGAACGGCAAGGGGCAACTTGGCAGCGTCATGCGCCAGGCGCGCATGCTCGAGCAGGCCCAGCTGCACCTGCGTGCTGCACTACCCAAAGACATGCAGGAACAGGTCTTCGTCGGCGGCTATCACGATGACACCTTGACGCTGATCACCAGCCGCGCCTCCTGGCTGACCTGGCTGCGCTATGAGCAGCGTCGCCTGATCAGTGTGCTGCGCGAGCTGCCAGAACTCGCCACCCTCGCCCGCCTGGCCTTCAAGGTCCGCCCGATTCGTCCGGCCTTCGTGCCCGCGCGCCAACCACGCCACCTGCCAGAGGCTGCCGCAGAACACCTGCTGGATTGCGCTTCCCATACCCGGGACGAGCGTCTGCGCCTCGCCCTGGAGCGACTAGCGGCTCACGCATCGGATTCGAGCGACGACACCGAAACGCCCTGAGCCAACTCAAGCATTTCTTGTCTGGCATGCAAACAGCCGCGCCACCCAGAAGGGCGGCGCGGCTGTTGTCGTTTCCATCTCCGGCTGGCTAAGGCCGGAGCAGTGCTGTCAGGCTGGACGGGCTAGGTCACAGTGTTCTGCTCGTACTGTCTCTCTGAGTGCTTTTCTTCTGAAATACCTCGTCTTGCAGCTTTCGCAGATGTCATTGGCCTCGACTCAGACGGCAAGCGCCGGAGAGGCATAGGAAATCGGCATCGCATCGGAGTTCTCGAAGGTGACGATCTCGTAGCTATCGGCATTTTCCAGCAGCGCGCGGCACAGCATGTTATTGAGGCCATGACCGGACTTGTAGCCACGGAACTCACCGATGATGCTGTGACCCAGCTGATAGAGGTCACCGATGGCGTCCAACACCTTGTGCTTGACGAACTCATCGTCGTAACGCAGGCCTTCATCGTTGAGGATGCGATAGTCATCGACGACGATGGCGTTGTCGAGGCTTCCGCCCAGCGCGAGGTTCTGGGAGCGCAGGAACTCGAGATCACGCATGAAACCGAAGGTACGCGCGCGAGACACTTCCTTGACGAAGGAGGTGGTAGAGAAGTCGACCGTGGTGGTCTGCTTCTGCTGCTCGAACACCGGGTGATCGAAGTCGATGGCGAAGGACACCTTGAAGCCGTTGTGCGGCAGGAAGGTCGCGACCTTGTCACCATCACGCACTTCGATCTCGCGCTTGATGCGGATGAACTTCTTGAGCGACGACTGCTCCTGGATACCAGCGGACTGGATCAGGAAGACGAACGGACCGGCGCTGCCGTCCATGATCGGCACTTCCGGCGCGGACAACTCGACGAAGCAGTTGTCGATGCCCAGGCCTGCGAAGGCGGACATCAGGTGCTCGACGGTCGTCACCTTGGCTTCACCGTTGGAGACGGCGGTGCACATGGTGGTGTCACGGACGCTCATCGCATCGGCACGGATATGAGCCTGCGGCTCGAGATCGGTGCGGATGAAGACGATGCCGGTGTTGACCGGAGCGGGACGCAGCGTCAGGTAAACCTTGTCACCTGAGTGCAGACCAACGCCTGTGGCGCGGATCGTATTCTGGAGTGTTTTTTGTCGAATCATAGGGAGATAGCCAGTCAGCCTGAATTTGGAAACAGTGTTCATGATAACAGCAATGCAGGAATTCAACAAATTGTCACCTGCCGCTGTTAGGGAAATTCAACATTGCCTTTCGAGCACCATTGAGGCTGACCCGCGCGCCTGCTGGCCTCGTGCTGAGTATGAACACGCAATCACCAAACAGTTCTCACTCGCACTGCCATAAAACGATAATCAATGTGCAAGACAGCTTGAAGTCCTCCCTTCCTTACGCGCCCACGGCACTGGCGGATGCACCCGTGACGCACAGGCAGCGCCCCGCGCCGGCGGCGAAAGCCCCTTTTGTCTGCCCCGGAAACGACTTCACCCACCCGGGAAGCCCCGGATGGGTGAAGTCAGACTCATGATGAGCCGTGTCATCTCAGCCTCATGCCGACTGGCACATGAGCGTCAATGACGTGTCAGTCAGTGCGCATCAGTCAGCCTGGCGACGCAGGAAGGCCGGGATATCGAGATAGTCATCCATATCACGCGACTTGCGCGGCTCCGACTTCTTGGCTGCCGCTTCCTGCTCTTCCTTGGCCTGACGGGTGACCGTCGGCGTCTGCAGGCTGCGGTAATCCGCCGGCTTCTCGACGGTACGCTTGGCCGGTGCCGTTTCACGTGCCGCCGGCTTCTCGACACGACCGTCGAGACCCGCCGCCACGACAGTGACACGCAGCTCGTCGGTCATGTCCATGTCGATGGACGTCCCGACCACGATGGTGGCGTCCGGAGAAGCGAACTCCTGCACGGTGGCACCCACATCGTTGAATTCACCGATGGAGAGGTCCGGGCCTGCCGTGATGTTGACCAGGATACCGCGCGCGCCGTGCAGATCGATGTCTTCGAGCAGCGGGCTGCGAATGGCCTTCTCGGCGGCTTCACGAGCACGGTTCTCGCCGATGGCGTCACCGGTACCCATCATCGCCATGCCCATCTCGGACATGACAGTGCGCACGTCGGCGAAATCGACGTTGATAATACCCGGGCTGGTGATCAGCTCCGCGATCCCCTGCACGGCACCCAGCAACACGTCGTTGGCGGCGCTGAAGGCGCTCAGCAGGCTGGCGCTCTTGCCCAGCACAGACAGCAGCTTCTCGTTGGGGATGGTGATCAGGGAGTCGACGTGCTCGGAGAGCTCCTTCATGCCCTGCTCTGCCGCCTTCTGACGACGCGGCCCTTCGAACGGGAACGGACGCGTGACGACGGCCACGGTCAGGATGCCCAGTTCCTTGGCGACCTGCGCCACGACAGGAGCACCGCCGGTACCGGTACCACCCCCCATGCCAGCGGTGATGAAGACCATGTCGGCGCCTTGCAGCAGCTCGACGATACGCTCACGGTCTTCCATCGCCGCCTGGCGGCCCACTTCCGGGTTGGCGCCAGCGCCAAGCCCCTTGGTGATTTCACTGCCCAGCTGCAGGACAGTCTTGGCGGCCACGCGCTTGAGCGCCTGAGCATCGGTGTTGGCGCAGATGAACTCGACGCCTTCGATGTTGCTCTCGACCATGTGATTGACGGCGTTACCACCGCCGCCGCCAACACCGATCACCTTGATGACCGCGCTGCTGGAGGGTGCGTTATCTACCAGTTCGAACATATGCCCTGTCTCCTGGATCACAGTCTTTCTGTAATCCCTGTCAGAAATTTCCCTTGAACCAGCCCTTGATCCGCTCCAGCGTGGAGGTGTCGTGCTCTTGGCCGTGAACGCGTCGCGCGGCAGATTCCTCTCTGCGCACCGCGACGGTCGTCGACGATGGCGTGTGCCGCTCCTGTTTCATCCCATAATGTAGCAAACCCACGCCCGTGGAATAAATCGGATTGCGGACCACATCCGCCAGTCCACGCACATTTTGCGGGCAAGCGATGCGAACAGGCATGTGGAAGATCTCCTCCGCCAGCTCAACGACACCTTCCATGCGTGACGTTCCACCCGTCAGAACCACGCCCGCAGCCACGAGATCTTCATAGCCACTGCGACGCAATTCATCGCGGACCAGGGTGAACAGTTCCTCATACCTGGGCTCGACCACTTCGGCCAACGCTTGACGGGACAGATCACGTGCCGGTCGGTCACCGACACTCGGCACCTTGATCGTCTCGTCGCTGGAGGCCAGCTGGGTCAGAGCACAGGCATACTTGACCTTGATTTCTTCTGCATATTGCGTCGGTGTGCGCAGCGCCATGGCGATGTCATTCGTGACCTGATCACCCGCGATGGGGATCACAGCCGTATGACGAATGGCACCTTCGGTGAAGACGGCGATATCCGTGGTACCACCGCCGATATCCACCATGCACACACCCAATTCACGCTCATCCTCGGTCAGAACCGCATGACTCGAGGCGAGCTGCTCGAGAATGATGTCGTCGACTTCGAGCCCGCAGCGACGCACGCACTTCTCGATATTCTGCACGGCATTCAGTGCGGCAGTGACCAGGTGAACGCGCGCCTCAAGACGCACCCCGGACATGCCCAACGGCTCGCGAATACCTTCCTGACGGTCAATGGCATATTCCTGCGGCAGCACGTGAAGAATGCGCTGACCTTCAGAAATCGCTCGAGCGCGCGCCGAGTCGATCACGCGTTCGATATCAGACGGCGTCACTTCGCGATCCTTGATCGCCACGACACCATCGGAATTCATCGAACTGATATGACTGCCGGCGATGCCCACATATACCGAGTGGATATCGCAGCCGGCCATCAACTCAGCCTCCTCCACTGCGCGCTGAATCGACTGTACGGTCGATTCGATGTTGATCACCACACCCTTCTTCATGCCACGTGAAGGGTGGGAGCCAATTCCCGCAATTTCGATACCGCCATCATCGGTCGGCTGACCCACGATCGCGACTACCTTGGAGGTTCCGATGTCCAGCCCGACCACCATATCCTGTGATTTGGAATGTCCTGCCATAGGTCGGGCCAGCTCCTTGATTCTGGTTCATCATGAAAATAATTGCGCGCTTTGACAGACAACATGTCTGCCGCACCACCCAAAACGGGTTTACGTTCCGTTTAACCCGTACAGAGGGATTTGACTTCCCAGTATAGGAGCAGCCACTTGGGGCATACCAGCCTAAAATACCGAGGGGCGCAAATCCCCGCTAGAATAGGCGGGATTGACGACAAATGAAACTGGCGATATCGCCATTTTGCTAATACTCACACGTAAATGAAGCATGTAGTGAGTGTCGCCATTTGCCTCAACTGTCCATGCCTTCTTCGGGTGCCGTCGTCTCCCCATGCCACGCCACTGCCACTCCGTTGGGGTAACGCAGATCAATGTAGCGGATCTGCGACGCCTCATCACCCAGACGCCGCTGCCAGGCCGCCATGAAACGCGCCAGACGCGCCTCTCGATCATTGCGACCCAGCATCACCCACACCGAATCATTGACCTGAAAGCGCCAGGCGCCGCGTGGCTCCAATCGCAACTGGGAGACATTGAGCCCCAGCCCGCCCAACTGGCTCTGCAGCGCGTCAAGCTCGGCCAGCACCTCGGATCCACTACCCTTGGGCCCCGCCAGGTTGGGCAGATTGCCCAGCTGCGTGACCGGGCCCGCCTGGAAGGCATCACCGCGCACATTGAGCAATTCGCCATCATTCCAGTAGGCCACCGGCTGCTGTTCAAACAGCTCGAATTCGAGTGTATCCGGCCAGCGACGCGAGATGCTGACCTCACTCAGCCAATCGATCGCCAACGCGCGACGCCGAACCTCGCCCAATGGGACGGAGAGCCAGCTCTGGCCACGAATCAACGGCGCGATATGGCGCTGAAGGTAGGCAGCACTGACATGATCGAAGTCACCCTTGATGGTGACTCGCTCAATGGGACGGTCAAGCCAGGTCCACAATGCCTGTCCGCCCGCGACCAGCAGCGCAAGACCGAGAACGAGGCCGAAGATTGCGCCGGTAGTGCTACGCGCCGCCATCGATCAATGACCACTCTGCTGAGCGACTGACGCATCGTTTGCGTCCCGCTCGGCGAGAGTCGTGTCGAGAATACGCAGTACCAGGGTGGCGAAATCGAGCCCGACATGTGCCGCGGACTGCGGCACCAGGCTGTGATCAGTCATGCCCGGCGAGGTGTTGACTTCCAGCAGCCAGAAGGCGCCGTCCGCATCTTCCATCACATCGACACGGCCCCAACCCTCGCAGCCCAGCACGTTGAATGCCTTGAGCGAGATCTCGGCCAATTCCGCCTCGCGCGCAGCGCTCAGACCACAAGGCAGCAGATAGCGCGTGGTATTGGCGATGTATTTGGCATCGTAATCATAGAAGCCACTATCGGCTTCGATGCGAATGGCCGGCAGGACTTCGCCGTCCAATACCGACACCGTGTATTCCGGGCCCTTGATGAAACGCTCGGCCATCACCACCGCATCGAAGCGGCTGGCATCCGTCCAGGCATCCTGGAGCGCCTGGGCGTCCTCGACGATATGGATGCCGAGTGTCGACCCCTCATGCACCGGCTTGACCACCACCGGCGTACCGAGCGTCTCGAGCACCGACTGCCAGTCCGTGTCCGCCGCCAGGCGACAGGAACGCGGCGTCGGCAAGCCTTCGATATCCCAGAGCTTCTTGGTGCGCAGCTTGTCCATGCCCAGTGCAGAGGCCAGTACGCCGCTGCCGGTGTAGGGGATGCCCAGCAATTCCAGCGCACCCTGCAAGGTGCCATCTTCGCCGCCGCGACCATGCATGGCGATGAAGACACGGTCGGGGCGCAAAGCCTCGAGACCGGCCAGCCCATGCGCCATGTCATAGCCCTGCACATCGACGCCTGCGCCCTGCAGGGCCGCCAGCACCGCCGCACCACTCTTGAGCGACACCTCGCGCTCGGCGCTCAGGCCACCGAACAGCACCACGACACGTCCATAGCGCGTAGCCAGCTCAGGATTCACGCCTGTCGATCCGGACGGGGAGGAAGAGACGGTCATAGCGTCACCTCGTCAAGCTTGAGGTCGGCCCCCGCCAGTGCCAGCGCAATGCCACCGACATCGCCCGCCCCCTGGGTAATCAGGATATCGCCCGGACGCAGCACGTTCTTGAGCAGGTCCGGCAACGCACGCTTGTGCTCGACGAACAGCGGGTCCACCTGACCGCGCTGACGGATCGAGCCCGCCAGCGAGCGGCCATCGGCGCCCGGAATCATCGCTTCCCCGGCACTGTAGACATCCAGCAGCAACAGGGTGTCGACTTCGGACAGCACACGCACGAAGTCTTCATAGAGATCATGGGTGCGCGAATAACGGTGCGGCTGGTAGGCCATCACCAGACGGCGCTGCGGCCAGCCGGCGCGCACGGCGCGAATCACCATCTCCACTTCGCGCGGGTGGTGGCCATAATCGTCCACCAGCATCACGCTCTGCTCACCATCGGGTGCCGCGAATTCTCCGTGCACCTGGAAGCGACGACCGACACCGGCAAAGCTTGCCAGCGCGCGGGCGATGGCCTCATCGCTGACACCGACATCGGTGGCGATGGCGATCGCCGCCAGGGCATTGAGCGCATTGTGCTCACCCGGCATCGCCAGGGTGATCTCGAGCGGTGCATGGCCTTCCGGACGCAGCGCCGTGAAGCTGAGCTGACCGCCACCCTGGCGGAAATCGCTGATGCGGTAATCGGCATCGTCGCTGAAGCCGTAGGTCACGAACTGACGCTGAACACGCGGCAGCAGCTCACGCACGTTGGCATCATCGATACACAGCACCGCCAGACCGTAGAACGGCAGGTTGTGCAGGAATTCGATGAAGGTGTCCTTGAGGCGATTGAAGTCGCCCTCATAGGTGGCCATGTGATCGGCATCGACGTTGGTCACCACCGAGATCAACGGCTGCAGATGCAGGAAGGAGGCATCGGACTCGTCCGCCTCGGCGACCAGATACTCGCCCTCGCCCAGACGGGCATTGGTGCCCGCACTGGTCAGCTTGCCGCCGATGACGAAGGTCGGGTCCATGCCACCTTCCGCGAGCAGGGTCGCGGTCAGGCTGGTGGTGGTGGTCTTGCCGTGGGTGCCGGCAATCGCGATGCCCTGGCGGAAGCGCATCAGCTCGGCGAGCATCTCCGCACGACGCACGACGGGAATGCGATGCTCCCGCGCCCAGGCCACTTCCGGGTTGGTGGTGTCCACCGCGGTCGAGACCACGACTACATCCGCGCCTTCGGCATTGATGGCCGCATGACCGATGGCGACACGCACGCCGCACTCACGCAGGTGAGCCGTGACGGCGGATTCCTTGAGGTCACTGCCGCTGACCTCATAGCCCATGTTGCCCAGTACTTCGGCGATACCACACATGCCCACACCGCCGATGCCGACGAAGTGGATACGACGGATGCGGCGCATACCTGCACCGCGATCAGAATTGCTAGCGTTCAAGGCGAGTCTCCATGCAGCCTGCCAGCATGGTCGCTACCGCATCGAGTTCCGCACTATTGCGGGCGCGAGCGGCCATGCCAGTGAGTATCTTGGGGTCGAGCAATTCTGCCAGCGTCTCGGCGAGGCGCTCTGCAGTCAACGTATTCTGGGGAATCAGGCGCGCGGCATCCGCCTTGACCAATACCGCGGCATTGACGGTCTGATGATCATCCACGGCGTGGGGGAACGGCACCAGCACCGCAGGCCGACCAGCCGCAGCCAGCTCGGCCACGGTCAGCGCGCCGGCGCGACAGACCACGAGGTCTGCCCAGGCGTAGGCCTCGGCCATGTCACCGATGAACTCGCTGACCTCAGCCGTGACACCGGCTGCCTGATAGGCGGCGAGGGTCGCCTCCTGCTTGTCACGTCCGGCCTGATGGCGCACCACGGGGCGCGAGGCTTCCGGCAGCAAGGCCAGCGCCGGCGCGAGCGTCTCGTTGAGCGCCTGAGCCCCCAGCGAGCCGCCCATCACCAGCAGATGCAACGCACGCGCCTCGCCTGCCGTCTCGACAGCAGACTCGGACGCATGACCTGCGGCACCGACATTCGCGATCTCATCACGCACCGGATTGCCCACCACCTGAGCCCCGAGAGCGGGCGGGAAGGCGCCCGGGAAGGCGGCGTAGACACGCGTCGCCATCCGCGCCAGCACCTTGTTGGTCAGGCCCGCGATGGCGTTCTGCTCATGAATGACCAGCGGAATGCCTTCAAGGCGCGCCGCGAGCCCGCCCGGACCACTGGCGAAGCCACCGAGGCCCACCACAAGCACCGGTTTGAGCTCACGAATCACGCGCCGCGCCTGCAGGACGGCACGCGCGAGACGAAACGGGATCGCCGCATAGCCCGCCAGCCCCTTGCCACGCAGGCCCGCGACCTCGACCCGATGCAGCGGATAGCCGGCGTCAGGCACCAGACGGTTCTCGATGCCACGCGGGCTGCCCAGCCAATGGATCTCGTGACCGGCCGCCGCGAGGGCACGCGCCAGCGACAGCGCCGGGATCACATGCCCTCCCGTCCCGCCGGCCATCATCAGCACGACGCCCCTGGAGACAGTGTCTATCGAGTCAACCGCCCCCTCGGGAGCGATGGTAGAAGAAGATGACGTCATGCCTGTGCTCCTTGCGGTGTCTCGGTCGGCTTCTTGGCCTTGCGCCGGGGCGCGGCGGCATTTCCTGTCGGTGTGCGGGTCAGCTTGCGGGTCTCGGCATCGATACGCAGCAGTATCGCGATCTGCACGCAACTGACGATCAGGCTGGAACCGCCATAACTCATCAGGGGCAGGGTCAGCCCCTTGGTGGGCAGCAGTCCGCTGGCCACACCGATGTTGATGAAGGCCTGCGCCCCCAGCACGAGGGCGATACCGTAGCCGAGGTAGGCGCTGAACGGCAAGCCGGCGAGTTCAGCGCGGCGACCGATCTTGAAGGCGCGGTAGATCAGCAGTCCGAACAGCGCCACCACGGCCGTCGCCCCGATCAAGCCCAGCTCTTCGGCCAGCACGGCGAACACGAAATCGGTATGCGCTTCCGGCAGATAGAAAAGCTTCTGCACGCTGTTGCCCAGCCCCATGCCGCTCAGGTGGCCACGACCGAAGGCGATCAACGCCTGGGTCAGCTGGTAGCCACTGTCATACATGTTGGCCCACGGGTCGGTATAGGTGGTCAGACGCTCCCAGCGATAGGGTTCGGCGATCGCCAACAGCCAACCACCACCGCCGGCCAGGCCCAGCAAGACGATGAAGCCCCACCAGGCGACGCCCGCCATCAACAGCATGCCCATCACGGCACCGCCCATGACCACGATGGAGCCAAAGTCAGGCTCCAGCGCCAGCAGCACGATCATCAGCAACAAGGGAACGCAGGGCAGAATGAGGCCGTTGACGACGCTGGCGCGCACCTTGTCGAGGCGGCGGTCCAGATAGCCGGCCAGCCAGATCATCAGACACAGCTTGGCGATCTCGGAGGCCTGCACCCCGCCGACCAATGGCAGCGGTATCCAGCGCTTGGCGCCGTTGATCTCGCGCCCGACCACCAACACGACCACCAGCAGCACGAAGCCCAGCATCAGCATCGCGAAGCTGCGCTGCTGCCAGGCGGACATCGGCACGCGCAGCGTACAGAAGGCGGCCACCAGGCCGATCACGATGAATATGCCGTGGCGCATGCTGTAGTAGAAGGCATTGCCATCGAAGCGCTCGCTCGAGATCTCGCTGGAGGCAGACGTCACCATCACCCAGCCGATACACAGGATCGCCAGCGCGCAGAACAGCAGCCAGCCGTCGACGGGCTGACGCTCTGCCGTCAAGGTGTCATGGACTCGCCGGGCCTTGTTACGCATCGCAGGCTTCCTTGTCGCTGCCGCCAGGGCCAGAATTGCAGTCAGCACCGGACATGATGTGCTGCGTGACCCAGTCACGGAACGCGTCGCCGCGCGCCATGTAATTGGGGAACTGATCGAGACTGGCGCAGGCCGGTGACAGCAGCACGCAGTCCCCCGCCTGTGCGATCTGTCGAGCATGACGCATGGCCTCCAACAGCGTCATGACTGGCGTCACGGTAACGTCATCGGCCAGGGCTTGCGTCAATAGCGGCGCATCCTGACCGAACACCACCGCCTCACGGGCGTAACGGGCCAATGGCGCCGCCAGCGGCGTGAAATCCGCGCCCTTGCCCTGGCCACCGGCCAGCAATATCAGCTTGCCCTCGAGCGTCGGGCCGAGACCGGCAATCGCCGCCAGCGTCGCCCCGACATTGGTGCCCTTGGAATCATTGATCCAGCGCACGCCCGCCACCTCGGCAATCAGCTCGCCGCGATGCGGCAAGCCCGCGAAGCTTGCTAGCTCGGCGACCATCGCCGTCTCGTCGAGGCCGATCGCGGTGCCCATCGCGAGTGCCGCCAGCGCATTGGCCTGGTTGTGGCGACCGGCCAGTCGCACCTCCGCAGCAGGCATCACGCTGCGCAGCTGGCCAGACTCGACATGACACAGCGACAGCGTGCCGCCCTGCTCCGCCAGGCGCCATTGCGCCTGCCTGGCAGCCTCATCGGTCGACTCATCGGCCGACTCACCGAGCTGCACGCTGAAGCTGACTCGCGCCACCGCATCATTCTCGGCCGGCCAGCTCCAGGCGTCATCGGCATTGATGACCGCAAGGCCTGCGCCGCGGAAGATGCCGCGCTTGGCGGCCTGATAGCCGCGCATGCCATCGTGGCGATCAAGATGATCTTCAGAGAGATTCAGGAAGCAGGCGACATCGGCCTTGAGCTCAGGTGTGGTCTCGAGCTGGAAGGAAGACAGCTCCAGCACGTAGAGTTCGGCATCAGGCTGCTCACGCAACAAGGTCAGCGCGGCGGTGCCCAGATTGCCGCCGACCGCCACGTCACGACCGGCACGCGCGGCCATCTGCGCGATCAGCGTGGTCACGGTGGACTTGGCGTTCGAGCCGGTGATCGCGACCAGCGTTGGCCGCTTGCCCTGCGCATCGCGGGCCTGACGCTCGTCCAGCGCGCGCACGAAGAGTGCGATCTCGCCGACCAGTCGCTCGCGAACCCCATCGAATACCGCCTGACGCGGGTCGATGCCCGGACTGAGCACCACCTCGCCGAAGCGTGACAGGTCCAGCGATTCAAGTGGGCCGAGATGCACCTCGGCCTGCGGCGCATGCTCGCGCAGGCTCTCGAGGCCCGGCGGTGCGCTGCGGGTATCGGCGACGGCAAAGTCGATGCCGCGATCACTCAGATGGCGAGCGATCGCCTGTCCGGAGACACCAAGACCGACCACCAGGGTCGGTCCTTTGGCAGGCACCGGCGAGGCCGGTGCTTGGGAGGTGACAGAGAGGGTCATCGCGAATGCGTCCTCAGCGAACCTTGAGTGTGGCCAGGCCAAGCAGCACCAGCACGACGGTGATGATCCAGAAGCGCACGATGACGCGCGGCTCCGGCCAGCCTTTCAGCTCGAAGTGGTGATGCAGCGGCGCCATGCGGAAGATGCGTCGCCCGGTCAGCTTGTAGGAGCCGACCTGCAGGATCACCGAGACGGTTTCCATCACGAAGACGCCGCCCATGATGAACAGCACGATTTCCTGACGCACGATGACCGCCACGACACCCAGCGCCGCGCCGAGTGCCAGCGCGCCCACATCGCCCATGAAGACCTGGGCGGGATAGGTGTTGAACCACAGGAAACCGAGGCCGGCACCCGCGATGGTGGCGCAGAACACCGCCAGCTCACCGGAACCGGCGATGAACGGAATGTGCAGATACTCGGCGAACTTCAGGTTGCCCGAGGCGTAGGCGAAGATGGCCAGGCCCATGGCGACCAGCACGGTCGGCATGATCGCCAGACCATCGAGGCCATCGGTGAGGTTTACCGCATTGGAGCTGCCGACGATCACGAAGTAGGTCAGCACCATGTAGAACACGCCCAGCGGGATGACGACGTCCTTGAAGAACGGCACCAGCAGGCCCGTCTCGGCCGGCGTGCTCGCCGTCAGATACAGCACCACGGCGGCGCCGATGCCCACCACCGACTGCCAGAAGTACTTCCAGCGCGCCGGCAGGCCACGCGGATTCTTCTCCACCACCTTGCGGTAGTCATCGACCCAGCCGACGGCACCGAAGCCCAGCGTGACGGCCAGCACCACCCAGACATACAGGTTGGTCAGATCGCCCCACAGCAGAGTGGAGACGGCCATCGACAGCAGGATCATCACGCCGCCCATGGTCGGGGTGCCGGCCTTGGAAAGGTGAGACTTGGGGCCATCGTCGCGCACGGCCTGGCCGATCTGACCATCGACGAGCTTGCGTATAACCCAGGGACCCAGCCATAGACACAGCAACAGTGCCGTCAACGTGGCCAATACCACGCGCAGGGTCAGATAATTGAAAACCGTAAAGGCGCCATTGAATTGGGCCAGAAACTCAGCAAGCAGCAGCAGCATGACTCACATTCACCTTGATGCGTCGACCTTGAGCGCGGCAACGACATTCTCCATGCCAGCGCTGCGAGACCCCTTGACCAGAACACTGGCCCCGGTGGGTAGATGGTTACGGGCGTAAGCTTCCAGCTCTGCCCGCTCGATAAAGTGCTTGCCACCGGCCCCGAAGGCCTCGGCAGTCGCCTGAGCGCCCTCGCCGCAGGTGGCAATGAAATCTATGCCCAGCTTGCGGGCGTGATCGCCCACCTCGGCATGCAGACGCTCGGCGTCGGCTCCGAGTTCGCCCATGGCGCCCATCAGGAACCAGCGCGGCGCAGGCAGTGTCGCCAGCAGATCCAGCGCCGCCAGCATGGCGCCGGGGTTGGCGTTGTAGCTGTCATCCAGCAGACGCGAACCGTTGATGCCCGCCACGACACCCAGCCTGCCGGGCACGCTCTCGGCGCTCTCGAGCCCGGCGATCACCAGATCACTGTCGATGCCCAGTGCCAGGCACGCCGCGGCAGCCGCCAGCGCATTGGCCACGTTGTGACGCCCCAGCAACGCCAGCTGGACACGACCGAGCGAGCGGCCATCAAACGTCAGTGCGAAAGCATAACGCCCGAGTTCATCCGCGCCTAGCTCACGCGCCTGCAGGCGTGCCGGGCGATCAACGCTATCCACGCTGCTATCCACAACGCCATCCGCAACGCTGAAGTCGATGACATCGACCGCCTGGCCGGTTGCGGCCAGCGCCTGCCATAGCGAGAAGTAGGCGTCATCACGGTTGAGCACCGCGACCGGACGTCGCCCTCCCAACGGGCTCAAGCCCGCCAGAATCTCGCCCTTGGCTTGGGCGATCTGCCCCATGCCGCCGAATTCGCCGACATGGGCGCCGGTGACATTGGTGATCACCGCCACTTGCGGGCGCGCCAGGGCCGTCGTCCAGGCGATCTCGCCGAGATGATTGGCGCCCAGTTCGACCACACCGTGCTGGTGGGCGTTGCTCAAGCGCAGCAACGTCATCGGCAGGCCGAAATCGTTGTTGAGGTTGCCGTGATTGGCGAGGCTTTCGGCCTCGAAACGCGCGGCATCCCGCACAAGGATGGCATGCACCAGGCCCTTGACGCTGGTCTTGCCACTGTTGCCGGTCACCGCGATCAGCGGCCTCCCCCAGGCACGGCGACGCGCTGCCGCCAGCAGCCCGAAGGCCAGGCGGGTATCCGCGACGACGATCTGCGGCAGCGGATCATCCACTGCCCGCTCGACCAGCGCCGCGACGGCGCCATTGGCGCGAGCCTGGGCGAGGAAGTCATGGGCGTCGAAGCGCTCACCCTTCAGGGCCACGAACAGCGGTGCGGCCTGCTCGCCAAGCTTGCGGGTGTCCGTCTCGATGGCGCCCAGCACCTGACCACGCAATGCCTGTGGCAACTGCGCCCCGAGCACCGCGGCTACTTCCTCGAAGGTGTCCAGAGCGACGGGCTGTTCAGGCGCACTCATGCGTCACGCTCCTGACCTTCCAGCATCGAGAGCTCACGACGCTCCAGCGCCGCGACCGCATGGGCCACATCGGAAAACGGCAGTCGCTGACCGTCGATTTCCTGATAGTCCTCGTGCCCCTTGCCGGCGATCAGGATGACATCATGCTCGCCGGCATCGCGGATGACCTGGGCAATGGCTTCGCCACGCTCGGCGATATCCAGCACGCGCTCGCGGGCATGGATGCCGGTCATCATCTGCTGACGGATGGCGGCGGCATCCTCGGTACGCGGATTGTCATCGGTGATCACGACACGGTCGGCGCCCTGTTCGGCGGCCGTGGCCATCAGCGGGCGCTTGCCGCTGTCGCGATCGCCACCACAGCCAAGTACACACCACAGGCGCGCATCATCCCGCGCCGGCAGGTGGGCACGCAGCGCGGTCAGTGCCGTCTCGACGGCCTCCGGCGTGTGGGCATAGTCGACCACCACCACCGGCGCGCCATCACGACTCAGGCGCTGCATGCGGCCCGGCACCGGCGTCAGACGCGGCGCGGCGGCAAACAGCCCCTCGAACGAATAGTCGAGGCCATGCAGGATTAGCATTGCCAGCAAGGCGTTGTCGAGATTGAAGCGCCCCATCAGATTGAGGCCCAGCTCGCGCTCGCCATCCGGCGTCGCGATCACGGCAACCTGGCCCAGCGGCTCGGGGAAGACATCCAGCACGCGCAGGGTCGCGACATCATCACGCCCCATTGCCAGCACGCGCACGCCGCGCTGCATGCCGGCCAGCATCAGACGCGCCAGCGCATCGTCGGCATTGAGCACCGCAAGCTTGAGTTCGGGGCGCTTGAACAGCTTCGCCTTGGCCGCCGCATAGGCCGCCATGCTGCCGTGATAGTCGAGGTGGTCTCGCGAAAGATTGGTATAGCCCGCGACGGTGAAGCGACAGCCATTGACGCGCCCTTGATCGAGCGCATGGGAAGAGACTTCCATCGCGATCAGCTCGGCACCGGCAAGACTCAGGCCCTTGAGCGCCGCCTGCACGGCCAGGGCATCAGGCGTGGTGCGCTCGCCCGCGACCAACGCGCCGGGACGCCCGATGCCGAGCGTACCGATCATGCCGGCGGGCGTGCCCATCGCTTCGGCCAGCTCGGCGATGTAATGGGTGACGGAAGACTTGCCATTGGTGCCCGTGACCCCGACCAGCGTCAGCGACTCGGGCACACTGAAGGCCTGGCGGCCCAGCTCACCGAGCTGCTCGCCCAGGTTCTCGAGCCAGACGACTCTGGCATCGTCTGAATGCAGTGCGAGACGTGCATCCCCGCCTGCGGGTCTTTCGGCCAGCACCAGCTCGGCACCGCCCTCAAGCGCCGCGGCGATATAGTCGCGGCCATCGCTGGCGATGCCGGGGATGGCGATGAAGAGGGAGCCCTGAGCGGCACTGCGACTGTCGATCGTCAGGTGCCAGTCATCGCGCGCGGCAAGCCGTGCACGGCAATCGTCATTGAGAGCGCCTGGCCACAGCGCCAGCAATGCTGCCAGCATGTCTGTCGCCGTGGCCAACGGGCGCGCCAGAAACTCGCCCAGGCGCCTGGAATCGTGCGGTGAAGTCATGTCGGAAGACCTTCCTTGTTCCCGATGTCCCGGAACGTATTCACTACATGAGAAAAAAGACGCAGTCGCCCGCCCAAGGCCGACGACCGTGCCACATGAAAAGCGTTACTCACCGACCTTGCTGTCCGGCGGCACATCCAGCAGGCGCAAAGCCTTGCCCACCACGCGCCCGAACACGGGCGCCGCCACCAGACCGCCGTAATATTCTTCCCCTTTGGGGTTTTCGATCATCACCACGGTCACGATACGCGGATCAGACACCGGTGCCACACCCGCGAACAACGAACGATACGCGGTCTTCTGATAGCCACCGGCCGTCACCTTGCGCACGGTGCCGGTCTTGCCGGCGATGCGATAGCCTTCGACCACCGCCCGCTTGGCTGGCCCGTTGGGCTGCACGATCTTCTCCATCATGCCGAGCAAGGCGTGCGCGTTGTCCGATGAGATCACCTGGTCACCGACCGGCGGCGTCTTGACCTTGAGCAGCGACGGCGGCACACGACGGCCGTCATTGGCGAGCGCGGTGTAGGCGCTGGCCAGCTGCAGCGCCGAGACGCTGATACCGTAACCGTAGGAGATGGAGGCCCGCTTGCTGCGCGACCAGTTGGTCGGCGGCGGCAGCACGCCGGTCGTCTCGCCCGGGAAGCCGGTGCCCGGCGCCTGACCGAGGCCCAGCTCATAGTAGCGATTCCACACCGCATCATCCTCGAGACTCAGCGCCATGCGGCTCATGCCGATATTCGAGGAATGATAGAGAATGCCCGCCATGTCGAGCTTGCCGTAGTTACGGAAGTCACGAATGGTGAACTGATCGACCCGCATGTAACCCGGCGTGGTATCGATCACCGAGTCCGGCTGATACTTGCTGGAGGCAAGGCCGGCGCTCATCGACAGCGGCTTCATCACCGAGCCGGGCTCGAAGGCATCGGTGATCGCGCGGTTACGCAGCCCGGCGGGATCAAGCCCGGCACGGTTGTTCGGGTTATAGGACTTCTGATTGACCATCGCCAGCACTTCGCCGGTGCGCGCATCCATCATCACCAGGGTGCCGCCATCGGCGCGGTGCTCCGCCACGGCCGCCTTGAGCTCACGGTAGGCCATGTATTGCAGACGCAGGTCGATGGAGAGTGTCAGGTCGCCACCGGGCTTGGCTTCGCTGATCAGGTGCAGGTCACGCACCAGGCGCCCCTTGCGGTCCTTGAGCACGCGCCGCTTGCCCGGCGTACCGGAAAGGTAGGAATTGTAGGCAAGCTCGAGCCCCTCCTGGCCCTTGTCATCGACGTTGGTCACGCCGATCAACTGGGCGGAGACTTCTCCGGAGGGGTAATAGCGCTTGTATTCCTGCTTGTGGCTGACGCCCGGAATATCGAGGTCAATGGCAGGCTGAGCCTGCGGCGGGGTCATCTGGCGCTTGATGTACATGAAGCCCTTGCCGGCATCGCGATAGCGGCGGACGCGTGCGATCAGATCATCCGGCTTCTGCCCCAGCGCGCGCGCCAGCAATGACAGCCGCACGGGGTCGTCGGGCACCTTGCGCGGGTCGGCCCACAGGGTGATGACCGGCGTGGAGATCGCCAGCGGCTCACCGGTGCGATCGGTGATCATGCCGCGGTGAGCATTAATGCTGTCGACACGTAAGGTGCGTGCGTCGCCCTGATCCTGCAGGAACTGCTGATCGAAGAGCTGGAGATAGCCGATGCGGCCGACCAGAGCGACAAGCCCGGCCAGCACGATGAAGAGCATGATGCGATAGCGGGCTGGCCCCATGGCCGCACGCGCGCTCTTGCGGGCACCGCTTGCGGCCTTGGTACGAGCGGGCGTCTCAGCGCCGGCGGCTTTGCGCGGGTTGCGCGGGCGAGACGAAGGCGGGCGACGCGTGGCCATCAGCGAATGACCTCGACATCGTGGACATCCGGGACGCGCATCTCGAGTCGCTCGATGCTGATGCTTTCGATACGCGCCGGCGCCGACCAGGCGCTTTCTTCCAGCAGCAGGCGGCCCCAACGTGCACGCGCATCATCGCGCGCCGCTTCCAGCTTCTGCAGCTGGGCATATTGGCCGCGCGAGAGGTGGGAGCTGATCACGACAGCAGCGGCAGAGCCGAGCAGACTGAGCATCAGCACCGCGAAACACAGGTGACGCCAACGCATCTGCACCTTGATCGGCCAGTTACCCGTCCAGCCATCCTGTCTCCGTCCCGCCATGCCGACTCCCTAATCACTCTGAACGTGATGCCCCGCATCACGAATATCCTTGCAGACTGCCAACGTGCAGGCGCGATGTTCGCTCACTTGTTTGAAGCGCCCGGCGCATTATGTCAGCAAGTGGCGTTAGCCGCTAAGAGTTGCAGCACGGCAACACTTGTGTCGTCCTTTCACCACAGCCCACTTGCGCGCGCGCCTGCCGGTAGGCAGGCGCAGAAAGAGGCACGATTCCCCAGAGGGAGCACTGACGCTATTTGAGCTTTTCGGCAATGCGCATCACGGCACTGCGCGAACGGACATTGGCATCGACTTCGCTTTGCGAGGCCTTCTGCGCCTTGCCCACCAGCTTGAGACGCTTGTTGAGCTGGTCTTCACGGATCGGCATGCCACGCGGCGCCTGATCCCCCCGCGCCTTGTCACGCATGAAGCGCTTGACGATGCGGTCTTCCAGCGAGTGGAAGCTGATCACGACCAGACGACCGCCGGGCTTGAGCGCCTCGAGACCGGCATCCAGCGCGCGGGTCAGCTCATCCAGCTCACCATTGATGTGGATGCGGATCGCCTGGAAGACACGCGTCGCCGGGTGCTTGTGCTTCTCCCAGTTGGGGTGGGCATCCTTGATCAGGCTGGCGAAGTCGCCGGTGCGCGTGATGGGTCGCTCGGCGCGACGCTCCACCACGGCGCGCGCCAGACGCTTGGCATAACGCTCCTCACCATAGGTCTTGAAGACCCAGGCCATATCCTCGGCACTGGCACGCGACAGCCACTCGGCGGCGCTCTCGCCACTGGTGGGGTCCATGCGCATGTCCAGCGGGCCATCATTCATGAAGCTGAAGCCACGCTCGGCATCATCCAGCTGCGGGGATGACACGCCGATGTCGAGCAGGATGCCATCCAGCTGGCCGTGCACGCCCTCACGCTCGGCATACTCGCCAAGACGCGCGAATTCACCGGCATGGATACTGAAGCGCTCGTCATCGATGGTCGCGGCTTCCGCCAGCGCCTGGGGGTCACGATCACAGGCGACCAGACGCCCCTCGGGCGCCAGGCGCGACAGGATCAGACGCGAATGGCCACCGCGACCGAAGGTGCCGTCGAAGTAGACGCCGGCCGTGTCCTGAATCAGGCCATCGACCGCGCCATCGAGCATGACACTGACATGCGCGAAGCGATCAGCCACTTCGACGGACTCGGTATCGGCAGACTCGGTAACGGAAGGAGCGCTGGGCTTGGACATGACGAAACTCTGGACCTTGGCACGCGATGCGAGCAGTGAAAGCCGGTGGCAAAGGACACCGACAGCATAAGAGCGGAAACAGCGCCTGCGTGCAGCAGGCAAGCGGCTGAAACACGAATTCAAGTGCCATAACCGACAACCGGCGCCTGTCACGGCAGCGTGTTCGTTGCCATCCAACTGCAATGGTCATTCACGAAACACGCAGCGGACGGCGCCGGTCATGCGAATTCAAGGTGTGCTGCCATCGCTCGCATCGCGAAGGCTGGCAGCACACTGACGTTATAAGGCGGGAGATGGCCGATAAGCCGGGTCTTGTCGTGGACAGTCATTCATCTAGGCCCTGAATCACTTCAGGGCTCAAGCAACCAACCCGCCCCCACTGCGGGCAGCAGCATAGGGGGCCTATTTGGTCTTGCTCCAGGTGGGGTTTACCTCGCCGCGAACTGTTACCAGCCGCGCGGTGCGCTCTTACCGCACCCTTTCACCCTTACCGGTCAGCCGAAGCTGACGTAGGCGGTCTTCTCTCTGCTGCACTTGCCGTCGGCTCGCGCCGCCCAGACGTTATCTGGCACCTTGCCCTATGGAGCCCGGACTTTCCTCCCCCAGCTTGCGCTGGCGGCGACTGTCTGGCCGTCTCCCAAGCGCGCAAGACTACCAGTGTCATGGGCCTTTCACAAGACGAAGCCCGCGCAGGCCGAACAATGGCAGCGGCAAAAAAGTCTGGCGTGACAGAGGTTTGCTTATTCCTCTGCCGCGTCCTTCATGGCTTGCGCCTTGGCATACCAGGCTTTCTTGCGCCCGCCCACCAGACGCGTGGCGATGGCGGCCATCTGCTTGACGCCGACGCCCTCCTCGAACAGCACCTGCAACAGGGCGTCGCCTTCGACACTGGCCGTCTCGTCGCCGTCACGTGCCGGCGCCCCTTCGATCATGACCACGAATTCGCCGCGGGTCTGATCACTGTCAGCGTCCATCTGCGCCAGCAGCTCGGCCGCCGTGCCATCGAGGAAGGTCTCGAAGGTCTTGGTCAGCTCACGGGCCAGCACGACCCGGCGCTCGCCCAGCACCTCGCGGATATCGCCGAGCAGCGCCTGGATGCGGTGCGGAGACTCGTACAGCACATGGGTGGCGCTATCGTCGCGCAGCGCGGCAAGGCGCGCCTGACGCGGGCCACCCTTGTGGGCCAGAAAGCCTTCGAAGGTGAAGCGATCCGTCGGCAGGCCCGCCGCGCTGAGGGCGGTGATCAACGCGCACGGCCCCGGCAGCGGCACTACCTTGAAGCCACGCTCGCGCAGGGCGCGCACGACGATGAAGCCGGGATCGGAGATCAGCGGCGTGCCGGCATCGGAGACCAGCGCGACGCGTCGGCCTGCCTCCAGCGCCTGACACAGCTGGTCGACGCGGCCACGTTCGTTGTGATCGTGCAGGGACATCATGGGCACTTCCAGGCCCAGGTGACGCAGCAACCGCGCGCTGTGGCGGGTATCCTCGGCTGCGATCAGGTCCACTTCTCCCAGCACCCGCGCGGCGCGGGGACTGAGATCATCGAGGTTACCAATCGGCGTGGCGACCACGTACAATACGCCTTCAGAAGACTCGGACATTCAATGCTTCGACTCGTTGAACTCAATGGTAGAAATGGTCGTCAGACACAGGCAGATTGCCTTGGGACATTTCATCCGAAGGACGCTGCATGCGTGGCCCTGATCGACCGAGTGCCATGATGCCTTTCACCCTTCATCACAGTAGGCGGCGATGCAGTCCTGACCACATCGCCCATCAGCCAAGGGACCGTCGTACATGCGCCAGACATGGAATCGTGCATCAGCCAATACGCTGGGCACTTCGTCAGCCATCCGGCAGGAGGCCGCGCGCCGTTCACGTTCCGGCCTGCGCACGCTGGCGGGCCTCGCCGCCTCCGCCCTGCTGCTGGCAGGGTGTGCCGGACAGTCACCGCTCTCCAGCGGCCCCGGGGCCGATGCCCTGCTTGCTCAGGCCGAGCAGCAACAGGGTCAGCAAGCGGCCAGTACGCGCCTGCAAGCTGCGGACATCCTAGCACGCAGCGGCGACAACGCGCAGGCGATCACCATCGCATCCGACATCGACCCGACAAGCCTCGAGCCGCAGGAACGCGTGCAATGGGCCCTGCTGCTGTCGCGTATCGCGCTTGAGCAGCAGGACGGCTGGAACACGATCCTGGCCACCTCGGTGCTCGAGGACAACATCCAGATGTCCGGCGATGACCAGCGCACACTGCGCAAGCGTCGCGGCCTGGCGCTCGGCATGGTCGGCGAGCCCCTAGCCAGCGCCCAGACCCTGATCGCCCTGCAGGCCGACAGCGATGACCTGAGCATCAACGACACCCTGTGGGAGCAGCTCACGCGCCTCTCGCCCAGTCAGCTCAATGAGCTGGCCAGTGCCAGCCCCACCGCCAGTGGCTGGACGGACCTGCTGCGCCTGCAGCGTCGCTTCGGTGGCAACATCGACCAGATGTTCTCCGCCATCAACGACTGGTCGGACGCCAACCCGCAGCATCCCGCCGCACGCCAGATGCCGCAGGGCATTCTCGACCTGCGCGAGCTCTCCGGCCAGGAAGTACGCAAGATTGCCGTCTTCCTGCCCGAATCCGGCTCGCTCAAGCGGATCGCCCAGGCCATCCGTGAGGGCATCGAGGCGCGCCATCGCAGCGCCATCGACAATGCCGAGGCCACGCCGCAGTTGAGCTTCTATGACACCTCGAGCGCGGACCTCAAGACCCTGTATGCCCGTGCCACCATGGATGGCGCCCAGGTCGTGCTCGGCCCGCTGGACAAGAAGCTGGTCAGTCAGCTCGAGACCCAGAACAGCCTGCCGCTGCCGACACTGGCCCTCAACTACGGCACCCATGACAGCAACAGTGCCGACAACCTGTTCCAGTACGGCCTGTCCGCCGAGGACGAAGCCCGCCAGGTCGCCATGCGCGCCGCGCTTGATGGCCATCGTGGCGCCGCCGCGCTGGTGCCCAACAATGCCTGGGGCCAGCGCGTCTACAGCGCCTTCCGTGACCGCTTCGAGCAGGAAGGTGGCGACATCGTCTCCGTCGAGCGCTACAACCCCAAGGGCGCCGTCAGCTCAGCCGTCAAGGACCTGCTGTCGGTCTCGAACCAGGATCAGGCGCGCATGAAGTCCGCCAAGAAATCCGGCAGCAAATACGGCCGCGCCCATTCCGGCAACATCGACATGATCTTCCTGCTGGCGCTGCCGAGCTATGCGCGTCAGGTGCCGCCGATGCTGGACTTCTACTACGCGGGCGACCTGCCGATCTACGGCACCTCCCATCTCTATGACGGCGCACCGCAGCCCGATCAGGATGGCGACCTCAATGGCGTCGACTTCGTGGACATTCCCTGGGAAGTGCCGGAGGCCTCCTCCGGCGGCAAGGCGTCCCTGCCGGAAGTCGACACCTACCGCGCCCTGTCCGACGCCTCACCGCGCATGCTCAAGCTCAACGCCATGGGGGTCGATGCCTATCGTCTGGCCCAGCGCGTACCGCTGATGCTGGCCGGTGCAGGCGGCGAACTCTTCGGCGCCACCGGCAGCCTCTTCCCGCGCCACGATGGCCGCATCGAGCGCACGCTGCCCTGGGCTGAATTCAGAGGTGGCGTACCGCGTCCGCCACTGAAAGGCGCCAACAGCCGCACCGTCGAAGCCTACACACCTTGACATGACACGCGCCGACTCGCCCTCTGGCAAGGCGCACCCGCCTCCCCAGCGTCGCGCCCGAGCGCGCGGCGCCGTCATCGAGGCGGAGGTAGAACAATGGCTGGCAGCGCGTGGCCTGACACCCGTCACGCGCAACCAGCATGCCAAGGGCGGCGAGATCGACCTGATCATGCGTGACGCCGAGACCCTGGTCTTCATCGAGGTGCGCTACCGGGCCAACTCCCGCTTCGGCAGCGCGCTGGAAAGCGTGACCCATACCAAGCAACGCCGGCTGATCACTGCCGCGCGTTTTTATCTGGCCCAGCACGGGCTATCATGTTCCTGCCGCTTCGACGTGGTAGGCGTGGAGGGGACCTCCCCTCGTTCCATTCACTGGATTCGCCACGCCTTCGAAGCGTTCTGAAGCCAACGACCAAGAGCCATCATGGATTTCCAATCGCGTATTCTCGGCCACTTCAACGCCAGCATTGACACCAAGACCTACGCCAGCGAAGTGCTGCCGCCCTTCATCGAAGCGGCCAGCCAGATGATGGTCCAGAGCCTGGTCAATGACGGCAAGATCCTGGCCTGCGGCAACGGCGGCAGCGCCGGTGACAGCCAGCATTTCTCCTCCGAGCTGCTCAACCGCTTCGAGCGTGAGCGCCCGAGCCTGCCGGCCATCGCGCTGACCACCGACACTTCCACGCTGACGTCCATCGCCAACGACTACAGCTACAACGAGGTGTTCTCCAAGCAGATCCGCGCCCTGGGTCAGCCCGGCGACATCCTGCTGGCCATCTCCACCAGCGGCAACTCCGCCAACGTGGTGCAGGCCATCCAGGCGGCTCACGACCGCGACATGCGCGTCGTCGCCTTGACGGGCCGTGACGGTGGCGACATGGCGTCACTGCTGGGCAGCGAAGACTGCGAGATTCGTGTTCCCGCCACCTCTACGGCACGCATCCAGGAAGTCCATCTGCTGGCCATCCACTGCCTGTGCGACCTGATTGATCATCAGCTGTTCGGCAGCAACGAGTAATCCGCGCGCCCCACGGCATTCACCAGGAGAAAACGGCATGACGCCCAAGAACCTGCTTTCCCTCATGGCCACCGCCGGCTTCCTGACGCTAGCCGGCTGCACCACCGTCGCCGACCTGACCAACAGCGGCCCGATCGACGAAGACTATGGCGATCGCACCCTGGGCGCCCAGGTGGAAGACGAGAGCATCGAGACCAAGATCGAGGTCAATCTCGGCAAGACCGATGCCCGCTTCAATGATGCCCACGTCAACGTGAACTCCTACAACGGCATGGTGCTGCTGACCGGCCAGGTCGCCAGTGACGAGCTGAAGCAGAAGGCCACGGACATCGCCAAGGACGTGCGTCGCGTGCGTCAGGTGCACAACGCGCTGGAAGTCAGCGCCAATGCCCCGGCCAGCCAGCGCGTGCAGGACACTTGGCTGACCACGCGCGTCAAGGCCACGCTGGCGGCGGATGCCAACATCGACTCCGGCCGCATCCTAGTACTCACCGAGAATGCCAGCGTCTACCTGATGGGTATCGTGACCCGCGCCGAAGCCGACCAGATCGTCAGCAAGGTCTCTGAAGTCGGCGGCATCCAGCGTATCGCCAAGGTCTTCGAGTACCTCGACTGATCGAGGTGGCGCACCTTGCATGCCTGGCATACCTGACATGCAGAGCGCCCTGAACGAAAAGTGCCCTAAACGAAACGTACCCAGAATGAAAAATGCCCCGCAGGCCGAAGCCTGCGGGGCATTTTTCATGACAGGAGCGACATCAGGCGGGCAATGGCCAACCCTCATCCATCGCCCCCACCTGCCGACGTGATTACTTGATCACGCGCAGCGAAGGACGCCCCTTGCGCGGCGGCTTGGGCTGATCATTGTCATCAGCCCCCTGCTCGTCGCTAGCCGAGTCTGACGCCTGCTCTTCACCGGCGACTTCGGCATCAGCGCCTGGACTTGTCTCGACGGACGCATCCGCTGACTCTGGCGCCTCTTCCTCGACGGGCGCACTGCCGACACTGGCCAGCGTCGGGCGCGCTGCGGCGGCCGGCTCGGCATCTGGCGCGGCTTCACCGAATGTCATCTCATCGGCACCCGGCATCACCGGCTCGTGACCGAAGACCATACCGACACCGTTTTCACGCGAATACAGCGCGACCAGGGCCGCCGTCGGCACGCTGACGTGCATCGGCTGACCACCGAAGCGGGCATTGAAGCTGACCCCTTCATTGGCGATCAACAGATCACGCACTGCACCGGGTGCGATATTGAGCACGATCTGGCCGTTCTGGACGTGTTGACGCGGCACCTGGACACCTTCCTGCTCGGCGTCCACCACGATGTACGGCGTATTGTCGTTATCCAGCAGCCACTCGTAGAGTGCGCGTGCCAGATAAGGGCGACTGGAAAGCATGGGAGAACCTCTTGAACTGCAATGAGTGTCAGCGACGACCGAAGTCCATTCCGCCAACGGGCCAACGCCCCGCACATCGCTCACATCCATCATCCACAGACTGATGAGCGAGGGCGAAAGCCCGAATGCGTGACCGATCGATCAGTGACCGAAGGATCACGCACGGATCAGATGCGCATCTCGCGCTCGGCCTCGGACAGCGACGCCTTGAAGGCATCACGCCCGAACAACCGCTCCATGTAGGTCAGCAGCGGCTTGACCTGCTTCTCCGGCAGCTCGATTCCCAGTGTCGGCAAGCGCCACAGGATCGGGGCAATGCAGGTGTCCACCAGCGAGAACTCGTCGCTCATGAAGAACGGCATGTCGTCGAAGATCGGGGAAATGCCGATCAGGCTTTCACGCAATTCCTTGCGCGCCTTGTCGGCTTCCTTCTTGGTGCCTGTCTGGATGGTTTCCATCATCGGCACCCATTCGCGCTCGATGCGATGCATCCACAGACGGCTCTGGGCGCGCGCCACCGGATACACCGGCAACAGCGGCGGATGCGGGAAACGCTCGTCCAGATATTCCATCATGACCTTGGACTCGTAGAGCACCAGGTCGCGATCCAGCAGCGTCGGCACACTGTTGTACGGGTTCAGGTCGGCCAGTTCGGCCGGACGGCTGTCATCATCCACATCAATGATATCGACTGCCACACCCTTCTCGGCCAGCACGATCCGTACACGGTGGCTGAAGTGGTCGTCACCACCGGAGTAGAAGGTCATCGATGAACGCTTGGCCACAACACCCATGAAACTGTCCTCGCATCTGTTCGAGACATGCCCGTGTCAGCTTTTGGCCTGACAAACGGGGATAAGTTTCCTCTGGCCTGCCCTTGTCACAACGGGCCCTGCCAGAGGGTCAGCCTGCGCCACCTCGAGGCGACGCAAGCGGGCGCGCGACTGATCAGCCGCGCGCCCGTCACTGCCGGCTCGCCATTATCACTGAGACCCCGCCCCGGGGGCCATCAATGAATGTCGCGCCAGTATTCCTTCTTGAGAAGATACGCCAGCAAGGTAAAGATCAGAATGAATATTAACACCTTGGGGGCCATGCTCTCAGCCTTGAGTCGCGAAGGCTCACCGACATAGGCCAGAAAATTGGTCAGATCCCACATCGCTTGATCAAACTCCCCTGCCGTCATGCTGCCAGGCTGGGTGATCTCTAGAATATCACAGGACGCATAACGCCCCGTGTCGGGATCGATCTCCGCCCCCGCTACCGCCAGGTCACTCTGCCCACAGACCTTTTCCTGCACGCCCTGCAGCGACTCCAGCACATGTGGCATGCCGACCTGGGGGAAGACCGCATTGTTCACGCCCCACGGACGTGACGCATCGCGATAGAAGCTCTTCAGATAGGTGTAGATCCAGTCTGTGCCGCGCAGACGCGCCTCGAGCGACAGATCCGGTGGCGGCGTGCCGAACCAGCCGGCCGCGTCTTCTTTCTGCATGCCCGTGCGCATGGTGTCATTGATCTTGAGCGCTGGCGAGAGAATCAGATATTGCTCGACCAGGTCCTCGGGCATCCCCAGGTCCTCTGCGGCACGCGAGTAACGCTGATACTGCAGGTTATGACAGCCGAGACAGTAATTGGTGTAAAGCTGCATGCCTCGCTGCAGCGAGGGCTGATCATGCAGATCCGGCTCCATCGTCTCCAGCGGCACCGCGCTGCTCGCCGCGCTCACCATGCCCGACCCCATCAGGCTCACTACGGCCAGCAACCCTGCTGCCAGCCCGCGTTCGAGCCACTTCCTTGACCCACCCATCAGCGCGCTCATCGGCCCGTCACCCTGTCAGGCACCGCTCGCGTCGTCTCGAAGCGCGTATACAGCGGCATCAATATGAAGAAGGCGAAATATGCCACGGTCGCCAGCTGCGCGATGATCGTGCGCTCCTGCGTGGGCGGCATCACCCCCAGCACGCCCAGCGTCACGAAACTGACCACGAAGATGACGATGGCGATACGCGATAGCCAGCCCTTGTAGCGGATCGAGCGCACCGCCGAGCGATCCAGCCACGGCAGCACGAACAGGATGGCGATCGCCAGCCCCATGACCACCACGCCCCAGAACTTGGCATCCACGCCGAACAGCGGGTAATTGACCGCGCGCAACATGGCGTAGAACGGCGTGAAGTACCACACCGGCGCGATGTGCTCGGGCGTCTTCAGCGAATTGGCCGGCTCGAAGTTCGGCGTCTCCAGGAAGTAACCGCCGCCTTCGGGGAAGTAGAAGATCACCGCACAGAACACGAACAGGAAGACACCGACGCCGACGAGGTCCTTCACCGTGTAATAGGGATGGAAGGGAATGCCATCCAGCGGCTGCCCCGCCTCATCCTTCCTGTCCTTGATCTCGATGCCATCGGGATTGTTCGAGCCCACCTCGTGCAGCGCCACCAGATGCAGCACCACCAGCCCGACGATCACCAGCGGCAAGGCGATGACATGCAGCGCAAAGAAGCGGTTCAGGGTGATCCCCGAGATCAAATAGTCGCCACGAATCATCTGCGCCAGGTCTGCCCCGATGACCGGAATCGCCGTGAACAGCGAGATGATCACCTGCGCGCCCCAGTAGGACATCTGTCCCCAGGGCAGCAGATAGCCCATGAAGGCCTCGGCCATCAGCGCCAGATAGATGCACATGCCGAAGATCCAGACCAGCTCGCGAGGCGCACGGTAGGAGCCATACAGCAGACCACGGAACATGTGCAGATAGATGACCACGAAGAAGGCCGAGGCGCCGGTGGAATGCATGTAGCGGATCAGCCAGCCGTACTCCACATCGCGCATGATGTACTCGATGGAGGCAAAGGCCTCCTCGGCACTCGGCGTATAGCTCATCGTCAGCCAGATGCCGGTCAATATCTGATTGACCAGCACCAGCAAGGCCAGCGAGCCGAAGAAGTAGAAGAAGTTGAAATTCTTCGGCGCGTAGTAGCCGGTCAGATGGTCCTGCAGAAACTGGGTGGCCGGCAGGCGGTCATCGATCCAGCGCATGATGCCGCGTGGCGCCTTGGCACGGTTTGGATTCCCCATCAGGCAGCCTCCTCATCGACACCCACCACCAGCACCTGCTCACTCTCGTAGCGATGCGGCGGCACCTCCAGATTCGAAGGCGCCGGCACCCCGGTGAAGACTCGCCCGGCGAGATCGAACTTGGACCCATGACAGGCACACAAATAGCCGCCCGGCCAGTCCGCGCCGAGATCCGCCGCGCCGATCTCGGGACGATAGCCAGGCGAGCAGCCCAGGTGCGTGCAGATACCCACCAACACCACATATTCCGGCTTGATGGAACGCAGCACGGCATCGACATAAGGGGGCTGCTGGGGGCGCAGTGACTCGGGGTCCTGCAGCTCTGCGGGGGGGATGGCGCGGATATCGGCGATCATCTCGGGGGTGCGACGCACCACCCACACCGGTTTGCCGCGCCATTCGATGGTCATCTGCTGGCCGGGTGCCAGCCGCGAGATATCCGCCGTGACAGGCGCACCTGCCGCACGGGCACGCGCACTTGGCTGCCAGGACGCCAGGAAGGGCGTTGCAATACCGACCACCCCTACCGCCCCGACCACGGTGGTTGCGCTGACGAGGAAGCGGCGTCGCCCTCGGTTCACAGCTTGATCTGACATTTTATTGTTATCTCCCAAACACTACCGCTTGATGCTGGGCCATCCACTTGCCGAGCACTTGATGCTTGCTTGTATTAAAGGGCAAGAACAGAGCGCTCACAACTCAAGAAAGCCACCTTGACCAAAGCCGCTTTCGTCAATCGTGCAGCGAGACCGCAAAAAAAACGTCCAGCACCCTTGCGGGCACTGGACGTTCTTGTGGTCGACGCGAGTTCTCTTAACGCTTGGAGAACTGCGGACGACGACGGGCCTTGCGCAGGCCGACTTTCTTACGCTCGACTTCACGGGCGTCACGAGTGACGTAACCGGCGGCGCGGAGGGCCGGACGGAAGTCTTCGTTGTAAGCCATCAGGGCACGAGTGATGCCGTGACGGATAGCGCCGGCTTGAGCAGAACCACCACCACCAGCAACAGTGACGTAGACGTCGAACTGTTCGGTAGTTTCGGTCAGCTCGAGCGGCTGACGGACAACCATGCGGCCTGTCACACGACCGAAGTAGTCGTTCAGGTCACGCTGGTTGACGGTGATTTTGCCGGTGCCCGGCTTCAGGAAGACGCGCGCGGTAGAAGTCTTGCGGCGCCCGGTACCGTAGTGCTGCTGTGTCATGGCGATGCTTCCCTCAGATGTTCAGTTCTTGCGGCTGCTGCGCAGCGTGCGGATGCTCGGAGCCAGCATAGACTTTCAGCTTGGACTGCATGGCACGACCCAGCGGGCCCTTCGGCAGCATGCCCTTGACAGCCAGTTCGATCACGCGCTCAGGCTTGTGCTCGATCATCTGGTTGAAGTTCATGGAGCGCAGGCCGCCCGGGTAACCGGTGTGACGGTAGTAGGTCTTGGCTTCTGCCTTGCGACCTGTCACAGCGACTTTCTCGGCATTGATGACGACGATGTAATCGCCAGTATCAACGTGCGGAGTGTACTCGGCTTTATGCTTGCCGCGCAGGCGACGAGCAATTTCGGTAGCCATACGGCCCAGCGTCTTGCCGGCTGCGTCGACGACGAACCAGTCACGCTGGACGGACTGCGGCTTAGCAGTAAACGTCTTCATGGATGAATCACCTATAGTCGGGTCTTGCACTTGTGTGCGCGACCAATCCCTATTTTTCTTGGTTGTCCGACGTCTGGCAGCGAGCGGCGTGCTGCTTGCGCAGTCACTGTCCTCTCATCTCCAGACTGCCCTCGCCCATCAGGAGTGAATGACTCAGGATGGCTCGAGAACCGGTCAACAGTTCGAGCGAGCGCGCATTGTACATGTCATGCCCGCCTACCACAAAGGCTATTTTGCCCTTGCCGCGGGCCTCACGGCTTGTGCGGCAACGCGAGATACTCACGCGATTGCATTTCCTGCAGACGTGACAGCGTGCGCTGGAATTCGAAATCCAGATTGCCGCCGGTATAGAGGTCCTCGACGGGCGTCGCGGCGCTCATCAACAGCTTGACGCCACGGTCATAGAACTCATCGACCATGTTGATGAAACGACGCACCTGGTCGTCGCTGTCGCGCCCCATCTGCGGCACCTCGGACACCAGCACGGTGTGGAACTCACGCGCAAGCTCAATGTAGTCATTCTGGCTACGCGGGCCATCACACAGCTCATCGAAGTGGAACCACACCACGTCTTCATGGCGACGCAGGGCGTGCAGCACGCGATGATTGATGCTCAGACCTTCATCGGCATGGCCTTCGGCACCGGCGATGGAGCGGAATTCCCGCGCCAGCCGCGCGGCACTGTCGTCGCCCAGCGGGCTATGGAAGAGCTCGGCGTGCTCCAGCGCGCGCAGTCGGTAGTCGATGCCGGAATCGACGTTGACCACCGTGCAGTGACGCTTGACCAGGTCGATCGCCGGCAGGAAGCGCGCCCGCTGCAGGCCGTCCTTGTAGAGATCATCCGGCACGATATTGGAGGTCGCGACCAGCACCACGCCCTGCTTGAACAGCTCTTCGAACAGGGTGGCGAGAATCATCGCATCGGTGATGTCCTTGACGAAGAATTCGTCAAAGCAGATCACGCGCGCCTCGACGGCGAACTTGGCCGCCACCAGAGTCAGCGGGTTCTTCTCGCCCTTGTAGTGGCCGAGTTCATTGTGGACACGCTGCATGAAGCGGTGGAAATGCGTGCGCATCTTGTCGGCAAACGGCAGGCTCTCGTAGAAGGTATCGACGAGGTAGGTCTTGCCGCGCCCCACGCCACCCCAGAAGTAGAGGCCCATGATCTCGGGCGCTTCATCGACAGGCGCCGTGCGTGACGGCTTGCCGAACAGACGACGCACCTTGGAGCCCAGCCCGCCGCCACCCGTCGCGTCGGACACCTTGTCGGGCGTCTGGCGCGGCGTGCGCACGAGGTCGTCGTAGAGACGCTGCAGATGGCGGACCGCATCTTCCTGGGCGGCATCGTAGGCAAAGTCATCACGCTTGAGGTCTGCCTGGTACTTCTCGAGAGGCGTCGGTGCTGGCATTGAGAAACCCGCTGCAGGTCAGGCGTCACGCACTGGCGCACGCCTGACATGAAAGGAACAAGATCACGCCTGACCCGACACGGCGGGCAGGCAAGGACGAAATTGCGCGGCATTATACGCCTTGATGGCCACTTTACCCACTCACCGACCAGCAATCGGCTGCGCGACGTGGCTTTCGCCGCGCGCATTGCTCGCAAGGCGTGAGCTGGCATCCGCCCACACCCCGCCGGCTGCGCCGACAGGCGACCAAGGTCGCGCGCCGCGTGAATTGACGCATCGCTGCACCACACCGATATAATGGCGCGTGGACGCTTTTGAAACGCAAGCGGCACGAAAGACAGAGCCACGAAAGACAGAGCAAAGAAAGACAGAGCAAAGAAAGAAGACACGCAAGACTGAGGCAAGAAGGACAGCGGCAAGAAGGACAGCGGCAAGCGGCGCTGACCTGCTGGACACCAGACCGATCCCGAGATCGGCGTGATGGAACATCATTGAATACCGGCATCGTATCTCAGCGCTACCATGCCCCAGCGGTGACGATCACCGCAGTCGTGACACAAGGAGAGCGACGTGAACGAGAGCAACATTGACTGGATCCTGGCCATTGCCTGTTTTCTGGCTGGCATCGGTATCGGCGCCTTGTGCTACCACCTGCTGAATGCCAACGTGGCCCGCAACCAGAAGACCCGCCAGAAGCTGGCTGAGCGCGAGCTGGAGCTGACCCAGTTCCGCGATGCCCTCAACGACCACTTCTCCAAGGCCAGCGACCTGACCGACCAGATCCAGCGTGCCGGCAATGAGCTGCGCCAGCATCTGGCCACTGGCGCCACCGCGCTGTGCGATGACAGCCAGCTCAAGCGCCGCCTGCTGGACACTGACACCACGCCGGACGACAGCGAGACCGACAAGGTCGACCTGCCGCGTGATTACGCCGACAACCGCGGCACCCTGTCAGAGGACTTCGGCCTCAAGCCGCAACCGAGTGAAGGCGAGACACCGGCCACCAACCCGCCGCGTATCTGATCGTCCTGCTGTCGTGAACCACTCACGGCATCTGAAAACGACAGCGACAACGACAACGGCCACCTCTCGAGGTGGCCGTTGTCGTTTCCGGCATCAGATGTCACGCCGGGTTGTCGATATCCACGAAGCGGTGCTCCACACCATGTTCGGTGGCCAGCCACTCGCCGAGGGCCCGCACACCGTCACGCTCGGTCGCATGATGGCCCGCCGCGAAGTAGGTCACTCCCTCTTCGCGGGCGCTATGGGTGGTGCGCTCGGAGATCTCGCCCGAGAGGAAGGCATCGACACCGGCCTCGATGGCCAGACCGATATAGTCCTGAGCGCCGCCGGTGCACCAGGCAATGCGCTTGATGGGGCGATCATGACCGGCCACGACCAGCACCTCACGCCCGAGACGCCGGCTGAACTCGGCCCCCAGCGCGGTGCTGTCCAGCCCTTCCACCTCAGCGGCCAGACGCCCGACATGCACCAGGCCACGCCCGGGCACGCCATCCAGACAGCCTTCACTGACCAGCCCCAGACGCTCGGCCAGCTGGGCATTGTTGCCTAGGGTCGGGTGCGCATCCAACGGCAGGTGATAGGCCGCCAGATTGATGTCATTGGCCAGCAAGGTCTTGAGGCGCCGACGCTTCATGCCGGTGATCTGGGCCGGCTCGTTCTTCCAGAAGTAGCCGTGATGCACCAGCACCAGGTCCGCCTGCCAGGCGAGCGCCTCATCGAGCAGCGCCTGACTGGCCGTCACGCCGGTCATCACGCGGCGCACCTCACGGCGCCCCTCCACCTGCAAGCCATTGACGGTATAGTCCTTGAAGGCCTGCGCCTCCAGACAGCCATCCAGCGCCTTCATCAGCGTGTCACGATCAGCCATTGGGCCTCCAGCAGTCAGAGTCATCGAGTGTTACACTGGCGAGCATTGTAACGGCGCATCGGCGCCATGTAAGCGTGTCGCGCCTTGACCGGGGCCATCCCTTCGCGTGGCACGTGGATCTTCAGGCTATTCATCTTCATGTCCGCAGCATCGCGTCGGTGCGCGGACTTTTTATCAGGTAATCCGATGCCCCGTTCTCTTCGCAGCACACTGCTCCCGCTACTGTGGCCCGTCGTCACCGGCGTCCTGCTGGCCGTCGTCGTGCTGGATCGCTTTCCGACGCTGGGTCTGGGCGAGCCCGCCCAGCAGCAGAACGAGCAGGCAGGCAACACCCCCTACCCGAGCCCATCTCAGAACTCTGCCGCCAATCAGCAGGTGCTGCCGCCTCCGAGCCTGACGCTGTCAGCGGCGCAGCGCGAAGAGTCGGCAGACCCGGTACTGCGTGAAGCACCGCCGCTGCAGCGCAACAGCGGCCCGGCCAGCTATCAGGCCGCGGTGGATGCCGCCGCCCCGGCGGTGGTCAACATCTACTCCTCGCGCGAGATCAAGGACGACAGCAAGCATCCGCTGATGTCCGACCCCTTCTTCAACCAGTTCTACGGGGAAGACGCCCTGCGCAGCCAGCGCATGCTGTCGAGCCTGGGCTCCGGTGTCATTCTCTCCAGTGACGGCTATATCCTGACCAACAACCACGTCATCCAGGGCGCCGACCAGATTCAGGTCGCCCTGCGCGATGGCCGCGAGACATTCGCCAAGGTCGTGGGTGTAGACCCGGAATCCGACCTCGCGGCGCTCAAGATCGACCTCGACAACCTGCCCACCGTGGCGATTGCCGATTCCACCCAGGTCCACGTCGGCGATGTCTCGCTGGCGATCGGCAACCCCTTCGGAGTCGGCCAGACGGTCACCATGGGCATCATCTCGGCCACCGGACGCAACCATCTTGGTCTGAACGCCTATGAAGACTTCATCCAGACCGATGCCGCGATCAACCCCGGCAACTCCGGCGGCGCGCTGATCAACACCGACGGCTCACTGGTCGGCATCAATACCGCCATCTATTCGCGCTCCGGCGGCTCGCAGGGTATCGGCTTCGCCATCCCCGCCAACCTGGCGCGCGACATCCTCGAATCGCTGGTCGACCACGGGCGCGTGATTCGGGGCTGGCTGGGCCTGGAAGTGCAGGAGCTGACACCGTCGCTGGCGCACTCCTTCGGCCTGAGCGCCCCGCAAGGCGTGGTGGTGGCCGCCGTGCTGCGTGATGGCCCTGCCGCGCGTGCCGGCCTGCGCCCGGGCGATATCCTGACTGCCATCGGCGGCAAGCGCCTGCTGGATGCTCGCCTGGCCATGGCCGACATCGCCGCCGTCAAACCCGGCAATGCGCTGGAATTGCGCCTGCTGCGTGACGGCAAGACGCTGGACATCGACGTCAAGGTCGGCGAACGCCCGATTCCCGACAACACGCCGGCAGCCGTCGAGCCATCCCTGCAGGACAAGGGCTGAGCCGGAACATCGGCGCAGCGCCTTGGAAAGACCACCCGCCCCATGATGACAAAAGCCCCGCGACGGAGACCGTCGCGGGGCTTTTTTTACTGACCAGACAAGGCTCAGTCTCAGTTTCAGGCTCAGTCGAGAATGCGATTCTCGGCACTGCGCGCATGCGCCGTCAGTGACTCGCCACGCGCCAGCACCGAGGCAGTACGCCCAAGCACCGACGCGCCTTCCGGCGAGCACTGGATCAGCGAGGAGCGCTTCTGGAAGTCATAGACGCCCAGCGGCGATGAGAAGCGCGCGGTGCCGGAGGTCGGCAGCACGTGATTCGGCCCGGCGCAGTAATCACCCAGCGCCTCGGAGGTGTGCGAACCCATGAAGATGGCGCCGGCGTGACGCACGCCCTCGACCCACTCCTCGGGATTCGCCACCGAGAGCTCCAGGTGCTCCGGCGCGATGCGGTTGGTCAGCTCCAGTGCCTGCTCCGGTCCGCTGACGCGAATCAGGGCACCGCGCTCACGCAGCGAGGTCAGGATGATCTCGGCACGCTCCATGGTCGGCGCCAGGCGCTCGATGGCGGCCTCGACGGCGGCCAGGTGCTCGTCATCCCACCCGATCAGGATCGCCTGGGCATCTTCATCGTGCTCGGCCTGGGAGAACAGGTCCATCGCCAGCCAGTCCGGGTCGGTCACGCCATCGCTGACCACCAGAATCTCGGACGGCCCGGCGATCATGTCGATACCAACCTGACCGAACACCGCACGCTTGGCAGTCGCCACGTAGATGTTGCCGGGGCCGACGATCTTGTCGACGCGCGGCACGGTCTCGGTGCCATAGGCCAGTGCCGCCACGGCCTGGGCGCCGCCGATGGTGAAGACACGATCGATACCCGCCAGGTGCGCCGCGGCCAGCACCAGCTCATTGACCACGCCGTCCGGCGTCGGCACGACCATGATGATCTCGCGCACGCCCGCGACATGCGCCGGAATCGCGTTCATCAGCACGGAAGACGGATAGGCCGCCTTGCCGCCCGGCACGTAGATCCCGGCGCGGTCCAGCGGCGTGACCTTCTGGCCCAGCAGGCTGCCGTGCTCGTCCTTGAAGGACCAGCTTTCCGGCTTCTGATGCTCGTGATAGACACGCACACGCTCGGCAGCCACGGCCAGCGCCTCGCGCTGATCCGCCGGCAGGTCGGCATAGGCCTGGGCCAGACGCTCGGCACCGATGACCAGCTCGGCCATGCTCGAGACATTCAGGCGGTCGAAGCGGTTGGAGAACTCCACCAGCGCCGCATCGCCTTCCTGCTTGACGCGCGCGAGGATGTCGGTGACACGATGCTGTACCTCGGCATCGGACACGCCCTCCCATGACAGCAAGCGGTCCAGGCGGGCAGTAAAATCGGTATCACGGCTATCAAGCCGGTTGATCAAGGTATCCATGCGAACCTCTTTTCTCATTGCTTGGCAGAGAAGGCTGAACCGGACGGGCTCCGTCCAGCGACTGCCCGCATCATCTTGATAAGCATCGTGATGAGCAGGGGCGGCAGCTGGCGTTTCGAGAGTCATCTTCTGCCACGGTCATCTATGCGACCTTGGGTATCCATCGGGTCGATGCCAACAGCCCGCGGCCATCACGCCTCGCGGCGGACTTCCACGGCCTGACGCAGGCGATCGATCAGCGGCTTGAGGCGATCGTGCTTCATGGTCATGGCGGCCTTGTTGACCACCAGACGCGTGCTGATGTCGGTGATCAGCTCACGCGGCTCCATGCCGTTGGCGCGCAGGGTATTGCCGGTGTCGACGATATCGACGATCTCGTCGGCCAGATTCATCAGCGGGGCCAGCTCCATCGCGCCGTAGAGCTTGATGACTTCGGCCTGGATGCCCTGCTCGGCGTAATAGCGACGCGCGACATCGACGAACTTGGTCGCGACACGGCGGCGAGCGCCCTGCTGCTGCTGACCGACGACACCGGCGGTCATCAGGCGGCACTTGGCGATTTCAAGATCCAGCGGCTCGTACAGGCCTTCGGCACCATGCTCGAGCAGCACGTCCTTGCCGGCGATACCGAGATCGGCGGCGCCCAGCTGCACGTAGGTCGGCACGTCGGTGGCACGGATGATGACCAGCTTGACGTCCGGCAGATTGGTATCGAAGAGCAGCTTGCGGCTCTTGTCGAGATCTTCCAGCGGCTCGATGCCAGCGTCAGCCAGCAGCGGCAGGGTTTCCTTGAGGATACGCCCCTTGGAGAGGGCGACGACCAGTTGCTTGCTCATGGGGTATTCGCCCGTGCTTGTACGTAGGAATTCGGCACGCGCTGCCGGTCAATCAAGGCCGACAGCGCGAGGTGGGGCCCTGATCAGCCGGCGGAGCGACGGATGATCACGTTCAGCCCGGACAGCTTCTCTTCGATGCACTCGTAACCGCGGTCGATGTGATAGATGCGGTCGACCATGGTCTCGCCGTCGGCGACGATCGCCGCGATCACCAGCGAGGCAGAGGCGCGCAGGTCCGTCGCCATCACCGGCGCACCGGACAGGCGCTCGGTGCCGGTCACGACCGCGGTGTTGCCCTCGAGCGCGATGTGGGCGCCCATGCGGTTGAGCTCCTGCACGTGCATGAAGCGGTTCTCGAAGATGGTCTCGATCACGGTGCTGGTGCCTTCCGCGACCGCATTCATCGCCACGAACTGGGCCTGCATGTCGGTGGGGAATGCCGGGTACGGCGCCGTGCGGATATTGACCGCCTTCGGGCGCTTGCCGTGCATATCAAGCTCGATCCAGTCATCACCAGTGGTGATGGTGGCACCGGCTTCTTCCAGCTTGGCCAGTACGGCGTCCAGGGTGTCGGCACGCGTACGCGTGACACGCACCTTGCCGCGAGAGGCAGCCGCCGCGACCAGGAAGGTGCCGGTCTCGATGCGGTCCGGCATGACGGAGTATTCACAGCCGTGCAGCTTCTCGACACCGTCGATGACGATGGTGTCGGAGCCCTGGCCCGTGATCCTGGCGCCCATGGCGATCAGGCACTCGGCCAGATCGACGACTTCCGGCTCACGCGCGGCGTTTTCCAGCACGGTGCGGCCATCGGCCAGGGTCGCGGCCATCAGCAGGTTCTCGGTGCCGGTGACGGTCACGACGTCAAAGACGATGCGCGCGCCCTTCAAGCGGCCACCCGGCGCCTTGGCGCGGATGTAGCCATTCTCGACCGTGATCTCGGCCCCCATCGCCTCCAGGCCACGGATGTGCAGATCCACCGGACGCGAGCCGATGGCGCAGCCACCCGGCAGCGAGACTTCGGCACTGCCGAAGTGCGCCAGCAGCGGGCCCAGCACCAGAATCGAGGCACGCATCTTCTTGACCAGGTCATAGGGCGCGTGACAATGCTCGACCTTGGAGCCATCCAGCTGCACGGTCATGTTGTCGCCCATCACCGGCTCGACGCCCATGCGCCCGAGCAGCTCGAGGCTGGTCGTGATGTCCTGCAGATGCGGCAGGTTGCTGATGGTCACGGGACCTTCCGACAGCAGCGTGGCTGCCAGAATGGGCAGTGCCGAATTCTTGGCGCCGCTGGCCCAGACTTCCCCGTTGACCGGCCCGTTGCCAGTGATGATCAGCTTATCCATGAAATGTTCCGGTCAACCCTGAGCGTTGCCGGCGGCAGCTTCGAACTGCGCCGGGGTATAGGTACGAATGCTGATGGCATGCAGCGCGCCAGAGCGGATCTCGTCATTGAGTGCGGAGTAGACCAGCTGCTGGGCCTTGACGCGGCTCAGCTCGGCAAAGACATCCCCCACGGCGACGACCTGGAAATTGCAGCCCTCACCCTGGATATGAAAATCGACGTTCTCGATACGAGCCTCGAGCAGGGCCTTGACATCATTCGGTTGCATGACGGGCGGTGACTCCTTCGCGGTACATGTCGGGATCGTGGCAGGGAATCCTTGCGCGACGATCGATGCGATATGACCGCACATGGTAATCAAAAGCGCGCGGGAACGCGATTGGCAGTCAATCGCTGCCTCCACGTTGCCGCGCGCATGAATGGCGATACGGACAAGCCTCGAGCTTCCAGCAGAGCGGTGCGGCCTGACAGGCGATCAGGCCGCCGCTGACTCAGGACGTCTCGAGTGACAGCGGGGGCTCAGCACTGATCTCAGCGACATTCAGCCCCGGCAGCAGGTTTTCCAGTCCGGAGACTGCCGCCAGTCGGCTCAATGCGGGGGACAGCGCGAGATGAGCGACATGCCCACCGTGCTCCGCCAGATGGCGCTGCCACTCGAGCAGTACGCTCAGGGTGGCGGTACTGGCGCTATCCACGCCGCACAGATCGATGGAAACCCCATCCTCGCGGCGCCCCAGCCATTTCCTGCCGGAATCCGCCAGCTCTGCGGCATTGTCGAAATCCGGCTGGCCACTCAGGCTCAGCCGTGCGTCACCGGCTTCCAGCGTGACGCCCTCGCGATCGAAGAGAGTTTTCATGGTCATGGCGACGACAGGGCTCAGCTGTTGCCCTGATCCCCCTCACCCTTCTCGAGGTCGACATCCGGCTGCCAGCCCTTGATGACGGCGTCGATGTCGCGGCCGTTGTCACGCATGGCCTGGTCGAACTGGTTGCGGAAGGTCAGGCCAAGGTTGACGCCGTTGACGATCACGTTGACCACCTTCCACTCGTCGTTGCGCAGACGCATGGAATAGGCCACCGGGTAGACCTTGCCCTTGGTATCGACCACGTCCATGTAGACAGTGTCCTGGTCTTCATAGCGACGCTCGCCTTCGCTGTCCTTCACGTCCAGCCTGGCGTAATCGAAGCTCACCAGACCCTTGGCGTAGGTGCCGATCAGGGTGTCATGGAAGACCTTGGAGAATTCGGTGCGCTGCTCAGGAGAGGCGCCCTTGAAGTACTTGCCCATCACGCTGGCGGCGATATAGCGATAATCCACCACCGGCTTCAGCGCGGAATCCACCAGGGTTTCCAGCTCGTCGACGTTGTCCTTGTAGTAGCTCTCGCGGCTATCGATCTTGGTGGTCAGGCCCTCGACCGTATCGCGCAGCAGCACGTCCGGCTCCTGCGGGGCGGACATGGCCAGCGGGCTCAGCGCCATCAGGGCGGACAGGCTCAGCACGCTCAACGGACGAATCAGCTTCTTGAGGCTAGAGGTCATCAGGGTTGCTCCTTGAAAATGTGCATCGTGCTCGAACGTGAAACCGCAGGCACCGAGTCAGGTCTGTCGGTGCATCACACGCGTGCGCCGGGTGCCTGCACTTCGATGAACAGCGCATCGAGAATCAACGCTTCGAGAATCAGCTCTTCGAAAAATTGGACACGAACTGCTGGATCAACTCTTCCAGCACCAGTGCAGACTGGGTATCGCGAATGGTATCGCCGTCCTCCAGCACGTCCGGGTCTCCCCCGGTGCTCAGGCCGATGTACTGCTCGCCCAGCAGGCCGGACGTCAGGATGGCGGCGGTGGTGTCCTTGCTCAGCTTGCCACGCAGGCTGCTGTCGAGCTTCATCGTGACACGAGCGTCAAACCACTTCGGGTCCAGCTCGATCTTCTCGACGCTGCCGACGGCAACACCTGCCATCGTGACCTTTGACCGCGCCTTGAGGCTTCCGATCCCTGAGAAGTTGGCATTGAGCACGAAGGTGTCATCGGCCTGCTGGAACGTGACGCCGCTGACACGCAGCCCCAGGAAGACCATTCCCAGGAAACCAGCGAGTATGAACAGGCCCACGCCGAACTCGAGCATGCGGGTACGTTTCATCAAATCTCTCCGAACATGACGGCCGTGAGGACAAAGTCGAGTCCCAGCACCGCCAAAGATGAATAAACCACGGTACGTGTGGTGGCGCGCGAAATGCCTTCCGAGGTCGGGATCAGGTCATAGCCCTGGAAGACGGCGATCCAGCTGACCACCAGCCCGAAGACCAGTGACTTGATGACGCCGTTCATGACATCACCGATGAAATCGACGTTCGACTGCATGCTGCTCCAGTAGGCGCCCTCGTAGATGCCCAGCCAGTCGACCCCCACCAGCTTGCCGCCCCAGATGCCGACGACACTGAAGCCAATGGTCAGCAGCGGCAGCGAGACGAACCCGGCCCACAGACGCGGCGCGACGATGCGCTTTAGCGGATCGACGCCGATCATCTCCATGCTGGTCAACTGCTCGGTGGCCTTCATCAGGCCGATCTCCGCCGTCAGCGCCGATCCCGCGCGCCCGGCAAACAGCAAGGCCGCGACCACAGGCGCCAGCTCGCGCAGCAGTGACAGCGACACCATCTGCCCCAGCGCCTCCTCGGCGCCGAAACCGACAAGAATGGTGTAGCCCTGCAGCGCCAGCACCATGCCGATGAACAGCCCCGAGACCAGCACGATGGCCAGCGACAGCACACCGACGAAGTGCATCTGCCGCACCCACAGGCCGATGCCCTCACGGGACGGGATGCCGATACCGGCCTGCACCAGCAGCATGCCGGCACGCCCGATGGCCGCGATCACGTCGATGCTGCTGCGGCCCAGTGACGTGATGGCCCCGAGCGGGCCACGATTCAGACCACTCATGACTCTCTCCTGCGGGTTGCCGATTCGCGACCATCGAGAATGTCGCCGGCGAAGTCCGGGGCGGGATAATGGAAGGGCACCGGGCCATCCGGCTTGCCGTGGATGAACTGGGCCACGCGCGGGTCCGATTCGGCGTTCAGCGCCTCGGGGGTGCCCTGCGCCATCACCTTGCCATCGGCGATCACATAGACGTAATCGGCGATGGTCAGCGTTTCCTTGATGTCGTGCGAGACCACCAGCGCCGTCATGCCCAGCGCATCATTGAGGCGCCGGATCAGATTGACCAGCACGCCCATCGAGATGGGGTCCTGCCCGGCAAAGGGCTCGTCGTACATGATGAGGTCCGGGTCCAGCGCGATGGCTCGCGCCAGCGCCACACGCCGCGTCATGCCGCCGGAGAGTTCGGCCGGCATCAATTCACGCGCGCCGCGCAGCCCGACGGACTCGAGCTTGATCAGCACGATGTCACGAATCATCGCATCGGGGAGATCGGTGTGGACGCGCAGCGGGAAGGCGACGTTCTCGAACACGCTCAGGTCGGAGAACAGGGCACCGCTCTGAAACAGCATGCCCATGCGACGGCGCATGCGAAACAGCTCGCGCCGCGACAGGCCGTGCACGTGCAAGCCGGCGATCTCGACGCGCCCCGCCGAGGGCGTCAACTGACCGCCGATCAACTTGAGCAGTGTCGTCTTGCCGGTACCGGAAGGCCCCATGATGGCGGTTATCTTGCCGCGCGGGATCTTGAGGTCGATGCCGGAGAATATCTCGCGCTCTCCACGGGTGAACCGCAGGCCTTCGACACGAATCAGGGCGTCATCGAGATTGATCTCGCCTGCCGCGCCGCGTGAAGAAGCCTGCGCATCCTGGCCGTCCGCACCCGTCCGGGTTGCGGTCTGACCGGGCAAATCAGTCATAGAAGCATCCGCTGTGAGGGACCTTCGCCGTGACGAGCCACACGCTGTCGGCTCGTGAACAGGTCGAATGTCCGAGTCATGGGATCCAAGGATCAAGTTAGTTAGCGAACATCGTATCCGAACCCACCCCTGTGCCGCCAGTCTCATCAAGGCAACAGAGCCGTGCCGCGGGTGGTGACGCGCTCAACAAAGCGCTCGGCAAGAGGCTCGACAATGGGAACATGGCCACTGTCTTGCAAAGGATTGGGGGGATGCGTTTAATGGCGCGGTTCCCGGCGATACGCCACCGCCCTGCCCCCTGCCCCGAGAGTTCTGATGCTATATCCCATCCTTGCAGTCGTCATCGGCCTGATTGGTCTTGTCTGGAGTGCTGATCGCTTCGTCGAAGGAGCCGCGGCCACTGCGTGGCGCGCCGGGATGAGCAAGCTGCTGATCGGGATGACGATCGTCTCCGTCGGCACCTCTGCCCCCGAGATCGTCGTCTCCATCATGGCCTCTCTTGATGGCACTCCGGATATCGCGACCGGCAATGCGCTGGGCTCCAACATCGCCAATATCGGCCTGGTGCTCGGCGTCACGGCGCTGATCGCCCCGATTCCGGTGCATTTCGGGCTGGTGCGTCGCGAGCTGCCGCTGCTGCTGGCGGCCACGGCGCTGGGTGGTTATGCGCTGTCCAACAGCGGACTCGAGCGTCTCGATGGCATCCTGCTGCTGGCCCTGCTGGTCTTCACGCTGGTGTGGCTGTTCAAGGTCGATTCGCCGAGCGAGGCGGAAAGCCAGGATGACGTACCCGAGATGAGCACAGGACGCGCCATCTTCTGGCTGCTGGTCGGGCTGGCGGTGCTGATCGCCAGCTCGCGTGCGCTGGTGTGGGGGGCGACCGACATCGCCCAGGCACTCGGCGTGCCGGAATTGATCATCGGCCTGACCGTGATCGCCATCGGCACCAGCCTGCCGGAACTGGCCGCCAGCGTGGCCAGCGCCCTCAAGCGCCATCACGACATCGCCATCGGCAACGTCATCGGTTCCAACCTGTTCAACATCCTCGCCGTGCTGCCCGTGCCGGGCCTGCTGGCGCCGGGCCCGGTGGATGGCAGCGCCATCAGCCGTGACTATCCGGTGATGCTGGGGCTGACGCTGCTGCTGGCCGCGCTGCTCATCTGGCAGCGCCGTGGGCGCATCGGTCGCGGCCCAGGTGTTATCCTGCTCGCCTGCTATCTGGCCTACACGGCCTGGCTTGCCATCAGCCTGACTCGCTGACGGCAGCGTCTTCATCATCGTTTGCCACGCCGCCGCGCGGGATGACACGCCCTTTCCGCGCGGTTTGAGCCCTGGCCAACCACAGGCAACAATTCGATCATGACCGAGCCTTCCAGCACCCCGCACGCCACCGCGCCTGGCACTTCTGCTTCAAGTCAGTCCGCCGCCAGCCAGTCCGCCGCCGATGAGACTCCGGCCAGCCAGGCGGATTTTCGCGCCAGCGCCCGCCGCACCTTCGCCATTGAGGAAGCGGCCATCGCCGCGCTCGAAAGCCATCTCGATGACGACTTCGACCGCGCCTGTCAGCTGATGCTGGCGACCAAGGGCCGCGTCATCGTGACCGGCATGGGCAAATCCGGCCATGTCGCCAGCAAGATCGCCGCCACCCTGGCCAGCACCGGCACGCCGGCCTTCTTCGTCCACCCCGGTGAAGCCAGCCATGGCGACCTGGGCATGATCACGCCAGCCGATGTGGTGCTGGCGCTGTCCAACTCCGGAGAGACCGCCGAGGTCACGGCGCTGCTGCCGCTCTTGAAGCGCATGGGCACTCCGCTGGTCTCGATGACCGGCAAACCCGGCTCGACCCTGGCGCGTGACGCCGAGGCACATCTGGACACCAGCGTCGCCCAGGAAGCCTGCCCGCTGAATCTGGCACCGACCGCCTCGACCACCGCCGCGCTGGTGATGGGCGACGCCCTGGCGGTGGCACTGCTGGAGGCCCGCGGCTTCACTGCCGAGGAATTCGCGCTTTCCCACCCGGGCGGCAGCCTGGGTCGACGCCTGCTGCTGCGGGTTCAGGACGTGATGCACCAAGGCGATGCCCTGCCGCGCGTGGCACTCGGCAGCCCGCTGCGCGATGCGCTGCTCGAGATCACGCGTCAGGGCATGGGCTTCACCTGCGTAATCGATGATGACGACCACCTGGTCGGCGTCTATACCGATGGTGACCTGCGCCGCACCCTCGACCAGCACGGCGATCTGCGCGCGCTGAAGGTCGATGATGTCATGACCCGTGGCGGCAAGACCGTGCGCGCCAGCATGCTGGCCGCCGAAGCGGTGCGCATCATGGAAGAAAACCGCATCAGCGTTCTGGTAGTCTGTGACGAGGATGAGCACCCCATCGGAGCCATCCATATGCACGGCCTGCTGGCCAGCGGCGTGATCTGAACTCCCGCGGGCGTTCGCTGTCTCTGTTCGACGGCAGATCGTCCCGGCAAGACGCCACCGCTCAACGCCCATCAGCGCCGTTCACAGGACAGCGTCAAGCATGCACGGAGTGCGAGGAGAAAGACCATGAGCGACACGAATTCCCTGAGCGAAGAATATCCGCAGGACATCATCGACCGCGCACGCCGCGTGCGTCTGCTGGCTCTGGATGTCGACGGCGTGCTCACCGACAACCGTCTGCACTACGATGCCAATGGCGTCGAGACCAAGTCCTTCCACGTCCAGGATGGCCATGGCCTCAAGCTGGTGCTGCGCAGTGGCGTTCGCGTTGCGCTGATCACCGGCCGCAGCTCGCCGATGGTCGAGCGTCGCGCCAAGGAACTGGGCATTCAGGATGTCATCCAGGGCCGTGAGGACAAGCTGGTCGCGCTGACCGACCTGTGCCGCGAGCACGGGATCGAGCTGGAAGAAGTCGCCTATTGTGGCGATGACCTGCCGGACCGCGAGGCCATTCGTCGTGTCGGTCTCGGCGTCAGCGTGCCCAACGCCATGGCCTACGTGATGAGCGAGGCCAACTGGGTCACCTCACGCCAGGGCGGCGATGGCGCCGTGCGCGAGCTCTGTGATCTGCTGCTCAAGGCACAGGGCCATTGGGCCTCGGTGCTGGATACTTACCTGCAGGAGTCGCGTCCCTGATGTTACGTCTGCCCCGCCCTTCTCCGCGTCTCTGGCTGATGCTGCTGTTGCTGCTCGTCGGTGGCGTGCTGGCGCTGATCGAGCAGCGCAACAGCCTGGAATCGACCGTCAATGTCGAGGTCGACAGCAGTGAGCCGGATTACTATCTCGACGGGGCAGACATGACACGCTTCGATGCGCGCGGCGTGGCGATCCAGTCAATGACCTCGCCGCATATCGAGCACACGCCAGGCGATGACGTGACCCGGGCGCAGACCCCGAAGATTCGCACCAACGACAGTGAAGACCGCCGCTGGTATGCCACGGGGGACAGTGGCGTGTTGAGCGCCGGCGGCGACACCTTCACCCTCGAGGGCAATGCCAGACTGCGCCAGCCCGATGACCGCTGGACCCTCGATACCGATGTCCTGCACTACAGCCGTGATCAGAATCGCGCCTGGAGTGACGTGCCGGTCGTGATCACCCAGAATGGCCAGCATGTCGAAAGCGACAGCTTCAGCGCCGACCTCTCACAGGATTCCGCCGTGCTGCAGGGCCGTGTTCGCAGCGTCCTGCAACCCGGCACAGGCCAGAGCGAGGCCAGCAAGGAAGCCGAGCGCATCGACTCGGGCGCCGACAGCACCACCTCCGATGATGGGCGCGTCAACAGCACCTTCGAGGCAGCGCCTGCCAGCGGTGAATGAACCCGCCGGGCTGGCCGTCACGCCATGACCCGCGCCGCAACACCTTCTTCTCTGCCGCTCGATGGCATCATTGCTCGGGCGGCGACCCCGTCATGCCAAGGAGCCACCATGACTTCCACGACTCGCAAGCCCTTGACGGCCTGTCGCCAGACCCTCAACAGCGGTGTCATGGCGCTCTGCCTGGCACTGGGCATGTCCACCTTCGCCCCGGCCGCCATGGCGCTGGACAGCGATGCCAGCCAGCCGATCAACATCGCCGCGGACGCCCTGTCGCTCGATGACAAGGCCGGGACCGCCACCTACACCGGCCAGGTGGAAATGCGCCAGGGCAGCATGAAACTCGATGCCAGCCGCGTCGATATCAGCCGCGCCGGCAGCGGCGAGATCTCGCTGGTCAAGGCCACCGGCAAGCGTGCCTACCTGGAACAGCAGCCCGCGCCCGACGAGAAGCTGGTCAAGGGCTGGGCCGACACCATCCGCTACCATGCGCTGGAGCGCCGCGTGGAGCTGGTCGGCAACGCGCGTCTCGAGAAAGGCGATGACACCTTCGAAGGCGGCTACGTGGAGTACTTCCTCGACAAGCGCCAGGTGAACGCCAACAACAGCAAGACGGCACAGCAGACCGAAGGCGGTCGCGTGCACATGACTCTGACGCCGCGCGGCGCCAATGCCAGCAAGGAAAACTGAGTCATGACTGCTGCTACTCCGCGTACGCTGAGCGCTCGCCATCTGGCCAAGGCCTACAAGGGCCGCAAGGTGGTCAAGGACATCTCGCTGGAGATCCGCCAAGGCGACATCGTCGGCCTGCTGGGCCCCAACGGCGCCGGCAAGACGACCTCGTTCTACATGATCGTCGGGCTGGTGCGCGCCGATGCCGGCAACGTCTCCATCGATGACAAGGACCTCTCCGCTGCCGCCATGCATCAGCGTGCACGCGCCGGCATCGGCTATCTGCCGCAGGAGGCGTCGATCTTCCGCAAGCTGTCGGTGGCCGACAACATCATGGCGATCCTGGAGACCCGCAAGGACCTGGATCGCAATGGCCGCAAGGCACGCCTTGAAGAGTTGCTCGAGGAATTCAGCATCACGCACATCCGCGCCAGCGCCGGCATGAGCCTGTCCGGCGGCGAGCGTCGACGGGTCGAGATCGCCCGTGCACTGGCCACCGAGCCGGACTTCGTACTGCTCGATGAGCCCTTCGCCGGCGTCGACCCCATCTCGGTGGGCGAGATCAAGAGCATCGTGCGCCAACTGCGCGATCGTGGCATCGGCGTGCTGATCACCGACCACAACGTGCGCGAGACACTCGATATCTGTGACACCGCCTATATCGTCGGCGATGGCCAGATCATCGCCCACGGTGATGCGGACTCCATCCTGGCCAACCAGCAGGTGCGCGACGTCTACCTGGGCCACGAGTTCACGCTCTAGGGTCAGCGGCTGCGCTGAGCCCACCGGAGGCGAAAGCTTCAAAAGCCGCTGCGTGATTTTATCGCGTAGCGGCTTTTTCATGTCTGACATCAGACGCATGCATGACGTCCATACCACCTTGGTGGAAACATGGCATGCAAGTTGCTTGAATATTCACGACAACCTCTTGTCAGTGCCCCGAGTCACGGTATAGCGTAGTAAGCACGTTCCTTTGCCGTGAATTGACTGACTCCATGAAACCCACCCTGCAACTCCGCCTCGGCACCTCGCTGACCATGACGCCGCAGCTCCAGCAAGCGATCCAGCTGCTGCAGCTGTCGACGCTCGACCTGCGTCAGGAGATTCAGCAAGCCCTCGAGTCCAACCCCATGTTGGAGCTCGACGAGGACTACGAGTCGCTGGATGTCGTCGAGACACAGGATTCGAGCGAGATCTCCACTGCCGACTCCTCGAGCGAGATTCCCGAGGAATACCCCCTCGACAGTGACTGGTCGGACCTCTACCAGGACCACGCCGGTAGCCTGACCAGCTCCGGCAGTGGCAGCGGGAGTGAAGAAGGGCCGGACTTCGATCGCAATACCAGTGTCGAGAGCCTGCAGGACCACCTGCGCTGGCAGCTGGCGATGACCGACCTCGATGGCCGTGAACGCCAGATGGCGGAGAGCCTGATCGATGCCGTCGACGGTGCCGGCTATCTGAGTCTGTCACTCGATGAGCTGGTCGATGGCCTGCGCGGCCAGGGCCTGCCCGGCCTCAAGGCCTCCGAGCTCGAGCAGGTATTGTTGCGTCTGCAGCAGTTCGACCCGACCGGCGTCTTCGCCCGTGATCTGCGCGAATGCCTGCTGCTGCAACTGGCACTGCTGCCGGATGATCTGCCGCTGCTGGCGCAGGCGCGCCGCCTGGTACGTCAATTCCTCGAGGCACTGGGCAACGATGACCGCAAGCTGCTCAAGCGCCGCCTGAGCCTTGATGATGACGAGCTGGACCACGTCATTCGCCTGGTGCGCGCGCTCGACCCGCGCCCGGCATCCGCCTGGGGCGAGCCCGCCAGCGATTACGTGATCCCTGATCTGCTGGTGCGCCATACCCGCCACGGCTGGCAGGTCGAGCTCAACCCGGAAGCGCTACCCAAGCTGCGCATCCAGCCGGAATACGCCGCGCTGATCAAGCGTGCCGACAAGTCCGCCGACAATACCTTCCTCAAGGACAACCTGCAGGAAGCCCGCTGGCTGATGAAGAGCCTGTCATCGCGCAATGACACCCTGCTCAAGGTCGGCCGCGAGATCATGGCGCGCCAGATCGACTTCCTCGAGCAAGGCGAGGAAGGCATGAAGCCGCTGATTCTGGCCAACATCGCCGAAGTGGTCGAGATGCACGAATCGACCATCTCGCGGGTCACGACCCAGAAGTACATCCACACCCCGCGCGGCGTCTTCGAGCTCAAGTTCTTCTTCTCGAGCCAGGTCGGTGGCAGCGGCAGTGGCGACGCCCACTCAAGCACCGCCATTCGTGCCCGCATCCGCAAGCTGATCGCGGAAGAGCCGGCCCGCAAGCCTCTCTCCGACTCACGGCTGGTCGATCTGCTCGCCAGCGATGGCATCGAGGTCGCACGCCGTACCGTGGCCAAGTATCGCGAAGCGATGGGCATCCCGTCCTCCAGCGAGCGCAAGCGTCTGGCCTGACCCGTCACCTGCGGCTGCCATGCCCTGCTCTCACCTCCACAATGGCAGCCGCCGCCAACCTCAAGCGCTGGATTTTCCGCTCATCAGCCTCTGACTTCGCGGGCAGCGGTGCGCCTGTCGCGCGCTCTGTCATCCCGTCAACCGCTCGTCAATTGCCCGTCATGGGCCATGACGGCGCGCAGGATGACGGTAAAAAACCGCCGTTCCGGCAGCGTCATTCACCGTCAATCGCATGTTTTTAAAGTCACTTTTGCGCGTATTGCACCTGGATGACACCCGGACAACCTCCCAAAACGCCGCTTGCTCCACTCAATCGAAGCGCCTGAAAGGCGACGTACATGCAGGGATTGGCGACGAAAACCCGCCTTCTTGCGCGTCTTTCACGCACCACCCACCAGACGTGCCCTTGAAGTCCACTCCGTTACCCCTCACTGAGTTGAAGACAAGCACTGAGCCACGATGCAGCGCAGCGTTGATCTTTGCGCAAAGCTTGGGCATTGTCGGTACAGACGCTCACGACATCTGACGCCACTGGCAAGGGTGCGAAAACATCGCCAGACGGTGGCCGTCAAGCCTGTTGCAGAGCGTCCGATCAGGGTTTGCTCGTAGTCAAAAAGGGTTACAATTGAATGGCAACCCGCTGGATAAAGGAGCGTGTCCATGCAAGTGAATATCACCGGGCATCATGTGGAACTTACCGATCCTCTCCGCGATTACGTCAACGAGAAGCTCGCTCGCCTCGAACGGCATTACGACAACATCACCAATGTTCAGGTGACACTGTCGATCGAGAAGGAGCGCCAGCAGGCTGCCTGCACCTTGCACGCGGCAGGCGCTGACCTCCACGCCCTGGCAGAAGACCCCAACATGTACGCTGCCATCGACGCGCTCGCCGACAAGCTGGATCGCCAGCTGGTCAAACACAAGGAAAAGTCCCAGGCTCGCTCTCAGGGCACCGGGACCCGTTGACCTTCAGCCATGACACTTGATCAGATCCTTCCCCCCGAGCGCACGCTTTACGGTGTCCCCGGGGGGAGCAAGAAGCGGGTGCTTGAATTCTTCAGCACCTTCATCGCACAGAACATTCCCAGCCTGGATAGCCAGGAAGTCTTCTCGCGCCTGATCGGGCGCGAGAGACTGGGGTCGACCGGCATTGGCCACGGTGTGGCCGTGCCCCATGCACGCAGCCCGCATTGCAAGACGCCAATCGCTGCGTTTCTGAAGCTCGGTGAACCCATCGACTTCGATGCCATCGACGGAGAACCCATCGATCTGCTGTTCGTGCTGCTGGTGCCTGAGGAAGCGGATGAGACCCATCTGACGCTGCTCGGGCAGGTCGCGGAATTGCTCAATTCCCCGACCAATCGCTCGGCCCTGCGCCAGGCAGACAGCCAGCGTGCACTCTTTGAGGCATTGACCCAAGCCATCGCCGAATTACCGGCGCGCTGAATGACAGGCCCGGACATCGTCCGGGCTTTCGTCTTGCTGGCCTCCCATCGGCCGATGTACAGCGCACTGATAGCGGGCAGCCCTCTGCCCCACCCCTGCATTCTTTCGACGTTGACCTCGCCCTTGGAGAGCACTTCATGAAGATCGTGATCATCAGCGGCCGCTCCGGCTCCGGGAAATCCATCGCTCTCCAGGCGCTGGAAGACATTGGCTACTACGCCATCGACAATCTGCCCGGCATGCTGCTGGCGCCACTGGTCGATCAGCTCGAAAAGGACAGCCCGGCGCGCCGGCGCATCGCGGTCTCCATCGATGCCCGCAACCTGCCGGAAGCCTTGACCCGCTTCCCCGAATTGCTCGACAACGTCCGCCAGAGCGGCATGGACGTGCAGGTCGTCTACCTGACCACCGATTCGCGAGTGCTGCTGGAACGCTACTCAGCGACCCGTCGTCGTCACCCTCTGACGCGCGACAATGACCACACCCTGGCCGAGGCCATCGAGATCGAGCAGAAGACGCTCGCTCCCATTCGCCAGAAGGCCGATCTGGTCATCGACTCGACCAACCTGAGCGTGCACGACCTGCGCTCGCGGATCACCGAGCAGGTCGCCCAGCACAGCTCCCGCCACCTGACGCTGACCTTTGAATCCTTCGGCTTCAAGCATGGCGTGCCGACCGACGCCGACATGGTGTTCGATGCCCGCTGCCTGCCCAACCCGTACTGGGATATCAATCTGCGCGGCGATACCGGTCGCGATGACAGCGTGGCCGAATTCCTGCAGCGCTACCCCACCGTCCAGGCGATGCATGACGATATCGCTGGCTGGCTGGAACGCTGGCTGCCCGCCTATCAGGACAGCAACCGCAGCTACCTGACGGTGTCCGTGGGCTGCACCGGCGGCCAGCATCGCAGCGTCTACCTGTGCGAGCAGCTGGCGAGCTACTTTGCCGAGCGCCTGCCTGAGGTGCGCCTGCGTCACCGCGAGCTGGGCATTCATACCGCGCTGAGCAACGCGGGTGAGACGATTGGTCAGCAAGAGCATCAGCAAGAGCATCAGCAGGAGCATCGCGATGGCCTCTCGTGAGCTGACGCTGACCAACCGCCGCGGGCTGCACGCCCGCGCAGCCACCAAGCTGGTCAATTGCTGTGCGCCCTATTGCGCGACGGTGATAGTCAGCCATGGCGAGCGACGCGCCAATGCAGCCAATGTAATGGCATTGCTGATGCTGGCCGCGCCCTGCGGCACGACGCTGCTGATCGATGTCGAGGGCGAACAGGCCGATGAGGCGATGCTGGCCATCGAGGCGCTGTTCGAGGCGCGTTTCGAGGAAGACGAATAACCGCCACTGACAGCGCTGTGCAGTTGCGCTGTGAGCCCAGCCTTCCTCCCTCAGCCAGCTCGCTTCTTGATCAACTATCTTTTCGGCCCGCTCGCTTATCGGCCAGCCCCCTCTGGCGGCGTCCTGGCGACACCATTAACTGCTCGCGCAGGATGCCTAGCGCCTGTTCCTTCACCGGTTCCTGCACCTGTCCTTGCGCCTACCCTTGTACCTTTCCCTGCACCTATCCTTGCGCCTGGCAGCCATGCAACGCTGCTTTTGCGCCAGTAGCGGAACGCGGATTGTCCTTTCGATAAGAAACACTGTTTTCTTTTGTCGACGCGCCCCCCTACGCCAATGGTAGAATCAGCGCTGTCCTTCATGTCGACAGGGGAAGCCGACAGATGAGCAAGACGTCTCGTAAACTCAAGCCAAGACTTGATCGCCTGTCACAGGCGCTGGAAAGCGGCGAGCTGGAACAGGCAAGACGCATGCTCAATCGCGGCCTCGCGCCAGTGGACGTGGCCCACCTGCTGGAATCCTCGCCCCCCAAGGAGCGTAATCTGCTCTGGGAGCTGGTCGATGCCGAGCTGCAGGGCGATGTCCTTCAATACCTTGGCGAAGACATCCAGACCGACTTCCTCAAGGACATGGACGCCGTCGACGTTCTCGCCGCCACCGAGAACCTGGAACCGGATGATGTCGCCGACATTCTGCAGCGCCTGCCGAATGCGGTGATTCTCGAGGTCCTCGACTCCATGGAGGCGCAGGAGCGCCTGCGCGTCGAAACGGTACTGTCCTTCCCTGAGGACACCGCCGGCGGCCTGATGAACACGGACACCATCACCATTCGTCCGGACATCACCCTGGACGTGGTGCTGCGCTACATTCGCCGCCACGAGCGCCTGCCCGACTCCACCGATACCCTGCTGGTCGTCTCGCGCCGCGATGAATTCATCGGTGCCCTGCCCATCAATCGCCTGCTGGTCTCTGACCCCGGCGTCACGGTGCGCGAAGTGATGGACACCGACAGCGTGGTGATTCCGGCCCTGATGCCGGAAACCGAAGTCGCCTCGCTGTTCGAGAAGCACGACCTGATCTCGGCACCCGTGGTCGGCGGCGATGGCAACCTGCTGGGTCGTATCACCATCGATGACGTGGTCGACGTCATCCGTGGCGACGCCGAGCACCAGGTGATGTCGATGGCGGGGATGGATGAGGACGAAGACACCTTCTCTCCCGTGATGCGAACCTCGTGGCGCCGCGCCGTCTGGCTCGGCATCAACCTGCTGACCGCCTTCATGGCCTCCGCCGTGATCGGCATGTTCGAAGGCACCATTCAGAAGATCACCGCGCTGGCCGTACTGATGCCCATCGTCGCCAGCATGGGCGGCATCGCGGGCTCTCAGGCACTCACCGTCCTGATTCGCGGTATCGCGCTGGGGCACGTCAAGAGTGGCAATGTCCGCTGGCTACTCAAGCGCGAGGTCATCGTCGCGGGGCTCAACGGCCTGTTATGGGCCGTGGTGGTGGCAGGCATCGCCATCGTGTGGTTCGGGGATGTCCAGCTGGGGGCCATCATCGGCGCCGCGATCATGATCAACCTGTTGATCGCCGCCGTGACGGGCACGCTGCTGCCGGTACTGCTCAAGAAGCTCAATATCGACCCTGCCCTCTCCGGCAGCGTGATATTGACCACCGTGACCGACGTGATCGGCTTCATGGCCTTCCTGGGGCTGGCGACCTGGCTCTACCTGTAATACGCCCGACGGATTCCAGTGACTGCTCCAGAAACAACACGGCCGCTCCCTCGGGAGCGGCCGTGTTGCATCTCGCCTGTCGCGCGATCAGAGAAGCCTCAGCGATCAGCCTTCCAGCTCTTCGTCTTCGCCTTCGGACATGCCCGCGACGGTCATGCCATCGATCAGCCAGCTACCGCTGTGGATGCTGCCACGCGTATCGACATCATCGCCGACCGCCAGCAGATTGGCCGCCATGTCGCGCAGATTGCCGGCAATGGTGAACTCCTCGACCGCATGCTGGATCTCGCCGTTCTCGACCCAGAAACCGGAGGCGCCGCGTGAGTAGTCACCGGTGACGCCGTTGACGCCCTGGCCCATCAGCTCGGTCACCAGCACGCCGGTGCCCATCTGCTTGAGCATCTCATCAAGCGAGGTCAGCGGCGCGGTGATGCGCACGTTGCGCGCGCCGCCGGCGTTGCCGGTGGTCTGCATGTTCAGGCGACGGGCACTGTAGGCGCTCAGCATGTAGCTCTGCACCTTGCCGTCGGCAAAGTAGACATTGTCACGCGTCGCGACGCCATCGTTGTCGAAGGCGGCGCTGGACATGCCACCGACTTCCCGCGGCTTCTCGCCCAGCGTGAACCAGTCGGGGAACAGCGGCTGACCCAGGCTATCGCACAGGAAGCTGGACTCACGGTACAGCGAGCCGCCGGCGATGGCAGACAGGTAGTGACCGACCAGCCCGGCCGACATCTGCGGGTCGAACAGCACCGGCATGCGCCCCGTCGCCACCTTGCGCGCATTCAGACGCGCCAGCGTGCGGCGCGCGGCTTCACGCCCCACCGACTCGGGGGAGCGCAGGTCCGCCGGATTGCGCACGCTGGTGTAGTCATAGTCACGCTGCATGCCCTGTGCATCCTTGGCGATCAGCATGCATGACATCGAGTGGCGGCTGCCGCACTGGCTGGCCAGGAACCCATGGCTGTTGCCATAGACCTGAACGCCTTCACCACTGGAGAAGCTGGCGCCTTCGGACTGCGCGATGCCTTCCACTTCCAGCCCGGCACGCTCACAGGCCAGCGCCAGGTCAGTCGCTTCATCGACGCTGATCGCCCAAGGGTGATGCGCCTTGAGATCAGGGAAGTCGGTGGCCATCAGCTCGGCCGGCGCCAGACCGGCAAAACTGTCTTCGCCGGTATAGTGCGCGATGGAGACCGCCTTCTCGACCGCGGCACGAATCGAGTCGCTGCCGGCATCGGAAGATGTCGCGCTGCCCTTGCGATTGCCGAGATAGACGGTCACGCCGATGCCCTGGTCACGCGACAGTTCGACCGTCTCGACTTCGCCGTCACGCACCGAGATGCTGACGCCCTGATCGACGCTGGCACCGACCTCACAGGCGTCGGCACCCAGGCTGCGGGCAAGCTCGAGAGCTTCGCTGACGCGACGCTCGAGCAGTTGTTGCTGAGCAACGGCATCAAAGGCCTGGCTCATGTTGTTCTCCTTCTGAGGAGACGGGGGCCCGGCAGTGCTATACTGCCGCAAATTTCCCCGACTCATTGGAATTGGCATGCGTAAAGAAAGACCCGAGGAGCTCGTCGAGCGCCCCAGCAAGTCCCAGTTGAAGCGCGAGATGATCGAGCTGCAGGCGCTGGGCAAGAAGATCATCGATCTGCCGGAAGGCCAGCGCGCCAAGTTCCCGCTCTCTGACGACATGCTGGCCGCCATCGAGGAGACCCATCGCATTCGTAGTCACGAAGGCCTGCGTCGCCACATGCAGTACGTCGGCAAGCTGATGCGCAAGGAAGACCTGGACGCCGTGCGTGCCGTCTTCGAAGCCATGGAGCAGCAGAACGTGCGTCGCGATGCTTCCTTCCAGCGTCTCGAACGCTGGCGCGATCGCCTGCTGGACGACGATGAAGCCTTCGTGATCTTCGTCGAGGATTATCCTCACGTGGACCGTCAGGCCCTGCGTCAGCTGATCCGCAATGCGCGTGCCGAACGTGACGCCGGCAAACAGCCCAACAGCGCCAAGAAGCTCTTCAAGCTGCTGCGGGCCGAACTCGACCTCTGACACGGGGTCTGCCGCTCACGCGCTGCTCTGACGTACTGCTTCTGACGAGCTGATCCTCAAGCGCTTCCTCGACACCGCCATGGCCCTGCCACGGCGGTGTCGTCGTATTCATCGCTTCATTGTGAACGCGACCCGCTCAGGATTGCGTGCCGCCGACCGTCAGCTCATCGAGCTTCAGCGTCGGCTGACCGACCCCGACGGGCACGGACTGGCCGTCCTTGCCACACACGCCGACACCGGTATCCAGCTCCAGGTCGTTGCCGATCATCGAGACGCGGCCCATGGCTTCCGGCCCGTTGCCGATCAGGGTCGCGCCCTTGACCGGCGTGGTCACCTTGCCGTCTTCGATCAGATAAGCTTCGCTTGCGGAGAACACGAAGCGCCCGGAGGTGATGTCGACCTGGCCACCGCCGAAGCTGACCGCGTATATGCCACGCTTGACGCTCTTGATGATCTCCTGCGGATCGCGATCGCCACCCAGCATGTAGGTATTGGTCATGCGCGGCATCGGCAGGTGCGCGAAGGACTCACGACGCGCATTGCCCGTCGGTGCCATGCCCATCAGGCGGGCATTGAGCTTGTCCTGCATGTAGCCGGTGAGGATGCCATCCTCGATCAGCGGCGTGTACTGCCCCGGGGTACCTTCGTCATCGACGGACAGCGAGCCACGGCGATCGGCCAGGGTCGCATCATCGACAACGGTGACGCCGCGTGCCGCGACCTGCTCGCCCATGCGGCCCGAGAAGGCAGAGCTGCCCTTGCGGTTGAAGTCACCTTCCAGACCATGACCGACCGCCTCGTGCAGCAGCACGCCCGGCCAGCCATTGCCCAGCACCACCGGCATCTGACCGGCCGGTGCATCGATGGCCTCGAGATTGACCAGCGCCTGGCGCACGGCTTCACGCGCGTAACGCTCGGCGACATTCTCATCGCGCAGACGGGTCAGCGGGAAACGACCACCGCCACCGGCACTGCCACGCTCGCGACGGCCATTGCGCACCGCGATCACGCTGATGTTGAAACGCACCAGCGGACGCAGGTCCGCGGCGAGGGTGCCATCGCTGGCACGCACCATCACCACCTCGTAAAGCGCCGACAGCGAGGCCGATACCTGACTGATGGACGGGTCAAGGCTGCGCGCGATGCGGTCCGCTTCCTTGAGCATCGCGACCTTGTCCTCGGCGCTCAGGCCATTCAGTGGGTCGATGCCCGCATAGAAGGACGGTGCCTCGGTGATGATCGAGCGCGCGACCGTGCCGCTGCTGCCGCTGCGCGAGATACCCGCCGCAGTGCGGCCAGTGTCGGCAAGGGCGGCGGCATCGATCTGATTGGAGTACGCGAAGCCGGTCTTTTCCCCCGCCAGTGAGCGTACGCCCACGCCGCCATCGATGTTGTAGCTGGCGTCCTTGACGACGCCGTCTTCCAGCACCCAGCTCTCCTGCCAGATACGCTGGAAGTAGAGGTCGGCATAGTCGGTGCCCGGGCCCATGGCATGTGCCAGGCCAGCATCCAGATCATCCAGGCTGAGCCCGCCCGGGGTCAGCAACAGGGCCGCGGCATCGTCGAGCACGCGACCGGAACTCGCATTTTGCGTCATTCGGCACTTTCCAGAGTAATGTTCGGGTCGCCCCAGGGGCCTGATACCCGATAGTGAATTTGCGTCACCTTGTCGATGAAGCGGCCGAAGATCTTGTCGGCCACGAACAGCGCCCCGCCCACGGCGGGTGCGCCTGCCAGCACGGCGGCCAGCGGAAGGTTCTGGCTGACCGGCACCGTGATGGCCATGCGTTGATCAAGGGTACCGCGAAGCAGATCGACCTGCCCGTTGAGTGTCACGGTGGTGGACGGCGCCTCGATACGCAAGGGGCCATCGCTTTCCAGCCGCCCATCGAAGAGCGTCGCTGCGCCGCGCACCTTGTCGAAGGCCGTCCCCTTGTCGGTGACATCAGAGAAGTCCAGCGACAGCCGGCGCAGCAGGTTATCCACATTGACCAGCCCCAGCAGGCGGGCGGAGGTCGAGCCCAGATTCAGGAAGCGTCCGTCATCCAGCTTGATCTCGACGCGACCATTGGAGCGCGACAGGGCAAAGTCCTGCGGCGCACCGGGCCAGGCCAGCTTGACCTCGGCCCGGGCGCGGTCCGCCTCGATGCCGCGCGGCTGGGAGAGACGCTCGAGCAACCCGCCCAGATCACTGCCATCGGCGGACAGGCGAGCGCGCGTCAGACTGTTGGTGCCGGCATCTTCCCAGGTGATGTTGCCCACCGCGGTGATCTTGCCCAGCGTGATGGAGAGCGGCAACACCACCAGCTGCTGGCTGTCGGCGGTCCAGTCAGCACTGATCGGTCCCAGCTGCTGATCGCGCCAGATGAGGTGTGCCAGACGCAGACTGCCCGCGGGCAGGTCGGCAAGCTCAGCAGGATACGGCGTCGGCTCGATGCCGACATCGATAGCCTCGGTAAAGTTGCCTGGCGCACTGGCGGTCTGCGTCTCCTGCTCGGCATCCGCGGGCCACAGGGCATCGAGATTCAGGGTGTCCAGGTCCAGAATCAGCGGTCGCGCGGCGCCTGACTGCCACACCAGCTCGCCACTGGCGAGCTGACCATCCAGCGTCGCGGCCAGCCCCAGCCCTTGCTGCTGCGAGCTCTGGCGCGGCGCGGCCTCGAGCGTCATCGGCCCCGTACACCGGGACTGGATCATCAGGCAATCGGTGGCAACGCGCAGGCGTGACAAGGCACGCAGGGGGTCGCTCTGCTCAGCGTCGCTGCCCCCATCACTCGCGCTGCCCTCTCCACTCACGCCACCTTCACCGGAGAGCGCTCCCGCCCACGGCTTCCAGAGCTCGGGGGCGAGAGTCGGTGTGCGCCAGGCGATGTCCCAGCCGGTCTGGGTGGGCCACTGCGGGTCACTCGGCCAACGCTCCAGCCACAGCTGTCCCGTCATCGGCACCGTGCTGCCATCGTCACGCGTATTGCCGCCTTTCCAGCGTGCGCGGGCGCGATTGTCGAGGCGAACATCGCCGCCACCCTCCGCGAGCCCGATATCCACCGCTAGCGGAGCCGCCTGATCGCGCGTCTTGCCAAAGGGTGCCGGCAGATTGATGGCGACTCCCTTGAGGTCACTCGAGAGCGCCAGACTGGCGCCGTCATCCGGCAGCATCAGGCGCGCCTGGTAGTTGAACTCGCCGCCCAGCGCACGCGGGGTCTCGCCGTCCTGCAAGGCGGCCCGGGTGTTCTCGGCGGCATCGCCGATCAGGTGCTCGGGCGCGCCCAGCCAGCTCAGCACCGGTGCCAATGGCGCCTTGCCGTCGAAGGTGATCGCGCCCTTGCTGCTTGAGTCTGCCTGCCCGATGTTGAGCGCCGCCTTGACCGCACCGCCGAACAACTTGCCGGAGAGATTGCCGGTCAACTGCTCACGGCGCCCCTCGGGGCGCGATGGGTCATGCACGAACTCGAGCGGCCCGCGAATGCCGTCAACCTCGATGCCCGGCCCCGGGAAGGCCAGCGTCGCCGCCTGGCGCTCGCCGACCTTGCCCGCCGCCGTGATGCGCGTCTGCTCGGCGTCCTCCAGCGGCACGCGGATGTCCATCGTCGCATCCACCGAGCCCTTGCCCTGCCATTCGGCGATCAGCGCTGCGGTATCCTCGAGCGGCGCATGCGAGAGCAGATCGAACAGCGCCTCGACGCTGCCGGTCACATCACCCTGAATCTTCAAGGTGTTGTCCTGCATGTCGACGTCGGCCTGACGCACCGCCAGGGGCGCTGCACTGCCAAGCGCCGCAACCGGCTGAGAGTGCGCCGCCGCGACCGTGGCACTCAACGTATTGTCGTGCAGCGCGAGATTGCCCTTCACGCCCTCCAGCGCAGGCCAGCCCTCGGCGTAACCGAGTCGCCCATCCTCGATGGCAAGCTCAAGGTCCATCGAATCGCCGGGGCCATAGCCATTTTCACCATTGTCGTCATCCCACACCTGGGTGAGATGCAGGCTGCCCTCGGGGACCTGCCCCGCAACATCGCGCGTCAACCACTCGCTCAGCGCCGGGTCCAGCACCTTCATCGGCAACCAGGAGGCCAGCGGAATGCTGCGGGCGTCCACGTCGCGCATCTCGAGATCCAGCTGGAAGCGATCATGGTCCTGTGCGGGAATCTGCAGGCCGAAGCCGCCCGTCACATCGGCGCCAGCGCGCTGGATATGCAGGTCATGCCCCGAGACGCTGCTGCCACTGTCATCGACCTTGACCTCGACCACCCCGTCGGCGGCCTCGAGCTGCCAGCCGTCGCCGAAGACCTCGGGGAAGTCGAAGCGCATGCCCGGGTCGCCACGAAACGCGATCCGGCTCGCGATGCCACCCTCATCAAGACTCTGCGCGGTGACCCAGGCCGCCAGGGGGCCGAGTCCCGGGGCGCCCTGCCAGGGGTCCACCTCGGCGCCGGTGAGGCCCAGCGCCAGCTTCATGGTCAGCGGGGTATCGAGGCCGATCCCGGCCAGCGACAGGGAGAGGCCGGTGGCCGTGCCACGCGGATCGAGAGACTCGAGCACATTGCCCAGCTCGCCGAGCGCCAGCACATTGCGCCAGCGCGCCACCTTCTCCAGATCGAAACTGCTGGTGACCAGCGACACACTGCCCTCGGCGAGATCCCCCGACAGCGAAATACGCTCGGGCAGACTGGCAAGCGCCGCGGAGACTTCTGGCGATGACGCCGCTTGCGGCGTCTGGCCGTCACTGTCAGCCGCCGGAACGCCGGGCGCCGGAGTGCCGGCCACCGGAGCGCCGGCCGCCGGGGCATCATCGAGTTGCGTGGCGCCGACCGAGATCTGATTGAGCCAGGCCTGCCAGCGATCACTGCCCGCCAGGTCGCGCAGCCACTGGCCACGCGCATGAATGTCCTTGAGCGCCAGCTGGGCGCCATGGTGATCCAGCGTCAGGCGATTGAGATCGAGGCGCAGACGAGCATCTTCCAGTCGCGCGTCACGCCAGCGCGCCCACAGCGTCGCGTTGCCATCGGCATCGCGCAGCATCAGGCTGTCGCGCTCGCCCATCAGGCGCCCGACACTCGCCAGCGCACCGGCGTCCAGCTCCATCTGCAGCTGGGCCGAGTAGTCGGCGAGACCGTCGTCTCCCGGCAGCACCTCCAGCACGGCGCTGACACCGGCCTGAGGCGATTCCCCGACCCGCAACTGGCCCTCCAGATGCGCGCGATCGCCTTCTCCCGACAGCAACAGCTCGGCGGCATTCAGGTTGAGGGTATCGTTGCGACCATGCAGCACCAGGCGCACGTCCTCGAGCCGCACACGCTGACGTGCCAGCAGCGCCAGCCCCTGCTCCGTCTGCGCAAGGCTCATCTGTCCTTCGGGTTCGAGCGCTTCGGGAGGACGCGGCGGCCCCGGCCAGCCCCAGCTGCCATCTTCGCGCTGGTACAGGTGCACGATGACGCCGGTGGCGGTGGCGCGATCAAAGACAGGCGCCAGATGGCGCAGGGAGGAAAGTACATCGAGACGGGTTTCCAGATGCGACACGCTCAACAGCGGCGCCGCCTGCATCTCATTGGGTCGAAAGAGGTTCAGCCCCGACAGCTTGATGGCCGGATCAAGGTGATCCATGCGGCCCTCAAGCGATGACATCCCCACATTGGAGTGGGTCTGGGTGGCAATGAAGTCACTGATGGACTCACTGCGCGAATCCAACGTGGTCAACCACCAGCGCAGGCCCCCGATCAGGATGGCCAGCAACGCCAGCAGCACCGCGAGCGCCATCAGCAGCCCGCGCGCCCAGCGCCGCCCACGCGAGGGTGGCGCTGGCGTCGCAGCTGACGAAGACGGGGCGTCTTCGACGCCCTCCTGCGCCGCCTCTTGCGAGGTAGAACGTGCCGCCTCTGGTGAGGTAGAACGGGTCACTGGTGGTTCTCCGAACAGGACAGACTCACGATGTGGATAACGCGACTCCCGGCTTCATCGCAGGCGCGGCGGCTGACAGATCACATGAGCACAATATCGTACTGCTCCTGGGTGTAATGCGCCTCGACCTGGAAGCGGATGGTCTTGCCGATGAAGCTCTCGAGGTCCGCCACGGCCGCGGATTCCTCGTCCAGCAGGCGATCGACCACGTTCTGCGAGGCCAGCACCATGTAGGTATCCGGGCTGTAGGCGCGCTCTTCGCGCATGATCTCGCGGAAGATCTCGTAGCAGACCGTCTCCGGCGTCTTGAGGGTGCCGCGCCCCTGACAGGTCGGGCAGGCCTCGCACAGCACCTGCTCCAGACTCTCGCGCGTGCGCTTGCGCGTCAGCTGCACCAGGCCCAGCTCGGTCACGCCGGTCATCTTGTTCTTGGCATGATCACGCTCCAGCGACTTCTCGAGCACGCGCAACACCTGGCGCTGGTGCTCGGTCTCTTCCATGTCGATGAAGTCGATGATGATGATGCCGCCGAGATTGCGCAGGCGCAGCTGGCGCGCGATGGCGGTCGCCGCCTCGAGATTGGTCTTGAAGATGGTCTCTTCGAGGTTGCGATGACCGACAAAACCACCGGTGTTGACGTCGATGGTGGTCATCGCCTCGGTCTGGTCGATCACCAGATAGCCGCCACTCTTGAGCTGCACCTTGCGGCCCATCGCCTTGTGCAGCTCATCCTCGACACTGAACAGATCGAAGATCGGCCGCTCGCCGGGGTAATACTCGATGCGCCCTTCCATGTCGGGCATGAACTCGCTGGCGAATTCCTTGAGCCGGATGAAATTCTCGCGCGAGTCGATGCGCACGCGCTCGATCTCGTCACGCATCACGTCGCGCAGCGTGCGCATGAACAGCGGCAGATCATCATAGATCACGCTGGGCACGGCGGCGGTCAGGCGACGCTCGCTGACCTTGCGCCACAGGCGCAGCAGGAAATGCATGTCCTGTTTGAGCTCCGCCTCGCTGATGCCTTCGGCCGCCGTGCGCAAAATGAAGCCGCCAGGGGCTTCCGGATCCAGCGCCGTCAGGCACTGCTCGGTGAGCTCCTTGAGGCGGTCTCGCTCGGCATCGCTCTCGATGCGCTGCGACACGCCGGTATGCGGCGAGTCCGGCATGTAGACCAGATAGCGTGACGGCACCGACAGATGCGTGGTCAGCCGGGCGCCCTTGGTGCCGATGGGGTCCTTGGTGACCTGCACCACCAGTGGCTGGCCTTCGCTGAGCAGCTCGCGGATCGAGAGCTGCTCATCATGCGGCGTGTGCGCCGGCATGACTTCCTGGGCATGGATGAAGGCGGCCCGTTCGAGACCGATGTCGATGAAGGCCGCCTGCATGCCGGGCAACACTCTCACCACCTTGCCACGGTAGATGTTGCCGACGATGCCGCGTCGCCCGCTGCGTTCGATGAAGGCTTCCTGCAGGACACCGTTCTCGACCACCGCCACGCGGGTCTCCATCGGTGTCAGGTTGATCAATACCTCGCCGCTCATAGCGCAAGTCCTTGTAAAGTCGTTGCTTGCGATTATGACATAGCAAGGGAGCCCCCGGCTGTGATCTATCGACTAAGGATTTCCTGCAACGGGTATTTTGTGCCACGCACGCACGCCATCGTCCTTCACGATGGCGCTGGAGCGCTGTCTCGACACCCGACTGACGCAGTGCGAAACATCGTCCATCAGAGCGGTTGCCACGGCTGAACGCCCGCCTTGCTCAGAAGCTCTGCGGTCTCATGCAGCGGCAGCCCGACCACGGCGCTGTAACTGCCCTCGAGATGACTGACGAAGACGGCGCCGAGCCCCTGGATGGCGTAGCCACCTGCCTTGTCAGCCGGCTCACCGGTCGCCCAGTAGCGCGCGGCCTCCTCTGGGGTGATGGTGCGGAAAGTCACGCGGCTCTCGACCAGCTCGCTCGCGCAGCGCATGTCGCGCCCGGCGTCGCCATGACACAGCGCCACGCCACTGAGCACCTGATGGCTGCGCCCCGACAGGCTGAGCAGCATCTCGCGCGCATCGGCCTCATCGCGCGGCTTGCCGAGAATGCGCCCATCCAGTGCCAGCGCGGTATCCGCGCCGAGCACTCGCCGCCCCGCCGTCTGGCCTGCCGTCCGCTGCGCCAGGGCCGCGAACCCGGCCTGCGCCTTCTCCCGCGCCAGCCGCAGCACATAATGCTCCGGCGACTCATTGGCCTGCGGCGTCTCATCGATATCCACCGGCGCCACCTCACATTGGATACCGATACTGGCCAGCAGGTCACGACGACGCGGCGACCCCGAAGCCAGAATCAATTCCGCTTGAGCAGCGCCCTGTTGAGCAATGCCCTGTTCATCAGTGCCCTGTTGAACAACGCCCTGAGACATCACTTTGCGCTGCGTCGCGGCGTCAGAGTTCGCAAAGAGTGAGGAAGTGGGGCTTGCGGTGTCAGGTGTGGATGGCCTGGAAGTGGATGACCTTGAACTGGATGACATGGAAGACCTCGTGAAGAGAAACATGGCTGACAAGTACCAGAAAGCCGCCCGTAGGCGGCTTTTGGAAGCTGACAAGAATCGGCACTGGCGCGCCAGTGGTACTCAGGCCGCGACCCGCCGACGCAGCATCTGCAGCAGGGTATAGAGCCACGGCCACAATGCGCCGCCGATGACCGCCGAGAGCAGGAACGACAGGCTGACGGGGCCGGCACCGAACAGACTGCGCAGCCATTGATCCAGCAACTGCGCGATGCCCAGCACCACGATCACCAGCAACGCCTGCTGCAACAGCGAGTAGGCGCGAATGCGCTGATAGAGCAGCACGCCCATGAAGGCCGTCAACGACAGTACCAGGGCGTTGTGCCCCAGTGGTGCGCCCTGCAGGACATCCAGCGCCAGCCCGAACAGGAAGCCGTGGAAGACTCCGACACTCTGCGGCGAGACGATGCACCAGTAGACCAGCATCAGACCCAGCCACTGGGGCCGCCAGATCAGCCACACATCCGGCAATGGCATGACCTGCAGACACAGCGCCAGCAGCAGCGAGAACCAGCACAGCAAGGTGGTCTGGGGACGAAAGGCCATCAGTTGTTCTCCCCGGCAGCATCGGTGGGTGCCTGAGCGTCTGCCGCATCCTCGGCGGAGCCTTGCGCGGCGTCGTCACCCTCGGGTCTGGGCGCCGCCAGGTTGTCACGCGGCAACTCATCGAGGCTGTCATCGACATACAGGTTGTCGGTATCCACCGGCGGCGGCATCTGGATCAGGAAGTTGCGCGAGCGCTCCAGCTGCGCGATGGGCTCGGCACTCACGCGGGCGAACGGCTTGCCGGGATCATGATAGACCTCGGTGACACGTGCCACCGGCAGGCCGCGCGGAAAACGCAGCGCCAGTCCGGAAGTCACCAGCAGATCACCGACACGAATGTCGGCGGTGTCCGGCACATGCAGCACATCGACCTGATCGATCTTGCCGCTGCCCTGGGCGATGAAGCGCAGACCATTGCGATTGATCTCCACCGGTACGGCGTGACTGGCATCACTGATCATCAGCACGCGACTGTTGTAGGCCGAGGTGGAGATGACCTGCCCGACGAGGCCATAGGCATCGAGCACCGGCAAGCCGATGCGCACGCCATCCTGCTCGCCGCGGTCCACCACCATGCGGTGGGAGAACGGGTCAGCATCGAGGGTCAGCAACTGGGAGGTGATATAGGGGATGTCGCTACGCTGCCCGGCATTGAGCAATTCGCGCAGGCGCGTATTCTCGGAGGTCAGGCTCGCCATGCGTTGCACACGGCTGGACAGATTGAGCAGCTGTTCGCGCAGCGCGCGATTCTCGTCGGCCAGCTCCTGCTGGTCGGCAAACACCAGCGCGCCCCAGCTGATGCCTTCCGTCGGCAAGCTGACGACCCACTGCACGGGCGATACCAGCGTCGCCATGCTGGCGCGCACATCGACCATCCAGCTGAAGCGATCTTCGGCAAACATCAGCGCGAGTGACAGCACCGCGCACAACAGCATGCGGTAGCCGGGCACGGGGCCACGCGTGAACAGGGGTTTGATAGCACTTCCTCCGACAGGCCGGGACCAGCCGTACAGCACACAGCATGCCCGGCCCCGGACGAGGTCAATCGCTCGACAGCAGCTCGAAGGTGTGCTGATCGATCATTTCCAGCGCCTTGCCACCGCCACGCGCCACGCAGGTCAGCGGGTCTTCGGCGATGATCACCGGCAGGCCCGTCTCTTCCGCGATCAGCTTGTCGATGTCACGCAGCAGCGCACCACCACCGGTCAGCACCAGGCCGCGCTCGGCGATGTCGGAGGCCAGCTCCGGCGGAGACTGCTCGAGCGCGCTCTTGACTACCGAGACGATGGCCGCCAGCGGTTCCTGCAGCGCATCGAGAATCTCGTGGGAGTTGAGCGTGAAGGAACGCGGAATGCCCTCGGCCAGGTTGCGACCGCGCACGTCGATCTCGCGCAGCTCGCCACCCGGGTAGGCACAACCGATCTCTTCCTTGATGCGCTCGGCCGTCGCCTCACCGATCAGGCTGCCGTAATGGCGACGCACATAGGAGGTGATGGCTTCGTCGAAGCGGTCACCGCCGATACGCACGGATTCGGAATAGACCACGCCGTTGAGCGAGATGATGGCGATTTCAGTGGTACCACCACCGATATCGACCACCATGGAGCCCATCGCCTCTTCCACCGGCAGGCCCGCACCGATCGCGGCAGCCATCGGCTCCTCGATCAGGTAGACCTCACGCGCGCCGGCCCCTTCGGCCGATTCCTTGATGGCGCGACGCTCGACCTGGGTCGACATGCACGGCACACACACCAGCACACGAGGGCTGGGTGTCAGGAAGGTGCTCTGATGCACCTTGCGGATGAAATGCTGGAGCATCTGTTCGGTAACGGTGAAGTCGGCGATGACGCCGTCCTTCATCGGACGGATGGCCGTGATATTGCCGGGGGTACGCCCCAGCATGCGCTTGGCATCGGCACCGACGGCCGCCACACTGCGGGCATTCCCGGACTGGCGAATGGCCACGACTGAGGGCTCGTCGAGCACGATACCGCGACCGCGCACATAAATAAGCGTGTTGGCAGTACCCAGATCGATCGACAGATCGCTCGAGAACAGCCCACGTAAACGTTTAAACATGGAAGTTGATCACCTAGTCCAGACCGGAACCCTGTGCAGACGCGAACGGTACCATTGCCACCCCATGGCGGCAAGCTGACACGCCTGCCAGAGCGACGCAGATGTGGTACATTTCACGCCGAATCACACTGTAACGGCGCATTCGGCGACAGATTGCTCCATCGCTGCAAAGCGCGCTGTTTTACAGGGTAACGGGCATCGGGTTTGCCGGGACACCACAATTTTCGAATTCGGCCTTTCGCGCACCTTGCGCCAGCCCGATTCCGTGTGGTCGTCTCCGACTCCTGCCGTCACCTCAAGCCTCTCGAAGCCAAGACAGGGAAACTTCAATGGCCCTTGAACATTCAGATGTGCTGCGTGCCGCTCACCTCGCACGCCTGGGTCTTGCCTCGCAGGATGCCGAAGCCTACGTCGAGGATCTCGACCGGATTCTCGCCATGGTCGACCAGCTGCAACAGGTCGATACCGACGGCGTCGCACCGCTGGCACACCCGCTGGAAGCCACGCAACGCCTGCGCGCGGACGAAGTCACCGAATCGAATCAGCGCGAGCGTTTTCAGCAGGTGGCCCCGGCCACAGAGCAGGGTCTGTATCTGGTTCCGCGCGTCGTCGAGTGATCTCGCCTGGCAGGTCGCTCACGCATCGTGACCAGCTGCCATCGGATACCACGTCACGCGGCACGCCCCGTCCGCCCCGGAATTTCTGCGGACGATGCCCGGCGCATCGTCTGCACTGATGGAATCGAACATGTCATCGTCCATTGCACTACATGACAAGACGCTCAGTGAGCTGGCGCAAGGCCTGGAGGCCGGCGAATACACCAGCCGCGAGCTGACGGAAGCCTTCCTGGCCCGTATCGAACGCCTCGATGGCGAGCTCAACAGCTACATCACCCTGTGCCGCGAAGACGCGCTGCGTGATGCGGATGCCGCCGATGCGCGCCGTGCCGCTGGCAATGCCGCCGCGCTGACCGGCGTGCCGATGGCCATCAAGGACATCTTCTGTACCGAAGGTGTGCGCACCAGCTGCGGCTCGAAGATGCTCGACAACTTCGTCGCGCCCTACGACGCCACCGTGATCGAGAAGCTCAAGGCCGAAGGCGTGGTGATTCTCGGCAAGACCAATCTCGATGAGTTCGCGATGGGCTCCTCGAACGAGAACAGCCACTACGGCGCCGTCAAGAACCCGTGGGACCTGTCCGCCGTGCCGGGTGGCAGCTCCGGTGGCAGTGCCGCCGCCGTCGCCGCAGGCCTTGCGCCGGCCGCCCTGGGCACCGACACCGGCGGTTCCATCCGCCAGCCGGCCGCCTTCTGTGGCATCACCGGCCTCAAGCCGACCTACGGTCGCGTCTCGCGCTACGGCATGATCGCCTACGCCTCCAGCCTCGATCAGGGCGGCCCGATGGCCCGCTCCGCCGAAGACTGCGCGCGCCTGATGAACGTGATCGCCGGCGCCGACCCGCGCGACTCCACCAGCGTGGTGCGTGGCGTGCCGGATTACGTCGAAGGGCTGGACTACAACCTCAAGGGGCTGAAGATCGGCCTGCCGAAGGAATACTTCGGCGAAGGCCTGTCCGAGGAAGTCGAAGCCTCCGTGCGTGCCGCGATCAAGGTCTTCGAGGATGCCGGTGCCAGCGTGCAGGAAATCTCGCTGCCGCATACCCACCTGGCCATCCCGACCTACTACGTGATCGCGCCGGCCGAGGCCTCCTCCAACCTGTCGCGTTACGACGGCGTGCGTTTCGGCCATCGCTGCAAGGACCCGCAGGACCTGGAAGACCTCTACAAGCGCACGCGCGAGGAAGGCTTCGGCGACGAGGTGAAGCGTCGCATCATCATCGGCACGCACACCCTGTCCGAAGGCTTCTTCGATGCCTACTACATCAAGGCCCAGAAGGTGCGTCGCCTGATCCGTCAGGACTTCCTCGATGCCTTCGACCAGGTCGATGTACTGATGGGCCCGGCGGCACCGACCCCGGCGTTCGATCTCGGCGCGCACAAGGACCCGCTGTCCATGTACCTGCAGGATCTCTACACCATCGCCATCAACCTGGCGGGCATTCCGGGCATCAGCGTGCCGGCCGGCCTGGCAGGCAAGCGTCCGGTGGGTCTGCAGATCCTCGGCCCGCACTTCGGTGAGCAGACCCTGCTGGGCGTCGCGCACCAGTTCCAGCAAATCACCGACTGGCATCGCCAGCGCCCGGAATTCGGACAGGAGCAAGCCTGATGCAATGGGAAGTCGTAATCGGGCTTGAGGTTCACGCTCAGCTCGCCACCCAGTCAAAGATCTTCTCCGGCTCTTCCACCACCTACGGTGCCGAGCCCAACACCCAGGCCAGCGCCGTGGACCTCGGCCTGCCGGGCACCCTGCCGGTGCTCAACGAGCAGGCCGTGGCCATGGCCGTGCGCTTCGGCCTCGCCGTCGATGCCGCCGTTGCCGGCCGTTCGGTGTTCGAGCGCAAGAACTACTTCTACCCGGATCTGCCCAAGGGCTACCAGACCAGCCAGATGGATCAGCCCATCGTCGGCCCTGGCGTGCTCGAGATCCTTCTGGAAGATGGCACGAGCAAGTCGATCCGCATCCACCACGCCCACCTCGAGGAAGATGCCGGCAAGTCGCTGCACGAAGACTTCCAGGGCATGACCGGTATCGACCTCAACCGTGCCGGCACGCCGCTGCTGGAAATCGTCTCCGAGCCGGACATGCGTTCCGCCAAGGAAGCGGTGGCCTACGTGAAGGCGATCCACGCCATCGTCACCTACCTGGGCATCTCCGACGGCAACATGGCCGAAGGCTCCCTGCGTTGTGATGTCAATGTCTCGGTGCGCCCCAAGGGTCAGGAAGCCTTCGGCACCCGCGCGGAGATCAAGAACGTCAACTCCTTCCGCTTCATCGAGCGCGCCATCCACTTCGAGGTGGAGCGTCAGATCGAGCTGATCGAGGACGGCGGCAAGGTCGTGCAGGAAACCCGCCTGTATGATCCGGACGCCGACGAGACGCGCAGCATGCGCACCAAGGAAGAAGCCAACGATTACCGCTACTTCCCGTGCCCGGACCTGCTGCCGGTGGAAGTGGACGAGGCCTACATCGAACACCTGCGCCAGACCCTGCCGGAACTGCCGGCCGAGAAACGCGCCCGTTTCGAAAGCGAACTGGGCCTGTCCGCCTATGACGCCAGCGTGCTGTCCGCCAGCCGCGAGATGGCCGACTTCTTCGAGGAAGTGAAGGATGTCTGCGGCGACGCCAAGCAGGCCGCCAACTGGGTGCAGGGCGAGCTGGCCGGTCGTCTCAACAAGGAAAACCTCGACATCACCGTCAGCCCGGTCTCCGCGGCCCAGCTGGGTGGCCTGATCAAGCGCATCGTCGATGAGACCATCAACGGCAAGGCCGCCAAGCAGGTGTTCGCCGCACTGTGGGATGGCGAAGGCAAGAGCGCCGACGAGATCATCGAGTCGCGCGGCCTCAAGCAGGTCACCGACACCGGTGCCATCGAAGCCGTGGTCGATCAGGTGATCGCCGACAACCCGGCCCAGGTGACCCAGTATCAGGAAGCCGAGCCGGACAAGCGTGGCAAGATGATCGGCTTCTTCGTTGGTCAGGTGATGAAGGCCTCGCGCGGCACCGCCAATCCGCAACAGGTCAACAAGGTGCTGAAAGACAAGCTGGATAGTCTCAGCTGATCGCGTGGTCGATGATCAGGACAGCGCCGGCTCTGATGCCGATGCCCCTGATCTCGACCACCAGCACGTGAACGACGGCCAGTCGCGGAGCTCCGTGGCTGGCCGTCGTCGGTCTGGAAGGGCTTGCCCCTCTCCTCAACTCGTCGCGACATGAAGGATGTTCTGATGGCAGATGATGTCGGTGCCCGCCTGCGGGCATTGCGTACCTTGCGTGGCATCTCGCAACGCGAGCTGGCCAAGCGCTGCGGTGTGACACACTCGAGCCTGTCACTGATCGAACAGGGCAAGGTCAGCCCGTCGGTGAGTTCACTGTCGAAGATTCTCGCCGCCATTCCCATGAGTGTCGGCGACTTCTTCACCATGGAGCTCGAGAACACCGCCAAGGTGTTCTACAGCGAGGAGGAGCTGATCAACGTCGGCAGCGGCGATGTCATCTTCAAGCTGGTGGGCGCCAAGCGGCGTGACCGCGCCCTGTCGTTCATGATCGAGACCTACCCGCCCGTCACTGACACCGGCCGCGAGATGATCACCCATCAGGGTGAGGAAGCGGGCGTGGTCATCGAGGGCGAGATAGAGATCACCATCGGTGGCGACACGCGGGTATTGAAGGCGGGCGACGCCTACTACTTCGATACCAACGTGCCGCATCGCTTCCGCAACATCGGTGATGTCGAGTGTCGCCTGGTCAGCTGCGCGACGCCGGCGCGGATGTTCTAGCCCTTGTGGCGAAGGCAAGCAAGAAGAGGCCACGCAATCGCGTGGCCTCTTCGTTCTTCGCAAGCCCCTGAGTTCATGGGGACCTACACAGCTCATTTCATTTCAGTTCAGCTCATCCCGGTTCAGCTCAGCTCGATCCAGACACTCTTGAGCTGGGTGTATTCCGCCAGCGAGTGATGTGACTTGTCACGGCCGTTGCCGGACTGCTTCACCCCACCGAAGGGCATGGTCTGATCGCCCCCCGCCCAGTTGTTGACAAAGACCTGACCGGATTCGAGACGATGCGTCACGCGCATGATGCGATCGATGTCCTGACTCCACACCCCTGCCGCCAACCCGAAGTCACTGTCATTGGCCAACGCCAGCGCTTCGTCTTCGGTCTCGAAGCCGAACACGGACAGCACCGGGCCGAAGATTTCCTCGCAGCCGATCGCCATTTGTGGCGTGACGCCATCGAAGACCACAGGACGAATGAAGAGTCCGGGCCCTTCGACCTCCTCACCGCCGGCGCGCAGTGCCGCGCCCTCCTCGACACCCTGACGGATATAGCCCATCACGCGCTCATACTGGGTGCTGTCGACCATCGCGCCCATGAAGCTTGCCGGGTCCAGCGGGTCGCCCGGCTGCATGCGCTCGGCAGCCGCCACTACCTTGGCGACGAAGGCATCGCGGATCGAGTTCTCCACCAGCAGACGGGAACCCGCGATGCAGACCTCACCCTGGTTGTAGAAGATGGCGGCAGCGGCACTTTCGGCGACGCGATCCAGATTGGCGCAATCGGCGAAGACGATGTTGGGGCTCTTGCCGCCACACTCCAGGAACACCCGCTTCAGATTCGACTGCCCGGCATACTGCATCAATTGCTTACCGACGGCGGTGGAACCGGTGAAGGCCAGGCACTCGACGTCCATCGACAGCGCCAGCGCACGCCCGACGGTATGCCCGAAGCCCGGCAGCACCTGGAAGACGCCGCTCGGGATACCGGCCTCACGCGCCAGCTGCGCCAGACGCAGCGCCGACAGCGGTGACTTCTCCGACGGTTTGAGGATGACGCTGTTGCCCGCCGCCAACGCCGGGGCGATCTTCCACGCCGTCATCATCAGCGGGAAGTTCCACGGCACGATGGAGGCCACCACGCCCAGCGGTTCGCGCAGCACCATGCCCAGCGCCTGCTGACCGGTCGGGGCGACCTCACCGTAAAGCTTGTCGATGGACTCGGCCTGATGGCGGATCGAGCCGATCGCCCCGGCCATGTCGTTCAGCGCGCTGGTGACCGGCTTGCCCATGTCGAGGCTATCCAACAACGCCAGCTCATCCTGATGGGCTTCCATCAGCTCGGCCAGCCTGAGCAACACCTGCTTGCGCCGGGTCGGGGCCATGCGCGACCAGACACCGCTCTTGAAGGCGGCACGCGCATGACGAATGGCGATCTCGGCATCGGCGCTGTCACAGCTGGCGACCATCGCCAGCCGCTCACCGGTGGCCGGGTTGAGGCTCTCGAAGGTCTCGCCGCTGACCGCCGGCACGAATTCGTCATTGATGAAGGCATTGCCTTGCAACTGCGGGGTCAGGCGAGCGGCCAGCGCCTGCCATTCGGCCAATGTCTGAGGACGGCTCATGATCAGGATTCCGAGGTCAGGGAAGAGGAAGGTTCAGAGGATGGAGTAGAGGAGAGTGAAGAAGGCAGCGAGGACGAGGGCGAAGTGGCCTTCAGCGCTGCGGAAGAGCAAGTGGCGGCGTGACTCGCCAGCTGGCGCGCCGTTTCATCCAGTGCCGCGCGCGCCAGACTGACCAGCGCATCGATCTGCTCATGCGTGATCACCAGCGGCGGCGAGATGATCATGGTGTCACCCACCGAGCGCATCACCAGCCCCGTCTCGAAACAGATATCACGACACAGGTTGCCGACGGCCTGGGAAGAATCGAAACGCGCGCCACTGGCCTTGTCGGCCACCAGCTCCAGCGCCCCCATCAGGCCAAGCGAACGCGCCTCGCCGACCAGCGGGTGGTCTGCAAGCGTGGCCCAGCGACTGGCGAGATACGGCCCCAGGTCGTCACGCACCCGGGTGACGATATCCTCGCGCTGCATGATCTCGAGGGTCTTGAGCGCCACGGCGGCACACACCGGGTGTCCGGAATAGGTGAAGCCATGGAAGAACTCGCCGCCCTCTTCGATCAGCGTATCGGCGACCCTGTCGCCGACCAGCACACCGCCGATCGGCAGGTAACCGGAGGACAACCCCTTGGCGATGGGCATCAGATCGGGCTTCAGGTCGTAATGCTGACTGCCGAACCATTCACCGAGGCGACCGAAGCCGCAGATGACCTCATCCACCACCAGCAGGATGTCATATTTCGCCAGCACGGCCTTGATGGCAGGCCAGTAGCTGTCAGGCGGCATGATCGCACCGCCGGCACCCTGCACGGGCTCCGCCAGGAAGGCGGCCACATTGTCCGGGCCCAGTTCCTGGATGCGCGCATCCAGCGCCTCGGCACACAGTCGCCCGAAATCATCTCGGCTATGTGTGTCAGATGCTGGGCTTTCACTCCCCTTTCCACGACCTTCCGCGAACCAGTAAGGCTGGCGGATATGCGTGATGCCGGGCACACAGGGGCCGCCCTGGGCATGCATCGGTGTCATGCCGCCCAGGCTCATGCCCGCGACGGTCGAGCCGTGATAGCCATTCTCGCGCGCGATGATCCACTGCTTTTCCGGCTGGCCCTTGAGCGCCCAGAACCGCCGAACCATGCGCAGCATGCTGTCGTTGGCTTCAGAGCCGGAGCCGGTGAAGAAGACATGATTGATATGCTCTGGCGCGAGACGACACAGCTCGGCCGCCAGCTCGATCGCCGGCGGGTGGGCGGTCTTGAAGAAGGTGTTGTAGTACGGCAGCTGCGTCATCTGCTGGCTGGCCGCCGCGACCAGTTCCGGCTGATCATAGCCGAGGTTCACGCACCACAGTCCCGCCATGCCATCGAGGATCCGCTGGCCATCGGCGTCATGGATATAGACGCCGCTGGCACCGGTGATGATACGACTGCCCTGCTCGCCCAGCTGCTTGAAGTCGGTGAAGGGGTGCAGGTGGTGGCGCGCATCCAGCGCCTTCAGGCGTTCGCCAGCGTCATTCATTGCCATCTTCACGCCTCCTCGCGAGTCGGGTGACAGGTCGGCAAGGTGCCACCCTCGGCCTTGTCACGACAGGCCGCGGCAAAGCCTTCCAGAATCGCCTGATACAAGGCGTGCTCACGCGGCTTCCATTCCGGATGCCACTGCACCGCCAGCGTGAAGGACGCCGCACCACTGACCGAGACCGCCTCGATTAGCCCATCCGGGGCAACCGCTTCGATATTCAGGCCCTCACCAAGACGGGCGATCCCCTGCTGATGCAAGGAATTGACCTGCGCCTCGGGCGCAGCGTAAAGCCCTGCCAGCACTCCGCCGGGCGAGATGCTGATGGCATGCGACGGCGCGAACTGCGCCTCGAGATCGCCCTTGGGCTCACGATGATCCATCAGGCCTGCCACCTTCTGCACCGCCTGGTGCAAGCTGCCGCCGAAGGCAACGTTCAGCTCCTGAAACCCGCGGCAGATCCCCAGCAGCGGCAGTCGCAACTCAAGCGCCAGCGGCACCCAACAGAGCACCGCAGCGTCGCGGGCCGGGTCTTCATAGGTGTTCTCCGGCGCGCTGGTCTCGCCGTAGCGTGAGGGGTGCATGTTGGAATAGCTGCCAGTCAGCAGCAGACCATCCAGGCGTGCCAGCAGGGCGCTGGCGGCGCCGGGCTCGACATCCTCCCAGACCGGAATGACCACCGGATCCAGTCCGAATTCACGCAGGGCGCTGACGTACTTGTCGGTCACCATATGCGCCGGATGACCTTCTACGGTGCGACGGCAGGCAATGACGCCCACCAGGGGACGAGGTGGCATGGGATCTCCTTTGAGGCGAACAAGCAGGCCTTGGATAATTGGTATGTTTTAATCAACATAGACTGAACGTCTTTCCTTGCCAACCCGACGAAACGACGATTTCACAAAAATCCATACAAAATACTGTTTTAAAACAATTTATTGCCATAACACCAAAGCCATTCAGCAACGCAAACCATCATGTGTTGTAAAATATTTGACAACAATGGCCATGATGGCGATATATAAACCACAACATCCCATGCCCACAGGTGATATCCATGTACAGCCTCCCTGTCGATGAGGCCAGAGAATTTCTGGACCGTCATCCGGAAATCGAGAACATCGATCTGCTGATCAGTGACATAAGCGGCATCCAGCGCGGCAAGCGAATCCCGCGCGAGAATCTGGAAAAGGCCTATGAGAATGGCATCAACCTGCCAGGCTCCGTCTTCGCACTGGATATCGCCGGCAACACCATCGAGGAAACCGGGCTGGGGCTCAGCAGCGGTGACAGTGATCAGGTCTGCCGCCCCATCCCCGGCACCTTGATGGCAGCCCCCTGGCTGCGCAACGGCAAGCAGGGGCAGCTGCTGATGAACATGCGTGATGACAAGGATGGCCCCTTCTTTGCCGACCCGCGCAATCAGCTGCAGAAACAGGTCGATATTCTTGCCGACATGGGCCTGACGGCGGTCGTCGCGCTGGAACTGGAGTTCTATCTGGTCGATCGCGAACGCGATGACCTGGGCATGGTGCAGCCGCCGTGCTCCCCGCTGACAGGCGAGCGCGCCAGCGAAAGCCAGCTCTATTCCATCGGCGAGCTGGATGAGTACGCCGACTTCCTCGACGAGATCCAGACTGCCGCGCGCATCCAACAGCTGCCGCTGGATACCGCGCTCAAGGAATGTGCGCCGGGCCAGTTCGAGATCAACCTGATCCATCTCGACGATGTCATGAAGGCCTGTGACAGCGCTGTCCTGCTCAAGCGTCTGATCAAGGGCGTCGCCCTGCGCCACGGCTTCGATGCCACCTTCATGGCCAAGCCGTATGGCGACGAGGCCGGCAACGGCATGCATGCGCACATGAGCCTGGTGGACCAGCACGGCAACAATGTCTTCGCCGCGCAGGACGAGAATCCGCTGGGCACCGAGACCCTGCGTCACGCCATCGGCGGCCTGCTGGAACTGATGCCCGCCTCGATGGCGCTGTTTGCGCCCAACCTGAATTCCTATCGCCGCTTCCAGCAGGGCCTGTACGTGCCGATGGCGCCGACCTGGGGCTTCGACAATCGCTCGGTCGCCATCCGTATCCCCTCCGGCCCCAACGAGGCACGTCGTCTCGAGCACCGCGTCGCCGGGGCCGACGTCAATCCCTACCTGCTGCTGGCCACCTTGCTGGCCTCGGTGATCCACGGCATCACGCATCAGGTCTCGCCGGGCGAGCCGGTCACCGGCAATGCCTATGACCAGTTCGAGCCGAGCCTGACCAACAGCTGGCCCGAGGCGCTGACGCTGCTGGAGGAGAGTGAAGCATTGGCCCACGCCTTCAGCGAGCGCTTCCTGAACGTCTTCATTGCTGGCCGTCGCGCGGAGCGTGAAGCAGCCATGCAGATCATCAGCCGTCTGGAATACGACTGGTACCTGCGCAACATCTGATCCACACCGACCACTCCACCAACTCCAGGGCTCAGGACATGACAATCATAAAAACCGTCGCTGCCCGCGACTTCGTTGGTCACTCGCTGCATGGCCACGGCTTTGCAGGCCGGCTCCCCGCAGAGCGCTGCTGCGCTGACCAACTCAGTACCGAGCAAGTCAGTACCGACCAAGTCAGTACCGAGCAAGTCAGCACCGAGCACTTCCTCGCTGCATGGGAGGCCCGGGCATGAATCAGGTCTCTCCCGTCCCTCCAGCGCCCCCGCACCCCTTCGCTCCCTCCGTCAGCGTCCGTGGCAAGGGGCGCAGCATTGCCATGTTCGGCGTCATCCTGGCACTGGTGCTGGGCATCACCTTTACCCATGAGGCCGGCACGCCATTCGGCTGGATCAGCCTCGTGCCATCGCTGATCGTGCTGGTGGTCGCCATCGCGACCCATCGCACCCTGGAAGCCCTGGCCATCGGCGCGCTCGCGGGTCTGCTGATACTGCAGCCTGACGACTACATCGGAGAACTGGCCGATATCTCGCTGGGCGTGATGATGAACGAGACCATCGCCTGGCTGATTCTGGTCTGTGGGCTGATGGGCGGCTTCATCGCCATGATGGAGAAGTCCGGCTGCACGCTGAGTTTCAGCAACATGATCGGTCGCCTGCTCAAGACACGCCGTCAGTCGCTGATCGGCACCGTGATCCTCGGCATCCTCATCTTCATCGATGACTATCTGAATGCCCTGGCGACGCCGGCGGCGATGAAACGCCTGACGGACCGCTTCGGGGTCTCGCGTGAGAAGCTGGCCTATATCGTCGACTCGACTGCCGCGCCCATCTGCATTCTGGTGCCCCTCTCGACCTGGGCGGTGTACTTCTCCCAGTTGCTCGAGGAAGGCGGTGCCACCGAAAGCGGCATGTCGCTCTATATCCAGGCGATTCCCTACATGCTGTATGGCTGGATCGCGATGGCGCTGGCCATGCTGGTCGCCATTGGCCTGATGCCGGACATCGGACCGATGAAGGCCGCCGAGCGACGCGCCAAGGCCGGCCAGCCGATTCCTGACGGCGCCCCGGAGCCCCTGCCGGAAGCAGAAGCGCCGAAATCCAGCCCATGGATCGGTCTGATGAACTTCGTGCTGCCAATGGCCGTGCTGATCGGCGCCAGCGCCTGGTTCGAGATCGACCTGCTCAAGGGCGTGATCGTCGCTACGCTGTTCACCATCCTGCTGTATCTCGCCCAGCGCCTGGTGTCGTTTTCCTCGCTGATGGACGCGGTGATGGACGGCTTTCGCACCATGATGCTGCCCCTGGCCATCGTGGCGGTCGGGTTCGTGCTGCGCGAGGTCAATGACCAGCTCGGCATGACCACCTTCATGATCGAGAGCCTGACACCCTACCTGACTCCGGCAATCCTGCCGGCCATCGTGTTCGTCAGCATGGCCGTCGTGGTCTTCGCGACCGGCTCCTCCTGGGGCGTGTTCGTGATCTCGATCCCGATCGTGATTCCCATCGCGCTGCACATGGATGCCTCGTTGCCGCTGATCGTCGGTGCCCTGCTGTCAGCCTCCAGCTTCGGTAGCCACGCCTGCTTCTTCTCGGACTCTTCGGTGCTGTCCTCACAGGGTTGCGGGGTCCAGCCGATGCAGCATGCGCTGACGCAACTGCCCTACACCTTGATCGGTGCGCTGGTCACGACGCTGGGCTTCCTGCTGATGGGGTTCTGGATCGCCGGCTGACCCAGCGCTCACGCCATGAATCGGCAAGACATGCACTGCGCCCCGCCTTCACAGGCGGGGCGCAGTGCGTTTCGGGCCAGGTCAGGCGTACTTTCCAGCCCATGAAAAAGCCGCCTCCCGATAAGGAAGGCGGCTTGGGGCATTCTGGAGAACAGGCTGATCAGATACCGAGCTTGTCGCGGGTCTGGTAGTACCAGGCACCCACGGCAGACAGCGGCACCCGCAGCATGCGGCCACCGGGGAACGGCAGGTGCGGCAGGCCGGCGAAGGCATCAAAGCGGCCATCACGGCCGGTCATCACCTCACTGATCAAGCGCCCAGCCAGATGGCTGCAGGTCACGCCATGCCCGGAATAGCCCTGAGCGTAGTAAACGTTGTCATTGAGCACGCCGAACTGAGGCAGACGATTGAGCGTCATCAGGAAGGTACCGCTCCAGGCGTAGTCGATCTTGACGTTGGCCAGTTGCGGGAAGGCCTTGAGCATCTTGGGGCGAATCAAGGCTTCGATATTGCTGGGGTCTTCGCCGCCATAGTTGACGCCGCCACCGAAGATGAGTCGGTTGTCACGGGTCAGGCGGTAGTAATCGAGCAGGTAATTGCAGTCTTCCACCGCCATGTTGTTGGGCAGCAGACTACGCGCCACATCCTCCGCCAGCGGTTCGGTGGTGATGATCTGGGTACCACAGGGCATCGACTTGCCTTCAAGCTCCGGCAGCACGCCGTTGAGGTAGGCATTGCCCGCCATCACGACGCGGTCGGCCCGCAGGGTGCCGCCCGCGGTCTTGAGCACGACGGAGCTGCCATGCTCGAGACTCAGCAGCGGGCTGTGCTCGAAGATCACGCCGCCCAGTGACTCGAAGGCTGCGGCTTCGCCCAACACCAGATTGAGCGGATGGATGTGGCCACCGGAGTGATCGACCAGCGCGCCCGTATAGCCTTCGGCACTCACTTCACGCTTGTAGGCATCGCCTTCCAGCAATTCGAGACTGGTATTGCCATAGCGCTCCCACAGCGCCTTGTGCTCCTTGAGCCCCTTGAGCTGACGCGCATTGCAGGCGGCAAACAGATTGCCTTCGCGCAGGTCACAATCGATGCCATAACCGGCGATACGCTCACGAATGATGCGGTTGCCTTCAAAGGCCATGTCGCCCAGCGCACGCGCCGTCTGGGCACCGAAACGCTCCTCGATCACATCCATGTCGCGGCTGTAGCTGTTGACGATCTGCCCGCCATTGCGACCGGATGCGCCGTAACCCACGCGGGCGGCCTCCAGCACCATCACCTTGAGGCCCTGCTCGGCCAGATGCAGCGCCGCCGAGATGCCGGTGAAGCCAGCCCCGACGACGCAGACATCACAGCTGACATCTCCCGCTAGCGGGGGCCGTTCGGGCACGGCATTGGCTGAGGCGGCATACCAGGAGGCAGCATGTTCCAGGGGCAGAGAGGCACTCATGACAATTTCCTTGTGGTTATTTTAATCAACATAAAAGCACGATATCACGGATCATCGAGCCAATCACGCCGACTATGACATGTAATAATCACCACAAGCAGCATCCTGCCAACACAGAGTGCCCCTCCTGAAACGCCGAGAGGCCGTGACGACTGTCACGGCCTCTCGGCTTCCCCATGGCGATGCCCCGCAGGGTGAGACACGCAAGGCTAGACACGCAGCAGCAGGTGCTCCCGCTCCCACGAGCTGATGACCTGGAAGTATTCACGATGCTCGGCGCGCTTGACGGCCAGATAGCTCTTCACGAAGCGCTCGCCGAGAATATCCGCCAACGGCTTGCAGGAGTGCAGCGCATTCAGTGCCGGCCCGATATCGTCCGGCAAGGAATTGCCGCCCTCCCAGGCAGAGCCCACGGCCGGCGGACGCGGCTCGATCTGCGCCATCATGCCCAGATAACCGCAGGCCAGCGAGGCAGCCATCACCAGATAGGGATTGGCGTCGGCGCCGGCCAGACGGTTCTCGACCCGCGTCCCCTCGGCATCTGACACCGGCACCCGCAAACCGACGGTGCGGTTGTCAAAGCCCCATTCGACGTTGATCGGCGCGGAGCCACTGGTCTCGCTGCGCATCAGGCGGCGATAGGAATTGACGTTGGGCGCGAAGAACGGCATCGCGGACGGCATGTAGGTCTGCAAGCCGCCGATGAAGTTGCGAAACAGGGTGCTGGCCCGCCCTTCATCATCCGCGAACAGGTTCCTGCCGGTCGCGACATCCACCAGGCTCTGATGGATATGCATCGAGCTGCCCGGCTGATAGGCCATCGGCTTGGCCATGAAGGTACCGTACATGCCGTGGCGCAATGCCGTCTCGCGCAGCGTGCGCTTGAACATCACGACCTGATCGGCCAGCGCCAGCGGATCACCATGCTCGAAATTGACTTCCATCTGCCCGGCGCCCTCCTCATGGATCAGGGTATCGAGATCCAGCCCCATGGCCTCGCAGTAGTCATACATCTCCTCGAAGAGCGGATCGAACTCATTGACCGCATCGATGGAATAGGACTGACGGCTGCTCTCCTGACGACCGCTGCGCCCGATGGGCGGCTCCAGCGGGTAGTCGGAGTCCTTGTTGGTCTTGACGAGATAGAACTCGGCTTCGGGGGCCACCACCGGCTTCCAGCCGCGTGCGGCATACAGTGCCAGCACTCGCTTGAGCACATAGCGCGGCGACAGCTCCACCGGATCACCATTGAGGTAATAGCAGTCATGGATGATCTGCGCGGTGGGGTCTTCCGCCCATGGCACCAGATAGACGGCGCTGGTATCCGGGATCAGCTGCATGTCCTGCTCGGCCGGATTCCAGAAGCGGCTGTCTTCATCATCCGGATACCCGCCGGTGACGGTCTGGATGAAGATGGAGTCCGGCAGGCGCGGTCGCCCACCATTGAGGTACTTGCGCGCCGGCATGATCTTGCCCTTGAGAATGCCGGTCAGGTCGGTGACCAGACATTCCACCTCGGTGATGCCATGTGCCGTGAACCATTCCTGCAGCACGGCTTCGTCGTCTTCGCGACCAGTGGGTTCGTACTTCATGACACCTTCCTTGAACGCTACAGGGCAGGCCACGCGCTCGGCAGCCTGCTTCGATAGACCCGATTGCCAGCGCTCAGCGCGCCTTCACCTCGGACCACAGCTGCTGGAAGATCTGCAGCTGCTCGCCGGAGAGACTCGGTGAGAAACGCAGTCGCGCCATGTCCTCTTCGGAGGGCTGAATCGGTGGCTGAGTCAGCACCTCATCCAGATACGGCTCTGCCGCGGCGTTGGGGCTGGCGTAGTAGTTGTAGTTGGAGAGCTGCGCGCCGACCCGGGCATCGAGAATGAAGTTGATGAAGGCATTCGCCAGCTCCGGGTGCGGCGCCCTGGCCGGAATCATCATCGAATCCACCCACTTCTCGGTGCCCTCTTCGGGGATGACGAACTTGATGTCAGAGAAGGAGTCCGGATTTTCCTCCCGGTAGAACACATAATCGCCATTGAAGGACAGCCCGGCATGCGTGACCTTGCGCGCCAGCTGCTGAAGCGCGGGCGTGCCGTCGGAGAAGCCGCTGAAATTGCCGCGATGCTTGGTCTCGATCAGCAACCTGGCGGCCTCGCGCCAGTCGTCGAGATCCGTGCAGTCATAGCCATGGCCGAGATAGGCGCAGGCGATGCCCATGCTGACCTGACCACCGGTCATCAAACCGAACGGCCAGGCATCATTGACGGTCGGATCAAACACCATCGACCAGCTCTTGGGCGCTTCCTTGAAGGTGCTGGCGTTGTAGACAAGCCCGGTGACACCCCACTGATAGGGCGCGGCATAGTCGAGCCCCTCCCCCAGCACCGGATCACGGAACTGCTCGGCGAGATTGGCCAGATTCGGCACCTTGTCCTTGTCGAGCTTCTGCACCAGGCCCATCTCGATCAGGCGCGGTACGTAGTAGCTGGAGGGCACGATGATGTCGTACTGGGAGACCCCCCCGGCATTCAACTTGGCGACCATTTCCGGCTGCGAGTTGTAGTAGTTCTCGACCACCTCGACGCCGAACTTCTCCTCGAAGGCGGTGATGATTTCCGGGTCCATGTACTGGGTCCAGTTGAAGAGATACAGCTTCCTGTCTTCGGCCTGGACGCCACCGGCCAGCAACAGACTGGCGATGGCCGCAGCGAAACGCAGCGTGTCAGTTGTCATCGTGATGCTCCATGCGTGGCTTCGACTCAGACATCAATCAGAGCTCCTTCGGTTCAGAGCTCCCTCGGTTCAGCGCGACTGCACCTCAGACCACAGTTGCTGAAATACCTGCAGTTGCTGGCCGGAGAGACTCGGCGAGAAACGCAGGCGCGCCATGTCATCCTCAGAGGGCTGAATCGGTGGCTGAGTCAGCACCTCATCCAGATACGGCGCAGCGGCGGCGTTGGGGCTGGCGTAGTAGTTGTAGTTGGAGAGCTGCGCGCCGACCTTGGCATCCAGAATGAAGTTGATGAAGGCGTTCGCCAGCTCCGGGTGCGGTGCCTTGGCCGGAATCATCATCGAATCCACCCACTTCTCGGCACCTTCGTCAGGAATCACGAACTTGATGTCAGCGAAGGACTCCGGGTTTTCCTCCAGATAGAACAGGTAGTCGCCGTTGTAGGACAACGCGCCATGGGTGACCTTGCGCGCCAGCTGCTGAAGCGCCGGCGTGCCATCGGAGAAGCCGCTGAAGTTGTCGCGGTGCTTGGTCTCGATCAGTAGCCTGGCGGCTTCGCGCCAGTCATCCAGGTCGGTGCAGTCGTAGCCGTGTCCCAGATAGGCACAGGCAGACCCCATGCTGACCTGGCCGTCACCCATCAGGCTGAAGGGGTAATCGCCATTGACGGCGGGATCAAACAGCAAGGACCAGCTCTTGGGAGCGTCCTTGAAGGTACTGGCGTTGTAGACCAGCCCCGTCACGCCCCATTGATACGGGGCGGTATATTCAGCACCCGGATCGAAATTCGGGTCACTGAACTGCTCGGCGACATTGGTCAGATTCGGCACCTTGGCCTTGTCGATCTTCTGCACCAGGCCGGTTTCGATCAGACGCGGCACGTAATAGTTGGACGGCACGATGATGTCGTACTGGGAGACGCCGCCCGCGTTGAGCTTGGCCAGCATCTCCGGCAGCGAGTTGTAGTAGTTCTCGACCACCTCGACGCCGAACTTCTCCTCGAAGGCGGTGATGATTTCCGGGTCCATGTACTGGGTCCAGTTGAAGAGATACAGCTTCTTGTCTTCGGCCTGGACGGCACCTGCCAGCAGCAGACTGCCGATGGCGACAGCGAAACGCAGCGTGTTGTTTGTCATTGTGATGCTCCGCTCAACGTGCTTGAGAAATGATGGGATGTGCGTGATGAATGATCAGGCCCGACGTCGGCAAGGACAGCAGTGTCAGACCGCCTGTGGATATTGCGTATGCTCACGACGCCGCGCGCCGGCGCGACAGCACCAGACTGATAAGCGCCGCCAGGGCGACCGCCGCCATCATCAACGTGGCGATGGCATTGATTTCAGGAGTCACGCCCTTGCGTATCGCGCTCCAGATGTAGATGGGCAAGGTGGCGCTCTCCGGTCCGGCGGTGAAGAAACTGATCACGAAATCATCCAGCGACAGCGTGAAGGAAAGCAGGAAGCCCGAGATCAATGCCGGCTTGAGTGTCGGCAACATGAAGAACTGCACGCGCTGCCGCGGTGTCGCATAGAGGTCCTTGGCCGCCTCGAACAGCGCCGGGTCCAGCCCGACGAAGCGCGAGTAGACGATCAACGCCACGAACGGCACCTGGAAGGTGACGTGTGCAATGGTCATGGTGGCCAGTCCCGGCGACAGCAGACCGGTCAGCTCATTGATCTTGACGAAGAAGGTCATTTCCGAGATCCCGAACACGATGTCCGGCAGCACGATGGGCAGATAGATCAGCACGATCAGCCAACCCAGCTTGCGGTGACGATGGCGATACATGCCATACCCGATCAGCGTGCCGATCATCAGCGCCAGCAATGACGACACCACCGCCAGCAGCAGCGAATTGCCCAGCGCCGACAGAATCGCGTCATTGCCCAGCAGGCGCCGATACCAGCGCAGCGACACGCCAGTGAAGCTGGCGGCACTGTTGGAGGCATTGAAGGAAAACAGCATCACCACGATCAGCGGCAGATACAGAAAACCGAGCGTCAGCCACCAGAAGCCCCGCAATCCCTTGTGAAAACCACCGCGCCTCATATCACCACCTCTTCACCGCCGCCCAGCCGCTTGCCGATGCGGCGCATGGCGTAGAGACCAATGAAAGTGGCGATCAGCATCAGGATCGCGCCCGCCGCCCCCAGCGGCCAGTTGGCGCTGCCAGCGAACTGATTGGCGACCAGATTGCCCAGCATCATGCCCTTGCCGCCGCCCAGCAGCTCCGGAATCACGTACATGCCGAAGGCCGGAATCGCCACCAGCACGACACCCGCCAACAGCCCCGGCAGCGTCTGGGGGAAGACCGCGTGCCAGAAGGCCTTGAGCGGCGAGGCGTAGAGGTCCTGCGCCGCCTCCACCAGTGAAAGATTCAACTTCTCGAAGGCGGCGTACAGCGGCAGCACCATGAACGGCAGGAAGTTGTAGACCAGCCCCAGAGTGACCGCGAAATTGGACGGATAGAGCCCCATGTTGGGCGCGATCATGCCCATGGCTTCCGCCAGCTCCGCCAGCGGCGTGCCCGGCGCCAGCAGATTCATCCAGCCGAAGGTGCGAATGACCTGATTGGTCCAGGACGGCACCACCACCGCCAGCAGCATGATCGGCCGCCAGCGCTGGTCTGACTGCGAGATGTAATAGGCGATCGGATAGGCCACCAGCACCACCAGCACAGTGGAAAGCACGGTCTGCCACAGCGAGCGCCCCAGCGTCATCAGGTTGCCCGGGCTCCAGCCGAGAAAGCCCTGTCCGGCCAGCTGCTGAAACGAGGTCAATGACAACGGCATTTCCGGCAGCCCATAGGGGCCGTTGGTCATGAAGGCCACGCTCATCAGATAGAGACTGGGCAGCACCAGAAAGACGATGATCCACAGTGCACCGGGCGCGACCGTCAGCAACAGGTGGCGTGACTCGGCGACCACCGCGCGGCTGCGCGCAGTGGCCAGGGTTGCGTGATAGGCCATCGTCATTCCCCCAGCGTGATCAGGTCTTGCGCGGCGACCACCACATCGACCTGGTCGCCGACTTCCGGCAACTGGCCACCCCGGTTGTTGACCACCACCTGCACGCTGACACCCGCTACCTCGACACGATATTCGGCGTGGCTGCCGCGGTAGAGTCGCTCCTGCACTCGGCCCGGCAAGTGGTTCTCCAGCACGTCGTGACGCTCGAACTCGCTGGCGGGTCGCCGGCGCAGGTCCAGCGTCTCGGGACGCAACAGCAGCAGACTGCCAGTGCCCGGCGCCTGTGCGGTCAGTACGCCCAGCGGCGTGGTCAGTCGGATGGCGTCACTGCGGCTGTCATCGCGAGCCGTGACGTCGAACAGATTGGCATGGCCCATGAAGCGCGCCACGAAGGCATTGGCCGGACGCTCGTAGATCTCACGCGGCGAGCCCACCTGCTGGAGGCTGCCGCTGTCGAGCACCGCAATGCGGTCCGACATCACCATCGCTTCCTGCTGATCATGGGTGACGAAGACGAAGGTCATGCCCAGGCGCTTCTGCAGGCGCAGCAGCTCGATCTGGATCTGGCTGCGCAGGCCGGCATCCAGCGCCGACAGGGGCTCATCCAGCAGCAGCACATCCGGCTCGCAGACAAGCGCCCGCGCCAGCGCGATGCGCTGACGCTGTCCACCGGAGAGCTGGTCGACCCGGCGATCGATCAGGCTGCCCAGCTTGATGAACTCCGCCATCTCGGCAACCCTGGCCTCGCGCTCCCGGGGGGCGACACCGCGCATCTTCAGGCCGAATGCCAGGTTGTCGCGCACCGACAGATGCGGAAACAGCGCATAGGACTGGAAGACCGTGTTGACGCTGCGCTGATGCGGCGGCACCTCGGTGACATCCCGCCCGCCGATCACCACCTGACCTTCATCCAGCGCCTCGAGACCGGCCAGAATCCGCAACAGTGTCGTCTTGCCACAGCCCGAAGGCCCCAGCAGCGTGAAGAACTCGCCGGGCTGGATGCTCAGGTCCACGCCATCCAGCGCCGCCACCTCATTGCCGAAGCGCTTGTGCAGCCCCTTGAGCTGGATGGAGGATGCCGCGCGTCGCGGCAGCGCGGGCTGATCCGCCTTCGCGCCTTGGCTCTCGCCGATGCTCTCATTGACAGTATCGCCAAGGTTCTCACCGGCGTTATCGTCGAAGCTCTCACCGACATGCTCACTGACGCTCTCGCTGGCGTGCGTGCCGCCAGGCGCCCGCGCGCCGGCAGGCTTTCTCGTCGTGTGCTGCTCGGGCGTACCAGCGTCCTTGCCATCCACCGCGCTCATCGCGCCTCCCTTGCGATTACTCACCAGTCGTTTCCAGCTCTTGGGCTGTCGGGGTGTTCAACAGTGTCAAATGTGCAGCACCTTCATCATGGCCTCGGCCTATAGCCGATCACGCAACGTGTAGAAGCTGGTCGCCAGGACCAGCAGAGGAGTTCGCAGCCAGCGCCCACCCACGAAGGGGCGGTGCGGCATGGCGGCAAAGATATCGAAACGTTCTGCCTGACCGGCGATGGTCTCGGCGACCAGCTTGCCCGCCAATCCTGCAAGCGACATGCCATGTCCCGAGTAGCCCTGGGCGTAATAGACATTCGGCGCAAGACGCCCGAAGTCCGGCGCGCGATTCATGGTGATGGCCACGTCACCGCCCCAGCGGTAATCGATCGCCACGCCATCGAGCACCGGAAACAGGCGGCGAATCTTGCTGTCCATGCGCGCCTTGAGGCCACGCGGCTCCTGACCGGTATAGCTCACCTCACCGCCATACAACAGGCGCCTGTCGGCAGAAAGACTGTAGTAGTCGAGGACGAAGTTGGCATCGGAAAGCGCGTCATCCTGCGGCAGGACCTGCGCGGCCTGAGCCTCGCTGAGCGGTTCGGTGGCGACGATGTAATTGGCGACGCGCATGATGCGCTCTTCCAGCGAGGCGACGAGGCCATTGAGGTAGGCATTGGTGGCCACGACCACGAATTCGGCGCTCACGCAGCCATGCTCGGTATGGATACGAGCACGCCGTGATGTGCCATCGGGTGTATCGCCGCTCTGGCCGTGGTCGAGCTGACGCACCCGGCTCTGTTCGCAGAGCGTGACGCCGGCCTGCTGGGCAGCTCGCGCAAGTCCGAGGGTATAGTTGAGCGGATGCAGATGACCGCCCTCGCCATCATGCAACGCGCCCGGATAGGCGTCGGTGACGACCCGCTCGCGCAGCGCATCGCCCTGCAGCCACTGCAGCGCGTGATAGTCGTAATCGCGTGCCATGCGCGCCTGGAACTCCTGCAGTTCGCGCACATGACGCGGCTTGACCGCGGCATGCAGGTAGCCCTGGGTGAAATCGCAGGGAATCTGATGCCGGGCGACCAGCTCGGCGGTCAGGCGCACGGACTCGCGGCTCATCTCCCAGATGGCGCGTGCCTGCTCGCGCCCCAGCGCCTTCTCGACCGTCGCGATATCGGTGCCGAGCCCCGGCAGGATCTGGCCGCCACTGCGCCCGGAGGCCCCGAAACCGATGGTCTGCGCTTCCAGCAGAATGACCGAATAGCCACGCTCGGCGAGATGCAGCGCAGCGGAGCAGCCCGTGACACCGCCGCCGATCACGCAGACATCGGCACGCTGCTCACCAGCTAGAGGCGGGCATGGGTCAAGCGTCACACGCTGGCTGGCCTGGTAGTAGGAATACGAGCCAGCACACTCGCTCTGCGTGCCTGATCTGAAGCCGCCCATGCACCTCCTCATCCGCTCTTGTTGAGTTTATTCACCATCGACTGGAATATTTTCGATATTTACCACACGTTTCGCTGGAATGCTGCATGTTGATTGCGCTGCATGGGAGAAATCTTCAACACCCCACGGCATTGGCGCACCCTGGTGGTGCGCACACGCGGCATGCGCAGCGCCGGCCGCTCCACCACAACATGCGACAAAAAAGCCCCACCAGCCAGAAAGGCTGCGGGGCTTTTTAGAGATATACCGTCGATTTGACCGGCTACATCATGACGCTTGACCACACACCTGGCAGCCGGGGTCGCGCTTGAGGCCCATGCGCCGCCATTCACCACTGAGGCCATCGAAGGTCGCCAGGCCGCGATGCACGCTGCCGGCACCACTGATCAGCTTGAGCGCTTCCAGCGCCTGGAAGGCGCCGATGATGCCGACCAGCGGCGCGATGACCCCGCTCTCGGCACAGGTCAGCTCTTCGTCCCCCAGCTCATCCGGCGGATACAGACAGCCATAACACGGCGCCTGTGGCTCACGGCGATCAAACACCGCCAGCTGGCCGGAGAAGCGTATCGCGGCGCCGGAGACCAGCGGGGTGCCCGCTGCCACGCAGGCGGCGTTGATCGGGAAGCGCGAGCTGAAGCGATCGGTGCAATCGAGCACCACGTCTGCGGCGGCCACCTGCTCGGCCAGCGCCTCACCCTGCAGTCGCTCAGACAACGCGATCACCTCGGCATCGGGGTTGATCGCCAACAGCGAGGCGGCGAGTGATTGCGCCTTGGGCTGATCGATGTCGGCGTCACCATGGGCGATCTGGCGCTGCAGATTGGACAGCTCGACGTGGTCATCATCGGCCACCACCAGGGTGCCGATGCCCGCGGCTGCCAGATAGAGCGCTGCCGGGCAACCCAGACCACCCGCCCCGATCACCAGAACCCGCGCCGCCAACAGGCGCTGCTGCCCGGCGATGTCGACCTGAGGGAGCAGGATCTGGCGCGAGTAGCGCAGCAATTGCGAATCTTGCATGGGAGAAAAGCCGCCTATCGGTAAATGAAGTGAGAAGCCACGCGCCCTGCCTGGCAACAACAGGGCTTGCCATTACTTGGCATCCAGCTCCTCGATATCGGGCACATGCAGCGAGAACTGCTCCTTGACCTCTTCCATCACCACATAACTCTTGGATTCCTTGACGCCGGGCAGCGTCAGCACCACATCGCCGAGCAGCTGACGATAGGCGGACATTTCCGGAATCCGGCACTTGAGAATGTAGTCGAACTGACCGGAGACCAGATGACATTCCTGGATCTGCGGCAGCTTGGAGACGGCGCGGCGGAATTCATCGAACACCGACGGCGACTGCGTCTCGAGACTGATCTCGACGAAGACCAACAGATTGGCCTTGAGCGCCTTGGGGTCGAGCACCGCCTTGTAACCGCGGATGACGCCGGCACGCTCGAGGCGTTTGACGCGCTCCAGGCACGGCGTGGTGGAAAGGCCGACTTCCGAGGCGAGGTCGACATAGGAGATACGGGCATTCTCTTGCAGGCAACGCAGAATCTTGAGGTCGATGCGGTCCAGAGAGCGTGATTTTGCTTTCATTGTAATAGTTTTCCCAGCAGGGTGACTTGCAGCAGGATCATCCGTGCTCCTGGCTTCCGTGCAGTCAGGCCGTCGGATAACAAGGGGGTTATCAGATGACCATGCCAATCATGCAGGTTCATTACTACCATACCCGGCCAACAGGGGATACGCCTTCACTGGCGGTACTGTGACGAGGATTCCACGCAGACTCCACTGAAAACGGTGGAATGCACTACAGGGGTGCCAAGCGCGAGGATGTCAGTGGGGAGCACGCACGGGCACCGCTAGACGGCGCCCGGCGAGCATCAGGCCAGCTTGCCCAGCGTGATGCGTTCGCGCCCGCCCAGGTCTTCCAGGGTCTCGACGTCGACGAAGCCGCCGGCACGCAGTGCCTCGCGCACTTCATTGCCCTGGGTAAGGCCATGTTCCAGCATCAGGTGACCGCCTGCGGCCAGGTGCTGCGGCGCAGTGGCGATCAGATGCAGGAAGTCCGCCAGCCCTGACTCGGCCGCGACCAGCGCCGAGCGCGGCTCGAAGCGCACATCGCCGAGCGCGAGATGCGGGTCATCATCGGCCAGATAAGGGGGGTTGGCGGTAATCAGCGCAAAGCCGCTCTCGGTGACGGCACTGAACCAGTCACTTTGGCGGAATTCGGCATTGGCGATCGCCAGACGCTCGGCATTGCCGCGTGCAAGCTGCACGGCCTCCTCGATGAGATCGACCCCCAACACCTGCCACTGCGGGCGATGACGCGCAAAGGCCAGCGCGATGGCGCCGGTGCCGGTGCCGAGATCCAGCAGCTTGCCGCTGGTGGCCTCGGCCAGTTCCAGCGCGCACTCCACCATCACCTCGGTGTCCGGGCGCGGAATCAGTGTGGCCGGCGAACAGGCCAGCGTCAGGCCATAGAACTCACGCCGCCCGAGCAGATGCGCCACGGGATGGCCCTCGGCCCGACGTGCCAGCAGCGCCTCGAAACGTGCCACGCCCTCGGCGCCGGCCTCGCTCTCGAGATCACGATCGCCCCAGGTGTAGAACCAGGTGCGCTCACGCCCCATTACCTCGCCCAGCAGCAACTCGGCATCCAGACGCGGAGAATCGCTGCCCGCCTCGCTCAGACGGGCAGTCGCGGCTGCCAGGGTGACATCGATTCTCACCTTATTGCTCCTGCAGTGCGGTCAGCTGATCGGCCTGGTATTCCACCACCAGTGGCTCGATCACTTCGTCCAGCTGGCCGGCGATCACTTCATTGAGCTTGTAGAGCGTCAGGTTGATGCGGTGATCGGTCAGACGCCCCTGCGGGAAGTTGTAGGTCCGGATGCGCTCGGAGCGATCCCCGGAGCCGACCAGCTTGCGACGGGCATCGGAGGTGGCCTGTGCCTGGGTGTCCACGGCGGCCTGCTTGAGGCGCGCCGCCAGCAGTGACATGGCACGCGCACGGTTCTTGTGCTGGCTGCGCTCATCCTGACACTCCACCACCACGCCGGTGGGCAGGTGGGTGATGCGAATCGCGGAATCGGTAGTGTTGACGTGCTGACCACCGGCGCCGGAGCTGCGATAGGTATCCACGCGCAGGTCGGCCGGATTGATGTCGACGTCACCGACTTCATCGGCCTCGGGCATCACCGCCACGGTGCAGGCCGAGGTATGGATACGCCCCTGGGATTCGGTGGCGGGCACACGCTGTACGCGGTGCGCGCCGGACTCGAACTTGAGGCGCGAGTAGACGCCCTCGCCCTTCACGCGGGCGATGACTTCCTTGAAGCCGCCGTGCTCGCCGTGGCTGGCGCTGACGGTCTCGACCTTCCAGCCCTTGAGCTCGGCGTAGCGCGAATACATCTTGAACAGGTCACCGGCGAACAGCGCCGCCTCGTCACCGCCCGTACCAGCGCGCACCTCGAGGAAGACGTTGGCGCCGTCATCCGGGTCACGCGGAATCAGCAGCTGGGTGATCTCGGCTTCCAGCGTCTCGAGCGCCGCATCGGTATCGCGGACTTCCTCACGCGCCATGTCGCGCATCTCGGGATCACTGTCCTCCGCCATCGCCAGCGCGGCGTCACGGTCTTCGTTCAGGCCGCGATGGCGGCGCCATGCCTCGATCAATGGCTCAAGCTCGGCATACTCCCGCGACAGGTCGCGGAACCTGGCCTGGTTCCCGATCACTTCAGGCTCCGACAACAGTGCGGAGATCTCCTCGAAGCGGTCATGGAAGGTGTCGAGCTTGGTGATGAGGCTGTCTTTCATGAAGGGTCCTGTGATGAATCAGCCGGCGCGAGCAGAAGCGTCTGGGCCGTCTGAAGAATATCCTGGCGATCGTCTCCCGAGGCCTGGCGCAGTGCCAGCGTCGGGTGATGCATGAAGCGATTGGCCAGCTGGCGTGCCAGCTGCGCGACCACTTCCTGGGGGTCGCGTCCCTGATCGAGCTCCGCCAGCGCCTGCGCCTCGCATTCGGCGCGCAGTTGCTCGCCATGGCTGCGGTAGCGCTTGATGACTTCGCCGCCACTGCGCACCCGCTTGAGGTGCAACCAGGCGTTGACGCCCTGGCGAATCAGCTCTTCTGCCTGGGCAGCGGCCAGCTCACGGTGGCGACGATTCTCGTCGATCACTTCCTGCAGGTCATCGACCGTATAGAGGAAGACGTCGTCGAGGTCACCGACCTGCGGCTCGATATCTCGCGGCACGGCGATGTCGACCATGAACACCGGCTTGTAGCGGCGCTTCTTGAGCGCGCGTTCCACCATGCCCTTGCCGAGAATCGGCAGCTGGGAAGCGGTGGAGGCTATCACGATATCGGCATTCTCGAGGGCATGCGGAATGCCTTCCAGGCCGATGGCGGTCCCGCCCAGCTCATCGGCCAGACGCTCGGCGCGCGACACGGTGCGGTTGGCGATGCACAGGTTGGCGATGCCCGCTTCCTTGAGATGGCGCGCGACGAGTTCAATGGTCTCGCCGGCACCGATCAACAGGGCATTGGCCCGCGAGAAGTCATCGAAGATGTGGCTGGCCATGCTGACGGCGGCGTAGGCCACCGAGACGGGGTTCTCGCCGATACCGGTCTCGGTACGTACCTGCTTGGCGACCTGGAAGATATGCTGGAAGAGCTGCTCGAGCTCACCGCCCAGCCCCACCGAGTTGCGCGCGAACTGATAGGCGTCCTTGAGCTGGCCCAGAATCTGCGGCTCTCCCAGCACCATCGAGTCCAGCCCCACCGCGACACGGATCAGGTGGCGTACCGCCTCTTCTCCCAGGTGCTGATAGCTGCAACGCGACAGCTCCTCCACCGGCAGGCGGTGAAAACGCCCCAGCCACTCGAGCACCGACTTGGCGCCATCGCTGGTCACGCAGTAGAGCTCGGTACGGTTGCAGGTCGACAGCACCGCCGCTTCGGAGACCGCCGGCAGGCGCTTCAATTCGCCCAGCGCGGCATCGAGCTGCGCAGGCGTGAAAGCAACGCGCTCGCGCACGTCAACGGCGGCGGTGCGGTGATTGATGCCAAGGGCAAGAAGGGTCATGGAGTCAGTCGTCAGGGTCTGGCCGGCAGGAATCGGCGTCAATGTCAGGCGGCTCTCGGTGCTGGCCTGCCGCGCGGCCAAGGCCAGGACAGCAGGTAATCCGCGCAGGCTCGGTGCCTTTACACCTGTCGACTCAATGGGGACAAAGGCGGCTGACATAAAGGCACACAGGGCTGCCGAAGCGGCTGAGATCGTAATATTAGCGCGCTCATTCTACCACAGCGTCTGTACCACGCGACCCCGCAGCATGTCGCAGCCGATGAGGATTTTCCATGATGCTGGCAGGCTATCGCTATCAGCCCGCGCGGCGTATCTGTCGGCATACGAGGCGTCCGGTGGGTCATGCCACTTGCTTGCATCGGCAACGCTATCCCCGCTCGCCGCCAGCCGTTATGCTGCGAGACACGACGCCTTCGTCAGCGCCACGCTGCGCGCATGACCCGGCCTGCGGCTCGACCGCCCTGTTCCCTCATCCTGCTCCCACTGACAAATGCGAGGTTGCATGCACGCTTCGACTGCCGCTGAACATAGCCCCCCGCACGCGCACGCCTGCCTTGATGCCCCCCGTCGCCCGCGCGCCGGGTGGAAGTCCTGCGTCGTGGGCGGATTGCTGCTGGGCTTGACCGGCTGTCAGTCGATGAGCGACTCCGCGCCCCTGATGGCGCAGCCCGACCCGCTGGCCACGGCGCCGCCCATCCAGCAGGGCCTCGATGCCGACAGCCTCAATCAGCTGCTGAGCGCCGAACTCGCCGGACAGCGCGGTGACTATCCCCGCGCCGCCAATGGCTATCTGGCCGCCAGCCGTCACTTCGATGACCCGGAACTGGCGCGCCGCGCCGTGCTCGCGGCTCGTTTCGCCGACAACCCGGCCCTGCTGGAGCGCGCCGCCGAACGCTGGCAGCAACTCGATGAGTCCGCCAGCGAGCCCGGCATCATCCGCGCGCGCCTGGCGGTCGAGCGAGGCGACTGGCAGGCCGCACTCGAGCAGCGCCTGATGCTCACCGCCAGTGGCGGCAATGGCAATCTGGCGACCCTGGCCGAGCAGGCGATCGATGCCGGCGCCGAGCTCGAACCCCTGCTGGCGATGCTGGAGACGCATATCGCCCAGTATCCCGAGCAGCCGATGCCCGAGATAGCCGCGGCACTGTTCGAGGCAGCGCTGGGCAATGAGACAGCGGCGCGTGCACGCCTGGTGCGCCTGGAAAGTGCTCACGCCACGTTGGCGGAGCTCTGGCTGGCGCGCAGCGAGATCGAACGCAGCGCGGGGCGTCTCGAGGCGGCGCGGCGTGCGGTGGCCCAAGGCCTTGAGATCACCCCCGATGACAGCCGCCTGATCCTGAGCGCCGCGCAGACCGAACTGGCCAGCGGCGATCTGGACGCGGCACGCGAGCGCATCGACAGCCTCATTGCCCGCCATCCCAACGCGCCACGCCTGCGCCTGGCGCTGGCCAGCCTCTATCTTGATGCCGATTCCCCCGAGGACGCCCATCGCCTGCTGCTGCCGCTGCTCGACGAAGACCCGGTGCCGGACGCCGCCTATGCCCTGCTGGGGCTGGCCGCCGAGTCCAGCGGCGACGTCGACAACGCCATCCTTTACTACCGTCAGGTGCCGGACGGCGAGCGCTACATTTCCAGCCGCGCCCGTGCCGCCCAGTTGCTGGTCGAACATGAGCGCACGGACGAGGCCCGTCAGTTCCTGGCCGTGGAACGCCTGCGCCATCCGCGTCATGCCATGACGCTGCTCAGCTTCGAGATCGACCTGCTCGACTCCCAGGAGGCGCATGCCGAGGCCGAGGCCCTGCTGAGCAGCAGCATCACCACGCGCCGCAAGGCGCTCAAGCAAGCCATCGCCACCCAGGAGACCGACACGCGCAACACGCTGGAAAGCGAGCTGGGCAGCCTGTTGTTCCTGCGCGGCATCCGTCGCCTGGAAGATGATCAGCTGGGCGGCATGGAAGAAGACCTGCGGGAGGTCATCGCGCTGGAGCCCGACAACGCCAGCGCCTACAACGCGCTCGGCTACACCCTGCTGGTGGAGACGGACCGCCTCGAGGAAGCACTGGCCTTGATCGAGCGCGCCCATGCGCTGTCGCCCGACGACGCGGCCATTCTGGATAGCCTCGGTTGGGGCCGCTATCTGACCGACGACCTCGACAATGCGCTGGCACCACTGGAAGCCGCCTGGGCCCAGCAGCAGGATGCCGAGATCGGCGCCCATCTCATCGAGGTGCTATGGGCGCTGGGCCGCGAGGATGAAGCCCGTGGCCTGGCGGTAGAGCTGAGCGAGCGCTTCGAAGAAGCCAGCGAGCTCGAAGCCCTGTTCCAGCACATTCCGGAACTGCGCCCGGTCGTCGACGCGCCCTGAAGGGCACTGCCACGCTACCCGGCACTTTCTGCCCACTGGCGAGTCCATTATCCTGACCCGTCAGTGGGTGGAGTCTCACTCACCGTCACTCATCTTCTCGCCATCCGGAAGGCCTTCGCGTCATGATCACTTCTCCCCTGTCACTCCCCCTGCTGGGCCAGGCACGCCGCCTGCTCGGGCCAGCCCTGCTGGCCATGACACTGGTACTCAGCGGCTGCGCCAGCCAGATGGCCAGCGACAATGCCGGTGATCTGACGCGCAGCGACGGCGACTGGCAGCAACAGGACGCGCAACTTGCCGCCCTGACCCACTGGCAACTGGCAGGCAAGGTCGGCATTCGCACCCCCGAGGAAGGCCACAGCGCCAACCTCGACTGGCAGCAGGACGGCGATGACTACCACATGCTGATCACCGGGCCGCTGGGCGCGGGGCGCACGACCCTGGTGCGCGACGACGAAGGCGTGCGCCTCTCCTCCTCCGAGGGGGACTTCGAGGCCCCGGATGCCGAGAGCCTGATGCTGGCGCAACTGGGCTGGTCATTGCCGCTGGGCGCCCTCGACAACTGGGTGCGCGGTGTACCGGCCGCTGGCGAGCATGACATCGAGGCAGATGAGCTGGGCTTCCCGACCACCCTCTACCAGGACGGCTGGGAAGTGGACTATCAGGACTGGACCCGCGCCGAAGGCCTGTGGCTGCCGCGCAAGATGAAACTCTACTACGGCGACCTCACCGCCACTCTCATCGTCAACCAGTGGCAGGCGCTGTGATCGTGACACCTTCTCCTTCTTCCATGACGCCCCCGACAGCCGCAGCCGCATCCGCATCGACCATGACTCTCACCCTGCCCGCCCCAGCCAAGCTCAACCGCATGCTGCATATCACGGGCCAGCGAGCCGATGGCTATCACGAGCTGCAGACGCTGTTCCAGTTTCTCGAGCACGGCGACAGCCTCAGCTTCACGCTGCGCGACGATGAGGCCATCCGCCTCTCGCCGCCTATTGAAGGTGTGCCCGAAGAGGCCAACCTGATCGTGCGCGCCGCGCGCCTGCTGCGAGAAGCCGCACACGCGCAGGGCAAGGTCGCGTCACCCACCGCATTGCCCGGTGTCGATATCACGCTGGAGAAAGTGCTGCCGATGGGTGGCGGCCTGGGGGGCGGCAGCAGCGACGCCGCCACGACCCTGCTGGCGCTGGACAGACTCTGGGGGCTCGAGCTTGGCGAAGACGCCCTCGCCGAGCTCGGCCTGTCGCTTGGCGCGGATGTGCCGGTGTTCGTGCGCGGCTTCGCCGCCTGGGCCGAAGGCATCGGTGAACGGCTGGTGCCAGCCCCGCTGGACACCCCATGGTTCGTGGTGATCCACCCCGGCGTCGAGGTCGCGACACCCGCCGTGTTCGGCCACCCGCAATTGACACGTTCCAGCCTCGCGATTAGTATGGCGCGCGCACTGCAGGGGGGCCGCAACGACTGTGAAGTCGTGGTGCGCACTTTGTACCCGGCAGTCGCCGACGCCCTGGACTGGCTGGACCAGTTCGGCACCGCCAGACTGACGGGCACCGGCGCCTGTGTGTTCTGTGCGTTTGACGACGCACGACAGGCCAGCGAGGTGCTGGGTCGACTCGAACTCGAGCGCCCGATGTGGCACGCCTTCTCGGCACGCGGTTGCAATATCTCCCCTCTACATGCCGCTCTGGCTTCGGCCTGAGCACAGCAACTGGTTGAAGTGAACGTTGCTGGGGTATCGCCAAGTGGTAAGGCACCGGTTTCTGGTACCGACATTCCCAGGTTCGAATCCTGGTACCCCAGCCAATCCTGGCCGTTCCCGGTCAACCCGGAATTCTCCACTCCCGAGATCCCACAAGACTCCAAAGGTGGCTGCGCGTGTCAAAACTGATGGTATTCGCGGGGAATGCCAATCCCGCTCTCGCCCGCAAGGTAGCTGAAGCCCTCGATACCCGCCTGGGCCATGCAACCGTCGGTCAGTTCAGCGATGGCGAGATTGCGGTAGAAATCAACGAAAACGTTCGCGGCAAGGACGTCTTCATCATGCAGTCCACCTGCGCACCGACCAACGACAACCTGATGGAGCTGATCCTGATGGTGGACGCGTTGCGTCGTGCGTCTGCGGCGCGTATCACTGCGGTCGTTCCCTACTTCGGTTACGCCCGTCAGGACCGCCGCGTGCGCTCTGCTCGCGTGCCGATCTCGGCGAAGGTGGTCGCGGACATGATGGTCAAGGCTGGCGTCAATCGCGTCATGACCATGGACCTGCATGCCGATCAGATCCAGGGCTTCTTCGATGTGCCGGTGGACAACGTCTACGGTTCACCGATCCTGCTCGACGACATCGAACGTCAGAACTATGACAACCTGATCGTCGTCTCCCCGGATGTGGGCGGCGTAGTACGTGCCCGTGCCATCGCCAAGCAGCTCAACTGCGAGCTGGCCATCATCGACAAGCGTCGTCCCCAGGCCAACCAGGCCCAGGTGATGAACATCATCGGTGATATCAAGGACCGCACCTGCGTGCTGGTCGATGACATGATCGATACCGCCGGCACCCTGTGCAAGGCGGGCGAGGCACTCAAGGATCATGGCGCCAACCGCGTCGTGGCCTATGCGTCCCACGCGATCCTGTCTGGCCCGGCGGTCGACAACATCACCAACTCCGTCCTCGACGAAGTGGTGGTTGCCGACACCATCCCGCTGTCCGACGCCGCGCGTCGTTCCGGCAAGATCCGCCAGCTGACAGTCGCTGGCCTGATCGCCGAGGCGATCCGTCGCGTCAGCAATGAAGAATCCGTCAGCGCCATGTTCCACTGAGTCCTGTCGGCGGGCCCTGCTCGCCGCTGCTCGAGGAAGAGGCACTGACAACGGCAGATGATCCGTCATCTGCCGACAAGCGGCCGGCCCGGAAATCTCCGGGCCGGCCTCATGGATCCGGTAGCGCTCTGGTCGCGGGGGCTACCGGATTCTCATTAGACCCTTGAGGTATCTGCAAAATGAAACTGTTCAAACTGAATGCTGAAGTTCGTGAAGACCTGGGGAAAGGTGCGAGCCGCCGCCTACGTCGTACGAACGACTTCGTGCCGGCCATCATCTACGGTGCCGACCAGGCTCCGACTCCGGTCATGATCGACAAGCCGAGCCTGTACAAGGCGGTTGACGATGAGGCGTTCTACTCCTCCATCATCACCCTGAATGTTGCGGGCAAGACCGAGAAAGTCGTCATCCGTGACCTGCAGCGTCACCCGTTCAAGCCGCTGCTGACTCACGTCGACTTCCTGCGCATCGATCCGACCCACAAACTGACCATGAACGTGCCGCTGCACATCACTGGTCAGGAAGCCTGTGTCGGTGTCAAGGACCAGGACGGCGTCCTGCACGTCCTGGCGACTGACGTCGAAATCAGCTGCCTGCCGGAAGCCCTGCCGGAATACCTGGAGCTGGACGTGTCCAAGCTGGAAGTTGGCCACACCCTGCACCTGTCCGACATCGCTCTGCCGGAAGGCGCCGAGTCCGTTGCCCTGTCCCACGGTGCCGATCACGACACCGCTGTGGTCAACGTCACTCGTCCGAACATCTCTGCTGACGCAGAAGATGCTGCTGAAGGCGAAGAAGCACCTGCTGCAGAATAACGCAGCCTGATCAAGGAGCCAGACAGCGCATGTCACGAGTGAAAGCGATCATCGGCCTCGGTAACCCGGGGAACGAATACGAAGACACCCGTCACAATGCCGGCGTCTGGCTCCTTGACGCTCTTGCGCGCCACGGTCACACCACGTTGCGTCCGGAACGCAAGTTCCATGGCCAATACGCGAAGGTCCACTTCGCCGGCCAGGATCTGCATTTGCTGTTCCCATCGACGTTCATGAATCGCAGCGGTCAGGCCGTGGCCGCATTGTGCAACTTCTACAAGCTCGCCCCGGATGAGCTGCTCGTCGCCCACGATGAGCTGGACATCGACCCCGGCACCGCCCGCTACAAGCAGGGTGGCGGCCATGGCGGTCACAACGGGTTGCGCGACATCATCAGTGCACTGGGCAACGACAAGTCGTTCCATCGGGCCCGCATCGGCATCGGCCACCCCGGCAATGCCAAGCTGGTGACCAACTTCGTGCTCGGACGTCCCGGCAAGGCTGAACGCCAGGCCATCGACGACGCCATCGACGAAGTGGTGATGACCCTCCCTGACGCCATCAGTGGCGAATGGGCACGGGCCATGAATCGCCTGCATTCCTTCAAGAGCTGAACCTCTGCATCACCCCTCTCCGAATTTCGGTGATTCGCTCAGCGCATCACCTCGCTTGCGTGCGCGCGTCTCGCCACGCGATCAGCAGCAAAAGGCATCATTTGTCGCGCGACATGCGCCCAATGGATGACCTCGGCGGCATGAGGCCTTACACTTCCCGCCTGTCTTCATTCCGTGCCTGCCCACTCGTTTCCCCGCATGCCCAGTGCCTGTGCACTCAGAGCCTGCTGGTCGAGACGACTGCCAGTGCCACGCCCCATTCGATACGTCACACCAGGATCTAGCGCCATGGGTTTCAATTGCGGCATCGTCGGCCTGCCGAACGTCGGCAAGTCCACTCTCTTCAATGCATTGACCAAGTCTGGCATTGACGCCGAGAACTTCCCCTTCTGCACCATCGAGCCGAACACCGGTATCGTGCCGATGCCTGACCCTCGCCTGAACGCGCTGGCCGAGATCGTCAAGCCGGAGAAGGTGATCCCGACCACCATGGAATTCGTCGATATCGCGGGTCTGGTCGCGGGCGCTTCCAAGGGCGAAGGTCTGGGCAACAAGTTCCTGGCCAACATCCGCGAGACCGACGCCATCGCGCACGTGGTGCGTTGCTTCGAGGATGACAACGTCATCCACGTCGCCAACCACGTCGACCCGGCCGCCGACATCGAGACCATCAACATCGAGCTGGCCCTGGCCGATCTCGACAGCGTCGAGCGCAGCATCCAGCGTCTGGCCCGCGTCGCCAAGGGCGGCGACAAGGAAGCCATCGCCACCAAGGCCGTGCTGGAACGCATCCAGCCGCACCTGGCCGAAGGCCAGCCGCTGCGCAGCTTCGGCCTCAGCGATGACGACCTGAAGATCGTGCGCGGCTTCGGCTTCCTGACCCTCAAGCCGACCATGTACATCGCCAACGTCAGCGAGGAAGGCTTCGAGAACAATCCCTACCTCGATATCGTGCGCGGCATTGCCACCAACGAAGGCGCCAGCGTCGTGCCGGTGTGCAACAAGATCGAAGCCGAAATCGCCGAGCTGGACGAGGAAGAGCGCGAGATGTTCCTCGACGAGCTGGGCATGGAAGAGCCGGGCCTGGACCGCGTCATCCGCGCCGGTTACGAGCTGCTGGGTCTGCAGACCTACTTCACCGCTGGCGTGAAGGAAGTGCGTGCCTGGACCGTCAAGATCGGCGCTACCGCACCGGAAGGCGCTGGTGTCATCCACACCGACTTCCAGAAAGGCTTCATCCGTGCCGAAGTCGTCTCCTATGACGACTTCATCGCCTACAAGGGCGAGCAAGGCGCCAAGGATGCCGGCAAGTGGCGCCTGGAAGGCAAGGACTACATCCTCAAGGATGGCGACGTGGTGCACTACCGCTTCAATGTCTGATGGCTCACCGGTGCCCGGTGACGCCCGGGCCCAGCTGACGCCCTGACAGCCTATCCTGACAGAACGGCCCTGATCTCTCACGAGGTCAGGGCCGTTCTGCGTTGTGGCGCGGCAAACTGTACAAACAGGGACACCGATCAAGCCATGGAGGTCTCAACCAGCGAAGGGCTAAACAGCGGAAGGCTCAGACCGTAGAGGGCTCTGCCAGCGGCACCTGCAGCCACTGCGCGGCCTGCCTGGCGAGCTGGTCTGCCAGCGACTGCGCCAGTCGCGAACGCCCCGCCTCGCGTCGCCACACGGCACTCAGCACCAGCTCACCCGCCTGGGGCAGCTGACGAGCGCTCAAGCCGCGCTCCGTAGTGGCGGCATGCGCCGTGAGCGCATCGACCACCGCCAACCCCTCCCCCGCCTGAACCAGCGCTGCCGCCAGTGGATAGGTCTGCACACGCGTCACGATGCGCGGCGAAGATGGCAAAGTGCTTGAAGCTTCCTGCGCTACGCTCGCCAGCAGACCATCGAGTCGCCGCGCCAGCGGGTCGTGCGCTCCCAGCGCGATCAGGCGCTGACCGGCAAGCTCCGCCACCGTCATCGACGCCTGCTGACAGTCCTGTGCCCAATACCCTGCGGGCGCGAGCACCAGCAGCGGCATGCGCACCAACGGACGCGTCATCAGTGCAGGATGTGTCGGCGCACTCAGCGTGAAGGCGATATCGACCTCATGCAGCAACAGGGCATCGACGATCTCGCGGGTATGCTGGGTCGCCAGCTCACAGCTGACTCGCGGCTGACGCCTGCGCCACTGACCCAACGCCTGCGGCAGCAATTGCTGGGCGATGGCAGGCGTCGCCACCACCTTGAGCGTGCGCGCCTCGCCCTCACGCAAGCCATCGACCAGCCGCCTCACATCGTCCAGCTGACCGAGCATCCCCTGACTGGCCGCTTCCAGCTTGCGTGCCTCCTCGGTGGGATAAAGCTGCCCTGCACTGCGCGTGAACAGCGTGATGCCCCACTGGCGCTCGACCTGCTGCAGCGCCTTGCTCGCCGCCGGCTGAGAGATATGCAGCAACCGCGCCGCGCCGGTCACGCTGCCGGCCTGCAGGACGGCGTGAAATATCTCCAGGTCCCTGAGCCGCATGCGCTATCTCCCTGTCCGGTCGTCTAGTGGGCTTACTTGAGGGCGAACTTGAGGGCGCACTTGAGCGCCTGCGCATCAGGTTACCCCATAACCTCGGGTTATGGCGCGGCACATCCTTTTCATTCGCCACTCACGCAAGCGACCGGCAAGCTCGAACACAACGCAACACGACCTTCACGACCCGGGAGCCCAGCATGCAACGCCACGTGACCGTCATCGGAGGCGGCGTGATCGGCCTCGCCAGTGCCCACGCCCTGGTACGCGCCGGCCACTGCGTGACCCTGATCGACGCCCATGCCGAGGTCGCCAGTGAGACCAGCCGCGCCAATGGCGGCCAGCTGAGCTATCGCTATGTGGCGCCACTGGCCGATAGCGGCGTGCCCCGCCAGGCCATCAAGTGGTTGCTGGCAGGCAATGAGGCACCACTGAAACTGCGCCCGAATATGGACCCCGCACAATGGCGCTGGATGGCCCGCTTTGTGGCCGCCTGCAATCACCATACCCACCAGGCCAGCACTGCACAGATGCTCTCGCTGGCGCTGCACAGCCAGGCGATCATGAGCGAGTGGCGCACTCGAGATGCGCTCGGCGACTTCGCTTGGCAGCAGCGCGGCAAGCTGGTGATCCATCGTGATCCCAAGTCGCTCGACAAGGCGGCCGCCGAACGTGTCGCCCCGCAGGACCAGCAGGTGCTCGATGCGCGCCAATGCATCGCGCTGGAGCCCTCACTGGCCCATCAGCAAGCCCACCTGTCAGGCGCCATCTTCAGCGCCTCGGACGAGACAGCGGATTGCCATGCCTTCTGTCAGGCGCTGGAGCGCAAGCTGCAGGCCTCCGGGCGCTATACGCGCATCGCCAACACGCGCGTCGCCCCGCTGAGCGCACGCAACGGTCGCATCGCGCAGCTCGAGCTCAGACACCTTGATGGCCGCCGAGAATGCCTCGCCGTCGAAGAGGTCGTCATCGCGGCCGGCAATCATGCCGCCGAGCTGGTGCGCCCACTGGGCATCCACCTGCCCCTGCAGCCGCTCAAGGGTTATAGCCTCACCCTGCCACTGGCAGCTGACACCCCGGAGACGGCCGCGCCGCGCATCAGCGTCACCGACTCGGCACGCAAGGTGGTCTACGCCGATCTGGAGTCGTCGGCATCGCGTCAGCTGCGCGTCGCGGCGATGGTGGATATCGGCCAGCGGGAACGCGACAGCTTTCACCCCGAACTGGATGAGCAGCGCATTGCCGCCCTGCGCAAGCTGGCCAGCGACACCTTCCCCGAAGCCGACGATTTCGCGCAGGCCACTCCCTGGGCCGGACTGCGCCCCAGCACGCCCAAGGGGCCGCCGATCCTCGGCCGTCCCCGGCAAGCGAACAGCCCGGACAATCTGTGGCTGAACGTCGGCCATGGCAGCCTGGGTTTCACGCTGGCCTGCGCCAGTGGCGACCTCATCGCACGCGCCATCTCGCGAGAGGCTCTCCCCAGCTCTATCTCCGACAGCCTACCTGATGCCCTCGCTGCGCGGCCGGGACGCTAGCCTGATGAATTCCCTGCCACTTTTTCGCGCTGATACGTTGACAACATCACGGGCAATCCGTAATATTCGCCTCCGTTGGACGGCTACATAGCTCAGCTGGTTAGAGCACATCACTCATAATGATGGGGTCCCCTGTTCAAATCAGGGTGTAGCCACCAACCAAGATTCGAAAGGCCTGACTGCTTGCAGTCAGGCCTTTTTCGTTGGGCGCGATCCATACGCAAGACTCGCGCATCCGGCGCCCTGCGCCACAGCCCTCGAGCCAGGTCACAGGCATCAAAAAGGGCGACCCGCAGGCCGCCCTTTTCCAGGCTCGTCTTTTTACGATATTACGCTACGCGCCCGCTCTCTCAGCACAATCCGGCTCGACTCAGTCCAGCTGCTCGCGATTGCAGAAGGCTACCAGCACCTTGATCAGCATGGCGACATCGGCACTGCCGGATGTCTCACGAATCGAGTGCATGCCCCACTGCGGCAGCCCTACATCCAGAGTCGGCACCCCCACCTCGCTGGCGGTGATCGGCCCGATGGTGCTGCCACAGCCCATGTCGGCACGACTGACGAAGGTCTGCACCGGCACATCCTGCTCACGACACATCTCGCGGAACAGCCCGGCCGTGGTGCTGTTGGTGGCGTAACGCTGATTGGCATTGACCTTGATGACCGGCCCGGCATTCAACTTCGGCCCATGCCCCGCATCATGCTTGTCCGCGAAATTGGGGTGCACGGCGTGGGCATTATCGCAAGAAATCATCAAGGAGCGCTGCACGAGGCACTGATAGCCTTCTTCGCTGTCCAAGCCGACGTAGTGATTGATGCGCTTGAGCACATCGGCCAGGAAGGACCCCTGGGCACCACAGGCGCTGGCACTGCCGACTTCTTCATGATCGGTGGTGACGAACAGCGCCCCCTGACTGCCATCGGCCTCCAGCAGTGCCTCGAGACCGACGAAGCAGGACAGCAGATTGTCGAGGCGCGCACTGGTGATCAACTCACCCTTCAGCCCCGACTGCGCCGCCGGCTGCAGATCATGCAGGCCCAGCTCGAAGTCGACGACATCCGCGACCCGCACGCCGTGCTGCTCCTCGATCAGCTCGATCAACAGCGCATTGAAGGCCTCCGCGGGCGTCCCGGCCTCTTCCCCAAGCTGCATGACCACGGCTGACATCTGGGTCTGGGCATTGATGGCACGCCCGCTGTTGACGTCACGATCCAGATGGATCGCCAGGCTCGGCACGCAGGCAAACGGACGCATGACCGTCAGCAGCAGCGTCTCGCGACGACCGTCCGCATGCCGCACCTGGACACGGCCCGCAAGCCCCAGATCGCGATCGAACCAGGTGCTCAGCAACACGCCGCCATAGGTCTCGACGCCCAGCGTCAACCAGCCCTGACTGGCCTGTGCCGGATTGGGCTTCAGGCGCAGACAGGGCGAATCGGTGTGCGCACCGATCATCCGAAGTGAGCTCAGCGACGTATCACCCTTCGGGAGCTGAAAGGCGATCAACGAGGAATCATTGCGCGTGACATAGGCGCGCTCACCGGGCGCCAGCTGCCAGGAAGACGTCTCGCTGAGGCGACGATAGCCCGCCTGTTCAAGACGCTGCGCCATGGAAGCTGTCGCATGCCATGGCGTGGGAGAAGAAGACAGGAAGTCGAGCAGTGCGGGAACGCGGGAATCCGCAATCGCATGAGTCATGATGGCGTCTGGTCCTCGAAGATATATGCAAGGCACTGTATAAGAAGAAACATGATGGGGAAAACCTGTGACGACCCTTCGATGACATGACTGCCATTCAGTCACCATTCAGCGGGGCGTCGAGAAGCGCGGCATGCCAGCCAAAGCCCTGCGCTGACAGAGTTTTCACAACCCCAACGCATCAACGCCAGACAACTGTGTATGGTGCGTGAGACTGCTACAATGCCCGCTCGACCCCCTGCGGGGAGGTCGTTCAGGGAGCAGAGTGTACATGAATCGGGAGTGCTTCATTGATGAGCCTGTTCGCAAACGTCCGGCGCACGGCATTCGTTGCCCTGTGTCTTGCCATGGCCGGCCCTGCCAGTGCCGCGGTCACCCCTACTGACGCCGATGCACAGGCTGCTCGCGAAGTTGCCGAGTCTTTGCGCTATGGGCATTACGAAGATGTGACCCTGGATGACCACTGGGCCAACCGCGCCTTTACGCAATACCTCAAGACTCTCGACCCCCAGAAAGCCTATCTGCTGGATGCGGACATCAGCGAGTTCAGCGACCTGCGTCACGATTTCGACGACGCCATGGTCGATGGTGATCTCGAGCGCATCTATGGGCTCTACGAGCGCTATCAGCAACGCCTCACCGCACGCCTCACCTGGCTGGTGAAGACGCTGGACGCCAAGCCGAGCTTCGATTTCGACAAGGACGATCGCCTGGCGCTGGACCGCAAGGACAGCCCGTGGGCCGATAGCGAGCAGGAGCTCGACGAGCTGTGGCGCAAGCGCCTCAAGAATGCCTGGCTGTCGATGTCGCTGTCCGACAAGAGCGATGACGAGATCGCCAAGACGCTCAGCGAGCGCTATTCCAACCAGCTCAAGCGCATCAAGCAGACCAACGATGAAGATATTCTGACGCTGGTGATGCATGCCGTGACCGGCAGCATCGACCCGCACAGCGAATACTTCTCGCCGCGTCAGGGCGAATCCTTCGATATCCAGATGAAACTGTCGCTGGATGGCATCGGCGCCCTGCTGCAATCCGAAGGTGAATACGTCAAGGTCTCGAGTCTCGTGCCCGGCGGCCCTGCCGAGAAGGATGGCGAGCTCAAGCCGGCCGACCGCATCGTAGCCGTCGGCCAGGGTCAGGGCGACAGCGAGTGGACCAACGTGGTCGGCATGCGCCTGGATGACGTCGTGGACTTGATCCGCGGCCCGAAGGGCTCCGTCGTGCGCCTGGAAGTGATTCCGGCCCAGTCACTGGATGTCACCAAGACGCGTGAACTGGATATCACCCGCGACACCGTCAAGCTCGAGGACCAGGCTGCCAATGCCAAGGTCATCGACGTCAAGCGCGATGACGGCGTCCACAGGATCGGTGTCATTCATGTGCCCGCCTTCTATGTCGATTTCGATGCCTGGCAGGCCGGTGAAGACGACTATCGCAGCACCACCCGCGACGTGGCGCGCCTGATCGATGAACTGAAGGCCAAGCAGGTGGAAGGCATCATTCTCGATCTGCGCAATAACGGCGGCGGCGCCCTGCAGGAAGCCAATTCGATGATCGGCCTGTTCATCGATCGCGGCCCCACCGTGCAGGTGCGTGATGCACGCGGCCGTATCAGTCTCTACGGCGATACCGATGCCGGCACCCACTATGACGGCCCGCTGACCGTGCTGGTCAACCGCCTCTCGGCCTCGGCATCCGAAATCTTCGCCGGTGCGATCCAGGACTACGGCCGCGGCCCGATACTCGGCAGCCAGACCTTCGGCAAGGGCACGGTGCAGACCATCTCCTCGCTGAGCGAAGGCGAGATCAAGCTGACCCGCGCCAAGTTCTATCGCATCTCCGGCGACTCGACCCAGAACAAGGGCGTGAAGCCGGACATCGCCTTCCCCAGCGTCATCGACCCGCAGGAGATCGGCGAATCCAGCCTCGACTATGCGCTGCCCTGGGATCAGGTACGCCCGGTGAAGTATCGCCGCTACGGTGATCCGGCACGCTATCTGGCCGCATTGCGCGCCCGCCACCAGAGCCGCGTCGAACAGGACCCCAACTTCAGCTACCTGAAGAGCGAAGTCGCGCTGTCAAAGGCACTGCGCGCGCAGCAGACCAGCATCAGCCTCAATCGTGAGCAGCGCAAACGCGAGATGGATGCCCAGGAAGCCGAGCAGCTGGCACTGGAAAACAAGCGCCGTCGCGCCCTCAACCTCGAGCCACTGACAAGCTTTGCCGAACTCGATGCCGCCAGCGACCACATCTCTTCCCCCGAGAGTGATCCCGAGCAGGAAGCCGATATCGAAGAAGGCAGCAGCGACAAGGAAGCCAAGGACCCGATCGATCAGGCCCAGCTTCAGGAAAGTGCCGAGATCCTGCTCGACTACGCCCACCTCACCGGTGATCGCTAGACTCTCGTGACTCGTACCACGGCCACCGTCTGACGAAGCTGGTCGACCGCCAAGGCCCCTGCTCTCATGCAACACCGAGCGCAGGGGCTTTTTTCATGCCACAAAGAAAGTCTATGGCACGCAGCATCACGGCCGCGCGAGGCAGCAACGCGCGCACAACAACGCACAGGCAGCAACACATACGAAGCAACGACAAGACAGAAAACGTAACAGCAGAAACGGAATGGCATGCATCGCAACGCCAGGCAGCTGCCGCGCAGAGGATGACAGCAGAATGCTGTCGACGCGGGAACACGCTCTCGAGGCAGAAAGCACGAAATGCCGAAGCAGCACGAAATACCAAAGCAAGATGCGGAGCAGGAGTGGACTGACGAGCAGAACTGAGGAAGCTGGGTTTGCGAACAGAGCTCAGAAACAGGGCTTATGGTCAGAGCCAACAAGCAAAGCTCAGGCAGCGATGATGCGACCAGCAGAGAACACGAGGGGAAGCAGGGAAGTGATATTGGCTCCTCGAACAGGACTCGAACCTGTGACCCAATGATTAACAGTCATTTGCTCTACCAACTGAGCTATCGAGGAACAACAAAATATCGATCGATATCAGGGCGATATCGAAGCTGACGACGAGGAACTCATCTATCAGCGTCATTTCCGGCATTGGCAGGAAGCCTTGGATTGGCTCCTCGAACAGGACTCGAACCTGTGACCCAATGATTAACAGTCATTTGCTCTACCAACTGAGCTATCGAGGAACGACCGGAAATCCATCTGTCAGTGACATCATCATGGATGCTATCAGGCTGACATTTCAAGCATGCTGCATGTGCTATTGGCTCCTCGAACAGGACTCGAACCTGTGACCCAATGATTAACAGTCATTTGCTCTACCAACTGAGCTATCGAGGAACAACCTTGAACACGCGACGAATTATACGGAAATACTCAATGGCGTCAACCACCTTCGGCCATTCAGACCACCGCAGAACTCGCTCGATTCCTCCTGCCGGATCCACCTCCGAAAGCGCACGAAGCGACATCCAGATGTGACAAGGCCCGCACGGATGCAGGCCTTGGAATCACTGGTGGCTACACCCTGATTTGAACAGGGGACCCCATCATTATGAGTGATGTGCTCTAACCAGCTGAGCTATGTAGCCACACGACGAGGCGTATATTGCAGGTCAGGCTGCTGAATTGCAAGCACTTTTTATCAAAAGCTCAACAGACGAGCCCGACGGGCCGATCAGATCCCCAGCGATGTCTTCACCGCGGCAAGGCCAGGCTGACCCTCCACGGTCTCGACTCCCTTGAGCCAGGCCTCCAGCACCTGAGGGTTCTGCTTGAGCCAACTGGCCGCCGCATCATCCGGATCTTCGCCGCCATCCATGATGTCGCCCATCAGCTGGTTTTCCATCTCCAGGGTGAACTCGAGATTGGAAAGCAGGGCCCCGACGTTGGTGCATGCCTCGCTGTAGCCCGCGCGAGTATTGGTATACACCGTCGCACCACCCAGATTCGGCCCGAAGTAATCATCGGCCCCTTCCAGATAGCCCATCTCGAAGCGGGTATTCATCGGGTGCGGTTCCCAGCCGAGGAACACGACCCACTCCTCGGCGGCAATCTTCGACTTCACTTCCGCCAGCATGCCGGCTTCCGAGGAGTCGATCATCTCGAACTCGCCCATGCCGAAGGCGTCGTCATCGATCATGTCGGCAATGATCATGTTGCCGTCGTTGCCCGCCTCTATCCCGTAGATGCGGCCGTCGAACTTCTCGAGATTGTCGGCAAGGTCCGCCACCGAGGTCACGCCGGCATCCAGTACATACTGCGGCACCGCCAGGGTGTATTTCGCGCCCTGGAGATTGGCGCGCGGGCGATCGACCTGCCCCTTGTCGATGTAAGGGTCACTGATGGAGGCCATCGACGGCATCCAGTTGCCCAGGAAGACGTCGAAGTCATCATTCTTCATGCCGGCATAGGCGATCGGCACCGAGATGGTGTCAGAGGTCGTCTCATAACCCAGCCCCTCCAGCACGGCACGCGTCAGGGCGGTGGTGGCCGTGATGTCCGTCCAGCCAACTTCGGCGAAACGTACCGTGCGACATTCTTCCGGCACGGCGGCCTGGGCCTGATTCGCCATGACCGGCACGGCGATGACGCCCAGTGCCAACAGCACCTTACCAGGTGATCGTTTCATGCTAACCCCTTGTTTTATTGTTCGTTGTCATTCAACTCTCGAGCGTCGGCGCAACGTTCAACCTACGTTGAGATCGACATGCTGCCCCTCCATGTTCTACCGCACTGTAGCGCTTTTACCAACCGGCCTCGCCAACCCACAGTCTTGAACGCCCGCCTGTCACTGGCCGCCACCGGCCCTCGATGCCTCGCCCGCCTCCCCCTCCTGACCATCCCTGACCGCCCCACCTTGCCTCAACTTGACGCATCGGGAACCAGCCTCTACACTTTTTGTTAATTGAACGTTCAATAAAAACTTTGCGCACGACAGCATGGTGCAGCGCTCGCGGCAAACCGGTGATGATCCAGTACCATGGCCACACCAAGTGTCACACCGACCCGATATACGAAAAGGACTCCGTTGATGCCCAAAGTGGGAATGGAACCTATCCGCCGCCGCCAGTTGATCCAGGCCACCATGCAAGCCATCGATGAGGCAGGACTCGCCGACGCGACCGTGGCCCGCATCGCCCGTCACGCAGGTGTTTCCACCGGCATCATCAGCCACTATTTCGGCGGCAAGGATGGCTTGATGGAAGCCACCATGCGCCAGATTCTCACTGACCTGCGCAGCGCCGTCAGTGAGCGTCGCGCCGCACTGGCCGACGATGACGTCCGCAGCCATCTGCGCGCGGTGATCGACGGCAACTTTGACCGCAGCCAGGTCAGTCAGAGCGTCTCCAAGACCTGGCTGGCCTTCTGGGCCTCCAGCATGCACCGCATTCCGCTGGAACGCCTGCAGCGAGTCAACGACAGGCGGCTGATCTCCAATCTGTGTGCCCTGTTCCGCCGCTGCATGCCGCTGAACGAGGCACGTGATGCCGCGGCCGGACTGGCCGCCTTGATCGACGGCCTGTGGTTGCGCGGCACGCTGGACCCGACCGGCCTCGATGTCGAGCGCGCACACCGCCTCGCCTACGAATACGCTGACTACCAGCTGACACGTCACATGGCAGCATCCCTGAACGCGACAGACTCCCCCACTTCCCCTGAACCCAGTAAGGAGCGCACGCATGGCTAACGGCAACGCAAGCTTCCCGACCCAGACCCTCTACATCGGTGGCCGTCGGGTCGAGGCTACCTCCGGCGAGACCTTCGAGACCGTCAACCCGGCCACCGGCGAAGTCATCGCCGAGATCCAGCAGGCCAGCGGTGCCGACGTCGATACCGCCGTCGAAAGCGCCCTGCAGGGTCAGAAGGTGTGGGCCGCGATGACCGGCATGGAGCGTTCACGCATCCTGCGTCGCGCCGTGGACCTGCTGCGCGAGCGCAACGACGAACTGGCGCTGCTCGAGACTCTCGACACCGGCAAGCCGCTGTCCGAGACCGAAGCGGTCGACATCGTCACCGGTGCCGATGCACTCGAGTACTACGCGGGCCTCGCGCCGGCCATCGAAGGCAGCCAGATGCCGCTGCGCCAGGAAGCCTTCGTCTATACCCGCAAGGAGCCGCTGGGCGTCATCGGCGCCATCGGTGCCTGGAACTACCCGATCCAGATCGCCTGCTGGAAGTCTGCCCCGGCTCTCGCCGCCGGCAACGCCATGGTCTTCAAGCCCAGCGAAGTCACTCCGCTGAGCGCACTGAAGCTGGCCGAGATCTTCACCGAAGCCGGCCTGCCGGACGGCGTGTTCAACGTCGTGCAGGGCGATGCCCGCGTCGGCGTGATGCTCACCGAGCACCCGGATATCGCCAAGATCTCCTTCACCGGGGAAGCCGGCACCGGCAAGAAGGTCATGTCCGCGTCCGCCTCTTCCAGCCTCAAGGAAGTCACCATGGAGCTGGGCGGCAAGTCCCCGCTGCTGGTGTTCGCCGACTCCGATCTCGACCGTGCCGCCGACGGCGCCATGATGGCCAACTTCTACAGCTCCGGTCAGGTGTGCACCAACGGCACCCGCGTGTTCGTCGAAGCCAGCGTCAAGGACGCCTTCGAAGCCAAGATCGTCGAGCGCGTCGCGCGCATCAAGGCCGGCGACCCGCAGGACCGCGCCACCACCTTCGGACCGCTGGTCAGCTTCGAGCACCTGGACAAGGTCGTCTCCTATCTGGAGATCGCCAAGCAGGACGGCGCACGTCTGCTGGTCGGCGGCGAGCGCATGAGCGAAGGCGACTTCGCCAAGGGCGCCTGGGTCGCACCGACCGTCTACACCGACTGCAGCGATGACATGCGCATCGTGCAGGAAGAGATCTTCGGTCCGGTGATGTCCATCCTGTCCTTCGACAGTGAAGAGGAAGTCATCCGTCGCGCCAACGACACCACCTATGGCCTGGCGGCTGGCCTGTTCACCGAGAGCCTGAACCGCGCGCATCGCGTGATTCACCAGCTCGAAGCCGGCATCTGCTGGGTCAACACCTGGGGCGAGTCGCCGTCCGAAATGCCGGTCGGCGGCTACAAGCAGTCCGGTATCGGTCGCGAGAACGGTGTCGAGACGCTGTCTCACTACACCCAGACCAAGTCCGTGCTGATCGAGATGGGCCCGTTCGAGTCCGCCTTCTGAGCCATCATTGGCCGCAAGGCCTGATGACAGCAGCACCCTCTGGCGCCAGAGGCTGAAGTACCGGCTCTCAAGACCGGGCCTCAAGCACGACCAAGCGCCAGATGCCCCACCTGCCGGCATGTCGAACACTCGCCATGCCGGCTGCACGCCGCGTCGCTCACCAGCGCCGCGCGCAGTGCCCGAATCCCGATGAGTCGTTGAGCCCCCGATGGCAGCTTGCTGTCATGCGGTGCCCCGACGACTCACCACAGACAAGCAAACGTATCCAGCAGCCCGGCAGTGGCCACTCCCCGTCGTGAACGGGGCGTCATGTGCCCGCATGTGGCACCCGATACGAGAGGACCTTCCATGAGCCAATTCGAGCGTGAATACGACTACGTCATCATCGGCGCCGGCAGCGCCGGCAACGTGCTGGCCACCCGCCTGAGCGAAGACGCCGACGTCAGCGTGCTGTTGCTGGAAGCCGGTGGCCGCGACCACCGCTTCGACTTCCGCACCCAGATGCCCGCCGCCCTGGCGTACCCGCTGCAGGGTCAGCGCTACAACTGGGACTTCAAGACCGATCCCGAGCCGCACATGAACAACCGTCGCATGGAATGTGGTCGCGGCAAGGGTCTGGGCGGCTCCTCGTTGATCAACGGCATGTGCTACATCCGCGGCAACGCGCTGGATTACGACAACTGGGCCAAGGACCCCATCCTGGCCGACTGGAACTATCGTGAGTGCCTGCCCTACTTCCGCAAGTGCGAGACGCGCGATATCGGCCCGAATGACTACCATGGCGGCGACGGCCCGGTGTCGGTCACCACGCCCAAGCAGGGCAACAACGAGCTCTATCACGCCTTCATCGCGGCAGGCATCGAGGCGGGCTATCCGGCCACCGAAGACGTCAACGGCTACCAGCAGGAAGGCTTCGGCCCGATGGACCGCTTCGTGACCAAGGAAGGCCGTCGCGCCTCCACCGCGCGCGGCTATCTGGATACCGCCAAGAAGCGCTCCAACGTGACCATCGAGACGCGTGCCACCACCGACGTCATCCTGTTCGAAGGCAAGACGGCGGTCGGTGTGAAGTACGAGCGCAAGGGCCATGACCACCGCGTACGTGCGCGCAAGGAAGTGCTGCTGTGCGCCGGCGCCATCGCCTCGCCGCAGATCCTGCAGCGCTCCGGTGTCGGCAACCGTGAACATCTCGAGCCGCTGGGCGTGAAGATGGTCCATCACCTGCCGGGCGTGGGCGAGAACCTGCAGGACCACCTGGAGCTCTACATCCAGTACGAGTGCACCCAGCCGATCTCGCTGTATCCGTCCCTCAAGTGGTACAACCAGCCGCCCATCGGTCTGGAATGGATGCTCAAGGGCACCGGTGTCGGTGCCAGCAACCAGTTCGAGGCCGCCGGCTTCATTCGCAGCGATGACAACGAAGCCTGGCCGAACCTGCAGTATCACTTCCTGCCGATCGCGATCAGCTACAACGGCAAGAGCGCAGTGCAGGGCCACGGCTTCCAGGCGCACGTCGGGTCGATGCGCTCCCAGAGCAAGGGCCGCGTGCGCCTGACCTCACTCGATCCCAAGGCCGCGCCGTCAATCTTCTTCAACTACATGGCCGAGGAGCGTGACTGGGAAGAGTTCCGCGCCGCCATCCGCCTGACCCGCGAGATCATCGCCCAGCCCGCGCTGGACCCCTACCGCGGCCGCGAGCTGGCACCGGGCGCCCAGGCGCAGACCGACGCAGAGCTCGACGAGTACGTGCGCAACCACGCCGAGACCGCCTACCACCCGTGTGGAAGCTGCCGCATGGGCAGCGACGAGACTTCAGTGGTCGATGGTGCCGGTCGCGTGCATGGCCTCGACAACCTGCGCGTCGTCGATGCCTCGCTGTTCCCGGTCATCCCGACCGGCAACCTGAATGCGCCGACGATCATGCTGGCCGAGAAGATGGCCGACAAGATTCGTGGCCGCGCGCCGCTGCCGCCCTCCGACGCCGATTACTTCGTGATCGAACCCGGCACGCCGGCCAAGAAGCCCGCCAAGCGCAAGATCGACTCCGCTCCGATCAATGGCTAAGCACTGATCAATGACTGAGCACTGATCAACGCCAGAACCCGTGCGAGTCAACGCCTGCGACAGGTAGTCTGACCTCACGCACGCAAGCGCTATCGATCGTCCAAGGCCCCGCATTGCGGGGCCTTTTTCATGCCTGCCAGACAGCTTTCACTCAGCCCGGTCTGGCGCTCGCCGACTGCCTCCCCCGGGCGACTGCCCTTTTCAAGAATGAATCCGCAAACCTTAGACCTTGGACGTACTGCAGGGTCGGGCAACATGGGATACGCTGAAGAGAATTCAAACAACTGTTCTAAACGCATGGCTGCTACGCTGTAGAAACGCCATGCAAAGACACCATCCCTCGCCACCCGGAGATCCTGCCATGACGCAGCTCATCCTCATCCTTGTCGCCGTTGCCGGTCTGTTGGCCGTCATGGCACGCGAAGCCGGGGCCCTCGCGGCCATCGGCGTTCTCGCCATCATCGGTATCGTCGGCCTGGCGGTCGACGCGCCGGTGCTAGGTTGCCTGCTGCTGATCGGCGCGGCACTGGTCGCGGTGTGTGGCCTGCCGGCCCTGCGCAGCAAGTGGCTCAGCCCGCGTCTGTTCGCGATGTTCAAGAAGGTCTCCCCCAAGGTCTCGGACACCGAGAAGGTGGCGCTGGAAGCCGGCACCGTGTTCTGGGACGCCGAGCTCTTTTCCGGCAAGCCGCAGTGGGACACCCTGACCGCACAGCGCAACGACGGCATCTCCAGCGAAGAGCAGGCCTTCATCGATGATCAATGCTCTGTCGCCTGCGGCATGACCAACAGCTGGGAGATCGCGCGTGAGCGTGCCGATCTGCCCGAAGCGCTGTGGGAATACCTCAAGCGCGAGAAGTTCTTCGGCATGATCATTCCCAAGGAATATGGTGGCCTGGGCTTCTCGGCCAAGGCGCAGTCGCTGGTGCTGCAGAAGCTGGCGGTCAACGAGACGCTGATGGTCACCGTCGGCGTGCCCAACTCCCTCGGCCCGGGCGAGCTGCTGCTCAAGTACGGCAGCGAAGAGCAGAAGAACCATTACCTGCCGCGTCTGGCCGATGGCCGCGAGATTCCGTGTTTCGGCCTGACCGGCCCGCGTGCCGGCAGTGATGCGACCTCCATCCCGGACACCGGCATCGTGTGTCGCGGCATGCATGACGGCGAGGAAGTCGTCGGCATTCGCCTGAACTTCGAGAAGCGCTGGATCACCCTGGCGCCGGTCGCCACCGTGGTCGGCCTGGCCTTCCGCATGTTCGACCCCGAGCACCTGCTGGGTGACGTGGAAGACATCGGCATCACCTGCGCCCTGATTCCGCGTGACACCGACGGCATGGACATCGGCCGTCGTCACCACCCGATCGGCGCGCCGTTCATGAATGGCCCGATCTTCGGCAAGGACGTCTTCATTCCGCTCAGCTATCTGATCGGCGGTGAGCAGATGGCCGGCCAGGGCTGGAAGATGCTGGTCGAGTGTCTGTCGGTGGGTCGCTGCATCACCCTGCCGTCCGGCTCCGCGGGCATCTCGCGCTACGCACTGGGCTGGAGCGCCGGCTTTGCGCGCATCCGTCGTCAGTTCAATCTGCCGGTGGCCGAAATGGAAGGCGTGCAGGAGCCGCTGGCACGCATGGCCGCGATGAACTACATCAGCCAGGCGTCGGTGCTGCACACCGCCAACATGATCGACAACGGCCACAAGCCGGCGGTGCCCTCCGCCATCCTCAAGAGCCAGCTGACCGAGATGGCCCGCTCGCTGCTGGCCGACGGCATGGACATCCACGGCGGACGCGGCGTGACGCTTGGCCCGCGCAACTACATCGGCGTGGCCTACGCCGGCACTCCGGTCTCGATCACGGTGGAAGGCGCCAACATCATGACCCGCAACCTGATGATCTTCGGTCAGGGCGCAATCCGCTGCCATCCTTACGTGCTGGAGGAGCTGGCCGCCAAGGACGCCGATGACCTGAACGCCTTCGACAAGGCCTTCTTCCGCCATGCCGGCCTGATCTTCGGCAACGCGGCACGCGCCTTCACCCAGAGCTTCGGCATCGGCGGCAAGGCCACCGGCTTCGACGCCGTCGCCACGCCCTACGCCAGCCACATCAACCGCTTCAGCGCCGCCTTCTCGCTGTCCGCCGATGCGGCCATGGCAAGTCTCGGTTCCAGCCTCAAGGCGCGCGAGATGCTGTCGGCACGCCTGGGCGACGTGCTCTCCAACCTCTACCTGGCGTCACTGACGCTCAAGCAGTGGCATGAATCCGAGGCCTGCGAACACGAAGAGGCGCTGTTCCACTACAGCATGCAGTGGCTGCTGCACCGCGCGGAAAAGGCACTGGATGAGCTGTTCGCCAACCTGCCCAACCGTGCGCTGGGCACTGCTCTGCGCGTGATCGCCCTGCCGCGTGGCCGTCAGTTCGCCATGCCCAAGGACAGCCTGACCCGCGAGATCGCCCGCGCCGTCTCCACCGACACTGCACTGCGTGCCAAGCTGACCGACAACACCTGGGACGCGCAGGACGAAGGCCAGCAGGACAACGCCCTCGCCCGCTACAACGCGCTGCTCAAGGACTATCCGCGCGCCGAGCCGATCTACAAGGCGCTGGCCAAGGCCTACCACAAGGGCGAGATTCCGGCCGACGCACTGTCACCGGAAGCGCGTATCGAAGCGGCGGTCGAGGCAGGCATCCTGTCCGCCGAGGATGGCGGCTTCATGCGCGTCTTCGAAGCCGAGGTACTCGACATGCTGACCGTCGACCACTTCGAATTCGACGCCTTCGTGCGCAAGCCGATGGCGAGTGACGGCACCGCCTCCAACCCGCAGCAGGACGCCGCCTGATGACTGGCCGACGCCCGCTTGATCGACGCCCACCTGATCGATGCAGTAACTGATCGCTGATCGCCGATCGCAGAACCACAAAGGCCCCGCTCAATGAGCGGGGCCTTTGTCTTGGTGAGCATGTCATTCGCTTGCGTCATCTCATCCTCAGATATGACGCGCGAAGTGCTCCAGATCACGTACGAAGGCGTTCTTGTAGGTCTCGAAGTCCTTCGGCCGTGCCTTGAAGGAGCGCTTGATGCGCTCGCGATCCAGACGCAGCGGCGCGTCGAGGGCCGCCAGGTTGCCGACACGCGCCGCCGGATTCATGCCGACCAGCTCGCGCGGTTGATCGCCTTCGGCCTCGGCCTCCAGCCAGTCGTTGATGCCGGCGCGACGCAGCACGCTGACCAGTGAGCTGTCGGTGATGCGCACCTGCAGGCGGCCGTGATCGGACAGCTGGGAGACCAGCGCGATGCCGTGGTCGTGACCGCGATGCACCGTCGGCGTCGCCCACAGCGCCAGATTCAGGCCACGTGCGTTCTCGTCGAGTACCAGCAGCGCGGCAGAGTGGATGCGCTCGGCATCGTCGACCAGCGCGAACAGGCGCGCCATCTCGTTCTCGAACCACACCCCACGCACGCCGGCGTAACTCACCAGCGCATCCAGACCCCCTTCGCGGCCATGGACTTCGGCGCACAGCATCGCCAGACAGGCATCACGTCGGGCACCGGCACTCACTTCAACCACTTTCATCGCATTCTCCGCCACAGGCATTTTCAGCGCGCAAGACTAGCACACTCGCTCGCCGGCCGCTTATTCCGGCCTTGAGTTACCCCCGGCGCCTCGCTTGCCAGCCTGAGCCGAGCTGGCGGCGCCACACACTCGCTGCTCATTCACAAACTCAGTCACAAATTCAGCCATAAGCTCAGCCTCGCTCGAATGAACATCTTCCTGTCACAAAGTTGTAAGGCGGGCGCTATAGAGTCGTCTACGCTTTTCGGACGATCATCAAAAGAACAAGAAAATGTTCACTTGATCGTCGCCATCGATCGTCAGCGGCCAGCGTCCTTCTTCTTTGTTGCGGAAGCTGGCCAGGGGAACCTCTCAGGAGTTTGACCATGCGCCGCCCGACTCATCATGCAAGCACCCGTACGACTGCCACCGCGACTCGTCGCCTCGCCAGCCTCGCGCTGGCCATCGGTTTCGCCTCCGCCTCCGCCAGTGCCCTCGCCGCCATCGAGGTGGAATGGTGGCACGCCATGGGGGGCGGGCTCGGCAAGAAGGTCGACGAGATCGCGGCCGACTTCAACGCAAGCCAGGACGATTACGTCGTCAAGCCGGTCTTCAAGGGCAACTACTCCGAGACCATGACCTCCGCCATCGCCGCCTTCCGCGCCGGCAAGGGTCCGGACATCGTGCAGATCTTCGAGGTCGGCACCGCCACCATGATGAGCGCCAAGGGCGCGATCGTCCCGGTGCATCAGCTGATGGCAGACTTCGCGCCGCAGGAAGGCACCGCCTTCGACCCGAACGCCTACCTGTCTGCCGTCACCGGCTATTACACCGACACCGACGGCAAGATGCTGTCGATGCCGTTCAACTCCTCGACGCCGGTGACCTACTACAACAAGGACGTGCTGGCCAAGGCGGGCGTCGACTCCCTCCCGCAGACCTGGCAGGAAATGGGCGCTGCGCTCAAGAAGGTCGTCGATTCCGGCGCCGCCAGCTGTGGCCTGACCACCACCTGGCCGTCCTGGGTGATGCTGGAGAACTTCTCGGCGCGCAACGACGTGCCCTTCGCCAGCCAGGCCAATGGCTTCGCCGGCACCGATACCCGCCTCGAATTCAACACGACCGCCGTGGTCGATCACATCCAGCGTCTCGATGACTGGCAGGCCGACAAGCGCTTCGTGTTCGGCGGTCGCTTCGATGACGCGGCGCCCAAGTTCTACTCCGGCGAGTGCGCGATGATGATGGGCTCTTCCGCCAGCTATGCCGGCGTCAAGGAAAGCGCCAAGGGCTTCGAATTCGGCGTGGCGCCGCTGCCCTATGACAGCGACGTGATCGAGACGCCGCAGAACTCCATCATCGGTGGCGCCTCGCTGTGGGTGCTGTCCGGTCACAGCGATGAGGAATACCAGGGCGTCGCCAAGTTCTTCCAGTACCTCTCCAAGCCTGAAGTGCAGGCCGACTGGCACCAGTTCACCGGCTATCTGCCGATCACGACTGCCGCGGCAGAACTGACGCGCGAACAGGGCTTCTACGCCGAGAACCCGGGCACCGACGTCGCCATCACCCAGATGACCTCCGCGACGCCGACCGAGAACTCCAAGGGCCTGCGCCTGGGCAACATGGTGCAGATTCGTGACGTGATCAATGAAGAGCTGGAAAAGATCTTCTCCGGCAAGGAAAGCGTGCAGGACGGTCTCGACAACGCCGTCAAGCGCGGCGATTCGCTGCTCGAGAAGTTCGAACGCGCCAACGGCTGATCATCGCCACACCGGGGGCGGGCCCATGCCGGGCTCGCCCTCCCGCTATTTTCTCCAGCCAGAGAGCGGAAAGCGCATCCGACATCCGGTGTCCTTTCCCTTCTCTCACGGCTTGATGGCGCAGGAGCGGCCGAGGCTTGCCGACTCCGTGCTACCGACGGAACCACCCAGTCCTTCCTTGCTTGCGAGACCCCTGCTGCATGGCCCATTTCAATCGACACCCCATCACGCCCTGGATACTGCTGGCGCCTCAGCTGCTGATCGTGGCCGTGTTCTTCTTCTGGCCGGCCTACCAGGCCATCGAACAGGCCTTCTATGTCGAAGATGCCTTCGGGCTCTCGCGGGAATTCACCGGGCTGAGCAACTTCGTCAGCGTGCTGAGCGAGCCGGAATATCTGACGACACTATGGACGACCACCTATTTCTCCTTTGCGGTGGCCTTCGGCGCCATGGCATTGGCGCTGGGGCTGGCCGTACTGGCCGACCGCGTGCTGCGCGGCGCACACGCCTACAAGACCCTGCTGATCTGGCCCTACGCCGTGGCGCCCGCCGTGGCCGGGGTGCTGTGGCTGTTCCTGTTCGACCCGACGCTGGGCATTCTGCCGGAGCTGCTGTCCGCCATCGGCATCGACTGGAATCACAAGCTCAATGGCGATCAGGCCATGTTGCTGGTGGTGCTGGCCTCGATCTGGAAGCAGATGAGCTACAACTTCGTGTTCTTCCTCGCAGGTCTCCAGGCGATCCCCAAGAGCCTTCTGGAAGCGGCCGCGATGGACCGCGCCGGCCCCTGGCGGCGTTTCTGGACCATCACCTTCCCGCTGCTCTCGCCGACCAGCTTCTTCCTGCTGGTGATGAACGTGGTCTACGCCTTCTTCGAGACCTTTGGCACCATCGATGCCACCACCCAGGGCGGCCCGGCCGGCTCGACCCGCACCCTGGTCTACAAGGTCTATGAAGATGGTTTCGTCGGGCAGGACCTGGGCTCGAGTGCTGCCCAGTCCGTGCTGTTGATGGTCATCGTCGGCGTGCTGACGCTGATCCAGTTCAAGTATGTCGAGAAGAAGGTGCAGTACTGATGCGCTACAACCGCCCCGGGCTTGATATCGCAAGCCATGCCCTGCTGATCGTCGGCTGCGCACTGTTCTTCCTGCCGGTCTGGATCGCCTTCAGCGCCAGTACCCACGAGATGGGTGACCTCTACTCCAACGTCGCCCCCGTCTGGATCGGCGAGGCTGGCCTGGACAACTACCGCCAGCTGCTGGCAGACCCGGTCAGCAGTCTCGGCGCCGACGTGATGACCCTGCTGTTCAACTCGATGCTGATGGCACTGGGCATCGCCATCGGCAAGATCATCATCTCGGTGCTGGCCGCCTACGCGATCGTCTTCTTCGAGTTCCGCTTCCGCAAGCTGTGCTTCTGGCTGATCTTCATCACCCTGATGCTGCCGGTGGAGGTGCGTATCCTGCCGACCTTCAAGGTGGTGGCCGACCTCAACATGCTGGACAGCTACGCCGGTCTGATCCTGCCGCTGATCGCCAGCGCCACCGCGACCTTCCTGCTGCGTCAGTTCTACCTGACCATTCCGGCGGAACTGGTCGAGGCCGCGCGCATCGATGGCGCCGGGCCGTGGCGCTTTCTCAAGGACATCCTGCTGCCGCTGTCGAAGACCAACATCGCGGCACTGTTCGTGATCATGTTCATCTACGGCTGGAATCAGTATCTGTGGCCGCTGTTGATCACGACCGATGCCGACTATCTGACCATCGTCGTCAGCCTCAAGCGCATGCTGACCACCGGTGATGGTCTGGTGCCGTGGCAGGACGTCACCGCCACCACGCTGCTGGCCATGGGCCCGCCGGTACTGGTGATCCTGTTCATGCAGCGCTACTTCATCAAGGGCCTGGTGGACAGCGAGAAGTGATCTCGCGCTCCGACCCGCGACACCTCGCCCCAAGCCCCCTGATTCCGTTACGCCGTGATGGACAGACTTGCCCGTCACGCCACCGCTCTGGATACACAACTCATGGCAACACTGGCGCTCAAGCAGCTCAAGAAGCAGTACCCCAATGGCTACCAGGCCCTGCATGGCATCGATCTGGCCTTCGGCGAAGGCGAGCTGATCGTCATCGTCGGCCCGTCCGGCTGTGGCAAGTCGACCCTGCTGCGCACTCTGGCGGGCCTGGAAGACATCTCCGAGGGCGATCTGGAGATCAACGGCAAGCGCGTCAATGAGCTGGAACCCGCCGAGCGCGACATCGCGATGGTGTTCCAGAACTACGCGCTCTACCCGCACATGAGCGTGTTCGACAACATGGCCTACGGCCTCAAGAACCGGCGCACGCCCAAGGACGAGATCCAGCAGCGCGTCAGCGAGGCCGCCGAGCTGCTGGGCCTGACCGAACTGCTCGATCGCCGCCCAAAGCAGCTCTCCGGCGGCCAGCGCCAGCGTGTCGCCATGGGGCGCGCCATCGTGCGCAAGCCGCAGGTCTTCCTGTTCGATGAGCCACTCTCGAATCTGGACGCCAAGCTGCGTGTGCAGATGCGTCTCGAGATCCGCCGTCTGCAGAAGCGTCTCAAGGTCACTTCCGTCTACGTGACCCATGATCAGACCGAGGCCATGACCCTGGCGGATCGTCTGGTGGTGATGAATGGCGGCCATGTCGAGCAGTTCGGCACGCCGATGGCGCTCTACGATCAGCCCGCCAGCCAGTTCGTCGCCGGCTTCATCGGCTCGCCGGCGATGAACTTCCTGAGCGCCACCCAGGCAGATGCAGGCCTTGCGCTGCCGTGTGGCGCAACCATTGCCCTGCAGGGCGAAGACCTGACCACGGGCGCTGAGCTGACCCTCGGCATTCGCCCCGAGCACCTGCAGGTACTGGGAGCAGCCGATGCCCTGCCCGCAGGCGCCGCGGAGCTTGAGGCGCGCATCGAGCTGGTCGAACCGCTGGGCGCGGACACCCTGGCGTACTGCCGACTGCAAGGCCAGAGCGAGCCGCTGGTGGTGAGACTGGATGGCGAGCACGCCGTCGCGGAAGAACAGACGCTGCGCCTGGCCATCCTTCCGGCGCGTGCCCATCTGTTCGGCGCCGACGGCAAGCGGCTGGCAACCCGCGAGCAGGCGACAGCGGCCATCGAATGAGCGCTTTCGTCCTGTCGCGGGCCGACGGAACCCCTTGCCCTGATAACGTCATCATTGGATGGTAATGCTTGAGACCTGCCCTGATCAGTCTCGCGTCTGAGCATCAGTGATCCGCCTCGACCGATCAGCGCCACAGCTGCGTGGCGGGCAGACATGCCATTCTTTCTGTGAGGATTCACCATGGTTTCATCGTCACATTCAGCCGACACATCACATTCAACTGACAGCGTCCTGTCTCTGCCCCTGGCGATCGCACATCGCGGCCTGTCGGCCTATGCGCCGGAAAACACCCTGGCCGCCATTCAGGCGGCGCATGAGGCAGGCTTTCAATGGGTGGAACTGGACGTGCAGTTGCTGGGCGATGGCACGCCGGTCATCTGGCACGATGCCGGCGTGAATCGCTGCTCGGATGGGCGTGGCAAGCTCAAGAATCTGGATTGGGACAGCGTGCAGACCTTCGATGTCGGCAGCTGGTTCAATGCGTGCTTTGCCGGTGAGCGCATGGCCTCTCTCAAGCAGGCGCTGGAGCTGATCGCGCGCCTGGACATGCGCCTGAATCTGGAACTCAAGCTCAGCCCTGGCCACGATGCCCAGGCGCTGGTCGATGCCGCCATCCCGATGGCCAGTGCCCATCTGCCCGCCTCACACCTGATCATCTCGTCGTTTGATCCCCAGGCGCTGCGCCTGACGCGTCAACGCGACCCGCAGGTGCATATCGGCCTGCTCTACGATGACATCCCCGACGACTGGCAGAGCCTGGCCGATGAGCTGAACGCAAGTTCCGTGCATGCCGACTGGCGCGCCCTGACGCGGGCCGCGGCCAGTGGCATCACCAGCCGGGGCCACAAGCTGCTCTGCTACACGCCCAATGATGCGGCCGCCTTCGCGCCGCGCTGGGCCTGGGGTGTGGATGCCGTCATCAGCGATGACCCGGCCATCTTCAGCGAGGAAGACCGCGAGCCCACTCTACCGAACGACACCACCACGCAAGGGCTACCCCAGACATGACCCCGGGCATCGAGCGCGACAGTCGCAGCGTCGAACACGCCAGCAATGAGGCACTGACGCCGCGCCAGCAACAGATACTCGAGCGACTGGCCCGCGAGGGCCAGTTGGCGGTCGACCCGCTGGCCCATGCCTTCGACGTCACGCCCCAGACCATCCGGCGTGACCTGGGCGTGCTGTGTGAGCGCGGGCTGGCGCGTCGGCGCCACGGCGGCATCGAGCGCCCACCGGGCGGCTACAACCTGGGACACTCCCAGCGCATCATGCTGGCGCGCACTGCCAAGCAGGCCATGGCAGCCAGCGTGGTCGCCGAGATTCCCGATGGCGCCACCCTGGCGCTGGGCATCGGCACCAGCGTGGTGGCGGTCGCCGAAGCCTTGCTTGCCCGGCGCGGCCTGCGCGTGATCACCAACAATCTGCAGGTGGCGCAGGCGCTCTCGACCCATCCGGATGTCGCCGTCCAGTTGGCGGAAGGACAACTGCGCCCGCAGGATCTCGACGTGGTCGGCAGTGCCACCGTGGCCTTCTTCGCGCGTCATCAGGTCGATATCGCGGTCCTCGGCTGTGGCGGTCTCGATGCCGGTGGGCTGCTCGATTTCGATCCGGAAGAAGCCGCGGTCAGCCGTGCGCTGGTCCATCACGCCCAGCGCCGGATTCTGGTCGCCGATGCCAGCAAATGGGGGCGCGCCGCCATGTGCCGCATCGCCCCGCTCGAGGAGATCGATCTGCTGGTCACCGATGAGCTGCCCCATCAGCCCGATTATCGCAGCGCGCTGGAGACTGCCAGCCAGCAGAGCCTGTCAGTGCGCTTCACTGCCTGAACCGAGGCGCGTCGCGCAAGCCGGCACGCATCGACGATACTGAAGGGACACGCGACTGATGACAGCCGCGCTCCCGCTTACCTTCTGAGGATTTCTGGAATCACCATGCAAGCCTTCGCCCACTGCCCTGCCAGCACCCTGTCGGGTATCCGGTATCTGTTGACCGATATCGATGACACCCTCACCCATGAAGGGCGTCTCGCGGCATCGACGCTGGCGGCGCTGGAGCGTCTGGATGCCGCCGGCATCAAGGTCATCCCCGTCACGGGCGGCTGTGCGGGCTGGTGCGATCACATCGCACGCGCCTGGCCGGTCGCCAGCGTGATCGGTGAGAACGGCGCCTTTGCCTTCCGCCGCCAGGGGCAGCGCATCCTCACCACCTGGTGGGAAGACGAGCAGCGCCTGCGCGCTCGCCAGCGCCACGTCATGACCGTCGCCCGCCAGCTGCTGCTCAACCATCCACGCGCGGCACTGGCCCAGGACCAGCCCTTCCGCTTCGCCGATGTCGCGGTGGACCACTGTCAGGCGGTCAGCCCGCTGGCCCAGAGCGAGATTCGCGCCATCATCGCCGGCTTCACGGCCGCCGGTATTCAGGCGCGCGCCAGCTCCATCCACATCAATGCGTGGCAGGGCGAGTTCGACAAGGCGCGCATGGCGGTGCGGGTCCTCACCGAAACCTTCGGCCTGGACCGCATGCAGCTGGAGCAGGAGGTGATGTACGTCGGCGATGCCCCCAATGATGCGCCGATGTTCGCCACCTTTCGCCACACCGTGGGCGTGGCCAACATCATCCAGCACCGCGCGGCACTCGGTTGGGAGCCCAGTTGGGTGACACGCCACAGTCATGGCGCCGGGGTCGAGGAAATCGCCGAGGCTCTGCTCATGGCACGCAAGGGAGTCGAGAGCGTCAAGACAGACGCCTGAGCCTGTGACTGATGGCGGCCACAGGCCTTTGGACAGAAGACAGAAGACAGAAGACAGAAGACAGAAGACAGAAGACAGACATGAAAAAGCCCGCATGGCAATGCCATGCGGGCTTTTGTTATCCATAAGATAACAAGTGGCGTTAACTGCCGACCATCAGTCAGCGAAGAACAATCCCCGCAGACCCTCGCCCGGATCATCAAAGCGCATGAAGGCCTCCCCTACCAGGAAGCCGTGGACGCCAGCGTCGCGCATCTTCGCCACATCGTCACGGGTATGGATGCCGGATTCGGTGACCACGCGCACGCCCTGCGGCATGTCGGCCAGCAGGTCCAGCGTCGTCTCCAGCGACGTCTCGAAGGTGCGCAGGTCGCGGTTGTTGATGCCGACCAGTTCGATGCCCAGCGCCAGTGCACGCTTGAGCTCTTCGCCGTCATGCACCTCGACCAGCACATCCATGCCCAGCTCACGCGCCTGACGATACAGAGCGCTCAGGCGCGCATCGTCCAGCGCCGCGACGATCAACAGGATGCAGTCGGCGCCGATGGCACGCGCTTCCAGCACCTGATACGGGTGGATGATGAAGTCCTTGCGAATCACCGGAATCGAGACGGCGTCGCGCGCCTCGATCATGAAGTCCTCATGCCCCTGGAAGAAGTCGGCATCGGTGAGCACCGACAGGCAGGCCGCACCGGCCTGCTCGTAGGCCACGGCGATCTCGGCGGGCACGAAGTCTTCACGGATCACGCCCTTGGAGGGTGACGCCTTCTTCACTTCGGCGATGATGGCCGGCTCGCCACGGTCGATACGCGACGTCAGCGCCTCGATGAAGCCGCGCGGCGCGTTCTGCTTCTCGGTCAGGGTCTGCAGGTCCGCCTCGCTCACCGCGGCGCTGCGCTCGGCGATCTCTTCTTCCTTGCGCGCCAGAATCCTGGCCAGGATAGTCGGCAATGCCTTGTCAGTCGTCTGCTCGGTGCTCATCAGCGGGTCGCTCCTTCATCATTGACCTGGGCGTAGACACGGGTGAAATCCGCCAATTCCTTCATCTTCTCGAACGGCAGCTTGCTGGCCTGCACGTCCTCGGCAATGCTGACACCCTCCTTGAGACTGTCCGCGATGCCCGCCACGTAAAGGGCCGCACCGGCATTGAGTGCCACGATGTCGCTGGCCGGGCCTTCATCACCGCGCAGCGCCTGCTGCACCAGCTTGAGGCTGGCGTCCGAGGTCTCCACCGCCAGACTTTCCAGCGACTGGCGCGCGATGCCGAAGTCTTCCGGCGCGATGCGGTATTCGCGGATCTCGCCATCCTTGAGCTCATTGACCAGCGTCGGTGCCGCCAGCGAGATCTCGTCCAGACCATCATCGCTGTGCACCACCAGCACATGCTCGGCCCCGAGGCGCTTGAGCACCTCGGCCATCAGCGGTACCAGCGCCGGGTCATAGACCCCCAGCACCTGACGGGTGGCGCCGGCCGGATTGGTCAGCGGACCGAGGATGTTGAACATGGTACGCACCCCCATCTCGCGGCGCGGGCCGATCACGTGCTTCATGGCGGCATGATGATTGGGCGCGAACATGAAGCCGACCCCGATATCATCGATACAGCGTGCGACCTGCTCGGCGTCCAGCGCCAGATTGATGCCGGCCGACTCAAGCAGGTCGGCACTGCCGGATGATGACGAGACACTGCGGTTGCCATGCTTGGCCACATGGCCACCGGCGGCCGCCACCACGAAACTTGCCGCCGTGGAGACATTGAACAGGTTGGCACCATCACCGCCGGTGCCGACGATATCCACTGCATCGGTGGCGCGCACCGTGACGCGCGTCATCAGCTCACGCATCACCTGGGCGGCGGCGGCCAGCTCATCGACGGTCTCGCCCTTCATCGACAGCGCCATCAACAAGGCCCCGATCTGCGCCTGGGTCGCCTCGCCGGTCATGATGGCCGTCATGACCGCATGAGTGTCGTCGTAGCTCAGGTGCTGGCGGCGCATCACGGCGCCAATCGCCTCACGCATCTGCATGTTGTGTCTCCGCAGGCGCCAGCCTCGGCGGCTGACGCATGAAAAATTAGATGTGACTCTTGCGATCAACGCCCACTCAGGCGGCTTTCGCAGCCTCGCCGCGGCGCAGGAAGTTAGCCAGAAGCTCATGACCCTGCAATGTCAGGATCGACTCAGGGTGGAACTGGACACCTTCGACATCCAGCTCGCGATGGCGCAGGCCCATGATCAACTGAGGCGTGACATCGTCATCATCCGTCCAGCTGGTGACGATCAGACACTCGGGCAGGCTTTCGCGATCGACCACCAGCGAGTGATAGCGCGTGACTTCCAGCGGCTCGGCCAGCGCGGCAAAGACACCACTGTTGTCGTGACGCACGGCGGAGGTCTTGCCGTGCATCACCTGGGGCGCACGTACCACCTTGCCGCCGTAGACCTGACCGATGGCCTGGTGACCGAGACACACGCCCAGAATCGGCAGCTTGCCGGCGAAGTGGCGAATGGTCTCCAGCGTGATGCCGGCCTCGTTGGGCGTGCACGGCCCCGGACCCAGCACCAGATGTGATGCACCGAGCGCCTCGATCTGCTCGAGCGTGATGGCGTCATTGCGCACGGTCAGCACTTCCGCGCCCAGCTCACTCAGGTACTGGACGATGTTGTAGGTGAAGCTGTCAAAGTTGTCGATCATCAGCACGCGTGGCGTGCTGGCGTCCTGCGAAGTGAATGTCTGCATGGTCAGTGTCCATTCTCGGGAGCGGATCATGCGCCGTGATTGACCGGCCTGCCCGCTCTCCTGTGGTGTCGTTCCCGCCGTCCAGCAACAAAAATGCCGCCCTGGTCGGCGGCATTCTTCTGGTCGTACGTCCTCGAACTTCAGACATGCGAAAGCCGCCCCCTTGTCAGGAGCGCCACCACTGCTGGCTGAGGTCGTGCGGGTTACGTAGCGTCATGGGTCAATAGTGCGTTGAGCTGCCAGGAGTGTCAATCACATGCGCCGTTGCAGGGAGTGACCCGCGAACACTGGCGAGTCACTCCCGAAATGCACGGCGCGCCGATCAGTCCAGATTGTCCAGACCGCGCTCCGCCATCGCCACGGCACGGAACAGGGCACGCCCCTTGTTGAGTGTCTCGTCCCACTCGGACTGCGGCACGGAATCGGCCACGATACCGGCGCCGGCCTGGACGTGCAGCACCTTGTCCTTGAGCACCGCGGTGCGGATCGCGATGGCGGTATCCATGTTGCCGTGCCAGGAGAGATAACCCACCGCGCCGGAATAGATGCCGCGCTTGACCGGCTCCACCTCGTCGATGATCTCCATGGCGCGAATCTTCGGCGCGCCGGACAGGGTGCCGGCCGGGAAGGTGGCCCGCAGCACGTCCATCGGCCCCAGGCCTTCCTTCAGCTTGCCGGTGACGTTGGAGACGATGTGCATGACGTGGGAATAGCGCTCCACCACCATCTGGTCCGTCACCTTGACGCTGCCGGTCTGGCTGATGCGACCGGCGTCATTGCGACCCAGGTCGATCAGCATCAGGTGCTCGGCGACTTCCTTGGGGTCTGACAGCAGGTCCTTCTCCAGCGCCAGGTCTTCCTCTTCGGTGGCGCCGCGCACGCGGGTACCGGCAATCGGGCGCACCGCGACCTCGCCATCCTCGAGACGCGAGAGAATCTCCGGCGACGAGCCGATGACATGGTGGTCATCCAGATTGAAGAAGAACATGTACGGCGAGGGATTCAGGCTGCGCAGTGCACGGTAGAGATCCAGCGGCGCGGCGCGGTAGGGAATCGACATGCGCTGCGACGGCACGCACTGCATGACATCACCGGCCAGCACGTATTCCTTGATCTTCTCCACTGCGCCCTTGAAGCCTTCCTCGGTGAAGCCGGAGGTGAAGTCGGTCTCCTTGACCGGCTCGCCGCCGGTGCCGGGGCTGACGGTATTCAGGGTCGCGCTGCGCAGCTGGATCTCGAGGCGCTCGAGACGCTCGCAGGCGGCCTCGTAGGCGTTGGGCGTTGCCGGGTCGGCGTGGGTCAACAGCGTCAGACGCCCGGACAGGTTGTCGAAGATCACCAGCTCGTCGGCGACCATCAGCAGGATGTCCGGCACGCCCAGCGGGTCCGGCTTCTCGACGCCGCGCAGGCGCGGTTCGATATAGCGCACGGTGTCATAGCCGAAGTAGCCGACCAGACCGCCATTGAAGCGTGGCGCACCGTCGATGACCGGCACACGGAAACGGGTCTGGAACTGCTCGATCCAGTCGAGGGGGTCCTCGACCTCGGTCATGCCGGTCTGCTCGCCATTGATCAGATGCGAGACCACCTGGCCACGCACCTCGATGCGCTCACGACACGGCAGGCCGATGATGGAGTAGCGCCCCCACTTCTCTCCGCCCTGCACGGACTCCAGCAGGAAGGTCCACGGCATGTCGGCCAGCTTGAGATAGGTAGACAGTGGCGTGTCGAGATCCGCCAGCACGTCACGGGTGACGGGAATGCGGTTGTAACCGGCTTCGGCCAGTTCAGCGAAGTGTTGTGGGGTCATCATGACCTGCAGTTCCTTCCACGGAGGGTGCGTTGCCGACACGGGGCCGGCTTGTCTGGGACTCAGTCTATCATCGCGGGTCGCTGGCGGCAGCGCTGGTGGAGGCAAGTTCTGCCATCTCATGCCTCACTGTGCGCCCGATCGGGGCACCAGCCTCGCTCTGTCAATTCCAATCAATCCGCGTCACTCAGCCAGCCACGACCAGCTCGGCAAGCGAGTCGACGAGGTAGTCCGGGTGGCTGCGCGAGATCGGCTCGCCATGGTTGTAGCCGTAAGGCACCGCCAGGGTACGGAAACCGGCGGCGCGGCCTGCCGCGATATCGTGACGCGAGTCACCGACCATCAAGGCCTGACGCGGCAGCACTCCCAGCCGCTCGGCGGCGAACAGCAGGGGCGCGGGGTCCGGTTTGCGCGTCGGCAGGCTATCGCCGCCCAGCGCCAGCGCGAAATGCTCGCTCAGCGCGAAGTGCGAAAGCAGCGGTTCGATGAAGGCTTCCGGCTTGTTGGTGATCAGTACCAGCGGGATCCCGGCCTGGCGCAGACCTTCCAGGCATTCCCGCACCCCGGGATAGAGTCGCGTACGCGAGCTGGGGTCGGCGGCGTAATGTGCCAAAAAGCTCTGATGCGCCTGCTCGACCCGCGCCAGGTCATCGGTCGCCAGGCCATGTGCTGCCAGGGCGCGCTCCACCAGCACCCGCGATCCATTGCCGACAAAGTCGCGCACCCGCGCCTCGCCCAGCGCCGCCAGCCCCTCTTGCTCAAGCATGCAGTCGATCGCATGGGCGAGGTCCGGCACCGAGTCGATCAGGGTGCCATCGAGGTCGAAGGCGACCATCTCGATCGCCCTGAGCGACGGATGTACCGGACCTGTGAATGTGGGATGATCGTGCATCCTTGCTCCTTTTCAGCGACAGAATTCGTGTAGGTGCCAAAAGCGCAACACCGAGTTCTCGCGTGCTCATGGCGAATATACGTAAAATAACGACATCTCGCGCATGCAGCACTATTTAGCACGCTCATTATCTTGTTATCATAGCGGTATCGCGACGCCAGTTATCGACTCCGGGCCTTGCATGTCCTGACTCGATAGCCGGCCGACACTTTTCACACCTTCCCATCAATCTTGTCACTGAGGAGCACTCAATGGCCATTCCCCGCATCGTAGTCGTTGGCGGAGGCGCCGGCGGTCTGGAACTCGTCACCAAACTGGGCCACAAGCTGGGCCGCAAGAAGAAAGCCGAGATCATTCTGATCGACCGCAATTCCACGCATATCTGGAAGCCGCTGCTGCACGAAGTGGCCACCGGCGTGCTGGATTCCGGTCTCGATGAAGTCTCCTACCAGGGCCATTCCAAGGCCCACGGCTACAAGTTCCAGCGCGGCACCCTGGAAAGCCTGGAGCGTGAAGAGAAGCAGCTGACCCTGGCCGCCATCCATGACGCCAAGGGCAACGTGCTGCTGCCCGCCCGCCAGCTCAGCTATGACTATCTGGTGCTGTCACTGGGCAGCGTATCCAATGATTTCGGCACCGAAGGCGTCGCCGAACATTGCCACTTCCTGGATAGCCCGCAGCAGGCCGAGAAATTCCGCCGCGACATGCTCGACACCTTCCTGCGTTTCAGCGCCAACGGTGAGGAATGTGAGCGCCAGCAGCTCAACGTCGCCATCATCGGTGCCGGCGCTACCGGGGTCGAGCTCTCCGCCGAGCTGTTCGATGCCTCCAAGATGCTGCATAGCTACGGCTTCTCCTCGCTGGAAGACCGCCAGGTCAAGGTCCACCTGATCGAGGCCGCACCGCGCATCCTGCCCGCCCTGCCGGAACGCATCGGCAAGCCGGTCGCCAAGGAGCTGACCAGGCTGGGCGTCGATATCCACGTCGATACCCGAGTGACCTGCGCCGACTCACGCGGCATCACCACTGCCGATGGCACCCTGATCGAAGCCGACCTGAGCGTGTGGGCCGCCGGTATCCGTGCGCCCGCCTTCCTGTCCGAGCTGGGTCTGTCCACCGAGCGCAACCATCAGGTCAAGGTGCACCAGACCATGCAGAGCATCGATGATGAGTTCATCTTTGCCCTCGGTGACTGTGCCAGCTGCCCGCAGCCGGATGATAAGCGCGTCCCGCCGCGCGCCCAGGCCGCTCACCAGCAGGCCAGCCTGATGGTCAAGAACCTGCGCGCCGCGATGGCCAACAAGCCGCTCAAGGACTTCGTGTTCAAGGACCACGGCTCGCTGATCTCGCTGGCGCACTTCGATGCCGTCGGCTCGCTGATGCGCGGTGCCTCGGCGCGTTCGCTGTTCATCGAAGGCCGCCTGGCCAAGTTCTTCTACGCCTCGCTGTATCGCATGCACCAGATGGCGATCCACGGCGTGGTCAAGACCGGCATGACGGTGGTGGTCGATGGCCTGAACCGCTACCTGCGCCCGAAGATGAAACTGCACTGAGACTGAGCCTGCCTGCCCGGCAGGGTCGCCAGTCAACAAAACGCCCCCGACGGATTCCGTCGGGGGCGTTTTCATTTCACGCATTCAATCAAGCAGACCGTCAGGACTCGCCGAGCAGGCTATCCAGCGCAAGCTCACCGGCGATCAAGCGGCGCTTGGCCGCCACGCTCAACTGCTTGACGCGATACTCGAGCTTGAGCGCCCGCGAGCGATCACCGACCACCTGTTGATAACACAGCGTCAGCGGCCCCTTGCCGCGCAGTGCCCGCGCACCGCGCTTGCCGCCCTCATGCTCGCTCAGGCGGCGCGCCACATCGGTACTGATACCGGTATAGAGGCGCCCCTGGGCCGTCTCGAGCACATACAGCGACCACTCGCTGAGCGCCGCGCCGTGAGCCGAGCCGTCGGCTGCCTCGCCAGCTCGCGCGCAGTCATCCATCACGCGATCAGCTGCGCACGCTGGCAAGCTCGGCACGCAGCTTCGCCAATACGCTGTCGTAGCGGTTGGCATCGCTGTCACTGCGCGCATTGAAGATGGCGGAACCGGCCACGAAGGTGTCGGCACCGGCACGCGCGATCTCGGCGATGTTGTCGACCTTGACGCCACCATCGATCTCGAGACGGATGTTGTAGCCGGAGGCATCGATGCGACGACGCGCTTCACGCAGCTTGTCGAGGGTGCCGGGGATGAACGACTGGCCGCCAAAGCCCGGGTTGACGCTCATCAACAGGATCATATCGACCTTGTCCATCACGTAGTCGAGGTAGGAAAGCGGCGTGGCCGGATTGAATACCAGACCGGACTTGCAGCCCGCATCACGAATCAGCTGCAGCGAGCGATCGACGTGGTCGGAGGCTTCCGGATGGAAGGTGATGTAGCTGGCACCGGCCTCGGCGAAGTCACCGATCATGCGGTCGACCGGCGTGACCATAAGGTGGGCATCGATCTCGGCGCTGATGCCGTAATCACGCAGCGCCTTGCACACCATCGGCCCGATGGTCAGGTTGGGCACGTAATGATTGTCCATCACGTCGAAGTGGACGATATCGGCCCCGGAGGCCAGCACATCCTCGACCTCCTGCCCCAGGCGGGCGAAGTCAGCGGACAGGATCGACGGGGCAATCTTGAAGTCATTCGGCAGTAGTTCAGACATGTCATCAGGCGCCAGCGAGAAGTGGAAGAGGCATTTTACGCCACCCTCTCACAAAAGACAGGCGCTGTGTGAATGTGCACCGCCAGCCTGCCGGTCCGTCGCTGCCGATCCGCCGGCGGCCCACGCCAAGCACTCCACTGCGACCCACACCCTCAAGCCGCCCTCACACCAGGACCTCATCCCCTTCCAAATCAGACACCAACAAGAATATTGCCGTGCAATGTTGAAATTGGTGCATTAGCAACTGATAGTTAAGCTGTTCTCTCGGCCCAGTGAGCAGCTCGCTGGCCTTCTGCGCATGTTCCTCGCACTGCACGCGTCATGTCGCATCTCTTATAACGATAACAGGAACCGACACCTCTCATGTTCGACACCTCTCTCGCAAACCGCAGACATCTCAAGGCGCTGGCCGCCGCCGCACTGTTGCCGCTGGCCGGCCTGCTACCGACGGCGATTCCCGCCGCCTTCGCCGAGTCTTCCGCGATTCTGGAAGGCGAGCGCTTCCACCCCCAGGAAGGCCAGCACGGCATGGTCGCGACCAGCCACTATCTGGCCTCTCAGGTCGCACGCGATGTGCTGGCCGATGGCGGCAACGCCGTCGACGCCGCCGTGGTGGCAGGCTTCGCGCTGGCCGTGACCCAGCCGCGCTCCGGCAACATCGGTGGCGGCGGCTTCATGCTGGTCTCCGATGAGAAGACCGGCGAAGTAGTGGCCATCGATTACCGCGAGAAGGCCCCGGCGGCGGCCAGCGAGACGATGTTCCAGGACGAGAATGGCGAGGCGGTCTCCGAGTGGTCACGCTTCACCCACCGCGCGGCAGGCGTGCCCGGCACCGTCGCCGGCCTGGCCAAGGCGCTGGAAGACTACGGCACCCTGAGTCTCGAGCAGGCGCTCGCCCCGGCCATCAAACTGGCCGAAGACGGCTTCGTGATTCCGACACGCTTCGCCAAGGGCTTGAGCGATGCCAAGGACCGCCTGGCCAAGTGGGACAGCACCGCCAAGGTGTTCTACAAGCCGGATGGCAGCAACTATCAAGCGGGTGAGCTGTTCAAGCAGCCGGAACTGGCCGCGACCCTCAAGCGCATCGCCGCCAATGGACCGCGCGAGTTCTACGAGGGCGAGACCGCCCGCCTGATCGTGGCCGAGATGGAGCGCCACGACGGCATCATGACGCTGGATGATCTGAAGGCCTACGAGCCGGCCATCCGCGAGCCGGTCCACGGTACCTATCGTGGCTATGACATCTTCTCGATGAGCCCGCCCTCCTCCGGCGGCGCGCACATCGTCGAGATTCTCAACATGCTCGAAGGCGATGACATCCAGGCGATGGGCTTCAATTCCGCCGCCACCATCCACGTGATGGCAGAAGCGATGCGCCGCGCCTACGCCGACCGCTCCGAGTATCTGGGCGACACCGACTTCGTCGATGTGCCGCTGTCGGGCATCATCTCCAAGGACTACGCCAAGGAATTGCGCGCCCAGTTCGAGCTCGACAAGGCCACGCCCTCCAGTGAGGTCAAGCCCGGCAAGCCGCAGCCCTATGAGTCCAATCAGACCACCCACTTCTCGATTGCCGATGGCAATGGTCTGGCCGTTTCCAATACCTACACCATCAACTTCAGCTACGGCTCCGGCATCGTGGTCGATGGCGCAGGTTTCCTGCTCAACAACGAGATGGATGACTTCTCCGCCAAGCCGGGCGTGCCGAATGCCTATGGCCTGATCGGCGGCGTCGCCAACAAGATCGAGCCGAACAAGCGCATGCTGTCCTCCATGAGCCCGACCATCGTGATGAAGGATGGCAAGAACTTCCTCGTCACCGGTAGCCCCGGCGGCTCGCGCATCATCACCACCACGCTGCAGGTGATCATGAACGTGATCGACCACGGCATGAACATCCAGTCGGCAGTCAGTGCGCCGCGCATCCACCACCAGTGGCTGCCGGACGAGATTCGCATCGAGGCGGGCATCAGCAAGGACACCATCCGTCTGCTCGAGGCGATGGGCCACAAGGTGGTGACCAAGGACGCCATGGGCGCCATCCAGTCGATCATGATCGACGACGGCACCTTCTACGGCGGTGCCGACCCGCGTCGCTCCACCTCTTCGGCCATGGGGCTGTAGACGACGGCTGCGACGGGGTAGTCTCTGCATCGCATCGCCGAGCTGCCCCATCAATGACGCCTTGACCCCATTGATGGGGCGGGCTATCTGTGACGGGCGACACTTCGGTGTCGCCCGTTCGCGTCTTGCTGCGCCATCACGCCCTCTGCCCTACAAGGTGCCCTCGTGTCCTCAACCAAGTCACTCACGCCGCCCATCTCTGGCTGGCGGCAATGGGCCAACCGCTATCCGGTCGCCTTGATCGCCCTGGCGCAGCTGTTCGGCACCAGCCTGTGGTTCACCCCCAATGCAGTACTCACGCCGATGATGGCGAGCTGGGGCTTCGCCGGCGATAGCGCCGCGGCACTCGGCCAGCTGACCTCCTCGGTGCAGGGCGGCTTCATCGTCGGCACCCTGGTGCTGGGGCTTGCCGGCCTGGCGGACCGTTTCGCGGCGCGCCATCTGTTCATGGCTTCCTGCCTGCTGGGCGCGCTGACCAATCTGGCGCTGTTGATCGCGCCGGGCCTGCTGAGCGCCTCAGGCTTGCGCGTGCTGACGGGGCTGGCACTGGCCGGCATCTATCCCATCGGCTTGAAGCTGATGGTGCAGACCGCTCCGGACCGTGCCGGTGCCGCGCTCGCCTGGCTGGTCGGCATGCTGGTGCTCGGCACCGGGCTGCCGCATGCGCTGGCCGCACTGCAACAGGGCGAAGGCATGCAGCTGCCGTGGGGCGCGGCCATCAGCACCGCCTCGCTGCTGGCCATCGTCGGTGCCGGTCTGGTCGCCTTGCTGGCTCCACCGGTGGCCAAAGCCACCTCAGCGCCCCGCCAAGCACCAGCGGCGAAAGACGGCCGCAACACCTTTCTCGCACGTGCTACACGAGGCTTGGCAGCCTGGCAATATCCCGGCTTCGTACGCGGCGCACTGGGCTACTTCGGCCACATGTGGGAGCTGTACACCCTGTGGGCCCTGACGCCTCTGCTGCTGACCCAGATGGCCAGCGCGACAGGCGTGACGCTCTCTCCTGCCACCCTGGCCTGGCATAGCTTCCTGGTGATCGCCATCGGCGCGCCCGGCTGCGTCATCGGGGGCTGGCTCTCGCGCAGCCGAGGCAGCCTGTGGGTCGCGCGTCTCGGGCTCGCCGGTTCGGTGACGCTGACGTTGGTCTTCGTCGCCGCCACGCAGCTTGAGGCCGGTTACGGCGTGCTGCTGGCACTGCTGGCGCTGTGGAGCCTTCTGGCCGTGATCGACTCGCCGCAGTTCTCGGCGCTCGCCGCGGGCGGCACCCCGGTCGAGCTGCAGGCCAGCGCCCTGGCGATGATGAATGCCTTCGGCTTCAGCCTGTCGCTGGTCTCGATCGCCTTGCTCACGCCACTGATCGCCGGCCACGGCAGCCTGCTGCTGCTGGCCTTGCTGCCCGGCCCGCTGCTGGGCCTGCTGGCCTTGAGCAGACGTGTCGACGGCGCATGAGCCATGGGCTACGGGCCATGAACCTCAACCACTGTCGCTTGCAGAGGACAGGCGTGAGCCTGAATTTCCACTACGCTCAGGCGCCACTCTGGCCCTATACTCGCGCCATTGTGCTCCGGCCATCCCGCGCGGCAGGCTCTATATTGGCAACGGATGGCCGAGATGACTCCCATGACAACCGGCCTCAGGCCCAGGAACCCCGATGATGATGCACACGTTGCGCACCACCTGCATGAGCGTGGCACTGATCGCCACGGCGGCACTTCTCAGCGCTTGCGGCACCAGCCCGCAGCGCCTGTACGTCAATCCGCAGGTCGGCGAGATGGGCGTGGTCGGCCACGGGCAACAGGTGGTGGTGGACGTGCTCGATGAGCGTCCGTCAGAGCGCATCGGCTCTCGCGATGGCGCCACCAATGCCTCGAGCTATCTGGTCGTGCCGACCGGCGACCTGACACCCAAGCTTGAGGCCCAGACCGTCAGCGCCCTGCGCCGCATGGGCTTCGTGCCGGTGTCCGCCGAGCAGGCCAACCAGGGCGCAGCAGAGCTGACCATCTCGCTGACCGAGCTGGCCTATGGCGTGAAGCGTGGCGGCCTGATCACCGATACCGCGACACTCAATGGCGTGATCAAGGCCGTCGCCGTGTCCGGCAAGCAGCGCTATACCGGCAGCTACACCGCGACGCGTGATCAGGGCTATGCCCTCAAGCCGAGCCAGGAGAAGAACACCGAGATGGTCTCTGAGGTGATCGGCGATGCGCTGACTCGCGCCTTCCAGGACACCACGCTGATCCGCCAGCTCGACCAGTAGGCTCGATCAGCAAGCTCGATCAGCACGTTCGCCACCAACGAAAACGCCACCGCCGCCCATTGGGCGGCGGTGGCGTTTTTCATGAGGACTGGGCTTTCAAGAAGACTGGATCTGACTGACAAGGCTACCCCTGAGTCGTCAGCGACGCGGTCCCTTGCGCACCAGCCCCCATACCGTCTCACGCAGGCCGCGCTCATCCGGGGCGCGACGCTCCAGCACCTCAAGCGTGAAGTTGGCGCTCAACAGCTGACGAATCTCGTCTTCGGCGACATGGAACGGCGGGCCCTGATGCTGCTCCGTCTGCCGCTCGAGACTGATCAACAGGCCACGCGCGCCCGGGGGCAGCAGCTGCGCCAGATGGAAGGCGTAACGCTGCCGGGTGGCCGGCGGCAAGGCGATCAGCGCGGCGCGATCATAGAAGGCGTCGAGATGATCGACATGGTCGATATGGAAGTGGAAGAAGTCTCCGCACCACAGCTCGACCATGCCCTGGCGGAAGCATTCGAAGTGCTCCAGCCGATAGCGCGAGACATCCCCGGCGCCTTCGGCGACGAACTGCTCGCAGGCCTGACGTGCAAGCTCGATGCCCAGCACCGGATAGCCCTGCGCCGCCAGCCAGCGCATGTCGAGACTCTTGCCACACAACGGCACCAGCACCTTGGCGCCCGCCGCAATCTCAAGCCGCGGCCACCAGCGCTCCAGCGCCGAATGCGTGGCGGGCAGATGAAAGCCGATCCGCCCTTCCTGCCATCGCGCCAGCCAGGGGTCACTGGCCGGCGTCGCGTCCATCGTCGTGTCTTGTGCCGACATGAGCTGGCGCACTCCCTCTGCTATCGGTTACCGGGATGCCTTACAGGAAGCCGTGACGCTTCTTCTTGCGACGCGGCAGGTGCGGCACGATCAGGCCGACCAGCAGGCCGACACCCGCCACGCCACCGCCGTACATGAAGTAGCGCATCAGCAGGTCCTGCTTCTTGGTATCGAGCTTGGTTTCCATGTCCTGCATCTTGCTACGCGCCTGGGCAAGCTCGGCTGACTGGCTGTTGCTGGCCTGCTCAAGCTCCTCGATGCGCGCCTGACGCGTCTCGAGGCCGGTCTTCATGTCCTCGACACGGGTTTCCCACTCTTCATTGATGCCATCGAGCTTGGCAGTCAATTCCTTGACCCTGGCGCTCAGCTCGGGCACCCGGGCATTGACGCTCTGGGTGTCCTGCAGGTCAGCGGAGGGAATCCACACCACGTCGCCGCTGGCAGTGCGGATCTTGCTGTAGTCATTCTGGACCTCGAGCAGCTCGACCGGCTGGCCGGCTTCCACCGTGCCCACGATGCGGTAGCCATCCGTCGGGCCACTGCGCACGAAGGTGGTGAGGTCATCGGCGACCCAGCGGTCGGTGGCCGCATTGGCCAGCGGTGCGCCCAGCAGCAGGCTGCCGGCGACGCCAGCCCCCAGCACCACACGGCGCAGTGAGCGCGCAAGCGTCGAACACGGCGATCGGGGTGACAGGAGACCGAAAGATGAAGGGGTGCTGGTAATGGAGAATCGCGTCATATCGTGTTCTTCATGGCTGTCTAAGGGCGTAAGCCGACCGTGTCAGGCGTGTGGGCACGAGGAGCAAGCGCGCTGAATCCTGCGTCCCCACATGCCGTACATGATCGACCGCTTTTGGGCGAAGGAAGGCTCGCCCTGTCTGCCCATGCGGTGTCTGCCAGGTTGCGCAATGCAAGGCGTCCTGCCTGGCATCGCTGTCGCGCTTGGACGTACGGTAACGAAATTGCCGCGAGAAAAATCCGAGACTGTCATTTCAGTGTCTTCAGACATCCACACTTTCTGTGGATAAGTCTTGGGACAACCTCAAAGGGGCAGGTCTGCGCACGGCGAAATGCCTGCCCCGCCAACAAATCGATCAAATTTTAACCAGCTCAGGCAGCCGGGCTATCGGCATGAAAACCTCAACAAATCAAGCCATTGACAGCCTGATGTGCGTTGCGCAACACCTGCCTGATAACTATGAAACATGCCAAGCCCCTGTTGTAGCGTCAGGGCATGCGCGGGCTTTCTCGTGAGGATACCACAGCCACCATCAGGCTGAACCGGTGGTTGGCAGGCATCCTCCTCATTGCTGACAGCGATGCGACAGGGCTGGCCGCATGGCCGGCAGACTCCTATACTGTGCCGTCCCGATTTTGGCCTCGACCCGATCAGCGTGCCGCTTGGCACAGTATCGTCGCGCCCTCGATTCCCGGCCAGCCATCGGCGCCGGGGCTCATTCATTACAAGTCGCGCCCGCTTCTCCTGACCGCTGACGCTGCCCGCCGCCACCATGTGCCCGGGCGCGAGGCGCACGAAGCCCGGGCGCGCAGCTCAGAGCGTTCACACAAGGCAATGGCGAAGAAACTCTTCATCAAGACTCACGGCTGCCAGATGAACGAGTATGACTCCGCGCGCATGGCGGATCTGCTCGGCGAATCGCATCAGATGGAAGTCACCAGCGACGAATCCGAAGCAGACGTCATCCTGCTCAACACCTGCTCCATCCGCGAGAAGGCGCAGGAGAAGGTGTTCCACCAGCTGGGACGCTGGAAGAAGCTCAAGGAAAAGAACCCGGAGCTGGTGATCGGCGTTGGCGGCTGCGTGGCCAGTCAGGAAGGCGACAACCTGCGCAAGCGTGCCCCGCATGTGGACATGGTGTTCGGCCCGCAGACCCTGCACCGCGTGCCGAAGATGCTCGACACCCGCCGCGACAGCCTCAAGCAGATTTCCGTGGTCGACGTGACCTTCCCCGAGATCGAGAAGTTCGACAATCTGCCCGCGCCCAAGAGCGACGGTGCCAGCGCCTTCGTCTCGGTGATGGAAGGCTGCTCCAAGTACTGCACCTTCTGCGTGGTGCCCTACACCCGCGGTGAGGAAGTCTCGCGTCCCTTCGAGAAGGTGATGGATGAAGTCATCCACCTGGCCGACCAGGGCGTGCGCGAGATCAACCTGCTGGGCCAGAACGTCAACGCCTACGCCGGTCTCAACCAGCTGGGCGAGGAGATCGACCTCGCCGAGCTGATCAGCTGCGTGGCGCAGGTCGAGGGCATCGACCGCATCCGCTTCACCACCTCGCATCCGCTGGAGTTCAAGGACTCGCTGATCGAGGCCTTCGGTGAGATCCCGGAGCTGGTCAGCCATCTGCATCTGCCGGTGCAGTCGGGCTCCAACCGCATTCTGGCGGCAATGAAGCGCGGCCACGAGCGTGACCTCTACATCGACAAGCTCGAACGCATCCGCGCGCTGCGTCCGGACATCAGCTTCTCCTCCGACTTCATCGTCGGCTTCCCGGGCGAGACCGACCAGGACTTCATGGACACCATGGACCTGATCGGCCAGATCGGCTTCGATCACTCCTTCAGCTTCATCTACTCCGCGCGTCCGGGCACCCCGGCGGCGAATCTGGAAGATGACACTCTGGAAGAGGTGAAGAAGGAGCGCCTGCTCATCCTGCAGGAGCGCATCAACCAGCAGGCGATGCAGATCGGTCGCAAGATGGTCGGCACCACCCAGCGCATCCTGGTCTCCGGCTTCTCGCCACGTGACCCGGGCCTGCTGTCCGGGCGCACCGAGAACAACCGGGTGGTCAACTTCCGCGCCGCCAACCCGACCGAGCTGATCGGCTACCTGGTGGATGTCGAGATCACCGAGGCCTACCCCAACTCGCTGCGCGGTGAGCTCAGCTCGCCCTACCGCTATTGATCGCTCGTCGCTCACGACATTGACGAGGCGCCATCAGCCCCCACTATCAAGCAGATAGCCACGCTGGCCGTACAGGACAATTGCCCTGTACGGCCATCGCGCATTAAGCTCTCTTGAGACTTCGGCAACGCGTCACCATTGACACTGAAATGGCGCCGTCATGCGCCGTGGCGGGTAGAGCGCCCCGTGCATCACGCGCGTGCATCCGCCATCGCGGCTGCCCCTCATCGCCAAGCATCATCGTCACTCATCACTATCAGGATATTCGACGCCTTGAGCCACCAGTCACAGCAAGCCAATCGCATTCTCAACATGACGCTTGAGCCGGCAGACCCGCAGCGTCTGGCCAGCCTGACCGGCCAGCGCGACGAGCATCTCAAGCTGATCGAATCCCGGCTCGGTGTCACCCTGCGCAACCGCGGCAACGACTTCCAGGTCGCAGGCCCCGCGGCCGCCGTGAAGGCGACCGCCAACGTGCTGGAGCATCTGTATCGCGAGACCGGCGCCGGCGAAGTCGATGCCGAGACCGTTCATCTGTTCCTGCAGGAATCCGGCGTCGAGGCGCTGGTCGAGGCCGCCGAAGACCAGGGCGCCACCTACGGTGATGTGGTGATCCGCACGCCCAAGGTGCTGGTGCGCCCGCGCGGCTTCAATCAGCAGGGCTATGTCACCGAGATGCGCAACCACGACATCAACTTCGGCATCGGCCCGGCCGGTACCGGCAAGACCTATCTTGCCGTCGCCGCTGCCGTGGAAGCGCTCAACAACAACGAAGTGCGACGCATCCTGCTGGTGCGTCCGGCGGTCGAGGCCGGCGAGAAGCTCGGCTTCCTGCCGGGAGACCTCGCCCAGAAGATCGACCCCTACCTGCGCCCGCTCTACGACGCCCTGTACGAGATGCTCGGCTTCGAGCACGTCAACAAGATGATCGAGCGCCAGATCATCGAGATCGCGCCGCTGGCCTACATGCGCGGCCGGACGCTCAACAACGCCTACATCATTCTCGATGAGTCCCAGAACACCACGCGCGAGCAGATGAAGATGTTCCTGACGCGCATCGGTTTCGGCTCCACCGCCGTCATCACCGGTGACGTCTCGCAGGTCGACCTGCCACGTGGCACCCAGTCAGGCCTGGCGCACGTGATGGAGGTCCTCAAGGACACGCCGGGGATCAGCATCACGCGCTTCCTGGCCAAGGACGTCGTGCGTCACCCGCTGGTGCAGCGCATCGTCGAGGCCTACGACACCTTCGAAGCCGCGGAAGAGCAGCAGGAAGGTGAGCGTCGCGAGCAGCGTCAGGCCGAGCGCGAAGCCCGCATGGCGGCCCTGAATGCCCAGAGCAACGTGCCGCCTGCCAGCACCCCGACGGGAGGTAGCCAGTGAGCGAAGCCCCTGCGGTCGTCGTGGACCTGCAACTGGCCATCGGCGAGAGTGAATTCGATGGCCAGCCGCTGCCGGCCAGCCATCAGCTGGAAGCCTGGGTGGCGGCTGCGCTGCTGGCCGCCGCGGAAGATGGCGCGCTGGAGCGCGATGCCAGCGCCGCCGCGGCGCCGTACGAGCTGACCGTGCGTCTGGTGGAAGAAGCCGAGAGTCAGGGCCTCAATCGCGATTATCGCGGCAAGGACTCCCCGACCAACGTGCTGTCCTTCCCGCATGAGCCGCTGGATCTCGATGACTTCGACCTGCCGCCGGAACTGGCCGCGCGCTTCGCCGAGGAAGGCGATGACGACAGCCTGCCGCTTGCGGGCATGCCGGAGAGCGATCTGGATGCCGGCGAAGAGGAAGGTCTCGACGGTCACAACAGCGACGATGTCATGCTGGCGTCAGACGCCATGAGCGAAGCTGATGAGGCAGACGCCACTGACGCCGTGTCTTCTGGCTTCTCGACTTCTGCCCTCGGCTCTGCGGCTCCCGAGACCGCGGCTGAGCAGGCTCTTGATGAACAAGCTCTCGATGAGCAGCGCTTTCTGGGCGACCTGATCATCAGCGTGCATGTCGTCGCCCGCGAAGCGCGGGAACAGGGCAAGTCGCTGGAAAATCATTTCGCCCACATGCTGGTCCATGGCACCTTGCACTTGCTCGGCTATGACCATATCGAGGACGATGAAGCCGAACGCATGGAAGCGCTCGAGCGTCATGTGCTGGCAGGGCTCGGCATCGCCGACCCCTACCGGGAAGAGAATCACTGATGCCGGCGCCCCTGCGCATCGGCAGCACCCGCCGTCGGGCGACTCGGGGCTTGTCCCCGGGTCGCTCGGCTGCCCCGATACCACCACGACGATGGGGTATCGCCACCGAGGAAAAGAGAAACTAACGCATGAGCGAAGACCGATCGGGAAGCCAATCGAAAACCTGGCTCGATAAGCTGTTCGGCGCCTTCTCAAGCGACACCGACGAACCCAGCTCCCGTAGCGAGCTGCTCCAGTTTCTGGCTGAGGTAGGCCCACGCCTCAACCTCGATCAGGACGCCATCGCCATCATCGAAGGCGCGCTGGAAATCAGCGACCAGCAGGTGCGCGAGGTGATGATCCCCCGCTCCCAGGTGCAGGCCATTCAGGTCGATCAGCGCCCGGAGGAGTACCTGCCGCTGATTCTCGAATCGGCTCACTCCCGCTATCCCGTCATCGACGAGAACCTCGACGAGGTGCTCGGCATCCTGCTGGCCAAGGACCTGCTGCCGCTGATTCTGCAAAATGACAGCGAGCGCAAGCGCTTCGATCTGCGCGAAGCGATCCGTCCGGCGATGTTCATCCCCGAATCCAAGCGCCTCAACAGCCTGCTCAAGGAATTCCGCGAGACCCGCAATCACATGGCGGTGGTCATCGACGAGTACGGCGGCACGGCAGGCCTTGTCACCATTGAGGATATCCTCGAGCAGATCGTCGGGGATATCGAGGATGAGCACGACACCGATGAGGATGAGGACATCCGCGAGCTGGGCGATGGTCAATTCGCCGTCAGCGCGCTGACCACCATCGATGACTTCAACGAGCATTTCGATACCGACTTCTCCGATGAGGAATTCGACACCATCGGCGGTCTGATGATTCAGCGCTTCGGTCACATGCCGCGCCGTCAGGAATCCACCGATTTCGCCGGCTGGCGTTTCACGGTGCTCAATGCGGACAATCGTCGCATTCGTCAGGTACAGGTATGCCGTCTGGAAGATGCCACCGGTGACGCGCCGCCCTCGGCCGAGCATCGTGCGCACATCAGCGGCGAGTGATTCATGGCCTGATCACAGGCTGACCCGATAGAGGACAATGCCAGACACATCCGCCGATGTGTCTGGCATTTTACAAGGAGAGCGGCATGTCAGATTCCCCCCGCGCGAGGAGCTTCCCGGGCGCCTCGTTGCTGGCCAATGTACTGGCGATCATTGCCGGGGTACTGGTCACCCTGAGCTTTGCCCCCTTCGAGCAGTGGTGGCTGGGCCCGATCGGCGCAGGCCTGCTCTACGGGGCGCTGCGCATGGAAGGCGGTGGCTTCCTGCGCGCCTGGTGGTTCGGGGTCGGCCTGTTCGGCAGCGGAGCCAGCTGGGTCTACGTCTCGATCCATGATTATGGCTATACCGGCATGCCGCTGGCGGTGCTGCTGACGATGCTGTTCGTGGCTTGCATGGCGCTGTTCCCGATGCTGTGGATGGGCCTGTGGCAGCGCTTCTGCTCACGCAAGCTCGATGTGCTGTCATTCGCTGCGGTGTTCGTGCTCAGCGAGCTGTTCCGCACCTGGGCCTTCACCGGCTTCCCGTGGCTGCTGCTGGGCAACAGTGCCGTGGGCTCGCCGCTGGCCAGCTGGGTGCCGGTGCTTGGCGTCTACGGTATCTCGCTGATCATCGCGCTGTCCGGGGCGTTGCTGTGGAATCTGGCGCTGCGCCGCCGCTGGTGGGCCATCGCGCCGCTGCTCGTGCTGTGGAGCGCGGGTCTGCTGCTGCCGACCGGCTGGACACAGTCCGGCGGCCAGCCGGCACGCGTCGCCCTGCTGCAAGGCAACCTGCCGCAGTTGATCAAGTGGAGTGCTGAAGGTCAGCGCCGTGCGGCCAATACCTACGCCGCGATGACGCGCGCCGTGCAGGACGATGCCGACCTGATCGTCTGGCCGGAGACGGCACTGCCGATGCTGCGCGACCAGGCCGAGCCCTTCCTCGAGCGCATCCAGGCAACTCTGCCGCCCAAGACAGGTCTGATTACCGGGATCGTCGAGCGTGACGCCGACAATCGCTTCTACAACAGCGTGATTCCCATCGATGACCCGTCGGCCCAGTATCGCAAGGAGCATCTGGTGCCCTTCGGCGAGTATGTGCCGCTGGAAAGCTGGTTGCGGGGCATCATCGGCTTTTTGGACCTGCCGATGTCGAGCATGCAGTCAGGCGACAGCCAGCAGCCGCCACTGATGGTCAGCGGTCTGCGTATCGGCGTGGCGATCTGCTATGAGATCGTCTATCCGGAGCTGGTCCGCCAGCGCGCCTTGAGCTCTACCGTGCTGCTGACCGTCTCCAATGACACCTGGTTCGGTCACTCCATCGGCCCGCTGCAGCACCTGCAGATGGCTCAGCTGCGCGCGCTGGAAAATGGCCGCTATCTGCTGCGGGCCACCAGCAATGGCGTCACGGCGATCATCTCGCCGCAGGGTGAGATCATCGCCCAGGCACCCCAGTTCGAGGAGGCCACCGTCACTGGCGATATCCGTCTGCAACTGGGCATGACGCCCTGGATGCACTACGGCCTGCTGCCGGTGTGGATCCTGATCGCGCTGCTGCTGGCGCCGGGCCTTGTGCTGGGCATCAACGAATGCCTCAAGTCGCGCCGTCAACGCCCGCAGGACGCCTGAGGGCCAGAACGTCTGAGGGCCAGAACGTGTGAGTCCCCAGGGCCTCAGACGCTTGAACGCTCAACCTTACCCGTTGCCGGGCCGATGCCCGGCACTGCCTCTGCACAAGCGAGACCACAATGGGCATCACCGAGTTACTCGGCATCATCAAGGACCTGGTATTGCCGCCCGGCGGGCCTCTCCTGCTGCTGTTTCTGGCCATGCTCGTTCTCAAGCGCTGGCCGGGCCTGGCACGCGCCATGATGGTCGTGGCCATCCTGGGCATGTGGCTGCTGTCCTCGCCGGTCGTCTCCACGCGTCTGATGTCAGGGCTGGAGCGCATTCAGCCCAGTGAACCGGCAGAGTGGATCCAGGCGCAGGCCGTGGTGGTGCTTTCCGGCGGACGCTACTACGACGCCCCGGAACTGCAGGGCCGCGATCGCATCAATGGCGAGACGCTCAGCCGCCTGGACGAAGGCGTCCGCGTGGCCCGCAACGCGGAGCTGCCGATTCTGCTCACCGGTGGCAAGGTATCGTCCTCCGATGACGGCACCCTCGCCGAGCTGATGCAGCGCTCGCTGATCGATGAATTCGACTACCCGGCGCGCTGGCTGGAGAACCGCAGCGAGAACACCCAGCAGAATGCGCTCTTCACCCGCGAGATGCTCGAGCAGGACGACATCAACAAGATCGTGCTGGTGACCAGCGCCTGGCACATGCCGCGCGCGATGCGCAATTTCCAGAACCAGGGCTTCCGCACCATCATCCCGGCGCCGGTGGGCTACACCACGGTCTCCGGGCTGGGCATCGATGCCTGGATCCCCAACAGCTCCGCGCTGACCCAGTCACGCTGGGCACTGCATGAATGGATCGGCTGGCTGGTGGGTCGCTAGACCCGACAGCGCTGTTGGCAAGACAGCGAAGGACTGCTGGCAAGACACACGAAGGGCTGCCCATGGGCAGCCCTTCGTGTGTCTATATAACCCGTTCATCGGGAGCTTATCGCAGGATTACGCTAAGTCGTCGCTGTCACGCATCCAGCTGGCCTCCTTGAGCCATGGCCCCAGCTGGCGGAGCTGGAAGGCGCGATCACGCGTCCACTCGTCACTGCCGACATGCGCCGTGCCGCCAGGCGCTTCTCCCAGCACGTCGTCCGGGAACTTCAGGCTGTCGCGGCCCTTGATCTGCAGCGAGTAACACCGGTCGTGGCTGACCAGGCTTTCGCGCAGGTAGCGCCACACGCATTCCTTCATGAACCACTGATCGATATTCGGCGTCTCGACATGCTGTGGCTGCCACTGGGCCAGCAATGTCTCGAGTGGCGGCAGGACTCCGGCCACCCCGCCCCACAGCCCCGCCAGTACCAGATCGGTATGACTCCACCAGTCACGCATGACATGGAAGAAGCGCCCGGAGGTCAGCCACATCTGCACCGCGCGCACTTCGCGCAGGCTGATGACGCTGTCGCAGTCGCGAACCACGAAGTAACCCACCGTCGGGTCATCGGCGACCGCGAAGCGCCAACACAGCCGCTGTCTCAGGGTGTCACTGGAGGGACGCTCGATCAGCTCGGCGTCCAGTTCCCGCGCCAGGGCCAGGAAATCATCGGGCACGCTGTCATCGTGATAGAGCCGAACCCGCCACCCCGGATACAGCACCGGCGCCAACAGCAGGTTATGCAGCATGCCGTTCAAATAGCGCGGCCCCTTGCCCCAGAGGCCAAAGGACAGCACACGCGTCTTGCCGGCGGCGACTGCCGAGGGGGATTCAGCGGGCAGCCGCCAGCCCTTCGCCAACGCCAGGCCCCCATGCTGCTCGTCCTTGAGCGCCAGGGCGCGACTGCCATGCTCGCGTGCCTCGTCATGGCGCTTGAGTCTGGCCGCGCTGCTGGCCAGCGAGTCGAACAGCACCGGATTGAGACAGCCTCGTGCGGCCAATGCCTCACCGGCCGCCAGCGAGCCGGCGGCATCATTGGCGCGCGACAGACACACTACCTGATTGAGCGCGATCTCTTCATCGGCCGGACACTCCACATTCCCCTGGGCCAGAACCTGGCTGGCCGAGCGATAATCCGCGAGCAGAAACAGGTAATAGGAGATCTGCTTGAAGAGGCCCGCCTCACGTGGACGCGGGCGCTGGTTGAAGTGCTCGATCAGCTGTTGCAACGCCTTGTGGCGCTGCCCGGCGCTCCAGGTGGCATGCGCCGGGGCGAACCAGTCTGACGGTGTCGCCATCAGCCCTGATCACTCTCATCGGCCGCGGGAGGCTGACGAGTGACGGGCGGCGCGCCACGCGAGAAGAAGCGATGTCCACAGGCATGGCAGGGTTCCAGCACGCTGGGCCGCGTGAGCGTGGTGGTCGACTCACAGTGCACGCAATGCAATAGCCCCGGCGCGATGACCTCGCCGCTGGTGTAGTCGGCGCGCGCGGCCTCGAGGTCTTCCTCGAAGTGGGCGCGGTCCACCACGGTGCGGTCCGCGATCGACATCAGCGCGGAACTGACACTGCGCGACAGCACCGAGAGATCGATCCCCAGCCAGCTGGCGATCCCTTCTCCACCGGTCGCTAGATGGCGGCGGAATTCGCGCATGTCACGCTCGACCCAGGCACGCAGCAGCGCCAGCTCGTCGAGCGTGAATTCCTCGACCTCGGCCTCGAACTTGACCGCCTCATCCAGCTCGGCCTTGAGGCCATCCCACGACAGCTCACCACTGCTGTCTTCCAGCCGCGTCAGGATTCGCCCATAGGCATCGCCGAGACGCCCTTCACCTTCGCCCTGCGGCTGACTGGAGGCTGAGCGCGAGGGCATCGGCGTATCTTCAAAGCCACTGTCGTGCGAGGACGTGGCAGCCGTATCACGATCCGTGGCGCTGATCGGCTCATGGGGATCGCGGGGTTCACGTGGTTGGCTCATGGACTCTCCTTGTGTCTTCACCTTCTCCCGTACTGCGGGAGGGCATGGCGCTCTACCTTCAGCATGGTGGCGTTGGCGTTGCGACACAAGCCACACTCTTCCACTCCCTGACACGCATCAAGCGCGTGGCACTGGCAGCATGAAGCGCATTCGCCTGGCGCCACAGCACTCGCCTCCCCTACCTGAGTCCTGGCGTCTGGGGTAGACTTGACCCCATCGCAGACAGCGGCGGCCCATCCCGATGTGACCGCCCACCTCTTCACGCCCTGCCTGTCCCTGGTGACGGGTAGCGGCCAATGCCAAGGTAGTGACGGACCCGATGGATTCACAGGATACTTCTCAACAGTACGCTCCCGATCAGATCGAACAGGCTGCCCAGCAGTACTGGGAGAAAAATCAGTGTTTCAAGGCGGTGGAAGATGCCAACCGCGAGAAGTTCTACTGCCTGTCGATGTTCCCCTACCCCAGCGGCAAGCTGCACATGGGTCACGTGCGCAACTACACCATCGGTGACGTGATCTCGCGCTTCCAGCGCATGCAGGGCAAGAACGTCATGCAGCCGATGGGCTGGGACGCCTTCGGCCTGCCGGCGGAAAACGCCGCGATGAAGAACAACGTCGCGCCGGGCAAGTGGACCCACGAGAACATCGCCTACATGCGCGATCAGCTCAAGGCGCTGGGCTTCGCCTACGACTGGAGCCGTGAGTTCGCCACCTGCGACCTGGAATACTATCGCTGGGAGCAGTGGTTCTTCGCCAAGCTGGTCGAGAAGGGTGTCGTCTACAAGAAGAGTTCCATCGTCAACTGGGACCCGGCGGACCAGACCGTGCTCGCCAATGAGCAGGTCATCGACGGCCGTGGCTGGCGTTCCGGCGCGCTGATCGAGCGCAAGGAAATCCCGCAGTGGTTCCTGCGCATCACCGATTACGCCGAAGAGCTGCTGGCCGACCTCGACAAGGTCGAGTGGCCGGAGCAGGTCAAGACCATGCAGCGCAACTGGATCGGCAAGTCGCGCGGTGTCGAGCTGAGCTTCGGCCTCGATGCCAAGGCCAGCCAGGTGCAGGAATCCCTGACCGTCTTCACCACCCGTCCGGACACCCTGATGGGCGTGACCTACGTCGGCGTCGCCGCCGCTCACCCGCTGGCCAAGGCCGCGGCGGAGCACAATGCGGAGCTTGCCGAGTTCAACGCCGAGTGCGCGCGTGGCGGCACCAGCGAAGCCGACATGGCGACCATGGAAAAACGCGGCATGGATACCGGCTTCAAGGCCATCCACCCGCTGACCGGCCGTGAAGTGCCGGTCTTCGTCGCCAACTTCGTGCTGATGGAATACGGCACCGGTGCCGTGATGGCCGTGCCGGCCCACGACGAGCGTGACCACGAATTCGCCACCAAGTACGACCTGCCGATCGAAGCCGTGATCGCCGATGCCGACGGCAATGCGCCCGACGTCAGCGAAGCCGCCTTCACCGAGCACGGTGTGCTGATCAACTCCGGTGACTTCAATGGCCTCGACTTCGAGAGCGCCTTCGATGCCATCGCCGCGCGTCTGGTCGAGCAGGGCCGTGGTGAGGTCAAGACCAACTTCCGTCTGCGCGACTGGGGCGTCTCCCGTCAGCGCTACTGGGGCGCGCCGATTCCGGTCAAGAATGGCCCGAACGGTGAATCCATCCCGCTGACCGACGACGAACTGCCGGTCGCTCTGCCGCTGGAAGTCGAATTCGACGCCTCTGGTGGCTCGCCGATCAAGAAGATGCCGTCTTTCAGTGACCTGGGCGATGGCTGGCAGCGCGAGACCGATACCTTCGACACCTTCATGGAGTCCTCCTGGTACTACGCGCGCTTCTGCTGTGCGGACAACGCCGATGCCATGCTGGACGAGCGCGCCAACTACTGGCTGCCGGTCGATTACTACATCGGTGGCATCGAGCACGCCATCCTGCACCTGCTCTACTCGCGCTTCTTCCACAAGCTGATGCGTGACTTCGGCCTGGTCGACAGCGACGAGCCGTTCAAGCAGCTGCTGACCCAGGGCATGGTGATCGCGGACACCTACTACCGCATCAACGCCAAGGGCGGCCGCGACTGGTTCAACCCGTTGGATGTGGACGTCGAGACCGACGACAAGGGCCGAGCCATCAAGGCCGTACTGAAGTCCGATGGTCTGCCGGTGGAAATCGGTGGCACCGAGAAGATGTCCAAGTCCAAGAACAATGGCGTGGACCCGCAGTCGATGATCGACCGCTTCGGTGCCGACACCGTGCGCCTGTTCATGATGTTCGCCGCGCCGCCGGAGCAGTCGCTGGAATGGTCCGATTCCGGTGTCGAGGGCGCACACCGCTTCGTCAAGCGCGTCTGGCGTCTGGTCCACGAGCATGTCGCCGCCGGCACTCCGGGCGCGCTGGACGTGACTGCCCTGAACGATGATCAGAAGGCGCTGCGTCGCAAGACACACGAGACCATCGCCAAGTGCAGCGATGACATCGGCCGCCGCACCACCTTCAACACCGCCATCGCGGCCGTGATGGAGCTGGTCAACGCCATCAGCCGCTTCGAGGACACCTCAGAGCAGGGTCTGGCCGTCAGCCGTGAAGCCGTCGAGGCCTGCGTGCTGCTGCTGTCGCCGATCATCCCGCATGCCAGCCACTCGCTGTGGGCGACACTGGGCCACGACGAAGCCGTGATCGACGCCAGCTGGCCGGCCGCCGATGCCGAGGCGATGAAGAAGGACAGCATCGAACTGGTCGTGCAGGTCAACGGCAAGCTGCGTGCGCGTCTGTCCTTCGCCGCCGATGCCGATCGCGACGCCATCGAAGCCGCGGCGCTGGCAGATGCCAATGTCACCAAGCACACCGATGGCAAGACGGTGCGCAAGGTGATCGTGGTGCCGGGCAAGCTGGTCAATATCGTCGCCAACTGATAGCGACTCGACCAGACCGAGCAAGATACCGGCGGCCCGAGTCGCCGGTCCCGTCAGAGACCGACAGGCACCTGGAAGGATGTCGGTCTCTGACGGCCATATTCCGTGCGCTGCGTGATGCTGACAGGCACCACGCAGCGCTCTCGCAAGATATTCATGACACTCGTTCATGACAGGAGGTCACGGTGACGCAAGCGAAGTCTTCCAGTGTTTCAGCAGACACATCAGAGCATGCATCCCGCGGCCTCGGCCGCCGTCGTGTGCTGGCCGCCCTCGGCGTCGGCCTGGCGCTGACACTGAGCGGCTGCGGCTTCCAGCTGCGCGGCGTGAACGATGCGCCGATGGCCATCACCGAGCTGGACGTCCAGGCACCGATCACCAAGACCCACGACGCCCTGCGCGACGCCCTCGAGCGTGCCGACGTCCAGTTGAGCGACAGCGCCCCGCTGACCCTCAACCTGGGCAAGGTTCGTGAGAACGTGCAGCAGATCACCTACGGCGATGCCGGCAGCATCAAACGTGAACTGACCTATCGCCTGACCTACTCGCTGCAGCGCAAGTCCGATGGGGCCTATCTGGCCAATCAGCAGGAGCTGCAGGCCAGCAGCCTCTACTACACCAACGATGACGACCTGCTCAACACCGATGACCTGCGTGAGCGCGCGGCCAGGGAAGTCAATCGTGACCTGAGCCGTCAGTTGCTGGAGCGCCTGCGCGCGATCAAGCCCTGAGCTCCACGCTCCCGCACTGAGGCGCCCCGTTCGTAAGTCATGAATCGTGATCCATGAGTGCTGAAAGGCCAGACGATTGACGACAAGACGATTGACGACAGGCGAAGCCGGGAGAAGTGGAAGGAAGCAGGCAGCAGTTGGTAGAGATTGGAAATCGCAACGTTCGCCAGGCACGGCTCCACGATATCGGGCAACCGATCATCATGGGGCCGTGCCTGTTCAGGGCCACCATCACGCCGGGGCTAGCACCCTGCTCGTGACTGGCCGCCCGAGCCTTTAGGCGCACTTGCCCACCAGACCCGCGCAGTATCGAAGGACATTCATGAAGGTCTATCCCGACAAGCTCGACGAGCAGCTCAACAAGCGCCTGTCTCCCGTCTACATCGTGGCCGGTGATGAGCCGCTGATTCACCAGGAAAGCTGCGACGCCATCCGGCGTGCGGCGCGCGCTGCCAGTGTCGAGGAGCGCGAGGTACTGCATGTCGAGAACGGCTTTCAGTGGGGCCGTTTGACCGAGTCTGCCGCCAGCATGTCTCTGTTCGCCTCGCGCAAGCTGATCGAGCTGCGCATGGGCACCCAGAGTGCCGGCCAGGAAGGCAGCAAGGTCCTCAAGGCCTACGCCGAGCGCATCGAGAAGGATGGCGACATCCTGCTGATCACCGCAGCGCGCCTCGACCGCAAGGTGCAGCAGACGGCGTGGTTCAAGGCATTGGAGAAGGTCGGCGTCTTCATCGCGGTGTGGCCGGTGGACCATTCCCGCCTCGGCTTCTGGATTCGCGATCGCGCCCGTCGTCACGGCCTCGAGCTGAATCAGGACGCCGCTCGCCTGCTGGCCGAGCGCATCGAGGGCAATCTGCTGGCCGCGGATCAGGAGCTGCAGAAGCTGGCGCTGCTGCACCCGCCGGGCGCACGCCTGGATGGCAATGCCATCGTCCAGGGCGTCGAGGACAATGCCCGCTATGATGTCTTCACGCTGGCCGATGCGTGTCTGAAGGGGGAAGTCGAGCGCAGTGGCCGCATCGTGCTCGGGCTGCGGGGAGAAGGCGTCGAGCCGCCGGTGATCCTGTGGGCACTGACCCGCGAGCTGCGTACCCTGCTCTCGCTGCGCCAGCACCTCGATCAAGGCCAGAGCTTCGAGCATGCCTGCAAGGCGCAGAAGCCGATGATCTTCGACAAGCGTCGCCCCTTCTATCAACAGGCGCTCAACCGTCTGCCCCACAAGCGCCTGCACAAGCTGCTGCTGTTCTCGCAGCGACTCGACATGGCGATCAAGGGGGGGATGACGCTGCCCATCTGGGACGGGATGGTCGATCTCGCCCTGACACTCGCCGGCGGACGCGGCCCACTGGCCGAACTGCCTCACGCCTACAAGGTGGTGTGATTCAGGCACCCGGGAGAACGCATGCAGACTTCCTCCAGCACGCTTGTCTTTCCCCCTGCTCCCCTCTTGTCTTTCTTCGCCAATCATCAAGACGCCCCCACCAGCAGGCTGATGGGGGCGTCTTGTCATTCGGCTTATGCGGCTTATACAAGTGATGCCGCGTCACTCAATTGCGCCCTGCAAGCGTGGCAACTCTTCGCTCAGTGCGCCGCATCCGCCTTGGACTTCACGAACGCCTTGTAGCCATAAAGCTTGCGCGGATTGTCGCGGAAGATCTTCTCGCGCATCTCGCGCTCCGGCAACCAGCGCTGCATCAGCTCGGCCAGGGTGTCCTCTTCCGGCATCTCGACGCCGATATAGGGATGCGGCCAGTCACTGCCCCACACCACGCGCTCCGGATTGGCCGCCACCAGCGCCCGCACCAGCGCCGTGACATCGGAGTAAGGCAAGCGACCACGCGTGGTCAGTCGGTAAGGCGCCGACAGCTTGACCCAGGTGCGCCCCTGCTTGAGCAGTCGACAAAGCGCGGCAAAGCCGGGACATTCAGGGCCACGCGTGGCCGCCAGATGGCCCATGTGGTCGATCACCACCGGCACCGGCAAGCTGCCGAGGCGCGCTTCCATGTCACGGAAGGTCGAGACATCGATCAGACATTCCAGGTGCCACTTGAAGCGTGCCAGACGATCCGCCAGCAGCACCACATCACGCCAGCGCAACCCACCGGCGAAGATCAGGTTGAGGCGAACGCCACAGACTCCAAGCTCGGAGAGCCGCTCAAGCTCGGCATCACTGATGTCGGGGGTGACAACCGCCACGCCACGGTAATCCAGCCCACGCTCACGACAGCTCTGCAAACTGTCGCACAGCAGGCGATTGTCGTAGCCATAGACACTGGGCTGTATCAGCACGCCATGGCTGGCACCCAATGCATGATGCATCTCGAGTGCTTCATTGAGCCCCACGGGGGCCGGGTCATAGGTTCTGTCCGCCGCCAATGGGTAACGCACCGGGTCACCAAACAGGTGAAGGTGACAATCAATACTGCCCGCCGGCAACCGGAAGGTCAGGGGGTGTGGCAAGGGTCTGGGCGGCGTGGCGCGCGGCAGATCCTGCTCGACATGATTCCAGTCCATCGATGCGACTCCCTCGCGTAACCTCAATCATCAAGCCCGGGGCGACGTCACGCTCGATCGCCCACTGCCACGATACTGCGCCGCCCCTCTCGTTTCCAGACAAAAGCCTGCCGACGAAAAAGCGGCATGTCCGAAGACATGCCGCTTGAGGTATCAGGCGAGGCCTGATCGCTTATCGAAGACGCTGACCAAAGGCGCTGACGCTCAGTCGAGGCGCTCGAACACGGTCGCGACGCCCTGGCCCATGCCGATGCACATGGTCGCCAGACCCAGGCGCGTGTTCTGCTGCTTCATGACGTTGAGCAGCGTGGTGCAGATACGCGAACCGGAGCAACCCAGCGGATGGCCCAGCGCGATGGCGCCGCCGTTGAGGTTGACCGCCGTATCGACACGCTCCAGCAGGCCAAGGTCCTTGAGTACCGGAATCGACTGCGCCGCGAAGGCCTCATTCAGTTCGACGGTCTGGATGTCCTCGATGGTCAGGCCTGCCGCCTTGAGCGCCTGCTTGGAGGCCGGCACCGGCCCGTAGCCCATGATGGAGGCGTCACAGCCTGCCACGCCAGTGGACAGCACACGAGCGATGGGCTTGAGGCCCAGCGCTTCGGCGCGCTCGGCGCTCATCACCGCCATGCCCGAGGCGCCCACCGACAGCGCGGAGGAGGTACCCGCCGTCACGCTGCCGCCCTTGGGATCGAACACCGGCTTGAGGTTGCCCATGGATTCCATGCTGGCATCGCCACGGATGACCTCATCGCGAGTCACCATCACGCGACGCCCCTCGGCATCATGGCCCTCGACGCCGATGATCTCGTCATCAAAGCGACCTTCATCAGCGGCGGCCTGGGCACGCTGATGAGAGCGCACACCGAACTCATCCTGCTGCTCACGACTCACGCCATGCATCTTGCCGAGCAGTTCCGCGGTCAGGCCCATCATCATCGCCGCCTTGGCCGCATGCTTGCTGGCCGCCGGGTTGACGTCGACCCCGTGTGCCATCGGCACGTGCTCCATGTGCTCGACACCGCCGATGATATAGAAGTCGCCCATGCCGGCCTTGATGTTGGCGGTGGCGATATGCAGGGCGCTCATCGAGGAACCACACAGGCGGTTGACCGTCTGCGCCGGTACGGTGCGCGGAATGCCGGTCATGATGGCGGCATTGCGCGCGATGTTCATGGACTGCTCCAGGGTCTGGTTGACGCAGCCCCAGATGATGTCGTCGACCTCGGCCGGCACCAGGCCGGGATTACGATCGAACAGCGCCTGCATCACCGCGGCGGACAGATTCTCGGCGCGCACGTGCCGGAAGGCGCCGTTCTTGGCCTTGGCCATGGCGGTACGCACGCCATCGACGATTACCACATCTCTTGGATTCAGATTCATTGTCTGGCTCCCTCATGGCCCTCGCTGTCGCGAGAGCCGAAAATTCTGGTCGGATAGTGCTGGCGGCCACTCGGGCGCTCAGCCATCAAAGGCTCAGGAGTAGAAGGCTTCACCACGCTTGGCGCGCTCGCGCAGCGCCTCGGTCGGGCGATACAGCGGCCCCAGCTCATCGGCCAGGCTGTCGGCCAGCGCGACGAACTCGGCCACGCCCATGGCATCGACATAGCGCAGAGCGCCACCACGGAACGGCGGGAAACCGATGCCGTAGATCAAGGCCATGTCGGCCTCGGCCGGGCTGCCGACGATGTCGTCTTCCAGGCAGCGGATGGTTTCCATGCACAGCGGCACCATCATGCGCGCGATGATGTCTTCATCGGAGAACTCGCGCGTCTCGCTGACGACCTGGGCCACCAGCGCCTGAGCCTCATCATCCGCCAGCTTCTTCGGCTTGCCCTTGCGGTCTTCCTCGTAGCGGTAGAAGCCCAGATCGTTCTTCTGGCCGAGGCGCTTGTTGTCGTACATCACCTGGATGGCGGTCTTGCCGTCTCGCGCCATGCGGTCCGGGAAGCCTTCCGCCATCACGGCATTGGCGTGCACCGCGGTATCCATGCCGACCACATCCAGCAGGTAGGCCGGGCCCATCGGCCAGCCGAACTTCTCCATCACCTTGTCGACGCGCTGATAGTCGGCGCCCTTCTCGACCAGCAGGCTGAAGCCACCGAAGTAGGGGAACAACACGCGGTTGACCAGAAAGCCCGGGCAGTCGTTGACGACGATCGGCGTCTTGCCCATCTGGCGGGCATAGGCGACGGTCGCGGCGATGGCCGCATCGCTGGACTTCTCGCCACGGATGACCTCGACCAGCGGCATGCGGTGCACCGGGTTGAAGAAGTGCATGCCGCAGAAGTTCTCGGGACGCTTGAGCGACTCGGCCAGCCGCGTGATGGAGATGGTCGAGGTGTTGGAGGTCAGGATGGCGTCCTCGGCGACGTTGTCCTCGAGCTCGGCCAGCACCGAGGCCTTGACCTTGGGATTCTCGACCACCGCCTCGACGACCAGGTCCACATTGCCGAAGTCACCGTAGGACAGCGTCGGGCGGATGTTGGACAGGCCCTGCGCCATCTTCTCGGTGGTCAGCTTGCCGCGCTCGACACCCTTGCCGAACAGCTTGCGAGCCTCCTTCAGGCCCAGTTCGATGGCCTCGCCGTTGATGTCCTTCATCAGGATCGGCGTGCCCTTGCTGGCGCTCTGATAGGCGATGCCGCCGCCCATGATGCCGGCCCCCAGCACGGCGGCCTGCTTGATCTCGCTGGCCTGCTTCTCGTAACCCTTGGCCTTCTTCTTGACCACCTGATCGTTCATGAACAGGCCGACCAGATTGAAGGCCACGTCGGTCAGCGCCATCCTGGCGAAGGTCTTGGCCTCGATGGCCTGGGCACGCTCACGCGATTCCCCCGCGCCCTTCTGGATGACCTTGATGGCCTCCACCGGCGCCGGATAGTGCGGACCGGCCTTGCCGGCCACGAAGCCCTTGGCGGTCTCGAAGGCCATCATCTGCTCGATGGCATTGAGCTTGAGCGGCGAGGTCTTCTCGAGACGACGCGCCTGATAGTCCAGCTCGCCGGCATTGGCACGCGCCAGAATGTCGAGTGCCGCCGCGTCCAGCTCGGCCACCGGCAGGACGGCATCGACGGCGCCCACTGCCAGCGCCTTGTCGGCACGGTTCTCGGTGCCACCACAGATCCACTCGATGGCGTTGTCCGCCCCGATCAGGCGCGGCAGGCGTACACAGCCCGCCCAGCCCGGGATGATGCCGAGCTTGGTTTCCGGCAGGCCGATCTTGGCGCTGTCAGCCATGACCCGGAAATCGGTGGTCAGGGTGATCTCGCAGCCGCCGCCCAGCGCCAGCCCATTGATGGCAGTGACTGTGGGGAACGGCAGGTCCTCGATGGCGTTGAAGATGCCATGGATGTTCATGTTCATGTCGATGAGGAAGGCTTCATCCTTCTCGAACATCTGATGGAACTCGGTGATGTCGGCACCGACCACGAACGCCTCCTTGGCGGAGCGGATGACCAGCCCCTTGAGATCGGCCGTCGCCTTGATGGCCTCGACCGCCTCTCCCAGCTCCTTGAGTACGTAGCTGGCCAGCTTGTTGACCGATTCGCCTTCAAGGTCGAGGGTCAACAGGGCGATGGCGTCCTGATTGGCCTCGACGGTTAGCGTTTTGCCTGAATAGATCATCCACGGATCTCCACAAGAGAAAGAGGTGAAGGGGCTGCCCGGCGCTCGAGGGTCACTGCCATTTGGCGTTGACCATGAGGGCGCTGGCAACCGGCCTCGCCGGACTCGCCGCTGGCAGAGGCACCGCACGAGAGTCATCTCTCATCACAGCGCTTCATACAAGCGTTTGAATACAGCCAGCTTGGGCCAGTGACGGACAAAGATCAAGCCTGCGGACATTAGCGAAAGGTCGGGGGTCACGGGGCGTCTGTATACTGGCCCGGGCTGACTGGCGCACGCTATCGACAGCCGATGTAGGCAAAGATCGACGCTACACCGCGCAAGGCAGCCGCGTTACCCTGAACGCTTTCCCAACCCGCAGGCTGGCCGCGACACCTCCTCGCGCGCCAGCAGGCTTTCAAAGGCCTCATCGATATCATGCTTTCATGAGCAGCACTCTCACCGCCCTGTATCTGCGCCTGACCGGCCTTGTCGAACGCACCAAGCGCTGGCACTGGCTATGGCCGCCCATCGGCTTCGCCGCCGGCATCTGCAGTTTCTTCCTCGTCAATCGTCAGCAATGGCTGGGCGGCATGCTGGCGCTGGGCATGATGCTGGCCTGGTTGATCCTGATCGCCGAAGGCCTGTGGAGCCGTCTGCGCCGCCATCGCGGCCAGAATGCCCTGCCCCGCAAGCTGGCGACCTTCGTGGCCCAGCTGATCCAGCAGGAGACACTGTGTTTCACCTTGCCGTTCTTCCTGGCGACCACCGACTGGGCCAGCGGCCAGGCGGGCTTCACGTTGCTGCTGTGCGGCGCGACCCTGCTGTCGATTCTCGACCCCTTCTACTACCGGCTGGCCGAGCGCCATCGCTGGCTGTACTTCGGCTTCCACGCCCTGTGCGTGTTCGTGGTGGTACTGGTCACCCTGCCCCTGCTGCTGGAACTGACCACGGGCGAGAGCCTGCTGGCCGCCTGTGCCGCCATGAGCCTGTTCGCGCTGCCCAGCGTCGCCAACCTGCGCATCGCACGTGGGGTGGTCGGCGGTCTGGCGATGATCGGCATCAGCGTGATGCTCGGGGTAGGCGCATGGGGGGCACGCGCCTGGATTCCGCCCGCCACGCTGTGGATCAATGCCAGCAGCCTGTCGCCGGACTTCGATACCGCGGCGCGCGCACCGCGTGGCGAGATGCAGCTGACGCCTGCGCAACTCTCCGCCCGAGGCCTCTACGCCTTCACGGCCATCCGCGCGCCGCGCGGCCTGTCGGAGAAGGTCTATCACGTCTGGCGGCATGACGGCGAAGTCGTCGATCGCATCGCCCTGAACATCAATGGCGGGCGCAGCGAAGGCTACCGCGCCTGGACGCACAAGACCGCCTTCCCGCAGGGCAGCGAGGGCGAGTGGCGCATCGATGTCGAGACGATGAACGGACAGCGCATCGGCAGTCTGCGCTTCGTGGTCAGCGATGATCCGCAGCAGGCCACCCTGGCCGACAGCACCATCAGCCAGCCACCCGGCATCCCCGGCTGGCGTATCACCAACCTGATTCCGGGTTTGTGACAGTCGCCATCATGAGTCACTTTGCAAGCGGGAACGCTGAGTTACTCGACCTTGGACGTAAAATTCGTTCGCAGGCTTGTAATTATCCAGACTGCCTAGCATGCTGATGTGAAGGGCGGCGCGCGCAAGGAATCAGTCTCATTCAGGTTTGAGTGATGCCGGACGCGCGCCAATGACAAAAGCCCCTTCACATTTGCACTCAGCGGACGACCTATCCATGCATGAAGATATCGGACTCAAGCTTTCCCGCCTGCCGCGCCTGTGGCGCGCCATTCTGGACCAGCGACTGTCCCCACTAGGGCTGACCCAGACTCGCTGGATGACGCTGGTACACCTGTGGCGCATGGGCGATGGTCAGCCCCAATGTGATCTGGCTCGCTCCATCGGTATCGAAGCCCCGTCGCTGGTTCGCACCCTGGACCAACTGACCGAACAGGGCCTGGTCGAGCGCCGTGCCTGCGAGGAAGACCGCCGCACCAAGCGCATCTTCCTGACCCGCAAGGCGCTGCCACTGATCGAGAAGATCGATGCCATCGCCGAGCAGACTCGCATCGAGATGCTCGAGGGCCTGAGCGAGGCGCAGGTCGATCAATTCTGTGAATGCCTGCGCGTCATGGAGCGCAATGGCCTGGAAATCTCCGAGAAGGTGCCGGAGAGCGCCTGAGCCTATACGCCGACCGGAAGTGGCCGGCCGCGCCAGCAGGACATGAACGCAAGCGAGACATGAACGCAAGCGAGACATGAAAAAGCCCCCATCGAGTGACTCGATGGGGGCTTTTTTCTGCAGGCGGGCAGGCTGCGCGTGTCAGGCGTCCGGCATCTTCGGCTCGGTGCCCACCAGCGGTCGACGCTTGTGCGAGATAGGCGCCTTGTCGATCAACAACGCATGCAAGGCCTCGAATTCGCGCCGCCAGTCGTGGCAGCTCTCCACATCCAGACTCTCGCCCCACCACAGCGTCAGGCCGGAGAGCGACGACTCCAGCATCAGGGCATCCTCCGGCAGCGTGCGCGTGAAGCGCAGCAGCGCCGCGGCGACATCAGGGTCATCCGCCAGGCGACTCTCTTCGCGCCAGCGATAGCCCGGCACCGCCTCACGCAGGGCATCACTGGCCCATTCATCCTGCACCAGAATGAAGGGCGTGACATCGCGCTCGGTCGGCCAGGGGCGGCGGTAACCGACGATGCCCTTGGGCGCGTCAGAAAGCGCCGGCGCCTTGAGATCCACCCGCATGCCATCGGCGATCACCGCCTTGCGGACCAGTGAAGTGCGCGTCTCGCGTTTGCTGGGGCGTAACCAGGTCAGCGGCGACAGCATCGCCAGCACGACAAAAATGATGATCAGCGCAGTCGTCATCGTCTATCCAACGGTTGTCTATTCAAGGGTTTCATCAAGCAGGACGTGGCGTGAAAGCGCAAGATAGGCTATGCAGCCCCGCAGTGTTGCGTATCACGCACTGCCATTACGTTGATGTAAGTCATTGTGTTCAAGGGGGCGGCAAGCCTAGCATGGAAGCAGGTGCACGACGCCACTCGAATGGCCAACCTCTGCGGGAGGACCTCAGGATGAGCAACGAATACAAGCATGTACTGGTCGCTGTCGACCTGACCAAGGATTCCCATCTGGTGCTGGAGCGGGCACTGCCGATCGCCAAGCGCAACGGCGCCAAGATTTCCATCATCCATACGCTGGAACCGTTGGGTTTTGCCTATGGCGGTGATATCCCGATGGATCTGACCAGCATCCAGGACCAGCTGGATTCCCACGCCCGTGAACGGCTCGGCGAGATCGCCTCCCCTCATGATATCGCCGCCGAAGACCAGTACGTGGTGGTCGGCATGCCGGACAGCGAGATTCATCGCTTCGCGGCCGAACACGACGTGGACCTGATCGTGGTCGGCTCGCATGGTCGACATGGCTTTGCGCTGCTGCTGGGCTCCACCTCCACGGGTGTCCTGCACGGTGCCCAGTGCGACGTGCTGGCGGTGCGCGTCGGCGCGGATGACAGCGAGGAATGATGACGGCCGGCTAGACGACACCTCATGCCAGACGACACCTCACGTCGATGACATGTGAGGGACGACAAGAGGGCTGCCCATGGGCAGCCCTCTTGTGTGTTCAGCTGACGGGCTTTCTGCACCGCACGGTCATCAAGCATCGTCACTCATGACCGTCACTTGCGGCTTCAGCCTTCCTGCATGGCTTCAAGTTCCATCCAGCGTTCCATCGTCTCTTCCAGCACCTGCTGCTTGTGGCTGAGCTTCTCCAGCGTGTTCTTCACCGCCTTGGCATCCCCGGTGTAGAACTCCGGCGCCGCGATCTCGGCTTCCAGCGTCGCGATCTCCGCTTCCAGCTTCTCGATGGTCGCCGGAATCAGGTCCAGCTCGCGCTGGAACTTGTAGGGCAGCTTGACCTTCTTGTTGGCCTGCTGCGCCTGGGCGGCCTCACGCTTGCGGCGCTCGTCTTCTGCCTGGGCATCACGACGGTGCTTTTCCTCACGCTCACGCTCGACTTCCCACGGTGCCGGCGGCAGATGCCCGCCCTGACGTATCCAGTCACTGTAGCCCCCGACATACGGCTTGACGACCCCGTCGCCCTCGAAGGCGAGGATGTTGGTGACCACGTTGTCCATGAAGGCACGGTCGTGGGAAACCAGCAGCACGGTGCCGTCGAAGTCGAGCAACAGCTCCTCGAGCAGCTCCAGCGTCTCGACATCCAGGTCGTTGGTCGGCTCATCGAGCACCAGCACGTTGGCTGGCATGGTGAACAGACGCGCCAGCAGCAGACGGTTGGACTCGCCCCCTGACAGGGAGCGAACCGGCTGACGCGCGCGGTCCGGCGTGAACAGGAAGTTCTGCAGGTAGCTCATCACGTGCATGTCACGCCCGCCGACCGTGACACGGTCGCTGCCGCGCGCCACGTTGTCGTAGACGGTGGCTTCCATGTCGAGGCCCTTGCGCAGCTGATCGAAGTAGGCGATCTGCAGCTTGGTGCCTTCGATGCGCTTGCCTTCGCTGGCTTCCAGCTGACCTAGCAGAATGTGCAGCAGCGTGGTCTTGCCCGCGCCGTTGCGCCCCAGCAGGCCGACCTTGTCACCGCGCTGGATCTCGACGCTCAAGTCACGGATGACCCACTGCTCCTGCGCCTCGTCGTAGCGATAGCTGACGTTCTCCAGCTCCACGACCCGCTTGCCGCTGCGCTCGGCGGAGTCGACGGCGATACGCGCACGGCCCTGCACTTCACGCCGCTGGCCACGCTCGGCACGCATCTTCTCTAGCGCACGCACACGGCCTTCATTGCGGGTACGACGCGCCTTGACCCCCTGGCGGATCCAGGTCTCTTCCTGGGCCAGTTTCTTGTCGAACTCGGAGTTCTCCTTGGCCTCGACATCCATCTCGTGCTGCTTCTGGGCCTGGTAGGCCGCGTAATCGCCCGGGTAACGCCCGAGACGGCCACGGTCCAGCTCCAGAATCTGGGTCGCGAGGCGCTTCAGGAAGGCCCTGTCGTGGGTGATGAACAGCACGGCGCCTGAGAAGGCCGCGACCTGCTCTTCCAGCCAGGCGATGGTATCGAGATCCAGATGGTTGGTCGGCTCATCGAGCAGCAGCAAGTCCGGGTCGGAGACCAGCGCACGCGCCAGTGCGACACGACGGCGCCAGCCGCCGGACAGGTCTTCCATCATGGTGTCTTCCGGCAGGCCCAGGCGGGTCAGCACGGTATCGATACGCTGCTGGAACTGCCAGCCATCGACGCTTTCCAGCGCGACCTGCACATGCTCGAGACGCTTGAGGTCCGGCTCGGGGTCGCTGATCAGGTGATGATATTCCGCCAGCAGCGCGCCCGCCTTCGGCAGGCCTTCAGCGACGATATCGAAGATGGTGCGTCCTTCGGCGGCCGGCAAGTCCTGCGAGAGCACGCCGATCTTGAGGCCCGGTGCCTTCCACAGCTCACCGGCATCGGCCTGGAATTCGCCGGTGATCAGCTTGAGCAGGGTCGACTTGCCGGTGCCGTTGCGGCCGACGAGCGCCAGACGCTCGCCGCGCTCGACGACAAGGTCCGCGCCGTTGAGCAAGACGTGATGGCCATAGGCCAGCTGAAGATTTTCCAGTCGTAACAATGCCATGTGCAGCAGCAACTCGTGACGGGTCCACGGCCGGGAAGGCCACGGAGGAAGTGGGAGTCAGGCGGACAGGCCGCCGCCAGCGACGCGCGCCGGAGAATGCTGCCATTCTACCCGAGGCGCAGCGTGCAGGCGATGGAAGACGCCGCAAGGGCTGAAAGACGCCGGCGCCTTGGGTAGAATGGCCGACCGCTTGAAATCACGTCACGTGCCCTGCACTGCCAAGACCCGCCTGGCATGCAGCGCTATCGAGTGCCAGGCCGACGGGCTGTCGCCCGGCCTTGCGCTGTCACGTGTCTTCTCCCTCACCGCGATCCCAAGGGTGTCCGATGTCCGCGCTTCCCCCGCATGCCGATCCTGCCTCCCTGCCTTACTATGATAGCGAGCGGCTGTCCGACGAGACGCTTGCCGCCTTGTGTGACGACCTTGAACTCGGCGAGGCCGATATCGCGGCCGCGCTGACGCTGCTGGCACCGGAGCTGCGTTTCGCCAGCCCCTCTGCGCTGGTCGACATCGGCGTCAACCTGACGCATGAGAGCTACGCGCGCGACATCGAGGGCACCTTGCTGCGAGCACGCGCGGCGGGCGTCAGCCAGCAGATCCTGACCGGCACCAGCCTGGATGGCTCGCGTGAGGCCCAGGCGCTGGCGGCACGCTATCGTGGCCTTTCTGCCACCGCCGGCGTGCATCCACATGATGCCAGCCAGTGGAACGACGGTGTCGAACGCGGCATCCGGGAGCTACTGGCGCAGCCGGAGGTCGTCGCGGTGGGGGAATGTGGCCTCGACTTCAATCGCAACTTCTCGACGCCCGCCGAACAGGCCCGAGCGTTCGAAGCGCAGCTGACGCTGGCCGCCGAGACAGGCCTGCCGCTGTTTCTGCATGAACGTGACGCCGGTCGCCAGATGCTCGAGATGCTCAAGCACTGGCGCGACGATATCAGTCACGCCGTCGTGCACTGCTTCACCGGTGAGCGCGAGACGCTCTACGGCTATCTGGATATCGATCTGCACATCGGCCTGACCGGCTGGCTGTGTGATGAGCGCCGAGGCGAACACCTGCGCAGCCTGTGCCGCGAGATTCCCCTCGAACGCCTGATGCTGGAAACCGATTGCCCCTATCTGGTACCGCGCAATCTGCCCGCCAAGCTCAAGGGGCGGCGTCATGAACCCTCTCTGCTGGTGTGGATCATGGCGGAGGTCGCGGCGCTGCGTGGTATCGACATGGAAGAACTCGCAGAGGCCACCAGCGCTACTGCCACACGCTTCTTCCGCCTGTAATCGGCATCAACGACTTTCCCTGCACGCTTCCCTGCTCTGGACATCACCATGCACGAATATGAACCCGAAACAGGGGACTTCCCCGCCTTCATCGCCGTCGAGACCGGCGAGGACTCCAGTCTGCCGCTGGCCATCGCCTGGGCGCTGCCCGATGGCCAGATGAAGCATGTGCTGATCCAGCCGGATGACGAATGGCTGGATGGCGAGATGCTGGAGCTGGGCGACTACAGCCTGGACGACCTGCGCAGCTTCGGCGTCAGCCCCCTCGATGTGCTCAAGGAGCTGGAGCAGGACTACTACCAGACCACGCTCTATACCACCGGCGTCATGGATGACGAGCAGGCACTGGCCCGCCTGTTCGACGCCTACAACATGGACCCGTTCATCGAGTTCGCGCCGGCGGAAGGCCTCTACCCTGAGCTTGCCCCGGGTGACTGGGCGCGCGAGCGCAACAACATGCTGTTCGAACAGGGCCTGCAGCCCTTCCGCCCGGACAACGAGGTGCTGGTGATGCTGGCCATCCATACCCGCCTGCGCGGTGATGGCGTGCGTGGCGAGCAAGACATCCAGGGCACTGGCCCGGATTACGAGATCGACTGGGAAGAAGACGTCTGATCAGTCGCTACCGCTCCTGACACGCAAACGCCCCGACAACCTTGCGGTTGTCGGGGCGTTTCTGTTCAAGCCTTGGCCTCTACGACGCGGCTCAGCCGTTGGAGCGGCCGCCACCGTTGCCACCGCTGGAGCGATTGCGGCCACCACGCGAGCGGCGACGCGGGCGCTCATCATTGCTTGGCGCATTCGGCGCACGGTTGCCGTTCACCTCCGGCTGCGGCGCGACGCGATTGCCATCGACTTCACGCTGCACCGGTGCACGGTTGCCGCGGTTGTCATCATCGACACGCGCGGTCTGCTGAGGCTGACCACCAGTGCGCTGACCACCCGAGCGCGCGCCGCCAGAACGCTGACCTTCAGAGCGCTGCCCGCCAGAACGCTGGCCGCCATTGCCACGACCTTCACCAGCAGGCTTGCCGCCAGTGCGCTGGCCGCCAGAACGCTGGCCGCCATTGCCACGGCCTTCACCGGCAGGCTTGCTGCCAGTACGCTGGCCACCAGAACGCTGGCCGCCATTGCCACGGCCTTCAGCGGCAGGCTTGCCGCCAGTGCGTTGGCCGCCAGAGCGCTGGCCACCACGCGGCTGACGCGGTTCACGTTCCGGCTCGACATCGACTTCCGGCACGAAACCTTCCACTTCGACGCGCTTGAGCTTGCCCTTGAGCAGACGCTCGATGCCGCCGAGTTCCTTGCGCTCATCGCTGGAGACCAGCGAGATGGCACGCCCACTGGCGCCGGCACGGCCGGTACGTCCGATGCGGTGCACGTAGTCTTCCGGCACGTTGGGCAGTTCGTAGTTGACGACCTGCGGCAGCTGCTCGATATCCAGACCACGCGCCGCGATGTCCGTCGCGACCAGCACGCGCACTTCGCCGTTCTTGAAGCCGGCCAGTGCCTTGGTACGCGCATTCTGGCTCTTGTTGCCGTGAATCGCCGCGGCACTGATGCCGGACTTCTCGAGCTTGGTCGCCAGACGGTTGGCACCGTGCTTGGTACGGGTGAAGACCAGCACCTGGTGCCAGTTTTCCTTGATGATCAAGTGCTTGAGCAGCGAAGGCTTGTGGCTCTTCTCCACGGTGTGGATATGCTGCTCGACCTTTTCGGCCGTGGTGTTGCGCGGGCTGGCTTCCACCGCCACCGGGTCATTCAGCAGCTTGTTGGCCATGCCGCGAATCTCATCGGAGAAGGTCGCGGAGAACAGCAACGTCTGGCGCTTGGTCGGCAGCAGCTTGAGCAGACGGCGGATGTCGTGGATGAAGCCCATGTCCAGCATGCGGTCCGCTTCATCCAGCACCAGCGTCTCGAGATCGGAGAAATCGATGGCCTTCTGGGAGTGCAGGTCCAGCAGGCGGCCCGGCGTGGCGGTCAGGATCTCGACGCCAGAGGACAGGCGGCTGATCTGCGGGTTGATCTTCACGCCACCGAATACCACGGCATTGCGCAGCTTCAGGTGACGAGAATAGGCAGTGACGTTCTCGTCGATCTGCGCGGCCAGTTCACGCGTAGGCGTGACGATCAGGGCCTTGATCTTGCGGGCACCCGCGGGAGCGCTCTGTGAGAGGCGCTCGACCAGCGGCAGGGCAAAACCGGCGGTCTTGCCGGTACCGGTGCGCGCGGCAGCCATCACATCACGGCCTTCCAGCACGGCAGGAATCGCACCTGCCTGGACGGGAGACGGCGTGGAATAGCCCATCTCGGCGATCGCTTTCAGGACAGGAGCGGACAGCCCCAGGGAGGCAAACGCCGGGACGGAATTGGCAGTAGTCTCAGTCATCAATATCTCTTCGGCTGACCGGCCACGTGCTGGTCGATCATTAAGGAATGGCGCCTGGCCGGGCACGTGCCGGGAGAGGGAGCGAGGCGTATCAGGCGCAGAGAAGAAAGAGTCGGTCAGAGGGACCTCATCAGGCTGCTGCCAGTCGCTCGCGTCAGGCGATGGCCCAGTCTACCATCTTCCGCCGTCGCCTGCAGAAACGCGCATCCGATGGGCTCAATGCCAGTGCAGCGGATAGCGACGATGACGCGCCAGATTGTTGATCAACACCGCCAGCACCAGCATCGCCAAGCAGCCAAGCCCCACCGGCAACAGGGCGTACCAGTAGCCCAGCTCGTGCAGCGGCTGACCGCCGATCACCGCGATCAAGGCCGTGGCGCCGCCCGGCGGGTGCAGGGTGTGCGTCAGCTGCATGACCAGCAGCGCCACCGAGACCGCCATGGCCGCCGCCAGCCAGCCATCGCCCAGCCAGTGATAGCAGGCGACACCGACCAGTGCCGACAGCATGTTGCCGCCCAGTACATTGCGCGGCTGGGCCAGCGGACTGTGCGGCGCGCCGTAGAGCAGCACCGAGGTCGCGCCGAAGGACCCCACCAGCAACAGCGAGCTGACCGCCAGATAGTGCGAGGACAGCCAGCCGATCAGCGCCATGCCCAGAAAGGCCCCGAGCCATGACCACAGGGCATCGGCAACATGCGGCCTGCCCCGCTTCAGGGGGCCACCACGCATCTTGGCTACGTAAGGCTTGAGCATCGTGCGAACCATCTCCGGCGTTGTCCTGTCAGTGTCGAGCGCTGCACCCTAGGCGATCTCCACACGAGGAACAACTCTCATATGGCAATAAGCTGATGCCGACGCTGTCTTCATCATGACTCGCTGCGCGAGGCCACGATGGTGCGCGAGATCACGATCACCGGCAGGATGCCGACCACCACGATCACCAGCGCCGGCAACGCCGCCTGCTCGAGCATTTCATCCGAGGCGTACTGATAGACGTGGGTGGCGAGCGTATCGAAGTTGAAGGGCCGCAGCAGCAAGGTGGCCGGCAGCTCCTTCATGGCATCGACGAAGACCACCAGCGCCGCGGTCAGCAAGCCGGGGCGGATCAAGGGCAGGTGCACCCGGCGCAGTGTCGAGAAGGTGTTCTCGCCCAGCGAACGCGCCGCCATGTCCATCGAGGGCGTGACCTTGTCGAGGCTCGATTCGATGGAACCCGCGGCGATGGCAAGGAAGCGCACCACATAGGCAATGATGATCGCGCCCATCGTCCCCGTCAGCAGCAGGCCGCTGGAGAACCCGAAGTTGGCGCGCAGGAAGCTGTCCAGCGCATTGTCGAAACCCGACAGCGGCACCAGCACGCCCAGCCCCAGCACGGCGCCCGGCATGGCATAGCCGAGACTCGAGAGCTTGAGCGCCTGCTGTACGCTGGCGGTGCGATCCAGCCGCTTGGCGTAGGCCAGCAGCACCCCGATGATCAGCGTCAACACGGCAGCACTCACCGACAGCATCAGGCTATTGAGCGCGTAACCGGCGAAGTCCGGCGTCCACGACTCCTCGAAGTAGCGAATGGCATGCCGCGTCAGCAGCCCCACCGGCAACAGGAAGCCGAACAGCAGCGGCAGCAGGCAGGCCAGTGTCGCCAGTCCGGCGCGCCAGCCATGCAGGGTCGGACGACGATAGCGACGATAGCGATCGCCCTTGCCGAACTGACGCTGCCGGCGCCGGGCATGCCGTTCCAGCCAGATCAGCGTGACCACGAAGATCATCAGACACAGCGCGATCTGGGCCGCACCGCGCAGGCTGCCCATGTTGAGCCACACATTGAAGATGCCGGCGGTCAGCGAACGCACCGCGAAGTAATCGACGGTGCCGAAATCATTGAGCGCCTCCATCATCGCCAGCGCCAGACCGACGGCGATCGCCGGGCGTGCACTGGGCAACGCCACGCGCCAGAAGCTCTGCCAGCCATTGCAGCCCAGGGTGCGGCTGGCATCGCGCAATGACGGTGATTGATCGAGAAATGCCGAGCGCGCCAGCATGAAGACATACGGAAACAGCACCAGCGACAGCATCAGGATGGCGCCACCCAGACTGCGTATCTCGGGGAAGTAGTAATCCTGCGGCGAGTCCCAGCCGAACAGCGCACGCAGCGCGCCCTGGAAGGGCCCGGCATACTCGAAGACATCGGTGTAGATGTAGGCGATGACGTTGGCGGGAATCGCGAACGGCAGCAGCAATGACCACTCGAAGGTGCGCCGCAGCGGGAACTGATACATGGTGGTCAGCCACGCCGACACCACGCCCATGCTGCCGCTGAGCACCGCCACACCGGCCACCAGCGCCAGACTCGTCATGACGTAGTCAGGCAGCACGGTGGAGACGAGGTGCGGCCAGATGCCGTCACCGGCCTGATCACTGCCATCATCGCCGAACAACGCCAGCCAGATGACGGCCAGCACCGGCATCACCACCAGCGCGGCGACCCCCCAGGCCGTCGCGAACCACCCCATGTGCGTGCCCAGGCGCCGCTGACGGCGTCTTATCGCCGCGTCTTCGGCGCCTGACGTGCTGTGAGTCGCGCGCTCCAGGGCGAGCTCCGTCGCGCTGGTTGCCGTGCAGGCTTCCTCTTCAAGGCTCGCACCTCGCTTTGCCAACAGCCGCTTGCCTTGCGTCATCTGTTCTTCCTCACTGACCTGCCAACTGCAATTGCGTCTATTTTACATTGTTCACTCAAACGAAGAGGGGCTGTCGCATCGCGACAGCCCCTCTTCGTTCACGACATCCCACCCGATGGCTTACGCCAGCGGTGAGTGCCGTTACTGGTTGAAGCCGACTTCATTGACCATCTGAGCAGCACGCTTGCGGTATTTGGCGACCTCGGTCAGCGAGAGGTCATCCTGCTTGAACTCGCCCCAGGACGTCAGCAGCTCCGAGCTTTCGGCAGCCGGGTTGGCCGGGTACTCGAAATTGACCTCGGCATACATGTGCTGGGCGGTCTTCTCGGTCAAGAAGCGCATCAGCTTGAGCGCATTCTCTTCGTGCGGCGCGTACTTGGTCATCGCCATGCCGGAGATGTTCATGTGCGTGCCGACACCGTTCTGGTCCGGGAACTCGATGCGTGCCTTCTCGGCCCACGGACGCTGCTCGTCATTGTCGAGCATCTTGCCGTAGTAGTAGCTGTTGCCGATGGCCACGTCACAGACGTTGTCACGAATCGCCTTGATCTGATCGCGGTCCCCGCCCTGCGGCTTGCGCGCCAGGTTGTCCTTGAAGCCTTCCAGCCATTCGCGGGTCGCTTCCTCGCCGTTGTGGGCGATACGCGAGGCGATCAATGCCACGTTGTAGGGGTGATCACCGGCACGCGAACAGACACGGCCCTTGAGGCTCGGGTCCGCCAGGTCGTCATAGCTTGCGACCTGACCGGCCTCGAGACGCTCGACGCTGGTGTAGAGCACGCGGGCACGGGTGGTGATACCGAACCACTGGTTGTCAGGACCGTGATACTGCTCGGGCAGGTTGGCTTCGATGACGTCGTCATTGACGCTCTTGACCAGCTCTTCGTCGACCAGCTCCTGCAGGCGACCGATATCCACCGTCAGCAGGACGTCAGCAGGCGTGTTGCGACCCTCACGCTTGAGGCGCTCGGCCAGACCCTGCTTGGCGAATACCACGTTGACCTTGACGCCGGTCTCCTCGGTGAACTCCTTGAGGAACGGCTCGATCAGATAGGCCTGACGATAGGAGTAGACGTTCACCTCTTCCTGGGCTTGCGCCGGCATGGCCGTGACAGCCGTCACGCCGACCAGCGCACTCAACAACAGCTTGCGAGCGGAGGATGCAGAAATCATGGATACAGCAGTCATCGAATACCCCTGTTCAAGGTGTCCTGCCCTGACGAGGACTGCCATGAGCAGACCTGCAGGCCAGTAAAAGCGGAACCATTGTGTCAATGCGAATCATTCTAATCACAAAGCCCTGACACCTGCAACGTGAGTGCAACGCTGATTTGCAGATAATGCAATCCCGCTCAGGGAGGTGAGTTCCGGGAGGCACGCCCAGCGGGCGACGCCACTGCCGGCTGGCATGCTCAGACAAGGCATCACGCCAGCCGGCCGTCCTCCCCCACCGCAGGCAACAGGGGCCTGGCATGGGCGATGGCCTGCTCAAGCGGCATCCCCTGCTGCCAGACACCGGCGAGTGCGTGGCGGAAGGCAGCGGCGCGGGCGGGCAGGCCGCGCTGCTCGACATCGGCGGCGCGCTGCATCACACGTTGCGCGAAGGCGTCTCGATCCACCTCCAGCTCAAGATTGTCGACGCTGACATGAAACGGCTTGCCCACCGCCCGGTGAAACAGCAGCTCCAGCGCTTGCGGCGCGACCTCGACACTCTCGAAGGCGCGCTGCTGCTCGGCGTCGCGACCATCCGGCGCATACCAGTAGCCGTAATCTTCCTCGAGCCGCCGTCTGGCGCCTGCGATGCACCAATGACTGATCTCATGCAGCGCGCTGGAAAAGAAGCCACGTGCCAGATAGAGGCGGTGATAGCCAAGCTCTGATTCCGGGACATGCCTGCCTTCCCCCTGCATGCCGGCCGGAAGGTACAGCGGCTCTTCGGGATCACAGCGCAGCAAGGTGTTGAAGGTGTCGCCGAACAGGCCGTCGAACAACGCCATCAAGGTGGCGAGGTCATGCGCACGACGGGGGCTCCCGCAGGCGGAATCAGAGGAAAGGACGGCAGGTAGGGACTCATGGGACGACACGGCAATTCTCGGCAAGCGCTGGCAGTGTGTGGGCATTCGATGGCGACAGGAAAACCTGCTCTGTCGGATGGCTCATTGTACGTGGCTAGCGTATAGCGCGTCATTTCAGCTGACAGTGTCGCTCACAGCCGTGATAATTCATCAGCTTGCGTTCATGAAACCTGCTTATCTGCTAGGATGGCGCGCCAAGCAAGAATGATTCTCGATTACTAGCAGGAGCCTGCCGTGCCCCCCGCCGATTCATCCACCCCCTCCAAGCCTCAGACGGCCCCCGGTTCTCCGCCTCCGCCACTGATTCCCCGCGTCAGAGCGGAAACCTCACGCCTGCTGACCCTGGCGCTGCCGATCTGTGGCGCGCAGCTGGCTCAGGCAGGCATGAGTGCCGTGGACGTGTTGATGACGGGGCGTTCCTCGGCCACGGACCTGGCAGCCGTGTCGGTGGGCTCAAGCCTGTGGGTGCCTCTGCTGCTGCTGATGGCGGGCACCCTGATGGGTCTGACGCCGGTGGTCGCGCAATTGATGGGGGGCAATCGCAGCGGTGAGGTGCGAGGCAACGTGCATCAATCGCTGTGGATCTCGCTGGTGCTCGGCAGCCTGTCCGGGCTTGCGCTGTGGTATCTGGCCGCGCCGATCTTCACCCTGATGGAGGTGCCTGAGGCCGTGGCCGAGCAGGCGACCCTCTACCTGATGGCCATCGCCTGGGGCATGCCGGGTGCCGCCTTCTATCAGGTCCTGCGCGCCTACTCGGACGGCATGAACCATACCCGCCCGGCACTGATCATCAGCCTGATCGGCCTGATATCGAACATCCCGCTCAATTACGTGCTGATCTACGGGTCTGCGGGCGTGGATGACCTGCTGGGGATCACCCTGCCGGGACTGTTGGGCGACATCCCCGCCATGGGCGCCGCCGGCTGCGGTATCGCCACTGGCCTGGCGATGTGGATCATGTGCCTGAGCATGTTCGCCTACACGCGTTACAGCAGCGCATATCGCGCCGTGGCGCTGTGGTGCCAACCCAGCGCTCCCCATTTCAAGCAGATGGGCGAACTGCTCAAGGTCGGCCTGCCGATCGGGATCGCGATCTTCTTCGAGGTCACGCTGTTCACGGTCATCGCCCTGTTCGTGGCCAGCTTCGGCGAGATCAAGGTCGCGGCCCACCAGGTCGCGCTCAACTTCACCTCGCTGCTGTTCATGCTGCCGCTGTCGATGGCGATGGCCCTGACCGTGCGCGTCGGTCACACCATCGGCCGTGGCGACATGCGCGAAGCACGCTTCGTGGCCTGGAATGGCGTGGCCTTCTCGTTGGTGGTGGCGCTGGTGAATGACATCGTGATCTGGGTACTGGCCGAGCCGGCCGTGGCGCTCTACACCAGCAACCTCAAGGTCCAGGCCCTGGCCATGTCACTGATCACCCTGGCGATGCTCTATCAGGTCTCGGATTCCCTGCAGGTCGCCATGGCAGGCGCACTGCGCGGCTTCAAGGACACACGCATCATCATGCTGATCACCATGTTCGCCTACTGGGTGGTCGGGCTAGGAGGCGGACACCTGCTGGGTGTCGGCAGTGAGGCCTTCCCGATCTCGCCCTGGTCCATCGAGCAGATGGGCGTCTATGGCTACTGGATCGGCATGGTGGCCGGTCTGACCGTGGCGGCGCTGCTGCTCGGCTGGCGCCTGTGGATCATCGCGCGCCGTGGCGTGCGTGACGAGGCAATGGCGAGTCAGTGACGCCTGGCGGATAGCGCCTGCATCTCAGCCTGCATCCCAACAGGAAGCTCGGCCTGGATACTGGGCTGACAGCTGCCTGAAACGCCTTGATGAGCAAGCCCCGCGACACCCGACAGGGTGACGCGGGGCTTTTGCGTTTAAACACGAAAAAGCTGATAGACGGTCATTTCGTCCAAGGAGGGGTTACCGTCAAGGCTCTGGCTGTGCTAATGGTTATTCAAGGCAGTGCTCTCTCGCTGACGACACACATGGCAGAAGCGAGAGAACGCACCAGCACACGCCGAGGACGATCGACAAGCTGCTGAGGAGGGTTCGTCATGGGCGTACCAGTATCTTCCCCCCGCTCCGCCAAGGTCATCGACCTGAGTGTCATGCGTGACAGGATGCGTGCACGACGTCGTATTCTCCGGCTGGCGCCGGAACACGACGGGTTGGAAATGCTCTACCAGCTCGACAGCGATCCGGACAGCTATTACAGCATTCCGGTACTGGCCTGGGGGCTGCGCGAGGATGGTGAAGTCGTCGGCATGGTGCCGTGGATGGAGGGACTGATGCCCTGCCACGAGCTGGAAGACCCGCAGCAGGGGCATTTCGTCGGCTATCGCGACCCGGAAACCGACGAAGTCTTCATGCTGGCGCCTGACCACAAGGTGTTCGAGCTCGAACATGCCGCGGCCTATTACGACTATGAAGTCTCGGACAAGACGACGCTGCTGCAGCAACTGCCGGACACGCTGGGTACCCACGCGCTGTGCATGACCAACGGCGAGACACAGTGGCAGCTCAAGCAGGTCTTCGGCTGGCGTCTCTACAGCGATGGCAACATCGAGGCCTTGCTGGTCGATGAGGCTCGCGTCACCCAGACACCCGTGCTGGCCGGCGACGACTGCCTGTACCCGGGGCGCAGTCGGCATGATGTGGTCTATTTCTTCCAGCGCGCCATCGCCAATCAGATACGCGAGCAGGACCCGGCGACGCTGGAGGCTCTCGCGCTGATGATGACTGGCGAGAGCGACCAGGTCTGCGTCGAGGTCCATGACCGCGAAGCCTGAGGGCCAGTCTTGGCCAACGACTCAGCGGCTGCGGATGGAGCTCAACTGATGCGGATGTAATACAGGAACTGTTCCGGCGTCTCGTGGCTCAGTTCCAGGGTGTGGCCGAGAAAGGCGCAGAACTTGGGCACATCACGGGTGGTGGCAGGGTCGGTCGCCACCACCCGCAACAGATCACCCGAGGCAAGCTCACGCACCTTGTTGTGCAGCATCATGATGGGTTCCGGGCAATACAGGCCACTGGTTTCCAGTTCGGCATCGGCCTCGGGCAATGTGATATCGGTCATCGAAGACTCCTGACAATCCTGCCGCCCTGGCTGGCGGCACGTACAAAAAAGGGGAGACAGGCATGATCAAGGTTCTGATCGAACGGCATATCATGCCGGGACTGGAACAGGATTACGAACAGGCCTCGCGTGAAGTCGTACGCGAGGCCACGCATGTCCCGGGCTTCATCTCAGGCGAGAATCTGATGGAAACCGGCCGCGCGGGTCACCGCATCCTGATCACCTCATGGCGCGATGCACGAGCATGGCAGGAATGGTCGGTCAGTCCGGCCAGAGATCGCATGATGGCGCGCCTGGCGCCCATGCTATCCCAACCGGAGCGGATAATCCTGCTGGAGCATACCTGAGCGCGCCTCTCCGGCGAGCGAAGGCATCAGACGCCCCCATACAAGAACCCCACGGCCTGGGCAGGCCGTGGGGTTCTTGTATGGGGCATGTGCCACTCGTGCATGCTGATTGAGCAACAGCCAATCAGTGCGTGATGCGCACGTGCACAGTGACCTCTTCACGGTCGTGATACAGATGACGACAGCGAATCTCGGCACCGACGTTGGAACGCTCGAGACTGGCGGCCAGATAGTCGAGGCAGCGAGAGACTTCCTTCCAGCGCTGCTTCATCGGCAGCTTGAGGTTGAAGACGGCCTCGTTGCACCAGCGCTTCTTCAGCCAGCGCTCGACCATCTCGGTCACACGAATCGGCTTGTCGACGATATCGCAGACCAGCCAATCCAGGCGCAGCGGTGGCTCCCAGGTGAAGCCATCTTCCTTGAGATGCTCGACCTGCCCTGTCGCCATCAGGTCCTTGTTCATCGGGCCATTGTCGATCGCGAACACGAACATGCCCTTCTCGACAAGCTGGAAGGTCCAGCCACCCGGGGCGGCACCAAGATCCGCTGCCTGCATGCCAGTGGCGATGCGACGCTCCCACTGATCGCGCGGCACGAATTCGTGCCACGCCTCTTCCAGCTTGAGCGTGGAGCGGCTGGGCGCACGACTCGGCGAACGCAGGTGACGAATGCCATTGGCATATTCGCTGCGGTTGCCCGGGAAGCTCATGCCCAGCTGGACTTCATCGCCATCCGTCCAGAAGACATGCAACGCCCGACCACCGGCCTTGCGGCGCAGGGCGCCCCGCTTCTTGAGCGCGGACTCCAGCGGGCGACCGACGGCCTTGCCCAGCCCCGACAGCGCCTTGCCATCATTGGTATCCGGCATCTCGTGGCGGATCTCCTCGAAGCTCCAGCCGGCGTCGACCACCTGCTGCAGAATCGGCGAGACACGATTCTCCCGCGACATGCCGACCAGCGGCTCCAGTGCCACCAGTGTCTGACGAGCGAAGACCAACGCCTGTAGCGGCATGTCACGATGCAGGGCGTTGGCGGGCTCATCACCCGTCACCACATAACGCACGAAGCCACTGTCGCGTGCCGCAATCGGATAACCCGGCGTGCCGATATACGCCGCTTTCTCGCTGACTTCTGCGGCCAGGTCGGCCTCGAAGCCAGGGCGGCAATACAGCAACAGTTCTTGAGGTTGCATCATCATCTCCAATACAGAAGGCTGGGGAGTCTAGCTTCTCGCCGCTGCCTTCTACAAGCGTGCATGTACGTGATGGGGCTGTGACAACGCTCAGGCCGTCGTCATGGGCGCAGCAGACGCCTCACGAAGCGCGTACGTCTCTTGCTTTGCGCAACTTTTCTCACCACAAAGAGAACCGCCCCTGCAGCAAGGCTACAGGGGCGGTTCAGTATAAGTGCCTGACGATGACCTACTCTCACATGGAGAAACTCCACACTACCATCGGCGCTAAGCGGTTTCACTTCCGAGTTCGGCATGGGATCGGGTGGTTCACGCTCGCTATGGTCGTCAGGCGAAACGGTGGCATCTTGCGATGCCTGAGTCCCGAGGCTTGTGGCCTCGTGACTCGCAATATGAATCATGCTGACCGATATGTCTCGATCCTGTCGCAATCCCGGCGTTTGCCGAAGCAAACCCCTTGGGTGTTATATGGTCAAGCCTCACGGGCAATTAGTACTGGTTAGCTCAACACATTGCTGTGCTTCCACACCCAGCCTATCAACCTTGTAGTCTTCAAGGGCCCTTCAGGAGGCGCAAGGCCTCAGGGAAGTCTCATCTTGAAGGGGGCTTCCCGCTTAGATGCTTTCAGCGGTTATCCCGTCCGAACGTAGCTACCGGGCAATGCCATTGGCATGACAACCCGAACACCAGAGGTTCGTCCACTCCGGTCCTCTCGTACTAGGAGCAGCTCTTCTCAAACTTCCGACGCCCACGGCAGATAGGGACCGAACTGTCTCACGACGTTCTAAACCCAGCTCGCGTACCACTTTAAATGGCGAACAGCCATACCCTTGGGACCGACTTCAGCCCCAGGATGTGATGAGCCGACATCGAGGTGCCAAACACCGCCGTCGATGTGAACTCTTGGGCGGTATCAGCCTGTTATCCCCGGAGTACCTTTTATCCGTTGAGCGATGGCCCTTCCATACAGAACCACCGGATCACTAGAACCTACTTTCGTACCTGCTCGACGTGTCTGTCTCGCAGTCAAGCACCCTTATGCTCTTGCACTCAATGCACGATTTCCAACCGTGCTGAGGGTACCTTCGTGCTCCTCCGTTACTCTTTAGGAGGAGACCGCCCCAGTCAAACTACCCACCATACACTGTCCTCGATCCGGATAACGGACCTGAGTTAGAACGCCAATGATGTCAGGCTGGTATTTCAAGGTTGGCTCCACCGCATCTGGCGACGTGGTTTCAAAGCCTCCCAGCTATCCTACACAGACAACATCAGCATCCAGTGTAAAGCTATAGTAAAGGTTCACGGGGTCTTTCCGTCTAGCCGCGGGTACACAGCATCTTCACTGCGATTTCAATTTCACTGAGTCTCGGGTGGAGACAGCGTGGCCATCATTACGCCATTCGTGCAGGTCGGAACTTACCCGACAAGGAATTTCGCTACCTTAGGACCGTTATAGTTACGGCCGCCGTTTACCGGGGCTTCGATCAAGAGCTTCGCGTGAGCTAACCCCATCAATTAACCTTCCGGCACCGGGCAGGCGTCACACCCTATACGTCCGCTTGCGCGTTTGCAGAGTGCTGTGTTTTTAATAAACAGTTGCAGCCACCTGGTATCTTCGACCGGTAAGAGCTTACGGAGCAAGTCCTTCACTCGAACCGGTGCACCTTCTCCCGAAGTTACGGTGCCATTTTGCCTAGTTCCTTCACCCGAGTTCTCTCAAGCGCCTTGGTATTCTCTACCTGACCACCTGTGTCGGTTTGGGGTACGGTCGCATGTGATCTGAAGCTTAGAGGCTTTTCCTGGAAGCGTGGCATCAATGACTTCCTGACCGTGGTCAGTTCGTCTCGCATCTCGACCTCAGAGGAACCGGATTTGCCTGATTCCTCGGCCTACATGCTTTCACCAGGACAACCAACGCCTGGCTCACCTAGCCTTCTTCGTCCCCCCATCGCAACCACATCCGGTACGGGAATATTAACCCGTTTCCCATCGACTACGCGTTTCCGCCTCGCCTTAGGGGCCGACTCACTCTGCTCCGATTAACGTAGAACAGAAAACCTTGGTCTTCCGGCGGGGGAGTTTTTCACTCCCCTTATCGTTACTCATGTCAGCATTCGCACTCGTGATACCTCCAGCAGACTTCTCAATCCACCTTCATTGGCTTACACGACGCTCCTCTACCGCTCATCCAGAGGATGAACCCGTAGCTTCGGTACCTGATTTAGCCCCGTTATATCTTCCGCGCAGGCCGACTCGACTAGTGAGCTATTACGCTTTCTTTAAAGGATGGCTGCTTCTAAGCCAACCTCCTAGCTGTCTGAGCCTTCCCACATCGTTTCCCACTTAATCAGGATTTTGGGACCTTAGCTGACGGTCTGGGTTGTTTCCCTTTTCACAACGGACGTTAGCACCCGCTGTGTGTCTCCCACGCTGCACTCACTGGTATTCGGAGTTTGCCTCGGGTTGGTAAGTCGGGATGACCCCCTAGCCGAAACAGTGCTCTACCCCCAGCGGTGATACGTGAGGCGCTACCTAAATAGCTTTCGAGGAGAACCAGCTATCTCCGGGCTTGATTAGCCTTTCACTCCGATCCACAGCTCATCCCAGCATTTTTCAACATACTTGGGTTCGGGCCTCCAATTGATGTTACTCAATCTTCACCCTGGCCATGGATAGATCGCCCGGTTTCGGGTCTATACCCTGCGACTGGTCGCCCAGTTAAGACTCGGTTTCCCTACGCCTCCCCTATACGGTTAAGCTCGCCACAGAATATAAGTCGCTGACCCATTATACAAAAGGTACGCGGTCACACCACGAAGGTGCTCCCACTGCTTGTACGCATACGGTTTCAGGATCTATTTCACTCCCCTCGCCGGGGTTCTTTTCGCCTTTCCCTCACGGTACTGGTTCACTATCGGTCAGCCAGGAGTATTTAGCCTTGGAGGATGGTCCCCCCATGTTCAGTCAAGGTTTCTCGTGCCCCGACCTACTCGATTTCACGTGACTCAGACTTCGACTACGGGACTATCACCCTGTATCGTCAAGCTTCCCAGCTTGTTCGTCTGTCAGTTGTCACGCTTAAGGGCTGGTCCCCGTTCGCTCGCCGCTACTTGGGGAATCTCGGTTGATTTCTTTTCCTCCGGGTACTTAGATGTTTCAGTTCCCCGGGTTTGCCTCTATAGGTTATGTATTGGCCTATAGATACTCACCTGATGGTGAGTGGGTTTCCCCATTCGGAAATCGTTGGGTCGCAGGGTATTTGCCACCTCGCCAACGCTTATCGCAGGCTATCACGTCCTTCATCGCCTCTGGCTGCCAAGGCATCCACCGTATGCGCTTAATCGCTTGACCATATAACCCCAAGGGGTCTGTCAAGGATTACGAATCTGTCGGACCTCTCCGACATATCGTTTGATAGACATGCGCTTGGCGCACATATCTATCGTCAGCATGATTCACATTGTTAAAGAGCGGCTGTTCAGAGAACAGTGAGAAGTCACACAACCTTCACGAGGAAGGCGATATGCTTGTCACTGTGGACTGTGCAGCGTTATCAGGTAGTAGAAGCTGAACCGGACTTTCATGGTGGAGCCAAGCGGGATCGAACCGCTGACCTCCTGCGTGCAAGGCAGGCGCTCTCCCAGCTGAGCTATGGCCCCAAAGTCGGCAAAACCGTGTCGACAAAAGCATGAAGCTTTTGGTGGGTCTGGGCAGATTTGAACTGCCGACCTCACCCTTATCAGGGGTGCGCTCTAACCAACTGAGCTACAGACCCGACACTACTACTCGATAAACTAACTTGATCAGGTAATTCGTTGTGAGCACTTGCCGCGAGCAGTAGACAGTGTCGATAAGGAGGTGATCCAGCCCCAGGTTCCCCTAGGGCTACCTTGTTACGACTTCACCCCAGTCATGAACCACACCGTGGTGATCGCCCTCCCGAAGGTTAGGCTAACCACTTCTGGTGCAGTCCACTCCCATGGTGTGACGGGCGGTGTGTACAAGGCCCGGGAACGTATTCACCGTGGCATTCTGATCCACGATTACTAGCGATTCCGACTTCATGGAGTCGAGTTGCAGACTCCAATCCGGACTGAGGCAAGCTTTATGGGATTGGCTCCACTTCGCAGTATTGCAACCCTTTGTACTTGCCATTGTAGCACGTGTGTAGCCCTACCCGTAAGGGCCATGATGACTTGACGTCGTCCCCACCTTCCTCCGGTTTGTCACCGGCAGTCTCCTTAGAGTTCCCGACATTACTCGCTGGCAAATAAGGATAGGGGTTGCGCTCGTTACGGGACTTAACCCAACATTTCACAACACGAGCTGACGACAGCCATGCAGCACCTGTCTCAGAGTTCCCGAAGGCACCAATCCATCTCTGGAAAGTCCTCTGGATGTCAAGGGTAGGTAAGGTTCTTCGCGTTGCATCGAATTAAACCACATGCTCCACCGCTTGTGCGGGCCCCCGTCAATTCATTTGAGTTTTAACCTTGCGGCCGTACTCCCCAGGCGGTCAACTTATTGCGTTAGCTGCGCCACTAAGTCCTCAAGGGACCCAACGGCTAGTTGACATCGTTTACGGCGTGGACTACCAGGGTATCTAATCCTGTTTGCTACCCACGCTTTCGCACCTCAGTGTCAGTGTCAGTCCAGAAGGCCGCCTTCGCCACTGGTATTCCTCCCGATCTCTACGCATTTCACCGCTACACCGGGAATTCTACCTTCCTCTCCTGCACTCTAGCCAAGCAGTTCCAGATGCCGTTCCCAGGTTGAGCCCGGGGCTTTCACACCTGGCTGACTTAGCCACCTACGCGCGCTTTACGCCCAGTAATTCCGATTAACGCTTGCACCCTCCGTATTACCGCGGCTGCTGGCACGGAGTTAGCCGGTGCTTCTTCTGCGAGTGATGTCTTTCCTCGAGAGTATTAATCCCAAGGCGTTCTTCCTCGCTGAAAGTGCTTTACAACCCGAAGGCCTTCTTCACACACGCGGCATGGCTGGATCAGGCTTTCGCCCATTGTCCAATATTCCCCACTGCTGCCTCCCGTAGGAGTCTGGGCCGTGTCTCAGTCCCAGTGTGGCTGATCATCCTCTCAGACCAGCTACGGATCGTCGCCTTGGTGAGCCATTACCTCACCAACAAGCTAATCCGACATGGGCTCATCCGATAGCGCAAGGTCCGAAGATCCCCTGCTTTCTCCCGTAGGACGTATGCGGTATTAGCCTGAGTTTCCCCAGGTTGTCCCCCACTATCGGGCAGATTCCCATGCATTACTCACCCGTCCGCCGCTCGACGCCTCCTAGCAAGCTAGGATCGTTTCCGCTCGACTTGCATGTGTTAAGCCTGCCGCCAGCGTTCAATCTGAGCCATGATCAAACTCTTCAGTTGAAAGCTTGATAGTCTGTTAAGCAGACCAAACTTGGTTCAGAGTCAAACTTCTCGTGAGAGGCTTGCTCCGATATTTGGTGACCTTGTCACCACTCATCGGCAAGCGCTCACACGAATTACCTGATCAAATTTTTAAAGAGCGTCGCTGTTAAGCGAGGAGGCATATTCTACCCGGAACGCTTGAGAAGTCAAGCACTTGATGATGAGTCAGTCGACTGCCTCTAAGCATCATCAAGCGGTGAGGAGCGTTGCTCGATCACCTGTTCCGTAAGGAGTGCGGCGCATTCTAGCGAATCGCCCGGGATTGTCAATCGATGATTTCGAAGCGGACTTCAAAAACATCAAGCAAAACAATCACCTGCAAACCTCTTTCACCGCTGGCAACGCCATGCGTCCCCAGCAGCGGATGCGTACTTTACGCAGGAATCGGCTTGATGGCAAGGGCTTTTTGACGCAAAAAACAGCCACTCGCCTGATCGATACTCAGACCGCCTTGCCGTCCGCGGGTCGTGACACTGGGCGCGCCTGCCAGCCACCACGCGAATGCGACTGTGCCTCAAGCGCCGCTTCCAGGCGCGCCTCCGGCAGCTGCATGACGCGAGCCAACAGTGTCAGCAGGGCCACCTCCTCATCGGCCAGCGTCTGGTCGGCATGCACTACCTGGGCAAGCGCCGTGAACCAGCGCTGCTTGTCCATCGGGCGCAGGTGAGCCAGCTGCGTGAGATGACGGCAGCGCAGCGCAGGATTATCCCCATCCGGCTGCGACTGCGGATACGCAAGCGCCAGACCAAGTTCCGCACTGGCGTCCAGGAAGATGTTCTCGCGCAGCGCTTCATCGTCGATGAGTCCGACCATCAGCATGAGCCAATGCTGACAGGCCGGCTGGCATTGCTGCAGGGCCAGCGAGTCACTCTTGCGATCGATTCGCGGGTCCAGTGATTCCAGCAGCAACTGCCACAGACACCAGATGAACATGTCCTGCGGAGGTGTCTGCGCCTTGAGCATGCGATGCGCGCGCTCATCCGCTTCCCGCCAGCGCGGTATCAACCGGTTGAGCAAGGGGATCCACTCGACCCGCGGCAAGGACTCGAGCTTGCGCCGCGCCTCGCGCACGCGTTTGCCATCCAGCCAGTCATGCTGACGCTCAAGCTCGGTGAGCCAGACCCCACGCCGGGTGAGCTCCGAAGGCGCGATCATCGCCACCACCAGCTGCGGGCAGAGAAAGCGCGACAGCGTCAGGTTCTCGAGCTCACCCCGGGAACGCGACAGCTCGCCCATGACGGCCGCGCCGGCGATACCCGCCATGACCCCGCCAACCACTTCTGCCCCGATGGGCCCCTGCTGCTCGAAGGTATGCACCGGTTGCTGGCGCGCGCTCAGATATTGCCTGTCCCAACGGGGTTCCAGGCGCTTGATGCGTTCATCCAGCGGCGGATGCGAGTCGAACCAGCCCGTCAGCCATGGCGGACGCGCTTCGACGAAGAAGAGATGGTTGTAGGTCATGGCGCGCGGATGCTGGATACGCCCCTGCCAGCCCATGCCACCGATACGCTTGAGGGCCGAGGCGATGCCATCCGGGAAACGCGTCAGGCGCACTGCACTGGCATCGGCGAGATATTCGCGTGAGCGCGCGACCCCGCGCTGCAACAGCCTGCCGCCCAGCCCGCCGAGACTGCCGAGCAACCACAGCGCCACACCGACCAGCATCAGCTGTGGCATGCCGCCTTTCCTGTCGGAACCGGAGGAGCGCGCCCTGCCCAACACGAAGCCGATGCGCCCCGCCCCCATCAGGAAGCGCCCCGCCTCGGAGAGAAACACCAGGCCGTGGACCGCACTCGCCAGACGCAGGTTGAGGCGGATATCGCCATTGGCGATATGGGCGAACTCGTGAGCGACCACGCCCTGCAGCTCGTTGCGATCCAGCTGCTCCAACGCCCCGCGACTCAGCGCGATCACCGCATCATGGGGCCGATAGCCCGCCGCGAAGGCATTGATCATCGCCTCATGCGGCAGCAGGAACAGCTGCGGCGTGGGCAGATTGGCGGCGATCGCCATTTCTTCCACGACATTCAGTGCCCGCCGCTCGCGCGAGTCCTGGGTCTCGACATCCACCAGCTTGCCACCCAGGCGTGCGGCCACGACCGCACCGCCCTGCTGCAGGCGCCGCAGCTCACGCGCCGCGACCAGTGCATTGCACAGGAAGATGATGCTCGCCACTGGCCAGACATATTCAAACGTCGTGGCGGCCGGGCGCCCCAGGAAACTGCTGATCGCGACATGCACCACGGCGCCGGCGGCAAGAGACACCACCAGCGACATGGCCGTGAAGGCCAGCAGCAATAGCCGCGTACGACGCCGCGCACTGTCCTGCTCATGATAGAAATTCATTCGCGCTCGCCATCTACACAGTGAGGGTCACAGCGCAAGGCCGCTGCGAGAGAAGCATCAGCCGGTCGACTCACGAGAAGCTGACATCCGGCGCCTGGCGGATCTTCACGCTGTCATCGAAGGCCAGCAGGCCTGCATCACTGCGATGACCGAAGGTCGGCGCGAACACCACCTGCGGGAAGCTCTGGCGATAGACGTTGTAGTCGGTGACGGCATCGTTGTAGGCCTGACGCGCGAAGGCGACGCGGTTCTCGGTGGCGGTCAGCTCTTCCATCAGATCGCTCATGGTCTGGTCCGCCTTGAGCTCCGGGTAGGCCTCGACCACCACATCCAGCTTGCCCAGGCTCGCCGCCAGCCCCTGCTCGGCACCGGCCAGGCTAGCCAGCTTGTCCATGCTGCCGGGATGCGCCGCTGCGGCATTCAAGGCGGCCATCGCCTTGTTGCGGGCATTGATCACTTCTTCCAGGGTGCCACGCTCATGGCTCAGATAGCCCTTGGCCGTCTCGACCAGATTGGGAATCAGGTCATAGCGCCGCTTGAGCTGCACCTCTATCTGCGCGAAGGCATTCTCGAAGCGCGCCTTGAGACTGACCAGCTTGTTGTAGATCGAGATCACGTAGATGACGATCAGCGCGATGGCGCCCAGCAGCAGAAATGTTTTCATGATGAGTCCCTTGTGATGAAGCCTTTGCAATGAAGGCCCGGCAGGCGTTGTCCCGCTCTCCGGCGAGTCTTTGCAAGCGCCCCTGTCGATCTTCCTGTGCAATCCGCTTCCAGTTTACCCATACCGGATGACGGCACCAGTCAATTGGATGACTGATTGCCAACGGGGCATCATGCGGCCGGCACCTCACGGCACCCAATGCGCCATGAACTCGTGCACCGGCAGTGCTTCGAGTCGCTCGTGATCGCCCAGCAACGCCATCAAGGTGTCGCACCGCGAGGGCGGGAAGCAGGTGGCCAGATTGGCCCGACACTTGTCCTCGAGCGGGACGAGTGACTCTTCACGCCGCCGACGATGTCCCAGCGGGTATTCCACCGTCACCTGCTCGGTGGCACTGCCATCGCAAAAGACCACCCGCAGGGCATTGGCGATCGAGCGCTTGTCGGCTTCCAGATACTCGCGGGTGAAGCGCGCCTCTTCCTTGACGACCATCCTGTCTCGCAGCCGGTCGATCTCCGGGTGAGCGGCATGGAAGCCATCTTCATAGTGGTCCGCTTTCAACTCGCCGAAGATCAGCGGCACCGCGACCATGTATTGCAGGCAGTGATCGCGGTCCGCCGCATTGGCGAGCGCGCCCTGCTTGGAGATGATGCGGATCGCCGATTCGTGGGTGGTGATCTCGATGCGCTCGATCTCCTCGAGCCGGTCGCGCACCTCGGGATGGAGCTGGACGGCCGCCTCGGCGGCGGTCTGGGCATGGAATTCGGCCGGGAAGGAGACCTTGAAGAGCACGTTCTCCATCACGTAGCTGCCCAGAGGGCGCGCCAGTGTCAGGTGCCGTTCGTCTTCAGGCTTGAGCGCGAGATCGCTATTGCCGTGACTGAAGGAGACATCATTGAAGCCCCACTGCGGCGCGCTGAGGGCACCGGGGACGCCCATCTCACCACGCAGGGCGATGTCCGCCAGCCGCACCCCGCGTGAAGTGGCGTCCCCCGCCGCCCAGCTCTTGCGCGAGCCCGCATTGGGCGCATGACGATAGGTGCGCAGACTCTGGCCATCGACGAAGGCGTGCGACAGCGCCGACAGCAACTGCTCGCGATTCGCCCCCATCAAGCGCGCCGTCACGGCGGTGGTCGCCACCTTGACCAGCATGACATGGTCGAGCCCGACGCGATTGAAGCTGTTGTCCAGCGCCAGCACGCCCTGGATCTCGTGGGCCATCACCATGCTCTCCAGCACATCGCGCATCACCAGGGGTGGCTTGCCCTGTGCGACACGCTGACGCGAGAGGTGATCCGCCACCGCCAGAATGCCGCCGAGATTGTCCGAGGGATGCCCCCACTCCGCCGCCAGCCAGGTGTCGTTGTAATCCAGCCAGCGAATGGTGCAGCCGATATCCCACGCCGCCTTGACGGGATCGAGACTGAAGGCGGTGCCGGGCACCCGCGCACCATGCGGCACCACGGTCTCGGCCACCAGCGGGCCAAGATGCTTGGTGCATTCCGGGAAGCGCAGCGCCAGGATGCCGCAGCCGAGGGTATCCAACAGACACAGACGAGCGGTGTCCATCGCCTCTGCCGAGGGACCTGAGCGCACGCTCTTGCCGGCCAGGCCATCCGTATCCGTATCCGTATCCACATTCGCGACATGAGGATCATCGCAATACCCCAGCAAATAGTCGGCGATCTGCTGCAGCTCCGGGTCATAGTCTGGGCGCTGGTTGGCGCTGGCCTGATTGGTACTGGCTTGATTGGTGCTGGCCTGGTTGGTACTGGCCTGACTTGTACTGGCTTGAGTGGCGCTGAGACGGCTGTCGCCCGTCTGATCAGAGGATGGCGTGCTCATGTGTGACCTCCTGTCGTGGATCGTCTTTGCTCGCATGCATCTCCCGCGATGCCGGCACATCCCACGAAATACCTGTGTCCGCACCACAGATACACAAAAGCCGGCCCTCTGCACTTGCATGCCAGGCCGGCTTTCATCGGTATGCCGCAAGAGGGATATCAAGAGGGATATATTGACAGTAGACCATCGCCTGCCAATACCGGCGCTAGCGCATCAAGGTCTCCGCCGGCACCCGCACCCAGCCTTCCATCAGGATACGCGCGCTGCGACTCATCACGGCCTCACTGACGGTCCACTCGCCCTCGCCTTGCTGGCCCTGACCCGAGGGTGACTGACGATGGGCACTCGCACCGACCCTGAGCGTGCCGGAGGGATGCCCGAAGCACACCGAGTCACGCGCGCTGCCAGTCTGCTCGGCTTCGGCCTCGGCCCCGCCACCGGCGGCAAGATTGACCAGCGTGCCGGGTACCGCAGCCGCCGCGGCGATGGCGACGGCCGCGGTTCCCATCATGGCGTGATGCAGCTTGCCCATCGATACGGCGCGAATCAGCACGTCGATCTCGTCGGCCTTGATCTCGCGACCACTGGAGACGACGTGATCCACCGGCGGCGCCACGAAGGCGACCTTGGGGGTGTGCTGACGTCTGGCGGCCTCGCCCAGCTCCTGGATCAGCCCCATGCGCAGTGCGCCGTGGGCGCGCAATGTCTCGAGGCGCGCGAGGGCCTCGCCGTCTGCATTGATCGCTTCCTGCAGCTCGGTGCCCTGATAGCCGAGATCGCGGGCAGCGACGAAGATGGTCGGGATGCCGGCATTGATCAGGGTCGCCTGGATCCGCCCGCCCGCGACCACCGATTCCGGCACTTCCAGCGTATCGACCACATTGCCGGTGGGGAACATGCTGCCCTCGCCAGCGGCGGGGTCGCGGAAGGCGACCGCCACTTCGGCGGCCGGGAAGGTCACGCCATCCAGGGCGAAGTCACCGCTTTCCTGGACGCGCCCCTCGCACATCGGCACCCGAGCGATGATGGTCTTGGCGATGTTGGCCTGCCAGATGCGCACCTCGGCGATGCCATCACGCGGCAGGCGCTCGGCCGGCACCAGGCCCTTCTCGATGGCGAAGGGCCCGACCGCCGCCGAGAGATTGCCGCAGTTGCCGCTCCAATCGACGAAGGGCGAGTCGATGGAGACCTGACCGAACAGATAGTCGACGTCGTGGTCCGGCTGTTCGCTGCGACTGATGATCACCGTCTTGCTGGTGCTGGAGGTCGCGCCCCCCATGCCGTCGATCTGCTTGGCGTAGGGGTCGGGGCTGCCGATCACGCGCAGCAGCAGGGCATCACGCGCTGGGCCCGGCACCTGCGCCGCTTCCGGCAGCTCATCACGCAGGAAGAACACGCCCTTGCTGGTGCCGCCACGCAGATAGGTGGCGGGAATCCTGAGCTGTGCCTGCTGGCTCATGCTGATACCTCCGCCGCCGTCTCGCCCGGCGCCTGCGAGTTCAGGAAGTCTTCGGCGAAGCGCTGCAGCACGCCGCCCGCCGAGTAGATGGAGACTTCCTCACGGGTATCGAGGCGGCAGGTGACCGGCACGCGCTCGAGCTTGCCTGCCTTGTCGCCGGCGGTACGCTCGATCACCAGCGTGAGCTCTGCCCCCGGCGCCGGCTCGCCTTCGACGGCGTAGATCTCGCTGCCATCCAGCGCCAGCGTCTTGCGCGTGGTACCGGCGGCGAACTGCAGCGGCATCACGCCCATGCCGACCAGATTGGTGCGGTGGATACGCTCGAAACCTTCCGCGACGATGGCCTCGACACCCGCCAGCCGCACGCCCTTGGCCGCCCAGTCACGCGACGAGCCCTGGCCGTAATCCGCGCCCGCGATGATGATCAACGGCTGCTTGCGCTGCATGTAGGCCTCGATGGCCTCCCACATGCGTACCACCTTGCCTTCTGGCTCCAGGCGCGTGAGCGAGCCCTGCTTGACCTCGCGCTTGCCGTCCGCCCCTTCCACCACGGCCATCTCGTTGATCAGCTTGGGATTGGCGAAGGTGGCCCGCTGCGCGGTGAGGTGATCGCCACGGTGAGTGGCGTAGGAATTGAAGTCCTCCTCCGGCAGGCCCATCGCGGCCAGATACTCACCCGCCGCACTGCTGGCCATGATGGCATTGGAGGGCGACAGGTGATCGGTGGTGATGTTGTCCCCCAGCACCGCCAGTGCCCGCATGCCCTTGAGCGTCGGTGCGCTGGCCAGGCCGCCTTCCCAGTACGGCGGACGACGGATGTAGGTGCTCATCTCGCGCCAGTCGTAGAGCGGACTGGTCGTGTCGTCGCGATCCTGACGAGCCTCGAACATCGGGATGTAGACCTGACGGAAGTGGTCCGGCTTGACGCTGGAGCCGACGATGGCATCGATCTCCTCGTCACTCGGCCACAGGTCCTTGAGCATGATCGGCGAGCCGTCCGGCGCATGCCCGAGAACATCCTTCTCGATGTCGAAGCGGATGGTGCCGGCGATGGCGTAGGCGACCACCAGCGGCGGCGAGGCCAGGAAGGCCTGCTTGGCGTAGGGGTGGATACGGCCATCGAAGTTGCGGTTGCCGGACAGCACCGCGGTGGAATAGAGATCACGCTCGACGATTTCCTGCTGGATCGTCGGGTCCAGCGCACCGCTCATGCCATTGCAGGTGGTACAGGCGAAGCCGACGATACCGAAGCCGAGCTGCTCGAGTTCCGGCAGCAGTTCCGCCTCTTCCAGATACAGCTGCACGGCCTTGGAGCCCGGCGCCAGCGAGGTCTTGACCCACGGCTTGCGCGTCAGCCCCAGCGCATTGGCGCGCCTGGCCAGCAGACCGGCGGCGATGACATTGCGCGGATTCGAGGTGTTGGTACAACTGGTGATGGCGGCGATGATCACCGCGCCATCCGGCATCAGGTCGCGCCCGTCCTCGTCCTGCTCATGCTCGATCACCCCGGAGATGCCACGCGCGGCCAGCTCGCTGGTCGGCACGCGACTGTGCGGATTGGAGGGGCCCGCCAGGGTGCGCACCACCGAGGACAGGTCGAAGGTCAGCTCGCGCTCATATTCCACCGCGCCTTCGATATGGCCGCTCTCGTCGGCCCACAGCCCGGTCTCACGCGCGTAGCGCTCGACCAGCGCGATGTTCTCCGGCTCACGCCCGGTCAGGGTCAGATAGTCCAGCGTCTGCTGGTCGATGTAGAACATCGCCGCCGTGGCGCCGTACTCCGGCGTCATGTTGGAGATGGTGGCGCGATCGCCCAGGGTGAGGCTGGCCGCGCCTTCGCCGAAGAATTCCAGATAGGAGGAGACGACCTTCTCGGCGCGCAGGAATTCGGTCAACGCCAGCACGATGTCGGTGGCGGTGATGCCCGGCTGCGGACGCCCGGTGAGGCGCACGCCGATGATGTCCGGCAGACGCATGTAGGAGGCACGCCCCAGCATCACGCTCTCGGCCTCGAGCCCGCCGACGCCGACGGCGATCACGCCCAGCGCATCGACATGCGGCGTGTGGCTGTCGGTGCCCACCAGGGTATCCGGGAAGGCGACCTGATGGCCCTTCTCATCGGCGCGCGACTCGATCACCGGCGACATCCGCTCCAGATTGATCTGGTGCATGATGCCGTTGCCCGGCGGGATCACGTCGATGTTCTCGAAGGCCTGACGCGTCCAGTCGATGAAGTGGAAGCGGTCTTCGTTGCGCCGCTCCTCGATGGCGCGATTCTTGGCGAAGGCGTCCTTGTCGAAGCCGGCGTGCTCCACCGCCAGCGAGTGGTCGACGATCAACTGGGTCGGCACCACCGGGTTGACCTTGGCCGGGTCTCCGCCGCGCTCGGCGATGGCATCGCGCAGGCCGGCCAGGTCGACCAGCGCGGTCTGACCGAGGATGTCATGGCACACGACGCGCGCGGGGTACCAGGGGAAATCGAGATCACGCCGACGTTCGATCAATTGCACGAGGCTGTCGCGCAGCTGATCCGGCGGGCAGCGACGCACCAGGTTCTCGGCCAGTACGCGTGAGGTATAGGGCAGACCGGCGTAGGCGCCGGGGGTGATGTCTTCCACGGCGGCACGCGCATCGAAGTAGTCGACCGGGGTACCCGGTGACGCCGTGCCAGGCAGGGGTTTGCGATACTCGGTATTCATGGGCATCCGGACTCATCAGGCGGTCAAGAAAACGATCGGCCAGCACGCTGACTGGCCGAGGAAAGGGTCAGTCGCGCTGCTCGATGGGCAGCCAGTCGCAATGCTCCGGGCCGGTGTAATCGGCGCTCGGGCGGATGATGCGATTGTTGGCGCGTTGCTCGAAGACATGCGCCGCCCAGCCGGTCAGGCGTGAACAGACGAAGATCGGCGTGAACAACTTGGTGGGAATACCCATGAAGTGATAGGCGCTGGCATGGAAGAAGTCGGCATTGCAGAACAGCTTCTTCTCGCGCCACATCACGGCTTCGACGCGCTCGGAGACGGCGTAGAGCTGAGTGTCGCCCACATCCTCGGACAGCTTGCGTGACCATTCCTTGATGATGGCGTTGCGGGGGTCACGTTCACGGTAGATGGCGTGACCAAAGCCCATGATCTTCTCGCGGCGCTCCAGCATGCCGAGAATCTCGCGCTCGGCTTCCTCCGGTGAGCGCCAGTGCTCGATCATCGCCATCGCCGCCTCGTTGGCACCGCCATGCAGCGGACCGCGCAGCGAGCCGATGGCCCCGGTCACGCAGGAATGCAGATCAGAAAGCGTCGAGGCGCAGACACGCGCGGTGAAGGTCGAGGCATTGAATTCGTGCTCGGCGTAGAGGATCAACGAGGTATTCATCACCGCGGCATGCAGCTCGCTGGGGGCCTCACCGTGCAAAAGGTGCAGGAAGTGCGCGCCGATGGAGTCGTCATCGGTCTCGGTGTCGATGCGCACGCCATCATGGCTGAAGCGATACCAGTAATTGATGATCGACGGGAACACCGCCAGCATGCGGTCGGCCTGATCGGACTGCTCATCGAAGCTCTCTTCGGTCTCCAGATTGCCGAGCATCGAGCAGCCGGTGCGCATCACGTCCATCGGATGGGCGCTGGCCGGAATCTGCTCCAGCACCGCCTTCAGGGCATCCGGCAGACCACGCAGGCCCTTGAGGCGCGCGATGTAGGTATCCAGCTCCGAACGATTGGGCAGCTTGCCCTTGAGCAGCAGATAGGCGACTTCTTCAAAGCTTGCGTGGGCGGCGAGATCCTCCAGATCGTAGCCGCGATAGCGAAGGCCGGAGCCGGTCTGGCCGACGGTGCACAGGGCGGTCTCGCCGGCACTCTGGCCGCGCAGGCCGCTGGAGGCACTAGGGCTCGGGGTAGCGGTGGTATCTGACATGGCGCGATCTCCTTGGCAGTGACGTCATTGAGTTGTTCTTTTTCTTGTAGGGCATAAAGCGTCAAGCCCCTCGCCGGCCAGGCGTTTGCCAGCGAGGGAGAAACGGTCGGGCCGGAAGTGCCGGCCCGTGAAGCCAGTGGCCTCCTGATACGAGACATGGCGTCCGTCTCGAGCGTCTGGCATCAATCCTTGCGGCTTTCGGCCTCGAACAGGGTGTCCAGCTTCTGCTCGAAGGTGTGGTAATCGAGGAAGTCGTAGAGCTCCATGCGGGTCTGCATGTCGTCGACCACGTCCTTCTGGTCACCCTTGTCGTGGATGTTCTGGTAGACCTTGAGGGCGGCGGCGTTCATGGCGCGGAAGGCGGACAGCGGATAGAGCACCATCCGGCAGCCGACATCGCCCAGCTCGCGCTGATTGAACAGCGGCGTGGCGCCGAATTCGGTGATGTTGGCCAGAATCGGCGCGTCGACGCCCTCGCAGAAGGCACGGTAGTCCTCGAGGGTATGCACCGCCTCGGCGAAGATGGCGTCCGCCCCGGCCTCGACACAGGCATTGGCACGCGCCACGGCGGCCTCGAGCCCTTCCTTCTGGAAGGCATCAGTACGCGCGATCAGATAGAAGTCGTCGTCACGGCGGGCATCGGCGGCCGCCTTGATGCGATCGACCATTTCCTGGCTGGAGACGATGGCCTTGTTGGGACGATGCCCGCAGCGCTTCTGGGCGACCTGGTCTTCCAGGTGCACGGCCGCCACGCCGGCACGCTCCATCTCCTGAATGGTGCGCGCGATGTTGAAGGCGCCGCCCCAGCCGGTGTCGATGTCCACCAGCAGCGGCAGCTCGCTGGCGGCGGTGATGCGGCGTGCGTCTTCCAGCACGTCATTCATGCTGGTCATGCCCAGGTCCGGCAGCCCGTAGGAGGCGTTGGCCACGCCGCCACCGGACAGGTAGATCGCCTGATGCCCGACGCGCTCGGCCATGATGGCGGTATAGGCATTGATGGTGCCGACGATGGGCAGCGGACGATTGGCTTCCAGCGCCGCGCGGAAGCGGGCGCCGGGGCTTGGCAAGGCGGTGGAACTCAGATGGCGTGACATGACATCTCCCGGGCTGGGCCCATGACGGGGTTGGAATTGTTGGGGGTGATCCGGTCGCAAGCGGTGTGGCAGTTCACTCCTCGCCCTGCTCTTCCTTGAGCGTGGCGGCATAGCGGCGGGCGACGTTCTCCCGCGAGGCGCTGACGTGGCGCCGCATCAGCAGCTCCGCCAGCTCCTCGTCACCGGCCTCGATGGCATCGACGATACGGTGGTGTTCGACGAAGGCCTTCTGCGGACGCGAGCCACTGGCGCTGAACTGGGTGCGATACATGCGCACCAGGTAGTAGAGGTCGTCGCAGAGAATCGTCATCAGCATGTGGTTATGGCTGCCGAGGACGATCTGATAGTGGAAGTCGAGATCGCCTTCCTTCTGGAAGTAGGCGGTGCCGGTCTTGAGGTCCGACTGCTGCTCGTGGGTCTTGAGCACGCTGCGCAGCCGCGTGACCTCCTCCTGCGTCATGTGCCGCGCCGCCAGACGCGCGGCCATGCTCTCCAGCGCCTCACGCACGTCGAACAGCTCCAGCAGCTCGGTCATCGAGAGCTTGACCACCCGCGCGCCGACGTGGGGCACGCGCTCGATCAGGCGATGGACCTCGAGACGACGCATCGCCTCACGCAACGGGCCGCGCGAGATGCCATAGGCCTGCGCCAGCCCCGGCTCGGTGATCTTGCTGCCCGGTGCCAGCTCACCGCGCACGATGGCGTCCTGCAGCTGGTGGAAGACGCGCTCGGCCAGGGTGCGCACCTCAGGCGTCGGAGCACTCGCGGAGGCGGTGTGGCCTGCCTGCTCGGCAGTGGCGCCGCGCGCGAGGCTTCGAGCGGTGGTGGCATTGTGAAAGGCATCGGTGGTCATGGCGGTCAGGCAATCCGGCTGGACAAGGGGCTGAGACAGGACAATGGCGATGAGGGACTTTCAGCACCATTGTCGACAATCATTCAATGACTGCCAGACTAGCCAGCGAGCCTGAGTGGGTCAAGATGCAATCCGCCAAATCCTCTACACCTTTGGCGTAAGAGAGCTGGCATGCGCTGGACAAAAGGCTGCCAGAACAAGGCCGAACCGCCTGAGACGCTGCCATGCCAGTCTTCACACACCGACAGGCCAGAGGCACTCCAGCCGGTAGCGGCCGAGACGAAAGACGCCCCGCCAGCACAGGCTGACGGGGCGTCTTGAGTCTCAATGCCAGACCGTTCATCGGTCGGCTTGTCGACAATCACGCGATTTATGTGAAGCTGAGCTCCGCGCCGATGCGGCGGGGTTTCTGGAAAGGCAGCGAGTGATCGGTGCCGGGGATTTCCAGCGACTGCCAGCCCGCATGACGCTCGGCCAGCAGGCTGTGATAGTCGCGCAGGGTCTGCGGGCTCTTGCCGCCGACCAGGCTGCGCACCTCGGTGCCTGAGGCCAGCACGTCGGCCAGCAGCGCCTCGCGGTCGATCTCGCGCACGGCATGCGTGACACAGTCCAGCGCATTGGCGAATCCCAGATGGCGATGCGCCAATCGCGCCACCATCATGCGCTCGGCGCGCGGGTTGCGCGTGCGATGCGGCGAGATGAGGTCGAGGAAGGCGGTGATGCCCGCCTCGGGGCTTGAGGCTTCGCGCATGGCGCGCGCCGCCTCGGCGTAGCCTTCACGCACCTTGAGCATGGTGGCGTGGCATTCGCGCTCCAGCAGCGCCGGTTCCAGCAGGCTGATGTCGCCGACCTTCACCTCCGGGCGCTCGGCGCGCAGACGCTGGACGAGGCGCATGGCGACCAGCCCGCCGAAGCTGTAGCCGATCAGGTCGAAATGCGTGATGCGCTGCGTCTCGATCAGCGCCATCACGTCCTCGACCACCTGCTCGAGAGTGAAAGGAGGCTCGCCACCCTGCGGCGCCAGCGTCTGCCCCATGCCACGCAGGTCCGGGATGATCAGTTCATCATGGGCCGTGAGATGCCCGACCAGCGGTGCCCAGGTCAGCGTGCCGGCCACGCCCGCGCCGTGCAGCATCAGCAGTCGACGCCCGCCCTGGGCGTCATGCCGCTTGAGACGCTGCCAGAAGATGTTCTGATCGGGACGTGACAGCAGATGTTGGCCATGTTCGAACTCGGGATGCATGCAGGGGCTCCGGTGGAGTGCCAGGGGCTGGTCAAGAGACTGGGCTAGAGGGCTGGGCGAACGTCAGCACGCGCGTCAACGCCGTCATCGATGACGGCGCAGGGCGTTCAGAGGCAGGCACCTTAATCAGCGCACGGGAGAACGGCAAGCCGACAAGGCCAGCCCCTCACCGGAATCCGCACGCATGGGCGGACAAAACGCCTTCGGATGCCTAGAATGCCCTGTCCGCCAACGGAAGCTGTCATGACCATCTCGCTCGAAATCAACGCCCTGCCCTACGCCCTCGTCGCCGAGGATGAAGCCTCCACGCTGTCGCGCTTCGCACGCCTGCGCTCACGTCCCGACGCCGTGCTGCTCGACAGCGGCCAGCCGTCGCTGGCCGGTGGCCGCTTCGACATCATCAGCAGCGACCCGCTGGCCGTGCTGGAGCAAGGCCCACACGGCGGCAAGCTCACTGGCCCGCTGCCGGAGTCGATGCGTGACCTGAGCCAGTTCAGTGAAGCGCTGGAGCGCCTCGCCCGCCTGCCGGTGATCGAGGCCCAGCGCCAGCTGCTGACTTTGCTGCCACAGACGCTGGCAGGCGAAGAGCTCGCCCGGCATGACCTGACAGCCGAAGACCTGCCATTCATCGCCGGCCTGCTGGGCTACTGGAGCTACGACTTCGGGCGCGCGCTGGAAGACCTGCCCGCCACGACCGAGGACGATATCGCGCTGCCCTGGGCGCGTCTGGGTCTCTATGACTGGGCATTGATCAGTGACCATCAGCGCCAGCAGAGCTGGCTGATCGCCTCGCCCCAACGGCGCCGGCAGGTGCTTGAGTGGCTGGAGCAACCGGCGCCGCGCAGCGCCGACTTCGCCCTCGACACCCCCTTCGCACCGCTGCTGGACCGCGCGAGCTACGGCGAACGCTTCCGCCAGGTGATGGAGTATCTGCATGCCGGTGACTGCTATCAGATCAACCTGACCCAGCGCTTCTCCGCCGACTGCAGTGGCGACAGCTGGGATGCCTACCTGCGCCTGCGTCAGGCCACGCCGACACCCTACGCCGGCTATCTGAGCTGGCAGGACGCCCAGGGCGAGGAGATGGCGATCGTCTCCGTCTCGCCGGAGCGCTTCGTCGAGGTCAATCATCGTGCGGTCGAGACCAAGCCGATCAAGGGCACCCGCGCACGTGGCGCGACGCCGGAAGAGGACGCGCGGCTGGCTGCCGAGCTGCTGGAAAGCCCCAAGGACCGCGCCGAAAACGTGATGATCGTCGACCTGCTGCGCAATGACCTGGGCCGCGTCTCCGCGCCCGGCAGCGTCAAGGTGCCCTCACTGTGCGCGCTGGAGAGCTACGCCAACGTGCACCATTCCGTCAGTACCATCACCAGCACCCTGGATGAAGGGCGCGATGCGCTGGATCTGCTCGGCGCCGCCTTCCCCGGCGGCTCCATCACCGGCGCGCCCAAGATCCGCGCCATGCAGATCATCGAGGAGCTGGAGCCGGTACGCCGCAGCGCCTATTGCGGCAGCCTCGGCTATCTGGATATCCGCGGCCACATGGATACCTCCATCGCGATCCGCACGGCGGTGATCGCCGAGGGACAGGTGCATCTGTGGGGCGGCGGCGGTCTGGTCGCCGACTCCGAGGAAGAGGCCGAATACCGCGAGAGCCTGGCCAAGATCCAGCGTCTGATGGAAGCGCTTGGCTGACAGGCGGCGTTATAAGGCGTCATGAGCGCCATAACTCGATGGCATATAACGTTCGAACGAATTCGTATTGGGGAAGCAGTGCCTGCCTTTGATAGGGTAGGCGCATTCCTGCACGTCTCCTTGAGCGCTACCCGCCTCTGCTGATGACCTTTCCTGGTCATTGATCAGCCCTGCGCCCCGCTCCATCGGACGTGCCCTCGTTCTGGAGACTCCTCATGTCCGATACCTTCGATCTCGCCCGCATCAATGCCGAATTCGGCAACGACCCGGAAGCCCTGACCCGCTGGGCCCTGTCGCTGGACAAGCACGCCATCTGCACCACCAACTTCCGTCCCTTCGAGGCGGTGATCCTGCATATGGTGACGCGCTTCCGTCCTGACATCCCGATCGTGTGGATGGACAACGGCTACAACACCGATGCCACCTATCGCTTCGCCGATGAGGTGACGCGCAAGCTGAACCTGAACCGCATCATCTATCTGCCGCAGCGCACGCGTGCCCACCGTGAAGCCGTCGATGGCCTCACCCCGCATATCGATGACCCGCGCCACGAAGCCTTCACCCGTGAAGTGAAGCTCGAACCCTTCGAACGTGCGCTGCGCGAGCTGAACCCCGAGATGTGGTTCACCGCCGTGCGCGCCAGTGACACCGCCTTCCGTGCCGGCATGCAGCCGGTCTCGCTGAACGGCGATGGCCTGATCAAGGTCGCCCCGGTGCTCAACTGGTCTTCCAAGCAGATGCACGAGTATCTGGTCGCCCACGACCTGCCCAACGAGTTCGACTACGTCGACCCGACCAAGGCGGAAGACAACCGCGAATGTGGCCTGCACCTGGCACACTGAGCCCTGTGGTTGACGCTGTGCGCTCGAACCGCCCAGCCAGCAAAAAGCCCGCCTCTCAGGAGGCGGGCTTTTTCATCTGCGCTGTGGCAGATCTGGCGAGCGGCACTCAGTCCACCGACACTCAGCGCACCGGCAGCTCGATGTCGTGGAAGATCTCGTGCTCGTGGCGCGGGCCGGCGGCCAGTGCCGCTTCGACACGCTCCCGCGTCAGGTGCGGCGCGAAGCGCTCGACGAATTCGAACATGTAGCTGCGCATGAAGGTGCCGCGACGGATGCCGATCTTGGTCGTGGAGCTCTCGAACAGATGCGTGGCGTCCAGCGCGACCAGGTCCTCGTCGGCCACCTCGTCCACCGCCATGTGCGCGACGATGCCGATGCCCATGCCGAGGCGCACATAGGTCTTGATGACATCGGCGTCCGAGGCGGTCAGCACCACGTTGGGCGCCAGGCCATGGGACTTGAAGGCATCATCCAGCTGGCTGCGCCCGGTGAAGCCATAGGTGTAGGTGACCAGCGCATAACTGGCCAGCGACTCGAGGGTCAGTTCCTCGCCATTGGCCAGCGGATGATCCTTGGGCACCAGCACGCAGCGGTTCCAGCGATAGCACGGCAGCAGGATGAGGTCGTTGAACAGCTCCAGCGACTCGGTGCAGATGGCGAAATCGGCCTGACCTTCACTGACCATGTTGGCGATCTGCTTCGGCGTGCCCTGCTGCATGTGCAGCGCGACATCCGGGTACTTGCGCGTGAAATCGGCGATCACCGGCGGCAAGGCATAACGCGCCTGGGTGTGCGTGGTGGCGATCGACAGGCTGCCGCGACGGTCGTCACTGTGCTCCTGGGCTACGTGCTTGATGTTCTCCACCGTGCGCAGCACCTGGCTTGCCAGCTCGACGATGGACTCGCCGGCCGGGGTCACCCGCGTCAGGTGCTTGCCACTGCGTGCGAAGATTTCGACGCCAAGCTCATCTTCCAGCAGACGAATCTGCTTGGAAATGCCCGGCTGGGAGGTATACAGACTTTGCGCGGTGGCGGACACGTTCAGGTTGTGGCGGGTGACTTCCCAGATATAACGCAACTGCTGGAGTTTCATGCGGCTTCACTCTCCTGAGAAGCACCATCGACGCGACGCGGCGTGACAGTGGCCCGGACATGGCCGGTCACCTTGCTAAGATGATCGGGCGATAAAATCATGAATAATGATTCCTTTCGGGAATATACGCTCAAGAGTAGATTGGCGACAGTAACCTGACAAGGGGGTAGGTAGGGATGGAAGTCACACAACTGCTGCTATACGTGCTGGCAGGCGCCGGAGTGGGTTTCGCGGTCGGTGTCACTGGCGTGGGCGGCGGCTCGCTGATGACGCCCCTGCTGTTGATGTTCGGCTTCCCGCCGCACATCGCCGTGGGCACTGACCTGCTCTATGCCTCCATTACAAAGGCGGGCGGCGCCTTCGCGCACCATCGCCAGGGCCATGTGGACTGGACCATCGCCCGGCGCCTGGCCATCGGCTCGCTGCCGGCGGCACTGTTGACGATTGCGGTCCTGCATACCTTCTTCACTGACCCCACCGCCTACGCGGGCCTGATCAAGGGCATGCTGGGCGTGATGTTGATCCTCACCGCCGGCGTGCTGCTGTTCAAGAAGCGCCTGCTGGGGCTGATCAGCCCGGAAAGCTTCATCGTACGCCACGCGGCACCGCTGACCGTGCTGTCAGGCATCGTGCTTGGCGTGTGCGTCACCCTGTCCTCCGTGGGTGCCGGCGCCTTCGGCGCTGCCGTGCTGATCATGCTGTTCCCGCTGTTGAGCACCGCGCGCATCGTCGGCACCGATATCGCTCACGCGGTCCCGCTGACCCTGGTCGCGGGACTGGGCCACCTGTGGCTGGGCAATGTCGACTTCCTGTTGCTCGGCGCATTGCTGGTCGGCTCACTGCCCGCCATCAGCCTGGGCGCACGCCTGACACGGCACATGCCCAGCGGCCTGCTGCAGGGCCTGCTGACGACACTGCTGCTGGGGCTGGGCATCCGTTACGCCTTCTTCTGAGCTCTCCTTGCTGCGGGATCCTTCGCACAGGCAATACCAAAGTCGGGGCAGGCAATCCACATTGCCTGCCCCGTTGCTATTCCCTCAAACCAATAAAACAGCTATAAAAACACTAGCGATCATAACCCCGTGCTATTGAGCCGATGGACAATGCCCATTTGTCAGTGATGCAAAGTGGCGCTACCATCGGACGCAGCCTGCATGTCCGGCAATGCCGCAGACAGCGAAACGAATCCCCTGGAGAAACAAGATGTCCAATCACGTCGATGTCACCGGCGCCAACTTCGAACAGGAAGTTCTCAACGCTGAAGCCCCGGTCCTGCTGAAGTTCTGGGCCCCGTGGTGTGGTCCGTGCAAGATGATGGCGCCGGTCGTCGAAGAAGTCGCCAACGAGAAAGGCGAAGGCCTGAAGATCGTCAACGTCAATGTCGATGACGCGCCGGAAATCGCTGCCGAGCAAGGCGTGCGTGGCGTGCCGACCGTGATCCTGTTCAAGTCCGGCGCCAAGGTCGCCTCTCTGGTCGGTGCCCAGTCCAAGGGTCAGCTGAGCCAGTTCATCGAGCAGAACCTCTGAGTCGACTTGCTGACAGGTGACTGCCCCGCCAGTCACTGCGCACTGATTCGATAACCAAAGGCCCCGTCACGCACAGCGTGACGGGGCCTTTGGCATTCTGACAGCGGGTCATCCACGCAGAGCTGGCTCGCGGGTCATTCCTCCGCCATGCGTCGACGACGGCGGATCCGGCGCACGGAGGGGCCCAGCAGGCGCGCCGCCCAGCGCGTGCCCGGGTGCGAGTCGAAGGCGATCTTGAGCGTCATGGTGATCGGCACTGACAACAGCATGCCCACCGGCCCGAACACCCAGCCCCACACCACCAGCGACAGGAAGGCGGCCAGCGTCGACAGCCCCAGGGTGCGCCCCATCACGCGCGGCTCGATCAAGTTGCCGAGAATGAAGTTGATCGCCAGATAACAGCCGCCCAGCATCAGCGCCTTGACCGCGCCACCCTCCGGCATCACCAGCGTCAGCAACACCGCAGGCACCGCGGCCAGCGCCGAGCCGATGTTGGGAATGTAGTTGAGGCAGAAGGCCAGCGTGGCCCACAGGAAGGCGAACTCCACATCGAGCACCAGACAGCTGATCGCGACCAGTCCCCCGGTCACGAGGCTGATCAAGGTCTTGACCGCCAGATAGCGGCGCAGCGTCAGCGAGAACAGCGTGAAGCGGCGCAGACTGACATGCGGGCTGCGCAGCGTGCTGACCAGCTTGTCGCGCAGTGACAATGCCTCATAGAGCAGGAAGGTGGCCGTCAGCACGATGATCACGCTCGAGGACAGAAGCCCCCCCAGCCCGGTCAGCAGGTTCGGCACCCACTGGGTCAACGAGGCCGGGTCGACCAGCTCGCTGAAGCGGGCCGGCGCGATGGATACGCCGCTGTCCGCCAGCCATTCCAGCATGCTCTGATACTGTTCGCGCAGGCTCTCCTCAAGCTTGGGCATCTCATCGCTGAACAGGGTGAAGCGCGAGACCAGCAGCGCCGTCAGCGACGAGAACAGCACGCAGACCGTCAGGATGACGATCGGCACCCCGAAGCGTTGCCCGATGCCGTGACGGGCCAGCCAGCGCACCGGCGCATCGCAGACCGCAGCGACGAACACCGCCAGCAGTAGCGGGACCACCAGGTCCGCCGCCAGCTTGAGGCCGCCGATGATGATGACCACTGCGGCCATGCCGACCAGCAAGGGGTGAATCTCCAGCGCGCGGCGCACATTGGGCGCATGGCGAGAACGCCCGGAGCGTTCGAGCGCCTCCTGCTGACGCTCGTCGCGTGGCACCTGCATGCGTGTCACGGCCTCCTCGATGGAAGTGCCCTCACTGACGCTGCGTGGCTCGCCAACGCTATCGTCAGGCGCTTGCGCATCGGCCATCTGCGCCTCGGGCGGCATTTCCTCGTGTCGCGATCTTTCCTCAGGCGTATCGTTCGCGTGCATCCTGCGCCACCTATCCTGTCAGTGCTTGCCATCAGTACTTGCCATCAGTACATGCGCGTCGCTGTCCCGAGGAAACCGCGGGGCAGCATTCGATGCGCCTATCTTGGGCGCATGCCTGTCACAAGCCAAGACTGAAACGAGATTGATTGCTCGTGTCGGGAAAACTCCTGACTGACACCAAGCGCACAAAAAATGGGGAGACCGAAGTCTCCCCAAGGGTACCGAGTCAGAGCGCACTGACTGGAGGCATAAGACACGACTGTTGCCGATACATCGAACTGCTGAGCCTTGAAACTGCTGTCAGGCTTGAAACCGTCATCAGATCTCGAAGCCGCTGCCGAAGCCTTCCACCGTCGGCGCCATCAGCGTCTCGCCACCGGCGCGAATCATCGCGGCGTGGCCTTGCGTGCGCGGCAGGATGCGCTGGAAGTAGAAGCGCGCGGTATCCAGCTTGGCCTGATAGAAGGCAGCGTCCCCTTCGCCGGCCGCCAGCGCGGCCTTGGCCGTCTCACCGGCCCGCGCCCACAGGTAGCCCAGCGTGACGTAACCGGCGTACATCAGGTAATCGACACTGGCCGCGCCGACCGCTTCGCGGTCCTGCATCGCACCCATGCCCACCGCCATGGTCAGCTCGCCCCATTCGCGGTTGAGCTCAGCGAGCGGATTGGCAAACTCGCTGCCTTCGCTGGCCTGGCAGAACTTGTGGATCTCCTTGGTGAAGACCTTGAGCGATTCGCCCTGGCTCATCAGGATCTTGCGGCCCAGCAGGTCCAGCGCCTGGATACCGGTGGTGCCTTCATAGAGCAGGGTGATGCGTGCATCGCGCACGAACTGCTCCATGCCCCATTCCTGAATGAAGCCGTGGCCGCCATAGACCTGCACGCCATGGTTTGTCGCCTCGAAGCCGGTCTCGGTCAGGAAGGCCTTGACGATGGGCGTCAACAGGCCGAGCAAGGTATCGGCACGTGCCTTGTCTTCGCTGTCCGGAGCATTCTCGACGATGTCATTGAACTGGGCGGCGTACATCACCAGCATGCGCCCGCCCTCGGCGATGGCCTTCTGGGTCAGCAGCATGCGGCGCACGTCCGGATGCACGATGATCGGGTCGGCCGCCTTCTCAGGCGCCTTGGCGCCAGACAGGGCACGCATCTGCAGACGGTCACGCGCATAGCTCAGCGCATTCTGGAAACTGGCCTCGGCCAGCGCCACGCCCTGGATCCCCACCCCGAGACGCGCGGCATTCATCATGGTGAACATGCAGGCCAGCCCCTTGTGCGGCGGGCCGACCAGATAGCCTGTGGCGGAGTCGAAGTTCATCACGCAGGTCGCGTTGCCGTGAATGCCCATCTTGTGCTCGATGGAGCCACAGCTGACGCCGTTGCGCTCACCGGCCTCGCCATTGGCGTCGGGCAGGAACTTGGGCACCACGAACAGCGAGATGCCACGCGAGCCTTCCGGAGCATCCGGCAGCTTGGCCAGCACCAGGTGCACGATGTTCTCGGAAAGATCATGTTCACCGGCCGAGATGAAGATCTTGGTGCCGCTGATGCGGTAGCCCTTGCTGCCATCGCTGTCATCCAGCGGCACGGCGCGGGTCTTGATCAGCCCCAGGTCCGTGCCGCAATGCGGTTCGGTCAGGCACATGGTGCCGGTCCAGCTGCCTTCGACCAGCTTGGTCAGATAGGTCTGCTTGAGCACCTCGCTGCCGTGATGTTCAAGCGCATTCATCGCGCCATGCGACAGGCCCGGATACATGCCCCACGACAGGTTGGCGGAGGCGACCATTTCCGAGAGCACCATCGCCAGTGACGGCGGCAGACCCTGACCGCCATGCTCCGGTGAGGCAGCCAGACTCGGCCAGCCGCCCTCGACATACTGCTGATAGGCAGCCTTGAAGCCGCTCGGCGCCTTGACCTCGCCGCCCTCGAAGGTACAGCCCTCGCGGTCGCCCGACTGGTTCAGCGGCGTCAGCACCTCGTGCGCGAAGCGTGCGCCTTCCTCGAGGATGGCGGTCACGATATCGTCGCTGGCCTCATCGCCACCCGGCAGGCTGGCATAGTGCGCGGGATAGTCGAGCAGCTCATTCATCACGAAGCGGATGTCGCGCAACGGCGCCTGATAGTCCGGCATGCTTTACTCCTTGAGCCGTCGCGACGCGGCGGCGCTGACCTGAACAACGACAGGTGGCGGCAGGACGCTTGTCAGGCGGCGCAACACTCACTCGAGCAATGAAGAAGCGAGTCGCTGGCGGCGAACAGGTCTGACGCAACACTATCAAACATGTGTTTGAAATTAACGCCTCCTTCGCCATACCGTCAAGCGGTCGTTTGATTTCTGACCTGCGACATTGGTGGCAAGCCCTGTCTCATCAGTGGCAAGCCCTGCCTCCAGGCCGCGCCGCGCGCACGGCAGACACAAAAGAAGACACAAAAAGCAGACACAAAAAAGCCCGACCGCAGCCGCGATCGAGCAATATCTCCCCCAGAGATAACCTGTCCTGCAAGATTCCTTGTGTACCGTGCTCTCTCCCCAGAGCCGATCCAGAGAGCCCGATCCAGACGTTGAAAGCCTTGCTCGCCAGCCTCAGGCCATGCGAATGCTGCCATCGAGGCGGATCACCTCCCCGTTGAGCATGCTGTTGGTGATGATGTGCTCGGCCAGACGCGCGAACTCATCGGGCTTGCCCAGACGCTTGGGAAACGGCACCGCCTCGCACAGCGCTTCGCGGGCCGGCTCCGGAATGCCGGCCATCATCGGTGTCTCGAACACGCCGGGCGCAATCGCCATCACGCGAATGCCATGGCGTGCCAGCTCACGCGCCATCGGCAGCGTCATGCCGGCGACCCCGGCCTTGGAGGCGCTATAGGCACACTGCCCTACCTGGCCGTCGAAGGCCGCGACCGAGGCGGTATTGAGAATGATGCCACGCTCGCCGTCCTCGCCTTCGGCGGCATTGCGCGCCATGCGTGCCGCCGTCAGGCGCGCCACGTTGAAGGTACCGCTCAGATTGATCGCCAGCGTCTTCTCGAAGCCCTCCAGCGGGGCAGGCTCGCCGTCACGATCCACCAGCTTGGCGACGCTCACCACGCCGGCGCAATGGATCACCCCATGAATGGCACCGAAGGTCTGCTCCGCGACATCCAGTGCGGCCTCGACACTGGCGCTGTCGGTGATATCGCAATGACAGAAGCGTGCCGCCTCCCCCAGCGCCTCGGCCTGTTCACGTGCGGCCTCGGCAAGGTCCGCCAGCACCACCTGGCCGCCGGCCGCGACGATACGTGACGCCGTGGCGGCCCCGAGGCCGGATGCTGCGCCAGTGATCAGAAAGCAGTGGTCAGCGATCTTCATGAAACGAGTCTCCCGTAAGGTGATGGCAGGAAAGGTGATGAGAGCCAGGTGATGACAGACCTGTGGTGACAGGCCGGTGGTGACAGGCGCGTGGTAACACACAAGCCCCGCCGGATAGCCGACCATGCCTGAAAGCCAGGTATATGGCTCGGTGTTCAGCTCTCGCGCGCCTGTGCCCGCAGCAGGAAACGCTGGATCTTGCCCGATGGCGTCTTGGGCAGGCTGTCGACGAAGTCGATCTCGCGGGGATAGCTGTGCGCCGAGAGTCGCTGACGTACGCTGGCGCGAATTTCCTCCGCCAGCTCGTCACTGCCGACATGGCCATCGCGCAGCACCACATAGGCCTTGATGATCTCGCCACGCAGCGCATCCGGCTTGCCGACCGCCGCCGATTCCGCCACCGCCGGATGAACCAGCACAGCGTTCTCGACATCCGCCGGGCCGACGCGATAGCCCGCAGTGGTGATGATGTCGTCGTCACGCCCGGCGAAGGTGAAGCGGCCATCGGGCTCTGCCACCACCACGTCTCCGGTCAGGTAATAGCCCTCGATGCAGGGCTGCTTCTCCTGCCAGGTGTAACCGGCGAAGAAGTGTGCGGGCGAGCGGGCGATATCCACCGCCAGTACACCCGGCTCGCCCGGCGGCAGCTCACGATACTCGGCGTCGAGCACGGCCAGCCGATAGCCGGGCAACGGGAAGCCGACACTGCCGACCACGACCTCATGGGCCAGCGCGTGATGATTGCAGCAGGTCATGCCGGTCTCGGTCTGGCCGTAATGGTCCATCACCGCACAGCCCAGCTCCCGCGCGACCCAGCCCACCACCTCGGTGTTGAGGGGCTCACCGGCGGAGCTTGCGACCCGCAGGTTCAGGCGCTCGAAGGCGCCTTCACCGAGCCCGGAGGCCTTGAGCATGCGATAGGCCGTGGGCGCGGCCGCGAAGTTGTCGATGCGATGACGCTCCATGAATGCCAGCCCGCCTTCTGCACTGAACGGCGCCTGCATGAAGTAGGTGGTGGCACCCAGCAACAGCGGGCCGGTGATGGCGTAGTAGAGGCCGTAGGCCCAGCCGGGGTCGGCCATGTTCCAGAAGCGCTCGCCGGGGCGCAGGTCCACCGCCAGGCGTTGATAGAGCCAGAAGGCGGGCAGCGCATTCAGTGCCACCGCCACGCCCTTGGGCTTGCCGACCGTGCCGGAGGTGAACATCTGCAGGAAGGGCGCCTCCGCCGGAAGCAATACCGGCGGCTCGGTCAGTGGCTCGCTCTGCATCAATGTCTGCCAGTCGAGATCGCCCGCCTCCAGCGCATCTTCCTCACCGCGCACGCAGATGATCACGGGATGACGGGCAAGCTCTGTGAACTTGCTGCGCTGGCTCGTCTCGGTGATCACGATCTGCGTCTCGGCGCGCGACAGGCGATAGTCGAGCGCATCGGTGCCGAAGGCGGTGAACAGCGGCTGATAGACGGCGCCCAGTCGCCAGGTCGCGGCCAGCGCGATCATCAGCTCCGGCGTACGCGACAGCATGCAGGCGACCCGCTGCCCCGCCATCACACCCTGTGCCTTCAAGGCAGCCGCCATCCGCGCGCTCTGCTCATCGAGCTGTGCGTAACTCAGCTCACGCACCCGGCCCTGTTCGTCTTCATGGACCAGCGCGATACGCTCGCCCTGCCCGGCGCGCAGATGACGCCCGACACACGCCTCATAGGCATTGCCGAGCTCGCCCTCGCCGTCGAGCGGCGTGGTGAACAATTCATCGCGCAGCGCCTGGATATCGAAGGCGGCCAGATAATCGCTCAGCGTCTGGCTGGCGGCGGGTTGCATGGCGTGTGAATTCGCAGGTGCGACAGATGCAGCAGAGGCGGCGCGTGACGTGCGGTTTGTTGTTGTATCGCTTGGCGTCATGGCGTGACTGGCTCCTGAGTGGTGCTCCGGGGCGATGTGAGATGACTGGGCGCCATCCATCTACAGTTAACGTAAACGTCAAGTTAGCGACAAGCCTGTCGGGCAGCAAGCATTGTGACGCTCGACTGGCCAAAAGTTGCAGAGGCCGTGTAACGGACGCCGTGTAACGCACGCCGTGTAACGCACGCTGCGTAGCAGAGGCCGTGTAACGCACGGCGTGTAGCAGACGCTGGCTCAGGACAGACGACACAGGCTGTCGACCAGCGCCTCGGCCAGCTCATCGGGGGAGCGCTCTCCCTCGGGGCGATACCAGCGTACCGTCCAGTTGAGCGCGCCGAGCATGAACTGGCGCAGCAGCGCGGCGTCGCCCTTGAGCAGCCCTGCGGACACGGCGGAGGCGATGGCGTCACGCCACAGGTCTTCGTAGTCATCGCGCAGCTGGACGAGATGCTCGCGCGCCAGGCCCTCCAGCCGCCGCCACTCATAGAGCGCGACCACATGGGCATTGCGATCGGTTAGCAGCGTGTCCAGATGTGCACGCGCCAGGGCCAGCAGTCGCTCACGCGCCTGCTGCTGCTGCGACGCCGCCGAGGCGGTCACTTCGCTTGCCTGGTACGGCTCGCAGCGCGCCAGATGCTCACGGGCGATGGCCAGCGCACTGAACATGCCCTCTTCGATCACGGCGCACAGAATTTCCTGCTTGTCGGCGAAGTGATGGAAGAGACTGCCGGACTTGATGCCCATTTCCTGGGCCAGCATGCGGACGGTGGTGCGATCGAAACCCTCCTCGACGAACAGGCGGGCAGCGATACGGACCAGCTCCTTGCGACGGGGTGAGGCGGTGGCTACATTCATCGTATAACTAGCGCTTGCTTGGTTTATGGGATTGAATGGATCAAAGCATAGCCACGCAGTGATCACAACGCCGACTGCACGACTCGATCTTCCAATAACAAGACACAGGAGACCGTCATGACGACCGCTTCCCGCACTACGCCAAGCCCCGCCGCCAGCGCCGATGACATCGTGATTCTCGCCGGCGCCCGCACGCCGATGGGGGGCCTCAAGGGCTCACTCTCGACGCTGAGCGCGCCACAGCTCGCCGCCGTGGCCATCAAGGCGGCCATCGAACGCGCTGGCCTCACGCCTGCCGATGTCGACGAGGGCATCTTCGGCTGCGTGCTGCCCGCCGGCGTCAAGCAGGGCCCGGCGCGGCAGGCCATGCGTCAGGCCGGCGTGCCGGACAGCATCGGCGCCACCACCATCAACAAGCTGTGTGGTTCCGGCATGAAGGCCACCATGCTGGCGCATGATCTGATTCGCGCAGGCACCAACCGCATCATGCTGGCCGGCGGGATGGAATCGATGTCCAACGCCCCGCACCTGCTCACCCAGGCGCGTGGCGGCTATCGCCTCGGTCATGGCGAGCTGAAGGACCACATGTTCTTCGATGGGCTGGAAGACGCCGAGACCGGCAAGCTGATGGGCATGTTCGCCCAGGAAGTGGCCGATGCCCGCGGCTATGACCGCCAGCGCATGGACGACTTCGCCATCGAATCGCTCAGGCGCGCCATGACGGCGACCGAGTCGGGGGATATCGCGCCGGAAATCGCCGCCGTCACGGTCAAGAGCCGCAAGGGCGAGAGCGTGGTCGAGCAGGACGAGCAGCCCTTCCAGGCCAATCTCGACAAGATTCCCACCCTGCGCCCGGCCTTCGCCAAGGACGGCACCATCACCGCCGCCAATGCCAGCTCCATCTCCGACGGCGCCTCGGCACTGGTGCTGACGCGCCGTGATGAAGCCGAACGACGCGGGCTGGCCGTCAAGGCGCGTATCCTCGGACACAGCACCCACTCCCAGCACCCCAGCGAATTCACGCTGGCGCCCATCGGCGCCATCGACTCGCTGATGAAGCGCCTGGAGTGGACCACAGAAGACGTCGACCTGTTCGAGATCAACGAGGCCTTCGCGGTGGTCACCCTGCTGGCGATGGATGCCCACGACATCCCGCATGACAAGGTCAATGTCTTCGGCGGCGCCTGCGCCCAGGGGCACCCGGTGGGCTCCACCGGCTCGCGCATCATCGTCACCCTGATCAACGCGCTGGAGCGCCGCGGCAAGAAGCGCGGCATCGCGGCGCTGTGCATCGGCGGCGGTGAGGCCACCGCGATCGCCGTCGAACTGGAAGGCTGATCCGCCAGCAGACACTGAACCAACCTGATGCTTGAAACGACACGAGGCCCGGATCATTGATCCGGGCCTCGTGTCGTCGTGCGACCTGCAATGCTCTCAGGCAGCGATCAGGGGCTCAGCCTCCGAGCCCTGACGCTGGCGCCGCTTAGCCATAGCGACCGGTGATGTAGTCCTCGGCCTTCTTGGTATTCGGGTTGGAGAACATGGTCTTGGTGTCGTTGTACTCCACCAGCTCACCCATGTGGAAGAAGGCGGTGTAATCGGCGACACGTGCCGCCTGCTGCATGTTGTGCGTCACGGTGACGATGGAGAACTGGGTCTTCAGCTTGTCCATCAGGTCTTCGATGGTCGCGGTGGAGATCGGGTCGAGTGCCGAGGTCGGCTCATCCATCAGGATGACGTCCGGCTTGACCGCGATGGCACGCGCGATGCACAGACGCTGCTGCTGGCCACCGGACAGCGAGGTGCCCGGCTGGTCGAGAATGTCCTTCACTTCTTCCCACAGACCCGCATCACGCAGCGCGCTCTCGACCAGATCATCCTTGTCGGCGCGACGGCTGACCAGGTCGTGCATGGTCGGCGCGTAGGCGATGTTGTCGTAGATGGACTTGGGGAACGGGTTCGGCTTCTGGAACACCATGCCGACGCGACGACGCAATGCCACTTCATCCATGTTGCGCGCGTTGACGTCACGGCCATCCATCTCGACCAGACCTTCGATGCGCACGCTGCGGATCAGGTCATTCATGCGGTTCAGGCAGCGCAGGAAGGTCGACTTGCCACAACCGGACGGGCCGATCAGGGCGGTGACGTTCTTCTGGAAGACATCGATGTTGATGTTCTTCAACGCCTGCTTCTCGCCGTACCACAGGTTGAGGTCTTCCACGCGAATGGCCAGCTCATGGTTGGCATCTTCGTTGATGACGACCGGGCTACCGGGACGAGTGGCGGCGGCAGGCTTGGCGGGAGTGGCGACGGTGCTGTTCATGTCTCGTATTCCTTGATGAGTCGTGGGCCAGGGCTAAGGGTGGAAGGCGACCGGCCAATCGGCGGGCCGCCTCGCAGCTGCCTACCAGCGACGCTCGAATTTCTTGCGCAGCATCACGGCTGCGGCATTGAGTAGGATCAGCACTGACAGCAGCACCAGGATGCCCGCCGCAGTACGTTCAACATAGGCCTGCTCCGGCTCGCCCGCCCAGGTGAATATCTGGGCCGGCAGCACGGTGGCAGCCTGGGTGATGGCGGTCGGCGCATCCGGAATGAAGGCCACCATGCCGACGATGATCAACGGTGCGGTCTCGCCCATCGCCTGTGCCAGGCCGATGATGGAACCGGTCAGGATCCCCGGCAGTGACAGCGGCAGCACGTGGTCACGCACCACCTGCCAGCGGGAGCAGCCGACGCCGAAGGCGGCCTGGCGAATGGTGTCCGGTACGCTGCGCAGCGCCGAGCGCGTGGTGATGATGATCACCGGCAAGGTCATCAGACCCAGCGTCAGACCACCGACCAGCGGGGAGGAGCGCGGCATGCCGAAGAAGTTGATGAAGATCGCCAGACCCAGCAGACCGAACAGGATCGACGGCACCGCCGCCAGGTTGTTGATGTTGATCTCGATTGCCTGGGTGAAGCGGTTGTCCGGAGCGAACTCCTCCAGATAGACCGCCGTCAGCACGCCGACCGGGAAGGCGAAGGCCAGCGTGACCAGCAGCGTCAGGATCGTGCCCATCGCGGCCGACCATATACCGGCGTATTCCGGCAACTTCGAGTCACCGGTGGTGAAGAAGTTGATGTTGAACTTGAGCTCGGCCGTGCCGTTCTCGATCATGCGGTCCAGCACGGCGGTCTGCTTGGGCTTCAGGTGTGACTTGTGGCCCTTGAGGTACTGATCGACCTGGTCATCGGCGATCACCCAGCGGTCGATCGTCTGCCCCATCAGGCTGGCGTCAGCGGCCATGTCGCGCGGCAGCTGGCGCAGCCAGCCGCGGCTGACCAGGTCACGCACGTCTTCTTCCACCGCTGCCAGCGGGATTTCCTGCGACTGCTCGCTGTAGGTGACCGGCACGTGCAGTTCTGCCTGCTGGAAGGCCGGGTAGCCGCGCATGACCATGTCGCCGATGAAGACCACCAGGAAGGTGGCGGCCAGGGCGAGTGCGCCCATGGACATGAATTTCAGGCGCTTGGTGCGGCGATGACGGCCCTTCAGCTGGGCCGAGATATCGTCGAATGAATGGCTCATGTCTAGTCTCGGCCTCAGAGGTTGTTGGCGCTGTACTTCTCACGGAAGCGGCGGATCAGGACCACCGAGACCATGTTCAGCAGCAGAGTGACAACGAACAGCACCAGACCCAGCGCGAAGGCCGACAGTGTCTCGGCACTCGCGAATTCCTGGTCGCCGGTCAACGCGGCAACGATGCGCACCGTGACGGTGGTCATGTCTTCCAGCGGGTTGGCGGTCAGGTTCGGACGCATGCCCGCCGCCATCACCACGATCATCGTCTCGCCGAGGGCGCGTGACATGGCCAGCAGAGACGCGGAGATGATGCCCGGCAGCGCGGCCGGCAGAATGACGTTGCGGATGGTCTCGCCGTGGGTCATGCCCAGCGCCAGAGAGCCCTGACGCATGGTGTCCGGCACGGAGGTGATGACGTCATCGGACAGTGAGGAAATGAACGGAATGATCATGATGCCCATGACCAGACCCGGCGCCAGCGCGTTGTTGTAGGACGCCTCGATGCCCAGTGGCGAGAAGATGTCGACGATCAGCGGCGCGACGGTGATGGCGGCGAAGAAGCCGTAGACCACGGTCGGGATACCGGCGAGCACTTCCAGCACCGGCTTGGCGACGGTACGCACGCTCTCGGGGGCGAACTCCGCCATGTAGACCGCGGCGAGCAGGCCGATGGGAATGGCCACCAGCATCGCGATCAGGGTGATCATGAAGGTACCGGCGAACAGCGGTACGGCACCGAAGTTGGCGGTGCTCTCGACGCCTTCACCACGGCCGGCCGCCATCTGGAAGCTGTTGCCCGGATCCCAGGTGGTGCCGGTGATGAAGGTCCAGAAGCTTTCCATCTGGAAGAAGCGGATGGCCTCGAAGATGATCGAGACCAGAATGCCGAACGTCGTGACGATGGAGATCATCGCCGCGCCGATCAACACATAACGAATGAGGGTCTCGATGGCATTGCGCGCATGGAAGTCAGGCTTCACCAGGGCGAGGCCGATGACCAGGCCGACGGCTGCGACGACCAGACTGGCGATCAGCAGCTGCATGCCTTCGATATCGATATCTGCGGTGGCAATCGCAACGACGGCTGCCAGACCGACCAGCAGAGCAGGCCCTGCGCTGGAAATTGCCGTGAACCAGCCGTACTGATCCGGCTGGGCGTACATTTCAGCACCGCTGGCACGCACACGCTGTGCCTTGCTGCGGCCGCTGAAGAAGGCCACCAGGCCAGCCAGCGCCACGATGCCTATGAAGAAGAGAAAGATCTGCTGAGTCTGCATCTTTCGGGTCCCGGAGTCGCGTTGTTCACAGGGGGAAGGCTTCATGCCTTGCGAAACCCTGCGACCAGTCAAGCAAACGGGCCGGCTGCCAAGGGCAACCGGCCGCGTCAGAGGGTCAGCTGCGTTGCTTACTTCTGGAGATCGGCCAGAGTCAGCTTGGTGCGCTCAGCGACCTGCTCGCGAAGCGTGGCGCGCTCTTCCTTCGGCAGCGGGATCAGACCGATGCCCTTCAGGTAGCCCAGCTCACCGATCATCTTCTCGCTCATGAACAGGTCGTTGTAGGCCTGCTGAGCCGGCACGTCATCCTTGTGCTGGTTCTTCACGTAGTAGAACAGGGAGCGGGAGACCGGGTACTCGCCAGAGGAGATGGCATCGGCTTCCGGCTGCACGCCATCGATGGAAGCACCGACGACCTTGTCAGCATTCTCTTCGAGGAAGGAGTAGCCGAAGATACCGAAGGCTTCGGTGTTCTCGACCAGCTTCTGGATGATCAGGTTGTCATTCTCGCCGGCAGCGATGTAGTGACCGTCCTGACGGATGTTGGTGTAACCCTCACCGCCGTAGCCTTCCATCTCTTCGGTGGAGACTTCCATCACCAGCTCTTCGAAGGCATCACGGGTACCGGAAGTGGAAGGCGGCCCGTAGACGGTGATCTTGCGGTCCGGCAGGGAGGAGTCGATCTCGGACCACTTGGTGTAGGGGTTGTCGACCAGCTTGCCGTCGACCGGCACCTGAGCGGCGACCGCCAGGGTGATCTGCTCACGGGTCAGGTCGATGCTGCCATCGCGGACAGACTGGGCGAAGGCGATACCGTCGAAGCCGATCATGGCTTCGGTGATATCGGTCACGCCGTTCTCTTCACAGCGCTCGAATTCAGACGTCTTCATGCGACGAGAGGCGTTGGTGATGTCCGGAGTGCTGTCACCGACACCTTCACAGAACAGCTTCATGCCGCCGCCGGAACCGGTGGATTCGATGACCGGAGTCGGGAAATCGCTGGTGGCACCCAGCTCTTCAGCGACGTAGCTGGAGAACGGATAGACCGTGGAAGAACCCACGATGCGCAGCTGTTCACGGGCTTCTGCAGCACCAACTGATGCAGCGATGACAGCCACTGCGAGACCGGACTTGAGGAACGCCTTCATGCCTGAAACTCCTTGCGATAGGAATGAGCCAGTGAGGTGGCTTCTTGTCTACAGGGAGTACCTTGCCAAGCATTCATGACAACTGTGTGACAGTCGCCGGCTCAAGCCTTTCTCAGTCGGACGGCGTCTCATGGCGCGCCAGGGCGCGGCGCCCTGCCAGCACCCGCAGCAGAATATTGCTGACCAGCGCCGTGCCCAGCATGCCGAGAATCATCGGCCACAGGCTGTCCACCGCCAGACCTGCGATCAGCATGCCGATCACGGCGCCACTGGCAAACTGCATGCTGCCGATCAGCGCATTGGCCGTGGCGCTGATGCGCGGGAAATACTCCAGCGCCGAGGAGATCGCGTTGGGCGCCACCATGCCGTTGGCCCCGACGAACACCATCAGCAGCGGTGCGATGACGTAGAGCAGGTCCAGCCCCAGTGCCAGCGCCGATACCAGCAGGATGGCGGCAGACAGCTGGATACCGATGCCGATGCGCAGCAGACGCGGCGGCGACAGGCGTGACAGCAGGCGCACGTTGAGACGGTTGGCGGTGAACATGAACAGGATGTTGGCGCCGAACAGCACCGGGTACCAGGCCGCCGTCACTCCGAAATGCTGCATATAGACGTAGGGCGACGCGGTGATGAAGGCGAACATGCCACCGAAGCCCATCGCCTGCGTCAGCGCATAGCCCATCGCCGGCCCGTGGCGCAGCACGCTGGCATAGTCACGCGCGACCTGCAGGAGACTGGCCGGCGGCTCGTCCGCCTCGCGCTTGCGTCGGGTCTCGGGCAAGCGCAGCGGCAGCACTATCAACAGGAAGGCGGCATAGGCGGCCAGGAAGGCGAAGATCAGCCACCAGCCCGCCATGCCCAGCAGCAGACTGCCGATGGCAGGCGCGATCAAGGGCGCCAGCATCATGATCACCGCGACGGTGGACAGCACCTTGGCCGCCTCGCGGCCACTGAAGCAATCGCGCACGATCGCCGAGGAATTGACCACCGAGGCGCCGCCGCCCAGCGCCTGCAGGAAGCGCAGCGCATAGAGCCCCTCGAGACTCTCGACCTGGGTGATGGCCAGACTCGCCAGCAGGAAGACGAAGATGCCTGACAGCAGGACCGGCTTGCGCCCGATACGGTCTGACAGCGGGCCGAAGATCAGCTGCCCCAGCGAGAAGCCGAGCAGGAAGACCGACAGCGACAGCTCGGTATGGTGCACCGTGGTCGCCAGGTCTTCTGCCATGGCCGGCAATGCCGGCAGATAGGCATCGATGGCCAATGGAGCCAGGGCCGTATTGGCCGCGACCAGCAAGGCCAGCTGACGGGTTTGACGCTTGTCCACATCCCCTCCTGCAATCGTTTGTCGATGGTATGTCCACGTGCCGAAAACGCCACGCCCTTGCCGTCAGATGACGACAGTGGGCGCGCCGCCGCACAATTGATACAGTTGACCTACACAGGTGACGAATGTCACATCACGCTGATGAAATCCCCGCGGATCATCCACTTGGGGCGATCGGCCCGAGATGTCTTCACAGCCGGCAGGCGTGGGTGCACACTCGGTGGCAGCGCTCGCTCCGGCGGCCCCTGCCCTTCACCTCTTGCCTTATTCATGAGGGCCACTCACCCCTTCGGGTGGCTCACGCTCAGTACAGGAAACTCTTGCATGGCACAGGACAAGCTCTCCCAACTCAAGGAAATGACCACCGTCGTCGCCGACACCGGTGACCTCGAGGCCATTCGTCGCTTCGCGCCCACTGATGCTACCACCAACCCGTCACTGATCCTGCAGGCCGCTCAGGACCCGTCACGTCGCGAGCGCCTGACCGAAGTCGCGCGCAAGGCCACCGACATCGATGATGCCGTCGACGCCGTGGCCGTGGATATCGGTACCGAGATCGCCGGCCTGGTGCCGGGCTATGTCTCCACCGAGGTCAGCGCCCGCCTGTCCTTCGATGCCGACGAGACCATCCGTCGCGCGCATCGCATCATCGAGCGCTACGCCGCCAATGGCGTCGGTCAGGAACGCATCCTGATCAAGACCGCCTCCACCTGGGAAGGCATTCGCGCCGCCGAGAAGCTCGAGCGCGAAGGCATCCGCACCAACCTGACGCTGCTGTTCAGCTTCGCCCAGGCCCAGGCCTGTGCCGATGCCGGCGTGACGCTGATCTCGCCCTTCGTCGGTCGTATCCTCGACTGGCACAAGGCCAATCAGCCGGACGCCGACTTCAGCGGCGACAACGACCCGGGCGTGAAGTCCGTCAAGGCCATCTACGAGCACTACAAGGGTCACGGCTACAAGACCATCGTGATGGGCGCCAGCTTCCGCAACACCGGCGAGATCGAAGCGCTGGCCGGCTGTGACCGCCTGACCATCTCGCCGGCACTGCTGGGTGAGCTGGCCGAGAGCACCGGCCCGCTGGAACGTCGCCTGCTGGCCGCCGATGCCGAGCAGAACGTGCCGGAAGTGCTGACCGAGTCCAACTTCCGCTGGGACATGAACGAAGACGCCATGGCCACCGAGAAGATGGGCGAAGGTATCCGCAAGTTCATGGCCGATCAGCGCAAGCTCGAGACTCTGCTGGCCGAACTGCGCAGCCACTGAGCCAACCGAGCATAGCGCCGATGATGAGCTCTTGTTAAGCAAGAGCTCATTGAATGGCCAAGGCAACAAAAAGCGCCTGCCGTGAAATACGGCAGGCGCTTTTTGTGCTTTCAGCGGTGTGCTGTCAGGCTAAAAGCCCCAGCGCGCGCCTTCAGTGCGGCTGGCGATGCTCCTCACTTTCCAGCAGCTCGATCAGCGGCTGGAACTCCAGGCGGTTGTGGCCGTTCAGGCACATCAACAGCCGGTGAGCCTCGAGAATGCGTCCGCGCAGCTCCTGTTCCTGCTGGGGCGAGGCATCGGCGTCATCCTGAGACTCGTTCAGCGCTGGCGCATTGCAGCAGGAAGCCCCGTCCAGATCGGCCTGGTCCGCCTCCGGCAGGCTGCCGGCGTCCACGACACTGGCCACCTCGTCGAACCCCATCACCTTGAGCATGGTCAGCACGTCGGGATGGGCAGCCACCACCTGCGCCGGCATCACCAGCCGGTCGCGGACCGCCAGCGCCAGCTTGGCCAGAAAGCCCAGTGCGGTGGAATCGACATTGGTCGCTTCGCGCAGATCGATGATCACGCTTTCCAGTCCCTCAACCGCAGCCACGCGCTGTACCTGCTGATCCAGCGTGGCACACAGCGTCAGGCGTACATCACCGGATAGCTTGAGCACGAACAGGCCGTCTTCGAACACGGCCTGGATACGTCCTTCATCCATCATGGAATCCTGTCAGCGTCATCAAGGTAAGGTCATCCGGCAGCTCGCCATCCAGCGCCAGTCCACGACGCAATCCTTGCACATCCTCACTGCTCAGAATCCGTTGATGCAGTGCTCGAGTCCTGTCCTCCAGCGCCTCGCCCGGCAGGCATTCCAGTACACCATCACTGGCCAGCCACAGACGGAAGCGCTCAGGAAGCGCCACACGATACGCTGGATAGCGGGTGTCTGGGAAGAGCCCCACCGGCCGACCGCTACCTTCCAGCTCACGCAGTTCGCCATCGGGCGTGACCAGTACCGGCATCGGCAGCTGGGCGCCCAGGGTGTAATGCAGCGTGCGCGTGTCACGGTCCATCACACCACACATCACCGTGGCATGCTTGCCGATACCACTGTCGATCAGTTCACGGTTGAGCAGTGCCAGCCACTCGGGGCCGAAGGTTTCCGGCGTATGTTCCTCCCAGTGGCGGATCGCGCGTGCGAACAACAGCTTGAGCAGCACGGTCACGAAGGCCGACGAGGCGCCATGACCGGAGACATCCGCAAAGTAGAACAGGCTGAAGCGTTCGTCGATCGCCTGATACTCGAGGAAGTCACCCGACAGATACAGCGACGGCGACAGGCAGTACTCGTAACTGACGCCATTGATGTGCTGCCCGCTCTGGGGCAGCAGACGCTGCTGGATCTGGCCACCGGCCTGCTGGTCCTGACGCAGCAGCGCCAGATGCGTCTCCAGGTGCTCGTTGAGCTCCTCGAGGCGCGCGCGTGCCTTGGCGTGCTCATGGGCCAGCTGGTGATGCTCCGCCGCCCGCTTGAGCAGACTGCGCAATACCGAGCCATGCTCGCGCGGCGAGATGAGGTAATCGACCAGCCCGGCCTCCACCGCCGGCAGCAGGCATTCATCGCCACGGCTCTCGGCCACCACCACCGTCGGCAGGCGCTCGGCCAGACGCGCCCACTCATGACTGGAAACGGCCTCGACATGCGCGACCACCACCGCCACCCCGCTGGGCAGTGTCGCGATGCCATCACAGGCCGCCACCGCACAGCGTTCATCCGTCAACAGGTTCGCCAGCGCATCACGCCGCGAGCCGGGAAGATCAATCAGACCGATCAACAGACGCTTGCCTTGCTCATCCGCCATGCCAACCCCTCATTCCCGTCCTTACTGCCATCCACTCGCAGTCTTGATGCTGCTTGCCCTCGCGACCGGCACCACTGACCCTTCACGGTACCGGTCGCCTGCTGCGGGTGACGCGTTACTGGCTGTCGTCTTCCGGTGCGAAGGCACCGTCGAGATCGGCATCATCGAAGCTGTCGCTGGCGAAGGGATCATCGCCCAGCTTGCCATCGTTGATCTCGAAGTTGCGGCGCTGCAGGTAGGCATCACGAATGAAGCTGTAGCGATCGCCCTGGATCAGCTTCTCCTGCTCGAGCAGACCGGCACGGGTATCGACCAGATCCAGCGCCTTCAGGCCGTAACGCACCTTGTCGTCTTCGACGTAGTTGACGGGATCAGCGAAGTAATCCACCGGCATGCCCGCGGTATCACGCACGGTACTCGGACCGAACAGCGGCAGCACCAGATACGGCCCCTGCCCTGCCCCCCAGACGGCGAGGGTCTGACCGAAGTCTTCCTCATCCACTGTCCAGCCAAGCTCGCTGGCCGGGTCGAACAGGCCGCCGATGCCGACGGTGGAGTTGAGCAGCAGACGGCCGGTGGAGACACCGGCATTGGCCCACTTCCACTGCAGCACCGAGTTGAACATGGTGCGGACCTCTCCCAGATTGGAGAAGAAGTTGCCCACGCCATCCTGTACCAGCTCCGGCGTCACATAGTCATAGCCCTGCGCGACCGGCTTGAGGGCATAGCGATCCAGGGTGTCATTGAAGGTATAGACGTTACGGTTGAAGCCCTCCCAGGGGTCCTGAGGGTTCGGCTCGCTGTCTCCGGTGCTGGCGCAACCCGCCAGCAGGGACATGGCCAGCAGTGCCGGCAGGGAAGTCTTGATCGTGTGCATCTCGTCACCTGTAAGTCTATTGGATTCCTGCAGCGGTCCTTGCCACATCCCTGGCTGTCAGGTCCGGTCTTCTTTATACGTTCCGCGCCCGCCAAGAGCCAGCACAGGCCGCGTGGATTCGCGCAATGTCCTGCTTCAACCGCAGCGTTTCAGCAGCACGCTGCCGGCACTGTAGCCTGCCCCGAAAGAACACAATACCCCCAGGCTCCCCGGCGCCAGATCAGCGTGATGGAGATGGAAGGCGATCACCGAGCCCGCGGAGCTGGTATTGGCGTAGCGATCGAGAATGATCGGCGCTTCCTCGCTCGACGGGTCACGCCCGAGCACGCGACGCGCGATCATGTCGTTCATGTGGCGGTTGGCCTGGTGCAGCCACATGCGATCAAGATCACCGCCGTCTGCCTCGATCTCGCCCAGATGGGTGGTGATCAGCTCGGCCACCATCGGGCAGACCTCGCGGAAGACGCGCCGCCCTTCCTGGATGAACAGCTTGTCATCGGCCTGTTCACGATGGCTTGCACTATCGAGTGTCATCGCGGATGCCACGTCGTCCTCAAGCACCGCCGTGCGATTGAGGAAGCCGAAATTGTTGCGTATCGCGTTGGAGAAGCGCGTCACCAGACGCGTGCCGAGCACCTCGAAGCCATCGGTGCGCGTGGCGACATCCGCCGCCTCCAGCACCACGGCCGTGCAAGCATCCCCGAAGATGAAGTGGCTGTCACGGTCGCGGAAGTTGAGATGCGCACTGCAGATCTCCGGATTGACCATCAGCACACGCCTGGCACTGCCGCTGCGAATCGCGTTGGCGGCGGTCTCGATGCCGAAGGTGGCGGAGCTGCACGCCACGTTCATGTCGAAGGCATAGCCACCGGCCTCGAGCGCGGCCTGCAGTTCCACCGCCACCGCCGGATAGGGGCGCTCGAGGTTTGAACAGGCCACGATGACCAGATCCAGGTCCGCGGCGTTGACGCCCGCCGCCGCCAGCGCTTCACGCGCGGCCGCCACGCCCATCTCGCACTGCACCGAGGGCTGGTCATTGGCGCGCGCCGGCAGGCGTGGGCGCATGCGCTCCGGGTCGAGAATGCCCTCGGCATCCAGCACGTAGCGGCTGTGGATACCCGAGGCCTTGACGATGAATTCGGCGCTGGACTCGGTGCGCGCCTCTCGCTCACCACGTGCGATGGCGTCGGCATTGGCGGCATTGTCCGCCGCCACCCAGGCATTGAAGGACGCCACCAATGCCTCGTTGCTGATGGCATTGGGCGGCGTGTAGAGCCCGCTGCCGGTGATCAGTACGCGATGATTGCCGCTGGCGCTCATGGACTGACCGGCGTTGGCGTGTTGCGTATCGGCAGCGTGATCATTGTCATTGTTTGGCATGCATCCACTCCTGACAGTGCTATCCCGTGGGATATCACCAGAATTGAGCGGGGCACGACCCGGCGCCGCGTCGTCATGCCCCATGTTCAGTGTACGCTGTCTCGGCGATTCCAGACGCCCGAGTCAGCATTTGTCGGGCGATCACAGTGAATGCTTAAACAGCAATTCCTGTCTGCAGCTTGGGCCATCCCGCCGCGGCACGCCTCCACGTACCGGTCACGCAAGCCCCTGATGCCACGCACAGCGCCCTGGAATGGCTCCCGACAAGGCAGAGCTTCAGCCATGACAGAGCTTCAGCCAGGACAGAGCCCAGCCTCAGGACATCAGCGGCGCGCCATCAGCTCCTGCCAGCGCTTCTCGAGGCGCTTGGCGGAGACGGTCTCCAGGGTGCCGAGCTGCTGGGCAAACAGCGAGACGCGCAGTTCCTGCAGCCACCAGCCGAACTCTTCCAGCTCCGCATCCGGCAGCCCCTGCTCGCGCGCCTTGCTCAGGCGGGCATCAAGGCGTGATTCGAAGCCCTTGACCTCCTCCATGTCACGCTGGTCGCGCATGCGCTCACGCGGCGCCTTGTCGAGACGGATCAGCATCGCCTCCACATAGCGCGGCAGCTGATGCAGCCATTCACCGGAGGCCTGGATGAAGCCCGGCGTGATCAGGCGCGCCTGCTGGGCCTTGAGATCAGCCACCACCAGCGCCATCGAGAAGTCGATCTTGCCCTTGAGGCGCTTGGATAGCTCCAGATGCTGCTTGAGCGCGGCTTCCAGCGGCTTGAGCAGCGCCTCGGCGTGCGGCACCAGCTCGGCCCGCCTGTCATCGAGACGCGCCTGCAGTTCGCTGCGCGAACGCGGCAGCGGCTCGACGGCCATCACCTGCTCGAAGACGCTGTAGATGAAGTCATCCGCCAGCTGGCGACGCGTGCCGACCTTGGCGAACAGCAGCGCACAGCGCTCCAGCGCCTTGAGGTCACGGTCCAGATAGCGCACCTGGTCCGGCAGGCGTGCCATCGCCAGACGCGTGATGCCATCACGGTGCGCGGCGGCGGCCTTGGCCGGGTGATCGAACAGCTCCACGCTCAGATTCTGCTCGACCTGAGCCGTCGCGCTGGCAGGCGCATGGCTGGACGGCGCGCTGTTCTTGCCGGTCTTGCGCGCCAGCTTGCGCTGCTTGGCACTCATGCCGCTGTCGGCAGGCGCCGCCGCCTTCACCACCAGCGCCGGATAGGCCTCGACGCGGATGCCCGCCTGGGTGGTGCTGTGCGAGGTGGCGATCGGCGTCTCCGGCAGATCTTCCAGCACTTCGCTGTCGGCTTCACGACTGCGGTTGGCCATCGCCCGCGCGGCGGCCGCGGCCGAGTCCTTGAAGCGCGCTTCCAGCGCTTCGAGATCACGCCCTTCGCCCAGCACCTTGCCGTCCTGATCGACGATGCGCAGGTTCATCTTCAGGTGCGGTTCCAGCGTTTCGGGCGCCCAGGCATCCTGCGGCAGGCGCAGGCCAGTCTTGACGCGCATGAACTCGGCCAGCGCATCGGTCAGCGGCACGTCGTCCGGGGTCAGCGCCTCAAGTGCGGCATCGACCCAGTTGGGAATCGGCACCACCTGCTTGCGGTACTGCTTGGGCAGCGACTTCATCAGCGCGATGGCCTTGTCGCGCAACAGCCCCGGCACCAGCCATTCGATGCGATAGCGCGGCAGCTGCGACAGCATCGCCGCCGGCACGATCATCGTCACGCCGTCATCCACCGCACCGGGCGCGAAGTGATAGCTCAGCGGGTAGGCGACGCTGTTGTGGTGCAGCTGTTCGGGGTAGCGCGCGACGGTGACTTCCTCCGCGTCACGCGCCATCAGGTCGTCGAGATTCAGATGCAGGACATCGGGGTTGTCGCGCTCGGCCTCCTTGCGCCACTTGTCGAAGCTGCGCCCGTTGTAGATGCCTTCCGGAATGCGCTCGGCATAGAAGGCGAACAGCGTCTCTTCGTCGACGAGGATGTCACGCTTGCGCGCGCGGTCCTCAAGCTCACCGACCTCATCCATCAGGCCGCGATTGTGGGCGAAGAACGGCGCACGGGTCTGGAATTCGCCCTCGACCAGCGCACGGCGAATGAACAGCTCGCGGGATTCTTCCGGCGCCAGCGGCCCGTAATGCACCTTGCGCGCGGTGACGATGGGCAGCCCGAACAGGGTCACCTGCTCACTGGCGACCACCTGGGCACGCTTCATCTCCCAGTGCGGCTCGCTGTAGCTGCGCTTGACCAGATGCTCGGCCAGCGGTTCGACCCACTCGGGCTTGATCGCCGCGACCTGACGCGCGTAGAGCTTGGTGGTCTCGACCATCTCGGCCGCCATTACCCACTTGGGCGACTTCTTGGCCACACCGGAACCCGGGTGGACGAAGAAGCGTCGGTTGCGCGCCCCGAGATACTCGCGATTTTCCTGCTTGAGGCCAAGATTGGAGAGCAGCCCGGTCAACAGCGCGCGATGCAGTGATTCGTGATCGATGGCCACCGACGGGCGGCGGCCCTGCCCCGGTGAGGCCAGTACCCGCGCGGTGACCTCGGCCTGCGCCTCGGCGTCGCGCTCATGCTGGGCGCTGGTCATCTCCAGCCCCAGGTCGCGCGTCAGCTGCTTGAGCTGGCGGAAGGTGTCATGCCACTCGCGCAGGCGCAGATAGTTGAGGAAGCGCGCCTTGCACCAGCGGCGCAGCGGGTTGGCACCCAAGGCATCACGCGCCAGTTCGAAGCCTTCCCACAGATTCAGCCAGCTGACGAAGTCGGAGTTGTCGTCATCCCACTCGTGGTGGATCTGATCGGCCTGCTGGCGCTTGTCGGCGGGACGCTCGCGCGGGTCCTGGATCGACAGCGCGCTGACGATGATCAGCACTTCACGCAGGCAGCCGCGCGAGGCGCCCTCAAGCACCATGCGCGCCAGACGCGGGTCGATGGGCAGACGCGCCAGGGTGCGGCCATCACGGCTCAGACGGTTGTGTTCATCCACCGCGCCCAGCTCGCGCAGCAGGCGGAAGCCATCGGTGACGAAGCGCGAATCCGGCGCATCGACGAAGGGAAACTTCTCGATATCGCCCAGCTTGAGCGACAGCATCGACAGGATCACCGATGCCAGGTTGGTGCGCTGGATTTCCGGCTCGGTATATTCCGGGCGCGCGAGGAAGTCCTCCTCGCTGTAGAGGCGGATGCACAGGCCTTCGGCGATACGCCCGCAGCGGCCCTTGCGCTGGTTGGCACTGGCCTGGCTGATCGGCTCCACCGGCAGACGCTGGATCTTGGAGCGATAGCTGTAGCGGCTGATGCGCACCAGACCCGGGTCGATCACGTAGCGGATACCCGGCACGGTCAGCGAGGTCTCGGCGACATTGGTGGCCAGCACGATGCGGCGACCACGATGCGGCTGGAAGACGCGGTTCTGCTCTTCGTTGGAGAGGCGCGCGTACAGCGGCAGCACCTCGGTATCACGCAGCTGGGCGCGACGCAGGGTGTCCGCGGTGGCGCGGATCTCGCGCTCGCCGGGCAGGAAGATCAGCACGTCACGCGGGCCCTGCATCCAGCCCTTCTCGCGCTCGATCACCGACAGCTCTTCCACCGCGCGCAGGATACCCTCCTGCAGGCTGAGGTCTTCCTCATCCTCGGCATCGCGCACCAGCGGCAGGTACTGGGTCTCGACCGGGAAGTTGCGCCCGCTGACCGAGACGATGGGCGCCGGCGTGCCATCCTGGGCCGCGAAGTGCTGACTGAAGCGCTCCACGTCGATGGTCGCCGAGGTGATGATGATCTTGAGGTCCGGGCGGCGCGCGGTGAGACGCTTGAGGTAACCGAGCAGGAAGTCGATGTTCAGACTGCGCTCGTGGGCCTCATCGATGATGATCGCCTCGTAGCGGCTCAGGTCCGGGTCATGCTGGGTTTCCGCCAGCAGGATACCGTCGGTCATCAGCTTGATCAGCGTCGACGGGCCGGTGGTGTCGTTGAAGCGCACCTGATACCCGACCGTCTCGCCGAGTGTCGTCTCGAGCTCCTCGGCCAGACGCGCCGCCACCGAGCGCGCCGCCAGACGACGTGGCTGGGTGTGGCCGATCAGGCCATTGCGCCCCAGCCCCATTTCCAGGCACAGCTTGGGCAGCTGGGTGGTCTTGCCCGAGCCGGTCTCACCGGCGACCACCACGATCTGATGCTCGGCGAGGGCGGCGAGGATGTCTTCGCGACGCTCCACCACCGGCAGTTCCGGCGGATAGTTGAGCGCGGCGGGTGTCTGCCAACGTGCCAGTGCCGTCTCGCGCGCGGCGCGCTGGGCGATGCTCGCCTCCAGGCGGCTCTCGATATCGTTGATGGCACGATCGACCGGCTTGCCTTCCTTGAGACGCCGCCGCAGGCCAGCCAGGCGCTTGCCAAGCTCGCGCTGATCACGGCTCAGGGCGCGTTCAAGGCGAGCCGCGAGGGCTTCAAGACGCGCATGTTCGGACGGTGCGGTAGCGGTGTCGCTCAAGGACTGCCTCTTCTCAACCAGCGACCACACGCCACGCGCGCAGCCGGAAACTCTCGGGAATTCAGCCTCACGCTCGCCTGCACGAGGCAGCAAGCCATGACACCTGAATGACAAAACGGCCCGTCAACAAGTGACGGGCCGTCCATTGTAGCCCTGCGCGTAGCCGCGCCCAACCTTGGTGGCGCTTGTCCTCTACCACGCCGCCGGCTCAGCGCTGCCCTCAGTACTGTCCTCAGTGCTCGCGTAGCGGCGTATTGCCAGCGCTCTCTTCGCTGTCGCGCAGCTCACGGCGCAGCACCTTGCCGACGTTGGTCTTGGGCAGTTCATCGCGGAATTCGACGAAGCGCGGCACCTTGTAGCCGGTCAGCTGCTCCTTGCACCAGCTGCGCAGGCTGTCGCGATCCAGATCCGGGTTGCTTGAGACCACGAACAGCTTGATCGCCTCGCCGCTCTGCTCGTCCGGCACGCCCACTGCTGCCGCCTCGACGATATCCGGATGGCCGCTGACCACGTCCTCGATCTCGTTGGGGAACACATTGAAGCCGGAGACGATGATCATGTCCTTCTTGCGATCGACGATGCGCACGAAGTCATCTTGCTGGATGACCGCGATATCGCCGGTGCGGATGAAGCCCTCGTCATCCATCGCCTCTCGCGTGGCGTCGTCACGCTGCCAGTAACCCTTCATCACCTGGGGGCCGCGCACGCACAGCTCGCCCGGCGCATCACGCCCCAGCGTCACGCCATCGGCGTCCACCACCTTGAGCTCGGTGCCCGGCACCGGCTTGCCGATGGTGCCCAGCTGCAGCTCGCGCGGCGGATTGAAGCTGACGATGGGCGAGGTCTCGGTCATGCCGTAGCCCTCGGCGATCGGGCAGCCGGTGACGGCTTCCCAGCGTTCGGCCGCGCTGCGCGTCAGCGCCATGCCGCCGGAGATGGTCAGCTTGAGACTCGAGAAGTCCAGCGCCTTGAAGTCATCACGCTGACACAGCGCCGAGAACAGCGTGTTGAGGCCGACGAAGGCGGTGAACGGTGTCCTGGCCAGTGTCTTGATGAAGCCATCGATATCGCGCGGATTGGTGATCAGCACGCTGTGGTTGCCGCTCTCCATGCTGTAGAGGCAATTCACCGTGAAGGTATAGATGTGATAGACCGGCAGCGGCGCGATCAGCACCTCCTGGCCTTCATTGAGCACATCACTGATCACGCCGCGCGCCTGCAGCATGTTGGCGACCAGATTGCGGTGGGTCAGCATGGTGCCCTTGGCAACCCCGGTGGTGCCGCCGGTGTACTGCAGCGCGGCGATGTCCACGGGCTGGCGCGTGACACGCGTGTGCGAGAGCCCCGCCCCGCGCTTGAGCACGTCACGTAGGCCGTGTGCGTCGGGCAGGTGGTACTTCGGCACCATCTTCTTGACGTAGCGCACCGCCAGGTTGATCAGCGGACGCTTGGGGAAGTCATGCAGGTCACCGATCTCGGTGATGATGACCTCCTCGATGTCGGTGCGCTTGAGCACCTTCTCGAGCTTGTCCGCCATGTTGGCCAGAATCACGATGGCGCGGGCGCCGGAGTCATGGAACTGGTGCTGCATCTCGCGCTCGGTGTAGAGCGGGTTGGTGTTGACCACCACCAGACCGGCGCGCAGCGCGCCGAATACCGCCACCGGGAACTGCAGCAGATTCGGCAGCTGAATGGCGATGCGATCACCGGGCTCAAGGCCGGTCTCGTGTTCCAGCCAGGCGGCGAAATTGCGCGACAGGCGGTCCACATCGGCGTAGCTGAGCGTCTTGTCCATGCAGCTGAAGGCCGGACGCTCGGCATAGTTGGCGCAGCTGGCCTCGAAGACCTCGAGAATCGAGGGGTAATCCTCGAGACCGGACAACGGCTCACCACTGACGATCAGGTTGGCGTCCCCGGTCACGGGGCCAGCGTGATCAGACGCCTTGTCGGCTTCCGGGTCTGCCGAGGCGTTGGCAGGATTGGCATCATGCATGGCTTGGGCTCCATGACTGCATTCGTCTGCTGGATCGTGGCCGGGCGCGGAGTCTTTCACTGGCAGCCACAGGCGAGAATTCAGCACTTGTTGTTATCAGGGCGTCACGCCCACATGTGAACAATGACATGAATGACGGCGTGATGGGGAAAAGGACGGCGCGACAACGCGCGCGCAGGTGCCGGCAATACACCGACGACACCCCGGCAAGAACCTCCAGGGCCGCCGCGCTTCACCTTAACCAGTCAGGCCAATGATGTAAAACGACCGATTGAAACCATCGTTCACATCCGAAAAAGTCTCGTTAAATCAGATCACTACTCTTGTACGACCTTGGTCAGAGGCTAGCCGCGACTGCCAACCTTGCCATGTCGTTATGCGCTTCAGGCCTTTGAGTCGCGCTCGGCTAGCCCTTAACCTTATGCTCATACAGTCGCGACAGCCGCTGCTGAGCGTCATCACTTCACTCAAGCAGCGGGCATGCTCGCTGTCTAGCCGCCAGATACCCAGAGGACCTCGCATGGCCAAGATCTATCAGGACAACTCGCAAGCCATCGGCAATACGCCGCTGGTCAAGATCAACCGCCTCAGCAGCCATCCACGCCTGTACGCCAAGGTGGAAGCCCGCAACCCGGCGTTCTCGGTCAAGTGCCGTATCGGTGCCAGCATGGTGTGGGACGCCGAAGAGCGCGGCGTGCTCAAGCCGGGCATGGAAATCATCGAGCCGACCTCCGGCAACACCGGTATCGCGCTGGCCTTCGTCGGCGCGGCGCGTGGCTACCCCGTCACGCTGACCATGCCCTCCTCCATGAGCATGGAACGCCGCAAGGTGCTGAAATCCCTCGGCGCCAACCTGGTGCTGACCGACTCGGCCAAGGGCATGCAGGGCGCCATCGACAAGGCCTGCGAGCTGCAGAAGGCCGAGCCGGAACGCTACTTCCTGCCGCAGCAGTTCTCCAACCCGGCCAACCCGCGCATCCACGAAGAGACCACCGGCCCGGAGCTGTGGGACGCGCTGGATGGCGAGATGGACGTGCTGGTGGCGGGCGTCGGCACCGGCGGCACCATCAGCGGCATCGCCCGCTACTTCAAGACGGTGCGCGGCCAGTCACTCGAAGCCGTTGCGGTGGAACCGGCGGAATCCGCCATCATCACCCAGCGCATGCAGGGCGAGTCGATCACGCCGGCCCCGCACAAGATCCAGGGCATCGGTGCCAACTTCATTCCCGACAACCTGGACCTGGCGCTGATCGACCGCGTCGAGCCCGTCGCCAGTGAAGACGCCATGGCCATGGCGCGTCGCATCATGCAGGAAGAAGGCATCATGTGCGGCATCTCCTGCGGCGCGGCGATGACCGCGGCGCTGCGTCTGGCGGAAGACCCCGCCTACGCCGACAAGTCCATCGTCGTCATCCTGCCGGACAGCGGCGAGCGCTACCTGTCCTCGCCGATGTTCGCCGGCATGTTCGACGACGTCGAAGGCTGAGCCTGACGCATTGACCAGGCAAAAGCCGCAAACACGAAGGGCCGCGATTGCGGCCCTTCGTGTATCTGGCGTTCAAGCTCTTTCTGCGTCGCTCAGCGTCAGCGACTCAGCCAAACGTCAGCGACTCAGCCAAACGTCAGCAGCTCAAGTCAGAAGCCAGCCAATCCGGCTTGCGGCGCGCGGTCGCGGTGCGATCGACCGCCCCACTCTCGGCCTGCTCCTGCCCTGACTCTTCCTGGCTCAGTGGCAACTCGCCACCAAGACTGGCGACCAGCTCGCCTTCGCGGAACACCACCAGCTGCCCCGGCAGCAGGCGCTGCCATTGCTCGTTGTCGGTCAGCGGATCGGTGGCGATCACCGAGACCACATCGGCATCGGTGGTGTGCTGCTGGAAGTCGACGCTCATCTCGAAGTCGGTGAGGCTCGCCTGCCCGAAGGGCGCGCGACGCGTGATGTGCGCCAGCTTGGTGGAGCAGTAGGTGTAGAGATGCACGCCGTCGGAGAGCAGCAGATTGAAGACGCCAAGCCCGCGCAGACGCTCACACTGGGCGTGCAGATGCCGCCACAGGTCTTCGCACCGCGCCGGCGGATTCGGGAAGGCGCGCCGGATCTCGCCGAGCAGGAAGCAGGCGGCGTGCTCGCTGTCCGTACTGCCCACCGGGCGATAGTACGGCAGGGGCAGTGCCTGCCAGTCCGCCAGCTGACCGTTGTGGGCATAGCACCACTGACGGCCCCACAGCTCGCGCGTGAACGGGTGGGTATTGGCCAGTGTCACCTGGCCGACATTGGCCTGACGGATATGGCTGATGACCATCTGCGACTTGATCGGATAGTCGAGAATCATGCGCGCGATGGGTGAATCCACCGACGGATGCGGGTCACGGAATTCGCGATAACCGCCCTCTTCATAGAAGGCGATTCCCCAACCATCGCGGTGCGGACCAGTACCCCCGCCTCGCTGCAGAAAACCGGCGAAGCTGAAGCAGATATCGGTCGGCACATTGGCACTCATGCCGAGCAGTTCACACATGGGGTTCCTCCCGCTGAGTCGGCTTGCGCGTCATGCGACGCACCAGCATGATCACTACCAGCAGGCCGATCACACCGGCCACGGCGTAAGCGATCATGCGGCTTTGCGGTGATTCTGCCTCACGCTGGGCAAAGTCCGAAGCTCCTTCGAACCACTGACTGATCAACGCAGGCACCTTGTCGATGGGCAGGCGGCCCTTCATCAGCAGATCATTGAGGTCTTCCTTCTCCTCCACCGCCTGGTCCAGGCCCTGAATCTCACCGAAGGACTCACCCTCGATGGGCGAGCGATCCAGGTTGGCGGCACGCCGCGCCGCATTCTCGTTGAGGGTATAGGGCGCCAGATCGATCACCCGCGAGCTCCCGCCCAGCGCGATGCGCGCACTGATCTGCACATCGGCACTGACGTCACGTTCCAGCGGCGGCAGTTCGATACGCCAGCGACTCTCGCCCGCTTCCGCCACACTCAACGGCTCGCCCTGCAGCGTCGCGTCCAGCTGGGTATTGGCGGTGTTGAGCAGCGGATGACGCGCGCTGACCTCCAGCGCGCTCGGCGGCGTCGCATTCTGCGCATTGCCACCGATCGGCTCGACCAGCAGCGGGTCGACCACGCTGGTGCGCTGGCTCAACTGACGTGCAAAGGGCGCGCCATCGCGCTGGCCCTCGATGGTCAGCGTCAGGCGAGCGCCACCCGGTTGCTGCGGTGGCGGCATGTTGACGCTGAACTGCGCGCCGTCACGCTCGAGGCCGCGCTGCTGGGCGCTGGTCACGGCTGCCGTTTCTGCTGACATGCCACCCTCGTCTTCCGGCACCAGACGCGCATTGCCGTCCAGCGTCGCCAGGAAGTCCTGCTCGTCGACATCACGTGCGCCGTCGACCAGCGAGGCCGCGAGGGAATAGCCAAAGCCGCGATACAGCGTGGCCGGCAGCGGGCGCGACACCAGCGCCAGGTCTGACACCACGGTGATGCGGCTGTCGACGCCGACCTGCCCTTCGATACGCCACTGTCCGGCCTCGGGGTCGGTCACGGTGATCAGGTCATAGCGCGGCTGATGTTCCCAGCGCACGCCCTCGGGCAACGACGCCTTGTCGGCCAGCGAATAGCGCTGACCATCCGGCGCGATCAACACCGGCGCGCTGTCATCGGGGCCATGGAAGACCAGCGCCGTGAATTCCTCGACACTGCCATCGATGGTGAAGCGCTTGTCCTCGAGCGGCACCAGCTCGCCGGGCACGATACGGTCGAGCGCCCCGAGGAAGGCACGCAGCAGGTCTTCCGGGGTCTCGGCGACCGTCGCCAGCCCGCCGGTGCCATCGGCGACCTGCTGCAGCAGATCGATATCGGCGTTGCGCGACAGCGCGACGGTATGCACCGTGATGTTGTGCGCTGCCAGCTGTGGCGTCAGCTCATCGGTGATGCGCTGACGCGAGGCGCTGTCCGAGGCGGCCTTCTCGCTGCTCGGCTCACGCAGGTCGACCATGCCATCGGAGAGCAGAATGACCTGACGCGGCCCCTGGCCATCGATGCTCGCATCGGCGCCTTCGGCGGCGGCACGCAGGCCCGCCTCGAGATCGGTGTACTGCTCGTAATCGTCCAGCCGCCCTTCCAGCCCACGGGCCGCCTGCTTCCAGCCCGCATCGACCGCGCCCAGTGCCAGCAGGGGCTGGACCTGCTCACCGAAGCCCCACAGCCCCGCACGCGAGCGCTCCGGCAGCAAGGTGACCAGCAGGTCCAGCGCACTGGCGCGCAGATTGGTCGGGTCGTTGTGCTTCATGCTGCCGGAGACATCGATCGCCATGCGCAGGTCAGGCGCAATGTCGCGCGCCGAGCCACTGCTTGCATTCACTTCACTCGCGACATCGCGGGCCACGAACGGCATCTGCTCAGCCTGTTCGCTTGACGACTCATCTACCGGCTCACTCACCGACTCGCTCATCGGCTCACTTGCCGAAGCGTTGGCCGCTGACGATGCCTGCTCGGCGAAGGCCGAGGGCGAGGCGAGGCTGATGCCCGCCAGCATCAGGGCCGCCAGCCAGCGCGCTCCCGCGCCCTTCGCTAGAGGGCCGGATGAAGAGCCGGACGCAAGCCCAGGTGAACGGACTGGCTCAAGAGACGAAGTGACAGCTACATCACGGGGCATGACAGATCCTTAGTCCACGCTCGGACAATGCACGGCTGGCGCTGATCGAACGACGCTCGATCAGAGCGACGGTTCCTGACGGTCACGGCCTGCGCGGGTACGCGCCGACGCACGTGCCGGGGTGCCACGTTTCTCGCTACGCAAGCTGGCGCCTGCGGCGTGGCCCTCGCGCACTTCCTCATCTTCCTGCTCGTGGGCATGAGGCTCGCGGCGCTGCTGAGCGGCGCGGCGACGCTGTTCACGTCCGCGTCCCAGCCACCAGATCACCAGGCCCAGCACCACGCCGGCCCCGATGCCCAGTACCAGCATGCCGAAGGCCGAGGCCATGCCACCACCATCCTTCTGTACCACGCTGACGGCAAAGGCCACGATGGCCGGTGCAAGGCCGGTGTAGGCATCTTCCGCGACGCTGGCCGTGACGTGAAAACTGGTCGGCACGGCGATCATGCCGGCGATACCGCCGACCAGGATCCAGCGCAGGAAACGCGGCAGTATTCGCACCGCCATATAGCCGGTAAACAGCACTACCGCTGCCAGGCCAAAATAGATCAGCCACATCTGCGGCAGCGAATCGGAAATCATCATGCCCTTCACTCCTGTCATAACATCCTGTCGAGACTGACATTCTGAGGGGTGCCTGTCCTGTGCAGAAGCAGCCGGCACCTCAGTTCAGCCATCGAGTCATCCCATCATCGGGGCCACACGTTGCGTGGCACCAGAGGCTGCGCATTCATCTCTCACGGCGGCGATGCCTCCCATGAGGCAAGGGCTTGCGCACGCTGTGGGACAGGCTCAATGTTACACTCCATGCCCGCCCGACACACTCGAGCACCCCACTTTCAAGAGGTAGCCATGCCCGATAGCCCCGTCCAGCGCCATTATCGTGCCGATGACCCCGAATGGCACTGGCTTGAAGAACGCGACACGCCAGAGGTCACCACCTTTCTCACGGCGGCCAACGCCGAGAGTGATCACTGGTTCGCCCCGCTCGCGCCGCTGAGCGACGCCCTCTATCACGGCCACCTTGCGCGCCGCGAACTGGCCGTCTCAAGCCTGGCCGAGGCACTGGATCACTACGTCTATTGGAGCGAGACCGCCGCTGACGCCGACTATCCGGTCTGGTGGCGCCATGCGATCGGCGCCGACCCCGCCGATACCCGCCAGCTCGAATGCCTGCTGGACCTGCAGAGCCTGTCGCGCCATCACGATTTCGTCGAGCTGGGCGATATGGCCATCTCCCCGGATGAACAGCAACTGGCATGGACTCTGGACACCAGCGGCGACGAGGTGTTCAGCCTGCGTCTTGCAACACTGAACACGACGAATGGCGACTCACGCAACGCCGGTCACGATGACGAGTGTCTGCTGGAGGATATCGGGCCGGACCTGGTGTGGGCCGAGGACGGCCAGCACCTGCTGTTCACGCGCTATGACAGCACCCAGCGCCCCTTCGAGATCTGGTGTCTGAATGTCGCGAGCCGCGCCGAGACGCTGCTCTATCGCGAGGAAGACAGCGAATTCTGGGTCGGCATGGGCAAGACCCGCTCACGCGCCTGGCTGATTCTGGAGACCGCCTCCAAGGACACCAGCGAGACCTGGTTGCTCAAGGCCGATACCCCGCTGGGAGAGATGCGCCTGGTGCGCGCCCGCGAGACCGGCGTCGAGTACGGCGTCGATCACCGTCCAGGCCACTTCTATGTGCTGCACAACAGGCAAGCGCCGCACTTCCAGCTCGATATCGCCTCCGAGCATGCGCCCGGCGACTGGCAGCCGCTGATCGCCACCCGCGATGAGGTGACGCTGGAAGGCGTCGAGGCCTTCAGCTGGGGACTGATGGTCGATGAACGCGATCACCGTCAGGCCCAGGCCTGGCTGCGGGTGATCGAATTCGAGGGCACGGCACCGACACAGACGATCTGCCGCGACGAGCGCCTGGCGATGCCGGAGCAACCGCTGAGCCAGGGGCTGGGCGACTGCCCGCATTTCGACGCTCGCCGCCTGCGCATCCGCGAGGAGAGCTTCACCACGCCGCCGAGCTGGATCGAGCTGGACCTCGACACGGGAGAGCGCCGCCTGCTCAAGCGTCAGACCGTACATGGCGATCTCGCGCCCGAGCAGCTGATCAGCCGCCGCCTGTGGGCAACCTCCGACGATGGCGAGCAGGTGCCGGTCTCGGTGGTCATGCGGCGCGATCTGTGTGATGACGCAGGCCATCCCCACGCCCCGTTGCCGGTATTGCTCTACGGCTATGGCGCCTACGGCGAGACGCTGGACCCCTGGTTCTCGATCGCCCGCCTGGAACTGCTGACGCGCGGCGTCGCCTTCGCGGTCGCCCACGTGCGTGGCGGCGGAGACCGTGGCGAGCCCTGGTATCTGGCCGGCAAGCTGGAGCACAAGGAAAACAGCTTCAACGACTTCCTCGCCGCGCGTGATGCGCTGGTCGAGCAAGGCGTCGGGGCCGCGGATCGCATCGCCGCCTACGGTGCCAGCGCCGGTGGCCTGCTGGTCGGCGCCAGCCTCAACAAGCGTCCCGAGGCCTTCTGCGCCGCGGTGCTCGATGTGCCCTTCGTCGATGTGCTGCGCACCATGGAAAATCCGGAGCTGCCGCTGACCACCGCGGAATACACCGAATGGGGCAACCCGCACGAGAACGAGGCGCGGCGTCGCATCCGCGCCTATTCGCCGCTGGACAACCTGAGTGCCGCGCCCTATCCGCCGCTGTTCCTGCAGGGCAGCTGGCATGATACCCGCGTACCCTACTGGGAGCCGGCCAAGCTGTATGCGCGTCTGCGCCAGATGGACTGCACGCCGCATCCGGTCCTGTTGCGCACCGACATGAGCTCCGGACACGGCGGTGCCTCGGGTCGCTTCAAGGCGTGGCGTGACAATGCGCGCCAGGACGCCTTCCTGCTGTGGGCGCTGGGCGTGTGCGAGAAAGCCGACTTTGATGAGGCCATGCGCGACAACGACTGAGGTGCCCGTGCTTGCGTGTCTTTCGCACAGCGCTGTGACTGTCGGATAGCACCCTGACAGCCGCATACGACAAGGCCCCCGCCGGTTACCCGGCGGGGGCCTTGATGTTTTCGTCAGCTCAAAGGGTCACGCTTGACCTGACGAAGGGTGCGGCATGACTGACTCAGCGCGGATCGAGCTTGGCCAGTTTGGTGGCGATACGATCACCATAATCGGCATCCGCCTGACGGAAGTGCGCGATCATCTTGTCCTGGACCACGTGGCTGACGCCTACCATGGTGCCGGCGATGACGTCGGTGATGCGCGTCTTCTGGCCTTCATCGAACAGACGATAGAGGTTGCCGGCCTGGCTGTAGTTATCCTCATCGCTGTTGTCGTGATAGCCCATCCAGGCGTTCTGCTCCAGCGGCATCGCCGGCTCGGCGACGGTAGCGTCCGGCACCGGGGCGCCCTGATCGGCACGCTCGTTGGGGTAGAAGTTGGTGCGTGAGTACTGGCCACCTTCCTTCGTTTCTCCCGGTACGCCCTGACCGACCTGGCCGCCCAGCGGGCCGCCACCGTGACCGGTGACCGGGCACATGCCCGCCATCACGCCATCACGCTGGTAGTGGTTGACCGGGCAGACCGGACGGTTGACCGGCAGCTGCTCGGCGTTGGCACCGACACGGTAGCGGTGTGCATCGGCGTAGGCCCACAGACGGGCCTGCAGCACGCGGTCCGGCGAGGCGCCGATACCCGGCACGAAGTTGGACGGCGAGAAGACGGACTGCTCGACTTCCGCGAAGTAGTTCTCCGGGTTGCGATTGAGCTCCATCTTGCCGACTTCCATCAGCGGGAAGTCACCGTGCGGCCACACCTTGGTCAGATCGAACGGGTTGATGTGGTAGTCACGTGCCTGGGCTTCGGTCATCACCTGCAGGTTGACGGTCCAGCTCGGACGCTCGCCACGCTCGAGGCGGGTGAACATGTCGTGCTGGTGGAAGTCCGGTGCGACCTGCGCCGCTTGATCGTCGGTCAGCGTCTCGTGGCCCTGGTCGGTCTTGAAGTGCCACTTGACCCAGACACGCTCGCCCTTGTCGTTCCACAGGCTCAGCGTGTGCGAGCTGTAGCCGTTCATAGTGGTCAGCGACTTCGGGATACCGCGGTCGGACATCAGGATGGTGACCTGATGCAGCGCCTGCGGATGGTTGGCCCAGAATTCCCAACGGTTCTGCCAGTCGACCATGTTGGTGCGCGGGTCTTTCTTCTGGGTGTGGATGAAGTCAGGGAACTTGGACGGCTCGCGGATGAAGAACACCGGCGTGTTGTTGCCGACCATGTCCCAATTGCCATCCTCGGTGTAGAACTTCAAGGAGAAGCCGCGCACGTCGCGAGTGTTGTCGCCGCTGTCCTGGCCACCGGCCACGGTGGAGAAACGCGCCAGCAACGGGGTCTGCTTGCCGACACCCTGCAGGAAGCGGGCGATGGTCAGGTCAGACAGGTCACGGGTCAGGGTGAAGGTGCCGTAGGCGGCGACGCCACGGGCGTGGACGACACGCTCCGGAATGCGCTCACGGTTGAAGTGCGCCAGCTTCTCGAACAGACGCCAGTTGTCGAAGGTCAGTGAACCATTCGGGCCCGCTGTCTGGCTGATGTCATCGTGAGGCACCGGGGCGCCGTTACCTGTGGTATAGCGTGGAGTCTGGGACATGTAGACGTTCTCCTGTCAGGTAGAAAAAAGCGCTATCAAACTCGACTGGCAAGGCCAGATGCTGCTGATGTCACATTTTCATGCGCTGCTTGATGTGAAGGCCTGCAGCCCATTGTCGAATCGGGTCGGGGCCAATGCCTGCCCGGCATGTGCTGGCTTGTGGCCCCTTGATGCCTGCTTACCTTACGCACCTGGTGCTTCTAGCGATAATCAATTACCAGCATGCCTTCGATAATCAGCCTCTATCACTGAGCCTATCAGCCACCCTCAGCGGCGAGAACCGCAGGACGGCTCTCAACCCGGAGGTGTCACCAACCCTGTTTTCACCTTTCTCCGCCATCACATCTTCACGTCCGGAAATGACCGCATCATGACCATGAAAAAGCCCCCTGACCTTCGCAGGTCAGGGGGCTATATGGGTCACATCATACCTTGTGGGGCGTCAGCGCCTCATGCCGGCATCTGGTTGGCACGCGCATCACGCGACCATACACGGTGAGCCATCAGGGCATCACGCAGCGGCAGGCTGGCGGCGAGCACATCATCCACCAGGATGACGCCCTCCTCGACCGGCACGCGGGCGGCGGCCAGCAGCTCCTTGCCTTCGCAGATCGCCACGATGGGCTTCAGGTGCTTGTAGGCTTCCTGGACATAATAGAGTCCCAGGCCCGAGCCGCTCAGCGCCTCGACGCTGCCCACGCCGCCAGCGACGACGACGGCATCCACCGTCACGGACGGCAAGCCATTGAGCATCGCATCCGGCGACAGCATGGTGCCGTCTCCGGCCTTGATCGGCGCCATGCTCGGGGCGATCAACAGCCCTTCGGCACCCTCGGCGGCCAGCTGTTCCTTGATCGAGCGAACATCTTCCATGGCGACGCCATCGGCGGCCAGGATCGCGACCTTGCGGGTGGCGATGGAGTCCGGCAGGCGCGTCATCAGGCTCAGTGCCGGGTCGCTGTCGACCTGGCTGGTGCCCAGTTCACCGTCCGGCGCGGGCTTGCTGGTCGGTGTCTCGATGCCGTGATTCTCACCGACGCGACGTGCCAGCTCCAGATCGATATTGGGCAGGATCTCGGTGATCACCCGCTCACGGATCCACGGACGCTCGACCTTGGAAAGCTCGAAGGTGTAGGCCGCGATAATGTGCTCCTTCTCCACGTCAGTCTGGCTGTTCCAGAACAGGGTGGCCTGGGAATAGTGATCCCCGAAGGAGGCGCTGCGCGCACGTACCTTGTGCGCCTCGATGCGCTCATGATACGGCTCGAAACCGCCATGGGCGTCCTGGGACGGCGGTGTCTCGGCCGGCCAGCCACCATCGATGGAGTTCGGCTCGTAGGACGCCTGCCCCGTGTTGATGGTCTGACGATGCTGGGCATCGCGCTGGTTGTTGTGGAACGGGCACACCGGCTGGTTGATGGGAATCTCGTGGAAGTTCGGCCCACCAAGACGCAGCATCTGGGTATCCAGATAGGAGAACAGACGCCCCTGCAGCAGCGGGTCATTGGAGAAGTCGATCCCCGGCACGATGTTGGCCGGATTGAAGGCGACCTGCTCGGTCTCGGCGAAGTAGTTGTCCGGATTGCGGTCCAGCACCATCTTGCCGATCGGCACCACCGGCACCAGCGATTCGGGGATCAACTTGGTGGGGTCGAGAATGTCGAAGTCGAAGCTGTGCTCGTCCTTCTCCTCGACCACCTGGATGCCCAGCTCCCACTCCAGCGGCGCACCGCTCTTGATGTCATCCCACATCATGCGGCGGTTGAAGTCCGGGTCACGTCCCCACAGCTTCTGGGCTTCATCCCAGATCAGCGAGCAGGTACCGGCCACCGGCTTCCAGTGGAACTTGACGAAGCGCGACACGCCTTCACGGTCGATCAGACGGAAGGTATGCACACCGAAGCCTTCCATGTTGCGGTAATGGCGCGGGAAGGCGCGGTCCGACATGGTCCACAGCACGGTGTGAGTGGTTTCCGGCATCAGTGACACGAAGTCCCAGAAGGTATCGTGGGCTGACTGGCCCTGGGGAATCTCGTTGTGCGGCTCCGGCTTCACGGCGTGCACGAAGTCAGGAAACTTCATCGCGTCCTGGATGAAGAACACCGGGATGTCATTGCCGACCAGATCCCAGTTGCCGTCATCGGTGTAGAACTTGGTCGCGAAGCCACGCACGTCACGTACCGTGTCGTTGGAGCCACGCGAGCCCTGCACGGTCGAGAAGCGCACGAACACCGGCGTCTTCTTGGACGGGTCGCTGAACACGCCGGCCTTGGAATACCTGGCGGCATTGTCGTAAGCCTGAAAATACCCGTGCGCGGCCGCGCCACGCGCGTGAACGATACGCTCAGGAATTCGTTCATTGTCGAAGTGGTTCATCTTCTCGCGGAAGATGAAATCTTCCATCAGGGTCGGACCGCGTTCCCCCGCCTTCAGCGAGTTGTGGTTGTCCGCGATGCGCAGCCCCTGGTTGGTGCGCAGGTCATGCCCTTCGGCGTCGGCGCGATAGGTCTGCAGCGCCTCGTCCTTGGCATGGCCATCACCGGCATTGGGCTTGGTGTCGTGAGGCCCATTGCGGTTGGGATGGGTATAGGGGTTCTCTCCCTCCGCCGAGCGATTCTGGCCCTCGTGATAGGGGCACTTCGCGCTGTCGGCATTCGACTGGGAAGAAGGTGCTGAATCGTGCTCATTGCTCGCCATGCTCAAACGCTCCTGTTTTCGCTAGATCCGCAACGCGCCACTAGTGTGGCGCTGAAGGATGATTCGGCCTTGCCGCCTCTTGCCGGCGTACTTCTTGTCCAAGCACTTGTGGTCAAAGCACTTCTCGAACAAGGCACCTCTCGGCGCCGTGATAGATCACCGGGCAGTCAGGTGCCCCGGGTGACAAGAGGCGTTGCTGCGGCGGGTGTCTACATCGAATCCATCCAGACACCCGCGAGGGACTTCACTTGCTGTTGACGACTGCACTTGCTGCTTGCACTTGCTGACAACCGCCTGACGGGGCTCGATACCGCGCCGTCAGGCCTTGGACTTGACCTTCGAGACGATCCACAGCAACACCACCGCCCCCACGACCGAGACGACCAGCGAGCCGATGATGCCGGTGGAGGCCAGCCCCAGCAGCTTGAAGATGACGCTGCCCAACAGGCCGCCAACGACACCGACGACGATGTTGCCAAGAATGCCGAAGCTGCCGCCGCGCATAATGTTGCCTGCGATCCAGCCGGCCAGACCACCGATGATCAACCCAAGAATGATACCCATCTGCTGTCTCCTTCCTTGCTGATGTACAGGCGCTTGGCGCCGCTGTACAAGTCTTGGAGACGACGTCACACAATTAAAAGGGGGGATTTTTCATTTGTCAGAATGAGGAGCCGGGCTGGCCCAGGAAGGCGATCTCTTCCGGCGTGGACTCGCGACCGAGAATCGCATTGCGATGCGGATAGCGGCCGAATCTACGCACGATGTCCGCATGCAGATGCTCGTAGCGCAAGGTGTGCTCGAGACCGGGGCGTGCGAACAATTGTTCGGCATGTTCATGGATGCGCAACGATTCGCTGTGCATCCACGGCATGATCGCGAAGGGCTGCCAGGCCAGCGGAAGGCGGTCCAGGTCGCCCAGCGCGACGGCCTGCTGGGAGAGCGCGAGTGCCAGGTTGTCGCCACTGAAGGCGCGCGGAGTATCGCGATGGATATTGCGCGCGAACTGGTCCAGCAGCAGGATTTCCGCCAGCCGCCCACCGACACTTGCTCGCCACTCCCACAGCTCACAGGCGAGCGCCTGCTCAAGCCGCGCGGCGAATCGCTCACGCAGCTGGCCATCGAGGGCATCGCTCTTGCGAAACCAGTCCTTGGGCGTCAGCTGAGTGAACCAGTAATCGAGCACCTGCCGTGCCTGGGGATGGCTGTCCGCGATCAGCCTGGCGGCGTCAGGTTGCGCGGATTCCGAGGGGTTTGAGGGGGGCATTGAGGGGGGCATTGAGGGTGTCCTTGCGTGGAGTCGGGAAGAAAGCCGCGCGACAGGCCTGGCTGATCGCAACATCTTTCACTGCGAGTGCCGGGCCTGAGCGGCGCGGGGCGATCATGGTTCTGACACCGGATCTTCATCTTGAGCGTGGAAAGTAGCCTCTCCCATCAGCGCTGTCAGCCTTTGCGGCATGCCCCGCGCTGGCTGGTGCCCTGATGTCACTTGTGTTGCCACTTATGTTGCCACTCTCTATCTCAACCTGACGCCAGACCGTTACAAGGAAGCCCGTCATGTCCCGCCGTCTGTCTGATCTGCTGCCTTTGCGTTCCTCTCGCAAGTCCCACGCCGCTCAAACCACCCCTACATCCCCCGCTTCGCCAAGCGCTGCGCCAGCCGGCAATGGTGCTGCGACAGTCACCCCCGCCGGCGCCCCGTCACGGATGGACCGCCGCCAACTGCTGGGGCGTGGCCTGCAAGGTGCCGGGGTCGGGCTGCTGGCGACCACGGGCCTGCTCGGCGCTCCCGCGATCGTGATGGCCGAAGGACGGCGCCCACGCATGCCCTCCGGCGTGATGAGCGGCGACGTGACCGCCAGCCGCGCCATGCTGTGGAGCCAGAGCGACAAGCCGGCACGCATGCTGATCGAACTGGCCGACAATCCCGAGATGCGCGGCGCCTTCCAGATGCGTGGCCCGGTGGCCCTGCCGACGGACGGCCTGACCAGCAAGCTTGACCTGACCCGCATCGGCACTCGCGCCAACGCCAGCGGCGAGGTCTTCTACCGGGTGCGCTACGCGGCGCTGGATGACCACCGCGCCATCAGCGAGGCCACTGCCGGTCGCCTGGTGTTGCCGCCGAGCGTGCAGGCACCGCGTGCACTGCGTTTCGTGTGGTCCGGTGACACCGTCGGTCAGGGCTGGGGCATCAACCCGGACTTCGGTGGCCTGCGCCTCTACGAGACCATGCGTCAGGTCAAGCCGGACTTCTTCCTGCACTCCGGCGATACCATCTATGCCGATGGCCCGCTCGAGGAGAGCGTCACCCAGCACGACGGCAGCCTGTGGCGCAATATCGTCACGCCCGCCAAGTCCAAGGTGGCAGAAACGCTGGATGAGTATCGTGGCCAGTACGCCTACAACCTGATGGACGAGAACCTGCGCCGCTTCAATGCCGAAGTGCCGATGTTCGCCCAGTGGGACGACCACGAGACCACCAACAACTGGTACCCGGGCGAGATTCTCGAGGATGATCGCTACACCGAGAAGAATCTCGACGTGCTGTCCGCCAATGCGCGTCGCGCCTTCCTCGAGAACATGCCGCTGCGCACCGGCCCAGCCGCGCCGGAGCGCATCCACCGCAACTTCAGCTTCGGGCCGGGGCTCGAGTTGTTCATGCTCGACATGCGCAGCTTCCGCGGCGCCAATTCCGCCAACCGCCAGACGGGGCGTGGGCCACAGACCGACTTCCTGGGGCGCGATCAGCTGGCATGGCTCAAGCAGTCGCTCAAGGCCAGCACCGCCACCTGGAAGGTCATCGCCTCCGACATGCCGATCGGGCTGCTGGTGCGTGACGGCGACAACTTCGAGAACGGCGCCAACGGCGATGGCGAGGCGCTGGGGCGCGAGCAGGAGATTGCCGAGCTGCTCAAGTTCGTGCGCGATCACGACATCCAGAATCTGGTCTGGCTGACCGCCGATGTGCACTACACCGCCGCGCACCACTACTCGCCCGAGCGCGCCGTCTTCAAGGACTTCACGCCGTTCTGGGAATTCGTCAGCGGCCCGATCCACGCCGGCACCTTCGGTCCCGGTGAGCTGGACAACACCTTCGGGCCGAGACTCGAATTCGTGAAGGCACCGCCTGAGGGGAGGGCCAACATGTCGCCCAGCGAGGGCTTCCAGTTCTTCGGCCAGGTGGATCTCGACCCCGAGAGCGAAGCGCTGACCGTGACGCTGAAGGACATCCACGGTGCCTCGCTCTACCAGCAGGTGCTGACCCCCGCCGACGCCAGCGCCTGACAGCGGTGCCTGTTTCTGGCACTCGCTTCTGATGTCGGCATGTGGCACTCGCTGCTGACTATCGGCTTCTGAAACCGACTTCCGATACCAGCTTCTGACAACGACAACGCCCCGCCTCCTGCTGTCGATCGACACGCAAGAGGCGGGGCGTTCTGGTCATGGCGACAGGTCGACAGCCGCTGGCAGGCTATGTCTGCACGAATCAGACAATTGCAGAAAAATGTCAGACAAATTGTCAATGGTGAGGGTCAGGCATTTCTTTGACACTGATCGGCACGCTAGATGTCGGTCGCTGACAGCGTGTCTCGTGGTACCGCGCGCCAACGGTGAGGCATGGTCTGCAGACGATGGGCAGCTGAGCAAGCAGGCCTCCGAGCCCTGTTGTTCAACAAGGATAATGCCATGAACGCCCTCACCCTGAGCTCCTTCGTGTTCTTCACGGGGCTGGTCGCCGTGATCACCTGGTGGCTGACCCGTCGTGACGACCATCAACATTCCACCGGCTATTTCCTCGCCGGGCGCAGTCTGACCTTCCCGATCATCGCAGGCTCCCTGCTGATGACCAATCTGTCCACCGAGCAGATGGTGGGCCTCAACGGCGCCGCCTTCACCGATGGCCTTTCCGTGATGGCCTGGGAAGTGGTGGCCGTGGTCTCGCTGGTCGCGATGGCCATGTTCTTCCTGCCACGCTTCCTCAAGAGCGGCATCACCACCCTGCCGGAACTGCTGGCACTGCGTTTCGATCGCACCACCCAGCTGCTGGCCAACCTGATCTTCATGCTGGCCTACGCCATCATTCTGCTGCCCAGCATTCTCTACTCCGGCGCCCTCGGCCTGATGGGCGTGCTCGACCTGCGCGCCCTGACCGGCATCGACTCGCAGATGGTGCTGCTGACTGGCACCGTGATCGCCGTCGGCATCGCCGGTGCCATCTATGCCCTCTTCGGTGGGCTGCGCTCCATCGCCATCTCCGACACCCTGAACGGCATCGGCCTGCTGATCGGCGGCATGATCATCGTCTACTTCGGGCTGGACCGTGTCGGTGACGGCAATGGCATTCTCGCCGGCTGGGAGACGCTCAAGGAGACCCACCCGGAGAAGCTCAATTCGCTGGGCGGGGATGACCAGTCAGTGCCGGTCTCGACCCTGTTCACCGGGGTGCTGCTGCTCAACATGTTCTACTGGTGCACCAACCAGCAGATCATCCAGCGCACCTTCGCCGCCAAGACCCTCGCCGAGGGCCAGAAGGGCGTGCTGCTGACCGGTGCCCTCAAGCTGCTGGGCCCGCTGTATCTGGTGCTGCCGGGCATCATCGCCTTCCAGCTCTACGCTGGTGACGGCATCAAGGCCGACGCCGCCTATGGCCGGCTGGTCTTCGATGTGCTGCCCGCCCCACTGACCGGCTTCTTCGCCGCGGCGATGGTCGGCGCGATCCTGTCGTCCTTCAACTCGGCGCTCAACTCCACCGCCACCCTGTTCAGCCTCGATGTCTACAAGGCACGCCTCAAGCCGCAGGCCAGCGATGAAGAGGTGGTCAAGGCCTCCAAGTGGGCCGGCTGGATCATGGCCGCCGCCGCGATGGCCATCGCGCCGCTGCTGGCGACCCAGGAAAGCCTGTTCGTCTACGTGCAGAAGGTGAACTCCATCTACTACATCCCGCTGCTGGCGGTGATCGTGGTGGGACTGATGTCCAAGCGCGTGCCGGCCATCGCCGCCAACCTGGCGCTGGTGCTCGGCTGCGCGGTCATCGGCCTGTTCTACTTCGTGCCGACGCTTTCCGAGCTGGTCGATCGGGTGCACAACTTCCACTTCATCGCCATCGTGCTGGTGCTGTTGATCGCCATGATGCTGGTGATCGGCAAGCTGTCACCGCGCGCCGAACCCTGGATCCAGCAGGACGTCGGTGCCATCGACATGACCCCCTGGGCCGGCACGCGTATCGCCAGCATCATTCTGCTGGTACTGGTGATGGCGATCTATCTGGCCTTCGCCGGCTGATCGCCCCACTCGCCCAGCGCGTTCGCACGCCACATGTCATCGTCATCGCCATGACCTCACGACATGAGTGCACGACATGAGCGTATGAAATGAGTACGCCAGCGCCCCGCCATCTTCACCGATGGCGGGGCGCTGGCGTCTCTGATAGAGCATCAAAGATGACCCGCAATGCGTGGTGAAAGCCGCGACATGCGTCTTTTTACGACACTGCGATCAAGACCTGATACCAGAGACTGAGAAGCAATGACCGCCTGTTCATTCTCAACGATCAGTCGACGCCAGCTGCACCTCAAAACCTACGTATATTCTACAAATGGCGGATAGCGAGAAAGCGGGAGATACCTACACTAGCGCCAGTCTTGCCGTGAATGTTACCGGTGAGTCTCTTCACGGACGATGACACAGCTTGCTGTGTGCATTGCATCGCCACGGCTGGATCGGCGTCGAATCGCCACCCGGGCCACCTGCCCACCGCCTCATGATTCGCCGCCGCACGCCTAAAGGAATCCTCCCCCATGCATGCCCTGACACTTGTTTCTTTCGTGTTCTTTACCGGCCTGGTCGCTGCCTTGACCTGGTGGTGGACACACCGCGATGACACCTCGCATTCCACCGGTTATTTCCTCGCCGGACGCAGCCTGACCTTCCCGCTGATCGCGGGTTCCCTGTTGATGACCAACCTGTCCACCGAGCAGATGGTCGGCCTGAATGGCGCCGCCTTCACCGATGGCCTGTCGGTGATGGCCTGGGAAGTCATGGCGGTACTGGCCATGGTGGTAATGGCGATGTTCTTCCTGCCACGCTTCCTCAAGAGTGGCATCACCACCCTGCCCGAGCTGCTGGCCCTGCGCTATGGCCGCAGCACCGAGCTGATCACCAACCTGATCTTCCTGTTCGCCTACGCGGTGATCCTGCTGCCGATCATCCTCTACTCCGGTGCCATCGGCCTGCAGGGCATGCTGGATCTGCCCTCGCTGACCGGCATCAGCTCACCCAATGCGCTGCTGTGGATGACCATCTGGGTGGTCGGCATCATCGGCGCCATCTATGCCCTGTTCGGCGGCATGCGCTCCATCGCCATCTCCGACACCTTGAACGGCGTGGGCCTGTTGATCGGCGGCATGCTGATCGTCTATTTCGGCCTCGACGCCGTCAGTGATGGCCAGGGCGTGATGGCCGGCTGGGACACGCTGACCGCCGCCAATCCGGAGAAATTCAACTCCATGGGCGGTGAAGACCAGTCGGTGCCCTTCTCGACCCTGTTCACCGGCGTGATGATCATCAACTTCTTCTACTGGTGTACCAACCAGCAGATCATCCAGCGCACCTTCGCCGCCAAGACCCTCGCCGAGGGCCAGAAAGGCGTACTGCTGACCGGTGCCCTCAAGCTGCTGGGCCCGCTGTATCTGGTGATTCCCGGCATCATCGCCTATCACCTCTACGCCTCTTCCGGCGTCAAGGCCGACAGCGCCTACGGCCAGCTGGTCTTCGATGTGCTGCCCGCACCGCTGACCGGCTTCTTCGCCGCCGCGATGGTCGGCGCGATCCTGTCGTCCTTCAACTCGGCGCTGAACGCCACCACCACGCTGTTCTCCACCGGCATCTACAAGGCGCATCTGCGTCGTGAGGCCAGCGACGAGGAAGTGGTCAAGGTCTCCAAGGGCTTCGGCTGGGTGCTGGCGATCGCCTCCATGACCCTCGCGCCGCTGCTGGCCGGTCAGGAAAGCCTGTTCGGTTACCTGCAGAAGATGAATGCCATCTACTTCATCCCGATCTTCGCCGTGGTGCTGATGGGGCTGCTGACGCGTCGCGTGCCGACCATCGCCGCCAACCTGGCGCTGCTGATCGGTTGCAGCGTGATCGGGGTGGTCTACTTCGTGCCGGCCTTCTCCGGCGTGCTCGACGTGATCCACGAGTTCCACTTCGTCGGTCTGGTGTTCGTGCTGCTGATCGCGATGATGCTGATCATCGGCAAGCTGGCGCCGCGTGACGAGCCGTGGATCCAGCAGGATGTCGGCGCCATCGACATGACGCCCTGGAAAGGCGCCAAGGTCTGCGCGCTGCTGCTGGTCGTGCTGGTGATCGCCATCTATCTGGCCTTCATCTGACGCCTGAAAGTCGCCGCTTCAAAACGACAAATCGTCATCAATTGAGTATCACGCCCCGCGTTGCCCTCTCGGACACGCGGGGCGTGTGCATTTCAGGCATGCTGGACTGCATGTTCCCTGAAGAGGTCGCCCATGCCCTGCTTACCCCATCGCCAGCTCACGGGGCTGTTCTCCTCTTCGCTGAGGGCTTCTTTCTCCTCTTCGCTGAGGGCTCCTTTCTTTTCCTCGCTCAGGGCGCCTTGGGCGCTCAAGGTGCTGGGCATCGCCCTGCTGCTGTCCAGTCTGGCCACAGTCAGCCCGAGCCAGGCCGCCGAGCGCTGGCAGCGGGCCGCTGTGCTGACGGACAGCTTCATGGAAGTGGCGCTCAAGCGTGAATACCAACCCGGCAGCAGCGCCTCGCTGGTGCGCTGGCAGGCGCCCATCAAGGTGCGGGTCGATTCGCAGCTGGGCAATTCGCGCATGCAGCGCCAGATGAGCGAGGTCCAGTTTCGTCATCTGGCCGCCATCACCGGCCAGCCGCTGAGTTTCGTGTCCACCGCCAGAGAGGCCAACCTGCGCATCGCCTTCATCGCCCGAGACCACATGACGCGCGAGGCCACCGCCTACGTCGGCAAGCAGCAGGCCGCCACCCCGGGCATGCGCAAGGCACTGCGTGAAGGCGTGTGCCTGACGCTGTTCAAGACCGGGCCGGATCACGCCATCGCCAGCGGCCTGATCCTGATTCCCGCGGACTATGCCCGCCAGAAGGCGCGCCTGGTGGACTGCGTCGTCGAGGAGAGCGCCCAGTTGATGGGGCTGCCCAATGATTCGGATAAAGTCTTCCCCTCCGTCTTCAGTGACGTCACGGTGGATACCTGGCTGAGCCCGCTGGATTACGTACTGCTCAAGATGCTGTATGCCCCGGAACTTTCCCCCGGCATGTCAGCCGCGCAAGTCCGCGCTGCGCTGCCTACGGTCATCCAGCGTCTTGCCGAGCAGGGCGAGCTGTCACACGCCATTCGTCGCGTGCGCCAGGGCAGCCTGCGGGAATGGGCGGGAGACTAGGCTCACCGAGAGCGCAATTCTAGGCATGGAGTTGGAACGCCTGAGCGGAGCACAGGCATAATCAGGTCAGGCGCGCCGGGCGCCGACATCCGACGGAGCTGCGCCTTCATGCCACTCTCTTCTCCCGCTGCCGACCGGGCACGCCTGCCGCTGGCCGTCACGCTGCTGTCGCTGTGTCAGGCCTTGCTGGTCAGCGGCAACATCCTGCTGATCGCGGTCTCACCGCTGATCGGTGCCCAGCTGGCCTCGAGCAGCTGGTCGACCGCGCCGGTCGCCACCCAGTGGCTGGGCCTGATGTGCGCCACCATTCCCGCCTCGTTGATCACCGCCCGTCTCGGGCGGCGGCGCGGCTTCGTGCTCGGCAATCTGTGCGGGTTGGCTGGCGCGGGGCTGGCCGTGCTGGCGCTGCATCTGCAGCATTTCGGACTGTTCCTGCTTGCCACCTGGCTGGTGGGCATCGGTATCGGCTTCGGCCAGCTGTATCGCTTCGCCGCGATGGAAGCCGCCCCGGAGGAGCAACGTGAGCGCGCCATCGGGCTGGTGATGGGCGGTGGCGTGCTGGCGGCCTTCTTCGGGCCCTGGCTTGCACGCACCAGTCATGCATTGGCCGACACGCCCTTCCTGGGCAGCTTCATCGGGCTGGGGGCGCTCTATCTGCTGGCGCTGTTGCTGCTGGCCTTCATCCGCCTGCCCCGCGAAGGCAACGCCCAGTCAGCCGACCATGATGCAGCGGCGCCGGCACGCCCATTGGGCGTGATCCTGCGTCAACCGACCTTCTTGCTGGCCGTGCTCAGCGCGATGGTCGGCTACGGGGTGATGAATCTGGCGATGACGGCCACACCGCTGGCCATGGCCCATGCCGGACACGGCTTCGATCACGTCGCCACCACCATTCAATGGCACGTGGTCGCCATGTTCCTGCCGTCCTTCTTCACCGGGCGGCTGGTCGCCCGCTTCGGGGCGGGCACCATGATCGTGACCGGCTGCGGCTTTCTGCTGGCAAGCCTTGCCACCGCACAGCTGCTGGCCGCCGACTACCTGACGGGAACCCAGGGGTTCTTCCTCGGTCTCATCCTGCTCGGCATCGGCTGGAACTTCACCTTCCTGCCCGCCACCACGCTGCTGACCCACTGCCATCGCCCCAACGAGAAGGCCCGCACCCAGGCCGCCAACGAGTTCCTCGTCTTCACCACCGGGGCGGTCACGGCGCTGCTGGCCGGGCCCCTGGTCAGTACGCTGGGCTGGGCGCTGCTCAACCTGCTGCTGATCCCCGCCTGCCTGCTGCCCATCGCCCTGCTGGCGTGGCGTCAGCTTGCCTTGCGCGCCGATCGCCCGCAGATAGAGGGATGATGGCGAGCCGTGCGGCGCACGCTGACAAGTGCCGGCCATCACCCAGCTCATCATCAGCTGCCAGGACGCCATCACGTCGCGCCGCCGCCTCGCCCCCACTGACAGGGAATGCCTGATGTTCAACACCATGACCCGCAACGCCCGCCAGCTTGCCCGCGATGTGGGCCGCGAAGCACATGACCTGCTGGAGCGCGGTCTCGACCGCCAGCTGCGGCTCGCCGTCACGGGCCTGTCCGGTGCCGGCAAGACCGCCTTTCTCGTCTCGCTGATCGAGCAGCTGCGCCATGCCGGACTCGGTGCGCGTCTGGAACTGCTGCCTGCTGCACGCGATGGCCGCCTGCTCGGCGCGGAACGTGTCAGTCAGCCGGACCTCTCCATCCCGCGTTTTCCGCTGGAAGCCGGCTTGCGCTCGCTGTCCGGCCAGCATTCACCCCACGGCTCCGAATGGCCGACACCGACCCGCAGCATCAGCGAGCTGCGCCTCAAGATCGGCTTTCGCCCCACCTCGCGTGCCGCGCGCATGCTCGACAGCCAACGCGCCACCCTGACGCTGGACCTGATCGACTATCCCGGCGAATGGCTGCTGGACCTGCCGATGCTGGAGCAGGACTTCAGTGGCTGGAGCAGCGAGTGCGAGACCCAGCTAGCCGACGGGCGTGGCGACTGGGCGCATGACTGGATGGCAACCATCGAGGGCCTGACACCGGACAGTGAGGTGGATGAAGACCGCCTCGCCGAGATCGCGAGCCTCTATACCGACTATCTGCACGCCGCGCGCCGCAAGGGTGGCTTCGTCGACCTGACACCGGGCCGTTTCCTGCTGCCTGGCGAGCTGGACGAAGCGCCGGTGCTGCAGTTCTTCCCGCTGCCGGGACTCGGTGACTGGACACCCGACGCGCTGGCCGCCCTGCCGGAAGCCAGCCTGTATCGCACCCTCGCACGCCGCTTCGATCACTATCGCCGCCGCGTGGTGCGCCCCTTCTATCACGACCACTTCCGGCGCTTTGACCGCCAGATCGTGCTGATCGACGTGCTGGGCGCGCTGAATGCCGGCCCGGCGCCATTCCGCGACCTGAGCCGTGCGCTGGACAAGCTGTTCGACAGCTTCGCCTATGGCCGCCGTCATCTGCTGGCGCGCCTGATGGACCGCCGCATCGACCGCCTGGCCATCGCCGCCACCAAGGCCGACCACGTCACGCCAGAGCAGCATGGCGCGATGCGTGACCTGCTCGAACAGCTGCTGGCGGACCCGCTCAAGCGCCTGCGCTATCGCGATGTGCCACTCAAGGCCTTCACCATCGCCGCCATCCGCGCCAGCGAGGCGCGCGAGGTGGTCGAGAATGGTCAGCGTCATCCGGCGCTGGCGGGACAACTGCTCGCTGAGCACGAGGGAGCGGGCGACTCGGACACGCAAGGCGCCGGCCGCGAGTCCGTGCTGCTGTTCCCGGGCGAGGTGCCCTCACGGCTGCCCGACCCGAATTTCTGGGCCGAAAGCCGCTTCGACTTCCCCCACTTCGCGCCGCCGAAGATCGACGGCAATGCGCCACCTCACATTCGCATGGACGCCGTGCTCGACTGGCTGCTGGGAGACCACCTGAAATGACCACCGAATCCCGCCATCCGCGCCCGGGCAAACGCTTCACGAGCCCCGACTCGGCGCAGGCCGATGACGCCTCGACCACCTATGCCGAGCGTCCCACCGAGAGCGCGTCAGAGAGCGCGGCAGAGGCCCTGCGCGGCGCACGTCACTTCTCCCCGGAGATGGAAAGCCAGCCCCTGGCGGCAGCCGAACCGGAGCCCGCCACGCCGGGACTGGATGCGACGCTGAGCGCCCGGCCACGTCATCGCGGCCTCAAATGGCTGCTGCTCGGCACCCTGACCCTCGGGGGTGTCGAGGCCGGTCATGCGCTCTATCAGGCGGCCATAGGCGGTGATCTGATCGCCGGTGCCTGGGGCCTGCTGGGCCTTGGTGCCATCGGGCTTGGCGCCCGCGCGCTGGGCAAGGAGCTCTTCAGGCTGCGTCACCTGCGCAAGCACGTCGCGCTGCGCGCCGAGCTGGAAGAACATCAGCAGGATGACTTTGGCCAAGAGAGCTTTGGTCAAAAGGGGTTTGGCCAGCGCGGTGATGCGCTGGCCACGCCTGACGAGGACGCGGGCAAGGCAGACGGCAAAGCCGACAGCCAGCAGGAAGACCTGCTCGAACAGCTGCGTCGCCAGATGAAGCTCGGCGATGATGATGCCGGCGTGCGCGCCTGGCGCGCCGCCTGTGAAGCGCATCACTCCCCGTCGGAGCGCCGCGAGCTGTTCGCCTTCCACGTGCTGGGGCCGCGGGACCGTGAGGCGCGGCGTCTGATCTCGCGCATGAGTGGCGAGACGGCGGTGATGGTGGCGGTCTCGCCGCTGACCTGGGTCGACATGAGTCTGGTGGCCTGGCGCGGGCTGCGCATGATGGAGCGCCTGTCGCGCCTCTACGGGCTGGAGCTGGGCTATGCCAGCCGCCTGCGGCTGTTCAAGGAGGTGCTGGCCTCGATGGCCTTCGCCGGTGCCAGCGAACTGGCCGCCGAGGCCAGCATGGACCTGCTGTCGATGAATCTGGCCGGCCGGCTCTCCACCAAGGCCGGTCAGGGGCTGGGCAGCGGCCTGATGAACGCACGTCTCGGCCTGCGCGCCATGCGCCTGCTGCGCCCCATCCCCTTCCATGCCGAGGAGGTACCACGCATCGGTGAGCTGCGCGCGGAGCTGTTCTCGCGCATGCGCAAGGCCGACAAGGGCGAGGACGACGCGAACTGAGCAGGCCGCGACCTCCCCTGCCACTGCCTCGAAAACAAGACGCGCGCCTCTGATAGCTGGCCATTCGGGCCTTCAGGGCGCGCGTCTTTCGTGAGTCATCTCACCTTCGATAGTTTCAGCCTTCGATGGTTTCAGCCTTCGCTGGCGATGCCGGCCTCCAGCCACTTCATCACGCGCAGCGCCTCATGGGGCGAGGTCGGATTGTCGCCCTGACCGCGAATGCAGTCGCGCAGCCCCGCATACCAGGCAGGATAGTCGCCATCGCGACCCTGATGGGTGCCGCCCACCAGCACCTGCTCGCCTTCGGCGCCGTCCGGGTCGGCCTCCAGCACGGTCAACATTCCAGGACGCGCATCCCGCCCCCACTGGCGCGTCTGGCGCTCCTGCGGGTCACGCGAGGGCCAGTCACCGGCCTTGAGGCAATCCTCCTGAGGGTCGAGCCCGAATACCACGTAGCTGCCACGAGTACCGTGCGCGGCGAAGCGTGCCGTCGGCGCCGCCGTCAGTGCACTGGCGTGCAGCTCCACCACCAGACCGGGGTGCCTTGGGTGGTGGGCGTAATCGAGCACGGCGTGGAAGAAATCATCGGTCACCGCGCCCTCGCGCTGGGCGCGACGCGTGAGCTGGATGGCGCTCGGTTCACCAAACAGGCACAGCGCCTGATCCAGCAGGTGCGGGCCGAGGTCATACCACAGGCCGCTGCCGGGCAGTGCCTGCTCACGCCAGCGGTTAGGCACCGTCGGGCGGAAGCGGTCGAAGTGGGATTCCAGATGCGCGATGCGCCCCAGCGTGCCGTCGTTGATCAATTCCGCCAGCGTCAGGAAGTCGGCATCGAAGCGCCGATTGTGAAATACCGCCAGCACCCGTCCGGCCTGCTCGGCCTGGCGGGTCAGGGCCTCGCCTTCTTCAAGCGTCACCGTGAAGGGCTTGTCGACGACCACATGCTTGCCTGCTGCCAGCGCCGCAGAGGCCAGCGGGGCGTGAGTCTCGTTGGGCGTCGCGATGATGATCAGGTCGATGTCGTCACGCGCAAGCAAGGCCTCCGGGGTGGCCTCCACCTCCAGCTGTGGGCGCTCGGCCCTGACGACCTCGGGCCGCGAGGTGGACAGCGCCACCAGCGCCAGCCCGTCCGTGGCCTCGATCAAGGGCGCATGGAAGGTGCGCACCGCCATGCCATAACCGATCAGCCCGACCCGGATCGCGCTCTCGGAGGGGAAGGCGGCGCCGTGCCATGCGGCGGTGTCGCTGTGATCATCAGTGTCGGGGTGGGCTATGCGGCTCATCGGGCATCCTTGTCGTTGGCGCAATCTTGAGGGAGTCGTGCCTGGCAGCGCCATCCTAGCAAGGCTCCCGTGCCACAGACAGAGATGACAGCCGCCTTTAATGCTTGTCCATCGCAGACTTCATCCCGCGAGCGAGTCGCCGCGTAATGCCCGCCATCGAACAGCAGTCCCCTTGAAGTCTCAAGGCTCAGCCCGCAGACCTTGCTGTACCAGGAGGGGCGTGGTTGTGAGTGGGAAGGTCACTCGCCAGCCGCCTCGCCATTTGATTCGCGAAGGAGCAGACAGCATGCGCAAGACGCTCATCATCGGTGCCAACGGCAAGATCGGTCGTCAACTCTGCGAGAAGGCTCAGGCCGCCGGCGAACCCGTCGTCGCGATGATCCGCTCGACCGAGCAGCAGAGCTGGTTCCATGAACGCAGCATCCCGACGGTACTGGGCGATCTGGAAGGCGAGATGCGCCAGGCCTTCTATGGCTGCGATCAGGCGGTGTTCGTCGCGGGCTCCGGCCCGAATACCGGCCCGGACAAGACACTGACCATCGACCTGCACGGTGCGATGCGCACCGCGGAGCTGGCCGCCGAATTCGGGCTGTCGCGCGTGATCCAGGTCAGCTCGATCCGCTCCGAGACACCGCTGGCCGGTCCGGCGGCGATGCGCCCCTACTTCGCGGCCAAGAAGGCGGCCGACCTGTGCCTGGCCGAGAGTGGCCTGCGTCACGTCATCGTCAAGCCCGGCCGTCTCACCAACGAGAGCGGCAGCGGCAAGCTGACCCAGAATGCCGATGACTCCGACGAGATGCAGGTCTCACGCGCCAATGTCGCCGAGTTCCTGCTTGGCTTGATCAAGGCCCGCGAGATCGGTGGCCGTCATCGCAAGGCGCCCATCTTCACCCTGTTCGACGGTGATACGCCGGTTTCGGGTCTGCTGAACGCCACGTCGACCGCCGACTGAGTGCGCGCCCGAGCCTGTGGCAAAGCGCACTGGCAGGTCGCTTTCGCCAGGCTTGCCCGCGGTTGACCTGCCGCTCATCCACGCCTGCGCGCAGCCCGCGCGGGCGTTGGGCCATCTGGTAGCTTTCCCCCCATGCTCCATGTCCGTATAGTGAGCCACTGACCCCGCCAACAGAACTTCCGAAATGCTGCAGAACAATTCGCTGCTGGCGCAGCTGAAAGATCAAATCCGCCAGGAAATTCCCCGTGTCACGGGGGTGATCAAAGGCACCGACAAGGGCTTCGGCTTCCTCGAATGCGAGGACGGCGAGTCTTACTTCGTGCCGCCACCCGCCATGAAGCAGGTACTGCACGGCGATACCGTCGAAGCGACCGTCAAGGTGGAAGGTGAGAAGAAGTCCGTACAGCCGGAAGTGCTGATTGAGACGGGTGTCGATCGCTTCGTCGCTCGTGTCGGCAAGCGTGATGGCCGCCTGAACGTGATGCCGGATCATCCCTCCATCAACACGCGCATGAAAGCGCGCGTGAAGCGTGGCATCAATGAGGAAGCCCTCAATGATGGCGACTGGGTCGTGGCACGTCTGCTGCGTCACCCGATGCGCAAGGACGACCGCAGCTTCTTCGCCCAGATAGAGGAAGTCATCGCCACCGTGGACAACCCGCGTGTGCCGTGGCGCGTCACCCTGGCGCGTCACGCGCTGGAACAGGCCTCTCCGGAGGGCGGCACTGACTGGCCGCTGCTCGAGGAAGGCCTGACTCGCGAAGACATGACCCACGTGCCCTTCTTCACCATCGATGGTGAGAAGACGCGTGACATGGATGACGCCCTGCACATCGTCGAGCGCCCGGAAGGCGGCTGGACCCTGAGCATCGCCATCGCGGACCCGACCGCCTACGTGCCGGAAGGCAGCCGTGTCGACGAAGAGGCGCGCACGCGCTCCTTCACCGTCTACCTGCCGAGCCAGAACGTCACCATGCTGCCGGAAATCCTGGCCGACGACCTGTGCTCGCTGAAGGAAGGTGAAGACCGTCCGACGCTGATGTGCATCGTCGACATCGATACCGATGGCGTGATCGGCGAGCCGAAGTTCTTCGCGGCCACCATGCGCTCCCACCACCGCCTGACCTACGACAACGTCTCCGACTGGATCGAAGGCCAGGAAGGCAGCTGGAAGCCGGAAACCGAAGAGCTGGCCGAAGGTCTGCGTCAGCTGGAAGCCTTCACCCAGGCGCGTATCGCCTGGCGTGCACGCAATTCCCAGGTCTTCCGCGAGCGTCCGGACTTCGAGTTCGAGCTGGATGAGGAAGGCAACGTGCTCAACGTACGTGCCGACCACCGCCGCATCAGCAATCGCATGATCGAAGAATCCATGATCACCGCGAACCTGAGCTGCGCACGTCTGCTCTCCAAGCACATCGGTCACGGTATCTTCAACGTGCACCAGGGCTTCGCGCCGGAGAAGTACGACGACACCATCGAGTTCCTGGCTGGTCAGAACATCACCGCCACGCCGGAACAGCTGGGCAGCCTGGAAGGCTACCGCCTGATCCGTCAGGAGCTGGACAGCCGCGAAGACACCTGGCTGGACGTGCGCATGCGTCGCTTCCAGGGTTACACCGTGATGTCCGCTCAGCCGGGACCGCACTTCGGCCTGGGGCTGGAAGCCTACGCGACCTGGACCTCGCCGATCCGCAAGTACGGCGACATGGTCAACCACCGCTTGATCAAGCGCGTGATTCTCGGCCAGGACGTGCCGGCGGAAGCCACCGAGCAGCTGACCGAGCACCTCAGCGAACGTCGTCGTCTCAACCGCATGGCCGAGCGCGATGTGAAGGACTGGCTCTACGTGCGCTACCTGACCAAGGCCGCCGAAGAACAGCAGATCTTCACTGGCGAGATCATCGACATCCGTCGTGGCGGCATGCGCGTGCGTCTGGAAGAGAATGGCGCCAGCGTCTTCATTCCGGCACCGCTGATCCACAGCGATCGCAAGAAGGTCGCGATCGATGACAAGGAAGGCCGCGTGCGCATCGAAGACGAGCTGCGTTACTCACTGGGCGACATCATCAAGGTCTCCTTGACCGAAGCCCGTGAAGAGCGTCGTTCACTGGTAGGTCGTCCGGCCGAATAAGCCGCGACCCACCACTGCCGTATGTAACTGCCTTGTCATCACGGGCAATTGCCACGGCCATCTACGCCCCGGAGCGCTCTGCGCCCGGGGCGTTTTTCGTTCTTGTGCATTACGTATACGCATCGTGTGCCAAACGTGAAAAATTGTAATTTTGTGAAACAGAAGCTCACGCTATACTCCTCACATCGACACACGACATCTGCTTTCACTGCTGCAGCGTTACTGGATTGACCAAGCGCGAATGACTGAAGCCTGTCCCTGATGAAGTTCGTCCATGCGAGGACCCGGAAATGAAAACTCATCGCTCCACTGCAGCGACTTCACTGCGTCACCTGGCCGAGCATGCCGCCATCGTTCGTCACCCGGCCATGAGCTATGCCCGTGTCGACGCCGGAGCAGACAGCAGCTCAGACAGAAGCTCGGATGGCAGCTCCACCTCTCCGGAGCGCCAGCGTGAGATTCAACGTGAAGCGATGGAACATGTCGCGATGCTGCTGGAACGTGATCGTCGCCGCACCCGCAACCGTCTGCTGCTGGCCGCCGGCCTGCTGCTGAGCCTTGTACTGCTCGCCAGCCAGCGCCCAGCCGAGCCGGAAGCCGCCTTCTCGCAGGAGCTTGGCCAGGCAATGCCCAGCGCCCTGCACCTGCCCCAGCATGGACTGGCGTGATGACGCCCGATCTCCCTCCATCAGGACAGATAACGATGCCAGGACCCCATGCAACACCAGGCACGGATGCCAGACATGACTGAGTCGATCCACTGCTAGACCCTGCAATGCCCGCTCCGGCGACCCTCCCCCCCTGTCGCCCTCTGTATTCCTGTAGTGCACGCACTTGCCCTGTCCGGTGGCTCCGGACAGGGTCTTTTTTTGCCTGTCGTATGGCTTCTCTTGCGCAGCACTGACCAGAGGCCAGCTGCCGCACTCCCTGCTGGACCATCGCCAGCATGGCGTGACTTCTCTCCTCCCCTCGCAGTGAACCTGATGCCAGGGACCGGATGCCAAGAGCCTAATGCCAGGAGCTTGATGACAAATGTCCGAGAGCGGGAGCGCATCGCACCAACATTGTTCCCTGTTGTCACACAGACCAGTCATCTCCTGATGTAACGTCATTGCCAGCCGCAGTGTGGAACATCGCGTGGCGAAGCGTCTCGTCACGCGCGACACCGCATGTCATGCCTCGTGCCCTTGGTTTCACGTCGGGTTCCCCCCATGACTTGACCAGAGGCTCGTTCGTCATTGCCACTGGCTTGCTGGAATCTGCGTGCTCGATTTCGTTTTCCTCGAACATCCTGAAGCACCCTGAAGCACGACAAAGCAGCCATGGCGGGCAGTGACGTCGGGATTCATCTTCATCGCGCACGACCGGTAAAGCGGTCTTGAGGAGTCCGTGTGCATATCGCTGACATGACCATGTTCCATGCCCCCTCCAGTGGCGGGGTCAGAACCTACCTGGAAGCCAAGCGACGACGTCTGCGGACGCGGCCCGATGTTCGTCACAGCCTGCTGGTCCCCGGCGAGACCACCAGTGTCAGTGATGACCTCTACAGCGTGCCGGCACCGCCCATTCCCTTCGGCAACGGCTATCGCTTCCCCCTGCGCCGGGGCGGCTGGGTCAGCACGCTGCTGGCACTGCAGCCGGATGTCATCGAGGCCGGCGACCCCTACGTCACGGCGTGGGCGGCACTCGATGCCGGTCGCAAGCTCGATGTCCCGGTGCTGGGCTTCTATCACTCGGACCTGCCACGCCTGATCACCAATCGCCTGGGCGAGTGGTCAGGGGCCAACGTCGATCGCTACGTCAAACGCCTCTATCGCCATTTCGATCGCGTGCTGGCCCCCAGCCAGGTGATGGCCGACCGGCTCGACCGGCTCGGCGTCGACAATGTCCATATCCAGCCACTCGGTGTCGATCTTTCCACCTTCCACCCTGACTGCCGCGATGAGAGCCTGCGCCGCGAGCTTGGCCTGGAAGACCATGTGCGCCTGCTGGCCTTCGCCGGACGCGGCTCACGCGAGAAGAATCTGAATGAGCTGCTGGAGGCCGCTCGCCTGCTCGGCCCCGACTACCATCTGCTGTTGATCGGCTCGGGCATGCCGCGGCATCTGCCCGACAATGTCAGCGTGACCGGGCATTTCTGCAGCAGCACCGAAGTGGCGCGCCTGGTGGCCTCGGTGGATGTGCTGCTGCATGCCGGCACCCAGGAAACCTTCGGTCTGGTGGTACTGGAAGCCATGGCCTGCGGCACGCCGGTGGTGGCGGCACGCGCCGGCGCGCTGGCGGAGAATGTGCCACTTGGCTGCGGTCAGCTGTGCAACCCGCACTCGCCGCATGCCATGGCGCGTGCCGTGCAGGAAGTCTTCGCCAACGACCCCGCCGCACTGGGTCGTCAGGCGCGGCGGCATGTCGAGAAGCACCACGCCTGGGACCGTGTCGTGGATGGCTTGCTCGGGCATTATCACGCGGTCACCGGGACTCGCATGCAACCGGTACTCGAGGAGGTGACCCATGGCTGAATCGCCGGCTGCCAAGCAGCACTTTCTGCTGGTCCTGCATGATGTCGCGCCCGAGACATGGTCCGACTACCGGGACTTCGTCGCCGAGGTGGATGCTCTCTGCCAGGCACGCCTGAACCACCCCTGCCCGATCACCTGGCTGGTGGTGCCTGACTTCCATCATCGCAGCGCCCTGGAAGACGCTCCGGAATTCATCGCCCTGCTGGACTCTCGCCGCCAACAGGGGGACGAGCTTGCCCTGCATGGCTTCCATCACTGCGATGACGCGCCAGCCCCCCGCACCCCGCGCGATTACCTGATGCGCCGCGTACTGACCTGGGAGGGCGAGTTCTACCCCCTCGATGAGGCCGAAGCCAGACGACGCCTGCTGGAAGGCGCCGCACTCTTCAAGCGTCTCGGCTGGCCATTGGACGGCTTCGTGGCCCCTGCCTGGCTGATGAGTGACGGCACTCGCAAGGCCCTGAAGTCCCTCGACTTCCGCTACACCAGCGATCCCCAGCATCTCTATCGACTGCCTGACTTCACGACCATCGATGCGCCCGGACTCGTGTGGAGCGCACGCTCCGCGCCACGCCGCCTGATGTCGCAGTGGGTGACGCAGCGCAAGCTGAGTCGCGAGCAACAGGCGCCGGTGTTGCGTCTGGGCCTGCATCCGGTCGACATGCGCCATGCACGCTCGCGCCAGTATTGGCTGACGCTGGTCGAGCGCCTGCTCGATGAAGGGCGCCAGCCGATGACCAAGATCGGCTGGCTGACGCAGCAGGGGCTGCTCACCCCCGCCACCTCTGACACGACGCAACTTAACTCGCACCAGGCGGCTCACAATGCTGCCTGATACCCACCTACCGGATGAGTCCCGTCGTATGGGCCTTGTGACAACCCGCTGCGGGAATCTGCCATGAATCGTGCCCTCTGGTTACTGGGTGCTGGCCTTGTGATGGTCATCGCGATACCGCTGGTGCTGGGTGGCAGCGGACTGGGCGGCCAGCTGCGCCAGTTCCCCCTCGACACCTTCCTGTTGATGCTGGGCATGATCGTGATGTGCTGGAACCTGAACGCCGGCCGGTTGCGTCTGCTGCTGGCCGGACGTGGCGGTCACCTGGGGCAACGGCGCGCCGTCGGCATGGTGATGGCGACCGAATTCGCCATCAGCGCCACCCCCGGCGGCAGTGGCGGCCCGCTTACCCTGATGGGGCTGCTGTCACGTCAGGGGGTGCGCCCGGCGCAGGCCACGGCGGTCTTCGCGGTCGATCAGATCACCGACATGCTGTTCTTCCTCTCGGCGCTGGCCAGCATCGGGCTCTACGCCCTCTCGCATACCATTGACCTGCGCCTGGGGTGGATGCTGGCCGTGCCGGCGCTGTTGCTGATCATCGGCTTTGGCCTGCTGGCCGCGCTGGGCAAGCATCATCGGCGCCTGCTCAAGACCAGCGGACGCCTGCTGCGCTGGCTCAAGGTACGCCATCGCTCACGCGTCAAGCTGGCGCGGGGCCTGATCCACTTCCGCCATGCGCTGGTCGAGACACTCGCCCTGCCGCGCCTGACGCTGAGCCTGATCTTCCTGCTCTGCTGTGCCCATTGGCTGCTGCGCTACTCGATCCTCTATCTGGCCGTGTCCGGACTGGGGCAGGACATCGACTGGAGCTGGACCTTCATCGTGCAGATGCTCTCGCTGGCAGCGGGCCAGCTGACGCTGCTGCCCGGCGGCGCCGGAGGCGCGGAGCTGTCCTCCACTGCCCTGCTCAGCCCGATGATCGGCGCCGCCAGTGCTGCGGCGGCCGTGGTGATCTGGCGAGCGGTGACCTTCTATTTCTACCTGATCGCCGGCGCCCCGGTGTTCTTCGTGATGGCGGGACGCAGCATGCTGGGAAGCTTGCTCAAGCGTCGCTCGGCGACCACATGACAGGACGACCGAGCAGCGCTGCAGACATCATCATGAAAAACACTTGATCATCGCCATATTAATAAGACTTTGTTATGTTGGCAGGCGTCTTTATTGAACGGCCATACAATAACCACAGCTCAAGGTGATCTCACATGCCGCATCCTTTCCAGCGTCACCCGACTTCCGCCCGCATTCGCCGCCCGCTGGCCATGATGGGCGTGGTCGGCTCGCTGCTGGCCACCTCGACCTCAGCGGCACTCGCTGATGACAGGCCCCTGCGCAGCATCGACCCCGGCCATGGCACCGACAAGGTCGTGGTCGCCCACCGGGGTGCCTCGGGCTACCTGCCGGAGCACACCCTCGCTGCCAAGGCGATGGCCTACGCCCAGGGCGCCGACTTCCTCGAGCAGGATGTGGTGATGAGCAAGGATGACCAGCTGGTGGTGCTGCACGACCGCTTCCTGGACCGGGTGACCAATGTCGCCGAGGTCTTCCCCGAGCGTGCGCGTGATGATGGCCGCTACTACGCCATCGACTTCACGCTGGATGAGCTGCGCAAGCTGTCGTTCAGCGAGGGCTTCACCGTCAAGGATGGCGAGCAGGTCGCCGACTACCCTGAGCGCTTTCCGCTGGGCAAGTCGCACTTCGGCCTGCACACCCTGAGTGAAGAGATCGAGATGATTCAGGGCCTGAATCACTCCACCGGACGTGATGTCGGCCTGTATGTGGAGATCAAGGCGCCCTGGTTCCACCAGTCAGAAGGCAAGCAGGTCTCGCGAGCCGTGCTCGAGACCCTCAAGCACTACGGCTACGTCGCGCAGGATGACAATGCCGTCGTGCAGGTCTTCGATCCCAATGGCCTCAAGCGCATCCACGACACGCTGCAGCCCGAACTGGAGATGGACCTGCGCCTGGTGCAGCTGATTGGCGAGACCAGCTGGGACATGACCTTCCAGCCGGATGCGGAGGGCAAGCTTGAGCCCTACGACTATGACTGGATGTATCAGGAGGGCGGCATGCAGCGCATCGCCACCTACGCCGATGGCATCGGGCCGTGGAAGCCGATGGTGATCGAGGACAGCTCGACCCGGGACGACATCAAGGTCACACCAATGGTCGAGGAAGCCCATGCGCAGGGCCTGATCGTGCTGCCCTACACCTTCCGCCTCGATGAAGGGCGCATCCCCGACTGGGCCAGCGATTACGACGACATGCTGCGCGCCTTCTTCGTCGACGCCAAGGTTGATGGTGTCTTCACTGACTACCCTGACCGCGCCGTGCAGTGGCTGAAGCAGCACGGTGATGCTCTGTAAGCAGCCCTTCAAGCCAGGCAGTCCTTGGCAGGGGAACATCAAAAAGCCGGACTCCGTGAGGAGTCCGGCTTTTTCGTCCTGCCTGATCGTCAGCGCTCGATCGTCAGCACCCGTTGTCAGTTCACGATATCAGCATCGATACGTGATGAGCGCTGCCTTCATTGACCCGCCGCTTCGGCGGCCAGCCCCTTGAGCAGCCCGGCGATCTTGTCCAGCGGCAGCTTGCAGTCGCCCAGATCATGACGATTGGCCATGTACTGGGGATCATTCCACTCGATCACGCTGCCACCCTCCACGGCGCGAATCAGCATCTTCTGCGGCAGGTCCAGGGCGGCCGCCCCGTTGCACTGCATCAACAGGGTGCCCACCTTGGGATTGCCGAAGATGACGGTATGCGTCGCGGGCAGCTCCATGCCGACCTTCTCGGCACCCGCCTCATGATCAATGACGCTGAACAGCGTCAACCCCTTGGCCGTGAGCGCCGCCTCGAGACGCGCCTGGACGTTGGCGACATCATCACGACTGGTCACCGACTCGATGCCCTTGGCAGGCACCTGCATGCTCGCTGAAGCTTCAGGGGCGGAGGCTGCCGCCGCGCCGGAATCTGCACTGGCAGACAGCGGCACGCCGGCAGCCAACGGCAGGGACAGCAGTGCCAGCAGGCGCGCGGAGCGCGTAAGGGCGGGGAATGACTTGAGCATGGAACATCCTTATCAGTGAGTCGTGTTGCGCCGTGGGGCATCTGCACGTGTCGCTTGGTCAGGTGCCAATGAACAGTCATCAGATTAGCAACTGCTTGATATGAACGCACCTGCCCCGCCTGCATCAGCCGAAACACCTCTCACCTCGCCTGCGCCACCGGCCGCAGGCAGCCCCGCCGGCATGCACTAGAGAGAGACTAGTGAGGGCCAGAAACGAAAAAAGGGCAGGCCCTGTGGGCCTGCCCTTTCGGTGACATGCGATCCGCTTGGCGCCGATCGCTGTCAGGAGATCAATGGCTTACCAGCCAGTGACTTCCTTGATGGCATCGCCGATCTGCGCGAGTGAACGCACAGTCTTGACGCCAGCTGCTTCCAGAGCCGCGAACTTCTCGTCGGCAGTACCCTTGCCGCCGGAGATGATGGCGCCTGCATGGCCCATGCGCTTGCCCGGAGGCGCAGTCACACCAGCGATGTAGGAGACGACCGGCTTGGTGACGTTCGCCTTGATGTAGGCAGCCGCTTCTTCTTCAGCAGAACCGCCGATCTCGCCGATCATGACGATGGCTTCGGTCTTCGGGTCCTTCTCGAACATCTCGAGGATGTCGATGAAGTTGGAACCCGGGATCGGGTCGCCGCCGATGCCGACACAGCTGGACTGACCGAAACCGTGGTCAGTGGTCTGCTTGACGGCTTCGTAGGTCAGGGTGCCGGAACGAGACACGATACCGACCTTGCCCGGCTGGTGGATGTGACCCGGCATGATACCGATCTTGCACTCACCCGGAGTGATGACACCCGGGCAGTTCGGACCGATGACGCGCGCGCCCAGCTCGTCGCACTTGACCTTGACTTCCAGCATGTCGAGAGTCGGCACGCCTTCGGTGATGCAGACGATCAGCTTGATGCCTGCATTGGCCGCTTCAAGGATGGAATCCTTGCAGAACGGTGCCGGCACGTAGATGACGGACGCTTCAGCGCCAGTCTCGGCAACGGCTTCGGCGACGGTGTTGAACACCGGCAGGCCCAGGTGAGTCTGACCACCCTTGCCCGGCGTCACGCCACCGACCATCTTGGTGCCGTAGGCGATGGCTTGTTCAGAGTGGAAGGTACCCTGGCCGCCAGTGAAGCCCTGGCAGATCACCTTGGTGTTCTTGTCGATCAAAATGCTCATTACTTGCCCTCCGCAGCTTTGACAACCTGCTGCGCCGCGTCAGTCAGGCTGGTAGCAGCGATGATGTTCAGACCGCTTTCGGCCAGCTTCTTGGCGCCGAGTTCAGCGTTGTTACCTTCCAGACGCACCACGACCGGCACGTTGACACCGACCTGCTCGACGGCACCGATGATGCCTTCGGCGATCATGTCACAACGCACGATGCCGCCGAAGATGTTCACCAGAACAGCTTTGACGTTGTCGTCGGACAGGATGATCTTGAATGCTTCTGCAACGCGTTCCTTGGTAGCACCGCCACCCACGTCGAGGAAGTTGGCAGGCTTGCCGCCAGACAGGTTGACGATGTCCATGGTGCCCATCGCCAGGCCTGCGCCGTTGACCATGCAGCCGATGTTGCCGTCGAGGGCAACGTAGTTCAGTTCGAACTTGGCAGCATGCGCTTCACGCTCGTCTTCCTGAGACGGATCGTGCATCGCCTGCAGGTCCGGGTGACGGTAGACGGCGTTGGCGTCGATGTTGATCTTGCCGTCGAGGCAGTGGAGGTTGCCTTCGTCGGTGATGACCAGCGGGTTGATTTCCAGCAGCGCGAAATCCTTGTCGGCGAACATCTTCGCCAGACCCAGGAAGATCTTGGTGAACTGCTTGATCTGGGTCGGGTTCAGACCCAGCTTGAAGGCCAGTTCACGCGCCTGGTACGGCTGTGCGCCGACCAGCGGATCGATCTCGGCTTTCAGGATCTTTTCCGGCGTCTCTTCAGCAACCTTCTCGATTTCCACGCCGCCTTCGGTGGAAGCCATGAAGACGATGCGACGAGTGGTGCGGTCAACGACGGCGCCCAGGTACAGCTCTTCGGCGATGTCGGTGCAGTTCTCGACGAGAATCTTGGTGACCGGCTGACCGTTTTCGTCAGTCTGGTAGGTCACCAGGTTCTTGCCCAGCCACTGGGTCGCGAAGTCGGAAGCGGCTTGTGCGCTGTCGACCAGCTTGACGCCGCCAGCCTTGCCGCGGCCACCTGCGTGGACCTGTGCCTTGACGACCCACTTGTCGCCGCCAATCTTCTTGCACGCTTCAGCAGCGTCTTCCGGGGTGTCAACGGCAAAGCCCTTGGACACCGGCAGGCCATAGTCGGCAAAAAGTTGTTTTGCCTGATATTCGTGAAGGTTCATCGTGTCATGCCATTGGTTGCATTAGACTCGAACGGCAGTCGCAAGATGCCACTGCCACCGTTCGCCCCGGCCTGGCCGGGGCGACGCGCCTCTTGTTCGGAAGGACGCTTACTTGCGCTTCTTGCGGTTTGCGATGTGAATCGCATGCCCGTCAACGGCCAGCGCGGCTTCGTGCACGGCTTCCGACAGTGTCGGGTGAGCCGTGCAGATCAGTGCGAGGTCTTCGGCGCTTGCGCCGAACTCGAGGGCAGTCACACCCTGTGCGATCAGCTCACCGGCATGCTGGCCGATGATGTGAACGCCCAGGACGCGATCAGTCTCAGCGTCGGCAATGATCTTGGCCAGACCTTCAGTGGCATTGTTGGCCATGGCACGACCGCTTGCCGCGAACGGGAAGCTGCCGGTCTTGACTTCGATGCCTTCGGACTTGGCTTGCTGTTCGGTCTTGCCGACCCACGCCACTTCCGGGAAGGTGTAGATGATGCTCGGGATGGCGTCGTAGTTCATCTCGGCCTTGTGGCCGGCGATGATGTCGGCAACCATCACGCCCTCTTCAGAGGCCTTGTGCGCCAGCATCGGGCCACGCACCACGTCGCCGATGGCGTAGACGCCCGGCACGCTGGTCGCGCACTGGTCGTCGACGTGGATGAAGCCACGCTCGTCCAGATTGATGCCGACATCGCTGTCGAGCAGGCTCTGGGTGTACGGACGACGGCCGACCGCGACGATGATCTTGTCGAAGGTCTGTTCCTGTTCGCCGTTGGCGTCGGTGTACTTGACGACGACTTCGCTGTCCTTGATGTCGGAACCGGTCACACGGGCGCCGAGCTTGATGTCCAGACCCTGCTTCTTGAGCAGCTTCTGGGCTTCCTTGGCGACGGCCGCATCGACCATCGGCAGGAAGCTGTCGACCGCTTCCAGCACGGTGACTTCAGAACCGCAACGGCTCCAGACGCTACCGAGCTCGAGACCGATGACACCGGCACCGATGACACCCAGACGCTTCGGCGCTTCGTCGAACTCGAGCGCGCCGGTGGAATCGACGATCAGACCTTCGGTCAGCGGCGTCGGCGGAATCTCGACCGGCACGGAACCGGACGCGATGACGATGTTCTCGGCTTCGTAGGTCGCCTTGCCACCGTCGTGATCGGTCACTTCGACCTGCTTGTTCGGCAGCACCTTGCCGGTACCTTCCAGCGCGGTGACACCGTTGGCCTTGAACAGACCGGAGATACCGCCGGTCAGGTTCTTCACGATCTGCGCCTTGCGCTCGATCATCTTGGCCACGTCGATCTCGACGCCGTCGGCCTTGATGCCCAGTTCGGCGAACTCATCACGCGCTTCGACGTACTTGTGCGAGGTTTCCAGCAATGCCTTGGACGGAATGCAGCCGACGTTCAGGCAGGTACCGCCGTGAACGACCTTGCCTTCCTTGTTGACCCACTTCTCGACGCAGGCGGTCTTCAGACCCAGCTGAGCAGCGCGGATAGCGGCAACATAGCCACCAGGGCCAGCGCCAATGACGATCACATCAAATTTATCGGCCATGTCTCTTCCTGTTGGTGCAGTTCGATTCGGGTTGGCAACCCGGCGAGTGTCAGTGCCACCCGCCGGGGCCGCTCACGCTCTCGAGATCCTCAAGGGCGTGAGACATTGCGGTCTCAGACGTCGAGCAGGAAACGAGCCGGATCTTCCAGCAGGTCCTTGATGGCGACGAGGAACTGGACTGCATCCTTGCCATCGATCATGCGGTGATCGTAGGACAGTGCCAGATACATCATCGGACGGATGACGACCTGACCGTTCACGGCCATAGGACGCTCCTGGATCTTGTGCATGCCCAGGATGGCGGTCTGCGGCGGATTCAGGATCGGGGTGGACATCAGGGAACCGAAGATGCCGCCGTTGGTGATCGTGAAGGTACCGCCCTGCATCTCATCGATGCCCAGCTTGCCGGCGCGGGCACGCTGACCGAAGTCGACGATGGTCTTTTCGACATCGGCGAGCTTCATGGTGTCGGTATCACGCAGCACCGGCACGACCAGACCGCGGTCGGAAGACACGGCCACACCGATGTCCTGGTAACCGTGGTAGACGATGTCGGTGCCGTCGATGGAGGCATTGACGTCCGGGAAGCGCTTGAGCGCTTCGGTGGCCGCCTTGACGAAGAAGCCCATGAAGCCGAGCTTGGTGTCGTGCACCTTCTGGAAGGTGTCCTTGTACTGCTTGCGCAGTTCCATCACCGCGCTCATGTCCACTTCGTTGTAAGTGGTGAGCATGGCGGCAGTCTGCTGGGCATTGACCAGACGCTTGGCGATGGTCTGGCGCATGCGGCTCATCGGCACGCGCTTCTCGGGACGCTCGCCCTCGAAGGTCGGTGCAGATTTCGGCGCGGCCTTGGCATCGGACTTGGAAGCGCCGGACTTGGCAGCCGGCTTGGCAGCGGACTTGGCCGCAGTGCCTTCCTTGACGGCCTTGGCCACGTCTTCCTTCAGCACGCGACCGCCCTTGCCGGTACCGACCAGCTTGCTGACGTCCAGATCGTGCTCGGCGACCATCTTGCGCGCTGCCGGGGCGAGGATCTTGTCGCCGACCTTCTCGTCCTGACCTTCGTCAGAGCCGGACTTGTCGTCGCTTGCCTCAGCGGCCGGCGCGGCGCCACCGGAAGCACCAGCGCTGAACAGTGCCAGCACGGCTTCGGTCTCGCAGGTATCGCCTTCCTCGACCTTGATCTCGCTCAGGGCGCCGTCGGCCGGAGCCACGACTTCCAGCACGACCTTGTCGGTCTCGATCTCGACGATCAGCTCGTCGCGCTCGCAGGCTTCACCGACCTTCTTGTGCCAGGTGGCGACGGTGCCTTCGGCAACGGATTCCGGGAAGCTCGGTGCCTTGACTTCCAGCGTCTTGCCTTCGCCACCGGCGGCCGGCTTGCTCTCGGCCTTGGCGTCGTCCTTGCTCTCTTCAGCGGCGGAGTCGTCCTTGGCGTCAGAAGACGCAGCGGCGTCTGCATCACCGATGGAGCCCAGCACTTGCTCGGACTCGCAGGTGTCGCCTTCCTGAACCTTGATCTCGCCCAGGGTGCCGTCCTGCGGTGCGACGACTTCCAGCACGACCTTGTCGGTCTCGATCTCGACGATCAACTCGTCACGCTCGACGCTGTCGCCGGGCTGCTTGTGCCAGGTCGCCACAGTGCCTTCGGCGACGGATTCCGGAAAAGACGGCGCTTTGATATCGATAGCCATTGGAGTTCCTTAACTCAATTCTCTCTCGGTGCCCTTGCGGGTCGCGAGCCTTTACTTGTTGAAGGCGTCGTCGACCAGCTGGCGCTGCTGCTCGTTATGAACGGACATGTAGCCCGCGGCAGGTGCCGCAGAGGCCGGGCGTCCGGCGAAGTCCAGGCTCATGCCAAGCCCCTGACGGTGCTGCTCAGCGACCTGACGCATATGGTGCTGACTCTGATACCAGGCACCCTGGTTGAGCGGCTCTTCCTGGCACCACATCACCTGCTCGAGATTCTCGTAGTCGGCGATGGCGGCCTGGAGCTCTTCCTTCGGGAAGGGATAGAGCTGCTCGACACGGATGACGGCAACATCTTCACGGCCCTGCTCGGCGCGATAGGCGGCCAGGTCATAGTAGACCTTGCCCGCACACAGCACGACGCGCTTGACCTTGGAAGCTTCCAGGTTGCCCTTGTCGGACAGCACCATCTCGAAGCGGCCATCGGCCAGTTCGTCGAGGGTGGAAGTCGCTTCCTTGTGACGCAGCAGAGACTTGGGTGACAGCACGACCAGCGGCTTGCGCAGCGAGCGGATGACCTGACGACGCAGCAGATGATAGATCTGCGCCGGCGTGGTCGGCATGCATACCTGCATGTTGTGCTCGGCACACAGCTGGAGGTAACGCTCGAGGCGTGCGGAGCTGTGCTCCGGGCCCTGGCCCTCGTAGCCGTGCGGCAGCAGCATGGTCAGACCACACAGGCGGCCCCACTTGCTCTCGCCGGAGGAGATGAACTGGTCCATCACCACCTGGGCGCCGTTGGCGAAGTCACCGAACTGGGCTTCCCACACGACCAATGCCTTGGGCATGGTGGTGGCATAGCCATATTCAAAGGCCAGCACCGCTTCCTCGGAGAGGTAGGAGTCATGGATGGTGAAGGTCGCCTGACCATCCTTGATGTGCTGCAGCGGCACGTAGGTGTCGCCATCCTTCTGGTTGTGCACCACCGCGTGACGGTGGGAGAAGGTACCGCGACCCACGTCCTGACCGGTGATACGCACCGGGTGGTCGGCATCGACCAGGGTGGCGTAGGCCAGTGTCTCGGCGAAGCCCCAGTTCAGCGGCATGCCACCGGCGGCCATCTTGCGACGATCTTCGTAGATCTTGTTGACCTGACGCTGGACCGAGACGCCGTCCGGCACTTCGCACATCTTGTTGGCGAGGGCCTGCAGCTGCTTCATGTCCATCGAGGTATCGGCAACGCCGGTCCACTCGTGGCCCAGGTACGGCGTCCAATCGACGAACAGACCGGTGTTGGGCTGCTTCACCAGCGCATTGGCAACGTGGTTGCCGGCATCCAGGTCAGCACGGTACTGATCGACCAGGTGCTTGGTCTCTTCCGCGCTGAGCACGCCTTCCTCGACCAGACGGTCCGCATACTTCTCGCGGGCAGTCTTCTGGGACTTGATCTTGGCGTACATCAGCGGCTGGGTGCCGGACGGCTCGTCGGCTTCGTTGTGACCGCGCTTGCGGTAACACACGAGGTCGAGCACGACGTCACGCTTGAACTGCTGACGGTAGTCGATGGCGACCTGAGCGGCGTGCAGCACGGCGTCCGGATCATCTCCATTGACGTGGATGATCGGCGCCTGAACCATCTTGGCGATGTCGGTGCAGTATTCGGTCGAGCGAGCGTCATCGGCACGCGAGGTGGTGAAGCCCACCTGGTTGTTGATGACGACATGCACGGTACCGCCCGTCTTGTAGGCACGGGTCTGCGACATCTGGAAGGTTTCCATGACCACGCCCTGACCGGCGAATGCCGCGTCACCGTGGATGGAGATCGGCAGTACGCTGTCGCCTTCGCTGTCTTCGCGACGGTCCTGACGGGCACGCACGGAGCCTTCCACCACCGGAGAGACGATTTCCAGGTGCGACGGGTTGAATGCCAGCGCCAGGTGGACTTCGCCACCCGGGGTCATGACATTCGAGCTGAAGCCCTGGTGGTACTTCACGTCGCCGGAACCCTTGGCAATCTGCTTCTTGCCATCGAATTCCTCGATCAGCTCTGACGGGCTCTTGCCCAGCAGGTTGACCAGCAGGTTGAGACGGCCACGGTGGGCCATGCCGATCACGACTTCCTTGGTACCGTACTTGCCGCTGCGCTGGATCAGCTCATCCATCATCGGAATGAAGGATTCGCCGCCTTCCAGACCAAAGCGCTTGGTGCCCGGGTACTTGCTGGCGAGATAGCTCTCGAGGCCTTCGGCGGCGGTCAGACGTTCCAGCACGTGATGACGGACATCGCGTGAGAAGTTCGGCTTGGAACGTACGGACTCGAAACGCTGCTGCAGCCAGCGCTTCTCTTCCGTATTGACGATGTGCATGAACTCGGCGCCGATGCTGCGGCAGTAGGTCTGCTCCAGCGCGGCGTGGATTTCCTTGAGCGGTGCAACATCCTTGCCGAGGAACAGCGAGCCGGTCTGGAACTCGACGTCCATGTCAGCGGCGGACAGCTGATGGAAGGACAGTTCGAGGTCCGGTACCGGTGCCGGCTTGCGCAGACCGAGGGGATCGATATCCGCCTTCTGGTGGCCACGGAAGCGGTAGGCGTTGATCAGCTGGAGAACACGTACCTGCTTCTTGTTCTCGCTGCTTTCGCCCGCAGAGACAGCCACCGGGCGGCGACTGTTGCGACCCATCTCGTAGAACTGATCACGGATCGGCGCTAGCGGAACATCCTGGGAGGGGCTGCCGTCATGACGCGGCAGAGTATCAAAGTAGTTGCGCCACTCGTCGGGAACCTCATTCGGGTCGACAAGATAACGCTCGTAGAGATCTTCTACGTAGTGGACATTCCCCCCGCTCATATGGGAAGTGCGCCACATCAACTCCATTGTGCCTTCTTGCATCTCTCGGTCACCCTGACTGATGGGGTGGGGTAGGCGCCTGACAAGCGCTGTCGGCGTCACTCGATTATGCCCTGTATGGCGAAACCATGGAGGCCTTCACCATCTGAGTCTTCTTTTATCGTCAAAAGCCGGTGCACAAGGCACCGGCTTCAGCAAGCTGTGCGCTGCGACAAGGTGTGACACCCTGCCGCAGCTGACGTGCATCATAGCAAGCTAAGGCGCGGCTTTTAAGTGGCGTTTGCCAGCAAAAGCTCACGAATCTTGCCGATGGCACGTGTCGGGTTCAGACCCTTGGGGCAAACCGCGACACAATTCATGATTCCGCGACAACGGAATACGGCAAACGGGTCGTCCAGCTCGCTCAAACGCTCCTTGGTGGCGGTGTCACGCGAGTCCGCCAGGAAGCGATAGGCCTGCAGCAGACCGCTCGGACCGACGAACTTGTCCGGGTTCCACCAGAAGGACGGGCAGGCAGTCGAGCAGCAGGCACACAGAATGCACTCGTAGAGACCGTCGAGCTTGTCACGGTCTTCCGGCGACTGCAGACGCTCGATGGCCGGCGCCGGCGTGTCGTTGAGCAGGTACGGCTGGATGCGCTCGTACTGCTTGTAGAAGATGCTCATGTCGACGACCAGGTCACGCACGACCGGCAGGCCCGGCAGCGGACGCAGCACCAGCTTGTTGTCCTTGACGACTTCGGACAGCGCGGTGACACAGGTCAGGCCGTTCTTGCCGTTCATGTTCATGCCGTCCGAACCGCAGACACCTTCACGGCAGCTGCGACGATAGGCCAGCGAGCTGTCCTGTTCCTTGAGCATTTCCATCACGTTCAACACCATCAGGTCACGACCCTGGGTGTCGACCTGAAACTCCTGCATGTACGGCGCAGTATCGGTTTCAGGGTTGTAGCGGTATATGGATACCTGAAGCATGGTTTCCCCTCCGGGCAAACGGGTCAGGTGCGTGCAGTGACCTGCACGCACCTCGATCACGGCGAACTCAAGCGAGAGTGAACTCGAGCGAGTGCGAACTTGGTCTGAAGGAAGGCGCGGCGTCCCGAGCGGATCGCGACGCGCGCCTTGGGTTCAGACTCAGTAGGTACGAATCTTCGGCTCGAAACGCTCGACGGTCTTCGGCGCGAAGTTCACATCACGCTTGCCGACACGCTTCTCGTTCGGGAAGAACAGAGAATGCTTGAGCCAGTTCTCGTCATCACGATCCGGGAAGTCGTAACGGGAGTGAGCACCACGGCTTTCCTTGCGGGTCAGGGCCGCAATGGCAGTGGCTTCCGCCACTTCCATCAGGTTGTCCAGCTCGAGAGCTTCGATACGCGCGGTATTGAAGACCTGAGACTTGTCGGACAGACCCGCCTTGGCGATACGCTCACGCAGATCGGACAGCTGCTTGACACCCTCTTCCATCTTGTCTTCCTGACGGAAGACACCGAAGGAGTTCTGCATGATCTGCTGCAGTTCGCGCTTAAGTTCCGGCACGGACTCGCCGCTTTCGGACTCGTTCCAGCGGTTCAGGCGTACTAGGGCAGCATCGATGTCGCTCTGCGTCGGCTCGAGGTACTCGACACCTTCGTTGAGCGCGCTTTCGATGTACTTGCCCGCGGCGCGGCCGAAGACGACCAGATCCAGCAGCGAGTTGCCGCCCAGACGGTTGGCACCGTGAACGGACACACAGGCCACTTCACCCACGGCATAGAGGCCGTTGACGATGCGGTCGCTGCCGTCTTCGTTCTGTGCGATGGCCTGACCGTGCACGTTGGTGGCGATGCCGCCCATCATGTAGTGGCAGGTCGGCACGACCGGGATCGGCGCGTTGGTCGGATCGACGTGCGCGAAGGTCTTGGACAGCTCGGAGATACCCGGCAGGCGCTTGTTCAGCACTTCCTCGCCCAGGTGATCCAGCTTCAGGAAGACGTGGTCGCCATTCTCGCCACAGCCACGGCCTTCGAGGATTTCCAGCACCATGGAGCGCGCGACGACGTCACGGCCCGCGAGGTCCTTGGCGTTCGGCGCATAACGCTCCATGAAGCGCTCGCCGTCCTTGTTGACCAGGTAGCCACCTTCACCGCGGCAACCTTCGGTGACCAGCACGCCCGCACCGTGAATCCCGGTCGGGTGGAACTGCCACATTTCCATGTCCTGGACCGGCAGGCCGGCACGCAGTGCCATGCCGATACCGTCGCCGGTGTTGATCAGGGCATTGGTGGTGGAGGCGTAGATACGGCCCGCACCGCCAGTGGCCAGAACGGTGGCCTTGGACTTCACGACCACGGTCTCGCCGGTCTCGATGCACAGGGCAATCACGCCGACGATATCGCCGTTCGCATTCTTGACCAGATCGATGGCGTACCACTCGTCGAGGAAGACGGTGCCGTTCTTCAGGTTGGCCTGATACAGAGTGTGCAGCAGGGCGTGACCGGTACGGTCAGCCGCGGCGCAGGTACGAGCCGCCTGGCCGCCCTTGCCGAAGTCCTTGGACTGACCACCGAACGGACGCTGGTAGATGCGGCCGTTGTCGAAACGGGAGAACGGCAGACCCATGTGCTCAAGCTCGAAGACCGCTTTCGGGCCTTCGGTACACATATATTCCGCAGCGTCCTGATCAGCGATGTAATCGCCACCCTTGACGGTGTCATACATGTGCCAGCGCCAATCATCATTCGGATCAGCAGAAGCGATGGCACAGGTGATACCGCCCTGGGCAGAGACAGTATGCGAGCGTGTCGGGAAGACCTTGGACAGCACGGCGGTCTTCTTGCCGGACTGGGACAGTTCGAGACCGGCACGCAGGCCAGCGCCGCCGCCGCCGATGATGATCGCGTCGAATGTCAGGCTACGCATGGTGGACATGTATCAGGCTCCCCACAGGACTTGAACGCCCCAGACCAAGAAGATGAACAACGCAAGGATGACGAAGACCTGGAAACCGAAACGCAGTGCGGTCGGCTTCATGTAATCGGTCGCCACGGTCCACAGACCGATCCAGGCGTGTGCGGCAATCGAGATGAATGCCATCAGAGAGAAGATGCGCATCGCCGTGTTCTCGAACAGACCACTCCAGGTGGTGTAGTCGAGGTTCGGATGGAGCAGCAGGTAGCCGACCATGAACACGGAATAGACTGCCAGAATCACGGCAGAAACACGCTGCAGCACCCAGTCGGACAGACCGCTGCGACTGAAATTGGTGATGTTGTTTACCATACCCAGACTCCCGCCAGGACCACGAGAACAGCACTGATCACGACAGTGACCTGCGCCTTGCGATTAGCACTTTCCAGTTCGACACCAATATCCATGTCCATCAGCAGGTGCTTGATGCCAGCCACGAAGTGGAAACCGAGGGCAGACAGCAGGCCCCAGGCCACGATCTTGGCCAGGAAGTTGGTCGCCAGGGTGTCGCGCACTGCCTCGAACCCTTCCGGGGAGGACAGCGAGGCATCGAGTGCCCACAGCGCAAATACCAGGCCCACGAACAGAATCACGCCGGTAATACGGTGGGTGATTGAAGTCAGCGCAGGGAGAGGGAACTTTATCGTCGTCAGATCGAGATTTACGGGTCGTTTGCTATTCACGGCTCTTACACACTCTCTTGGCCCAACACGGACGCAAGCCCGCAGGGGCGGTGGTTTGAGGAAGGGTCTCGGGCGCAGGCCATCCACGGTACCGAGCCGAATTTCCCGCCAGTCGCGCGACGGTGGATTATAGGGGTTGGCCATTGGCATGACAAATGGCATGACGTCGCAGGGCCGCAACCACGGATTGCACAAAATGCAGTGAACAGGACGCGACCTGACGGCACGGGATACGTAAACGTCGGGGAACTGACGCACAGCAGCATGGCGCGCGTCTCTACGCCGTGTGGCGAATTGACAATCTTTCGCGGGCTTCTATAGTGGGCGGGATTGATGCAAGCCCGGCATGGCAAGCAAGTCAAAGAGTTACGCGAATAATGAGGAGGTCGGCATGACTGACAAGAAAGCGACATTGACAGTAGACGGTATCGACAAGAGCATCGAGTTCCCGGTCTATTCCGGCACGCTCGGCCAGGACGTCATCGACGTTCGCGGCCTGACCGCCGAAGGCATGTTCACCTACGACCCGGGCTTCGTCTCCACTGCCGCCTGCGAATCATCCATCACCTTCATCGATGGCCAGAAAGGCGTGCTGCTGCATCGCGGCTACCCCATCGACCAGCTGGCCAAGAGCTCCAACTACATCGAGCTGTGCTACCTGCTGCTGTTCGGAGAGCTGCCGAGCGACGAGGAATACGACAAGTTCGCCCAGCTGATCAGCAACCACACCATGGTGCATGAGCAGATCGTCAACTTCTTCAAGGGCTTCCGTCGCGACGCCCACCCGATGGCGATCCTGTGCGGCGTGGTCGGTGGCCTGGCCGCCTTCTATCACGACAACCTGAACATCACCAACGAGAAGGAACGCTACGTCAGCGCCGTGCGCCTGATCGCCAAGATGCCGACCCTGGCGGCCATGTGCCACAAGTACAACATCGGCCAGCCGTTCATGTACCCGCGCAATGACCTCTCCTACGGCGAGAACTTCCTGTACATGATGTTCGGCAACCCGTGCGAGGAGTACAAGATCAACCCGGTGTTCGCCAAGGCGATGGACACCATCTTCATGCTGCACGCCGACCACGAGCAGAACGCCTCGACCTCTACCGTGCGTCTGGCCGGCTCCACCGGAGCCAACCCGTTCGCCTGCATCAGCGCCGGTATCGCGGCACTGTGGGGCCCGGCACACGGCGGCGCCAACGAAGCCGTGCTGGCCATGCTCGACGAGATCGGTGAAGAGTCCGAGGAAAACATCCAGCGCTTCATCGACAAGGCCAAGGACAAGGAAGACCCGTTCAAGCTGATGGGCTTCGGTCACCGCGTCTATCGCAACTTCGATCCGCGCGCCAAGGTCATGAAAGAGACCTGCGACGAAGTGCTGGAGCAGCTGGGCATGGCGGACGACCCGCAGCTCAAGATCGCCAAGCGTCTGGAACAGATCGCGCTGGAAGACGAGTACTTCATCGAGCGCAAGCTGTACCCGAATGTCGACTTCTATTCCGGCATCATCCTCAAGGCGATCGGCATCCCGACCAACATGTTCACGGTCATCTTCGCCATGTCGCGCACCATCGGCTGGATCTCCCACTGGAACGAGATGATCGCCGGCGGCCACCGTATCGGCCGTCCGCGCCAGCTCTACACCGGCCACCCGCAGCGCGACTACCCGGCCAAGTAACCCAGCACCAGGCAACATCGGGTCATTCGCCTGCAGGACAGACCGCCTCTTCGGAGGCGGTTTTTTTGGCCTGTTGCCTCTCATGCGCGCAGCCCCTGCCTGACAGCAAGCCACAAAGCCGCCCCATCCCCGCCCCGGACGTGCTAGCGTGCTGATGTACCGGCCTCTTCACGTCCTGTGCGCGCCGGCACGCCATGCGCCCCACCGCGAGCGGCGCAACCTCATTCCTGATTGATGGCAAGGAGCCCCCAGCATGTCAGACACACACACAACGCCACGTACCGCGGCCTTCATCGGACTCGGTGTCATGGGTTACCCCATGGCCGGCCATCTGAAACGCACAGGCCTGGAGGTGCGGGTCTACAACCGCACACGTGCACGCGCCGAGCAGTGGAGCGAGGAATACGGCGGCAGCCATCACGCCACCCCGCGAGAAGCCGCCGAGGGCGCCGATATCGTGCTGATGTGCGTGGGCAACGATGATGACGTGCGCAGCGTCACCTACGGCGACGACGGTGTGCTGGCCGGCATGGCGAGCGGCAGCCTGCTGGTGGACCACACCACCGCCAGTGCCGACCTGGCACGCGAGCTGGCCGCCGCCGCGGGCGAGGCCGACATCGGCTTCGTCGACGCACCGGTCTCCGGCGGCCAGCAAGGCGCCGTGAATGGCGTGCTGACCATCATGTGTGGCGGCAGCGAAGCGGATTACGCGCGTGCCGAGCCGGTGCTGACGCACTACGGCCGCATGGTGAAGCGCATCGGCGAGACCGGTGCCGGCCAGACCACCAAGATGGTCAACCAGATCTGCATTGCCGGGCTGGTGCAGGCGCTTTCCGAGGGCCTGCACTTCGCCGAGCAGGCCGGACTGGATCGTGAGGCGGTGATCGAGGTGATCTCCAAGGGCGCCGCCGGCTCCTGGCAGATGGAAAATCGTCACGCCACCATGATCAAGGACGAGTACGATCACGGCTTTGCCGTCGACTGGATGCGCAAGGACCTCGACATCTGTCTGGCGGAAGCACGCCGCATCGATGCCAGCCTGCCGGTGACCGCGCTGGTCGATCAGTTCTATGCCGACGTGCAGACCATGGGCGGCAATCGCTGGGACACCTCCTCGCTGCTCAAGCGCCTCTCCAGATGAAGCGGGTCTGAATACACGCGAGCGAGCTGAATCGCATCACACGGCCTCGCACTGAAAACGCCTCATTCCAACGCCATATGGACGCGGGAATGAGGCGTTTTTTGATGCCGCAGCGCAACATCCCAGACAGCAGCGGCGCTCATGATGTTTTTCCACACTATCTGTGGATAACCTCGTTGATAACCCCTAGACAAGCGCGGCGAACCAGCATGACAGCGGGCTTACCAACAGATTGCACAAAATTTAACCAGCGCATAAACCATTGATATAAAAGAAATTTTTCGTAACACGACGTAAGCGCCAGCCGCAGGGGCCGCACTTTGGGAAGAGATGCAGGGGGAGATGTGACAGCGCGCGAACAGTGGACAAGACCCGGGGTCTGTCAAGGGCGACTTGGGGATAACATGCTTTTCTGCCGACACACAGGCTGTGCATAAGCCAGAATCAGGGACAAAAAAAACACACCCCGCAAGGTGTGCTTTTTTGTTGACTTCACGAGACCTGGAAGGTGACTCGAGATGTCTGAAGAGTGGCGTCCCATAGGGGGTTCGAACCCCTGTTACCGCCGTGAAAGGGCGGTGTCCTGGACCACTAGACGAATGGGACGCAGTCGCTTGAGAAACTTGGTGGAGCCTAGCGGGATCGAACCGCTGACCTCAACACTGCCAGTGTTGCGCTCTCCCAGCTGAGCTAAGGCCCCGTCTCTCAAGAACGAGGCGTATCTTACTGATAACCCTCGGGGTCGTCAACTTCTTTTTCACACAATTCTCATCGTGCTGCTGATCAGCACTGAAAGCGCTGTTCAGCGCCCTGCTGCAAGACATGGCCCCCATGACGACATACGTCACGGGGGCCATCATCTGCACATCGCAGACACCCTTGCAGGTCGCGATATTCTTGCAGGTCACGATATTCTTACAGGTCGCGATATTCCTTCTCGAAGCGCTTGGCAGCCTTCTTGGAGACGCCACCCAGCACGGCCACGGCGTGACGCAGACGCGCGCGCGTCATGTCGGAGCCCAGAATGACCATCGCATCCATCACCGAGGTAGAGGTCGCCGAGCCGGTCACCGCCACGAATACCGGTGCCAGGAAGTCCTTCATCTTGAGCCCGAAGTGCTCGGAGAGCAGCTTCACTTCCGCCAGCAGATGCTCCTTGTCCCAGCGGCTCACGGCTTCAAGCTTCCAGGTCAGGAACTGCATCTGACGCACCAGGTCTTCGCCTTCCAGCTTCGCCTTGGCGAAGTCGTCCGGCGTGATGGCCGGCAGACCGGAGAAGAAGTGGCCGGCCAGCGGAATCGCCTCGGACAGCGTCTCGATGCGCGGCTTCACTTCCGGCAGGATCTGCTTGACGTAGGACTCGTTGAAGGCCCACTGACGCAGCTCGCTCAGCAGCTCGTCCTCGGACAGATCGCGGATGTAGAGACCGTTCAGCCAGCTGAGCTTCTCGACATCGAACACCGGGCCACCCAGCGAGACACGCTGGATATCGAAGTGCTCCTGCATCTCGCTCAGGGTGAACTTCTCGCGCTCGTCCGGCATGGACCAGCCGAGACGACCGAGATAGTTGATCACCGCCGCCGGCAGGTATCCCATGCGACGGTAGTAGAGGATCGAGGTCGGGTTCTTGCGCTTGGACAGCTTGGTCTTGTCCGGGTTGCGCAGCAGCGGCATGTGGCACAGTTCCGGCATCTGCCAGCCGAAGTATTCATACAGCAGCTGATGCTTGGGCGCCGAGTTGATCCACTCCTCGCCACGCAGCACGTGGGTGATCTCCATCAGGTGATCATCCACCACGTTGGCCAGGTGGTAGGTCGGCATGCCGTCGGACTTGAGCAGGATCTGCGCATCGACCTGGGCCCACTCGACCTCGATCTCGCCACGCAGCATGTCCTTGACCACACAGGTGCCGCTTTCCGGCACGTTCATGCGGATGACGAAGGGCGCGCCCGCCGCTTCACGACGTGCCACTTCTTCTGCCGGCAGCGCGAGATCGGACGGCTTGAGCGCCATGTGCAGACCTTCGGCCTTGCGCGACTCGCGCAGCTCGTCCAGCTCTTCACTGGTGCGATAGCACTTGAAGGCATGGCCGGCATCGATCAGCTGCTGGCAGTGTCTGGCGTAGATGTCGCCACGCTCACTCTGACGGTACGGGCCGTGCGGACCGCCGACATCCGGGCCTTCGGCCCATTCGATGCCCAGCCAGCGCAGCGAGTCGAGGATCATCTGCTCGGATTCGCCGGTGGAACGCGTCTGATCGGTATCCTCGATACGCAGAATGAACTCGCCACCGTGCTGACGAGCGAAGCACTGGTTGAACAGGGCGATGTAGGCGGTGCCGACGTGGGGATCACCAGTCGGCGACGGTGCGATGCGCGTACGAACGGTCATGTGGAGTCCAGTAGTTCGAGAAGAGAGGGCAACAAGCGTCTCGGCAATGACTGACTGCCGGGGCGTGAAATCACGCTGCTGTTTCAGCAGCAAGTGCTGGGGCATATTATACGCAAGGTGAAGATGTGCGACAGTGCGTCACCGTGTACCAACGCTATCTCGGCGGTAAGCTTGCGCCAGATGCGTCATTCTCTGCCTTGAGACGTGACGCCAGCGCCTCCCTGCAACTATCTCTGCCACCACCGGCAGGAGCATGAATGCCCCGAACTGCCGCTGCACCCGATGTTTCACCCTCCCCCACCGATGCCACTGCATCGGCAGAATTCGTGCCACGCCGCTGGCTGGAGACACTGGCACGTGCCGGTGGCCGCTGGCCCCAGCTCGCCATTCTGTGCGCCCTGCTCTCGACACTTGTACTGCTGGCGCAGGCCTGGGCCATCGCCCGTCTGGCCCAGGGCGTGGCGATCGACCGCGAAGGCCTGACGACACTGTGGCCGGCCATCGCGGTGCTCGCCGCCAGTCTTTCGCTGCGCGGCGCGCTCACTGGCCTGCGTGGCTATGCCGGCACCCGCGCCAGTCAGCAGATCCGCCGTCGCCTGCGCGAGCGACTGTTGCAGCGCTTCGCCGAACTCGGCCCGCTGTGGGTGCGTCGCCAGCATCGTGCCAGTCTCGCCAACCGCGTCTGGGACCAGGTCGAGTCACTGCACGGCTACTACGCCGACTTCCGCCCACAGACACGCCTCGCGGGGCTGATTCCGCTGATGCTGCTGTGCGTGGTGTTTCCGCTCAACTGGGCGGCCGGCCTGATTCTGGCCACCACCGCACCGCTGGTGCCGATCTTCATGATTCTGGTCGGCATCGCGGCGCGCAAGCGCTCGCAGGAGCAGTTCCGGGAGATGGACCGCATGGGCCGTCACTTCATGGACCTGCTCACCGGCCTCAAGACCCTGAAGCTGTTCGGCAGTGCCAGACGCGGCCCCCAGGTCGAGGCGGTCAGCCATGCCTTTCGCAAACGCACCATGCGCGTGCTGCGCCTGGCCTTCCTGTCCTCCACGGTGCTGGAATTCTTCACCGCGGTGTCCATCGCGCTGCTGGCGGTCTACCTCGGCTTCCATTTCCTCGGCCATCTGCAATTCGGCACCTGGGGCGACTCACCGCTGACCCTGCAGACCGCACTCTTCATTCTGGTGCTGGCGCCCGAGTTCTATCAGCCGCTGCGCGAGCTGGGCGTGCACTATCACGCCAAGGCCGAGGCCGAGGCTGCCGCCAGTGATCTCGCCCCCATCATCGGCAGTGCCCCCTTCACGCAAGAGGCCGAGGCTGCCACAAAGACGCACAATGCCAACAGCGACCTGCCCGCGGCGCGCCCTCAGACCCGCAAGTTGCACTCGCTGATGCTGGAAGAGGTCTGTGTGCGCTACCCCAATCAGTGGAACCGTCAGACCAGCACACTGACTCCGCCGGCGCTCGGCCCGCTGACCCTGCGGATCACCCAGGGCGAGCGTGTCGCGCTGACCGGTGCCTCCGGTTCCGGCAAGTCGACGCTGCTCAATCTGCTGCTCGGCTTCGTCGAGGCCAGCGACGGCCTGCTGTATCTCAATGGCCATCCGCTGAGCCACGGCCTGCCGCCGGGCATGGCGACCTGGGTCGGTCAGGAGACGGTGGTCCTGTCCGGCACGCTGGCCGACAACCTGCGTCTGGCCAGGCCTCACGCCAGCGACGCCCAGCTCGAAGCGGCGCTGGACAATGCCGACCTGCTTGACTGGTACCAGCACCTGCCGCGCGGGCTCGAGACGCGCCTTGGCGAGGGCGGTCAGGCGCTGTCCGGCGGTCAGGCACGCCGCCTGTCACTGGCCCGCGCCTTCTTGCATGACGCGCCACTGGTGCTGCTGGATGAACCCACCGCCAGCCTGGACGCCGACAGCGAAGCGCGCGTGATCGCCGCGCTCAAGCGTCTCGGCGAGGGCCGCACCCTGCTGCTGCTGACCCACCGACCAGAGCTGCTGACGCTGTGCCAGCGCCTGATCCACCTGGACGATGGCCAGCTGGTGCAGGACCGCCCGCTCCCCCTCCCGACGCCGCGAGGTGACGCATGAGCCGCGCCATCCGCAAGCCCGCACCTGACACGCCCGCAGCTGTCACGTCTGCGTCTGGTACGTCTGCGCCTGATACGCCCGCAGCTGTCACGGCCAGTGAGCCAGCACTGGCCGAGTCGCACGCCGAACAGCGCCCGCGTCTACGCGAACTGGCGCCCTATCTGGCCTTGATGCGCGAGCATCGCGGCTGGCTGGGCATCGGCGCGCTGCTGGCGCTGATCACCCTGCTGGCCGCCACTGGTCTGCTGGCGCTGTCGGGCTGGTTCCTCTCCGCCACCGCCGTGGCCGGCTTGAGCGTCGCCGCCACCCAGGCCTTCAACTTCTTCACCCCGGCGGCAGGCGTGCGCGGGCTGGCACTGGCACGCACCGCCGGGCGCTATGGCGAGCGCGTCACCACCCACGAAGGCACGCTGCGTCTGCTGGCGAGCCTGCGCCGTCGCCTGTTCGAGGCCATCGAGCCACTCTCCCCCGCCGCCCTGCAGCAGGCCGGCCAGGGAGAGCTGATGACCCGCTTGGGCGCGGATGTCGACGCCCTCGACAGCCTCTACGTGCGCGTATTGATTCCCTCGCTGGTGGCGATCTGCGCCATCCTCGCCGCCGGCACGCTGATCGGCATCTTCGCGCCGACACTGGCGCTGGTGGCGGTGATCGGACTGGTGCTGACCGGCGGACTGGTGCCGTGGCTGGCCTGGTGGCGTGGCAGCCGTGACGCCATACGGCATCAGTCCTCGGCCAGCCGCCTGCGCGCGCGCCTGCTGGAGCGCCTGCAGGGACTGGGAGAGCTGGTGATCTATGGTCGCTGGAATGAAGAGCTTGAGCGCCTGGCCGAGCAACAGGCCGAGCGGGACCGCATCGAGCGCGCCCAGGCACGCCGTCAGGCACTGGCCAGCTGGCTGAGCCACAGTCTGCTGGGGCTGACACTGGCCGGCGTGGCGCTACTCGGCGTCATGCAGATGGCGCCATATGCGAACAACGACATGACGATGCTTTCTGGCGAGCTGCTCGATGGTCGCCTGCTGGCGCTGTTCCTGTTGGCCGTGCTCGGCGCCTTCGAGGCGCTGGCACCACTGCCGCTGGCCTGGCAGGGGCTCGGTCGCTGTCTGTCGGCGGCCGCGCGTCTCAACAGCGTGCAGGCCAATACGCCGGCGGCCCAGTTCCCCAGTGACTGCGAGGCTGCCACGCCGGTGGGTCATGCATTGGAGATCGAGCAGTTGAGCGTCACCCACGGCGACACGCCGGTGCTTGAAGAGCTTTCCCTGACGCTGGCCGCAGGCGAGCATCTGGCACTGCTCGGCCCGTCCGGCAGCGGCAAGAGCACCCTGCTGGACGTGCTCAGTCGCTTCCATATTCCCAGCGCCGGACACATCACGCTGGGCGGCGTGGCGCTGGAATCACTCGATGAGGCCACGCTGCGCGCAAGCTTCGCGGTCTGCCCGCAGGACACGCATCTGTTCTGTGCCAGCTACGCCGACAACCTGCGTCTGGCCGCTCCCGAGGCCAGCGATGAGGCACTGACGCGCATGCTGGAAAGCCTTGGCCTCGGCGACTGGCTGGCCCGCCAGCCACAGGGACTGGCCGGCTTCCCGGATGAAGGGGGGCGTTCATTGTCCGGTGGCCAGCTGCGCCGCTTCGGCGTGGCGCGTGCGCTGCTGTCACCGGCACCGATCGTGCTGCTCGATGAGCCCTGCGAAGGACTGGACCGCACCAGCGCCGAGCAGGTGATGAGCGCGATTCTCGCCGCCTGCGAGGGCCGCAGCCTGATCATGATCACCCACCAGCCGCTGGGGCTGGAGCGCTTTGCGCGCCTGGCGCTGCTGGAAGCGGGCCGCCTGCAGGAAGACGCCACCCCGACCACGCTCAGCAGCGATTCCCGTCTCGCCAGGCTGATGGAGCGCACTGCCTGACGACAGTCACATTCGGCCACTACGGAGGGAGACATGCATGGCAGATAGCAGACTGGAAGATCAGCCATTGGCGGCGGACACCTTCGCGCGCCTGCCACAGGGCTTCTGCGCACTGGTCACCGGTGCCAGCGGCGGGATCGGGCGGGCGCTGATCGCTGAGCTGCTCGCCCATCCCCACTGTGGAAAAGTGCTGGCGGTGAGTCGCGATGTCTCGTGCCTTCCGGCACATCCCGAGCTCGAGACGCTGGAAGCCGACCTGACCACCGAGCAAGGCACCGCGCGCCTCGAGGAGTGGCTGGCACAGCAACTGGATGGCGAGAGCGAGACGGGACAGCCACCGGCGCTGATACTCAACGCGCTGGGCCTGTTGCATGACGAGCGCGAGCAGCTATGGCCGGAGAAGCGTCTGGAAGACTTGAGTCTGGCGGCCCTGACGCGTCTGCACCAGGTCAACGCCTTCGCTCCGGCCCTGCTGCTGGGAATGCTGGCGCCACGTCTGCGCCGACGCACGCCGGTGATCTTCGCCTCGCTGTCGGCGCGGGTCGGCTCGATCTCCGACAACCGCAGCGGCGGCTGGTATGCCTATCGCGCCAGCAAGGCCAGCCACAACATGCTGCTCAAGACCGCCGCCATCGAGATCGCGCGCCGCAATCCCGAGGCGCTGCTGGTCGCGCTGCATCCCGGCACCACTGACACCGGCCTCTCGACGCCCTTCCAGGCCCGCGTGCCCGAGGGCAAACTGTTCACCACGGGCTTCGTGGCGCGCCGTCTGCTGCGCGTCGCCTCTGAACTCCCGCCCACCGCCAGCGGCGGCTTCTACGACTGGGCCGGTCAGGCCATCGAGTGGTAACCCTCTCGGTAGTGGCAACGTCAGAGCTGCAGATGCTCCTGGAACCACTCGGTGATGAAATCGAGGTAGGCGCGGGTCTTGTCGGGCAAGTACTTGCGTGAGCGGAACAGCACCACCATCGAGCCATGCTCGTTCCAGTAGGGCTGCAGCAGCGGCACCAGCTCACCACTTTCCACTGCCGCGCGGGCCGAGAAGGTCGGCAGATAGGCGAGACCGAAGCCGGCCTTGGCCGCCTCCACCACGCCGAGCAGATTGTTGATCACCAGCCGCGACTCCGGCTCCACATCGAAGGGCTGACCATTGAGCGTGAAGCGCCAATGGGCCCCCAGATCGTAATTGCCGTAGAAGATGGTATCGAAGGCACGGATGTCCTGGGGCTGCACCGGCGGCGCATTGACGCGCGCCAGATAGTCCGGCGCCGCATACAGGCCATAGACCACCTTGCACAGCGGGCGCGAGACCATCGAGGAATCCGGCAGCGGCCCCATGCGAATCGCCAGATCCACCGACTCATCGATGGGCTCGAAGCGCTGATCCTCGAGCAGAATCTCGACGCTGACATCCGGGTAGCGGCGCATGAAGGCGGTGGTCGGCGCGGCCAGATACATGAAGCCGAACGACACCTGCGCCGACACCTTGAGCTGGCCCATCGGCTGCGAGGTGACGGACTGCACGCGGGCCTCGGCGGATTCCAGCTCCTCGCGGATGCGCAGGCCGTGCTCGTAGTAGATACGTCCCGCCTCGGTGAGATGCAGCTTGCGGGTCGAGCGATTGATCAGGCTGACGCCCAGCTGCTCTTCCAGTGCCGCCACCCGCTTGGATGCCAACGACTTGGAAATTCCCAGTCGCCGTGCCGCCGCCGTGAAACTGGCCGCGCGCACGACCTCGACGAATACGCGCAGTGCATCAAGTGTCGCCATGTGTCTCCCTCACCCTCGCTGTGCAACCGCCATGGCCCCCTGAACACGGCCAGACACCCCATCAATCTTCCAGGTTTCCATATTGGAAACCCTAGTTTTCGATTGTACGCGCTTATTCTCCAAAGCGCGGCACCCTATACTGTGCGCCACGAACATGCGGGAGCAGGCGCGCCGCGGCATCGGCCGCCTGCTTCCGGACTAGACCGACGACGGCCGGGCCTGCGTGGCGCAGCCCGACCGTCCAGGTTCGCGCTCAGGTAGTTGCACTGCTCATCCCACCGATTCCCGGTGACTGGTCTGCATGGCGACGCCCCCACGCGCGGTTTCGCTGTCGGCCCATCCCGGGCCTCGGTGGCGATCTTCAGTGTTGTAATGCAAGTTTCTTGTGCGCCTGGCCGTCTCACGACGCCAGGCGCTTTTTTTATGCCTGTCTTCAGTGACTTACAGCCACTTCTTCCACTTGAAGAACAGATAGGTCGAGAGCGCCGACACGCCCATCAGGCACAGCGCGAAGGGGTAGCCCCAGTCCTCGTCCAGTTCCGGCATCCAGTGGAAGTTCATGCCGTAGATGCTGGCGATCAAGGTCGGCGGCATGAAGACCACCGCCGCCACCGAGAAGATCTTGATGATGCGGCTCTGATCGAGGTTGGTGAAACCGATCGAGGCATCGAGCAGGAAGTTGACCTTGTCGAAGATGAAGGTGGTGTGCGGATTGAGCGAGTCGATGTCGCGCAGCATGTCGCGAATCTCCTGGCGTCGCGACTTCTGGCGTGGCGCCGAAGGCAGGTGGCGCGTCAGCTGACGCAGCAGGCGCTGACTGTCCAGCAGCGACTGGCGCACCTTGTCGTTGTAGCGCTCCTGCAACAGGATGCCGTGCAGGGTGTCTTCCAGCGCCTCGGGGTGCACCGCCTGCTTGCCCAGCGCCTCCAGCGCCCGGTAGATATCCTCGATCTCATCGGCCAGGTAATCGACCTTCATCGCCAGCAGCGCCAGCAGCACCTCCCAGCCATCCTCCGGGCTCAGTCGCTGGCGACGCAGGTGATTGCGGAACAGCCGCAGCAGGCCGATATCCTCGTGGCGCATGCTGATCAGCTGGCGCCCATGCAGATGGAAGGCGACGTTGGCCGTCTGTGGCTCGCGCCCCTTGCGATGCGGAAACAGCGAGACGACGTGGATGCCATCGCCTTCCAGATAGAAGCGCGACGACGACTCGATCTCCTCCAGCTCCTCGACATCAGGCAGTTCCACCGTGAACTGCTCACTCACCCAGCGCTTTTCCTGCTCATCCGGCTCGCAGAGGTCGATCCACAGCACATCGCTTCGCACCAGTATCGGTGGCGCCAGCTCGTCATCGGCCAGTAACCCGGCATGCAGGGCAGCCGCTTCTTCAGCGCTGTCCGCCAGGCGCGGCGGCGCATCGGGCTGGCCGGGCTGCGGGTCGGGCAACACGATATGTTCGCCGCGCAGGCGGCCATCATCGTGCAGTCGATAGAGTGTGATCATGATGACTTCCTCGAAAAGCCCCGCGGGTCGCGCCTGTGCACTGACTGATGACAATGACTGGCCGCAATGGCCAACCGTCTGAAAAGGCAACGAAACCCGGGCGCCTTGGCGGCGTGGGAATAGGATGTCGTCATTCTAAACGAGATGGCGCGCCAGCGGAGGCCGAGCGACGGGGCGTTATCAAGCACGAGGCCGCGTGCGAGAGATCGCCCGCAGGAGTGATTGAGCGAGTGATCGTGCGAGAGATCGAGCGAGGATCGAGCTAGCGCGCCAGAGCAGCGTCTGACGGCCAGACACGAAAAAAGGCGACCCGTGAGAGTCGCCCTAAGACCGTGACTAGCTTGATGAGGAGAAACCCGAACAGGGGCCTGACTCCGCTGTTCTGGCTACCGCATTCCATGGCGGGAAGCGATGAATCCAGATTATGCTCTCCAGCAGACGCCGTCAATACTAATGAGAAATATTTTCATTAACATTGAGTCAGCGTTTATCTCACGCGCCGCTGGCCTCCCCTCACCGGCTGACGTATCATGGCGCCAGAATATCAAGGTCGTGACTGGCCTGATGAGACGCTTGCCAGGGACCTGACATCCAAATCTGGTGAGCATGAAGCACCGCTCGACTCGCAAGCCTTCCTCCCTGTCATTGGCAGACGGAAAGCGAATGAATCGAGAAGCGCTTCCGGACGCCTCCCTCGTGCAAGCGAAGGAGGCGTCTTTTTTTGCGCATAAAAAAGCGGCCCACCCCGTAGGATGAGCCGCTGGCAAGGACCGTAAAACTGTCTGATGAGAAGCCTCCCGGACAGGGGCCTGACTCCGCTGGCCGGGACACCGCTACCCATGGCGGGGAAGCGATGACCCCAGAATATGACCCGCAGGCTCAGACGTCAACACTAATGAGAAATATTTTCATTAGCATTGGAGAGTCAGGCACTTGCCGTGCCTTCTCGCCTCAGCTTCAGCCCTGCTTGTGCCACTCGAACTTCTTGAACGGCTCGTCGATCGGCGTCTCGGCCAGGTGATTGGTGTAGTTGCTCATCACCTTCTGGGACAGGCCCAGAATCACTTCCAGCACATTGCGCTTGGTATAACCGGCATCGAGGAAGGTCTGCACGGTGGCGTCATCGACGAAGCCACGCTCACGCACCACGGCCAGCGTGAAGGTACGCAGGGCTTCCAGGCGCTCGGTCGGCAGCGGCGTCTCGTTGCGCAGCGCCTCGATGATGGCGTCATCCACTTTCATCGACTTGGCGATACCGGTATGCGCCGGCACACAGTAGTGGCAGTTGTGCTCGACGTTGATGGTCTGCCAGACGACGGTGGTCTCTTCATCATCGAAGCTGCTGTCGAGGAACAGCTGGTGCAGCACCTGGTAGCCTTCCAGCAGGCCCGGGGCTTCGGCCATCACGGCGTGCAGGCCCGGCACCATGCCGAAGGCTTCGACGGACTTGCCGAGCAGCGGCTTGCTGTCCTGCGGGGCATTGTCGGCGGTGTACAGCGTGAAATCTGTCATGAGGACTCCTTCGGAATGATGAGCGAGATGCGCGGAGCCTCAGGGGCGGGCTGCCAGTCAGTGACATGAAGCCTTGAGCAGCGCCCCTGGGGATGCAGGGCAAGATATGAGCAAACGCTCAAAATAACGCCTGACCATCCGCTACACTGCGTTGTCGGGGAACACACTAGCTGGATTTGAGCGATCATTCAAGTTAAACTTGAGTACTCACTCAATACCTTGCTCCTTGCAGACCGCCCGCTTCGCCAAGCCGTGCGAAGACAGGCGTCACTCGCGAGCCCCATCGTCAGGACAGCCATGCCACGCGCGACCTTGCACAACCGCCAGGATTCCCTCGAACGGGCGCTCAATCTCTTCTGGCAGAAGGGCTTTCATGCCACTTCACTGAAGGATATCGAGCACGCGCTCGACATGCGTCCCGGCAGCATCTACGCCACCTTCGGCAGCAAGGATGGCCTCTTTCAGGAAGCGCTGGACTGCTACTCCGCGCGCAGCCTGCGCGAGATGGAAAGCCTGATGGCCAGCCACGACTCGCCATTGACCGCTCTCGCCACCTATATCCGCAAGCTCGGCGGACTGCGCGACTGCGAAGTGCCGTCCCGCGCCTGCATGCTGGCCAAGAGCCTGCTGGAACTCGGCGAGCGTGAACAGGCCGCCCGCGACAAGGTCGAGACGCTGCTCGCCAACATGGAAGCCCGCTTCCGCCAGGCCTTCGCGGACGCCCGCGACGCCGGTGAACTCATCGACCCCGAGCGCCCCGCGCACCAGCCGGAACGCCTCGGCCGCCGCCTGCAGGCCGAAGTCATGGGCCTGCGCGCCTACGCCCAGCGTGAAGGCGAAAGCGAAGCCGTTCGCCAGCTCGCCGAAGACATCGCCCAGGACATCGAGGCGCTGAAGGTCAACAACACGCATTGAGCCATGAGCGGCGCATTGGCTCGCGGCTCCCTCTGACTCAGCGCTTCGCATCACAAGCTGCTAGAATCACCGCCCGCTTGTCTCGACAGCGCCTGCACCTGATGCTCCGATCCCTGCCCCCACACCAGCCGATATGACTGCCATGCCGATGACACCGATTGACCGCACCTTTTCCGTTGCGCCGATGATGGAATGGACGACCCGTGACTACCGCGCCTTCGCGCGCGTGTTGAGCCGTCGTACGCTGCTGTACACGGAGATGGTGACCACCGGGGCATTGCTGTTCAATCCGGACCGCGAGCGCTTCCTCGGTCACGACGAGACGGAGCATCCGCTGGCGTTGCAGCTGGGTGGCAGTGACCCGCAGGCGCTGGCCGAGTGTGCGGCGATCGCCGAGAGCTGGGGCTATGACGAGGTGAACCTGAATGTCGGCTGCCCGAGCGATCGCGTGCAGAACAACATGATCGGTGCCTGTCTGATGGGCCATCCGGAGCTGGTGGCCAAGTGCGTGGCGGCGATGCAGGCGCAGGTGAAGATTCCGGTGACGGTGAAGTGTCGCATCGGGATCGATGATCAGGATGAGGACGCCGATCTCGAGCGCTTCATCACCACCGTGGCCGATGCCGGCTGCGACACCTTCAGCGTGCATGCACGCAAGGCGTGGCTGCAGGGCCTGTCGCCGAAGGAGAACCGCGATGTGCCGCCGCTGAACTACGGCCGCGTGCACCGCCTCAAGCAGGCGCACCCGTCCTTGCATATCGGTATCAACGGCGGCCTGAAGCTGATGGATGAGCTGCACGAGCAGCTGGAGCATGTCGACAGCGTGATGGTCGGCCGTGAGGCGTACCACAACCCCTGGTTGCTGGCGACGGTGGACAGCGAGCTGTACGGCGAGGCCGAGAATCCGCACACCAGCCGCCACGATGCGCTGCGTGCCTTCCGCCCCTACATCGAGAAGCGTCTCGCCGAGGGCGTGCGCCTCAACCACATCAGCCGCCATCTGCTGGGGCTGTTCCAGGGTCAGCCGGGCGGTCGCCAGTTCCGCCGTCATGTCTCCGAGAACGCCCACAAGCCGGGCGCGGGCATCGAGGTCATCGATGACGCCATGGCGCGCGTGCCGGAGCACCGCCCTGAGGCACAGGTCGAACAGGCCTGATCGAGCTGGCCTGCTCGCGCCGCTTCTGCTGCCTCTTCTTCCCTCTCTCTTCTGCCCTCTCTTGAGAGCAGCGCTTTCAAAAAGACAGTCCCTCGACACCCGGCCCTCGCGCCGGGTGTCGTCGTCTCGGCAGTCAGCAAAGTGTCAGTGCTGTACTGGCAGGCATGACACCTGACGCAACCCTGCGTCGCCATCTAAGCTAATAACCCCTTAAATACCAACAACATGCATGACTTTCGTTTGATTGTCTGACAAAGCCATCTCGCGCAGAATGGCTGACCATACGGACAACAACCGGTCTCGACATCGTCACGCCATGCTTGCGTGAGGTCAGCCAAACAACTGCTCCGTCATCGGCGATTCCTCCACAGTCCTCCTCTGCAGCCCTGTGGGCCGGTCCATGCAGTCCCGTCATCCGGGCTGCGCTGCTTCTGCTGACACTTCCTTCGAGGTTCCATGTCCACACACTCCCCTACCGGAGCCAACAGCCGTGAGCTGTTCGGGCATCCGGCCGGACTCTATCTGCTGTTCTCCACGGAACTGTGGGAACGCTTCTCCTACTACGCCATGCGTGCCCTGCTGGTGCTCTATCTCACCGATGCCGTCACCAGTGGCGGTCTGGGCTGGAATCAGGGCGATGCCCTGCAGCTTTACGGCATCTTCACGGGCCTGGTGTACATCACGCCGATGTTCGGCGGAGCGCTGGCCGACAACTGGCTGGGCGCCCGCCGTGCGATCCTGATCGGGGGTCTGATCATGGCGGCCGGGCAATTCGTGCTCGCCGTGCCGCCGGCCATGAGCGGCCTCGACCCCGAGATGCTGCTGTATGTCGGTCTCGGCCTGCTGATCGTCGGTAACGGCCTGTTCAAGCCCAACATCTCCACGATGGTCGGTGACCTCTATCAACAGGGCGATCACCGCCGTGATGGTGCCTTCACCATCTTCTACATGGGCATCAACATCGGTGCGCTGCTGTCGGGCATCGTCGCGGGCTCCATGGCTGAAGGCTATGGCTGGAACGCCGGCTTCCTGGTGGCCGGTATCGGCATGCTGCTGGCGGTCGCCATCCAGCTCATCTTCGCGCCGCGCCATCTGGGTGACCTGGGGGTCGAACCCAGCGCCCGGCGTGAGGCACGCCTGAGCAAGAGCAGCAACCGCAAGACACCGCTGAGCCGCGAAGAGCGTGACCGCATCAAGGTCATCATGGTGCTGGGCCTGTTCACCATCCTGTTCTGGGCCGGTTTCGAGCAGGGCGGCGGCCTGATGGCGCTGTATGCGCAGGACTACACCGACCGCATGCTGATGGGCTTTGAAGTGCCGGCGGCCTGGTTCCAGTCGCTCAATCCGCTGTTCATCATCCTGCTCTCGCCGCTGCTGGCGGGTCTGTGGACACGCATGGACAACCGCGAGCCCAGCTCGCCGGTCAAGTTCGCCTTCGGCCTGATCGCCCTCGGCATCGGCTTCGTGTGCATGATCGGCGCGGTGCTGGAGCAGAAAGCCGCAGGCAGCGCCTCGATGATGTGGCTGGTCGGCGCCTTCTTCTTCCACACTCTCGGCGAGCTGTGCCTGTCGCCGGTGGGGCTGTCGATGGTTACCAAGCTGTCACCGGTGCGCATGGGCGCGCTGATGATGGGCGCCTGGTTCGCCTTCGTGGCGCTGGCCAACTATCTGGCCGGCATGATCGGCTCGCTGGTCGGCGAAGCCGGTGCCATGAGCGTGTTCGGCGGCATCGCCATCACCGGCGTGCTCGGCGGCCTGCTGTTGCTGGTGTTCGCCGGCAAGCTGGTGGACTGGATGCACGGCGCGGAAGCGCGTCATGACGGCCCGCTCGAGACCCAGACCAGCCACGGCTGAGTGCTCTGTGACGGTGACTATCGCTGTCGACCAGACGACAGACTGCTGCAACGCAAACGCCCCGCTCAATGAGCGGGGCGTTTGCGTTATCACTGCCAGCAACAGGGCAGTAAAGGGGCGTGAAGCGCCTAGATGGAATCCGGCACGAACAGCTGCTGGAAGTTGTCGACGGCGCTCTCGGCATCGTCGATCGCATGGAAGCGCGCCACGTGGTAGAGCGCCTCGCCCTCATTGGCCAGCGGCAGGTTGGCCATGCCGATGATGATGCCATCCGCGGGTGACAGCACCTCGCTTTCGCTGTTGCCGAAGGGGTCGGCGACGATGCCCAGCACCTGATGCTTCTCGACGCGGTCCCCCAGGCCCACGCGGCTCTGGACGATGCCATCGATGGAGGCCCGCGCCCAGCTGGAGCCGTTGGACATCTCCACCGCACGCGAGCTGGGCTTGCGGTCGCGGTCCTTGGCCAGCATGCCGATGGAGCGCATCACGCGCTTCACGCCGCTGACGCCGGGGCGAATCGCCCACTCATCGAAGCGCAGCGCCTCGCCGGCCTCATAGGTGATGACCGGCACGCCGCGCTCGCTGGCATAGGCGCGCAGACTGCCCTCGCGCAGCTCGGCATTCAGCAGCACCGGCGCACCGAAGGCGTCCGCCATCTGACGTGTGGCATCACTGCCCGTCATGGTGGCGCGGATCTGCGGCAGGTTGGTGCGATGAATCGCGCCGGTGTGCAGGTCGATGATGTGGGTGGCCTGATCAGCGATCTGCTCACGGAACAGCGCCGCCACCCGCGAGCCCAGCGAGCCGCTCTCACTGCCCGGGAAGCAGCGGTTGAGATCACGGCGGTCCGGCAGGTAGCGCGTGTGCTGCACGAAACCGAACACGTTGACGATGGGCACCGCGATCAGGGTGCCGCGCAGCCGCGCGAGGCTGGAACTCTTGAGCAGCCGCCGCACGATCTCGACGCCGTTGATCTCGTCACCGTGGATGGCACCGCACACCAGCAGCACCGGGCCGGGCTGACGGCCATGCACCACCTCGACGGGGATGTGCAGCGGCGCATGGGTGTAGAGCTTGGCGACAGGTACATCGACCTGGGCCCGCGTTCCCGGCGCGATGCGGGTACCGCTGATTTCAAATGGAGCGCGTGACATCGCCACCTCAGAGATTGTTCGACCAACGAGCGGCAGGCACTGCGACATGCCCGCCAGATCAGGCTACTCGCCCAGTGTCTCGAAAGAAAACACTGTGCGACATGCGCCTTTTAGCGCATTGGTGCGCCAAGGGAAAGACTTCATTGCAGCGTGTCGGGATGAAGCGCGGGCAGAATTGTTCAACAATGGGCCTTCACGACTCACCTTGCCCGCCCTCTCGACATGAGATGCCCGTGACCGATTCTCTCGACGCCCTGCTGACACTGCCCGATTACTCTGCGCTGGCCTGGAGCGCGATCATCTTCTCGACTTACCTTACCGGCATCTCCAAGGGCGGCTTCGCCGGTGGCTTCGGCTCGCTCTCGGTGCCGCTGATGGCGCTGGCCATCGGGCCGCTGGAAGCCGCCGGCATCCTGCTGCCGCTGTTGCTGGTGATGGACTTCCTGAGCTCCCGCGCCTGGTGGGGCAAACAGCTGTGGTCGGAGGTGCGCATCATCCTGCCCAGCGCCGCCATCGGCATCGCGGTGGGCGTGGTGCTGTTCGATGAGCTGGACGAGAACATGATTCGCGGCCTGCTGGGCGTCATCTCGCTGCTGTTCGCAGCCTATATGCTGTTCAAACCGACAGCCAGGAAACCGCTGCCCCGCTGGCTGGCCATTCCTGCCGGGGCCACCGCCGGTTTCACCAGCTTCTTCGCCCACGCCGGCGCCCCGCCCTACAACCTGTACATGATTCCGCGCCAGCACCCCAAGGAGACCTTCATCGCCACCACGGTGATCATCTTCGCTGGCATGAACCTGATGAAACTGGGCCCCTACGTGGCGCTGGGCGAGATCAACCTCACCAGCCTCTCCACCTCGCTGCTGCTGGTGCCGGTGGCCTGGGCGGGGGTCAGAAGCGGCCTGTGGCTGCAATCCCGCGTCAACGAGAAGCTGTTCTTCCGCCTGATCATCATCGCGATGGCGCTGGTGGGTGTGCAGCTGATCTACAAGGCCTGGGGCTGATGGCCGCAAGGCCCATCACGCCTTGGCAACCACCGCCGCCAGCCATTGAAAACTCCCGCCACGGCCCTTGAGGCCGAGCGCAGGAAGCCCCTTGAGAACGATCGAGACAACGCCATGACACACCACATCAGCTACTACCACGCCCACCTCTACTACACCGATGAGCAGAGCCTGGCCGCCGCTCGCGAACTGGCGGCCCAGGCCGAACAGCGCTTCACGCTGCGCGTCGGCCGCTTCCACCAGCAGCCGGTCGGCCCGCACCCGCTGTGGAGCTGTCAGCTGTCCTTCCTGCCTGAGGAATTCGGGCGCATCATTCCGTGGCTGGCACTCAACCGTGGCTCGCTGGACATCTTCGTGCACGCCGGCACCGGCGATGACCTCTTCGATCACACCCAGGGCGTGATGTGGCTGGGCAACTCACATACGCTGAATCTCGCTGCCTTCGCCAGCGAGTGAGGCCGCGGCAAGCATTGAGCCCGCGGCAAGCATTGATGCCAGGGCGATGGTTGACGCCCACTGCGGGTCTGACACGCTATCATCGCCTGACACCACTGACTCAAGGATGCCCCCATGACGCGACTGCGCCGCCTTTCCCCTCGTGCTGCCCTGCTGGGTGTGATTGCCTCAGGCCTGCTGCTGGCCGGCTGTGATGACAACGAGGTCGGGGATGTCTCGCTGGGCCTGTTCACCACCAAGGACATCAAGATCGAGAGCCTGATCGATCCCAAGGTGCCGGGCGTGACCTGCCACCTGAGCAACATCGAGGCGGACCTCGACTTCTCCGATCCCTCCGACATGAGCATCGCCTGCCGCCAGACCGGCCCGATCACGGCGGAGATGATCGCCGACATCGACACCTCCAAGAGTGGCGAGGAGGTCTATCGCAAGTCCAAGAGCGTGCTGCTCAAGAGCCTCAAGATTCGCCGCATTCTGGATCGCGACTCCCAGAGCCTGCTCTATATCGCCTACAGCACCAAGGAAACCAGCGGCAGCTTCAAGCATGCACTGAGCAGCGTGCCGCTGTGGGGCAGCGACGCCTGGCAGGCACCGGCAGCGCAGTGAGTCACCTCGGCGCCTGAATCAAGCGCCGATTGATCAAGCGCCGACTCATCAAGTGCTGGCTCATCAAGCGAAAGCTTCACCATCATCCCTTGAAGTTGGGGGCTGTCGCTCCAAGGTCTTGTGCAACGGCTAGCCAGCCGGATTTTCATTCGCATGACGCAAAGGAGTGACACACGATGTCGAGCCCGGAGCACAAGCAGAAGATCTGGAAGCTGATCAAGGATGTGAAGGTCGGCATGTTGGTGACGCAAGGCGACGGCATGCCCCACGCCCGCCCGATGCATCTGGTGCAGGATGACTACGACGGCACCCTGTGGTTCTTCACCCGCGCCAGCGCCGAGAAGGTGTTTGAGGCCAGGAAGGACAGCGAGGTCTGCCTGAGCTTTTCCGATCAGGATGATGGCGTCTACGTGTCGCTGAGCGGTCATGCCAATCTGCACCGCGATCAGGGCCTGATCGACAAGTTCTGGAACCCGTTCGTGGCCGCCTGGTTCCCGGAAGGCAAGGATGACCCCGACGTCACCCTGCTGGAGATCTCGGTGCAATCCGGCGAGCACTGGAAGGCCAAGGAGAGCAAGGCCTATCAGCTCTACGAGGTGGCGCGCGCCAACCTCGACAAGGACCACACCCCGGACATGGGCGAGAACGAGAAATTCGGCACGGTGTAAGCAGAAGCCCGAGCTCGTCAGAGAGAGCTCTTTGCAGTGCCCGCGTGAGAGTCAACTCGCACGGCCAAGCCAGACACGACAACGCCAGCCCTCGGGCTGGCGTTGTCGTGTCTGGCAGCCTGCCGCTTCCAGCAGGCTTGTCATCGGTGGGGAGGATTCAGGCCAGCGAACGCCTCAGGCCTTCATGTCGAGCACGATGCGCCCCTCGATCTTGCCGTCGATCATGCGTCCGAAGATGTCGTTGATGTCCTCGAGCTTGCCGGTCTGCACGGTGGCAGCGACCTTGCCTTCCGCGGCGAAGTCCAGCGCCTCCTGCAGGTCCTGACGCGTGCCGACGATGGAGCCACGCACCGTGATGCCATTGAGCACGGTGGAGAAGATCGGCAGCGGGAAATCGCCCGGCGGCAGGCCGTTGAGCACCAGGGTACCGCCACGGCGCAGCATGTTCTGGGCCTGATCGAAGGCCTTGGGCGACACCGCCGTCACCAGCGCGCCATGCGCACCGCCGATCTCGCGCTTGATGACGCTCGCCGGGTCTTCCTTCATGGCATTGACGGTCACGGTCGCGCCCAGACGGCGGGCCAGTTCCAGCTTGGCATCATCCACATCCACCGCCGCCACGTTCAGGCCCATGGCGCGCGCATACTGCACCGCCATATGTCCCAGCCCACCGATGCCCGAGATCACCACCCACTGGCCGGGGCGGGTGTCGGTCATCTTGAGTCCCTTGTAGACCGTGACCCCGGCGCACAGCACCGGCGCGATCTCCACGAAGCCCACGCTGTCCGGCAGTCGGCCGACGTAGCCTGCGTCCGCCAGCGTGAACTGGGCGAAGCCGCCATTCACCGAGTAGCCGGTATTCTGCTGACTCTCGCACAGCGTCTCCCAGCCGCCCAGGCAATGCTCGCAGTGGCCGCAGGCCGAGTAGAGCCAGGGCACCCCGACACGGTCGCCTTCCTTGACGTGGGTGACGCCCTCGCCCACCGCCGCGATGGTGCCGACGCCTTCATGGCCGGGAATGAACGGCGGATTGGGTTTCACCGGCCAGTCGCCATGCGCGGCGTGCAGGTCGGTATGACAGACCCCGGAGGCGGCGACCTCGACCAGAATCTCGCCACGCCCCGGTCGCGGTACCGCGACCTCCTCGATCACCAGCGGTGCACCGAATTCACGTACCACGGCGGCTTTCATGCTGTTATCCATGACGTACTCCTCATCCATTGAAGACTGACGAACATTCAAGAAAGACGGACATTCAAGACAGACGAACCAGCAGAGCTGCGGCGGAGAGTTGCGCCGGAGAGTGTGGGCTGGCGCCTGCATGCGCCAGCGCCCGTGCCAGCGCCTATGCCTGCACTCAGACCAGTGCAAAGCTTGCCTCTCCATTGAAACCAGACGCAGCGCTCCCTGCCCTGCGCCAGATCAAGCAATCGGATCTGGCGCGGGCATCGATGTCATTTCTCAAGCAAGAATCGCGGGAGTCGTGCAGCACCACCAGTCGCGGTGGCGCTGCCAGACAGGCCTAGAAGAAGCCGAGCGGATTGATGTCGTAGCTGACCAGCAGGTTCTTGGTCTGCTGGTAGTGCTCCAGTGCCATCTTGTGGGTCTCGCGACCGACACCGGATTTCTTGTAGCCACCGAAGGCGGCATGGGCGGGATACTGGTGGTAGCAGTTGGTCCACACGCGACCGGCCTGGATGCCGCGCCCCATGCGGAAGGCGACGTTCATGTCGCGGCTCCAGACGCCGGCGCCGAGACCGAATTCGGTGTCATTGGCGATGGCCAGCGCCTCGGCCTCGTCACGGAAGGTGGTGACGGCCACCACCGGCCCGAAGATCTCCTCCTGGAAGACACGCATCGAGTTGTTGCCCTTGAGCAGGGTCGGCTGGATGTAATAGCCGTTGGCCAGCTCGTTCTCCAGCTGCTCGCTGCTGCCGCCGGTGAGCACCTCGGCGCCTTCCTCGCGGGCGACATCCATGTAGGACATGATCTTGTCGAACTGCTCGCGGGAGGCCTGGGCGCCGACCTGTACGTCGGTGTCCAGCGGGTTGCCGCGCTTGATGGTCTTCACGCGCTCCATCACTCGGGCCATGAAGTCGTCGTAGATGCTTTCCTGGATCAGGGCACGCGACGGGCAGGTGCACACCTCGCCCTGATTGAAGAACGCCAGCACCAGGCCTTCGGCGGCCTTGTCGATGAATTCGGGTTCGGCATTCATGATGTCGGCGAAGTAGATGTTGGGCGACTTGCCGCCCAGCTCCACCGTGGAGGGGATGATGCTGTCGGCGGCGCACTTGAGAATGTGCGAGCCCACGGGAGTGGAGCCGGTGAAGGCGATCTTGGCGATGCGCTTGCTGGTGGCCAGCGCCTGACCGGCCTCGGCCCCGTAGCCGTTGACGATGTTGAGCACGCCCGCCGGCAGCAGGTCATTGATCAGCTCCGCGAGCACCAGAATCGAGGCCGGGGTCTGTTCCGCCGGCTTGAGCACCACGCAGTTGCCGGCCGCCAGCGCCGGGCCGAGCTTCCAGGCCGCCATCAAAATCGGGAAGTTCCACGGGATGATCTGCCCGACCACGCCCAGCGGCTCATGGAAGTGGTAGGAGACGGTATTGGCGTCGATATCCGCCGCGGTGCCTTCCTGGGAGCGCAGGCAACCGGCGAAGTAACGGAAGTGGTCCGCCGCCAGCGGAATATCGGCGTTCAGCGTCTCGCGCACCGCCTTGCCGTTGTCCCAGGTCTCGGCGACGGCCAGCATCTCGAGGTTCTGCTCGATGCGATCCGCGATCTTGAGCAGGATGTTGGAGCGCTCCTGCACCGAGGTCTTGCCCCAGGCAGCGGCTGCCTTGTGGGCGGCGTCCAGCGCGAGGTCGATATCCTCCGCACTCGAACGCGGGATACGGCAGAAGGCCTCGCCCGTCACCGGGCTGACATTGTCGAAGTACTCACCCTTCACCGGCTCGACGAAGCGACCGCCGATATAGTTGCCGTAGATATCCTTGAACGTGACCAGCGCATCGGCGCTGCCCGGGGAGGCGTAGATCATGGCGAACTCCTGTTGGCCGGATTCACGAGTGGCGCTCGTGATCGACGGCCTGTTGTTGTCATTGCTGCACAGTCGTTATCGTTGCTGAGAAGTCGTTGTCGCTGCTGAGAAGTCGTTGTCGTGTCAGCGAAACGCCTGTGTTGGCCCTTCTGCAGTGGCCCCGTTGGCGCTGACCCGCTACCCGCTCTATCGAGAGCATCTTGATCAGGCGACTCTCACAGTCTTGACCACCGACGCCAATCGCGACATGCCCCCATGGGCGGAGACCGTCTCATCCCTTGGGAGGAGAAAAGGAAGGAGAAACGAACGCCGCCATACCGCGAAGGCCGCAAGGCACGACACCACGCCATGACGTTATGCTCAGGGTAGCTATGATCAGCAAGGTCATGATCAGGATCGTCATGTTAAGAAAAGCCATGCTCAGGATATCGCCCGCCACCGGCCAGGAGCCTCCATGTACCGTCTGTTGATCGCGGATGACCATCCGCTGTTCCGTGATGCCATCAGTCGTACCCTGAGTCTGAGCGTCGCTGACGCCCCGGCACCGCCCTACGAGCTGCTGCAGGCCGCCAGTCTCGCCGAGACGCTCAGCCTCATCGACGCGCATGCCGATAGCCTCGACCTGCTGCTGCTGGATCTCGACCTGCCCGACAGCCACGGCCTGGAAGGCCTGATGCGCTTGCGCCAGGAGGCAGACTGGCTGCCGGTGGCGATTCTCTCCGCCCACGAGGCGCGCGAGACGGTGCTGGAGGCCTTGGCACTCGGCGCGGTCGGCTATCTCTCCAAGTCGAGCTCGGCGGAGGTATTGCGCGAGGCGCTCGCGCGCATGCTGGCCGGTGAGGTCTATGTGCCCGCTCGACTGATGCGCGCCGCCCCGCGCCCGGCGCTGGCGAGCCAGGCGGCTTCCTCCTCAGCCTCAGTATCGGCCTCAGCACCAGTGCCATCGCCAGCGCCTCAACTCGCGCCGAGCCTCAGCGAGGCGGAATTCGCGCAGCGCTGGCAGACCCTCACCACCAAGCAGCGCGGCGTGCTGGAGCGCATGGTGCTGGGCGAATCCAACAAGATGATCGCCTGGCAGCTGGGCGTGGCGGAGACCACCGTCAAGTCGCATGTCTCCGCCATCCTGCACAAGCTGGGGGTCGCCAGCCGGGTACAGGCGATTCTGCTGGCCAGCCACGCCCTGCCTGCCATGTCTGGCGCGAGCGCGCGCCCTGCCGCCCCACAACGCGCAACGCCCCGCCGGGGCGCTCACGAATGAGGCACACAGCGGGGCGTTGCGAGGTCCTGCCACCAGCAGGGCTTTTACCTCTCACAAGGGCATAGGAACTGGGGCATAAAGCATGGGGCCTACATCAGCTCGCCGACCAGCACATAGCCATTGAGCAGGATGATGATCGCCGCGACCAGCACCCCGATGGCCGTCACCCAGTGACGATTGACCAGGTCTCCCATCAGGCGGCGGTTGGCGGTGAACATCAACAGCGGCACCAGCGCGAAGGGAATCCCGAAGCTGAGTACCACCTGGCTTGCGACCAGCACCTGCTGCTCCGGCAGCTCCATCAGGATGATGGCGATGGCCGGCGCCATGGTGATCACGCGGCGCAGCCACATCGGAATGCGGAAGTTGACGAAGCCCTGCATCACCACCTGACCGGACAGGGTGCCGACGATGGAGGAGGACAGCCCCGCCAGCAGCAGCGTGAAGCCGAAGATGAGACTCGCCGCATCCTGCCCCATCAGCGGCGACAGCAGCTTGTAGCTCTCGGTGATGGAGGCCACGCCGGTCTCGCCGTTGCCGTGGAAGACCTTGGCGGCCAGCACCAGCATCGCCATGTTGATCAAGCCGGCCAGCGCCATGCCGATGATGACATCCAGACGGTAGTAGCCCATCACGCGACGGCGCTGACCGCTGTCACGCACTCGGATGCGATTCTGGGACAGTGCGGAATGCAGGTAGATGACGTGGGGCATCACGGTGGCACCGAGGATACCCGCCGCCAGGAAGATGGCATGGCTATCCGGGAAGTTCGGCGACAGCAGACCGTAGATGATCGGCTCCACCGGCGGACGACTGAGAATGATCTCGAGCAGGAAACCCGCCGAGACCGCCAGTATCATCGCGCCGATGATCATTTCCATCATGCGGAAGCCGAAACGCTGCATCACCAGCACCGCATAGGTGATGGCGCCGGTCAGCAGCGCCCCTTCCAGCATGCTGAGCCCGAACAGCAGATTGAAGGCCAGCGCCGCCCCCAGGAATTCAGCCAGATCGGTCGCAATGGCGACGATCTCCGCCTGCACCCAGAAGGCCCACACCACCGGACGCGGGAAGCGTTCACGGATGACCTCGGCCAGATTCTTGCCGGTCGCCAGCCCCAGCCGCGCGGACAGGGTCTGGATCAACATCGCCATCAGGTTGGCCCACAGCACCACCCACAGCAGGGTGTAGCCATAGCGGGAGCCGGCCTCGATGTTGGTCGCGAAGTTGCCCGGGTCGATATAGGCGACGGCGGCGATCATCGCCGGGCCGAGGAATGGCAAGGCGCGGCGCAGGCGGCCAGCGAGACGGACAGGGGAAGCTGTGTGCGCACCACCGGCAGCAGAGGCGTCGCCTTCGCTGCCCAGTGACATGCTTGCGGCATGACGTACGGATTTATCGGACATGACATTCAGCATGGGGGGAAAACCTGCCAGATCAATGACCCGCGAACAGATAATGAAATATGCGGGAGGCTATGGGACCAGCATACACGCCAAATGCCATTGATTCTCATTAAAAATAAGCGTGATGCTCGATAGGCTCCTTCAATCCCCCCCCGTGGCGGACGCCTATTTGCCATTGTCTTTTTCAACCCCTCCCTAGTCCCCTTTCCAGCTTCTTTCTCCCCCCTTCCAGCATCTCTTCCAGCACTTCTGCGCGCGGCTAGCGACAATTGACCAGCAACTGGCGCAGGCGCAGTGGCTTGACGGGCTTGAGCAGAAACCCGAACCCGAGCGCACGCGCCCTGGCCTTGAGCGGCGCCGAGTGGTCCGCGCTGATCACCACCACCGGCAGGCCCGGCCAGCGTTGCCGCAGGCGTTGCGCCTGCTTGAGGCCATCGGGCTGCCCTTCCCCAAGCTGATGATCGACGATCAAGACCTGCGGCGCGGCCACGGCCTGCTGCAACAGCACCTCGGCATCCTCGGCGCAGTAAACACTCGCGCCCCAGCCCCCGAGCAATGACTGCATGCCGGCACACACCTCCCGATCATCCTCGACCACCCAGATAACGGTATCGAGCAGCGGCTGCGTGAGCGGTGACGCGCAAGGCTGGCCAGTAGAAGAGGCGTCAGCCGCCGAGCCCACCACACTGGCAGGCTGACGAATCGGCACGCGGACCGCGAAGGCGGCGCCGCGCCCCGGCGTGCTGGTCAGCGACAGGGGGTGCTCCAGCAGGCCGGTGATGCGCTTGACGATCGCCAGCCCCAGCCCGAGGCCGCGCTGCTCGTTGTCCTGGCGCGGCGCCAGACGTCGGAATTCCTGGAAGACCACCTCGCGCTGATGCTCGGCGATGCCGGGGCCGTTGTCGGCCACGGTGATCTCCAGCCAGTCACCGCGGCGCCGACACCCCAGCAGCACCCGCCCGCGCGTCGAGCCATCCGGCACATGGCGCAGCGCATTGCTCAGGAAGTTGCGCACCACTCGCGCCAGCAATTGCAGGTCCGACTCGATACTCAGATGACTGGCCACGTAATGCAGCTCGAGCCCACGGGCGGCGCCCAGCTGGCGATATTCCTCGGCGAGCACATCCAGCAGTTCACGCACCGGGAAGATGGCGACATCCGCCGTCAGCACGCCGGCATCCAGCCGCGAGATATCGACCAGCGTGCCCAGCAGGCTCTCGACATCTGCCAGCGAGCGCCCCAGCCGCGCCACCAGCTCGCCGGGCGTGGAGACGCCCTGCGAAGCGTCGCCCGGCGTGACGTCAGAAATGGCATCGCCCGGCACGGAATCATTCAGCGCCAGCCGCGCCAGTTGCTCTTCCAGGGCGCTGGCGAATAGCCGGGCGGCATTCAGGGGTTGCAGCAGGTCATGGCTGATGGCAGCGAGAAAGCGGGTCTTGGAGTGGTTGGCCGCCTCGGCGGCGGCCTTGGCGGCGGTGAGGCGTCGATTGAGTGCCCCCAGCTCATCGAGGGTGCGATGCAGGGCATCGGTGCGCTCGCGCACCTGATCCGCCAGCAGCACCGCATGTTCGAAGGCGGCGTAGGGCGCGCTCGGTGAAGGGCTGCTGGATTCGACCCGCTCGATCAGGGCGGCGTTGATCTTCTCCAGCTGGCGATTGCGTGCCTTGAGGGCGGCGAGTTCGGCGCTTTGAGCGTCCGTCTCAGTCAGAAAACCCTGCTCGGTCAGCGGCGTATCAGGCGACATCCTCTCCTCCCGTGCCGTCGGCAACCGAGCGGCGCTGGCCGATCACCACCCCTGTGAAGGTCTGGTTGATGTGCATGCCGTGGTGCTGCTCACCATAGGTATTGAAGCCGATCACCCGGTGCCGCCTGAGCATGCGCGAGGCCTCATCCTCCAGTGCCAGCGCCTCGATCTCCATGCGCCGCAGGAAGCAGTCGCAGCCGATGGTCAGCGCGGGCGGCCCCAGGCGCGCCTCCACCTCGGCCAGGCGCTGCTCGAGCTGCTCGAGAATCGGCGTGGCCTGCATGGCAGTGAGCACGATGCCGGTCTCCACCGCGCAGTAGAAACTCAGGCTGGCATCCTCATTCACGCGCTGGATGGAGCGCACGTAATGCGCCTCGCCGATGCGCACCGCCAGCGGGCAACGCGCGAAGACCGCCTCCTCCAGCGCCTCGGGCGCGACGCCGGCCAGCCGGGCGTACTCCTCGGCGGCGGGTTCGGCATTCAACTCCAGCACGCGGCGCGAATCGCGATCCACCGCCGTCACCACCAGCTTGTCAGCCAGCGGCGTGAGGTGATGGGTGCTGATGACCTCGAATGGCAGCCGCGTATTGACCACCACCACGACCGCCGCCTGATCATGGAAGACGCCGTCGGCGTAGACATAGGTGTGCGACAGGCGATTGTCATCCCCGGCGGAGCCACCGAAGGCGGGGATGCTGCCCAGCGCCGCATCCAGCGTCGCCAGCACCTGCTCCTCGCTGCTCGAGAGCCCATCGAGCAGCGTCAGCGCGAAGCTGTTGCCCATCACCGGCGCCACGGCCTGCTCGCGACAACGCGCCAGCAACTCATCACTCAGCGCCTGGGCACGCGGAAGATCGAAACCGCTCAGGTCATCGATCAGCACCTGCGCCAGCGCGAAGTCACTGCGCGCAAGGCCGATGGCGGTGATGGAGCCGCGCGCATAGCCCTCGGGCGTGATCTCGCCGGCGGTGGTGCAGCCGCTCACCGGCACCTCGGCGAAGGTGGCGGCCAGCGCCTGGCCCAGTGCCGCCAGCGGATAATCCGCCGAGCAGAAGAACAGCACCCCGCCGAGCCGCTCACGACTCCCCAGCGCCAGATCAAGCGTTCGGGCAAGCTCGGCCACTGCCGCCTGCGGGTCCTTGAGCTGACTGGCCGCCGTGGCCAGCGCCACGGCATGCATCTCGCTCTGTGGCTGCGCCCTTTCCTTCACGCGACTGCTGACGTCCGTCATGTCCCCTCCTCCCGTCGAGCGCGGCGGAGCCGGAGATGACGGTCATCCGTCGGTGTCCGGCCTAGAGCACCAGCCCGCTGGCTCTCACCACGCGTCGTTCAATGGCGCCTTCCAGCGTCTCGCGGCGGGTTCCCGCCAGCGTGACCCGCGACTTGGCCCGCGTGATGCCGGTATAGACCAGCTCGCGGGTCAGAATCGGGTTGGCGCCCTCAGGCAACACGAATAACACATGGCGGAACTCGGAACCCTGCGACTTGTGGACCGTCATCGCGAAGACGGTCTCCACCGCCTCGAGGCGTGACGGCAATACCGCGCGCACGCCACGGTGGAAGCGCTGGATGTCGGTGTCCTGCTCATCACGCTCGGTGTCTGGCGTCGCCTCCTCCTCGACCGGGAAGAACACGCGCAGGCGCCCGCCGGCAGCGGGGTCCGGCAGAGTGATGCCGACATCGCCGTTGTAGAGTCCCAGCGCGCGGTCGTTGCGCGTCACCATCACCGGGCGACCGGCGTACCAGCCGCGCTCGTCCGCGATCAGGCCGCGCCGCATCAGCACCCGCGCCACGCGCTGGTTGAGGCCATCGACGCCGTAGGGGCCACGGCGCAACGCGCACAGCAGCTGGAACTCGAGCAGCAGGTCGATCACCTCACGCGCCGGACGCCGCTCACGCACGGCCTCCAGCGCCGGGCGGTAACCATTGACTACCAGCTTCTCGAGATCGCGGTCCTCCGGGCCACTGAGCTTGAGCCAGGCGATGTCGCGATAACCGGCCTTCCAGACATCGCGCAGCGCCTGACGATCCCCGGCGTTGCTGGCGCGTGCCAGGGCGCCGATGCCACTGTCGGCAGAGAAGCGATAGCTCTTCTGCAGCACCACCACGTGATCGGCGAGGCGGCCACGTGTCGCTGATGTTTCCTCCAAGTCCTGGCCATCAGGCGCGGCGATGGCCTGTTCCAGCGTTTCGCAGGTCAGGCGGCTCAAGTCGGCACACAATGCCGGTGAGTAGCGCGGCGGCAGCGCATGCTCGCAGAGATCGCCCAGCACGGCGCCGGCTTCCACCGAGGCCAGCTGGTCCTTGTCGCCAAGCAGAATCAGGCGGGCGTGGGCGGGCAGCGCGCCGAGCAGTGCGGCCATCAGGTCGAGATCGACCATCGAGGCCTCATCCACCACCAGCAGGTCCAGCGCCAGCGGGTTGCCCGCGTGATGGCGGAAGTGGCGCGAATCCGGGCGAGCCCCCAGCAGGCGGTGCACGGTGCTTGCCTCGCGCGGGATGGCGGCGCGTACCGCGTCTGGCACCTCGAGCTTCGCCACCGCCCCCCGGATCGACTCCGACAGCCGCGCCGCCGCCTTGCCGGTCGGGGCGACCAGGCGGATATCCAGCGCCCGCCGCTCGTGCGGATGGCCTGTCTCAGCGCTCTCCAGCTCGCCCTCTGCACCGTCAGCGCCACCCACCAGCGCCTGAGCCTGCAACAGCGCCAACAGTCGCGTGACGGTGGTGGTCTTGCCGGTGCCGGGGCCGCCGGAGATCACCGTCAAGCGCTGACGCAACGCCAGGGCGCAGGCCAGCTTCTGCCAGTCCGGCTCGCCGTGCGGGTCCGGCTGATTGCTGGCGAACAGCTCGCACAGGCGCTCGCCCAGCGCATCGCTGACCCGCGTCTCGCCCTCCTCGCTCGGCCCCATCCGCGCACGCAGCCCCGCCGCGACTTCACGCTCGGCCTGCCAGTAACGGCGCAGATAGAGGCGCTCGCCCACCAGCACCAGCGGGCGCAGCGGCAGATGGCCTGCCGGGGAATCGGCCTGCGCCAGCACGCTGACCAGCCGCGATGCCGCCAGCTGCTCGGCCCAGCGGCTGGCATCGAGATCCGCCAGGAAGGCTTCCGGCAGGGCCACGCTGACCTCGGCCAGATGCGCCTCGGACTGCTCCAGCGGCGGCAACGACAGGGTCGCGCGTGGCTCGGCCAGCGCCCGCGACAGCGACAGGCACACATGCCCGCGTCCCAGCTGGTGGCTGGCCAACGCGGCCGCCAGCAATACGCTGGCCGGGGCCTCCGGCACATGGCGCGCCATGAAGCGCACCAGATGGGCATCGACGCGCCTAAGCCAGCCCAGCTCCACCCACAGGCCGAGCGTGGCGAGCAGGGTGTCGGCAGTCGAGGCGTCAGGGGCAGCGCTGAGCTGCTGTGTTGGCACAGACATGGTGTCAGACATCGAAGGCCCCCTGCTGGCCGCTTTGCGTGAGTGGCGAGGTGTCGGTGGTGTTGAGGAGCAGGCTGTCCAATGCGGAGCTGTCGCCGCCCAGCCAGAGATCCAGCGCCTCGATCAGCGCCTGTGATGGCCGGCGCTGGAAGACGCCGGGCGTCGCCACGCCAAGCGTCGCTGTACCTTCAAGGGGCCGGCCGGGCGTCGCTTCAGTCTCATCCACCGCAAGCGCGGGTGAATCACCGCCGGCATCCAGGCCGCGCAGGAAGACATACAGCACCCCGCCCATGCAGCGCTCGTAATCGTAGTCGTCGCCGAGGCGCGCCTTGAGCAGGCGATGCAGCGCGAGGGTGTAGAGCACGTATTGCAGGTCGTAGCGGTGCTCGACCATGGCGCGGGCCAGTGACTCGCCAAGATAATCCTCGGGGCGCTCGCCCAGATAGTTGGATTTCCAGTCCAGCACGTACCAGCGCCCGCCGGACTGGAAGGTCAGATCGATGAAGCCCTTGAGCATGCCGTGCATGCGGCGTGGCGCGAGCCTGGGCCGCGAGCGCGGCAACGGTTCCAGCGCGGTGACCACGGCATCCAGCGGCAGACTGCGTGCATGCACGGCCGGCAGCCAGAATTCCAGCTCCGGCAGCCAGGCCTCCAGCCGGTTGAGCAGGATAGGCTCGCCCTCGAAGCCTTGCAGCGGGCGGGTCAGCGCCTGCTCCAGCCAGTCGGTGAGACGCGGCTGCCAACTGGCATCGAAGCCACCGAAATGCAGCCGTGAGCCCACCAGCCGTTCAAGCTCGCCGCGATAGTCATCCGCGCCGAGGCGATCGAGATCCACCGCCTCCAGCAGACCATGCAGGAAGGTCCCCGGGCGCGGTCCGCGCGGGAAATCATGCAGATGGATCTCGCCCACCGTCATCGGCAGGCCACCGGCCAGCAGCGGGCCGGACTGCCCCGCCACCTCGCGGTCCGGGCGCGTCAGGCCCTGCTCGCCCTCTTCCAGCGCGATCTCGGTGGCGCCCTCGGGCACGCGGTCATCCGCGGCATCGGCGGTGTCTTCCAGCGCCGCCGTCACCTGACGGGCATCGGTGAGCAAGGCGGTGTAGGAGGCGATCCACCAGTCATCCTCAATGCCGCCCGCGAAGTGGCGCGCGCCGTGGAAGTGCTGATCGCGCTCCGCCGGGGGCTGATATTCGTGGCCTACTGGTGCGGGCAGGCCGGAAACGCGCGCCAGTCCGGCAGACTGCTGATCACACCAGCCGTGCAGCGCGGCCTCGATGGCGCTGGCCTCGATATCCGGGGTATCACTCAGGCCAAGCAGGTAGCCGACGGCGGTGGACGGCAGGCTCAGCTGCTTGCTGAAACCGCCCTTGCCGATAGGCGCCAGCCCCAGCCAGCAGGCGAACTTGGGACGCGTCAGCGCCACGTAGAGCAGACGCACATCTTCCATCAGGCGTGCATGGTCGGCCGCCGCGATGGCCTCCCTGGAGGGCTTCTTGACCAGGATGCTGTCATCGAGAGCGTCATCCTCCTGATCGACTCTGTGAGCAGGCACTTCCTCGTTATCGTCTTCCTCGTCAGCGCCTCCCTCGTCATCACCTTCCACGTCAGCCGTGGCCAGCCAGCGCTGCTTGAGGGTCAGCAGGCCGAAATTCCTGTCCGGCTCGGCCGCGCGGAAGCTGGCCATGAACGGCAGCAGCACGATGGGATACTCAAGCCCCTTGGACTTGTGGATGGTGACGACGCGCACCAGCCCCTCATCACTTTCCAGTCGCTGACTGAGGCTGTCACTATCCAGCGCCTCATGGCCGGATTCCAGCGCCTGATGCCACCAGCGCAGCAACGCCTGCTCGCCATCGAGGCGCTGGGCGGCATTCTGGGCCAGCTCGCCAAGGTGCAGCACGTCGGTCAGGGCACGCTCGCCCCCGGCGCGCGCCGCCAACCGCTCACCGACCCGGAAGTCGCGCATCACGCCGCGCAGCATCGGCAGCACGCCGCGCCGCTGCCAGTCGCGGTGATAGCCATCGAAGCGCTCGACCTCACGCTCCCAGGCCAGCTCATCCACCGCGAGGCGTTCGACCAGCGAGAGATCCTCGGCCAGCAGCCGCGTCGCCAGCGCCGCGCGCAGGCGGCGGTCATCACGCGGATGGGCCACGGCCTCGAACAGCTGCAGCAGCTCGAAGGCCTCCGGCGTGTCGAATACCGAGCTCTTCTCGCTCAGATAGACGCTGCGGATGCCGCCTTCGGCCAGCGCGCCCCGCACCGCTGCGGCCTCGCGGCCATTGCGCACCAGCACGGCGATATCGCTGGCGGCCACGCCACGTGGCGTCGCATCCCCTTCATCCATGAATACCAGCCCCGGCTCGCCCGCCGCCAGACGCTGCTGTCCTTCCAGCAAGGCCTGGATCTGGGCGCGACAGGCACCACTCATGGCACGGCGGTGGTCATCGGCGCTCAGACGCTCACCGCTGGCCCACCACAGATTCAGCGCGCAGGCGGCCTCTTCGCGGCCATCCGGATGACGCAGCACCAGCCGGGTGCGCGTGCCCTGGGCCTCGACTGGCTGGAAGGGGATGTCCTCACTGCCGAAGGGCGCCTGATGCTGGGCGAACAGGGCATTCACCGCGGATACCATCGCGGCGCTGGAGCGGAAGTTGCGTGGCAGGGTGAAGCGCGAGCTGGTGACCTTGCGCGCCGCCAGATAGGTGTCGATATCGGCGCCGCGGAAGGCATAGATGGCCTGCTTGGGGTCACCGATCATCAACAGCGTGCTGGGCGCCTCGCCAGCATTGCCATTGACGGCATCGTTGCCGATGGCATCGTAGTCGGACGGGCCATCGCCCGCCGTCTGCGGATAGATGCGCCGGAAGATGCGGTACTGGACCGGGTCGGTATCCTGGAATTCGTCGATCATCGCCACCGGCAGCTCCTGACGGATCTGGCGCGCCAGACGCTGGCTGGCCTCGCCATTGAGCGTCGGGTCCAATGCGTGATCGAGATCATTGAGCAGGTCCGAGAATTCCCACAGCCCGAGGCGGCGCTTCTCGCAGATCAGGGCGCGGGCGACGCTGTCACGCGCGTGCACGGCGACCTGATCCAGCAGCACGGCGTCCGGGGCGGGCACCTCGGCCAGCATGTCCAGCGCCGCGAAGAAGGGATGGCGCGGCGTCTGGCAGTTCTTCTTGGTGCCCTTCTCGAGCTTGGCCTGACTCAGCCAGCACAGCTTCTTGCTGTCGAGCATGTCGGCGGCGAAGTCGTGCTCGCCGCTGGCAAGCCAGGCGGCCGTCGCCGCCAGGCGGGGCTCGAGCTCGGCCTCCTTGTAGCTGTTGCCGTTGAGCGCCTTGCTGGCGAAGGCCTCACCCATCACCGCGCGGATGGCCGCCTCATCGAAGCTTTCCTCGACGGCGCGCCGGGCGGCCTCCTGCTGCTGACGCCACTGTTCGGCATTGCCGAGCAGCTCGCTCAGGTCATGCGGGGCCTCAAGACATTCGCCGTCGCGGTACAGCGGGCGTGGCGTGCCATCCCGCAGCAGGCCGCGCAGCTCTTCTCCCAGCGCGTCGGGGCCGGCCCAGCGCCCACGGATCAAGGCCTGCCACTCGCGGGCCAGCGGATAGAACTCGCAGCGCCAGTAATCCTCGACGCAGCGCGCCAGCAGCGACTGGCCATCCTGCAACAGCTCGGCGCCGAAGCGTCCGCCGGCATCGAAGGCATGCCGGCTGAGCATGCGCTGGCAGAAGCCGTGGATGGTGAAGATGGCGGCGTCATCCATCAGGCGCGCTGCCTGATCGAGACGTCGTGCCGCGGCGGCCTTGAGGCGCGCTGCGTCCTCGGCAGGTGATGATGTCAGCAGCGGCGCGAGCAACTCGGCCAGCACCGGATCAGGACTGGCACGCTCCAGCAGCGCCTCACGCGCCTGCTTGAGGCGTGCCCGAATACGGTCACGCAGCTCAGCAGTGGCGGCTTCGGTGAAGGTCACCACCAGAATCTCCGGCGGCGTCAGCGGGCGCGGATAGCAGACGCCCGCGTCCTGGCCAGGCAAGGGCCCGAGCACCAGCCGCACGTAGAGCGCGGCGAGGGTGAAGGTCTTGCCGGTGCCGGCACTCGCCTCGATCAGATGCTGACCGAGCAGCGGCAGCGTCGGAATATCGAGGGCCTGGCCCTGCTGGCTCTGATCCATCTCGTCACACATTGCCGCTTCCTTGTCCTGAGCGATGCCACTCCTCACGCCACTCTCCACACCGCGCATGTCTTCCACTTCGGTATCGCTCATGACGTCGCCTTCCCGGTGGCAAGCTCCACCGCGCGTTCGCCGAGAATGCCCTGCCGCACACCGATCATGCTCTCGATCAGTGGCTGGTAGAGCTGCACGCTGTTGAGCACGCCGCCGGCCTGTGCAAAGGCCTCGAACTCCGGCCACAGCTCGCCCAGCGCGCCTTCCTGCCGCCTGAGCGCCTGGGGGCCCTTGAAGATGTCTTCGCTGAAGCGGGTTTCCATGGCGCGCGTCAGGCTGTCGGCAAGCCAGGGCTTGTGAATGGCGGCCAGCGCCGTCTCAAGGTTTGCGCTGCCATCAGCGGCCTGCGCCTTGAGCGCGCCGAACAAGGCATTGCGATCCTCCTCGCCCACCACCTCCCAGAGCGTGGTCGCCAGTTCCAGCGCGGCCGCCAGCGGTGCCTGCCAGCCCTGAGCATACGCCTTGACGAGATGGCGCAGCGCGGCCTCGGCCTGCTCGATGCGCAGCGCGGGGAACAGCAGCCAGCGGTCCTCGAACACCGCCAGCCACTGATAGCCCTCACGGCTTGCACCCTGATCACCTGCCACTTCCCCGAGGCCGGGGCGCGCATTGGCCATCAGCCAGTCGAGATAGCCGGCCAGCAGACGATGCGGCTTGCCGAGCTTCTTGTAGCGCCCTTCCTTGCCGGGCTTGAGGGTGCCGAAGTGGGTCGCCTCCAGCGTGGCCAGCAGGCGGCTTTCGCCCTCGGCGTCATCGCGCAGCTGCTGACGGCTGATCAAGCGCGTGGTGAGAGTCACACGCAACATCTCGCCGCCCTCATCCTGCATGATCAGCGGTACCTCGAGGGTGCGCGGCGGCAGCGAGATGGCATCGCTGAGCTGGTCACGCCAGCTGGCCAACTGCTGGTCGAGACGCTTGAGGCGCGGTTCGATCAAGGCATCGGCAAAGCCCAGCGCCGGCAGCCGCCCGGCCCGGCGCAGACGTTCGGCGGCCAGCGGCAGTGACTGCCCGGCAAGCGCGGCGTCCAGCAGCTCGCGGGTCAGGGTGAAGTTCTCCAGCCCGTCGGGGGCGAAGGGTTCATTGTCTTCATCCGGCACCTCGGCATCGCGAAAGCGCACGCCGACGCGGTCCAGCCCCAGCTGCCAGGGGCGGCGCAGGAAGCGCGCCAGCGAATCGGCACCGAGGCGCAGATGGGACTCCGGCGCCTGCTCCACCAGCTGCCTCAAGGCAGTCGTGGCCGCCGCTTTTACCTGACTGGCATTGCTTGGGTTTTCCTGAAGTGTTTCAGTCACTTGAGCCTGACCCGCCGCGCGATACAGGCTCGACCAGCTGGCGTCATAGCTGAACAGATCGACGACCGCCGCCTGGGAGGCATGGAAATAGCGCCGCGAGAACGGCTGCAGCGGGTGCTCGGTGATCAGGCGCTCACGCAGCGCCGCCTCACGCGAACGCTTGGCGGAGTGCGGCTGCGAACTTTGCTCGGGCTCCCAGCCCAGCTCGATGTAGTCGAGCAGTTCACCGACCAGCACCGAGGGTGGCCGCTCGCCGTTGTCGCGCTGGTCACGCCCCACCCACGAGATCGACAGACGATCCCGCGCCGCCAGCAGCGCCTCCAGGAACAGGTAGCGATCATCGTCGCGCCGTGAGCGGTCGCCCGCCTGCGGGCGGCTGGCCATCAGGTCGAAATCCTGCGGCATGCGCACCCGCGGGTAGTCGCCATCGTTCATGCCCAGCAGGTGCACTTCGCGGAAGGGAATCGCACGCATCGGCATCAGGGTGGCGAAGTTGACGCGCCCGGCGAGGAAGCGCTGGGCGAGACCACCGCTGTCCAGCTCGCCGCGCAGCGCCTCGCGCACCACCTTGAGCGACAGGCAGCCCTCGAAACCGGCCTGCTGCCAGCCCTTGTCGAGGCGCGAGAGCGCCGCCTGCAGACGCGCCAGAATGTCGAATTCCTCGGCGCTGTCCGGGCTGAGGCTCTCCTCCCACAGCCGCTGCAGCGTGGTGGCCCAATCCGCCGGCGTGCGCGAGGTATCCAGCCAGCGCCGCCAGCGATCCAGGCTCTCGATCAGCTCGCCGACCTTGCCTGCCAGCTCGGCCTCGAGACCGGCCACTTCATCGAAGGGCACCACGCCATCGAAGCTCAGGCCATTCATGTCGACAAGGCCGTCCATCAGATCGTCCATCAGGTCAGCGCTCTGCTCATCGCCAACTCCCCCCTGCGCGGGGCGGCCGGCCACCGGGGAGCCGGCCGCCGGGGCGCCGGTGGCGTAGCCCAGCAGCATGCGCTCGAGCCCGAAGCGCCAGCTGTTTTCATCGAGGGGCATGAAGCCGAGCTGCTCGCGGTGCTCGCCGGAGAGGCCCCAGCGCACGCCGCTGTCGGCCAGCCAGCGCCGCAGACGCTCGAGCTCACCCTCCTCGATGGCGAAACGACGCCGGAAGGCAGCGACATCCAGCGCATCCAGCACCTCGCTGACGCCGAGGCGCCGCTCCGGCAGTTCCAGCAGCATCAGCACCAGCCCGAGCAGCGGGTTGGCCTGACTGGCCACGCGGTCGGCGATGGTGAAGGGAATATGGCGCGGATTGCCCGGCGGCAGCTGACCGAAGACCGCCTCGATATAGGGAGCATATCGGTCGATGTCCGGCACCATCACCAGGATGTCGCGCGGCCGCAGCGGCTCGCCCTCGCCACGTTTCTCGGCGTCATGGGCCCGCTCGAAGGCCGCCAGCAGACGGTCGTGGAGGATCTCGACCTCGCGCAGCGCCGAGTGGGCGCTGACCAGACTGATGGAGTCGTCATCGGCCGCGAGCGCCCGCGGACTGCCCTCGGCCAGGGCACGCTCGCCGGGGTGGACCAGTTCGAGTATCTCGTCCTGGATCTGCTGCAGCAGCGGTGCCTGCTCGGGTGGCGTGTCCTCGCTGATGCGCGGCACGAAGACGTCCAGCTCGAGATCGAAGCCGCTGTCACGCCCCGACAGCGCGCTCTCGAATTCATACAGGCTGACGATGAAGTCACGCCCCTGTGCGCCAAGCCCTGCCAGCAGCGGGTTGGCCTTGAGGTGCAACTCCTCCTCTGCCAGCCCGATCAGCGCCGGTGCCTCGGGGTGACGGGCACGCTGTTGCGCGAGGCGCTCGCTGTCCATGCGCTGGCTGTCTGCTCGCGAACTGCGCCGCACGGCTTCGCGGTCGGAGACGATATCGCCCCAGTAATGGCGGCAGGGATTGGTGATCATCAGGTAGATGTCCATCACCCCGGACAGCGCATGCAGCGCATCCAGCGTCTGGCCCGGCAACGCCGAGATACCGAACACGAACAGGCGTGGCGGCAGCGGATGACGACGTGTCGAGGGCAGTGTCTCCAGCGCGCGCGCCGCCGCGACGAAGCGACCATGCAGGGCGGCGCGGTGATGCTGGCGGCTGCTGGATGGCGCATCGGCCAGCACCGCGCGCCACAGTGCCGGCTGCCACTGCTGGCTGTCCGGCAGGTTGTCGGGCAGCAGATTGGCCGGCAGCTCGCTTGCGGCCTGCTGGCGCGCGAAGGCATCCCGGAAGTTGTCGTCTTCAAGCCCGCTCTCCCAACTGCGTACCCACTCGGGGCGATAGTTGAGGTACTGATCGAACAGATCCGCCAGCTGGCAGGCCAGCTGCCACTGCTGACGCTCAGCCTCCGGGCCTTCGGGCAGCGCTGGCAATGCGTCCTCACCGACCGCCTCGATCAGCTGGCCACGCTCGTCGCGGCACAGGTAATCCCTGAGCGGCGCATAGCATTCGGCCTGGGATTCATCGGCCAGCAGCCCCGGCAGCAGGCGCAGCAGACGCCAGGCAAGCGGGCCCTTGTCAAAGGGCGACAGTTCCGGAATCTCGTCGCCCAGCACGCCGCCCAATACCCCGCGATAGGCACGCCACACGAAGCTTGAGGGCAGTGGAAAATCCACCGAGGCGGCGATGCCATCGGCCTCGGCCAATGACAATCTCAGCCACTGGGCCATGCCGTTGGACTGGACGAGGAAGGTTTCCGGCACCAGCGGAGGCTGAGGCGCGGCCTTGATCACCTTGAGGGCCAGATCGCGCAGGTCCTCGAGGTGATTGGCGTGAAGAACGGTAAACATGCGGGCATCCTGCTGGGAGTGACAACCCGGCCATCGTGGCCGTGGCAAGCCGCTGCGCGGAAGAGACAATGAATGGCTCTATCCTAGCGTCGCCGTGGCGCCGGCCCAAACGAAAAACGCGCACCACCCAGAGGGTGATGCGCGTTTTCAGGCAGAGGCGGGCCCAAGGGCCTGCCTCTCATCCTGCGATGCCAGATACGCTGATCAGACGATGCGCATCAGTTCGCGGCCGCGCGGGCTGATCGCCAGCCACAGGCCGAGCACCACGCCCATCAGCGACAGCGCCGCCACGTACCAGGTGGGCGACAGCGGCGAGACGGTCATCATCAGCGAGACCAGAATCGGCGTGAAGCCACCGAAGATGGCGTAGGCGACATTGTAGGAGAACGACAGGCCGGTGAAGCGCACCGCCGGCGGGAAGCCGCGGATCGCGATGCTCGGCACCGCGCCGACGATGCCGACGCTGAAGCCGGTCAGGCAGTAGAGCGGCACCAGCAGGCTGGGGTCTGAGTGCATGGTGGCGAGGAAGACCCAGTAGGTGATGCCCAGCAAGGCGCTCCACAGCACCAGGGTGACGCCGGCGCCGATGCGATCGACCATGTAACCGGAGACGATGCAGCCGACGCACACCGCCACGATCGCCAGACTGTTGGCGGAGAAGGCCGCGGCACGGCTCAGGCCCTCGAGGCCCGCGATCAGGCTCGGCGTCATCAGGATCACGACCACAATGGCAGCGGTCAGAATCCAGGTGACCGCCATCGCCACGGCAATCGCCGGACGCTGTTCCCGCAGGATCATCTTCAAGGGCAGCTCGGCGGCCAGCGCCTTCTTCTGCTGCATCTCGGCGAATACCGGCGTCTCGTGCAACCAGCGACGCAGATAGACCGAGAACAGCCCGAACACGCCACCGATGATGAACGGAATCCGCCAGGCGAAATCACTGACCTCTTGCGGGGTGTAGACACTGTTGATGGCGCTGGCCATCAGCGAGCCGAGCAGGATGCCACCCACCAGCCCCATCGAGAGCGTGCCGCAGGCCAGGCCATTGTGACGCGGTGCGACGTGCTCGCTGACGAACACCCAGGCACCCGGCACCTCACCGCCGACCGCCGCGCCCTGGAACAGACGCAGGATGATCAGTAGCAGCGGCGCCCACATGCCGATGACGGCATAGGTCGGCAGCATGCCCATCAGCAGGGTCGGCAGCGACATCATGAAGATGGATAGCGTGAACATCTTCTTGCGGCCGAGCGTATCGCCGAAGTGGGCCATGATGATGCCACCCAGCGGGCGCGCCAGATAACCGGCGGCGAAGATGCCGAAGGTCTGCACCTGACGCAGCCACTCGGGAATGTCGGGCGGGAAGAACAGCTGGCCGACGACAGTGGCGAAGAACACGAAGATGACGAAGTCATAGAACTCGAGGGCGCCGCCGAGAGCGGACAGACCGAGTACCTTGATGTCACCACGCTTGAGCGAATTTTCGTTGGGCAAATCGTGAGCAGCGGAGGCGGAGCCCGCTGCGGGGACGGAATCGTTCATGGATCTCTGTTTAGCGGGGGCTGGTGTCCAGCGATGGTCAAGGGTGATTCACGCGTCGCACATCTTGTCTTGGAGGCTTTCAGTCGGGGAGACATCATCCTGTCGAAAGACATCATCCAACCGAGAGACATCATCGGTCACGGAGCGGAAGTCGTGCTGATGATGACTGAAAGCACCGGGGTTGCCCCGGAGGCGTGGCGATCATGCGGAATCCTGCCAGCGTACGACGCATCACTGTATTGCAAAAAACACAATACAGATCGATGCAATCATGCGTCTCATGTATCGCGTCCAGAGTAGCAAAGGCGACCTTGGCTGGGTAGCGTTCGCTCACTGTTTGGCAGGGGTCTTGCGGGAAATCACGCCGACCTTGCCAAGAGTTGGCATGAAAAACCCCGGCGCCTCGAGAAGGCGGACCGGGGTGGTGAACGTCATCCTGTGCAGTTCAAGCAATTAGGGATGTGGTGGGTGTCATGCAGTGAGTCATCTTCTCTCGCCTGCCGGGCGACGCCCGAGACCTGAATTCAAGCTCAGATTCAAGCTCAGGTTCATCGACAAGCGTTAGCTGCAGTAGCCCCAGCCTTCCAGGCGCTGGCGAATGTCCTCGACCCGCTGGCGGTTCTTGCCGAGATCGGAATGCCCTCTGCGCGAGACACTGCGCACATGACAGACCCCCTCCTCTTCATTGCAGACGATTTCCACATCATCGACGAAGCCCAGCACGGGGGTGTGGAACTCGGCATGCAGATAGCCGCCATCTTCGCTGACGATTTCAGCATGACCCATCGATTCTATGATGCCGTGCAACTTCTCCATCGCACTGACGCAGCAATCCTGCGGCATCGGGAGTGGCGCGACATAATGCTTGCTGTCAGTGGCCTGGGAACTGACCCCGTTGGGGGTGCTGGGGGCCGGAGCCAGCATGCCATCATGCAGGCCGAGATTGTCGGGACGAGGTGAAGCAAAAAGACCTTGGCGCATTTCGAATCCTTCCTGTCATCTCTGGGCGTCGGTAACAGCATCCTCTGTCACCAGCCTGATTGTTATCCAAGTCAGCTTGAAGACGTTGCGAAGACTGTGCGCAAGAAAGCCCCATGCGGGCTTCTCCGCTGATGTGATTCGCTTGAGACAACTCCCACACGCTGCCATCGCGTGGGCTTGTCGGTGAATGACAAGGGCCTCGACTTTCAGCGTAGCGACTTTTGTCGATTTTGCCCGTGGAAGGCCTTGATCCAGATCATCTGCCTGATAATGCGCCGCACCTTGAGCGGCTTGAGGCCGCGCCCTCTTCCGCCCCAGCGAAGCCAGACCGTACACTGGGCAGCATTTCACCCGGCCCGGCTTGCCCCAGCCGCAGCCCCAGCCGCCGGCCAGACGACTTCGCAAGGACCCCATCGTGAGCTTCCGCTTTCTGCACACTTCCGACTGGCATCTCGGCCAGAGCTTTCACGGCCAGAGCCGTCACGTCGAGCATGCTGCCTTTCTCGACTGGCTGCTCGGGCAGCTCAAGACTCTGGCGCCGGATGCGCTGCTGATCGCCGGAGACCTGTTCGATGTGGTCAACCCGAGCCTGGCCGCCCAGGAGCTGCTCTACGACTTCATCGTGCGCGCCCACGAACAGGACGCGGCGCTGGAGATCGTGATGATCGCCGGCAATCACGATTCCGGCTCCCGCATCGAGCTGCCGGCCGCGTTGCTGGCACGTCTCAAGACCCATGCGCTGGGGCGCGTGCGCTGGGTGGATGATTCCGCCGACGGCGGCGATGCCCACAGCCTCGACTGCCAGCATCTGCTGGTGCCCCTGCATGATCGTGACGGCAAGCGCCGCGCCCTGTGCCTGGCGGTGCCCTTCCTGCGCCCGGCCGAAGTCACCGGCCTGAGCAGCGGCGAGCAAGCCGAGCAGGAAGGAGAAGCAGCAGGCAAGGCCGAACGCACCCGCAGCGAGGCCTACCGCGATGGCGTGGCCCGCGTGCACCAGCAGCTGGTCAGTGCTGCGCGCGCCGCCCGCCAGCCCGGCGAGGCGCTGATCGCCATGGGCCATGCCCACATGCGTGACGGCGAGGTGTCCGAGAACAGCGAGCGCCCGATCCTGATGGGCGGCGAAGAGGCGCTCTCGACCAGCCTGTTCCCCGACGACATCGCCTATGTGGCGCTGGGCCACCTGCATCGCCCGCAGCGCGTGGGTGGCGAGGAGCGCATCCGCTATTGCGGCACGCCGCTGGCGATGGACTTCTCCGAGGTCGACTACGGTCACCGCATCCTCGATGTCACGCTCAACAATGACAGCCTGGAGAAGGTCACGGAGCATCGCGTGCCCTGCCATGTCGCGCTCACGCGCGTCGGGCCTGCGCCACTGGCCGAGATCACCACCCAGCTCACGGCGCTGGTCGCCGAGGCGCAGGCGGATCTCGAGCCGACACGCTGGCCGTGGCTGGAAGTGACCGTGCAGCTGGAAGCCCCGCTGATCGATCTGCGCGCCCGTATCGAGGCACTGCTGGAAGGCGCGCCGCTGCGACTGATCAAGCTGGTCACCCGCTACCCGGCACCCAGTGCCGAGCATCGCGCGCCGAAGGGCGTGAAGCTCGATGAGCTGGGGCCGATGGGGCTGTTCGAGCGTCACTATCGCGCCACCTATGACAGTGAGCCGGACCCGACGCTGATCGAGGATTTCGCCCAGCTGCTCGAGGAGGTCGAGGCCGCGCGCGAGACGCGCCTCGAAGGCGAGTCGGCCACCCGACCCGCTCGCAAGGCCGACAAGGCGGCTTCGATAGACAAGACAGCCTCGGCAGACAAGGCCAAGGGAGGTCAGGCATGAAGATTCTCGCCCTGCGCCTCGACAACCTGGCGTCGCTTGCCGGCACGCATGAAGTCGACTTCGAGAAGGCGCCGCTATCCGATGCCGGCCTGTTCGCCATCACCGGCCCCACTGGGGCCGGCAAGAGCACGCTGCTCGATGCCCTGTGTCTGGCGCTCTATGGCACCACGCCGCGCCTGCGCCAGACGCCGAGTGGCGGTCAGCTGGAGGATGTCGGCGAGCATCAGCTGACGCTCAAGGACCCGCGCAGCCTGCTCCGGCGTGGCTGCGGCGAAGGCAAGGCCGAGGTGGATTTCATCGGCCGCGATGGCCTGCGCTATCGCGCCAGCTGGACGGTCAGCCGCGCGCGCGGCAAGCCTGGTGGGCGCCTGCAGAATGCCAAGCAACATCTCCAGCTGCTGCCCGCCGGCGATGACACCCAGCCGGCTCAGACCCTCAACACCACCAGCAATGACGCCAAGGCGTTGATCATCGACAGGCTGGGGCTGAATTTCGAGCAGTTCACCCGCGCCGTGTTGCTGGCGCAGAGCGAGTTCAGCGCCTTCCTGCGTGCCAATGACAATGAACGCTCGGAGTTGCTGGAGAAGCTGACCGATACCGGCCATTACTCCGAGATCTCGATGGCCGCCCATGAGCGCGAGCGCGCCGCCCGCGAGGCCGTCAATGAACTGGAACGCAAGCTGGAGGGCCAGTTACCAGCCAGCCCGCAGGAGCGCCAGGCGCTCGAGGAGGAGGTGCGTCTGCGTCAGACGGCCATGACCCGGCTCAGCGAACAGCATGATGCGCTGACGACCTATCACCAGTGGACCACCACGGCGGGCGAGCTCGAACAGGCTCTGCGTCAGGCGCAGCAGGAGCAGACCGAGGCTCACGCCGCCAGCGATGGGCTTTCCCGTCAGCGCGAGCAACTCAGCGCCCTGGAGGCCCTCGCGCCGATTCGTCCTGCCCTGCTGCGCCTCACGGCGATCGCGCCGCAGCATGCGCAGCTGGTCACGCAACTGGCCCAGCTGGAGCAGCAGCTCGGCGCCCTGTCGCCCAGGGTTGAGCAGGCCAGAGCCGCCAGGCACACCGCCGATGAACGCATGCAGCGCTGTGATACCTGGCGTGGCGAGCAACTGCCGAAACTTGAAGAGGCACGTCAGGTGGCTTCGCGTCTGGCGCAACAACGCGAAGCACACGCCAGCCAGCAGAGTGAACAGCAACGCCTGCGCGACACGCTCGGCCAACATCAGCAGGAGCTGGAGGCTCAGGATCGCCAGCGCCAGCAGCTGGAGCAGCAACTCCAGCAGCTGCAGGCAACGCTGGTCGACGAGTCCGGCCGGCCGCTGCGCGATGCCGAAGACTATCGTGACCAGCTGCAACGTCAGCGCGATGCACTACTGGAGCTCAAGCCCGTACTCAGCGAGCAGATCAGTGGTCTGGCCCGCCGTGATGAGGTGCAGCAGCGTCTTGTCGAGCTGGAGCAGCAACTGCCCCGACAGCAACAGGCGTTGCGGGATGTGGCTGCCCGGCAGGCGCAGGCCTTGCAGGCCCGTGATCAGGCGCGCCACGAGGAAGACGCCGAGCGCCACCAGCAGGAGCAGGAGCGTCTGGCGCGCAGCGACAACGTGATGGCGCTGCGCCGTGGGCTGGTCCAGGGCGAGGAGTGTCCGGTGTGCGGCAGCCACGAGCACCCCGCCGCCGGCCAGGCCGCACCGGCCGAGGCGCTGATCGCTCAGCTGGAGCAGCAGGCTCGCGAGCGACTTGACCAGCGCCGCCAGGCCACGGCCACCGCGCAGCAAGCCATGGAAACGGCCAGTCACGAGCACGCCCGCCTCGAGGAGCAGCTCGGCTATCTGCAGCAGGAACAGACTCAGCTGCACACGGAGCTGCAACGCCTGCAGCAGCAGGCGCAGAGCTGCCAGACAAACCTGACCGAGCTTCTGGCCCGGCATTCGCTGTCGGAGCAGCCCCAGCTTGAAGCCTTGCCGCAGCTGCCGGTTGCCCACGCACTGCAACTGATCGAGCAGCGCCTTGGGGAACTGGACGCCCGCCAGAACACGCTGGTGACGACACTGCGCCAGCTGACGCCGCTGCGTGAGCAACGCCAGGCACTGGCAACACGTCACGCCACGCTGACGACGCAATGCCAGCATGGCGAGGCGCAGCTTCAACAGTGCGAGACGCAGATCACTGCGCTGGCGAGTGAGATCGAGCAGCTCAGTGACACGCTTGCCCAGCAGCTGAGCGCAGACCCCAAGCGACAGCATGCCAGCGTGAGCGACTGGTCTGACTGGATCGAGTCGCTGACCACCCGGATGCGCAACGAGCAAGAGGATGCGCGGCAGGCACTGCAGGAATTGAGCGACCAGCAACAGCAGCTGACGCAGCAGCAGGCCAATCTGCAGCAACGCCAGACGGAGCTGCGCGAAGAGCAAGACTCGCTCGACCGCGAACGCGTGGATTGGCAGACAGCGAATCCCGGCCTGGATGACGCGCGCATCGCGGAGTTGCTGGCCGTCGAGGATCACGAGCTGCAGGCACTGCGCCAGCAACTGCGCAGCGCCCACGAGCGCGTCGCACGCGCGGATGCCCTGTGTGAGGAGCGCAATGCGCGTCAGCTCACCCACTGGCAGGCCGCTCGGACCTCCAGTTGGCAGGCAGCACTCGAGCAGCTGGCAGCACTCGAACAGCTGGCAGCGCCCGCCGAGGAGACGTCAGGAGCAGGTATCGCGGGAGAAGGCACGGCGGCAACGGAAGAGACGGGCGTCATCCGCGCCCAGGCCCAGCAGGCCCTGGCGCTGCATGCTCGCTTGCAGGCTCATGCGCAACCCCCGCAAGAAGATGCCGCTGGTGCGTCGGAGGATGCGCAGCCACAGCCCGAGGAAGACACCCACGCGCTTGGCGAGGCGTTGGCCACTCTGATCACGGCGCTCAAGGCACCGCTCACTGCCGTGCGCGAGGCCCATCAATCGGCTCAGGCGGCGATACTCAATGATGATCAGCGCCGCAGTGGCAGCGCCGAACTTGGCGAGCAGCTGGCCCGCGCCCGCGCAGTCCATGAACGCTGGGGCGCGCTGTCGGAGCTGATCGGCAGTGCCAGTGGTGCCAAGTTCCGCACCATCGCCCAGGCCTTCAACCTCGAGCGCCTGATCGAGCATGCCAATCTGCATCTGGCCAATCTGGTTCGCCGCTATCGTCTGGCACGCGGCGCCAGCCCGCTGGGGCTGGTGGTGGTGGATACCGAGATGGGTGACGAGCTGCGCAGCGTGCATTCGCTGTCCGGCGGCGAGACCTTCCTGGTCTCACTGGCCCTGGCGCTGGGCCTGGCGGGCATGGCCTCCGGTGAGCTGCGCATCGAATCGCTGTTCATCGATGAAGGCTTCGGTAGCCTCGACCCGGATTCACTGGCCCTGGCGATGGAGGCGTTGGATGGCCTGCAGGCCAGCGGCCGGCGCGTCGGGGTCATCTCGCATGTGGCCGAGATGCATGAACGCATTCCGGTGCGTATCGCGGTGCGCCCCTCGGGCAACGGCCAGAGCCGACTGGAGATCGAGGGCTAGCGGCTGCCGGGCATCGCATAGCCGCTTGAGGCGGCTAGGTATCGCGGAGCCGCTTGAGGCGCCGGCTGGCGAGCTGGTCCGCCAGTCGGGTCGGCTCGGGCAGCTTGGTCTTGCCCAGACAGTGCAGGGTCATCGCCAGCGCCGTATCCAGGTTCATGCGCTGGCCCGGCGAGACGAACACCGGCTTGACCTTCGCGCGTGAGCGCAGCACGGCGCCCAGCTGGCTGCGCTGTTCGCGTTTGGGCAGCTCGCTATTCTCGATGATGCCGAGCTCGCCATCCGCTTCACGCACGCGATCCGTCAGCGCGACCCAGTCACCGCGCTCCTCGCCCGGTTCGCCATGCTTGCCACACAGACGCTTCTTGGCCACGCCGAAGGATGGCAGGTCACACCACAGGCCGAGATGCGCCGCCACGCCCAGGCGGCGCGGGTGCGCGATGCCGTGGCCGTCCACCATCAGGCATTCGGGCGCACGCTCCAGCGATTCGAGGGCGGCGATGGCGGCGGGCAGCTCCCGGAACGACAGCAAGCCCGGAATATACGGCATGCGTGTCGGCTGACGGACCAGCTGCTGCTCGAGGGGCTCCAGCGTCGCCAGATCCAGCGTCACCACCGCCGCACGTGTCACCTCACCCTCATCCTCGAAGCCGATATCGACCCCGGTGATGGTCGCTGGCCACTCACCGGGACTTGCTCCCCAGGGCGGCGTCAACGTCAGTCGAGTGGCCATTTCGCGTTGCTTGGCAACGGCGGCGGCAGGGTCGAGATTCCAATCGTGCAGTGCTGTCATCCACTCACTCATGCATTCCCTCACGGCGGTTGCGGGTCTCTCTCCCTCAGATGCTATCGATCGCCCTCACCTTCAAGCTGCTTGCCCAGTGAACGCAGCACCTCCGCCGCCTGATTGCGGAAGGTGTCCAGCCCGTTGCCGACCTCCCCCATGCTGCGTTCCAGCTGGCGTGACAGGCGATTGGAAAGCGGCTGGTCCGCGCGGGCCGTCAGCTGCTCCGGCGTCATGTCGAGCACCAGACGGTAGCGGATATCGCCGGGGGCCTCAGCCGCCAGCGGGTCACTGACCGCCTCACGGGTGAAGCGCGCGAAGTCGATGCTGGCCGCCTTGTCGCCACCATCAGGGCGAATCAGCAGGCGATGGATCTGACCACGGGTGTCACTGAGCACATCCTCGACCTTGCCCAGCGCCTCGCCCTGCGGTGAGACCACCGGCGCCAGACGCAGGGCCTCCAGCGAGACCAGCGGGACGCGAATCTCCGGCGTGGCGCTGCTGGCGGACATGCCGGACTCGGCGTGGGCCGCACTGAGTGGCAGCCAAGGGGTCGCCAGCAGAGCGCACAGCATCAGCTGGCGGGCAGGCGTGGCCTGCAGGCCACGGCGCAAGGCATCGAGTGAAGAGATCATGTGGGCATCCTCGGGAAATGATGAGCGGTGGAGCTATGATGAGCGGTGGAGCTACGATGAGCGGTGGACCTACGCCAGCACAGGATACCAGCCCCAGTGGTGCCTTTCGTCCAGGCACAAAAAAACCGGCACCTCGTGAGAGGTACCGGTCTTTTCAGAAGCCGTGGCCAGCACTGCGATCAGTGCCGGCCCGACTCAGGCCTGATCAGGCGCGACGACGGTCATCGTTGCCACCTTCACGGCGCTGCGGACGAGCGCCCGCACCGTCTTCTGCCAGTTCCAGCGGGCGGCCAGCGACGCGAGCACGCGCCATCTTGGACACGATGCTGGTCGGCAGACCGCTCGGCAGTTCCACGACACTGTGCGTGTTGCGGATGTCGATGCGACCGATGCGTGAACCTTCGATGCCGCCTTCGTTGGCGAGAGCGCCAACCAGCTGGCCCGGCTTGACGCCATCACGGTGGCCGACGGCCACACGGTAGAGCTTCATGCCTTCACGTGCGACCGGCGCGGAGTTGCGACGCTCACCGCGTTCCGGACGCTCGGTGCGCTCACCGCGCTCGGAACGCTCGTTGCGACGCGCACCCGGCTTCGGCAGAGACTGGATCGGCGTCTCTTCGGCGCGAGCCATCTTGACGAAGACAGCGGCCAGCTCGACCGGATCGTGACCTTCTTCGACCAGGCTCTGGACCAGAGCGCGGTGACCGTTGGAGCTGCTGCCCAGGGCTTCGACGACGCGAGCACGGAAGGCGGCGTCACGGTGGCCACGGATCTCTTCTTCGCTCGGCAGCTGGCGTTCGGTGATGCGCTGGCCCAGGGCCTGCTCCATCCAGCGAACCTTGCGCATTTCGCGACCGCTGACGAAGGTGATGGCGCGACCTTCACGACCGGCACGGCCAGTACGGCCAGTACGGTGGACGAAGGATTCGCTGTCACCCGGCAGGTCGTAGTTGAAGACGTGGGTGATACGCGCCACGTCCAGACCACGAGCGGCGACGTCGGTCGCGACCAGCACGTCGACCTTGCCACGCTTCAGGCGAGTCACGGTGCGCTCGCGCAGGGACTGGTCCAGATCACCGGACAGCGCTGCCGCGGAGATACCGCGAGCGATCAGCTGTTCGACGACTGTGGTACAGGCGGCACGAGTACGCACGAAGACGATGGCCGCATCGACGGTCTCGACTTCCAGCAGACGGGACAGCGCTTCGAGCTTAGCGCCGCCTTCGACACGCACCATCATCTGTTCGATGGTGGAAGCGGTACGCGATTCGGACTTGATGGCAACCTTGACCGGATCAACCAGGTAGCGGTTGACGATACGCTCGATCTCGGTCGGCAGCGTCGCGGAGAAGAAGACGCGCTGCGCTTCCTTCGGGGTATCGGCGACGACGCGCTTGACGTCATCGATGAAGCCCATGCGCAGCATCTCATCGGCTTCATCCAGCACGAGGGCTTTCAGGCCGTTCAGGTTCAGGCTCTTGCGGTCCAGGTGGTCGATGACACGACCCGGGGTGCCGACGACGATCTGCGCGCCGCTCTTGAGGCTACGCATCTGCTCGCGGTAGTCCTGACCACCGCAGAGAGTGGCCACTTCCAGGCCACGCATGAACTGACCGTAACGTGTGAAGTTGACGGCGACCTGTTGGGCCAGCTCACGGGTCGGGGCCAGCACGAGAACCTGCGGTTCACGGCGGTCGAGGTCCAGACGGGTCAACAGCGGGAGTGCAAAGGCAGCGGTCTTGCCGGTACCCGTCTGTGCCTGGCCGATCATGTCACGGCCTTCGAGCAGACTCGGGATGGTCTGAGCCTGGATCGGGGACGGAGTTTCGTAGCCCAGCTTCTCGAGAGAGGTCAGGACGGCAGGCAGCAGGGCAAGATCGCTGAAGCGATCGACGACGGAAGTCGTGGTCATGTATATCTCACACCTAAATGGCTACAAGTAAGGCTTGCAGCTGAAGAATGGGTCGGGTTGAACCGACACGAAGCGTAAGGGCTCCGTCTGGCGATGCAGTCAGGCACGAGGCGCTGGCATCATCAGAAAAAACGTACGAGTGCTGGACGTCTTGGCATGGACGGGCCCGGGTTGCTCTGAAGGTGGACGCAATTCCACTTTCAGGCACAACGCTGCGGCGACCGTACAGCAACCAGAGGCTCTTCTACTCAGAGTCTCGGGGCGCTCCATCATGCACACTGTGGACAGGGACGGGTCTTGCATCGCGGCGGCCGGACATCGATCGAATCGAGGGGTCACGGATGGCTGGGGCAAGCTACGCCACGCGGTCCGGGAGGCGCGAAATACCGGCTGATGGCCACAAGAAACGGCGATCACGTCGGGCTCGGCTACTCAGGATGGTGGGTCACTACATGCGAGGAGCTGGCATTCTAGCAGCCTCTCACGCATTCTGCATCCTTTCTTTTGACCTTGGTCGCAGGCCGGCCGCCCTCGGGCAGGCATGCGCCCTGCCATCACGACTCGCTGAACAACCACCTGACAGGAGCCTGCATGACTGACGCGCAAGACCATGACGCCCCCTCCCCACAACATCCCGCCGAGCATGTCACCACGCTGTGGGTCGACGCCGATGCCTGCCCGCGCGCCGCGCGTGACATCCTGGTGCGCGCGGCGGAACGCACCGCGACTCCCACCTGGTTCGTCGCCAATCATCAGGTGCCGCTGCCACGCTCGATGCACGTCAAGGCGCTGTCGGTCCCACAAGGGGCAGATGCTGCCGATCAGTTGATCGTCGAGCGCGCCCACCCCGGCGACATGGTGATCACCTCCGACCTGCCGCTGGCGCTGGAGGCGATCGAGAAAGGCGCGCTGGTGATGACGACCCGCGGCGAAGCGCTGGACAGCAACAACATTCGCGCCAAGGTGCAGATGCGCGACTTCATGGAGAGCATGCGCTCCAGCGGCGAGCACACCGGCGGCCCGTCCGCATACGGCCAGCGTGAGCAACGCGACTTCGGCAATGCACTGGACCGCTGGCTGGCCAAGATCAGACGCCCGACACCGCGCGCCTGATCCAATCGCCGCTGCTCGCCATCAACTCGGGCGCCATCAACTCGGGCGCGATCAGCTCAGACTTCAAGACCTCAGGCGTGACGGCGAATGCCCTGGCCCGGCAGACGCTCGCGGTCATGGGGAGCGTCGAGCGCCAGACTCGGGCCAACCGGCACGATAGCGGTGGGATTGATGGTCTGCTGACTGGCGTAATAGTGGGTCTTGATATGCGCAAGATCGCAGGTCTCGGCGATGCCCGGCCACTGATACAGCTCGCGCAGATAGTGCGAGAGATTGGGATAGTCGGCGATACGGCGCTGATTGCACTTGAAGTGCCCGAAGTAGACGGCATCGAAGCGGATCAGGGTGGTGAACAGGCGGATGTCGGCTTCGGTCAGCCATTCACCGGCGAGATAGCGCGAGTCGGCCAGTCGGCGCTCCAGTGAATCCAGGCACTCGAACAGCGCCGTGAAGTGACGCTCGTAGACCTCCTGCCGCGTGGCGAAGCCGGTCTTGTAGACGCCATTGTTGACCTTGTCATAGACCTCGGCATTGATGGCATCGATCTCGCCGCGCAGGTCCTCCGGATAGAAGTCCAGATCATTGCCAGTCAGCGAATCGAAGGCGTCATTGAAGATGCGTACCAGTTCCGCCGACTCGTTGTTGACGATGCGACCGGTCTGCTTGTCCCAGAGCGCCGGCACGGTGACACGGCCGGTGTAGTGCGGGTCGGTCAGGGTGTAGAGCTGGTGGTGATAGCGCACGCCATTGATCGGATCACCGCTGGAGCCTTCTTCCTCGAGATAGCTCCAGCCATGTTCGAGCATCAAGGGGCTGGTGTAGGACATGCCGACCAGCGGCTTGAGTCCCTTGAGAGAGCGCATGATCAGCGCGCGGTGCGCCCACGGGCAGGCCAGCGAGACGTAGAGATGGAAGCGGTCTGCACTGGCGGGCACGGCCGCTTGTCCCTGCGGCCCCTCGAGCGGGGCATCGGGCGCCACGACCCAATCCCTGAGTCGCGCGCTCTCGCGCTTGAATTCACCGCCGGTGCTGTCGGTGTCATACCAGCGATCCTGCCACTTGCCGTCGACCAGTAAGCCCATCTTGCACGCTCCTTATATGGCTGAGGGATGCCCCCAGCCTAAGAGTCGAGCGCGACAGCGCAAGCGAATTCACTGCGTGGCAACGATCGAGTTTCTCGAACGATCACGTCGTGCGCTCTTCTCAAGCCCTCACGCTTTTCAGACCCTGCACGCTTTCAGGAGCGCCGCTCGCTGGCGTCCTGCTCGACGGCAGCGTGCAGCTGCGCCTTCATCGCCCGGACGGCAGGGCCCGCGCGATCATCGTCCGGCAGATAGAGCATCAGCGACACTTCGCGCTCGCCGCCATTGGCCAGCGGCAGTGGCAGCAGCCGCCCTCGGGCCAGGGCCTCGCTCATGCGGGTACGGGGTAGCCAGGCGAAGCCCAGTCCGCGTTCGGCAAGATCGACTGACGTGGCCAGGTGGCTCACCGTCCAGCGCGCCTCGGCCTTGAGCCAGCCGGCATCCATGCCGCTGGAACGGCTGCTGTCGCGCACCACCAGCTGGCGATGCTGCACGAGATCACGCAGATCCAGCGGCCGCCCGAGGGCGTGCAGCGGGTGCCCCGGCGCCGCCACGGCGATGAAGGTTTCACGCAGCAACGGGGTGCTGAGATGGCCATCCAGCATCAGACCGCTGATCAACAGGTCCGCTTCCTTCTCCTCGAACAGCTCGCGCCCGCCGGTCAGCGTCGTCTCGTGCAGCTGGACACGCACCTGAGGGTAGGCCGTCGAGAAGGCTTCCAGCGCCCGTGCCAGCACATCCGGCGGAAACAGCTGATCCACTGCGATGGCGATCTCGCTCTCCATACCTGCCGACAACGCATCGGCCACATCCTCGAGTGCCCGCGCATTCTCGATCAGCTGACGCGCCCGGCGCAGCAGCAATTCACCCGCCTCGGTCAGCCGGACATTGCGCCCGACCGGCTCCAGCACCTGCACGCCCAGCAAGGCCTCCAGGCGATGCACGGCGTGATTCAGGGTCGAGGGGCTCTTGTGGATCGCGGCCGCCGCGCGCGCGAAGCTGCCGTGGTCCACCACGGCGGCCAGCATCTGCCACTGAGCCAGTGTCACGCGTGACGACATCAGGATTCCTCTTGCAGAACGTACGGGAATGCACGGGGCAATCCTGACATGCCAGACGCAAAAAACCAGACACCTGATACTGCAACCCGACGGGAGCAAAAGAGCATTCTGTGCTGTCAGACTCCCGACATCTGGTCGCAATCCTCGGACATCAGGACGGCATCCTCTGAAATGCAGGAGGCCAAATACGCTATTTTGCGTAACTTTACAAAATTTAACACCAAGCAGGATTTACTGCCTGAACAGCGTTTCCTAAGCAAAAATGGCGCTATTTTCGCCAGACCTCATGTTGCCGGTACCGCCAATTGCGCCGTCAATGATCTAAACAGGGTTGAATTACTCATACTGGACATGCGTCCAGCCTATCGAACGATGGGAACCTTGGTTAAGGTTCGAATGCCTCATTGTTGCCATCTTTTCATTTCACATAACTTTATCGGTCACATATGCTGCGAATCCTTCATTCGCTCCCTCGCGCGCACAAGTATCTTCTTTTACCTGTTGCCACCATGGTTACCGTGCTGGGTGCTCACAAGCTTCTCGAAACATTCGATGCTCCTGATGTCTCTACGGCCTCACAGTCCATCGCCATCGACCTGGCCAGTGCAAATTCCAGCACCCCGGCCAAGCTGCCGCTGGCGATTGCTGCCGCCGATGACACTCAGTCTCCCCTGAGCCCGGCGCAGCTCGCCAATCAGACGGCGACCAGCTCGACCTCCGGTGACATTCCGCTGGCAGCGCTGACGCCCAGCGAGATCGTCGCCATCGATTTCGACATGCCGACGCTGCTGACGGATGCCAACTATCATCCCGACAGCCAGACGGCAGGCCCGATCGTGGCACTGGCGCCGGCGGCAGTGAAGACGGCAGAAGCCGTCATCGGCACCGCGACCGACGAACAGGCCGGCGGCACCTCCTATGACGACCTCTCCGTCGACCCGGTCGAGCTCGGCGAAAGCCCGACGCTGCAGACCGAGCTGGCGGCCGAGGAAGTCTATGTGCCCGAGTGGCAGACCTATACCGTGCAGGCCGGCGATACCTTCGCCGTGATGGCGGAGCGCTCGCTGGGCCTTGGCTACAGCGAGACCACGCGCATCCTCAAGGCGCTGCCTGACAAGCGCGTGCTGACCCATTGGCGCATCGGCGACAGCTTCGATTACAAGCTGGATGAAGACGGCAACCTGCTGGCGTTGCGCATCATGAAGGATGCGCGTCGCGGCTTCATGGTCAAGCGTGAGGCCGGCGGTGAAAGCTTCAATGTCGCCAAGATCGAGAAGGCGACCCAGGCCACTCAGCGCATGTTCGCCGGTACGGTCAGTGGCAGCTTCTCCCTGTCAGCGGAAGCCACTGGCCTGGGCGTCGCGGAAGTCAGCCAGCTGACCCAGGTGCTGGGCAAGAAGATCGATTTCCGTCGCGATACGCGCAAGGGTGACAGGTTCCAGGTGCTGGTCGAGTCCGACATGATCGACGGCACCAGCATGGATTCCCGCATCCTCGCCGCACGCTATGAAGGTTCTCGCAAGTCACTGACCGTGGTGCGCAACAGCAGCGATGGCCGCTACTACACCCCCGACGGTAAGGGCCTCGACCCGGCCTTCAATCGCTATCCGCTGGCGCACAAGGCGCGCATCAGCTCGCCGTTCAACCTCAGCCGTCGCCATCCGGTGACCGGACGCATCAGCCCGCACAAGGGCACTGACTTCGCGGTGCGCATCGGCACGCCGGTGCTTTCCACCGCGGATGGCGTCGTCGAGCTGGTCGGCAACCACCCGCTGGCCGGTCGCTATCTGGTGCTGCGCATGGACAACGGCTACAAGACCCGTTATCTGCACCTGTCACGCCCGCTGGTCAAGAAAGGCGAGCGCGTGACCATGGGTGAGAAGATCGCCCTGTCAGGCAACACCGGCCGCTCCACCGGCCCGCACCTGCACTATGAGGTGATGGTCAACAACCGCCAGGTCGATGCCATGCGCGTTCAGCTGCCGAACAACAAGTCTCTGTCCGGCAAGGCGCTCGCCAACTTCAAGCGTCAGTCAGAGAACATGCTGGCCAAGCTGGAAGCCGCCGACAACACTGGCGCCATCGCCAAGGCCTCTACCCCGAGCCAGGGTGACGAGAGCTAGACGCGACCCCAGGCGCGGGCTCGCAAGCAATAGGGCCTGCGCCTGACATGAAATGTGCCCGACAAAAGAAAAGGCCCCTCACCTCACGGTGGGGGGCCTTTTCTTTTGTCGGTGTCTCGGCCAGAGATCAGGTCACTTCTTCATGCCCTTGTTGGAGGCCTGCTCCAGCAGCTCTTCCGCTTCGCTGCTCGCGCCCTCCTCTCGCATCCTGGCCACATCGGCATATAGGCAGACGTAGGTACCGCAGGATGCACAGAACACCTTGTCGTCGGGATTGTGGACCTGCGAGACGCGGACTCGCTGGCTGCCACAGTCCGGGCACGGCTTGGGAATACGCAGTTCCTCGGAAAGATCTGACATGAAGCATTCTCCTGTTCGGTGTCTGAGCCGCTCGCCTTGAGGCTGGTCGATTGGCGTCTCCCCAAGACATGGGGCCACTCACACGGCATGCAACCCCGCTGGCGGGGAGTCGCTCGTCTTTCGGCTCGAGATACCTCACCGAGCTACCTCGCCCAGGCACTGCCCGGCACTACGCTCAGACGCAAAGCCCCGGCACGGTGGCCGGGGCTTGAGGGGCAGGCGCGAACAGACAGATGTCACGCGGCGCTGATGCTGCCGGCAAGCGACTCATGGCTGGTGCCGTGGCTTGCGGTGTTGGACATGCGTGCGACGGGGCGCTCCGGCACACGGTGCTGGCCGTGTGACCTGGCGCCATCACGCGTCAGGCGGAACTCTTCCTGCAGCGCCATCTCACGTGCCGCCAGGCGAAAATCGCCCATCGAACACAACGCATGGCCGTTCGGGCACTTGAGGATGTGATCATCCGGCAGATCACGGGCAGGCCAATCCAGCGCTTCGTTGCATTCGGGACACTGAGGGCCATTACGGGTCGGGACTGATGGGGTAAACATGCGCGAACTCCTTTTCGACGCAAAAGATGACGATGTCATGACCAGATTCTCAGTACAGAAAACATCAAGACGTGGCTCGGTTTGCGTGCGCATGATGGAGACAGATAGCGACAGACTCCATTGCACTTTCGGTTAGATGCCACAATTTTATCGCTGGTCAGTCTCTGCGCTCACGGCTGCGGAAGGTATCGCGCAGAGCGCGGAACACACTTCATGGCAGCGCGACCGGCAAGAGTCTGACAGCACTATCTTACAGTCTGATAACACCTCGCGAATGACGCAGATCAAACGCATACCAGATCAGGGGGTGTCCGCCGCACCGTTATTCAAACGGGCGTCAGACGGGTATTCATGGGCTTGAAGCCAAAAAAATCCCGACCAAAGGCCGGGAAAACACTCTCAGGCAGAACAGGACCTATCGCGGAAGCAACGCGGCTCGCCGCAGGTCGACCAGGACGCTGAACAGTCGTCAGCGGTATCACGGAAATCTCGACTCCACCTGCAGTGCCATAAATTCAGTTTCGCTGCCCCGGGCAACAAGCCCGCGACCAGGGCGAAACAGCGAATCCGACTGGCACTGAGGTAAAAATTCTTGTGCGCCCTCACACGCACTGGCGAACACTGGCCTTACATGCGCTTGCTTCAGGCCGAGGCGTCCAGCTGCTGGACCACCTTCTGCGCCATCAGGGCCGGGTCAATCGCAGCTCGCTTGCGGGCACTGACTTCAAGGCGATCACGCAACATGAACCAGACACCCAGAAACTCATCACATTCTGCACAACTGACGATGTCATCATCTGCCGGGGAATCTTCGAGGTGAACCCGGTTGCTGCCACAGCGTGAACACTCCATGGGAACCTTACGTACTGTGTTCATCTCGATGCCCTCCATTGGATCCATGATGAAAACCTTGTGCTCGAAACCGGTGGAGCGGGCGGCATGACGATGTAAAAACTTGCGGCAACCTGACAAGGGATTGAAAAAGCGGCTCTGCGGCTCCATCAATGTTGTATCAGGGTGATCTCCTGCCTGCCCCGCCGTGCTTCGACAGTTGCAAAGTTAGACACTTCCAAAACCTTGTACAAGTTTTAACGCGTATCAGAACGTATCTGTATAGCTAATGTAGACGCATTGGCAGGCGTTTTCGTGTGCGCTGATCAAGCGTTTACCTCTCCCCATGCGCCCGCTGTAGCACGAGAGCGCCCCGCCAGAACCGTGTAACATTTCGCTACAAAAAAGCCTCTTATGAAGTGCAAAAACAGCTTGTTCCACTCGCCAGGCAGCCAATCAGAGAGCAGAAAAAGCCTTGAACGCGCACTGATTGCGACATATCCACGTGCATCATCTCGACTTCTTGCCTTGAACGGCGCGGGCCTTGGTATCCATGCAATCCTTCAGCACCTCATCTCTCTGCTCGCCCCTCTACTCGAACCCTTCGTCAGAGCCCTGCTGACAGAGCGCTTGCGGGCGGCCTGTTCGCGACAGTTATGGAGCACCAGAAAGCCCACTCTCTTGGCACGACGACATTGCCCCTTTACACCTTGCATGTGACAGACAGAGAAATTCTCGTACAAGTTTTTCTTCCCCCCCCCCTTGAAACTTGTCGGTCTCGTCAGGATCTCAGTGGGTAGGGTCATGGTTCTGGCGAATCATTTGCGCCACGAGCGAGAAGGAAGCGCTTGAGGGACCGGACCAGAAGTACCGATTCAACACGCAAGGAGTACGGCATGAGCAATATGAACCGCAAACAGATTCTGGGTGCGATCACCGCGACCACGCTGCTGTCCACTACCAGCATGGCCATGGCCAGTCCGCAGGGGCTCTACTCCGCAGATGAGCTGATGGATGCCGACGTCTACCTGCAGAACGATGACAACAACGTGATCGGTGAAGTCGAGGACATCCTGCTCGACGACAACATGCAGGTCGCCGCTCTGGTCGTCGAAAGCGATTACTCCATGGGGCTGGACGAGAACCAGTACGTCGTGGAAACGGGCAAGTTCACCCTCGAGACCGAACAGGGCGATGATCTGGATGCCCTGGAATACCGCATCCACCTCGACATGGATGTGAGCGAGTTCGAGCAGCAGCCGAACTACACCACCGACTGGTGGCAGGACACGCGCAAGAGCGCCGCAGCGGCCTGGGATGAAACCAAGAACACCGCTGCCAGTGCCTGGCAGGACACTCGTCAGGCGACCGCCAATGCGCTGACCACCGCCGGCAACGCCATCAGCGGTGCCGCCAATGACACTGAGCAGGAAATGGAAGAAGAGACTCAGTGATAGCGACCCTGCAAGAGATCACCCGAACCGGATGATCCGCGGCAATGCAGAGGAAAACGCCTCATGCCCCACGGCATGGGGCGTTCGTGGTTCAGGACCACGAGAAATCACGCCATTGATGCACTGGTGGGGGAAAGAAGGGAAAGAAAGAACAGCAAGAAAGGCCGGAATGGCAGGCACAAAAAAAGCCGCCATTGGCGACTTGTGGGGGCACTGAAGCTTTTGAGCATCAGCTGAATGACCCCCACTGGCATGCATGCATGGTGGGCCCAGCAGGACTTGAACCTGCGACCAATCGATTATGAGTCGAGTGCTCTAACCAACTGAGCTATGGGCCCATGCAGCGCGCATATGATAGCGAAAGCATGAGCCTCGGGAAAGCCCGAAAACTCAACAACATAGCGATTCTCCCCTCCCGGCTGCGACGAGTGTCGCGAACCCTTGGAGCCGCCGCCTGTCCAATGTCCCATCTGCAGCATCGAATCTTTTCCAGGCGCTCATGGCGGGCCTCGCCCGATCAAGCCCCTGGCCATCAGGAGTCATGACATGTCATTGCCTTTCTCTCGCTGGACCCGCGCCCTGAGTCGCACGCTTGCGCGTCGCTCGACCGGCAAACCCGCCAGCCGCCTCACCGCCACAGCCGCCAAAAGCCGCTTCGGTGCCCCGATCAAGGCCGCGGCACTGGCCTTCGCCATGAGCGGTATCGGTGTCAGCCTGCCGACACAGGCCGCCTGGCAGCTGGTGCCCGACAGCAGCGGCGCCACCGCGACACTGACCGCGCAGGGCAGCCAGGGCAATGTGGAGCACGTGCATCACCTCAATGGCCTGAGCGGCACCGTGGGAGATGACGGCAAGATGAGCATTCCCTTGAGCGTCGGCCAGACCGATCTGCTCGACAAGGTCGGCGAGCTGCCGCCGTGGCTGTCCGGCGTCAGTCAGATGCGCCTGGCCACGCTGACCCTGAATCTTGACCCGCTGGCCATCGCGGCTCTGGAGCCCGGCCAGACGACGCGCATGCAGGTGCCCTTCTCGGCCACCGATGGCAACCGCACCCACCGCGAGACCCTGCCGCTGGAGGTCACCCGTCAGGATGCCACCCACCTGACCTTCATCAACGCCGACCCCATCTCACTGGACAGTGCAGAAGTAGCCAGGAATCAGGTCGGCAGCACCCTGCTCAACCTGCTGGGCTACGGCAAGCTGGTAGGCGACATTCCCGTCACGCTGCAGGGCGAGATGGTCGACCAGTAACCTTCAGCACAGCGCGAGCCTGCGCATCGCGTCATCAGAACCGCCCCACGGGGCGGTTTTTTTGTGTCGGTAGCAGCCGAGGATAACGGCCTGCGCCAGCCAGCGAGAGCGCGCATGACGGCGATGGTCAGCCCTCATGACACCACGACATAAGAGAATGATAAAAATAATTCTCATTCATGGTTCAGAAAGCTGTCATCTGAACGTCTACCCACAGGAGAGAACGACGAACAAGAATCATTCCTATATAAATCATTCCGGATGGAACACCGCGCTCATGAAAGACTCCGCCGCACATAAAGCCACTCGCTCCCTGCTGATGACCCTGCCCAGGCACCCTCTGGCACTGGCGATTGGCCTTGGCCTGCCCTTCGCCGGTCAGGCCATGGCGGCCGACCACCGTGAGTCTCAGGACGAGACCCTCGACACCATGACGGTGACCACCACAGCGGCTACCAAGACCGACACCGGCTACCTGGAAACCCCACAGGCCGTCTCCACCATCACGCGCGACGATATCGACAAGCGCGCAGCCGAGACAGTCCAGCGTGCAGCGGACTACACGCCGGGCGTCTTCACCAACCAGATCGGTGCCTCCAACCGCTATGACTATCTGGTGCTGCGTGGCTTCTCCGATGGCAGTGTCAGCAACACCTTCCTGGATGGCCTGAAGCTGATGGGCGACTCGGGTTCCTACAGCTCGATGACCATCGACCCCTACTTCCTCGACAGCATCGAGGTGGTGAAAGGGCCGTCTTCCGTCCTCTACGGTCGCTCCTCGCCGGGTGGCCTGGTCGCGATGCAGTCCAAGCGCCCCGAGTTCCAGGACTCCGGCCAGGTCCGCTTCACCGTCGGCGACGACAACGAACGCAGTGCTGCATTCGACCTCACCGGCCCGCTGGATGACGAGCAGCGCATCGCCTATCGCCTGACCGGCCTCGCCAGTGCCGAGGACACCCAGGTCGACTCCGTCGAGGAAGAGCGTTACGCCTTCTCGCCGCAGATCACCATGGACGTCACCGACGACACCACCGTCACCCTGATGGGCTACTTCCAGAAGGACCCGGAAGGCGGTTACCACTCCGGCCTGCCCTATGAAGGCACGGTGGTCAGCTACAACGGCACCAAGCTCGGCAACGACTTCTACGAAGGTGACGAGGACTACGAAGAGTTCGATCGCACCGAACGCATGCTTGGTTACGATTTCGAGCACCGCTTCAACGACGCTGTCACCGCACGCCAGAAATTCCGCTATCTGCGCTCCGATGTGGACCTCGAGCAGGTCTACGCCTATGGCTGGGCCTCGGACACCGAGCTGACCCGCTACTACTCCGGTGGCGAAGAAAGCCTGCGCGCCTGGACCGTCGACAACCAGCTGGAGAGCCGCTTCTCCACCGGCGCCTTCGATCACACCCTGCTGTTCGGCGCCGACTATCAGACGCGCACCAATGACGTGGACTGGGAATACGGCACCGCCAGCACGCTGGATGTCTCCAGCAGCAGCGATGCCGATGTCTCCATCTATGCCACCGAGAACCAGAAGCGTGAACTGGACCAGACTGGTGTCTACCTGCAGGACCAGATCAGCTGGGGTCGCTGGAACCTGGCCGCCGGCCTGCGTCAGGACTGGGTCAACATCAAGAACACCGATCGTGACTACAACACCACCAGTGAGCTGAACGACAACGAGATGAGCGGCCGCATCGGCCTGATCTACGGCTTCGACAACGGCATCTCGCCCTATGTCAGCTACTCCACGTCCTTCTCGCCGAACTCCTACACCGATGAAGACGGCGACCTGCTCGACCCGACCACCGGCGAGCAGGTCGAAGTCGGCATGAAGTACCAGCCCAACGGCACGCGTGATCAGTACAGCGTCTCGCTGTTCCGCATCAATCAGGAAAACGTCGCCTCCAAGGACCCGGAAGACAGCTACTACACCGCCTACGGCGAGATCGAGTCCCAGGGCCTGGAGCTGGAAGCCCGCACTCAGGTGACCCGCGACTTCGCGCTGCAGGCCGGTTACAGCTACACCGACGTGACCTATGCCAAGGCGGAAGATGGCACCGAAGGCAACGATGCCAACCAGGTGCCCAAGCACCAGGTCAGCGTCTGGGGTGACTACGCCTTCAATGAAGGCCCGCTCACGGGACTGAATGCCGGCCTCGGCGTGCGCTACTACGCCGACATGTGGGCAGATTCCGAGAACACCGAGAAGGTGCCGAACTACGCGCTGGTCGATGCCCTGGTCGGCTACGACCTGAGCCAGATCGGCTGGAGCGGCACCAGCGTGCAGCTCAACGTCAGCAACCTGTTCGACAAGGAATACATCGCGTCCTGCTACAACACCAGCTTCTGCTACTACGGTGCCGAGCGCAGCATGACCGCGACACTGACCTATGATTTCTGATTTCGAAAACTCCGCAGTCCGTCGATTCTGAATCGACCCGCACGACCCGCCGGCGGCAAGGATGTCGCCGGTACCATCGCCCTGAACCACTCATCGTCTGATAGCTCTGGCGTGTCCAGCACATGACACCGGGGATGCCGGCCACCGGGATTGCCGGCCACCGAGCTTGCCCGACACAGGGGTGCTCGGTGACGACTCACTCTGCCGATGCCCACGGCAGACGTGACTGACCACGCCGACGGCTTTGCCAACAGCTTCACCAACAACAACGACCGCAAACGCGGCACTTGATGAATGTCCTGACTGGTCCTCGCACCTGAGCCATCTGTCCCAGCTGGCTGCGAGTCTCTTCCAAGTCTTTATCTGCGAACATTCGCATAAGGTTATGTAATGCACAGCCTTCAAGATTCCGCCGCCACCTACGGCGCTGCCGCAGGATCCTCCGTGTCTGACGCCCAGACCGACGCCTGTGCGCGCTCACTGTCCAGCTCGCCGCGCGCCGCCCTGTTCTCGCCTGCCAACATGGATGCCTGGCAGACAGGCATGGACCGCATCAGCCAGCTGGTGGCTGAACAGCTCGACAGTGTTCAAAAGCCGTTCAGTGGCATCACCCCGGAGGCCCTGCGTCCGGCCTTTGCCGACCTCGATCTCGAGACGCCCCTCGAGAACCTCGAAGCCGGTCTGGAGGAGCTCAAGTCGCTCTACCTCAAGGATGCCGTCTACTTCCATCATCCCCGCTACATCGCGCACCTCAACTGCCCGGTCGTGCTGCCCGGTGTATGGGCCGAGAGCCTGCTGGGCGCGATCAATTCCTCACTCGACACCTGGGACCAGAGCGCCGGCGGCACCCTGATCGAGCAGCGCCTGATCGACTGGACCACCGAGCGCCTGGGCCTGGGCCCGACCGCCGATGGCATCTTCACCAGCGGCGGCACCCAATCCAACCTGATGGCACTGCTGCTGGCCCGTGATGCGGTCTGCGAGAAGCTGCCCAACCATCCCGGCAACCAGACCCACGGCCTGCCGCCGGAAGCCGGACGCCTGCGCGTCTTCGCCTCCGGCATCAGCCATTTCAGTCTGCAGAAGGCCTGTGCCCTGCTCGGCCTCGGCCACAACGCCGTCATCCCGGTCGCCGTGGATGAGCGCCGCCGCATGGACCCCGTGGCCCTGCGTGACGCCCTCGACAACGCCCGCGCCGAAGGCCTGATCCCGATGGCCGTGGTCGCCACTGCCGGTACCACCGATTTCGGCAGCATCGACCCGCTGCAGGCCATCGGCCGTGAGTGCCACGCCCGCGGTATCTGGTTCCATGTCGATGGCGCCTATGGCGGCGGCCTGATCACTTCTCGTCGTCATGGTCACTGGCTCAAGGGCACCGAGATGGCCGACTCCGTCACCATCGATTACCACAAGACCTTCTTCCAGCCGGTCAGCTGCAGTGCCTGTGTGGTACGTGATCGCACCCAGCTGCGCCACGTCACCTATCACGCCGACTACCTCAACCCGGAGCTTCAGGCCCGCGAAGGCACGCCGGATCAGGTCAACAAGAGTCTGCAGACCACGCGCCGTTTCGACGCCCTGAAGCTGTGGATGACACTGCGCCTGATGGGCGCCGATGCCCTCGGCGACATGCTCGATTGCGTGATCGACCTCACCCGCGAGGGCTACCAGCTGCTCGAGGCGGCGCCGGACATCGATGTCGTCCAGGCGCCGGAGCTCAGCACCCTGGTATTCCGCTTCCATGACGCCAGTGAAGAGACCCTCAGCGCCGAGCAGTGGGACGCCTTGAACCGCGAGATCCGCAAGCGCCTGTCACGCAGCGGTGAAGCCATCGTCGCCGCCACCAAGGTCTCCGGCCGTCAGTACCTGAAGTTCACTCTCCTGAACCCGGAAACGCGCCAGGAAGACCTGGCCGCCGTGGTCGAGTTGATCCGTCAGCACGGCCAGGCGCTGGTCAAGGCGCATCATCTGGCCGTCAGCACCACCGCCCAGCCGAACCATGGCGCACCACTGGCCGACATTCCGGCCGCCAGCCGTCGCAGTCACACCACAGAAGCCAAGGAAAGCCGTCATGCATGACACCTCGAACCCTCACGTCACAGACACTCTGGAAGCGCGCGATGATGTGCTGGACTTCGTTGCCATCGGCATCGGCCCCTTCAACCTCAGCCTTGCCTGCCTGAGCGAGCCGCTGGAAGACGTCCAGGGCGTCTTCCTCGAGCGCAAGGCCGCGTTCGACTGGCACCCGGGCATGCTGCTGGAAGATGCCAGCATGCAGACGCCCTTCATGGCGGACATGGTCTCGCTGGCCGACCCGACCAGCCACTTCAGCTTCCTCAACTATCTGAAGCTGCATGACAAGCTCTACAACTTCTACATCCGCGAAGACTTCTTCCTGCTGCGTCGCGAGTACAACCAGTACTGCCAGTGGGCGGCGCGCGAGCTGACCAGCCTGCGCTTCGATCACGACGTCCAGGACATCCAGCATGTCGGCGACATCTATGTCGTGCGCGGCACTCGCCCCAGCACCGGCGAAGCCTTCGCCTATCGCGCACGCAAGCTGGTGCTGGGCACCGGCACCCAGCCCTATCTGCCGAAAGCCGCCGATGCCGTGCGTGACGTGGTGCCGGTCGCGGGCAGCCGCGTGTGCCACAACGCCCACTATCTGGCGCGCAAGGAGGAGCTGACCTCCCAGCCGGCCATCACCATCATCGGTTCCGGCCAGAGCGCCGCCGAGATCTATCTCGACCTGCTGCGCGAGATCGACCAGCACAGCTACCAGCTCAACTGGATCACGCGCTCGCCGCGCTTCTTCCCGCTGGAATACGGCAAGCTGACGCTGGAGATGACCTCGCCGGATTACATCGATTACTTCCACGCCCTGCCGCGTGAGCAGCGCAACACCCTGCTGGCGACCCAGAAGGGCCTCTACAAGGGCATCAATCTCGAGCTGATCGACGAGATCTACGACACCCTCTATGCCAAGCAGCTGCAAGGCGTGGTGCCCACCACCCTGATGACCAATACCGAACTGACCTCGCTGAACAAGCAAGAGACCGACGGCGACTTCACGCTGGGGCTCTATCAGCGCGAACAGCAGCAGGCCTGGCGTCATGACACCAGCGCCGTGGTGCTGGCCACGGGCTATCACTACGTGGCACCGCCCTTCCTGCGCAGCATCGAATCGCGCATTCGTCGTGACGAGGAAGGCCGCTACGCCGTCGGTCGCTTCTACGCCGTCGACACGCAAAGCACCGCGGATGCTGACGGCAACGAGGGCGATCAATCACCGTTCGCCGGCGAGATCTTCGTCCAGAATGCCGAGCTGCATACCCACTCGCTGGCCGCGCCTGACCTGGGCATGGCCTGCTATCGCAACAGCTGCATCCTGCGCGCCATCACCGGTCGTGAGGTCTATACCATCGAGCGCCGCATCGCCTTCCAGAGCTTCGGCGCGCCCGGCTCTGAAAAGGGCTGTGGCAATGGCTTCACACCGCTGCCCGCCGCACACCTGCCCTACGGCGAGACGGATATTCACGCCGGCCCATCCTCTACCGAAAGCTCTTCTACCGGCCTCTCTTCTGCCGGCACCGTCTCTGACACCCAGGCCGATACGACTCACACCGCTGCACCGCAACACCGGGAGACCACCGCATGAACATGCCAGTCGACATCACCAGCGCCGCAAGCGCCGAACAGTCCAGCAGTGCGGCAAGTTCTCACAGTGCAGCGACACCCTCACAGCAGCTGTTCGGGACGACCTCACTCGCCGCGCCGGCACCGCTCGATCTGCTCAGCCCGGCACCGGGAACGCGCTTCACCCGCCGCGCGGTGGAGCTGGAGCAAGCCCAGGCACGCCTGCGCAAGCCAAAGGATGACAGCACGAGCGAGCGCGCCGAATTCGCGCTACGCCCGCTCGACCTTGCCGCCGACATGGCGATGGTGGATGAGTGGACCAGCGGCGAACGCGCCAGCTTCTGGGGCATGAGTGATGACCTCATCACCACCAAGTACGACTTCTACCAGGGCCTGGAAGAAAGCCAGCACGCCCAGGGCTGGGTCGGTTTCTACAACGACAAGCCGGCCTTTCTGGTTGAGCTCTATGACCCGGCGCACGACCCGCTCGGCAAGCATTACAGTGTGCAGCCCGGCGACTTCGGCATGCACTTCCTCGTCGCGCCGCGCAGCGAGGACCAGGCCCCCATCAGCGGCTTCTCGCGGGCGGTGATCGAATCGATCATGGCGATGATCTTCGCCGGCCAGTTCCGCGATGAGCATGCCGATGAAGGGAAAGATGCAGTCCGTCCCGTGACCCGTGTGGTGGTGGAGCCGGACAGCCGCAATCGCGCCATTCATCCGCTGAATGCCGCGGTGGGCTTCGTCGATCATGGCCCGCTGGATCTCGACGGCAAGCCGGCGCGCCTGTGCTTCTGCACCCCGCAGGACTTCCGCGCCGCCCTGGCCACTCGCAGCCCGCGTCTGGACCGCGGCGTGACCGCCAACCCGGCCGCGGCCAGCCAGCACCTCACCGGCCCGGACTGGCAGCAGGCCAATCGCCTGCTGGTGCGCAAGGCGCTGGCCGAGTTCAGCCACGAGCGTCTGATCCACCCGCAATGCGCCGATGGCTGCGGCACCCGCACCGCCTGCCAGAGCCATGACAACTGGCATCACTTCCGCCTGCCGCTGGCAGCGCAGGTCAGCGACACGCCGCCGGTCAGCCGCCGCGCGGCGGAATATCGCTTTGTGGCGCGCCGTTTCCAGCTCGATCACTGGCTGATCGATGCCGCCTCCATCCAGCGTCTGGATGCCGACGGCAACGCCCTGCCGCTGGACGCGCGTGAGCTGATTCTGGAACTCAATGACGTGCTGGAGATTCCGCCGCGTCTGCTGCCGGTCTATCTCGAGGAGGTCAGCGCCACGCTTGCCTCCAGCGCCTGGAAGATGCAGCGCGCCGTGCGCGAGAATCAGTCCGCCCGCGTGCTGGCAGGTGCCTCCTTCCAGACCCTGGAATCGGCGATGAGCGAAGGCCATCCGTGCTTCGTCGCCAACAATGGCCGCATGGGCTTCGATGCGCTGGACTATCGCGCCTACGCGCCGGAAGCCGCGCAGCCGTTCTCGCTGGTGTGGATCGCCGTGCATCGCGACAACGCCCATTACTCGGCCGTGGATGGTCTCGATCCGCGCCGTCTGCTCGAGGAAGAGCTGGGTGAAGCCGAGCTGGCACGCCTGGAACAGCAGTTGACCGAGAAGGGCCTTGCGCCCGCCGACTACCTGATGATGCCGGTGCATCCGTGGCAGTGGAGCCACAAGCTGGCGATCACCTTCGCCGCAGAGATCGCCAGTCAGCACATCGTCTGTCTCGGCCTGGGGGAGGACCGCTATCAGGCGCAGCAGTCGATCCGCACGCTCTACAACCGCAATCAGCCGAACCGTCGCTATGTGAAGGTGGCGCTGTCGATCCTCAACATGGGCTTCATGCGCGGCCTGTCGCCCTATTACATGCGTGCCACTCCGGTCATCAATCAGTGGCTGCAGGGCCTGATCGATTCGGACCCGTCCTTCGAGAAGTGGGGCTTCCGCCTGCTGCGTGAAGTCGCGGCCATCGGCTATCGCGATGATGTGCTGGAAGACGCGGACCCGGCAGCCGTCGGCTATCGCAAGATGCTGGCCAGCCTGTGGCGCGAGAGCCCGGAAGACGTCAAGGACGAGGGCGAGCGCCTGATGACCATGGCCGCGCTGCTGCATGTCGACAACGATGAAAAGGCCTTGCTGCCGGCGCTGATCGAGCGCTCCGGCATCGGCGCCGAAGCGTGGATCGACAAGTGGCTGACGGCTTACATGACGCCGCTGCTGCACTGCTACTTCAAGCACGACCTGGTGTTCATGCCGCACGGCGAGAACCTGATCATGCGTCTGCGCGATGGCGTGCCGTGTGGTGCGCTGATGAAGGACATCGCCGAGGAAGCGGCGCTGTTCGCCACCGAGGAGACGCGCGCACTCGAACTGCCGGCAGGGGTCGAGCGTCTGGTGGTCGAGGTGCCGGAACCGATCCGTATCCTGTCGCTGCTCACCGATGTCTTCGACTGCATCTTCCGCTTCGCGGTACCGCTGCTGGTGCGCGAGCAGGTGATGACGGAAGAGGCCTTCTGGTCTCGCGTCGCGGCCTGTATCCATGACTACCAGGATGCCCATCCGGAGATGGCCGACAAGTTCGCGCGTCATGACCTGTTCGCGCCGCGCTTCACGCTGTCGTGCCTCAACCGCCTGCAGCTGCGCAACAACCAGCAGATGGTCGATCTCACCGATCCGTCCGGCGCCCTGCAGCTCAAGGGCGAGCTGGATAACCCCATCGCGGCCTTCGCCCGCCGCTAGGCGGTGACGCTTGGCGATCACCAGGTCGCGATGACCTGGTGATCGCCATGACCCGTCAGCTACGGCCCGTCAGCCAAGAACAGCTAACTACGACCAGCTAACTACGACCAGCTAACTACGACCAAGCAGCACCGGGACCGCCCTTGTCATGCACGGGGGTGGTCCTTGGCGTTCCTGACACACAATCATTGATAATGATTCGTAACAACAATACCATTACCCTCCCATCACGACAGATCTCATTGCGAGCCGTGGATGTCCTCTCACGCCAAGCCCCCTGTTCGGCCTCATCGCGACACGGATGAGCGAACGCCTGACGCACACGGGCCAGAAGCTGAAACGCCCGCTGAGCTTCAGGCTTGTGCTGCACAGCAATACCGTCACTCGCTGGACCAGCTGTTTGCCGAGCATCGTCACGAACTGACCGGCTTTCTGGTGCGTCAGCTGGGCTCGCATGAGCTGGCGGAAGACATCAGCCATGAGGTCTATCTGCGTCTGCGCCTAACCGGAGACTGGCCCGCCAACCCGCGCGCCTGGCTGTTTCGCATCGCACGCAATCTGATCATCGACCATCACCGCCACCAGTCCCGCGCACCGGAATTCGAATCGGTGTCCGAGGGCGATGAGCGCGTGGCGGCCGCCCATCTGGACCCGGAGAGGAGCCTGGCGCGCCGCCAGAAGCTGCAGGTCGTCGATGCGGCACTCTCCGAGCTGGCGGGCCATTTTCGCCTCGCCCTGACCTGGTATCGCCTCGAGGGCCTGACCAAGCGCGAGATCGGCGAGCGACTCGGCGTGTCCGAGCGCATGGCAGGCCGCTACGTCACCCAGGCGCAGCAGCACTGCGAGATGCGCCTGGCCGCGGCGGGCTGTTATCGCAATGAAGTCAGCCGCGACTGCGCCGCCAGCCAACAGGACACCACGAACTCGCCGCCAGCCGCGCAGCGCACGTCAACCGCGCCCGGCAAGGCGCGACGACGAAGCCGGCGTGATGACAGCCCGACAGCAAGAGGCGATCAGCACTGATGGCCCCGCGGAGCACGGATGGGCGAACGTCTCCGCGTCATGTCGCCCAGAATGAATCGCCCCTAGCCTGACGCCCTGACCACGGATGACGATGCTTTCATGTTCACTCTCGACCACCTGCGCTTTGACCTCGGCGAGCGCTGCCTGCTCAAGACGCAGTCTCTCGATTTCGCCCCCGGCCAGGTGCATGGCCTGATCGGCCACAATGGCTCCGGCAAGTCGACACTGCTCAAGCTGCTGGCGCGTCAGAACACCCCGACCAGTGGCAAGCTGGCGCTGGATGATCGCCCGCTCTCGCAGTTCGGCAGTCGGGAATTCGCGCGGGCGGTGGCCTACCTGCCGCAGCATCTGCCGGCGGCCGAAGCGCTGACCGGCCGCGAGCTGGTCGCCTTCGGCCGTTATCCGTGGCACGGCCTGCTCGGCCGTCCCGGCCCCAAGGATGAAGAAGCCATCGAGCGCGCCATCGCGCTGACCCACACCGAAGCCTTCGCCGAACAGCAGGTCGATACCCTCTCCGGTGGCGAACGTCAGCGCGTGTGGCTGGCCATGCTGCTGGCCCAGGGCAGTCGTTATCTGCTGCTGGATGAACCGCTGGCGGCGCTGGATATCGCCCATCAGATCGAGGTGATGGAGCTGGTCTCGCACCTGAGCCACACCCTCGGGCTGGGTATCATCATCGTGCTGCACGACATCAATCTGGCCGCGCGTTACTGCGATCGCCTGGTGGCGCTGCACGGCGGCCAGGTGCTGGCTGAAGGCGCACCCGACGCGATGATGAACCCCGTCACGCTCAAGGATATCTACGGCGTCGAGATGCAGGTGATCACCCCGCCGCAGAGCCAGCAGCAGATCGCGGTGCCGCTATGAAGTGGCTGTTGGCACTGATCAGTCTGAGCCTGCTGGCGGTGGGGGCCGCCAGCGCTGCCACGACGGACGAGACAGTCCGGCCACCGGCCGGCTTCGTCGATCGCCCCATCGTGGCACTGGACTGGACCCTGGCCGAGACCCTGACCGGAATCGGGGTACGCGCCATGGGTGTGGGTCAGGTCGCGACCTACGCAAGCTGGGTGGATCAACCGGCGCTGCCGCAGGGCACGCGGGATCTCGGCCTGCGCACCCAGCCGAACCTGGAGCAGCTGGCCGCCCTCGCCCCCGCCGATATCCTGATCAGCCCGATGCTGTCCAGCCTCGCGCCGCGCCTGTCGGCCATCGCGCCGGTCACCAGCATCGCCATCTATACCCCGGACGCCGACACCTGGCAGACACTGGTCAAGGCGACCCGCCAGCTGGGCAAGCTGACGCAGCGCGAGCCCCAGGCCGAACAGCTGATCCGCCTGAGCACCGCTCGCCTCGCCGGTTACAACGCCGCGCTGCGCCAGCAGGCGGCACGCAAGGGTCAATCGCCCCTGCCGCTGTTGATGGTGCAATTCATGGATGACCGCCATGTGCGCATCTTCGGCGACAACAGCCTGTTCCAGGCCGTGATCGAGCGCATGGGCATCGCCAACGCCTGGCAAGGGGACACCAACGCCTGGGGCTTCGCCACCGTCAGTCTCGAGAAGCTGGTGACGCTGAAGGGCCGCATGGTGGTGGTGGAGCCGCTGCCGCCCGGCGGACACCAGGCACTGGCGCATAACGGTCTGTGGCAGGCCATGCCCGGCGTGCGCGAGAACAGTCAGGCCTCGGCGCCGCTGTTCCTGCCGCCGGTCTGGAGCTTCGGCGCCCTGCCCTCGGCCAATCGTTTCGCCGCACTGCTTGCCAGCCATCTGATTGATGATGAGGCGACACTTGAGGGGGAGACCACCGATGGCAACCACTGAGCAGGCCATGAGCACCCGCCCCGCATCAGGCCGGCGACCGCTGCATCTCTCGCCGGGCCGGGCCTGCAGCCTGTTGGCCCTGGCCCTTGTGGTACTCGGCAGCCTCGCGCTCAACCGTGAAGGCCTGAGCCTGATGCAGGGCCTGACCGCACTGTGGGCATCGCCCGACTTCAGCGCTGCGGCCAGTCTCGGCCAGGCAGACAGCGCGCTGCTCTCCGCGCAGCTGGTGGCCCATGTCAGCTGGTGGCCGCGTCTGGTCTGCGCGCTGCTGGCCGGTGGCGCGCTGGGCATGGCGGGCGTGCTGATGCAGCAGGTGCTGCGCAATCCACTGGCTGCGCCCACCACTCTCGGCGTCGCCAGTGGCGCGAGTCTGGCGATGATGCTGGCGACGCTGTTCGCCCCGGCACTGATGGCCGGCACGGGTCTTGGGGGAGACGGCTTCCAGCTGGGCCGTGAATGGGTCGCGCTGGCCGGTGGCCTGGCCGCCATGGGGCTGGTATTCGCGCTGGCCTGGGCGCGAGGCATGTCACCGACCGTGGTGGTACTGGCAGGGCTGGTGGTCAATCTCTACATCGGCGCGCTGGGCATGGTGCTGTTGCTGTTCAATCAGGAGGCCCTGCACGGCACCCTGGTATGGGGCGCAGGTTCGCTGGCCCAGAACAGCTGGGATGGCGTGATCACGCTGCTCTCCCGTCTGCTGCCGGGCATGTTGCTGGCACTGGTGCTGATGCGTCCGCTGGCAGTACTGGACCTCGACGAGGCCAATGCCAGAAGCCTTGGCGTCTCGCTGCGCAAGCTGCGCCTGATGAGTCTGGGACTGGCGGTATTTCTGAGCGCCTGCGTGGTCAGCGTGCTGGGCATCATCGGCTTCATCGGCCTGGCCGCGCCAGCGTGCGTGCGTCTGATGGGCGCGCGCCGCCTGGGCCAGCGCCTGCTGTGGGCACCATTGTTCGGGGCGCTACTGCTGGCGGTGACGGACCAGGTGGTCGCCAGTCTCGATGGCCTGCTGCCCAACCTGATTCCAACCGGCGCGATGACGGCGGCCCTCGGCGCGCCGCTGCTGCTGTGGCTGATTCCGCGCCTCAAGATGGCGCAGGGGGCTGGCCCCGCCAGTCATCACGGCATGTCACTGACGCATCGTCACCCCCGCCCCGACCGCCTGCTCGGCTGGCTGCTGGCCGGGGTCTGCGTGGCCCTGATGCTGGCCCTGCTGGTCGGCAATGGCGCCGATGGCTGGACCCTGGGCAGTGACATGCTCCAACAGCTGATGGCCGGCCAGACCAGCGTGCTGGACTTCCGCCTGCCACGGGTACTGGCGGCGGCAGGCGCCGGCGTACTGCTGGCCCTGGCCGGCACCCTGTTGCAGCGTCTGACCAGCAACCCGATGGCCAGCCCCGAGATTCTCGGCATCAGCGGCGGCACCGCCATCGCCCTGATGCTGACACTGCTGCTGGTCCCGTCACCGGGGCAGCTGACCCTGCTGGGCGCAGGCATCTGCGGGGCGCTGGCCTGTCTGGCGCTGCTGGTGATGCTCAATCATCGCAGTGGCTTCATTCCCGAACGCGTGCTGCTGTGCGGGGTGGCGATCACGGCGCTCTACGATGCGGTGCGCGGCATCATCCTTGCCGATGGCGACCCGCGCGGTCAGCAGATTCTGGCCTGGCTGTCCGGCTCCACCTATTACGTGGGTCTCTCCGCGGCGGTCGGCGTGCTCGCGCTGGCGATCATCGCGGTCCTGCTGGTGCGTCCGCTGGCGCGCTGGCTGGACATCCTGCCACTGGGCATGGCGAGCGCCAGTGCGCTGGGCATCGGCGTGACCCGCGCCCGCCTGGTGCTGCTGGGCGCGGTGGCGGTGCTCACCGCGCTGGCGACCCTGATCGTCGGCCCGCTGTCCTTCGTCGGCCTGCTGGCCCCGCATCTGGCGCGCCTGCTGGGCCTGAGCCGCGCCCGCGAGCACATGCTCGGCGCGGTGCTGTGCGGCGCGCTGTTGATGGTGCTGGCCGACTGGCTGGGCCGCCAGCTGCTGTCGCCCTACGAGATTCCCGCCGGCCTGATGGCCTCGCTGATCGGCGGCAGCTACTTCCTGTGGAGCCTGCGCAGAAGCTGACGCGCATACGCACACGCAGGAACGACGAAGCCCGCCACCGAAAGGTCGCGGGCTTCGTCGTTGGTGGACGTTGTGGAGCTCGTGAACTGCATGAACTGAGTGAACTGACGGACGCAGCCCGGGCTCAGTTACCGAACACCACCGTGCGCTTGTCATGCAGGAAAACGCGACGCTCGAGGTGATAACGCACGCCGCGCGACAGGGTCAGGCACTCGATATCACGGCCCTTGGCGATCAGGTCTTCGGGATAGTGGGCGTGATCCACCGTCTCGACGCCCTGGGTGATGATCGGCCCTTCATCGAGATCATCATTGATGTAGTGCGCGGTGGCACCGACCAGCTTGACGCCCTTCTCGTAGGCCTGGTGATAGGGGCGCGCACCCTTGAAGCCCGGCAGCAGCGAGTGGTGGATGTTGATCGCCCGCCCCGAGAGCTTCTCGCACATGTCGCTCGACAGCACCTGCATGTAGCGCGCCAGAATCACCAGCTCAGCCCCGGTGTCCTGCACGATCTGCCATACCCGAGCCTCCTGCTCGGCCTTGGTCTCGGCGGTGATCGGCAGGTGGTGATACGGCAGGCCATGCCACTCGGCCAGCGGTGCCATGTCCGGATGGTTGGAGATGACGGCGGTGATGTCCATCGGCAGCTGGCCGATGCGATGCCGATAGAGCAGGTCGTTCAGGCAGTGGTCCGAGCGCGAGACCATGATGACCACCTTCATGCGCTCATCCGGCGCACTCAGGCTGACGTCCATCTCGAAGTCGGCGGCACGCGTACCCAGGCCCTGCTCGAAACTCGCGGCATCGAAGCCGTCATCGAGGGTGCCGGCCTCGGTCTGCGGACGAAATTCGGCCCGGATGAAGAAGCGCCCCGACAGGCGGTCATCGAAGGAATTGAGCTCGGTGATATAGCAGCCCTGCTCGCGCAGGTAGCGTGTCACGACGTCCACCGTGCCGATGCGGCTGGGACATTGGGCGGTCAGAATCCAGGTATCACGCATACGTAGGTGCCTGTCATGTAAGGATTATCTATTGTTGGAAGCAGCAACGTCAGGGTTGCATCCGAGGCCCTGCGCGACAAACCAATATTATTGAGGCGGGCTTCAGTATTTCTGAAGCCCGCCTCCTGGCCCGGGCAAGGCCCCTGGCAGTCGATTCAGGTCATTGCGTGCGCCTGCGACAGACCTCTCTCCAGACGCAGATCTATCTCCAGACGCAGACCTCTCTCTCCAGACGCAGAATCAGCCCTTGATGCAGACCCCGAATTCCTCGCTGGCATCCAGCAGCCAGCGGCCGAGGTAATCGGCGAAGCTTCTGCGCACCACCAGCTCGAATTCGCTCTCGCTGACGCGGCGCAGCACCAGTGTCGCCTTGGCGAACACCGCCGGCACGCCACGTCCGACCGGGAAGGCACGCGGGTGCACATCGGTGGGCGTCGACTTCATCAGCACCTGACGCGCCTGGTCGCCACTCAGCGAGATGACGGTCTGACCACCGCTGACGTTGACCACCTGATAGCGGCCGGCCAACGCCTCATGCAGCGCCTTCTCGACAGTGAAGGCTTCCTCGCCGGGCACCAGGATCAGCCACTCATCCGGTGACAGCCACTGGATCGAGCGACCGCCCTCATTCTGGTGGAGGGTCGCCGGCGTCAACGGCAGCGCCAGACCCAGCGCCGCCTCGACACCCTCGGCGAAGCCCGGCTGCGCGGGGTCACCGCGCAGCGTCAGGTGACCGAGAAACGCCTTTTCCTGCAGCACGATGCCGGCATCGCCGTCATCGCGGGCCGTGAACAGATGCGCCAGCGGCGAACGGGCGCACTGAGCGTGGACCTCGGGCGTCGGGCGCTGGTCGATCACCGACGTCTGAGAACTTGTCATGTCCTGCGGCTGCGCATCGACGGCGGCACCCGCTTGCGGGTCGAGTGTGGTGGCATCAGACATGCTGGCGCTCCCCTTTCTTGTCGTAGAACACCGGTGAGGTGATTTCGGCTTCCAGCGTCGTGCCATCGGCCTGCGGCAGGAACACCGTCTCGCCGATGCGCTTGGCACCGCCCTTGACCACCGCCAGCGCGAAGCCATGTCCCAGCGTCGGGCTGTAGTAGCTGGAGGTCACGTGGCCGACCATCGGCATCGGGATGGCATGCTCGGGGTCGAAGACGATCTGCGAGCCTTCCGGCAGCACGATGCGCTCATCGCCGGCCTTCTTGCGCGTCGGAATCAGGCCGACCATCTGCTTGCGGTCATCGCGACGGGTATCCGGACGCGACAGCGCACGCTTGCCGATCCAGGAATACGGCTTGTTGTAGCCGACGCACCACTGCATGCCGAGATCTTCCGGGGTGATCGAGCCATCGGTGTCCTGACCGACGATGATGAAGCCCTTCTCGGCGCGCAGCACGTGCATGGTCTCGGTGCCGTAGGGCGTGAGGCCGTACTTCTTGCCGCACTCGAACAGGCGCTTCCAGACATGCAGCCCGTAGTTGGCCGGCACGTTGAGCTCGTAGGACAGCTCGCCGGTGAAGGAGATGCGGAAGATGCGCCCGGGAATGTCGGCAATCAGTCCTTCACGCACTTCCATGAACTTGAAGCTGTCGCGATCAAGGTCGATGTCGGTCAGCTCGCCGACCAGCGCACGCGCCTCGGGGCCGGTGACGGTCAGGGTTGCCCAATGATCGGTGACGCTGGTCATCTGCACGTCCAGTTCCGGCCATTCGGTCTGGTGCCACAGTTCCAGCCATTCCAGGATCGAGGCCGCGCCACCGGTGGTGGTGGTCATCAGGAAGTGGTCTTCGGCCAGACAGGTGGTGACACCGTCGTCCATCACCATGCCGTCGTCGTGACACATCAGGCCGTAGCGCGCCTTGCCGACGCCCAGCTTGGCCCAGGCATTGGTGTAGATGCGGTTGAGGAATTCGCGCGCATCGCGACCGGTGATGTCGATCTTGCCCAGGGTCGAGGCGTCCAGAACGCCGACCTTCTCGCGCACCGCCAGACACTCGCGCTCCACCGCGGCATGCATGTCCTCACTGCCCTGCGGGTAGTACCAGGGGCGCTTCCACTGGCCGACATCCTCGAACTTGGCGCCCTGCGCTACGTGCCATTCGTGCATCGCGGTGTAGCGGATCGGGTCGAACAGCTCGCCGCAGTGACGGCCGACGATGGCGCCGAAGGTCACCGGCGTGTAGTTGGGGCGGAACACGGTGGTACCGGTGTCGGGGATGGTCTGCCCCAGACAGCGCGCGGCGACCGCCATGCCGTTGATGTTGCCCAGCTTGCCCTGGTCGGTGCCGAAGCCCATCGCGGTGTAGCGCTTGACGTGCTCGATGGACTCGAAGCCTTCACGGGTGGCGAGCTCGATACCGGCGGCGGTGACGTCGTTCTGCAGATCGACGAACTGCTTGGGCGCGCGAGCGGTGGGCTTGTCGTGCGGCACCTGATAGAGCGGCAGCATCGGCGTTTCTGCAAGTTCGGAGACCGCAGGCACCTCGGCCTGGGCGGTCTCGAACTCACAGGCTTCCACCGCGGCGACACCGCTGGCGTAGGCCGCGACCAGCACATCTTCCAGCGCGAAGCTGCCATTGGCGGCGCCGCAGGCATCGAAGCCCTTGAGCATCGGTGCGCCCAGCGCGGGCAGGAAGCCGTGGATCTCGTCGCTCCATACCGGACGCGCACCGGTGTGCGCCGCCAGGTGAACCACCGGGCTGTAGCCGCCGGAGCTCGCGATGGTGTCGCAGGCGAGCTCTTCCACTGCCCCCGTCACGCTGAAGGCATCGATATCGATGGCCGCGATGCGTGCGCCTGTCACGCGACGCTCGCCCTTGGCCTCGATCACCGCGGCGCCGGCGATGATGCGAATGCCCGCGGCACGCGCCGCCTCGACCATCACGCCGGCAGGGTCCGGACGCGCATCGGCGATCGCGACCACTTCACGACCGGCCGCCGCCCAGGCAAGTGCCGCGCGATAGGCGTGGTCGTTGTTGACCGACAGCACCAGCTTGTCACCGGCGGCGACGCCGTAACGGGTCAGATAGGTGGTGACGGCACCGGCCAGCAGGTTGCCCGGCACATCGTTGTGGCTGTAGACCAGTGGCCGCTCGTGGGCGCCGGTGGCCATGATGACGCGATGGGCACGCACGCGGTGCAGACGTGAACGTGCCTGCTGGGCGCCGCGGGCATTCAAGGGCGCGAGGTCAGCCTGATGCTCGGTACGGCGCTCGTGCAGGGTCACGAAGTTGTGATCGTGGTAGCCGTTGGCGGTGGTGCGCGGCAGCAGCTGCACATCCTCGCAGGCTTCGAGTTCCGCAAGCACCGCGTCACGCCATTCGATGGCAGGCTGGCCATCCAGGGTCTGATCGAGACAGTCCGCCGACATGGAGAGCAGCGAGCCACCCAGCTCTTCCTGCTCATCACACAGGATGACGCGCGCGCCGCTGCGGGCCGCGACCAGCGCCGCCATCAGGCCCGCCGGGCCGGAGCCGATCACCAGCACATCGGTGTGCTGATGCAGGTGATCGTAGATGTCCGGGTCCTCCTCGAGCGGAGAACGCCCGAGACCGGCGGCCTTGCGGATGTACTTCTCGTAGGTCATCCACAACGAGGCCGGCGCCATGAAGGTCTTGTAGTAGAAGCCCGGCGGCATGAACTTGCCGCCCAGCTTGCCGACCTGCGGCAGGAAGCGGCTCATCAGGTCCTTCTGCGCCTTGACCCAGCCGCTGACGGCGTGGGCTTCCAGGCCGTCGTAGAGCGCCTGCTGGGTGGCACGCACGTTGGGCACCTGGCCGGCTTCGGTGCTGCCCAGCTGCAGGATGGCGTTGGGCTCTTCGGCACCGGCGGCGACCAGACCGCGCGGACGCGCATACTTGAAGCTGGCGTTGAGCACGTCGAGGCCGTTGGCCATCAGTGCCGAGGCGAGGGTATCGCCTGCCAGGCCCTGATAGCGCTTGCCATTGAAGGTGAAGGTCAGCGGCGTGGCGCGATCGATGCGTCCACCCGAGGCGAGACGGCGCGGGGCAGCGGCGGTCTGGTTGTCTTGCTGGCTCATGCGCTCACCCCCTTGGCTTGCGTAGTCGGATCGGCTTTCGTCTCACCGGTGATGGTGGGCTGCTCGCCCATGCGATAGGTCTCGAGAATCTCGTAGGTCACGGTGTGGCGGGTGATGTTGAAATACTTGCGACAGCCCACGGCGTGAATCCACAGCTCGTGGTGGACGCCACGCGGGTTGTTGCGGAAGAACAGATAATCCCCCCACTCGGCATCGGAGCAGGCTTCGGGGTCCTTCGGGCGCTCGATATGCGCCTGGCCCTTGACGTGGAATTCCTCTTCCTCGCGCAGCTCGCCGCAGTAGGGACAGAAGATATGCATCATGGTCGGTCGTCTCCTGACGGCAGGTTCAGTGCGCGACGCCAGCGGCGCCGTGTTCGTCGATCAGCTTGCCCGTGTTGAAACGGTCATAGGAGAAGGGTTCTGCCAGCGGATGGGTGCGCCCCTTGGCCAGTGTCCAGGCAAAGACGTTGCCGGACCCCGGCGTGGCCTTGAAGCCACCGGTCCCCCAACCGCAGTTGAAATAGAGCCCCTTCACGGGCGTCTTGGAAATGATCGGACAGGCGTCCGGGCAGGTGTCGACGATGCCGCCCCACTGACGGTTCATGCGTACCCGCGAGAAGATCGGGAACATCTCGACGATGGCCTGCAGGGTGTGCTCGATGGTCGGGTAGCTGCCACGCTGGCCGTAGCCCACGTAGCCGTCGATGCCGGCACCGATGACCAGGTCGCCCTTGTCCGACTGGCTGACATAACCGTGGACGTGGTTGGACATCACCACGGTGTCGAGAATCGGCTTGAGCGGCTCGGAGACCAGCGCCTGCAGCGGGTGGGATTCCAGCGGCAGGCGGAAGCCGGCCTTCTCGGCCATCACCCCGGAGTTGCCGGCGGTGACCACGCCGACACGCTTGGCACCGATGAAGCCGCGTGAGGTTTCCACCCCGACGATGGCGCCATCCTGCTTGCGGAAGCCAGTGACTTCGGTCTGCTGGATCAGGTCGACGCCGAGGCTGTCGGCACCGCGCGCGAAGCCCCAGGCCACGGCGTCGTGACGTGCCACGCCACCGCGCGGCTGCCAGGAGGCGCCGAGAATCGGGTAGCGTGCGCGGCTCGAGCAGTCCATCGCCGGCACCAGTTCCTGCACCTGCTGAGCATCCAGCACTTCGCCATCGATGCCCTGCAGACGGTTGGCATTCACGCGCCGCTGGATGTCACGCATGTCCTGCAGGGTGTGGCCCAGGTTGAGCACGCCACGCTGGGAGAACATCACGTTGTAGTTGAGATCCTGGGACAGGCCTTCCCACAGCTTCATGGAGTGCTCGTAGAGCGCCGCCGCCTCATCCCACAGATAGTTGGAGCGCACCAGGGTGGTGTTGCGCGCGGTATTGCCGCCGCCCAACCAGCCCTTCTCGATCACCGCGACATTGGTGATGCCGTGCTCCTTGGCCAGATAGTAGGCCGTGGCCAGACCATGCCCGCCGCCACCGACGATGACGACGTCGTATTCCTTCTTGGGTTCTGGACTACGCCAGACCTTCTGCCAGTTCTCATGGTGGCTGAGCGCATGCTTGACCAGCCCGAATCCCGAGTAACGCTGCATTTGCCACCCTCCTCACATCTTTGCCACCGCAAGCGCTGTCCGGTGCTCTCGCCCGAGTGATGTCTGTTGTTGTCACCCGAGTGATGTCTCTGCGCTTGCGGCATGTGTCGTTGTTATCGTTGTCTCTCGCCAGCGCCTTGTTCAGGCAAGCGCGGCGGGGTCGGTCACGCTGTTCGATGCATAGACCGGGAAGCGGGCACAGACTTCCTCGACCTTGCCGCGCACCTCGGCTTCCACCTTGGCGCTCTCGCCGGTGGACAGCGCGTCGAGCAGATCACAGATCCAGCCGGCCAGTGCCTCGCATTCCGCCTCGCCGAAGCCGCGCGTGGTGGCGGCCGGAGTGCCGATGCGCAGCCCGGATGTCACGAAGGGACTCTGCGGGTCATTCGGCACGCTGTTCTTGTTGACGGTGATATGGGCGCGGCCCAGTGAGGCATCCGCGTCCTTGCCGGTCACGCCCTGACGGATCAGCGAGACGAGGAACAGGTGGTCATCGGTACCGCCGGAGACCACGTCATAGCCGCGCGCCATGAAGACCTCGGCCATCACGCGGGCATTGGCGATCACGCGGGCCTGATAGCTGACGAAGTCCTGGCTCATCGCTTCCTTGAAGGCCGCGGCCTTGGCGGCGATGACGTGCATCAGCGGGCCGCCCTGCTGGCCGGGGAAGACGGCGCCATTGAGCTTCTTGTGCAGCGCTTCATCACCGGTGGCGGAGAGAATCAGGCCACCGCGCGGGCCGCGCAGCGTCTTGTGCGTGGTGGTGGTGACGACATGGGCGTAGGGCAGCGGGCTCGGGTAGTGACCCGCCGCGACCAGACCGGCCACGTGGGCCATGTCGACCATCAGCCAGGCGCCGATCTCGTCGGCGATATCGCGGAAGCGACGCCAGTTGACCACCCGCGAGTAGGCGGAGAAGCCGGCGATGATCATCTTCGGCTTGTGCTCGCGCGCCAGACGTTCCATTTCCTCGTAGTCCAGCTCGCCGCTCTCGGTCAGGCCGTATTGGATGGCGTTGTAGTGCTTGCCGGAGAAGTTGGGCGCCGCGCCGTGGGTCAGGTGGCCACCATGCGCCAGGCTCATGCCGAGGATGGTGTCGCCCGGCGAGACGAGTGCCATGAACACGGCCGCGTTGGCCTGGGCGCCGGAGTGCGGCTGCACGTTGGCGTAGTCACAGCCGAACAACGCACAGGCGCGCTCGATGGCCAGCGTCTCGACCTTGTCGACGAATTCGCAGCCGCCGTAGTAGCGCTTGCCGGGATAGCCTTCGGCGTACTTGTTGGTCAGCTGACTGCCCTGAGCCTCCATCACCAGCGGGCTTGCATAGTTCTCGGAGGCGATCAGCTCGATATGCGCTTCCTGACGCGCTGTCTCTTCGAGGATGGCCTCGGCCAGTGCAGGGTCGAGTCTGGCCAGTCGGTCATCACGGGTGTAGCCATGTTGCTGAGACATTGCGCGCCTCCGGTAAGCGGATCGTTGTTGTTGGAGTGGATCGATGAAGGGTGATCAGTGTTCGTCTGTTCGCTCAAATCCTGTCGAGTCAGCCGGCGCCAAGGCCATGGGTGGCTGTCTTGACCCGATACTAGCCCTGCCCCCCTGCGGCAAACTGCTTGTCAGCGTCACCCCGCAGCGCGAATGCGACATCGGCAGGCAAAAGCGACATCTCGACGGCCCGCGCAGAGCTGCTGCGAATAGTGGCTGCCCGCCACTGGCGCTACACCGAAGCCCCTGCGGGCAGGTATGCTAGACACCGATATCGTGCGATCAGGCGCCGGATGACGACTGATCCATGCAAGCGCGCGCCTGAGGAAGGGAGTTGAGAATATGCTGATGGAATTGCTGGCGGTGATGGCACCGGTACTGTGTGGCGCCGCCATCGGCTTCTTCTGGGTCAGGCTGGGCAACGACTACCCGATGGCCTTCGTCACCCGGCTGGTGCTCTACATCGGCACGCCGGCGCTGATCCTCAATGCGCTGGGTAGCGCCGAGATCGACAACTCGAGCTTCCTGCGTACGGGCCTGGCGACGCTGTCCGTGATGGCTCTGCTGCTGGCGCTGAGCTGGCCCTTCGCGCGCCTGATCGGCAAGCCCTGGAAGGTCGCGGTGGCGCCGTTGCTGTTCTCCAACGTCGGCAACATGGGCCTGCCGGTCTCGCTCTACGCCTTCGGTCAGGCCGGCTTCGCCTACGCCATCACCATCATGGTCACCATGTCGCTGCTGCAGTTCACCCTCGGCGCCTGGCTTGCCAGCACCAGCGGCAACCCGCTGCGCAGCGTGGTGCGCTCGCCGACCATCTGGGCCAGCATCGTCGCCACCCTCATGCTGCTCTGCGATGTGCACATGCCGCGCTTCGTCGCCAACAGCCTGGAGTTGATCTCCGGCTTCACCGTGCCGCTGATGCTGATCACCCTGGGCGTGTCGCTGGCCAGCATTCGCGTCAGGAATCTGGCGGCGGGCGTGGGCTTCAGTGTCCTGCGCATTCCCTTTGCCGCCCTGTGTGCCTGGGGGATCGGCACCCTGCTGGACCTGCCCCCGCTGGCGCTGCATGTGTTGACCATGCAGATGGCCATGCCGGTGGCGGTCTACAACTACATGTTCGCCCAGAAGGCCGGGCGTGAGCCGGAGTACGTCGCTACGCTGGTATTCTGCTCGACGCTCGCCGCCTTCCTCTATCTGCCCATGCTGCTGGCGGCGATGGGGGCGACACTGGGCTGAGCAGACTGCGGCTGCCCGAGCATTTCCGCAGTGAATGACAGGCACAAAAAAACCACGCGAGCCTGAGCTTGCGTGGTCGTGTGACACCTTCCTGCGGAAACTGCCGTGCCGTGAAGAAGACGGTATTGCACCATCCCGATATTGAGCAGCACGGCGCTTCCTGTTGCGACGATCAGCCTTGTAGTCCTGCTGGCACCCGCTCCCGGCCTGGAGGTGGCGCACTGTTCCCCTGTGTCATCATTGCCCTTTTGACCAAACCCGTGACTGGAGTGGCAGTCGTGGACCTGACGTGAACGCTCTCCGCTCTCGACCCGCAGCTGAAGGTGGCATGCAGCCCAACGGGGCCTTGTGCTTATGGCACCAGGGCAAACCCTGGCATGGCCTGGCGGGACTTCCCGCAGAGCCCCCTGCACTGCATGCGCTCATTCACGTGGCAACATCTGAAGGGTAGCCCCGAAGTCGTCTGCACCTCCAGATGGTTTGTGCCGTCTTCCTGCGCGAGTCGACTTGCTCATGAACCTGAGCATGAAGTCTTAGAGCACTCATGCCGAGCAGACTGTCAGCGCACCTCGGGCGTGGCGGCTGGCAGTCCCGCCAGGCCCTCGGCCTGCTGCTGACGCAGCTGGGCCAGCGTTGTCACGGCATGTCCCCTGGCTTGCCATTCGGCGCGCTCATCATCATCGGCCCGAATGATGAAGCGTCCAAGCAGGGTGTAGAGCAGCCCCAGCAACGGTGACAGCCAGCAGGCGAAGGCCAGCGGAATGTACAGCAGCCCCTCCATGCCCGCGCCACCGGCCATCAGCCCCAGTGAACTGACCACCACCGCACCACCGGCATTCCAGGGAATCAGCGGTGAGATCAGCGTGCCACCCTCTTCCAGTGAGCGCGACAGATTGAGCGTCGAGTATCCCTCACCGCGATAGATCGGCGCGTACATGCGCCCCGGCAGAGCGATGGAGAGGTAGGGGTCGCCCGCGATGACATTGGTCAGCGCCGCCGTGGAACTGGCCGCGACCTGCAGACCGAAGATACCGCGCACCTTGACCAGCACCGCGGCACACAGCGCCTCCAGACAGCCGATGATTTCCAGCAAGCCCCCGAAGGCCAGTGCGATCATCACCAGCAGGATGACCCAGGCCATCGACATGATGCCGCCGCGATTGAGCAGGCTGTCGATCTCGCTCACGCCGGTGCTCAAGGCGTAGCCGCCCTGCATATAGCCGAACAGTGCCTTGACCGCCTCGCCCTGTACGCCGAATGCCACGACCGCCCCGGCCAGCACCCCGACGAACAGCGCCGGGAGTGCCGGCATGCGCGCAACGGCCAGTGTCATCACCAGCAGCGGCGGCATCAGCACCCACAGATTGAAGGTGAAGTGTCCGGAAAGCCCTTCGGTGATGGCGGTGATGCGCTCGAGATCCAGCACCTGACCGGCGGCGAGCAGGTTGCCGGCGATCAGGTAGATCACCAGTGCGATCAGCATGGCGGGAATGGTGGTCGGCATCATGTTGCGGATGTGCGCGAACAGATTCACACCCGTCACCGCCGGCGCCAGATTGGTGGTATCCGACAGCGGCGAGACCTTGTCACCGAAGAAGGCGCCGGACACCACCGCACCGGCGGTCCACCACGGCGGAATGCCGAAGCCGGCCCCGATGCCCATCAGCGCAAGCCCCACCGTGCCCACGGTGCCCCAGCTGGTACCCAGCGCTACCGAGACCACCGCGCACAGCAGCATGGCCGCCGCCAGGAAGTATTCCGGCGAGACCAGCTTGAGTCCGTAGTAGATGATCATCGGCACGCTGCCGGAGGCGATCCAAACCCCGACCGTCATGCCGACCAGAATCAGGATCGCGATGGAAGGCAGGCCGACACGCACGATGCGCATCATGCCCTCTTCCATCGCCGACCAGCCGTGGCCCAGCTTCCAGCCGACCAGCGCCGTCATCGCGACGCCACAGATCAGCGGTACGTGCGGAGTGAATTCACCGAAGACAAACAGTTGCAGGGCCAACACGGCCAGCGTTGCCAGGATAGGCAAGCTGGCCATGGGCAGGGAGGGGCGTTGCGGTGCATCGACATCACGAGTCATGAGACATTGCTCCATTAGCCAGTTTTACTTGTTGTACCCCCACGCTAACCGACCCATGTCCCGACAGATGACTGACAGCGTCACCGGCCTCCCTGTATGCGACATCGTCTACGACTTTCCGCCTATCACTTGCGCGAGATTCATTCACCTCGCCGGGGACTGTCACCAACTTCATCTTGTGGTGAAAAGACGCTCTCCACTAGAACCTCAGATCCTCAGTAATCGATCACCACATCGCCATTGGGCACACTGCAGCAGGACAGGATGAAGCCTTCGGCGACGTCTTCATCGGTGATGCCGCCGTTGTGTTCCATCTCGACCTCGCCCGAGACCTTCTGCACCCGGCAGGTGCCGCAGATGCCCATGCCGCAGGCCTTGGGAATATGCAGGCCGAGCTTGGCGGCGGCGGCGTGGACGGTCTCGCCCGGGGCGATCTGCACCGACTTGCCGGTGGCGGAGAACTCGACCCGCGTGAGATCGGAGCGGTCCAGCTCATCGGCCAGCACCTCGGCCTGTTCGGCCTGCTCGATGGCCTCTTCCTCGACATCGACCGGCGTGGCACCGAAGGATTCCTCGTGATAGCGGCTCATGTCGAAGCCGTGGCTGCGCAGCAGATGCTTGACCGCATTCATGTAGGGCGTGGGGCCACAGCAGAAGATCTCGCGCTCCATGAAGTCCGGCGCGATCATCTCGAGCATCGCATCGGTGAGATAGCCGCGATAGCCGGACCAGGTCTGGCCGGTCTCGAAGCGTTCACAGATGACGTGCATGTTGAACTCCGGCACGCGGGAATCCATGAACTCGAGCTGACGCCAGAAGATGATGTCGCGCGGGCTGCGCGCACTGTGCACGAAGGAGATGTCCACATTGGCATTGGTATCGAAGTACCAGCGCGCCATCGACATCAAGGGCGTGATGCCCACGCCACCGGACAGCATCAGAATGCGTTCCGCCGGGTAGTCGATGCAGTTGAAGTTGCCGACCGGGCCGTGCACCGCCAGCACATCGCCTTCATTGAGGTTGTCGTGCAGCCAGTTGGAGACCAGCCCGCCCGGCACGCGCTTGACGGTGATCGAGAAGCTGTAGGGCACCGACGGTGAGCTGGAGATGGTGTAGGAGCGCATGATCTGCTGGGCATCGATCTCGAGCTCCAGGGTCACGAACTGCCCCGGCTTGAAGAAGAACATCACCGGCTGTTCGGCCATGAAACAGAAGGTGCGAACGTCCCAGGTTTCCTGAATGACCTTCACGCAGCGCACGCTATGTCGACCGTTGGTCCAGGTCTGCGTCGTAACTGGATTGAAGTTGCTGAGAGTGGTGCTCATGAAGGCCTCGCTGGGCATGTTGTTCTTGGAGACATGTTCTTGAAGAGACAGTGTCAGGCCACCCTGCGCTGCGTGCGCGGCCAACGGTGGGACATGCTCAGGATTGTCGAGTCAGCGCCCGGCAAGCATTTATCCGTGCACGACAGAAACATGCCCGATCACTCCAATCCCGCCCCCGCAGCGCCCTGCCGCCGCCTCATCGCTACGCCTGCCTGTGCCTCAAAGCCCCTGCGCAGACGACCGGCGTCGGAAATACATCATTGAGCGTCGCCATCAGACATAAGTCGTGACTTGACCTCAGCCACACTGCGATCCATGCGTGGCAATGCCACTCAGATGTCATGCGGACTGCCTGAACTTCCACGCTGACTATCCTGTCGAGCGAGCGGCACTCTGCCTGCGCCGCCCTCGACACCCGAACCGACCAGGACGGGATGACGCACCGCGCGATGCATTGGCACTCCCTCATGGGGCCCCGATGTAGCCCCGCGGTGCTGCCCGGCAATGGTCTGTTCACTCGTTCCCTCTGTCCCGGCTTCACAACAACAATGATCAGCACACTCACTCAACCCAAGGCGACCCTGCTCCCGGCGCCTACCGACCGTGCGAGGACACCGCGATGAGCGACTTACTGGAACACGCTCAGGATCAGCAGCGTCAGGCGGTACGCGAGGCCGCCGCGCGGCTTCTAGAGGCCCGCAGTCCCGGCTACACCCTGCCCCAGCCCTTCTACAATGATCAGCGCCTGTTCGATCTCGACATGAAGGAGATCTTCGAGCGCGAGTGGCTGTTTGCCGGTCTCAGCAGCGAGATCCCGCTCAAGGGCAACTTCATGACCATGGATGTAGGCAACAGTCCGATCATCATCGTGCGCGGTGACAACGGGGCCATCCATGCCTTCCATAACGTCTGTCGCCATCGCGGGTCCCGCCTGTGCAGCACCGAGCGTGGCAAGGTCGCCAAGCTGGTGTGCGGCTATCACAAGTGGACCTATGAGCTGGATGGCCGCCTGCTGTTCGCCGGTTCCGACATGGGTACCACCTTCGATACCAGTGAATACGGCCTGCACCCCGTCCACGTGCGCTCAGCCGGCGGCATGCTGTTCATCAACCTCGCCGAGCAGCCCGAGAACTGCGAGCCGTTCTTCAAGACGCTGGAGTTCTACCTCAAGCCCTACGACATGGAGAACGTCAAGGTCGCGGCCAGCTCCTCCATCATCGAGGAAGGCAACTGGAAGCTGGTGATCGAGAACAATCGCGAGTGCTATCACTGCGATGGCTCCCACCCGGAGCTGCTCAACACCCTGCAGGAATTCGATGACACCGATGACCCGCGTGCCACCGAGGCCTACAAGGCGCTGGTCGCCAAGAAGCAGGCCGACTGGGATGCCGAGAAGGTGCCCTATCAACTGGTGCGCTTCGGTCGCCGCAATCGCATGACGCGCACGCCGCTGCTGGAAGGCACCGTCTCGATGACCACGGACGGCACCCCGGCGTGCAAGAAGCTGCTGGGTCGCCTGCAAAGCCCCGACATGGGCTCGCTGCGCATCCTCAACCTGCCCAACTCCTGGAACCACTTCATGGGCGATCATGCCGTGGTCTTCCAGGTCGACCCGATCGGCCCCCTCAAGACCCGCGTGACCACCAAATGGCTGGTGCACAAGGACGCGGTGGAAGGTGTCGACTACGACCTGGCGAAGCTGCGCAAGGTGTGGGACGCCACCAATGATCAGGACCGTCAGCTGGTGGAAGAGAACCAGCGCGGCGTCAACTCCAGCGCCTATCAGCCCGGCCCCTACTCGGCGACCTTCGAGTTCGGTGTCGTCGACTTCGTCGACTGGTATGCCGAGCGCATGCAGGAAGCGCTCAAGGGACAGCAGGAGCCGCATCTGCAGCTGGCCTGAGGGCTTGAGTCCTTGAGTCCTCGAAACCTGAGACTCTGAAAGACAGGCAAGAAAAAACCCGCCACCGGCAAGCCGGTGGCGGGTTTTTTTGGCTTTCACTCGGGCAACACGCCGATGGCGGGTCACCCGAGAGGTACTACGGCTGGATTACAGCTGCGTGTCCAGGCTCATCATCAGGCTGAGCGCCATGACGATGATGATGGAGAAGCCGAACAGCTTGCGTGCCCAGGAGGCATCAGGCTGATCCTTGAGGCGCCAGGCGGCCAGATACAGCCACCAGCCACCCGTGACGGTCGCGACTACCAGATACCAGATGCCGGTATATCCCCACAGTGTCAGCAACAGCGACACCGGGATGAAGCCGGCAATGTACCCCGTCACTACACGCTTGGCATGCTCCATGCCTCGCGCTACCGGGAGTACCGGAATATTGGCGGCCCGATAGTCATCGACACGAAACATGGCAATCGCATAGGAATGCGGCATCTGCCACATGCTGAAGATGATCAACAGCAGCAGCGCCCCCATGTCCGCCTGACCGGTGACGGCCAGGTAGCCGACCACTGGCGGCGCAGCGCCGGACAGTGAGCCGATGAGGGTGCCATACACCGAGCCACGCTTGAGCCACATGCTGTAGGCCCCGACATAGATCACGAAGCCCAGCCCCACGGCGATCATCGCCATGAGATTGGTCATCGCGGCCAGAAGCCAGAAGCCTGCAAGGCCCAGCACGCTGCCGAAGACGAAGGCCCCCTTCAGCGAGATGTCGCCCTGCACCAGAGCACGGCCCTGGGTACGTGCCATGTGGCGGTCGATATCGCGATCGATGCAGTTGTTGAACACACAGCCTGAGGCCACGATCAACGCCACCCCGACCAGGGTGGCGATGAACAGCGCCCAATCCACCTCACCACCGGAAGCGAGAAAGAAGCCGCCGCTGACGGTGATCAGGTTGCCGAAGATAATGCCCGGCTTGGTGGTACGCAGGTAGTCCTTGATCATCAGGCTCACGCTATCAGATGGGCATCATGTTCTGATTCAGCTCGATCATGATCCATATGGAACCACCAACGACGATTGCCACGATCACCACGGTGAACAGCATGGCCATGACATTCCAGCTCTGCTCCTTGGAGCCGTCCAGGTGCAGGAAGAAGTACAGCTGCACGAAGACCTGAGCGATGGCGAAACCGTAGATGGCCCAGATCACGCCGACACCCGGATCATCCATCATCATCACCATCCCGAACGGGATGATGGTCAGGATGATGGAGAGAATCAGACCGGTCACGTACTGCTTGACGCTGCCGTGATTGTCGTTGTGGTCGTTGTTGGAATGGCTCATAGCATCACTCCTGTGAGATAGACGACGGTGAAGACGCAGATCCAGATGACGTCCAGGAAGTGCCAGAACAGGCTGAGCATCATCAGACGACCGCGATGCACTTCCGTCAGACCTTTCTTCTTGACCTGGAAGATCAGCAGCGCCATCCAGATCAGACCGACGGTCACGTGCAGACCGTGGGTGCCGACCAGGGTGAAGAAGGCAGACAGGAACGCGGACTTGTCCGGACCCTGGCCGTTCACGATCAGGTGGTAGAACTCATAGATTTCCATCGCGATGAAGCCTGCGCCACAGGCGAAGGTGATCATCAGCCACTTGATCACCGCGGAGCTGTCTCCGCGGTTCATGCCCAGCATCGCCAGGCCGTAGGTGAAGCTCGAGGCCAGCAGCAGCGCGGTCTCGACCAGCACGAAGTTCAGCTCGAAGATCTCGGCGCCCGTCGGGCCACCGGCATACGCCTGGCTCAGTACCACGTAGACCGCGAACAGCATCGCGAACAGGATGCAGTCGCTCAGCAGATAGAGCCAGAAACCGAAGACCTTCAGGCCGTTGGTATCGTGATGCTCGTGATCGTCATGGGCGTCATGCGCCCCATCGTGAGATGTCATTGCATTATTCGCCATGATTACCCCTGAACCACTGTGTCGTTAGGTGTGCGGGCGCTGGGCAGGGCGCGACGCTCGCGACCCTCACGCTCGACACGCTCCACTTCCTCGACGGACACGTAGTAGTCGATGTCGTAGTTGAAGGAGCGCACGATGAAGGTAGCGATCATGCCGACCAGCCCGACCACGGCCATCCACCAGATGTGCCAGATCAGTGCGAAACCGAACACCAGGCTGAAGGCGGAGATGATGACGCCAGCAGCGGCGTTGCGCGGCATGTGGATCGGCGCATAAGGCTTCTTGGCCTCCTGCTCGATGCCACGTTCCTTCATTTCCCAGAACTCGTCGAGCTCGGAAACCTGCGGCTCGTGAGCGAAGTTGTAGAACGGTGCCGGTGAAGTGGTGCTCCACTCCAGGGTACGACCGCCCCAGATATCGCCAGTGGTGTCCTGCAGCTGCTTGCGGTTCTTGATGCTGACCGCGATCTGGATCACGGTGCACGCGATACCGATCAGGATCAGGACAGCACCGATGAAGGCGACGACCAGGTACGGCACCCACAGCGGGTTGTCGACGTGCTGCAGACGACGGGTCATGCCCATGAAGCCGAGGATGTACAGCGGCATGAAGGCGAGGTAGAAGCCAGTGATCCAGAACCAGAAGGAACGCTTGCCCCACTTCTCGCACAGCATGAAGCCGGTCGCTTTCGGGAACCAGTAGGTGATACCGGCCATCGCACCGAAGACCACGCCGCCGATGATGACGTTGTGGAAGTGGGCGATCAGGAACAGCGAGTTGTGCAGTACGTAGTTGGCGCCCGGAACGGCCAGCAGAACGCCGGTCATGCCACCGATGGTGAAGGTGACGATGAAGCCCAGGGTCCACAGTACCGGAGAGGTCATTTCGACGCGACCGCGGTACATGGTGAACAGCCAGTTGAAGATCTTCACACCTGTCGGGATCGAGATGATCATCGTCGCGATACCGAAGAAGGCGTTCACGTCAGCGCCGGCACCCATGGTGAAGTAGTGGTGCAGCCAGACGATGAACGACAGGACGGTGATGACGAGAGTCGCCCACACCAGCGAGGTGTAACCGAACAGCTTCTTCTTGGAGAAGGTGGCGATGACTTCGGAGAACACACCGAAGACCGGCAGCACCAGGATGTACACCTCAGGATGGCCCCAGGCCCAGATGAGGTTGACGTACATCATCATGTTTCCACCAAGGTCATTGGTGAAGAAGTGGAAGTCGAGGTAGCGATCGAGCGTCAGCATCGCGATGGTAGCGGTCAGAATCGGGAAGGCCGCGACGATCAGGACGTTGGCGCACAGTGCGGTCCAGGTGAAGACCGGCATCTTCATCAGGGACATGCCCGGCGCACGCATCTTGAGGATGGTGGCGATGAAGTTGACACCTGTCAGCAGGGTACCGACACCGGAGATCTGCAATGACCAGATCCAGTAATCCACCCCGACCCCGGGGCTGTAATTGGCCCCCGACAACGGCGGATAGGCCAGCCAGCCAGTCTTGGCGAACTCACCCAGACCCAGAGAGATGTTGACCAGCAGCGCGCCGACCACGAACAGCCAGAAGCTGAGCGAGTTCAGGAACGGGAAGGCCACGTCACGTGCGCCGATCTGCAGCGGCACGACAACGTTGATCAGACCGATGACCAGCGGCATCGCCACGAAGAAGATCATGATCACGCCGTGGGCAGTGAAGATCTGGTCGTAGTGATCCGGGGGCAGATAGCCCTGACCACCACTGGACGCCAGCATCTGCTGGGAACGCATCATGATCGCATCGGAGAAACCACGGATCAGCATCACCAACGCGACGATGATGTACATCATGCCGATCTTCTTGTGATCGACAGAGGTGAACCACTCATTCCACAGGTAGGCCCACTTTTTCTTTACCGTGATGAAGCCGACAAGGGCTGCACCACCGAGGATTACCGCCGCAAGCACGATCATGATGATCGGCTCGTGATACGGAATCGCCTCTAATGTGAGTTTTCCAAGCATTGCTTATTCCTCGGTTGCCATCGCAGATTCAGCGTGACCAGAAGCGTCATGATCGGACATGCCGTCTTCGGCGCTGTCGTGATGCATTCCACCCTTCTTCATGTGGCGCATCTGATCATCGCTCATGCCCAGCTCCATGCCGTCCATGTAGGGCGCCATGATCTGCTCATACAGGTTCGGCTTGACCTGACCATAGAAGGTCGGGGCGACGTCCTCGCTCGGCTCCTTGAGAGCGGCAAGACCAGCGTCATCCAGCACCTTGCTGCTGCCGCGTGCCTTCTCGATCCAGGCGTCGAAGTCGCCTTCGCTCATGACATGCGCCTTGAAGTGCATGTCGGCGAAGCCGGCGCCGCTATAGCTGGCAGAGATACCGTCGTAGGTACCCACTTCACTGCCGATCAGGTGCAGACGGTTTTCCATCCCCGCCATTGCATAGATCTGGCTACCGAGCTGCGGGACGAAGAACGAGTTCATCACCGTGTCGGATGTGATGTGGAAGCGAACCTGACGATCCACCGGCATGGCCAGTTCATTGACCGTCGCGATGCCCTGCTCCGGATAGATGAACAACCACTTCCAGTCCATGGACACGACCTGCACCTCGATCGGCTCACCGCCGTCGACGATCTCGGCACGCGGGTCCAGCTCGTGCGTGCTCTTCCAGGTCAGGATGCCCAGAGCGAGGATGATCAGGCACGGAATGCCCCAGACCACGATCTCGATCTTGGTGGAATGCGCCCAGTTGGGCGTGTAGGTCGCCTTGCTCTGCTTGGTATCGCGATAGCGCCAGGCGAACCACAGCGTCATGAAGATGACCGGGATAACAACCACGAGCATCAGGTAGGTAGCAGTCAGGATCAGCGACTTTTCGGATTCACCGATAGGCCCCTTGGGATCGAAGAGTACGGCGTCACAGCCGGACAGCATCAATAATCCCGCGAGGATAGGGAGTCCCCGCAGAGCCCCCCGCATTAGGCTTTTTCTCATCTCACGACCTCGTTGGAACACGCCATGGCGTCATGACGAGCCCACATGTGGAACACAGCGTTCGAAGAAATGACCAACAGGAAGCCGTCGATCTTTCGAACGAAATCAGAAGATTTCCCGCAGGCGGGCACAGGATAGAGAAAAGACAGGGGGGCTGACTACGGGGCAGGATGACGCACCAGGGGCCACATGCGGATGACTTCGGCCATCCGGTGCGCGCCAATCATGCCTTGAGCGGCATGAGTTCTCTCACGCTCGAGGGAGGTTAAAGCAGCGGGATCGGAGGGGGAAGCCGACACTCACGGCAATGATGTCGCGACAGTGCATGCCTTGCAGGGCCAGACAGCTCGTCATTCACCGGCCTTCTCCGCGATGCCAGCCCCCCTGCCCTGCTTGATGATGCCCGTGAGAATCACGACCTTGTCGCGTCACAATTCAGTGCATCCCCACAGATGTCCTCGCCATCGGCGCACCAGGTGGCGTCGAAGCAACCACTACCGCCACACGATACTGCGCAACAAAACCCCAATAAACAGCCACCAATTGAAATTAAATGCCAAAAATTGTACCGATAAGCCTTTCAAAAGTTGCTGAAGTACTCCCCCAACCCGGGCGAGAGAGGCATTTTCCCGACATGATACTTGTATGAGGCCGGCGTTCATTGACGAGAAAACATGCATCATTATCGATCATTACCTGACAGGTAAATGCACCATGATGCGTCTCACATGATGCTGGCATTCCCGATCAACAGGGGACACTTTTTCGCAACCTTGGCATGCCATTCTCATGATCAATGCCGAACCAAATGGCCTGATGAGTGTCATTTTCCGTCATTCATTTACGCGGACTCACCACCTTTCTGCCAGATGACGCCCAGCCTTCCATCATAAAAAATACACAAATAAACACACCTCAGAAACTCTCTGGTTACCAATTTTGCACAAAAATCCGGTTTCCCGCCCCCATTGTGTGACTTGAGTCAGACAAGGAATGAACTCGACCGCGGCGTCAGGAACAACATCCTCGAAAAAGGTCAAGACCTGCGACAATTGACCACACCAAAAATAGGGACAATGATCTGGGAGAATTTCCCGGGGCCTTTTCCACGCCCAGCGGCCACACAGGTCTCTCTTCACCAGCACCATCGGCCTGAGGTCAGGCGCGATTCGCGTTCCCCATCAGCGATGATTCGCGGCCGCCACTCGCCGCGACGGCCAGATTCTCGAGCTCTCGGTCTAGCGGTCTCTTGGCTTGCCGGGTCTCTTGGCTTGCCGGGTCTCTTGGCTTATCGGGCTCTGGGCCTGGCGGGCTCACACTCTCTCCAATGTCAGGGCCGTGCGACATGCTGCCTGAGCGGGTCGAGAGCCATGCCCTGAAACGCCCGCTTTGCGATGACAGCTCTGCGATGACAGCTCTACAGCTACAGCTCTGCAATGACAGCTCTACAACAACAGCCCTGCAACGAGAGCCCTACCATGACTGCCTCCTCGACCACGCATTCCCTCATCGCCGCCGACCAGCTTCCCGCAGGCATCCTCTATCGCCTGTTCTCGGGCAGCATCGCGCCCCGGCCGATCGCCTGGGTCTCGACCATCGATGCGGCAGGCAACACCAACCTCGCGCCCTTCTCGTTCTTCACCATCGCCAGCATCAATCCGCCGGTGCTCGCCTTCAGCCCGCTGCGCAATGGCGAAGGCAAGACCAAGGACACCCTCAACAACCTCGGGCAGGTCGCGGAATGCGTCATTCACATCGGTGGCGAGGCGATGAGCGAGGCGCTCAATCTCACCAGCGCCAGTCTCGCCGCCGACGAGGATGAGTTCACCCACGCGGGCCTGAACAAGGTGGCCATGCCGCCGCTTGCGGTCCCGCGCGTGGAGGGCGCCCCGATCGCCTTCGGCTGTCGACTGCGCGACATCATCTCGTTCGGTGATCAGCCGCTGGCCGGTTCACTGGTGCTGGCCGAGGTGGTGGTGATGCATGCCGACGCAGCGGTCTGGGATGGGCGGCATGTCGACAATGAGGTGCTGCGTGCCATCGGGCGCATGGCCGGCAGTGACTATGCACGCACGGATAGCCTGTTCAGTTTACAGCGCCCCGAATGACTTTCCGGCACGGATAGGAAATCCATAAACCTTAATACAATCAATGCCTTTCAGCGCACGACAAGGATGGCTCAAGGTTTGACGCCACCACCTGCAACTGGCAGAAAGGCGCATGTTGCACAAGGCTTCAGACCAAGGTCTGAACGCTTCCACCAGGCGGGACAAGGTCCCTCATTCTGACTCGAGATGCCCACAGGAGCGGCTATCGAAAGAAAACATACGAGGTAACTCCATGTCATCGAATCCGTATGTGACGGATTACCAGATCGGTCAGGACAATGTTCAGCGACTCGGGCTGGATGTCCACAAGCCGGTCTTCACCATCAGTGCGCTGCTGATCGTAGGCTTCATCCTGTTCACGCTGCTGATGCCCGAGTCGGCCGAGTCGGCACTGGGCGGCGCCAAGGCATGGTCCATCACCCATGGTGATTGGCTGTTCATGCTCTCCAGCAACTTCTTCATCCTGTTCTGCCTACTGCTGGTCCTGCACCCGGTCAGCCGCCTGCGTCTGGGCGGACGCGACGCCAAGCCGGAATTCAGCCGGATGGCCTGGTTCGCGATGCTGTTCGCGGCCGGCATGGGCACCGGCCTGATGTTCTGGGGGGTCGCCGAGCCAGTGGCGTACTACACCGACTGGTCCGGCACGCCACTGAACGCACCACCGCGTACGCCGGAAGGCGCAACGGCGGCACTCTCGGCCACCGTCTTCCACTATGGGCTTCACCCGTGGGCCATGTATGCCGTGATCGGCCTGTCGCTGGCCTTCTTCGCCTACAACAAGGGCCTGCCGCTGACGCTGCGCTCGGTGTTCTACCCCTTGCTGGGTGAACGTGTATGGGGCTGGAGCGGCCATATCATCGATATCGTCGCGGTGCTCGCCACCCTGTTCGGCCTTGCCACCTCTCTGGGGCTGGGCGCGGCACAGGCGGCCTCGGGGCTGGACCATCTGTTCGGCATCGGCGATGGGCTGGTCAGTCAGATCGGCGTGATCGTGGCGGTCACGCTCGCGGCCATCTACTCGGTGAGTCGCGGCCTGGATGGCGGCGTCAAACGCCTCTCCAATCTCAACATGATGCTGGCCGCGCTGCTGGTGGTGTTCCTGTTCATCGTCGGCCCGACCATGGACATCATCACCGGACTCGGCACCACCAGCGTCGGCTATCTGGAATATCTGCTGCCGCTCTCCAACTGGATCGATCGCCCCGACGAAGGCTGGTTCCATAGCTGGACCATCTTCTACTGGGCCTGGTGGATTTCCTGGTCGCCGTTCGTCGGCATGTTCATCGCGCGTATCTCGCGCGGACGCAGCGTGCGCGAATTCGTCACCGCCGTGCTGGTGGTACCGACCCTGGTCACCATCGTGTGGATGACCGTCTTCGGCGGCACCGCACTGGAAGAGGCACGAGCCGCCGGCAGCGAGCTGGCCCAGGGCATCGACACTCCCTCGATGGCCATGTTCCAGATGTTCGACAGCCTGCCGCTGTCCTCCATCACCTCCTGCGTCGCCATCGTGCTGGTGCTGGTGTTCTTTGTGACCTCCTCCGACTCCGGCTCGCTGGTGATCGATTCCATCACCGCCGGTGGCAAGCAGGATGCTCCGACGCGCCAGCGCATCTTCTGGGCAGCGGCCGGCGGCCTGATCGCCTGTGCCCTGCTGTATGGCGGCGGCAGCACCGCACTGAGTGCGCTGCAGGCGGGCGCCATCTCCACGGGACTGCCCTTCACGGTGGTGCTGCTGGTGATGTGCTTCTCGCTGTTCCGCGGTCTGCGCTGGGAGAAGCGCGAATACGATCGCGCCAACGCAGCGACCTGAGCCACTGCGCGCAGTGAAAAGAGGCGAGTGAGCACCCACGCAAAAGGGCCTGTCAGTCGACAGGCCCTTTTGTTCATCTGGCAATCAGTGTCAGCGCGCGGCGCGCAATCTTTCAGGAGTGCCGCGCCTAGCGCAGTCCCGGCAGCAGATACTTGTCCAGCGCCTGGCGCACCGACGGCAGCAGGATATCGGAGTGCATCACCAGCTCGCGCACCAGTTCCTGCAGGCCCGGCACGCCCACCTCGGCATGCTTTCTGAGTGCCATGCGCGCGCAGGTATCCGCGCAGGCATGCTCGGAAATCTGCACGCCCAGCGCCACCAGCCGCTCACGAAAGTCTTCGTGATCAATCAGCTCCACGATCATCATCGTCATTCTCCTTGCTCGCTGACGGCGGGCATTGTCATTGGTATTGACCCACTCTGTTCTGAGCATAGCCTTTCTGAGGATAGCCGAAATGCACGACGGGCTGTCTCCGACATTCTGGTCAGACCGGGGCGCCCTCTGCGTGCCTGCCCACGCCACTGGCGTAGGCATTTGCGTCAGGCGCGTCTGGCTCGGTTGCGGTCTATTGCCTCGATCTATCCGCTCGGTCCAGCCCGCTTGCCATGTCCGCCTCACATGTCTGCTTCAGCTCTCCACACCCGCCGAGGCGGGTTCGGCTCTGGCCAGACGGCAGGCGGCGTACTTGAACTCGGGAATCTTGCCCACCGGATCGAGCGCCGGATTGGTCAACAGGTTGGCGGCGGCTTCGGCGTAGCAGAATGGCACGAAGACCATGCCGGCCGGCGTCAGCGGATCGGCGCGGGTAGCGAGGGTGATCTGGCCACGTCGCGTGGTGATCGAGAGCGGCTCGCCCGGCGTGATACTCAGGCGCTCCAGCTCCACCGGATTGAGCGTGGCCACGGCGGCCGGCTCGAGATTGTCGAGTACCGCCGCGCGGCGCGTCATCGAGCCGGTATGCCAGTGTTCGAGCTGACGGCCGGTGGTCAACACCGTCGGATAGTCGTCATCCAGCGTCTCATCCGGCGGCGTGGGCCAGGTCGGTACGAAGCGGGCACGGCCGCTGGCGCGCGGGAAGCCCTCGCCGAATACCACATCCTCGCCCTCGCCCCCCGGCGTCAGGCACGGATAGGTCACCGAGTTCTCCTCGGACAGCCGCGCCCAGTCGATGTTGTCGAGGGAATCCATGCCTTTTTGCATCTCGGCGTAGATCTCCTCCGGCCCGGCGTAATCCCAGTCAAGCCCCATGCGCCGCGCCAGCTGCTGGGTGATCCACCAGTCCGGCTTGGCCTCGCCCGGGGCGCGCAGTGCCGCCCGGCCACGCTGCACCTGCCGGTTGGTATTGGTGACGCTGCCGTCCTTCTCCGGCCAGGCGTACGAAGGCAGCACCACATCGGCGAACTGTGCCGTCTCGGTGACGAAGATGTCCTGCACCACCAGGTGCTCCAGATGCGCCAGCGCGCTGCGCGCATGCTCGAGATCCGGGTCCGACATCGCCGGATTCTCGCCGAGAATGTACATGCCGCGGATCTGATCGGCGTGGATGGCGTGCATGATCTCCACCACCGTCAGGCCCGGCGTCGCCGAGAGCGGGGTCTGCCACAGCGCTTCCAGCCGCTCGCGCGCCGCCGTGTCGCCCACCGGCTGATAGTCGGGGAACACCATCGGAATCATCCCGGCATCCGAGGCACCCTGGACATTGTTCTGACCGCGCAGCGGGTGCAGGCCGGTGCCTTCACGCCCGACATGACCACACACCAGCGCCAGCGCGATCAGGCAACGCGCGTTGTCGGTGCCGTGGGTGTGCTGCGAGATGCCCATGCCCCAGAAGATCATCGCGCGCCTGGCGGTCGCGTACTCGCGGGCCACGGCGCGAATCTCTTCTGCCGCCACGCCACACAGCGGCGACATCGCCTCCGGCGTCAGCGCCGCGACATGCTCCGCCAGCGCGGCGAAGTCCTCGGTGTGTGCCTCGATATAGGCCTGATTGGCCAGCCCCTCGCTGATGATGACGTTGAGCATGGCATTGAACAGCGCCACGTCCGCCCCCGGCGTGAACTGGATCGAGCGATGCGCCTGACGACGCAGCGCCAGCGCACGCGGGTCGATCACCACGATGCGTGTGCCACGCTTGGCGGCGCGCTTGAAGAAGGTCGCCGCCACCGGATGATTGACGCCCGGGTTGCAGCCGGTCAGCACGATCAGATCGGACTGCTCGGCCTGCATGAAGGAGGCGCTCACGCCGCCCGAGCCGACGCCTTCCATCAGCGCCGCCACCGAACTTGCATGACACAGACGCGTACAGTGATCGACATGGTTGGAGCCGAAGCCGGTGCGCACCAGCTTCTGGAACAGCCACGCCTCCTCGTTGGTGCACTTGGCGCTGCCGAAGCCCGCCAGGCTGTCGGGGCCATGCGCGCGCTTGAGGCGCATGAGCCCCTCGGCCGCGACCTCGAGGGCCTCGTCCCAGCTGGCCTCACGGAAGTGGGTCAGCGGGTGGGCGGGGTCAAAGTTCGCATCCAGCCCCTTGGCTACGCCGTCACGGCGGATCAGGGGGCGGATCAGACGCTCCGGATGGCGCGGATAATCGAAGCCGAAGCGCCCCTTCACGCACAGCCGGCCGTGGTTGGAGGGCCCGTCGCGGCCACTGACCGCGATGATGTTGTCCAGCCGCGTATCCGCGACGCGCTGTCGGCGCTTGTCAGTCTTGAGGGAGTCGCCGTCCGCCATGCCCTGCTGGGCATCCGCCAGGGTCGCGACCGGCTGGCCCTCGACACTCAACGCCTCGCCGCTGCCGCGACTGACCTGATACTCCAGCTGACAGCCCACGCCGCAGTACGGGCAGATGGAGGCGACGCGCTCATCGACGGCGGCGCTGTCGCCGAAGCCCTGCTCATCCACCTGGGCGGCAGGCATCAGGGCGCCGGTCGGGCAGGCCTGCACGCACTCGCCGCAGGCGACGCAGGTGCTGTCGCCCATCGGGTCCTCGAGATCGAACACGATGCGCGTATTGCTGCCGCGCCCCGCCAGCCCGATCACGTCATTGACCTGTACCTCGCGACAGGCGCGCACGCACAGGCCGCAGCTGATGCAGGCATCATGATTGACCGCCATCGCGGTATGGGAGTGATCGAGAGCGCTGGCCTGCGTCGGCAACCACTCCTCCACCGTATCCCCCAGCCACTCGCGGACCGTCTCGCGGGCGCCGCACAGGGTCTCGCGAGCGCGCCCGACATCCACCGCCAGCAGCTCGGCCATCGCCATGAAGTGGCTGCTGACATCGGGGTTGTGCGCCTCGGCGGGCATATCGGCGGCGAGCAGCTCCACCACCATCGCACGCGCCTCGCCGGCACGCCGTGAGCTGGCACTGCGCACCACCATGCCCGCCCGCGCCTCGCGGATACAGCTGGCGGCGAGAGTGCGCTCGCCATCGATCTCGACCATGCAGGCGCGACAGTTGCCATCGCCGCGATAATCCGGCGCTTCGCTGTAGCAGAGATGGGGAATCGTCTCACCGGCACGCTTGGCGATCTTCCATAGCGTCTCGCCGGGATAGGCCGTCACCTCCGCACCATCCAGCGTGATGGTGAAGCCATCCTCGCGCAGCGGCTGATCATCCGAGGATGAGTTGCCCAACCCTGTCAGCGCATTCATGCCTCACCTCCCGTGGCGTCAGCCGCATGGCTCGTGGCGATCAAGCGCACCCCGCTGCTGGCGAGGGTCTCCCGGAAGTCCTTGAGCAGGCCGAGCACCGGATTGGGCGCGGCCTGACCGAGCCCACAGATCGAGGCGTCCATCATCACCTGCGACAAGCGCGTCAGTAGCGTCTCATCCCACTCATCGCCGCTGAGCGCCGCCAGCATCTGACGCGTGCCGACACGACACGGCGTGCACTGGCCGCAGGACTCGTCCATGAAGAAGCTCATCAGATTGCGCGCCACCGCTGCCAGATCGTCCTTATCCGACAGCACCACCACCGCGGCCGAGCCGATGAAGCAGCCGTGGGCCTGCAGGGTGTCAAAATCCAGCGGCAGGTCCGCCTTGCTGGCCGGCAGAATGCCGCCGGAGGCGCCGCCGGGCAGATAGGCACGCAGACGATGGCCGTCGGCCATGCCGCCGCCATATTCCTCGACCAGCTCGCTGAGCGTGATGCCGGCCGGTGCCAGATACATGCCCGGGCGTCTGACGCGCCCGGAGAGCGAGAAGCTGCGCAGCCCCTGACGTCCCTGACGGCCGGCCGCGACGTAGTGGTCATGGCCTTCGCGATGGAGCCGCGCGATCCAATAGACCGTCTCGACGTTGTTGACCAGGGTCGGGCGACCGAACAAGCCACATTGCGCCACGAAGGGCGGCCGCTGACGCGGCTTGCCGGGCTTGCCTTCCAGCGACTCGATCAGTGCCGATTCCTCGCCACAGATATAGGCGCCGGCGCCACGCCGCAGCTGGATATAGCCCGGCGCGACGAGGCCTGCGGCTTCCAGCTCCGCGATGCACTCGCGCAGCACCTCATTCAGGGTCGGGTATTCGTCGCGCAGATAGAGGTAGAGCGCCTCGGCCTCGATGGCATGCGCACTGGCCAGCGCGCCCTCGAGGAAGGTGTGCGGCTCACGCTCCAGATAGCAGCGGTCCTTGAAGGTGCCGGGCTCGCCTTCATCGGCATTGATCACGCAATAGCGCGGCCTCGCCTCGGCACGCACGAAGCCCCACTTGCGAAACGTCGGGAAGCCCGCCCCGCCCAGGCCACGCAGACCGGCCTGCTCGATCATCTGCGCCAGGTCCTCGATGCTGACCTCACCGCCATCCAGCGCGGCGAGCAGCCCATAGCCACCACTGGCGCGATATTCCGCCAGCCGCGGATAGTCGAGACTCGCTGCCGGCGCGGCATGCACATGGCCTTCGGCAATCGCCGCCGTGACGCCTTGCACGCTGGCGTGGCCGAGATGGTAATGCCCGACCTCCGCCACCGGCGCACTGTCGCAGCGCCCCATGCAGGGCGCACGCAGCACGCGCACCTGTTCGGGGTCCAGCCCCGAGGCGAGACCGGCGCGCAAGGCCTCGGAGCCGGCCAGCTGGCAGGACAGCGAATCACAGACGCGCACGGTCAGCGCCGCGGGCGGCGTCTCGCCATCGCGAACCACGGTGAAGTGGGCATAGAAGGTGGCCGTCTCGTAGACCTCGGCCATCGGCAGGCGCATCCACTCGGCCAGCGCGCGCAGATGGGCCAGTGTCAGGTAGCCGACCTCATCATTGAGCACATGCAGATATTCGAGCAGAAGGTCACGCTGCGCCGGGGCATCGCCCAGCAGGCGCTGTACCTCGGCCCAGGCCTCGGCATCCAGCGGACGGCCGCGCAACTGGCTGCGCGAACGGCGGCGAGCGACAGGTGTCGGCTCGGTCAGGGTCTCAGGCGTCATGGCGGCACCACGGTGTTGTTATTGGGCAGGAGCAGGCAAGGACTGGCGTATCGCGCGAGGAGTGAAGTCTCGGGCGCGAAAGTGGTGCGCGGTCAGGGAGCACGCACCACTTTCCTTCACTGTAGATCGCAATCTACAAAGCGGGCACACCTGCGACAACCGCTCTGAGCGCTGAATCGCCCCCTATGTCAGTCACGCATATGCCGGCGTCGTATCCAGCTAACTCGCTCTCGCCCAGCCCTCACACAATCACGAGGGCCGGTGGCGACCTGCCCCGCAGTCAGACTCGCCACCGCGCTCCGGATTGCCATTCCACCCCCTTCCCACATCGCAGCCCCGGGAGACACCCACGACAACACCTCGCTTCACGCCAGCTGCCCTGCCCGGCTGGCGACACCAATAACAACATGAGGTCACCACATGTCATCGAATCCGTATGACACGGACTACGAGATCGGCCAGGACAATGTCCAGGTCATGGGTCTCGATGTTCACAACCCCGTCTTCGCGATCAGCGCCGTGCTGATCGTCAGCTTCATCCTGTTTGCCATCCTCTTCCCAGCGGGCGCGGAAAGTGCCCTGGGCGGCGCCAAGGCCTGGTCCATCGCACATGGCGACTGGCTGTTCATGCTGGCCGGCAACCTCTTCGTGCTGTTCTGCCTGCTGCTGATCGTGCACCCGGTGGGCAAGCTGCGCCTGGGCGGTCAGAAGGCGAAGCCCGAGTTCTCGACACGCTCCTGGTTCGCGATGCTGTTCGCCGCTGGCATGGGCATCGGGTTGATGTTCTGGAGCGTCGCCGAACCGGTGGCCTACTACACCGACTGGTACGGCACGCCACTGAACGCACCCGCCGGGACGCCGGAAGGAGCACGCGCCGCGCTGGGCGCCACCATGTATCACTGGGGCCTGCATCCCTGGGCCATCTACGCCGTGGTCGGGCTGTCGCTGGCCTTCTTCACCTACAACAAGGGCCTGCCGCTGACCATCCGCTCGGCGTTCTACCCGATACTCGGTGAGCGCACCTGGGGCTGGATGGGGCATATCGTCGATATCCTCGCCGTGCTGGCGACCATCTTCGGTCTGGCGACTTCGCTGGGGCTGGGCTCCGCTCAGGCAGCATCGGGGCTGGACTACCTGTTCGGCGTCGGCGATGGCCTGCCGACCCAGATCGCGATCATCATCCTGGTGACGCTGGTGGCCATCTACTCGGTCAGTCGTGGCCTGGATGGCGGCGTGAAGCTGCTTTCCAACATCAACATGATCATCGCCGCTGTCCTGATCATCTTCATCCTCATCTTCGGGCCGACACTCGCCATTCTCATGGGCCTGGGCACCACCACCCTCAGCTATGTGGAATATCTACTGCCGCTGTCCAACTGGATCGGCCGCCCCGATGAAAGCTGGTTCCACGGCTGGACCGTCTTCTACTGGGCGTGGTGGATTTCCTGGTCACCGTTCGTCGGCATGTTCATCGCACGTGTCTCGCGCGGCCGCACCGTACGCGAATTCGTCACCGCCGTGCTGCTGGTACCGACACTCGTCACCATCGTGTGGATGTCAGTCTTCGGCGGTACCGCACTGGAACAGGCCATCAATGGCGTCGGCGCGCTGGCCAATGGCATCGATTCCGTGTCGCTGGCCATGTTCCAGATGCTCGACAACCTGCCGCTGTCCGGTGTGGCGTCCTTCATCGCCATCCTGTTGGTACTGGTGTTCTTCGTGACCTCCTCGGATTCCGGTTCGCTGGTGATCGATTCGATCACCGCCGGCGGCAAGGTGGATGCACCGATCAGCCAGCGCATGTTCTGGGCAGCGATGGAAGGCCTGATCGCCGGTGCCCTGCTCTATGGCGGCGGAAGCGCTGCGCTGGGCTCGCTGCAGGCGGGCGCCATCGCCACGGGGCTGCCGTTCACGCTGGTACTGCTGGTGATGTGCTATTCGCTGTTCCGTGGCCTGATGCAGGAAAAGAAGGCACAGGACATGCTCATTCGTCCGGTCGCCGGCGCCTGACATGCGGCGCTGACCATAGCTTTACTGACCAAAGCTTTACTGACCAAGGCGGTACTGACTGACAGGCCGCAAGACATGGGCACAAAAAAACGCCGCCCCCGGCAACCGGGGGCGGCGTTTTCATTGGATGACCCGAACGTCATCCAGGCGAGATCAGGAGTTTTCCTGAGCCAGCTTCTGCACCTTCTTCATCAGGTCCGGGTCGTTCTGGACCGCTTGACCGATGGAGTTGAAGGTAGCGACTTCCAGACCGGAGTCTTCGACAGCGCTGACCATCTCGTCGTTGGCTTCCTGACGCACGCTCTGCTTGGCAGTCTCGTCGTCGGCTTTCTGCAGCTTGCCGGCGAATTCCTGAGAGATGCGTGCGATGTCCTGAGAGGCCGCAGCGAACTGTTCCAGCTGAGCGTCAGTGAAATCGCCAGCCTGAGCCTGTGCCGCCTGGGCAGTAGACTGACCCTGGGCCGGTGCGTCAGCAGCGAACGCCGGTGCCGACATCATGCCCGCGGAAATCAGGGCAGCCGTCATGTATGCAGTCATCCGTTTCATTGCAGCCTCCAGCAGTGATCAATAAGTGTTTGCCCTAACTCAGACGGGCCTGACGACAGGATGTTCATTTTTTCATGCAACTCTTTGAAAACATTCTGTATCGCCAGAGTTACATGAGTCGCAGATCAGCAACGTAAAAACCGCGGGGCCGCGCATGGCGGGCGTCATGACGGCTGGACGCGCATACAGCTTGCGCCACGATTGTGAAAATATCTGCAGCAAGCCGCGTGAGGTCTGCCCGCCACGCACTCGCCCCGCCCTCGATACAGACATGCCTCTGCGCTCGCTACGCGCTCTAGCAAGGCATGCCACCTGCTGCCGCCGCTATCGGTATGTCGCCACTGGCCTTTTCACAGGCTGAATGAGGGTGGCATGTCATGAAGTACCACATAAATCGCGCGCCAACGGGCAGCAAACTCTCGGCGACTGTCTTAGTCTTGAAGGAGAGGCTGTCATCCCGGGTGTGCCATTCTCCTGTGCAACCTGCTTCTGCAGCCCAGGCTGGCTAGCCCAGCTCATAACATTCGTTGCCGGAGGACTGCCATGTCCACGCACATACCGTCCACGCAGAGACTGTCCAAGCAGAGACTGTCCAAGCAGAGACTGTCCAAGCAGGTACTGTCCACACAGATACCGCCCGCACTGCCTCGACTGCTCTCGCATCACAGGCTGATGCCGGGCCTGATGAGCCTCTTGTTGGCCCTGCTGCCGGCCCTGCTGTTGAGCTCGCCGGTGCATGCCATCAGCCTGCTGGATTCGGATGCCGACCTGAACGCGCCCGCCGAGACATCCACTGGCGCGCCGCCGCCCCCGACCTCGCCGGACACCGCGGAGACCACCATGACCGCCGCCAATGTCGACCCCGCCGCCAACCCGCTGCTGGGCGAGACCTGGAACCGACGCTCGCTGGTGCTGATCGCGCCGGATGAGCAGGACCGGGACCTCGAGCGTCAGCGCGAGGAACTGCGCGCCACGCGTGGCGAGATGCAGCAACGCGACATGACGCTCTATACGCTGATGGGCACGCGCGGCATCCACGATGGCGTGCCGATGAGCTTCGAGGAGGTGCGTGCCCTGCGTGATGCCATGCAACTGCGCGAGGGCGCGCCCTTCACCGTCATCCTGATGGGCAAGGACGGCGGCAAGAAGATGCAGCAGGAAGGCTTCGTCTCCCCCGACCAGATCTATCAGGTGATCGACAACATGCCGATGCGCCAGCGCGAAGCCAGTCAGGCAGCGCGCAAGCCCCCCCAGGGCACCGACGAGCACACCTCGCCCGACCCCTTGAACGATGAGGACTGGCAGTGGGAGGAGTGACCTTTCTGTAAGGAGCGACCTTCTGTGAGGAGCTACTTTCTGTGTTGCATGAAAAAGCCCCTGTCAGCTCGGCTGACAGGGGCTTTTTACCGTCTGCGCGGCTTCAGCGCAGTACGCCTTCCTCACGCAGCAGCTTGAGGATTTCCGCCGCGCCCTCCTCGGCGCTTACGCCTTCCAGCCGCTTGCCACCACCCCCTTCGGCCTTGGCGGCCGCGGCCTTGAAGCGGTCCCGCGCGCTGGTCGCCTTGATGCGCTTCAAGCGCTTGGGACGCTTGCGAGCCGGGGCCACGCCGAAGGTCTCGGCCTGTGCATCATGCACCAGCTCGCCGCTGGCCAGTGTGGACAGCTCACCGCGCCGCGCCTGTGCAAAGGCCGACTGACGCGCCGCCGGCGCCGCGGAATCGACGCTGACAAGTGCCGGCAGCTTCACGCGCAACCGTCGCCGCTGGCCACGCGGCAGCGCCTGCAAGGCGGTGAGATGCGCGCCATCGCAGCTCTCGATCGCGACGATACCCTCCACCAGCGGCCAGCCAAGACTCTCCGCCAGCAGATGCGGCAGCAGGCCACTGCCCTCACCGGTCTCGCCCTGGCCGCCACACACCACCAGCTGCGGTGCCGCCTGCTTGAGGCGCGTGACCAGCAGCGGCCAGACATCAACGACCGGTTGATCAACAGCCTTGAGCGGGTCAGCGCCAGGAGCATTCGGCGTCACCAGCGTCAACGACTCCAGCCCCATGCCCAGATAGCCGCGTAGCGCCTGATCCTGCTCGCTGCCGAGCGCGATCTCGCTGCCACTGGCATGCCAGGCGCTGAGGCTTACGGCACCGGGTGCCGACTGACGCTCCAGCGCCAGACACAGCTCCAGGGCGCGGGCGTCCTGCTCGGCGCGCCGCAGACGCCCCGAAACCGGGTGCTGCCCCAACGACACCAGACTCACGACCTCAAGCGGCGCCGAGGCCTGCTGCGCAACGGACGAACGATCTGCCTTCATGTCCTTCTCCTTTCCCCTGTCACAGGCGCGAGTTCAGGCCGCGTCGGCGGCAAGCGTGGCGGATGACGCACTGGATGATGTCGAGGGCGCGGCAGGTGCCTGACCCGCCGCCGAGGCATCACTGACGGCACTGCGTTCGGCCTCGAGCTGCTGACAGAGGCTGGCGAGAATCGCCCCGGCGTCACCGATCACCGAAAGATCGGCACGCTTGACCATGTCACAGCCGCCATCGGTGTTGATGGCCACCACCTTGTCGCAGCGCTGGATGCCCTGCAGATGCTGGATGGCCCCCGAGATACCCACCGCGACATAGACCCGCGCCGTCACCCAGGTACCGGTGGCGCCGACCTGGCGGGCACGCGGCATGAAGCCGTCATCCACCGCCACCCGCGAGGCGCCTTCGGTGGCGCCCAGCAGGCTGGCGGCGCGGTGGAAGCCATCCCAATCGCGGATGCCGTTGCCCGCCGAGAGAATGAATTCGGCCTCGCCCAGCGCGATCGCGGAGGGATCGACGGCCACCGGGCCAAGGTCTTCGATCACGTCTGGCACGGCGCGCGCGGTGCTGGCCGCCTCCCACTCGAGCGGCAGCGCGGCGTGGCGCACATCTTCCACCGGCTCGGCGCATTCCGCCTCGCACAGCACGATACGGGTCAGCGGGCGGGTCAGGTCCTGCTGACCATTGCCGCTGCGCCCGGTGACGCTCACCTCGACAAGCTCGCCACGCCCGATGGCGGCAAGCTCGCCGTCAAGCTGATAGGCATTGCCGCTGGGCCGCGCCAGCGCATCGCCCCGGCACAGCAGGCGCGCACCGAGACGTCGGCCGCGTTCGCCGCCGCCGGTACGGGATTCCGGCAGCAACCACAGCCGTGGTGCCAGCTTGCCATCGATGGCCTCAAGCTCCGCCAGCTGAGCCAGCGGCGCGTAGCCATCGTGGAGAGTATCGGCAAAGTGCAGCCAGCGATCGGCACCCGCCGCGCCGAGTCCGACACTGTCGGCGGCGTCACCATCCTCACGCAGCGTGCCGAAGGTGATGGCCAGCACCGCGCCCTGATGGGCGGGGTCGGCATCGGCGATCTGACGCGCCAGCCCCAGTACATCGCGGTCGTGACTCGACAATCGCCCACCGGTCATGTCCGGCACCACCGCGATCAGGAAGGCGGGTGATGCGATCTCGACCAGCGGCAGTACGCGCGCCTTGGCCACGACTGCGGGCTGGCCAGCACCCGCCGCGGCAGGCCCGGAGCGGCCACTGCGGTCGATGCGCTTGCGACCATTGGCGGCGATGAAGTGGCCGACGTGCGGATCGCGACGCGTCACGCCCTTCGGGCCCATCCAGCGTTCCTGAGGGGCTGCCGCGCCGCGGCCCAGCGCCTGCAGCGCGATGAGATGCTGCGGGTGCAGGCGATTGCGTGCCTGCTGCTCCAGACGCGGGTCACGGCGTGGCAGTGACTCGCGCTCGGTTGCTTGTGGATCGACGGGAATCGTCATGCCGCCACCTCCGCGTCAGTGGGCTGCGTGGTCGACGTCGCCAAGCCTTGCGTGGACGCTTCCAGTACCAGCGCCCGCGCCATCAGTTCCGCCAGATCCAGCACCTGGGGTTCGGCTTCACCGGCCGGAGCCACCACGCCTTCCAGCATCGCGGTGCACTGCGGGCAGCCGACCGCCACGACCTCGGCGCCGGTCTCGCGCACATCGCCCATGCGCATGTCGGGGATACGCTGCTTGCCGGGGATGTCCGTCACCGGCGCTCCACCACCGCCGCCACAGCAGCGTGAGCGGAAACCGGAGCGCTGCATCTCGCGCACTTCCAGCCCCAGCGCCGCCAGCAAGCTACGTGGCGCCTCGAATTCACCGTTGTAGCGACCCAGATAGCAGGGGTCGTGCCAAGTGACCGCGCCGAGCGTCGCCAGTCTGGTGGCATCAAGGCTCAGGCGACCGGCCGCCAGCAGCTCGTTCATGTAGCTGGTGTGGTGGTTGACGAGGTAGTCGCCACCGAAGGCGGCATATTCGCGCCCCAGCACATGGAAACTGTGCGGATCGCAGGTGATGATGCGCGCGAAGCGATACTTCGACAGGGTGGCGATATTGCGGGTGGCCAGCGACTGGAAGGTCGCCTCATCCCCCAGGCGGCGCGCCACGTCGCCACTGTCACGTTCTTCCGCACCGAGGATGGCGAAATCCACCCTGGCGGCGCGCAGCACCTGCACGAAGGCGCGCAGCGTGCGCTGATTGCGCATGTCGAAGGCGCCATCGCCCAGCCACAGCAGCGCTTCCACCGGACGCGGATCACGCGCTGCCTCGCGGGCGGCCTGCAGCTCGGCGATGCGCGGCAGGTCGAGGTCCGCCGCCCAATGCAGACGCGCTTCGAGCGCGAAGCCGCCCGGATTGTCGGTGGCGATCAGGTTGTCGAGCACCTCGACACCCTTGCCCGGTGTCGCGCCCTGCTCCAGCGTCATGTGACGGCGCATGTCGACGATGGCATCGACGTGCTCGATCATCATCGGGCACTCCTCGACGCAGGCACGACAGGTGGTGCAGGCCCACAGGGTTTCCGGCTCGACCAGTACCTTGAATTCGTGGATCAGCTTGTCGCCATCTGTCGCCTCACCCGCAGCACCCGGTGCCGCCTTCATCTGGATCGGCCCAGAGGCAACGGTCTGGCTATCAGAGTCAACGGCCTGAGCTGCCGGGCGAGCATGCGGAGAGGCCCCGACGATGGTCTGCTGCGGGCCGCCGCCATGCTGGCCGGGCGCGCGCCTGGGCTCATCGCCCGGATAGGGCGAACCGGCGTAGGCGGCATCGCTGCCACCGGCCATGCCCACCACCATGTCCTGAATCAGTTTCTTGGGATTGAGCGGCTGACCGGCCGCGAACGCCGGGCACACCGCTTCACAGCGCCCGCATTGCACGCAGGCATCGAAGCCCAGCAGCTGACGCCAGTTGAAGTCGGACGGCTTGCCGACGCCCAGCGGTGCCTCGGGGTTGGTCAGGTCCAGCGGCAGCAGTGCGCTGTCGCGGATGCCGGCACTGTCACGGGTGCTGAAACGTGCCGGACGCCGATGGAAGGCCAGATGCAGCGCGCCGGCGAAGGCATGTTTCGTCGGCCCGGTGATGCGCGAGCCGCCGCCGGTCATGCCGACGATCATCTCGAGCAGTCCCCAGGCGATGCCCGCTACCAGCACCAGCCCAAGGATACCGCCGGAGATCATGCCGCCGACGCCTTCCGGCAGCACCAGTGACAGACTCATCACGAACAGGCTTGCGGAGAACACCAGCAGGCTCTTGGGCAGACGCATCCACGGGCCACGCGACAGGCGCGCCGGCGGGTCGAGGCGACGACGACGCACGAACAGCGCGCCACCGAACATCGCGCCACTGGCCAGCAGCAGCAAGACGCCCAGCCAGGCGGAGTCGATGCCGAAGCCGTAGACCACCACCATCAGCAGCGCCGCGGCCACGAAACCACCCCCGGTGGCGACGTGGGTGTTGGCCATGTAGCGGTCCCGCGCGACCACGTGGTGCAGGTCCACCCCGTAGCGGCGCGGTACCTTGGCAAGGCTCGCGATCAGCTCTCCCACACTCATGGACGTGGCGTCCGCCCGCCCCTGGCGCCACAGACCAATACGTTTGACCGCGCCGAGGGCAGCCAGCGCCAGCGCGGTGAAGATCAATACCGACAAGATCGTGTCATTCATGCTGCTCACCCTCTTTCTTCAAGCCCGCTGTCGACCGGACGACTGCCGAGCCGGCGCACAGGAGCAGCCGGCTCGGCAGATCACGTCATCAGAAGTCCTTGCACAGACGCAGGGCGTCATAGATGGCGGCGTGGGTGTTGCGCGGTGCGTTGCAGTCACCGAGGCGGAACAGCAGGTAATCATTGCCTTCGGTGGCCTGGCTCAGGCACGGCTGCGGCTTGATGGCGTAGAGCGACTCGACGTCGATCTGGCCCTTGTTGAGCGAGCCGTCCTTGAAGGCGTAGTAGAGCGCCTCATCCGGGCGTACGCCGTTCTCGACCACGATCTGATCGACGACGCGCTCTTCCAGCGTGCCGGTGTATTCGTTCTCGAGCACCGCCACCAGGCCCTCGCCTTCGCGGTAGACCTCATGCAGCACCATGTCGGAGGTCATCACGACTTCCTTGGCATACAGGCTGCGGTAGTAGGTCGGGAAGGTGGTGCCGCCGACCGCCGCACCCGGCTTGATGTCGTCGGTGACGATCTCGACCCTGGCGCCCTTGTCGGCCAGATAGTCGGCCACCGAGACCCCGGAGAACTCGCAGATGCTGTCGTAGATCAGCACGTTGCTGCCCGGCGCGACGCGCCCGTCCAGCACGTCCCATGAGGAGACGATCAGGCTCTTGGCCGGGTCTTCGTCGTAGCCCCAGGACGCGAACTGGTCCATGAACGGACGACCGCCCACCGCGAGGATCACCACATCGCCGCGCAGGTCACGGATGGTGGCCTCATCGGCTCGGGTGCCGAGGCGCAGGTCAACCTTCAGGCGCGCAAGCTCCAGCTGATACCAGCGCGTGATACCGGCGATCTGATCCCGCTGCGGCGCCTTGGCCGCGATGGTGATCTGGCCGCCCAGCTCGTCACGGGCCTCGAACAGCGTCACGTCGTGGCCGCGTTCGGCGCACACGCGGGCTGCCTCCATGCCGGCCGGACCGCCGCCGACGATGACGACCTTGCGCACCGGGCCGCTGGTCTTCTCGATCTGATGCGGCAGGCCCATGTATTCGCGCGAGGTGGCGGCATTCTGGATGCACAGCACGTCGAGGCCCTGATACTGGCGGTCGATGCAGTAGTTGGCGCCGACGCACTGCTTGATCTGGTCGAGCTGGCCCATCTTGATCTTGGCGATGATGTGCGGGTCGGCGATGTGGGCGCGGGTCATGCCGACCATGTCGACATAGCCGCCTTCCAGAATGCGCTCGGCCTGGTTGGGGTCCTTGATGTTCTGGGCGTGGATCACCGGAATCGAGACGACTTCCTTGATGCCGGACGCCAGGTGCAGGAAGGGTTCCGGCGGGTAGGACATGTTGGGAATGACGTTGGCGAGGCTGTTGTGGGTATCACAGCCGGAGCCGATCACGCCGAAGAAGTCGAGCAGACCGGTGGCATCGTAATAGGCCGCGATCTGCTTCATGTCGTCGTGGGACAGGCCATCGGGATGGAATTCATCGCCACAGATGCGCATGCCGACCACGAAGTCGTCGCCGACCTCGGCGCGCACCGCCTTGAGCACCTCGAGGCCGAACTTCATGCGGCCCTCGAAGCTGCCGCCCCACTCATCGGTGCGCTTGTTGACGCGCGGGCTCCAGAACTGGTCGATCAGGTGCTGGTGCACGGCGGACAGCTCGACGCCGTCCAGGCCGCCTTCCTTGGCACGCCGCGCCGCCTGGGCGAAATCGGCGATGATGCGCTGGATCTCCTCCACCTCGATGGTCTTGCAGGTGGAGCGGTGTACCGGCTCGCGGATGCCGGACGGTGACATCAGCGAGGTCCAGTCGAAGCCGTCCCAGCGCGAGCGACGGCCCATGTGGGTAATCTGGATCATGATCTTGCCGCCATGCTTGTGCACGGCATCGGCCAGATTCTGGAAATGCGGAATGATGCGGTCGGTCGACAGATTGACGGAGCTCCACCAGCCCTGCGGGCTGTCGATGGAGACCACCGAGGAGCCACCACAGATGCACAGGCCACACCCGCCCTTGGCCTTCTCTTCGTAGTAGCGCACGTAGCGCTCGGTGGTCATGCCGCCATCGGTGGCATACACCTCGGCGTGGGCGGTACTGACGACGCGGTTGCGGATGGTCAGCTTGCCGATCTCGATCGGCTGGAAGAGTGCGTCGAATGCCATGGTGAGAGCTCCTCGCCGGGGAGAACGCCGCCTTGTCACGCTGGCCTGGCCTGCCCGCCGCCACGAGTCGTTGCTGGTGGCGGCGGGGTCGGCGTCAGGCGTCTTGCATGTCAGGAAAGGCGGCGCTCAGGCGTTGCGTTGTCGTTGTTGTGGGTGGTGAGTGTCGTGACAGAGAGATGATCGGGCAGCCGGCTTGTGCTGTTGCCTTTTGCCTGGGCCGGGCCTGGGCCTTGGCCTTGGCCCGAGCCATGGAATAGAGAGTGGCGGATCCGAAAACGTCACACTGTTCCGGGAGCGACCTCGAAATACCCCACGTCACAGCCTTCCTCACCGCCGCTCTGGGTCTGGACGGCGACGGTGCGCAGCTCGCTGCCACGCGCAGCCAGAATCTGGTCCATCGCGCCGGCGAACCAGCCGGTGAACATGTACTCGAGCTTGGTACCTGTCTTGCCCTGCTGATAGACGAAGCAGGAGTGTTCCAGGCGCACCTTGCAGGTACCGCGCTCCAGATCGATCTCCTCGGTGATGAACAGGCCCCAGCCGCGCTGCGACAGACGCTTCATGTAGTGCTCGAAGACTTCCACGCCGACCAGGCCATGCAGCTCGGCTTCCTTCTCGCACCAGTGCCAGGCGCTCTTGTAGCCGGCGTGATAGAGAATCTCGGCGTATTTCTCCACGCCCAGCGCCTCTTCCACCGCGACATGGTTGTTGATGAAGAAGTGGCGCGGCACGTACAGCATCGGCAGCGCATCGGACGTCCAGACGCCAGTCTCGCTATCCACTTCGATCGGCAGTTCAGGGGCCATCTTGCTCATGTCGGTGTCCTCCAAAGGGGGCTTGAGGGAATTGCAAAAGAGAGATCAGGAAAGAGAGATCAAGTAAGAGCGATCAAGAAAAGGCACAGGCAGCCAGACTCAGCCGCCCCAGACATTTTCCAGCGTGCGCAGCCAGTTCTCGCCCATGATCTTGCGCACCTGATGCTCGCTCATGCCGCGACGCAGCAGCGCCTCGGTCAGATTGGGGAACTCACCGATGGTGCGGATGCCTTCCGGATTGACGATCTTGCCGAAGTTGGTGAGACGACGGGCGTAGCCCTTGTCGTGGGTCAGCCACTCGAAGAAGTCCTGGCCGTGGCCCTGGGTGAAATCGGTGCCGATGCCGATGGCATCCTCGCCGACCAGGTTCATCACGTATTCGATGGCCTCGACGTAGTCGTCGACGGTGGCGTTGACGCCGGCCTTGAGGAAGGGGGTGAACATGGTGACGCCGACGAAACCGCCGTGTTCGGCGATGAAGCGCAGCTCGGCATCGGACTTGTTGCGCGGGTGGTCCTTGAGACCGGCCGGCGCGCAGTGGGAATAGCAGACAGGTACCTTGGATTCGAGGATGACTTCCTCGGAGGTCTTCGAGCCGACGTGGGAGAGATCACACATCACGCCGACGCGGTTCATCTCGGCGACCATCTCGCGGCCGAAGCCGGACAGGCCGCCGTCGCGCTCGTAGCAGCCGGTGCCGACCAGATTCTGGGTGTTGTAGCACATCTGCACGATGCCCACGCCGAGCTGCTTGAAGACATCGACATAGCCGATCTGGTCTTCATAGGCGTTGGCATTCTGGAAGCCGTAGATGATGCCGGTCTTGCCGGCGGCCTTGGCGGCGCGGATGTCGGCGGCCGTGCGCGCCACGCAGACCAGATCACTGCTCTCGGCGATCAGCTGGTTGCTCTTGACGATGTTGTTGACGGTCGCCTGGAAGCCTTCCCAGACCGAGACAGTGCAGTTGGCAGCGGTCAGACCGCCCTTGCGCATGTCCTCGAACAGCTCGCGCTGCCACTTGGCGATCACCAGACCATCGATGACGATGCTGTCATCGTGCAGGGCGCGGGCCGCATCGGACCCACCGAAGGAGGAGGAGAATTCGGACATCATGTCGCTCCGGCGCTGGGCAGGCGGCTCTGGAAGTCAGGTCACTGCCCGTACCCGGCGGACAGGGCCTGCCGGAACACGATCTCCAGCAGGCTGTGCCAGCATAGTCCTGCCCTCTTTCCCCTCTGACGCCAGATGCGACCCGTGGCTATCGAATCGCGTCAGGGCTGTCGTTTCTGAAACGACGACGCCCCGACTCGAGAGAGCCGGGGCGTCGTGGGACAGCCGATGGTGTACCGTCAGGCCGGTCAATGCGCGGGGGACAGCTCCTTGAGCGAAGGCAGCAGGTCCCAGCTCAGCCAGCCACGCGGCTGCTCCAGACGCTTCAAGTAGCCCATGCCGAGATTGTTCATCTGACGGCGCGTCCAGCTGGCGCGGCGCTGGATATAGGCCGAGGGCTTGCCGGCATTGAAGCGGATCGGGTTGGGCAATACCGCCGCCAGCAGACTGGCCTGGTAGGCGGAAAGGCTGGCGGCATCGGTATTGAAGTGATGCTCGGCCGCGGCCTCGACGCCGAAGACCCCCGGCCCCCATTCGGCGACATTCAGATAGACCTCGAGAATGCGCTCCTTGGGCCAGATCACTTCGATCAGGATGGTGAACCAGACCTCCAGCCCCTTGCGCACCCAGCTGCGCCCGTTCCACAGGAAGACATTCTTGGCGGTCTGCTGGCTGATGGTACTGGCGCCGCGCAGACGCTCACCGGCCAGCCGCGCATCGATGGCCTTGACGATCTGATCGACATCGAAGCCGTAGTGATCGGGGAATTTCTGGTCTTCCGAGGCGATCACCGCCAGACGGGCATTGTTGGAAATCTGCTCCATCGGCACCCAGTCATGCTGCAGCGCCATCGGCTCGCCGGTGACCAGGCCATAGCCCCACTTCTCGAGCATCACCATCGACACCGGCAGCGGCACGAAGCGCAGCAATACCACCAGGCCGATGCAGGCCACCATCCAGCAGGCGACGACCTTGAATGCCCACACCGCCAGCCAGCGCAGACGCTCCATCGGGCGCATGCCGGCACGCGGCGCCGGGCGGCGTGTCGCCCCGCGCCGAGCACCCGCCACACGCTCCGTGCCTTCCTGCCTGCGTTGCTGTCCTCGTGCCATCCCTTGCCGTCCCCTGTCGTGCGTGTCGTGGCGCGTCATTCCGCCACCGAGCCATTGTCGTGTCAGCTACTGCTTCCTGGTGCCTTCGAGTGTACCAGAGCGTGCCAGTGGCTCCTGTGAAAACGACAACGCCCCTGCCGGAGCGGCAGAGGCGTTGGATGTTGCGGGAAGCTGCTGTCAGTCGGCAGGCGTCAGCCCTGCAGGCGCACGCTGGCGTAGGTCGGCTCACCGCGCGCATTGGCCAGTGCCAGAATCGCCGAGGAGACGGGGGACTCGCTGGCCGGTTGCAGGGGCGCATTGCCGACCATGCTCTGACCGATCGACTGGTGCAGCAGCCCTTCCAGACTGGCGACTCCGGTCAGCTGATGGTCGCCATCGGCGCGACACGGCACCTCCAGCACGCTGACACTGCGCTCGCCACCGATGCGCTCATCACGCGGCGGCATGCCGAAGTACTCGCGGTAGCACTTGGAGAAGTGCGGCGTGGACACGAAGCCACAGGCCGAGGCCACCTCGATGATCGACAGCGCCGTCTGCTTGAGCAGCTGACGCGCGCGGGTCAGGCGCAGCTTGAGGTAGTAGCGCGACGGCGAACAGTGCAGATACCGCTGGAACAGCCGCTCCAGCTGACGGCGCGAGACATCGACATAGTGCGCCAGCTCGTCCAGGCCGATGGGCTCTTCCAGATTGGCCTCCATCAGCGCGACGATTTCCAGAAGCTTGGGCTGGGTGGTGCCCAGCACATGCTTGAGCGGCACGCGCTGCTGGTCCTGCTCGCCACGTACGCGATCACAGATGAACATCTCGGAGATGCCCGCCGCCAGCTCGCGGCCATGCTCGCGACCGATCATGGTCAGCATCATGTCCATCGGCGCGGTACCGCCGGAGGCCGTGGCGCGGTCCTGATCGATGGAGAACAGTCGTGTGGTCAGCGGCACGCGCGGGAAGGCTTCCTGCATCGCGGCCAGGCACTCCCAGTGGATGCTGGTCTCATGGCCTTCGAGCAGCCCTGCCTGGGCCAGCGCCCAGCTGCCGGTGCAGACGGCACCCAGCTTGCGGCCGGCACGTGCCTGGGCCTGCAGCCAGCTGACATGCGGGCGATGCACGGAGCGCTGAATGCCGACTCCACCGCACACGATGACGATATCCAGCGGCGGGCAGGCCTCGGTGGAGGTATCGGGCGTGACCTGCAGGCCATCGCTGGCGCGCACGGGGGCGCCTTCCAGCGTCACGGTATACCAGCGGTACAGCTCGCGTCCGGCCAGCTGATTGGCCATGCGCAGCGGTTCCACCGCCGAGGCCAGCGAGATGAGCGTGAAGCTGTCGAGCAGCAGGAAGCCGATGGTCTGCGGCTGGCGCGTCTCGCCGGCCATTCCTGCAGCGGATGAGTGAGCTTCGTACGGGCGGGCGAAACGGCCACTGGTCAATGCCATGAGGGGAGTCCTTCTCTATATCTGCTTGAGTGGCAGACCGGGGCCTCGTGGTGCCCTCTCCCGTGGCCTGATGAGGCCGGCGGGGGTCCGCAGTATTATCGTTATTGGGTCTCAGCAGGGAGCGAACCTTGGGGGGTCAGCTCCAGCAGCGACAACATCGGCGATCGGTCCCATCAGGGGGAGGTCAATAAGCGACCTCTGCAATTCCGATAGCGTCAGGGATGTCGTGATTCACTGCCTGGACGTCGTGCGTTGTCCACCTCTCGACAGTAAACCATCGCGCCTGCCTGGCGCAGTGACTTTATCGCCGCTGTGCAGCAAATCATCGTTGCCGTACGGCACAGAATAACGCCTGAGTTGGCTACCACTGACGCAGCATAAGCAAACGCCACCAAAACGGGCTTTCATGCCTGAAGGTTCTGAAAAACTCTGCTTCTCATGACGAAAAAACGACAGTCCCGCTATCCATCAATCGATAGCGGGACTGTCGTTTCTGTCTTTCACGCAGTGTCTCTGCTCGGCGAGCGATCAGCTGCGACTGGCGCTTTCATACCTCAACGCCTGAGGCTCACCTCAAAGCAGGTGTTTCGCGTGCCTTTTCATTTCTACCGGCGACCACACTCACACCTCAAAGGAGGTGTTTCGCATGGTAGGCAAGATGCTCATCGATGAAGCTGGCCATGAAGAAGTAGCTGTGGTCGTAGCCGGGCTGACGACGCAGGACCAACGGGTGATCCAGCTCGGCGCAGACCGCCTCCAGGCGCTCCGGCTTGAGCTGCTCCTCGAGGAACTGATCACTCTCGCCCTGCTCGACGAACAGCTCCTGACGCTCGGTGCCGCTCTTGCTCGCCTGCTTGACCAGCTCGCAGGTGTCCCACTGCGCCCACTGGGCGCGGTCATCGCCGAGATAGCCGCTGAAGGCTTTCTCGCCCCACGGGCAGGCCATAGGATTGACGATCGGCGCGAAGGCCGAGACCGAACGATAGCGGCCCGGATTCTTCAGCGCGCAGATCAGCGCGCCGTGGCCGCCCATGGAGTGACCGGAGATCGATTCGCGCTCGCCGTCCACCGGGAAGTGACGCTTGACGAGCGCCGGCAGCTCCTCAGTGACGTAGTCATACATGCGGTAATGACGCGCCCACGGCTCGCGGGTGGCATTGACGTAGAAGCCTGCGCCACTGCCGAAGTCGTAGCTGTCGTCTTCGCCGTCCAGATTGACGCCGCGCGGACTGGTGTCCGGGCAGATCAGGGCGATGCCCAGTTCCGCCGCCTTCTTCTGCGCGCCGGCCTTCTGCATGAAGTTCTCGTCGGTGCAGGTCAGCCCCGACAGCCACCACAGCATCGGCACCGGGCCCTGTTCGGCCTGGGGCGGCAGATAGATGGCGAACACCATGTCGCAATCCAGGCTGCCGCTGCGGTGACGGTAACGCTTGAGCCAGCCGCCATGCACCTTGTTGGCGCTGACCAGCTCGAGTTGTTCGGTCGCGGTCATCATGCTCTCCCTTGTGATATCGCCCATGAAAACGGCGTCGGCAAGCCGACGCCGTTTCGCGTTCCAGACCTCACCGGGCAACAGGTGTTTCCGTGTTGCCCGGCGGCAGTTCAGCCCCGGATCAGAAGCTCAGCACGGTACGGATCGACTTGCCTTCGTGCAGCAGATCGAAGGATTCGTTGATCTTCTCGAACGGCATCTGGTGAGTGATGAAGTCGTCCAGATTGATCGCGCCGTCCATGTAACGCTCGACGTAGCCCGGCAGTTCGGTACGGCCCTTGACGCCACCGAAGGCGGAGCCTTTCCAGACGCGCCCGGTCACCAGCTGGAACGGGCGGGTGGAGATCTCTTCACCGGCACCGGCGACGCCGATGACGATGGATTCGCCCCAGCCCTTGTGCGCGCACTCAAGCGCGGCACGCATGACATTGACGTTGCCGATGCACTCGAAGGAGTAGTCGACGCCGCCGTCGGTCATGTCGACGATGGCTTCCTGGACCGGCACGGACAGCTTGCTCGGGTTGACGAAGTCGGTGGCGCCGAACTTGCGGGCCAGGTCGAACTTGTCTTCATTGATGTCGATGGCGATGATGCGCGACGCCTTGGCCATCACCGCGCCCTGGATGGCGGCCAGACCGATGGCACCGAGGCCGAAGATGGCGACGGTAGAGCCCGGCTCGACCTTGGCGGTGTTCATCACCGCGCCGATACCGGTGGTGACGCCACAGCCCAGCAGGCAGATCTTGTCCAGCGGCGCTTCCTTGGACACCTTGGCCAGCGAGACTTCCGGCACCACGGTGTATTCGGAGAAGGTGGAGGTGCCCATGTAGTGGTGCAGCATCTTGCCATCGAGGGAGAAGCGCGAGGTGCCGTCCGGCATCAGGCCGCGACCCTGGGTGGCACGCACGGCGCTGCACAGGTTGGTCTTGCCGGAGAGGCAGAACTTGCACTTGCCGCATTCGGCGGTGTAGAGCGGAATGACGTGGTCGCCCGGCACCAGGCCAGTCACGCCTTCGCCCACTTCCTCGACGATACCGGCGCCTTCGTGGCCCAGCACGGACGGGAACAGGCCTTCCGGGTCTGCGCCGGACAGGGTGAACGCATCGGTGTGACAGACGGCGGTATTGACGATGCGTACCAGCACCTCACCGGCCTTCGGCCCTTCGACATCGATCTCGACCAGTTCCAGCGGCTTGCCGGCTTCCAGCGCAATCGCAGCACGTGATTTCATGAATCTCTCCTAGTGAGCATCAATAGCGGTAAACTGGCTGCCAATCTCATGCCCCCTGGTGTGGTGATGATCACCACGGAGGCCACCCTGAAAGGTAGCCGCACCTGACAGGTTGCATGGATGAGTCGCCCGAGGGACTCCCCACGCGACAGGCACTGGGCTTGTCCTTGCGGTTCATCCTTGCGGGCTTGGCATGGAGCACAGTCTACGCAGTCATGCGGGTGGGATTAAGCCGTTGGCACTCAGATGATTATTGCCACTCAACAACAATGAAAGAGGAGCCAGCATGCAGCGCTGGGACCGTATCGAAGCCTTCGTGGAAGTCGTCAGAATCGGCTCATTTTCCGGTGCTGCCCGTCATCTCGGGGTGTCCAGCTCACATGTCAGTCGTCTGATCAGCCAGCTGGAAGCCCAGCTCGATACCCAATTGCTCTACCGCACCACCCGTCAGACGCGTCTCACCGATGCCGGACAGGTGTATTTCGAGCACTGCCATCACCTCTTCGATGGCTTCCGCGCCGCCGAACAGGCCATCGGCGACTTCCACGCCCGCCCCAGCGGCGTGCTCAAGCTGACCAGCGCCACCACCTTCGGCGAGCGCTACGTCGCGCCGCTGGTCAACGACTTCCAGCTGCTGCACCCGCAACTGGAAGTGCAGATGCACTTCACCAACCGTCCGGTGGAACTGATCGACGAGGGCTTCGACGTCGCCATCCGCATGGGCGTGCTCAAGGACTCCTCGCTGATCGCAAGGCGGCTGGTGGATCGCCGCGAATTCGTCGTCGCCTCGCACGACTACTTCCAGCAGGCACCGCGCCCGCACACCCTGGCCGAGCTCTCCAGTCATCGCTGTCTGGCCGGTTCCAAGCGCGAGTGGCTGTTCGAGGTCGAGGGTCAGCGCCGTGAGGTGCGTATCACCGGCAGCTGGCAGGCCAACTCCGGCCCGGCGCTGTTGGACGCCACGCTCAAGGGCCTCGGCCTTGCCCAGATTCCCGACTATTACGTCGCGCCCCATCTGGCCAGCGGCAAGCTGATCTCGGTGCTGGATGAGTACCAGGTGCGCGATACCGGGGTGTGGATCGTCTATCCCCGCCACCGCCACCTCTCGCCCAAGGTGCGCCAGTTCGTCGACTTCATGGTCGAGCGCTTCGAAGATGGCACCCCCGGCCTTGACGCATGACGCGCCGCCGCGGATGAGCTGCCGAATTGATGAACGAATAAGTTGATGAGCGGATGAGTTGATAAGCCGACGAACGACAGACGGGCTGCCAATCGGCAGCCCGTCTGTCATTGCACTCACCATGCTCATAAGCGGCGTCAGGCGCGCTGCGCCCCGCTGCCCGGTACTGCCTCCGGCAGATGCACCGGCGGTGCCTTGACCAGCAACTTGCTGGCCACGAAGTAGACCAGCGCCCCCAGCAGCGAGCCGGTGAACCAGCCGTAGTCGTAGAACCAGGAAAGTCCGGGCTGCGAGAAGCTGATCACCGTCAGTCCCACCGGCACGAAGAAGGCGATGAAGCCCGCCGGATTGAAGGCCGGATAGGTGCTGCCATCCAGATAGAGTGCCGGCAGATCAAAGGACTGACGACGGATCACGAAGTAGTCGACGATCATGATCCCCGCGATCGGCCCCAGCAGACTCGAATAGCCCAGCAACCAGTTGGAATAGAGGCTCTCGAGACTGACGTCCGAGACGATCCAGCCCATCTTCTTGATCAGCTCGAAGCCCATCAGCAGCACCCCGACCAGCCCGGTCAGCAGCACGCCGCGCGTCTGGTTGATCAACTTCGGCGCGATGTTCTGGAAGTCATTGGTCGGCGAGACGATGTTGGCCGCGGTATTGGTGGAGAGCGTCGCGATGATGATCAGCACCATGGCGATGGCGACCCAGCCGGGGCTGTCGATACGACCGATCAGGTTGACCGGGTCGGAGATGGTCTCGCCTACCAGCGAGCTGGACGCCGCGGTCAGCACCACGCCGAGCGCCGCGAAGAAGAACATCGTCAGCGGCAGGCCAATGATCTGACCGACGATCTGGTCCTTCTGGCTCTTCGCGTAACGACTGAAGTCAGGAATGTTCAGCGACAGCGTCGCCCAGAAGCCGACCATCGCGGTCAGGCCCGCCATGAAGTAGCTGGCCACGCCATCGCCTTCGGGACGATTCGGCGGCTGGGCCAACAGCTCGCTGATCGAGGTATGCGGCAGCGCCCACACCATCAGGCCGACCCCCACCGCCAGCAGCAAGGGCGCGGACAGCGTCTCCAGCCACTTGATGGATTCCGCGCCGCGAATCACCACGAACAGGTTGAGCGCCCAGAACACGAAGAAGCCGATGACCTCGCCCACCCCGCCCAGCGCCTTCCAGTCGGCCGAGAGGCTCGACAGCAGCAGGTGGATGGCCAGCCCGCCGAACATCGTCTGGATACCGAACCAGCCACAGGCGACCACCGCGCGAATCATGCATGGCACGTTGGAGCCGATGATGCCGAAGGAGGAGCGCAGCACCACCGGGAAGGGGATCCCGAAGCGCGTGCCGGGGAAGGCGTTGAGGGTCAGCGGAATCAGCACCACCAGGTTGGCGACCAGAATCGTGAACAGCGCCTCGCCGACGCTCAGGCCGAAGTAGGCGGTCAGGACGCCACCCAGGGTGTAGGTCGGCACGCAGATCGACATGCCGACCCACAGTGCGGCGATGTTCCAGCGCGACCAGGTGCGTTCGGCACTCCTGGTCGGCGCGATATCCTCGTTGTAACGCGGGCTGCGGGCGACATCCTGTGCCACCACCAGCTCGATCATTTCCTCATTGCTGCGCACCATGTGCGAGCGCGTCTGTGTCGGGGCCATGAGTCCTCACCTGTTCAGCTGTTGTTATTGTTGAGGGTGATGCACTGCGCTTGCCTTGTGTCACTTGTCGTTTCCTGTCTTCCTTACCTTCTCCGTCGCTTTCCTGACTCCTCTTCGCTCCTCCCCGTTCGGCACACATCATCAGGCACACTTCATTCGGCACTGCATGCAGAAGATTCTGATTCAGAAGATTCTGCGGCAGACGAATCTGTGGCAGGCCGTGTAGAAGAAACACCTTGCGCAGTTCGTGTGGAAAACCCTGTGGCAAATCGCATGCCGCCGGCCGGATTATTGCCGACAAATCAAACCTGTCTTGCAAGACAACTTGAGATGCAATGGCGCGTATTTTCATTCATGACGCCTGTCAGGTGGCGACAAGCCGTGTTCGCGCCAACTGTCAGTATGGTCAGGTTCCAAGCTGGTGCAAGGCGGTCTTGCGCAATGCCCACGCAAACGATCACAAGCCACTGTTGTGCATCGTCTTTTCCTTTGAAAATCGCGTGAACCACGCTGATTCTCCAGGCACCACAATGGTGAAATATGGCCTTTTATTGAATAAAAACTCTTTGATAACAACAAGATAAATCCACAAGACTTTATTTGACACTTCATCTTGCCGAACGCGGGAACACTGTCTAATGTTCATTAAGCTGACTGGTGAGACAGGATTTAAATCGGACCTTTCCTGACCCATGACGCCTGCCAGCGGCATGCAGACTTGCCAGGCAGGCGGCGTGTTTTTCCTGGGGCCATTTCGCGCTATCCCTGCTCACCCGCTCAGCCCACCAGCACTCATTGAAGACAACAACAACCGGCGCCAAGCGCCCGATGAGGAAGACATGTCGAACGATTCCCGCATCTCCTATACCGAGGATGCCGGCAAGCTGCGCTGCGCCGTCATCCAGATGGGACTCAACGTCTCCACCGACCTCGAGCCCGCGCAGATCCGTGATGCCATGAACGAGGCCCACCTGCCGCTGATCGACCAGGCCGGTGAGGCAGGCGTCAAGATCCTGTGCTTCCAGGAAGTCTTCAATCAGCCCTATTTCTGCCCGAGCCAGGATGCCAAGTGGTATGCCGCCGCCGAGCGCGTGCCCGACGGCCCCACCGTCACCCTGATGCAGCAGTACGCGAAGAAGCATCAGATGGTGATCATCGTGCCCATCTACGAGGAAGTGCAGCCGGGGGTGTACTACAACACCGCCGCCGTCATCGATGCCGACGGCAGCTATCTGGGCAAGTATCACAAGACTCACATCCCGCAGGTGGCGGGCTTCTGGGAGAAATTCTTCTTCAAGCCGGGCAAGTCAGACTGGCCGGTCTTCGACACCGCCTACGGGCGCATCGGCGTCTACATCTGCTACGACCGCCACTTCCCGGAAGGCTGGCGCGCACTGGCGCTCAACGGCGCCGAGATCATCTTCAATCCCTCCGCCACCGTCGCGGGCCTCTCCCAATACCTGTGGGAGCTGGAGCAACCCGCCTCCGCCGCCGCCAATGGCTGCTACATCGCCGCCATCAACCGCGTCGGCCATGAACAGCCCTGGGATATCGGCGAGTTCTACGGCTCCTCCTACTTCGTGAATCCACGCGGCCAGATCGAAGCCCAGGCCAGCGCCACCGAGGATGAGCTGCTGATCCACGACCTCGACATGGCGATGGTGCGCGAGGTGCGCAACAACTGGCAGTTCTTCCGCGACCGTCGCCCGGATGCCTATACCCGCCTCACCGACGGCGAATGACGGACTGACGACCCGCACGACAACAACAAGACGACCTGACACTCAATGCCGGACAAGGCCGCGCGATGCGGCCGGGAGAGACTCATGGCAATCCTGATCAAGGGCGGCAGCATCCAGACCCACGAAGAGCGCTACACCGCCGATGTGCTGTGTGACGGCGAGACCATCACCGCCATCGGCACCGACCTGGACGTACCGGACGACTGCGAAGTGATCGACGCCAGCGGCTGTCTGGTGATGCCCGGCGGCATCGACCCGCACACCCACATGCAGCTGCCCTTCATGGGCACCGTGGCCAGCGAGGACTTCCAGACCGGCACCGCCGCGGCGCTGGCCGGCGGCACCACCATGATCATCGATTTCGTGATCCCCTCCCCGCAGCAACCGCTGATGGAGGCCTATCACACCTGGCGCGAATGGGCCGAGAAGTCGTGCTGCGACTACAGCTTCCACGTCGCCGTCACCTGGTGGGACGAGAGCGTCAGCCAGGACATGGCGACGCTGGTCGCCGATTACGGCGTCAACAGCTTCAAGCACTTCATGGCCTACAAGAACGCCATCATGGCGCCGGACGACACCCTGGTCTCGAGCTTCGCGCGCTGCCTGGAGCTGGGCGCGATTCCCACCGTGCATGCCGAGAACGGCGAGCTGGTCTACCACCTGCAGCAGAAGCTGCTGGCCGACGGCATCACCGGCCCGGAGGCGCACCCGCTGTCACGCCCGCCGCAGGTCGAGGGCGAAGCCGCCAGCCGCGCCATCCGCATCGCCGGCACCCTGGGCACGCCGGTGTATCTGGTCCACGTCTCCACCGCCGATGCGCTGGAGGAGATCCGCTACGCCCGCGAGCACGGTCAGCCGGTCTACGGCGAGGTGCTGGCAGGCCATCTGCTGATCGATGAAGAGGTCTATCAGAACAAGAGCTGGGAATTCGCGGCCGGCCACGTGATGAGCCCGCCGTTCCGTTCGCTGGAGCATCGCCAGGCGCTGTGGGGCGGCATCCAGTCCGGTGACCTGCAGACCACCGCCACCGATCACTGCTGCTTCTGCGCCGAGCAGAAGGAGATGGGCAAGGACGACTTCTCGAAGATTCCCAACGGCACCGCCGGGGTCGAGGACCGCATGGCGATGCTGTGGCACGAAGGCGTCAACACCGGGCGTTTCTCCGCCGAGGACTTCGTCGGCCTGACCTCCACCAATGCGGCCAAGATCTTCAATCTCTATCCGCGCAAGGGTGCGATCCGCGTCGGCAGCGACGCCGACATCGTGGTCTGGGACCCCAACGCCGAACGCACCATCTCGGCCAAGACCCACCACCAGAACATCGACTTCAACATCTTCGAAGGCCGCACCGTCAAGGGCATTCCGCGTCACACCATCAGCCGCGGCGACTGGGCCTGGCGCGATGGCGAACTGCATGCCAAGCGCGGTCACGGCCAGTATGTCGAGCGTCCGGCCTACCCCAGCGTGTTCGACCAGCTCAAGGCCCGCGCGGAGAGCAACGTCGTCAGCGCCGTGGATCGCAGCTGACGGTCGGCGAACGGCCCACCTGAGACAACTGAGACAAGTACGACACGACTGAACGGCGGCCTGGCGGCGCACCTGACGCGCTGCCAGTCCCTTAGCACTGCTAAACAAGCCGCTGCCAGTCAAGAAGCGCAACCCGACTCGCCTGCAAGACCAACAACAACGACCCCGCGCCTGAGCGCGGGCAGGAGCCACACCGTGACCACATCCTCCACTCCTTCCCACTGGGCCCCGAGCGGGCTCGCGGAAGAGGCGCTGAGTGCGCGTTTCACAGACCTGCATCCGGCGCTCAGCAAGCGCCAGGCCTTCATCGAGAGCTCGCGCTGTCTGTACTGCTACGATGCCCCCTGCATCAAGGCCTGCCCGACCAGCATCGACATCCCGACCTTCATTCGCCGTATCCACGATGACAATCTCGAAGGCGCCGCCAGCGAGATTCTCGATGCCAATATCCTCGGTGGCAGCTGCGCCCGCGTCTGCCCCACCGAGATCCTCTGCGAGCAGTCCTGCGTGCGCAATCAGGGCGATGAGTGCCAGCCGGTGCTGATCGGCCTGCTGCAACGCCATGCGCTGGACAACGCCCAGTTCGAAGCCCATCCGTTCACGCGTGGCGCCAGCACCGGTCGGCGTATCGCGGTGGTCGGCGCCGGGCCTGCCGGGCTTTCCTGCGCCCATCGCCTGGCGCGTTTCGGCCACGACGTGGTGATCTTCGAGGCCGAGGAAAAGGCCGGCGGCCTCAACGAATACGGCATCGCCCGCTACAAGCTGACCGATGACTTCGCCGCCCGCGAGGTCGAATTCCTGCTCGAGATCGGCGGCATCGAGATCCGCCACGGCCAGCGCCTCGGCGACAACCTGGCGCTGGCCTCCCTGACACGCGAATTCGATAGCGTCTTCCTGGGCCTCGGCCTTGGCACCAGCCATGCCCTCGGCCTGACCGGCGAGGATGCCAGCGGCCTGATGGCGGCCACCGACTTCATCAAGGTGCTGCGTCAGAGTGGCGAACTGAACGCCCTCGCGGTGCCCAGACACGCCGTGGTGATCGGCGCCGGCAACACCGCCATCGATATCGCGGTGCAGGCCAGGCGCCTCGGCGCGCAGACGGTGGACCTGGTCTACCGGCGTGGCGAAGAGCAGATGTCCGCTACCCATCACGAGCAGGAAATCGCGCGCGCCAATGGCGTGATGATCCACACCTGGGCGCGCCCGCTGGCGCTCGATGTGGCAAACGATAGTGGTAGAAGCGAAGAAGGTGATGACGCCGCGCTCAGCGCGATGCAGTTCGCGCGCACGCGGGTCGAGGATGGCCGCCTCGTCGATACCGGCGAGACCTTCACGCTGGCCTGCGACGGGGTCTTCACCGCCATCGGCCAGGGCTTCGATGACGCGAGCCTGAGCGATGCGCATGCCGCAGGGCTGGTCCGCGAGGGGGCCAAGATAGAGGTGGACGAGATGCTGCGCACCAGTCTGCCCGGCGTCTATGCCGGCGGTGACTGCATCGCCCGCGGGCAGGACCTCACCGTTCAAGCCGTCGCCCACGGCAAGCTGGCCGCCGAGGCCATCCATCACGATCTGATGCTCAAGGTGGAGGCCGCCTGATGACCATTCATACCCCGCTCAATGACGATAACGCGCGCCCGGCAGGTGCTGGATCAAGTGCTGAAGCAAGTGGCGATCACGTCGCCAGCTACAAGGCCGATCTGTCGGTCAACTTCGCCGGCATCCGTGCCCCCAACCCCTTCTGGCTGGCCAGCGCCCCGCCCACCGACAAGGCCTACAACGTGGTACGCGCCTTCGAGGCCGGCTGGGGAGGCGTGGTCTGGAAGACCCTCGGCGAAGACCCGGCCGCGGTGAACGTCTCCTCCCGCTACTCGGCGCACTATGGCCCGAATGGCGAGGTCAGCGGCTTCAACAACATCGAGCTGATCACCGACCGCTCGCTGGAGATCAACCTGCGCGAGATCACCCAGGTCAAGAAGGACTGGCCGGACCGCGCGCTGATCGTCTCGCTGATGGTGCCGTGTGAGGAAGAGGCCTGGAAGACCATCCTGCCGCAGGTCGAGGCCACCGGCTGTGACGGCATCGAACTCAACTTCGGCTGCCCCCACGGCATGCCGGAACGCGGCATGGGCGCGGCGGTGGGCCAGGTGCCGGAGTATGTCGAGCAGGTCACGCGCTGGTGCAAGACCTACAGCTCGCTGCCGGTGATCGTCAAACTGACCCCCAACATCACCGACGTGCGCGAACCGGCCAAGGCCGCCTGGCGTGGTGGCGCCGATGCCGTCTCGCTGATCAACACCATCAACTCCATCACCCACCTGGATCTCGACCGCATGGTCGCGCATCCCATCGTCGGCGACCGCAGCACCCACGGTGGCTATTGCGGCAGCGCCGTGAAACCCATCGCGCTGAACATGGTGGCCGAGATAGCGCGCACGCCGGAAACCGCCAACCTGCCGATCTCCGGCATCGGCGGCATCTCCAACTGGGAAGATGCCGCGGAATTCATCGCCCTCGGCGCGGGCAGCGTGCAGGTGTGCACGGCGGCGATGCTGCACGGCTTCCGTATCGTCGAGGAGATGAAGGATGGCCTGGGGCGCTGGATGGACAGCAAGGGCTATCAGCGTATCGACGAGTTCTCCCGCGCGGCGGTGCCCAACACCACCGACTGGAAGCAGCTGGACATGAACTATCAGGTGATCGCCCGCATCGACCAGGACAAGTGCATCGGCTGCGGACGCTGCTATATCGCCTGCGAGGACACCTCGCACCAGGCCATCATGCATCTGGCCAAGGACAACGGCACCGCCCGCTATGAGGTAAAGGACGCCGACTGCGTGGGCTGCAACCTGTGCGAGATCACCTGCCCGGTCGAGGACTGCATCACCATGGAAGTGCAGGACACCGGCAAGCCGTACATGAACTGGATGGAGGACCCACGCAATCCGCATCGCGCGGCCTGATCGTCTGGTGCTCCTCTGATCCCGGGGCGCAGGTAGCAATAGATGGGAACCAAAAAAAGGGGCTGCCAGCAATGGCAGCCCCTTCTTCATTGTCTTGATGACCAATCAACGATGACCATGATTAGCTTAAGGACAATGAAATCATGGAGTCAACTGCTGACTCAGGCGGACAAACCGACGCCCTTCAGCAGCACCCGCGTCACGTTCTGCACCGCCTGCTCGAATTCCCGATCACTCAGCGCCTTGCCCTGATTGAGCACCGCGATCTGGTGATCGAAGTCGGCGTAATGCTGAGTGCTGGCCCAGATCATGTACAGGTAGGCGGAGGCATCGACGTTGTCGATGCGGCCCTCGCCGATCCACTGGCGCAGACGTGACTTCTTCATCTCGGCCCACTCGTCGAGCCACACCGTCAGCTCTTCGCCCAGCACCGGCGCACCCTGCATGATCTCGCTGGCCCACACCTTGGAGCCATAGGGGCGCTGGCGCGAGTGCATCATCTTGGCGCGAATGTAGGTGGAGAGCACCAGCTGCGGGTCGTCGTAGGCCTCGAAGCACAGCGCATCTTCCTTCCACAGCGCCAGCAGGCCATCGAGCACCGCGCGATACAGCGCTTCCTTGGTGCTGAAGTAGTAATGCAGATTGGACTTGGGCAGCTCTACCTCGGCGGCAATATCGACCATGCTGGCGCCGACATAGCCCTTGAGAGCGAAGATCTTTTCGGCGGCGAGCAGGATGCGGCCGACATTATCCTTGCGAATCTGAGACTTGCGAGTGGTCATGCGATCCCCTGACGCGGTGCTGGCAGTGCGATGAGAATATCACAACCGCACTGCCAACATGTCTGAGCCGTCAGGTTTGCCCTGTCATCCGGCAAAGGAGATGGCGACTTATCTACAAGTGCTGTGCAATCCCGCGCCAGCGCGGATCGGCAAGGACCGCGCCCGCGACATCACTCGAAGACCGCACCATCGATGAAGCCATCCGCCGGCATCGGCACCTGGCCCGCCTCACCGCTCAGCCACCAGGGCGCCGGATGCGTGCCTTCACTGCGCTCATCCGCCACCGGTACCACCATGCCCAGCTTGCGGGCCGCCGTGCGGTAGAGGTCCGGACGCACACAGCGCGCCAAGGTCGCTTCGAGATCATTGTCGCTGATGCCCTCGAGATGCCCCCAGCGCTGCATCTGGGCGGCATACCAGCGCGTCTGGGAACGCCACGGGAAGTTGGCCGCGTAGCGATGGAAGATGGTCCAGCCGGGATTGTGCTGCTGGAAGTCGTCCACCGACTGCTCGACATCGACATCTTCCAGTCCGCGCGTCACCACGCTCATCGGCACCTCCGGCATGCCCTCGTCATGCAGCCACTCGGCGGCTCTGGCCCGATTGCCGGGGCGATCCAGCCAGGCGCAGGCATTGAGCAGCGCGCGAATCAGCGCCTGATGCGCCAGCGGATGCTGCTCCGCCCAGTCCTCGCGCACGCCCAGCACCTTTTCCTGCCCGAAGCGCCAGATATCGTGACTGCCCGCCACCACCTGCCCCATCCCCTGCGCCGCTGCCAGGCTGTTCCAGGGCTCTCCGACACAGAAGCCGTCCAGCGCACCGCTGGCCAGCTGCGCGGCCATCAGCGGCGGTGCCACGGCGCGCATCTCGACGTCGCGGTCCGGATTGATGCCGCCCGCCGCCAGCCAGTAGCGCAACAGATAGCGATGCGAAGAGAACGGATGCACGCTGGCCAGCTTGAGCAGCGGCTCACCGCGCTGCTTGCGCTCGCGCATATGCGCCGCCAGCGCCTTCGCGACCTGCAACGGACTGGAGAGGTCGTGGCCGTCCTCGCCGAGGGCGGCCATCAGCGCGCGCGACAGCGTGATGGAGTTGCCGCCCAGATTGAGCGTCATGGCACTGATCACCGGCGTGGCGCGGCCATCCAGGCCCAGGGTGGAGGTCAGCGGCATCAGCGCCAACATCTGCGCGCCCTGCAACACGCCGGTCTGCAGGTCATCACGCAACGCCGCCCACGAAGGTTGCCACTTGAGTGTCACCGCCAGCCCTTCCTCGCGGAAAAGCCCCAACTGCTCAGCGACCACGAAGGGCGCGGCATCATTGAGTGGCATCAGGCCCAGCGTCAGCTGATGGCCATTCAGGGGTACATCTGTGGGCATCACGCACACCTCTTGAACGATCGAGAGAGAAGGACAGTACGGCGACCGGCTCAGCGCCGACGCGCGGCCTTGAGCAGCTCATCGGCCAGCTCATGCAGGGCCAGGCGCCGGTTCATGGCGGTCTTGCGCAGGTATTGGTAGGCGGCATCTTCACTGAGCCCGCGCGTCTCCATCACCACGGCCTTGGCGCGATCGACGCTGCGCCGCTGCACCAATGTGGTCTGGGTACGGTTGAGCTCCCCCTTGAGCGCACGGTGCGCCTCGAAGCTGGTGATGGCGACCTCGACCATGCTGCGCACCATCGCTGGTATAACGTGGTCCACCACATAGGCCGAGACACCGGCGCCTGCCGCCTCACGCACGAGGTCCGGGGCATCTTCACTGGCCAGCATGATCATCGGCTTGGGATAGCGTCGCCCCAGCTGGCCGAGATGCTCCAGGGTGTCGCGGCTGGGCAGGTCGGCGTCGATGATCACCGCATCGGGCTGATGCTGCTCGACCAGCGCGTGCAGGTCCTCGTGCTCGTCAACGCGCAGCGCCACCTCGAAGCCGGCGCTCAATAGCGCCTGCTCCAGCGCGGCGGAGCGCTCACTGCGGACATCGACGATCAGCACGGTCACGGGCATGTCAGGTTTCCTTGGGTCGGGCATGAGACTTGCCGTACACCCAAGCAGGATTCGTGCCGCAATCTGGTGCAACCCTGCGGTTAAAGGCCTTCAGAGCGGCCGAGCCGAAAGCGTCGCTGCACTGCAATGAGGCATGCGCCTTGCCGACCCTCCCAGCGCCATCTTCGTGCGCCAGACTGGTACCTCGCGCCTTGCTGACGCACCGCCAGCGCGCACCCAGCCCTAGACACCGCCTGCACGTGCCAACCTATTGTCCTCGCCAAGCCATTGATCTTCTGGGACTTGTCCCGCCCACACCCCCGCAACTGGCGCGCTACTTGCTTTGTTCCTGTCACTTGCCGCACAGACGCTCTGCTGCCGGCAACCATGGCATCACCGACTGCTGCCATCGCTATCCATGACGTGGACCAGGCTCTTCGGAGTACGAGTGCGTCGAACCAGGCCCCTCAATGACGAGGCGCCCTTGCTGTCGTTCATTCACAGCCGTTCGACCACTCGCCGAGCACACCTGACTTCGTGCCCGGCACCGACGCTGAATCAGGAGCCCACTCATGGATATCCGCAACAAGGCCAGCCGCATCCGGCTGTTCAGCTTCAACACCCCGCAAATGCGCGCTTTCCACATGTCGTGGTTCGCCTTCCACGTCTGCTTCTTCGGCTGGTTCGGCATCGCGCCGCTGATGGCCGTGGTACGTGACGACCTCGGCCTGACCAAGACCCAGATCGGCAACACCATCATCGCCTCCGTCGCCATCACGGTGATCGTGCGCCTCGCCATCGGCGTGCTGTGTGATCGCATCGGGCCACGCAAGGCCTACACCTGGCTCTTGTGCCTCGGCTCGCTGCCGGTGATGTGCATCGGCTTCGCCGACAGCTTCGAATCCTTCTTTCTGGCCCGTCTGGCCATCGGTGCCATCGGCGCTTCCTTCGTCATCACCCAGTACCACACCTCCGTGATGTTCGGCCCCAACGTGGTCGGCACCGCCAACGCCACCACCGCGGGCTGGGGCAACCTGGGCGGCGGCACCACCCAGATGCTGATGCCGCTGGTGATGGCCGGCCTGCTGATGCTGGGCGTCGAGCAGACCCTGGGCTGGCGTCTGGCGATGGTCGTGCCGGGCATCGTGCTGTTCCTGACCGGTATCGCCTACTACTTCTTCACCCAGGATGCACCGGACGGCAACTTCAGCGAGCTGCGTGAGCGTGGTGAGCTGCCCAAGGCCGAGAAGGAATACAGCATGCGCGCCACCTTCGGCGCGGCGGCACGCGACATTCGCGTCTGGGCCCTCTTCCTCGTCTATGGCGCCTGTTTCGGGGTCGAGCTGACCATCAACAACGTCGCCGCCATCTACTTCTTCGATCACTTCGATCTCGACCTCGCCACCGCCGGTCTCATCGCGGGGCTGTTCGGCCTGATGAACCTGTTCGCCCGCACCCTGGGCGGCGTGTTCTCCGACCTGTTCGCCCGCCAGTCCGGCCTCAAGGGCCGCGTGCGCTGGCTGTTCATCGCGCTGCTGTGTGAAGGCGTGGCGCTGGTCGGCTTCGCCCAGATGGAAACCCTCGCGGTCGCCATCGGCATCATGCTGGTCTTCAGCCTCTTCGTGCAGATGGCGGAAGGCGCGACCTTCGGTATCGTGCCCTTCGTCAATCGCAAGGCACTCGGCGCGGTCGCCGGTATCGTCGGCGCGGGCGGCAACGCAGGCGCGGTCGCCGCGGGCTTCCTGTTCCGCAGTGAGGAGCTGACCTACCAGGAAGGCCTGATGTACCTGGGCATGGGCGTGATCGTGATCTCGCTGTTCGCACTGCTGGTGCGCTTCAGCGCCGCCACCGAGGCCGAGGAAAGCCGCGCCTACGACGCCGCCGTCGCGGACCGCAAGCAGCAGAGCGAGCAGCAGCCCGCCTCGGCATAAGCGGATTGCTTTCTCCCCGAGCCAGACACAAGAAGGCCCCGCCTCATGGGAGGCGGGGCCTTCTTGTGTCTGGCGACAGCTCAGGTCAGCGGCGACTCATCGCGGCGCTGGCATCCGAGCCTCAGCTATCGGTGGCGTTCTCGACGCTATCACCGGCTTCCTCGACGGCGTTGTCCATCTTCTCACCGGCCTTCTCCATCGGGCCTTCGTCCTCGCAACCGGCGAGCGACAGGCCACCGAGACCGAGCATGGCAATCATCAGCGAACTACCCAGAGTCTTGAGCTTCATGATGTCTCTCCTTGAATCATCGGTCGGAATGACGCGACAGCTGCCATCACACTCAGGCTGCCACGTGGTGTTACCCATGACATGGAGCTGGAGCCTTGCCGTTTCAAGGGTCACGCAACGCCGAGTTGCCTGTTGCTGATCAAAACCAACCGCTCAAGGCTGCTCAGATACCCAGCTCAGAGAAGGTATCGGGAAACTGCACTTCACCGCCCAGCCCCTCCAGATAGTCCGGCAGCAGCTCGAAGGCGACGAAGGAACCCGGCACGTCGTCATGATGGCAGTAGAGCCCGTAATGACCCGCCGGATGAAAGCCCAGGTGGGTATAGAAATCCGCATGGCCTGCCGCCACCACGGCCCCCGCCCCCAGCAGCCGGCAGCGCTTGACCGCCGAGATCACCAGCCGCTTGCCGATGCCGTGACGCTGATGCTGGGGCAGCACCGCCAGCGGCGCCAACGCCATCAGCACGCGGTCCGGGTAGCCGGAAAGCTCCACCCGCGACACCATCACATGCCCCAGCAGGCCGCCCTCGCCTTCGCTGAGGTGGCGGCCGGTCTCCGGGTCGGTGACACGCTCGGCCACCAGCGAGATCTGCGCCAGATTGCCTCGACGCAATCTGTCACCCAGGCGCGCTTCACGATGGCCGGCAAAGACGGATTCATGAATGCGGTAGATGCGCTCATGATCAATGAGACGTTCTTCACGAATGCGAAGATTATCGACGGCGTTGGCAGTCATCACGAGGTACCGAATCAGCGCCCTGATGGCCAGGGACGTTACCTCAAGCTTAGCCACCGCCCGCAGCGGCTGCGAGCGTCAATCTGCTGCTCAAAAAGCACGATGCCCGCCGTGGTGGCGGGCATCGCTTGGGGTGATATCAAGGTCGCATGGCAGATGAAAAGCCTGGTTCAGCCCCTCTCAGACATGTCGCCGATACCGGTCAGGCGCGTCACCGACGCCGCCCGCCTCAGCTCTTGAGACGACGCGCGCGGAAGGAGCGCCCCTTGAGCTTGCCATTCATCAGCTGGGTGAGTGCCGACTTGGCGACATCACGCTCCACGGCGAGGAAGGTGGTCCGCGCCAGTACCTTGATCTTGCCGATCTTGCTGCCTTCCAGGCCGCCGTCACCGGTCAGCGCGCCGAGGATATCACCGGGGCGCAGCTTGTCCTTCTTGCCGCCGTCGATCTGCAGCGTCGCCATGCGCGCATGGAACGGCTCACGCGTCAGCATGCTTTTCGAGGGCAGCGGCTCGGCTTCCAGCGTCTGCTCGAGGAATTCGCCCAGCTTGGTCAGGCGATAGTCTTCCTTCTCGGTGTACAGCGTGCAGGCGATGCCGGAGCTGCCGGCGCGGCCGGTACGCCCGACACGGTGCACGTGAGCGTCGAGATCACGCGCGATCTCGTAGTTGAACACCGCGTCCAGCGCTTCGATATCCAGCCCGCGCGCCGCGACGTCAGTGGCCACCAGAATCGAGGTGCTCTTGTTGGCGAACATCACCAGTGTCTGGTCACGCTCGCGCTGTTCGAGATCACCGTGCAGCGCCATGGCGCTGAAGCCGTGCTCATTGAGCGCGTCGCTGACTTCCTGCGCCTGACGCTTGGTGTTGCAGAACACCACGCTGGACTCCGGGCGGTACTTGAGCAGCAGGATACGCAGCGCCTCGAAGCGCGCCTCGTCATCGGCGACACGGTGAAACAGCTGACGGATGCTGCTGTCATCGTGGGTGGAGGCCACCTCGATGCTGACCGGGTCACGCAGCATGCGCTCGGCGATCGGACGCACGCCATCGGCGAAGGTCGCGCTGAACAGCAGCGTCTGACGCTCCTCCGGGGTCTCGGCGACGATGGCATCCAGCACCTCGGCGAAGCCCATGTCGAGCATGCGGTCGGCTTCATCCAGCACCAGGGTATTGAGCTCGACCAGGCTCAGGCTGCCCTTGCGCAGGTGCTCATCCACGCGTCCCGGCGTGCCGACGATGATGTGCGCGCCGTGTTCCAGCGAGCCCAGCTGCGGGCCGAAGGGCGCGCCGCCGCACAGGGTCAGCACCTTGACGTTGTGCAGGCCGCGCGCCAGACGACGGATCTCGCCGGCGACCTGATCGGCCAGCTCACGCGTCGGACACAGCACCAGTGACTGCACACGGAAGCGCGAGACCTTGAGGCGTGACAGCAGCCCCAGGCCGAAGGCAGCGGTCTTGCCGGAGCCGGTCTGGCCCTGGGCGATGACATCGCGGCCTTGCAGCATCGGCGGCAGGCTCTGCGCCTGAATCGGCGTCATGGTGTGATATTCGAGCGTGGCGAGGTTGTCGAGCAGCTCGGGCGCCAGCGCCAGAGAGGCAAAGGCAGGGGTGGCGGTGGCGTCAGTCACGGGGACATTCCTTCAATCGATGAACAGGCACGAGCCGAACGGGCTTACGCGCGGGCGCAGAGCATAGCAGAGCGTGGCCACTAACGCCTGCCACGGATGCCAGCACCTGATACCGGCTCCCCAGGCGAGATAGCCTTTTTGAGCAACGCCCTCTCTTGCCCGCCAGACTCACCTCTCAGCACACCGTATGAGCCAGCTCGAATGTGACTCAACTCAAAGCATGATTTTCGTCACGACAGGATTCGATTCCCGCCAAATATCATTTATTAATTATCGTTAATTAAACAAAATGGCCAACGGTCAGTTGGCATGTCACGAAATCCCATATCAGGCGGTGGCTGAGTCGCTGCATATTTCACGCCGTGCATTTCCTGCAGCGCACTTCACGAAAATGGCGCCGACATTCGTGACGGGATAATCATCAAGACGTTCTTGTTATCTGCCTCAGACTATCAGTGCCAATGACACACCAGGATTGGCGCATACCGAGATGGGCCCACCCCCATGCCGGGTATGAGGAATGCCACCTCTCATCAGTGATGTGCTGCTGGATACCGCTCGGCTATTGCTCGGCTACCGCAGCGGTGCCGCTGCGCGTCCAAAGGATCCATCTGAACCGATATCATGAATATCAATGACTTGCAGATAGCGAAATGCTGTCTGTGTCGCACAGGCGTTTTCGATCTCGGGGTGGTCTCCCGAATTGGATCGTTGCAAGCGTACTGACAGCTCGTGTGAAGCCGGTCATCACGCTGGTCATGAAACCGGTCATCAAGCCCGGCGCAAGGCACAGGTCGCCGGCACTCAGAACCGGCACTCAGAACCGGCAACACCATGGAAACAGCATTGACGTGAATCCGGCAGCTTCATTGCCGCAATGCACGGCATAACGCGCATGCAAGTTGCTGTAATAGCACATCAAAGAGCAAATGATATCGCACGGACAGGCGATCTTTGCCACCCGAAACACCACGGTCACCGCTGCCCCGACAACAGGGGAGCAGCAATAGAGCGGCGCAGTCTTCAAGCCGCCAGCTGTAAGAGGGGATCACACCTCTCTACCCAAACAGCCACAAGATGTCACTACGACCCAGGGAGCAAGACGACATGAAGGACCTCTTAAGAATCACGGGCTACGGATGTATCGTGGCCGGTGTCGGCCCGGCAGGCATGGGATTTCTGTTCAATGCCCTCAAGACAGGCCAGATCACGACACTGGCCCGCCACGGACTGTTGATTCTCGATGCCGGCGGTACCCACGCCAGCGGCAAGCTTGGCGCTGGTCGGCTGGGTGAATATCGCATCACCGCCAACTCGGTCGGCGATGTGTTCCTCGACTGCCTGCGCGACCCGGCACTCGCCGACGTGCTGGCCCCGCTCGAAGGCGAACCCTGCCTGGAGCGAATCCGCGCCGATCCCTACTCCTCCCCGCGACTCGATGAGATCGGCGAGCTGCTGGAAGCCGCCAGTGCGCTGGTATTGGCGCACATCACCGCCCTGCCGGGCGTCGAGATGTGGTGCGGCACCAGCCTGGACACGCTGCAGTACCTCGACGGCACCAGCATTCTGACCCTCTCGCATGAACCGGAAGTGGCCCAGCGCACGTCGCGGCTGCGCACCGAGAACCTGGTGCTCAATCTGGGCGGCCAGCAGTGCCCGGAGCGATTGACCCAGAGCCTCAATCGTCAGGGACTGACGCCGTCGCGGCGCGCACGCATCTACAGCGGCGATGAGCTGTTGCGCATGCCGCCGGGACAGCTGCGCAGCCTGCTGTTGCCGCGTCTGCGCCGTGGTGGTCGCGTCTGTGTGGTGGGTGGCTCGCACAGCGCCTTCTCGATGCTCGACGTGCTGGCCGACGCGCTGCGCAATACCCGCGTCAAGGAGATTACCCTGCTGCATCGCTCGCCGATTCGGCTGTTCTTCGAGAATGCCGAAGAAGCGCGCGCCGCAGGCTATCACTACGATGCCGAGCGCGATGTATGCCCGATCAGCGGTCGCATCAACCGCTCCGGCGGGCTGCGCTACCGGGCACTGGCCATCGGTCAGGAAATACTGGCCACCGGCCGCATCGAAGAGTGCGCGATGGACATCCAGCTGGTGCAGACCGGTCCCGGCAGTGCCCAACGCCTGGAACTGGCCAGCGAAGTACTCGCCGACGCGCCCATCGTGGTGCAGTGCAACGGCTATCAGCCGATTCTGCCCACCATCAGCGACGCCCATCATCAGCCCATCACGCTGCGTGAAGTGAATGGCGGGCTGGATTCCGATGCCAACGGCAACCCCTGCGACATCCACGGCCAGCGTCTTGCGGGCCTCTACATGTTCGGGCTGGGCGCCGGTCTCGCCGTCGACCCGACGCTGGGCAGTGAAGCCTCCTTTGATGGCCGCATCTACGGCGTCTGGCAGTTCCACAATCACGCCAGCCTGCCGGCCCTCCACGCCATCATCGCGCGCAACGCCAGTGACGACGCACTCGGCAGCGATACTGCTCACTCCGTCGGTCAGGTGATCGCCAGCGATCGCGGCATGGCAAGCGTCAGCGGCAGTGGAATGCCCAGCGACAAGAGCAGCGCAAACAGTGTCGTCAGTGAGAAAGCCAGCGCGGACAGCCTCGCACAGGCGAGCGAAGCCGAGGACTTCTCCAGCGCCCTCAAGGTGCTGAGTGACTCACTGGGCCTGCATCAGAAATCCCGCATGGCGTAGCAAGGCATGACGTGACCTGAGCAAGCACAGTGCTGCCTGTGGGCCTTGCCATCAGATGATTACGTAATGCCGGTTATGGAGCACAGTAGAAACAATCATGGGCTTTACTATCTGCACACAAGACAAATGATTGCCTTTTGGATAAACATAACAAGAAAAAACACATAACGACGCTGGAGCCCCTACTCTCCCCGGCGCAAGCAAGCAAGGCCACACGAAGACGCACGATGGCGATACCTCCCCACACAAAAGCGCCGCCCGGGCATGTCCCGAGCGGCGCTATTGTGTGTCATCTCAGCAAGGGCAGTGGCCGAACCTTGCAGCCAGCTCGACCACGGTCACTTAGCGTGCCGCTTCTTCCTCAAGACGCGCCTGCTTGCCACCGAGGGTGAAGCAGGTATCGATCTCGCGCAGCATGAACAGCGCGACACAGGCGGCCAGCATCGGCCAGGCAGCGAAGAACAGCAGGTGATCGAACGGGTCCAGATACTGCTTGAAGGCAGAGAAGGTAGACCCGGCGTGCAGCAACAGCACCAGACCGTAGGTGAGGGTCTTCTTCACGCCGGTGACGAACAGCAGCAACAACACCATCTCGATGACGGCAATCGCGATGACGATGCCCTCGCCCATGCCACCGATGGCATAGAACTTCTCGAAGATGGCGGCGGCGTGGCCAGGATTGAAGAACTTGTCCAGTGTCCACATCGTGATAACGAGGAAGACCCCGAGGCGCAGCAGCAGCAGGGAAATGCGGATTCGATCGGCGTACTTCGTCATGTCAATTCTCTCCAGGGGGAATGGGCCAGCGCTGCAACGCAGCGGGCACGTGCTGCTGTGTACGCACGAAGTGGCCGCCTGGTTGCATTGATTGATGATTTTTCTCGCAAAATTAATCACTTGGCAGCCTAGCCCGCCGCGTGACTCCTTGGCGCAAACGCCTGCTGCATAGGCCGCTTAAGCGACCCCGAGCTGCCATTGTTGGGCAATACAGCAGCAGTGACTGCCGCACAAGAGACGCTGACTCGCCCGCCATCCAACACTCTGCCCTTCTCGCTGTCTGATTCATCAGCGGCTAGCGTCTTTGCAGCCTCGCTGTCTGATTCATCAGCGGCTATGGCCTTTGCTGCCTCGCCCTGACCCTGGACCCTAGCCCTCGCCCTCGACCGGCCTGCCGGTTCGCCCTTCGCGCTGGAGTTTATCCACATGGCCTCCAAGACTGATCCCCCGTCTGCTTGTCCGTCGTCAGACGCTTCAATGCCGGGCTCTTCCACCCAGCCCCTTCCTGCGCTGCGCCGCTGGCGAGCGCCCGGGCCTGGCGACTCTCACCTGCCGCCACGCATTGCCAAGGCGCGCTTTCCGGCCTTGAGCGCCCAACTGCTGGCGCATGCCGCGCGCATTGCAGCAGAACGCGAGCGCGGCGAGATTCTCGACTACGCCTGTGCCATGAGTGCGGTGCCGACGGTGATTCAGGAGATCTGGCTGGCCAGTGGCGAGCTTGAGACATTCGCATTACGCGAAGGCATCCAGATCGAGAGCCTGGCGGAGCTGCTGGGTGAGCACACTCCGCCTGACAGCCCCGCCACCGCTGCACAAAGTGGCGAGCCAGCGCGGGTCGTGAGGCCACTTGATACTTTCGACTGGCTGCATCTGGCGCTGGAGCAGCTGTTGCAGATACATCAGGATAAGCAACGTTTACACTCAGACTGATGTATCTCGGCGCCAAAACTCGTATGGTGAGAGAGAGGCTCGGCCTGTCGTCGATCAAGATGACGCGCGAGCCTCGAGCACGACTGTCATATGCACGACTGGAACGCATTTCTGGTACGAGCAACAAGGCACGACATCAAGCACAGCACGCGGAGCAGAACATCACGATCGATCATTGAAAACGACCAGCCGAGGAGGTTCACATGAAGGTCTACAAACCTGAATGGCGTTGCACGCTCGACGTGACGGAAGGCCCCGACCCCACCGCCCGCTGGAAAACACGGCTTGCCTGGCGCTTGCGCGCCCTAGCCGACCGCTTTGATGGCGGTAGTCGTACGATGAAGATTGACTGCAATGTCACCCCGGCGCTCACCCGCGAAGAGGTCGACACCTGCCTGGGCAAGGGCTTCGCCCTCAGCCAGAACCTGATGCTGCAACTGGCCAACCACAGCGCCTGCGAAGATGTCCTACGCGACGCCAAGGCCGAGCTCTACGAAGAAGAGCAACACCCGATGTAATGGTCTGATCTGAGTAGAACCCCGCAGATCAACCCATCGGTGAACGTAGTCCGCAAGACGCATGTAAAAGCCCTCCCGGCGATGCCGGGAGGGCTTTACCTTGACCTAACATCTAATAACCCTTACTCCTCACTTAATCCAATATATGGCTCCAGAATAGGATAAAGCACTGTATCTTCAATTATACACCAGCTTATGAATGCACTATATTTAGAGGAAGGCATTATTAAAAGCTTCATTCTTTCTATAGCATTTTCTTTCTCAACTTCAAGACTCGTTTCGTCAAAATACTCACATTGTAACTCAAGAAATATATTAAACTGCTTAAAAACCTCCTTACGTGTCGGGTTCCGTCTGATTGACTATAGCTTGCGTAAACAGCTCAGGTCGTTCGACCTGCCACTCCTTCATTGCTGCTATAGGCGCTTTGTGGTGTAGTGCCTTCTGAGGAATGTGGTGGTTATAGAGCCAGCAATAACGCTCGAGTGTCTGTTCTAAATCCTCACTTGAGTCATAACGCCGAGTCGCCAGAACATCGCTGATACGCCCATTGAAGCGCTCCACCATCCCGTTCGTTTGGGGTCTGCCTGGCCTGATCAATCGATGCTCAATACCATGGTTCTGACATTCCTGATCGAAAAGATGATTTCCACTGGGCTTACGTTCGCCACCCACGGTGAAGCGATCGGTAAAGGATTTACCATTGTCCGTGAGCACGGTTCGAATCGTGAAGGGAGCCTCCTCTTCCACACGCTTCATGAACGCCTGGGCGTCCTTTGCAGATTGACTTGATCTGACCTCCAGATACACCCACCGAGTGGCACGATCAATCGCGACGTAGAGATAACGCTTCTGATCTTCGTCAGGCATTTGGGGCAGGTGCTTGATATCAATGTGCACATACCCGGGCTCATAATCCTTGAAAGGCCGATGCTTGGGCTTCTCGTCCTCCTTCGCATCTTGACGCGCCAGCTTGGCGAGAGTCGGTACATCACGTCGTTTGAGCATGCGCTGAAGCGCGGAACGCGACAGATTGGGGTTCAGGAATTCCCGAGCAACGACAAGTAGATCATCGAGCCCCAAGCGAAGCAGTTCACGAGCGGCAATGACGATCTCTTCCTGTTCTGAGGTCAGAGTCGCGAGTAGGTTATGACGTGTGTGGGAGCGATCCAGGACATCATCACGATAGCGCCAGCGCTGTATAGTTGAGACGCTGACCCCGAACTGACGAGCGAGATCTTTGTTCGTCATGCTCGAAGGAGCTGCTTGGATGTCGGCACGGATTTTCGGTGTCGTCGTCGCTTGCTTATGCAGCTTGATGTCCATGAAGCTTTTCCTGAATCAATTGCTTGATGAGCTCACGAGAGGCTAACAAAGGATAGCTTCGTTGTGAAATCCGATCATCCGGCACCCTACACTTACGCAAAGCTACAGCAGTAACCATTTTAGTATCGGTATGGTCACTATTATAAACTTTATTTAACAACTCAGCCGTCGCCAAAGTACTTTCATCTACAAGCTGTGGTTCTATTTCCAATCTTTTTGCATAAGGGGTAGTAGGTGGCTTGTGCTTTATTGCTCTCAAAACATCGGTATTTGTATCGCAGCAGTCTAGCAGATTATTATACCCCTGAAGTTTTATGTTATTGCACCGTGCACATGATAAGTATAGATTCTCCCAATCGAACTTTTTATTCAAATCTCCATTATGAGATGAAAAATGCTCTACATTAATATCTAAAGGTTCTTTAGTCTCACAAATATAGCACTTCTTGAAAAACACTTTACAAAGCTCATCCAATACATCTTTAGAATTGTATTTTTGACGACGTGATAGAGACGAGGGCGCTTCTCGTGTTCTTATTGTATTAAACATGGCTCTAAACCTCTTTCTTGCTTTTACGAATAGCAACCTTTGCTAAATTAACGTAATACAACGTCTCTGGATCTAGATCGTCGTCTTTAGGGAGTCTACTTAATATATCTTTTATCTTAGCGATATCTATAAAACTGCTACTTGTGAGCTTGTTTAAGTAGCTGATCTTTTCTTGCATATTGTTAGATACTGGTAGCACATCAAAAAGTCCTTCCAAAATAGATTCATAAGAGTACATAGACAAATCATCTATTTGCTTATTAGATGATAGATCATAGATCACAGCATCTTCGACTGATGAAACTACAAATGGTGAATGAGTAGTAACAATAAACTGAACTTTTGGGAAAGATATTGTTAGGAATGAAAGTATCTTCTTTTGTAAAGAAACATGTAAATGCGCATCGATTTCATCTATGAGCACTACTCCTGTTAACTCACTAGGATCTACTGAGTAAAGTGAAACCTTTGTGATTAACTCCGCATATATAGCCATTATAGAAGAAAAGCCAGATGATAAAGATTGTAATGTATAAGGTTTTTTTCCTGACTGATTTATTTCGAAAGAAAGTGTGTCTGATTTAAATTTTATATTTAGAGAATTATCCTCGAATAGGTTTTTCAAATCTTCCTCTAGCTTAACAAACCATTTGTTAATTCGTTTGGCCTCTCCCGCATCATTATTTATATTAGGAGATTCCGAGAAAGCTTGGAGAGCCATATTAGATACTAAAAACTGTTCAAAAAGAGAAGAGCTAGACTTAAGCTCCCTGTCCATAGATGTTCTTCTGTCTTGTTCGCGCAACTTATCAAAACTAACAATAGATGTTGGTTTGACAATTTCTGACTTCCTCATGGCCCCAAAATTAGATAATATTGCTGTAGATTTTTCGACCTTTAACACAAAATCATCTAACCCATTAATAACAACAGGCGGTCGTTGTGCTTTAGCAAGTGCAAGCCGAAGATTATTTAGGTTTTCCTTTGTAATCTTATAGTTTTGAGACGAAACATTCAAAGTGCCAATATAATATTCCGTGTTCCTGATATCACGCTCAACATCATTAACATTTTTATTGTCACGCTCAATAACAGAAGACCATAACTCCTTATAAATACAGCTTAACAGTTGTGTCTTGCCACACCCATTAGAGCCAGTTATGATTAAATTCCTTCCCTTAAGATCAATTCTTACCTCTTTACCAGTACTAGGGATAACCAGGTCTATTTCTTCAATATATTTTGTCATCAGACAACCCTTATTAGCATTAATCGGCGAAAATTGAATTAGGAGGTTAGCTAGGCGCTATTTTTTGATCTCATATAAAGATAATATGCTCCTACAACAAAGCAACTGGATTACGAATATTATGAGCACTTAATAAATTACGATATTACACAACTTCTCTCATTCCCCCTTGACTCACAATCAACCTTCTAATTTCACAGATAATACTTAACGTCGCTGCTCAAGGCTCTACGACAAAGTCGGCGTCCACTGCAGAGACAAACGCAGAGCTCTCTTGACAATAGCCTAAAATTATCATGTAGGTAAATGCGCGATGGTAGCTCTTGATGACAACGATATACAGCCGGATTCCTATTTCGTGTCGCAAATACTGACTGGACGTTGATCAGTGTCATAAGACCCGATCATATATCGGCGACACAGATAACCTATCCTCTACTGACACTCGCTCCCCACCTCACCCTGTACAATGGCTCCCTCAAGCCGCCCCCCCCCCCTCAACCTCAGGCCTTCCATGTCCATTTCCGCGCGTCCTTCCAAGCTGAGCCTGCCTCAGGTCAATCCCGGTGTGACGACGGTGCTGGAGTATCTGCTGCTCAAGTTTCCGGCGATTGCCGAGTCACGCTGGCGCGAGCGCATGGCCGAGGGCAAGGTGCATCGCGATGATGGCTCGCGGATTACGCCAGAGTCGCCCTACCAGCCACATCTACGCGTGTTCTATTACCGCGAGGTGGCAAGCGAGCCGAGCATCCCCTTCGCGGAGCGGATTCTCTATCAGGATGAGCACATTCTGGTGGCCTACAAGCCGCATTTTCTGCCGGTGACACCCGGCGGCCTGTACGTGAATGAGTGCCTGCAGCAGCGACTGCGCAAGCGCACCGGGATAGAGGCGCTGCAGGCGGTGCATCGCCTGGATAGGGTCACGGCGGGGCTGGTGCTGTGCTCCGTCAATCCCGACACGCGCCCCCTCTATCATCAGCTGTTCAAGTCGCGGAATATCCACAAGACCTATCAGGCCATCGCGGAGACCCACAGCGATGAGTCCCTGGTGGGCCAGCAGTGGGAGGTGAAGAATCGTCTCGAGCAGAGCGAGCAACGCTTCCGCATTCATGTCACCGACGGCGCGGCCAACAGCCACTCGGTGATTCGCTGCGTGCAGCAGACAGACCGCCAGGCATTGTTCGAGCTGCATCCTGTCACCGGCAGAACCCACCAGCTACGCGTGCACATGCAGACGCTGGGCTGGCCGATTCTGAATGACCGCTACTACCCCGTGCTGCAACCGCTCTCGCCGGATGACTACGCGCGCCCCCTGCAGCTGCTCTCCAAGGGATTCGAGTTCATTGACCCCGTCACCGGCGAGGAAAGGTGCTTCGAATACGACGGTGACCTGACACTGGCGTGAGCCGTGACATGGCCCGTGGCTGTCGTCGCCAGCCGACGCACAGCCCACCGCATGTGCACAAAGAAATCATCTGGCGAAGGCTTCCTGCTCGACGTCAGGCGGGCTAAGGTTTTCCTCCTGTCCCCGGAAAATAGGCCCATCGATGTCCCGACGTCTCGCAGTGACCGGAGGAGCCGCGCTGGCCGCGCTCCTGTCCTTCCCCGTCCTCGCACAGCAAGGGCACGATGGGCCGCCGCCCGATCACGATGGCCCGCCGCCGATGTCAGCGGAAGACCAGGCGCTGAGCGAGGCGCTGCGCGCGCGCATGGGCGACACCAGCACCCAGATGCAGAGCGTGCCCATCCCCGAGAGCGCCGCCGAGTGCGGCGACACACCCGGTTATGCGCGCATGCTGTGCCTGATTGATCTGCTCAAGGCGGATATCTCCGACGACGACATCCTGCAGAACCTCCAGCATGACTACTCCCTCGCTGAGGCCGAGAACTGGAGCAATCTGCCCGCTGGCGCCTTCCCGAAACGCCCCGGCGTGCTGCTGGGCGAGCTGAACATCAAGCAGCGCGGCCTCGTCAAAGCCATCATGCTGGAAGCCACCGGCCACGCGCCCGATGAAGGCTTCGACGAGATGCTCCAGACGCTCAACGCCGATGACTACATCAACACCGTCAGCACCGACTACAAGGCCGGTTACTCCTCCTACAACACCAAGTTCGCCTTCCTCGGCACGCCCGGCGAGACCGGCACCTGGGAGCTGTACTACGGTGGCCACCACATGGCCTTCGCCAACACCTATACCGACGGCAAGCTGGCCGGTGCCACGCCCTCCTTCCGTGGTGTAGAACCCTTCCCCTATTTCGAGATGAACGGCCGGGTGAACGAGCCGCTGACCCAGGAGCGCGATGCCTTCGCCACCCTGTTGAGCTCGCTCTCCGATGACCAGAAGGCCGAGGCCACGCTGGCAGGCACCTACCGCGATATCCTCGCTGGCCCCCAGGCCGACGATGCCATCCCCGAAAGCTATGAAGGCCTGCCGGTCTCCGAGTTGGATGATGACCAGCGAGCGCTGCTGCTGACGGCCATCGAAACCTATGTGGACGACATCTCCGCCCCCGAAGCCGCGGCCTACATGGAGAAGTACACCTCCGAGCTTCCCGAGACCTATCTCGGCTTCTCCGGCACGCCGCAGGTCAGCGCCGAAAACGATTATGTGCGCATACACGGCCCGTCGCTGTGGATCGAATTCTCGTTGCAGTCCAACAAGTCCACCGACAAGGTCGGCAACCATCCGCACTCGGTATGGCGTGACCGCACCGACGACTACGGCGGCCAGAGCGAATGACCCGCAGCTCGCCGTGGCGCGCGGCGCTGCTCACGCTCGCGGTGATGATCGGCGGTATTGCCACGGGAATCAGCGGCATGGGTGTCAGCGGCATGGGCATCATCCAGTCGGCTCACGCCCATGCCCTGCCCGGCAGCACGCTCATCTTCCAGCAGCAGCCGCAGCACACGCTCAAGCTCACTCTCCAGTTCCCGCGTGAAGACCTGCTGATCGCAGCGCCACAACTGGCAGCGCTGGGTGACGCCAAGCCCGATGCTCCCTTGGCGCAGACGCTGACAGATCAACTCAGCGACTATCTCAATCAGCATCTGGCACTCTCCAAGGATGGCGACGCGCTACCGCTGACGCTCACCGAGGCGCATCTCACCTCCACCTATCAGCCACAACTCGGCGACTACCTGCTGGTCGTCACTCAATGGAATGTGAAGACCGAGCAAGCCGATCTGGACTCACTGCTGCTGAAGTACGACGCCGTGATGCACGAAGTCCGCAATCACCGCGCCGAAGTCGAATGGCAAACTCCCGCAGGCGACACCCGCCTGTTGGCCGACTTCGGCTTCTTCCACTCCGCCCACGGCGTCCGGCTCGATCTACGCAAGGCCAGGCAGGCGCCAGCCAAGCAGGAGTGAGCCGAGCTGGAGTAAACAAGGCGGTAAGCGTTTCCTGAATCGCGCCCACAAAAAAGCCCTTCCAGCCAATGGCCAGAAGGGCTTTTTGCTTGCTGCGTTCTCGTCTCGATCAGCTCAAGAGACCGTCAAGACAGAACGCTGCGTCAGCTCAGCGAGGGGGGATCGTCAGGCGATCATTCCCACTCGATGGTGGCCGGCGGCTTGCTGCTGACGTCATAGGTGACGCGCGAGACGTGCTCCAGCTCGTTGATGATGCGGTTGGAGACCTTCTCCAGCAGCTCATACGGCAGGTGCGCCCAGCGGGCAGTCATGAAGTCGACGGTCTCGACGGCACGAATGGCGATGACCCACTCGTAACGACGGCCATCGCCGACGACGCCGACGGACTTGACCGGCAGGAAGACGGCAAACGCCTGGCTGGTCTTGTGGTACCAGTCGAAGTTGTGCAGCTCTTCGATGAAGATGGCGTCGGCTTCACGCAGGATATCTGCGTATTCCTTCTTCACTTCACCGAGGATACGCACGCCCAGACCCGGCCCCGGGAAGGGGTGACGGTAGACCATGTCGTAGGGCAGGCCGAGTTCGAGGCCGACCTTGCGGACTTCGTCCTTGAACAGCTCGCGCAGCGGCTCGACCAGTTCCATCTTCATGTCGTCCGGCAGGCCGCCGACATTGTGGTGGGACTTGATGACGTGAGACTTGCCGGTCTTGCTGGCAGCGGATTCGATCACGTCCGGGTAGATGGTGCCCTGAGCGAGGAAGTCGACATCCTTGAGCTTGGCGGCTTCGGCATCGAACACTTCGATGAAGGTGTTGCCGATGGCCTTGCGCTTGGCTTCCGGGTCGCTGACGCCAGCCAGCTTGCCGAGGAAGAGGTCTTCGGCGTCAACACGGATGACCTTCACGCCCATGTGGCGAGAGAAGGTTTCCATGACCTGGTCGCCTTCCTTCTTGCGCAGCAGGCCGTTGTCGACGAAGACGCAGGTCAGCTGGTCGCCGATGGCCTTGTGCAGCAGCGCCGCGACCACGGAGGAGTCGACGCCGCCGGACAGGCCGAGCAGCACCTTGCGGTCACCGACCTGAGCGCGAACGCGATCCGTGAGGTCTTCGATGATCTTGGCCGGAGTCCACAGACGCTCGGACTGGCAGATCTCGATCACGAAGTGCTCGAGGATGCGCTGGCCCTGCAGGGTGTGGGTGACTTCCGGGTGGAACTGCACGCCGTAGAACTGCTTCTCTTCCCACGCCATGGCGGCGATCGGGCAGCTCGGGGTGGAGGCGGTGACGGTGAAGGTCTCCGGGACTTGCGCGACCTTGTCACCGTGGCTCATCCAGACGTCGAGCAGCGGGCGGCCTTCGTCGTCCAGGTGGTCCTTGATGTCCTTGAACAGCGCGGACTCACCGTCGACACGAATCTGGGCATAGCCGAATTCGCGCATGTTGGAGCCTTCGACCTTGCCGCCGAGCTGCTCGGCCATGGTCTGCATGCCGTAACAGATGCCGAACACCGGCAGACCCATCTCGAACACGCACTCAGGCGCACGCGGCGAGTCCAGCTCGGTGACGGATTCCGGGCCACCGGCCAGGATGATGCCGTTGGGGTTGTACTCGCGGATCTCTTCTTCGGTGATGTCGAAGGCACGCACCTCGGAGAACACGCCCAGCTCACGCACGCGACGCGCGATCAGCTGTGTGTACTGGGAACCGAAATCGAGGATCAGGATCTTGTGGGAATGGATGTCTTGCATCTTCAGTCTCTCATTGGGGAGTCGTGAGACCCGCTTCGGAGCTGCGAGGGAGCGCAGGGCCGAAACAATCTGGCGTCGAGGGTAGCCGATACCGAAAGTTCGTTCGACCCAAGCAAAGCGGGAACCCGTGTTGGGCTCCCGCTTTGCGTCGCGCTTCGCTATGTATCAGTCGCGCCGATAGTTGGGCGCTTCCTTGGTGATCTGCACGTCGTGGACGTGGGATTCGGCGAAGCCGGCACCGGTGATCTGCACGAATTGCGGCACGGTGCGCATCTCTTCGATGGTCTGGCTACCGGTGTAGCCCATGGAGGCACGCAGGCCGCCCATCAGCTGGTGCACGATGGCGCTCATCATGCCCTTGTAGGGCACGCGGCCTTCGATGCCTTCCGGTACCAGCTTCTCGACGCCGGCATTCTTGTCCTGGAAGTAACGGTCGCTGGAACCCTGGGTCTGGGACATGGCGCCCATGGAACCCATGCCGCGATACGCCTTGTAGGTACGACCCTGGAACAGCTCGACTTCGCCCGGCGCTTCTTCTGTCCCGGCGAGCAGGCCGCCGATCATGACGATGCTGGCGCCTGCGGCGATGGCCTTGGCGATGTCACCGGAGAAGCGGATACCGCCATCGGCGATGACCGGCACGTCGTACTTGGCCATGGCGGCCGCGACGTTGGCGACGGCGCTCATCTGCGGCACACCGACACCGGCGACGATACGCGTGGTGCAGATGGAACCCGGGCCGATACCGACCTTGACGCCGTCTGCGCCGGCTTCTGCCAGGGCGATGGCGGCTTCAGCGGTCGCGATGTTGCCACCGATGACCTGAATCTTCGGGTGGTGCTCCTTGACCCAGGCGACGCGGTCGATCACGCCCTTGGAGTGACCGTGAGCGGTGTCGACGACGATGACGTCAACGCCGGCTTCGGCCAGTGCAGCGACGCGGTCGGGGGTTTCCGGGCCTGTGCCGACGGCGGCGCCGACCAGCAGGCTGCCGTTGCTGTCTTTTGCCGCGTTCGGGTAGGTCTTGACCTTCTCGATGTCGCGAACGGTGACGAGGCCGCGCAGGCGGAACTCTTCATCGACGATCGGCATCTTCTCGATACGGCTTTCCTGCAGCTTGGCCTTGATCTGGTCCAGCGGCGTGCCTTCCAGCACGGTGACCAGCTTCTCGCGGCCGGTCATGATGCCGGCGACGGTATCGCTGAAGTCAGGCTGGAAGCGCATGTCGCGACCGGTCACGATGCCGACCAGGTATTCGCCCTCGACCACCGGGAAGCCGGAGTAGCCATGCTCCTCGGACATTGCCAGCAGATCCTGGATCTTGGCCTTCGGGCTGACAGTGACCGGGTCACGCACGATGACGCTTTCGTGCTTCTTGACCTTGCGGACTTCCGCGGCCTGCTGGGCGATGCTCATGCTCTTGTGGATGATGCCGACACCACCTTCCTGCGCCATGGCGATGGCCAGGCGAGCTTCGGTGACGGTATCCATCGCAGAGGAGATAAGCGGGATATTGACGCTGATGTCGCGTGTGAGACGTGATCTCAGGCTGACGTCCTTGGGGAGGACCTCGGAGTAGCCGGGGACGAGAAGAACGTCATCAAACGTCAGAGCTTCTTGCGCTATACGTAGCATGTCGAACGCCCAGTAGCAGTTTATGAGGGATGCGCGAAAGCCGCAGTGCAGGGCCCGATGGACAGGCGCCATGACTACGGTTCTAGCGGTTGCTGCGAGGTAATCACCCATGATAACCCATTCGCCCCGCCCGAGACAAACGTCGCAGGCTATCAAACTCGCAACTTCACGTCCCGACGACACTAACCATCTGGTCAACTAAAGCCACGGATGGCGCGGCCTGCGGGCTGGCGGGCGGTGAGTCACCTTGCCAGAGCCGAGCCTTGCTGGGTGCCGGCCAGCGCATCCCGAGGATCGCTTTGGATCGTCTCTCGCTTCTCGCCTGTGGCATCATTGTCTTGTTCACTTCACAAGCTTCAGTGCTTCACAACTTCAATAGTCGCCCTCACTCAAGCTCCCCGTCAGCTCCAGCACAAGGAATGTCGCGTGTTCGAAACCTCGTCTGCCGCCAACGCCATCAGCGTGACCCAGCTCAACCGCGAGGCCAAGGGCCTGCTGGAGCGAGGCCTGGGGGAGCTCTGGATCGAGGGGGAGATCTCGGGCTTTTCGCAGCCGCGCTCCGGCCACTGCTACTTCACGCTCAAGGATGACAACGCCCAGGTGCGCTGTGCGCTGTTCAAGAGCCGCGCCCAGTTTCTGCGCGAGAAACCCAGGGATGGCGATCGGGTGCGGGTGCGCGCCAAGGTGTCGCTGTTCGAGGCGCGTGGCGACTATCAGCTGATCGTCGAGGCGTTGCAGCAGGCGGGGCTGGGGGAGTGGCTGGCGCGACTGGCACGCCTGAGGGAGCAACTGGCGGCCGAGGGCGTGTTCGCCAATCAGCGCGCCCTGCCCCATCCGCCGCGCCATCTGGGCGTGATCACCTCCGCCACCGGCGCGGCGCTGCAGGACGTGATCGCGGTGACGCGCAAGCGCTGGCCGCAGGCGCATCTGAGCGTGTTGCCGGTCGCCGTGCAGGGGCCGCAGGCGGTGCCGCAGCTGATTCGCGCGGTGGCGATGGCCAATCGCGACAGCGACTGTGATGCGCTGCTGATCACGCGTGGCGGCGGCAGCCTGGAAGACCTGTGGGCCTTCAATGATCAGCATCTGGCGCGCGCCATCTTCCACTCGCGCCTGCCGGTGGTGGCCGCCATCGGCCACGAGACCGACACCACCCTGGCGGAGCTGGCCGCCGACCTGCGCGCGCCGACGCCCTCTGCTGCTGCCGAGGCGCTGTACCCGGACCAACGCGCCCAGGTGCAGCAACTGACCGCCCTCAAGCAGCGCCTGTGGCGCGCGCAGCGTGCCCGCCTCGATCAGGCGGCGCAGCGGCTGGATCATGCCCGCTCGCGCCTGCGTCATCCGGCGCGTGAGCTGGAAACCCAGCGCCAGCGTGCCCGCGAGCTGGAACGCCGCCTGCACACCGCAGTGCGCATGCGCATGACCAGTGAGCAGCAGAAGGCCGATCAGCTGACCCGCCGCCTGCAGCAGGCCAGCCCCGCGCGCGATATCCAGCGCCATCGTCAGCAACTGGCGATGCTGACCCCGCGCCTCAACAACGCCCTGCCACGTCGCCTGGCCGCTGATCGTGAGCGCCTGGAAGGCGCGATGCGCGCGCTGAATGCAGTCAGCCCGCTCAATGTGCTCAACCGTGGCTACGCCATCGTCGAGCGTGTCGGCAGCCAGACGCCGGCACCCGGCGACAGCAAGGTGATTCGCGCCGCCCACCAGACCCAGCCCGGCGAGATGCTCTCGATCCGCCTCGGCGAAGGCCGCCTCGCCGTCGAGGTCAAACGCCGCTACAAGCCGCGCCCCTGATCCCCTGCCTTGCCTCGGCATGACGAGAACAAGACGCAAAAAGCCCCGCTACCTGAACAGGTAACGGGGCTTTTTCATGAGCGCTTCACGTCCGATACACCAAGCCGCTTTTGCACTCACGCTTTACGCGCGTGGGCTTGCAAGAAGCTGTGGGCCGCTTTTGACCTTACGCCTTTCGCGTGGCTTCGGACGCGATAAACCTAGAAGTCAGGCGGTCCCTGCTCGGCGCCCGGCTTGAACACGCCCGGCTCCAGATCATGTCGTCCCAGCAGCTTGTAGAAGTCGGTGCGGTTACGTCCGGCGATACGCGCCGCCTGGGTCACGTTGCCTTCGGTGATCTTCAGCACCTTGATCAGATAGCTGCGCTCGAAACCGGCACGCGCCTCGGAGAAGGACGGCAAGGCGTTCTCTTCCGCGGCCAGCGCTTGGGAGACCAATGCTTCCGGAATCATCGAGGAGCTGGTCAGGGCGACACACTGCTCGACCACGTTGACCAGCTGACGCACGTTGCCCGGCCAGGCACTGGAGGCCAGCAGGTTGAGCGCTTCCGGCGAGAAGCCCTTCACGAACGGCTTGTGGCGCGCGGCGGCCTGGCTGATCAGATACTTGGCCAGCAGCGGCACATCCTCGGCACGCTCGCGCAGGGCGGGCAGCTTCAGATTGACCACGTTGAGGCGGTAGTAGAGGTCTTCGCGGAAGTCGCCGTCGTGCATCGCCTTGTCGAGATTGCGGTGCGTGGCGGAGATGATGCGCACATCGATGGGCACCGAGGTGGTGGAGCCCAGCGGGCGAATCTGACGTTCCTGCAGTGCCCGCAGCAGCTTGACCTGCAGCGACAGCGGCATGTCGCCGATCTCGTCGAGGAACAGGGTGCCGCCGTCCGCCGCCTGGAACAGGCCCTGGTGGGCGCTGACCGCGCCGGTGAACGAGCCCTTGGCGTGACCGAACAGTTCGCTTTCCAGCAGCTGCTCCGGCAGCGCGCCACAGTTGATGGCGACGAAGGGACGCGAGGCGCGCGGGCTGGCGTTGTGGATGGCCTTGGCCATCAGCTCCTTGCCCGAACCGGACGGGCCGGTGACCAGCACGCTGACATCGGATGCCGCCACCATGCGCGCCTGCTCGAGAATCTGCTCCATCTGCGGGGAGCGAGTGATGATGCCAGCGCGCCAGGCATCGTCACCCTCCTTTACGGGCGGCGCCTGGGCCAGCGCCTCATCGATGGCGGCGAACAGCTCGTCCTTGTCGACCGGCTTGGTCAGGAAGCTGAACACGCCCTGACGGGTGGCACTGACGGCATCAGGGATGGAGCCGTGTGCGGTCAGCAGGATGACGGGCATGCCCGGCTGACGCTTCTGCAGCTCACCGAACAGGGCCATGCCATCCATTTCATCCATGCGCAGGTCGGACAGGACCAGGTCTGGACGTGCGGCTTCGAGACGGCTGAGCGCCTCGCGGCCACTGCTGGCCGTCGTGACCTTGAAGCCACGGCTTTCGAGACGCATGCCGAGCAGCTTGAGCAGGCTCGCATCATCATCGACGAGCAGAATATGCGCTTGTGCGTATTTCACACTAACTCTCCTTGCGACACCCGAGGGCCTGGGACATCGACGTCGGGGCCGCACAGTCTTGCGTCATGCAATCGCGGGGATTGAGTGACAGGGTCGTGGCCAGAGTCTGCCGCTGAGGATTCAGGGCGTGCTCTGGCGGCGCGAATTGATCGATTCTTCGATGGCCGTCAAGGCTTCCAGCTTCTTGGTCAGCTGGGCGTTCTCGGCGCTGAGCTTGCGACGGGCACCGTCATTCTTGTCACGCTCGGCGATCAGACCGCGACGCTCCTCGAGGCCATTGAGCCACTGACGAAGCAGCGGCTGCAGGCGGCTCGGGGCGGTGGGCAGGTCCGCCTTGTAGAGGTCGGAGGCCAGCTCCCAGTCCGATTCATCGCCCCAGCTGAGCACGATGGCACGCGCGAGACGACGGTCGTGGCGGTTGCCTTCCAGCTGCAACAGGGTGCTTTCACGCCAGCCGCTGTTGCCACGCTGGGCCTGCAGCGCGAAGGCGACCCATTCATCCAGCAGGCAGTCCTCGCCGGTGAAGTCCGGCAGGTCGCCGGCGCCATAGCAGCTCTCCCGCACACTCGGGCTGACCACTTCCGGCTCGCTGCCCGGCATGGTGATATTGGTCAGGGCGCCACAGGCGCTAAGCGTACTGAGCAACACGCCTGCAGCCAGGCGCATCAGTAGTCGTTGACCCTTCATCACTTCAGTTCCTTGCGTGCTTGATGGCGTTCAATGACGCCATTTCATGTGGTGTGGACTGCTGATCCGCTCCGGCGGCATCCCTGTCTGCCTGCGGTTCATGCTCGCTGCCTTCCCCTGACGTCAGCGAGCGACTCGGTGTCGGCAATGTCAGCCGGAAGCAGACATCCGCCTTGGGGTCATCCACCAGCGCCAATTGACCAAATTGGGCGCGGGCGCTGTCAGCGGCGACCGAGAGACCGATGCCGGAGCCCTTGAGCGGGCCCTTGCGCTTCACCGCGCCCTGATAGAAGGGCTTGAACAGGTGGTCACGGTCCTGGGCGGCGATGGGTTCACCGCTGTTGGCGACTTCGATGATCAGCTTGCGACGCTCCTTGCGGGCTCTCAACCACAGGTCACCGCTGTCTTCGCCATAGGCGATGGCATTGGAGATCAGGTTGTCGAGAATACGCCCGGTACGCGGCCTGTCCGCCTCCCAACTGAGGCTGGCAGGCGGAAGATGCACGCGCATGCCCTTCTTTTCCAGTGCCAGGCGATGTTTCGCCAGCACTTCCTTGAACACTTCATGCACATCGAAGCGGCTCTGTTCGAGGCCCTGATTGTGCTGCAGCAGATTGTAGTCGAGGAGTTGCTCGATCAGCTTCTGCAATTCCTTGCTGGAGTCATCCAGCAGACCAAGAATCTCGGTCTGGTGCGGACTCAGCGGCCCGGCGACCTCGTCGATCAGCAGGCCGGTGCCTTCACGGATGCTGGCCAGCGGGGTCTTGAGCTCATGCGACATGTGACGCAGGAACTGCTGCTTCTGCTCCTCGAGCTCATCCAGACGCGTCGACAGCCAGTTGAGACGCTCGCCCAGCTGCACCAGCTCCGCCGGCCCCTTGATGACGATGGGTCGCTCGCTGTCGGTGCCGCTACCCAGGCCATTGATGCGGCGCTCCAGCTGCCGGATGGGACGGATGATCAGCCAGGTGAAGAACAGCATCAACAGCAGACTGATGGAGACCAGCGCGGCGGTCTGCCACCACAGCTGATTCTTGACCTGAGAGGCGCGGGCGCGGATGCCTTCGATACGCGCATCGACAAGTTCACGCGTGGAGTTGAGCAGGCCGCTGGCCTGGATCGAGAAGGGCCCGAAGTCTTCCAGATGGCGACTGACCTGGTCGACGCTCATCTCGGGCATGCGCTCGAGCTGTGACAGCGTCGCCTTCAACTCGCTGACGCGAGGGTCGCCCTCGCCCAACAGCCGCGCCTGCTCATCCAGCAAGGTGCGGAAGCTGTTGGCCTTGTCGGCGTAGATCTTCATCAGATCAGGGTTTTCCAGCACGGCGTACTGGCGGGCGCTACGCTCCATCTCGACGGCGAGATTGGTCAGCGTGCGGGCGCGGCGGGTCTGGTCGACAGCCTGGCGGGCACTGACATCCGCCAGTTCCGACAACTCCGACAGCGCCTGCCCTGCTTGAAACATGAGCACGGCAATCGGCAGCATCACCACCAGAAATGCCATCAGAACCAGCTGCGGCAGCGAGCGGGGACGCCAGCGTCGTGACACTGTGGAGGCCATGGAAAGAACTCTATGCAAGAAAGGGGTGGTCATCATCGAATCACGTCTTCCTAGAATACCAGAGTTCACCAGCGTCCATCGCGGTTGCCAGTTCGTTAATAAATACGACTCTTATTCAAATCAATACGCCGCCACGAGACAAACCGCCCCATTGGCAACGTTTCGCATGAAATTGTTGCCCATTCAGCGCTAGACGCACAAAAAAAGAGGGCCGGCATAGCCGGCCCCAAGTACGCAGGGAACTGAAGGGTCAGTCATCACGTGGTGCCTCTGGTACCTGGAGACCAGAGGCACTACGTGATTGGCGGGCCTGACAGGTGGTCTGCCTGTCAGTCCCGGGAGAAAAGAACGTCACCTGGTGGTCGTTCCAGGTCAGTTGACGTTCACGCCGGACAGCGTCCGCGCTCCCTATCGGATGTGAAGCAGGGGGCAACACATCGCAATGTGGATGATCGAGTCGGATGGCTTGCCGACTTGCCCGCCTCGATCGTCAATTCGGGGATGACGGCAGCCAATCTCTCCGGCTACCGCATCGGTTTCGGGCATCCTTGCCCGGGCGTCCTTGCCCTCAAGATACTGTCCATGCCCACCAGGGGCCGTACCTGTCTCATCGCAACCTGAAGTCACACATCGCGTGGAGCAGACGCTTGGCCTGTCAGCGATCACGGAGCGCACAGGGTAGTGAGTACCGTCATCGCTGGAAGGCCAGAGAAAGGGGCCGGTGATGCGCCTCATATCTCTTGCTCACGGTACCTATTGCCAAAGGCGTGCCATAAACGCGAAAACACATTACAAAACAATGACTTGAAATGACGATCACGGCGACAGGCATGCCAATGTTGCCCAGGGCGGCACACAGAGTCGTGTTTTACTGGCCGATTCGTCGCGATTTGCCAACACATATACGGGTCATGCTATTTTTCCCTTCTGAATCAACGTCTTGAAACGTCTCCTTTGCAAGACAATCCCGCAAGGGGTGAGGGAAAACTGCGACACCTATGCAAGAACACCCACTGATCAGCCCTCATCGAGGGGGTCATCAGCGGGTGTTCTCCGGGCGATTCACACTGGCAGGCAAGTGAGGTGTGACTAGAGCGACTTGAGCAATACCTTGGAGTTACGCGCCGAGTTGTAGGCCTCGCGACGCATGGGCGGCAGGTCTTGCAGGCCGGCCGACACGAAACCGTGCTCGATGAACCAGTGGACGGTATGGGTCGTCAGCGCATACAGACGCTCGACGCCGGCGCGACGCGCGCGCAGCTCGATCTCGGCCAGCAGCTGCTCGCCGCGCTGTCCGCGGCGATAGTCATCATGCACGGCCACGCAGGCCAGCTCGCCCATGGCGGCGTCACGGCTGAGGTGCAGTGCCGCACACCCGATGACCATGCCATCGCGCTCCAGCACCACATAGTCGTCGATCTCGTGTTCGAGACGCTCCCGCGAGCGGGCCACCAGGATGCCACGCTGCTCCAGCGGCCCCAGCAGCGCCAGCAGGCCACCGACATCCTCGAGGCGCGCCTTGCGCAGCTGCTCATAGCCCTGACGCGTGATCATGGTGCCGATGCCGTCACGGGTGAACAGCTCGCCCAGCAGGGCGTCACGGTCGCGCCAGCTCAACAGGTGAGTGCGCCCGACGCCGCGCCGTGCGGCGCCACAGGCAGCGGCCAGGTGGCGCGACAGCTCACTGTCGTCATCGCGGGGCGGCGCCATCAGCGCGGCTTCCTCCGGATTGAGCTGACGCAGCAGCTCGCCGTCTTCGCCGAACAGGCCCTCCCCTTCGCCAAGCAGGATCAGCTTGTCAGCGGCCAGCGCCACGGCGGCATGTTCGGCGACCTCAGCGGCGTCCAGATCGAACACCTCGCCGGTGCTGGAATAGCCCAGCGGCGGCAGCACGACGATGGCCTGCTGCGAGAGCAGCCCCTGGATCGCCTCACTGCGCACGCGGCGCACCTCGCCACCATGCAGAAAGTCGACGCCATGACGCACACCCAGCGGCTTGGCCATCACCAGATTGCCGGAGACGGCGGAGAGCTCGACGCCATGCAGCGGCGTATTGGGCAGCCCCTGGGATAGACTCGCCTCAAGGCGCAGACGCAGCGTGGCGACCTGCTGCTCCAGATGGCCGAGAATCTCGCGCGTCACCACCCAACGGCCCTGATGGCGGTCCGCCTCGATACCGGCAGCCTGCAACGCCTCGGCCACCTGCGGGCGCACCCCGAACACCACCACAAGCTTCACGCCGAGGGTATGCAGCAACGCCAGATCCTGTATCAACTGCGTTCGTCGTGACGAGGACAGGGCATCGCCCTCGATCAGAATGACGAAGGTGCGGCCGCGATGGGCATTGATATAGGGAGAGGAGTTGCGAAACCAGTCCGCGAAGGGGAAACGCGTGTTCAAGAGCCAGCTCCGGGCAGGAGAGAGGGAAAATGGCATGTCAGGCATGCCCATGAATCATCATATCAGCGCCGCAGCCTGCACGGCGAGCGGTGCCCCCTGACATCCATGTGTCAGACACGAGAAAGGCGACCCGAAGGTCGCCTTTCTTGTTTTACCAATTCAGCTCTGGATCATGCGTCGGCTTAGCCGAACATGCCCTTGAACATGAAGAAGAACAGGATCGACAGGATCGCGCCGGCCGGCAGAGTGATCAGCCAGGACATCACGATGGTGCCGATGACACGCAGGTTGAGCGCTGCCATGCCGCGTGCCAGGCCCACCCCCAGCACCGCACCGACGAGGGTGTGGGTGGTGGAGATCGGCAGGCCGGTGCCGGAGGCCAGCACGACGGTCGAGGCGGCGGCCAGCGTGGCCGCGAAGCCGCGTGACGGCGTCAGCTCGGTAATGCCGGTGCCGACAGTGGCAATGACGCGACGACCATAGGTGACCAGGCCGACGACGATACCGCCGCCACCCAGCACGAGGACCCACCACGGCATGCTCGCCTTGGCGCCGATCTGACCGGCAGAGTCGACGACGCTGATGATGGCCGCCAGCGGACCGACCGCATTGGCCACGTCGTTGGAGCCGTGGGCGAAGGCCATCGCACAGGCGGTGAACATCATCAGCAGGCCGAATACCTTCTCGACGCCGCTGAAGTCGAAGTCGTCACCGGTGGCGCGATTCTTCTCCTTGAGGCGTGAACGCGCGACCTTGCGCTCCATCAGCACGCCGATACCCATCACGATGGCGCCGATGACGACGGCCAGCAGCAGGCTGGATTCGAAGCTCAGGTGCAGGCCGACATGCTTGAGACCCTTGACCATGGTCACCATCGAGATGATGAAGCCGACCAGGAACATGTACATCGGCACGTAGCGCTTGGCGGCCGCGAACGGGTCTTCGTTGTCGAAGATCAGCGTCTGCACGGACTTGAACAGCACGAAGGCGATGGAGCCCGCCAGCAACGGCGAGACCAGCCAGGAGGCCGCGATCTGACCGACCTTGGTCCATTCGACGGCATCCACACCCAGACCCGCAGCGGAGAAGCCGACGATGGCGCCGACGATGGAGTGGGTGGTCGAGACCGGCCAGCCCTTCATGGAAGCGATCAGCAGCCAGATACCGGCGGCCAGCAGCGAGGCCAGCATGCCGTAGACCAGGAACTGTGGATTCTCGATCAGCAGTGACGGGTCGATGATGCCCTTGCGGATGGTGTCAGTCACCTCACCACCGGCAAGCCAGGCACCGAGGAATTCGAAGATCACGGCGATGATGATCGCCTGCTTGATGGTGATCGCCTTGGAACCTACCGAGGTTCCCATGGCATTGGCGACGTCATTCGCACCCACACCCCATGCCATGAAGAAACCGAACAGACAGGCAAGAATGACGAGCACATCGCCGTATTGAGCAATGATGGACATAGAAGACTCTTGGACAGATGGCAGGACGTCCTGATGGCGCTCAGCGCGCCATCAGGATCTGCAGTCGGGTACCGACCTTTTCCGCTTGGTCAGCCACATCGCCGACCCAATCGATGATCTTGTAGAGGAAGATCACATCGACGGGCGGGAGACTGGCTTCCAGCGAGAACAGGGTCTGGCGGATGGCGATCTGCTGTTCGTCGGACTGCTTCTCGAGCTCATGCAGCTCGTTGATCAGCTTGTCGACCAGCTCGCTCATGTTGCGCCCGAAACCGGACTCGACGAGGTCTTCCAGTTCACCCAACGCACGACGCGCCTGGCAGACCGATTCGACCGCAGTCTTGAGATACTCACGCATGGCGGGCACCAGTGCGGTGGGTATCTGCATATGACGACCCAGCATGATCCCGGCGATGTCCTTGGTGACATTCGCGATGGAATCCTGGACATGGATCAGCTCGAGAAGGTCGGAGCGCGAGACCGGCAGGAACAGCGAGTTGGGCAGGTTGAGACGCAGCTGCGTCTTCAACTCGTCCGCTTCACGCTCCAGCCCGCTGATGGTCTTGCGAATGCTGGCTGCCTGCTCCCAATCACCCTGCTCGCAGGCGTCGAAGAAGGTCAGCAAGTGCTGGGCGCACTCGTCGGTCTTGATGATGTGGGTGTGCAGCGCCTTGAAAGGCGAGCGCCCGAACATCGAAGAGAAAGGGTTGGTCGTTACCATAGTGGCCGTCGGCGTTAAGGATTGACGCGCGGAGTGTAGCAAAGCCTTTGTGACGATCACATAACTTTCATCGTAACGTCATGATACCGCCTTGCTGTTGTCATTTACGCAACAACAGCGGCAGTTCGGGGGAACACGAAGGATTCCAGAAGAGAGATTGTCATGTAGCGGCAGGACCCGTGGTCGCTGGCTTTATCCACTGTTCGTAATATAACCAAGGACGTGACGACAGGCAATTGCTGTCACTTCAATGTCATCATGCTGTCATATAAGTGTGATTCTGCCGACAGGCCGATATCCCGCATGCCCTTCCGCCCTCCCCGAGCTTGCCTTGCCGCGGGCCAGGCGCGAGCATGAGACACACGAGCCTTCACCACCATGCACCACGCTTGCCGGAGGCTCTGCGGTCCTGGCGCCGCTGTCATCCTCAACCGTCAGTATCTGTCTTCTTTCATCTGTACAGGGAGTGCCCATCATGGCGCAGGAAATCGAACTCAAACTGGCACTGTCTCAACCCGTCATTGATCGCGATGCCATTCTGGAGACACTGGCGAGCATTGCAGAACTGGCAACGGTCGCCCCCAGGCGGCTCTGGCTGGCCAACACCTACTTCGACACCCCCGAGCATGCGCTGGAGCGCGCGCGCATGGCGCTGCGTCTGCGCCAGAGCGGTGAGGATGCCGACAGCACGGGCGCCCTGCGCCAGACGCTCAAGACCAGCGGCGAGAGCCATGGCGGACTGCATTCACGCGGCGAATGGGAGTGGGAGCTGCCCGAGGGCCAGACCGGCCTCGACCTCGACGGCCTGCGTGACCTGCCGCCCTTGCAGGCGCTGGAAGACGGCGCCCGCGAGCAGCTGCTGAGTGCACTCGCGCCCAGCTTCAGCACCGATTTCGAGCGTCATGCCTGGCAGATCGACGTCAAGGCGACACGCAGCGACGAGAATGTGAGCGACGAGCAGGTCACCGTCGGCGTCGAGATGGCGCTGGACCTGGGCGCGGTGAAGGCCAGTGGTCGCGAAGTGGCCATCCAGGAGATCGAGCTCGAGCTGACCGGCGGCGAAGAACTCGCCCCCGAGGTGAGAGAAGGCGTGCTCTGGCAGCTGGCGGATTCACTGGCCAGCCGCCTGGCATTGCGCCCGGCAGATGCCAGCAAGGCCAAGCGCGGTGCGGCGCTGCGGGATGACGAATGGCATGAGAAGACGCTGGATACCGCTGACCCCGGCGCGCTGCTGTCCGCCGCCATCGATGCGCTCGATGCCCACGCCGACCGTCAGGCGAAAGACGACCTCAAGTGGCACGCGCATGCGCTGGCCGCCCTGTCGGCCCTTGCATCACGGCTGGCCGCCAGCCAGCATCCCGGCCATATCCACGCGGTGGCGCTGGTCGAGGCGCTGGAAAGCAGCGACGGCGACGCCTCACAGGACTGGGCGACTCGCGACTTCGGCCAGCACAGCCTGTCACTGCTCGCGACGCTGCGCGGCTGAACCTCAAAACGACACTGACTGCCCAACCACCAGGCGCTAGACCACTGGCTGATGGACAACGGCCGGGCAGTCACTGAAGGTCATACTGAGACATCCCCGATACGCCCTGACATTCATCCGGCGTCGTCACGCCCGTCAAGGAAGCCTGCATGCCTGAACGCCAGGGCCCTGCCAATGAATATGGCAGCACGCCGCAAAGCCCCCCAGCGACATCCTCGCACCCCAGTGACTACGAGCCCGCGACGGGCCGCCTGCGCGCGCGGCTGTTCCACTGGATCTTCGAATCCGATACCAAGGCGGCCAAGGCCTTCGATATCGGCCTGATCCTGATGATCTTCGCCAGTGTCGCCGTGGTGATGCTCGACAGCGTGCCCTCGCTCAATGCGCAATACGGCGAGCTGTTCCGCATCATGGAGTGGGGCTTCACGATCATCTTCACGCTGGAATATGCCGTCCGCCTCTACTGCCTGAAGCATCCCGGCACCTGGGCCAAGGGCTTCTACGGCGTGCTCGACCTGCTGTCGATCGCGCCGACCTGGCTGTCGCTTCTGATACCGGGCGCCCAGGCCCTGCTGGTGGTGCGCGTACTGCGCGTGCTGCGTCTGTTCCGCGTGTTGCGCCTGATGGCCTTCGTCGGCGAGGGCCGCATGCTGGTCGAGGCCATGACGCGCAGCCGGCGCAAGATCCTGCTGTTCTTCATCACCGTGCTCAGCATCGTCACGGTGTTCGGCGCTCTGATCTATCTGATCGAGCCGCCCGAGGCCGGCTTCACCTCCATCCCCAAGGCGCTCTACTGGGGCGTGGTGACGCTGACGACGGTGGGTTATGGCGACATCGCGCCCATCACGCCGCTGGGGCAGTTCATCTCGGCGCTGATGATGATTCTCGGCTACTCGATTCTCGCCGTGCCCACCGGGGTGTTCTCGGCCGAGGTCCTCAACGGCCTGCGCATGCAGCAGACCAGCGACGAAGCCTGCCCGGGCTGTGGTCGTGAAGGCCATGATCGCAACGCCAAGTACTGCAAGTTCTGCGGCACCTGGCTGGACGAGGACACCCGCGACCCGCGCGAGCCGGAACCGGAGCCTGAGACAGAGCCGGAGTCCGAATCTGAAGCTGATGCAGAGACGCCATCGGGGGATGAGACCGCCTCCCCAGGCGACGACTCCCCTGACCGCGACCGCAGTTGACGAAGCCGAGAATCACTCAGCACACGACAACTCCTCGGAAATGACAACGCCCCCGCGACCTCAAGGTCCGGGGGCGTCTTCGTATGGCAAGGCGATGTCAGCGCCGTGAAGCGCTACGCTGTCGCGATCACTCGACGAAGCTCGAGATATCGCCGCGCCCTTCGCGCACGATCACCGGCGGCAGCTCGCGCAGGTCCACCACACTGGTGGTCTCGAAGCTGCAGGCGCCGCCGTCGATGACCAGATCCAGCGCGTGTCCGAAGCGTTCGCGAATCTCTTCGGCGTCCGTCATCGGCAGCTCCTCACCCGGCGGAATCAGCGTCACGCTCATCAGCGGTTCGCGATGGGTTTCCAGCAGGGCGTGGGTGATGGCGTGGTCCGGTACGCGCACGCCGATGGAGCGACGCTTGGGGTGCAGCAGCAGGCGCGGCACCTCGGAAGTCGCCTGCAGGATGAAGGTGTAGGCGCCCGGCGTGTGACTCTTGAGCAGGCGGAAGATGGCGTTGTCGACCTTGGCGTAGGTGCCGATTTCCGAGAGGTCAGAACACACCAGGGTAAAGTTGTGCTTGTCGTCCAGCTGACGCAGGCGCTTGATGCGCTCGATGGCCTTCTTCTCGCCCAGATGACAACCAAGCGCGTAGCCGGAGTCGGTCGGATAGGCGATCACGCCACCCTGCTGGATGATGGTGACGGCCTGATCGATGAGGCGTTTCTGGGGATTTTCGGGATGAATCTGGAAGAACTGTCCCATGCGGTGCTCCTTGCGTCTGGGCACCAGCCCGGCAGGCGGACTGGCGTCACGGTGATCTCTTGATATCACATGGAGGCAGCGTCGGCCGCAAAAAAGGGCGCGATGCGCGGGTGACACCACACGGGCGGCACCTTGGTGCGGGGCGGCGGACTCATGCTGCCGGGCGCCAGCGGGCCGCCGGGGAAGTGGAAGTCACTGCCGACGGAGGCGTAGAGGCCCAGCTCATCGAGCTGACGCGCCAGGTCACGCGCGCGATCGATATTCTGGAAGCCGCTGACCAGTTCCGCGCCTTCACCGCCGGCGGCAATGAAGTCACGCAGCAGCTCGCCACGCTTGGTGCGCGTCAGCTTGTAGCGCATCGGGTGCGCCATCACGGCGATGCCGCCATCGGCACGCACCCAGCCCACCGCCTCTTCCATCTCCGGCCAGTGCGCCTTGACGTCGCCTTTCTGGCCCGCGCCCAGATGCCGCTTGAAGGCGTCCTGCAGGTTGCGTGCAATCCCGGCCTCGACCAGCGCGCGGGCGAAATCCGGGCGTGACAGCGGGCGGTCGCCTGAGCCACTCAGCGTGGCCTGTTCCCGGGCGCGCTCGAAGGCATTCTCGAGCCCGAGCTTTTCCATGCGCGCGGCGATCTCGTGGCTGCGGCGTTCACGCGCCTCGTGCTGCTGCTTGAGACCGGCACTCAGCGCATCGCCGGCGCCCTCGGGCATCAACGCCACGATGTGGATGGTCTGGTTGCGCCAGCGGACCGACAGCTCACAGCCGGGCAGCAACGAGATTCCCTCGGCGCGGGCGGCCTGCTGGGCCTCGAAGATGCCTTCCATGCTGTCGTGATCGGTCAGTGACATGCGTGACAGACCGCGCCGCGCGGCCAGCGCCACCAGCTCTGTCGGTGCCATGCCGCCGTCGGAGGCGGTGGAATGCATGTGCAGGTCGATGTCCGGCACCTCGATATCGGAATCGAAGCGCTCCGGCAGCGGGCGAAACTCGATCGGCTTGCGGGATGCGGAAATCGGCGAAGAGTCGGACATAACGTCGGACACGGGGAACCTCTCGGGATGAACGTCTGTGCCACGCGATGCCTGAGATGCAGGCGATCCAGCGGGCCAGACGTCGGGCAGTATTGGCTGCGATGCGCGCCCGGACACACAGGGGCTTTGTCAGCAGGCAGCAATGGCGGCAGAATGAGCACATGCAGGCAGGGGTGCGCCGCTGGTGTCAGACAGGATACCACTCGCACAGGCCCTTGCCTTCCCGACGGCTGCGTCGTCGTGTTCAGGAGTGCGCATTACCCATGAAGATGTTGCTCGACTTTCTGCCGATCGTGATCTTCTTCGCCGTCTACAAGATGACTGGCGACATGATCATGGCTACCGCCGTGTTGATTCCCGCGACCCTCGCGCAGGTGCTGTACATCTACTGGCGCCACAAGCGCGTCGAGAAGATGCAGCTGGTCACCCTGGCGCTGGTCGTCGTGCTGGGTGGCGCGACCGTGCTGTTCGGCAACAGCTCCTTCATCCAGTGGAAGCCCACCGTGGTCAACTGGCTGTTCGCCGTCGCCTTCCTGCTGTCGCCGCTGTTCGGTGGCAAGCCGCTGGTGGAGCGCATGATGGAAAAGGCGATTCAGCTGCCGCGTCCCATCTGGCACCGCCTCAATCTGGCCTGGGTGGTATTCTTCCTCGCCATGGGCGGCCTCAACATCTACGTCTTCAGCCACTACTCGGAAGACATCTGGGTCGATTTCAAGCTGTTCGGCATGCTCGGTCTGACACTGCTGTTCGTCATCGTTCAGGGCGTCTACCTGTCCCGTCACATGGTGCAGGCCCCTCAGGAAGAGAACGCTTCCTCGACCAATTCTCAAAAGGATGATTCGTGATGCTCTACTCCATTGTCTGTCAGGACGTTGAAGGTAGCCTCGAAGCGCGCATGGCGGCGCGTCCGCCGCATCTGGCACGTCTGGAAGCGCTGCACGCCGCCGGTCGTCTGGTCATCGCCGGCCCCAACCCGGCCATCGACAGCGAAGCACCGGGCGAAGCCGGCTTCAGCGGCAGCGTCATCATCGCCGAGTTCGATTCCCTCGAAGACGCCCAGAAGTGGGCCGATGCCGATCCCTTCGTCATCGCCGGTGTCTATGAAAGCGCCGAAGTGAAGCCCTTCAAGCAGACCCTGCCCTAGCCCGGCGTCCGACCGGTCATCTGACCGGCGGTTTCTCACAGACGACGGACAGCCTGGCTGTCCGTCGTCTGCGTTGCAGGCCTTGCTCTGCCGCTGTCTCGCTGTGCTGCTCTCCCGCTCGACCTCCTGCCAGGAATGCCCGTGAACGATCACCCTTCCTCCCCCCGCCAGCCCGCCCCCGGCCAGTCAGCTCCTGATCAGTCAAATTCGAATCAGACCGCCTCGTCAGCCCGAAAGACTTCGCCGCAGCAAGCGCCGGGCACCGCGGCCCGCAAACCTGCCACGACGCCACCGAGCGCGATCGAGCCTGTCACGGCGTCCGGCGTGGTGCCGGACGTACCACTGGCGCCACTGGCGGCATTGGAGGAGGCGCAGCTCGAGTGGGACGACACCGCACCACAGGCCACCGATTACGGCGATGTGTACTTCTCGATCCACGATGGCCGCGCCGAGACCGTGCACGTCTTCCTCGACAGCAACCGGCTGAGCGAGCGCTTCCGTGACTGGCGGGGAGCGCGCCCCTTCGTGATCGGCGAGACCGGCTTCGGCACCGGCCTCAACATCCTGTGCGCCGCCCAGCGCTTTCTGGCAACGGCGCCCGCCGAGGCGCGCCTGCATGTCATCTCGGTGGAAAAGCACCCGATGCGCGCCGCGGATCTCGAGCGGGCGCTGTCCGCCTGGCCGGACCTCGCCTCACTGGCGAAGCCGCTGGTCGCTCAATGGCCCGCTGCCGTCCTCGGCGTGCACCGCCTGTGGCTGGATGAGCGCATCACCCTGGACCTGCACTTCGGCGATGCGGTGGAGCGCCTGTCGCGCCTGGAAGGTGGCGTGGATGCCTGGTTCCTCGATGGCTTCTCGCCGTCGAAGAATCCGCAGATGTGGTCACCCGAGCTGTTCGCGGCCATGGCAGGTGTCTCGCGCCCCACGGCGACCTTCGCCACCTTCACCGCCGCGGGCTTCGTGCGGCGTGGCCTGCGCGCGGCAGGCTTCGTGTGGCGCAAGGTGCCCGGCCACGGTATGAAGCGCGAGATGATCTGCGGCGAGCTGGACGAGCCGACCGCCGCCGCGCGCGCCGAGCTGATGGGGCTTGATGCCTCACCCGCATCCGGCCATGCCCCCATGCAGGAGCACGCGGTGCGTGGCGCCCTTCATCCGCTGCGTCGTGAGCAGCCCTGGACTCAGGCTCCGCAGCCCGCGCCCATTTCTCGCGAGTCGCATGTCGCGGTACTCGGCGCCGGTATCGCCGGCACCAGCTGCGCCGAGGCGCTGGCGCGGCGCGGCGTGCAGGTCACGCTGATCGATGCCGAAGCCCCCGGCGCGCGCGCCTCCGGCAATCGCCAGGGCGCGCTCTACGTCAAGCTGGCCGCCGAGACCAATCCCGCCAGTCGCTTCCAGCTGGCCGCGCTGCAGTACAGCCGGCGCTGGCTGGCAAGCCTCGACCCCGAGCAGACCCTGTGGTCCGCCAGCGGCGTGCTGCAGCTGGCCACCAGTGAACGTGAGCGCAAGCGCCAGCAGCGCTTCCTCGACAATCACCCGCTGCCCGAGGCGCTGCTCAAGCCGGTCAGCGCCAGCGAGGCCAGCCGGATCGCCGGCAGCGAGATCGCCTTCGACGGCCTCTTCTATCCGGTCGCCGGCTGGGTGCGCCCCAGCGCGCTCTGCCAGCACCTCGCCGCCACCCCGGGCATCCGCTTTCTGCAGGCGCGCATCGAGGCCATTCAGTCGCTGGAAGCCGAGGAAAGCGGGGCCACTGGCAACGGCGCGCCACGCTGGCAGCTGCAGACCAGCGACGGCACCAGCATGGAAGTCGATCAGCTGATTGTCGCGCAGGGGGAGCAGACTCACCTGCCCGAGCCGCTCGCGCATCTGCCGCTGCAGCCGATTCGCGGCCAGGTCAGCGAGATCACGGTAGCGGCGGAACACGCCGCGCTCCTGCCAGCGCTCGACAGCGTGGTGTGCGCCGGTGGCTATGTCTCGCCCTATCAGCGCCACGCCGATGGCAGCGTGACCCTCAGCTTCGGCGCGACCTTCGCCCCACGCGATGAGGATGAGGCGGTCCGCGAGGCGGATCACGCCGCCAATGTCGCTGAACTGCGCAGTGCCTTGCCCGCCTTCGTCGCCGCCTGGGAGCAGGCGCGTGGCGTCAGGCTGGAAGACGATGACTGGCAGGGACGTGTCGCCTGGCGCGCCGCCAGCCCGGACAAGAGCCCGCTGGCCGGCCCGGCACCGGACGCCGCGCAATGGCGTGAGGACTACGCCGCCATGGCCTTCGATGCGAAAAAGCGCGTGCCACAGTCGAGCGGCGCCCACCTGCCCGGCCTGTGGCTCTCCACCGCACACGGCTCACGCGGCTTCACCACCGCCCCGCTGTGCGCTGAGCTGATCGCCTCGCGACTGTGCGGCGAACCGCTGCCGCTGGAACGCGAACTGGCCGAGCACCTGCACCCGGGACGCCGCCTGATCCGCGATATCGTCCAGCGGCGCTGAGAGGTCGGCATCACTCAGGCCTGACGGCACTGTCTGGACAGGGCCTGACGGTCGATGACCTGATAGGTGAAGGATGGCCGGCCGATCTGACCGTAGTGGAAGGCCTCGCTGAGCATGCCGCAGGCCGCGAGATGGCGCAGGTACTTGCGGATGGTCACTCGCGACATGCCGGTGGCAGGCAGCAACGCCTCACTGGTGAAGCTGCCTTCCTCACGCGGCAGCGCCATGATGGCACTGGCCACCAGGGCTAGAGATGCCGCCGTCACGCCCTTGGGCAGGCGCCCCTCGGGTACCGCGCCCGCAGCGCCGCTGACCAGCCCTTGCACGCCGAAAAGCTGGTCCAGTTGTTGCTGGCTGACTTCACCCTCTAGGCTCTCCAGCTGCTGGCGGCCGCGACGCGCCAGTGCCAACGCCTGCTGAAAACGGGCGAAGCTGAAGGGTTTTACCAGGTAATCGCACACCCCGAGCGCATGTGCGCTGCGCACCGTGTCCGCCTCACTGGCGGCGGTGATCAGGATCACCTGGATATCGGGGGCGGCGTGGCGCCTCAGCCATCGCAACACTTCCAGCCCGCTGCGGCTGCGCAGGTAGACATCCAGCAGCACCAGGTCCACCGCTTCCTGCGCCAGCACGTCGAGTGCCGTCGCGACATCCTCGCACTGGGCCACCAGGCGCATGCCGTCGATGCGACTGAGGTATTCGACATTGAGACGCATGACCATGGGGTCGTCTTCGACTATCAGCACACGCATGCGCTCTGGCTCCTTCGTTGTGCAAATTCCGGCCGCAACGCCATCCTGTGATGCGCGGCCCCCTATCAGGGCGCCGCGCCAGTCAGCAGTCGGCAAGGCAGGGTCAGCTCGACCAGGGTACCGCCGCCCGAGGGCGCATAGAGGTGCCATTCTCCCTCGCGCGCGGTCACGATCTCCTGCACCAGCGACAGGCCCAGCCCGCGGCCTTCTCCATGACTGCTCACCCCCGCCATGCGTGCCGTCTGCCTCAGCTCCGTCGGCATGCCGGGGCCGTTGTCCGCCACGCTGATCGACAACTGCGCCTCTGCCGACGGGTCCAGTGATTCCAGCATCAACCCCAGGGTCACAGACGGGGCGTGAGCGTCAGCGCCCACCTCCTCCAGCGCTTCGAAGGCATTGTCGAGCAGATTGCCGATCACGCTGACCAGATCATGACTCAAGCTACGCTCCAGCACCGGAAACTCGGCCTGAGCGCCATCGTCCTGTGACATTCCCCACTCAGCGCAGCGGCCATGATGGCATTCGATCTCCAACTCGACCGTCAGCGTGATGCCACGCTCGCGAGCCTCGCTGTGCTTGCCGATCAAGAGGCCTGCCAGCAGAGGGTCCACGATGCGCTCGGCGGCCGCGGCATCCGCCGGCAACTCCCGCTCCACCAGCAACGCCAGATAATCGCGCAGACCGGCGAGGTCCTGCATCTGTGTCAGGCCCGACAGCACATGCAGCCGGTTGCGGAACTCATGGCGCGCGGCACGCAGTGACTCCGCCTGGCGGCGGACGCCGGTCAGCTCCTCGGCGAGGCGCTGCATGCGGTCGTGCTCGCGCAGTACCAGCACGCCGCCCATCAGAAGCTCGCCATCATGCACCCGCTGGCAACGCACCAGCAATCGCCGCCCGCCGTGGGTCACCTGGCGCAGTCGGGTCTCTTCCTGCTCGCTCACCGGCTGGTGCGCGACGAGGCACTCACGCATGCCGGTGTCGGGCAACCAGTCATCAAGGCGCTCTCCCAGCGTCGGCAAGGCCCCCAGCAACTCGCGCGCCGCGGCATTCACCAGCGTAATCCGCCCCTCGGGGTCGACCACGATGATGCCCTCTTCCAGGCTGGCCAGCACCGCCTGATGCTCCTCCACCAGCCGCGCGATGGCCGCCGGCTCCAGTCCCTTGAGCTGTCTGCGCAGATAGTGCGCAAGTCCCAGTGCGCCCAGCGTGCCGAACAGCATCAACAAACCTAGTCCGAGCAGCAGCTGGCGCTTCTCATCGGCCAGACGCCGCCCCAGGGAATCCAGCGTGATACCGATGGCCACCGCACCGACGACGGCGCGCTCACCGCCCCTGGACGCATTCGCCATGACCGGAACGAAGCTGCGCAGGCTTTCGCCGAGCGTGCCGCGGGATTCGGAGAGGTAGGAGGCGCCGGCAAGCGCACGCTGTTCGTCGCCACCCTGGAAGGGCTGCCCGATGCGTGCGGGGTCCGGGTGACTGAGCCGCAAGCCATCCGGGCGCATCACCACGATGAAGTCGACGGCATTCTCCCGACGCAGTCGCTCGATGCGTGCCGCCAGGCGGCTGTCCGCGACAGGAGGCGCAGCCTGCGGCGAGCTGGCCTCGCTCAGGGCGGAACGCACCTCGGGCAGACGCGCGATACGCTGGGCAAGAGCGGCAATGCGCTGGCCCTGAATCTCGCGCTGGGTCCGCTCCAGCTGGGCACTGAAGAGCCAGGCCGCGACCAGCAGGCTGACGATCACCATGCCGGCGGCGAGCAATGAGGTCAGCGCGCTCAGTCCGGGTTGAGAATGCCGCAACACGCCGGACAAGCCATGTGCCCCCTTGGTGGCATGGCCATTCGGCCCGGCGCATGGGCGAGCGGCAGCCGGCGCTTTCATAAGTTTCAAAAGGCTTTCTTTAATTCGCAAAACTTGGCCCTCGGGAGCCACACCGTAAGCTCCCTGTGACGCGCATCCAGTGCGCGAACATGATGTCCCTTCCCCGTCCCAAACGATCCCGCGATGCCACGCCAACGCGTCCGGGCATGACAACAGGTCCTGCAACGACAGAGTGCAGGACAAGGAGCATGCATGACACATTCCTCGCAGACCGCCACGGCCACGCCTGCCGCAGAGTCCCCCTGGCAGAAGACGCGCATCTTCGGCATGTCGCTGCCGATCTTCGCCCTGTCCTTCCTGGTTCTTGTCGCCGCCATCGCCACCGACACCCTGCCTGCGGGCATGATCGGCGCGCTGCTGGTCATGATGATTCTCGGGGAGCTGCTGGGCTTTCTGGGCGACCGCCTGCCGATCATCAACAGCTATCTGGGTGGCGGCGCCATTCTCGCCATCTTCGGTGCCGCAGCGCTGGTCTACAGCGGCTGGCTGCCGCAGGAAGTCACGGCGAATGTCAGTGAGTTCATGAAGGCCGGTGGCTTTCTGAACTTCTACATCGCGGCGCTGATCACCGGCAGCATTCTCGGCATGGACTCCCGCGTACTGGTCAAGGTCGGGGCCCGCTTCGCGCTGCCGCTGCTGTGCTCGGTGCTGTTCGCGGCGCTCTTCGCGATGCTGGTCGGCTGGGTCATGGGCTTCTCGCCCAAGGATGCCGTCATGGTCATCGCCCTGCCCATCATGGGCGGCGGCATGGGCGCCGGCGCCGTGCCGATGAGCCAGATCTACGAGCAGCTGCTGGGGCAACCGGCCAGCTACTATATCTCGATCCTGGTGCCGGCACTGGCCCTGGGCAATGTCTTCGCCATCATCATTGCCGGGCTGCTCAACGGGCTTGGCAAGCGCTTCCCGTCACTGACCGGTGGCGGCCAGATGATGCCGGGCGTCAATGTCCGCGAAGAGAAGAGCACGCCTGACCTGTCCCAGCTGGGCATCGGCATGGTGATTGCGCTGAGCTTCTTCGTCGCCAGCCAGATTCTCGGCAAGGTCATTCCGCTGCACCCCTACGCGCTGATGATCATCGCGGTCGCCGTGCTCAAGTGCGCCAACCTGGTACCGGAGAACATCAATCAGGCCGCCGCTCAATGGTTCCGGTTCGTGGCAGGCAACTGGACCTTCGCGCTGCTGTTCGGCATCGGCGTGGCCTATACCGATCTGGGCCAGGTGATCGATGCCATCACCATCACCTACGTGGTGATCGTGTTCGGTGTCGTCGCGGGCGCCGCCTTCGGTGCGGGCCTGGTGGGCAAGCTGGTCGGCTTCTATCCCATCGAGTCCGCCATCACCGCTGGCCTGTGCATGGCCAACATGGGCGGCACGGGTGACGTCGCCGTACTCTCGGCGGCCAATCGCATGCAGCTGATGCCCTTCGCGCAGATTTCCTCGCGCCTGGGCGGGGCCTTGATTCTGCTGATCTCGAGCCTGGTCGTGCCGATGTGGTTCGCATGATCCGGCGCATCGCCAGACGCCACTAACCGCAACAACTGGCGCTTCATGAACGACAACGCCCCTGGCCTGTGCCAGGGGCGTTGTCGTTTCCAGCCTCGAGGTCAGGGGCAGGGTAAGGATCAGGGCATGCTCCACACATCATGACCGCTGGCTGGGCTCAGTCGCCCTCTTCCTCATCGTCCGCCAGCTGGCGACCGAAGGACTGCCACTGTTCCAGCGTCATCACCTCGGTGGATTCGGTGCCGATGTCATGGACGATCAACAGCTTGCCGCGTGACAGCTGGCCTTCCAGCTCCGCGACCCAGCCGGCCATGCCTTCGCCGACATCGGTGGTGTCATAGCCCTGACGGGTGACGAAGGCTTCCAGCAGGGCGCGCCGTGTATCGGCGGGCAGCATGGTCTGCGGTACCTCGATGAAGCGGTCCCGCGGGTCCATCTGATCAAGTGGCATCTGGCTCATGGGTAGCTCCTGTCCATCATCAGGGTGGCGTGACGCCGCCTGCGGTGCATCGTTCAGCGTATCCGTACTCATGCATCCTCTCCCGCGCTGTCCTGCGCACTGTCTTGCACATTGGCTTGCGCACTGTCTTGCGGATTGTCCTGCTGTGCATCAGCACCGGATTCCCATTCGGCCAGGCGCTTCACGAAGGTCTCTTCGTCCAGCACCGTGAGGCCCAGCTGCATGGCTTTCTCGAGCTTGCTGCCCGCTGCCTCGCCGGCGACCACACCGGCGGTCTTCTTCGAGACACTGCCCGCCACCTTGGCGCCCAGCGCCTGCAGACGCGCCTTGCCTTCATCACGCGTCATGCTGTCGAGGCTGCCGGTCAGCACCCAGGTCTGGCCTGCCAGCGGCTGGGGGCGCTCACCGATCTCGACCTCTTCCCAGCTCAGGCCACAGGCGAGCAACGCTTCCAGCGTCTCGTTGTTGGTCGGCTGCTGGAAGAAGGTATGGATATGCGCGGCGACGATGGGGCCGACATCTTCCACTGCCTCCAGCGCGGCCTGATCCGCTGCACGCAGCGCTTCCAAGGTGCCGAAGTGCGTGGCCAGATTCGCGGCGGTGGCTTCACCGACTTCCCGAATGCCGAGGGCGTAGATGAAACGCGCCAGGGTGGTGTTGCGGCTCTTGTCCAGCGAGGCGACCAGATTGGCGGCGGACTTCTCGCCCATGCGCGGCAGCTCGGCGAGCGTGGCAGCTTCCAGGTGGAACAGGTCCGCCGGCGTCTTGACCAGCTCACGCTCGATCAGCTGCTCGATCAGCTTCTCGCCGAGGCCATCGACATCCAGCGCCTTGCGACTGGAGAAGTGCTTGAGGGCTTCCTTGCGCTGCGCGGCGCAGATCAGTCCGCCCGCGCAGCGTGCCACCACCTCGCCTTCGAGGCGCTCGATCTCGGAGCCACACACCGGGCAGCCGTCCGGCAGCACGATGGCTTCGCGGCTGGCGCCTTCGCTGGCGACCCGCACCACCTGTGGGATGACATCGCCGGCGCGCCGAATGATGACGCTGTCACCGATCTGCACGCCGAGACGTTCCACCTCGTCCATGTTGTGCAGTGTGGCGTTGGAGACCACCACACCGGCGACCTGCACCGGTGCCAGTCGGGCGACCGGCGTCAGCGCGCCAGTGCGTCCGACCTGAAAATCGACGCCCTCCAGGGTGGTTTCCTGTTCCTGCGCCGGGTACTTGTAGGCGATGGCCCAGCGCGGCGCGCGCGCCACGAAGCCCAGTTCACGCTGCAGACGCAGTGCATCGAGCTTGATGACCGCGCCATCGATGTCGTGGTCGAGGCCATCACGCTGCTCGCCGAGGCGGCGGGTGTAGTCGATGATGCCCTGAGCACCGCGCACCACCTCAAGCTGCGGGCTGGTGCGGAAGCCATAGTCGTTGAGCAGCGCCATCAGACCGGAATGATTCTGACCGGCCTCGCTAGCGAGCAGCGCATCGTCCACCCGCGCGACCTGATAGGCGCAGAATTCCAGCGGACGCGAGGCGGCGATATTGGAATCCAGTTGGCGCAGGCTGCCGGCGGCGGCATTGCGCGGGTTGGCGAACACCTTGCCATCCTCGTCGCGGCCGCGCGCGTTCAGCGCCTCGAAGCCAGCGTGGCTCATGTAGACCTCGCCGCGCACTTCCAGCAGCTCCGGCAGATCATCACCCCGCAGCTTGAGCGGGATCGAGCGGATGGTGCGCAGGTTGGTGGTGATACCTTCGCCGGTGCGGCCATCGCCGCGCGTCACGCCTTGCACCAGCACGCCATTCTCGTAGATGAGCGACACGGCCAGGCCATCGAGCTTGGGCTCGCAGCAGAAGCTCAGCTCGTCACCCGCATCCTGAGCATCTCCCAGCTCCAGCGTTTTCGCCGCACGTTGCACGAAGGCGCGCAACTCATCGTCATCGAAGGCGTTGTTGAGCGACAGCATCGGCACCGCATGCTGCACTTCTTCAAACCCGCTGGCCGGCGCGGCTCCGACACGCTGGGTGGGCGATTCCGAGGTGATCAGCTGGGGATATTTGGCTTCCAGCGCCTCGAGGCGACGCAGGCGCGTGTCGTAGTCGGCATCGGTCAGCGTCGGATCATCCAGCACGTAATAGCGGTGGCTGGCCTCAAGCAGCTCGCGATGCAGCTGCGCGACCTCCTCCATCACCTTGGCAGGCACGCCTTCCACCACGGCCGGTTCCGCGGAGCGGGAAGCGCTCGAGGCGTTGGAATCATCGGCAGGCGCCGAAAACAGATCATCCTGGGCTGACATGACACTCACTCGAAACAGTGGCTCGCCAGCACTGCCAGAAGGCAGCGCTGAGCGACCTGAAAACGGGTGGCGAACCCTCCGACCTGACGCACTTGCAAGAGCTTGCAAAGGCTTGCAGGCAGAGGGGTCGCCTTGATGCTGCCATTGTACTCAATGTGATCGACAGGCCACACATTCAAGCACTTCGGGCGACTGGCAGGGAGCGTCAAAGGCTGCAAGAGGTCGGCAGGATACGCAAACGCCAACGGCGACCCGAAGGTCGCCGTTGGCGTTCTGGCATGACTGGTCGACTCAGAGAATGGCTGGGGAGTCGATCAGTTGGCCTGGTAGCGATGCAGACGATTGCGACGCTCGAACTCATGCACCTGCTGGCGCTTGAACTCGATGGTCTGGGCCGTCATCACGCTGTGGTTCTCGTCTTTCAGCTCACCGCCCAGACGACGCACCAGCAGCATGGCGATCTCGACCATGGTCTCGAAGGCGGCGGAGGTGTCGTCCGCGCCCGGCAGCGGCATCAGGAAGGTGACGCCATCCAGCTGGCTGTCCACCATCTCGGCCGGCTTGAAGATGCCCGGCTTGACCACGTTGGCCATCGCGAACTGCAGCGGGCTGTCGTCGTCATCTTCCTCGTGGCGCAGGAACAGCCCCATCTCGGAATGACGCAGACCACAGGCCAGCGAGATGCCCAGCACGTCTTCACCACTGAAGCCTTCATCGCCACGCGCCATCACCGAGATGATGATGACTTCACTGGCATCGGCCAGGGTGTCACGTGCGAGCTGGTCATCGACCTGATTGCGTTCGGCACGCAGCACCAGCGGATGACGATCATCCTCGGGGGCTGTCGCATCGGCAGCAGGCGCTGTGGCCGCTTCCAGTGAAGGTTCCTGGCGCTGGGAAGCACTGCTGGCGACATCGGCCGGCTTGCCAGCGGAGGACGCCTCAGTCCTGACATCCTGACCTTCCTCGATCTCGGCCATCGGCTCGAGATCATCGGCCTGGGTGGAGGAGACGCTGATGCTGTCGTCCTCGGCAGTGATCACCGGCTTCTCATGGAAGTCGTCTTCGCGCGCCGTCTCGGCCTGCTCACTGGAGGCGCTGCCGAGCACGGGCTCACGATGCGCATCGTCGTGCTCATGCTCATCATCACGCCGTGCGCCCAGACTGGCCGTCACGTCGCGCATCGACTGGCTGGCACGTGCACCGAAGGCAGCCGCACGCTCGCCGAAGCCCTTGCGCTCCGGCGCTTCACGACGCTCCATGGGCTGCGCCGGACGACTCGGTTGAGTCACCCGCGAGGCCTTGATGCCGTGCGCATTGTCGAGCACGACATCTTCCTCGGCCTCGGCATGCGTCTCGGAATCGCCAACCACCCGGTAGCCGCCGTTCGGCAGCTCCCAGTTGTCACGTTCTTCCTCTTCTTCCACCGCGGGATTGCCCGCATCGTCGGTGGAATCCTCTGTACCCGCTCGATCCAGTCGGGGTACTCGACGTTGACGTTGGAGCCTGCGCACACCGTCAACGACGATGATTGCGACCAGCACCAACCCCAACAAGATGAGCCACTCTCTCAATTCCATGGGTCATTAGCCTGTTTGCTTGGGCACCATGCACGTGAACAGCATAGCGCGATTGCAGAAAAAGGGGACATTTTTTCGAATGTCAATCCTGTGGTGGTGACCTGCGCAATCGCCCTTCAATTATCCCTGACTGACACTATGACGCAAACTCGTAGTGCTTTCGATCTCTAGATGCAACACGATCTTGCCAACTAGGCCGCCAAGGCGGCCACTGGCTACCGCGCCGGAGGATGACCTTGCCCTCCTGAACGGCTTTTCCCTCACGCTTCGGCAAGCACGGCAGCTTCTTCTATCCCTACAGAGACAAGGCGCGAGACGCCGGGTTCCTGCATGGTGACACCCATCAGCCGATCTGCCGCTTCCATGGCGATCTTGTTATGGGTGATATAGATGAACTGTACGCTTTCCGACATCTCCTTCACCAGCCTCGCATAGCGTCCGACGTTGGCATCATCCAGCGGTGCATCCACCTCATCGAGCATGCAGAACGGGGCCGGATTGAGCTGGAAGATGGCGAAGACCAGCGCCAGTGCCGTCAGTGCCTTCTCGCCGCCTGACAGCAGGTGAATGGTGGAGTTTTTCTTGCCCGGTGGCCGCGCCATGATCGCGACCCCCGTCTCCAGCAAATCATCACCTGTCAGCGTCAACCACGCGGCCCCGCCACCGAAGATCTTGGGGAAAAGCGCCTGGATTCCAGCATTGACCTTGTCGAAGGTGTCCTTGAAGCGCACCCGTGTTTCCTGGTCAATCTTGCGGATGGCGCGCTCGAGGGTCTCCAGCGCTTCGCTCAGCTCGGCATGCTGGGCTTCCAGATAGTTGCGACGCTCGGCCTGCTGGTCGTATTCCTCGATGGCCGCCAGGTTGATGGCCCCCAGCCGCTTGATGCGCTCACCGATCTGCTCGAGGTTGTGACTCCAGGCCGATTCGGTGGCATTGGGGTCCAGCTCGTCCTCGAGCTGCGTGATCGCCGCCTCGTCATAGCCCAGTTCCACCAGTTGCTCGTCCTGCGCATCGCCCTTGAGGGTCAGCGCCTGCACCTGCATGCGGCCTTCCTCGAGGCGCTGGCGAATCCCCTCGAGATTGCGCTCATGAGTCTGACGCGACTGTTCCGCCTGACGCATCTGTTCGACCAATTCATGAGTCTTGTCACGACAGGCGTTGAGCTTGGTTTCCTGATACAGACGCGTCTCGAGCAGCATCTCGAGCTTTTCGCGCTCTTCTTCCTGCGGCAGTGAGGCTTCTTCGCGGCTGGCCTCGAGCATCTCGATGCGCTCGGTGAGCTTCTCGCGCTGCTCGACGGCTCGCATGCGCTGGCCCTGCATGCCGTCACGCTCGGTGGTCAGGCGCTGACACTCCATGTCGAGACGATTGACCTGCTCACGCGCGGGCGCCAGCTGGGCACGCAGCCCGGCCAGCGCCTCCTGATGTTCGCGCCGTGAACGCTCCAGCGACTCGCGCGACTGGGCATTGTTCTCGACCGCCTCCAATGCCTGCTGCCAGCGCTCGCGCGCCTCCTCCAGCGTCAGGGCCTGAGTCTCGCGCGTTTCCGCCAGCTGCTCGAGCTCCTCATCCAGCTCACGAGCGCGGCCATCGACATGCTCCAGGCGGCTGGCGATGCCGGCCTCCTTGAGACTGAGTTCACGCTGGCGCTCGCCAAGCTCCCGCTCTTCGACGCGCAGATGCTCGAGCTGCTGCTCGGCGCCGGCAATCTGTTCGGCGGCTGCGGCCAGACGCGTCTCGATCTCCTCGAGACGCTCGTCCAGTGACTCGAGCTCCAGCACGACCTGCTCGAGGCGCGCCCGCTGGGCGATGACACTATCGGCACGTTCACCGGCCACCTGACGGCGGCTCCAGCCCTGCCCCAGCCACAGGCCATCCGGGGTCAGCACGCTCTCGTGCGCGGCCAGCGAATCACGCCTGGCCCAGGCGGCTGCCTGCGACTCGACACAGTGGATGCTGGCCAGCCAACCGGCCAAGGCATCCGCGCCGCTCACCTGCGCCGCCAGGGTGCCAGCGGGGCGGGCTGCCGCGCTGGACGCCGGCGTGCCATCGACCAGCAACAGCTCGCCGCCGGGCAGCTCGTCCATCAGCGTAGCCAGCCGCGACGGCTCGCTCGCCGCCAGACGCGCCTTGAGGAAGGGCCCCAGCACCCAGGCGCTGGCCGATTCCCAGCCCTCGGCGACCTCGAGCCCCTCGGCCAGCGCCGGGGTCTCGGCGAGCCCATGCTGCTCCAGATGGCTCGCCAGGCTGTCATCGTCGTCACGCAGCGCCGCGTCGATCAGTGCCTCAAGCGAGGCTTTCTCACCCTGTAAGACGTTGCGACGCTGGCGCAGCTGATCGCGCTCTCCATCCAGCGCCAGACGATCGGCCTGGGCCTGCTCACGGGCTTCACTGGCCTGCTCGCGGCGCGACTCCAGTGATTCGCCGCTGAGCGACAATTCATCAAGCTGCTCGCGCAGCTCCTCGCGGGCTTCACGCAACTCGGCGACATCCGGCAGCTCCGCCAGCTGCTGGCGACGGCGCTCGCGCTGGCGCTCGGCGTCGGCGATGGCATTCTCGAGCTGCTGGATCTCGCTCTGGGCCCGCTCGGCGCCACGCTGGGATTCGTTGTCGGCCTGACTGAAGCGCTCCCACTCGCTCTGGCTGTCCTGGCGGCGCTCTTCGGCCTCATCCAATGACAGCTCGAGCCCATCGAGGGTCTCGCGGGCCAGCTCGAGTTCCGGGGCGATGTCTTCCAGGCGCGCATCGATCATCTCGAGGCGCTCGCCGTCCTCACCCTCGACGCGCTGGATGTCGCTCAGCTCACGCCTGGCCATCTCGAGGTCCGCCGCCAGCTGCTGCTCACGGGTGCGAGCGTGCTCGAGGCTCTGCTCGATACGCGCGATCTGGGCGCCGGTCTCATAGAAGGCGGCCTGATGGGTTTCCAGCTCACCGGCCAGCTCGTCGTGCTGATAGCGCTGCTCTTCCAGCTGGCTCTCGCACTGACGCTGACCGAGAATCTCGCGCTCGACGCCGGTTTCCAGCTCCGCGACGCGTGACTGCTGCTCGCGCTGCTGCGCACGCAGGCCCCGCCGACGCAGCACGGCCAGCTCGCCCTTGAGGCGATATTCGTCCTGCTTGAGGGTCTGATAGCGCTTGGCGGCCTCGGCCTGACGCTTGAGGCGCTCGAGCTGCTTGTCGAGCTCCTCACGCAGGTCATCCAGGCGCTCCATGTTTTCCTGGGTGCGCTTCATGCGATTCTCGGTCTCGCGGCGGCGCTCCTTGTACTTGGAGATGCCCGCGGCTTCCTCGAGGGTGCTGCGCAGGTCATCCGGGCGCGCCTCGATCAGCTGCGAGATCATGCCCTGACCGATGATGGAGTAGGAGCGCGGCCCGAGGCCGGTGCCGAGGAAGACGTCGGCGATATCACGCCGGCGACATTTCTGGCCATTGAGGAAGTAGCCGGACTGGCCATCGCGCGTCACCAGACGCTTGACCGCTATCTCGGCGTACTCGGACCAGGCGCCCCCGAGGCTGCCGTCGGCATTGTCGAAGGTCAGCTCGATGGAGGCCTGCCCCACCGGCTTGCGCCCGGTGGAGCCATTGAAGATGACGTCCGTCATCGACTCGCCGCGCAGGTTCTTGGCGCTGGACTCGCCCATCACCCAGCGCACAGCATCGATGACGTTCGATTTCCCACAGCCGTTGGGGCCGAGAATCGCCGTCATGTTGCTGTCGAAGGGCACGGTGACCGGATCGACGAAGGATTTGAAGCCGACCAGCTTGATCGATTTGAGCCGCATTGCGCCTGGCGCGTCCTTGAGTCTGGAGAAAGAAGGTCTGAAGAAATAAGTTCTGGAGAAAGAAGCTCTGACGCAGGAAAACCTGAAATACCGCGGCGTCGCAGACCTTTCGAGAAGAGCCCGCACCGCCGCAAGGTAAACATGTCCTTACGACGAGACAGCCGGTCATCGAGGGTATTTTCGAAAAACCAGCGCGCAGTCTACCCAAAAGCGGCGATGGCCCCAACCGGCGCAATGACAAACGAAGCCGTCATCGCGCGGGATATAAGGCCAATCGCAGCTTACTGAGTGACGCGGTGATCGATGCGCAGTGCCAGCGGCGCCTGTGTCGCATCAGTGCCCTTCTCGTCATCGGCATCGGCACTGCGCGTGACGATGACATTCTCGAGCTTGCCTTCGAGATCCCCCGGCTGGGCCGTCGGCTGCCCGGAAGCGGAGATACGCGCCACGAGCGTGACGCGCTCGGCCATCGAGAGCCGCGCCATCGGGGCCATGGCGTTGTCGTCCGACAGAGTGAGCGTCAGCGGCAGCTTGTCCGCGGTGGTGCGCACCACTGCCAGCGGCGGCAGCTTGCCTTCGCCATCACGCGCCACGATGTACAGGGTCGCCGCTTCGGCACTGACCGGCATCGCCGCCAACTGCGCCTCGAGCGCCGGGTCCAGTGACACCTTGAGCGTCAGACGTGCGGCGCCCTCCTTGCTGTCCTGATCAGCCGCCGAGCCTTGCTCTGGCGCGACCGAGTTGGCCAGGGCGACCGAGGTATCGACATCACCGGCGCTGGCCATGCGCTGGCGCGCGGCCTTGATACCTTCGCGCAGCGCCTTGGCGGCATCGGGATTCTCGAAGCCGGCAATCGCCTTGCGCCAGTAATCGATCGCCTCGGGATAGCGGGCATGATCGAAGGCCTCGATCCCGAGCAGGCCGAGTACCGTCGGCTGACGCGGATCGGCCGCCAGCACTTCATCGACCAGCGCCTGGACCTCATCGGTCAGGGTGCGCTGGGCCGCGAAGAACTTGAGCTGCGCCAGCTGCGCGATCAGCGCAGGCACGCGGCCTTCGAGCGTGATCAACGCCTCGAGCGACTGCATGGCCTCATCGAGACGTCCGGCATCGCGGTAGAGCGGGAACAGCGCCATCCACACCTTGGCGTTGTCGGGCTGGGCCTCGGCCTCGGCGCGCAGCCGGGCGATGCGCGCCTCGAAGCTGGCAGCATCGTGGATCGGCGTGGCGGCAATCGCCTGCGCCAGCGCCAGGTCCCCGCTCGCGCCTTCGCGCTGATACCAGTAGAGCGAGCCCGCCACCATCGCCACCAGCAACACGGGCACCAGCACACGGCCACTGCTGGCCGCCTTGAGCGGAGAGCGCTTGAGGGATTCGGCGTCTTCCAGCAGGCTGCGTTCCAGCTCGACCCGCCCTTCCGCCAGCGCCGTGTCATCCAGCTCGCCACGCGCATGGCCGCGCTCCAGTGAGGCCAGTCGACGCCGATAGACACGCACGTTCTCGGCGCCGAGGCTGTCGTAGTCCTCGAACGCCTGCTGATCGGCATGCACGCGACGCGCCCGCCGCAACGGCAGCAACAGCAGCCAGCCGGCGGGAATCAACAGCACGGCAATCGCCAGCCATAACAGGATCATGAGCGCTCCTTGGCAGTGTGTTGCCCAGCGCCGGGCTGCTCATCACCAGGCTGCTCATCAATGGACTGGCGGTGCGTAGCAAGCAGTGCCGACAGGCGCGCCTGCTCATCATCATCCAGCGCACGCACACGCGCACGTCGCCGGGCGCGCACGATCAGCGTCACGACCAGCAAGCCGAGCAGAATCAGGACAGCGGGACCGCCCCACAGCAGCCAGGTGCGCCCATCGAGGCGCGGGTTGTAGAGCACGTACTCGCCGAAGCGCGCGACCATGAAATTCTGGATGTCGCTGTCACTGCGGCCGTCCTTGAGCAGGTCCGCCACGTTCTGGCGCATGTCACCGGCGATGGGGGAGTCCGAGTCACCGATCGCCTGGTTCTGACACTTGGGGCAGCGCAGCGCGGCGGTCAGGCTGTCGTAGCGCTTCTGCAGCACCGGATTGTCGAACTGATGCATCTCGATGGCGGCCTGCGCCTTGCCGGCTGACAGCCAGGCAAGAAACATCAGCACCACCAGCGCCTGCACCAGCGGGATGGCGAAACTCCTGAGCACGGATTTCATGAGCTGGCCTCCTCATCGGGCGTGCTGGCGGCGTTAGTCGCGGGCTCCGCGATGCGCTCCAGCGTCGGCAGGATGACGTCGCGGACATCTTCGGGCCGGATGTAGCCGGTGTGGTGATAGCGGATCACGCCCTCGGCATCGACCAGGAAGGTTTCCGGTGCCCCATAGACGCCGAGATCAAAGCCCAGCGTGCCGTCGGGATCGAACAGATTGACGCTGAACGGGTTGCCGAATTCCTCCAGGAACTGACGGCCCTTGGCGCGGGTGTCCTTGTAGTCGACGCCGACCATATGCACGCCGCGGCTGGCGAGATCCAGCAGCTGCGGCATCTCGTGCTTGCAGGTCGGGCACCACTCGCCCCAGACGTTGACGAGGCTGACCTGCCCCTTGAGCAGCGAGGCATCGAGGCGCGACTGCGGATCACTCAAGGTGCTGAGCGAGAATTCGGGGAAGGGCCGCGACAGCAGCGCGGAGTCCCGTGCATAGGGGTCATCATCGAGGCGCTGGTAGAGGAAGGCACCCAGCCCCACCACGACCACCAGCGGCACGAACAGCACCAGACGACGAACATTCATGGGCGAGCCTCCTGCGTGGCGAGGGAGCGGGTGTCAGACGCCGTGCTGGCCTCGACACGGCGGCGATAACGGCGATCCAGCACGGCGATCACGCCGCCCGCCCCCATCAGCAGGGCGCCCAGCCACAGCCAGCGCACGAAGGGTTTGACCTGGATGCGTACCGCCCAGCTGTCGTCATCCAGCTTCTCACCCATGGCGACGTAGAGGTCACGGGTGAAGCCGGCATCGAGCGCGGTCTCGGTCATCGGCATGCCGCTGGCCAGGAACAGACGCTTCTCGGGATGCAGTGTCGTCACCGCCTTGCCATCACGGCTGACTTCCACCGTGGCGCGGTCCGACAGGTAGTTGGGGCCGCGATATTCACCAAGTTCGGTCATGCGGAACTGATAGCCGCCCACGCTGACTTCCTTGCCCTGCACCATGCGCACGTTCTCGGCGACCTCGGTATTGGAGACCAGCGTCACGCCGACGATGGTCACCGCCAGCCCAAGATGCGCCAGCTGCATGCCCCAGTAGCTGGGCGTGAGGCGCTTGAGCCCCGCCCAGCGCCCCGCCTTCGAGGCACTCTTGTCCCACAGGTCGCGCAGCAGAGGCAGCACCACCCACAGCGCGATGATCAGCCCGAGCGCCACCGAGAAGCTCCACTCGATATCCAGCGTCAGCGGCAGCAGGCCGCCGATGACGAGTGCCGCGCTGCCGGCCAGCGCCAGACGACGCGTAAGCTCGCGCCCCGGCATCTGCTTCCAGCGCGAGGCCGGCCCGAGGCCCATGAAGGCGCACAGCAGCGTGGTCAGCGGCACGAACAGCGCATTGAAGTACGGCGGGCCCACCGAGATCTTGCCCAGCCCCAGCGAATCCAGCACCAGCGGATAGAGGGTGCCCAGCAGCACGGTGACCATCATCACCAGCAGCACGAGATTGTTGACCAGCAGGAAGGCATCCCGCGACAGCCAGTGAAAGCCCAGCGTCGAACGCACACGCGGTGCACGCAGCGCGAACAGCAGCAGCGAACCACCGACGGTGATGCCGAGCAGTACCAGAATGAACAGCCCGCGATCGGGGTCACTGGCGAAGGCGTGCACCGAGGTCAGCACGCCGGAGCGCACCAGGAAGGTGCCCAGCAGTGACAGCGAGAAGGCGAAGATCGACAGCAGTACCGTCCAGCTCTTGAAGGCGCCGCGCTTCTCGGTGACCGCCAGCGAGTGGATCAGGGCGGTACCGGCCAGCCACGGCATCAAGGAGGCGTTCTCGACCGGGTCCCAGAACCACCAGCCGCCCCAGCCGAGCTCGTAGTAGGCCCACCAGCTGCCCAGCGCGATGCCGACGGTAAGGAAGGCCCAGGCGATGTTGGTCCAGGGGCGCGCCCAGCGTGCCCAGGCCGCATCGAGACGCCCGCCCATCAGTGCCGCCATCGCGAACGCGAACGCCACCGAGAAGCCCACGTAGCCCATGTAGAGCATCGGCGGATGGATGATCAGCCCGATGTCCTGCAGCAGCGGATTGAGGTCCGCGCCGTCAGCCGGCATGTCCGGCAGCAGGCGCGCGAAGGGATTGGAGGTCAGCAGCACGAAGGCCATGAAGCCGGTGGAGATCAGCCCCATGATGCCCAGCACCCGTGCCAGCATGTCGCGCGGCAGATGGCGCGCGCCCAGCGAGACGGCAAAGCCCCAGCCGGCCAGTATCAGGCTCCACAGCAGCACCGAGCCCTCGTGGCTGCCCCACACGGCGCTGAACTTGAAGTACCACGGCAGCTGGCTGTTGGAGTTGTTGGCGATGTAGGCGACGCTGAAATCATCCAGCAGGAAGCTTGCGGTCAGGCAGGCATAGGCGATCAGCACGAACAGGAACTGCCCCCAGGCCATCGGCTGGGCGAAGCTCATCCACAGCGGACGGCGCGTACTGGCCCCCGCCAGCGGTACGACCGCCTGCACACAGGCCAGACAGGCGCCCAGAATCAGCGCGAAGTGGCCGATTTCCGGCAACAGTTGCGTCACCATCACGGGGTCTCCTGCGGATCGAGCGCGGCCTTGGCTGCGCTGCTGTCGCTGGTCAGGTTGCCCGTCCTGTTACCAGACACATCACGCCCGGAGGCCTTCAGCGCCTCCGACACCTCCGGCGGCATGTACTTCTCGTCATGCTTGGCCAGCACCTCGCTGGCCTCGAGATGCTCACCATCGAAGGTGCCCATCACCACCACGCCCTGCCCTTCACGGAACAGGTCCGGCAGGATGCCCTGATAATGCACCGTCACGTCATGATCGAAATCCGTGACGGTGAAGATGGCATCCAGCGTCTCGTTGTCGCGCCTGACACTGCCATCACGCACCATGCCGCCCGCACGGATCTGCCGCCCCTGGGGCGCTTCGCCGGTGGCGATCTGCGTCGGGGTATAGAAGGCGTTGATGTTGGCGCGCAGGGCATAGAGGGTCAGGCCCACCGCGAGGGCGGCCAGCAGCACGATGGCCGTGACGATATACAGGCGCTGCTTGCGTTTGGGAGTCATGGTCAGGGCTCGATCAGGGCAAGGGACGGTCAAGCCTCTCGCGGCCGGCGGGACAACCGCCGCGGGAGGGAGAAAACAGATTCAATCACGAGAGCTGTGGCGCGAAGCCTGATGTGACGAACGATGCGAAGCGCGGTGTGAAGCAGGGTGCGAAGAATGACGAGAAGCGTCACGGCGCAGCCGGCGACGGATATCCGCCTCCAGCGCGCGACGCGACAGCCGCGTGGCGATCACCAGCCCCACCAGACACGCCGCCGTCAGCCCCCAGGCCGACCACACATACAGCGCATGGCCGCCCATGGCGAAGAACTCGCTGACACTCGAGAAAGCGATGCCCGGCAGGTTCATGACTTGTCCCCTTCTGTCGCGACCACCGCAGCGTCGGGGCGCGCACGCGAAGACGGACTCAGCAGATCACGCACCCACTGCTTGCGACTCTCGCGTCTCAGCACCTCGACCCGCGTGCGCATCAGCACCAGCGCGCCGAACAGGGCGTAGAAGCCGATCACCATCATCAGCAAGGGAATCCACATGCTGGCCGGCATCGGCGGCGCTTCGCTGAGCGTGAAGGTGGCCGGTTGATGCAGTGTGCTCCACCAGTCCACCGAATACTTGATGATCGGGATGTTGACCATGCCGACCAGCGCCAGGATCGAGGCCGCGCGCGAACCGCTGTCACGGCTGGCGAAGGAGCCACGCAGCACGATCACGCCCAGATACAGGAACAGCTGGATCAGCATCGAGGTCAGCCGGGCATCCCAGATCCACCAGGTGCCCCAGGTGGGGATGCCCCACACCGAGCCGGAAAACAGTGCCAGCGCCGTCATCAGGGCACCGACAGGCGCGGCGGCCGTGGCGACCATGTCCGCCAGCTTGATCTTCCACACCAGGAAGATGAGCGCACACACCGCCAGCAGCATGAAGCACGACTGGGCGAGAATCGCCGCCGGCACATGCACATAGATGATGCGGAAGCTGTTGCCCTGCTGATAGTCGGCGGGCGCGAAGGCCAGCCCCCAGACACTGCCGGCCACCAGCGCCATGATCGCCAGGGCCCAGAGCCACGGCAGCCAGCGCTGGCTGGCCGCGAAGAAGGTCGCCGGTGCGCCCATGCGATGCAGCCACGGCCATAGCCCACCCTTGCGGGGGCGAACCTTGCGGGCAGGCGCTTGAGGAGAGTCGGAGTCGGCGGTCACACGGGCCTCTTGTCAGGGGCAATGAAGAGCCTTGCGAATGCCCGAGAATGCTCGGGCAGCGTCATGCAGTTCTTGATCGGACTAGCCATTGATGCTCAGCCTGAGTCCGGCGGCGATGGCGAGCGGTGCCAGCAGCAGGGCCAGCGCCAGCATCGCGCCCAGAATGGCCAGATGGGCCAGACTGGGCATGCCGTTGACGGCGCTCTGTACGGCGCCGGCGCCGAAGATCAGCACCGGAATGTACAGCGGCAGGATGATCAGCGAGAGCAGCACCCCGCCACGCCGCAGCCCCACCGTGAGCGCCGCACCGATCGCGCCGATCAATGACAGGCTCATGCTGCCCAGCGCCAGCGAGGCGATCAACACGCCAAAGGCGCCGCTCGGCAGTCCCAGCATAACGCCCAGCAAGGGTGCCATCAGCGCCAGCGGCAGGCCGGTCAACAGCCAGTGGCCTGCCACCTTGGCCAGCACCAACAACGGCAATGGCTGCGGCGTCAGCAACAGTTGCTCGAGGCTGCCGTCCTCCAGATCCTGCCGGAACAGACCGTCCAGTGACAGCAGCGTCGCCAGCAATGCCGCCACCCACAGCAGGCCCGGCGCCAGCGTCGCCAGCAGCGCCTTGTCCGGGGAGATGCCCAACGGAAACAGCGTGATCACCAGGGCGAAGAACACCAGCGGATTGATCAGCTCACTGCGTCGGCGCAGCGCCTGACGCAGGTCGCGCGCGAGGGTCGCCTTGAAGGCCCCGGCCAGCGAACTGGTGGGCGGGGCCTCGGGCAATGCCGTCAGCAGCTCATGGTTCATGCCGAGGCGCCTTGTGTCGAGGCTGTGTCTTTCCCGCCCACGCCCTGCTCTGAACCCTGCTCTGAACCCTGTTCGGCCTTCTCCCCTTCCTTCGCGCCCAGGCACAGGCGGCGCAAGCGCGAGGCCTGCGAGAAGCGATGATGAGTCGTCATCACCACGCTGCCCCCACGCTGGGCGTGAGCCAGCAGCAATGCCTCCAGTGCCTGAACACCATCACGATCGATGGCGGTGAAGGGCTCATCGAGCACCCACAGCCGGCGCGGCGTCAGATGCAGCCGCGCCAATGCGATACGCCGCTGCTGACCGGCGGACAGCTGTTGGGCAGGCATATCCTCGAAACCGGCCAGCCCCACGGCGTCCAGCGCCGCCCAGGCGAGCTCGCGGCGGGCCTCTACCTTCGCCTGCGGTTGACCGCCAAGCGCCTGATACCAGGCAAGGTTTTCCAAGGCGGTCAGGGTGCCCTTGATGCCGGGCTGGTGACCCAGATAGAGCAGTGAACCCAGAAAGTCGTCACGCACCCGCGAGGTGGGCTGGCCGCGCCACAGCACCTCGCCCTCGTAGTCATGGAACTGACCGGACAGAATCTTGAGCAGGGTCGTCTTGCCACTGCCATTGGGGCCCTCGACCTGCAGGATCTCTCCCGCATGCAGCGAAAGATCCAGCCCCTCGAACAGCCAGCGCTCATCACGCTCACAGCCGAGCGCCACGACCGCCAACAGAGGCGGCGCGCTACGAACTTCATCGCTGGCAGGCTGGCTGGGCATCCCGGATTCTCGCGGCTGAGCCGTCGCGGAGTGCGACATCAAGGGCAGACCCCGTGGGGTCACTGCGAGCCATTCTACGAGCTGAGGTCGACACTGACCACCGAGCAGCCGATCGCCTGACCTCGCAGCCCCGCCATGACGGGCAGTCAAGCACTCGAGAAATATATCAGCGACATGTGGTGCACATTCATACGACACACTTTCGCTGGATTGGCGCCGGTCGATCCGCTCACCTCTTGCCACTTCGCGAGAGCTTGCTATGATGCAGACACTGTATACAAAAACAGTATCCATACAGTACCTTCATCACACGCCTGCCGAGTGCAGGCACAGACTGATCGGGTCGGCTCAACGCGTTGTCAGCATGTTCGCGGAGCCTAGCAGGCGACAGATGAACTCAGCCTGACGACCCTCCACGCTGCACCGCAGGCCGACGCACCATCCGCGCCGACCGCACGGCATCAGGGGATAGCTCATGTCACGTCTTCACGCTCCGCACTACCTTCAGCGTCTTCACAACCTGCCGCTCAATGACCAGGCCTGGCAGGAAATCACCGCCAGCGACATGATGGATATCCCGCTGCTCGGCAACATCACGGCCGGCATGCCCATCGAAGCCATCGCCGACTGCGGTACGGTTGCCGTGCCGACGCGCATGGTGCGCCGCAATACCTACGCCCTGCGCGTGCGCGGCCATTCGATGATCAACTGCAATATTCATGATGGCGACATCATCATCATCGAACGCAGCGAAAGCGCCGAGAATGGCGAGACTGCCGTGGTGATGATCAATCAGCAGGAAGTGACGCTGAAGAAGCTGTATATCGAGAAGACCGGCGTGCGCCTGCAACCGGCCAACGACAGCATGGCCCCCATCTATCTCAAGAATGCCGATATCGAAGTGCTGGGCATGGTGATGGGCGTGGTGCGCGGCAATGCCGTCACTCACTGAGGGTGACGCTTTGGTAAGATGGTGCCATGACCTATCTGATACCGGCACTGGCGCCCGAGGCGCACCATGAACACAGCATCGAGATCGAGAAGAGCCGCTTCATCGCTTGGCTGGCCCATGCCCCGACGCCAGAAGGCATGACGCGGCTGCTGGCTCAGGCGCATCTCGCCCACCCCAACGCACGCCATCACTGCACGGCGTTCATCGCCGGGGCGCCCAATGAACAGAACGCCATCGGCTTCTCCGATGATGGCGAGCCGGGCGGCACTGCTGGCAGGCCGATGTATCAGGTGCTCGAAGGCAGTGGCGTCGGCCAGGTGGCCTGCGTGGTGATCCGCTACTTCGGCGGTATCAAGCTGGGCACCGGCGGCCTGGCGCGCGCATACAGCCGCGCGGTGCTCGAGGCGCTCGAGCACCTGCCCACCACGACCTTCACGCCGCGCACGCCCAGGCGTCTGAAGGTCGGCTTCGCCCATGAGGCCGATGTTCGCCACTGGTTGAGCGGCTACGATGTGCCGGTGGATGCCAGCGACTATGGTGCCGATGGCGTGGTGTTGACGGCGGGCTGGCCGCAAGGCGGCGCCCAGCCGCCGCTGGAAGAACTGCATGCGCGCCTCAAGGGAGCGCTGGAAGTGCTCGATTCCCGCGACTGACCGGCGCCAGCGACTCCCTTTGGTTCTCCACAAACACGAACGCCATCGCCACCCCTTGTCCGGGCGGCGATGGCGTTCGTGCTTTCACTTCTCTCAGCGGAACTGCAGGGCTTCCACCTGATTGGCGATGGCTGCCTTGGCCTCAGCCAGCGAGGCGGCCCTGGGCTCATCGCCCATGCTGAGGCCTTCGGCATACACGAAGTGCTGATCCGTGATGCCCATCAGCCCGAGCATGGATTTCAGATGTGGTGTCTGGGAGTCCATTTCAGTGCCCGCGTACATGCCGCCACGCGCCGCCAGTACCAGCGCCTGCTTGCCTTCCAGCAGGCCCACCGGCCCTTTCTCGGTATAGCGGAAGGTTTCGCCGGCACGCAGCACCCGGTCGAACCACGCCTTCATCTGCGTCGGCAGGCCCAGATTGTAGAGCGGTGCCGCGACGACCAGCAGGTCTGCCGCTCTCAGCTCGGCCAGAAAACCATCGGACAGTGCGGCGAGCTTGCGTTGCTCGGCGCTACGCTCATCCGCCGGCGTCATCCAGGCCTGCATTTCCGCGCCATCGAGATGCGGCAGGTCACGCTCGACCAGATCATGATGCGTCAGCTGAAATGGCTGCCCGGAGGCCTCGAGCGCACTGACGAAGGATGAGGCCAGCGCACGTGAATTGCCCTTGTCGGCGAACAGGGAAGCAGACACCAGCAGGACATTGAGCGAAGCTTTTGACATGTGGAGGGTCTCCATGAAAGTGAGGCGCGATCCTGTCGACGGTGTTCGACCCGATCCGCATGTACAGCATGATAAATGAACCATTCCACACGAAAAGCGACTTAAATCGCCTATATCATTCGAAAAAAGCGAACAATTAGTCGGTCATCACCCTTATTCGACTGCCGACTGATAACGGAACGCCTCGCCACAACCCTTCAATTCCTGCCCTGCAATCGTCAAGGTCGCCGTCAGTGGATAGGGCGCGCCCTGCATGGAATCGAAGCAGGCGCCCGGCGCGACCACCAGCTGCAATGGCTCGCCCTGCTTGCCGTCAGCCGGGAGCTGCGCCTTGAGCACACGGCTATCATTTGCCTCACGGGCGACCCGATAAGGCAGCTTGACCACCTGGACACCTGACGAGCGAGCGCCAGCCTCCGCTTCTGCAGAGCGCTCGGATGCCTGCGCCTCGTGCGGCGACTCGAGCAAGCCCTGCATAGCTGTCAGCGTCAGCAGATTGTGCTCGCTGTCGAGACTGACCTGCCAGCCGGGCTCATTGCCCTGCGCCACCAACAGCGGCTTCTGCGTCGTCGGATGAATCACGCGCCGATCATCCTGCACACATTCCAGATTGCCGCGGGCATTCTGCAGCATCGCCTCGGAACCCTTGAACCACACCTCCAGTCCCTCTTCACCGGGCAACACCTTCACACCACCAGACGCCTTCTCGGCCGGCGATGCACCGGCATTGGCCTGATAACGCTCGCCCGAGGCACTGACGACCCGCTCCAGGGTATAGGCATGCCGGCGTGACCACAGTCGCAACCAGTCATGCGACGCCTCGGCGTCGCCTTCGCTGAAGGCCATCAGAAGATCCTGCGCCGGAGTACAGCGCCATACCTGATACTCACTCGCCCGGGGCGGTGGCAGAAAGCTGGAGGGCAAGGTCACCGCAGCGGCCTTGCCCAGCGATTCCGCACTGGGCGGCGCAGGTTTCTTCGCCACCTCATGCACCACGGGGCCCGGGTCCTGTGCGGGGGCTGGCACCTTCAGCGGCGGCTGGCCAGCATCCGTCCCTGACGCGGCATCCTGACTCCACGGCAGGGAGGTACATCCCGCCAGCAGCAGGGGCACCGCCAGAGGCGACAGGCGCAAGCCCGCTCGACCGGCAGCGATCATCCCTGGCGTGAGGCTCGCGGCCCACCTATGGGGCAACACACGGGAAATGGCAAAAAGACGACAGCAATGACGTGACATGATGGACCCTCCCTGGGCATGTCGGACGACAAGATGCAGCGCAGCACTCTCGCGACGAGACACTGCGGCATGGCTGGACTTCAAGGCGGAGACGGCGGCCTTCCTGGCGCACCCTGCCAAAGTCTATCAAGCGCAGTGGGGCTTGTGGGGATGGGAATGCACTGAGGGTACAAGGCGCGTGCCCTGCCGGCCTTGCATGACACCCTCCTGGCGCCTGACTCCAGCGCCCTTCGTGTTCCGCCGCCCCGAGTGATACGCGAATCGCCATGAATATGAGACAGTGTCATGAGCGCTCTCGAGCAGACGCGCGTCACGGCGGTGGCCTGGCAGGGGGGAGATCCCGCTGCCACTCCCCCACTGATCCAGTCTCGCGGGAGTGATTGACCCGCTCGCGGCTTGCACCAGGACTTTCGATTTATCGTTCTCGGCTTGCCTGTCTCAACTGGCCTGTCTCCACTTGCCGTTCACAACACATCTTTCTCAACCTCTCAACATGAGCACCATTCATCATGCTTGAATTGCGCCATCTGCGTACCCTGCTGGCCCTGCGTGATGCTGGCTCGCTGGTCGAAGCCGCGGAGCGTGTCCACCTCACCCAGTCCGCCCTGTCCCATCAGCTGAAGGACCTCGAGGAGCGCCTGGGCGCGCCGCTGTTCATCCGCAAGACGCGCCCTGTGGAGTTCACCCGCGCCGGACAGCGCCTGTTGTCGCTGGCAGAGCAGGTATTGCCGCAGTTCCGCATGGCTGAGCGCGACATTGCTCGCATGGCGGGTAGCGAGCAGGGCCGGCTGCACATGGCCATCGAGTGCCATAGCTGCTTTCAGTGGCTGATGCCGACGGTGGATCGCTTCCGCGATCACTGGCCGGAGATTGAAGTCGATATCCCCTCAGGCCACAGCTTCGCCCCTCTGCAGGCATTGGGCCGCGAGCAGCTGGACCTGGTCATCACCGCCAACCCGGTGGAGATGAGCGGCATCCAGTACATTCCGCTGTTCCGCTATGAGGTCATGCTGGCCGTGGCACGCCAGCATGCACTGGCCATCAAGGGCCATGTGGAGCCGCAGGACCTGTGTGACGAGACCTTGATCATCTATCCGGTCGAGCATGATCGCCTGGACGTTTTCACCCAGTTCCTCGAACCGGCCAACGTGAGCCCGCGCGAGATCCGCAGCGCGGAGATGACGGTGATGATGATGCAGCTGGTCGCCAGCGGCCGCGGCGTCACGGCGCTCCCCAACTGGGCGCTGGCCGAGTATCTGTCGCGCGATTACGTGCGCGGCCTGTCGCTGGGCGACGGTGTCTGGGCGACACTCTACGCCGCCGTCAGAGAAGATCTGCTCGGCACGCCGTGGATGGACGACTTCCTGCGTACCGCCCGTGAGACATCATTCGAGGTGCTGAGTGGCGTGAAGCCTGCCTGATACCCGAGCCTCAGCGCTTACGAGGGATAGATACACGAAAGCCCCACCACTCGACAGGCCGCAAGGCATCGATTGGTGGGGCTTTCGTGTATCTGCTGATCACTGCCTGTTCGCGCCATATCACTACGGCTACGCAAAAGACTTTTCTTCAGCACAAACAGAACCGCCCCAGCATGAGCTGGGGCGGTTCTTGACATCTATCATCTCAAGCGGAAAGCATTCCGCAATGAGTGATGATCAGTCGATAGCCTTGACGTTGGCTGCCTGCAGGCCTTTCTGGCCCTGAGTCACGTCGAAGGAGACCTGCTGGCCGTCCTGCAGGGTCTTGAAGCCATCAGCCTGGACTTCGGAGAAGTGAACGAACAGATCGTCACCACCATCAGCCGGAGCGATGAAACCAAAACCTTTAGCGTCGTTGAACCACTTAACTGTACCTGTAGCCATGAGAAATTCCTCTCTGATTAGCATGTTTGAAATAACGGGCATTACCCGAAGAGCGTGGGCAAAGCAAAACCATGCATCAAATCAGCGAGGCTTCTCGGGGCGCTCAAGGCGATTTACCGAGCAGCACAGGCGACTGAGTGGTGCGTCTTGCTATCCAACAGGGGCTACATTGCACGCTAACCCATGATCACGTCAAGCCTTTTCGACAATCACTTCACACAGTCGCCAATCGATGCCACTCCAGCCAGGTCAGGAATCCCCCTTCGGGCAGCTGCAGATTCGGCGCATCGGTGCCCAGCAGCAGGCGGTCTCCCTCGAGCGTGACGCGCCGCACAAGCGTCACCTCATCCCAATCGGCGATCGTGGCCAGCGACAGATGATGGCAGACCTCCTCCCGCTCACTGTCCCACTGCCAGCGCCCACAGTAGGCAAAGCCCTCACGAAAGGCGGCGACCAGCTGATCATCCGTCGGCGCCATTCCCAGAGGCTGACGCTCACAGGACACCAGCTGCACGCTCATATAGCCATTGGCCATGTAATGCAGCTGGCCCTTGCACTCGCCCAGCGGCTCCAGCTCGCGTCCATCCGGCCAGGCATACCAGAAACGCTCGAGCCGCCACGCGCCGATCAAGTCAGGATGCAGTGACAAGGAAGATTCCCGCATGGCCGATTCCTCAAACGGTCGTGATCAGGTGGCGTGCTCGTCCTGGAGTGACGGCGGCTTGACCGGCGGCAAGGGCACAGGCGCCTTGCGTTCCAGCTGACTGGAGGTCAGTGGCAGCAACAGGCTGAAGCGCGCGCCCTTGAGCGACCTGCCCTTGTCCACCACCACGCTGCCGCCGTGGGAATGCAGGATCTTCTGCACGATGGAGAGCCCCAGCCCGTAGCCGCCGGAGGCACGCGTACGCGAATCATCCAAGCGCGCGAAGGGTTTGAAAACCTTCTTGCGATCTTCCTCGTTGATGCCGGGGCCATCGTCCTCGACATCGAGCCTGACCACCTGCGGGTCACTGGTGATGCGCACCAGTACCCGGGAATCCGCGTGCCGGCAGGCATTGGAGACCAGATTCTGCAGCGCCCGCTGCAGATAGCGTGCCTCGGCCTCGACCTCCAGCGCCTCGCCTTCGATGCTCAGCAGCAATTCAGGATGCAGCGGCGCCAGCGTCTCGCAGACCTGCTCCGCGATCTCGCGGCAATCCACCATGCCGAGGTCCAGCTGGATACCGGCGGCATTGTTGAGTCGTGCGTAGGTCAGGATCTCGTCGATCAGCTTATCGAGCTCCTCGATGTCGCCGTCTGCGCCCTTTATCTGACGCTGGACGAAATCATCATCGACCATGTCCTCGATCATCTGCAGCGCGAAGCGGATGCGCGCCACCGGCGTGCGCAATTCATGCGAGACCGCCCGAATCATGTCCTGCTGCGCGCCCAGCAACCCCTGCACCCGCTCGGCCATGCCATTGAAGGCCATGCCGAGACGCCCGAGAAAGTCATTGGACTCGATGCGCACCCGCGTATCGAGATAGCCGCCCGCGATGCGTGTCGCGGCCTTTTCCAGACGCGTCAGGCGCGCCTCCAGTGAACGCACCACCAGATAGATGACGCCGCCCAGCAGACTGATGACCGCCAGTATCATGGCGATGATCAAGGCCGGTGGTGTCGTCTCGAAGCCACGGATGGGCCCGACCTTGAGCATGGCGCGGTCCCCCAGACGAGTATAGAGCGCCATCGCCTGGCCATGACTGGCCACGTTGAGCACCACCCGACCGGCCTCCAGGCGACTGGCCTGCTGTGCATCGAGATTCTGCGGAATGTCCGGCAACAGCGCGAAGGACAGACCGGAGGCCTGCTGCAGCTGGGCCAGCAAGTCGCTGCGCTGCTCGGCATTCATGGGTTGCAGGGTGTCATGCAGAGACACCATCAACCCACGTAACTGCCGCTCCGCGAGATGCAGCAGCCGGAATTCCAGCACTCTCTCTTCGCCGGGCACCGCCATCAACAGCTGCCAGCCGGCGTCATCATGCGGCCTCACCAGCGGCCGCCCGGCCTCAAGGCGGCGCTGCTCCCACCAGTTGAGGTCAAAGACCGCCGCCGGTGCCAGCAACAACCGCCCATCCAGCAGGCGGGCGGTCCGATTGAGGAAGGCCCCGCGCTCTGCCTCCGGCGTGGCCGCGATCTGGCTCACCAGCAGGCGCATCGGCGCCGCGCCCAGACGCGTCTGGTAGGCCTCCAGCCGGACCATGTTGGTCAGCTGAAAGCCACCCAGCGCGATGCCCAGCGTTAGCACCAATGCCACCAGCAAGGCGACATAGACACGCAGGAAGATGCTGTCGGAGAGAGCCCGGCGCATCGTCTAGAGGTCCTTGACGAACAGGTATCCCTTGCTGCGCACCGTCTTGATCCGCTCAGGATGATTGGGGTCATCGCCAATCTTGGGGCGGATGCGCGAGACACGCACGTCGATGGAGCGGTCCTGGCCGTCGTACTTGATGCCGCGCAGCGCAGAGAAGATCTCCTCGCGCGTCAGCACGCGTCCCGCATTCGAGGACAGCAGCCACAGCAGGTCGAACTCGGCACTGGTCAGTTCGATGCGCTCGCGCGCCAACCATGCCTCACGGGTGGCGTTGTCGATCTCGAGATCATTGAACACCAGGCGCGTCTCACCGGCGGCCACTTCGGGGCCATCGGCGCGACGCAGCAAGGCCCGCATGCGTGCCAGCAATACACGCGGCTGCACCGGCTTGGGCACGTAATCGTCGGCGCCCATCTCCAGACCCAGCACCTGGTCCATGTCATCGGTACGCGCCGTCAGCATCAGGATCGGCCCGGCGAACTGAGGCCGCACGCGACGACAGATGGACAGGCCATCCTCGCCCGGCAGCATCAGGTCCAGAATCACGATGTCGGGGCGCAGACTGATGATCAGGTCCACCGCCCGCGCGCCGTCATTCTCGACGCTCACGCGGAAGTTGTTGGCTTCGAGGTATTCGCGCGTCAGTGTCGCCAGACGCTCGTCATCCTCAACAATCAATACATGTTCTTGCGCATTGGTATCCAAGGGCATTCCATCCGCATCGTTGGGTCAACGTGGCCAGCAGCTCACAAGCAGTTACTTTCCTGTGCCACGTCGTAACCTTTTCAGGGTGATTTGTCACGAATGATACGCCAATTTGGGCGTTTACGCGCCAGCAGCGCAGGCACCATCTGCATTGACGGAGCGCAGAAAATTTAACACCTGAACTCTTGACATCCCTCAGCGGCAAGGCCGGATTTTCAACCACACCTTACCCACAAGTTATCCACTTGCACGCCCCACCAAACAACACTATCTTGTGTCCAAAACCAGCTCACACCCCATATGTAGGGTTTTGGCGACGTCGACACCCATAGATCATGGCGACGATTGTCAAGCCCCGAAAGCATGAATCAGCGTATGGGACGGCAGTCACGCAAGGCTGCTGGAACCGTGTCTCATGAACGCTATCAGGCTCAGCCCGGGCGCCGATTGCCCCGCCTGAGCCTGATAGCGTTTCTCGACGACAAGGCTGACGACGACAGAATATCCCCGGGCGCCGGCAGGAATTTCCAGCCTGCGCCCCGATACGAATTGCCCTCGAGCCCTAACGGGCAACGATTCACCTTCAGACGATTCAGGAAGGCGTCATGGATTCCACTTTCAGCACCGATCAGGCGACAGTCGACGTGACTGCCCCCCAGCGCCTGCGCGTCATCAAGCGCAATGGCGATGTTGCGGCCTTCGACGCCAGCAAGATCTCCGTCGCTCTCTCCAAGGCGTTCATCGCCGTGGAAGGCGATCAGGTCGAGTCCAGCTCGCGCATCCGCGACCTGGTTCAGCAGCTGACCAGCCAGATCACCGACGCCTTCCAGCGTCGCATGCCTGACGGTGGCACCCTGCACATCGAAGACATCCAGGATCAGGTCGAGCTGGCGCTGATGCGTTCCGGCGAGCACAAGGTCGCCCGTGCCTATGTGCTGTACCGCGATGAGCACGCTCGTGCCCGCAGCGCCCAGAGCGACGGCATCGCCAAGCCGCACCCGACCATCAACGTCACGCACCTCGACGGCAGCGTGCGCCCGCTGGATCTGGGCCGTATCGAGACCCTCGTCTTCGATGCCTGCGCAGAGCTTTCCAACGTCGATGCCCAGAAGATCGTCGATGACTCCCTGAAGAATCTGTACGACGGCGTGCCGGTCGATGGCGTGTCCACCGCGCTGATGATGACCGCGCGTACGCTGGTCGAGAAGGACCCGAACTACACCTACGTCACCGCCCGCCTGCTGCAGGACAACCTGCGCCGCGAAGCCCTGAGCTTCCTCAAGGTCGCTGACGAGGCCACCTTCGGCGAGATGAAGGACCACTACCCGGTCGCCTTCAAGGCCTACATCGAGAGCGGCATCGCCTTCGAGCAGCTGGACGAGCAACTGGCCACCTTCGATCTGGAGCGTCTCGGCGCGGCCATCGATCACACGCGTGACAACCAGTTCACCTACCTCGGCCTGCAGACCCTGTACGACCGCTACTTCCTGCACCAGAACGACGTGCGCTATGAGCTGCCGCAGGTCATGTTCATGCGTGTCGCCATGGGCCTGTCCCTGAACGAGGAAGACCGCGAAGGCCGTGCCATCGAGTTCTACGAGCTGCTGTCCAGCTTCGACTACATGGCTTCCACGCCGACGCTGTTCAACGCCGGTACCCGTCGCAGCCAGCTGTCCAGCTGCTACCTGACCACCGTGCCGGACGCCCTCGATGGCATCTACGGCGCCATCCGCGACAACGCCATGCTCTCCAAGTGGGCGGGTGGTCTCGGCAATGACTGGACGCCGGTGCGCGCGCTGGGCTCCTACATCAAGGGCACCAACGGCAAGTCCCAGGGCGTCGTGCCCTTCCTGAAGGTCGTCAACGACACCGCCGTTGCCGTCAATCAGGGTGGCAAGCGCAAGGGCGCCGTCTGTGCCTATCTGGAAACCTGGCACATGGACGTCGAGGAATTCCTCGACCTGCGCAAGAACACCGGTGATGACCGTCGTCGTACCCACGACATGAACACCGCCAACTGGGTGCCGGATCTCTTCATGAAGCGTGTCTTCGATGACACCGAATGGACCCTGTTCTCGCCGTCCGACTGCCCGGACCTCCACGACCTGTACGGCGCGGCCTTCCAGGCGCGTTACGAGCAGTACGAGGAGATGACCCGTCAGGGCCAGCTGAAGCTGTTCAAGCGCGTCAAGGCGCGTGATCTGTGGCGCAAGATGCTGTCCATGCTGTTCGAGACCGGCCACCCGTGGATCACCTTCAAGGACCCGTGCAACCTGCGCAGCCCGCAGCAGCACGCCGGTGTCGTGCACTCGTCCAACCTGTGCACCGAGATCACCCTCAACACCTCCGAGGACGAGATCGCGGTCTGCAACCTGGGCTCGATCAACCTGGCGCAGCACGTCATCGACGGCAAGCTGGATGGCGACAAGCTCAAGAAGTCGGTGCGTACCGCCGTGCGCATGCTCGACAACGTCATCGACATCAACTACTACGCCGTACCGCAGGCGCGTCGCTCCAACATGCGTCACCGCCCGGTCGGCCTCGGTATCATGGGCTTCCAGGATGCGCTCTACGCGCAGTCCATCGCCTATGCCTCCGAAGAAGCCGTGACCTTCGCCGACGAATCCATGGAACTCGTCAGCTATCACGCAATCGAAGCTTCCAGTGATCTGGCCGCCGAGCGTGGTCGTTACGAAAGCTTCGACGGTTCGCTGTGGAGCCAGGGCATCCTGCCGATCGATTCCATCGAGAAGCTCAAGACCGAGCGTGGCGCCGACTACATCGAGATGGACGAAAGCCAGACCCAGGACTGGGACTACATCCGCGAGAAGGTCCGCACCCAGGGCATGCGCAACTCCAACGTGATGGCGATCGCGCCGACCGCGACGATCTCCAACATCTGTGGTGTCTCGCAGTCCATCGAACCGACCTACCAGAACCTGTTCGTCAAATCGAACCTGTCTGGCGAGTTCACCGTGGTCAACGCCTACATGGTCAACGACCTCAAGGCGCGCGGCCTGTGGGACGAGGTCATGATCAATGACCTCAAGTACTACGACGGCAGCGTGCAGCCGATCGAGCGCATCCCGGAAGACCTCAAGGCGCTGTACGCCAACGCCTTCGAAGTCGAGCCGAAGTGGATCGTCGAAGCCGCCTCGCGTCGTCAGAAGTGGATCGATCAGGCCCAGTCCCTGAACCTGTACATCCAGGGCGTGTCCGGCAAGAAGCTGGACGTGACCTACCGCATGGCATGGTTCCGTGGCCTCAAGACCACCTATTACCTCCGTGCTCTGGGTGCGACCGCCGTGGAGAAATCCACTGTCGATCGCAGCAAGCACAACGCCGTCGGCAATGCACCGACTCCGGCACCTGCTCCCGCGCCGACCCCGGCACCGGAAGCCAAGCCGGAACCGCGCGGCATCGAAGACTTCCTACAGGGCAAGAGCGGCCAGCGCGCCCCCTCCGCCAGCAACATCGATGAGTTGGGCTGTGAGGCCTGTCAGTAAGCGATTGCGCCAGAACCGAGTCCGCGCTGACGACGCTGACTCACCGCCTGCCAGGACACACCTTGCAGGCGGACTGCGGCAAATCCACAAGACCGAGCCCCGCTCGGTCTTGTGCCGCCACCAACAATCACTGCCTCCTGACATTCCCTCGAAACAAGCCCGGGCCTGACTCCCTGTGGGAGCCACGCCACTCGATGGCGCTCGCGTCGTAGAACGCACCGCCCCTGCCTTTTCGTCACGCTGACTGCCCGCGTGACCATCACCGAACACGAGGAACGCAACATGTTGAACTGGGACGATTTCCACGAAGACGAAGCCCCCGCTGCCGAGAAGCCGGCGACGGCCAAACCGGCGCCGCAGGCCGAAGCTCCCGCCGCTGCCCCGGCGGCTGACGCTGTCGTCGCGAGCGAGAACAGCGAAGGCTACGCGATCAGCGATGCCGAGCGCATCGCCCGCGCCCAGCAGGCGCTGGACGATCTCGACGTGGCCAAGGGTCTGGAAGAACTGGAAATGGGGGCCCAGCGCATTCAGGTCGACGAGAAGCGCATGATCAATGCCCGCGCCGACGTCAACCAGCTGGTGCCCTTCAAGTACGATTGGGCATGGCAGAAGTACCTCGACGGCTCCGCGAACCACTGGATGCCGCAGGAAGTGAACATGAACGCGGACATCGCGTTGTGGAAGAGCCAGGACGGCCTGACCGAAGACGAGCGCCTGATCGTGATGCGCTCGCTGGGTTACTTCTCCACTGCCGACTCGCTGGTCGCCAACAACCTGGTGCTGGCCGTCTACAAGAACATCACCAACCCGGAGTGCCGCCAGTACCTGCTGCGCCAGGCCTTCGAAGAGGCGATCCACACCCACGCCTACCAGTACTGCATCGAGTCACTGGGCATGGACGAAGGCGAAGTCTTCAACATGTACCGTGAAGTGGACTCCGTGGCGCGCAAGTCCGCCTGGAGCCTCAAGCACACCCAGGCGCTGGCACGTGCCGACTTCCACACCGGTACACCGGAAGCGGACCAGGAATTCCTGCGCAACCTGATCGGCTTCTACGCCGTCACCGAAGGCATCTTCTTCTACTGCGGCTTCTCCCAGATCCTGTCCATGGGTCGTCGCAACAAGATGACCGGCGTCGCCGAGCAGTTCCAGTACATCCTGCGTGACGAGTCCATGCACCTGAACTTCGGCATCGACGTGATCAACCAGATCAAGGTCGAGAACCCCCACCTGTGGACCGCCGAATTCCAGGACGAAGTCACCCAGATGATTCTGGAAGGCACCCAGCTCGAGATCGAATACGCGCGTGACACCATGCCGCGCGGCGTGCTGGGCATGAACGCGGCCATCATGGAGGAATACCTCCACTTCATCTGCAACCGTCGCCTCGCGCAGCTGGGCCTCAAGGAGCAGTTCCCGGGCGCCAAGAACCCGTTCCCGTGGATGTCCGAGATCATCGACCTGCGCAAGGAGAAGAACTTCTTCGAGACGCGCGTCACCGAATATCAGGTCGGCGGTGCCCTGAGCTGGGATTGATCTAATTTAGTTAAATACACGTCATAACTTTCTGCGCTTGCGCTCATCAGTGCATAACTATAGTTTCACTAATGAGCTAAAAAGCCATGTACTCGGAGAATTACAGCGATGGTCAGAAAAACAAGAAGCGACTGCACTGTAGGTACTTTTGAGAAGTCACGAGGATTACCTCCTGGTTCAGTGAGGAATCCCGATGGACGTGATACTAGGTCAGATAAGAAAATCGGCACCATTCGAAAAGAACATGGAAAGCCACTAAAGAAGCAATAAATAATAGCTAATATTTTTGTGAAGATCCCCAACGGGCCATGTCATTGATATGGCCCGTTTTTGCGTCCAGCGCCCGCACAGGGTAGGCTTCGCGCCGTCCCGACTCTCCCCGGCTTCACGTGAAAGGAACGAACATGCAACTCGGTATCATCGGACTCGGCCGCATGGGCGGCAATATCGCTCGTCGCTTGATGCGCAATGGTCACGAAGTGGTCGCCCATGATCGTGACGCGGCAATCGCCCAGTCACTGGTCGCCGACGGTGCGACGCACGTCGATAGCCTCGTGGAGCTGGTTCAGCAGCTCGAGGCGCCGCGCGCCGTCTGGGTCATGCTGCCGGCTGGCGAGATCACCGAGCAGACCATTGCCACGCTTGCCGAGCTGATGGAAGCCGGCGACACCATCATCGATGGCGGCAACACCTTCTACAAGGACGACATCCGCCGTGCCACGGCCCTCAAGCTGAAGGGCCTGAACTACGTCGATGTGGGCACTTCCGGCGGCGTGTGGGGCCTGGAGCGCGGCTACTGCATGATGATCGGTGCCGAGAAGGCCGTGTTCGAGCATCTCGAGCCGCTGTTCGATACCCTCGCCCCGGGCTATGGCGATCTCGAACGTACCAAGGGCCGCAACGCCCCGGATGAGCGCGCCGAGCGCGGCTACATCCATGCCGGTCCGGTCGGCGCCGGTCATTACGTGAAGATGGTCCACAACGGCATCGAGTACGGCCTGATGCAGGCTTACGCCGAGGGCTTCGAGCTGATGCAGAGCAAGGGCTCCGACGCCCTGCCGGAAGATCAGCGCTTCGACCTCAATCTGGCCGATATCGCCGAGGTGTGGCGACGTGGCAGCGTGGTCTCTTCCTGGCTGCTCGACCTGACCGCCCAGGCACTGGCCGGTGACGAGCGTCTGGACCACTACAGCGGTGCCGTCTCTGACAGTGGCGAAGGCCGCTGGACCGTCGATGCCGCCGTCGAACAGGGTGTCGCCGTGCCGGTGCTGGCCAATGCGCTGTTCTCGCGCTTCAGCTCGCGCAAGGAAAACACCTACGCCAACCGCCTGCTGTCGGCGATGCGCTTCGGCTTCGGCGGCCATGTCGAGCCGCCCAGGAAAGACTGAGCACCTGCTCTGACACGCCAGACGTGAAACGCCCCGCTCATGGAGATCATGAGCGGGGCGTTGTCGTTTGCGGGGCCTGCTGGCAGAGCGGTGGAGTGTCAGCTGCCCTTCTTGCCAGCCCTGTCAGCCATCTGTGTCAGCCACTGGCGTTATCGAACGCCGCCAGCGCCATCCACCGGCGTCAGCGTCATCTGCTGACCGCGCATGTTGATATCGAACTCCCCCAGGAAACTCATACCCAGCAGCACCACCTCATCGTGCATGCCCGGCACGATGGCCCCGCGCACCTCGCGCTGGCTGAGCCCCGCCAGACTGACAGCGTCCAGTGTGGTCAGGGCACCGTGGCTGACGCCATTGGCGGTAGTGAAGCGCGCATCCCGCCCGAGTGGCAGCTGCAGGCGCTCGGCCAGCGCTTCGGACACCGAGACATAGGTGGCGCCGGTATCGAGCAGGAAGGTCACCGGCTGATCATTGATCGTACCGGGGGCCACGAAGTGACCTGAGCGATTGCGCGACAGCGTCAGTGGCTCTCCGGATGACAGCGACTGGCCAGCCAGCGAGGCATTGGGCCGGGTGCGCTCATCAAGCTGGCCCTGAAACCACCACACCAGCATGGCGAGAATCAGCGCCCAGCACAGCACCAGCATGCCGACACCATAACGGCGGGTCGCGCCGCCCCCTGAATCACTCATCCACCACCACCCCGCAACAGCAGACGCAGGCCGACGGCGCACAGTGCGAAGCCGAGAATCAACGGCACCCCGATCAGCCAGCCGCGCGTCCCCGGCAGGCTGGCCTCATGCGGGGCGTCGAGGTGATAGACCAGCGCCACGCTCTCCCCCACGGCGGGTGTCGGCGAGGGCACCGCCAGCGGCGAGATGATCTCGTGCCAGCCATCACGCTGATCCTGATAGCGCACCACGGGCGCATACTGGATCGACTCGATATTGAAGCGCCCACCCGGCGGCAGACCCGCCATCGCCAGGGCCTCATCCTCGCTGAGTTTGCCACCCTTGGGCAGATGGATCGGACTACGCCCTTCGACGTGCAGCGTACGGTCGTGATTGATGACCTCGCCCATCACCTGTGCGCTGTTGCGGGCGAAGGACTGTGCCTGCTGCCAGCGATAGCCACCGAGCAGCAGCAAGGCGATGCCGATGATGATCAGTCCCCAGGTCAACGCCATGCGATGCCTCCTTGTGGTCGGTGCCATCATGCACGACGCGGTGTCGAGGTACGGGCCTGGACGTCGTCGCTCACGTCATGGGCAACGCCCTGCTCGTGTCCGCCGGCCGCTTCCAGCCTCTCGCTCAGCGCCTCGAACTGGCGCCAGCGCGCATGCGCCAGCGGCGTGACACCTTCGGCGTCCGCCAGATTGACGTCGGCACCGTGGGCCAGCAGCTGCTCGACGACCCGTTGATAGTCAACGCCGCCATCCCCCAGCAACACGGCCTCGATCAGTGCCGTCCAGCCGAGCGTATTCTGGTGATTGACGTCGACATCGGTCTCCTCGAGCAGCTGACGGCAGATATCGGCATGGCCACGCTCACTGGCCGACATCAGCGCAGTGGAAGAGAAGCGATTGAGCACCGTCGCCGAGGCGCCATGCGCCAGCAGCCGGCTCAGGCAGCGGCCATAGCCGAGCGCGGCCGCGGCCAGCAGGGGCGTGTCGTGCAGGGCATCGGTCTGCTCGCAATCGGCGCCGGCGGCCAGCAGGGCCTCCACCGCCTCCGGCTGATTGGCCTGCACCGCGACCAGCAATGGCGAGCGCCCACGATAATCCACGTCATTGACTCGCTCGTGCGCATCGGGAGCGGCCAATGCCTGTGCCAGGCCCTCCAGATCGCCATGCTGAGCACACATTGTCATGTCCTTCATCACCACCTCCTGACGCCCGGCAACGGATGCTTACTCTCTGACAGCCTATGCGATCCTGAGCGTGACCGTTAGCCCCGCCAGCGTTCAATCGGCGCCTTGAGCATCGTCGATCAGGCATGGCGTGGTGAATGACAGGCAAAAAAAAGCGCTCCCGAAGGAGCGCCAGTTCGTCATCACCGCAGGGCGCGGCAGACGAGACTCAGAAACGAAGCCCGTCCGGCTGCCAGCCGGACACCGTCAGAATACGGTGTCGTCCTGGCCGCGCCCAATCATCTCTCGGGATGGCTGTGATAGCGCTGAGCTATCAAGACAAGACCGCCGATAAACGAGGCGGCGCCCTGTCACTCCTTCGGCTGCGCCCCGACCAGCGGGGAGCTCGGCAGCCAGACGCGTGCCGCCAGGCCGCCCAGACTGGAGCGCTCCAGTGCCAGCTCGCCCCCGTAGAGCGCCATCAGATCATCGACGATCGCCAGCCCCAGACCGGAACCGGAGCGCCCTTCATCAAGACGCGCCCCACGCCCCAGCGCGGCAGCGCCCTCTTCTTCATTCATGCCGGGGCCATCGTCCTCGATGATCAACAGCACGCCGCCATCGCGGGTCTCGCTGCTGACGCGCACCTGCTGGCGAGCCCACTGCAAGGCGTTCTCGAGCAGGTTACCGACCATTTCCTGCAGGTCCTGCGGGTCGACCCGCACGCTGGCGTCGTCCTCCAGCGCCAGACTCAGCGTGATGCCACGCCGGCTCGCCAAGCGCCCGAGTCCCTCGAAGACCGGCCCTGCCGCCTCACGCAGGCTGATGCGCCCGCTGAGATGCGCGCCACCGGCGGCACTGGCACGCGCAAGGTGGTGGCGCACGGCTTCATCGATGCGTTTGAGCTCGGCGTCGATCCGCGCGCGGTCCTCGCCGTCGAAGCGCTCGGACTGGGCCTTGAGCACGCTGACCGGCGTCTTGAGGGCATGCGCCAGATTGCCGGCCGCCGCGCGCCCGCGCTCGATCAAGCGCTGATCTCGCTCGAGCACGGCATTGATGGCGCGGGTCAGCTCGGTCAGCTCCGGCGGCAGACGGGTCTCTTCCAGCCGCTCCGCCTCGCCGTCGGCGACCTTCTTGAGGCGAGCCCGCAGGCGCCGCAGAGGCGCCAGCCCCCAGCTGATCTGCGCGGCAGAGCCGCACACCAACAGCGATGCCAAGGCCACCAGCGCACCCGCCAGCAGCCACTCGAAGCGCGCGACCTCGGCGTCGACCTCGCTACGGCTGGCCGCCACCATCACGTGCAGTGGCTGGTTGCGACCGGGCAGGCGGATATCGCGCTCGAGGGAGCGCAGCACCTGATGGCGCGGGCCCTTGAGGTCACGGCTGATGATGACGCCCTTGTCCATGTCTTCCAGCGGCGGCAGTCGCTGGTCCCACAGCGAGCGCGACGTCAGCACATTGCCGTTGCGATCGGAAATCTGCCAGTACCAGCCCGAATAGGCCTGATCGAAGCGTGGGTCGCCCAGCGAGCGTGTCAGGCCGGGGCGGCCCTTCTCGCGGTCGAACTGGATGGCGGCGATCAGCACCTTCGACAGCGACAGCAGGCGCTGGTCGAAGGCGGTAGTCACGGCGTCACGGAAGCTCCAGGCCAGACCGAGCCCGGTCAGCGGCATGACGATCAAGGCAATGACCAGCGAGCCGCCCAGCAAGCGGCGGCCGACGGACAGTGGCTTCATGCGTCGCTGCCATCCGCCGGCGTCTGTGTCTCGGCGTCCGGATCACGCAGACGATAGCCACGCCCGCGCAGCGTCTCTATGCGCTCGGCCCCCAGCTTGCGGCGCAGACGGCTGATCTGCACGTCGATGACATTGGAATCGGGTTCGTGGTCGCGGTCATAGACATGCTCGACCAGTTCAGAACGGCTGACCACACCAGGCACGGCGTGCATCAGGTGCATCAGCAGGCGCGTTTCCTGGGCGGTCAGCGACACGGGGCGCCCCGCCAGGCTGACGGTACCGCCGTGGGTGTCACAGGCCAGATCACCCAGCTTGAGCACGGGGTGGGCATGGCCGCGAGAGCGACGCACCAGGGCGCGCAGACGGAAGATGACCTCGGCGGTCTCGAAGGGCTTGGTGACGTAATCATCGGCGCCGGCAGAGAAGCCGGCGGCCTTGTCAGACCAGCGCTCGCGCGCGGTCAGCACCAGCACCGGCACCTCGATGCCGGCCTCTCGCCACTGGGCCAGCCAGCGCGTGCCATCGCCGTCCGGCAGGCCGAGATCCAGCACTACGGCATCGTAGCTCTCGGTCTGGATCAAAAAGTCGGCGTCTCCCCCGGTGGTGGCATGCTCGACCAGCACATCGGCTTCCCCCAGGCGCGCCATCAGCGCTTCGGCCAACGGCATGTCATCTTCAACCAGCAATATCTTCATCGATTCTCGGGCTCCTGACGCAAGCGGCGTTCTACCGGTGGCGCAATGGACAATGGCACTAGCATACCGTTCCTCAGGGCCGCCAGGCACCCTCGGCGCCCTTGTCACAGCCTGCGCTGACACTGCCTGGCCTGGCCACTGCCTGCCTCGTCCTACTGACTCTCGACCTCGGCATTGGCGCCGTCAGTCACGAGCGGCGCGTCGTCCGTCTCGGGCAAGGGCCTGGTCAGGGGCTTGGTCAGAGGCTCAGACAAGGAACCGCTGCCAGCGCGACGCATGGCATCCAGATTGACGCCGCGCACCTCACGCAGGCTGCCATCCGAGGCGCGCACGGTGAATCTGGCCATCTGGCCCTGTGGCCCGAGCATCTCGACCTCATAGATCAGCTCGCCATGCGTCTCTTCGAGCTCCACCTCGACCACCTGACCCAGCCAGTCGCGCTCGAGGCTATCGAGCAGCTCGGACAACGAGATGACACGTCCGGCGGCGACTTCGTCGTGCAGGCTGCGCCAGCGCTCGCTGTCACACAGCGCATGCGGCGGCAGTGCCAGCGCACCGACCAGCAGGCTCCCGAGCCCGAGGCACAGCCAGACATAGCGTTGCCGCCATTGACTGCCACGCGCTGCACGGGCGTCTGGCTGAGCCTTGTGGGGAGTCTGCATGAAGAGGAACCTCGTGAATGACGGCGGGGCTGGTGTGCGCCCAAGGCGGGCGCTTGCGCGTGGCGCTCAATCTAGCAACGGAATGTGCAATCAAACCTGCGTTGGAACAACGCGGACCAACCCGAGAGCAACCACTGACCCTGTGATGCAGAGACTGACAGGAGGCAATGAACCTCAGATGAATTCACGTCTCAGCGACGCGCAAGGTCGCCTGGCCCACAGTGAGTGCCATGCACAGCCATCCTTGAGGAGGGTGTCATGTCCCCATCAGCCGCGTCCCGTATTGCTCCCGCTCGTGAATCAGACTCCGCATCCCGGCAGCCGCCATCCTCGGCCGCAGGCGCCGCCCCGTCGCGCTTCTGGCTCGCCAGCCGCGCAGTCCAGCACTGGCGACACGGCCTGGGCGTCAGCGCACTCGGCCTGATGCTGGGCTCGGCTCCCGCCTATGCCAACGGCATCGAGGACCTGCCGGTGCGCCATCAGCTGTCGGCGGCAGAACTCTCGACCGCAGGGCTCTCTGCAAATGGGCCCTCGACCAGCGAGCACTCAGATGACGGCAAGGCGCACGCCACGCTCGGCGATGATGCGGAGGGTAGCGCGCTGGACACGGCCGCCACCCGCACAGCCGGAAAGCCTGCGACAGCTATCTCTGAGGCCGCGTCTACCCAGGGGCTCGCGCCAGAGCTGCTCACGCAGATGATGATCCACGCCAGTCGCAAGGGCATGATGGAATTCAGTACGATGGATATCCGCGACGATCATGTTCAGTTCACGGGCTGGGGGCATAATGGGTGGCAGATGGAACTGGCCATCAATCTCGCCGATGGAGAATTCATCAGCGAAGCGCTGCGCCAGAGTGATTCCGCGCCCGGCGACAAGGCCATCGATGGCGACAGCATGCGCCAGACCTTGAATTTTGCCGCTGTCGACGGCATCAAGAGTGTACAGAGCGTCGAAGTCGCTGCGCACGCCATCCAGATTCACGGACGCGATGCGCAAGGCAGGCCGCAACGAATGACATTGAACATGCCGCTGCCGGGCAACGCTTTCAACCTCGCTGCCAGCGTGTCCATGAATCCGGATTACCGGCCGTGAACTGATCGACCCGCTTGACCAGCCGCCGTGCCTTGAAGTGGTTCAGGGACTGAACCCGACATCCAGCGCTGGATCAACGCCGAAGCCGCTTGACGGCAACGATGCCAACTTCGATGCTGAACGAGTCAACCGGCCGCCCGATGCCATCAAGCGCCTCATGCAAAAGTGCGTCGCATCGAGCCCCACTTACCCATCCCCCGGCCCAGAGCACGAATGCCCGTTGCGCCGGGAGGGCAATACCCCTGTTTCCTGACCCGATATCCCCGACCACCCACTTTCACCTATCGGGTCATCCTCGCCCGGCCTGACGGCCCGGCTCTATCGTGGAGAAGACACATGCAAGGCCAACAGCACAACACTCTGTGGAACCAGGCTCGCCAATGGCAGGCCAATGCAGGCAACCAACGCCCCTCCAATGGCCTGTCCGGCCTCAAGCTGGTCGCCGCCTGGCTGATCGGTGGCGTGGTCATGATCTTCAGCTTGTTCGCGGCGCTGGTGATGATGGTACTCGGCATCATCATGCTGCCCTTCATCCGCCGTCGCATGAAAAAGCGCATGAGCGAGATGCAGCAGCGCATGCAGGAGGCCCAGGACAAGGCCAGTGGCCGCCAGAACTACTCGCGTGATGCCACGCGTGAAGACGGCAGCAGCACCGAGACGCTGGACGGTGAGTACCAGGTCAAGGAATAAGCCCTGACGCCGGAGACCGCTGAGCGTCTCACATTGGCCGACTCGCAATGATCGTCTCGTATTGATCATCACGACGTTCGCCAAAAACACAAAGGCCGCCCCATGGGGCGGCCTTTTGCGTTGCAGCGTCCTGAAGCTGCCAAGGCAGGCTCAGACGTCTGACCATCACACTCGGTAGACGCTGGCCGTCATCACCTTGGACATCAGGCGCATGGCGCTCTTCAGCGGCCCCGGGAAGCGATGACCACCGGCTTCCAGCGCCCACTGCTCATGATGGGCTTCGTCGATTTCCATCTGGCGCAACACGGCACGTGAGCGCTGATCGCCCTCGGGCAGCGTCTGCTGGTGCTTCGACAGGTGCTCGCCGACCAGTTCTTCGGTCGCGGCCACGAACCCGAGGCTGACCTTGTCGTTGATGGCACCGGCCGCTGCCCCGAGCGCGAAGCTCGTCATGTAGAACAACGGATTGAGCAGGCTGGTATTGGCATCCAGCTCGACGAGTCGTGCATCGCACCAGGCCAGGTGATCGATCTCTTCCTGGGCAGCCAGCTCCATCTGCGTGCGCGTTTCAGGCAGACGCGCCGTGAAACCCTGACCCTGATAGAGCGCCTGGGCACACACCTCGCCGGTGTGATTGATGCGCATCAGGCCAGCGGCGTGCTGGCGCTCTTCGTCGCTGATCGCTTCGTCATGGATGTCGCCCGCCGGAGAGGGACGCGACGGCTGGGCGGCATGTGGCACCAGGGTACGCAGTACGGTGTCGAACTGATGGATCAACTGATCGGCGCGGCTGTGATGACGTTGCGCCGAAATGGCATCGGAATGCGGCATGGGAAGACTCCTGCACGGCGTGAGCAATGAGGCCATCTTACGCAAGCCAGCCCGCGACGGTAAGGGGCAGAGTGTCGCCGGGCGAGGCCTGACCGGCTCCCTTGCGCCGTGGCTTCCCCAATGAAAAACCGGCAATGCCGTTTTCACGACATTGCCGGTATGCGCCTGTGTGCCGCGCGCTTGTTATCGCTAGCCGCTACCTGCCCGCGAACCGCCGGTACAGGCGCCTGCTCTATGCCGGCTCAGCCAGCCGGCCATGTGAAGCGGCGACCACCCATCAGGTGCATATGAATATGATAGACCGTCTGGCCGCCATCTTCATTGCAGTTCATCACCACGCGATAACCGCCCTCGGCAAAACCGTAGTCCTTCGCCAGTCTGGCGGCGGTGTACTGCAGGCGCCCTACCGTGGCCAGCTGATGCTCCTCGATATCGTTGAGCGTGGCGATGTGCTGCTTGGGGATGATCAACACATGGGTCGGCGCCTGCGGATTGATGTCATTGAAGGCCAGCACCTCATCATCCTCATAGACGATATCGGCGGGAATCTCGCGGTTGATGATCTTGCAGAACAGACAGTCCATGACACCTTCTCCCTTGAAGTGGGGCTGCCCACGGCAGCGTGGCCTGCCAGCGTAGCGCCAGCCGGGCAACAGGCCAAGGGCAGACGCAGGAAAACGCGGGCCAGCTTGTGAACAGAGCAATGTCGCCTTTAGGGAAACAGACTGATTCACCGCTGCCAGTGGGCGAATGAGGAAAACAGTAGGATAATCATTGTTAACCCGCTAACGAGAAGCCGCCCGTCATGCCCGTGTTCACTCGCCAAGATTCCTCCCTGCGCAAGGCCAACCACGAACTGGAGGCCGGCCTTGGCGCTCATGGCGAGACACGACCGGCCACTGTCGGCGCTCCCGCCGTCGATCGCGCTGAGCCTACGCGCGCAGAGAAGGCGCGGGCGGCACTGCGTGCCGCGCCCAGGGTCACGCGTGTTGACGGCGAGCAGGCCCCGGGCGAGTTCCTGCAGCGTGCCAAGGGCTTTCTCAAGGCAGAGGTCTATATCACGCACCTCAATGGCCAACCGGTGGTCTGCAAGGATTACCGCCGCTATGCCGGCACGCCGGCGGCATTGGTGGCACGCTGGCTGGTACGCCATGAGCTGAAGATGCTCGAGCGTCTGGGCGACTGGACACACGCCCCCCGCGCCGTGGCGCGCCTGTCACCGCTGTCGCTGGCGATGGAGTACATCCCAGGGCCGTTGCTGAGTGACGCCGCCCTGGATGACGTGACGGATGCCCGCCTCAGTCAGCAGCTGATTCTCGTCGTGCAGCAACTCCATCAGCGTCAGATGGCCCACAACGACATCCGTGGCTCCAACGTCGTGCTGCGCGATGGCGTGCCGGTCCTGATCGACTTCACCTCTGCCGTCCGCCTGCCGCGCCTGCCGGGCACGGCCACTCTCGCGCGCATGATGCGTCGCTTCGATCTGCGTCACTCGCTGAAGCTCAAGCAACGCACCCTCGGCCTGCCGCTGAGCACCCGCGAGGCACGCCTGCTGATCCGCAGCGGCCGCCTGAATCGCACCCTGCGTATCTGGAAGAAGGGCATCCTGCCACGCCTCAAGGGCCGCAAGCACTGAGCCAGCCCGAGCCCAGCCCCCTTCATGTCTCCCGCTAGCGGAACCGCCGCTGTGCCAGCAGGCTCTTGACCAGTGGCGTGATGATCAGCTCGATGGCCAGTGCCATCAGCGCGCCGGGCACCACCAGCGTATGCGGGCGTGACATGAACGAGCCCTGGATCATCGCGAGCAGGAACGGGAAGTCGACACTGCCGGGATCGCGGAAGTGGATCACGACCATCGACTCGGCGTCCGTCGGGATATCCTGCGGCTCGAAGGGGTTGGAGGTATCCACCGTCGGCACGCGCTGGAAGTTGATGTGCGTGCGTGAGAACTGCGGCTGGATGTAGCGCACGTAGTCATCCATGCGGCTCAGGATGGTGTCCACCACCGCTTCCTGGGAGTGCCCGCGCAGCTTGGTGTCACGATCGATCTTCTGGATCCACTCCAGATTCATGGTCGGTGCCACCCCGATCAGCAGATCGACATGACGCGCGATGTCATGCTCCGGCGTCACCAGCCCACCATGCAGCCCCTCGTAGAACAGCAGGTCCGTACAGTCCGGCAGCGACTGCCATTCGGTGAAGGTGCCGACCTTGTAGCCGGCCTCGATCATGCGCTTGTCTTCGGCATGGATGTAATGACGATGCGTGCCGGAGCCCTGCTCGCCATATTCGACGAACAGCGCTTCCAGACGATCCAGCTGGTTGGCCTCGACCGCGAAGTGAGACAGCTCGCGCTTGCGCTCCGGCGCCTCCTGAAACATGCGCACCAGCTCGTCACGGGTATAACGGTGAAAGGCATCCCCATCCACGTAGGCGGCATGAATCGCCTCACGCGAGAACATGCGCTCGAAGGTGCGCATGACGGTGGTGGTGCCCGCGCCGGAAGACCCCGTCACGGCGATGATCGGATATTCCCGCGACATCAGTTGGCTACCCGGGACGACATGGCTGAGACGGCCTGCTCGATGGCGGCACTGGCGCGCGCGCTCGGCTCCGCCAGCCCCTGCTCGCCAGCGAACACCAGCCCGACGCGCAGCGTCGCCAGTACCGCGTCATCGCTGACACGCAGCAGGCGGTGATGGACGCCAAGCCCCTTGCCGGACACGCTGTCGATGGCCGTCTCCACCACGAGCGCGTCACCCAGCCGGCCCTCGCCCTGATACTGCACGGCGAGATCCGCGACGATGCTCATCAGCCCATCGATGTTCCATTCGGGGAAGCCCAGCGCCTGCCAGGCCTGGCCCCGCGCCTCGTGCGCCAGGCTGACTACGCTGTCGTGGCCCAGGTGCTGGCCATAGTTGATGTCGCTGACCCGAATCGTCATCGGGTGGCGATGTACCAGGCGGGAAACCGGAAATTCAAGCCGGATACGGTCCATGCAGACTCCTTGTCGGCGAGACAGGAAAAGGGTTCAGGGCGGACGGCGACGCCATCTTTCGACGCCGGTCAGCCTCAAGAAGGAATATAGGATGACTAGGGTTATCGCATGCCCGACACCGACATGACCAGACCCCGACACGATGGTCGTAGGCGCTCAGGGCATCGAGAGACGCCCCAACGACAAGACCCGGCCTAAGGCCGGGTCTTGTCGTGAAGCAGGCATGTCGCGGGGTGATGGCCCGTGCGACTCAGCGCTTTCAGCTATCGCCGCGCTCGCGAGCGATGGCGCGCCAGGCGATGTCGCGACGCACCAGCATGTCCTGCCAGCTGATGGCATCGACGCCTTCATAGGCACGCTCGGTGGCCGCCGCGACGCTGTCGCCCAGTGCGGTGACGCACAGCACGCGACCACCGCTGGTGACGACCTGGCCGTCCTGCTCGGCGGTGCCGGCATGGAAGACCTTGCAGCCGGTCGCTTCGGCAGCATCGAAGCCGCTGATGACATCGCCCTTGCGGTAGCTGGCCGGGTAGCCGCCAGCTGCCAGCACCACGCCGACCGCCGCGCGGGAATCCCACTCGCAGGTCTGGGTGTCGAGACGCCCGTCTTCGGCGGCCAGACACAGCGCGACCAGATCGGACTTCAGACGCACCATGATCGGCTGGGTTTCCGGGTCACCGAAGCGGCAGTTGTACTCGATGATCTTCGGCGCGCCCTGGGCATCGATCATCAGACCGGCATACAGGAAACCGGTGTAAGGATGGCCTTCGGCCGCCATGCCACGCACGGTGGGCAGGATGATCTCGTCCATCACGCGCTGGTGAACGTCAGCCGTCACCACCGGCGCCGGAGAGTAGGCCCCCATGCCGCCGGTGTTGGGGCCGGTATCGCCTTCGCCGACGCGCTTGTGATCCTGACTGGTGGCCATCGGCAGCACGTTCTCGCCGTCGACCATCACGATGAAACTGGCTTCCTCACCGTCGAGGAATTCCTCGATCACCACGCGTGCGCCGGCATCGCCGAAGGCGTTGTCCTCGAGCATGTCACGCACCGCGGCGCGAGCTTCCTCGTCGCTCATCGCGACCACGACACCCTTGCCCGCCGCCAGGCCATCGGCCTTGATGACGATGGGCGCCGGATGGGCCGCCAGGTACTCAAGCGCCGCATCGACCTCCGCGAAGGTCGCGTAGTCGCCGGTCGGGATGGCATGACGCGCCAGGAAGTCCTTGGTGAAGGCCTTGGAGCCTTCCAGCTGGGCGGCACCGGCCGTCGGGCCGAAGCACTTGAGCCCCGCTTCACGGAAGCGATCGACCACGCCGATCACCAGCGGCGCTTCCGGGCCGACGATGGTCAGCTCGATGGCGTTGTCACGCGCGAAGGCGACCAGCGCATCGAGATCGTCAGCGGCAATCGCCAGATTGGTCAGCTTGGACTCGCGCGCCGTACCCGCATTGCCGGGCGCCACGAAGACCTCCTCGACACGGGATGACTGGGCGGCCTTCCAGGCCAGCGCATGTTCGCGGCCACCGCCGCCGATGATCAGGACCTTCATCTTTTCAACCTTCATGAGCCAGTGAGGATCAGGGCTACCCGCATGGCGCGAGCTACCGAGGAAATATCAGGCTGCGCATTATGGCAGAAAGGCGCCCTGCTCGGGGCGCCCCTTTTCACATCACGATGAATTTATGTGAAAGCTGGATCTGACACGGCGTCACACTCAGCGTCGCTCATCGTCCGGCGGCGTGTCCGACTCATCAGGCGCCGCATCCGCATCGCTCGGCTGTGAGCGTGAGGCATTCTTGCCAGCACCCATGCCAGCGCCCATGGCCTGCTGCCAGAAGCGCAGGTTCTCTTCGGCGACCTCGCGCATCATCTCCATCGGCGAGTGACGCATGGCCTGGGACCACTGCTCCTGCATGCGCTGCTGCTGCTCCATCATCAGCCGCGTACCCTGCTCCAGATAACCGGCCAGCGGCAGCGGCTTGGCCATCGCATAGATGCGGATGAACTGCTCCAGCAGCTCGTTGGAGAAGACCTCGGCCTCGCCCTCGCCCTGCTCCTGCTCGATGATGATGGTCAGCAGGATGGTGCGCGTGAGGTCCTCACCGCTCTTGGCGTCCTCGACCTTGAAGACCTCTTCCGCCAGCACCAGGCTGCGCAGGTCTTCCAGGGTCACGTAGCGGCTCTGCTCGGTGTCGTATAGGCGCCGATTGGCATATTTGCGGATCACTCGCACGTGTCAGGCTCCTGTCGATTTTTCTTCATTGTGCACTCAAGGGGGGGGACTGCAAGAAAAGGCGTCTCCACGCGTCAGTCATTGACGCCATGCCAACGCTGTCCCCGTCGGGTCAGCATGCACGACATGCTAGAATAACGCCCGCTTGCCGCTGTCTGTAAGCGATGCATCCTGCCCTCCACTGCCCCGGTATTGCCATGAATCTGATTTTGCTCGGCGCTGACGACCTGACCGCTCAGGACCACGCACGTGTCACGGACCCGCGCCGCCTGCGCCATCTGCGTGAGGTGCATCGTGCCAACGTCGGCGACGAGATGACGCTGGGGGTGGAGGGTGGCCTGATCGGCCGTGGCCGCCTGGAGCGACTGGACGCGGACAGCGCCGAATTCAGCCTGACGCTGGACCGTCAGCCGCCGGCGCCACTCGACGTGCATCTGCTGCTGGCGCTGCCGCGCCCGCGCATGCTGGCACGCTCGCTGGAACACGTCACGGCATTGGGCGTGAAGCAAATCACCCTGCTGCATACGCGGCGGGTCGAGAAGAGCTATTGGCAGTCGCCGGAGCTCAAGGAAGACAAGATTCGCCAGCATCTGGTGCTGGGACTGGAGCAGGCGCGTGACACCATCATGCCGACGGTGACCCACGAGAAACTGTTCAAACCCTTCGTGGAAGACCGCCTGCCGGCACTGATGACACCAGCATCAGGCACGCCTCCGCGTGGCATCATCGCCCATCCGGGCATGCCGGATGAATGCCCACGCGCCGTCCACGAGCCGGTGATGCTGGCCATCGGCCCGGAAGGCGGCTTCGTGGACTATGAGGTCGAGAAATTCATGGCGGCAGGCTTTGAAGGGGTGCATCTGGGCGAGCGCATCCTGCGCGTCGAGACAGCCGTCACGGCGCTATTGGCCCGTCTGGGCTGAAGAACGCCAGGTCATAGCAGCAGGTCAAAGATGAGGTGCCACCAGGGCCTGGATCTTCCCGGACGACTCGCGCGATATCGACACCGCCTGATCACACATCGAAGCCCGCCAGATGCCGCCATTCACCCCAGTGGATGGCGGCGTCGTAATCGAGCAGGCAACGCTCGAACCAGCGCGCGCCCAACCGCCAGTCGCCGCCGCCCTCCAGCCAGGCACCGGCCAGATACTTGCGCTCGGACCACGGCAACCAGCCTTCACGTACCAGCACCTGCATGGCCTTGTCGGCCCGGGCATCGCCGGTTCTCCCTTCGCTCCAGCGCGCAAAGGCGGCGTCATTTGCGGCGTCTTCCCGCAACGCAGCGCCATACCAGGCCGCGCGAGCCTCCTCATCCTTGTCACGCAGCATACGCTGCCAGCACTCGCGCTGCAGCACGATGGCCAGCAGCTGCTGATTGATCGCCTCATCACCCGCCTCGCGGCGGCGGGCATCCAGTACCTGCAGAATGCGGCGCGGACTGATGCAACCCAGCGCCAGCCATGCTGCCAGTGGCCATGCATCCGCCGGGCGCGCCATCAATTGCATAGCGTCCAGCGTCTTCCCCGCCTCCCGCTGAGGTGCCAGCCCCGTCGGCACACCAGCGCCTTCGCCATCGGCAGAGTGCGATCGCTGATAGGACGCCCCTTCTATCGAGTCGTCATCGCCCTTGCCGGCATCTCCCTTCGCCCAGGCCTTGCCCCACAGCAAGGTCGACAGGTATGCGCGGGCTGGCTCCTCGCCGCCCAGCAGCTCCGCAAGCCTGGCAGTCGCCGGCTGCCAGGCTTGCGCCGAGCCACAGATGGCATCCAGCGGCGGAAAGCCACGCGAGGCAGAATCGGGCCACGGCGGCAGGGAATAGGGCAGTCCCTGCAAGGGTGACTGCGCTTCGCACAGGGCGCGCCACTGCTCATCGTTCAGCCCTGTCGGCAAAGCCTCGTGTTGAGACAGAGCCTCGCGCTGAGGGCGTGCCTGCAAGGTGCCGGGCGTCGGCGTCAACACAGCACAAGGCGGCAGCATCAGGTCGGCCACGCCAGCGTCATCGCCACCACTGGCGCGCAGCACCTGCGAGGCAAGCGCGGCGCAGGTCGCCAGGGCGTCATGATCGCCTGAAGCGCCTGTATCAGCAGAGGCTGTGCCAGCAAAACCTGTGTCAGCAGAGGCAGTGTCACGCAGAGTGAGATCACTGGAGGGAGCCGCACGCTCGTCTGCGACGCAGGACGCCTCATGCGCCACACGCAGGCGAGCCGTCTCTTCGCGGGGGAATCTGCCCGGCAGCAGGCGATCAAGCAACGGGCCATCCAGCAGCTGGCTGTCGAAGGCGATCTGGTCAGGGGGATGACAGTGGAGCCGGGTCGAGGCCGGCAGACGCCGTGAGAGCTGCTGCAGGGCGCGGCTGTCTTCCGGCGCGGCGGCGCGGCTGACTTCCAGGCACTGGACATCATGCTGGGCGACCTGCGTCAGTACTTCCTCGACGGGGTCCCCGACGCGCACCAGCAGGTCACTGCCGCGGCGCAGCAGCATGCCACGCAGGTTCATCAGGCTCTGCCACAACAGGCGCAGACGCGCGGGCCCCAAGCGCGGCAAGCCGTCGCTCGGCGTCAGCCAGCGACGGTCGAAGACATACATCACCAGCATCTGATGCGGGCGACGGGACAGGGGCAGCGCGAACAGCGGGTTGTCTTCCAGCCGCAGGTCGTGACGCAACCACACCAGAGAGGTTTCCGGTGCGTTGCCCGAATTCATGCTGGCGACCTCGTGCATGATGACTCCGTGGAACGTATGGCGTGCAATATTTGTACAAGAAAATCGACATCTTGTACAACACTTCACACGGTACATGTCGCGTTCCGGCGGGTCGGGCATGCGCTGGCGAGGGGTGCAAGTGCGTGATACATTCGAGAGGTTAGGTCACGTTCCATCAATGTTTTCAACAAGATCGCGCAAGTGTCTCCACTCGAACACACACTTGTCATCCAGGGGCTTCAGGAGGAATACGGCCATGCTCGCAAGACATGACATGACCGCACCAACCCGGCATATTCGCCGTCTGCCCGTCGCGGGCAGCCGGGGACGCGCTGCGGACCTCATCCCATCCTGGATGCTGGCACCCCGTGCCGTGCGACTCCCCTTCCTGACGGATCCGCCCCTTGCGACGGTAACGTCATGCCCGGAGCGATTGACGCGCTGAACCCGCGCCAGATCCTCCGTGCAGCCTGAGCCAGCCACTGCCAACCCTTGCTGCCGCGTGACGCATGTCGTGTCTCGCATGGCCCCATGAGAACGTCTTCCTGACAGAGTCTCGTGTGTCCGGCACTTCATCGCGGCAACCTGCAGTGCGCTCGCCTATTCTGTCGGCACCCAGTGGCCGAAACTCCGCCTCCCGATCTCGAAGCTGGCAGTCCGGCCCTGAGCCTGTGTCTGCGCTGCCCACGAATGACGGACTACGTACTACAACAACGACTGGAGCGAGTCTTCCATGACCCTGCTGTTGATCGTGCTATTGCCGTTACTCGGTGCCCTGGTGCCCTTGATGGCCAGAAATCTGCCCCGTGCACGCCTTGCCTGGCTGACCGCGGTGGCACCTGCCCTAGCACTCGGTATCGCCGTCTTCCACCTCGGAGACGTCTTCTCGGGCATGGTGCCCCAGTTCCATCTGCCCTGGATCGCGGAGCTGGGACTCAACCTGTCGCTGCGCTTCGATGGTCTGTCGGGGCTGTTCGTGCTGCTGATTCTCGGCATTGGCCTGCTGATCATCCTCTATTCCCGCTATTACCTGTCGGGCGAGGATTCGCTGGCACGCCTCTACAGCTTCCTGATGCTGTTCATGACCGCGATGCTCGGCATCGTGATGGCAGACAACCTGCTGCTGATGTGGGTGTTCTGGGAGCTGACCAGCCTGAGCTCCTTCCTGCTGATCGGTTACTGGTACCAGCTGAGCGAGGCGCGCAAGGGCGCCCGCATGGCCCTGACCGTCACCGGCGCCGGGGGTCTGGCACTGCTGGCAGGTATCCTGGTCATCGGGCATATCGTCGGCAGCTACCAGTTCGATGACGTGCTGGCCGCGGCGGACCAGATCCGCTCCCACGAGCTCTATCCGGTCGCGCTGGTACTGGTGCTGCTGGGCGCCTTCACCAAGTCGGCCCAGTTCCCGTTCCAGTTCTGGCTGCCCCACGCGATGTCGGCACCGACGCCGGTATCCGCCTTCCTGCACTCCGCCACCATGGTCAAGGCCGGTGTCTTCCTGCTGGCGCGCATGCACCCGGTGCTCGCGGGGACAGACCTGTGGTTCTACATCGTCAGTCTGACCGGTCTTGCCACCCTGCTGTATGGCGCCTGGTTCGCGCTGATGAAGCAGGACCTCAAGGGCGTGCTGGCCTTCTCGACCATCAGTCACCTGGGCCTGATCACGCTGCTGTTCGGCTTCAACAGCCAGATGGCCGCCGTCGCGGGCCTGCTGCACATCATCAACCACGCCACCTTCAAGGCCTCGCTGTTCATGGCCGCCGGCATCGTCGATCACGAGTGCGGCACGCGTGACATCCGCAAGCTCAACGGCCTGTATCGCTACATGCCGCATACCACGGTGCTGGCGATGGTCGCCTCGGCCTCGATGGCCGGTGTGCCGCTGCTCAACGGCTTCCTGTCCAAGGAGATGTTCTTCGCCGAGAGCCTCGATGCCCAGCTGCTGGGCGGCCTGTCGTGGCTGATTCCGGCGCTGGCGACCCTCGGTGGCATCCTGTCGGTGGCCTACTCACTGCGCTTCATCCACGACGTCTTCTTCAATGGCGAGCCGAAGGATCTGCCCAAGACCCCGCATGAGCCGCCGCGCTACATGAAGCTGCCCATCGAGGTGCTGGTGCTGATCTGTCTGCTGGTCGGTATTCTGCCGTCGCTGGTGATCAAGGACCTGCTGGTCAGTGCCTCCGCCAGCGTGCTGGCCGGGCCGGTACCGGACTTCAGTCTCGCCATCTGGCACGGCTTCAATCTGCCGCTGCTGATGAGCGGTATCGCGCTGGCGGGCGGCGTCGCCGTCTATGCCCTGCGCCACCACCTCTATTCCTTCCAGCGCCAGTTCCGCGCCCGCAATGCCCTGCTGGTGTTCGAGGCCAACGTGCAACGCCTCGTCAAGCTTTCCGAGCGCAGCATGGACAGCTTCGAGAATGGCTCGCTGCAGCGCTACATGCTGTGGCTGCTGCTGACCGCGCTGCTGTTCGTCGGCATCGGCCTGCTGGCCGTGCCGCAACTGGGTGGAGAGCTTGAGCAACAGCCCTTCGATGGCATGCTGCTGACCGGCGCCGTGATCACCGGCCTGGCCGGCCTCGGTACCGCGATCACCCACCGCAAGCGTCTGATCTCGCTGCTGATGCTGTCCGTGGTCGGCCTGATGACCTCGCTGGCCTTCGCGCGCTTCGCCGCACCGGACCTGGCACTGACCCAGCTGGCGGTCGAGGTGGTGACGATGATCCTGCTGATGCTGGCGCTGTTCTTCCTGCCCCAGCGCACGCCCAAGGAATCCAGCGCACGCCGCATCATGCGCGACGTGCTGCTGGCCAGTGCCTTCGGCGTGGTGGTGGCGAGCCTCAACTTCGCCATCCTGACCCGCCCGGTGGAGTCGATCTCCGACTTCTTCATGGCCAATGCGGTCTCCGGTGGCGGTGGCCATAACGTGGTCAACGTGATTCTGGTCGACTTCCGTGGCTTCGATACGCTGGGTGAGATCACCGTACTGGGCATCGCGGGCCTGGCGATCTTCAAGCTGCTCAACCGCCTGCGCCTGTTCATGCCGTCCAGTGACCTGGATGGACGTGGCTGGTCGCCGGATCGCCATCCGATGATCCTGGCCACCGTCTCCCAGACGCTGCTGCCGCTGGCACTGCTGGTCTCGGTCTACATCTTCCTGCGTGGCCACAATGCCCCGGGCGGCGGCTTCATCGCCGGCCTGGTGACGGCAGTGGCCATCATCCTGCTCTACATCGCGCGTGGCGTGGACTGGACGCAGCGCTGGCTGCGCTTCCCCTATCAGCCCGTCGCGGCGGCCGGGGTGTTGATCGCCGGCCTGACCGGCGCCGGCAGCTGGGTGTTCGGCTATCCGTTCCTGACATCCTCCTTCGGCCACTTCACCCTGCCCGTCATCGGGGAAATCGAGCTGGCCACCGCGCTGCTGTTCGACCTCGGCGTCTACCTGACCGTGGTCGGCGCGACCCTGATGATTCTCGCCAATCTGGGCAAGCTGACGACTCCGCATCGCCCGACCAAGGAGAAGATGTGATGGAAGCCCTCTACGCCACTACCACCGGCCTGCTGGCCGCCTGCGGTGTCTACCTCACCCTGCGCGGCCGCACCTTCCCCGTCGTGGTCGGCCTGACGCTGCTGTCCTACGCCGTCAACCTGTTCCTGTTCTCCATGGGTGGCCTTGCGATGCACGGCAATCCAGCCGTGGTCGGTGCCGGCTCACCAGCAGCTGACCCGCTGCCCCAGGCGCTGGTGCTGACCGCCATCGTGATCGGCTTCGCCATGACGGCCTTCGTGGTCATTCTGGCGATGCGCGCGCGCGGCGACCTGGGCAGTGACCACGTCAACGGCAATCGCCTGGATGATTCGAAAGAGAAAGAGGACACCAAGTGATGCTGCAACACCTGATTGTCCTTCCGATTGTCCTGCCGCTGCTGGTGGGGGCGGGCCTGCTGCTGAGTCGTGCCACCTCACCGACCTTGCGCCGCACGGTCAGCCTGGTGGCCCAGGCATTGATGGTGGCCATCGCCATCGCGCTGGTGGTGCAGGCCGGTGATGGCACCATCCGCTACTACGCGCTGGGCGACTGGCAGCCGCCGTTCGGGATCGTGCTGGTGCTGGATCGCCTGTCGGCGACCATGGTGCTGCTCAGCTCGCTGCTGGGCCTGCTGGCCTGTCTGTACGCCACGGCGGGCATCGATGAGACCGGCTCCAACTTCCATGGCCTGTTCCTGCTGCAGCTGATGGGCATCAACGGCGCCTTCCTGACCGGCGACCTGTTCAACCTGTTCGTGTTCTTCGAGGTGCTGTTGATCGCCTCCTATGCCCTGCTGCTGCATGGCGGCAGCAAGGCACGCACGCTGTCGGCGCTGCACTATGTGGTGCTGAACCTGATGGGCTCGGCATTCTTCCTGATCGCGCTGGGTATCCTGTACGGCGTGACCGGCACCCTGAACATGGCCGACATGGCGGTCATCGTCACTACGCTGGACCCGGGCCGTGCCGGTCTGATGGAAGCCGGTGGCCTGCTGTTGCTGGTGGTGTTCGGCCTCAAGGCGGCGATGCTGCCGCTGTACTTCTGGCTGCCACGCGCCTATGCCGCGGCCTCGGCGCCGGTGGCGGCGCTGTTCGCGATCATGACCAAGGTCGGCATCTATTCCATCCTGCGCGTCTACTCGCTGATCTTCACCGACAACGCTGGCGCACTGGCGGACCTCGGTCGTGACTGGCTGTGGTGGGCGGGACTCGCCACCCTGGTGGTGGCGATGCTGGGCGTGCTCTCGGCGCGTGATCTGCGCACCCTGGTGGCCTATCTGGTGATGGTGTCGGTGGGTACGCTGCTGACGGCGCTGGGCATGAACACGATCGAGGCAGACAGCGCGCTGCTGTTCTACCTGATCCACTCGACGCTGGTCACCGGCGGGCTCTTCCTGCTGGTCGACGTGGTCGCCGGTCAGCGCGGCAAGGCCGGGGCACGCATCGTGCGCTCGCGCCCGCTGCTGCAGGCAGGCCTGCTGGGCGGCCTCTTCCTGATCGGCACCGCCGCCGCCGCCGGGCTGCCGCCGTTCTCGGGCGCCATCGGCAAGGCGCTGATTCTCGCCTCGGCGACGCCGGAGCAGCAGATCTGGCTGTGGCCGCTGCTGCTGCTGGCCGGTCTGTGCTCGCTGGTCGCCTGCTCACGCGCCGGTTCCAGCGTGTTCTGGCGCACCAGCAAGGCCGAACCCAGCGGCGAGCGCATCGGCGTAGCCCGTGGCATCGCCACTGGCGGGCTGATCTCGGCCGCGCTGATGCTGGTCATCTTCGCGGGGCCGCTGGCGAACTGGACCAAGGCCACCGCCGAGCAGCTGTCCAACCCGGCCCCCTATCTTGAATCCTTGCTCGGCAAGGACGCGGCACCGGAAACCGCACCGCCGCTGAAGGGAGATGTCTCATGATCAAGCCTCGTTCCCGTCTCTTGCCCACGCCGATGCTGTCGGTGCTGCTGCTGATCGTCTGGCTGATGCTGCAGAACAGCGTCGCGCCCGGTCAGATCCTGCTCGGGGCAGTGCTGGCCATCGCGATTCCCATCCTGACCTACCGCTTCTGGGAGCCGCAGCCCGACCTCCAGAAGCCCTGGCGGCTGATCAGCTACTTCCTGCGCGTGATCATGGACATCATCATCGCCAACCTGCAGGTGTCCTACCTGATCCTCAATCCGCGCGCCAAGTTCCGTCCGGCCTTCGTGCGCTATCCGCTGGAGCTTGAGGAGAAGTTCCCGATCACCCTGCTGTCGAGCACCATCACGCTGACGCCGGGCACGGTCTCGGCCTATCTGACGCTGGATGGTCGCCATCTGATCATCCACGCACTGGATGTCGAGGATGAGCAGGAGTTGATCGACGAGATCCGCCAGCGCTACGAGCGTCCGCTCAAGGAGATCTTCGAATGCTAGACATCGCCCTGTGGATCAGCATCGCGCTGTTCGCCGCCTCGCTGGTGCTCAACGTCTTCCGGCTCGCCATCGGGCCGGACCTGCCGGACCGCATTCTGGCGGTGGACACCATGTACGTGAACTCCATCGCCCTGATCGTGCTGTTCGGCATCCAGCTCAACAGCAAGTCCTACTTCGAGGCGGCGCTGTTGATCGCCATGCTCGGTTTCGTCAGCACCGTGGCAGTCTGCAAGTACCTGCTGCGCGGCGACATCATCGAATGACCTGAGCGGAGACTCCCCATGCCCACCTGGTTCTATCCTGTCCTCGAAGGCGTGATCGCCTTCTTCCTGGTTGCCGGCGGCCTGTTTGCCTTCATCGGCTCTCTGGGACTGACGCACCTCAAGGACTTCTACATGCGCCTGCACGGCCCCAGCAAGACCACCACGCTGGGGGTCGGCTGCGTGCTGATGGCGTCGATGATCTACTTCCGCGCCACCACCGGCCACTTCAGCTTTCAGGAAATGCTGGTGTCCATCTTCCTGTTCATTACCGCCCCCGTGACCGCTCACCTGCTGTCCAAGGCGGCGCTGCACCAGAAGCTGGTGGCGGACAGCCGTACACGCAACGTGCCGGAGCGACTCGAAGTCGCCGAGGAGCCGGACGAGGTCAACGCCGAGTCCAGCGAATCCCGCCTGCCGTGATCGGCTCTCGGCTATCGCCAGGCAGGCCCTCATCAAGCGGGGCCAAGCCACGAGGGCGGATTCACGAGCGCTGATTCGCAGGAGCGGATTCACGAACAGCAGGCCAGCAACATGAAAACGCCCCACCAGTGATGACTGGTGGGGCGTTTTCATTTCTCGGGCAATGGCAGTATGACGGGCTTGCTCGTTACCAGCCCTGAGTATGCTGGCGACACAGCGCCTCGAGCAGATCGATATGGTCACTGCGGTCATTGAGCGCCGGGATGTAGCGGAAGTCGCCACCACCGGATTCGGTAAAGTAGCCGCGGTTCTCTTCCTCCAGCTCTTCCAGCGTCTCGAGACAGTCAGCCGCGAAGGCCGGCGAGATGACATCGACGCTTTCCAGCCCTTCACCGCCCCACGCCTTCAGCGTTTCATCGGTGTACGGCTTGAGCCACTCGGCCTTGCCGAAGCGCGACTGATAGGTCATCGCCCACTCATCGTCGCCAAGCCCCAGCGCCTCGGCCAGCAACTGGCTGGTGCGCTCGCATTGCGTCGGGTAGGGGTCGCCTGCGGTGGCATAGCGCTTGGGAATGCCGTGATAGCTCATCAGCAGGCGCTTGCCACGCGGGCCTTCCTTCTCCCAGTGCTCACGCACGCTGGTGGCCAGCGCCGCGATGTAATCCGGGTGGTCGTGATAGTCGCGCACGAAACGCAGCTCCGGCAGATGCGGGCACGGCTTGAGCGCACGCGCCAGGCGATCGAAGACCGCGGCGGTGGTCGTGCGCGAGAACTGCGGATAGAGCGGCAGGATCAGCATGCGATCGGCACCGCGGCTGGCGAGCTTGCGCCCCACCTCTTCCATGGTCGGCTTGCCGTAGGTCATCGCCAGTTCGACGGGAATGTCCTCGCCCAGTGACTCGGCCAGGCGTGCTTCCAGCGCGGCGCGCTGACGCTTGCCGATCGCCATCAGCGGCGAGCCGTCTTCCGTCCACACCGAGGCGTAGGCCTCGGCCACCTTCTTGGGACGCGTCGTCAACACCAGGCCATGCAGAATCGGCAGCCAGAGCAGACGCGGCAGGTCGATCACGCGTACATCACCGAGAAACTCCGCGAGGTAACGGCGCACCGCCTTGGGGGTCGGGGCATCGGGGGTGCCGAGATTGACCAGCATGACGCCAAAACGCGGGGTACTCATGGATGATGGACTCCTGACTAGGGGCAAGAAGAGAGGTGAAGCGGCAGCGCAGCCACTTTCACCGCAGCGCAGCCAACTTCACGACAGCGCAGTCATATTACCAGCTCGCCCTGTGCGTGAGGGATGAAGTTATACTATCATCACGATTTGTATAGCTTTAAGACAATTATTGTCACAACCCCTCCGGAGTCCTCGTGCCCGATACCACTCCCGCTACTCTGCGCCTGGCGACGCGTCATGACTTCGCGCGGCCATTGGTGCTGATCCTCGGCGACCAGCTCAGCCATGACCTGGCAAGCCTCAAGCAGGCACCCGCCGACAGCGTGATCGCCTTCTGCGAGGTCGAGGAGGAAGGCCGCTACGTGCCGCACCACCCGCACAAGATCGCGATGATGCTGGCCGCGATGCGCCATCACGCCCAGGAACTCAGGGAGTGTGGCTGGCAGGTACATGAAAGCCGACTGGAGGATCCGGACAACCTCCAGCGTCTGACCGGCGAGGCAGAGCGTCTGGCTGCCCTGTATCAGTGTGATGGCGTGCTGGTGACCCGCCCCGGCGAGTGGCGGCTGCTGGATGACTTTCTGGCGCGGCGCGAGGCCGGCAGCGTGCGCTGGGAAGTCCTCGAGGACACACGCTTCTTCACCACGCCGGCAGCCTTCGCCGGCTGGGCCGAGGGCCGCAAGCAACTGCGCATGGAGTACTTCTATCGCGAGCAACGCCGTGACACCGACCTGCTGATGGAAGGCAGCGAACCCGCCGGCGGCAAGTTCAACCACGACCACGACAACCGCGAACCGATTCCAGACGACTTCCACGCCCCACCGCCGCCGGTGCATGCCCATCACGCGGATGCGACCACCCGCGAGGTGCTGACGCTGGTCGCGGCGCGCTTCGGGGAGCAGGCCAGTGACGAGGAGCGCCACTTCGGCAGCCTCGAGAACTTCAACTGGGCTGTCACGCGCGCCCAGGCCCGCTCTGACCTCGCGCATTTTCTCGATCACTGCCTGGCGGACTTCGGCCGCTATCAGGATGCCATCGAGGACAGCGACCCGTTCCTGTTCCATTCACGCCTGTCTGCCGCGCTCAATATCGGCCTCTTGAGCCCGCAGGAGGTCTGCAGCGCCGTGGACACCGCCTGGCGGCGTGGCGAGGTGCCGATCAATTCGGCGGAGGGGTTCATTCGTCAGATACTCGGCTGGCGCGAATATGTGCGCGGCATCTACTGGACACGCATGCCCGGCTACAAGCGCGAAAACCGGCTGGAAGCCAGCCGCAACCTGCCGGAATTCTTCTGGACGGGGGACAGCGGCATGCGCTGTCTGGATCAGGCCATCGCCAGCACCCGCGAGCATGCCTACGCCCACCACATTCGTCGCCTGATGGTCACGGGCAACTTCGCGCTGCTGTGCGGCGTGAAGCCCGAGGCACTATGCGACTGGTATCTGGCGGTCTATGTGGACGCCTGTGAATGGGTCGAGCTGCCCAATACGCTGGGCATGGTGCTGCATGCCGATGGCGGCCTGATGGGCTCCAAGCCCTACTGTGCCTCGGGCAAGTACATCGACCGCATGTCCAATCACTGCGCCAGGTGTCAGTACTCGCCGAAGAAGGTCACCGGCCCGCATGCCTGCCCGTTCAATAGCCTCTACTGGCACTTCATCGAGCGCCATCGCGAGGCGTTGTCACGCAATCCGCGCATGTCACTGGTCTACGGCAGCTGGCGACGCATGAAGGACGACAAGCGCGAAGCCCTGCTGCAACAGGCCGACGCCTTTCTGGCTCGCCTCGACAGCGCCGCGGACTATGGCAGTGATGCCCATCGCGCCGGTTACTACGCCGCACCCTCCAGTCTCACGACCGACAAGGAATCCTCATGAGTCGCATCTGGCAAGCCAGCGCACCGGTCACGCTCTACCACGATGGCAAGTGCCCCCTGTGCCAGCGCGAGGTCGCCTGGCTGGCCAGGCATCCCGGGCGGGAGCGGGTCAGAACGGTGGATATCCGTGCATCAGATTTCTCGCCTCAGGCGCTGGGCTTGAGCTTCGAGACGATGATGGGACGTCTGCATGTGCAGGACGCACGCGGGGAGTGGTATGTCGGCATGGATGCCAGCCGAGCACTCTATTCGGTACTCGGCTATCGGCGCCTGGTGCGCCTGTCGCTGCTACCGGGCCTGCGCCCGCTGATGGACTTGAGTTACCGCTTCTTTGCCCGCCATCGCGAGCGCATTGGCCGCTGGGTGCCTCAAAAGCACACTTGAGCCAGGAGGCGCGGGCTCAGAAGCTCAACGGGATACGTGAGCTCAAGGGCTGGTGGTACTGCGGCGGGCGGCCGATCATCTCGTCATTGGCGACCTGCGAGACCAGCCACGCCCGTGACATCCCGCCCCGCTTGAGCTCGCTGTAGACATCCTCCAGCGAGCGGAACAGCATCGGCTTGCCGCGCTTCATCAGCAGCTCACTGCGCTCCTCTTCTTCCTCGCCGGCGGCTTCCAGCACCAGCTGGACCTGATAGAAACGGCTGGCGGCATGACTGATCACGCGTGCCTCCAGTGCAGGGTATTCGGCCATCAAGGATTGCAGATTGCTGGTAAAGATAGCGGACGGCGTGAAGATGCTGGCGGTTCTGGACATGTAAAGACTCCTGCGCATCCAGGGGACTGCGCATGGTAAGGCCGTAAGACGACGACGTGGTACAAGGATAGCCCGTGAAAACAGGGGCTGGGCGACTCAGGCATCCGAGCAGCCCGACACTTCAGGATGAACTTCAAGGCTTCACGCCAGACTGATGGCCAGCGATGACAGTCATGGGGCAGGCGGATGACGATTGAGTGACTCGCAGGCAGAGATCACTGCACTGGTGAGGCACACGCCTCGATGACACGCCCGGAGTCCCGCGCCTTGGCCTCGCTCTTGAGCTCGCTCCAGCGCGCGGCGATCCGGGTCGTCTCGCACCCGGCAAGACCATGCAGCGCAACCAGTGACAATCGCGTCAGCGGGAAGAAGCGCGTGGTGCCGAAGCGGTCGTGGCCCTGAAAACCTCCCGCTGCCAGCACATCGGCCGGATACAGGCTGGCGATCGCATGCTGGAATGCCGACTGCAGGCCAGCCAGACGTTGCTCGAGCGCTGTCAGGCGCAGTGCCCGGTGATATTCGGTCATGCACAGCGTCATCACGAAATCATCGCCGCCGACATGGCCGAGAAAGTCGCCCTCCTGCAGCGCATCGCGCAATACCGTCGCCAGCGCCAGCAGCATGCGGTCGCCCTGCGCGTGGCCGAAGCGGTCATTGAAGGGCTTGAAGTTGTCGAGATCCAGATAGATCGCGGCCCACTCGGCACTGCGCGCGCTGCTGTTCTCTCGCAAGCCCTCTCGCAAGCCCTCGCCCAAGCCCTCGCCCAAGCCCAAGCCCGCGCCAGCCACGCAGTCGAGCAACTGACGCTCGATCGGCCCGTTGCCCGGCAGGCGCGTCAATGGGTTGGCCTCCTCGGCGCTCGCCACCTGCAGCTCCGTGATGATGCGCAGCAGATCCAGGGTGCGCCCCAGCCCCTGATAGCGCCCGCCTCGCGTGATGATGAAGTCCTCATCGCGATCGCTGCCTTCGCGGCCGGTCACCTTGGCCGAGACGCGCTCCAGCGTCTCATCCGCCTCGACGCGCAGCGGACTGCTCTGCATGACCTCATGGATCATACGACGCGCATGCAGTTCCGGCCCGAAGCGCTGGCTCAGCAGCCCCAGCAGGCGATGGCGGATGATCAGGCCCACCGGGCGTTGTTGCTCGTCCACCACGGCCAGCGACATCACCTCCTGCTCGGCATGCAGCCGCTGGGCGACCTCATTGACGGTGACATCCTGCTGCACCGGCGTCACGGCGCGCGCCAGGCTGCCGATACTGCGGCCTGGCGGTGGGCGCTGCTGCAGCCTACGACTCAGATGGCGCAGATGCCGGTCGAGCGCAGCGCGTTGGCCAAGCGGGTCGGCCTCGGCTGGCGCGAACAACCAGCCTTGCAGGTAGTCGGCCCCCAGCTGGCGCACGCATTCCATTTCCGCCTCATGCTCGATTCCCTCGGCGATCACCTGACTGCCACTGCCGTGGGCGATATCGATGATCGAGCGCACGAAGCGCCGCTTGAGCGGGTCGGCATGGATACCACTGATGAAATGACGGTCGATCTTGACGAAGTCCGGCTGCACCGACGACCACAGCTTGAGGCTGGCATAGCCCTCCCCGAGATCATCCAGCGCGATGGCGAAGCCCATCGATTGATAATGGCTGACGGCTTCCCGCATCAGCGCCGAATCCAGCCCCGGCGTCTGCTCGGTCAGCTCGATCACCACCTGATGCGGACGCAGGCCGAAGCGCCGCAGCAGGCGTCGCGTCAGGCCGGGCGAGTGGGCGCCATCCAGCAGCACATCGGGAGACACGTTGATGAACAGCCGCTCCGTCAGGCCCAGCGTCGACCACTGCTCGAGCGCACGCTCGCGACACAGGCTGTCGAGCTCCACCAGGCGGCCGTGCTCGCGCGCCGCCGAGAACATCGTCAGCGGTGAGGCCAGCGGCCCTGCGGCACTCCCGCGCGCCAGCGCCTCATAGGCGAAGACCTCACGGCCGTTGGACGACACGATGGGCTGGAAATGCATGCTCACCTGGCGCAGACGCAGCAACGCCTCCAGTGCATGACAGGATTCGACGACAGGCTGGCCATGAGCGGCTTGCAGGGACGGGGATGGGAGCATGTCAGAATCTGAACATGCTGATATGACAGAGGGATGACAAAGGTGCCACGCGGCGCATGAGGCGCCTCATCCGACAGAGGGGATGCCAGACGTCAGATCGACTATCTCGATGTACCGACTATCTCGATCAAAGCAGGATCACGCCATGCCGGCCTGGCAGCCAGCATGGCGTGATCCTCAAGCGCTCAAATGACGCTTACAGCGAGTTGGGGTCGATGGCCTTGCCGAGGGAGTTGCGGTCGATCCACTTGCCCGCCTTGGTCTCCTTGTAGCGGAAGACGACCATGTCGCCGGCTACCACCGGCACTTCACTGTCTTCGGTCTGGTAGCTGTAGCTCTCACCTTCCACGACCAGCGTGAAGCGGTAGAGGTCCGGCATGCCCAGCCATTCCTTGAAGGGCCCTTCACGCTCCAGGCTCTCCAGCGTGCCGCGGCCCTGCAGCTTGGGGGTACGTGCGCGTCCGCGCCCAAATCCACCTGCCATGCTATCTCCTCCCCGTCAGTGCGGGTCTTGCGAGGCAACGGCGATGCCGCCGCCCGGGTACATGATTGACGCGCGTACGCATCACGTTATTCAGCGAAGGCCTGGCCATAACTGTCGGGCGCCAGGTCCTCGAAACGGGTGTACTTGCCGATGAAGGCCATGTGAACGGTACCGATGGGGCCGTTACGCTGCTTGCCGATGATCAGCTCGGCCAGTCCCTTGTTGTCGGGATTGTCCTTGTTGTAGACCTCATCACGGTAGACGAAGGCGATGACATCGGCATCCTGCTCGATGGCGCCGGATTCACGTAGATCCGACATCACCGGACGCTTGTTGGGGCGCTGCTCAAGCGAGCGGTTCAGCTGCGAGAGCGCCACGACCGGGCAGGCGAATTCCTTGGCCAGGCCCTTCAGCGAGCGCGAGATCTCGGAGATCTCGGCGGTACGGTTCTCGGAAAGACCCGGCACCTGCATCAGCTGAAGGTAATCGATCATGATCAGGCCGATGCCGCCATGCTCACGCGCCATGCGTCGACAGCGCGAGCGCATCTCGTTGGGCGACAGCGCCGCGGTGTCATCGACGAACAGCTGCTTGTCCTTGAGCAGGTTGACCGCCGAGGTCAGACGCGGCCAGTCCTCGTCTTCCAGCTGGCCGGTACGCACCTTGGTCTGATCAATGCGGCCCAGCGAGGAGATCATGCGCAACATCAGCGATTCGGCGGGCATCTCCATCGAGAACACGGCGACCGGCTTGTCGCCGGAGACCACGGCATGCTCGACCAGGTTCATGGCGAAGGTGGTCTTGCCCATCGAGGGACGGCCGGCAATGATCACCAGATCCGACGGCTGCAGGCCGGAGGTCATGTCATCGAGATCACGGAAGCCGGTCGACAGGCCCGTCATCTGGCCCTTGAGATTGAACAGCTCATCGATGCGGTCCACCGCGCCGGTCAGCAGCTGACTCATGCCCTTGGGGCCACCGCTCTTGGGCCGCGACTCGCTGATCTGGAACACCAGGCGCTCGGCCTCGTTGACCAGCTCATCGGCATCACGGCCCTGCGGGCTGAAGGAGCTCTCGGCGATCTGGTTGGCCGCCTGGATGAGCTTGCGCAGCGTGGCGCGCTCGCGAACGATGTCGGCATAGGCCTTGATGTTGCTGGCCGAGGGCGTGTTGCGCGCAAGCTCAGCGAGGGTCGCCAGCCCGCCGACCGACTCGAGCTGGTCACGACTTTCCAGCAGCTCGGACAGCGTCACCACATCCAGCGGGCGACTGCCGCCGACCAGCTGAGACATGGCGTTGTAGATGAGACGATGCTCATAGCGATAGAAGTCGTCGGCCACCAGCCGCTCGGAGACGGTATCCCAGGCGCTGTTGTCCAGCATCAAGCCGCCAAGCACCGACTGCTCGGCCTCCAGCGAATTGGGCGGCACCTTGAGCGCTGCCGTCTCGCGATCCTGATCCTGAATCTCGCTCATGCCTGGCTGACTCCTGCTGATGACTGACATGCCCACGGGGGCTTCTAGTTTCACGCATTGACGCAAGCCTGCCAACCGCCGCGCCCACGCCGAAACCTCTTCCTGACGGGGGCAGGCATTCTACCGGATTTTGTGCGTCATCGCCTCGCCGGCGACCAGGCAAATGCCACACCGACGACAAATCGCGCCCATGAAAAAACCGCCTTCGCATCGAGGATGCAAAGGCGGCTTGGGTACCGCAGCAGTCGCTACACCGGATCACCGGCCAGCCACTGCAAATCAGCGATTACTCGCCGACCACGACCACACGGACAGTGGCAGTCACTTCAGCGTGCAGCTGCAGCACGATGTCGTATTCGCCAGTGTTGCGCAGCGGGCCTTCCGGCATGCGGACTTCGCTCTTGGCGATGTCGATGCCAGACTGGGCGATAGCTTCGGCCAGATCACGCGGACCGATGGAACCGAACAGCTTGCCTTCTTCGCCAGCTTTGGCGACCAGGGACAGTTCGATTTCGTTCAGCTGAGCGGCACGCGCTTCAGCTTCGGTCTTGCGCTCTGCAACCTGTGCTTCCAGCTCAGCGCGCTGAGCTTCGAAAGCTGCCTGGTTTTCAGCAGTGGCCGGAACTGCCAGGCCGTACGGCAGCAGGTAGTTGCGACCGAAGCCAGCCTTGACGGAAACCTGGTCACCCAGGTTGCCCAGCTTGCCAATCTTGTCGAGCAGAATGACTTGCATCTCGTAAACCTCTTATCGATGACTGCCGGCGAGACGTGCGCGAAAATCCGCAAAGACGTCCACAAGCGCCAACAGCAGCAAAATCAGAATCGTGGGCCAGGTGGTCAGCATCATGAAATAGACGCCGACGAGCCATAACCCGCTCATCCCCTTTAACCCGATGTAACCATGTACCAGGGCAATGCCCGCCACCAGCAGCGGTATCCAGATCAGCAGGAGCACTGCAGGTACATTGAGCAATACGCCAATGATCCCGCAGGCTGCCAGTATCAGGATTTCGGGCAAACTCAGCCGAAAGGCATGGAATTCGCTGCGAAACCCACCCGGATTGTAGAGCCCGGACTGCCAACTGCGCGCCAGGGCCAGACAGCCCGTGGCGGCCAGCAGGACCACCAACCCGGTAATACCACCGATGACCAGCCCTGCGAGCTGTTCAGTCGGCACACCTTGAGCGGCAAAGTCGTTCAAGCGTGCGTCAAGCTCAGGGGCATTCTTGCGAATGCTCTCAAGCAGTGGACCGGCTCCGCCTGGTGGCAGGAATATCCCGGACTGCACCATCAGTGCCGCCGTCAGGCTGGCGCCTATCAGCGCCTCACCCCATCGCACGCGAGCGCGCAACAGGGTTGCCATCAGGGTGACCAGCAATACGGTTGCCAGAGGCACCGGATCGCCTTGTACCCACCACCAACCGGCCGGAACGGCGGCGGCGATGACTACGGGTGCGGCAGGCGCAAGGCCACGCCGAAGCGTGACCAGCGCACTGATGGCGGCACTGAACCAGAAGAACCAGGGCACGATTCCCGTCAGCAATGCAATCGCGATGCATTGCAGGGGGCCGCGCATGGCCCAGCGTGCCAGTGCCAGCATCATGGTGTCGCCTTACTGGTGGCTGTCGCTGTACGGCAGCAGAGCCAGGTAGCGAGCACGCTTGATGGCAGTCGCCAGCTGACGCTGGTAGCGTGCCTTGGTGCCAGTGATACGGCTCGGGACGATCTTGCCGGTCTCGGTGATGTAAGACTTCAGGACTTCGATGTCCTTGTAGTCGATCTGCTTCACGCCTTCAGCGGTGAAGCGGCAGAACTTGCGACGACGGAAAAAACGTGCCATTGCAATGACCTCCTGGGGGTGCGGTATCAGTTAGCGTCTTGAGCTTCGGATTCGTCACGCTTGTCTTCGCGACGCGGACGCTTCTCTTCAGCCGGCTTCATCATCGGAGACGGCTCGATGGCCGCTTCCTTTGAACGCACAACCAGGTTACGGATGACGGCGTCGTTGAAACGGAAGATGGTTTCGAGTTCTTCGACCACCTCACCGGTAGTTTCGACGTTCATCAGCACGTAGTGGGCCTTGTGGATCTTGTTGATCGGGTAGGCCAGGTGACGGCGACCCCAATCTTCCAGACGATGCACAGTACCGCCGGCTTCGGTCACGATGGAGGTGTAACGCTCGATCATGGCCGGAACCTGTTCGCTCTGGTCCGGGTGGACCATGAACACGATCTCGTAGTGACGCATGGCTTGGCTCCTTTCGGTTTGACAGCCCCCACGGCGCGTCTCGGGCCGGGAAGCAAGGAGTGGAGTGATTACTACGGTTGTGCCATTCAGACCCGAAGGCCACGAAAGACGCGCGCGGGCGAGGACAGGTGCCCCCATGCCGCGCATTCACTGCAGACTGCACTTCACAGAACCGCAGTATTGTAGAGAGGAGTCAAGGGCTTGGCAAGCGGCCCGTGAAAGACAGCCAGCCCGTTCCACCGGCCGCTGCTCTCTTGCCTCTCTCTTGCCTTTCTCTTGCCCGTCCCCTGACTATCCCCTGCCGACAATTGCCTCAACCGCGGCGTTGACGCACGGCCTCGAACAGGCAGATGCCCGCGGCAACCGAGACATTGAGGCTGGAGACGCTGCCCGCCATCGGCAGCTTGATCAGGCTGTCGCAATGCTCGCGGGTCAGACGACGCATGCCTTTGCCCTCGGCGCCCATCACGATGGCGACCGGGCCGGTGAAATCGGCTTCGAAGGCCATGGATTCGGCTTCGCCCGCCGTGCCCAGCACCCAGACACCGGCTTCCTTCATGGCGTCCAGCGTGCGGACCAGGTTGGTGACCTGATAGACCGGCACCACTTCCGCTGCCCCACAGGCCACCTTGCGCACGGTCGCATTCAGTGAAGCCGACTTGTCCTTGGGCACGATGACGCCATGGGCGCCCGCGGCATCGGCACTGCGCAGGCAGGCACCGAGGTTGTGCGGATCCGTGACGGAGTCCAGCACCAGAAACAGCGGAGCTTCTGCGTGGGACCAGCCATCGAGACGCAGCTTGAGGCCGGTCTCGTTCTCGGTGGCCAGCGGCGCGCACAGCGCGACCAGCCCCTGATGGGCGCCACCGCCGACGGCCAGTGCATCCAGCTCCTCGCGCCCCTTGAGGGTGACGCGCGAGCCGGCGGCACGCGCCTGCTCGATGATCTCGCTCAGGCGCAGCTCGGCCTCGCCCGCCTGCACCCACAGCTCGCTGGGTGCGCGGTCACGTGCCAGCAAGGCTTCCACGGCGTGCACGCCATAGACGGCTTCCAGGCCACCGGGAATCTTCGGCGCGGCGGCGCGAGCGCCACCCTTGCGTGCCCCGCCACGCTCGTGACGCTGAGCGCCGCTGCGCTCACCTCGGGAATGCTCACTTCTGGCGTGACTAGCACGCTCGCCGGCGGGCTTGCCGCGGCCGGGCTTGCGCCCCTTGTCCTGACTCATTGTGCCTTCCTGACTGATGACCCGACGGGCCCTGTCACATTGACGGAAACTGAGCTGCCGCCGACGCGACAGCCTTGAAATCGTGCAGCCTGACGACTGCCCAACGCATCAGCCCCGACCGGAGCCGGGGCTGATGCAGTGACGCGCGAGGAGCAGAGCCGAAATCAGCTACGGCCGTTACCGCGACGCCCGCGCGAGCGCGAACCCCGCTTGCGCGACGGGTCGTCCTTGCCTGCGGCACCCATCGGCGCGACCGGCGCGAACGGGCTGTCGGCAGCTTCTGGACCACTCGGCACGGCCGGACGCGCCGCAGCCGGCGCCTCTGCGGCGGGCTGCTGCTCATTGCCAGCGGCGGCCTTGCGCTCTCCACGGCCCGAGCGATCACTGCGCTCGCCACGCTCACCGCGCGGCTTGCGCGGCGGACGCTCACCTACCGGTTTTTCAGCCGCAGCCGCGTTGCCATTGCCTTCCTGACTGACTTCCTCGGTCAGGGACTTGAGGCGTTCGCGCTCACGCTTGCCGGGACGTCCCTTGGCGGCGGATTCCTTGCTGGCAGTGGAACCACTCTTGCCGGCTGCCGGCTTGTCGCCCTCGCTGCTGCGCGCCTTGCGCGGCTTGCGCTTGGGGCGCGGCGTCGGGTCACTGAGCATGAAGTCGATCTTGCGCTCATCCATGTCGACACGGGCCACCTGGACGGTGACGCCATCGCCGAGACCATAGCTGACGCCGGCACGCTCACCCTTGAGGCGATGCTTCTCGGCCTCGTAGTGATAGTAGTCGGACGGCAGCGAGGAGATGTGCAGCAGGCCTTCGACGTAGTAGGCATCCAGACGCACGAACAGGCCGAACTGGGTGACTGCCGCGACGGTGCCTTCCAGCACTTCCCCGACCTTGTCCTTCATGAACTCGCACTTGAGCCAGTCGTTGACGTCACGCGTAGCCTCATCGGCGCGGCGCTCGGTCATCGAGCAGTGCTCACCCAGCTCGAGCATCTGCTCGAAGGTGTACGGGCACCACTTGGTCGGGCGCTCGGTCACGGCATCTTCAGCGCGCAGCACGGTGTCGGTCTTGCGCGGACCACGGATGACGGAACGAATCGCACGGTGCACCAGCAGATCCGGATAGCGACGGATCGGCGAGGTAAAGTGCGCGTAGGCATCGTAGGCCAGACCGAAGTGACCTTCGTTCTGCGGCGAGTAGACCGCCTGGGTCATACTGCGCAGCATCACGGTCTGGATGATGTCGAGGTCCGGACGCTCGGCGATCGAGGCACGCAGTGCCTGGAAGTCCTTGGGTGCCGGCTCGTCGCCACCTTCCAGCGTCAGCCCCAGCTCACCCAGGAAGGCGCGCAGGTTGTTCAGACGCTCCGGTGCCGGCTGCTTGTGGACACGATAGAGGGCCGGGAGATCGTGCTCATCCAGGAAGCGTGCCGTCGCGACGTTGGCCGCCAGCATGCATTCCTCGATCAGCTTGTGCGCGTCGTTGCGGGTACGCGGCACGATCTGCTCGATCTTGCGCTCATCGTTGAACAGGATCTGCGTTTCGGTGGTCTCGAAGTCGATGGCACCGCGCTTGTCACGCGCCTTGCGCAGCACGCCGTACAGCGCGTGCAGGTTGTGCAGCGACGGCAGCAGTTCGTTGTACTGCTGGCACAGTGCCTGACCTTCCTCACTTTCCGGGTCGGTCAGCATGGTGCCGACCTTCTCGTAGGTCAGGCGAGCATGTGAACGGATCACGGCTTCAAAGAAGCGATAGTCGAGCATCTCGCCACTGCTGGCAGAGATGGTCAGCTCACAGACCAGCGTCAGACGATCGACATGCGGGTTGAGCGAGCACAGACCGTTGGAGAGCAGTTCCGGCAGCATCGGCACGACCTGACCCGGGAAATACACCGAGTTGCCGCGCACATAGCCTTCCTGATCCAGCGGGCTGCCGCCACGCACGTAGTGGGAGACGTCGGCGATGGCGACCAGCAGCTTCCAGTTGCCGTTGTCGTCCTGCCAGGCACAGACGGCGTCATCGAAGTCCTTCGCGTCTTCGCCATCGATGGTGACCAGCGGCGTCTCGCGCAGGTCGATACGGCCCTTCTTGTCTTCTTCCAGCACCTCGGCGGAGATGGTCGAGATCTGGTCTTCGACTTCCGGCGGGAATTCACTGGGAATATCGTGCGAGCGGATCGCGATATCGATTTCCATGCCCGGATCCATGCGCTCACCGAGCACCTCGACCACTTCACCCACCGGCTGCACGCGTGTGGCGGGCTGCTGAGTGATGCGCACGGACACCACCTGACCGTCCTTGGCACCATTGGCCACGCGGTTGGGGATGATGACTTCCTGCGCGATGCGCGAGTTCTCGGGAATCAGCACACCGAAGTCCGGCTCGGACTGACGATAGATGCCGACCAGGGTCTGGGTGTTGCGCGCTAGCACCTCGACGATGGTGATCTCGTCGCGGCCACGACGGTCACGGCCACTGACGCGAGCCAGCACCTGATCACCATGGAAGACGCGACGCATCTGGCGCGGCGGCACGGCGAGGTCCGGCTTGACGCCATCTTCGCGCGCCAGAAAGCCGAAGCCGTCGCGATGACCGACGACGCGGCCACGGATCAGATCCAGCTTGTCGATCAGGGCATAGGCACCGCGACGATTGCGCAGCACCTGACCATCACGCTCCATGGCATTGAGGCGACGGCGCACAGCTTCCTGCTGCTCCTCGTCCTCGAAACCGAGCATGCGGCTCATGTTCTCGTGGGTAATGGGCTTGCCATACTCTTCCAGCTTGTCGAGCAAGAACTCTCGGCTGGGGATGGGCTTGTCGTACTTATGGGCTTCGCGTTCCGCGTGCGGGTCGTCGCTGAGCGTCCATTGGGTCATTAATCAGGATTCCTTGACGATGAATTCGAGACGGGCAGCGATCGCGGCACGGAATGACAGGTTGTCTCTCATCCGCGCATTATAGCCTCTACCCTTGGGCCGACCCAACCATTCCCCGCCACTCATCACGGCGGAGGGGCCATTCAGTGCTCTCAATGGCGGCCCGAGGCCAGACTCTCAAGTCTGAAAGCTCGCCAATTGATGAGCTTCATCTGTCTGTTCTCTGTCTGTCCTCTGTCTGTCCTCTGCCTGTCTTCTGTCTTCCCTCATCAAGCGAGAGAGGCTTTCTGCGGCTCGCTCAGCAGGACATGAAAGAAAAAGCTTGCATTCCCGCAGTACATCCGTATTATTCGGCACCACTTGCCCAGATGGCGGAATTGGTAGACGCGCTAGCTTCAGGTGCTAGTGTCCGTATGGACGTGGAGGTTCAAGTCCTCTTCTGGGCACCAATTTCAGGTTTCATGTTGGCGTGACACACGTTAAGATGGATACCAGAAAACGGGTAAAGCATTTAAGTTTCAACAACTTGACTGCTGATCCGGGTCTGCGGACCGAAACGAGTTCTGATGTCTGCCCAGGTGGCGGAATTGGTAGACGCGCTAGCTTCAGGTGCTAGTATCCGTAAGGATGTGGAGGTTCAAGTCCTCTCCTGGGCACCACGGACGTCAGACTCACAACGAACGACCCCTGTATCGCGCTTCGCCCAGATGGCGGAATTGGTAGACGCGCTAGCTTCAGGTGCTAGTATCCGTAAGGATGTGGAGGTTCAAGTCCTCTTCTGGGCACCACGATGCGCACTCGAACAGGGAACATGGCATCCACTACCAAGGATTTCATGCTCGTTCAGCTGCAAGACTCAGCTCTTGAGACTTCAGCACACAACTTGATGCCCAGATGGCGGAATTGGTAGACGCGCTAGCTTCAGGTGCTAGTGTCCGTATGGACGTGGAGGTTCAAGTCCTCTTCTGGGCACCATCAAATTGATATCCGATGCATCCTCGCAGCGCCTGCTGCTCACATCGCGATACTCTCCCTCGCTATATCCTGACTGACTCACCCTCTTGTTTTGCTCAGACCCACAGCGCCCTGCGTTGTCTTTCGCATGTCGCGAAGAAAATACCGCCCTCCTCATGCGCAACTTGTCCACACCCATTACTACGCCTGGCGCTGTGGATAACTCTTTTCAGCTGCACCCCTTCAGTCGGCACCTGTCCGCCGAACTCCTTCAGTACGTTCCTGTCAGTCGGACCTTGGCAGCGCGCTCAGTAACGTGATGGCGTACGACTGAAACTGTCGACCTGCCAGCCATCGCGCACGACTTGCGCCTCGAGGCGCTGCTCGACGTCATCGGGAAGCTCATGGAAGAAGTCCAACCCTGTCAGAGACTCGATGCGATCGATGCTGACCAGAAAACGGTCCAGCGGCTCATCTCCCCTCACCTGCTGCGGGAAGAGAAAGGCCAGCGCACGCGGTGCCTGCCGACCCGAGCCGGGCGAGATGATGATCTTGTAGAAGGCATCGGGAATCTCGATCAGATTGGGCAGCCGCTCGATACTGCCGCTGAAGACCGGCCCTGCCGTGATCCATAGTGCGCCTTCGCGCGGAAGGATGCTGTCCATGATGGCGGCTTCCAGCCGTTGCCAGAGCTTGCGATTGAGCGCCGGTGTCTGTGGCGAGATATTCGTCATGCGAAAGGTCTGATGCTGCGCCTTGACGCCGTAGATCTTGCCGATGGCGTAGTTGGGCGCCAGGTGTCCGCGGTCGTAGCCACTGTTGCGATAGCTATCCGGCGTGACGGGCCACAGCGAGCGCCAGTCGCGCTCGAACTCGTCAGGACGCTCCCCCAGCCGCGACCCTTGAGTATTCTCGAGCCGCCATGTCACCCACAGCGGGTTGGCGCGCAGATCAGACCAGCCCACCAGATAGGCATCGCTGCGCAAGCCGCGCGCCAGCGTCTTCCAATCCAGTGCACGCGCCTGCGGCACGCCCTGCCAGACGTAGAACTGCTGGTAGTCGCGCTCCTGCCACCACCAGAGCCCACCCCCTACCAGTGCAAACACCACGCTGACCCCGAAGCCCCGCCACAGCTTGCGGCCGGCCGAGCGAATATCGTCCATCACATCCAGCATCCCGCCATTTCCTTCTTGTCGTTGCAGTTACCTCGGCAAGGCATGCATCCATCATTTCGCCATGGCTCGCGGGCCACAGCGACGTCATTCACGTTCCTGCGTCGATTCCATCATGCCAGAGTTCTGCCAGCGAGGCTGACGGTTGCCCCAACTCAAGCCACAATAAGCAGGCAGCACCCGCTTGATGCACCATCGGCGAGCAGAGACCTCCTGACAAATCTGCCCGAATACTGATGGCGCAGAACCTGACCACATGTTCAGTATCTGGCATGCCATCTGCATCCATGAATGCCAGCAAGCGGTCAGCAATGCCACACAGAGTACCCATCAAGGTGCCGGTGGCACCCGCGACACTGCAACGACTGACATGCAAGCGCCTCCTGACAGGCGAGCCGTGACCGCAGCACATCCCGACGGTTGTGCTCCATTGATGAGAAGGAATCCGACCATGGCCAATCAGAGCCGCCGTAACTTCATGCGCAATAGTCTGCTGGGGCTCGCTGCCCTGCCGCTGGGCGCCGCCATACTCTCACCCCGCGCCCTTGCCGCCGACCTGCCGCGACTGGATACCTCCAATCCGCAAGCCAAGGCGCTCAACTACGTGGAAGTCGCCAGTGAAGCCAAGGACCACCCCGCCTTCAAGCCGGGTTCGGACTGCGCCAACTGCATGTTCTACAAGCCCGAGAACGAAGGCTGCCAGCTTTTCCCAAGCCATAGCGTCGAGCCGAAGGGCTGGTGTCAGTCCTGGACCAAGCGCCCGGCCTGAGGTGCGCAACCGGAACCCTCTGGCTGAGAGCACGAGCATGAGCACGAGAGCCGATTGAGACAAGAAAACCGCCGCGAGGGTGTCCTCACGGCGGTTTTTTCATGCCTGCCTTATGCCGATTGCGCGCCGGTCAGGGCTGGCATCCTCTCGGCACCCCCCTCGATCCGCCATGAGCGTCACCTGACGCCCTGTCAGCCGGGATTGGCATCCTCCGGCAGTGGCCACTGGTAGCGCCTTGCCACCTCATCGTTCTCCATCGACTCCAGATGGACAGGAAAGCCCCACAGCTGATGCAGATAGCGCATCACGGGGTAGACGCTGCGCGCCAGCGGGCGCCGATCATCCTGCACATGGCGCAGGGTCAGCGAGCGATCACCGCGAATGTTGGCGGCCCACACCTGGATATTCGGCTCACGGTGGCTCAGTGCGTACTGTACGCACAGCGCCTCACGAATGCGCTTGTAACCACGACTGTCGTGAATGGCGTCGATGACGAGATGCTCATCGCTGTCGTCATCGACCAGCGAGAACAGCTTGAGATCCCGGATCACCTTGGGCGACAGGAATTGCTGGATGAAGGACTCATCCTTGAAGTTGCGCATCGCGAAGTGCACCGTTTCCAACCAGTCGCTGCCGGCGATATCCGGGAACCACTCACGATCCTCATCGTCGGGGTGCTCACAGATACGCTTGATATCGGTGAACATCGCGAAGCCCAGCGCATAGGGATTGATGCCGTTGTAATGCGGGTGATCGAAGCCGGGCTGCTGCACCACCGAGGTATGCGACTGCAGGAACTCGAGGATCACGCCCTCGCCGATCAACCCCTCATCGTAGAGCTGATTCATGATGGTGTAGTGCCAGAAACACGCCCAGCCCTCATTCATCACCTGCGTCTGGCGCTGCGGATAGAAGTACTGCGCCAGCTTGCGCACGATACGCACCAGCTCACGCTGCCAGGGCTCCAGCAACGGGGCATTCTTCTCGATGAAATAGAGCAGGTTCTCCTGCGGCTCCGGCGGATAGCGGCCGCGGCGATGCAGACCGAGAGGATCATTGACCTCATCGATCACCTCATCCTCTTCGCCCGCCTGGGGGATCGTGGTCCACAGCGCATTCACCTGGGCCTGCAGGTAGGCTTCACGCTCCTGCTGACGCTGGACCTCCTCTTCCGGCGAGATGGCCGAAGGGCGCTTGTAGCGATCCACGCCATAGTTCTGCAGTGCATGGCAGGCGTCGAGCAGCTGCTCGACGGCGTCCACGCCATGACGCTCCTCGCACTCGGACACGTATTTCCGCGCGAAGACGAGGTAGTCGATGATCGCCGAGGCATCCGTCCAGGTGCGGAACAGATAATTGCCCTTGAAGAAGCTGTTGTGGCCATAGCAAGCATGCGCCATGACTAGAATCTGCATCATCAGGGTGTTCTCTTCCATCAGATAGGCGATGCAAGGGTCGGAGTTGATCACCAGCTCATAGGCCAGCCCCATCTGCCCTCGCCGATACGCCTGCTCCACCGACAGGAACTGCTTGCCGAACGACCAGTGATGGTAGCCGACCGGCATGCCGATGCTGGCGTAGGCATCCATCATCTGCTCGGACGTGATCACCTCGATCTGGTTGGGGTAGATATCCAGCTTGTACTGCGCGGCGATGCGCGCGATCTCGCTTTCGAAATGCTCGAGCAATTCGAAGGTCCAATCCGACCCGCTGGCCGGCTGGGTGTCTTCCAGCCGGCTATCGATGCGCTTGCTCATTCGGTCATCAAGACCGCCATCAAGACCATGACTCATGAGGCCTCCTGGCCCGGCGCGACTGCCGGGCACGTCGCATGATGTGATCAGGCGCTGATGCGGCGCTTGAACAGCTCGCGGAATACCGGGTAGATATCGCCTGCCTCGACGATCTGCTGCATGGCAAAGCGTTCCGGAAATTCCGCCTCGACCCGCTCGTACTCCTCCCATAGCGCCTGATGGGCATGCGGCGTGATCTCCACATAGGCGTAGTACTGCAGGCGCGGCATCAGCTTCTTGATCATCAGTTCGCGACAGTTGGTGGAATCGTCATCCCAGTTGTCGCCATCCGAGGCCTGCGCCACGTAGAGATTCCACTCGCCGGCCGGATAGCGCGATTCGATCACCTCATCGAGCAGCGTGAGGGCACTGGATACGATGGTGCCGCCGGTCTCGCGGGAGTAGAAGAACTCCTCCTCGTCGACTTCCTTGGCAGCGGTGTGGTGACGGATGAAGACCAGCTCGACCTTCTCGTAGTTGCGCTCCAGAAACAGATACAGCAACAGGAAGAAACGCTTGCCGATGTCCTTGTGCGCCTGGGTCATCGACCCCGAGACATCCATCACGCAGAACATCACCGCCTTGTTGGACGGCATCGGCTGATTGATGAGGTGGTTGTAGCGCAGATCATAGGTATCGAGGAACGGCACCGCCTTGAGGCGCGCCTCGAGCCGCTCGATTTCCGCCTTGAGCTCACTGATGCGCACCTTGTTGCGCAGCACCGGGTCCTTGCGCTCCTCCTGCTCCAGCGCTTCGACAGCCTCCTTCAGCGCCCGCTTGATCGGGGAACGCATCGCGATGCGCCGCGCCTGCGCTGAACGCATCGAGCGCACGATGTTGATACGTGCCGGTGTACCGTCACGCGCGATCCCCGCGCGCACCGGACGCACCTCTTCCATGTCCGCGATCTGCTTGCGTTCCAGATGCGGCAGTTCCAGCCCGTCGAAGACGAACTCGAGAAATTCCTCACGCGACAGGGTGAAGGCAAAGTCATCTTCCCCCTCGCCCTGGTTGGAGGCCTGGCCCTCGCCACTGCCACCTCCCCCACCACCGCCACTGGGACGGCGCATGCGGTCCCCTTCGACAAATTCCTTGTTGCCGGGATTGATCACACGCCGCTTGCCGCCCTGTCCGTGCTGGAAGACCGGCTCGGAAATGTCACGCGTCGGAATGGAGACTTCCTCGCCGCGCTCCATGTCGGTGATGGAGCGCCGATTGACGGCATCCTCCACCGCCCGCTTGATATGACTGCGATAGCGCCGAATGAAGCGCTGTCGATTCACTGCACTCTTGTTGCGTGCATTGCTGCGTCGATCAATGAAATAACTCATTCGCCCTCCTTGCCGGCCCCGCCCTCAGCGGATGGCCGGATGGCAAGTGCCGGCGGCAATCGTGCCCGCCGGCAGGCCTGTCGTCAGTCGGCAGGGCTTACTGCGACTTGCGTACGCGCAGATACCATTCGGACAACAGGCGCACCTGCTTCTCGGTGTAGCCGCGATCCACCATGCGCGCCACGAAGTCCTCGTGCTTGCGCTGGTCGGATGCCGAGGCCTTGGCATTGAAGGAGATGACCGGCAGCAGCTCTTCGGTATTGGCGAACATCTTCTTCTCGATCACCGCACGCAGCTTCTCGTAGGACTGCCAGCTCGGGTTGGTACCGTTGTTCTGCGCCCGTGCGCGCAGCACGAAGTTGACCACCTCGTGACGGAAATCCTTCGGGTTGGAGATGCCCGCGGGCTTCTCGATCTTCTCCAGTTCCTCGTTGAGTGACTGACGGTCCAGCAGTTCGCCGGTCTCGGGATCGCGATACTCCTGCTCCTGGATCCAGAAGTCGGCATAGGTCACATAGCGATCGAAGATGTTCTGCCCATACTCGGAATAGGACTCGAGGTAGGCGGTCTGGATCTCCTTGCCGATGAAATCGACATAGCGGGGCGCCAGGTATTCCTTGATATAGCGCAGGTAGCGCTCGTGGGTTTCCTTGGGCAGCTGCTCCTGATCGAGGCGCTGCTCCAGCACGTAGAGCAGATGGACCGGGTTGGCCGCGACCTCACTGGCATCGAAGTTGAAGACCTTGGAGAGAATCTTGAAGGCAAAGCGTGTCGAGAGCCCATCCATCCCCTCGTCGACACCGGCGCTATCGCGGTATTCCTGGATCGACTTGGCGCGCGGATCGGTATCCTTGAGGTTCTCGCCATCATAGATGCGCATCTTCGAGTAGACGCTGGAATTCTCCGGCTCACGCAGACGCGACAGCACGATGAACTGGGACAGCATGCGCAGCGTATCCGGGGCACAGGGCGCCTGATTCAGCGACGAATGTTCCAGCAGCTTGGCGTAGATCTTGACCTCCTCGGAGGCGCGCAGGCAGTAAGGCACCTTGACGATATAGACGCGATCGAGGAAGGCCTCATTGTTGCGATTGTTGCGAAATGCCTGCCATTCGCTCTCGTTGGAGTGCGCCAGCACCACGCCATCGAAGGGAATCGCGCCCATGCCTTCCGTCGGGTTGTAATTGCCCTCCTGGGTCGCGGTCAGCAGCGGATGCAGCACCTTGATCGGCGCCTTGAACATCTCGACGAATTCCATCAGCCCCTGGTTGGCCTTGCACAGCCCGCCGGAGAAGCTGTAGGCATCCGGGTCGTCCTGGGCATAGAGCTCCAGCTGACGGATATCGACCTTGCCGACCAGCGCGGAAATGTCCTGGTTGTTGTCATCGCCCGGCTCGGTCTTGGAGATACCGATCTGATTGAGGCGCGAGGGGTAGAGCTTGACCACGCGGAACTTGCTGATATCACCGCCATATTCCTTGAGGCGCTTGGCGGCCCACGGTGACATGGCACTGCGCATGCAGCGCTGGGGAATGCCGTACTCCTTCTCGATCAGCTCGCCATCTTCCTCCGGCGAGAACAGCCCCAGCGGAGACTCGAAGACCGGCGAGCCCTTGATGGCATAGAAGGGAATCTGCTCCATCAGCAGCTTGAGACGCTCCGCCAGAGACGACTTGCCGCCGCCCACCGGGCCGAGCAGATACAGGATCTGCTTGCGCTCCTCCAGTCCCTGCGCCGCATGCCGGAAGTAGGAAACGATCTGCTCGATAGCCTCTTCCATGCCATAGAACTCGGCAAAGCTTGGATAACGGCGGATCAGCTTGTTGGAAAAGATACGGGAAAGACTGGGGTCCTTGGCGGTATCGATGACCTCCGGTTCACCGATGGCCGCCAGCATGCGCTCGGCAGCGCTGGCGTAGGCAGTAGTGTCCTGCCGGCACAACTCCAGGTACTCCTGGAGACTCATCTCTTCTTGCTGAATCCGCTCGTAGCGGCTCTGCACGTGATCGAAGATGCTCATGGAAGCCTCCTTGTCGCGACATCAGTCGCTGGGACCATCGCCGGGCCCACTCAGGTAAGACCGCAAAATTCGTTCGTCCGCTCAGCCTGAAAAGCGTACGCAGGACGACTGCCTCGGCGTGTTTATCAGCATAGGTCGATATAGGGTGCTGGTGTCCAATACAGTGAATGAATGCATTCAACGAACTTTCCGCCGGCGGAGCCAGTTCTGCCAAGCACCGCAGGATCTACGGCAGCCAGTGGGTCAGCAGACACTTCGATGGCGCCTGAACACCTCTGACAACGCGTTGAAGAAAGCTTCGAAAGACGCGAAAACTCGACCAATGCTTCTGCTGTCGCGGGTGATTCACTCATGTCATGTTGCACTGCAGCACACCTTGAGCATAGGAACAGACTGACGGTTGACGCCAGTCACTCTCACGCCCAGACGACACTGCATACCAGCCAGTCGAGCAAGAATGGCCGCGCCCACACTTCACTCCCGACCACCTCCGCCACGCTTCATACAGCCTCCTGGCTCACCACAAAGACCATAAAAACAACGACTGGCGACGAAGTGGCTACCAACCTGATCAGACTCTTGCCTCAGTCACGCATGACGTTGACAAGACCGGACAACCGGCCACAAAAAAAATCCCCACCGCCGGGGCGATGGGGATCTCGAGGGAGGCGCTCACGCCTTCGGGACTGCCTGAATCAGGAGACTCACAGCACGTCGCGAATATCCTTGAGCAGGGCGTCGAGCAACTCGGTGGTGGTGTTCCAGGAGCAGACGAAGCGTGCGCCACCCGCACCGATGAAGGTATAGAAGGTCCAGCCACGCTCACGCAGTGCCGCCAGCACATGCTCGGGGAAGCTGGCGAACACGCTGTTGGCCTCGCCGGGGAACAGCAGCTCGATTCCCTCCAGCGCCTCGAGACGCTCGGCCAGATACTGCGCCATGCCGTTCGCATGGCGGGCGTTGTTCAGCCAGACATCATTTTCCAGCAGCCCCATCCAGGGCGCCGCGATGAAGCGCATCTTGGAGGCCAGCTGACCGGCCTGCTTGCAGCGGTAATCGAAATCGCGTGCCAGCTTGCGATCGAAGAAGATCACCGCCTCCCCCATGGCCAGACCATTCTTGGTGCCGGAGAAGCACAGCACGTCCACACCCGCCTTCCAGGTCAGCTCAGCCGGCGAGACATTCAGCGCGGCGCAGGCATTGGCGAAACGGGCGCCATCCATATGGATCTGCAGATCATGACGGTCCGCCACTTCACGAATCGCCTGCAGCTCTTCCAGGCTGTAGACGGTGCCGACCTCGGTGCACTGGGTCAGGGAGATCACGCGCGGACGCGGATAGTGGATATCGCTGCGCTTGGTGACCAGCTGCTCGATGCCTTCCGGCGTCAGCTTGCCGTTGGGGCCCGGCGCGTTGAGCAACTTGGAGCCGTTGGAGAAGAACTCCGGCCCGCCGCATTCATCGGTCTCGATATGGGCCAGTTCGTGGCAGATGACACTGTGGTAGGACTGGCACAGGTGGGCCAGCGACAGGGAGTTGGCGGCGGTGCCATTGAAGACGAAGAACACCTCACACTCGGTCTCGAACAGCTGACGGAAGCTGTCGGTGACCTGCTGTGTCCAGCGGTCATTGCCGTAGGCGAGATCATCATCACGATTGGCCTGCATCATGTACGCCATCGCCTCGGGACAGATACCGGACGTGTTGTCACTGGCCAGAAAGCGTGAAGTGCACGCTTCATCGGCAGCAGAGGTCGCAGCGGGGGTCGGGGCAATGGCGTCAGTCGTCATGGGAATTTCCAGAGCGGGACAGGGGATCACCCTGTCCGGTGAAACAGACACGGCTCCCGGATGGCAGGAGCCGCTGCAGAAACTCCATCATAACAGCGCTGCACGCCGCCGCCAGTGGCAGGTGAAGGCTGCACGCAAGCCACCGGAGGGCGCCTCGCGAGAGGAGACGAGCCAGATGACACTCGCCTCGCCAGCACCCTCAGATGGCCTGCAACGCCGGATAACCTCGCCGCCCCTGCAAGCCCCCGCTGTGCAGCACGCGAATGCGCGTACCGCGTGCGATCAGACCATTGGCCAGATGATGCGCCAGCGCCGCAAACAGCTTGGCGGTGTAGACCGGCTCCACCGCAACGCCGGTCTCGGCCTCGAAGCGCTGAATGAACTGGATCAACCAGTCAGGCGCCTTGGCAAAGCCGCCGGCCTGCGCCCCCAGCCACAGGCCCCACTCCGGCGTCTTCTGCTGGCTGCCGCCACTTTCCGCCAGCAGGCGACGCACACGATGATAGAGCTGATCGCCATGATTCATGGTCGGCACCCCGATGACCCGCAGCCCATCGCGCTCGCCCAGCGCACTCAGCACCCCGGCAAGCGTCGTGCCGCTGCCACAGGCCAGCAGCACCAGCTGCGGCGCAGATTCGCCCGGCACCGGCTCGGCCAGCGCCTGAGCCAACGGCGCCAGCCCGGCGACGCCTTCCACGCAACCGCCACCCTCGGGAATCCATACCCCCTCGCCATGGCGCCTGGCAAAATCAGGCTGGTCGCGCTGCCGGTACTCGGCTCGCGAGACGAAACTCAAGCGCATGCCATTGTCGCGCGCATCGGCGAGCGTGGGCGTCAGCGGCGCTTCGGGATGCCCGCGCACCAGGCCATGCGTCTCGATGCCCAATCTGGCACCCGCCGCCGCCAGCGCATGCAGATGGTTCGACCAACCACCCCCACAGCTGATGATGCCCCGCTTCTCGCTCAACGCCCTGGCCAGCGGCAGACGCAACTTCCAGGCCTTGTTGCCGGAAATCTCGCTGTCCAGCGTGTCGGCGCGCAGGCACTCGACGATCACACCGGCCTCATCGGCCAGCGGCCACGCCAGGCGCTCGACCGCTGGCGGCGTGAACAGATCCATCAGGCTGTCCAGTGTCTCGGCTACCGGCGGGGAGGCGGCCAGCGATGATGAAGTCCGAGCATCCTCCCTGTGAGGCGGCAAAGGACTGTCCTCGGTGTCCGGCATCAGAGCCTCAGCGGTGGCATGGCGTGAGGCGGCAGCGTGCGGTGACATGAGCAGATCCCATCGTGGCGGCAAGGCAGAGATCAGAGCGCATCGAGCCGCTGGCGCGGCGCCCGAGGCAAACTCTGAAGACGACAAAGCCACCACGGAGGCACATGCAGCAAAGGCACGGCGTCCGCGGTGGCTTCCATCAGTCTAGGCAGTGGTCAGGCTCAGCTCAACGCTGAATATCCCCATGCGTGATCGCGGTCAACTCAAAGGGCAGCGGCCGCCATGGTGCCCTGCGCGATCGCGCGCTTGGCATCCAGCTCTGCCGCCTTGTCGGCGCCACCGATGATATGCAGCTCCACCCCCGCCGCCTCCAGAGGCGCCTTGAGCTCCAGCACCGAATCCTGCCCGGCGCACAGCACGATGCTGTCCAGAGCCAGATGCTGCTCTTCGCCATTGAGGCTGACAGTCAGGCCTTCGCTGTCGATCGAGCGATACTCACAGCCGGCGACCATCTTGACGCCACGCTGCTTGAGGGTCGCGCGATGCACCCAGCCAGTGGTCTTGCCCAGCCCCTTGCCGGGCTTGGAAGTCTTGCGCTGCAGCAGCCACACCTCACGAGGCGCCTGCGGCACCACGGGTGCCTTGAGGCCGCCAGGCGTGCTGACCGAGAGATCCACCCCCCACTCCTCGCACCACAGCTCACCATCCAGCGAGGGCGACGGCTCGACGTGAGTCATCAGCTCCGCGACATCGAAGCCGATCCCGCCAGCCCCGATCAACGCCACGCGACGCCCGACCCGCTCCGGCGCACTGATCGCCTCGGCATAGCTGAGCACCTGCCCCCGCTCGATACCGGCTTCGACACCCTCGATATCCGGCGTCCGCGCCTTCACCCCCGAGGCCAGAATCACGGCATCGAATTCCGCCAGCATCTCGGCGGTGGCGCGAGTATTGAGACGCACCTCGACCCCACAACGCACCAGCTTCTCGTTGAAGTAACGCAGTGTCTCGTCGAACTCTTCCTTGCCGGGGATGCGGCGCGCGAAATTGAACTGCCCACCCACCTCGGACTGCGCCTCGAACAGCACCACCTCGTGACCACGCTCTGCCGCCGTCACGGCGGCAGATAACCCCGCAGGACCTGCGCCCACCACTGCCACGCGGCGCTCATGTCGCGCAGGCTCGATCACCATCTCGGTTTCATGGCAGGCACGCGGATTGACCAGACACGAGGTCAGCTTCATCTGGAAGGTATGATCGAGACACGCCTGATTGCAGGCGATGCAGGTATTGATGATGGCAGCATCGTCCGCTCTGGCCTTGCTGACCCATTGCGGGTCCGCCAGGAACGGTCGCGCCATCGACACCATGTCGGCATGGCCCTCGGCCAGCACCGACTCGGCAACCTCGGGCATGTTGATGCGATTGGTGGTGATCAGCGGCAGACTGAGCTCCTGCTTCATGCGCTGGGTCAGCCCGGTGAAGACAGCGCGCGGCACGCTGGTGACGATGGTCGGCACACGCGCCTCATGCCAGCCGATGCCGGTATTGATCAGGCTCGCCCCTGCCGCCTCGATGGCCTTGCCGAGCGCGACCACTTCCTCCCAGGTGCTGCCCTCATCGACCAGATCCAGCATCGAGAGGCGATAGATGATCAGAAAGTCCTCACCCAGCGCGGCACGGATACCGGCGACGATCTCCACCGCCAAGCGGATGCGATTCTCGAAGCTGCCCCCGTACTCATCCTCGCGCTGATTGGTGCGCCGACAGATGAACTGGTTGATGAAATAGCCTTCCGAGCCCATCACCTCGACGCCGTCATAGCCGGCCTCGCGGGCCAGGCTGGCGCAGCGCACGTAGTCAGCAATCTGCTCCTTGACCTCTGATGTGCTCAGCGCGCGTGGCGTGAAGGGGTTGATCGGCGCCTGAATCGCCGAGGGCGCGACCTGATCCGGCGAGTAGGCATAGCGCCCCGCATGCAGAATCTGCAGACAGATGCGCCCATCCTCGGCGTGCACCGCCTCGGTGACCTCACGATGGTGCTCCGCCTCCTCCGGGGTGGTCAGCTTCGCGGCCCCCTGCATGACAGCCCCTTCCGCGTTCGGCGCGATACCGCCCGTGACGATCAGCGCCACCCCGTGGCGTGCACGCTCACGATAGAACGCCGCCAGGCGCGCGAAGCCATCGGGAGTCTCCTCAAGCCCCGTGTGCATAGAGCCCATCAGCACACGGTTCTTGAGCGTGATGTGGCCCAACGTCAGCGGACGGAAGATATTCGGATAGGCAGTCATTGCGGTCTCTCCTTGGCTGTCTCGAGCCCCTCGGACAATCATTGTTATATCGCGCCGCCGCCACTCTCATCAGCAACACTCACTGAGTCATGGTCGTCAGTAACAGGTTGTCAGGACATCAACGACTGATGACAGATGGCAAACGGTCGTATGAAACGAGTGATCCCAGTGTAGAGCATCGCGCCATGGGCTCAATACTCCCAAAGGCCACATTGCGAATGACATCAGTGATGACATCAGAGAGGTGAGCAACCGCGCAGGACACCCATCAACGGGAAAGAACGAAATGTCGTGATGTGCCCATGGAAGGCCGACAAGCCTGGAGCATGGCCAGGTCGAGAAGAGAGAAGAGGAAAGAGGCAAGGACAGGGAGACAAGCGGGCCGGGCCAGTACAGAAGACTTTCCGACAGCCAGAAACGCAAAAACCCGAGCTCGAAAGCTCGGGTTTCACGAATTCTATGAGATCGAATGGCGGACCGGACGGGACTCGAACCCGCGACCTCCGGCGTGACAGGCCGGCATTCTAACCAACTGAACTACCGGTCCGCATTGGTGGGTGATACTGGATTCGAACCAGTGACCCCAAGCATGTGAAGCTTGTGCTCTAACCAACTGAGCTAATCACCCAACACAAACGATCTTTGCTGCAAGCAGCGGTGATATCTCGCGATTCTGATGGCGGACCGGACGGGACTCGAACCCGCGACCTCCGGCGTGACAGGCCGGCATTCTAACCAACTGAACTACCGGTCCACTTCAGAACAACTCAACATCGGGCGCATGACAAACGAGAATGGCGGACCGGACGGGACTCGAACCCGCGACCTCCGGCGTGACAGGCCGGCATTCTAACCAACTGAACTACCGGTCCACGACAATCGCTTGCTTCTGCTCACGAACCAGGCCATTTAATCAAGTAACGCTTTGAAAAGCAATGACTTTTTTCAAATGGTGGGTGGTACTGGGTTCGAACCAGTGACCCCCAGCTTGTAAGGCTGGTGCTCTACCAACTGAGCTAACCACCCCTGTCTCGTTGGCGCTGCATTCTACGGAATCCGGCCCATGAGTCAATACTTTTTTTGCGCACAATTTCAGCAATCGCCCGCGACAGAGTATTGATAAGACAGGACTTTCCCGCTGCATCTCGCCTGCAGGCCAGTAAACATCAGCGTTGCGTCATCATTCTGACATGCCGCTGTCGCCATCGAAGGCCAGGGTAATGCCCCTCGCATGGTGGCGATTCACTGCCGTTTTCCGCCCAGCGCCGGGTGATTGGCCAAGGCCTGCGCCGCACGCGAAATCAGTCCTTCACGCGTCTCGCCACTCGCTTTTCGTGGCTTGAAATCATGTTCGCCATCATTCAGCCAAAGCAATGTAAGGCTTTCCGGCAACGGATATTCCGTCACTTCCTCGCGAGTTCCGAAGGGATCGCGGCTGCCCTGACAGATCAAGCCGGCCATCGGGATATCCGGCAGATGGTCGATACGCAACTTGTCGGGCTTGCCCGTGGGATGAAACGGATAGCCCAGCGCGTACCACCCGACCGGCAACGGCGCATGCGCCGCCCGGGTCAACTCCACCAGCAGATGGGAGGCCACACGACTGCCCATCGACTTGCCGCCGACCAGCCAGGGCAGCGATCGCAAGGAGTCGACGGCCGCCACACACACCATCAGCGCCTGACACCAGCGCGCCATCTCCTCGATCAGCCCGGGCAGCCGGGGCGGCGGTCGGCGGCGGCTTTCGCAGCGCATCCTGACGAGATAGCCGAAATCGAATGCCAGCCACGCCATGTCCTGCATCAGGCAGGCAGCGCCGAACTGTTGATGGAAGTCGGTCTCACGCCCGGCGCCGGCACCATGCGCATGCAATAGCAGGGCACGCCCCGGTCGTCCATGGATTTCAAGCGGCCCCAGTTCCGCCAACCAGCCTCGCCACGGCCCTCGCGCGGCCAGCGCGTCGTGGGACATGGTCTGGCGAGCAGCAAGCTCCGAGGCGACATCGGCCAGGCTGGCGACACGAAAGCCTTCCTCGGCGTAAGGGCTGGGGACCTCAGCCGTATTGGACGCATTGGCATCTTCGTCCGATGATGAAGTGACGGCGGGCAAGCGAAATTCTCCTGTTGATCTCGTACGGCTCGCGCCAGACAACGCTGGAACCGATGAGGGGTAAACGCTGCATTCCAGCGCGAGGGATGGCCTGTCAGTCGGTCATGGTCGCGCGTGATATCGGTCAGCGCCAGCCCTGCCGCCCTGACAGGGGCGTCGATGACATGACCGCTTCCGCAGCGCCGCTTCCAGCACCGTCACCACCAGCACTGCGCTTTCGCCCACTGCCGACGAGGTCGTGATATGCGTACAGCTCTTGAGGCTTCGGCCTGTCATCCCCGCGTGAACCATCATCATCACGCAAGCCATGATTTTTCTCGCATGGCCGTCATCTGGGGCCTGCTCAGCCTCTGTCTGGCGGTGTGGCTCAACCTCATCTGGCTATGGCCATCACTGGGGCCGGAAGTGGCCTGGCTGAGCTACGGCCGCCTCGCTCCCTTGCAGCACCACCTGCTGCTCTACGGTCTGGGCGGCTCGGCAGTGATCGCCGGCGGCTACTCCATCGCCATGCACAGTGTCCTGCAACGCGAATCACGCACGGACGCCGAGACGGCGATAGCGGATATCGCACTGCCCCCCTTCACGCTCAAGTTGATGCATTTCACCTTCCTCGGCTGGCAGGCCGTGGTCGCGCTCGGCGCACTGGCGATTGTCGCAGGCTACTCCTCGGGCCAATACATGGCCGAAGCGCCCTGGCTCGTCGATCTCCTGATGACCCTCGTCTGGCTGGCCGTGGCGTGGGTCTTCTTCACAGTGCTGGAACAGCGCACGCTGCGCCGCCTGCCGGTGGCCTGCTGGTACTTCATCGCCGGCCTGATGCTGGTGTTGATACAGCATGTGTTGATCTCGCTCAGCGTGCCGATCGGCCTGCTGGAATCGATACCGCTCTTCACGGGCAGCCTCGAGGCACTGATTCAGCGCTGGCAGGCAGGGCCACTCCCCGGCGGCATGTTCGCATTCGGCGTCATTGCCCTGCTCCATCACATGGTGACGAGCCGCTCACGGCTGCCGCTCTACTCGCATCGGCTGGCCGCCACCAGCTTCTGGATGCTGGTGCTGCTGGCGACATGGGGAGGTGCTCCGCTGCTGTTCGCGAGCGCCCTGCCGGCCTGGAGCCAGACGCTGGGCATGGCGATGGGCCTCCTGCTGCTGGCGCCGGGGCTGGCACTCAGCCTCAATGGCCTGATGACACTCAAGGAGGATTGGCACTCATTGCGCCGGGATCCGCTGATCTGCCTGCTGGCGGCAGCTCTGGTCAGTTATGCCCTGGCGGTTCTTGAATACAGCCTGCTGTCACTGCCGACCCTCAATGCCCTGACCTTCAGTGCCGCCAACAGTCTGTCGCCGGCAGCAAGCCTGGGAGTGGTCGCGACAGTCGCCATCGTGATGGCCTATCACCTGCTGCCCCCGATGCGCTCCCTCGCGCTGCTCAAGACTCACGCCCTGCTGGTCATCATCGGCACCCTGCTGTGCGTTGCCGCCAGCTGGGCGACCACGCTGCTTCAAGGCAGCATGTGGCATGTGCTGGCAAATGACGGCAGGCCGCTATACACCTTGAGCGAGGTGCTGGAAGCGGCCCGCATGCCGATGATGATCTCGCTGGGCGGGCTCGCCTGCTGGGCGCTCGGCTTGCTGCTGATGCTCCTCAATGTGACGCGCACCCTGGCTGATCAAAAGAGCGAACGCCAAGCCGCTCATGAGCGTCAGCGCCTGAGCTCCGGCTCGCACAAGGCATCATCAGAACCTGCCATGCACTCTGCGTCCCCCTCTACCACGCCCCCTGCCACATCCTCGGGAGGGCACTACGCATGAGACATGTCCTGCTCGAACGTCACGCCGGCCTGATGACGGCACTATGCCTGCTCACCATGAGCCTCGGCGCCCTCGCCCAGCTGGTGCCGCTCGGGGCTCACCCCAGCCTCGCCAGCGCACCCGAAGACCTCAAACCGCTGAGCGCCCTGGCGCTGGAGGGCCAGCGCATCTACCAACGCGAGGGCTGTCAGCAGTGCCACACACGCATGGTGCGCGATCTACCGGGCGACACGGCGCGCCACGGTGATGCGACGACCGCCCGAGAGCGCTATTACGACCGCCCTTCGCTGTGGGGCGTCGAGCGCTGGGGGACGGATTTGAGCAAGCTGCCTGCGCAGCATGACGATGCCTGGCAGCGCCTGCATCTGCATGACCCGCGCAGTCAGGTGCCGGGCTCAGCGATGCCCGCCTACCCGTGGCTGTTCGAGCGGGCATTGAGCGGTGAAGGCATCGCGGCACGCATGCGAGCCCTGCAAGGCCTGGGCGTGCCCTACGCGGAAGACGAGATTCTCGCCGCCCCCAATGACGTGCGTGGCACTGCCGAAATCACGGCGCTGCTCGCCTACCTGCAGCAGGCCGCCCCCGCGAGCGACATCGCCAGCCGTGGCCCATGACAGGACACCGCTCAGGAGACACGACATGAATCTGCTGGAGACAACTGGACTCCCCCTGTTCTGGAATCTCTGGGTGCTGGCCCTCACGCTGGGCAGCCTGGTGCTGTTCGCCATGCTGGCGCTGGGCAGCCTTTCGCGCGCTGCAAGCGCTGACAGCGACGAGCGCGAAGGCGATGGCCCCATGCAGGAACATCGCATCAACGGCGTACGTCAGCCTGGCACACCAGCACCACGTGCCTGGGGCATACTGGCACTGGCGACGCTGGCCGCCGCACTGATCCTGCTGCTCGGCGCAGCTGGCTGAGGCAGGTCGTCGCGGTATGGTCATGCGGGGCCAACCCGGCCTAAAGTTCACACACCTTGCAACGCCCATGGGTTGGGCAGGATAATGAATTAATAAAATCTAATATTATGGCGCCACGAAATTGCACTGCATTAGCCGATAAGCGCTCAGACTCTGGCCGCTCGATTCAATTCGGCTAGGCAGGGTAGCGGCGGGCGACAAGGCCCCGCCCCACCGTTGTTGCGCCCGAAAGACCCCTCCCGCTGCCCTGCCCCAGGGGTAGCGGTGACATTCCTCAGGAGAGTCACCATGACGGCCAATGCACAGGCATCACACCGCTTGCGCGCCCATGAAGCCCGCTGCCAGACCTGTTCGCTGAGTTCACTGTGCCTGCCACTGGCACTGAACATGGAAGATATCGACCAGTTTGACGCCATCATCCGCCGTCGCGCGCCACTCAGAAAAGGGGAAGTACTCTTCACCCAGGGCGATGCCTTCGATTGCGTCTTCACGGTGCGCTCCGGAAGTCTCAAGCAGATCACCAATGAAAACAGCGGCATGGAGCAGCTGACCGGCTTCTACCTGCCCAGCGAGCTGGCCGGGCTGGATGCCATCGACAGCAATTGCTATCCCGGCACTGCGGTGGCGCTGGAGACCACCACCGTCTGCGAGATTCCCTTCGACCGCCTCAATGCGCTCTCGGAGCAGATGCCGGAACTGAGAACCCAGCTGTTCAAGAGCCTGAGCAAGGAGTTGCACGAAGATCGCCGCATGATGATGCTGCTGTCGCGCAAGACAGCCGATGAGCGACTGGCGAGCTTCCTGGTCAACCTGTCACAGCGCTTCCGTCGTCGTGGCTATTCGCCGTACAGCTTCCGCCTGTCGATGGCACGCGCCGATATCGGCAACTATCTGGGGCTTGCCGTCGAAACCATCAGCCGTATCCTGACCCGCTTCCAGACCCAGGGGCTGGTCGACATTCGTGCCCGCGAGGTGCATATCCTGCATCTGGATGGCCTGATCGAACTGGCCGAAGGCGAGTGTCAGGGCGGTCGCTGATGACGCCTGCTGACAGCACATCACGCAGCGCGACACTGCGCTGATCAGCCGCCAGGGCGCCATTTTGGCACTACACAAGAAGAAGCCCGCCACGCAATGTGCGTGGCGGGCTTCTTCCTTCTGTCAGGCCAGTCGTCATGACAGTCCTGATAACCCTGACAGTTCTGGCAGCCCAGACAGTCCTGACAGCAGGCCTTGCCTCAGCCGCTCAAGCCTTGCTGGCAATCAGCGGTTCTCGAGGCGGTTATAGTCCAGCAGGCCCGCTTCGACAGGGCGATCAGCATAGTTGGTGCGCAGCACGCTGTCGGAAAACTCCCAGAAGCGCGGATCAGTCCGGCGCACCCCGATATCGGCCTGCAGGGCGCGATAGTCCTCTTCGGTCTCGAGTGCCGCCACCCGCTCTGCCAGCCCCGTCAGGGTGTCAGCCGTCAGACGCCAGAAGGCATTCGGGTAATCGCCCGCCACGCCACGCAAGACATCGAGAGTGTCTTGCTCAGGACGGCGATTTACCTCCTCATCGAACAGGCTGGTGATGTTGGCGTGGGCGGAATTGCGCAGCACGCTGTAAAGGCGCGGCGAGTCATCAGTGCCATCCTCCAGCGCAACGATCGTCACCTCCGGCATCAGGCTGGCCGAGACTCCCTGCACCGCAGCGAGGGCCTGCAGCTCATGTCGCACGTGCTCGTCCTCGACATTGCTCAGGCTGCGCTCATGGCCGAGTTCCGGCGCGAGGCGCTCCTGCATGCGCCGCATCAGACCAAGGCGAGCCTGGTTCGGGGATGACAGCTCCTGCGGTGTCCAGACGATGCCACTGGGTGCATCGAACTGCGGCGGCTTCTTGAACAGCAGCTCGACAAGCCCGGGGCTGACGTCGCGATACCAGCTGTCATGCACCGCCTGGCGCTCGCCCGCCGGCAACAGCACCAGCAGGTTGTTCTCGCCTTCCATGCGCAGGAAGTCCATGTACAGACGGGTGACCAGCTGATGGCCGAGATTGCCATAGACATCGAAGCCGGCGACCAGCAGATAGTGGATGCGCTCCAGCATCGGGTAATCGATGATCCAGCCCGTCTTGGGCACGCCACCGACCAACCCCTTCATCACCGCCGCATTGTCGAAGTGGCGATAGATGGTCAGGGCCGCGTTGGGATTGCGCCCCTGGCCGGGGCCGTCGGTCCAGCCGCTGCCGTCCCACAGCACTCGCTCATCCAGGCGCAGATCGCCATCGAGATAGGCCTGGGACATCAGGCGCTGCTTGGCCTTGAGGTAGGCGGTCTGCTTGCGCTCGAACTTGACCCAGGAGCTGATCGGCAACGCATTGCTGCTCTGCTCGGCGGGCAGGCTGAGATTCTTCCCTTCCTCGGCCAGGGTGCGTTCCACTTCCGGGTGGCTGAACATCTTCGGATCGGTGAAGCCGACCCAGAAGTGATCATTGATCACATCCACCGCGACCTGACCGCGACAGACCGGCCCCTTGATGAAGCCCATGATGGTGTTCTGCGACTCATCCAGCATGAAGCGATAGCGTGACTCGGCCGGGATGGCCTCGAAGGTCAGGAAAGGATTCGAGGCCGTCTTGAGGTCGTAATCCGGCAGGTCATCCACCGGGTAATCCGGTGTCAGGAACAGCGCCTGCCAGCGCTTGAAGCGAGCATCATCGAGCGCATAGGGCAGATGATTCTTGGCCAGGATCGTCGCGCGCTCCTGCCACAGACGGTAATAGACCCGCGGGCGTCCGGCGTCATCGTGGGGCAGGCTCGCGCGCTCATCGGCGGTGTAGGAGGCATAGGGTGCATCGTAGGGGCGGCGCGTGGAGATGCGCTTGATCGGCTCGCCCGGCGGGGTGCTGGAACGCACCAGCTTGAAGAAGATCGGCCGTCCATCCGCGCCCTTGATGTCCGGGAAATACACATGGCTCAGGAAGAGATGCTCGTAGATATAGCGATTCATCAGGCGCTGCTTGAGGCTGTCGCCGTTGAAGAAGCGCTCGGCCTGCTCGATGTGCGGCATCAGCGCCTGGGGCAGTGGTGCCGGACCGGTCATCGCGCCACCCTTGGCCAGCCAGTTCACCAGCGTGCGGTGCTCTTCATCGCTGACCTGTGGCAGGGCGTAGGGCATGCCCCAGTCAGGATGGTCTTCGGCGAACTTGTCGTAGCCCTCGACGGGGGCACACACCTGACTGCGATTGAGCGACAGGTCGAAGCGGTCTTCCGGCAGCAGGCCATCTTCCGTCACCGGCAGCGGCGCCTTGCGCTTCTGGCTGAGCGCACGGAACAGCACACTGCCCTCCAGATTGGCGGCCGGAGAGTCGAAGCGCTCATTGAGCACCGGCGAGAAGTCCATGCTGCGCCACTGTTCGGTGGTGTCCGCGTCCTCGAACATGCGCGTCAGATTGGCCGCCAGCAAGCGCGTGCCATCGTAGACCGGCGCCGGATTCATGCCGCGATCGATCCCGGCGGCCGATGACATCTTGAGCTGACAGGGAGCGTCGTAGCAGCCATGACAGACCACGCAGCGCGTCTCGATCACCGGCTTGACCTCATCCTCCCACTGGCGCCCGGCAAGACTGTCGTGTGACACCACCCGCTCACGCGGTGACGCGGGGCCGAAACGCTCATCGAGCTGATGAATCGCGACGGCACTGCAGCCCCCCAACAGTAGAACGAGCACGATGCTCCAGCGCCAGCGCGGTATGCGCCACAGGCGTCGAAGTAGGTCCGGCATGGGGAACTCCAGCAAGAGGAAGGGATATCGGCAATCGGGCAGATGATGGCGAAAGCGTACCATAAGCAGGCTCACTAATTCGGCAAGACTGCCTTTCCAAGCATAGTGAACAATGATGTCAGATTTTTTTGGCGTTTCCGCATCCAACTGTATTTTGACGGCGTATGACTTCATGACCCGCCTGAACGAGCTGTCTGACGCAAGCGGGTGCCACGATGTTCCTGATCCATAATTCAAAAAATACGGGCCCTGCCCGATAGGAAGCCATCATGACCATGAAGAAGACCGTTACTGCTGCCACCTTCGCCGCCGCTGCCGCCGCGCTGTTCTCCACTGCCGCCCTGACCTCGCTGCCGGTGCACGCCGGTGACAATGCCGTGAAGTGCTCCGGCATCAACTCCTGCAAGGGCACCTCCGAATGCGCGACCGCCAACAGCGCCTGCAAGGGCCACAACGCCTGCAAGGGCCAGGGCTGGTCGTACACTGCCAGCGCTGAATCCTGTGTCGGCGAAGGTGGTACTGTCGTCGAGGGCTGATCCTCAGGCACGCAGAGGCGTCTGCCCTGGCAGGCGCCTCTGGCGAATTACCGACGGGAGGACGGCACACCGTCCTCCCGTTCCTGATTCTGGTTCTGGCTCTGGCTCGGTTTCTGTCCGGGAAGCCTGGCGGGTGTCTTTCAGCTCTCCTGACTCGCCCTCTGCCTCGCCCTTTTCCGCACCCTCTGCCTTCGCTCAGAAGAGGACTCACGCATGACGACAGCTGTCACCGCTCGCCTGCCCACGCCCGCCAGCGCCGGCATCGGCCAAGGGCTGGGCCTGCGCCCCGAGTACTATCACGAGATTCTGACGACGCTGCCGGACATCGACTGGTTCGAGGCCATCAGCGAGAACTACATGGGCCACGGCGCCAGAGAATACGGTGGCCTGAGTACTGGTGGCCTGAGTACTGGTGGCCTGAGTACCGGTGGTCTGAGTGCCGGCGGCAAGCCACTTCATCATCTCGAGCGAGTCCGCGAGCACTACCCCATCGCCTTGCATGGCGTCTCACTGTCCATCGGTGGCAGCCACCCCATCGACAGCCGTTACCTGCGCGAGCTGCGCGCCCTGTGCGAGCGCATCGAACCGCTGTGGGTCTCCGACCACCTGTGCTGGACGCGTACCGGCGCGCATCAGTTCCACGACCTGCTGCCGCTGCCTTATACCGATGCCACCATCGACCATCTGGCCGAACGCATCGATCAGGTCCAGAACGCGCTCGGCCGTCAATTATTGCTGGAAAATGTCTCCAGCTATCTGACCTGGCGCCCTGACGAGATGAGCGAATGGGAGTTTCTGGCCGAGGTCAGCCGCCGCGCCGACTGCCTGATCCTGCTCGACCTGAACAACGTCATCGTCTCGAGCCACAACCATGGCTTCGACCCGCTGACCTATCTGGACGCCATGCCGGCAGAGCGCGTCTGGCAGCACCATCTGGCCGGGCATATCCGGCAGGAGGTCTCCGGCGGCGAGCTATGCATCGACACCCATGACCAGCCCGTCCCGGACACCGTGTGGACGCTGTATGACGCCGCGCGGGAGCGCTTCGGCGATGTCGCCACCATGATCGAGCGTGACGACAACTTCCCGCCCTGGTCGGAGTTGATGCAGGAGTACGCCGAGCTGCGCCGCCGCAGTGGTCGTCCGCTGGCGGATGCTGCGCGCGAGAACCAGACGCCAGACCACGGAGGGCTGCGCGCATGACGCAAGCGAGCCCTGCAGGCGGTGCTGATCGCAGCGCCTTGATGCAACTGCAGGAGACCACGGGCGCCTACCTCGCGACACCGAGCCCTGACACCCGCAGCGCGGCGGCCGAGGCCGTCATCAGTGATCAGCTTGCCAGCGCCGAGGAGCGCCTCGACATCTACGCGATGGCCTATCGGCTGCGGCTCTTCGAGGTCTTCGGCGGGGATTTCGAGGCCGTGCACACCCTGATCGGCGATGACGCCTTCGGGCTGCTGTGTCGTGACTACCTCGCGGCCCACCCGCCGAGTCATTATTCGATTCGCTGGGCAGGCCAGCATTTCCCGGCCTTCGTCGCGGCGCGCGAACCCGAGCGCTCCCTGGTCACCGAGATGGCCGCCTTCGAGTGGGCTTTGGGGCTGGCGCTGGATGTGGTGGACAGCACCCCGCTGAGTGTCGAGCCCCTGCAGACGCTGGCCCCCGAGGAGTGGCCCGAGCTGGCCCTGGCAGCGCACCCGTCCCTCAAGCGCTTCTTGTTCCACTTCGATACGCCGGCCATCTGGAAGGCCATCGACAACGATGAGCCACCACGCGCGCCGGTCGAGTCGGACGCGCCCACGCCCTGGATCGTCTGGCGCCAGCCCACCGCTGGCGCGCCCGAGGTGCACTATCGCTCTCTCGAACCGCTGGAAGACCTGGCTCTCGGCGCCATCCTCGCGGCCGGTGCCGAGGGCCTGAGCTTCGGCCGGCTAGGGAAGCTGCTGACGCCGCAGGTGGGGGCAGAGCAAGCCCCGGGTATCGCGGTCAACCTGCTGGTGCAGTGGCTCGCCGCCGGCCTGCTGATCAGGCCCTGACATCAGGCATCCGCGCGCCCAACACCACGCCGGACATGACAGCCAGCGGCGAAAGCCGGACAATACACGCCGACCCTCATTGCGATGGTCGGCTTTCGTCTTCCTGCTGCCGTGATGCCCATGCCCTCTTCTTCTGATGCTCCGCACTCCGAGGCGCCGACGGCGCCTCAGACACCTGCGCCGATGGCGGACGCCACGCCCACGTCTCTCGAGGCCAAGTCTGCTGAGGTGACTGAGCCGGCTGAGCCTGTTGAGCTGACTGAACCCGCCGAGCCACTCGACATCCTGTTCCAGGATGAGGTGCTGGTGGTGGTCCACAAGCCATCGGGCCTGCTGGTGCACCGCAGCCCCATAGACAAGCACGAGACCGAGTTTCTGCTTCAGCGTCTGCGCGACCAGATCGGCCAGCATGTCTTCCCCGTGCATCGCCTCGATCGTCCGACATCAGGGCTGATGGTGTTCGGCCTCTCGCCCCAGGCGGCGCGCAAGCTGAGCACCGCCTTCGAGGAGCAGCAGGTCAGCAAGCGCTATCTGGCGATAGTGCGCGGTGTCGCGCCCGAGCAGCAACGCCTCGATTACGGCCTGCGCAAGGAAGATGGCAAGCTGCCCAAGGCCGAGATGCCGGAGCAGGAAGCCATCACCGACACGCGCCGCCTGGCACAGGTCGAGCTGCCCATCGCCATCGATCGCTACCCGCAGTCGCGCTTCTCGCTGGTCGAGGCCCATCCGCTGACCGGTCGCCGCCACCAGATTCGCCGTCACCTGTCACGCCGTGGCTACCCGATCATCGGCGACGCCAAGCATGGCAAGGGCAACTACAATCGCTACTTCGCCACGACACTGGAATGCCCCCGCCTGCTGCTGGCGGCTGTCGGGCTTGAGCTTCCTCATCCCGAAGGTGGCTGGCTGAGCCTGTCGTGTCCGCCAGAAGGTGCCTACGCGGCACTGATGGAGCGCTTCGGCTGGCTGGGCCATCTGCCCGAACGCTACGCTGAACATCTGGCAGAGCGCCCGACCAGACACTGGCTCGATGCATCCGCCGACGACCCGGCTGACTGAGCGCGTCCCTGCCGACTGCCACCCGTTCCCCCGAGATTCGCGAGCTGCGCATGACCACCTCTTCCGACACCCCGGACTCGACCGACATGAGCCCAGAACAGCAGAGCTCTGAAAATAAAAGCTCTGAAAGCAAAAGCTCTGAAGAACAGAGCCCTGACCGCAAGCCCTCAGGCGAGCCGTCAACCCACGACAGCACGCCCTCCGCCAGCGAACGGATGCTGGAGAGCTTCTTTGCGGCCGGCGCTGCCAGCCAGGCCCCTGCAGAAGACGACTACGACTTCCGCTTCGGTGGCATCCGCCGCCTTTACGGTGCCAGCGCCTTCGCCCACTTCCGCCACGCGCATGTCGCGGTGATCGGGGTCGGCGGTGTCGGCAGCTGGAGCGCCGAGGCACTGGCTCGCTCCGGCATCGGTGAGATGACGCTGATCGATCTCGATGATGTCTGCGTCTCCAACGTCAATCGTCAGCTGCATGCGCTGGATGGCCAGATCGGTCGTCCCAAGGTCGAGGTGCTGGCCGAGCGCTGCCAGCTGATCGCGCCGCAGATGAAGATCCACGCCATCTCGGCCTTCGTCACGCCGGACAACCTCGCCGAGCTGATCCACGACGACCTCGATCACGTCATCGACGCCATCGACAGCGTGCCCGCCAAGACAGCGCTGATCGCCTGGTGCAAGCGGCGCAAGCTGGGCCTGACCGTGACGGGCGGCGCCGGTGGCCAGCTCGACCCGACGCGCATCCAGATCGGTGATCTCGCCCGCACCGAGCAGGACCCGCTGCTGGCGCGCGTTCGCTCACTGCTGCGTCGCGACTACAATTTCAGTCGCAACCTGAAGCGCCGGTTCGATGTCGAGTGCGTCTATTCCGACGAGCAGCTGACCTACCCCGGCGCCGACGGCGAGGTGTGTGCCACCAAGCCCGGCGACAGCGCCACGCGCCTGGATTGCGCTGGCGGCTTCGGCGCGGCTACCTTCGTCACCGGCAGCTTCGGCTTCACCGCCGCTGCCCGCGTGCTGGCGCGCATCGCACGCCGCGGTGCCAAGGCCACGCCTGTCGCTGATGAAACGTCTGTGGCTGATACGCCGAACGCTGCCGACTGATACGCCTGCTTCTCGCTGTTGGCTTCACCGCTTCTTGCTTCTCGCTTTTGGCTTCACCCTCAAGGAAATCGCCATGACTGACCTGCCTGCCATGCCGCCGCTGCCGGAAAATCGTCCCGTGCCGGGCCTCTACCGCCACTACAAGGGCGCGCAGTACGAAGTGATCGGCACCAGTCGCCACAGCGAGACCGAAGAGCTGCTGGTGGTCTATCGTGCTCTTTATGGTGAATGCGGGCTGTGGGTGCGTCCGCTGAGCATGTTCATGGAGAACGTCGAGATCCAGGGCGAGCCGGTGCCACGCTTCGCGCTGATCTCGGCTTGGTCCTGCTGATCCGCGGCCTTGCCGCGCCCACATCCTGACCGACCAGACAGGTACATGCCGCCTGTCGGTCGCGGTGCTATACTGCGCCGCTTGTTTTTCCAGACATACGCATTGAGCCGCTTGCGGGCATGATCTGCCCGCGCGGCTCGGCCACGCCCACACAGCGCACTGCCCGGCACGTCTGGCAGGCACTGTGAGCTGGTTCATACCACGTCAAGAGCGGAGGAAGCATGAGCGCACTGGTTGGTGTCATCATGGGATCAAAATCGGATTGGGCGACCATGTGCCATACGGTCGAAACCCTGGAAGCGCTGGGGATCGAACACGAGGTCAAGGTCGTCTCTGCCCATCGCACGCCCGACCTGCTGTTCGACTATGCCGATACCGCTGCCGAGCGTGGCCTCGAGGTCATCATCGCCGGTGCCGGTGGCGCGGCGCATCTGCCGGGCATGTGTGCCGCCAAGACCTGGCTGCCGGTGCTGGGCGTGCCGGTGCAGTCCAGCATGCTGTCAGGTGTCGATTCCCTGCTCTCCATCGTGCAGATGCCCGCCGGCATCCCCACCGGCACGCTGGCCATCGGCCGCGCCGGCGCCGTGAATGCCGCGCTGCTGGCCGCCAGCCAGCTGGCCAACAAGTACCCGGCCATCCGCACCGCGCTGATCAACTTCCGTGCCGAGCAGACCGACCGTGTGCTCGACAACCCGGACCCGCGCCCCGACGCACCCAGCCTGTCCCACGGAGGCGAGTAAGCCATGAGCCAGCCGTTCCGCTTCGGTATCGTCGGCGGCGGTCAGCTGGGCCGCATGTTGGCTCAGGCCGGCGCCGCCCTGAATGCCCGCTTCACCTTCCTTGATCCTTCGGATTCGCCCTGCGGTCGCGTCCACGGTCATCATCTCTGTGCCGATTGGCAGGATGATGCGGCCCTGACGCAGCTGGTGGCGGCCTCTGATGCCATCACCTTCGAGTTCGAGAACGTGCCGGCGGACGCCGTCGCGCGTCTGGCGGCCGAGCGCCCGACCTTCCCACCGGCTGGCGCACTGGATACCGCGCGTGACCGCTGGAGCGAGAAGTCGCTGTTCATGCGTCTTGGCATCGAGGTGCCGCCGCTGGCGCTGGTCGACAGCCAGGCTGACCTTGAAGCGGGCGTCGCGACCATCGGTCTGCCCGCCGTGCTCAAGACACGCACGCTGGGCTATGACGGCAAGGGCCAGAAAGTGCTGCGCGAGATGGCCGACGTCGCCGACACCTTCGCCGAACTCGGCAGCGTGCCGCTGATCCTGGAAGGCTTCATCGCCTTCGATCACGAAGTCTCGGTGATCGCGGTACGCGGTCGCGATGGCGAGACACGCGCCTGGCCGCTGTCACGCAATGAACATCGCAGCGGCATCCTGCACTGCTCAACGCCGCTCGACTCCCACGGCCTGCAGGCCGAAGCCGAGGCGGCTGCCTTCAAGGTGATGCACGAGCTCGACTATGTCGGCGTGATGGCCTTCGAGTTCTTCGTCGTCAGAAACGACGATGGCAGCGAGCGCCTGCTGGCCAACGAGATCGCACCGCGTGTGCACAACTCGGGTCACTGGAGCATCGAAGGCGCCGTCACCAGCCAGTTCGAGAATCACCTGCGTGCCGTCGCCGGCATGCCGCTGGGCGAGACCACACTGCTCACACCCTGCGCGATGCTCAACATCATCGGCCGCATGCCGGAACGTGACGCCGTGCTCGCCATCCCCGGCGCGCGTCTGCACGACTACGGCAAGGCGCCGCGTGCGGGGCGCAAGATCGGCCACATCACGGTTCTGGCCGCCGACAAGGCGAGCCTCGACGCCCGCATCGCGGCTGTCGAAGCGCTGCTGGTCAATGAACTGGGCAAGTAAGCCGGTTCTGCGCCACTGAAGACAAAACGCCCCCGCTGCCATCGGCAGCGGGGGCGTTTTCGTTTCTGCACGACTCAGCGAGCCGCCACGGAATCAGTCGATCTCGTGGTGGATCTGCTTCTGCAGGTAGAGCTCGATGCCGACCTTCTCGATCAGGCCCAGCTCGGTCTCCAGGTGATCGATGTGCTCTTCCTCGTCGTCGAGGATCTTGCGGAACAGGTCACGCGAGGTGTAATCGCGAACCTGTTCGGCGTAGGCGATCGCTTCCTTCAGATCACCATGTGCCTGGTGCTCCAGCGCCAGATCGCACTCGAGCATTTCCTTGGTGTTCTCGCCGATGCGCAGCTTGCCGAGGTCCTGCAGGTTGGGCAGACCTTCCAGGAACAGGATGCGCTCGATCAGGGTGTCGGCGTGACGCATCTCTTCGATGGACTCGTCGTATTCCCACTTGGCCAGGCGCTTGAGGCCCCAGTCCTTGTACATGCGCGCATGCAGGAAGTACTGATTTATGGCGACCAGTTCGTTGGCCAGTATGGTGTTGAGATGCTCGATGATCTTGGGATCGCCTTTCATGTCGCCATTCCTCTCTTGTCAGGGTTGCTGCTTGCGTCAGGTTCTGTGCTGCGCCTGATGACGGCATGCATCAGCCGCAGCGCGGGCACGTCAGGCGTGCCCTATCGATCAGGTGCGGCAAGTATGGCGCAAAAACATGAATTTTTCGAGACATACCAACAAGTTATCGACTTTTAGGCGCAAATGGGAAGGATTGGTATCCGCGTTGTCATGTGGCGACCGACACCGGATTGCCTGGCGCCCATACGAAAACACCCGCCACCCGGTCTTGAGACCAGATGGCGGGCGTCAGGCAAGCGAGCACTTGCCGGGAGTCGACGAGAACAGATCACGCAGCTGGGCAGCGCGGCGACTGGGCGGCGACTGGAGTGTCAGTCGCCGGCAGGCGAGCCTCGGCTCGAGCCTGCATCACACCGCGTAGGCGAGATCCTCTGCCGGCATCATTTCACGCGCAACCGCTTCGCGAGTGATGGTCTTGGCCATGCAGGCACATTTGCCGCACTGGGTCGCGCAGCCGGTCTGCTCACGGACTTCGCGGAAGCTGCGCGCTCCCTGTTCCACGACTTCGCGGATCTTGTGGTCTGACACACCTTTGCACAGACAGACGTACATGGCTCACCTCGCTCACTCCAAGTGAGACAAATGTAAATGATTCGCAGAAACATGCGCAACACCTGACTGCAAAAAATTCTCATTCACACGTTATATCAAATACTTAGCGAGGCGATTTCTGGCCGGTTTGCGGTTGCGGAACACACGATGTCATAAGCAAGCCATATCAGCCTCACAAAGCGATTGCCGTGGGGAAAGCCAGCACCGTATAAAGAATGATGGCCCGTGGCTGACAGAAAGCTAGGGTTGCGATTTCACACGAGGCCGCTAGTATGTATAACGATTTTTTATGCAATTCGAAAAACAATCGCACCAAAACATAATGAGTCATCGCTAGCCGATCACTCAGGCGGGTCACTCGAACGCAGCCCAGCTCCTCGCTCACGGGAAGCGCCGCGTCACGATGAAGGCAAATGACTGCCACGCCCCGCCAGGCAATCAGGAAAGAACATGAACAGGACACTGCAAGAGATTCCGTCGCTCCGCCTCCTCATGGCCATGACCCGCATCGGCATGCCGATGATGGGCGCCATGCTGAAGCCGTGACCGGCCTGAATCCGTCTGCTGTTGCCCTATCTGCCGATTTCCGAACGCCAATCCGCAAGGAGCCCGATATCATGTCAGTACAACTCGCCACCGCCGATCATCACGCCACGTCCCACCTGCCACTTGATCTGGACGCCGTCCGCGACGCCGGCAGCTGCTTCGGTGACCACCACCGTCTGCCGCTGACCCCGCTGCTGCGCAATCTCTATCGTGAAGCCCGCCGTGAAGGCCTGGTGGATGAGCATTGCAACGCGCGTGAACTGATGAGCCATATCGCTCTGCCCCATGACCACGTGGTCACCCAGGAAATTTCCGACCGTGTCTGGCGCTACAACGTCGGTTACTCCAACACCGGCGAGAGCACGGAACAGGGCGACCTGAGCGCGGCGCTGGACTCCCTCAATGAGCGCACCCTGGATGAGCCGCTGCCGGGCGCCCTGCAGCGCCTGACCGAATCCTGGCTGTACCTGCCGGGCGAGCTGGAAAGCCCGCGCCAAGCCAGCGCCGACGTGCTGTGGCTCGACAAGCAGGGCCGTGCTCGCTACCGCCTGGATCAGGCGCGTCACTGGTTCGCCACCCTGCGCGATGAAGCCGTCGACATCGATGGCTGGCTGGCATGGCGCCTGACGCACCTGCCGCTGACCAGCGCGCCGGTGCTCGATACCGTCAGTGCCTTCACGCGTCTGGCGCGCCTCGATCACGATGGCCAGCGTCCGATCGGTCAGCTGTCCTTCGTGCGCTATCGCGAGGGCGTGCGTCTGGAAGGCATGGGTACCGCGGTGATCGACCTGCCGCGCGAGCTGCCCGAGACGGCGGCACAGGAAGACAGCCTGGTGGTGTCACGCACCAGCGTGGAACGCATCATCACGCGCCTGGATGGCCTGCTGGGCGTCTGATCACGCCCTGCACTCGCGGAAAACACAACGCCCCGCCAGTCATCGACTGGCGGGGCGTTTTTTTATCTGGCTGAGATCACGTCTGGCTGAGGTCACTGTCTTCATGCACGGTGCCTCACTCGCGCCGCAGCTTGGGCACCACCACCACACGAGTGCCGGAGGCGATGTCCTGCCAGCTGCGCTGCTCAGGGTCCCACAGCTGCCAGACGTACCCCAGCCCGCAGGCGCCCAATGACAGCCCGGCAACCACGAAGCGTATCAGGCACTGCTGCAGCGTCGGGACATGACCCTGTGGCGTCTCGATGCGCAGCCGCCAGGCCTGCATGCCCAGCGTCATGCCACTGCGGCTCCAGCAGCCGCCGAAGAAGGCGAACATCGCCACCAGCAACAGACTGCGGAACAGCGGTGACTGATTGGCCTCACCGCCATTGACGGCAACCCCGATGAAACCCAGCACGATCAACAACGCCATCACGAGGAAGGCGTCATAGACCACGCCGCCCAGACGCCGCATCAGGCCCGCAGGGCGCGCACCCTGCGGGTCGAGACGGCGGCGAGAGTGCGGGGCGCCCTTAGCCACTGCGCCGGATCAGCAGCAGGCCGATCACATAACAGGCCAGCATCGGCGCCAGCACCGCCCAGATGGGCGCGAAGCCGAACACCACCGAAGCCGGGGCGAGCAGGTCCTGCAGATACTTGAACAGCAGGCCGACCACGATGCCGTAGAAGACCCGTGTCCCCGCCGCCACCGTGCGCAAGGGCCCGAAGACGAAGGAGGCGGCCACCAGCACCAGCGCCGCCAGCGTCAGCGGCTGCAGAATCTTCTGCCAGAAGTAGAGCAGCGGCTGATTGGCCGACAGCCCCTGGTCCTGCAGGTAGCGGGAATAGCGCCACAAGTCGGAGGCTGACTGCTGCTTGGGGTCGCTGATGACCAGCTTGAGCAGGTCCGGCGTCAGCTGGGTGTCCCACTCGCGGGTCTCCTGCTGAGCCACCGTGGTGGCGCTCGGCTCGCCATTCTGGGACTCGAAGGTGGTGGTCTGCACCGCCTCCAGCGTCCAGCCATCGTCCTGCCAGACGGCGCGCCTGGCGTAGAGCGCCTGGGTCAGATGGCGCTCGTCATCGAAGCGATAGCGGGTGACGTTGAGCACCACATCATCGCTGCGTATCGAGCCGAATCGGTAGTAGTCGTTGCCCTCGCGCTGCCAGCCGCCACCCTCGGCATAGACGGCGCCTGCGCCCTGCTGCTTCTCGGCGCGCCAGGCGTCGGCCTGCAGTTCGGTAACGGGGGCGACATATTCACCGACCGCCATGGTGATGGCGATGACCAGCCCCAGCGGCTTCATCACGCCCCACAGAATGCGCGTCAGTGAACGACCGGCGGCGCGCATGATGGTCAGCTCATTGCTCGAGGCCATGCTGCCCAGCCCGATCAGGGCGCCCAGCAGTACGCCAACCGGCACGAATTCGTAGAAGCGCGATGGCAGACGCATCAGCAGATAGAGGAGTACTTCAAAGGCGCCGTAGTCGCCTTTCACGTCCCCCAGATCATTGATGTAGGTGATCATCAGGTCGAGCCCGAGAATCAGTACCTGCACCACCAGCATGGCCACCAGCACATTGCGGGCGATGTAACGGTCGAGACGATCAAGCAGCATCAGCGGCCACCTCCGCGGTTGTCGCGCCAGCTCAGCCAGATGCCGAGCGCCAGATAGACGCCGTGAATGGGCCACAGGCCGATGGCGGCCGGGTACTTCTCGGATGCGACGGCATTCTGCGCCGCGATCAACAGGCTGAGATAGGTGATGTGCACGAAGATGGCCGGCAGCAGACGCGCGAAACGCCCCTGACGCGGATTGACGCGTGCCAGCGGCAGGCCGATCAGCATCAGGATCGGCACCATCAACGGCAGCGAGATGCGCCACTGCAGCTGGGCCTTGGCCTCCGGGAGATCGGAAGCCCAGAGCTGCGCCGTGGTCGCAAGCTCGATGTCCTCCTTGAGGGCCGCGGCGTCCTGCCCCTCGGTGATGCGCACGCCGTAACGATCAAAGCCCAGTCGCTGGGCGATCGCCTTGCCCGGCTCCACCCCGTAGCGCGTGCCGTCGCTCAACACCAGATAGCGGCTGCCGGTCTCGGGGCTGACTTCCTGGAAGGCACGCTCGGCGCGCACCACCGATTGGCTCGGTTCGCTATCGGGCGTGCTGGCGGCATTGCTGTCACCTGCCTCGGCGATGAAGACGTTTTCCAGCTCGCTGTTGTCATCGCTCATGCTCTCGGCATAGACGGTGCGATTGCCGATCTCCTGGAAGCGTCCCGCGCCGAGAATCGAGAAGTCGGTCTTCTGCTTCTGCTGCTCGAGCAACAGCTCATTCTTGAGTGCGCCGGCAGGCGTCAGATAGAGGCTGCAGGCCGCGACCAGCGCCGTGATCAACAGCGCCGGCAGCAGGGTGACACGCAGCAGGCGCTCCGGGCCGACGCCACAGGCGACCAACACGGTGATCTCGCTGTTCATGTACAGCTGACCGAAGGCCAGCAACACGGCGAGGAAGAAGGACAGCGGCAGCAGCAGTTCAAAGAAACCCGGCAGGTGATAGAGCATCAGGCTGCCGAGTATCGACGCCGGGAAATCCCCCTCCGCCGCATCACTGAAATAGCGGATGAATCGGCTGCCCATGATGACAAGCATCAGCACCCCGGCCACGGCGGCCATGGTGGTGAGTATCTCGCGTGTCAGGTAGCGGAAGATGATCAAGTGGAACTCCTGTTTCCCGCTCGCAAGCGAGCGTGTTGACCAGATCGATGATAGCCGGTGGAGGAATGGTCGTGATCACATGAAGGCATCATCCCCCTCATGCATGGTGCGCAGCCTTTGCGTACACTGGCGGCACGGGTCTGAAGACTGGACGGGAGCGGCTCCCCCTCATGCAGCAGCATTATCCAGAAAGGATGCTGCCTTGTCGCGGCTCCAGGCATTGCACGTGGACAGCCTGACATGATGGACTGCCCTCACTCGTGCATGCCAGCTCAGCTTGTCATGAGCGGTCTGCGCCCCCATCCAGACCATGACCCCGATGTCGCCGCGAGCCGGGCACGCCTGGCCTGACGACATCCTTCATCCTTGTACTGTTCATCTTCGTACCCTCACTCGCGCGCGTGGAGTTGCCATGGAATTTCCTGTAGTCACTGCCAATCCGGCCCAGCTTGAAACCGCCTGCATCGTGGTACCTGTCATCGAGGGCGACCTCACCGGTGCTGCGGCACGACTCGACGATGCCAGCGAGAAGCTGATTTCCCAGCTGATCGAGCGCGGCGACTTCAAGCCCGAGCTCGGCAATACCCTGCTGGTGCCCTTCGCTCCGGGCCTCGGCGCTCAGCGCCTGCTGCTGGCCGGTTTCGGCAGTGAGGAAAAGCTCGACGAAAGCCGTTACAAGCGTGGCCTCGACGCCGCCATGACCGCTCTGCTCAAGCTGCCCATCGAAGACGCGGCCTTCGCTGGCCTCGAGCTGAATCTCGAGCTGCGCGAGGCTGACTGGATGGCGCGCATGATCGCCGAGAGCGCGCTGCGCACTGCCTATCGCTTCACCGAGATGAAGAGCAAGCCGGGCGAGCCCGTCTCTCTGACCCGCCTGAGCGTGGTTAGTGCCGACAAGCAGCGTCAGGCCGAACTGGAAGCCGGCCTGCGCGTCGGTGCCGCCATCGGCATGGGCGTCAATGAAGCGCGCACGCTGGGCAATCTGCCGGGCAACATCTGCACGCCGCGCTACCTCGGCGAGCGTGCCGAGCAACTGGGTGCTGCCTCCGATGGCGCCCTGAAAGTGACCGTGCTCGGCGAGGAAGAGCTCGAGGAGCTCGGCGCCCTGTCCCTGCTGTCGGTCGGCCGCGGCAGTGAAGAGCCGAGCCGCCTGATCGTGATGGAATACCGCGGCGCGGAAGACGAGAACGAAGCCCCGCACGTGCTGGTCGGCAAGGGCATCACCTTCGATACCGGCGGCATCTCGCTCAAGCCGGGCGCCGGCATGGACGAGATGAAGTACGACATGGGCGGCGCGGCCAGCGTGTTCGGCACCATGCGCACCGTGCTGGAACTCAAGCCCAAGCTCAACGTGGTGGCCATCGTGGCCAGCGCCGAGAACATGCCGGACGGCCGCGCTACCAAGCCGGGCGACATCATCAAGACCCTGAAGGGCCTGACCGTCGAAGTCCTCAACACCGACGCCGAAGGCCGTCTGGTGCTGTGTGATGCGCTGACCTACGCCGAGCGCTTCGAGCCGGCCAGCGTCGTCGACATCGCCACCCTGACCGGCGCCTGCGTCATCGCGCTGGGCAATCACGCCACCGGTCTGATCTCCAACGATGATGACCTGGCGCTCGACCTGCTCGACGCCGGCGAAGAAGCCTGGGACCGCGCCTGGCACATGCCGCTGTGGGACGAGTATCAGACGCAGCTGGATTCCAACTTCGCCGACATCGCCAACATCGGCGGTCGCGAAGCCGGCATGATCACCGCAGGTTGCTTCCTGTCCCGCTTCGCGGACACATTCCCGTGGGCGCATCTGGACATCGCCGGCACCGCCTGGATGTCCGGCAAGCAGAAAGGCGCCAGCGGCCGCCCGGTGGGCCTTCTGACCCAATACCTGCTGGATCGCGAAGCGGAACTCAGCGCCCCGCAGGAAGAGACCGTCTGAGGCTTCGCATGCTCTCGATAGCGTGCTAGCGTTGAGACACGCGGGTCGCGACGCCACTCGGCACCGCTGACCCGAGAGGTCCTATAAAAATGATTCGACCCCCGGCGTTCCGCGTCGGGGGTCTCGCTGCTACGGAGACACCCACGTGACCAAAGGCTTCGACGTCCGCGCGTCCACGCAACCGGCGGATGCTGCCGTTCGTGACACCATTCTGGCCAATCCCGGCTTCGGCCGTCACTTCAGCGATCACATGGCCCATGTACGCTGGACCGCCGACGGCGGCTGGCACGGCCATGAAGTCCGCCCCTACGGCCCGCTGAGCCTCGACCCCGCCGCCTCGGTACTGCACTACGCCCAGGAAATCTTCGAAGGCATCAAGGCCTACCGTCATGAAGACGGCTCGGTGTGGACCTTCCGCCCCGAGAAGAACGCCGCACGTTTCCGCAACTCCGCCCGCCGTCTGGCACTGCCGGAGCTGTCCGACGAGGACTTCGTCGGCTCGCTCAAGGCCCTGCTCGCGCAGGACAGCGCCTGGGTGCCGACTCCGGCCAGCGTCAGTGACGAATGCAGCCTCTATCTGCGCCCGTTCATGATCGCCAGTGAAGCCTTCCTCGGCGTGCGTCCGTCGCGTGAAGTCGATTACTACGTGATCGCCTCACCGGTGGCGGCCTACTTCAAGGGCGGCATCAAGCCGGTCTCCATCTGGCTGTCCTCGCACTACAACCGTGCGGCCGCCGGCGGTACCGGTTTCGCCAAGTGCGGCGGCAACTACGCGGGCTCACTGGCCGCGCAGAGCGAAGCTTCCGCCAATGGCTGTGACCAGGTCGTGTTCCTGGACGCCGCCGAGAACAAGTGGGTCGAGGAATTGGGCGGCATGAACCTGTTCTTCGTCTTCAAGGACGGCCGTCTGGTCACGCCGCGCCTGACCGGCACCATTCTGGAAGGTGTCACCCGTGACTCCATCCTGACCATGGCGACCGATCTGGGCCTGACGCCGGAAGAGCGCCCTATCAGCATCGACGAGTGGCGTGAAGGCATCGCCTCCGGCGAGATCACCGAGGTGTTCGCCTGCGGTACCGCTGCCGTCATCACGCCGGTGGGCGAGCTGGTCAGTGAAGAAGGCCGCCTCGACCTGACCGCCAACGCCGGTGATGTCGCCATGCGTCTGCGCAGCCAGCTGCTGGATCTGCAATACGGTCGCGCCGAAGACACGCGTGGCTGGATGACGCGCCTGGCATAGGTGGCTGAAATAAGTGCTCTGGTATCAGTGCACGGGAACAAGCCCTCGAGCCTGCCCCTGTGGCTTGAAGGATGACCAAAACCCCAAGGCCCGCCTCGAAAGAGGCGGGCCTTGGGGTTTCTGGCGCACGGATATCTGACTGCGGAAAAATGTCACGGGAGGCAGGCTGCATCGAAGCCGCGCGGCGAGTGCGGTATCCTGAGCGCTCGAGAATTCCTTGCCCGAGCGGTGCCCATGACCCAGATCGACTTCTACATCCTGCCCGACACCACGCTGGAAGCCCGGCTGGAATTCGCCTGCCGGCTGGCCGAGACCATCCACGCCAAGGGCTTTCGCCTGCATGTGCATGTCGAGGACGAGGCGATGGCGCGTCAGTTCGATGAGCATCTGTGGCAGTTCCGCCCGGAAAGCTTCGTGCCCCATGCGCTGGATATCGATCTCGACATGGCCGCCCGCGAGGCCGAACACGCCGATGACGTGCCGCGCCCGCCGGTCACCATCGGCTGGCAGGACGCCCCGGCGCCGGGTATCGAGGCGCTGCTCAACCTGCACCCCGAGATTCCCGAGTGGTTCTCACGCTTCGAGCGCGTCGCCGAGATCATCAATCAGCATCAGGATGTTCTGGTCACCAAACGCGAATGCTGGCGCACCTACAAGTCACGCGGCTATGCCGTGCGCTCGCATCAGCTCAAGGGCGTCAGCTGAGCGGACCGGCTTTCGTTACATTCCCAGAGCCTGGGCAAGCTTGAAGTTATCCTGCAGATGCGAAAGCCAGCGCTCGATATCGGCCATGCTCGGCGGGCTCTCACCGCTGTCGAAGAAGGCCTCGGGCAGGCCGCCTGCGGTCTCGCTGGCGTCACGCTCCCCGATACGCACGGCCCACAAAGGCAGTTCGCGCGGCATGCGCTGGATTTCGGCGAACAGCGCTACCACGTTCATGTCCGGCACATCGCCGAAGATGACCAGACACGGGCTGACATCTCGCACCAGGCGCAACGCCTGGGCCGCACTGCTGGCGATGATGATCTCCAGATTGGCGACGTGACTGCCGATCACCTCGAGGCGCAGACGGTCCTGCGCCCGCGTGCTGATCACCAGCCAGCGACAGGGCACCGGCAGCACCTTCTCCGCCGACCACGCCGCCTGGACAACGCGCTCATGGGCGCTGACATCCGCCAGCGGCAACCAGACCCGGAAGCTGGCGCCCTCGCCCAGCTCGCCCCGCGCCGTGATGTCACCGCCCATGCGGCGGGCGAGCTCCCGCGACAGCGCCAGCCCGAGCCCGGTGCCCTCGATGCCTGAATCTTCTCGTCCCAGACGCGAGAACGGCTGGAACAGCTGGACCGCCTGCGCGGAATCAAAGCCGAAGCCGCCATCGGTGATTTCCACCCAGCCCATCTCCACTCCGCTGGCATTGCGCTCCTGGCCGATGGCCAGGCGGATCCAGCCCCCCTCGCGGTTGTACTTGATGGCGTTGCCCATCAGGTTGCCGAGAATCTGATCCAGGCGACGCTGGTCGGCATTCAGCCACAGTGACTCGCCTTCCAGTGCCAGCGATAGCGTCAGGTTGGCGCTCTCCAGACGCGGCTGATATTGCCCTGCCAGCCGGATCAGCTTCTGGCCCACCGAGAGAGGTTGGCAGTCCAGCGGCAGATCACCGGCTTCCAGACTCGACATCTGCAGCACGTCCTCGATCAGCGCCGACAGCTGTGCCGCCGCATGACTGGCCTCATCCACGTAGCGGCGCTGCTCGCGGGTCAGATCGGCTTCCTCGCAGAGCAGATCCGTGAAGCCCATGATGGCGTTGAGCGGCGTGCGAATCTCGTGACTGAAACTCGAGAAGAAACGCGACTTGGACTGGCTGGCCTCGGTGGCACTGTCGCGGGCCGCCTCCAGCAGCTTGAGTGACTGCTTGTGGCGCTGGATATCCAGCGCAAGCCCGGTGGCGCGCTGTGGCCGCCCCTCATGATCACGCCGGGTGATCTGGCCGCGAATCTGCACCCAGACCCAGTGACCACGCGCATGCCGATAGCGCACGTCACGTGCCTCGGCCCAGCTCTCACCGTGCATGACTCGCCAGCGCGCCTCGAGCAGGCCGACGAGGTCTTCCGGGTGCGTCATGGCGTCAAGGTCCGCCAGATGCATGCTGGCGCGGACCGGCAGCCCCAGCATCAGGAAGAAATTCTCGTGCAGGTAGAGATCGTCCTGATCGAAGTCATAGCGCCAGGTGGCATCGCCGGAGGCCGCCATCACCATCTCGACGTGCCGCGCACCTTCGGCGCGTTCAAGCTCGATCTGGTCGCGCCGCTGAGCCGCTTCGCGCAGCGCCTCACCGGCCTGATCCAGCTCCTGCAGCTGGAAGCGCTCGCGCACCACGGGCTGACCGCGACCGATGCGCAGCGCCATGTCGCTGAGGCGTGCCAGTGATTCGGACAGGGTGGCCGCCATGGCCTCGGCCCGCCACCGCATCACTACCAGCAGGGCGAAGAAGAACAGAATCAGTCCCACCAGCATCACGTAGCCCAGCTGATTGAAGCGTTCATTCCAGATATCGATGCCGCTGTTGACCTGCTGCGCATCCACCACCGCCAACAACCGCCAGTCGGTGCCCGGCACCGATTGCCAGCCGACCAGCCGCTCACCGGCGAGCAAGGAAACGCTGCGCACGCCCTGCGCCTCATCCGAGATGCTGCGCAGCAGGTGCGCCATGGCCGGGGAGTTCTCGACATCATGCGCCGTATCGAGGAAGCGATCGTGCAGCAGCGGCATCGGCACCACTTCAGGGGCGGGCTGGGGGCCGAAATCCTGCTCGCCGACACGCGGCATGGCCATGACGACATCGTCACTCACCAGAATCAGATAGGCGCCCCAGGGCAGCTCGGCATTCTCGAGCCGCTCGACCAGAGAATCGAGGGTGACGTCGATGCCGACCACGCCTTCGAGGAAGTCGCCGCGATGGACCGGCATCAGCGTCGAGACCAGCCAACCGCTGCCGACCGGATCCTGGTAGGGCGGCGTGATGACGGCGCCACGACTCGGGTTGTTGCGGTCATCCGCCAGGTAGTAGAAGCCGTAGCTGGTGAGGTCTACACCGGGCGTGAAGATGTTGCGGGTATCGGTCCACGGCGATATGCGGAAGTAGCCGTCGTAGCCGGAGAACCAGATCTGGCGCAGCTCGGATTGCGTGGCGAGCATGTCCGACACCTGGGCATCCATTGCCGAGAGGCGCACCACCTTGTCGTGGTCCTGCAGATAGCTGGGCACCAGCGAGGAGTAATAGGAGCCGGCGCCACCATCGTTCTCGGCGACGTACAGGGTGCCGTCGCCCGCGCTCATGTGACGCTTTAGCTCCTGCTCGCGCTGGCGGGACGTCACGGGGGTGTCCATGTGACGCAGAGTGCTGCGCGCCAGCTGGCGGGCATCGATGCGCCAGTCGTCCGCCAGCAGGCTGATGTGCTCTGCCTCGTAATGGGTCAGCTGCTCGAGCTGGGTATTCACCAGCTCACTGCGCGTGGAGTCCTGCTGCCCGGAGACCAGCCAGTGCAACACCAGATAGCAGCCCAGCAGCGCCACCTCGAGCACCAGCAATGGCACCAGCGCATGACGCAGCAGTTCATGCCAGACCCAACGACGTGTCGGACGAGGGGCACCGTCCGTGGGGCGAGGCTTGGACATTGCGGCTCCGCGAGCGTGAGAGAATGGGAAGTGTGCGAGGCGGCAAGCCTCGGCTCATGAGGTCGCAACAGGATACGGCATCAGTGCGTGGATGTTGCCTGCTTTGTGAAAACAGCGTCTGCCAGACGCCACGAGTGCCTGCCCGCCAAGACCGAATGACGCCCGTCATCAGCGGCGCTATAATCGAGCCCATTTTCTGCCTGCGCTGACCGCTCCTTGAGCCGGCGCGGGACGCCCCGCCCAACCGGATCAATGCAGACCCATGGACAAGACCTACCAACCGAACGCCATCGAGACGCGCTGGTACGAGCGCTGGGAATCCGACAACCGCTTTGCGCCGTCAGGCCAGGGCGAGAGCTTCTCACTTGTCATCCCGCCGCCCAACGTCACCGGCTCCCTGCACATGGGCCACGCCTTCCAGGATTCCATCATGGACACCCTGGTCCGCTGGCGCCGCATGCAGGGTCGCAACACCCTGTGGCAGGTAGGCACCGACCACGCCGGTATCGCCACCCAGATGCTGGTCGAGCGCAAGGTCGCCGCCGAAGAAGGCAAGACCCGCCATGATCTCGGCCGCGAAGCCTTCACCGACAAGATCTGGGAGTGGAAGGAAGAGTCCGGCGGCAACATCACCCGCCAGCTGCGTCGCATGGGCACCAGCATCGACTGGAAGCGCGAGCGCTTCACCATGGATGACGGCTTCTACAAGGCGGTGCAGGAAGTCTTCGTGCGCCTGCACAAGGAAGACCTGATCTACCGCGGCAAGCGTCTGGTCAACTGGGACCCGACCCTGCACACCGCGATTTCCGATCTCGAAGTCGAGAACCGCGATCAGCAGGGCAGCTTCTGGCACTTCCGCTATCCGCTGGCCGATGGCGTCAAGACCGCCGATGGCAAGGACTACGTCACCGTCGCCACCACGCGCCCGGAAACCCTGCTGGGTGATACCGGCGTGGCCGTCAATCCCAAGGACGAGCGCTACGCAAGCCTGGTCGGCAAGTTCATCGAACTGCCGCTGGTCGGCCGTCGTATCCCCATCGTCGCCGATGAGCACGCCGACATCGAAAAGGGCTCCGGTTGCGTCAAGATCACCCCAGCCCATGACTTCAATGACTACGAAGTCGGCAAGCGTCAGGGCCATCTGCTGATCAACGTGATGAGCCAGGATGCCACCATCCTGGATCGCGCCGAGATCTATGACCTCCAGGGCCGTCCGCAGCCTGAAGAAGATGCCAGCCTACCGGCCGCCTACGCCGGTCTGGATCGCTTCGTCGCCCGCGAGAAGCTGGTCGCCGACATGGACGCGCTGGGCCTGCTGGAGCAGGTCGAGGCCGTCAACAACACCCTGCCGCACGGTGACCGCTCCGGCGATGTCATCGAGCCGCTGCTGACGGACCAGTGGTTCGTGGCCGTAGAGGAGCTGGCGCGTCCGGCCATCGAAGCGGTCGAGAACGGCGACATCGAGTTCGTGCCCAAGAACTACGAGAACATGTACTTCGCGTGGATGCGCGACCTGCAGGACTGGTGCATCTCGCGTCAGCTGTGGTGGGGCCACCGCATTCCGGCCTGGTACGACAACGACGGCAACGTCTATGTCGGCCGCAATGAAGAGGAAGTCCGCGCCGAGAACAACCTGGGTGCCGACGTCGAACTGCGTCAGGACGAAGACGTCCTCGACACCTGGTTCAGCTCCGCGCTGTGGACCTTCGGTACCCTCGGCTGGCCGGCGGACACGGAAGAGCTCAAGACCTTCCACTCCACCGACGTGCTGGTCACCGGCTTCGACATCATCTTCTTCTGGGTGGCGCGGATGATCATGTTCACCCTGAAGTTCAAGGGTGAAGTACCGTTCCGCAAGGTCTACGTGCATGGTCTGGTGCGCGACAGCCTCGGTCAGAAGATGTCCAAGTCCAAGGGCAACGTGCTTGATCCCATCGACCTGATCGACGGCATCGGCATCGAGGAGCTGGTCGAGAAGCGTACCGGCAACATGATGCAGCCGAAGAAGGCCAAGGCGATCGCCAAGGCCACGCGCAACGAGTTCCCGGAGGGCATCGAGCCTCACGGTACCGATGCGCTGCGCTACACCCTGCTGTCACTCGCCTCCACCGGGCGTGACGTGAAGTTCGACATGGGCCGTCTCGATGGCTATCGCAACTTCTGCAACAAGCTGTGGAATGCGGCGCGCTACGTGCTGATGAATGCCGAGGACCAGGATTGCGGCGTCAACGGCGAAGCCGTCGAACTGTCGCTGGCCGATCGCTGGATCATCGCGCGCCTGCAGCAGACCGAGCAGCAGGTCACCCGCGCGCTGGAAGAGTTCCGCTTCGACCACGCCTCCCAGGCGCTCTACGAGTTCATCTGGAACGAGTACTGCGACTGGTATCTGGAGCTGTCCAAGCCGGTTCTGTGGGACGACAACGCCAGCATCGAAGCCAAGCGCGGCACGCGTCGCACCCTGGTGCGCGCCCTCGAGACCATCCTGCGCCTGATCCACCCGATGATGCCGTTCATCTCCGAGGAGATCTGGCAGCGTATCGCACCGCACGCGGGCAAGCCGGTGGAAGGCGAGAGCATCATGAGCCAGGCGTGGCCGCAGGCCGAAGCCGACCGGATCGATGAGCAGGCCATCCGCGATATCGAGTGGCTGAAAGGCATCATCATCGCCATCCGCAACGTGCGCGGCGAGCTCAACCTGTCACCGGCCAAGCCGCTGGAAGTCTTCCTGCAGAACGGCGCGGCTGGCGATGCCGAGCGTCTGGAAGCCAACCGCCTGTTCCTCTCCAAACTGGCACGTCTGGAAAGCATCACCTTCCTGGCGGCAGGCGACGAAGCCCCGATGTCCGCCATCCAGCGCGTCGGTGAGCTGGAAGTGCTGGTGCCGATGGCAGGCCTGATCGACAAGGAAGCCGAGCTCAAGCGCATCGACAAGGAGCACGAGAAGCAGCAGAAGGTCATCACCGGCCTCGAGAACAAGCTCGGCAACGAGAAGTTCGTCGGTCGTGCACCGGCTGATGTGGTCGAGAAGGAGCGCGCCAAGCTGGCCGACGCCCAGGCGGAACTTGCGCTGCTGGAAAGCCAGCGCGTCAAGATCGAAGCGCTGTAAGTCACGCACGCGCTTCACGCAAGCAAAAGCCCCCTGCACCGAACGGTGCAGGGGGCTTTCTCGTTTCTGGCAGCCCGCTCGCGAATCGCCCTCCCAGGCACGCCGGATGAGCGCATCGAGATGAGCTCATCGAGAAAAGCGCGCCGAGCAATTACTCGGCGGGGCCTTCCAGCGGCATGAAGGTCGCCAGCAGATAGCCGGTGTCATCCATCACGCGCAGCCGAGCGCTCTCACCGCTGCCGATGATCTGATAACTGGCCACATCCTCGAGCATACGATTGAAGGCGTTGGACTGCTCAGGGTTGGGGCACATCTTCATGGTCGAGGCCAGCGGACCGATATCCAGCGTCTGACGCGACTCATCCAGCACCACCGGCCCCATCAGGCGGTTGCAACCATTGCTGCCGACCAGACGCAGACGGTCATCCTCCTCGTCTGCCAGCTGCTGCTGACTGGGAGGCTGCAGCAGGAAGTTGGCGGCCTCTTCACTGGCATCCGTGGCGGAGAAACTCCATTGGGTGCCCACCAGAGCAGGAGCAGCGGCACCCGATGAGTCACTGCCCTGCGGAGGCTGTGTCATGGCCGCGCAGCCAGCCAGCAAGGAGATAGCGAACCCCACGGAGGTATAACGCGATAGACGACGCACGGTAATGGACATGGATGACTCCTGTGGCGCCCGCCAGTGGCATTGCCGGCAACGGCAGTCACCCGGCAGACGGAAAGAACGGTGGGTAAGGAACGGACATGACAGCAAGGGTAGCGATCATGCGCACGGCTGTCATGAACGACAGGCCCTCACGACATGCGCCTGAGTGTCACCTGCCGGACTGCTGCAGGCTTGCCACCAGCGCGATGGACGCAACCATCTGTCCACCTCGCCAACTTTGAAAACAGTGTTTTCAAAGCAAAGCCTGCACTAGAATTTCGACCAGATCGCCACTCAGCGTCGCCTGTCTCGAGTCCTCTGGCCACCGAGCCAACGAGCTACCGGCCTGAGTGAGCCTATACCGACATGAGCCCCGCAGAGCTGACACGACATGACTCCCGCCGCCCCCGACAGTCCTTCCTTGCACGCCGCTGATACTGCGTCTTCACAGCGAGTCAGTGGTTCGCAGCAGGCCCCGCACGTGCAACCCTCACCCCCGCCCCGCTCGCAGAGGTCGAAGACAGGATTCAACCTGCGACGACTGGTGCTCCTGAATTCGCTGGGAGTGGCGCTGCTGGCGTGCTGGTGGGTACCGGCGCTGAATTTCTGGCCCACCCTCGACAGCGATGTCTTCTGGGACTTCAACCAGTTCATCACACCGCTCAATCCGCACTGGGACACGCTGCTCGGCATTCTGAACACGCGCGCCTTCGACGCCGTGGCCTTCGCCATGATGGGGGTATTGTTCTGCTGGGCGATGCTCAATGATCAGCAGCCTGCCCGCTATCGCCGCTGGACCAGCATCGGCATCACCATGCTGCTGACGGCGGGCCTGCTCTCGCTGTTCGTGCTGCGTGCCATCAGCTATGGCCATGCCAGCCCGACGCGCTTCTTCAGCCACGCACAGCATCTCTCCGAACTGGTGTCCTTCAAGACCAAGGATTCGGCGTCGAACAGCTTCCCGGGGGATCACGGCCTGATGCTGATGGTATTCGCGAGTTTCATGCTGGCCTTCGCACCGCGCCGCATCGCCCTGTGCAGCCTGGCGTTCGTGGTACTGCTGAGCGCTCCGCGGATCATGGTCGGCGCTCACTGGTTCAGCGATGTCTATCTGGGCTCGCTCAGCATTGCACTGATCGCGTTGCCCTGGGTGCTGTGCACACCACTGGCGACCACCGTTGCCCGTGGCATGGAGAACGCGCTGGCCCGATTGAAGCAGCGCTCCTGAAGCAGCATTCGTGAACCTGCACTCAAGAACCTGAACTCAGGTCAGCCGGCGAGGGGTGTCCGCGAGAAAGGGCTGGAATCCTTGTGGTGCCGCTTTTCCTGGCGGTCATCCTCCTTGTCGCGAGCGCCCTCCTCCACGGCCTCTGCCTTGCCAAGCCCGCCGCCGTCATTGCCGGGGGGCGGGGGGCTGACATCGGGCGTGGCAAAGCCTGTCATCTCGTGTTCCCCACCGGCCACCACCTGATCACGCCCATTGTGCTTGGCGTGATACAGCCGCCTGTCGGCCAGCTGCATCAGCTCATCCAGCGAATCGACCTCATGACTGATGGCAACGCCGATGGAAACCGTGACCGGCACCGGCGTGCCGGCGAAGACCGGAGGAGACTTGGCCAGCAGGGAGCGCATGCGTCCCGCCACGGAAATGGCCTCGGTGCGCCCGATACGTGGCAGCAGCACCAGGAACTCCTCGCCACCGACACGCCCGGCGCGATCGCCCTGACGAAGCGTAGCCGTCAGCAGGCGGCCCAGATGACGCAGCACTTCATCACCGACGGCATGGCCATGCAGGTCATTGACGCGCTTGAAGTTGTCCGCATCCAGCATCAAGACCGCACAGGGCACTCCGTCACGCCACCAGTCCTCGGCGTGGCGCAATATCTGGCGGCGATTGAGCAATTCGGTCAACTCATCACGACTGGCATCCTTCAGATACTGGCGCTCGAAATGTTCGGTAAGCGCCAGCATGCGCCACAGGAAGGTGACCATCATCAGGAAGACCGCGAACAGATTGGTCGATTGCAGCACCCAGGCCGACAGGACGCCGCCCTCATGCAGGACTGGCGAGACCATCAGTGCCGAGACAGCCGCCATGAACAGCATCAGGGTCGTCACCACTCGAACACGCGCCGCCAGCGGGGCCAGGTGAATACCGGCCATCACGATGAAGAAATAGTACTCATAGCCCGCCGAGAGCCCGAAACAGAAAACCGAGAGCCAGGCCATCAGCGTCAAGGCGCTCATCATCAGGGCCAGGCCCAGCGTCAACTGATGCGCCCGGTGCAGCATCACGCCCAGCACGGACACGAGCGCCATGATGCCGCTGACGAATGCCAGCCGCGGCTCGTTGAAGAGAGTGAAGAAGGGAACCCACACCACGAAGAGGCCCATCAGCATCAGATAGACCCAAAGATAGGCATGGTAGAAACGACGATGCTCCACGGCGAGCAATCGTGGTTCATGACGTAGCCAGGCGCTTATGACTCTCGGCATCAGGCAGTCCTTGCCAGCTAGGCAGTGTCCGCGTGGCGGTCCCTCACGCGACTCAAGGAGGTGCAACATCGCGGCAGGCGGGCAGCAAGAGAAAGGAAGAAGGTATAGCTGCCTGCCGCGATGACACTCCACAAAGGCCGAGCACGACATGTCACACATCATGCTGCGGGGCTTATGAACTTCATTACATCATAAGCCCTGCTGGGCGATGCACCAGTCATAATTCGGCTATTGCGTTGCCTGAATGCGACGTTTACGCACACGTCAACATGCGACCTTGCTTGCTTACCAGCTGCCCGTGTTGCTCATGGAGGCCCAGGGTTCCTGCGGCGCAAGGGCGTCACCGGCCTGCAGCAGCTCCAGCGAAATCCCATCCGGGCTCTTCACGAACGCCATGTGGCCGTCACGCGGCGGGCGATTGATGGTCACGCCGTTGTCCATCAGATGCTGACAGGTGGCGTAGATATCCTCGACGCGATAGGCCAGATGGCCGAAGTTGCGCCCACCTTCGTATTCTTCCGGGTCCCAGTTATGGGTCAGTTCCAGCATCGGCGCCTGCATCTCGCGGGCACGTTCGGCATCCTGCGGGGCTGCCAGGAAGATCAGCGTGAAGCGGCCCTTCTCGGAATCCTTGCGCGAGATCTCGACCATGCCGAGCAGGTCACGGAAGAAATGCAGTGAAGCGTCGACATCACGGATACGCAGCATGGTGTGCAGATATTGCATGGATCACTCTCTTGAACGGTGGTTGGGGCAGCACTGAGGACGGAAAAGACGTGTGCCGAGCGTAGCTGGCTCGGCGCACGGGAATATTCTAGACACACGACTGCCGCGCGACGAGTCTCCTCGCGGCACGGCAGTGTGGTGATGCATGCACCCTGCTGCTGACATCTCGCGCCGTCAGGCGATGCGTGAACTGCGCTCCAGACGCACGGGCACCGCCTTGGAGGATGGCGTACCGGTATCAGCGCCGTGGCTTTCCAACGCGACCAGCACGTTGGTTTCCGGATAGTAGGCCCCGATGCAACCGGCCGGGATGTCGTACTCGACCAGACGGAACTGTGGCGCACGTCGCTCGCTGCCGTCCGGACGCGGCTCGCCGAGCATGTCGACCCAATCACCGTCGGCCAGCCCCAGCCGCGCCAGGTCTTCACCATTGATGAAGATCACCCGCCGCTGACCCGACACGCCGCGATAGCGGTCGTTGTAGCCGTAGACGGTGGTGTTGTACTGATCGTGACTGCGCATGGTCTGCAGCGTCAGCCAGCCGTCACGCCGCGCCAGCTGTTGATGCATCACCGACTCCGGCAGCGGCATGTGCGAGAACTCGGCCAGGCCGCTGGAGGTCGGGAAGGCAAGCTCGCGTACCGGATTGGCGAGGTGGAAGCCGCGCTTGTGTGCCAGCCGTGAATTGAAGTCCGCGAAGCCGGGAATGACCACCGCGATCTCGTCACGGATCAGATCATAGTTCTCGCTCAGGGCCTGCCAATCGACCGGATCACTGATACCTCGCGCCGGCAGCACGCGCGCCAGGGTGGCACGCGCGATCGCCGCGATGATGCCGGGCTCGGAGCGCAATTCAGGGCTGGCCGGTGCCTTGATGCCGGCGCTGGAGTGCACCATCGACATCGAGTCCTCGACGCTGATGTGCTGGGAAGCCACCTGTGAGGAGCGATCGATCTCGCTGCGACCGAGACACGGCAGAATCAGTGCATCGGTCTGCTTGCCCATCACCAGATGACTGCGGTTGAGCTTGGTGCTGATCTGGACGTTGAGCTCGAGGTTGCGCATCGCGGCCTCGGTCCGCTCGCTGTCCGGCGTGGCGCGCGTGAAGTTGCCGCCCAGCGCGATGAAGGTCTTCGCCTTGCCCTGCTCCAGCGCCGCTAGGCTCTCCACGGTGTTGTAGCCCGGCGTACGCGGCATGCTGACGCCGTAGCGCGCTTCCAGCGCATCGATCAGCCAGGCGGGCGCCTTCTCGTCGATACCCATGGTGCGATCGCCCTGGACGTTGGAATGGCCACGCACCGGACAGGCCCCGGCGCCGGGACGGCCGAAATGCCCGCCGAGCAACAGCAGATTGACGATCTCGCGCACACTCTCGACGGCATGCAGATGCTGGGTGATGCCCATCGCCCAGGTGCAGATGACGTTGTCGGCGCCCGCGAAGATGGCTGCTGCCTCCTCGAGCTGAGCGCGCGTCAGGCCGGACTGGTCCTCGAGGGTTGCCCACTCGGTCGCCTCGACCAGCGCCTGCCAGGCCTCGACGCCGCGGGTATGCGCCGCGATGAAGCTGGCGGCGCGCGTGAATTCGCCCCGCGCCTCCATCGCGAACAGCGCCTTGGCCATGCCGCGCACCGCCGCCATGTCGCCGCCCATGCGCGGCTGGTAATAGCGATGGCTGATGGGCTGGCTGGAGAGGGTCATCATCTCCAGCGGCGACTGCGGGTCGGCAAAGCGCTCCAGCCCCCTCTCACGCAGCGGATTGAAGCTGACGATGCGCGCGCCACGCCGTGAGGCACGCCGCAGATCGCCCAGCATGCGCGGGTGATTGGTGCCGGGGTTCTGACCGAACACGAAGATGGCATCGGCGTGCTCGAAGTCCTCCAGCAGCACCGTGCCCTTGCCGACGCCGAGACTCGCCTTCATGCCGACACCGCTGGCCTCGTGGCACATGTTGGAGCAGTCGGGGAAATTGTTGGTGCCGAACAGACGCACGAACAACTGGTAGAGATAGGCCGCCTCGTTGCTGGCACGCCCCGAGGTATAGAACAGCGCCTCATCCGGCGACGTCAGCGCGCTGAGGTGCTCGGCGACAAGCTCGAAGGCCGCGTCCCAGCTGATCGGCATATAGCGATCACTGGCCGCGTCGTAGCGCATCGGTTCGGTCAGACGCCCCTGATCCTCGAGCATGAAGTCGTCCCAACCCAGCAGCTCCGTGACGGTGTGCTGCGCGAAGAAGCGCGGCGTGACACGCTTGGCGGTCACTTCCCAGGCCACCGCCTTGGCGCCGTTCTCGCAGAATTCGAAGGAGGAGCCGTGTTCCGGGTCTCCCCAGGCACAGCCGGGGCAGTCGAAGCCCTTGTCCTGATTGGCCTTGAGCAGGGAGCGCACGCTCTTCCACGGCGCCCTGGAGTGACTGACATGCTGACCGACGCTCTTGAGTGCGCCCCAGCCACCCGCCGGCCCGGAATAGGCGGCAATGCGCGGATGACGCGTCTGTTGCGCATCCTCGCGGGGCAGGCTGGCAGACGCAGGCGTCTCGATCTCGGGGGCAGCAATGTCGGTCATGTCAGGATCCACTGGCTAGGATGAACGGGGGCGATCAGCGTGACCGCTGAGCAATTCGAGTCGACGCCCGCGGTGGGCACAGATCAGATTGAGGTCGCAGGCGCGGGCGGTCTCGACGGCGAGTCGCGAGGGCACCGCCAGGGTGATCAGGGTCGGAATGCGCGCACGGATGGTCTTCTGCACCAGCTCCAGGCTGCAGCGGCTCGACACCAGCAACGCCTCGGGCCACACACCGCTGTCGAGGCTCATGCCGATCACGCGGTCCAGCGCATTGTGGCGACCGATATCGGCGCCCTGCGAGATCAGACCGCCTTCGGCGTCCAACCCCAGCGCCAGATGCATGCCGCGGCGCGTGGCGCGCTCCAGGCGTTCCAGCCCGCGCATCAGCGCGTCGGGTGCCAGCGCTGCCCGTGGCGGCAGACGCATGAGTCCCGCCATCAGCTCCGCTTCGTCCTGCACGCCACAGGCGCCGCAACTCGAGACACTGCTCTCACGCCGCTGATGACGCTCGGCCTTGCGCGCCAGCGAGTCACTGACCTCAAGACGCACCGCCAGCCCATGACGGAGCCGCGAGAGATGGATCGCCGAGACCTCGTCACGCCGCGTGATCCAGCCCGCGGTGAAGGCATGCCCCAGCGCCAGCGGCTCAAGGGCCTCTGGACTGGCCAGCAAGGTGCCCATCGCGGTGTCATTGAGCGCCAGACTTACCGGCAGCTCCGATGGGCCATCCAGCTCGCGCAGCGGCACCTCGCGGGCATCCGCATAGCCTGCAGCGCCTGGCGCCTGTTGATAGAGCGAATCTTTCATTACGGCTCTCCGTGGCGCAGATGCGTGGCGAGAATGGCGCGCGCAACCCTCAGCCGACCTCTGCGCAATATGGGAATATCCTACCGTCATGCCGTGAGGGCGACCAATTGAGCCGAGCCGCCAATTGATAGACACCACCAATGAAGATGGCGTCCGGCCGGTGACAGGCATGCGGGCCATCGCAGTGGGCGAGAAATTCGCGCGCGAGTCGCGTAAAATGCGTCGCCGACCCTTGAGGGTGCTCCTGCTGTCGCGCTATCACCCGCCCGCCGGCCGCTCTCATCTCTCGATCATCCTGCTCCGGATTTACGTTCCGGCCCGCATGAGGACCTTCGCATGACCGACACTCCCGACCTGACCGCCGCGTCTGATCAGGCCAGCGCCCCGCAGCTGACCAGCACGTCTGCCTCCAGCCGCCCCAGCCCGCTGGCGCCGCAGCATGTGGTCTGCGCGCTTTACAAGTTCGTCACCCTCGAGGACTTCGAGGCGCTACGCGACCCGCTGCTGGCGGTGATGAACGAGCACGCCATCCGCGGCACCCTGCTGCTGGCCCGCGAAGGCATCAACGGCACCGTGTCCGGTTCACGCGCGGGCATCGATGCGCTGCTCGCCTGGCTGACCAGCGACCCGCGCCTGGCCGAGCTCGACACCAAGCAGTCACTGGCCGAGCAGGCGCCCTTCCTGCGCGCCAAGGTCAAGCTCAAGCGCGAGATCGTCACCATGGGCGTCGAGGGCATCGACCCACGTCACACCGTCGGGACCTATGTGGAGCCGAAGGACTGGAATGCGCTGATTTCCGATCCTGAGGTGCTGCTGATCGACACGCGCAATGACTATGAAGTGGAAGTGGGGACCTTCGCCGGTGCCGTCAACCCGAACACCACTGCCTTCCGTGATTTCCCGGACTACGTCTCGCGTGAGCTGGACCCGGCACAGTACCGCAAGGTGGCGATGTTCTGCACCGGCGGCATCCGCTGCGAGAAGTCCACGGCCTATCTCAAGGAGCAGGGCTTCGATGAGGTCTATCACCTCAAGGGCGGTATCCTGAAGTATCTGGAAGAGGTGCCCGAGGAAGAGACGCTGTGGCAGGGCGAGTGCTTCGTGTTCGATGAGCGCGTCACCGTCGACCATCAGCTGCGCCCCGGCCAGTACGATCAGTGCCATGCCTGCCGCCTGCCGATCACCGAGGAAGACAAGCAGAGCGAGCGCTACCAGAAAGGCGTCAGCTGCCCGCGTTGCTACGACAAGCTGAGCGATGCCCAGAAGGCGCGCTTCGCCGAGCGCGAGAACCAGATTCGCCTCGCCAGAGAACGTGGCGAAGCCCACCTGGGCATGGATGCCGTCGCCCAGATGCAGGCGCGGCGCGATGCCAAGCAGCAGCAGCGTGAAGCCGCCCGCCGTGCCGCGCTGGAAGCCAGCAAGAAGAGCTGATAGCAGCCAACGCCGCTTTCGCTACCTGAACACCCCGTCTCGACGGGGTGTTCTGCGTTGCAGGCTCGCTCAATCGGCCACACCCGCCGAGTGAGGCAGCGAACGCAGCAGCTCCAGCACGGCATTTAGCCGTCGGCTACGCTGCTGACCACTGCGCCACAACAACCCGACCGTCTCGCCCTCACCGGGCAGCCGACGCGCGATCAGCCCTTCACCAAGCCGCGAATCGGCCAGGTTTTCCGCCAGCACGCTGACCCCCAGGCCAGCCTCCAGCATCACGCCGAGGCCGGAAATCGAATTGGCCTCCAACAAGGGCGAGGGCTGCAGTCCCAGCAGCTCGAACTGCTGATTGAGGCGTCGCCGCTGCTGCATCTCCGGCGTCAGCAACACCAGCGGATAGTCACGCAGGCACTCCCACTGCGGCGCGTCGGGCAGGCGGAAATGCGTCTGACTGGCGATCAAGGCCGAATGCTCCGGATAGAGCGGTCGACAGGCAAAGCCGCTCATCGCGGGCGCCGCGGGGTAGCCGACTGCGAGATCCAGCTCGCCATCCTCGAGTCCCTGGGCCAGCGATGAGGTCGACAGCTCACGCAGGCGCAGCGAGAGCTGCGGAAAGGCCTCGCGCAGCCGCGGCAGAAACTCACCGACCGCCGCCAGCGCCGACGGCACCACGCCCAGTGACAGGCGGCCGGTCAGCACCGCGTCCGGCGACAGGTCTCCCTTCAGCTCATCCAGCTCGGCGAGAATGCGCCGTGCGTGGGTCAGCACGCGCTCCCCTTCGGGCGTGAAGCCCTCGAAGCGGTGGCCGCGCAATATCAGCGCCGTGCCCAGCTCCTCCTCGAGCTGCTTGAGGCGCGCCGACAGCGTCGGCTGGGTTACATGACAGACCCGCGCTGCGCGACCGAAATGGCGCTCACTGGCCAGTGCGACCAGAAAACTCAACTGTCGATGATCCATGTCGGGCCCTTGGCTCGCGGTGGCGGGAGTGACGTACGCTGAGGGCGCATGTCGTCAGCGCTATGATGACGCAAGGCGGCCCGTCAGTCAGCCTGAGCGGCGACCAGACACGAAAACGCCCGGCACAATGGCCGGGCGTTGGATATCACCACTATCCGGGGCGTCGCTTATTGAGCGGCGTCCTGGACAGCTTCGCCGGCATGCTCGACATCCTGGCCGGCACCGTCAACGGTGTTGCAGCCGGAAAGCGCGGCCAGAGTGAAGAAAGAGGCGAAGATGAGTGCAATGGTGCGGGACATGGTCATGCTCCTTGCGGTAGTGAATATCGAAAAATCTCGTAAAGGCGCCAGCTCCTGCGCCTCTACCCTCATACCTTGGGCCGCCCCATGGGCTTTCAAGGGGTGAGATTCATGTTTTGTTCACTCGCCGCCCATGTCATGGACAGTGCCATCAACTGGCCGATTCCTCGATGGAACCCCCAAGGTGTTCGAGATCTTCCCCGAAACCTTCCACGGTATTGCAGCCACCCAACAGCAGGCCGAACAGCAGCGCGGTGCCAGTCATCATCATGAATCGTCGCATGGGCATTCCTCTCTTTCGGGCAATCAGCTGGCGGCGTTGTCGATCGAACCGCCCAGATGCTCCAGGTCCTTGCCGAAACCGGCCACGGTATTGCAGCCGGCCAGACTCACACTGGCCACCAACAGGGCAGCCACCATCAAACGCGTCATTCTCATCACTTCTCTTCCTGATCAACGGCCAATGAAGGTAAGACACCCTCACTGACCGAAGGTGCCAATACTCAACGATTTACCAGCAGAATCTTGCCCAGCGCCTCGCCGGACTCCAGCAGCTCATGCGCCTTGGCGACGTCACGGAAGCTGAACTGGTGCTCGTCGAGCAGCGGACGAACCGCACCGGCCTCCAGCATCTCGCTCAGGGCGTTGAGCAGCTCCGGCTGGTCGTCCATGCCGATACCGGTCAGCAGCGGTACCGAGCGGAAGATGACGTGCAGCGACAGGTTCTTGGAGTGCAGCTGGGTCAGGTCGTGGGTCGAGCGGGTATTGATGGAGCACAGACGACCGGAGGTCGCGGTGGCCTCGATGGAGCGATCCAGGTTGTCACCACCGACGGTGTCGAAGACCAGATCGAAGCCACGCCCGGAGGTCAGGCGCGTCACGTAGTCCGCGACCGCTTCCTCGCGGTAGTTGATGATCTCGTCGGCGCCCAGCTGGCGTGCCAGGTCCGCCTTGGCTTCGCTGGACACGGTGGTGGTGACATGCGCGCCGAGATACTTGGCGATCTGTACCGCGACATGGCCGACGCCGCCGGTGCCGGCGTGGATCAGCACGTGCTCGCCTTCCTTGATCTGACCGCGCGAGACCAACGCTGTCCAGGCCGTCAGGAACACCAGCGGCAAGGCCGCGCACTCTTCCAGCGTCAGCGCCGCCAGGCTCGGGCGCTTCACGATCACACGGGTGTCGGCGATCATATAATCGGCCAGAGCACCCTGCCAGCCCTTCACGCCACCGGCACAACCCAGCACTTCATCCCCGACGGAGAAGTCCGATACGCCTTCGCCGACGGCATCGATCACCCCGGAGACATCGCCATTGAGAATGGCCGGGAATTCCGGGTGCGACTTGACCAGCCCGCTGCGCAGCTTGGCCTCGATGGGGTTGATGCTGGAAGCCGTCACCTTGATACGCACCTGCCCCCGCGCCGGTGTCGGGGTCTCCAGTTCGCGCTCGACGAACACTTCGGGACCGCCGTACTGCTCGATGACCATGGCTTGCATGAGGAAAGACTCCTGAACGATGAAGGAAGAGACGCCATAGCCGGGCTCGGCGCCATCATGAATAGGGGGGTGAGCGGCGTGCCGGTGTGTCGACAGGACAGACTGGCATTTCGCTCAGATTACCGCGAGCTTACTCCGTGTCTAACATAAGGTCAGCATCAGCTCAGCATCAGGCCAGCATCAGGTCAGCGCCAGCTTGAGCACGATGATGAAGATGACCGCGACCGTCAGCCACTTGACCCACCGCGCGCCCGCGGGACTCATGTTGACCCGCGCGCCGAGGAAGGCACCGCTCATGTTGCCGACCGCCAGCACCAGACCGTAGGCCCAGCGCACCTGACCATCGAACACGAACACCGCCAGCGCCGGCAGGGTATACATCAACACGATGAAGACCTTGAAGACGTTGACCTGGGTCAGGTCGATCTTGAGCAGCCGGTAGAGCACCACGATGAACAGCACGCCGACACCGACCTGGATGAAGCCACCATAAATGCCGATGCCGAACATCGCCAGCAACACCACGGGCGTGATGCGCTCCGGCGTCAGTTCACGGGTGTCGATGCGCGGCGTCGGCAGCAGCATCATGATCGAGCACACCACCATCACCACGATCAGGACGCTCTCGAAGGCCTCGGCACTGATGCGGGTCGCCAGCCAGGCGCCCAGCATGGCGCCTGCCACGGCGGGTACGGCCAGCCGCCAGGCCACCCCCATGTTGTGAGCGCCCGCCTTGAGGAAGGTGCTGGTCGCGGTCGCACTCTGCAGCGCGATCGCCACGCGGTTGGTGGCATTGGCCTGCGCAGGCGGCAGGCCGAGAAACATCAGCAATGGCAGCGTCAGCATCGAGCCACCCGCCGACAGCACATTGATGAAACCGGCCACGCCACCCAGTGCGATCAGCGCCACTACGCTGATCAGATCAAGGCCGCTGGTCAGCCCTGCAACATCCGACATCATGCCGACATTCCTTGTCCCGCCATCCCGTTGAGTGAAGACGCCCGAGGCGGACAGGCCCCAGAGCGCGCGATGCCCGACACACCACCCTCGCGTGACTGAGCGGGGGAAAGTGATGCCGGGCATCGTTCATAGCATATCGCGTCGCGTCACGCCTGCTTCAGCCACATCGACTGACGCGTCTGGCGCTCATCCGACACGCCTGGCTCAGTGCGCCAGCGCTTCCTGCCGGCCACTCTGACGCACGCTGTAGGTCAGCACGCCCAGGAAGATGACCAGGCCTGCGAGGTCGTAGGTCAGCTGACCATGCGGCCACAGCATCAGCGCACCGAGCGGGAACATCGCCAGACGCAGCCACCAGGGCAGCTCGTGCTCCAGATAGCCTTCCAGGCCCGCGACGATGGCGTAGATCCCGAACAGCGCGAACACGAACACCGTCAGCATTTCGCCGATGTCACCGGAGATCAGCGGGCTCCAGGCGAACAGCAGCGGCACGATGTAGAGTCCCTTGGCGATCTTCCATGCCATCAGGCCGGTCTTCATCGGCGGTGTGCGGGCGATCGCGGCTGCCGCGAAGGCGGTCAGGCAGACCGGCGGCGTGACGTTGGAATCCTGGGACAGCCAGAAGATGATCATGTGCGCACTCACCAGTGCCATGGTCAGCACGTGCGGCGACAGCGCCTGCTCATACAGCTGGCTCTGGAAGGTATCCGGCACCAGCGCCAGCAGTTCGCGGGCGGCGTCCATGCTCATCGGCGCACCCAGCAGGTCCAGCTTGTCCGGTGCTGCCAGCATGAAGATGGCCTTGGCCTGCTCCGGCAGGTTGCCCGCCGCCAGCAGATCCACCAGCTGGGAATGGGCGATCAGGTTGTAGAGCGCCGGGGCGGACAGCGTGCCCAGCACGATATAGGACGCCGTCACCGGCAGGCCCATGCCCAGAATCAACGAGGCCAGTGCGATCAGGATGATGGTGATCAGCAGGCTGCCACCCGCCCAGTCGGTGATCATCAGCGAGAAGGTGTTGCCGATACCGGTGGTGGAGACGACGTTGACGATCAGGCCGACGGTGATCAGCAGAATCGCCGTGGTGGTCATGTTGCGCACCCCGGCCAGCATCGCCTCGATGATGTCGCCGAGCTTCATCGGATTCTTCGACAGCCACGAGGCCGCGATGACGGACAGGATCGCGATGCCGGCGGCGTAGGTCGGCGTGAAGCCGTAGATCAGCGCGCCGACCAGCACGAACAGCGGTGCCAGATAGTGCCAGCCATCCTTGAGCACGTCCTTGAGACGCGGGCCCTGCGGGTCATCCAGCGCCGTGGCGTCGGAGCGCTTGGCCTCGATGCGCACGAACATGGCCACCGACAGGAAGTAGAGCAGCGCCGGCAAGGCGGCCACGCCGACGATGGTCAGGTACGGCACCTGGGTATAGGACGCCATGATGAAGGCGCCCGCGCCCATTACCGGCGGCATCAGCTGGCCACCGGTCGAGGCGGCGGCCTCGACCCCTGCCGCGAAGCGCGCCGGGAAGCCGGCACGGCGCATCAGCGGAATCGTGATCACACCGGTGGAGACGGTGTTGGCGACACTCGAACCGGACACCGAGCCCATCAGGCCGGAGGCGAACACCGCCACGAAGCCCGGCCCGCCCTTGAAGCGACCTGCCGCGCAGCGCGCCAGATCGATGATGAAGTCACCCGCGCCGGACTTGACCAGAAAGGCCCCGAACAGGATGAACATGAACACGTAGGACCAGGAGATGCGCGCGATGGAGCCCAGCATCCCTTCGCCGCCGATGAAGCTTCTGAACAGCACCGTCTCCCAGGTCAGGCCCGGGAAGTTGAACACGCCGCCGACATACTTGCCCCACCAGGCCACGTAGGTCAGCGCGATCAGACACAGCACCGGGATGAACCAGCCGGTGGTGCGACGCGCGAACTCGAGGATCAGACCGACCGCGACGATGGAGACCACCCAGTCCGCGGTGGAGAACACCACGCCGCGGTCATAGAGCGCATCCTCGAAGCCGATCAGATAGAGGCCGCAACCCAGTGCCGCCAGCCCCAGCATGACATCCACGCCCAGCACCCAGCGCTTGGCACCATCACTGGCCGGCGTCAGCATCGGAATGGTCAGCGCGCACAGCAGACCGAACAGGCCGTAGTGCAAGGCGCTCACCCACAGCTCCGACAGGGTCGAGACGGTGTTGAAGTACAGGTGCGCCAGACAGATGACGATGGAGATCACGAAGACGGCACGCCCCAGCCAGGGCAGCTCCATGCGCCACGGCGCAGCTTCGGCGGATTCGTCGCGCACACCGGAGAGATCCGGCTCCTGCGCTTCGCTATCAGTGGGACGAGAGGGCTCTGGCGAGCGGGAATCATGCATGGCGTTGCCTCAAAACGGGATCAGACAGCGATGGCGCAGCGGCGACTTGCGTCACCATGCGCCCGGGCTTGCGAGGAGAATACGGGCTTCTACAGCAATCAATCGTGGGCACTGCTCTGGTCCTGCGCCTCACCTTGCCCACGCGGGGCAGTGTCATGGCGCCGGACCGGCGGTGGTTTATTGGTCTGGGAAACTGCGCTGCCCTCACCGCCGCCAGAGGCGAGCGATGAGGGCAGCGGGAACATCAGGAGTGGATCACTCGGCGATCAGGCGCGCCGGAATCTCGATGCCCTGCTCCTTGAAGTAACGTGCGGCACCCGGGTGCAGCGGCAGCGGCAGGCCCGCGATGGCCTTGTCGATGGCCATGGCCTTGGTGGCCGGGTGGATGTTGTTCAGGAACGGCAGGTTCTCGTACATGGTCTTGGTGATCTGATAGACGTCTTCTTCGGAGACATCATCACGCACCACCAGGATGTTCGGCTGGGCGATGGTGTTGATCGCCTCGTCCTGGCCCGGGTAGGTGCCAGCGGCGATTTCATACGGAGTCCACAGTTCGAACTGGGAGTTGACCTTGGCCAGCTGCTCTTCGGTAAAGTCCAGCGTGGTGATCTCGCCGCCCAGGTTGGCGTAGGCACGGGTCACGGCGGAGGCCGGTGCGCCGGCCGGAATGTTCATGCCGTCGATGTTGCCGTTCTGCATCGCGTCGGCGCTCGGGCCATAGCCCATGTAGGCCAGATCCATCTTGTCGGCATCGATGCCCAGCTGCTCGAGGATGAAGCGACCCGAGCCTTCGGTACCGGAGTTCTTCTTGCCGATGGAGAAGCTCTTGCCGTAGAAGTTGGTCATGTCCTCGATGGTGCCGGACTTGACCTCATCATTGCGGGCCACGAAGTGCTCGACGTTCTGCCATAGCATCGAGATGCTGCGCAGGTTCTTGTGCGCCTTGTTGACCGGCGGGGTGCCATTCCATGCCCAGGCGCCGTAGAGGCCCTGGATGATGCCGAACTGGGCCTGGTCCTCTTCCATCAGCTTGAGGTTCTCGCCGGAACCGGCAGAGGAGATCGCGGACACGGAGATGCCGGCGGTCGGCTCGAGCTTGACCTTGATCAGCGTGGAGAGTGCCACGCCGACCGGGTAGAAGGTGCCACCGGTGGTGGCGGTACCCATGATGTACTTGCCTTCCGCCTGAGCCACGGCACTGAGACCAAGAGAGGCTGCGATGGCGAGACCGAGACCGGCCTTGAGGAACTGGCGCTTTTGCATGGAGTGACTCCTTGGCGAACCTGCCGGGCGCAGGTTGAGCATTCTTGTAATGTGGGTAGGCAGACGGACATTGCGGCTGAGCAGGCTCTGGCCCTGGGCGGTGCTGGCCATGTCGCGACCGACAATGCGCAAGGTAGCCCTCTTTTGCGTGGGGCGTTCGTTGCGAGCCTCTGCATCAGCGTAGGAAGAAGGTTAGCAACTGTCCGCGCGGCGCGATATTTGGCGATGGGGGCATTGCGCAGCCCTCACAGCGCGCACGGGCAATCCGCAAAGTGGCAGGATTCTGCCGATCTGGTCACACTGAGGGCATTCGCGGGCGTTCACGCCAAGGAGTCCGCCACGATTCGGGTTACCCTTTGCCCTCGACTCACGCCCGCCCTGCTCCATCCGATCAAGGAGAGACGATGACCCCCTTCAGCCTTCACCCGCAGCTGGACGCCGACACTCACTTCGTGGCCGACCTGCCGCTGTGCACCGTGCGTCTGATGAACGATGCGCGCTATCCGTGGCTGGTACTGATTCCGCGCCGCGATGCCATCCGCGAGATCTACGAGCTGGACAGCAGCGCCCAGCAGCAGCTGTGGCAGGAAACCACGCAACTGGGCGAGTTGCTGATGACGGTAAGCGGCGGCGAGAAGCTCAATATCGGCGCACTGGGCAACATGGTGCCGCAGCTGCACATGCACGTGATCGCCCGCCGCAGCGATGATGAAGCCTGGCCGGGGCCGGTGTGGGGCGTCGGCACGGCCGAGCCCCACGACAGCGAAGCGCTAACGGTGCTGGTCGACACCCTGCGCATGAAGATCGCCGAGCTGCCGAGCTATTCCTACTGACAGCGTCACCTGCGCTGTCACTGATACTGACACTGACATCTACGCTCTCGCAGACACTGTCATCTGCGCTCTCACATCTACGACAACGGGGCCCGATGGGCCCCGTTGTCGTATCTTTCTGGTAGTAAGCAGCAGCTAGTAAGCGGCACGCCTGCCTTGGCGGCGCTGGTCTCACTCCTCGCCTGAGCTCTACCCTGATGACCTCGGACCCAGAGGGCTCTGGAGGGAGGTGCCCGGCGCCGAGCGATCAAACGGCGAAGCACCGCGACCGGTGGGAGAGTCCAGCGCCTTGAGACTGCTGGCGACCAGCAAAGCGCCAAAGACCGTGATGATGATGCCGCCGAGCAGACCGACCAGCGCCGCCCACGGCCACTGACGACGCGCGCGGCTGCCCGGGTGCGACCCACCCAGGCGCGAGCCGGCCGCCACCAGGCGTCCACTGGCCTTCATGATCAAGGTGGCCATCGCCACGCTACCCACCGTCAGCGCGGTGCCCAATGACATCGCCAGCACCGCCAGTACCCCGCTGCCGACCATGTTCAACGCCAGCGCGGCCAGCAAGACCAGAATCGCGCCGGAACACGGCCGCAGGCCGATCGCCAGCACCGCCATGCCCATGGTGCGCCAGTCGCCACTGGCCTGCTCCGCCGTCACGCCATGCGCATGGCCGCAACCGCAGTCATGTCCGTGTGAATGAGCGTGGCCGTGAGAGTGAGAATGTGAGTGGTCGTGGCCAGGCGACGGCTCGAACGCCAGCCCCTGCATCGCTGGCGCCTGCGGCGCTCCCACGCTTGAGACAGGCTGTGCCCTGACAACACGCCATAGCGTGCGAGCGGCGCGCCACAGCAGCAACAGCCCCAGCACCAGCACCCCGAGATGACTGAGCAGGGTGACCTTCTCGACCTGCCCGAGCACATCACGCCCCGCCCAGTCGAGCAGCCCCGCCCCGAGGCCAACCAGCACCAGCGCACTGACGCCCTGCAGCAAGGCTGCCAGCAACGACAACCACAGCGCACGGCGTCGAACGATGGGCTGACTGACCAGCAGCGTACTGATCACGACCTTGCCATGCCCAGGGCCCGCGGCATGCAGCACGCCATAGGCGAAGGACAGCCCGATCAGCGCCCAGGGCGTGCCCGGATGCGCGGCAAGCTCACTCATGGCGCGCCCCAGCGAGCGCTGGAAACGCGATTGCTCGGCAAAGATCCACCCCAGCGCCTCGCCCCAGCCCTGCACCAGGCTTGGCCAGAGCGCCATGCCCAGCACAAGCAGCCCGCAGCCGACCGCCAGCCAGCCTGCCAGGCGCCGCCCCCGCGACGAGGCCGGTTTCAGCAGGCCATCGCGCATGCCCTTGAGGCTCTTGATATCGCCAAGCCCGCTGGTGTCCTTCGGCTCACTGCTCATCAGCCACCTCACAGCTGACACTGCCGACCTCGGCGAAGTACTGGCCGAGATCCATCGGTGCGGTGGCATTGATATCCAGCATCGAGGCCTCGGCGACCTTGGACGGGTCCGGGTCGGCCGGCGTGATGCCCGGCGTGCAGCTCAGCGCCGAGTCCTGCCCTTCCAGCCCGCTCACCACCAGCCCTTGCTGCACGGCGATGGCATCCGGGTCATGCAGAATCTCGATGTAATAGGTGGGGTCGTAGATACGATAACTGAGGGTGTGGCCAGCCATCGCCACCGGCTCGGCCAGCGGCAGCTCCATCTGGAAGGCGACACGCTCACCCTTGAGCCAGGTGGTCTGGCGCGTCGCCTTGCCAAGCGCCACGGGTTCGCCGTCCAGCGTGACATGGGTGTAATAATCGAACTGCGACAGATTGGCCAGAATCTCGCTGCCCAGCACATCGAGGCGCTGCTCCATGCTGGTATCGTCCTCGAGCGCGGCCAGCTCCTGACGCAGCGTCAGGCTGTAGAAGGGGTCGAGCAGCCAATACTGGCGCATCGCGACGGCCCGCCCCTGGTCATCGAGGCGCAGCGTCACCCGCAGATCGACCCAGCCGTGCGGATGCGCGGCGGCGGGCTGACTGGCCACCAGGGTGCCCAGCATCAGCAACGGCGTCAGCCAGACCGCGGGACGCAGGCTGTGACGAGATGGAAAACGCGCCAGCGCGGACGACAGCGCCGCCACCAGGCGATGAACAGCAACAGACATCGGGAAACTCCGGCAGAACGTCACGGGGACGACAGGAAGGGATTGGCAGGATGTTACTTCATGACAAAACGGGCGACATCCCGACGCAGCCCGAGGACACCTTCGACAGGCAGCGGTGACGGTCAGTTCGCCGAATCATCATGGCCATGACGAAAGTCTTCACGGCGCAGCCCGTATTTGTGCATCTTGAGATTGAGCGTACGCCGCGGCAGTGCCAGCTCCTCCAGCACCTGAGCGATGTTGCCGCGTGCGCGGGTCAAGGCGGCGCGAATCAAGGTCGACTCGAACATCGCCACCTGTGCCGCCAGCCCATGCTCCTCGCTGCTCGCCAGCGCCTCGTCGCTCGCCCCATTGCCGGCCTCGCCTGCGTCCTGCTCCGCTGAGGCATTGCCCGGTGAGGATGACTGCCGCGTCGTGGGCGATTCCCCCAGCACCACGCGGCGACTGGCGGCCTGACGCAGCTGCCACAGATTGCCCGGCCAGTCCGCCGCCATCAACGCGGCCAGCTCACCGCTGGCGAAGGGTTGCGCCTCCACCTCATGCACCTCGGCGGCCTGACGGCTGAAATGCGCCATCAGCAACGGGATGTCCTCGCGCCGCTCGCGCAGGGCGGGTGTCGTCAGTTCGATCTCGGCCAGTGCATGCCCCAGAGTGCGCGTCAGCGGCCCGCTTGCCATCACGTCGCCCACGCTGCACTGCGCGCTGCACACCAGCCGTGGCGCCTGGCGGGCGCCGTCCTCACGCGTGGCGATCCAGCCATCCAGCCACTGCCATTGCGCGCCACTCAGGTGGTCCACCTCATGCAGCAGCAAGGTATTGGCCGCAGGACATGCCGCGAGCGCATCCTCGATCGCGCCCGCCAGAGCCTCCGCGCCCTCTGCCCTGGCTTGCGACAGGGGCGCGCATTCCACTCGTGCCAGCAAGGCCGTCGCCGCCGTCGGCATGGCAGCAGATAAGGCCGTCGCCTCGGCAGGCGGCGCATGCTCGGCCAGTGCCAGCGCCAGAGTGCTGCGCCCGCTGCCCGCCTCGCCGCTGATCCAGACGCGCGCCGGGTGCCCGCGCAATTCAAGCAGTCGCTCACGCAGCTGGCGAATCTGACGGCTCTCGCCCCGCAGCAGACCACTGAGGCCGCGCACGCTCAAGCGGCGGCGCAGGCGTTGGTTTTCATCACTCAGGCGCCGCCCCGCCAGCGCCTGACGCAGCTTGAGCTCCAGCGCTTCGGGGTCAAACGGCTTCTCGATGAAGTCGCGCGCGCCGCCCTGCATCGCGGCAACGGCCGTGGCGACATCGCCGTGACCGGTCATCATCAGCACCGGCAGCTCCGGTGCCTGCAGCGCAAGCCGCGCCAACAGCGTCAGGCCATCCATGCCCGGCATGCGGATATCGCTGATCACCACGCTGACCGGCTCGGCGGCGGCCAGGGCTTCCAGCAGCGCCTCGGCGCGCGAGAAACAGCGCAGATGGATCTCGGCCAGCTCCAGCCACTGGGCGAGGGATTCGCGCACCGCCGGGTCGTCATCCACCAGCCATACCGGCGCCTCACGGGTCAGATCACTGTCCTGCTGCAGGCGCAGCTCTGCCGGGTCCAGGCCCGTGGCGGCAAACTCCTCTGCGCCCTCGAAGCCATCGCTGTCATGCGTATAGCCTGTCATTCGTGCGTATACCCCGTCATGTCACGGATTGCTGCCCGCTGCCTTGTTGTTCGGTGCCGTCGGCTGCATGCGTTGCCTCCGACGCCGGCGTGCGTAGCCACAATTCGAAGCAGGCGCCGCCCAGCGCAGAGCCCTCAGCCAGCGAGGAGCCCTCAGCCGGTTCAGACACTGAAGCGCCATCGGCCAGACGCAGCTGGCCACCCAGATCGCGCGCCAGGCCATAACTCAGAAACAGCCCCATCCCCATGCCTTCGCCGACCTCACGCGTGGTGGTGAAAGGATCAAACAGCGTGGCACGCAGCGCAGGGTCGATGCCGGGGCCGTTGTCCTCGATGCGCAGACATCCACCAGGCTGCCCCTCGAGGCTGGCCACTGTCGGCCAGGCCTGCCAACTGAGGCGCAGTCGCGGGGCCGTGCGCTCGTCGCTCTGCTGATCGGCCTGCTGTGCTTTCTGCTGCCCTTCCAGCGCATCGAGCGCATTGCGGATCAGGTTGGTCAGCAACTGCTCGAGACGCACCTGTTCGCCCATCACGATGATGTCCCGGGGCAGCGCGTCCTGCTCCACCGTCAGGTCAAGGGCGGTGACTCGCTCGGCGAGCAGCTCCAGCGCGAAGTCGATACGCGGCGCCAGCGCCAGGGCGACGGGCGCCTGCTGACTGGCCGGGCGCACAAAGACCCGCAGCTGGCGAATCATGTCGGCCAGACGCTCGGACAGCTCACTGATACGCGTGAAGTTGCTGGCGGCGGATTCGGCGGCACGCGCGGTCAGCTCGGGGCGCGTTGCGGCGGAGGCGATGCCCCGCGCCAGCAGCTTGCCGCCGCTGGCGGCGTAGGTGCGAATGCCGACCAGCGGCTGATTGAGCTCATGAGCGATACCGGCCGCCATGGTGCCCAGCGCGGCCAGCTTGCCGGCCTGCACCAGCTCATCACGCGTGGCCTCGAGTTCGCGCGAGCGCTGGGCGACCCGCTCCTCGAGGCGCTCGTTGATCTCGCGCATCATCACCGCTTCACGCCGAATCAGCCCCAGGCGCGCCTGTCGCTCGCGCATCCACAGCGCCATCATCGCCAGCCCCAGGATCACGGCGAGCCCGACCAGCACCACATTGCGCGCCTGGATATAGAGTGGCCGCAGCGGCATCAGAAAATGCAGTTGCCAACCCAGCGGCCCGCTGGCCAGCGACTCATCCAGATAGCGCTGACCCATCGCCGCCGTCGGCAGCCGCGCGATCTCCGACGCCGCCAGTTCGTGGTTGTCGCCCAGCACCAGGCTGCCGTCCTCCAGCTCCCGCGACAGCGGTGTCAGCGGCGCCCCGCGAAACTGCTGCTGTGCCCGAATGCTGTCCAGCGCCTGCGGCTCGATCGCCTCCAGCGCGCGATATTTCCAGTTGCGCCGCGAGGCCAGCAGCACGATGCGATTGACATCGGCGAGCAGCACCGTCTCCCCCGCCTGGCGCCAGGTATCCTCCAGCGCCTCCAGCGAGACCTTGACCACCATGACGCCCAGCGGCTCGCCCTCGGCCCCGAGTACCGGCGCCGAGACAAAATAGCCGGGACGCCCGGTGGTATTGCCGACGGCGAAGAATTCACCGCGCCCGCGCGCCAGGGCATCGATGAAGTAGGGCCGGTAGTCGTAGCGATAGCCGACGAAGCTATCTGGCTCATCGAAGTTGCTCGCGGCCACGGTCATGCCGTCACGGTCGGTCAGGAAGATGGCCGCCGCGCCGGAGGCACGCGCGACACGCCGCAGATGCTGGTTGAGATCACTGCTCGAACCGAGGGGAGCGGCAGCACTGGCAGCGTCGCGTTCGTTTGAGGGGATAATAGGCAGCGTTGCCGCAGGCGGAACGCCCTGCTCGCCAAGGGCGATACGCACACGGGCCTGGCGCGCCAGCAATTCCGGCAGCCACTGGAAGCGCGATAACTCGGCATTCAGGGTGCTGGCGTAGAAATTCAGGCGAGTCGCCGCGTGCTGGCGAGCATCACGCTCGCCACGCGCCAGCTCCCAATGCCAGAGAGCAAACAAGGCCATCAGCCCGGCCAGCAGACTGGCCGAGAGTGCCAGCCAAGCCAGACGCCGACGGCGCAGCGCACTCAGCGTCATGGGCCATCACACCGCGCGAGCGCGGGCTCGCCCGGGCTCCGGCACTGCCCGCCTGCAAAGTGGTGGGCAAGGCCAGAGAGGCGACGCCGAGGGCCGCCTCGTGGGGTTGCCATGCGTGGGATTGGCATGCGCGGGGCGGTCACGGCGCGCCGATCACCGGCACGGTGCGCGCATCCAGAGCCACGGCGACCTCCACCAGCAGGTTGTCGAGGCGGCCCGGCGCGATATCGGCACCATTGCTGTCACCGCTCACGCTGAGACGAATCTGGCCGTTGACCTCGCTCACCCAGGCCTCGAGCGCCAGCGGCGGCCGGGCAGCATAGCTGGCATCGAGGCGCTCGAGGTCAGGGTCTGCCCGCTCGATGATGAAGCCACGCTCCGCCAGCGTCGTCAGCAGGGTGACGAAGACCTGCTGGGAGGTCAGGGTGCCGCTGTTGGGGGCGATCACCGCGGTGCGCGAGTCCGGCGCATGGGTCGGCTGATTCATGCAGCCACCCAACACCAGCAGGCCGGCGAGCAGCGTCGCAAGCCCCAGACGCTGCCACAGCGAGCGTGGAGATGCCTTGCGCATGTTCATCAGCGAACCTCCCGTGGATCACGACCCGCCAGCGCGGCCTGCAGCTGACGCTCGATCTGGCGGCAGCTGTCGCTGTCATTGTGAGGACGGGCATCGATGACATAGCCGCCCTGATTGATGACCTGCTCATCGCGGATCACGCGCACGCGCTCATCCGGCGCGACCAGCGAGATGCGCTCGAAGCTGATCGGGTCATCGCGGAAGGTGTCATTGCCGACGCCCACGCCGAAATCATTGCCCGCCGCGACGCCATAGCCCACCGAGAAGCCGATGCGCGAGCCGAAGGGCCCATCGATCGCGCCCAGCCCCGGCTGGTCCACCTTGCGCTCACCCGTCACCACGCCCAGCGCCTGTTCGCTCTCGCGGATCTTGTAGCCACGGGCCTCGACGACCTGCGCCGCGGCACGCAACCACTGATTGGCATCGCCCTCACGCGGGAAGATGCAGGCTTCGGGCAGGCCAGCGCTGTCATTCGCGGCCAGCGGGTCCTTGCCGGACAGGGCCGAGCAGCCGCTCAGCAGCACCAGCCCGATTGCGAGCAGTGTCATGCGCGACAGGCGCGAGCGCGCTGACGTGTCAGCCACGCTTGGCCGTGCGGAAAATTCGGGAAGTCGATGGAGCATGCGAACGTCTCCGGTCAGCCACTTGAGCCGGCGCGACATCACGATTTTCACACCATGAGACACACCAGAGGCACTAGACTGACACATAAGTCTTGTAGGGTTTCTGCATAATTATGGTATCGAGACAGCGGGATACCCTGGATGCAGGAAGCCTCATCTTAGCGCCCAGCCATGCCAGCGCCTACCGTATCCAGCCCCCGACAATGCAAGCCAAGACCGTACCGCCATTGCCATTTCGCACGATGATCACGCAACGCCAGCACTGTCAGGGCCGCTCGCTCGGCGCGCAAACCGCCGGTCAGCGCGCGCAACACTGGTTACATATGGAAACGATATCGCGCGGACAACTCACGACGCTACAGGTTCAATAAGTTACCATTATCGACGAATAGGCAATCAGGGAGAGAAATTTATGTCAGAAAATGCCGACCAGCCCACGGTCGCCAAGATCAATCCGCCAGTCTTCTTCGGCTCCGCCGTGGTGATTCTGGCGTTCGTGATCTTTACGGTCGCCATGCCGGATACCGCGCAGACCGCCTTCGGTCATGTCCAGACCTGGATCATCGACACCGTCGGCTGGTTCTACCTGCTGGCCATGGGCGTGTTCGTGATCTTCACGCTGGGTCTCGCCTTCTCGAGCTATGGCGACATCAAGCTGGGGCCAGACCATTCCGAGCCTGATTTCAGCTACGGCTCCTGGTTCGCGATGCTGTTTTCCGCGGGCATGGGCATCGGCCTGATGTTCTACGGCGTCGCCGAGCCTGTCTTCCACTTCACTGCGCCTCCGGTTGGCGATGCCGGCACCGTCGAGGCCGCGCGTGAAGCCATGAAGACCACCTTCTTCCACTGGGGCATCCACGCCTGGGGCGTCTATGCCGTGGTGGCGCTGGCGCTGGCCTACTTCAGCTTCCGCCACAACCTGCCGCTGCGCATCAGCTCTGCGCTGTATCCGCTGATCGGCAAGCGCATCCATGGCCCGATCGGCCATGCCGTCGATATCTTCGCCGTATTCGGCACCATGTTCGGGGTCGCGACCTCGCTGGGTCTGGGCGTGCTGCAGGTCAGCTCCGGTCTGCATTACCTGTTCGATATCGACAACGACCTGACCACCCAGATCATCCTGATCGCCATCATCACCTGTCTGGCGACCGTTTCCGTGGTCATGGGTCTGGACGGCGGCATCCGTCGTCTCTCCGAGCTGAACCTTGGTCTGGCACTGGCGCTGATGCTGTTCGTGCTGTGCGTGGGCCCGACCATCTTCCTGCTGCAGACGCTGATCCAGAACATCGGTGGCTATCTCAGCGAAGTGGTCGACAAGACCTTCAACATGTTCGCCTATATCCCGGAAGATGGCCCGTCCAAGTGGCTGGGTGGCTGGACTCTGTTCTACTGGGGCTGGTGGATAGCGTGGTCCCCGTTCGTGGGCATGTTCATCGCGCGTGTCTCGCGTGGCCGCACCATCCGTGAATTCGTCTACGGCGTGCTGTTCGTGCCGATGGGCTTCACCTTCCTGTGGCTGACCTTCTTCGGCGACAGCGCCCTGCACATGCTGCTGACCGATACTGCGGGCAACCTGGCAGAAGCGGTCTCCGCCGACGCGTCCGTGGCACTGTTCAAGTTCCTGGAGCTGTTCCCGTTCGGTAGCATCACCTCCATGCTGGCCACTCTGCTGGTCGTGACCTTCTTCGTCACCTCCTCGGATTCCGGCTCGCTGGTCATCGACATGCTGACCTCCAAGGAAGGTGACGAATCTCCGGTCTGGCAGCGTGTCTTCTGGGCCTTCTCCGAAGGTTTTGTCGCCGTAGCGCTGCTGATGGCGGGTGGCCTGGGTGCTCTGCAGACCGCCTCGCTGGCCTCTGCCCTGCCGTTCGCGATCATTCTGATGTTCGTCTGCTACGGCCTGCTCAAGGCACTGCGTCTCGAGGGCGTCAAGCAACGCTCCATGCAGCACCTGAGCAACACGCCGGGCCACACCGCCGGTGGCGCACGCAGCTGGCAGAAGCGCGTCCAGACCCTGGTCGAGACGCCGCGCCAGAAGAACGTCGAGCAGTACCTGATCAACACCGTCACGCCGGCACTGGCGGATGTCGCGAAGGAATTCGAGGCCCAGGGCCTGGATACTCGCGTCAATGACGAGGATGACCGCAGCTATCTGCAGGTCAGCCACGGCGAGGAAGTCGACTTCGTCTACGGTGTGCGGGTGCGCGAATATGCAGCACCGGCCTTCGCGCTGCGCAACGTCAGGCGCAAGGGCACCAGCGACGTGGAACGCCATTACCGCGCCGAGGTCTTCCTGCGTGAAGGTGGCCAGACCTATGACGTCATGGGTTACACCAAGGAGCAGGTGATCGGCGACGTGCTGGACCAGTACGAGAAGCACATGCACTTCCTGCACATGGCGCGCAACTGACGCCTGAGCGTTGCAGAGGTGATGACAGCTGATGACATGGCTGTCGCAAAGGCCCCGCCCCGTGCGGGGCCTTTGCGTATGTGGCCGATATCAGAATGTCCGAGTCGACGACATTGACTGCAATATCAGTGTGCGACCTTGAAAACCACGTGCGCGCACCACATCTCTTTCCAAGCATTCATCTACGGCTTGAGGGTGGTGCGCCGGCGACGATAGGGGTGGCCGATGAGGGCGATACAGTGAATTCGTTACCCTGCATCCCGCCCAGCCTCTACACTGGTGGCATACTGGCAGCACGGCTCGCCACCTGCATCTCCACTTTCCCCACAATGCCGTTCACTTCACATTTTTCAGGAGAGTCTTCATGTCCAACGATACCAATGCCATCGGTTTGCACACTGCCAGCGCCACTCAGCTGGCCGAGCACCTCAACATCCTGCTGGCCAACTACCAGACCTTCTACATGAATGCCCGTGGTTACCACTGGAACGTGAAGGGCAACCAGTTCTTCGAGCTGCACGTGAAGTTCGAGGAAACCTACACCGACTTGCTGACCAAGGTCGATGAGATCGCCGAGCGTATCCTGACCCTGGGTCACGAACCGCTGCACGCCTACAGTGACTACGCGCGCGTCGCCACCATCAAGGAAGACACCCACGTCAGCGACGGCACGGCTTGCGTCAAGGGCCTGCTGACCGGTTACAAGTCCCTGATCGAACTGCAGCGCGAGATCATGTCCGTCGCGTCTGACGCCGACGATGAAGGTACCGCTTCACTGGTCGGTGACTACATCCGCGAGCAGGAAAAGACCGTGTGGATGCTGTCCGCCTACCTGGGCGAGTAAGCGATCAAGCCAATGCAGCGCCAGGACATGACAGTGCGGATCACTGATGCTGTTGTCTGACGCTGTAATTGACTGACACTGGGCCGCGAGGCATTCGCGCAGTGTGAACGCCGCCTTTCGACCCTGCACACGCGGGACTCGGAAGGCGGCGTTGTCATGTGGCCATGAAGGCCCGCCAGATACCGACCAGGAGGGTTGCATGTCACTGCCGCTGACACGTCTGCTACGCAAGCTGCTGCATGTAGCTGCCAAGCCCATGCGCCACGCCCAGGGCAAGGATGGCTATGTCATTCACGCCTATCGTGGCTATGGCTCGCATAGCGAAGCCTTTCTGATGGGGCGCATCTTCCGCCAGCCCGGCTCACGCAGCCAGTTGGCTCCCGGCGCCGGGCGCGACCTGATGGATGTCGGCCGCCGCATGCTGCGCTGGGGCAAGAGCGGTGTCGAGGTAGAGGTCGCGCTGGGGGACAACCGCATCACCGCCATCACCGACCGCGATGGCTACTTCAGCGTGCATCTACCGCTCGATGAGCCGCTGGAGCACCAGGGGCAATGGCATACCGCCCGCATCACTGCGTGTCCGCCGAAGCAGCCCCCGGTGGAAGGCGAGGCGCAGGTCTATCTGCCGCCCATCAGCACACGCCTCGGGGTGATCAGCGATATCGACGACACCGTGATGTACACCGGTGTCGCCAACAAGCTCAAGATGCTTTACCGCCTGTTCATCGAGTCCGCCGAGCGCCGCACCGCCTTCCCCGGCGTGGCCGCGCTCTATCAGGCGCTCCATGAGGGTGATGACGGCCAGCAACAGCGTCCGCTGCTCTATGTGTCGCGAGGTCCGTGGAGCATCTACGAGATGTTGGAGGTCTTCTTCCAGCACAATCGCATTCCGGTCGGGCCGATCCTGTTCCTGCGCGAGTGGGGGCTGACCCTGCAACGCCCGCTGCCCAGACGTTCCGAAGACCACAAGCAGGCGCTGATCGAGAAGATGCTCGGCCTGTATGACGAGATGCAGTTCCTGCTCATCGGCGACAGCGGCCAGCATGACCCGGAAGTCTACGCCGAGGTCGTGCGCCGCTATCCCGGTCGCATCTGCGCGATCTACATTCGCCAGATAGGCGATTCGGACTCGCGCAAGGCCGAGCTGGACCAGCTCGGCGAGGAGCTGGCCGCTCTCGGCTGTGTGATGCTGTTGAGCACCGATAGCCTCGACATGGCGCACCACGCGCATGCCAACGGCTACATCGATGCCGCCAGCGTCGAGATGGTACGTGCCGAGATCGAGCATCAACTCGCCGACGAGCCGGCCTGAGCGCCTCGATAGCCAGCGGATAGATGGCTGGCACTATCGCGGTACTACAACGCAAGACGGAGACCCCAGGGTCTCCGTCTTGCGTTGTGCGCGACTGATCTCTGCCTCACCGAACGACTCTGCCGAATGACGGCCTCAGGCGGTGCGTGAGCGAATCAGCTGATCGAGCGACAGGCGTCCCGGGCCTTGCAGTACCAGCACCAGCAGGCTGGACAGCCACAGACCATGAGTGACCCAGGCGTGGGGATAGACGAACAGCTGGATGGTCAGCGTCATGACGGCCAGCCCCAGCGCCGCGAAGCGCGTCCCTAGCCCCAGCCACAGCATCAGCGGAAACAGGTGCTCGGCGATGGTCGCCAGCCAGGCGGCCAGTATCGGCGAGACCAGCGGCAAGGCGTATTCATGCTCGAACAGAAAGAAGGTGCTGTCCTTGATCGTGAAGCCGTCGACCTTGGTCTGCGCCGACATGAAGAATACCGCGCCGACGATGATGCGCATCAGGATCAACAGCGCATCCATCCGCAAGCTTTCCAGCCAGACGAACACTTTCAGGACCTGCCCCGCCACACCGGTACGAACCGCAGGCGTCGTTGATGATTCAAGGCTCATGATGAGGCCTCCTCAAGGGTGCGCCAGGGCGCGAAGGGTCAAACAGAAAAGAGCCGAGCAGAAAAGAACCAGGCAGGATCAGGTCGGCGCGCGGAAGGCACCACTTGCCAGCAGGGGGGCCAGCAGCGGCCCCAGCTCCTGCTCGGGGTGCGCGTCCGCGAGCCGCGCTGCCGCGCCCGCCAGCGTCTGCCCCGCCAGCAGCAGTTCGAGCAGCAAGGCAGCGGCCTCGCACAGCACCGTGACCTGCACCTCCAGCGCTGGGCGCGTGATCAAGATCCGCTCCGGCCGCGCGATATCCAGACCTTCAAGCGTCGCGTCGGCATGCTGATGGCGCTGCCAGATCTCGAGCACCGCATGCTCCAGGTGCAGCAGACAAGCCGCGGGGTGCGCCGAGAACCTGAGTTCCATCACCGCCTCCGGCGGCAACCCCGCCAGCTGGGTCGGCACCAGGGCTTCGGCGTCCGCCGCGTGATAGGCCACCAGACGAGCGGCCTCGAAGCGGGCCAGGTCCACCGCATAGAACGGCAGCTGAGCGGCCGACACCTGACGCGCCTCGACCAACGTGGTCAGGGTCGTATGCAGGGTCTCGGCAAGCCCGGCCCCGTACTCCATCATCAGCGGTGAGCGCGGCAGATGCTGGCGGGAATGATCGTGGGCCAGGGCCGCAAAGAAGCGCTCGCCCACCACCTGACGGGTCACCGGATAGGCCTCTTCCAGCGCACTGATCAGGCTGGCCCAGACATTGTTGCGATAGACATCGAAGCGCTGCTGATGGCCTGCCTCGATACCGGGCAGCGCGGCATCAGGCTGGGTAAGTGCCTCGATGAAGGCGCGCTGCCAGTCGGGCTGGCGCTCAGCGCTGGCATGCCGCTCGAGAGAGGTCATTGGCCGCCCTCCATGCCGGAGCGCGTCAGCTGCTGCGCCCGTGTGCTGTGCAGCAACGCCTGAGCGCGCGTGGTCTGCCCCAGCAAGACCTCCAGCGCCGGCACCTGGGTGTCCCATTCAATCAGCGTCGGACGCGGCCCGATGCGATTGATGAAGTCGGCATACAGCGCCCAGACCTCATCGCAGACCGGCGCGCCATGGTTGTCGATCAGCAGGCCTTCACGCGAGTCCTCGCCATGCCCCGCCAGATGGATTTCCCCGACGGCGTGGCCCGGAATTGACTCCAGCCAGGCCGCGGGATCGATCCCGATGTTGTGCGCCGAGACGAAGACATTGTTGACGTCGATCAGCAATCCACAGCCACTGCGCTCGACCAGGCGAGTGAGGAAATGCGTCTCGGGAATCAGTTCCGCCCCCAGCTCGCGTGCATCGAAACGCAGATAGTGGGCGGGATTCTCGATCAATACCTGACGGCCCAGGGTGTCCTGCAACTGCATCAGGTTATCGCTGACCCGTGCCAGCATCGCGTCCGTCAGCGGTACCGGCAGCAGGTCGTTGTAGAAGTGGCCGCTATGGCCGGCCCAGGCCAGGTGTTCTGACACGCTGGTGGGCGGGTGACGCTCGCAGAGCGTTTTGAGGCGCGCCAGATGCGTGGCATCCAGCGGGCGCTCCGATGCCAGCGACAGGCCGACACCATGAATCGAGAGCGGGTACTCCTGCAGCGCATCCAGCCGGGCATGAGGTGCCCCGCCGGCGCCCATGTAGTTCTCGGCATGAATCTCGAGAAACCCCAGCGCCGGACGCGACGACATCAGCTCACGCACATGCTGCGCCTTGAGGCTGATACCGACGGCCATCTCGTCGAGGGACGGATAGGCCGTACCGAAATCCGGACTGCCGGAGGAAGGGGATGGCTGGTGCATGAAGACCTCTCGAGGCGGCGAACATCCGGTGGCGGCGTGGCGCCAGGCCACCGGATGTCAAGTTCGGGGGGATGCTCGGGAAGTCCGAGCCAGCCCCGAGGCGTGATGCTTACTTGATTTCTTCCAGGCTGCCGGTGCCATTCGGCGTCTCGATGGAGGTGCAGGTGCCTTCCGGAACCAGCTTCCAGGCATTGCCCTGATAGTCGACGGTGGAAGTCCCGGCACACGAAGTGCCCGGGCCAGCGGCGCAGTCATTCTCACCGGCCAGCGACACGCCGTAGCACTTTTCCATACCCGCCGCGTGGGCCGGGAGGGAGACGACAGCGGTAGACAGAGCGACAGCGGTTCCGAGTGCGGAGGCCAGGGCAAAAGCGGTCTTGGCGGACTTGTTCGTCTTGGTAGACATGGGCACATCTCCTGAGAAAATGCTCTTTAATGAGCCAAACGTTATTTATCTATCACTTTCGCCCCTGCGCTGCGGGCTCAATCCAACTTACGGGGGGCTTGGGAAGATGGATGCAGAAAAAATCGAAATTATTGCCGCGACTCGACAATATCGCGCTGACCGCACTCCCCTCATCGCATGCGGAAACGATACCCCGCGCTTGCGTTGACCTCGCCATGCAAACGCAAGCGGCCCCATATAGGGGGCCGCTTGCGTCGACTGTCATCTGCTGTCTGAGGGCATGTCGCAACGTCTGTTGTAACGTCAGTCGCAACGACTGCCTGCAGTGCTGCAGGCGATGAGGGCGATCAGCTATCGCCCTGCCACTTGCGCTCCATGAGCTCCCAGCGCGAGAGCGACGCAGGCGCCTGCCCTGCCTCGGTGTCCAGTGTCTCTGTGTCCAATGCCTCGGCATCCGGTGCTTCGGCACCCGGTACTTCGGCACCCGGCGCTCCGGTACCCGGTACTTCGGCGCCCGGCGCTCCGGCGACATCCTGGTCTTCGCTGGCTGCCGCTTCTTCACTGGCCGCCGCTTCTTCACTGGCCGCCGCTTCTTCACTGGCAGGCGGCTCGGGCGCGGGCTGGCGATCAAGCGCCGACGACGCGGATTTCGGCGGCTGATCCAGCGCCTGCTCGGGTTGATGCAGGGTGTCACGCGACTGGCGCACCAGCGCTTCCGGCAGTGGCTTCTTCATGCGCGCACCGAGTTCCAGCAGCTCCTCGGCACGGCTGATCAGGTTGCCGCGCCCGCTGGCCAGCCGCTTCATGGCGGTATCATGCGCCTCGCGCGTGCGACCCAGCTGAGTGCCCAGCTCCTCGAGGGATTCGGCGAGACCGCGGAACTTGTCGAGCAACGCTCCGGCGCGCTCGCCGATCACGCGTGCATTGTCGTTCTGGCGCTCCAGACTCCACAGACTCGCCACGGTGCGCAGGCTGGCCAGCAAGGTGGTCGGCGTCACCATCACCACGCCCTGGGTGAAGGCATCCTGGAACAGGCTGTCATCGTGTTCAAAGGCCAGCGCGAAGGCCGGCTCCATCGGCAGGAACAGGAACACGAAGTCCGGCGAGCCCAGCCCCTCGATAGCGGGATAGTTGCGCCGCGCCAGTCCGGTGACATGGCCGCGCACCGAGGTCAGATGCGCGCGCAGTGCGCGTGCGCGCGTCACGTCCTCCTCGGCGTTGACGTACTCGGTGTAGGCGGTCAGCGAGACCTTGGCATCGATGATCAGGTGCTTGTTGTCCGGCAGGTAGACGATGGCATCCGGACGCTGGCGTCCGCCCTCGCCGGTGAACGACACCTCGCGCTTGAACTCGATGCCATCACGCAGACCGGAGCGCTCCAGCACGGTTTCCAGAATCATCTCGCCCCAGTTGCCCTGCATCTTGCTGTCGCCCTTGAGCGCCCGCGACAGGTTGGCCGCCTCCTCGGTGATCTGGCGGTTGAGCCCCGCCAGCTGGTCGAGCTGACTCTTGAGGCTGGTGCGCTCGCGCACCTCCTCGCCATGCAGCTGCTCGAGGCGCTGACGGAAGTCGCCGACCTGTTCACGAAACGGCTTGAGCAGCTGCTCGAGCTGGGCACCACTGGCGGCGGTGAAGCGCTGCTGGCGCTCCTCGAACACCTTGCCCGCCAGCTGCTCGAATTCCTGACTCAGGCGCTCGCGCGAGTCGTTGAGCAATGCCAGCTGCTGCTCGTGATGGCTGGCCTCCTGACGCTGGCGCGTCACCAGCGAGGCATGTGTCTCGCGCAGCTCGGCGTAGCGCTCGGTCAGTGTCTCGAGACGCTCTTCACGCTCCAGCAGCTGCGCCTCCAGCACTTCCTGCTGGCGGGTCAGGCTGCGTGCCAGCGTCTGCTGTTCACTCAGGGCGCGTGACTGTTCATCCAGGCGCCCCTGCAGCGATTCGCGCAGCGTGGCGAGTTGCTCCGTCAGCGCATCGCGCGCCTGGCGCGCTTCCTCCAGCGACTGGCTCAGATAGTGTTGCTGCTGCTCCGCCTGCTGCCCATCCAGTGCGGCACGTTGCTCGATCAAGACTGCCCGCTGCTCAGCCTGTTGCTGGCGCTCACGCGACTCGTCCAGCGAGGCCTGCCACGTCTGCTGTATCGACTGCTCCTCCTCCTCCTCACTGCTTTCCTGCAGCGCATGAAGCTGCTCGCGGGTTCGCCGCCAGCCCAGCCCCAGGGCCAACGACAGCATCAACAGCACGCCGACCAGCAACCACATCACGGCGGAAGATTCAGAAAGCAGCGACATCGGGCACTCCATGGCCTGTGAAAACGCAGCGGGGTCACCCCCCCTTGAAAGTCAGTATCGCGCATCCATGTCTTGAGTGTCAGGGCACGAAAGGACGGGAATTGCCTGCCATCATCGAGCGATGCTCACTGCGGTGAGTGACGTACGCCGAGAGCAGAATTCTCCCCTTCTCTGCCCAGCACGCTCGCAAGAGCCGAAGCACGGAAAGGAGATTCGCATGACACAGCAGACCGATCAGCAGACACGTCAACAACTGCAAGGTAAGCGCGTGGCCATTCTCGCGACCCATGGCTTCGAGGAATCCGAGCTCGCGGTGCCGCGCGCCGCACTGCAGGAGGCGGGTGTCGAGGTAGATATCGTCTCGCCGGAGAAAGACGGCATTCGCGCCTGGGCCGAAACCGACTGGGGCGAGAAGTACCAGGTCGACACCCCGCTCAGCGATGCCAGCGAACACGATTATCACGGCCTGGTGCTGCCGGGTGGCCTGTTCAATCCGGATACCCTGCGTCAGGACGAGAGCGCACTGAGCTTCGTGCGCAGCTTCTTCCAGGCTCACAAGCCGGTCGCCGCCATCTGTCACGCGCCGTGGATCCTGATCGATGCCGGCGTCGTCGAAGGCCGTCAGATGACCTCCTTCCCCTCCGTCGCACAGGACCTGAAGAACGCCGGTGCCGAGTGGCAGGACAGCGAAGTGGTGTGTGACAGCGCGCTGGTCACCAGCCGCAAGCCAGCAGATCTCGATGCGTTCAACGCCAAGCTGCTCGAGGAACTGGCCGAAGGCAAGCACCAGCATCAGCACGCCTGAGGTCGCAAGCCAGAGAGACGCAGGCTAGACAGCCGCAAGCTCTGAAGCTTGAACAGACAGACGCCCCTGCCACTTCGGCAGGGGCGTTTTCGTTGTCTCAAGGGCGCGATCCGGTGCCTTGGTGGCAGAAGTGAAGTGTCCTTGCAGCACTGGCTGAACCCCTCATCTCCGAGGTTCGTTGGCCATTCTGCAGCCGTGCGTTATAGAACCTCATTGCGAGCAACCACTTACGCCACAGGCAACGCAATCTGGACAACTCAGTTCCACAACAACACGACAAGCGACGCACGGAGACATTAGCGAACGCCTTTCGTAAAAGGCGCTGCGACACGATATTCTGACGACAAGGATCCTCTTGGGTGACTGACCGACCATACGGGAGACCGCCCCATGCATATCTCTACCTTGAACACATCTCTTACGTCTCTGCTGCCTTCCCTGCTGCTGGGACTGACGCTGATGCTCGCCACGCCGACGCTGGTCGCCGCGGATGATCGCCATCGCGCGCAGGGCCAGCACAGCGAGCGCCACAGCACGCCGCACAGTCGCCACGAGGCGATCAAGCGCCGCCATCTCAGGATGTTCGACGAACCGCGCGTGGAGCGCCATCACTCGCGCCAGCATTCTGGCCATGACATCCGCCGCCATGTCCCCAAGCGCCGCTACCATCAGCATGGGCGTCTTGAGCACGACCGCTACCGCCCGTACTACTACCAGAACCATGACTCCGGTCGGCATGGCATCCGCCGCTACCATAACGGCGTGAGCATCGGCATTCCGGCGATCCGCATCAATATCAACTGAGCTTGCGCACTCTCATCAGGCCACGCCAGCGCCTGATGCCCAGAGATAACGACGCCCAGAGATGACGACGCCCCCGCAGGCTGACCTGCGGGGGCGTCGTTCGTCTACGTGACGAGTCTTGCCTGAGAGTTGATCAAGCGGCCTTGGCAGGCTCGGCAAGTTCCGTGATCAGGCCCTTGAGCACCTGCCAGAATTCACCGACCGACTCGACCTCGACCCGCTCGCTGGGCGAGTGGGCACCGCGAATCAGCGGCCCGAAAGAGATCATCTCGAGCTGGGGATACTTGGCCCCCAGGATGCCGCACTCGAGTCCGGCATGGATGACCTTGATCTCCGGCACGCGGCCAGTGACGCGCTCGTGCAGGCTGCAGAAGCGCGCCAGCAGCTGCGCATCCGGCGCCGGCTGCCAGCCCGGATAGGCATTCTCGGCTGTGGTGGTCGCGCCGATCAGCGCAAAGAGCCCACGAATGCGTTGCTCCATCATGGTCACGGCATCATCGCGCAGTGAGCGCACCAGCGCGCAGAGATGGAAACGCCCCTCGCGCAGCTGCACCACGCCGAGGTTGTTGGAGGTTTCCACCACGCCTTCCACCGCCGCGCTCATGCGCTCGACCCCGTAGGGCGCGGCATCCAGCACCGCGACCAGCCGCTGGGTGTCCTCGACGGACAGCGCATTCTCGGCATTGCCGCGGGTCACGCTGAGCGAGACATCCGGGTCCGTCTCGCGCAGCTCGTCGCGAATCTGGGCCTCGAAGTCCGCGAGGCGCTGGCGTGCGGCGGCGACGCGCTCGTCATAGATCACCACGCCGACCGTGGCCTCACGCGGCAGGGCATTGCGCAGCGTACCGCCAGACCAGCTGACCAGACGCGGCTTGAACTCGGCCAGCGCGACCAGCGCGCGTGACATCAGGCGATTGGCATTGCCGCGACCACGATGGATATCGAGCCCGGAATGGCCGCCGACCAGGCCGCCGATGGTCAGCTCCAGCTCCGCTTCGGCATCCTTCAGGGACGAGGTGGCAAACTCGTGGGCGACATTGATGTCCGCGCCACCGGCACAGCCGATATAGACCTGTCCGCGGTCTTCCGAATCCAGGTTGAGCAGGTAGCGCCCTTCCAGCCAGTTCTCGGCCAGATTCAGCGCGCCACCCATCGAGGTTTCCTCCTCGAGGGTGAACAGCGCTTCCAGCGGACCGTGCACGAGGCTGTCATCTTCGAGAACGGCCAGCGCCGCCGCGACGCCGAGACCGTTGTCGGCCCCCAGAGTGGTGCCGCGCGCCTTGAGCCAGCCATCTTCCAGATAGGTGTCGAGGGAATCACGGGTGAAGTCGTGATCACTGTCGCTGGCCGCCTGGGCGACCATGTCGAGATGGCCCTGCAGCACGATGCCCGCTGCGCTCTCGTGGCCGGGCGTGGCGGGCTTGCGCAGACGCAGGTTGCCAAAAGCGTCGCGATCATGGGCGAGACCACGCGCTTCGGCCCAGTCGATCAGATAGGCCACCAGCGCGGCTTCATGCCCGGACGGGCGCGGGATATTGCACAGAGTGCGGAAATGACGCCAGAGGATGGCGGGGTCCAACGTATCGATATGCTCATTCATGGCGAAGATTCCTGTTCTTGTCATCAATGAGCATACGGAACAGCGGACGGGCGTGGCTAGTGGTTGTCGACACCTATCGATCAGCGACTTCGAATATGCAAGGATGGCAATCACGACCCTGCTGACAGCTGCATGCCATTCCCCACCTTCATCGGAGCCCTTATGCCTCGTCGACTACTGCTGCTGACCGCCATCTCCGCCACTGCCGGCCTGCTGATGCTGAGTGGCTGCTCGCCGATTCCTGACATGCCCGGCCCGATCGGCATTCCGGGCCTCTGAGCCGCGGCCGGCCGCTCTGCTCTTGTCAGACAGGCTTGACCGATGCTCATGTCAGATGAGCTTGTCAGACGGCCTTGTCATTCGCTCTGTTCGATCAGGCGCCCGGCGGCCGCTCGGCACCAGCGATCGCGCGCCTTGCGGCCCACGATGCCCTGCCCCTCGGCCCAGCTGATGAAGGCAGGCGCATCCTGTCCGCCGAGCGCCAGCACCAGCCCGTGACGTGACGCCTCATCGAGTCGTGCAGGCCCACAGGCCTCGAGTGCTGTCTCGAGCCACGGCCGCACCAGCGCCAGCCCCCCGCCACCACGGCGATACCAGTCCAGTCGCTGCGCGCATGCGGCTGGCGTCAGCGTGGCCAGGTCATTCTCACTTCCTCGCTGCCACAGTCTGTCGGCCAAGGCGGGCGGCAAGCCGTGCAGCTCATGCTTCAGCAGGCTGGGCAGCAGGCGCTGGAAGTCCTGCTGCAGCGCGCCGAGCAAGGCATCCTGCGCCAACTGCCCGCGCGGCGCAGATTTTCCACTCCCGCTTTCGCCGATGGCCTTGCCCATCATCACTGCGTGCTCGCCACTGGCGGCATCGCGCTTGAGGCCCATGCGCAGCGGCACGAAACCCTGCGCCAGCCAGAAGGCGACCAGATCGGCCTCGGCCCCGAAGCTGGTGCCGAGTCGCGTGACGCCTGCCGCCAGCGCCTGCTGCTCCAGCGCCTGGAGCAAGCGCGCGCCCTGACCACGCCGCCACAGCGCGGGATGCACCGCGATACGCAGCACCCGCCACCAGCGGGCCTCGGCGGCGCCCTGGTGGCCTGCATGCGCCGCCAGTGACTGTGCCAGCAGATGCCCGCGCGGACGCCGCTTGCCGCACCAGATATCATGCGCCAGGGGCGTCGGGAAGCCGCCCTCCTCGACAGCGGCCACCACCCCCAGCCAGGCATCACGCCCTGTCGTGACGTCTCGCTGACGAATCGCCATCAGCGTGAGCCCCGGCGTGTCGAGCAGCTGGCGCAGGTCCGCCGGTGTGGTGCGGTAATGCGCCTGCACCAGCAGGCCGAACAGCTGCCGCAACGCCGCCTCATCACGCGCCAATGCATCACGCTCCAGTACGACAATGTCGCAGCCCTCCAGCCACTGCTGAGCATTCTTCGCGCATGGCTCAGGCAGCTCAGGCGGCTGCGCCGAGAGCAGCAGCAAATCATCGGTCAACGCCTCCAGCGGGTCGCCGGGCGCCCAGCGCACGGGCGTCGTCATCTCCAGCGCCTGCCAGCCGGGACACTGACGCTCGAGATGATGGCGAAACCGCAGCTGGAAGCCGCGCCCGGTGCCTTCATAGCCATGCACGGTGGTGGCGAAGGCGATGCGCGGGAAATGCGCCAGATAGCCCTTCAGCAATGGCGTGGGGATGGCGGCGGCTTCATCGACGAACAACCGTGGCAGCGCCTCATCGTGACAGGCAAGGCGAGCCGCCTCGATGGCATCCGGCGCCAGAAAGCGCAGTTCGCTGCCAGAAGCCGTGTCGTCCCCCGCCTGCCCAGCCGACAAGCGAAAGACATTGCCCTCGCGCTGCCCCTGGGGCATCAGGACCGCCAGGCGTTCGAAGATCGCGCTGACCGCCGCAGGGCGCGGCGCCGTCAGCCAGACATCCTCCCCCGCCGCCAGACAGCGCGCCGCCGCGATGCCCAGCGCGCCACTCTTGCCACGCCCGCGATCGGCGCTGATCACCACGGGCCGCGCAGGTGCCAGAGCCTCCAGCGCAGCCACGCTGGCGGCCTGGTCCTGCGTCAGGCAATCGCTGTCGGCGATGGCGTCTGCTCGCGCCGCCTGATTGCCGCCATCCAGCGATGGCGCAGGCAAGTGTCCGCCCTGTGGCCAGTGCAGCACACTGGCATGCGATGAGAGGCGCCGCGCCAGCCGCGCCAGATAGCGTGCCGTCAGCTGCTGCCGCTCGAAGGGCCAGTGAGCCAGCCGCGCATGATCGCCATCCGGCACTGGCGCAGGGTCTGCCGCGGCCCAGGCGGCAGGCGTCATCAGTACCAGCAGGCCCCCCGCCTTCAGGGTGCCGGCCACGGCGCCGAAGGCATCGGGGTCGAAGCCAGTCGCCGGCTGCGCTGCATCGAATATGACCAGTGACTGCTCACCGCCCAGCTGGGTGGCGGCCTTGGCCATCGCCAGCGTACGCACCGGCGTCGCGCCCGCTGTCGACAAGGCTTCACCTGTGCCCAGCCACAGCGGAGCAGGCTCACGCGCTGGCCACCGCTCACAGATCGCCTGCGCGGCGCCAGTGGGGTCATCGCCGCTGATCCACAGGCAGGCACGCTGACGCCGCGCGAGCAGATGTTGATGCAGCGTTCGGCACCACGCCTCGAGGGCAGGCAGATCAATGCGAGAAGGAGAATCTGAAGGAGGAGTCGTCATGTCGCGCAGCATGCCGCATGGCAGCGCGCCAGACCAGATGGCGCGAGAAAGTCGCGAGGCAGCCGTAAAGTAGTCGTGAGAAAACCGCGACCTGCTCGGCGCTGCCGCCAGGCCTGCCACCCGCCCCTGTTACTTGTGAAGAATCTCGTGCTTACTTGAGAAGAAGCTCATGCTCATACAACGCCCCGTTGCAAGATGAGCAACGCAAGCGGCGCAGGGATGAGAATGGTTATATTTAGGCTTATCGGGATAATGAAGCTCCACTTCCCATCATTGCGAGTCCCCCCGATGCCACAGCGTCACTCCCTCACCACTGCTCTGCCCCGCGCGCTCAAGCCTTGCCTGCTCGCCCTGAGCCTGGCGGCAACATTCGTGGCGGGTCAGGCCTCAGCACTGGAATACCCGATCGGCACGCCGGTCAAGGAAGGCGGCATGGAAATCGCTGCGGTCTACCTGCAGCCGGTGGTGATGGCCCCGACCGGCAAGCTGCCTGCCAATCAGGCCGATATCCACCTGGAAGCCGATATCCACGCGCTGATGGAAAACGACAACGGCTTCGCGCCGGGCGACTGGATTCCCTATCTCGGCATTCACTACACCCTGACCAAACAGGGTGGCGAGGCGCCGATCGAAGGCGAGCTGGTGCCGATGATCGCCAATGACGGCACCCACTACGGCAAGAACGTCAAACTGGATGGCCCGGGCAAGTACCACCTGACCTTCGAGATCCAGCATCCGGACATGCCGCGTCATATCGACAAGGAAACCGGCGTGGCCGAGTGGCCGCAGACCATCACCACCGACTACGACTTCGTCTATGCCGGCGTCGGCAAGAAAGGCGGCTACTGAGCGCCGCTCTGCCCTGCTGCATGACCCTGAATGTCTGCATCCCGTGAGGCGGCCATTGCCGCTTGCTCCTTCGATGGCCGCCTGTGCTGACCTGCACTCGCGGCCATTGGTCGCTCTACCACCAGCGCCTTGTGCTGGTGTCAGTGTGCGCTTTCCCTCATCGTCCGGAGTGTCCCATGCGCCTGACCTCTTTCTTGCCCTCCCTCTTGCCCTCTCGCCTGCCCCGTCGAGCAAGCGCCCTGCTGCCCGCGCTCGTCATGTTGCTCGTCGCCCTTTTGCTCGTGGCCCTGCTGCCTCGGCCGGCGGCCGCCAGCGACATGCCGTCCTACGACCTGACCCTCGACAACGGCAAGCTCATTCCTGAGGTCCTTGAGGTGAAGGCCGGCGAGAAATTCGTCATCCAGCTGCACAACGCGGGCAATACGCCGGCCGAATTCGAGAGCAACTCCCTGCGCAAGGAGAAGGTGCTGGCACCGGGCGTGAAGTCGTTCGTCGTCATCCATCCGCTGCGCGCGGGGAGCTATGACTTCTTCGATGATTTCCACCTGCCGGACGCGCGTGGCAAGGTCGTCGCCGAATAAGCTCGGCCACCCTGTGCCAATGACGCCTTTTTCGTCATCGATGGCGCGCACCGAACGTCAGTAGAAGAGAGTCCGCATGTTTGATCAGATCCTGTTTATCGTCTGGCGTGAAAGCGTCGAAGCCATTCTCGTCATCGGCATCATGCACGCCTGGCTGGTGCAGTCCGGCACCCGCGCGGGCCTGCGCTACCTGTGGGGCGGGGTCGTCGCCGGCCTGGTGCTGGCCGGCCTGATGGGGGCGGCGCTGATGGGCGCCAACACCTGGCTGACCGGCACCGCGCAGGAGGTCTTCCAGGCCGTACTGGTACTGACCGCCTGCCTGTTGATCACCCAGATGGTGCTGTGGATGCGCACCAAGGGCCGCACGCTCAAGGCAGAACTCGAGAGCGGCCTGGCCAGCGCCGTCTCCTCCGGCAGCTACTGGGGCGTGGCGACGCTGGTCGCCATCGCCGTGGCGCGCGAAGGCGCGGAAACCGTCGTCTTCCTCTACGGCATGGGCGCCGCCAGCCTGCAGTCCGGCGGCATCGCCAGCTTCGCGCTCGCCGCAGGCCTCGGCTTCGCCCTCGCGGTGGCGACCTTCATGGCGCTGCAGCTCGGTTCACGCTTGTTCTCGTGGAAGCTGTTCTTCCGCGTGACCGAAATCCTGCTGTTGCTGCTGGCGGCGTCACTTTTGATGTCGGGCCTCGAACAGCTGATCGGCCTCGGCTATCTGCCGGCAGGCCTCGACCCGCTGTGGGATTCCAGCTGGCTGCTCGATGATGGCAGCGGCCTCGGCGGACTGCTGGCGACCTTCGCCGGCTATCGCGCCTGGCCTGCCACGACGATGGTGGTCGGCTATCTCGGCTACTGGGTCATCGTCGCAAGCCTCATGAAGCGTCAGCGCAAGAGGGAGCGCGTCGACCAGCGCCGTCAGCTCACTGCCCGCGCGCGCAGCTGAGTCTTGTTCACGCGATCTGCCAGTCAGGAGAAACGATAGTCATGGCCAATTGCGGCTCCAGCCCCCACGGTGACATCGCCAACCTCATCGCCAGTGATGGCGGCACCCCGCCGGGCCGTCAGGCCACGCGCATCGCGCGCTTCGGACAGGCGATGCAGCAGCGGCGTGGTCTGATCCAGCTGGTGCAATGGCTGGTGGTCGGCATCTATGCCTTTCTGCTGGTGGTGCCTGCGTTGCTGCCACTGCCGGATTACCAGGCGCATATCCTCACCAATCTGACGGTGTTCGCCGAGTTCGTGTTCTGGGGGCTGTGGTGGCCCTTCGTGCTGATCAGCATGGTGCTGATGGGCCGCGTGTGGTGCGGTGTCTTCTGCCCCGAAGGCACCCTGACCGAAGCCGCCAGTCGCATCGGCCTCGGTCGCCCGATTCCCGGCTGGATGCGCTGGGGCGGCTGGCCCTTCGTGGCCTTCCTCGGCACCACGCTGTATGGCCAGCTGGCCAGCGTCTATCAGTACCCGCTGGGCGCACTGGTGGTACTGGGGGGCTCGACGGTGGCCGCGATCATCGTCGGGCTGATCTACGGCAAGGGCACCCGCGTCTGGTGCCGTCAGCTGTGTCCGGTGAATGGCGTCTTCAATCTGCTGGCGCGCCTGTCACCGACCCACTTCCGTACCGACCAGGCCCGCTGGAACGCCCACAATCAGGCTGTCCGTCAGGGCAACGCCGTGCGCATGCACGCCCCTGACTGCGCGCCGCTGATTCCGCTCAAGCAGCTCGACAGTGCCGGTGACTGCCATGTCTGCGGACGCTGCAGCGGCTACAAGGACGCGATGCAGCTGGAGTGGCGTGCGCCGGGCGTGGAGCTGGTCGAGCCGCCGCAGCCGGTGCGCTTCACCCACTACTCGGTGCTGGTGTTCGGCCTGCTCGGCATCGCCATCGGCGCCTTCAGCTGGAGCGCCAGCCCGTGGTTCGTCGCCCTCAAGCAGCAGCTGGCCTTCTGGCTGATCGATCACGATCTGATGTGGCCGCTGACCACCACCCTGCCGACCTGGATTCTGACCAACTACCCCGAGCACAACGATGTCTTCAACCTGCTCGATGGCAGCCTGATCACGCTGTGGATCGTGGTCGGTGGCGGCCTGCTGGGCGCGCTCACCAGCCTGCCGCTGCTGCTGGGCAACTGGCTGATGGGTGGCAAGGCGACGCTGTCACGCCTGTGGCACCTCTCGCTGAGTCTGATTCCGCTGGGCGGGCTGGGCGTGTTTCTCGGCCTCTCCGCCACCACCATGACGCTGCTGCGCGGCGATGGCATCAATCTCACCTGGGCCAATGATCTGCGCGCCACCCTGCTGGCACTGGCCTGTCTGTGGGGGCTGCGGCTGGCCTGGCGCATCACCGGCGAGCAGCGCAACGGCGGCCTGCTCGCCGGCAACGCTGCACGGCTGATCGGTACCGCGAGTGTCGCGCTGGCCTGCCTGCCCGCACTGGGCATCTGGTATCTGATGTTCTGGGGCTGGTGACGCCCTGCTGGCTGAATGCTGACTGACAGAGGCTCAATGCCTGAAAGACAAAGACCCGCCGATTGGCGGGTCTTTGTCTTTCAGCGACATGCGGCGTTTTCTCAAAGTACGCTCAAGGAGCCTTCAAGGCGCCATCAGTGCGCTGGGCTCTGTTCGCCACTTTCGCTGGCATCCGCCTTGCTGGCCGGGTCTTGCGGGCGACGGAACAGGAAGGCCGCCACGCTGCCGACTACATAGACCGCGCCCAGCCACAGGAAGATATTGTCGAAGGCCAGCACCTCGGCCTGGATGCTGATGCGCTGGGCGATCATCTGCACACCGGCCTGCCACGGATCAGCCAGCCCCGCGAAGGTCGACTGATAGCTTGCCAGCTGATCGATCACCACCTGGCGGCTCTGGTCGATGGCCCCGATCATCTGGTTCCAGTGATAGTCCTCACGCAGCTCGCGGATGGTATCGATCAGCGCCAGTCCCACCGCGCCGCCCAGGTTGCGCATCACGTTGAACAGGCCACTGCCGTTGCCTATCTCGTGGGGCGCCAGACGCCCCATCGCCAGCCGGGAGACCGACAGCAGCACCATGATCTGGCCCGCGCCGCGGATCACCTGCGGCCAGAAGAAGTCATCGAAGCCCGAGTCCGAGGTCAGGTGCACGTTCATGCCGGTGCCGAGGCCGGTCAGCACCAGGCCGATGCACAGCATCAGGCGCAGATCGATGCGGTCGGAAAGCTTGCCCGCCACCGGCGCCATCAGGAACATCACCACGCCGCTGACGAACATCACCTGCCCGATCTGCACGCTGGAGAAGCCGGAAATCGAACCGAGAAACAGCGGCACCAGATAGACCAGCCCGTAGAGCACCACGCCGATCCAGAAGCCGATGATCGCCCCCAGCGCGAAGTTGCGGTCCCTGAACGCCCGCAGGTCGACGATGGGGTTGCTGGTCGTCAGCACGCGCCAGAAGAAGCCGACCGCCGCCACCGCGCACACCACGCTCCAGAACAGGATCAGCGAACTGGCGAACCAGTCATCGCCGGGCCCCTCCTCGAGCACGAATTCGAGACTGCCGAGAAAGACCGCCATCAGCGCCAGCCCCAGCGTATCCAGACGACTGAGCAGACCGCGGTCGCCGCTGTCGATCTCCAGATTGCGCCACACCAGCGCCGCCACGATGATGCCCGGCACCAGATTGACCAGAAACAGCCAATGCCAGCTCATGTATTCGGTGATGTAGCCGCCGACGGACGGCCCGATGGAGGGCGCCATGGTCGCCACCAGGCCGATCACCGCCTGGATGCTGCCCATCATGCGGCGCGGGAAGATCGAGAAACTGGCCGCCTGGGTCAGCGGAATCATCGCCCCGCCCATGAAGCCCTGGACCGCACGCAGCACGATCAGGGCTTCCAGCGAGGTCGAGAGCGCACAGCCCAGGCTCGCCAGCGTGAAGCCCAGCGCCGAGACGGTCAGCACCAGCCGCGTCGAGAAGATGCGCGCCAGCATGCCGGAGAGCGGAATCATCACGATCTCGGCGATCAGGTAGCTGGTCTGCACCCAGGAGATCTGGTCCTGACTGGCGGCCAGGCCCGCCTGCAGCTCGTTGAGCGAGCTGGACACGATCTGGATATCCAGAATCGCCATGAACATGCCGAACACCGCGGCCACGAAGCCGATCTGCTGGCGGCGCGTCGGCATGTCACTGGCGCTGCCCGCGGGGGGCTGGCTCGGGGATTGAGCCGAGGACTGAGTCGTCTCGGCCATGCTTACTGCGCTCCGCGATCAGCGCTGGCGACCTGCGCGGCATCGGGCGCGATGACGTCCCTGGAGAGGCTATCGACGGCATAGGAGCCGGTGTCCGAAAGCTCTCGTGTATCGACGCTGGGGATGACCGACAGGCCGGCGCGCAGACGCGGCAGCGCATCCGCTGGGCCGGTCAGGCGAATGCGCACCGGCACACGCTGGACGATCTTGTTGAAGTTGCCGGTGGCGTTGTCGGTCGGCAGCAGGCTGAACTCGGTGCCGGTCGCCGGCGCCAGGCTATCCACCACGCCCTCAAACTCGATGTCCGGGTAGGCGTCCACCTCGAGACTGACCGGCTGGCCGACGCGCATGCGCTCGGTCTGGGTTTCCTTGTAGTTGGCCACCACATAGGCGCTCTTCACCGGCACCAGCTGCATCAGGGTCAACGAGGCGCTGGCCATGGTGCCCACCTCGACACTGCGATTGCCGACCACGCCATCCTGCGGCGCGTAGATCGAGGTCTTCTCCAGCTGGTGGCGCGCGTAGGCGAGATCCGCCGCCGCTGACACCACCTGGGCACGCGCCGATTCCAGCTGCGCCTTGTAGACCTCAAGCTGCTGCTGGGCAGACACCAGCGCGGCCTGCTTCTGGGCAACGCTCGCCTCGGCGGTTCGCATGGTCACCTGGTCATCTTCATAGGACTGACGCGAGGCGTAGCTGCGGCTCTCCAGACTTCTGGAGCGCTTGAGATGCAGCGCCGCCTGATCGCGTTCGGCCCTGGCCGAGGCCAGCGATGCCTTGGCCTCGTCGATCTTGGCGCCTTGCAGGTCCAGCTGACGCTCGGCCTGGACTTCCCCGGTGCGGGCGTTGTCCAGCGCGGCACTGGCCTGGTCCAGATTGGCCCTGGCATCTTCGTCATCCAGCTGCACCAGCAACTGCCCCTTCTTCACCGGCTGGTTGTCGTGCACCAGCATGCGCGTCACCCGCGCGGTGATCTCGGAGCGCACCGCGACGCTGTCGGTACGCACATAGGCGTTGTCGGTCTCCTGCATGAAGCGCCCGACCTGCCACCATTCGACCCCCATCACTCCGCCAGCGATCACGCCCGCCACCACGATGAGTGCCACGACACCCTTGCCTGCCTTGTTCATTCGGCGACTCTCTCTTGCTGCCTGTCGGTGACAGGCGTGTAATCTGTCTGACGCTGCGGATGAGGCGGCCACGGCGCTTGCGAGCGCTCAGGCCACGGCTGTCATCTTGCATCGCCACAAAGTGTAATGAATACTACACTTCCTTGAGGCAGCCCCGACAGTTTCGACAGACAGCGTCTCTCGTTCGCAATATCGCAACCTTGCCTGTTTCAGGCGGTTTCCGGATCACAGACAGGACACTCACATGACTGATTCGCCCTCATCAGAGACCGCCCCTGACTCGGGAAGCACCACGACCCGCGCCTCACCGCGCGGGGAAGCACGCCGCAAACGCCAGCTGGAAGTCGCGCGCGAACATTTCCTCGAACACGGCTTCGCCGCGACCAGCATCAATGAGATCGCCCGGCAGGCAGGCGGATCACTGGCAACGCTGTATCGTAATTTCGGCAACAAGGACGGCCTGTTTCTGGCCGTGATGCAGCAGGAGGCGCAGACGGTGTGGTCGGTGATGGACCACGAAGCCAACGAGACACGCAGTGTCGAGGAAGCGCTGGAAGACTTCGGCATGGCGATGCTGGCGCTGGCCCTCGCGCCCGAACTGATCCGCCTGTTCCGTGGCCTCGCCTTCGAGAGCGGCCGCAACCCGCAGCTCGGCAAGCTGTTCCTCGACAACGGCCCCAAGCTGACCCGACAACGCCTGGCAGACTACCTGTCGCGTCAGGTCGCCCAGGGCCACCTGCCGTCCACCGGCCTCGGCCAGGAACCACTGGCCGCCGCCAACCTGCTCACCGGCATGCTGCTCAACCCGCTGCATGTCGACGCCCTGCTCGGCTGCCCACCCGACACCGAAAGCCCGGAACAACTCCGCCCACATGTCAGACGCTGTGTGCGCGTCTTTCTTGCTGGCTTCGGAGCAAGTTGAAGAGCTGGCAGGTTTCGGTGCCAGTTAGAAAGCTTGCTGGCTTCGGAGCTTGATCATCGGCCCACTGACACAAAGACGCCGAGTCGACTGACTCGGCGTCTTTGTGTGCAAGAGAGATTATCTGCGGGAAGTGAGCGATGGCCGCCAGGCGAGTGGCCTCAGGCGGGCCTTGGCTGGCGCAGGCGCGACAGCCACCCGCCGCTGCGTGCCTGGGCGCGTACGCCGGGGAAGTTGAGTTCGACCTGGCGCAGGCACAGGGTCAGCAGGATGGTCAGCACGAGGTAGATGGCGCCGATGAACAGCAGCGGCTCGTAGGTGAGGAAGTTCTCGTCGCGGATGATATTGGCGACCTGCAGCAGGTCCATCATGGCGATCGTCGAGACCAGCGGCACCGACTTGAGCAGCAGGATCATCTCGCCGGTCAGGGTCGGCAGACATAGCTGAATGGCGCGCGGCAGCCACAGACGCGTGAAGACCTGGAACGGCCCCATGCCGAAGGCGCGCCCCGCTTCCCGCTCGCCCGGCGGCACGCTGAGCAGTGCCCCGCGCAGGACTTCACCGGTATAGGCGCCCACCGAGAGGGTGAAGGTCAGGGTGGCGTAGAAGAACGGATCACGCAGGATGCCCCAGAACATGCTCTCGCGAATGCCGGGAATGCCTTCCAGCAGCCGGCCGATGCCGTAATAGAAGAAGAACAGCTGCACCAGCAGGGGCGTGCCGCGCATCACGATGGAGACGCCGCTGGCCAGCCAGGCGAGAGGCCTGGGACCCTTGATGCGCGCCATCGCCATGCCGACCGCCAGCGTGAAGCCGAGCACGGCCGACACCACCAGCAGCACCAGGGTGTTGATCAACCCTGTCCACAGCGATTCCTGATAATAGGGGTCCGATAACCAGCTGAAATCCATGTCACGCCTCCTGGGCTGAAATATCGGGTTCGCCGCGGCGCACGTAGCGCTCCAGACGACTGAACGCGGCGCTCGAGGTCAGGGTCATCAGCAGATAGAGCAGCCCCGCCACGCTGTAGAACAGGAAATAGGCGCGCGAACTGGCGGCCGCCTGCTGCACGGTGAAGAACAGCTCGCTGAAGCCGATGACGCTGATCAGGGCGGTGTCCTTGATCAGGATCAGCCACAGGTTGGACATGCCCGGCAGTGCGTTGGGCAACATGCCCGGCAGCGTGATGTAGCGAAAGCGCGCCATGGGCGAGAAGCCGTAGGCATCGGCCGCTTCCAGCTGGCCCTTGGGAATGGCCAGGATGGCGCCGCGAAAGACTTCGGTCATGTAGGCGCCCTGCACGAAGGCCAGTACGCCGACGGCGGTGACGAAGCCGCTGATCTCGACCTTGCCAGCGACACCCAGCGCGTTCATCAGGGCAGTGAGCGCCTGGGAGCCGCCGTAATACAGCAGGATGATCAGCAGCAATTCCGGCACCGCACGCACGGCCGTCGAATAGCTGGTGGCCAGCGCGCGCAGCGGCGCCCAGGGGCTGAGTCGTGACGCCGCTCCCACCAGCCCGAGCAGCAAGCCGATGGCGTAGGCGGCGAAGGCGATCTGCAGGGTGGTGACGGCGCCGGCGAGTATCGGGGCCGCCCAATCGGCGAGCCCTTCCTGGGCGAACTGGGACATGATCAGCGTCCTTCTCGTATCAGTAGGAAATGGCGGATGCGATACGCGAGGCGTGCTGACCGGGCGACCTCAGCCGGCCGGCCAGCACGCGCAGGATCAGCCCAGGCAGACGTCGGTATCGAAGTACTTGTTCGAGAGCGCCGTGCAGGTGCCGTTCGCATAGACCTGGTGGATGGCGCCATCGAGCGCCTCTTTCAGCGCGCCATCTTCCTTGCGTACCCCGACACCGGCACCGATGCCGTAGGCCTCGTGCTGCGGCGTGGTCGCCTTGATCTCGAAGTTGCTGGCCTCGTCACGCTTGACCAGTGCGCTCATGGCGATCTCGTCGGCCAGGATCACGTCCACGCGCCCGGACAGCAGGTCACTGTTGACCTGCTCCTGCTGGTCATACAGGCGCACATCGACGCCAGTGCTGCGCAGTGCTCGACGCGCGAAGTTGGCGTGGGTGGTCGCCGCCTGGGTGCCGAGAATCTTGCCGTCGAGGCCGTCCGGAATCTCGAGTTCGAGATCCTTGGCGGCCACGTAGGCGCCGGGCGAGTTGTAGTAGGGGATGCTGAAGTCGATGACCTTCTCGCGGGCCTTGGTGATGGTCATCGAATTCATGATCATGTCGATGCGACCGGCCTTCAGTGAGGGGATGATGCCGCTCCAGCCGGTCGGGGTGATCTCGCATTCACGCTGCATGGCGTCACAGATCGCCTCGGCCAGCTCCACTTCAAAACCGGTCCACTCGCCGCTGGCGGAGGTGTAAGTAAAGGGCGGGTAAGGTTCCGCGGAGATACCGATCTTGAGGGTGTCGGCGGCATGCACCTGAGCGGCGCCCAGCGTCAGTCCACCCACCGCCAGTCCCCCCATCATCAGGGCGCCTGCCAGCTTGCGCAGCGCAGAGGTGGGGGCAGAGGTGGAAGTGGAAGCAGAGGCAGAACGCGTTCCGCGCGTGGTCAGTGAAGGTGTCTTGGCAGCGAATCCAGCGTCGTTCATCAAGGTCATCAGGCCATCTCCTGGCTGTTGTTGTGGGTCCATCTACGTCATGGCGGGGAGGTCCATGCCGGGGTGATGCAAGCAGGGCTCAGGCGGCCGGTGCGATGAAGCGGCGGCAGCGCTCGTGCTCGGTCTGCTCGAAGACCTCCGCCGGGCTTCCGGCCACGCCTACCCTGCCCTCATCGAGGAACACGATCTGATCGGAGACTTCTCTGGCGAAGGCCATCTCGTGGGTCACCATCAGCATGGTGCGGCCCTCATCGGCGAGGCTGCGGATGACGCCGAGCACTTCACTGACCCGCTCCGGGTCCAGCGCCGAGGTCGGCTCATCGAAGAGCAGCACGCGCGGCTCCATCGCCAGCGCACGCGCGATCGCGACCCGCTGCTGCTGGCCGCCGGAGAGAAAGGCCGGATAGCTGTCGGCGCGTTCCAGCATGCCGACACGTTCCAGATAGTGCTCCGCGATGCGCGTCGCCTCGCGGCGTGACATGCCCTTCACGCGCATCGGTGCCTCGGCGACATTGCCGAGCACGGTCAGGTGCGGCCACAGATTGAACTGCTGGAAGACCATGGTGACCTTGGAGCGCAGGCGCTGGATCTGACGACGATCCAGCCCGATGAGGCCACCACGGCTGTCGCGGTCGAAGCGCACATGCTCATCGGCGATCGACAGCTCGCCCCGATCGGGGCGCTCGAGCAGGTTCATGCAGCGCAGCAAGGTGCTCTTGCCGGAGCCACTGGCGCCGATGATGGTGGTGACGGTGCCTTCCTTCACGCGCAGGGACACGTCGTGCAGCACCGCCAGATCACCGTAGTGCTTGACGATATTGCTGGCTTCGACGACGACCCGATTCGAGGCAGCGCGCGCGGGTCTTGCCTGGCCGTCCGGGCGCGCCTGCTGAGGCTGGGAGATGCCGTCACTGTCTGCATTCTTCGAGCGGGTCATGGGAGATACGTTCGAGGGCGAGATAGTCATGAGCGACTCACAAGTGGGTGGCTGTGGCTGGCGTGAAATGGGCGATCGTGCAGCCGCTAGCGGCGTGACGCACCCTGCTGGTGCGGCGTGATGCTGCCGGGCCTGACGGACGATGCGCGGATGACGCCTGTCTTGCCGCTGCGGGCCGCGGCGGGCTGCGCAATCGGCGATCGAGCTGCAATCAAGCGAACGATTATTGATACACTTGTATAGCAAGAGGCGTTCCACATTGCGACTTTCCACGCCAGAGGCATGGCAAGCAGGGTCGTGGTTCACGGATTGCGCGTCCTGGACGCGACGAGGCCTGGGCGCTGCGAGGCTTGGGCAATACGAGGCCATGGGCGGGAGCCATCCCTCGGCGCCCGCCCACGCCGTCAAGGCGGCAGCAAGGCTAGGTCAGCCTCACAGGCTGGCCTTCACGGCGGCCAGGGCATCCTCGCCATCGCGTGTGGTCACGTCGGCGAGAAATTCCGCCAGCCGGTCTGGATTGGCGGCCAGCCAGTCGTGCGCCACCTCATCGAGGTCACGCTCCTTCAGGCTGTAATCGAGGATGAAGCCGCTCTGCTCTTCGGAGCTGAAGACCAGCTGATCGAGGAAGCGGGCGAGGTTGGGATTGGCTTCGGCATAGGCGGTACGCACGACGGTCTTGACGTCACTGGCGCCATTGTCGGGGCCGAACACCGACTCCGGGTCTGCCAGGATATGGGTGTCGAATTCCGGCACCATCCAGTGCGGTGTCCAGCCGTAGAAGGCGATCCAGCGTTGTTCGCGCTGGGCGGCACGTACCTCGCTGAGCATGCCGGGCGTCGAGGACTCCATCGCATCCCAGTCGCCCAGGCCATAGACATCATTGTCGATGGCGCCATTGAGCATGTCACTGATGGTGGAACCGCTTTCGATGGAGTAGACGGTCTCGTCGAATTTCTCGGCGTGGGCGGCAAGGTCTGCGGCGCTGTGGATGCCGGCCTCGTAGACATAGCCCGGCACCGCGAAGCCCATGCGGGCGCCGGTGACGTTGTTGCCGAGATCGGTGATCGCACCGGCGGCCATGGCCGCGTCATAACTGTCTTTCTGGGCAGGCAGCCAGCCCGCGAGGAAGGCGTCGCTGTCGCCAGTGGTCAGGGTGTTGTAGCCGACGGTGGAGCTGACTTCCTGTCGCTCCACGTCGTAACCCAGCGGGGCGAGAATCTGGGCGACGATCTCGCTCTTGACGGTGACGCCGGGCCACGGCGGCACGATCAGCGTCAGCTCGTCATCCTTGTCCTGGGCCGAGGCTGCCAGGCTAGCCGTGCCGAGCAGCAGGGTCACGAGGGCAAGCAGACCACGGCGGACGCCGTGCTTCGTCGTAGGTGTCAGGGGGTACGGGGTGGTGGTCATCGTGTCTTTCCTTGTCGGTTCCGGTCGCGCCGGGCCTTGTTGTTGTCGGGGCTGAAAGGCTTCGTATATGGCGGTCGTCGTGCGTGTCCATCGCTCACGGCGCTGTCGTTGTCGTTGACGGTGCTTGTGTCTTCTCCGCCCTGCTGCGTCGCAAGCAATTGATTCGTTGGAGCTTTACCCTCCGGAGGAGTGCGCCTTCAGCGAGCACTGGCCTGCCTGGCCATGCCCTTCTCAAGTTCTGGCTCCATTTTTGTCTCAAGTTCTGGCTCCGGCACCAGATCCGGCAAGCCGCCGAAGGGCGCGCGCGCCATCACGCGCTCCAGCATCGGGATGAAATGCTCCAGCGGCAGGGTGTCATATTCGGGGTCGAAGCTGGTCTGGTCCCACTCGTCACAGAAGCGCACGGTGCGCTCATAGGCGGGATGCCCGGCATGTGCCTCGCGGGCGTGGCGGTCCTGACCGAAGAATTCGCGGTAGTGATAGCCCTGGAACAGCTCGTGATGACGAATCATCCAGGTGTTCAGCGGGTCGATGAACGGCTCGAGGATACCGGCGGCGATCTCGGCATGATTGGCCGGTGCCAGGTCATCGCCGATGTCATGCAGCAGCGCGCAGACCACCATCTCCTCATCGGCGCCGGCGCGCAGCGCGCGGGTGGCGGTCTGCAGGCAGTGTTCGTAGCGATCGACCGGATAGCCGTGGTGATCGCCCTTGAGACGCCCCAGATGTTCAAGCACACGCCGGCAGGCATCAGACTGATATTCCCGGAAGCGCGCATCGATCAGCGCCCACTCGGCATGCGTGCTTTCCTCGAAACTGCGGAAGCGGGCCTGCTCGCTCATGCGCTGGCCTCCTCATTGGCGAACTGACCGTCGCGCTGACCGGCGAGCTGATCGGCCAGCAGCAGACGGCGGCTGGCGGTGGAGTCACGATCCACATAGCCCTGGCGCATATGACGGATGCCGCCCTCCAGCTGGAAGGCGCTGCGGCCATGGAACAGCCGGTAGTTGTCCATGATCAGCATCTGGCCCGGTGCCAGCTTGAGATGCAACGTGAAGTCGTCACCGGAGATCAGGCGGTAGAACGCTTGGCGGGCAGCGTAGTAGCGAAGCAGCGTCGCGCCGGGCAGCGCCGGCACCCGCTCGGTGCGGTTGGAGAAACGTACCCGGGCGACCTGACCACGGCTGTCCAGCTCGATCAGCGGGCCTTCGCTTTCCAGGCGTGTGGTGGCGTCGTGATAACGGAAGCCGGGGCTGACTTCTGTCAGGCAGGCGAAGGCCTCGGGGTCTTCACGCCGCAGGCGCTCTGCCGCACTGAAGCCATCCACCAGCATGCTGTCGCCGCCCTGGGCCGCGTTGCGCAGACAGTGCAGCCAGATATAGCCCGGAATCGGGTCGCGGTAGGGATTGTCGGTATGCGGCTCCAGCCCGCGCTGGGTCATCGTGAGGTCATAGGCATTGGCGACGGATTTCACGTCGGCGATACCGCCCCAGTTGGTGCGCCGCAGCGGCCCGATACGGTGGATCAGCCCCTGCATGCCGTCCTCCGTGTCCGGCACGCCGCTGACCCGCACGAAGCCGAAGCGCTGCAACTGCTCGAGCATGTCCAGCAAGGCCGCGTCATCGTCCAGTGCTGCGGCGAAGTCGGCCTCGGGCAGCTGGGCGAGACTCCCCTGCCAGAAGGTCATGCCCTGATAGGCCTCACACGGCTGACACTCCGCCAGCAGGGACGCCAGCGAGAAGCTTGCCGCATGGCCGTCACTGAAGGCCAGTGACAGCGTGTCGCCATCCAGCTGCGCCTGAGTCAGGCTCAAGTCCAGCGGCAGGTCCGCCGCCTCGATCAGGCGCTGACCGGTGAGGGAGTCGAGCGTCGTTTCATCGGGACTCCGCTCACGCAGCCAGAGCGCCTCGAGGGTCAGATCGCCCTCGGCGTGGCTCAGATGCAGTTGTTGTCCATGGTCTTTCAGGCTGACGGAATGCGGTCTGCTGGGCACTCGATGATCTCCACGGCTGAGGGAGCGGCACTGTTGTCTTACTGGTCAGGTACCTGCTCGCGGATGCTGGTGCGACGCTGAGTCTCCTTCTACCTTAATCACTTCAGCCAGAGCGGATTGATATAATTGGACGTATATTTGATCAAATTGGCCATATGTCAGACCAGCAGACGACGACAAGCGGCCGTGGCAATGCCACGGCCGCTTGTGTTGTAAAACGTCTGTCGGGAGATCAGTCGCTCAGGTGCAGCACCTGACCATTGAGGGAGCGCCCGGCGCCACCGGCAAGAAAGCGCGCGCATTCCGCCACGGCGTCCGGTCGGCTGCCCTCTGGGCACAGCAGATTGGCGCGTACCTTGTCCGGCGCGCGTGACGCCAGCCGCTGGATCAGCTCACTCAGCGCCGCCTGCGCCATGGCAGTGCCGTGATGCTCCTGCGAGGATAGCTGCGAGGGCAGCGATGAGGACGGCTGCGAAGGCAGCGGTGGTGCCACGGCCAGCAGGCGTCCGCCGTGGCGCAACATGCGCGCACAGGCCGCCTTGAGCAAGGCGCCGGGGCCGGCGACCTGCGCGACCAGACAGGCTTCCAGCGACTGCCCGGCCATGGCCTGCGGCGGCATGCAGACCAGCACATCGAGGCGCCCGAGACGCGCCACCAGTGTCTCGAAGCAGCCTTCGCCGACCACCTGGCCGAAGCGGTCCGACTGCTCACCGCCCAGTGCATCCAGCACGCGTTCGAGGTCCGCCGGCGCGGTGCCCATCAGGGCGATGATGGCGCCATCTTCCAGGAAGGTGCGCGCCATGGCCTCCAGCCACTCCCCCTGCCCCGCGATCAATACCCTGCGTCGTGGCAGCATCTCATTCTCCCTGATAGAACCCCCGAAGGGTCGCCCCTGCGTGCCTCATGCCGCGCTGCGCTGCGCTGCTCTGCCCTCTGCTTACCCGGGCATCACCTCCCTGTGATGCCCCAAGTGGCGTGCGTCAGGGCATCAGCCCCGGCAGCCACAGCACCAGCGCCGGGAACATCATGCACAGGATCAGACCCGCCAGCTGCAAGCCGACGAAGGGCAGAATCGAGCGATAGATGGTGCCAATGGACACCTGCCCGGCGGTGATGCCCTTGAGGTAGAACAACGCATAGCCGAAGGGTGGCGTCAGGAAACTCGTCTGCAGATTGATGGCGACCAGAATCGCGAACCACACCAGCAGCCCCTGACCGGAAAGCCCGAGCCCGAAGTCCAGCGCCTCGACCACCGGCGCCACCAGCGGCAGCACCACGAAGCTGATCTCGATCCACTCGAGGAAGAAGCCGAGCACGAAGATCAGCCCCATCAGCAGCAACAGCAGGCCATAGGGGCCAAGGCCGGTGCCGGTGATGACATCCTCGATCAGGTAGTCACCGCCGAGGCGCTTGAAGACCACCGAGAAGCAGGTCGCGCCGATGACGACGAACAGGATCATCGCGCTGGTGCGCGAGGTATCGCGCAGCGTGTTGCGCAGGGTGGAGAAGGACAGTCCGCCCATCACCAGCGCCAGCAGCAGGCTACCACCCGCGCCGATGGCCGCAGCCTCGGTGGGCGTGGCGATACCGGTCATGATCGACCCCAGCACCGCGACGATCAGCACCATCGGGCCGAGCAGGTCACGCAGCAGTGCCAGCGGCAGCGGTGTCTTGTCGGTGCCGAGCAGCGACTGGTCCGGCAGCGGTGCCCAGTCCGGGCGCAGCTTGGCGGTGATCAGCAGATAGGCGACGTAGAGCGCGCCGAGCATCAGCCCCGGAATCAGCGCCGCCTTGAACAGCGCCCCCACCGAGATCTGCAGGATGGAACCCATCAGCACCAGCATGATCGAGGGCGGAATCAGGATGCCCAGGGTGCCGGAGGCCGCGATGACCCCGCAGGCCATCTCGGCCTTGTAGCCCTGCCCCAGCATCACCGGCAGCGCCAGCAGGCCCAGCATGACCACCGAGGCACCGATGATGCCGGTACTGGCGGCCATCACCACGCCCAGCAATGCCACCGAGACGGCCAGACCGCCATGCACGCGACCGAACAGCCGCTGCAGTGTCATCAACAGATTGCGCGCCACGCCGGAGCTTTCCAGCATCAGCCCCATGAACACGAACAGCGGAATCGCGATCAGCAGCCAGTTCTCGATCACGCCGCCGAAGATGCGCGAGCCGACGGTGCCGAGAAACGGCAGCGGGATGTCGCCGATGAAGGCGAACAGGATGCCCAGCCCGCCGAGCAGAAAGGCCACCGGGTAGCCGGAGAAGATACCGATCAGAAGTGCCACCACCATGGTGATGGGCAAGGCGTATTCAGCGAGCATTGTCATGGCTCCCGTCTGCATGATTCTGGGGTGCCGTGGCGTCGGTGGTCGCGTGCGCAGCATTCTGCTGATCCGCAAGGCCGGCCAGACTGGCAATCTCGTGGTCTTTCAGGCGCTCAGGGGTGCGCGCCGGGTCGAACAGGCAGGCCAGATTCTCGAAGATCTGCCCCAGCGCACCGAGGGCGAGGAACACCAGCCCCGTCGGCAGCATCGCCTTGATCAGGTAACGGTCCACCAGACCGCCATAGTTGGACTTCTCGCCGGACATGTAGGACATGGTGACGAAGTGCTTGGACAGCCAGGCGATCAGCAGACAGAAGGGAATCAGCATGATGATGTGGCCGAGGATATCGACCACGGCGCGTCCGCGCGGCGAGAGGCGCTGATAGAACAGGTCGACCCGCACATGCGTATCGCTGTGCAGGGCGTAGGTGCCACCGAAGAGCGTCAGCAGTCCGAACAGGTGCCACTGCAACTCGGTGACGGAATTGATGGTGATCGCGGTGCCGAACAGCAGCACGTCGGGCGACCCCCAGTTGGCGATTTCATTGATGCCCAGGGCGTTGAGCGTGACGGTGGTGAGCACGGCCAGGATGATCGCCAGACCCAACCAGCTGGTCAGGCGACCCACCCACAGCCCCAGGCCGACCAGTGGTCGACCCAGGGCGTCACACACCGCCCCGCCCTGTGCCCGCCAGGGCGCAAGGCGGGGGTCGGTCATTGGGCGCTACCCTCGTCAGCGTTGTCTGCCTGCTTCATGGCCATCGGCTGCGGCATGGCCTGCAGCTCGTACCATTCGTCGATCAGTGCAGCGTGCTTCATCAGCGAATCGTAGGCCTTGGCGAAGTCAGGATTGGTCTGCTTCTCTTCGGCCAGCACTTCACCCCAGGCTTCCTGCAGCGCGGTCATCACCGGCTCCGGGAAGCGCTTGACCTCGACACCTTTCTCCTCGAGCTCGTGGATCGCACGCACCTGAGCCGGCGGCGCTTCGGCCATTGCCCACTGCAGGGTCGCGCGGCAGGCCGTCTGGAACTGCGCCTTGCGCTCATCGCTGTAGCTGTCCCATACCTGCTGGTTGATCAGCAGCGAGAACCAGCTAGCGCTCTGGTGCCAACCCGGGAAGTAGTAGTACTTGGCGACTTCATTAAAGCCCATCGCCTGATCGACCTGCGGCACCGAGAACTCGGTGGCATCGACACGGCCACGCTCCAGCGCGAGGTAGATCTCGCTGCCCGGCACCAGCTGGGTCGAGGCGCCCAGCTTGTTGAGCACCTTGGCGCCAAGGCCGGAGATACGCATCGACAGGCCCTTGAAGTCCTCCGGCGAGTTGATTTCCTTGTTGTACCAGCCGCCGGTTTCCTGCGGCGAGATGAAGCACGGCAGCACCTTCACGCCGTAGGGGTCGTAGGCGGCCTGCACAAGCTCGGTACCCTCACCGGCCCACATCCACGACATGAAGGCTTCCGGGCTCGGGCCGAACGGCAGTGCGCCGTAGAGGTTGGTGATCGGCACCGTGCCGGCCCAGTAGCCCATCCAGTCCCACCCGGCCTGCACCGCACCGGAGGAGACGGAGTTGAAGACTTCGAAGGCCGGTACCAGGTCGCCCGGCTCGTGCACGCGCAGGCCGACTTCGCCGCCGGTCGCGCTCTTGAGTTCCTCGGACAGGCGCACGGCACCGGCGCCAAGGAAGTTCTTGGTCGAGAAGGTACTGGCGACGTCGAGCTGTTTCGGCCCTTCCGCCTGGGCTGGCTCGGCGGCCAGCAAGGTCGTGGTGGCCACGGCCGCCGCAATGGCAGCTCCGAGGCGCAGGCGGCGGGTCGGCGTCGATTGATACGGCGTGGCGTGTTGCGACATGGTGCGGCTCCCTGATTTGTTGTTGTGCTCGCTGGTCGTACGGCTTGTGGCTTGCTGGACATGAGCCACGTTGCAAGATGACGCTTACGTCAACTTACCCGATGACAACGCAAGCGGCTGACCACGCCACAACAACGTCAATGATTTCAGAGAGCTACGAGGGCAAGGCCCGCGCGAGCCGACTCACCGCGCCCTGCGCGGCAGTATCGGCTTACGACAGCGTCCGGAAAGCCGGACACTCCGGTCACCGAGGCTGCGACCAAGGTCGCGCGCTGACATGAATTCTGTCTACGACTCCAGTCGAATATGCCGATAGAGGAATACAGACCCCATGCGGGTATGCACGCCGTGGGCTGGCGAGAAATGCGAAGCGTCCGGAGTTCCGGACACTGACCGAGATTCCGGACGCTTCGTATCACTTATTTGTCGCGGGAGGGTGAAATGCCTATCGATCAGGGCGTTTCGGCCAACAGGCCATGCCGATTGAGCTTCTCGTAGAGCGAGGACTTGGCGATGCCTAGCTGCCGAGCGGCGCGGGTGCGATTGCCCTCGGCGGCGCGCAGCGCGTCCTCGATCAATTGGCGCTCCGCCTGAGCCATCGCCTCACGCAGCGTGGCCGGCGTGGTGTGCAACTCCCGGGCGCTTGTGGACGACTCTGGCGCTGAAGCGGGTGTGGACAAGTCGCTTTGATGGGTAGCGGCGTGCCGCGCATCGCCATGCCGGGCATCGCCATGCCGGGCACCGATGGCATCCGGCAGATCGGTCGGTTGGATATGGCTGCCGCCCAGATAGAAGGCGGCTTCGAGCACGTTTTCCAGCTCGCGCACGTTACCCGGCCAGTGATGCGCACACAGGCGCTCGAGGGCGGCTTCGGAGAGAATCGGCGGGCGGCGACCACTGCGTCGCGCCAGACGTGACAGCAGGTGCGTGGCCAGGGTCGGCAGGTCGTCGCGGCGCTCGCGCAGCGGCGGCACCTTCAGGGGCACCACGTTGATGCGATAGAAGAGGTCTTCGCGGAATTCGCCGCTCTCGACCAGCGCTTCCAGCGGGCGGTGAGTCGCGGCGATGACACGGACATCGACGCTGACCAGACGGGTCGCGCCGACTGCCTCGACCTCGCGATCCTGCAGCACGCGCAGCAGCTTGGCCTGCATCGCCAACGGCATGTCACCGACCTCATCGAGAAACAGCGTGCCGCCATCCGCGAGCTGGAACTTGCCGGGCTTGCCGCCACGCTTGGCGCCGGTGAAGGCGCCTTCTTCATAGCCGAACAGCTCCGCTTCCAGCAGCGCTTCGGGAATCGCCGCGCAGTTGAGCTTGATGAAGGGGCCCTTGGCACGCGCAGAGCTGCGGTGCAGCGCATGGGCATAGAGCTCCTTGCCGGTGCCGGACTCGCCACGGATCAACACCGAAGCACCGCCGGGGGCGATCTTGCGTACCTTGCAGGCCAGCTCCCGCATGGCGGGCGAATCGCCGATGATGTCACTCAGCTGCCAGCGCGCGCCGGTGGGGGTTTCCAGCGCCTGACGGTAATAGTCCACTTCCGCTTCCAGCGCCTGAACCTGGGCATTCACCTGCCGCCACTCCCAGGTGTCGTGATAGAGCACCGAGCCGATGGCACCGATCAGTTCGCCATCGCGGAAGATGGGGTAACGGTGGGCAATCATGTGGTGGCCACGAATCAGCTGCAGCTGGGCCAGCTCCGCGCGTCCGCTCTCCAGCACCTCGTGCATGCGGGTGTTCTCGATCACCTCGCTGACATCGCGCCCCAGCACCTCGCTGGCCTCGACGCCGAGAAACTCGGCATAGGGCGCATTCAGAAACTGGATACCGCCCTGGGCATCCACCACCACGACCCACTCCTCCACCGCATCCATCGCGGCACGCAGCAACTCGCGGCGCGCCCGCTCCAGATGAATCGAGGTGGCAGGTAGATCATCACGCAGCGGGGCAGCCTTCTCCTCCCCGACCACCGCACCTGACACAGGCATCTGCTGAGCCATCACCGCTCTCCCTTGGCGTGTCCGGTCATCGTGGGCAGCCGTATCCCTCTGCCACCACACCCTCCGGATCTGATTGTTGTGCGCCGCGCCATCACGCAGCCAGTGTCCGGAAAACCGGACGCCACCCACAGCATCGGCCTACCGATGCCAAGGATCAACGTAGCCAGTGGTCGTAGATGAAAACAAAAACTGATAATAATTTATGTTATACAATCACTAAGAGACATTAATGATAAAAGGATCTACATAATGGATAATCTAGTATTTGGAAATGGACTCAATACTATCCATAATGCTTGCGTAGGTAACAACGGGATGCCTGGCATCATGCATTTTGCACGAGGCTATTCTACTTCGGCCAACGCACTAATAGAACTATACCTATCAGATGATAGTGGAAAATATCATCAAGACGAAATGATATATCCAATTTGCTTTAACATGAGACACTCTATCGAACTTAGAATAAAAAACGAGCTATTACTTCTTCAACAGCTATCTAGTCTCAAAAATCAAGAGTCATCATTAGAGAATATAATGGGCCATGATATAAATGAAATATGGGAAACTTTTAAAACAAAATCAGCGTCTATAGATAAAAGATATTATGAGCTCATCACTCTTCTTGACCAATATATTAAAGACATAGGGAAGATTGACGCTAAAGGTCAAACATTTCGATATCCTGAAAGCAATAACAAGATAAGACATTTGACTGAAGTCAGGATAATAAATATTGAAAGACTTAATCACGTATTCACTTACATAGAAGAAAGAATGGAAGAACTCAACATGCTTAGTGAAAACCTTATAGAAGAATACAGCAAAGGATCTTTTACGCAAAAACTATCTAGGCAAGACATAATGCATATCTCTGAGTGTTTACTTTCAAGAGATCAATGGAAAGAAGATGTTTTTACGCTACAAAAAGAAAAATTAAGGGCAGAATATTCGCTAAGTAACCGAGAATTTATTCAGTGTATAAACATTATACGAGAGCATTATGAGTTTTCATTAAATATAAATATGGATCTTGATTTACTAGGGGTGACTGAAGAATCACTTGATGCATATTATTCATCTTGGCAAGAAATCAACATGGATTATGGCAATACGCCGAAACAAAGCAAAGAAATGATTAAAATCTACATGCCGAGTCTCGATGATCTAATAAAATACGATAAATTAAAGACAAAAGCATGGAGTGATAATCAGCATCTCGTTACCGTTGAGTACGTTTCAGGCTTACGAGCACTTTATGATTTTGGATATAACCTCAAGTATAGCGAAGACTACATAAGAAAATACAAATCAAATGTCAAAGAATTAAACGCGAGACAAAAAACAGAAAAGGGCGTATTAAAAGAAGAGTTTTTGGATATACTCACAAAAATCAACGGGTTACACAATATAAGAAAATCCATTAATTTCCTAAAGCCCTATTAAAAATTTTACAAGTGCTTCTCCTCTTCAGAAGAAGCACTTTTTAGAGAATAAGCTAATCGTTATTAATGCGCTTCTTCCCAGTTGTCGCCTTGCTCGACTTCGACGAGCAGCGGGACATCGAGGGAGGCGGCATTCTGCATGCGCTGCGCGACGTCTTTCATGAAGGCGTCGACCTGCGCTTCGGCGACTTCGAAGACGAGTTCATCGTGTACCTGCATGACCATCATGGCGTCGTATCTGTCGACACCGTCGCTGCCCGCCAGCCAGGCATCCACGTCGATCATGGCGCGCTTGATGATGTCGGCGGCGCTGCCTTGCATCGGGGCGTTGATGGCGGTGCGTTCGGCAGCGCTGCGACGCGCGTGATTGCGTGAGCCGATTTCCGGCAGGTAGAGGCGACGGCCGAAGATGGTCTCGACGTAGCCCTGCTCGGCGGCGAGCTGACGCGTGTCTTCCATGTAGGTGGCGACACCCGGATAACGCTCGAAGTAGCGCTCGATGTAGGTCTTGGCCTGGCCGGGTTCGATATCCAGCTGGCGCGAGAGGCCCCAGGCGGACATGCCGTAGATCAGCCCGAAGTTGATGGCCTTGGCACTGCGGCGCTGGTCACTGGTGACACGCGCTTCCTCGGTGCCGAAGACTTCAGCGGCGGTGGCGGCGTGCACGTCGCGGTTATCGGCGAAGGCCGAAAGCAGACCCTTGTCACCGGAGAGGTGCGCCATGATGCGCAGCTCGATCTGCGAGTAATCCGCCGCGACGATACGATAGCCGGGGCGCGCGATGAAGGCCTGACGGATACGACGCCCCTCGTCACTGCGTACCGGGATGTTCTGCAGGTTCGGATCAGACGACGACAGACGCCCCGTGGCGGTGACGGCCTGATGGTAGCTGGTGTGCAGGCGACGCGTGGTCGGGTTGACCAGCTGCGGCAGCTTGTCGGTGTAGGTGCTCTTGAGCTTGGTCATGCCGCGATGGCGCATGATCAGCTTGGGCAGCGGGTAGTCCAGCGCCAGCTCCTCAAGCACCGCTTCGGCGGTGGACGGCGCGCCCTTGGGCGTCTTCTTCTTGACCGGCAGCTTCTGCTCCTCGAAGAGGATCTCGCCCAGCTGCTTGGGCGAAGAGAGGTTGAATTCGCGGCCCGCAAGCTCGAAGGCCTGCTTCTCGATGTCGTGGATCTGCTCGGTCAGCTCGCGGGTCTGGACGTGCAGGCGCTCGGGGTCGATCGCGACGCCGTTGCGCTCGATGCGTGCCAACACCGGAATCAGCGGATATTCGAACTGACGCAGCACTTCATCCAGACGTCCCAGCTTCTCGATGCGCGGCATCAGCAGCGCGGCGAGGCGCAGGGTGATGTCGACATCCTCGCAGGCATACGGCATCGCCTCTTCCAGCGCGATCTGATCAAACGTCAGCTGCTTGGCGCCCTTGCCGGCGATGTCGGTGAAGCTGATGGTGCTCTCGCCCAGATACTTGAGCGCCAGCGAGTCCATGTCGTGACGGGTCGCGGTGGAATTGAGCACGTAGGACATCAGCATGGTGTCGGCCAGCGGGCCGGCCACCGCGATGTCATAGCGCGCCAGCACCTCGATGTCGTACTTGAGGTTCTGGCCGATCTTGGTGATGGCGGTATCGGCGAGAATCGGCGTCAGCGCTTCCAGCACGGCCTGGCGCTGCAGCTGCGCGGGGGCATCCAGATAGCTGTGAGCGACGGGAATGTAGACGGCCTCGCCGACTTCCAGCGCCATGCCGATACCGACGATCTCGGCTTCCATGTAGTTGAGGCTGGTGGTCTCGAGATCGAAGCACAGCGAGTTGGCGTTGCGCACGCGCTCGAGCCACGCATCCAGCTCGGCCTGCTCGGTGATGGCGCGGTAGTTGCGCTCCTCACGCGGCGGCAGCGCATCGGGCATCTCATCGCCCTCTTCCGCCGCTTCCAGATCAGGCGTTGGCGCAGCGGCGGTCTTGCCCTTGCCTGAGGCCTTTTCAGCGACCGGCGCGATGCTGTCACCGAACAGGTCACTGCCGGCGACTCCGCTGTCCTTCTCATCGGCATGCGGCGTGGCCGCCATGTCACCGCCTTCCAGCAGCTCCTTCAGCCAGGCGCGGAATTCCATCTCCTTGTAGAGCTCGACCAGCGCGGCGGTGTCCGGCGCGGCGATCGCGAGGTCATCCAGGCCATATTCCAGCTCGCAGTCCAGCTTGATGGTGGCGAGACGGTAGGAGAGATAGGCATCTTCGCGATGCGCTTCCATCTTCTTGGCCAGGGTCTTGGCGCCACGGAAGCTGAGCGTCTTGATGCGATCGAGATCGCCGTAGATGGTGTCGAGGCCGCCTTCCATGCCTTGCAGCAGGCCCAGCGCGGTCTTCTCGCCCACGCCCGGCACGCCGGGAATGTTGTCGACCTTGTCGCCCATCAGCGCGAGGAAATCGATGATCAGGTTCGGCGGAATGCCGAACTTCTCGGTGACGCCGTCCACGTCCAGCGTCTCGTTCTTCATGGTGTTGACCAGGGTGATGTGCTCGTTCACCAGCTGGGCCATGTCCTTGTCGCCGGTGGAGATGACGGCGTCACGCCCGGCCTCGGTCGCCATGCGCGCCAGGGTGCCGATGACGTCATCGGCCTCGACGCCTTCCACGCACAGCAGGGGCAGGCCAAGGGCACGCACGCAGGCATGCAGCGGCTCGACCTGCAGGCGCAGGTCATCCGGCATCGGCGGGCGCTGGGCCTTGTACTCCGGGTACATGTCGTCGCGGAAGGTCTTGCCCTTGGCATCGAAGACCACCGCCATGGGGCTGTCCGGGTACTGGCGAATCAGGCTCTTGAGCATGTTGATCACGCCCTTCACCGCGCCGGTGGGCAGGCCCTTGGAGGTGGTCAGCGGCGGCAGAGCATGAAAGGCACGATAGAGATAGGAAGATCCATCGACGAGAACGATCGGCGTGGCGGCCATGAGCAGTCGCATCCGTAGGCTGAAGGGTGAGCTTGGGGCAAGCAGAGTCGGGGCCGAAAACCTCTCGGCAGCTATGGCTGTCATGATACGCAAGGGCTGCGGCGAGGCACAGTCGCCACCCTCGGCGCGTGTGTCTTCTGCGCCCGGCATTGATGGCGGGAAGTCGTGCACACTGCCGGCAAGGGACGTAAACTGCGCCCATCAGGCAAGGTTTCAGGCCAGCGCCGATTCGCTTGTCTTCTGCACGGGTACGCACCGGGTGCTTGCTCGCAGGCACCCTGCTTGCAGGCCCCTTGCTCACAGAACTTTTGCACGCGGAACCTGATACAGGCTGCGCTTGTGTAAAGGAGGATTGTCATGCGCTCGACTGCTTCCATTGCTCCGCATTCCCTGCTGCGCCTGCCCACGCTGCTGGCCACCGGGCTGCTGCTGGCCGTCACCGCCCTGAGTGCGCCGCTGGCTGTCGCCGAGAGCGAGGCCCCCAAGCCGCAGATCACCAGCCGTCAGCAGGATGACCGCCAGCTGCGCGAATACCGCGTCAATGGCCATCTGTATGCCATCGAGATCATCCCCAAGGGCGGCGCGCCCTTCTTCCTGCTCGACAGTGACGGCAACGGCAACTTCATCAAGTCCAGCGTCACCAGTGCCAGCCAGCTCAAGGTACCCGGCTGGGCACTGAAAAAGTGATAAGCTCGGCATCTGGTTCACGCGACAGCTGAACCAGCAGCGACAGGCGTCACGCCCGCGGCACATCTCTTGCCCCCGGGCGTGGCGGCATCCTTCCTGCATACCTACAACAACTCCTGTCAGCGCATTGCCGCCGTTTCGCTCCGGCGGCGCGCCACTGGCGGGGCGGACACATTTCGGCGAGAAGAGTCACCCATGGCAGTCTTTACCCCCCTGAGCGACGCTCAGGTCGCAGAATTTCTGGCAGAGTACGACGCAGGCACGCTGACATCGCTTGAGGATGTCGCGCACGGCACCGAGAACTCGACCTTCTTCGTCACCACCGATCGCCGCGAGATGGTGCTGACCCTGTTCGAGCAGGGCGAGCATGCGGAACTGCCCTTCTTCGTCGAGCTGCTCGACTTCCTCGCCAGCCACAAGCTGCCGGTGCCGGGCCCGTTGCACGACCGCGACGGCCAGGCGCTCAAGGTGCTGGCAGGCAAGCCGGCGCTGCTGTTCCCGCGTATGCCGGGCAACTGGCCGGTCTCGCCCAACGTGCCCCAGTGCCGCGAGATCGGCGCGGCGCTGGGGCGCATGCATGCCGTCTCGCAGCACTTCACCGGCCACCGCCCCAACACCCGCGACCTGCACTGGATCAAGCCGATGCACCACAAGGTGCTGGCGTATCTGAGCCCGGAAGACCAGGCGCTGATGGCCGACGAGATCGATGTCTGCGAAGACGTTTTCAGCGGTGTCGAGCTGCCGCAGGGCGCGCTGCATGGCGACCTGTTCCGCGACAACACCCTGTTCGACGGCGACCGCCTCGGCGGCATCATCGACTTCTACAACGGCTGCACCGGCGACCTGATCTTCGATCTGTCGATTCTGGTCAATGACTGGTGCTCCAATGACGATGGCCGTCTGGACCAGGCGCGTTATGACGCCCTGCTCAGTGCCTATCTGGCCGAGCGCCCGATGAACGCCGACGAACGCCGCCTGTGGCCGAGCATGCTGCGCATGACCGCGCTGCGCTATTGGCTGTCACGCCTGCTGGTGGTCTACGTGGACCCGCCCGCCCACAGCCTGACGCCGAAGGACCCGGCACAGTACCGCCAGCTGCTGGGTCGGCGTATCGAGGAAGGCGCTCTGCCGCTGCCCGAGGCCACGCAACCGGCCTGATCGGTACCTTCCGTACTGACCGAGTCGTCAAAGCAATTGCCTGCTGGCCCCCAGCAGGCATAATGCGCCCTCTGAGCGCCCGCATTCCTGCGGGCGTCATTGTCTTCTCCGACGCTGCCCACACCTGTTGAGCACCGCCGGGCTTGCCTTCACGCCGTCCATCTCCGGAGACCGCGATGACCTCCTTTGCAGCCGAAGCACGCCGCACCTACAACATCGACCAGTGGGGCAGCGGCTATTTCGACGTGGGCCAGGATGGCCTGACACTGGTGCGCCCGCATGGCGAGCCGGGCACGCCTGCGCTGCCGCTGATCTCGCTGATCGACAAGGCGCGCGCCCAGGGCCTGCGCCTGCCGCTGCTGGTTCGCTTCGCCGATATCCTGCATGACCGCGTCGAGCAGCTGTGCGCCGCCTTCGATGCCGCCATCAGCTCGCGCGGCTATGGCGCCAGCTACACCGCCGTCTACCCGATCAAGGTCAATCAGCAGCGTCGCGTGGTCGAGGAACTGCTGGCGACCAGCGAGCGCTCACGCGGGCGTGTCGGGCTGGAAGCCGGCAGCAAGCCGGAACTGCTCGCCGTGCTGGCGCTGTCGGACAGCGGCCCGTCGGTGATCGTCTGCAATGGCTACAAGGACCGCGAATACGTGCGTCTGGCGCTGATGGGCGAGAAGCTCGGCCACCGCGTGCATCTGGTGGTCGAGAAGGCCAGCGAGCTGGAACTGGTGCTGGAAGAGGCCAGGCGCCTCGGCGTGCGTCCGCGCATTGGCCTGCGCGCGCGCCTGGCCACCATCGGCAAGGGCAACTGGCAGAACACCGGCGGCGAGAAGTCCAAGTTCGGCCTGACCGCCAGTCAGATCGTCGCGCTGGTCGAGCGTCTGCGCGAGGTGGATGCGCTGGACTGCCTCAAGCTGGTCCACTTCCATCTTGGCTCCCAGATCGCGGACATCAGCGATATCCAGCGCGGTCTGGCCGAGTGCGCACGCTTCTATCAGGGCCTGCACGAAGCTGGCGCCGGCGTGGAAATCGTCGATGTCGGTGGCGGCCTGGGCGTGGACTATGAAGGCACGCGCTCGGAAAGCGCCTGCTCGCTCAACTACTCGATGCGCGAGTATGCCGACTACGTGGTCGGGGCGTTCCATGCAGTCTGTGAGGCGAACGACCTGCCTCACCCGCATATCATCTCTGAATCCGGCCGCGCGCTGACCGCCCACCACGCGGTGCTGGTGACGGACGTGATCGGCGAGGAGCGCGTGAACCTGCCGCTGCCCGCACCGCGTGAGGATGACACCCAGATCGCCGCGCTGTGGACCCAGGCCGCGCGTCTGGAGGGACAGCTTGAGCCACGTGAGCTGGTCGAGATCTACCACGCGGTGGTGCATGCCCAGCATCAGGTGCAGGAGCGCTTCGTGATGGGTCTGGCGAGCATCGCCATCCGTGCCGAGGCCGAAGCCATCTATACCAACGTGTGCCGCAGCCTCGCCGGACGTCTCGATGCCCGTCAGCGCTCGCACCGCGCGGTGCTGGATGAGCTGAACGAGAAGCTGGCCGACAAGCTGTTCGTCAACTTCTCGCTGTTCCAATCGCTGCCGGACATCTGGGGCATCGAGCAGATCTTCCCGATTTTGCCGCTGACCGGCCTCGACCGCGCGCCGACCCGGCGTGGCGTGATTCAGGACATCACCTGCGACAGCGATGGCCGCATCGACACCTATGTGGATGATCAGGGCCTGGACGCCACCCTGCCGCTGCCGGAATGGCATGCCGATGAAGAGAAGCTGCTCGGCTTCTTCATGGTCGGCGCCTATCAGGAAATCCTCGGCGACCTGCATAACCTGTTCGGCGATACCGATTCCGTGGATGCCAGCCTCGACGACGATGGCCAGTGGCAGCTTTCCCATGCGATTCAGGGAGATAGCGTGGCGCAGGTGCTGCGTTACGTGAACTTCGACCCGGAGCAGCTGGCCGCACGCCTCGCGCGTCAGCTCAAGTCATCCAATCTGAATGCGCTGGAACAGGCAGATCTGCTCGAAGACCTGAAGGCCGGTCTCGACGGCTATACCTACCTGGAGAGCTGAAACGCTGCCGAGGCTCGGGCCCTGGCTCAATGAACCGAGTTTGGAAGGATCAGGTTCGGAAGGATTGGCCCGGATAGCAAAAGTAAAAGCCCAGACAGCAAAAGCCCCTGCCGGTGACCCGGCAGGGGCTTTTTTTAACCCGCTCAGGGCTGATTTCAACTCGCTCAGAGCTGCTGTCTACTCGCTCAGGGCTGTTCAGAGCCAGCTCAAGTTCAGGTTCTGGCTGGAACAGACCCAGACGTCATGCCACTCCGCGCGTGCGTGTCTCGACACGCAGCAGCTCACCGCTGCCATCCGGGGCATCCAGCGCCAGTGCCAGCGCCTGATCCGGATTCAGCTCGCCGACGCCTTCCGGCGTGCCGGTCAGCACCACATCGCCGGGCAACAGGGTGAAGCTGTGGCTGATCTCACTGAGCAGGCGAGCAATCGGGAACAGCATAAGGCTGGTATCCGCCTGCTGGCGCTGCTCGCCATCGATGGCAAAGCGATAGTGCAGCGCCTGGAAATCCACATCGTGCAGCTCGCCATCGGCATCACGCCAACGCGGCCCTTCCAGCGCCACGAAAGAAGACAACGGGCAGCTGCCATCGAAGGCCTTGGCCAGCTCCCACGGCTGGCCCTTGGCCTTGAGCTTGCTCTGGCGCTCACGCAGGGTCAGGTCCAGTGCCAGGCCCATGCCGGCCAGTGCTTCCAGCGCCTCTGCTTCACTGGCTTCACACAGCGGCTTGCCGATCAGCAGTGCCAGTTCGGCCTCGTAGTGGTACTGGCCGCGACGCCGAGAGATCGCCAATGGCTTGTCCATCGGCGTCACGCTGGTGGCGGGCTTGATGAACAGCAACGGCTCGCTGGGCACTTCATTGCCGAGCTCCGCGGCGTGGGCTGCGTAATTGCGGCCGACACAGACCACCTTGCCGAGGTCATGAGCGAAGACGCGACCATCGCTGAAACGCGGGGTGAAACGCTGAGCAAGCGGCATGCAGAACTCCTGTCGGGGCGTGATGGAGGATCAATGAAAGACGATCAATGAGAGATATCGCAATGATACGTCGCCCCGACAGCCTGCCACTACCACACCAACGTCCGAGATTTCGCCGCCTGAGCGCAACCCGGCGTTGTGCAGTTCAGTCCACTGCCACCTTCAAAGCTCAGCTTTCAAGCTCGGTCTTCCACTTCAGTCTTCAACTTCAGTCTTCAAGTTCATCCCAGCCACCATCGAGACGGTGCGCGAGAAATTCCGGGCGCGGACGCGCGGCGGCAAAGGGTGCCTGCATCGCATTGTCGACGCGGTTGTAGACGAAGAAGGCGTTGCTGCGCGGGTCCGGCGACATGTTGGCGTTGGAGCCATGCAGCGTATTGCAGTCGAACATCAACAGACCACCGGCGGCACCGGTCGGTGCTTCGATACCACGTTCAGCGATCAGCTCGCTCAGTGCTTCGCGCGAGGGCACACCGACCTTCTGGGTCTGCAGGGATGACTTGTGGTTGTCATCCGGCGTCTCGCCCAGGCAGTGCACGAAGACTTCATGCGAGCCGGGGATCAGCATCAGCGGGCCATTGAAGTGGTGATTGTCGGTCAGGATGATCGAGGCGCTGACCGCGCGCATCTCCGGCATGCCATCCTCGGCGTGCCAGGTCTCGAAGTCCGAGTGCCAGTTGAAGCCCTTGCCCTCGAAGCCCGGCTTGTAATTGATGCGCGACTGATGGAGATAGACATCGCCGCCGAGAATCTGGCTCGCACGGCTGGTCAGGCGCGGATCTTCCGCCAGCTTTCTGAAGCGCTCAGACAGGAAATGCACGGCGAAGATGGAACGAATCTCGCGGCTCTTGGGCTCGGTGATGGTGAAATCACGACCCTGCCACTCTTCGTTGTCGAGCAGCGCTGCCAGCTCGTTCTTCAGCGCCTCGACTTCCTCCGGCGCCAGGAATTCCGGCTCGAACAGGAAGCCGTCCTTCTTGAAGCGCTTGAGCTGGTCGGCACCCAGCGGCCCCTCATCGGCACGCGAGTGCACGACGGGCTCGCGGCGCTTCTGCCACAGATGCTCCGGCGGCTGGCTCAGACGCGTCGGATAGGCGTCTCGCGAGTGATCGGACCCTCGGTCGCTGCCCGACTTGTCGAGATAGGCTTCCGGCGCCTGATCACGGTCGGCATTGGTCTGACGGGCGTCCAGCTGCTGATTGGAGGCTTCTGCAGCGGCGCTGACGTTGCCACCATCGGTCTGCTCATGTTGGCGTTGCTTGGACGAAAGAGCAGAAGTGGCGTTGTACGAGGTCATATGGCGTGAAGCTGTCATCATGCTCTCCTTAAGGCATCAATGTCCTGCATTGAGGAAAGTGGAATCTGGCGTTCTAGCATGCGGCTTGCCCGCACTGTCCCACCTATGGGCCATGCAACAGACTTCAACCCCGAGATTCATGAAATAAGCACAGAGATCTGATCCGCAAGAACGTTAAAAGACCATCCAATCTCACACCACACCCGCCATCACCCTTCTCAAGAAAACATGAGGCTGCCTGTGCCTCGCGGATGACAAATTCCCTCAGTCATCCCCTCTCGCCAATCCCGACTCATCCTGTTGCCGCGAATTCTCATCTTCCGTGAGATAACCGGCTTAATCAGCGACTCATCACTGGCACCACGCCCGTGGTATTTCCCCTCACTTCGCTTCGCCATTTGCAAAACGCATCGCACGCAACATTGCGCATTAATGCGTAAGTGTCTGTGAAATATTGTGAAATTGTTTGGCACGCTTCGTGCCCCTTAGAAAACACGGCAGAACAACTGATAGAGACATATCAGAGAGAAAATAACGGCGCAGGATCATGCGTCACACCAGGGGAACTTCCAGCATGTTTAAGCCACGGATATGCATGGCCGCTTGCATGGCCACAGTGCTGGGGGGCTGCGCCGCTGTCGAACCGAAATTCGACAATGTCGAACCGGTCGTAGGGCCACCAGTCACCTCCAACAATACGCCATATAGCGAATGCCTCGTATCACTCAGTCGAATTCAGGGAGCCACCAACCTGCCTGTGATTGCAGTGGGTCAGGTGACGGACAAGACCGGTCAACGCAGTTACTCCACCGTGACAGAGAGTGCTGCCGTGACCCAGGGCGTATCAGAGATGCTGATAAGTGCTCTCTACAAGACTCGCAAGGTACATCTTACCGAGCGTCTCGATGTACGAGTCCCGCTGGCAGAGCAGCAGCTTTTCGAGAATAAGGCCATGGCCTACTCGCCGCGCAAACTGGCAGTTCTCCCTTCGCATTTCGTAGTTCTCGGCGCACTGACAGAGCTCAATTACAACATTTCAAGTGGTGGAGCTCGCCTGTTCGTCAGCGGAATCGGGGCCGGACTGCGCACTGCAGTCATCAACGTCGGCCTGGATCTGCGCATGGTCGATATCCGCACTTTCCGCACCGTCTATGTCACCAGCCTGCAGAAGCAGGTGGTGGGTTATGAAGTCGAAGCCGGTATCTACCGCTTCTTCGGCAATCAGTTGGTCGAGTTTGACTCCGGCGCAGTACGCAATGAACCACTGCAGCTGGGCGTGAGATCAGTCGTGGAGATGGGCGCGTATCAGCTTCTGACTGAAGGCCTGGGGCTTCCTGTACCTGCGGGACAGGAATGCGAGCTTCACCCGGGACAGCATGTTGCAGCGAAAGACGGCAACACGCAGCAAGTGGCCGCAGCCAATTCGGCATCAGGCAGTACCGCAGCAGTCGCAACACCGTTGAGAGAAGCACCCGCAACAGAGGCACCTGCAACAGAAACATCGGCAGCATCCAGCGCAGCACAATAAGTCAACATTCATGAGGAACATGACAATGACTACCTATAATAAGCTCGCAGTCGCCATCGGTCTCGTAAGTGGTGTGATGATGGCAAGCCAAGCGCAAGCCTTCAATAACGTGGATTGGAATTGGGATGGGTATGTCAATACTGATGTCAATATTGATGTCTATATTGACCCGAAAATCAAAGATCCAGGCGGCCTGGTGATGGTCGAAAGTCTGCAAAAGCAGATCGGTGACGTCAGCTCCGAAGCCATCGTCAGTGATGTCAGCTACGGTGCAGGTGAAGCAGGTGACCCTTCCATCGAACTAGTTGATAGCCTCAGTGCAGGCAGCAGCGCGTCATCCGCTGCGAATGCACACAGCTGGAATCATCATTCAGCAGCCAATGCGAGTGCAGATGCAGTTGCAAACGCTAACGCTGATGTCGATGTCTATATCAGCTATGCCGGCTCCACGCCTAATCCTGACATTACTCGCCTAGAGTCGCTTGAGAATGCCGCTACTTCGGTGGGCAACAATGTCTCGGTGGATAGTGATGCCATGGTCAACCTACACAATGAGCAGTTCTTGGCGGGTTCTGGTGGCTATTTCTTCTACCCGGGCACTGCTGAAGTCGAATCATTGGCCAAGGTCGACAACATTCTCAACCTGAGCGTGGACAATGCCGCGACCTCCGTAGGCAACAATATGTCGGTCACTCTGGATAGCACTGATATCGATAGCGCCCTGATTGCCGACAATACCCAGATGAGCTTCGCCAACATCAGCTCGACTGCCAAAGTCAGCAACATCACGCTGGATCTGCCGCCGACAGGCAGCTTCGAAGGCCCGGTCATCAATAATGCCGCGACCTCCGTGGGTAACAACATGTCCATCAGCGTCGGCCCCGTGACTCCGTAACCCCTCTGCAGGCAACCAACACACGCGGGGCAACCCGCGTGTGTTTCAGCACCTGCTGACATCAGACGTCTCACGCATCAGACACTGCATCTTTCACAGACCGAAAGGAGCAAGACATGAATGCTTTCACACGTATCAGCCTGGGAGTCGTGGGCGCGGGGTTCCTGCTGGCCGGTAGCGCCAGCGCCAACTCGTTGATGGGCCCCTTCCCCTACGACTTTCCGGCACGTAGCGCCGAATCCGCCCTGATTCTCTACGAGAGCAAGAAGGCCGGCAGCCTGGGGGAAGGGTCCGATACCAATATCGGGGAATACACCCTCAATACCGGCAGCAGTACCTCGATCGGCAACTGGCAACAGATCGAACAGACACTGAGTGATGGTTCCACCGGCACCATCGACAGCACTGCGGATCAATCCGCGGATGGCAGCTCTCAGACGTCGTCGACTGACTTTACCATTACCCACAACAACGAAGATGAAGAGGAAGACGCCCAGTGATGCACTGCTCGGGACAGTCATCCGCGGGAAGACAGACCGTCAGATACCAGAACTCACCCTTTCAGCGTGAGTAGAGAGTTGGTTAGCCAGGCGAGCGTCGAGACTGAGAAGTCTGCCACTCAGGGGGAGCGGAAAAAACGCACTAAAAACCGCCATGATCATCTCGCACAAGTCATTAACCTCTATATGGGTACTCGATAAACCCCCAAGACGAACACTCAACGCTGGAGAATCCAGACTCTCCGGTGAGGCTGTCACCAGAAGCAGCCCGACAATTATTCTTTCGCAGCCCGCTCGCACGAAGCGCAGGCAATGCAGAAAGACCAGCAGCAAGGGAACAACACTCATGACCGCACTGAAAGCTCATCAGGCTGCATCATCGGCTACTGCATTGAATCTGGCTGACGATATCTCCACTACCTCGCGGGTAAGGGAACTACCGGTAAAGCGACCTCGCGGTTTTGGGGAGTTTATCGGAGACTCATCGGCCATGCAGACGCTCTATCGCACTCTCATCCAGGTCGCCCACTCGGACGCTCCCATCTTCATCACCGGCGAAAGCGGCAGCGGCAAGGAATTGTGTGCCACTGCCATTCACCGCCATAGCCCGGTACGTGACGGCCCGTTCATCGCCGTCAATTGTGCCGCCATTCCGGCAGAGCTGCTGGAGTCGCAATTGTTCGGACATGTGCGCGGGGCTTTCACGGGGGCCGTGAGCGCCCAGCAGGGGCTCGCCGTGGCGGCAGATGGGGGGACGCTGTTTCTCGATGAGATCGCGGAGCTGCCGCTACCCTTGCAGAGCAAGCTGCTGCGCTTCCTGCAGACAGGACAGGTAATGCCGGTGGGTGCCACGCGCACGGTAGAGGTCAATTGCCGCATCGTGTGCGCCACGCATCAGAACCCGCGGGTACTGGTCGATACTCACCGCTTCCGGGAAGACCTCTTCTATCGTCTGCACGTCATCCCGCTGAAGGTGCCGCCGCTGCGCGAGCGCGGTCAGGATATCCTGGAAATCGCCACCGGGCTGTTGGGGCGCATGGCAGGCCACGAGGGCAAGCGCTTCACACGACTCAGTGCATGCGCCGAGCGTCAGTTGCTGGCCCATGACTGGCCCGGCAATGTGCGGGAGCTGGAAAACACGCTGCGGCGCGCCATCATCCTCAACGATGGTGAGGTGCTGACGGCCGACATGCTGGACCTGCCCTCCAGCACGGCGCATCGCCCGTCGGTCAGCCACAGCGCGCCGGAGGGCAGCGAGACCACGTTGCGCCCGTTGTGGATGGTCGAACGCGAGGCGATCGAGAGCGTCATCAGCGCCTGTGATGGCAGTATCCCCCGCGCTGCGGCGATACTGGAGATCGCCCCCTCCACCATCTATCGCAAGCGCCTGAGCTGGCTGGCGATGCACCCGGACGAGCCCACCTCGCACTGAGATGAGCGCCGGCCCACGGCATGCCCCGTCGCCCTCCAGACCTTTACTCCAGACGCAAAAAAGCCACCCCGAAGGGTGGCTTTTCTGTTGGCTGCCGAATTCATCCTGCGACTTCATCAGCTAGCCAGAATTGGCTGGGGTACCAGGACTCGAACCTGGGAATGCCGATACCAAAAACCGGTGCCTTACCACTTGGCTATACCCCAATTTGGTGGCCAGAGACGGAATCGAACCGCCGACACGGGGATTTTCAATCCCCTGCTCTACCAACTGAGCTATCTGGCCAACCTGAAGACACAAAAAAAGCCGCCAAGGCGACCTCTATATCGTGTGTTCTTCGCTCATCTACAGAAGCCTGAAGATGGTGCCGGCTAAAGGAGTCGAACCCTCGACCTACTGATTACAAGTCAGTTGCTCTACCAACTGAGCTAAGCCGGCACAAAGAACTCATGATATGAGTCTTCTTACTACGTTACTGCATGTCAGCTGGCTGGGGTACCAGGACTCGAACCTGGGAATGCCGATACCAAAAACCGGTGCCTTACCACTTGGCTATACCCCAACACTTGGTGGCCAGAGACGGAATCGAACCGCCGACACGGGGATTTTCAATCCCCTGCTCTACCAACTGAGCTATCTGGCCCTTGCCAACGAGGACGTATTAAATAGAAAACCTTTCCCGACGTCAACCCTTGCTTATCAAGAATTTGGCGTCGTAATTCGCCTTCCGCCGTCCTCGCCGGCCACTCAGACTTCGTAGCCCTGTCCGCCCTGCGATTCGCCCTTGGCGGCGGCGTCCGTCGGCACGAAACCTTCGGCCTGGTCCGTCTCCTGGTTGTTGAAGAAGCGATCCATCTGCTCCATCAGATAGCGACGGCTGTCGGCATCCATCATGTTGAGGTGCTTCTCGTTGATCAGACGCGTCTGCAGCGCCTGCCACTCTTCCCATGCCTGCTTCGAGACGTTGGACCAGATGTCCTGGCCCTTCTCGCCCGGCAGCGGCGGAAAATCGAGACCCGGCAGGTCCTGGTCATACTTGCGGCAATGTACGGTGCGCATGGGTAACTCCGTAAGAGAACTGGATGTCAGTGCGGATGAGCGTCGAGCCTTCGCCAGACGCCTTTACTGTTGCCTCATTCTCGCACGCTTGAGCCGCTTTGCCCCAGACGTGCTGCCGATGCCGACGCCGACAAGGCCTCACAGGCCGAACAGATCATCCGTGCAGCGCGCCAGCAGCGCCTTGACCGGCGCCGGCAGGCCCACGGCGTCCGGCGCGGCAGGGTCGACGAAGCGGCGGTCGGCGGCTGACTCGTTGACGCTCTCGGCCGGTACAGCTGACGCAAGCCCTGCCTCCCCCAGCTGTACCGGCTGTGGCGTGATGGTCAGCCGGAAGTGGCTGAAGACATGCTCGAAACTTGCCAGTGGCGCCTCCAGATGGGCGCCGCGGGCTTCGCGGGCGACCCATTCCCGCGCGGCCTCGCGATCCTCGACCAGTGGCGGCGCCCACAGGCCGCCCCAGATGCCCGTCGGCGGACGGCGTTCCAGCAGGATCTTCCCCGCCTCATCACTGACCAGCAACATCAGCGTCTGACGCGTCGGTATGGTCTTCTTGGGCTTGCTCTCGGGGAAGCGCTTCTCTTCGCCACGCGCATGCGCCACGCAGACCTCCTCGAAGGGGCAACGCGCGCAATCGGGCTTGCTGCCGCGCGTGCACAGGGTGGCTCCGAGATCCATCATCGCCTGGGTCCAGTCCGCCAGCCGCACCTGCGGCGTGTAGCGCTCCGCCAGCGTCCACAGCTTGCGCTCCACCGCCGGACGTCCCGGCCAGCCCTCCACGGCATGCAGGCGTGCCAGCACGCGCTTGACGTTGCCATCGAGGATCGGCGCCCGCTGTCCGGTGCTGATGCTGATGATCGCCCCGGCGGTCGAACGCCCGATGCCCGGCAAGGCCGACAGTGCCTCGACACTCTCGACCGGGAAGGCACCGTCGTGCTCATTCACGACATGCTGCGCGGCCTTGTGCAGATTGCGCGCCCGCGCGTAGTAGCCAAGGCCCGTCCACAGGTGCAGCACGTCATCGATGTCCGCCGCCGCCAGCGCCGCGACATCCGGGAAGCGCTCCATGAAGCGGGCATAGTACGGCAACACCGTCGCGACCTGGGTCTGCTGGAGCATGATCTCCGAGACCCAGACGCGATACGGCGTGGTGTTCTCCTGCCAGGGCAGATGCTTGCGGCCATGCTCATCGAACCAGTCGAACACGCGCGCCTGAAACGCCTCGGGGCTCAGGGCGATGTCTTCAAAGCCGGGTGTGGCGTGGCTCTCGGGAGCTGTCACGTCTGGCGTGGCAGCAGTGTCAGGTCGCGCCATCAAAACTTCCTCTGCTCGCGCCATGGTCGACGCCATGGCCTGGGCTCAAACGGCAGCACGCCAGCCCCGAGGAGCTGGCGTGCCGGTCTTGCTGCGAAAGGAGCGCGTGATCAGTTGAACAGCCCCTGAATCGCGCCCTTCAGCTTGTCGCTGGCGCCTTCGCCCAGCTTGTCGTCGATCTTCTTGCGGGTATCTTCGTCGAGCTTCTCATCCAGCTTCTCGCTGACCTTCTCGCCCGCCTTGCGCTTGGCTTCATCCTTGGCCAGTTCCGCTGCGGCACTCTGGAAGCCTTTCTGATCGAAGCCACACCACTCGCCCGGCTCACCGCTCAGGTTGCCCTGACACTGCACCGGGAAGCGCAGCTTGATCAGACGCGGATTGACCTCACAGGCCGCGTCATCCGCGCCCTCGATGAAGCGCGCCGCCACGTTGTAGTCGAAGGCCTCGGTCGGCAGGTTGAGCTGGCCCTTGCCGTCCAGCGCGATGCCCGGGATCGCCAGGGCGAGATCCTGATTGCTGATCACGCCATTGGTGACCGTGAAGCTGCCCTGAGCGCGCTCCAGCGGCGTATTGGCCTTCCATTCACGTGAGGAGGTCTTGCCACTCAGCGTCGCCACGGCAGTGCACATCTCCCTGGAGATATTGACGTCGAGCACCTCGCCATTGCGAATCTCGAAGTTGCCCTTGCCGTTCAGATTGCGCTTGATGCTGTCGATCTGATTGGTGCTGGTGGTGTAGTCACCATTGAGCGTCAGGCGACCGCGCAGGATGTCCTTCTGCTCCGGCGCCAGCGCCTTGAGGAACGGCGCGATATCCAGATTGGTCAGCTTCTCGCCGAAGCTCATGCTCAGCGGTGTCTTGCGGCTGTCGATGCGTGCATTGGCCGCCAGCGAGCCGCCATAGAGGCTGGCCGTCAGGCTATCGAGCTGCTGTACGCCCGGCTGACCGGACAGCTTGGCGGTCACCTTGCTCATCTCGAGACCCGAGGCGATCAGTGTGCCGATATCCAGCTGCCCCTGAAGACCCAGCGTCTTGAGCAATGCCACCGGCAGCAGCTCCGCGTCACCATCGGCCGCATAGACCGGCGCGATCACGCCCGCCGTGAGCGCTTCCCCCAGGCTTGCCGTCTTCTCGTCTGCGCCCGCCGGTGCCAGGTAGTCATCGAGATTGAGCGCGTCGACATCCAGATCGAAGGTGATCTGCGAGGCATCGAAGGACGAGCCGAGGCGCCCGTTGATGGTGGTGTCATCCAGCGCCATCACCAGGTTGGTCAGCTGCACCTGCGACATGTCGCCCTTGAACGGGCTGGAGAAGGCCAGCGAGGTCAGCGCGCTGCTCTTGGCAGTCTGCGGCGCTTCCATGCCGACACGCGTCATCCACGCCTTGGGCGACAGCGGTGCCAGCTTGAACTGGCCGGAATAGCTGAGCGCATCGCCGGTGATGTCCTTGGCCTTGAGCGCCCCGCTGAGGCGCAGGTCACTGCCGGAGGTCAGCAGCAGGTTCTCGAGATTCGCCGTGCCCGCCGCCAGGTCCGCTTCGGCACCGAAGGTGGCTTTCAGCGGCAGGGCCTTGTCACCCAGCGCGGCCTGATGGAGCGTCGCGTCCAGCTCGGCGCCATCGGCCAGATACAGCTGCTTGTCGGTGTCCAGCGTCAGGGTATCGATGTCCAGCGCCACGCTCTGATCCTTGTCACCCAGCGACGGCATGCGCGTGGTGGTATCCAGGCTCACGCCGGACAGCACATGACGGCCGCCCTGCAGGTCCAGCGCCACCTTGCCATCGAGGCTGACGGTGCTCTGAAGCTCCGGCTCACGCCCATCGGCCACGAACGACAGCTCGACCGGGAAGGCCTTGTCGGGGCTGACGTTGGAGGACGTCAACGCCACATCGTTGAGCGTCATGTCGAGTCCGCTGGCCGCGTCCTGATAGGCGATCTGACCATTGGTGACCTGCACCGAGGCGATATCGAGATTGACCGCCATGCTGCCGGCGCCATTCTGCACCGACGGCGTCGTGTCATCCGCCAGCGCCACACCGGCGCTCTTGGCCGGCGGCAGCGCTTCATCCGCCGCGCCACTGTCGGCGGCCGTCGCCGCATGCTCGAGCAGGCTTTCCCAGTTGCCACGCCCCTGTGCATCACGCTCGAGCGCCAGCTTGAGGCCGTCGAGGAAGACGCCTTCGACTTCGACCTCACCGCTCAGCAGTGGCGTGAAGGACACGCCGACTTCCGCGCGGGTAAAGGAGGCAAACGGTGACTGGTCACGTTCCTGCTCCGGCAGCCAGGCTTCGGCGTCCTCGACACTGACGCCGAGACGCGGATAGAAGGACCAGTCCAGCGGGCCGTTCAGGGCCAGTTCCAGCCCCGCCTGGTCCTTGACCGCCTTGACCAGTCGCGGCTTGAGATCATTCGGATCGAGGAAGGTGGTGACATAGATCACCCCTGCCACGACCACCAACGCCAGTACTCCGACGATGGCCAGCAAGGCTCTGAACAGTGCTTTCATCTGCGTCCTCCCTTTGACACGATGAGAATTGCTACGGTGCCCTCACTCCAGAGGGCAGCACATGGAATGGCGCTGGGGACTCGTGGCATCAGGCGATGCCTTTTCTCCCGCTCATCATCTAGCTCGAGCGCTGCGCGCCATCCTCCCGCACAGCGAGACAGCCTCAAGACAGAAATGATGATGACACAGCCGGTGGACAGGTCGCGTTGACGTCAGTTCCGCATCCGGCAACGACCGGGTTCACTCCTGCGCCAGCACGAAGCCGTCGCGGGCGGGGTCTCGCACATAGCCCAGACGTGATACCAGCAGCTCGTCGGCCAGGGTCAATCCCTGACTCGGCACGACCAGCAGACGCTGGGCACTGGCCGCTTCCAGTGACAGCAGCGCCATCAGGCGCGTACCGACACCGCGTCGACGCGTGCTCTTGCGCACGCAGCAATGGCTGATCTTCCAGGCATCGCCTTCATCCTCGCAGAGTAGCGCGCCGATATGACGATCGTTGAAGAAGGCGCTGCAGAAGCGGTGTCCCGCGGCGAGATTGGCCTGAATGAAGTCATCCGGGGCGAGCGGGAGACGCTCACTGGGGGCTTCGTGATAGATACGCGACAGATCGATACGGACTTGCTCATCGGTTTGCCAGCGTGCGTGATCGATCATCTGAAGAGTGACCGGCATGGTGAGATCCTCGCCCGCGATATGAATGCCCGCCATTGTAGCGGATGCCATTGTCCTTTCTCTATAATGACGGGTCGGGCAGGCACAAAGACGACGCGCCTGCCGCCGATCAAGCGCCCCGCCGACGGCTCTCTGCCGTCGTCAATGCCCTGATCACGATTTCGATTGCGACATCACATGACAATAACCACATGATGCGCACTTCCCGGCCGGACTGGACACACGCCTCTCTTACCAAAGGCCCCAGACTGCGCCCAGACCCCATCGACCCCGAAGCCGCTGATGGCGTCACCGACCGCTGGAGAGACATCATGGTAGAGCGTATCGCCGAAGTTCATCGCAACACCTCGGAAACCAAGATCCGGGTCCGCATCAATCTGGACGGTGAAGGCAAGCTGAGCGCCAACACTGGCGTGCCCTTCCTCGAACACATGATGGACCAGATCGCCCGTCACGGCGTGATCGACATCGAGGTCGACTGCGATGGCGACCTGCATATCGATGACCACCACACCGTCGAGGACATCGGCATCACCCTGGGTCAGGCCTTCGCGCAGGCGCTGGGCAACAAGGCCGGCATTCGCCGTTACGGCCATGCCTACGTGCCGCTGGATGAAGCCCTGTCTCGCGTGGTGATCGACTTCTCCGGTCGTCCGGGCCTGTTCATGCAGTGCGAGTTCACCCGCGGCAACATCGGTCGCTTCGATACCCAGCTGTTCTGGGAATTCTTCCAGGGCTTCGTCAATCACGCTGGCGCCACCCTGCATATCGACAACCTCAAGGGCTTCAATGCCCACCACCAGGCCGAGACCATCTTCAAGGCCTTCGGTCGTGCCGTGCGCATGGCAGTGGAAGAGGACGAGCGCATGGGAGGCCGTATCGCCTCCACCAAGGGCTCGCTGTAAACGAATGATCCGGGCGCCAGACGCCTGACATCCAGCGCCGGAGCCTGCCTCCGGCCTTCGGGAGAAAGACATGACGATTGCCGTCATCGACTATGGCATGGGCAACCTGCACTCCGTCGCCAAGGCGCTTGAGCACGTGGCCGACGAGAATGTCGTGATCACCAGCGACCCGCGCGCCATCCGCGGTGCCACTCGCGTGGTGCTGCCCGGTCAGGGCGCCATCCGTGACTGCATGGGCGAGCTTGAACGCGCCGAGCTGCGCGGTCTGGTCGGCGAGCTGCTGAGCAACCACAGCAAGCCGCTGCTGGGCGTGTGCGTCGGTCAGCAGATGCTGATGGAGCGCAGCGAAGAGAACGGTGGCATCGATTGCCTCGCCTACTTCAAGGGCGACGTGAAACGCTTCGATGACCAGCAGCTGGACGAGCACGGCCAGCGCCTCAAGGTGCCGCACATGGGCTGGAACCATGTCGCGCACACCCAGGGCCACGCGCTGTGGGAGGGCATCGAGGACAACTCGCGCTTCTACTTCGTGCACAGCTTCTATGTGTCGGCCAGCGAGCGCTCCAAGGTCTACGGTGCCACGCGCTACGCCGGTGCCGAGGCGCACGTCGCCATCGGTGAGGGCAGCCTGTTCGCGGTGCAGTTCCACCCGGAGAAGAGCGCGGCCGCCGGCCTCAAGCTGCTCGAGAATTTCGTCCGCTGGCAGCCCTGAAGGCTCGCCCGCGTGACCCTCGGCGTCTGTCTCGCGTGACGGACGCCGATACATCCGCCTTCGATATACCGACGACAATACAGGCGTGCCCAGACACGCCGAGAGGACACCCGACATGCTGGTAATCCCCGCGATCGATCTCAAGGACGGTCAGTGCGTACGCCTGAAGCAAGGCCGCATGGAAGACTCCACCAACTACGGCGATGACCCGCTGGCCATGGCCGCGCGCTGGGTCGAGGCCGGTGGCCGTCGTCTGCATCTGGTCGATCTCAACGGTGCCTTCGAAGGCAAGCCGGTCAATGGCGACGCCGTGACACGCATCGCCCGCGCCTACCCGGAGCTGCCGATCCAGATCGGTGGTGGCATCCGTGATGCCGCGACCATCGAGCACTATCTGGAAGCCGGCGTCGGTCAGGTCATCATCGGCACCAAGGCCGTGAAGGAACCGGCCTTCGTCGCCGAGATGTGCCGCGCCTTCCCGGGCCGCATCATCGTCGGTCTCGATGCGCGTGACGGCTTCGTGGCCACCGATGGCTGGGCTGAAGTCTCCACCATCAAGGCCACCGAGCTGGCCAAGCGCTTCGCCAACGACGGCGTGTCCTCCATCGTCTACACCGACATCGCCCGCGACGGCATGATGCAGGGCGTCAACATCGAAGCCACCGTGGCACTGGCCCGCGAAGGCGGTATCCCGGTGATCGCGTCCGGCGGCGTGACCAACCTGGATGACATCCGTGGCCTGGCCGAAGTGGCCGATCAGGGCATCCTCGGTGCCATCACCGGCCGCGCCATCTATGAAGGCAGCCTGGACATCGCCGAAGCGCAGGCGCTGTCCGACTCCATCACCGGCCGCAAGGCCTGAGGGGAGCGATCATGGCACTCGCCAAACGCATCATCCCGTGTCTGGACGTCGACGCCGGTCGTGTCGTGAAGGGCGTCAACTTCGTCGGTATCCGCGATGCCGGTGACCCGGTCGAGGTCGCCAAGCGCTACAACGAGCAAGGCGCCGACGAGATCACCTTCCTCGACATCACCGCCAGCGTCGACAACCGTGGCACCACGGTCGACATGGTGTCGCGCATCGCCGGTGAGGTGTTCATCCCGCTGACGGTGGGTGGCGGCATCCGCACCTGTGAAGACATTCGCACCATGCTGAACGCCGGCGCGGACAAGGTCTCGATCAACACCGCGGCCGTGTTCAACCCGGACTTCGTGCGTGAAGCCGCGGAACGCTTCGGCAGCCAGTGCATCGTGGTCGCCATCGACGCCAAGCGCGTCAGCCAGGACGGCGAGACACCGCGCTGGGAGATCTTCACCCACGGTGGCCGCAAGCCGACCGGACTCGACGCCGTCGAGTGGGCGAAGAAGATGGTCGAGCTGGGCGCCGGTGAACTGCTGCTGACCAGCATGGACCGCGATGGCACCAAGGCCGGTTTCGATCTCGGTGTGACACGCGCCATCTCCGACGCCGTCAGCGTGCCGGTGATCGCCTCCGGCGGTGTCGGCACCCTCGACCATCTGGTGGATGGCGTGCTCGAAGGCGGTGCGGATGCGGTGCTGGCCGCCAGCATCTTCCACTTCGCCGAGTACACGATCCCCCAGGCCAAGGCGCATATGGCCGCACGCGGTATCGAGATGCGCCTGTAAGCGCAGCCGCAGGTAGTTCAGGCAGAAACGCGAACGCCGCCATTTCCTCAGGGAATGGCGGCGTTCGTGTCTGCAGAGACGCAACTTCGGTTCAGGCGAGAACAGCGCTCAGACGTAGCCCAGCTTCTTCAGTGGCTTGAGCGCCTGCGCGAGACGCTGGTCGGCAAGCGTCATGATGTCCGCGACCAGATGCTTCTCGGCGGCGGGCAGCATCACGCGCTCCCCGACCCACAGCGCCAGCTCCGCCAGGTCATGTTGATTGCCCAGCCGCGCGGCCGCCTTGTCGAGCAGTTCCGGCTCGCGGCGCCGTCCGTGACTCGGTGACTCGAGCTCCCGCGCGGCTGCCTCACCCAGCGCCTCGTGCGCCAGTGCCAGCTGGAACATGCGGTACTTGACCCACTTGCGCAGCCGGTGAGACGTCTCGATCTCACGCTTGTTGGCCACCTGCGCCGCAAGCTTGCTGATGCGATGACGGCTGAATTCCAGCCCGATGTTGAGCTCCTCCACCGTCAGCAGTGCCGCCTGCCAGGCCGCCCGCTCTTCGCTCAGCAGCGTCTCGAGCGGCGCGTGATCCAGCTCGCCTTCGGGCTCGCTCAGCGCGGCACTGGTCAGCCCCGGACGCAGCGCATCCAGCAGGCGCTGACTGCGCTCATCCACCCAGGCGTAGGCGCGACCATGCGTCTTGCGCAGCATGTGCGCCTCGCGCGGCCCGGCCAATGCCTTGGCGACGGCGCGCGGACGCGCCTGATGCTCACTCACCGCCGACTTGCCCAGCGACTCGCGCCGCAGTTGCCACCAGCCGCGCAGCTGCTTGCAGTCGACGCGCAGCGCATGCACATCCGCCGCGCTCAGCGTCGGCTGCGCGAGACGCTCACGCATGGCGTCCAGACGCGTCTGAATCACGCCATTCAGCGCTGCGTTCATCGGAGAAGAATCCTGCTGACGGCTGTCGCTCATCTGTCTCTCCAACAACGGCTGGCCAGTCATCACTGGCACCAGGATGGCCCGAATCGGGCCGCTCAGTCCTGCAAGGATAGCCCGAGATTGCTGACATCTTCATTGCGGCCCAATTGCTTGAGCGCGCGCCAGTCATCGCGGGACAGCTGCGGGGCTTCGACGCTCTCCAGCACGGCGTCCTGGAAGTCACGCTCATCGATCATCAACGGATGTTCGCGAATCATGGCTTCCAGCGCTTCCTGCTCGATGCCCTCGCCGGCCTGCAGGTCGATCAGCGCGCGCACGCCATCGGCGGACAGACGGCTGATCTTGAGCGCGGCTTCCGGCTCTTCGCTGATCAGCACATCGATGCAGGCGGTCAGCGCCATCACGGCCTCCAGTGCGCGGCGCGCGCCGAAGCTGTCATCGTCCTCGGCGGGCTCGAAGGCGGTGACCTTCTCGGCCTGCAGCGAGAAATCGATCTTGGCATCGCGCACGCGCAGCTGCTCCCAGACGAGATCCAGCAGCTTGCGCAGCTCACGCGTGGTGTCCAGCGCGCTGGCCGTGCCATTGGCTTCGGCGTAGAAGCCGGCATTGGGCAGGAGTCGCTCGGTCAGCGCTGCCATGAAGGCAGTACGGCGCACGGGGGCCAGCGCATCAAGGCGCGCACGGAAACCGGATACAGGCTGAGTCATGACGGCTCTATTCTCACTTCACTATTCAATATGCGGCGTTCGCGCTGGCGTATTGGCTCCGCCAGCCGCGATGTCACCGGAGGTCGCTATAGGGTATGCGATAGGATAGGCGAAAGGGTAGCGCCCGCGCGTGGCCGGATGAACGCGACCCTGCTCGAGCGCTGCCGTGCCGGGGCATGCCTCAGGGCCACAGGCACTCCGTCGGCACGCGGCCGGCACCATCGAACAGGATGCCTTCGCTGCGCAGCTTTTCCCGCTGGCGCACTGCCCCGCCGTGCTCGGTGACCTTGAGCGAGGCATTGATCACGCGATGCCACGGCAACTGATGGCCATCCGGCAGGTGACGCATCGCCGAGCCGACCATGCGCGCGCTGGCGCCATCGGTCATCTTGGCGATACGCCCGTAGGTGGTGATGCGCCCTTCGGGAATCTGCGCCACCACGGTGTAGATCTGTTCGAGCAGTTCGGCCCGCATGCGGTTCTCTCCTTGTCGTGTCGCGGCTGGTTCGCCTGGGTGCAGGTACTGAGATTTAGGTTCTGAGATGCAGGTACAGAGATGTCGACACTGGGGACTTTACGCTGACATGGCGCTCACGCATGATGAAGCCATGCATCTTTACTTCATACATCAGGGGCAACTCCCTGACACTGAACCAGATTCAGCCGCCGATACCGCAACGCTAGCGCATGACTGGCAGAGTCCGCTACGCCTCAAGGACTGGCTTTCCGGCATGGGGCACAGCTTCAACACCAGCTTCCCGCTGGCAGGAGAAGCGTTGCCGGGCATCGATGACTTTCATGCGCTGGTGGTGCTGGATGGTCCGCAACGCCTGTCGAGCGCCGCACAACCACCCTCGCCCGCCGAACAGCAGTCGCTGCGCCTGCAGCGCAAGTTGATTCGGCGCACGCTTAACAGCAATCGCCCGCTGCTGGGGATTGGCCTGGGGGCGCGACTGATCGCCGAGCAGATGGGGGCGATCGTCTCGTCCGCCGTGGTGCCGCAGCGTCGCTGGGCCACGCTGACGCGCAGCAACGAGTGCCCGCTGGGGCTACCCGCCGAGTTCGAGGCCTTGATGTGGCATGAGGAGATCTGCGGACTGCCGGAAGACTGCGAGCTGCTGGCCAGCAGCGAGCATACGCCAGTGGCCGGCTTCAGCTGGGATGAGGGTCGCGTGGTGGCGCTCAACTTCCATCCGCACATGGATGCGGCGGCCACGCAGGACCGCCTTGCCCACCATCCCGCGCCCCTGGAGGGCAATGGCGTGCAGTCACGCGAGGCGTTGCTGGAGGACCCGAAGCGCTTTGATCGTCAGGCGGCCCTGCTGGACCGCCTGCTGGTGGACTGGCTGAATGCGTGAGCGCTGACCGGCGCTCGTGAGGGATATCAGCGCTGCCAGCGGTGATTGGCGCTCCACTCACGCGCGAAGGCAAGGCTGTTGTCCCAGTCGCCGACGTGCAGGAAGGTACGCTCGTGCTTCTCGAGCTGATAGCGGTACATCGGGTCGTAATACTCGCTGAGCAGCGGCGCCAGCCAGCCTTCATGGGCAATGGGGTTGCCGCGCTTGTGCTCCTGGAAGGCGATGTCCTGCATGCGCACCAGACGAGCAAGGCGTGCACTGCCCAGGCGCTTGCGCAGACGCAGCAGCGCCTGACGCAGCTGGCGCTGCATCAGGGTCCAGCCGAGAAAGTCACCATAGTGGCGACTGTAGGTGGACCACAGCCCCTCGATATAGTCCTTCTGAATCTGCACGACTCGCCAATCCAGCGGCATTTCGACGCGGATCAACGGTGCCTGCTCCATCGCGCGCCAGGTGGCGAGCGGAATGTTGACGCTGCCGATGAAGCGCGACTCGTCCTCCATGATGGTCGGCGCTTCATCCTCAAGCGTGAGCATCTCGGCGGCGATGCGGTGCTCGAAGTCGATCTGGCTCGGCGCCGGGAAGGGATGGCGGCCGAAGGCCGAACCCTTGTGGCGCGCACAGCCTTCCAGGTCGATGCCATTGTCCAGCGCATGGATCAGCTCGGTCTTGGCGCAGCCGGTCAGCCCGCCGATCAACAGCATCGGGGCCTGCTCGGCACGCTCATCGATATGCTGACAGAGCTGCTGACGCATGGCCTTCCAGCCGCCCTCGATGCGCGGACGCTCGATCCCCGCTTCCTGCAACCACTGCTGACTGAGCTGGGAACGCATGCCGCCGCGGAAGCAATAGAGAATCGCGTCAGGGTGCCGCTCGACGTGCTCGACCCAGGCGCGGATACGTGCGCGCTTGATCCCGCCGCTGACCAGTTGATGGCCAAGATGTACCGCCGATTCCGGGCCGACCTGCTTGTACTGCACCCCGACGCGATGACGCTCCTCATCATCCATCAGCGGCAGATTGACGGCACCCGGCAAGGCACCAGCGGCGAATTCGACCGGCGCGCGCACATCGATCAACGGACGGCCGTCGCGAATCAGGTCGCAGCTGGCCGCCACGGTGGGCAAACTCATGGGCATCTCTCGGCAGACAGAACAGGATTGAGGCAATGGGCGGCAACTGGCTGACTGGCCGCACCATCAAGGGGCCATATTCTAGCGCAAGCGTGCAGCCGCCCCCAGCCTTGTGCTTTCACGCCAACGGTGGCGTCAGGCGCACCCCCTGCCCCGGCCCGATCCCGGCCGGGCCGAACAGCTGACAATCTGGGCAGGCAGCGGGTTGATCACCGTGGGCACGATGCGCCTCGGCGACCGAGTCGCGCAGCGAGGCAATCGCCGCCTCGGCGGTATGGAAGTAGTTCTCACGCCCCATGCGCTCGAGGAAGCCACCGCGCTCCATCACTTCCAGCGCGTACATGCGAAAGCCGCACATGCTGAGACTGCCGCCGGCATCGCGCAGGCGACGTTGCTCGATCTCGAGCATCTCGGCACCCGCGATATCGATGAAGTTGCAGCCGGTGCCCAACAGAATGACGTGCTTGCCGGTATAGCGCGCCAGCTTGCGCTGGACGTGGTCGACCGCCCCGAAGAACAGCGAACCATCCACACGCAGAATCACCACTTCCCGGCACTGGGCCAGCTGATAACGCTCGGCATTGCGCACGCCAAGCTCCGGGTGCTCCGGGTCTGGCGCCATCTCGACCAGACGGGGCCGTGAGGTGCGGTTCAGATACAGCACCAGCGAGACCAGCACCCCGGCGAAGATGGCGAACTCCAGCGGCAACAGCAGAGTAGCGAGGAAGGTGATCACCAGCACCACCGCCTCTTCGCGGCTGACGGCCAGAATCTGACGGATATGACCGACTTCGATCAGGTTGGCGGCGATCACCATGATCAGGCCTGCCATCGCAGGCAACGGCAGCCACGCGGTCACGTCAGGCACCAGCAGCAGTACCGCCAGCACGATCAGCGCCGCCACCACCACCGACAGCGGGGTGCGGGCGCCGGCATCATAGTTGGCGCCGGAGCGCGTGAAGGAGCCGGAACCGGCAAAGCACGAGAAGAAACTGCCCGCCAGATTCGACAAGCCCTGGCCGATGAACTCCTGGTTGCCGTCGATACGCTGATGCGAGCGCACGCCGATGGCACGCGCGATGGAGACTGCCTCGATCAAGCCGAGCACCGCCAGCGCGAAGGCCGCCCCGCCCAGCGAGCGCAGGGTGTCAAAGCCCAGCGGCGGCAGGGAAAACGGCGGCAGGCTGCCGGACAGGGCGCCGACCATCGGGATACCTGCCGCGCTGCCGCCGAGCAATGCCGCGACACCACAACCGACGGCCATCGCCACCAGCATCCACGGCAGTTTGCGATTCAGCCGCCGAACCAGCACGGCCGTGAGCAAGGTGCTGAGTCCCGTGATCAACGTGGCCCACGAGGTATCGCCCAGATGCCCGAGCAGCGCCCACCAGGTGCCGAGAAAGCTCGAGGCATCGCCAAGCGCGATGCCGAACAGGTGCTTGAGCTGACTGGTGGCGATCAAGACCCCGGCGCCGGCGGTGAAGCCGATCACCACCGTGTGTGAGATGAAATTGACCAGCGCTCCCATGCGCATCAGCCCCAACGACAGCTGGATGATGCCGACCATGCAGGTCAGCGCCAGCACCAGCGGCAGGTATTCGGGACTGCCCGGCGCGGCCAGGGTCGAGACGGTGCCGAACACCACCATCGAGATCGCCGCGGCCGGGCCACTGACCATATGCCGCGAACTGCCGAACAGACCGGCGATGATCGCCACCACGATGGCGGCATACAGCCCATGCGCCGGTGGCAGGCCGGCGATCAACGCATAGGCCACCCCCTGGGGCAGCACCAGCACCGCGCCACTCAGGCCCGCGATCAGGTCAGAACGCGCATCCCCGGGCGACAGCTGACGCATCCAGCCGAGAAAGGGCAACAGTCGCGACAGGCGATAGGCCGCGGCACTGGTGTGCTCGGGCCCCTCTGCCGTCTCGGTAGATTCGGGAGATTCGGGGGGCGGCGAGGAAGGAGGCGGAGTATCAGCGGACAAGAAGTATCTCCGTGGCGAGGCAGGAAAGAAGTCGTCAGCCGGTAGCCGCAATGCCCCTGAACGTACTCGGGACAGGCTTGAAACCAGCGGTGATAAGTCTATCGCTGAAATCACTAATGAAACAGGGCCGCCACATGCTCGACAGCGACCTGTGACCTTGCGGTCCTTTCCCTAGAAAGAGATATGTTGAAGAGAGACGATGAAGAGACATGATCACGGAACACAGAGACGAGACACGATAACGAGACACGATAACGAGACACGATAACGAGACACGATAACGAGACACGAAGAGAGACGAGAAGACACGGCGCTGGCCATGCCGCGCCCGAGCAGTGACAATACCCGTTCCTGACACCGCTGCGGACCCTGACGCCATGACCACCGACGCTACGCCGACCGATACCACGACTCCCGAGACGGCGGGTGGCTATACCCCGCCGCTGGATGCCAGCGAAGCCGAGGCCATCGACGCCACGCGCCAGTGGGTCGAGACGCACATCATCGCCGACAATCTGTGCCCGTTTGCCGCGCGCGAGATGGCACGCAACAGCATCCAGTATGCCGTGGTGCCCGGAGCAGGGCTCGAGCGCAGCCTGCAGGCACTCGGCGACGAGCTGCTGAACCTGGACGCCAATCGCGACGCCGAGACGACGCTGGTGATCTTCAAGGACGGCTTCCGCGACTTCGATACCTACCTCGAGCTGCTCGACTACGCCGAGGCGCTGCTCGAGATGCAGGACTACGAAGGCATCTATCAGCTGGCCAGCTTCCACCCGGAATACGTGTTCGAGGATACCGAGGAAGACGACGCGGCCAACTACACCAACCGCTCGCCCTACCCGATGCTGCACCTGCTGCGCGAAAGCTCGGTCGAAGCCGCCATCAATGCCTACGCAGGCGATGTCGAAGAGGTGCCGGGGCGCAATGAAGAACTGATGCGCGAGCGCGGTGTCGAGCTCCTGGTCTCACGCCTCAAGGCCTGTGCTCACGCTGCCCGTCAGGCTGACAAGCAGGACTGACAAGCAGGACTGACAAGCAGGACTGAGCTTCGTGCTCGGAGAAAACTCCATACGAACAAGGCCAGCCGCGAGGCTGGCCTTGTTCGTTGTATGCTACATCACACCACGATGTCCCCGTGCGGCAGGCTCACGCGGTAGGCGCAGATGTCACAGGGCTTCCAGCGCCTGGGACAGCTTGTCGACCGCCACGATGGTCATGCCCTTGGGCGGATTCTTGGGGGCATTGCCCTTGGGCACGATAGCGCGCGTAAAGCCATGCTTGGCGGCCTCGACGATGCGCTCCTGGCCACTCGGCACCGGACGGATCTCGCCGGACAGCCCCACCTCGCCGAACACCACCAGCTCGCGCGGCAGCGGACGGTTCTGCAGGCTGGAGACCACCGCACACAGCACCGCGAGGTCGGCGCTGGTCTCGAGCACCTTGACCCCGCCGACCACATTCAGGAAGACATCTTGATCGCCTGTGAACAGGCCGCCATGCTTGTTGAGCACTGCCAGCAGCATCGACAGGCGATTGCCGTCCAGACCGACGGCGACACGGCGTGGATTGCCCAGCGGCGAGTCATCCAGCAAGGCCTGCACTTCGATCAGGATCGGTCGCGTGCCCTCCCACACCACCATCACCAGACTGCCGGAGGATTGCTCCTCGCTGCGCGACAGGAAGATCGCGCTGGGGTTCTTCACCTCCTTCAAGCCCAGCTCGACCATGGCGAACACGCCCAGCTCGTTGACCGCGCCGAAGCGGTTCTTCTGGCCACGCAGCGTGCGGAAGCGCGAATCACCATCGCCCTCCAGCAGCAGGGAGGCGTCGATCATGTGCTCCAGCACCTTGGGTCCGGCCAGTGAGCCGTCCTTGGTCACGTGGCCGACCAGCAGCAGCACGGTATTGGTTCGCTTGGCGAAGCGGGTCAGCGCGGCGGCAGACTCACGCACCTGCGAGACACCCCCCGGCGCGGATGACAGATCCTCCAGATGCATGGTCTGGATGGAGTCGATGATCAGCACCTCGGGCTTCTCGCGCTCGGCGGTGGCCAGAATCGTCTCGACGCTGGTCTCGGCCAGCATCTTGAGCCCCTGGGTCGGCAGCTGCAGACGATGGGCGCGCATCGCCACCTGCGACAGCGATTCCTCGCCAGTGACATAGAGTGAGCGCTTGTGCTGGGCGAGCTTGCAGGCGGTCTGCAGCAGCAGCGTCGACTTGCCGGCCCCCGGGTGGCCACCGAGCAACACGGCGGAACCCGGCACCAGCCCGCCACCCAGCACGCGGTCGAACTCGCCGAAGGTCGAGGAGAAGCGCGGCACTTCGGCCAGCGAGACATTGGAAAGATCGGTCACGTTGTCGCTGAGCGTGCCGGCGTAGCCGCCCCGCCCATTGCTGGCGCTACGCGCGGCACCACCGGCGACGGCTCCCGCAGCGGGGGCGGCGCCGGGCAATACCGTGGCGCCGACGCGGATTTCCTGCAGGGTGTTCCACTCGCGGCAGCCGCTGCACTGGCCCTGCCACTTCGAGAATTCGCTACCGCATTCGGTACATACGAAGGCGCTCTTTGCTTTCGCCATCAGACAATCCTGTCGGGAAGAAATGATTCTCGGCGCCGCGGCGGAGTGTCGTCAGCCGTGGATTTCCAACGGCCAGACACAAGGAAGGCGGCTTGCGCCGCCTTCCTTGTGCTCACGATCGCCTTGTGGCGCACGGCACGCTTACTGGCGCTTGAGGCGCAGTGTCTCACCGTTCTGGAAGCGACGCTTCTGCGGGTCGACCAGCTCCAGGGTCTGGGCATCCAGACGCAGGAAGTAGTAGGTCTGGCCTTCGCCGTCCGGCGTCAGCTCATAGACGGTCGCGTTCGGGTCCGTCACGGTGCCGGACAGCACGTCCCACTGGCCTTCGTAATGCTCTGGATCCGGCTGCTGCGGATGATCACGATAGGTGGCATCGAGACTGAAGGTACGCTCATCCTGGGCTGCCTCTTCGGCACCCTTGAGGCGTACATCGAGGTCAATGCCCGTGCAACGACGACACGGCAGGGTGCCCTTGTAGACGGCAACCTGCTCGCTGGCTGTCTCGGTGGCGCTGTTGTCAGCGGCACCGTCATTGGTCTGGGCCGTTGATGCGCACCCGGCGAGACCGACCATCAGCGCGGCTCCCACCATCAGAGTCCTGATCTGCATTGAATCCTCCTTAAGGCGATGACTCGATAGCAGCATCAGCGCTATCGACGGCGAGCGGTCTACCCGCTTTGGCAGGCAGCCCGCTCACAAGCTTCCATGCTCAAGAATAGCGGGTATCCGCCCCGAGAGGCCACCCCCGATGGCGTTTATCGAACACCATTCGCTAAATCGTGTCGGCCTCAGCCGCGGCGATCATGGCCATTGTCGAGAAACGGATAGTCGGTGTAACCCTTGGCGCCACCACCGTAGAAGGTGTCCGGGTCCTGTTCGTTGAGTTCAGCGCCGAGGCGAATGCGCTCGACCAGGTCCGGGTTGGCGATATACGGGCGCCCGATGGCGACGGCATCCGCGATGCCCTCATCGATGATGCGTGCCGCGCTCTCACCGTCGTAATGGCCGCAGAAGATCAGCGCGCCCGTGACGCGCTCGCGCAGGGCACGACGGAAGTCATCGCTGAACTTGATATCGCCACCGGCCCAGTCCGGCTCGTTGACGTGCACATAGGCGATGCCACGTCTGGAGAGCTGCTCGGCCATGTAGAAGGCCATTTCTTCCGGCTCGTCATCGGTCAGACCGAAGATCTCGATGAAGGGCGTCAGGCGGATGCCGGTACGCTCAGGGCCGAAGACTTCGGCGACGGCATCGACGACTTCCAGCGTCAGACGCGCACGGTTCTCGACCGAGCCACCGTACTGGTCAGTGCGCTGATTGGTGCCGGTGGCCATGAACTGGTTGAGCAGATAGGCGTTGGCGGCGTGCACCTCGATCATGTCGAAGCCGGCACGCTTGGCACGCACGGCGGCCTGACGATAGTCCTCGATCAGCTGGGGGATCTCGTCCGTCTCCAGGGCGCGCGGCGTACCGGTGGGGTGACGTCCGCTGGTGCCGTCCTCGAACTCGACAAAGCACTGGGCGCCTTCACCACGCAGGGCGCTCGGCGCGACCGGCTGCTGGCCGTCCGGCTGCACCATCTCATGCGAGACACGCCCGACGTGCCACAGCTGCAGCGCCATGCGTCCGCCCTTGGCGTGCACCGCCTGGACGACGCCCTTCCAGCCCGCTTCCTGCTCATCGGTCCAGATGCCCGGCGTGTAGACATAGCCACGTGCGGTGGGCGAGATGTTGGTCGCCTCGCTGATGATCAGGCCGGCACCGGCACGCTGACCGTAATAGGCCTGCTGAAGCTCACCGGGCACGCTGTCGGGGGTACGAGCACGTGTCAGCGGTGCCATCAGGATGCGGTTGGGCAGGGTCAGATCACCGAGCTTGACCGGATCGAGCAGGGTGTCAGCGTACGGGGCATTGGTGTTGGCAGTCATCGGGACTCCTTGAATTGCAGGACTTCACCCAGCGTCCTCACCGTGCAAGGTCGCACGAGCTGGGCAAGCATGCCTATGACATGCGGCACACCACGCGCTGCTTCAAGCACGCACATCGCACGAGAATAATGCTGGCATGGCAACAATGGGCGAGGCCCGCCGTGCGGCCACTCCTGGGCTTCTTTCAACACCCCCCTCGATAGACCTTCGCAACAGACCTTCGCAACAGCCTCCAATCACCGCTCCAATGCCCCTCATGACTCACTCAGAGCGCATGCCGGTGCTTGTACCGCGACGATCCAGCGGGCAACATGAAAAGCATCCATGACACGGGTCATGCACTGTCACCAGCGGCGAGAAATCATGAGCAAGTACTGGAGCCCCCAGGTCCACGACCTGACCCCCTACGTCCCCGGCGAACAACCGCGTGAGCAGCTGATCAAGCTGAACACCAACGAGAACCCCTACCCGCCGGCGCCCGCCGTGGAGCAGACGCTGCGCGAGTTCAATGCCTCTGATCTGCGCCGCTACCCGGACCCGAGCTCCAGCTCGCTGCGCGCCGCCCTGGCCGATACCTTCCATGTGGCCGCCGAGGAAGTCTTCGTCGGCAATGGCTCCGATGAGGTGCTGGCGCTGGCCTTCCAGGCATTCTTCCGTCAGGACAAGCCGCTGCTGCTGCCCACCATCAGCTACAGCTTCTACCCGGTCTACTGCCGCATGTATGGCATCGAGTCGCGCAGCATCGCGCTGACCGACAACTGGGAAGTCGACCTGGAAGCCTTCGGCAACGACAATGGCGGCATCATCTTCGCCAACCCCAACGCCCCGACAGGGCATGGCCATGGCCGCAAGGCGATTGCCGCGCTGCTGGAGCGCAATCCGCGGAGCGTGGTACTGGTCGACGAGGCCTACGTGGACTTCGGTGGCGAAAGCGCCATCCCGCTGATTCATCAGTATCCGAATCTGGTCGTGACGGGCACTTTCTCGAAGTCGCGCAGCCTGGCGGGCATTCGTCTTGGCTATGCCGTGGCCTCGCGTGAGCTGATCGAGGGTCTGGAGCGCGTCAAGGACTCCTTCAACTCCTACCCCATCGATCGCCTGGCCGAACAGGTCGGCGTCGCCGCGCTCAGTGATCCCGACTATTTCGATGAGTGCCGCACACGCGTCATCACCACGCGCGAGCAGACGCGCGATCGCATGGCCGCGCTGGGCTTCGAGATCCTGCCCTCGCAGACCAACTTCGTGCTGGCGACTCACCCGACCCACGATGCCGGCAAGCTGTTCATCGGCCTGCGCGAACAGGGCATCCTGGTGCGCCACTTCAACACCGACGCACTGCGTGACTATCTGCGCATCAGCATCGGTACCGATGCCGAAATGGACAGCCTGATCGAAGCCCTGGAAACCCTGTGTCGCTGAGATAGCGCACGGTCTGGCCAGTGATTGCTCCAATCAAAGAAGGCGCCCAGTGGGCGCCTTCTTTGATCAGGATGTCACTCAGGTGCTCGCCGCACGGCCCATCCACACAGCTCATCACACAGCCCGTCGTACCGTTCATCGCACCGAACACTCTGCAGGAGCACAACATGACAACGGACAGTCTCTCCATGGCTTCAGACGCTACCCCGACACCCCGCCTGCCTCTGACGCGGGTGCATCACGTGGCGCTGATCACCGCTGATTACCCTCGCGCCAGGCGCTTCTATCTCGAGGTCATGGATGCGCAGGTGATCAACGAGGCCTATCGTGAGGCCCGCGACAGCTACAAGCTCGACCTGCTCCTGCCGGGCGGTATCCAGCTGGAGCTGTTCTCCTTCCCCTCGCCGCCTGAGCGCCCCAGCTATCCGGAAGCCTGTGGGCTTCGTCACCTGGCGCTGGCGACGGAAGACATCGATACCTGTGTCGAGCTGCTGATCGCGCGTGGCGCCACGCCAGAGCCGATACGTGTCGATGAATACACCGGCGCCCGCTTCACCTTCCTGGCAGACCCTGACGGTACGCCCATCGAACTCTACGAAGTCTCGCCCTGATGTGATGGCGCACTGAAACTTCACTGGCCCTGAAGATAAAAGGCCCCGAAGACAAAGGCCCCTGTCGAGATATCGACAGGGGCCTTCTTGTGTCATGTGCACGTTGCTTGGGCAAAGCTCTTTTCTTTCGCCCACAGCTGATTCGCATGCAGGACTCTCTGCACCACTTTTCTTGAGCACAAAGAGAACCGCCCCTGCAGCATGGCTACAGGGGCGGTTCGGGATAAGTGCCTGACGATGACCTACTCTCACATGGAGAAACTCCACACTACCATCGGCGCTAAGCGGTTTCACTTCCGAGTTCGGCATGGGATCGGGTGGTTCACGCTCGCTATGGTCGTCAGGCGAAACGGTGGCATCTTGCGATGCCTGAGTCCCGAGGCTTGTGGCCTCGCGACTCGCAATATGAATCATGCTGACCGATATGTCTCGATCCTGTCGTAATCCCGGCGTTTGCCGAAGCAAACCCCTTGGGTGTTATATGGTCAAGCCTCACGGGCAATTAGTACTGGTTAGCTCAACACATTGCTGTGCTTCCACACCCAGCCTATCAACCTTGTAGTCTTCAAGGGCCCTTCAGGAGGCGCAAGGCCTCAGGGAAGTCTCATCTTGAAGGGGGCTTCCCGCTTAGATGCTTTCAGCGGTTATCCCGTCCGAACGTAGCTACCGGGCAATGCCATTGGCATGACAACCCGAACACCAGAGGTTCGTCCACTCCGGTCCTCTCGTACTAGGAGCAGCTCTTCTCAAACTTCCGACGCCCACGGCAGATAGGGACCGAACTGTCTCACGACGTTCTAAACCCAGCTCGCGTACCACTTTAAATGGCGAACAGCCATACCCTTGGGACCGACTTCAGCCCCAGGATGTGATGAGCCGACATCGAGGTGCCAAACACCGCCGTCGATGTGAACTCTTGGGCGGTATCAGCCTGTTATCCCCGGAGTACCTTTTATCCGTTGAGCGATGGCCCTTCCATACAGAACCACCGGATCACTAGAACCTACTTTCGTACCTGCTCGACGTGTCTGTCTCGCAGTCAAGCACCCTTATGCTCTTGCACTCAATGCACGATTTCCAACCGTGCTGAGGGTACCTTCGTGCTCCTCCGTTACTCTTTAGGAGGAGACCGCCCCAGTCAAACTACCCACCATACACTGTCCTCGATCCGGATAACGGACCTGAGTTAGAACGCCAATGATGTCAGGCTGGTATTTCAAGGTTGGCTCCACCGCATCTGGCGACGTGGTTTCAAAGCCTCCCAGCTATCCTACACAGACAACATCAGCATCCAGTGTAAAGCTATAGTAAAGGTTCACGGGGTCTTTCCGTCTAGCCGCGGGTACACAGCATCTTCACTGCGATTTCAATTTCACTGAGTCTCGGGTGGAGACAGCGTGGCCATCATTACGCCATTCGTGCAGGTCGGAACTTACCCGACAAGGAATTTCGCTACCTTAGGACCGTTATAGTTACGGCCGCCGTTTACCGGGGCTTCGATCAAGAGCTTCGCGTGAGCTAACCCCATCAATTAACCTTCCGGCACCGGGCAGGCGTCACACCCTATACGTCCGCTTGCGCGTTTGCAGAGTGCTGTGTTTTTAATAAACAGTTGCAGCCACCTGGTATCTTCGACCGGTAAGAGCTTACGAAGCAAGTCCTTCACTCGAACCGGTGCACCTTCTCCCGAAGTTACGGTGCCATTTTGCCTAGTTCCTTCACCCGAGTTCTCTCAAGCGCCTTGGTATTCTCTACCTGACCACCTGTGTCGGTTTGGGGTACGGTCGCATGTGATCTGAAGCTTAGAGGCTTTTCCTGGAAGCGTGGCATCGATGACTTCCTGACCGTGGTCAGTTCGTCTCGCATCTCGACCTCAGAGGAACCGGATTTGCCTGATTCCTCGGCCTACATGCTTTCACCAGGACAACCAACGCCTGGCTCACCTAGCCTTCTTCGTCCCCCCATCGCAACCACATCCGGTACGGGAATATTAACCCGTTTCCCATCGACTACGCGTTTCCGCCTCGCCTTAGGGGCCGACTCACTCTGCTCCGATTAACGTAGAACAGAAAACCTTGGTCTTCCGGCGGGGGAGTTTTTCACTCCCCTTATCGTTACTCATGTCAGCATTCGCACTCGTGATACCTCCAGCAGACTTCTCAATCCACCTTCATTGGCTTACACGACGCTCCTCTACCGCTCATCCAGAGGATGAACCCGTAGCTTCGGTACCTGATTTAGCCCCGTTATATCTTCCGCGCAGGCCGACTCGACTAGTGAGCTATTACGCTTTCTTTAAAGGATGGCTGCTTCTAAGCCAACCTCCTAGCTGTCTGAGCCTTCCCACATCGTTTCCCACTTAATCAGGATTTTGGGACCTTAGCTGACGGTCTGGGTTGTTTCCCTTTTCACAACGGACGTTAGCACCCGCTGTGTGTCTCCCACGCTGCACTCACTGGTATTCGGAGTTTGCCTCGGGTTGGTAAGTCGGGATGACCCCCTAGCCGAAACAGTGCTCTACCCCCAGCGGTGATACGTGAGGCGCTACCTAAATAGCTTTCGAGGAGAACCAGCTATCTCCGGGCTTGATTAGCCTTTCACTCCGATCCACAGCTCATCCCAGCATTTTTCAACATACTTGGGTTCGGGCCTCCAATTGATGTTACTCAATCTTCACCCTGGCCATGGATAGATCGCCCGGTTTCGGGTCTATACCCTGCGACTGGTCGCCCAGTTAAGACTCGGTTTCCCTACGCCTCCCCTATACGGTTAAGCTCGCCACAGAATATAAGTCGCTGACCCATTATACAAAAGGTACGCGGTCACACCACGAAGGTGCTCCCACTGCTTGTACGCATACGGTTTCAGGATCTATTTCACTCCCCTCGCCGGGGTTCTTTTCGCCTTTCCCTCACGGTACTGGTTCACTATCGGTCAGCCAGGAGTATTTAGCCTTGGAGGATGGTCCCCCCATGTTCAGTCAAGGTTTCTCGTGCCCCGACCTACTCGATTTCACGTGACTCAGACTTCGACTACGGGACTATCACCCTGTATCGTCAAGCTTCCCAGCTTGTTCGTCTGTCAGTTGTCACGCTTAAGGGCTGGTCCCCGTTCGCTCGCCGCTACTTGGGGAATCTCGGTTGATTTCTTTTCCTCCGGGTACTTAGATGTTTCAGTTCCCCGGGTTTGCCTCTATAGGTTATGTATTGGCCTATAGATACTCACCTGATGGTGAGTGGGTTTCCCCATTCGGAAATCGTTGGGTCGCAGGGTATTTGCCACCTCGCCAACGCTTATCGCAGGCTATCACGTCCTTCATCGCCTCTGGCTGCCAAGGCATCCACCGTATGCGCTTAATCGCTTGACCATATAACCCCAAGGGGTCTGTCAAGGATTACGAATCTGTCGGACCTCTCCGACATATCGTTTGATAGACATGCGCTTGGCGCACATATCTATCGTCAGCATGATTCACATTGTTAAAGAGCGGCTGTTCAGAGAACAGTGAGAAGCGCGCTCTGATGAGCACGCTTGCCACTGCCGGCTAAGCCAGCAATAAGATCAGGTAATTCGTTGTGAGCACTTGCCGCGAGCAGTAGACAGTGTCGATAAGGAGGTGATCCAGCCCCAGGTTCCCCTAGGGCTACCTTGTTACGACTTCACCCCAGTCATGAACCACACCGTGGTGATCGCCCTCCCGAAGGTTAGGCTAACCACTTCTGGTGCAGTCCACTCCCATGGTGTGACGGGCGGTGTGTACAAGGCCCGGGAACGTATTCACCGTGGCATTCTGATCCACGATTACTAGCGATTCCGACTTCATGGAGTCGAGTTGCAGACTCCAATCCGGACTGAGGCAAGCTTTATGGGATTGGCTCCACTTCGCAGTATTGCAACCCTTTGTACTTGCCATTGTAGCACGTGTGTAGCCCTACCCGTAAGGGCCATGATGACTTGACGTCGTCCCCACCTTCCTCCGGTTTGTCACCGGCAGTCTCCTTAGAGTTCCCGACATTACTCGCTGGCAAATAAGGATAGGGGTTGCGCTCGTTACGGGACTTAACCCAACATTTCACAACACGAGCTGACGACAGCCATGCAGCACCTGTCTCAGAGTTCCCGAAGGCACCAATCCATCTCTGGAAAGTCCTCTGGATGTCAAGGGTAGGTAAGGTTCTTCGCGTTGCATCGAATTAAACCACATGCTCCACCGCTTGTGCGGGCCCCCGTCAATTCATTTGAGTTTTAACCTTGCGGCCGTACTCCCCAGGCGGTCAACTTATTGCGTTAGCTGCGCCACTAAGTCCTCAAGGGACCCAACGGCTAGTTGACATCGTTTACGGCGTGGACTACCAGGGTATCTAATCCTGTTTGCTACCCACGCTTTCGCACCTCAGTGTCAGTGTCAGTCCAGAAGGCCGCCTTCGCCACTGGTATTCCTCCCGATCTCTACGCATTTCACCGCTACACCGGGAATTCTACCTTCCTCTCCTGCACTCTAGCCAAGCAGTTCCAGATGCCGTTCCCAGGTTGAGCCCGGGGCTTTCACACCTGGCTGACTTAGCCACCTACGCGCGCTTTACGCCCAGTAATTCCGATTAACGCTTGCACCCTCCGTATTACCGCGGCTGCTGGCACGGAGTTAGCCGGTGCTTCTTCTGCGAGTGATGTCTTTCCTCGGGAGTATTAATCCCAAGGCGTTCTTCCTCGCTGAAAGTGCTTTACAACCCGAAGGCCTTCTTCACACACGCGGCATGGCTGGATCAGGCTTTCGCCCATTGTCCAATATTCCCCACTGCTGCCTCCCGTAGGAGTCTGGGCCGTGTCTCAGTCCCAGTGTGGCTGATCATCCTCTCAGACCAGCTACGGATCGTCGCCTTGGTGAGCCATTACCTCACCAACAAGCTAATCCGACATGGGCTCATCCGATAGCGCAAGGTCCGAAGATCCCCTGCTTTCTCCCGTAGGACGTATGCGGTATTAGCCTGAGTTTCCCCAGGTTGTCCCCCACTATCGGGCAGATTCCCATGCATTACTCACCCGTCCGCCGCTCGACGCCTCCTAGCAAGCTAGGATCGTTTCCGCTCGACTTGCATGTGTTAAGCCTGCCGCCAGCGTTCAATCTGAGCCATGATCAAACTCTTCAGTTGAAAGCTTGATAGTCTGTTAAGCAGACCAAACTTGGTTCAGAGTCAAACTTCTCGTGAGAGGCTTGCTCCGATATTTGGTGACCTTGTCACCACTCATCGGCAAGCGCTCACACGAATTACCTGATCAAATTTTTAAAGAGCGTCGCTGTTAAGCGAGGAGGCATATTCTACCCGGAACGCTTGAGAAGTCAAGCACTTGATAATGAGTCAGCCGACTGCCTCTAAGCATCATCAAGCGGTGAGGAGCGTTGCTCGATCACCTGTTCCGTAAGGAGTGCGGCGTATCCTAGCGAATCGCGCCAGATTGTCAAGCGATGATTCCCGAAGCGGACTTCAAAAACCTCAAGCAAAACAATTACCTGCAAACCTCTTTCACCGCTGGTGACGCCATGCGTCCCCGGCAGCGGATGCGTACTTTACGCACGAACTGGCGTAAGGGCAAGGGCTTTCTTGAGAGAATCTCGCCGCGGTGATGTCAGGCGCTCAAAACCCGTTCGGCCCCACCAGACATGGTGGGGCCGAACGGGAGGCGACATACGCCAGCGTCTTCTCAATACCTTTCAGTATCCCTCAGTACCTCAGCGCGTCACGGTCACTCGTGCGTAACGCTTCTTGCCGGCCTGGATGACGATGGCAGTATCGAAAGGTGCCATATAGGAAGGCTCGACCACTTCGCCATCCACTTTCACGCGACCATTCTTGAGCATGTCCTTGGCCTGGGCACTGTTGTTGGCCAGGCCCGCACGATTGATGACCGCCGCGATCGGCGCCACCTCGGCGCCTTCCAGGCTGACGGTGACATCCGGCATGTCCGCCGGCAACTCGCCGTCGGCCAGCTGATTGCCGCTGGAGAGGTGCGCCGTCGCCGCCGCTTCTTCATCGTGGAAGCGTGCCACCAGCTCGCGCGCCAGCTCCATCTTGATATCACGCGGGTTGGCACCGTCGTCGATGCTGGCCATCAGCGCCTTCACTTCATCGAGAGGACGCAGCGACAGCAGCTCGAAGTAACGCCACATCAGCGAATCCGGCATGGAGACGATCTTGTTGAACATCTCGCCCGGGCGGTCGTTGATGCCGATGTAGTTGCCCAGCGACTTGGACATCTTCTGCACGCCATCCAGGCCCTCAAGGATCGGCATGGTGATCACGACCTGCGGCTCCTGGCCGCGCTGGCGCTGCAGCTCACGCCCCATCAGCAGATTGAACTTCTGATCGGTACCGCCAAGCTCGATGTCCGCTTCCAGTGCCACGGAGTCATACCCCTGGATCAGCGGGTAGAGGAACTCGTGGATGGAGATCGGCTGATTGCCGGTATAGCGCTTGTCGAAATCGTCACGCTCGAGCATGCGCGCGACCGTACTGGAGGCCGCCAGCTCGATCATGTCACCCGCGGTGAGCTTGTTGATCCATTCGGAGTTGAAGGCGATGCGCGTCTTCTCCTTGTCGAGGATCTTGAAGACCTGCTCCTGATACGTCAGGGCGTTGGCCTTCACATCCTCTTCGGTCAGCGGCTTGCGCGTCACGCTCTTGCCGGTGGGGTCGCCGATGCGGCCGGTGAAATCACCGATCAGGAAGATGATCTCGTGACCGAGGTCCTGCAGCTGGCGCAGCTTGTTGATCAGCACCGTATGACCGAGGTGCAGGTCCGGCGCCGTCGGATCAAAGCCTGCCTTGACCTTGAGCTTGCGCCCGGACTCGAGCTTCTTGATCAGCTCTTCCTCGACCAGCACCTCATCGGTACCGCGCTTGATGATCTCCAGCGCTTCCACTACTGACTTGTCGCTCATCCTGCCCTCTCTGACCGTTGCTGCTCCCCTCGTAACGGGGCATGTTGGCCGAGAATGTTAGCATGACGAGCATGGCATGCACCCCCTGCCGCAGAGCGGCGTGCTCACAAGCTTCCCCCCCCTGTTGCACGCCCCCAATGATCGGGAGACCCCCAATGGCGCTCTACCTTGGCTTGATGACCGGCACCAGCCTGGACGGACTCGATATCGCCTTGCTCGATATCACCCCCTCCTCGCCAGACCACGAACGGATTCGCTTCATTGATGGGCTCGATCTGCCGCTGCCCGAGACACTGCGGACTCGTCTCTGGCAGCTGATGCATTGTGATGAGGCATGCTTCGCCGACCTCGCCGCCGCCGAGAAGGCGTTGGCCGAACTGGCCGCCAGCGCAGTGACGCGCTTGCTGACCCGCCAGCAGCTGAGTGCAGACGATGTCACGGCGATTGGCAGCCATGGCCAGACCATCGAGCATCGCCCCTACGGTTTCAGCGACCGGCCATGCCACACGCCCTACACCCTGCAGCTCGACAACCCCAGCCTGCTGGCCGAGCTGTGCGGCATTCCCGTCGTCGCTGACTTCCGGCGCCGTGATCTGGCCGCTGGCGGTCAGGCGGCCCCGCTGGCGCCTGCCTTCCACGCTGCTCTTTTCAGTCAGCCAGACCAATGGCATGGGCTGCTCAATCTGGGCGGCATCGCCAATCTGACGCTACTTCCCCCTCAGAATTCCACGGCTGACGTCATCGGCTTCGACACCGGCCCCGCCAACTGCCTGCTGGATGCCTGGCATGCGCGTCATCGTGGCACCGCGGTGGATCAGGACGGCCAATGGGCCGCCAGCGGCAAGGTGATTCCTGACTTGCTCGAGAGATTGCTGTCGGCCGATTACTTCCGCCGCCCCCTTCCCAAGAGCACTGGCCGCGAAGACTTCCATCTCGACTGGTTGGCACAGCACCTGACCGGCGACGAGGCACCGGCCGACGTGCAGGCCACGCTCCTGAGCCTGACTGTCGAGAGCATCGTGCAGGCACTGGAGCAGACCGGCGTGTCACTGGCCGCGCTGACTCCCTGTGGTGGCGGGGCACGCAATGGCGCCCTGCTCACGCAGCTGGAGCAGCGCCTGGCGCAAGGCGAGCAAGCGACGCCCCTCGTGTCCTGCGCTGACATGGGCTGGAACGCAGACCTGCTCGAAGCCAGCGCCTTTGCCTGGCTCGCGGCGCGCAGAGTACTGGAGCGCCCCGGCAACCTGCCCAGCGTGACCGGCGCGAGCGGCCCGAGAGTGCTGGGCGGCCTCTACGCTCGCTGATCCTCATCGAATACGAAAAAGCCGCCCTTTTCCTCAGAAGAAGGGCGGCTCTTGATTGGCCGATCACTATGCTAGCGTCACCGACAGCTGGCATCACCGACACGCCTCAGTCGTCATCCCCTTGCAGCGAGAAGCGACTGGCGGCATTCAGGACATCCAGCTGGGCTTCCTGGGCGCTGTCGGAATCACCGAACTTGATCATCAGGCGCAGGTCATTGGCGGAATCGGCATGCGCCAATGCCACTTCCTCGGTGATCAAGCCCTGCTGATGCAAGGCGTACAGCGATTGATCGAAAGTCATCATGCCCTGCTGCTGCGAGCGCTTCATGACGTCCTTGATCTCGACCACCGCGCCCTTGCGGATCAGGTCGACGATCAGCGGCGAACGCAGCATCACCTCAATGGCCGGCACGCGCTGGGTGGTGTTGCCACTCTTGTGAGGCAACAGCTGCTGGGCCACGATGCCCTTGAGGTTCAGCGACAGATCCATCCACACCTGTTCATGACGCTCCTCCGGGAAGAAGTGGATGATGCGGTCCAGCGCCTGGTTGGCATTGTTGGCATGCAACGTCGCAAGACACAGGTGACCGGTCTCGGCGAAGGTCAGCGCGTGCTCCATGGTCTCACGCGAGCGGATCTCACCGATCATGATCACGTCCGGCGCCTGACGCAGCGTATTGCGCAGTGCCACCTCGAAGGACTCGGTATCGATCCCCACTTCACGCTGCGTCACGATGGAGCGCTGGTGGGGGTGGATATACTCAATCGGGTCTTCGATGCAGATGATATGCCCGCTCGAGGTCTGGTTGCGGTGCTGGATCATCGCCGCCAGCGAGGTCGACTTGCCGGCGCCGGTACCGCCGACGAAGATCACCAGACCACGCTTGGTCTCGGAAAGCCCCTTGATGATCTCCGGCAGCCGCAACTCTTCCAGGCTGGGAATCGACAGCTGGATGCGGCGAATCACCATGCCCATCTGGCTGCGCTGGTAGAAGGCGCTAATCCTGAAACGTCCGACTCCCGGCAAGCTATGCGCGAAGTTGGCCTCGCGCTCTTCCTCGAAGCGCTCTCGCTGCATGTCACTCATCGGTGCGAGCACCAGCTCTCTCACCTGATCGACACTCAGCTTCTTGTCACCCAGCGCCACCATGCGGCCATTGACCTTCATCTGCGGCGGTGTGCCGGTGGAGATGAACAGGTCCGAGCTGCCCTTGCTGACCATCAACTGCAGAAGTTCATGCAGCCATTCATGAGGAGTCATGAGTTGTATCCCGATATGCGCCTTGAGAGTCGCGCCCAAGGCCTCGCGCTGAAATGCCGTCCCATGAACCTGGAAAGTTGACGTGTTCCGGCCCCTGCCCCACCTACCTGCAACGTGATTGTCGGTACTCCTGGCGAATTCAGTTCAACAAGCCCTTGGCTTTCGCCTGAGCATCTTCATTGGTCACCAGCCCTTCCGCCAACAGACGCGTCAGCGCTGCATCCAGTGTCTGCATGCCCAGGGCGCCACCGGTCTGGATGGAGGAATACATCTGCGCCACCTTGTCCTCGCGGATCAGGTTACGAATGGCAGGCGTCGCGATCATGATCTCGTGAGCCGCCACTCGGCCACCGCCGATCTTCTTGAGCAGTGTCTGGGCGATGACGCCCTGCAGGGACTCGGACAGCATCGAGCGCACCATCGACTTCTCCTCGCCGGGGAAGACGTCGATGATACGGTCGACGGTCTTGGTCGCGGAGGTGGTGTGCAGGGTGCCGAACACCAGGTGGCCCGTCTCGGCCGCGGTCAGCGCCAGGCGGATGGTCTCGAGATCTCGCAGCTCGCCGACCAGAATGACATCCGGGTCTTCACGCAGCGCCGAACGCAGCGCGGGCGCGAAGCCGTGGGTATCACGGTGCACTTCACGCTGGTTGACCAGACATCGCTTGGACTGGTGCACGAATTCCACCGGGTCCTCGATGGTGAGGATGTGGTCGTACTTGTTCTCGTTGATGTAATCGACCATCGCCGCCAGCGTGGTGGATTTACCGGAGCCGGTCGGCCCGGTGACAAGAATCAGGCCGCGCGGCAGCATGCACATCTTGCGGAAGGCTTCACCGAGCCCCAGATCCTCCATCGTCAGCACTTCCGAGGGGATGGTACGGAAGACGGCCCCCGCGCCACGCCCCTGATGGAAGGCGTTGACACGAAAGCGCGAGACACCCGGCACCTCGAAGGAGAAATCGGTCTCGAGGAATTCCTCGAAGTCACGGCGCTGCTTGTCGTTCATGATCTCGTAGATCAGCGCGCGCACCTGCTTGTCATCCATTGACGGCACGTTGATGCGCCGCACATCACCGTCGACACGAATCATCGGTGGCAAACCAGCGGACAGGTGAAGATCCGACGCGTTCTGTTTTGCCGAAAAAGCCAGCAGTTCGGTAATATCCATGCAGTTCCCTCGCGAAGACCGAAGCTCTTGTACCAACGAGTCTTGTGTACTCTGGTGAAAGTGTGAAGTGGCTCTTCAGTAGATAGTGCGATGGGCACCATGTCACCAGGCCTGTCACGCTCATGCTATTGATGACACGCCTGATACCGTGCCAGCCATCGCCAGGTAGTTCCGCAAATTCTGGAGCCGAGCCGCATGACCGCAGTCCCCGACGACGAAGCTTGTGTTACCCAGTGTATCCTAGAGGCCCGCGCGCGGCTGGAAAAGGCATTGCAGACAAGTAAACGCAACGCTGATTCGGCGCAAGTGCTGGCCGTCAGCAAGACCAAACCCGCCACGCTGGTGCGCGCAGCCTGGCAATCCGGCCAGCGGGCCTTTGGCGAGAACTACCTGCAGGAAGCGCTGGACAAGCAGCAGGCGCTGTCGGACCTCACCGATATCGAATGGCATTTCATCGGCCCCATCCAGTCCAACAAGACGCGCGCCATTGCCGAGCACTTCGCCTGGGTGCATACCGTGGAACGCGAGAAGATCGCACGCCGCCTGAGTGAGCAGCGCCCCGATGAGCTTGGCGCGCTCGATGTCTGCCTGCAGGTCAATATCTCCGGCGAAACCTCCAAGGCTGGCGTGGCACCGCAGGAACTGCTGGCGCTGGCCGAGACGGTGATCGCGCTGCCCGGACTGCGTCTGCGCGGCCTGATGGCGATTCCGGCCCCCTGCGCCGCCGATGCCAGTGAGACCGAGCGCCGTGCGCCCTTCCGCCAGCTGCGCGAGCTGCTGGAGCAACTGCAGACGCGCTTCCCTGCCGCCAGCTACCCGCAGGCTCGGCTCGATACGCTCTCGATGGGCATGAGCGCGGATCTTGAGGCCGCCGTCGCTGAAGGTGCGACGCTGGTACGCCTCGGCACTGCCATCTTCGGCACACGTGACTATTCCCACGTCCACTGAGCCCAACGCTCGCTGATGCAAGGCTCTCGAGCTTGCCGCCAGCCCTCCCACTGAATGATCAGGAGCACCGCATGACGCACCAGAGCACCGCTACACCGCGCACCATCGCCTTCATCGGCGCCGGCAACATGGCCAGCGCCATCTTCGGCGGCATGGTCGATGCCGGCTATCCCGCGGACCGCATCATCGCCACGGCCCGCTCGCGCGAGACACTCGATGCCCTCGAGCAGCGCTACGGCGTGAGCACGACCCAGGACAACGCCTATGCCGTCTCGCAAGCCGATGTGGTGGTGCTGGGCGTCAAGCCGCAGATGATGCATGACGTCTGCCAGGCACTGACCCCTGCGGTGCAGAACCGCAAGCCGCTGATCGTCTCGGTCGCGGCCGGCATCACCTGCGACAGCCTCGAGCGCTGGCTGGGCGGCGACCTCGCCATCATCCGCTGCATGCCCAATACGCCGTCACTGGTCGGTGTCGGTGCCAGCGGCCTCTATGCCACCGCCCAGGTGACGGAGGAGCAACGCGGCTTGATGGATGAGATGCTGACTGCGCTCGGTATCGTCGAGTGGGTCGAGGAAGAAGGTCTGCTGGAAGCCGTCACCGGCATTTCCGGTTCCGGCCCGGCCTACTTCTTCCTGTTCATCGAGTCACTCGAAGCGGCAGGTATCGAGCTGGGACTGAACGCCGAGACCGCGCGCCGCCTGGCGATCCAGACCGCCCGCGGTGCCGCCGAGATGGCCTTCTCCAGCGAGCATGAGCCTGCCGAGCTGCGCCGCCGCGTGTGCTCGCCGAATGGCACCACGGAGCGCGCCATCAACAGCTTCGAGGAGGATGGCCTGCGCGAGATCGTCGAGCGCGCCGCCAAGGCCTCCAGCGTGCGCGCCGCCGAGCTTGCCCGCGAGCTGGATCGCTGACAGCCTCTGCTCCACTGACAACTCCTGCAGGCCGCTGGCAGCCCGGGTCACAACAGGCCATCATGCGCTGTTCATCTGTTGTTGGCATGCTAGCGGCATGACGCGTGCACTATCGCGCGCCCACTTCTCACCGTCTTAAGGAAAGCCCCATGGGTGCTATGGGTAATATCGGACTTCAGCTGGTCACCATCCTGCTGCAACTGTTTGTCTACATCCTGATGCTGCGCTTCCTGCTGCAGCTGTCCCGCGCGGACTTCTACAACCCGGTCACCCAGTCAGTGGTCAAGGCGACCAACCCGCTGGTGGCCCCGTTGCAGGGCATTCTGCGCCCGCTGGGTCGCTTCGACATCGCCACCCTGGCCGCGGCCTTCATCGTCGTCAGTCTGGTGCTGGTCGCGATCGGCGCCCTGTTCGGTGGCGGCATGCTGCCGGTCGGCTTCATCGCGCTGACGGCACTGGGCACCATTCTCGACAGCATCATCAACATCTACTTCTTCGCCCTGATCGCGATGATCATCCTGTCGTGGGTCGCACCGCAGGCCAACCACCCGGGCGCCATCCTGGTCCACCAGCTGGTCGATCCGATCATGAAGCCGGTGCGCAAGGTGATCCCGTCGATCGGCATGCTCGATCTGTCTCCGATCTTCGTGTTCATCGCGCTCAATCTGGTCGGCAGCCTGATCAACCAGACCCTGCCGTCACTGGGCATGCTGCGCAGCGCCTTCAGTTAAGCCGGCGCTCCGCCAGCAAGATTGGCTCGCATGCGCCCAGCGCGCAGGCCGACGAGATCAGCGCCCGCCACGGACTCCCGTGGCGGGCGCTCTTGCATCGCGCGTCACTGGATCACGCGTGCGCACGCTGTGCTAGAGTGAGCCCTCGGCCGAAGCCAGAACCACGGTGCACGAGACGCCCACAAGGCGCATCACCGCGGCTTCGCGCCCCGGACACGGGCCTTGCCCCGAACACTCTGCTGGACATGATGCTGGAAACCTTCACCACGATGCCTGATTCCCTGCCCCCGGATTCGGTCGGTCTCGTCACGCCTCAGACTGCCCACTTCAATACCCCGCTGGAGCTGGCCTGCGGCAGACGCCTCGAGCAGTACTCGCTGGTCTACGAGACCTACGGCGAGCTGAACGCGGACGCCAGCAACGCCATCCTGATCTGTCATGCCCTCACCGGCCACCATCATGCGGCCGGCTATCATGCCATGAGCGACCGCAAGCCTGGCTGGTGGGACGACTACATCGGCCCCGGCAAGCCCATTGATACCTCGCGCTTCTTCGTCATCGCGCTGAACAACATCGGCGGCTGCCACGGCAGTACCGGCCCGACCTCGATCAACCCGGAGACGGGCGAGCAATGGGGGCCTGACTTCCCATTGGTGACCGTGCCGGACTGGGTCGAGAGCCAGAAACGCCTCGCCGAGTCTCTCGGCATCACCCGCTTCGCGGCGGTGGTCGGTGGCTCGCTGGGTGGCATGCAGGCGCTGCAGTGGGTGATGGATCACCCTGATCGCGTCGGTCACGTCGCCATCATCGCCTGCACGCCGAAACTCTCGGCGCAGAACATCGCCTTCAATGAAGTCGCGCGTCAGGCGATTCGCTCTGACCCGGAATTCCATGACGGCTGGTACTCGCGTGTCGATGCCGTGCCCAAGCGCGGCCTCAAACTGGCGCGCATGGTCGGTCACATCACCTATCTTTCCGAGCATTCGATGGGCACCAAGTTCGGGCGTGATCTGCGTCAGGACCGCCTCAACTTCGGTTACGACGTCGACTTCCAGGTCGAGAGCTATCTGCGCCACCAGGGCGATACCTTCTCCACCGCCTTCGATGCCAATACCTACCTGCTGATGACCAAGGCGCTCGACTACTTCGATCCTGCCGCCACGGCAGGCGATGACCTGTCCGCGGCCATGGCGCCGATCAGCTGCCCGGTACTGGTAGTCAGCTTCACCACCGACTGGCGCTTCGCGCCGTCACGCTCTCGCGAGCTGGTCAATGCCATGATCCATGCCGGCAAGTCGGTCAGCTACGCCAACATCGACTCGCCACACGGCCATGATGCCTTCCTGCTGCCGGGCGAACGCTACGAAACGGTGCTGGGCAACTTCCTGACTCGCGCTTACGACCACGCCTGTGGCGCGCAAGCCACGCAAAAGCCGAGCACCAAGGAGACCAGCCATGCGTAACGACCTCGCCCAGATTCATGACTGGATTCCCGAAGGCGCGCGCGTGCTGGACCTCGCCTGCGGTGACGGCACCCTGCTGGCCTCCCTCAAGGAGACCAAGCAGGTCTTCGGCTATGGCCTGGAGATCGACCCCGACAACATCAGCGCCTGTGTCGCCCGTGGCGTGAACGTCATCGAGCAGAATGTCGATGACGGCCTGGCCAACTTCGCCGATGACACCTTCGATCGCGTGGTGATGTCCCAGGCATTGCAGGTACTGCGTCGCCCGGACCGTGCGCTGGAGGAGATGATGCGCGTCTCGCGTGAGGCCATCATCACCTTCCCCAACTTCGCCTACTGGCGTCACCGCCTGCACCTGGGCATGAAGGGGCGCATGCCGGTCTCCAAGTCGCTGCCTCACGCCTGGTACGACACGCCGAACATCCACCTGTCGACCTTCGCGGACTTCGAGCGCCTGTGTCGCGCCCAGGGCCTCAAGATCATCGATCGCGCGGTCGGCAATGGCGATCACGAGCCACACCCGGCGGCGACCTGGTGGCCGAACCTGTTCGGGGAAGTGGCCATCTTCCGCGTCTGTCGCGACAACTGCCCGCCCGACCAGCGCTGAGTTCAGGCACCCTACAGCAGTCGCCACAGACCAAGCGCCAGGCACCGCAAGAAGACGGCCGACAGGACACTCCTGTCGGCCGTTTCGCGTCATGACGCCAGCAATTCTTCCGCGCCGCGATAGCGCTGCGCTATCCGGACCATGCACAGACAGTCGCAACTAAAGTCTATATACTTTCGGGGTAAACGCAGCTGAGGATCACGGCTCGCACTTCCGGTGAGGTGCGCCGGCATCCCGAGGAGAGAGTGCATGAACTTCCATACCCGCAAGTGGGTCAAGCCTGAAGATCTCAACCCCAACGGCACCCTGTTCGGTGGACGCCTGCTGGCCTGGATCGATGAAGAAGCGGCCATCTACGCCATCGTCCAACTGGGCACCTCGCGCGTGGTCACCAAGTTCATGTCGGAGATCAATTTCGTCTCCAGCGCGCGTCAGGGCGACATCATCGAACTGGGCATCACCGCCAGCGCCTTCGGTCGCACCTCGATCTCGCTGTGCGTCGAGATCCGCAACAAGATCACCCGCGAGCGCATCCTGACCATCGACCGCATCGTGCTGGTCAGTGTCGATGCCGACTTCAAGCCGGTGCCCCACGGCCGCACGCGCATCACCTATATCGAAGACCGCTTCCGTGAGCAGGCCGGCAGCAACGATAGCCATAAAGACGGCCACAACGACAGTCACAAAGACGAAACGCCGCAGAAGGCACCGCGTCGGCGTGCCGATAGCGCGTCGGATCTCAAGAACGCCTGATCGCATCACTGTTCAGGTCGCACCAACGAAAAAGGCACCTCCGAGAGGTGCCTTTTTCATGCCGGCAATTCAGGCCGCAGTTATGTTGCTGATGTCCGGGGGCTGACTAAGCAGGGCCTGACTGACCGCTAGCTGACGGTCGTCTGCATCGTCTCACGCAGGCCTTCACAGGCATCCGCGACTGGCGCCGTCGCCGGCGTGAACCACACCAGATCATAGGCCGGCGCCGCACCGGCGCTTTCGGGCAGATAATCGGTGAGATGTGTCAGCGGTTGGCCCGCGTCATCCCAGGCCACCGGCATCAGCGCCACGGACAGCGTGCTGCCATCCAGCCAGCGCGGCACGCCGATATCGCGACGGGCATGACCGGAGCCACACACCAGCAGGCTGGTGGCGCCGTCGGCCGCCATGCCCTCCAGGCGTTCTGCCATCTGCTGATCCCGCGCCAGCTGCGCACGCAGCATCGCATCCAGGCGCTCTGCACCCAGCAGGCCGCAATGGCCTTCATCCAGCGCCTCACGCTGCAGGCGCAGTACCGCTTCCGGGAGCGCCAACGGCGACTGTCCCGGTGCCATGCTGGCCTCCAGCTGTGCCGCCGACAGGCTGGCAGAGGCGAGCGGCGCGCCACTGTCCAGTGCTCCGCGCAGCAGAGGGGCGTAGTCGGTGAAGGGCCAGCGCGCATTCCAGGCCAGCAGCTGCTGAAGCTCGTCATCCGGCAATCCCGCGACCGCAAGCGAGGTGCGGTTGGCCAGCGACAAGGCGGCATCCTGGGTCGTGTCCAGCATCTCCAGCGCCACACCGCCCAGCTGACGCCGCGCGACCAGCGCATCGATCAACCAGCGTTCCAGCTGGTGATGGTCCGGATTGTCGTGATGCTCGCCCAGCAGCACCATCGAGTGCGCCTGACTCCAATCGACCAGCGCCGCTGGCGACAGACGACGGTTGCCCTCCGCGACCAGAATGCTGCCCAGCAGCGGATGGGACGCCTTGGGATCATGCCAGGCCGGCAGCGGTGGCAACGGCCCGTTGGCTGGCTGAGCGGCCTGTGCGAGCGGGCTTCTCAGTGCCGTGCCCAGCACGGAAAGCCCGCCCGCCGAGGCGACCATGCCGGCCAGCAACTGGCGACGGCTCACCCCGGCCGTGCGCTCAGGCGTCTCGGATTCGTTGCTGGAGCGGAAGCTGGAAGTGATCGAGCGGCGAAATAGCGACATGAAGATGACCCGGCATGGAATGAAGCGGCAAGACACGGTAAAAGACCACAAGAGAGCGTGCCAACGCTGCCATGATACCCGATGCGAGCCCCCTCATGTCCGAAAGGCCACCAACACTCCCCCAAGGGCCCTCATCCAGGCTGTGCTTGAGACTGCCGCTGCCACCACTGCCCGTCGGCTGCAGCATGACACTGACACTCGATGATGGCCGACCGGCCTTGCTGGTGATGCAACCCGACGGCCCGCGCGCCTTCCTCGACCGCTGCCCGCACCAGGGCAGCCGAATGCTGACCGAAGACGAGACTGGCGATCCCTACATGGACGCGACCGGCGGCTTGATCCTCTGCCACCGCCATCAGGCCTGTTTCGAACCGCATCACGGCACCTGCATCAGCGGACCCTGCGTCGGCCAACGCTTGACCGCGTTGGACGTTGAGCTGGTGCACAACGACGCCTCACCAGCACAGCTGCTGCTGTGGGAGGCCGCAGGCAGCGGTGGAGAAATGAGGGAGAGATGATAGAGAGATTATAGAGAGAGACGAGCGCTGACTGACAGGCTGAGCGCCAGCGACCTGATCAGCCAGCAAAGCGCGCGTCATGCAGTGGCAGCGCGCGCGTCAGACCCAGTCTTGCTCGCCACAGTGGCTGACCCGCATCTGAAAGAGACTCCTCGAGCGTGATCTGCATGCCCAGCGCCAGCACTTCGACACCGGCGGCCTGCGCCTGGGCAAAGGCCTGTGCATAGGCCGGGTCGAGATGCGCCGCCGGTGCGACATCCTCGATCCCGTCATGGGCGACACAGGACACCAGCACGCAGCGGTGGCCTGCTGCGACCAGCGCCGCGAGGCTGGCCAGATGACGCTGTGCACGCGTACTCACCGAGTCCGGGAAATAGCCGTGACCGTCGGATTCACGCAGCGTCAGTTGCTTGACTTCCAGATAGATCGAGGCCGCGCCCTCCTCGCTCGGCCACATCTGGAAATCGAGCCGTGAGCGCTCCGGGATGTCATTGCCCGGCAGCAGGACCTCGACACGCGACTCGCGCTTGAGGCGCGCAAAGTCGGCGAGCCCCATGTCGCGCAGCACGCTGACGCTGGCCTGCTGCAGCGCCGCCTCGACATGGGCATTGGCACGTCCGGTATGCACCGCCACCAAGGCCTCACGCCGACCGTCAGCGCCGGGCGAGTCCAGAGGCAGGCGAATCAGCTCCCAGGTCCAGGCGAGCTTGCGCTTGGGGTTGTCGGACGGCGATAGCCATACCTCACAGCCTTCGACGCACACCGCGCGCATCGAGCCGGTATTCGGGCAATGCGCCGTCACCACTTCACCGGCCCGCTCACCCTCGAGCAGCTCCACCTCGGCGAAGAAGCGCTTGTAGCGACGGATCAGACGACCACGATACAGCCCCTCAAGCTCCATCAAGCCGACACTCCCGCCTGAGTGGCACGCCGCTCAAGGAAGCGCTCCATGCGGGCCAGGGCCTCGCGCAGACGCGCCTCATCGGCGGTGAAGGCGATACGCACATGGCGACGCCCTTCGGCCAGCGCGAAGTCCGTGCCCGGCGTGATGGCGACATTCTCTTCTTCCAGCAGTGCGCGGCAGAAGGCCTCGCTGTCATCACTCAGATGCGAGATATCCAGCCAGACGTAGAAGGCGCCCTGCGGCGGCACCGACGGCGCCAGCCCCAGGCGTTCGAGCCCGGCCAGCAGCACGCCACGGCGGGCTTCGAGCACCTGCCGACGACGCTCGAGCTCTGCTTCGCATTCCGGCGTGAAGGCCGCCAGCGCCGCATGCTGGGCAGGCGTCGAGGCAGCCAGGAAGACATTCTGCGCCAGGCGTGACAATGGCTCGACCGCGGCTTCCGGCGCCACCAGCCAGCCCAGTCGCCAGCCCGTCATGCCGAAGTATTTCGAGAAGCTGTTGATGACGAAGGCATCGGGGCACTCCGCCAGTGCGGTGTGCGCAGGCACGCCATAGGTCAGCCCCTGATAGATCTCATCCACCAGCAGGTGCGCATCACGCGTCTGGCACAGCTCGCCCAGCGCCTTCAATTCCTCGGGCGACAGCACGTGTCCGGTGGGGTTGGAGGGCGATGCCACCATCACGGCCCGCGTGTTCTCGCGCCAGAAATCATCGGCAAGTTCGGCGGTCAGCTGCCAGCCACTCTCGGCATTGACGGGCACCACATCCAGCTGGGCATCCACCAGGCCCATGAAGTGGCGATTGCAGGGGTAGGTCGGGTCGGCCATCAACACGCTGTCGCCACGTTCGGCGCACAGCAATGTGGCCAGCAGCAAGGCACCGGAGGCGCCGGGCGTGATGATGATACGGGAGGGAGACACCGTGACGCCGTGGCGGCGCTGATAGTCTGCCGCGATGGCCTCGCGCAGGGCCGGCAGGCCGCAGGCAGGGGTGTAGCGCGTCTGACCGGCCGCCAGCGCCGCCTGCCCGGCGGCGATCACCAGCGCGGGGGTCGGGAAGTCGGGCTCGCCCACTTCCAGATGAATGACGTCATGGCCCGCGGCCTCGCGTGCCTGGGCGGCTTCCAGCAGCGTCATCACGCGAAAGGCAGCGACGGATTCAAGGCGGCGGGCAAACGGCATGACAACACTCCTCAGGATGGGAGCTTCATTCTAGGCGCCTGCCAAGGCCCATTCCCAGCCCCTTCGTGCAGGAAAATCGGTGTTTGCCGGTACACGCCGGACCACTGCCCGCTACAAACTATCGTCGGAGATCGGTTGCAAACTTGTCATTTTTACGCTAAATAAGCTGATCTTCTCGCGAGGGCAGCAGTCAGGACAGCCCCCTCGCCGTGGCCAAGGAGGCAGTGCAACAGACTGTCGACGGCCCAAGTCACCTTGCGGAATGAGGCGGTCCCATGCCCTTAGCTGAAACCAAGCCGGAAGCGCTTAAGAAATTCACCCCGTATGAGCCGGCAGCGGGTGAAGAGTACATGAACGAGAAGCAGCTAGCGCACTTCCGTCAGATCCTGCTGGACTGGAAACAGGAGCTGATGGAAGAGGTCGATCGCACCGTGCGTCACTTGCAGGAAGATGCCAACAACTACGCGGACCCTGCAGACCGTGCCACTCAGGAAGAAGGCTTCAGCCTCGAACTGAGAACACGTGATCGCGAGCGCAAGCTGTTGAAGAAGATCAACGAGACCATCGAGAACATCGATGAAGACGACTACGGCTTCTGCGAAGCCTGCGGCGTCGAGATCGGCATTCGTCGTCTGGAAGCACGTCCGACCGCTACCCAGTGTGTCGACTGCAAGACGCTGGCCGAGTTGAAGGAAAAGCAGCTGGGCCGCTAAGCCCTGCTGTCGATGAAGCGACGTCAGGCCGTCGCCCTCATCCCCCATACGGGCACCCTCCTCGGAGCGGTGCCCGTATGCGTTCAGGCCCTGCTGCCTGCGAATTCCCCACCACGAAGGATGACGGAGCCCACATGCCTACCGCCTACCGTGGCCGCTTTGCCCCTACCCCTTCCGGCCCGCTGCATGCGGGCTCACTGCTGGCCGCCGTCGCCAGCTATCTCGATGCCCGCCATCACGGCGGCGAGTGGCTGGTGCGTATCGAGGATATCGACCCACCGCGCTGCCCCGCCGGGAGCGCCGATACCATCCTGCGCCAGCTGGATGCCTTCGGCCTGCAGCGCGATGGCGAGCTCCGCTATCAGAGCCAGCGTCACACCGCCTACGCCGAGGCACTCGAGCAACTGAAGGCCAGTGGTATCGCCTACCCGTGTGACTGCTCGCGCAAGCAGTGGCGCGAGCACGCCATCTACCCCGGCTGGTGCCGAGAGCGAGCCGAACCGCCCGCGGGCGAGCATGCCTGGCGGCTGGATGTGCGTGCGGCAGAGCGCTTCGGCGGCGCCCGGGCCATAGCTGGCTGGCAGGACCGCCTGCAGGGCGCGGTCCAGCTGGATCTCGCCGCGCTCGGCGATGTGGTGCTCAAGCGACGCGATGGCCTGTGGGCCTATCAGCTGGCTGTGGTGGTGGATGACGCCGAGCAGGGCATCACCGATGTCGTGCGCGGGCTCGATCTGCTCGACAACAGCCCCTGGCAACGTCTGCTGCAGGCCGCGCTCGACCTGCCGATGCCGCGCCTGACGCACCTGCCGCTGATCACGGCCGACAATGGCCAGAAGCTCTCCAAGCAGAATCTGGCACCGGCCCTGCCGGAAGACGCCAGCGCGATTCGAACGCTGCTGCACCATACCCTGACGCTGCTCGGTCAGGCGCCGCCGCCCGAACTGGCGACCGCCAGCCCCGCTGAACAACTCGCCCACGCCACTCCTCGCTGGTCACTCACAGCGGTCGGCACCGCGCCGTCACTCAGTGCGGCCACTACTCCAATGGCAAGGACCGCTGAGGGCAGCTGAGGGAAGTTGAGGGAAGCTGAGACCAGGCACGCCATGCACTCGGGACGCCTGACAACAGCCACGATTGTCGGATTGCCTCCCCTGTGGGAACAGGACAGACTCGGGCGACAGTCATTCCCTCATGCACACCCTCAGGCGAGCGACATCACCCCATGGCCCGGATTCTGATCGTCGAAAAGGAAGGTGCTTCGCGCAACACGCTGCAGCATCTGCTGGAGCGCGAGGGTCACGACGTGGTGCAGGCCAGCGGCCTGGAGGATGCCCGTCTGCAGCACCCTGCCGACTTCGCGCTGGTGATCTGTGACAGTGAACTGGCCGGAGAGCATGCCGACCCGATCCTGCGTGCCAGCCGGCCAACTCCCGTGCTGCTGCTGGCCGACAACCCCAGCCTGCACGCCGCCATCGGCTGTCTGAAGGCAGGGGCAGCCGACTATCTGCCCAAGCCGTTCGATCAGCAGGCCTTCGCGCGCAGCGTGCGCGATGCGCTGTCGCTGCCACGCCAGGGGGCGCCGAGTGCCGCGCCCCCTCCGCCCCAGGCGCATGCTGGCACGGCCAACAAGCCGGTGGAGATGATTGGCCACTGTCGCGCCATGCAACAGGTCTATACCCGCATCCGCAAGGTTGCGCCCGCCGATGTCACCGTGCTGGTGCTCGGTGAGTCCGGCACCGGCAAGGAGCTGGTCGCGCGCGCCATTCACCGTCAGAGCGAACGCCATCAGGCGCCGCTGATCTGCGTCAACTGCGCCGCCATTCCCGAGACATTGATCGAGTCCGAGCTGTTCGGCCATGAAAAAGGCGCTTTCACCGGCGCCACCAGCTCGCGCACCGGTCTGATCGAAGCCGCCGACGGCGGCACACTGTTCCTGGATGAGATCGGCGAACTGCCGCTGGATGCCCAGGCACGTCTGCTGCGGGTGCTGCAGGAGGGCGAGATTCGCCGCGTGGGGGCCATCGAGACGCGCTACGTCGACATCCGCCTCATCGCCGCGACCCATCGCAACCTGCATCAGCTGTCGGCCAGCGGCGAGTTCCGCCTCGACCTCTACTACCGCTTGAACGTGATGGAGATCGACCTGCCGCCCCTGCGTGAGCGTGGCGATGACGTACTGGAACTGGCCGAGCACCTGCTGGCCGGCATCGCCCGCAAGCATGGCCGTGACGGCATGCGGCTCTCTCAGCGGGCGCGTCAGGAAATCCATCACTACGCCTGGCCCGGCAATGTCCGTGAGCTGGAAAACGCCCTCGAGCGTGGCGTCATCCTGGCGGAGCGCCGCATCATCGCCCCGGAAGACCTCGGCCTGCGCACGCCCTCAGGGCAGCCGCTTCAGGCAGCGCCCACCGCAACGGCAGACCCGGTGCCTCCATCCACTGCTCAGGCACCTAAGACAGCGGGTAAAGGGGCGGCGAAAGGAGCAATGAAAGGGTCGATGAAAGGCACAGTGAAAGGCGCCGCCAGGGACGCAAGTCCCGAGACGGCCTCAGCGCCTGTGACAGGTCAGCCCGCGGCCGGCCAACAGGACAAGGGCCAGCCACCGCCTGCGGACACCCCACGCAGCGGCCTCTCGGTGGTCGGCGATGCCGGTGAAGAGGAAGATCTTTCGCTGGAGGACTACTTCCAGCACTTCGTGCTCGAGCATCAGGACCACATGAGCGAGACCGAGCTCGCACGCCGCCTCGGCATCAGCCGCAAGAACCTCTGGGAGCGACGCCAGCGCCTGGGCATTCCACGCCGCAAGGGCCGCCGCAGCTCTCCCGCAAACTGATGTCGGCGCAATGAAGCTGGAGCGACGCTGGAGCACTGACGCTGGCGCACAGAAGTCACTGCGCTGAAGTTACTGCGCTGAAGTTACTGCGCTGAAGTTACTGCACCATGCAGGTGCCCTTCCGAGCGAGCAACCCGCCTGCGGCGCCACCTTGCCTGCCAGAGATCCCCGCATCATCGAGGGCATCGCTAGACTTTAGTGTCGAAAGACTCGCAAAAAACCCAGCTCAATCATTAGCTTGCAAGGCACTTCGTTAGACCTTCGCACCAATTGTTACCATCGACCCCAAATCATGACCCCATCCAGCGCACCGATGGGCACGTCAGGTAACACCTCGCACCTCTCTACACCTCACGTCTCAGCGACCTATGTCTAAATGACTGAATTGCTGGTTTTTTTTAAGCTGTGGCACATCCGATGCAATAACACGGTCAAGAAAAAGAACAACCGGAAATACGAAGCGCGCCCAACAACAACAAGAACGCGCAATGCTTCGAAAACCCTCGACACCAACAAGAACAATACCCGTCGAGCGCGTGACATTGATGATGAACCGCATGCCTCACTACATGAGTGGTGACAGGCAAGAGCCAAAACAAGAACAAACGGCCGCAGTTCATCATCCGCCGATCCAACAACAACAAGATATCGGCAGTCCGGAATCTACTGACCAGGACGCGACGAATCCGGCCTCGAGCACCAACAAGAACAACAGGCTCGACCCCGGATCACCCCCGAAACAACAACAACTCGCGGGGGGAGGCTACTCAGCCGTCGGTGAATGGAAGATTGTTTTGAATACGAGATGGTCACCGAACAGACAGCCAGACAACAACAACATGATCTGCAACACGAAGGATCTGTCTGCATTGATTTGTGACTGTGGTGCGTATTCAGGGCGATGCGCCATCACGAAAAAGAACATCCGCTCAAGGATGCGTGTACCCTACCTGCAAGGGAGACCGAGTGATCGGTCTCCCTTTTTCCTTGTCTGAGAGGTGATTTTCGCCTCGTCAGACGCCTTGAAGTGCAGAGTCGGCCCCTGGATGGCAGACCGGCGCTTTGCCAAGGTATCTGCCCTCGGCTACACTGGGCGGCCTGCCACGCACGAGTCGAATCGCTGCATGCTCAAAGGATTTACCCGCTTTCTACAACGCCCCGGTGACCGCTTGAAGACGCTTTTCAATGCAACTGACGCGCCCGCGGCCCCATTGCCCAGCCTGCGTGTGATACCGCGGGATGAGCATCCCGTGTCCCGCCGCCAGCTCAGCGAGAATGCGCTGAAGGTACTCTATCGCCTGCAAAGCGGTGGATATCAGGCCTATCTGGTCGGTGGCTGTATCCGTGATGCCCTGCTCGGACAACGCCCCAAGGACTTCGACGTGGCCACCAACGCCACGCCGGAACAGGTCCGCGAGCTGTTCCGCAATGCCCGCATCATCGGCCGTCGTTTCCGTATCGTGCACGTGCGCTTCGGTCGTGAGGTGATCGAGGTCACCACCTTCCGCGGCAAGCCGGCCGATAGCACGCCCAGCCAGCATACCCAGCAGTCGGAAGACGGCATGCTGCTGCGTGACAACGTCTTCGGCTCCATCGAGGAGGACGCGCTGCGCCGCGACTTCACGATCAATGCCCTCTATTACGACGTGTCCGACTTCACGATCCACGACTGGGCCAATGGTGTACGCGATATCGAAGCGCGCATGATTCGCCTGATCGGCGATCCGGAAACACGCTATCGCGAAGACCCGGTGCGCATGCTGCGTGCCGTCCGCTTCGCCGGCAAGCTGGACTTCGACATCGAGGAGGCCACGGCCGAACCGATGTACGAACTGGCCCCGCTGCTGCTGCAGATTCCGCCGGCGCGCATGTTCGAGGAAGTGCTCAAGCTGTTCATGTCCGGCTATGCACTGGAAACCTTCCATCTCCTGCGTGAGTTTGGTCTGTTCCAGATGCTGTTCCCCGAGACGGAAGAGAGCTTCGCGCATTATCACTGGTCCATGCCGCTGATCGAGAAGGCGCTGGCCAGCACGGACGACCGCATCCGCGAAGACAAGCCGGTCACGCCGGCCTTCCTGTATGCCGCCCTGCTGTGGCCGGGCGTCAAGGCGCGTACCGACCAGCTGATCGCCAGTGGCATGCCCGATATTCCGGCAGCCCACCAGGCGGCTCAGCAGGCGATCGCTCGCCAGCTCAACCATACCTCGATCCCGAAGCGCTTCAGCATTCCGATGCGCGAGATCTGGGACATGCAGGCCAAGTTGCCGCGTCGCCGTGGCAAACGCGCCTTCCAGACCCGCGAGCATCCGCGCTTCCGCGCCGCCTACGACTTCCTGCTGCTGCGCGAATTCGCCGGTGAAGTGAAGCCGGGGCTGGGCAAGTGGTGGACCGACTTCCAGGAAGTCGATGCTCGCACCCAGGTCACGATGATCGAAGGTGTCTCCGATGAAGGCCCCGCCGGCAGCAAGCCGGTCGGCACCAAGCGTCGCGGCAAGCGTCGGCGCAATGGTCGCGGCCAGGGCTGAGCAGTGGCTCGTCTGAGCCACTGCCGTCTCCACGCAGGAACTCCGCATGATTTCGACAGCCTTGATTGGCCTCGGTGCCAATCTTGACGATCCGCGCGCTCAACTGGAGCGCGCGCTTGAGGCTCTCGACCGGCTGCCGCTGACCCGCTGCACGCGACATTCTCGCCTGTATGCCAGCAAGCCGGTCGGCCCGCAGGACCAGCCCGACTTCGTCAATGCCGTCGCCGAGCTATCGACCCGCCTGTCTCCCCTCGCCCTGCTCGATCAACTGCAAGCCCTGGAACAGCAGCATCGCCGCGTGCGGCTGCGTCACTGGGGGCCCCGCACGCTGGACCTGGACCTGCTGCTCTTCAATGACAGCAGGATCTCGACGCCGCGTCTCGTCGTGCCCCATCGCGAAATGCTCAAACGTGGTTTCGTGATGCGTCCGTTGGCTGACCTGCTGGGCCCGCAGCGCCTCAGCGTGCTGGGCGAGGAGAATCTCGAAATACTGGCGTCTCGAGTTGAGGGCGATGACTTGCTCCCCCTCGGACCTCAGGAGTAGAGTTTCGCCATCTTGTTACCGTCGTGCCCACTTTGGCCTGTGCGGTAACACTTTCTGGTAACACCGGCCCGTGTCGCCCGCAGTCCGCCCTCGGCGGCCTTCTCGCGATCGCGGCTGCTCGACGCCACGGGCAGCCGCGTCATACGCGCCGCAACGAGTAAGCGTCCCGATGAAAAACGTCACCCTGAGCACCCTGCGCCGCCTCAAGGCCGATGGTGAGACGTTCAGTTGCCTCACCGCCTACGATGCCACCTTTGCTCATCTTGCCAGCGATGCCGGCATTGAAGTGCTGCTGGTCGGCGACTCTCTCGGCATGGTCCTGCAGGGCCATACCAGCACCCTGCCCGTCACCATCGATGACATCTGCTACCACACCGCCGCCGTGGCACGTGGCAAGCAAGGCAGCCTGCTGATGGCCGACCTGCCCTTCATGAGCAATGCCAGCACCGACATCCTGCTCGATCATGCGGCGCGTCTGATGCGTGCCGGCGCCGAGATGGTCAAGGTCGAAGGCGAAGCCTGGCTGGCCGATGCCGTCACCGCGCTCGTCCAGCGTGGCGTGCCGGTCTGCGTGCACATGGGCCTGACGCCACAGCACGTGCATGCCTTCGGCGGCTACAAGGTACAGGGTCGCGACGAGGCACGCGCCGAACAGATCATCGCCGATGCGCGCACGCTGGAAGCCGCGGGTGCCGCGATCATCCTGCTCGAATGCGTGCCGTCCGAGCTGGCCGCGCGCATTCGTGATGCCGTCGAGGTGCCGGTGATCGGCATCGGTGCCGGCGTGGACGTCGATGGCCAGATTCTGGTCATGCACGACATGCTCGACCTGACGCCCGGCCGCAAGCCGCGCTTCGTCAAGAATTTCATGAGCGATGCCGGCAACGTGCAGGAGGCCTTCGCCGCCTACCACCAGGCGGTCAAGACGCGCAGCTTCCCGGCGCCGGAGCACGGCTTCTGATGAAAACCGTCTCCCAGATCAACGTCCTGCGCGAGCAACTCGCCCAGGCGCGCCGCGATGGCCTGCGTATCGCGCTGGTGCCGACCATGGGCAACCTGCATGCCGGCCACCTGTCGCTGGTCCGTGAAGCGCGCCGCCACGCCGACATGGTCGTCGCGAGCATCTTCGTCAACCCGCTGCAGTTCGGCCCCGGCGAAGACCTCGACAGCTATCCGCGCACCCTCGAGGCCGACCAGAATGCGCTGGCCGCAGAAGGATGTGACCTGCTGTTCGCCCCCTCGACGGCGGAACTCTACCCCGCGGGCCGCGACGGACTGTGCAACGTGCAGGTGCCGGGCGTTTCCGAAGGCCTGTGCGGCGGCAACCGTCCGGGTCACTTCGATGGCGTCGCCACCGTCGTCAGCATCCTGTTCAATCTGGTGCGCCCTGAAGTCGCCTGTTTCGGCGAGAAGGACTTCCAGCAGCTGGCTGTGATCCGCAAGCTCAACCGCGACCTGCACTTCGGCATCGAGATCATCGGCGTGCCCATCGTGCGTGCCGAGGATGGGCTGGCACTGTCATCACGCAACGGCTACCTGAGTGAGCAGGAGCGCGCCATCGCGCCGCGTCTCAAGCAGTGCCTCGATGCCCTGAAGGCTCGCCTTGAGCAGGGCGTGGCGCGTGATGTGGCGCTGCGCGAGGCACTGGCCGCCATCAGCGAGAGCGGCTTCAAGCCGGACTATCTCGAGCTGCGCCGCGCGGCTGACCTGGGGGCGGTCGAGGATGACACGCGCGAGGCGGTGATTCTGGTCGCCGCACACCTGGGCCGTACGCGCCTGCTCGATAACCTGAAGGTCGCCTTGCCGGTGGCCTGATGCCTGATTAGACTGCGCCGCCTTGCACCCTGGCGTGGCACTGTCCGCCACGCCATACGCGCCATGGCCCTGGTCCCAGGGCCTTGATCTGCGCCCGGCGGCGCTCAACTGGAGACATCCTGATGCAAGCCATCATGCTCAAGGCCAAGCTGCACATGGCCCGCGTGACTCACGCCGTCCTCAACTACGAGGGCTCCTGCGCCATCGATGGCGACCTGCTCGACATGGCAGGCATTCGTGAGTATGAACAGATCCAGATCTACAACGTGGACAACGGCAAGCGCTTCACCACCTATGCCATTCGCGGCGAAGAAGGCTCGAAGATCATCTCGGTGAACGGCGCCGCAGCCCACCAGGCCGATGTCGGCGACCGCGTGATCATCTGCGCCTTCGCCCACTACGCCGAGAGCGAACTGGACGCGCACAAGCCCTCCATGGTCTATCTGATGGAAGGCAACGAGGTCAGCCATACGGCCAACGCCATCCCGGTCCAGATGGCCTGAGCCCCCCTTGCTGCCTGCCGCTCCGCGCCCTGAGGGCTGATGCCTTCAGGCCTTGAGCCTGCCGCGAGCGCCCCAACACGACGCCAGCCCTGCCTGCCAGAGCGCTGGCGTCGTGCCGTCTGGACAGGCGATACGTATGGCTAAAGGCTGACACTGGAGATGCCCTTTGGCGATTGCCGCACCGCACAAAACTGCCTTATGCTGGAATCTCACCTCAGCAGGACTGCGCCTCGCCCGCTTGATGGCATGGCCATAGTCGCAGCCAATTGACTCAGACAGTCTCGCAAGAGAACAGGAGCGTTCAGATGCAGGATGTGGTGATCGTAGCAGCCCGTCGTACCGCCGTAGGCGCCTTCGGTGGCAGCCTGGCTGGCATTTCCGCCGCGGATCTCGGCGCACATGTCATCAAGGATATCCTCGCCAGCACGGGTGTCAGTGGCGATCAGGTCGATGAAGTGCTTCTGGGCCAGGTGCTGACAGCAGGATGCGGTCAGAACCCGGCACGTCAGGCGGTCATCAAGGCAGGCTTGCCGGAAGGCGTGCCCGCCATGACCATCAACAAGGTCTGCGGGTCTGGCCTCAAGGCGCTGCACCTGGCCACCCAGGCCATCCGTTGCGGCGATGCCGAGCTGATTCTGGCCGGCGGTCAGGAAAACATGTCCCTGTCTCCGCACGTGCTGCCCAACTCGCGTGACGGCAAGCGCATGGGCGACTGGAAGGCGATCGACTCCATGGTCCACGACGGTCTGTGGGATGCCTTCAATGATATCCACATGGGCATCACCGCCGAGAATCTGGCCGAGAAATACGAGATCACCCGTGAAGCCCAGGACGCCTTCGCGGCCGCCTCTCAGCAGAAGGCCTGCGCAGCCATCGAAGCTGGCCGCTTCAAGGGCCAGATCGTCCCGGTCGAGATCCCGCAGCGCAAGGGCGACCCGATCGTCTTCGATACCGACGAGAACCCGCGCGCCGGCACCACGGCCGAGAAGCTCGGCGGCATGCGTCCGGCCTTCAAGAAGGACGGCACCGTCACCGCCGGCAATGCCTCGGCGCTCAACGACGGCGCTGCCGTGGTCATGCTGTGTTCCGCTGACAAGGCCCGCGAGCTGGGCCTGACGCCGCTGGCGACCATCAAGGCCTACTCCAACGCGGGTGTTGATCCGAAGATCATGGGCATCGGCCCGGCGCCGGCGACTCGCCTATGCCTCAAGAAGGCCGGCTGGAGCCTGGAAGACCTCGACCTGATCGAAGCCAACGAAGCCTTCGCCGCCCAGGCCCTGTCGGTCAACAAGGAGCTGGGCTGGGATGTCGACAAGGTCAACGTCAATGGCGGCGCTATTGCCCTCGGCCACCCGATCGGCGCCTCCGGTTGCCGTGTGCTGGTCTCGCTGGTGCACGAGATGATCGAACGTGATGCCAAGAAGGGTCTGGCGACCCTGTGCATCGGTGGCGGTCAGGGTGTCGCGCTGGCCATCGAGCGCAGCTGATCGCTCACATATCTGAACCCCCGCCTGAACCCTCCCTGCTCGCGCAATCTTGAGCAGGGAGATATGCAAAAGCCCCCGCCAGGTCACTGGCGGGGGCTTTTTCTTGCCCGGAGGATTCGCCCCTCATGCAGAGCAGGCAAGACCGGGGCGGGGACGCTCCGCGACGATCGGTCAGTCCTGGGCGGCGGCCTCTTCAGCCTGAGCAGCGGCAAAGGCCGCCTTCTCTTCTTCGCTGATCTCTTTCAGCGACAGCTTGACGCGATTGCGGTTGTCGATATCGAGCACCTTGACCACCACCTCATCGCCTTCGTTGAGGTAGTCACGTACGTCATTGACCCGCTCCTCGACGATCTGCGAGATGTGCAGCAGGCCATCGGTGCCCGGCATGAAGGTGATGAAGGCACCGAAGTCGGCGATGCGCGCCACCTTGCCGGCATAGAGCTTGCCGATCTCGGCCTCGGCAATGATGCCCTCGACGTATTTGGCAGCCGCCTGTGCCTGCGCCTTGTGCTCGGCATAGATGCGCACGCTGCCATCATCATCGAGATCGACATTGGCGCCAGTCTCTTCACAGATCTTGCGGATGGTGGAGCCGCCCTTGCCGATCACGTCACGCACCTTGTTGGGCGCGATCTTGAGGGACAGCATCGCCGGGGCATTGTCCGAGACTTCCTGGCGACTGGCGGCCAGCACCTCATTCATCTGCGCGAGGATGGTCAGGCGTGCCTCGAGGGCCTGTTCCAGCGCCTGCTCAAGAATCTCCTCGTCGATCCCCTCGATCTTGATGTCCATCTGCAGCGCGGTAACGCCTTCGGCGGTCCCCGCGACCTTGAAGTCCATGTCGCCGAGGTGATCCTCATCGCCGAGGATATCGGTCAGTATCGCGACGCCATTGGCGTCCTTGACCAGCCCCATGGCGATACCCGCGACCGGTGCCTTGAGCGGCACACCGGCGTCCATCAGCGCAAGCGAGGCCCCACACACGGACGCCATCGAGCTCGAGCCGTTGGATTCGGTGATCTCGGAGACGACACGGATCGCGTAGGGGAAGGCCTGCAGCGACGGCAGCATGGATTCGATGCCACGACGCGCCAGACGCCCATGGCCGATCTCACGCCGCTTGGGCGCGCCGATGAAGCCCGTCTCGCCGACGCAGTAGGGCGGGAAGTTGTAGTGCAGCATGAAGCGGTCCTGCTTCTCGCCGGACAGCCCTTCGATCAGCTGTGAGTCGCGCGTGGTCCCCAGGGTGGCAGTGGCGATCGCCTGGGTCTCGCCGCGGGTGAACAGCGCCGAACCATGCGCCTTGGGCAACACGCCCACCGCCATGTCCAGCGGTCGCACGGTGCGGGTATCACGACCATCGATACGCGGCTCACCGGCGATCACGCGCTGGCGCACGATACGCTTCTCGAGCGCCGCGAAGGCCGTGGCGACGGCCTCGACACTGAAGCGCGCATCATCCTCGGCGCCTAGCAGGTCGATGGCCTGCGCCTTGAGCGCCGACAGGCTGTCCTGACGCGCCATCTTGTCACTCAGGCGATAGGCATCACCGATCCGGGTGGCGAAGCTCTGCTCCAGCGCCTCGACCAGCACGCGGTCGAGCTTCTGCGGCACCCACGCCCACTTGGGACGATTGACCTTGGCGGCGAACGTCTCGATCCCCGTGATGGCCTTCTGCATCTCGTGATGGCCATAGAGCACGGCGCCAAGCATCTCGTCTTCCAGCAGCTCCTGGGCTTCGGACTCGACCATCAACACGGCCTTCTCGGTGCCCGCCACCACCATGTCCAGCTCGGAATGCGCCAGTTCGCTGTAGCCGGGATTCAGGAAGTAGCCGCGCTGCTCGCTGAAGCCGACGCGCGCCGCGCCCACGGGGCCCGCGAAGGGCACACCGGAGATGCAAAGCGCTGCAGAGGTGCCGAGCAGTGCCGCGATGTCGGGGTCGACATTGCGCTCCGCCGACATCACCGTGCAGACCACCTGCACCTCATTCATGAAGCCTTCGGGAAACAGCGGGCGCATCGGACGGTCGATCAAGCGTGAGGTCAGGGTTTCCTTCTCGGTGGGACGCCCTTCGCGCTTGAGGAAGCCGCCGGGGATACGCCCCGCCGCGTAGGCCTTCTCCTGATAATGGACCGACAACGGGAAGAAGGACTGGCCGGGTTTCGGCGACGCCTTGGCCACCACGGTGCACAACACCGAGGTATTGCCCATGGTCACCATCACGCTACCGGTCGCCTGACGCGCGATGCGGCCGGTCTCGAGGGTGATGGTGTCATTACCGTACTGGAAGCTGTGCGTTACCGGGTTCACGGCGCATGTCCTTTAATCTGATAGTCATCGATGCCAGGCGCTCATGGTAAAGCGCGCCACAGGCAATGAAAAGCGGGTTGATCCCACGCGACAAGCGGGCTGCAGCGCGGGTCGAGCCTCTGATCTGAAGCCCGGATCACCTCGGTATCAGGCACAAAAAAACCGACACCGCCCGCAGGCAGTGTCGGTTTTCCTGTGCCCACCGGGGGCCCGCCATGCACCGAAGTGCATGGCGGCAACATCGCTGATTAGCGACGCAGACCCAGACGCTGGATCAGAGCGGTGTAACGCTCGAAGTCCTTGCGCTTGAGGTAGTCAAGCAGCTTGCGGCGCTGGTTGACCATGCGGATCAGACCACGACGGGAGTGGTGATCCTGCTTGTTGGCCTTGAAGTGACCCTGCAGGCCATCAATGTTGGCGCTCAGCAGAGCAACCTGAACTTCCGGGGAACCGGTGTCGTTCTCGCCACGGCCGAATTCGGTAACGATCTCAGCCTTCTTCTCAGCGGTAAGTGCCATCTGTCTCTCCAGTAAGCAATATGCTTGATAGATTAGAAATGTCGAAGACCACGCATATTTGCAGTCTTCATGCGGCTTGCGGCGAGGCCGCAATCAGCTCACCCAGCCGCCGCCTCGACGGCAGAACTGAGCAGTCGGCGAGGAGCGATGACGCCCTCCGCCGCAATCCGGACCAGCCCGAGCAACTGCTGGTCCTGATACACACGAGCCAGGGAGTCCACTTCCAGCGACCCTGTCGTCGTTTCAGCCTGTTGACCACGCAATATCATCCGCGCCATCTCGGCAGTGATGTCGAGACGCGGGAGATGATCGAGCAGGATGTCGACAGGTAACAGAACGCCTTCACGTGCCTGCTGGTCAGCCAGCGCCTCGAGGCGCTCGAAATCCAGCATGGCATCACCCGTGAACGGGCCCGTCTTGAGACGACGCAGTGCCGTGAGGTGGGCTCCACAGCCCAGCGCCTCGCCGATATCCTCGGCCAGACTGCGTATGTAGGTACCCTTGCTGACCGCCACTTCGATCTCGATGCCATCGGAGTGCCGCGCAAGAAGCGCCATATTGTAGATGGTAACGCGACGGACTGCACGCTCGATTTCAATCCCCTGGCGCGCCAGCTCGTAGAGCGGACGTCCCTGGTGCTTGAGCGCGGAGTACATCGGCGGTACCTGATCTATCTCGCCACGGAACCTGTCCAGCACCGCGTCCAGCTCGGCCTGCGCAATCTCGGGAATCTCCCGCTCGCGAATCACCGTGCCTTCCGCATCACCGGTATCGGTGACCTGGCCAAACTTGATCCGTGCCCGATAGACCTTGTCTGCCTCGAGAAGATGCGAGGAGAACTTGGTCGCTTCCCCGAAGCAGACCGGCAACAAGCCGGTCGCCATCGGGTCGAGCGTGCCGGTATGACCGGCCTTCTGCGCCTGGTAGAGGCGACGAGCCTTCTGAAGCGCATAGTTGCTGGACATGCCCTTGGGCTTGTCCAGCAACAGAACGCCATCGATCGGCAAGCCGCGACGACGACGCGCCATCAGGCGTCCGGCGTGGTGCCCGGGGCACCATCTTCGCTGTCGTCATCACCGCGTTCAGCACTGCGCTTGCGATCGTCAGCGACCGCATCGTTGATCAGTGAGGACAGGTGATGGCCACGAACGACGCTTTCATCGTAATGAAAACGCAGTTCCGGCACGTGGCGCAGCTGAATGGTGCGCGCCAGCTGGGAGCGCAGGAAACCTGCCGCGCGCTTGAGCACGGCGAGGTTTTCCTTGATGCGTTCCGGGCTGTCGTCACCCAGCAGGGTCACGTAGACATCGGAGTAGGACAGGTCGCGGCTGACCTTGGCGGCGCTGACCGTCAGCATGCCAAGGCGCGGGTCCTTGACCTCGCGCTGAATCAACAGCGCGAGCTCTTGCTGGATCTGGTCCGCCACGCGGTCAGTACGGCTGTATTCACGCATCCGTGATCTCTCCTTGCAGGGGCGCTATCAGAGCGTGCGCTCGACCTGGATCTGGTCGAACACCTCGATCTTGTCGCCAACCTGCACGTCGTTGTAGTTCTTGACGCCGATACCACATTCCATGCCGTTGCGGACTTCGTTGACGTCATCCTTGAAGCGACGCAGGGATTCCAGCTCGCCTTCATAGATGACCACGTTGTCACGCAGCACGCGGATGCGCTTGGAGCGGTACATGTTGCCTTCGACGACCATACAACCGGCGATCGCGCCGATCTTCGGTGCCTTGAAGACATCGCGCACTTCGGCAACACCGACGATCTGCTCGCGGAATTCCGGTGCCAGCATGCCAGTCATGGCCAGCTTGACCTCGTCGATCAGCTGGTAGATGACGCTGTAGTAGCGCAGATCCAGACCTTCACGCTCGACGATCTCACGCGCGGAGGCGTCAGCACGGACGTTGAAGCCGACCAGGATCGCCTCGGAAGCGAGTGCCAGGTTGGCATCGGTACCGGTGATACCACCGACACCGGAAGAGACCACGGCCACCTTGACTTCTTCGGTGGAGAGTTCTTCCAGCGCGCCACGGATGGCTTCCAGAGAACCCTGCACGTCGGCCTTGAGGACGACGTTGACCTTGGCGACTTCGTCCTGACCCATCTGGGAGAACATGTTCTCCAGCTTGGCCTTCTGCTGACGTGCCAGGCGCACTTCGCGGTACTTGCCCTGACGGAAGTTGGCGACTTCACGTGCCTTCTTCTCGTCCGGGACCACGGTGAACTCTTCACCGGCGTCCGGCGTGCCACCCAGGCCCTGGATCTCGACCGGCATGGCCGGACCCACGGAATCGACCTGCTTGCCGAGTTCGTTGATCAGCGCACGCACACGACCGTAATGCAGGCCGGCGAGGACGATATCGCCCTTCTTCAGCGTACCGTTCTGGACCAGCACGGTCGCGACCGGGCCACGGCCCTTGTCGAGACGGGACTCGACCACGACGCCTTTACCCGGCGCGGACGGCACGGCCTGAAGTTCGAGAACTTCGGAGACCAGCAGGACACCTTCGAGCAGCGCGTCGATGTTTTCGCCGGTCTTGGCGGAAACGTGGACGAACTGGGTATCACCACCCCATTCCTCGGAGATGACACCGTGCTGGGACAGCTCATTCTTGACGCGGTCCGGATCAGCACCTGGCTTGTCGATCTTGTTCACCGCCACGACCATCGGGACACCCGCGGCCTTGGAGTGCTCGACAGCCTCGATGGTCTGCGGCATCACGCCATCATCGGCAGCCACCACCAGGATGACGACGTCGGTCGCCTTGGCACCACGAGCACGCATGGCGGTGAACGCCGCGTGGCCCGGGGTATCCAGGAAGGTGATGTCACCGTTGTCGTGTTCGACGTGGTAGGCACCGATGTGCTGGGTGATACCACCCGCTTCACCTGTGGCGACCTTGGTGCGGCGGATGTAATCCAGCAGCGAGGTCTTGCCGTGGTCGACGTGACCCATGACGGTAACGACCGGCGCGCGGGTGATCTGCTCACCTTCGTAGGAGATGCCTTCGAGAACGGCTGTCTCGAGTGCGTCATCCTTGATCAGCTTGGGCGTGTGGCCCATTTCCTCGACCACGATGGTCGCGGTTTCCTGATCGATCGTCTGGTTGATGGTGACCGCAGCGCCCATGTTGAACATGGTCTTGATCACTTCAGACGCCTTGACGGCCATCTTGTCGGCGAGGTCTGCCACTGAGATGGACTCAGGGATGGAGACTTCACGGACGAAGGTCTGGACCGGCTTCGGCGGCTGACGGTTGGCATCACGGCCACCACGACGACCACCGCGACGCTCGGCGCGCTTGACCTTCTTGGCCCCGCCACGCTTGCGTTCACTACGGTCTTCACGGGCTTCGCGACGATCACGTGATTCATCACGCGGCGCAGCCTTGGCGCGACGCGGTGCATCACCACGCGGCTCCTTCGGCGGCGCATTGACTTCCGGCGCAGCGTCGGCGGCCGGTGCAGCGGCAGCAGCCGGTGCACTCTGACGCGGACGCTCTTCGCGACGGTTGTCATTGCCACGACGCTCTTCGCGCTGCGGTGCCGCAGCCGGCTTGTCCGCAACGGCAGCTGCCGGTGCAGCAGCAGCCGGCGCTTCTGCAGCCTGCTCTTCGCCCTCTTTGACGTAGGTACGCTTCTTGCGCACCTGCACCTCGATGGACTTGCCGCGACCGCTACCCGTGTTGATGCGAGACTTGGTCTTGCGGGTCAGGGTAATGCGGTTCTTGGGCGCTGCCGGAGCGGCGCCACCACCGTGGCTCTTGGTGAGGTGATCAAGCAGCTTCTGCTTGTCGACCTCAGAGACGGCGTCGTTCTCTGACTTGTGCTTCAAACCCGCTTCATGCATCTGTTCCAGTAGGCGGGCTGACTCGCGGCCCACCTTCTTGGCGAATTCTTTGACTGTCATTTCTGACATGTACGACCCTCCTGAGCCCGTGACCTAGTTACTGTTCGCTTGCGAACCAGGGCGCGCGGGCGGTCATGATCAACGCCGCTGCTCGCTCTTCGTCGACGCCTTCGATGTCTTTCAGATCATCGATGGCCTGCTCAGCAAGGTCTTCCATGGTGACGATACCCTTGCTGGCCAGGATGTATGCCAGATGACTCTCCATGCCTTCCATGTTGAGCAGGTCTTCGGCCGGCTGTGCGCCGTCCAGTTGCTCTTCAGTGGCGATGGCGAGATTCAGCAGTTCATCCTTGGCCCGAGCGCGCAGCTCCTCGACCAGATCCTGGTCAAAGCCCTCGACCTCGAGCATTTCCTCGAGCGGGACATAGGCGATTTCCTCGAGTGAGGTGAAGCCCTCGTCCACCAGGACACGGGCTAGATCCTCTTCAATCTCGAGATGAGTGATGAAATATTCGACGAAACTGTCGATTTCCTGCTCGCGCTTGCCCTCGGCTTCCGCCTCGGTCATGACGTTGAGCTGCCAACCGGTCAGCTCACTGGCCAGACGAACGTTCTGACCGCTGCGACCGATGGCCTGAGCCAGGTTGTCCGCAGCGACAGCGACATCCATGGAATGGGTGTCTTCGTCGACCAGAATGGAACCGACATCTGCCGGCGCCATGGCGTTGATGACGAGCTGGGCAGGATTGTCATCCCACAGGATGATATCCACGCGTTCGTTACGCAGTTCATTGGACACGGCCTGCACGCGTGAACCACGCATGCCGACACAGGCACCGATCGGATCGATGCGCTTGTCGTTGCTCTTGACCGCGATCTTGGCGCGCGAGCCCGGATCACGGGCAGCACCCTTGATCTCGATCAGCTGCTCGGCGATTTCCGGGACTTCGATCTTGAACAGCTCGATGATCAGCTCAGGACGCGTACGCGACAGGATCAGCTGAGAACCACGAGCATCCGCGTCGACTTTCCACAGCAGGGCACGAACCCGCTCGTTCAAGCGGTAGCGCTCGCCGTGAATCATCTCACCGCGCGGCAGGAAGCCTTCGGCGTTGTCGCCCAGATCGATGATGAGGCCATCACGTGTCGTCTTCTTGACGATACCCGCGACCAGCTCACCTTCACGCTCGGCGTAAAGGCGCACCACTTCCGCACGCTCGGCCTCGCGCACCTTCTGCACGATGACCTGCTTGGCGGTCTGTGCAGCGATGCGACCGAACGCTTCGGATTCGATCTGCTTCTCGACCACGGCACCCAGCGCCAGCGGCTCTTCGCGCTGTTCGGCGATGCTGGCCTTGATCTCGTAGTCCGGCGTCTCGAACTCGTCGTCTTCGACGACGGTCCAGCGACGGTAGGTCGCGTAATCACCGGTGACACGATCGATCTTGACGCGGATATCCGCCTCTTCCTGATCGAAACGCTTGCGTGACGCCGAAGCCAATGCCGCTTCGACGGCTTCGAAAATCACATCCCGCGGCACGCCTTTCTCGTTGGAGATGGCGTCAACGACCAGCAGAATCTCTTTGCTCATGACTTTGCCTCGCCAGAAACCTGTCCTTGCGCATCGACCCGGGCTCGCAACGCGAGCGGTGTGCCGACAACGTCAGTTATTTGAACTGCGGCACAATGCGTGCCTGGTCGATGCTTTCAATGGGAAAGCAGTATTCTTCTTCATCGACCCGGATCACGACATCACCGTCTTCGGTGCCAGTCACCAGCCCCTGGAACTTGCGCTGGCCATCGAAGGCCTGGCGAAGTCGCAGTGCCACCACGTGACCGATGTAGCGCTCGTACTGGTCAAGCGTGAACAACGGACGATCCATGCCTGGAGACGAGACTTCAAGCTGGAACTGACCGGTAATGGGGTCTTCGACATCCAGTACGGCACCCACCTGACGACTGACGTTTGCGCAGTTGTCCACGGTAATGCCATCGGGATGGTCGATATAGATCACCAGACGGGACTGCTTGCCTTGGGAGAGATAGTCGATACCCCAGAGCTCGAAGCCCAGAGCAGAGACGACTGGATCGATAAGCGCGTTAAGCGCAGCGTCCTTGGTTGACACAGACGAGGCTCCTACAGCAGTTGCATCAGGCACCTGACCGGGAGTAGAGAAGAGAGCTAGGTGGCTGATTGGCACTGGTGCTAACAAAAAGCCCCTTCATAGGAAGGGGCCTTTCAAGAAACTTGGTAGCGGGGACCGGATTTGAACCGATGACCTTCGGGTTATGAGCCCGACGAGCTACCAGACTGCTCCACCCCGCAACAATAGTCGGACGATGGTAATGTCACCGAAAAAGGAGGTCAAGGAATGACGTCTTTCCAAGGTGGCAGAGTTGCGTCCAGACTGCCAATCGATCTAACAAGATGGTGCCGAAGGGGGGACTTGAACCCCCACGACCATAAGGTCACTACCCCCTCAAGATAGCGTGTCTACCAATTCCACCACTTCGGCACGGGGGCGGGTATCGCCTGAGACGTTACCCGGAAGAATTCAAAGTTAACGCCTTGAATTCCTTAGAGTGCTGGTTGGTCTGCGTTGCCGCTTTCCTCAAGCACTGGCGACGTATTCTCCACACTTTCCTCGGAGTCGTCAAGTGATGGCAGTGAATTTTTCTGCTGCTCGATCACGCTGGCATTCGGAATGCCCGCTTCGACTGACGGCTGGTTGGCGTTGGACGCGAACCAGGCCAGTGTCAGAGAGGTCGCGAAGAAGCCCGCGGCCAGAACACCCGTGAAGCGCGCGAGGAAGTTGCCGCTACCGCTGGACCCGAAAACGGTCTGGGAAGCACCACCGCCACCAAAGGCAGCGCCAGCTTCGGCACCCTTGCCCTGCTGGAGAAGGACGAGCACGATCAGCGCGACCGCGAGTACCACATGGACCATCAGAACGGCTACTTGCATGAGATTCAACCTGCAGACTGGCAAATGGCTAGGAATTCGTCGATCTGGAGCGAGGCACCGCCCACGAGACCGCCGTCGATATCCGGCTGCGCAAGCAGCTCGGCGGCGTTGGCAGCTTTCATGCTGCCGCCGTACAACAATTGCATTGCCTCGGCGAGCGAGGCAGACCACTCGGCCAGGCGCGCGCGAATGGCCGCATGGACCTCCTGCGCCTGTTGGGGCGAGGCGGTGCGCCCGGTACCGATGGCCCAGACGGGCTCATAGGCGACGACCAGACGTGTGCGCGCATCAGCGGAGAGCGCGGAGAACACCGCCTCCAGCTGTCCCAGCACGACACGCTCCGTGTCACCGGCTTCACGCTCCTCGAGCGTCTCACCGACGCACAGCACCGGTGTGAGGCCAGCGGCAAGCGCCGCCTCGACACGCGCCAGTACCGCCGCATCGTCTTCAGCATACAGGCTTCGACGCTCCGAGTGACCGACCAGCACCATCGTGGCACCGACATCCTTGAGCATCTGACCCGCCACTTCGCCGGTAAAGGCACCCTCGCTCGCCGGGTTCAGCGTCTGCCCCGCCAGCGCCACGCTCACAGGCATGCTCGCGCGAGCGGCGCTCAGATAAGGGAAAGGCACTGCCAGCGCCACCTGAATGCCCTGCGGCAGCTCAGCCGCCTGCAGGCCCCGAGCAAACTCATCGACCAGGGCAAGATCACCATTCATCTTCCAGTTTCCGGCAATCAGCGGTGTACGCATGTGCTTCTCCCTTGTGAGCAGTGCGAGGATGGTAATGGAGCCGCCCTTGACTGACAACCTTCGCGACCCCTGTCAAGCCCCGTGATCCGGCACGATCAGGCTCGGGGCAACTGCCAGAACGACAACAGGCGCACTCGGCGCCTGTTGTCGTTCTGTGCAACCCGACCACTCAGCGACGTGCACCGTCGCCCCGGCGAGCTGCCTTGTCAGCGCATCACGCCGACATGCTGGATTCGACCGTCGCGGCGATCTGGCCTGCCAGCGCATCGACATCGAAGTGCGGACGCCCTTCGACCATGACGCGAATCAGCGGTTCCGTGCCGCTGGGACGCAGCAGCACGCGCCCTTCGTTGCCCAGCGTCTGCTCCACTTCGACCACCGCGGCCTGGACGGCATCCGCCGCCATCAGTGCCTTGTTGTCACAACCCGGCGCCAGACGCACATTGATCAGCGCCTGCGGGGCCTTTTCGAAGCCGACCAGCAACTCGCTGAGCGAGCACTCTTCACGCGCCATGATCGCCAGCACCTGCAGCGCCGAGACGATGCCATCACCGGTGCTCTGGATATGGCTGCAGACGATGTGACCGGAGGATTCGCCGCCCAGCTGCCAGCCATTGGCTTCCAGACGCTCGATGACGTAGCGGTCACCGACCTTGGCACGCTCGAAGGGAATTCCCAGGCCTTCCAGTGCTGCCGCCAGGCCGAAGTTGGACATCAGGGTGCCGACGACACCACCGCCCAGCACGCCGCGCTCGTGACGGTCACGCGCGATCATGTAGAGGATGTCGTCGCCATCGATGACACGGCCATCGGCATCGACCAGGATCAGGCGGTCACCATCCCCATCGAAGGCCACGCCCAGATCGGCGCCCTGCTCGATGACGGCCGCGCGCAGCGCCTGCGGGTGCGTGGAGCCGACGCCCTGATTGATGTTGAGGCCATCCGGCTCACCGCCGATGACGCTGACCTTGGCACCCAGCTCACGGAAGACGTTCGGCGCGATGTGATAGGTCGCGCCATGCGCGCAATCCAGCACCACCTTCATGCCGTGCAGGCCCAGGCGACCCGGCAGCGTGGACTTGCAGAATTCGATATAGCGACCGGCCGCATCCTGGATGCGTGACGCCTTGCCCAGGCTGTCCGGGCCGACGATCACGATGTCACGGTCCAGCTCGGCTTCGATCTCGGCTTCCAGCGCATCATCCAGCTTGGTGCCGGCAGCGGAGAAGAACTTGATGCCGTTGTCCGGATAGGCGTTGTGGGAGGCCGAGATGACGATGCCGGCATCAGCGCGGAAGGTGCGCGTCAGATAGGCGATCCCCGGCGTCGGCATCGGGCCGAGCAGGGACACATCGACGCCCGCTGCCGAAAGGCCGGACTCGAGCGCGGATTCGAACATGTAGCCCGAGATGCGCGTGTCCTTGCCGATCAATACCTTGCCGCGGCCGTGACGGGCGAATACGCGGCCTGCCGCCCAGCCCAGCTTGAGCATGAAGTCTGGCGTGATGGGGAATTCCCCGACCGTGCCGCGAATACCATCCGTACCAAAATAACGTCGACTCATCGTATCGTGCCTTCCTTTAGCACGGCCCATGCCATGTCGACAGCGTCGACAGTCGGGGCCACGTCGTGAACGCGAAACAGTCTGGCCCCGTCACGAACGGCCAATGCCGTCAGTGCCAGGTTACCAGCCAAGCGATCCTCTACCGCGCGCCCGAGGGCATTGCCGATCATGCTCTTGCGTGACGTGCCGATCAGCAGCGGGAGGTTGAATTCATGCAACTGCGCCATGCGGTGATACAGGCGCAGATTGTCTTGCAGTGACTTGCCGAAGCCAAAGCCGGGGTCCAGCAGCAGTCGCTCACGCGCGATGCCCGCCGCCTCACAGGCCGCGATACGCGCCGCCAGGAACGTCCGGACTTCCTGCTCGATGGACTGAGCATAATGCGTATCCTGCTGCATGGTGTCCGGCTCGCCGCGCATGTGCATCAGACAGACGGGCAGCCCGCTGTCAGCGGCGGCCTCGAGCGCGCCGTCTCGATTCAGCGCACGCACGTCATTGATCATACCGGCCCCCAGCCGTGCGGTTTCGCGCATGACTTGCGGGTTGCTGGTATCGATGCTCACCAAGGCGCCCAGCTCGCTCACCAGCCGCTCCACCACCGGGCAGACCCGCTCAAGCTCTTCTTCGGTGCTGACCGGCGTCGCCCCGGGTCGCGTCGACTCACCGCCGACATCGATCATCGCGGCACCATCGGCCAGCATCTGCTCGGCATTGCGCAGCGCGGCGTCCAGGGTCGCGCTGCGGCCGCCATCCGAGAAGGAGTCCGGCGTCACGTTGAGAATCCCCATCACCCGCGGACGCGAGAGATCAAGATGGTGTCCAGCGCACTCCAGTGACATCAGATGGCCCACTCGAGGCTCGAGAGGCGTACTCAAGGCAGAATTCGTCATGGCATTCCATACAGGCGAGAGAGGCGCGAAGGTGGCTTCGCAGCCCGGTCAGAAATGATTGGGCACCACTTTAAAGAGCCAGCCCATGGTGCGCAAGGCGTGGAATGGCCACCACACGGGGCGTCAGCAGATGGCAACGCCATTGGCTCAGACCTTTCACCCCACGCTCATCATGGCGCTGACAATGCCCGTGCAGAGACATGAGTCGACACCGTCACGCCACGGCGTAGGCCACTCATCAGCAATACCTTAACTTCACCAGCGTCATTGCTGCAGTGGTACAGGCCACCACTGCTGCAGACAAGAAAACGCCCGACTGGCAAGCCAGTCAGGCGTTTTTCCTTTCAGAGGCTTCAGACATCGCATGCGATATCGGGCGCCCCTTATGCCTAGATCGGGCCTAGATCAGGCCTACATCAATGGCCGCTCGGGCCTCCCAGCGGATCAGACGGGCGACGGCGATTGCTGTCGTCATCTTCACTGCCATCAGCGTCATCATCCGCCTTGGGAGCTTCCGGCGCTTCCGCCTTCGGAGTGTCGGCAACCGGGGCCACCAGGCCACCGTCACCGCCGCTCGCCGGGCCACCCCAGTCCTTCGGCGGACGCGGAGCACGACCCGCCATGATGTCCGCCAGCTGCTCGGCATCGATGGTCTCGTAGGTCATCAGCGCTTCGGTCATCGCATCCAGCTTGTCGCGATTCTCTTCCAGGATCTGCTGCGCCTTGGCGTAGCACTCGTCGATGATACGACGCACTTCCTTGTCGAGACGCGAGGTGGTGTCGCCAGACTTCAGCTTGCCGCCACCCTGACCCGGGCCACCGAGGAACTGATGGGACTCGTCCTCGTCGTACATGATCGGGCCCATCTCACTGGAGAGACCCCACTTGGCGACCATGTTGTGGGCAAGCTCGGTAGCACGCTTGATGTCGTTGGACGCGCCGGTGGTGACACCGTTCGGGCCCAGCGTCATCTCTTCGGCGATACGACCGCCGAACAGCGAGCAGATCTGACTGATGATCTGCTGACGCGAGTAGCTGTAGCGATCCTCTTCCGGCAGGAACATCGTCACACCCAGCGCACGACCGCGCGGAATGATCGACACCTTGTAGACCGGGTCATGCTCGGGCATCACCAGGCCGATGATGGCGTGGCCAGACTCGTGATAGGCCGTGTTGCGCTTCTCCTTCTCGGACATGACCATCGATTTGCGCTCGGCGCCCATCATGATCTTGTCCTTGGCCAGCTCCAGCTCTTCCATGCCGACCAGACGCTTGTTGCGACGCGCGGCGAACAGGGCGGCTTCATTGACCAGGTTGGCCAGGTCCGCACCGGAGAAGCCCGGCGTACCACGTGCAATGTTGACCGGTACGACGTCATCGCCCATCGGCACCTTGCGCAGGTGAACGCCGAGGATGTGCTCGCGACCACGGATGTCCGGCAGCGCGACGGTCACCTGACGGTCGAAGCGGCCCGGGCGCAGCAGCGCGGGGTCAAGCACGTCAGGACGGTTGGTCGCGGCGATGACGATGATGCCGTCGTTCGCCTCGAAGCCATCCATCTCGACCAGCAGCTGGTTCAGCGTCTGCTCACGCTCATCGTGACCACCGCCCATGCCGGAGCCACGGTGACGGCCGACGGCGTCGATCTCATCGATGAAGATGATGCACGGTGCCTGCTTCTTGGCCTGCTCGAACATGTCACGCACACGGGAGGCACCGACACCGACGAACATCTCGACGAAGTCAGAACCGGAGATGCTGAAGAACGGCACCTTGGCTTCACCGGCGATCGCCTTGGCGAGCAGGGTCTTGCCGGTACCCGGCGGGCCTACCATCAGGACGCCACGCGGAATCTGACCGCCAAGACGCTGGAACTTGCTGGGGTCCTTGAGGAAGTCGACAAGTTCCTCGACCTCTTCCTTCGCTTCGTCACAGCCTGCGACATCGCTGAAGGTGGTCTTGATCTGGTCCTGGCTCAGCAGCTTGGCCTTGGACTTGCCGAAGCTCATCGGACCACCCTTGCCGGCACCGCCACCCTGCATCTGGCGCATGAAGAACATGAAGATGGCCAGAATGATCAGAATCGGGAAGCTGGCAATCAACAGGCGTGTCCACAGCGACTGCTGCTCAGGCTTCTTGCCGATGACCTCCACCTTGTTGGCAAGCAGGTCATCCATCAGCTTGGGATCGGACGCCGCCGGCCGGATGGTGGTGAAGCTGGAGCCATCGGCCCGCTCACCCTCAATGGTGTAACCATCGATGGTCACACTCTTGATCCGGTCGTTCTGCACCTGCTGGACGAACTGTGAATAGTTCATCGCCTGCGGCGAGGTATCGACGCTGAAGTTGTTGAACACCGTCAGCAGCACTGCTGCGATGATCAACCAGAGAATCAGGTTCTTCGCCATGTCGTTCAAGGGGACACCCTCATTGCATGAATCTGTCTTGGCATGCCGTGAATACTCCGACTGCCGTCTTGTGGTGGCCTGCCATGCTATCTGATCGTGCCTGCGGGGTATCAAGTTAGCGCAACGCGCCACTTCGCCTACCGAGTCACTCAAAGCTTGCCGTGCATCGTGCTACTTGCCTGCCAGCATCGGTAAGGCATTGAAACCCACCGAACTGTCACTGGCCCATCGTACTCAAGACCCAATGATATCGACACTACACCAGATGGGGGCTGGCAACCATTGCTTAAAGCCCGACAATGGACTATTGCGCCGATAGACAGCCTGCATCAGCCAGCGCCGCGACTCGCCCGGACACATTGGCGCCAGTCTGGACGAGCATCGCATGGCTCGCCTTAACCCGCGATGAAGCATGCGACCAGCAACGTGGAAATCTCGCCACCGCGAGTCGATACCTGCCGCGTGCAGCGGCATGCAAGGACACTGATCATCAACCCTTGAAGCCCTGCCCCAGCAGATAGACTTCGCGTGAGCGTGCACGCGACGCTTCCGGCTTGCGGGTCACGACCTTCTTGAAGCTGCCACGCATGTCCTTCAGATAGGCATCGAAGCCCTCGCCCTGGAAGACCTTGACCAGGAAATTGCCGCCCGGCTTGAGGGTCTGGCGCGCCAGATCCAGCGCCAGCTCGACCAGATACATGCCGGCAGGCTGATCGATCGCGCTCATGCCGCTCATGTTGGGCGCCATGTCGGAGATCACGAGGTCCACCGGGCGGTCACCCAGGGTGGCCAGAATCTGGTTCAGCACGGCCTCTTCGGTGAAGTCGCCCTGAATGAAATCGACACCGGCCAGGGCGTCCATCTCGAGAATGTCGGAGGCGATGACCACGCCTTCCATGCCGACGCGGTCCGCGGCGATCTGGCTCCAGCCACCGGGGGCTGCGCCGAGGTCGATGACGGTGGCGCCCGGCTTGAGCAGGCGGTCCTTGTCATCGATTTCAATCAGTTTGTAGCTGGCACGGGAACGATAACCGTCGGCCCAGCTGCGCTGGACATAGGCGTCATCAAAGTGTTCCTTCATCCAGCCAGCACTGCTCTTGCTGGGGTGAGCCACGTTGTCACCTGGAATGTCGGGGAAAATCGAATACTGGCGGGAGATAGCGCGGGGGATAACGACGACACGAAAGGCGTGGCAAGCTTGCGCACGGGTCGTGTCATGAGCGTCGTCATGGAGTAGAATGGCGGGTCCTGCGCGCGGTTCCGCCCGTGGGCACAGACATTGCCTGCGCAACAGACGGGTTCACACCCCTGGATTTCAAGCCCTGGAGTCGACCCTGTCTTTCGCTACGCTCCCCGCTCCCATCGGACGCCAACAGGGAAACTTTACGATACCATGAGCTTGTCACAGTCACAAAAGAAAGCATTTCGCAGCATCGGGCACCATCTTGACCCGATCGTCACCGTCTCGGAAAACGGCCTTTCCGAAGGCGTCGTGACCGAACTGGAGCGCGCACTGCACGATCACGAACTGATCAAGCTGAAGCTGGCGATCAACGATCGCGAAGCGCGCGGCGAGGTGGCTCGCCACCTGTGCAGCGAAACCGGCGCGACCCTGATCCAGAGCATCGGCAAGATCGCTCTGCTGTATCGCCGCAACCCGCAGGCCAAGCCGAAGCTGTCGAACGTACAGCGCTTCAGCGAGAAGTAAGCCGCCGGGCCCAGGCCTGACGAGGCTCACCTCGCACGCCACGCCTGCCGCAGACAGAAACGCCGCCCTCATCGAGGGCGGCGTTTCTGTTTTCTGTTGCTGACAATCACGACCTGACGCGCTGATTCAGCTCGAAGGTGATGTCGTCCAGCGCCCGCTGGGTGACCTGATGACGCTTGAGTGTAGTCTTTCTGGACTCCCCATCACCGTTGCCGGCATCGCGATACTTGATGACCAGCGTCTTCTTGTCGAAGGTGAAATCCTCGATCAGCTCATAATCGATCTTGCGACACCCCATGAGTGGTGACGGCCGCAGATAAAGCGCCTGATCACCGAAGTGCGCCAGCGGCATCACCAGGTGGAAAACTCCCCTCGCCAACAGGGCACTCCCGAGGACCAATGATGGCGTCAACAGCGCCGAGTCCCCGGTGTACCGATAGGCAAACGACTGGGAGACCACATATGCCACCCCGAACAGCATGAACCCGAGCACCATGAAGATGGCCACCATGGAGGTTGCCATGATGCGCTTTTCCGGCTGACTTCCCTGTACTTCCATTACTCCCTCCCTGAAGGGTTTCGTGCCCGCAGGCCAAAAAAACAGCCCTGCCGGGGTTACCGGCAGGGCTGTCACGGCATCAGGATCTGACGAATCAGAGGCGATGCACTTCAGATGTGACGTGCTTCAGATGTGATGCACTTCGGAGATTTCATACTCCACATCGCCACCCGGGGTACGCACGACCACGACATCCCCTTCTTCCTTGCCGATCAGCGCACGCGCGATCGGAGAGGTGACGGAGATCTTGCCGTCCTTGATGCTGGCTTCATCTTCGCCAACGATGCGATAGCGCACTTCGCTATCGTCATCGAGGTTCATCAGGTCGACCGTGGTGCCGAAGATCACCTTGCCAGTTTTCGGCAACTTGGTGACGTCGATCACCTGGGACATGGAGAGCTTGGACTCGATCTCCTGGATACGACCCTCGATGAAACCCTGCTGTTCACGCGCGGCGTGGTACTCGGCATTCTCCTTGAGATCGCCGTGCTCACGGGCTTCCGCGATGTCAGCGATGACCCGGGGACGCTCAGTGCCCTTTAGGTGCTCGAGCTCCTTGCGAAGGCGGTCTTCGCCTTCGACGGTCATCGGACTTCTACTCATATCATGACTCCTGCATGCATATCCTGGAGACGACGGACCTTGACGTCGTTGCCGTAGGCAAGCGCCATGCACACGGCATTGGCACCCGCCAGCGTCGTGGCATAGGGCACCTTGTGCGCCAGCGCCGTGCGACGGATCACGGACGAGTCATTGATGGCCTGACGTCCCTCTGTGGTGTTGACGATATAGGCGATCTCGCCGTTCTTGATCATGTCGACGATATGCGGCCGCCCTTCGAACACCTTGTTGACGGGTTCAACCTCGAGGCCGGCAGCGGCAATCACCTCTGCCGTGCCACGGGTAGCACAAAGCGTAAAGCCTAATGTTACCAGAGAGCGGGCTACCTCGATAACGCCCGCCTTGTCGAACTCACGCACGGACAGGAAGGCCTTGCGATCGCCAGTCAGGGTCGGGATGGCTTCACCGGCACCCAGCTGCGCCTTGTAGAAGGCTTCCGCGAAGGTATCGCCGGAGCCCATCACTTCGCCGGTGGACTTCATTTCCGGCGACAGGATCGGGTCGACCCCCGGGAACTTGGCGAACGGCAGCACCGCTTCCTTCACACTGTAGAAGGTCGGCACGATTTCCTGGGTGAAACCGATCTCTTCCAGGGTCTGGCCGGCCATGCAGCGTGCGGCGATCTGCGCCAGCGACTGGCCGATGCACTTGGAGACGAACGGCACGGTACGTGAAGCGCGCGGGTTGACCTCGATGACGTAGATCACGCCATCCTGCCAGGCCAGCTGCACGTTCATCAGGCCGACGACGTTGAGTTCCAGCGCCATGCGCTTGACCTGCTCGCGCATCTCTTCCTGGACGTCTGCCGGCAGCGAGTACGGCGGCAGTGCGCACGCGGAGTCACCGGAATGGATACCGGCCTGCTCGATGTGCTGCATGATGGCGCCGATCACGACCTGCTTGCCGTCGGACACCGCGTCGATGTCGACCTCGATGGCCGCGTTCAGGAAGTGGTCCAGCAACACCGGCGAGTCATTGGAGACCTTGACCGCGTGGGTCATGTAGTTCTCGAGCTCGGCGGCCGAGTAGACGATTTCCATCGCGCGGCCGCCCAGCACGTAGCTCGGGCGCACCACCAGCGGATAACCGATGACCTCGGCCTTGACGAAGGCTTCCTCGAAGCTGCGCGCGGTGGCGTTTTCCGGCTGGATCAGACCGAGCTTCTCGATCATCTGCTGGAAACGCTCGCGGTCTTCGGCGCGGTCGATGGCGTCCGGCGTGGTACCGATGATCGGCACACCGGCGGCTTCGAGCTCACGCGCCAGCTTCAACGGCGTCTGGCCACCGAACTGGACGATGACACCGACCGGCTGTTCCTTGTCGGCGATCTCCAGCACGTCTTCCAGGGTGACCGGCTCGAAGTAGAGGCGATCGGAAGTGTCGTAGTCGGTGGACACGGTTTCCGGGTTGCAGTTGACCATGATGGTCTCGTAGCCGTCCGCGCGCATGGCGAGGGAGGCGTGGACACAGCAGTAGTCGAACTCGATGCCCTGACCGATACGGTTCGGACCGCCACCCAGCACCATGATCTTCTTCTTGTCGCTGACTTCCGCCTCGCACTCTTCCTCATAGGTGGAGTACATGTAGGCGGTGTCGGACGCGAATTCGGCGGCACAGGTGTCGACGCGCTTGTAGACCGGACGGATGCCCTGCTTCTGGCGGTGCTTGCGGAAGGCCTTCTCGGACACGCCCATCAGACGCGCCAGGCGCGCATCGCTGAAGCCCTTGCGCTTGAGACGGAACAGACGATCAGCGTCCATCTCGCCCAGCGAGCTTGCGGCTACTGCGCCTTCCTGAGCGATCAGGTCGGCCAGCTGCACCAGGTACCAGCGGTCGATGTTGGTGAGGCGGAAGATCTCTTCGATATCGAGACCGGCACGCATGGCATCGGCGATGTAGAAGATACGCTCGGCACCGGCGGCCTGCAGCTCGCCCTTGATACGCGCCATGTTCTCGTCGCTGAAGTTCTCGACGATCGGGTCGAGGCCGTCAACGCCAGTCTCCATGCCACGCAGCGCCTTCTGCAGGGATTCCTGGAAGGTACGGCCGATGGCCATGACTTCGCCGACCGACTTCATCTGCGTGGTCAGGCGGTCATTGGCCTGCGGGAACTTCTCGAAGGTGAAGCGCGGAATCTTGGTGACGACGTAATCGATGGACGGCTCGAAGGACGCCGGCGTCTTGCCACCGGTGATGTCGTTCTGCAGCTCGTCCAGGGTGTAGCCGACGGCCAGCTTGGCGGCGATCTTGGCGATCGGGAAGCCGGTCGCCTTGGAAGCCAGCGCCGAGGAACGCGACACGCGCGGGTTCATCTCGATCACGACCATGCGGCCAGTGTCCGGGCAGATGCCGAACTGGACGTTGGAACCGCCGGTCTCGACGCCGATCTCGCGCAGAACGGCCAGCGATGCATCACGCATCAGCTGGTATTCCTTGTCGGTCAGGGTCTGGGCCGGGGCGACGGTGATGGAGTCGCCGGTGTGCACGCCCATCGGGTCGAAGTTCTCGATGGCGCAGACGATGATGCAGTTGTCGTTCTTGTCACGAACGACCTCCATCTCGTATTCCTTCCAGCCCAGCAGCGATTCGTCGATCAACAGCTCGCGGGTCGGCGACAGCTCGAAGCCGCGATGGCAGATCTCTTCGAATTCTTCACGGTTGTACGCCACGCCGCCGCCGGAACCGCCCATGGTGAAGCTGGGACGGATGATGGACGGGAAGCCCAGCTCGGCCTGGATTTCCCAGGCTTCTTCCATGGAGTGCGCGACCTTGGCCTTCGGGCACGCCAGACCGATCTTCTTCATCGCCTTGTCGAAGCGATCACGGTCTTCGGCCTTGTCGATGGTGTCGGCGTTGGCACCGATCATCTCGACACCGTACTGCTCGAGCACGCCTTCGCGCTCCAGCGCCAGCGCACAGTTCAGTGCGGTCTGGCCGCCCATGGTCGGTAGGATGGCGTCCGGGCGTTCCTTCTCGATGATGCGCGCCACGGTTTCCCAGGTGATCGGCTCGATGTAGGTCGCATCGGCCATCACCGGGTCGGTCATGATGGTTGCCGGGTTGGAGTTGACCAGGATGACCCGGTAACCCTCTTCACGCAGGGCCTTGCAGGCCTGTGCGCCGGAATAGTCGAACTCGCACGCCTGGCCGATGACGATGGGGCCGGCGCCGATGATCAGGATGCTGTTTAGGTCTGTACGTTTCGGCATGTCTCTTCCCGCAATGATCTGGTGACTGAACTCAACGATGGATCAGGCCCTCGGGCCTGCGCTCGGCTCAGCGTCGCGCGCGCATCATCTCGATGAAACGATCGAACAGCGGGGCGACGTCCTGCGGGCCGGGACTGGCTTCCGGGTGACCCTGGAAGCTGAAGGCCGGGCGGTCGGTGCGCTCGATGCCCTGCAGGCTACCGTCAAACAGCGACTTGTGGGTCGCGCGCAGGCTGCTCGGCATGCCCGCTTCATCCACTGCGAAGCCATGGTTCTGGCTGGTGATCATCACCACACCGCTGTCGAGGTCCTGCACCGGGTGGTTGGCACCATGGTGACCGTGGCCCATCTTGACCGTGGTCGCGCCGGAGGCCAGTGCCAGCAGCTGGTGACCCAGGCAGATGCCGAAGACCGGCGTGTCGGTCTCGAGCACTTCACGAATCGCGGTGATGGCGTAGTCGCAGGGCTCGGGGTCGCCCGGGCCGTTGGACAGGAAGACGCCATCCGGATTGAGCGCCAGCACCTCGGCGGCAGGCGTCTGCGCCGGCACGACGGTCAGGCGGCAGCCGCGGGAGGCCAGCATGCGCAGGATGTTGTGCTTGACGCCGTAGTCGTAGGCGACCACGTGGAAGGGACGCTCGGACTCACGGGTATCGGCGTAGCCTTCGCCCAGTGTCCATTCGCCTTCGTGCCACTCGAACTGCTCGCTGCAGGAGGCTTCCTTGGCCAGGTCCATGCCCTTCAGACCCGGGAAGGCGCGTGCCGCTTCCAGCGCGCGTTCGACGGCGTCATCACCCTGGGCATCTTCACCGGCGAGGATGGCACCGTTCAGGGAGCCCTTCTCGCGCAGGATGCGCGTCAGGCGACGCGTGTCGATGTCAGCGATGCCGACGACGTTCTCGTCGCGCAGATACTGATCGAGGGAGCGAGTGGAACGGAAGTTGCTGGCCAGCAGCGGGAGGTCGCGGATGACCAGGCCGGCGGCTGCGACGCTGTCGGACTCGGTGTCCTCGTCGTTGATGCCGGTATTGCCGATGTGCGGATACGTCAGAGTGACGATCTGTCGGGTGTAGGAGGGATCGGTCAGGATTTCCTGGTAGCCGGTCATGGCAGTGTTGAACACTACCTCGCCGCTGGTCTGCCCATCAGCACCGATGGCGCTGCCGTGAAATACACTGCCGTCTTCCAAGGCCAGTATCGCGGGTTTGATCAACGCAACGTCCTCCCCATAGTGTCCACTTTCCTGCCCGGAATCCGCGGTCGAACACCGGACATGCTGCTTGATTATCGTACTCGGCATTCGCCGAGCCTGTGTCCCGCTGCCGACTTCTGCCAGGTGCCTGTCACTGGACAGACGCGCGCCAGAAGCGGCAAATTCAGGTTGCAAAAAAGCGGGACGAAACCGAAAAATCAGGTTTCATCCCGCTTGTTATCATTCTTCGGAATGCTGCTGGCCCGAGCGCTGCCAAAACGGCAACCAATAGGGCGGCCAAGAACGTGGCCAAATTGGGTAGAGATTACCGGAATCCTTGAGTGCTGACCACCCCGCGCATGCCCCGCCAACAGGCGACAAGGCCCACGATACGGTCGTTTCGTCGCCGCGGCCAGCTTGCTGAAACCCTTGGCCGAGCCGGGACACTGCACAGCGCTTGTAAAGCGACGCAGTCCAGCGGCGCAAGGCGGCCAGAATGACTCACGCGTGCGCCGCATCCTGCCCACCGAGACAGCTTTCAAGAAATTCTCCTGAATGTCGCCAGACTGTCATCTCAGCGCCAGGCTCTCCATTCCGCTCCCCACTTTGCTCTCTACTTCGCTCACTTGAGCCCCAGCACATCCTGCATGTCATAGCGGCCGACTTCGCGCCCTGACAGCCATTCGGCCGCGCGTGCCGCGCCCTTGGCGAAGGTCATGCGGCTCGACGCCTTGTGGGTGATCTCGATGCGCTCGCCTTCGGTGGCGAACATCACGGTGTGCTCACCGACGATGTCACCGGCACGCACGGTGGCGAAGCCGATTTCCTTGTCGGTACGCGGGCCGCACTGACCTTCACGCGCGAAGACACCATGGGTGGCGAGATCACGTCCGATGGAATGTGCCACGGCCTCGCCCATCGCCAGCGCCGTACCGGAGGGAGCATCGACCTTGTGGCGGTGGTGCGCCTCGATGATCTCGATGTCGTAGCCGGCATCGCCCAGGGCACGCGCGGCGGTTTCCAGCAGCTTGAGGGTCAGGTTGACGCCGGAGCTCATGTTGGCCGCGAACACGAAGGGCACGCTGTCACGGTAGCCATCCAGCTGCTCGAGCTGCTCCGGCGTGAAACCGGTCGTGCCAATCACCATGCGCTTGCCGTGCTCGGCGCACAGCGCCAGGTTGGCCAGCGTCACCTGCGGTGCGGTGAAATCGATCACCACATCGAAGTCATCCACCACGGCAGCCAGACTGTCGCTGGCGACCACGCCCAGACGACTCTGACCGGCCAGCTCACCGATGTCGACGCCCGCCAGGGAGCTGCCGGATTCGACGATGCCCGCCGCCAGCGTCAGACCTTCCACTGCACCGACGGCCTCGACCAACGTGCGTCCCATGCGTCCGGCGACGCCCATGATTGCGATACGGGTCATGCTGACTCCTGCCTGTTGTGGGTCTTGAGGGTGACAGCCCGCGAGCATGCCCCGAGCGTGCCACCTATGCTGTTGCCACGAGTATATCAGCCACCTGCAGCGTTGGCTGACGTCATGTATTTGTGTCGGTTACGCGCTAGAGTAGCCTCGTACCAGGTTGTCTCCTGTTGATCGTCATTTTTCTCATCACCGCTCAGTCTCCGGAGTCAGCATGCCTGCACGCCAATCCCCCGCCTCGCGCCGCTGGCGCATGCTCCAGACCCTCTCTGTCACCACGGCGCTCGCCGGCCTGTTGAGCGCCTGCGGCGTTCACCCGCGCCCCTACACGCTGGCATCGCCGGAACAGAAGAGCGAGTTCCCGGAAATCCAGTGGTGCGGCACGCTCAGGCTGCCGGGCAAATGGCTGGATGACACCCCCGTAGGTGGCCTGTCGGACATCGGCTGGGACCAGGACGAGTCACTGCTGTATGCCGTGTCGGACCGCGGCTGGCTGCATCGCCTGCGGCTCGCCTTCCGTCACGGTGAGCTGGTCGGGGCCAAGGCGCTCAACACCTACACCCTACGCGACGAGACCGATGTCTCGCTGCGCGGCGCCCTCAGTGATGCCGAGGGCCTGCAGCTGCTGCGCGCGAACAATGACCGCCGCGGCGACTCCCGCCTGGTGATCAGCTTCGAGCAGCAGCCACGCGTCGAGCACTTCCTGCCCAGCGGCCTGGCCGTCAGCGAGCCCTTCACCCCGATGGGCGCGCGTGGCGCGGCGCCCAACAACGGCATGGAAGCCCTGACCCTGCACCCGGAATACGGCATGCTCGCCGGACTGGAAGCCACGCCGGAGGGCATGAGCGAGGGCATGACGCGCATCTTCAGCCTCGACGACAAGCACGAGTGGAGCTACCCGTTGGCCAGCGACACCGGCTCGAGCCTGACCGCGATGGAGATGCTGCCCGACGGTGACATGCTGATGCTAGAGCGCGCCTTCTCACCGCCCTTCCCGCTGGTGATCAGCCTGCGCCGCGCGCATCTCGGCGAGCCCGGCACCCAGGCCGAGGTGCGCACCCTGGCACGCCTGTCGAGCGGCGATGGCTGGTCGCTGGACAACTTCGAAGGGCTGACGCATCTGGAAGGCAATCGCTTCCTGATGATCTCGGATGACAACTTCAGCAGCTTCCAGACCACGCTGCTGAGCTGCTTTGCCGTCATCGAGCCCGAGGCCTTCACGGCTGAATCGGCGCCGGAGTAGCCATGCCCCGGGCTGTGCTACTGGACTGAGCTACCAGAATGAGTCACCGGACTGAATTGCCTGGCTGAGCCACCGAGCCTGAAACGCGAGAGCCCCGCACTCGACAAGTCGAGTGCGGGGCTCTCTGGCATGAAGGCCATCCACGGGACTGGCCCGCAGACGGCAAGGCGAATGCCTAGGGCTTCATGTCTTCGAAGAACTTCTTCACGCCATCGAAGAAGCTGTTCTCCTTCGGTGAATGGCTCTTGCCGGTATCACCAAGGCTCTGCTGGAACTGACGCAGCAGCTCCTTCTGCTCTTCATTCAGGCTGACCGGAGTCTCGATGACCACCTTGCACAGCAGGTCCCCGGCGGGGCCGCCGCGCACCGGCTTGACGCCCTTGCCGCGCAGACGGAACAGCTTGCCGGTCTGGGTCTCGGCCGGAATCTTAAGCACGACACGTCCGTCGAGGGTCGGCACGTTGAGCTCACCGCCCAGCGCCGCATCGACAAAGCTGATCGGCACTTCACACTGCAGGTGACGACCATCGCGCTTGAAGATCTCGTGCTCGCGCAGGTTGACCTGCACATACAGATCACCTGATGGCCCGCCATTGACACCACCCTCGCCTTCGCCGTTCAGGCGGATGCGGTCGCCGGTGTCGACGCCCGGCGGAATCTTGACCGAGAGGGTCTTGGATTCCTGGACGCGACCTTCGCCGTGACACTTGCGACACGGCACGCTGATCTTCTCGCCACGACCGTGGCAGGTCGGACACGCCTGCTCGACCGCGAAGAAGCCCTGCTGCATGCGCACCTTGCCCATGCCATTGCAGGTCGGGCAGGTTTCCTTGCTGGAACCCGGCTCGGCACCATCGCCATCGCAGTGGCCACAGGCCGCCAGACGCGGCACGCGGATATCGACCGTGGTACCGGCAACTGCCGATTCCAGATCGAGATCCAGGTTGTAACGCAGGTCGCTACCGCGCTGCGGAGCGTTCGGGTTGCGACGACCACCGCCGCCACCGAAGATGTCACCGAAGACATCGCCGAACACATCGCCGAAGCCGCCGGCACCACCACCGCCAAAGCCGCCGCCACCGAAGCCACCGCCGCCCTGACCATCGACACCGGCATGACCGAACTGGTCATAGGCGGCGCGCTTGTCAGCATCGGACAGCACTTCGTAGGCTTCAGAGACTTCACGGAACTTCTCGGCCGAAGTTTCATCATCCGGGTTGCGGTCCGGGTGATGCTTCTGGGCCAGGCGTCGGTACGCCTTCTTGATGTCCTTGGTGTCGGCGCCACGCTCGACACCAAGCACTTCGTAATAATCACGCTTGGACATGGATCAGGTCCGCCTGGATTGCTGGCAGCCTGAGGCTGCCGGTCTGTTCTGGAATGCCGGTTGTCACCGGTGGCTCGCGGCTAGCGCAAGGCGCCACCGATGCAAACGACAACGCGGGACACCTTCACAAGGCTCCCGCGCTGTCATCAGACGTCGTTCAAGAAATCCCTCAGGACTTCTTGTCGTCGTTGACTTCCTCGTACTCGGCGTCAACCACGTCGTCGTCCTGCTTCTTGCCAGCCTGACCTTCGGCAGCCTGCTCACCCTGGGCGCCCTGCTCGGCGTAGAGCTTCTGCGCCAGGTTGCCGGACGCTTCGGTCAGTGCATCCAGCTTGGCCTGGATCGCATCCTTGTCGTCGCCTTTCAGGGCTTCTTCCAGCTCGGAAATGGCCGTCTCGATGGCTTCCTTCTCGCTGGCTTCGGCCTTGTCACCGGCTTCGGTCAGGGTCTTCTTGGTCGCGTGAATCATGCCGTCGGCCTGATTGCGCAGCTGGACCATTTCCTCGAACTTCTTGTCTTCGTCGGCGTTGGCTTCCGCGTCACGCACCATCTGTTCGATCTCGTCGTCGGACAGGCCGCCGGAAGACTTGATGACGATGGACTGTTCCTTGCCGGTCGCCTTGTCCTTGGCGGACACGTTCAGGATACCGTTGGCATCCAGATCGAAGGCGACTTCGATCTGCGGCACACCGCGCGGTGCCGGCGGAATGTCGGCCAGGTCGAAGCGACCCAGAGACTTGTTCTGCGCGGCCTGCTTGCGCTCACCCTGCAGGACGTGGATGGTCACCGCGCCCTGGTTGTCGTCAGCGGTGGAGAACACCTGGGACTTCTTGGTCGGGATGGTGGTGTTCTTCTCGATCAGCGGCGTCAGCACGCCACCCATGGTCTCGATACCGAGGGTCAGCGGCGTCACGTCCAGCAGCAGCACGTCCTTGACGTCGCCGCCCAGCACGCCGCCCTGGATGCCGGCGCCGACGGCGACCGCTTCATCCGGGTTGACGTCCTTGCGGGCTTCCTTGCCGAAGAACTCGGCCACCTTGGACTGCACCAGCGGCATGCGGGTCTGACCACCGACCAGGATGACGTCGTCGATCTCGGAGGCGGACAGGCCGGCGTCGGACAGCGCGGTCTGGCACGGCTTCAAGGAGCGTGCGACCAGGTCGTCGACCAGAGACTCGAGCTTGGAACGGGTCACCTTGACGTTCAGGTGCTTCGGACCGGTGTTGTCAGCCGTGATGTACGGCAGGTTCACGTCGGTCTGCTGAGCGCTGGACAGCTCGATCTTGGCCTTCTCGGCGGCTTCCTTCAGACGCTGCATGGCGAGGTTGTCGCCGGACAGATCGATACCGCTGTCTGCCTTGAACTGGTCAACCAGGTAGTTGATCAGGTGCATGTCGAAATCTTCACCACCCAGGAAGGTGTCGCCGTTGGTGGCGAGCACTTCGAACTGGGTCTCACCGTCGACGTCGGCGACTTCGATGATGGAGATATCGAAGGTACCGCCGCCCAGGTCGTAGACCGCGATGGTCTTGTCACCACGAGACTTGTCCATGCCGTAGGCGAGGGCTGCGGCAGTCGGCTCGTTGATGATGCGCTTGACGTCGAGACCCGCGATGCGGCCGGCGTCCTTGGTCGCCTGACGCTGGGAATCGTTGAAGTAGGCCGGCACGGTGATGACGGCTTCGGTGACTTCTTCACCGAGGTAGTCTTCCGCGGTCTTCTTCATCTTCTTGAGGATTTCCGCACTGATCTGCGGCGGTGCCATCTTCTTGTCTTTCACCTGCACCCAGGCGTCGCCGTTATCAGCTTCGACAATCTTGTACGGCACCATCTTGATGTCTTTCTGAACCACATCATCCTTGAACTTGCGACCGATCAGGCGCTTGACCGCGAAGAGGGTGTTCTCCGGGTTGGTCACTGCCTGACGCTTGGCCGACTGGCCGACCAGAATCTCGTTGTCGTCGGTGTAAGCGATGATGGACGGTGTGGTGCGACCGCCTTCAGCGTTTTCGATGACCTTGGTTTTCTCGCCGTCGAGCACTGCCACACAGGAGTTGGTAGTACCCAAGTCAATACCGATGATGCGTCCCATAATCGTATACCTCGAATCTGTTGCTAGCCTGAAAGATAAGTCTGGATGTCGGCACCTTGTGTCGGTGCCTGAACTTGTTTCTCTAGATGGGGTCGCGTGTCAGGGTTTCAAGACCCGGCCGGGCAAATTTTCCCGGCCGGATCGCCCTGAGCCCCCACAGGGCGCGATCCAACGCCTATCGGGCGTCGGGAGCGCGCAGGCCTCAGGAGGCCTTGCTGACTGCCACCATCGCCGGACGCACCAGGCGGCCATTGAGGGTGTAACCCTTCTGCATCACGTCGATGACGCTGTTCGGCTCCGCGTCCGGGGACGGCACCATGGCGACAGCCTGATGGTATTCCGGATCGAAGGGCTCGCCGTGCGGATCCAGCTGCTCGACGCCTGACTTGTTCAGGGCATCCAGCTGCATTTTCAAGGTCATCTCGATGCCTTCGACGTGGGTCTTGGCCGCTTCGTCACCCGACATGGATTCCAGCGCCTTCTCGAGGGAATCCACCACCGGCAGCATTTCCTTGACGAACTTCTCCAGCGCGAACTTGCGCGCCTTCTCGGCGTCCTGCTCGGCACGACGGCGCGCGTTCTGCGCATCGGCAGCCGCACGCAGCGCCTGGTCCTTGGCTTCCTTGACGGCCTGCTCAAGCTCTTCGACCTGAGCGGCCAGCATCTCGGCTTCCGGGTTGTCCACCAGAGAGCCTTCGGCGCCGGTATCGTCGGCATCCAGTACGTTGTCGATCACTTCACCTTCCGGCGTTTCCGGCTGCGGCTCGGCATCGCGAGCGGCACGCTGAAGCTCTTCATCCATCGGGGTCTGCGGGTCCTGAGCCATGCTGATCTCCTGCGGGCCGGCGTCTATGCGCCATTGCCCTGATTCGTGGCCTGCTGAGCTTGTCGCGAAGCATCACGCGTACTGGCTGACAGACAGGCCATGAGTTGCCTTGAGAGGCAGCAAGGCCAGGCCATTGCTGCCGACTGAAAGTGTCAGTGCCTCTATATGGGGACAGCACATCGCTTCTCAAGCCTTGCCGCAGGCTTTTCTCCCCACTGAGCCCGGCATGGATTGAAGGCCACCCGAACGTGCTGTATAAAAAGCCATGTTCACTGTATAAACATACTGTATGGCGACACCGTAGCCCGCCCATCGAGTCCGGGTCCGCTGATGTTCCCCCCAGCACGGCGTACGTCAAAGCCCCCTCGGAGGTAGTCATGCTGCTGCAACTCGCCATCCAAGATTTTGCCATCGTCGAAACGCTGGAACTCGATTTCCGCCGCGGCATGACCGCCATCACCGGCGAGACCGGTGCCGGCAAGTCCATCCTGCTCGGCGCCCTTGGCCTGTGCCTGGGCGAGCGTGCTGATGCCGGCAGCGTGCGCCATGGCGCCGACCGCGCCGACCTCATCGCGCGTTTCGATATCAGTGAGCTTGGCGACGCCCGTCAGTGGCTGGATGAGCGCGAACTGGGCAGCGACGACTGCCTGCTGCGTCGCGTCATCACCGCCAGCGGCCGCTCCAAGGCCTGGATCAACGGCACGCCCTGCACCATCGCCGACCTGCGCGAGCTGGGCGAGCACCTGATCGACATCCACTCCCAGCACGCCCATCACTCCCTGCTCAAGGAAGAGACGCATCTGCGTCAGCTCGACGAATATGCGGGCCTGGAGACTCAGGCTGCCCAGTTGCGCGAGGACTTCCGTCACTGGCAGGAGGCGCATCGTCGCCTCAAGCGCATGAGCAATGATGGCGATGAGGTGCGTGCACGTCGACAGCTGCTGCGCTATCAGGTCGAGGAGCTCGATGAACTGGCGCTGTGCGAAGGGGAGCTGGAAGCCCTGGAACAGGAGCAGGAAACGCTGGCCAATGCCGAGCAGATTCTGGCCGAGGCGCAGTCCGCCGCCGAGTGCTGTGATCACGACGAAGAAGGTGCGCTGTCACGCCTCAACCAGGCCCTGGCACGTCTGGCGCATCTGCCGGGCAACGAGCATGGCTCACTGGCCAGTGCGCTGGGCATGCTCGAGGAAGCGCGCATCCAGATAGAAGAAGCGGCGCGTGAACTGCATCGCTTCGTGGAAGTCACCGAACTCGATCCCGAGCGTCTGGCCTTCGTCGATGAGCGCCTGAGCCGCATTCACCAGATCGCACGCAAGCATCATGTGATGCCGGACGAGCTGCATGGCCTTCATCAGCGCCTGAGCGAAGAACTCGACGGCCTGGGTGGCGATGAGGAGGCCATCGAAGCCTTGCGCGAAGAAGTGGCTCAGCGTCGCGAGGCCTGGAAGGGGCTGGCGAGTGAGGTGAGCGCCAAACGCGCCATCGCCGCCCCGCAACTGGCCAGCGACATCCAGGACCAGCTGGCCTTCCTCGGCATGGGCAAGGCCACCTTCGAGGTCGCCATCGAGGCGCGGGAGCGCCCGCAGCCGGAAGGTATGGAGCGTATCCACTTCCGCATCAGCGCCAACCCGGGCCAGCCGCCACGTGCGCTGGCCAAGGTCGCCTCCGGCGGCGAACTCTCGCGCGTATCACTGGCGATCCAGGTCGTGGCCGCCAGTCGCTCGACCATTCCAAGCTTGGTCTTCGATGAAGTCGATGTCGGCATCTCCGGCGCGACCGCCGAGATCGTCGGCCAGCTGCTGCGTCGACTGGGTGACAAGGGCCAGGTGCTGACCGTCACTCACCTGCCGCAGGTCGCCGCACAGGCGCATCAGCACCTGCATATAGAGAAGCAGGCCGAGAAGGACACGACCCGCACGCATATGGCGCTGCTGGATGAAAGCGGCCGCGTGCGCGAGCTGGCACGCATGCTGGGCGGCATTCATCTCTCCGAGCAGACCCTCGCCCATGCCCGCGAGATGCTCGGCGCTGCCGACAGCCGCCACTGAGCGCTGTCGTCAAAGTCGCCGTCGCCGTTCATGCACTGCCAGCGACGTCCATTCGTCCAATGACGCTCCTCAACAAGACGAACGCCAGAGTCATGGATCGAGGAAACATGAACGCCAGATACACGAACGGCCGCCCCTGAGGGCGGCCGTTCGTGTATCTGGCCGGAGAAGGCTCTCCGGCCACGTCATCCCTGACGCAACCCGCGTCAGCTATCGCTCTTGTCGCCCTTGGGGCGCACGTAGAGCACTAGCGCATGCTCGACCAGCTCATAGCCGTGCTCCTCGACGATCTCGCGCTGACGGCGCTCGATCTCGGGATCACAGAACTCTATGATCTCGCCGCTGTCCAGACATACCATGTGGTCATGGTGTTCTTCCTGGGACAGTTCGAAGACGGCGTGACCGCCATCGAAGTTGTGACGCATCACCAGTCCCGCTGTTTCAAACTGGGTGAGCACACGATAAACCGTCGCCAGACCGACATCTTCGCCAGCCTCAAGCAACGCCTTGTACACGTCCTCGGCACTCAGGTGTCGATCCGTCGATTTCTCGAGGATCTGCAGGATCTTGACTCGCGGTAGGGTTACCTTGAGTCCCGCCTTGCGCAGTTCATGGTTCTGATCGGCCATGCTGGGGTACTCTTCGCAGTCGCTTGATGTATCAGGTATGATCGGCCAAGGCAAAACGATAGGGAATCTTCAGGGCAAATGCAAAACTTGATCAAAACAGTCGCCTTTTGCAGCGCCCTGTCGCTGCTCACCGGGTGCAGCTACTTCAGCGTCTACAAGCGCGACCTTCCTCAGGGCAACCTGATCAAGCCGGAAATGGTCGAGCAATTGAAGCCGGGCATGAGCCGCGAACAGGTCATCTACGTGATGGGCTCACCGCTGCTGACCGCCCCCTTCAGTGAGGATAGCTGGGACTACGTCTATCGCCTCAAGAAAGCGGATGGCGAAATCATCAACAAGCGCGTGACGTTGACCTTCGCAGGCGATTCACTCTCCAACATCGACAAGAGCGGCGACATCGACCAGGAAACCGTCATCGTGCCGGACCTGGACATCGATCCTCGCGCGGCACAGCCTAACCGTGCTGAACCCAAGGCAGGCGCAGCCGACCTGCCTGAAGAGCGCTGATCACTGTCCTCTTCACTCAGTGACAAGCCAGAACAACAGCGGGGCACCTTGAAAGGTGCCCCGCTGTTTTTGATTCTCGCCTGTATCTCGTCTTACTGAGCGGCGCGAGCGGCCTTGTCGGCGCGCCGCTTGCGTGCAAGCTTGGGGTCGGTGATCAAGGCGCGATAGACCTCGACTCGATCCCCGGCGTCCAGCACATGCTCATCGGGCTTGCGCAGCGCCTTGCCGAAGATGCCCAGGTCCGCCTCGAGAAACACCTCGGCGGCAATCGTCGGAAAGTGCTGCTCCAGACGTGCCATGCGCACGGCCTCGCGCGCCGTGGTGCCGGGGGCGACCGCCAGCGAGACGATCTTCTGCTTGTCGGGCAGCGCATAGGCCACCTCGACCGTGATTCTGTCTGTCATGTCTGCTCCTTTGCTCTCGCCACCTTTATATACCACCTGTGCGATATATCACCTGCGCGGCGTTTCACCCTGGCCAACGGCCAGGTGTCAGCGCTGGGTATAGATCTGGTCAGCGCGGCGCGTGAAGGCCTCGACCATCTGAGCGGCGACCTGACTGAACAGCTTGCCGAACGCCATGCCCAGCAGGCGGTTGCTGAACTCGAAGTCCATCTCGAGCGAGACCTTGCAGGCGTCTTCGCCCAGCGGCGTGAACAGCCAGGTCCCCTGCAGACGCTTGAAGGGGCCATCGACCAGGTTCAGCTCTATCCGCTCGGGGGCATACAGGTCATTGCGCGTGACGAAGCTCTGCTGCATGCCTGCCTTGGACAGGGTAAGCCTGCCCTTGAGATGGTCCTCATCACGTTCCAGCAATTCCGCGTTGCTGCAGCCGGACAGGAATTCGGGATAACGCTCGAAATCATTGACCAGATCGAACATTGCCCGGGCCGAATGCCGCACCAGGGCAGACCGGTTGACCGTAGGCATCTAGCTCTCCGCTGACTTGGATACGCAGCATGCGTATCATGAACAATGGGCCGGCGCATGAAGTGCCGTCTGGCCTTGAATGGTAACACGCCTCCCCCCATCCAGAAGGATGTGCCATATCCACACTGGATGACGGCAGGCGCACACGACAAATGAGGCAACATGGGCAAGAAAAAGAAACCCGAACAGGGCGGCAATCTGATCGCCCAGAACAAGAAGGCACGCCACGAGTACCACATCGAGGAAACCTTCGAAGCGGGTCTGGTACTGGCAGGCTGGGAAGTGAAGGCGCTGCGCGCAGGCAAGGGCCAGCTGACCGATACCTATATCGTGATCAAGAATGCCGAAGCCTGGCTGCTGGGCTGCCACATCCACCCGTTGGAAACCGCCAACACCCACGCGGTGGCGGACCCGCAGCGCACGCGCAAGCTGCTGTTGCACAAGAAGCAGATCGCACGCATCTTCTCGCGCACCCAGGACAAGGGCCACACCTGTGTGCCGGTCAAGCTGTACTGGAAGAATGCGATCGTGAAGTGCGAGATCGCGCTGGTGGAAGGCAAGAAGCTGCACGACAAGCGCGCCACCGAGAAAGACCGTGACTGGAACCGTCAGAAAGCCCGTATCCTGCGCGACCGCTGAGGGCAGCGTGAGGGAGCTCACGCCAGCAAGCTACTGTCAGGTCAGAAATTTTCCTGAACGCTTGAACTGGCGTAGCACAGTCCCCACCTGTTATGATGAAGACGTAGCAACGCAGTAAAGTGGTAACACTGTTATGGGGGCGTTCTGGCATTCGACGCTGGTGGCAAACCCTGAGGTGCATGCCGAGATCGTAACGTATCTCGTAAATAAAACGTTGCAAATATATAGTCGCAAACGACGACAACTACGCTCTAGCTGCATAAGCTGCTCATGATACCGTTGCGCCTGTTCAAGGTGGATTGAGAACGAGCCCGTATAAACAGGATCGTCTTGGCCGACGTCTCTAAGGTCGAGATTAAAACTCAGAGAATCGCATTGCTGTAGCCTGTTCATTGGCGGCAGTCGTGTTAAATCAAATAATGAAACTAAGCATGTAGAGCCGAAGGCGGAGTGCCGGCGGACACGGGTTCGACTCCCGTCGCCTCCACCATATCCGTGACAGAAAGGCCTCCCTTCGGGGAGGCCTTTCTGTTTGTGGGCGATCTGTTCTGGCTGGGGCTTTCCTGTCAGAGGCAGAGCGCTCTCTCAAGTCACCCTCTTCAGGCCTTCCCAAGGCCCGGCAGCGGCCACGCAGGCGCCACAGCGCCCGTCATGACCACAGCCTCGGGTTCAGGTCGCGCTGCCGCTCAGGCGCTCGCTGGTGCGGCGTACACCGATCAGCAGCGGCGTGCCGGTGTCGGGATCGGGGATCAGGCGGCACTCGACCCCATAGAGCTTGCGCACCAGCTCCGGCGTCACCACCTCGGCGGGCGCACCCTCGGCGATCACGCGACCTGCGTGCATGGCCACGATGTGGTCGGCATAGCGGCAGGCGCTGGCCAGGTCATGCACCACCATCACGATGGTCTTGCCCTCTTCATGGGCCAGACGCTGGATCAGCTCGAAGACCTCGATCTGGTGGCCGAGGTCCAGCGCCGAGGTCGGCTCATCCAGCAGCAGCAAGGGTGTCTGCTGTGCCAGCGCCATGGCGATCCAGGCACGCTGACGCTGCCCACCGGACATCGAGGCCAGCTCACGGTCCGCCAGGCTCTCGATATCGGCGGCGGCCATCGCCTCGGCCACCAGCCGCTGATCTTCCTCTGACCACTGACTCAGCGCGCCCTGATAGGGCTGACGACCGAAACGCACCAGCTCATGCACCGTCACCCCCTCGGGCGAGTGTGTCTCCTGAGGCAGCAGCGCGATGCGCTGGGCCACTTCGCGCCGCTTGTAGGCGTGAATGTCCTTGCCTTCCAGCAGCACCGCGCCTGACTCAGGCAACTGCAGGCGAGCCAGCCCTGCCAGCAGTGTCGACTTGCCACAGCCGTTGGGCCCGACGATCGCCGTCACCTTGCCGTCGGGCAGCCCCAGGGTCAGCGAATCGATCACGGTGACATGGCGCTGGCGCGCGCCATAGCCCAGCGACAGCTCGTTCGCTCGCAGGGTATCGGTGGTGGCCGCGGCGTGGCGATCGGCCGGGGAATTCATCGCTCGCGGATCAAGCATCGTCTCAGCGCTCATGGCGCACTCTCCTGAAACATCATCGGCCGCTGGAACATCATCAGCCGCTGAAACATGTCGTGCGACGCTGAGCGGCAAGGGCTGGCCCTGGGCCGCTCAGCAGGACAATAGGGGCAACGGCTAGCGCGGGCTGCGCAGCAGTATCCACAGCAGATAAGGGCTGCCGACCACGGCCATCACGATACCTACCGGGATTTCCAGCGGTGACAGCAGGGTGCGACCGGCGAGGTCGGCCAGCACCATCACCAGCGCACCGGCCAGCGCCGAGGCCAGTAGCGGCACGCCCTTGTGGCGCGACAGGTAGCGTGCGATCTCGGGCCCCACCAGCGCCACCATGCCTACCGGCCCGGCCACCGCGACGGCCGCCGCCGTCAGTACGACCGACAGCCACAGCGTGATCAGGCGTACACGCGAGACCGGCTGTCCCAGCCCGGTCGCGACGCGGTCGGTGAAGCGCAGCGTATTCAGCCCGCGCCCCAGCCAGAGCGCGATCGGCACGCCGATCAGCAAGACCAGCCCCAGCCAGGTGAGCGAATCGGCGTCACGCGCATTGAGGCTGCCGACCGTCCACGGATAGGCGCTGTTGGCGGCATCGATGGAGACTCTTGCCAGCATCAGCTGCGTGCCGGCACCGAACAGCGCCCCGACCCCGATACCGGCGACCAGGAAGCGATAACCGCGTGTGCCGATGCCGCCGGAGAGCCCGAAGGCCAGCGCAGTGGCGATCACGGCACCGCTCAGCGCCATCACCGGCGGCGCCAGCGAGATGCCCATCCCGACCACGGAGGCCACCGCGAAGGCGGTCGCGCCATTGTCGATGCCGATGATGCCGGGTGTCGCCAGACGATTGCCGGCCAGGGTCTGCATCAGACAGCCCGCCAGCGAGAAGGCAGCGCCCGTGGCGATGCCGGCCAGCAGACGCGGCAGGCGCAGTTCCTGCACCACGAAGACGGTGGCGAACTCGCCGTGCCCGAAGGCCGCCTTGAAGGCATCCCACGGCCCAAGGCCGGCACTGCCCAGCATCAGCGAGGCGACACTGGCCATCAGCAGCGCCAGCAGCAGTATTCCGGCCGCCAGCAATGGCGCACGCAACAGCAACAGGGACAGCTTGCCATGTCGCCACCAGAGCGTGCCGGTAGGGGCCGAGCGGAGGGGATCAAGCGGTGAAGGTCTAGACATCATCGATTCCAAACAAGGCCCTGTCAGGACAACGCCTGACAGGGCCGGTCGATTCAAGCAATGAGGCGATGGCGCCGGCATGCGCGCCAGCCTGGCCTCCATCATCGTTCACGCCGCAAGCGCCAGAGGCACCAACTACTACAGGGTGGGCAGACGGCGAGCACGCACCACGGCAATCAGCACGGGCGCGCCCATCAGGGTCGTCAGCACCCCCAGCGGCAGCTCCGAGGGCGGCACGACCAGCCGCGAGACCACATCGGCGCTCAGCAGCATGGTCACGCCCAGCGGCAGGCACAGCCACAGCGTGCGCCGCACATCGGCGCCGCACAGCGCTCGCGCCACATAGGGCACGGCGAGGCCGACGAAGGCCACCGGCCCGGCCAGTGCCGTCGCGGCACCGACCAGCAGCGCCACCACCAGGATCGCGACCTTGCGCACGCGCTTGGGATGGTGGCCCAGGCCACTGGCGACCTGCTCACCCAGCACCATCGCGGAGAGCGGCCGCGCCAGCCACAGCGTCAGCAGCACCGCGAGCAGGATACTGGGCAGGCTGCTGTAAAGCGCCTCCAGCGAGCGCCCGGCCAGACTGCCGATCACCCAGAAGCGGATCTCGTCGGCCGCGCGCTGGTCGATCAGCAAGGCCAGAGACGTCAGCGCCACCAGCAGGCTCGACAGCGCCGCGCCGGCCAGCACCAGGCGCACCGGGTCCTGACGTGCGCCGCTCATCCGCACGGTGCTCATCACGAACAGACAGCCCAGCAGCGCACCACTCTGCGCCACCATCACGTGCATGCCGGTCGCTTCCATCCCCAGCAACAACGCCACGGCCACGGCAAAGGAGGCCCCGGCACTCACGCCCAGCAAGCCCGGCTCCGCCAGCGGGTTGCGTGCCACCACCTGCATCAGGGCGCCGCCACAGGCGAGCATCATGCCGACCACCATGCCGATCAGGGTACGCGGCGCGCGCAGCTCAAGCACCACGAAGCGCGCCTGATCACTGCCCTGTCCGGCCAGCACCTGCAGCGCCTGCCAGGGGCCGACATCGCCAGCCCCCCACAGCAGGCTGGCCAGACAGGTCAGCAGGGCACTCAGGCAGGCCAGCGGCATCACCCGACGCAACGCAAGACGCCCGGAGACCTTGTGGGTCATCCGGGCGGCATGTGCGCGTGGCCTGCGGACCTGTGGAGAGGTCTCTTCAGCCTGCATACCACCTCCCGCGTCGCTGTTGCGGGAGGTCCCCTGCCTGCGCAGGGGTCAAACGTCGTGCACCGACATGACTGCGACTAGCCATCATCGCGCGCCCGGTCGATATCCTTCAGCAGTGCTTCCGCGGCCAACGGGCCACTGGCGCTGGTCCACAGCTGGCCATTCACGCCGACCAGGCTGTCGCGGTCCGCTGTCTCGAGACGCTGGAAGGCCGGCTCTGCCGCCAGGGCGTCGACCGCGGCATCAGAGGAATCGTCCATGGTGGCGAGGAAGATGGTCTGCGCATCGATGCGTGCCATGTTCTCGTCGCTGAGCGGATCGGAATGCGGGCGACCCGGCTTGACCAGATCACCGCCGACCAGCTCATAGCCGCTGGCCGCCATCAGGCCGGTCGCGAACAGCTGGTCGGACATCGCCATCAGGCCACCCGGCATGCGACGCACCAGGCTGGCGGTTTCCGGGGTGGTCATCTCGGACTTCAGACGCGCGGCGTGCGCGTCGATGGCGGCCAGACGTGTCTCGAGTTCCGCTTCGGCCGTCTCGCCCAGCGCCTCGGCATAGACACGACTCTGCTCCTTCCAGCCCTGCTGGCTCAGCGCCGAAGCGCTCGGCACGACGGTCGGCGCCAGACGCGACATCAGCTGGTACTGGGTCTTGTCGAGGCCCGGCGGCGCCAGGATCAGGTCCGGCTTGAGCGCGACGATCGCCTCGAGATTGAATTCACGCGGCGTACCGATGATCTTGATGTCCGGCACCTGCGACTGGATATAGCTCGCCACGCCATCACCGCCACGCGTGGTCACGGTGCCCAGCGGCGTCACCTGACTGGCGACGGCCACATCCAGCGCGCCTTCGTACAGGGTGACGACACGCTGCGGCGTGCCCTCGATGTCCAGCTCACCGTAGGCCGTCTCGACACTGCGTGCCTCGGCAGACAGGGAAGCCCCCATCAGCGCTACCGCCAAGGTCGCCATCAGGCCCTGTTTTAACCATGCAGGCCGGGTCATGCCACGAGCAGTAAAAGCAGTCGACGAGACGGTCATGCAGTACTCCGAAATGAAGGAAATGATCTCGCACTCAAGCGAAGGCAGGCGTGATCCTGCGCAGGACGATACCGCAAGGTGACCCCTGTGCGCATGACTATCACACTCGAGCAACGAATAATAATCAATCGCAACAATACCGGCTCATCCTGTGACTCACCACACCAGTTCATGCAACGCGACATTGCAACATCCTGCGTGGCAGCAGGTCCCGCCTCTCCCCCGAGCAGCGCCTGAAGACCTTGAAGGTTGGCGGCACCTGCCGCAGGCTGTGCGCAAGAATGTCTCTGGCGGAGTCCCCGCAGGGGTTGGGATAGCACCAAGTGCCCCGATAACTGAGGGATGGGCTCTCGCTCGGCGTGCGCGCAGGACGCGCGTGACGCCCCTTCAACATCTACCTGACAGATCCTCGCGTTATTGATGGGACGCTTGCGAGCCTCTGATGCACCTGGGGAGCCTGCTCTCACTCTCTACCCCGACGCCTCACACACTCACCGACATGGAGAAGCCATCTGTGGCGATTCCGACACCCCCGCACTCCCCTCCCGCCCTTGCTGCCTCGCGCCAACCGGACTCATGGCGACCTGCCTGGCTGATGTCCGCCCTGATGATGCTGTTGATGGTGTTGAGCCTCGGGTTCAGCAGCCTGTCCCATGCCGCCCCGGCCGAGGACGGCAGCGGCGATGGCGCGACATCCTCCTATGAGAGCCTGGCCACGCTGCTGGAAGACCCCAGTCAGCGCGAGGCCCTGATCGAAGGCCTGCGACAGCTGGACAGCAAGGCGAGTGAACAAGCCGTCGAGGTGGCGGGGGAAGACGTCACCCTGAGCGAGGACTCGCCGTCACTGTCGCGTCAGCTGGCGGCCATCAGCCAGGACCTGGTCGCGGATCTCTCCGCCACGCTGGACCGCATGCTGGGCACCCTTGATGGCCTGGCCAACGAGGACGCCGACGAGATCGACTGGAGTCGCTTCACCAGCGAGGCCGTAAGCCTCGGGCTGGTCGTCATCTCGACCATCGCGCTGTTCCTCGTGCTGCGCAGACTCGCCAAGCCGCTGTTCTCGCGCGTCAGCCAGTGGTCACTGGATGGCCAGCACCGCAGCCCCCTGCTGCGCACCCTGCTGGCGGTACTGGTCGCGGCGGTGGTGGACATCGCGGTCATCGGTCTCGCCTTCCTCGGCGGCTATCTGCTCGCCATCTTCGCCTATGGCGAACAGGGCGTGATCGGTCAGCGCGAGTCGATGTTCCTGAACGCCTATCTGGTGATCGAGCTGTTCAAGGCCTTGATGCGCATGCTGTTCTCCTCCGGTTACAAGGGGCTGCGTCTGTTGCCGATGCCGGATGAGGTGGCGCGCTACTGGAATCGCTCCCTGGCCATGCTGGCCGGCTTCATCGGCTACGGCATCCTGGTCGTGGTGCCGATGATCAACAACAACCTGGCACCGGCCGTTGGCAGCTTCGTCAATCTGCTGATCATGGCCATTACCCTCGTCTGGGCCATCGTGGTGATCTCGCGCAATCGCATCATTCTGCGTGACCGCCTGCTCACTCAAGCCCGCGAGGCGCACAACGCGCTCATCGCCGTGTGTCTGCGCATGCTGGCGCGCACCTGGCACCTGATCGCGCTGGCCTACTTCGCCACCCTGTTCATCATCTCGCAGACGACGCCTGAAGAGGCGCTGCCGTTCATGATGGGGGCGACGCTCAAGACGCTGCTCGCCATTGGCGGCGGTGCTCTGCTGTCGCGCGTGGTGACGCAGCTGATCGGCAAGCGCATCCAGATCTCCGACAAGCTGCGTGGTCAGCTGCCGCTGCTCGAGAAGCGCCTCAACTCCTACATCCCCACCGCGCTGCGCATCATGCGCGCCATCATCCTGATCGTGGTGGTCGGCATGGTGCTGAATGCCTGGCACATCGTGGCGCTCGGCGAGTGGCTGGCAACCGATGCCGGTGCCCTGCTGCTGTCGCGCATCTTCCATGTGCTGTTCATTCTCGCCTTCGCCATCGCGGTCTGGGTCGGCATCGCCAGCCTGATCGAGCACAAGCTCAATCCGGACACCGGCAAGGGCAAGCCGTCCTCGCGGGTGGAAACCCTGCTGGCGCTGTTCCGCAATGCCATCGCCATCGCGATGATCGTCTTCACCGCGATGATCGTGCTGTCCGAGATCGGCATCGACATCGCGCCGCTGCTGGCCGGTGCCGGGGTACTGGGTCTGGCGATCGGCTTCGGCGCCCAGAAGATGGTGCAGGACATCATCACCGGGGTGTTCATCCAGCTGGAGAACGCCATCAACACCGGCGATGTGGTCTCTGCCGGTGGCGTGACCGGTACCGCGGAACGCCTGACCATCCGCTCGGTGGGCATCCGCGACCTGTCCGGCACCTTCCATATCGTGCCGTTCTCGTCGGTGGATACCGTCTCCAACTACATGCGTGACTTCGCCTACCATGTCGGCGAATACGGCATCTCCTATCGCGAGAATGTCGACCACGCCATCGTGCACCTGCGTGCGGCCTTCGATGAGCTCGAGGCAGGCAGCTATGGTCCGGAGATTCTCGAGCCGGTCACCATCGCTGGCGTCTCGGCCCTGGCCGACAGCTCGGTCAATATCCGCGTGATGATCAAGACCAGCCCGGGCAACCAGTGGGCCATCGGTCGCGAGTACAACAAGCTCGTGAAGCAGCACTTCGACGCCGCTGGCATCGAGATCCCGTTCCCGCACATGACCATGTACTTCGGTCAGGACAAGGACGGTGGCGCGCCGCCGGCCAACGTGCGCACCATGCAGGCGCCGTTCGTGATCGATGGCTCGGCCGCCGGTCAGCCGAAGACTCCCGAGCAGCGCGAGGCAGCCGCCAAGGTCGCCAAACGTCGCGAGGAGAATCCGCTGACGCGTCATGCCACCGAAGACGGGGAAGTCGTGGATGCCGAGGAACAGCGCATCCGTCAGACCACCCAGCCGGATGCCGACGGCGACTGATCAAGCGCCTGCACTATCCCGACACGGCTGCCTGCGCAGGCAGCCGTCCTGAAACGAAAACGCCCCCGAGCCAGTGGCTCGGGGGCGTTTTCATGTGCGGGCATAAAACACTGCCTCACACCTCATGCAAGGGACTGGCTCAGGAGCCGGTGCCCCACATGCTGGACAGCGAGCTCAGCAGCGTCGAGCTGACGCCTTCGCCGCCCATGTAGCTGAGCAGCACCGGCGCGAACTGGGAGACCATGCTGCTGTCCATGCCCAGCGCGGAGAAGGCGCTGTCCAGAGACGCGCTGTCATCGACATTGCCGACGGTGCTGGCCAATGCCGTGGCATTGTCGTTGCCGCTCAGGCTCGCCAGGCTGGAGAGCGTGGACAGCGAGCTGCTGCTGGTCAGGCTGGACAGCTGCGGCACGTCGGTGGACAGCTCGGAGGTCGCGCTGGTGCCAAGCTGGGACTGGGCCAGGGCCAGCATGGCAGCAGAGCCACCCAGCGCCTGAGTGGAGGACACACCCAGCTGGGAAGTCAGGCTGGACATCAGGTCGGCTGCCGGCAGGGACTGGCCTGTCTGGCTGCTCAGCATACTGCTGGCGAGGCTCATCATGGAGCTGGACGAGCTGGAGGAGCTGGCGGCGTTGCTGGAAGAGCTGTTACCGGTAGCGGCACAACCGGCCAGTGACACGGCCAGTACAGAGGCGCCCATCAGGGCCAGGGACTTATGCAACATGCAGACTCCATCATCGCTTGGGGAAACGGACCGCACTCGGCCCGTAGATGCACCACGTGCATGGGCGCATCCGACACGCAGAATCATCGCACGGAGGAATCGCTTCCAGCCAGCGCCACACACTCACGCTCTGGCCGTGAAGGCCCGGACGCATCGTTGCCGGATCAGCAACGAGAAATCCGGCACCGGCCATGCCCACGCCAGCATGCACCCGCCGACATCCCACGGTGGCGTGCTGACAGGGCGAAAGCCTGGGCGAGAATGCCCTCAGCGCCCGTCATACGGGCAAAAAGAAGGGCATCCCGTCACACAGCGTGTGAACGTGGATACCCCGGAGAGAAACCTGCATCACCGGCCGACAGCGCGACCGGTGCAATTGGGCAATACCTTTCATCAAACAAGGAAACATCGTGCAAGCCGCCGAGTGTCTTGTCCGCCAGCCTTCATGACGCCTGTCGTGCCTTAGTTGGCACTCGGGGGTTCACTCGACGGCTGGCGCTCGACGGTTGACTGACACTCGGCGGCCGCCCCTCAGGCGTTGTCCTTGCTCGGCTGCGGCAGGGCCGGCAGTGAGCGATCCAGCAGCTCGACACTCTGACGGTAGTAGAGCTGACTCTTGTTGTGCTCGCCCAGGTTGGCGAACAGACGCGCGAGTTCAGCACACACCGTACCGCTCGGACGCTGGCGCTGGCTAGCCTCGAAGTACTCCTGAGCCTTGCCCCAGCTGGCGTTGCGCAGTGCCAGACGGCCCAGCGACAGCAGCAGGTCCGGATCATTCGGACGCTCCTGCAGCCACTTCTCGGCATACACCAGCTGACGCGGTGCATCCACGTCCAGCAGGCCGTAACGCAGCACCAGACGCGAATCCCAGCACTCCTTGAGGGAGTGACGCAGCAGACGCTCGGCCAGACCTTCCTGGCCACCGGCAATCAGCGCCTCGGCGTAGAGCGCGACCAGATTCACATCGGTGCGCAGGTGGTCCGGCATGTCGGCCCACAGGTTGCGCACGCGCTCGATGTCTTCCGGATTGCGCGCGGCCTGCTGGATCAGCGCCACATAGGCACGCTGTTCCAGCTCCTTCTTCTCCTCGGGGGAGATGAGGTCCTGCTTGTCGAGACGCGGCATCAGACGACGCAGACCATCCCAGTCATTGACCGCCAGATAGGCCTGCTTGAGCAGCTTGAGCACCTGCGGGTGCTCGCCCAGCTGCTTGTCGAGACGCGTCAGGGTCGCCAGCGCCTGCTCATGCTGCTGGCGGTCCAGCATCAGCTGTGCCTGCACCAGACCCACGGCACTCTCGGAGCCCTGGGTGGACTCGTGCGCCCGCTTGAGCAGCGTGTCCGCCTGCTCGAAACGTCCCTGATAGTGCGCGGCCAGGGCGGCGGACAGGTAGTTGACCAGCGGCGTGCTGGAATCTTCCGCCGAGTGAGTCAGCGACTTCTCGGCCCGCTTCCAGCGGCCTTCGGCCAGCGCCACCAGACCCCGTACGGTCTTGCGCGTGGCATTGCGGTGACGCGTACGGCTGTTCCACACCTTGAGGCGGGAGAACGGATGCGCGAAGCGCGACAGCAGGCGCAGACCGAAGTGCAGCACCACGAAGCCCGCGAACAGCAGGATCAAGCCGAACCAGAAGGAGGTCTGGACCGAGGTATCGCCGACGCGAATCAGCCAGTAGCCCGGGAAGGCCTGCATCAGTTGCCCGAACAGGGCACCGATGGCCAGCCCGATGATGATCAGCAGTATCAGGACTCTCATGCGTTGCCACCCCCTTGCTGGGCGCGACGCTCGATCAGCTCACGCAGCTTGCTCAGAGAGGCGGAGATGTCAGGCAGCTCCGGACGGATGGTCTTGCTCTTGAGCTCTTCCAGCTTGGCGACGGCATTCTGCACGCCATCGGTCTTGGTGTCGTAGTAGCCATTGACCAGCGTGATGGCCTTGTCGATGGCGGCCTGGTAGAGCTTCGGCTCCTCCTTGAGCAGCGCCAGCTGCGCCTGCTCCAGCACCAGACGCACGTTCTGACGCAGGTAGGATTCCTGCTCCGGCGTGATCAGGGCTTCCAGTGCCTCGTCATGACGACGCACGGTGACCAGGTCCTTCAGCTCGTTGCCGAAGCGGGCCAGCTGCTGCTGCCAACCGCCTGTCGGCGCTGCGTCGTTCTCGACCTTGGCGGCGATCTCGGCCACGTCCTGCTTGAGCGGCAGACGCGCCAGCTGTTCCTGCTCGGCGAGCAGCGCCAGATAGATACCGCTGCGATCGACGCGCGGCACGCTGTCCAGGCTGGCCAGCTCGGACTGGATGGCCTTGCGCACCGGCAGCAGCGCAGGGTTGTTGGCCGCCGCGATACGCGCATCGGCGTTCTCGAGCAGCGCATCGGCACCGTTCACGTCACGCTCCAGCTGCAGACGCTGGTTGGCGAGGCGCAGCAGGTACTCGGCTTCCGCATAGTGCCAGTCACGCGCGTCGGTCTGCTGGGACTTGCTGAGCTCCTCGAGCACCTTGTTGAGGGCCTGCTCGGTGTCCTGGCTCTCGCTGGACAGGCGCTTGTCGAGCTCGCTGACGCGGGATTCATTCTTCTCCAGCGTGCTCGACAGGCCATCGACCTTGCTGGAGACCTGGCCGACCTGCTGGGTCACGCTCTCGCTGACCTGCTTGTCGAGGCCCTGGGCATCCGGCAGCGCATTCAGACGCTGCCAGCCGAACCACGCCAGCACCGCGACCACGATGGCCAGCACGATGACGAGAATCAGCGCGATGCTGCCGGCCTTGCTCTTCTTGCCCTGCGGCTCGCCGGGCGGCGGCGTGCCACCCAGGCCTGCACCACCAGCGCTGGCCGTCTTGCCAGCCGGCGTGGAGGGCTTGCCGGGAGTCGCCTTGCCAGCACTCGGCTTGGCGGCAGACGCCTCCTTGGCGGGTTCGCTACGCTCCGGAAGCGGCGATTTTGCGCCGGAAGGCGTCGATGCGTTGTCGTCTGAAGTCTGGCTCACGGGCGTGGACTCACTGGCAGTGGAGGATGAGGTTGAAGAGGAGGAGCTGCCCTGCCCCTTGCCACGCCCACGACGATTGCGCCCACCTCGCGAGCGGCGCTCGCGCGGGGCATCAGCCGTGTCGGATGACGAGGAAGAGGACGAACGGGAGGCCTCGGCGCCAGGGCGGCCAGAGGCAGTGTCATCGGCGGAAACGCCGGAAGCGGAAGAAGCATCTGATGCGCGAGCGGCAGCATCCTTGTCGCCCGGCTTGCCGGGCGTCATGCCGGCAGAGCCGTTATCTTCCTGATCGTGTTCTCGGTTGCTCATCTACGCTTGCCCTTTTCCGGATTCTTGGGAATCGATGGCCTCACGCGGACCAGGCGCAGTGGCGCCGGTCACTGCATGGCGAGTCTTGCTGATGGGGGCGCAGGCGCGAAGTACTGCCTGCGTCAGGGCCCCGGGTGAAGCGTCCTCGGCGACCGTCACGCGCTCGAAACCATGAGCGTGTGCCAGTGTAGCCAAACGGTGGCTCGACACGATTAGCGGTTGGTGCAAGGCCTGCGGCGTCACCGATGCCATCACCGTCTCGAGCAGTTCATTGCTGGTCACCACCATTGCATCATACGCGCCCGCCGCCAGACGGCCAGCCTGTTGCGGCGACAAAGCCAACGGAAGGCGTCGATAAAGTGCCAGACGCGTGACCTGAGCACCCCGTGCCACCAGCGTCTCTTCCAGCAGCGGACGCCCGCCTTCACCAGCCACCAGCAACCAGCGCTGACCCGCAAGCACCCTGAGCGACGGCAGCGACAGCAAGGCTTCGCTGGTGGTGCCGACCGGCGCATCGCGCTCGGCATGCTCACTGCGCGTGGCGCGCGGCGGAACACGCACCGGCACCCCCAGCCGCGAATGCAGCACTTCGGCCGTGGCCGCGCCGACGGCATAGAAGCTGACGCCTTCGGGCAGCTGTGGCCACCACTCCTCCAGCCAATCGGCCAGATAGCCGGCGGCCTGGGGCGAGATCACGATCACGCCGCGATACAGATCGACATCGATGATCGCCTGGCGCGCGGCGGGTTCCAGCGGCAAGGCCTCGAGCGCCATCAACTTGAGGCACTCCACCTCGCAGCCGGCCTCACTCAGCATCGCATCGAGAACCGCTCCGCGCGAGCCCGGCCGCGTCGTCAACACCTCAAGACGCGACGCCTTTGCCATCGCTGACACCTCAGCCACGAGCGTCGCCGTAGACCGCCGCCAGAATCTCGCCGGCCCCCTGGGAGAGCAGGTCTTCGGCAACGGCGACGCCCAGCGCCTCCGGCGCATCGGACGGGCCACGCGCTTCGGCGCGCAGGATGACCGTCCCGTCGGGGTTGCCGACCAGCGCGCGCAGCCACAGCTGGCTGCCTCCTTCCTCGAGCACGGCATAGCCGCCGATCGGCACCTGACAGCCACCTTCCAGGTGCGTGTTCATGGCGCGCTCGGCCAGCACGCAACGGCTGGAGTCTTCATGGGCCAGCGGCTCGAGCAGCGCAAGAATCTCCTCGTCCTGCAGGTTGCACTCGATGCCGAGCGCACCCTGACCACAGGCTGGCAGGCAGGTCTCGGCGTCCATCTCGGCGGTGATGCGCGCATCCAGCTCGAGGCGCTGCAGGCCGGAGGTGGCCAGGATGATGGCGTCGAACTCGCCGGCATCCAGCTTGCCAAGACGCGTCTGGACATTGCCACGCAGGCTCAGCACTTCCAGGTCCGGGCGTGCCGCCTTGGCCTGCAGACCACGACGCAGGCTGGAGGTGCCCAGGCGCGCGCCCTGCGGCAGGGCATCGAAGTTGGCACAGGAGTTGGACACGAAGGCGTCGGTCGGGGCGTGACGCTCGAGAATCACCGCCAGTCCCAGCGACTCCGGGAAGTGCATCGGCACGTCCTTCATGGAGTGCACGGCGATATCGGCGCGCCCGTCGAGCATCGCCTCTTCCAGCTCCTTCACGAACAGCCCCTTGCCGCCGATCTTGGCCAGCGGGGTATCGAGAATCTTGTCACCACGCGTCGACATCGGCACCAGCTCGACGCTCAAGCCAGGATGCAGGGACTCGAGTCGCGCCTTGACGTGTTCGGCCTGCCACAGGGCGAGCAGGCTCTTGCGGGTCGCGATACGCAGAATCTCACGGCGGGGCACGGCATTCTCCTTGCTGGCGCGCAATGCACGCCATCTGGTTCGAAGTTGTTGAGCAAACATGACTGACGAACAGCGCTGCCCTCTGATGACACTTATCATAAAGCCAGTCACCTCAGGGGGAAAATCCGTGGCACGCTTTCCTGCGATCCGCCGGACTGGCCGCGGCCCCTCGCCCACGCGCAGGAGTCTGGTACACTCCAAGGTCAACGATACCGGCTGCGCGACCGTGCACCGGACGCCGAACTCTGGACACGTCACCACAATTCGAGATCCCGATGAGCGAATCTACCAATCAGTCCTGGGGCGGCCGCTTCAGCGAGCCGACCGATGCCTTCGTGGCACGTTTCACCGCCTCCGTCGATTTTGATCAGCGCATGGCGCAGCACGACATCCAGGGCTCCATCGCCCACGCCACCATGCTGGCTGGTGTCGGCGTGCTGAGCGAAGAAGAACGCGACGTCATCATCGCGGGACTGAAGGAAATCAGTGAAGAGATCGCGCGGGGCGAATTCGAGTGGTCCGTGGCACTGGAAGACGTGCACATGAACATCGAGGCACGCCTGACCGCCAAGATCGGCATCACCGGCAAGAAGCTGCACACCGGCCGCTCACGCAACGACCAGGTCGCCACCGACATCCGCCTCTATCTGCGTGACGAGATCGACGCCATCGACGCCGAACTGACGCGTCTGCGCGAAGGCATGCTGGGGCTGGCCGAGCAGGAAGCCGACACCATCATGCCGGGCTTCACTCACCTGCAGAGCGCCCAGCCGGTCACCTTCGGCCACCACCTGCTGGCCTGGCAGGAAATGGTCGCCCGCGACCAGGACCGCCTGCGTGACTGCCGCGTGCGCATGAACGTGCTGCCGCTGGGCGCCGCGGCGCTGGCCGGCACCACCTTCCCCATCGACCGTCACGTCACCAGCGAGCTGCTCGGCTTCGACCGTCCGACCGAGAACAGCCTCGATTCGGTCAGCGACCGTGACTTCGCCATCGAATTCACCAGCTTCGCCAGCCTGCTGATGATGCACCTGTCACGCATGAGCGAAGAGCTGGTGCTGTGGACCAGCGCTCAGTTCGACTTCATCGACCTGCCGGACCGCTTCTGCACCGGCTCCTCCATCATGCCGCAGAAGAAGAACCCGGACGTGCCGGAGCTGGTGCGCGGCAAGACCGGCCGTGTCTATGGCCACCTGATGAGCCTGCTGACCCTGATGAAGTCCCAGCCGCTGGCGTACAACAAGGACAATCAGGAAGACAAGGAGCCGCTGTTCGATACCATCGATACCGTGCGCGGCAGCCTGCGTGCCTTCGCCGACATGATTCCGGCGATCCGCGCCAAGTCCGACAACATGTACGCCTCGGCCAGCAAGGGCTTCGCCACCGCGACCGACCTGGCGGATTACCTGGTGCGCAAGGGTGTCGCCTTCCGTGATGCCCACGAGATCGTCGGCAAGTCCGTCGCCTTCGGCATCGAGCAGCAACGCGACCTGTCCGAAATGACCCTGGCAGAGCTCCAGCAGTTCTCCGACACCATCGAGCAGGACGTCTTCGACGTGCTGACGCTGGAAGGCTCCGTCGCGGCACGCAATCACATCGGTGGCACCGCGCCGAACCAGGTCCGCGCTGCCGTGCAGCGTGCGCGTGACGCCCTGGCCTCGCGCGCCTGATCATCCTCTTTCGGGCCTGGTCGCCACCCATGGCAACCGGGCCCGCATCGCTCTATCGCTTGCTGCCAGGAGGCCGCCCGATGCGTCATCTGATGAGCCAGTCCGCCCGTCATACCCTTCGCACCCTCGCGGCGCTGCTGCTGGGTGCTGGCCTGCTGGCCGGCTGCGGCCAGAAAGGCCCGCTTTATCTTCCGGCGGACGCCGATGCCGGTGGTCAGCGTGCCGAAGCTCCCGCGCCGGCAGCTGACGCCTCCGAGACAGAGAGCACCGCCGCTGCCGAGACTTCCGGCAGCGACGCCTGAGCCCCCTTATTCATCTCCGGCGGGTGATGCCCGCCGGCGCGACATCTTGCAGGCCGGATCATGGATCACTTCGTTTATCAGGATGGCGTGCTGCACGCCGAAGACGTCTCGCTCGCCACGCTGGCCGAGCAGTTCGGCACGCCGTGCTACGTCTACAGCCGTGCCACGCTCGAGCGCCACTTCAAGGCCTATCAGGATGCGCTGGGCGACCACCCGCATCTCATCTGCTATGCCGTGAAGGCCAATTCCAACCTGGCGGTGCTCAATGTGCTGGCACGTCTGGGCGCCGGCTTCGACATCGTCTCCGCCGGTGAGCTGGAGCGCGTCATCAAGGCCGGCGGCGACCCCGCCAAGGTGGTGTTCTCCGGCGTCGCCAAGCAGGCCGGCGAGATGGAGCGTGCGCTGGAGCTGGGCATCAAGTGCTTCAACGTCGAGTCGCTGCCGGAGCTTGAGCGCCTCAACGCCGTCGCGGGCCGTCTCGGACGCGTCGCACCGGTGTCGCTGCGCATCAATCCCGACGTCGATGCCGGCACTCACCCGTACATCTCCACTGGCCTCAAGGCCAACAAGTTCGGCATTCCGGTCGAACAGGCGCTGGAGGTCTACGAGATCGCCAACGCCATGGAGCACGTGCAGGTGGTCGGTGCCGACTGCCATATCGGCTCCCAGCTGACCGAGCTGGCGCCCTTCCTCGATTCCCTCGAACGCCTGCTGGTCCTGCTGGATCGCCTGCGGGAACGCGGCATCGTCATCGAGCACCTCGATCTCGGCGGCGGCCTCGGCGTGCCCTACCAGAACGAGACCCCGCCGGAGCCCTTCGCCTACGCCAGCGCTCTGCTGGAGCGTCTGGCCCGCTATGAGCACGGCAGCGAGATGACGCTGCTGTTCGAACCGGGCCGCTCCATCGCCGCCAACGCCGGCGTGCTGCTGACCCGTGTCGAATACCTCAAGCCCGGTGAAGAGAAGAACTTCGCCATCATCGATGCCGGCATGAATGACCTGATCCGCCCGTCGCTGTATCAGGCGTGGCAGAACATCGTCACCGTCGACACGCGCGAGGCGCGCAAGTCCGCCAGCTACGATGTGGTCGGCCCGGTTTGCGAGACCGGTGACTTCCTCGGCAAGGACCGCGAACTGGCCATCGCACCGGGCGACCTGCTCGCCGTGCGCTCTTCCGGTGCCTACGGCTTCGTGATGGCCTCGAGCTACAACAGCCGCTGCCGTCCTGCCGAGGTGATGGTCGATGGTCCCGAGATGCACCTGGTGCGTCGTCGCGAGCGCCTCGAAGAACTGTGGACCGGTGAGCAACTGCTGCCGGAAGGTGATGCCTGATGCTGGTGAACTTCACCAAGATGCACGGACTGGGCAATGACTTCATGGTCATTGACCTGATCTCGCAGCGCAGTCGCCTGCGCGATGCCGATATCCGCCGTCTGGCGGACCGCAACTTCGGCATCGGCTTCGACCAGCTGCTGGTGGTCGAGCCGCCCCGCGACCCGGACATGGACTTCCGCTATCGCATCTACAATGCCGATGGCAGTGAAGTCGAGAACTGCGGCAACGGGGCGCGCTGCTTCGCGCGCTTCGTGCGTGAACAGCGCCTGACCACCAAGCGCGAGATTCGCGTCGAGACGGCCGGCGGCCCGCTGACCCTGGTCGTCGCCGAGGATGGCCGTGTGCGCGTCGACATGGGCGCGCCGCGCTTCGCTCCCGCCGCGCTGCCCTTCGAGGCCGAGGCCGACCTGCCGGTGCACACCCTGGATGTCGACGGCGAGACGCTGGAAATCGGCGTCGTCTCGATGGGCAACCCCCACGCGGTGCTGCTGGTCGACAGTGTCGCACAGGCCCCGGTGCTGACGCTGGGCCCGCGGATCGAGGCGCATCCGCGCTTCGCCAAGCGCGTCAATGCCGGCTTCCTCGAGGTCGTCTCGCCGCACGAAGCGCGCCTGCGTGTCTTCGAGCGCGGCGTCGGCGAGACGCTGGCCTGTGGCACCGGCGCCTGTGCGGCGGTCGCGTCCGGCATTCGCCGTGGCCTGCTGGCAAGCCCGGTCAATGTCACACTGCCCGGCGGCACCCTGAGCATCGAATGGGCTGGCGACGGCCAGCCGGTATTCATGACCGGCCCCGCCGAAACCGTCTTCGAAGGCCGCATCATCCTGTAGATCGCCAGCCCCAGCCGAGGGACGCTGCCGGAAACATGGCCGACAGCGCCCCGCTGCCAACCGTCCGCAAGGAGTCCCACATGGCCGAGTCACCCGTGTCACGTCGCCCGCGCACGCTGGACCCGGATCGGGTCGCCGAATGGCTGGCCACGCATCCTGATTTCTTCGAGGGGCGTGAAGGGTTGCTGCAACGCATGCGGGTGCCACACCCGGAAGCGCGCGGCGGCAGCATCTCGTTGCTGGAGCGGCTGGTACATGACCTGCGCGGGCGGACCGATCAGGCAGAAGAGCGCCTCGAGGAGTTGTTGACCGCCGCGCGCGACAACGAGAGTCGCTATCAGCGTCTGCGTCAGCTGGTGCTGGATCTGCTCGATGCCGAGTCCGATGATGCGCTGGCCGAAACGCTGGCCACGCGTCTCAGCGAGCTGTTCGACATCGCGGCCGTCTGCCTGTGGCAGCGCGACGCCGGTGCCTCGGCACAGCCACCGCGCCAGGCGCTCGACGATGCGCGCGGCGAGCAGTTCGAGCGTCTGCTCGAGGGGCGCGCCAGCCGCTGCCTGGCCATGCCGCGCACGCGCTGGGAGGCCCTGCTGCCCGACCATCAGTGGCCACTCGGCGCCGACTGCGCAGACCTCGTCGATGCCAGCCAGGCCGATGCCACGCGCGGTTCCGCCGTCATCGTGCGCCTGACCCGTGGCGAGTGCCTGGGCTATCTGGTGGTGGCGAGTGCCGATGCCGAGCAGTTCCGAGCCGGTCTCGACACCCTGTTTCCCGAATACCTCGGCGACGTGCTGGCCCGCTGCCTGGGCCGCGATGGCCCGGGCCAGGCGCCACTGCGCTCCTCGAGCCGTGACGACCAGGCCAGCCGATGAGCCGGCTCGAGTCGGTCCGCGGCGCCTCGGTCGTCGACACATCCACCGACGACGCCTCAGCGAGCAACACCGAGCGTGTTGCCGCCGAGCAGGCGCTGTCCGCGACCTGTCGGGAATTTCTGGCCGAGCTTGCCCTCGACAGCAGCCACGCGACCGTCAGCGCCTACGCGCGTGATCTGCAGGCGTTGACCACCTTCATGCTGCGTCCAGCGGCGGACAGCAGCGCCGCTGGGGCAAAGGATGCGCCGCCCCTGCCGCAGGATTGGCAGGCGCTGGACGTGCCGACGCTCAGGCGTTTTCTGGGTGCCGAGCGCAGTCGTGGCCTCGCGCCACGCTCATTGGCACGGCGGCGCGCGGCGATCAGCCGTTTCTGTGGCTGGTTGGTCGAACAGGATGTGCTGCCACACAACCCGGCGGGGCTGGTGCAGACACCACGCCTGCCGGACCACCTGCCACGCCCGGTGGATATCGACAGTCTGGCGCGCTTTCTCGACTGCCCACATGACGGCTCCCCGCTGGCGATCCGCGATCAGGCAATGCTGGAACTGCTCTACGGCGCGGGCTTGCGTCTCTCGGAGCTGGTCAGCCTCGACCTCGACATGCTGGAAACCCGCCGCCTGCGCGTACGCGGCAAGGGCGACAAGCCCCGCCAGCTGCCGATCGGCTCACGCGCCCGCCAGGCGCTGGATGCCTGGCTGGTGGTGCGTGGTCAGCTCGCCGCCCGGGACGAGCCGGCATTGTTCGTCGGCCAGCAGGGGCGTCGCCTCGGTCAGCGTGGCGTGCAGCTCAGGCTGGTGACGCAGGCGAAAGAACGCGGCCTGCCCGAGCATCTGCACCCGCACCGCCTGCGCCACTCCTTCGCCAGCCATCTGCTCGAATCCAGCGGCGACCTGCGCGCCGTGCAGGAACTGCTGGGGCACGCTCACCTCTCGACCACCCAGGTCTACACGCGCCTCGACTGGCAGCAACTGGCCAGCGCCTATGATCAGGCCCACCCTCGCGCCCGCCGCCAGCGCGGATCAGCGACGGTAACATCAGACACCGACGTCGCCTCCCCTATTGATGCTCCACTCAAGGATGACACCCTGTGACGCCTGCCAATGCGCCTCGCCTGACGGCCTTGACCTTCGATCTCGATGACACCCTGTGGGCCAATCGCGCGGTGATGGAGCGCGCCGAGGCCGAGCATTACGCCTGGCTGGATGGCGAGATCGGGCATGCCAACGACTTCCCCCTCGAGGAATACACGCGTCGCCGCATGGCGCTGGGGCTGGAGCACCCGCTGCGCCGTGGTGATTTCACCTGGCTGCGCCGCGAGGCCATGCACGCCATGCTGCGCGATGCCGGGCATGATGATGAGCAGGCGGGCCACTGGTCACGCGCCGCCATCGAGCGCTTCCTGGCGCTGCGCCACGAATTGACGCCCTTCCCGGAAGCCAGCGAGCTGCTCGACTCCCTCGCCCGCGATTACCGCCTTGGTGCCATCACCAATGGCAATGTCGACCTGGCTCGCCTCGCGCTGGATCATCATTTCGAGTTCAGCATCGCCGCCGGCGAATGGCTGGCACCCAAGCCGGATGCGCGCCCCTTCCTCGCCGCCATGGCACGCCTGGGCAGCCGCCCCTCCACCACCCTGCATGTCGGTGACTCATGGAAGGAAGATGCCTTGCCTGCCGCGCGACTGGGCATGCAGGCCGCCTGGATCGACGTCAAGGGCCAGGGCGCCCCGGGGCCCGTCCCGTCAGGTGTGCATGTCATCTCGCATGTCCGCGAACTGCCGGCGCTGATTGCACGCCTGAATGACTGAGTGACGGAATGAGTGAGTGACGGTGCAAGTGGCGGAATGACTGAGTGTGGGAGTGAGTGAGCGGCCCACGGCTGAGGCTCAAGGTGTGGCGCGCCTGATGCGCCTGGGGTGCCCGATGGCTGAGTGAATTAAAACTTGTACAAAAATGACGCCTCTACCATATTTCATGTACAAGTTTCTCAGCGTCGTCGATATTGAACCCGGTCTGGGGTTCCCGAGTCTGCGCTGGGAGATGCCTGCCACCTCGACCTCAAAAGGAGAGGCCAGCATGAGCACCCACTCACTCCCGCGCTACCGTGTGTCATCATCCTCTCCCCAGAGGCCGCCCTTACATGGTGAAGGCGAGCAGCGCGCGCCGATCATGACGCCCTCGCGTCAGACCAGCCGCGCCCTGCTGAAAGGCGTGGCCATCGTGCTGGCATCCGCGTTGCTGGTCATCATGGCGGTCTACAGTGGGCGTGCCAGCCTCGCGACGTCGCAATCCGGCGTGCAGGAAGCGCCGGCGGCCTCACCACAGGAGGCCATGCGCAGCCTGCTCGTCCCCAGCGAGGCCGTGACGATGCCGGAAGTCGTCGAGCCCGCAGCAAAGGTCCCGCATATTCTCTCGGCGCCCAGGGAGACGAGCTCCCTGACCCGCCTTGACCCCATCAGCAGCGCGCCGCGCAGCCTGTTCATGTGATTGGCCCTTGGGGAAGGGCAACAATGCAGATGTGAGTGACAACGCGCCTGTCGTAACGCAAACGGCCACCCCGAGGGGTGGCCGTTTCGTCATGCAAGGTGGCGTGGTTCGAGGATTCGCCCCAAATCGCCTTACACCTTCAGTCAGTCGTCGAAGGGGTCCTGCGGTGCCTCATCGCCTGCCATCTCTTCCACGCCGTCCATCACCGACGGGTCCGCCAGCCACTCGTCGAGCTTGGCATGCACCTGCTCGACACCGGAGTACTTCAGCGACGAGAACAGCTGCACGGTGACCAGGTCTTCCCACTCCTTGAGCGCGTGACGCACTTTCTGCAGGCTTGCCGCAGCAGGCCCGCGCTTCAGCTTGTCCGCCTTGGTCAGCAGGATATGCACCGGCATCTTGGCCTCATCGGCCCAGCCCAGCATCATCTGGTCGAATTCGGACAGCGGATGGCGCACATCCATCAGCAGCACCAGGCCCCGCAGCGACTGGCGGTTGCGCAGGTAGTTGGACAGATGGGACTGCCACTCGCGCTTCACCTTGTCCGGCACCTTGGCATAGCCATAGCCGGGCAGGTCGACCAGATGGCGGCCCGTTTCACCGATGGTGAAATAGTTGATCAGCTGGGTGCGGCCGGGGGTCTTGGAGGTACGGGCCAACGCCTTCTGCGAGGTCAGCGCATTGATGGCGCTGGACTTGCCGGCATTGGAGCGACCCGCGAAGGCCACTTCGGCACCCACGTCCGTCGGGCACTGGGCCAGAGTCGCGGCACTGATCAGGAAGCGCGCCTGACGATAATGGAGCTTGGGGGTCGAAGGAGCTGATTCGGCCATGGGAGTTCTGAATACCTGTTGAAGGCGGACGTCTCGCCCGCGCGACATCACGAGAGAGCAGAAGAAACGACCGGTGTAACGAAAAGAGTGCCGCATGCCCTGTCATCGGCGCTGCAACTTGCCGGCGACAGCGGGAAGATGCACTGGATTACTGCGATGACACGACTGGCGACTGGCACGCTCACGCGCCCTGAGGGGATTCGCTATACTGCCTGCAAGGTCAGCATGGCGATCATGAGGCCTAGTGTACCACCCTGCTCTCACGGGCTGCGAGAGTGGGGTGCACTTCTCACCGCGCGCAGCACGGCGCGGGCACCGGGGAAATGACAGAGGCCACCATCCACGCCGGATGATACAAGCCCCGAACGGGCCTCTTCGTGAAACAGGGACCAGTGAAATGGATGAGCTGATGAGACCAAGGCAGACCCCCGTGCGCCCCTTGCGCCTGCTGCTGGCAGTTGCTGCCACGACGCTGGCCGCCACCTTGCCGACGGGGGCCACCGCCGAGTCGCTGGTCGGCGATGCCGCGGCAGGCAAGGCCAAGGCTGCCGTCTGTGCTGCCTGTCATGGCGCCCAGGGCATCTCGCCGACGCCGGCCTTCCCCCATCTTGCTGGCCAGCAGGCCCACTACCTGCGCAAGCAGACGGCCGACATCCGGGATGGCCGCCGCTCGGTGCCGCAGATGGCCGGTATCGCCGACAACCTGAGCGATCAGGACATCGCCGATATCGCGGCCCATTACGCCGCGCAGCCTGCCAATCGCGGCCAGGCCGAGCCAGAGGCGGCCCGTGCAGGCGAGGTGCTGTATCGGGCCGGCTCGCTCGAACGCGGCATCGCGGCCTGCACAGCCTGTCATGGCCCGCGTGGTGAAGGCATCGACTCGGCAGGTTATCCGGCGCTGGCCGGGCAATTCCCCGCCTATACCGTGACGGCACTCAAGGCCTTCCGCGACGGCAGCCGCGACAACGACCCGAACGCCATCATGAGCAGCATCGCCGCGCGCATGAGTGACAGCGACATGCAGCAGGTGGCCGAATATCTCCACGGCCTGCGCTGAGGCATCCGTTCAGACGAATGTCGCGTATGACTGACTTGATGATGACCGGCACCAGCACGCCGTTCACGGGGCGTGTTCGAGCGACGCCTTGTATGGCGCGTGATCGAACAGCGTTCATCCAACGGTCAACCTTGTCACGCTAGGCTGGCTCGACAGTGATCCGCCGTGTCCCGCCCGGCAGTCTCGACAGCAGTGGTGGCTGACACGCATACTCGATGCATCACTAATGTTGCCGGGTATCATGCCCGGGCATGCCTCAATCCGATGGAGATGTTCCATGAAGTGGAAACCCCTACTGACTCTGGTGGCGGGCCTTGGCCTGTCAGCAAGCGTGTTCGCCGCTGAAGCTGGCAAGGACTATCAGGTACTCGACGAGCCGGTGAAGACCGACGCGCCGGCGGGCAATGTCGAAGTGGTCGAAGCGTTCTGGTATGGCTGCCCGCACTGCTACAAGCTGGAATCCAGCCTCGAGCCGTGGGTCGATGAGCTGCCGAGTGACGTGACCTTCAACCGTCTGCCGGCCACCATGGGGCAGGACTGGGTCAAGCACGCCTATGCCTTCTATGCCGCCAAGGACCTGGGCATCCTCGACGAGACCCACAAGGCCTTCTTCGATGCCATCCATCAGGACCACCAGCGTCTGACCGACCCGGATGATATCGCCAAGTTCTACAGCGACTACGGCGTCAGCGAAGAAGACGCCAGGAAGTCGCTGACCTCCTTCGGCGTGAAGAGCCAGGTCAATCAGGCCCACGCCCAGATGCGCGCCTACAAGATCATGGGCGTACCGGCACTGATCGTGGATGGCCGCTATGTCATCTCGCCGAGCACGGCTGGCTCGCTGCAGAACATGCTCAAGATCACCGACGAGCTGGTCGAGCAGGTGCGTGAAGAGAAAGCCGGCAGCAAGGACGCCGCTTGATGGCAGCGGCTGCTGACCCAGTGGCCGCCAGCGCCGCGGGAGGTGCCGGACTCGACGAGACGGCACCTCCCCTGCGTCTGCTGACCTTCAACATGCAGGTCGGCATCCATACCGCGGCGTGGCATCACTATGTCACCCGCGGTTGGCAGCATGTGCTGCCACACCCGATGCGTCGCAAGCGTCTGGAGCTGATCGCCGCCGCCATCACGCCCTACGATATCGTCGGTCTGCAGGAAGTCGACGGTGGCAGTTTCCGCTCCGGCAACGTCAATCAGGTCGATTCACTGGCCGAGACGGCCGAATTCCCGCATCGCTATCAGCAGCTCAACCGCAACCTGGGCCGCCTGGCTCAGCACAGCAACGGCCTGCTGTCGCGCCTGCCGATCCGCCATCTCGAGGAGCACAGTCTGCCCGGGACGCTGCCGGGACGCGGGGCCATCCATGCCCGCTTCGGCGAGGGCGAACACGCCCTGCATGTCTTCGTGACCCACCTGGCACTCGGCGCCCGTATCCAGCATCGTCAGCTGCAGTATCTCGGCGAGCTGATCGCGCCCCTCAAGCATGTCATCGTGATGGGCGACCTCAATTGCACGCTGGCCCAGCTTCGTCAGCACAAGGCGTTCAGCGAGGCGCTCGACTCCCGACCCAGCAAGGCCATCAACAGCTACCCGGCCTGGCAGCCACGCCGTGGGCTCGACCATATCCTGGTCTCCTCGACGCTGCGCTTGAGCCACCCGACCACGCTGTCGCACCTGTTCTCCGACCATCTGCCGCTTGCGGTAGAAGTCCATCTGCCAGCCGCATGCCGCAAGGCAATCGGGCTCGCCTGACGCCTGTCTCTCTTGCATAGGCATCTCTGACGCCTGCCCCTCGGATATCGATCCCCCCGGATATCGCCCCCTCTACTGCCTGGCTCTCCCACCTGGCTTTCCCGCCTGGCTCTCCCGACCCAGGCTTCCCTCAGCTACGGCTTGCCGGCAGCTGTCTGCGCCATGATGCTCCCCCCTGCCGCCGCGTCTGCGGCGCATCGCTTGCGGACTGTTGGATGCGCATGACGCGATCTGCCGCGCCCTTACTTGTCCGTTTCCTTGCCTGCCTGCCGGTATTTATTCGCCTATCTCACTGTAAGCAAAGACAAAAACCGCCTGTCAGACCAATGATCCATTTGTTGTTGCGGCACCGCTCGCTACTCTTTGTCTGCCAATGACGTGGATTAATCGTTGACTTAGCGATGACTGATGGCATGCCGCATCCGAGCAACGTCACTTACAGGGATGAAGCGTGGAATAGCGTTGTTCAAAGCGATGCCATCACGGCTTGCTGGACACCGCGACTGACCACAACATGAGCAACATCTGAATTGGCGACCTTGCCAGCAATCGCTTGCAACACAACTGCTTGCAACACAAGCGCTTGGCAAAGACACAGCAGACGCTGTCGGCAAAGCAACAACAACACCAACAATCATCACCTGCTACCCGCAGGCCAAGGGGACTCCATGTCTGCCAATGCCTCTACCCCCGGCTGGCTCACAGGGCTCGACCGCATGACCGAGGGGCTGGGACGCTGCGTGTCCTGGCTGGTCGTCATCATGATGCTGGTCGAATTCACCATCGTGATGCTGCGCTACGCCTTCAACATCAACAGCATCCCCATGCAGGAATCCGTGATGTACATGCACGCGGCCGTCTTCCTGCTCGCCGCCAGCTATACGCTCAAGCACGACGGCCATGTGCGGGTGGATATCTTCTATCAGCGCATGTCGCACCGCGGGAAGTCGTGGGTCGATCTCGGCGGCACCCTGTTCCTGCTGTTCCCGGTGATGACCTTCATCCTGCTCTCCAGCCTCGGTTACGTGGGCGATTCCTGGGGCATCAAGGAAGCCTCGCCCGAATCCGGCGGCCTGCCGGGCGTCTACCTGCTCAAGACCCTGATTCCGGCCATCGCCATCCTGATGATGCTGCAAGGCGTGGCGGAAGCCGGCCGCCACCTGCTATTCCTGATGGGCCGCCTGCCCTCTCCGCATGCGAGCGATGACACCCCTGACCACGATGAGGAGCTGGTGTAATGCTCGAGATCATGCCACTGCTGCTGTTCGTGTGTATCTGTATCGTCTTGATGCTGGGCTATCCGGTGGCGCTGTCACTGGCCGGTACCGCGCTTGCCTTCGCCGGACTCGGCATGGGGCTGGATGCGCTGGGCATTACCCAGGGCGTATTCGATGCCAGCTTCCTGTCCGCGATGCCCAACCGCCTCTACGGCACCATGACCAACCAGACCCTGCTGGCCGTGCCATTGTTCGTGTTGATGGGCGTGCTGCTGGAGAAGTCCAAGGTCGCCGAGACGCTGCTCGACGCCATGGCGCTGATGTTCGGCTCGCTGCGTGGCGGGCTGGGGATTTCCGTGACCATCGTCGGCATGCTGCTGGCCGCCTCCACCGGTATCGTCGGCGCGACCGTCGTCACCATGGGCCTGCTGTCACTGCCGACCATGCTCAAGCGCGGTTATGACCCGTCACTGGCCACCGGCGCCATCTGTGCCACCGGCACCCTGGGGCAGATCATCCCGCCGTCCATCGCGCTGGTTCTGCTGGGCGACGTGCTGTCTTCCGCCTATCAGCAGGCGCAACTGTCGATGGGCATCTGGAGCCCGAAGACCGTCTCGGTGGGTGACCTGTTCATCGGCGCGCTGATTCCGGGCCTGATCCTGGTACTCGCCTATATCGTCTACATCGCCATGGTCGCCTGGCTGAAGCCGGAGAAGGCGCCGGCCGTCGATCGTGATGCGCTGATGGAAGAGCTGGGGCATACCGGCAGCATCTTCTGGCTGCTGATGAAGGGGCTGGTGCCACCGATCGTGCTGATCGTCTGTGTGCTCGGCTCGATTCTCGGCGGTCTCGCGACCCCGACCGAAGCCTCGGCCGTAGGTGCCTTCGGTGCGCTGATGCTGGCCCTCGCCAACCGCAAGCTGAGCCTGAAGACCCTGACGGAAGTGGTGCGCTCCACCACCAATGTCACCTCGATGGTGTTCCTGATCCTGATCGGTGCCGCGCTGTTCTCGCTGGTGTTCCGCGGCTTCGGCGGCGAAGAGGTCGTCACCGAGATCTTCGAGAACATGCCCGGCGGCGTCATCGGTGCCACCCTGGTGGTGATGCTGGTGATCTTCCTGCTCGGCTTCATCCTCGACTTCATCGAGATCACCTTCGTGGTGGTGCCGATCGTCGGCCCGGTGCTGCTGGCCATGGGCCTCGACCCGATCTGGCTGGGCATCATGATCGCCATCAACCTGCAGACTTCCTTCCTGACACCACCATTCGGGTTCGCGCTGTTCTACCTGCGCGGCGTGGCCCCCAAGGAAGTCAGCACCAAGCAGATCTACAAGGGCGTCATCCCGTTCATCCTGATCCAGCTGTGCATGCTGGGAGCACTCGCCGCCTTCCCGGGCTTGGCCACCTGGCTGCCGGCCCAGTTCTAGACGACGACTAACGGGCCAGAACCAAGAGCAGGACAAGAAACAGAACAAGGACAGAGCAGCAACTGAATTGGCGGGGCCTGCCCCGCCAGCTGATGGGAGAGCCGCCAGTCGGCTCATGCAGATGCATCATATCCGGGGGTCGTTCGCGGCCCACCTCTTGCCCAGCGCCAGTTCATGACCGGTGCACAACAACAATCGGGCACTTCAAGGAGCATGCCATGCAACTCAACAAACTCGCCTTCGGCATCGCCGTCGGCACCATGACCGCCATGGGCACCCTGCCGGCCGTTGCCAATGCCGCCGATACCTTCACCTGGAAGATGGTCACCTCGTGGCCGAAGAACTTCCCGGGGGTGGGCCAGGGGCCGGAACGCCTCGCACGTCTGGTCGATGAGATGTCCGATGGGCGTCTCAAGATCAAGGTCTATGGCGCAGGCCAGCTGGTACCGGGCTTCGAGGTCCTCGACTCCGTATCTTCCGGTACCGCGCAGATCGGTCACTCGGCTTCCTACTACTGGAAGGGCAAGGCGCCGGAAGCCCAGTTCTTCGCCGCCGTGCCCTTCGGCATGACCGCGCAGGAAATGAACGCCTGGCTGCATTACGGCGGCGGTCTGGAGCTGTGGAACGAGGTCTACGACAAGTTCGGCGTCGAAGTCATGGCGGGCGGCGCCTCGGGCGTGCAGATGGGCGGCTGGTTCAACAAGGAGATCAACTCGGTCGCCGACCTCGATGGTCTGAAGATGCGCATGCCGGGTCTGGGTGGCGATGTCATGCAGCAGATGGGCGTGGCGACGGTCAGCATGCCCGGCGGCGAGATCTTCACCTCGCTGCAGTCCGGTGCCATCGATGCCACCGAGTGGATCGGCCCGTACAACGACCTGGCCTTCGGTCTCTATCAGGCCGCCAAGTATTACTACTATCCGGGCTGGCACGAGCCGACCGTCACCTTCGAAGCCATCGTCAATGACGACGCCATGGCCGAGCTGCCCAAGGACCTGCAGGCCATCCTGCGTTCCGCGGTACGTGACGTGAACCAGGACATGCTCGACGAGTACACCGCGCGCAACAACGACGCCCTCGAGACACTGCTCAACGAGCACAAGGTCGAGCTGCGCCGCTACCCACAGGACGTGCTCGACAAGGCACGTGAACTGTCCGGCGAAGTGGTCAAGAAACTCGGCGACTCCAACGATCTGGCCGGCCGCATCTACGAGTCCTACACCACCTTCGAAGGCAAGGTCGAGAAGTGGCATGAGGTCTCTGAGCAGGCCTACCTGAACGCACGTAACCCAGAAGGCGTGCAGTAAGACTGCGTTACCTGCGCCGCGCTCCCGTGAGACGGCGCAGTCCCGTCATCCAATGCTTGCAGCCGCCCTCTCGGGGGCGGCTTTTTTGGGCCTGCGCGATCAGCTCTCGATCAGGAAGGTCACCGGCCCGTCATTGAGCAGCGAGACCTGCATGTTGGCGCCGAAGCGCCCGGTCTCGATTCCCACCCCGAGTTCCCGCCCGCGCTCACGCGCCTTGTCGACCAGATAGGTAAACAGCCGCTCGCCCTCCGCCGGTGGCGCCGCCGAGGAGAAGCTGGGGCGCATGCCGCTGCCGGTGTCCGCCGCCAGCGTGAACTGCGAGACCAGCAGCAGATTGCCGCCCGCCTGCTGGACGTTGAGGTTCATCTTGTCGTTCTCGTCAGCGAAGACCCGGTAATGCAGCAGCTTGTGCAGCAGCTTGTCGGCACGCGCCTCATCATCGCCCTTCTCGACGCCCACCAGTACCAGCAGACCGCCCCCGATGGCGCCGACGCTCTCGCCCTCGACCACGACTTCCGCCCGTGTGACGCGCTGGATCAATGCTCGCATGCCGCTTGCTCCTTCAAGAGATGGATGATGTTTCATGACATTGGGTGTTCGGGAGCATACCAGACGCGAACGCCCCGCAGACTGAGCCTGCGGGGCGCGAAAGGTGTTACTCGATTGGGCGAGCTGCCAGTTGGCGAGCTGCTAGTTGGCGAGGCTGGGCAGGAACAGCGCGATCTGCGGGAACAGCATCAGCAGCACCGTCGCCAGCAACAGCAGGGCAATGAAGGGCGGCGTCCCTCGGATGACCTCCATGTACGGTTTTCGGAATACCGCCACCGCCGTGAAGATGTCGCAGCCGAAGGGCGGGGTCGCCGAACCTATCGCCGCCTGCAGGGTGACCAGGGTGCCGACCAGCACCGGGTCCAGCCCGGCGGCATCGACTGCCGGCGCAAACACCGGCGCCAGAATCAGGATCACCACGATGGGATCCACGAACATGCAGCCGACGAAGTAGGCCGCCGCGATCACCGCCAACAGCGCCAGCGCATGTTCCGACAGGTAGGGGATGTAGCCGCCGAGGATGGCATCCGGAATCTTGGCGAAGGAGATCATCCATGAGAAGCCCGCGCCCGCCGCCACCAGAATGAACACCACCGCGGTGATCAGCCCCGTGGAGAAGGCCACACTGGGCAGGTCCTTCAGGGTCACGCCGCGATAGATCAGCATCTCGAGAATCAGTGCGTAGATCACCGAGACCGTGGCGGCCTCCGTCGGCGAGAACATGCCCGAGTAGATGCCGCCGATGATGATCACCGGGAAGCCCGCCGGCAGGCTGGCGCGCTTCAAGGCCTTGAGGCGTGCGGGCCAGTCCGCCTTGGGCTGCGGGGCGATGCCCAGCTTCCACGACTTCCACATGCAGTAGAGCGAGAACAGCACCAGGATCATCAGCCCCGGGCCGATACCGGCGATGAACAGGTCACCCACCGAGGTACCGGTCGCGACCCCATAGATGATCATGCCGATGGAGGGCGGAATCAGCAGCGCGATATCGGAGGCATTGATGATCAACGCGATGGTGAACTTGTCACTGTAACCGGCTTCCAGCAGCCGCGGGCGCAGCGGGCGCCCCATCGCCACCACCGTGGCCTGGGTGGAGCCGGACACCGCGCCGAACAGGGTGCAGCCCAACGCGGTGGTCACCGGCAGGCCACCGCGCCAGTGGCCGACGAAGCGCTCGACCAGATCCAGCAGGCGCTGGGCAGTGGAGCCCTTGAGCATGATATCGGCCGCCAGAATGAACATCGGCACCGCCGTCAGCACCACCGGCTGCAGACCGCCGATCATCTGCTGGATCACCAGCTCCGGCTTGAGGAAGGGAAAATCGCTGAACAACAAGAAAAAGGTGCCGACGCTCAATGGCACCATCATGGGCACCCCAAGCAACAGCAGCCCCACCATCACGAGCAGAATCCACATCGCAGCTTCCGTCCTTGGGTCAATGAAGTGTGATCAATCGTCTATCGAGACATCGAGAAGACATTCCAGCCACAGTGGCTAGAGCGCGCCGCTGCCGTCGACTTCCTCGTTCTCGTCCATCTCCGCCGTACGCCATGACAACCAGGCGCCCTGCGCCAGCAGGTTGCGCAGGATCGCCATCAGGTACTGGAGCGCCCCGAGCGCCAGTCCCAGCGGGACCACGGCATAGAGCGCCGCCAGCGACCAGCGCAGCGACGGCGTGACACGCCCGGACTTGGCCAGGCTCTGCAGATAATCCACCGCCAGCCAGGCGAGGTAGGCCAGCAAGGCACAGGTGATGACCTGTCCGGCGATCAGCAGCACCTTGCGCAACCACGGCGGCATGAAGTCCAGCAGCGCCGTCACGCGGATATGGCGCCCGGCGCGCGCGCCGTAACTGATGCCGAGGAAGGTCAGCCACAGCTGCAGGATCTGCATCAGCTCTTCGGTGAACGGCAGGCTGTAGTTGAAGACGTTGCGCCCGATGACGTTGGCGATGCTGGCCGTCGCCATGCCCAGCACGCACAGGGCGATCAACCAGCGCTCGACATGCGCCAGGCCCTGGTCACCACGTTCGAACCAGGCGGCCAGACGGCGCAGCGGCGCAGGCAGATGTGCGAGGGGGTCCTGAGCGCAATTCGTCTCGGCCGGGGCGGGGCGGGCCTCGTCAGCGGAGGGAGACTTGGAGGGGGGCGAGTTCATGAAGCGGCTTCCTGTTGATGTGGCATCCTGCCAGATAGGCTTTCTACCAGACGTCATGAGCGCAGTGGTTTGCGCCAGACAGCCTGCATTTGCCAGTACGATCCATTGAAATTTTCCGCGGCGCCGCCGTGATTTTCACTTTGGCTACTCTTGTTCTAGCTTTATTAGCGGCGTTTGAAATCAGTATGCGGCCGACGCGCGGCATGTCGGTCTGGCGCCGAAGGCCGATCGTGAAGACCGAGCGCGAAGCTCTGGCGAGCGACGGACAGATCCTCGAGTACCAGAGACTCATGCGCACAGGCTCAGCTTATTCATAATAAATTCTAATCATACTATCCAATTTGGTAATTTTTTTATTATATTAAGAATGGCAATATTATCTAAATGATGCAAGTTGCACGCCGGGTATGCCCAGAGCCGCCCGACGCTGATGGAAATCACACAAGGAGAACAAGATGACGATGCAATGGAACCCGTCACCCGAGCAGAATCGCGAGACGTCCAGGACTCCTGTTCCCCTTTCTCGTCTCGCCGCGTTCATCAAGGGAGGCGCCCTCGCGTCCGGCCTGGGCATGGCGGCGCTGGCCTCCGCGGGCGTGCAGGCGGACACCTGGCGTTTCGCGCTGGAGGAGGTCTCCGGCAGTGTGCAGGATGCCTACGCCCAGGAATTCAAGAAGCGTATCGAAGAGGCCTCCGGTGGTGACATCGATGTCGAGATCTACCCCTACGGTGCACTGGGTACCTCCTCACAGCTCACCGAACTGGTGCAGAGCGATGCCATCCAGCTGACCTTTGCCTCACCGGGTCACCTGGCCTCGGTGATCCCGGAGTCGGGCGTCTTCACGCTGCACTTCCTGTTCTCCGACGACAACGCCGTCAATGAAGAGGTACTCGGCAACTCCAAGGCCATCGACATGCTGTCCGAGGCCTACACCGAGCAGAACCTCCAGCTGCTGGGCGTGATTCCGGAAGGCTGGATGGTGTGGACCGGCAACCGCGACATCAAGACACCCGAGGACATGGAAGGCTTCAAGATCCGCACCATGACCTCGCCGATTCTGGTCGAGAGCTATCGCGGCTACGGTGCCAACCCGACGCCGATGCCCTATTCCGAGGTCTACTCCGGCCTGCAGCTGGGCCAGATCGACGGCCAGGTGAACCCGGTGTTCGCCATCCAGGAAATGAGCTTCTACGAAGTTCAGGACTACATGATCCAGGCCAAGCAGGCGCAGTTCATCACCACGCTGGTGGCCTCCAGTGACTTCTATTCCGATCTGGATGACGAGCAGCAGCAGATGCTCGACAAGGTCACCAACGAGATGCGCCCGTACATCTTCGAGAAGCAGGAGGAGTACAACGCCGACCGTCTGGAGAAGATCAATGAAGATAGCGACATCGAGATCATCACGCTGACCGATGAGCAGCGCGAAGCCTTCCGCCCGGTCGGCGAGAAGGGCTGGAAAGTCTATCGTGAGCAATCCGGTGAGCGTGGCAGCAAGATCCTCGACACCCTGCAGGCCGACATCAAGGCTGCCGAAGGCAAGTAAGCCCAGGCAAGCGCGTCAGCCCCGCCAGGTAGATAGCAAGGATCGAAAGAGTGATGGAAAGATAGAAAGTTAGAATGTTAGAAAGACGAGCATGAAAAAACGCCCCTGCCGGGACTCCCGGCAGGGGCGTTTTTCGTGGTGTCTCGATAGAGGCGCGAGAGGCGCAAGACGATGGCGATACCGCGACAGATAGGCTTAGATGGAGAGCGCGCGCTACTGCCCCAGCAGCTGGGTACGGAAATCCTGCTGGGCCGGTTCATCGCCAAGCCAGATCGCGAACAGGCCGTTGGCCAGCGCCAGTGAATCGCTTTCGAAGATGACCTGCCCGTTCAGCACCAGCGACAGCGTGCCGCTGCCGCCACCGGCGGACAGCCATTGCAGCGCATAGCGATCCCCCGGCACGACGTCCTGATAGGCACGATTGAAGCGCGTCAATTCAGGCTCGATCGCCGCGAAATCCGCCGCTGACAGATTCTTGCGCACGCCCTTGGTGGTCGCCTTGGCGAAGTCCTCGGCATCGATGGCATGGAAGTACTCCAGCACCAGGCGACGCGAGACATCCTTGAGCGGCGCCGGGCGCGGGCGACGTGCATCCTGATAATAGGCGCCGACATAGGCGTCCCACAGCAGGTAAGTGAAGAGCCCACTGCCGATCAGCGTCAGCGGCTGGCCGGACTGCGTGGTCACCTGATCCGCGAAGGTCACCCCCTTGATCTCGACGGCGAGCGCCGCCGGGCTGGTGGTGGCAAGCAGCGCCCCCATCACGCCCGCGGCCAGCCAGCGCGGCGCACTCACCACCGGCAGGCTGACGGCATGACAGGCGGCGTTCAGGCTGCAAGCGGCGCCACGGACAGCTGACACGGACAAGCGATACAGCGGCGATATAGGCATGGCATCTACTCGTTGGCTGGCAGTGATAAAGGGGAGCTTGCGGGGTTCATCACTCCTGCAGACCGGGTTTCACAGGCCTGGCTCTGGCTGGCTTACCACAGGGCGTGGAAATGATGCACCGGCCCACGGCCCTTGCCGACGTTGAGCTGGTCGGAGGCGCGCAGCGCGCCCAGCAGCCATTCGCGCGCCTCGACCACCGCCTGCGGCAACGGCAGACCGTTCGCCAGTCGCGCCGTGATGGCGGAAGACATCGAGCAGCCGGTGCCGTGCAGATTGTCGGTCTCGATACGCGGCGCGCACAGCCATTGCTCGCCGGCATCGCTGACCAGCAGGTCATCGCAGGCCTGCCCCTCAAGCGCACCGCCCTTGATCAACACCGCCTTCGCGCCTCTGGCACGCAGCTCGCGGGCGACCTCGGGCATGTCGGAGCGCCCGATCAGGCGCCGCTCACCCAGCAGCACCGCGGCTTCATGCAGGTTGGGCGTGATGATGTCGGCCAGCGGCACCAGGTGCTCGGCCACCGACTGGATGGCAGCATCATTGACCAGCGCATCGCCACTCTTGGCGACCAGCACCGGGTCGAGCACGACCCAGCGCGGGCGACGCTGCTGAAGGCGGTCGGCTAGCATTTCCACCACCAGCGGATCGGCCACCATGCCGATCTTGGCGGCGCGGATATCGAGATCATCCAGCACGGCGTCCAGCTGTGCGGCGATGAATTCCCGCGAGACCGCCTCCACGCTGCGCACACCGCAGGTATTCTGCGCCGTCAGCGCCGTGATCACGCTGGCCCCGTAGGCGCCCAGCGCAGAGAATGTCTTGAGGTCCGCCTGAATGCCGGCTCCCCCGGAGGGGTCTGAGCCCGCTATCGTCAGGACGCACGGAATATGCATGCAGGAAGCTCCCGAAATATGGCTTTGACGTGCCAACAGCATACCCGAGCTGAGGAGGGAAGAAAGCCACCCCCAGCGCCCTGCCACCGTGAAAAACAGAAGAAAGTGATATGAATGAAGTGGCCCTACTGTCATTGCCGGCATTGTCCTCGCTCGCCGTGATCTCGCTGGCCAGCGCCACCCTGCTGCCCGGCGGATCGGAGGCGGCCTTCGCGGGGCTGTGGTGCCAGGGGCACGCGCCCTGGGCGCTATGGATCGCGGCGACGCTGGGCAACACGCTCGGCAGCCTGATCAACGTCGCCCTGGGGCGTGGCGCCCGTCGTCTGCGCACACGGCGCTGGTTTCCGGTCTCGCGGCGCGCATTGGCGCGCGGCACCCTGTGGTATCGCCGCTTCGGCGCCTGGAGCCTGCTGCTGAGCTGGGCCCCGCTGATCGGCGACCCGCTGACGGTGCTGGCAGGTATCTTCCGGCTGGCGTGGTGGAAAAGCATCGTCCTGATCGTGATCGCCAAGGGCGGACGCTATGCGCTGTTGCTGCTGGCAGCCGACCTGTGGCTGACGCCCTGGTGCCAATGACCGCCGCACGGCTGCTGCCCCTGCCCCTGCCCCTGCCCCTGCTCCTGCTCCTGCTCCTGCTCCTGCTCCTGCTCCTGTTCCTGACCTCACCCTCGTCTTGGTCCCTGCTGCCTCAGTCAGTCACTTGAATGAGATCGCAGACACGCAAGGCGAGGATGCGTGCTATGCTGACAAGCGCTATGCTGCACTGCACAATAAAAGCACTTTCATTGCTTTTCACCAGTGCCTCATTGCCTTGATCAGGTGCTTCGCTGCCCTTGATATGCACCTCGTCACCCTTTCGCCGCCTCCACGAGCCCACGCCTCCCCCATCACATGGCGTCACGCTCGCGACGGTCCCCCTGACCTCGGGCATTCCCCGGCGGAGTGCTGCACTGCTAGAGAGGAGAAGGTTTCATGCGTGATACATCCTGCGACTTCTGCGCCGATGCGCTCAATATTCTGGTACTGCAAGGCGGTGGCGCGCTTGGCGCCTACCAGATCGGCATCTTCGAGGCGCTGGCCGAAGCCGGCATCCAGCCCGACTGGGTGGTCGGCACCTCGGTCGGCGCCATCAATGGTGCCCTGATCGCCGGCAATCCGGAGGGCGAGCGCCTCAAGGCCCTCGAGTCATTCTGGTATGGCATCGCTCAACCCGCTACCAGCATGGGCCCCGCCTTTCATCCGTGGGAGCGCAGTGTCGCGCGTACCTCCGCCATGCTGTGGGGCATTCCGGGCTTCTTCCGCCCGCGCCCACTGTGGACGGTACCGATCTGGCAGAGCTTCTTTGGCGAGCCGCCCAGCCTCTACGACACCGAGCCGCTGGGCGACACGCTCAACCGGCTGGTGGACTTCGAGCGCCTCGATGCCCGCCACCCGGAGAACGTTCGCCTGTCGGTCGGGGCGGTGAATATCGGCAGCGGCGCACTGCGCTACTTCGATTCCTCGCATGAAGCGCTGGACCACCGCCATATTCTGGCCAGCGGCGCCCTGCCACCGGCCTTCCCGCCGGTGTGGGTCGATGGCGAAGCCTATTGGGATGGTGGCCTGTACTCCAATACGCCCGTCAGCTGGGTGCTGTCGGAGCGTCCGCATGGCGAGACGGTGGTCAACTGCTACGTGATCGACCTGTGGAGTGCCGATGGCAAGGTGCCGGAGACATTGCAGGAGGCGCAGCTGCGCGAGAAGGATATCCAGTATTCCAGCCGTGCCGGCGAGCACCTCAATCTGCTGGAGGAGAATCAGGCGCTGCGCATGGGGATCGAGAATCTCGCCGACCATCTGCCGGAGGAGCTGCGCCAGTCGCCGAAGATCCAGCGCATCCTCGCCATGACCCAGCAGCCCTCGATCAACGTGGTGCGTCTGCTGGCCTCGGCGCGCCCGGGCGAGACCTCACTGAAGGATATCGACTTCTCGCGCGCGACCATCGACTCGCGTCGCGACAGTGGCTATCAGGACATGCAGGAAGTACTGAGCCGCTGCAGCCAGTTTGCGCCGCTGCCGGAGGATATCGGGGTCATCGTGCGCAACTTCACGCGCAACGCCGAGGGCGAGCTGGTCAGCCTGTCGACGCCTGATGCCAGCCCCGTCGACGATGACCAGGCGAGCATCACGGCAGAGGACCTGCCCAGTCAGGCGACCGGCAGCTGAGCAGCGCTGACGACGATTCAGAACGATCTATCCACACCCCATCGCAGCCGTCACGCACTGGCGGCGCGCCAGGCGGGTGTGGATAACCCGGTGTCGGCAAGACGCCACCCGCCGGGTGGCCTCACCCGCGAGGCTGCGCGGCCCCCAGCCGTGAACACTCCTCGCGGGTAAGCTCGCGCCACTCCCCCGGCGCCAGCCCTTCGAGACTCAAGCCCGCCACCGACTCACGGTGCAGCCACACCACGCGATTGCCCAGGCTACGCCACAGTCGCTTGACGTGGTGATGGCGTCCCTCGTGCAGCGTCAGGCGTGGCTGGTCCGCGGTGAGAAACGCAAGCTTTGCCGGCAGTGTCGGGCGCGGATCATGTTCGAGCAGCACCCCCTGACGAACCTGTGTGATGGCACTTTCCTGTTCGGCCTCCGACAGGGGCCGCTCCAGCCCCATGCGATAGCGCTTGGCGGGCCCCTCGAGCCCGGCATCGCTGATGCGCGCCGAGACTTCGCCGTCGTTGGTCAGCAGCAGGGCACCGGTCGTCGCACGGTCGAGACGCCCGACATGGTGGATCTCGGCCAGCCAGCCGCTGTCCTCGCCGCGTGCATTCAGCGTGTCACGCAGCACATCGATCACGGTGGGGTGTTCTGGGTCATGACAGGCCGTCACGACCCCGGCGGGCTTGTTGAGCAGGATATGACGCGGACGCCGCGCGATCTGCAGGCAGACGGTCGCGTCAGGCGCTGACAGGTGGATGTCATCGAAGGGGCCGACCTCATGCAGCGGGTCGCTGATCGTCGCGCCGTTGACCCGCACGCGCCCCGCTGCCAGCGCCGAGAGCGCATGACGACGGTTGAGCTGTGGCTGACGTGTCAGCCAGCGGTCCAGCCGCATGGCCTAGTCCGCCGCCTTGAGCTGGGCTTCCATCTCTTCCAGCGCTTCCTGAGCCTCGAACCATTCGGCTTCGGCCTCATCGAGGCGACTCTTGATCTCGCCCTGGCTGGCCAGCAATTTGGTCAGCTCCGCCTTGCGGTCCGCCTCGTAGAGCGTGGCATCGCCCAGCGCTTCCTCGATCTTGTCCAGCTCGCCCTGCGCCTTGCTCATCTTCTGCTCGGCCTTGTCGCTGACCTTCTTGAGCGGACGCAGCTTCTCGCGCAGTTCAGCCGCCTGACGGCGCGCTTCCTTGCGGTCCGGCGTGCGCGTGCTGTCTGTCCCCGCATCAGCATCCTTCTGGGCGCGCGCTTCCCGCCGCTCGCCCTCGACCCGCGCCTTGAGCCAGGCACGGTAGTCATCCAGGTCACCATCGAAGGGCGTCACGCGACCATCGGCGATGCACCAGAATTCATCGACGCAGGCACGCAGCAGGTGGCGGTCGTGGGAGACCAGAATCACGGTGCCCTCGAAGGTCGCCAGTGCATCGGTGAGCGCCTCGCGCATGTCGAGGTCCAGGTGGTTGGTCGGCTCATCCAGCAGCAGTAGATTGGGCTTCTGCCACGCGATCAGCGACAGCGCCAGACGCGCCTTCTCGCCACCGGAGAACGACTCCACCGTGGCGTAGACCTCATCGCCGTGGAAGCCGAAGCTGCCGAGGAAGGTGCGTATCTCCAGCTCACCCGCCGACGGTGACAGGCGCAGCACATGATTGAAGGGCGTCGAGGACAGGTCGAGCCCGTCCACCTGATGCTGGGCGAAGTAGCCGATGGCCAGATGCTCGCCGGCGGTCCGCTGGCCCTCGACCAGCGCAAGCTCGCCGGTGAGCGCCTTGATCAGCGTCGACTTGCCCGCGCCGTTGGGGCCGAGCAGACCGATGCGCTGCCCCGGCAGCAGCGAGAAGCGCACCCCGGAGAGCTGCGGCGGCTGACCGGGATAGCCGATCACCGCGCGGTCCAGCCCCAGCAGCGGATGCGAGATCTTGTCGGAGCACGGGATGGTGAAGTGGAACGGGGAATCGGCCTTGACCGCCGCCGTCTCTTCCATGCGCTCCAGCATCTTCATGCGACTCTGGGCCTGACGCGCCTTGGTGGCCTTGGCCTTGAAGCGACGCACGAAATCCTCGATCTCGGCGCGCCGTGCCATGGTCTTCTCGTGCTCGACCTGCTCACGCACCAGGCGCTCGGAGCGCGTGCGCTCGAAGCGGCTGTAGTTGCCCTTGTAGACCACCAGCTTGCGGCGATCGAAGTGGATGATGTGATCACACACCGCATCGAGGAAGTCGCGGTCGTGGGAGATCAGCAGCAGCGCGCCGGGATAACGCGCCAGCCATTGCTCCAGCCACAGCAGCGCATCGAGATCCAGGTGGTTGGTCGGCTCATCCAGCAGCAGCAGGTCGGACGGCGTGAACAGGGTGCGCGCCAGATTGGCACGCATGCGCCAGCCACCCGAGAAGGCCGCCAGCGGCTGACTGAGCTGCGCCTGGCTGAAGCCGAGACCGACCAACAGCTGCTCGGCACGTGCCCGCGCGGTGTAGCCATCGAGGGTGTCGAAATGGGCGTGCAGCTCGGCCTGACGTTGGTGCTCGCCGCTCTCTTCGGCGGCCGCCAGGGCGCGCTCGGTCTCGCGCAGCGCGTGGTCCCCGTCCATGACGTAGTCGACGATCGGACGCTCCAGCGCATCGATTTCCTGCGCCATGTGCGCGACACGCACGCCACCGGCCAGCGATACCGTGCCGCTGTCGGGCGTCAGCTCGCCGAGGATCAGGCCGAACAGGCTCGACTTGCCGGCGCCATTGGGACCGACGATACCGGCCTTGTGACCGGCATGCAGCGTCAGGTCCGCTTCGTCGATCAGCGGTGCTCCGCCGCGTTGCAGGGCGAGCTGGCGCAGTGCAATCATGACAACCTCGATCAGAAAGTACGGGGGACGTCGGGCTCCCGTTCACCGCCACCGACACGAGCGCTACGACTCAGCAAGCTGCTGGGCGCGACTCGTGAAGAGACATCATCGGTGGCACGTGAAGAGACATCATCCGCGACACACGAAGAGACATCATCCGTGACACACGAAGAGGCCGACTTGATGGGCGCATATTCTATCGGATTGTGGGACTACGCGCTGTCTCTGTATGCCCTGCCCGGCGAGGTCGGCTCTGCGGGCAACCCTCAGCCGACGCCGGACATGATGAGTACCTGCCTGCTGCTGCAGGACGAGGCAGGCCTCGATGTCTGCGAGCTGCTGTGGATTCACTGGCTGTCCGCCCACGGCATCGCCCTCGCCGCCTCGCCCACTCGCCTGCTGGAAGACGTGCGCGACTGGCAGGGCTGGATGACCGGCATGTTGCGCGAGCGCCGCCGCCAGCTGAAGCAGGAGCTGACGACGCTGCCCGCGACCCAGGCCCCGGCAGCGGTGCAACGCATGGAACGCCTCTATCAACAGCTCAAGGCCTGCGAGCTTTCCGCCGAGCAGGAGACCCTCGCCCAGCTGGAAGAGCTGAGCCCTGCGCTGTCGTCAGCCGAAGGCGCGACCGGCCTGCGGGCGCCCTTCGCGCATGTCGCGGACCCGCTGCAGGCCTTTCAGCAATCGCTGGCCTTGCTGAGCGGCAAGACGACGCTCGCCGTGGGGGATCACCCGTCGGCACGTGCCCTGCGCAGGCTGGCACTGGCCCGCGTGCCCGCCGGCGCCTGACAACGCCAGCGAGATGCGGAACTTGTACGCGGCTGGTAGAGTCGGAGTAACACTAGTGCCCGAGGCAGGCCATGCCGCCTCGGTGCCAATTGCGTGTTTCGGGCCCGTCTCAGGCCCATTCCATCCTGAAGGAGTTTTCATGAAACAGCTGGTCAGTGCCGTCGCGCTCGGCGCCCTCCTGGTCACCCCGTTCAGCTTTGCCGCCGATGACAGCCTCGCAGACGAGCAGGCACAGCTAAGCTATGGCATCGGTGCAACTCTGGGCAAGAGCCTCTCCCAGGACATCACCGATCTGGATCTCGACGCCTTCACTCAAGCCGTGCGTGATGTCTACGCCAAGGGCGACATGAAGATGAGCGACCAGGAAATCGCGGATTCGCTTTCCCGCTTCCAGCAGAAGAAGATGGAAGAGCAGAAGAAGATGGTCGAGCAGGAAGCGACCGACAACAAGGCAGAGGGTGACAAGTTCCTCGCCGACAACGCCAAGAAGGACGGCGTGAAGACGCTGGATTCCGGCCTGCAGTACAAGGTGCTGGAATCCGGTGACGGCGCGACCCCGTCCGCTGAAGATACCGTCAAGGTGAACTACGAAGGCAAGCTGCTGGACGGCACCGTCTTCGACAGCTCCTACCAGCGTGGCGAGCCGGTCAGCTTCAAGGTCAACCAGGTCATCAAGGGTTGGCAGGAAGCACTGCAGGAAATGAGCGTCGGCGACACCTGGATGCTCTACGTCCCGGCTGAGCTTGCCTACGGCAAGGCTGGCACCGGCGGCCCGATCGGCCCGAACGAGACGCTGACCTTCAAGGTCGAGCTGCTCGACGTGACCAAGGCCGACGCCAAGCAGTAATGGCGGCGTGAGCCTCCCCTGCTGGCAACCGGCAAGCACTGCTGCCGGTAGCAACGAAAGAGCCGCCCATCGGGCGGCTCTTTGCGTTTCTGGCAAGGCCGAATGAGGGCCAGCGGCAAGCTCATCCAAGCGCATGCTGCGCACAGGACAACGGTGCATGCCATCACTACGGCAATGGCTGATGTCCGCTGATTCTCCCCTCCAGAAGGCCCGGTGCGGACGCCGCCAGCCTGTGGATAAATCTGTGGGGAAGCTATTGACTACAGGTTGACAACCGGCCTTTCCGGTGCCTGTCGCGGCAGTGATGCTGGTTGAACGCAAAGCAACCACTGACTTGATATTTTTAGTCGATATCGCGTAACAGTTTGTTTTTACTAGCCTTTATAAACCAGCACTTGACGGCACTGCGTTGCGTGTTCGAGGCGTCATGATTATCCACAAAATTTTCCTTGAGCGCTTGCCAACTTGTGGACAATGTGTATTTCACCTCTGAGAAAGGCCTCAAGACGCGGCGCATTCAGCGGGTGCCGCGCAGCGCTCAATCAGCGGTCGCGCTCAGGACACGAGTCACGCCAGCGCGAACACCGGCCGGCCCCGGCGTGAATGGAATGCGATCGTAGATGCGCCCCTGGGCAGAGACGAGATAGAGCGCGGCGCCATGATCGATGGTGTAACCCAGCGCGGAGTCCTGTGCCTCGACACGCCGATAGCTGACGCCATAGCGCCGCGCCACATCGGCGAGTGCCGCCTGACTGCCGGTGATGCCCTGAAAGCGCGGCCCGAAGTGCCCGGTGTATTCGGCCAGCCGAGCAGGGGTGTCGCGCTCGGGGTCCAGCGACACCATCACCGGCACCACGCGCGCCGCCGCCTGGGGTGGCAGTTCAGACATCACCTGACGCAGCGCCGCCAGCGTCATCGGGCAGACATCCGGGCACTGGGTATAGCCGAAGTAGAGCGCGACGACCGGCGTGGCCTGCGCGTCTGCGGCCTCGCCCATCGTGACCTCCGCGAGCGTGAAGTCACCCTGCTGTGATTCGAGCTGGATGGGGCCGCCCAGACTGGCCCAGGCCTGCATTCCCGCGACCGGCGCCAGATCCTGCTGCGCCTGCTGCCAGGCGACACCGGCACCGACCACGGCCGCCAGGCCGACGGCACCCAGCAGCCACCAGCGTCTGGCGACGCCCTTGTCCAGCTGATGGCTCTCTTGTCGGCGAGTGCCTGCCTGCCCGTCCTGTGACTTTCGCTCTGCGCCCATCCCTGCCTCCCGGTGCCTTCATGCCTGAAACGACGTCCCTGCCGGCCGGGCTCAGCGCCAGCGGCTAGCTGCCCTGATGCGTCGGGCGGGTATCACTGCGAAACAATTGATCGACCGAGCTTTCGAGCTGCTCCGCCGTGGTGGCCTGCGGGTGGCTATCGAAATCGAACCAGCTGCCCAGCCGGCCACGCTCGGTGGTCACGATCACCTGCGCGCGCCACGCCATGGTCGCGCTGCTGCAGAACCCCAGCTGCCCTTCCCCCTGCCAATGCTGGCGCTCGAGGCTCTGGGCATCGGTGGTGTTCAGCACGCTGCGCTTCACGCCCATGTCCATGTGGCGGCCGATGAAGTCCACCTCGACCCCCTCCGGTGAGACGCCTTCCGTCATCACGCGAATGCCCAGCGGCGTCAGCGGACTGATATCGCCCTCCAGCGCCAGGGTAATACGCCCGAAGCGGCCCAGCTCGGCAGTACAGGGGGCATGATTGAGCTCACAGGACTGATTGGGCGCAAACCAGGTCACCTTGCCGTTGCTGCCGTCGCGTACCAGGTAATAGTCGATCAGGTAATACAGCGAGACCACGATGGTGATCAGCGTGACGATGATCAGCAGATTGAGCAGCCGCGGGCGGGCATTGTCTTCTTCTACGCGATACATGGCAGTTCCGGCAACGGTCCGGCAGCGCATCGACAGGCAAGGCGCCCCGAATGGGAAAGAAAGTGACGTGATGGGAATGGTCTGCGCTCAGTCACGACATGACGCCAGCACGTGACCGGCGAACAAGACCTGAGTCCAAGTGCAGCGCTGAGCGAGTCATGACAAGCTTACCAGCCCGCCTCACCGCGGCAGCAGGCGAGACATCATGTCACGCGCACGCCACATCGCTCTCAAGGCATTCGCACTCAGCCCCGACAAGGAGTCAGCATGGCAAGTGTACAGCAGGCGCTCGGCCCCCTCTTCCTGTTGATCCTCACGGGGGCATTGCTCGGGTGGAAGCGCTTCCCCGGCGAAGGCTTCTGGAGTGAGCTGGAACGTCTGATCTATTACGTGCTGTTCCCCGCCATGCTGGTGTCCACGCTGGCGCGTGCCGACATGGCCAGCGTGCCGGTCGTGGCGCTGGCCAGCGTGATGCTGGGCGCGATGCTGCTGTTCGCCGCCGCGCTATGGCTGAGCTGGCGTCACGCGCCGGATTGGCTGAGCCGTCATATGGGCGACGCCGCCTCCTTTACCTCGCTCTTCCAGGGCAGCATCCGCTTCAACAGCTACGTCGGTGTGGCCGGGGCAGCAGCGCTGCATGGCAGTGCCGGGGCGACCGTCGCGGCCGTGGCGCTGGCGCTGATGGTGCCGGCCGCCAACCTGCTGTGCGTGATGGCCTTCATCGGGGCTGGCACCCTGGGCGAAGGCGGGCTGCTGCGCTCGCTCAAGGCGCTGACCCGCAATCCGCTGGTGCTGGCGTGTCTGGCCGGTACGGCGCTCAACCTGAGCGGCATCGGCTTGCCGGGCTGGAGTGGTGATGCCATCAGCCTGCTGGGGCGCGCCGCCTTGCCGCTCGGCCTGGTCGCGGTGGGCGTGGCGCTGCGCCCGCGTGTGCTGGTGAGCAGTGGCAGCGTGGCGTGGCTGGCGAGCCTGCTGAAGCTGCTGGCGATGCCGGCACTGGTGGTCGTGCTCTGCCGGTGGTTCGGCCTCGAGGGAGTAGCGCGTGATGTGGCGATTCTGTTCGCGGCGCTGCCCACCGCGACCTCCGCCTATATTCTGGCCCGCCAGCTGGGCGGCAATGCCGAACTGATGGCGGCGTTGATCACCGCCCAGACGCTGCTGGCGATGCTGACCCTGCCCCTGTGGCTGGCGTCCTGATCTCTTGTCGACCTGAGCTCCTGTCGAGCTGTCGAGCTGTCGACCGCACATTCGAAACGCGACGTTAGAACCCACAGTGCGCGTAGCGCACAACAAAAAGGGCATCCCCAGATGAGGATGCCCAAGACCGTGACTAGCTTGATGAGGAGAAACACCGTAGCGGGGGCCTGACTCCGCCGCTACGGCTGGGCTTGCGCCCTGCGATGTCTGCCCGGACACCGCACAGACAAGATAATCATTCTCATTTGCTTTTGCAAGGCAAATGCGAAGAATTTCTATTTAAGCTTTATCTTGTGCATCCTCGAGCGAGAACACCCTCAGCTCCGCATGCAGCTCGACCTCCAACGCCGTCATGGCTTCCGCACGCGCCAGGCCATCACGCTCGGCGCGATACAGATGCGGCGTCATGGTCAGCAGGTCCCGAATCTGCTCATTGCTGGTCAATGACAGCCCCGCATGTAGATGCTCGACCTCGCCGCTGATGGCGAAGCCAGCGGACTCGGCAGCGCTCAGTCCGGCCTCGCCACGCGCGGGCTTCAGCTCACGGTAGAGAATCCTGCGCAACGCCAGCAGATGCTCGGCCCCCGCTTCCAGCAACACGACGTGGCCACCGGGCTTGAGGACTCGCGCGAATTCCTGCCAGACAGGGAAGCCGAAGGCGCAGATGACGACATCCACACACGCATCTTCCAGCGGCAGGGCAGCGTTGGTGCCCACCAGCCAGGCGGCATCACGTGACTGCTTCGCCGCGGCCAGCACCGCGTGCTTGGAGATATCCAGCCCCGCCGCCGACAGCGAGAGATTCTGCTTACCGGCAGCGCACGCCAGCTGTCGCAGATAGAAGCCTTCGCCGCAGCCGGCATCCAGCACGGCCAGCGGCGCCTGAGACGTCTGGGCCGCCGCCAATGCCAGCACACGGCTAGCCAGGGCCGCCGCCAACGGCTGATAGCCGCCGAGGGCGAACAGGCGCTGACGGGCGCTCACCATCGCCTTGCTGTCGCCGGGGTCCAGACTGCGCTTGCGCTGCACCGGCAGCAGATTGACATGCCCCTGGCGTGCGATATCGAAGCGATGCCCGTCGGCACAGCACCAGCTCTGGCCGTCACGTACCAGCGGCTGGGCATCCAGCGGACAGGTCAGGGCCGTCAGCGGGGTCATGGTCGGGCGATCAGCCGAATCGGCGGTAAGCGTCGTCATGGTCAGCAACTCTCGGGACGAGGAAAGAAAGGGACAGCAAACACGGCAAGCGGCACAGACCGCCACGCAGGCAAATGGCCTTGGCACGCAGAACCGCGCCATGGCGATGGGCCTCACACGCAAGCGGCCACCCGAAGGCGGCCGCGATGCAGCGTCATGAAGACGCCGCCACTGCGCACGAGGCGCTGATCAGTCCTGCTTGACGAAGATCAGGTCCCACACGCCGTGGCCGAGACGCTCGCCGCGCTGTTCGAACTTGGTCAGCGGACGGAAGTCCGGACGCGGCACGTAGGGCGCGGTTTCCGCCGGAGCGGTGTTGGCAAAGCCCGGTGCTTCGGCCATCTCTTCCGCCATCGCTTCAGCGTAGTTGGCCCAGTCGGTGGCCATGTGGAAGTGGCCGCCCGGCTTGAGCACACGACGCACCAGCTCGACGAAGGCCGGCTGAACGATACGACGCTTGTGGTGCTTCTTCTTCGGCCACGGGTCCGGGAAGAACAGCTGGAAGGTGTCGGCGCAACCGGCCGGCACGCAATCCGCCAGCACTTCCAGCGCGTCGTGACGATAGACACGCAGGTTGGTCAGGCCCAGCTTGTCGACATCATCCAGCAGCTTGCCGACGCCCGGCGCGTGCACTTCGATGCCGATGAAGTCGGTGTCCGGGTTGGCCTGTGCCTGTTCACACAGTGACTTGCCCATGCCGAAGCCGACTTCGATCACCAGCGGCGCCCGACGCCCGAACAGCGCTTCGAGATCCAGCTCGCCCTGCTCGTGACGCAGGCCAAGGCGCGGGAAGACCTCTTCGAGCCCACGGGTCTGGGCCTGGGTCATGCGGCCACCACGAATCACGTAGCTCTTGATGCCACGCTTGCGGGCGACGGCTTCATCGGCAACGGAAGGGGTCGCTGGCGCGCTTTCGGTCTGCACGCTCTCGGGCTGCGCGCTCTCGTTCTGCACACTTTCTTGCTGCGCGTCGTCAGCGGGAGCAGAAGTGGACGTGTCGTCCTGCGGCTTGGAAGTCTCGTCAGTCATGGGGTCGTCTTGGTCTTTGCATGAACGATGCGCGAGCATCGGATTCGAATGTTTCAGGGCTCAGCCGGTGATCAGGCCAGCGCCCGGTGAAGAAGCACGTGCCGTCAGGCGAGTCGGCATGCGGCCGGCCAAGAAGGCGCCACGGCCGGAAATCACGGCCTGACGCATGGCATCTGCCATCAACAGCGGCTGGCGCGCGTGGGCGATGGCGCTGTTCATCAGCACGCCATCACAGCCCAGCTCCATGGCGAAGGCGGCTTCTGACGCCGTACCCAGACCAGCATCGACCAGCACCGGCACATTGGCGCGCTCGATGATCAGCGATAGGGTGTGCGGGTTGAGAATGCCGAGGCCGGAGCCGATCAGCGAGCCCAGCGGCATGATGGCGCAGCAGCCGATTTCCTCTAGCTGGCGCGCGACGATGGGGTCGTCGGAGGTATACACCATCACGTCGAAGCCATCGGCGACCAGCTCTTCAGCGGCCTTGAGCGTCTCGACGATATTGGGATACAGCGTGTCCTGATCGCCCAGCACTTCCAGCTTGACCAGGTTGTGGCCATCCAGCAGTTCACGGGCCAGCTTGCAGGTACGCACCGCGTCACGCGCGTTGTAGCAGCCGGCGGTGTTGGGCAGGAAGGTATAGCGATCCGGTGACAGCACGTCGAGCAGGTTCGGCTCGTCAGCGTTCTGGCCCAGGTTGGTACGGCGGACCGCAAAGGTGACCACTTCCGCCCCGGACGTCTCGATGGCGGAGCGTGTCTCGTCCATGTCCTTGTACTTGCCGGTACCGACCAGCAGGCGCGAGGAGAACTCGCGACCGGCGACGATCAACGGGCTGTCGCCGGCGACCTGGGTGACGGGGTTGTTCAATGTCGGGGCAGAACTGTCTGTCATGATGACCTCATCGAGCTGGACGTGAACGCGCTGAGCGCGAGCGAGTAGTGAAAAGTGTCAATCCTGGAAACAGGACGGATCAGCCACCACCGATGGCATGGACGATCTCGATGCGGTCACCGGCATGCAGACGGGTGTCGGCGTGCGCGCTACGTGGCACGATGTCTTCATTGCGTTCCACTGCCAGTCGGCGGCCCTGGAGACCGAGACTCTCGACCAGAGCGGCAATCGTCGTGTCGTCCGTCACCACGTGGTCTTCACCGTTGAGCTGTATCTGCATGCTGTCCTCCCGCGAAAAGAGGCCGCTATTGTAGCGGCTTTACGTGGACAGGCGTAGGCACATCGTGCCGCGCCACCTGCCCTCAAGGAATTATTGTCTATGCGTCACAACGACTCCCACTCCCGCCACTGGTGGCTGGCCATGGGACTGGCCGGCATGTCCACCGTCGCGCTGGGTGCCTTCGCCAGTCATGGCCTGCCCGGCACCCTGAGCGCGGACATGCTGCGCGTGTTCGAGACCGGCGTCCGCTATCAGATGTGGCACGTGCTGGCGGCGGTCGGGGTACTCGCCTGGCGCTCGGTGCAGCCGCTGCGCGGCCAGATGCTGACGCTGGGGCTGTGGGCCGCCGGCATCCTGATGTTCTCGGGGTCGCTGTATGCCCTGGCGACCACGGCGCGCACCCAGCTGGGCATCATCACGCCCATCGGCGGCCTGCTGCTGATCGCCGGCTGGCTGAGCCTGGCCGTCACCGGCTGGCGTCAGCGCGGCAGCGAAGAGAAGGATATCAACAAGCTGTAGCGGGCTGGCCCAAGGCGTGGCCCACGACCGTCCCGAGGTCAGTCATCGCTGTCCGGCAAGGTATAGGTCGCGGTCACGATGGCGACCGGGTCGGTGTCACCGTGGCTGAAAAGCTCGATCTCGCCGACGGCCAGTCGCCGACCCAGCTTGCGGATACGCGCGGTGGCCATCAGATCGCGGTCGCCGCGCGCGCGACGCAGGAAGTGGATGCTGAGGTCACTGGTGACGGCCATTGGCTCCGGGCCGATCTCGCCGAGAATCGCGACATACAGGCAGACATCCGCCAGCGCCATCATCGTCGGCCCGGACACGCAGCTGCCGGGACGCAGATGCTCGTCCTCGATGGCCAACCCCATGGTCGCCCAGCGATCGCCGACGGCCTCGATGGTACCCAGACGCTGGGGGAAGACTTCATCGAGGAAATCCTCGATGGCGGCGGCGCTCATCACGGGCATGACATTCTCCTCGACACACTGGGTCCGATCGCGCGGTTACGCGGTTCCTGGGGCAAGGCTAGCGGTAAATACGGCCTCGGGAAACATGCGCCTGGCAAAATAGTCGCCGAGCAATTCCTGCTCGGCGACAGACGACAACGGCGACCCAGGGTCGCCGTTGTCGTGTTCAGTGTTTCCTGCCGTCAGCCGCCCTGCGATCAGCGCGCCTGCTGCTTTTTCTCGAGGCGACGGCGATGCAGGACCGGCTCGGTGTAGCCACTCGGCTGCACGCGACCCTGGAAGACCAGCTCGCAGGCGGCCTGGAAGGCGATGGAGCCCTCGAGGTCATCCGTCATCGCCTGATAGCTGGGGTCCGCGGCATTCTGGCGGTCCACCACGCCGGCCATGCGCTCCAGCGTGGCCTGCACCTGGGCGCTGTCGACGATGCCGTGATGCAGCCAGTTGGCGATGTGCTGGCTGGAGATGCGCAGCGTAGCGCGGTCTTCCATCAGGCCGACATCGTGGATGTCCGGCACCTTGGAGCAGCCGGTGCCGTGATCGATCCAGCGCACCACATAGCCGAGAATCCCCTGGGCATTGTTGTCCAGCTCGGCCTGGATTTCCTCGGCACTCCACTGGGGGTCGAGTTCCAGCGGGATGGTCAGCAGGTCATCGAGGCTGGCACGCGGACGGCTGAGCAGATCATGCTGCACGTCCTTCACCGAGACCTGGTGATAGTGCAGCGCATGCAGCACGGCGGCGGTCGGTGACGGCACCCAGGCGGTGTTGGCACCGGCGCGCGGGTGGCCGATCTTCTGCTCGAGCATCGCGGCCATCAGGTCGGGCATGGCCCACATGCCCTTGCCGATCTGGGCACGACCCCGCAGGCCACATTCCAGGCCGACATCCACGTTCCATTTCTCGTAGGCCTGAATCCAGGCGGCGCCCTTCATGTCGCCCTTGCGCAGCATCGGCCCTGCTTCCATCGAGGTGTGCATCTCGTCACCGGTGCGGTCCAGGAAGCCTGTGTTGATGAAGGCCACGCGGGAACTGGCGGCCGCGATGCAGGCCTTGAGGTTGACGGTGGTGCGGCGCTCCTCATCCATGATGCCCATCTTGAGCGTGGAGTCCGGCAGCCCCAACAGCTGCTCGACCCGCGCGAACAGCTCATCGGCGAAGGCAACTTCCTCGGGGCCATGCATCTTGGGCTTGACGATGTAGACGGAGCCGGTGCGCGAGTTGCAGATGCCGCCGCGGTCCTGCTTGTCGCCCTTGAGGTCGCGCAGCGCGATCAGGCTGGTGAAGATGGCATCCATGATGCCTTCCGGCGCTTCGCTGCCGTCCTCGAGCAGGATAGCCGGATTGGTCATCAGATGGCCGACGTTGCGAATCAGCATCAGCGAGCGACCATGCAGCACGCGCGTGGTGCCATCGGCGCCGGTGTATTCGCGGTCCGCATTCAGCTTGCGCGTCATGCTGCGGCCATTCTTCTCCAGCGTCTCGGTCAGGTCGCCCTTCATCAGGCCCAGCCAGTTGCGATAGACCGTCACCTTGTCTTCGGCATCGACGGCGGCCACCGAGTCCTCGCAGTCCATGATGGTGGAGAGCGCGGCCTCCATGATCAGGTCACTGACATTGGCGGGATCGGTCTTGCCGATGGGGTGCTCGGCATCGATCACAAGCTCGGCGTGCAGGCCGTTGTGGGCGAAGATGATCGCGCTCGGCGCGCTTTCATCGCCGCGATAGCCGAGGAAGCGTTCCGGCGACTTGAGGCTGAGGTCACGTCCTCCGGCACGCACCAGCAGATGACCATCACGAATCGTGTAGCCTTCGCTGTCGTGGTGACTGCCGCCGGCCAGCGGCGCGATGGTATCCAGCACCTGGCGCGCATAGGCGACGACCTTGGCCCCGCGCGCCGGGTTGTAGTCCTTGCCACGCTCGGCGCCATCTTCCTCGCTGATCGCGTCGGTGCCGTAGAGCGCATCATAGAGGGAGCCCCAGCGCGCATTGGCGGCATTCAGGGCGTAGCGGGCATTCATCACCGGCACCACCAGCTGCGGGCCGGCCTGCTGGCAGATCTCGCTATCCACGAAGGCGGTGCTGGCTTCGACCGTATTCGGCTCCGGCAGCAGATAGCCGATCCTGTGCAGAAACGCCTTGTAGGCCTCGAGGTCTACCTTGCCCGGATGCTCGCGGTGCCAGGCGTCGATCTCGCCCTGCAGCTGCTCGCGGGTCGCCAGCAGTTCGCGGTTGCGCGGCGCCAGCTCGTGCAGCAATGAATCGACACCCGCCCAGAAGGTCTCCGGCGCGATCCCTGTGCCCGGCAGCGCTTCCTGCTCGATGAAGCGGTGCAGGCTGGCGTCGATGGCCAGGCGCTGAAGTTGAATACGGTCGGTCATGCGTTTGCTCTCCCTGAAAACGAATCGCTGGAAACCCTCAACGGCTGACAACACTGCAAGCAGTGGTGTTCAAAAGGATTTTCGCCAGACGGCACTCACTGGTGGGGCGCTTGACGCGTCTGCATACGCGCGACTGCCCGACCAGCGTGAGCCATCGAGGCGCCGGGCAGGAAGACGCTGTCACCTGCCGGGCGGGGACGAATCCCATCACCATACCCGATGGCGAGGCCGGCGAAAGGACTGCTATGACCAATGAACAAGCTCATGGAGCCCGATTACCCGCCCAGCGTTGATTCCGCGTCGCTGTTGTTGCTCGGCGACAGGCGGGGAAAACAGTGAAGAAACACTGTTCTTTGTGTAGCTCGCAGCCGCGCCAGCCGCTAGCATGGCAGCATTATGGAGATGACCATGCCCGATTTCAGTGAACTGCTCGACCACGGCCCCTTTATCCGCCTGCCTGACATGCTGCCGGGCCAGACGTCCAGTCCACTGGAGCGTTACCTGGGCCATTATGGTCTTGATGCGTTGCGCAGCGAGGACATCGCCGTGCATGCCGGCCATCTGGAGGCCGGGGGCTTTCGCCTGTGGGCCCAGCTGTGGACACCGCGCAAGCCGCGCGGCACCGTCTTCGTGGTCCACGGCTACTTCGATCACCTCGCCCTCTATCGTCATCTGCTGGCGCACCTGCTGCGCAACGGCTGGCAGGTCGCCTTGTGGGACCTGCCGGGCCATGGCCTGTCATCCGGCGAGCCCGCCTCCATCGATGACTTCGGCGACTATGTCGGCTGCCTGCAGGCCTTCCAGGATTACCTGGAAGACCACAGCCTGGCGCCGCACCCGTGGTTCGGCATCGGCCAGAGCACCGGCGGCTCGGTGCTGGCCACCGACGCCCTGATGCGCGGCGATGAATCGCGCTGGCAGGGAATCGCCCTGCTCGCACCACTGGTACGGCCATGGGGCTGGTCGCAGTCACGCTGGCTGCACAGCATGGCGCGCCCCTTCATCGATTCCATTCCGCGCAAGTACCGCGCGAATACCAATGATGTGGCCTTCTACGAGTTTCTCAGCACCAATGATCCGCTGCAGGCCGATCGCCTCGCGGTGAAGTGGGTGACGGCGATGCGGGAGTGGATTCCCCGTCTGCGCGCCCTGCCTCCCTGCTCACTGCCGACCCTGATCCTGCAGGGCGAGCAGGACACCACCGTCGATTGGCAATGGAATCTCGGCGTGTTGGCCAGCAAGTTCCCCAATGCGCGCATCTACCGCCATCCCGAGGCCCAGCACCATCTGGTCAATGAAGCCGAGCCGATTCGCCAGGAGCTGTTTGCCGAGCTGGACGCCTTCCTCGATGCCCTGTCGCAGCGCCCGTCAGACCTGCCGCAGCAGGGGCGCACGGCATGATGGCCATGCATCGCCTGCGCATGCTGGCCGCGACCCTGCTACTCTCCACGCTGGCGGGCTGCATGAGCCTGGACCAGGTGCCGCGTGCCGAACGCGACCCCATCTATGGTCTCGGCCAGAGCGCGGCGCGCCTGATCGCCGAGCAGTCCTGGACACCCCCGCTCGAGCAACAGGTATTGCTGCTCGCGCCGCCCGAGGTGGATGCCACGCTGCAGGCCAACCCGGGCGCGCTGAACGAGGCGCTGACCCGCGCACTGCTGGCGCTCAAGAACGGGCCTCAGGTGCTCAACTGGAGCACTGACCGCCCCGCCGTCGATAGCCGCCAGTGGCGTCTCGAGACCACTCTCGAGGCCAGCGGCGCCGCACTGACCCTGTCAGACCGCACGCTGCAGCCGTATCAGCTGCAGCTGACACTGGTCCGCAGCGCCAGTGCCGAGCGCAATGAGACGCGCACCTTCACCCTGAGCGGTGCCTTCGACCAGGCGGCCCTCGAGTCGCTGGCGCGCAATCACCCCGCGCCCTGAGCAGTGAGCCCTGAGCCCTGCTGCGCCGGGGCCCACCCGCCACCCCTGATTCACCCTTTACCGTTTTCTGCTTTTCCGGAGCCAACATGACCACCGCCAGTCCCCGTCGCTTTCTTGCCCACCTCTATCAGGACGGGCCGCATAACCCGTTCCCCGGCATCAAGGCGCTGGAACGCAGACTGGGACACGCGCTGCCATATCAGTATGGCTCCAACGAAGGGCTCGACATGCCGCACCACACGCTGGGCGGCGCGCTGGGCACTGCCCTGGCCGACCTGAGTCGCAGCTATGCCGACGCCGATGCCTGGCAACTGCGCCAGCAACTGGCTGAGCGTCTGGGAGTCGCGTACGAGAACCTGCTGGTCGACGCCGGTGCCGACAGCCTGCTGGCACTGGTGATGCGCGCCACCGTCTGTGCGGGCGAGCGCGTGATCACCAGCGCCGGCACCTATCCGACCCTGGCGTACTTCGCCCGCGGGCTGGGTGCCGAGGTCATCGAGGTGCCCTACAGCGAGAGCTTCGCCACGGCCGATGACGCCTCATCGTCGCGACTGGCACCGGACCTCGCGGCGCTGCTCGCCGCGGCAAGGCAGCATGAGGCCCGCGTCGTCTATCTCGCCAACCCCGATAACCCCAGCGGCCACCTGCATTCTGACGCCGATGTGCGCGCTCTGCGCGACGCCCTGCCGGAGAACTGCAGCCTGCTGCTGGACGAGGCCTATCACGACTTCCGCCCGGACGCCGCCCACGCCGACCATGCGCCGATGGCGCGCACCTTCCGCCTGCGTACCTTCTCCAAGGCCTATGGGCTGGCGGGCCTGCGTCTCGGCTTCATGATCGCCGAGCCTGACGATGTCGCCATGTTGACCAAGGTGCGGATTCACTTCGCGGTCAGCGCCCCGGCTATGGCGGCAGGTGAGCTGCTGCTGGCGCACCCTGAAGAGGCGGCAGCGCACGTCGCCGGCGTGATCGACTGTCGCGATCGCCTCGCCGAGCACCTGCGCTCGCTGGGCGCGGAAGTGCTGCCCAGCGCGACCAACTTCCTCTGCGTGCGCCTCAAGAGCGCCGAGCTGGCAGCGCAGGTGCAGCAGCAACTGATGGCTCAGGGCGTGCTGATCACTCGCTCCCCGCATCCTTCGCTTGGCCACATCCTGCGCATCTCGACACTCGAGGACAGTCTGGTGCCGGGCCGTCTCGCGCGTCTCGAGCAGGCCATCGCCGAAGAGCGCCGTTCATGAACGATTTATCGTGAGGGCCTCGCGATGACCCTGGTCAGCCTCGCGGCCCGCGCCTTGAGCAGCCTCGCCGTGGTGGGCGCGAGCCTCTGGCTGGTGCCCGCACTGTGGTTCCGCCTGCCGGGACCGGAAGGGCTGCGCACCACCATGGCTGCTCTCGCAGCGGTGTTGGGCCTCGTGTGCGTGATTGTCTTGTGGTGGCCGCAGGCCAGCACGATTCGCTGGCGCCTGATGGGCAGCTACCTGATGCTGCTGGTCGCAAGCCTTGCCTGGTGGTCTAGCATCACGCCACGGGCGGACCGCGACTGGGCACCGGAGGTGGCGCATCTGGTCGAGGGGCAGGTGGTCACGCCAGCACGGGACGAGGCATCGCCGGCAAGCGCCAGGGCCGAGGCTGCCACGCAGGGTGAAGTGCTGCATCTCGAGCAGGTACGCAACTTCGTGTGGCACAGCGCCGAGGATTACACGCCGCGCTGGGAAAGCCGCGACTATCCGCTGGAGGAGCTGACCTCGGTGGACCTGCTGACCAGTCACTGGATGGGCCCGCGGATCGCCCATACGCTGGTCAGCTTCGGCTTTGCCGATGGTCGCTATCTGGCCTTCTCGGTGGAGATCCGCAAGGAGCGCACCGAGCAGTTCTCGACCCTCGGCGGCATGTTCAAGCAGTACGAACTGGCGGTGATCGCCGCCGACGAACGCGACATCATCCGCGTGCGCAGCAACATGCGCGGCGAACAGGTACACCTCTATCGGGTGCAGATGCCGCGCGAGATGATCCGCGAGCTGTTGCTGGCCTACGTCGACGAAGCCGAGACATTGCGCACTCAGCCACGCTTCTACAACACCGCCACCAGCAACTGCACCACCCTCGTCTACGCGATGATGACGCGCCTGACCGACGGCCTGCCACTGGACTACCGTCTGCTGCTCTCCGGCTATCTGCCGGAATATGTCGCGGACCAGGACGCCCTGAGTGACGCTGCGCCCTTCGCGGAACTCAAGGCCAGCAGCCTGATCAATCCCGCCGCCATCGCCGCTGACGATCACCCAGATGGTGATTTCTCCAAGCTGATTCGCGAGGGTATCCCCGGCGCGGACCAACCGTCCTTTTGAGCATCACGGCCTGATGGCCGCACAGCCATCACCCGACTTCCCTCAAGCAGTGTCACGCTGTGAGCCGGCACCCGGGCGTGCCGGGTCTCTGCCCATCATGCGGTCCAGCTGGCGATAGCCGATGGCCTCCATCAGCTGCGGCCGCTGCACACCGTCCTGGTCGATCAGATCACTCAGTGTCAGCGCGACACGCAGCACCCGGTGATAGGCGCGCGCCGAGAGATTGAGGCGTGACAGCACGCCGGCCAGCCACTGGCGCTCGCCGTCTTCCAGCTGACAGGCGGCTTCCAGCGCGTGGGTATCCAGATGAGCATTCAGGCCGCCGCGTGCCAATTGGCGCGCGCGAGCGGCCAGCACTCGTTCGCGCACGCCGGCCGAGGCCTCGCCGGGGGTGGCGGATGTCAGCTCCTCGGCGGGCAGGCCCGGCACCTCGACCTGCAGGTCGATGCGGTCCAGCAACGGGCCGGACAGACGCGCCTGATAGCGCTGGATCTGCGCTGGGGTGCAGCTGCAATTGCGGCGGCTGTCGCCAAGATAGCCGCAGGGGCAGGGGTTCATCGCCGCCACCAGCTGGAAGCGCGCCGGGAAACGGCGTTGATGGCTGGCGCGTGAGATCAGGATACGGCCACTCTCCAGCGGCTCGCGCATCACTTCCAGCACGCCACGGTCGAACTCCGCCAGCTCATCCAGAAACAGCACGCCATGATGCGCCAGCGACACCTCGCCCGGGCGCGGCTTGGAGCCACTGTCATTTTCAGCAATTAATGCGACCCTCAGCACGTAATATCGGGCTATTATGGTAGTCTATGCAGGATTGAATGCGACAGAATTAATAGCAATTGCTGCGACAGGCCACGTTTTATTCAACATTTGGTGCGACTGCTCATGCCACTGCCTACATCTGTTCGTAAAATCGGCCCTACCCGACGAAGTGTGTCTGGCTACTATGCCTTTCGCGGGGAGGAGTCTATTGCGTTCGAGTCGACGCTCGAACGTGATTTCCTCATAAAGGCTGACTTTGATGTGAGCGTCCTTGGTGTGATATCCCAGCCGTGCGAGATCTCGTTTCATCATCCAGTGACCGGTAGGCGTTACACCTACACGCCGGATTATTTAGTTTATTACCGTCTCGGTAACCGTCATTACAAGGACTACCCGAAACCTCTCCTGGTGGAAGTCAAACCACGGGAAAAGTGGCAAGAACATTGGCGTGAATGGTCGCCTAAATGGAAGGCGGCTATGCGGCATGCCAGCAACGAGGGATGGTCGTTTAGCATTCATGATGAGAGCCGCATTCGTGATAAGACCCTGGACAACATCACTTTCTTGGCGCGTTACAAACGAATGGTGTTTCCCTCTGTTGAAAGCCAGGCAGTGCTCAATACGGTGAGGGAGATGGGGGTAGCGACCTTGGATTACCTGCTGTCTCGGCACTTCATGGGTGACGTTTATCGGGCAGAGGGAATTGCACACTTATGGCACCTGCTGGCGACTCGGCAGCTAGATTGCGATATGGCTCAATCCTTTAGCCCTCTATCAGAGGTGTGGGTACCCGATTATGAATAATCATCGTGACAACACAGCTGAACCCAGTAGCGGCGTCGCCCAAACACGCCAGCACTTGCAGATCACGGTGGGCGAGCAGGTTCAGAAAGATGGCACCGTTTACCGAATTTCTCAGGTGCTCGATTTTGAGACGGTCATTGGTATTGCCGTTGAGTCCGGGCGTAGTTGTCCGCTTCGCATCAGTGAATTAACGCCTCTCAATAGCGGGTCTGCTCCGCCTGAGCAGGATATGTCCGAGATTGGGGATGCTGATTGGCGGGAGGCCGAGCATCGTTTTTCCATCATTAAGCCCTTGGTGGATCGCCATACCGTAGGGCGAGATGCAGCGGAGGAACGTGCTAAACAAACGGGAGTGGATACGGCCACGATCTACCGCTGGCTGAAGCGGTACAGGGCAACGGGCTCGGTACTCGCCTTGATTCCTCAAAAGCCAGGGTGGAAGAAGGGGAAGTCGCGTATACCCGCGCATGCTGAGGCGGTGATTCAGGAAGTCATCAAAGACGTGTATTTGACGCTGCAGCGTCCCTCAGCACAAAAGGCGGTACAGGAGGTCATGCGTCGCTGCCACGAGCGGCGCATTGATCCGCCGAGCCCTGGTACCGTTCGTGCTCGTCTGCGTGACATCCCAGAGCGCGACCGATTGCGTGGCCATGGCTTTAGAGAAAAAGCGATTAATAAGTTTCAGCCGGCTGCCGGGAAGTTTCCCAATGCGGATTATCCGTTAGCCGTCATGCAGATTGACCACACGCCTGCCGATATTATTTTGGTTGATGACGTGCATCGCAAACCGATTGGCCGTCCATGGATTACGTTGGCCATGGACGTGTGTACTCGCATAGTCACGGGATATTACTTGTCGTTTGACCCGCCCTCTGAAACATCCGTTGGCATGTGTGTGGCTCACTCCATGCTTCCTAAAGATGAGTGGTTGCTGCTGCATAACGTGGAGGCTGAGTGGCCAGTATGGGGCACACCCGCCACGATTCATGTCGATAACGGCCCAGATTTTCGCTCAGAGACGTTTCGGCGCTCTTGCCTAGCCTACGGGATCAATCTTGAGTTTCGGCCTGTTAAGCAGCCACGTTACGGGGGGCATATTGAGCGGGTGCTAGGGTCTCTTCTCAAAGAAATCCATAACCTGCCTGGGACGACCTTCTCCTCCATTAAAGAGAAAGAAGGGTACGATCCAGAGAAACACGCGGCCATGACGAAAAGCGAGTTTGAAGAGTGGCTCGTAACGTTGATTTGTAAGGTTTACCACCAGCGCCTTCATTCTGGGATTGGTATGTCACCGATGAGGAAATGGGAAATCGGTGTGTTTGGCAATGCTGACGTGCAGGGAGTGGGCTTAGCACCACGACCTGCTGATAGACTTTCTGTATTGCTCGACTTTTTGCCCAGCTTTCAGCGCACGATCCAGACCTTTGGTGTGACCATCGATGGCATGAACTATTACGACGAGGCGTTAAGGCCATGGATCAATGCTAAAGATCCAGACACACCAAGCAAGAAACGCACTTTTGTATTCCGGCGCGACCCTCGCGACATTAGCGTTATTTGGTTCAAAGACCCGGAACTAGGGCACTATTTTCGCATTCCCTTTGCCAACCTTGCCCTCCCCTCGATGAGTGTTTGGGAGTATGCCCAGGCTAAAGCGCGACTTCGGCAGGAAGGAAGAAACTCGGTCAATGAGACTGAAATTCTACGCGCTATTAGTGAACTGCGAACCCATGTGGAGGAGTCGCAAGAACGCACCAAGCGAAGTCGCCGTCAGGCACAACGACGTAAAGAGCATGAGAAGAAGGTGACGCCTGCAGATCCCCTTTTACATGCTCCCTCAACCGCGGCCCCCCAAGAGTCACCCGCTCAGGGAGATGGTCTCTTATCGGGTGATATCGATGTGAACTGGGACATAGCATGAGCACACACCTTCATCCTGATCTTCGTCATGTCTTGGGGCTGTCCGCTAAAGAGCGAATGGAGTTTATGGATCAACCGCGATGGTTGGGGTATCCATTGGCCAATCGTGTCATTGAGGTCATGCGTGGGCTGATGGAGAAGCCTAGTCGCCCTCGTATGCCTAACCTTTTGCTCGTGGGTGACTCCAACAACGGAAAGACAACCATCGTTCAACGGTTTCGTAAACAGTACGGTGAAGGCTACGTGAATGAAGACGTAGAACCGGTGAAACCCGTGATCGTCACTCAAGCCCCACCGAGTGCCGATGAGAAAAGTCTGTATATCGCAGTGTTAGAGAGCTTTTGGGCTCCCTATCGGCCTTCAGACCCGGTACCTAAGCTACGCTACCAAGTGATTCATCAACTGCGGGCTTGCCATACCCGTTTGTTGATCATTGATGAGTTCCACTCACTGTTAACCGGTGGTGCCGTCAAGCAGCGCGAAACGATGAATGCCATTAAGCTCCTATGCAACGAGTTGATGATTCCCATCGTGGGTGTTGGTACGCAAGATGCTGTGCGTGTGCTGCATTCAGACCCGCAGCATGCGAGTCGCTTTGATGTGGTCGCGTTACCCAAGTGGGAGCTCAATCAGGAGTTTCAGAAGCTGCTCGCTGGCTTTGAGAAGATATTACCGCTCAAACATCCTTCCCAACTGCATGAGCCACAATTGGCGACCCAGCTTCACGCGATCTCTGGCGGCAATTTTGGCGACCTGCACCGGCTGCTGATTGAGTGTGCCAATGCCGCTATTTTGTCCGGGGCTGAGCGTATCGATGAGAAAATTATTCAGAGTAAATCATGGGTGCGACCTACCCGTGGCATTAGGGAGGTGATGCTGTAATGCCCTGGGCGCTGAGTGTGCCTCTGTTGTCTGAAGAGTCGCTTTCTTCATGGCTGGTACGGGCGGCGTTGAGACAGGGGTGTGATCCTTTGTCGCTCACCGGGGCTATCTGGCCAACATGGCGTATATGGACAAGGGATATTGATAGGGAAATTCCCCTCGTAAGAATGCGCCCATTAGTCAATGCATCGGGGATATCGTCCGCTGAGTTTCAGAAAGCTGGGGTGCGTGACGATTGTGAGAAAGTGGCCGGTTACTCATTACCGGAAACGCGGACTTGGCCCTGGTTGTTGGCACTCGGCAGCCGAAATCGAACCCGCCATGGAGGACAACAGGTATGCACGTTGTGCTTGGCAGAGGACTCAACCCCTTACTTGCGCCGACACTGGCGATTCGCTTGGCACACTGGGTGCCGCTTTCATGGGGTGCAGCTGATAGATGAATGCCCAGCATGCAAGGCCCCTATAGAGCCCCATCGCCTGTCAGCGGAAGATCAACATTTAGCTCAGTGCAGTCGGTGCCATGACGATTTTAGAAAGGTGGTATGCACGTTGCATTTAGCAGAAGCGTTCAGTGTTCAAGTGATGGCAGATCGTGCTTTAAAAAGCAGCAACGTGACGTTTAGGGAGGCCCCTATCGCACCCGCCGATTGGTTTTCTATGGTGGCCTTCTTTATTGGCGTTGTTCGGCGTGCAAGTCGGCGGCCTGCGTCCCCCCTGGCCGATGCGCTTCTGTCATTGGGCATTTCGGTTACGGATAGTCGAATGCTGAAGTGGTCCAATTGGAGCGGACACCCCGATAAGCCTCATAATAGAGGCGATGGAGGTGTTCATGACCAAGAAGACTCGACGTCGGTATTCCGATGAATTCAAGGCCGATGCGGTGAGCCTGGTGAGCGATCAGGGATATACCGTATCCGAGGCAGCTCGGCGCCTGGGAGTTGACCGTAGCTTGTTGGACCGTTGGTGCCGCAAGCAACGTCAACAGACTTCAGGCGCCTCGAGCCAACACGCGGATGATCGCGACGACGAGATCAAGATGCTCCGCGAAGAGGTTCGTAAGCTTCAGATTGAAAAGGATATTTTAAAAAAGGCGGCGGCCTTCTTCGCCAAAGAATCGAGCTGAGATATCAGTTCATCGAATCGGAGAAGGCCGCCTATCCAGTGGCCTTGCTGTGTCGGGTCATGCAGGTCAGCCGGAGTGGTTTCTATGACTGGCGACGGCGTGGCCCAGATGATCATCGCCAGGCCCTTCACCGTGAGGTCAGAGAGATCCACCGCCGGAAGCGAGGCAGCTACGGCAGCCGCCGCATCGCCAAAGAGCTGCAACGTCGTGGCTACGAGGTTGGCCGTTACCAGGCCCGGAGTCTGATGCGGGAAGCCGGCGTAGAAGCAAAGCAGCGGCGCCGCTGGCGTCATACGACCGACAGTGAGCACAGCCTCCCGGTGGCGCCCAACCTGCTCAACCGTCAGTTTTTGGTGTCGGAACCGAACCGGGCCTGGGTGGCCGATATCACGGCGATCTGGACGTTGGAAGGGTGGCTCTACTTGGCGGCAGTGCTCGATCTCCACGACCGGCAACTTGTTGGTTGGGCGATGGCAGACCACATGCGCACACAGTTGGTTCTGGACGCCTTGGAGATGGCCGTAGGGCGCCGGCAACCCAAGAGCAGATTGATCCACCACAGCGACCGCGGCAGCCAGTACGCGTCACATGACTACCGATCCACGCTGGATCGGCACGGGTTCCAGACCTCCATGAGCCGCAAGGGAAACTGCTGGGACAATGCTGTTATGGAGCGGTTCTTCGGCTCACTGAAAAGCGAGTGGCTGGCTGACCAGCGATATGGAACCCGCCAAGCAGCACGGCGAGATGTGATCGAATATATCGAGATGGAGTACAACAGCTGCCGACTCCACTCGACCTTAGGCTACCGAACGCCGAGGGATATTGAACTGGCTGCTGCGGCTTAAAAATGTGTCCGCTCTCACTTGACCAGAACATGCCTTTGTCTGGGCTGGCGTTTGAACTGTTGCCTGTCAGCGAGCGTAGTGCTTTATTGGCGTCGGTGGAGCGTTTGCTCAGTATAGGCGTTGAGGAAACGTTCAGTGCGTTGGTCGCGTTCAATGTGAAAACGAGCGCGCTTCATGACCACCGAAAGTCACCCCCCGTTGTGTTGTTGCCGCTGCTATTACGGTTATCTCACCACCCTCATGGGCCGCATCGTCACCGCGTTCCACCGGCTCATCGCCCCATGTCGGAACGCGCTGTTAGAGCCTCATGGGCGCGTTTAAAACGCAGAATGAAAGCGGAGCCAACCTTTTGAAGCAACACCAAACGGTAGACTGTGATGAGTGTGGCCAGGAAGTCTCCAAATTGTGGCGACGCCATAAGGGCCATGGTTACTGCTCAACTTGCTATGCTCGTGTGTTTAAGCGGCGGATGTGCCCACGATGTGGTGAGTTAGCCCGTCTGCCAAAGAATGACCTAGAAGCCGTCTGTCGCCAGTGTGACGTTGACAAACCGTGTGCGCGATGTGGAAAAGCCAGTTCAGACTACAACATCGGCAAGGTCACTCCCTACGGCCCTGTCTGTATCGCTTGCGCTCCCTATTTCAGAGAGCCAGAGCCCTGCGAGGCGTGTGGAGAATCCTCTCAACGTCTTACCCGGGTGAAGCGTATGGGGCATGATCATCGCTTATGTCCACGCTGTGCGACGGCAGATCACGGTACCTGTTCCGCGTGTCGTCGACATCGCTTATTGGTCATGACATCCAGCGGTGACGCATTGTGCAAAGCCTGTTATGAGCAAGGTGAGATTGCCTGTCCATCGTGTGGCCATCCTATGCCTGCAGGTCGAGGCGATGTCTGTGAGCCCTGCTACTGGACACGAACATGCCGCAAGCGGATCTCCATTGGCCAAGCCGGTATCACCACCAACGTACTAAGTAAGGCATTTGGGGAATTTGGTGAATGGCTGATTCGTGCCACGGGGCCGCATAAGGCTGCCCTCAAGATCAATCATTTCTTCTCGTTCTTCCTTGAGATCGACCAGGCATGGTCACGGATACCGAGCTATTCGGAGCTACTTCATCACTTCGGGGCTGAGGGGTTGCGGCGTGTAAGACTTCCTATGCGATGGCTGCATGAAGAGCAAGGGGTAGAGACGGATCACCAAGCAAAGAAGATCGACTCAGAGAAACGACGTATCAAAGCGTGTCTAAGGTCTATGCCGTCCGCTTCTATATCAGAAAAAGCGCTGCATGCTTATTGGCAGCAATTGGAAACCCGTATAGAGGCGGGCAAAACGTCCCACACCTCCGCACGACTTGCACTAAGAGCGGCAGCCGCATTGCTACTCGCTACTGACCGGGAGGGGCAGCGACTGCCTCAACAGGGCGATGTGGACAACTATTTGCAGGCGGTGCCTGGACAAGCAGCCTCGGTGACGGGGTTTACTAATTTCTTGAATCGCCAACATGCCACCACGTTGGCTCCTCGGGTGGATGTAAAACGGGCAAGAAAGCGGCGAAAAGAAACACTAGCCCGCACCCTGATGACGATGGCCCGGTGTGCTGATCAAGGAGAGGCCTGGAGGGAGGCATGGATCGTTGCTGCCATGGAGTATTTCCATGACACAAAAGTAACGCAGAAAATGCTTCGACAACTGACCGTAGAGCGGACGACAGACGGGATACAGGTGGTAATGAGTGACGTTACCTACTGGCTGCCTCTGGATATTGAGTGCTAAGACACTGATAGCGCGCAGTCACTTGGAGGGCTCCGCGCGAATGTCGCCCCGCCGTTTGGACGGGGCTATGGCTCTCTACCTATATGCCAGGGCTCAACGGTGTGCCAGAAGGCGTGTCATGACCGTTGAGATGACGTCAGATCCTGGTCTTCATAAATGCCCTTGATAGACTTCTCTTCTGGGCTGTGGCGCTGTGGTTCCTGTTCCTGATTTGGATGTAGGGGGGTTATAAGCCCGTTAGAGAGTGACAGGACATCGCTGAGCTGCTCGTAATCGAGGTTTACGTTATCGACATTGTATTGGTTTAGGCGTGTCATGGTCTCTGTGAGTGCGGTCATACTGTGCTCTTCTGCTCCAAGCGGCGGAAAGGCTTGAATCAGCGGCTGACCGCCTTCCCAACCTATCTTAATCGGCTGATTGATGATGTTGACTTGGGTGCCGGGTGGAATGCGGTCAAATATAGATTCAATGTCTTTGGGTAACATGCGGATACAGCCTCGGCTTGCGCGCATGCCAATGCCATCGGGCTGGTTGGTGCCGTGAATCAAATAGCCATCGAAGCCTAGGATGATGGCATGGTCTCCTAGCGGGTTATTGTAGTGGCACAGTGAATCTGGCCACCTGACTTTGAGTGTATGATGGCTCACAGAGACAATCAGGTGCAGATGATGACGAAGAAGAGAACGTTTAGCCCGGAATTTCGCTTGGAAGCGGCCCAGCTCGTGGTCGACCAGGGCTACACGCTGAAGGCGGCGTGTGAGGCTATGGGAGTTGGCAAATCCACCATGGAGTATTGGGTTCGCAGGCTTCGCGCTGAGCGAGCAGGCAAGGCGTCGCTGAAAGGTGAGGCTCTGACGCCGGAACAGCGTGAGATCCAGGAACTGAAGCGCAAGCTGCGGCGAGTGGAAGAAGAGAAGGCAATATTAAAAAAGGCTACCGCTCTCTTGATGTCGGACTCCCTGAGCAATTCTCGATAATCGAGCGACTTGAAGAGAGCTACGCGGTGCAGCACTTGTGTCAGGTGTTTGGGGTGCATCGCAGTAGCTACCGGGCTTGGCGTAGTCGGGATAGAAGACCTTGTGAGACTGAGCAGAAGCTGCTGGATCAGGTTGTCGAGGCGCATACCATCAGTAACGGCTCTGCCGGCGCTCGCAGCATTGCAAAAATGGTCACGCAGGCAGGAATACAGTTGAGTCGTTATCGGGCCAGCAGGCGGATGAAGCAGCTGGGGCTGATGAGCTCGCAGCCGCCGAGGCACGCCTACAAGAAGGCTGATCAGCCACACCTGGATATACCGAATGTTCTTGATCGGGAGTTCGATGTAAAGAAGCCCAATCAGGTATGGACCGGCGACATTACCTATATTTGGACAGGGGCACGCTGGGCTTATCTGGCAGTGGTCATCGACTTGTATGCTCGTAAACCCGTGGGGTGGGCATTGTCCCTATCGCCGAACACGGAGCTGGTAAAGAAAGCGCTGACCATGGCCTACGAATCGCGTGGAGAGCCACGGAATATCCTGTTTCATTCGGATCAGGGTTGCCAGTACACCAGCCGGGCATTCCGGCAGATGCTCTGGCGCTACCGAATGACACTGAGTCTCAGTCGCCGTGGCAATTGCTGGGACAATGCCCCAACAGAGCGCTTCTTCAGAAGCCTGAAAACGGAATGGATACCAGAGATCGGCTATCCCGATGTTGCTGCGGCGAAGCGATCTGTCACTGATTATATGATCGGTTACTACAGCAGCCTGCGGCCGCACAAGCATAACGATGGGATACCGCCGAATTTGGCAGAAAAGAACTACTGGAATGCTCAAAGCTCGGTGGCCAAAAGCACTTGACCACTACATATCGGGGCCGGGTGGCACAACGCTGGGCGCGGTTTCACCGCGTGCTTCTGCTTCGCGTTTTACCGACTCAGGCGGGTACCACGCGGGGTTTTTAATGTTCATGGTGGTCTCGGTCACGCCTAAAGGAGTATCAAACCCTTCGCGACCAATGCCAATAGGATAGGTCTCAACACGCGGTGTCTTACCGTTTTTGACATCTGGGTAGTAGTAAAGCCGCAGCTCGGCGATATTGATAACGATCCCAGTACGCTCCACATTCGGCAGAATAAAACGTCCCGGAATAGTCACTTCCGTGCCCACCCCTGGAACCCAGATGCTAACCTCTGGGTTTGCACGGATCATCTCCAAATAGCCAAGGTTGTGACGCCTGGCAATATCTATCAAGGTATCGTCGTAATCCTTTACGATAAAGGTGTCAGCCTCTCCGATAATATTACCTTCCTCTGGTAGCGGGTAATGCCCCTTGGGCCATTCTGTCTCCTGGGCCGTGGAAGGTTGTGTCGCCATGGCAACAGTGGGCCATACCAGAAATGAAATCACCACACTCACGATGAAGCCGATCTGCATTGGCCATGGGAGGAATCTCTTAAGTATTACTGCGTTCTTTGCCAGGAGCATCGCTAGGTTCCTTTTTCATCTAATGCGTCGTTTTTTGATCGAGATAAGTTCAGTTTTAACCCGAGCAGCGTCAGTAAGGCAGCGAGTATCCAAGCGGGGCCACTACCGGTGCATGTGAAAGGAGTTAGGCCCTGCATCGGGGTCACCTCGCCAGTTAAACTGGCCTGTTCAAACTGTGGGGCACGGGCTGTGACGTGACCTTGTGAATCGATGATGGCCGTCACGCCATTACTGGTAGCTCGAAGTAGGTGACGACCATTTTCAAGGGCACGTAGACGCGCCATTTGAAGATGTTGGTGTGGGCCAATGGAACGCCCAAACCACGTATCGTTGGAAACCGTTAATAGCAGCTCGGCATTACGCGCTTGTTGGGCGACGTGGTCGGCGAAAATGATCTCGTAACAGATGGCAGTGCCAATGGCAGTGCCAGCCACGTGTAACGGAGCCTGTTCGTCTGACCCTGGGGTCAGGCGAGGTACTGGCAAGTCGAAAAAAGCAAGGGTGCCAGCGAGGAGACTTTGGAATGGCAAATACTCGCCAAAGGGCACCAAGTGCGCCTTCTGGTATTCGCCCTGCACATCATTTAGCCCTATGACGCTGTTATAAGAGCGCCCTTCACTGTCGCGTTGCAAAATGCCGGTCAACAAGGCGGTGTCAGGCCCCAGATCGGACGCTACTTGCTCAAGTATTTGCTGTGCTTCCTGCTCAAGCATGGGAAGGGCTGCCTCGGGCCAAACGATGAGATCGATATCCCTTGCTTGCTCCCGTGTCATCGCCATGTAGATACTGATCGCCTCGCGCTGCCCTTGGGCAGTCCACTTAATGCGCTGGTCAAGATTCCCTTGCAGCAATGCCACCCGGATGGGCTTGCCAGCCGGGGTTGTCCATTGGGCTGGCAATAGGAATGGAACGATCCACAAGGCGGCCATTGGGACAAGGAAACTCCAGCGGCGACGCAGTACCTCTACCCCTAACGTACCTGTCAGCGCGGTCATGAGTGACAGCAAGTACACACCACCAACGGGCGCCCATGGGGCTAGTGGAGAATCAATCTGAGAGGTGCCCAGCAATAACCAGGGAAAGCCGGTGAGCAACCAGGTGCGTAGCCATTCGCTCACCACCCACATACCGGCAAAGCTAAGACAGGCTAACCGTGGCCCCGTGATGCGCCGATAGAGCCCAAAGGGGATTGCAAAGAAGAGCGCCAGGGCGCTGACAAAAAGAGTGGTGAGGAGCATCGCCACCAAGGCCCCGGTGCCACTGAAATCGTGAATAGCAACGAAGACCCACGATGTGCCAGAACCGAACAGGCCTACCCCATAGCACCACCCACGCAGGGTGGCCATGGCGGGCGTTAGCGACTGTATCTTCCAATAGACCAGTGCCACGGCCACTGGGCCAAGCCACCATAGGGAAAAGGGGGCGGCACTCAAGGTGGTCAGTACCCCAGCGGCGAGCGCTACAACGCAATCGACTATTGGTGAGGAGCGCCCAGCAAAAAGCGTATATTCTTTATCTTTATCGACCACATCCATAGCGTTACTCAGAGCGCTTAAAAGCAGGACTTTCACGCCATAATGCCACTGCGAACATCAATACACCTGCAAACAGAGCGATATCGGCCATGTTAAAGGCGGGCCAATGCCATTCGCCCCAGTAAATGTCCAGATAGTCGACGACGTACCCTCGCGCTAAGCGATCAACGGTATTACCGAGCGCGCCGCCAAGAATCAGGCTGTACGCACAGGCCTCCAAGCGCGACAGGGGTTTGCATAGCTGCACAACCAATACGACGACCACCACCAACGCTAAACCAAGAAAGAGGTAGCGCTGCCAACCCCCTGCTTCTGCGAGAAAGCTGAAAGCGGCTCCTGTGTTCCCGGTATAAACCCAGTTAAAAAACGGCGTTAGCGGAATGACTTGGCCAAACGACATCTGGGCGTGCACGATTTCTTTGACCAGTTGATCGGCTAGAGCCAACACGCAAGCAAATGTGAACCATGGCCAACGTCGTGAAGGGCTGTCGTGTTGCGCTGTGCTCATGACGTTGTTTTTCCTTGTGACAGGCCTGTCAATGCGGTACTGGGCGAAAAGCGATAACCCAGCAGTCGCATGGCGTTCAACGTCACAAGGACGGTAGCACCGGTATCGGCCATCACCGCAATCCACATACCGGTAATACCCAGCGCTGTGGTGACCAGGAAAATGGCTTTTAAGCCAAGGGCGAGAACAACGTTGGTTTTCACATTGCGCAGCGTGGCACGAGAGAGGTCTATCAGCTCAGCGATGCCGGTAACGCGGTTCTTGAGCAAGGCTGCATCGGCGGTTTCCAACGCCACATCCGTGCCGCCCCCCATCGCGATACCCACATCGGCTGCCGCGAGTGCCGGTGCATCGTTGATGCCATCGCCTACTTTACCGATGGGGCCACGGCCTGCCGCTTGCCAGTCTCGAACATACGCTGCCTTGTCTTCAGGCATTAGTTCGCCGTACGCTTCAATGCCTAAGCGACCCCCCGTGGCAGCGACGGTGCGGGCATTGTCACCGCTGAGCATGACCGCCTGTACGCCTAAACGGGATAGCGCCGCTAGGCCTTCAATGGCATCTTCGCGTGGCTCATCGCGAACCGCGATCAAGCCCAACAAACGCTCGCCTTCGACGAGGAGAGCGAGGCTCTTACCGGCTTCTTCTAACGCGATAATCCGAGCACTGAGACTTTCCTCAAGGATGACTTGCTCGTGAAGGTGACGAGGCGTCATTAAGCTCAGCTCGCGACCCTCCACCCGGCCTGAGACACCGCGCCCCGCCAAAGCACGACTGCCAGTGACGGTGGGGAGGTTTAGGCCTGACTGTCGGGCATGCTCAACGATAGCCATGGCGATAGGGTGACTGGAATCTCGCTCTATCGCAGCGGCGAGCCGCAATACGCTGTTATCGTCTTCCTCAGCGATCCAAGACTCCACATCTGTGACTCTTGGGGTACCCGCAGTGAGGGTGCCCGTTTTATCTAATGCCACCAAGCGAAGCTTACCTAACTGTTCAAGAACGGCTCCCCCTTTGATCAGTAGGCCGCGCCGAGCGCCCGCCGAGAGGCCTGCGGCGATGGCGGCTGGGGTGGAAATGACTAACGCGCAGGGGCATGCGATTAACAGCAATGCTAACGCACGGTAAATCGACTCCGACCATGCCATGGTCGATACCAGCGGTGGCACTATCGCCATCAGGAGGGCGAGTAAGACGACGGCGGGCATATAGTAATACGCAAAACGATCAATAAAGCGTGCTATCGGTGCCTTGGCGGCCTGTGCTTCTTCAACCAGGCGAATAACGCGTGCGATCGTATTGTCATCAGCGCCTCGTGTTACCTCCACCTCCAGGGCGGCATCAAGATTCACTGTGCCAGCAAAAATGTCATCACCAGGCGCTCGCGAACGGGGGATGGACTCGCCGTTAACCGGCGACTCGTCAATGTCGGAGGTGCCCACCAGGATGCGTCCATCGCAGGGAACGCGATCACCGGGCCGCACCAGCACACGCTGACCGGGTTTAAGTGACTCCGCCGAGACGTCACGCAGATGGCCGTTGTCCATCAGCCTCGCCGTTGAGGGTGTTAAATTTGCCAAGGCTGAGATACTGCGGCGCGCCCGAGAAGCAGCTACCCCTTCGAGTAGCTCACCTACGGCGAACAAGAACACGACCATCGCAGCTTCAGCGGCAGCATTGATGGCCAATGCGCCAAGCGCAGCGATGCACATCAGCATCTCGATGGTAAAGGGGTTGCGCATCTTGAGGGCACCCCAGGCACTCTGCGCAATGGGCATTAAGCCGACCAGCGTAGCCAGAATGAAAGGCACATTGCCCAGCGCAGGCCATGCTAAACGAAGCGCGAAGGCCACGATCAGCAGATTTCCTGTGATAATGACCAAGCGCCCTTTAGCGGTTTGCCACCAAGGGGATGCAGAGCCAGATGCGTGTGTTTGGCCATCATGGGAAGCCACTTGATAGCCTAGTTCGTTCAGGATGCCCTCAATGGTCTTTCGCGAGGGGGCCCCGTGATCGTGGTGATGAATCTTCACCGATCCCGTGACCGAGCTTGCCGTGACTTCCTCAATGCCGTCCAGCCGCTCTAGCGCCGACACGACCTTGCGCTCACAACCGCCGCAGTCCATGCCTTCAACACGCAGCGTCAAAAAGGTAGGCGCTGTCGCCTGCGTTGATGTTTTCATGGTGCCTCTTCTCCCAATGGGCTATGGTTTCGCAGTGTAAACCTTGTAGCAACTATAGCTTCAAGCCCTGCGTAAGGAGTTTTACCATGTCGATGATGGGGCAAAGTATCAGCATTGGTGAGTTAGCACGACGAGCCGATTGCAAACCTGAAACGGTTCGCTATTACGAGCGTATTGGGCTGTTGCGCGATGCGACACGAACCGGTGGGGGGCAGCGCCGCTATGGAGACGACGCTGTGCGGCGCTTGACCTTTATTCGTCATGCCCGAGACTTTGGCTTTTCGGTAGAGTCAGTGCGAGAGCTTTTGGCCATGTCAGATCAACCTGACATGCCTTGCCAAGAAGTCGATGCCATCGCCACGCATCACCTAAAGAAAGTGGAATCCCGCCTTCAACGACTGTCCGCACTGCGTGAGGAGCTTCAACGGATGGTCACACAGTGTGCCGGTGGCAAAGTGGAAAGCTGCCGAATCATTGAGGTCATCAGTGATCATCAGCTCTGTATCACTGAAAAATCGCACGGAGGGGCTCACGACTTGGGTTAGAACTAACGCTACGCCCCACGCCCACTGGTTAGCCCAGAGAAACATCCAAAAACAGCATGAGTACCAATCCGATGGAGAGGCCCAGCGTGGCCTTTTTTTGGTGCCCGCTCCGATGAGTTTCGGGAATAATCTCATGACTAATCACATACAGCATCGCTCCCGCCGCAAAGGCCAAACCCCAGGGAAGTAGCGCTTGTGACATGCTGATGACTCCAGCGCCTAATAAGCCACCCAACGGTTCAACAAGCCCCGTAAGGGCGGCAATCGTCCATGACCGCCAACGTGAATAGCCCACGCTTGGCATTCTTGCACATCAACCCATTCGGCGGGATTGACCTGGGGGGAAAGTGAATATTTCTGTCCACGACTAGGTGCACCGTAAACAGGGGCTGCTTCGTGGGCCAGCACGACAGGGGCTTTATTGGAGAGCTGTACATTAGCCTTGTGACACAACCCCTTCCAAGCCTGCCGATACCAGAACGAACAGGACAAAGCCGCCTATGAAGGCCAGCGGCGAGACGTGGGTATCTTCTCCGCTCTCATGAGCCTCGGATATCATGTCCTCGATGGCAGCGACCGTGAGAAGGCCTGCCGTGAACGTCAATGCCGCTAGCTTGAACGCTTCCGGTAGGTCCCTGAGCACGAAATAAGCGAAGATGGCTGCCGAGAGTACGGGAACCGCCAAGGAGGCAGAGATCAGCAAGCGCTTGCTGCGGGGAATTCCTTTGTCTTTCATGTTGGCGATCATCGCGAACCCCTCAGGGCCATCCGCGAGCACCTGCCCCGCCGCCAGTATTATCGCGACCGACGGTGAGACCGCCGACCCCGCCCCGATCAGGAGGCCATCGCTGAACAGGTCGATGGACACGGCGATATAGATCATCCAGACACTCGTCTGACTGCCTTCTTTCTGCTGACCTTGCCGCTTCTGGAGACTCTCAACGAGCTTCTCAAGGCCTACGTAAACAATGCCACCCAGCGCGAAAGCGAGGGCGATTAGCCAGGCTGAAAGGCTCTCCAGCACACGTGGCATGATTTCCACCGCCACCACCGCAATGACGAGGCCGGCAGCACCGTGAAGGGCGTAATTGAGACGGCGCCCTGTCGTTCGGGAGGCCTCCGCAGCAAGCCCGCCGCTGAAGTTTCCCAACGCGGGCAACAGCGCCAAGCCGAGTACCAGCCAAATACTATCCATCATCTTCCTTCCTTGGTAGATTCCTAGATACGCTGCCTTACTAGTTCCGGACCTCACGCTACTCGTAGTCGTTCAGGCCTAGCGCACTTGTACAGCCACTTCGATTAAGTGTCCCAGGCATCGATAGCTGCATACCGTGCAGCCTTATGCCTTGAGCGCTAGGATGCGCCGGGCGCCGTTGAGGACGATCAGGCCCACGATGGTACCGATAATCAGGTCAGGGTAGCTAGACCCCGTCCAGGCGACCAAGGCACCGGCGGTGATGACGCCCATATTGATCAACACATCATTGGCCGAGAATATCCAGCTTGCCTTCATATGCGCGCCGCCCTCGCGGTGCTTGTATATCAACAGCAGACAACCGGTATTGGCGATCAACGCGACGAAGGCGATGGCCATCATCATCAGTGATTCGGGCTCACTGCCGAATACAAAGCGTCGCACCACCTCGACGAGCACGCCGATAGCCAAAATCAGTTGCAGTACCCCAGCCAGATGCGCGGCACGTACCTGCATCTTCGCACTGTGCCCTACGGCATAGAGGGCCAGGCCATAGACAGCTGCATCGGCAAACATGTCCAGGGAATCAGCGATCAAGCCGGTAGACTGGGCGATCAGGCCAGCAGTCATTTCCACCACGAACATGAGCGCATTGATGCCGAGCAACACGCGCAGGGTGCCAGACTCCTGCGTCGCAGAAGCCGCCGAGCTCTCAGCGGCCCTAATTGTCTCTGGGTCGGCAATGACAGTTTCCTGAAGAGAAGCACCTAGCCCCAAGGTTGCCAGTTTCGCGGTAATGGGCTCAGCCTCACCATCATGCAAGACCTCCAACCGGCGGTTCGACAAGTCAAATGACAGCGTTTGAATCTCATCAAAGCCATTCAGCGCCAAGCGGATCATCCGTTCTTCTGAAGGACAATCCATCTTCGGCACGGCATACACACTGACATACTTCCCTGACGCTTCGGAGAAGACCGGCATATCGGTATCCGTTGCAGACGTTGCGTCGCAGCCACATGGGCCTCCACAGGTTTTACGCACGGTACGGCTCCAGTTAGCCAACATAGTTTGTCATCATTTAAAACTATATAGTCACTATAAGGTCAATAGGACAGATGATCCGTTAAGGAGTAAGCCTGATGCGCATTGGTCAGTTAGCCCAGATAGCGGGTATCGACACGCAGACGATCCGCTTCTATGAAAAACAGGGCCTGTTGCCGCTGCCAGACCGCCAGCAGAATGGTTACCGCATTTATAACGAGAAGCATGGTGAGCGGCTTGCCTTTATCCGTCACTGTCGAATCCTTGATCTGTCACTGACAGAGATTCGCGAGCTACAACGCTATCAGGACGACCCTCACCAGCCGTGTACTGCCGTCAACGCAATGCTGGATGAGCACATCTCTCATGTGCAATCGCAGATAACCGCTCTGCAAACGCTTGAGAAACATCTCATTTCACTGCGAGCATGTTGCAATGATGATCGAGAAATTGAAGCGTGTGGCGTTCTTGCCGGAATTAGCGAAGGAAATATGTACTCACAGTAGGCTCAAGCATCAACCAGATATTCCGATGAGAGGTCGGTTTGCCTCACTCTCATGCAAAGGTGACACCCACCATTTAATCCACTTATCTAAATTTTATTGCTCGTTAAGTGAAATCAGAACGTAAATAGAAGCCGTACCGATAGCTTGTTCTAAGCGATCTCTTGCCTCGTAAAGTGACGCTTGATATTCACTTTGAGTCGGCTGTTCGCCTAGCATGATGCGTTGACCTTGACCAAGGGGATCAACAGGCTGGTTATTGACTCTCACTTCGTAATGCAGGTTGGAGCCCGTGGCGACCCCGGACGAACCTACCTCTCCGAGCGACTCTCCCGCGTTGACTAAATCCCCAACCACTAGCTGTGGGGAGATTCGGCTAAGGTGTGTGTAGCGACTAATGGCCCCTGTGTCGTGCTCCACCTCGATCACCTGCCCATATCCCCCTTGGCGACCCATAAAGGATACGCGCCCAGGTGCGGTGGCAATGACCGGCGTTCCTGTCGGCGCAGCCAAGTCAATTCCATTATGAGGACGCATCCCTCCATACACAGGATGTCGCCGATTCCCAAAGCGAGACGTTAAGCGGGCACTAAGCACGGGCAACCGCAACGTGCCTAGCAGGGTGTCGCTTTTGAAAAGAGCTACGTCCCCCTTTTGGGTGACCGGCCAAACGACCTCCAAGGGCTCTGCCTGATCAGGCAGAGCTGCATAACTGAGGCGTGGTGGCCCAACACGGGTGCCGTCCTGGCGTCGATCTTCCTCCCACACTAATTGAATACGTTCACTGCCAGAAAACTCCAGCGGCGCTGCGATAAACTCGCTGAGCAGTATTTCCAGTTTACTGGCGAAACGCGTAGGGACACCTTCTGCTGCTAAAGCCTCGTAGAGGGTGGTATCAATGATGACATCACGCCCAAAGGTTAGGGTATCAACGCTATCAAGCGGTAATGTGCCTTCTTGCTCGCTAGTCGCTTGTAACCTGACAGGGCTAAGTTCAGACGGCGGCAACGAAAGATGCGTTTGCCAATTGGCTTCGGCTAGCAAGGGGTAAAAGCCCACCAAGCCTAGTAACCACCAGCGCTGCATCACTGGCCATCCTCTTCCCCAGAGATCTCCGCTACTTCACTCTCGACGGCATCAATCAGCTCTTGCATACCAAAGGGGTCTAAAGGCTCGCCATTGACAAAAAAGGTGGGTGTTTGGCGAATCTGATTGGCTCTGACATCCGCCATGTCTTGGTCAATCACCGCCTGCACCTCAGCAGAAGTCAGTTGCTCTTCGGCAGCCGCTAAATCAAGGCCCCCTTGGCTCGCGATATCGAGGATAGCGGATTCATCAAAACTGCCATGTGAAGCCCATTGATCCTGGCGAGCCAGCAGCCTCTCCAGTACCGGTTCAAAGACGCCCTGACGACGAGCAACTTCTAATACCCGAATGGCCTTATCAGATACGTCGCCGTGGAAAGGAGTGTAGCGCACGATGAGCCGCACTTTTTCTGGGTAGGTTTCCAGAATACTTTTTGTCAGTGGGTAGAAGGCACGGCAGGCTTCGCAAGCCGGATCGAAGAATTCCACAATCGTCACCGGCGCGTCTTCTCGTCCCAAGATGGGGGAGTGTGAACGCACCAAGGAGTCCTCGGCCTGGACACCGCTCTCTTTTGCTGCCTGAGCTTGCATGTCTAAGAGGGCAGGCTTCGATACGGCGACGATTGCAGCGGTCAGCATTAACGTACCAGCTAATATAAAAGACGCTTTTTTGAACATGTTTCTCTCTCTGTCTCAACGATGGGGTGGAAAAGTAGGGTTGAAAAATAAGCCAATCGCTATGGGAGTAAGTCGCTCGCTACCTACCTGAGCCGGGAGTCGGCCTCGGTCTGTCACTCGTGCCCATATAGATTGGCATTTTGATGCGCGTGATCACTATGCTCAAACTCTAGGCTGGAATGAGCAATACTGAAGCGCATTTTAAGCTGCTCCTTGATCTCTGCTTTGACGGATTCAAGCTGCTGCCAGCCGGTTTCTGTCAGAACCACGTGGCAGTCAAGGGCTGCCATGTTTTCCTGCATCTGCCATAGATGCACATGGTGAATATCCTGGACTCCCTCGATATTTCGGACGGTCTCAACGACTGCCTGCCCGTCAATGTCCGGGGGAGATCCCAGCATTAGCGTACGGATAGGGCCACCAATTTCAGAGAAGGCAAGGTAAAGAATATATAGCGCAATCCCTATCGTGATGGCGGGGTCTACCCAGCGCATGTCGTACAGTAAAATAAGCGAACCACCGATAATCACAGCGATGGAGGCAAACGCATCCGATAAGTTATGCAGAAAAAGGGCGCGGATATTGACACTCTCTTTTTGCATTGACCACGTGAGCACGGCGGTAAGGGCATCGACGACAAGCGCGACGCCACCAATAATCACGATTGTCCATCCCTCTATCTCAGGGGGATCGATCATCCGCATAGCGCCTTCGTAAATCAGGTAGACGCCGACGATAATGAGGGTGGTGTAATTGATGAGTGCTGCCACTATCTCGATGCGGCCATAGCCAAAGGTCATATGCGCATCGGCAGGCCGTCTGGCGATTTTACGAGCAGCAAAGGCAATGACTAACGCTGCCATGTCAGAAAAGTTATGTAACGCATCAGCGATCAGCGATAGGCTCCCCGCCATAATGCCACCGACAATTTGAGCGATGGTTAAGAGCCCATTGGCCCAAATGGAGATGCTGACGCGCCGGTCGCCAGAGGCAGGATCAATGTGGGGATGATCATGATGATGTCCCATCTGTTACCCTCTCTCGAATTATCTGTTCTTGGTACTATAAAACCTCTAGCAACTAAAGCTTCAACCCTTGAGCATTGTCTATTTGCACCCCTGGATTGGGAAGAGCGTCCCTTGCTCCCAAGCAAGTCATGGCGTGCTGGGCCGAAGTGATCATGTTTTAGGTACGGAGCTCAATCCACTTCAACCGGTAACGTCCAATCCACCATGAGTAGATTCATTTATTTTGTCGAGGCGCACCTTGTCTGGTTTGTGATGTTCGTCGCGGGGGTAGGCTTACTCTTTCCGGCCACCGGAATAATACTTGAGTTCGCGATTGGGCCATTACTGGCATTACTGATGTTGATCATCAGCCTCACATTCGATGCGCATGCAGTGCGCATCGTGTTCCGTAAGCCGTCACGGCAGTTGTTGGCATTGGGGCTGGTCTATGGGCCGATGTCGATTGCCGGGTGGCTAACGGGCCGTCTATTTTTTGGAAGCGGCCCGCTGGCTGCTGGCCAAACCTTGCTCGGCACTCTGCCGACGGATGTGTCCTCTCCTCTTTTGGTACTGATGGCGAAAGGCAATGTGGCGCTTGCCGCTGTTTTCAACGCAGTCAACACTGCGTTATGTCCGTTTATTGTTCCCTTCCTGTTTTTATGGCTCACTGGCCTCCAGTTAGACGTACCGCTGGGCTCAATTATTCTTGAATTAACACTGATTGTGCTTGTTCCTACCGTGATTGGGGTCAGCTTGCGGACAAAGTTCTCGACTTTCTTTGCACGGCATGATTCAGCGTATGCAGGGATAGGGTCAATTTTGTATCTGCTGATCCTACTCGCTGTGGTCGGGCCGAATGCCGCCACGATCATTGGCTATGGTGGGTATGTAGTGGCACAGTGAATCTGGCCACCTGACTTTGAGTGTATGATGGCTCACAGAGACAATCAGGTGCAGATGATGACGAAGAAGAGAACGTTTAGCCCGGAATTTCGCTTGGAAGCGGCCCAGCTCGTGGTCGACCAGGGCTACACGCTGAAGGCGGCGTGTGAGGCTATGGGAGTTGGCAAATCCACCATGGAGTATTGGGTTCGCAGGCTTCGCGCTGAGCGAGCAGGCAAGGCGTCGCTGAAAGGTGAGGCTCTGACGCCGGAACAGCGTGAGATCCAGGAACTGAAGCGCAAGCTGCGGCGAGTGGAAGAAGAGAAGGCAATATTAAAAAAGGCTACCGCTCTCTTGATGTCGGACTCCCTGAGCAATTCTCGATAATCGAGCGACTTGAAGAGAGCTACGCGGTGCAGCACTTGTGTCAGGTGTTTGGGGTGCATCGCAGTAGCTACCGGGCTTGGCGTAGTCGGGATAGAAGACCTTGTGAGACTGAGCAGAAGCTGCTGGATCAGGTTGTCGAGGCGCATACCATCAGTAACGGCTCTGCCGGCGCTCGCAGCATTGCAAAAATGGTCACGCAGGCAGGAATACAGTTGAGTCGTTATCGGGCCAGCAGGCGGATGAAGCAGCTGGGGCTGATGAGCTCGCAGCCGCCGAGGCACGCCTACAAGAAGGCTGATCAGCCACACCTGGATATACCGAATGTTCTTGATCGGGAGTTCGATGTAAAGAAGCCCAATCAGGTATGGACCGGCGACATTACCTATATTTGGACAGGGGCACGCTGGGCTTATCTGGCAGTGGTCATCGACTTGTATGCTCGTAAACCCGTGGGGTGGGCATTGTCCCTATCGCCGAACACGGAGCTGGTAAAGAAAGCGCTGACCATGGCCTACGAATCGCGTGGAGAGCCACGGAATATCCTGTTTCATTCGGATCAGGGTTGCCAGTACACCAGCCGGGCATTCCGGCAGATGCTCTGGCGCTACCGAATGACACTGAGTCTCAGTCGCCGTGGCAATTGCTGGGACAATGCCCCAACAGAGCGCTTCTTCAGAAGCCTGAAAACGGAATGGATACCAGAGATCGGCTATCCCGATGTTGCTGCGGCGAAGCGATCTGTCACTGATTATATGATCGGTTACTACAGCAGCCTGCGGCCGCACAAGCATAACGATGGGATACCGCCGAATTTGGCAGAAAAGAACTACTGGAATGCTCAAAGCTCGGTGGCCAAAAGCACTTGACCACTACAGTATGCGTTTGTGATTGCGGGGGCGGCCCTGTGCCTCAATTTGATTGGGTACCTGGTAGGTATGTCCTCACGGTTACTCACTTCTGATCGCAAAGAGGTGATTACCTATCTTTTCACGGTCAGTAAAAAGGAATTCAGCATCGCCGCAGCGTTTGTCGCTGCTTCCGGTTTGCCATCAGAAATCGCGATTCCAGCCGCTTTTTTTGCCGTGATTCAAATGATCACTTCGCCCATCGCAGCGAAGATCCTCGCCCGCCACTGAAGGGATGGCCGTATCGGCTCTCCGTCAGAAGAGCAACCTGCACACGGGGTGTACAGGTTGCTCTTACCGACAAAACAGACACCGCTACTCATAAAGGTGGCAAATAGTACCTATGCTAAGTCACTGCGACCAATACTGACCTTGCTAAAAGCATTTAACACAGAGGCTTCACAGGGTATCTGTTCCTTTTTGGATTTAGGGTGCTTGAACGTATCGGCGAATCCTGGGCAGTGACGAACTAGTTTTTGGACAACACCTTCTACGTGCCGCACGTTAGACAGCACTTGGCGTAACCACTGCTCGAAGCTGCCTTGGTGGCTCAGCGTGAAGACCAAACCTTTATAGGAAGGAGGCTTGGATGCCTCCTCGCTACCGCCAGCTCTGGGTTTTGGAGGGCGTCGTTGAATCTCCATGAGATAGAGTGTTTGATCTAACAAATGCACCCTAATGACGAGCACCCCGCGAGGTACCTTGGTCTGAGTATCAATGTAAACCCAATTGGCGACTGTCGTTTTCACCTCCTCGTCTATTTCGAAAGGTTCGAGGCTGATCAACCGAGGGTCGGGGGAAGTGCTAAAGCCGTCTTCAAAGGTAAACCAGCTAACGCCACGAATCGTTGCGGGATAGGCCGATTGTAAATAGAGAAGCGCATTCCACATATCACGTAGAAAGCCCTGTGATTCCAGTGTAATAGGAGCATGAATAGAGGCCTGTCCGACCCCTTTTCCTGATCCATGTGGCTCCCCAGTGGAGAAAATGGTTTCGTCACCCGGAACGGGGACGCCTCGTGTATCGGGCACATTTTTTCGAGTATATCGTTTATCCAAGACGGCGCGAGGCTTACCTAAAATAACGAATTCGTCCTCAGTAAGGTCTAGCCAGGAAGAACCGTGGTCGGGCTCGTCATCATCCGTCAGGTCAATGACATCGGGGATGTCTTGAAGCTGATGATAGGGGAACTGAGAGGGGGCATCGTCGCCATCGGTGGCTGGTACTGTCGTTGATTTCTCTCTTTCGCGGTGGATCGTGGCACCATCGGGCTGCATACAGCCTAATATCTGCAAGCCTAGGAATGTGTTGCCACCATCAATTGGAACGCCAGAAACAGAGATTTCCCCGCTGCCTTGAAACCATGGAGTGACTTTTAAAAGCATCTTATCTTGGGGGAAGCTGGCTTCAGTCTGCGCATAAATATCTCTGGCAGCTTGTTCGGCATAGGGGTCGTACAGCATGTGCGCGAGCAAAATCGCATCGTGCCTATGAACACGATATGTAAATCTGACCGGCCAGGTACCTGGCGATGGGGGCGCATTAAGCGGTCGATAAAGCCGTTCTTTGACCTCCTCCCAACAGTAAGTGGCGAGCACACGCTTGATTTCAGATGATCGACCGTAAACGCGTGCAAAAAATTCGGTGCAAGGGATGAGCAGATGTTTGCCACCTGGGAGGTCAAATTCAATCAGGTACGATTTGTGTTTTCTGTCCAGCGGTAAATAGCTTGCCTCATGAAAGGAGGTATAGAGGCTGCGCCCTGCTTTGTGTAAGTCGTCTAAGGAGACAATCCGCCAGCCGCCCGGAGAGAACGAAACAGGGAATGTTTTCTCCTCAAATGCGATGCGGGAGTTGCTCACGCCCTTTTCCCAGACGGAGCCGATTCTCAATAGCCCGACATGCGTTAAGACCGTCGTTCGCTTAATCACATCTCCTAATTTGTTCTCCTGATCAATAGGTCTTAAAAATACATAAATTTTAGGGACGCTTTGTGAGCGGATATTTTTGAAGATAGGCCCGTACCACCAAACGACCAAGCGCTCAGTTTCGTCTTTAAGGGTGCCATCTTGAAAGCTAAAGGTTCTGCATTGTTTGAGAGAAACGGTCACAAGGGCGTGCTCTATGTAAACTCAACATAGAGATTGTCGCAGTAATTATTGTTTAGTCGCAACGATTGTTGAAAATGACAGCCACCGCCCACCAGCGCGACCCCACTGGCCGTGTGGTGCGGAGCACGAAAAGGCCGCTGACCCCAGCGCTCCATGATCGGCAGACCACATACCGAGCGCACCGCCGCGACTTCCAGCGCCTCCCCTTCGCCCAGTGGCGGCAAGATGCCGGACAGGCGACTGGCCAGCATCGTCTTGCCGGTGCCCGGCGGACCAGCAAATAGCAGATTGTGGCCGCCGGCCGCGGCGATCTCCAATGCCCTGCGTGCCTGATGCTGGCCACGCACCTCGCTCAGGTCCGGCTCCGGCAGGCGCGCCTGGGGAATGATCGAGCACACATGCGGCGTGAGGCGCTCGCGCCCCAGCAGGTGAGCCACCAGTTCCAGCAGATGACCCACCGCCAGTACTTCCAGCTCCTCGGCGAGCGCCGCCTCGTCGGCATTGCCGCGCGGCACCACCAGCGTCCGCCCCGCCTTGCGACAGCAGGGTGCGGCTGGCAGCACGCCGGTCACGGCACGGATGCTGCCATCCAGCGCCAGCTCGCCAAGGCACTCCATCGCTGCCACGGCCTCTTCCGGTATCTGCCCGGAGGCAACCAGAATCCCCAGCGCAATGGGCAGATCGAAGCGCCCGCCTTCCTTGGGGAGGTCCGCTGGCGCCAGATTGAGGGTGATACGGCGCGCCGGAAACTCGAAGCCGGCATTGAGCAGCGCACTGCGCACCCGCTCGCGACTCTCCTTCACCGCCGCTTCCGGCAAGCCGACGATGGACAGCCCCGGCAAGCCGTTGGAAAGGTGTACCTCCACCTGAACTTCCGGTGCCTCGAGACCAAGTGACGCGCGCGTGCGCAACATTGCCAATGACATGAGCCTTCCCTGCGTGATGCCGCCTCTCAGTTGCACGGCGCAATCGGAGCAGGCACTGGCCTGCCATGAGCGCGAAGGCACACACCGCTGCCAACCCTCCCAGCATGGCAAACCTCATACTCCCCAGAAGGCGAGCGCCTCAACGCTCGGGCGCTCGACAATTTCCGCAAGGCTTCGCACACCCCCCACGACACTGCCATGCGTCACCTGAAAATGCGTGTTCAGGTGACGGTTATCGCGCCTATAACGTAAATTCCCTTACGCCCCAGGCTCCCGCAATTACTGAATACGTAACAAACAGACAGGCTGTGGATAATATTACATAATCATCACTTGTGGACATTTTTTGAGCGCTCAAAACTTCATCATTCAAGGCACTGATGCCATCGATGATCAAGCAAGCCAACGTCGGACCAGGACACCCACAGCCCGACCTCAACTCACAAGCACCAACCAACAGAAATTAAACTCAATAACTGCAGGCAGAATGCTTGGACGATCGACTCAGTCGAGTGATGAAAGCCATGTCAGAGATCAGATTGAGCCAGAGGAGCTCATGAGGCGCCTGTCAGGGAGAGATCAGCGAGGCGCATGCGCTGCGCTCGAGGAATTTGCACGAGCATCGGGTCGTTGATACTCGGGGATTGGCGCCTGAGGACCTGGCGCATGGGTGATGGCTTACTGCTGCCTGGTGATTGAGAGCGTCTGGTGCCCTGCAGCTGCGGCTGCCATTTCAGCTTCACCCGCCGCAACGCGCCCGGGTGCTGACGCTGCGGATCTCTCGCCGGCATGACGCTTATGCTGCCAGCATTGCCGACAAACGCTCGCGGCGAATTAAAAGTAGCGGTTTTGGCAGCACTTTCCACGCAAAAGCGCCTGTTTTGGCGTATTTCAGCGCCACCAGGCGCCATACAGGCATGGCGTGGGGCCGACTCGAGACCTGCCTGCACCAATAAAGTGCTCATACAGGGGCGATAGCGTCCTCGAGAGAGCCACAAGAGTGCCGCCAGACGGGGACTGCTGTATATTTGATCGGTTGTCCCGGCCTCGCCGGGATGACCGCCAAGCTGTCTCACGGAACGCCGCCGATACGCGGCAGAGAATCGTCCAACCCACGGAAAGGGCCAGCCATTCAGGACGACTTCGGCTTGTTTCAGGAGCACTACCCATGCAAGACATGCTTGCCCCGCTGGCATCCCTGGCGGATGTGATCGGCATGCTAGGCACCACTCTGGTCGTCGGCGCCTTCTTCCTGCTGCAGATCGGCAGACTCGATGCCCGCAGCCTGACCTACAACCTGATGAATCTGAGCGGGGCGATCCTGCTGTTGATCAGCCTGTGCATCAATTTCAACCTCGCCAGCTTCGTGATCGAGATCTTCTGGATCATCGCCTCACTGGTAGGTCTGGTGCGCTGGATGCTGGGCACTCGCCCCCAGACTGCCTGAGGCCGCCCCTCAGAATCAGCGGCGCCCATGACGCAAAAAACCGCCACGCCCCGAAAGGGCGTGGCGGTTTTGGTTCAGCCGTCACCTGAGGGGATCAGGCGTCGCGCTGGCGCTCGATTTCCGCGGCGTGACTGGCGGCTTCACGCTTCGCTACCGCGACTTCCCCCTCGTCATCCACTGGCGTGGCGGGCTCGGCAGCCGGTGCATTGGCCGCTACCAGCCCCTGCTTCTCCAGCAGTGCCTCAAGGGCGATGACCTGCTTTTCCAGCGACTCGACGCGGCTGCGCGTACGCGTCAGCACATCCATCATGATGTCGAAGTCTTCACGCGAGACCAGTTCCATGCGGTCGAAGGCACCGCGCATCACCCCTTGCACGGACTTCTGCAGCTCTTCCGGGCCATGCGAGGCATCCTGCAGGCGCTCACCGATCTGCTGGGCCATACGCCCGATGACGTCATTCTTGAACATGCTGCACCTCAGCCGTTGCGGGCCGGCGGCCGCGTCGTGCGGACTGCCGGTCAGAAAATGATGACACCCCTGTACATGGGGCCGTCGTGTCCTGCTGCAAGGATACGCAACCCTGGAGTCGGGTGCATGCCCCGCATCGTCCTGCACCAGACAATCCTCATCGGCAGGCACACACCTGCACCACATTAGCACTTGCCCCCACACCCAAAGGCGCAGAAACAGCACCATTACGGTGCATGCCAGGTGACCTTCGGATTCAGCCATCTTTGCACAGGCCGAAAGGCTATCAGCCATCCTGCGATAACCAGATGAGTTACAAGGATTTTCAGTCGCATGGCACATCTCGTGCGATGCACTTGTCAGGAACAGGCCGCCAGCTCATCTGACTGGCCATGCTTAACAAGAATGATCATTCCGGTAGCGAACGGGGGCAGCACATGAAACTGATCACCGCCATCATCAAACCCTTCAAGTTGGACGACGTGCGAGAAGCACTGGCCGACAACGGCGTGCAGGGGATTACCGTCACCGAAGTGAAGGGCTTCGGACGTCAGAAGGGGCACACCGAGCTGTATCGCGGTGCCGAGTACGTCGTCGACTTCCTTCCCAAGGTCAAGATTGAAGTGGCTGTCGATGACAGCAGTGTGGAATCGGTACTGGACGCCATCACCCAGGCGGCCAACAGCGGCAAGATCGGCGACGGCAAGCTGTTCGTCACTCCGCTGGACGATGTCATCCGTATCCGCACCGGTGAACGCGGCGCCGACGCTGTCTGAGCCCCGCGCACAATAACAAGGAGAACCCCGCATGAACGAGATCATCGAGGTCAAGTACGCACTTGATACCTTCTACTTCCTGGTCTGTGGCGCCCTGGTGCTATGGATGGCAGCCGGCTTTGCCATGCTCGAGGCCGGTCTGGTCCGCGCCAAGAACACCACCGAGATCCTGACCAAGAACGTGGCGCTGTTCGCCATCGCCTGCACCATGTACATGGTCGTCGGGTATCACATCATGTACTCGAGCGCCGAAGGCGGCTTCCTGCCGAGCCTGGGCTTCCTGATCGGTGCCGAGAATACCGCTGAGGAAGCGCTCGCTTCCGGTGGCGACATCTACTACAGCGCCCGTTCCGACTTCTTCTTCCAGGTCGTGTTCGTGGCTACCGCCATGTCCATCGTCTCCGGTGCGGTCGCCGAGCGCATGAAGCTGTGGGCCTTCCTGGCCTTCGCCGTGGTCATGACCGGCGTCATCTACCCGGTGCAGGGTTACTGGACCTGGGGTGGCGGCTTCCTGAGCGCAGCGGGCTTCAGCGACTTCGCCGGTTCCGGCATCGTGCACATGGCCGGCGCTTCCGCCGCACTGGCAGGCGTGCTGCTGCTGGGTGCTCGCAAGGGCAAGTACGGCAAGAATGGCGAGATCAATGCCATCCCGGGCGCCAACCTGCCGCTGGCCACGCTGGGTACCTTCATCCTGTGGCTGGGATGGCTGGGCTTCAACGGCGGCTCCGAGCTGGTGCTGTCCAACATCGATGAGGCCAACGCGGTCGCTCAGGTCTTCGTCAACACCAATGCCGCCGCCTGTGGTGGTGTCATCGCCGCGCTGATCCTCGCACGTCTGTGGTTCCGCAAGGCTGACCTGACCATGGCCCTCAACGGCGCACTGGCTGGCCTGGTCGCCATCACTGCGGGTCCGCTGGCACCGAGCGTCGGTGCTGCCACCCTGATCGGTGCCGTCGGCGGTCTGCTGGTCGTGTTCTCCATCGTCGGTCTCGACAAGCTGAAGATCGATGATCCGGTCGGCGCCATCTCCGTGCACGGTGTGGTCGGTCTCTGGGGTCTGCTGGCCGTGCCGCTGACCAATGACGATGCCACCTTCTCCGCACAGCTGCTGGGCGCCGCCTCCATCTTCGCCTGGGTGTTCATCGCAAGCTTCGTGGTGTGGCTGATCATCAAGGCCATCATGGGGATTCGCGTCAGCGAGGAAGAAGAGTACGAAGGTGTGGATCTGGCCGAATGTGGTATGGAGGCCTATCCGGAATTCACCTCCAGCCGCAAGTAAGCCTGGACGCGACAGCACCTGCAGCATCAAGACTCCCGCCACCTGGCGGGAGTCTTTTTTCCTGACTGGATAAGCGGTGTATGCTTGAGTCAGAGACCGGCGTGACGAGCAGGCCTCGTTACCCGCACCATCACCCAAGGAGAGACACGATGAAACTGGTCACTGCCATCATCAAGCCATTCAAGCTCGACGACGTGCGCGAATCCCTGTCGGAGATTGGCGTGCAGGGTATCACCGTGACCGAGGTCAAGGGATTCGGCCGCCAGAAGGGCCACACCGAGCTGTATCGGGGTGCCGAGTACGTGGTCGACTTCCTTCCCAAGGTGAAGCTGGAAGTCGCGGTGGATGACGCCATGATCGATTCCGTGATCGAGGCGATCACCAATGTCGCCAATACCGGCAAGATCGGCGACGGCAAGATCTTCGTCTCGCCGCTGGAGCAGGTCATTCGCATCCGTACCGGCGAGACCGGCAAGGACGCCGTCTGAGCCTCTGGCGCAAGCCCCTGGCACTGACGTGCTGCCCCGACGGGTGACATGAGCACAAAAAAACCGCAGGCCATCGGCCTGCGGTTTTTTTCGTTTCAGCACTTGTCGCTCATGCGTGATGCTCGCGGATCACTTCTCGACAAAGGCACGCTCGATCACGTAGTCACCCGGCACGCCCATCTTCGGCGAGATGGCGAAGCCACGCGCATCCAGCATGGCGCTGATGTCGTCGAGCATCGCCGGGCTGCCGCAGATCATGGCGCGGTCGCGCTTCGGGTCCAGCGGCGGCAGGCCGATATCCTCGAACAGCTTGCCGTTCTCGACCAGATCCGTGATGCGGCCCTGGTTGCGGAACTCCTCGCGCGTCACGGTCGGGTAGTAGATCAGCTTCTCGGCGATCTCTTCGCCCAGATACTCGTGCTTGGGCAGCTCTTCCGCGATCATGTCGGCATAGGCCAGCTCGGAGACATGGCGCACGCCGTGCATCAGGATGATCTTGTCATAGCGCTCATAGGTTTCCGGGTCCTGGATGACGCTCAGGAACGGCGCCAGGCCAGTGCCGGTGGAGAACAGGTAAAGGTTCTCGCCCGGCAGCAGGTCGTCCAGTACCAGCGTGCCTGTCGGCTTGCGAGAGACCATGATCTGATCGCCCGGCTGCAGGTGCTGCAGGCGTGAGGTCAGCGGGCCATCCTGCACCTTGATGGAGAAGAACTCGAGGTGCTCCTCGTAGTTCGGGCTGGCGATCGAGTAGGCACGCATCAGCGGCTTGCCTTCGACTTCCAGGCCGATCATCACGAACTGGCCGTTCTTGAAGCGCAGGCTGTCTTCACGCTGAGTGCGGAAGCTGAACAGCGAATCGTTCCAGTGATGGACGTCGATGACTTCGGTTGTGGTCAGACTGCTCACCTGATGGCCTCCCGGGGCGTGGCCCCTCGAATTCGATATTCTTTATTGGCATAAACAAATAACAGCTTATGATCCAATGAACTATGCAGCGATTGTAGTCACTGCAGGGTTATGCGTTAAATGGTTTATCTGGATATAGGTTATCTAGTTTACCAATATTGGTTGCGAATGAATCGCATTTCAACCTCGATCGTGCAGGGTCCGCCCGCTCTGACGGCGAATCCTGCGTTGCGTTCACTTTCGCCTCCTCATCTCTGCCCCTTCACTGCATGCCCCGGGAGGTCGAATGCGCTACAGCCTTCGCCAGCTGGCCGTCTTCGTGGCGGTCGCGCGGCATGACAATGTCTCGCTGGCCGCCGACAGTCTGGCCATGTCGCAATCAGCGGCCAGCACGGCACTGGCCGAGCTGGAGCGTCAGTTCGATTGCCGGCTGTTCGATCGCCATGGCAAGCGCCTGCGGCTCAATGGCCTGGGGCGTGAGCTGCTGCCCAAGGCGATCGCGCTGCTGGACCAGGCCGAGGAGCTGGAGCAGCTGCTCGGTCAGCAGGACGCCACCGGCTCGCTGGAGATCGGCGCAACGCTGACCATCGGCAACTATCTGGCGCCTCAGATCATCGGTGACTTTCTGCATCATCACCCCGCCAGCCGCGTCGAGCTGCACGTGCACAACACCCATCAGCTGATCGACAAGCTGGTGCACTTCGAACTGGACATCGGGCTGGTGGAAGGCGAGGTGGAGCACCCGCTGCTGGAGGCGACCCACTGGGTCAGTGATCGACTGAGCATCTTCTGTGCGCCGTCACACCCGCTGGCACAGGGTGAGGTCACGCTTGAGCGCCTGCTGGCGGCTCGCTGGATCATGCGCGAGCGTGGCTCCGGCACACGCGGCACCTTCGAGCAGGCATTGCGCCCACATCTGGACGGGCCTTCGACCAGCGTCTCCCAGCGCCTCGACATCATGCTGGAGCTGGAACACACCGAAGCCATCAAGCGTGCCGTGGAAGCGGGGCTCGGCATCGGCTGCATCTCGCGCCTCGCGCTGAGAGATGCATTTCGGCGCGGCAGCCTCGTCGAGCTGCCCACTCCATGGCTGGAGCTGACGCGCGCCTATCGCTTCGTCCACCATCGTGATCGCTTCATCACCCAGGCGATGCGCGAATTCGTCGCCGGTTGCCGCAACCTGAGCGGCAGCGCCTCACGCAGTGACGAGATCATCCTGCCGCAGGTACCGTAATTCGCACATGCACGGCCTTCAGCAACCGAGCCTGATGGCACTACCTCCTCACGTCATGAGGCTCACAAGAATAGCGAGCACTCACACACAGACGCCGCCAGCGTTTCCGCTGGCGGCGTCCTGGTCTCTGGATGACGGGGGTGTGATCAGTGGGTCAGGCCGGTGAAACGTGCCTTGATCTCATCAGCGCTCTCGTGGGAGAGGTCCTTGTCGACGGTTTCCGTCACCAGCTTGGCGACCGGCTTGTCGAGCTTGTCGCGCAGCGCCCCCAGGAACTTGGGCGCGGCGGCGATGATCAGCTGATCGAACTTGCCGTCATTGGCCGTCTGCTTGAGGTATTGCGCGACTTCCTTGGCGAAGAAGTCCTGATGCTTGTCAGAGGTCGCGCCATCATCGCCAGTCTGATGCAGGCTGCCGTGCCCGCCGCTGGATTCACCCTTGCCACCGGTTCTCAGGTCACCGGTATGCTGGCGGCTTTCAGGATGTACGAGGCTTTCCACTTCGGTGACCTTGCCAGCGGCACGGGCAAAGATACGTGCACGTGCGGCGTCGGCAGCAACGATGTAAGTAACCATTTACACACTCCCTGTCTCTCGTGAGGCGTCGTTGATGAAGAATGACGATCATCGCTTCGCTTTCAATTGACTACATGCTGGCACCCTTGCGCACATTCAACCCTTGCCGCTCATTTCCCGCACACCACCCCGCCAGCCCGACGCCTGAAGGTCGACAGGAAAGCAGATAACCCAAAAACGCCAGGGCCGCCCCGAAGGGCGGCCCTGGCGTTTGGTGCGTGTCACTGGCGACTGACAGGCTCGCATGCTGGCGGCCTTACCAGGCTTGCCAATCCAGCTCCTCCGATGCGACGGGTCTGACAGCGCGGGGACTGGAGCCCTGTGCGGACAGGGTGCCTGCGCTGCGCGGCGCCATTGCGGGCGGCTGTGCAGGGCCATCCAGACGGAAGCGGCCCACCATCTCGGCCAGACGCGCCGACTGCTCGGAGAGCGCATCCGCTGCCGCGGCGGATTCCTCGACCAGCGCCGCATTCTGCTGTGTCACCTGGTCCAGCTCGGCCACGGCGCTGGAGACCTGTCCGACACCGTGATTCTGCTCCTGGGTGGCATGGCTGATCTCGCCGATCACCTCACTGACACGCATGACGCTGGCGACGATCTCGTTCATGGTGCTGCCGGCCACCCTGACCTGTTCGGCACCATTGCGCGTGCGCTCGTTGGCGGAGCTGATCAGCGTGGCAATTTCCCGCGAGGCCTCGGAAGAGCGCTGGGCGAGGGTACGTACCTCACCGGCCACCACCGCGAAGCCACGTCCCTGCTCGCCGGCGCGTGCCGCCTCGACGGAGGCATTCAATGCCAGCAGGTTGGTCTGGAAGGCGATGGAGTCCATGACACTGACGATCTCGGTGATCTTGCGCGAGTCGTCATCGATGCCCTGCATGGTGGTGACGACCTCTCCGATCACCTCGCCGCCGCGACGCGCGACCTCACTGGCCGACTTGGCCAGCCCGTCAGCTTCATGTGCGGAGTCCGCGGACTGGGCGACGGTGCCGGAAATCTGCTCCATCGAGGCCGAGGTTTCCTGCAGATTGGCCGCCGCCTGCTCGGTACGTGACGACAGATCCTGACTGCCCTGGCTGATCTCGGCGGCGGCGGTCTGCACCGCGCCACTGGCGAGACGAATCTCGCTGAGCACGCCATTGAGGGTCGAGACGAAGCGATTGAAGGCATTGCCGATCTCGGCGACTTCATCACGCCCGCTGACCTGAATGCGCCGCGTGAGATCGCCCTCGCCTGCAGCGATATCCACCAGCGCATCACGCACCAGCGCCAGGCCGCGCAGACTGCGGCTGGCGATCCACGACATCACGGCGGCCGCCCCCAGCAACACCAGCAGCGTCATGGCCAGCGTGGTCCACAGCTGGGCATAAAGCGGTGCATCCGAGTCGGCCACATCCAGGGCCAGCGCCAGACGCCAGCCGGTGTCTCCCAGCCCTGCCGAATCCAGCTCGGCACTGAACATGCGGTAGTCACGCTGCTGGATATCGACCTCCAGTGCCGACTGGCCGGCGGCCACCAGGCGATTGCTGCTGGCCAGGGTCTCGGGCGTCAGCGCCGATGCGAGTGCACTCATCGGCTTGAGCACCAGGGCATCATCCGGGTGGGCGATCAGCGTGCCGGTATCATCGATCAGGAAGGCGAAGCTGTTGGGCGTCGGCGAGAGTTCGGCAACCGTTCGGGTGATGAACGCCAGCGGCAGATCACCACTGACCACGGCGACCAGCCGTGAGCCGCGATAGACCGGCGCCGCCACACTGATTTCCAGTTCGCCACTGGTGGCACCGACATAGGGCGCCGTGATGACGGGCTTGCCGGTCGCCACCGCCGCCTGATACCAGCCACGTTGGCGCGGGTCATAACCTGCCCGCCCCGGGCGCCCATCGAAGTAACGGAAGCGACCATCCGGGAAGCCGACATAGGTCTTGCTGAAGTCGCCCTGCTTCATCGCCTGGGTCAAGGCGGCATCGGGGAAGTTCTCGAGGCTACTGGCCGCGATGCCGCTCACCGCGTTGATATGCACGCTGAACCACTGGCTCAGCTGGGCGGCGTTCGATCTCAGCAACTGTTGCTGGTAGTCGCTCTCATCGGCATGCGTATTGCGGAACGTGGTCCAGGCATTCAGGCTGCTGACGACCACCAGCGCCACCAGCACTATCGCCACACAGGCTAACGTGATGCGCGCACGTAACGAGGCAAACATCGCCACTCCTTGGTTCAAATCCATCGGGAAGGGGGCCGGGGGCGCCAGCGCAGAGCGCGTCGGTCTGCCCCTCGGTGGCAAGGCATGCAGGCATGCGGTGTACCGGCGTCATCATCGGTACGTGCCGCCCTCTTTATCGGCATGCCCGGCCTTTCCTTTACCCCGCCAGCCACATGCAACGCTCCTCCATCGTTGCCGGAACCGACACTGGCGTCGCGACTCCCGGACATGACGTCGATGGCGAAGTGCGTGCTAACATCCGCCCAACGCGGGGTGCCGCCTGCCCGTCTGCCACCGCTCCCCTCATCCTGTGGTCTTTTCTCGGAGAAGTTTCGATGCGCAATCTGCTCCTGATGCGCCGCCCGCTGCCCCGGCGCGTGCTGGTCACCGCTCACCTGATGCTGCAGCTGGGATTGCTGGCGGCTGCCAGCGGCTGGACGCTGCAGCACTTGACACCCATCGGGCCTGACAACTCGCTGGTCGCGCAGTGGCCGGTACTGGCGCAAGGTGTCGGCGGCTTCCTGCTGGCCTTCGTGATGACGCGCCTGCTGTTCGAGTTGCTGATGGCGCCGCATCACCTGCTGAGCATTCGCGGGGGCAATCACACCCTGGATGCCGCGGCGCTTGTGACGCGCTCCATCTCGCGCCGCCCGGCGGTGCACGACAATGACGACAGCTGGGTCGGCAAGCCGCGCAGCGTCACCTGGCCGCGCGAAGGCGAAGAAGCCCCCGCTGCCACGGCGGCGGCGGCGACATCTGCCGATACACCTGCCGCTGCATCGCCCAAGGCCGCGGCCAAGCCGCAGGAGCCAAGCCTGGGCAGCGATGAAGAGCTGCCAGATACCCACAGCAGCGAAGTACGCCGCACCGAGCCCAGCCTCTAAACGAGCCTCTTTATCCAGAGGAGCGAGATGATAGTGAGCGCCCGCTTATTGCCTTGCGACTCACACACGAAAACGCCCCGCATGATGGAAATCACGCGGGGCGTTGTCTTTTTACGGCTTACAGCATCCGATCAGTCCGTGGCCTCAATGCCCCAGAATCTGGCTGAGGAACAGCTGGGTCCGCTCGGACTGCGGATTGTTGAAGAACGGCTCCGGCGCGTTCTCTTCGATGATCTGGCCCTGATCCATGAAGATGACGCGGTCGGCGACGGTCTTGGCGAAGCCCATCTCGTGGGTCACGCACAGCATGGTCATGCCTTCATTGGCCAGTTCGACCATGACATCCAGCACTTCCTTGATCATCTCCGGGTCCAGCGCCGAGGTCGGCTCATCGAACAGCATCACCTCCGGACTCAGACACAGCGAGCGCGCGATCGCGACACGCTGCTGCTGGCCGCCGGAAAGCTGACCGGGGAACTTGTGGGCCTGATCGGCAATGCGCACGCGCTCCAGGTACTTCATGGCTTCCGCTTCCGCCTCGCGGCGCGGCCGCTTCTGCACCCAGATCGGCGCCAGACAGCAGTTCTCCAGCACCGTCAGATGCGGGAACAGGTTGAAGTGCTGGAACACCATGCCGACGTTGCGACGGATCGCCTCGATCTGCTTGATGTCCTGGGTCAGCGGCATGCCATTGACCACGATATCGCCTTCCTGATGCTCCTCGAGATGATTGATGCAGCGGATCATCGTCGACTTGCCGGAGCCCGAAGGGCCACAGATGACGATACGTTCGCCCTTGCGCACGCTCAGGTTGATGTCACGCAGCACGTGGAAGTCGCCGTACCACTTGTTGAGACCCTTGAGCTCGATCATCGGGCGCTCATCGGCGCCGGTGTTGCCCTGCGAGGCGGATGTTGTCGTTGTCATGATGAAGATTCCTTGGCGCCGTGATCAGCGCTTCTTGTGACCGGTATGCAGCAGGCGCTCGAGATACTGGCTGTAGCGCGACATGCTGAAGCAGAAGACCCAGAAGACCAGCGCCACGAAGGCGTAGCCCTCGATGGAGTAGCCCAGCCATTTGGGGTCGGCGAGACCGGCCTGCACGATGGCGAGCAGATCGAAGAGCCCGATGATCAGTACCAGCGAGGTGTCCTTGAACAGGGCGATGAAGGTGTTCACGATGCCGGGAATCATCAGCTTGAGCGCCTGGGGCAGCACGATCAGCCCCATGTTGCGCCAGTAGCCCAGCCCCAGCGCCATGCCGGCCTCGGTCTGTCCCTTCGGGATCGCCTGCAGGCCACCACGCACCACTTCCGCCATGTAGGCACTCTGGAACAGGGTGATGCCGATCAGCGCGCGCACCAGCTTGTCGAGATTGACCTCGCCAGGCACGAACAGCGGCAGCATCACCGAGGCCATGAACAGCACCGTGATGAGCGGCACACCGCGCCAGAACTCGATGAACACCACACAGATGCTCTTCACGATCGGCATCTCGGAGCGACGCCCCAGCGCCAGCAGGATCCCCAGCGGCAGTGCCGCCACGATACCCACCACCGCCAGCACCAGTGTCAGCATCAGACCGCCCCACTCGTGGGTACCGACGATCTCGAGGCCGAAGCTGCCGCCATGCAGCAGGAAGTAGGCGATGAAGGGGAACACCGCCAGGCTGACGATGGCGACCCAGCCCTTGGCCGGCAGCTTCGGAATCGCCAGCCAGGCGATCAGGGCCGCAAAGACGGCGAAGACGATATCGACCCGCCAGGTTTCCTCGCTCGGGTAGAAGCCGTAGATGAACTGATCGAGACGCGCACTGATGAAGACCCAGCAGGCGCCCTCCCCCGTGCAGTCCTCTCGTGAGGTGCCGCTCCAGCTGGCATCGATCAGCGCCCACTGCAGGCTGGGCACCACCAGCAGATAGACCAGATACAGCGCGAACAGCGTGAACAACGTATTGATCGGTCCGGCGAACAGATTGCTGCGCAACCAGGCCACCGCGCCGATGCTGTCGCTCGGCGCCGGACGGGAATCGATCATCTTCTCGGTGACCCGTGACAGGGTCTTTTCAATCGACATGGGCAGACCCTCAGCGCTCGACCAACGCCATGCGGGCGTTGAACCAGTTCATGAACATGGAGACCAGCAGACTGATGGTCAGATAGACCAGCATCGTCATGGCGATCACCTCGATGGCCTGACCGGTCTGGTTGAGCGTGGTACCCGCGAAGACCGAGACCAGATCGGGATAGCCGATGGCCGTGGCCAGTGACGAATTCTTGATCAGGTTCAGGTACTGGCTGGTCAGCGGTGGAATGATGACGCGCAGCGCCTGCGGCACCACCACCAGACGCAGTGTCATGCCACCGGACAGCGACAGCGCCCGTGACGCTTCGGTCTGGCCGTGCGGTACCGCTTCGATGCCGGAACGCACGATCTCGGCGATGAAGGCTGCGGTGTAGACCGACAGCGCGACCCACAGGGCGAGGAACTCGGGGACGACCGTGATGCCGCCACGGAAGTTGAAGCCCTTGAGCTCCGGCAGCTCCCAGCTCAGCGGCATGCCCATCGCGAAGTAGGCCAGCAGCGGCGCCACGATGATCAGACCGAGCGAGATCCAGCCTGCCGGCAGGCGCTGACCGGTACGGGCCTGACGCTGGCGGTTCCAGTAGCTGAAGATGCCGCTGGCGACGACGGCCAGCACGAACACCGCAATCACCACCGAGAAACCGCTGGAGGTGATGGGGGCCGGCACGAACAGACCGCGAACATTGAGGAAGAACGCCTCGCCCAGCGACAGCGAGCCACGCGGACTCGGCAGGGTTCTCAGGACGGCGAAATACCAGAAGAAGATCTGCAGCAGCAGCGGGATGTTGCGGAAGACTTCGATATAGACCGCCGCCAGCCGTGAGATCAGCCAGTTGGGGGACAGACGCGCGACCCCCATGACAAAGCCGATCACGGTCGCGGCGATGACACCCAGCGCGGATATCAACAAGGTATTGAGCAGGCCGACGATGAAGGTATCGCCATAGGTGGATTGCTCGGAATAGTCGATCAGGCTCTGCAGGATGCCAAAGCCTGCGGTGTTGTCCAGAAAGGCAAAGCCGGTGGTGATGCCACGGCTTTCGAGGTTGGTCAGGGTATTGCTGACGATGATCGCCAACACACCGAACACGCCTGCCAGCATCAATAGCTGGAAGATCAGTGCCCGCTTGGCCGGGTCACGCCAGAATGGCGGCTTGACCGTGGCCGGCGGGCGAGAAGCAGGTTGTGTCATACAGGCAATCTCCGCCGGAAAGCTATGCGATTTCCGCCTGCCGTCCTATCGAACGGCAGATCAGTTATCTCTCGGCACTCGATGAAAGGGTCACGAGGAACAGGCTGGGCCCCACATGACGCTGGCCAGAGGAAGTGGAGCAAGACGCTCACTTCCCCTGGCCAGCGTCCTTGCTCAGCCTGTCATGAGGGGCAAGGCCCACCCGAAGTACAGGGCGAGCCCGCGCATCAGCGAACCGGCGGGGCGTACTGGACGCCGCCATCGGTCCACAGTGCGTTCAAGCCGCGCTCGATCCCCAGTGCGGAACCGGTACCGACGTTGCGCTCGAACATCTGACCGTAGTTACCGACCTGCTTGATGACCTGATAGGCCCAGTCAGCCGGCAGCCCCATGGCTTCCCCGTAGTTGCCATCAGCACCGACCAGGCGCGCGACGTTCGGGTTGGTGTCCGACTTCTTCTCTTCGATGTTGTCGGAGCTCAGCCCCATCTCTTCGGCGTTGATCTGGGCGAACAGGGTCCATTTGACGATGTTGAACCACTGGTCATCGCCCTGACGGACGACGGGGCCCAGCGGTTCCTTGGAGATGACTTCCGGCAGTACCATCGCGGATGCCGGATCGGAGAGCTTGATACGCAGCGCGTAGAGCTGGGATTGGTCGGAGGTCAGGACGTCACAACGACCGGCTTCGAAGCCCTTGACGGTCTGGTCAGAGGTATCGAAGACGACCGGCTCGAAGGACATGTCGTTCAGGCGGAAATAGTCCGCCAGGTTGAGCTCGGTGGTGGTGCCGGACTGGATGCAGACGGCTGCCCCGTCCAGCTCCTTGGCACTGGAGACGCCCAGGTCCTTGCTGACCATGAAGCCCTGGCCGTCGTAATAGTTCACGCCAGCGAAGTTGAGGCCCAGTGAGGTGTCACGGGTCGCCGTCCAGGTGGTGTTGCGGGACAGGACATCAATCTCGCCGGACTGCAGCGCGGTGAAACGCTCCTTGGCCGTCAGCGGTACATAGCGCACCTTGCTGGCATCGCCCAGCACGGCTGCCGCGACGCCGCGGCAGACGTCGACATCGAGGCCCTGCCAGTTACCGGCGTCATCCGGTGCCGAGAAGCCCGGCAAGCCGGTGCTGACGCCACACTGGACAAAGCCCTTTTCCTTGACGCTATCCAGGGTCGCGGCACTGGCGCCTGTCGCCATGGAGGCGGCCAGGACAGCGGCGCTAGCGATCAGCAGTGGCTTCTTGTTGTTATGCATCGTGATTCCCTCGCGAAAGTCTGGAGTCCGCTCGATCAGCCTCGAGTCAGAAGTGGTGCAATGCATTGCATGGCACCTACCGACAATAGCAAGCCGCGTTCCAATTTCCGCCTATCGCGTGATCCGCTGCGTTCAACGCTGAAAAAAGCGCTAAAACCCAGTGATATAGGCCAAAGCCTCGGGGTGGGGCGGCGGATCATTCCGCGCGATTGCCGCGCAGTTAGGCTCATGGCGAGACCAGTTCGCCTCATATCGGTGCAAAATAAAAACGGCCGTTTCATTGCGAAACGGCCGTTGGCGGTGCAGCGATGTGGCGCGAGTGGCAGATTGCGACCAATGTCTCGGTCTGCCTGACTCAACGCTTGTTCATCCCATCAGGCACGTTTTCGTGCCTGATGGGACTCCCTTGCCACCGCAAGGTGCATGCAGATCACTTCTCCAGCAGGCGCTGCATGAAGGGCGGCAGCACCAGGGCGGCGCGATGGCCTTCGACGGTATAGAAGTCACGCGCGAAGGTGGCGGCAGCGGCATCTTCCTCGCGGAAGGACTTCACGTCACAGCTCTTGCCCGCCAGGGTGCAGCTCCACCAGCCGGACGGATACACCGGCTGCGGGAACGGCAGGGTCGCGACGCTATCAAAGCCCGCTTCGCCCATGTCGTTGCGCAGGTCCTTGATGATGGAATCGGTGTGATAGAGCGGGGACTCGCTCTGCTGCACCATCAGGCCGCCCTGCTTGAGGATACGATGGCAGCGCTTGAGGAAGTCGGTCTTGAACAGACCTTCCGCCGGGCCGACCGGGTCGGTGGAATCGACGATCAGCACGTCGATGCTCTCGTCCGGGCAGTTGTCGACCCACTTGACACCATCCTCGAACAGCAGCTCGGCACGCGGGTCGTCATTGGACTCGACCAGCGCCGGGAAGAATTGCTCGGAGGCACGCGTGACCGCCGGATCGATATCGATCTGGGTGACCTTCTCCACGCCCGGGTGCTTGAGCACCTCACGCAGGGTGCCGCAATCGCCACCGCCGATGATGACGACACGCTTGGGGTCTGCATGAGCGAACAGCGCCGGGTGCGACATCATCTCGTGATAGAGGAAGTTGTCACGGTCAGTCAGCATCACGCAGCCGTCCAGCACCATCAGGTTGCCGTAGGTCTCGGTGGCATAGACTTCGAGGTGCTGATAAGGGGTCTGCTCGTCATGCAGCTTGTGGCTGACCTTGAGCGAGAAGGCGCTGCCGTGGCGATCGAAGATTTCGGTAAACCAGGAGCCATCGAGACGTTCGGTCATGGGGGACCCTCGCATTGGATATCACAGACGGGATATCAAGGTATGGATAGAGACGGCACGATGGCCATCGGAAATTGCGCCAATCAGCACTGCGCCAGCGTCAGGCCGGCAGTTCACGGCCCGCATGACGACCACGCGGCGTGATGTCGTGATACGCGACATGCCGGGCAAGCGCCAACATGGCGCAGGCGCTGCACCATAGCCAAAGACGGCCGGAGTGGAAAGTGTTGATGCATGACAATTTCAGACAGGCCGCATATCGATGACACGCGGCCCGGGGGAGAGGCTCAACGAGAGGCCGGCCCGAGGCGGACCAGATGGAGAATCAGCCTGACGCACTGAAACACTCCCAGCCCGATGAGGATGCCGGCGAGGTCCGCCAGCGCATCCAGCACCTCAGCGCCGCGATAGGGAATCGCCAGCTGCAGACATTCGATGGCGACGCCCAGCAGCAGCAGGACCGGCAGGATGATCAAGCTGGTCAAGCCCGCCAGCCGTGTCGTCAGCGCCAGCAACGCGAAGGCGGAGAAATGCTGCAGCTTGTCCCAGGGGAAGGACTGCTCCGGATGCGGCACGCCCGGGGAGAGCGTGCCGAACAGGATCAGCAACAGGCATAGCAGCGCCACGAAGGCCCAACCGCGGCGCGGAATGAGACGCTGCTCGACCGGCGTCATGCTGACACCCCCGCTGCCCGGCACCCTTCTGCTTGCTGCACTGCTACTTGCCACCTTCTATAGGCAGCAACAGGGGTGGCAGCAGAGAAGACCATGACGGGCTCTCCCATCAGCCGCGGGCGACCGGTGTCGCATTGGCGGCGTCATCCTGATGGTAGGCCGGGCTCAGCTCGTGCAGCGCGTCCATCAGGGCATTGACGTTGCCCGGGTCGGTGAACTGGCTGATGCCGTGACCGAGGTTGAAGATGTGGCCCGGGCCCTGGCCGTAGCTGTCGAGGATACGCCCGACTTCGGCACGAATGGCGGCCGGCGTACCGAACAGCGCATTCGGGTCCAGGTTGCCCTGCAGAGCCACACGATGGCCGACACGCTCACGCGCATTGGACATCTCGGTGGTCCAGTCGAGGCCGACGGCATCACAGCCGGTGGCGGCGATGTGTTCGAGCCACTGGCCACCATTCTTGGTGAACAGGATCACCGGCACACGGTTGCCTTCGCTGTCCGGCTTGAGGCCAGCGACGATCTGTTCCATGTAACGCAGCGAGAACTCGAGATAGGCCGGCGTGGACAGGGTGCCGCCCCAAGTATCGAAGATCTGCACCGCCTGAGCACCCGCGGCAATCTGGGCGTTCAGGTAGTCGGTGACGGCCTGCGCCAGGGTGTCGAGCAACTGATGCATGGCTTCCGGATTGGAATACATCAGGCCCTTCACATGACGGAAGTCCTTGCTGGAACCGCCCTCGACCATATAGGTGGCCAGTGTCCACGGGCTACCGGAGAAACCGATCAGCGGCACGCGGCCGTTCAGCTCACGGCGGATGGTGGACACGGCACGCATGACGTAATCGAGATCACGCTCGACATTCGGCACGCTCAGCGCCGCGATTTCCTCGGCAGTCCGCACTGTCTTGCGGAATTTCGGGCCTTCGCCAGTCTCGAAGTAAAGGCCCAGCCCCATGGCATCCGGGATGGTCAGGATGTCGGAGAATAGGATGGCGGCATCCAGCGGGAAGCGCTCCAGCGGCTGCAGCGTCACCTCGCAGGCACGCGCGGTGTCCATGCACAGGTCCATGAAGCCACCGGCCTGACCGCGGACTTCGCGATATTCCGGCAGATAGCGGCCAGCCTGGCGCATCATCCAGACGGGAGTACGGTCGACCGGCTGACGGGCCAGCGCGCGCAGGAAGCGATCATTCTTCAAGGTCATCGGAATCACACATCAGCTCGGGGAATGTCTCGGCATTCTATCAGAGCCTGAGAAAAATCCCGCCCATCGTGGTGATGCAACAAATGCATTGGCAAATCGCCCCGCCTTTATAGTTCCTTTGCTGGCGTCATCCGACCATTGTGGTGGTGGCGGCAACAACGCTTTTCCATACAGAGCGATGAGTCATCGGCCACAGACTGGTAAACTCGCCACATGACTGCATGCTGGCCGCCGGTATCTCGAGCGACTCATCGAGACATTGCCGGACCACCGCATGCCCGCGCTTTTTCAGCCCGGCGATTGTCCGGGCGTTCGAGGTGAACAGTGACCATTCGATTCATCGCCGCCTCGCGGCTGCCAACGCCCTGGGCGACCTTCACCATGCACGGTTTCGAGGATGAGACCACCGGCAAGGACCACATCGCCCTGACCCTGGGCGACATCGATGACGGCGCGCCGGTGCTGGGCCGCGTGCATTCCGAGTGCCTGACCGGCGACGCCCTCTTCTCGATGCGCTGTGACTGCGGCTATCAGCTGCAGGAAGCACTCAAGCGCATTGCCGCCGAAGGCCGCGGCGTGCTGCTCTATCTGCGTCAGGAAGGCCGCGGCATCGGTCTGCTCAACAAGATTCGCGCCTATGAGCTACAGGATGGCGGCGCCGATACCGTCGAAGCCAATGAGCGCCTCGGCTTCGGGGCTGACATGCGCCGCTACGATATCTGTGTGCCGATGCTGGAGCATCTTGGCGTCAGCACTCTCAAGCTGATGACCAACAACCCGCGCAAGGTCGATGCCCTGACGCGTGATGGCGTCACCATCAGTGAGCGCCAGCCGATCACCACCGGCCTGAATCCGCACAACGAGCACTATCTCTCGACCAAGGCGGGCAAGCTGGGCCACATGATGGCACTGGACGATTTCACCCAGGCAAGCGACGTGGATATCGAGCGCAGCGAGTAGCCACGCAAAGGGGGAGCCTGATTGGCTCCCCTTCCTTTATATAGGCAAATTGACTGGCTGGCGCAGCGAGCGTGACATGACGACATCACCCGCCAGGGAGTAGGCTGGAGTCGAACCCGCGCCGGAGACATCGCCATGCGCAAGGACTCAACGGCTGCATCATCACAGCCTTCTTCATCGCAACCTCAGTCATCACAGCCTTCGTCAACACGGCTCGCCTCGACACCTCCTCAGGCATCCCCCTCTTCCAGCGCATCGCCTGCCGATGACGCGGATTCACGCGACACCTCCGCGACGCCTGCTCTCTATACCCGGCTGGAGGAATGGCTGCACAGCGCCAGCCACGGCATCGGCGCCGTCATGGGCCTCGTCGGCATGATCGTGCTGATCGTGATGGCCAGCCTCGCTGCCGAAGTCGACCCCTGGAAGATCGTCAGCGTCAGCCTCTACGGCCTGACCCTGGTGGTGCTGTATGCGGCTTCGACGCTCTATCACGGTATCCGTCATCCACGCCTGAAATATGCCTTCCAGCTGCTGGATCACTGCGCCATCTATCTGCTGATCGCCGGCACCTATACGCCCTTCCTGCTGGTCAATCTTCGCGGCCCGACTGGCTGGACGCTGTTCGCCATCATCTGGTCGCTCGCACTGGGCGGCATCTTCCTCAAGCTGCGCTGGCCTGAACGCTTCAGCGCCCTGCGCGTGAGCGTCTATCTGCTGATGGGCTGGTTGATCGTGTTCGCCTCGCCGATGCTGGTCGAGAAGCTCTCCGAGACGGGGCTCATTCTGCTGGTCGCCGGCGGCATCACCTATACCCTGGGCGTGATCTTCTTTCTGATGACGCGCCTGCGCTATCACCACGCCATCTGGCACCTGTTCGTGCTTGGCGGCAGTACCTGCCACTTCTTCGCCATCTATACCGCAGTGCTGCCGTATTCCGTATGACGTGATCGGGGCCGCCACGCTAGCCGGCGCTCTTGAGCACACCGGCTTGAGGACACGGCACTGAGCACACCGGCAAGCCACCTCAAAAAAGCGGGAAGGGTCGTCATGACCCTTCCCGCTTTTTTTCGCGATTTTTTGACGCTTCAGGGCTCATCCCTCACAGCGCTGTTTTCTTGAGGAGCTATTTTCCTGTGGCGCTATCTTCCTGCGGGGCTATCTCCCTTAGGGGAAAAGACCGGCAAGCGATACCGGGTACCGCGCCCGACACCGTAGCTTTCCAGTACCTGCTTGGCGGTCAGGTCGGCGAGATCGCGGGCGGCGGTAGGGTCGGAGGTATCGACCAGGGCACGGTATTCGGCGCGCCCCACGCCCTCTTCGTCATCTCGCTCCAACAATGTCAGTACCAGCTCGCGCTGGCGGGCATTCAGCGGCGTACGCGCGTGCTCCAGCCACAGTCGCTCGGCACGCTGGACGCGCTGGTAATGGAAGGCCGTCCGACGACCGGCGTCGCGCAGACGCAAAAGCCACCACTCGGCCCAGACATTCATGTCACCGGGCGCTGCATCCTCCACCTCACCATTGAGCGCGCGGTCCAGCTGCGGCGGCAGCTGATGGCCGCTGGCCGAGGTCTGGGGCTTGCCGAGATAACGCTGCTCCAGCTCGCGCAATTCGTCCTGATGCTCGAGCACCACCGAGAACAGCGCCTGGCGGCGCCAGCAGAGTTGCTCCAGCGCTTCCGACTCCCAGCGCTCGGCGGCCTTGCCGACAAACTCGCCCTGCTGCTGCAACGCGGCCAGGGCATCGATTCGTGTCAGCCAGCGCATCAGCAGCAAGCGCCCGATCAAGCCGTTGCCCAAGGCCAGCGGTGCGAGCGCCTGCCAGTGCGCATGCAGCTGCAGGGCATTCAACACCCCTGAGTTATCCACATCCGGTTCTTCCGTCGCCAGACGCTGCCAGAAGACATCCAGCTCCCGGTCCAACGCATCGGGGTTCTCCGCCGGAGCGCGATAACGCAAGCGCTTGAGACCGTAACGACCGCTGACCGCCTCGTAGCGCGCCTCGCGCCATGCCCCGAGTGGCTGACCACTGCTGCGCGGCAGGAAAGGCCCCAGACGCCGATGCCACTCGAGCACCTGTTGGCGGGTCAGCGGCTGGAATGCCGTGCGCACGACTTCCAGCGTCACATCCACGAAGACGTCGACACCAGGCGCCGGCCCGCGCGGTGACTCCTGATGGCCGGACTCCAGCCCCAGCGCCTGATACAGCGCATCACGCAACGCCGCCCGCCCGAGCACCACGCCGGACAGCTGGGCACTGGCTTCCATCTCTTCGCTGAGGAGCGTCGCCTCGAGACGCAGGCGTTGTCGGGGATAGAGATTCTGCCCCTGAGCGACCAGCGGCGACATCACCGCCTGGGTCGCCGCCAACTGCCCCATCAAGGGCATGACCTCCAACCGCCCCCGTGGCCAGTCAGGCTGCTGCCAGATCCACATAAGTTGTTATTCCCATTGATATTTTCACCAACATCTTATCAAAAAGATCCGCAATAAACCACATATCGAATCATTGAGTGATGCGCAAAATAGGAAAGATGCGATCATCGCTCCCGATTTGATCAATATCATGTCATGAAAATCTAATAAACCTCTCAACCCCATGATTTTCATCGGATATGTCGCCACTCACAACGCATGAGTGCTTCCCTCGACCTCATCAAGATCAACACTTGACCATCATTACGAAAACAACCAATTACCGAATCATGAACAGATACGCAAAAGACTCAAAAGCGCATCATTCAGCGCCTGATGGCTGAAACCCATCCTCAATCGATGGCCTGCCTCGCGCCGCCCTGGCGCACCGCACTGTCTCGAACAGACCTGCCTCGAACCGACCTGAGTCAGCCCGCCATCAGACAGCCTGGGGCGCGCCTCAGACGGTTGACGCCGCTGAACGAGCAAGGCGACCTCTCAACCTCGTCAGGCGCCCTGCAAGCGTCTCTGAGGCCCAGAAACGCAAAAGGCGCCACCCTGATATCAGGATGGCGCCTCGTGGCGTGTGCGAGCTCTCAGCGCGCTCTCTAAGCTTCACTACAGGATATGCAGGACAGGTCAGCCCGTCAGCTTGGCCTGTGGCGGCGTTCGATGACGGTTCCGGCAACAGGGCTCAGTGTTGCTGATGCTCCTCGGCGGCCTGTTGCTCGCGCTGGCGGGCCCGCTCGCAGGCAGGACGCGCCCGCACCTCTTCGCCCCATTGCTCAAGCACGGCCGGCAGAGGTTGCCCGGCCATCTGCGCCCAGCTGAGGGTCTGGGCGAGGAAGATATCGGCGACACTGAATTCATCGGCCACCAGCCAGCCCTGGCCATCGAAGCGGCGCTGAAGTGCCTTGAGAGCACGCTGGAATTCCCACTGCGCTGTCTGCTTGATGGCATCACAGCGCTGGTCCTCCGGCAGCGCGAAGGTGTGCTTGGCCAATGTCCACAGCGGCTGCTCAAGCTCGGTGGTCAGGAAACTGAGCCATTGATCCATCTGGGCCTGCCCGGCCAGCGATTGTGGCAGCAGACGCCCTTCTCGCGCCGCCAGGTAGCGACAGATGGCACTGGACTCGAACAGGGCCAGCTCACCATCCACCAGGGCTGGCGCCTTGCCATCGGGATGAATGGCCAGGTATTCAGGGCTGTGCCCCTCACCGGCCTTCAGATCCAGACTATGAATCCGGTAATCGAGCCCCAGTTCCTCGAGCGTCCAGGCGACCCGCAGCGAGCGGGAATTCGGATAGCTGTAGAGAGTCAACATGGTCGGGCGCACTCCGTGGCGTTGCGGTGGTGACTGACGCAAGCGACGGCTTTCGCGCCAGCCAGGCCCTGGCTGCTTGAGCAGAGGGCTTGATGGTCAACCAGCATGGGCGGGAAGTCGCGGAGTTTCCATGCATCCTTCGCCGTCTCGGCGCAGGCAGTCACGCAACGAAAAACGCCTGTGGACAGCTCGAACTCTCGAGTCATCCACAGGCGTTTCGGTATTGCATGTCGCCAGGATCAGCTGCCGAGGCGTGCCTCGATACTGGCGCGGATGCCGGCGGCATCCAGACCGCAGTCACGCAGCAGCTCGACCGGCTTGCCATGCTCGACGAAGCCATCCGGCAGCCCCAGCAGCAACATGGGTTGAGCCAGTCCCGCGTTCAGGTAGAGCTCGGCCACGCCGGCTCCCGCGCCACCCGCGATGGCATTCTCTTCGACGGTCACGACCAGGTCATGCTCCGCGGCGATCTCGAGCAGTGCCTCGCGGTCCAGCGGCTTGATGGAGCGCAGGTTGAAGTGGGTCGCGTCCAGCGCCTCGGCGACCTCGGCCACCGGCGTGTTCATGCTGCCCACGGCGACGATGGCGACACGCACCTCGGGGCTGCCGCTGATACGACGACGATATTCCCCCTGACCGATGGCCATTGGCGTCAGGTCGGCATCGGTGGCCACCCCCGGCCCGGTACCGCGCGGATAGCGCACCGCAGCCGGCCCGGGGTGGGCCAGTGCCGCGCTCAGCATGCCACGGCACTCGGCTTCATCGGCCGGCGCCATCAACACCAGCTCCGGCACGCAGCGCAGGAATGACATGTCCAGGCTGCCGTGATGCGTCGGGCCGTCTTCACCGACCAGACCGGCACGATCGATGGCAAAGGTCACGTCCAGTTTCTGCACCGCGACATCGTGGATCAGCTGATCATAGCCACGCTGCAGGAAGGTGGAATAGATCGCCACCACCGGCTTCATGCCTTCACAGGCCATGCCCGCTGCCACTGTTACCGCGTGCTGCTCCGCGATGGCGACATCGTAGTAGCGATCAGGATATTCCTTCGAGAAGCGCACCAGATCCGAGCCTTCCCGCATGGCCGGCGTGATGCCGATGACGCGCGCATCCGCGGCGGCGGCATCACACAGCCAGTTGCCGAAGACACTGCAGTATTTCTGCGGCTTGGGAGCCGGCGCGTCGGTGACGGCAGGCGCCTGCTCGGCTGCCTGAGGCGCTGCCTTCTCGAGCTTGGTGATGGCGTGATAGCCGATCGGGTCACGCTCCGCCGGCAGGAAGCCCTTGCCCTTGCGCGTCACCACATGCAGGAACTGCGGGCCATCCAGATCACGCATGTTGCGCAACGTCTGCACCAGCGCCGGCAGGTCATGGCCGTCGATGGGGCCGATGTAGTTGAAGCCCATCTCCTCGAACAGCGTCGCCGGGCTGATGAAGCCCTTCATGTGCTCTTCGGTACGCTTGGCAAGCTCCAGCGCACCCGGCAAGGGCGACAGCAGTCGCTTGCCGTTGGCGCGCATCTGGGTATACGGCTTGCTGGCCAGAATACGTGCCAGATAGCTTGCCAGGCCGCCGACGTTCTCGGAGATCGACATCTCGTTGTCGTTGAGCACGACCAGCATATTGGCCTTCACGTGCCCGGCATGCGCCAGTGCCTCGAACGCCATGCCAGCCGTCAGGGCGCCATCGCCGATCACCGCACAGGCACGCCGTGACTCACCCGCCGTGCGGGCGCCGAGCGCCATGCCCAGCGCCGCACTGATCGAGGTGCTGGAATGGCCCACTCCGAAGGTGTCGAACTCGCTCTCGGCACGCTTGGGGAAGGCAGACAGGCCGTTGTACTGGCGCATGCTGTACATGGCTTCACGACGGCCGGTCAGAATCTTGTGCGGATAGGCCTGATGACCCACGTCCCACACCAGACGGTCATGGGGCGTTTCCAGCGCATGGTGGAGTGCCACGGTCAGCTCGACCACACCGAGCCCGGCACCGAAGTGCCCGCCGGTACAGCCGACGCTGTACAGCAGGTAGGCGCGCAGTTCGTCAGCCAATTGGCGCAGCTGTGCCGCGCTCATGGCGCGCAGCGCTTGAGGTGTCTCGACCGCATCGAGCAGTGGCGTCGCGGGGCGCGCCTGAGGTATCTCGTCAAACAGCTTCATAGGCGTCAGGAATCAGTGGTCTCGCTCGATCATGTAGCGCGCCAGCACCGCGAGTGGCTCTGCGGCCTCTCCCAACGGTGCCAGGGCATCCAGGGCCTCTTGCAGTAGCTGACCTGCTCGCTCTTGAGCACCTTCGAGTCCAAGCAGCGAGGGATAGGTCGGCTTGTCGCGCGCAGCGTCAGCACCGGCCGTCTTGCCAAGCGTTGCGGTGTCGCCCGTCACGTCCAGGATGTCATCCTGGATCTGGAAGGCCAGGCCGATAGCCGAAGCGTAGCGCTCCAGGGCAGCAAGACGCGAATCCTGCTCGTCGACTGCCACCAATCCGCCCAGACGGACCGCAGCGCGAATCAGCGCGCCGGTCTTGTAGGCATGCATGCGTGACAGCGCCTCTACCTCACGGAACTGCCCGACCGCCTCGAGATCCAGCGCCTGACCGGCCACCATGCCGCGCCGCCCGGAGGCCTCGGCCAGGGTACGCACCAGGGCAGGTGTCCGTACATGGCCGGTCGTCGCCATCACTTCGAAGGAGAGCGTCAACAGGGCATCGCCCGCGAGAATGGCGGTCGCCTCATCGAAGGCGCGATGCACGGTGGGACGGCCACGCCGCAGGTCGTCATCGTCCATGGCCGGCAGGTCATCATGGACCAGCGAATAGGCATGCACCAATTCGAGCGCCGCTGCCGCCGCGTCCAGCGCAGCGCGGTCAGCGGCCTCTTCATCGCAGCCCAGGGCACGACCCACCGCATACAGCAGCACGGGACGCAGACGCTTGCCGCCACCCAGCACGCTGTAGCGCATGGCGTCCTCGAGACGCTCACTCACCGCCGCACTGCCGGGAGTCAACAACGCCTCAAGCACGGCCTCACTGCGCGCCTGTCCAGAGCGGATCAGCTCGCTGGCCTGCGATGCAGTCGGCGTGACTTGCGTATTCAATCCACCTGACATCACCAGTCCTTCTCCTCGTCCGCTTCACCCGCCATGCTGCCTGCGGCATCGGGCGCCGTAAACGCCGTGGGCGTCAGCGCTCCCTCCGGGCCTTCCACCAATGCCTGCAGGCGCAACTCGGCACTGTCGAGCCGCTGCTGCGCCTCGCGCGCCAGGCTCACGCCCTCTTCAAAAGCGCCCAGTGACGCTTCCAGCGACATGTCGCCAGCCTCGAGCCGCGTCACCAACCCTTCAAGACGGGCCAGGGTGGCGGCGAAATCCTGTGGCACTTCCTTTTCGGCCATGGGTGCTCTCGCTCATCCGACCGGGCGGGCCCGGTGTCTCTGTGTGGAGCGCCAGTATAACCCGAAGGGCTTCACGACGCTGCCCACCCCCTGCGCACGGAGGAAGAGTCACATCAAACGGCTGTGCTGTGAATTTTTCATGCCCGGCACGCGGACATTTCATCCGGAGGCCCCGTCGGCTGTGATATTCTTTGCTCCCCTGTTGACAGCACGCCCCGCTGTTTCTCTGGCATTTTCTTGAGGTGTGACACGCCAGCAGGTCATGAAAAAGACCAAACGAACAGAAACGCCGGCATGACCGGCGAGAGGGTTGATCCGACAATGGCCAAGACGTCCCTGGACAAGAGCAAGATCAAGATTCTATTGCTCGAGGGTGTCCACCAATCCGCCGTGGATAATTTCCTCAACGCGGGTTACACCAACATCGAACTGCTTCAGACCTCGCTGGCCGAGGAAGAACTGATCGAGAAGATCCGCGATGTGCACTTCATCGGCATTCGTTCCCGCACTCAGCTCAACGAGCGCGTGATCTCCGCTGCCGAGAAGCTCACCGCCATCGGCTGCTTCTGCATCGGCACCAACCAGGTCGACCTGGAAGCCGCACTGAAGCGCGGTATTCCCGTGTTCAACGCGCCCTACTCCAACACTCGCTCGGTCGCCGAGCTGGTACTGGCCGAAGCCATCATGCTGATGCGCGGCGTGCCGGAGAAGAGCGCCAAGGCACATCGTGGCCAGTGGATGAAATCCGCCAAGAACAGCCATGAAGTCCGCGGCAAGACGCTGGGCATCGTGGGCTACGGCAGCATCGGCTCCCAGCTGTCCGTGCTCAGCGAATCCCTGGGCCTGGACGTCATCTACTACGATGCCGTCACCAAGCTCGGCATGGGCAATGCCCGTCAGGTGGCAAGCCTGGAAGAGCTGCTGGCGCGCGCTGACATCGTCACGCTGCATGTGCCGGAAATCCCCTCCACCAAGTGGATGATGGGCAAGCAGCAGTTCGCGCTGATGAAGCAGAACAGCGTCTTCATCAATGCGGCACGCGGCACCACCGTCGTCATCGAAGACCTGGCCGAAGCCCTCTCCAGCGGCAAGCTGCTGGGCGCCGCCATCGACGTCTTCCCGGTAGAGCCGAAAGGCAACGGCGAAGAGTTCGTGTCTCCGCTGCGCGAGTTCGACAATGTCATCCTGACGCCGCACGTCGGTGGCTCCACCATGGAAGCCCAGGAAAACATCGGTGTCGAAGTCGCCGAGAAGCTGGTGACCTACTCCGACAACGGTACCACCATCGGCTCGGTCAACTTCCCGGAAGTCGCCCTGCCGGCGCACCCGGAAAAGCACCGTCTGCTGCATATCCACGACAACGTCCCGGGCGTGCTGTCACGCATCAACCAGGTGCTGTCCGAGGAAGGCATCAACATCTCTGGCCAGTACCTGCAGACCAACAACACGGTCGGCTATGTGGTCATCGATGTCGACAAGGCCTACGGCAAGAAAGCGCTCGAAGCGCTCAAGACCGTCGACCATACCCTGCGTATCCGGACCCTCTACTCGGAAGCTGATTTCGAGAACTGAGTCCGTGCTCTGCTTCATGGCCGTGGAGCAGAGGGCAGGCAAATGAAAACGCCGCAGCCAGAAATGGCTGCGGCGTTTTTTTGTTCCGGATTACCAGGAACGTTGCTCGTCCCGTGCCTTGCGTCCCACTCCCCTCTGTCATGCCTCCGTCATGCCTCAGCCGGTTTTCCATAGACTGGCAATGCCGGGCCAAGACCAAGGGCGTGTTTCACGTGGAACATCTTGATGCCTCGTAAAACACCTTCTGAATCAGATAGTTGAGCACAAGTGCCCAGTTGAAACTTCTTCTCTCAGCGCTCTGACAATGGCGTGCCAGCGACGGCCCAGTTTTCCGGCTCCACTTCCTGCAGCACCACCCAGACGGACTGCTCACGCACGCCCAATACGCGAGCCGTCTCGCGCGTCAACGCCTCCACAAGCTCCCGCTTCTGTTCCTGTGTCTTGCCAGTCAGAAATTCCGCACGAATCATCGGCATGGTTTTCTCTCCTTGTTGTACAGATCTCTTTTTCTACATGCCAGATCAGCCTGGCCAGCCGCCTTGCTCGCTATTGCCACAGCCGCTTTAAGGCGCTGTGGCCAATGGGCTCTCGCAAATCGCTCCTGAAGCCATTGTTCCACGTGAAACATCTGCCGGCAGCAAAGAGCGCAGCCCAGCGATGTCACTCTGCGCCATAGGCTGGTAAAGAAATTGGCTACTTTACGAAAAAGCAGCCAATTCTCCCCATACGTCATTCAAAAAACCGCTTGGCTATCAGACTGTTGGCGCGCTTTAGCCAAATATCTCAAGCATCATGTTCCACGTGAAACACTGCTTAGGCGTAGCAGGAATCACCCAGCAGCACCTCTTCGACGCGACCGTTCAACAGCATGCCAAGCAGCGGCGTGTTATGGCCGGCACTGACCAGCGTCTCGCTTGAGACACGCCATTCATGCGCCATATCGATCACCGCCAGATCACAGTACTCGCCCACTTCCAGCATGCCGCCCTTGAGTCCGAAGCGTCTGGCACTGAACGTCAATGTCTCGATCAGGCGAGGCAGGCTGAGCAGCTCGGCCTTCACCAGCGCCAGCCCCAGCGGCAGCATGGTTTCCAGGCTGGTCATGCCGGGCTCGGATACCGCGAAGGGCGCGCTCTTGGCTGCGGCTTCATGGGGCAGATGATCACTGACGATGGCGTCGATGGTGCCATCGACCACACCGGCCCGCAGCGCATCACGGTCTGCCGCGCTGCGCAGTGGCGGCTCCAGATGGAAATTGGCGTTGAAGCCTTCCAGCTGCTCATCGGTCCAGTGCAGTTGCGCCATCGACACATCCGCGCTGATATCCAGCCCTCTGGCCTTGGCATCACGTACCAGCTCCACGGCCCGTGCGCTGGAGAGCAGCGACACATGCGCCCGTACGCCGGTCTGCTCGATCAACAGCAGCCACTGGGTCAGGGCGACCGTCTCGGCAGATTCCGGAATGCCGGCCAATCCGAGACGCGAGGCAATGGCGCCCTCATGGGCGCAGCCCTGCCCGGCCAAGGCGGCCTCCTGGGCCTGGAACACGACGGTGATATCAAAGGTCCGCGCGTACTCCAGACAACGGCGCAGTACGCCTAGATCGCGTATTGGCTGGCGCAGGTTGGTCAGTGCCACGCAGCCTGCAGACTTGAGCGCGGCCATATTGGCGAGCAGATCACCGTCCAGTCCCTGCGTCAGTGCCCCCAGCGGCGCAAGACGCACCCCCGCCACATCACGCGCACGGTCCAGCAGCGTACGAATATGCGAGGCGCTGTCGAGCACCGGGCTGGTGTCGGGCCGCGGCAGGATGGTCGCGTAGCCACCCGCCAGTGCGGCAGCCGACTCACTGACCAGGCTGCCCTTGTAGCGCGGACCCGGGTCGCGCAAGTGCGCGCCAAGATCGATGAAGGCCGGCGTGACCAGCTTGCCCGCCAGATCATCGCGCTGCTCGGCACTGAAATCCGCCGGCGCCTCGCCGATCGCGATCAGGCGACCGCCGTCGAGGTGGAGGTCGTACTGGCCATCGCGGCCGTTGGTCGGGTCGATCACCCGTGCATTGATCAGGCTGCGTTTCATGCGCCAGCTCCTCGTGAACGTTCACCCCTGCGCTCGGCGCGCGCCTTCATCTGTCCGGAGACCGCCATCGACAGCACCGCCATGCGCACCGCGATGCCGTTGGTGACCTGATCGAGTATCAGCGAGCGCGGACCATCCGCGACGGCGGATTCGATCTCGACACCCCGGTTGATCGGCCCCGGATGCATCACCACGGCGTCAGGGTGCGCGTGTGCCAGGCTTTCGCGGGTCAGACCATAGCGGCGGTAGTATTCCGACTCCGAGGGCAGCAGCGCGCCATCCATGCGCTCCTTCTGCAGGCGCAGCATGATGACGACATCGACATCCTTCAGCCCTGCTGCCAGTTCAGTGAAGACCTGACAGCCCAGCGTCTCGACCCCGATGGGCAGCAGCGTCTGCGGCGCGACCACCCGCACCTCCGCTGCGCCCAGCGTATTGAGCGCCTGAATCTGCGAGCGAGCGACGCGTGAATGCAGGATGTCACCGACGATCGCGACGCGCAGATTGGCGAACTCGCCCTTGTGGCGGCGGATGGTCAGCATGTCGAGCATCGCCTGGGTCGGGTGCGCATGGCGACCGTCGCCGGCATTGATGATCGCCACATGCGGCGTGATCTGGCTGGCGATGAAGTGCGCCGCGCCGGAGTCGCCATGACGCACCACGAAGGCATCCGCCTGCATGGCCTCGAGATTGACCAGGGTATCCATCAGCGACTCGCCCTTGGCGGCCGACGAGGTCTTGATGTCCAGATTGAGTACATCCGCCGACAGACGCTTGGCGGCCAGCTCGAAGGTGGCACGCGTCCGGGTCGAGTTCTCGAAGAACAGGTTGGCCACCGTACGTCCGCGCAGCAACGGCACCTTCTTGACCTCGGCATCGCCGATGCCACGGAAGTGATCGGCGGTGTCGAGAATCTCGGTCAACACGCTGCGCGGCAGGCCTTCGATATCCAGAAAGTGGCGCAGCCGGCCCTGCTCATCCAGCTGGACCTGTGCCGGCGAGGCAGCCCGCACGTCCGCGCTGGCCTGCGAGAGATCAAACAGGTTCATGCCGTCACCTCGCCGGTATCGACCAGTGTCAGGCGCAGGTTGCCGGAGCCATCCAGCTTGATGCGCTTGCCGGGCGCCAGCGCCAGGTTGGCGCCCAAGGCGTCCGGCTGCACCGGCAGCTCACGTCCCGGCAGCTCTACCAGGCAGGCCAGCAGCACGCGGCGCGGACGGCCATAGTCGAACAGCTCATTGAGCGCCGCGCGCACGGTACGTCCGCTCATCAGCACATCGTCCACCAGCAGCAGATCGCGGTTCTCGATATCCGGCAGCTGTGACCCCTGGCCGCCATCCGGCAGGCCCTTGTGGCCGAAGTCGTCGCGCCAGAAACCGATATCCAGTGTCGCGAGGGGCTCTTCCAGCCCCAGCCGCTCACGCAGTGCCTGGGCGACCCAGACACCGCCGGTATGAATGCCGACCGGAATCAGACGTTCACGATCGAGTTCACGGCGCTCGAACAGCAATTCGAGCTCCTCGGTCATGGCCTCGAGCAGTGCCTCGACCTCTGGCAGTGCCTCATGTTCTTCGTGCATCTCAGACTCTTGCATGGATATCGCTTCCTATCTTCCCTGCCGGATGGCGGCAAACAGACAAAAAAAACCCGCTTCCGGAAAGGAAGCGGGTGGAGTATTCAGTAACCGACAAGGTCGCCCTCGCCTCGCTGGCTTGCAAACCAGCTCTCGAGAATCAGCTGAGCGGCGAGGCCGTCCACGCCATCATCGCGATAATTGCCGCGGTGGCCGCGCTCGCGCGCCAAGCCCTTGGCCGCCTTGGTGGAGCCGCGCTCATCCCACATTTCCAGCGGCTTGCCGTAGCGGCCATACAGGCGCTTGCCGAACTTGCGGGCTCGGCTGCACATCAGTGTCTCGCTGCCGTCCAGCTCGAGGGGCAGGCCGACCACGAACAGGTCGGGCTGCCATTCCTCGATCAGGCGATTGACGACATTCCAGTCCGGAATGCCGTCCCGCACATGCAGCGGCACCAGGGGCGTCGCGGTGCCGAGCATCTCGGTGCCCACCGCGACACCGATGCGGCGCGTGCCGAAATCGAACGCCAGCGCCGTACGGCTGACTTGCCGCTCAGCCATGCCCGATCTCCCGCGACATCAGATTCATGTCGACGCCCAGCTTGCTGGCAGCCGCTTCGAGACGGGACTCGCTGTCGGCATCGAAGAGGATGCCGCTGTCGCCTTCGACGATCAGCCAGCTGTTTTCCTTCAGCTCGTTGGTGAGCTGGTCCGGCTCCCAGCCAGCGCAGCCGAGGCACACCATGAAGTCATCAGGGCCTTCGTTGCCGGCTATCGCCTTCAGGATGTCCAACGAGGTGGTCAGCGCCAGCTCGTCGGTCACCTGCAGGCTGGAATCCCACTCGCTGGCCTTGCCGCGATGCAGGATGAAGCCGCGGTCCTTGTGGACGGGGCCACCGTAATAGACCACCTCATCGAGGCGCTCACAGCTGTCGGCAGCGATCTCGAGCTGCTCGAACAGACCGCGCATGGTCAGCTTGATCGGCTTGTTGACGATGACACCGAGGGTGCCCTTGTCATCATGATCACAGAGGTAACTGAGCGAGCCGGAAAAATTGTCATCATCGAGATGCGGCATCGCCAGCAGGAAATAGTCTCGCAGACTTTGCATGGTCCTCCCGAGGCGTCAGGGCGCGCCAGAATCGTTGCCGGGGCCGAATCGCCAGATGCGGGTGATGGTCAGCTGGCTCATCCCCTTGAGACTTTCATCAAAGGGCGCATAAGGAGCCGCGCCGTAGACCGTATCCAGAGCCGCCTGGTCGAGTTCAGCATGTCCCGAGGATTGTAACACTTCCGCGAACTCAAGCTGACCGCTGGGCAGCACGACGGCGCGAATCCGCAGCTCGCCGCTCAGATGAGCAGGCGCCGGATAGTGCTGATTGCCGAATGCCTGCACCGTGCCGGTCCAGTCATTGATATAGCGCGCGCGGGCCGAGGCACGCGCCGCCTTGCGTGAGGCGGTGTCACCCACCACCTCACGCGACTGGCCGGAGGCCTGGATTCGCTGAACGTCCTGCTCGCTGGCCTGCTGTTCATTGTCCGGCGTATCCGGCAGCAGTTCGGAACGCGTCACCTGCTGTGACGACGCCTGCTGGGTCGCGATCACCTCGGGGATGCGCTCCGGCAGTACCAGCGCCTGCGTGGCCGGGGCCTGGGCTTCCGACACGGCCGGCTCGCTGGCCTCGGACGCACTCTGCTCACCCGGCTGTGGGGGCGCCTGATTGACTGGCCCGGCCTGCACCGCTGCCTCGCGCCCGCTGCCACTGGCCTGCTGGTCCTGCTCGGCCACCACCTGCGAGTCGACGGCAGTGGTGCTGGCCTGACTGACCAGCGTCACATCGAGCATCACCGGCTTTGGCATCGGCGGCACCTCGGGCGGCGTCAGCAGGCCGCTGCCCAGCAACCACCAGCCGATGACGGCATGGACGGCCAGTGCCGCGCCCCATGCCACCACACGGCGATGCACCCGCGTCACCGGTACATAGGTGATCGGGTCGGTGACGCTATGATTGCCTGCCCACCATTCGACGGGTGCTGCCATACCCCACTCCCTGTCCACGGAACCTCATTGGCAGCTTCGGCTTCCTTGCCGTTTACTGCGAATCCATTGCGGGTCAGCCAACTGGTGCCGACCTCACCGCGACGTTGATCAGGCGGGCGTCTGCGCCGCCAGACGCGCTTCGATGGCATCCATCAACAGACCGGCGATATCAGTGCCGCGCTGGGTATCGATCTCGCGTACGCAGGTCGGGCTGGTGACGTTGATCTCGGTGATGTAGTCGCCGATCACGTCCAGGCCGACGAACATCAGCCCCAATGATTTCACCACCGGCTTGACCTGCTCGATCAGCCAGTAATCGCGGTCGGTCAGCTCACGCGATTCGCCACGTCCGCCAGCCGCCAGGTTGCCGCGCGTCTCGCCGGCGCTGGGAATGCGCGCCAGGCCGAACGGCACCGGCTCGCCATCCACCAGCAGAATGCGCGTATCGCCGGCACTGATTTCCGGCACATAACGCTGGGCCATGATCTGACGGGTGCCCCGCAGCGTCAGCTGCTCGATCACCGAGCCGAGATTGCGGCCATCTTCGGCGACGTGGAAGATGCCACTGCCACCCATGCCATCCAGCGGCTTGAAGATCACGTTGCCATGCTCGGCGTGGAAGGCGCGCAGCACCTTGTCGTTGGCCGACACGGTGGTCGGCGGGATGCACTGCGGGAACTGCTGAGCGAAGAGCTTCTCGTTGCAGGTCTGCAGCGCGGCCGTCGGATTGACCACCAGCACGCCTTCCCGCTCGGCAAAGCCCAGCAGGTGAACGGCATTCAGGAAGTGTTCGTCGACGGGCGGATCCTTGCGCATCAGGATCACGTCAAGCTCGGCCAGCGGAGTCGCGACGACCTCGCCCAGCTGATAGAAGTTGTCCGGGTCGTGGTAGACCTCCAGATCACGCATCCGGCCCATGGCGCGACCATTCTCGAGATAGAGGTCTTCCTGCTCGAGATAGTGCAGCGACCAGCCACGCTGGCTGGCGGCCCACAACATGGCCAGAGTGGTGTCCTTCTTGTAGGCGACGCTGGACATCGGGTCCATCACCACGCCGATCTTGAGCTTGCGAGCAGTCATTGAGGCAACCTTGTGACGACACTGCCAGCCCGGCACGCGGCCGGCAGCGGGGATAACGGAGACTCCCGTCGCGACATGACACCATGGCGCGGGAGCGATGGGACAAGTATGCAGCAGCGCCGTGCTGCTCACCACTGGCGAAACGCCCTTGCCGGCTCACGCTGTGTTGCCGGCAGATCAACAATTCCGCCCGGGTGCCAGATGACGGGAGATCAGCGCGGCAGGTCACCAAATCGCTGCTGCAGCAAGGTCAGCGCCACCACCGGCGCCGTCTCGGTGCGCAGGATACGCGGCCCCAGGCCGAGCACTTCACAACCGGCTGCGGCCGCTTCTGCCACCTCTTCCTGCGTGAAGCCGCCTTCCGGGCCGATCAGCAGGCTGGCACGGGTCACGCCGCCCTCGGCCTCGGCCACGTTCAGCGCCTCGGCACCGCCCGGCTGCAGAATCAGGCGCAGCGGCTCATCACGCTCGGACAGCCACTGCGTCATCGCCACCGGGGCATGCACGACCGGCACGACGCTTCTTCCGCACTGCTCGCAGGCGCTGGCCGCCACGCCCTGCCAGTGCGCCAGCTTCTTGTCGGCGCGCTCGCCCTTGAGCTTGACGTCGCCACGCGCGGTGTAGAGTGGCGTGATGGCAGCCACGCCCATCTCACAGGCCTTCTGGATGGCGTAATCCATGCGATCGCCCTTGGAGATCGCCTGCCCCAGATGCACCGCCAGCGGCGCCTCGCGGTCATTGGGCACCGCCTCGATCACCTGCACGCTGACGCCCTTGCGGGTCACCTCCTCCAGCAGCACGCGCACCTCCTGCCCACGGCCATCGAACAGCTGCGCCTCACTGCCGACCTTGGCACGCAGCACCAGCCCGAGGTGGCGTGCAGGCCCCTCGGGGAGCGCGAAGGACGCCCCGGCGCTGACATTGAGATCAAGATCGGGGCAGTACAGACGGATGGCCATGGACGGGGTCTCGCGGACAGAGAAGCAATGAAAGTGAACCGCGATGAGTCGATGCAGCATCGCAGGCAAGGCGGCGGTCATTGTCGCCCAAAAACGCAGCGACGGGCCACTGGGGCCCGTCGCTGGTCGTACCTGTCATGTGGCCAATCAAGGCCGGCTCACTGATCAGTGAGCGGTCGCCTCGGCGGCGCCCTGGGCTTCACGCTGCTTGCGCTGCGCGTACATGGCCTCGAAGTTGACCGGAGCCAGCATCAGCGGAGGGAAGCTGCCACGGTTGACCAGGTTGTCGATGGCTTCACGCGCATACGGGAACAGCACGTTCGGGCAGAAGGCGCCCAGGGTGTGGTCCAGCTGCTCGGCAGACAGGCCAGCGATACGGAACAGGCCAGCCTGCTCGACTTCCGCCAGGAAGGCAGTGGTCTTGTCTTCGCCATTGGTGACCTGTGCGGTGACCTTGATGGAGACTTCGAACAGCTCCTCACCGACCTGCTGGTGCTCGGTATCCAGCTCCAGCGCGACCTTCGGCTGGAACGGCTGGGAGAAGACCGCCGGAGAATTCGGGGCTTCGAAGGACACGTCCTTCACGTAGATGCGCTGCAGGGCAAACTGGAGCTGATCCTGAGCCTGTTCTGCGCCTGCTGCAGCCTGTGCGTTCTGTTCTTCAGCCATGAGACATATCCTTGAGGGTTCGGAGATTTATTCTTGGTTGCGAGCCGGCCTCCAGCAGACCCGCAAACTTGCCCAGCCAGCGGGGCAATGACAGCTGGTAGACACGCGACGTGCGAGTCTGCGACTCAGCGAGTCACGACCGGCAGGCTGTCGGCTTCCCACTGGCCCATGCCGCCCTTGAGCTTGACGGCCTGCTTGAAGCCATCCTTCTCGAGGCGCGCCACCAGCGGTCCCGCCGTCTGGCCATGCTTGCAGACGATGATCACCGGGCGTTCCTTGTACTTGGCCAGCGGAGTGGTCTCGCTGGTCAGCTGACTGCTGGGAACGTTGACGGCACCGGCGATATGACCGGCCTTGAATTCCTTGCTGTCGCGGATGTCGATGAAGACACCCTCTTCGCGATTGACCAGTCGCGTGGCCTCGCTGACGCTGACGCCGTGGTTGCCACGCATGGTTTCCATGACAATGAGGGCGACCAGCAGGGCGACGAAGGCGCCGACCAGCAAGGGATGATTCTGCGCGAACTGAAGCAGCTGTTCGATCATGAGACGGGCTAACTCCGCTGTGACGTGCATGCCGACGCGTACGCGGCAAAGGAAATAGACCGCTACCTGAGGTAACGGAGCCAGCATTATACATGACAGGCCCAAGCATGAATGCCGCTGCATGGCATCAAAAAGGCGTAGCCGGGCGATGCGCCGGCTGCTGTCAGCTCAGCCGGGCCGGGGCGATCCACCGATAGCGCAACCCAATCCCGGCGATACACTTGCGGCACTTGCACTCGGCACCTTACCACCCCTCTAATAGAGGGCAGAACGAGCAGGTAGTTTTATCACTACATGTCGTTTCCGCCGAGGGTTCTGCCCCACGGATGCGCCACAGCATGGCCGCAGGACATGACAGCTGCATGATGCGTCGCCCGTCGAACATCATCCTGTCATCCCGGCCCCTGCTCACCCCAGATCATTCGTCATCACAGCGAGGAAGTCATGGCAGCTCAAGCACAAGGTCCGCGTCCCGTCGCCCTAATCATTCTGGACGGCTACGGTCACAGCGAAGAGGAGAAGGACAACGCCATCCTCGCCGCCGACACGCCGGTGATGGACCGCCTGCGTCGTGAATATCCCAGCGAACTGATTCACACCGATGGTGGCTTCGTCGGCCTGCCGGACGGCCAGATGGGCAACTCCGAAGTCGGCCACATGAACCTCGGTGCCGGTCGCATCGTCTATCAGGACTTCACGCGCATCACCAAGGCGGTGCGTGAGAATGCCCTCAAGGACAATGCCATCCTGACCGCGCCCATCGATGCCGCCGTCAAGGCCGGGCGTGCCGTGCACCTGATCGGCCTGCTATCTCCGGGCGGTGTCCACTCCCACGAAGACCACACCCTGGCCATGGCCGACCTGGCCGCCGAGCGGGGCGCCAAGCGCATCTATATCCACGCCATCACCGATGGCCGCGACACCGCGCCCAAGAGCGCCGAGGCCTCCATCGCGCGTGCCGATGAGCACCTCGCGGGCCTGGGCCTGGAAGACGGCCGTGTCGCCACGCTGGTCGGTCGCTACTTCGCACTGGACCGCGACAACCGCTGGGACCGCGTCGAGCAGGCCTACCGCCTGATCGCCAACGGCGAAGCCGAGCATGAAGCCGCCACCGGTGTCGCCGGTCTGGCTGCCGCCTACGAGCGCGATGAGACCGATGAATTCGTCACCGCCACCCGCATCGGCGATTCCGTCGCCATGCAGGAAGGCGATGCGGCCATCTTCATGAACTTCCGCGCCGACCGTGCCCGCGAGCTGACCCGCGCCTTCGTCGAGCCGGACTTCGCAGGCTTCGAGCGCACACCGCCCAAGCTGGCCCACGACGGCCTGGTGATGATGACCCAGTACGCCGCCGACATCCCGGCGCCGGCAGCCTTCCCGCCGTCCGAGCTGCACAACACCCTGGGCGAGGTCGTGTCCGACCGTGGCCTGACCCAGCTGCGCATCGCCGAGACCGAGAAGTACGCACACGTCACCTTCTTCTTCTCCGGTGGCCGTGAAGAGGAATACCCCGGCGAGACGCGCATCCTCGTGCCGTCCCCGCAGGACGTGAAGACCTACGACGAGAAGCCGGAAATGAGCGCCGGCGAAGTCACCGACAAGCTGGTGGAAGCCATCGAGTCCGGCGGCTACGACCTCATCGTCTGCAACTACGCCAACGGCGACATGGTCGGCCACACCGGCAAGTTCGATGCCGCCGTCCAGGCCGTCGAGTTCCTCGACAAGTGCGTGGCACGCGTGGTCGAGGCGCTCGAGAAGGTCGGAGGCGAATGCCTGATCACCGCCGACCACGGCAACGCCGAGCAGATGGTGCACCCGGAAACCGGCAATCCGCAGACCGCGCACACCACCTTCGAGGTGCCGCTGATCTACGTGACGCAGCGCGATGCCAAGCTGGCCGCCGACGGGCGTCTGTGCGATCTCGCCCCGACCCTGCTGACCATGATGGGCCAGTCGGTGCCGGAAGAGATGGATGGCAAGGTGCTGGTCGATTATGCCGAGGCCTGATAGCAGGCTGCATGGCGCACCCTTCGGTGCGTCGTGCCTCTCGCCCAGCCCGAGCAAGCCGCTCGGGCTGGGCGACCGCCCCCGAATCTTCAAGCGCCGGAGCCGAGTCTCCGGCGTTGTGCTGTCTGCCTGGCTGCTGAGTCTCGCCCCGCTGGCACTCGGCCCCGTGGTGTCGACCACCGCGCAGGCCGCTGACGACACCGCCACCCTGACCCAGAAGAAGCAGGCCTCCCAGGAAGACCTCAAGCGCCTCAAGCGCGAGATCCAGGCGATGCAGGGCGAGCTCAAGGCCACGGCAGCGCGGCGCAGCGACACCCGCAACGGGCTGGAGAAGATCGAGCGCCAGCTCAATGCCACGCGCCAGCAGACCGGCAAGCTCGAGGATGAGCGCGATGACATCAAGCAGCAGCTGGTGGCACTGACGCGCAAGCGTGAAGCCCTCAGTCAGCAGCAGACGGCCCAGAAGGCGGCAGTGGCCGAAGAGATGGCCGCCCTCTATCGCCTCGGTCGTCAGCCTGAACTGAAATTGCTGCTCAACCAGGATGATCCCGCACGTCTTGAGCGCCTGCAGGTCTATCTGAACCATCTGAGCGAATCACGGCGTGCGGCGCTGGAGCGCCTGGCCGAGCTGAACCAGTCACTGGCCGACACCCGCGCACAACTGCTGGCTCGCCAGACACGCCTGGATGACGTGCAGGCAGGCCTCAAGCGGCAGGCCAGTCAGCTGATCGCGCAACAGAATGAACGCGCCGCCCTGCTGCGCAAGCTGGATGCGCGCTATGCCAGCCATGAGGCGAAGATCGCCGAACTGGACCAGGACCGCGCGCATGCCAATCAGCTGATCCAGACCCTCGAGAAGCGCCTCAAGTCGATCAAGAGCGCGCCGCCCCCCAGGACCCGCATCACGCGTGCGATGGGCAAGATGGATTGGCCGGCGCCGGGCAAGGTGATCTCCGCCTATGGACGTGGCGAGGGCGTCAACCGTGATGGCGTGCTGATTCGCGCGACGCAGGGTACCGCCGTCACGGCGCCGCACGCCGGTCGCGTGGTCTTCGCGGACTGGATGCGCGGCTATGGCAACCTGCTGATACTCGATCACGGTGACAACGTGCTGACGCTCTACGCCCACCTGGCAAGCTTCAGCGTAGGCCCGGGCGACAGCCTGTCACGCGGCCAGCAGCTGGGCAGTGTCGGCAGCAGCGGCGGGCGTGATGGCCCGGCGCTCTATTTCGAAGTGCGCCGCAGCGGTCAGCCGACAGACCCGAGTCGCTGGCTCTCGCGCCGCTGAAGTGTCTGGCAGCGGCACCTCACGCATCGCCTGATTGTCAGCCAGCGCTGAATGCCACCGCTAGCCAGCGGGCTAGTCGCCAGGCACTCGCGCGGGATATGCTCGCAGTAGCCTGTGACTGCGAGCATGCTGGGCGGTGTTCCCCCTGCCATGCCTCGACATCCGGCCCCGGCGCTCAGCGCATTTCGGTACCAGTCGAGTCAGTATCCGTCGAGAAGGAAATCGCATGTCTGCAATGTCGCCGTTCCGTCCTGCCCCGCGCCGCCTGCGTCAGCTGGCGGTCAGCGTGCCGCTGAGCCTTGCCCTGCTGGGTGGCGGACTGCCGGCCAGTGCAGAAGATGTCACCTCACCGGCCGACAGCGCTCAGGATGCCCGCCAGGGCACGGACCTGCCGCTGGATGAGCTGCGCACCTTCGCCGAGGTCTTCGAGCGCATCAAGCGCACCTACGTCGATCAGGTCGATGACCGCACGCTGCTCAAGAATGCCATGCGCGGCATGCTCGAAGGGCTGGACCCGCACTCCGCCTATCTGGATCAGGAAGACTGGCAGGACCTGCGCGAGAATACCGATGGCGAGTTTGGCGGCATCGGTATCGAGGTCGGCACCGGCGACGATGGCCAGCTGACCGTCATCGCCCCCATCGACGACACCCCGGCGGCGCGTGCGGGCCTGCAGCCGCGAGACGTCATCCTCAAGATCGACAATACGCCGCTGGACGGCCTGTCGATGTCGGAGTCGGTCAAGTTGATGCGCGGTGAGGCAGGCTCACGCATTCGGCTGCTGATTCTGTCCGAGGGCGCCGACATGCCGCGCGAAGTGGTGCTGGAGCGGGCCATCATCAAGAGCAGCAGCGTCAGTCAGCGCCTGCTGGACCCGGGCTATGGCTATCTGCGCATCAGCCAGTTCCAGAGCGCGACCGGTGACGAGGCCCACACGGCGCTGGCCAGGCTGCGGGAAGACAACGATGGCGAGCCGCTCAAGGGGCTGGTGCTGGATCTGCGCAACAACCCCGGCGGGCTTCTCTCGGCCGCCGTCGAGATCAGTGACCTGTTCCTGTCCAGCGGCCGCATCGTCTACACCGAAGGCCGCCTGCCCGACAGCGAGCTGTCTTTCTCGGCCAAGCCCGATACCCCGGCGGGCGACACCCCGCTGGTGGTGCTGATCAATGGCGGCACGGCCTCGGCCGCGGAAATCGTGTCCGGCGCGCTGCAGGATCAACACCGCGCCATCATCATGGGCACCGACAGCTTCGGCAAGGGCTCGGTCCAGACGGTGATGCCGCTGGGCAATGGCGATGGGCTCAAGCTGACCACCGCGCTCTACTTCACGCCCAGCGGACGTTCGATCCAGGCCGAGGGCATTCGCCCGGATGTCGAGGTCGTGCGAGGCCGTCTCGAGCGCGACACGCGACGTGACTTCAGCGTGCGCGAGGCAGACCTCGACGGGCGCCTCGACAATGCCAACGCCGCCAGCGAATCCGCCAGCAGCAAGGCACCCGACAGCCCGGTAGTGGCGGAAAGCGACTATCAGCTGGGTGAGGCGCTCAATCTGCTCAAGGGCATGAACGTGCTGGGGCGCAGCGCGGCGCTCAAGGCCACCGTGCCCACAAGCGACGAGTAAGCATTACGCCATGATCGTTTGATCATCAGGCCACAACGACAAGGCCCCGCCAGATGGCGGGGCCTTGTCGTTGCAGGGGGCATGACATGCGCACTTGTATGGAGATATATAGCGCTGTGTGGCGGCGATCGGCCAATCCTGCGCCCAAGCAATGATAGTTGGCACTCACATACCCGGCAGGTCATATACTACATCACCTTCACTCTTGTTACGGCTTGCAGCTGGCGGGCAACTCACCCCGCTGCCCCATCGCCTGACGCATCAGGATACGCTTCAACTCGCCCTGGCCGTCGACGAAACCAAGCCCGAAGTTGCGCAGCAGCCGCACGCCCGGCTGACGACTGCCGAACAACAGCCGGAAGCCATCCATCATCTTGAGCATCATGGCATTGTCGCTGCGACGCCGGCGGCGATAGCGCGCCAGCCAGCGCTCGTCGCCAAGCGCCACCCCGCGGCGATGTCCTGCCAGCAGCTCGTCTGCCAACACCGCCACGTCCATCAAACCCAGATTGACGCCCTGGCCTGCCAGCGGGTGAATGGCATGCGCAGCATCCCCTACCAGCGCCAGCCCCGGCAGCACATAGTCTTCGGCGTGGCGCTGATGCAGCGGGAAACTGAAGCGCTCACTCGCCCATTCGATGGCGCCGAGCTGACCTTCAAAGGCGTCTTCCAGCTCACTACAGAATGCCGCCGGTGACAGTGCCAGCAGCCGCTCGGCCTCCTCTGGCGTGGTCGACCACACGATGGAGCAATGCCGTTCTGCGGCCGAGGCTCCCTCGGCCGGCTGAGCCAGGGCGTCATTGACGGCCAGTGGCAGGAAGGCCAGCGGCCCGGTCGGCAGGAAGCGCTGACGCGCGACGGCCTGATGCGCGAGTTCGGTGCGCACCGTGGCCACCAGCGCGACCTGGCCGGTGTCGTGTTCCCGCGTGGCGATCCCGGCCAGCTCGCGCAGCCGTGAGCGCGCACCATCCGCCGCGACCACCAGCGCCGCGGTGACTGTCCGGCCATCGGTCAGCGTCAGGCTGGTCGCTTCCGCCTCATCTAGTTGGTAAGCATTCACTACTGATGTAGCGCCTGAGCGTGGCAGTGCCATGCCTGCCACACGCGCCCCGAAGCAGCGCGTGATTGCCGGGCAGGCATCGATGGCCTGCTCCAGCGCGGCGAGCGTGACCCGGTTCTCGACGATATGCCCCAGCACCGGCACACCGCTGTCCTCGGCACTGAACTGGATCTCGCCATTGCCCTCTGCGTCCCACACCTGCATGCCGGTATAGGGCATCAAGCGACTGGCGGCGATCGTCGGCCACACACCCAGACCGCTCAACAGCTGCTGAGAGACCGGCGTCAATGCACTCACCCGTGGCTCGGGGGCACTATCTGGCTGCCAGCGGGTCGCGGACTCACGCCCCTCGACCAGCATGACCCGCAGTCCCGCCTGCCCCAGCAGCAGCGCCAGGGTGGCACCGACGATACCGGCACCGACGATGGCGACATCGGCGTCATGTGCGCTACCTGCTGATCGACCGTCCTTCATGCCTGCTCCCTGTCTCGAAGTTCTGTCTCGTAGTTCTGTCTCGTAGTTCTGTCTCGTAGCCTGATCTCGAAGACCAATCTCGTGCCCTGATCTCGAAGCCCCGTCGCGTGGCTCGACACCAAGGCGCTGTCAGTGACGCCCTGTCAGTGACGCCCTGCCTGCGAGGCTCTGCCCACGAGCCAAGTCAGCGAGCACCCACCAACCTCAGCGTTCAATGCCCATCGAGCGTCTGGCCAACAGGCGCTTGAGCGGCGAGACCAGATTGAGCCCGATCAGGCCCGCTGCCCGTGCATGCCCCAGCCAACGACTCTCGACCCCGAACAGACGGATCAGGCCATCGCTGAAAAGCACCACATTGTCGCGATCCGCGCCGCGCCGTTCCTCGAAGTCACTCAGCACACTGGTGGCCCCCGGCGACTCGCCACGCGTCAGGCCCGCCTCGATGGCCGCGACCAGGTCGGTCACGCCGCGCAGCGCCAGATTGAAGCCCTGCCCTGCCACCGGGTGCAGGGCGTGGGCGGCATTGCCGAGCACCGCAAGGCCGGGACGCGTGCCCTCGCTGGCACGCACCAACGACAGCGGATAGGCGTGGCGTTGCCCGACGCGGCGAAAGCGTCCAGCGCGTTCACCGAAGGCGCGCTGCAGCGCCTGCAGGAAGTCGCTGTCGGGCAGCGCCATCAGGCTTCCCGTGTCCGCGGGCGAGCGTGTCCACACCAGCTCCATGCGCTTGCCGGCCAGCGGCAGCAGCGCCATCGGGCCTTCGCTGGTGAAGCGCTCGTAGGCGACTCCCTGGTGAGGCTGGCTCATCTCCACCGTGGCGATCAAGGCATGCTGCTCATAGTCCTGCGCCGCACTGTGGATGCCGAGGCGCTCCTTGAGTCCGGAGCGACCGCCATCCGCCAGCACGGTCAGCTCAGCCTCGATCAGACGACCATCCTCGAGCGTGAGGCGATGGCCTTGCGCCGTGACGGCGATTTCTGCCACGCGCGCCGGGCAATACCAGGCCAGCGGCAGCTCGGCCAGCTGGCGATGTAGTACCTGGCCCATCCAGGCATTGGGAATCACGTGGCCGAGCGCGGCTACCTCGAGTTCGGAGGCCCGCATGCGGGTCGCGCCCAGGTGGCCGCGCTCACTGACATGGATGGTGCGAATCGGCGTGGCGTGCTCGCACATCGCCTCCCAGACCCCGAAGGCGGTGAACCGCTGGCGTGAGCCCGCCGCGATGGCGCTGGCACGTGCATCGAAACTGGGCTGAAAGCGCTGGGCGTCTGCCGTCGCCGCGGGCAGCTCATTGGCCTCGATCACGGCGACACGCAACGCTGCGGCCTCAAGGCCCTTCTCGTCGGCCACACGCGCCATCAGCGGCGCCAGCGCACAGGCCAGGCTGGCGCCCACCAGACCGCCGCCGATGATCACGATGTCGAAGTGTTCGGCATCACGCCCGCTCATGGCTTCAGGCTCGCTCATGGCGTCAGGCCTCCGCGCGCATCAGCGCCTCGATGGCCTCGACGGACTTGGGCACGCCATGACTCAACACCTCGTGGCCCGCGGCAGTCACCGCGACGTCGTCCTCGATGCGAATGCCGATGCCGCGATATTCGACAGGAATGTCGCCGTCCTGCGGAATGTAGAGGCCCGGCTCGATGGTCAGCACCATGCCCGGCACCAGCGGACGTGGCTCACCCGCTTCGCGATAGCTGCCCACGTCGTGCACATCCAGCCCCAGCCAATGCGAGGTGGAGTGCAGATAGAAGCGACGGTAGGCATCGCTGCTGATCAATTCCTCGACCTCGCCCTGCAACAGGCCCAGCTCGACCAGCCCCGTGGTCAGGTCATGCACCACCTGTTGGTGAATGCCCACCAACGTTGCACCCGGTACCACGGCGGCCACCGCACGCTCCTGCGCCTTGAGCACGATCTCGTACAGACGGCGCTGCGGCTCACTGAAGCGGCCATTGACCGGGAAGGTACGCGTGATGTCGCCGGCATAGAGGGCGTACTCGGCGCCGGCATCGATCAGCACCAGCTGACCATCCTCCAGCGGCGCGCGATTCTCGATGTAGTGCAGCACACAGGCATTCACACCCGCCCCGACGATGCTGGTGTAGGCCGGAGCCGGCGCCCCCTGCCACTGGAATTCATGCTCGATCTCGGCCTGCAGATGATACTCGTGCAGGCCGGGACGGCTGATCTGCATCGCACGCACATGCGCGCGCGCGGAAATCTCGGCGGCGTGGCGCATCAGTGCCAGCTCACGCTCATCCTTGATCAGGCGCTGCTCATGCAGCAGCGGCGCGAGATCCTCGAAGGCGGCCGGCGGCCGTGCTCCGCGACGCACCGCGGCGGCCAGCTCATCGCGCAGCGCTTGAGCCAGCGCCAGGGCTTCGTCATCCTCGAACAGCACATAGAGACGCTCGCGGCCATCCAGCAGGCTGGCCATCACCTCATCACGGGCCTCATTGGTGAAGGCCTGATCGAAGCCTGCCGTGGCGACGGCACCCTCGGCGCCGATGCGGATGCCGGTCCAGGCTTCGGCCAGCGGGTCCTTCTCCTGACAGAACAGCACGCTCTCCCCTTCGGCGCGCCCGGGCAGCAACAGCAAGGCGGCCTCGGGTTCCGGCCAGCCGGTCAGATAGTGGAAGTCGCTGTTCTGACGGAAGTTGTATTCACTGTCGCGGTTGCGCTGGGCCAGGCCCGACGAGACCACCAATGCGGCAGCCCCCTGCGGCAGCTGCGCGATCAGGCGCTGGCGGCGTGCACGAAAATCCTCTGCCGTCAGGGCAGCAGGTGCGGGCAGGATGGCTGGGGCAGTCATGGCAATCTCCGTCGAGAACCCGCCGAGCATGGCGCGTTCGAGTGACAAACAGGCGTGATGCTGTAGATGGGGTCACCCGCCCTCTTGTACCAGCCTTGCATCAGACGCGGCGCAAGCGGTGGGTGACCATCGATTCAGTGGGTATCGGTACGTGAGCTGACGCCGAGGCTACCCTCGAGACCGCCTTCCGGCAGCTGGTCATCGCTGGGCTTCTCGACGTCCGGGTTGCCCGGGTGCTGCTCGGTGTAAAGCAGCAAGGCCGCCATGCGCACATGGTCAGCCAGCGCGAACAGGTCGGCCTCGTCCTCGGCGTTGTCGTCGTCGAGGTCTTCGGCATTGGCGAGGCCGCTCGAGATGGCTTCGACATCGCTCAGCGCATCCTTGAGCGCCTGACTCCAGCCACTACGGACATCGTCATCGGCACCGGCCAGCTCTTCCTGGAAGCCCAGCGTCCATTCGCGCAGGCTCTGACCACGTTCGGCCAGCGAGAACATGTCATCCGGCAGCAGCGGCTCGAAGCTCATCTCGCTGGCGGCCAGACGCTCCTGATTGCGCGTGCGCCAGGTGAGGAAGACTTCACCGGCCTCACGCGTGGCCGGTTGCTCGACCCCCAGCGAGGCGCAGACGCGCGCCAGCCAATCCTCGGCACTGATGTCATCCAGCGCCAGTGCGGCTACCAGCTGACCATCGAGGAAGGAGGGATTGTTGAGGCTGCCGTGAGCCAGGAAGTGGTCTGCGACGAGCGAGAAGTCGAAGGTATCGTTGATGATCGCCATGATGCGGCCCCATTGAGTCAGTGAGAAGTGGTTCTGTAGCGGGAGAATGGCATCTGAAGGATGTGCTGCAGCACAAGGCAGCCGCGCCGCGCGGCGCGTTGACCCTCCAGAAGCGGCTCTCTATAGTGGCTCGAGAATGCCCCCATCTTACCGCACTGGCCCTCCTTCTGGCTTGCCGTCCTGACTGCGACGGTGACGCACTGACAGCAGGACGTCGGCATCAATCTGGATGACGCCGGACAAGGCCCGAGAGGATCTACATGAGCGATTCCGCCACCCCACGCAATACCACCGAGATCAGCCTGCTCGGCCGCAGCTATACCGTCAGCTGTCAGCCCGGCGAGGAAGATGGCCTGACCCGTGCGGCGGCTTATCTGGATCTCGCCATGCAAGGCATCCAGCAGCGCGGCAACACCATCAGCGCCGACAAGGTCGCCCTGATGGCAGCGCTCAATATCTCGCATGAGTTGATCAACAGCCGTGACAGCGAACGCGCCCTACAGCGCGACTTCGAGACTCGCCTCACCGCGCTGGACCGTCAACTGGATGCCGCGCTCAGTCAGCTGCCAGCCGACTATGCCGATCAGGCGAAGGCGCGCGCTGCTGAGCGTAAAAACGCTTCAGAATCAAACAACTGATACATTCAGGCAACAGATTGTTCCCGACAGGATTAGCCCTTGGGCAGGCAGGCGGGGTTTGGTAGACTGAATGAGTTCTCTGGGGTGTACGACAGTTGCCGATGTCCCTCGAGCTTATAAGCTATTCCCAGGGAGTCCACTGCGCAGTGCTGTGTGCATGTCCGTGCGTCGGAACGCCTGATGCGCTGCGCGGGACTACCCACCTTGAACCGCTGGGTTCAAGGGCCCCCGGTAACACCGGCACCTTGGAGAACCCTGTCTGACGGAGATTGTCAGGCATGCACAAGCCCCCCGCGGCCTATGCCGCATCCGCGAGCCCACGCTCGCCACTCCCTTCTGCAGCACTCGATACCACGCTCTGGGCACTGCCCAGCGAGCTCGATCACCCTCAGGCCGACCGCCGTGCGCTTCGCCGTCTGCTGCGCCAACGCCGCCGTCAGCTACCACCTGCCATTCGTCTGCAAGCCGAAGATGCACTCCTGCGTCAGCTGAAACGGCTGCCAGAACTGTTGCGCGCCCGCCACGTCGCCCTGTATCTGCCCTACGATGGCGAGATCGATGCCACGCGTCTGTGCGATTGGCTGCAGCGACGGGGAGCGAAGGTCTATCTGCCGGTACTGCGTCCGTTCGCGGCCAATTCGCTATGGTTCGTGCGCTACGACGATCAGACACCCCTGGTCAGCAACCGCTTCGGCATCGCCGAACCGGACACCCGTCATGGGGCTTCCAGGGCGCGGCGCCTGCCTGCCTGGGCGCTGGATGTCGTCTTGATGCCACTGGTCGGCTTCGATGGGCGCGGGGCTCGCATCGGCATGGGCGGTGGCTTCTACGATCGCAGCTTCGCCTTTACGCGCCGTCCCGGCCCACGGCCACTGTTGATCGGCCTCGCCCACCACTGTCAGAAAGTCCCCGCCCTGCCGGTACAGTCCTGGGATGTCCCGCTGGACGCCATCATCAGTGATCGCGAAGTCGTGCGTCCTGCCCGTGCCGAATGAGGCGCCGGGCTTTACGACGAGATCGATGGCACGACCATGAGACGACCGCGAGACGCCGGAGCACGAGGGTGAAAGCAGGCAGAAAGGGGCTATCTGTGAGGAGGCGAAGCAGCAACGCAGTGAAGCCAGACGAGGGGTCAAGCTGAGGGGGAGTCGGGGAGCTGGAAAGCCGGGAGCAGAAACGCTGGAAAGCCTGGCAGGAGGGTCATGGCATGGGTGCGTGGCGCCAGAGAGACTGACGCCAGCAGCACCGCTACCGCCGGTGATGGCAGCAGCGCAGGATTCAGGAACCCATTACGGTCTGGGCGTAGCCGGTTGCCACTACACCAATCCCGAAGATGAATACCAGGGCCATGACCAGATCGGGCTTACGTTTCATGAGAGCGGGCTTCTTCTTATATCGTCAGTGGCTTTCGCGTGACGGTTGTCGATGACTGTCTTCCTGACAGTGACCAGATGATAGGCATCTGACTTCTGTATGACAATCACCATGCAATCGTTTGAATGGACGCTTTTCCACGCAGCTTTTGATGTCTGCTCGCCCAAGCCGACAAGGGCTTCCATCAAAAACACCGTTCTTTTTCGCGCCTGGCATGAAATGTGGAATTTCCTGCGGCATGCCCGCCGGATACGCATGAAAAAGCCCCGGCCTTCCACGCGAAGGCCGGGGCTTTTCTTTCCACGAATATGACCAATGAAGCATGATGAGCTGCGCCTCAGCTCGCCGCCTTCAACGCAAATGACTCATATAGCCATCATCGCCCCATCGCTTGCCTCGCTCAGGACAGAAACAGGCGATAGGCGGGATTGTCGCTCTCTTTCCAGAAGCGATAGCCTATCTCATTGAAATATTCCTCGACCCGCGCGCGGTCGCCATTGGGGATCTGCATTCCGATCAACACCCGGCCATGCGACGCGCCGTGGTTACGGTAGTGGAACAGCGAGATATTCCAGTCCGCCGGCAGGTGGGTGAGGAAATTCATCAGGGCGCCAGGGCGCTCCGGGAATTCGAAACGATAGACCTCTTCCTCGAGATCGCTGGTCGTGCGCCCACCGACCAGATGACGCGTGTGCAGCTTGGCCAGTTCGTTGTCGGTCAGGTCTTCCACCGCATAGCCCGCCTCACGCAGCTTCTCGACCACAGCGGCGCGGTCTTCACCGCCCGGCTTGACCTGCACGCCGACGAAGACATGCGCTTCCTCCGGGTTGGCATAGCGATAGTTGAACTCGGTGACCATGCGCTTGCCGATCACCTTGCAGAACTGCTTGTAGGCCCCCGGGCGCTCCGGCAGCGTCACGGCCAGAATCGCCTCACGCTGCTCGCCCAGCTCGGTGCGCTCGGCAATGTGCTGCAGGCGATCGAAGTTGGTGTTGGCACCGGAGTTGATGCACACCAGCGTCTCCCCTTCCGCGCCTGACTGCTGGACGTATTTCTTGAGGCCCGCCAGTGACAGTGCGCCACTGGTTTCGGAGACGGCGCGCGTATCCTCGAAGATGTCCTTGACCGCCGCACACATCTCGTCGGTATTGACGGTGATGACCTCATCGACGGTGTGCTGGATGAGCTCGAACGGTGCCGCGCCGATCTGCGCGACCGCCACGCCTTCGGCGAACACGCCGACCTGGTCCAGCACCACGCGTTCGCCGGCTTCCATGGCCGCCTTGAGGCAGGCGGCATCTTCCGCCTCGACCCCGATGACGCGGATCTCGGGGCGCAGGTACTTCACGTAGGCCGCGACACCGGCGATCAAACCACCGCCCCCGACCGGCACGAAGATCGCATCGATCTTGCCGGGGTGCTGACGCAGGATTTCCATGCCGACGGTGCCCTGGCCGGCAATGACATCCGGGTCATCATAGGGCGGAATGAAGGTATAGCCGTGCTCGTCCATCAGGGTACGCGCGTGGGCCAGTGCCTCGGGGAAGGCGTCGCCCTTGAGAATCACCCGCGCGCCGCGCTCGCGCACGGCCTGCACCTTGATTTCCGGCGTAATGCGCGGCATCACGATCACTGCCTTGACGCCCATCAGCTTGGCCGCCATCGCCAGGCCCTGCGCATGATTGCCGGCCGAGGCCGCAATCACGCCACACGCCTTCTGTTCATCCGTCAGCTGGGCCATCTTGTTGTAGGCGCCGCGAATCTTGAAGGAATAGACAGGCTGCAGGTCTTCACGCTTGATGAAGATGTGATTGCCGAAACGACGCGACAACAAGGGTGCCGGCGAGAGCGGAGTTTCATGGGCGGCTTCGTAGACACGAGCCGACAGGATTTTCTTGACGTAATGTTCGAGCATTATAGGAATGTCCTGATGTGTCACAGCGCGGGCCGCATGAGCGCGACCGAACCCCCATTGTTATCAGACCGCTGGCGAGAGCGTCCAGCGCCATCGCCGGGTTTGCCGTTATAATGTGGCGTTTTCCGGCGTTGCGCTTCACGTCAAGCCGTTTTCCAGTGCCTGTCGGCGGTAAACTGCTGGCCACGCGGGGAAGACCGCGCCAATGCCCACTTTCACCACCGCCCCACCGACCCGAGGTATCACATGACCCAGGATGAGCTGAAGCAGGCCGTGGCCCGCGCCGCCCTTGACGAGATTCGCCCACTGCTGAGCCGCGACACCATCATCGGCGTCGGCACCGGCTCGACGGCCAATCTGTTCATCGATGCGCTGGCGGAAGTGCGTCACGACTTCGCCGGTGCCGTCGCCAGCTCCGAAGCCACTGCCGAGCGCCTCAAGGGCCATGGCATCGACGTCTTCGAACTCAACCATGTCGGCACCGTGCCGGTCTACGTGGATGGTGCCGACGAGATCGACCCGCGCCTGGCGATGATCAAGGGCGGCGGCGCCGCGCTGACCCGCGAGAAGATCGTCGCGGCCTGCGCCGAGCGCTTCGTGTGCATCGCCGATGGCTCCAAGCAGGTGGATATTCTCGGCGGCTTCCCGCTGCCGGTGGAAGTCATTCCGATGGCGCGCTCCTATGTCGCGCGTGAGCTGGTCAAGCTGGGCGCCGACCCGGTCTACCGCGATGGCGTGCTGACCGACAACGGCAACCGTATCCTCGATTGCTACAATTTCCTGATCGAGGACCCGATCGCCATGGAAGCGCGCATCAACGCCATCGTCGGTGTCGTCACCAACGGCCTGTTCGCGGCACGCGGTGCCGATGTGCTGCTGGTGGGACGCGAAAGTGGCGTCGAACGCATCACTGCCTGAGGAGCTGGCATGACGATGAATCTGCGCCCACGACTGCGCCTGGCGACCGCACTGCTGCTGGCAGCCAGCGCAAGTCCGCTGGCGCTGGCCGATAGCCTGCCGATCAGCCAGCCAGTCACCGTGACGCTCGACAGCGGCGTCAAGATCCTGCTCAAGCCGGACCACAGCTGGGAATATCAGCTGGATGAGGTACAGGCCGCTTCCCCCCCGGCCACACAACCGTCCGTGGAAACTGGCGCTGGCAGCGCGCTGGTGCCGACCTCGACGGCTGTGCCGGTGACGGCGGCGGTCACTGCGCCGGGCGACTCGACCTCACCATCAGCCGGTGCGGCCTCTACCAGTGCCAGCAACGCAGCGCCTGACAGCGCGTCACGCCTCAACAGCAGCGCGCTGGCCAATCCGCGGCTGTTGAGTGAAGGCCACCGCGATGGTCTGGTCGCGCGCCTGTCCTCGGTGAGCGAAGAGGATGACGAGGCGCTTCTGCAGTTCAGCCTCGACAACACGGCCGGCCAGAGTGTCATCGGCGTGCAGGCCAGACTGCGCCTGTATGCCGATGATGGCCATCTGCTCGCGACGCGTGAGGTGCCGCTGTGGGTCGGTGAATATCGCCTGCCCCAGACCTACCTGCGCCCCGGCCAGACACGCGATAGCCGCGAAGTGCGCGTCTCGCTGCCGGAGGGTGAGTGGTCACGCCAGCTGGTGCGCGTGGAAGTCACCGAGGTGGAGTTCCGCTGATCACCGGATGCCGGATGCCGGATGCCGGATGCCAGCTTCCAGGTGTCAGATGCCACAGCAGCCAGACGAAAAACGGGAAGCCCTGAGGGGCTTCCCGTTTCTGTTTTAGCGCCGGTCGCTCAGCGAGAGCGAAGCGGTGATCAGAACTTGTAGTTGATGCTGAAGTAGTTGCCGAAGCCGGTGGTGTCCTGGCGAACGCCGGTGGCAGTGGAGCCATCGGTGAAGAACGCCATGTTGTTGTAGTACTTCAGGCCATAGCCGATCGCATAGCGCTGGGTGTGGTAGTAGATACCGTTGAACCACTCCATGCTGTTGACGCTGCGGCCCGCCTGGCTGCCCACTTCGTCGGCATCGAACTTGTAGTCCAGGTAGCCCTGATAGGCGATGAAACTGCCATCATCGAAGTTGACGAACGGCTTGAACCAGTTGGTGGAGGCCATGTAGCCGTCCCACTTGCTCTCGTCTTCGCCGCCGTAGTTCTCACGCACGTAACGCGCGTAGAGGTTGAAGCCCATCTTGCCGAACCACGGCACCTGCACATCGCTGCCCAGGCCGACGTAGTGCTCCCACAGACCGCCGAATGCGCCGTTGTCACCGATGTTGGTGACGGTGGCGATGTAGAGCTCATCCACCGGGCCGAACGACAGGTCGTAACCGGTCATGGCGTCCAGCGAGAAGCGCGGCGCCAGCTTGGCAAAGAAGTTGTCGCCGTCGTTCAGGTCATCGGAGCTGTCGTCCAGCAGGTCGAAGAAGTCGACATACCCGTAGAGATCGACGATGCCCGAGCGGCCGCCGAACTCCATCTCCAGGTAGGTATCTTCGCTGTTGCGGAACGGCAGGCGGTTGTCTTCACTGCGCATCAGGTTGAAGGTCAGCCACTTGTAATCATTGGCGTGGATATCGCCATTGAAGTCAGTAGCCTGCGCCGGTGCTGCAGCGGTCAGCAGCGTGGTGGCAGCCAGAGTGCTGGCCGCGAGGGTCTTGAGCATGGTCATCGCGTAACGATCCTGTCCTGAATGATGAGACTGTTCGAATTCTTGTGGTCTTGCCCGCTGAGCGGGTCTTGTCGCTATGAAGTCCGACGAAGGCGCGGGAGTGAAACTCGCACGGGGCCCAGTCTGGAAAGGCGGCGATGTTAGCACTTCCTCGCAAAAACGACAGAGCGACATTTCGGGGGTGATCAACGTGCCCTCGACGACAATGTGAACCTTTTCACACTCTCGCCTGGCACCTTGCCACCCTCGGCTTCCCCGAGATGACGCCCCGATGTTTCCTCGCTTGCCGCCCGGCGCATGCCGGCAGGATGGCTCCCGTCGACTGACCGGGCGGAGAGCGAGGAATGCATCAGGCCGCCAGCGCCAGGAAGAAACCGGCAATCGCCGCCGACATCAGATTGGACAGCGTGCCGGCGAGTACCGCCTTGAGCCCCAGGCTTGCGATCTCATGACGGCGTGTCGGTGCCAGACTGCCCAGCCCCCCCAGCAGGATGGCGATCGACGACAGATTGGCGAAGCCGCACAGCGCGAACGACAGCACTGCCATGGTGTAGGGCGTCATCACCGCGCCGGTGGCCGCGACGATGCTGTCACCGCTGAGGTAGGGCGCCAGATTGATGTAGGCGACGAACTCGTTCACCACCAGCTTCTGGCCGATGAAGGAACCCGCCAGGGTCGCCTCGCTCCACGGCACGCCCAGCAGGAAGGCCAGCGGCGCGAACAACCAGCCGAGAATCATGTCGAGACTCAGCGTGTCCATGCCGAACCAGCCACCCACGCCGCCGAGAATGCCGTTGATCAGGCCGATCAGCGCGATGAAGGCCAGCAGCATCGCCCCGACATTGGCCGCCAGCTTGAGGCCGGAAGACGCACCGGAGGCCGCAGCGTCCAGCACATTGGAGGGCGCATCATCATCCTTGAGGGCAGCATCGGCGAGGGCGATCGAGTCATCCGGCTTCTCCGTCTCCGGGCACAGCAGCTTGGCGAACAGCAGCCCGCCGGGCGCGGCCATGAAGGATGCCGCCACCAGATATTCCATCGGAATGCCCAGCGCCGCATAGCCGCCCAGCACCGAACCGGCGACGGAGGCCAGGCCACCACACATCACCGCGAACAGCTCGGAGCGCGTCATGCTGGCCAGATACGGCTTGACCACCAGCGGCGCCTCGGTCTGACCGACGAAGATGTTGGCCGTGGCCGAGAGCGACTCGGTACGCGACGTGCCCAGCACACGCTGCAGGCCGCCGCCCAGCAGGCGAATCACCCACTGCATGATGCCGAGGTAGTAGAGCACCGCGATCAGCGATGAGAAGAAGATGATGATCGGCAGCACCTTGACCGCGAAGATGAAGCCGACACCACTGCCCGGATTGGCCAGGCTGCCAAACAGGAAGTTGATGCCCTGATCGGCATAGTTGACCACCTGACTGACGGCACCGGAGACACCGGCCAGCACTCCCTGGCCGAAGGAGGTGTAGAGCACGAAGGCGCCGATGGCCAGCTGGATGGCAAAGGCACCACCCACGGTACGCAGGCGAATGGCGCGTCGATTCGACGACAGCGCCACGGCAATGAGGATGAGCGAAGCCATCCCGACGAGACTCATGAGGGGATTCATTGGGAAGATCCTGAGGGTTCTTGTGGTTGTTATGGGTGCTGCGTGCAGGGCTGCGACGACCCGTTCTCAACGTCGTGCAGTGTTATCCTGCATTCTCACCATGTTCAAAAAGTCACAGCCTGACCAAATAGTCAATACGTCCGTTTTACCTCACGCCCACTTGTCTTCCAGTGCCAGACTGGCAGTGTCAGGGGCATTTTTGAGGTTCTCCCTGTGTGTCAGTGGTTTATCATCTGCTTCTGACGTGGGACGTGGCGCTTCAGCCCAGGTTTTCGCCAACGCTCCCTCATCGGAACCGGCACCAAAGGACAAAAGCCGCATGAACAATCACAGCGCCGCCCGACTCGACCGCCTGCAGGCCATTCTGCGCGAAGGCAGCCCTCTGCAACTGAGCGACGCCGCACAGCTATGCGCCGTCTCGGAGATGACCATTCGTCGCGACGTGGCGCACAGCAACGGACTGCTGGAAATTCTGGGTGGCCGCCTGTTGCTGGTCGATTCATCCGCCGGCAGCGTCTATCGCCTGGATCGCGAGATCGACGCCAGCGCCCCGATCAAGCAAGCGCTGTGCCAGCAGCTGGCCAGTCATATCGAGGACGGCGACACCCTGTACGTGGATTGCGGCACCACGCTGGTCCATCTTGCGGCCGCCATCGACCGCCAGCAGACGCTGACCCTGGTGACCTGCGCCCTGAATGTGGCCAATGCGGTCGGCCATCTGCCCGGGGTGCGGCTGGTGATGCTGGGGGGCCTGTTTCACCCGGCCACCCAGTCATTCACCGCCACCGACATGCCGGAAGCCATCCGCCGCCTCGGCATCAACAAGGCCTTTCTCTCGGCGGGCGGAGTGCATGCCGAGCGAGGCGTCAGCTGCTTCCATTTCCATGAGGTCGCAGCCAAGCAGGCCGCTCTGGAAAGCGCGATGCAGCGCTTCTTGATCGTCGATGCGCGCAAGTTCGAGATGGTGCGCCCCGCCTTCATCGCCCCGCTGAGTGACTTTGATGTGGTGATCAGCAATGCCAGCCCCGCCGCACGTGATTGCCTGGGGGCGCTGGAGGCAGAAATGGGCGTGACAGCCGAGCTTGTCGACTGCTGAGCTGCAGATTGCCGAGCCTGTCGATTGCTTCGCAGGAAAGAGCCAGGCCACTCGCAGCGCCAGACCACTGACAAACAGAAAACGCCGCACGATTGTGCGGCGTTTTCTGTCTGACCAGACAGTCAATGCACACTTTGCGTGCGCAGGGACGTCACAGCGGCAGGTGGTGCTCGAGCATCGCCAAGGTGCCACTCAGCGCGCCGCGATTGCGCTCCACGACCTGACTGGCCGCCTGACCTGCCATCTGCTGCGCGGCCTGATCCGAGAACAGCGCATTCACCGCCTCGGCCAATGCCGTGTCATCCGCGACGACCTGAAGCGCGCCTTCCGCGGTCATCACCTCGGCGATCTCGCTGAAGTTGTCCAGCGATGGGCCACTCAGCAGTGGCAGCCCCAACGCGGCGGGCTCGAGCAGGTTGTGCCCGCCGATGGGCATCAGACTGCCGCCGATAAAGGCGATATCACTGGCCGCATACAGCGTCAGCAATTCCCCGAGACTGTCACCGACCAGTACCGATACGGCGCCAACCACCTCGGTGCCGCTCTCTGACATGGCACTGCGCCGCAGGCTGCTCTCGCCGCGCGCCTGACACCACTGCGCCGCCTGAGCGGCCACTGCCTCGAAGCGCTGCGGATGGCGCGGTACCAACAGCAGCAAGGCCTGAGGATGCTGGTCACGCACCGCGGCATGCGCCGCGAGTATCTGGCCATCCTCGCCGTCATGCGTCGAGGCGGCGATCCATACCGGCCGCTGCGCGAATGACTGGCGCAGCGACTGGCCGTCGGCAATGACCTGTTCAGCAATGTCCAGTTCGAACTTGAGCGAGCCGACGGCCGCGCCGCACGCTGGCGGCAGGCCAAGCGCCATGAAACGCTCCAGATCCTGCTGCGACTTGGCCGACAGGCCACTGACGTGAGCAAGACTGTCGCGCATCAGGGCGCCGATCCTGCGATAGCGCTGGAAGGCGCGCGGCGACAGGCGGCCATTGATGACGCACAGCGCAATGTCATCCCGCGCGCAGGCCGCCATCAGGTTGGGCCACAGCTCGGTTTCCACCATGATCGCCAGCGCCGGACGCAGCCGACGCACGAAGCGCCGCGCGCTCAGCGGGAAATCCAGCGGCAGATAATGGTGACGGGCCGGGGCAAGCTCGGGCGAGCCCTGCGGGGTATGCAGCAGACGTGCGGCCTGTGCAGCGCCGGTGGCTGTCATGGTCGTCAGCACCAGCGGGCGCCGTGGGTAGCGCTGACGCAGTGCCTCGACGAGACTCGCCACCATCACCACCTCGCCCAGCGAGGCGGCGTGCAGCCAGATGGGGCGCTCACTGTCGGGCGTGGTGCTCGGCGTAGAGGGGATGATACCCAGCCGCTCCAGGCGCGGGTGCTGGGCATCGTGCTCGCGCCAGACCCGCTGCCAGATGAGGGGCGACAACAGGGTCAGCGCGGTGCTGTAGAGGCCGCGGGCAAGGCTCACGCCTAGTCCTCGCGATCGAGAATGGTGGCGATCATCGCGGTGGTGGAGACGCCGTCCTCGAAACCGAGCACGCGGACTTCACCGCCATTGGCGATAACCGCCTCTCCCCCGGCAATCTCTTCGGGACGATAGTCGCCGCCCTTGACCAGCACATCCGGCAGCACGGCCTCGATCAGGCGTGCCGGGGTGTCCTCGCTGAAGGGCACCACCCAGGCGACCGCACCGAGGCCCGCCAGCACCTGCATGCGGCGCAGCACCGGGTTGATCGGGCGTGTCGGCCCCTTCAGGCGTGCCACCGAGTCGTCGTCGTTGACGGCCACGATCAGGCGATCGCCGTGGCGTGCCGCTTCCTGCAGGTAGGCCACGTGACCGGCGTGCAGGATGTCGAAGCAGCCATTGGTCATCACCACGCGCTCGCCGCGTGCCTGGGCGGCCTTGACTGCCGGGATGAGCGCGGACTCCTGGATCACGCCGAATTCCGCCAGCTTGTCGCCGTGCAGCGCGGTGTAGAGCTCCGCCACCGACAGGGTCGCGGTGCCCGGCTTGGCGACCACCAGACCCGCGGCCAGGTTGGCCAGCATCACGGCTTCCGGGAAGGCGTGACCGGCCGCCAGCGCCAGGCCCAGCACGCCGATCACCGTATCGCCGGCACCGGTGACGTCGTAGACCTCACGCGCATGCGTCGGCAGGTGCAGCGGCTGATAGCCCTCGCGGATCAGGGTCATGCCCTTCTCGCTGCGCGTCACCAGCAGGGCTTCCAGCTCGAGCTCGGCACGCAGTGCCTCGCCCTTCTCGGCCAGTTCCTCATCGCTGCGGCACGGCCCGACGATGGTCTCGAATTCGGTCAGGTTGGGGGTGATGATGCTGGCGCCGCGATAGCGCGAGAAATCACTGCCCTTGGGGTCGACCAGCACACGCTTGCCCGCCGCACGCGCAGCGGCGATCAGCGCCTCGACCTGATTCAGCGAGCCCTTGCCGTAGTCGGAGAGAATCATCACGCCACTGGCGCCCAGCTCGGCCTCGACCTGGCTCACCAGCGCGCTGGTATCCACCTCGTGCAGCGGCTCCTCGAAATCGAGGCGCAGCAGCTGCTGATTGCGGCTCATCACGCGCAGCTTGGTGATGGTCGGCACGCTGTCACTGGCCTGGAAGCGCGTGATGACATTGGCGTTTTCCAGCGCGCGCGTGAGGATGGCAGCGTTGTCATCCTCACCGACCACACCCGCGAGGGTGGCATGTGCGCCGAGCGAGGCGATGTTGAGCGCGACGTTGGCGGCACCGCCGGGGCGGTCTTCGCTCTCGCCGACTCGTACCACCGGTACCGGTGCTTCCGGCGAGATGCGTGAGGTGCCACCGTGCCAGTAGCGGTCGAGCATCACATCACCCACGACCAGCAGGCGAGCCTGTTCAAGCGCAGTCAGATCAAGCTTCATCAGGCGTCTCCGCGTGCAGAGGGGGATTGGGAAGAAGAGGTATCCGTAGAGGAGACAGCCGCGACCGGCAGACGTTCGCAGCTCTGGCCACGAATGACGCCATCGGTGTCCGCCAGCAGCTCAGCGAGGCGCGCGATGACATCCTCGGCGCGAATCAGGCTCATGGCGTCCTGATGGCGCACGCGCTGGCCCCAGTTGATCTCGTCCATCTGCTTGTGAAGATAGGTCTTCACGGCGTCCGGATAGCGATTGACCACCAGATGCTGCCAGCAGTACGGTGCCGCGCGCTCGGGGTTGGTGGTGGCGTACAGGCCGATCACCGGCGTGTTGAGCGCATTGCCCATGTGCACCGGGCCGGAATCCGGCGCGATCACGGCCACGGCGCGATCGATCATCGCCAACAGGCCCTTGAGCGAGGTGCCACCGATGGCATCGATGACCGCGCCTTCGCTGACCAGCGCCTTGATGCGCGCGCCCATTTCACGTTCCTGCGGGCTGCCGCCACCGGTCATCACGCTGCGGATGCCATATTGCTGCCAGGCATGATCGACGACCGCCGCATAGCCTTCCGGCGACCAGTTGCGGAAGTTGCGCAGTCGCGGATTGGCACACGGACTGATGATCAGATACGGCGCCTCACCGGTGACGCGTGCGGCTTCGGTGTAGGCCTCGGGCGGTACATCGAGGCGCCAGTCGAGGCGGCAGTCCTCGACACCCAGCGTACGCGCGAAGTCCATGAACGACTCCAGCACGTGGGCGCGCTCTCTCGGGGCCAGCTGATGGGAAGTAAAGAGGTACTGCCAGTCCTTGGCGCGCGCACGGTCGTAACCGATGCGCACCTTGGCCTTGAGGCCCAGGGACAGCGCACTGGCACGCAGTGCCTGCTGCATGTGCAGCAGCACATCGAAGTGCGTGTCCTTGAGCTGCCGCCAGATGGCGCGCATGCCCGCAAGGCCGGTGGACTTGTCATAGACCACGAACTCGACCCCGGTCAGGCCGGACAGTAGACTGTGCTCCCCCTTGCCGACGATCCAGGTAATGCGGGCCTCAGGCCACTGACGCTGCAAGGCGCGTACCGTTGGCACAAGATTGCAGACATCGCCGAGAGCGGAGAGCCGGAGCACGCAGATATGTGCGGGCTGGGCAGGGAGAGGATGCTTCATGCGGATGGCAGTTTTCCGAAATGAGAATGCCCACATTCTATATGATGGCGAAACAGCGCCACAAATGACGCCGGACTGGTTCATGCCATCGTTCTGGCGCGAACACGACGCCGTGACCGGCGAAGCGCCGGGGCGCGGGGCGAGTCTGTTCCTCGATGTCTGTCGTTTGCCCGCCGAACTGCAACCCGCCAATACCACCGCGACACCGGCTCGCCGCTGGGCACTGCGCCCCTATCGTCGCGGCGGCCTGATCGCGAAGCTCGCCAGTCAGCGCTACCTCTATACCGGCCTTGAGCGCACCCGCGCCTTCGCCGAACTGCGCCTGACGGAGCGTCTGTATCGCCAGGGGCTGCCGGTGCCAGAGCCCGTCGGTGCCTGCGTGTGGCGGCATGGTCTGACCTACGAGGCCGCCCTGATCACGGTGCTGATTCCCGGCGCACGCGCCTTCGCCGATGACCTGATCGCCCTCGAAGCACAGCGCCTGACTGCCGGGGCCGAGCTGCCCGAGGCTCTGCTTCGCCTGCTCGACGCCACAGGCCACGCCATTCGCGCCGTGCATGACGCCGGGCTCGAGCATGTCGACCTCAACGCACGCAACCTGCTGATCGATGAAAGCGAACGCGTCTACGTGATCGATCTCGATCGCTGCCAGCTGCATGCCGAGGCTCCCACGGATGCACGCTGGCGCGAGAGCAATCTCTCCCGCCTGGGCCGTTCGTTGGCCCGCTTCACCCCGACACATCATGCGGCGTGCCTGGCCCGCATCCGCAGCGCCTATCAAGCTTGAGCCGACCAAGACTGATCCTTCACGCATGGCGCTTCCCGAATGGCACTTCAGAATACCGCCCGGCAAGGCATCGGCGACCATGCAGTGTACGATAGCGACATGAATCGTCGGCAGACGCATCGCCCAGGCGAGCCTGCCACTGAGTCCCATCGGCGCCTGCCACACCCCGTCGTGCTGCAGGCGCCCTTATGACAGAGACCGTCATGAATACGAGCGACGAGGCCCCGGCCGCCCATTCTTCTGATGGCAAGCTACACACCGCCGTACCCATCACCGGCTGTGTCATCACCCTCAATGAAGCCCACAACATCGAGGACTGCCTGCGCTCGCTGGCCCAGGTCTGCGATGAGCTGATCGTGGTCGATTCCGGCTCCACCGATGCCACCTGCGAGCTGGCGCGCAACATGGGCGCCGTGGTGATCGATCAACCCTACCTGGGCGACGGGCCGCAGAAGAATGTCGGGCCGAGCCATGCCAGCCACCGCTGGGTGCTGTCTCTGGATGCCGATGAGCGCCTGACCGACGGTGCCGTCAGCGCCATCCGGGAACTGGCACTCGACAGCACGCCCCATGATGGCTTCGCGCTACGCCGTCGCAACTTCATCGGCTCGCGCTGGGTGAGGCATGCCGGCTGGTATCCCGATTACTGCCTGCGCCTGTATGACCGCGAGAAACTCGCCTTCCGCGATTCGCGTCAGCACAGCTCGGTGCAGGCCAACCATCCCTGCGAGCTGGACGCCGATCTCGAGCATTACAGCTTCGCCAATCTCGGTGAACTGTTCGTCAAGGCCAGTGGCCGTTTCTCGAACCGCGCCGCCAAGATCATGTATCAGAAGGGAAAACGCGCCAACGCCTTCACTCCCTTCCTGCATGCCAGCAATGCCTTCATGCGCAAGTTCGTCTTCCAGGCCGGCTTCCGCGATGGCGTCGATGGCTTCTCGGTGGCGCTGTCAGCCAGCGTCAATGCCTACCTGAAATACGCCAAGCTGCTGGAATTCCAGCGCGACGCCAAGGTGCGTGAGGCCGAAGATTTCAACAAGGTATGGTGACCATGACCTCTAGCTGTGAGCCGACTGCCGCGCGAGGTGTGACGCGCCCGCTTCACGTACGCCATGTCAATCTGGCACGCGGCTTTCGCGGCGGTGAGCGCCAGACGCTCAACCTGATCGCGGACCTGGCGCGACGCGCAAGTCCGGGGGAGAACGGCGAAGCCGGTGCGCCGATCCGCCAGTCACTGGTGTGCCTACGGGGCTCGCCCTTGATCAGCGAACTGGCGGCGCTTGAGCTTGCCGTCACGGTGGACGTGATCGAGATCAGCGGACGCTTCAAGGGCCATCTCGGCCAGCCCCGCGCCGATATCGTGCATGCTCACGAAGCCAAGGCCGTGCACTGGGCATGGCTGCATCAGCGCCTCACCGGCACGCCCTACCTGCTGACACGCCGGGTGCCCCAGCCGGTGAAGGACAAGCCGTTCAATCGCCTGACCTATCGCGCGGCCGCCTGCCGGGTGGCGATTTCGTCGGTGATCGAATCTCACCTGCGGGAGCGCCAATGGGGCGAGACGGCGTTGATTCCCAGCACCCTCGCCCATCTGCCCAGCGACAAGCAGGCCGTGGCCGAGCTACGCCAGCATTTCGGCAATACGCCCGCAGGGGATCGTGTTGTCATCGGGCATGTCGGCGCCCTGGTGGACCGCCACAAGGGCCAGCGAGTGCTGATCGAGGCGGCCCGCAGGCTGCGCGACAGCCACCCGCAGCTGCTGTTCGTCTGCCTGGGCGCTGGTGAGGACGAGGCGGCCTTCAAGGCGGAAAGTGGCGATCTCGACAATCTGGTCTGGGAAGGCTTCCACACCAATGTCGGCGACTATCTGGAAGCCTTCGATCTGTTCGCCTTTCCGTCACGCAACGAGGGTCTCGGCTCGATTCTGCTCGACGTGATGGATCACGGCGTACCGATCATCGCAAGCGATGTGGATGGCATCCCCGATATCGTGCATGACGACAGCACCGGCGTGCTGGTACCCACCGGCGATGCCCAGGCACTGGCTGCCGCCATCGTGGCACTCGTCGCTGATGCACCACGTCGGGAGCGGCTGGTCGCGGGGGCACGGAGGCATCTGGCACGCTTCACTCCCAGCGCCATGGGCGAGGCCTATCTGGGGCTTTATCAGCGGCTGGCACGCTAGACCACTTTTCATCTCAGACAGCTGGCCCACAAGCACCTATCGTCCAGGCACCTATCATCCAAGTACCTATCGCCCGGCTAGAGAATAAAAAAGCCCTGTTTCATGTGAAACATCACAATGAAACAGGGCTTTTTTCGTTTTTCCAAACAGCAGGTCAGCAACTCAGGCGCGCGAATCACCGTCCTCCAGGCCGCGCAGATCCGGCCAACCTTCATCCACACCCAATACGGGATATGTCTTGGGATCCAGCGGACCTGGTTCGCTTTCGGGTCGACACTCACGCAGCGCAGCCTGCAGCCGCTGCAGGGCCTCACCGCCTTCGGCACCAGCGGTCACTCTGTCCCAGAACTCACGATGTACCGCCTTGATGACGACGGGCACGCTGGGCACACCGACCTGTTGCGCCATGGCCAGACGATGCAGGCCACGGTTGATCTTGAGCAGGCGACCCTCACGCGTCACCGCGACACCCATCTCGTCCTTGGTGACCCCCTGACGAAAGCCATTGCTGGCCATGTCCTGCAGATAACCGCGATAACAGCGCAGATAGCCGAGAATCTGCTCCTCACTGTCCATCAACAGCCCATCACGCGGAGACGCCCACGGCTTGCCCGCCTCCAGCAAGGCCTTCAAGTGCTGATAGCGCTCCGTCACCGTCAGGTCATCGCCATGCTCGATCAGGTCCCGCATCAGACGCGAGCGTGAACCGAAACGGAAGGCACCGCGCCGCAGGTCCCAGTCGCCATCCCAGATGAAGGCGTTGGAGGAAGGCCGGTTGCGCTTGTCACGCCCGAAGTTGACGTCGCGCACCAGCTCACGCGGATTGACCCAGACCGTCAACGCCTCCTGCCCCATCACGTCTTCCAGCGCATGACGCGGCAGGCCACGGCGCTCAAGGGACTGATGGCGTGCACGCTGGCGCTTCCAGCGCATCAACCAGCAACGACTGAACGGCAGTATCAGGTGGTGCTCGCACCAGGCACGCAGCGCCTCGATCCGCTGAGCACGCTGCATGGCCCCGCGCATGCGCGGGTGGATCAGATCATCCGTCGTACGGTTTCTCGGCAGGTTCACCGCGCATCCTCATCCAGCGAGATCGCCGTCAACAGTCGCTCGGGAGCAATATGGTTCAGGCAATTGGTATGCCCCAGCGGGCAGACGCGCTTGAAGCAGGGTGAACACTCCAGCGCCAGCCAGTGGATCTCGCGATTGGCCGTCAGCGGCGGCGTGTAATGCGGCGACGAGGAACCGTAGATACCCTGGATACGGGCCCCTACCGCGGCCGCGACATGCATCAGGCCGGAGTCATTGCTGACCACTTCCCGACACTCGGCGATCAGGTCCACCGCATCCGCCAGCCGCGTCTTGCCACACAGGTTGTGAACGCCCGCAAGCCCCTGGGCGATCTCCTCTCCCGCCGCGACATCCTTGGGGCCACCGAAGATGCGCACCTCGGCCCCCTGGCGAGTCAATGACTCGGCAAGCGCGCGAAAGTGCGCCAGCGGCCACTGCTTGGCCGGGCCATATTCCGCCCCGGGCATCATGCCGATGATGGGTGCCGGCGGCGCCACCAGTCCCAACTCGCCGCGCAAGCGCAGCTGATTGGCGCTGTCAGTGACCAGAGCGGGCTCCGGGATGCCCGCCGGCGGATTGGCCTCCTCAACGGGCAGGCCCAGCGACGTGAAGCGCTTGACGGTCTGATCGAGCACCGACTTGTCGAGCTTGCGGCACTCGGTGAGCAGGCCGTAGCGCTGCTCACCGGTGAAGCCGACGCGCACCGGAATGCGCGCGAAGAACGGCACCAGCGCTGCCTTCCACGAGCGCGGCAACACGATGGCGCGGTCGAAGCGCCCACGCAGCGAACGCCCGAGCTGCCAGCGCGCCTTAAGGGCGAAGTCACCATGCCCCGCCGGCAACGCCAGTGCCTCCTCGACCTCGGGCATGCGCTCGATGATCGGCTGCGACCAGGCGGGCGCCAGCACACTGATCCGGCAGCCGGGCGAGCGCTGCTTCAGCGTCATGAACAGGCTCTGCGCCATCACCATGTCGCCGACCCAGCTGGGCCCGACCACCAGAATGCGCTCACTCATGCCTTGCTCCTCTTCACGGCCAATCCTCCTTGCGGGTGCGCTTGCCCTGCCCCATCGCCCTTGCGAGGCAGGCGCTCACCCTCAATCCACACACGCTCAGTCCGCACGCGCTCAGTCCACACGTGCTCGGACTCAGCGATTCAGCCATTCGAGATAGGCGCGCGTGCCCTGGGCAACGGTCTTGAATTCGACGTTGCAGCCGGCCTTGCGCAGCTTGCCGATATCGGCACGCGTGAAGCTCTGGTAGCGACCCTTGAGGTTTTCCGGGAAGTCGATGTACTCGATCTCGCCCTTCTCGTAGTACTCGATGACGGTCTCGGCGATCGCCTTGAACGGCTCGGCGCGACCGGTACCCAGATTGAAGATGCCGGAGGCTTCCGGGTGATCGAGGAACCACAGGTTCACGTCGACCACATCACCGACATAGACGAAGTCACGGCTCTGCATGCCGGCATCGTAGCCATCGTAGGCGCCGAACAGCTTGGGGTTCTCGCCCGCCTTCACCTGGGTGTGATGGTGATAGGCTACGCTGGCCATCTTGCCCTTGTGCTGCTCACGCGGGCCGTAGACATTGAAATAGCGGAAGCCGACGACCTGGGTGGTCAGGCTGTCCCAGCGCTGGCGCACGTGCTGATCGAACAGCAGCTTGGAGTAGCCGTAGACGTTGAGCGGACCTTCGAACTCCGGCGTTTCCTTGAAGACCTGGCTGTCGCCGTAGGTCGCCGCGGAGCTCGCGTAGAGGAAGGGAATCTGGTTCGCTTCGCAGAAGTTGAGCAGCACCTTGGAGTACTCGAAGTTGTTCTCGAGCATGAACTGGCCGTCCCACTCGGTGGTGTCCGAGCAGGCGCCTTCGTGGAAGATCGCCTCGATCTTCGGCAACTCGGCATACTCGCCCATCAGGCTCGACTGGACGCGAATCAGGAAGTCGTCCTTGTCGAGGTAATCGGCGATGGTCAGGTCCGCCAGATTGACGAACTTGGTGCCGTCACTCAGGTCATCCACCACCAGGATATCGGTACGGCCGCGGTCATTGAGTGCCTTGACGATATTGGCACCGATGAAGCCGGCGCCTCCGGTAACGACGATCATTTGAGCTCCCAGAGCCTCTAGAGGCTTGTAGGCAACGCGCGCGTTCAGTAACGCGACACATCAGAATTTGGAAATGGCACGCACTCGGTTTCGTCTGCGGCCTATAACCCGATAAGCGGGGATTGTATACTCGGCAGTTCTCGAATTCATGGGCCAACGGGCTTCACCAATGACACAGCCAGACGTGAAAACCTTCCAGGGCCTGATTCTGGCCCTGCAGCAATACTGGGCCGAACAGGGTTGCATCATCCTGCAACCATTGGATATGGAGGTTGGCGCGGGGACTTTCCACCCGGCGACCTTCCTGCGCTCCATCGGTCCTGAAACCTGGAACGCTGCCTACGTGCAGCCTTCCCGCCGTCCCACCGACGGCCGCTACGGCGAAAACCCCAATCGCCTGCAGCACTATTATCAGTTCCAGGTGGTGATGAAGCCGTCACCGGCCAACCTGCAGGAGCTCTATCTGGGCTCGCTGGAGCGTCTGGGCATCGACCCGCTGGTCCACGACATCCGTTTCGTCGAGGACAACTGGGAATCTCCGACGCTGGGCGCCTGGGGCCTCGGCTGGGAAATGTGGCTCAACGGCATGGAAGTGACCCAGTTCACCTACTTCCAGCAGGCAGGCGGCATCGAATGCTTCCCGGTCACCGGCGAGCTGACCTACGGCCTCGAGCGCATCGCGATGTACCTGCAGGACGTGGACAGCGTCTACGACCTGATCTGGACCACCGCGCCGGACGGCTCCGTCGTGACCTATGGCGACGTCTTCCTGCAGAACGAGAAGGAGCAATCGGCCTACAACTTCGAGCACGCTGCCGTGCCGGAGCTGTTCGCTGCCTTCGATCACTGCGAGAGCGAGTGCCAGAAGCTGCTGACCGCCAACCTGCCGCTGCCGGCCTACGAGCAGGTACTGAAGGCATCACATACCTTCAACCTGCTGGATGCGCGTCACGCCATCTCCGTCACCGAGCGTCAGCGCTACATCCTGCGCGTGCGCACTCTCGCCCGTGATGTGGCCCACGCCTATTACGATTCGCGCAAGGCCGCCGGCTTCCCGCTGGCCCCGCAAGCGCTGCGTGATGAGCTGCTCGCCGCCGATGACACCACTACCGAGGGAGACGCGTAAGCATGGCCTCCGTGAATACCCTGCTGATCGAACTGGGCTGCGAAGAACTGCCGCCGGGCGCCATCGACGCACTCGCTGACAGCCTCGCCAACGGCCTCGCCGATGGCCTGCGCGACGCCGAAGTCGCCTTCGGTCAGGTACGTGCCTACGCCACACCGCGTCGTCTGGCGGTGATGATCGAATCCCTGGCCGAGCGCCAGCCGGATCGCGAGATCGAGAAGCGCGGGCCGGCCAAGGCCGCCGCCTTCAAGGATGGCGAACCGACCCGTGCGGTGCAGGGCTTCGCCCGCTCCTGCGGTGTCGAAGTCAGTGATCTGATCGAGCTGGAAACCGACAAGGGCACCTGGCTCGGCTATCGTCACACCCAGCCGGGCGAGCATCTCTCCGCCCTGCTGCCGGCCATGCTGGAGCAGGTCGTGGCTCGCCTGCCGGTGCCGAAGAACATGCGCTGGGGTGCCTCACGCATCGAGTTCTCGCGTCCGGTGCATTGGCTGGTCGCGCTCTACGGCAGCGAAGTGATCGAGGCCAGCGTGCTCGGCCTCGACTCCGGTCGCACCACCTTCGGCCACCGCTTCCATGCGCCGCAGGCCATCACGCTGGCGCACGCCGAGGACTATCTCGACGCGCTGGAAGATGCCCGCGTGCTGGCCAACCGTGAGGTGCGCCGTGAGCGTATCCGCGAACAGGTCCAGGCCGAGGCGGAAGTCTATGGTGCCAACGCCGTCATCGAGGAAGCCCTGCTCAACGAGGTCAACGGCCTCGTGGAATGGCCGGTGGCACTGACAGGCACCTTCGACGAGCGCTTCCTGGAAGTGCCGGCGGAGTGTCTGATCTCCTCCATGAAGGCCAACCAGAAGTACTTCCACCTGCTGGACAACGACGGCAAGCTCAAGCCGGCCTTCATCACCGTCTCCAATATCGAGAGCAAGGACCCACAACAGGTCATCTCCGGTAACGAGAAGGTGATTCGTCCGCGTCTGGGCGATGCCGCCTTCTTCTACGAGACCGACCTGCGCAGCACGCTGGAATCGCGTCGCGAGAAGCTCGAGAGCGTCGTCTTCCAGCAGAAGCTGGGCAGCATGGCCGAGAAGGCCCGTCGCAGCGAAGCCGTGGCACGCCACATCGCGGAACGCATCGGTGCCGATGTCGACCACGCCGCACGTGCCGCACAGCTGGCCAAGACCGACCTGGTCACCGAGATGGTGCTGGAATTCCCGGAACTGCAGGGCATCATGGGCCACTACTACGCCCGTCACGATGGCGAAGATGCCACCGTCGCTCTCGCGCTGGAAGAACAGTATCTGCCGCGCTTCGCCGGCGATGCGATCCCCACGACCAAGGCCGGCATGGCGATTGCCCTGGCCGACCGTCTCGACACCCTGACCGGCATCTTCGGCATCGGTCAGCGTCCGACCGGCGCCAAGGACCCGTTCGCACTGCGTCGCGCCACCATCGGGGTGCTCAACATCCTGATCAAGGGTGAGCTGGACCTCGACCTGCGCGAGCTGCTGACCGTCAGCGCCAAGCAGCATCGTGATCTGCCCAAGGCCGAAGGACTGGTCGAGGACGTGCTCGAGTACATGCTCGATCGCTTCCGCGCCTGGGCCAGCGATGAAGGCATGGGTGCCGAACTGTACCTGGCCGTGCGTACCCTGAAGATCAGCAATCCGCTGGACTTCGCGCGTCGTCTGCGTGCCGTGCACGCCTTCGGCGAACGCCCGGAGGCCGCTGCTCTGGCTGCAGCCAACAAGCGCGTCTCCAACATCCTCGCCAAGGCCGAGCACGATGGTCGCACCGAGGTGGATGCGAGCCTGTTGAGCGAGCCGGCCGAGCAGGCACTGGCAGAGGCCCTGACGGCACGTGGCGCGGAAGTGGCACCGCTGTTCGCCGCGGCGCGCTACCAGGAGGCCCTCGATGCACTGGCCAGCCTGCGCGAGCCGGTCGATGCCTTCTTCGATCAGGTGATGGTCAACGCCGACGATGCCGCCGTGCGCGCCAATCGTCTGGCGATGCTGGCCAGTCTGCAAGGCCTGTTCATGGGTGTGGCCGACATCAGTCTGCTGACCCAATAAGAACTGCCGATCCACGCTGTCCCTGACATCGGTAACGCGCAGTCTCTGCAAAAGAACCCCGCCACGGCGGGGTTCTTTTGCATCCGGGGTCCCGAAATGCCGTGTTGCGTGACAGGATTTCACGCAACACGGCAGCGATGTCACAATTTCTGCCTTGATCCCCTACCTAGGTCGCACTAGTATTCCAGTATAGAAACAGTGTTCGAAAAGCGCGGCAGCCTGTCGCACCACGCACTTCGACCACTCGGCGCCATTTGCCCATCCCCACGTGCGAGCGTCATCTTGTGACTCGGCTCACAATTTTCCAGGCAAAGCGGCGACCCCTGACAAGCAGCCCGGCTGACGCCCCTGACTGCCCTGAAGTGAAGAGTTGACCATGCAAAAACTGATCGTGCTCGACCGTGATGGTGTCATCAATGAAGACTCCGATGCCTTCGTCAAGAACGCCGAGGAGTGGATCGAATACCCCACTTCCATCCAGGCCATTGCCCGTCTGACCCGCGCTGGCTATACCGTGGCCGTGGCGACCAATCAGTCCGGAATCGCCCGTGGCCATTTCGGCCACCGCGAACTCGACCAGATGCACACCAAGATGATGCAGCTGGTGAAGGAAGCCGGTGGCGATATCGCTCACATTGCCTACTGCCCGCATGGCCCGGACGACGGCTGCGATTGCCGCAAGCCGGAACCCGGTCTGCTCCACCAGATCCAGGATGCCCTGCAGATTCCCGACTTCGAAGGTGCCTGGATGCTGGGCGACAGCCTGCGTGACCTCATCGCGGGCCAGAAGGCCGGCTGTCGCGCCGCGCTGGTGATGACCGGCAAGGGCCAGAAGACGCTGGCAGATGGCGAGGGGCTCAAGGACGTGCTGGTAGTGGCCAACCTGGCCGACTTCACCAACCGCCTGCTCGATGGTGAGCTCAATCACCCCATGTCGGATGGTGAGCCGGGAAAGTCCCAGCGCCGCTGCGTCAGCTGTGAAGCCGCTGCCGAAAGCTATCTGTGAGGCGCGCCGGCCCTGCGATAACCCTGCGCACGGCGCGCTTGCCTCTCTAATCAGTAGCGGCGATATGCTACCCTTCAGACATGAATCCGGGCGGGCGACTGCCTGCCTGTCTCACTTCCTCATGCTGGAGGCTTCACATGCCACTGCTGGATAGCTTCACTGTCGATCACACCATCATGAAGGCGCCTGCCGTGCGCGTGGCCAAGAAGATGGGCACCCCGAAAGGCGACAACATCACCGTCTTCGACCTGCGCTTCTGCGTGCCGAATGAAGAGATTCTCTCCGAGAAAGGCATTCACACCCTCGAGCACCTGTTCGCCGGCTTCATGCGCGAGCACCTCAACGGTGATGACGTCGAGATCATCGATATCTCACCGATGGGTTGCCGTACCGGTTTCTACATGAGCCTGATCGGTGAACCGGAAGAAGCTCGCGTGGCCGCTGCCTGGTCTGCTGCCATGCAGGACGTGCTCAACGTGGCGCGTCAGGAGGAGATTCCGGAGCTCAACGTCTATCAGTGCGGCACCGCACAGATGCACTCTCTGGAAGAAGCCAAGCAGATCGCCAGCAACATCCTGTCCCGCGATATCGGCGTCAACCGCAATGACGAGCTGAAGCTGGATGAAGGCTTCCTCAATCAGGCGCACTAAGCCTTGAGGCAGCAAGCCTTGAGACATCGAGCCTTGAGGCACGGGGCTTGATCAGCCTGTCGAGTGCGCCGAGCACTTGAACGAAAAAGCCCGCTATCTGACCGGATCAGATAGCGGGCTTTTTTCATGACGTGACATCCGAGCGAGTGTAGCCAATGCCAGATTCCAGCAGCCATGCCTTTGATTTCACAACCTTCCTGGCAGACAAGGAAGCGTGGTCAGCGCCGAATGAACTCGTCCCCTACCGCTGCCGCGATGACAGCAGCCTGGGCTGTCGCCATTATCCCGCAGCAGGCATGTCAGGGAGCCGCTCACACCTAATCCTGCTGCATGGCTCCAGCGCTGACAGCCGTTATCTCGCATCGCTGGCAACGCGCCTGGCTGAGGCTGGTCATCATGTGCATACGCCGGACTTGCGCGGCCACGGCCCAGCCCCGCAGCGACGTGGCGACATCGACCACCTGCTCCAGCTCGAGGAAGACCTCGAGGACCTGATCCTGTCGCTCGAGCTACCAGCCGATGCCAGAGTCATTGTCGCTGGCCACTCTGCCGGAGGCGGCCTGGCACTGCGCTTCTCGGCCGCTGCCTGTCAGCGCCAGCGTGCCGATATTCCGCTCCACGGCGTGATATTGCTGGCGCCGTACCTGCATCATCTCGCGCCCAACATGCGCCGTGATTCACGCTGGGCACAGCCACGCATCGCGCGAATGCTGGCCTGCGCGCTGCTGAATCGGCTCGGCATCCATCGCCTGGATCATATTGAGGTCCTTGGCTTCAATATCCCGCCAGAGTACCGCGATGCACATACCACCGACGCCTACTCGTGGCGCTTGATGACGGGCCTCAATCCTCGCGACTATCAAAGTGACCTCAAGGCGCTCGCCCATCATCAGCTGCCAGTGCTGGCGCTGATCGGCGAGCATGACGAGGCGTTTCATGCCGAGCGACTTGCTCAATGTCTGCAACCCCACCACCCCGCGGCGCAGGTGGAAGTCCTCGAGACAATTGATCACCTGGGGCTTGCGACGTCCTCCATCACGGCAGAGCGAATCACCGCCTGGCTGACCAAGCAACGCACCGATCAGGGCGGCACGCCCGGCTGAGACGACACCCTCAGCCGTGACCGAGCCCTACTCCTCGCTGTTATCCTTGCCCCTGATTGCGGCAACACGCACATGCAAAAACGGCCCCTGATCGAAGATCAGGGGCCGTTTTTCTAGCCCGGCTTGGCAAGACATCTGCCAAGCGCTAGCTCAACGCCATCAGACGTCGAGGTTGGCCACCAGCGCGAAGCGCTCGATGAAGTCACGGCGCGGTTCGACTTCATCACCCATCAAGGTGTTGAACATCTGATCGGCACCGATCGCATCCTCGACGGTCACACGCAGCATGCGACGGGACTCCGGATCCATGGTGGTTTCCCACAACTGATCCGGGTTCATCTCGCCCAGCCCCTTGTAGCGCTGGATGCTGAAGCCACGTGCCGCTTCCTTCATCAGCCAGTCGAGGGCTTCGTAGAAGGTGACGACTTCCTTCTTGCGCTCACCGCGCGAGACGTAGCTGCCAGCTTCCAGCAGGCCTTCCAGCATGTTGCCCAGCTCACTCATCTCGCGGTAGTCGGCGGACTTGAAGAAGTCGACATCCCACAGGTAATCGCTGCTGACACCATGTGCCGTCAGCGTCACCGCCGGCAGATAGAGATTGCGCTCGCCGTCGTGGCTGAGAGTGAAGCTGTAGTGCGGGCCGCCCTCATAGGCAATCAGGTCATCCATTTCCTTCTGGAGACCGTCGATCCAGCCTTGCACCTGAGACTGGTCCGCGAGAGCGGCCTCATCCAGATGCGGAGCGTGCACGATCTTGCGCAGCACGGCAGACGGATAGACGCGCGCCAGACGATCGATGCGCTTCATCACGCCACGATACTGGTTGACCAGCGCTTCCAGCTGAGCGCCGGCGATACCCGGGGCATCAGCGTTGACGTGCAGCTTGCCGCCGTCAAGCGCCGTGGCGGTCAGATAGTCCTGCAGCGCCTGCTCGTCCTTCAGATACTGCTCATGCTTGCCACGCTTGATCTTGTAGAGCGGCGGCTGGGCAATGAAGATATGACCGCGCTCGATCAGCTCCGGCATCTGACGGAAGAAGAAGGTCAGCAGCAGCGTACGGATGTGCGAACCATCGACGTCGGCATCCGTCATGATGATGACGGAGTGATAGCGCAGCTTGTCGGGGTTGAACTCTTCACGACCGATACCGCAACCCAGCGCGGTGATCAGCGTGCCAACCTCGGCAGACGACAGCATCTTGTCGAAGCGCGCCTTCTCGACGTTGAGGATCTTGCCCTTCAGCGGCAGGATCGCCTGGGTACGACGATCACGCCCCTGCTTGGCGGAGCCACCAGCGGAATCACCCTCGACCAGGTACAGTTCAGAGAGACTCGGGTCCTTCTCCTGACAGTCAGCCAGCTTGCCCGGCAGACCTGCGATATCCAGGGCGCCCTTGCGACGCGTCATATCACGCGCCTTGCGTGCGGCTTCACGCGCCCGCGCCGCATCCAGCATCTTGTTGACGATGCCCTTGGCTTCGTTGGGCTTCTCGATCAGATACTCGGAGAACAGACGGCCCATTTCCTGCTCGACGGCTGTCTTGACCTCGGACGATACCAGCTTGTCCTTGGTCTGCGAGGAGAACTTCGGGTCCGGTACCTTGACCGAGATGATCGCGGTCAGACCTTCACGGGCATCATCCCCGGTCGTACCGACCTTGGATTTCTTGAGCAGACCTTCCGCCTCAATATAGCTATTGAGCGTACGCGTCAGTGCCGCACGGAAGCCGGCCAGGTGAGTCCCGCCATCGCGCTGAGGAATATTGTTGGTGTAGCAGAAGATATTCTCGGCGAAGCCTTCATTCCACTGCATCGCCACTTCGACGGCAATGCCATCCTCGCGCTCCATCTCGAAATGAAACACCGGATTCAAGGGCGCCTTGTTGGTGTTGATATGGTCAACAAACGCCTTGAGGCCACCTTCGTAATGGAACAGCTCTTCCTTGCCGCTGCGCTCGTCAATCAGACGGATGGCGACACCGGAGTTCAGGAAGGACAGCTCGCGCAGACGCTTGGCCAGAATCTCGTAGTGGAATTCGATATTGGCAAAGGTCAGCGGGGAAGGCTTGAAGCGCACCAGGGTACCGGTCTTCTCGGTCTGGCCCACGATGCCCAGCGGCGACTGCGGCTCGCCATGGCGATAGATCTGCTCGTGGACATTGCCCTGACGCCAGATGGTCAGTTTGAGCTCTTCGGATAGCGCGTTGACGACCGAGACACCCACACCGTGCAGACCGCCGGAGACCTTGTAGGAGTTGTCATCGAACTTACCGCCTGCGTGCAGCACGGTCATGATGACTTCCGCTGCGCTGACGCCTTCCTCTTCATGGATCTCGGTCGGCACACCACGACCGTTGTCGCTGACGGAAACTGACTCGTCGGCATGGATAACGACCCGGACTTCGCTACAGTGACCGGCCAGCGCCTCGTCGATGGAGTTATCCACCAGCTCGAACACCATATGATGCAGCCCCGTGCCGTCATCGGTATCACCGATATACATGCCGGGGCGCTTGCGTACGGCATCCAGGCCCTTGAGGACCTTGATGCTTGATGAGTCGTAAGCCTGTTCGCTCATTGGCTTCTCCGTCGTGAAATCATTCCGTGTGCAGTCGCCCGTGTTCCACGTGAAACATCCTGACATCAGTGTTCGGCAACCATACCCGATCCAATGTTTCGGGTTCGACGCAGGTCACGAAGACCTGGCACTCGAGGCCTGCCAACAGCTGGCAGAACAGACGGCGATGCTCGCCATCCAGTTCCGCCGGCAGATCGTCGATCAGGTAGACACAGGTACGTCCGTTCATTTCTTCGAGCAAGCGACCCTGAGCCAGCTTGAGAGCGCTGACCACCAGCTTCTGCTGGCCGCGAGACAACACCTCGACTGCAGGGCGTCGCCCCAGGCGAATACGCAAGTCGGCGCGTTGTGGGCCAGTCTGGGTAAAGCCCATATGGCTATCACTGTCGCGCCCTGCTGCCAGCACGTCGCCCAGAGGGCGCTTGGCATCCCAACCGCGCTGATAGCGCAGAGTCAGCTCGGGTAAATCAATCAGCTCGGCAAGCGTGGCTTGAAACAGAGGCGCCAGCGCCTGCATATATTCCATGCGCAGGGCATCAAGACGCTCGCTCCAGTGAGCAAACTCTCGATCCCAGACGTTAAGTGCCTGAACGTCCATCTTACCATGCCTGAGCAGTGCGTTCCGATGTTTGAGCGCCCGACGCACACGGCGCCAGACGTCGAAGAAGTCGTGTTTCACGTGAAACACACCCCAATCGAGGAACTCACGTCGGGCAGAGGGCGACCCCTCCAGCAACCGGAAGGCATCCGGATTGATCAGCTGCAACGGCAAGGCCTGAGCCAGCTGGGCGACTCGCTCTACCTTCTCGCCATCCAGCCGCATCTCCAGCCCATCTGCAGCCTGATCACGCCTTACCCCCAGGGGGCGCGGTGGATCGCCTGCCAAGCGGCCAAACAGCGTCATTCCCGCCGTGTCATGCGCAATGGCATGCTTGAGCTTGTGCGTGCGGAAAGAGCGCGCCAGCCCCAGCACATGGATACCTTCCAGCAGGCTCGACTTGCCACTGCCATTGGCACCACTGACCAGATTCACCCCTTTTCCCGGCGCCATATCGACTGTCGCCAGGTTGCGCAGATTCTGGAATTGAAGTCGTTCAAGCGCCATGACGGCCTCATTCGATAGAGAAATAGAGCCATGGCCGCCTTCGGGGCTCAAATACGACAACACCCGCCATTCAGGAGTGAAAATGGCGGGTGTTGTCGAGGCTCATTCTGCGATTGCGCGCGTCAATCGCGCCACAATTACGATTCAAGGTACTGATTTAAATAGCAATTACGATATTACAGACGCATCGGCATCACTACGTAACGCGCATCGCCACCACCCGGCTCTTCCAACAGCGCCGAGCTGTTGGCATCGGAAAGCGTCAGCTGTACGCGATCGGCATCCAGCACTCCCAGCACATCGATCAGGTAACCGACATTGAAGCCGATCTCGAGGCCAGCCCCTTGATAATCAAGGGCAATATTCTCTTCAGCCTCTTCCTGCTCGGGGTTGTTGGCCAGCACACGCAGGTTGCCGGCCTCCAGATAGAGGCGCACGCCACGGTACTTCTCGTTGGAGAGGATCGCGGTGCGCGACAGTACCTGACGCAGCTCGGCACGCTCGGCCACGATGACCTTGTCACCGCCACGCGGGACAACGCGCTCGTAATCCGGGAACTTGCCGTCCACCAGCTTGGAGGTGAAGGTGAAGTCGCCGGTCTGGGCACGCACGTGCGTCCCGCTGACCGTCAATGTCATCAGCTCGTTGCTGCCGTCGAGCAGGCGCGTCAGCTCAAGGATACCCTTGCGCGGAATGATCAGCTTCTGCGCTTCCGGCACGCTGATGTCAGCGGCCTGCTCGCAGACGGCCAGGCGGTGACCATCGGTCGCCACGGTACGCACCAGGTTGCTGGTCAGTTCCAGCAGCATGCCGTTGAGGTAATACCGGACATCCTGTTGCGCCATCGCGAAGGAGGTCGCGTCGATCAGATGCTTGAGGGTGCCGCGCGGCAGGCTGACGGTGATATCGCCCTGACCATCATCGATGTTCGGGAACTCGGCCACCGGCAAGGTCGACAGGGTGAAGCGTGAACGGCCGCTGCGCAGAATGGCACGCCCTTCTTCCAGCGCGAGAATGATCTCGCTGCCTTCGGGCAGTGACTTGCAGATATCCATCAGCTTGCGCGCCGGCACCGTCGCGGAACCCGGCTCATCGACACGGCTGGGCTCGACGCGCCCGATCAGCTCGACCTCAAGGTCAGTCCCGGTCAGCGACAGCTGCTGATCGGACACTTCAAGCAGCACATTGGACAGCACCGGCAGTGTCTGACGACGCTCGACGACACCCGCCACCAGGGACAGCGGGCGCAGCAGGGCTTCACGCGAAATGGCAAATTTCATGGAGACTCCACTCTCTGGAAACGGGGCAATGCTCGCTGACAGGCAGCGCGCACGCAAAAGAAATTCGGGGCCGCGACAGGCAAGCCCGGAGCACAGCAGGCCGATAGCGTGATTGTCGCCAACCCGACCTGCCGCTGCAATTCGATCAGCTGGTCAACAGACGCAGCAGATTCTTGTAGTCCTCGCGGATATCGGCGTTCTCTTCACGCAGCGAGGCCACCTTGCGACAGGCATGCAGCACCGTGGTGTGGTCTCGCCCACCGAAGGCATCGCCGATTTCCGGCAGGCTGTGGTTGGTCAGCTCCTTGGCGAGCGCCATCGCGACCTGACGCGGACGGGCGACGGAGCGCGAGCGGCGCTTGGAGTGAAGATCGGAAATCTTGATCTTGTAGTACTCGGCCACGGTGCGCTGGATATTGTCCACACCCACCTGCTTGTCCTGCAGTGCCAGCAGGTCCTTCAGGGATTCACGGATGAAGTCCTGATTGATCGCGCGCCCCATGAAGTGGGAGTCGGCGATGACCTTCTTCAAGGCACCCTCGAGCTCGCGCACGTTGGAGCGGATCTTCTGCGCGATGAAGAAGGCGGCATCGTGAGGCAGATCGACCTTGGCCTGATCGGCCTTCTTCATCAGGATCGCGACGCGCGTCTCGAGCTCCGGCGGCTCGATGGCGACGGTCAGCCCCCAGCCGAAGCGTGACTTGAGACGCTCCTCGACCCCATTGATCTCCTTCGGATAGCGGTCCGAGGTCAGGATCATCTGCTGACCACCCTCGAGCAACGCATTGAAGGTGTGGAAGAACTCCTCCTGGGAACGCTCCTTGCCAGCGAAGAACTGGATGTCATCGATCAGCAGCGCATCCACCGAACGGTAGAAACGCTTGAAGTCATTGATGGCATTGAGCTGCAGCGCCTTGACCATGTCCGCCACGAAGCGCTCGGAATGCAGGTAGACCACCTTGGCATTCTCGCCGCCCTGCTTGGCCAGATGATTGCCCACCGCGTGCATCAGGTGGGTCTTGCCCAGACCCACGCCGCCATACAGGAACAGCGGGTTGTAGGCGCCGCCGGGATTCTCGGAGACCTGACGCGAGGCCGCGCGGGCCAGCTGGTTGGACTTGCCTTCGACAAAGGTTTCGAAGGTGAAGTTCGGATTCAGGCCACTGGAATGCTTGAGGCTACCTTCTACCTGCACCTGGCGCGTGTTGCGACGCGGTGCCTGTTCCCGGGCGCCATCGCCGGCCATCTCACGCTCTTCCGCGAAATTGCCCCGCGGCGGCGTATGCACGGAAGGGGCACGCGGGCTCGGCATCTGGCCCGGCGCTTGCGCCTGGGCAGATACCGGCGACGCAGCCGCGCCTTCCGGACGCGGGTTCGAGACGGTCCGGCGGCTACCGACGCTCAGCTCGACCTTGGGCGGCTTGCCCGGTGCCAGCTCACGCAGCAGCTCGTGAATTCGTTTGAGGTACTTGTCATTGACCCAATCACGCACGAAGCGGTTGGGGGCGAGCAGGCACAGCTCTCCGCTGTCGCCTTCCTCAGCCTGCAGGGGACGAACCCAGGTATTGAACTGCTGTGAATTCAGCTCGTCTTGCAGGGCGTCAAGACATTGTTGCCAAAGTGCGAGCGACAC